>NZ_REEZ01000009.1 GCF_003990445.1 Pararhodobacter zhoushanensis | reverse complement strand
CATTGCCCCCATCAGTTCGCGAGCATGAATCACGCAGCCAAGCAGTCCGCAAGACGATTAATGGGTCCTGAGCCTAGGCACGTTTTTCAATTCTTGGTCGAGATGACCGTGTAATTGACAGACACATCCTCGTATGAGTGACTGACTTGGGGATTAAAAGGTCAGGTAGCGTAAGAATGTCGTTTGATACGGTTGGGGAAGAGGCGCGTGACCAGCTTGTTCTGGAGCTGTCCGTCGCTCAGAAAGTAAACTTTGCATCGTCCCAGAACGGTGTCTCGGTTCTGAAAAAAGTCGTGCTGCATAACCTTTCAGATGCGTCGCTGGAGAATATCACTCTCGACCTGACATGCAGTCCAAGCCTGATCCGCCCGAAGAACTGGACGGTGGATCGACTGGCGCCGGGGCAACGACAAGAGCTGCGCGACCTGGAAACGCCCCTGGACACGGTGATCCTCGGCGGTCTCAACGAGGCCGAGTGGGGAGAGCTGCAGTTCGTCGTCAAGCAAGGCGAGACAGAGCTGCTGAATGAGAAGCGCCCGATCGAGATGCTGGCCCGAGACGAATGGGGTGGTGTCGGCGACATGGCGCATCTGCTTGCGGCCTTTGTCTCTCCCAATGACACGGTTGTCGCTGGCGTCCTAAAGGAGGCCAGCCGGCTACTGGAGGGTGCCGGGCAGAGCGGTGCCATGGATGGATATCAGTCCCGCGACCCGTCGCGTGCGTGGATGCTGGCCGGGGCTATCTGGTCGGCCGCGACCGGCATGGGGCTTACCTATGCGGTGCCTCCGGCAAGTTTCGAGTTGAACGGCCAGAAGGTGCGCGACCCCGGTCGCATTAAGTCCGAAGGACTTGCCACCTGTCTGGACAGCGCTCTTCTGCTGGCCGCCTGCTTCGAGGCCGCCGGCCTCAACCCCGTCGTGCTCCTCTCCGACGGGCATGCCTGGACCGGGGTCTGGCTAACGCAGCGGGATTTCGGGACCATCAGCGAGCCCGACGTGATGACGGTCCGCAAGGCCATCGATGCGCGCGAGTTCGTGGTCATGGAGACCACCTTGCTGACGAAGAAACCCAGCGTCGGGTTCGAGCAGGCGGTTGATACGGCGCGCGAGCTGACATCCGAGCGCAATGAGCACAGCTTTGTCATGGCAGTCGACATCCGGCGTGCCCGGGCGGCCCGGATTCGCCCGCTTGCCAGTCACCGTTCCGAGCTGGAGGCCGGGGCGGAAGACGTCGCTGCAAGTCCGGCAGCCCTGCCGCGCCCGCTGGATCTGGGCCTGCTGCCGGGCGAACTGATCGAGGATGAAGCCTCGACGCCGGGGGACCGGATCTCTCGCTGGCAACGCAAGCTTCTGGACCTGTCGCTGCGCAACCGGCTGCTGAACTTCAAGGACAGCAAGCAGACGCTCCCCTTCCTGTGCCCGGATGTCTCGGCACTGGAGGATCAGCTGGCAGATGGGAAGAAGTTCCGCGCGCTGGCTTTGAAGGACGAGGATCCTGTCGGCACGCGCGACCTTCTGGTGAAGGAGGAACCCAAGTTACTTGAGGAGGTCGCGAAGGATGCCTTCGCGAAGGGCCAGATCGCGGTCCCGCTGACCCGTAAGGAAAGCGAGCGTCGGCTGCTCGAACTGCACCGCCGCGCCAAGAGTGACATGCAGGAAGGCGGCACGAACACCCTGTTCCTGGCAGCTGGTTTCCTGCGTTGGAAAAAGTCCGAAGGGGACACGCGCAGCTACCGCGCGCCGCTGCTGCTGGTGCCGGTGAAAATATCGCGTAAGTCTGCGCAGTCGGAGTTCGTGATCGAGCATCACGAGGACGACGTGCGTTTTAACACGACGCTGCTGGAGTTTCTCAAGCGCGATTTTGACTTGAAAGTGCCCGAGTTGGAGGGCGATCTTCCCCGGGACGATAGCGGTTTCGACTTGCCGCGCATCTTCGAGATCATGCGCCGCAAGGTGCGCGATGTTGCTGGTTTCGAGGTGGTCGAGGAGCTGGCGCTATCGACCTTCTCCTTCGCCAAGTTCCTGATGTGGAAGGACCTGGTGGAGCGGACCGACAGCTTACGCGAGAGCGCGCTGGTGAAGCATCTGGTGGACAACCCGACCGAGCCCTTCCTGGCCGAAGGGACGCCGGGTCTACCGGTCGCGGTCGATGTTGACCGCAGGCTGGCGCCGCGCGACCTGTTCACGCCGCTGCCCGCTGACTCCTCCCAGCTCGCGGCCGTTCTGGCTGCGCAGGAGGGGCACGACTTTGTCCTTATCGGGCCGCCCGGCACGGGCAAGAGCCAGACCATCGCCAATATCATCTCGCAATGCCTCGCCATGCAGAAGACCGTCCTTTTCGTAGCCGAGAAGTCGGCGGCGCTGGACGTGGTGCAGCGGCGGCTTGCGTCGCACGGGCTGGGCGATGCCGTGCTGGAACTGCATTCCAACAAGGCTGACCGGAAAACGGTACTGTCTCAGCTGGGCCGCAGCTGGGCGCGAGCGGCCAGCGCGTCGGACACCGATTGGATCACGGTGACAGATGACCTGACGGTCACCCGCGAACAGCTGAACACTTATGTCACGGCGTTGCACAAGAAGGGCACGCAAGGCTTCAGCGTCTTCCAGGCGATCGGCAAGGCTGCCGGTCAGGAACAGCCGTTCCGCCTGGGCTTCGCCAACAAGGACGCGCATGATGCGGAAAGCTACCTGCATCTGCGGAAGCTGGCCGAAGCGCTTGGCCGGTGCCAGGAGATCATCGCGGGCCGAAAGCCGCTGCCGCTGGTGCAGGCGGAGGAGTGGTCCTTTGGCTGGCAGGCGGAACTTCTGGAACGAGGCGCGAAGCTGGGCACGGCCACCCGTGAACTGGCTGAGGCCGCCAAGGCGCTCGCGCGCCATGCCGGGCTGACCTGGGCGGGCACGGGCGAGGCTTCCGAGGTCGCGCCGCTGCTGCTCCTGTTGTCGATCCCCGAGAGTGGCGAGGATGTAAGCTGGTCGCTGACGCCGGATGTCGTCGAGATGCAGGCGCAGGCAGCGATGCTGACGGACAAACTTGCCGCCTATACCGCTGCAGCCGCTCGAACCTCTGCCAGCTATCCGATGGCGCGGCTGGAAAGCATTCCGCTGGATCAACTCGATGCCAACTGGCGACTTGCACAGACGAAGATGTGGCCGTTCTCGATCTTTGCCAAATCCTCGATGCGCAAGCTCTTGCAGACTTATGCAGAGGGCGGAAAGGCCGATCCCCGATCCGATATAGCCGCGCTGGCGGACGCCAAGCGCACCCGAGCCGAGGTTGAGGCAACTCCGCTCACCGGGTGTCCGGTGGTCAAGGGGGTGGAAACGGATCCAGCTCGCCTCGCTGACTGGATGGACCAGGCGCGGGCGATGAGGACGGTACTCGCCGAGATCGCGCCCATGGTCGCCGATCCCGCCCGTTGGGATCTGACCTGCCAGAGTCTTGCCCAACGGAACGGCGGTGACCTGCGGAACGCGATCACGCTCTTCCAGCGCAAGCACGAAAGCTGGCAGGAGCTTGCCGGGGCCTTCGCGCAGACGGCGCATACCTCGCCCGAGGGGATGGCCCTGTCGGAGTTGCTCGCATCTCTGCAGGCCATCCAGGACAACAAGGAGCACCTTCAGGATTGGACCCGGTGGGTCGAAGTCCGTACACAAGCCAGCGGCGCAGGGCTTGAGGCCCTCGTGCTCGCAGTCGAAGAAGGCCAGATCGAGGGCGATGTCGATGCAGCCTTCGCCTCGGCCTATGCGGCCTGGTGGCTGCCGCAGGCCATGGATGCGCAGCCTGAATTGCGGGGGTTCTCCCACTGGTCGCACGAGGACGCAATCAAGCGCTTCCGGGAGTTGGATGATCGTGCAACGGGCATGGCGGCGGGGCAGGTCTTGTCCCGCATCCAGCATGGCTTGCCAGCCCAGGATGCCGTCGCGCGCCGCTCTGAACTTGGCACGCTGCGGCATCAGCTTGGGCTGCAGCGGCCCAGCATGCCGATCCGCTCGCTGATCTCGGAAATGCCTGACGCCTTCACCAAGCTGGCCCCCTGCGTGCTGATGTCCCCGCTTTCGGTGGCGCAGTACCTCCCTGCGGGGCAAGCGGCCTTCGACGTGGTGATTTTTGATGAGGCCTCCCAGATCACCACCTGGGACGCGATTGGTGCGATCGCGCGGGGCAAGCAGGCGATCATCGTCGGCGACCCGAAGCAGATGCCCCCCTCCAACAGGTTCGGGCGCAGTGAAGCTGATGAGGACGATCTGCCGGACGCCGAGCGCGATCTGGCGTCCATCCTGGACGAGGTCGCCGCGGCAGGCATTCCGACGCAGCGCCTCGACTGGCATTATCGCAGCCGCGACGAGGCGCTCATCGCTTTCTCCAACTGGCATTACTACGGCGGCCGTCTGGTGACTTTCCCGTCTCCGGCAACGGCCTCCGAAGCGGTGAGCCTGCACCAGGTCGATGGCGTCTATGCGCGGGGCCAAGGCCGGACCAACGAGGCCGAAGCCCGCGCGATCGCGCGCATGACGGTTCGCCGCCTGAATGAATGGCTTACCTTGCCAGAGGAAGATCGGCAGACATTGGGTGTCATCACCTTCAATGCCGAGCAGCAGGGGCTCATCCTCGACCTGCTGGACGAGGAGCGGCGGAAGAACCCGGATCTGGAATGGTTTTTCGAGGATGCACGGGAAGAGCCGGTCATCGTAAAGAACCTTGAGAACATCCAGGGGGACGAGCGGGACGTGATGCTGTTCTCGATCACGTTCGGGCCTGACCCCGCTGGTAAGCTCTCGATGGTCTTTGGTGACTTAAACCGCGAAGGCGGCGAAAAGCGCCTGAACGTGGCCGTGACACGCGCGCGCGCGGAAATGCACATCTTTGCCTCGGTCCGGGCCGATCAGATCGACCTGACACGCACCAAGGCCGTGGGCGTGAGGCACCTGAAGGGCTTTCTCGATTTTGCAGCGCGTGGTCCTGTGGCGCTTCCAGCGCAGGACGATGGGTCTCTTGGGCCGGTCGAGAATTTCTTCGAGGCCGCGATCAAGGCGGCCATCGAGGCGAAGGGTTGGGAGCTGCGTCCACAGATCGGCGTCTCGGGCTTCCGCATCGACCTGGGTGTCGTGCATCCGGACCATGCGGGGGTCTATCTTGCCGGGCTCGAGTGTGACGGGGCGACCTATCACGGTTCTGCCACGGCTCGGGACCGGGACAAGGTGCGGCAAGCGGTGCTGGAAAACCTTGGCTGGACGATCTTCCGGATCTGGTCGACCGACTGGTTCCGCAATCCTGCGGCCGTGGTCGAACGCATCCACACCGCGCTGACGGAGCACCTCGAGGCGGATCGCGCCAAGCGGGCCGAAGAAGACGCGGCGCGCGAATCCGTCCTCGCGGAAGATGCCGATGAGATCGAGGTCTCACATGAGGCCGAGGAAGCAGAGGCTGCTGAGGTCGAACTGCCGATCGTGGAGGTGGGCGTTGAAGGAGACATCGCACCGTCAGAGCCTGTCCGGCAGGAGGCACAGTTTGCCCGTGCAGCGCCGTCAGCTGCCAGGCCGGAGGTGGGCAGAGCTGGTTCGAGCGAAACCAGCCCCGATCCCGAAAGGTTTTACGATGCGGACTACATTCCCGTCCTTGAGCGCCTGATCGCGGGCGTGGTCGAGCGCGAAGGGCCCATGCCGGTTGCCTTGCTGGGCAAGCGGGTCTCTGGGATGCATGGGTGGCAAAGGACGGGAAGGCGGATCTCCGAGCAGGTGTCCAGGGCGCTTGGTCGGGTTGAGCTGCATCCCGAGAATGGTGTCGATTTCCTTTGGGCGGTGGGCACGAAAGCCGACAGGGTCGGTTTCCGGTCGGGACTGGATCGCTCCATCCGGGATATTTCCCGCACGGAGATCGCGGAGCTTTATGATCGCCATGCGGCTGAGCTGAGCAAGAGCGAGGACCCCGTTCTCGATCTGGCGCGCCACGCCTGTATTGCCAGATTGTCGGCCGACGCGCGTTCTTACCTGTCGGAGTGCTTGGGATGGCGATCTACTGCCCGTGAGTGAAGAGGAGCGATCGGGCAGGGGCATCACTGCCCGTCGCATCAGGCACGTCATTGCGTTCGGACCCTACCACGAAATCAATAGGGCTTTTTTCGGCGCATACTCGTCGTTACTCATAAGTTCATGGAAATGCGTCACAACCAATTAATGTCCCGGTGCCTGTCAATCGATCTTGAAGTCGATCCTTCCAAGGCAAAAATCTTTGGTCTGGCGGCGGTGCGCAGGGATGAACGGCCGGCGCTGAAGACGATGGGAGGAATTTCCGAAGGATTTCTTGATCGGCTCGAAGCGCAGATCGGCGACGTGGCGTATCCGATTGGTCACAATTTCCTCAAGCACGATCTGGAGCATCTTATCGCGAGGCGACCCGGTCTCAGCAGGATTATTCAGGCACCCATCGACACGCTGTGGCTGAATCCACTGGCCTTCCCGCGAAACCCGTACCACCACCTCGTGAAGCACTATCATGACGGACGTCTGGCCACAGGGCATGTGAATGATCCCGAGCTGGACGCACGCCTCGTGTTCGAGGTGCTCGCCAATCAGCTGGATGCCTTTGCTAAACTGGTGGAAGAGGAACCCGACGCGGTGACTGCCTACCACTATCTGACGACGCGGATGGAACGCGCCGGTGGTTTCGACGCCGTGTTTTCCTATCTGCGCGGTCGGAACTGCCCTAGCTATGAAGAGGCGGGTGCCGCGATCACGCGGTTGCTCGAAGGCCGTGCCTGCGGATTGCGTGTCGAACAAACACTGCGACGCCTGAGCAGCCCTCAGAACGGCTGGCCGATGGCCTATGCCCTTTCATGGATTACTGTGGCAGGCGGCGATTCCGTCATGCCACCCTGGGTTCGGGCGCAGTTTCGTGAGGCATCGCTGATTGTCAGGCATGTACGCGACACCTCCTGCAAGGATCCGCGCTGCACCTGGTGCGCTGAGCAGAACGACCCGGTGCGCGCCTTGGAAAGGTGGTTCGGGTTTCCCGGCTTCCGCCCAAAGCCAGTGGATCCCGAGGGACGCCCGCTGCAGGAGCGCATCGTCGACGAAGCCATGTCTGGCAACAGCCTGCTGGGGATCTTGCCGACAGGGACGGGCAAGTCGCTCTGCTATCAGGTGCCGGCGCTGTCACGCTTTGACAAGATCGGCGCGCTGACAGTGGTGATTTCTCCCCTGGTCGCTTTGATGGCGGATCAGGTTCAGGGGATGGAGCGAGCCGGTATCTCCTGCTCCGTCACGATAAACGGCATGATGTCCATGCCGGAACGTCAGGATGCGCTCGACAAGGTTCGAATGGGCGACGCCGGGATCCTCATCATCTCTCCCGAGCAACTTCGCAGTACCTCGATTCGCAGCGTCCTGGCACAGCGCGAGGTGGGTCTCTGGGCGATTGACGAGGCACACTGCGTGTCGAAATGGGGGCATGATTTCCGGCCCGACTATCGCTACCTCGGTCGCTTCATCAGGGAGTTCTCTGGGGATCAGACACCCGCGCCTGTACTCTGCCTCACCGCAACCGCAAAGCCCGAGGTGGTTGCGGATATCATCGAACATTTCAAGACCAAGGCTGGGGTCGAGCTGCTGCCGCTTGACGGGGGTGCTTCACGGACAAACCTGGCGTTCGACGTGCGGCCGACAAACAAGGCCTCCAAACTGTCGGATGTGATGCGCGTCCTCGACGAACTGTTACCGGCCGAGGGGCGCTCCGGAGCCGTCGTCTATTGCTCGTCTCGCAGGGAAACCGAGAGGGTGGCCGAGTTTCTTAAATCTCGACACGTGGAAGCGGCGCATTTCCACGCCGGGATGAGCGCGGATGACAAGCAGGCCGTGCAGGAACGATTCCGTGTGGGTGACTTGCGAGTGATCGCCGCCACAAATGCCTTCGGTATGGGGATCGATAAGCCCGACATCCGGCTGGTCGTCCACGCCGATATTCCGGGGTCGCTGGAAAACTACCTTCAGGAGGCCGGACGCGCGGGACGGGACCGGGAGGACGCCCATTGCGTCTTGCTGTTCTCCGCCGAAGACGTGGAACGCCAGTTCCGTCTGACGGCCAGTTCGCGCCTTGCGCGGCATGAAATCGGGGCAATCCTCAAGGCGCTGCGTCGGATCGACGAGCGGACGAAAAAGACCGGTAAGGTCGTTGCGACATCGGGTGAGATCGTCCGGTCCGAGAGAGATCATGAGTTCGAGCGCGACAGCGCCACGGACGACACCCGGGTCAAGACTGCCGTGTCCTGGCTGGAGGAGGCGCATCTTGTATCGCGGGAAGAGAACCGGGTTCAGGTGTTCCCGTCCTCCCTGCGGGTGCGATCTGTGGATGAGGCGAAGCAGCGGTTGGCCGGGGCAGACCTGACGCTAGCGCATCGCAATGAGCTTCTGGCCATCGTGGCGCATCTGGTGTCGGCCCCGGCTGACGAGGGCGTGTCGACCGATGAGCTTTGCGGGGTGGCAGGGATTCCACCGGGTGCGCTGCCAAAGGCCATGGCGACGCTGGAAACTCTCGGCATCGTTCGCAACGACGTGGCGATGACGGTCTTTGCGCATGTCGGGGTCGCCCATTCCTCGGCGCAGAGACTGTCTCAGGCTTCGGCACTGGAGGGCGATCTGATCGAACTGATGCAGGAGCTGGCGCCGGACCTCGACGACCGAACCCCTGTTCCACTGAATCTTTCTGAAACCTGTCAGCGCTTGCGCGACAAGAACCACGCGGATGTCAGGCCCGATGCGGTCGACAGGCTTGTGCGGGGGATTGCCCTTGATGGCCGAAGCCATGACGGCGGTCGCGGGAACATCTCTTTGCGAAAGGTCGGTCGTAACACGCTGATGGTCACTCTGGTGCGGCCCTGGAAAACAGTTCGGGCAACGGCAAACTTGCGGTGGCAAGCGGCCGAACTGCTCCTGAACTATCTGACAGGCCGACTCGACAAGGGCGTGCGGGGCAAGGATCTTCAGGTCGATACGACAATCGGCGACCTGCTGGCACAGCTGAATCAGGATGCCATCCTGAAGACCAGTGGCATTGCTGACATGACCAAGCTCATGGAGCGGGCGCTTATGTGGCTGCATGAACAGGGCGTGGTGACGCTCGGAAAGGGGCTTACGGTCTTCCGCTCTGCCATGACGGTCTATCTCGATCCGGCAGGGGGGCAGTTCACCCAGACGCATTTCGCACCGCTGGAAGAGCACTACGGCGAGCAGACACTCCAGACCCATGTCATGGTGACCTATGCCGAAACCGGGCTGCGGGCGATGAGCGATGCGTCACGCCTGTCGGAGGATTACTTCCTGCTCAACAAGGAGCAGTTCATGAAGCGGTGGATGCCAGGCATGGGCCGCGAGGTTCGGCGGCAGACCACCACTGCCTCCTGGGCTGCGATCGTCGAGAAGCTGGGCAACAAGATCCAGCAGGAGATCGTGACAGATGACCGGGACCGCACGAACGTTCTTGTCCTGGCGGGGCCGGGATCAGGCAAGACGCGGGTGCTGGTCCACCGGATTGCCTATCTGCTGCGCATGAAGCGCGAAGATCCGCGAGGCATTCTGGTTCTCGCCTACAACCGGCACGCAGCAGCCGAAATTCGCGTGCGGTTGCGTGCTCTGGTCGGGGACGATGCCATTGGCGTCAGCGTCTCGACTTGTCATGCGCTGGCGATGAAGCTGGTGGGGGCCAGTTTCGTAGGTCAGCGGGCAGACACTGAAGATTTCGATGACATCGTCATGGAAGCGGTGCGGCAGTTGGAGGGCGAAGGGCTGTCGAAATCCGAAGCCGAAGCGCAGAGGGACACACTGATCCAAGGCTATCGCTGGATCCTTGTCGACGAATATCAGGACATCGGGCCGGAAGAGTATCAGCTCATCTCGGCAGTCGCTGGCAGATCTCTTGAGGATGCCGACCTGAAACTCAGCCTGTTCGCTGTCGGGGACGACGACCAGAATATCTATGCCTTCAACGGCGCCTCAGTCGGGTTCATCCGCAAGTTCGAAGAGGACTACAAGGCGCGGCCGGCGTTCCTGGTCGAGAACTATCGTTCAACCAACCACATCATTGCGGCGGCCAACGCGGTGATTTCGGCGGCGCCGGATCGGATGAAAGTAGATCACGAGATAAGGATCAACGGAGATCGCAGGAACGATCCCGAGGGCGGAGTACTCAAAAAAGAGGATCAGGTCGGACAGGGCAGGGTCCAGGTGCTGACTGTGCCGGCAGGCGATGCAATTCAGGCAATCGCAGCTGTTGACGAGATGGTTCGGCTGTCGAAGCTGGATCCGGATTGGTCCTGGGCCCGTACCGCCATCATTTCTCGTGACTGGAAGAGGCTTGGCGCTGTCCGGGCCTATGCAGAACAGCTCGGTATCAAGGTCGAATTGGCCAACCAAGACCTGCCAAACATCTGGCGACTGCGCGAGACGCAGGCGCTGGTGTCAGGACTGCGCCGGAGGCAGGGAGAACTGCTGGGCATCGCCGACATCATTGACCTCCTCAACGAGCAATCTGGCAACAAGTGGGTCGACCTGTTGGCTGAAGGCATCGCCGAACTGGCGAGAGAGTTGAAGACCAAGACGATGCCGGTGCCCGATATCGTCGAATGGATCGCCGAATGGTCCCGTGAGACACGGGGCGAGCAGCGCGGGCTGCTCCTGCTAACAGCCCACCGGGCCAAAGGGCTTGAGTTCGATCATGTCGCTATTTTGGATGGCGGTTGGGACCGGGCATCGAAGAACGAAGACCGTGATGCACCGCGCCGACTTTTCTACGTCGCGATGACCCGCGCCAAGAAGGGCCTGATCGTCATGGCCTCGGGAAAGCATGCGTTCCTGAAATCTGGCAATCGCTCAGTCGTTGAGAGACAGGTCGTGCTGCATTTTCCGGCTGAAGGACTCCCTTCGAGGGTCTACTATCTGCCAAACCTCAGACATTCGGACCTGTCGTATGCCGGTCGCCAGGGTGATTTGCACGAGGTTCACCGCGCGATCCAGGAATGCCGGGTGGGCGACCCGCTGCATCTGGAGTACCGAGCCCCTACCTGGGTGTTGCTGGACCGACATGGCCGCCTGTTGGGGCGCATGTCGAAGTCATGGGAGCATCCGCCGGGGCAGGTCCTGCTCACTGGTTCAGTTGGAGCTGTTGTCCAGTGGCGCAAGTCCGATGGGGACGAGCAATTTGCGCACTACGCGCGTCGAGATGCCTGGGAGACTGTCCTGCCTGAGCTGGTCTTTGCTCCTCAGCGACCTGTGGGCTCTGCCGAGACGGTGCCCGCCACAGCAGCCAAGAGTGTTTTTGTTCTGTCTAACCCACAGTCTAACCCAGCCAGCTGTTCTGGGGTCCCTACCGCGCAGCTTGCGAGAGCGGTCAACTCCGATGATCCGGATGCGCTCGCCGCGCTTGCGCAGCGCATCCACCATGAAAGCCGGTCGTGGGACGAATTGATCAACAACTTTAAAGACCGGGGCCTTGATGTGGTGCCCAAGGGTGGCGGCCTCGTTCTTAAGGACGGGACCGATGGGCGCGAGCTTTGCAAGATGTCTGCATTGGGCCTCAGCTACAGGGAGATGGTGCAGGGCTTTAAGGCAGGGTTTCCCGGCCATCCGTCTCCCGCCATGGCGGACTACGCGCTGGGCAAGAAGAGAGCAGGTGCGCCGACGCGACAAAGGCGCAGCAAGCCTTCGGACGAAGAAGATGACTTCGACATCATCGATGAGTGAAATCGCGAGCGCGCTCATCGCCGGGCTGGCCGCGCCTGTTGATGCTACGCAGTGGCCCTCTGCACAGGCTGATGGTCCGGTATTTCCCTAAAGGGTTTGACGATTTAAAGAACCGATGGAAGCCGCCGATGGACATTCGCGCAAGGCTTGCACACACTGGCAGCCGCCGTGAGCCGGCAGGCTCGCCCCCTTCAGCAGGAGACCCCATGCGTATCATGCGCGCCGGAACCGCCCCGTCGAAAACGGGGCCAGAGGGTTATTTCACCGGCGCTGTGCGCCTTGATCCCCTGAATACTGCCGACGCTCCGGGTACGGTGATCAGCGTCCGGGTGACGTTCGAGCCGGGCGCGCGCACGGCGTGGCACACCCATCCGGCGGGCCAAACGCTGATCGTCACCGAAGGCTGTGGCCGTGCCCAGCGCGAGGGTGGCCCGATCGAAGAAATCCGACCCGGTGATGTGGTGTGGTTTGCGGCGGGCGAACGCCATTGGCACGGGGCAGGGCCGGACACGGCGATGACCCATATCGCGTTTCAGGAGGCCATCGACGGCGTCAGCGTCGACTGGCAAGAGCACGTCTCGGACGCGGACTATACCGGGTAACCCCCGCGCTGCGTTTCTGAATTGGTTAACCTTTCGGCATCTCCGCATAATTGCGCGGCCTGGGCGGGGCAATGCGCGTCGCATGCTTGACCGCTCGATGTGCCGCAGTGCAGCATCGAGCAGTGGCACAAGGCGGGAGTGACAAGGCATGGCGCACGGTTTTTCGGCTCTGGTTGCGCGCGGACCCGGCGATGCCGTGGCCGCCGCAAAACTGGGTCTCACCCTGCTCGACGCGGGCGATTTCGTGGTCGTGGCGCTGAACCCCGATCTGGCACGTGCCAGCGCGCGAAAGCTGGAGGTCGAGGATCGACAGTTGTCTGACATGGCCCCCGACAAACCCGTCACCCTGCGCTTTGCGTCGGAACTGGGGCTGGACCCGGTCGCCTTGATCCACACCGAGGATCTGGACAACGACAGCGTCCAATGGGCGACGGTATATCACGGTTGCGAACGCACCATGCCGGTGAGCGCAGGGCACGCCAGTGTCAATGCCGCGCTCGAGCGGGTCGGCGTGCGCCCGGATGCCGGGTGGGACGCCTTCGACACCATCGGCCTGACAAGACTGCTGCCGCAAGGCCTGCCTGTCGCTGTGTGAGCGTGGCGCTTCTGCCCCGGTCCGGCACGAAAATACCGGGCCGCTGGGGGCGGCCCGGTGATACTCGGTACAGGACATTCACTCGTGATCAATCACTCGTTACGCAAGCAAACCGCTGCTGACCTGGCGGCGGTAATCCTTATTCGGCGGTGATCACCGTCATCACCAGATTGCCGTCAATGCGCAGCGGGCCATCCTCGGACGCGCCAAGGGTGTATTCAAAGATACCGGTCGACATGCCGCCTGCTTCGCCATGGACCATGAGCATCAGCATATCGCCGGGGGCGACGGCTTCGGTCAGGATCGCCGCGACATCCGTGGTCTCGCCTTCGCGGATCGGGGCATAGGCAACCACCGGGCCGGGGCGCATTTCGGCGTCAGTGCGATGGACGACCATCCAGCCATTCGCGGGAGCGACGATCTTGGTCGCGCTCACGACGCCATTGGCCACGCTCTGGTTCGAGGCTTCAACCATCGGCGCCATGTGATCGTCGGCCAGCAGGGGGGTCGCAGCAAGGGTCGTGGCGAGGGTGGCAAGGGTGAAGAGTTTCATCGGTGCTTCCTTTGTTTGGACCATTTTGCGATCGTGTGAGGAAGGTACGTAAGGTTTTCAGCACAAGTTTCAGGGACGAAAACTTTTTTCACCAATTTTTTGCGGCGGTCTTCTGGTACGGGGTTCTGGCTTGTCTGAGGCTTTCGACGCTCTACCCTTTGAATGCGGGCGACGTGCGCGGCCCGCGTTTGCAATGGTCCTCGTCATGCGTTTCCTTGTGTCTTTCTTCCTGCTTGTGCTGGCATTGCCTGCACAGGCATTCACCTTCACCGCCATTGACGGCGCGACCTACGATCTGGACGACTGGCGCGGCCAGCCTGTGCTGGTGGTCAACACCGCCTCGCTGTGCGGCTTCACGCCGCAATACGCCGATCTGCAGGCGCTCTTTGAGACTTACGCCCCGCGCGGGTTGGTGGTGTTGGCGGTGCCGTCGGATGATTTTCGTCAGGAACTGGACGATGACCATGCGGTCGAGCAATACTGCCGGATCGAACTGGGCGTGGATGTGCCGCTGACGCGCATCACCCCGGTGACCGGGCCAGAGGCGCATCCGTTTTACCGCTGGCTGGCGCAGGAACACGGGGTTGAACCGACGTGGAATTTCAACAAGGCGCTGATCGGGCCGGACGGATCTCTGCTGGGCTTCTGGGGCTCGACGACGCGCCCGACCAGCGACCGCATCACCCGGCTGATCGAGGCCAATCTGCCGGACTGAGGCGTCCGCGCTTCATCGGGTCCGAGATTTACCGCGCCGAACCCTTTGGCGGGCATCATCCGCTGGCAATCCCGCGGGTTTCGACAGTGATGGATCTGGCGCGGGTGTTGGGGTGGTTGCCGGGGGCGGTCTATATCACCAGCCCGCGTGCGCGCCCTGCGGCGCTGATGGGGTTTCACACGCCGGACTATTTGCAAGCACTGCTGACGGCCGAGGCCGAGGGCGTGGTGGATGAGCCGACGCGCCTGACCTACGGGCTGGGTACGCTGTCGAACCCCGTGCATCCGCTGATGTACCGCCGCCCGGCGACCAGCGCGGGGGGCGCTATGCTGGCGGCCGAGATGGTGCGGGGCGGCGGCGTGGTCCATGTGCCGGGGGCCGGGACGCATCACGCGATGGCCGGGCGGGCGAACGGGTTTTGCTACCTCAATGACGTGGTGCTGGCGCTGCTGCACCTGCGCAGGCTGGGGCTGCGGCGGCTGGCTTATGTCGACATCGACGCGCATCACTGCGACGGGGTGCAGGCGGGGTTGGGCGGGGATCGCGACATGCTGCTGATCTCGGTGCACGAGGATGGGCGCTGGCCGTTCACCGGCGCGCTCGAGGATGACGGCGGCGGCAATGCGCTGAACCTGCCGGTGCCGCGCGGGTTCAACGACAGCGAAATGGCGCATGTGCGCGACCGGTTGATCCTGCCGGCGCTGGAGGCATTCCGGCCCGAGGCCATCGTGCTGCAATGCGGGGCGGATGCGGTGCTGGAAGACCCGCTGTCACGGCTGGCGCTGTCAAATGGCGCGCATCTGGCGGTGGTGAAGGCGGTGCAGGGGATGACCGACCGGCTGATCGTGACCGGGGGCGGGGGCTATAACCCGTGGTCGGTGGCGCGCTGCTGGACCGGGGTCTGGGCCACGCTCAACGGGTTCGACGTGCCAGAGCGGCTGCCACCCGAAGCGGTCGCCCTGATGGACGCGCTGGTCTGGCCACGCCGTGCAGCCGGTCGCAACCCGCCAAAAGCGTGGTTCGAAACGCTGCTGGACGCCCCGCGCGCGGGCGTGGTGCGTCCAGAGGTTGAGACGGGCGTTGCGGTACTGCGCGACCGGATCGCCGGGATGGTGTAAGCGACGGTGCGCTGAAGCGCACCCTACACCGTTTGCAACGCCACGCCCAAGGTGCCGGTAGGGTGCGCTTGAGCGCACCGTCGCGGGTTGGTCTAGGCCGGGTGAATGATCAGCGACGTGATGGCGTAGATCATGAATAGGGCGATGCACGCCAGGAAGATGGTGAGTCCGGGGTATTTGAACATGCTGTCCTCGCAAGGGAATGAGTGTGGCTCTGGCGAAGGACAGGCAAGGGTGGCGCACGGGCAAAGGCGCGCGCGTAGGGGTAGTCGAGGACAGGATCTGCAAGGCACGGCTGCAGGCTCAGACGCGCGCTGAGGGCAGGGTGGGGTGCAGTTGTCGCGACCGGCACAAGCGCGGGTAGCGGCGGAGTTGAGGGTGTCGGGTGTTTGTCGGAGGCATCGGCAACCGTGATCGCCGTCAGCGGCGCGATGAGCGCCTGCGCCTCGGACCCCGGCGCAAAGCGTCCGGGCGCTGCCATCAGCAGCACCAGCAGAGCCAGCGGGACAAGACGCAGCAGTTGCGCCATCATGGGGACACCGGTTGAGTCGAACAGTCAGAAACCCAGCGCCTTTTTCGCGCGCTTCGCAAGACCCCGTCGCTGGTTTCACGAGGGCGTGAAAGATGCCGCATCAGAACCGTGTCGATCCTTTGGGCCAGTGTCACGCCGTGCCACAGCGCGGGGTGTGGTTCGGGAACCGGGGGTGCCTGCATGACGCGGGCGGCAAGATCCGGCGCTGGTATCCGGTCAAGCGGTGGATCACCTGCGTGACCGACTTCAAGGGCCGCAAGCGGGCATTGTTGCAGCCCGGGCGTTATACCGAGTTGTTTTTCCTTGATGAAGCCACCGCCTATGCGGCGGGCCACCGGCCCTGTGCCGAGTGTCGCCATGCCGATTGGCTGCGGTTTCGGGCGCTGTGGGAAGGCGAGTATGGCGAGCGCCGGGCTGATGAGATCGACGCGCGGCTTGATGCCGCCCGGCGCAACGGGCGCGAGCGGCGGCTGGTCGAGGTGGCAAGCAAGAGTGTGCCTGAGGGAGCGATGATCCTCAACGAAGAGGTGCCGGTGTTGCGCACCGAGTCGGGCTGGTGGCACTGGTCCTTCGACGGGTACACCCCCGCACCAGCACCCGGTGCGCGCGTTTCGCTGTTGACGCCTGAGCCGCTTGCACGGCTCATGACGCTTGGATTGCCGGTACAAATCGCGCTGTCTGAATGATTGCTTTGTTCAGTAATATGTGGTTGTGTCCCGGCAACACGGGGACAGGAGGAGACGACGGATGAGCGATCAAAAGCCACGGCTCGATTGGGACGAATTCACCCGGCTGGGGGCCGAGATTGCGCAATGGGGGGCCGATTACCACCGCGGTCTGGCCGAGCGCCCGGTGCGCGCGCCGCTGACCCCCGGCGCTGTCGCGGCGCGCTTCCCCAAGAGCCCGCCAGAACAGGGTGAGGGGCTGGACGGTATTCTGGCCGAGCTCGATGAGAAGATCGTTCCCGGTTTGACGCATTGGCAGCACCCGCGCTTCTTTGCCTATTTCCCGTCGAACGCCACGCCGCCCTCGATGCTGGCCGATTTCGTCGCCTCGATCGTCGCGCAGCAATGCATGCTCTGGCAGACCTCGCCCGCCGGGACCGAGGTGGAAACGCTGATGTTGGACTGGCTGCGGCAGGGGCTGGGCCTGCCCGAGGGGTTTCATGGGGTGATCCAGGACTCGGCCTCGTCGGCCACCTTGGCGGCGGTGCTGACCATGCGCGAGCGGGCGCTGAACTGGGCGGGCAACCGTGAGGGGTTGCCGGGGCAGGCGCGGGTGCGGGTCTATGCGTCGAATGAGGTGCATACCTCGGTCGACCGGGCGATCTGGGTGGCGGGGATCGGGGCCGAGAATCTGGTGCGCATTCCCACGCAAGGGCCGCTGCGGGCGATGGACCCCGGCGCGCTGAAAGCGGCCATCGCGGCGGACCGCGCGGCGGGGTATCTGCCTGCGGGCGTCGTTGCCTGTACCGGCGGCACCGGGACCGGGGCGTGTGACGATCTGCGCGATGTGTTGGCGGTGGCGCGGGACGAGGGGCTGTATAGCCATGTGGACGCCGCATGGGCAGGGGCGGCGATGATCTGCCCCGAGTTCCGCACGCTGTGGGAGGGTGTGGAACTGGCGGATTCGGTGGTGCTGAATCCGCATAAATGGATGGGGGTGCAGTTCGACTTCTCGGCCCATTATCTGCGCGACCCCGAACCTTTGGTGAAAACACTGGCGATCCAGCCCGAGTATCTGAAGACCCATGGCAAGGACGGGTTCGTCAACTATTCCGAATGGTCGGTGCCGCTGGGTCGTCGGTTCCGGGCGCTCAAGCTGTGGTTCGTGCTCAAAGCCTATGGGCTGGAGGGGCTGCGGGCGGTGCTGCGCGATCATGTGACGTGGTCGCAGGCGCTGGCCGAGGTGCTGCGCGAGGATGCGCGGTTCGAGATCGTGACAGAGCCGGTGCTGTCGCTGTTCACCTTCGCGCTGAAGGGGGCGGATGATGCGGCGATGATCGATTTCGTCAACCGGGTGAATGAGGACGGGCGGATCTATGTGACGCAGGGCAAGACCGCCGGGCGGATTGTGGTGCGCTTTACGGTTGGCAGTTTTGCCTGCACCGAGGCGGATGTGGTGCTGGCGGGCGATGTGCTCAAAGAGCTAGCCGGGTAGGGCGGCGCTCGGGGGCATCGAGCCCCCTCGCGCCGCGCAGGGGGCGCTGCCCCCTACGGCCTGACGGCCTACCCCCGGGATATTTTTGGACAGAAAAAAGGGACGCGGGATGGAGACGAACAAGTTCAAAGCGGCATTGGCGGCGGGGGAGACCCAGATCGGCTGTTGGGTCGGGCTGGCGGATGCCTATGCGGCAGAGATCGCCGGGGAGGCGGGGTTCGACTGGTTGCTGATCGACGGCGAGCATGCGCCCAACGATATCCGGTCGATCTCGGCGCAGATTGCGGCGCTGGGGCGTTCGGGCTCGCATCCTGTGGTGCGTTTGCCGGTGGGCGAGACCTGGCTGATCAAGCAGGCGATGGATATCGGCGCGCAGACGCTGCTGATCCCGATGGTGGAGAGTGGCGCGCAGGCGGCGGAGCTGGCGCGGGCCATGCGCTATCCGCCCGAGGGGATTCGCGGCATGGGGGCGGCGCTGGCGCGGGCCTCGCGGTTTGGTGGCATCGCGGGCTATGCGACGAAGGCGAATGCCGAGGCCTGTCTGCTGGTGCAGGTCGAGACGGTCGCCGGGCTGGAGGCGCTGGACGCTATTCTGGCGGTCGAGGGCGTGGACGGGGTGTTCATTGGTCCGGCGGATCTGTCGGCGGATATGGGCTTTCCGGGGCAGCTGGATGCGCCCGAGGTGCTGGCGGCGATCAAGGACGCCTTGGGCCGTATCCGCGCGGCGGGGAAGGCGGCGGGCATCCTGTCGGGCAATGAGGCACAGGTGCGCGACTGGATGGCGCAGGGGGCGAATTTTGCCGCTGTGGGCATCGATGTGGTGCTGCTGGCGCAGGGGTTGCGCACCCTTGCGGCCAAGTTCCGCTGAACGCGCATGCGGGTTCTGAGCTTCAACGTGCAGAACCTGCGCCTTCGCACGCCCGGCGGGGCCGAACGGCTGGACGGGGCGCGCGACGGGGGCGCTCCGCAAGACCCGCTGGACTTTGCCGACCGTCGCCTCACGGCGGCGGTATTGGCGCAGGCGGATGCGGATTTCTGTCTGTTGCAGGAGGTGTTCGACCGCACCTCGCTGGACTATTTCCACGATCATCTGTTGCGCGGGGCGGGGGCTGCGCTCTGGCCCTGGCGTGCCTGTCTGCCCGGCAATGACGGGGCCGGGCGCGATCTGGCGGTGCTGGCGCGGCGGCCCTTTGCAGCGCAGAGCCATGCGCGGTTGTTGCCCGCCGATCTGGTCTTGCAGGGCCAGGCGGGGACGCGGGCGGATCTGCCGGTGTTCAGCCGCGATTGTCTGGCCGTGGCGCTGGGTGGCGTGGCGCTGTACGGCGTGCATTTCAAGGCGCCGGTGGCGGATCTCGACGCTGCGTGGACCCGGCGGCGGGCCGAGGCGCTGGGCGTGCGGCGGTTGATCGAGCAGCGGTTTGACGACCCGGCCACGGCCTTGTGGCTGGTGATGGGCGATCTGAACGATCCGCGCACCGACCCTGAGCGGGCGGTGGCGCCGCTGCTGGCGCCGTTTGGTGTCGACCTGACCGAGAGGATGCCCGAGACCGAGCGCTGGACATGGTGGCAAGCGCCGCGCGCGCGCGGCTGCCCGGATGCGATGATCGCCTCGCCAGCCCTGGCCGCGCGCTGGCCGCGAGCCGTCCCGCAGGCGATCCGCATCGGGATGAGCCGGGACGCGGGCGGTACTCAGCCGCGACTGGCGGATGTCGGCGAGGCGCGGCCGCATGCCAGCGACCATGCAGCGCTGGTGCTGGATTTGCCCGGATTGTGAGCCTTCGTGTGACGGCGCGTCATGGTTCTGTTACAACCCGCTGCGACAACCCAGCAACACCCGCCGATGACCATGATCCCCAGCCCTGACAGCAGATCGACGCGCACCGCCATGACCGCAGACCTTGCCCCTTGCAGCGCGCTGCTTGACGCGATGCCCGACCCCGCGCTGCTGGTCGGGCCGGACCGGCGCATCCTGATGGCCAACCCGGCGGCGCGCGAGCTGTTTGCGGCGCCGCTGGTCGGGGCCTCGGCGCTCAGCTACATCCGCCAGCCCGAGCCCGCTGCCGCGCTCGAGCGCGGCTGGGCGCAGATGGGGGCGGGACAGCCGCCCGCCGACCGTCCCACCGCGCCGATCGAGGCGCGGATGATCCAGACCACGCCCACCGGCGAGACGGTGCTACGTGTCACCGTTGCGCCGCTGATTGCCGCCGGGGTCCTGCCAGCGATTCTGGTCACCCTGCGCGACATCAGTCAGGTCGAAGAGGCCGAGCAGCAGCGCCGCGATTTCGTGGCCAATGTCAGCCATGAGATGCGCTCGCCGCTGACTGTGCTGGCCGGGTTCATCGAGACGCTGAAAGGCCCGGCCAAGGGCGATCTGGCGGCGACCGAGACGTTTCTGGACATCATGGAGCGCGAGGCGCAGCGGATGACTCGGCTGGTGAGCGATCTGTTGTCGCTCTCGCGCGTCGAATCGGAAGAGCGGGTGCGGCCCCGGACGCAGGTTTCGCTGTCCGAGGTGCTGCGCGCGACGCTGGCGGCGCTGCGCCCGCAGGTCGAGGATGCGGGGCTTTCCGTCGATTTTCAGGACCTTCCCGACGCGCCGACCATCCCCGGCGACCGCGATCAGCTGGTGCAGGTGTTCCACAACCTGATTGAGAACGCGTTGAAATACGGCGCTTCGGGCGACAGGATCGAGATCAGCCTGAACCGGGTCGAGTCGCTGCCCGGTCTGCCCGGTCCGGTGCTCAAGGTCTGCATCCGCGATTTCGGCGATGGCATCGACGCGATCCACCTGCCGCGCCTGACCGAGCGGTTCTACCGCGTCGACGGTCACCGCAGCCGCGCGATGGGGGGGACCGGTCTGGGCCTCGCCATCTGCAAGCATATCGTCAACCGCCACCGCGGACGCCTGTCGATCCGCTCGACCCGCGGCGAGGGCAGCACCTTTGTTGTCTCGCTGCCGATCAGCTGAGGCCCGCCACGCTGGACCTCTGTCACCGAACCGTCACAGAATGCCGTTAGGCTTCGCGCAAACAACCGAGAATGCCCATGACCCGCCTTCATATCGACTCAGCCTTTGATGATGACCTTGAACGCATCCGCGACCTGATGCTCGCCATGGGCGGACGGGTCGAGGAAGCGATCACGCTCTCGGCCCGTGCGCTGGACGAGCGCGACGAGGATCTGGCCCAGCAAGTGGTCGCCGGTGATCGCGCCATCGACAAGCTGGAAGAAGAGATCGACAGCCAGGTGGTGCGCCTGCTGGCGCTGCGTCAGCCGCAGGCGGGCGATCTGCGCGCGGTGATCGCGGTGATGAAGATGGCCGCCGACATCGAGCGGCTGGGCGATTATGCCAAGAACATGGCCAAGCGCGTGCCGGTGCTGTCCGCCGATCCCCGGATCGAGGGTGCAGGCTCGGCGATCCGGCGTCAGGCGCGTCAGGTCGGGCAGATGCTCAAGGACATGCTCGACGCCTTTGCCCGTCTCGACGTGGCGCTGGCCGAGGATGTGATCCACCGTGACGTGGAAGTCGATCACATGACCAACGCGCTGTTTCGGGAATTCATCACCCATATGATGGAAGATCCGCGCAACATCTCGGCCTGCCTGCATTACACCTTCATTGCCAAGAACGTGGAACGCATGGGCGATCTGGTGACCGGGGCCGCCGAACAGGTGATCTTCCTGGCGACCGGCGAGCGTCCGGGCGACCGTCCCAAGGGCGATTCGACCGCCACCATTCACGTACAGCCCGACTAAGGAAATCCCATGAGCCGCAGCGATACCCCGCTGGTGTTGGTCGTCGATGACGAACCCGCACAGCGCGCGCTTCTGTCGTACAACCTCGAAGCCGCAGGGTTCCGCGTTGCCACAGCCTCGGATGGCGAGGAGGCCCTGCTGGTCGTCTCGGAGGAGGCACCCGATGTGATCCTGCTCGACTGGATGCTGCCCCGCGTCTCGGGAATCGAGGTCTGCCGCCAGCTCAAGGCGCAGCGCGGCGGGGCGGATGCGGCGATCATCATGGTCTCGGCCCGGTCAGATGAAAGCGACCGGGTGCGCGGGCTGGAGACGGGGGCGGATGATTATATCACCAAGCCCTATTCGGTGAACGAGCTGCTGGCCCGCGTACGCGCCAACCTGCGCCGGGTGCGCCCGGCACGCGCGGGGCAGGTGCTCGACGTCGGCGATCTGACGCTGGATCCCGAGGCACACCGCGTCCACCGTTCGGGCGCCGAGCTGCATCTGGGGCCGACCGAGTTCCGCCTGCTGTCGGCGCTGATGGAGAAACCGGGGCGCGTGTGGACCCGCGAGGCGCTGCTCGACCGCGTCTGGGGGCGCGACATCTATGTCGATACCCGCACGGTCGACGTGCATATCGGGCGTCTGCGCAAGGCGCTGATGGCGCAGGGCGGCGATGATCCGATCCGCACGGTGCGCGGCGCGGGCTATTCGCTGGATTGACATTCCGCTGCTGCCCGGCTCGGATCGGGCAGCTTTGAGGAATGCCATGACCGACACAACCACCACCGCCGCCCAAGGGTACGTCCCCGATCCCCGCAATGATGCCGTGCTCGTCTGGGTGAACGGTGACCTTGTGCCCAAGGCGCAGGCCGTGGTCAGCGTGTTCGACGCGGGCTTCGGCTTTGGCGATGGCGTATGGGAGGGGCTGCGACTGGTGCGTGGCCGTATCCTGCAACGCGAGGCGCATCTCGACCGGCTGTTCGAGGGCGCGCGCGCGATTGCGCTGGAGATCCCGCAGGGGCGCGAGGGGATCAACGCGGCCATTGACGGTGTGCTGGCCGCGAACGGCATGACCGACGGCGCGCATCTGCGGCTGATGGTGACGAGGGGGATCAAGGCGACGGCCAATCAGGACCCGCGCTTTATCCTGTCGGGGCCCACGGTGGTGATCACCGCCGAATACAAGACGCCCCGGCCCGAGAGCAAATCAAAGGGCCTGACGCTCTTCACCTCGACCTTCCGCACCTCGCAGCCCGATGTCTTCGACCTTCACCTCAATTCGCATTCCCGGCTGAACCTGATCCAGGCGCTGATTCAGGCGATCAACGCCGGCGCGGATGAGGCGCTGATGCTCGACCCGCGCGGGTTTGTGGCCTCGTGCAACTCGACCAACTTCTTCATTGTGCGCAAAGGGGAGCTGTGGACCTCGACCGGCAGCTACTCGTTCAAGGGCATCACCCAGCAAGCCGTCATCGACGCCGCGCGCGCCGCTGGGATTACCGTGCGTGAATGCGACTACACGCTGGCGCAGGTTTACGCGGCGGATGAGGCGTTTGTCACCGGCACGCTGGGTGGCGTCACGCCGGTCACGCGGATTGATGGCCGGGTGATTGGTACGGGCGCGCCGGGTGCCATGGCCGACCGCATCCGCGCGCTGTACGAGGCGGCGGTGTACCCGGCCTGAGACCGGGCAGGGGGGCCAGCCCCCCGTCGCCAGGGCGACTCCCCCCGGAGTATTTGCGACAAGATGATGCGCAAGGTTAACGGATCGTCAACGCCGCCCCAACTTTATGCTTCAAATATCCTCGGGGGTGAATTTGCGCAGCAAAGAGGGGGCAGAAGGCCCCCTTGCCCGGCCCCCCCCCCCCGCGCGCCGGTGTCGCAGGTGCCGCACGCCTTCGTGCTTTGCGAGACCTTCCGGGCAGGCTATAGCTGAGCCATGATCGTAGAACTCGGACACTTCGCCCTCCTCCTGGCCTTTGGCCTGTCATTATTGCAAACCGTGGTGCCGCTGGTCGGCGCACAGCGGGGCTGGGCCGATTGGATGGCTGCCGCCAGTCCCATCGCCAGCACGCAATTCGTGCTGATTGCGCTCAGTTTCGGCGCGCTGACCTATGCCTTCGTGACCTCGGATTTCTCGGTTGTGCTGGTGGTCGACAACTCGCACACGCTTAAACCCCTGATCTACAAGATCTCGGGCGTTTGGGGCAATCACGAGGGATCTCTGCTGCTCTGGGTGCTGATTCTGGCGCTGTTTGGCGCTTGTGCTGCGTGGTTCGGCGGCAATCTTCCCGCGACCCTGCAAGCGCGGGTGCTGGCAGTTCAGGGCTCGATCGGGGCGGCCTTCATGGCGTTCATGATCTTCACCTCGAACCCCTTCCTGCGCACGCCCTTCCCGCCCTTTGACGGCCACGATCTGAACCCGCTGCTGCAGGACCCGGGCCTCGCCTTTCACCCGCCGTTTCTGTACCTCGGCTACGTCGGCCTGAGCATGGCGTTTTCCTTCGCTGTTGCCGCGCTGATCGAGGGCAAGGTTGACGCTGCCTGGGGCCGCTGGGTGCGCCCCTGGACGCTGGCTGCCTGGATCTGCCTGACCATCGGCATCGCGCTGGGATCGTGGTGGGCGTATTACGAGCTGGGCTGGGGCGGTTTCTGGTTCTGGGATCCGGTCGAGAATGCCAGCTTCATGCCGTGGCTTTTCGCCACAGCGCTGCTGCATTCGGCCATCGTGGTTGAAAAGCGCGAGACGCTCAAGGCCTGGACGGTGCTGCTGGCGATCCTCGGCTTCGGCTTCTCGCTCATGGGCACGTTCATCGTCCGCTCGGGCCTGATCACCTCGGTCCACGCTTTCGCCAGCGACCCCGAGCGCGGGATCGTCATCCTGCTGATCTTCGCCGTCTTCGTCGGCGGCTCGCTGACGCTTTTCGCGATCCGCAGCTCGGCGCTCGAGGCCAAGGGCGTCTTCGGGCTGGTCAGCCGCGAATCCGCGCTGGTGCTCAACAACGTGCTGCTGGCTGTGGCGTCCTTCGTCGTTTTCGTCGGCACCATGTGGCCGCTGATCTCGGAGATGGCCTTCGACCGCGTGCTCTCGGTCGGTGCGCCGTTCTTCGATGCGGCCTTCACGCCCTTCATGGTCGCGCTGGCCATTGCGCTGCCCATCGGGGCGGTTCTGCCTTGGAAACGCGGCAAACTGGCGCGGGCGGCGCGCAGCATGGTCGGGCCTGCGGTGCTGGCCATTGCGCTGGGTGCGCTCGCCTTCACGCTGCAAACCGGGCGCAGCGTTCTGGCGCCCATCGGCCTGACGCTGGGTGTCTGGCTGGTCACCGGCTCGCTGGTTGATCTGTGGATGCGCAGCGGGCGGCAGGGCTTTGGCGACCGCGTGCGCCGCGTGCTGCGCCTGCCGCGCGCCGACTGGGGCAAGGCGATTTCGCATTCAGGGCTGGGGATCACCATCTTCGCGGTTTCTGCGGTGCTGGGCTGGTCGAGCGAGGATATCCGCGTGGCCCATGTCGGCGAGAGCTTTGAGCATGGCGGCTATACGATCACGCTGACCGGCGTCGAGCGTGTGGCGGGACCGAACTATATCTCGACCACCGGTCATGTCGAAGTCCGTGACGGCGAGCGGTTGGTGACAATGCTCGACCCCGAAAAGCGCGTCTATCCGGCAGCGGGCATGCCCACGACCGAGGCGGCGATCGACGTGTCCCTGACTCGTGATCTGTATATCGCGCTGGGGGATCCACAGGAGAACGGGGGTTGGGCGCTGCGCACCTATGTGAAGCCCTTCGCCTTATGGCTCTGGGCCGGGGCGATCATCATGGGGCTGGGCGGGCTGGTGTCGCTGTCGGACCGCCGGTTCCGCATCGCGGCAGGGGCGCGCAAGGCGCCGCTGGCTGCGGCACCGGCGGAGTAACGGCGATGCGCGCGTTTGTCCTGTCCGTGATGCTTTCACTGGCTGCCCCGCTGATGGCGGGGCCGGCGCTGGCGGTGCAGCCCGATGAAGTTCTCTCGGACCCGGCGCTTGAGGCGCGGGCGCGGGAGATCACCTCGGAATTGCGCTGCGTGGTGTGTCGCAATGAGAGCGTCGACGATTCCACCGCCGACATCGCCCGCGACGTCCGGCTGATGGTGCGCGAGCGGCTGGTGGCGGGCGATACCAACCCAGAGGCCATCCAATACATGGTCGACCGGTTTGGCGAGTATATCCTGCTGAACCCGCGCGCCAGCGGGACGAATCTGATCCTGTGGATCTCGGGGCCGGTGCTGTTGCTGGCCGGGCTCGGCATCGCCTTTGTCGCGATCCGGCGGCGCAAACCGGCGACAGAAGTGCTCAGCGCCGAGGAAGAAGCGCGGCTGAAAGACCTGCTGCGCGACTGACGCAAGGTTGCGGCTAGGCGCGGGGGGCGCGCTGCGGCTAGTCTGCGCGCACATGCCCAAGGGAGGCCGGCTATGATCTACAAGACCCTGAGTGTCAGCGACGAGGGCGGTATCGGCATCATCACGATGAACCGCCCGACGCTGATGAACGCGCTCAACGCGCAGATGCGCGCCGAGATCACCCATGCGGTGCGCGATCTGGGCGCGCGGATGCGGGTGCTGGTGCTGACCGGCGAGGGGCGGGCTTTCTGCTCGGGGCAGGATCTGGGGGACGGGGCCTCGGTCAATGACCTCGATCTGGGGCGTATCCTGCGTGAGGAATACGAGCCGATGCTGCGCGCAATCCAGGAGTGCCCGGTGCCGGTGATCTCGGCGGTCAATGGGGCAGCGGCAGGGGCAGGGGCCAATCTGGCGCTGGCTGCGGATGTGGTGATCGCCACGCAATCGGCGGTGTTTTTGCAGGCGTTCACGCGGATCGGTCTGATCCCGGATGCGGGCGGTACCTATTGGCTGCCCCGGCTGGTGGGCTTTGCACGGGCGATGGGGCAGGCGCTGTTCGCCGAGCCGGTGAGCGCGGACAAGGCGGCAGAGATGGGTCTGATCTGGGCATCGATCCCCGACGATCAGTTCGCCGCCGAGTGGAAGAAGCGCGCGGCCCAGCTGGCCAATGGCCCGACGCTGGCCTACGGCGCGGTGAAACGCGCG
This sequence comes from Pararhodobacter zhoushanensis, assembly GCF_003990445.1. GTDB lineage: Bacteria > Pseudomonadota > Alphaproteobacteria > Rhodobacterales > Rhodobacteraceae > Pararhodobacter > Pararhodobacter zhoushanensis. Next base: position 139,036 of record NZ_REEZ01000009.1, on the reverse strand, counting down.
CTGCGTGAGAGCCTGGGGAACGATCTGGACGCCCAGCTCGATACCGAGGCGCGGCTGCAGGGCGAGATGGGCGCGACGCGGGACTTCCGCGAAGGGGTCATGGCGTTTCTGGAAAAGCGCCCGGCGAAGTTCGAGGGGCGTTGAGCGCGGACGGGGGCGCTGCCCCCGCCGGGCCGTTCCGGCCCGCCCCCGGGATATTTAACAGAGCAAAGAGGGCGCATTAGCCTTTTGTTAACCATGCCTTCTTTGCTCTTGAAATATCCTCAGGGGGTGAATGCGCGTCAGCGCAGAGGGGGGGCGAGCCCCCCCTTGCTTCATTGCCGCAAGCCTCAACGCTGGCCGTAGTAGAGCCCGACGGTGTGCTCGGCTTCGGCAAAGAACAGCCAGCGGGCGGTGAGCAGGCCAAGGATGTGGCTGATCACCGCGAGGGTCAGAGCGGGCCAGCCCGGCAGGGTCCAGAGCAGCAGCGCGGGCAGGATGCAGGCCAGAACCAGCGCGATCGCCCGCAGTTTCAGCGCGTGCCGGCGGGCCACGACATAGACCATTTCCTTGAGCAGATAGTTGCTGCCGGTATGCGGCGGCTCGAGCAGGCGTGTGCTGCCGAGCGCGCCCAGTCCGGTTGCCGTGCCCAAGGTCGACCCGCGTCGGGCAAACTGGCGGTCACCGAGCATCCAGTGCAGGGCGAAAGCCACCGCCAGCCATGGCAGCAGCATCTGTGCCAACAGGGTCTGGGTGCTGAGCAGCGCGCCGCCGGTCAGCGCGGCGGTCAGGAAGACCAGCGGCGTGGTCCAGTGGTTCCAGCGCGGCACGGTGCGCAGTTGCGCGTAGATCATCGCGGTGGCCAGCACGGTCAGCAGGCACAACACCGCCGCTACGACGCCGACGCCCGGCAGCGCGTGGCCCCAGAACACCAGCCCTACGGCATAGGGTGCCATGACCAGCAAGGCGGCGGCCGAGAGCACCGCTTCGCGCGACAGCCAGCTGGTGGACCATTGGGTGAAGGCCCGGAGCGCGCGCTCGGGGTGGCCGAGGTGCAGGGCCGAGGCGGCGAGACCGGCCAATGTCAGGCCATAGCCCAGCCCGAACCAGAGAAACGCCAGCAGCCCGCGTGGCACGACAACGCCGAAGCCGAGGAACGCCAGCAGCCCGAGGCCGAGGCCTGACAGCGTGGTAAACGCGATGATCGAGGGGGCGGGATGCATCAGAACCTCGACAGGGTGCGGTCGACCCAGCCCAGAAAGCCGGTCAGTGCTTGCGGTGTCGGCTCGCAGAGCGCGGCCAGATTGGCGGGCGGTTCCTGCAGGGTATCGCGGGGCCGGGGCGGCAGGTATTTGTTGACCGGGCGCGTGCCCAGTTCCGGCATCAGGTCCATTCCGCCGCGCGCCAACACCAGCTGCGAGACATCGCTGTCGGGGTCGCCCAGATCGCCAAAATGGCGCGCACCGGCTGGGCAGGTGCGCACGCAGGCGGGTTCGCGGTCTTCCTCAGGCAGGTTGTCATTATAGATCCGGTCGACGCAGAGCGTGCATTTCTTCATCACCCCCGCCATCGCATCCAGTTCGCGCGCGCCGTAGGGGCAGGCCCAGGCGCAGAGCCCGCAGCCGATGCAGGCGTCTTCGTTGACCAGCACGATGCCGTCCTCGGCCCGTTTGTAGCTGGCACCTGTGGGGCAGACGGGGACGCAGGGCGCATCCTCGCAGTGCAGGCAGGATTTGGGGAAATGCACGGTAACCGGCGCGCCCAGATCCGGCGTGACTTCGTAGGAATGCACGCGGTTCAGGAAGGTGCCCGACGGGTCCGCGCCGTAAGCATCGGTATCCGACAGCGGCGCGCCGTAATTCTCGGTGTTCCAGCCTTTGCAAGACACCACGCAGGCGTGGCAGCCGACGCAGGTGTCGAGGTCGATGACCAGACCCAGCTTCACGGCTGAGGGCGGGGGCAGGGCGGTCATGCTTTCACTCCGGTCTGGCGGCACACAGTGGCCGGGCCCTCGCCCACCGGTGAGGTTTGCGGCGGCAGGGCGGGTTCCGAGGGGCCGTGCGCCGGGGCCTTCTCAATCCGCACGCGCAGGTCGAACCATGCGGCCTGTCCGGTGACCGGGTCCGAGTTGCTCCAACGCTGGCCGTCGCCTTTTTCCGGCAGCAGCTCGCTGATCAGGTGGTTGAGCAGGAAGCCCTTTTCCGCCTCGGGCGCCTTGGGGTCCAGCGCCCAGGCGCCGCGCCGCTTGCCGATGGCGTTCCACGTCCACACGGTGTGCGGGTTGAGCGCATCCATCCGCGCCACGGGCAGCTTGATGCGGCCATGCGGCGAGGTGAGCCAGGCCCAGTCGCCCTCGGCAAAGCCGTGCTCCTCCCACAGCTTGCGCGGTACGAACAGCGGGTTCATGCCGTGGATCTGCCTCAGCCACGCGTTCTGCGAACCCCAGGAATGATACATCGCCGCCGGGCGCTGGGTGAGCGCGTGCAGCGGGTATTCGGCGGGGTCGCTCAGCGTGTCCCCAAAGGGCGGATACCATAGCGGCAGCGGGTCGAGGGTTTGCTTGATCCGGTCGCGCAGGTGCTCGGGCGGTTGACGCTCGCCATGGCCTTCGGCGGCCAACTGGAAGCGGCGCAGGGGTTCGACGTAGAGGTTGAACAGATAGGGCATCGGCGCATCGACCAGCCCGCGCGCGACGATCCATTCCTGATAGGCGGCGTTCCACGGTTTGAAAAACTGCGCGCCGTGCGGGACATGGGACGTGAAGAAGCCGCCGTTGTAGATATAGCGCTGGATCTGGTCAGGGTTGGGCGCGCCGCGCCCTTCGCCGGTGCCATCGCCGCGCCAGCCGGCCAGCGGGCCGACACCGGGGCGGCGTTCGTGGTTGGTCATGTAATCGGCGTAGTCGCGGTAGCGCGCGCTCCCATCCTCACGCACCATCCCCGGCAGGCCCAGCCGCACGCCAAGGTCCAGTAGCACCGACTGAAAGCCGCGCACATCGCGGTCCGGTTCGACCACCGGCCAGCGGATCGCGTCGGCCATGGCATCGGGTTCGCAGATCGGACGGTCGAGCAGGCTGATGCAGTCGTGGCGCTCAAGATAGGTCGTGTCGGGCAGCACCAGATCGGAAAAGGCCACCATTTCAGACGAGTAGCTGTCGGAATAAATGATATGCGGGATCACGTAACCGCCGCTGTCATTGGTGTCGGTGAGCATCTGCATCACCTGCGCCGTGTTCATCGACGAGTTCCACGCCATGTTCGCCATGTAGAGAAACAGCGTGTCGATCTTGTAGGGATCACCGGCATGGGCGTTCGAGATGACCATGTGCATCAGCCCATGCGCGCTCAGCGGGTTTTCCCAGGTGAACGCCTTGTCGATGCGTTTGGCCGAGCCGTCATCATTGATCAGCAGGTGTTCCGGCCCCAGCGGATAGCCCAGATGCGGGCCGTCCAGCGGTTGGCCGGGGGTGACGCCGGCGTGGGGTCGGGGGTGAGCCTCGGGTGGTTTGGGATAGGGCGGCTTGAAGCGGTAGCCGCCGGGGGTCTCGACGCTGCCCAGCAGGATCTGCAGCATGTGCAGGGCCCGGCAGGTCTGGAACCCGTTGGAATGCGCGCTGATACCGCGCATGGCGTGGAAGCTGACCGGGCGACCGACCATGGTTTCATGCCGCTGGCCGCGAAAATCGGTCCAGGGCTGGTTGAGGGTGATTTCCTCCTCGAACGCGACGCGGGCGATCTCGGCGGCGACGGCGCGGATGCGTCCGGCGGGGATGCCGCAGCGCTCGGCGACAGCCTCGGGCGCGTGGGCGGGGTCGAGGTAGCGCGCGGCCATCAGGCGCAGGACGGTGCTGTGGCCCTGCCACTCGGCGGCGGGGTCGGGCTGCACGCCGGGGGCGTTCCACGGAGCCGGTTTGCCGGTGCGGCGGTCCAGCACCAGCGGCGTGCCCGTACCGTCGCGCAGGAACAGGCCCTTTTCGGCCCCCTCGGCGGCATTCACCAGAAACGGCGCGTTGGTGTAGCGGATGAGATAGTCGAGGTCGATCTTGCCCAGCCGGAACAACTCGTGAACCAGCGCCAGAATGAGCAGCCCGTCGGTGCCGGGCGTCACCGCCAACCAGTCGTCGGCGATGGCGTTATAGCCGGTGCGCACCGGGTTGACCGCGATCACCCGCGCGCCGCGTTCCTTGAGCTTGCCCAGACCCATCTTGATCGGGTTGGAATCGTGATCCTCGGCCACCCCAAAGATCATGAACAGCTTGGTGCGCTCCCAGTCGGGCTGGCCGAACTCCCAGAACGCGCCGCCCATGGTATAGATGCCCGCCGCCGCCATATTGACGCTGCAGAACCCGCCGTGCGCGGCGTAGTTCGGCGTGCCATAGCTCTGCGCCCACCACGAGGTGAAGCTTTGCGACTGATCGCGCCCGGTGAAGAAGGCCAGCTTTTCGGGCGCCGTATCGCGCAGCGGCTTGAGCCACGAGGTTGCCAGCGTCAGCGCCTCCTCCCACTCGATTTCCGTGAACTCACCCGATCCGCGCGGCCCGACGCGCTTGAGCGGCTTGCGCAATCGGGCAGGGCTGAGGTGCTGCATGATCCCCGCTGAGCCCTTGGCGCAGAGCACACCCTTGTTAACCGGATGGTCACGGTTTCCCTCGATATAAGCGACCTGACCTTGCTTGAGATGCACGTTGATGCCGCAACGGCAGGCGCACATATAACAGGTGGTTTTGCGGATCTCGTCCGAGACGGGAGGCGACAGATCGACGATGGGCTGGCGATTCATGGCGGGCTTTCTCGGGGGCTGGCCAAAGCGGTGTTTGGCCAAAAACCTGTGTCGCCAACGTTGTGGCATGGAATTCCATGCCGTTCTAGCCCGCTGAACCGGCGGCCCGGTAGTGCCAGTTTGGTCTGGCGGGTCAGTCCAAGGCGCGGGCAAAGCCCGTGACGGCTTGCCCGGGGCACGGCGGTGAAAACGCGGGTGACGAAAAAGCGCCGGAGCCTGCCCTTGCGGGGGTCTGTTCGGAAGGCTAAGTCTTGGGCAAGATTTGACCCCTAATGTGGCACCAGACGCCAGCAGCGAGGCCCGAGCGATGCGCGATCCGATTGAAACCTACATGAACCTCGTTCCCATGGTCGTGGAACAGACCAGCCGGGGCGAGCGGGCCTATGACATCTTCTCGCGCCTTCTCAAAGAGCGGGTGATCTTTGTCACCGGACCCGTCCATGACTCGATGGCAACCCTGATCGTGGCGCAGCTGCTCCACCTTGAGGCTGAAAACCCGTCGAAAGAAATCTCGATGTACATCAACTCGCCCGGTGGCGTGGTGACCTCGGGTCTGTCGATCTACGACACGATGCAATACATCAAGCCCAAGGTTTCGACGCTGGTGATCGGTCAGGCGGCCTCGATGGGGTCGCTGCTGCTGGCGGCGGGTCAGAAGGACATGCGCTTCTCGCTGCCCAACAGCCGGATCATGGTGCACCAGCCCTCGGGCGGGTTCCAGGGTCAGGCTTCGGACATCTCGATCCACGCGCGTGAGATCCTCGAACTGCGCGAGCGTCTGAATCAGATTTATGTGAAACACTGCGGCCAGACCCTGAAAAAGGTCGAAGCGGCGCTTGAGCGTGACAATTTCATGACGCCTGAAGCCGCCAAGGACTGGGGTCTGATCGACAACATTCTCGAAAGCCGCGACGCAACTGCCGCTGCTTCCTAAGCCTGAAGGGCGGGCGGGACGGTGCACTTTGGCATTGTTCCCGCCCGCTGGCTGGCCTAACCTTGCGATAAAGGCCCGTCAGAAGGTCAGAACCGATTACGAGCACGAGGTGTCGAATGGCTCATTCCTCCGGCAATGACAGCAAAAATACGCTGTATTGTTCCTTTTGCGGCAAAAGCCAGCACGAGGTACGCAAGCTGATCGCGGGCCCGACCGTTTTCATCTGTGATGAATGCGTCGAGTTGTGCATGGACATCATCCGCGAGGAGACCAAGGGCAGCGGGTTCAAGACCACCGACGGCGTTCCGACGCCGCGTGAGATCTGCCAGGTTCTGGATGACTATGTTATCGGGCAGGAGCGCGCCAAGCGTGTCCTCTCGGTCGCGGTTCATAACCACTACAAACGTCTGGGTTATTCGGGCAAAGCCGGCAAGGCCGGCGAGATCGAATTGTCCAAATCCAACATCCTGCTGATTGGCCCGACCGGCTGCGGCAAGACGCTGCTGGCGCAGACGCTGGCGCGCATTCTGGATGTGCCCTTCACGATGGCGGATGCGACCACGCTGACCGAAGCCGGTTACGTGGGTGAGGATGTGGAAAACATCATCCTCAAGCTGCTGCAATCGTCGGAATACAACGTCGAGCGGGCGCAGCGCGGCATCGTCTATATCGACGAAGTCGACAAGATCACCCGCAAGTCGGACAATCCCTCGATCACCCGCGACGTGTCGGGTGAGGGCGTTCAGCAAGCACTGCTGAAGCTGATGGAAGGCACCGTTGCCTCGGTGCCGCCGCAGGGCGGGCGCAAGCATCCGCAGCAGGAATTCCTGCAGGTGGATACGACCAACATCCTGTTCATCTGCGGCGGGGCTTTTGCCGGGCTGGAGCGGATCATCGCGCAGCGCAGCAAGGGCACGGGCATCGGCTTTGGCGCTGACGTCAAGGATGAGAGCCAGACCACCGTCGGTGAGGCGCTGGTCAAGCTGGAGCCGGAAGATCTGCTCAAGTTCGGTCTGATCCCGGAATTCGTCGGCCGTCTGCCGGTGATCGCCACGCTGACCGATCTGGACGAAGACGCGCTGGTCACCATCCTGACCGAGCCCAAGAACGCTCTGGTCAAGCAATACCAGCGTCTGTTCGAGATTGAAGGCGCGGATCTGACCTTTACCGACGATGCTCTGCGCTCGATCTCGCGCCGTGCCATCGCGCGCAAAACCGGCGCACGCGGGCTTCGCTCGATCATGGAAGACATCCTGCTCGACACGATGTTCGAACTGCCGGGCATGGAGAATGTCGAAGAGGTTGTGGTCAACGACGAGGCAGTCACCGCCGGTGCCCGCCCGCTGCTGATCTATACCGATGCCAAGGCCCAAGCCGCGACGTCGTCGGCGGGCTGATCCACTGCCGGATGGAATGAAAAGGCGCCCCGAGAGATGTCTCGGGGCGCTTTTCTTTGAGCGGCGTGACGGGCGCAGGGCGGTAAGTAATTGTCTGACATTTAAATATCAGGCATTTTGTGAAGATCGCAAGTCTCAGAAATCCTTGACGTTCTTGCGCGTAATCTCGATCAGCCGCGGACCTTTTCCACTGGCAGCCAGCGCAGGCAGATCGGCATCCGTTCCGCGGGCAAAGGGCAGGCCCATCGCCTTGGCCAAGGCCTCCATGTCCGGGGCAGACGGCGTGCAGCCGATCACCTCGGCCCCCGCTTCTTTCATCGCCAGCGCGATCTCTCCATAGCCCTCATTGTTGAACACCACGAAAGTCACATCCAACTCTTCGTCGCGCGCCGTGCGCAGCTCGCCGGGGTGAAACATCAACCCGCCGTCGCCAGTCAGGCAGAGCACCCGCGTGCCGGGCGCGGCCAGTGCAGCACCGACGGCAGCGCCGATGCCGTAGCCCAAAGCGCCATAGCCGGTGGCGGCGTTGAACCAGCCGCCGACGCGATCATGGCTGTAGTAGAGGTTTCCAGCATAGGCGATCTGCGTGGAATCACCGACGAAGATCGCGTCCGGCACCGCGTCGCGGAGGGCCTGAAGCAGCCGGGTTTCGTCCTGATAGTCGGGTTCGAGCGCCGCGAAAGCGGCCTGCCGGGCGGCGGCAGCGCGCTCGGCACCGTCAGGCGCGGCGGCAAGTGGGTGCAGCCGGGGCAAGATCGTGGCTGCATCACCCTGCAGGGTCAGCGCGGCGAAATGCCGGGCCAGTTGCGCGCCGTCGATGTCGATGCGGATCATGCCAGACAGGTCAGGCATCTGGCCGGTCGCATACATGTCGTAATCGGTGGGCCCCAGTTCCGAGCCAACGACCAGAATTTGATCGGCACCCCTGATCAGGTCGCGGATGGGCCCCAAGCTGGGCGATGCCGGGACAGCCAGCGGGTGCGCGTGCATCAGCCCGCGCGCGTTGGCGGTCAGCACGACGGGCGCGCCAAGAGCTTCGGCCAGCGCCTGCAGCTGCGGTCCTGCCTTGGCGCAGCCACCCCCGGCAAGGATCAGCGGGCGCTTGGACTGGCGCAGGCGCGCGCGGGCCTTGGCGGGGTCGGAGGGCGTCACGACGGGCATCGCCAGCGCCGTCGCGGGGGGAGATTTCGCCGCCATCAGATCCAGCGGGATCTCCAGATGGACCGGTCCGCCGCGTCCGGTGGTCAGCGCGCGGCCTGCGTGGGCCAGCAGACCGGGCAGGGCGTGGGGGTCTTCGAGATGCAGCGCGGGCCCCAGCACACGGGTCACGGCGCGCTGGTCCGGCAGTTCGTGCAGATAGCCCAGCCCCTTGCCCAGCGTGTCACGCCGGTTGACGCCCGAGATGACAAGGATCGGCACACTGTCCGCACGCGCCTGCGCCATGGGCGTCAGGATATTGGTCACGCCCGGTCCGGTGATCACCAGCGCCACGCCAAAGCGACCGGAAACGCGGGCATAGCCGTCTGCCATGAAGCCCGCGCTGGCCTCATGCCGGGGCGTCACATGGCGGATACCGGACCCGGCGAGGGCGCGATACAACTCGATCGTATGAACGCCGGGGATACCAAAGATCACCTCGACGCCCTCGAGTTTCAGCCAGTCTACAAGGGTTTGCGCGACGCTCTTCATGCGGCCTTCTGTTGGGCATAGAGGGCAAGACGCTTGCAGGCCTCGCGCGTGTCGGCGTCCGAAGCGTTCAGCGCAACGCGCAGCCAGCCTTCAAGCGCCACGCCGAACGAGGCGCCGGGCATCATCGCCACACCCGTGTTGTCCAGCAGGTCCAGCGCAAAAGCAAGCGAATCGCGCGACAGGGCGCGAATGTCTATCAGGGCGAACATCCCGGCCTCGGGCCGGTGAACGTGCAGACCTGCGGTGCCGTCGAGTTCATCAAAGATGATCTGCGCCCGGTTCGCCATGCGCGCAGCCATGCCCTGCGCCAGCGTCGAGGGTGCGCTGACCGCCTGCGCGGTCATGTCGGCGATGAAGGGCTGCGAGCCAAAGAGCATCGTCTCGGACAGCGGCAGGGCGCGGGCGGTGAAAGCGGCGGGACCAACGGCCCAGCCCGAGCGGAAACCCGGCGAGGCGTGGCTTTTCGAGATCGAGGCGGTAATCACCGTGCGCTCTTCAAAGGCGGGATCGGTGAGCGCCGAGGTGAAGGGGCGGCCGTTATGGGTGAGTTCGCCGTAAACCTCGTCCGAGATGATCCACAGGTCGTGCTTTTGTGCCAGCTCCCCCAGGGCGCGGAGGTCGCTTGGTTGCAAGATCGCGCCTGTCGGGTTGTGGGGTGTGTTGAGGAAGATCGCCCGCGAGTTGGGCGTGATTTTTTCTGCAACGTCAGCAGCTTGCAGGCGGAAATTATCTTCCGGTCGCAAGAGAACGGGCACAGGAACGGCACCCGAGGCGCGGATCAGCCCTTCATACGTGGCATACATCGGATCGCCGATAATCACTTCACTGCCCGCGTCGCACAGGCTGCGCAACACCAGATAGAGCGAGGTCTGAGTGCCGGGCAGGCAGAGGAAACGATCTTTGCCAAAAGGCCGCTTGAGGTCTTCGCTGTAACGCTTTGAAAGCGCTTCCAAAAGGACGTCCTCGCCACGGCCGTTGGAATAGCCGGTCCGTCCCGCGCGCATCGAGGCGCAGGCGGTTTCGATCAGGGCGACGGGTGTCGGCACGTCCGGCTCGCCGATGGTCAGGTTGATGACCGTGTGCCCGGCCTTCGCGCGCGCATGGGCGGCAGCGTTCAGGGTCCATTTGTCCGAGCCCAGCCCGGCGAGTTCTTGGGTGACGGTGGCGTATTTCATCTCAACCCTCAGGCAGTTCAAGTTCAAGAAGACGCGAGAAGGCATTGATCGCAATGGATTTCAGCTCTCCTGGCGCGAAGTGGCCGGGCAGGGCGCCAGCCTCGATCCACAGACCGTCGAGCAGCGCATTTCCCGCGATGGCCAGCGCACGGCTGCTTTGGGTCGGGCGCCCAGCCGCGTGCAGTGCCTCGCAGATCATGTCCTCAAGCCGTCCGCGAAAGCCCAGATAGGTGGCTTCGTGAACCGCGCGCATCGCCGAGTCGCGCGGCACCAACTGCATCGACGCCGCCCAGAGCGCCACGCCGCGCGGATCGGTGACCGGGGGCGAAACCGCGTTGCCGACAAAGCCAGCCAGCCGGGCCAGCGGGTCGTCGGGAAGTTCGTCAAGTTGCGCTGCGCTGGCCTCGGTCAGGCCGTTCATCAGTGTTTCATGCGCGGCGGCGACGAGGTCTTCTTTGGTGTCGAAGTAATGCCGGATCAGTCCCGGGGTGACGCCTGCCCGCAACGCAATGGCGCGGACGGTGGCGGCTTGCGGCCCCCCCTCGGCGATCAGGTCGAGCGTGGCGTCGATCAGCGCGGCGCGGCGGGTTTCTTCGCCCGCGCGAACGAATGAGCGGCGCTCGGTCATTGCCGCAGGACCGGGCGGGTCAGGCAGGTCGGCCCCCCCTCGCACGCGATACAGAGTGCGTCGCCTTCGAAGGTTTGCACGCGGCAGCCCGCGTCCTCCATCAGTTTGAGGGTTTTGGGAAAGCCCGCGACCATCACAACGTCTTGCGGGCAGAGCATCAGCACATTCAGGCTAAGCCCGTTTGACGCTGCGAATTCATCAGCAGGCGCGTGCAGCAGTGTCCAGCCACGCGCGGTCAGATCGGCCCAGAGCGCGTAGGGCAGAAGCGGCGCGTGGATCAGTGCCAGCTTGGGGCCGAGCGGCGAGATCAGCGACATCAGGTGCAGGCAGGCCTCGGGCCCGGTCCAGTAGGGCAGGTCATAGGCGACGACGGACATCCCGTGCGGGGCAAGGATGGCGGCGACCGCGTCGATGCCCGCCTGGGTCGAGCGGGCACCCCGACCAATCGCCAGCGTATCGGGGTCGATCCAGACGCAATCGCCCGATTCGACCGTCGCGTCGCCGCTCAACTGGCCAATGACCGGCACGCCGAGCGCCTCATAGGTGGCCACGTGCAGAGCGGGTTCGCCGCGGCGCAGGGCCTTGCCCATGTTGAGCACGACAGCGCCCGCGCGGGTGACAAATGACGGGTCCTGCACGAAGACGGCATCCGACATCCCGTCGTCGTTGGACGGAATCCAGTGGATTTCTGCGCCCGAAGCGGCGACGATACGGGCAAGCCCGGCGTGCTGGGACTCGGCGCGCTGCGGATTGAAGCCGGGGCCATAGTGCCACTGTTCAGCCTCGGCGGCGGCCATGGCCGGACCGGGCGCACGCATCAGGACGCGGGCGAGCGGTTTCGTGCGGTCTTCGGCGCCATAGGTCATGCGAGAGCCCTCCGTGCAGTAATTATACACTTGCACAATTACCAAAGTTTTGGCCTTCTACAAGAACAAACACAGGCGCGACCAACAGTGCCGCAACAGAAGAGGTAACCATGAAATCCATTCTCCTGACCGCGTCCGCTCTGGCTTTGCTTGCCGGTGCCGCCGCCGCTGACCCCGTCCGCATTGGCATCGCCTCTGAACCCTATCCGCCTTTTGCCGCCCCCGATGCGGCGGGCAACTGGGTGGGCTGGGAAGTCGATATCATCAACGCCGTCTGCGAAGCCGCCGCGATGGAGTGCGAGATCACCCCGACCGCCTGGGACGGGATCATTCCGGCGCTGGTCTCGAACCGGATCGACGCGATCATGGCCTCGATGTCGATCACCGATGACCGGCTGCAGACCATTGATTTCTCGGACCCTTACTACAACACGCCAACCGTGATCGTCGGTCAGCGCGACATGGAAATGGACGCGTCGCCCGAAGGCATGGCGGGCATGGTGCTGGGCGTTCAGGTGTCGACTGTGCACCAGACCTATGCGCAGCAGTATTTTGAGGGCGAGACCGAGATCCGCACCTATCAGACGCAGGATGAGGCCAATCAGGATCTCGCCTCGGGCCGGATCGACGCGACGCAGGCCGACAGTCTGGCACTGGACGAATTCCTCAGCTCGGACGCCGGGGCGTGCTGCGAGCTGAAAGGGGCCGTGGCGCATGACGAGGCGATCCTGGGCTCGGGCGTTGGCGTGGGGCTGCGCAAGGGCGACGACGCTCTGCGCGAGCAGTTCAACGCCGGGATCGCTGCCATCGTGGCGAATGGCGTTTATGACGAGATCACCGCGCGGTACTTCGCAACGTCGATCTACGGCCAGTAAGCGTTGCTTGACTGGCTTTATTCGGTGTGGCCGGGGCTTGAATCCTCGGTCACGCTCTTGTCGCTCGAGCCTCCGGGCTGGGGCGGCAATCTTTTGCGTGGGGCAGCAAATTCGCTGATCATCGCGCTGGGGGCCTTTGCGGTCGGGTGCTTCATCGGCACGCTGGGGGCCTTGGGCAAGCTGGGCGGCGGGCCGGTGACGCGTGATCTGCTGGCGGTCTATACGACCGTGGTGCGCGCGGTGCCCGAACTCATTCTGATCCTGCTGCTTTATTATGCAGGCACGGATCTTCTGAATCAGTTTCTGCAACTTCTGGGCCAGCGGCCGATCGAGATTTCCGGCCTTGCTGCCGGGATCGGCGTTCTTGGCATCGTGCAGGGTGCCTATGCCACCGAAGTGCTGCGCGGCGCGATCCAGTCGGTGCCACGCGGTCAGCTGGAGGCGGCGCGCGCCTATGGCATGGGGCCGGTGCAGACGTTCCGGCGCGTGACCTTTCCGGCCATGCTGCCGCTGGCGCTGCCGGGCCTGTCGAACCTGTGGCTGATTGCGACCAAGGATACGGCGTTGCTGGCCATCGTCGGCTTTAGCGAGCTGACGCTGGAGACGCGGCAGGCTGCCGGGTCAACCCGCGCGTATTTCACGTTTTTCCTTGCCGCCGGGGCTTTGTACCTTCTGATGACGCTGTTGTCCGGACGGCTGTTCGGGTGGCTTGAGACGCGGTTCCGGCGTGGACAGGCGGGGGCGCGGGCATGAGGCGTGACCGGCTGCAACCGCACCGTGTGGGGCTGATCGCCGTTGCGCTGGGGGTGATGGTCTGGGCCGGGCTGACGATGCGCTGGGACTGGATTCCACGCTATGCCGAACTGGGCGCGCAGGGCCTTTGGCGGACACTCTGGCTGCTGGCCTTGTCGCTGCTCATCGGGTTCAGCATGGCCCTGCCGCTGGGGTTGGCGCAGGCGGCGGGGCCGTTCTGGCTGGCCGCGCCCGCGCGCTGGTTCTGCACGCTGATCCGGGGCACGCCGCTGCTGTTGCAGATCTGGTTGATCTACTACGGTCTGGGCAGCCTGTTCCCGCAATATCCGTGGATCCGCCAGTCCGAGCTATGGCCCTATCTGCGGCAGGCCTGGCCCTATGCGCTGCTGGCGCTGTCGCTCAGCTATGCAGGGTATGAGGGCGAGGTGATGCGCGGCGCGTTCAAATCGGTGCCGCATGGTCAGCTTGAGGCCGCGCGGGCCTATGGCTTGTCGCGCTTCGCGGTGTTCCGCCGTATCTGGCTGCCGCAGGCGCTGGCCCGCGCGTTGCCGACCTTGGGCGGCGAGACGGTGCTGCAGCTGAAAGCGACACCGCTGGTGGCGACGATCACGGTAATCGACATTTACGCGGTCGCCAGCCGGGTGCGGCAAGACACATTCGTGATCTACGAGCCGCTCCTGTTGCTGGCGCTGATCTACCTGATCATCGCCGGGCTGATCGCGCTGGGGTTCCGCTGGCTTGAGCGGCGGTTCACGCGCGGGCTGGCCTAAAGCGCTGCCCGAAAATGAGGCACTTCGCGAACGGCTGAGGTGTAGGATGCGCTGTTGCATGGCCAAGCCCGGGCAGCGGCCCTAGGTTGGTCCTGTAAAGACAGGAGCAATCATGCGGCTGATGATCGTGAGTGATCTCGACGGGACATTGCTCGACCACGCAACCTATTCCTACGCCTCTGCGCAACCGATGCTGGACTGGCTGGCGGCGCGCGACGTGCCGGTGGTGCTGGCGTCCTCGAAGACCGGGGCCGAGATTACCGTGTGGCAAGAACGGCTGGGCCTGCAACGCTGGCCGGCGATTGTCGAAAATGGCGCGGCGGTGTTTGACGGGCGGTTCGACGACACGGCCTATCGGCGGTTACGCGCGGCATTGGCCGAGATTAACGCGCCGTTTCAGGGCTTTGGCGATATGAGCGTCGCTGAGCTGTCCGCTGTCACCGGCCTGTCACAAGCCGAGGCCAGCCTTGCCCGCACCCGCGCCTATTCCGAGCCGGGACTGTGGCTGGGGGAAGACCCAGGGCTGGCCGAGTTCCTGACCGCGCTCGAAACACGCGGCATCAGCGCCCGACGCGGCGGGCGGTTCCTGACGCTGTCCTTTGGCGGCACAAAGGCCGGGCGGTTGGCCGACCTCAAAGCGCAGCTGCGCCCGGATCTGACCATCGCTTTGGGCGACGCGCCCAACGACGCCGAACTGCTCACCGCCGCCGACCATGGCATCGTTGTGCGCAACACCCACGGACCGGGCCTGCCGCCGCTGCCCGGCGAAGACACGGGACGTATCCTGCGCACGCAGGGCGAGGGGCCCGCAGGCTGGCGCGAAGGGCTGGAGGCCGTGCTGCGCGGCCTTGGCGTGATGGAACAAGGAGACCGGCTCGATGGCTGACTTTCACCAGAACGGCAATATCGCCCAGTTTCACAACCTGCGCACCCGCTCGCTGGAAGAGCTGGAATACCGGCTGGAAACCTTCGCCCAGACCCGCAAGATCAGCCTGATCCTGCCCTCGCTGTTTTCCGAACTGGAAGGCGACGCGCTGCAAAACATCCTCGATGAGCTGTCGAAGGTGAAGTACCTGCACCGCATCATCATCGGTCTGGACGCCGCCACGCACGCGCAATACCTGCACGCCCGCCGCTTCTTTGCCCGGCTGCCGCAGAACCATGTGGTGATCTGGAACGACGGCCCGCGCATGAAGGCGCTGATGGAGCGGCTGGAACCGCACGGGCTGGGGCCGATCGAGCCGGGCAAGGGCCGCAATGTCTGGGGCTGTCTGGGCTACCTGATCGGCTGCGCCGACAGCGCGGTGATGGCGATCCATGATTGTGACATCGTGACCTATCACCGTGAGATGCTCTCGCGGCTGGTCTATCCGGTCGCGCACCCGGCTTTCCCTTATCATCTGTCCAAAGGGTTTTACGCCCGCGTCGGCAATGACAAGCTGGGCGGCAGGGTGACGCGCAATCTGGTCAGCCCCTTGCTGATCTCATTGCGCAAGGTGTTGGGGGCGAGCGATTACATCGATTACCTGCGCGCCTTTCGCTACCCCCTGTCGGGCGAATTCGCCATGCGCACTGCGACGCTGCCCGATCTGCGCATGCCCTCGGACTGGGGGCTGGAAATCGGCGTGCTCTCCGAGGCCTGGCGCAATCTGGGGCCGCGCGCGGTCTGTCAGGTCGAGATTGCCGATCTCTATGACCACAAGCATCAGGAGCTGTCGGCAGAGGATGCTTTGGGCGGTCTTAACCGGATGTCGATGGACATCTGCAAGGCGATCTTCCGCAAGATGGCCGCCGATGGCGTGGTGCTATCCCCCAACATCTTCCGCACACTCAAAGCGACGTACTATCGCCGGGCGCTGGATATGCTTGAGGTCTACTCGCACGAGGCCCAGATGAACGGGCTAAAATTCGACCGGCCGGCCGAGGAACGCTCGATCACGCTCTTTGCCGAGAACATCATTCAGGCGGGCCAGGTCTTTCTGGAAAACCCGCAAGAGCTGCCGTTCATCCCGAATTGGAACCTCGTCCACGCCGCGGACCCGAGTTTCCTGAGTGATTTCAAAGCGGCGGTCTCTGCCGACATGGCCGACAGCACGCCGGCATAACGCCTCAACCGGTGTTGGTGATCCAGCGGCACTGATAGGGCGCCATCGGGATCACCCCGTCGGCGATGATCGCCTCATTGGTCAGCAGATCGCGCCAGTCTTCGTCGTCGATCAGGTTGAGATCATAGGCGTCCAGCTCGATGCTCTCGGCCGAGACATTGTGCAGCGCAAAGATCGACTGATGGCGGTCCAGCGACTGACGCCAGACGCCCAGCAACCGGTCGTCGATCTGCAACGTCAATTGCGTGGCGTTGGGATGGAATGCCGCCTGCCGCGCGCGGATCTTGAGCCGGCGCTGCATTTCGCCCAGCACCTGCGCCTGATCGCTGGCGGGGTCGGCCAATGCCTCGCGCAGATCGGGATAGTGCCAGCGGTGGCGGTTGATCGCCCGGTTCATGCCGCGCCTTGTGACGGCCTCGTGGTCATTGGGCGTGGCGATCAGGGAATGCAGGTAGAAAGCCGGGATGCCCTCAAGCGACATCACCACGGTCTGCGAGCACAGGAAACGCGGGATCTTGAGCGCTTCGTCGCCCGCAAAGGTGCGGCTCATCGCGTCGAAATAGGTGCAGTTGATCTCGTAAGGCGCTTGTGCGCCGCCGGGCAGTGAGCGCATCGACACCAAGCCGCCTGCATCCTGCACGGCGGTGATCATCTGGCCGATCTCGTCCTGCGGCAGGATACCTTCGACCGGGCGCATGCCGATGCCGTCATGGCTGGCGGAAAAGTTGAAATAGGCGCAGCCCAGCGGGGCAGGCGGCATGGTGCGCAACCAGCGGCGCAGGTATTTCACGTTCCCGGCCAGCACCGCGTGCAGCACCAGCGGCGGCAGCGGGAAGTTATAGACCATATGCGCCTCGTCCCGGCGGCCGAAATAGCTGAGGTTCTCGGCTTTGGGGACGTTGGTTTCAGTCAGCAGGATGACCTTTTCCGTCGCGAAATCCGCCAGCACCCGCATCAGTTTGACGATCGCATGGGTCTGCGGCAGATGGATCGAGGGCGAGCCGGGTATCTTCCACACGAAAGCCACGGCATCCAGCCGGATGATGCGCACGCCCTGATCGATGTGAAAGCGCAGGATACGCAGGATCTCCAACAAGACGGCGGGGTTGCGGAAATCGAGATCGACCTGATCATGGCTGAAGGTGCACCAGACATGGCGTGGACCCATGGTGGTGTCGACCTCCCGCAACAACGGGGTGGTGCGCGGGCGGACGACGGCGCTCAGGTCATCCTCGGGCGAGGCTTCCATGAAGAACCGGTCGAAGGGGGCTTTGCCCTGCCGGTAATCGTTGAACCATGTGCCCTGCGACGAGACATGGTTGAGCACCATATCGGACATCAACATGAACTCGGAGCCGATCCGCGCGATGTCGGGCCAGTCGCCAAGCGTCGGATCGACCTTGTAGTAATCGGTGACGGCAAAGCCATCGTCCGAGGTATAGGGGAAGAACGGCAGGATATGCACGCCGTTCACCGCGCCCTTCAGATTGCCCTCGACGAAATCAAGCAGCAGATCCAGCGGCTTGTGCTGGCCGTCGATGATCGAGTTGCCATAGGTGATGACCAGCGCGTCGCGCTCGGACCACAGGTTGTTGGACGGGCGGCGCGGACGCTGGCGGCGCGGGCGGGCATCGGGCCAGAAGGCGGCGATGACCTCGCCGGTCAGGGCCAGCGGATCGAGCTCGGGATAGAGCCCGCGCAACAGGGTTGAGAGACGGGTGCGAAGGCTGGGGGAGTCGGTGGGGGCGGCGATGGGTTTGCTCCTCGGGTTCTCCACAGGAGTCTATCGCCTGGGCTGCATCCGTAAAGCGCCGCGGCCTGACTTGGTACTTGTGCGTCCCGTGAGTGCCTGTGTGATGGGCGCCTAACCCCCCGCGTGGTGAAAAAAACGCAGGTCGAGGGGGGCGCTGCCCCCCGCCGGGCCGTTCCGTCCCGCCCCCCGGGATATTTGAAGAGCAAAGAGGCGCGGTTAACAAAGCGTTAATGCCGCTCTTTGCTCTATAAATATCCTCGGGGGTGAATTCGGCGTCAGCCGAAGAGGGGGCTGAAAGCCCCCTGAAACGCACGTAAAGACCTGCGCGCGGGCGTTCCCGCGCGCACCGCTGAAATCCTCAGATCCATTTGGCCAGCGGCGGCAGGCTCATCAACACGGCGTTGGCGTCATGGCCGGTTTCCAGACCGAATTTGGTGCCCCGGTCATAGACGAGGTTATACTCGGCATAGAGCCCGCGGTGGATCAGTTGTGCCTCGCGGTCGGCGTCGGTCCAGGGCGTCGTGCGGCGCTTTTCGCACAAGGGGGCGAAGGCGGGCAGGAAGGCTTCGCCCACCGCGCGGGTAAAGGCGAAGTCGGCGTCCCAGCTGTCGTGATCGCTGCCGCCCGAATTCAGGTCGTCGTAGAAGATCCCGCCGACCCCGCGCGCGCGGCCTCTATGGGGGATGAAGAAATACTCATCCGCCCAGGCTTTGAACCTTGGGTAATAGGCCGGGTTATGCGCGTCGCAGGCGCGTTGCATTTCGGCGTGGAAATGGGCGGTATCTTCGGCGACTTCCAGACACGGGTTCAGGTCGGCCCCGCCGCCGAACCACCACGCCCCCGGCGTCCAGAACATCCGCGTGTTCATATGCACCGCCGGACAGTGCGGGTTGCGCATATGGGCGACCAAACTGATGCCCGAGGCCCAGAAACGTGGTTCCTCCGCCATGCCGGGCACGCCGCGCGCCGCCATGGCTTTTTGCGCGCGCTCACCCAGTGTGCCGTGCACGGCGGACCAGTTCACGCCGACTTTCTCGAACAGCCGCCCGCCGCGCATCACCGACATGATGCCGCCACCGCCGCGGCCTTCGTCGCGGGTTGTTGGCGTCACCTCGAACCGGCCCGGCGGCAGGTCGCTGTCGGTTGAATCCTCAAGCGCCTCGAAGCGCGCGGTGATCGTGTCGCGCAGGCTGCGGAACCAGTCGGCGGCCTGGGTTTTGCGGGTGTCAAAATCGGTCATGAGGCTCTCCCTGTCGGGGATGGTTTAGGTCGCGCAGGCGTCCGGCGGGAAGCGGCGGGATGTCGCGGCTGAAAGGCGTATTGAGGGCAAGATGAAACTCAGGGCGCGCGCCAGTCGACCCAGCGGCCGTGGAAGTCGGCGCGCCCGAGGTCGAGGGTCTGATCGCCGGGCCAGAGTCGCAGGGTGAGGCCGGCGCCGGGGGACTTCCCGTCGGCCTCGTAGCTGAGCCAGGCGAGCGGGGCGTCGGTGGTGGCGCTGGCCCCCGCGGCCTCGATCAGCGCTGTGCCGCGTGCTTGCACGGCGGCGGGGAAATATTGCCAGGCGATGGTGCTCCAGATCAGGTGCAGCTGGCCGGGGCGCGGGGTCAGGCGGGGCTCCAGCCAGTCGATGGCGTCCGCTTTGGCCGGGCGCGGCGGGGTGGCAGCGATGGCCGCTTCGGTCAGCGCCTTGCGGTGCGGCTGGTCGGGCCAGAGATAGGCCAGCAGGCGGAGGCGCTGCGCGGGGTCGGAGAGGTCGATGGGGTTGAGATCGACGCCGGCGCGCTCGGTGACGCGCACGGTTGACGAGGCAGGGTGCGGGCCACGCCAGTCGGGCGTCAGGGTCAGCACCGGATCGGCGGGGCCGAGCGTCGTGGTGCCCAGACCCAGTGCGAAGCGGTCCCAGTTCAGGTTGAGCCCGGCGCTGGCCCCCAGCTCGCTGAACACAAGCGGCAACGGATAGCGCGCAGCGAGCCAGTGACCGGTGGCGATCAACACGGCCGAGCGGCGGACTTCGTTGGTTTGGGGGGCGCTGTCGATAAAGCGGTCGATGAACGCCGCGTCTGTGTCAAGCGCCGCGTGCACGGCTCGCCAGAGGCTGTCATCATCGCAGGTGTTGGGCGGGTAAACCGCCGCCAGCCCTGCGTGCCCTTGCAGCACCAGCGCGTGCAGAGCACCGGCCAACCTTAGCGAGACCGAGGCGGCGTTCGAGGTCAGATCCCCAGGCCAGTCGAACAGTCGCCGGGTGAGGGGTGTATCGGGCTGGAGCCGATCGGCCAGCAGGGTGCAGAGCTGTGCCATGAAGGGCGAGCCGAGGCCCGCGCAGGCGTCCGCCTGCTGGCGTAGGGCGTGGCGTAACCGGTCACTCATCTGAAGCGATCCGCGAGGCGTTGCAGGGGCGAGCGGGTATCCTCGACGGGTGGTTCGGGCGCAGGCGGGGTTTTCGCCACCGGCGCAGGCCGCCCGGCGTTGCGCGGCGGCGCAGTGCGCTGCGCCACAGCGTTCTGGAACTTGGCCCCGTCGCCCGCAGCCAGATGGTGCGCCCCGTCCGAGATCCCCCGCATCAGGTCGTCCAGCCAGTCCTCATCCGCCTTGGCGAAGTCGTGCAGCACATAGCCCGCCACCGCGTCCTTGTGGCCGGGGTGGCCGATGCCCAGCCGCACGCGTCCGTAAGCCTCGCCGATATGCTGATGGATCGAGCGCAGCCCGTTGTGCCCGGCATGCCCGCCGCCCTGTTTCAGGCGCAGTTTGCCGGGCGCGAGATCCAGCTCGTCATGCAGCACGATCACATCCTCGGGCGTCAGTTTGAGATAGCGCATCGCCTCGCCGACGGACTGGCCCGACAGGTTCATGAAAGTCTGCGGCTTGAGCAGCACCGCCTTGTCACCGCCCAACCGCCCCTCGGCGATCTGGCCCTGAAAGCGCGATTTCCACGGGGTAAAGCCGTGGTCCTCGGCGATGCGGTCGAGCGCCATGAAGCCGATGTTGTGACGGTTGCGCGCGTATTGCGCGCCGGGATTGCCAAGGCCGATGATAAGTTTCATGCGCGCGGTTCTAGCGCGCCGCCGCAGGGCTGTCCATTCGGGCGCGCCGAGTCATCGCATTTGGTCGATCAGGTTGAGCCGTTCCAGCGCGCCATGGACGATGAAGCAGGCCATCATGTCATGGGTTTCGCCGCGCTGGGGCATGTGGACGCGGGCCATGACGCGCCGCAGAGCCAGCTGTTGACCCGAGTCGAGCAAGCCGATCCGCGACTGCACGAAGGGCACAAGATCCTCGCATTCGGGTTGGACGCCGAGGGTCCGGCGCGGGGCCAGATCGCCGATATCAAAACCTTCACGCGCCATGGACTGCACCGTGGCGACGCACGCGTCGGGGGCTGGGACGGTGTAAAGGCCCGGAACCGTTATCGCGTCGATCATCGCGTCCAGACGCTGGCTCTGATCCGGCGCGAGGTCGGAACGATGACGCTCGATCCAGTTGAACAGGCTGGCGCAGGTCAAAGCCTCCGGGCCGTCGACCCGAACACCGGGGCTGGTTCCGGTGTTGGGAAAGACCATGGGGCCGGGATCGGGTTTGTCTTGCGCGCGTGCGGGCAGGCAGAGGCAAAGCGCTGCCGCACAGGTTACGGTTGGCAAGACAGCGGCCAGACGGAGGATTGAGGCCATTTGCAGATCTCCGACACTCAGGGGGCGCCTGACGGCAAGGGCGCAAACCGGTTAACACCACGGTTGCAAAGTTGCCGGACGGAGGCAAATGAAATTTAAGCGTTGAGAGCAACAGCTTGAGCCGTAACGAAAAACCCCGCCCAAAAGGGCGGGGTTTCAAGAACGTGCCACGGGCGAGGATCAGGCCTCGGCGGCGTCTTCTTCTGCGTCACCGTCTTCAGCATCGGCCGAACGCAGACCCGAGGGTGCCGCGATGTTGGCGATGACGAAGTTCCGCGCGATGGTCGCTTTCGCGCCTTCGGGCAGGGTGATGTCTTCGATGTGGATAACGTCACCGATGTTCTTGCCGGTCAGATCGACCACCAGCTTCTCAGGGATGTCACCAGCCAGAACGTTCAGTTCGACCTCGGGACGGACCACAACCATCGTGCCGCCACGCTTCAGGCCGGGGGCCTCAGCGTGGTTTTCGAATTCGACGTGCACGAACAGGTTGATCCGCGAGGTGCGGCGAAGGCGCATCAGGTCGACGTGCGTCGGCAGATCCTTCACGACGTCCCGCTGAACGGCGCGCGCGATGACGCGCACGTCTTCCTGGCCCTCGACTTTGAGGTTCCAGAGCTTGGACAGGAAGCGGCCCTCTTTGAGGCGCTTCAGAAGGTAGTTATAGTTGAAGTCGATCGAGATCGGCTCTGCGCCGCCCCCATAGACCACACCCGGAACTTTGCCGTCACGACGAGATTGACGAGCGGCCCCCTTGCCTGTCCCCGTCCGGACCTCGGCGATCAGATCAGGGATCTCACCAGCCATATCGGTTCTCCTAAATATCTGTTTCACTCGCCACGCCCCTCCAAGGGTGGATGCGCAGCCGCGCCGCCATAGCCCATGCCCCGCTCAAAGGAAAGCGCATTCTTGCGCCGCGTCGCGCTGGACCTTGGCGCGCCGGCGTGATCGGGTGCGCGCAGATCAAACCGCGAGACCCCCATGCCCTCCTTTGCCCAGCTCTCTGCCTCGCGCGGTCCTGCCGCCTGCTTCGTCGCCATGGGGCTGGTCTGGGGCGCGTTTATGGCGGCGATGCCGGACATCAAGGCGGGGCTGGGCGTGGACGATGGCACACTGGGTCTGTTGCTGATCTGGGGCTCGGTCGCGGCGATCACCATGATGACCCTCGCGCCGCGCATCGGCACCGCGCTGGGGCGGTTGGCGCTGCCGGGTTTCGTTGCGTTGATGGGGCTGTCGGTGGCGCTGATGGGGGCGATAAGCACGCCCTTGGGCTTTGTGCTGGCGCTGATGACCATGGGCATCGCCAGCGGCGCGCTGGACGTGTTCATGAACGCGCGGCTCTCTGCCATCGAAGCGGCGCGCGGCCAAAGCCTGATGAACCTCAACCACGCGCTCTATTCGCTGGCCTTCGCCGCGGCCGCCGCGCTCACCGGCGTGGCCCGCGCCGCCGGGGCAGGGGCGGTCACCACGCTGAGCGTCACCGCCGGGCTGGTGCTGCTGTTATCGCTCATCGCCATCGAGCGTGACGGTCCGATCGAGGGCCTTGGCGGCCGTTCCAGCCCCGCCGGGCGCGCGTTGCTCGGGCTGGTGCCCTATCTCGGCGGCGCGCTGATCCTCGCCGGCCTGATGAGCGAAAACGCGGTCGAGGCCTGGTCGGCGCTCTATATCGAACGCGATCTCGGCGGCGCGGTGGGGTCAGGCTCGCTCGCCCCGGCGCTGATGGCGCTGACCATGGGGCTGGGACGGCTGGCCGGGCAAGGCCTGTCGATGCGTCTGCCTGAGCGGCGGCTGCTCGCGGGCGGGTTGATCGTCTCGGTTTGCGGCGTGTTGATCGTCGTCGCGGCAAATGGCCCGCTGATGGCTTATGCGGGCTTTGTCGTCATGGGGCTGGGCGGCTCGGTCGTGGTGCCGACAGCGCTGGCGATGACCGGTCGCCTGTCGGACCCGCTATCGCGCAGCCGTGCCATCGCCCGCGCCACGGTGATCGGCTATGGCGGTTACTTTATCGGCCCGCCCGCCCTCGGTCTCGCCGCCGAACTTGCCGGGCTGCGCGCCTCTTTCGCACTGATCGCCGGCGTCCTGGCGCTGGCTCTGCTCGCCGCACGCGCCCTGTCGATCCGCGCCGCCGCCCACCAGGGCTGAGACATTTTCTGTCTAAAAATATCCTCGGGGGGTGAATGCGGCGTCAGCCGCAGAGGGGGGCTGACAGCCCCCCTTTCTTGCGCGCCGCGTCAGCGGCGCGCCGGGTCGCGTGAGGGCTAGGCGGCGTCAGCCGTCTCGGCCGAAGGCGAAACCCGCCACCCTTATAGACCCACAGCCCTCAAAACAGGATCGACGCGCCCTCGGTGGCATCCGTCGCCCCGCCGCGCAGCCGGGCAAACAGATCGCGGCCACAGCCCCAGTCGTTGGCGCTCAGGTCGGCGCTGACCGCTTCGCGCGCCGCAAACCCGTCTTCCAGCACCTCCAGCGCGCCGGTTACCGCGTCGAGCCGTACCAGATCCCCGTCACGCAGCTTGGCGATCGGGCCGCCCGCTGCCGCTTCGGGCGCGACATGGATCGCTGCGGGAACCTTGCCCGAGGCTCCCGACATCCGCCCATCCGTCACCAGCGCCATCTTCAACCCGCGGTCCTGCAACACCGCCAGCACCGGCGTCAGCGAGTGCAGCTCGGGCATGCCATTGGCACGCGGGCCCTGAAAGCGCACGACAACAATCGTGTCCTCGGTAAATTCCCCGGCCTGAAACGCCGTCTTGACCTGCGCCTGATCGGAAAACACCCGCGCTTTCGCCTCGATCACGTGGCGTGACGGGTCCACCGCCGAAATCTTGATCACCCCGCGCCCCAGATTGCCGTTAAGCTGCTTGAGCCCGCCGGTCGCCTGAAACGGATCGCGGGTCGAGCGCAGGATGCGGTCGTTCAGGCTCTCACCCGGTCCGTCGACCCAGGTCAGCGCGCCGTCGATCAGCTTGGGCTCCTGCGCATAGCGCGCAAGGCCGGTGCCGGCGACTGTCTCGACATCTTCATGGAGCAGACCCGCGTCCAGCAGATCGCCGACCATATAGCCAAGCCCGCCCGCCGCGTGGAAATGGTTCACATCGGCCAGCCCGTTGGGATAGACCTTGGCCATCAGCGGCACGGCTTGCGCGACTTCGTCGAAATCTTCCAGCTCCAGCCGGATCCCCGCCGCGCGCGCCATGGCGGGCAGGTGCAGGATCAGGTTGGTCGAGCCGCCCGTGGCCATCAGCCCGACCATGCCGTTCACAAAGGCCTTCTCGTCCAGCACATGCCCGGCAGGTCGCCAGTCATTGCCCAGATGGGTGATCGCCGCTGCGCGGGCGACGGCCGCCTTGGTCAGGGCCTCGCGCAACCCGGTGCCCGGATTGACGAAAGCCGCACCCGGCAGCATCAACCCCATGATCTCCATCAGCATCTGGTTGGTGTTGGCCGTGCCGTAAAAGGTGCAGGTGCCCGGCCCGTGATAGCTGGCCATCTCGGCCGCCATCAGTTCTTCGCGTGTTGCTTTGCCTTGTGCAAAGGCCTGACGCACCTTGGCTTTCTCATCATTCGGCAGGCCCGAGACCATCGGGCCGGCGGGCACGAACACCGCCGGCACATGCCCGAAGCTGGCCGCCGCCATCACCAGACCCGGCACGATCTTGTCGCAGACCCCCAGCCAGAGCGCGGCGTCAAAGCAGTCGTGGCTCATCGCCACGCCCGCCGCAAGCGCGATGGTGTCGCGCGACATCAACGACAGTTCCATGCCCGCGCGGCCCTGCGTGACCCCGTCGCACATCGCCGGGACGCCGCCCGCGACCTGCGCGGTGGCCCCGGCGTCGCGCGCGGCGTCGCGGATCAGTTGCGGGTACATCTCGAAGGGCTGGTGCGCGCTGAGCATGTCATTATACGCGGTGACGATGCCGAGGTTGGGCTGACGTGCCGCTGCCAGTGCGTCCTTGTCCTGTCCCATTGCTGCATAGGCATGGGCGGCGTTCGAGCAGCCCAGATGCGCGCGGGCCGGGCCTTGTTCGGCGGCTTTGGCGAGTCGCTCAAGATACAGGCTGCGCGTCGGACGCGAGCGCTCGATGATACGCTCGGTGACGGTGCGGATGCGGGGGTCGAGGGTCATTTTGAGAATGCCTCTGCCTTTGGATGCGGGGGAGGGCTCTGCGCGTCTGATACCTCGTTATCGCTAACGCCGCAAGAGTGGGGGCCGCGAGGGGCGCGGTGAAACCATCCTTGCGCAGGTTTCGGGCACAACAGCCTGCATTGCAGGCAGCGGTCTGGCCAGCCTTGCAGCCAACGCAAGGGTGCTTTGTGTATACATCACTGGTGTTTTGCTGCGTTGCGGCATAGGTATGTCTCATGCAAAGCGGGATTGGACCCGCACTGGCAAGGAGCCAAGGCCGTGACCGAGAACACTCAAAACCTGTACGAAATCAAAGAATTCGATCTGCTGACGCTCGAGCGTGAAGCCCGTGCCATGCAAGCGCGCGCTGTTGCGGACATGTTCAAGTCGCTGCGTCGCGGCGTCGTTGCCCTGTTCGCTCGCGGTGGCCAAGCGCACACCGCTTAAGACCTTCGGGTCGCGATCATCCGGGCATCTGGCCCTGATCGCTCAGACGTCAGCATCTGATCGACAATCCCCGCCCTGTGCCGCTCCCTCCGGCACGGGGCGGTGTCAGTATATGCACTGTCGGTTTTGGCTTTTGCCGCGCGCCCGGCAGAGGTATGGGAGGGGAACCGTTTCAGAAAGCCCGCCATGACCTCGCTCTCCCCCAGCCGCCCCATTGTCCGCCTGCGCCCCAAGGCCGAAGCCCGCGCCGTGCGTCACGGATTTCCATGGGTCTATGCCGACGAACTGGTGCTCGACCGCCGCACCGCAGGGCTTGAGCCCGGCGCACTGGCCGTGCTCGAAGATGCCGAGCGCCGCGAGATGGGGCTGGTCACCGTCAATCCCAAATCCAAGATTGTCGCGCGGATGCTCGACCGCGACCATGAAGCACAGCTTGACGCCGCCTGGTTCGAGGAGCGTATCCGTCACGCGCTGGCTCTGCGCGAGTCGCTTTATGATCAGCCGTTCTACCGTCTGATCCATGCCGAGGCCGACCGCTTCCCCGGTGTGGTCATCGACCGTTTCGGCGATGTCGCCGTGATCCAGCCGAACGCGGCCTGGGCCGAGACGCATCTGGACACGCTGGTAGCCGCGCTTCAGGCGGTGACGGGTGTGAAAACGGTGGTCAAGAACGCGACGGGCCGTGCGCGTTCGCTCGAAGGTCTGTCCGAAGAAACCGTCGTCATGACCGGCGCGCTGGATGGCCCCGTGCCGGTGCATATGAACAACGCCGTATACATGGCGGATCTGCTGGGGGGCCAGAAAACCGGCATCTTCTACGATCAGCGCGATAACCATGCTTTCGCGGCGCGTCTCGCCAAGGGTGGCCGGGTGCTGGACGTGTTCAGCCATGTCGGCGGCTTCGGCCTTGCTGCGCTGGCTGGCGGCGCGGCTTCGGCGCTGGCCGTTGACGGGTCCGAGCCTGCGCTGACGCTGGCTGCCAAGGGTGCGGCGGCGATGGGCGCGTCGGATCGGTTTGAAACCCGGCAGTCGGACGCGTTCGAGGCGCTGGAGACGATGGCCACCGATGGCGCGCAGTTTGAGCTGGTCGTCTGTGATCCGCCCGCGTTCGCCCCCAGCCGCAAATCGCTGGACGCAGGCCTGCGCGCCTATGAACGGCTGGCGCGCATGGCGGCTCCCTTGGTGGCACCCGGCGGCTATCTGGTGTTGTGTTCGTGCTCGCACGCCGCGGATCTGGCGAATTTCCGCGCGGCCTGCACGCGCGGGATCGGCAAGGGCCAGCGTCAGGGGCAACTGATCCGCACCGGCTTTGCCGGGCCGGACCACCCGATGCTGCCGCAGCTGGCCGAGAGCGGCTATCTGAAAGCGCTGACGTTCCGGCTTGACTAAGGTCTTTCTCGACACCTGCGTGTTGTTCCCGCCGATCCTGCGCGATCTGGTGCTGGGGCTGGCCGATGCTGGGCTGTTCGTGCCGCTGTGGTCCGAGGGCGTGGCGGCGGAATGGCTGCATGTCACGGCCCGCAAGGGTGAGCCGGGCGCGGCCGAGGCGCTGGCGCGGATGCGCGCGCGCTGGCCCGACGGGCAGGGCGCGGCGGGGGATCTGAGCCTGCTCGATCTGCCCGACGCGGCGGACCGGCATGTACTGGCGGCGGCGATTGCGGCGGGGGCGGATGTCTTGCTGACGCTGAACTTACGCGACTTTCCCCGCCGGGCGCTGGCGCATCACGGGATCCGGGCAGTGTCGCCGGATGATTGGGTGATGGAGTTGTGGTTGGCCGGGCGCGAGCCGGTGGAGGCCGAGGTGGCGCGGGTCTGGCCGGGCTTGTCCGGCCGTGCGCTGCGCAAGGCGATGAAGAAGGCGGATTTGCCCAGATTGGGCCGCGCTTTGGAAGTCGAATGAATAAGGGGGCCTTGCGGCCCCCTTTGTCGTTTCAGCGGCCCCGGATCCGGGGGTCGAGCGCGTCGCGCAACCCGTCACCGATGTAGTTCACGCTGAGCACCACCAGCGAGATGAACACACCCGGCAGCATCGCCCGCGACGGGTATTGCTGCAGGTAATCGATGCCGTCGCTCACCAACCGGCCCCAGGTGGGAAAGTCCGGCGGAAAGCCCATGCCCAGAAAGCTGAGCGCGCTTTCGGTGATGATCGCGGTGGCGATCATCAGCGTGGCGGACACCATCACCGGCGACAGCACATTGGGCAGGATGTGCCGCGTGATCAGACGGCGGTTCGGCGTGCCGATGGACCGCGCGGCCAGAACGTATTCGCGCTCTTTCAGCGCCAGCACGTCGCCGCGCACCACCCGCGCGGTGCGCATCCACGACGTGATCGCAATCGCGGTGACGATCATCAGGAACATGCCGGTCTCGACCCCGAACATCGCTGACAGCTTCTGGCGAAACAGCATCGACATGACCAGCAAGAGCGGCAGCAGGGGCAGGGCGAGGAACAGGTCGGTCAGGCGCATCAGCGGCCCGTCGAGCCGGCGGAAATACCCCGCCAGCACACCGATCAGCGCACCCAGAAACACGGACAGCACCATCGCGGCAATGCCGACGGCCAGAGAAACCTGCCCGCCCTTCATCATCCGGGCAAAGATATCCCGGCCCAGCTGATCCGTGCCAAAGGGATGCGCCCATGAGGGACCCTGATTGCGCGACCGGATGTCGATGTAGGTCGCGCTGTACTCCCACAGGAACGGCCCGATAAAGCAGAACGCGCAGATCAGCAGGAACACGATGCTGCCGATCACGGCGCCGCGGTGGGTCTTGAACTGGTCCCAGACGTCCCACCACTGGTTGCGGGGCGGGCGGATTGTGCCGACGTCAGTCATAACGGATCCTCGGGTCAAGCACGGCATACAGAATGTCGGCGATGAGGTTGAAGAGAACGATCAGGATGGCGAAGACGACCGAGAGGGTCAGCACCATCGGAAAGTCCGAGGCATAGATTGCGATGATCAACAACTGACCCAGCCCGTTCACGCGGAACACCTGTTCGGTGATGATCGCGCCGGTGAACACCGTCGGGATCCCCAGCGCGATGACCGTAACCACCGGGATCATCGAGTTGCGCAGGACGTGGACAAGGATGGTGACCCGCTCGGTCATGCCCTTGGCGCGGGCAGTGCGAACATAGTCCTGCATCATGTTGTCGAGCATCGAGGCGCGCATGAAGCGGGTGATCTGGGCCGCATTGTAAAGCGTCAGCACAAACACCGGCATCGCCATCTGTCTGAGCTGCAAGGCGAAATCATACCAGCTGTCGACGACGAGGGTGGTGTCATAGATGATCGGGAACCAGCCCAGCCAGATCGAGAAGATCAGGATCAGAAGCGGCCCGGTGAAGAAGGTGGGCAGCGAGAACCCGACCATCGAAATGAACGTTCCGGCCTGATCGAACCACGAGTATTGCTTGTAGGCCGAATAGATGCCGATCGGCAGGGCCAGCAGGATGCCGAAGATATAGCTGAGACCGACGACCCACAGCGTCTGCGGCAGGCGCTGCGCGATGATATCGGCGACCGGTGAGCGGCTCTGGAACGAGATGATCCGCTGACCCTCAATCGCGAGGCTCTGGATGCCGGTCAGGTTGGCCAGCACATGACTGGGTTCAACGACCGAGAACAGATAGAGCCATTTGAAGAAGCGGATGTACCAGGCCTCGCCCAGACCGAGGGCGATACGCATCTGCTCGCGCACTTCGGGCGGGATCGTCAGCGGCATGTCGGACATCGGATCGCCCGGCGACAGCTCGAGCAGCAGGAAGATCGTCAGAGCGATGAACAAAAGCGTCGGGATTGCCAGCAGCAATCGTCGAAGGGTGTAGTTGAACATGGGGAGCGGCGCCTTGGTTCAGCGTTCCGGGAAGGAAGGGCCCGCCTGAGAGGCGGGCCCGACGTGATCGGCCGTTACTGGATGCGGTACCAGTCTGCGATGTTCCACAGACCCGAATCCCAGACGTTCAGCTGCACGCCGCCAAGGCTGTTGGCGTGGGCATCGACGCGACCACGGTCAACCAGCGGCACAACGACGAAGTTCTGAACCAGGATGTCGTTCAGCTGACGCGCGATGCGGCCACGATCTTCGATGGCAGCGGTCTGCGCCAGTTCATGGTGCAGGGCGTCATACTCGGGATCGCAGAAGCGGTTGATGTTCTCACCCTGCCATTGGGTCGACGGGCGCGGTTCCAGACCACACCGCCAGGCGCCCAGATAGCTTTCAGGGTCGGTGCCGGTGAAGTTGTTGGCGTACATTTCCACGTCGGCATAGAACTTCTGGAACGTGTCGGGCGAACCCGGATCACCGCCGAAGAACACCGAAGCGTTCACGTTGCGCAGGTTGGCTTCGACGCCAATCTCACGCCACCACTGCTGGATCAGCGCCTGAAAGTCCTGACGCACGGCGTTGGTCGAGGATTGGTAATCCATCACCAGACGCACGCCATCTTTCACGCGGATACCGTCGGGACCGGGAACCCAGCCCGCTTCATCCAGCAGCGCGCGGGCGCGGTCCAGATCCTGCGGGATGCAGTTATCGTTGGCTTCCGACGCAAAGACCGGCGGGTTCGGAACGATGTTACAGGCCGGACGACCCGCCGTGCCATAGCCGATTTCCACCAGCAGCTCGCGGTCGATGGCGCGGCTCAGCGCTTCACGAACGCGGATGTCCGACAGGATCGGGTGCGGCGCTTCGCGGGTCGACCGAATTTCCGGTGCCAGGCTCGGCGACGGATCGGTGAGGTTCATTTCGATCCGCTCAACCAGCGTTCCGAAAGCCGAGACCGGCACGCCCTGACCGCCTTGTGCCATCGTCGCGATGACATCGGGGGCCAGCTGCAGGTTCCAGGCGTAGTCCATTTCGCCGGTTTCCATGACGGCACGACCGGCCGAGGCTGCGTCGCCGCCGCCTTTCAGGGTCACCGTTGCGAAGTTTGGCAGCATCGGATCGCGGAAGTTCGGGTTGGCTTCCAGTTGGATCACGTCATTGGGACGGAAATCCGTCACGCGGAACGGGCCGGTGCCGATGGGCGAGAAGTTCGCTTCGGTGCATTCCGGCGCGCGGGCGCCGAGGCAGTTCTCGAACTGGGCACGCTGGATGATCGGCGAGGCTGCCGACACGAACGGACCGTAGGGAACCGGCTTTGGCACGGTGAAGTGCACGGTGACGGTCAGGTCATCGACGACTTCAACCGACTCGATGTCGTTGAAGTTGCGCAACTGGGCGCAGCCGCCTTCGGGGTGCATGCAGTATTCGGCGGTGAAGGCCACGTCCGCCGAGGTCAGCGGCGTGCCGTCGGACCACAGCAGGCCCGGGGTGATGCGCCAGGTGATCGACATCAGGTCTTCGGACACGCCGCCGTTTTCAACGGTCGGGATCTCGTCAACCAGCCAGGGCGTCAGCACGCCTTCTGCGTCATAGCGCGCCAGAGGCTCCAGCACGATGCTGGACGCTTCCTGTTCCTTGGTGCCGCCCGACAGGTACACGTTCATGATCGACGGGGCTTGCCAGTAGATCAGGTTCAGGTGCCCGCTGTCCCCGCGATCGGCCGATGCCGCCAGGGGCATCAGCGCAAGTGCGGCAGCCGCCCCGCTCAGGGCTATTCTGCGTTTCATACAACCTCTCCTTGTTGGATTCGTGTTTGATTGTGCTCGACCTCGGCGCCACCGGTTTGTCCGGCGGTCTGGGGTATAAGATGGCACGCTGCGAAATGACCGGGAGCGACTTCTACGGTCACAGGCTCGGTCTCGCGGCAGATATCCATCACCTTGGGGCAGCGGGTGCAGAAGTTGCACCCTTTGGGCGGGTTGGCCGGTGAGGGCACGTCGCCTTGCAGAACGATGCGATCCTTGCGCCGTTCCAATGAGGGGTCCGGTTCAGGCACCGCCGACAGCAGCGCCTCGGTATAGGGGTGGGCCGGATGGTCATAGAGCCGCGACACCGGCGCCAGCTCGACAATCTTGCCCAGATACATCACCGCCACGCGGTCGGCGATGTGACGCACCATGCTCAGATCGTGGCTGATGAACATATAGGTCAGGCCGAACTGCTCTTGGAGCTCTTCCAGCAGGTTGACCACCTGCGCCTGAATCGACACATCCAGCGCCGCGATCGGCTCGTCACAGACGATGAACCGCGGGTTCAGCGCCAGAGCGCGCGCAATGCCGATGCGCTGGCGCTGGCCGCCCGAGAACGCGTGCGGATAGCGGTTGGCGAAGTCGCGGTTCAGGCCGACAGCATCCATCAGTTCATAGATGCGCTCGAGCTTTTTGGCACGGGGCCAGTTGGTGTGCTCGTCCAGCGGCTCGCCGATGATGCCTGCCACCGTCATGCGTGGGTTGAGACTGGCCTGCGGGTCTTGAAACACCATCTGCATGGCTGGACGTTTCTTGCGCAGCTCTTCCTGCGACAGGGTGGCGATATCGACGCCGTCGATCAGGATCGAACCCGCCGTGGTCTCATAGAGCCGCAGCACGGCGCGCCCGGCGGTGGACTTACCGCAGCCCGATTCGCCAACGATCCCCAGCGTTTCGCCTTCAAAGATGTCGAACGTCACGCCATCGACCGCCTTGACTGCCCCGACCTGCCGCCGCAACAGCCCGCCATAGATCGGGAAATGCAGCTTCAGGTCGATGACTTGCAGCAGTTTCTTGCGCTCGCTCATACCGGTACCCCTTGGTGATCCCAGTGACAGGCCACGTCATGGCCATTGCCGACGTCACGGCGCTGCGGGTTTTCGGTGCCGCAGCGTTCAAAGGCATGCGCGCAGCGCGCCATGAACGGGCAGGCGGTGGGGTGACGGCCCAGAATCGGCGGCTGGCCTTCGATCACCCGCAGCTTGGCGTCGCGGGTGCCGGTCAGTTTGGGCATCGTACGCAGCAAGGCGCGCGTGTAGGGATGCGCGGGGTTGGCGAAAATCTCGCGCACCGGGCCATGCTCGGCGACCTGACCGCCGTACATGACCATCACCCGATCAGCGATGCCCGCAATCACGCCCAGATCATGGGTGATCCAGATGATCGCCATGCCCAGCTTCTCGCGCAGCTCTTTCACCAATTCCAGAATTTGCGCCTGAATGGTGACGTCCAGCGCTGTCGTCGGTTCATCCGCGATCAGCACCTTGGGGTCACAGGCCAGCGCGATGGCGATCATCACGCGTTGGCGCATGCCGCCGGAAAACTGGTGCGGATAGTCGTCCAGGCGGCGGCGGGCATCGGGGATGCCGACCAGTTCCAGCAGTTCCACCGCCCGGTCGCGCGCCTTGGCCTTGGACAGGCCCATATGCTTGCGCAGCGGCTCGCAGATCTGGAAGCCCACGGTGAACACCGGGTTGAGCGAGGTCATCGGATCTTGAAACACAAACCCCACATCGCGGCCCCGGATCGCGCGCAGCTTGTCTTCACCGATGGCAAGCAGGTCGATGTCACCCAGCATGACCGTGCCTTCACGCACTTCAGCCGGAGGGGAAGGGAGAAGCCCCAGCAGGGACATCATGGTCACGGATTTACCCGAGCCGGATTCGCCAACAACACCCAGAAGTTCACCGGGGCGAAGATCGAAGCTGACGGAGTTGACGGCATGCACTTCGCCAGAGCGTGTGCTGAAAACGGTCTTGAGGTCCTTGACGTCAAGAACCGGCGTAGCCCCATCGGGCATGCGCATCTCCCTGTTTGTTATTATCCCGTTCAGTAGGTCTGAATCGGCTGTTGTTTCGATGAGCTTGGCAACATTCAAACGACCTAGCAAGCCTAAATCCGTGTAGTTATACAGGTGTCTAACCCCCGCTTTTGCGCAAACATTGTGCACTATGCGGTTCGGAGAGGCCGAATTTGCTTGGAGTTGCGCCATGGACTTGCTGCTGTCTTGGGCTTGACCTCTCAATCCATGCACAGCGAGGATAGCCTGTGCGACATGCGGAGACAGTGATGATACCGACCCAAGAAACGACCCTCACGGCCCGAGAGATTCTGGAGAAACTGATCGCGTTTCCCACCGTGAGTCGCGATACGAACCTGCCCTTGGTGGACTGGGTTCAGGACTATCTGTCCGCGCATGGCATCGCGTCCGAGCGCATCCTGTCACCTTGCGGGACCAAGGCGCATCTCTATGCGCAAGTCGGCCCGGATGCGGCGGGCGGGGTGATTCTGTCGGGGCACACCGATGTCGTGCCAGTCGACGGGCAGGCCTGGACGACCGACCCCTGGGTGCTGACCGAAAAGGATGGCGCGCTGTTCGGGCGTGGCACCTGCGACATGAAGGGCTTCGATGCGCTGGCGATTGCCGCGATGGTTGCCGCGACGAAAGCACCGCTGAAAAAGCCGCTGCAACTGGCGCTCAGCTATGACGAAGAGGTTGGCTGCATGGCCGTGGCTGATCTGGTCGAGGCGATGGTCGGCTCGGATCTGCCACGCGCCGAATCGGTCATCGTGGGAGAGCCCTCGATGATGAAGGTTGTGACCGGCCACAAGGGCGGTGTGGGCCTGAACGTGCATATTCACGGGTTCGAGGTGCATTCCTCGATGCAGCCTTACGGCGTCAGTGCCGTGATGGAAGCCGCGCGGCTGATCGACTGGGCCAACCAGCAGAACGCCGCCAACGCGCTGGCGGAACCCAGCACGCTGGCCGCCCCGTTCGATCCGCCGTTTTCGACCCTGCATGTCGGCATGATCAGCGGCGGCACGGCGCATAACATCACCGCCAAGGACTGCGAGTTCCTGATCTCGGTGCGTCAGGTGCCGGGCGATACGGGCTGGGGCGACAAGATCATCGCCGCCGCGCGCGAGATCGAAGCCGGGATGAAGGCGATTCGACCCGAGGCCTCGATCGAGCTGTCGAGCACCTTTGGCGTGCCCGCGCTTGCGCCCGAGCATGGCGGACCGGCTGAAACGCTCTCGCGTCGTCTGACCGGCGACAATGGCGAGCATGTGGTCAGCTATGGCACCGAAGGCGGGCAGTTTCAGGTTCGCGGCTATTCCGCCGTCGTCTGCGGACCCGGCGACATCGCGCAGGCGCACCAGCCCGACGAATTCCTGACGCTGGAGCAATTCGCGGCAGGGCAAGAGTTCATGGACCGGCTGATCGACGACCTCTGCCAATGAGCCGGATTCTGCTGGTCGAGCATCTGGACGACACGCCGCCCCCTGACCGGGTGCGGCTGTTTCTTGAGCGGACCGGGCGGCCCTATGAGGTGCTGCGCCCGTTTGCCGGGGATGCTCTGCCAGATGATCTGGCGGACATCGGCGCGGTCGTGATCTACGGCGGCGCGCAAGAGGCGTATCAGACCGACCTCTATCCCTATCTGGCCGACGAACACGCCTTTATCCGCCGCGCGGTCGCGGCGGATGTGCCGCTGCTTGGCATCTGTCTGGGCGCGCAGAACATCGCGTTTGCGCATGGGGCAGAGGTTCGGACACGCGCGGATGAAGCCTATGAGTTCGGCTACTACCCGGTCGTGCCGACCGAAGCCGGGCGTGGGCTGTTCGGCGATGCGCCTGCGGTGATGCCGCAGTGGCACTGGCACAATGCGGTACTGCCCGAGGGGGCCGAACTGCTCGCGTCAAGCGAGCTATTCGCCAATCAGGCGTACCGGCTGGGCTCGGCCTGGGGCTTCCAGTTTCACCCTGAGGTCACGCCGGAGGTGATGCGCTTCTGGCAAGGGCTCGACATGGCGCCCTGGGGCGCTCCCGGCGCGCAGACGCTGGCCGAGCAAGAGGCGCTTATGGCCGCGCATGACCCGGCAATCGACGGCTGGTTCAACGGGTTTCTGGCGGAGTTCTTTGCATGACCGGCTTCCCCTTCGCCGGGCCTTTGCCGGTCGAGCATCAGGCACCTTTGCCCAAGGCCGCCGATGTCGTGGTGATCGGCGGCGGCATCGCCGGGATCAGCGCGGCGTGGGAGCTGGCGGGCAAGGGGCTGTCGGTGGTGGTCTGCGAAAAGGGCAGGGTGGCGGCCGAGCAATCGGGCCGCAACTGGGGCTGGATACGGGTGCAGGGGCGCGATCCGGCTGAGATCCCGCTGGCGATCGAAGCCCGCGCGCTGTGGCAGCGCTGGTCGGATCGGTTGGGGCCAGAGCTGGGCTACCGCCGCGTCGGCGTGACCTACATGGCCAGGACCGAGGCCGAAATGGCCGGGTTCGAGGACTGGCTGACCAAGGCAAGCGCGCATGATCTCGACAGCCGGATGATCACCGCCGCCGAGACCGAGCGCCTGATCAAGGCGGCACCGGGGACGTGGATCGGCGGGATGCACACGGCCTCGGATTGCCGGGCTGAACCTTGGGTCGCCTTGCCGATGATCGCGCGTGCGGTGGCGCAGGCGGGGGGCGTGGTGATCCGCGAAAGCTGCGCGGTGCGCGCGCTGGACATCGAGGCGGGGCGGGTGACCGGCGTGATCACCGAGCACGGGCGCATCAAGGCCGATGCCGTGGTGTTGGCCGGGGGCGCGTGGTCATCGCTGTTGCTGCGCTCGGCAGGGGTGTCGCTGCCACAGCTGGCGGTCTTGTCGTCGGTGTCGGCCACGGTGCCGCTGCCCGATATTGCCGCGGGTGCGGCGGCGGATGAGGACTTCGCGATCCGGCGGCGGGCGGATGGCGGCTATACTCTGGCGCCGGGCACCCCGCCGGTTATGTTCGTCGGCCCCGATGCGTTCCGGCACTTCGGCGCCTATCTCACCATCCTCAAAGCCGACTGGCGGCGAACCAAACTGCGCCCCGCAGCCCCGCGCGGATACCCCGACAGCTGGACCACCCCGCGCCGCTGGTCCGCCGATCAGCCCGGCCCGTTCGAGGCGATGCGCGTGCTCAACCCCGCACCGGACAACAATGCGATCGAGGCTGCGCGCGAGGCCTTCGCGCGGGCGTTCCCTGCTTTGGGAAAACCCGAACTTGCCGCCAGCTGGGCCGGGATGATCGACACCATGCCCGACGTGGTCCCCGTGCTCGACCACATCCCCGCGCTGCCCGGTCTGGTGCTGGGCACCGGGCTGTCCGGCCACGGCTTCGGCATCGGGCCCGCCGTGGGCCGGGTGCTTGCCGATCTGGTGACCGGCAATGATCCGGGCCATGACCTCAGCCGCTTCAGATTTGGGCGGTTTTCGGATGGCAGCAGGGTGACGCCGGGGCCGGCCCTGTGACAAGCCTTGCTACCCTCGATTTTCCGCGCCAAGTTCACAGGTGAAGAAACTCAAGGAGTCGCCGATGCCCGTCCGCAATCGTCTCGCTGAGATGCACCCCGAGATCACCGCCTGGCGGCATGATCTGCACGAAAACCCCGAGCTGATGTACGACCTGCCGCGCACCTCGGGCATCGTCGCCGACAAGCTCAAGGGCTTTGGCTGCGATGAGGTGGTCAGCGGCATCGGGATTTCCGGCGTGGTCGGGGTGATCCGGGGCAATCGGACCGACTCGGGCAAGGTGATCGGCTTTCGCGCCGACATGGACGCGCTGCCGATCAACGAGGCAACGGGGCTGGAGTTCGCCAGCAAGACCCCCGGCAAGATGCACGCCTGCGGCCATGACGGGCACACCTCGATCCTGCTGGGCGCGGCGAAATACCTTGCCGAGACGCGTAACTTCAACGGCACCGTCGTGCTGGCCTTTCAGCCCGCCGAAGAGGGCGGCGCGGGCGGCAAGGCGATGGTCGATGACGGGCTGATGGACCGCTGGGGCGTGCAGGAGATTTACGGTCTGCACAACATGCCCGGCTTTCCCGTCGGCCAATTCGCCACGCGGACCGGCCCGCTGATGGCCTCGGCGGATGAATTCGAGATCACCGTGACCGGCAAGGGCGGCCATGCCGCGATGCCGCATCAGACGATCGATACCACGCTGGTCGCCAGCCATATCGTCATAGCCCTGCAGAGCATCGTCTCGCGCAACATCGACCCTTTGGGCAGTGTCGTGGTGAGCGTCGGCAGCTTTCGCACCGATTCCGTCGCCTCGAACGTGATCGCGCATGAGGTCACGCTGAAAGGCACCGTGCGCACGCTGGACCCGGCGCTGCGCCTTCTGGCGCAGCAACGGATCGAGGCGTTGGTGCCCGCCACGGCGCAGGCATACGGCGCGGTGGCGGCGGTGGATTACCGGCTGGGCTATCCGGTGACGGTGAACCACCCCGAGCAGACCGATTTCGCCGCCGATTGCGCCGAGGAAGTCTCAGGCTCGGTGATCCGCGACATCGCACCCGTGATGCCCGCCGAGGATTTCGCCTTCATGCTCGAGGCCCGGCCCGGCGCCTATCTGTTCCTTGGCAACGGCGACACGCCGATGTGCCACCATCCCGCCTATCAGTTCGACGACGCGATCATCCCGGTCGGTTGCAGCTGGTTCGTCACCCTCGCTGAACGTCGTATGCCGTTGGAGATCAACTGATGCCCGTCAAGAACCGTTTCGCCGAACTGCACCCCGAGATCGCCGAATGGCGTCAGGATCTGCACGCGCATCCCGAGCTGCGTTTCGATCTTCCCCGAACAACGGCCAAGGTCGCGGCCCTGCTGCGTGACTTTGGTGTCGATGAGGTGACCGAAGGCGTCGGCCAGTCGGGAATCGTTGCGGTGATCAAGGGGCGGCAGAGCGGCTCGGGCAAGGTGCTGGGGTTCCGCGCCGACATGGACGCGCTGCCGATCATCGAGGCCACAGGGTTGCCGCATGCCTCGACCGATGCGGGCAAGATGCACGCTTGCGGGCATGACGGGCATACCTCGATCCTGCTGGGCGCGGCGAAATACCTCGCCGAGACGCGCAATTTCGACGGCACCGTGGTGCTGGCTTTTCAGCCCGCTGAAGAGGGCGGCGGCGGGGCGCGGGCGATGCTGAAAGACGGGCTTATGGACCGCTGGGGCATTCAGGAGGTTTACGGGCTGCACAACATGCCGGGCCTGCCCGCCGGTCAGTTCGCGATCAAATCGGGGCCGTTGCTGGCAGCGGCAGATTTCTTTGAGATCACCGTCAAGGGCAAGGGCGGCCACGGCGCGCAGCCGCATGTCAGCTACGATTCGACGCTGGCAGCCTCGGCCATCGTGATGGCGATGCAGCAAGTGGTGGCGCGTAACGTGGACCCGCAGCAACCGGCGGTGGTTTCCGTTACCGGCTTTGCCACGGATACGATGGCGCATAACGTCATCCCGGCCTCGGTCAAACTGACCGGCACGGTACGCACGTTCGATGTGCCGACCAAGGAAATGATCCGCGACCGCATGAAGGTGATCGCGGACTCGACGGCGGCGGCGTATGGCGCCACGGTCGAGTTCCTCTATGTCGACGGTGTGCTGCCGACGATCAACGCCGAGGATCAGACCGACTACGCGATGGCGGCGGCGCAACTGGTTGCGGGATCGGTGAAAACCGATGTCGTGCCCTCGATGGGCGGCGAGGATTTCTCGGAAATGCTGGCCGAGCGTCCGGGCGCGTTCATCCTGCTGGGCAATGGTGCCTCGGCCGATCTGCACCACCCGGAATACGAATTCAACGACGAGGCGATCCCGGCGGGCTGCAGCTGGTTCGCCACGCTGGCTGAACAGCGCATGCCGCTGAACGCCTGAGCGAGGAGAGACAGAATGCCGGTCAAGAACCGTTTTGCCGAACTGCTGCCCGAGATCACGGCGTGGCGGCGCGATTTTCATGAGAACCCGGAACTGCTGTTCGACGTGAACCGCACCGCCGGGATCGTCGCCGAAAAGCTGCGCAGTTTTGGCTGTGACGAGGTGGTCGAGGGGATCGGCCGAACCGGCGTGGTGGCGGTGATCAAGGGCCGCGCCACGGCGTCGGGCAAGGTGATCGGGCTGCGCGCCGATATGGATGCGCTGCCGATCTTTGAAGCGACGGGCGCGCCGCATGCGTCCAAGACCCCGGGCAAGATGCACGCCTGTGGCCATGATGGGCACACCGCCATGCTGCTGGGCGCGGCGCAATACCTGGCCGAGACGCGCAACTTCGACGGCACGGCGGTGATCATCTTCCAACCCGCCGAAGAGGGCGGCGCGGGCGGCAAGGTGATGTGCGACGACGGGCTGATGGACCGTTGGGGCATTCAGGAGGTCTACGGCATGCACAACATGCCCGGCCTGCCGCTGGGCAGCTTTGCCATTCGCGAGGGGGCGTTCTTTGCCGGGACCGACACGTTCACCATCCATGTCGAGGGCAAGGGCGGGCATGCGGCCAAACCGCACGAGACGGTCGATACCACGGTCGTGGCCGCACAGCTGGTGACGGCGCTGCAAACCGTCGCCAGCCGCAACCATGATCCGGTGAAGAATCTGGTGGTTTCGGTGACGTCGTTCCGTACCGAATCCGAAGCGTTCAACGTGATCCCGCAGCATGTCGAGCTGCGCGGGACGGTGCGCACGATGGATGCCGACACCCGCGCGATGGCCGAGGTCCGGATCAAGGCGCTGGCCGAGGGGATCTGTTCGGGCTTCGGCGCGAAGGCCGCGGTGAATTACATCAAGGGCTATCCGGTGATGGTCAACAGCCCCGAGCAGACCGAGTTTGCCGCCCGCGTGGCCGAGAAAGTCTCGGGCAGCTGCGCGCCGGCGCCGCTGGTCATGGGCGGCGAGGATTTCGCCTTCATGCTCGAAGAGCGGCCGGGCGCGTATATTCTGGTCGGCAATGGTGACACGGCGATGGTGCACCATCCGGCCTATGATTTCGACGACAACGCGATACCCGCCGGATGTTCGTGGTGGGCGGAAGTGGTCGAGCAGCGGATGCCGGCGTAAGGGTCGGCGCGGCTCAGGGGCATCGAGCCCCTTCGCCGCGCGCGGGGGGCGCTGCCCCCCACGGCCTGACGGCCTCCCCCCGGGATATTTTTGGACAGATGAGGGGTGCGGGGCTTACGTCTTGCGCTCATTTTTTGTGCGCAGGTCGGTGTGGGCCTTTTGGCTGAGCGCATCGAGCACGGCGGCGCGGCCGAAGGCGCGGGCGGCGGCGGGTTTCTGGCGCAGCCAGTCGGCGGAGACGAGGGCGAGTTGCTGGTTGAGGCGGCGTTGCTGGACCTCGCTCCAGCGGCGATGGGCGAGGCGGGCGCCGATCATCGCGGGATCGGCGATGGCCTCGGCCGGGTCGAGCGGGGCTTCGGTCTTGCGCACGGTGTCGAGCGCGGATTGCAGCCGGGCGCGCGACTGGGCGACGGCGGCGAGTTTGGCCAGTTCGGCTTCACGGGTCAGGGCGGCGAGTTGGGCTAGCCGGGCAAGGGACCGGGCGCGGCGGGGGTCCATCAGCGCGATCCTTTGCGGGCGCGGACCTTGCTGCGCATCGCGTCGGCGAAGCGGATGGCGGCGGCGACGGGCTGGTAATGATCAGGGCTGATCTCGCGCCCCAGATCGACGGTGGCGTGCAGGGCGCGGGCGGTTGGCGGGTCGGCATGGATCGGCACGCCCGCTTCCTGCGCGGCCTTGCGGATGCGGGCGGCGATCTCGTCGACGCCTTTGGCCACGCAGACCGGCGCGCCGCTGCTGCCGGGGGTCCAGGCCAGCGCGACGGCGTAATGCGTCGGGTTCACGATGACCACGGCGGCGGTGGGAACGGCGGCAAGCATCTGGTTGGTGGCGATCTCATGCGCGCGCTGGCGGCGTTGCTGTTTGACATGGGGATCACCCTCGGCCTGTTTGTGATCCTCGCGCAGTTCCTGATGCGACATGCGCTGTTTGCGGGAATGGTCGAAGACCTGCCACAGGTGATCGAGCCCGCCGATTGCCACCATGATCACCACCACAAGCGTCCAGAATTCGGCCATCAGGCTCAGCATCGCCACGGTGGCCTGACCGGGGCTTTGACCGATGGTCAGCATCAGGTCGGGCAGACGGGCGGAAAGGAAGAGCCAGAGCAGGGTGGCATAGATTAGTAGTTTGAGGGCAGATTTGGCAAATTCGATCAGGCCGGAGAGGCCGAACTTGTTCTTGGCATTCGACAGCGGCGAGATGCGCGACAGTTTGGGCGAGAGTTTTTCGGGCGCAAAGACGATGCCGCGCAGGGCGAACAGGACGGCGAGGGCGCACAGGCCGGGGATCAGCATCGCCGGGGCCATGGCCGCGCCGATGCCCGAGA
Source organism: Pararhodobacter zhoushanensis (assembly GCF_003990445.1). Taxonomy (GTDB): domain Bacteria; phylum Pseudomonadota; class Alphaproteobacteria; order Rhodobacterales; family Rhodobacteraceae; genus Pararhodobacter; species Pararhodobacter zhoushanensis. The sequence goes on along the minus strand of NZ_REEZ01000009.1, from coordinate 97,056 downwards.
GCAGAGTTCCGCCAAGCGCGCTGCCGCCGCCCAAGAGCGCCGGCGCGATGCTGTCGGCGCGGTCCAGCAGGTTTGCGCCAATCGTGCCGATCCGCGGTGGCACCCAGCCGCCGGGCAGCAGGACCAGCGCCAGAAACCCCGCAGCTGCGGCGGCAGCGGTGAGGTCGGCGGTGCGGGGCAAATCGCCCTTGCGCCGCGCTTCGTCAAGCTTTCGCGGGGTGGCCTCGTGCGGGCGGTCGGCGCCGTCATCCTCGCTCATGGCGTGATGCTCAGCGGGTCCGTGAGCACGGTCAGAAAGGCGGGGAGCCAGAAGCGCAGCATGACGGGGGCGGCGATGAGCAGCAGGATCAGGCCGCCCAAAGTGAGGGCGGGGGCGCCGACAAAGGCCACCATCAGCTGCGGCATGGCGCGGTTGATCACGCCGAGGGCGAGGTTGTAGAGCCCGGCGCCGATCACGAAAGGGGCGGCCAGCGAAAAGGCCAGCGCGAAGGCATGCGAGACTTGTGCCACGCCCCATTGGGCCAGGGCCGAGGGGCTGGGCCAGAGGCCGGGCGGGAAGAGGTCATAAGACAGGACAAGATACTGCGCGAGGCGCTCGGGCAGGCCTGCCATCGCCGCCGCGCAGAGGCCGGCCATGACCAGCACATGCGAGATGGCCGGTTGTGGGTCGACACCTGCGCCGCCAAAGGCTTGCGCCAGCGACGTTGCCTGCGCAGCCTTGGTGCCCGCCATCTGCAAAACCATGACCATCAGGCGCAGCGCCATGCCCAGGATCAGCCCGATCAGGGATTCCGAGCCGATAAACAGCGCCACCGAGACCTGATTGGCGCGCGGCACCGGCAGGGTGCCGATCACGGCAGGGGCGATCACAACGGTTGTCGCGAGCGCCGCGATCAGCCGGATACGCGAGGGCACCACGCGTTCACCGAAGACAGGGACCAGGGCGAAGAGCGGGCCGATGCGGGCAAAGACCAGCCCGCCCGCCGCCAGATAGGCCTGCACCTGTGTCACCAGCGCCATCAGGGCGCTGAACATCTCGTCCGTCATGCGGCGACCTGTCCGACGAGGGCCGGGCGCGCCTCCATGCCGATTTCCTCGAACGCCAGTACCGGGGCGGCGACGTCGCGCGCCGCCATGACCGTACGCAGGAAGCGACGGCGGCGGGCAGGTGACACGAGGGCGGCATTGGTGCCGACCTCGGCCAGATCCGAGAAGGTATCAGCCAAGGCATTGGCGAGGCGTCCGAAATCAGCCGGGGGCAGGGCGATGTCCAGACTGCCACGCTCGCCGTCGATCTGGTACCGGTTGAAGATCTCTTCCCAGGCCGGGTCCAGCTGCACCAGCGGCAGCGTGCCGTCGGCGCGCTTTAGCCCGGCGACCAGCTGAAAGCCCATGCGCTGGCGGACATGTTCGCAGACAGCCTCGGGGCCCAGATGCTGGACGCGCAACTCGGCGATGCTTTCCAGTATCATCGGCAGATTGCGGATCGACACGCGCTCATCCAGCAGCAGGCGCAGTACGGCCAGAAGGGTGTCGATGGGCACCTTGTCGGGGATCAACTCGTCGATCAGGCGGCGGTTCGATTCGGCGCGGGAGCGGTCGGTAAGGTTGGTCATCTCATCGAGCATCCGGCGCAGGCCGCGCAGGGTGAGCAGGCGCGCGAAGTTGGATTTGAGCACTTCGAGCAGATGCGTCGCCAGCACCTCGGCCGGGCCAACAACGGTGAGGCCACTCAGCGCGGCGGTCTCTTCATCCTCAGCACTGATCCAGCGGGCGGGGGCGGCATAGACGGGCTCTTTGACGTCGATCCCGTCCGGGGCGCCCGCGCCGCCGCCATCGGGCAGCAGGGCAAGGCGACGGTCCGGGCGCAACCGGTCGCGGCCCTGTTCGACGCCTTGAATGAGGATGGCATATTCGCCGGGCGCGAGTCCGTGGTCGTCGGTCAACCGGATCTCGGGCAACAGCAGGCCGAAATTGCGCGCGACATGGTTACGCATGTTCATGATGCGCGCGTCGAGGCCGGTGGCGGGGTCCAGCACCATCGGCACCAGATCGGGGGCGAAGGTGACGTGGATCTCATCGAGGTCGAGCACATCGCCCAGTGACGTGCCCTGGTCTTCGCGCGCAGGGGGGGCCTCGGCAGCGGCTTTTCTGGCGGCCGCAGCGTGGCGGGCAGCCCAGGCCGACACGCCGAGAAGGGCGGCGCCGCTGACGAAGGGGACAAACGGCAGGCCGGGGATCAACGCCAGAAGGCCCATCAACAGCGCAACGGTGAGCAGGGCCGAGGGGTAGCGGCCCAGTTGGGCCACCAGCGCGCTGTCTGTCGCGCCGCTGGCCCCGCCGCGGGCGAGCAGCAACGCGGCGGCGATCGAGATGATGACGGCGGGGATCTGGCTGACAAGACCGTCTCCGACGGTGAGGATCGCATAGGTTTCAAAGGCTTCCCCAAGGGGCATGCCGTGCATCAGGGTGCCCATTAACAGCCCGACGGCGATGTTGAGCAGGGTGATCAAAAGCCCGGCGACGGCGTCGCCCTTGACGAATTTCGAGGCGCCGTCGAGCGAGCCGAAGAAGGTTGTCTCGGCCTGTTCCTGCTCGCGCCGGGCTTTGGCCTCGGCATGGGTGATGGCCCCGGCGGACATGTCGCTGTCGATGGCCAGCTGCTTGCCCGGCATCCCGTCGAGCGCGAAGCGCGCGCCGACTTCGGCCATGCGGCCCGCGCCTTTGGTGATGACGATGAAATTCACGATCAGCAGCACGCAGAACACCACGACGCCCAGAAACACGCTGCCGCCCATGATGAAGCTGGAAAACCCCTGAATCACGCTGCCCGCCGCCTGGGGTCCGGTGTGACCCTCGCCGATGATCAACCGGGTCGAGGAAACGTTGAGCGAGAGCCGCAGCATGAGCGACGCAAGCAGCACGGTAGGAAAGATCGAGAAATCCAGCGGGCGTTCGATGAACAGGGTGATGGTGAACATCAGGATTGCCAGCGCAAAGGATGCCGCGAGGCCGATATCGAGCATCCACGCGGGCATCGGCAGGATCATCATCACGATGACCGCCATCAGGGCGAGGGCCAGCAGGACCGTGGGCTGGAAGAGGTTCTTGAGCGAAAGGGTCATGGAGCAGCCTCGAACAGCGGACGGGCGGCGGGAAGGGCCAAAGGCACCAGCGAGGCCCCTTGGGTCAGGGCATCGGCCAACAGGGGAAAGGTGTTCACGCGGACCGACGGCGGGTCGGGGATGGTCGGGGCACTGCCGCTCAAACCCGCGCGCAGGGTGCTGAAGCGGGTGCGGTAGCGGTCAGCGAACTGCGGATTGCGCGAGTGATAGGCGCCTGCCGCGCCTTCCCACGAGCCGAACTCGTCATGGAGCGTTGCCAGCAGCCGGGCGGCATAGCGGGCGGCGGTCAGGGGATCGAGCAGGTCGTCAGGGCGGGTGAAGTTTTCGCCATGCCAATACCAGTTGATCTGAAAGCAGCCGAGATCAAACAACCTCTGGCCGCGCGCCAGCAACCGGTGGGCGAAATCCGCCGCCTCTTGCCGTGTGTCAAACCAATAGCCGCGCCCCTCGGCATTGGCGGTCCAGGGCCAGGGCCGCAGACGGCCCTGCGCCTGCCGCCCTGATTCCGTCAACGCGATGGCGAGCAGCACATCGACGGGCACGTTTGCCTCTCTCGCCGCCGCAACGGCGGCGGATTCGCATAATTCCGGCACCGCGCGGGCGGGCAGGGGTGCGGCATAGAGACACATGAGGGCAAGCAGCAACTGAGGCGTTTTCATCGCAGGTTCCGGGTTCTCCCATGCCCACCCTAGACCGCGTGTGGTTGATGAAAGATTGACGCCCGCCACGAGCCACCAGCAGCGGAACATGGCCCGGTGTTTGGCCTCTCTCCGCGAATTTCCTTGAGTCAGGGGCGGTTTTAGGGCAAATCAGGCAAGCGACGTTATCTCTATCGACCTGTCTAGGCCCCGCAACGGGCACCCTGCGCTCGATCCCGATTTGACTGAGCCGGGCTGTCACATTCTGTGGGCAGCGCTAAACAGGAGTATCACGATGGCCACTGGCACCGTGAAATGGTTCAACGCCACCAAGGGTTTTGGTTTCATCCAGCCCGAAGGCGGTCAGAAAGACATCTTCGTGCACATCACCGCGCTGGAGCGCGCTGGTCTGCGCGGCCTGGACGACGGTCAGAAAGTGACCTTCGATCTGGAAACCAGCCGTGACGGCCGCCAGTCGGCGACCAACCTCGCGCTGGCCTAAGTCGATTTCGCACCTTTGCGGTGCGGTTGGGCGGCCCCGAAACGGGCCGCCCATTTAATTTTCAAGGGGGCCTCACGGCCCTGTGATCGCGTCGGTTTTGCTTGACTTCCTGTCTGTGATTTCAATGTTAAGGCCGCGGGTTGGAGTGAGCCCGTCCCACCCCAACGGCGCCCTGCAAGGCTGCCCTCGGACAAAGGAACCTGCATGTCCCTTGCCCTGATTGCGGCGCTGCCTTTTCTTGGCGCTCTTCTTCCCGGCCTGATGATCCGCGCGGGTCGCAACACCTGCGCCAGCGTCACCTTCTCGGTTACCGCCCTGGCGCTGATCGGCTTGCTGCTGAACGCCCCTGCGGTGATGCGCGGCGAGGTGATTACCCAAGGGTGGGACTGGTTGCCGGTCATCGGTCTGAACGTGACCTTCATGCTCGACGGGCTGGGTCTGCTGTTCGCCACGATGATCCTTGGCATCGGTCTGCTGATCATCGTCTATGCGCGGTTCTATCTGTCCAAAGACGACCCGATGGGCAATTTCTTCACCTATCTGCTGCTCTTTCAGGGCGCGATGGTGGGGATTGTTCTGTCCGACAACATCCTGCTTTTGCTGGTCTTCTGGGAACTGACCTCGCTCTCGTCCTTCCTGCTGATCGGCTTTTGGAAGCATCTGCCCGAAGGTCGTCAAGGGGCCCGGATGGCGCTGGCCGTGACCGGCCTCGGCGGGCTGGCGATGATCGGCGGGATGCTGATTCTGGGTCAGATCGCGGGCAGCTACAACATCCACGAGATCCTGCAGCAGGGCGACGCGATCCGGTCGTCGGAATACTACCTGCCCGCGCTGATCCTGATCCTGCTGGGCGCGTTTACCAAGTCGGCTCAGTTCCCGTTCCATTTCTGGCTGCCGCATGCCATGGCCGCACCGACGCCGGTGTCGGCCTATCTGCACTCGGCCACCATGGTGAAGGCCGGGCTGTTCCTGATGGCGCGGCTCTGGCCGGTGCTGTCGGGCACGCCCGAGTGGTTCTGGCTGGTCGCCGGGGCAGGGCTGATCACCATGGTGCTGGGTGCGGTGATTGCGCTCTTCAAGGATGACCTCAAGGCGCTGCTGGCGTTCTCGACGGTCTCGCATCTGGGCCTGATCACGCTGCTCTTAGGGCTGGGCACCGAGTACGCGGCGACGGCGGCGGTGTTCCACATCATCAACCACGCTACCTTCAAAGCCGCGCTCTTCATGACCGCCGGGATCGTCGATCACGAGGCGCATACCCGCAACATCCGCCTGCTGGGCGGGTTGCGCAAACTGATGCCGGTGACGTTTACCATCGGCACGATTGCGGCGCTGTCGATGGCAGGCATCCCGTTCTTCAACGGCTTTCTGTCCAAGGAAATGATGCTGGAGGCCGCGCATGACACCGGCACCTGGTTTGCGGTGATTGCCACGATTGGCGCGATCTTCTCGGTCGCCTATTCGCTGCGTTTCATCTTCCACACCTTCCTGGGGCCGGTACGCAACGACTATCCGCACCACCCGCATGATCCGGGCTTCGGCATGTGGGTATCCCCGGCGATTCTGGCGGTGCTGGTGCTGGTGATCGGGATTTTCCCGGCGCAGACGGTTGGAAGTTTTGTTGATGTCGTTGCCAGCGCGGTGACCGGCGAGACGGTGCACATGCATCTGGCGCTGTGGCATGGCGTGACCCCGGCGCTGATCATGTCGGGCATCGCGGTCGCTGTGGGGATCGTGCTGCTGGCCTTCCAGCGCGGCCTCGCACCCTTCTGGGACAACGCCCCGCGGCCCGAGGCCAAGTCGATCTTTGACGCCATTGTCGAGTCTGCTGCGCGCGGTGCCGATGAGCTGACGCTGGCGCTGCATGACGGCGCGATCTCGCGTTATCTGGGGATCTTTACCGTGGTCGTCGTCGCCTATGGCGCCTGGGCGTTCTGGGGCGGGTCGTTCACGCCGGGGACGCGGGCGATGCTGCCGGTGGGGCCGGTCGAGCTGATCTTCTTCGTGCTGATCATGGTCGCGTCTATCGGCGTGGTCGCGGTTCACCGGATGCGCTTTGTCTCGCTGATTGTGATCTCGATCTGCGGGCTGGTGGTGTCGATGACCTTCGTGCGCTTCTCGGCCCCCGATCTGGCCCTGACCCAGCTGACGGTCGAGGTGGTGACGGTCATCCTGCTGCTGCTGGCGCTGAACTATCTGCCCAAGGAAACCCCACGCGAATCGTCACCCGCGCGCCGGATCCGTGACGGTGTTATCGCGCTGGTTGCGGGTGGGGGTGTCGGCGCGCTGGCTTACGCCATCCTGACCCGCGACATGAGCCTGCCGACCATTGCCGACTACCATGTCGCCAACTCGTATATCGGCGGCGGCGGCAATAACGTAGTCAACGTGATCCTCGTCGACTTCCGCGGCTTTGATACGATGGGCGAGATCACCGTGCTGGGGATCGGCGCGCTGGTGATCTATGCGCTGGTCGAAGTGATCCTTGTCGGCCCGGCCTCGCGCCGGTTGATGAACTGGGTGCCCGATATGGCGCAGGCGCGGGACCGCCACCCGCTGATGATGGTGGTGGCAACCCGCGTCGCGCTGCCGATTTCGCTGGTGGTGGGGATTTATATCTTCCTGCGCGGCCATAACGAGCCGGGCGGCGGGTTCATCGCCGGTCTGGTCGTCGCCATCGCCTTGTTGATGCAATACATGGCATCCGGCTTCGCCTGGACACAGGAACGCCAGAAGGTTGCCTATCACGGCGTGATCGCCACTGGTGTGCTGATCGCTGTGGTGACCGGGCTGGTCAGCATGGTGCTGGGCTGGAATTTCCTGACCTCGAGCAGCGTCTACGTCGAGATCTGGCCGCTGGACAAAATCCACCTTGCCAGTGCCGCGGCTTTCGATCTGGGGGTGTTCCTGACCGTCGTTGGCGCCGTGATGCTGGCGCTGGCCAGCCTCAGCCGGATCGGCGTGCGGGCAGGCGAGGGGGTTAACCTGACCCCCATGGACATTGACCCGCGCGCCAATCTGGTCGCCAAGATTGAAGAGGCCCGCTGACATGGAAGCACTGGTTGCAATTGCTATCGGCTCGATGACGGCGGCAGGCATCTATCTGATGCTCCGGCTGCGGACCTTTCCGGTCGTGCTCGGGCTGTCGATGCTCACCTATGCGGTGAACGTCTTCATCTTCACCTCGGGCCGGCTGGTGGCCGGAGCCCCGGCGATCCTGGGTGCGGCCGAGGTGATGACCGACCCGCTGCCGCAGGCGCTGGTGCTGACGGCCATCGTGATCTCGTTCGGGATGACCGCTTTGGTGGTGATCCTGGCGCTGGGGTCGTATCTGAACGCCGGGACCGATGCGATCGACATCGAAAAACCCGGCGAACAGCCAGAGACCGGGAACTAAGGGGCCGACATGCAACATTGGATTATCGCCCCCATTCTACTGCCCACCTTCATCGGTGCCCTGATCATTCTCACGATGCGCCACGATGTCGTGCTGCAACGCGTGGCGGGGCTAACCTCGTCTGTGCTGATGGTCGCCGCGACGCTGGCGCTGCTGGTCGCGGCGCAAAGCGGAGCTGTGGAAAGCTACGAACTGGGCTCATGGCCCGCGCCCTTTGGTATCGTGCTGGTGCTGGACCGGTTGAGCGCGCTGATGGTCACGCTGACCGCCGTGCTGGGGCTGGTGGTACTGGCCTATGCGACGGCCACCGGCTGGGATCAGCGCGGCAAGAACTTCCACGCGCTGTTTCAATTCCAGCTGATGGGCCTGTTCGGCGCGATGCTGACCGGCGACATCTTCAACCTCTTCGTGTTCTTCGAGATCCTGCTGATCGCCTCGTACGGTCTGATGACCCATGGCGGCGGGCGGATGCGGCTGCGCGGCGGGGTGCAGTATGTGATGTATAACCTCGCCGGATCGACGCTGTTCCTGTTCGCACTGGGGACGCTCTATGCGGTCTTTGGCTCGCTCAACATGGCCGATCTGGCCGAGCGCGCCACGCAGTTGCCCGCCGGCGATGCGGCACTGGTGCGGGTGACGGCGGCGCTGCTGTTGCTGGTCTTCGTGCTCAAGGGCGCACTGCTGCCGATGCATTTCTGGCTGCCCAACACCTATGCGCTGGCGCCCGCGCCGGTGGCGGCGCTGTTCGCCGTGATGACCAAGGTCGGCGCTTATTCGGTGATCCGTGTGTTCACGCTGATCTTCCCGACCACGCTTGTCTCGATGGGCGGGCTGGTCAGCGACGTGATCGCGCCTGCGGCGATGGTCACGCTGGCGATTGGCATGATCGGCGTGCTGGGCGGCGGGACATTGGCGCGGGTGGCGTCGTTCTCGGCGATCGGCTCGATGGGCACGCTGTTTCTGGCAGTGGGCGCGTTTACCGAGGCCTCAACGGGGGCCGCGCTTTACTATCTCATTCACTCGACCCTCGCCGGGGCTGCGCTGTTTCTGGTCGTCGATCAGGTCCGCGCCCGGCGCGGGAATTCAGCGCTGCGTCTGCAGGCCCCGATTGTCGGGGGCGGGCTGATCTCGGCCATGTTCTTCATGGCCGCGATTGCCTCGGCAGGCATGCCGCCGCTGTCGGGTTTTCTGGGCAAACTGATGGTGCTGCAAGCCATCCGGGATCAGGACTGGTGGGTCTGGGGCTGGGCGTTCGTGCTGGTTACCTCGCTGATCGCCGTGGTGGGTTTTTCGCGCGCGGGTTCGCAGCTGTTCTGGAAGCCCTACGACAATGTGGCCCCGGCATCCGACGGGTTCGAAGTTGCGCCGGGCAGCACCTCAGGCTGGGGCCTTGCCGCACTGGGCGCTTTGCTGGCGCTGGTTGTCGCCCTGACTGTCGCGGCGGGGCCGGTGTCGCGCTATACGACGGCGACGGCGGCGCAGCTTTATAACGCGTCCGAGTACATCTACGCCGTGCTGGGCACCCCCGAGGAGCGCCTCGTGCGCGCCGAGCAGGAAGAAGAGCTGGCCGACGCGCTGCACGGTGCCGACCACGGTGCTCCGGCGCAAAGCCACGCCCCGCAAGAAGAGGGACACTGACATGCTGTCGCGTTTGCTGCCCCATCCGGTCCTGTCGGTGGTTCTGGCGATTTGCTGGCTCTTGCTGGTCAATACCGTCGCCATCAACTCGATCGTTTTCGCCGTGCTGCTGGGGCTTTTCGTGCCGATGCTGATCCGGCCCTACTGGCCTGATATGCCGCGGCTCAGCCGGCCATTGGTTGTCATCGAATACGGCCTGATCGTGCTCTATGACATCATAAAGGCCAATACCGAGGTCGCGCTGATCGTGCTGTTCAAGCCCAGCAAGTCACTGCAACCGGCGTGGATCTGTGTGCCGCTCGACATCACCTCGCCCGAAGCGATCACCGTGCTTGGCATGACCATCACGCTGACGCCGGGCACGGTATCGTGCGATCTGGCCGCGGATGGCCACGCCATTCTGGTGCATTGCCTGCATGCGCCCGATCCGGCGGCTGTGCGTGACGACATCAAGGCCCGCTATGAACGCCGTCTGAAGGAGATCTTCGAATGATCGGTTATGCCCTGACCATCGCCATCGGTGCCTTCTCACTGGGGTTGCTGCTGAACCTGTGGCGCGTGGCCACCGGTCCCAACATCAGCGACCGCATCCTGGCGCTGGACACCATGGTGATCAACGCCATCGCCCTGTTGATCCTGTTGGGAATCGCCTTGGGATCGTCGATCTTCTTTGAGGTGTCGATGCTCTTTGCCCTGGTCGGCTTTATCTCGACCGTCAGCTACTGCCGCTTTCTTCTGCGCGGCGATATCATCGAGTAAGGGAGCAAGCGCATGCAATATGACCTTCCCCTGTGGGCCGATATCGCGGTCTCGGCTTTCCTGCTGATCGCGGCATTCTTTGGCCTTGTCGGCTCGTATGGCCTGATCCGGCTGCCCGACGCCATGACCCGGCTGCACGCGCCGACCAAGGCCACGACGCTGGGTGTCGGCGGCGTGTTGATCGGCTCGATGATCTTTGTTCTGGCCACCGAAGGGCGGTTTTCGGCGCATGAACTGCTGATCTCGCTGTTCTTGTTCCTGACCTCGCCGATCACCGCGCTGTTCATCGCCAAGGTGCATATCCACCTGCACGAGCGGCCCGATACCCTGCCCGAGCCGCGCGATGGGGCGGGTTGGGCCAGTTACACGGCGGATGGCCCGGCGCGCGGTGTGCGCGATCTTTCACCGTTGCCGGAAACCGAACCAGACCAGAACACCTGACCCGGCAAACCCCGGCGTTTGCGTATCCCTCAGATTGCGCTATGAAAACGTCGGGTGTGCGCCGTTCCGGCGCGTGGGACGTGGGGACTGTTCCGGGTGTTAACCACGGACGCAATCGACGCCTTGACCGAAACCGTGGTGACGCGGCTTCTGGTCGAGCAGGCAGCGGCGCGCGTCGTTGTCGTGGATCTGGCGCACCAGCTGGTCGCCGGATCGCCGACGATTCCGGCGCTGGCCTTGGCCTTGCCCTTTACCCTTGCGGCGAATGCGATCGAAGAGATGCTCGGCGCGGGCGCCCCGGCCCGTGCCGCCGCGCAGGACGCGTGGCGCGTCGCCGCGCTGATCGGAACCGATGCGCTGGCCTTACGGATGGCCGGTGAGGGGCGCGACACCTTGGCCGACCTGATTGCGCTGTGGGGCAACGGCGATGAGGTGTTCGGTCCGTCCGCGTGACCGCAGGCCGTGTCACTGAAAAAGGGCGGGCCTCGAAAGACCCACCCCATCATGTGTAGCGCCGGCGTGTTGGTCAGGTCCGGGCGGCCAGCAGATCGCGGATCTCGGTCAGTAGCGCCTCGGGCGAGGGCGGCGGGGGCGCGGCGGGTTCGGCGGCGGCGGGTGCTGCTTCAGCCTCTTTGCGCAGGGCCGAGTCCTTGACCTTGTTGACGCCCTTGACCAGCATGAACACCACCCAGGCGATGATCAGGAAATTGATGATCGCCATGATGAATGACCCGTAGGCAAAGACCGACGCGCCGGATTCGCGTGCGGCGGTCAGGCTGGCGTCGGCTGGAACCTCGCCCGACAGAACGAAATAATTGTTGGTGAAATCGACGCCACCGGTGAAAAGTCCGATGATCGGGTTGATCAGATCGGCCACCAGTGAACTGACGATCGCGGTAAACGCGGCGCCGACGATTATACCGACTGCCATGTCCATGACATTACCGCGGGCGATAAAATCGCGAAATTCTTTAAGCATACCTTCTTGTCCCTTTGTTCACCTTTGCCCTGCATCTTGAAGCGGGTCGCTGCGGCGTTTACCTCGATTAGACCTATGAGTCATGCCTGCAAATGCCGGCTTATCAAGTTGTATTTTGACCAGCCCGTTGTCTGACCTTTTCACCCGGAGCACTCATGCCGACACTCGCCGACCACCCCGTCACCCGCCGCTGGCCCGCCCAACATCCCGATCGCCTGCAGCTTTATTCGCTGCCGACGCCGAATGGCGTCAAGATCGGCGTCGCGCTGGAAGAACTGGAGCTGCCCTATGAAGGCCATCGCATCAGTTTCGCCGACAACGACCAGATGACGCCCGAGTTTCTGGCGCTGAACCCCAACAACAAGATCCCCGCGATCCTTGACCCGAACGGGCCGGACGGTCAGCCGCTCGCGCTGTTCGAGAGCGGGGCGATCCTGATGTATCTGGCCGAGAAAACCGGCAAACTGCTGCCGCAAGACCCCGCGCTGCGCTGGCAGGCGGTGCAATGGCTGATGTGGCAGATGGGCGGGGCCGGTCCGATGTTCGGCCAGCTGGGCTTTTTCCACAAATTTGCCGGCAAGGATATCGAGGACAAGCGCCCGTTCGAACGTTATCGCGCCGAAAGTGAACGGCTGCTCAAGGTGCTGGACCAGCAGCTTGACGGGCGCGACTGGATTGTCGGGGAATACTCGATCGCCGATATCGCCGTCGCTCCGTGGGTCAACGCGGTAATCGGTTTCTATGATGCGAAATCACTCGTGGGATGGGATGCCTTGCGCAACGTTCCGGGCTGGCTGGAGCGTTTTCTGGCGCGCCCGGCTGTCCAGCGCGGTCTGACGGTTCCGCCTGAATCCTGAGCAGACACGCGGGCAGGGCGCAATGTTCAGTCGAAACTGAACATTGCGCTTGAACCCCCTCGGCCTGCGTGTCATCAAGCCACATAATGGCCCCCCAGTTCGCCTGTGACAGGGGGCAGCATTGCCAAGCTCCCGGCCCCTGTGGCAAGAGGGGCGCAGAGATCCAGACGGAGCCTGATCCATGCCCGATTTTGCCACCCGCAGGACGATGATGGTCGACACTCAGGTGCGCCCGTCGGACGTCACCAAGCTGACCATCATTCAGGCCATGCTGGCCATTCCGCGCGAGCGCTTCGTGCCCGGAACGCTGAGCGAAGCCGCCTATGTCGGCGAGAATATCCAGCTGGGCGCGGGCCGCGTTTTGCTCGACCCGCGCACGTTGGCGAAAATGCTCGACACGCTGGATATCAAGCAAGACGAACTGGTGCTCGATGTGGCCGCGGGGACGGGCTATTCGTCGGCGGTCATCGCGCATCTGGCGCAGGCGGTTGTCGCGCTTGAAGCCGATTCGTCGCTGGCCGATGACGCCGAAGCATCGCTGCAATCCATCGGTGCCACGAATGTGGTTGTCGAGCGCGGCGTGGCGACGGCGGGTGCGGCGGCTCACGGGCCTTATGACGCGATTGTCGTGCAGGGTGGGGTCGAAGTGTTCCCTGCCGCCCTGGTCGATCAACTGAAAGACGGCGGCCGGGTTGCAGCCATTTTCATGGAAGCAGCCTTGGGCACGGTGCGTGTCGGGGTCAAGCATGGCGGAGTGATCCGCTGGCGCGACTCGTTCAACGCAACGGCGCCGATCCTGGAAGGCTTTGCCGCGACGCGCGCTTTCGCGCTCTGAGGCGGTGTGCCGCCCCTGCGGGCGGCGCGCAGGGCCCACGCCCGGCGGGCGCGTGCCGAAACCAGATTTGGAGGGCGCGATGAGCGTACTGACACGGATTCGCTCGGCGGTGGCCGGGATTGCGCTGGTGGCCGGTCTGGCGACGCCGCTGATGGTAAACGCCGACACGCTCGCCGATGCCATGGTCGGGGCGTATCGCTCATCGAACCTGTTGGAACAGAACCGTGCCCTTCTGCGGGCCGCGGATGAAGACGTGCAGCAAGCCATCGCCGCGCTCTATCCGGTGGTCAATTTCGCGGTAACGGCAACCGCCGGTACGACTGGCCTGACCGATTCCAGCATCAACGCGGGTCTGACCGCATCGATGACGCTGATCGACTTTGGCCGCAACCGCCGCAGTCTGGACATGACGCGCGAGAGCGTTCTGGCGACGCGCGCCGCGCTGGTCGGCATCGAGCAGAACGTTATTCTGGGGGCGGTGCAGGCCTATCTGGGCCTGTATAACCAGCTTCAAACGGTGCAATTGCAGCGCAACAACGTCTCGGTCATCAACGAACAGCTGCGCGCAGCGCGCGAACGGTTTGAGCTGGGCGATTCCACGCGTACCGATGTGGCGCTGGCCGAAGCCCGCCTCGCCGCCTCGCGCTCGGCGCTGGCTGCGGCCGAGGGTGACGTTGCCATCGCGCGTGAACAGTACAATTTCGCCGTCGGGGCCTACCCCGCGTCGATCTCGGCCCCGCCGCGGCTGCCTCAGTTGCCGTCGTCGCTGGAGGCGGCGCAGGATCTGGCACGCCGCAATCACCCGGCGATCACCCAGGCGCAGCATCTTGTTGCGTCGTCGGAAATCGGCATGGAAGTCGCCCGTCTTCAGCGGCTGGGTGAGGTGTCGGGCTCACTGTCCGCCGGACTGACGGGAACGCAGGGGCCGTCGAGCAACTCTAATTCGGTGAGTGCATCGCTCAGCTACCAGGTGCCGCTGTTCACGGCCGGGCGTCTGAGTTCTGTTGAGCGTCAGGCGCTTGCCGGGACCGAAGCGCAGCGCGCCTCATTGCATCAGACGGTTGCAACCGTGCAGCAATCGGTCGCGTCGAACTGGGCGCGGCTCAGCGTCGCGCGGGCCACTTTGCTGGCCGGCGATCAGCAGATCCGCGCCGCGCAATCCGCCTATGACGCCGTAAGCGCCGAGGCGGAACTGGGGTCGCGCACCACGCTGGACGTGCTGGACGCCGAGCAGGAGCTGCTCGACGCCCGTTCGTCGCGCATTCTGGCGGCGGCCAATGTGCAACTGGCGGCCTATGCCTTGCTCAACTCGATGGGCCAGCTGACCGTCACCGCGCTGAACCTTGGCATCCCGACCTATGACGTCAGCGCCTATTCCAGCACCATGCGGCAAGGCCCGGCGCGGGTCACGCCCTCGACCCAAGGTCAGGCGCTGGATCGCATCATGGATCGCTACCGCTGAGCGCCTGTTGGCGGGCGATGTGATGCAAGGTTGTTAACGTCGCCATCCTTGGGTATCCTTGATCCCAAAATGAGCAGGGGTGCAGGCATGTCGGACGCAATGACCAATCGCGAGATTGAAGACGTTCTGACGTCGATCCGCCGTCTGGTCGCGCAAGAAGGTGCGCCACGCGGCGACACCGGGCGTCTTGTGCTGACAGAGGCCCAGCGGATCACGGCACCGCCGCTGGTCCTGACGCTGGGCGCGAAAGCCGACGATCAGGACGAGGATGAGCCGACGTCGGATCATGACCTGCCGGTCCCAGATTTCGGCAAGCTTGAAGCCACCATCGCCGAACTTGAAGCGGCTGTATCGGCCACCGGTGGGAGCTGGGAGAGCGACTCGGTCGACGAGACTCCGAAAGCGTCGAATGTCACCGAACTGTACGGCCGGTTGAGCTTTGTGCACCGCGCCGATGAGGTCGCGCGGGCCGATGACTCCGTTTCTGCTGTCGGTTCCGTTGCGAATGCACCGGCAAAACCGGCCGAGCCTGCAGTCGAGACCGAAGCCGAGGCCGATCCGGTGGCGACAGAGGCGGTGAGCATCCAGCCAGATCTTTCCGACAGGGAAGAAGCAGGTCTTGAAGAGGGTATCCTTGACGAGGACGCTCTGCGGGCGATGATTGCGCAGATCGTGCGCGAGGAACTGCATGGGCAACTGGGCGAACGGATCACCGCGCAGGTGCGCAAGCTGGTACGCGCCGAGATTGCCAAGGCCCTGGACGAGCGCAGTTTTCTGTAAGCCTCGGCGGCTGTCAGCTTCTTTGAGTCTTTGCGACACGGTGAATGACAAACGCCGCCCCGGGTTGGGGCGGCGTTGTGCATTTGCAGGGGCGTGGGGGTCAGAGCAGGGCTTTGACCTTGGCCACGATCGCCTCGGCGGTGATGCCGAATTCCTGATAGAGCCGCTCGGCCGGGGCCGAGGCACCAAAGCCGGTCATGCCGACGAAATCGGATTTCTTGGCGCGCTCGCCCAGCAGCCAGCGATCCCAGCCACCGGCGCGCACGCCTGCCTCGACGCCGATGCGCACGGGGCCAGCGGGCAGGACACGCTTGCGGTAGGACTCGTCGGCCTGCGCGAACAGCTCCATGCAGGGCAGCGAGACGACGCGGGTGCCGATGCCTTCGGCCTGCAGCATCTCGCGGGCTTTGAGCGCAATCTCGACCTCGGAGCCGGTGGCGATCAGGATCGCCTGACGCTTGCCTTCCGAGTCAGCGAGCACATAGCCACCTTGGGCGACAAGGTTCTTGGCAGTGTGCGTGGTGCGCGCAGGTGCCAGGTTCTGACGGCTGAGCGAGATCACCGAAGGCGTGGTCTTCTGCTGCAGCGCGACTTCCCAGGCTTCGGCGGTTTCCACCAGATCGGCGGGGCGGAACACCAGCGTGTTGGGCGTGGCACGGCTGATCGCCAGATGCTCGACCGGCTGGTGGGTCGGGCCGTCTTCACCCAGACCGATGGAGTCATGGGTCATGACATAGGTCACCGGAATGCCCATCAGCGCGCTCAGACGCATGGCCGGGCGGGCGTAGTCGGTGAAGGCCATGAAGGTGCCCGAGTAGGGGCGCACGCCGCCGTGTAGCGCCATGCCGTTCATCGCCGAGGACATGCCGTGCTCGCGGATGCCCCAGTACATGTAGCGGCCCTTGCGGCTGTCGATGTCGAAAGCGCCCAGATCGGCGGTCTTGGTGTTGTTCGAGCCGGTCAGATCCGCCGAGCCGCCGAAGGTGTCGGTGACGATCGGGTTGATCGCCTTGAGCGCCACTTCAGAGGCCGAGCGCGAGGCCATTTTCTTGGGCTCGTCGACGGCGGTTTTCTTGACCTTGCGGATCGCGGCGGCCAGACGGGCAGGGATCTCACGGGCGAAGATCCGCTCGAACTCGGCGCGTTTGGCCGGGGTGAGGGCGGCAATCTGTGCCTCCCATTCGGTGCGGGCTGCGCGGCCCTTGGCACCGATGGCTTCCCATTCGGTCTTGATCTCGGCGGGGATGACGAAGGCGCCATGCTCCCAGCCATAGGCGGCGCGGGTGTCGGCGATCAGCTTGGCGTCGGTCAGCGCGCCATGGCCCTTGGAGGTGTCCTGCGCGGACGAGCCGATGGCGATATGCGTCTTGCAGGCGACCATCGCCGGGCGGGGCGAGGCTTTGGCGGCGGTGATTGCGCGGTCGATATCCGCCGGATCATGGCCGTCGCATTCGAACACATCCCAGCCCGAGGCAGCAAAGCGCGCCTTCTGGTCGGTTACGTCCGACAGCGAGACCTTGCCGTCGATGGTGATGCCGTTGTCATCCCACAGCACGATCAGGCGGGACAACTTCTGGCGACCGGCGATGCCGATGGCTTCCTGGCTGACACCTTCCATCAGGCAGCCGTCCCCGGCGATGACATAGGTGTAATGGCTCTGGATCTTGGCCCCCCAGCGGGCGCGCAGATGCTCTTCGGCCATGGCGAAGCCGACCGAGTTGGCGATGCCCTGACCGAGCGGGCCGGTGGTGGTCTCGACGCCCTTCACATGACCGTATTCCGGGTGACCGGCGGTGATTGCGCCCCACTGGCGGAAGTTCTTGATCTGCTCAAGCGTCATGTCGGCATAGCCGGTCAGATGCAGCAGCGCGTAGATCAGCATCGAGCCATGGCCCGCCGACAGGATGAACCGATCGCGGTCTGCCCATTCGGGGGCCGAAGCGTCGAACTTGAGGTGGTTCTGGAACAACACCGTCGCGACATCAGCCATGCCCATTGGCATGCCGGAATGGCCCGAATTGGCGGCGGCGACGGCATCCATCGCCAAAACGCGGATGGCGGTGGCGAGACGCCAGTGGTCGGGGTTCTGGGCGCGGAGCGTGGCGATATCCAAGACAGCGTTCCTCATAAAAAGGGGGTGTTATCGGGCGTCATAGCAGGGTTCGGATCGAGTTCAAGCGTACTGGCGCGGCATCGGCGGCGGATCGGTTGGAAAGGGCGGATTTTCAACGTATTCTTACAAACAAAATGACCCTCCGGGTATGCGCGCATGATTCGCGTCGCGAGGACGGGCACAGTCGAGGAGTGTAAGATGAGCGATCTGGCCCCGGTGGAACGCAGGCTGTCGGCCGCGCTCGAGCGGATCTCGCAGCAGTTGGAGAGGGCACCGGCGAAATCAGCCAAGCCTTCGGTCTTTGGCTTGGGTGCGCGGGCGGAAGCCGCCCCTGACCCCGAGCAGGCGGCGACCATCGCCAGCCTGCGCGAGGCGCTTGAAAAAGAGCGCGCCGCCAACGCCCAGCTGAGCGAGCGGGTGCATCAGGTCAAGCAGCGTCAGGAAACCACGATTGCGCAGCTTGAGCGCCGTCTGGCGCGGCTGACCGAGCAGCTCGATCTGCAAAGCCTTGAGATGCTGCGGCTGAAACGGGCCAATTCGAAGCTGATCGACTCAAACGCCAGCCTGCGCGATGCGCAGATCGAGGCGTTCCCGGATGCGACGCTGATCAACCGGTCGATCTCGGCCGAGCTGGAAGCGCTGCAGGCCGAGCGCCGGGCCGAGATGGCCGAGATGGAAGAAATCCTTGCCGAGTTGAAGCCGCTGATCGCGGCTGACGCGCGCTGAACAGGAGGCATGTATGCCCACGGAAACAGTCTCGATCGGTGGCAAGAACTTCGAGGTCGCCTGCTCGCCGGGTGAAGAACATTACCTGCGCTCGGCAGCGGCGATGCTGGATGCCGAAGCCACCACGCTGATTGGCCAGATCGGCCGTTTGCCCGAGTCCAAGATGCTGCTGATGTCCGGCCTGATGCTTGCCGACAAGACCGCAGGGGCCGAAGACCGGGTCAAGCAGCTGGAAGCCGAACTGGGCGCGGCGCGGGCCGAGGTCGAGCGCCTGCGCGCGCTGCCGCAACAAACCGCAGCCCCGGCGATCCCGGCCGGCACGGTTGAGCGGATGTCGGATCTGGCGGCGCGTGCCGAGTATCTGGCCGAGCAGTTCGAAACCCGGGGCTGAGCCGCGTCAGCGGCGCAGCCCGGCCTGCAGGGTCTGGGCGATGTCGAGGAAGCGCTCGATCTCGGCCACCTCTCGGAAGTCGCGCCCGGCGCGGATCTGCAGACCGCTTTCGGTGATCAGCACCATGGACTTGCGCTCGGCGTTGCGGGCGGTGGGGATTTCTGACAGGGCATGCTCGATCAACCGGGCGTCGAACAACGGGTTCGGGTTGACGGTTGCCATGATCGTCAGGGCGATACCCTCGGGTGCGGGATGGTCGTGCATCTCGCCCAGATAGGCGCCGATGTCATCGCCCAGCAGTTTGCCCAACAGCATCTTGGACAGTGAATTGTCAAAGATCCCCATAACCTTGCTCGCTGCGGTCGCGACACCTGCCGCCATCTCGGGCGCATAAAGCGCGATGCCGCCGGGCAGGCGCGGGTCGGCCAGCTGGATCTTGGTGTTACCCGGCGTTGTCCGGCTCTTGCCGTTCGAGGATTTGCTATAGGCGCGGGTGACGGTCAGCGTCAGGCCACGCGCGCGATCGGTGAACTGGATGATGGTCGGGCCGCCGCGTGCCTTGCTCAGCGCATAGGCGAGGCCGCGTCTGTCGGCAAAGGCCTGATACTCGGCCCGGCGACGCTTTTCGATCTGCTGGCTGCGCCAGATCAGGACGCCGACGCCGATCATGACCGCAGCGATGAACAACAAGACGGGGAGGGCGTCGGTCATGAAACCACCTTGCGCAAATGAAGATCCACGGCGTCAAGCCGGTCAGGCCAAGCCGCGGCCAGTATAGCCTGCCAGACCGCGCCCTTCGGCAAAAGCCTCTAACGCGGCAAGGCGGCGCGCGCTGATTGCGCGGCTTCGCAGCACGGCGGCCCGCAGGGTGGCGGTGGCGATCACGAGCGCGAGGAGCTGGACGGCGAAGAGCAGGGACATGGCGGTTACCTGTGGCGTTGATAGCCATAGGTCGGGTGAGCCGTCAAAAGGTTCACAAAAATCCGTCGGCGCATGAAAAAAGGCCGGTGCGCATGGCACCGGCCTTTGTGACGAAGCGACCCTGCGATCAGGCGTTGGCTTCGCGGATTTTCTCGGCGGCGTCCTTGTCATAGGCGACGCCTTTGGCTTCGAACAACTGGTCCAGCTCGCCCGAAAGGGTCATCTCGGTGATGATGTCGCAGCCACCCACAAACTCGCCCTTGACGTAGAGCTGCGGAATGGTCGGCCAGTCCGAGAAGTCCTTGATCCCTTGACGGATTTCGGCATCGGCCAGCACGTTCACGTCGGCATACTCGATGCCCATGAAGTTCAGCACGCCGGCCACGCGGCTGGAAAAGCCGCATTGCGGCATGGTCTTGGTGCCTTTCATGAAAAGCACCACGTCATTGGCTTCGACGGTCTGGCGGATCGTGTCCTGAGCGCTCATCGCTGGTCCCTTTGTCATCGCCGCCCGGTCGGGCTGGCTGGTATTTGCTACGTCAGATAATCCCGAAATCGCGCACGAGAAGGCCCAGGCACGACAGAATTCCAAGTCCCAGCGCCAGAACCGTCACAATCTTGAGCGCACCGCGCCCTTCAACCAGTGACGAGAACCGCAGCGCCATCATCACCAGCGCGCCCAGAATGACGGCGTGAAAGATGAAGGCCATGGCGGTGATCGCGGTTCCGGCGTCAGGCTCGGGCCCGCGCCGGTACGAGATGACGCCAAGCACGACCGCTGCCGCCGCGATGATCATCGCGCTGGCCCAGTTTGACAGTTCGATTCTGGGGCGCACAGCGGTGGTCCGGTTCAGTCGGGGGCTTTGGTGGTCAGGGCAAGCGCGTGCAGGTCGCCCTGCGCGCCGTCCATCTTGCCTTTGAGGGCGGCATAGACGTCGCGCTGTTGCTGCACTCGGTTCTTGCCTGCAAAGCTGGCGTCGATCACTTCGGCCGCATAATGATTACCATCGCCAGCAAGGTCGGTAATGGTGATCTTTGCTGCGGGGAAGGACTCGCGCAGCAGGGTTTCGAGTTCGGTCGCCGAGATGGCCATGTTTGGGGGTCTCCTTGATCCTGAGCTTGATGTAAATCGCAGGGCCGC
Organism: Pararhodobacter zhoushanensis; assembly: GCF_003990445.1. Lineage (GTDB taxonomy): Bacteria > Pseudomonadota > Alphaproteobacteria > Rhodobacterales > Rhodobacteraceae > Pararhodobacter > Pararhodobacter zhoushanensis. The sequence continues at coordinate 76,351 of NZ_REEZ01000009.1, read as the reverse complement.
GCGGTGCAAGGGGCGGCGGCTCAGACGTAGGGCCTGAGTGCCGCCATGAACGCTGAAAAGCGGCGCGGCAGGCCTTGTGCGTCAAAGCTTTGCAAGGTTGCGAGCGTCCAGCCGGTTGCGGGGTGATAGGCGTCGATGAGGGCGGCGCGTTCTTGCGCCAATTCCTCGGGCAGCGTCAACTTTTGCGTGGCCAGCAATAGCTCCAGCCCTGCGTGAATGCGGCGCAGGACGGCGAAGCCGTCGGCCATCGGGCGGCGCAGCGTCGCGTCCTGCCGCCAGTCCTGACCCGGAAACACCTCGGCCATCAGGCGCTGCCCGGCACCGAGGCAATCATAGCCCCGGCAGCCGGAAAAGCCTGACGCGTCAAGCCGGTCGTGGATCTGGCAGCGATGCCTGTCAAGGTGCACGCAGGGGTGCAGCGCAGGTTTGTCGAGCGCAAACTCGTCGCCCTTGTCGAAGGGCAGAGCCATGCAGCACAGCGCCGTGCAGGCGCTGCACCGGGCTTTGAGCTCGGGCAGCGGCCTCAGGCGATCGCCTCTTCGAAGGCCGAGCGATAGCGCGCAGACAGCTCGGCCAGCGGGGCCGAGGATGCGCCCATCGACACCGTGTCACCACCGAATTTGCCGACCGTGTTCATCGGCACACCGGCAGCGGAGGCGGCAACCATCAGCGCCTCGGCCTGATCGAAGCGGCAGGCGACCAGATAGCGCGCCTGATCCTCGCCAAACAGGAACGCGCTGTCGCTTTCATCCAGAGAGACGCCCATGCCCGCAGCTTCGGCCATCTCGAAGGCGGCAAGCGCCAGACCGCCATCGGCCAGATCGGTCGCGGCTTTGATCAGCGCGCGGTTGGCGCGCAGGAACTCGCCGTTGCGGCGCTCGGCCACCAGATCCACGTGCGGCGCGTCGCCGTCTTCGCGGTGGAAGACTTCGGCCAGCAGGGCGGATTGGCCCAGATGGCCAGCGGTCGCGCCGATGACGATGGCGAAATCGCCAGCCGAAGGTTGGCCCGCGATCAGCTCATCAAGCGAGTTGAGCAGGCCGACCGCACCAATCGTTGGCGTTGGCAGGATGCCGGTGCCGTCGGTCTCGTTGTAGAGTGAGACGTTGCCCGACACGATGGGCATGTCCAGCGCCGCGACGGCCTCGCCGATCCCCTGGATCGCACCGACCATCTGACCCATGATCTCGGGCTTTTCGGGGTTGCCGAAGTTCAGGTTGTCGGTGGTGGCAAGGGGCAGGGCCCCGCAGGCGGTCAGGTTGCGATACGCCTCGGCGACGGCTTGCTTGCCGCCCTCAACCGGGTTCGCCTTGACGTAGCGCGGGGTCACATCGCTGGTGAAGGCGATGGCTTTGGGCGTGCCGTGGACGCGGATCACGCCCGCGCCCAGACCCGGGACGCGGACCGTATCGCCCATGACCATGTGGTCGTATTGCTCCCATACCCATGATTTATGGGCATAGTTCGGGCTGCCGATCAGCGCCTTGAGCGCGTCGATTGGATCAACCTGCGGCACCGGCTCCATGTCCGCTGCGGCGGGGGTCGCAACCCACGGACGGTCGTATTCCGGCGCTTCCGAGGACAGCTTGGACAGCGGCAGGTCAGCCTTGATGTCATTGCCGTGCAGGATCAGGAAGCGATCCTCGGGGATGGTTTCACCGACGATGGCGAAATCGAGATCCCATTTCTCGAACACGGCGCGGGCGACGGCCTCTTTCTCGGGGTGCAGGACCATGAGCATGCGCTCCTGGCTTTCCGACAGCATCATCTCATAGGCGGTCATGTTTGTTTCGCGCTGCGGCACATCATCGAGCTGCAGCTTGATGCCCAGTCCGCCCTTGTCGCCCATCTCGACCGCCGAGCAGGTCAGACCCGCCGCGCCCATGTCCTGAATGGAGATCACCGCACCGGTCTGCATCAGCTCAAGCGTCGCTTCCATCAGGCGCTTTTCGGTGAACGGGTCACCGACCTGCACCGTGGGGCGCTTGTCCTCGATCGTGTCATCGAACTCGGCCGAGGCCATGGTCGCGCCGCCAACCCCGTCGCGTCCGGTCTTGGCACCAAGGTAGACCACGGGCATGCCGACGCCCGAGGCCGCCGAGTAGAAAATCTTGTCGGTGTCCGCCAGACCCGCCGCGAAGGCGTTGACCAGACAGTTGCCGTTATAGCTGGCGTGGAAGCGCACTTCGCCGCCGACGTTGGGCACGCCAAAGCAGTTGCCATAGCTGCCGATACCCTCGACCACACCCTTGACGATATGGGCTGTCTTGGGATGCGAGGGCAGCCCGAAGCTCAGCGCGTTCATCGCCGCCACCGGGCGCGCGCCCATGGTGAAGACGTCGCGCAAAATGCCGCCGACGCCCGTCGCCGCCCCTTGGTGGGGCTCGATATAGGACGGGTGGTTGTGGCTCTCCATCTTGAAGATCAGCGCCTGACCGTCGCCGATATCGACCACACCGGCGTTCTCACCGGGGCCGCAGATGACTTGCGGGCCGGTGGTCGGCAGGGTGCGTAGCCACTTCTTCGACGATTTGTACGAGCAATGCTCGTTCCACATCGCGCTGAAGATCCCCAGCTCGGTGAAGCTGGGCACGCGGCCAATGATCTCGAGGATGCGCTCGTACTCGTCTGGTTTCAGACCGTGCGCAGCGATCAGTTCAGCGGTGATTTCAGGTTCGAGCATTCCGTCCCCCGGGCTTGGCGGTTGCGGCGTCTTTTAGAAGCATGGGGGGATGAGGGAAAGGCCACACGGGCCGCCTGCGAAAAATTTTCGCGCAGCTGTCGAAAACCTGCCCGCTCAAGCGTCCTTGGGGTGTCGGCAGCAGGCAGACGGCTTGCCCGGTTGATCTGTTGCAGCGACACTGACCCCAACGCAGGAGACCACGATGAAATACATCGCCCTCATCTATTATGATCCCGCTCAGGAGCCGCAATCGGGCGCGTCGATGAACGAGGCCTATTTTGACCTGAACCGCCGCGCCGTCGAGGCCGGTGTGCTGGTCGCCGGGGACGCGCTGCACCCGCCCGCGACGGCCACCACGCTGCGCGTGCGCGGCGGACGGACCGAGACAATGGACGGCCCCTTTGCCGACACCAAAGAGCAACTTGGCGGTTACTATATCTTCGATTGCCCGGATCTGGACTCCGCGCTGGCCTGGGCGGCGCAGATCCCCTCGGCGCAGGTGGGTGCCATCGAAGTGCGGCCGCTGATCGTTTTTGAATGAGCAAAGAGGCGCTGGCACGGGTGCTGGCGGAAGATCGGGGGCGGCTGTTGGCCGCCCTCATCGCCGGGTTCCGCGACTTTGATCTAGCAGAAGACGCCTTGTCCGACGCGACGGAAGCGGCGCTTCTGCATTGGGGCCGGTCTGGCGTGCCCGATCAGCCCCGCGCCTGGCTGCTCACCGTGGCGCGGCGCAAGGCGCTGGACCGTTTGCGCCGCGCGCAGCGCGCCGGGGCGGCATCGCCGACAGTGGCGCTGCTCGCCGAAGAGTTCAGCAGCGCCGAGACGCCCGAGATACCCGACGAACGCCTGCGCCTTATCTTCACCTGCTGCCACCCGGCACTGGACCCCAAGAGCCGTGTCGCGCTGACCCTGCGCACGCTGGGCGGGTTGACGACGGTCGAGATCGCCCGTGCGTTTCTGGACAGTGAGACGGCGATGGGTCAGCGTCTTAGCCGCACCAAGGCCAAGATCGCGCGGGCCGGGATTCCCTTCGTGGTGCCGGGGCCCGCGGATTGGGCGGCGCGGCTTGAGTCCGTGTTGACGGTTATCTATCTGATTTTCAATGAAGGCTACGCGGTCACTGCTGGTCGTGGGCCGGACCGTGTGGACCTGTGCGCCGAGGCGATCTTTCTGGCCAGGATGCTGAATGAGCAGCGCCCCAGCGAGCCCGAGGTACAAGGGCTTCTGGCACTGCTGCTGCTGACCGATGCGCGCCGCGCTGCGCGGCTTGATGCGGGCACGCTGGTGCCGCTGGACGCGCAGGATCGTAGCTTGTGGGACCGAGGGCTGATAGACGAAGGTGAGGCGCTGATCGAACAGGCGCTGACCCGGCGCGCGCCGGGGCCGTTCCAGATCAAGGCTGCCATCGCCGCGCTGCATATGGGCGACCCGGTCGATCGGGCGCAGGTGCTCTTGCTCTATGACTCTCTCTTGCGGTTCGAGCCGACGCCCGTGGTGCGCCTGAATCGCGCCGTGGCGCTGGCCGAGGTCGGCGCACCCGAGGCGGCGCTTGCTCAAGTCGAGGCTCTGGCGGTTGATCTTGCCACGTATCAGCCGTTTCACGCCGCGCATGCTGCACTGCTATCGCGCACCGGTCGTCTGAAAAAAGCGGCGCAAGCCTATGCGCGGGCGATCGATTTGTCGGGAAATGAGGCGGAAACTGCCTTTTTGCGTGCACGGTTAGCGGATCTGGCAGGCAATTTGACAAAAAAAGAGGCCGAGCAAAGCTCGGCCCAAGTCCAACAGGGAGGTGAAGATACATGAAGAAACATGTATCTTCCCGTCCCAAATAGTCGAATCGTTGCACGCGTTCAATATATTCTTCGCTGCGCATGCGACATAACCGTGATGCGTTGCGCGCATGCCTCACCCTACGTCAACACAACCGCCGCGCGTTCTACTCGCTGTTTATGTTCGAACGGTTGCGTCGATAGGCGATCACACCCTCAAGCACGAAGTCCCGAAAGGCCGACACGCGCTTGGAGTGCCGCAGCTCTTCGGGATAGGCGAGGAACACCGGAACCTCAGCACTTTCCACATCCGGCAGGACGCGGACCAGTTGCGGGAAGTCTTCGGTCAGGTAGTCGGGCAGCACGCCGATGCCCAGATGATTGATCACCGCCTGCAGAACGCCAAAGTAGTTATTGACGGTAAAGGTTGTCCTGATTGCATGGGTCATCAGCTCGCGCACCAGTGCCGCGCCTGCGGCGACCTGATTGGCGTTCGCGTGCTGGCAGACCAGCCGGTGATCGGACATCTCGGGCAGGCTTTGGGGCGTGCCGTTCTGGCGCAGGTATTCGGTCGATGCGTACAGCCGCATGCGCACCGACATCAGCCGCTTGCGGATCAGGTCGGCCTGGCTGGGCTCTTTCATGCGGATCGCCACGTCGGCTTCGCGCATGGGCAGGTCGAGCACGCGCTCTTCCAGCATCAAGTCGATCTTCATCTCAGGGTACTTGGCGTAAAGCGTCGGCAGGCGAGGGGCCAGCCAGAGCGTGCCAAAGGCCGTGGTGGTCGTCACCCGCAGTTCGCCATACGCCTCTTCCTCACTGTCGCGGATGCGCGCGGCGGCGGTATCAAGGCGTTTGGTCATCGCGCGGGTGGCGTCAAACAACAGCTCGCCCTGTTCGGTCAGAATCAACCCCCGCGCGTGGCGGTGGAATAGGGTCGAGCCGAGACCTTCTTCAAGGCCGCGGATCTGTCGGCTGACAGCCGACTGGCTCAGGCCCAGCGTATCGCCGGCATGGGTCAGGCTGCCGGCATCGGCCACCGCGTGGAAGATTCTGAGCTTGTCCCAGTCCATTGTGGTTATATCTGGTGTCTTGGGGAAGGTTGAGGGCGCTTTTCGTATGTAGGGCAGAACCCTGACGCGGAAAAGGAAAGAATTGTTGAACGCCACTTTTAAGGTCAGTCTTTTTGACCTATAATCGGCGCAACGCCAGCGAAACGGCAAGCACTTGGGAGGGTGCCCGATGGGTAAGCAGACAGTATCTCTGAACGATAGGTTTGACCTCGAAAAGTCGCCGGTTCTGTTGAACGGCACCCAGGCGCTGGTGCGCCTCATGTTGCAGCAGGCCGCCCGCGACAAGGCCGCTGGAATGAACACCGCAGGCTATGTGACAGGCTATCGCGGCTCGCCGCTGGGCGCGGTCGATCTGCAGATGGCCAAGGCGAAACCCTTTCTCGATGCCGCGCAGGTAACGTTTCAGGAAGGCCTGAACGAAGACCTCGCCGCGACCGCCATCTGGGGAACCCAGCAGGCCGAGCTGCGCGGTGAGGGCAAGTACGACGGCGTCTTCTGCCTGTGGTACGGCAAGGGCCCTGGCGTGGATCGCTCGGGCGACGTGATGAAGCACGGCAACATGGCCGGGAGCAGCGCCAAGGGCGGCGTGATCATGGCGATGGGCGATGACCACACCGGCGAATCCTCGACCGTACTGCACCAGTCGGATTGGGCGATGGTCGATGCCTATATGCCGATCGTGTCCCCGGCGGGTGTGCAGGAGATCCTTGACTACGGCCACTATGCCTATGAACTCAGCCGGTTTTCCGGGCTTTGGGTGGGTCTTAAGACAATGAAGGACACGGTCGAGGCCACGGCTGTGGTCGACGCCAACCCGCATCGCCTCAGCTTTGTGCGTCCCGACTTCAAGATGCCCGACGGCGGGCTGAACATCCGCCTGCAGGACACGCCGGTCGCCCAAGAAGCGCGGATGATCGACTACAAGCGCTTTGCCGCCGAGGCGTTCTCGCGCGCCAACAAGATGGACAAGCGGGTCTGGGGGCGGCACGGGGCCAAGATCGGTCTGGTCGCCTCGGGCAAGAACTGGCTGGATCTGGTGCACGCGCTGGGGCTGCTGGGGCTGGACGCCGAGGAATGCGAGCGGCTGGGCATCACCACCTACAAGGTCGGGCAACCGTGGCCGCTGGACATGGAGACCTTCCACGAATGGGCGGACGGGCTCGATCTGATCATCGTGGTTGAGGAAAAGCGCAAGCTGATCGAGGTGCAGGTCAAGGAGACGCTGTTTGACGACCGCAACGGTCGGCGCGTTTATGGCTGGCACAAGGGCGATACCTGGGAGCATGGCCGTCAGGTCGAGCTGTTCCCGACGCGCTATGCGCTCGATCCGGTGATGATTGCGGAAAAACTGGGTGAGATCCTGATCGAAGAGGGTCGCGATACCGACGCGATCAAGACCGGACTGACCCGTCTGGGCGAGGCGCGTCGCGCCGACAACGCCCGAGATATCGCGGCGCGGGTGCCGTATTTCTGCTCGGGCTGCCCGCATAACTCGTCGACCAAAGTGCCTGACGGCAGCCGGGCCTATGCCGGGATCGGCTGTCACTACATGGTGCAGTGGATGGACCGCTCGACGCTGGGCTTTACCCATATGGGCGGTGAAGGGGCGAACTGGATCGGTGAGAGCCAGTTCTCGACCCGCAAACATGTGTTCCAGAATTTGGGCGACGGTACCTATAACCACTCGGGCCTGCAAGCGATCCGGGCGGCCATCGCGGCAAAGACGACGATCACCTACAAGATCCTGTTCAACGACGCCGTGGCCATGACCGGCGGGCAGAAGAATGAGGGCGGGCTGACCGCCGACCATATCGCGCATGAGATCCACGCGATGGGGGTCAAGCCTATCGTTCTGGTCTACGACGCCAAGGAAGACATTGATTTCGCCAAGTTTCCGGCGGGGATCGAAAAATTCGAGCGCGCCGAGTTGCCGACGGTGCAAAAGCGCATGGCGGAAACGCCGGGTGTCTCGGCGATCATCTACGTGCAGACCTGCGCCGCCGAGAAACGCCGCCGCCGCAAGCGCGGCGAGTTCCCCGATATCGACAAGCGCGTGTTCATCAACACCGATGTCTGCGAGGGCTGCGGCGATTGCGGCGTGCAGTCGAACTGCGTGTCCATCGTTCCGGTCGAGACCGAGCTGGGCCGCAAGCGCGGCATCGACCAGTCGTCGTGCAACAAGGACTTCAGCTGCGTCAAAGGCTTCTGTCCGTCCTTTGTCACGCTGCAAGGCGCGACGGTCAAGAAATCGCCCACCCGCGCGCTGGATCTGCCAGACCTGCCGCTGGCCGAGCTGCCCGTGATCAAGGGCACGCATAACGTGATCATCACCGGCGTCGGTGGCACGGGCGTGGTGACTGTCGGGGCCGTTCTGGCGCAGGCGGCGCAGATCGACGGCATGGGTGCCGGCATGATGGAGATGGCGGGGCTGGCCCAGAAGGGCGGCGCGGTCCACATCCACCTGCGCCTTGCCAACAAGCCCGAGGATATCAGCGCCGTGCGCGTCGCGGTGGGTGAAGCCCATGCGGTGATTGGCGGCGATCTGGTGGTGACGGCGGGGGCCAAGACGATTGGTCTGATGACGACGGGCCAGACCGGTGCCGTGGTCAACAGCCATGACATCGTCACCGGCGACTTCACCCGCAACACCGAATTCCGTATTCCGGTCAGTGACTTGGAGGTCTCTCTTGAGGCCCGGCTGCGCGACCGGCTGGCGCTGTTTGATGCCTCGGAGCTGGCGCGGGTTGCGCTTGGGGATTCCATCTATTCCAACATGATGGTGCTGGGCGGTGCCTGGCAGAAAGGCCTGATCCCGCTCAGCCTTGAGGCGATCCAGGAGGCGATCCGCCTGAACAAAGCCGCCGTCGACCGCAACCTGCGCGCCTTTGATATTGGCCGTTGGGCGGTGCTGCATCCCGAAGAGGCGGCCAAGGTCATTCAGCCCGAGAGCTTCTCGACGGTGCCGGTTGATCCGATTGCCTACCGTGAGGCGAGGCTGGTCGAGTATCAGGGCAAGCGGCTGGCCAAGCGCTTCCGCAAGCAGGTGGACGCCATCGAGGACCGCGCGCTGCGTGAGGCAGTCGCCAAGGGCTATTTCAAGCTGCTGGCCTACAAGGACGAATACGAGGTCGCGCGCATGCACCTGTCCTCGGCCGCCAAGGCGCGCGAGACGTTTGACGGCGATTTCGCGATGACCTTCCATCTGGCCCCGCCGCTTTTGACCGGCAAGGATGCGCAGGGACGTCCGAAAAAGCGCGAATTCGGGGCGTGGATGCTCAACGGCTTTGCGCTGCTGGCCCGGATGAAAGGCCTGCGCGGCACGCCGTTCGATCCCTTCGGATATTCGACCGAGCGCAAGATGGAACGCAGCCTTATCAAGCAGTTCGAAGGCGATCTTGCCACGGTTCTGCCCAAGCTCACCGCGCAGACCCGCGATGCGGTGATGGAGCTGGCCCTGCTGCCGCTGTCGATCCGGGGCTACGGCCCGGTCAAGGAAGCCGCCGCCAAGGCTGCCGCCAAACGCCGCGAGGAACTGCTGGCAACCATCGCCGCCGGTGGCACCCCGACGCGGATGGCGGCTGAATGATCGTCGCGGATCTGTCACGCTGAGACGCTAGGACGGGGGACAAACCGATACAGGCTTGTCCCCATGTCCCTTGCGATTCTTGATGCTCCCGAACCCCTGCGCCGCCCGTCCCGTGCCCTGCGGGACGGCACCGGCGAGATCACCTACGCCCATTCGGCGCGCACCAAGCCGGGGCGTCTGCTGATCCGCTCGATCGAGAACGCCACCGGGCGGTTGTCGCTGATGCGCCGCGCGGCGGGGTATCAGGACGACATCGCGCAGGGCCGAGATTTCTGGCGGGTGATGATGGAGCGGTTCGGCCTGCGGCTCGATGTCATCAAAGGCTCGCTGGGCGCAATCCCCTCCAAGGGCCCGCTGGTTCTGGTGGCCAACCACCCGTTCGGCATCCTCGACGGGCTGGTCATGGGCCATATCCTGTCCGCCGTCCGGGGCGGCGATTTCCGCATCATCGCGCATCAGGTGTTTCAGCGCGCCGAGGATGTGAACCGTGTGATCCTGCCCATCGACTTCTCGGGCACCCGCGCGGCGCAGGCCGCCAACATCGCCTGCCGCGCCGAGGCGATCCGCTATCTGCAGGGCGGCGGCGCGGTGGGGATCTTTCCGGGCGGCACCGTGGCGACCGGGGCCAAGCCGTTTCAAAGCGCGATGGACCCGGTCTGGCGTGGCTTCACCGCCAAGATGATCGCGAAATCCGGCGCAACCGTGGTGCCGATCTGGTTCGAGGGGGAGAATTCCCGCATGTTCCAGCTGACCAGCCACCTCAGCTATACCCTGCGCATGGGCCTTCTGGTGCGCGAATTTGCCACCCGGACGGACCGCCCGGTGCGGCTGGCCGTGGGGCGGCCGATCCCGTCCGAGGAGCTGGTCACACAGGCGCGAGACTCCAAACAGGTGATGGATTTCCTGCGCCGCAAGACGTATGAATTGTCGCCGAAAGCCTTGGATCCGGCCCGCATGGGCTATGAGTTCGAGGAGCAATATCGGCGATAGAGGCAGTGTATGGCAGTTGGCGTCTTCGATTCGGGTCTCGGTGGTCTGACCGTTCTCGATGCACTGGTGCGCAAACTGCCCGACGTGCCCTTTGTCTATTTCGGTGACAACGCCAACACGCCCTACGGCGTGCGCGATGCCGATGACATCTACAACCTGACCACGCAGGGCGTACAGCGCCTGTTCGATGAGGGCTGCGATCTGGTGATCCTCGCGTGCAACACCGCCTCGGCGGCGGCGCTGCGGCGCATGCAGGACGGCTGGATCCCTGAGGGCAAGCGCGTGCTGGGCGTGTTCGTTCCGCTGATCGAGGCGCTGACCGAGCGCCAGTGGGGCGACAACTCGCCACCGCGCGAAGTCGCCGTACAGCATGTGGCGTTGTTCGCCACGCCCGCCACCGTTGCCAGCCGCGCCTTCCAGCGCGAACTGGCCTTCCGCGCGATCGGTGTGGATGTCGAGGCGCAGCCCTGTGGCGGCGTGGTCGATGCGATCGAGCAGGGCGACATGATCCTTGCCGAAGCGCTGGTTCACAGCCACGTCGAGGCACTGCACCGGCGTATGCCCAAACCCGAAGCCGCCGTGCTGGGCTGCACCCATTACCCGCTGATGGAAGACGCGTTCCGCGCCGCGCTTGGCCCCGAGGTTCAGGTCTACTCGCAACCCGAACTGGTCGCTGCCAGCTTGGCCGACTACCTCTCGCGTCACCCTGAGCTGATCGGCCCGGGCACCGAGAGCAGTTTCCTAACCACCGGCGAACCCGTCGCCGTGGGCCATAAAGCCACGCTGTTCCTGCGCCGGCGCATCCCGTTCCGCGCCGCGTGATGCGGCAATTGCGCCGATTGCCAGACGGGTCCGCACTGCCTATGTCTGGCACGGACCACAGGAGGACCCCATGGCCGGCATGAAGAGCCTGAAAAAGCAACGCCGCGTGCAGATCATCGCCGTCGCGGCGGTGGCACTGGTGCTGTCGACGGGCCTGATCGGCTATGCCATGCGCGACGGGATCAATTATTTCCGCTCGCCCAGTCAGGTCCACGCCGATCCGCCGTCGCCGAATGAAGTGTTCCGGCTGGGCGGCATGGTCGCCGAAGGCTCGCTGCAGCGCGGGCAGGGCGAGCTGATCAGCTTTACCGTGACCGATTTCTGCTCGACCGTGTCCGTGACCTATCGCGGCATCCTGCCCGACCTTTTCGGTGAGAACGAGGGCACCGTTGCGACCGGGCGTCTGGTTGGCGATGTGTTCGAAGCCAGCGAGATCCTCGCCAAGCACGACGAGACCTATATGCCGCGTGAAGTCGCCGCTGCGGTCGGGGCCGAGGGCAGTCCGAACGCGGCAGCGGCGGGTGAGCACCCGGAATGCGAATACCACGGCGACTACGCAACGCGCGCTTCGAATACCTGATCTGAACCCCGTCTGAGCATCCTGCCCCCCGTTTCCCAGTGAACGGAGGGCACTATGCGCGATGTGCGCGAGCTGGCCGAAGAAATCGTCGCCCGCGAGGGTGGCTTTGTGAATGATCCGTCCGATCCGGGCGGCGCTACCAATTTCGGTGTCACCATCCACACAATGCGGCGGCTGGGCATGGATATGACCGGCGACGGGCAGGTGAGCGAGGCCGATGTGCGCGCGCTGACCCGTGAGCAGGCGGTGGACATCTTCCTTGAGCACTATTTCCAGCGCCCCGGCATCGCCGGGTTGCCCGAGGTGCTGCAACCCTCGGTCTTCGATATGTATGTCAACGCCGGGTCCAACGCGGTGCGCATCCTGCAACGGCTGCTGGTGGCGATGGGCTATGACGTCGCGGTCGACGGTACCATCGGGCCGCAGACCCGCCGCGCGGCCGAGGCAGCGGCACAGATCGCCCCGGAGCGGATGGCCGATGCCTATGGCATCGCCCGGCGCGACTATTACTACGCGCTGGCCGACCGCCGCCCGGCCTCGCGCCGCTATGCGCGCAGGCGGGACGGGGGCAAGGGCGGCTGGATCGTGCGGGCCGAGGCGTTCGTGTCACCGCGCTACCGCCTGAGTGAGGCGCAACATTACGCGAGGGTGGCGGCATGGGGGTGATCATGGGACTGGCGCGCGCGCTGTTCTCACGCGGTGGCGCGGCGGAACTGGGGCGCGTCGGGGTCGAGGTGGCCGAGGTCTTTCGCCCCAACGCGACACGGCAACTGGAGCTGGGGCATGACGCCTATTCCGCCGCGCAAGCCTCCTACGCCAGCGAGTTCCACCGCGCACCGGGGGGGTGGTTTGACAGCTTGGTCAACGGCTTGAACCGCTTGCCGCGCCCGATCCTGGCGCTGGCGACGCCAGCGCTGTTCGGCTACGCGATGGTCGATCCGTCCGGGTTCTCGGTGCGGATGCAGGGGCTTCAGGCGGTGCCCGAGCCGCTGTGGTGGCTGCTCGGCGCGGTGGTCGCCTTCTACTTCGGCGCCCGCGAGACGCATTATCTGCGTGCGGGGCGTCCGGTCCCGCCCGAGCCGATCGCACGGCCAGTTCCGGCAGCACCAGACGCCGCTTCGGCTGAGAACCCGGCTCTCACGGATTGGATGGCGGTTCGGGATGGCGATTGAGCGAGCAGCTGCGGCGCTCGGGAGGATTCTCCATCCTCCCGGACCCTCCTGGAGGATATTTGACCGAGCAAAGAGCGGCGTTAACGCTTCATTAACCGCGCCTCTTTGCTCTTCAAATATCCTCGGGGGGTGAATTCGCTGAAAGCGAAGAGGGGGGCTGAAGGCCCCCCTCTCTTTTGTTTTGGCACTCCAAGCTCAGCCGGGGATTTCGCCGGTGATGCCTTCGACGTAAAAGCTCATCCCCAGCAGCGTACCGTCATCGGCGATCTCGCCCTCGGCCAGCCAGGCCGAGCCGTCCTGCTTGTTCAGCGGGCCGGTGAACGGGTGATACGCGCCCGAACCGATCGCTTCGATCAGTGCGTTGGCTTCCTCCTGGACCTCGGCCGGGATCCGGTCGTTGAAAGGCGCAAAGGCCACTTCGCCTGCCCCGATGCCCAGCCAGACGTTCTCGGCAGCCCAGGTGCCGTCAAGCTTGGCCTGAATGCGCTCGATGTAATACGGCGCCCAGTTGTCGATGATCGCGGTCAGGTGCACGTCGGGCGCGAACTGCGTCATGTCCGAGGCTTGGCCGAAGGTCAGTGCGCCGCGCTCTTGTGCCACGCTTAGCGGTGCGGTCGAGTCGGTATGCTGCATGATGATGTCGCAACCCTGTTCAATCAGCGCCTGGGCCGCTGCGGCCTCTTGCGCCGGGTCGAACCACGAGAACACCCAGACGACGCTCAGTTCGACATCGGGGTTGACCTTTTTCGCGTGGATATAGGCCGCGTTGATGCCGCGGATAACCTCGGGGATCGGGAAAGACGCGATGTAACCGATCTTGTTGCTCGTCGTCATGCGGCCAGCAATCGTGCCGATAACCGCGCGGCCCTCATAAAAGCGTGCACTGAATAGCGAGACGTTTGGCGCTTCCTGCAGGTAGCCGGTTGCATGCTCAAACGCGATGTTCGGGAAGCGCTGCGCGACGGCGTTCAGCGATGGCCCATAGCCGAACGAGGTCGCAACGATCATATCGGCGCCCGACAGCGCCATCTGGGTCATGATGCGCTCGGCATCCGGGCCTTCGGGCACGTTCTCGACATAGGAGGTTTCGACCGCCGAGCCGAAATGCTCCTGCGCGGCCAGGCGGGCCTGATCATGGCCGTAGGTATATCCAAAGTCACCCGGGGGGCCAATGTAGACAAAGCCGACTTTTAGCGGGCTCTGCGCGCGGGCGCCGGTGCCGACCGCCGCCAGGCCGAGAGCGGCCGCCGACGTGGCCAGAAGTTCTCTGCGTTTCATAAATAGCCTCCGTGTTGGTGGGCCCGAAGGCCCGGAAAGAACGCGCCGGTTTACCCGGCGGCGTGAAAGGACCGACCCAGCGAACCCGGCGCAGCCATGCTGCGGCGTGCCCGATTCGACGACATGATCACAAGCACAAGGATGGTGATGATGTACGGCGACATGGCAAGATATTCCACGGGGATACGGAAGCCTGCTGCCTGAAGATTCAACTGCAACACCATGATTCCGCCAAAAAGATAAGCACCTGCCAGGGCGCGCCAAGGCCTCCATGATGCAAAAACGACCAAAGCGAGAGCGATCCACCCTGCACCGGCTGTCATGCCTTCGGTCCATTGCGGCACGCGCACAAGGCTGAGATACGCGCCGCCAAGGCCCGCACAGGCCCCGCCAAACGCGATGGACAGAATGCGCACGCGGGTGACCTTGTAGCCAAGCGCATGGGCCGAGTCGTGGTTCTCGCCCACCGCGCGCAGCACACGGCCACCGCGCGAATAGTTCAGCCAGTACCAGACCGCCGCGACCAGCGCGATGGAGACGTAGACAAGGATGTCATGGTTGAACAGGATCGGCCCGACCACCGGCAGATCGGTCAACGGGCCGAAATCCAGTTTGGGCGTCCGCGGCGGCACGATGCCGACATAGCTTTGTCCCAGCAGGGCCGAGAATCCCAGCCCAAACAGCGTCAGCGCAAGGCCCGAGGCGACCTGATTGGCCATCAGGATCTGCGTCAGCACCGCAAAGAGCATCGACACCAGCGCCCCCGCGACGATCGCCGCCAGCATGCCCAGATAGGGGTTCTGCGTGGTCACCGCCACCGCGAAGCCCGCCACCGCGCCGGTGATCATCATGCCCTCGACCCCAAGGTTCAGGACACCGGCCTTTTCCACCACCAGCTCGCCAATTGCGGCCAGCAGGATCGGGGTCGCCGCTACCATGAGCGACGCGATGAGGATGACAGGGTTGATTGATCCGAAATCCATCACACGACCTCCGAGCTGCGGCTGGGAAAGCTCAGCCGGACGCGATAATTGGACAAGACGTCGAGGGCGAGCAGGAAGAACAGCAGCATCCCCTGAAACACCTGAATCGCCGCCGCAGGCAGGTTCAGCATGAACTGCGCCAGCTCACCGCCGATATAGGTCAGCGCCAGAAGCAGCCCGGCCAGCACGATGCCCACCGGATGCAAGCGGCCCAGAAACGCGACGATGATCGCGGTGAACCCGTAGCCAGCGTTGAAATCGATGGTGATCAGGCGGGCAGGGCCGGCGACCTCGAACATGCCCGCCATCCCGGCGAAGGCACCTGACAGCCCCAGACACATCAGCACCAGCCGCGCCGGTGCCACACCCGCAAAGCGCGCCGCGCGCGGGGCCTGACCGGCAAGCTGGACGTGAAAGCCCAGAATATGCCGTTGCAGCAGCACATAGGTAAAGATCACCGCGATCAGCGCCGCGACCACACCCCAGTGCATCCCGGTATTGGCGATCAGCTCCTGGTTCGAGGCCGAGGCATAGTTATGGATGTTGCGCGATCCGGGAAAGCCCGAGCCTTGCGGGTTGCGCATGAAGCCCGTCGCCGCAGCGGCCAGCAGCTTTTCTGCGATATACACCATCAGCAAGGAAACGAGGATCTCATTGGTGTTGAACCGCGTCTTCAGGATGGCCGGGACCATGGCCCAGGCCCAGCCGCCCGCCGCGCCCGCGATGATCATCAGCGGGAAGACCAGCCAACTTTCCGCCGGATAGAAGGCCAGCGCCACGGCAGCGGCGCAAAGCGCGCCGATGATGTATTGACCCTCGGCGCCAATGTTCCAGATCCCGGCGCGAAAGCCGACAGACAGGCCGACCGCGATCAGGATCAGCGGCCCGGCCTTGATCAGCAGTTGCGGGCGCGAATAGCTGGCGAATTGTTCGCTGAACAGCGGATCCCAGAAGATCAGCTTGATCGCTTCGAACGGATTCTTGCCCAGCGCCATGAACAGGATGCCCCCTGCGATCATGGTCAGCAGCACGGCGACCACGGGCGTGGCGTAATTCCACAGTTTCGACGGTGAGGGGCGTTTTTCAAGCCGCAGCATGGGTTTCTCCTTCTGCGCCGCCCAGCATCAGGCCGATCTGGTCCATGGTCAGGCCTTGTACAGGTCTTGGGGCGCTCAATCGTCCCCCGTTAAGGGCGGCGAAATTGTCAGCGACTTCAAGCAATTCATCCAGATCCTGACTGATCACCACCACAGCGGCCCCGGCTTGCGCCAGATCCAGAATGGCCTGCCGGATCTGCGCGGCGGCCGAGGCATCGACGCCCCATGTCGGCTGGTTAACCACCAGCACCGAGGGGCGCTGCATGATCTCGCGGCCGATGACGAATTTCTGCAGGTTGCCGCCCGACAGCGCGCGCGCGGCCACATGCGGGCCGGGCGTGCGCACATCAAAGCGTTTGATGACGCTCTCGGCGAAGGTCTTGGCCTTGCTCCAACTGACAAAGCCATTTGTCACCAGCTTTTCGCGGTAGGCACCGGTCAGCAAGGCATTCTCGGTCAGGCTCATATCAGGCGCGGCAGCATGGCCCAGCCGTTCTTCGGGCGCGCAAAGCAGTCCCATGGCGCGCCGCGCCGTCGGGCCGAACTGGCCGACCGGGTTGCTGTCCATCTGCACCGCTTCGCTGTCCGCCCGGATCTCGCCTGACAGCGCGCCCAGCAGTTCATCCTGCCCGTTGCCCGCAACGCCACCGATGCCCAGCACCTCGCCCGCGCGCACCGACAGGTTCACGCCTTTGAGCGAGGTGCCAAAGGCCGAGGGCGACGCGACCGACAGATCCGTCACCTTGAGCAGCATCTTGCCCGGCGTGCCCGCTTCGCGCGAGGGGGTGTGCAGCACTTGCCCGACCATCAGCTCGGCCAGCGAGCGCGCGCTTTCCTTGCGCGGATCGGCGCGGCCCACCACCTTGCCCAGCCGCAAGACAGTGGAATTCTCGCACAGCGCGCGGATCTCTTCGAGTTTATGCGAAATATAAAGGATCGATTTCCCCTCGGACCTGAGCTGTCGCAGGGTGCGGAACAGGATGTCCACCTCTTGCGGAGTCAGCACCGATGTCGGCTCGTCCATGATCAGCAGTTGCGGGTTTTGCAGCAGGCAGCGGATGATCTCGACGCGCTGACGCTCGCCCGCCGACAGATCGCCGACCATGCGGTGCGGGTCCAGCGGCAGGCCGTAGTTGTTGGACACCTCGGTGATCTTGGCCGACAGCTCGCGGATCGGCGGCGGGTTGTCCATGCCCAGCGCGACATTCTCGGCCACATCCATCGCGTCGAACAGGCTGAAATGCTGGAACACCATCGCGACACCCGTGGCCCGCGCCTGCGCCGGGGCGCTTGGGGCATAAACCTCGCCGCGCCAGAGCATCTGTCCCTCATTAGGTCGGATCAGCCCGTAGATCGCCTTGACCAGCGTGGATTTCCCCGCGCCGTTTTCACCCAGAAGGGCGTGAACCTCGCCCTCGCCGATATCAAAGCTGACGTCACTGTTGGCGACGACGCCGGGGTAGACCTTGGTCAGGCCCTGGAGGGACAGGAGGGGTATGCTCAACGGGCGATCTCTCTGGCTGGGGCAAGGGCGAGGGGCCGCGCGAGCATCTCGGCGGCGACGGAAATGGCGATGGCTTGCGGGTGTTTTCCGAAAGACGGATCACCAATGGGGCAGCGGATGCGGTCGATCTGGGCGGGCGTATGGCCCAGCGCCTGCAGGCGGGACCGGAAGCGCGCCCATTTCGAACCCGAGCCGATGAGGCCACAGGCGGCGAAGCCGTGGGTCAGCAGGCGGTGGCACAGGTCGAGGTCGAGCGCGTGGCTGAAAGTGAGGATCAGGTGTTCGGCGTTACCCGGCGCTTGCGCTGTCAGCGTGGCCGGGTTGGCGGCGGTCAAGGGGGTGACGCCTGCCGGGATGGTGTCGGGGAAACGGCCCGCGTCGGTGTCGATCCACGTCAGGCGCAGGCCGGGCAAGGGGTTCAGCGTGCCCACCAGCGCCCGCCCGACATGGCCCGCGCCCCAGATCCACAGATCGCGCGCTGGTGGCGTGACGGGTTCGGCCAGCCAGCCGTTCAGATAGCGCAGGGCGGGGGTGTCCGTGCCTTGATTGCGCACCGCTTTGAGCGCGCGCAGGATGGCCAGCGGGGGCTCTGCCGCCGCATCGCGGGCGACCGCACGGGCAAAGAGCCCCGTTTCCGGCACATCCCTTAACACCGACGCATCGAACCGCTCGAACCCCAGCGTCACCGCCCCGCCGCAGCATTGCCCCAGCGCTGGCCCCAGTGCCGTTTTCTCAACCCGCGACGCGCCGCCCGCCAGCATCGCCCGGGCCTTGGCCGTCGCCTCAAACTCCAGCGCGCCGCCGCCGATGGTGCCCGACTGCCCGCCCGCCCAGACCAGCATCGCCGCCCCCGCCTCACGCGGGGACGAGCCCTGATGGCCGCAGATCACCACCCGCGTCACCGCGCCGTGGCTGGCCACCGCCTGTTCAAGCCCGGCGCGGTCAAACATACCCACCCCGCTGGCGGGTCACGGCGGCGAGAATGCACTCGGCTGTCGCGGGCGCGTCCAGATTGACGTATTCGGACCCGTCGCCACAGGCCGCCACCGCATCGCTGAGCGCCAGCAGCGTGGCGATCCCATGCATGAAGGGCGGCTCGCCCACGGCTTTGGATTTGTGGATCGTCTCCTCAGGGTTCGCGCCGATCCACAGATCGACGTTGAACACGCGCGGACGGTCGCCGCAGGCGGGGATCTTGTAAGTGCTGGGCGCGTGGGTGCGCAACCGACCCTTGTCGTCCCAGACCAGTTCCTCGGTCGTCAGCCAGCCCGCGCCCTGAATGAAGCCGCCCTCGACCTGCCCCTTGTCCAGCGCCGGGTTCAGCGAAGCGCCCGCGTCGTGCAAGATGTCGGCGCGCAGCATGCGGTTCTCGCCAGTCAGTGTGTCGATCACCACCTCGATGCAGGCCGCGCCATAGGCGAAGTAGAAGAACGGGCGCCCCTGACCGGCATTGCGGTCCCACGAGACCTTGGGCGTGGCGTAAAACCCGGTCGAGGACAGGCTGATCCGGTTGGAATAGGCGGAATTGGCGGCCTCGGCGAAGCTCATCTCGGCCGCGCCCACCCTGACGACGCCGTCCTCGAACACCACCGCGTCGGGTGTGGTCTGGTGCAATTGCGCCAGATGCTCGGCCATACGCTCGCGGATCGTGTCGCAGGCGGCTTTCACCGCCATGCCGTTCAGGTCCGACCCCGAGGATGCCGCTGTGGCCGAGGTATTGGGCACCTTGGCGGTATCCGTCGCGGTGATCTTGATCGCCTCAAGCGGCACGCCAAAGGCGGCGGCGGCCACTTGCGCGACCTTCTGGAACAGGCCCTGACCCATTTCCGTGCCGCCATGGTTCAGGTGGATCGAGCCATCCTGATACACATGAACCAGCGCGCCCGCCTGATTGAGATGGGTCAGCGTGAAGCTGATGCCGAACTTTACCGGGGTCAGCGCGATGCCCTTTTTCAGCACGGGATTGGCGGCGTTCCACTCGGCGACCTTGGCCTTGCGCGCGGCGTAATCGGCGGATTTTTCCAGCTGGGCGACCAGTTCGTGCAGGATGAAATCCTCGACCGGCTGGCCGTAGGGGGTGGTCTGCGGGCCGGTCTCCGCGGGCTGCTTGGGGCTATGCGCGCCGCCAAACCGTTTGGCCGTGCCCGCGCCGGTCTTGGGCGGCGTCGAGGCGCGGTAGAAGTTGGCCTTGCGCACGGCCAGCGGCTCAAGCTTCAGCTCCGACGCGATGTGGTCCATGACCCGCTCGATGCCCAGCATCCCCTGCGGGCCACCGAAACCGCGATACGCTGTGGCCGAGCACATATTGGTGCGCAACCGGTGGCTCTCGATCCGCACATTCGGCAGCCAATAGGCGTTGTCGGCGTGCAGCATCGCCCGGTCGGCGACGGGCGGGGTCAGGTCCAGCGACCAGCCTGCGCGGGTGTAGTGGCGAAACTCGATGCCCAGCACCTTGCCCTCGCCGTCCACGCCGACGGTGTAATCAACGCGGAAATCGTGGCGCTTGCCGGTGATGACCATGTCGTCGTCGCGGTCATAGCGCATCTTGCAGGCCTTGCCGGTGTGCCGCGCGGCCAGCGCACAGGCGACGGCCAAAGCGTTGCCTTGGCTCTCTTTTCCGCCAAATCCGCCGCCCATGCGCCGGGTTTCGACCCGCACCGCGTGCATCGGCAGATGCAGGGCGTGGGCGACCTTGTGCTGGATCTCGGTCGGGTGCTGGGTCGAGCTGACCACATGCATGTCGCCGCCTTCTTGCGGGGTGGCCAGCGCGGCCTGACCTTCAAGATAGAAATGCTCCTGTCCGCCCATCTCGATCCGCCCCTCGATGGTGCGGGGGGCCTTGGCAATCGCGTCAGCGGGTTCGCCGCGCGCCCAGATGCGCGGGCCGCCCTCGAAATAGGATTGGGCGGCGAGGGCCTGATCGACAGTCAGGATCGCCGGTTCCTCGGCATAGCTGATTTCGGCTTTGCGCGCCGCCTTGCGGGCGTTCAGATGCGTGTCGGCGATGACCAGAAACACCGGCTGGCCGACGTAATGCACCGTACCGGTCGCCAGCAGTGGTTCGTCATTGTTTGACGGTGAACAATCGGCATCGCCAATATCCCCGGCGCTGAGCACCGCCACGACGCCGGGTGCTGCCCGCACCGCCGCAAGGTCCATCGCGGTGATCGCGCCGCGCGCCACGGTCGAGAGGCCAAAGGCCAGATGCAGCGTGCCGGCGGGCGTGGGGATGTCATCGACATACCGCGCCTCACCGGTGACATGCAGAGGGGCGGCGTCATGCGGGACGGGTTTGTGGATCGCGCTCATGCAAAGACCTCCAGCACATCGGTGGCAAGGCCCTGATCCTCAAGGAAATACCGCAAGAGCAGGTTCTGCGCGGTTTGCATCCGGTAATCCGCCGAGGCGCGCATGTCCGACATCGGCTGGAAATCTTGTTTGAACGCGGGCAGCGCGGCTTGCACCGTGGCCTCAGACCATGGTTTGCCGATCAGCGCGGCCTCGACCGCAGCGGCTCGTTTGGGGATGCCCGCCATGCCGCCATAGGCGATGCGCGCGGCAGTGACGGTGCCACCCTCAACGCTGATGTTGAAACACCCCAGTAGCGCCGAGATGTCCTGGTCGAACCGCTTGGAGATCTTGTAGCATTTCAGCCGGTCGGGGCCGCGCGGGATGCTGACCGCCTCGACGAACTCGCCCGCTGCGCGGTCCTGTTTGCCGTATTCAAGGAAGAACGCTTCAATCGGCATCGACCGGCGCTCATCCCCCTTGCGCAGATAGAGCGTGGCCCCCAGCGCGATCAGCGCGGGCGGGCTGTCGCCGATCGGGGATCCGTTGGCGATATTGCCGCCCAACGTGGCAGCGGCGCGGACCTGCGCCGAACCATAGCGGCGGATCATCGCGGCGAAGCCGGGGTAGTAGGGGGTGATGGCGGGCAGAAGCTCGGCCAGTGTGGTGACCGCGCCGATGTGGATGGCTTCCTCGGTCACCTCAATGCCGCGCATGTCCTCGACACCAGCCAGAAAGGCAACCGGGCCCAGATCGCGCAACTGCTTGGTCACCCACAGACCGACATCCGTGGCCCCGGCGATGAGCCGCCCGTCCGGATTGGCGCTGTACCACGCCGCCAGCTCGTCCGAGCTGCGGGGCAGGGCGACGCCCTCGGGCGCATCAACGACCGGCAGTGCCGCCGCTTGCGAAGCCAGCCACGCCGGCACCGGCTCTTTCGCCGCCTGTTCAGCCGCGCGCACGATGGGGGCATAGCCGGTGCAGCGGCACAGGTTGCCCGCCAGATGGGTGTCGTGGTCTGTCTCGCCGTTCAGATGGCCCGTGGCCATCGACATGATGAAACCGGGGGTGCAGAACCCGCATTGGCTGCCATGCTCGGCCACCATCGCGGATTGAACCGGGTGCATCGCGCCCTCGGGGCTGCGCAGCCCCTCAACCGTATGCACGACTTTGCCATGCAGCTGCGGCAGGAACAGGATGCAGGAATTCACCGCCCGGCTGCCGCGCTCATCCGACAGCATGACCGTGCAGGCCCCGCAATCGCCCTCATTACAGCCTTCCTTGGTGCCTTTCAGGCCGCGGTCTTCGCGCAGCCAGTCCAACAGCGTGCGCGTGGCCGGTTGCCCTGCAACCTCCACGTCCGTTCCGTTGAGAACAAACCTGATACTGGTCATGCGTCGATCCGCCGCTTTCTCCCCGAGAGGGCTTTTCCCTGCGCCCGATGCGGCGTAAAGCGCCGGGGGTGCCCCTTGTTCTTAACGTTCAGTGAACAGTGACCGGGCTTTTCAGGCAAGCACAGACTTGCTGCGGCCCTGAGAAGCATTTTCGCCCATCTGTTGAAAATAGCGCCGCCCTTGCGCGCGACTGCCTGCCGGATAAGCTGGAACCATGGCCAACCCTCGATTCATTCACCTGCGTGTGCATACCGAATACTCGTTGCTGGAAGGCGCGGTTCCGGTCAAGGCACTAATCAAGACCTGCGGCAAGCGCGACATGCCCGCCGTGGCGATTACCGACACAAACGCGCTGTTCGCCGCGCTGGAATTTTCCGTGCTGGCCAAGGGTGCTGGCATTCAGCCGATTGTCGGCTGTCAGGTCGATGTGCAACTGCCCGTGCAGCAGACGGGCGAAAAGCCCCGGCCTGCCGCTCCGCTGGTGCTGCTGGCGCAGACCGAAACGGGTTATGAGAACCTGATGAAGCTGAATTCGTGCCTCTATTTGCGCACGGATGGCTCGCTGCCCCATGTCACGCCGCAGGATCTGGCCCAGCATGCCGACGGGCTGATCTGTCTGTCGGGCGGGCCCGACGGCGTGGTCGGGCGGCTGATCCGTGAGGGGCAGGGCGCGCGGGCGCGTGAGTTGATGGCGTTCTTTGCCGAAACCTACCCCGAGCGCTTCTACGTCGAATTCCAGCGCCACCCCGGCGAAGGTGGCGCGCTGACCGAGGCCGAGCAGCGCACCGAGCGCCCGTTCCTTGAGATGGCCTATGCGATGGATCTGCCCATCGTCGCCACCAACGACGTCTATTTCCCCGACGCCAAGATGTACGAGGCCCATGACGCGCTTTTGTGCATCAAAGAAGGCGCCTATGTCGACCAGCAGGAACCGCGCCGCCACCTGACGCCGCAGCATTATCTCAAAACGCCGGACGAGATGGCCGCGCTGTTCGCCGATCTGCCGGAAGCGCTGGAAAACACCGTCGAGATTGCCAAACGCTGCGCATTCGCCACTTACAAACGCAATCCGATCCTGCCCAAATTCGCCGATGACGAGGTGCAGGAATTGCGCCGTCAGGCCAATGAGGGGCTGCAAAACCGGCTCAAGGTGATCCCTCATGCGGTGACGCCTGAGGAATATCAGGCGCGGCTGGATTTCGAGCTGGGGATCATCGAGAAGATGGGATTCCCGGGCTATTTCCTGATCGTTGCCGACTTTATCAAATGGGGCAAGGATCAGGGGATTCCGGTGGGACCGGGCCGGGGATCGGGCGCAGGCTCGCTGGTGGCCTATGCGCTGACCATCACCGACCTTGACCCTCTGCGCTATGCGCTGCTGTTCGAGCGCTTCCTGAACCCGGAACGCGTGTCGATGCCCGACTTCGACATCGACTTCTGCATGGACCGCCGCGAAGAGGTGATCCGCTATGTGCAAGAGAAGTATGGCCGCGAAAAAGTGGGCCAGATCATCACCTTCGGTGCGCTTTTGTCCAAGGCGGCGGTGCGCGACGTGGGCCGCGTGTTGCAGATGTCCTATGGGCAGGTCGACAAGCTTTCCAAGATGATCCCGGTCGAGGGGGTCAAGCCCGTGTCGATCACCAAGGCGCTGGCGGATGAGCCGCGCCTGCGCGAAGCGGCCAAGGAAGAGGTTGTCGGGCGGCTGCTCGATTTTGCCGAAAAGGTTGAAGGTCTGCTGCGCAACGCCTCGACCCACGCCGCCGGGGTGGTGATCGGGGATCGGCCGCTTGACGCGCTGGTGCCGCTCTACCGCGACCCGCGCTCGGACATGCCCGCCACGCAGTTCAACATGAAATGGGTCGAACAGGCCGGGCTGGTCAAGTTCGACTTTCTGGGCCTGAAGACCCTGACGGTTATTCAGAATGCCATCGACCTGATCCGCACCTCGGGCCGTGATCTGCATATCGCGCCGGGCGGCGAGGTGCTGTACGAACCGCCCGCCGGGACCGAGAACGAGATCAACCTGATCCCGCTCGATGATCCGCGCACCTATCGCCTCTACGCCGAAGCCAAGACCGTCGCCGTGTTCCAGGTGGAATCCTCGGGCATGATGGACGCGCTGCGGCGCATGAAGCCGACCTGTATCGAGGATATCGTGGCACTGGTGGCGCTTTATCGTCCCGGCCCGATGGAGAACATTCCGACCTATTGCGAGGTCAAGCACGGCACCAAGAAGCTGGAGTCGCTGCACCCGACCATCGATCCCATTTTGGCCGAAACCCAGGGCATCATCGTCTATCAGGAGCAGGTGATGCAGATCGCTCAGGTGATGGGCGGCTATACGCTGGGCGGCGCCGATCTGCTGCGCCGGGCGATGGGTAAGAAGATCGCCGAGGAGATGGCGAAAGAGCGACCCAAGTTCATCGACGGGGCCAAGGCGACACACGGAATCGACGCGAAGAAAGCCGGGGAAGTCTTTGACCTTCTGGAGAAATTCGCCAACTACGGCTTCAACAAATCCCACGCCGCCGCCTATGCCGTGGTCAGCTATCAGACCGGCTGGCTGAAGGCCAATCACCCGGTTGAATTCATGGCCGCGGTGATGAACTGCGATATCCATCTGACCGACAAGCTGGCGGTCTATAAGCGCGAAGTCGACCGGATGGGGATCGAGATTGTCCCCCCTTGCGTCAACCGTTCGCTGGCGACGTTCAGCGTGGTTGAGGGGCGTCTGGTCTATGCCTTGGGCGCGTTGAAAAACGTCGGGATGGAGGTCATGCGCCTGTTGGTCGAGGCGCGCGGCGACACGCCGTTCCGCGATCTGACCGATTTCGCCCGCCGCGTGGACATGAAGAAGGTCGGCAAGCGCCCGCTGGAAATGCTCGCCCGCGCCGGGGCGTTCGATATGCTGGAAAAGAGCCGCAAGCGGGTGTTCGACAGCCTTGACGGTCTGGTCGCCTATTCGGCGGCAGTGTTCGAGGCGGCCAATTCCGGCCAGAACTCGCTGTTTGCCGGCGGCGACGACCTGCCGCCGCCGCGTCTGGGCAAGGCCGGCGACTGGCTGCCGACCGACAAGCTGACGCATGAACACGCGGCGATTGGCTTTTACCTGTCGGGCCATCCGCTGGATGACTACGCCGGGGCGCTTAAGCGCAAGGACGTGGTCACGCTGGCCGAGCTGACCCGCAAGGCGCAAAGCGGCGCGCTTGTGGCAAGGATCGCGGGATCGGTCAGCTCGCGTCAAGAGCGTAAATCGGCGCGCGGCAACCGTTTCGCCTTTGTGCAGCTCTCTGATCCGACCGGGCTTTTTGAGGTGACGGTGTTCTCGGAAACGCTGGAAGCGTCCCGTCAGCATCTGGAAACCGGCATGAATGTCGTGCTGACCGTTGAGGCGACGCTTGAGGGCGACACGCTCAAGCTGCTGGCGCGCGGGGCTGCACCGATTGACGATGTGGTCGCCGATGCCGGGGCCGCTGGCTTGCGGGTGCGGCTGGAAGCGCCCGGTGCGCTCAGCGAGCTGCTCGACGTCTTCGACAACCTGCCGCCCAACGCGCCGCGCAAGGCCTTTGGCCCGCTGCGGTTCTGCGTGCCGGACCCGCTGACCGGCGGCGAGATCGAGATCGACTCGGGCCGTCAGGTGCCCGTGACGCCACTGCTCAAACAGCAGGTCCGGGCGATCGAGGGCGTGCTCGCGATCGAGGAGGTCTGATGTGCTGACAATCGAAACGCAGGGGCGGATACGGGTCTGGACCCTCTCGCGGCCGCAGGCCCGGAACGCGGTGAACCCCGCCTTGGCTCGCGCGCTTTACGACGCGGCGCTGGCGTTCGAGGCGGATGAGAGCGTCGATGTCGCCATCCTGACCGGTGCGGGCGGGGCGTTCTGCGCGGGGTTCGATTTGAAATCGGCCTCGGCGGGGGATGGGGCGGACTGGATCGGTGGGTTGGATTTGCCCGCTGACTGGGCCGATCCGGTGACCGATCCGCGACCCGGTCCGATGGGACCATCGCGCCTGATGCTGTCAAAGCCGGTGATCGCCGCCGTCGAAGGGCCGGCGGTTGCGGGCGGGATGGAGCTGGCGCTGTGGTGCGATCTGCGCGTCATGGCGCAGGACGCGACTTTTGGCGTGTTCTGTCGCCGCTGGGGTGTACCGCTGATCGACGGTGGTACGGTCCGGTTGCCGCGTGTCGTCGGTCAAGGCAGGGCGAATGACCTGATCCTGACGGGCCGGCCGGTGGGGGCGGATGAGGCGTCGCGGATAGGATTGGCCGACCGCGTTACCGCGCCGGGCGCGGCGCTTGAGACCGCGCTGGCGCTGGCCGACAGCCTCACGCGGTTTCCGCAGGGCTGCATGCGCGCCGACTTTCTCTCAGGCCGCATGGCCCCGGCAGATCTGGCCGCCGCGCTCAAGCGCGAATGGGCGAGCGCCGGGATGGTTTTGGCCGAGGGCATCGCCGGGGCGACCCGCTTTGCTCAAGGGGCCGGGCGCGGCGGGTCGTTCGATTAACGGCTCAGGCTTGCCGCTTGCCGTGCCAGCGCCGTGATGCCTTCCCAATCGCCCGTCGCCATCATCTTGGCCGGTGCGACCCAGCTGCCGCCGACGCAGGCGACGTTGGGCAGCGACAGGTATTCACCGGCGTTCTGCGGGCTGACGCCGCCAGTCGGGCAGAAGGTCGCCTGCGGCAGCGGACCATAGAGGCCCTTGAGCAGGGCCGGGCCACCGGCGGGACCGGCGGGGAAGAATTTCATCGTCCGGTAGCCGAGTTCCAGCAGCGCCATGACCTCGCTTGCCGTGGCCGCGCCCGGCAGCAAGGGCAGGCCCTGCGCGGCACAGGCCGCGATCAGCGCCGGCGTGGCACCGGGCGAGACGGCAAAGGTTGCACCCGCCGCCTTTACCCGTTTCACATCATGTGCGCTGAGCACCGTCCCCGCACCGACCCGAGCGCCCGGTACTGTCGCCATCGCCGCCATAGCGTCGAGCGCACATTCTGTGCGCAACGTGACTTCGAGCACCGGCAGTCCCCCGGCCACCAAGGCACGGGCAAGCGGCTCGGCATGGGCGAGATCCTCGATCACCAGAACCGGGATCACCGGCGCGAGATCACACAGGCTGCGTGTGGCATGACTTTGCAGGGCAGGATTCATCGGCGGCCTCATTCGACATGTCGTTTCGCGATAGAGGCTTCAGCGCTGAAAAGCAAATGGTTCCGCTAACACGGGCTGCGTTGCGGGTGCCGGGTCGCTTGATCGTATTGCCAGACATTTAGTGAAATCGACGGGTTCACCCTGTGCATATCGACGCTGAATGAGCGTGCTCGTGGCGAATTTCATACACGAATCTATCCACAGGCTCATAAATGTAAGGCAATAAAACAGGGTGACTTACGGGCCTGTCCTGGGCGCGCCCATGCCCCTGTTAACCAGGCTGAAACGCTTAAGAAAGACTTATAAGACATTGAAACTAAACGCCGCCGAAAAGGGACTGCGCCGCGATGTTTTCCGGCCATTGATCTGCGCCGCAGACGGTGATTCTTCGACAATCCACAGCCGCGCCTGTCCACAAAAGTTATGCACAGGCGCGGCTGTGGGTTATTTCTGGGAAAGAAGCGTCTCGACCTCACGCTTCACCTTGGCCACGGCTGCCTCTTTCACCGGACCGTAGCCGCGAATCCCCATCGGGGCGGTCAGAAGCGCGTGTGCGGTCGTTTCGTCGCAGGTTGCCGCCGTCCGGATCAGCCCCTCGAACCAGTCGATCAGCCCGCGCTCCATGCGCCGCTCTTCGGTCCGGCCAAACGGGTCCAGTGCCGTGCCGCGCAGCGGCTTCATGCGCACCAGCACCGCATAGGCTGGGCGCATCGCCCAGCCGGGGAAGCGGCGCTTCTTGGGGCGGCCGCGTCCGTCAGTGCCGGGCAGCATCGGCGGGGCGAGGTGATAGCTCAGCTTGGCCCCGTCGCCAAAGTCGCGGGCGATCTGCTGGGCAAAGGCGGGATCGCGGTGCAGGCGGGCGACCTCGTATTCGTCCTTGTAGGCCATCAGTTTGAACAGCGAGTTGGCGGCCAGACGGGCGCGCGCCTCATCGCCCATCACCGGCTCCAGCGCCCTGCGGAAGCGGGCGGCATAGGCGGCGTTCTGATAGGTGGTCAGCGCGTCGGCGCGTCGGTTGATCAGGTGTTCGACCGGCTCGACCTCAGGGGTCTTTTCGCGGAACAGATCCGGGTTCACCGCCGCCAGCCGCCCCAGCGCAAAGGCGCGGGTGTTGGCTGCAATCGCCACGCCGTTCAGCGTGATCGCGCGCAGCAGGGCGTCCAGCCCCACTGGCACCAGTCCGCGCTGCCAGGCAAAGCCGAGCATCAGCATATTGGCGAAGACCATGTCGCCCAGCAGCTCCTCGGCCACGCGTCCGGCGTTCAGCGCGCCCAGATCGCCCACCGCGCCATCCAGAGCGCGCAAGCGGGCGGGCACCTTGAGCGAGGCGTCGCGGTTCAGCACGATGTCGCCAGTGGGCATCTCGGCGAGGTTCACCACGGCACGGGTTTGCGGGTTCAGGCAGGTAGAGGCTTTGGGCGACGAGGACACGACGATATCGCAGCCGATCAGCGCATCGGCGCTGGCGCTGTCAATGCGCACCTGCGTCAGCAGGGCGGGCGTACGGGCCAGCCGCAGGTAGCTGAGCACCGGGCCGAATTTCTGCGCAAAGCCGGTGAAATCGAGCACCGAGACGCCGCGCCCCTCCAGATGTGCCGCCATCGCGGTGATCTGGCCGACCGTGACCACGCCCGTGCCGCCGACGCCGGTGACGAGCAGATCCCAGCTTTCGGCATCGGGCAGCGTGGGCAGGGGCAGGGTGGCCAGCGCCGCTTCGACCTCGGGCCGGGCTTGTGGTGCCGGTTTGCGGCGGTCGGCGCCCTCAACGGTGACGAACGACGGGCAGAAGCCGTCGAGGCAGGAGAAATCCTTGTTGCAGGTCGACAGGTTGATGCGGCGTTTGGGGCCGAGGTCGGTCTCGATCGGCTCGACCGACAGGCAGTTCGACGCGACGGAACAATCGCCGCAACCTTCACAGACCGCCGGGTTGATCACGGCGAATTTCTGCGGGTCGGGCAGGGTGCCACGCTTGCGGCGGCGGCGCTTTTCGGTGGCGCAGGTCTGCTCGTAGATCAGGACGGTGACGCCTTCGATCTCGCGCAGCTCGCGCTGGACGGCGTCCATCTCGTCACGGTCATGGAAACTGGTGCCGGCGGGGTAGTCGGATTTGCTGAACTTGCTGATGTCATCCGAGACCAACGCGATCCGCGTCACCCCCTCGGCGCGGCAGACGGCGGCAATGGCCTGCACGCTGACCGGGCCGTCGACGGGCTGGCCGCCGGTCATGGCAACGGCGTCATTGTAGAGGATCTTGTAGGTGATATTCGCGCCCGCCGCGATGGATTGACGGATCGCCATGCTGCCCGAGTGATACCAGGTTCCCTCGCCAAGGTTCTGGAAGACATGGTTTTTCCCGGTGAACCGGCTGGAGGCCGCGTGGTTCACTCCTTCGCCGCCCATCTGGATCAGGCTGGTCGTCTCGCGCCCCATCCAACTGGCCATGAAGTGACAACCGATGCCCGCCAGCGCCTTGGACCCCTCAGGTACGCGGGTCGAGGTGTTGTGCGGGCAGCCCGAGCAGAAATAGGGCGTGCGGGTGGCGCCGGGGATCTGCAACACCTGCGGCTGGTGGCCGAGGATGGCATCGGCGCGGGCCGGAAAGCCCTCGTCCGGGAACAGGCGATGCAGGCGCTTGGCGATCAGCGGCAGCAGCAGGCGCGGGGTCAGCTCGCTGGTCCAGGGCACCAGTCGCTCGCCCAGCTCGTCATTCTTGCCGGTCATGTGGCGCGGTTTGCGGCCGTCCCAGTCGTAGAAATATTCCTTCAGCTGGCTCTCGATGATGCCGCGTTTTTCCTCGACGATCATCACCTCATCCTTGCCCTCGACAAAGCGCAGCGCGTCGCGGCGGGCCAGCGGCCAGACCATGCCGACCTTGTAAAGGTCGATCCCCAGCCGCTCGCAGCCCGCGCGGTCCAGACCCAAGAGGCGCAGCGCCTCGATCAGGTCCAGATGTGCCTTGCCGGTGGTGACAAAGCCAAAGCGCGCCTCGGGCAGGTTGTATTCGGCGCGGTCGATCGGGTTGGCCTCGGCAAAGGCGGCGACGGCGCGTTTCTTGGCCTCCATCCGCTCTTCGATCTGCATGCCGGGCAGGTCGGGCCAGCGGTAATGCAGCCCGCCGGGGTAGTCGGAAAGGTCGGGCGCGCGGAACACGCGGTCTGCGGGCAGCTCGACCGACATGGCACTTTCCACCACATCCGAGACCGCCTTGAAGCCGACCCACATGCCCGTGGCGCGCGACAGCGCATAGCCCCATTCGGCGAAGGGCAGGAATTCGGCGACCGAAGCCGGGTTCAGGCAGGGCATGAACCACGCCATGAAGGCAACGTCCGACTGATGCGACATGGACGAGCTGACGCAGCCGTGGTCATCGCCCGCAACCACCAGCACGCCGCCGTGCTGGCTGGAGCCATAGGCATTGCCGTGCTTGAGCGCGTCACCGGCGCGGTCAACGCCGGGGCCCTTGCCGTACCACATCCCGAAAACGCCCTGCACCTCTTTGAGCGGGTCGCTTTCCACCTGCTGACTGCCCAGAATGGCGGTTGCGGCGAGGTCTTCGTTGACGGCGGGCAGGAATTCGACATGCGCTTCTTTCAGCCGCTTGGACTGCCGCCACATCTCAAGATCGACACCCCCCAGCGGCGAGCCGCGATAGCCACTGACCAGCCCGGCAGTGTTCAGCCCTGCCGCCTTGTCGCGCCGTGCCTGATCCAGCACCGCGCGTACCAGCGCCTGCGTGCCGGTCAGAAAGACCCGGCCCGAGGGGCGGGTGTAGCGGTCATCAAGGGCGTAATCGTCAAGCGGGCGGAGGGGGGCGTTCATGGCTATCCTCATGCTGTTTGCACAAGGATAACGTAGCGCGGGCGAAAAGCGGTGCCAGAGTTACCCCTTTGGCGGGGGTTTCTTTCACGGATGTTCCGCGCTAACCCTGAATTCTGGATAATCCTGTCAGAGTATGCGTAGATGCTGGAAGAGATCGACTGGAAACTGCTGGATCTGCTGCAAGCCGATGCGCGCTTGTCCAATCAGGAACTGGCCGAGCGGGTGGGGCTGTCGGCCAGCTCGTGCTGGCGGCGGGTCAAGGCTTTGGAGGAGGCCGGGATCATCCGCGCCTACCGGGCCGAGGTGGACGCGGCCAAGGCCGGTTTGGGCTTTCACGCCATCATCCACATCACCCTGACCCGGCATTCGGGCGCGGTGGTCGAGCGCTTCACCCAAGAGGTGATGCGCCATGATGAGGTGCTCGATTGCTACGCCACCACGGGGGCGATGGACTACCACCTGCGGGTGCAGTGTCGCGATCTGCAGGCGTTCAACGACTTCATGGAGCGCAGCCTGTTTCGCCAAGAGGGCATCGCGCAGGTGCAGACTCATCTGGTGCTGCGGCCGGTCAAGGTGCAGCGCAGCTTGCCGCGCCCCTGAGACAGCAAAACGGCGGGCCAGAAGCCCGCCGTTTGTTGATCGCTGCAAGACGCCTGAGGCTTAGCATGCCCACTGATAGTGGTGGCCGCCGTGGCCATGGTCGTCGTCATCGTCGTTGTGATCATCGCGGTCGTCGTCGCGATCGTGACGGCCGTGGATGACCTTCAGGAACTTGCTGATACCACCGCAGTCCTTGTCGTCATCATCATCGTTGTTGTCATCGTCGCTGTTGTCGCCGTCGTCGCCCGAGTCATCACTGTCGTCTTCCGCACGCGGGTCTTTGTCGGTGTAGTTCCCGTCGCCGTCCTTGTAGAGCACCTTGATGACCTTGCCATCGGCGTCCTCGACCACAACCTTGAGCACCTCATCGCACGAATCCAGATCGTCGCCGCGGGCTGCGTATTCTTCTTCGGCGGCGGCGACATAGTCGTCCAGATTGCTGGGATCTTCGACATCGTCCGCGTAGACGCGGACATAGTCATCGTACTCGTCATCATTGTCGTCGTTGTTCTCGATCACCAGGATGGCGGAATGGGCATTCTCCGGGATGGTGATGTCAACGCCGTCAGCAGCGCCGCCGCAATCGTCATCATTGTCATCACCGCAATCGCTGCCACCGTGATGGTCATGGTGGCCGTGGTGATCCTTGTCGTGGTCATCCTTGTCGCGTCCATGACCATGACCCCAACCGTGGTGATCATCCTTGTCACCGTGCCGACCGAAATGATTTTTCATTACCACGTTGTTGATCACGCCTTTGCAAGCGGACCCAAAATTGCCGAGCGTTCCACCGAATCTGAAAAACATGCTATCCCCTTTTTGCGTCGAGACTGACCCGGATCAAATGCGGGTTGCCGACCTCATTTGTGACCTAATCTGCCCAAAACCTGCCATAATCTCTGAAATAAATCAAAGAAAAACAAAATGTTACCGTCTCCAAAACGTGCAAGGCCCGTTTCCTTATCGTGTTCAATACCGGCATCTTCGTTGCCAAAACTGCGGTAGATTCTAAAAATGAGCGCGTGTTGTCGTGCTGTCGGAAATAAAACTGAGAAAAGAGGCGAGGAATGCAGAGACTCTGGGGTTTGGTGACCATTCAGGCAACGGTCGCCGCGGCAAGCCTGATTGTCGAAATTGTGGCGGGACGGATGCTCGCGCCCTATGTGGGGATGTCGCTCTATACGTGGACGTCGGTGATCGCGGTGGTGTTGGCCGGCTTCTCGGCGGGCCATTGGGCGGGCGGGCGCATGGCCGAATGGTCGCCAGAGGCCGCGCTCAAGGGCAATGGCTGGGCGATGCTCGGCGCGGCGGCCAGCACGGCGGCGGCGGTGTTCATCCTGCGCGGCGTGGCCGGGACGGTGATCCCGGCGCTGCAAAGCCCGGTGGCGTCGATCGTGGTGCTGACCTCGCTGGTGTTCTTTCTGCCGTCCTTCTTTGCCGGTATCCCGGCACCCATTCTGTCGATGATCGCGGTCGTGCGCCATCCCGAGCGCAAGGGAAGGGCCTTGGGCGCAATGTTCGCCGCCGGAGCCTGGGGCGCGATCCTGGGCACGCTGGCGGCGGGGTTCGTGTTCATCTCATGGCTGGGATCGGTCGGCACGCTGGCCGTGGTCGCGGCGGTCTATGCGGTGCTGGGGCTGATGTCGCTGGCCTCGGCCAGCGGGCTGCGCGGGATCGGGGCGGGTGCTGCGGTGGCGCTTGTGCCGTTGGGGCTGGTGCTGGGCGGGTTGTCATTGCCGAACCCCTGCACGGTCGAGAGCGACTATTTCTGCATCCGCGTGATCGACGAGGGCACGGCGCAGGCACCGGTGCGGCTGATGGTGCTGGATCATCTTGTGCATGGCGCGGCGGACGGGCTGGACCCCACGGCGATGCTGACGCCGCATGGTGTGATGCTCGAGGGCTTGCCGCGCCTGCGGATGGAGGGTCGCGAGGGATGGTCGGCGTTCCTGATCGGCGGAGGCACCTATACCGTGCCGCGCGCCTGGCATGCGCGGGGCACGCCGGTGGCTGTGACGGTGGCCGAGGTCGACCCGGCCGTGACCCGCGCCGCCATCGACTATTTCTGGTACGAACCGGGCGAGGACCGGATCGTGCACGCCGATGCGCGGCGGACCTTGGCGTGGGAGCCTGCAACCTATGACGTGATCATCGGCGACGCCTTTGGCGACATCGCCGTGCCGCAGCACCTGATCACGCGCGAGTTCTTCGCGCTGGTCGATGCGCGGCTGAACCCCGGCGGCGTCTATCTGATGAACGTCATCGACCACATGGACCGGCTGGATGTGCTGGCCTCGATCGTCACCACCGCGCGCGCCGTCTGGCCCTCGGTCGAGGTCTGGGCCGATCCCGCGCATGACGCATCCGAAAACCGCCGGGTGTTCGTGCTGGTTGCCGGGGATGAACCGTCACCGCGCCCGCAGATCAACGGGCCGGACGGGGCGGCGGTGCGGATCGCCGCCAGCTCGCTGCAGGCGATTATCGACGGGCGCACGCCTGTCACCTTCACCGATGATTTCGCGCCCATCGACCGGCTGCTCAGCGACCGGGGCGAGGGGTGACACAGCAAAACGGGGCGCATCGCTGCGCCCCGTCCTTTTTCCTTGTCGCTGTCGCTTACTGCGACTGGCTTTGCAGATAGGCGATCATCGCCTGACGATCAGCCTCGTCGCGCAGCCCGCGGAACGACATCCGCGTGCCGCGCATATAGCCGCGCGGATCGGCGAGGAAAGCGTCCAGCGTCTCGGGCGTCCAGATCAGCCCTTCTTCGCCCGCCTGCGTCATCGGGTTTGAATAGCGGAAGCCTTCAACCCCACCGGCATGGCGGCCGACAACATCCGTCAGCAACGGCCCCGTACCATTGCGCGCGCCCTCGCCGATCTGGTGACAACTGCGGCACTGACGCCACAGACCTTCACCGGCAGCGACCAGTTCGGGGTCGAGCGCGGGCATCGCAGGCTCGGCTGCGGCTTCCTCGACCGGCGCTTCAGCCGGGGCGGCAGCACCCTCGCCACCCTCAGGCGCACCGGCACCGTCCATCACGCCGCTGGGCCGATCTGGTGCGAAGACCGTCACCGCGCCCTCGGGTGTCGATTGCAGATCGGTGGCGCGGCGGGTGATGTGCACCGGCGCGGTGCAGTCACTCATGCAGACGTCGTGGACGAAGATCGGGAACTCGGTTTCGACCCGGTCATCGACATAGAAGCCCTCGGCATTGGGCATGACAACATCGGTGAAGTTCTCGTTCGAGAGGGTGAAGTCATCCTCAACGATGGCGTTGGAGTAGAGGATATAGGCAACGATGGCGTAGGTATCGTCAGCCGACAGGATCTGCGCATTGCCAAAGGGCATCGAGCGGTGGACATAGTCGAACACCGTCGACAGATACGGCCAGTAGCTGCCCACGGTCTTGACCGGGCGGCGGTTGGTCAGCGTGTCCTCACCGCCTGCGATCACCGGATAGGCCCCGGCACCCTCGCCAAAGTCACCATGGCAGCTGGCGCAGTTTTCGACCCACAGGTCTTCGCCGGTGAAGACGTCGCCCGAGCCGACGGGCAGGCCGGTGCCGTCAGGCTCGACCGCGACATCCCAGGCAGCGATTTCTTCGGGCAGGGCGGGACGGCCCAGACCGAGCGTCTGCGCCATTGCCGGAGCGGCGATGAGACCGGCCAGCGCGGTGGTCGCGAGGATCTTAAGAACTGACTTCGACATTTTCCACCGCTCCATTCTCGTAGACGGCCCAGGTCTGGATACCGTTATTGTGGTAGACCGAGTTCAGGCCCCGGATTTCGCGCAGCGCGTCCTTGGTCGGCTGCACATAGCCGTTCTCATCCACCGCGCGCGATTGCAGCAGCATCGGCGATCCGTCCCAGTCGATTTCCAGATAGAAGCGCGACAGCGCGTAGCGCCCGCCCTGCGTGCCCAGACGCGCGGGCTGCCAGTTGACGCCGCCGTCCAGCGACACGTCCACACGGTCAATCAGGCCACGGCCCGACCATGCCAGCCCGGTGATCACCAAGGGGCCCGAGCCGTGGGTAATCGGCTTTTGCGGCGAGGGCGAGGTGATGACGGATTTCGTGTCCATCTCCCACGTCCATTTGCGCGCGCGCCCGTCGGGCATCAGGTCGGTGTATTTTGAGGTTTCCTCGCGCGCTTCGACAGCCGAGTGGTTCACGCCGATGCGGCGCACCCACTTGACCCACATGTTGCCTTCCCAGCCCGGCACGACCAGCCGCACCGGATAGCCATGCTCTTTGCGCAGCGCCTCGCCATTGGCGGTGAAGGCGACCAACACGTCATCCATCGCCTTTTCCAGCGGGATCGAGCGCCCGTTCGACGAGGCATCGGCCCCCTCGACAAACACCCACTGGCCCTCAGCCTGCACCCCGGCCTCTTCCAGCAGCAGCCGCAGCGGGATGCCGGAATATTCCATGTTGTGGATCATGCCATGGGTGAACTGCGCGCCGTTGAGCTGCGCACCGGCCCATTCCATGCCCGAGTTGGCCGCGCATTCGCAGAAATACACATGGTTTTCGCGCGGGAAGCGTTGCAGATCTTCCCAGGTAAACACCAGCGGGCGGTCGACCAGCCCGGTGATCATCAGGCGGTAGTCGTCTTTTGACAGCTCGATCGCGCCGGAATGGTGGCGCTCAAAAGCGCAGCCCTGCGGCGTTATCGTGCCATCGAGCGCATGGATCGGCGTGAAGTTGATCGAGCTGATCGGATCGGCGGTCAGCCAGGACACTGTGCGGCGCACCACGTCGTCCTCAAAGCGGATCGGCAGCCCGTAGGGCGTGGCATCGACGCCTTCGCCGGTCATCGACGCCCAGTCCTGGACCTCTGTGATCAGCGGATCGGCTTGCTGCGCGCTGGCAGCGCCGCCCAAAGCGGCCCCCCCGGCAGCAAGGCTGGCGGTGCGCAGAAAGCCACGGCGGCTGACGCCGGCGGGCTTGTGCGTGTCGTCATCAGACAGATCGGTCATGATGCGTGCTCCCTCAATATTCTCAAATGCCGGTCACGATGACCGAGCCGTTCGGCTCGGCGCTCACGCGGCCCAGTTTGCGGATGTGTTCCTCGACGACATCCCAGATCATCGGCCCCTCGGTGCCTTCGTTGACCGAAGCCCAGCCGCCGACCGTATAGGTCTGCGCGGGGTCCAGCGCTTCGCCGGTGCGCAGCAGGGTCAGGCCGGTGATGCGCTCGCCGATGGATTTGGTGATGTCGATGGAATAGCCAAGGCCGCCCAGCCGCACCATGTCACCGCCCTGCTGATAGTAGGGATCGGTGTTGAACAGGTTGTCGGCGACGTCCTCAAGAATGGTGTGGATCGTCTCGCCGGTCATTTCCGAACGGTAGACCTGACCATAGGTCATCGTGGTGACGGCGTGGATATCCTCGCGCGTGATTGCGTCGCCGGGCATCAGGCTGGCCCCCCAGCGCACGCCGGGCGACAGGGCGATTTCGGTGTCCCGCTCGGACATCACGGCGTCGCAGATCAGGTTGTCCCACGTCCCGGCAAAATTGCCCCGGCGGTAAAGCAGGCTGTCGGTGTGGCCGATCACCTCTTCCATCTGCGCGGCATAGGGCGCGCGCTCGGCGTCGATGACGGCGGCCATGTCGGCGTCCGGGGTGATAACGTCCGAGAAGATCGGGATCAGCTTGTGGCGGAAGCCCATCAGCTGACCGTCGCGCACATCCAGATCCAGGCGGGTGACGAACTTGCCGTGACTGCCCGAGGCGATCAGCAGCGTCGTGCCGACCAGCACAGGCTCGGGCAGGGCGTCATGGGTGTGGCCGGTCAGGATCACGTCAATGCCCTGCACGCGGCTGGCCATCTTGCGGTCCACGTCAAAACCGTTGTGCGACAGCACGACGACCAGATCGGCGCCTTGGGCTTTCACCTCGTCGACCATTTCCTGCATCCGCTCGTCGCGGATGCCGAAGCTGAACTCGGGGAACATCCAACCGGGGTTGGCGATGGGGGTATAGGGGAAGGCCTGACCGATCACCGCAACCTTGGCGCCGCCACGCTCGAACCAGGTGTAGGACGGGAAATCTTCGGACGGCTCGTTCCACTCGGCGTCAAAGATGTTCTGCCCAAGGAAGGGGAAATTCAACTGATCGACCAGTTCCAGCACCCGGTCGGTGCCCAGCGTCCATTCCCAGTGCGAGGTCATCGCCTCGACCCCCAGCGCGTTCATCACGTTGACCATGTCCTGACCGCGCGACAGATAGGACGACATCGAGCCGTGCCAGGTATCGCCGCCGTCCAGAATGATCGCCTCGGGCCGCTCGGCGCGGATCGCCTTGACCACGGTTGCCACCCGGTCCATGCCGCCCATCTTGCCGTAAGCCTGACCCAGCGCGACGAAATCGGGATAGGTCAGCGCATAGGCATCGGCCGAGCCGGGGGTCAGGTTGAACATATCGATGAACTCGCGCCCGACGACGTGAGGAGGCACGCCACGGACGTCACCGACGCCGAAGTTGAACTCGGGCTCGCGGAACCAGATCGGCTTGAGCTGGGCGTGAATATCGGTGACGTGGATCAGCGACACGTTGCCGAAGCTCTCAAAGCGCAGCAGATCGTCTTGCGTCAGCACCTGTTGTGCCGCCAGCTTGGACCAGTTGCCAAAGCCGGACACACCGTAAAGGGCAGATGCAGCCACCGAAGCCTGCAGGAACTCGCGCCGGGAAATCATGATCAGTCTCCTTGGAGCCGAAACTCGGTCAGATGAAGCGGGCACGACGGGGCGGCGTTACATGCCAATCTTCAAAGGAATGAATGTTGTTCGGACAAAAAATTTCGGCGCAGTACCGAATGATCCGAACAGGGTAGGGGAAGGGGGCACGGGCAGCCGTGCCCCCAAAACGCTTACGGACGAACCGAGACGCCTTCGACGTCCAGGCCCATGCCGCGCGAGGCGACATAGAGCTCCAGCGCGCGGAATTCTTCCGACCCTTCGGCGAAGGTTTCGGCGCGCGTGTCACGGATACAGCCACGGAAGCGGTTGTGGATCGACACGATGCCGGCATTCTTCAACCGGTAGGTCGGGAAGCCGCTGATCTGGCCCTGGCTCAGGTGGTCGGCGCGGATCATCATGCCCGTGCTCTCCTCATGGCAGCTGGAGCACGACAGCTCCAACTGGCCATAGCGGGTGTAGTACATATCGCGGCCTTGCTCCCAATAGGGGGCGGCCGGACCGTCGATCTGCACCGCAACCGGCATGCCACGCGACTGCATCGAGATGAACGCGGTCATCGAGGTCATCTCGCCACCACTCCAACGCCAGGCCTCTGCGCCCATGCGTTCGGTGCGACAATTGTTGACGTAGTTCTCCATCGACCACAGTTCGCCGTCAGCGTTGACATGTGGCATCCGGGCACGAACACCGGCCATGCTTTCCTCGGCATCGTCGTGGCAATCCTGACACGACTGACCAGCCGTGCCGTCCGCGGTTTCCCACAGCTCGGCACCCGAATCGACGGCCAGCATCGCCGGGTTCTCGAAGTCGTCGGCTTGCATGTCGCGGGTGGCAGGATCACGGAACAGCCAGCCGGAATACCGGGCAGGCAGGTTCGGAACGATGTCGTCCGCCGGAGCCTGGGTCACGATGTGCAATTCGCCATCGATCATCAGATCCGCCGACAGATCAGGGTCGGCCAGGGCCGCGCCGGACCACAGCGCTGCGACGCAGGCCGAGGCCAGCGCCAGCGTTTTCGCAGGCTTCAGGTGCTGCATAGTGTCTCCTCCCAGACTTCTGTTGCGCCGTATGCTCAGCTGACTTCGAACGTTTCAGTGGCGGTGTAGACTTCGCCATTGTCGTCGTACCAGGTGAAAACGAAATCGCCGGATTCGGGCACGACGGCCTCGAATTCCATATACGGGTTTGCCGAAATGGCGGGCTCAAGGGCGGCGTCCAGAACCATCACACCGTTGAATTCACAGGTGAAACGGTTGATGATCTGGCGCGGAATCGTCTCGCCGGCCGAGTTGCGGCGCTGGCCTGATTCCATGTCGTGGTTGATCAGCGTCTTGACGACGATCGAGTCGCCGGCCGAGGCGCTGCGGGGAAGGCGGATGCGGGGTCTGACTTCGGTCATGATGAAACTCCTGAAACTGGATGGAACGGCGAAACCCTGACGGGATCAGCCGCCACAGCCGCCGATGGTGACTTTCACTTCGACCGAGGTCGACGCAAAGCTGCCGTCTTCCATCTTGGCAATCGCCAGCACGTCCTGGGTCCGGCCCAGACGCATGCGGGTGGCGATCATCGGCGCGCCAGAACCGGGGCCAAAGGTGAATTTGCCCACGTTGGGCGTCGGGTTGCCGGTGGCGATCAGCATGATCTCGACCGCGCCGGGGGCTTCGATCGTGATCGGCACGGTGTTGCCGTTTTCAGCGATCTCGGGCGCGGTGATGGTCACACCGCCTTCGGCAATGGCAGCGCCGCCGGTATAGGCGGCAATCGCGTCGTCAACCGGGGTCGCGGCGGCGGCAACGGGCAGCATTGCCACGGCCGAGGCGCCCAGACCGATCGCGAGGGTGTCGCGTCTTGTCAGCATGGGGAAGCTCCTTATCAAGAGGACGGGGCGGACCGGATCAGTCGGTCAGCGTCATGAGATAGGCGATGGTGTCTTCGATCTGCGCCGCACTCAGCAGCGGACCAAAGGTGGCGGGGTCGGCGGCACGCCCGGTATAGGCGTCACCCGGACGGGTAAAGCCATCGACGCGGTAGAAGGACGGCATGCGCGTGTCGGGGAACATATGCTTGGCATCCACCAGAATGCCGCGCAGTTCCGCTTCATTCCAGCGACTGCCGACACCGTCCAGCGACGGACCGACATTGCCTTGAAACGCGACGTCCGGCAGGGCCGAGATCCCGTGGCAGGCCACGCAATTGCCCGCCGAACGGCTCGACACAACCGAGACGCCTTCTTCGACGTTGCCCGGCGCGCCGGTCAGCGAGGTCGGGATCATCACGTCGTCAACCCAGGTGATGTCGCCGGGGGCGACTTCGGCGATGGCGGTGCCAGCCAGCGCGATTCCGGCGGCGATAAGGCCGGTCACAGCTTTCAGCTTCATGGATGTCCTCCCTGACATTCAGCAGATGGGTTTGCGCTCTCCCAAACGCATCACAAAGGCATGATAGTCGATGCGGGGCCGGGTGAGCAATAGAAAATTCATTTATTTGCATATAGCTTGCGGCCGCATCGGTCCCCGTTTTCCGGGGCGGTCAGCCAGTGGCCGCAAACCTTCGTAAAACAATGGCTTTCGCCACGTCCCCGGTCAAGGTTAACCTTCGTTCAGCATCCGGGCGACGTAGTGCTGGAAATGCTCGTCGCCCTCATAGCCACGCTCGAGAACCCAGCGCAGCATAAGCCCGGTCGTTCCGCGCTCAAACGCGCCCGGCATCATCATCACCGCATTCTGCGCCGCCGTGCCCGACTCAGGCACCTCTTCGGGCATGAACAGCATGGTCGGCGTGAACACCACGCCCCAGCGGCGCATCATGTCACGTTCGCCCAGTTCCTCGCCGTCGAAATCGGTGACGGGGATATCGCCGAACAGGTTCATCTGCACGACCATGTAATCCTCACGCAGGGTGCGCGCGAGGGCGTCATCGGTAAAGACATGCTCGTGCATGCGGGTGCAATAAATGCAGCCACGCTGTTCGACCATGATCAGCAGCCGCTTGCCATTGGCGCGCGCTTCCTCAAGGTCATCGCGCATGTCGCGGAAGGTCTCGACGATCCAGTCGGGTTTGTGCAGGCCATCCTCGCCCAAGGGCGGCACGGGCTCGTCGGCGCGGGCAGGGCGGATCAGGGCAGGGGCGGCCAGCGTCAGGGCAAGGCCGGTCAGCAGCGTGCGGCGGGTGGCAATCATCGGAACCTCCAGATCTCAACCGATCGTGGCCAGCCAGGGCATGGTCTCGATCATCCATTGGGCAATATAGTTCAGTGTATTGGTCGCGATCAGGACCGCAAAGACGATCAGCATCGCGCCCATGACTTTCTCGACGTACTGCAGCTTGTCGCGGTGCCGGGCGACCCAGTTCAGGAACGGCCGCGCAAAGAGCGCCGCAATCACGAAGGGCAGGGTCATCGCCAGCCCGTAGACCGCCAACAGCGCTGTGCCGCGCGTCAGGTCACCCATGCCCGAGGCGATCATCAGAATCGCCGCCAGCGCCGGGCCGACACAGGGCGTCCAGCCAAAGCCAAAGGCCAGACCCATCACATAGCTGCCGATCACCGATTTGGGCGAGCCGGCGTTTTCGATTCGCGCCTGACGGTAGAGGATCGAAATCTTGATAACGCCCAGAAAATGCAGGCCGAACACAAGCAGGACGGCGGCCGCGATCCAGCGCAGCGTGTCTTGCCACTGGATAAAGGCTTGCCCCAGCGCCGTGGCACCAAGGCCCAGCAGCATGAAGATCGTGGTCACCCCGAACGAGAACGCGATGGACGACAGCACCAGCCGCCGCTGCGCACCCGGTGCAAGCCCTTGGTCCGAGCGCAGTTCGGCCATCGACAAACCGGCCATGTAGCACAGGTAAAACGGCACCATCGGCAGGATGCACGGTGAGAGGAACGACAGGATGCCCGCCAACGCGGCCCCGCCGAACGTGATATCCAGCATAGATGACGCCCTCCCTGGCGTACCCGTCAAACCAACCCGAAGGCGGGTCTTGTTTGCGGGGATCGAAAACATTACAATCTTCATATGTATCTCAGTTGTCGTCAATCGGGTTTTCGTACCCTTGGGGTTGAATCCTGCGTAAGCTGACGACAGATCGAGCCTGACAGGCCGCAAGGGAAAACGACGATGGCACATGGATTTCGCACGGCGGTTATTGGCGGCATTGGCGCGCTTGCCCTGTCGCTGCTGTCGGTCAGCGCGGCCTCGGCCCAGGAGCTGCGCCTGCTGATGATCGAGCAGGTCGGCTGCTATATCTGCGCCGCCTTCAACCGTGACGTCGCCCCAGCCTATGAGGCCTCGCCCGAAGCACAGATCGCCCCCCTGATCCGTGCCGATCTGCGCGGCCCGCTGCCTGAGGGGGTCACGCTGACCTCGCGCCCCTTCGTGACGCCGACCTTTATCCTGCTTGATGCCTCGGGGACCGAGGTTGACCGGTTGATCGGCTTTCCCGGGCAGGATTTCTTCTGGCCCTATCTCGATCAGATGATCGACAACGCGCTGGCTGACACCACCGGTTAAGCGCGCGGGACGTGGTGTCACACCCTTGATGCAAAACCCGCATGGGTGCTCGATTCGCTCGGCGCCGCGTGGTAGGGTTCTGCGATAGAAGCAGGGGCTGTTTCGTCGGAGTGCGAAGCAGGGTGGAGTGCGCATGGCGCCAGACGGGCAAAACGCCGACCGGTCAGTCGATCCGAACCCGGAGCGGCAGGCAGTGACGCGCGCGCCGGTGATGCGCGACCGCAGTTGCGACGCGTCGTCGATCCCGCCCGAAGCACTTGCCATCGAGGCCCGCGCTGCCGCCGATTTTCTCAAGGCTCTGGGCCATGATGGCCGCCTGATGATGCTCTATCATCTGTGCGAGCGCGACCACACGGTCACCGAACTGGAGCAACTGATCATGTCGCGCCAGGCCGCCGTCAGCCAGCAGCTTGCCCGGCTGCGGCATGAAAAGCTGGTCACCACGCGGCGTGACGGCAACCAGATCATCTATTCGCTGGCCGATAACCGTGTGCGCGAGATGGTCGAGATGATCCACCGGCTGTTTCGCCGCTAAGGCAAAAGCGTGATCTGAATCAAGGTCCATATTCGGTTTCCCGCATATTGCCCTGTGCAATAGGCTGAGGAGGGCTGTCGATGGACTGGCTGCTGGATCTGTTCACCGTGTTTGTGGAAGCCGTGGGCGAGCCCGTCGCCGGGGCGCTGCTCGGTCTGCTGACCGGCACGATCTTTGGCGTCGCCGCGCAACGCTCGTCCTTTTGCCTGCGTGCCGCGACGGTCGAGTTCGCGCGCGGGATCATCGGCGGCAGGGTGGCGGTGTGGCTGCTGACCTTCTCGACTGCCGTTGTCTGGGTGCAATTGGCGCAGTTTTTGGGACTGTTCGACGCGCAGGACGCGCGGATGATGTCGGTCGCGGGCTCATGGTCCGGCGCGATCCTCGGCGGGCTGATGTTCGGGGTGGGTATGGTGATGGCGCGCGGCTGCTCGGGCCGTCTGCTGGTGCTCGCTGCGACGGGCAACCTGCGCAGCGTGGTGTCCGGGTTGATCTTTGCCGTGGTCGCGCAGATGAGCCTGCACGGCTGGCTGGCCCCCTTGCGCAACGGGCTGGCGGCGCTTTGGGTCACGCCGAACGGGCGCAACCTGAACCTGCTGACGATGCTGGGATTGCCGGATGTCACCGGGCTGCTGCTCGGGCTGGGACTGGCGGCGGTGGCGCTGATCGTGGCGCTGCGCGCGCGGATTGGCGCGCGGGTGCTGGTCTTTGCCTCGGGCGTCGGGTTTGCCGTGGCGGTGGGATGGGTGAGCACCTGGACACTGGCGCAAACGGCGTGGGAGCCGGTCAATGTGACCTCTGCTACGTTTACCGGGCCGTCCGCCAACACGTTGATGTTCTTTCTGGAATCAAGCCCGGTGCTCAATTTCGATATCGGACTGGTGCCCGGCGTGTTCCTTGGCGCGTTTCTGGCGTCGCTCTTTGCCGGAGAGTTCCACTTTCAGGGGTTCGAGGGCGAACGCAGCATGCGCCGCTCGATGGCGGGGGCGGTGCTGATGGGCTTCGGCGGTATGCTGGCCGGGGGCTGCGCCATTGGCGCGGGCGTCACCGGCGGCTCGATCTTTGCTGCGACGGCGTGGCTGGCGCTGCTGTGCATGTGGATCGGGGCGATGCTGACCGACCTGCTGGTCGATCAGCGCAGCGCCCCGGCGCTATCGGCGTAGCCTTACGCGGGCAC
This sequence comes from Pararhodobacter zhoushanensis, assembly GCF_003990445.1. GTDB lineage: Bacteria > Pseudomonadota > Alphaproteobacteria > Rhodobacterales > Rhodobacteraceae > Pararhodobacter > Pararhodobacter zhoushanensis. The sequence continues at coordinate 31,643 of NZ_REEZ01000009.1, read as the reverse complement.
GAAACGATAACCGCTGTCGGCGCGCTCGACCCGGCCCAGACCGCCGGGCAGATGGAAACCGGCGATCAGCATCTGCGATTGCGCCAGCTGATCCAGCAGCCGCACCCGCGTCGCCGCCGCCGTCGGCGCATCCTGATCCGAGCCCGAGTCCCACTCGGGCCGCTCGAACGCCACATGATGATTGCCCAGCGAATCGCCGACGACCATCAGGCTGTCCGACCCGTCGCGCAGCTCGAACGCCATGTGGCCCGGCGTGTGACCATAGGTGGCGCGGGCGGCGATGCCCGGCAGGATCTCTTGTCCGTCCTCGAAGAAGGTCACCAGATCTGCCACCGTCGCGAGTCGCCGCTGCGCGCCCACGGCAAAAGTCTGACGCCCCGAATCGATGGTCGAGACGGTGTTGTCATCCATCCAGTAGTCAAATTCAGCGCGGCCCATCAGGATCTGCGCGTTGGGCAGGTAGGGCTCATCAAAATCATCCAGCAGACCCCAGATATGATCGGGGTGGCCGTGGGTGATGACCAGATGGGTGATCTCGTCCGGCGAAATCCCGGCGGCGTCGAGCGTATCGGGCAACATCCCCGCGCTCGGCTGGAAATCAGGGCCGGCGCCGATGTCGAACAGGATAACCCGGTCTTCATGACGCAGCAGCGTCACATTGCAGGGCGGGGTCAGCGGCCCGTCGCCAAGGCCGTAGCGGGCAAGGATCGTGTCGGCTTCGGGCTGCGGCATCGTGCCCAGCGTGAAATCGCGCGGCAGGGACAGATTGCCGTCGGACAACATCTCGACCCGCATTGCGCCGAATTCGGTCGTGGCCTGCGCGCGGGCGCGGCGTGTCAGCAGGCCGCCCGCGGTCAAAGCGGTTGCGCCAAGGGTGAAGGCTCGTCTGGTGATGGTCATGATGGCTCCCATGGTCTGTAGCCCGCCGAGCGGCGGGTCTGTGTGGCAGGCCCGAGCGGTGGGAGAACACGCCGTGGCCTTCACCATATTTAAGCGGTCGTGCCGGAAAAGCAAAGACCCCACCGCCGCGACGCTTTGACCGCCAGCCAATCCGCGCTTGCAATTTGCAGGGCAAAACCGGAGTCTGGGCCGAGTTTACCCACCGCCTGAATTTTCAGCAAACCAGAGGCAAAGATGGATGGCATTTCCTATGGTGTGATGGCCGCGCTGGTCGGCCTGATCGCGGGCGTGGTGCTGGGGCTGTCGGCCCGGTTGGGCAATTTCTGCACGCTCGGCGCCCTGGAATCCGCCGCCTATGGCGGCGACCAGCGGCGGTTGCGCCTGTGGGGGATTGTGCTGGCGGTGGCGATTGTTGGCACGTTTGTCGGCGTCGCGCTGGGACAGATCACGCTGAGCGAGACGTTTTACCATCAGATCGTCTGGAACCCGCTGGCCTCGGTCGCGGGCGGGCTGATCTTTGGCTATGGCATGGCATTGGCTGGGAACTGCGGTTTTGGCGCTCTGGTGCGGTTTGGCGGCGGCGATCTGCGTTCGCTGGTCGTGGTGGTGGTGATGGGCGTGTTCGGCTTCATCACCCTGTCCGGCCCTCTGGCACCGCTGCGCGTGGCGCTGTTCGCGCAGGAACCGGCCCGCGAGCCGCAGGGCATCACCGCCACGCTTGAGGCGTTGATCGGCCTGCCGCCACTGGCAACCGCGCTGATCATCGCGGCTGGGTTTCTGATCTGGGCGCTGGCCTATGGTCCCCTGCGCCGCGCGCCGGGTGAGATCGCGTGGGGCGTCGTGGCGGGGCTGGCGGTGGTGTTTGCGCTTTGGGGCACCAGTTGGGTTAACCACGAAAGCTTCGGCGAGATCGGGGTTGAGGGGCTGTCCTTTACCGCGCCCGTAGGCCGAACCATCGTGTTCCTGATGACCTCGACCGCTGGGGGTATCAACTTTTCTGTGGGATCAGTGCTGGGTGTCATGGCCGGTGCGCTGGCCGGATCGCTCTGGCGCGGGATGTTCCGCTGGGAAGCCTGCGAAGACCCGCGCGAGCTGGGCCGTCAGGTCGGCGGCGCGGCACTGATGGGCATTGGCGGGGTGATCGCTCTGGGCTGCTCGGTCGGGCAGGGCGTCAGCGCCTTTGCCACGCTGGCATGGTCCGCCCCGGTGACGCTGGCCGCCATTGCGGCAGGCGCATTGGTCGGATTGCGCCGGTTGATCGGTGTGGCGGCAGAGTAACTCAGCCGTCGCAGGCGCAACCGCGCGGCTGATGGCAGCGATATGAACGGCTGATGCAGGAGTTTCCGCAGGCATAGCCCGTGCGGCACACCCGGCAGCATGATGCCGGTTGCGCGACGCTGCCTGAACCGTGCGCAACCAGATAGCCCCACAGATTTGCCGTTGGCGGCGTTTCGGCACCCGCCGCGCTGCCGCCCAAAGCAACAACGACCGCCAAAGCGGTGATCAGTGATTTCATGGTACTTCCCCCCGGGTCCCACAACCCATGCGAAAGCTTGGGCCCTGGGTACACCGGAAGCAAGGTTAATCGTCTCAGCCGTTCAGGAAGGCGCTGACCTCATCCAGCGTCGGGGTCAGGGCGTCGCGGATCAGGCTTCCGCTGCGCAAGTCGGTCAGGATGCCCTCGACCTTGTCCTGAATGAAGCCCTCGGTGTCGTTCCACAGCAAGGGCTTGTCGGCATCCGGTGCGCCCAGAGCGGCCGTGCGCGCGGCGGCATAAACCGCGCGGTTGCGCGTGGACAGCATGTCCGACGCGTCATAGCCCGGCCGCACCGTATTGGCGCGCAGCTCGACCGCTTGCACGGCAAAGACCAGCGCAGCGGCGAGGAAATGCTCGCAGGCATCCACCGAATCCCGCGCCAGATTGGCCGCGTTCATCGCCTGAGAGTTGATGTTCTGGTTGAACTGCTCGGCGTGGCTTGGGTACAGATCCACCATCGAGCGGCCATAGAACTGCACCAGCGGTGCGACCGAGTTGCAGGTCAGTTGCAGCGATTTCAGGCCCATGTTCAGCCCGTGGGCGGTATTGCCGACCAGGGACGCAGGCAGACCGTTGTTGAACTCGGGCGTGACCAGCATGGCGATCTGGACGTCCAGATGCTTGAGCAACATGGCCAGTTGCGCGCGCAGCGTGTCCATGGCGACGCCGGTGTATTGCGCGAGGAAGTTGCCGGTGTGGTACACCTCGCCCGTGTCGGGATCGACCAGCGGGTTGTCGTTGGCGCTGTTGGCCTCGACCGTGATCTGCTGGGCGGCGACGGCCATCATGTCGACGATGGGGCCGGTGTATTGCGGCAGGCAGCGCAGGGAATAGCGGTCCTGAATGAGCTTGCCGCTGCGGTGACCGCGCTCGCCTGCGGCCTCGGACCGGATCAGCGACGAGCCGTCGAGCAGGTCGCGGAACAGTTTGCCGATGAACACCTGACCCGCGTGCGGCTTGATCGCCTGAATGGTGGCGTGGAAGGACTGGTTGGTGGCGAGCAGCGCCTCGGCCAGCAGCGCCTGCACGTTCAGCCCCAGCGCGAGCACCATCGTCGCCCGACCCATCGCATTGGCCGCCACCCCGGTCGAGGCCGTGGTGCCGTTGTTCATCGCCAGCCCTTCCTTGGGCCGCAGGGTCAGCGGCGCCAGCCCCAGCCGCTTGAGCGCGGTAACGCAATCGAGCACCTCATCGCCCCAGTCGACCAGAAACGCCGGGTCCAACCCGATGACCGAGGCCCCGATATAGCTGAGCGGCACCAGATCGCCCGAGGCCCCGATGGAACCGCGCTGGAACGCGTGCGGCGTCACCCCGGCGTTCAGGAAGGTGACATAGCGCTCGATCAGTTCCAGACGGACGCCGGAATAGCCCTTCATCAGGCTGTTGATGCGCAACAGCATCGCGGCGCGCACATCCTCGGCGGGCAGGCGCGGGCCGGTGGCGGTCTTGTGGTGCCACAGCGCGATATGCTGCAACTCGACCATCCGCTCGACCGGCACATACTGATCCGCCATGCCGCCATAGAGCGTGGTCACGCCATAGACTTGTTCGCCATTGTTGACAGCGGCTTCGATCCGGCCCTGTGACGCCTCGATCCGGCCCAGAACGGCGGCGTCTGTCGTCAGGGCAATCTTGGCCCCCTTTGAGACGGCGACAATCTCGTCCAGCCCCAGCCCTTCGCCACTTACGATAATCATGCGGTTCCTCCCTCGCGTTACCTTGCGGGCAGGCTAGCAGGCGGGCAGGGGTCGTCCATGGGCATTTTCCATGGAAACGATTTAATCTGCGGGACCTTGCCGCGCCCCTGTCGCGGATAGGAAAAGGGCGCACCTTTCGGTGCGCCCATCGGAAACTTTCCGGGTTTGTGCGGCTCAGGGAATGATGCGCTGATAGCGCACGCCCGCCAGCGAGGCCCCGGCGATCAGCCCGGCCTGACCGAACACGACGGCGATCACCGGCGAGAACATCGTCGTCGTCTGCACCCCGGCCGAGCCGCCCTGTTCGGGCGTGGCATAGCGCAGATCGGCCGACGCGGCCCAGCCTTCACCGGCGCGGAAATCGCTGAGGGCTTGCGGCGTCATGAAGAACAGCACATGCGCATACTGCTGCGCCCCGATCTGCAGACCGGCGCTGACACGGGTGGCCGAATAGTAATCGACAGTCGCGTCGTTAATACGCAGCGCACCCTGACCGAAGGATCCGCCCAGGAAGAACCCGGCCTCGGTCACCAGCGGCATGTAAAGCATACCCTGCGCGTTCGCGAACAGTTCGTTCAGTTCGGGATGGTTCTGACGCAGGAAGTCCCGCGTCGCATCAACGCGCGAATCCAGCCGTTCGGCGTTGAAATTGCCAACCGGGTTGCCGCAGGCTGCCAAGAGCGAGGTGGCGGCGCCACCGACCAAAAGGCCCCGCCGCGAAATGCTGTGCGAAACGGGGCGCGTAAGGCGCGAAATCTGGGTCATGCTCATCCTCATATGCGCGGTCCAGAGTCTTGTGCTCCGGTCACCGAAAAAGCCTGTGTTTGTTGAGTATAGGACAGGGGGGCGTCGTTGTCACGCACCCAGCTATGCGTTGCGCGAAAGCTTGCCCTTAAGGTCATCAGCCCCGCAAAGCCTTGGCGGCGGCGGGCGCGAAATAGGTCAGAACCCCGTCGCAGCCCGCCCGTTTGAAGGCCAGCAGACTTTCCAGCATCACCGCCTCACCCAGCCAGCCCCGTTCGATCGCGCCGGCCAGCATCGCGTATTCACCGCTGACCTGATAGGCAAAGGTCGGCACGCCGAACTCGTCCTTCACCGCGCGGCAGATGTCGAGATAAGGCATGCCCGGCTTGACCATGACCATATCCGCCCCCTCATCGAGATCGCGCGCCACGCAGCGCAGGGCCTCAAGCCGGTTGGCGGGGTTCACCTGATAGGTCTTCTTGTCCCCGACCAGACGGCCCGAGGCTCCGACCGCATCGCGGAACGGGCCATAGAAGCCGCTGGCGAACTTTGCCGCATAAGACAGAATTGCAACCTTCTGATATCCGGCGTTTTCCACCGCCTCACGGATCGCGCCAATGCGCCCATCCATCATGTCCGACGGGCCCAGAATATCCGCCCCGGCCTCACACTGCGCCAGCGCCATCTTGACCAGCGCCGCGACCGTCTCATCGTTGACAATCTCTTCGCCCACGACAAACCCGTCGTGACCATTGGCGTTATAGGGGTCGAGCGCGATGTCGGTCATCACGGCCATGCCCGGCAGTTCGGCCTTGAGCAGGCGGATCGCGCGGTTGGTCAGGTTCTCGGGGTTCCAAGCCTCTGCGCAATCCTCAGTACGCAGGGATTGGTCGGTATAGGGAAACAGGCAGATCGCGCCCACGCCCGCCGCATGCGCCTCAGCCGCCTTGCGCAGCATCACGTCCAGCGACAGGCGGCTGACACCGGGCATCGACGGGATCGGTTCCTCAACGCCATGACCCTCACGGATAAACACCGGCCAGATCAGATCGGCGGCGGTGACAGCGTTCTCCGCCACCAGATCGCGCAGCGCAGAGCTGCGGCGCAGACGGCGCAAACGGGCGGCAGGAAAGGCGGCGGGGGTGTGGACGGGCATCGGCAATCTCCCAGATCTGGAGGCTTACGTGCCATGCACGACGGGCAAGCTCAAGAGCATGTGGCTTTTCGACGCTTGGCCCCGGCGCGAAACCCCAGTAGTCAGGGACGTCAAACAGGGGGCGCGCGGGTGAATCTGTCGGACTCGCTAATTTCTACGATCGATCTGGGGTCTTTTTCCAACCTCTGGTTCTGGATCATCCTTGCCGTTGCGTGGTCGAACGCGACCCATTTTGTCATGGGCGTGCCCTTTGATCTGGTCGTGCGCGCCAAGCGCAAGGGCGGTCAGGACATGGAAGATCTGAACACGCTGGCGATGATTCAGGCGCGGCGGCGGATGGCGATCCTGCGCAGCTCGGGGCCATGGCTGCTGGCCTTCTGGATCTCGATCATCACATTTCTGGCCTCGCTTGGGTTCTATTATGGTTTCCAACTGGCGCAGGCGCTGGTTCTGTTGCTGGGTCCGTTGACGCTGGCTGCTTGGATGGGCTTGCGGCTGGCTGCCAAGCTGGAAACCGGCACCCTGAGCGATCTGCCACTGGTCAAGAAAATCACCTGGTACCGCGTCGGGGTGCAATCCATTGGCCTGCTGACCATTCTGGTGACCACGATGTGGGGCATGTGGCAAAACCTGTCGGTCCGGGTTCTGGGTGGCTGAGCGCATGGCGGCTGAACGCATTCTGCTGGGTGGCGCGCCCGAGGGCTTTGACGCCGAACTGCTGCGCCGCGAGATCGCCAAGCGCGGCGCACCGGTCATCCATGTCGCGCGCGATGACAAGCGGCTTGAGGCGATGCGCACCGCGCTGGCGTTCTTTGCGCCCGATCTGGCGGTGCTGACGCTGCCTGCGTGGGATTGCCTGCCCTACGACCGTGTCTCGCCCAACCCTGACATTCTGGCGCGCCGCATGGCAACGCTGGCCGCGCTGGCGCAGGGTGTGCCGGGACCATTCGTGCTGCTCACCACGCTGAGTGCGGCGATGCAAAAACTGCCCGCGCGCAGCACCATCGCCGGGTCGAGCTTTGTCGCCGATGTCGGGCGGCAGGTGAATGAGGAGGGGCTGCGCACCTACCTGACCCGCATGGGCTATTCGCCCAGCCCGACGGTGACCGAGCCCGGCGATTTCGCCATTCGCGGCGGCATCATCGACATTTTCCCGCCCGGCGATACCGAGCCGGTGCGACTCGATCTGTTCGGCGATGTGCTCGACGGGTTGCGCCGTTTCGATCCCGCCACCCAGCGCACCACCGGCAAGCTGACCCGGCTGGAACTGGCACCCGCGTCAGAAGTGATCCTTGACGACGCCGCAATCACCCGGTTCCGCCAGAGCTATCGCATCGAATTCGGCGCGGCGGGCACCGATGATCCGCTTTACGAGGCGGTCAGCGCGGGGCGCAAGCATCAGGGGATGGAGCACTGGCTGGGCTTCTTCCAGCCCGATCTGGAAACCGTCTTCGACTATCTGCCCGGCGCGTCGGTGATGCTGGACGACCAGACCGACGCCGCCCGTGCCGCGCGCTGGGAAACCATCGCCGATCAATACGACAACCGGCGCGAGGCGCTGGCGGTCAAGGCGCGGGTCGATACGGTCTATAAACCCGCGGCACCCCAGCTGCTGTATCTGGACGACGCGGCGTGGGACGGGGCTCTGGCCCCCTTGCGGGTGGTGCAACTCTCTCCCTTGCCGCAGCCGCCCGGACCGGGCGTTCTGGACGCCCAGGGCCGCGCCGGGCGCAGTTTCTCGCTGGAGCGTCAGCAGGAAAGCGTCAATATTTTCAAATCCCTGCGCGATCATGTTCAGAAGGAACGTGAGCAGCGCAGCGTCGTCATCGCCTCATGGTCTGAAGGCGCGCGCGAGCGGCTAGAGGGGTTGCTGGCCGAGCACGGCCTGATCGACGCCAAACCCGCCGCCGACGCCCGCGCGCTTAAGGGCAAGGGGCATGTCGCGCTGGTGGTCTGGCCGCTTGAGGCAGGGTTTGTCACCCCCGATCTGACGGTGATCTCGGAACAGGATGTGCTGGGCGAGCGGCTCGTGCGCACCCAGCGCAAGCGCAAGGCCGAAAACTTCCTGTCTGAAGCGCAAAGCCTCTCACCCGGCGACCTGGTCGTCCATGTCGATCACGGCGTCGGGCGCTACACGGGGCTGGAAACCATCACCGCGATGGGCGCGCCACACGAATGTCTGGCGCTGGAGTATGCGGGCGGTGATCGGCTGTTTCTGCCGGTGGAAAACATCGAACTTCTCAGCCGTTACGGGCATGAGGAAGGCTTGCTCGACAAGCTGGGCGGCGGCGCGTGGCAGGCCAAGAAGTCCAAGCTCAAGGCCCGCATCCGCGAGATGGCCGACAAGCTGATCCGCATCGCCGCCGAGCGCGAGCTGCGCAAAGCCCCGGTGCTGAACCCGCCTGAGGGCCTGTGGGAGGCCTTCGCCGCGCGCTTCCCCTATGCCGAGACTGACGATCAGCTACGCGCGATCGAGGACATCATCGACGATTTCGACCGGGGCCGCCCGATGGACCGGCTGGTCGTCGGCGACGTCGGTTTCGGCAAGACCGAAGTGGCGATGCGCGCCGCCTTCATCGCCGCGATGTCCGGCTTGCAGGTCGCCGTGGTCTGCCCGACCACGCTGCTGGCCCGCCAGCACTACCACAGCTTTGCCGAGCGCTTCCGGGGTTTCCCCTTGATCGTCAAACAGTTGTCGCGCTTTGTTCCAGCCAAGGAAGCCACTGCCACCCGCGCCGGGATCACCGATGGCACTGTCGATATCGTCGTTGGCACCCATGCGCTGCTGGCCAAAACGATCAAGTTCCGCAATCTGGGCCTGATGGTCATCGACGAAGAGCAACACTTCGGTGTGGGGCATAAAGAGCGTCTGAAAGAGATGCGCTCGGATGTCCATGTCCTGACGCTGACCGCCACGCCGATCCCGCGCACGCTGCAATTGTCGCTGACCGGGGTGCGCGATCTGTCGCTGATATCGACCCCGCCGATCGACCGTCTGGCGATCCGCACCTATGTGTCGGAATTCGACACCGTGACCATCCGCGAGGCCCTTTTGCGGGAACGGTTCCGGGGCGGGCAGTCGTTCTTCGTCGTCCCGCGCGTCGCGGATCTGCCTGATATCGAAGCGTTTTTGCGCGATCAGGTGCCCGAGGTTTCCGTGCTGGTCGCCCATGGCCAGATGGCGGCAGGCGAGCTGGATGAGCGCATGAACGCCTTCTACGACGGCAAGCATGACGTGTTGCTGGCCACGACGATTGTCGAATCCGGTCTTGATATTCCCCGCGCCAACACGATGATCGTGCACCGCGCCGATATGTTCGGCCTGTCGCAGCTCTACCAGATCCGTGGCCGTGTGGGGCGCTCGAAAACCCGCGCCTATTGCTACCTGACCACCAAACCGCGCATGCCGCTGACCCCGCAGGCACAGCGACGGCTCAAGGTGCTGGGCTCCATCGACAGCCTCGGCGCCGGGTTCAATATCGCCAGTCAGGACATGGACCTGCGCGGCGCAGGCAATATCCTTGGAGAGGAACAATCAGGCCATATCAACGAGGTAGGCTACGAACTTTACCAATCCATGCTTGAAGACACCATCGCCAAGCTGCGCTCGGGCGAGCTGGCCGACCTGACCGATGGCCAATGGGCCCCGCAGATCAACCTCGGCGTGCCGGTGCTGATCCCCGAGGCCTATGTCACCGATCTGGACGTCCGCCTTGGCCTTTACCGCCGCCTTGCCACGCTGGAGCGCAAGGTCGAGTTCGAGGGGTTCGCCGCCGAACTGATCGACCGTTTCGGCCCGTTGCCCAAAGAGGTCAACACGCTCTTGGTCGTTGTGCGTATCAAGGCGATGTGCAAGAAGGCTCATATCGCCCGGCTCGACGCCGGCCCCAAGGGTGCGACTGTTCAGTTCCACCAGGACAAATTCCCCAATCCCAAAGGCTTGGTCGAGTTTCTTCACACGCAGGGCCCCGGCGCAAAGATCCGCGACAACAAGCTCGTGCTGCCGCGCGACTGGTCGAACGAGAAAGAAAAACTGCGCGGCGCGTTCTCTGTCGCCCGCGATCTGGCCGAAAAGGCCACGATCTGAGCTCTTGCGCCAACGGCGCGCTCACCCCACACTCGCCCGCGCCTTCACCCTGTCCGACACTCGGCGGTGACGGGTTGCAGGCGCCAAGAGGGGCAAGGCCCCTCTGCCAACCGTACCACAAGGAGCCATCATGGCCCGCAACGGAACTCCCATCCTCGCCGTCCTCGTCGACGCCGACAATTCGTCCCCCAAATGGGCCGAAGCCATTTTTGAAGAGATCGCCAGCCTCGGCGAAGCCTCGGTCCGCCGCATCTACGGCGATTTTTCGCGCCAGCAGATGTCGGGCTGGCAAGAGCGCCTGCCGGGCCTCGCACTGGTCCCGCACCACCAGCCGGCCAATACCGTCGGCAAGAACTCCTCCGACATCGCGCTGGTCATCGACGCGATGGACCTGCTGCATTCGGGCCGCTTTGACGGCTTTGTGCTGGTCTCCTCGGACAGCGATTTCACCCGTCTTGCCAGCCGTATCCGCGAGCAGGGGCTCGATGTCTACGGCATCGGCCAGCAAAAAACGCCCGAGGCCTTCCGCAAGGCCTGCAAGCGGTTCATCTTCGTCGAAAACCTGATCCGCGAGCCCGAGCCGCGTGAGGCCCCGCGCGCTGCGACCAACGCGACCGCTGCCGTACCGATGATCAACGCCGCCATGCAAGCGCTTGATCCTGAAGGCGAATGGTTCCAGCTGGGTCTGATAGGCCAGACCATTCAGGCCACGCACCCTGATTTCGACAGCCGGTCATTCGGCTGCTCCAAACTTTCGGATCTGGTGGAAAAAGCTGGCCGTTATGAGATGCGCCGCAACGGCGCGCAGGTCGAAGTGCGCCGCCGCGACTAACGCTTGGGCGGGATGGCGTAGGTCATGCTTGACCGCGCCAGCACGGCCTCAGCGCCTTCGTTGGTGATCAGCACATCGCCCACCGCCAGCGTCTTGCCCAGCTTGTGAAGACGCGCGCGCCCGATCAGGTCGCGCCCGGCTTCGGGTTTGCGCATGAAGTCGATGGAGGCATTTGTCGTCACCGCCAGCGCCACCGGCCCGATCATCGCCAGCAGCACCGCGTACATCGCCAGATCGGCCAGCGCGAACATGCTCGGTCCGCTGACCGTGCCACCGGGGCGCAGATGCGCGTCTCCGACCAAAAGGCGCACATCGGCCTCCATCGAGGCGACACGCTCGACGCGGAAATCGGCCGCAACCTGCGGAAATATCTCGGCCATCAGGCTGTTGAGCGACGCGGCGTCCATCACTGGTGTCATGCTTTCCTCCCGGTTCGGCAGGGCCTAAGGTCAGGCAAAGCCAAGAGGAGGGCAAGAATGCGCGATGATCTGGTGCTGTGTGACGTAGCGGAACAGGTGGCGGTGGTGACGATGAACCGCCCGCAGGCGCTGAACGCGCTCTCGGACGGGCTGCTGGCGGCGCTGACCGGGACGCTCTCAAGCCTTGGCGCGCGTGAGGAAGTCAAGGCCGTGGTGATCCGCGGGGCGGGCAAGGCGTTCTGCGCCGGGCATGACCTCAAGGAAATGCAGGCGGGCCGCGTGGCCCCGGACAAGGGGGCCGCCTATTTCGCCGATCTCTTCACCCGCTGCGGCGCGCTGATGCAGCTGATCCCGACCTTGCCGCAGCCGGTCATCGCGCAGGTCCATGGCATCGCCACAGCAGCGGGCTGTCAGCTCGTCGCCAGCTGCGACATGGCCGTCGCGGCCGAGGATACACGCTTTGGCGTGAACGGCGTGAACATCGGCCTCTTCTGTTCGACCCCGATGGTCGCGCTCACCCGCAACCTGCCACGCAAACAGGCTTTCGAGATGCTGACCACCGGCGAGTTCATCACAGCCTCGCGCGCCCGCGATCTCGGCCTGATCAACCGCATCGCTCCGCCCGAGGACCTCGAGGCCGCAACCCTGACCCTTGCCCGAACCGTCGCCGCCAAGCTTGGCGCCGCTGTGCGCATCGGCAAACGCGCCTTCTACGACCAGATCTCGCTACCGCTCGATCAGGCCTATGCCCACACCGGCGCGGTGATGGTTGAGAACATGTTGCTGCGCGACACCGATGAAGGCATCACCGCCTTCATCGAAAAGCGCAAACCCGACTGGGCCTGAGCCAAACGCGCTTCAACTTTATGCCCTAAATATCCCGGGGGTAGGCCGACAGGCCGTAGGGGGCAGCGCCCCCTGCGCGCGGCGAGGGGGCTCGATGCCCCCAAGCCGCGCCACCACGTCACCCAAACACGCGCTTGAAGATCGTGTCGACATGTTTGGTGTGGTAGCCAAGGTCGAACTTCTCGTTGATCTCCTCGGGGCTCAGCGCCGCTGTGACCTCGGCATCGGCCAGCAGTTCCTCGCGGAAATCCTTGCCCTGTTCCCAGACCTTCATCGCGTTGCGCTGGACCAGACGATAGCTGTCCTCGCGCGACACACCGGCCTGCGTCAGTGCCAGCAACACACGCTGCGACATCACCAGCCCTTTGAACTTGTTCATATTGGCCAGCATGTTGTCGGGATAGATCACCAGTTTTTCGATCACGCCCGCCAGACGGTTCAGGGCGAAATCCAGCGTGATCGTGGTATCAGGGCCAATCGCGCGCTCAACGGACGAGTGCGAGATGTCGCGCTCGTGCCACAGCGCGACATTCTCCATCGCGGGCACCACCGACATGCGCACCAGACGCGCCAGACCGGTCAAGTTCTCGGTGAGCACAGGGTTGCGCTTGTGCGGCATCGCGGACGAGCCTTTCTGGCCCGCGCTGAAGAATTCCTCCGCTTCCAGCACCTCGGTGCGCTGCATGTGGCGGATTTCGATGGCGACGTTTTCGATCGACGAGGCAATGACACCCAGCGTGGCAAAGAACATCGCGTGACGATCGCGCGGAATCACCTGGGTCGAGATCGGCTCGGGGGTCAGGCCCAGCATCTTGCAGACATGCTCTTCGACCGACGGGTCGATGTTGGCAAACGTCCCCACAGCGCCGGAAATCGCGCCCGTTGCAATCTCAGCCCGCGCCGCTTCCAGCCGCGCCTTTCCGCGCGCCATTTCGGCGTAAAAGCGGGCGAAGGTCAGGCCCATCGTTGTGGGTTCGGCGTGGATGCCGTGGCTGCGGCCGATGCGGACGGTGTCCTTATGCTCGAACGCGCGGGTTTTCAGCGCGGCCAGCACACGGTCCATTCCCGCCAGCAGGATGTCGGCGGCACGCACCAACTGCACGTTCAGCGTGGTGTCCAGCACATCCGACGAGGTCATGCCCTGATGCACGAACCGCGCGTCATCCGCGCCGATATGCTCGGCCAGATGGGTCAGGAAGGCGATGACGTCATGCTTGGTGACCGCTTCGATCTCGTCGATGCGCGCGACGTTGAATTCCACGTCCTTGGCTTTCCACACGGCCTCGGCATTGGCCTTGGGGATCACGCCGATGGCGGCCTGCGCGTCGCAGGCGTGCGCCTCGATCTCGTACCAGATCTTGAACTTGGTCTCGGGCGACCAGATGGCGACCATCTCGGGGCGGGAATAGCGGGGGATCATGGGCAATCCTTATCGGTTTTGCGGGCTTGGCGGCCTGATAGACCCCGCGCGCGAGGCGTGCAAGTCTTGGGGGCGGTAACGGAGGGTTGTCATGCGAATCGCGGTGATCGGCGGTGGTATTCTGGGCGCGTCGGTGGGCTGGCATCTGGCGCAGGGAGGTGCGCGGGTGACGGTGTTCCACGCGGCAGCGCCCGGCGCGACCGAAGGCTCGTTTGCCTGGATCAACGCCAGTCTGGGCAATGATCCGGCCTATCGCCGGTTGCGTGTGGTCTCGATGGCTGCGTGGCCGCGATTGGCCGCAGCCGCGCCGGGCACCGGGTTTCAGGCCTGCGGTGGTTTGATGTGGGACGCGCCCGAGGCCGAGCTGCGCGCCTATGTCGCCGGGACCGAGGGCTACCCGTTGCGTCTGGTCGATGCCGATGAGGCGCGCGCATTGGAGCCTGCCTTGCGCCAACCGCCCGCGCTGGCGGTGCATGCGCCGGGCGAGGGGATGGTCGAGCCGGTCGCCGCTGCCGCTGCGTTGCGTCGGGGGCTGGAGGTCGTGCGGTCAGAGGTCGCGCTGGTCGAGGTCAAGGGACGCGCGGCGCTGCGGGTAGCAGGGGCCGTGCGGGCTTACGATGCGGTGGTTCTGGCGGCGGGTGCGGCAAGCGCCGGGCTGCTGGCACCGCTGGGGCTGGCGCTGTCGATGCACGCGCCTTTGGGGATGCTTGCGTGGTCGCGTCCGGTGGCGCGCCTGCTCAACGGCCTGGTGATGATGCCCGACATGCACATCCGCCAGACCGATGAAGGCCGGATCGTGCTGGGCGAGGATTACGGCGGGGCCGATCCGGGGATCGATGCCGAAGCGAAGGCGCGGGCGATGCTGGCGCTGGCCTCCGAGCGTCTGGACGGGCCAGCGCTGATCTTCAACCACGTCACCCTTGCCGGACGCCCGACGCCGGGAGACGGGCGCCCCGCTGTCGGGGCTTTGGCAATGCCGGGGTTGTGGCTGGCCCTCAGCCACTCAGGCGTGACGCTGGCTCCGGCGATTGGCGCGATGCTGGCGACGCAAATGCTGACCGGCGCGCGCGATCCGCTGCTGGACCCCTACGCGCCGGACCGGTTGGTTCAGTTGACGTAGACCCGCAGTGTGGCCAAAGCGCCGAGCGGCAAACCCAGACGTTGCATGGCCTGAAGCGAGATCTGGCTGCCCGACGAGGCTGCGGCCCCGCTGGGGCGCAGCTCGACCTCCGCCGTTGCGCCGGATGCGGCAACGACGCGACCCGTCCGCGCACTCTCGACCAGTCCGGTCTGCACCCACATGCCCTGACCACCGGCAACGCCGAGCCCGGCGAGGGTTTCGCCCAGAAAACCGTCGGCGGCGGGGGCCGGAGCCTCGACCACCGTGGCATCTGTCAGGCCCACACCGGGGCGCGTCTGAGGGCGCAAGACGTCATCGCCAGGGGCTTCGTTGACCATGACATCAGGCATGGCTGCGCTGTCCGGACGGGCCAGAGAGCAGGCGGAGAGGAGAAGGATCAGGGGCAAGGTACGCATGGGCTAAAGAGTAGCGCTGGCAGGGGTCTGCGGCAAGGCGCGTCCCTTGCCAGTCACGCAGACGCGCACTAGCTTTGCCACATGGACAGCCAGCCCCCCCTCATCGACCCCTTCGCCCGCGCCATTCAGTATCTGCGCGTCTCGGTCACCGACCGCTGCGATTTCCGCTGCACCTATTGCATGGCGGAACACATGACCTTTCTGCCCAAGAAAGAGCTGCTGACGCTGGAAGAGCTGGACCGGCTGTGCACGGCCTTTGTCGGCATGGGGGTCGAGAAACTGCGCATCACCGGCGGTGAGCCCTTGGTGCGCAAGGGGATCATGACCTTCTTTGAGGGCATGGCGCGGCATCTGCAAAGCGGCGCGCTGAAAGAGCTGACACTGACCACCAACGGCTCGCAACTGGCGAAATTTGCTCAGCCGCTGGCGGATGTCGGCGTGCGGCGGGTGAATGTGTCGCTTGATACGCTGGATGACGCCAAATTCGCGCAGATCACACGCTGGGGACGGTTGCCGCAGGTGCTGAGCGGGATCGAGGCGGCGCGCGCGGCAGGGCTGCGGGTGAAGATCAATGTGGTGGCGCTGAAGGGCTTCAATGAGAGCGAGCTTTTCTCGATCGTCGACTGGTGCGCGGCCGAGGGCCATGATCTGACCTTTATCGAGGTCATGCCGATGGGCGACATGAGCGAGGAAACCCGGCTCGATCAATACTGGCCGCTCAAGGATCTGCGCGCGCGTCTGGCCGAGCGGTTCACCCTGACCGATCTGGCCGAGCGCACCGGGGGGCCTGCGCGCTATGTGCGGCTGGAAGAGACCGGGCAGAAGATCGGCTTCATCACCCCGCTGACGCATAATTTCTGCGAAAGCTGCAACCGGGTGCGGCTGACCTGCACGGGCGAGCTGTACATGTGTCTGGGGCAGGAAGACATGGCCGACCTGCGCGCGCCGTTGCGGGCGTCGGAAGATCCGGCGGTGATCAATGACGCGATCCGCGCCGCGATTGCGCGCAAGCCCAAGGGGCATGACTTTGACTACTCGCGTCAGGGCGTCGTCGGGCAGATGAGTCGTCACATGAGCCATACCGGCGGGTGAGGGGTTTCGCCCTCGGGCTTTGGCGCTTTCAGCGCCGCGCCTTCGGGCGACCGGGCAGGGGGGCGTTGCCCCCCTCTTTGCTGCGCAAATTCACCCCCCAGGATATTTTCAGACAGATGATAGGCGCGCGCTTTAGCCGCTTTCCTTCCGGCAAGCGCTTGACTAGCCTCGCGCCGAACCCGGAGCGCGCATGACCGATCTGCACGAACCCCATATTGCCTGCCATGTCGAGGATCTGACCGTCAGCTACCGCGAGCGGCCGGTCTTGTGGGATATTGATCTGGATATTCCCCCCGGCGTGATGGCGGCTATTGTCGGGCCGAACGGGGCGGGCAAGTCGACGCTGATCAAGGCGGTGCTGGGGCTGGTGCCACCGGTGGCCGGGCATGTGCGGATCTTCGGGCTGCCGGTGGCCAAGGCGCGGCGGCGGATCGCCTATGTACCGCAGCGGCAATCGGTGGACTGGGATTTTCCGGCGACGGTGCGTGATGTGGTGCTGATGGGGCTTTACGGCCAGCTCGGCTGGCTGCGCCGACCGGGGCGGGCCGAGAAGGCCAGAGCGATGGCGGCGCTGGAACAGGTCGGCATGCAGGATTACGCCGCGCGGCCGATCAGCCAGCTGTCAGGCGGGCAGCAGCAGCGGGTGTTCATCGCGCGGGCGCTGATTCAGGAGGCGGATCTGCTGTTTCTGGACGAGCCCATGGCGGGGGTGGACGCGGTGACCGAGGCGGCGATTGTCGCGCTGCTGAAGGCGCAGCGTGATGCCGGGCGCACGGTGGTGGTGGTGCATCACGACCTGCAGACCGTGGCGCGCTATTTCGACTGGCTGGTGATGCTCAACCAGCGGATCATCGCGCAAGGTCCGGTGGCCGAGGTCTATACCGAGGCCAATCTGCGCGCGGCTTATGGCGGGCAACTGGCCCTGATCGGCACCTTGCGCACCGCCGAGACTCCTGATGCTTAGCCCGACACTGATCACCGTCGCGCTGGCCGCTGCGATGATCGGTGCTTTGGCCGGGGTGTTGGGCACGTTCCTGGTGCTGCGCGGGCAGAGCCTGCTTGGGGATGTGATCGCGCATGCGTCCTTGCCGGGGGTGGTGGCCGGGTTCCTGATCTCGGGCGAGCGGGGGTTCGTGCCGATTCTGGCGGGGGCGCTGGTGTCGGGTGCGCTGGCCGGGCTGTCGGTGCAGTTGCTGCGACGCGGGGCCGGGGTGAAGCCGGATGCCGCCTTGGGCAGCGTGCTGAGCCTTTTCTTCGCGCTGGGGGTCGTGCTGCTGACGGTCGCACAATCACAGGGCGGGTCGGCGGGGCTGACAATGTTCCTGTTCGGACAGGCGGCCTCGGTCCTGCGGGCGGATCTGCTGCCGATGGCGCTGGTCGGCGGGACGGTTTTGCTGGTGCTGGTGCTGTTGTGGAAGGAATTTCAGCTGGTTGCCTTTGATCGCGAGGCCGCGCGCGCGCAGGGTCTGCCGGTCGAGCGGCTGGAGGTTCTGCTGACCCTGCTGACCGCTGTGACCATCGTGCTGGGCCTGTCGCTGGCGGGCGTTGTGCTGATGGTGGCACTGCTCATCGCGCCGGCGGTGGCCGCGCGGCAATGGGTGCGCGGGCTGGCACCGATGGTCTGGCTGGCGGCGCTGATCGGCGCGCTGGCCGGGAGCGGCGGGGCGGTGATCTCGGCCATGGGGCAGGGCGTGGCGACGGGGCCGGTGATGGTGCTGGCCGCTGTGGCGCTGACCGCACTGTCGCTGCTGTTCGCGCCTGAGCGGGGCCTCGTGGCGCGGTGGCGGCGGCAGGGCGCGGCGCGGCAGGCTTTGCACGGGCGTCAGGTTCTGGCGGCGTTGCGCGGGTTGGAGGGCGATCATGCGACGCCCGAGTATGCCAGTGACGAGGCGATGTTGAAGGCCTATCTGGGCACCGACGCCGGGCCCGCGCTGGCGCGGCTCTATCGCGACGGGCTTATCCGACCCGCCGAGCGTCTGGCGCCCGAAGCGACGGCGCGGCGCTGGGAGTTGACCGAAGACGGGCGGCGCCATGTTGACGAGGGCGGCCGGCATGCTTGATTCCGTGGCGCTGATGATCCTTGGCACGGGGGCGCTGGTGGCGGTGTCAGGCGCGCTGCTGGGCACGTTTCTGGTGCTGCGTGGCGAGGCAATGGCGGGCGATGCGATCAGTCATGCCATCGTGCTCGGCATCGTGCTGGCCTGGATGCTCACCGGTGCGCGCTCAGGGCCGCTGGCCGTGGGCGGAGCGGTGCTGGCCGGGGTCGCGGCGGTGTTTGGGGCGCAGTTGTTGGCGCGCAGCCGGCTGCTGGGCAATGACGCCGCGACGGGGATCGTGTTTCCGGCCATGTTCGCCTTGGGCGTGCTGCTGATTAACCTGAACGCGCGCAACCTGCATCTGGACCCCGACACGGTGCTGTTGGGCGAGATTGGCTTTGTCTGGCTGGATACGGTGACGCTGTTGGGCATGGACTGGCCCGTGGCCGGGGTGACGTTGGCGGCGGTTGGGCTGGTGAACCTGCTGTTTGTCGGGCTGTTCTGGAAAGAGCTGAAACTGGCGGCTTTCGACCCCGGTCTGGCACAGGCGCTGGGGTTCCGGCCCGCACTGCTGGGACTCGGGCTGCTGGCGCTGACGGCGGCGACGGCGGTGGCCTCGTTCGACGCGGTGGGGGTGGTGCTGTTTCTGGCGTTCCTGATCGTGCCGGCGGTAACGGGGCGGCTGGTTGCGGCCTCTACCGGCGGGATGATGGGATTGGCGGTGCTCAGCGGGGTGAGCGCCGTGGGCATCGGCTATGTCGGGGCGGTGCATTGGGACGTGTCGCTGGGCGGCTCGATGGCGGTAGCAACGGGCTTGGGACTGGCTGTGGCGCTCGTGGCCTCGCCCCGGTCGGGCATGGTGGCGGCGTTGATCCGGCGACGGGCGATCCGTGAGGAATCGCTGGTCGCCGTGCTGCTCGCCCATCTGGCCGCGCATGAGGGCACGGAACGCGCGGCCGAAGAATGCACGCCCGAAGCGCTGGTTGAGCACTTGCGCTGGTCGCCTGATCAGGCGCAAACGGTGCTGGTAACGGCGCTGGAGCGCGGGGTGATCCGCCGCGACGGCGCGCGCCTGTCGCTGACCGAGGCCGGTCGTGCCCTCGCCCGCGCCGAGGCGCTGCGCCACGATCGCCGCCGGGCCCTGACCGAGGAGCGCTGAGCGTGGCTGACTGGACGATTTTTGCAACGCCGACGATGTTGTGGGTAACCTTGCTGGCCGTGGGGTTGGTGGGCCTGTCCAAAGGCGGACTGGGCGGGGCCTTCGCGCTGGCGGGTGTGCCGATCATGTCGCTGGTGATGCCGCCGGTTCTGGCGGCGGCGGTCTTGTTGCCGATCCTGATTATGATGGATGCGGTCAGTCTGTGGACATGGCGCGGCTGGCGCGACTGGAGCGTTCTCAAGGTGATGATCCCGGCTTCGCTGATTGGGGTGGGCATCGCCTGGGCTTTGGCGGCGGTGACGTCGGACGCAATGGTGCGGTTGCTGGTGGGCAGCGTGGCGCTGGCTTTTGTCGGACGCGCGGTGTTTGGCAAGTTCATCGGCGATGCGCCGAGCTACAGGGTAGCCACCGGCTGGCTGTGGGGAACGGTTGCCGGGTTTACCTCGTTCGTGGCGCATGCCGGGGGGCCGCCGTTTCAGGTACAGGTGCTGCCCAAAAAGCTGGATCCCAAGGTGTACACCGGCACCTCGGTGATCTTTTTTGCCGTGCTGAACGCGGTCAAGGTGATCCCTTACGCCGCCTTGGGCTTTTTCGAGACGCGCGTGCTGTGGTCGGCGCTGATCATGTTGCCACTGGCGGTGGTCACGGTACGCATCGGCGCGGCGATCATCAAACGGATGCGGCCCGAGGTTTTCTATCCCTTCACCTACGTGATGATCACGCTGGTCGGGATCAAGCTGGTCTACGAGGGGCTGGCCGGGATGCTGGGCGGCTGACCCTCAGCGCCCCGAGCGCCGCCGGACCCGGTTGATCGCGTCGATCACCGCTTGCGAGTGTGTGTGGTGCAACATGTGGCCGGCGCCGGGGATAACGGTCAGGTTGGCGCTGGCGACTTCGCCGACAAAGCGGCGGCTGTGGATGTCGAGGCCGACGATGGTATCCGCATCGCCGTGCAGCATCTCGATCGGCAGGGTCAGCGAGGGGTACTCGGGCTGCATCTGCACGATATAGTCGAGCAGGGCGTTGACCTGACGGTTGTTGTTTTCCTGCGATTCCCGGCGCAGGGACAGGCCCACGCCGAATTCCTCGCCGTAGCCGGCGGGGACGGCTTCGGGCTCGAACACCTTGTCCAGCGCCGCATTGATCGCGCTTTCGGTGGCGAACGCGGTGACGATAGCGCGGGCAGGGGTGCCAAGCGGCGTCTCGTTCAGCCCGTACCAAAAGCTCAGACCGCCCTCCCACGGCTCGCTCGCGGCGGCAACCAGCACCAGCCCGGCGGTGTCGCGCTGGTTTTGCAGCGCCCAAGCCAGCGCGACCGCGCCGCCATAGGAATGGCCGAGCACGATGGGACGGCGCACACCGACCTGTTCGACCGCGTCATGCAGCACGCGGGCCTGAAGGCGCGGGTCGCTGTCCGCGTCGCCCCAGCTGTCGGACCAGCCAAGGCCGGGACGGTCGACGGCGATGATGCGGTAGTCATCTTCCAGCAGCTCGACCAGATCAAAGGTGAAATCGCGCAAGTTGCCGTTCGCGCCGTGAATCAGCACCAGATCGGGCGCCGTACCCCGCTCGCGCCCGGTGACGAGGATATGGATGCGGTGCCCCTCGACCTCGACAAACTGACCGATTGGCGGGAAATCCTGCATCCACTCGCTTTCACGCCGGTCGGCGCGGTTGTCGACCAACGCGGCGCAGCCAGCAAGCGCGATGACGGCGACAAGCGTGGTGACGGTCGTAACGGAGGCAGGAAAGGGCATGCATGAACTCGACGTTGCGGGGGCTACGGGACTGATACGAGGATCGGCCCCGCGAGTTTCACTTAGCGCAAGGCCGCCCAGGTTCCAGTTTCACAACGGAACTGTCACGACGCAAGACGCCCCGCACGCCCGCCGCGCCTGCCCGCGCCACCCGCAACGGGCGTAGCCGCTGCGGAGAGCAGGATGCTCATCGGGTGTTCAGCCGGGTAGCCAGGCCGTGCGATCAGGCGGGCTGCCACCGCGGGCTGGTCCACCTCGGGCGGCAGGCTGAGCGCCCAGTCGACAAGGATCGACCGGCATTCGCCGTCCGAGATCCCGTCGATCTTATAGGCTTCACGGATCAGGCCTTTGGGGTCGTCGGGATCCCGGTTTTCCATCAGTCCTCCAGAGCTTTGACGCCGGGCAGTTCTTTGCCTTCCATCCATTCAAGGAAAGCACCGCCAGCAGTTGAGATATAGGTAAAGTCGTCAGCCGCCCCGGCACGGTTCAGCGCGGCCACGGTGTCGCCTCCGCCCGCGACCGAGACAAGTTTCCCTGCCTTGGTCAGCTCTGCAGCCGTGCGCGCGGCGGCGTTGGTCGCGGCATCAAACGGCTCCATCTCGAACGCGCCGAGGGGGCCGTTCCAGATCAGCGTATGCGCGTCTTCAAAAATATCGGCCAAAGCCGCAACGCTGGCAGGACCGGCGTCAAGAATCATCGCGTCGTCGGGGCACACTGTGACCACCTCATGCGGGGCATTCGCCCTGAACTCGCGCGCGACGACCAGATCGACGGGCAGCACGATGCGGCAGCCGACCACGTCGGCCTTTTCAAGGATCTCGCGCGCGGTGTCGGCCAGATCATGCTCGCACAGCGATTTGCCGACCGGATGCCCCTGCGCGGCAAGGAAGGTGTTCGCCATCCCGCCGCCGATCACCAGATACTCGACCTTGCTGACCAGATTGCCCAACAGCTCCAGCTTGGTCGAGACCTTGGCCCCGCCCACAACCGCCACAACCGGACGTTGCGGGTTACCGAGCGCGGCATCCAGCGCCTTCAACTCGGCTGCCATCAGCCGACCGGCGAAGGCGGGCAGTAGTTTTGCGATGCCTTCGGTCGAGGCGTGGGCGCGGTGCGCCGCAGAAAAGGCGTCGTTGACATAGACATCCCCCAAAGCGGCCAGCGAGGCGGCCATCATCGGGTCGTTCTTTTCCTCGCCCGCGTAGAAGCGGGTGTTCTCAAGCAGCAGCACATCACCCGGCTGCATCGCCAGAATGGCGTCCTTGGCCGGTTTGCCGATGCAATCGCTGGCAAAACTCACCGGCTTGCCCAGCCGCGCGCTCAGCGCGGGACGGACGGCTTCCAGCGACATTTCGGGCACGACCTGTCCTTTTGGGCGGCCAAAATGCGCCATCAGCACCACTTTCGCGCCAGCCTCGCTCAGATCGCGGATGGTCGGCAGGACGGCGTCGATGCGGGTAAAGTCGCTGACCTCGCCGTTCTCGAACGGCACGTTGATATCGACGCGAACCAGCGCGGTTTTTCCCGCGAAATTCAGTGAGTCGAGGGTTTTCCAGCCCATGATCTGCTCCTTTGCCTGTACCCCTGAGTGATGCCCGCGCCGCGCGTTATCGTCAACCGCAGGCAGAGGCACCGGCAGGGTCATTCCCAGCCGACGATGCCTTTCACCTCACAAAAGTCGCGGATACCCCAATCGGCGTATTCGCGGCCATTGCCCGACTGTTTGTACCCGCCAAAGGGGGCAAAGGTGTCCCAGTCAGGCCCGTTGAGGTTCACGGTGCCAGCCCTGAGCAAACGCGCCAGTGCACGCGCGGGTTCCTGTGGGCCTGAGATATAAGCCGCAAGGCCATAAGGCGTGTCGTTGGCCATGGTCACGGCGTGGTCGAGGTCGTCATAGGGCAGGATCGACAGCACCGGGCCGAAGATTTCCTCTTGCGCGATGCTCATTTCATTGGTGACCCCGGCAAAGACCGTCGGGCGCACGAACCAGCCGCGGTTCTGGGTTTCCGGGCGGCCCGTTCCGCCCGCGGCGAGCTGCGCGCCTTCGTCGATCCCCGCCTGAATGAGCCGCTGGACCTTGTCCCAGTGCTGCTGCGAGACCAGCGGCCCCATAGTGGTGCCCTCATCGCCCGGATCGCCGGTGATGACCTCGGCAGCTGCCTCGGCCGCCACGGCGGCGGCGCGGTCGTGCAGATCACGCGGGACCAGCATGCGCGTCGGCGCGTCGCAGCTTTGGCCGGTGTTGGCAAAGACAGCCTCGGCCCCGGCTTTCACGGCGGCGTCGAAATTGTCATGCGGCAGGATGATGTTGGGGGACTTGCCGCCCAACTCTTGCGCCACGCGCTTGACGGTGGGGGCGGCGGCGGCGGCAACGGCGGTGCCCGCGCGGGTCGAGCCGGTAAAGCTGACCATGTCCACATCCGGATGCGCTGACAGATGCGCGCCAACATCGGTGCCCAAGCCGTTGATCAGGTTGAAAACCCCGGTCGGAACGCACGCCTCGTGGCAGAGCTCGGCGAACAGCAGCGCAGACAACGGCGCGATTTCCGAGGGTTTCAGCACCATCGTGCACCCGGCGATCAGCGCGGGCGCCACCTTGCACACGATCTGGTTCATCGGCCAGTTCCACGGCGTGATCAGCGCGCAGACGCCGATGCCTTCGTGCACGATCCGCGTGCTGCCGCGCATCTCTTCCCACGGGAAGCTCTCGGCCGCTTTCAGCGTGCTTTCCAGATGGACCTGACCGGCCCAGGCCTGCGCCTCGCGCGCCCAGGTGATCGGCGCGCCCATCTCCAGCGACATGGCCAGCGCGACCTCTTCATAGCGCGCGTTATAGGCGTCGAGCAGGCGCGCAACGACCGCGATCCGCTCAGACACAGGGGTGAAGGTCCAGGCGGGGAAGGCGGCGCGGGCGGCGGCGACGGCGGCGTCAGCGTCGGCGGTCGAGCCGAGCGCCAAGTGTCCAAGGATCTCTTCAGTCGCCGGGTTTTCAATCGGCATCCGGCCCGCGCCCAAGGGGGCAACCCACTCTCCGTTGATATAGAAACGCTCGGTCTGCATGGCGCCCTCGCTGATCGGTTTTCAGCATCCTAGGCGGGGCAGATGGGGCAGGGCAATGCCATCTCCGACACGGCAGGGGTCAGGAGCGCCCCCCGCACACGGATTGAGCGTTCGGCAGGCAGGCCTCAGATGGTGATCTTCAGGAACCCGTCACGCAAGGCGTTGGACCAGGCCTGCGACATGGCGCGGAAATCCTCGTCATTCGGCTCGATCCGCTGCTGGGCACTGATCCGGCATGCGTCCTTGGCGATCACAGCGAAGTCGAGCGGCATGCCAACGGACAGGTTCGAGCGCAGCGTCGAATCCATCGACAAGAGCACCGCCTTGCGCGCGTCTTCCAGTGTGGTGTCGGGGGTCACGACGCGGTCCAGAATCGGCTTGCCGTATTTATGCTCGCCGATCTGCAGATAGGGCGTGTCTTCGGTCGCTTCGATGAAGTTGCCTTCGGGATAGATCAGGAACATGCGCATCGCGCCGCCCTTGCGCTGCCCGGCCAGGATCATTGACGCGGCGGTCGAGACCTTGCTCATCTCCATCTTGGAATTGATGTCGTGCCGGACCGAGGCCAGCGTCGCGCCAACGATCTCGGCCACGTCCAGCATCGTATGCGCGGCCATGATCGAGGCATCCTCGGCGGTATCGGGATGCTCGATCGCTTCGCGTAGACGGGCGATTGTGGTTTGCGTGACCGACAGGCTTCCAGCGGTCAACACTGTGATGCAGCGCTCGCCCGGTTCTTCGAACACGAACATCTTGCGGTAGGTCGCGATATTGTCGAGACCCGCGTTCGTGCGCGTGTCCGACAGCAGAACCATGCCAGCCTTGAGCAGCAATCCGACGCAATACGTCATGTGTCCGACGCGTTCCTTCTAGACGAGAGTCCGCCCCCAGACGGGGGCGGTCAGCCGTGCTTACTGCTGCGCTTGTGCAATCGCAACGGCGATCTCCATCGTCTCGGTGCCCGGACCGCGGGCGATGCCCCGGATCGGCGCAGCGGAAACCGCGTCGCTGCCGCTGCCCAGCCTGATATACCGCTCATCGGGGCAGCATTCATTGGCCGGATCGAAGCCGACCCAGCCAAGGCTTTCTACCCAGATCTCGGCCCAGGCATGCGCCGCTTCGTGGCTTTCGCCCTTGGCATCGGTGAACAGATACCCCGACACATAGCGCGCCGGCAGATCACGCACGCGGGCGCAGGTAATCAGCGCATGCGCCTGATCTTGACACACGCCCGTGCCCAGCGCCAAAGCCTCGGCTGCGGTGGTCGCGGAACTGGTCGAGCCGGGGGTATAGGCGATCGCCTCGGACACCACGCGCGACAGATCATGCGCCAAGGCCAGCGGACTGCTGCCGCTGGCTGTCTGGGCCAGATCGCGCAGGGCAGCGTCGGGGCTGGTGGCAAAGGTGTCGCCCAGCCACGCGACCGGCGGGATCATCTCGCGCTGGCCGCGCAGAATGCCGGACTGGTCGGTGGTGGTGATGTCGCCGGTGACCGTGACAGTGATCTGATCAACGGGGCCCAGAACCGTCCAGGCCTGAATCTCGTCGCCGGCCCCATCGCGAAAACACCCGCCGCGCAGGCCATCGCTGACTTCGACCTTCCAGGCGTTCTCGATCTGGTTCTGACAGATCGTTGGCCGCAGCCGATGACTTTGCACCACGGCGCGGACCGGCTGATCATAGAGATAGGTGGTGACGTGGTTTACGAGCAATCTCATCGCGTGTCCCCGCTCAGATACGACTCATGGACCTTCAGTGCCAGATCCCCGGCCTCGCCGATAAAGCGGGTCAGGAACTCGTGCAGTCCCTCGTCAAAGATGATTTCGGTATTGGTTTCCGAGATGCGCGCCAGCATGTTGCGCGCCGCCGTCTGCGCCGGGGTCGAGCGGCGGTAAGCGCGGGCGAGGCGGTCGAGATGCTTGTTCAGCTCCTCGACGCAAGTGATCAGGCCACGCGGCGTCTGCGGGTTCAGGATCAGAAAATGGGCGATCTTGGCGGCGGTCACTTCACCGCCATACGCCCAGTGGAAAGCCCGGTTCAGCGACATGGCGCGCAAGAGGGTGCGCCACTGGTAATTGTCCAGACCCGAGCCGATGAAACCCACACTGGGCAGCAGGACGTAATACTTCACGTCGAGCAGGCGCGCGGTGGAATCCGCCCGTTCCAGATAATACCCGATGTTGAGGAAATCCCAGCCATCGTTGCGCAGCAGCGTCGTTTCGATCGCCCCGCGTACCTGCGCGCAATGGCGGCGCGTCCATTCGGTCAGACGGCTCAATGACTGTTCTGAGCGTGCTTCGCGCTCGATCTGCCGCAGTTCCTGAAACGCGGTGTTCAGCGCGTCCCAGACCTGCGTGGTCAGTGCGGTGCGCACGATGCGCCCGTTTTCCCGTGCCGCCACGATGCAGGAGGCAACCGACGAGGGGTTCTCGTGGTCAAAGAACAGGTGGCTCTCGATGTTGCGCTGCACCGGGTCACCGTATTTCGCCTTGAAGGCATCAGCGGTGCCACCGGCGTGCAGCAGGGCTTCCCATTCGTTGCGATACCCTTGTTCCGAGTTGGGCAGCATCGCGATGCGCGCGCCCACTTCCAGCAGACGGGCGGCGGTTTCGGCGCGCTCCATGTAGCGGGCCAGCCAGAAAAGATTGTCAGCGGTTCTGCTCAGCATGCGTTCATTCCCCCGCTCATTCCGCCAGCACCCAGGTGTCCTTGACCCCGCCGCCCTGCGACGAGTTCACCACCAGCGAGCCTTCGCGCAGCGCGACACGGGTCAGACCGCCCGGCACCAGTTCGATCCGCTCACCGACCAGACAATAGGGCCTCAGATCGACGTGCCTTGGGGCGACGCCTTCCTCAACAAAGGACGGGACCGTGGACAGCGCCAGCGTCGGTTGCGCGATATAGTTGTCGGGGTCTTCGATGATCTTGTGGCGGAAGACCTCGATCTGTTCCTTGGTCGATTTCGGCCCGACCAGCATACCGTAGCCGCCCGAACCATGGACCTCCTTGATCACCAGATCCCCAAGGTTTTCGAGCACGTATTTGCATTCGTCGTCCTTGGCGCATTGCCAGGTCGGCACGTTCTGCAGGATCGGCTCTTCACCCAGATAAAAGCGCACCATTTCGGGCACAAACGTATAGACCGCCTTGTCATCCGCAACCCCGGCCCCCGGGGCCGAGCAGATCGACACGCCGCCCGAGCGGTAGACATCCATCAGCCCCGGCACGCCCAGCATCGAATCCGGGCGGAAGCACAGCGGGTCCAGAAAGGCATCATCCAGACGACGATAGATCACATCCACCCTGCGCGGACCCTCTGTGGTGCGCATCCAGACGTAGTCGCCCTCGACGAACAGATCCTGCCCCTCGACCAGTTCGACGCCCATCATGTCGGCCAGAAAGCTGTGCTCGTAATAGGCCGAGTTGAAATGTCCCGGCGTCAGGATCACCACATTCGGCTCATCGGGGCAGCGCAGCGGCGCGACCGAGGCCAGCGTGCGGCGCAGCAGTTCGGGATAGGCCTCGACTGGCTGAATGCGGTTCTCCACGAACAGGTCGGGGAACATCCGCATCATGATCTCGCGGTTTTCCAGCATGTAGCTGACGCCCGACGGCGTGCGGCAGTTGTCTTCCAGAACGAAGAAGTCATCCGGCCCGGTGCGCACCAGATCAATGCCGACGATATGGCTGTAGACGCCCTTGGGCGGACGGATCCCCGCCACGGCCTTCTCATAAGCCTCGTTCAGATAGACCAGCTTTGCGGGAATGCGCCCGGCGCGCACGATTTCGCCCCGGTCATAGACATCCGCCAGAAAGGCGTTCAGGGCACGGGCGCGCTGTTTGATGCCGCGTTCCAGCCGCGACCATTCCTGCCCGCTGAAGACGCGCGGGAACATGTCGAAGGGGATCAAACGGTCAGGATCGCCGCCCTCGCCATAGACCGCGAAGGTGATGCCGATCCTTCGAAACAGCGCTTCGGCCTCGGCTTGTTTCAAATTGCGCAGGTCTGCCGGCATCTGGTCGACCCAGTTCTGCAACTGCGCATAGGGCAGACGAACCGTTCCCTGGTTCACCATCTCATTGAAGTAGGCTGTCATGTTCGGTGTCCCCTTTGGCCATAACCTTAGACGATCCTTCGTCGGCGGCAATGGTTAGTCATTGCGGCGATTTCTCGTGCGAAATGGCCGAGTAATGCGTAAATATTGGGCGGAATATCGTCGATTTGATTTATTAATGGTCATAATGCGCCTGTATTACGGGCAGTTAGAGCGTATCGGACCACGGTGAAAGGGCCAGCGCAATTTCGCGATTGTTGCCGGATCAAAGGACAATCGCGCCAATGTCCGGGGGCGATTCCGCTGCGATGCCGCTTTGACCATTAACCCTTTTGTTCTCCCGCAATCGCCTTGCGCCAGCGCGGTGGCGCGCGGCGTTCCCTTCACAAGGATGGTGCGAATTAACGGCTCGGCAAGTGTTCGGTCCTAGGCTGCGAATCGCTCCGGATCGCGGGGCGTTGCGTGGAAGGAACCACTGGCATGAAACATATCGCACTCGCCCTTTGCGCGGCCACCTGGGCGCTGCCCGCAGCGGCACAGGATCTAAGCCAAGCGATGCAAGCGTATTATCAGGAACATCTGCAACTCTGGACGCAAGACCCGGTGATCATCGCTGCACTGCGCGCCCAGAACGCGATGACCAGCACCTATTCTGCGGATCAGGTCGCGGCGCTTGACCGGGACTGGCAAAGTGAGGTGGGCCATGCCTCCATGCCCACCGTCGACCCCGTGCTGAACAACGCCGCCGCCGATTTCCTGCGACAGCAGGTCGAAGCGTCGCGCAGCCGGATTACGGAAGTCATCCTGATGGACGCGATCGGGCTCAATGTCGCCGTCACATCGATCACCTCTGACTATTGGCAGGGCGATGAGGACAAATATTCCGCCACGTTTCAGATTGGCCCGGACGCCGTCCACTTCAGCGACATCGAGCTGGATGAATCCACCGGCCACTATCAGGGCCAGATTTCCTTCAGCGTGGTCGATCCTGCAAACGGTGAGCTGGTCGGCGCGATGACCGTCGGCGTCGATGCTGAACTTCTGATGTGATCATCACTGAACTTGGGGGTCGCGTAATGCGCTCATCTGTTAAAATCTCGCTTGCTGGAGCCCGTAACCTGCGTGTTTCGCTCTTCATCAAGATCACGGCGATGATCGCATTGTCGACCCTCACAGTCGTCGCCGCGAATCTTGCGTTCGGCTATCGGACGACCAACCATCTGGGCATGCTCAATCTCGAACAGAACGCCGAAGCCAGTGTGAACAGCTTTGCCTTTCGCGTTGCCAATGCGATCCGCTTCCAGGACTCTGCGAGTATTCAAGCGTTTGCGACGGATATGCGGGAGGCGCAAAACGGTGAATTGCTGGTCGTCGTGGTCACCAACACCGAAGGGGCCATTCTCTCGACCGAGGGTTCTGCGCCGCAGGCTCAGCTCGACCAGCTTGCCCAACTCGCCGCCGCGGCCGAAGAGATCCAGATGACTCTGCGCGACGACGCAACCTTGACGGTCGCCGTTCCCATCTTTTCAGGATCGAATGGCGATAATCACGTTGGCGCCGTCGCCACAGTCTGGTCCACGCAAGAGGCGTTAATGCGTGCCCATAGCAACGACTGGCAGATCTATTCTACGGCGGCCGCAATTCTGGCCGTGATGATGCTGGTGTCGGTCTTCGCCGTCCGGCGAACCATCGCTCAGCCCATGGAGCGTTTGGGGCTGTCTCTGGCCGACATCGCGCGCGGCGAATACCATCAACCGCTACCTGAACTGGGCCGCGGCGATGAGATCGGTGACTTCGCCCGCCATATCGGGGATCTGCGCGAAGGATTGCGCATTGCGCATGAGGAAGAGCTCGCGCGCGAACGTGACCGCGAGATGCAGATGCGTGTTGTCTCTGCGCTGCGTGACGGGCTTACCGCGCTCTCCAATCAGGATCTTACCAACAGTATCACGACGCCCTTTGACCCGCAGTACGAGGCGCTGCGGACGGATTACAACGCAACCGTCGCGTCCTTGCATGAGACGGTTGTCAACGTGATCAGTTCGGTCGGCGAAATGCGCCAAGGTGCAGATGAGATGGCCGGGTCGGCTGACAACCTGTCCCAGCGTACCGAGACACAGGCCGCAACCCTTGAACAGACCGCCGCCGCGATCCAGCAGATCAACACGCGCGTCACTGAAACCGCAACCAACGCGCGCAAAGCCGAAGAAATCGCCCGCGGCGCCCAGCAAAAGGCGCAGGTCAGCGAACCGATCGTGCGCGAAGCTATTGAAGCCATGGCTTTGCTGGAAAAAACATCCTCCCAGATCGCGCAGATCATCACCTTGATTGACGATATCTCGTTCCAGACAAACCTCTTGGCCCTGAACGCGGGGGTTGAGGCGGCGCGCGCCGGCGAATCCGGTCGCGGCTTTGCCGTGGTTGCAACAGAAGTGCGCGCGCTCGCTCAGCGGTCGTCCGATGCAGCCCGCGAAATCAAAGAGCTGGTCACGGGCAGCACCGAGCAGGTAAACCATGGGGTGGATCTTGTCCGCCGGTCTGGCGCCGTCCTGTCCGAATTCGCCAGCGAGGTCGATGATATCGCAGGCCTGATGTCGGTTGTGGCACAAGCGGCCGACGATCAGGCGCATAGCGTTACCGAGATCAATGTAGGGGTCAGTCAGCTCGACAGCGTTACCCAGCAGAACGCGGCAATGGTGCAGGAAACGACCGCCGCCATTCACGTGCTGCGTCAGCAGTCCCTTGATCTTGCAGATCTCTTGCGCAAGTTCCAACTGGATAGCGGACCACGGTCGCGCGCCGGTGATCAAATGATCCCCGTTCCGCGCCGCGCCGTCGCGTAAAATGGGCCCTGACACCTGAAAACATGACTGATTGAAACAGGGATTTTGTGCAACGGATATCGGGCCGGGAGTAGTTCTGGGAATGAAGACATCATTGAATTGCCCGGAGGCACCGAAGGGCTTTCTCGCGAGCCGGCAGGAACGAAATGCGCGACGCATGCTGGAGAGAACAAAAGTCTGAGTTCATGCTGGCACCCCTGACGACTCAAAAGGGGACGTCCTGGTGATGAAATGAGAGAAACCCTGGACCGCGCGCCGAAGGCGAACCAATCAGGGCGGAAGGTCGCTACCTTGCGGCACCTATCCTCGGACCACCCTAAACCTGATAGCGTCGCTGAAAATCTGCGCCTACCATGATGAGCACAGAGATTGCAGCTACGCATGACCGACTGAGCTGCTCCCCAAAAATCGGACAGTGACGGAAGCTACGATCTGACGTCTGCTGGTCTCCAAGAACGAGGAGATCA
>NZ_REEZ01000008.1 GCF_003990445.1 Pararhodobacter zhoushanensis | reverse complement strand
CCCGTCTTGCAGGGTCGGCCCGCCGTGTTCCTGGTATTTCTGACTTGAACTCAATCCCAGCGCTTGCAGGAAATCTTCTTGCGGCAGACGCACGATGCCCCCGCCCGCCCGCGGCGCGCGATCAAAGCGGGTCACGATCAGCACTGTCTGATCCTCGAACGTCGCCATGCGCGCTTCATTCACCGGCAGGCCCAGTGCTGCGGCCAGTTGCAGGCACAGCCATTCGTTCTCGACGCTGTCGGTCATGTCGATCCCGTGCGACACAACGCCCATGCGCCGCTTGAAGATATGCGTCGTGGGCGTCAGCCCCTCAGGCTTTTGCCAAACCCCGTCGCGCCACAGAAAGGCGGTCTTTTCCTGCGCCCCGGCCAGCGAAATGCGGAACGTATCGTCGGCGTGCAGGCCCAGCGGAGACGTGGCAAGATCGCGGATGGTGGCGGCAATCTGCGCGTCGCTCTGGCGGGTCGACTCCAGCTGGAACGGATCGCCGGGATCGGCGCCCTGCGGCAGGAATTGCATCGCGCCGATACAGTCCCGCCCGATCACAGCCAGCAGATCATGTGGCCGGTCGCTGCGTGCCTGCGTGCGCTCGGCGATGCGGCGGCGCAGATCGGTGTTGTCGGGCAAGAGGTTCTCGAACACGGCATTGACCTGCGCGCCGCTTTGAACACCGGCGCGCAACGGCAGCTGGCGCGAAAGGGCAAAGGCAAACTGCCAGTCCAGCCAACCCGCATCATAGGCAAAGCTCACGCCGCCGGAAGGGGTGAAGCGATACTCGCCGGCCAGCCTGCCATTCAGGCGAACATCCAGCCGCCGAACAACCGTCGGGCGCCCCATCAGAAGATATCCGCAACCGACGGAACCGGCGCAACCGTGCCCTTTTCGCCCAGCACGAGGTCAAGATCGAGCGCCGAGATCAGGGCAAAGAGCGTGGAAACCTTGGGTTCATGCGTGCCGTTCTCGATCCGCGAGACATGCTTTGCCGCCAATCCCGCGCGTTGGCCCAGTTGTTCCTGGGTCAGACCCATTTCCTTACGTCGGCTGCGCAGCATCTGGCTGAGTCCGGTAGCGTCGCGAAGGGTTTGGGTCTGCATGGCGAACCTCAAAGGTGATGTTTTCGTAGATTTTCGAAAATAACCCAAAAACATCACCAATTCAAGATATCCCAAACGCGTCCCCTGAAACGCAAGCGCTGTCAGAATGGCTCTCGCTTGGAATAAGATATGCTAATACAAGTGATTTATCCCATTCATTTGACATATGCCAAGCCCCACCCCTAGGGTGCCACGAGCCGGGAGGACCGCGATGTCATTGAGTGAACACGCCACCAGCGCGATGGATGCGCCGCGCGATACCGTTTTGACGGTACAAGAGGCAAGCGTGCGCTATGGCGCAACCACGGTCCTCAAGGATCTGTCGCTGTCGCTGAACCGGGGCGAGTTTGTCTGCGTGATCGGCCCCTCGGGCAGCGGCAAGACCACCCTGCTGCGCTTGCTGGCCGGGCTGTTGACGCCAGTAAGCGGCTCGGTCGATTTCCGTGGTCAGCCGCATCGCGCACCCTCGCGTGACATCGCCATCGTGTTTCAGGACTACACCAACGCCCTGCTGCCGTGGCGCGATGCCGAGGGTAACGTGTCGCTCGCGCTGGAAGCAGCGGGTGTGCCGCGTGCCGAGCGCCGCGATCAGATCCACGCCTTGCTGCGCACCGTCGGGCTGGTCGGCAGCGAGGGGAAATTCCCCGCTGAAATGTCCGGCGGCATGCAGCAACGCCTGCAGATCGCCCGCTGTCTGGCGCAAAAGCCCGACGTGCTGCTGATGGACGAGCCCTTCGGCGCGCTGGATGCCATGACGCGGCAAAAGCTGCAGGACGAACTGCTGGGGATCGTCGCTGAAAGCCAGGTGACGGCGTTCTTTGTGACGCATGATCTGGAAGAGGCGATCTATCTGGGCGACCGGATCATCGCGCTGGAGCCCAATCCGGGGCGCGTGAGCCAGATCTTTGACGTGCCGCTGCCCAAGCCGCGCAACCAGCTGACCACGCGCGAGATGCCCGAATTCCTGCGCCTGCGCCGGCAGCTCTTTGACTTCATCGAACGATACGAACAATGACGGCACTCAAGGGACTGGTCCTGCCGATTGGCCTGTTGATTGTGTGGCAGATCGCGGCGATGGCCACGGGCATGCAAAGCGACACGCTGGCCGCGCCGGACGGTATTCTGGTTGCGCTGGTGAACGGGCTGACCAGCGCGCCGTTCTGGGTTGATACCGGCGATACGCTGGCGGCTGGCGGCATGGGCCTGGCACTGGGGTTCTCGGTGGGCGCAGGCGCGGGCATCCTGTTTGCGCTGGTGCCGCCGGTGTCGCGCATCCTGCGCGTGACGGTCGAGCTGCTGCGCCCGCTTCCCTCGATTGCCATTGTGCCGATCGCGCTGCTGATCTTTGGCTTTGGCTATCAGCTTGAGGTCGCTATCGTCGCCTTCGCCACCTGCTTTCCGGTGCTGGTGCTGACCGAAAGCGCCGTGCGTCAGGTCGAGCCGCGTCTGTCCGAGGTCGCCCGCGCGCTGGGGCTGACCGCGTGGGCGCGGATCACCAAGATCGTGCTGCCCGCCGTGCTTCCCCGCCTGTTCGTTGCGCTGCGCCTCGCAGCCGGGATCGCGCTGATCGTGGCGATTACCGTCGAGATCGCCGCCAACCCGATTGGCCTTGGATCACGGCTGTTGCGCGCCGCTTCGTCGCTCCGGCCCGAGGACATGTTCGCGACGCTGTTCTGGATCGCCTTTCTGGGCTGGGCGCTGAACTGGGGGATGTTGCGGCTGCAAAGCTGGCTCTTCCCGGCCATGAGCAGGAGCGAGCGATGACCCTTTTTCACCGCAGCCTGTGGTTTCTGGCCTCGCTTGCCCTGTTGGTCGGGCTGATCTGGGGGTGGCAGATCCTTGCCGATGCGCGCGTCTTGCCGCGGGCGTTCTTCCCCGGCCCCGACCTGACATGGCGCGCGCTCAAACGCGGCGTCGCCAATGGCTCGCTGCTGTCCGATACGCTGACCACGCTGCGCCGCATGGCGCTGGGGTGGGCGCTGGCCTCGCTGATCGGCGTGGCGCTGGGGGCCTTCGTCGGCACCTCGGCCTGGGCGCGGGTCTGGATCGCGCCGATGTTCGAGGCGCTGCGCCCGCTTCCAGCCTCGGCCATCGCGCCAGTGGCGATGCTGTTTCTGGGTCTGACCGACACGATGATCCTGACGCTGATCGCCTTTGGCGCGCTATGGCCGATGCTGCTGACCACGGTGCACGGATTCTCCAACATCCACATCCGTCGCCGCGAGGTCGCCACATCGCTGGGCCTGAGCCGCAGCGCCTTCATCACCAAGATCGCGCTGCCGGGCGCGCTGCCCGACATCATGGGCGGGCTGCGACTGGGTCTGACGATTGCGCTGATTCTGGTGGTGGTGGGCGAGATGGTCACGGTGCAGGGCGGACTGGGCGCGCGCATCCTGTTGGCCGCGCGGGCCTTCAACGCGCCCGAAATCTTTGCCGGGATCGCCGTCTTGGGCGTGATCGGCCTGCTGACCAACGCTGTTCTGTCGCTGGTCGAAACCTATGCGCTGCGCTGGCAGCGTCGCTGAACGCAACCCAATGTCGGGAGGACATGGAATGAAACGCAGAACCCTTATGCTGGCCAGCGCGGCCGTCGCGCTCATGGCGCTACCGCTGCAGGCGCAAGAGCGCACGCATGTCACGCTGCTCTACACCGCAACCACGGGCTTCATGACCGCCTGGGTTGCCACCGATCAGGGCTTTTTCGCCAACCACGGCGTCGATGTCGATCTGCAGATGGCGCAGAACGGCTCGGTGATCGTGGCGGGTGTGGTGTCGGGTTCGGCCGAAGTCGGTCTGCCTACGCCGACGGTGGCCTTTCAGGCCATCGAGAACGGGCTTGATCTGCGCGCCTTCGCTTCGACCAACATCTTCCCCGAAACCGCGAACGCGGGCGTCGTCGTCGGTGCGGACAGCGGCATCGAAACCGCGGCGGATCTGGTCGGCAAGACGGTCGGCGTGCCGGGTGTCGGTGGATTGCTGGACGTCACGATGCGCCAGTGGCTCAGCACGAATGGCGTCGACCTGTCGCAGGTGAATATCGTCGAAATCGCCCTGCCGCAAACCGGCGACGCGATCCGTGCCGGGCAGGTTGACGCCGTGGCCAGCGTCGATCCCTTCTCCAGCCGGGCGGTGGATTCGGGTGTCGGGCGTCTGATCGGCAACTATTTCGACGTGATCCCCGACGGCTCTGCCGCCGGTATCTTTGTCACTACCGCCGACTGGGCTGCCGAAAACGCCGAGGCCATCGAAGGCATGCAACGGGCGCTGATCGAGGCTGCCGACTTCATCCGCGAGCACGAGGCCGAAGCCCGCGAAAGCATCGCCCGCTACACCACCCTGCCGCCGCCCGTCGTGGCGAATGTGCCGCTGCCCAACCTTGGCGGCGCGCTGGACCCGCAGGTCAGCCTTGGTTTCTGGAACGACCTCGCGGTGCGTCAGGGCCTGATCTACGAGCCCATCGATCTTGAGACCTTCGTTATCCCCTTCCCGGCTGAGTAAACCGGCGACATAACCACCTCACGATATCGGCGGGGCCTTGCCCCGCCGATTTGCGACACCGGGAGAGAACCATGAAATTCGCCACCCTTGCCAATGGCACGCCCGACGGGCGCCTTCATCTTGTCAGCCGCGACCTGACGCGCGCCGTCCCCGCCGAGGCAGCGGCGACGCTTCAGGCGCTGATCGAAGACTGGGACAATCTGGCCCCTTCGCTTCAAGCCCAATACGACGCGCTGAACACTGGCGGCGGCATGGCGTTTGATCCGGCAAGCGCGCTGGCGCCGCTGCCGCGCGCGTGGCAATGGCTGGATGGGTCGGCCTATGCAAGCCACGGCGAGTTGATGGCCAAGGTGTTTGGCATCGACAACCACGCCGACAAGACCCGGCCGCTGATGTATCAGGGCCTGTCGGACCAGTTTCTGGCCCCGACGGCGGATGTCGCGCTGCCCACGGAAGATGACGGCATTGATTTCGAAGGTGAATTCGGTGTGATCTGTGATGCGGTGCCGATGGGCACTGATACGGCTCAGGCCGCTGGCCATATCCGACTGGTCGTGCAGATCAACGACTGGTCGCTGCGCACCGTCGCGCCGATCGAGATGCGCACCGGCTTTGGCTGGGTTCAGGCCAAGCCTGCGTGCTCGATGGCCCCCGTTGCCGTGACCCCGGATGAGCTGGGCGCAAGCTGGCGCGATGCGCGTGTGGATCTGCCGCTGATCGTCGACTGGAACGGTGAGCGTTTTGGCGCGGCGGGCGGGTACGACATGGCCTTCGGCTTTGACCAACTGGTCGCCCATGCCGCGCGGACCCGCCGTCTGGTGGCAGGGACCGTGATCGGCTCGGGCACCGTGTCGAACGACAATTACCGCGAGGTCGGCTCGTCGTGCATCGCCGAACGCCGGGGAATCGAGATGCTGGACCACGGCGCCGCCAAGACCGCGTTCATGGCCTTTGGCGAGACGGTGCGCATGGAATGCCGCGCCGCCGATGGCACGCCGATGTTCGGCGCCATCGACCAGCGCGTGGTCAAAGGTTGAACAGGGCGGCCGCGGTGCCGCCCATCACCGCCGCGCGCGCCGAAAGCGGCAGCGCGGCGGCCACCTGATCGGGGCGGCAATCGGCCATGTCGAACGGATAGTCGGTGCCGAACATGACCCGGTCCGCCCCCATCCGCTGCACAAGATCGGACAGCTGCGTCCGGTCGAACACCACCGTATCCACCCAGATCCGCGACAGGTATTCCGACGGCAACGCAGCACACCCCCGCGCCTCGGGCCGTACGCACCATGTGTGATCCGCGCGCCCGATATAGGCGGGCAGATAACCGCCGCCATGCGCACCCACCAGTTTCAGGCGGGGATGACGGTCCAGCACGCCGGACAGGATGAGGCCGGTCAGGGCGATGGTCGTCTCGACCGGTTGACCGATGGTGTTGGACAGATAGAACCGGTCCAGTCGCGCACCCAGTGAGGTGCCCAGCGGGTGGATGAACACCGGCAGGCCCGTCTCTTCTGCAGCGGCCCAGACCGGGGTGAACACCGGGTCCGACAGCTCGCGCTCACCGACCGAGGCCGAGATCTCGATCCCCTTCAGCCCCGCCGCCTTGGCCGCATGGATCTGCTGCGCGGCCAGATCAGGGTACTGCATCGACACCATGCCCATCCCGGCCAGCCGCTCGGGCGCGCGCGCCACCAGCGCCACCGCTGCGGCATTCACCACGGCGACAAGCTCACCCGCCAGCCCCTCATCAGCCCAGTAGGCATAGAGATGCGGCGAGGGCGCGACGAGCTGAACGTCGACGCCCATCAGGTCCAGATCGGCCAGCCGCTTCTCCAGCGACGCCATGCGCGCCCCGGCGGCGGGCAGCATGACCGTGCGGTTGTGCTGGCTGGACGCCGCGCCGGTGCTGCGGGCCTGCGCGCCCATTTCGGCGGCGCGTTCGGGGCGCGAGGCCAGCAAGGCCTCGGCCTCGGGCGCACCGCAATGGCCGTGCATGTCGATGACGCAAGGCACGTCCGGGCGGGTCAATTGGCCGGTCGGCAAGGGATTGTCAAAACCGCTCATCAGATCAGCTGTCAAAAATGGCGACGGCGCGCACCCAGCCCGCCGAGCCGCCGGCGACCTTTACCGGAAAGGCGCAGACGGTGTAGCCGGTCGCGGGCAGGGATTCGAGGTTCGACAGCTTTTCCATATGGCAATAGGCCGACTCGGCCCCGGCCTTGTGGCCTTCCCAGCACAGCGCCGCGTTGCCGGTGCGGGCAATCTCGGCCTTCTGGTGGATCAGCGGCGTGTCCCAGCTCCAGGCGTCGATGCCGCAGACCTTCATGCCGCGTTCGGTCAGATACAGCGTCGCCTCGCGCCCCATGCCGCAGCCTTTGGCGAGGTAGTCGTCCTCACCATAG
The DNA here is from genome assembly GCF_003990445.1 of Pararhodobacter zhoushanensis. Classification (GTDB taxonomy): domain Bacteria; phylum Pseudomonadota; class Alphaproteobacteria; order Rhodobacterales; family Rhodobacteraceae; genus Pararhodobacter; species Pararhodobacter zhoushanensis. The sequence continues at coordinate 167,591 of NZ_REEZ01000008.1, read as the reverse complement.
CGCAGCCCGGCGGCCGTATTCACCAGCACGATATCGCCCGGTGACAGCGTATGACCGATGCGCGCCAGTTCGGCCTCAACCTCGGCGGCGGTGACGACATGGCCGTCGGGCAAGTGGCGGAAGTCCAGTTTGACGCCGGGCCCCATGCACCAGTCCAGCGGCACCTCGTCAATGGTAATGGCGCGCTCGCCCCGGTTCATGGTCGGGTGGTAATGCCAGGGCGCATCCATATGCGTGCCGACATGGGTGGTGATTTCCATTTCTTCCGAGGCCGGGCCCTTGCCCTCGAGCATCTGCTCGGGGCGCAGCCCCAGCATCGGCGCGAAATCCTTGGCACCATGGTCGTGGTCGAAATAGCGGATCTTGGGCAGCAGCGGTGGCGGGTCCGAAGCGATCCCGGCCTTAAGACTTACCGAAAGATCGACGATGCGACGTGCCATATTCCCCCCGAGAGTGCCTTGAATTGCGAATACCGTACGGGTGGGTTAAGCATATGTCGAATGAATAGGAAGTATGACTTCCATAAGGAACAGGCATCATGCGGTTGAACCGGCTGGACATGAATCTGATCATCGCGCTGGAAGCCATTCTGCGCCTGCGTTCAGTCTCGGCGGCGGCGTTTGAACTGCATTTGACGCAACCGGCGCTCAGTCAGGCGCTGCGTCGGTTGCGCGATCATTTCGAGGATCCCATCGTCGCGCAGGTTGGCCGCCAGATGCAGCCGACCGAATTTGGCCTGCAATTGCTCGAAGCGGCGACGCAGTTGATGAACGACACCCGGCACTTCAGCCAGATGCGCCCGGGCTTCGATCCGGCCACCGCGACACGGCGGTTCTCTATCATCGCCTCGGATTTCGTCCTCAAGGTCTTGTTCGCGCAGCTCTTGCCGCGCCTCGCCCAAGAAGCGCCCGGCGTGTCGCTGCAAATGGTGCCCATCGACGCGCCCTCGGACGCGCGGTTTCACCGGGGCGAGGTGGATTTCGCCGTGATCCCCGACCGGTTTCTGTACAAGGATCACCCGCACCGACACTTGTTTACCGATGACTTCATCTGCGTGATCTCAGCCGATCACCCGCAGATCGGCGAGTCCATGGACGCCGCGACCTACCTGTCGCAGCGCCATGTCGTCACCGAATTCGGCGGGACGTGGCGCGGCAGTCATTTTGAACAATGGATCGAAGATACCCGCGTTGAACTGGACGTCGCCTGTAGCGTGCCCAGTTTCTCATTGCTGGCAGATTGCCTGCGCGGCACCCCTTGGGTGGCCACGATGCACCGCAGCTTGTGGGCCAGCCTGCCCGCCGAGATGGGGTTGCGCGCCGTGCCGATGCCGCTGCCGGTGCCGCCGATTTCCGAGAACCTGCAGTGGCACGCGACGCGCGAGTTCGACACCTCGGTGCAGTGGTTCCGCGATCTGGTGATCGACTGTGCCCGCGACAATGCGCGGCGCTGGACGCGCTGACCCGCAGGCCAAGTCCAGCGCCACCATCGGGTGCGCTCAGATCGGCTGCGCCAGGGCACCAAGGGTCTGGCCCATCAGGCGCTGATGCTCTTCATGCGTGCCGTGTCCCTGCTCGATCTCGGCCAGACGGCCCGAGTTTTCCACAACCATGCGGCAGCGTTCAAAACGGCGGTCCTGAAAGGCGGGTAGTGCGGCGTCAATATCGGCACGGTTCAATTCCTCGGCCAGCACCAGCGCATCCTCCATGCCGATCATCGCTCCGGCCGCCATATGCGGCGTCGTCGCATGCACCGCATCGCCGATCAGCACCACGCGGTTTTCGAACCACGGACGCGGCATCAGCATCTGATCGAGCGGGCGGTAAACCACCTGACTCTCCGCGCTCAGCTCTTCGCCGATCTGGCGCAGCGTCGGCGAGGCAAAGCGCGACAGAAGATCCTTGAGCGTCGCCACATGGGTTTCGGGCGGGACACGGTCGTTGGTGGGCCGGTCTTCGGTCAGGAAGAGATAGGCTTGGGTGTCCGACACAGGCGTGATCCCGGCCTTCAGCGAAGGGCCCATCCACATCGCAACCGTCGGCAGATGCGCCAGGCGCGGCAGCACCGCGCGCCAGACGGCCTGACCGACATAACGCGGCTTGGGTGCATCGGGGAACAGGGCGCGGCGGGTGGCCGAGGACAGGCCGTCCGCACCGATCACCAGATCATAATCGCCCTCGGTCCCGTCGGTGAAGGCGACATGCGCGCCGGTCGGGCCGTTGTCGATGGTGGTAAAGGTGACGCCAAGCCGCACGTTGGTGCTGCCCGCCCGCACCCGGTCGGCCAGAAGCCGGGCCAGAACCGGCCGCATGATGCCACCGTTGCCCTGCGCCTTGGGATGCAGCGAGGGCGTCGGCAAATGCGCCAGAACCTGATCGGCCGGGCCGCGGATTTCCAGCCCGCCCACCGTCGCGCCAACCTTGAGAAATGCATCAAGGATGCCAAGCGTGTCGAACACGCGGAACATGCCGCCGTTCAGGCTGATGCCCGCGCCATAGCTGCGCCAGTCTTTGTCGATTTCGACAAGATCGACGGTATGCCCGGCGTCCGCCAACAGAATGGCGGCGCTCATTCCCGAGAAACCGCCGCCGATGATCAGAATATTTTTCGTGTCCGTCATGCCTTATCCTCCCTTGGCGCCCGGTCCAGGTGAACGCCGCCCTCCTCGTCGATCCGCAGCGGTACGCGGGTCAGACGCTTGCCCAGACACGCGCCCTGCACGCAGACCCCTGTTTCAATGTCGAACCACGCCCCATGCGCGTGGCACGCCAGATGGGTGCGCGCGCCGTTCAGATAGGCATCGCGCCGCCACGCCATGGATGTCCCGCCCGCGTAATGCGGACACAGGTCACGCCAGCCGAACACGCGCGCACCCTTGCGCACGATGATCACCTTGGCGCGCCAGCCCTCGACCTCGAACCCGCGCGAGTCGCCGTCGGGCAAGTCGGCCAACGTTGTGAGGGGAACGCCCGTCACCATCGCGCAGGCGTCAGCCCTTGGGCCCCGGCCCGCCGCCCGGCGCCCATTTCTTGCGCCACTGCATCAAGAAGGCCTGACTCGCCTCGGGGCCCATGGGTGCTTCGCGCGGGGCCCAGTCGTCGTCATGGGTGTCCATGTCGGCGTCGAACTCGACGTTGCAGCCCAGCGGGCTTTTGAAATACCAGAACCAGTTGGAGCCGAACTTGTGCCGCCCCGGTCCCCAGAAGCTTTCAAAGCCGTTTTCCATCATCCGGCTGCCCGCCAGCATCAGCTCGGTCGGGCCACCCATGTGGCAGGCCAGATGCTCGATCCCCTGCATGTATTCCGGCGTGCGGATAAAGAAATGCGTGTGGTGATCGGCATTCGCCTGCGGGCGCAGGAACGGCCCGGCACCGGTCAGCGTGTCGGTGATACGGAAACCCAGCCGGTCGCGGTAGAACCCGACCGCCACGTCGATGTCGGGCGTGAACAGCACGATATGCGACAGGGTGCGCGGCTTGGCGGGCATATCCTGCGTGACGCCGACCACGTTGACCGGACGACCCGGGTGATAGGGCGCATTGATCTTCTCGGCTTCCAGCTCAAGCGGGGTGCGCGTGGTGACGCGGAAAGCCAGTTCGAACCCCTGATCGTCCTGCGTGCGCAGGCTGCCATCGGCCAGATGCAACACCAGACGGTCGCGGCCCAGCTCGGCGGCGACGGCTTCCAGTGCAGCCTGATCGACCACACCCAGAACCTGAAGCCGCAGCATGCTGCCGGTCTTCAGCGCCGGCGGCAGCGAGGGATCGTCGCGGCGGCGGATTTCCAGACCGGTACCGTCAAGCGCCAGATACAGCCCACCCTTTTCTGGCGAGTATCCCTGCGGCTCAAGGCCATAGGCGGTCAGGAAGTCATGACAGGCGGGCACGTCGTCCACGCCAAAGACCAGAAGGTCGGGGCCGATGATCTGCATGGGATCTCCTGTCGTCACGCGGTACGGCCGCCGAGGCACTCGGCAGCGAAGTCGGAAATGGTGTCGAGCGGGCCGCCCGAGTTATCGACGCTGGAATGCATCACGCCGCCGGTACGCTCGTCAAAGATCACCAGCTCTTTGCGTGGGCTGTTGACCAGTTGCTCAAACGTGCGATGGGCCCATTTCAGCGGGATCTGGGTGTCATGTTTGCCATGCGTCACCAGATAGGGCACGCGGATGCGGTCCAGCACGCCGTCCAGATGCATGTTTTCGGCCTTGGCCATGAAGTCATCGATATCGGTCGCGCCAAAGACCCAGCAGGCGTGCGACCAGTAATGCGGCACCGGGAAGTCGCCCTCACGCTCAAGCCGACGCTTTTGCACGTCGCGCCAGTCGTGGTTGGCTCCCCATGAGATCCCGCAGGCAAAGCGCGGCTCGAAAGCAACGGCGCGCGGAGCGTAGTAGCCGCCAAGGCTGACACCCTCGATCCCGATGCGCGCAGCATCAACATCGGCGCGGGCGGCCAGCCATTCATAGACCGGCGTTGCCCAATGCTCGGAATCGTGGCGCGCGGTCAGCCCTTGCAGACGCAGCGCTTCCCCGGTGCCGGGCTGGTCCAGCACCAGCGAGGCGATGCCCTTGCGGGCCAGAACGCCGGGCAGCTGCGCCATGTAGCGCATCTCTTTGGTGCTGTCGAAGCCGTTGACCTGCACCAGCACGGGCTGCGGGCCCTCGACACCTTCGGCAGGCACAAAGATGCCCGACAGGTGCTTGCCTTCATACGGGATTTCGACCCGGAAAGCGCCGCTGCGGCCCATCGACAGGGCTTGGTAGAACGTCGTCAGATGGCGCGCGTACAGGGCCACCCGACCGTCCGAGCCATGCGCTTGCAGGCGCTCGGCGGTGATCTGGTAGTTGGCGGCGCGCATCATCTTGTTGGACGCCGACAATGAGCGCCCGCGCATCAGGTCTTCCTGCGCCAGTTCGATCAGCTTGTCGGCCATCGGAGTCCAGACCGCGCGGAACGCAGCGCTGCCTTCGGCGTCCCCGGTTTTGGCGGCCTCTTTGAGCGGTTCGCACATCTCGGCGATCTCACCCATGCGTGCGCCCATTTCGATCGAAAGATTGACCGAAAGATCCCACACATAATTCGTCGGAAAATACCGAAACACGCCCGCCTCCTCCATCATCGCGATTGAGGGAACCATATCGGCGCGGTTGCCATTTATGAAATTGTAAGTTTAAATCACAGGTATTCATGGAAATGTTGGATCATCATGCGCTTTCGCAACCTCGACCTGAACCTGCTCGCCGCGCTGGACAAGCTGATCCGCCTGCGCAGCGTCAGCCGCGCGGCGGAAGAGCTGTCGATCACGCAATCGGCTATGTCCAACGCCCTGAACCGCCTGCGCCAGTATTTTGATGACCCCTTGTTGGTGCAGGTCGGGCGGCAGATGGAGCTGACACCACGGGCCGAGGCCTTGGCCGGTCCGGTGCGCGACATCCTTGTGCGGATCGAGGCGGCGGTGACTGCACCGCCCGATTTCGATCCTGCGACCTCGGCCCGTCAGGTCGGGCTGATGGTGTCGGATTTTACCCTGCACACACTGATGCCCCCCTTCGTGCGCCGGGTTGCACGGGCCGCGCCTAATGTGCTGCTGGATATCAAGCCGCAGCAAAGCTATCCGGGCCAACAACTGGAGCGTGGCGAGGCCGACCTGCTGGTTGCGCCCGCAGTGTTCTGCTCACCGGATCATCCGTCCGAACTGCTGTTCACCGACCCCTTCGTCTGCGTCGTGGATGCACACAGCGATGCCGCCGGGCGGGGCATGCTGAGCGAAGCGGAGTTTCTGGCGGCCGATTTCGTCGCGATGAAGCCTCCGCAAGCGGGTGAAAATCAGGCTGGCGAGAACTATGCCAAACGCGCGTTGCGGACGCTGGGGATCGAGGTGCGCACGCCGGTTACGTGCTTCTCCTTCGCCGCCCTGCCCGATCTGGTGCAGGGCACCGACCGGATCGCGCTGGTTCAGGCGCGGCTGGCGCGGCGCTGGCTGAAGATGGGCGGCATCGCCATACTGGACGCGCCGGTGCCGATCGCGCCGATGGAGCAATGCGTGCAATGGCACCGGATGCGCAGTCATGACGCCGCTCTGGACTGGCTGCGCGCGCAACTGATCGCCGCTGTCGACGATATCTAGAACGTCCGGAGCATGGGCACAGGGGTCAACCGCCGCTGAGCAGCCGCCAGAAGAAAATCGCGCTCATGCCGAAACCCACGCTGGCAATCAGCGCGCGCACAACCGATTTGGGCAGCGACCGGGCAAGCGGCGCACCGGCATACCCGCCCACCGTGGCCGCAACCATCATCACCACCGCCTGTGGCCAGGCCACCAGCCCTGCCACGGCAAAGACCGCAACCGAGATTGCCGACAGCAGAAAGCTCAACCCCGATTTCAGCGCATTCATCCGGTTGAGATCCGTCATGCCCCACAGCGCGAACAGTGCCAGCAGCACGATGCCCAGCCCGCCGTTGAAATACCCGCCATACACGGACACCGCGAACAGCCCCAACGCCCCTTCCGGCGTCACCGAGCGGGCACTCGCCGCAGCCCACCGGCGCACGGCATCGCCGAACACAAACGCCAGCGTCGCCGCCAGCAGCAGGAACGGGACGACGACCGAAAAGGCGTCATTCGACGAGACCAGCAACAAGCCCGAGCCGACGAGCCCGCCTGCGAGCGTGATCGCGCTCAGCCGAACAAGGCGCTTGCGGTCGAACGCGCCCAACTCGGCGCGAAATCCCGCGACACCGCCCAGATAGCCAGGGAACACCGCAACCGTGCTGGTCGCATTGGCCATCACCGGCGGCAAACCGACGAACACCAGCGCCGGAAAGGTCAGAAACGTTCCGCCCCCCGCCACGGTGTTCAGCACCCCTGCGCCAAATGCCGCCGCGATCAAGATCAGGATATCCATGACGTGCTTCTTTCTTCAGGTCGGTCGGCGCGGCAAGTGCCGGCGCGCGGGCGGGTCGAGCCGCTTTCGGGGATTGGAAAACGTAGATGCGCGGCGGTATCGCTGGCACGATCAGGGCACAGGTGTAGGGCGGTTTGCCCGTCAGCCGGCGCGGTGTGCGCGCGCGGCTCCCGGGTGGTCAACCAGACGCGCAAACGCCTGAACCGCCCGGGGGTGCGGGCGGTTGAGCAGTACGAACCTGTGTCGATTGTTGCGCATGCACCAAAGGTAGAAAGACTGCCTTCGCCTGTCAATTGGCCGCGAATGCGGCGCTGCGAAGTGCCGCGGTGTGCAGGCATTGACTCTCTGCGTGCGAATGGACATTTTCGCCTGATGATCGTCGTGGCCATCCTGTTTCGGATCTTCCTTCAGAACCGCCCCCTGCCCGGGGCGGTCTGAACGCGTATCTGACGCGCTGCTGCTCCGGGTTCCTCCACCACCCATCCCAAGCGACGATAACGGCACTCTGGCCGTTCAAGGAGGACGTATGGCCACTTTCCGACGCCAGACGCTGGCACCCGAGACCGCAGTCTTCAGCAAGACCGATTACCCCTCCCTGCAAGACCACGCGATGGGCTGTCTTCTGAGCCGCTCGGACCGCCGCGCTCTGGCCGGTCATATCCAGCGTGCCGACAGGATCGGAACCGGCGTGGACATTCTGGTGGCGCGACTGCTCAGCCAGAAATTGCTCTACGCATCCTTTGTCGATGATGCCCGGATCGCCGCCGATGTCGCGATCAGCGGATCGCGGCTGCGCTATGCAATTGCGGATCAGGCGGCGCAAACCGCACAGTTGTGCCACGACGAGGCCATGGGGCCGGAAGACCTGTGCGTCGCATCGCCGCTTGGCGCAACGCTGATCGGAATGAAGGCGGGCAACACTGCACCGCTTTTCGCCCCGGACGGCACATTCTGCCGCCTGCGGCTGATCAGCCTCGAAGGTCGCGCCGCTTAGGGCCTGTCGGCAGCGCACCCGCGCACGGCGGCTTTTCCACCTCTCACACGGACGGCTCGGCCGCACCTCCGAAACCGGGGGTGCGCCGGGTCGCCCTGATTTATCCCACAGAAAGCACCCCCCAATGACCCTTTCCGCTCCCCTACCCAACGGCCTGCCCTCAGGCCGATCCTCGGCGCGATTGCCCAAGATCCATCTGGACAAAAGCCATGTCGGCCGGCTCGAAGCGCTCGCCTCGGCCATGATGCGCCGCGCGCCTGAGATCGGCGAACGGCTGATGGACGAAATCGCCCGCGCAAAACTTGTCGCGCCAGAGAAGTTGCGCGCCGATATCGTGACCATCGGCAGCGAGGTCACCTACCGCGATCTCGGCACCGACCGGCTGGTAACCGTCGTTGTGGTCTACCCCGAGGATGCCGATATCGACCGGCAGCGCATTTCCGTGGTCACCCCGATCGGCGTTGCGCTGGTCGGGCTGAGCGTGGGTGCCAAGATTTCGTGGATCGCCCGCGATGCCGAAACCCGCCAGCTTGAGGTGGTCAGCGTCGCACCCCCCGTCACCGACTGACCGACTCTCACCATCTGTCAGGACCGGGTCTGACACCCTTAACGCCACGCGCCGTTCGCGCTGTGGCCAAAGGGGCCGAGCCGGTTCTGACGTTGATGTTACCTGCGGACGCAAACACCCGCATTGCGCCAATCGCCTGTTTCCTTTGCCTAATATCTTCGCTAAGTGAGCAAAAAACAGGCGATCCCTGCACATTTTTGAACGGCCTTACCATGAATTCCATCGACGAAAAGCTGCAACCCATCCTGACCGACGTCATTCGGCGCAACGCCGGAGAGCCTGAATTTCATCAGGCGGTCCACGAGGTTCTTGAAAGCCTGGGGCGCGTCGTCGCCAAACATCCGCATTATCTGGAACAGGCGCTGATCGAACGGATCTGCGAACCCGAACGCCAGATCATTTTCCGCATTCCGTGGACGGATGATGCCGGACAGGTGCAGATCAACCGCGGCTTTCGCGTGCAGTTCAACTCGGCCCTGGGTCCGTACAAGGGCGGGATGCGGTTTCACCCGTCGGTGAATGTCGGGATCATCAAGTTTCTGGGCTTTGAGCAGACCTTCAAGAATGCCCTGACCGGCATGCCCATCGGCGGCGGCAAGGGCGGGTCGGATTTCGACCCCAAGGGCCGCTCTGACGCGGAAATCATGCGCTTTTGCCAGTCGCTGATGACCGAGCTGCACCGCCATCTGGGCGAGCAGACCGACGTTCCGGCGGGCGATATCGGCGTCGGCGGGCGCGAGATCGGATATATGTTCGGCCAGTACAAACGCCTCAACAACCGGTTCGAGGCCGGTGTGTTTACCGGCAAGGCGTTGGTTTACGGCGGCTCGCGGGCCCGGACCGAAGCCACGGGCTACGGCAACACCTATTTCGTCGAATCGATGCTGAAGACCTGCGGCACCGATTTCGACGGCAAGACCGTGGTTGTCTCGGGCTCGGGCAATGTGGCGATCTATTCGATCGAAAAGGTACAGTCCTTCGGCGGCAAGGTCATCGCCTGCTCGGATTCCAGCGGCTATGTGCTGGACGAGAACGGCATTGATCTGGCCTTGCTGAAGGACGTGAAGATCCAGCGCCGTGAGCGGATCTCGGAATACGCCCGCCGCCGAGGGCAGGGCGCGCATTTCATCGCCCGCGACAAAGGCACGATCTGGGATGTGCCCTGCGATGTCGCGATGCCATCGGCGACACAGAACGAATTGTCCGGCAAAGATGCGCGCATGCTGGTGAAAAACGGTGTCATCGCCGTGGGAGAAGGGGCCAACATGCCCTCAACCCCTGAAGCCGTGAAGGTGTTTCGTACCGCAGGCGTCCTGTTTGCGCCGGGCAAGGCGGCGAATGCAGGCGGGGTGGCGACCTCGGCACTGGAAATGCAGCAAAACGCCAGCCGCGACAGCTGGAGCTTCGAGCAGACCGAAACCCGGCTGGCCAGCATCATGCGCGGCATTCACGATACCTGCTACCAGACCGCCGATGATTACGGCGCGCCGGGCGACTATGTGCTGGGTGCCAATATCGCCGGGTTCGTCCGGGTGGCCGAGTCGATGCGCATGCTCGGGGTGATCTGAGCGATGCGCGGGGCACCGGATCGCGCAGGCCTGCCGCGCCTGCACTGGCGCGTTCTGGACAGCCTTCGCCCGCTTGGTCCCGCCATCGGCCCGGCGCGCCGCCGCGACATCGTTTCCGGCGCGGCAGGGTCCGGTCTTGCGTTGATGCTGGGTGCCGCGATGCTGGCGGGGTTCGCGCTGCCAGCGGCGAGCGGTGCCTTCCTCATCGCGCCGATGGGCGCGACGGCGGTGCTGGTGTTTGCGCTGCCCAACAGCCCGCTTGCGCAGCCGTGGTCAGCCATCGTCGGCAACACGGTGTCGGCACTGGCCGCGTTGGGCGTGCATCAGCTGACGCAGGCTCCGGCGCTTGCTATCGGGGCGGCGGCGCTGCTGGCGCTTGCGGCGATGCTGCTGACACGGTCCCTGCATCCGCCGGGCGGGGCCGTCGCGCTGACCGCCGCGCTCAACCCGGCGATGCTGGACGAGCTGGGGCTGGGTTTCGCGCTGATCCCGGTGCTGGGCGGCACCACGGCACTGGTTTGCGCAGCATGGCTCTGGCACCGGCTGAGCGGCCGCGTTTATCCCTTTCGCCAGCCCCATGACAAAGGCGCGCAGGCGGATTCCGACGCCCCGGCCGCCCTGCGGTTGGGGCTGGAGCCGGACGCGCTTGCGCAGATTCTCGTGCAGTACCGGCAATCGGCGAACCTCGGTGTCGAAGACCTTGCCCGCCTGATCGCCGCCGCCGAACAGCGCGCAGCAGGGCAGGCACTGGGCACCGCACGCTGCGAACAGATCATGTCGCGCAGCTTGGTAACCGTGCCGCCGACAGCAACGGCCACGGCACTTGCGGACCTCTTTATCCAGCACGGGTTCAGCACCGTGCCGGTGGTTGATGACACGCAGGCATTGCTGGGCGTGGTGTTTCAACTTGACCTCATCCGTCGCTTTGCCACCCGCGCCGACCTGGCGGATCACCTGATGACCACCGGCCTTGCGACCGTCGAGCCGCAAACGCTGGTCGCCGATCTTTTCCCCCTGCTGGCACAAGGCGGGGCCGAGGCCGTGCCGGTCATGGACGGTAAGCGCCTTGTGGGCATCATCACCCGCACCGATCTGCTCTCTGCACAGGCGCGGGCGATTGCGCGGCACACAAGCTGACGGGGTGATCGGGCGTGGCGCACAGCCGGGCACGCGACTGTGCCCGAAGTGCGACACTCGAACAGGATTTTCGCTGCAGCGCGGCACGGCTTGTCTTCGTTCAGGGGCTGGCCTACCGTGTTGCCATGCTGACGTTTCTTCCTCTGGTCAGGTTCCGGATCTATTCCGGTTCGCTGCTGACGCGCACTCTGCCCCGGGCAGAGGCGGTCGCCTGCTGACGCCTTTCCCCGGGGCTTTCTTCTTTTCAGACCAGGAACAGTCAGGCGGACATCGTCCGTTGAGGAACCATCATGTGTTGTTGTCTCACTGCCCCGTGGCCCGCAGCCGACGGGGACATCCCCCACGACCCCTTGTGCCCTCAGGCACCCTGCCCGCCCGGCACCGGCGCGCAGAATAACCCGGCCAACGCGATGGTGAGCCGCTACGACTACTGGCAGCTCAACGAGCACCGGCGCCGGAGCGAAGAGTTGGGCGGCACCCTGCTGGCCCGGCTGATCCGCGCCAAGATGCTGGCAGCAGCGGTGGTCGACAGCGATCAGTTGTCCACCGATGTGGTCACTGGCTCGGCGCGCATCACCTTTGCGCTGGATCGGCAACCCGCCGAAACGCGCGTGCTCTATCACTGGTCCTACCCCGATGACGCGCACCGGCGTCTGCGCGTGGGCTCCCCGCTGGGGGTCACGCTGATCGGCATGTCCGCGGGCCAAAGCAGCGGCTGGCTGGACGGGTCAGGCACGCCACGCAGTGTGCACGTGCTGAGCGTCGCGCCGAGCGCCCCCTGACCCCGCGATCGCGCGGCGGCAATCACTGCCACCCCAACCGTTTCACCACTCCACAGCACAGGGCCTGCCCTGTGCCCCAAGGCTCCTTGATCAGAAAGACAGACGACATGCCGCGTCAATCCATTCCTCCCTATTGCAACGCCTGCGGGGCTCCGCTTCCGCGCGCCGCCGCCGGGCGTTGCCCGTTCTGCCGCGTCGCCTTTGCGCAGGCTCTGGCCTTTGTGCAGGCTGCCCCGCGCGCACTGCGCCTTGACGGCTTTGTCGCGCGCGCGGGTCTGGCTTTGGCACGATCCTCAGGGCATGGTCCGAACGCGCGCACCTGACGCTGACCATCCGGCCGCCTGCCCCGCTCGCGCGGATCAGGCTGCAGCCCGCTTCCCGAGAACGGCTGCGTCGGGGCTACAGCTGTAAATGTAGTGCATGGCATCGACGCGGCCGGGGATCAGCGCGATATCCTCGCGCATCCAGGCCCAGGGCTGACGGGCAAGCCGGTCTTCAAACGCCGCCGAGGCCGTCGCCGACCAGAACGCCACCAACCCGCTGGGGCTGAGCGCCTTGGCCACCGCAACCAAGCCGCTGTCGGCGTAGAGATCGGTGTTCTGCGTGCGGACCAGAAAGTCAGGTCCGTTGTCGGTATCCAGCAAGATCAGATCATAGACGCCATCCGCCTGCGCCAGATGCGCCTGCACGTCTTCGATCAGCAGGGTGGTGCGCGGATCGTCCAGCGGATGCCCGGCCAGCGGGGCCAACGGGCCGCGGTTCCATGCGGCAACATCGGCGATCAGTTCACAGACCGTCACCTCGGCCTGCGGCAGCGCAAGGTCGAGCACGGCGCGGAGCGTATAGCCCAGCCCAAGGCCGCCGATCAGGATCTTGCGCGGTCGAAAGCCGGTGCGCCGCATGGCGCGCAGCGCCAGTTGATCCTCGGACTGGTGGTTGAGGTTCGACATCAGCTCGATCCCGTTATAGCGGATTTCGAACAGATCGCCGCGTTGGCGCAAAAGGATATCATCCCCCGCCGCCGTTCTGGCGTGGGCAAGTGTGGTCCACAAAGTCATGTCTGGTCCTGCAAACAAGCGAACCCCTCGCGCAGGCGCGGGGGCGGAAAAGGTTCATGTCAGCTTGGGGTTGCCCTGCGCCTCAGGCGAACGGGCAACCCTCAGACATTGTTTGCACTGAACCCGCTCAGCAGGGGAAACACGGCGCACAGATTGGGGGAAAAGCGCATCGACCAACCCTTATGTGATGGACCGCGTGTCAGGGCACCGTCGCCCGCAAGACCGCACCGGTATAGCGCCCCCTGCGGGGTTAGGCAATGAAGCCGCAGGCATCGGCGGTCCCCTAGCGGTCACAGCGCCACTGGCCTAAGAAACGTCAACCCGCCCGCCAGCCAAGGACAGCCCGATGCCAGACCCCGGATCGCCCGCGCCCCTGCCCTTCGGCGATACCGATGCCCGCATCGCCTATAACCGGGCGTTCTTTGCCCTGCTGCGCGTTGAGCGGTCCTTGATGCCCGAGATCGCCGCAGAGCTGCGCGCGCTGGGGATCAGCGATCCGCTCTGGTACGAGATTCTCTATGCGACGGAAGAGGCAGGCGACGGAGGCATTGCCATGCAGGATCTGCAAAACCGCCTCTTCGTGCCGCAGTACGCCCTGTCGCGGCATGTCGCGCGTATCGAGCAGGCCGGGTTCATCCGCCGCGAGGCAATTCCCGGTGCGGGGCGCGGGCAGCGCCTGTTCCTTACCCCCGCCGCCGAAGGGCTGCAGGATCGCGTCTGGGCGGTCTATATGGCGCGGATCCAGCAGGCGATGGCCCCGCGCCTGTCGACGGACGAGGCCTATGACCTCGTCCGCCTGCTCAACCGGCTTTACGGCTGACGCCTCAGAAGCGCATCGCCGCTGACAGCTGCACGCTGCGGCCCGGCTCATAGATCGGCGTGACCGACGCAAAATCCGCGCCATAGGTCGCCCGGTCGGCATACTGGCGGTCAAAGAGGTTGTTGACCTCGGCGCGCAGAGTCAGGCCGCGCATGCTGGGCGGGTGGTATTCCACAAAGACATTGACCACGCCATAGCCCGGCAAGCCCTGATCCGAGCCCGAAGCCACGTCATCATAGGCCAGTGCCGCCTGAAAACTGCCGCCAAAGGTGAAATTACTGCCTTCAGGCGAATGCTGAACCTCCAGCGCGACCACGCCGCCCAGCGGTGCCCCCAGATCAAGCGCTCTATAGCTGTCGCTGAGCGCGCCGTTCACCCGCACCTGACTCCACGCGTAAGAGGCACGCAAATAGCCGTTGGTCCACCCGTACCCCAGCCCCAGATTGAAGCCCCGGCTTTCGGCATCGCCCATGGCGTTGGCGGCATAACTGCTCAGGCGCACATCGTTCAGCCGCGTGACGAACACCTCCCCGTCCAGCCGCAGATTGCCCTGTTCCCAGTCAAAGCCCAGCGTCAGGTTCTCGGCCCGTGCCGCGCGCAGGCCGGTGTAGTCCCAGCCCGGATTGAAGATGAAATTGTCCTCAATCGTCATGCCGCCGAACACCGACGAAATCCCGCCGCGCAGCCGCAGCGCGTCAGTGACCCGATACGAGATCGAAGCATTGCCGCTGAACCCGGCGTAGGTCTCGCGCCAGCCGGTGGTGCCGGTGAATGCCTGCCGATCATAGCGGCCCCCGAAGGACAGCGAGAGCGCATCCGTCGGTTCGATCCGCGCTTGGGTGAACAGACCCCAATTGCGCGCGGATTCGGTGATCGCGGTGGTGGTCAGGTCGCTGTAGGCGCTCCGGCGGTCATAGAAATCCACCCCTGCCGTGATCGTCGCATCGGGCGACAGGTGGAAGCGGTTTTCCACCGTCGCAGACGCCGTGCTGGTCACGCCCCGGCTGACACCCAGCGCCGGGTCGAGCGGCTGATCAACGCCCACCTCGACCTCGGACCGGCCCAGCACGATATGCGGATCCCACAGGCCGGTGGCATCGCGCTGCTCATACGATAGCGCATAGCTGGTGCGGTGCGTGTCGTGGCGGCGCAACGGGAAGGGACGCCCGACGCTGGTGATATTGGCGCGGTAGGGACGCAGCGCATCATCGGTCATGTCCTGCATCGAAAATTCCAGCCGGTGGCCTTCGTCGCCCTCATAGGCCAGCTTGAGCAGCCGCGTCGTCAGGTCCGCCGCGCTGCCCTCGACGACCCCGCCGCCGCCGGCCTCGTAATCCTCACCGGTAACGCGGCGCGCATAGGCCAGCCACTCAAACCCGCCGACGCGCCCTGCCGCCGTTGCCGAGCGGCCAAAGGTCTGCCCGTTGCTGCCGAACGACAACCGGACGTTGCCGCCATAAGCCTGCCCCGGATCGAGCAGATCCTCGACATCCACGGTTTCCATCACCACCGCCCCGGCCATCGCATGCGGTCCGGCATCTGCCGGGGCCGCACCGGCATCAACGCGGACCGAGCGCAGCAGGCCGGGATCAAACGCATTGGCGGAAATATGGTGGAACAGCCGGTTGTTCTGCGAAACGCCATCCAGCGTGACGGCAAGGTTCAGCATGTCGATGCCGTTAACGAAGATCTTTTGTGCCAGCGGAATCGCCCCGCCGACCGAGACCGAGGCAATCCCGGCAAAGACGTCGCGCAGATCGCCCATCCGCGCTTGTTCCAGCTCGGCATCGGCGACGTAATGGCTGTTGCCCCGATCGGCAGCAGTGCCTTCAGGATCGCGCGCGCGGGTGTAGGCAGGATCAAGCAGGATCGTGCCCAGAAACTGCACCGTTTCGTCGGGCATTTGCGCCAGCGCGGGGGCCGCGCCAAAGGCCGAGGCCGCAACGCCGCACAACAGCGCCTGCCGGGCGCGGCGGGGAGAGAAAGTGGGAAGGAGCGTCGCTGCCATCGGGGCCTCCGTTAACGGGGTTGATGGCTCAGACAGGGTCTTGGCTGAGGGTGCGGTTAGCATGCAGCGGCATTACATGCAATTGCATGTCATCTGAAAAATGAGGAGTTCTCGCGGTTTCCCCCTCTGTCAGCCCGCCAGAATAATCCGCTGCCCCTCAACATCCGCCAGCCGTAGCGGCGTGTCGTAAAGCGTGCTCAGCAGATCGCTTGTAACGGTCTGCTCCCAAGGCCCGGCGGCCAGAATCCGGCCGTTCTTCATGCAGATGCACGATTGCGCATAGCGCGCAGCGATGGCCAGATCATGTACGACCAGCAGCACGGAACGCCCGCTCGCGGCGACCTCGTGCAAGCGTTCCATGATGTCGCGGGCGTGGCGCGGATCCAGCGCCGCCAGCGGCTCGTCCAGCAGCATCCACGGCGTCGCCTGCGCAAAGGCCATCGCCACCAGCACCCGCTGGCGCTGGCCGCCTGACAGTTCCTCAACCAGCCGCTCGGCCAGCGGAATCAGCGCGAAACGCGCCAACGCCGCCTCGACCAGCGCGCGGTCCTCAGGCCCCGGGCGCCCGCGATGATGCGGCCAGCGGCCAAAGCTGACCAGCTCGCGCACCGACAGGCGCGGCACGACGGTCTGGCCCTGCGGCAGCAGCGACAGGCGCAAGGCGCGCTCAGGCTCGCGCAGGCGGTGGATATCCGCGTCGTCGATGCGCACCGTCCCGGCGTCGGGGGTGATCAGCCCGGCAAGGCAGTTGAGCAGCGTGGATTTCCCCGCCCCGTTGGGTCCGATGATCGCCGTGACCCCGCCCGCCGGCAGGGTCAGCGTCACATCGTCCAGAACCCGCAGCGTGCCGCGTGTCAGGGTCAGGCCCTCGATCTCGATCATGCCGTGCGTCTCCTCAAGACAAGGGCCAGAAACACCAGCCCACCCACGAATTCGATGACGACGGACAGTGCCGCCTGCTGGCCCAGAAGCCGCTCGAACACGAACTGGCCCAGCACCAGAATGGCCGCGCCCATCAGCGCGCTGGCCGGGATCAGCACCGAATGGCGCGCGCTGGGGATCAGCGCCCGCGCCAGACTGGCCGCCAGCAGCCCCAGAAACGTCACCGGCCCGACAAGCGCCGTCGAGACCGAGACCAGCACCGCGACCAGCGCCAGTCCTTGCATCACCAGCCGGTCATGGCGCAGTCCCAGACTGCGCGCGGCGGTCCGACCCAGCGCGGCAAGATCCAGCGCCGGTGCCAGCCACAGCGAAGCGGCAAGCGCGAGCGACAACGCCAGACCGGCGGGCAGCAGTTGTACCGCCTCGACCGCGCCAAAACTGGCAACCCCAGCCTGCTGCACCACGGCGAATTCTGACGGATCGAGCAGCCGCAGCACCAGCGATTCCAGCCCGCGCAGCAACACACCCAAAATGACCGCCGTCAGCACCAGCTTGATCAGATCATCGCTACCCTTGCGCAGGAACAGGCCAAAGAGCAGCATCGCGGCCCCCATCATCACCGCCGTCTCGGCCAGAAAGCTCAGCCCGGCGGGGATGCTGGCCAGTACGCTGGCCCCCAGCGTGAAAACCAGCAGCGCTTGCAGGAACAGATAGAGCGCGTCGAAGCCGACGATACCGGGGGTCAGCAGTCGGTTGCCCACCAGCGTCTGAAACACGATCGTCGCCGCCCCGGTGGCCGCGCCGACCATCACCAGCGCTGCCAGCTTCACGCCGCGCAGTTCCAGAATGAACCCGTAAGGCGCGCGCAACTGCCACAGCAGCAGCAGCGCACAAAGTGCCAACAGGCCTAACGCCAGCGCGATCAGGCGGTTACCGGCCATGGCGGCCTCGCGGCGCATGGATCAGCCACAGGAACAGGCCCGCGCCCAGAACGGCAAAGACCGTGGCTGCCGGGATCTCATACGGCCAGCGCAGCACGCGGCCCAGAATATCCGCACCCAGCACAAACCCCGCGCCCATCGCGGCGATCAGGGGCAGGTTGCGACGCAGATTGTCGCCCCACAGCCGCGACACGATGTTGGGCACGACCAGCCCGACAAAGGGCATCGCGCCCACGGTGACCACGATCACTGCCGTCGCCAGCGCGACGATGCCCAGCCCCAGCAACACCGTCTGCCGCCAGTTCAGCCCCAGCGCGCGGGCCTGTGCCTCGCCCAGCCCCAGCAGGGTGATGCGGTCAGCCAGCACATAGAGCAGCACGGCCAATCCTGCGATGATCCACAACAGTTCGTACCGCCCGCGCAGCACACCGGAAAAATCGCCCGAGCGCCAGATCGACACGTATTGCAAAAGGTCCGTCGCCCAGGCCAGCCCCAGCGCCGCTGCGCCCAGAATGCCCGCATAGATCAGCCCGACTAGCGGCAACAGCATCGGATCGCGTCGCGGCACATGCCGTGACAGCGCGAAGAATCCCGCCGTGCCGACCAGCGCGGCCAGCGCGGCGATGCCCATCTTGACCCCGACCGGCGCGCCGGGTGCCCACAGCGTCACCGCCAGCAGCCCCAGCATCGCCGCTTCGGGGGTGCCGGTCAGGCCCGGCTCGACCAGCCGGTTCTGCACCGTCTGCTGGATCACCACCCCGGCCAGCGCCAAGCCTGCTCCGGCCAGCATCGCCGCCAGCGTGCGCGGCAGGCGGCTGACCGCCAGCACCATCCCGCTGTCGAGCGGGCCGGAAAACAGGTTGGTCGCGCCAAGGCCCAGGCTGACAAGCGCCAGCAGCCCCAGCCCAAGGCAGATCAGGGCCAGACGGGGCACGGCGTCAGTCGCCTGCGGCGGTGAAGGCGTCGGCCAGCTGGTTCAGGATCAGCCGTGTCGCCTGCACCCCGCCCGCCGCCAGATACAGCGCCGCGCTGTCGAGATAGACGATCTGCCCGCGTTGCCCCGCCGTGGTGCCCATCACCAGCGGGTTGTCCAGCGTGGCGGCGGCGGCTTCGCCCGCCTGCCCGATGGCCGCGCCCCGGTCGATGACCAGCAGCCAATCAGGATTGACCTCGGCGATGAACTCGAACGAGACCGCCTCGCCGTGGTTTTCGGCGGTGATGGCGGGATAGGCTTCGGGCAGCCCGGTGGCGCTGTGGAGCCAGCCAAAGCGGCTGTCATCGCCGTAAGCCGACACGGTGCCGCCGTTGGTCATCAGGATCAGCGCCGCGCCTTTTCCCGCAACGGCAGCGCGGGCGGTGGCTAGGTCGGCGCTCAGTGCCTCGGCCAGCAATGCGGCCTGCGCTCCATGCGAAAAGAGCGCGCCGTAGGCGGCAAGCCGGTCCTGTGCCTGCGTCAGCACATCGGCCCCGGTGATCGTCATGTCCAACGTGGGCGCGATGCGCGACAGCGGCGCGACCCGCGCCTGCGAGCGACCACCGGCGATGATCAGATCAGGGGCCATGGAGGCCAGCGCCTCGAAGTCCGGCTCGAACAGGGTGCCGACGGTGGGCACCCCCGCCATCGCCGCGCGCAGATAAGCGGGCGGGGTGAAATCGGGCACGCCGTCCAGCGACACGCCCAAGGCGTGCAGGGTGTCGATGGCGGCAAGGTCCAGCGCGACCACGCGTTCCGGGTTCGTGGCAACCGCGACTGTTCCGGCAGCGGTCTGCACAGTCACCGTCTGAGCGAGGGCGGCGGAGCTGGTCAGCGTAACGGTTGCAAGGGTGAGAATACGCAACATAAGGGGTCTCCAACAAAGGATGGCAAGGCGGGGAAAGGCGGCAAGCCCTTCCCCGCGCGGCATCAGAATTCCAGTGCGGCAGTGATGCGGAAGGTGCGCCCCGGCTCGGTCAGCGGCACCACGTTCGGCAGGCCGATCCCGTCCGAGCTGCGGCTGGCATAGGTGCGGTCGAACAGGTTCTCGACGTCGAAACGCACCTGCAAACCGCTGTATTGCGCCGGACGCCATGTCGCGAAAAGGTTCACCACCTCATAGCTGGGCAGGGTCACGGTCTCGAGCGCGTTCTCGAACGCCACCTGAGCCGAGCCGCCGACCGTCCACTGGTCGTTCAGCGTATAGCCCAGTTCCAGCCCGGCAAGGCTGCCCACCGGGCGGCCCAGATAATAGGCGGTCGTGGCGATGTCGCTGCCATTGGCCTGCACATCGGCATAGGTCAGGTTCACCCGCGCATAGAGGCGATCGCCCTCATAGCCGAACGAGGTGTCGACCCCCCGGCTTACCACATCCGTCAACTGACCCCGCGCACCCGATTCCGGCAGCACCGCGGCGATGTTGTTGATTTCCGTGTAAAACAGCGCGCCCGATGCGGTCCAGCGCCCTTCCTGATAGCGCAGACCCACCCGTGCGGCGCGCGATTGCGAAGCGCGAAAGCCGGTGTAGTCCCACGCCCCGCCGAAATTGATCAGCGCTGCCTCACCCAGCTCGAACCCGCCAAAGGTCGAGGCGGCACCCGCGTTGAAGGTCAGCGTGTCGCTGAGGATATAGTCGAGCGAAGCGTTGACGCTGGCACCGCTGTCGCGGAACTCGGTGCCATCGGCCCCGGTGAACCGCTGCCAGTCATAACGCGCGCCATAGGAAACCGAGACGCGATCGGTCAGATCCTGACGCGACTGGGCATAAAGCCCGATGCTCGACAAACGCTCGTTCCCGCTGTCGCCATAGGCACCCGTGCCCCGGCCAAAGCCATTCGCCCGCTCGCGGAAGAAATCGACGCCCGCCGTCACGGTGCCGTTGGGCAGGTGAAAGACGTTTTCGCCATAGCCGCTGAAGCTGGTGTTCTCGCCCCAGATGCCGATCCCGTCGAGCTGCTGCTGGTTGTAGCTTAGCTGCACCTCGGGGTCATAGGCGCCATCCTCAGCCCCTTCCCACGTCAGCGTGTACGAGCTGCGCCCCGAATAGGGCGTCACCAGCACGCTGGGGCGACCGACAACGCCGGCAAAATCGGGCCGGATGAACAGCAGCCCGCCCGGTCCGGCCTGCGCCAGCCGCTCGCCGGTATCCTCGGTCTGCGAGGCCGAGAAACGCAGGCGACTGCCGGTGTCGGTGGTGTAGCCAAAGCGCGCCATATAGTTGCGCAGTTCGGGCTCGGTGCCCAGAACCGGGGTGCCCGATCCGTCGTCGTAGTGATCACCCGATTGCCGCGTCGCGCTGAGCAGGTATTCCAGCCGCCCCGCCAGCCCGTAGACCGTCAGTCCCGCGCGAATGCCCGCGCCGTTCGACCCTGCACCCAGCGTGAAACGACCACCGAAGGTCTGGCCGGGGGCCAGAAGGTCGCTGGCATCGGCAAACTCATAGGCGATCAACCCGCCCGTGGCATTGGCCCCGGCATCGGCGGGGGCAAGCCCCGCGCTGATCTCGACCCGGCGCAGCAGCGCGGGGTCGATCAGCACGTTGCCCGAATGGTGGAACGGCGATTTGTTCTGGCGCGCCCCGTCGATGGTGACGGCGAGCAGACTTTCCTCCAACCCGTTGACGAAGACATTCGTGGCAATCGACGCGCCGCCACTGGCCTGAATCGCCGACTGCCCGGCAAAGACATCGCGGATCGAGTCGGCGTTGAGCGCCTCGATCTCGTCTTGCGTGATCTCGGAATTGCCCAGCACCGCCTGCGCCTCGCGGCTGTCGATGCGGATCGTACCCAGAAAGGTAGTTCCCGGCTGCACCGGACCTGCGGTCTGCGCAGCAAGCGGTGTGCCAAGACCGGCGAACAGCGCCAAAACGGAAAGGGTGGAATAGTTCATGCGTGCCCCGAAACTGAATTGAGTTCTGGCGGGGTTTCGCACGAAGCCTAGCTGCCGCGCGCATAGGACCGGCGGGACGGGGGGTCAAGCCTTGGCGTGCGGTGCGCCGGACGCGGTGTTGCGCGGAAACCCCATTCGACCGCGCGGATTGCCACTTCCGAAAGAAGGCACCCCGTGCCTGTCGGTATCGGTGCCGGGCGTCTCTCGCGCTCATGACGCCGACGGTTACAACCCGCCCCAACGCCTGTCAGACGGGGCTCCAGCACCTGGGCAACCGTAAGGCAGGCTCTCGCCGGTGGTATACAGGCATGCCTGTCTCTGGCCCGCATCGGTTGCGCGCATGATGCACCTGTCCGCCGTCGCCGCGCTGGAATGCAAAAAGGCGAGCCCGCTCTGGGCTCGCCTTTCACATCACCTGCGGCTGAGGTCAGTTCTCGCCCCAGATCGCCTGCGCGGTCTGCACGACCAGTTCCAGCTTGCGCTTTTCGTCGTCCTCGGTGATCGCATTGCCATGCTCGGTCGACGCAAAGCCGCATTGCGGTGCGATGCCCAGCTGATCCAGATCGACGTATTTCGATGCCTCGTCGAACTTGGATTTCAGCCAGTCCGCGCTTTCCAGCTCGCCTGTCTTGGTGGTGATGAACCCGGCCATCACCCGTTTGTGCCCTTTGGGCAGCAGCTTGAGCGGCTCCAACCCGCCAGCGCGGTCGGTGTCGTATTCCATGAAATAGACATCCACCGACGTGCGGTTGAAGATCGCATCGGCGGCCAGATCATAGCCACCCTCGGCCACATGCGACGAGCGGAAGTTGCCCCGGCACATGTGCATCCCGATCACCATATCGGCTGGCCGGTCCTTGATCGCTTCCTCGAGCATCCAGGCGTAGGTCTCGATCAGCTTGTCAGGGTCTTGCCCCTTGGCCAGCCGCATTTGGCGCTGTTTAGGGTCGGCGAGGTACGCGAAGAAGATGTCATCCAGCTGCAGATAGCGGCAACCCGCGTTATAAAACGCCTGCACGGCTTTCTTGTAGGTTTTGGCGATGTCCTGAACCATCAGCGCCTCATCGCGGTAGGGCGCGTAGTCGATGTTCTCGGGCTCCATACGGAAATGGCAGGCCGAGGGGCCGGGGATCGAGATTTTCGCGATACCGTCAGCGGGCTTCAGCAACCCGTTGAGAAAGGTGAAATGCTCCAGCATCGGGTGATCCGCCGGGAAATCCAGCGGGCCGGTCAGATGGGCTTCGATCGGCGGGGTCTTGTGCTCGGTCTTGAAGTCGAGCGAGCGGGTCGAGGTCTTCATGTCCAGTCCGGTCAGCAGGCCCATGAAATCATAGTGCCAGAAGGCGCGGCGCGCCTCGCCATCGGTGAAAACCTTGAGGCCGGTGGCCTTTTGCAGAGCGACCAGCTCGCGGATGCCCTGATCCTCGATCGCGCGGAGTTCGGCGGGCGGCAGATGGGCGGACCGGGCCTGCTGCACGGCGGCGGGGCGCAAAAGCGAGCCGACATGGTCAGCGCGATACGGGGCGCGGCGGGGATTGGTGAGGGAAGACTGGGTCATGGCGATGCCTTGTGCAAACATGCGCCCCGCCGTCAGAGCGTCAGGGCGAAAATCAGGGTGCTGCGGGAATGCAGGTCAGGCGCGCACGGGTGCGGCCCTGTGTCTGCGCGCGAAGATGGGCGACGCAGGGGATGCGGTCAATATGAGCGAAGCGCATAAATTCTCATGAAAATTATGAGCCACGAGACATATCAACCGGCTTTTTCCCCCGGATCGCACCGCCGGTTCAGCACCGCCGCCGCGCCCCTCAGCGCGGCAGGTTGAACATGTTTACCAAAAACAGCGACAGGGCCGGGAAGGCGACAAGAATCGCCAGCCGCAGGATGTCGGCCACGATGAAGGGTGCCACCCCGGCATAGATCGTCGACAGCTTGGTCTTGGGCAACATCGCCTTCATGACGAAGACGTTCATGCCGATCGGCGGGGTAATCATACCGATCTCGATCACCATCACTGTCAGCACGCCCCACCAGATCGGGTCATAGCCATAGCTCAGGATCAGCGGAAAGACGAAGGGGATGGTGATCACCATCGACGAGATCGTCTCGAAGATCGAGCCGAGGATCAGGTACATGATCATCAACAGCACCACGACCCAGATCCCCGGCAGACCCGTATCGCGGATGCCGTCGACCAGCATCTCCGGCAGGCCCGAGATGGTGACCGCGTAGGTGAAGATCGAGGCACCGATGGTCATCAGGTAGATCATCGACGTCGTCGCGGCGGTTTCCTGCAGGGCGCTCCAGAAGCCCTTGAGCGTCAGGCGACCCCGGAAAAGCGCGATCAGGAAAGCCAGAAATGCCCCCACCGCAGCGGATTCGTTGACCGAGAAGATCCCGGCATAGATCCCGCCCGTCACCACGATCATCAGCGCCACCGCCGTCCAGCCGCTGCGCAGCGCGCGGCCCAGTTCGGACCACGGCTGTCGCTCACCCGTCGAGGCCAGATCGGGATTGCGACGCACCAGGATCAGGATGGTGATCACATGCAGCGCCACGGCCAGAACGGCAGGGATCAGGGCGGCGACGAACAGCGTCTTGACGAACTGTTCGGTCAGCACGCCGTAAAGCACCAGAATGATCGACGGCGGGATCAGCATCCCCAGCGTGCCGCCCGCCGCGATAGAGCCGGTGGCGAGACGCTCGGAATAATTGCGCTTCATCATCTCGGGCAGGGCGATGCGGGTCATCGTGCTGGCCGTCGCCACGGACGAGCCGCAGATCGCGCCAAACCCGGCGCATCCGCCAATCGTCGCCACAGCCAGACCGCCCCGGATATGGCCGATCAGCGCATAGGCGATGCGGTACAGGTCCGCCGACAAGCCGCCGACGGTGGCAAAACTCCCCATCAGCAGGAAGAGCGGGATTACCGCCAGTTCCGAGCTGCCGACCTTGCTGACGGTCTCAACCCCGAACAGCGTCAGCGCGGGGGTCAGGTTACCCCGGATCATGCCGAAGGTGGCAACGCCGGCGATGCCCATGGCGACGCCGATGGGGACGTGCAGCAGGATCAGGAGCAGCATCAGCCCCATGCCGATCAGGCCAACGATATACGGTTCCATATCAGGCCTCATGTTCCTGCGTGGGGTGGCCGAGGATCTCGGCAACCGTGACGAAAAACTGCGCCGGAACGCAGAGCCAGAAGCACCCGGTGGCAACCCACCACCACGGCGCGATGGGCATGTTCAGCACCATCGAATATTCGGCGCTGGCGGTGACCCGCTGCGCGTGGAGCGTGACGTAATAGGCGATGGCCAGAAACATCAGCGCGGTCATCAGCGCGCCGAAAACCTCAAGCGCGCGGTTGACCATGCCGGGCATCATCGCGCCCAGAAAGGTCACCTTGATCTGGCGGCGCTCGAGCAACCCGGCCGGAAAGCACGAGGCAATGATGATGATGGTGAGCAGGCTGGCGATGTCCGCCGCGCCCCGGATCGGGCGGCCGGTAGCTTCGCGCACAAGGATGTCCACGACGGACAGACCCGCGACCAGCAACAGGAAGAACACGCCGAGAATGGCGGCGGCCCGGGTCAGGAAAAGGAAATGCCGTTCGATGCGTTGCAAGGCGCGCCTCCGCTTTGGCAAAAGGGTGGGGCCGGGGTTTGTCCCGGCCCCGTGTCGGGATTAGCGGCTGCGGATGTCTTCCAGCTTGGCCTCATACGCCTCGATCAGACCGGGGGTCGCAGCGGCGGCAACCTGATCGATGACCGGCTGCACGCGGGTAGCAATCTCTGCCCGCTCGGCGTCGGTGGGGATGACCAGCGTATGCGCCGCGTCGGCTTCCCACGCCTGCATGTTGGTCTCAATTGCCGGACCGTAGCTATCGATCTGGCGGTCCGCGATGAACTGGCCGCTCTGCGCCAGCAGATCCTTGACGTGATCGGGCAGCGAGTCATACACGCCCCGGTTCATCACGATGGTGAAGACCAGCACACCCAGATTGGCGTCATAGTGGTTGGGCGCCACATCGGCGACGCGGAAGGTGCGGGCGACCGAGGCATCGGTCATCGCGCCATCAATCAGGCCGCGGTCGATGTTCTCGGCCATCTCGCCCGCGCTCATGCTTTGCGGCACGCCACCCAGAGCCTCGACCACCGCCGTCTGGATCTGCCCGGCGACGCGCAGGCGCGTGCCGTTCAGGTTGCTGACGCTTTCGATCGGCTCGCGGGTGTGGATCATATACGCGCCCGAGGTGTACATCGCGACGACGTAGTAATTCTCGTACCCGTGCAGCAGCCCCTCTTGGTGCAGCTCCAGCGCGGCCAGCGAGCCTTCGCGGGTGTTGTTGGCAAAGCCCGGCAGCTCGAACATGTCGAAATCGGGGAACACGCCCGGCGTGTAGGACGGCACCGTCAGCGCCAGATCGGCGACGCCATCGGCGACCATCTGCGCCTGTGCCAGCGGGTTGCGGCCCAGCGTGCCGCCCGCGTAAAGGGTGATTTGAACGTCATCGGCTGCGGCCTCGGCGTTGAACCAGTCCACCCACGGCTGGTAGATGCTCTGCACGCTGGGCGAGGCGGCGGGAACGAACACGGCAAAGGCCAGATCGCGGGCCCCGGCAGCCGAGCCCATCAGGCCAAGCGCTACTCCGGCGGCAGCGCCGGTCAGGTTTTTCTTCAACATTGGTTTCCTCCCTGGTGTCAAAGTAATGGATCGTGCGCGGGGTTATGCTCCCCGTCTCACGACGAACGACGCGATCGTGGTGGTCGATCCGCCGATATTCAGCAAGCCGACGCGCTGCGCCCCCTCGACCTGGCACTCCCCTGCCTGGCCGGTGACCTGCTTGTAGCCGTCGAGCATCATCCGCACGCCGGTGGCACCCACCGGGTGCCCCAGCCCGATCAATCCGCCCGAGGGGTTGATCGGCAGCCGTCCACCGGGGGCGATGACGCCCTCTTCGACGGCCTTCCAGCTTTCGCCGGGGGCGGTGATTTCATAGCTGTCGATGGCCGCATATTCGGTCATCGCAAAGCAATCATGGGTCTCAATCGCGTCCAGCTGGAACGGGCTGTCAATGCCCGCCCGCGTGAAGCTCTCGCGGATCGCCTTATTCACATGCGGCAGCACGAAACGGTCATTGCGGCTTTCCGCCAGCTTTTCCGACAGCATCATCGGCGCGGTGCGGTGGCCCCAGCCGTCGATTTTCGCAAGGTCGGACAGCCTTAGCCCGCGCTCTTTCGCGTATGCCGCCGCGCGGGTGGCCGAGGCGAGAAACACCACCGCCGCGCCGTCCGTCACCTGCCCGCAATCGTTGCGGCGCACGCGGCCTTCGATCACCGGGTTGGCGGTGTCGTCTTCCTTGAAACTGGCCTCGGTGAATTCCCATTTGCGGGTCTGGGCATAGGGATTGCGCTTGCCGTTGGCGTAGTTGATGCGCGCGATCTCGCCGAGGTGGTCATAGCTCAGCCGGCCGTATTTCTCGGAGTAGGCGTCGATCAGATCGGCAAAGGCGGCGGGCCAGACATAGGTGGCGTCGGTCCATTCCTTGCCGGCCCAGGCCGCAGCGCCCAGATGCTCGGCGGCGCGCTGGCCGGGCACGTTGCGCATGTACTCGACGCCCAGCACCGCGACCAGATCATAGCGCCCGGCCTCGATTTCTGCTGCCGCCGCCAGCATCGCCATCGAGCCCGATGCGCAAGCGGCCTCATGCCGTTGAGTGGGGATGCCCGACAGATCGGGATGCAGCGAGGCGATCATGCCGCCCAGTTGGCCCTGCCCGCAGAACAGCTCGGCCACGAAATTGCCGACATGCACCGATTGCAGATCGCGCGGTTCCAGACGGGCGTTTTGAAGCCCCTCGAATAGCGTCTCGCGCATCATCGCGTCGATGCCCAGCCCTTCGCGGGCCCAGTTGCGGGCAAAGTCGGTTTGCGCGCCCCCAAGGATGTAAACGGGCTCAGGCATGGATGTCTCCTTGTTGCGCCAGCCATTTGGCCAGCACCTTGCGGTCGAGTTTCGCCAGCGGCGTGCGCGGCAGGGCGTCGCGCAGTTCCAGCCGCTCGGGCCATTTGAACTTGGCCAACCCGGCCCGGTCACAAAACGCGGTCACGGCGGGCAGGTCGAGCGTGTGGCCGGGGCTCATCACCGCGAACAGGCAGACCTTTTCGCCCATCTGCGGATCGGCATAGGCGGCAACCGCCACCTCGCGCACGCCGGGCAATGCGGACAGCACATTGTCCAGCTCGACCGGCGAAATCTTCATCCCGCCGCGCACGATCAACTCGCGCGACCGGGCGTGAAAGCGGATCAGCGAACCGCATTCGGAAATCTGGAACAGATCGCCGGTCGGCAGGTAGCCATCGGCGGTGAACTTGCTGCGGTCGATGCCCTTGCGCGAATAATAGCCGGGGAGCAGGGTCGGCCCCTGAATATACATCTCACCCAAGGCGCCCGGTTCGCTGACCGTCGCGCCTGTCGCCGGATCGACCAGCTTGAAGGTGCCGCCATTGGCGGTGCGCAGCGCGGGCTTCCATGTCTCATCCCCGTCGCGCGGAAAGAAGCTGGCGCGCTGGCGGGGATCAGGGATGCGCTCTTGCGAGGAACACATCTGCGCGCCCTCATTCGAGCCAAAGAAATTGACGATGGGGATGGCGAAACGGTCCTGAAAGAACACGAAAACCTCAGGATCGGGCGGGGCCGAGCCGGTGCCGATGGCCTGCAACCGGTTCAGTGCCGGGTGCAGATCGGGGTCTTGCGCCTGCTCGCGCAGATAGACCAGCACGGTGGGCGCGACCATCGTATAGGTGATGTCTTCGGTCTTCAGCTGGGTCAGGAAGACGTTCACATCGAACGGATGATGCAGGATCATGGCACCCGCCGTGCGCATCCAGCACATCATCAGGCCACCAACGGCCGCAGCATTCACAAAGGGGAACGGGGCCAGCACATTTGCGCCGTCGGGCAGACCCAGCAGCCGCCACGCGCCCAGAGAGCTGGACATCAGGTTGTTGTGGGTCTTGGGCACGGCCTTGGGGACACCCTCGGTGCCCGAGGTCCAGAAGACGGCGTAAAGATCATCCGCGTCCAGCGGCACCGGCGCGGGATCGCCCGCCTGCGCCGTGTCCAGCCGGAACACACCCTCGGGCAGACCCTGCCCCAGCCCGAGCCGCTGCACATGCGCGGGCAGCGCCTCCAGACGCTCGGCGTAGAACGCCTGACCGCGCAGCTGGCCGACCGAGATATAGGCGTCGAACTCTGCCACCTGCGACAGGTCGCGCAATTCAGCCGAGCGGTAGGCCATCGAGATCGGGCTGAGCACCGCGCCGACCTGCGAGATCGCCAGATAGAGCAGCACCAGCTCGGCGATATTGGGCAATTGCGTCGCCACCAGCGAGCCGGGGCCGATGCCGCGCGCTTGCAGGATGGCGGCGTAGCGGTCGACCTCAACCTGCATCTGCGCGTAGGTCAGGCGCTGCGGTGCGCCCTCGAAAATCTCGGCGCGGTTGGGGGCATCGACCAGCCCCAGCCGGTCAGGCACCCGCGCGCAGGTGGCCGCGAACATCGCGGGCAGGGTCACGTCGCCCCAATGCCCTTCGGCCCGGAAACGGGCGCGGTCAGAGGCGGAAAACACGCTCATGCGCACAGCTCCCGCGTCCGGGTGCGCGCCGCGTCATATTCCGCGACCAGCCGGTCGATGATGACAGCGGCTGGTTCGACCCGTTCAATCCGGCCAACCCCCTGCCCCGCGCCCCAAATGCCGGACCACGGCTTGACCGCCTCGTCCTTGCGGCCGGTGAAGTTAAGCTTCGCGACCTTGAATTCCAGCTCTGCCGGGTCCAACCCCTTGGCTACCATCGACGGCTTGAGCATCGACGCGCGCGCGCCGGTGAAGGCGCGCGAGACCAGCAGATCCGTGGCCGAGCAGACGATGCACATCTGCCTGTATTCCGGCGAGGCGGTGTTTTCCTCAGCCGCCAGAAACGTCGTGCCAAGATAGCCGAAATCCGCGCCCAGAACCTGCGCGGCCAACAGCGCCTCGCCGGTGTTAATGGCCCCTGCCAGCGCGATATAGCCGTCGAAGAACTGGCGCACCCGCTCGACAAACACCATCGGGCTGAGATCGCCGGTATGGCCCCCTGCCCCGGAGCAGACCAGCACCAGCCCGTCCGCCCCCGCATCGGCCGCCTTGCGCGCCAGCTCGACTGAGATGACATCGGCGAACA
Organism: Pararhodobacter zhoushanensis; assembly: GCF_003990445.1. Taxonomy (GTDB): domain Bacteria; phylum Pseudomonadota; class Alphaproteobacteria; order Rhodobacterales; family Rhodobacteraceae; genus Pararhodobacter; species Pararhodobacter zhoushanensis. Next base: position 137,845 of record NZ_REEZ01000008.1, on the reverse strand, counting down.
CCAGCCCGCCATAGGCGTGAACGGTCTGGATCACCGGCTTGGGGCTGCCCAGTGCAGTGATGACGATGGGCGGCTGGTGGCCGGCGACCTGCTCCAGATCGCCCGGCAGGCGCGGGCTGGTGGAATGGGTGACAAGGTTCAGCGCCCAAGGCGCGTCAGCGTCGGTCACGCGGCTGCGGATCTCGCCCAACCAGACGCCCAGTTCTTCGCTGGTACGCAGGTTGGGGGCCGGAAAGCTGCCGACGATGCCCGCCTTGCAGCAGGCGACCACCAGATCGGGGTTGGAAACCAGAAACATCGGGGCCGCAAAGGCGGGAACACGCAGCGCGGCGAGCCGGTCTTTCAAAGTCATTGCGCGCGTTCCTCCTGCGGCAGTCGGGTCGTGACGAAGGCGCGGATATGTTGCGCCACAAGGTCGGGGCGCTCGAGCACCGGCATATGGCCGATCCCGTCGAGCAGAATGAACTGGCCCTGCGGCACACCCTCAGCCACCGCGCGCCCGGCGTCGGGCGGGGTGACGGTATCCTCGGCCCCGGTCAGGACCAGAACGGGGCAGGTGATGTCGGCCAGCGCGGCGGTTTGGTCGGGACGCGCGGCGAGGGCGGTCTGGTGCCGGGTGAAGGTGTCCAGCCCCTGCCCTGTCGCCATCCGCAGGATCGCCCCCCGCAAGTCCGCGTCGTCACGGCGCGTGGTTGAGAGCATGCCATCGGCGATGGAGGCCGCCAGCGCGTCGATCCCTTCGCGCGCGGCCCAGGCGGCGACCTTGCCGCGCAGGGCAGCCCCGCGCGGGGTGTCGGCGGCAGCGTTGGTGCCGATCAGCACCAGCCCCTTGACCCGCTCTGGGGCACGCCGCGCCACGGCCAGCGCCAGATAGCTTCCCATCGACATGCCGACCAGCACGGCCTGCTCGGGCAGCTGCGCGGTGATCTGCTCGACCAGCGCCTCAAACGAATCAAGCGCGGGCAGGTCCAGCGACTGCGCAGGCATGGCCAGATCCGCCAGAACCGGCGCATAAATTCCTGCGTCGCACAGCAGTCCCGGCAAGCAGACCAGTTGCAGCATTGTTGACATCCTCCCGTTGACTGAATTGCTAGACCACCAATTGTGGATCGGTCAAGCAAGAATCCATAATTTCAAAATGATGTTTTGCTTTGCGGAACAAAAGCACCGGGAATCGGCTGGCTTCCCAGTCCTACACAACGCATTCCACCGTAGAACGCGGCCCAATTGCCAGATTCCGGTCTAGATGAGCGACGAATTCCTTGACTCACCGCGCCATTGCCGCAATATCGGTCTAGTTAAGTAAACATTGGAGCGCCCCATGTCCCACGAGCCCGATCTCGCCGTCACCACCGCGAATGTGCGCATGTACGCTCCTGATGGCACCCCGCCGCCCGACGCGCCCGACTGGATCTGGAAATACGACCACCCCTATCTGCACGGCGCTTTCGCACCGACCGATATCGAGTACGAGGCCGAGGATCTTGAGGTCGAGGGCGAAATCCCCGCCGATCTGAACGGCGCGTACGTGATGAACGGCCCCTCGCAGCGGTTCGAGCCGGTCAACAGCAAGTACCATTACTACGATGGTGACGCGCAGTTGCGGGCCATCTATTTCCGCGACGGCAAGGCGACGTTCAAACAGAAATACCTGCGCAACGGCGCGTTTATCGTCGAGGACAAGGCGGGCAAGGCGATCTGGCCGGGGCTGGCCGGGCCTTATGATTTCCGCCTGCCCGGCTCGCCGATCAAGGACGTGTCGAACACCGATGTGATCTTTTTCAACGGCAACATCCTGTCGCTTTGGTACATGTCCGGCGATCCCTACAAGGTCGATCCGCTGACGCTGGAAACCGTTGGCCGCGAGACGCTGGGCGGCAAGCTGCACCATTCGGTGTCGGCGCATTCAAAGACCGACCCGTTCACCAAGCAGATGTTTTTCTTCAACTATCAGGACGAGCCGCCCTATATGTCTTACGGCATGGCCAATGCCGATGGCTCGCTGAATTTCGACATCGACATCGACCTCGCCGGGCCGCGCTCGCCCCATGACATGGGCCTGACCGAGAATTACGCGATCCTGCATGACCTGCCCTTTTACCACGACGTCGACCTGCTCAAGAAACACGGCCGCCGCGTGATGGGCTTTCACCGCGACCAGCCCGCGCGCTTCGGGCTGATCGACCGCTTTGGCCGCTCGACAAAAGTGCAGTGGTTCGAGGCCGAGCCCTGCTACATCCTGCACATCGCCAACAGCTGGGAAGAAGGCGACTGGGTCCACATGATCGGGTGCCGGCAGGAAGATCCGATGCCGGTGAAAGACCCCGCCGATCATCACCTTGCGTCGATGATGTCCTACCGCCGCCGCACGCATATCCTGTACCGCTGGAGCTTCAACACCAAGACCGGCGTGGTGAGCGAAGGCGCGATGGATGATCGCAACACCGAATTCCCGACCGTCAACGCCCATGCTGTCGGCCACAAGACGCGGTATTCGTTCAACCAGCTGATCCCGATCCCGCAGGAAGGCTCGCTTGAGGGGCGCTGCCAGACCTTCAACGGCATGGTGCGCTATGACCTCGAAACCGGGGCCACGCAGGAATACAGCTATGGCGCGGGGGTCTATGGGTCCGAAGCCCCGGTTGCCCCGGCGCGCGGTGCGGGCAAGGACGGCAAAGCCTATCCGGTGACCTTCATCACCGATTCAAACGACTGGTCCTCGGCCTGTCTGATCTTCGATGCCGATGACATCACCAAGCCGATCGCCAAGGTAAAGATCCCCCGTCGGATCACCATCGGGTTCCACACGACATGGATCGACGGGGCTGACATCTGGCGTGACTGAGCGCGGATCAGGGGGGCTGGTTGCCATCGCCGGCGCGCCGTGCTTGGGTCGCGCGAAAAGGATGCGGCCCGTGGATACTGCCCCCCCTGCCCCCGAAACCAGCGGCCCCCCCGCGACGGCTCTGCTCAGGGCCTTGAGGGTGCTGGGCGATCCTTGGACCATGCTGATCCTGAAAGAGGCGTTCAACGGCACCCGCCGCTTCAGCGCCTTTCAGCGCGCTCTGAACATTCCCCGGCAAACCCTGTCCCTGCGACTGGCGCATCTGTGCCGCGAGCAGATGATGTACCGCCGGTTCATCGGCCCCGGTCAGGCCACACTGGACTACGCCCCCACTGCCAAGGCGCTGGACCTGCAGGACGCGATGTATGCGATCTGGCTCTGGCATCAGGCCAATCCCGGCGGCGCCGACATCCTGCCCTTCGACATCGTGCACAAGGACTGCGGCCACGTCATCGGCGCGACCTGGCGCTGCTCTGAGTGCCGCGAGCCCGTAACGAGCGGCACTGTCGCAATTCACCGGACCCAGCCCGAACAGATCGAGGCCGAGCCGCGCCCGCGCCTTGCCCGGCGCAATGACGCCAGCTTCACCGCTGCGACCTCGCAAGAGGCGGGAACGGTCGCGGCCTCGCTGGTCGGCGATCTGCCCTGCAACGAGATCCTCTATCTGCTGTTTCAGGGCCCGCGCCACATGCTCGCCATCGTGCAGGAACTGGCGCTGGGAACCAGTGTGGTGCGCGACCGGCTGGACAAGCTCAAGGAGCTGGGTCTGGTGGCCGAAGAGGCGCAGGGCCGCAAGCTGCTCTACTCGGTCCTGCCACGGGCCGAGGGTTTCTACCCGCTGCTGCTGGCTATCGCCGACTGGGGGGATCGCTGGTGCAACGACGGCCACCCTCCCCCCGATCTGCGGGTCCACGCCTGCGGCTCCATCCTGCGCGCGCGCTATGCCTGCGACCACTGCGGCGCATGGGTCGGACGGGATAACCTGACGATACGGATGCGAGACGACGACACACACGGCGTCGACATTGCGTCCCGCTGATCGGAACGTTATTCTGATATGCGAAACAACACCGGAGGCCGCGTGACCGATCCTGAAGACGATCCGATGGACGACGCCAGCGACCCCAAGTTCGTCGTCGCGCTGTCGCGCGGGCTGGCCCTGCTGCGAGCCTTTCGCCCGAATGAGATCACCCTGTCCAATCAGAGCTTCGCCAGCCGCACCGGCCTGCCCAAAGCGACGGTGACGCGGCTGACCTACACGCTGTGCAAGCTGGGCTATCTGGTGCAAGCCGAACCGGGCGGCGCTTATCGGCTTGGCCCCGGCGTGCTGACACTGGGTCACGGCGTGCTTGCCGGGATGGAGCTGAAAGACCGCGCGCAGTTGGAACTTGCCGACATCTGCCGGGGAGACAACCCCAACGTAGCCGCCGCCCTGGGGGAACGCTTCGGGCAGTCGGTGGTCTATCTTGCCACCCACCGTTCACCGAATTCGGTATCGATGATCTTTCATCTGGGCGCGCAGGTGCCGCTGTTTCACAGCTCGATCGGACGTGCCAGCCTGATGGGATTGTCCGTGGACAAACAGGAGTCGCTGCTCGAGGACGCGCTGCGCCGCGCCGATGTCGCAGATCACGCGCGGCTGAAAAACGGGCTGGCCCGTGCGCGCGAGGATTTCGCGCGCTATGGGTTCTGTACCTCGTTCGGGGAATGGCGCAAAGAGATCAACGGCATCGCTGCGCCCGTTCGCCCTGAGCAGGGGCAATCGCAGTATGCGCTCAATGTTGGCGGTTTCGGGTTCCTCAACCCTGCCGACACCCTGATCGATCAATACGCGCCGCGTCTGTTGCGCGCGGCCCAGACCCTTAGCCTGAGACCCACGCCCCATGCCTGACGACATCTCCCCCTACCCCAGCAGCGCCCGCGGTTTCATGGGCCTGATCGGCGCACGCAAGACCGGCTATTCCGACGGCTATGCACGCTTCGAGCTGGACATCGGCCCGCATCTGCTGAACCCGATGGGTATTCCCCACGGCGGCGTCTATGCCTCGATCCTTGACACCACACTGGGATCCTCCGGCTGCTGGGAGGGAAACCCCGACACGTTCCGACCCTCGGTTACACTGAACCTGAATGTCAGCTATCTGGCACAACCGCGCGGCACGCGGTTGATTTGTGAGGCCCGGCGCGTCGGTGGTGGCAAGTCGATCTATTTCTCCGAGGGCGAGATCCACGACGAAACGGGTGTTCTCATCGCCCGCGCCAGTGGCACCTTCAAAGTCATCACCCGACGCTAAGGCGAGAAGCCTTCGACCAGCGCCGGTTTGCGGATCTTTCCGGCCGAGGTCATCGGCATCGCGGCTACGATGGTGATGTGCTGGGGTTGTTTGTAGGGCGCAAGGTGCTGGCGCAGATGCGCCGCAATCGTGGCAGTGTCGGTCGAGCCATTGGTCGTGACAAAGGCCAACACCTCTTCATTGCCCGCATGGGTGCGCCCCACCACGGCGGCTTGCAGCACACCCGGACAGGACATCAGCGCCGCCTCGACCTCGGGCGGGTAGATGTTGAAGCCTGAGCGGACGATCAGCTCCTTCTTCCGCCCAACCAGATGCAGCGCGCCGTCCGGGTCGATCCGCGCCAGATCGCCGGTGCGCAGGTATCCGGTTTCGGTCATCACTTCAGCCGTGGCCTGCGGGTTGCGGTAGTACCCCAGCATCACACCCGGCCCGCGAAAGAGCAGCTCCCCTGCCCCATCCCCGTCGGGCGCATCAATCTGCACCGCGCACTCGGGGTAAACGTAACCGATGGAGCCATCGCTGCGTGGCGGTCCGTAGATTGTCGAGGAAACGCCCGGCCCGGCCTCGGTCAGCCCATAGCCGTTTTGAAGCGTCAGGCCAAAGCGCGCTTCCACCCGGGCTTTCAACGCCGGGTCCAGAGGCGCGCCACCGCAGCCGATCATTCGCAAGCGGGGCGCGGTGAGGGCGGCGTTGTCCGCATCCAGCTTGCGCAACAGCTGGTCAAAGATCTGTGGCACGACCGACATGACCGTCCCGCCCTCTGCCAACTCGCGCAGTTGCGCGTCGACGGTAAAGCGGGCCAGAAAGCGGATCGTCGCACCACCGCTCAGCCCCGCAAGCAGCGACGTCGACAGCGCCATGATGTGGGTACAGGGCAGCGTCAGGATCAGCGTGTCGCCGGGGGCAAAATGCCGGGTGCGGGCAGAGACGGTAGCGTTGAAGACAAGACTTTGGTGCGACAGCATCACACCCTTGGGTGCGCCGGTTGTCCCCGAGGTATAGACCATCGCCGCAACCTGCCGGGCAGGCGTGTCGAAAACAGGCTCGGGGACGACAGTCGAGTCGGTAAGCGCTGTCCAGTCCGGCGCCTGCTGCGTGGCGCCCAGACGGTCGGCATGGGTTTGTGCGTCAGGTGATACTGCGGTGGTAAAAAGCGTGACCCGGGGCGTCGCATGGCTGCGAATGGCATCAAGTTCGTTGGCCGTGACACGTGCATTCACCGGAATGCACCAGGCCCGCAGGCGCGTAGTAGCAAGAAAACCGATAGCCAGCTGCGCACAGTTCTCCGCTACGATCAACACGCGGTCGCCGGGTTCGACACCCTGTGCAATCAACCTTTGTGTAGCGCGTGTGATCTCAGCACGGAGGGCCTCATAGCTCAAGATCGAGCCGTCATGATCGATGATCGCAGTATCGCTGTCCGGCTTGCCGTCGATCAGTTCATCCACCCAGCGCATACGGTTCCTCCCTGTTCGCGGACAACAGGTAGCGTGGCGCAATTCGGGTGGTCAACCGAATTGGAATTATGTTCCGGCTGCCGGAACTATCGCAGTGAACAGAAGGGAAGGGGGCGTTCCGGGCGCCCTCTTGCTGGCGTCTCAGGCACCGTCTGGTGATAGCACCACAGGGCCCTGAGGCACAGTCCGTATCTCGCTGCGTCACAAGGATTTCGCAGAAGACCCGATGAATTGGCATCGCTGTTTCCATTGTCCGCGGACAATTTCACGTAGCACAGCCAGCTCCCGCTGCGTTGCTCAGCATCCGACGCACAAGCGAGAAGGGGTCGAAGCCGTCGCTTTTCGCCCCGCTGGTGATTGCACGGAAATAGGCTCCGACGCGTCTGATTGTGTCATGCCGCTGCACCAACGCCCAAACGGTAACGGCTGCACCCAGGGGGCCAATGCGGTCCTGCGCGGCGTGGTAACTTGCGGCGTCAATACCCAGCATGGGGGCAAGAACTCTGGCATGGGTGACCACATCATGCGTGGTTCGGACCGGGGCCTGTGCGAATTGCGCCGCTTCAGGGCAGGCTTGCACCAGATCGTTTACGCTCAGGTCTTGAGGGTCAGCGCTGTGTTCGGATTTTGCGCCGTTCTCAGCGCTCTTTCTTTCAGTAATTTCTTTATTTGACTTCTGATAGTGGCGGACAAATTGACCGTCGCTGGCGGACAAAGGGGGCTGTTGCGCGGGATCTTCACGGCCTTCCGCAGGCACGGGATTCAGCGCACTCAGCAATGCTTCGCAGTCTTCGGCGGTCAGTTTGCGGCGCAGCGCTTTAAGGCTGTCCAAAGCAACAGCGTCTTCGGCATTACGGAGCAAGGCATCCTGCGCCGCGCTGCGCAGCTTGCAGCGAAGATAGGCAAGTCGTTCGCGCTGTTGTTCGGCTTGGGCTGCCAAATGGGCAATGTGCTGCAGCCGGTCGAACAGCGGCGTCAGGTCAAAGCCGAAGCGCAGCGTGGCACCGTCGGCGCTTGAGTGGCGCGAATAGCGTTTCTTGTTAGGGCTGTCGTTGCGCAGCAAAAGCCCATACTCTTGCAAGAGTGCGGCGTGACGACGGATCGTGCGGTCTGACAATCCGTTGCGCCGGAAGGCGAGGGTGGCGTTCGAGGCGAACACAGTGTGATGCGTGCGCTTGGGTGCAAGGCACGACAACATCGCTTCCAGTGTTGCCAGGACGGCTGGTTTCAATCCCAGTAGCGGCGCCGCGCTTCTGAGCAGTTCGACAACGATGTGACGCTCGGGGAGAGCGTTGTCCGCGGACAAACCCATCCCGGGCCGCTGGCCGAGGGCCGCAGCAGTTTGAATGAAAGCCATGATTTCTTCACGGCAACCTGATCAGGAAATAGCGGGTCGCCCGCCGTCCTTGAAAAAAAGACGCAGTTTACCGATCAACCGAATCGGTTGGTGTTGACTGGCGGGGAGAAGCTGGTAAATCTGAAGGTGCAAAGTACAGATTGGGCTCTCCGGGGGTGACCTTGGGGGGCTCTTTCTTTTTCTGGCTGCGGTTCGTGCTCCTGTGTTGCGGGGGTTGAGGGGTTTTCAGTCAGACGCGCGCGATGCGCGCCAGGCCTCATGCAACCGCATGAGTTCTTCCTCGGCATTGTCGCGCAACCATTGCGCAAATGCCGGCGAAGTTGATTTCGAGAGCTTGACGGTCAAGGACCGCGCGGATTCCGTCACCTCGGCCAGAACCGTGCCGTCGTCCAGACTGATCGACAGGGCAGGGGAGGCCGCAGGGCGCGGCGGGGTCTGTGCGCGACTTTGGGCAAGGGCAGCATCGCTGAGGCGCGCGAAGCGCTCATCGGAAGCCTGAATGCCATCCAGATCAACGGCAGCCGCCACAGCCAGCATGTCCAGATCCTGAACGCGGACAACGTCGGCCAGTTCTTCCCAGCGGCGACGACCGACACCATGCGCCGGGCCAATGCGTTCGATCACCTCGGCCGGCAGACTGCGCGCAACCTTGTTCATGCGCGACAGCATCGGCTTGTCGACGGCCAGCGCGTCCATGATGACGGCTTGCTCATAGCCCGCTGAGGACAGTTCGGCGGCGAAAAGCGCCTTCTCGATAAAGCTGGGGTCCAGCCGCTGCGAGTTTTCCTGTCCTTGCGCCAGCACCGCCTGCTCGTCCGATAGCGAGCGCACCAGTGCCTTGGCAGGCAAGCCGAGAAGCCGTAGCGCGTGCAGACGCCGCCGGCCATAGACAACGCGGTAATGCCCGGGCCGTTCGGGGACCGGGCGAACCATGATGGGCACTTGCTGGCCGTGCTGGCGGATACTGTCTGCCAGCAGCGCCACGTCGGCATCGTTGAACGTCAGCCGGTCCTTGGGGCCGCCGTCGTCGATCATCTCGGGCGCGATGTCGCGCACGGCGTTGCTGGACAGATCCTTGAGCGTGGATTTCACGCCACTCATCGCGCCGGTATTGGGAAAGCGCGACTTGGCGTCGGCCTTTTCGGTCTCATCGGTGGGCGGCGGGGGAGGGGGTTGAAACAGGTTACGGCGTGCCATCAGTCACTCTCTCTTCCCCAGGCCAGCTGGATCGTCTTCTCGAACTCGTCCGCCACGCCGTTCACGCTTTCCATGATCCGGTCGAGGGTTTTCTTGATCACCTGCGACGGCTCCAGTTCGTAAATCGTCTGCTGGGTCATCCCGGCATCCGAGATCGCGGTCGATTTCAGCATCGGCGTATTGAGTACCTGATCGAGCAGAATCGAGCGCAGGAAACCGGCCATTTGCGATTGCGGCACATCGGTCGGCTCGTAGCGCGCGATCAGAAACTTCAGGAAAGCCCAGTCGATCGGCCCGGTCGCTTCTTCCAGCGTTCGGACAGTTTCCCCTGCCATTTCAAGGAATTGGGCCATTGATGCAACGTCAAGCATGCTGGGCACAACGGTGATCAGCAGCCCGGTGGACGCCAGCAAGGCGGTCATCGTGGTGAAACCCAGCTGTGGCGGGCAGTCGATGATCACAAGGTCGTAGTTTGCTTCAACTTCATCGAGAGCAATCGCCAGCCGTTGGGTGAAGGGCGGGTCCAGCTTGTGCTGAAGGGCATAGGCCGTTTCGGTCTCATACTCTGACAACATCAACCCGGCGGGTGCCAGATCGAGGTTATGGAAATACGTCTTGCGAGCGACCTGGCTGAGCGGGACCGGATCTTCATAGCGCAGCGCATCGTAAATCGTGCCGCTTTGGGCAAATTCGATCTCGGGGCGATAGCCGAACATGGTGGTCAGGCTGGCCTGTGGGTCCATGTCGATGGCGAGCACGCGGTAGCCACGCAACGCATAACGCTGCGCCAGATGGATGGCGCTGGTCGTCTTGCTGGAGCCGCCTTTGAAGTTCACCACCGACAGGATCTGCAACGCGTCGCCGTCGCGGCGGCCCGGCAGATAGGTCTCACCGTTGCGGCCCGTGCGCGCCATGACGTGGCGGATCTGGTCTATCTCTTCGGCAGAATACATCCGCCGACCACGAGAATCGGTTTCGACCTCGGGAAAGTCACCATCCTGATGGCGCGTTCTGAGATTCGACATGCTGATCCCGGTCAGCTCGGAAACCTCAGAAGACTGAAACTTGCGCAGTGTTTTCCGGCTTTCAGGCCGAAAGCTGTTGCGCATATGGTTGTTCAGCGCTTCGGACAGCCGTGCGGCATTCGCGGCGATCGAGGCTGCGATGGACTCAGTCGTCTGTGTGTCGCTGGATGCGATCATGCTGCCCTCATGCCTTCAGGGCCTCTTGGTGGGCCCTTCTTGTTTCGTCGCTAAAACGCGGGAATTTCGCAGTCTTGCGACAAGAGAACTTGTCGCACGCAACTTATCATCAGACAACAGTTTTTTGACTCTTTTCGTCCGCTGTGACGCGCGTCGCTGTCAACAGTCGGCCAGAAGCTGTTGAAATGCGGTATAATCCGCCGTTCGCGGTGTTAGCGTGTCGATATGTAGGGGGAGGCTGCGGGTCAAGGCCTAGGTCTAGCAGGTTCCGAATCGACGCGGTCAGGAACCCAACAAATCTGTGGCCGGATTGTCGGTGATTTCGACATCCGCATAGTATTTTTGCGCCTGAATGGCGGATTTGTGCAAGCTTAGCTTCATCGCGGCGGCCAACGGCGCGCCGTCCAGTGCGGCTTGTGTCAGGAAACCGGCGCGCAATCCGTGTGGGGTGGCGTAGTCGTGCGGCAAACCCGCCAGTGCCAGGCGGTGGCGCAAGATCACTCGCAGCGCGTCAGGGGCAAGCCGACGCGGGAGGGGGCGGTCGGATTTGGAGACCGGTCGAAAAAGCGGCCCTTTCTTCAGTTCGGCAGTCTCAAGCCAGTGCACGAGCGCCCGCGCGGCGGGGCCTTTGAGCGGCAGGCGCGGCGCGTCGCCGGGGCGGGTGGTTTTGGTTTCCAGCAAGCGCAGCCAGACCAATCCCTTTTCCGCGAAGTCGCTCAAGGTGACGTCTTCGACATTCAGCGCCGTCACCTCGGACCGGCGCCGCCCGCCGCTGGCAAAGGCCAGCGTCAGCATCGCCCGATCGCGGATACCGCGATGGCTGTCGTCGCAGGTGGCCAGCAGCGTGGTGAGCACATCGCGGGTGATCGGTCGCGCGGATTTCGGCACCCGCGGACGGGCATTGGCGCGACGGGACTTCTGGCGCGCCTGGCTGACCAGCGGCGCGCTGAACGGCGAAGGCAGGTTGCGCATGCGGTGGAATGCCTGCCAGCTGGCAATCCGTCGGTCGAGGGTCGCCGGGGCCGGGGCGGTCAATTCGCGGCGCAAGCCGATGGTGATCAGCTCCAGCGCCGCATCCTGCGCGGGACCAGGCGTTTCGGTCAGATCCTGCGCATGGTGCAGGATAAAGCGCAGGGCGACGGCTTCTTCTTCCGGCCAGGTCAGCGGACGGCCGAAGACCGCCATTTTCCACGCGGCGATATAGGCCAGATCCCGTTCCCAGGCACGCAGCGTGTTGGCCGGTGTGCCTTTGCGAAAGAGAGCGCTCAGCGCGGCTTCATCGGCATCGGACAGCTGCGCGTAAGAGGGCAGGGGGAGCGATACGGCTTTGCTTTTTGCTGCGTGCGGGCGGCTGGAGGAGCGCGGCGGGGTCATAAACGAGCGTTTCCACAAGGATGCATCACGGCATTCTGCGTGCGATTGGCAGGAGTTTCAAGAGACACGATAAGGCGAACTTATCGGGAGTGATGGGGATTCAAGAGCAACACAGAGGTAATGCGCAGAAATGGCAAATAATGCGTAGTATAGTGGCAGGGCTATTTGCTTCCTTACCTATGCTACCGCTGACCATACCGTGGCCGCGCAAGTCCCATCGGCGGCATTCAAGCCATGCGGTCTGAACGACCCTCATCCGGGAAGCTCATCGCCGCAGGAAATCGGGATGGCGTCTGTCGACGGCTTAAAATCCGGCGCCACGGCCCCCAAGGTGAACAGCACAGCCAGAGTCAACGCTTTGTCCAACGCTGGAACCGCCCGGTACCTGCTGGTTCCCACCCAGGGTATTCGCCGGGTGTGTTACGCTTCGTGGCCAGTTGCCCGCTCTCCCGGCCGGGTTAGCGGCTTGCCGGTTGCGGCCCGCGTTTGCGCATGTTCGTAGTCTTCAAAACGGGTGCCGAACCAGCGATCCAGAAACTGGGTGAAAAGGCCATAGTGACCGCGATACCGGGCATGGTGCATCGAATGATATGTCGGCGTGATCAACGCTCGGCCAAGCCAACGGCGGTCCCAGTTGGGCGGGAAGAATTCGACGTTGGAGTGGCCGGCGACATTGAGAATATAGTTGATGCTGAAGTAGCCGATCAGTCCGACCTGACTGACCGGCACCACATTCGACAGCGGAAGGAACACGCCGAGGACCCCGAACAAGAGCACGGCGCGCTCGCCCAGCGAAAAAGAAAGCGACGTCAGTGGATTGGTAATGACGGCGGTATGGTGCTGCCGATGCAACCAATAGAGCGGCTTGGTATGCATCAAGCGATGCGTCACGTAGAACCAGATCTCGATCCAGCAGAACACCGCAACAAAGGTGACCAAGGCATTCAGCCAGTGGAAGGGCGCTGGGTTAAGCCAACCAAGCTGTGAACTGGCGCCAATTACCGTCGCATCAAACAGCAACACGAGCAGCCCGGCCTTTGCTTCCTGCATCAGTTGCTTGTCCCGATAGGCGACATGATAGATGCGCCGCTCTTTTCCGAAACGGGTACCCAAAGACACCCAGAAGGCGAAGCCGATCACCAGAATGCTGCGGATCAGCGCGATGGTCAGGACGACCCCGGCGGCAAAGGCGAATCCGGACAGCGTGGTTATTAACATCGTAGGTCTCCGTCGGAGGTGCCGAGCAGTATTCTGAACAAGGTCGCGTCATTGCCTCGGTTCGCGCAAGGCTTCCTTTTGCCGGATGATCCGCCACTGGTGGCCCGATCGAACCAGCCGAGGCGCGCGTTCGGGGCAAGCTGAGCCGGACCCGGTCGTCCGCATGCAACTGTAGCGAGCGCGGATGTGAACGCAACGGCTGCCATGCACCGGCCAGAGCGTTCGCCACGCAGACGCGACCAGACCGGGCGATCCAGGAATGCCTGACGTCAGCAGGCTGTTACGGGGGCACAAGACTCTGAAGGGCAGCATCCTCTAGCGCAGTCTTTTCGCCTTTTCGGCTGGGTGGCGGCGAACCGATTTGGCGCGACAACGCACACCGGTTTCCTGCGCTGTCGGGGCCTGCCGCAGCCATGCGGTGCAAATTTAGTTTGACAAGATAGTTAGGTTGCCTAATCATTAGTGAAATATCACAGCAACAGCAGAGCGATTCGATGGATGCCTCTCCCCGCACCGACCTGACTGTCAGCCGCGAAGAACTGCTCGTCGGCAACTCGGATTCGAACTTCCGCAACATGCTGCATGACATGCTGTCGCTGCTCGCCAGCCTTGAGCATGTGCGGGCACGGTTCGGCGGGTTCATCGGCTTGACGGGTGTGCAATACACGCTGCTGGTGACCATCCGGCAGCTGCAGGGAGACTATGGTGTCGGCGTCAAGGAACTTGCCGATCAACTGGGCCTGTCCGCGCCGTTCGTGACGGTTGAAACCAAGAAGCTGGTCAAGATCGGCGTGCTCGACAAGGCACCCAACCCCGACGACCTGCGACGTGTGCGGCTTAGCGTCAGCGACAGCGGCCACGCGTTGCTGCGCCAGCTCGCACCGCTGCAATGCGAGATCAACGACGCGATCTTCGAGCCACTGTCGCGCGACGATTTCGAGCGCCAGTGCCGCACCATCCACGCCTTGCGTCGCAGTGCCGAGCGGGCGGTGACGCTGGCGGACTACCTGCTCGATGATAGTGGAGAGACCCTATGACCGACGCGCCGGACCCAATGGCTTTGCGCCGCGCGCTGGGGCAGTTCCCGACTGGCGTCTGTGTGATGACGACGCGGGTGGACGGTGAACTGCTCGGTATGACGATGAGCTCATTCAACGCCCTCTCGCTGGACCCGGCGCTGGTCCTGTTTTCGATCGACAAGCGCGCACGAGGGTTGCCGCAATGGGAGCGGGCGCAGGCCTATGCGATCCACGCTTTGGCGGAAAACCAGCAAGATCTGTCCAACCGCTTCGCCCGCCCCGGTGCCAAGTGGGAGGGGATCGCGCATACCCCCGGCCACGGTGACGCGCCGCTGTTGCCGGGCGCGGCGGCCCGGTTTGAATGCGCCGCCCATACCCGCCACGACGGCGGCGACCATGTGTTGTTCATCGCCCGGATCGTCCGTTTCACCGCCCATGCCGACCGACACCCGCTGGTCTTTGCCCAAGGCCGCTACGCCAGCCTCGACCGGGGCCAGGCCGCGCCGCCGCTCTGGCCGCTCGACATTCATTACTGACTGCCCCAACAGGAGACACCCCATGCTGAAGACCGGAAAAGACCACGTAGCCTCGTTGCAGGATGGCCGTCAGGTAACGATTGACGGCACACCCGCTGGCGACGTCACGACCCACCCCGCCTTTCGCCAGACCGTGCAGTCGGTCGCCAAGCTGTATGACTTCCAGTCTGCGCCCGAGAACGTCGAGCTGATGACGTTTGACACCGGTGACGGCTCGCGCGCCAACCGCATCTGGCAACTGCCGCGCAGCTTTGACGAGCTGGTCGAGCGTCGCAAGGCGCTGGTCGCCTGGACCGAACTGCATGGCGGTTTTCTGGGCCGCGCACCGGATCACGTCGCCTCGTGCATTTCGGGCATGGTGATGGGACTGCCCGCCTTCGAGGCTTACGACAAGGAACGGGCAGGGGCGCTGGAAAGCTATTACCGCTACGCCCGTGATAACGAACTGTATCTGACCTATGTGATCATCAACCCGCAGGCCGACCGCTCAAAGGCTGCGCATGAGCAGGCCGATCCGTTCCTGTCGGCCGGTGTGGTCGATCAGGACGCCGAAGGCCTGACCATTCGCGGCGCCAAGATGCTGGCGACGGGTGGCATTGTCGCCAACGAGGTCTTCGTCACCTGCATCCAGCCGCTGCGCGAAGGCGAGGAACGCTATGCGGTGTCCTTTGCGATCCCGATGAACACCAAGGGTCTGAAAGTCCTGTCGCGCAAAAGCTATGAGGCGGCGGCGTCCAGCGTGTTCGACTATCCGCTGGCCTCGCGGTTCGACGAGAATGACGCGGTTCTCTATTTCGATGACGTCAAGGTGCCGTGGGACCGGGTCTTCATCAACCAGGACATCAAGATGACCGCCGCGCAGTTCCACGCGACCCCGGCGCATGTGTATCAGAACTATCAGGCGCAGATCCGTCTGATGGTGAAAATGCGCTTTCTGGCCGGGATCGCGCGCAAGATCGCCGAGACCAACGGCATCATCGCTTTCCCGGCGGTGCGCGAGGCCTTGGGGCAGGTGTCGGCGCAATGCACGTTGGTCGATGCGCTGGTGCATTCGATGGAGGTCAAGGGCACCCATCACAACGGCTATTTCGTACCCGACGCCGCCACGCTTTACGCGGCGCAAGTTCTGACCCAGCAAAGCTATAACGCCTTCATCGGCTCGCTGCGCGAGCTGGCCGGGGGCGGGCTGATCATGCTGCCCTCGTCGCTGGCTGACTTTGCCGATCCTCAAACCCGCGCGCTGATCGGCAAGACCCAGCAATCGCCGACCACCGATTCCGAAGGCCGGGTGAAGTTCTTCAAACTTGCCTGGGATGCCATTGGTTCGGAATTCGCCTCTCGCCATACGCAGTATGAGATGTTCTACGCAGGGGCGACCTTTGTGACCAAGAACCACGCCTTTCGGACCTTCGATTGGGACAGCTCGACCGGGCTGGTCAACCGGATGCTCGACACCTACGCGCTCGACGACGAGCTGGCGCACCTGAAAACCGCAGCGGAGTGACCCCATGACCATCGACAAGGAACACAAGGAATTCCACGCCATCGACATGGGGACGGACGGCTGGCACACCCCGCCGGGCTACCCTGAGGGCATCAAGCAGAAATATCTGGCCGGATACCTCGACGAAGAGCGCAAGTTCGGCAACCGCACGCGGCTGTTGCGCTTCGATGCCGGTGTCTTCACCACTGCGCCCTTCGTGCATGAGTATTGGGAAGAGGTTTACCTCGTCTCAGGCGATCTGACGGTTGGCAATGATGCGAACGGGGAAGGGGGCGAAGCCTTTGCGCCCAACACCTATGCCTGCCGTCCGCCCGGTGCCTATCATGGACCGTTCAAGTCCGAGGGCGGCTGCGTGCTGCTGGAGATCCACTATTACGATCAGGACCAGTGATGGAACCGATCCGCGATCTGGCCCGCCGTCTGGCGGCGGGCGAAACCACCGCGCTGGCGCTGGCGCAAGGATGCCTTGAGCGCATCCTTGACCCGGCGGGCGAGGGCGCACGCGCCTTCACCATGATCGACCCCGACCGCAGTTTCGCGCAGGCCCGTCTGACCGACGAGGCCCGCGCGCGCGGCGAGGCGCTGCCGATGCTGGCGGGCATCCCGGTGTCGATCAAGGCGCTGTTTGATATCGACGGCAAAGTGACCCACGCGGGTTCCCGTGTTCTGGCGCAGGCCACCCCGGCCCGCTCTGATGCCGCCCCGGTGGCGCGGTTGCGCGCGGCGGGGATGGTGGTCATGGGCCACACCAACATGACCGAATTCGCCTATTCCGGCCTCGGCATGAACCCGCATTACGGCACGCCAGGCAACCCGGCGGACCGCAGCCGCATTCCCGGCGGCTCGTCCTCGGGCGCGGCGGTGTCGGTGGCGGACGGCATGGCGGCGGCGGGTTTGGGCACGGATACCGGCGGCTCGTGCCGCATCCCGGCGGCGTTCTGCGGGCTGACCGGGTTCAAGCCGACCGCCCGGCGCGTGGAAGCGGGAGGCACCTATCCGCTGTCGCAAACGCTTGATTCCATTGGGCCGATTGCGAAAACCGCCGATTGCTGCGCCTTGATCGACGCAGCGCTGACCGGCGATGACACGTACAGCACCGAGCAGCCTGACCTGTCGGGCCTGCGCTTTGGTGTGCTGGAAAATTACGTCACCGACGACATGACCCCCGAGGTAGCCGGCGCCTATGCCGCCGCCCTCAAACGGCTGGAGGCCGCAGGGGTGACGCTGGTGTCGCTGACGCTGCCGGACCTCGACCGTCTGCCCACGCTCAACGCGCGCGGCGGCATCGTCGCGGCCGAGGCGCTGGCGGTGCACAAGGCGCTGCTTGCCACACAGCGCGACGCCTATGATCCACGCGTGTCGGTGCGCATCCTGCGCGGCGAAACGCAGGAGCCGGGCGAACTGCAGGCCTTGTTGACCGAGCGCAGCGCCATGATCGCGCGGGCCGACGCGGCGACCCAACCCTTTGCCGCCGTCCTAATGCCCACCGTGCCGATCACCGCGCCGCGCATCGCCGATCTGGACGCAGACGAGGCGCTTTATGGCCAGACCAACCTGCTGTGCCTGCGCAATCCGACTGTCGCCAATCTGCTCGACCGCTGCGCGATCTCGTTGCCACTGCCGGTCGATGGCTTGCCCATCGGGCTCAGCCTGATGGGTGAAACGATGCAGGACCGTCGCCTGCTGGCCTTGGCACGCGCGGTTGAGGCGGTTCTGGCGCGCTAACTCAGCTCAGCCCGATCTGATCCGTCAGGTTGCGGCTGAAAGCGGTGATATGATCGCGCATTGCCTGTTCGGCGGCATCGGCGTTGCGGGCGCGGATGCTCTCGACAATCGCTGAGTGCTGCTCGCAGACCCGCATGTTGTGGTCCGGTGCGCGCAGCGACAGGAACCAGAAACGCAGCGAGCGGTCGTGCAGGTTGCTGAGAAACTCGGTCAGGATCGCGTTGCGCGCCGCGCCGCTGAGCATGCGGTGAAACTCGCGGTCGCAATCGATCATGTCCTCCAGCGCGCCCCGTTTCGCGGCGGTCCATGTTGCCTCGACATTCGCGGCCATCCGCTCAACCGCGACGGGCGAAGCGCGTTCGGCTGCCCAGCGGGCAGCCTGCCCCTCATTGAGCGCGCGCATCTCGACGATCTCGACGAAATCATTCATGCTGACAGGCGAAACGACGACGCCTTTGCGGGGCATCACCTCAACCAGACCATCGACGGCAAGCCGGTCGATGGCCTGTATCACCGGTGTGCGTCCAAGGTTAAGTGCGTTGGCGACGTCGGTCACGGTGATCGCTTCGCCCGGGCGCAGCTCGCACCGCACGATCTGCTGTTTAATCGTTTCATACGCCTGATCACGCAACGATATGCGGCGGGCGGGAGGGGACGCGGTGTCTGCCGCGCCGCCCAAAACTGCTTTTTCTTCCGCCACTCGTGTCACCCTGCAATCGGCAATTCCAGAATGTCATACGCCAATTTGATTTCCCGCGAAAGAACAGGGTCGATCAACGCACAGTCGAACCGCTGGCCCGCGCGTACGCCACCGATTGCAGGCATCGTGCCGCCCATCATCGCCGTCCCATTGGGCAAGGTGCCGCCATCCGTATAGCGCGCGATCAGATCCTGCGGGCTCAGCAAGCTGCCGACCGTGCCTTCCTGGTAAAGCACGCGGCCTTCCGCCGTGGTCAGCCAGCTGCGCAGAATCAGCTGGTCCCAGTGGTCCGCAACCTCGTCCAGCGGCCACAGCGTTTCGGCGATCGGCTTGTCACAGATCTGCTTGGACACAGCCACGCCGAAAGTCTCGACATGGCGGTCGGTGTGGTCTGATCCCAGACCGACATAAAGCCGGTCCTGTTGCGCAACGATCAGCGTTTCGGCCTCTCCGCTTGAATGCGGCCCACTGCATTCGATCTGTGCAGACGTGGTCAGGCGATTCGTTGCCACACGGTAAAACGTGGGCGTCGCGGTGGGGCGTTTGACGCCCAAAGCTTCGAGTTCGCGGATGTGGTGTTCCATGGCGGCCGCGTCGCGGCCAGCCCACCCGGCGATCACCATGGTATCGATCTCAACCGCAAGCGGAGCTGCTTTGGCGGTGTCGATCAGGGTCATCTCAAGCTGCATCTTCTTTGATCCTTAAGCAAAAAAACTGCGTGTCGAACGGCCAACCTGACGCCGGAAGACGGGGGGAGGCGGTTGGGCAGGGAGGCGTTCTTGACAGCTGAGACAATAATGTGCTTGTGATATTTCACAAGACGATTATCGTCGAGTCACGGCAAAAGACCAAAACACCATGCAGCCAAGCACCACTCAGGGAGTGCCCGACATGAGACATCCGAAAATCCTTTCCATCGCGCTGGCGGCTGCCTTGTCCGTCACCGGAGCGGCACAAGCGCAGGACCGCCCGGCTGAACTGGGCGTCGGCGTCTTCACCTTCACCTCGGGGCCGGCAGCGGCTTACGGGATGCCCGGTCGTCAGGGGGCCGAGCTGATCATCGAGCAGATCAACGCCGAGGGTGGCATCGGTGGCGTGCCGATCGTGCCGACCTATGTCGATGAGGGGCAGGGCGCGCAGGGCGTGATTTCCGAATACCGCCGTCTGGCCGAAAGTGGCACGGTCGAGGCGATGATCGCCGCGCTGTCCTCGGGCAATTGTCTGGCGCTTGCCCCGGTGACCGAACAGCTGCAAATGCCGACGCTGGCGTGGAACTGCGACACCCACCAGCTGCTGCTGGACGGCGCATCGTCGTACTACTATCGCCCGAACGGCAACACGATCCCCGAGTTCATGGCCTATGCGCTGTACTTCCTGGCGCAGAATCCTGATGTGCGCCGCGTGGCTTTCATCAACCCCGACTATTCGTTCGGCCATGATGCCGCCGCCATCGTTCAGGCGACGCTGCAAGCCATCAACCCCGAGATCGAGATCGTGGCCGAGCTGTTCCCGCGTCTGGGGGCCTCGACCTATCAGACCGAGATTTCGCGCCTGTCGGCAGCGCGCCCCGACGTGATCTTCTCGAACCTCTGGGGCGCTGATCTGGAAAACTTCGTGCGTCAGGCGATGCCGCGCGGTCTGTTCCGGCAAAGCACCGTCGTGCTGGCGCTGGGTGAGACGATCCTGCAAACCGTCGATGTGCCCGAAGGCACCATCGTTGGCGTGCTGGGCGACGGTTACTGGCGCTCGCCCGAGGCCACCGAGATCGGCCGCGCCGGTGCGTTCGCTGAAGCCTACCGCGCGCGGTTCGGCGAGGATCCGGTGTTTCCGACGATGAAGATGGTGAACGCGTTCCTGGTGCTGCAAGCGGCTTATGAAAAGGCGCTTGCTGACAATGACGGTGCCTGGCCGGATTCGGCTGCGCTGATTGCAGCACTTGAGGGGCTGACGGTTGAGACGATGACCGGCACGATCACCTTCCGGGGTGATAACGATGCACCCGTCGATCAGATTGTCGGCACCGTGGGTGCTGTCGAGGGTGTCGACCATCCGGCGATGACCCAGCTGACGCGCTTTGACGGATCGGCACTGATGCCGCCGATGGGCACAGATCCGATCGCGTGGATTGCCTCGCTCAGCCCAGAGTTCTTTGCACCCTTCCTCGTTCCGGCTACCGCCGAATGATGACCCGGCGGCCCGGTCCTGCACGGGATCCGGGCCGCCCCCGATCTGCACGAGGAAACCCATGGTCTCGACCCTGATACCCCTGTTTGTCGATGCGCTGGCCAATGCCGCGATCATCTTTTTCGTCGCCTTCGGCCTGACGCTGGCCTTCAGCGTGCTGCGAGTGCTCAACGTGGCGCATGGCAGCCTTTATTCCATCGGTGCCTATGTCGCGGCCAGTTTTGGCCTGTGGATCATCAGCGCCGGGCTGAACCCATGGCTGACCTTTCCTGCGCTGTTGCTCTCGGCGGCCTTTGTCGCTGCCCTGTTTGGCCCGCTGATCGAAATGACGCTGGTGCGCTGGACCTATGGGCGCGGCGAGGCCGTGCAGATTCTGGTGACTTTCGCGCTGTTCCTGATCCTTGAAGACCTGCAGCGGCTCGTCTTTGGTGTCTCGTCGCTGTACGCCGACACACCCATGGCGCTGCTGGGTATCAGTGAGATCGGCGGCATCATCTATCTGAATTATCAGCTGCTGCTGATCGCTATCGCTGCCGTGGCCCTGTTTGGCACCCGACTGTTCATCCGCCACACGCGCACTGGCAGGCTGCTGGCCGTGGTCGTCGCCGACCGCGAAGTGTCCGAAGCCATGGGCATCAACACGCGCCGCATTTTCACGCTTGCCTTCACGCTGGGCGTGTTTCTGGCGGCTCTGGGTGGGGCGATGGCCACGCCGACGATGGGTGTGGCCCCCGGTCTGGGCGCGGACACCATGGTGCTGGCCTTTGCCGTCGCCGCCATCGGCGGGCTGGGTCAGATCGAAGGCGCGGCTCTCGCCGCGATCATCGTTGCTCTCGTGCGGGTGCTGGCGATCTATTACGTGCCCGAGCTGGACGCGGTCGCCCCGTATATTGTGATGCTGCTGGTTTTGCTGGTGCGCCCGTATGGGCTGTTCGGCAAGCCGCCGGTTCGGAGAATTTGAGATGTCAAAGCGAATGCTGGCGCTGATTGCCGCCGTGCTTGTGCTGGCGGCCCTGCCGGTCGTCTTTCCCTTCACCCGCTTCATGCTGACGCTGGCCATTGCCAAGGGCTTCGCGGCGCTCGGCGTTGCGCTCTTGCTGCGCGCGGGGCTGATCTCGCTGGGGCACGCGATGTATTTTGGCCTTGGGGCTTATGCGGTGGCGTTTCTCAGCGCCAAAGCGGGGATCAGTGATTTCTTTGTCGGGCTGATTGCCGCTGCCGTCGTCTCAGGCGTTGCCGGGCTGATCTTTGGCGCGTTTCTCGTGCGCTACCGGGCGATCTTTTTCGCCATGCTCAATCTGGCAGTGTCGATGGTGCTCTATTCCCTGTTCTCCAAGCTCTATGGCCTGACCGGCGGCACTGACGGTTTGCGGGTCGGCGTGCCCAGTTTTCTGGGCTGGGAGCCGGCACGGCAAACGTTCGAGGGCGTGTTGTTCTTCGCCTGCCTGATCCTGATGCTGGGCGCGGGCTGGCTGGGTCACCGCTATCTGCAAAGCCCGATGGGACAGGCGCTGAGCGCGATCCACACCAACGAGTTGCGGCTGGAATATCTGGGCGTCTCGGCCTGGGCGACGCTGCTTTCGGCTTATAGTGTCTCGGCAATGCTGGCGGGAATCGGCGGTGCGCTTACTGCGATGGCAGTAGGGCATGTGCTGCCCGAATACCTCTACTGGACGCAATCGGGCCATCTGGTGCTGACGGCGGTTCTGGGCGGGTTCAGCGCGGTTGCCGGGCCGTTCATCGGGTCAATCACGCTGGAAGGCATCCATACACTCGCCGTTGGCTATGCGGCCGAGGCATGGAACCTGATCGTTGGCGCTGCCTTGCTGGGGGTCATCTTTTTCCTGCCCAACGGCATTGTCGGTCTGCTGCGCGGTCGCCGCGCGGCCAAAGCGGAGGAGGTCCTGTGACCCAGTCCAACACCCCCTCCGCCCTGCTGGAAGCACGGGATCTCGAGATTGCCTTTGGCGGCGTCAAAGCCGCCGACGGGGTCAGCCTGACCGTGAACGAGGGCGAATTCGTCGCAATCATCGGCCCCAATGGCTCGGGCAAGACAACGTTCCTGAACATCTGCACCGGCTATCTGAAGCCGACCCGTGGCACAGTGCGGCTGGCGGGGCGCGACATTGCCCGCCTGCAACCGCGCGCCATTGCCCGGCAGGGCATTGCCCGGGCGTTCCAGATCCCGCAGCTGTTCACCGACCATACGTTGATCGACAACCTGATGCTGTCCATTGCTGCGCGGCGTGGGATCTGGCAGGCGCTGACGCCGCTTGACCGCCCGGCCTACCGCGACGAAGCGATGGACCTGCTGCAGCTGCTTGGGCTGGAAAAGCACGCCCATACGCTGACTGGCACGCTTCCCGAAGGGCAACGCAAACTGGCCGACATCACGCTGGCCTTTGCGCTCAATCCCAAGCTTCTGGTGCTGGACGAGCCGACCTCGGGCGTGTCGTCCATCGAGCGGTTCGAGATCATGGAAACCCTGATGCACGCTGCGCGCCAACGTGGGTTGTCGGCGCTTTTTGTTGAGCATGATATGGATATCGTTGAGAAATACGCCGACCGCGTGGTGGTCTGGAGTTCCGGCACCATCATGGCCGAGGGAAGCCCGGCCGAGGTTCTCAAAGACCCGCGGGTTCTGGAAAGCGTGGTGGGGGTGGCGTGATGCTGAGTGTCAAAAACCTGAAAGTCGAGATCGCCGGCATCGAGGTGTTGCGCAACGTTTCGTTCACACTGGAGGCAGGCAAGGCGACGGTCCTGATCGGGCGCAACGGCGCGGGCAAGACCACAACCCTGCGCGCGATCATGGGGCTGTTGCCCAGCAAGGGCGGCTCGGTGCAGATCGACGGGTCCGAACTGATGACGCAGCCCGCCTATGCCCGCGCCGGTCTGGGCATCGGCTACGCGCCCGAGGATCGTCGTTTGATCAGCGATTTCTCGGTCGAGGAGAACATCCTCGTCCCCGCTCTGGCGCTGAAAATGCCCATGGCCGAACGCCGCCGCAAGCTGGACGAGATCTTCACGCTCCTGCCCCAGTTGACCACCCTGCGCAGTCGCCCCGGCGGCGGTGTTTCGGGCGGGCAGGGCAAGATCGTGGCTCTGGGGCGCGCGCTGATGGTGGCCGAGAAAGTGCTCTTGCTCGACGAACCGTTTCAGGGCCTCGCCCCGGCGCTGGCGCTGGAATACGCCCGCACACTGGCGACGCTGCACGACAAAAAGCGCGATATCGCGATCCTTGTGACCGAATCCAGCCCGAACCTGCTCAAGGCCATCGCTGAGCAGACGCTGCATATCGAGCGCGGCGCGTTGCACGACGTCGTGGTCTGACGGTGCGCGGTGGCCAAGGCTTTCGGGAACCGATCCGACACAAGCGGTGAAGGACTGCTCGCTCTGGCAGTCCTTGCCCTCTCTCGCGCCCGGTCGGCTTTCGTACCGCCGACCGGGCGGATAGGAAAGGGCGAGGGGCCCTTTCCGCCGGATTGCCAGTGCCGCCACACGCCTGGGCGGTTGATCGTTATTGGGCGCAGGCGCCGTCACCGATCAGCGAGTACACGACTTCGACGCGCGCGGCCAAACTCGCTTCACCCGCCTGGATGGGGACTGACCCTGCCGAATCGGCCTGCATGCGCATCATCGGGCTGGGATCACTGACACCAGAAGGCAGGTCGCGAACCGTGATGACAGCACCCAACGAGAGACCAGACGACTCGGCCAGCACCTCGGCCTTGCGCCGCGCATCGGCTACGGCTGCGCGAAGGGCGTCGTCCATAGCGTCCGCGGCGTTCTCAAGAGTAAAGGAGATGCCGTTGATCTCGTTGGCACCGGCGGCCACGATGGTGTCGAGAACCTCGCCCACGCGGGTCAGGTCCGACATGCGGACGCTGACCATATTTCTGGCCTGATACCCGGTGACGGTGGGCGGCTGGCCCTCGTTATAGGCCATTTGCGGGGACAGGGTCACACCCGAGGTCTGCAGGTTCTCGCTGGCAATCCCGGCAGCATTAAGGGCCTCAATCACCGCCGTCTGCTGTTGCGCGTTCAGGCGCATTGCTTCCGCTGCGCTGTCGGCTTGGGTGGTCACGCCGACCTGCACCGTCGCCAGATCCGGGGCAGTGCGCGACTGTCCTTCGCCCACGACACTGAGCCGCGAAGGACCGGCAGTGCCACATGATTGCAGGTCGGGCATTGGCTGCGCCGTAGCCGAGGCCGCCATCAGAGTTGCCAGAGCCGTGGAGAAGGCAAGGTGACGTCCGCCAAGTCGTTGAAAGTTCAGTCGCATGGGTAAGCCCTTCTGATCGTACGTAGATACCGATAGTGATGCTCTCTCACGATGCGCATTCCAAGGCACCGCGCGGTCAACGGCGATCACATTCACAGCAGCGCCAGATCGCGGCAGGGATCACGCGCTCTAGTTGTGAGCAAGGGAGGATACGACCTTGCCCACTCAGCACAACAGCGACCCCCGCTTGCACAGCATCGCTAAGTAGCTGGACCAGTGCGCTAGCGGGCGGGGGATGGTTTGCTCATCCCTCTCCTCTGGCCGCAGGGATTCAGGGTGCGAAACCTTCTCAGGCTGCGTTGCGCCACAACGCGAAAACACAGTGAAACCTCTTCGCAGAGGGGCGGAGTTTTCGCTTCCTGCAAAGGCTGATCGCGCGCTTTGACGGCTGCTCGATGCGCCGCCGCACCATAGACTCTGTGCAAACCAGGGGGGCTTATGATGGATGAGGAATTGACGACGCTGCTGAGCAGACATGCCGGGTTCGGAAACAAGCACGCCGGTAGCGCAGGGGACATGGCAACAGCGGGTTGGATCAGCTCGGAACTGGCGGCAGCCGGGTTTCAGGTTACCCAACAGCCCGTGACCATCCCCGTGAACCGGGTCGAGCATTTGTCGCTGACTGGCGGCAATTTTACGCTCTATGCGCAACCCAACATGATCCCGGGAATGGTAACGGCGCCGCTTGTTGTGATCCATGCCGCGGTGCAGGCGTCGCAGGCAAGCGGGGCAATCGCCGTTCTGGTTCTTCCTTATGCGCGTCATTCGACACTCTGGCTGCCGCCTGTGGCACCGCTGATCGAGTCGGTGATGACAGCCGGCGCAAAGGCGTTGATCGTGCTGGCGACCGGCCCGTCGGGGGATATTCTGGGTCTCAACACATATGCTGACCGGGCCTATGTGCCGGTGCCCTTGGTCATGGGCAAACCCGACGAGTTGCCGCAGTACCTTGCGATGGCCGGGCGCACGGTGACGCTGACCCTGCAGGGCGGTGTTGATCAGATGACGTCGCCCAACCTTATTGCGCAGCGCCATGCGGGCCCGCGCTGGATTGCGGTGTCTACGCCGCGCACGGGGTTTTTCAGCTGCCTTACCGAACGCGGTTCGGGTACGGCGGCCTTCATTGCGATGGCGCGGCGGTTGCCTGCCTTGTACCCCGACCATTCCCTATTTCTGATCAACACCACGGGTCATGAACTGGCTTTCTCAGGGACACATGAAGCCCTGAAGCTTGCGCCGCCCCCAAGGCAGACCGATGTCTGGGTTCATATCGGCGCCACGCTTGCCGCGAACGACAAGCAGGAAGTCCGGAACGGCCGGATGACCGGCAGCGCAGACCCCAATCGGGTCGTGATGGCGACACCGGCGATGATGCCGTCATGTGCGATTGCGTTCCGCGGGTTGTCAGGCCTTGACGATACCCGCGACATCGTCAGGGGCGCTGGTGAACTCTCGGCGATCGCCGATCTGGGATACACGCATGCATTTGCCGTGTTGGGCCAGTCGCGGTGGTTTCACACCCCGCAGGACACGCTGGACAAACTTGATCCGGCGCTACTGGCCCCGGTCGTCGATGCGCATCTGGCAGCCCTTGATGCAGGCGTACGCGCTCACCACAGGTGAGCGCGCAGGAAGCGGACGTTGAGAACTTCGGCGTAAAGGCCATACAGCACGCAGAAAACACCCAGCGAATACAGCGCCACGCCCCACAGCGGACGGACCCGGCCGACGACCAGCAGATAGATCAGCACGAACGCGGTCATCGCAACCATCTGACCGACCCACCACGCGCCCAATACCATCGCCAGCAAGAGCCCGAAGAACACCACCGTTTTCATCGGCGCTTCGATCAGCGGACCTTGTGCGGCCCTGAGGCCGCGGCGGAAATCCGTCGTGATGGTGAACAGGAAAATGGCAATCCCCGAGATGGTGATGATCATCGGCATGGTTCTGGCGAACAACGTCCAGTCCAGTGCTTCGGACAAGGCCCAGCCAAAGATCGCCAGCATCGCCAAGCCAAAGCCGACCGACAGCCACGCATTCCTGACCGCGCCTTCTTGCGCCGGGTTGTCGCCAAGAGCCTTGGCGGTACGCAAGGCGCTCCATGCTGAATAACCGAGGAAAAGCACCACGCAGGCGATCAGGATCAGAGTTTGCGGTCGCGTCATGAAGTCGGCCAGCGCGTAGGATTGCAACGCGAGGATCGCCGATTGCTCCATGATCTTGCCCAGAACGAAGCCAAGCACCAGCGGCGGACGGGGCCATCCCGCCTCACCCATCAGCCAGCCCAAAACCCCGAAGGCGAGCAGAAGATACCAGCTGGACAGATCGGCGGCGAAAAGCCATGCGCCCATGAACAGGAACATCAGCACCGCCGGTACGATGTAGTGACCGGAAATGAAGGCCGCCCGCGCGAACTGCCGTCCCCAGATCATCAGCAGACCGGCTGCCAAGACATTGGCGATGACGATCGTCCATATCATGCTGATTGTCAGATCCAAATGCTCGGTCAGCATCATCCGACCCGGGGTCAGCCCGTGGATCAGCATAGCGCCCAGCAGGATCGCCATTGCACCCGTTCCGGGGATGCCCAACGTGAGGGTCGGGATCAGCGCGGCGCCGATCACGGCATTATTGGTGGATTCCGGTGCAATCACCCCGCGAATGTCACCTTTGCCAAACTGAGACTTGTCCTTGGCCGACTGAACGGCATGGCCATAGGCGATCCAGTCGGCCACTGCGTTGCCGATCCCAGGCAGCATGCCCAGATAGGTTCCCAGCATCGCGCAGCGAAATGCCAGCCAGCGGTGATGAAAGGCGTCGCGGATCCCGTCTATCAGCCGTCCGCCCTCTGCCTGCTCACGCGGCACCGCCGAGATCGAGGAATCGCGCAGTGACAGCCGCAGCATTTCGGCGACGCCGAACAGGCCCAGAACGACCGGCACCAGCGGCAGCCCGTCCATCAGCGAGATCTCACCGAACCAGTAGCGCGGGGCAGGGCTGGAGACCGGGAATCCGACCTGTGACATGAGCAGCCCGATCGCCGCAGCGCCCATCCCCTTGGCCAGCGACGGCCCCGAGACCGAGCCGACCATCAACAGACCCAGCAAGGCCAGAAGAAAGAAATCGGGCGTCCCCAGAAGCATGATCAGCGGCATGGCGATAGGCAGGAACAGCAAAAGCATGAGCGCACCGAACACACCGCCAAAAGCGGAAACCGTGTAAGCCGCGCCAAGGGCGCGCTCGGCCTGCCCCTTCTTCGCCAAAGGATAGCCGTCCAGGACCGTCGCTTGCGATCCTGCGGTGCCCGGTGTGCCCAGCAACACCGATGACAGTGTATCGGCGGTGGTAATCGGTGCAAACATGCCCAGCATGAGCGCAAAAGCGGGTGCCGGTTCCATGCTGAAAGTGAAGGGCAAGACCAGCACAAGGCCTGTGACGCCGCCAAGGCCGGGCACGGCACCCAGCCAGATGCCAATCAGAACGCCGGCAACAAGATAGAGCGGCGTCGGCCACTGAGCAATCAGAGCGAACCCTGCAAGGATGCTGTCGATCAAGATGAACTTCCTCTTATGATGGTTCGGGGGCCAATGCCCGCCGAACCGTCGTCCCTTCAGCGGGAATGCCGCTCGATATAGGACCGCATCGTGTCGAGGATGTCAGGAGTCACATTCTGCACGTCTGCGATGATCTCGATAGCGGTTTCACGGGATACGACCTCAGGCGACGTCCCCAGCACGCGGGCCGCGCCTTCTGTAAAGGCCGGGTCCGTGACCATCTGCGCATAAGCGTCGGCAAAGACGTCCTGCATGTCTTGAGCAGCGCCCGGTGGCAGCGCAAAGAGCCAGGCCAGTCCGTCTGCGGTGCGGGTCAGATAGCGGATCACGTCATAGGACGGCCCGTCGGGCGAGGCACCGGTCTGCTCGGTGACAAAGGCATGGAACGTGGGGATGCCGTCCAGCGCAGGCGTCGCTTCCTCGCCGCCTTCAGTCGGGAGGCCCCAGTAGAACAGCGGAATGCTTTCGCCCGTTTCGACCAGTTCGGGAACCACAGTGGTGAGGTAGTTCGAAATCGTCCCCGATCGCAGATCCACCTCGCCCCGCCGCAATGCAGCAAGGACGTCGGCGCCGCCGGTGTGACCACCGACATACGTGTTCCCGATCCCGAGAATATCGAGAGCCGCTGCAGTGCGGATATCGGTAGAGGTATTGGGTGCGATGCCCCCGGCCCGGACAGCGGACAGGGCCATGAAGGCCTCGGGCGTCGTGACTTCGGTGCCGTCAATTTCGGTGCGCACATGCGTCACCCATTGCGTTGCCAGCCCGCCAAGAATGCCCATCTCGTGATAGGGAACCTGCAGCGCCGGGTCGTCGAGTACCCGTGTCGATCCGCCCCAGGCCAGCCACCCCAGCGTCAGCCCGTCCGGCTCGCTGTTGTAGACGTGCTGAATTCCCCTGAGCAGCGCGCCGCCCGGCATCGGAACGGCGATGACTTCTGGCGTGCCGGGCAGATAACGACCCAGATTTTGCGCCACCAGTTGCGCGGTCAGGGCCACAGCCCCGCCTGGTCCGGTGTTGTAGACGATCTCAATGGTTTCGCCGCTGAAATCCACCTGAGCCGACGCCGGCAGCGTGCCAAGGCCCAGCGTCAAGGTGGGCATAAAGGCCGCGACGCGAATGAATTCTCGTGCGTTCATCATCGTTCCTCCCTTGTGACGACACTACGGCGGCCCCTCTCCCCAGGGGAAACCGTTGCTCGTGATCGTCAGATCCAAGCGCGAAATCCGATGTGAAGGAAGCTGGCAAGTCACGAACTTGCCTGTCGTGAAAAACGAAAGGCGGTCAGAGCTGAGCGCCAGAGGTATCTGGCGCTGTGGCCGCAACGAATGCGTCAAGCAGCAGGCGAACCGCTGCGTTGCGCAGCCGTCGTTCTGGTACCATCGCTTTCAGTTGCAGATCGGGCACGCGCCATCCCGGAAGGATCTCGACCAGACTGCCCTGTTCGATGCCTTCGCGCGCCAGTGTTTCGCTCATCACCGCAACGCCAAGACCCTTGATTGCAGCGCGTTGCAGGATCCGGCTGTCAGACGATGTGAAAACCGCGTTCACCTCGACCGTCAACTCGCCTGACGGGCCTGCGAAGGTCCAGATATTGCCCGCAGCGCGGTAGACCAGCGCGTCCAGCCGGGAGAGATCGCGCGGATGTTCGGGCTTGGGGTGGGTTTCGAGATAGCCCGGCGCCGCCACCGCACAGCGCCGAAGCGGGCAAAGCATGACATCATGCACATGCGGGTAGGTTGCCGGAAGCGCGCCCAGAGCGATGTCATAGCCCTCTTCAACCGGGTTCACCGAACGATCGATGATGTCCAGATCAATGCGGACACCGGGGTGCGCGGTTTGGAAATCGCACAGAATCTCGGTAAACAGCGGCAGGATCGGGGCCGTCGGGCATTTGACCCGAATATGCTCGAACAGCAGGCCCTTTTGCGGTCCGGCATGAACCATCGCTTCGATTTCAGACAGCAACTCGGCAAATTTCTGCTGGCAGCTTCGCCCGACCGGGGTCAGCTCCAGACCCCGGGTCGAGCGCACGAACAACGGCGCGCGGCACATGTGTTCTAGCTGGGAAACCCGTTTCGACACCACGGAGGGTACAGTGCCGATCTCGCGAGCGGCGGCCGAGAAGCTGCCCAGCCGACCGACCGCCAGAAAGGTGCGCACGTTTACGATGAAATCCATAGCGTCAAGACGTGACGCCGACGGCTGGTCCTGTCAACTGGCTGCCGGTGCAAGTGGGGACGCTTCGCTCGGGTCGCGTACCAGCGCGCCCTGCGCGCGAAGTGTCGCCTGAAGCTCAGCGATATCAACGTCGCGCGGCTGCACGCCCCTGTTCGCGGCCACCCCGGCTGCGGCTCCTGCCGCCTGTCCTGTCAGCCAGCATTGCGGGATTTCGCGCATGAAACCGTGGCTGTTGGCATCGCACGACACGTGCCGCCCCGCTGCCAGCAACCCGTCCAGCCGGGCAGGGACCAGAGCCCGATACGGAACGGAGATTACCGGAAACTTTGGTGACACCGACGGGGAAACGCCAACTTCGTCGGCATGAATCATGCCCGTGCCCCATTGCGACCGCTCGATCCGTCCGACGCCGCCGAGCCTGCGGGTGTGGCGCACCCCCAGTTGCGGGGCGCTGAGCAGCATGTAGGCATCTTTGAAACCGGGCGCATGCTGGCGGAAGAACTCGCAATGCTTCTGCATGAAGCGGTGCGAGCGAATTTCCACCTCGGTCATCTCGTCGACGTTCAACGCGCTGAGCCCCGATTGGCGCGGGCCCAGGAAAAGGGCGATGTCCTGCCGCCACGAAACATAGGGCGCTTGAAAGAAGCCAAGCGTCTCACGGCCCAGTTGGTTGAACTCCGAGAATCCGGCCTCGTCTTTCAGGCGGAAATCGAGCCATGTATCCATATCGACGCCACCCAGCATAAAGCCTGTGTTCATCGAGTGGTGGACGTCGCCTTCTTCGATATCCGAGTCGAACTCGGCACCTGCGCGCGAAAAGATATCACCGTCGCCGGTGCAATCCACGACCACGCGTGCCATCAGGGCCTGGCGTCCCTCTTTGGATTCGAAGATCACGCCCTGCACCGCGCCATCCTCGACAACCGGGACCGCTGCCCATGAGTGATAGACGATCCGCACACCCGCCTCGATCAGCAATTCCTGCGAGGTCAGCTTCAGGCGCTCAGGATCGATGGTTGGCGCCCAGGTGACAATGCCGTGGAAGGCCGACGTTCTCAGCCGCCAGTATTTCGCCAGATCCGGGTCTTGTGCGCCCCAGAGGTTGCGTCCGGGTCCGGCCTTGCCCTCGGCTGGCAGGCGGTCCAGCACTTCCTCGGCAAAGCCGCGGATCACCAGATTGCCCGACCAGTCGGTCATCCGGTCGATCCAGATAACCACGCCCCCGGTCGACAGCCCCCCAAGGTGATTGTAGCGCTCCATCACCACCACGTCCGCGCCAGTCCGCGCCGCGGCCAGCGCCGCCGCTGTTCCCGCCGGGCCGCCCCCGACCACCAAGACATCGCAGCGATGATAGACCGGCACGTCGCGGGCAAGTTCGCTGACATGACCCGAGCCATTCCGCGGCGGGAAGACCATGCGCCCGGTTTCGAAGATATCCGACGACAGGAACCTGTCTTTGCTCTGGCGGATTTCGCGAACTTTCGGCGTGTCGTCGGTCATTGGGCAGTCCCCTCCTGTGCGGACCCGCGTCGGCGGGTCGTCTCGCCTGACCCTAAGATGACCGACCCCGGGCCCGGAAGCCGTGCAAGCGGCAAGGCAGCTTTTCCAATTCGCGGCAGGTAAATCGCAGCGACGCTTTCGCAAAAGGCGAAAGAGGCTTTTCCGAACCTGCGTCTTCCTTTCCTTGGGCGAACATCGGAACGTGACGGCAGGGAGCGGCCGATGGGCCGAAACAAAGGGAGAAAACCATGCTGAATGCTGATCGTCGCCGCATTCTACTGGCCGGGGCTTGTGCGCTGGCGCTAACCCCGGTTTTGCCGGGTACAGCAATGGCCGAAGCAGATTTCGCCGGTGAGACTGTGCGTATCGTCTATAACGCCGGTCCCGGTGGCGCGACGGGGCTGTTTGCCCAGATCCTTGCGCAGCATATCGGACGCCATCTCCCCGGCCAACCCGAGGTGATCGCCGAACCGATGCCAGGCGGTGCGTTGCTGCGCGGCATCCAGCATGTCTATCATTCCGAGCCCGATGGTTTGACTCTGGGCTGGCTGGCCTGGGGCGGTGCCACGCGCGTGCTGGACCCCGAGGCCCTGCGCGTGCCGTTCGGCGAGTTCGGACTTGCCGGTGGTCTGGGGAATACGTGGGTCGTTCACGCCGCGACCGAACTGGGGATCGAGAACGCAGCGGATTTCGCCGGGCTTGAGAGCGTGCGCTATGGCGGCTTCACGCCAGGTGCCAGCGAGATCCGCGTCGCGGCCTCGCTGGACCTGCTGGACATCGACATGCAATTCGTCGGTGGATTTCAGGGCGGGGCTGAAACCATGGCTGCCATGCAACGCGGCGAGATCGACCTGCGCAACGGGACGGTTTCCAACTGGCTGACCAGTGTGGTTCCCGAAATGATCGAAACCGGGCAAAGCCTTGGATTGTTCTATTGGGGCCGCCCGAACGCCGATGG
Source organism: Pararhodobacter zhoushanensis (assembly GCF_003990445.1). Lineage (GTDB taxonomy): Bacteria > Pseudomonadota > Alphaproteobacteria > Rhodobacterales > Rhodobacteraceae > Pararhodobacter > Pararhodobacter zhoushanensis. The sequence continues at coordinate 104,755 of NZ_REEZ01000008.1, read as the reverse complement.
CACCGAAGCCACCAACGCCGAACTGCCCAGCTTGCCGACCTTCTACGATTACTTTGTCAACGTGCGGGGCGAGGCGCCTTCTGGCCCAAGCTACGATCTGGTGCGCTACCTTTCGACGGCTGCGGATGGCATGACCTGGATCCTTGTGACGCCGCCCGAAACCTCTGACGAGATCACCGACGCCGTTGCCCGTGCCTATGAGGCGGTGATGCAGGATCCCGAGATGCTGGCTGCGGCGCAGAATGTGCTTGGCTCGCAACCCGATGTGGTTCTTGCCGACGATGCGGCGCAGATCATGGGTGTGGTTGAAACCGTCTCGCCCGAGGTGCTGGCGCTGATGCAATCCTACATCGACCAGTTGACCCGCTGATATGCTGCGCGCGCAACGCCTTCTGGATGGGCCGATCATCGCGCAGGGAATGCACGCGCGGATCGGCACCAACATTAACGGCCCGTCACTGATCCGGGCGCCCGACTGGGTGCCCGGTGCGCTCGGGCGCTATTACCTCTATTTCGCGCATCATCGCGGCGACCATATTCGGCTGGCCTATGCCGATGATCTGTCAGGCCCGTGGCGGATCCACGGGCCCGGCGTTCTGCCACTGGCTGAGTCGGGCTTCAGCCACCACCTCGCTTCGCCCGAGGTCGTGGTGGATCACGAGGCCCGGCGCATCCGCATGTTCTATCACGGCGGCGATGTCGTGAAGTTTCAGTATACCCGGCTGGCCGATTCCGCCGACGGGCTGCATTTTACCGGTGGCCAAGAGAACCTGATGAACCCGTATGCGCGGATCTTCAGGCATGGCGGCTGGACCTATGCCATCGCGATGCCCGGGCAGTTCTATCGCTCGCGCGATGGCTGGACCGGATGGGAGAAAGGTCCCTCCCTGTTTACCCCGGATATGCGGCATTCTGCGGTCAGGGTTACGGGCGACATTCTGACGGTGATCTGGTCCAATCGCGGTGACGCGCCAGAAAGCCTGTGGCAATGCGAGATTGATCTGGCGGGCGACTGGCTTCAGTGGGCTGCTGGACCGCGCTCCCTTTTGTTGCAGCCAGAGACGGCGTGGGAAGGTGCGGACTTGCCGGTCGTCCCGTCTGTTATCGGTCCGGTGGACGAACCGGTAAACCAGTTGCGCGACCCGGCGATCTATGAGGAAGACGGGCGCGTTTACATGGTCTACGCGGTCGCGGGCGAATGGGGTCTTGCACTGGCCGAACTTGAGCAGAGCTGAGGGAATGAGCCGGGTTTCAAGCCCTTCCCGCCGTCTACATGGACAGGCGCCGCCATCCCGTCGTCCCCGATACCACAGATCTGAGCGGCTGGCCCGAAATCGTGTTCAGGCCTGGTCTCTCATGCCGTGACGGCAGCGCCGCTCGGCTCCAGCTCCTGGATTGTCACTTTCATCTCGGACGTGGGGGACAGCACAAGCTTGTTGGCCATGCCCATGTCCTCGGGCGCGTGTGTCACCCACTCAAACCGGTCCAGCATCGTCGCAAGGACGGCGGTCATTTCGTACATGACGCTGCGAGCTGCCGCACAGGTGTGGCGGCCCGCCGCGAAGGGAAGAAAGGCCATGGGATGTTTGATCGGGCGCAGGAACCGCTCGGCGTCGAAGGTGTCAGGATCGTCCCAGAGATCCCGGTGCCGGTGGATTGCATAGATGGGAACCACGATGACACTGTTTGCGGGAATCTCCTCACCACACAGGGTCTCGTCTTGTGTCGTGCATCGCACGGTGGTCGACGACGGAGTCAGGAGGCGCAGGGTTTCCCGAAAGACTGCCATCAGCCGGGGCATCTTTCCGACAGCCTCAGGAGACAGGCACCCTGTGGCGGCCATCGCTTCGCGGCATTCGGTGCGCAATCTGCTTTGCAGCTCCTTGTCCTGCCCCAGGATCCAGAAGCACCAACTCATGGTCAACGCCGTGGTCTCCTGACCCGCATAAAGCAGGCCAAGACGGTTGTCGGCCAGGAAGGGCTCTTCCATCGGACGCGGGCGGGGTGGAAGTTCGCCTGCCATGTCAACGCCGCTGATCGCAGCATCGCCGGGACCGCGTGCGCTGCATATGTTTGCAAGCGCTCGAATTTGCTGCATCGCCCCGCCCAGATCACCGGCGTGCTGCCTGTCGACCAGACCTTGGGCGATGGCCGCAAGCTGGTAATCCGCTGTTGCGTCCGCGTCATCGCCGACGAGCGTGCGCACGATCACATCAACTGAGATGGCGGTGAAAAATGCCTCGACCTTCGTGGGGTTGCCCGTGGTGATGGCGTCAAGCGTCGCATGTCTGGCGACATCGACAAGCAACGACCACCGGCTGCTGTGGAACAGTGGTTTGATGGCGCGACGCAGCGGCACCCAGTCCGCTTCTGTGGAAGCGAAGATCGTGCCGCTTCCCGTCTCCCGCGCTGCCGAATGGCGATAGATGGGCAACCATTTCGGAAATCGCTTTTCGCTTTCGACGAGGACACGCGATACCTCGGCGGGATCGGCCAGAAGGACAACCGTTCTGCTACCGCGCTGCGAAACACAGAGCCGACGATGCAGGATTTCTTCGGGCCATGTCTCCTCTGGGAGACGACATGCCTTGACCGCCGAGCGCAGCGTCACCTCGGAACCGCGCAGCTTCAGTTGGGGGACATGGATCATGCGGTGCTCTCAAACGGAAAGGGATACAGAAAAATCTGGCCGATGGTTTCGATCATGCTCAACCAACCCTCGAATGACCCCTGATCAGCGAGGTGCTTTTGCGTCGGCTTGAAAAGCTTCGACCAGCTTCCGCTATACAGACGGCAATGATTGCAATCCACATCGGGGGTGCAGCACTTCACCTGTTTCTGCGTGCCCGCCGTGTCGAAATAGCGCAGCGGATCGCGGATGCGTGAGCCGCAATCAAGCGGCAAACCGGTCTCTGGATCCATGTCGTACAAAGGACCGGGCCGGGTGATCAGATCCGCATATTCTGCTGAAAAGATGACCGTGTCGGGATAGCGTTGCATGGCATCGAGCATCGCCTCATGCGCCTTGGCGAGATCGGCATCCGTAAAGACGGCTCGGGCCAACGAGGGGCCAAGGCGGAAATACTTGCTGTCCGCCGCCGTACCGGCAGTGAGTTTGGCAAGATAGGATGTGGTCGCCGAGTACATCGAGAACGTGAGTTTCACGTCGTGATCTTCAGCTGCCTTCAAGACGTCCCCGACACTGTCGAGGTTCCACGGAGACAGCGTGAACAGCATCACGGCACGGGGGTCGCCGGTATAATTCCGCATGGCCTTGCGCAGCACCGACCCTCCCCGAAGCACGGCGTCGTCCGTTTCGTTGCCCCAGACCGATATGCCGATGCGAAAGCTGATGTCGCGGGGGATGACGACAGTTCCGTTGGTCCCGATCTTGCCGTACCGGATATTCTTTGTCGCCGCACGCAGCCTGTGGGGATAAAGCGACGGTTCGGCCCCCACGAGATAGGCCATCGAGACACCTCTGTCGTCCTCGGCAGCAAAAAAGGCATCCCATCCGTCATCGGACATTTCGTTTCCGACAACCTGCCGTTTGTCGTTTTCGAAGTAATAGCAGCCCTCGCACCAAAGATTGCACTTTTGGCTGACCTCGTAAAAACTGGGCCGCCGGAAGGCGCGAATGATCTTTCGCGCCGTTTCGTAGCGGGCTTGAAGATCCGGCGCCTGTGCGATCAATCCCTGAATGCGCGCGTTGGTTTGGCGCGCCAGTTTGACTGTCGTGTCGGCCAGCAGATTTTGGCCTGTCCCGGGCATGGATGCGGATATTGTCACAGAGTCTTCCCGTCTGCCATTGCGGCGCTACCACCGTGCCTGTGAATGCTCTTGGCAATCGCTTCGAACAGCGCGTTGGGCAGGTTCAAGTTCTCTGGACCCTCTTGCAAATACCGCTCAAGATGCCCTGTGTAATGTGACATCCAGAGCCGGGCCCATTCAGCCCAACCGGTTTCTTCGGTCGCATCCGGCATGCGCTCAAGGTCGAAGCGGATCTTCCCTGCGTCCAGACGCGTTACCATCCAGTAACTCGGCAAACGGTGTTTCCAGGCCAGTCGGGGGATCAGGTTGGACACTTTGATCGGCGGCAAATCGAAAAGTGACAGCTCCAGGGTGAAACGATCATTTTCGTATATCTTGTCAACGATGATGGGTTGATCGATCGATCCTGCGATTGCCGTGCCCTTCTTGAGCAGCGAAAGAAGTTCACGCCCGCCCGCCGGGGATCCGTCGATCAGCAGCGACGCGCCGCTGATCGGAGAGTCCGATCGTATGGCAGGCTGGCTGGACAAGATACGTAGATTTGGAATGGATTTGGCAAGCCACCACGCGGCCAGGTGCGGTCCCTGATGCGTGCTGGCAATAAGAAAAGCTTCGCCGCGCGCCGCGTGGTTCAGGAGAATATGAGCATCCGGAAATTCCACGCTTTGGTCCAATCCCGTGAAGCTCTCGGGATGCTCCTTGAAGCAGTGGTTCAATGTCTTGGAGATGAAGGCGGCCTTCATGACCTGCTTCAGCCACGTCTCATAGTTGCCGATGCTCGGCTTGGCGATCCGCTTCACAACGGCGAGCTGCTCGGAGGGCAGCGTCAGGGGCGCGTATGTTTCGCCGAATAGAATTTCGGGAAGAGGGGGAGCGCCCTTGGTTGGTCTCGGCTGTTCATTTCCGGCGTGATGCCCGTCTGCCAGGGTGACATAGTGTCTGACGTTCTGCCGCAGATACGGAACGGACCCGAGGCGATCAGCGATCTTGAGAGCAGCGTCGTCGCCCATCCTGTCGTAGGCTCTGTGAATGCGCATCAGGAAACTTGATCTCACGCTTGGATTTGCGAGGCCCTGTACCGCATTTTCCAGACGGACCAGATGGGTTCGCGCCTGATTCCAGGATCGTATCTCGATAAGAAGGTTAATCAGTCGGAACGCCGCTTCATGCTGATCGTCGGGCTGGTCATTCAATGCGGCCTTGAAGCGCTCAAGGTCGCCCATGGTCCACAAAAGATCCAGCAGCCGTTCGCGAACCCGCTTGGATTTCGGGTAAGTGGCAAGGAAGTTTTCGCAAACGCGTAACGCCCCCTCGAAATCCCAGACCGCGGTACGCAGGGAAGTCATGGATGCGACAAGTTCCTCCGAAGCCGGAATGGCCTTCAGCAACGTCTCTTCAAGCGCACCCAGATCATCAAGTTGCAGCGCTGCAATCCGGACCTGATAAAAGCAGAGCAGAGCGTCAGGGCTGTCCGGAAGCTCGGAAAGCCACGCCTGCACCAGATCGCGGGCTTTCGCAATCTGCCCCGTTTCAAGACAAAACCTGATTTTCTGCTTGCGCATTTCACGCGCGTCACCGGGCGCTTCGACATAGGTACGCAAGACGGTATCGGCTTCGTCGAACCTGAAATCCTCGATCAAAGCAGCGTGCAGCGCCCGGGCAACATGAGGCAACCCGGGCGTGATGGAATGAACCCTCTGCAACTGCTCGACCCTTGCGCTGTCCTTGCCCATATGGGTGAGGACTTCAGCGCGCTTGACACTAAGTGCGATGTTCTTGGGATCGGCTGCGAGGGCCTGATCGATCAATGTCAGGGCCGTATCCAGCTGAAGGTCTTGCTGCAAAGCGTCTATATGCCCCATCAAGGCACCCTGATGACCCGGTGCCTCGGCAAGAATGGAGCGAAAGATCGCGTCGCTTTCCAGTTTCTCGCCAGTTGCCCGCAGCGACAAGGCGAGGCTGTGGCGTAGGTCTGAGTCCCGTGGGTTGAGCGCGAGCGCCTTGCGCAGGTCAGCGATGCTCTCATCGGTCCGCCCAAGCTGCTGCAGCGTGGCACTGCGTCTGCTCAAGACCATCACATTGTCCGGAAGGCGACGGAGGGCCCGGTCTGCTGCCGCTAGAGCGGCTTCGAAATCCTGCGCAAGCGTATTCGTGTCTATGCAAGCCACCAGAGACGGCCAATGCGCCGGGTGGTTCTTCAGGATCCTTTCGCTCCGTTTCAGGCTGTTGGCATAGTCTCCCATTTGCCGCAGCGTGACTGCCAGCTCGTGGGCTTCCCCTGACGCATCGGGATAGGCGTCGACCACGGCTGAAAGCACGGATTTGCTTTCGCTCAGGCGCTTCAACTGGCGAAGGACTATGCCACGCTTCGTCAGCAATTGGCGATCGTTGGGGATACTCTCAAGTGCCTTGTCTACCGCTACGAGGGCGGCTTCGACATTCCCAGACTGGACGTTGGCGTCGACAGAGGCCAGCAGCGACGGCCGATGATCCGGATGACGTGTCAGGATGCTTTGCGTCATCTCCAGACTGCGGTCATGTTCGCCCAAAAGCCGAAGGGTGATGGCCAGTTCATGCCTTGCGGCCACGTCCTCGGGGAAGGTATCCACGACCGTCGAAAGGATCGCGCGGCTTTCGTCAAGCCGGTTCAGATGCCGCAGCATCACACCGCGTCTCGTCAGGAGCTGCGCGTCGTCCGGCAGGCGCTCAACAGCGCGTTCCGCTGCTGCCAGTGCCCCGTCAAAATTCCGCGCATGCGCGTTGGTATCGATACAAGCCAGCAAGGATGGTCGATGATTGGGGCGGTCGGAGAGGATCTTTTCACTCAACTCCAAGCTGTTTACGTAGTCACCAAGCAGCCGCAGCGTTACGGCGAGTTCATGCTGCGCGGCCAGATTTTCAGGATGAGCCGCGACCACCGACGTGAGCAGGGATTTGCTCTCTGCCAGTTGTCTGGACTGGCGCAACATCACACCGCGCTTGATGAAAAGTGGCGCATTCTCAGGGCTCTGAATACTTTCCTTATCCAGTTCCGGGTCTGCGCCCAGCACCAGCGGTTTGCGCGAAGCCTCTGCCGCCAATGGCTTTAAGTCACTTCTCATCGGTCCGGATCTCGCCTTGAATATGCAGACTGATCAATGGCCGATCGACCCCGTCTCTGCAACCAAAGAGTGTCCGACCATAGTGCAATGAAGGGGATGACTTGAACCCGGTCGCGCCCCGAGCGGCTACAGATGGGGATGAATCCCCCCCGCCACTGCAAGGATCTCGCCGGTGACAAAGGCCGCCTCGTCGCGCAGGAAAAAGGCGATGGCAGCGGCGGTTTCTTCAGGTTCGGCGAGGCGGGGTATGAAGTTGCCGGCCACCAGCCGCGCGGTCTCGGCGGCGGTCATGTTGCGCGTGACCGACGTGTTGGTCAGGCCGGGGGCTACGCAGTTCACCGTCACATGCGGGGCAAATTCCGCTGCCAGCGACCGGGTGAGCGAGGCGACGGCGGCCTTGGCGGCGGCGTAGTCGGCTTGTCCCTTTTCACCGGCAAAGACGATAGACGCCACGTTGACGATGCGCCCGAATTCGCGGTCGATCATCCCCGGCACCAGCGCCTGCATCAGATGGAAACCACCCATCAGGTTCAGATCAAACGTCTGCCGCCAGCGGGTTTCGTCCATCGACAGGAACGGGGAATAGAGCGCGCTCGACCGCAGCCCGCCCACCAGATTAACCAGCACATCCACCCGATCGAACGCGGCCAGCGCCGCCTCGGCCACGGCCCGCGCCTCGGCGGCGAGGGTCACATCTGCGCGCTGCACCACAAGGCGCGGCGCGCTGGGGAGGTCGCGCAGGGACGCTGCGGCTTCCTCGAGCCGACGGGCGGAAATATCGGTCAGGACCAGTCCCGCGACCCCCTCGGCCACAAGCCGCGCCGCGACCGCGCGGCCCATGGGGCCGCCCGCGCCGGTGACCAGTGCGATCCGTCCCTTGCTCACAGCCCCATTGCCTCGCGCAGCTGGCGGCGAAGCTCGAATTTCTGGATCTTGCCCGAGGCCGTTGCAGGCAAGGCCTCGCGTAGTTCCAGCCGTTCAGGCCAGTACTGGATGGCGAAATCATGCGACTTCAGGTGTGCGGTCATAGCGTCGAAACTCAGGCTCTGGCCCGGTTTCGGCACCACGAAAGCACAGGCGCGTTCGCCCAGCCGGTCATCGGGATAGCCGACGATGGCAACGGTCTGCACGGCCGGGTGCTTGAACAGCGCGGCTTCGACCTCGACCACCGGGATATTCTCGGCACCGCGGATGATGATGTCCTTGGAGCGTCCGCAGATGCGGATATAGCCCTCGGCGTCCCTGCGCGCGATGTCGCCGGTGTCGAACCAGCCGTCAGCATCGACGTTGTTCCAGTGCGGGCGCTTCAGGTAACCGCCGAAATTCGAGCATCCGCGCACGTAGAGCTCGCCCTCAAAGCCGGGCTCGTCGACAGCTTGTCCGTCACGGTCGCGGATCTGCAGCTCGATACCGGGCAGCGGCACGCCGTCGGTCTGGGCCGCACGCTGCGATGGATCCGAGGGCAGAACCGTTGTCACAGCCCCGTTCTCGGTCATACCCCAGGCTGAAATCACCCGCGCGCCCAGCACGTGCTGCGCGCGTTCGACGACCGGGCCGGGAATGACCGTGCCAGCGCACAGGAAAATGCGCAGCGACTGCGGATCGGTCCCCAGCTCTTCCACCGCGCCGGTCAGGTCCAGCAGGAACGGGGTCGAGGCCATCGTCCACGTCACACCGTCCCCTTCGATGGTGCGCGCGGCCAAGGCATTGTCCCACGTATCCATCAGCACGAAGCGAGCCTTGAGCATCAAGGGCAGCAACAGCCCGTACATAAAGCCGGTCTGATGGGCCATCGGTGAGAACATGAGGATCACATCATCTGTACCCATGCCCAGCCGCTCGGCGAAAGGGGCAAGGTTGGCGTACATCGTGTTTGCGGTGTGCATCACGCCCTTGGGCTCACCCGTGGTGCCCGAGGTGTAGATCAGCTGGCACACATCATCGGGGCCAAGCCGTGTCTCAGGCGTGATCGTGGCAAGATCCGCGTCAAAGGCGGGATTGTTCATCAGCGCGTCAAAGCTGTTCGCCCCGGCACCCCCCGCCACAACGATGTGCTGCAGATCGGGCAGGTCTGGCTGCATCGCCTCGGCCATCGCCTCGTGGTCGAAGGCGCGAAAGAGCTTGGGCACAAGAAAGACCTTGCTCTCGCCATGGCGCAGCATGAAGCGCAGCTCATGCTCGCGGAATATCGGCATGACCGGGTTGAACACAGCGCCAATGCGCGAGCAGCCCAGATAGGTGGCGACAAATTCCCAACCGTTGGGCAGCTGGCAGGTCACCACATCGTTGCGCCCGACGCCAAGCTTGCGCAGACCCAGCGCGGCCCGGTTCGCCAACAGATCCAGCTGCGCCCAGGTCAGGTCACGCCGCGCGCCGTTGGCAACCGTGATCGACGACAGCGCCGTGGCGTCCGGGTGCGCAGCAAGGCAGGCGTCGAAATAGTCGTCGGCAGTCTTGTCCAGCCACAAGCCCGCAGCGACCATTGCGGCGCGGCGAGGCTCAATGAGAATGGCGTCGAAATCCATGGTATCCTCCCAAGGCGTTAGGGTTTCCCCGTTTTGATCCGCGCGCCCTCCCCGACGCCCGGAAAGGCGGGCTGTAAGCCCGCCACGGCCTGACGGCCCGCCCGCTCGCGGGCGATGATGTTCTTCATGATGTGCGCGGTGCCGTCACCGATCTGCAGCCCCAGCACATCGCGCAGGCGTTGCTGAAAGGGCAGCGTGTCTGAATAGCCCGCGTGGCCGTGGATCAGCAGGCAGGCATGGATCGCCTCATAAGCCAGAAGCGGCGGCCACCATTTGGTCATCGCGGCCTCGGCCGTGTGGGGCAGTCCCTGATCCTTGAGCCAGAGCGCGTTGTAGGACATGAGCCGTGCCGCCTCGACCCGCGTGTCGAAATCGGCCAGCTGATGGGTAATGCCCTGATAGGCGGCCAAAGGTTTGCCGAAGGTTTGCCGTTCACCAATGTAAGCCCAGGTCTCGTCCAGACTGGCGCGTGCGGTGCCGACGCATTGCAACCCGATCAGGCTGCGCGAAAAGTCGAAACCCTGCATTACCTGCGCAAAGCCCTTGCCCTCAGTGCCCAGCAGGTGATCGGCGGGCACTTTCACGTTGTCGAACCAGATCGAGCCGTGACCGATCGAGTTCTGCCCCATGTTGGAAAATTTGGACGTGGTGATGCCGGGCAAATCCAGCGGGATCAGGACCGCCGAAACGCCATGGGCGCGGTCCTCGGGGCGGCCGGTCCGGGCGAAGGTGATCACCCCTTTAGCGATCTGGTTGGCCGAGATCGATGTCTTCTCGCCGTTGATCACGTAGTGATCGCCGACCCGCTCCATTTTCAGCCCAAGATTGGCCGCGTCCGAGCCACCCTTGGGCTCGGTCAGCGCAATGGCCAGCAGGTGCTCGCCCGCTACCAGCCCCGGCAGCCAGTCGGCGGCGATATGGGGCTGGGCAAAGCTGGACAGGATATGCCCGTTCAGCGACGCCAGCAGCGATACATAGCCGAAGGTGAAGTCGGCCTTGCCCAGTTCTTCAATGATCGCCCCCGAATAGAGGTACGGAGCGCCCATCCCGCCATAGGATTCGGACAGTTCGGGTGCGATCAGACCCAGCGCGCCCATTTCGCGCATCAAAGCGGTGTCAAACCGTCCCTCGCGTTCACGCTGAAGATAGCCGGGAGCGACCCGATCCTGCGCAAACTTGCGGGCGAGGTCGCGGATCTGGTCCAGTTCCTCGGTGTCGAAAATGGTTTTCATGAAGTCCTCCCAAACCCACAACCAGAAAACGGCGGGCACCCGAGCGCGCCCGCCGCCGTCGCATCAGCGGTTGAACTTGCGGAAATCCGGCTTGCGCTTTTCCTTGAAGGCGATGCCGCCCTCTTTGGACTCGTCGGTGTCGTAATACAGCGACAACCCGAGCATCCCCAGTCCCGCGATACCGCGCTGATGCTCGGTGTCCATGTTGAAACTGCGCTTGGCCAGAGCAATCGCGGTCGGCGACTTCTCCATGATTTCGGCGCACCATCTCTCGACTTCGGCGTCGAGCTGGTCATCGGGTACAACCGTGTTCACCAGCCCCATGGCCAGTGCTTCGTGTGCCTTGTAGCGGCGGCACAGATACCAGATCTCGCGCGCTTTCTTCTCACCGACGACGCGGGCCAGAAACGCCGTGCCATAGCCCGGATCGACCGACCCCACCTTGGGACCGACTTGCCCGAACTGCGCGCTTTCCCCGGCGATGGTGAAATCGCAGATCGTGCACAGCACATTGCCGCCGCCAATGGCAAAGCCGCGGACCTTGGCGATCACCGGTTTGGGCACGTCGCGGATAATCGTGTGCAGGTCTTCCATCGGCAGGCCGATGGTGCCGCGCCCGTCATACTGGCCTTCGTGCGCCGATTGATCGCCGCCGGTGCAAAAGGCCTTCTCGCCTGCGCCGGTGAGCACGATCACACCAATCGACTTGTCCCAGCCCGCCTTGTTGAACGCGTGGATCAGCTCTTCGCAGGTCTGGCCGCGAAAGGCGTTGTATTTGTCGGCGCGGTTGATGGTGATCGTGGCCGTGCCATCCTTCACCGAATACAGAATGTCCTGATAGTCCATGAAGTTACCCGTGCATGGTCAGGCCGCCGGAGACCGAAATCACCTGACCCGTAATGAAGGAAGCCTCGTCCGAGGCGAAGAAGGCGATGATACCGGGCAGATCCTCGGGCTTGCCCAGACGCCCCAGAGGCACGGCGCGGGTAAAGGCCTCGCGCAGCTTTTCCTTGTTGCCGGCGCTGTCCATGAAGTTTTCCAGCATGCCGGTTTCGGTCACGCCGGGACAGACGCAGTTGAAGGTGATGCCATGGCGCGAATGCTCGCGCGCTAACGTCTTGGAAAAGGCGACAACGCCGGCCTTGCAGGCGGCGTAAACGCTTTCACCCGACGACCCCACGCGCGCAGCATCCGATGCGATGGACACGACCCGGCCGGCTTTGCGCTCGACCATTCTGGACAGCACGGGATGGGTGATGTTCAGCACGCCCCGCAGGTTGATGTCGATGATCTTGGACCAGAAATCCGGGCCGGATTTCAGGAACGGGACGAAGATATCCCAACCCGCGTTGTTGACCAGCACCTCAATCGGGCCGAAATCGGCTTCGATCTGGTCGACGGCAGTCTGGCACGCGGCCGGATCGGTGAGATCAAAGCCCAGTGCCAGAGCTTCGCCGCCTGCGGCCCGGATCTGGTCGGCAACACCCTCGGCACCGGCGGCGTTGATATCGGCGACCACAACCTTCGCGCCCTCTTCGGCGAAGCGCAGGCAGGTGGCCGAACCGATGCCCCCACCACCACCGGTTACGACAACCACTTTACCTTTCAGACCCTTCACGGCGATCTCTCCTTCTGCTGTGGGAATGAACGCGCAGGACCGTATCCACGCCTCTTGCGCGGAAAGCCGGCCGCACCAACGCGAATCCCTCCCAGTCTTCAAGTGCAATGGTTAGGGGCGCTCTAATTTTGTGTCAACTACTTTACATATATTCCACCCTATGATCTCGCGGGGCCACTGCTTGACGGGGCTATGTAACGGGGCGATAGTAAGCAAATGAAGCAAGACATTGACCAATCCGGAACATTGACGGCGGATCTGTCGAACCGGCTGGCGTTTCGCCTGTATCAATGCGCCAACCAGCTCAACAAGACCGGCACCCGGTGGCTGGATCGCCACGATGTCACCACCCAGCAGTGGGCCGTGCTGGGCGCGCTGGTGCGTGAGCGATGGGTCAACGGAATTGCGGTGCGCGATCTGGCCAAGCTGCTGATGGTCAGCCGTCAAAACCTGACTGGCGTGCTGTCCCGGCTCGACGCGCGGGGGTGGATCGAGCGGGTGGTGGATGTGAACGACAACCGCTCACGCCTGATCAAGCTGACGCCGGTCGGCTGGCAGCGGTGGGCCGATATGCAAGACGACATTGCCGCCTTTTATGCGGAATCGATGGGCAATCTGTCGAACAACGACATGATCCACATGCTGCACTATCTGGACATCCTGCGCGAAAATTTCCGCGCCATAGATGACGCGCAGGGCGGCGAGGATTAACCGCCGCCCGCGGTCGCGCCCTGGCGCGCGTAACCGGGGCGCGGCACCAGCCCCATCAGGGCCTGTGACAACCCGCCATCCACCACGATTTCCTGTCCAGTGACATACCCCGCGCGCGGAGAGGCGAGGAAGAGCACCGCCTCAGCCATATCCGCGGGCGTGCCGATGCGGCGCAGCGGCACCACGGATTCGCGGCGCGTTTTCACCTCGGGATCGTCGTAAAACCGCTGCGACAGTGGGGTCAGCACCAATCCCGGGCTGACCACATTCGAGCGGATCGCCTCGGGGCCCAATTCGACGGCCAGTTGCCGCGACAGCATCGCCATCGCCGCCTTGCCGGGACTGTAAGCGCCGGAGAAAGGCTGCGGATTGCTGGCCGAGATCGAGGCGACATGCACCAGTGCACCACCGCCCCGCGCCCGCATCTGCGGGACCAATGCCTGCACCATCCGCAGTGCGCCGGTCAGGTTGATGTCCAGCATCGCCGACCAGTCTGCGATACTGACGTCCTCCAACCCGCCGGGCTTCAGGATGCCCGCGTTGTTGACAAGGATGTCGGCCCCGCCCCGCTGCGCGATGATCTCGGCGGCGGCCAGAACGGCGGCGGGATCGCCCAGATCGCAGGCGATGCTCTCAGGGCCGTCCGCGCTGCGATCCACCGGGATGGCGACAGCGCCCGCTGCCCGGAATGCCTGCACACAAGCCCGCCCGATCCCGCCAGAGCCGCCGGTGATTACCGCGACCTTGCCCGCAAGTCCCAACCAGTCCATCTCAGACCACCCCCGCCAGATGCCGCCCGGTGACATAGCCAAAGGTCATCGCTGGTCCCAGCGTGATCCCCGCGCCGGGATAATTGCCGCCCATCACCGACGCACGGTCATTACCCACCGCGAAAAGACCGGGGATAGGCTGGCCCGCGGTGTCGAGCACCTGACCTTTTGGCGTGCATTCCAACCCGTCGAAGGTTCCAAGATCCCCCATCAACAGCTTCACCGCGTAGAACGGCCCCTGCCGGATCGGAGCGACACAGGGGTTCGGGCCATGCTCAGGGTCGGCAAGATAGCGGTTGAATGCCGTCGAGCCGCGCTGGAACTCAGGGTCTTCGCCCCGTTCGGCCCCGGCGTTGAAGCGGCGGATGGTTGCTTCGAACTCCTCGCCCTTGATGCCGCAGGCGCGCGCCAGCTCAGCCAGCGTACGTCCCGATTTCAGATAGCCATTGCGCAGGAAGCGCCCGATCGGCATCGGCGCGGGTTTTACAAAGCCCAGCCCGTATTTACGCAGCGCGTCGCGGTCGGCAATCAGCCAGCAGGCGGTCTCGGGCTCGCCGTTGCAGGCAGCGATCATCGCCGCGCCGACGTCGTGGTAGCTGTTGCTTTCATTGGTAAACCGCTTGCCGTTCGACAACACGGCAATCACGCCGGGTTTGTAGCGGTCGATGAGATGCGGGAAGGGTACGACCTTGCCACAGCCAACAGGCACCGCCGACACCGGTATCCAGGCTGAGGTCGCGGGCAGGCGCGTGTCGAACCGAGCGCCGATCTGCTGTGCCAGCGTGATGCCATCGCCGGTGTTCGCCTCGGGCACGGGGGACAGATGCTCGCCGCCCTGCCGCAGATGCGGATAGGCCTGCCGGATGCGCGCCACATCCTGCGCGAAACCGCCCGCCGCCAGCACCACGCCGCGCCGCGCGGTCACACTCACCGGACCTTGCGGCGTGCCGATCTCGGCTCCGGTCACGCCCTCGGGGCCATGCAGCAGGCGCAGCGCCGGGGTGTCGGTGTGGATCTCGATCCCCAGATCGAAGCAGCTTTTCGCCAGCCGCGCGGCCAGCGCATTGCCCGACGTCACGTTGACCCCGCGCCCATAGCGCGCCAGCTCGATCATATGCGCGGCAAGGCGTTTTGCGACGTAAAAGAAGGACTTGGCGGATTTCGTCGCGTTGAAGAAATGTTTGATATCCGCGTTAGAGGAATTGAACATCATCCCCATGAAGGTAATCGTTTTCAGCGGTGGTCTCAGCCGCTTGAGATTGTCACCCAGCTCTGAAGCATTGAAGGCCGCGGCCAGCACCGACCGCCCGACATCAACCCCGCCGGGCGCGTCGGGGTGGTAATCGGGGTACAGGGTGGGGACGAATTTCATTGCCGTTTCGCGCTCGAAAAACGCCATCATCCGGGGGCCTTCGTCGAGGAAAAGCTCGACCGCTTCCTCGTCATAGAAATTGCCGGTTTCGGACTTCATATAGGTCCGCGCGGCCTCGCGTCCGCTAGCATCCGCCGGGTTTCCCGGGATCCACAGCACGCCGCCCGAAAATGCCGTGGTCCCGCCAAAGACCGGGGCCTTTTCGATCACCATGACCTTCAGCCCCAGCTTGGCCGCCGTGATGGCTGTCGCCATTCCCCCGGCGCCCGCGCCCACCACCAGAACATCGCAATCGCGCTGCATATCCTCTCCCTCCGAAGCCATCTTCGGTCAAGGAACACCACGATCTGTCCAACGACAGAATGGACGCTGATCTGCATTTATTGCACGATACGCAGGCGACGTGAGGGAGGCGACAAAACGATGGACTGGACTGGCACTGGCATACCGAGTTGTTTTCTCTACGGAGAATCCGGGCCTGACGTCGAAATGGATTTCCTGCATATCGAGCGGATCCCCGAGCGCAGTGGCCGCCACGATTGGACGATTCCGCCGCATGTGCATCCTGACCACATCCAGATTCTGCTGGTCGACAACGGCGGCGGCACCCTGCGGGTCGAGGGCGAGGAATACGCCGTTCCCCCCGGTTCGCTGGTCGTGGTTCCGGCCGGGCTGGTGCATGAATTTCTGTTCGTACCGCGCACCGATGGGGCGGTGATCAATGCCGCCGTGCCCTTCATCGCCCGGCTCACCCAAGACGTGGCCGATTTGGCCGCCGCGCTGACTCAGCCCGCCGTCTACGCGCTGGATACGCCGCCCGGTGCCATGGATCACGCCGCGTCGCTGTTCCATGGCTTGCAAGAGGAATACGTCCAGTCCGTGCCGGGCCGTGTCCGCGCGATCGAGGGGTATCTGCACCTGATCCTGATCACCGCCATGCGCCGTTACCGCGCCGCGCAGCCAGATATGCGCCCCCTCGCGCAGGACCGCGAGTATGTCTTGCTCTGTCGCTACCGCAATGCGCTTGAGCAGAACTTCCGGCACCAGAAATCCATGGAGTTTTACGCCGCCGATCTGGGCGTCACCGTCCAGCGGCTGACGCAAGCGTGCCGCGCGCGGACCGGGCGGACGGCGTCAGAACTGCTATACGAGCGGCTGGTTGTCGAGGCCAAGCGCCACCTTGTCTATATGGCGCGTACCGTGGCCGAAGTGGGATATGAGCTGGGGTTTGAAGACCCGGCCTATTTCAGCCGCTTCTTCTCGCGCCGGGTTGGCATGGCGCCAGGCGAGTACCGGCGCAGCCGGCACGCGGAAAAAGCACAAGAGTTTACCGCTTGAATCCATGTCCCTGCCGACTGCGCTGCGCAGTATGGCGCGACAGGAGGGGCCGATGATTTTCGAATGGCGCAGCTATGATCTGAGTGTGGGCAAGGCGTTGGACTACCTCGCCCTGTTCAGCCGCGAGGGCGTGCAACACGCCACCCGCCA
This sequence comes from Pararhodobacter zhoushanensis, assembly GCF_003990445.1. Taxonomy (GTDB): domain Bacteria; phylum Pseudomonadota; class Alphaproteobacteria; order Rhodobacterales; family Rhodobacteraceae; genus Pararhodobacter; species Pararhodobacter zhoushanensis. The sequence goes on along the minus strand of NZ_REEZ01000008.1, from coordinate 88,167 downwards.
TCTGCCCTTGGGCGGCTATTGGCTGGCGGAAAGCGGACCGCTGAACCGCATCCATCATCTGTGGATCTATGGGTCTTTGGCCGAACGGGACACCTGCCGGGCAGGCCTTGCCGGTGAAGCGGGTTGGACGCAGGGCTTCATGCCGCGCGGCTTTCCCCTTATCGAACGGCAGGAAAACCGGCTGATGCGCTTGCAGCGGGGGTCGGCGGCTCTGGAGTCCGTCGTCGGTGCCCGCCGCGCACCGCATGCGGCGCTGGAGCCGGGTGCAGCGCTTTTTGCGCCGGGGTTCATGACCCTGACCTTTGGTGCTGCGCCCGATGAAGCGCTGGCGGTCTGGAGCGTCGAGCATGGCGACACGCCCGGCGCGCTTGTCGCCCTCAGCCGCGGGACGCCCGCCGCACCGTCGGGCGCAACCGCGCATCACCTGCTCCGCTCGCTGAGTGTTTCACCTCTCAGCTAGCGTCCCCCGGTGCGCCAAACGCCATCCACCCGGCATCGACCGACAGCGTGGCCCCGGTGATAGCCGAGGCCGCAGGCGAGCACAGAAACGCCACCGCCGAGGCGATCTCGGACGGCTCGATCAGTCTGCCCATCGGGCAACGCCGCTCAATCGCCGAGACGTCCAGCAACCCGTCGTCAATCAGCTTTGCAACCAGTTCGGTGCGTACATAGCCCGGTGCCACCGCGTTGACGCGGATGCCCTGCGCCGCCCATTCGCATGCCAGCGACCGGGTCAGCGCCACGATCCCGGCCTTGGCCGCGCCATAGCCATTTCGCCGTGCCAGCCCGGTGAGCGCGGCGATTGACGCCATGTTGACCATTGCGCCGCCCTGACCGTGATCCGCCATCGCCCGCGCGACCTCGCGCGCGACCAGAAAGGCGCTGGTCAGGTTGACGTCCAGCATCTTGCGGAAATGCGCGCCGGTCTGGTCCAGCGTCGGCAGGTTCACGTCGCCGATCCCGGCGTTGTTCACCAGCACGCGGATCGGTCCCAGCGCTGCGCTAACCTGCAGCACCGCCGCCGCAACCGCCTCTTCATTGGTGACATCGCAGGCCAGTCCGAGGTGCTCTGGCCCCAGCGTCACGGCTCGTTCAATCGCCTTGCCGCCGTTGAGATCCAGCAGCGCAACGCGGTGTCCGGCGGTGGCGAGGGCCTGCGCGCAGGCCCAGCCGATCCCGTCCGCTCCGCCGGTGATAATCGCACAATGGGTCATGTCAGTTCATCAGATTGGGAAGCAGCAGGATCAGGTCAGGGAAGGCGACGATCACGCCGATGATGACGATCTCGCCCAGCAGGAAGGGTGCAACGCCCTTGAACACGCTTTCCAGCGGGATATCGGGCCGGATGCCGTTCACCACGTAGCAGTTAAGCCCCACCGGCGGCGTCACCACACCGACCTCGATCAGTTTGACCAGCAGGATGCCGAACCAGACCGGATCATACCCCAGTGCGACGATGGACGGGAACACCACGGGAAGGGTGAGCAGCATCATGCCCAGCCCGTCCAGAATCATCCCCAGCAGCAGGTACATCACGATGATCCCACCCAAAATCACCCAGCGCGGCACGTCCAGATCGGTGATCCCTTCGGAAACCGACGCGGGCAGGCCGGTGAAGGCGAGGAACCGCACGAAGACCATGACGCCCCAGATCACCATGAAGATCATGGCGGTGGTCTGTACCGTGTCCAGCAGGCCGTGCCCGAACTCGCGCAGCTTCATCCGTTTGCGCATCGCCATCAGCAGGATGATCGCCGTCGCCACGCCTGCCGATTCCGTGGGGGTCATCCAGCCCATGTAGATGCCCACAAGGATCACGCCAACGACCGAGAACACACCAACCACCTGCGGCAGCGCGCGGATCTTTTCCATCATCGGCACGGCCGGTTCGATCGGGGCCAGACCGGGGCGCAATTTGACGACGATGGTGATCACCGCAAGGTAAACCACGATCGACAGAACACCCGGCAGGAAGCCCGCCAGCAGCAGTTGCGCGACCGAGGTTTCGACGATGATGCCGTAGATCACCAGCAAGGCCGAGGGTGGGATCAGGGCGGCCAGCGTGCCGCCGACAGCCACCACCCCGGCTGAAAAGGCCAGATCGTAGCCGCGCTTTTCCATCTCGGGCAGGGCAAGGCGGGTGAAGACCGCGGTCGAGGCGGTCGAGGCGCCAGAGACCGCCGCGAATCCGGCGCTGGCGAAAATTGTCGCCGTGGCCAGCCCGCCCGGTGCGCGACCGACCCATTTGCGGGCGGCGTCATAGGCCGACGTGGTGATGCCCGCATGCATGGCCAGAAAACCGATGGCCACGAACAGCGGCAGAACGCTGAGCGAATAACTGGCCGAATTGGCAAAGGGGATCATCCCGGCCAGCCCTTCGCCAACGGCGGGGTTGCGGATATAGCTGATACCTATGATCCCGACAAAGGCCGACGCAAAGGCGACAGGAACGCCCAGCAGCACCAACAGCACCAGCGCGCCGATGCCCAGGTAGCCGATCGTAACAGGGTCCATGGCGTCAGCCCTTTCCAGTTGCGGCGGCTGCGGGCCGCTCGATGCCGAACACCCGCGAGGCTGAGCGCGGCAGCGCCAGCAGCCGCAGGGCCTCGATTAATTGCAAAAGCAGCCGGGCCAGCAACAGCGCCAGCGAAACGGTGACAAAGCTGATGCCGATCCAGGTGGGGATGTGGATCTCGGCGGTGTCGGCACCGCTGCGCCAGGCGCGTTGCAGGAAGCCGTTCGAGCCTTGCATCAATACCCAGACAGACCACGAGGCGATGGTGTAGGTCAGCGCTTCGAGCAGCCAGCGCGGCCGGTCGGACAGACGCCCCGTCAGGATCGTCATGCGCACATTGCCCAGCTTGGATTGCGTGTAGGGGATGCCCCCTGCCGCAGCGATGGCCATCATCTGTGACACGATGTCGATGCTGCCCCGGATCGGATGATGCAGCGCCGAGCGCCCCACAACCTCGGCGCAGACGACGACCATCAGGCCCATCACCACCAGCCCGGCTGCCAGCGCGAAGACGCGCTCGACCTGCCCAAGGGCTTTGTGAATTACCTCGATCAGTCCTTGCATGCTTTCCCCCTTGGATGAGCCCGGCGGGCGGCGTCCGCCCGCCGGCAAGAGTGCCGCTTATTGCGCCGTGGCCGCCGCGGCAGAGGTCAGGATGAGGTCCAGCAGCTCTTGCCCCGGATAGCCGCGGCTATCCATGTCGGCGACCCATGCCTGCCAGCTGGGGGTGACCGCCGCTTCGAGCGCGCTGCGCACGTCATCCGGCATCGGCACCCGCACAAGGCCGCGCGCTTCGAAGTCGGCCTCGTTGGTGGCGTCCACCTCGGAATAAGCCTCGATCTGGTGGGCATAGGCGGCAGGAATCGCCTCGTCGATCAGGTCGCGGTACTGCTGTGGCAGCGAGGCATAGGCGTCAGCATTCGCCGCCAGCGCGCAATGCACCGTACCCAGGTTCCAGCTGTCGGTGACCCACGTGGACAGTTCCTGCAGCGAATAGGCGGTGAAGGCGTAGGTGTAGGGATAGACGATCGCATCCAGCGCGCCACGCTCCATCGAGCTGTAAAGATCCGGGGCCGGAATCGTCGTCGACACCGCGCCAAGCGCCTGCATCAGCGCCGCATGCCCGCCCGAGGCGTTGATGCGCAGACCCTGCCACGCCGCCAGATCCATCGGCGGCTCGCCGCGGCCCATGACTTCGTAGTTGGGCATCAGAACCGACATCACTGGCACTGCGTTCCACGTCGCCCATTCCGCCGCCACTGCCGGGTGACGCAGGTATTCGGCATAGGTGCGGTACTGACTTTCCAGCGTCGGCAGCGGCAGCAGGGCAAGGTTCAGCCCGGTCGAGACCGGAAGCTTGCCGGGATGATAGAACGAGCAGACCGTCGCCATCTCGAAGGCTCCGATCTGGATGCCGTCGATGTTCTCGGTGGGGTCCGACAGCACGCCGCCATATTGCAGCGACAGCTGGAAGTTACCGTCAGTCTTTTCGGCCAGATAGGCCGCCAGAGCCTCGACACCTTCGGTAAATCCGCGGCGGTTGCCCCAGAGCGAGACCTCCCAGGTGATCGCCGGGCCGTCGACTTCGGCGGCCATGGCGGGTGCCGCGACAGCAAGCGGCAGGCTGCTCAGGATCAGCGATCCCAGCGCAAGCGGTGTGGTCATTAAACGCATCGTCATGTTTCTCCTCCCAGGACGTTGTTGTTTTCGTGCGGTTCGCAGGGCCCGTTCGCCTCAGCGGTGGGTGAAAACGGGCGGGCGCTTTTCGGTAAAGGCGGTCATGCCTTCGCGCCGGTCGTCGGTGGCGAAGGTCGCGTAAAGCAGGCGGCGCTCCAGATAGATGCCTTCGGACAGATGCGTCTCATGCGCGTGGTTCACGGCCTCTTTGGCCAGCATCATGATTGGGCGCGACCGGGCGGCAAGCTGGCGTGCAAGCGCCAGCGCCTCGTCGAAATAGCTGTCGGCTGGCGCCACGCGGCTGACGACTCCCCGCGCCAGTGCTTCGGGCGCGTGCATCACGCGGCCCGACAGGATCATATCCATCGCCACGGCCTTGCCGACGATCCGCGTCAGCCGTTGCGTGCCCCCTGCGCCGGGGATCACCCCGACGGCAGATTCCGGCAGGCTTAAGCGCGCGGTTTCCGAGGCAATAACAATGTCGCACATCAGCGCGATCTCGCAGCCACCGCCCGCCGCATGACCCGACACTGCGGCGATGATCGGCTTGCGACAGGAGGCCGGTCGCTCCCAGCTGCGGGTGATGAGCTGTTCGGCGTAGACGTCGGAAAACGACTTGTCCTTCAGCTCCTTGATGTCCGCCCCGGCGGCAAAGGCACGCTCATTGCCGGTCAGCACAATCGCCCCGATCGCGTCGTCTTCCTCAAACGCGGTCAGCGCGGCGGACATCTCGGTCGTCATCACCAGATTGAGAGCGTTTAGCGACTGAGGGCGGTTGAGCCGGACAATGCCGACCGGACCGTCCGTCTCGGTCACGATGGAGGTCCAGCTCATCAGCCCTTACCCCTTGATGCCGGTACGCGAGCGCTGCGCGCGTATCGTGCCGGAAACGGGCGCAATGCGGTCAGCGATGGACAAGCCATCGGCAGCGCGGGCCGCCAAAACGGTCGCCTTCATGAGTGTCTCCTCCTACCTCGAAACTATGTAAACATATTAACATAGTTTCGGCAAGCTCTGTGTGAATGACACTTCACTGAGCCAACCTAACCCAGCTACCTTACTGCATAATATAGGAATAATCTGTGCATCTAGCGTGTCTTCTCTTGCACTCTGAGTGCAAAATGCGGTGCGGCACATTATGGACTAACGACAATATATTGCCCTTTAGTCACGGCGGATGGCATTGCAGAGAAGTGACGAAATTCCAGCCCCAGGGCTCAAATGGGAGCGACATCGCGCGGGGGAAGATCTGTCGCCACAGGCATCAGGGGCGCTGGTGGCAAGCGCCTGCGGCACGGCACGGTGCGGGCGCCATCAATGACCCGGTCGGCTGTACTTCTCGCACTGGGGGAGCGTTGCTTTGCAGGCGCTTGATCGGTTTCGAGTCACTTCCCGAAAGCCCCATTCACGCAAGACCCCCTCAGTAAGGCGGTCGGCGGCTGTGGCCGTACGCGATCAGACCCTCCGCGCCGTCAGATCAAGGGGCCGCGACCTGCGCCGCGGCCCGTTCGTGAGGCCCCTGCGCGATGGTGTCGGCCAGTGCTGCAGGGTTGGCGGGCTGTTGATCAGCCTTCATCCATCACGAAATGTCCCGGCGCGACGGTTCGCCATTGCCGCGTCGGGGGTGTGTAGTCCAGTTGCCGGACAGGGCTGCGGATCTCTTCGGCCGGGATCTGGCGGGTCTGGTGGCGGCGGGCGGGGTCGACCACTGGCACTGCCTCGATCAGACGGCGCGTGTAGCTGTGCTGCGGATTGTCGAATATCGCCTGGCGCGGCCCTATTTCGACGATTTCGCCCAGATACATCACAGCCACCCGGTGACTGACGCGTTCGACCACGGCCATGTCATGACTGATGAACAGATACGAGACCTTGAAGCTTTCCTGCAGGTCCAGCAGCAGGTTGATCACCTGTGCCTTGACCGACACATCCAGCGCCGAGACGGATTCGTCTGCCACGATGATCTGCGGGTCCAGCATCAAGGCCCGGGCGATCGAGATCCGTTGGCGCTGCCCGCCGGAAAACTCATGCGGAAACCGCGAGGCCATGTCCGCATCCAGCCCGACCTTTTGCAGCAGTGCCGCCGCCTTGTCGCGCGCAGCGCGGCGCGAGCCGAGACGGTGCACGACAAACGGCTCGGTCAGGGCATCGCCCACAGTCATGCGCGCGTTCAGGCTGGAGACTGGATCCTGAAAGATCATCTGCACCTTGCGTCGCATGGCACGCAGATCGCGGTGGCCGAGCCCCGCCATATCGCGGCCGCCGACCATGATCCGGCCTGACACCGGATTGACCAACCGCATGATCGAGCGCCCAGTCGTGGACTTTCCGCAGCCCGATTCACCGACAAGCGACAGCGTTTCACCGGCGTGGATGTCGAAGCTTACATCCTCGACCGCATGAACGCGGGCAGTGACCCCGCCCAACGTGCCGCCGCGCACATCGAAGCGCGTGGTCAGGTTCTGCACCGACAACACCGGCGCTGCGGCGTGATCGACAGTGTCGACAACCGGACGCGGCGCGGTGCTGTTGCCGGTTGCCATATCGACTTCGGCAAACCGTGCGGGCAAGGGGCTGTCAGACATCTCGCCCAGCCGTGGCACGGCGGCCAGCAGTTTGCGGGTATAGGCTTCGTGCGGGGACAGAAGGACCCGGCTGGTCGGCCCCTCTTCAACCTTGCGGCCGTGATAGAGCACCACGGTCCGGTCCGAGGTTTCCGCCACAACCCCCATGTCATGGGTGATGAACATCACCGACATGCCCTCATCCGCCTGCAGTTCTTTGATCAGCTGCAGGATTTGCGCCTGAATGGTCACATCCAGCGCCGTCGTCGGCTCGTCGGCAATCAGCAGTTTGGGCTGACAGGCCAACGCGATGGCGATCATGATGCGTTGGCGCATCCCGCCAGAGAACTGGTGCGCGTATTCGTCGATGCGCCGCCCTGCCGAGGGAATGCGCACCCGGTCCATGAGACGCAGCGCCTCGGCACGCGCCTGCGTCTCGTTCAGGCCGCGATGCTGGCGCAGGGTTTCGATGATGTGAAACCCGATGGTATAGACCGGGTTCAGACTGGTTTCCTGAAAGATCATCGCGATCTCGTTGCCGCGAATGCGCCGCATCGCGTCGTCGGGCAGGGTCAGCAGGTCTTGCCCCTGCAACAGCACCTGTCCCTCGACCCGGCTGGTCTTTGGCGGCAACAGGCGCATGATCGACATCGCCGTGACACTCTTGCCCGAGCCGGACTCTCCGACGACAGCCAGCGTTTCGCCGGCAGCGATGTCAAAGGACACATCATCCAGCACCGATGTCCAGCGTCCGCGTTGCACGAAAGAGGTGCGCAGATTGCGCACGGCCAGCAGCGGCGCGGGGGCGGTTTGCGCGGGGGTTTCGCCTTGGCGGGTGCGGTCAAGCGTTTGGATCGTCATCATGCCTGCCCCTTGGGATTGAAGACATCGCGCAGGCGGTCGCCCACAAGGTTGATCGCCACGATGGTCACCAGCAACGCGATACCGGGGAAGAAACTGAGCCAGTACTGGCCTGCGAACATGTATTGATAGCCGTTGGCGATCAGCAGCCCCAGACTGGGTTCGGTGACCGGCACGCCGATGCCCAGAAAGGACAGCGTCGCCTCAAGCGTGATCGCGCGGGCAATCTGCACGGTGCCGATGACGATCAGCGGCGTCATGCAATTGGGCAGCAGGTGGCGAAAGATGATCCGGTACAGCGGCACGCCAAGGCAATGCGCCGCCTCGATGTATTCACGCCGGGACTCGACCAGCGCCGTACCCCGCGCCGTCCGGGCATAGGTGGCCCATTCGACGATGATCAGCGCCAATATGACATTGCTGATCCCCTTGCCCAGAAAAGCGAGGATCATCAGCGCGACCAGAATGGTCGGAAACGACAGCTGCAGATCGACAAGCCGCATGATCACGCTTTCGGTCCGACCACCGCGATAGGCCGCGAACAGACCCAGCGTGGCACCGACCAGCACCGCACAGACCGCCGAAACCACGCCGACAAACAGCGAGATCCGCAGCCCGTGCAGGATCGCCGACAGCATGTCGCGGCCCTGATCATCGGTGCCCAGATGATAAATCATGTCGCCGGACGACGCCTCGGTTCCCGGCGGCAACAGGCCTTCCATGATGTCCAGCTGCATCAGGTCATAGGGGTTCTGTGGCGAGATCAGCGGCGCGAGCAGTGCCAGCACGAGGATCACGCCCAGCAGCGCCAGCATGACGACGGCGACGGGCGAGCCGCGATAATCGCGCCAGACGCGACGCCAGGCGGCCTCGGGCCGATCGGTGGCAGCGTTGTGAATCGAGGGGGTTTCGGGCAGGTTGACCATCAACTTTTCCCTCTGGCAGCAAGCCGGACGCGCGGGTCCAGCAGGGTGTAGGCAAGATCCACCAGCAGATTGATGACCACGAAGATCACGACGATCATCATCAGGTAGGCCACCATCACTGGCCGATCGAGCACATTGATACTGTCGATGATCAGCTTGCCCATGCCGGGCCAGGCGAAGATCGTCTCGGTGACAATCGAGAAGGCAATGACCGAGCCAAACTCAAGTCCGATGATCGTCACTACCGGAATCAGGATGTTCTTGAGGACATGCACCCAGATCACGCGTCCTTCTCTCAGGCCGCGCGCCCGGGCATATCGGATATAGTCCTGCGGCAGCACCTCGCGCACACCGGCGCGCACTAGCCGCATGACCAGCGCGATCTTGAACAGCGCCAGATTGAGCGCGGGCAAGGCCAGATGCGACAGTCCGTCCAGCGTGAGAAACGACCAGCGCATGCCGAACAGTTCGACCGTTTCACCGCGTCCTGATGCGGGCAGCCAGCCAAGATTGACGGAAAAGATCATGATGAGCATCAGCCCGACCCAGAAGGTCGGCAGCGAAAATCCAAGGACCGAGCCCGCCATGAACAGCTTGGCCAGCGGGCTGTCAGGCCGCAGCCCGGCATACAGTCCAAGCGGAATACCAATCACGATGGCCACCAGCATTGCCGAGGCGGCCAGCTCCATCGTTGCGGGCAGGCGCTGCAGGATCACCTGCAAGGCGGGTTGGTTGTAGACGTAGCTGCGGCCCAGATCGCCGTGCAGTACGCCGTTGAGAAAGCTAAAATACTGTTCCCACAAAGGCCGGTCGAGCCCGAAGGCCTGAACCACGCGAAGCCTCTCGGCGGCCGTCGCGTCGGGGGGAATCAGGATCGCGACCGGGTCGCCAACGACATTGACGCCGATGAATACGATCACCGTCATCGCCAGCATGACCAGCAGGGCCTGAATCAGTCTGCTGCCAAACCAAGAAATCATCGTAAGGCTTCCTTTCTTCGGGTCATTCCGCCGGATTCGGCTGGTCTTCGGCGGCACAAAGCCAGGGCCGTGGAACTCGAACGGGGCCGGCAAACGGCCCCGTTCGTTTCAGGATCACTGGGCCGGGTGAATGTCGATGGCCAGCGTTCGCTCATCGCGCCGGGCGTCAATCGTCACCGTGCTGCGCGTTGCCCAGTTGTTGATCAGCATGAACAACGGGATCATCGCGGTGTCGGCATCGACCATCTCGACCGCCTGGATCAACAGTGCCTCACGCTCGGCATCGTCAAGCGTTGCCATGGCGGTATCGACCAGCGCATCCAGTTCGGGGTTCGAATAACGCCCGGTGTTGAAGATGCCGGTCCCGGCATCCGCGTCGCGGGTATGGAGCACGTTGGTCAGCAGGTAACCCGCTTCACCCGTGGGGCTGCCCCAACCCAGCAGGCCGACCGACAGCTCACCGGTGCCGGTGATGCCCGAATAGGTCGACCACGGCTGAGAATCGACCGAGGTGCGCAGACCCAGACGCGCCCACATCTGCGCCAGCGCCTGTGTGGTTGCGGCATCGCCCGGATAGCGGTCATTGGGACCGAAAACCGGCAAGGTGAAGCCGTCCGGGTAGCCCGCTTCGGCCAGAAGCGCTTGCGCGGCTGCGACGTCATAGGGCGGCACTTCGACCGACGGCGCATAGGAGAACTGGCCCTCGGACAGCCATTGCCCGGTCGGTACGGCAGCGCCTTGCATCAGACGGGTGGCCAGACCTTCGCGGTTGATCGCCAGCGACAGGGCACGGCGCACGCGCGGATCCTGCAGCGGGTTGGTGTCGAGCGCTTCGCCGTTCGGACCACTGACGCCCGGCGCGCTGTCCGTCTGGTTGAGGCCGACATACATCACGCGCATGCCCGGCGTCGAATAGACCGCGAGGTTGTCGTCGCTGCGCAGGCGCTCCAGATCGCCCGAGGGCGGCGTGTCGATCACATCGACATCGCCCGACAGCAGCGCCGCAACGCGCGCCCCGGCGCTGGGGATCATGCGCAGCGTGACGGTGTCCCACGGCTGCGCCTCGCCCCACCAGTCGTCGTTGCGTGCATACTCGACCCTGTCGCTGGGCGCGTAGCTGACAAAGCGGTACGGCCCGGTGCCGATTACGGCGGTGCCGGCGTTGTAGTCTTCGGTCGTCGCGGTTTCACCGACATGGCGCGAGATGATGGGTACAAAGGCCAGATTGCGTGGCAGGTTGGGGGCCGGAACCGGCGTGGTGATTTTCAACGTCAGATCGTCGATGACCTCAACCGATTCCACTTCGCGCAGGAAACCGCCAAAGCCGCCGGGGCTGTTGGGCACATCGCGCGCCCGCGTGTAGGTAAAGGCGACATCATCGGCGGTGAAAGGTTCGCCATCATGCCACGTCACGCCGTCACGCAGGTGGAACAGCCATTCGGTGTCCGACACAGCCTCCCAGCTCAGGGCCAGCGCCGGGGCGAGCGAGGTGTCGGGGCGGCGGTCGATGAGCCGGTCGAAGATATGCATCGCAACGGTGTGGTTCGGGGTCGCGTTGTAGAAATGCGGATCCATCGAGGTAAACGCGCCGCCGATGGCGATGCGCAGCGGATCGGCACTGACCGCGGGCGCAAAGGCAGCAACGCTGATGGCAGATGCCATCAGAAGGCGGGTCAGCCGGTTCAATCGTTTCATGGTCGGTCTCCTGTTGAAGTTTTTGATTTCAGGTTCTGGCTGGATCAGCCGCGCATCCACGTGCCGTCGCGTTGCGGATCTGCGGCGGCTGATAGGTGCCCGCCCGCATCACGATGCACTGCGTGAAGCGCGGCAAAGGCGTAACTCATGGTCGAGCGGGCGACGGTATAGCCCTGCGCCTTGAGCCCGGATTCGGTCGCGCGTGAAACGCGGTTCGAGATGTCGATGATGTCGCTGGTAACGCAGATCCGGGGTGCGGCGACGGCGTCGAGCACCGGCATTCCGAAATCGACGATGTTGCTGATCCCCTGCATCATTGCAGGCAGGATCGCCGTCCCGCCGGGCGCACCGATGACGATGCGCGGTTTGTCGCCCTGAAACACCATCGTCGGCATCTGCGAGCTGGGCCGGCATTTGCCCGGCCCCAGCGACCCCGGACGACCCGGGCGCGGGTCAAACGCGCTCATCAGGCACGAATACATCACGCCCAGCCCCGGCGTCATCGCCCCGCTGGGAGTCCCCAGCGTATGCGTCAGCGTCACAGCATTGCCGACGCTGTCAACGACACAGACCTGCGTGGTGTTGGGCGATTCCTTTCCGGCCTGCAGGCGCTCGACATGGGCGATGCGGCCCGAGCGGATATCAGCGGCGTGTTCCTCGGCGCGGTCCTGCGACAACAGCCAGTCCTGCGGCACATCGCTGAACCGGGGGTCACCGATATGGGCGTCCTTGTCGGTGGTCACACGCTTGAGGATCTCGGCCAGCAGCGCGACGTGCCGGGGCGAGTTATGCTCGGTCCCCATCAGGTCGAAGCGATCCAGCACCTGCAGCGCCTGAATAAGGCTGATCCCACCGCCCGAGGGCGGCTGCGAGGCAACATCCAGCCCGCGAAAACGACCCCAGACCGGCGCGGTCCAGTCCACGCTGATCGCTGCCAGATCCGCCATTGTCATCAGCCCGCCATTCGCGGCGAAGTCACCGATCATCTCCTCGGCAATCTCGCCGCTGTAGAAGATCCCAGGTCCGGCTTTGGCGATGCGCTCCAGCGTGCGGGCGAGTGCCGGGTTTGCGATGCGATCCCCGGGACGCTTGAGGGCCCCGTCAGCGCGGAAGTAAAGTGCGCGGCCGGTCGCGCTGAACGCCAGCAGATCGCGGATCGCGCAGCGCCCCAGCGTCCGGTCGTCGAGGTTCCAGAAGTGGCTCATGTACGGTCGCACGGTGAACCCGTCGCGGGCATAGGCGATGGCGGGTTCCAGCGCCTGCGCCAGATCCATCGTGCCGTGACGTTCCAGCGCCGAGGCGAAACCGGCAAGGTTGGTGGGCGTTCCGGCGGCCAGATAGCCCATCTCGTTGACCGCGCCCTTCACGGCAAAGGAAAACCCGTCGCGCGCCTCGCCGATCAGGGAGTCCTGCCACATATCGGGCCTCGTCGCCGCAGGAGAGCGGGCGAAGAAGTCGGCCACTTCATGCACCCCGCGCCCCGGCAGAAACACCTGCATCGAGCCGTAGCCGGTCAGCCCCGTCATCTGCGGATCGACCACGCATTGCACAAAGGCCGCCGTGATCGCGGCATCGACGGCATTTCCGCCGCGACGCAGCGCGTCTGCACCGGCCTCGGCGGCCTCGGGTTGCGCGGCAACGACGATCCCGCTCATGACGCGCTGCCGTCGGTCGCGGTGCGGAAATCGGCGGGTGAATAGGCGGCGAGTTCTTCCAGCAGCGCTGGCCACAACCTGAGTCCCAGCGGGATCGAGTCGAGGTGGAAGAACTCGTTGGGCGCGTGGACGTCTTCGTCGGGCAGGTTCATGCCGAACATCAGCGTGTCCATGTCCAGCTTCTGCGAGAACACCGCAGTGATCGGCACCGTGGCCCCCAGCCGCACCAACACCGGCTCTTCACCGGTTTCCGCCAGCAGTACGGTGCGCGCGGCTTTGACCAGCGGGTGATCGGCCTCGATGTTGGACGCGGGCGCGCCATGGCCCCCTGCAAAGCTCAGCTCGACACCCTCGGCGCAAGCGGCGCTCAGATGGTCGCGCAGGACCTGTTGGGCGGCGTCCGGGTCGATGCCGGGCGACAAGCGGGCAGTGATCTTGGCATGGGCGACGTCGGGGATGACGGTCTTGCCGCCCTCGCCGGTGTAACCGCCCCACATGCCGTTCACGTCAATCGCCGGGAACAGGGTCAGCCGCTCGCGGATCGTCAGCCCCGGCTCGCCCGCGGCAATCGCACCGACATCGGCGACAAAGGCAGCTTCGTCGAAGGGCAGTGCGGCGGCATTGGCCCGCTGGGCGTTGGTGATCGGCCGGGCGAGCGCGCGCAGGCCTTCGACAGCGACCGAGCCATCCGCGTTGTGCAGGCTGGTCACCAGACGCGCCATCTCATGCAACGCATTGCGGATCGAACCGCCGTAGCGGCCGGAATGGGTTTCCTTGTCGGCGGTCCGCAGCGTGATTTCGAGCGCGGTCAGCCCGCGAGCACCCACGTTGATCGTGGGTGTCACTGGCGACGCACGCCCGCCGTCAGCCGAGATCATCGCGTCAGCCTTGAGCAGCGGGCGGAACTTTTCGATGATCGCGCCCAGGCTAGGGCTGCCGCTTTCCTCTTCGCCTTCGAGGAACAGCTTGACGTTGATCGGCAGGCGGCCATGCACTTGCAGATATCCCGCCAGCGTCTCAATGGCGATGACGGTCGAGCCTTTCACGTCCGACGCGCCGCGCGCATAGAGCCGGTCGCCCACCACCGTCGGCTCGAACGCCGGGGTGCGCCAGAGCGCATCGGGACCGGCAGGCTGCACGTCGTAATGGCCGTACACCACCACCGTGGGCACGTCCGGCCCGGCCTCTTCCCACGCTGCATAGATTGCCGGGTGGCCGCCGCCATCGAGCAGTTGCACGTCCTTCATGCCGATCTCGCGCAACCAGTCGCACAGGAAATCGCGGGTGCGGGCCATTTCGGGATTGAACGCGCTGTCGGTGCTCACGCTCTTGAAGCGCAGCAGCGTGTCCAGACGCGCCATCACGCTGTCCTGACGGGCGAGAAGGGCGTCAATAACGGGCTGGGCGGTGATGCGCTGGGTCATGCGGAAAGATCCTCGGGAACGGGGGAGACGGGCGATGGTGCTGCGACAGCGGCAAGCACCGCCTGCGCCTCGGCGTCAAGCTCGAGCCGGAGGCCGAGCAGATGGAAAGACAGGGTCTTGCCATGGCCGTCGAGACCAAGCGACGCGTTGACCCCGCCTTCAAGCAGGTCATCGAGCACAAAGTTGAACGCCGCCAGCTTGGGCAGGTCATAGCGCATGACGGCGGTCGGGCGCCGGTGCGCGAAGTGCTTTTCCACCCGCTCGACGGTCAGCAGGCGGGCGAGCAGCGGATAGAATTCTGGACGTCGGGCTATCACCGACAGGTTCGAACGGTTTCCCTTGTCGCCCGAGCGCGAATGCGCAAGCTCGTACAGGGAGACGCTGGCAAAAGGGCTCATACCTCGGCTCCGATCAGACTGACTTTCGGCTCGGCCAGCGAGCGTGGCAAAAGACAGGCGGTGTTTTTCAGACGTGGGGTCAGGCTGCCCCGCACGCCGCCGCCACCCGCGGGGCCCGCGACATAAAGCGCTTCGACCTCTTCCAGCAACAGGCGCCCTGCTTCGGCCGTGGCCACCTCGGCGGCGAACATGACGCGCAGGTCGGGGCTGGGATCGACGGCATGACGCCCCGCCAGTGCCTCACCTGCGGTATCGCCGAAGACAGACACCAGCCCCACGATATCGGCCCTGAGCAACAGCCCCGGCGCAAGTCGCGCCATGCGGTCGCGGATCGTCTGCACTGCCAGCCGGGCGCGGGCCTCGGCGTTGATCCCGGCATAGGAAATGCCAGCCTCGGCGAGCAGACCGCCATCGATGCAGACCGTGGCTTTCAGCTGGTCAGGACGTGGCTTGCCGCGCGCCTTGGCGACGCGCACCCGGTTGGGACCAATCTGCGCAAGCTCGACATCTGTCATGTCGAGCACGACATCCGGGGTCACATAGGCAGCGGGATCGTGGATCTCATAGAGGATCTGCTCTTTGACGCTGCGCAGATCGACCAGACCGCCGGTCCCGGCAGGTTTGGTCAGCTCGAAGCTGCCATTGGGTGCGACGCGCACCAGCGGATACCCAAGGCTTTCCATCCCCGGCACATCCTTGACGCCGGGATCGGCGAAGTAGCCGCCGGTCACCTGCGGTCCGCATTCCAGCAGATGCCCGGCCAGCACACCGGCGGCCAGCCGGTCCCAGTCGTCATCGGCCCAGCCGAACGCATGGATCAGCGGCCCCAGCGCCAGCGCCGGATCGGCGATGCGCCCGGTGATCACCACATCCGCGCCCTGATCGAGTGCTGCAGCTATCGGCCCGGCGCCCAGATACACGTTGACCGACAGCACCTCGGGGTGGCTGGCAAGGATCGGTGTTCCCGTTTCGGTCGCGGCAAGCGTGGCGGCATCAACGCGGCCGAGCAGATCGTCACCCTCAACGCAGGCGATGCGTAACCCGTCGAGCCCGTCCTCGGCCGCCCACTGGGCCACCAGTCGGGCCGCCGCGCGCGGGTTCGCCGCGCCGAAGTTGCCGATCACCCGCACACCCACCGCCACGCAAGCCTTGAGATACGGGCGCAACATCGGCTCGAAGGTTGCGATATAGCCGGCTTCCGGCGTGCGGCGGCGTTCATTCTGGGCGTTGGCGAGCGTGCGCTCGGCGAGCATTTCATAGACCAGAAAACGTGGGCCATCATGCTCTGCGAGCGCAGCAATCAGGGCCGGGGCGGAATCCTTGCGGTCGCGGGCAAACCCCGCCGCGCAGCCAATCATCACATCTTTCCCGGCCATTCACGCACTCCTTGTCTTCGGAGGCGACTTAACCAAGGCCGCATATATATTGTCAAATAATGCAAATTCATTTATACATAGTACAAACCTATGAATGAAAGTCCGCTTTCCCGATGAATATTACGCTGCGGCAGTTCGAGGTTCTGGTCACGGTCGCCGATACAGGCAGTTTTACCGTTGCCGCAGAACAGCTTGGCGTGTCGCAACCCTCGGTCAGCGAAACGATCCGGCGGATTGAAACCGAGCTGGGATTTCCCGTTTTCCACCGGACAACACGGCGGCTGACAGCATCGCATGACGGCACGCATGTCATCGCCAGCGCCCGCGAACTGATCCGCACCATGCAGTTCACCTACGACACCATCCTGGCCCGGATGGGCGGCGAGACGAGCCGGATTTCGCTGGCCGCCCTGCCGTCGCTGATCAGCAGCATCCTTGCCCCGGCACTAAGCACGTTTGGCAAGAGCCACGCGAAGGTCGCGGTCGAGGTACACGATTCCAATCAGGAGCGGGCGTTGGCGCTGGTGTCCGATGGCATCGCCGACATGGCCTTTGTCAGCCAGGGCTCGTTGCGCCATGATCTGACCTTCGAGACCCTTGCTGCCGACCGCTTCTTTCTGCTCTGCCCGGCGGATCATCCGTTGGCCGGTCGATCGCAGGTCTGCTGGGCGGATCTGGCCAAAGAGCGTTTCATCGCGCTAACCCCGACGTCCTCGGTCCGCAAGGTGACGGATGCGGCATTTTTGCAGGCCAACGCGTTGTGTGTGCCGCATTACGAGCTCGAGCAGGTGCCCTCGGTTGCGGCGATGGTGCAGGCTCGGTTGGGCGTTGCCGCGCTGCCTGAGTATTCGTTTTCAATGTTTCCCCGCGACCATATGGTCGCTGTGCCGCTGGTCGCCCCGGAAATGGTGCGCCGTATCGGCGTGGTCACGCGGCGCAACCGACCGCTGGCACCATCGGCGCTGGCGTTTATCGACCAATGCCGCAAGGGGGTGGCAAGGGCCGGGCTGCAAGAGCCCCGGCGCTGAACCGAATTGGGTTCAGTGAAGCAGAAGCGCGCCGTTCTGACGCCGCAACCCCCTTGCGCGTGCTGACCCCGGCAAGGCATCCGTCTCCGCTTCGCTCAGTGGATCTGCACGATCTGATCCTGCGAGGCCGTCGCCCAGACATCGTCGCCCAGCTGATAGATCTGGTGCGGGCGCGCGACGATGCGCAGTTCGAGCCCGCTGTCGGTGCGAAACACATAATCCCAGGTCTCGCCCAGAAACGCCCGCGCGCTGATCTTGCCGCGCAGCTTGAACAGATCGTCGGTGACAGGCTCTGCCGCGCTCAGATGCAGCGATTGCGGGCGGATCGAGACGAAGACTTCCGGCTCGGTCCCGGTAAACAGCGACAGAGGCAGCGCAAAGCCGGTGAAGTTGACCTGTCCCGCCCGCCGCGTGCCGGTGATCTGGTTGGTCCGCCCGATGAACCCGGCGACAAAGCGCGTCGTGGGACGGGTGTAGATCTCATAGGGCGTGTCGATCTGCTCGACCTTGCCGTGATTGATCACCGCGATCCGGTCCGAGGTGACCATCGCTTCACTCTGATCATGCGTGACATAGACCGAGGTGATGCGGAATTCGTCGTGGATGCGCTTGATTTCAAAGCGCATATCCTCACGCAGTGAGGCATCGAGGTTGGACAGCGGCTCGTCCAGCAGCAACAGTTTCGGCCGGATCACCAACGCCCGCGCCAGCGCCACGCGCTGCTGCTGGCCGCCTGACAGTTCGGACGGATAGCGGTCAGCGAGATGGCTCAGGCGCACGGCTTCGAGCATTTCACCGGCGCGGCGGCGCACATCGGCCTTGTCCATCTTGCGCAGTTTCAGACCAAAGGCGACGTTCTCCAGCACCGTCATGTTCGGCCAGATCGCATAGCTTTGAAAGATCATCGACATGCCGCGCTTTTCCGGCGGGATCGAGCCGCGCGGCGAGGATACCTCGACCCCATCCAGCAGGATCGAGCCCGAGGTCGGCGCGAGGAACCCGGCGATCATCCGCAATGTCGTGGTCTTGCCACAGCCGGACGGCCCCAGCAGCGACAGAAACTCGCCCGGTTGCAGGGTGATGTTGACATCCTTGACCGCGTCGACGGTACCAAAACGGCGACCGAGATCCTTCAGGACCAGACCTTGCATCAGGTTCTCCTCAGCATGAAATCACGTCCGAGCAGCTTGACGCCGATCAGCACGATGGCGGCAATGATCAGCAGCAACACGCTGCCAAGCGCCGCAAGACGTTCGAAAGTGCCCTCCTCGCTCATATCCAGCAGCACCACGGAAACGACGCGGGTATGCGGACCGACAAGGAACACGGCGGTGGACAGCTCTTGCGCGGCGGGGACGAACATCAGGATCCAGCCCGAAGCCAGCGTGCGCTTGAGCAGCGGCGCGACGACCTTGCGGATCGCCGTGAACTGCCCGCCGCCAAGGATGCGCACGGCCTCTTCCATTTCAGGGTTGATGGCGCGCACGCCATTGGTGCTGGTGGTATAGGCGATGGGCAGAAACCGGGTGGTAAAGGCCAGCACCAGAATGATGTAAGTGCCATACAGCCCCACCGGCGGCAGCGCGTAGACGGCATAGAAACCGATTGCCAGCACGATGCCCGGAATGACGAAGGGCGACATGCACAAAAAGGCCAGCACGCCGCCGTAAGGCAGCAATCTGCGCTGCACGATATACGAGATCGACAGTGCCAGCGAGATCGCCAGCGTCGCCGCAGCGGCACCCGTGCCCACGCTGGTCAGCAGTGCCTTTTGCGAGCTGGAATGCTCGAACAGGACATAGTGAAAATGCTCGAGCGTGAAGTTGTCGATGCTGAATCCGTCAACCCAAGTATGGCTGAACGCGGCCATCAGCAGCACCAGCAACGGCATCGCCACAGAGAGCAGTACCACCAGCATCGCATAGGCAAAGACCGCCCATTTCCAGCGGCCCAGATCAATGATCCGGCGCTCACCCCCTTTGCCGCCAACGGCGGTGTATCCCTTGCGGCCCAGTACCCGGCGCTGCAGCAGCAAAAGCCCGATGGTGATGCCCAGCAGCGGAATGGAATAGGCCGCGGCGACCTCGATCCGGATGGGAAAGGAAAAGAACTCGGCCAGCTGGATCACCACCACCGGGTAGCGCGCCGGGATCGAGATCAGCGCAGGCACACCGTAAAGCGCAATCGACACCAGAAAGGTCAGCAGCGCGCTGCCCAGAATCGTCGGCATCGCCATCGGCAGGGTGATCTTGAAGGCGGTGGTGAACGGTCCGGCACCAAGGATATTGGCGGCGTCCTCCATCTCCGAGGACAGCAGCTCGAACGCGGCGCTGACCAGAATGAAGATGGTGAAGAATGTGCTGACCCCCATCACCAGCACCAGCCCGCTGAACGAGAAGATGTTGACCAGCGGGTCATCCAGCCCGGTCAGCGCGGTCCAGGCCTGATTGATGAACCCGGCGTTCGGGCCTGCCAGCAGGATCCAGCCCACCCCGGTCAAATAGGGCGGCATCAGGAACGCACCGAACAGCGCAATACGCACGAGGGTGCGGCCGGGCATGTTTGTGCGCGTGCAGGCCCAGGCGGTCGGCACAGCCAGCAGAACGGCCAGCACCGTGGTGCCAAGCCCCATGATCAGCGTGTTCCACAGCGCCTGAACGTGGCGCGCGCGCCCGTAAGCGGCGATGTAATTGTCGAAGGTAAAGCCGCCGCCGCCCGCAGCGGTGAAGCTTTTGATCACCAGCATGGCGATGGGGGCGACAACCAGCAGGGCCAGCGCCAGCGCAAGGCCCAGCCAGACCAGCCGGACGGGTTGCAGCACCGAAAGCCGGGTCCTGAAGGACCGCGCGTGCGTCGCGATTTGGGGGTCGGTCGTCATGGGGACTCCGCTGTGCTGATGGTGTCGGCCGACCCCGGCAGGGCCGGCCGAGAGCGGGTTCAGATGCCGAAAATGTCGCGGAACATCTCGACGACGTCTTGCTGGTTGGCCAACGATTCAGCTACCGACACGGTCAGCACGCTGACCTGATTCAGGTCTGGTGTGCCCTCAGGGGTGGCGACATCGGTGCGCAGCGGGTTGCGGCCCTTGGAGGCCAGCCACTCCGAGAACTCGGTCGAGGCGAGGAACTCGGCGAACAGCCGCGCGCTGTTGGGGTTGGGCGATCCGGCCAGCACTCCGGCAGCGCTTGGCGGCAGGAACATGCCTTCGTCCGGCACGACCAGATCGACGGGCTTGCCATCGCGCATCGCATCACGCCCCAGCGCCAGCGAGGTCACAGTCAGCGAACGCTCGCCCGTCGTCACCATCGTGTAGCCATCGGCAATCGAGCGGCCGATCTGCGGCTCGTTCGCCGCCAGCCCCTCAAAGAACGCGCGGCCATAAAGGCGGTCCATCGCAATCGCCCATTGCCCGGCGCTGCCCGAGAAACCGGGGTGAGCGATGGCAATCTGGTTCATCCAGCGCGGGTCGGTCAGGTCGTTCCAGCTGCGCGGCACCTCGTCGGGGCTAACCAGATCGGTGTTATAGACGAAGCCGAAAGGCGACACGCCGGAGACGAAATAGTAGCCGTCCGAGTCGTTGAGCGCGGCCAGCGACGGCTGCATGCCTGACAGGTTGTCGGGCATGTATTGCGCCAGCCCGCTCAATGCCTTGAACTCTTCAAAGTCGGACACGCTGTTGGTGCTGACGATGTCGCCCTGCACCGCGCCCGCCTGAATTTCCTGCACCACGCGCTGAAGCGTGCTGCTGCCATTGGCGCGGACCGGATAGCAGGCGATGCCCTCGAACCGGGTCGAGAACAGCGCGCAGACCTCTTCGGCCTGCTCGGTCGTCAGCTGCGATGTGTACCAGGTCACGCCATTCTCGGACTGCGCCGCGGTATAGAGCGTGCGTTCTGTTCCCGTCATTTCCGTTGCCTGCGCCAGCGACGCGGGCAGGATCATGGTGGTGATCACCAGAGCCTTGAGAGTCTTCATGGGTGTTCTCCTCCTCTTGGGTGCGGCGCGTGTCCGCGATCTGCTGCCGGCACGAAACCGGGCAGCACGGCTGGGGCCCGTACGTGTTTCTCCTACCCCGCCGTTTTCCTCTGTTGCAGCCCGTCCACTGCCGAACGGGCCGCGCGCTGGCCGTCGGTGACGGCCTCGCTTAGCATGCCGATGCTGCCAACCCGCAGATCGCCCGCGGCATAGAGCGCGGGTGCTGTCGTCTGCAGTGTCGGCGTGACCAACAGCCGCCCGTCTGCATCCCGGTCGGCGATCCCCTCCAGAAACGCCGCGTTCGGTTGCAGGCCGGTGTAGACAAAGAGCCCGCTGGCGCTTTGCGTCTGTTCGGTGCCTTGGGCGGCGTTGTGCAGGGCGACGCCGGTCATCCCGGTCTCGTCGCCCGACACCGCCGTGACGGTGGTGTTCCAGAGCACCTCGATCGTGTCGCTGGCCATGATCTGTTCGGCCTGACCCTGCGTTGCGTCAAAACGGGTGCCGCGATGGACCAGCAGCACCCGGCCCACGACGCCGGCCAGCACCAGCGCCTCATCCAGCGCTGAGTCGCCGCCCCCCGCGACGATCACTGTTTGACCGCGAAAGAACCCGCCATCGCATGAGGCACAATGCGACACGCCGCGCCCGGTGTAAGACTCTTCACCCGGCACGCCCAAGGCGCGGCGCGTCGAGCCGCACGCGACGATTACGGCCTGCGCGGTGTGATCTCCCTCGCCGGTGGCCACGCGCCAGAACGCGCCCTCGCGCGTCAGGCCGGTCACTTCGGCCAGCGCAAGGGCTGCACCAGCGTCCTCGGCCTCATCCTGCAACATAGGGCCCAGCTCGAACCCGCCGATCTCATCCTGACCGGGGAAATTCACGATGCGGTCGATGGTGGACACCTGTCCGCCTGCGCTCAACCGCTCGATCACCAGCACCCGCGCACCGGCCTCGGCGGCGGCCCGCGCCGCGCTCAAGCCGGCGGTTCCGGCCCCGATGACGATGATGTCGTGATCCGCCTGCGTCATGGGATCAGCGCCAGTCGTCGATGCTGAGCGTGTCGTGCCGCGTGACGCTCATGATCTGCCAATAGCCGTTCGATTCGCCCCCGGTGACCACGACATTGATCCGCTCTTTCAGGAACTTGTGGATCAGCTCATCGGGCGCGGCCTTGAGCCGTGTCGCCAGTGGTTCTTCACCGAATGTCGCGCGCGGGTAGACATAATTCTGCACCAGTTGCAGATCCCAGTATTCCCCGGCAGGCACCTTGGCGAGATCATGGATAAAGTCGATGAGCGCCGCCTTCTCGGTAAACCCGCCCCGGTCAACGAATTGCTGCGCGCAGATCGGGTCCAGCACCAGACAAGGCGCGGTGATCGCTTCGGTGCCGCGCAGCATGTCGGCAACGTGCTCGCGCCAGTGCTTTTCACGCAGGCCGAGGCTATGCGTCACGGCGCGCAGGCCCGAGAAAATGCTCACGGTGCTGTCGTCCAGCTTGAAGCCGTGCTGCACATGCAGCGGCTCCCACGGGCTCCGCTCTTCGTTTTCGGCGAAGGTCATACCGGAATAGGAATAGGCGCTGCCCATCGTGCCCATATAGGTCTGATCGGGGACCGAACCGCCCTGCAGGTTTTGCGACAGCAAGCTGTAGGCGCGGCCGATGGTGGCGTTCGCGTGGTTATATGGCCCCATCGCGCCGATGCCGAAATTCATGCCGATCTCGTGGCGGATCGGGCCGTTGACCACAACCATCGTCGCGACCGAGGACGAGGACGAGCGCCGCGAGGAAAACTCGGACGCAGCCAGCGCCAGGATCACCGGGAAATACTCGGGCCGTGCGCCCGCCATCACGGCGTTGATCGCGACCTTCTCGACGGTGTAGCTCCAAGCGCCCCGATTCGGGGTTGGCTGCATGCGTCCGATTACCTCGTCACGCTTGCGGCTGGTGCCCGCCAGCATCTGCTCGACGCGCGCCTCGGTCGGCAGCACGATGGGCAGGAAATCGGTCCACAGGTTTTGCTGAAAGAGCGCGTGCAGATCGTCCTCGCTGTCCGCCCAGACCAGCCGCTCGCGCAGGGTCGCGGGGTCGCTGTCGCGGGTGACCGGGGGCAGGCTGGTGGTCAGCGCCTCGACGATCTCCTGCATCACCGGGCCGCCGCGTACCGGGTCGGTGCCATGGACATAGGCGCGCAGCTCGGCCTCGGTCTTGCCCATCACGGGTTGCGGCACAAAGACCAGCGGGGCCTGCGGCAAACCGGCCATCTTGGTGACCGAGCGCACGACGCGGTCGAACTTCTCGGTATGCACCGCCACAGTCGGCACGCCGTATTGCGTCTCAAGCGTGATCGCATGGGTCGAGACGGCGGGCGCGCAGGTGCTGCAATGACCGACGCCGATGATCGCGGCATCCCCTTTGTCGCGGATCTCTTCCCACAGAGCGGGGTCGTCCTTGGCATAGGTGCTGGCCAGCTGGCGGATCTCGACGGTGACGCCGGGCATGACCTCGGAGAACCAGACCTTGATTTGCTTGAGCAATTCGAGGGAATCGTCGAACCGGCTGTCCACCAGATAGACGGTCTTGCCCTCTAGCGTGGAAAGCCGCGGCGCGGCTGTCTTGCCGACGACAACCGGGGGAAAGCCTGTTGGGTCCAGCGCCGCAACGCGGGTTTTTGTCTGGGCACTCTGCAGATCGCGGGTCATGGCTGACGGTCTCCCCCTAACAGTCAGCAGACCCTAGCCTTGCCTGAGAGGGATAAAAATTACATAGTTTCGACAGGATATGTCTAAAATTTAGAAAGCTTGCGCCCGATGGACATCAGACAGTTGCGCTACTTTCAGGCAATCTATGACAACGGCTCGCTGCTGGCGGCCTCGGCGCGGGTGAATATCGCCACGACCGCGCTGAGCTATCACCTGACGCGTCTTGAGACCGAGCTGGCCACACCGCTTTTCATCCGCAAACCCCGGGGCATGAGCCCCACCGCCGCCGGAGAGCGGCTTTACCAGCACGCCACGTCCATCTTGCGATCCATCGACGTTGCGGTGGCCGATATCCGCGAAGGGGGCAAGGAAATCTCAGGCACGGTGCGCGTCGGCATGGCCTATTCGGCGGTCAAGGCGATCGGGGTGCAATTGGCAAAACGGATGATGGCCGACCACCCCCGTGTCCAGCTCAGCCTGAATGAGAGCCTGTCTGGTGCGACGCTGGCCTTCCTCATGCGCTCTGAGGTGGACATGGCGCTGGTCTATAACCCGCCCACCGACGCAAGGCTCAAGTCCAGCCCCTTGCTTAGTGAGCGGATGGGCTGCGTCGGCGCGCCGGAGCTGCTGGGCAAAGCCGAGGTGCCGATCTCTGTCGAGGAAATGATGTCCCTTCCGATCATCATGATGCAGCAGGGCGTCTCGTCAGGGCCGATCCTGGACGAAGTCGCGTTGCTCAAGCGCATTGAGAGCAGCGCAGTGCTGAAGATGAACTCGGTTCAGGCCATATCCGGCGCGTTGCGTGAGCGGCTGGGCTGTACCATCGGCACCAAGCTTTCGGTCAGTGAAGCGATCGCAAACGGAACCCTGACCTACAGGCCCATCATCGAGCCGTCGCTGTCGCGCACGCTCTATCTTTGCGAGCTCGCGGATCGACCGCAGACCTATGTGCAGGAGGTGGTTCGCGCGTTGCTGACCGAGCTGGTCAGCAACGGCGTGACCTCGGGCCGCTGGAATGCGACGCTGATCGGTGCTTGAGCGCGACGGTCAATTTCACCCGAATGAGGGGTTTTCCGGGTGCGTCAGCCCGGCAGCATCGGCAAGCCGTAGACAGCACAGGCCAGATCGGGGGCAGGGGGCATTGCTGTCGGACCCGTTTCTTGCGGAAGCAGAACGCGCGCGCCGGTGAAACCAAGGTCATCAAGCTGCGCGGGCGTGCCGCCGCGGTATTCAAGATGACCGCGCCCGATGATCCCGACGACCAGCGCATCCGGCCAGCGCTGCGCAGCCGCGACAATGCGACAGGCAAAGGCCCGGTCCCAAGTCTGCTGCGCCCTCACGAAGCGGTCAAATGCCGGGTCGTCGGGCCCTTGCGCCGCCCGGTCAGGTCGCGCGCCGCCCGTGATCTCGAACAGGTAGCGCCGATAGGCAGGGCTTGCCGGCGCTGAGGGGGTGATCCCCTCGCGGGCATCGACGGGAATGCTGTCCCAGCCCCCGGCACCCACGTCGCTTACCAGCGCGCGGCGGCAGTTCAGGCCGACCATCGGGACGCGATGCAGGCGGCAGAAGTGGAAGAGCGGCAGGTAAAGCTCGGCCGGGAACCCCCAGACCTTGCCCCATTCCGCGCGTTCGAGAAACTGTGCCTCGTCGAGATTGCCTGCGACCCAGTCGGCCAGCACGGGATCCAGCCGCTGCGGGAACATCTCGAACCCCATCACCATCTTGGAACGGTGCGCCAGCAATCCGGCCGCGATCTGCATCTGCCAGCGGTGGTGGTCGGCGCGGTCATGCCGCTCGCCGAGCAGAACCGCTGGGGCGCGGGCCATCTCGGCCATCACCTGCGTGTGGTCGGGCGTTGTGCCCTCAGCGGGATAGAGCCATTTTCCGGGCGCAGGTATCATGCGCTTATCCTTTCATCAAAGGGACCGATAGCCAGTTCGCCATCGGGATCCAGCCCGACAGGAGGGCGGTGCGCGACGCAAAGAATCGTCGTCTGTGGCAGCTCGCGGCGCAGCAAGGCCAGAAGCCGGGTTTCCGACGCGGGATCGAGCGCGCTTGTCGCTTCGTCCAGCAACAGCCAGCCCGGACGCAAGAGCAGCGCGCGGGCCAGCGCCAGCCGCTGACGTTCGCCCATCGACAGCCCCTGCAGGGTGCCGGGCCCGTCTGAGGCCACAAGCCGCGCTTCCAGTCCGACTTTGCGCAGCATCGCGTCCAGCACTGCGCGGTCATAGCTTGCCGGATCCTGCGGATAGGACAACGTTGCCAACAGCCCGTCCGAGAACGCGACGGGAACCTGCGGCAACGCCATCAGCGGGGCATCGGGCAGGGTGATACTGCCTGTGCCATATGGCCAGACGCCACGCAGCGCGGAAAGGAGTGTCGTTTTCCCGCGCCCTGAAGCGCCCCGGATCCAGATCCTTTGCCCCGCCGTGATGGTACAGTCGGGCACCGGGTCCAGCGCCCGCCCAGACGGGGTAAACAGCCGCAAGCCCGACAGGCGCAGGCGGTCGCCGCCGCCGGTCACCCGCAGCAAGCTGCGCGGCGCATCGGGTGCGGGACGGGGGGCGGCGGTCGCAAGGAACAGCCCTTCCAGCCGCTCGGACACGGCGACGAAGCGGGCGATCCGGGCGTAGTAGAACACGAAATAGCTCAGCGTCGTCGTGACGTTGGAAAACGCGCTGGCCGTTTGCATCAACCCGCCCAGCGTCACCGCCCCGCCGAAATAGGCGGGCAATGCCAGAAAGGTCGGAATGCGCAGGACGGTGTACCGGTAGGGCTGGGTATAGAGACCCAGAATGAATTCGCGCCCGATCAGCTGTTTCCAGTTGTCCCTGAGGCGGGCAAAGCGCGCCGCCAGCCGCCGCCGCTCGGCGTCTTCTCCGCCGGCCAGAGCGATGGCGTCGGCGTTGTCGCGCACCTGAACCAAGCCGTGCCGGAAATCGGCCTCGACGCGCTCTTGTCGAAAGGCGAGGTTCTTGAGCGGCTTGCCCAGCAGATGGGTGATCAGCGTCGAAAGTGCGACATAGAGGAAGGCCGCCCAGATCATGTAGCGCGGAACGGTGATGTCGAGTCCGACAAAGGAAAGCGACAGCGGAAAGCCCGAAAGGTTCCACAACACGGCAAGATAAGTGACCAGCGCGACCGAGCGGGCGATCAGGTCAACAGAGAATTCGAGCAGGTATTCGATGAACAGGTTGCAATCCTGCGCGATACGCTGATCGGGGTTGTCGATCGGATCGGGGCTGAGGCCGGGGCGCAGATGCCAGTAAGCACCATCGGTCAGCCATTGATTGAGCGCCCTCTCGGTCAGTCGCTGGCGCCACGCAATCTGCAACTGCTTGGTCAGCCAGGTGCCGATCAGGGACGCGCCGGCAGTCGCGGCGATCAGGATCGCGAAGACGCCGATCTGGCGCAGCGCTTCGACCGCATCGAGTTGCTCCAGCGCGTCGTAAAAGACCTTGGACCAGTTGATCATCTGAACCGAAAGCCAGACGCCACAGAACTCGAAACCGAGGATGAGCACGAAAAGGCCGAGGCCGGACCAGGCGCCCATGAGCCCCCGGTCCGGTCCCGAGGCGGCGAGCCAGGCCAGTCGCCCCAGACGTTTGAGCACAACGCCCATCGCGTCAGAACCGCGCCTGAAGCGCGACGGTGATCTCGCGACCTGAACCGAGGCGCAGGTCGAGAGGGTTCTGCCGCGCAACCGCCTCGGTGGGAGAGGTCGTGACGCCGATTGCAGAATCGGTGAAATAGGCCCGATCAAAGAGGTTGGTCACGCCGATGCTGAGCACGGCTGTCTCGGTCAGTTCGTAGCGGGCAAAGAGATCAACCAACCCGTAGCCTGCCGGTCGGAACCCGGTATCGGAGGCGGTTTCCGTGACCCCATCCGCGAAGCGCAGGTAGCTGTCCATCGACCAGCGGCTTCCCGCGGGCTGCCAGTTGAGGCCAACGACGCCGCTGAGTTCACGCAGATCGGCACGGGTTTCGGCGCTGGCGGGTGTCACGCGATCCACGCCGCGCTGCCAGTTCAGCGAGCCGTTCAGCGTCCATTCAGTGTTCAGCCGGTACTCGCCCGCAAACTCGATACCCCAGACTTCGCGTTCGGAAATGTTGCGATAGGTGTAATCATTCGTGCCGGGCGGGTTGTAGAATGACTGAATGAAGTCCGAATAATCCGCATGGTACGCGCTGACCGACAGGTAGCCCCAGCCAGCCTCGGCCCGCGCGCCGATTTCGACGTTGAGCACGTGCTCGGGCAGCAGGTCCGGTGCCGGGACAAGGTCAAAGAACGTCCCCGGCAGCGAGGTATAGAGTTGCTGCGCGGTTGGCATCTTGAAGCCCTGGCCGATGTTGCTCCACAGTGTCCATGTTGGCGAAATCTCCCAGCGCGCGCCCAGACTTCCCAGCAGTTCAGCACTGCGACGGGCCACGGGTTCGGACCCGGGCACCACGGCGTAATCGGCATTCGGGCGCGGGCTGATCCGGTAGGTTGCATAGCGCAGGCCCGGCGTCAGTTCGAACCGGCCACCGGCAAGGCTGATGCGGTCCTGCACATAGATATCGGCACGCGTCGTCGTGGAGTTGGCAAAGTTGAAGCCGCCCGCAAAGGTGGTTACGTCCGACCCGGTGGTCCGGTTCCAGACGCGGCTGGCGCGGTAGTAATCGGTTTCGGTCACGTCGCCATCAAAGCCGAACGTCAGCTCGTGCTCGGCCCCGCCCAGGCTGAAGCTGCGCACGCCCTGTATGTCGAGCTCGGTGAAGGCCTCGTCATAATCGAGCCAGTCCTCGGTCTGGACAAGCTCGCCCGTCCCCGTGACATGGCGCCGGGCACGATAGGTGGAATATCCGCCCGGCGCATACGACAGGGTTGTGGTCAATGAATCGACGACGCCGCTTTCGGGCGTCCATTCATGGCTCAACGCATAGCGCTGACGGCGCAGGTCCTGCTGACGTTCGTCGACCTGAACAGTGTCGGTTGAGCCCGTGACAAGGCCGAGGTTCTGGTTGAAGGCAACCGTGGTCACCCTGCGCATCAGATCAGCGGTGAAATCGAAACTGTGCTCGGTGGTAGGCGTCCAGTGCAACCGGACGAGGCCGCGCTGGGTTTCGATATCGGTCGGGTCGAACTGGTTGCAGGGGGTAGCACCGGCGGCGAGATCGCGCGGACAGCCGCCCCAGATGTCGCTGTAAAGTCCGCCATTGGCCGAAGCCGTCGATGTTTCAGGTTCGTTTGCGGCCAGAGTCGACGCGCCAACCAACAGCGTCAGCGAGTCGGACAGGCGTTGCGCGAAGGTGATCGAGGCGGTGCGCGTATGGGTATGGCTGTCGTAGCCCGTTCGGGTTTCACCACCACGGTCCCGGCCGTTCAACACGTCCTCGGCGGTGATGGTTTGCAGCGCAACAACGCCGCCAAGCGCATCTGACCCCCAGACCACCGAGGCGGGGCCACGCACCACTTCGGCCTGCCGGATAAAGCTGAAATCGAGGTAGTCGCGCGTACCGTCGGCGATGCGTTCCGGCAGGCGTGAGCCATCAATCAGCGTCAACACCCTGTTGCCGCCGACCCCGCGCATGTTGAAGCCATCGAAATCGTTGAAAGGCTGCGCCGCGTTGATCTGGCGGTTGACCGTGAGCCCCGGCACGTAGCGCGTCAGCTGCTGCATGTCGGTCACACCCTGTTCGTGAAGATCCTCACCCTCAATCACCGTTACGGTTGCGGGGACTTCCAACACAGGACGCGGCAGGCGGCTGGTGAAATAGGTGATCCGACCAAGCCATTGCGGCGCTGTGGTCGATGCGTTCTGTTGCGCCTGAACCGGGGCGGGTGCCAGCGCCGCGCACAGCGCCAGGCCTCCGACGGTGGCCAACAAGCGCGCACACTGTTGGGATGACCGCGCACCGGGCGCGGTCGGATGGTGAGATGTCATAAGTGTTATCCTGCCGCGACGGGCGGTTTCTGAGACGCTGGCAGGTCGCTGGCGAGGTGAACAACGAGGTGCGCGGACCCTGAAAATGCGGGCGCATTACCGGGCGGGCCGCGAGAGCCTCGAAACGGGTCTATGTTGGTCGGGGATCTGGCCGCTGGGGGATGCGATGGTCCCCGCCCGCTGGATGCGCTTTACCTGACAATTATAGTCACCTTTAGCAAGCGGTATTCCGCCCGCCAGCGCCCGACCCCCGCACTTGTTGCCGATCAGCAACGGATAAGCGGCATCGGTCTGGTCGGACGCTCGCCTGTTCGGCAATAGAGATCGCAGATGTCAGCGCCCCGTTGTCCGGGCGCTAACATCTGCAGCGCATTGAAAATCAAGGCACCGTGACGCTAGCGCTTTAGCGCTTTTTGCGGAGTCTGACGTAGAGTTCCAGTTTGTGGCTGACGATCTCGAACCCGTATTTCTGCGCGATTTCTTCCTGCAGCCGCTCGATCTCGTCCGAGCGGAATTCGATGACTTCGCCGGTGTCCACATTGATCAGATGGTCATGATGCTCGTCGGGCGCAGGCTCGTAGCGCAGGCGTCCGTCGTCGAAGATATGGCGCTCGATCAGGCCCAGGTCAGCGAGTTTGTTCATCGTGCGGTAGACCGTCGCGATATTTACA
This sequence comes from Pararhodobacter zhoushanensis, assembly GCF_003990445.1. Classification (GTDB taxonomy): domain Bacteria; phylum Pseudomonadota; class Alphaproteobacteria; order Rhodobacterales; family Rhodobacteraceae; genus Pararhodobacter; species Pararhodobacter zhoushanensis. The sequence goes on along the minus strand of NZ_REEZ01000008.1, from coordinate 57,795 downwards.
CCGGGTTCGCGCTCGCCAACCCTGCGGTGCAGTTCCTCGACGTTCGGGTGGTCATCGGCGGCGTCCAGAACTTGCAGAATGACCCGCCGTTGCCCGGTAATGCGCAGCCCGCGTTGCCGGCAAAGGTCGATCAGGGGCTCGTGCTTTGGCTTGGTCATCGGGCGTCCGCTCTGGCTGAAGTCGCGTCAGCCAGAGATCGGAGCGGGCCGATCTGGCTGAAGGAACCCTGTAGCACGAAGATTTTCCGCGGTCATCCGTCTTGGGCCCCGAGATGCCGATGCCTCTTGCAGTTGCAATGCACTTGCAAGAAACGGCGGACCTGCTATTCATACTTGCGACTCATTTGCATCTGGATGCTGAAAAGGACGCTTCATGACATTGACGATAGCACGCCTGATGGCGGCGGCAGGGGCCAGCACGTTCATGGTGAGTGCTGCGATGGCCGACGAGCACCGGATGAAGGTTGTCACGACCTTCACCGTTCTGGCCGACATGGCGCGGCAAGTGGCGGGTGATGCAGCCGATGTGGTGTCGATCACCAAGCCCGGCGCAGAGATCCACGGCTACGAACCGACCCCGCAGGATATCGTGCGCGCGCATGGCGCTGATCTGATCTTGTGGAACGGGTTGAATCTTGAGCTGTGGTTCGAGCAGTTCCTGACCAATCTGGGAGATGTGCCGTCGGTGACGCTGACCGAGGGGATAGATCCGATCCCGATCGCCGCAGGTTCCTACACCGGTATGCCCAACCCCCATGCGTGGATGGGTCTGGATAATTCGCTGATCTACATCGACAATATTGCCACTGCCTTCATCGAACACGACCCCGGAAACGCCGAGATCTACCGAGCAAATGCGGCGGCCTATCAGGCTGAGCTGCGCGCCACGCTTGAACCGCTGCGCCAGCAGATCGCGGCGATTGCACCGGAACAGCGCTGGCTGGTGACCTGCGAAGGGGCGTTCAGCTATCTGGCGCGGGATTTCGGCCTGCAAGAGCTGTACCTGTGGCCGATGAATGCCGATCAGATGGGCACCCCGCAGCAGGTGCGTGCCGTGATCGATGGTGTCCGCACGCATGACATTCCCGTGGTGTTCTGCGAGAGCACGGTCAACACGGCCCCGGCCGAGCAGGTCGCGCGCGAAACCGGCGCGCAGTACGGTGGGGTGCTCTATGTCGACAGCCTGTCGGAACCCGATGGCCCGGTGCCCACCTATCTCGACCTGCTCCGCGTCACCGCGCAGACCGTCGCGAACGGGCTGGTGCCATGACAGATGGTACCCAGCCGGAAGAATTGGCAGCGTCCGATGGCATGTCAGGCAGTGGTGGGATCACCGCCCAGGACGTGACGGTGACCTACCGCAACGGCCACACCGCCTTGCGGGACGCCTCGTTCGCCATCCCACGCGGCACCGTGACCGCTTTGGTCGGCGTGAATGGCGCGGGGAAATCCACGCTTTTCAAGGCGATCATGGGGTTTGTGCCCGTGGCACGCGGAGAGATCCGGCTGCTGGGGCTTGGCGTGAAGCAGGCGCTGAAACAGAACCTCGTCGCCTATGTGCCGCAGTCCGAGGAGGTCGACTGGTCCTTCCCGGTCCTGGTCGAGGACGTGGTGATGATGGGGCGCTTTGGCCATATGGGCTTTCTGCGCCGGCCCTCTCAGGTGGACCGCGACGCGGTCGAGGCTGCGCTGGGGCGGGTCAGCATGCTGGACTATCGGCACCGTCAGATCGGCGAATTGTCCGGCGGCCAGAAGAAGCGCGTGTTCCTTGCACGGGCGCTGGCGCAGGACGGGCAGGTGATCCTGCTGGACGAGCCGTTTACCGGCGTGGATGTAAAGACCGAGGAGCAGATCATCGCCCTGCTGCGTGCGATGCGCGACGAAGGGCGGGTGATGCTGGTCTCGACGCATAATTTGGGCACAGTGCCGGAATTCTGCGACCGTACTATTCTGGTCAAAGGCACGGTCTTGGCCTCGGGCCTCACCGAGACGACCTTTACCCGCAAGAACCTTGAAGCGACCTTCGGCGGTGTGCTGCGTCATTTCACCCTCGGCGGGACCGATCTGCATGACGATGCGGACACGCGCAAACTTTCGATCCTGACCGACGATGAGCGGCCCTTCGTCGCGTACGGGGACAAGATGATGATCGCCGAGGCGTCGAAATGAGCGCGCTACTCGAGCCCTTCAGCTATGGTTTCATGACCAATGCCATGGGTGTATCCGCGTTGGTCGGCGGGGTCTGTGCGTTTCTCTCGGCGTTTTTGATGCTCAAGGGCTGGTCGCTGATCGGCGACGCGCTGTCGCATGCTGTCGTGCCCGGCGTGGCCGGGGCTTACCTTCTGGGACTGCCGTTTGCGCTGGGGGCCTTTTTGTCGGGCGGGCTGGCGGCGGCGGCGATGCTGTTTCTGTCGGATCGCTCGGGGCTGAAGGTCGATGTGATCATCGGCATCATCTTCACCTCATTCTTCGGGTTGGGGTTGTTCATTGTATCGATCAATCCGATGTCGGTTTCGATCCAGACCATCACCATGGGCAATATTCTGGCGATCACCCCGACTGACACGGCGCAGCTGCTCCTCATCGGCGTCGTCTCGCTGGCGATCTTGCTGGCGAAATGGAAAGATCTGATGGTGGTCTTCTTCGACGAAAGCCACGCGCGGTCGATCGGCCTGCGACCCGGCTTGCTGAAGGCCGTGTTCTTCATGCTGCTTGCGGCCTGCGTGGTCGCGGCGATGCAGACGGTGGGGGCCTTTCTGGTCATCGCCATGGTGGTGACGCCCGGCGCGACGGCCTATCTGCTGTGCGACCGGTTCCCGCGACTGATCGCGACCTCGGTCGCCATCGGCACCGTGACCAGCTTTGTCGGTGCCTATGGCAGCTATTTCCTCAATGGCGCGACCGGCGGGATCATTGTCGTGTTACAGACGCTGATCTTCCTTGCGACATTCCTTTGGGCGCCCAAACACGGGCTTTTTGCCGCCCGGCGCAAGGCGGTGCAGGCCCTGCGGGCCGAGGTAGCGCCATGATCGACACGCTGCTCCTACCCTTTCAGTTCGGCTTCATGCAAAACGCCTTCTGGATCTCGCTGATCGTGTCGGTCCCCACCGCGCTGTTGTCATGCTTTCTGGTGCTCAAGGGATGGGCGCTGATGGGCGATGCCGTCAGCCATGCTGTCCTGCCGGGGATCGTGCTGGCCTATGTGCTGGGTTTTCCGCTGATCCTTGGCGCTTTCGGGGCAGGAATGATCACAGCCCTCGCCACGGGGTATCTGGCCGAGAACTCGCGCGTGAAGCAGGATACTGTCATGGGCGTGGTGTTCTCGGGCATGTTCGCACTGGGGGTCGTGCTGTATGTGTCGATCCACACCAATGTGCACCTCGACCACATCCTGTTCGGCAACATGCTGGGCGTCGGGGCCGAGGACCTGTGGACCGCAGGGATCCTGTCGGCCTGTGTCGCGGTGGCGCTGCTGCTCAAGTGGAAGGATCTGATGCTGCATGCCTTCGATCCGGCGCAGGCAAGGGCGTCGGGCCTGCCGGTCGGGCTGTTGCATTACGGCCTGCTGACCATCCTGTCACTCACCATTGTCGCGACGCTGTCAGCGACCGGGTTGGTGCTGGCAGTCGGGTTGCTGATCGCGCCGGGGGCCATAGCCTTTCTGCTGGTGCGCAGTTTCGGGCGGATGTTGGCAGTGTCGGTCGTCGTGTGTACCAGTTCGATGCTGATGGGCGCCTATGCGAGCTTTTTCCTCGACAGTGCTCCGGCGCCGACAATCATCCTGATCCTGACCGCGCTCTTCGTGATCGCGTTCTGTCGCCGGATTCTGCAGGTCAGGCGACGCTCGGCCCTTGGCTGACGTCAGGCCGCGGTGGCAAGCGCATGAGGGAAGGCGCCCTGTCACCCGTCGGATGAGCGACCCGTGGCAGATCGACCGGGTCACCCGCGCTGCATTGGCATCACAGATCGACGCCATGCGTCACTGTCAGCTGTTCTTCGCTGTGTCATGACCGAAGTCTACCGCCAGATTGACCATGGCTTTTAGCGCGGTCAGCAAGCCCTTTTCGTTGACCTGAAAGCTGGGCTCGTGGTGAAAGCCCGACACGGCGCTGTCGCCCTCATCCAGCCCGACGCCGACGGTAAAGAACATCAAGGGCGCGATCTGCGAGAAGTTCGAGACGTCATCGAGAAAGCAGTTCTCGACCGCGACCACCGGCTTGTCTGCCGGTGCCGCGCGGTCCAGCGACGGGCGCATGCGGCGGGTCAGGTCGGGGTCGTTGTGAACCAACGGCACACGCATGTACCAGTCCACCTCGGCGCTGCCACCGGCGGCTTCGGCGATGCCCTTGGCGATGGCTTCGACGCGTTGTTCCAGATAGGGGCCGGTCGTCGTGTCGGTGAAGCGCAGCGCGCCCTCCATCTCGGCCTCATCCGGGATCACGTTGAACTTGGTGCCGCCCTTGAAGATGCCGATCGAGAGAGTGACGGCATTCTCGTTCACATCCACATTCTTCGCCGGGATGCTTTGCAGCGCGGTCAGCACCTGCGCGCCGATCAACAGCGGATCGACCGTGCGCCACGGATAGGCACCGTGACCCCCGCGCCCGCGGATCTTGATGCGCATCAGGTTCATCGCATAGGTGCCGTCGCCCTCGTGCACGCGGATCTCGCCCGCGGTGCCGGGGCGTTCGTCCTGCAGGACGTGGAAGCAGAAGAACGCGTCGGGCTTGGGGTCGTCAAAGACGCCGTCGGCGACCAGCCGGGCAGCGCCGGACAGGCCCTGCCAATCCGGCGCGGGGCCTTCCTCGGCCGGTTGAAAGACCAGCATGACGCGGCCCTTGATCGCCGCCCGCTCGGCGACCAGAATTTCCGCCACCGCCATCTGCACCGCCGTATGCGCATCATGCCCGCAGGCGTGCATCACCGGCATGGTTTCCCCACCCCAGAGCGCAGTGGTGGTTGAGGCAAACTCAAGCCCCGTCGCCTCACGCACCGGGAGCGCGTCCATGTCGGCGCGCAGCGCGACGCAGGGACCGGGCTGCCCGCCCTCCAGAATACCGACCACCCCGGTCGAGCCCCCCAGCCCCCGGCGCACCTGATCAAAGCCGAGGTTCTCCAGATGATCCGCCACAATCCCGGCGGTGCGATGTTCCTGATTGCCCAGTTCGGGATTGGCGTGAAAATCCCGCCGCCATGCGATCATGCGCTCGAAGATCTCTTCGCTGCGCTGTGCAAGGCGCGCTTGAAGGGAAAGGTCGGTCTCGATTGTCATGGCGGCATTCCTTGCTTAACGGACCAGATAAAGGGCGATGGACGGGAAGATTATCAACAAGAGCAGGCGCACCAGATCCACCGCGATGAACGGCATCACGGCCCGGTAAATCCGCCCCAGAGAGATATGCCGGGCAATCGAGTTGATCACGAAGACATTCATCCCGATGGGCGGCGTGTTGACGCCCAGAGTCACCGTCATCACGAAGATCACCCCGAACCAGATCGGATCAAAGCCCAGCGACTGGATCACCGGAAACACGATGGGCAGCGTCAGCAGGGTGATCGCCAGCTCGTCCATAACCGCACCCAGCACCAGATAGCCCAGCAGGATCAGCGTCAGCACGCCGTAGGGGCCGACGGGTTGGTTGGCGAGCCAGCCGATCAGCGCGGTGGTGGTGCCGGTGACTGTCAGGAAATAGCCAAAGGTCAGCGCGCCGATCACGATGGTGAAGATCGCCGCACTCATCGCGAGCGCCTCGCCCAGACACTCAAGCGTGGCTTTCACCCCCAGCCGACCGCGCAGCGTGCCGATCAGCCACGCACCGAACGCGCCGATGCCGGCGGCTTCGGTGACGGTGAAGACCCCGCCATAAATGCCGCCGATGATCAGGCCGAACAGCAACGCGATGGCCCAGACGCGGCTCAGGCTGATCAGCTTTTCGCTCCAGCTGCTGGACCCGGCAACGGGCATGCTGGCGGGGCGGAAAAAGCCGATGATCAGAATGGCCGAGGCATAGCAGGCCAGCCCCAGCAGGCCCGGCAGGATGCCTGCAATGAACAGATCGGCGACGTTCTGCTGGGTGATGAAGCCATAAAGCGCCAGCACCGCCGAGGGCGGGATCATGATCCCCAGCGTCCCGCCTGCCGCGATCACCCCCGCCGAGAGCGCGCCGTCATAGCCGTTGCGCTCCATCTCGGGCAGGGCGACGCGGGTCATGGTGGCCGCCGTCGCCATGGACGAGCCGTTCACCGCCGCAAATCCGGCCGAGGCCACCAGCGCCGAGAACGCCATGCCCCCGCGGAACCGGCCCAGCCACGCCTGACTGGCGCGGAACATCTCAAGGCTGAGATCGCTCTTCGCCGCGAAAGTGCCCATCAGGATGAACATCGGGATGATCGAGAATTCATAGGCCGTCAGCGCGTTGAAAGCGACCTGACTGACCATGCTGATGGCAGGGTCGATGCCGACCACCATCGAGAAACCCGTGATCCCGGCGATCGCCATGGCGATGCCGACCGGCACACGGATCAGCAGCAGGACCACCAGAAGGGCGAACCCTATGAGGGCAATAACTGTAAGAGACATCGTCCATTCCTTGGCGAGGCTGCCCGGCCGCCCAGTCGGGCGGCGCGGTTGATCGCAGGGGGTGTCAGGCGGCGCCGCGCGTGTAACCGCCATTCCGCACAAGGCGGATGCTGGCGAAGACCACGAAGCAGGCCAGCGCGATCCCCAGTGTCATGGCCGCGTGAAAGCCCCAGATCGGGATGCTCAGCTCGGCCGTGGACAGGTTCGACAGCATGTTGCGATAGGCGCGCTGTGCCATGGCGAGGGTGAGCACCAACAAAAACCCCCCGGTGATCACCCGCGCCACGATATCCATCACCCGGCGGCCGCGTGGACCCATCAGGGTCCACAGGCCGTCGATGGTGATGTGTTCGCTGCGGTGGGTGGTCACGGCGATCCCCCAGGCCAGCGCCAGTCCCTGCGCCATGCGCGTCAGGTCGAACGAGTCCATTAACGCACTGTTAAAGCCGAAGCGCATGACCACATTGGCAAAGGTGATCAGCGTCACGACCCCGAGCATCAGGCTTGCCGCCAGCTCGATGGCGCGCAGGAACCGGTCCATCACTGCGCCGCTGCTGCCGCGTCGACCGCCGCGTCAAGGCTGGCGCGGATCTCTTGCGGGTCAAGGCCTTGGGCGACCATGGCGGCAGCCCAGCGGTCATACGAAGGTTGCGCCGCCTCGTGCCATGCGGCCAGCTCTTCGGGCGTCGATTCGTGGATCGTGTGGCCCATATCGGCGAGCACCTGACGGCCGTTGTTCTCGAACTCGACCCAGCTTGCGCCGACGCCAACCGCCCATTCCGAGGTACAGACGCTGTCCACGGCGGCGCGCATTTCGGGTGACAGGCCCTCGTACCGCGCCTTGTTCATCACGATACCCGCGCCGACGTAATAGAGCGTATCGGCGATGTGATAGGGCACCGCGTCCGAGATGCCGAAGAAATCGATCGAGCCCCAGGGGAAGGTGATCGCATTCGCCACGCCGCGCTCGATGGCCTGACGGGCCTCGGTCGCGGGCACCTGCACCGCCGAGCCGCCGAGATCGGCGATGAAGCGGGCCATGGACCCGCTGGCCGGACGAACCTGCAGCCCGGCAACGTCCGACGGCAGGGTGATCGGCTGGGCCGAATGCAGCGCGCCGGGCGCACCGACATGGGCCAGACAGAAATGCACGTCCGACATTTCCTGACCGGCATAGGCGGCATACCAGGTGTTCACTGCGACCGAGGCCACATCGCGCGGCACTTCCAGCGAGAACGGCAGGTCGATCAGATCGGCAATCGGAAACGCGCCGGGCGTGTAGCCGAAGTTGACCCAGGCGAGGTCGACGATCCCGTCGCGCACCATCGCGTAATGGTCGGCGGGCGCGCCCATCTGACCGGCAGGGAACACCTGAAGCGTCAGTTCGCCGCCCGAAGCCTCATCCAGCGCCGCACCCCAAGCGTTGACGTCATTGTCGAAATAGTGGCCCGGCGGCAGAAAGTGCGAGAAGCGCAGGGTATCGGCGAGCGCGGGCGCGGCGGCGCTGACAATCATGCCAGCGGCGGCCAGCGCGGTGAACGAGACGGACAGTTGCATTTCTTGTTCCCTTGTTGGTTCGTTGTTGTGGTTTTTTAGCCAGTTCAGCCGAGGGCCTCGGCCTTGAAAGCCGCCAGAACCTCGGTCAGAAGGTCCATCATTTCATCGAGTTGTGCTTCGCTCATGATCAGGGGCGGGGTGATCATCAGCCATTCGCCATAGCGCCCCCCCGCCGTGCTGCGCGAATAAAGCAAGAGCCCGCGCTCAAGCCCCAGCTCGACAATCCGCGAGATCGCCTTGGCTGTCGGCGGGAAGGAGGTCTTGCTTGCCTTGTCCGCCACGATCTCGATGGCGCGCAGCAGGCCGATCCCGCGCACGTCGCCAACGATGGGTGAAGACTCCATCAGCGTGGCCAGCCGGTCGCCCAGCAGCACGCCCAGGCGCTCGGCATTGCCGATCAGATCCTGCTCGACCACTTCGCGCAGCACCGCGTCACCGACCGCGCAAGAGAGCGGGTTTGCGCTGTAGGTATGACCGTGCAGAAAGCCGCCGTTCTCGACCACCGTCTGCACCATCTCACGCGACGCAAGCACCATGCCCATCGGTGTGTAGCCAGCGGCCACACCTTTGGCCAAGGTCACCATATCGGAGCGCGCGTCGGGCCAGTGCTCGGCGGCCAGAAAGCGCCCGGTGCGGCCCGCGCCGCTCATCACCTCGTCAAAGATCAGCAAGACGCCGTGGCGGGTGCAGATGTCGCGCACGGCGGTGTAATAGGCGTCCGGGGCGACCAGCGCGCCGGTTGCCAGCCCGCCGACCGGCTCCATGATGAAGGCGAGCACGCTGTCAGGGCCTTCGTCCAGGATCGCATCCTCAAGCGCCTGCGCGCAGTCGCGGGCATGGGCGTCGGCGTCGATATTGCCGGGGGTGCGATAGGTGAAGGGCGCGGGAACGCGGGGCATGATCCGCATGACCGGCTCATACAGCGCGTCGGTTTCGGGGTCGCCGGTGACCGACACCGCGCCCAGTGTTGCGCCATGATAGCCGGGGTTGCGCGCCAGCACCTTCCAGCGGCTTTTTTCACCGCGCGCCACGGCGTATTGCCGCGCCAGTTTCATCGCGGCTTCCGTGGCCTCGGACCCGCCCGAGACCACAAAGACCCGCTCGAACCCCGGCCCGGCCAGCCCCGCCACCCGCTCGGCCAGCGCGATATTCGCCGTGTTCTCGAACAGCGCGCGCGAGGCGTAGCAGACCTTCGCGGCCTGCGCGTTCATCGCCGCCAGAACCTTCGCGTTGCCGTGGCCAATGTTGCTGACCACCGGCCCCGAGGTCGCGTCGAGATAGCGTTTGCCGTCGGTGTCCCACATGTAGATCCCCTCGGCATGCGAGATCGTCGGGCGGCGGGGCGCGTCCAGCGGCGTGTAGAACACCTGAATCGGGCCGCCGCGCTCGGCGAAGGGGCTCTCGGTCGCGATCGTGGGTTTATCCGGCGCGGTCATATCGTCTTCCTTGATGGTCTTGAGAGTGGTGCCCGGCAGGCGGGAATCACTTCTTGCTGTTCACCGTACAAGTACTCTTGTTCACCGATCAAGAGATTTATTGTACGGCGAACAAGAAAGGGCCGCGCCTCTTTTCAGAGGTGCGGCCCGGACGCGCGCCATGCCTGGAAAATAATCAGATTTGGGACGGATCCGGTGCCAAGGCAGCCTCAAGCCCGGTCACGAAAGCCTCGACATACATCGCAAACGCACCGTCCATCGGCTGCGCCGCGCCGTTCTGCCAGCGCAGGATAAAGGCCGACCCCAGCATCCGCGGTGCCATTTGCGCCAGATGCGGCTGCAGGTCGCGGTCAATGCGCTGCGGGACGTCTTTCAGATTGGCTTCAAAGTCTTCGGCATCGGGCGGCAGCATCGCGAATTCCTGCGTGGTGAAACCGACCATGCCCCCGATCACGGCGTTGTAGGCATTGATCAGCGCCTCATCGCGAAAACCTGCCTCGTGCAGCTTGGCCAGCGTCCCCTCGATCATATCCAGATCAATCGCGGCATTTGACACCAGATTGACCCCGATCAGCGGCGCAACATTCGGGTGCTTCGAGATTGCCGCGCGATACCGCCGGAACAATGCGCGCAGCCACTCCTGCCAGCCCAGCGAGAGATCCGGCACGACGTCTGCCAGCACGATGGTGATGATCTCGGCAATCAGGAAATGGCGGCTCGGCGTGTACCAGTAGATCGCAGTCGGATAGCATTCGAGCGTCTTGGCCAGATTGCGGATCGAGAAAGACTGCAATCCCTTGTCATCAATCAGCCGCAGCGCGGTTTCGACGATCTGCGCCTTGGAAAGCTCTGGCGCCGATTGCCCCGTCCCCTTGCCGCGCCGCTGCCCGGATGTGGTTTTCTTGGCCATGAGGACCCTTCATTTCAGCGGCCCTTCGGATCACGACGAACGGGAAAGAGCCAAAGACTTCATAAGACACATCGTGTTCTGACAGCAATCATGCATCTGCGCCGCTGTCCCAAGGGTATCGGCGCGCCTTGATGTGGACAGGCCGGCGCGATAATTGTACGATGTACAATAAAAGATCGCAGGCCATAGCGAAGGCTGGCCTTTTGGGCTATTGCCCGCTTAGTTTCTGACACGGCAGCACCATTCATGGGGGTTTTATGATGGTCTCGGAAGGGGATATTCTCTGGCAAGCTTCACCGGAACGGCGGGCGGCGTCGATGGTCGGGCAATTCATGCGCTTTGTCGGACAGGACGGCCCCGAGCTGACCGATTTCGCGGCGCTGCATCGCTGGTCGGTGAGCGAGCCTGCCGCCTTCTGGAAGGCGGTGAGCGACTTTTTCGAGGTCGAGATGGAAGGCCAGCTCGATCAGGTAATGACCGACGACCCCATGCCGCGCACCCGCTGGTTCACCGGCACCCGGCTGAACTATGCCGAGCAGATCCTGCGCAACGAGATGCGTGGCGATCCAGCCCGCGTCATGCTCCACCATTGCAGCGAAACGCGTCCGCTGGCCGCGATGTCCTGGACCGAGGTCGGCGCGGCGGTACGCAAACTGGCCACCCGCCTGCGCGCGATGGGCGTGCAAAAGGGCGACCGCGTCGTCGCCTATATGCCCAACATCCCCGAAACCGTGATCGCCATGCTCGCCTCGACCGCAATCGGCGCGACATGGGCCACCGCCGCGCCCGAATTCGGCCCGCAGACAGTGATCGACCGCTTCAGCCAGATCGAACCCAAGCTGGTCTTCGCGGTGAACGGCTATCGTTATGGCGGCAAGAATTTCGATCGCACCGGCGATCTGACCCGCATTCTGGCCGAGCTTCCGACCGCGACCTCGCTGGTCATGCTCGACTACCTGCCCGACGCGCCAAAAGCCCCGGCTTTCCACGGCGAAACGCTGATGTGGGACGATCTGTTCACCGGCGATGACGTGCCCGCCGATGCGTTCAAGTATGAGCGCGTCGCCTCGGATCATCCGCTGTGGACGTTGTTCTCGTCAGGCACCACAGGCCTGCCGAAACCCATCGTTCAGGGCCACCACGGCATCGTGCTGGAGCATCTCAAGAACGGCGCGTTCGGCTTTGATATGGCACCGGGGGATACGTATTTTTGCTATTCCACCACCGGCTGGATGGTCTGGAACACGCTGATGACCGGCCCGTTGCTGAACGGCAAGGTCACGCTCTATGACGGCCATCCGACCTACCCGGATGCCGGTGCGCTGTGGCAGATCATGCAGGACACGGGCGTCAGCCATTTCGGCGTCTCGCCCACGTTCATGCAACTGGTGCGCCAGCAGGGGATTGTCCCGGGCAAGGATTATGACCTGTCCAAGCTGACGACGATGTTCCTGACCGGCTCGCCCGCAACGCCCGAAATTCTGGCCTGGGTGCATGAGGCGGTGAAGCAGGATCTCTTCGCCACCTCGCAATCGGGCGGCACCGAGCTGTGTTCAGGCATTCTGGCCGGCTGTGTCCTGTTGCCTGTGCGCGCCGGCGAGATACAGGCACCCGCTCTGGGTTGCGATGCCTGTGCCTTTGACGAGGACGGGCGGCAGATCGTCGGTGAGGTCGGCGAGCTGGTGATCCGCAAACCGATGCCTTCGATGCCGCTGTGCTTCTGGGGCGATGTGGATTTCGCGCGCTATACCGACAGTTATTTCGACATGTATCCGGGGATCTGGCGGCATGGCGACCGCGTGCGGTTCAACGACCACGGCGGCAGCTATGTGTTAGGCCGGTCGGACGCGACGCTCAACCGCTTCGGCGTGCGCATCGGCTCGGCCGAGATTTATCGCACGATGGAGGGCATCAACGGTGTGGCCGACAGCCTGATCCTCTGCATCGAGGATGGTCAGGGCGGCTATTACATGCCACTCTTCGTGCAGATGCAGCCGGGTTTGGCGCTGGATGATGCCAAGAAAGCCGAGATCGTCAAGCGCCTGCGCTCGGAACGCAGCCCGCGTCACGTCCCCGACGAGATCGTCGCCGCCCCTGAGATCCCGACCACGCTGACCGGCAAGAAGATGGAAGTGCCGGTGCGCAAACTGCTGTTGGGCCAGCCGGTCGACAAGGTCGCAAGCCGCGACGCCACGAAGAACCCGGCAGCGCTGGACTGGTTTGCAGACTTCGCGGCGCGGCGGAGCTGACGGCGCGCAGCACTTTCTTGACGCCCAGTGATCCGGCCTCCCTTTCAAACAGGCGGGGCCGGTCAGACGCTCATTGTCAGGCGACGGCACCTGTCCGGGGGCAGGCGCGCAGTGCTTTGGTTGCGGCCGCAACGCGCAACGCGGTGCGGTCTACGGTATCGACGCTTGATCACGCGCGCGGACCTTCCGAGTCGGGGTCGATGCCGACCATCCAGACCGGCTCGATCCAGTGCGAGCGCTACATCGTCATCAACAGATCGGTTAGGACGTTTCCCGGCCCGGTAATGACTGCGCGTAGTTTCGACGCCGTGAGTGCCCCTTTTGGTGAACGGCGGATGGCAGGAGCGGATGCCCAGCACCCGCCCAACTCGGGGCGATGCAAGCAAGTGGGAACGCGATACTCTCATTATGTGAAAGTATGAAATGAACGTACACCGGACAAATCTTGCATTTGATCCTTGGGCTGGACAGGTTGGCAGCACGCTGACAACAGCGACGCTTCCGGGCGCTTTGCCCCGCGCCCGGGGCTGGACAGAAGGGAGAGCCGTGACCAAAGCGCCGAAAGACAAAGCGGTTAAGGCCCAGACCCTTTTGCGGGGGCTGGAAGTCGGCGAAACACTGGCGCGCTGTGTGCAATGTCGCCAACGACATCGGCGCAGCGATGGGCTTTGCCGCGTATGACTGACGATGAAGACGATCTGTGGTTTTTGCCCGGCCCCATGGCCGATGACGTCCCTCCCGGCGCGCCGCCGTTGCCGCGGGCAGACCGCCGCGCGCTGATCGATCCCGTTGCATGGCGCGCGGCGCAGGCTGCGCAGTCTGATGGATTGGCCCGGCTGGCCCTGACCTTTGGCGAGATGGACGCCCGTTTGCGCGCCGCCAGCGCTGGCCTGCGCCAACGGCTTGCACTGGCCGAAGCGGCGGATATGGCGTGGTGGGCGGGCGAGCGTTTCCCGGCCGAGCGTCTGGGTCTGTGGGTCGGGCTGCGGGTCGGCTCGACCGAGGATAGCGAAGGTGCGTTGGCGCGCGCGGGCTGGGCCGCACGCCGGTTGATGCAGGGGAATGCCCCGGTCATGGGGATGGGCGACTTTCTCAACCGCCCGTCTGAGGCTGTTTACGACCTGGCGGCCCTCTTGCCGGACATTGAAGACCTCCACCCGGTCACGCAATCGGCGATCCTGTTTCACGCCTGGCAACTGACCGGACCAGACCGGGGCCGCGATCTGGAAGCGGCGGTGCTGGCCGCGCGCCACGCGGCGGGGATGAGCCGACTGCCGGGGCAGGGGGCTTTGTTCGTCCCCTTGGCGATGAATGGTCCCGACAGTTTGCGCGCCCGGGGTACGCCCGAACAGCGACTGGCCCAATGGATCGCCGGGGCTGAACGCGCCACGCTGGCGGCGCTGTTGATGCTGGACCGGCTGGGGAACTGGCGTACGCGGGCCGATGGGGCGATTGCGGATCTGTCGGGGCGCGTACCGGGTTTGCTGGTGGAGGTGATGCAAAACTGGCCGCTGGTGCCAGCGCCGCTGGCCGAAGCTCAGACCGGGGCCTCGCGCGCTGCCGTACAGCGCAATCTTGACCGGCTATCAGAGCGGGGATTGATCCGCGAGGTAACCGGGCAAGGCCGGTTCAGGGTCTGGGCGGCGCGGATTTAGCGGCGGAGCAGCCATCTCCGGGCCTGTCGCTGAATAGGTTTTTCGCCCCGTGAGGGGCGAAAAAGAGGCGTTGGTCAGGTCAGGAAAACCAGCAAAAGCACGATCCAGAGCGGGACGCCAATCAGCCAGAGTAATAGAGCACCCATTGTTCGATCTCCTCCTCAGGTCCAGCGACCAAAGCGCGCAAAGACACGCTGGTCGTCACGGTGTTGCCCGCCCATTCCTGCGGCCCAATAGGCTCCGGCCCCGGCGATCAGCTGCGCGGCGGCAAGGATAAAGGCGGAAAGGATCGCGTATTTGCGGGCGGTTTCGGCGCGGGCGGCTGCGTCGGCGTCAAGCGTGGTGGCATCTACACCAGCCACAGTGGCGGTGCCTGCTGCCTCTTGGCCTGTGATCGTCTCGCCGACAGCGGCGACACTGGCTGACATATCCGATGCGGCATCAATCGTCGAACTGACCGAGCCGCTGAGAACCATCGCGCCCAGAAGAAGTGCGACGCCCCAGACGGCCAGTCCGTGCACGCCGTCGCGCACGCCGGTTTCGTCCGGGCTGGTGCCTTCGATCCGGCGACGCATCCGGCCGGCGATATAGCTGCCTGCCATCACGCTGGAAACCGTGGTCCAAACGATCCACGAACCGACAGCGATCAGCTTAGCCATGGCCGACCCGTCACCCTCATAAGGCGAGATCATCGTCAGTCCCAGGGCCAGTCCGAAGGTCGTGAAGACAAAGGCAACCCCCGACGCGACCACACCGCCGATCAGGATGGCTGGCCAGTCCACATAGCTGCGGTCCTGCGCAAGGCCGACCGGTGCTGCCGGGACAGATGTTACAGGTTGTTGTGTCATTGTTTCATCCTTTCAAGGGTTTGGGCTGTGCGTTTTTCAGCCCAGACCCAGAAACGACAGAATCGCCATCACGACGACCACAAGGCCCACGAGGTAAATGATACCGTGCATCTAAGCTCTCCTAGATAGGTTCTGATCCGAGCACCGGAGACGTAAGCGGTGGCGCTGGCTTGCTCCAAGGTAACGTCGCCGCGAGCAATAGGTTCCCGCTATAGATGTGCAGCCGTCGGAAATAGCGCGCCTCAACCAGCAAAATTCTGCGCCAAGAAAATGCTTGCGGGATCAGAAACGCCAAGTTAAACGTTTAACGTAAATCGTTTAACCGACGTCGAATCAGGACCTCATGCAAAAGAAACGCGCGACGATCAAAGATGTAGCCTCGCTGGCCGGGGTCTCGACGGCGACCGTTTCGCATGTCGTCAATGGCTCGAAACCGGTCAAGCAAACGGTGCATGACCGGGTTATCGCTGCGGCCCGGCAGCTGGACTATCAGGCTGACCGGGCGGCGTCGCAGTTGCGCTCGGGGCAGACCCGGGTGGTGGCCATTCTGGTTCCGGATCTTGACGATGCGTTCTTTACCTCGCTCGTGTCGCGGCTTGAGGTGATGGCAGGCAAGGACGGGTTTGACGTCATTGTTGCCAGTTCACGCGATGATCCAGCGGTCGAGCAATCGCGCCTGCGCGCGCTTCTGGGCTGGCGTCCGGCGGGGATGGTGGTTGTCCCGTGCACCGACAGCTTGCCGACCGTGCTGATCGAGGAATGCGGGCGCACGCCGGTAGTGCTGGCTGACCGCGTGGTGCCGGCAGGCGCACCGGCAGACACGGTGACCATTGATAACGCCGAAGCGGGTGAGATCGCGGCCCGTCATCTGGTGGCGATGGGGCATCGCGATGTCGTCATCGCTGCGTCCAATCTGGCGATAGCGCCGATCCGCGAACGCGAACGCGGCGCGCATGACTTCTTGCGGGGCGCGACCGGACGGGCTCCGGTCACGATTGAACTGGGCTCAAACAGCATCACCGGTGCCGAGCGTTTCGCCCATTGGCAAGAGCGACACGCGCGCCCGACCGCCGTTCTGGCCCTGACCAACGTGACCACGCTGGCGGTTTTGTCCGCGTTGGCGCAGGCGCGGGTGGATATTCCCGAGCAGGTCTCGGTCATCGGCTTCGATGACTATGCCTGGATGAGCGCGCGCAAGACCGCTTTGACTGCGATCCGCCAGCCGCTGGATCTGATGGCGCAATCGGTCTGGGACCGGTTGACGGCGCGCATGGGCGGCGAAACCGGCGCGCCGGTTGCGATCAGCCTGACCGCGTCCTTGCAGGTGCGTGATTCCGTTTTGGGATTGCCCGCTATCGGGGGCGGCGATGTGGCGACCCCCGGCTCTGATCCCCTCAACCCCGGCGAGAGCAAATCTGCCATTCACTGACGCCTTGTCGGGCGTCGCAGTCACACAGCGTTGGGAGGCGTGGGTGCGAACAAGAAAATTAACCGAACTGTTGCCGTTTGTCGCACCAGTTCACGTCCTGATCCTCAGTGTTATCGTGTTGCCGGCGCTTTATGTCGCGTGGCTGAGCCTGATGGAATCCAGCTTTGGGCAAGCGCCCAGCTTTGTCGGCTTCGATAATTTCATCCGGGTGTTGAGCGATCCCTCATTCCGCAGCGCGCTGTGGAATACCGTGGTGCTGGTGGTGGTTGCAGTGCATGTCGAGCTGTTGCTGGGCCTGTTGCTGGCGCTGCTGTTTGCCAGCGGCCTGCCGTTTCGCCGTGTGCTTCTGGTCTGCACGCTGGCACCCTACGCCGTCAGTGAAGTGATCGCCGTGGTCAGCTGGCGCTATCTGTTCGATCCACAGGCCGGGCCGGTCACGCAGCTCTTGCTGTCGCTGGGCCTGCCGGTGCTGGACTGGTCGTTCGAGCCCGTGCACGCAATGATCCTGATCGCCATGCTGACGATCTGGCTGCATCTGCCCTTTACCTTCATCATCCTTTACGCCGCACGGCTGGCCATTCCGGGCGATCTGTACGAAGCCGCGCGCATCGACGGCGCGCGACCGTGGCAGGCGTTCCGCCGGGTGACGCTGCCGATGCTGGGACCGGCGATCGTCGTCGCCCTGCTGTTTCGCTACATCTTTGCCTTCCGCATCTTTTCCGAGGTCTGGCTGCTGACCGGCGGTGGACCGGCGCGCACGACCGAGGTGGTCGCGGTCTATCTGTACCGCGAAGCCTTTACCTACAACGCCTTTGGCACGGCTGCGGCGACGGCGTGGATCATGGTGTTGGCGTCGCTGCTTCTGGCTCTTGGCTATGTTCTGGTGCTGCGCAAACAGGTGACCGGCAATGCGCATTGATCGTCTGTTTATCGGTCTGGGCAAGGCTGTGGCTGTGTGCATGCTGCTGCTGTGGTCGCTGGTGCCGATCGCCTTCGTGGTGATCTCGTCCTTCAAGCCGGGCAGAGAGATCTTTGCCGTCCCGCCACGCCACATCTTCACCCCGACGCTGGAGCATTACGCGGCGCTCTGGTCACGCTGGGGGGTGTTCTTTGACGGGCTCTTGAACAGCGCGATCATCACCGTCGGCGCGACCGTGCTGGCCGTCGTCGCCAGCACCTGCGCGGGGTATATCTATTCGCGCAATTCCAGCCGGTTCCTGAACGGCAGCGTGCTGTTCCTGATCGTCGTCCGCCTGATCCCGCCGATCGTCATTACGCTGCCGCTGTTCCCGATCGTCAACTTTCTGGGGATCAACGACACGCATGGCGTGCTGATGGTGCTCTACGCCACGTTCTTTGTCTCGCTGGGCACGGTGCTGATGCGCACCTTCATCGACCAGATCCCGCGGGAACTGGACGAGGCCGCACAGATCGACGGAGCAGGAAGGCTGACGATCCTGCGCCGGGTGATCGTGCCGCTGGCCTCGCCCGGAATCCTTGCGGTGGCGGTTTTCGTAGTCGTCTTCGCGTGGAACGAATTTCTGTTCGCCTTCATTTTTACCGGCACCAACGCCAAGACCGCGCCGCTGGTCATTTCGGAAATGATCGGCTCGATCGACGGGGTCGACTGGGGAATTCTGTTCGCCGCCTCAACCGTCCAGCTGGCGCCGGTGTTGCTGTTCGTCGTGTTCATGAACCGATTTCTGGTGGCCGGGCTTACCGCCGGCGCCACCAAGGGATGACTGATCGTCTGAAAGGGAGGAAACCATGAAAGACCTGAGAACCGGACTAACCCGTCGCCGTCTTCTGGGCACGGCTATCGGAGGGGCGGCGGCCATGGCCGCGTTCCCAAGCTGGGCGCAAGCGCGCACGCTCAATATCCTCAGCCACGCGGTGCATGAGCGCGTGCTGGGCACCGCCGAGGGCGATCTGCTGGCTGACTGGAAGGCTGCGAATGACGCCAGCCTCAGCTTCACCACCTTCGATTCGAACCCGTTGCAGGACCGGCTCTTCCGTGAGGCCAGCCTGCCCGAAACCGAGTATTCGGTGGGGTATCTGATCGACAACCGCCCGACCTCGGACATTGCGGCGCTGTTCGAGCCGCTCGGCCCGCTGAATGACGCCAATCCGATCGAGGATTTCGGTGACATCGCCCCCGGCTTGATTCAGGGCATGACGGTGGATGGCAATCTGATCGGCATCCCTGTGCGCCACGCCACGCAGGCCCTGTTCTACAACGAGGCGTTGCTGGAAGAAGCGGGCATTTCGGCCCCGCCGCAAACGCTGGAAGAGCTGGTAGAGCAAGCCAACCAACTGACCTTCACCTCTTCTGCCGGTACGCCGGTGACCGGCATGGTGCTGGCCAGCGACCTGGCGGTTTTCCCGGTGATGTTCGCCCGCGCCTTCGGCGGCGATTTCATCACGCATGACTTCCAGCTGGTGCCTGACCGCGCCGCGATGGAGCAGGGCCTGTCCGTCCTGCGCGGCCTGTTCGAGGCGGGCGCGCTGCCGCGCAGCTATGCCGCCACGCGCAACGACGACATGGTTACGTGGATGCAGCAGGGCCGCGCGGCCTTCACCGTGCTGCCCTTCGCCCGGTTCGCGCAGCTCAACAACCCCGAGCAGAGCAACTTCGCCGGTCGTATCAAGGCGATTCCCTTCCCCGGATCGTCAACGCTGCCCGCTGGCACGCCGATGTCGGCGGTGGTCGAAGCCTGGGCAATGGTCATTCCGCGCAACGCGACCGACAAGGAACTGGCGTGGTCCTATATCCGCGAAGTTTCCAGCAAGCGCGTGACGCTGGGCATGGCGCTGAACGGAAACGGCCCGGTGCGGGTGTCCAGCTATGCCGATCCTGCGCTGATGCAGGCCAATCCCGTGGCCGAGATCGAAGCCGGTGTGCTGGCCAATGCGCGCGGGGCCTTCCCGCCCTTCCCCGAAGCGGCGCGCGCGCAGGCAACGATGCTGGAAGAAGTTCAGCTTGCCGTGCTGGGTCGCAAGAGCGTGACCGACGCCGTCGGCGCGATCATCGACCGCGTTGGCCCGATGATGCCCGCCTGATCCTGCGGCGCCGGGCCTCAGCAGGTCCGGCGCACCCCCCCCACTTTTCCCCACTGATCCCAACAAGGACTGACCGATGACCGCTCCTCAGGTCCGCAGCATCGAAGAACCTGCCCGCAAGATCCCCGTCGCCGCCGAGTATGATGTGCTGGTTGTCGGGGGTGGCCCATCAGGCCTGACCGCCGCTCTTGCCGCATCCGAGGACGGGCTGCGCGTGGGTCTGGTCGAAAGCCGCAGCTTTGTTGGCGGCAACATGACCATTGGCCTGCCCGTGCTGGGCTTTCTGGGTCAGAAGGGCAATCGCATCATCGACGGGCTGCCCGAGGCCTTCATCCAACGCCTGCGCGATGAGCGCGACGGTGCCAGCGAACACCGGCCCTGCCCGCTGCACATGGGCATCACGCTGGTCGAGCCCGAGGCGGTCAAGACTGTCGCACTGGATATGCTGACCGAGGCCGGGGTGGACGTGCTGTTCTACACCTTCTTTGCGGGCGTGGTGATGGACGGTGACACGATCCGTGGCATCATTACCGAAAGCAAAAGCGGCCGCAGTGCGTTGCTGGCGCGGGTGGTTATCGACTGTACCGGGGACGCGGATGTGGCGTACCGCGCGGGGGTGCCCTGCGAGAAGGGCAACGAGCAAGGCGGCATGCAGCCGCCGACGCTGATGTTCTGTCTGGGCGGCGTGGACACCGATGCGCTGCGGATGTCGATTGCCAATTCCCCACCCGAGGCGCGCACCTATCTGACCGATTTCATTCCAGCCGAATACTTCGGCCAGAACAATCAGTTCATCGTGGTTGGCCTGCGCGAACTGATGGCCAAGGCCAAGGCCGAGATGAACCTGACCATTCCCAACGAGCGGACGATCATCATCACCGGCCTGAAGAAGGGCGAGGTCTGGATCAACATGACGCGGGTGGCCGGAACCGATGGCACCGACGCCCGCAGCCTGACCAAGGGCGAGATCGAAGGGCGGGGCCAGATCGACGATATCGTCACCTATCTGACCAACTACGTGCCCGGTTTCGAGCAGGCCTATTTCACCAAGACCGCGCCGTTTCTGGGCATCCGCGAGACCAGGCGTATCAAGGGGCAATACGTCATGACGCAGGATGATGTCCTGTCGTGCCGTCACTTCGACGATGCCATCGCTGTCGCCAGCTATCCCATCGACATTCACCGCCCCGAGGATAACGGCTGCACGCTGATCTGGTGCGGCGATTGTTACGATATTCCCTACCGTTCGCTGGTGCCGCAGAAAGTGGAGAACCTGCTGGTCGCCGGACGCAGCATCTCGTGCACGCATGAGGCCATGGGCGCGATCCGCGTCATGGCGACCTGCATGGCGATGGGCGAGGCCGCCGGGCGCGCCGCGCGGATCTCGGCACGCGGAAACCGTCCGCCCTCCGAGATCGACGTGGCCGAACTGCGCCGTCAGCAGCTGGAGCGCGGGGTCTATCTGCGCAATCCCGATGGCACCCGCGCCGCTGCGGGCGCGCTGCACCCTGCCTCGTGATCCTGCGTGGATAAGGAGCAAGCGATGACGGCCAGGTATCTTCTGGGCTGCGATGTCGGCACCGGCAGCGTTCGGGCGGGGATCTTTGACGCGGCGGGGACGCTGGTCGCGGCCACCAGCGCACCGATCCGCACCTGGCGCGAGCCGGGCGATATCGCCGAGCAATCCTCGGACGATATCTGGCACGCTGTCGCCACCTGCACTCGCGCGGCACTGGCCAAGGCCGCGCTGACGGGGGCAGATATCGCGGGGATCGGCTTTGACGCGACCTGTTCGCTGGTCGTGCTGGGCAAGGGCGGTCAGCCCTTGCCCGTGGGCACCCACGGCGACGCGGCGCGCAATGTCGTTCTGTGGATGGACCACCGCGCCACCGGACAGGCCGAGCGGATCAACGCCACCGGCCACCGCGTGCTCGATTACGTGGGCGGTGCGCTGTCGCCGGAAATGGAAACGCCCAAGCTTTTATGGCTCAAGGAAAACCTGCCGCAGACATGGCAGGCGGCCCATCAGTTCATGGATCTGGCGGATTTCCTGACATGGCGGGCGACCGGCAGTCTGGACCGTTCGGTGTGCACGGTGACGTGCAAATGGACCTATCTGGCCCATGAAGACCGCTGGGATCCCGGCTATTTCGACACTATCGGCCTGGGCGATCTGGCGCAGGAAGGCTTCGCGCGGATCGGTACGACCGTTGTTCCTGCCGGAACCGCGCAGGGACGCGGGCTGACGCAGCAGGCGGCGGACGATCTGGGTCTGTTGGCGGGCACGCCGGTCGGTGCCGGGCTGATCGACGCCCATGCCGGTGGCATCGGCTCGCTGGGTGGCGGGGCCGAAAACCGCATGGCCTATGTCATGGGCACCTCGGCCTGCACCATGGCCTCAAGCGCGCAGCCGCGGTTCATTCCCGGCGTCTGGGGGCCGTATCTTTCGGCGATGGTGCCGGGTCTTTGGCTGTCCGAAGGCGGACAATCCACCGCCGGTGCGGCAATCGAGCGGGTTCTGGCGCTGCACCCCGCCGCACCAGCGCTTCAGGCCGAGGCGCAGGCACTGGGGCAATCGCTGCCCGATCTTCTGGCCGACCGCGCGGCAGCCAGCGCCGCGTCGCTGTCCGAGGCCGTTCGGCTTGCTGCCGGACTCATCGTGATCCCCGACTTTCTGGGCAACCGCGCACCACACGCCGACCCGCAGGCGCGCGGGCTGATTGCCGGGCTGGATATGTCCGGGGATGCCGACAGCCTGCGGGCGCTCTATGTCGCTGCCGTCACCGGGCTGGGCTATGGCCTGCGGCAGATCATCGCCGCCAGCCGCGCACAAGGCGCGCAGATCGACGCGCTGGTAATCAGCGGCGGTGCCGGGCGTCACCCGGTTGTGCGCCAGTTGCTGGCCGATGCCACCGGGCTGCCCGTCGAGATCCCGCGCAGCCCCGAGCCGGTTCTGCTGGGCGCCGCCATCCTGGGCGCGACAGCGGCGGGTGTCTTTGCGGATATTGGCGCTGCCATGACGGCGATGTCGCCCGTCGACACCACCGTTGCCCCCGCCACAAGGGCGGTAGCAACGCTGCATGCGGCCCGGTTTGCGGCCTATGAAACCCTTCAACGCGCCGAGGCTCAGGCCCGCGCCCATCTCGCTGCAACGGGCGAGGGAGACAGCTGATGACCGATCTGACCCTGCACAATCTCACCAAGAACTATGGCGCCGTCGACGTGATCCGCGGTGTCGATCTGGACATCAAGAGCGGTGAATTCGTGGTGTTCGTCGGCCCTTCGGGGTGCGGAAAGTCGACCCTGCTGCGGATGATTGCCGGGCTTGAAGATATCTCGGGCGGCGATCTGACCATTGGCGGGCGGCGCTGCAATGATCTGGAACCGCGTGATCGCGGCATTGCGATGGTGTTTCAGTCCTACGCGCTCTACCCGCATATGAGCGTGCGTCAGAACATGAGCTTTGGCCTCAGTCTGGCAGGAACCCCCAAGGCCAAGATCAACGAAGACGTCATGGCGGCGGCGCGCATCCTGAAGCTGGAACCCCTCTTGGATCGCAAACCCAGCCAGCTGTCCGGCGGCCAGCGCCAGCGCGTGGCCATTGGGCGTGCCATCGTGCGCCAACCCTCGGTCTTTCTGTTCGACGAGCCGCTTTCGAACCTTGATGCCGCGTTGCGCATGGACATGCGGATGGAGATCGCCCGCCTGCACAAGGAGCTGGGCGCGACGATGATCTATGTGACGCATGATCAGGTCGAGGCGATGACGCTGGCCGACCGGATCGTCGTGCTTGAAGGCGGGCGCGTGCAACAGATCGGCGCGCCGATTGATGTCTATAAATCTCCCGCCAACCGCTTTGTCGCGGGGTTCATCGGCTCACCGCGCATGAATTTCCTGCCGGTCAGCGTCACCGCTGCCACCGCCGACACCGCGACCGTATCGGCCCCGTCGCTGGCGCCGATCACGCTGCCGGCAAAGGGCTTTGCCGCCGGTCAGAGCGCCGTTCTGGGACTGCGACCGCAGTATCTTCACCGCCAGCCCGCGCCCGGCATGTCCGCGCGGGTGTCGGGGCAGGTGGTGCTGGTTGAACGTCTGGGGGCCGAAACCGTGGTCAATCTGCGTACCAGCGACGACCAGCAGGTGCTCGCGGTCTTGCCGCAGGATGCCGCCTTTGGTGCGGGCGAGACGGTTGATTTTCACTTCGAACCCGCCGCCGCGCATCTGTTCGCGGCGGAGGCATGACATGAGTCACAAGGAGAACGCGGCGATGCAGGGGCTTTCGGACAAGGTAGCGGCGGTGACCGGCGCGGCATCGGGGATCGGACTGGAATGCGCGCGCGCGATGGTCGAGGCCGGCGCGCGGGTGGTGCTGATCGACCGCGCGCGGGACGCCCTGCACGCCTGCTGTGCCGAGTTGGGCGATCAGGCGATTCCGCTGGTGGTGGACCTGTCCGACAGCGCCGCCGTTGCCGGAATGATGCCCGCCATCCTTGCCCAGACCGGCCATCTGGACATTCTGCACGCCAATGCCGGGGCCTATGTCGGGGGCCCGGTGATCGACGGCGACCCAGACGCGTGGGACCGGATGCTGACCCTGAACATCAACGCGGTGTTTCGCTGTGTGCATGCGGTGTTGCCCCATATGATCGAGCGCAAGACGGGCGACATTCTGGTGACCAGCTCGATCGCCGGTGTTGTGCCGGTCGTGGGAGAGCCGATCTATACCGCGTCAAAACACGCCGTGCAGGCTTTCGTGCATACCCTGCGTCGTCAGGTGGCAAGCGCGGGTCTGCGCGTCGGTGCCGTGCTGCCCGGCCCGGTGGTCACGGCGCTGCTGGACGACTGGCCGCGCGACAAGCTGGAAGCCGAGCTGGCATCCGGCGGGTTGCTGGAACCGCGCGAAGTGGCCGAAGCGGTCTTGTTCATGCTGACCCGTCCGCGCAGCGTGACGATCCGGGATCTGGTGATCCTGCCACAGCGCAACGACCTGTAACGGGCGCTGAAGGGTGTGGCCGCGCCACGCCCGCACCAGCAAAATTTCGGCCGCGCTCTAACGGGAATGCGCGGCCGAAACTAGTACATAACATCGCTTATCAGATTCTACGCTAGGCCGAACCGGCGCTCAGGGTTGCTGCGCGCCTGCGCCGATAGCGATCTGTAGCGCGGCCCATTCCAGCGCGCTGGCGTGGCGGGCGTTGGCAAGCGTTAGACGGGTGCTTGCCCGTGCGCGGTCGACCTCGAGCAGGTCAGGCAAGGGCAACGCCCCGCCTTCGTAGTTTTGCATCGCCAGATCATACGCCCGGTCATACGCCGACAGCGCGGCGTTCAGTGTCGCGACCTGCTGGCGATAGCGCCGCAAGTTGGATTGCGCGGTCTGTACCCCGCCAACCGCTGCCGTGACCGACGCCCGCCAGGCGATCTCGGCCTGACGTGCCTCGGAAATCCGGCGATCACGGGCGGCGCGCAAGCCGCCCTGATTGAAGATTGGCAGTGACACCTGCGGGCCAAAGCCCCAGGCATTGCTGGCCCCAACATCGCTGATCCGCCCGACCAGACTGACCGAGGGCAACAGATCCGCCGTCGCCACACCCACCCGCGCCACGGCGGCGGTCAGGTCTTGCTCGGCGGCGCGGATATCGGGGCGGGCGCGCAGCAGATCCGCCGGAACGCCAGTGCCGGGGGTGGCCGGCGTCCGCAACTGCGGCGCGCCGCGCTGCATTTGGCGCATCAAGCCGTCGGCGGGTTCGTTCAGCAGAACCGACAGCTGATAGACCTGCGCATCAAACCGCGCCGCCAACGTCGGCAGCTCAGAGCGCGTCAGCTCCAGCAATGCCTGCACCTGCGCCAGCTCGAACTGGGTCGCCGTGCCTGCGTTGATGCGCGAGCGGGTGATATCGACCGTGCGCTCGCGGGAAGCGACGGTAGCGCGGGTCAAAGCCAGCGATTCCTGTGCTACCCGTGCGCTGCTATAGGCTGCGATCACCTCGGCGACATAGGCCTGCCGTGTCACTTCGGCGCGGGCTTCGGCGGCGTGCAGATCGGCTTCGGCCCCCTGTCGGGCCCGCAGCGCGCCGCCAAAGATGTCCAGCACGAACCCGGCGTTCAGCGACGAACGGTTGGCCGCCGCCGAGGGCGTACCCTCGGCCCCGACCCGTTCGCGCGCCACCGTCGTCTCGCCGCCCAGCTGTCCGCTCAACGGTGCCGTGCTACGAACCCCGGCCTCAGCCGCACGGATGCGCTCATTCGCCGCGAGGATCGACAGGCTTTGCCCCAACCCGCGCGACAGCAGCGCCGACAGCATCGGATCGCGGTACTCTGCCCAGAACGCCGGGGCCACTGCGGCCCGTGTCGCCACACCCGCCTGACCGTCAAAGCTGGTCGGCAAGTCGATCTGCGGCGCTGTGAACGGGTCCGGCCCGACAGCGGCGCATGCGCTCAGCGCCAGCAGCGACACCAGACCCAGCGCGCGGGTGCTGCGATGATAAAGGCGGATCATGCGTTGCTTCCTTTCCGGCTGACCTTGCGGGCCAAGCCGACCACAGCCACGTAAAACACCGGGATCACGAAGATACCGAACAGCGCCGACGTGGCGATACCGCCCAGAACCCCGATGCCGATCGAGTTCTGTGCCCCCGCCCCTGCGCCGGTGGCCAGCGCCAGCGGCAGAACGCCGAGCGCGAAGGCGAAGGTGGTCATCAGGATCGGACGCAGACGCAGACGCGCGGCGGTGACAGCGGCATCCCACAGGCTGGCCCCCTGATGCAGCTGTGCCTGCGCAAATTCGACGATCAGGATCGCGTTTCGAGACGCAAGGCCAATTGTCGTGAGCAAGCCCACCTTGAGGTAAACGTCATTCGACTGCCCGAAATACATCGCCGCCGCGATGGCACCCAGAATACCGATGGGCACCGTCATCAGCACCGCGATGGGCACCGACCAGCTTTCATAGAGCGCGGCCAGGGACAGGAACACCACCAGTGCCGACAGGGCGAACAGGATCGGGGCCTGATTACCCGACAGCCGTTCCTGGAACGACAGACCGGTCCAGGCGACGCCGAAGTTCCCTTCAAGCCCGGCAACCATCTCTTCCATCGCCAGCATCGCATCGCCCGAAGACAGGCCCGGCGTCGCCGAACCGCTGAGTTCCAGCGCGCGGGTGCCGTCAAAGCGCGACAGGCTTTGCGCCTGCTGCTGCCACGACGGCGAAGAGAACGCGCCAAACGAGACCATCTCACCGCTGCTGTTGCGGGCGAACCAGCGACTGATGTCGTCGGGTTGCGAGCGGGCCTCGGGGTCGCCTTGCACGATCACCGGGCGCAGGTCGTTGCCCAACGCGAAATCGTTGACGTTGGCACCTGAGAAGATCACCGCCAGCATCGCGTTGATCTCGCGCAGGGACAGGCCATAGGCCGCCGCGCGCTGCTGGTCGATGTCCAGCCGCAGCGCGGTTTGCGGCGGCGCGGACGAGCCGCGCACACCGGTCACACGACCATCGGTCTGCGCTTGCGCCATCAGTTGGCCGACAGCGGCGCTCAGCGCCTCCTGGCCCTGCCCGCTCTGGTCGACCAGATACATGTTGAAGCCCGACGACACACCCAGCGACGGAATCGCCGGCGGTTGCAGCACGTAAACCGTGCCAGCACGGTTGGTCATGTAGAAGTAACCATTGGCGCGCTGGGTCAGATCGTTCAACGAGATGCCTTCGCGATCCGCATAGTCGCGCAGGCGAACGAAGGTCATCGCATAGCTCTGACCCATGCCCGAGAAGCCAAAGCCGATCACCGAGAACACCGCCTCGACGCTCTCGCTTTCGTTTTCCAGCATGTAGCTTTCGACCTGCTCGACCAGCGTACGCGTCTGCTGGATGGTCGAGCCCGTCGGGGTTTCGATCATCACCATGAGCACGCCCTGATCCTCAGGCGGCAGGAAAGAGCCCGGCAGATCCTGAAACAGGATAAAGACCCCATAGCATACCGCACCCAGCATCAGCACGATCCGCAAGGGCCTGCGCACCAGCCAGCCAACCGACCCGCCGAAGCCGTTGGTCAGCTTGTCCATCCCTCTGTTGAACCAGCGCGCCGGCGCAATCTTGCGATGCGAGGGGCGCAGCAGACTGGCGCACATCGCGGGCGTCAGGATCAGCGCGACGCCCAGCGACAGCACCATCGCGGTGATGATCGTGACCGAGAACTGCCGGTAGATCACCCCGGTAGAGCCACCCATGAACGCCATGGGCACAAAGACCGCCGACAGAACCAGCACGATGCCGACCAGCGCCGAGGAAATCTCGCGCATGCTCTTCTCGGTGGCTTCGACCGGACCGAGGTTATCCTCGTGCATCACGCGTTCGACGTTTTCGACCACGACGATGGCGTCATCGACCAGCAAGCCGATCGCCAGCACCATTGCAAACATCGTCAGGGTGTTGATCGAATAACCCGCGACCGCCAGCACGCCGAAGGTGCCCAGCAGAACCACAGGGATCGCCAACACCGGAATGATCGTTGCCCGCCAGCTTTGAAGAAAGATCAGGATGACGATGAACACCAGCACCACGGCTTCGCCGAGCGTCACATAGACCTGATGGATCGACTCGGCGACAAAGGGTGAGGTGTCAAAGGGATAGACCACCTCAACCCCGTCGGGCAGCGCCGCTTCCAGTTGGGCCATCGTGCCGCGTACGGCCTCGGCGACGGCGACCGCGTTGGCGCCTGTCGCCAGATTGACGGCAAAGCCGGTGGACGGATAGCCGTTATAGCGGGATTCGAACTCGTAGCTTTCCTGCCCGATCTCGATGCGGGCCACATCTCCCAGAAACACCGCCGAGCCATCGGTGGCCACGCGCAGCAAAATCCGCTCGAACTCTTCAACCGTCGACAACTGCGACTGCGCCGAAACCGGGATGGTGATCTGCTGGCCATAGGTTGCAGGCGCAGCGCCCAGCGTGCCAACGACGACGTTGGTGTTCTGTTCAGCTACGGCGGCGGTCACGTCAGAGGGCGTGACCTGAAACTGCGCCATGCGCATCGGGTCCAGCCAGATCCGCATCGCATAATTCGCCGCAAAGCTCTGGATCGAGCCGACGCCATCGGTGCGCAGGATGCGATCCTCGACCAGACGGGCGGAAAAATCGCTCAGCTCATGCGCGGTGTAGCGCCCGTCCGGCGAGGTGAGCGACACGACCATAAGAATGGATGAGGTCGAGCGCGAGACTGAGACGCCGTTCTGCTGCACCACATCGGGGAGCTGCTGGCTGACCAGTTGCAACTGGTTCTGAACCTGAACCTGCGCGATGTCGGGATTGACTGAATCGTCGAAGGTCAGCGTCACCGAGGCACGGCTCGGGGCCGAACTGGCAGTCATGTATTGCAGACCATCGAGGCCGGTCATGCCATCCTCGATCACCGTGGTGACCGAGGCTTCGACGATCTCCGCCGAAGCCCCCGGATAACTGCCCGAGATCCGAACGGTGGTGGGGGCGATCTCAGGATATTGCGCGGTGGGCAGCGTGGACAGGCCAAGGCCGCCTGCCAGCATGGTGACAAGCGCCAGAACCCAGGCAAACACCGGGCGATGAATGAAAAACTGTGCCATGACTGTTAGTTCCCGCTCGGCGCTTCTTGGGGTGTTGGCCGGACAACACCATCCTCGCCAACCGTGGCGGGAACCGGGACGACCTCCATCCCCGGTGCAATCCGGGACAGGGCGTCGACGATAAGCAGCGTGCCGGGCTCCAGCCCCTCAGGCACGATCCAGTGATGGTCCTGCGAGCCGGTCGCGGTCAGGGCGCGTTGCACAACATGGCCGTCTTCGACCACCATGACGGTGATCGCACCCGTCTGATCCCGCCGCGCGGCGGTTTGCGGCACCAGAAACACGTCACTTTCGCCAAAGACGATGCGTCCGCGCAGGAACATGCCCGGAATGATCAGCCCTTCGGGGTTTTCAAAGCGAAAGCGCATCTCGATGGCGCCGGTGGACATCGACACGCTGGTGCCGGGCGCGACCAGTTCGCCGCGCGCCTCGTATTGCCGCCCGCTTTCCAGCGTCAGGGTTGCGGTCAGCTCGTCTGCCTGACGAAGCTGCCCGGTGCGCGATTCTTCAAGGACGCGCTGCAACCGGACCGCCGGTTCCAGCAGATCGACCTCGATCGGGTCAAGCCGCGTCACCGTCGCCAGCGCGGCTTGCTGATTGGCCGCGACCAGATCACCAACCGTGACGCTGGCCAGACTGGCGATGCCGGAGATCGGGCTGGAAACGGTGGTCCAGCTCAGCTCCAGCTCGGACATCTGAAAGCGCGATTGCGCCCCGGCCAGCGCGGCCTCGGCCTGATCCAGCGTGGCGCGCAGGTTGTCGACTTCGGCCTGCGTTGCGCCCGAACCGACCAGTCTTTCGGCGCGCTCAAAGGAGGTACGCGCCTGACGCACGACGGCCTCGGCCGACACGACATCGGACTGGGCCTGCGTCACCGCCGCCTGTTGCACCAGCGGATCAATGCGGAACATGGGCGTACCAGCGTCA
This sequence comes from Pararhodobacter zhoushanensis, assembly GCF_003990445.1. Classification (GTDB taxonomy): domain Bacteria; phylum Pseudomonadota; class Alphaproteobacteria; order Rhodobacterales; family Rhodobacteraceae; genus Pararhodobacter; species Pararhodobacter zhoushanensis. The sequence continues at coordinate 27,551 of NZ_REEZ01000008.1, read as the reverse complement.
ATCGGCGTGCCCGGTCGATACAGGATCTCGCTGATGATCCCGCCAACCCGCGGGCGAATCGCGACTTCTTCCGACGCGACAGCCCGACCGGGCACGTCCAGAACCCGCGCCACGGGCTGCGGCTGCAATTCGATCACGCCGACGTTCTGCGGCGGCGGCGTCTGCGCCAGAACGGGTCCGGCCACGACCATGAACACCGCTGCCACCATCGTGGCAGATCTTGACCTATTCCCGCACTTCATCCGCGACTCCTGTAAGATAGTCTTGCTTGCATGTCCTGCATCACATGCATAACTTGCAGTCAATGCAAAAAGGTGAGTTTCACATAACCAAATGGCTGACAGATGAAAAAATGTACGCTCAGTCTGCGCGAACGTCGCCGCAACCAGACCGCGGAAGAGATTCAGCGGACAACGCTGCATCTGGCAGAATCCATCGGGTACGAGCACGTCACCGCCGAACTGATCGCGACCGAGGCCGGAATCAGCGTACGCACCTTTTTTAACTATTATCCCAACAAGTTGGCCGCTGCTGTCGGCCCCGAGGCCCTGTTTCCCGACGAGGCCATTGCGCATTTTGCGACGGGCAAGGGCACGCTGCTGGACGACGCAGCGCAGCTGATGGTCGACCATATGTCCAGCCGCAGCCCTGAGAAATCGACGATCGAAATCATCATTCGGCTGGCCGATAAAGTCCCCGAACTGGCCAGGGCCTTCATGGATTGCTCCACCGCTTTGATTCGTCAGCTCTCGTCTGCGATCATCGAACGGAACCAAACGATTGATCCCGTCACCGCCGATTTGATCGCCCGCGTCATCATGTTGGGTTTCAGCGCAGCAATCGGGGCATGGTCCACCGACAAGGACATGACCATCGACGCCGCCATGGAAATCTTCGTTAACCAGCTGCGCTCGGTGGCGACAGCCATTGGCTAGAGCAGCGCACCAAACCTAGGCTTTGGCGTCAGCGGCGCACAGCGCAGCGCGCCGCTGAAATATCGGTTGCCTTAGCGGCGTTTACGATTCCGTCCAGCCGCGCGTCAGCGCAGCGCGTCCAGCTCGGGCATCGCGGCTGCCAGCGCGCGCGCGTAGCGCTTGCCAGCCTCGACGATCTCGGCTTCGGTCACGCAGAGCGGTGGCGAGAACGAAGTGACCGGGCGATACGGCAGGCCACGGGTCAGAACGCCCTGTTGCATCGCGTGTTTCGAGACGATCTTGTGCGGCGTACCGCCGGCCCGGAAGCCCGCGAACTCGACACCTGCCATCAGACCGACACCGCGCACATCGCCGACATGGGGGTTGCCTTTCGTCGCCTCTCGCAGCGACTCCATCAGCACCGGGGCCAGACGGGCGGCGTTTTCCACCATGCCCTCACGCTCGATCACGTCGAGATTGGCCAGTGCCACCGCCGCGCCGACCGGGTGGCCGGAATAGGTAAAGCCGTGCATGATCGCGCCGCGTTCCACGGACGCGCCCGCGAACACCTCCCACATGCGGTTCGAGATGATTGAGGCCGACATCGGGAAATAGGCGCTGGTCAGCCCCTTGGCGAGCGAGACAATATCCGGCCGCAGCCCATAGGTGCCGCAACCGAACCACTGTCCGGTGCGCCCGAAGCCGGTGATGACCTCATCCGCGATCAGCAGAATGTCATGCCGGTCAAGCACTTGCTGGACGCGGGCAAAGTAGCCCTCAGGCGGCAGCAGCACGCCGCCGGTGCCCATCACCGGCTCGGCGATGAAGGCGGCGATGGTGTCGGCGCCTTCCCGCGCGATCATCTCTTCGAGCTCGACGATCAGGCGATCGGTGAACGCTGCTTCGCTTTCTCCCGGATGCGCGAAGGCAAAATGATGCGGGCAGCTGGTGTGCAGCACGCCCTTGATCGGCAGATCAAAGGCGGTGTGATAGCCTTCAATCCCGGTCAGACTGCCCGACGCCAGCGTTAGCCCGTGATACGCACCTTGCCGCGCGATGATCTTCTTCTTGGCAGGTTTGCCGCGCAGGTTGTTGTAATAGATCACCAATTTCATCGCGGTGTCATTGGCATCGGACCCCGAGTTGCCAAAGAACACCCGCGCCATATCGGACCCCGGCACGGTATCGCGGAACAGGCCCAGCAGGCGGTCGGCCAGCCGGATTGTCGGCTCGGCCGAAGCCCCGCCAAAGAAGTGCTGGAAGCTGAGCTTCTGCATCGCCTCGGCCCCGGCCTGTACCAGTTCCGAGCGGCCATAGCCGATATTCACGCACCACAGCCCTGCGCCCATATCGAGCAGGGTCTGCCCGGTGTCGCGGGTCACTTCGACGCCCTGCGCCGAGGTATAGATCTGCGGGCCGTTAACCTCGATATCGTGGATCGAGGTGACGGGATGGAACAGGCTCGCCTGATCCATCTGGGTGAGTGACATGTTGGACAGTTCGTTCATCGGGAATGCCTTTCAGGAGAGAGCGAGAAGACGGCGCAGGGCCAAAACCGCGCTGTCAGGTGTGGTGATGACGGGACAGTTCAGCTGCGGGCGCAGGCGGGACGCGGCACGCGCAAGACTGAATTGCCCCAAAAGAACAACGTCCTGAGGGCCGATCTTCGCGCAGGCGTCGAGCACGGCTGTGTCATGCCCGTCCCCGTCGCCTGCCTTGAGCGCGTCAAGCGCACCTTGGGCAAGCACGGGTGTGATCTGGATGGACTGACCGCGTGCTGCGGCCATGTCCTGCAGCTCTTGCGTCAGCGCGGGCAGCGAGGGCGCGAAGGTGACCACCAGCGCGATGCGCGGGCCAATGGCCAGCGCTTCGGCAAAGGCCGCTTCATTCGGGCGCATGACCGGCAGGGATTGGTCATCCTTGACCGCCTCGATCGCCGGACCGAAGGCCGAGCAGGTGAACAGAATGGCCTTTGTATCATGCGTCCCGGTTCCCCGGGCAGCGTAGCGTCCCAGCGTCAGGAACCGCTGGGTCATTGCGCTGTCCAGCCGTCCGGCTTCCGCAAGATCGGCCGAGAGCGAAGCGTCCAGCAGATCCGCTGTCCTCGCCTCGGGCCAGTGCTGTGCAAAAGCCGCGCGAATGGGCGCAACGGATTCCTCCAGCGCATGGATCAGCGCGATGCGCGGGGCTTTGGGGTCAGACATGCGGCGCTTCCCTGCGCGCGCGCAACGCGGCGATCAGCGCCTTGTCACGGGCGGTTTCCAGCGCGGCGATGCTGCGTCCCGCCGCTTCACGCTCCACCCCCGCGGCCAGCTCGGCCTGCACAGCCGCGTCCAGAGTTGGCGTACCCAGTGCCGCCCAGCGGCGTTCCTGACTGGGACCAAGATGCGCCAGATACCCGGCCATGCCACCCGCCCCGCCGCCCAGATGATAGGCCATATGCGCGCCCAGAACCGACCAGCGCAGCCCCGGCCCGTTCACCAGCGCCGCGTCGATGGCCTCAACATCGGCGATGCCGTCCTGAACCATGAACACCGCCTCGCGCCAAAGGGCCGAGGCCAGACGGTTGGCGATGTGCCCGGTCGCGTCCTTTTTCAGCCGCACCGGCACCCGATCCGCGCGGCGATAGAGCGCCTCGGCCCGTGCAAGCCGGGCGGGGTCGATGCCGTAGATCTCGACCAGCGGCACCAGATGCGGCGGGTTGAACGGATGCGCGGTGATCAGGCGCGCAGGATCGCGCAGACCGGGGCTGAGATCGGACCATGTGAGTGCCGAGGTGGACGAAGCAAGCACGGCGTCCGCGCCCATCAGCGGCTCGACCTGCGCATACAGTGCGTGCTTCATCGACAAGGATTCGGGCGCGTTTTCCTGAATCAGGTCCGCCCCTGCGACCGCTTGCTCCAGCGTATCACACGAGATCAACGTGCCCCGAGGCCCGGCCTCAGGCGCAACCTCGGCCAGCTGCGCGAGCGGCCCTGCCATGCGGGCTGACAGCGCTGACAACGCCCCCTCCACCGGATCCCAAACCCGAACCTCGGCGCCGTGATGCACGAACAGCGCCGCCCAAGCGGCCCCGATCAGGCCAGCGCCGAGGATGGCGATCGTCGGCGTTGAGGGGAGTTCTTTCATGCGCCACCGTGATTTTGTGATCGCAGTTTACACGGGCGAAGACGCGGCGCAAGTGGGTCTCGTGACCGAATTTTTCTTTATATTATTTGGCTAAATGGCACGCGCGAAGCGCACCCATTGACAAGATTGACTTCTGCGATCGCAAATCTTAGAGACGGATCCAACAAAGGGACAAGCACCCCATGACCCCCGACAGCACGCGCTGCGCAATTGTGACTGGTGCCACCTCGGGCATTGGCGAGGCGATTGCCGAGGAACTGGCCGCGCAGGGCTTTGCCCTGCTTCTGGTTGGACGGCGGCACGCCGAGGGCGCGGCGTTCGCGACCCGTTTGTCCCAAGGCGGCGCAACCGCGCACTTCCTGCGCGCCGATGTGACTGATCGCAACGCACCCGAAGCCATCGTTCAGGCAGCACTGGAGTCCTTTGGCCGTGTCGATGCGCTGATTAACAACGCAGGGCTGTTGAGCCATGGAACGGCCGAGGAAACCTCGGATGCGGAATGGGACCAAATAATGGATGTGAACCTTGGTGCGGTGTTCCGCCTGTCGCGCGCCGCCCTTCCTGCCCTGCGCCAGCGCGGCGGGTCCATCGTGAACATCGCGTCAGACTGGGCGCTGACCGGGGCGCGTGGGGCCGTGGCCTACGCGGTGTCCAAGGCGGCGGTCGCACAGCTGACACGCTGCATGGCGCTGGATCACGCCGCCGAGGGAATTCGCATCAACGCCGTGTGCCCGGGCGACACCGACACACCGATGATCGCCGCCGGGCTGACAGGGGACGACAGAGCCGCCAAGATTGCCAGCTACGGCGCTCAGGTTCCCATGGGACGGGTCGGCACGCCGCAGGATGTCGCACGGGTTGTGGCGTTTCTGCTGTCCGAGGCTGCAGGCTATATGACCGGCACCCTGATCCCGGTCGACGGCGGCATGACTGCCGGATAAGGCCTTTGCACTGGCCTCGCCGGCCAGCCCCCACCCCATTGACCAACAGAGTGCCGACCATGACCCACACCCTCCGCGCACCGCTGTCCGAAGCGACCGCCTTTCTGGCCGCCTATCCCGATGTGGAGGCCATCGACATCGTGCTCAGCGATCTGCACGGTGTGGGCCGGGGCAAGATCATTCGCCGACACGAGCTGGAAAGCCTGTTCACCACCGGCCGCGGCATGCCTGCCTCGCTGTTCGCACAGGACGTATCGGGCGATGATATCGAGGCGGCAATTGCGCTGATACAGGACGGCGGCGGGGACAGCCGTTGCTGGCCGGTGCCGCAGACGCTGGGCTATCATCAGGCCACCGGGCGCGGCGTCGTTCTGTTGCAGATGGAGGGGGCCGACGGCGCGCCCTGCCCGCTTGACCCGCGCGCCGCGCTGTTGGCGCAGATCGACAGGGCGCAGGGCATGGGCTTTACCCCGATGGGCGCGCTGGAGCTGGAGTTTTACCTGCTCGACAAGGACCGTGACGGCGCCGGACGCCCGCAACCCGCCCGCGCCCCGATGACCGGGCGCCGCCTGTCGCACACCAACTGCATGTCGGTGGATGAGCTGGACGAGATGTCGCCGTTCTTTGACGCCGTTTACGCGGGCGCGGCGGCGCTGGGTCTGCCGATGGAGAGCCTGATCTCGGAATACGCCGCCGGGCAGTTCGAGCTGACCCTGCGCTACCGCGACCTGGCGCAGGCGACGGATGATATTGTCCGCGCCAAACGCCTGCTGCGCGCCACCGCGCGGCGCTTTGGCATGGAGGCGTGCTTCATGGCCAAGCCGTTCTCGCGCAGCTCGGGCTCGGGGATGCATCTGCACCTGTCGCTGACCGATGCGGCAGGGGTGAACCTGTTTGCGGACCCGTCCGAGGGGACGCTGTCGCCGCTGATGCTGCACGCCCTTGGTGGCATTCGCGCCAGCATGGCCGCGTCGATGCTGGTGCTGGCGCCTGTGCTCAACAGCTGGCGGCGCTTTGCCGGGACGGTGTATTCCCCCGCCGCGAACACATGGGGAAATGAGGATCGCAACGTTGCCCTGCGCATCCCGGCGGGCAGCGCCAAGTCCCGGCACTTTGAGCACCGGGTGGCAGGGGTCGACGCCAACCCCTATCTGGTCGCCGCGATCACCTTGGGGGCGGCGCTGGACGGGATCGACATCGGCACCAACCCCGGCATCGAAGGTGCCGAGGGTGCAGCAGCCTATCCGCCCATGCCGCGCAGCTGGCTGGACGCGATCGACGCATTCGAGGCTTCGGACAGCATGAAATCCCTCCTTGGCGCACCCCTGCATGCGCTCTTCGCCGCGCTCAAGCGCGGTGAACACGACGCGCTGGCGGTCAGTGTTACCGATCTGGAATGGCAGCTCTACGGCACAACCCTGTGAGGCCCCGGTGACACCGCAACCGCCCATCGGCCTGAGCGCCATCGAAACCCAACCGCTGCACGAGCAGGTTTACGAGCGCCTGCGACTGGCGTTGATGGCGGGTCAGATCGAACCGGGCCGCAAGCTAACCTCGCGCAAGCTGGCGCGCGAGCTGGGCACCAGTGACATGCCCGTGCGCTCGGCGCTGCTGCGGCTGCAAGCGCTGCGCGCGCTGGATCAGCTGGCGAATGGTTCGATGATCCTGCCGGCGATGACCCGCGACCGCTTTGCCGATCTGATGTCGACACGGCTGGTCTGCGAGCCTGCGGCGACACGGCTGGCCGTTGCAGGCATGACCCGCGCGCATTTGCTGCGCCTGCGCCAGATCGCTGTCGCGCTCACCGCCGCAGCCGAGGATCAGGACATCGACGCCTATCTGCGCGCCAACCACGATTTCAAATTCGGCATCTATGCGGCCTGCGGATCGCCGTCGCTGCTGTTCCTGATCGAGACGCTCTGGCTACAGGTCGGCCCTTTCCTGCGCCAGTTCGGCGGACAGTTCGACAACGACCTGCGCGGCATTCTGGCGCTGGATTACCACGATGAGATCGTCAAACGTCTGGAAGACAACGACGGCGAGGCCGCCGCAGATCTGCTGGCCCGCGATATCCGGGAGGGGTTTGCGTTCCTGATGGAGAACGGCTCGTTTGAAGAGGGCGCAAACCCCGCTCGGTGAGGCTTAAACCGGGGCCGTCAGCGGATGATGGCACGCGACAGACTGACCGGGCGCGATCTGGCGAAACACCGGCACCTTTGCCGCGCATTTTTCACTGGCGCTGGGGCAGCGGGTGCGAAACCGGCAGCCGGACGGCGGGTTCATCGGCGATGGCAATTCTCCGGGCACCATCTGAAGCGGCGCGGGTGCAATATCGGGATTGGGCTGCGGCACCGCGCTGATCAGCGCCCGTGTGTAGGGATGCGCGGGCCGGGCGTAGATTGCGTCGGTATCGGCCAGTTCACACAACGCGCCCAGATACATCACCGCCACCCGGTCCGACACATGACGCACAACGGACAGATCGTGGCTGATGAACAGCATGGTCAGGCCGAACTCTTGTCGGATCTCTTGCAGCAGGTTCAGGATTTGCGCCTGCACCGACACATCCAGTGCCGAGACGGATTCGTCGCAGACCAGCAGGTCAGGCCGCAGGATCAACGCACGGGCAATCGAGATGCGCTGGCATTGCCCGCCCGAGAATTCATAGGGCTTGCGGTCGATGGACTGCGCACCGTTCAGCCCGACACGGTCCAGAATGTCGATGATGCGCTGTTCGCGCGCCGCACGGGTTTCGCGCAGGCCTGCGATCTCAAGCGGGGCGGACAGGATCTGCCGCACGCTGTGGCGCGGGTTGAGCGAGGCCATGGGATCCTGAAACACCATCTGGAACTGACGGCGCGCCCGCTGAAGCTGGCTGCCGCGCAGGGCGGTCAGGTCCGTCCCGGCCAACCGCACATGGCCGCCGCTGGGGCGGGGCAATTGCATGATCGCCCGCGCGGCCGAGGATTTCCCGCAGCCGGATTCGCCGACCAGACCCAAGGTTTCGCCCCGCGCGACGGTGAACGACAGATCCGTCACCGCCTTGACCGACAGCCCTCTGCCCATCGGGTAGCTGACGGTCAGGTTCCGGACGTCCAGAAAGCTGTCGGTGATCGGGGTGTGGGCGTTCATAGAGCCTCCTGAAGGGCGGAGTTCGGCAGCGGATACCAACAGGCGGCACGGTGGCCGCCCTGATCGTCAAGCGGGGGTGCCTTGAGCGCGCAGTCAGGCCTTGCATGGCGGCACCGCGGTTGAAAGCTGCACCCGGTGGGCCGGTTCACCATGTCTGGCGGTCGTCCGGGGATGGTTTCAAGCGGCACACGCGCGCCGTCCATCCGCGGGATCGACGCCAGCAGCGCAGCGGTATAGGGCACGCGCGTCTGGTGAAACAGCGCGCGCACCGATGCCTGCTCGACAATGCGACCGGCATACATGACCGCCACGTCATCGGCCCGCCCGGCGACGATCCCCATATCGTGGGTGATCAGGATCATCGACATGTGGCGCTCGCGGACCTGACGTTTCAACAGGTCCAGAATCTCGGACTGCACGGTGACATCCAGCGCGGTTGTCGGCTCGTCGGCAATGATCAGCGACGGCTCGCACGACAGGGCAATCGCAATCGCCACGCGCTGCCGCATCCCGCCCGAAAGTTGATGGGGATAGTTGTCAATGCGCACCGCCGGTTGCGGCATGCCGACCGAGGCCAGCAAAGCCAACGCCCTTTCGCGCGCGGCGGATTTGGACAGGCCCCTGTGTTTCACAAGGGTTTCGATGATCTGCTTGCCGATGGTCATCGTCGGCGTGAGCGAGGTCATCGGATCCTGCAACACCATGGCAATGTCGCGTCCGCGAACCTTGCGCAGCTCGCGCTCGGGCAATGCGCGCAGATTGCGCCCGTGCAGGCAGACCTGCCCCGACGCTTCGGCGTTGCGCGGCAAAAGGCCCATGATCGACCGGGACAGCACCGATTTGCCCGAACCGGATTCGCCGACAATCGCCAGTGTCCTGCCCGGCATAAGGTCAAACGACACGTCATCGACCGCCTGCACCAGGCCCCGCGCCGTTGCGAATGCCGTGCGCAGGTTGCGGACTGTCAGAAGAGGTTGGCTCATCAGTGTGCCCCCTGGCGACCGCCCGAGACGCGCTTGCGCAGTGCGTCTCCGGCAAGGTTGAAGCTGAGCACCGTCAGGAACATGACCGCCGCCGGCACAAAGGTCAGATGCGGGGCCACTTCCAGATAGTCGCGCCCCTCGGAAATCATCCCGCCCCAGCTGGGTGTCGGGGCCTGCACCGACAGCCCCAGAAAGCTGAGCGAGCCTTCGGCGACGATGGCAATGGGGATGTCGATCATCACGAAAGCCATCAAGGGCCAGATGATGTTGGGCAGGATCTCGCGTAGCAGAATACGCAGATCCGTGGCCCCCATGGCGCGTGCGGCCATAACATAGTCGCGCTGCGCCGCACCGATGGTCGCGGCGCGTGTGATCCGCGCAGCCGAGGGGATGAACAACAGGCCCAGCGAGACGCAGACCATCAGCAGGCTGCCGCCGTAGATGACCGAAAAGAGCAGCAGAACGACAAGACCGGGAATGGCCAGCCAACTGTCGATGGCGATGCCGATCGCCTCGTCCACCCAGCCGCGGTAGTATCCGGCCAGCATCCCCAGCACGAGCCCGATGCCCACACCGATTGCCGGTGCGGCAAAGCCGACGGTCAGTGACACGCGCCCGCCCCAGACAACCCGGCTGAGCAGATCGCGACCCATCGGGTCGGTGCCAAGCAGGTGGCCTTCGGTGCCGATCGGGGCGCGCAGGTTCATGAAATTGGGCGCGTTTGGCGCGGCCAAGCCCAGCACGGGCCCCAATACCGGCACCAGCGCCGAGGCGAGGATCACAAACAAAAGCCAACCGACCGGCAGCCAGAAGGCCAGACCGAGCGCAATGGACTTGCGATGCCGGGCAACGGCCCGCGCATTGCCGATCCGTATGGACTCGCTGGTGGCCGTGTCCTTTCCGGCCGGCGGCTGGACAGCGGAAAGATCAACCATGAGCGCGGCGCTCCCTTACGCGCGGGTCGAGCCAGGCATAGGCAAGGTCGACGATAAAGTTCATCAGGACATAGACCAGCGCAAAGAAGGTCACGCAGCCCTGAATGACGATGAAGTCCCGCGTGTAGACGGCATGGATCAGCATCCGGCCCAGACCCGGTATCCCGAAGATCTGCTCCAGAATGATCGCCCCGCTCAGCAGTCTGGCGACCTGAAGGCCCAGAATGGTGACCGTTGAAAAGCTGGACGGCCGCAGGGCGTGGGCAAAGAGGATGCGCAGGTTGCTCATCCCTTTGGCGCGGGCGAGTGAGATGTAGTTTTCTTGCAGCGTGCCGATCATCTCGGCCCGCAGGGTGCGCATCAGGACCGTCCATTCAACCAGCGCCAGACTGGCCGCTGGCAGGATCATCGGCCGCATATTGGCCCAGAGCCCCTCGCTCATCGGCTCGTAGCCCGTCGCAGGCAGCCAGCCCAGATGCAGCGAAAAGAGATAGATCAGCAGGATCGCGATCAGGAAAGTGGGCATCGACACGGTGGCGAACCCGATGGACGTGACCACTTTATCCAGCCAGCCACCGGCCAGCCACGCCGTGGCCAGACCGGCAGGAATGGCAACGGCCAGCGCCATGACCTGCGCCATGAGCATCAGCTGCATCGAGACAGGGAAGCGGTGCGCGATCATCTCCCAAACGGATTCGCCGGTCAGCAGCGAGTGCCCCCAGTCGCCGCGCAGCAGATCACTTACCCAGCTGACATAGCGCAGCAGCACCGGCTGATCGAGCCCGAGGCCTTGTCGGATACGCGCGATCTGTTCCTCGGATGCTTCGATCCCGCCCAGTTGATAGGCGACGTCACCCGGCAGGACGTTAACAAGAATAAATGTCGTAAACGTCACGATCACCAACACGATGATCAGTCGCTGTATCCGCCCGATGACGTATCTCACCGCAATCCCCTCTCTTGATCCGGCGCTTTATCAGTCGGTGACGCTGACGCGCGTGACGTCGATGATCCCGCGCCATGGGGTCGGCATGTTCTGTACCCGCTGGCTGGTGATCACATGATACCGACCGCCGCCCCGCCACAGCATCGACACCTGCTCGTTGATGTGGCGCGAGACCTCGCATTGCAGGGCCACCGACTCGTCCCGCGAAGTGGCGAGGCGCATCGCATCCGCTGCGGCGTCCATTTCCGGCGTCGAAACGCCCGAGTTGTTGGTTTGCGAGGTCGAATGAACCGCCGAATACAGCTGCGGTTCCAGATCCGGTGAATCCGGGATGCGCCATCCGGTCATCGCAAAATCGCGCGTGGCAACACGGCGCATGAGCGTGGACTGGTCCACCGGCACCAGCGTGACGGCAATGCCGACGTCTTGCAGCATGAACTGCAACAGCTCACCCAGTTCGCGGCCACGCGCGGTCGCGGTGTGCACGAACTCGAACGCGACCGGCTGTCCGTAGTCTGCCAGCAATTCGCGCGCACGCTCGGGGTTATACGCACGATAGCCAACGTTGCCGCATTCGACAGTGCCGCCCAGCGGATGGTCGATGACCGGCTTGGTGTCCTGCCAAGAGATGCGAACCAGCGCCTCCTGGTTCCAGGCATGCGCGATGGCAGCGCGGACGCGCTGATCCGACAGATGCGGCATGCGGGCGTTGATCAGGATGTTCTCTGCCCCGCCGCCGTCGACAGAGACCGCAACCAGCGCCGGATTTCCGGTTGCTTCGTTGATGATCTGCCCGCGGTCGGTCCACATCACGTCGATCTCGCCCGATTGAAGCGACGCATAGCGTGTCTGCGTATCGGGCAGCACCCGAAAGACCACCCGGTCAAGCTGGATTTCATCAGCGGCCCAATAGTCAGCGAAGCGTTCGACCACCAGACGATCGCCCGACGACCATTGCGTCAGACGGAACGGCCCCGTGCCCACCGGCTGACGGTTCTGGTTACCGGCATCCACATTGGCGGCAGATGGGATCGGACCGCTGATACCGGTCGATCCGATCATCACCAAAAACGCGGGCCAAGGATGCCTGAGATGAAACCGGACGACCAACGGCTCGACCGCCTCGACACTTTCGATCACCGACAGGGTCGAGCGCCCGGCGGCGTTTTGCTCGGGGTCCAGAATCCGGCCGTAATGCGCCGCCACATCCTGCGCCGTAAAGGGGCTGCCGTCATGGAACAGCACACCGTCGCGCAGACGCAGGGTCCACACCGTCTGATCCTCGCTGGCGTTCCACTCGACGGCCAGCAGCGGCAGGGTTTGGCCCGTTTCGTAATCATAGCGTACCAGAGGTTCCTGCACGGCGCGCATGGTGATCTCACCCGAGGGATCGAGCGATCCGCCTTGCACGACATCGAAGCCCAGAAGTTCCGATTCCAACCCGACGGTCAGTGTTCCGCCCCGGCGGGCTTCGGTCGCACCTGCCGAAAGACTGAAGCTTACAGCAACCAGACTTACCGAGCAGAGCTGCAGAATTCTTCGCACGGCACCCGGCCGGGCCCGGCCATACCGGTGTTTCATATTGCATCCTCCCATACTGGCCACTCTCCCAACGGCCTTGAGCGAGCCTAACAAACCCAGCAACGAAAAACTATACTCAATATTCTAAAAGCATATTTTCTTACTGTCATTTCTGGATTTTGCCGCGTACCGGAAAGCCGCCCTTGCGCGCTTGCGCAGGGCGGTATCCCGGTTCGCATCGTGCTGGGCGCTCAGCCGAAATCGCGTTTCTGGCTTTCACCAATTCCCGGCGCGAACGGTCTGCCGCGCCACAAAAGCCTGACGCCGATGATGGCGAACATGATTCGTAACAGGTGGTGGCAAGACACGAAAATCGCGTTCTGGTTCATCGCCACGGCGATCAATGACATCTCGGCTATCCCGCCGGGCGCATAGGCAAGGAAGATCTCATAGGGCGAAATCCCGCTGATCTTGCCCAACACAAAGGAAGTCACCGCCGCAAACGCATAGATCGCCGCTGCGGTGAACAGCGTGCTTTGCAAGGCGATGCCCAGCTTGGCGCGCGGCATGCCCGCGAAGCGAACGCCCAGCCCGGCGCCGAGAACAACCTGCGCGAAGATGATCACCCATCCCGGCATCACGAAGGTGCTCCAGCCCGCGCCATGCGCGATGACACTGACCATCAGCGGGCCAAAGAAATAGCCGGCGGGCAGACGCAGAATACGACCCGCCAGCAGACCGATGCCGATCACGGCCAGCAGCTCGGGGATGTGGTGCAGCAGGAACTCGCCCGCAGGGCGCGTCGCCACCGTGCCCGAAACGCCCTGACCCGCCATCACCCCCATACCCAGCGGAATGAAGACGACGCAGGCAATCAGCCGCAGCAGGTGAAGCAGCGTCATCATCTGCACATCACCGCCCGCAGCTTCGCCCATCTGTACCGACTCGACCAACCCGCCGGGCACTGCGGAATAGAATGCGGTCGGGGCCGAAATATGGGGTGAGAGCAAAAAGATGCGGTAGCACAGCCAGTGGACCAGCGGCAGATAGAGCAACAGCCCCAGAATCGTCGGCCACCACGACGGCATCTGCTCCACGATCTGCGGCGTGAAACCGCTGCCGATGGCGACCCCGAGCAAGGGGATCGCCACCGCTTTCGACACGCCCGGCACGCTGGGCAGCGTCCCTGCGATCCGCCAGCCACAGGCAGACCACAAGCCAGTTGCCAGCACCGCACCCAGCAGCCAAGCCAACGGCAGGTGCAGCAGTTTGGCGATTATGCCGCCGACAAGGGCCAAAGCCAGCGTACCCGCCGCCCCGAGGACCGAACCGACGCCGACGGCGGGAATCTTTCCGTTGAACACCTGACTTCTCCTGTGCGCCTGCGCGGGACTCAGCCCGCCGCGTGCTGTTCCGTCATCCGCGCGCGCAGATCGTCGATCAACGCCAGCTTCTGCTTGTCGGCCATCTCGCTATAGGGATGCGACGAGGCCAGGCCGCCATCGACAACCAGCGCCTCGCCGTTGACGAAACTGCTCATGTCCGAAAACAGAAACAGCGCCGCACTGGCGATCTCTTCGGGGGCGCTGCCGCGCCGCAACGGGTTGCGGATGCCCAGATTCGCCTCTTGTCCCGCAGCGCGGGCCATGGCGTAGAGCCGGCTGGTCATCCCGGTTTCGGACAGGCCCGGGCAGATGCCGTTCACGCGAATACCGGTCCCTGCCACGGCCTGCGCGGCTGTCTGGACAAGGTTGATTGCCGCCGCTTTCGAGGCCGAATAGGGCGCCGGGCCCGCACCGGCGCGCAAGCCCGCGACCGAGGCCGTCACAACGATACTGCCGCCGCCGCGCTTCAGAAAAGCGGGGACCGCATGCTTGACCGCCAGCGCCGGGCCGATGACGTTGATGCGCAGCACCTCCGCCCACAGCTCGGTCGTGGCATCGAAATAGCCGCCGCTGGGTCCGCCCGAAATGCCAGCGTTGGCAAAATAGCCGTCCAACCCGCCGAACCCGGCAACCGCCGCATCGACCGCTGCGATGACGTCGGCCTCGCTACCGGCGTCCATTGTCATCGACACTGCCTGTCCGCCGTTGCCGGTGATCGCGTCAGCGACCGCGCTGACGGCCGCATCGCGGTCACAGGCAACAATCGCCGCGCCCTGACGCGCGAACATCAGCGCCGAGGCGCGCCCGATCCCCGACGCTGCGCCCGTGATCACGATGACCTTGCCGTGCAAAATGCCTTGTGTGGCGTCCATTGACGTATCCCCTCCTGGATAACTGGTTTAAAACCGGGTGACGTAATCGGCCCGATGGCCGCAGCCGATCCGGTGCCTCGCTTGAAAAACGGAGAGCCCTTGCAGAGTCTCAGCCCCGACCAGCCCCGCACATCGGACCGGTTTCAGAAGACGCGCGCGCGGATTCTGGATGCGGCGGCGCGGCTGATTAACGACTTTGGCGTCCGCGGTCTGACCTTTGTCGCCGTCGGTGAGGCGGTGGGCATGAACACCACCTCGATCACCTACTATTTTCGCCGCAAGGAGCAGCTGGCTGTTGCGGCACTGGAACAGGCCATCGACACGCTGGACCAGATGATCCTGAGCGCCGCCGAAGAGCCGACGCCGGATGCCCGCGTCAGCCGCCTGATTCGCTTGCGGCTGGACCATTCCGCCGCCGTCCGGCTCGGAACACAGCCGATGATTGCCGTGCTTGGCGACCTGCGCGCTATCGAGGAACCCGAGCGCGAGCGCCTGCTGAAGCGCTATCAGGTGATGATCTGGCGCGTTGGCCGGTTCTTTGGCCCGATGGACGATCCGCTGACCTCGGCGCGGCGCGTGGCCGCCGGTCAGGTGCTTCTGGATGTGATCCACTGGATGCGCGCCTGGTTGCCGCAATACGATCTGGGCGATTTCGACCGCATCCATGACCGCCTGATGGATCTGCTGCGACACGGCTTCGCCACACCGGGCGCGCTCTGGCAGAGCGGGCCGATTGCCCCCTGGGGTCCGCTCGACCTGACCGCGAATGCCGATGAGGACAGCCAGACCGCCTATTTGCGCGCGGCCACCGTCCTGATCAACGATCGCGGTTATCGCGGTGCCTCGGTCGATGAGATCGCCGGCCTGCTCAAGCTGTCGAAGGGCAGCTTCTATCACCACATGGACAGCAAGGATGAGCTGGTGCTCAACTGCTTCCGCACCAGCTATGCGCGCCTGTTGCAGCACCAGCGCGATGCGCTCGGCCTGACGGAAACCTATTGGGGCAGGCTGACCGCCTGCCTTGCCAGCCTGCTGACCATTCAGTTCGACGGCCAGTTCCCGTTCTTGCGCACGACCGCCACGCAGGCACTGCCGGCAGAGCTGCGCGACGAGGTATTCCGCCACTCGGCGCATGTCGCTCATCGCTTTGCGGGGATGCTGTCGGACGGCATCGCCGAAGGATCGGTCCGCGCGGTGGACCCGGTGATCACCAGCCAGTGCCTGCTTGCGTTGATCAACTCGTCCTATGACCTGCAGCACTGGGCGCGACGCCTGCCGTCGGCCGATCTGGCGGTCGAGATCTATGCGGCGACGCTGGCCTTTGGGTTGTTCGACGAGCGCGGCTGCTAAACCGCGTCCCCCCGCAGCTTTTGCGCAGAGGGAAGGCGTCATTCCGCTGCGAGTGTTTTTTCGGCCGTGGCGATCTGGCCTGCGGGCAACGAGATTGGCTCTCCCGTTGAGAACCGGAGCGAGCCGTCATCAACCTTGCCGCGCTTGAGCACCTTACGGTCCCAGAAGTAATCCTGCTCATGCACCCAGGGAAAGCTCTTGCCGTGCTTGGGCAGCCGGGCGGCGGCGCGCACCACATAGCCTGAGATGAATTTCAGCGCGCTGCTGACATTCTGCAGATCGCTCTCGCTGGCCGGTGGGTAGACTTGGGTGAAACCCTTGCGGTCCATAAACCGCAGCAGACGGCAGGCAAACGCCGCAACCAGATCGACTTTCAGCGTCCATGACGCGTTGGTATATCCGGTAAAATACACAAGGTTCGGCAGGTTCGAATACATGAACCCCTTGTAGATCAGCAGCGAGGCGCGATCGACGGGCTGGCCATCAACCGTGACCTCCATCCCGCCCAGCGATTCCATCACCAGCCCGGTCGCGGTGACGATGACGTCGGCATCGACGCGCGTCCCGTCCTCCATTTCCAGCCCGGTTTCGGTGAAGCGCTTGATCACGCCGGTCACCATCGAAGCGCGGCCATCGGCCAGCACCTTGAACATATCGCCATCAGGCACCGCACAGATGCGCTGCTGGCCCGGCATGTAGCTGGGGGCGAAATGGGTTTTCCAATCGTAGCCCTCGGGCAGGGCCTTGGCGACCTGACCGATCAGCATCTTGCGGGTGCCGGTGATGTTCTCCGCCATCCGCTGCCGACGACGGCGTCCACCGATGATCGTCCGCCAGCGCGCCGCCGCATAGGCCAGCTTCGCCGGCAGATAGCGGCGCAGGCTGTTGGCCAGACGATCCTCGGACGGGCGGTTGATGATATAGGTCGGCGAGCGCTGCACCTGATAGACATGCGCCGCCGTTTGCGCCAGCGAGGGGGTCAGCGTTACCGCCGTCGCGCCCGACCCGATGACAGCGATCGTTTTGCCCGCGTGATCGAAATCTTCGGGCCAGAACTGCGGATGGATCAGCGTGCCGCGATAATCCTCGTACCCCGGCCATTCCGGCAGATAGCCTTCATGATGCCGATAATAGCCCGCCGCCGAGAACACGAACCGGCAGGTTTGCGTCACGATGGCACCGTCGCGTTCGACCTCGAGCGTCCACATCTGCTGCGCCGATGACCACGCGATCGACCGCACCCGGCGCGAGAACCGGATGTGGCGCGTCAGGTCGTTTTCCTCGGCCGTCTCGCGGATGTAATTCAGGATGGCGTCGCCGTCAGCGATGGCCTTGCGGTCCATCCATGGCTTGAAGGCATAGCCCATCGTCGTCATGTCGCTGTCCGAGCGGATGCCGGGATAGCGAAACAGATCCCACGTCCCGCCGATCCGCGGCTTGCTTTCGAGAATCTCGAAGCGCTTTGCGGGGCACTGCTTCTTGAGATAGCGCGCAACGCCGATCCCCGACAGTCCGGCGCCGATGATAATCACGTCGAGATCGGGCTTGGCCACGACACATCCTCCCTCTGGCTGTTGGCCGACCTATAGCAATGCCATACCCAAAATTCAAATGAAGATTGATCCGCAAGACGTTTCCGTCATAGATTCATCCTGGCAAGGACGTGGCGCAGCCGTAGCGCCCGGCGAAAATGGTCCGGATTATCAGAAGGAAAAGCAAATGCCGCAGGCAATATCCAACGGAATTACCCTCTATTTTGAAGAGGATGGACGCAAAGAGGCCCCCGCCCTGCTGCTCTTGAGCGGCATTGGCACGCAACTGACCTATTGGAGCGACAGCTTCGTCGCAGCGCTTGTTGCCCGGGACTTGAGGGTTATCAGACCCGATCACCGGGATACCGGAAAATCGGAAAACTTCGACTCGCATGGCATACCCGATATTCAATCCATGATAGCGGCCAAGTCTCAGGGCAAAGCTCTGAACCCGCCGTACCGCCTTGACGACATGGCCGCAGACATGGCCGGGCTGCTGGACACACTCGGCATTGAGACCGCACATGTGGCGGGCGCCTCGATGGGGGGAATGATTGCCCAGCTGATCGCCATCAACCATCCGCACAAGGTGGCCTCGCTGACCTCGATCATGTCAACGACCGGTAATCCCGCCTTGCCACGCCCCGCACCCGAGGCGCAGGGCCTGCTGACGCGCCGCCGCCCGTCGCCGCTGAGTGATCGCGAAGCCTATCTGGATGAGGCGGTGACATCCGCGCAGGCGCTTGGCAGCCCGGCCTATCCCGAAGATCCGGCCTATCTGCGCGCGCGCAGCGCGGCGTCGCTGGACCGCGCGTTTCGCCCGGCCGGGATGATGCGGCATTATGCGGCAATTCTGGCAGCGCCCGACCGGCGCGCAGGGCTGGCCCGGTTGTCAGTCCCGTGCACCGTAATCCACGGGCTAAGCGATCCGCTTGTCCTGCCCGAAGGCGGTCGCGACACTGCCGCCAACATACCGGGCGCGCATCTGGTCGAGATCGAGGGCATGGGCCATAACATCCCCACCGCGCTTGAAGGGCGGATCGCCGATCTCATCGCGCAGACCGTGGCCCGCAGTGCCGCAGCCCCGGCGGGGAAATAGCCTGCGTCACGCAGGTGCGCGGCGGGCCATCTCCTCGTCGCGCAGCTCGCGGCGCGATGTCTTGCCAACCGCCGTGCGCGGCAACGCAGCGCGCAACTCCAGCTCGGCAGGCATTTCATGCCGTCCCAGCCGCCCGTTCAGGAAGTCGAGCAACACCGGCAGCGTCAGCGGCTGCGCGCCGGGTCGCATGACCACGAACGCTTTGGCGGCCTCACCGCGATACGGATGAGGAATGCCGATCACCGCGACGTCGGCAACATCGGGGTGCTCGTGGATCGCATTCTCAAGCGTCAGAGGGTAGATGTTGAACCCTGAGGACACGATCAGCTCCTTCTTGCGGTCGGTCAGAAAGAAGAAGCCGTCGGCGTCGCGGTGCCCTACGTCCCCGGTCAGCAACCAGCCATCCACGAAAGCCTCGCGCGTTTCGTCAGGGCAGTTGTGATACCCGGCGGTCACGTTGGGGCCGCGCACGCGCAGTTCGCCGGTCTCATTGGCACCCAACACGCGGCGCGGATCGTCCAGCGCGACAATCTGCACCTCGACCCCGGGCAGGGGAATGCCGATGGTGCCCGCCTTGCCCTCGGGCATCTGCATCGGAATATTGGTGCCTGACGGGGCGGTTTCCGTCATGCCCCAGCCGCCGCGCAGCTCAAGCCCGGTCAACTGGCGCACGCGGCGCTCCACCTCGACCGGCAGCGGCGCGCCGCCGGACCCGGCATAGGACAGGCTGGTCAGATCGCGCCGGTCAATGTCCGGCAACTGGGTTACGGCAATCCACGTCGTCGGCACCCCGCCGAACGAGCCGATGCGGTGGCGCTCGATCAGATCCACCGCCTCGGCAGCATCAAAGCGTTGACGCAGGTAGACCAGACCGCCCTCGGCCACCCGGCGCAGCAGGTTCGTCGTCAGCCCCAGAATGTGGAACAACGGCGAATATGTCAGGACCGCCTGGCCCGGCCCCGAGTGCGCCTCGTTGCGGAACCATTCGGAATAAATCAGCGTCGCGGCGGAGAGGTTGCGATGCGTCAGAATCGCGGCGCGCGCCTTGCCGGTCGTGCCGCCGGTATATTGCAGCAACGCGACATCCTGCGGCTGGACGGGTGCCGCAGGGGCGGCAGGGGCTGGAACGGCGATGAACGCCGCGTGATCCTGCGCCGGGGCTGATACGATGTGGGGCGCTCCGGCCAATGCGACGGGATCTTCGCACAACACAAGCTCAAGATCGGGCCTTGCCTGCACCACCGCTGCGGCATTGGCGCAAAACGGTTCGGCGGACAGCGTGACCAGCAGGCGGGCACCACTGTCGGCGATCTTGTGGATCAGCGCGGGGGGCGGGTCCAGCGGGCTCAGATGGGTGACGGCAGCCCCGGCAGCCCAGACGCCGAACAGCCAGGCAGGGTGCCACGGACAATTGGGCAGATACAGCGCCACGACGTCGCCGCGCCCGATCCCCCGCGCCGTCAGCGCCGCCGCGATCCGAGACACCTGCAGCGCCATCTGATCATAGCGGGTAATCTCGCCGTAATATTCCAGCAGCGGCAGGTCGGCATGGGCGCGGGTTGCCTGCGCGAAGATCGCCGGCATCGTCGTGACGGGGGGGACGTAATCAGGTGTCACGCCCTCGGGCAGAAAGCGACGCCATGGGTAACGCGTATCGAGGTCCATCAGCCGCATCTCCGATCGTTAAAGGGCACTTCGCAAAGGAAAGGGAACGCCGTCACTTCAGACGCCCTTCGTCCATTTTTGACTTTTGGGTATGCTCTTTCTGAACTGACAACATCCCATCTCCCGCGCAGATCCCACGGGCCCGCGCACTGGTGTTCTGTGCTATTCAATGCGAAATGCGTTGTCAATCTTCCTATCTCCAGCCGCTTTCGTTGAGCGCTGCGCGTAACCGCTCGCGCGATCTCAACGGACAACAGCAGCACCAAAATGCCTTTTCGTATATCCGGTCTGTTCGAACCTTTGAAAACCCGAGGCCCCACAGGCGCGCGGCCCACGCCTTGCCCGAGGCACAGCACCCCGCTATCCTTGACCCGTGACCCGCGCCGCAGATCCGGCGCGCCTCTTCCTTGCTCACAGGACTTTCCATGCCCGAGGCAAAGACTCTTTGCTATCAATCCATCGCCCGCTCCGTGTTGGACCATGGTGTCGACACTATGTTCGGACTGATGGGCGATGCCAATCTGTTCATGGTCGACGATTTCGTCCGCGACGGGGGCGGTACATTTGTGCCCGCCGCCTATGAAGGCAGCAGCGTCCTGATGGCGCTGGCCTACAGCCATGTTTCCGGCTCGGTTGGCGTGGCCACGGTCACCCATGGCCCGGCGTTGACCAATTGCGTCACAGCCCTGACCGAAGGCGCGCGCGGACATATCCCGATGGTGCTGCTGGCGGGCGATACCGCCGTGATGAACCCGCAGAACCTGCAAAGCATCGACCAGCGGGAAGTGGTCAAAGTCACCGGCGCGGGATTCGAGCAGGTGCGCGCACCGCAGACCGCCGCCTATGACGTCGCGCACGCCTTTTACCGCGCGCGGGTAGAGAAGCGGCCCATCGTGGTGAACATGCCCGCCGATTTCATGTGGCAAGAGGTCGAGCACACCAAGACCGTCTTCCCGACCTTTACCGCCCCGGCGATGGTCCCGGCTGGCGATGATCTGGACGAGGCCGTGGGGATGATCGCCTCGGCCCGGCGCCCGGTGATCCTGGCCGGCGGCGGCGCAGTCGACGCACGGGATGCGCTGATCCGGCTTGCGGACCGGCTTGAGGCCCCGCTGGCCACGTCGCTCAAGGCCAAGGGCCTGTTCAACGACCATCCCTATAACATGGACATCTTCGGCACGCTCTCGACCCCCGCTGCCTATGACTTGATCGCCAAGGCCGATTGCATCGTGTGCTTCGGCACCTCGCTGCACCATTTCACCACCGACAGGGGCAAGCTGCTCAAAGGCAAGCGCGTGGTGCAGGTCAACGACTCGCTGACCGAAGTTGCCAAGAACTTCCACCCCGATGTCGCGCTGGTCGCCGATGCCGCACTGACAGCCGACAATATCCTGTACTGGCTGGACGAGGCCGAGATCCCGCCGTCGGGCTTCACGCGCGAGCTGGACCGCGCGACGCTGACGGCCCACACCCCGCCCCGCAGCAGCACCAAACCGGGCTTTGCCAATTACATCGCCGCGCTGGAGCAACTGGAAGCGGCACTACCCAAACAGCGTATCCTGACCACCGACGGCGGGCGCTTCATGACCGAAGTCTGGTGCCGGATCTCAGCCCCCGATCCGCGCAGTTTTCTGGTTACGGCGAATTTCGGCTCGATCGGGCTGGGTTTGCAGGAAGCCATCGGCGCAGGGCTGGCCGACCGCTCGCGTCCGGTGGTGCTGTTTACCGGCGACGGCGGGTTCATGATGGGCGGGATCAACGAGTTCAACACGGCGGTGCGGCTCAAGCAGGATCTGATCGTCATCGTCGCCAACGACAGTGCTTATGGGGCCGAGCACATCCAGTTCATCGACCGCAACATGGACCCGGCACTGACAGAATTCGAATGGCCCTCGTTCGCGGCGGTGGCCACGGCGCTGGGGGGACAGGGGCTGCGTGTCGACTCGGATGAGACACTCGCGGCTGCGCTCGCAGCGATCCCGAAACGTGACCGACCGCTGCTGATCGAGCTCAAGCTCGATCCCACAGATGTGCCACGGATGCGGATCTGAGTGCGGCTTATCGCGGGGCGGACCGGTCCGGCCCGCGCAGGCTGCGCGCCGCGCGGCGCAGGATGTCGAGCATCCGCGCCCTTTCGGCGTCATCCTCCAGCGTCGCACCGGCAACCGAGGTGCCGATGACCGCCGTCGTATGCGCATGGTTTCCGACAGCAACCGCCAGCGCCGTGACGCCCGCTTCGAATTCGCCGCGCACGACGGCGTAACCCTGATCCGCAGCGGCGCTGATCTTGGCATCAAGGGACGCGGGGTCGGTGTCGGTTGCATCGGTGTAGCGGATGTGGGGTAGCCTGCGCAAAGCCCGCTCACGATCCGCGTGCGGGCTGGACGCCAGCAGCATGCGACCGATTGCAGTGGGCAAAAGCGGGATCGAACTGCCAACGACAAACCCGATGGACAACCGTGCGCCCGGCGTGACCGATTGCGCAACATAAAGCGCCCGGTCGCGGTCGCGCACCGCCATTGAAATCTCGCCGCCCAGTTCCTGTGCGAAGGCGGTCAGCACGGGCTGGATCGCGCGGCCAAAATCATTGGCCATCAGGTATCCCCCCGCCGGGGCCAGAATGCGCGGCGTCAGGTGCAATTCATGCCCGCTCTGGGCCAGATACCCGGATTCAACCAACGTCAGGCACAGCCGGCGCACCGTGGCGCGGTCCATGCCGGTGGTTTTGCTGATGCCCGCCATGGTCAGGCCCCGCGCACCGCCCTCGAAGCATTCGAGCACGCGCAGACCTTTCGCAAAGGTCGAAGCGCCCTTCTTTTCGTCGGTATCGCTCATAGCAAAAAGCTCCGCGCGGGGTCGAACAGGTTGGCCCTCGCATTCTTGTTGACGCAAGGCACGGCGCGCGCGTAGTTTATATAACGCACGAATGTTCAAATAACGCACAAACCTGGCAGCGTCCAGCGCTTTCTAACCCAGACAGGAGAATCACATGTCCCACGCCGCCGACCTAGCCCCCACCGATTGGGTTGTCGTCGCACAAGCGCAGGACATGGCCGTCAAGCGCCCGGTGGTGCCCGTGGAGGCCTTTGGCCAGCGGCTGGTACTGTTTCGCGACAACGACGGCGAGCTGGGCCTGATCGGGCGCCATTGCCCGCATCGCGGCGCGGATCTGTGTTTTGGCCGGCGCGAGGATAACGGCCTGCGCTGTCCCTTCCATGGCTGGCACTTCGACCGCACGGGACAATGCACCGAACAACCGGCCGAGCCCGCGGATTCCACCATGTTCAAGACCATCCGCCTGCCCAGTTTCCCGGTGATCGAAGCGGGCGGCGCGATCTATGCGTGGTTCGGTGACGGCGCGCCGCCGCCCCTGCCCGCTACCGCCGCCTCTGACGCCTGACCGCCCCGAAAGGACGCCACAATGATCTCGCAAAAGCTGAACGACCAGATCACCCGCATCGGCCCCGACACCCCGGCGGGCGCGGTTCACCGGATGTACTGGCAACCCGCCGCGCTGGTGGACGAGCTGACCGACGACGAGCCGCGCCTCCCGGTCAACCTGCTGGGCGAGCGGCTGGTGCTGTTGCGCCAGGGGGAGGGCTATATCCTCGCCACCCGGCAAAGCACGCCCGATGAGCCCCCGGCGCACCACCCGGCGCGCGACGATATCCGCGTGGTCGAGGGCGGCCCGGTCTATCCCGTCGTCGAGAAGAAGGGCGTGTTCTTCGCCTATCTGGGCACCGGCGAGCCGCCCGCCTTCCCCAATTTCGACTGTTTCCGCGCCCCCGACAGCCATGTCTTTGCCTTCAAGGGCCTGTGGGAATGCAACTGGCTGCAGGCGCTTGAGATCGGCATCGACCCCTCGCATGCCTCGTTCCTGCACCGCTTCCTCGAAGACGAAGACCCCGCCGACAGCTACGGCAAGCAGTTCCGCGACAAGGCGGCGCATACCGACATGCCGATGACCCAGCTTCTGCGCGAATACCCGCGGCCGGATCTTGAGGTCGAGGAAACCGATTATGGGCTGAAGATCACCGCCCTGCGCCATATGGCGCATGACCTGACGCATGTCCGTGTGACCAACCAGATCTTCCCCTCGGCCATCTGCATCCCGATGTCGCGCGAAATGATCATCACCCAGTGGCATGTGCCGGTCGATGATGAGACCTGCTATTGGTTCACCATGTTCACCAGCTTCCGCCAGCCAGTGAACAAAGAGCTGATGCGCGCGCAGCGGCTCAAAGAGCACCGGCTGCCGGATTACGCGCCGCTCAAGAATCGCACGAACGCCTATCACTTTGACCCCGACGAGCAGGAGACCCAGACCTATACGGGCATGGGACCGGACATCAACGTGCATGACCAATGGGCGGTTGAGGGGCTGGGCGCGATTCAGGACCGCACGCGCGAGCATCTGGGCAGGGGGGACGCTGCCATCGTGCGCTACCGCCTGATGCTGCGCCGCGCGATCAAGGCGCTGGAGACGGGTCAGCCAGAGAAGCTGCCGATGCAGGACCGCGCCCTGACGCCGCAGATCATCGGCCCCTTGTCGAATGACGCCATCGGCGACACCGGCAATTGGGTGGCAGCCAGCAAGCAGATGGATACTGAACGCCGCGCGGGCTGCCCGTGGGATGCCACGGTTTGACAGCGGCCCCGCCCGGCGATGCGCGGCCGTTTCAGGACATTCTGGACGGCTATTTCACCCTGCGCGAGTCCCTCCGGCAAATGGCCGCACGGCAGGGGTTCGACGGCGTGACCCTGACGCTGACCCATGCGCCGGTGATGGACGTACGGGGTCTGGCTGCGGATGAACCCGTCCCGCTGCACCTGCGCGACGGCCACGCGGGGCTGATCGACACGCTGGTAGTGACCGCGCTGTTTGGGGCTGAAAGCGTGCTTTTGTTAGGCGCAGGCGCGTGGCGCTGGTTTGACGACCGCGCCGATCCCGCGCTGCCCGCCGATGTCCGGCTGGGCGAACCGGCGTTCGTGCGGGGTGTGGGCTGGTCGGGGGTTACGCAGACTGAGCCGACCACTCCCCAAGTCCGGCCCTTCTTTGCGTAACCAGTCCTCGACCCACAGGCCCGTTGCATGGGTCCGTTCCTCGTTTATCAATATCACGGGCACCCACGCGGGGCCTTCTCGTTGCCCGCCACCGACCGAACCCAAGAGAGCGCTGCATGACTGATCCTACCGCCCTGGCCGACGGAACGCTTGCCCGGCAGGGGTTTCTGAGCCCCGACGCGCTGGACCGCGCCGCCGAGATCCTCGCCCGCGTCAAGGCCGCTGGGATCGAGACGGTTCGCGTGTTGTTTTCCGACGCCCACGGCATTTTGCGCGGCAAGACGGTGGTGGCAGACATGCTGCCCTCGGTCTTCCGCTCTGGCCTGCGCGCGCCGTCGACGCTGCTGCTCAAGGACACCTCGGGCCGGACGGTGTTTCCGGTCTGGTCCGGTGAGGGCGGGCAAGGCGCGGGTGCGGGGGATATGTGGCTGATCCCGGTCCCGGCCACCTTCCGCGAATTGTCGTGGTCGCCCGGCTCGGCGTGGCTGTTTTGCGATCTGGCGCGGGTTGATGGCACGCCGATTTCCTACGCGCCCCGGCAAGTGCTGAAAGGCGCGCTCACCCGGCTGGCAGCGCACGGTTGGGGGCTGACGGTGGGGTTGGAGGTTGAATTCAACCTGTTCGAAGTGACCAATCCGCATCTTGAGCACAGCGATAGCGGCCTGCCGGGCACCCCGCCCGACACCCGCCTGCTCGCCCCCGGCTATCAGTTTCTGGCGGACACCACCTATGACCGGATGGAGCCGGTTCTGGACGACCTGCGCCGCGCTGCGCAATCGCTTGGCATGCCGCTGACCTCGGTCGAGATCGAGATGGGGCCGGGGCAGGTGGAGTTCGTTTTCGGCCCCGCCGACGCGATGACCCACGCTGATAACATGATCATGCTGCGCGCGATGGCCAAACAGGTCGCCGCCCGGCGCGGGTTGCACGCCAGCTTCATGTGCCGCCCGAAGATCGAAGGCGGGGCCTCGGCAGGTTGGCATCTGCACCAGTCGCTGACCAACCTGTCAGACGGGCGCAACCTGTTCATGCCCGCCGAAGGGCACGACATCACCCCCGAGGCGTCAGGCTGGATCGCCGGGCTGCTGGCGCATGCCGAGGCATCCTGCATCCTGACCACCCCCACGGTGAACGGCTATAAACGCTACCAGCCGTTCCAGATGGCCCCCGACCGCATCCAGTGGGGCCGCGATAACCGGGGCGCGATGGTGCGCGCGCTGATGGTGGCCGAAGACCGCGCCAGCCGGATCGAGAACCGCGTCGCCGAGCCGGGCGCGAACCCGTATTACGTGTTTGCGTCGCAGATCATCTCGGGGCTGGCGGGGATCGAGGGGAATCTGACCCCTCCGCCCCCGTCCGACACGCCCTATGCGGCAGATGTGCGTGCCCTGCCCCGCTCGATGGACGCAGCATTAAGCGCGTTTGAGGGCAGCACGCTCTACCGCGACGCCATCGGGCCTGAATTCGTCGACTACATCGCGACCCTCAAGCGCGCGGAATGGGCACGCTATGCCGCCACGGTCTCGGAGTGGGAACAGCGCGAGTATTTCGGGCTGCTCTGACGCTGCCATCCAGTCGGGCAGCGCGGCTCAATGGACGACGATCTGCCCGGCCTCGGCCTGCCGGATGAGCAGCTCAAGCCGGTTGCGGGCATGTTCCAGAATCGGGCCGCTGACCCGTTCGGGGAAACCGGCGGGCAGCGCATTCGCCACGCGCTCAACGGCGGGCAATCCGGCCGCAACGATCCGGGCAAAGGCCTGACGCCGCGTGTCGGGTGCAACGCGGGCGCGCAGGGCCGACTGGTCAAAATGGCGGGGCTGGATCTGGTCCAGTCGGTAGTGGTTGCGCCGTCCCACGGACATCGCCAGACGCAGGTCCTTATGACGGAACCCGTTGCTGGCCATCGCCGGGGCCGCGCTCAGAATGTCGTAGAGCGGGGTCATCCGAAAACCCCCCGGCCCCAGAAAAACCGAGTAATTCTTGGCGTGACCGTCAATCGCACCCAGAATCCAGTTCACGATCTGCGCCGTGAAGAACAGTTGCTGATCCGCCGCCCGGTCAACCGACCCTTCAAGCAGACGCA
>NZ_REEZ01000007.1 GCF_003990445.1 Pararhodobacter zhoushanensis | reverse complement strand
TGATCTCCTCGTTCTTGGAGACCAGCAGACGTCAGATCGTAGCTTCCGTCACTGTCCGATTTTTGGGGAGCAGCTCACGGCCTCCAGTTCCGCCGCGCTTTCTCAGCTAGCTGCGTGGACGCAGGTCAGTCGCGCTCAGCCCCGAAAAGGTAGTCGAGCACCCCGTGCAACCACCCCATTCGGCTTGGATACGTGTCGGCAAGACGCCTGAAATGCGCTTTGCGGCGCTGGATAAACACCACAGCAAATCCGCCCGCGTACCAGCCAACCTTCGCTGCCTCGGCATCGTGCACTTTGTCCATTGAGCCGACATACCCGCGCACCGCCTGCCCACTCCTGACCTCGTCCAGCGCTTTCTCCGCAAGCGCACGCGTGACTTCGCCGGTCGAGGCAACAAGGCCTTTGCGCGTCCCCTCCGCGCTCTGGGGGTCAAGGGCGGCACGGACCTGCATGTCATAGATCTCAGCCACATCGCGGTCCGTGTCGGGGCTGGCCTGCAAATCCTCGTCCAGCGCCTCGAAGCTTTCGGCGGCACTGGCAGTGTTGTCCTCGCCCCCCGCCGCATCCTCCTGATACGCCGTCCAATCCGGAAAACGGTTGAGATAGGTCTGCAACTGCGCCGCGAACTGCCGCAACAACGGTTCGGCCCCGACCGGCAATTGCCCGCAGAACTCGCCATTTCCGGCCAAGGCAATAATCCCGCCACTCATCGCGCCGATCAGGATTGAATTTTCAGGATCGAACCGGTCCCCCATCGCCATGTCAAAGGCATCAAGGAACGCCCCCAGCGGATGATGGTTGTGCAGATTGAAGGCGCTGCCAAAGGTCGCGCGATACGCCCTGAGCGCCCGCCACCCGGCCTCGGCCCGGACCAACGGATCCGCCTTAGGCAGCGCCTTGCCCCCGGCCCTGACCAGCCGCCCACCGCTAATACCTGCCTGCAATGGAGCAGGACGTGTGGAAGGGGGCTGCGGGGCAACGAGTTCGTCGCGCAATGGCACTGAGTTGGGAGACGTGCGCCTGCCCCTATCTGCGATCAGTGACGAAAGTACTTCGCGCAACGGACCCATTTGCAACGGCTTTACCAAGCAATCATCGAAGCCCGCCTCATGATAGGTTTCGCGTTGATGCCACATCATGTTGGCCGCAAAACCGACTATCGGCAACATCTTGGTCGGTGCATTCGATCCTACAATAGAGCGTGCCGCCTCCATCGCACGGATTTCACGCATGACATCGATTCCGTCGCGATCGGGCATATTTATGTCGATGATCAAAAGGTCGAACGAGCTTGCCCTATAGGCCTCAATAGCTTCGTTGCCGCCACTTACCACGTGCGTCGTGACACCGAGTTGATGCAACATCGCCCTTAGGATCATGCGGTTAGTAGCGTTATCATCAGCTGCGAGCACCCGCATGCCTGTTATGTCGACGCTTTTGCCAGTCCCCGCCGGTAGCTTGGAGCCATCTTTTGTTGCGTCTATTTGTTGATGTTGCCCGCGCCTCTTCCCTTTTAGCTCCAGCCACAACTTAGTCAGAGCACTTAGTCCGCGTAGCGGAGACAGGTCCATGATACCTGTGCTTTCCAGCCTTAACTCTGTTAGGTTGGTCAGTCCCGTAAGTGGGGCCAAGTCTTTGACTTGCGTATGATCAAGGCTGAGGCTTTGGAGCGCTGTTAGTTCCGAAATCTCGCGCGGCAGTACCTTCAGCGCACGCGTGTCCTCGTGATCAAACGAAAGCCGCGTCGCCCCCTCGGCCTTCGCCTCAGCGATCAGCTCCTTCGCGCGTTCATAGGCCTTTTCCGCGTCGGTCATCGCTGGCCCTCCGACCGGCAGCATGGGGCAGCCAGACCACCCCCGCAAGCCCCCGCGCGGGCCCGTGTCCCCGGCCAAAACCCTAAGGACAGGTTAATCGCACCACCCAAGTGCTTGATTTTCAACGACCCGAGAAATCTCCCATCAGGGGACACCCATCCCCCTTACAGATCAAACGTCGCCAGCACCGGCGCGTGGTCGCTGGGCTGGGTCCAGCCCCGCACCGCCCGCAGGATCCGCGATGAATGCCCCGCCGCGCCGATATCCGCGCTGGCCCAGATATGATCCAGCCGCCGCCCCTTGTCCGCCGCATCCCAGTCCTTCGCCCGGTAGGACCACCACGAATAGAGCTGCCCCTCGGGCACGTCCTGCCGCGTGATGTCCACCCACCCCCCGGCGGCGCGGGCTTCCTCGAACGCCTCAACCTCGACCGGGGTATGGCTGACCACTTTCAGCAGCGCCTTGTGGCTCCAGACGTCGTCTTCCCGCGGCGCGATGTTCAGATCGCCGACAAGGATCGACCTGGCCGGCAGCGACTCCCGGAACCGGTCGCGCATCTCGGCGACGAAATCCAGCTTGTGACCGAACTTCTCGTTGATCGTGCGGTCCGGCTCGTCCCCGCCCGCGGGCACGTAGCAGTTGTGGATGACCACACCGTTCTCCAGCTCGGCCGCCACATGCCGCGCGTCGCCTTTTTCGCACCAGTCGATATGTCCCGCATCCCGCAAGGGCATCCGCGACAGGATCGCCACGCCGTTATAGCCCTTCTGCCCCCGCGCCACGATGTGACCATAGCCCAGCTCGGCGAACAGCTCGACCGGGATCTTGTCGACCGGGCTCTTGCATTCCTGCAGGCACAGCACGTCGGGGGCTTCTTCGGTCAGGAGTTTTTGAACCAGACCGGCCCGCAGACGGACAGAATTGATATTCCAGGTGGCGAGGGTGAAGGTCATGATATCTCCGTGGCTGATCCCATGGGTCTACACGTCCGCCACGCCCTGAGAAACCCGCTTGAGAGGCCGCCATGCCCGTGACCCGCCGTTTTCTGCTCGCCGCCAGCCTCGCGCTTGCGCTGCCTGCGCAAGCCGACACACCCGCCACGGTGACGCTGATCCGCGACGGCCAGCGGCTTTCGCTGTCCATCGACCCCGCCACGCTCGGTAATCGCTCGTCGTGGAATTCCTACGACGGCGTGCTCAGCGTGCATTTCCTTGCGTCAGGGCCCGAGGGCGACTGGATCATCGGGCTGGCCGTGGAGAACGGTCAGGGGCGCGACGGCACGATGATCCCGCCTGCAGGCGCGGCCCATGCCGTGTCCGATGTACAGATCGCCGTCCAGCGCGCGCGGGTGCAGGGCAATGATCTGGATCTGGCCGGGTCTGTCAGCGACCCCGCCACCGGCCTGCGTATCGAGTTCGCGCTGACCCTGCCGCATATCGACTTCGCGCCAACCCCCGGCCCCACACCCCAACCGGCCAAATAAAAGAAGGCCCGGGCGAGGGAGCCCGGGCCAGTCCAACAGGGAGGTTCGTGTCATAACCCCAACACGCGAGGGAGGGAGGGAGGAACACCCTGAGATCAAGTCTCGCTGACAGACATTAATCTGGGGTGAATCGGGCAACAAAACGACGCCCGACCTAATTTTTTTTTACGGCACCAGCCGATATCCACCGGGTTCGGTCACCAACAGGCGCGCGTTCGACGGGTCCGTCTCGATCTTCTGGCGCAGGCGGTAGATGTGGGTCTCCAGCGTGTGCGTGGTGACACCGGCGTTATAGCCCCAGACCTCATGCAGCAGCACCTCACGCGGGGCCAGTCCGTCCGGCGCGCGGTAGAGGAATTTCAGGATGTTGGTCTCTTTCTCGGTCAGCCGGATCTTGCGCTCTTTGGCATCGACCAGCATCTTCTGCGCGGGCTTGAACTGATAGTCGCCCAGCTGGAACACCGCGTTCTCGGACTGCTCATGCTGACGCAGCTGCGCGCGGATGCGGGCCAGCAGCACGGGGAACTTGAACGGCTTGGTGATGTAATCATTGGCGCCGCTGTCCAGCCCCAGGATCATGTCGGCATCCGAGTCCTGCCCGGTCAGCATCAGGATCGGGCATTTCACCCCCGCCTTGCGCATCCGCTTGCACAGCTCGCGCCCGTCGGTATCGGGCAGGCCCACGTCCAGAATGACCAGATCATACTGCTCATCGCGCACACGTTCCATCGCGGCGGCGCCATCGCCCGCCTCGAACGTATCGAAGTCTTCGGTTGCGACCAGCTGTTCCGCCAGCGCCTCGCGCAGGTCATCGTCGTCGTCGACGAGCAGGATCTTGTTCAGTTTCGACATTGCTTTGGCCTCAAATTCACAGGTCATTCACGGATTAAACTGTGGGCGCGGGCGGGTTTGTTCAAGCAAAGCCACGATTTGTCACGCGGTCGTGTCGGTTTACCGGGGAATGTTTCAATTTCCCCCGTCCTGTCTTACATCCTAGGGGCAAATGTTTCAGCAAGGCCCCTCATGTCGCTGACCCCCAGCCCGCTCGAACGGCTCAACCGTGCCCGCGCCGACCTGCGTATGGGCTTGCCCGTCGTGCTGACTGATGGCGCGTCCTCGGCGCTCGTTGGTGCCGCCGAGACGCTTGACGCCGCCCGCCTCGCCGATCTGCGCGCGATCGGGCAGCCGGTTGTCGCGCTGACCGCCCACCGCGCCGCGACGCTGAAGGCGCGCGCCTATGACGGCGATGTGGCGCGGATCGTGCTGCCGGGGGATGTGGGCGTCGCGTGGATCGAGGCGCTGGCCGATCCCGCCGACGACCTGACCCACCCGATGAAAGGCCCGCTCTTGTCCCAGCGCGACGGGCCGGCGGCGCTGCATCGCGCTGCCATCCGGCTGGTGAAATCGGCACAGTTGCTGCCCGCCGCCGTCGTGGTGGTTGCGCCCGCCGCTGCCGATCTGGCCAGCAGCCACAGCCTGACCACGCTCAGCGCCGAGGAAACCAACACCCCTGAGACCCGCCTCTCCCCCGTCATCGCCGCCCGCCTGCCGATGCGTCTGGCCGGGGCCGGACGGCTGCATGTCTTTCGCCCGCAGGACGGCGGGGTCGAGCATTACGCGGTCGAGGTAGGCCGCCCGATGCGCGACGCCCCGGTGCTGGCCCGGCTGCACTCGGCCTGCTTTACCGGCGATGTGCTCGGCTCGCTGAAATGCGACTGCGGCCCGCAGCTGCATGCCGCCTTGATCGCGATGCACGAAGCGGGCTCGGGCGTGCTCTTGTACCTCAATCAGGAGGGACGCGGCATCGGTCTGGCCAACAAGATGCGCGCCTATTCCTTGCAGGATCAGGGCTTTGATACCGTCGAGGCGAATCACCGGCTGGGGTTCGAGGATGACGAGCGCGACTTCCGCCTGGGTGCCGAGTTGCTCAAGAAGATGGGTTTCTCACAGGTCCGCCTGCTGACCAACAACCCGCGCAAGGTGGCGATGCTGCAGAAGGGCGGCATCGACGTGACCCAGCGCGTTCCGCTCAAGGTCGGCCAGACAGACGAGAACGCCGCCTATCTCGCGACCAAAGCCGCGAAATCCGGGCACCTGCTGTGAGCTGCGGCGTGGTGCTGGTGCTCGGCAGTGGCCCCAGCGCAAACCGCGCCGCTGACTGGCCCCGCGCGCCCTTCACACAGATTGTGGCGATCAACAACGCCTGGCGGGTGCGCCCGGATTGGGATTTCCTGATCCACCCCGACGATTTCCCGCCCGAGCAACAGCCCGCAACGCCGAGCGCGAGCCAGAGCATCATCCGCTCCGACGCCTATGTGCCGATCCAGAACGGCTATGGCGGTTTCGTCTATGCCGGCGGCACGATGAGCTTCACCGCCGGTTACTGGGCGCTTGGCGCGCTCAAACCGCGCGTGCTGGCCTATTTCGGCTGCGACATGGTCTATCCTGACACCGGCCCCACACATTTTTACGGCACCGGTACGCCCGACCCGCTGCGCAAGGACATCTCGCTGCGCAGCCTCGAGGCCAAATCCGCCCGCCTCATGCTCCTCGCCGCCGCGCAGGGCTGCGCCTGCGTGAACCTCTCGGACGACGAAAGCCGCCTCGTCTTTCCCCGCGCCACGCTGGACACAGTGGCCACTCTGCGCCCGATCACGCCCCCACCCCTCACCGCCGCGCTCGCGGAAGAGGCGCGGCTGGGCTACATCGTCGCGTCGGGCAAATACTGGAAAGAAGAATCCCGTTTCGATCCCGCCGCCGTCGATGCCCTCGATCAGCTCTGGTTCTCAACACTCAAAGCCGCCCCATGATGACCACCACCGATCTTGTCCTCACCCCTACCGGCCTGCGCTTTGCCGGGCGCACCCTGCCCTGTACCATCGGGCGCAGCGGCATCACCCGCGACAAGGTTGAGGGCGACCTGGCGACCCCTGCCGGCGAGCACCGCATCACCGGCCTGCTCTACCGCCCCGACCGTATCCCGGCCCACACCCTGCCCCGCTGGGCCACGCCGATCGGCCTTGGCGCCCTGTGGTGCGACGACCCCACACACGGTGCCTACAACCAACCCGTCCGCGCGCCACTCAACGCCAGCCACGAGACGCTGCGCCGCGCCGACCCGCTCTATGACCTGATCCTGATCACCGACTGGAACATGCACCCCGCTGTCCCCGGCAAGGGCTCGGCCATCTTCCTGCATACCTGGCGTCGCCCCGGCTACCCCACCGCCGGTTGCATCGCCTTCGCGCGCGCAGACCTCCTCTGGATCGCCCGACGCCTCACGCCCGGCGCGCGCCTGCTCGTGCGCCCCTGACCCCAACTTTATGCTGAAAATATCCCGGGGGGAGGCCGCAAGGCCGTGGGGGGCAGCGCCCCCCACGCGCGCTGAGGGGCCTCGATGGCCCCGAAGCGCGCCACCCGCTCACCCTTTTGGCGGAACCCGCTCGCCAAAGATCGCCGAGCCCACGCGCACATGGGTTGCGCCCAGCTCAACGGCGACCTCGAAATCATCCGACATGCCCATCGACAGCCCCTCCAGACCGTTCTGCGCCGCCAGCGCGGCCAGCAGGCGGAAATGCACTGCCGCGTCCTGATCCGCCGGTGGGATGCACATCAGACCCTTGAGCGGCAAAGACAGCGCACGAACCGAAGCGATCAACCGTTCCAGCTCGTCCGGCAGAACACCGGCTTTCTGCGGTTCAGCGCCGGTGTTCACCTGAACGAACAGCTCGGGGCACCGCCCCTCTTCATCGGCCAGACGGGCGATGGTCTCGGCCAGCTTCAGCCGGTCCACGGAATGGATCGCGTCAAACATGCTCACCGCAGCGCGGGCCTTGTTGGTTTGTAGCGGCCCGATCAGATGCAGCGAGATGCCCTCGAACCGCTCCTGAAACGCGGGCCAGCGGCCCTGTGCCTCTTGCACGCGATTCTCGCCAAACACCCGTTGCCCTTGGGCAAGCACGGATTCGATCCGCTCGGCAGGCTGCACTTTCGACACAGCGATCAGCGTGACCGACCCCTCGGCACGTCCGGCACGGGTTTCGGCGTCTCGCAAGCGGCTGGTGATGGCATCGAGTGTCATGGCGTCTCCGTTTTCGGACACCAAGCCACAGGCAGGCGTGAAAGGGAAGCCGTCAGTCCGTCGCGCCCAGACCGATACTATATGAGTCGCGGCTGGCACGTTCGCCCCGATCGGGGATATTGCCGACGACAACGCCCAGCTCGAACCGGAAGGTCAGACCGTTATCGGCGGTGTGGCTGAAGGTCGAGGTATAGCGCCCCTCATACAACGGCTGCGTCGTGCCAGTACCGTTTCCGGTGGCATGATAGGCAACGCCAAAGCGGCCTTCGATGTGATGCGACACCTCGGCAGCTGCAGGCGCGGCGCTCAGAATCAGGATCGCGGGAAGGAGACGACGCATCAACGGGGCTCTCTTTGTCTTGATGGTCAAGTTTACCACATCTGCGGGCGTCAGCGAAACAACCCGTGACGCCCTGCGCAATGATCCGCCGATCACAAAATGGAAAGAGCGGGCCAAGGCCCGCTCTTTTGCACTGTCAGTTGACTGACCGATCAGAACGTGAAGGCAACGCCGACAGAACCCGAGGTCACACCGCCGAAGACGTCGATGTATTCGGCACCGGCGGTCAGGGTCGCGCCGCCGCCCAGGTCGTAGCCATAGCTCAGGCCGTAGGTGTTGAGGCCGAAGATTTCGCCAACATAGCCGTAGGCGTGGCCACCGTAGACGTCGACCGTACCCGACAGGGACCAGTTGGTGAAGTTGTTGATGTCGGCGACCAGTGCGCCAACGCCCCACGAACCGCCATCGTAGTGACCCGAGATCGTCCAGAAGTCATTGGCGCTGCTGATGCGCGAGTCGCTGTAGCCTGCGGCGACAGTGATGGCGCCGAAGGTGTAGCGGCCCGCAACTTCGGTCGAAACGCCACGCTGGCTCGACAGGGCGACGGCATAGTCACCTGCGCTGTAGGTGATCATCGCCTGAGGGGCAGCGTTTGCACCGTTGGAGTTTTCGACGTGCGCAACGCGGTCCAGGAAACCGGTGTCACCGCAGATCTGGCCACCTTCGTAGCCGACACCGCAGCCGCCGAGCCAGCCATGCGACGTACCCGAGGTTGCGATAGCACCGTCAGCGTTGCCGAAGGTCAGGCGCAGGCCGTTCGATTCGACCCAAACGCGCGAACCCGAGAAGATGCCAGCACCAGCCGTGCCCGGCCAGCCCGAGCTCATGCGAGCGCGCGACCAGGCGCCGAAGGTCAGGCCGTGATCGGCTTCAACGGCAACGTTGAAATCGAGCGTCAGGCGGTTTTCCTGGGTCCAGATGGTGGTGCCAAACGCACGCAGCGCCTGAATACCCATGCGACCTTCGCCGGAGATGGTGACAGCCTGAGCGTTCGCGATCGTAGCGGTCGCGATCAGCATGGTCGAGGCGAGGAGGATCTTTTTCATGATGTACTCGTTTCGTGACAGTTGGTTTCTTTGCCTGAACTTTGTTTTACGCCTCTTGACCTTCGAACGGCAGCGCTTGTCTGTCGGGTCGGAAAAAACGACAAAACATGTTGCATTGCAGCAATAGTCGCATGCCCGCCCGACCTGAAACTGCCTGCGATAGCCGCAACGCACCTCTTCGGCCTGCGCATCTGCCGCTTGTATGGGCAGGCCGCCATACACCTGATTTTGCCCGACTCACATCAATCCCACGCGCGGTTGAGGAATCTGCTGGTGAGCGGCGCTTGGAATCGGAGGTCGTGCGCCACGTTCTTCATGAAAATCGCGCCGGATCCAAAAGGACCGGCGCGGCAAAAACAAAGAGCGGGCCGAAGCCCGCTCTTTGCCGATTCGGTGTTAAACCGTATCAGAACACGAAGGCAACGCCGACCGAACCGGTGGTGTGGTCGATACCCGAGCCGAACAGGTCGGTCGCGCGCTCAGCACCGACGGTGACGGTAGCACCACCACCCAGCGAGTAGGCATAGTTCAAGCCATAGGCAGTGCCGTCGAAGTAGTCACCGACGTAGCCATACATGGTGCCGCCGCCCAGCTGAACGCTGCCTTGCAGAGCCCAGTTGGTCCAGGACATCGGGCCAGCGATCGCAACCGGAGCAAGGCCCGTCGGGACGAAGCTGACGCTGTCCACGTTGATGCGAGCGACGATGACGGCAGCGGTCCAAGAACCACCGTTGTACGAACCCGAAATGGTCGTAACATCGTCAAGTGCAGCGGCCAGCGAGCCGCCTGCGATCGGCGGCAGGCCGTAGGTGCCGTTGGTGCCGTTGCCGTTCGAGTAACCCAGAGCGACGGTGAACGCGTCGAAGGTGCTGCGGATGCCGAACTCAGTCGCGGCGTTACGGCCATGCGACAGAGCGACGCGCGTCGAACCCATGGTGTAGTCGATACGAGCCATCGGAACGTCGTCAGAGCCGGTCGAGTTTTGGCCTTGCGACACGTTCAGAACGCCAGCGGTGTCAGCACAGATCTGACCGCCTTCGTAACCGACGGCACAACCGCCAGCATAGCCCATCGCGGTGCCAGCACCACGGATAGCGCCGTCTTGGTTACCGAAGGTCAGTTTCAGACCGTTCGACTCAACCCAAACGCGCGAACCCGAGAACACGCCCTGGTTTGCAACGCCGAGGCCGCCGGACTGCATGCGAGCGCGGCTCCAAGCACCGAAGGTCAGACCATGATCAGCTTCAACCGAAACGTTGAAGTTCAGGGTCAGGCGGTTTTCTTGGCGCCAGCTGTCTGCAGCGGTAAATCCACCGCCAGCAACACCCCAGTCGTCATACTGAATGCCCATGCGGCCTTCGCCGGTGATGGTCACAGCCTGAGCGTGGGCCAGACCGGCCGACAGCACCAGGGCGGTCGAAGCAAGAAGAATCTTGTTCATGGTTTCCCTCGTTTTTCAAAATCGTGCCCATCTTGTCAGCAAGCTGGGTCACAGCCTGTTTCCCGCCTTCGACCTTTCATTGCAAGTCGGCGGTCAGCGGCGTTCTAACTCTGACGTTTTGTGATGCAGATTTGCCACGCACGGTTTTGACCCCAGCAAAGCCTGTGACTACAAGCCCCTACCCCGTGCACCCCTTGCCCCGAACGCGCCGCAAACGTGGTCTGCCAGCGCTGATCCCGCGCCGGTGTCTGCCACACACATGAGTCGCGCAGGCGCACGGCTGTAACAGTCGGCGCGTTTGTTTGCCGATGCCGTGGCCGTTCCGGCCCCTGTGCCCGCAAATGCCTTGTTCGCGTGCCGCCCCTCGGATAGATAGGGCCGCGACTGGGCTGCCTTGCGCGGGATGATAGCGCGCAGGATCATGCGGCCGGACAAACACGCGAACCTCAAAAGGGGTGGACTTACGGATGGCGGCAAGATCGGCGGCACTGACGATGACGGCACTGGGCCTTTCGGTCGCGCTGGCCGGGTGTGGACTGGGCGGACGCGGCGACGCGGGCGACCAACGGACAGCCCGCGACTATGCGCTGGAAGAGCGGATGGCTGAGACCGGCTCGACTGCCTCGATCTGGGATCTGTTTGCCAGCCGTGAGGATCCCTCGACCGTTCTCACCGTGAACCGCTATATCTGGACCGCGTCGCTGGAAGTGCTCGACTTCCTGCCGGTTGAACAAATCGACCCGTTCTCGGGCGTGATCTCGACCGGGTTCGGCACGCCGCCGGGCGGTGGCCGTCCCTACCGCGCCACCATCGCCGTGACCGACGCCGCGCTTGATGCGCGCTCGCTCAACGTGGCGCTGGTCACGCGTAACGGCCCGGCCAGCGCGGAAACCGTGCGCGCTGTGGAAAACGCCATCCTGACCCGCGCCCGTCAGATCCGCATTCGCGAACTCGGCCTCTGAGCCGATTCGCCGGGCTGGAATCCCCGGCCCGGGCAGAGTAAGACACCGCCGGGCCCCGTGGCCCGGCTTTTTCATTTGCCCCGGCCCTTTCATTAGCCCCGGCCTTTCACCTGCAGGGAACCCTGATGTCCGCCCAGTCCGACGCCCGTTATTCGCCCAAAGAAATCGAACCCCGCTGGCAGCAGGCCTGGGATTCGGACGGCTGCTTTGCCGCCAAGGTCGATCCGGCGCGTCCGAAGTATTACGTGCTGGAAATGTTCCCCTATCCGTCGGGCCGCATCCACATCGGGCATGTGCGCAATTACACGATGGGCGACGTGGTCGCGCGCTACAAACGCGCGCAGGGCTTCAGCGTGCTGCATCCGATGGGCTGGGACGCGTTCGGCATGCCGGCGGAAAACGCCGCTATGGCCGAGGGCGGGCATCCGGGCACCTGGACCTATAACAACATCAAGGTGATGAAGGGGCAGATGAAGCCTCTGGGCCTGTCGATCGACTGGAGCCGCGAATTCGCCACCTGTGATCCCGAATACTATGGCCAGCAGCAGGCGCTGTTTCTGGACATGTACAAGGCCGGGCTGATCTATCGCAAAA
This sequence comes from Pararhodobacter zhoushanensis, assembly GCF_003990445.1. GTDB lineage: Bacteria > Pseudomonadota > Alphaproteobacteria > Rhodobacterales > Rhodobacteraceae > Pararhodobacter > Pararhodobacter zhoushanensis. The sequence goes on along the minus strand of NZ_REEZ01000007.1, from coordinate 213,899 downwards.
CCGGCATCGTGAACTGGGATCCGGTCGACATGACCGTTCTGGCCAACGAGCAGGTCATCGACGGCAAGGGCTGGCGCTCGGGCGCGGAAGTCGAGCGGCGCGAGAAAGAGCAGTGGTTCTTCAAGATTTCCGACTATTCGGCCGAGCTGCTTTCGGCGCTGGACGGGCTGGAAAACTGGCCCAACAAGGTAAAGCTGCAGCAACGCAACTGGATCGGTTACAGCCGCGGCCTGCAATTCGCCTTTGATCTGACCGCCCCGGCGGATGGCATCACCCAGATCGAGGTTTTCACCACCCGCCCCGATACCCTGCAGGGCGCCAGCTTTGTCGGCATCGCGCCCGATCACCCGCTGGCCAAGGCACTGGAAGCGCAAAACCCCGCCGTCGCTGCCTTCTGCGCCGAAGCCCGCAAGGGCGCGGCGACCGAAGAAGCCATGGCGACGGGCGAGAAGCTGGGCTTTGACACCGGGCTGACTGTGCAGCACCCGCTGGACCCCGACTGGCACATGCCGGTCTGGATCGCCAACTTCATCAAGATGGACTACGGCACCGGCGCTGTCTTTGGCTGCCCGGCGCATGACCAGCGCGATTTCGACTTTGCCACCAAATACGCGTTGCCCATCGTTCCGGTGTTCGTGGCGAAGGGTGCAGAAGAGGCCCCGCTGACCGAGGCCTATGTGCCCGAAGACAGCGAGTCAGTGCGCTATCTGCGCCCCATCGCCGGGGAGCCCGAGCAAACCGCCGATCAGGCTGTCGATGCGGCGATCAAGCTGTGCGAATCGCGTGGCATCGGCAAGGACACCACCATGTACCGCCTGCGCGACTGGGGCTTCAGCCGCCAGCGCTATTGGGGCTGCCCGATTCCCTTCGTGCAATGCGACACCTGCGGTCTGGTCCCCGAGGCCAAGGAAAACCTGCCGGTCCGCCTGCCTGACGATGTCACGTTCGACAAACCTGGCAACCCGCTGGACCGCCACACCGCGTGGCGCAGCTGCACCTGCCCGGAATGCGGCAAGCCCGCGCTGCGCGAAACCGATACGATGGACACCTTCGTCGATTCGTCGTGGTACTTCGCGCGCTTCACCGCGCCGCATGCCTCGACGCCGACCGATCTGGAAGAAGCCGACTACTGGATGAACGTCGACCAGTATATCGGCGGGATCGAGCATGCGATTCTCCACCTGCTCTATTCGCGCTTCTTTGCCCGCGCGATGCACAAGACCGGCCACCTGTCGGCCAAATCCATCGAGCCGTTCAACGCGCTGTTCACGCAGGGCATGGTGACGCACGCGATCTACCAGACCCGCGATGCGCAGGGCCGCGCGGTCTATCACTATCCTGAAGAAGTCGAGCTGCGCGACGGCGCGGGCTTCCTGAAGGACGGCAAAGAGGTCGAGATCATCCCCTCGGCCAAGATGTCCAAGTCCAAGCGTAACGTCGTCGACCCGGTCGCCATCATCGACCAGTTCGGTGCCGATACCGCGCGGTGGTTCGTGATGAGCGATTCGCCGCCCGAACGCGACGTGGAATGGACGGCCTCAGGGGCCGAGGCGACCTATAAGCACCTGAACCGCGTCTGGACGCTGGGCGACAAGATCGCCGCCCTGCCCGCCGATGCGCCCGGTGAAGGCGACGACGAGCTGATGCGCGCGTTGCACCGCGCCATCGACGACGTGACCAAGACCATCGAGGGCTTTGCCTTCAACAAGGCCATCGCCAAGCTCTATGAACTGACCAGCATCCTGTCGCGCACCAAGGCCTCGGCCAAGGCGCAAAAGCAGGCGGGCCGGGTTCTGGCGCAGCTGATGGCCCCGATGACCCCGCATCTGGCCGAAGAGCTGTGGCACCGTCTGGGCGGTGCCGGGCTGGTGACGCAGGCGCAATGGCCACAGGCCGACCCGGCGCTGCTGGTCGATGACGTGATCACCCTGCCCGTGCAGTTCAACGGCAAACGCAAGGCCGAGATCACCGTACCCAAGGACGCCAGCAAGGAAGAGGTTGAAAAAACCGCGCTGGCCGACCAAGCTGTGATCAAGGCTCTGGCGGGTGCCACGCCGAAGAAAATCATCGTTGTCCCGGGGCGGATCGTGAATGTCGTTATCTGACCGACGCAAAGTACTGGCGGGTCTCGGGGCGCTTGCGCTGACCGGGGCCTGCGGCTTTCGCCCGGTCTATGGCGATGGCGGCGCGGGCCGCGTGCTGCGCAACGCGGTGCGGGCCGACGATCCGGTCAGCCGCAGGGACTATCAGTTCCTGCACGCGCTGGAAGAAACCCTTGGCCGCCCCACGGCCCCCCGTTTCGCGCTGGCCTATACCATCGCCGTGCGCGAGGTTGGTCGCGGCTCGGTGGACGATTTCGGCACAACCCGCGTCCAGCTGTTCGGCACCGTCGATTTCACCCTGACCGACATCACCAGCGGCACCGTTCTGGCGCAGGATCAGGTCTTGGCGACCGGTGTCTATTCGACCACCGGCACACAACTGGCGACCGCCACCGCCGCCGAGGACGCTGATCTGCGCCTGATGCGGATGCTGGCCGATTCGCTTGCCACGCGGCTCTACACCGAGCCGGGTATCCCGTCGGCATGAAACTCTCGCCCCGCGATGCGGAGGGTTTTCTGGCCCGTCCCGACCCGCGCGTGCCAGCCCTGCTGATCTACGGCGCCGATGCGATGCGCGTCAGCGAAAAGCGCGCCAAGCTGGTTGCCACGATTGTCGGCCCCAAGGGCGACGCCGAAATGCGGCTGACCCGCATGCCCGGCAGCGATCTGCGCAAAGACCCCTCTGCCGCCGTCGACGCCGCCAAGGCGCAGGGCTTTTTCCCCGGCGCACGGGCTGTGGTGATTGACGAAGCCAATGACCACGCCGTCACCGGCCTGAAAGCCGTGCTCGATGAATGGGCCGAAGGCGACGCCATGCTGGTGATCACTGCCGGTCAGCTCACCCCCGGCTCAAAGCTGCGCAAGCTTTTCGAGGGCGACAAGCGCGCGCGGGTGCTGGCGATCTATGATGACCCGCCGGGCCGGGCCGAGATCGAAGGCATGCTGCGCGCCGAAGGTCTGGAGAGCGTGCCGCAGGACGCGCTGCGCGATCTGGTGGCGCTGGGGCAATTGCTGGAGCCGGGCGATTTTCGCCAGACGCTGACCCGCATCGCGCTCTACAAGCTCAGCGACAACGAACCCCTGACCACGGCTGAAATCGCCATGCTCGCCCCGCAAAGCAACGAGGCCGAGATCGACGATATCCTCGACGCGCTGGCCGAGGGGCGCATGGCCGATCTGGCACCGATTCTGTCGCGGCTGGCGGCGCAGGGTGTGCAGCCGGTCGCCGTCTGCATCGGTGCCGCGCGTCATTTCCGCATGCTGCACGCGCTGGTCAGCGCGCCGGGCGGGCCGTCGCAGGCGATCCAGTCGCTGCGCCCGCCGGTCTTTGGGCCGCGCCGAGACAAGCTGCTGCGTCAGGCGCAGAACTGGTCGCTGTCGCGCGTCGAGGACGCGCTGCGCGATCTGACCGCCACCGACCTGATGCTGCGCTCGTCCACCCACGCGCCGACGCGGGCACTGGCCGAACGCGCGCTGATCCGGCTGGCGCGGATGGCCGGACGGCGCTGATTACGCTGCGACGGGCTTGCCGCCCCGCCCGGCCCATGTCTTCATGCGCGCCAAAGCGAATGGAGGATCGCCAATGACCACCCCGAATTACACCCTGATCGGTGCCGCTGGCACGCGCGCCGGTCGCGCCCTGTGGATGCTTGAGGAACTGGGCGTGCCCTATGAGCACCTCAGCGCCAAACCGCACGAGGCCTCGGTCACCCAGCATTACCCGCGCGGCAAAGTCCCCGTGCTGCTGGTCGATGGCGAGCCGATCACCGATTCTACCGCGATCATCCAGTATCTTGCAGATGCCCACGGCCAGTTCACCGCCCCCGCGGGTACCATCGCCCGCGCGCGGCAGGATATGCTGTCGCAATGCGTTCTGGACGAGTTCGACGGCGTGCTCTGGACCGCTGCGCGCCACAGCTTCATGCTGCCCGCCGAACAGCGCGTCGCCGGGGTCAAGGAATCCCTGCGCTGGGAGTTCAACCGCAACCAGACCAGTCTGGCGCAGCGGTTGGGTGATACGCCCTTTGCCACGGGGAACGAGTTCACCGTGACCGACATCCTGCTGGCGCATTGTCTGGTCTGGGCGCGCGCTGCCAAGTTCGAGATCAACGAGCCCTATCTTGTCAGCTATTTCGAGCGCATGACCCAGCGTCCCGCGTTCAAACGCGCGATGGCCAAGGGTTAATAGTCGCGCTCGAAAAAGATCCCAAGGCCCGAGCCGCCCGACGAGTCGGCTCGGCCCCGCAGGGTGATGTTCGAGGTGAGATCAAGGTTGATCGTCACCTCGCCCTCGCCGGTGCTGTCGACGCTCACATCCGTATAAAGCCGCTCACCGATATGCCGCCCGGCGCGCAGCTGGGTGTTGCCTGCGTCGTTGACGGTAAAGTCCAGATCGTCCAGTCCCAGCGCCTGCCGCGTGCGGCTGATGATGGAATTGTCCGAGCGGCCCGTCAGCGTCGCCACCGACATCGCCAGCTGCGCCGCCTGAAACGGTGACAGCGAGGTCAGCGCCTGCCGGAAGATCAGCCGCGCCAGCACCTCATCCTGCGGCAGCTCGGGCACAGACGAGAAGGTGATCTCAGGACTATCGGCCTGCCCCGACAGCGTGACCGAGGTCAGCACCCCGTCGCTTTCGGTCGTCGCGGTCAGGCGGATGAAGGGCATGAAGCTGCCCACCATGCTGGCCGACCCGTCGGTCAGGTTAAAGCGGTTGCCCAGCAGATCCAGACGGCCCCGGAGCAGGTTGAAAGTGCCCGCCGGCACCACCCGTCTGGTGGTGCCGCCCAGCTCCAGCGTGCCGCCCAGTTCTGCGTCCAGCCCGCGCCCGCGCACGAACACCCGGCCCGGCGCATTCAGCCTCAGATCCAGCCGCATCGGCACGGGTGCCGGGCCAAGCCGGGTGCCCGTGGCAATGCCCGCGTTGATCCGCGTCTCGCGGCTGGCAGCGTCTTCTCCGACATGCACCAACCCTTGCAGCCCCATCCCGGCGCGTCCCAGCGGCGAGTTGGGAATGCTGATCTCGGCCTGATTGACGTTGACCTCACCGGTGACCAACGGACCGCGGGCCAGCGGCCCGATCAGCCGGACAGCGCCGGAAATGCTTGCCTCGAACAGTTGCGGTTGCTGCACGATCAGCTCGTTGACGCGCACGGCCAGATCCGCCTCGCGCGCACCGTCCAGACGGATACGCCCCGAAATCGACGCGTCACCGCCCGACAGGGACGTGCCGCTCAGGTCAATCTGTGCCGACAGCCCGTTGACCTGTGCGGTGGCGTCGATGTTGCGGAACGCCACGCCCACGGCGGGCAGTGAATAGCGCCCGTCCGACAGGCTTGCGGTGACCCGCAGGGCATTCAGCCCGATGGGGCCGTTGACGGTGCCATCGAAGCGGATAAGCCCCGAGACCGAGGCCGGTTCCAGTGACGGGTTCAGCAGCACGCTGTCCAGCCCGCCGTTCATCGCCAGCTGCACCGTGAAATCGTCGTTCACGCGGCCATTGGCCCTGACATTCAGCGCCGAGGGGCCTGCCAGCTGCGCCGTGACGCCATAGCCGGTGTCGCCCGCCGTGCGCGTCACAGTGGTGTCCAGCGTCACGCGACCGCCGATGCCGGGCACCACCCGTCCGATATTGTCGATCACCGCATTGACCGCAAACCGCGCGGCGCCATCGGCTTGCTGCAACCCGCTGATCGTCGCCTGCAAGCCGTCCGAGGCGAGCTCGGCTTCGTCGATGCGCAGCCCCCCCTCCGCCGTCGTCGTGGCGCGCGCCTGCACCGTCAGACCGTCACCGATCAGCGAATCCACTTGCGCGATGCCGGTCGCCAGCGGCCCCGATCCCAGCACCGAGAGCAGATAGCGCGTGGTGCCGTCCTCACCTGCCAACTGCGCCCGCGCCGAAATCTGGCCGCGTCCGCCCGCGTTCAGCGCCGCCATCTCAAGCCGGTTCAGCGTCACCGCCACATCGGGCGCATCCGCCGACCAGCGGCCATCGGCGCTCAGGTCCAGACGCGGGCCGATCAGCGTCAGATCCACGATCTGCGTGACGCCGTCCTGCATCACCACATCGGCGTGCAACTGGTTGGTGCCGGTGAACATCCCGCCCAGCACGCCCGCTGCCGGCAGATCCGCCAACGCGAGGTTCTCGACCGAGCCGTCCAGCCGCACCCGCACGGTGCCGCTGGTCGTGCTCAACCGCGACTCCAGCGCCAGTTGTCCGCCATAGCCCTCACCCAGCCGCGCCAGATTGCGCACGATCAGCGAGGCGGTCAGATCGGTCCCGGTCGGGTCCAGTCGGCCCTGTGCCGTCACCTCGGCCGTGCCCGCGACAACCGAGAAGCCGCGCAATTCGGTGCCTTGGGTATCGCGGCGCAGCGACACCGAGATGCCCGATTGTCCGGCCAGCAGCGCGTCAGCCTCGGCGATATCGACCGACAGATCGGTGGTGGTCAGATCCGCCGTGAGATCCAGCGCGCCGGTCAACGGGTTGGCGCTGCCCTGCACCGTGGCCAGTGCGCTGCCGCCCAAGGGGCGTTTTGCAAGGGCCGAGAAGGCGGCCAGATCCGGGATTGCCAGCTCTGAGTAACCGGTGAAGTTCAGCCCGTCCAATTCCCCATAGGCAGTCAGCGACACGGTGCTGCCTTCAAAGGACAGGCCGGTCAGCTCGACCGGCTGCCCTGCGCCGAGCCAGTTCAGACTGACCAGTCCGAACACCTCGCTCCCTACAGCCTGTTGCATCGCCGGGTCGTCAGCTTCGATCCCGCGCGCGTCAAATTCAAACACACCCTCGAACATTGGCACCGGATCGCTGCCCGGCAGCGGCGTGCCGCTGGTGGCGTTCAGCCGCCCGCGCCCGTCCAGCGTGGCACCGCCCAGCATCATCGTCGGCAGATCCAGCGTGTCGATCTCGGCCCGCACGGTCCAGTCGCGAGAGATGCCTTCGTCATAGTGAATATCCAGCGTGGCGCGCTGAAGATGTGCCGACCCCGAACTGCCCGGCAACAGCACCGGCTGACCATCGGCGCGCTCGATGCCCGCCGTCAGCTGCACGCGGCGCGGCAGCCCCTGGGGGCTGATCGCGGCACTGCCGTTGAGCTGCATCGCACCGGTGGTCACCGACAGCTCGGACAGGTCCAGTTCCCCTTCTTCCGAGCGCGTGCCGGTCGCCCGCAGGGCAGAGCGCGCGCCAAAGAAAGGGTGCAGATCGGCGGCCAGCAACGGGCGCAGATCGCCGGTGATGTCCACCTCGAACCCGCCGCCATCCATCACGCTGGTATCGGGCGAGGCATCCACGACAGTCACGCGCCCCGTCACCCGCTCTTGCCCGTCCGTCGCCAGCGCCAGGTCGGCCTCGAACGTGTTGAGCGGGCCTTCGCCTTGCAGCGACAGGCCCAGCGCCGGACGGTCGGGAATGCTGAGCATGGTGGCGACGATGCCATCGCCCCCCTCGGTCAGCGACAGATCCAGCGTCAGGATGCGCGTTTCATTGTCGAAGCTGCCTTGAAAGCGGAACGCCCCCTCTTGTCCGTCGGTGCGATGCGCCTCGAAACTGGCGTTGCCCTGCCGTCCGGCCAGTTGAGCCGCACCGGTCAGGGTGAACTCGGCCTCTTGCCCGATGACCGGCGCGGCCAGATGCACCAGCCCGGCGCGGACCGTGCCGATATTCACCGAGACCGGCAATTCGGGCAGTGAGAAATCCTCGCGCGCGGTCGAGCTCGGCAGCGCCGGATCGGGCGTGGTCGAGCCGGGCACGCGGAACAGGTCGATCCGCTCGGCGCTGAGTTCGTTGATCTCGACCCGTCCGCTCAGCAGGGCCGAGCGGTTCCAGTCCAGCACCACATCGGTCAGGGTGATCCAGATGCCCTCGTCGTCCGAGATGCTGATCTCGCTGATCGTGGCCCGCGATGACAGCGCGCCCTGAAAGCCGCGGATGCGCACATTGCGGCCCGCGTCCGACAGCACGTCCTGAAGCATCCCGGCCAGAACGCCGACATCCTCTTGCGTGTCGGCCATCGCCGGGGTCGCGGCCAGCGTCACCATCGCCATCAGCACGGCAACCCAGCCGCGCATTTGGTGTTTGATGCGCCCGAACCGTGTCACCGCAACATCACGCTTTGCGGTTTGGCCCATCAAAAAGCCTGTCCGATACCAAGATAAAGCTGCACATTATTCCCCGTAACACCGGCATTGCGCCGTATCGGCACGGCCAGATCCAGCCGCAGCGGGCCGATCGGCGTGGCATAGCGAATGCCCGCACCGCCGCCCGCCTGCCAGTCGGTCTCGCCGGAAAAGACACCGGACGATACCGCGCCTGCATCCGCAAACGCGACGACCGAGAAGGTATCGTTGATCCGCACCCGCAGTTCCGCCGACAGCCCGGCAAAACCGCGCCCGCCAGAGTCGGTGCCGCCGCTGGTCACGCCCAGCGATTGATACGGCAAGCCGCGCACGGTGCCGCCGCCGCCCGAATAGAACAGATAGCCGCGCGGCGTGGCGTCGATATCCGGCCCGATCACCGCGCCCAGTTGCGCGCGTCCGGCCAGCACAAAGCGGCCCTCGCTGCCCAGGTCATGATAGGTCCGCGCATCAAAGCGCAGGCGCAGCCCGCTTTGCGCCTCGGCAAAGCCGAGATAGGGCATCGCCTCGGCCCAGACGTAATGGCCATCCGTTGCGTTCAGGGCCACGTCGCGGGTGTCATGCGTGACCGTGACCGGAATGCCAAAGGTGCCGAAATCACGGCTGGTGCCGGCAAAATCCGCGCTTTCAAAGCGCAGGATGAGCCCGGCGGACGCGCGCAGCGCATCGCTGTAGCGGCGGACCAGCGTGGCATCCGCTTGAAACGCGTCGGCCTCGTAGTCGCGCTCGTTCAGGCGGACAGCGTTGAGGCCCAGCTCCAGATCGGTGTCACGGTTCAGGGTGGCTGGCCGCGTATAGCGCGCATCCAGCGTATAACCCAGCCCGCCGACCCGCGCCGCGATACCGTCAACCGCCGCTTCCAGCCGCAGCCGCTCGGCCCCGCCCAAAAGATTGCGGTGCAGCCAGAAACCGCTGAGCCGCCCGCCAGATTCTGAGTCGATCTCGGCGCCGAACCCGATACGCCGGGGCGGAGCCTCCTGCACCAGCGCGGTCACATCGACGGTGCCGTCCGGGTTCGCCGTTTCAGCGGTGTTCAGCACGACTGAGGCAAAAGCCCCCGTTTGCCGCAGCCGCGTTTCGGCATCGGTGATGTCTTCGGGATTGTGAATCGCGCCCCGCTCGAGCCCGGCGATATCGACGATCCGCTGAGGCCGCGTGCGTTCTTGCCCCTGCGGCACCACCGTGCCGATACGCAACTGCGGGCCGGGCGTCAGAGTCAGTCGCACATTCAGCTGGTTGCTGTTGTGGTTGGCGACAACGCGCTGATCGGCAGCAGCAGCCAGCGCATAGCCCTGCGCACGCCACGCATCCAGCGCCGCGGTGAGCGCGGCGCGCACCGTGGTGCTGCGGGCAGGCTGGCCGGTGGCGAAATCTTCGGGCAGGACGGTTCCGGCGATCAGCGGCTCGACCGACACCTCACCAAAGGTGAATTGGGGGCCAAGGACGATATCCACGACGATCCGGTCAATGGTGGTGGGGTTCGACAGCGGCGCGATATCCGCCGCCTCGCGCCCGTCGACGCGCACATGGATGGTGGGCGCGAAATACGCCTGCTCATACAGCAGCCCGATCAGCCGCCCGTATTCCGCGCGCGCGGCGGCCATCAGGTCCAGCGGCGCCGTGCGCTCGGCCTCTTGCGCGGTCAGCAAAAGCGAGCTCGCGCGCAGGGTTTCCATCAGCGAGTCGCTGGCACCCTCAGCGTTAAAGTCAATGGATTCAAGGGCTGTTGCGGCCTGCGTCGTCGCGCCAAGACCCAACACAGCCATCAACGCCGCAGCCATCAGCCTGCCGCGCATGCCAAACTGTCCGAGTCGAGCCCGATGCCTGGCGGCGCGCGGGTTCGCCCGCCGTCCTGCCGTCGCGTTTGTCACGCGCATTCCTCGCTGTACCGCCGTTTTGGAAGATGTCGCACAAAGGCCCCCGTCGCTCAACAGTGAATGCCGTGATCAGGCGCCAAGCCGCGCGCGCTGGCGCAAATACGCCGCAATTCAGCGAAACCCTTGACAGCAAGCGTCCTCGCGTTCACGTCCATGCTACACCTGTGTAGGATCGGATCATGGCGGACACCACTGTTTCTTCCGGCGCTGCGGCGCCTTCGGCTGCCGAAGCGGTTGTGCAAACCCAGTACATGGTGATCCTGTCCATCGCGCTTTGCCATTTCATCAATGATGTAATGCAGTCCGTCCTTTCGGCCAGTTATCCCCTCCTCCATGACGAATTTGCGTTGAGCTTCACGCAAATCGGCCTGATGTCGCTGGCCTTCATGGGCACCGCCTCGGTCCTGCAGCCTATCGTGGGCACGTTGACCGACCGTTACCCGTTCCCGCAATCGCTGGCTGTGGGCATGGGCAGCACCATGCTGGGCCTGCTGTTGCTGGCCAATGCGCCCTCGTATCCCTACCTGCTGGCGGGTGCGGCGATGATCGGTATCGGCTCGGCGGTCTTCCACCCTGAGGCAAGCCGCGTCGCCCGCACCGCCGCCGGTCGCCGGTTCGGCACCGCGCAGTCGATGTTTCAGGTCGGCGGCAACATGGGCCATGCGGCAGGACCGCTGCTGGCCGCCTTCATCGTCGTGCCCTCAGGGCGCGGGTCGGTGGCGTGGTTCGCTGCGCTGGCGCTGGTCGGGATTGCGATCCTCAGTCAGGTCGGCCGCTGGCAGGCCCGCCAGAACCGCGCGGCTAAACGCAGGCGTGCAATCATCGACCACGGGCTGCCGCGCAGCCGGGTGGTGCTCACCATCACCCTGCTGGCCTTCCTTGTGTTCACCAAGAACGCCTATATCGCCTCGATCAGCTCGTACTACACGTTCTTCCTGATCGAGAGGTTCAACCTGACCACGCAAGAGTCGCAGATGATGCTGTTCATCTTCCTTGCGGCCTCGGCCTGCGGGGTGATCTTTGGCGGGGTGATCGGCGACAAGATCGGCACACGCACGGTGATCTGGGTGTCCATTCTGGGCGTTCTGCCCTTCACGCTGGCGCTGCCCTATGTCGGTCTCGTCGGCACCGGGATCATGACCGTCTTCATCGGCCTGATCCTGTCCTCGGCCTTTCCCGCCATCGTCGTCTTCGCACAAGAGCTGGTGCCGGGCCGCGTCGGACTGATTGCCGGTGTGTTCTTTGGCCTGTCTTTCGGCATCGGCGGGATTGCCGCCGCCGCGCTGGGGCTGGTCGCTGACGACAAGGGGATCGAGTTCGTCTACAAGATCTGCGGCTTCCTGCCAGCGCTCGGCATCCTTGCCGCCTTCCTGCCGCGCCTGAACCGCGACCCGGCCTAAGCGCCGGTCCGCGCGGCGCGCCTTAGCCACGACAGGAATACGCGCGCGCCGGGCGAAGGCGGCTCGTTGCGCGTGATGATGTAATAGCCCAGCCCCTCGGCATCGCCCTCATAGAGCGAAACCAGCTGGCCCGTTGCCAGATCCGGCTGGACCAGCGCCATCGCCTGAATGGACATACCCAGACCGGCGCGTACGGCGCTCAATACCATGCCGTTGTTCGCCATCTCGCGCGCGCCAACCTTATCGAAATCGGCGCCGATGGCCTTGCCCCAGACCCGCTGTTCGGACGAAGCGGTCGAGAAGAACCAGTCATGCGCGGTCAGCTTGTCCAGATCGGCCAGCGAGCGCACCTTGGTATAGCCGGGTGCCGCCACGACGGCGAAGCGGCTCAGATCCAGCGGCTCGCTCTGGACGCCGGGCCATTGCCCCGCGCCGAACCGGATCGCCAGATCCACCCCGTCGCGGCGCAGGTCGGTCAGGGTGATGCCGGGCACCAGCCGCACCTCGATCTCGGGATGCGCCGCCCAGAACCCGCCGATGCGCGGCATCAGCCACGCTTCGGCAAAGGACGGGGTCAGCGCCACCACCACGGGCCGCGCCACGCGCCGGTCGCGCAGCCGGGTGACGCCCTCGGCAATACGGGCAAAACCCTCGCCCAATGCAGCGGCCAGTTCATGCCCGGCCTCGGTCAACACCATCCCCTGCCCTTCACGCCGGGCGAGCGGCTCGGCGAACTCGCTCTCCAGCGCGCGCAGGTGCTGCGAGACCGCCGCATGAGTCACGTTCAGCTCGCGCGCCGCCGCCGACAGGCTGCCATGCCGCGCCAGCGCGTCGAAGGCACGCAGCGAGGCCAGTGAGGGGATGTCTTTCCAGTCCATGCCTGATGTTAGCACAGCTTACAGGTTGAAAACCATCCGAACTTCGTCCTGCAGCAGTTTCAAGGCATAACGGGAGCATCAAAACACTGGCAGGAGAGCCCCCATGTTCGGCATCATGAATTCCATCATCCGCGTCGCAACCCGTTCTGACGCGCCCTCGCAGCCCTATCAGCCGATGATCCACCCCGCTGACTGGCGCGACCGCGATGCGATCGAGCGCAGCAGCCGCCTGCGCACCGAGCGTCGCGATCCGCTGTTGACGGCGATCACGCGGACGTAAGCTGAGCTGCGGCGGTCACCACCGAAACCGGACGCAAGGGCACAGAGGTCGCGCGGCGACGTCGAAACCCTTGCGTAACCGCGTTTGGGCGCTGCCATTGCTGTAAAGGGGGCGCAGTGCTATCTGGGCAAAAATACCGCGTCAGACAGGAGCCTCGGATGGCCGCCGATTACATCGTCAAAGACATTGCGCTTGCGGATTACGGTCGCAAGGAACTGGACATCGCCGAGACCGAAATGCCCGGCCTGATGGCCTGTCGTGAAGAATTCGGCACCACCAAGCCGCTGAAAGGCGCGCGTATTGTCGGCTCGCTGCACATGACGATCCAGACCGCCGTGCTGATCGAGACGCTGGTCGAGCTGGGCGCCGATGTCCGCTGGGCCTCGTGCAACATCTACTCGACGCAGGACCACGCCGCCGCCGCGATTGCGGCGGGCGGCACGCCGGTCTTCGCGATCAAGGGCCAGTCGCTGGAAGAGCATTGGGATTATCTCGACCGCTCGTTCCAGTTCGCCGACGGCCCCAACATGATCCTCGACGATGGCGGTGACGCGACGCTCTACGTGCTGCTGGGCGCGCGGGCTGAGGCCGGGGAAAACGTCATCCCCGTCCCGCAATCGGATGAGGAAGTGGTGATCAAGGCGCAGATCGCCAAGCGGATGGCGGCCAGCCCCGGCTGGTTCACCAAGGTGCGCGACCAGATCAAGGGCGTCTCCGAGGAGACCACCACCGGCGTGCACCGTCTCTATGATCTGCACAAGAAGGGCCAGCTGCCCTTCCCGGCGATCAACGTGAACGACAGCGTCACCAAGTCGAAGTTCGACAACAAATACGGCTGCAAGGAATCGCTGGTCGACGGCATCCGCCGCGCCACCGACACGATGATGGCCGGCAAGGTCGCCGTGGTCTGCGGCTATGGCGATGTGGGCAAGGGCTCGGCGGCGTCGCTCAGTGGGGCGGGTGCCCGCGTGAAAGTCACGGAAATCGACCCGATCTGCGCGCTGCAGGCGGCGATGGACGGCTATGAGGTGGTGACGCTGGAAGACGTGGCGGCCACCGCCGATATCTTCATCACCACGACCGGCAACAAGGACGTGATCCGCATCGAGCATATGCGCGAGATGAAGGATATGGCGATCGTCGGCAACATCGGCCACTTCGACAACGAGATCCAGGTCGCCCAGCTGCGCAACCACAAATGGACCAACATCAAGGATCAGGTGGACATGATCGAGATGCCCTCGGGCAACCGCATGATCCTGCTGTCGCAAGGCCGCCTGCTGAACCTTGGCAACGCCACCGGCCACCCGTCCTTCGTGATGTCGGCCAGCTTCACCAACCAGGTGCTGGCGCAGATCGAGCTGTGGACCAAGGGCGAGGAATACCAGCCCGGCGTCTACCTGCTGCCCAAAGCGCTGGACGAGAAAGTCGCCCGCCTGCATCTGGCGCGGATCGGGGTCAAGCTGACCACGCTGAAATCCGAACAGGCCGAGTATATCGGCGTCACGGTCGAGGGGCCCTTCAAGCCCGAGCATTACCGGTACTGATCTGGAAACGGCGGGTGTCCCACGATGGGACACTTTCCCGCCACCATAGAAATCAATAGTTTGAGCAGAGCCGTTAACCTTTGCGAAAGCTATGAACGGGAGCCAATCGGCTCCCGTTTTGCGTTTCGGTGGGGCAAGGGTTGGGCACCGCACTTAGTTCTGGACTATTCGATCCAGAATCACTATATCCCCCTCATGGCAAGACCGAAAGAATTTGAACGTGACAGCGCGCTTGAGGCCGCAATCGGGGTGTTCCGCGACCACGGGTTCGAGGGCAGCTCGACTGGCATGTTGCTTGCCGCGATGGGCATCGGCAGGCAGAGCTTTTACGACACGTTCGGCGACAAGCAGAAGCTCTACGCCGCCGCGCTCGAACGCTACGCGCGTGACGAAGCGCACAAGCATCTGAGCGCGCTCAAGACGGGCGGACGCGGGCTGGACGCCATTGCGGCCCTGCTGGACGGCGTGATCGCTCGGGCGGATGAGCCGTGCCTTGGCGTCGGGTCGATCAGCGAATTCGGCTGCCGCGACGCCGAGGTAAACGCGATCAACGCCGCCGCCGACCGGGTGCTGCAGCAAGCCCTGATGGCGTGCCTTGAGGACGCCGCAACCGATGGCACGCTGGCCGACGGGGTAGTGCCCGAGGAAGCGGCGCGCTTTGTGGTCGCGACGATTGCCAGCCTGCGGCTGTCGGCGCGCGGTGGCGCCGCTCCCGCGAGCCTAAATGCGATCAGAAGGCTGGCGATGCGCGCCCTGATCCGCCGGTAATTTTTTTTGGTCCATTTTGGACCATTCTGTCAAGAACGGAGTCAGACAGATGAAAGCAGTGGTAATGAACCGTCCCGGTGATCGGGACGTGATGGATTATGTCGCGTGGCCAGACCCGCAGCCGGGTCCGGGCGAGGTGCTGGTTACGGTGGCCGCAGCCGGGGTCAATTTCATGGATCTGGGCGTCCGGCAGGGTAAGGCCTGGACCGACACGCCCGACCCCAAGGTGATGGGTGTCGAAGGCGCTGGCACCGTGCGCGCGGTCGGCGCGGGTGTGACGGATTTCGCGCCCGGCGACCGCGTGGCCTGGGTCTATGCGCCGGGCAGCTATGCCGAGCAGCTGGTCATCCTCGCCGCCTCGCTGGTGCCGGTCCCCGAGGGGATTGACGATAAAACGGCGGCCTCGGTGATGATGCAGGGGCTGACCGCCAGCCATTTCGCCACCGATTTCTATCCGGTGCAGCCCGGCGATGTGGCGCTGGTCCATGCCGCTGCAGGCGGGCTGGGCCTGCTGTTGACGCAGATCATCAAATTGCGGGGCGGCACGGTGATCGGGCGGGTGTCGTCCGAAGAAAAGGCCGCCGTTGCGCGCGCGGCCGGGGCGGATCATGTGATCATCGACACCGCGGGCGAGTTCGCGCAGCAGGCGCGCGCGCTGACCGGCGGCAAAGGCGTTGATGTGGTCTATGACGGCAGCGGGCCGGTGACGTTTCAAGGCTCGCTGGATGCGCTGCGCCCGTCCGGCACGTTTTGCTGGTACGGCCCGGTGCTGGGAGCGCCCGATGCCATCGAGATCATGAGCCTGCCGCGCAGCATCAAGCTGGGCTATGCGGTGTTTTCGGATCACATCCCGACCCCGGCCTTGCTGCGCCAGCACGCGGCGCAGCTGTTCGACTGGATCGCGCGCGGTCAGCTGATGGTGCAGGCGACCACCGCCTATCCGCTACAAGAGGCCGCGCAGGCGCTGGCGGATATCGAGAGCCGGCAGACGACCGGAAAGCTGCTGCTGATCCCGGCGGGCCGGTAACGGCACAGCGCGCAGGTGCCCGGGCCGTCGATCATCGTGCGGCACTCGCCTTTGAGCCAGCAACGCACCCGCGTCTGCCTGCTGCATAGCCCGTGGCGGCGGGACCATGGCGGGGTTAAACCCCGCCCTACGATCCCGTTGCGCCCACTGGCGCCCTTTGGCGATCCCCCTTAGGGTCGCGGCAAAACGGATAAGGAGAACGCCATGCGGGTCATCGTTTACGGGGTTGGCGCTGTCGGGGGCGTGCTGGCGGCGGCGCTGCAACGCTCGGGCACCGAGGTAATCGGCATCGCGCGCGGGCGCATGCTGGCAGCCGTGCAGGCGGGAGGCATCCGCCTGCGCAGCCCCGAGGTGGATGCGGTGGTGCCGGTCACCTGCGTCGCGTCGCCCGGCGAGATCAGTTTTCGCCCCGATGACGCGATCCTGCTGTGCATGAAGACGCAAGACACCCAGCCCGCGCTGGACGCGCTGCGCATGGCCGGCGTGACCGAGCAGCCGATTTTCTGCGTTCAGAATGGCGTGGCGAACGAGGCGATGGCGCTGCGGCTGTTTCCCAATGTCCACGGCGTCACCGTGATGATGCCCGCGACCTATCTGAACCCCGGCGAAGCGATCACCCACTCTTATCCCAAGTTCGGTATGTTCGACATTGGCCGCTTCCCTAGCGGCTCGGATGACGCCGACGCCGCGCTGGCCGAGGCGCTGAACGGGGCGACGTTCGCGGCGTATGTCAAAGACGATGTGATGGCGTCGAAATATGGCAAGCTTCTGATGAACCTTGGCAATATCTCGGGCGCGGCCTTTGGGCCCAAGGCCGCGGACAAACCGCTGCGCGCCGCCCTTCGGGCCGAGGCGGAAACGGTTCTGGCCGCTGCGGGCATTCGCGTCGAGGATGTCAGCCAGACCGACCCGCGCCGGGCTGTGCATATGAAAACCGGCCCGATCCCGGATGCGCCCGGCATGAGCAACTCAACCCTGCAAAGCCTGCAGCGCGGGGGCAGTGTAGAGACCGACTATCTGAACGGCGAGATCGCGATGCTGGGTCGGTTGCACGGGGTGCCGACGCCGCTGAATGACGCGATGATCGCTCTGTCGGTGCGGATGCTGCGCGAGGGGATTGAGCCCGGAACTGTCTCGATGGACGAGACGATGGCGGCGCTGGGGATCCGCTGAGCAGGGCTGGATTTGCCGGTTCCGCGCGCCACATAAGGCAGCATGAAACGCCTCATGCCCTTCCTCGTTCTGCTCGTCGCGGTGACCTTTGCGGTGTCGCCGTTCTTTGTCACCAGCTTTGCCGGGTTCGATCCGGCCTTGTTCCCTGTCCCGCAGGATGACCCGCCGGTGCAGCCGGCGGGCTATGCCTTCTCGATCTGGGGGCTGATTTATGCGTGGCTGATCATTGCCGCCGGGTTCGGGCTGTGGAAACGCGCCGAAGACCCTGCGTGGCAGCCGATGCGCCCGGCGCTGTTTGTCAGCCTTGGGCTGGGCACCTTCTGGCTGGCGATGGCCGAGCGCACGCCGATTGGCGCAACCGTGCTGATCTGGGCGATGCTGATCGCGGCGCTGGTGGCGCTGTGGCGCACGACGCGGGCGGACCGCTGGTTGCAGCAGGCACCGGTGGCGATCTATGCGGGCTGGCTGACGGCGGCGAGTTCGGTGTCGATCGGGCTGCTGCTGGCCGGGTGGGGCTGGACGGGCGCGACGCCTGCGGCACTGGTCGCGCTGGTGGTGGCTCTGGCACTGGCACTGACGGTTCAGGCGCGGTTGCCGCGTGCGCCGGAATACGGGCTGACGGTGATCTGGGCGCTGGTCGCGGTGGTGGTGCACAACGCCAGCCCGCTGAACGCGCCGGTGGCCGGGCTGGCGGCGCTGGGGATAGCACTGATGGCGGGGTTGCTGATCTGGCGGCGGGTCAGCCCAGCGCCATGATCACCGCGCCTGAGGCGATCATGCCGACGCCGAGCCAGCTGAGGCCGGACAGGCGCTCGCCCAGAAACACCACGCCGAAGATCGCCACCAGCACGACGCTGAGCTTGTCCACCGGGGCGACCTGCGACGCCTGACCGATGCTGAGCGCGCGAAAATAGCAGACCCAGGACGCGCCGGTGGCGAGGCCCGAGAGCACCAGAAAGATCAGGCTCTTGCTGCCCAGCCCCAGCGGCGATTGCATCTGCCTGGTGGCGATCAGGATGGTGCCGAGCACCAGCGCCACGACAATGGTGCGAAAGAACGTCGCAAAGTCGGAATTGACGCCCTGCACACCGATCTTGGCAAAGATTGCGGTCATCGCGGCAAAAGCCGCGGCGAGCAGCGCCCAAAGCTGCCAGCTTGTGGTCCATTGGGTCATGAGGGCGTCCTTTCGCGGCTCAGAACAGCGTGAGCACCCCGCCCATCACCGCGCAGGCGATGGTGGCATAGCCGCCGTCGATCAGCGCCAGAACCTTGGGGCGTTGGGCAAAGAGGACGTTCAGGGTGATCCACGGCGCGATAAAGAACAGACCGATCCCCAACCCGCCCATGATGCCCAGACCCATGGTGTTGATCCCGCCCATGGCGAAGACATGGCGCATCATCCCGGCGACGAGCAGGATGCAGAGATAGGCCCCGGCGAAGGTGACCGGATTGGCCCCGCCGCGCGGTGCGCCGTTGGCGTCGGTCGGCACGCCCGAGGCCGCGACCCAGGGCTTTGACAGAACCCCGTACCAAAGCGCGCCGATGCCGAAACCAATCGCCGCGGTGACGATCACTGCGAGATAATCCATGCTGTCCCTCCCATGGTTTTGGTCAGGCTAGCGCGGGCTCTGGCGGCGGGAAAGGGGTTTCAGTCCTGTTCCAGGCCGCCCATGCGGCAGACGAGTTGCCATTCCTCGGGTTTGACCGGCTGTACCGACAGCCGCATCGAGGTGACCAGCGACATATCGGACAGTTCGGGCGTGGCCTTGATCTCTTTGAGCGAGACCGGCTGCGGCAGCGGTTTGACTGCGCGGATGTCGACGCAATCCCAGCGCGGGTCTTCGGTGGTGCTGTCGGGATGCGAGAGCGCGCAGACCTCGGCGATGCCGACGACCTCAAGCCCGATGTTCGAGTGGTAGAAGAACACCTGATCGCCAAGCGCCATCTCGCGCATGTTGTTGCGCGCCAGATAGTTGCGCACGCCGTCCCATTCTTCACCGGCCTCGCCCTTGGCGATCAGCTGGTCCCAGCTGAACTTGTTGGGCTCGGATTTCATCAGCCAGTAGGCCATCAGCCGATCACCTTTTTCCATTCCTCGATACGCACCGATGCGAAGAGCCCGGCCAGCGCGTAGGGGTCGTTCGCGGCCCAGGATTCGGCGGCGGCTTTGTCGGCGACGTCGATGACCACAAGGCTGCCGGTCATCGTGCCATTGTCCAGAAACGGCCCGGCGAACACGGTGCTGCCGGTGCCGTTCAGATAGGCCAGATGCGCGTCGCGGGTGGATTTGCGCAGGGGTTCGTGGTCGGGCTTGTCGGTGCAGATCAATGCGAACAGGGGCATGGGATTTCCTCTTTGGGTCAGGCTTTGGCGCCGCGCTTGCCCGAGCCGATCAGCGCGGGGGCGGCGGTGTCGAGCGGCCAGCGGGGCCGGGCGCTCAGGGTCATGTCATCGGTATGGCCGCCCCGGAACCGCTCGATCCCGGCCCAGGCGATCATCGCGGCGTTGTCGGTGCACAGGGCCAGCGGCGGGGCGATGAAGGGGATGTCGCCCGCCACCTGCGTCAGGCGGCTGCGCAGGGTGGCGTTGGCGGCGACGCCGCCGGCCACGGCAAAGGCGGTAATGTCGGGGCAAAGCGCCAGCGCGCGGCGGGCTTTTTCGGCCAGCGTGTCGGAGACGGCCGCCTGAAACCCGGCGCACAGATCGGCGCGGTCCTGACGGGTCAGCCCGCCCTTTTCGGCCACCAGCGCATCGCGGGCGCGCATCAAGGCGGTTTTCAGGCCGGAAAAGCTGAGATCACAGCCCGGCCGGTCCAGCAACGGGCGCGGGAAGGCGAAGCGTTTGGGGTCGCCTGACTTGGCCTCTTGCTCCACGCTCGGGCCGCCGGGTTGCGGCAGGCCGAGCAGTTTGGCGGTCTTGTCAAACGCCTCGCCGGGTGCGTCGTCAATGGTGCCGCCGAGGCGGGTGAAAGCCTCGGGGCCATCCACCCGCAGGAATTGGCAATGCCCGCCCGAGACCAGCAGCATGAGATAGGGGAACGCAAGGCCATCGGTCAGGCGCGGGGTCAGCGCATGGCCGGCAAGGTGGTTAACGCCGACCAGCGGCAGGCCGGTGGCGGCGCACAGCCCCTTGGCCAGCATCACGCCCGACAGCACGCCGCCGATCAGCCCCGGCCCGGCGGTGACGGCAATCGCGTCAAGGTCGCGCAAGGTCAGGCCTGAACGGGCGAGCGCCTCTTCCACCACCAGATCCAGCTTCTCGGCATGGGCGCGGGCGGCGATTTCGGGGACGACGCCGCCGAAGGCCGCGTGCAGATCGGTCTGGCCTGCCACCACATTGGCCAGCACCTCACCCGGCTGGCCCGGCACATGGCGCACCAAAGCCGCGCCGGTATCGTCGCAGCTGGATTCGATGCCAAGGACGGTAAGCGTGCGGGTCATGGGTGCCGTATTGGTCTGGCTGGTTGCAGAGCGCGTGGCACCGGGGGTAGCATCGGGGCGCGCCGCAGACAATGGGCGCTACGGAATGCTCATGCCCCCGATTTTGCTGCTGACCCGCCCCCTGCCCCAGTCCAACCGCTTCGCGGCCGAGGCGTTTGAGTCGTGCCCCCCTCATGAGGTAGTGATTGCCCCCTTGTCCGAAGTGGTCGGGGTGCCCTTTGATGCACGCGTTTTCGACCGCGCGCGGGGGCTGGTGCTGACCTCGGCCAATGCGGTGCCGTTCCTGCCCAAGCTGCCGCCGATGCCCGCGTGGTGCGTGGGTCCGGCGACGGCGCAGGCCGCCAAGGCGGCCGGGTTCGAGCCGCGCGATGGCGGCGGCGAGGCCGGGGCGCTGATCGAAACCTTGACCCGTGATGCGCCCGAGGGGCCGCTGGTTCATGCCCACGGCGTGCATCTGGCGCGCGATCTGGTGGCAGCGCTGCCGCAGCTCGATCTGCAGGGTGTCGCGGTCTACGAGGCGCAGGGGTGCGAGTTTCCGCCGGGTCTGGCGGAACAGTTGGCCGGGCGGCGCGTTGTCGTTGCGTTGTTCTCACCGCGCGCGGCGAAACGATTCGCCAACCAGTCTGGCATAGACGCAGTTTCGGATCTGACGCTGATCGCGATCAGTGCAAACTGTGCTGCAGCCTTGCCTGATACGCTGCGTGCCCATGCAGTGATCGCGGAGGCACCCGACGGCGCCGCAATGTTGCGCGCGGTCAAGGAAGCATTGTCGCAGGACGCCCCGGCGGGTTGAGACCTTGTCGGCGGCGGGCTAAGTATCAATCAAGCGCCGGTATTTGCGGCGCACAGTGACGTGGAGGTTCCGATGGCACGCACAACTCGCAGCCGCGCTAAGTCCGACAAGGCGAGTGACAAGGCGGCCGCCATCGACGAGGCCGAGGTCGTCGAAGAAAAGACTGCCGGGATTCCCGCAGAAACGCCGGAAAGCCCGTCAGCAACGCCGGTCGAAGCGCCCGTTCTGGACGCGCCTGCGGAAGAAACCCTGTCTGAACCAGCGCCCGCCCCTGAGCCTGAGCCTGAGCCGGTCATTGATCCGTCGGGGATGGCAACGGATGAGCCCGCGGTTGAGCAATCCCCGTTTTCCGAACCAGTGATCGAGCCGGTCGAAACCCCGGTCAGCGAACCCGTGGCCCCGGCGCCGCCCGCCCCGCCGCGCGGCACGGGCACGATGCTGCTGGGTGGCGTTCTGGCCGCAGCGATTGGCGCGGCGGCGGTGTTGTTCGTGCTGCCTGAGGGTTGGCGCGGGGCGACGGCGGACACGTCGGCTCTGACCGACCGGATCGCGGCGCTGGAAGCACAAAGCAGTGTCAGCCCGGCGGCCTTGCAAGCTGCGCTTGAGCCGCTGGACACCCGCATCACCGCGCTTGAGGCGGCGACGCCTGCCGATACCGCCGGTCTGGCGGACCGTGTAGCGGCGCTGGAAAGCGCGACGCCGGATCTGTCGCCGGTCGAGGAGCGGCTGAGCACGCTGGAGGCCGCGCCAAGCGGCGTGACCGAGGATACGCTGAACACCGCTGTCGGCTCGCTCGCGACCCGGCTGGCCGAGCTGGAAGAGGGCGTTGCCGGGCGGATCGACACGGCCGTAACGGCCGCGATGGCGGATGCCCGCAGCGCGCTGGATTCGCAAGAGCAGGTGCTGGAGACCCGCGAAGAGGATGTGGCGACGGCGCAGCAGCGCATCGCCGAGCGTGCCGCTTTGGCCGAACTGGTCGCGGCGTCCGAGTCGGGCGATCCGCAGCCGGGCGCTCTGGCGACGTTGACCGATGCGCCCGCCGCCCTTGCCCCCTTGGGTGAGGGGCTGGTGACGCTGGCGCAGTTGCAAAGCAGCTTCGCCCCGGCAGCGCGCGCGGCGCTCGCGTCGGTGCCGCCTGCGCCTGATGCCAGCCTGGGCGACCGGGTGGCGTCGTTCGTGCGGGCGCAGACCGGCGCGCGCTCGCTCGCGCCGCGCGAGGGCGACGACCCCGATGCCGTGCTGTCACGCGCCGAGGCGCAGTTGCAGCAGGGCAATCTGCAAGCGACGCTGGACGAGGTGGACGCGCTGACCGGCGCCCCCGCCGAGGCGATGGCAAACTGGCGCGCGCAGGCCGAGACCCGGCTTGCGGCCCTGGCAGCGCTGGCGCAAGTCCAGACGCGTATGGATGGTGAGGAGTAAGCGATGTTCTGGACAGTCTTGAAGGTCATCCTGTTCCTTGCCGTGGTCGCGGGCCTGACGATAGGCGCCGAGACCCTGATGCAGACAGACGCGGGCGTGCGCATCGCCGTGGCGAACACCGAATTCACGCTGGGCCCGGTGCAGATGGCGATTGCCGCGATCCTGCTGCTGGCCGGGCTGTGGCTGCTGATGAAGCTGGCCGGGTTGCTGGTGGCAACGCTGCGCTTCATCAACGGCGATGACACCGCGATCAGCCGCTATTTCGAGCGTGGCCGCCGTCGGCGCGGGCTTGAAGCGCTGACCGACGGCTTTCTGGCGCTGGCCTCGGGCGAGGGCGACAAGGCGCTGACCAAGGCGCGCAAGGCCGAGAAGCTGATGGATGACCAGACGCTGACCACCCTGTTGATCGCGCAATCGGCGCAGGCCAAGGGCAACACCCAGCTGGCCGAGGAGTATTACAAGCGGCTGCTGGAGCAGGACCGTTCGCGCTTTGTCGGCGTGCAAGGCCTGTTGTCGCAACAGATCGAAGCGGGCAATTCCACCAAGGCGCGCAAACTGGCGGCTACGGCGCTCAGCCTGCGGCCCGGCCATGCGGCGACGCAGGATAACCTGCTGAAACTGCAAAACGATGCCTCGGACTGGCAAGGCGCGCGGCGCACGCTGCTTGAGACTTCGCGTTCGGGCCGCTTGCCCAAGCCGGTCTATCAGCGCCGTGATGCCGTGCTGACCCTGCAACAGGCCGAGGTCGAGGCCGAGAAGGGCAACACCGCGCTGGCGCAGGATCTGGCGATCGAGGCGAACAAGGCCTCGCCCGAATTGGTGCCTGCGGCGGTGATGGCGGCGGGCGCGATGGTGGCGCGCGGCAAGCCCAAGGCGGCGGCCAAAGTGCTCAAACGCACGTGGAAAACCCAGCCGCACCCCGAACTGGCGCAGGCCTTCGCGGCGATTGCCCCGCAAGAGGCGGCGACGACCCGGCTCAAGCGGTTCGAGCCGCTGCTGGCGCTGACCCCCGGTCCCGAGGCGCAGATGACCCGCGCCGAACTGCTCATCGCGGCCGAGGATTTCCCCGGCGCGCGCCGCGCCATGGGCGATCTGCACGACACCCACCCGACGCAGCGCGTGATGACCATCATGGCAGCAATCGAGCGCGGCGAAGGCTCGCCGGATCAGGTGGTGCGCGGCTGGCTGGCACGGGCGCTGATCGCGCCGCGCGGCCAGCAATGGGTCTGCGAGAACTGCCACCATGAACACGCCGGCTGGCACGCGCTGTGCGCCAATTGCGGGGCGTTCGACACGCTCAGCTGGACCCAGACGCCCAACAGCTCGGGCCCCAGCGCGACGGGGACCGAGATGCTGCCGCTGATCGTGGGCGCCCTGCCCTCGCCCGCGCCTGAGGCGGCGGTGATCGACGACGAGGATGAGGTCGACGAGCCCGTCGCAGAAGAGCCCATCGAGGACGCCGAAGAACCCGAGGACGTCGCCGAAACCACGCCAGAGCCGGAACCCGAACCCGAGCAAGGCGCGAAGGTCATCGATCTGGACCAGACGCGGCGGATGGGGCTGTAAGGCCCACGGATCGCCAAAGAAAGGCCGCCCCTGGGGCGGCCTTTTGCATCAGGTGGCGAAAAGCTGGGCGATCTCGACCGGGGACTGCAGCTGGACGACGGGCACGTCGGCACCATAGCGGGTCAGGTGGTGCTCGATGACCGGGGCCTGATCGCGGTCATACTGCCACAGGGCCGACAGATTGCTGGCGGTGGGCAGACGCTCGGGGCAGCCGCGCGCCATGCCGGGGCGGACCCGCCCCCAGTGCACGAGGCCGCGCCACAAAACACGGGCCACCGCCGTGGTGCGCGGGACGCGCAGCCACAGCACCAGATCGGCGCGCGGCAGGCGCAGGTCCAGACTGTCAGGATCTGTGCCGTCCATCACCCAACGCTCGGCCCCAGCCAGCCGGGTGATGATCGCGCGTTGTTCCTCGGGATCGCGGGCGACCCAATCGGGCAACCAGCGCGCGTCTCGGTCAAGCGACTGGAACGGCAGATCAAAGCGGGTGGAGAGCCGCCGCGCCAGGGTCGTCTTGCCTGCACCCGCGCAGCCGATGACCAGCACGCGTTGTGCGGTGAGCAGCGCCGAAGCGGTCTGAGCGGGGGAGAGAGAGGCGGACATGAGCCACGGGGTGGGCGTTGGGCGCGCGACTGTCAAGCCGTGCCTCAGCCCCGGCAGATGGCAAACAGCCCGGCGCGCGAGGATATGCCGAGTTTGGCATAGGCGCGCTTGCGGTAGGTGATCACGCTGGTGGCAGCAACGCCCAGCGAATGGGCAATGACCTCGGCCTTCTGACCGGCAAGAATGCCTTCGCACACGGCGCGTTCGCGGTCCGACAGGGCGAGCAGGGCTTCGGGCATTGTGCCGCTGCGGGCTTCGAAATGCAGGACGGCAAGCCGGCCCAGAACGCGCAGCAGATCCTCGGGCCAGCCCTGTGCCTGTTGCGTTCGGTAAAGGTTCAGCACCAGATGCAGCCGCTCGCCCGTCGCCAGCACGGCCACCTTGTCGCCCAGCCCCGGCGCGTCGAAGAACCGGGTGCGGTAGGCGGGGGGCATCGCGCTGGTCAAATGTGCCAGTTCGACCAACGCTGCGGTCCGCGGTTCCAGCGCCAGCACCCGCGCGTGCAGCGGATCGTCGCGAAACCCGCTGCGGACATAGGCCTCGGCCAGACGGGTGCCCAGCCGACCTTCGATGAAATTGCGCGACAACAGGCAGGTGACAGCATCGGGGCGATAGGCAAAGATCATCACCTGATCGGCGCCCGCCGCCTGAGCGGCCTTCAGAAACGCGGGCGCGAAATCATCCTGGCCCAGTCGGGCAAGGCAGGGATCTATCAGCTCCAGCATGGCTGTCCTCTTTTGCGGGGGACATACAGCACCGCAATCCCGTTTTAGATACACATCAACACGGGAGGATTCCATGCGCCCTGAGGGACGTGGCGAGTATGACTCGCTCTATTTCACCTATCCGCAGTTCGAGGCCCCTGCTGCGGATGCCCCGCGCGACACCGATGCGCCGGTGATCATCGTCGGCGCTGGCCCTGTCGGCATGACCGCCGCGCTGACACTGGCAGCCGAGGGTGTGCGCTGCCTGCTGGTCGAGGCCAAGGGCACGTTCAACGACGGCAGCCGGGCGATCTGTGTGTCGCGGTCGAGCTATCACATTCTGGAGCGGATCGGTGCCGTCGCCCCCTTCCTGCGCGAGGGGCTGCCTTGGACGATGGGGCGGACGCTGTACCGGGGTCAGCAGATCCTTGAGTTCCAGATGCCCGACGGGTCGGATGACCGCTTCCGCCCGATGTACAACCTGCAACAGCAGTATATCGAGGCGTTCCTGTGGGACGCCGTCGCGGCCCAGCCGTTGATCGAGACGCGCTGGCAGACGCGGGTGACGGCGGTTGAGGATCAGGACGGCGGCGTGGCGGTGACCCTGAGCGATCCACACGGCGACTACCGGGTGTCGGCACCGTGGCTGCTGGCGGCGGACGGGGCGCGCTCGGCCATCCGGGGGATGCGCGGGCTGCGGCTGAAGGGTGAGAATTATGAGGGCCGCTATGTGATCGCAGATGTGCGGATGGCGCATGACTATCCGACCATCCGCCGCGCGCTGTTCGATCCGGGCTGCCGCCCCGGTGGCACCGTGCTGATTCACCGCCAGCCGCAGGACATCTGGCGCATCGACTATCAGCTGGGTGACGGTGAGAGCGCCGAGGAGGCAACCCGAGAGGACGTGGTGCGGGCGTCTGTGAGCGCGGTTCTGGCCGAGATCGGGCATACCGGCGACTGGGAGCTGGAGTGGTGGAGCGTCTATTCCGCCAACACGCTGGCGCTGGACGAGTACCGCGACGGGCGGGTGTTCTTCATCGGTGACAGCGCGCATATCGTGCCGATCTTTGGCGTGCGCGGGCTGAACAACGGGCTGGCGGATGCGCAGAATATCGGCTGGAAGCTGGGCCGCGTGGTGACGGGCCGGGCCGGTGAGGGCCTGCTTGACAGCTACACGCCTGAGCGGCGCGGGGCGACGCTGGATGTCTTCGCCAATGCGCAGAAATCGACGCGCTTCATGACGCCGCCGACGGCGGGCTGGCGGCTGATGCGCGACGCGGCGCTGTCTCTGGCGCTGACGCAGGACTGGGCCGGGCAACTGGCCAACCCGCGCCAGATGACGCCCTACACCTACGCCGACAGCCCTGCCGTGGTGGCGGGTGCGGGCGGCTTTGGCCCAGCGGCTGCGCTGGGGGCGATGCTGCCGGATGCGGCCGAGGGGGACGGGTTCCTGTCGGAATGCCTTGGCCCCGGCTTCACCCTGCTGTGCTTTGGCCCGGCGCTGGAGGTCGCGCATCTCGATCTGACGGTGCTGTCCCTGCCCTGTGACGGCGCGGCGGGAAAGCGGCTCGGCGCGGCAAAGGGCGCGGCCCTGCTGATCCGCCCCGACCTGCACATCGGCGCACGGTGGAGCGCGCCGACGCCCCAGGCCGTTCTGGCCGCAATCGCCACCATCCTGAGCACAAAGGTCGCCTGACATGCCCGATATCGAAGACGTCTTTGACACGCTGGCCACCACGCTCGATCAGGTCGGTGTCGAGCGCGCGCCCCTGTTTCTGGCCAAGGCCGCGCTGGCCCTGGCGCAGGCGCTGAACGACCCCGAGCGAGCGCGCGCGATCATCGAAGCGGCGGCGCGGCCCGACCCGGCGCACCAACGGTAAGCCCCGCCACAAAAGACGACGCCCCCTGCCAGTTTCAGCCTTGCGCAAGAGGCCTGTGAACAGTAAAGGGGGCGACGTGGCCGATGTAGCTCAGCTGGTAGAGCAACGCATTCGTAATGCGTGGGTCGGGGGTTCGAGTCCCTTCATCGGCACCACAATCCCCAACATCCCGAACCCAGCGCGCCCCTACACAGGAGCCGTCGCAGGACATACCGCGTGCCCGACAAGGTGTTCGCGCTGCGGGGTCGCGTCGGTACTGCCGGAACGCTGCCCGTTTGGTGGCCGCAATGTTTGCACGGCCCCGCAACAATCGGATTGCACCGAATTTGCGATTGCGCATACCCTCTTTCCTTGCAGCCCAAGGAAGACCCATGCCCGGCGACGACCGCCTGAGATTGCACACCGACGATTACGATTTCGCAATCCTTCACCCGGCGTTTCGGCGCCTGTTCGGCACGACCGATCTGTACAATTACGGCTATTGGCGCAGCGCCAGCGGTGAGCCGATCGAGACCCTGCCGGAAGCGGCGACTCGCCTTGTTTCGCTGCATATCGACACCGATCCCCAACGTGACACGGCCCGCACCGTGCTGGACGTCGGCTGCGGGCTGGGGGCCTGCACGGCGCTGTTTGCGGCAGGCTACCCCGAGGCCACAATCACCGGCATCAATTATTCCGCACGCCAGATCGCCTATGCCAACGACACCTACGCCAGCGCGCGGATCCGCTTTCTCCAGATGGATGCGACCGCGCTGGACTTTCCCGATCAGAGCGTCGATTGCATCCATGCCGTCGAGGCCGCGATGCATTTCCGCCCGCGCAGTGCCTTCTTCGCCGAGGCGCGCCGGCTGCTGGTGCCGGGCGGGCGACTGATCCTGACCGACGTTCTTGCCGACCGGCCCACCAGCTTCATTCCGTCGGTCAACGACGAAAGAACGCCCGCGGACTATGCCCGTTCGTTGCAGGCGGCGGGGCTTGAGCCCGTGGAGATCCGCGATATCAGGGCCGATACCATCCTGCCGTTCGCCGGAGTCATGCACCGCAGCGCCATGCATGCCTATGGCCGCGAGATCGAAGTATCCCTGTCTGCCTATCTGCTGGTGTGCGCGGTCAATCCCGGTTGAGCGGCGTTCAGTCTGCCGCGAATCGCGCGCAGAGCACATCGCGGCGCAGCTTCCCCATGGCGTTGCGCGGCAGCGCGTCCACCAGATGAATGCGCTTGGGAATTTTCGTTGGCGCAAGGGCCGCGACAAGGGCCAGACGCACCTTCGCGGGATCCAGCGCGACCGCCGGCTTGGGCACGATGGCGGCAAGCAGGCTCATGCCGGTGCGGGGATGGGGAATGCCAAAGGCGCAGGCATCGGCGACGCCTTCCACCTGACGCAGCGCCGCCTCGACCTCGGCGGGATGGATCTTGAGACCGGCATAGATAACGACATCCTTGCTCCGCCCGGACAGGGTGAGGAAGCTCTCGGCGTCAAGCTGCCCGACATCGCCGGTGCGGAAAAACCGTCGGGGCCGAAGGCAAGCGCGGTCTCGGACGGATCGTCCTGATAGCCTTCAAAGACGAAATCCCCCCGGACCTCGACTTCGCCCTCGCCGCCGGGGGCCACCAGCTCTCCGGTTTCGAGATCGCGGATCCGCAGATCCGCTCCGGGCAGCGCCCGGCCGACCGAGCCCGGACGAAAGGCATCAGGGGTATTGGCCGTGGTAATCAGCGTTTCGGTCATCCCGTAGCGTTCCAGCAACGGTTTGTGCGTGCGGGCTTCAACGCTACGGCGCAGGTCGTCGGGCAACGGGGCAGAGCCCGAGGTGAACAACCGGATGCCTGTCGCGGCCCCGGCGTTGAAACCGGGATGGTCCAGAAGCTGCGCGTAATGAAACGGCACCCCCATGAAACAGGTCGCCATGGGAAGACGCCGGACGACATCGGCAGGATCGAAACGCGGGCGCAGGTCCAAACGGGCACCGGCCATCAGAAGCGGCATCAGCGCGATGATCAGGCCATGCGCGTGGGTCATCGGCAGAATGTGCAGCAGACGGTCCGACGCGGTAATGTCCCAGGCCTGACGCAAGGCCTGCACCCCGGCAAGGACGGTGCGGTGGGTATGGGCGACGGCCTTCGGCCTGCCGGTGCTGCCCGAGGTGAACAGAACGATGGCTTCGGTCGAGGCTGGAACGGGCTGGTCCGCGCCCATCGCAGCCAGACCTGACTCTGGCGCGTCATCGGCAAGCGCGGGCAGCCATGGCACCGCCGGTGTGGCGTGCCGCGCGGGATGATCGCCCAGGATCAACGCAGGGCGGGTACGGGCGATGACGTCGGTGACATAGGGGACAGCGGCGGCGGCATCGAGGGGCACGACCGCTATCCCGGCCCGCAACGCGCCCAGAAGCGCCACCACCTGCCCGGTCGATTTGGGCAGGGCCAGTCCGATCCGGTCCCCGGTACGCAGGCCCCGGCCAAGCAGGCATCGCGCGAACCGGTCGGTGGCCGCATCCAGCGCGTGGTAGGTCAGGTGCGTCGTCCCATCGTCGAGCGCCACCGCCAAGGGCGAGGTTCATTCCGCGCGCATCCGGGTGTACAGTGTCATGATCTATCCCTTTCCTGCCGCAGGCCTGTCGTCATACCAGCAGCGTTGCCGGTCGAACGGGTAGCCCGGAAGCGTTGGCAGCGCCGGGTCAGCGGGTGCAAGGCGCTGTGCTACCAGCGTCGCCCCGGCAAGATGCAGCGCGAGGAGCGCCGATGCGGCCTCGTCGCCGCTCGCGGTCCCGTCTGGCGCGGCAACCCGAACAGGCGCAGTCCCCGTGCTCTCTGGCGTCCCGTCAACCAGAGCCGGGCAGATCCGGCGCAGCTGCGCGACGGTCGCGGGTGCCAACGGCTGCGCCGTTTCGAGCGCAATTTTTCCCATCAGGCGTGCGGCTCGGCCCGGCGGGTCGGCGGCGATGCGGCGCGCGGCCGCCTTGGCTTCATCCACCGTCCGCGCGGTGAAACCGGCGCGCAGGGGCAGTCCCGACCAGCGGCGCGTGACGGCGGCGGCGATGCGCGCAAGCGAGGCCTCAGGCGCGTCCAGCGCCGCGTGAAGCTGGCCAGCCCGCGCGGCCAAGGCGGCGGGGCTGGCCGCCGACAGCAGGAACAGCGCCGACGTGCCCTCAGGGTTGGCAACAGGCGCGGAATGGTCGTCTGCGCCCGCGACGATCACATGAGCGTTGAGGCCGCTCATGCCAAACCCGCTGACCCCCGCCACCCGGTGCGGCCCAGGCCAATCGCGCGTCGCGCGTGGCACCTCAAGCGGCAGGGTGTCCCAATCCACCTGCGGCGATGGGTCAGTGAAGCAGGGCTGCACCGGGATGAACCCGTCGCGCACCATCAGGATCGTCTTGATCAGCCCGGCAATGCCCGCCGCGGCCTCAAGATGCCCGATGGCTGCCTTGATCGACCCCAGCGCCGCCGGAGCCTGTGACCGCCCGGCGAAGACATCGCCCAGCGCCCGCGTCTCGATCAGGTCGCCCAGCACGGTGCCCGAGCCATGCGCCTCGATTGCGCCGATCTGGTCGGGCGTGACCCCGGCTGCCTGCATTGCCCGGGTGATCACCTGTACCTGCGCGACACGTGACGGCGCGCTCAACCCGTTGCTGCGACCGTCCTGCCCAGTCGCCCAGCCCGCAAGCACGGCGTGGATGCGGTCACCATCGGCAAGCGCGTCGGGCAGGCGCTTGAGCACCAGCATCCCGCAGCCTTCGGAGCGGACAAACCCGTCTGCTGCCGCGTCGAACGAGCGGGTTTGCCCGCGTGCGGACAACACGCGAGAGCTTTCCAGCGCCGAGAACCCCTCGGGCGCCAGCAACACAGTCACCCCGCCCGCCAGCGCCATGTCGCAATGCCCCAGACGGAGCGCGTCACCGGCCAGAGTCACGGCGGTCAGCGCCGATGAGCAGGCGGTATCGACGGTCAGCGACGGCCCGGTCAGGCCCAGACAATAGCTCACCCGGCCCGTGATCGCCGCGTTCTGCAGCGCGTTGGGCAGATGGGGATTGCCAGCCACCAACCCCGCGCGGGCCATGCGCATCGCGTGATCTGACGACCCGGCACCGATATAGACACCGGCGAACATCCCCTCGAGTGCCGCCGGAGACAGCCCGGCATCCTCGAGCGCGTGCCACGCCATTTCCAGAGCCAGACGCTGCTGCGGGTCCAGCAGCGGGGCCTCGCTGGCAGAGATGCGGAACGGATGCCGGTCAAAACGGTCGATGCCGTCCAGTAACCCGGCGGCGGGCGGCAGGGCCGGGGATGGCCCCCAAAGCGCACGCCGGTCGGCAGGGACCGGCCCGATCCCGCTGCCGCCCGAGCGCAGCAGCTCTGCCAGCGCCCCGGTTGAGTCCGCACCCGGAAAACGGCAGGCCATGCCGACCACCGCGACGGGGACCGGCACGCTCACCCTGCGACCTCGCACTGTGCTTGGGTGCGGGCGATGCGCCACGTCAGGCGAGTGGTGACGCGCGGGACATGAGCGAGACGCGCGGGCATCGCGACGGTCTTTGCGGGCAGTTTGTCAGGGTCTGGCATACGGTTATGGGTTCCCATTGCGCGGCGATCCTCTGGCAGACCGGTTCCACCGGGCGTTGTAAAACCCCGCAGCAAACGGTTACCCTGACAGCCCGGAACCTGGCAAGCGGGGATCACCCAGCTCTTCGGCTTCTCGAACGTTGCCACGAAGTCTGGCTTTTCGCAGCCAAGGCGCAGACGGCTGTGGGGTCGCGCCGGACGATGTTTCCGGTACGGTTATCCGTGGACATACAGCCCGGATCGCCGCAAAACCGCCATAGGCTTGTTTTGAGCCGATTCCATGTGGGAGGTTCGACCATTTCTGACCAGCACCCGGTTGAGTTCTACTTCGACTTCATTTCACCGTTTGGCTTTCTGGCCAGTCTGCGGGTGGATGATCTTGCGGCGAAATATGGGCGCGAGACGACATGGACCTCGATGCTGCTGGGCGTCAGCGTGATGAAGGTCATGGGGTTGAAAGCCATACCCAAGACACCGCTCAAAGGCCCCTATATGCGGCTGGATGCGCAGCGCTATTGCCGCCGCCATGGCATCCGGTTCGGGCGGCAGCTGACGGATCCACCGGCCAACCCTCTGGCCGCCGGGCGGACGTTTCACTGGCTGACCGAGCACGACCCCATGCGCGCCAAGCCGGTCGCCAAGGCCATTCTGGCCGCGTACTGGCTGGAAGGCCGCGCGATTGGAGAGCTGGACACGTTGCTGGACCTTGCCGCCGGTCAGGGCGTCGACCGCGCTGCGCTGGCCGAGGCGCATGCAAGCGGCGCGGCTTCAGCGCTGCTCAACGCGGGGGTGGAAGCCTCGCTGGCCAAGGGCGTGTTCGGCTCGCCGTATTTCATCGTCGATGGTGAGCCGTTCTTCGGGCTGGAAAAGATGGAACTGCTGGAAGAATGGCTGCGCGAGGGTGGCTGGTAGTCAGTCGCTGACCAGCGCATAGGGCACGGCAAACCCGGCCATGTGCTGCGCGACGGTGGCCTCGCTGCCCGGCGCGGCGTCACCTGCCAGACGGATCTCGACCCGCCGCGCGCCCTTTTCCTCAAGGCAGGTCACGCTTTCCAACGCGCCATCCGGCAGCAGCGCCGTCAACTGCTGCGAAAACGCCCGTTCGACCGCCATGCGGCGCAGGGCGGGCTTGAAGATCTTGCCCGTCGTTGTCAGCGGCAGCGCGTCGATCAGATAGAGCGCCTTGGGGACCGCTGCGGGCTCGGGGATATGCCCGCGCGTTGCCTCAAGGATCTGCTGCGCGGTGATCGTGCGCGAGGGCCGGACCTGAACAAACGCGACCGGAAGCTCACCGGCATAGGCGTCAGGCTGGCCGACGGCGGCACACAGCTGCACATCGGGGTGCTGCATCAAGGCTTCTTCGATCACTGCCGGGTCAATGTTGTGACCGCTGCGGATGATGACGTCTTTCGAGCGGCCCATCACGACGATCTGCCCGTCCTCGGCGACCTGCCCCATGTCGCCGGTGAGCAGCCAGCCTTGCGCGGTAAAGGCGGCGGCGGTGACCGACGGGTCGGTATAGCCGGGGCTGATGTTGGGGCCGCGCAGGGCAAGCGCGCCCATGACACCGGGCGGCAGGGTGCTTTGCGGGTCGGGCTCGCCCTCGTCGTTCAGCGCGAACACGGCCACCTCGCAGAACGGCAGCCGCCAGCCGGACGCGCCCGGCACCCGCTGTGCGGCGCGGGGGATAACGCTGGCAAGGCCCGAGGCCTCGGTCATGCCATAGATGCTGCGCAAGGGCACGTTGAAGGCGGTCTCGAACCGGGCGGCAGTTTCCACCGGCATGGGTGAGCCGCCGCCAAACAGCGCCTTCACGCCGCTGATGTCGATCTCGCCAACAGGGCGGTTGAGGATGGTCGACACAAAGGTCGGCCCACCGGACAGGAAGGTCACGCCGAACCGCCGGGTGATCGGCCAGAAATCGCGCACGAAAGCCTTGTTGCGCATGCCCAGTTTCGACGGGATCAGCGTTGCCGCCCCGGCGGCGATGGCGCTGCCACCCAGCACAAACGCCCCCGCGACGTGGAACAGCGGGAAGCCGTTGATGATCACATCACCGTCGCCCATGTCGTAAAACATGCCGCCGAACCAGCTGACATGGACCTCGTTACCATGAGTATGCGTCACCAGTTTGGGCACCCCGGTCGTGCCGCCGGTGTGGAAGAAACTGGCGATGCTGTCGCGGGTGGCGGTGACGTCAAAGGACAGCACCGGGGATTCGGCAGCGATGAGGGCGGCGAAACTATGCGCCCAGGGTTCGGGCGCGTCGCCGACACAGACCACCGCGCGCAGGGACCGTGAGCGCTGCCGGATCGCGGAGAGTTTTGACCAGATATCAAGCTCGGCATCCGGTCCCAGCGCCACCAGAACCGTGGCGTTTACGCTGTCGAGCAGATGGGCGATATGCTCGGGCGCGAGCATGTAGTTGATCGGGCAGACCCGCCCGGCGGCCTGCGCGGCAAAGAGCGACACGAAGGCCTCGGGCATCGAGGGCATCAACAGCGCGACCGTTTCGTCAGGCTTCAGACCCAGCCTGCGCAGGGCGTTTGCCGCGCGGTTCACATCGGCCAGCAGGTCACTGAAGGTCAGCGTGGTCACGTCGCTGTCGAGCGATCCATCGGTCAGATAGGTCAGCGCGGTATGCTCGGGGAACAGCGCGGCAGAGCGTTGCAGCAACTGATGCGTGTTGTGAACCGGCACGACGTCGTCATAGCGCTGCGCTTCGATTGCTTCGATGTCAGCAAGGCTGCGGATCGGCCGGCGCACTTCGGGGCGCGTTGCGGTTTGGGGTCTCGCAGTTCCGAACGTCATGGCGGCCTTCTTGGTAAGTCGAGCGTTCCGGCAAACAATAAGGACACGGTTCCGCTTGACTAGACAGCGGGGGCGAACGCTAAGTTCCAGAATTGGAACACCATGCGGCCCGAGCGCCGGAACTGCGGGATATCTGGCATGACGCGACGACTGGATCTCAATGCGTTGCTTTTGTTTTATGAAACGGTGAACGCGCGCAGCATCAACAAGGCAGCGCTCAAGTTGGGCATGCCCAAATCCACCATCAGCCGCAAATTGACAGCCCTTGAGCAAGAGTTGGGATCGACCCTGTTGAAGCGGGGTCAACGGGCACTGGGACTGACCGAAATCGGCCACGCGCTGTATCTGCGCTGTGAAAGCATCGCGCAGGAGCTGGAGAACGCCGACCTGCACACGACCAAGATGCAGGAAGAGATGAGCGGCGTTCTGCGAATCAGCATGCCGGTGTTTTTTGTCAGCTGGATCAGCCACCCGCTGGCGGATTTCGCCAAGGAATTCCCCGGCCTGCGGTTAGAGATCGAAGCACAGAACCGCGTTGTCGATGTGGCGGAAGAGCCTTTTGACGTGGCGATTCACTTTGGTCTGCCCGCCGAAACCCACAACCCGATGCGCAGGCTGGCCGAGTTGCCGCGCAGCTTTTACGCCAGCCCCGGCTATCTTGCGCAGCGCGGGCCACTGGCCACGTTGGACGATCTGGTGAACCACGATGTCATCCTGCACCAGTACCAGCAGCGCGACCGGGTGTTTCCCGACATGCGCCTGCCGGACGGCACGACAGTGGCGCTGACGCCGCGGGTCGTGGTGAACCACGCCGTGCTGGTGCAGGAACTGGCGCTGCAAGACCTCGGCATCGGGTTGATGCCCGACATCATGTGCAAGCAGGACGTGGCAGCGGGGCGCTTGATCCGGCTGCCGCTGGCCTGGACAAGCCCGCCGCTGTTGATCTCGGCGACCTATCTGGAACGCCGCTATGCGCCGCGCAAGATGCGGGCCTTGCTGGACCGGATTACCGAGCATCTCAAGACCCAGGCTTAGCCGCGCGGCATGTTCCAAAATAAGAACACCCTGTTCAGCCAGCCTCGCTAGTCACCCTGACGCTGGCTGTATTAGGCTTGAGGGTGTTGGAGGTGGCCTTTCGGGGTCATGGGACTTCAGGGAAATCGGGTTTGGAGGGCGCTGGATCACTGGCGCGGGAAACCCGAGAAGGAGGAACAATGAAAACGGTAGTATTTGCGCTGTCGGCGCTGCTGCTCGCGCTTCCGGCGCAGCAGGTGTCTGCACAAATGGTGACGGTCGGGACCGCAACACCCGGCTCGCTGTTTCACTCGGCGGGCACGGCGGTTGCCAAGATCATCAACGACGAAGCGGGCATCCGGGCCATTCTGCAGCCCTTCGCCAGCGCCAATGTCTATATCCCGGCGATCAGTGAGGGCGACAT
Source organism: Pararhodobacter zhoushanensis (assembly GCF_003990445.1). GTDB lineage: Bacteria > Pseudomonadota > Alphaproteobacteria > Rhodobacterales > Rhodobacteraceae > Pararhodobacter > Pararhodobacter zhoushanensis. The sequence goes on along the minus strand of NZ_REEZ01000007.1, from coordinate 177,497 downwards.
CGACTTCGGCGTCGGCACCGCGCATGAAGTGGGGGTCGCGCTGGAGGGGCGCGAGCATTTCGAGGGCCGTCCGCAAGAAGGCCTGCGCGCCCTGGGGGTGATGTTCCCGTTGCAGTTCGGCATGTTCGTACGGGCGGATTCGGACATCCACTCGATCGCCGATCTGCGCGGCCACACCGTACCGGGCGGCTACAGCAGCCAGCAGATCGCCGCGACGATGATGGAGGCGATCTATGCCAGCGTCGGCATGACCGAGGCTGACGTGGAAAGCGTCACGGTCGCCAATACCGTCGGCGGCGCGGATGATTTTGCCGCCGGGCGCGTGGATGCGTTCTTCTTTGCGCTTGGTGCTGCCAAGGTCAGCGAAGTTGACGCGGCCGTCGGTGGCGTCCGTGTGCTGCCCTTTGGCGGCACGGACGAGGAACTGGCCGCGATCCGTGAATTCCTGCCGCAAGCCTATTTCCGCCAGTTCGACCCGCGGCCGGGCGCGCCCGGCGTGACCGAGCCGACGACCATTCTGGCCATCGACGCGATCATGTTCGCCAGCGCCAGCACCTCGGACGATATTGTCCACGATGTCACGCAGGCGATTTACGAGCACCGGGACGAGCTGATTGCCACCTTCCCGGCGTTCCGCGGCTTTGACCCGGCGATGATGGCGCGACCGCTTTCTCCCATCGAATACCACCCCGGCGCCGTCCGCTTCTTTAACGAAGTCGGCATCATGCCCGCAGCCGAGTGAGCGACACGGTGAGTCAGGAGAGACACGAAATGGCGGACACGCCGACCATGGGCGACAGTGACGTACAGGTCTCTCGTGATTTTGTGGGTTATACAAAGATCGTGATCGCCTCGGCGATCACGATTGCGGCGCTGCTTTGGGGGGCCGATCTTTTCCGCCGTGTCGGGCTGAATATCCTGACCCAACAATTCGTTGCGGGCATGCTGGGGCTGTGTCTGGCCCTGACCTTTCTGCATTTTCCCTTCCGGCGCGGCAGCACGCGCAACAACGTGCCGCCGCATGACTGGGTGCTGGCGGCCATCGGTCTGGCTGCGGGCCTCTATCTGGCGGTCGAGATTCCCAATCTGGTGGATCTGGTGCTGATGCGCCCGCGCGACGGGGTGATTGCGGGCGGTGCGCTGTTGGTGCTGAGCATCGAGGCGCTGCGCCGCTCGACCGGCTGGGCGCTGCCGATCATCGTGGTATTGTTCCTGCTCTACGGGCTGTTTGGCGATTTCGTGCCCGGCATGTTGCAGGGCCGCGCCACCGATATCGAGCGGCTGACCGCCTATCTGGCAATCGACGTGAACGGCATGCTGGGCCTGCCGATCATCGTGGCCTGCACCGTGATCATCGCGTTCCTGCTGTTCGGCAGCCTGTTGTCGGCCACCGGCGGGGCCGAGTTCCTATCCGACCTGTCGCTGGCCCTGATGGGGCGCTATCGCGGCGGGCCGGCCAAGATCGCCGTGCTGGCCTCGCTGCTGTTCGGCTCGGTGTCAGGCAGTGCGGTGGCGAATGTCGTGGCCTCGGGGGTGATTACGATCCCGTGGATGAAACGCTCAGGCTATTCGCCCGCCCGCGCGGCGGGGATCGAGGCCGTGGCCTCGACCGGCGGGCAATTGATGCCGCCGGTAATGGGGGCCTCGGCCTTTCTGATCGCCGAGTTCCTGCAGATCCCGTTCTCGCAGGTGCTGCTGGCGGCGCTGGTGCCGGCGATCCTGTATTATCTGGCGCTGTTCATCATCATTGATCTGGACGCGGGCAAGGCCGGGATCAAGGCGATCCCGGCGTCCGAGCTGCCCCGCGCGGGCGCGGTGCTCAAGGCGGGCTGGCATTACTTCCTGCCCTTCGTGGTGATGATCTACGCGCTGTTCTCACTCAACTGGCAGCCGCAGATGGCCGTTGTCGCCGCCATCGGCGCGCTGTTGGTGACGGCGCTGGCCTTTGGCTACAAGGGCAAGCGGCCAAAGATCGCTGACCTTTTCGCCTCGATCTATCGCACCGGGCTGGGCGCGCTGGACATCATCGTGATCACCGCCGGGGCGGGTATGGTGATCGGCGTGCTGTCGCTGACCGGTCTGGGCTTCAGCCTGACGTTGACGCTGGTTTCCGTCGGCGAAGGCAATCTGTTCCTGCTGCTGCTGATCTCGGCGGTGGTGTGCATCATTCTGGGCATGGGTCTGCCGACGGTCGGGGTCTATGTGTTGCTGGCCGCGCTGGTTGCCCCGGCGATTGTCGAGCTGGGAGTCCTGCCGATTTCGGCCCATCTGTATGTGATGTATTTCGGCCTGCTGTCCTTTCTGACGCCGCCGGTCGCCGTGGCCGCCTATGCCGCCGCGACCATCGCCAAGGCCGATCCGCTGAGCACGGCGCTGCATTCGATGCGGCTGGGATGGACAGCGTATATCGTGCCGTTCCTGTTCGTGTCGTCGCCAGCGCTGGTGATGCAGGGTGCGCCGCTTGAGATCGTGCTGGCCACCTCAACCGCCGTGTTCGGGGTGTTCCTGTGCTCGGTCGGGATGGTGGGGTTCATGGTGCGCCCGCTGGGCCCGCTGCACCGGCTGGTGTTCTTTGTCACCGGCATCCTTGCGCTGGTGCCCTATAACGCCTTTGCCGGGGCGGATTACACCGATGTCATCGGGGTGCTGCTGGGCGTCGTCTTGCTGGGGTGGGAGTTCTGGCACCGCTACAGCGCGGCCCGGCGGATTGCGCTGGCAGACGCGCTGGCCCAGTCGCCGGAGTGAGCGCGGCGACCCGGCAAGCCAAAGGCCTGCCGGGTCACCACTGGGGGCTCAGACGGTCTGTTGCTGTGCCAGCCAGTCGGTCATCGCCGCAAGCGCGGTACGGCTGGCGGCGCAATATTCCATCGCGCGCAGATAGCCGTGGATCAGGCCGGTGCCGTCGTCCTGCGTGACCGGCACACCCGCGCTGCGCAGCGCATCGGCATAGGCCAGCCCGGAATCGCGCAGCGGGTCGTTTTGCGCGACGGCGATGAACGCGGGGGGAAGGCCTGCGTGCGATGCGGCCACCAGCGGGGCGACGCGGGGGTTGGTGTGCAGCTGCGCGGTGTCGGGTGAATACATCGCGTTGACCATGTCCATGCCCTTGACCTGCAACAGCGGCGCTTCGGCGTTTTCGCTATAGCTGGGGCGGGATTTGTCGAAATCGCAGGCCGGGTAGATCAGCAATTGCGCGATCAGCGGCACCTCGGAGCCGCGCAGATCCAGCGCCAGCGCTGCCGCCAGATTGCCGCCCGCGCTGTCACCGCCCACCGCGATGCGCGCCGGATCGATGCCCAGACTGCCCGCTGTCGCATGCGCCCAGCGCGCCACCGCCCCGCATTGATCCAGCGCGGCGGGGAACGGATGCTCGGGTGCCAGCGCGTAATCGACGCTGATCACCGTCTGCCTGTTGGTCGAGGCGATGCGGCTGGTGATGTCCCAATGCGTCTCGGGCGAGCCCTGCATCCACGCCCCGCCGTGCATGTAGATCAGGCACGGCTGCGTCCCGCCCGAGCGATGGCGAAACACCCGCACGCGGACCGGACCGGCCTTGGAGTCGATCCAGTGCTCGGTCTCGCAATCGACATCCTCGGGCGTCGGCAGGCGCATTTCGGCGGCGATCACCTCGAACCGTTTGCGCCGGTCAGCAGGCGAGGCACCGGGGGGCAACGCGGCCCATTTCTCGGTCCATGCCGTCAGAAAGCCAGTGAGTTCAGGGTTCAGCATAGGGGGCTCCGGGGTGGGTGTAGGGGTGTCGGCACCGGCCTGAACCAGGCGCAAGACGGCCTCGACCGCCTGCGCCTTGAGCCGGGCCTGACCGGCTTCGGCGAACAGGGAATCGCCGAAGCTTTCGGTAAAGCTGGGCCGGTTGGAAACATTGAAGAAGGACAGCGCCGAGATGTGCCAGTGCAGTTCCAACGGCAGGATATCGGGACGGAACAGGCCCTGCGCCTGCCCCCGTGCCAAGAGATCGGCCAGTTTCTCGATAGCCCCCTTGTTGACCCGCCCGATCAGACCCGAAGCGCGCAGATTGTCGGCGTTATGGACGTTTTCGATCATCACCAGCCGGATGAAATCAGGATGCGCGCGGTGGTGGTCAAAGGTGAATTCGACCAATGTTCTAAGCGCCTGCACCGGCGGCAAGTGGTCCAGCCGCAGCGCCGCCTCGCCCTGACGCACCTGCGCATAGGCTGATTCAAGCGCTTGCAGGTAAAGCCCCTCTTTGTCGGTGAAATAGTAATAAATCATACGCTTGGAGGTCGCGGTCTGCGCCGCGATATCCTCGACCCGTGTCGAGGCATAGCCATGGCGGGCGAATTCAGCCTGCGCCGCATCCAGAATCGCGCGGCGAACCCCCTCAGGATCTTGCTTCCATCGCTGCCGGCCCTGCCCGCCGTCCATCACGCCTTCGCCCATCGGGTGGTGCTCCTCTTCCGTTGGAAATGAACCTAGCGGAACATTTCAATTGACACAATTAACTTGTCGGTACAATTTGAGCCGCAGGAGCCGAGGGAGGAATCGATCCGCATGTCCGCAGCGCCATCACCTGTGACCCTTGCGTCGCCCGGTCCGGGCTTGCGTGCGGCGTTGATCGGGGCCGGTATCGGCGCATCGCGCACGCCACGCATGCACATCGAGGAAGGCCGCGCGCTGGGGCTGGATTATGGCTATGAGTTGATCGACGCCGATCAGCTGGCGACGCGCGACATCGCCGCCCTGCTCGATCAGGCGCAGGCGGACGGGCTGGCCGGGGTGAACGTGACCTTTCCGTTCAAGCGCGCGGCGCTTGACCACGTCGACAGCATCGCGCCTTCGGCGCTGGCGGTCGGCGCGACCAACACCGTGGTTTTCGGGCCGGACGGGCGCGTGGCACACAACACCGATTACGCCGGATTTGCCGAGGGCTTTCGCCGCGACATCGGCGCGCAGGCGCATGGTTGCGCGCTGCTGCTGGGCGCGGGCGGTGCCGGGGGCGCGGTGGCCAATGCGCTGCTCGACTCGGGCGTAGGGCTGCTGTTCGTGCAGGACGTGGACGCCGCTGCCGCCCAGGCGCTGGTCGGGTCGATTACCGCGCGGCTGGGGGTCGGGCGGGTGCGCCTGGCGGCTGATCTGCGCGTTGCCGCCGCTGCGGCCGACGGCATCGTCAACGCAACGCCGGTGGGCATGGCCAAACTGCCCGGCACGCCGCTGGACATGGCGCTGGTCGAGCCGCGCCACTGGGTTGCCGATATCGTCTACTTCCCGCTGGAAACCGCGTTCCTGCAACAGGCCCGCGCCAAGGGCTGTCACGGCATCGACGGCTCGGGCATGGCCGTTTTTCAGGCGGTTCTGGCGTTCGAGCTGTTCACCGGGCGCAAGCCCGACCCGGCGCGGATGCGCGCCACATTCGACAGTTTCACCTGACCTGCACCCTTCGGGGCGCACCAAACGCTACTGGGAGGATATTATGCGTTTGACTCTGAAGACTCTTCTGACCTGCGGCACCGCCGCTGCGACCCTGAGTGCCAGCGCCGCCTCGGCAACGGTCGAACTGATCTATTCGGACACGGTGTCCGACACCGATATCCGCTCGCAGCTGCTGCAAACGGAATTCGGCGATTGTCTGGGCGACGAGTTCAACTTCCAAGCCTATCACGGCGCGACTCTGTTCGCGCAGGGCACCGAGCTGACCGCCATGCAGCGCGGCAATCTGGACATGGCCAATCTGGCGATCTTTGACTTTTACAATCAGGTCCCGGCGACCTCGGTCCTGGGTCTGCCGTTCCTGTTCCGCGACTATGAGCACATGCGCGCGGTCTATAACAGCGACGTGCTGGATGATCTGTGGGCGCAGGTCGAGGACGCGACCAACATCAAGTTCCTGTCCTTCCCCTATATCGGCGCGCGCCACCTGTCGTATATCGGCGACCACCGCTACATGACGCCTGAGGATCTGGCCGGTGTCCGTCTGCGGATGCCCGGTGGTGAGGGTTGGCAGTTCGTCGGTCAGGCGATGGGGGCAAGCCCGGTGCCGGTGGCCTTCACCGAGGTTTACACCGCGCTGCAAACGCATGCCATCGACGCGCAGGATAACGGCTTTCCGGCCACCCGCTCGATGCATTTCGACGAGCTGCTGACCCATATCGCGCTGACCAACCACCTGATCGCGGCGAACGAATTCACCATCTCGATGTCCAAGTGGAACGCGATGACCGGCGAGCAGCAAGAGCGCGTGCAGATGTGTGCCAACCAGTTCGAAGCGGCGCTTGACCAGATCACGCTGGATCAGGAAGCGACCCTGCAAGCCGAATTCGAAGCGCAGGGCATCGACGTCTATGTCCCTGACAACGCCGCGTTTCAGGCGCATGTGACCGAGGTTTACATGAACTCGCCCTATTCGGCGGACTGGCCTGACGGGCTGGTCGATGCCATCGGCGCTGTCGGCCAATAAGCCTGCGCCCAGCGCGCGACGGTGGCCCGGTACGGTCGCCGTCGCAGCCTCTGCCCGCCCTGACGGAGACACGCCATGACCCGCTTTGCGCCGATCCTTGGATGGTTGCAGCGACGCGCCGAGAATTTCATTGCGCTGATGCTGGCGGCGATGTTTCTCACCTTCCTGCTGCAGATCCTGTTTCGCTATATCCTTGCCTTGCCGGTGACTTACACCAACTGGACGGTCGAGTTTGTCTCGATCGCGTGGCTCTGGGGCATCCTGTTCGGCTATGCCTTTGTCGTGCGCGACAGCGACATCATCCGTCTGGATATCGTTTACAACGGCCTGCCGCTGGGCGCGCGCCGGGTGCTCGACGTTGCCACCGGCCTGATCTGCGCCGCGATCCTGGCCTATACGCTGCCCAAGTGCTGGGACTACGTGCAGTTCATGCGGATCGAGCGCACGCCCGCCCTGCGCATCCCCTACAATTATGTCTTTGCGATCTACATCGCCTTCGCCGTCGCCGTGATCATCCGCAGCCTGCTTAACGTCTGGGGTGCGATCCGGGGGACAGGCAGCCGCTATGTGACGCCGATCCATCCCGAGGGCCATGATTATGACTGATCCGTTCACCCTGGCCATGGTGCTGATCGCGGCGCTGGCGCTGATGGGTCAGTCCATCGGCATCTCGATGCTGGTGGGCAGTTTTGTCTACCTGATGCTCAAGGGCTACGACGTCTCCATCGCCGCCGAGACGATGATGCAGGGTCTGTTCAACGGCTATACGCTGCTGGCGGTGCCGCTGTTCATTCTGGCCGCTGACATCATGAATATCGGCTCGCTGGCCGACAAGCTCTTGCGCTTTGCGCAGGCATTGGTGGGTCGGTTCCGGGGCGGGCTGGGGCACGTAAACGTGGTCTCGTCGCTGATCTTTTCGGGCATGTCCGGCTCGGCCGTGGCGGACGCCGTGGGCATGGGCAAGATCGTCATCACCATGATGACCAAGGACGGCAAATACACCCCCAGCTATGCCGCCGCGATCACTGCCGCCACGGCCATTGTCGGCCCGATCATCCCGCCGTCGATCCCGATGGTGCTGTATGCGCTGGTCTCGGGCCAGTCGGTCGGCTTTCTGTTCGCCGCCGGTATCCTGCCCGGCCTGCTGATGGCGCTGCTGATGGCCGTCACCAACGGCGTGATCGCCCATCGGCGCGGGTTCCCGGTCGATGACGGCATTCCGCTGCGCGAACTGCCCGGCGCAACATGGCAGGCGATCCCGGCGCTGATGCTGCCGGTGATCCTGCTGGGCGGTATCTATGGCGGGGTGATGACACCGACCGAGGCCGCCGCCGTCGCCGCTGCCTATGCGCTGGTGATCTCGGTCGTGCTGTACCGGTCGGTCAGCGCGCGGGGGCTGTATCAGGCGCTGCTGGGTTCGGCCCGCTCAACGGCGTCGGTGGGCATTCTGATCGCCGGGGCGCTGTCCTTCAACTATGTGGTCACGCGCGAAAATGTGCCGGATTCGGTCGCCGCGATGCTCAGCGCGATGGATCTGGGGCCTGTCGGGTTCCTGATCGCCGTCAACATCCTGTTTCTGGTGCTGGGCTGCGTGCTGGAAGCCGGAGCGCTGTTGCTGATCGTGGTGCCGATCCTGATCCCGGCTGCGCAGGCGCTGGGGATTGATCTGGTGCATTTCGGTGTGGTGCTGGTGGTCAACGCGATGCTGGGGCTGATCACGCCCCCTTACGGCCTGCTGTTGTTCATCGTCGCGGCGATCACCAAGCAACCGCTGATCCCGATCATCAAGGATCTGGCACCGTTCATTGCGATTCTGATCGTGGCCTTGATGGTGATCACCTTCTGCCCGGACTTCGTGCTCTATCTGCCGCGTGTGTTGGGATATCAGGGGTAAGCCATGCTGAAATGCGGGATCGCCAGCGTTTCCATCGCAGGAAATCTGGAAGAAAAGATCGAAGCGATCGCGGCGGCGGGATTCGACGGGATCGAGATCTTTGAGCAGGATTTCATCGCCGACGCCCGCAGCCCGCGCGCGCTGGCGACCCGCATCCGGGACGCGGGGCTTGATCTGATGCTGTTCCAGCCGTTCCGCGATTTCGAGGGGCTGCCGGGCGACCTGCGGCGGCGGGCCTTTGAACGCGCCGAGCGCAAGTTCGATCTGATGGGTGAACTGGGCTGCGATCTGATGCTGGTGTGCTCGTCCGTGCATCCGCAGGCGCAGGGCGGTGTCGACCGCGCAGCGGCGGATTTCGCCGAGCTGGGCGAGCGCGCGGCAAAGCGCGGGTTGCGCGTCGGGTACGAGGCGCTGGCATGGGGCAAGCATGTCGATGACCACCGCGATGCGTGGGAAATCGTGCGCCGCGCCGATCATGCGAATGTCGGACTTATCCTGGACAGTTTTCACACGCTGGGCCGGGGGATCGACCCCGACACCATCCGCCGCATTCCCGGCGACCGGATCTTTTTTGTCCAGCTGGCCGATGCGCCCGCGATCCCGATGGATCTGCTCTACTGGTCGCGCCACTTTCGCAACATGCCCGGCGAGGGCGATCTGGACGTCACCGGCTTCATGCGCGCGGTGATGGCGACGGGCTACAGCGGGCCGATCAGTCTGGAAATCTTCAACGACCAGTTTCGCGGCGGCTTGCCGCGCGCGATTGCCCGCGATGGCCACCGCTCACTGATCCACCTGATGGACAGCGTGCGCCGGGCCGAGCCGTCGCTGACGGTCGATCTGCCACCGATCCCGGCACCCAAGCCCGCGCAGGGGGTCGAGTTCATCGAGATCGCCACCCGCGGGACCGAGGCCGAAAGCATCGCCGCCCTGCTGCGCACGCTGGGCTTTGCCGAGACGGGCCGCCACATCGCCAAGGATCTGACCCTGTGGCAACAGGGCGCGATCCGCGTTCTGCTGAACGCCGAAACGCAGGGCCACGCGGGCAGCACGTTTACCGTCCACCGCACCAATATCTGCGATATCGGGCTGCGCGTGGCCTCGGCCCCAGACACGGTTGCCCGGGCAATCGCGCTGGGATCCGCGGCATTCAGCCAGCCGCGTCAGGCCGGCGAACTGCCGATCCCGGCCATCCGCGGCGTCGGCGGCTCGGTTCTGCATTTCGTTGACGACGGGTTCAGCGATGTGTGGCAGGTGGAGTTTACGCGCACTGGCAACTCTGCCCCCGGCGCGGGTCTGACACGGGTTGATCACCTTGCGCTGACCATGAGCTATGACGAGATGCTGTCATGGTCGCTGTTCTATTCCTCGTTGTTCGGCATGACCAAGACGCCGATGGTCGACGTCATCGACCCCGACGGGCTGGTGCGCAGTCAGGCGCTGTCCTCGCCCGATGGCGGGTTGCGGGTGACGCTGAACGGGGCCGAGAACCACCGCACACTGGCCGGGGGCTTTCTGGCCGACAGCTTTGGTGCAGCCGTGCAGCATGTGGCCTTTGCCTGCGATGACATCTTTGCCACGGCCGAACGGTTGGCGGTGCTGGGCTTTGAACCGCTGCCGATGCCGGGCAACTACTATGCCGATTTGACCGCCCGGTTCGAGCTGGACCCGGCGTTTCTGGCCCGCTTGCAGGCGCATAACATTCTCTATGACCGCGACGGCGAGGCCGAGTTCTTTCAGCTCTATTCGCGCAATTTCGCCGGTGCGATGTTCATCGAACTGATCGAACGGCGCGGCGGCTATCAGGGTTATGGCGCGGCGAATGCGCCGTTCCGGGTGGCAGCGCAAAAGCGGTTGTCCCGGCCCAAAGGGATGCCCCGGCTGTAGCCGCCCGGCGTTTCAGACCTGCAAGCGCATCCCGCCGACACCTTTGTGTTGCGCGCAACCCGGCGCGCGATGCGGACGGGTGCCGGGGGCGCAACGCGCGGTGGCTCCTGACAAAAACGTGCGCGGGCGGTGACGTGCCCCCGGCACCCTTGCGCGCTAGATTAGGGCAAAGGCCCCCTGCGCCTGCCCTTTGACCAGGAGACCCCCATGCGTCCGCGCTCCGTTCTTATCCTTTCTGGCCTGATCGCCGGAACCGCGCTTGCTGTGCTGCCGATTCTCGCCAATGGCCGGACAGTCGGCGCACGCGACTACAGTCCGACCCAACCCTTCGCGGTGCAGGCGGTAGCCGATTTCGACACCCCTTGGGCGATTGCGGCGCTGCCGGACGGGCGGATGCTGGTGACGGAACACGCAGGGCATCTGTTCGTGGTGACGCCCGAGGGTGAGAAGACCGAGATTTCGGGCGTGCCAGAGGTTCATCAGCAGGGCCAGCTGGGCATGCATGATGTCGCCCCTGCCCCCGATTTCGCGCAGAGCGGGCTGATCTATCTGACCTATGCCGCGCCCGGCGAGGACGGCAGCCAGATCGTGCTGGCCCGCGCGCGGCTGGACGGGACAAGCCTGCGCGATGTCGAGGAGTTGTGGCGTCAGCCGCAGGGCGGTGGCGGCGGGCATCCCGGCGCGATCATCGCCTTTGACCCGGCGGGCGAGCATCTGTTCCTGACGCTGGGCGAGCGCACCTTGTCCGAGAGCGCGCAAGATCCGGCGCAGGCGCGCGGCAAGGTGCTGCGGCTGATGCTGGACGGCTCGACCCCGGCGGACAACCCCTTTGCCGATGAGGTCGGCGTGGCGGCGCAGCTATGGACGCTGGGCAACCGCAACCCCTACGGGCTGGCCTTTGCGCCCGACGGAAACCTCTGGCTGCACGAGATGGGACCGCGCGGCGGCGATGAGCTGAACCTGATTGCGCCGGGGCTGAACTATGGCTGGCCCGTGGTGTCGAATGGCAGCAATTACAGCGGCTCGGCCATCCCCGACCACGAAGAACGCCCCGAGTTCGAGGCCCCGCGCCTGAGCTGGACGCCCGTGATCGCCCCTGCCGGGATGGTGTTCTACACCGGCGATCTGTTCCCCGACTGGCAAGGCTCGGCGCTGATCGGCGGGCTGGCCGCGCGGGGATTGGTGCGCGTCACGGTTGACGGCGATCAGGCCGACGAGGCCGAGCGCTGGGACATGGACGCCCGTATCCGCGATGTGGCCATGGCCCCCGACGGGGCGGTCTGGCTGATCGAGGACGACGCCCCCGGCCAGCTGCTCCGCCTGACCCCGCGGGACTGAGGGGATCAGAGCTGCCAGTTGCGGGTTATCAGGGCGCGGATCGCCTCCATCTTGGCGATGACGGTGGGGGACAGGACGAACGGATAGAACGTCTCGTGCCCCATCGCCTGATTGACCGCGTTCAGCGACACCGACAGCGCCACCCAGGATTCCGCCAGCCGCTCCATCGGTCTGAGCGCCAGATCGTGCAGATCCTCGGGCAGATCCGCCCCGACCAGAGAAAACGCCCGCGCGGTTTCCAGACCGTCGAGCACATGCATCACATGCGCCCAGGTCTCGGCGAAATCCTCATAGGGATGCGCGGTGGCATAGGACGAGATGAAGCTCTGCGCCCAGTCGGCGGGCGGGCCGTTCTCGTAATGCGCTTTCAGCGCCTCGCCGTAATCCGCGCGGTCATCGCCAAAGACCGCGCGCAGGGCCTCGCGTTGGGCCGGGTCGTTGCCGGTGAGCGCTTCGAAATAATGATGCGCGACCTCATGGCGGACGTGGCCCGACAGCGTGCGATACGGCTCGCCCATGGCGCTGCGCATGGCTTCGCGCTCGGCATCGTCGGCCTCGACGATGTTGAGCGTGATGGTGCCGTTCTCATGCCCGGTCAGCACGCGCGGCTTGCCGGTATCGATGGGATCGCCTTTCAGCTCGAACACCGGGGCCGGGTTGCCCTCGTCGTCGTTGAGCGGCAGTTCCAGCCGGTACAGCAGGCGGATCAGGCGGCGCTTGGCGGTTTCGATGCGGGCCCATTTCTCGATATTGCCCTCGACCGTCAGATCCGGCACCACGGTGGTGTGGCGGCACGACAGGCACAGCGCGCCCGGCTCCGGCGCGATCCAGTTGCAGTCGATGGTGGCGCGGTTGGCGCAGGCGGGGTTATCGTCGCCGATCAGCGCGAAGCCTCCACCGGGCGCAAAGCCCAGCACAGAGCCGCAATAGAGACAGGCGGTATTGGGAAAGAAGACCTCGTGCTGGCACGATGGGCAACGGAAACGGCGCATGAAGGCCCCTGACATGGTGAAGACGCACCCCCACACAACGGTTGAGCAGGCGGGTTGTTCCGCAGGCTGTGGGGGTTTGGGGTTACAATGGGCGCTCAAAGCCGCGCGCACAAGGTTGTTCGCCGCATGAGCACCCTGCCCCCGCGCTTTGCCGAGTGGTTCGCCGCCCGAGGCTGGTCTCCCCACCCGCATCAGCTGGCGCTGCTGGCGGCGACCGGAAACACGCTGCTGATCGCGCCGACAGGCGGGGGCAAGACGCTGGCGGGGTTCTTGCCGTCGCTGGTCGATCTGGCCGGGGGCGGCAAGGGTTTGCACACGATCTACCTGTCGCCGCTCAAGGCGCTGACCGCCGACATCGCGCGCAATCTGGCTGCGCCGGTTGCTGAGCTGGGGCTGCCGATCCGGATCGAGGACCGGACGGGGGATACCTCGGGCGCGAAACGCGCGCGGCAGCGGGTTGATCCGCCGAATATCCTGCTGACCACGCCGGAAAGTCTGGCGCTGATGCTGTCTTACCCTGAAGCGCCGAAGATCTTTGCGGGTCTCAAGCGGGTGATCGTCGACGAAATTCACGCGCTGGCCGAAGGTAAGCGCGGCGATCAGGTGATGCTGGGCATCGCCCGGCTCAAGACGCTTGCGCCGGGGCTGGCGGTGACCGGCTTGTCGGCGACGGTGGCCGATCCTGAGGGGCTGGCCGCGTTCATGGGCGGCGCGGTGATCCTGCGCGCCGATCCCGGCCCCGCGCCCGACATTGCCATGCTGGCGACCCGCGCGCCCGCGCCCTGGTCCGGCGGCGGCGCGCATTACGCGGTGCCCGACGTGATGGCGGCGATTGCGCAGGCGCGGCTGACGCTGGTTTTCGTCAACACCCGCGCGCAGGCCGAGCTGTTCTTTCAGGCGCTGTGGGAGGTGAACGACGCCAATCTGCCCATCGGACTGCACCATGGCTCGCTGTCGCGCGAGGCGCGGCAACGGGTGGAACAGGCGATGGCGGCGGGGGCGTTGCGGGCGGTGGTGTGCACCGGCTCGCTGGATCTGGGGATCGACTGGGGCGATGTGGATCTGGTGCTGCAGGTCGGCGCGCCCCGGCTGGTGACGCGGCTGATGCAGCGGATCGGGCGGTCGAACCACCGCTACGATCAGCCATCCCGCGCGCGGCTGGTGCCGGCCAATCGGTTCGAGGTGATCGAGAGTGTGGCGGCGTTGCAGGCGGTGGATGAGGGCGTTCTGGATGGCAGCCCGCGCGGACCAGGGCCGCTGGATGTGCTGTGTCAGCAGATCCTGCTGACCGCCTGCGCCGGGCCGTTCGAGGCGGAGGCGCTGTTTGACGAGGTTCGCAGCGCCGGGCCCTATGCGGCGCTGACGCGGGACGATTTCGACGCCTGTCTCGATCTGTGCGCCACGGGGGGCTATGCGCTGAAAGCCTATGACCGCTGGCAACGGCTGATGCTGCGCGGCGGGCTGTGGCAGTTGCGCGATCCCCGGGCGGCGCGGCTGATCCGCATGAACATCGGGACGATCACCGCCTCCGAGACCTTGCAGGTACGGCTGGCGCGCTCGCGCGGGGGTGCGCCGCTGGGGCAGGTCGAGGAAAGCTTCGCGGCGACGCTTGAGGCGGGCGATACATTTCTGATCGGCGGCAAGGTGGTGCGGTTCGAGCGGTTGCGCGACATGATCGTCGAGGTCCAGCACACACCCACCCGCAACCCGCGCATCGCGGTGTTCAGCGGCGTGAAGATGGCAAGTTCGTTGCAATTGTCGCACCGGGTGCAGGCGCTGATCGGCGATCCTGCGCGCTGGGATCAGCTGCCTGCCGACATCGCCGACTGGCTGGAGATGCAGCGCCGTCTGTCGGTGCTGCCGCGTGACGGGGTGCTGGCCTGCGAGACATTTCCACGCGGCGATCGGTGGTTTTTCTGCCTCTATGGCTTTGCCGGGCGCAACGCGCATCAGACGCTGGGCCTGCTGTTGACCCGGCAGATGGAGGCGCTGGGGCTGGGCCCTCTGGGCTTTACCCCCACCGATTACGCGCTGCTGATCTGGTCCACCGATCCGGTGAAGGATGCCGCCGCCCTGTTGCAGCCAGAGGTGCTCAAAGCCGGGCTGGACGGCTGGCTGGCGGGCAATTCGCTGATAAAACGGACATTTCGCAGCGTAGCGACCGTGGCAGGGCTGTTGCCGCGCAATCTGCCCGGTCAGCGGCGCAGCGGGCGGCAGGCGACCTTTTCCTCGGACATCATCCATGACACGCTCAGGCGACACGACCCCGGGCACCTCTTGCTGCGCATCACGGCGGACGAGGCACGGCGGGGTCTGGTGGATTTCGACCGGATCGAGGATATGCTGCGCACCAACCCCATCATCGACCACGCAAGGCCGCCGCATGTGACCCCGCTGGCGGCGCCGGTGCTGATGGAGATCGGCCGCGTCTCGGTCGAGGGTGAGGGGCGCGAGCGGGAAATGGCGCGCGAAGCGGAACGGCTGATGCGCGAGGCGGGGCTGTCATGATCCGCGATGTGGTCTTTGCCGGGGTCAGGGTGCAGGCGCGGGCCTCAGGCGCGCTGTACTGGCCGCAGTGTGACACGCTGATCGTGGCCGATCTGCATCTGGGCAAGTCGGCGCGGATGGCGGCGCGCGGCGGTGCCTTGCTGCCCCCGCACGAGACGACGGACACGCTGGCGCGGCTTGAGGCCGAGCTGCACGCGCTGAACCCGGCGCGGGTGATCAGTCTGGGCGACGCGTTCGAGGATGCGCTGGCCCCTGAGGCGCTGCGGGCTGAGGAAACCGCGCGGCTGGCGGCGATGGCCCAAGGGCGCGACTGGCTGTGGATCACCGGCAACCATGATGCCGCCGCCCTGCCTGGTTTCGGCACCGTAGCCGACGAAATCACCGAGCAGGGCGTGACCCTGCGCCACATCGCGGGCGCTGGCCCCGACATCTCGGGCCACTACCACCCCAAGGCACGACTGGCCGGGCAAGCGCGGCCAGCGTTCCTGATCGGGGCCGAGCATCTGGTCCTTCCGGCCTTTGGCACGTATACCGGCGGTCTCGATTGCGGTGTCGAGCCCTTGGCGTCTCTGGTGGGGCCGGGTCTGGCGCTGTTGACCGGGGCGCGGCTGCTGGCCTGTCCCCTGACCCGCCCGACAGGGCGAAAAGACCGAAGGCAGCGCGTATGACCGACTCTCCGATACCGGCCCGCCGCTCGTCTCTGCGCGGTTTTGCGATGCGGCTTTATGTCGGCATCGGCGAGGATCAGATCGGCCTGCTGGCCGCCGGGATCGCGTTTTACGCGCTGCTGGCGATCTTCCCGGCGCTGGCCTCGATCATGGCGATTCTGGGGATCTTCTTTGACTCGGCCGAGATCACGGGACCGCTGGCCGAGGCGACGGCGTCCATGCCGCCCTCAGCGGCGCAACTCATCATGGATCAGGCCAGCGGTGTGACCGGGTCGGACAGTAGCAGTCTGGGTCTGGCGGCGGGCATCGGCATTCTGGTCGCGCTCTATTCGACGGCGCGCGGCATGCGGCACCTGATTCAGGGGCTGAACGTGGCCTTCAACCGGGTCGAGGCGCGCAGCTTTCTGCTCCGCTGGTTCACCATCGTGATCCTGTCGATGTTTGTCGTCGGCGGGGTCATTCTGGGGCTGGGCGCGATTGCGGTGATCCCGGTGTTGTTGAAATGGCTGCCGCTGGACGTGGCAACGCAGGCGTCGATCGGTTTTGCGCGCTGGGTTGCCCTGTTCGCACTCAGCACCGGCGGCATCGCGATGATCTATCGCTTTGGCCCCAGCCGCCGCCACCATCAATGGCAGTGGATCTGGCCCGGTGCTGTCGTCGCCTGTCTGATGTGGGTGATCGCCTCGGCAGGATTTTCGATCTACGCCGAGAATTTCGCCAGCTATCAGGAAAGCTTCGGCGCGCTCGCCGGGGTCATCGTGTTGCTGACATGGCTCTGGCTGTCGGCCTATGTGCTGCTTTTGGGGGCCGAGCTGAACGCGGCGCTTGAGGACAGCACGCATCCGGCAGACGCTGCCGAGCTGTCAAGCACCGCAGCGCCCGTCGGTCCCAAAGAGACCATTCCGACGGACTGACCGCTCAGAACTGCAAGACGTGGTGCACGCCGAGATCCGGTGTGCTGTCCGCGCTGAGATTGGCTTTGAGGATCTCGAAGCCATAATTCAGCACGCCCGTGCTGCTGCACCACAGGGCCGCTTCGGTCAGATCGAACCGCAGCATGGTCAGGTCGGGGTCCGATTTACCACCTTTGAACCAGGCAGCAGCCAAGGGCGACCAGAGCGCGTCCAGATACTCGCGGTTCAGATCCTGCGACAGCATGCCGATCAGGCAGGCATCAAACCCGGCCTTTTGGTCCATGACACAAAAATTCGCCCGCGCCCGGGGGATCAGCTCACGCACCAGCGTGGTGCTGCGCGAGGTCAGAAACCAAAGGCGGTCGTTCGTCCAGTCGGCATAATGCGTCATCGGATGCATCGGATGCTCAGAGCCTTCGACCCCCAGCATACCGGCGCGGATGTTATCGACACCGGTGATCAGGGCCTGACGCGGGTCGTTATTGATCTTCGTAAAGGCATTCATGGCGTGTCCTCGCGAGCAAGGGGTTCACCAATGCAACGCAGAGTAGTGCAAATTGTTCCATCACGGCCCTTCAGGTGCTTCGTCGCGCGCGCTCGACTCCGCCTGATCCTGCTCTGTTGGCGGCACCCATCCCCGCGCCGAGCGTTCGCGGAACGCCCCGCCCCGGGCCCGCAGATCCGCGTCGGTCATCAGCTCGCGCGCTTTCAGGCGGTACGGCTCGTTGATGTGATCGGGCACCGCAGGATCCCATAGCTGCGCCAGTTCATAGAGCGCGTGACGATCCTCTTTGACGAAAGCCCGCGCGAGGCGCTCGGCCTCGAACGGGTGCATACCCAGCGCCTCGTAGGCCGAGCGCCCGGCACGGACCGAGCTGTCGAAGGTCTCGCGGATGATGTCGCGGCACCCGGCGGCAAAGAGCTGGTACACATGGCGGCGGTCGCGGGCGCGGGCGATGATGTGGATATGCGGGTGGTTGTGGTGGACGTAATGCGCCAGCTCGGTCGCCTGATCCTTGTCGTCGATGGCGATGATCAGCAGCTTTGCCTCGTCGATCCCCGCCGCGTGCAGCAGATCGGGGCGCGTCGCGTCTCCGTAGAACCCGCGCACACCGAACGAGCGCAGCATATCGAGATGCGCGGCGGAGTAGTCCAGCACCGTCGTCTCGTACCCGGCGGCCAGCAGCATGCGGTTCACCACACCGCCAAAGCGCCCGTGACCGGCAACAATGGCGATGCCGGGTTCGGTGATCTCATCGGCATCGCGCGGTTCTTCGCGGTCATAGCGCGGGCGGATCACGCGGTCATAGAGGATGAACAGCGCGGGCGTCAGCATCATCGACAGGGTGATCACCAGCATGATGCGCGGGGCCAGATCATCGGGCAGGACTGCGTTGGCGACGGCAAAGGAGGTCAGCACAAAGCCGAACTCTCCGGCCTGCGCCAGCCCCAGACCAAAGAGGAATTTCTCGGACCCGCGCAGACCAAAGACGCGGGCGGCGATCAGCAGCACAAGGGCCTTGGCCAGCATGACGCCGACGGTCATGCCGATGATCACTGCGAAATCGCCAAACAGCAGGCCAAAGTCGATGGCCGCGCCGACGGTCATGAAGAACAGGCCCAGCAAGAGACCACGGAAAGGGTCGATGTCGGATTCCAGCTCGTGCCGGTATTCGCTGTTGGCCAGCACGACACCGGCAAGGAAAGTGCCCAGCGCCGGGGACAGGCCGACCAGCGTCATCAGCAAGGCGATGCCGACGACGAACATCAGCGCGGTGGCGACGAAGATCTCGCGCAGGCGGGCCTGCGCGATGTAGCGGAACACCGGGCGGGTCAGGAACATCCCGCCCGCGATCACCAGCGCGATGGCCCCGGCGGTGACCAGCGTGGTCTGCCAGCCGCTCAGGCCGGCAACCAGCGACAGGCTTGCGCCGTGCCCTTCATCGCCCCCGCCATGATGCGCGCCGGGCATCGCCAGCAGCGGCACCAGCGCCAGAATGGGGATGACGGCGATGTCCTGAAACAGCAGCACCGAGAAACTGGCCTGCCCGCCGTCGCCTTTCATCAGCCCCTTTTCATTGAGCGTCTGCAGCACGATGGCGGTGGACGACATCGCCAGAATAAGCCCGCAGGCCAGCGCGATGCGCCAGTCGGCACCGAACCACCAGACCACCCCGGCGATCAGCGCGGTTGTGCCGCCGACCTGCAACCCGCCCAGCCCCAGCAGCCGGTTGCGCATGGCCCAGAGCATCTTTGGCTCCAGCTCCAGCCCGACCAGAAACAGCATCATCACCACGCCGAATTCGGCGAAATGCTGGATCGAGACGACATCGACATTCAGCACCGCCAGCATCGGGCTGAGGATGATCCCGGCGATCAGGTAACCCAGCACCGACCCCAGCCCGAGCCGCGAGGCGATGGGAACGGCGGCAACCCCGGCGACCAGAAAGAGAAAGGCGAGCAGCAGGAAATCGGACATGGCTCAGACCTCTACGATCGGCAGGGTGTCATGGGTCAGGATGGTCAGTTCTTGCGCGCGGTCCAGATCCAGCCGGTCGTCGCGCAAGGCTTCCAGCAAGCGCGCAAAGCCCTGCGCATGTGCCAGCGGGTCGGCATGCAGCGCGCCGTGCAGAACATAGGGCGTGACAAAACGCATCTGGC
Organism: Pararhodobacter zhoushanensis; assembly: GCF_003990445.1. Lineage (GTDB taxonomy): Bacteria > Pseudomonadota > Alphaproteobacteria > Rhodobacterales > Rhodobacteraceae > Pararhodobacter > Pararhodobacter zhoushanensis. Next base: position 158,202 of record NZ_REEZ01000007.1, on the reverse strand, counting down.
AAAGATGGGCGGTCTGCTCGAACGGCAGCAGGAACTGACGGATTTCGTGGTGCTGATAGCCCTGCGGTCGATAGGCGTCCTGCGGACTGCCAGTCGTGATCGCCAGCATCAGCCGCTTGCCCGCCAGTTTGTCGCCGTTATGGCCATAGGCAAAGCCGTGTTCCCAGCTCAGATCCAGCCATTCCTTGACCAGCGCCGGGCAGGAATACCAGAACAGCGGGAACTGCAGCACGATGACGTCATGCTCCAGCAGGCGCTGTTGCTCGTCTTCGATGTCGATGTCGTAGCGCGGGTATTCTTCGTACAGATCCAGTGTGGTGATCCCCGACACGGCACGCGCCTGTTGCACCATCGCCTTGTTGATCCGCGAGGTGCTCAGACCGGGGTGCGCGGCGTAGTGGAGAACTCGGGACATAGGGGGCCTGTTCGCTGAAATCGCCGTCTATCTGACCTGCAAACGGCTGGCGGGGCAATGCTGCATCTGCACCGGAACGCCTTGCGCGGGGGCATGTGCAAAAAACTGCACCCGCCAAACAATCTTCTTGCGTTGCGCCCTCATTGTTGCACTATAAAGCATAGCGGCGGCGTGATTCCGCGCCCGGCCTTGAGGAGGGCCGCGCCCGCGCGGGAGGAGAGCACCGATGAACGAGAACGCAGCCGTCTATTTCGTGGACCGCCACCTGGACGAGGGCCGGGCAGCCAAGACCGCGTTTCGCGAAGCAGACGGTGCGCAGCGCAGCCTGACCTATGGCGACCTTGCCGCGCAAAGCGCCAGTTTCGCGGGCGCGCTTTATCGCCACGGCGTCCGGCGCGAGGAACGCATCGCGATGATCGTGCGCGACCAGCTGGAATTTCCGGTGGTGTTCTGGGGCGCGCTCAAGGCCGGCGCGATCCCGGTGCCGCTGAACACGCTGCTCAGCGCCTCGGTCTATGAGGCCATCCTGAACGACAGCCGCGCGTCGATTCTGGTGGTGTCCGAACAGATGTGGGACGCGGTCAAACCCGCCATCGATGGCAACCGCTTTCTGCGCGCCGTGGTGGTGATCGGCGGCGAGCGGGTTTGCGACGGGACGGAATGCGTCAGCTTCGACACCTTCATGGATGGGGCCGAGCCGGTGGAAACCGTTGAGGCGGGCGGCGATGAGCTGGCGTTCTGGCTCTACTCCTCGGGCTCGACCGGCATGCCAAAGGGCGTGCGGCATATCCATTCCAGCCTGAAAGCGACCGCCGACACCTTTGGCGCGCAGGTGGTGGGCATCCGCGAGGATGACACGGTGTTTTCCGTCGCCAAGCTTTTCTTCGCCTATGGTCTGGGAAACGGCATGTCCTTTCCCATGTCCGTCGGCGCGACGGCGGTGTTGTTCGGCGGGCGGCCCACGCCTGACGGGGTTTTCGCGATCATGGCCAAGGAAAAGCCGACGATCTTCTGCGGCGTGCCGACCCTCTACGCCGCGCTGGTTGCCGCGCAGGAAAAGCAGGGCACCAAGCCCGATCATTGCATCCGCCTGTGCACGTCGGCTGGCGAGGCGCTGCCGCGCGACATCGGCCAGCGCTGGGAAAAGCTGTGGGGGGCCGAAATCGTCGATGGCGTCGGTTCGACCGAGATGCTGCACATCTTCCTGTCCAACCGCCCCGGCGACATCGTCTATGGCACCTCGGGCGTGGCGGTGCCGGGCTATGAGGTGCGGCTGGTCGATGAGCATGACGAAGACGTGGCCGCCGATGAGGTCGGCGAGTTGCTGGTGCGTGGCCCGTCCAGCGCCGAGGGTTACTGGAACCGCCGCGACAAGAGCCTGAGCACGTTTCAGGGCCACTGGACCCGCACCGGCGACAAATACGAGCGCACCAAGGACGGGCGCTATGTCTACTGCGGGCGCACGGACGATATGTTCAAGGTCTCGGGCATCTGGGTCTCGCCGTTCGAGGTGGAACAGGCCCTGGTCGAGTTCCCCGGCATCCTGGAAGCCGCCGTTGTGGCGCGGGCCGATGAGCAGGATCTGCTGAAACCGGCGGCGTTCATCGTGCTGAAAGAGGGGGCCTCGGTCGATGGCGAGGCGCTGAAAGAGCATGTGAAGGGCAAGATCGGCATGTGGAAATACCCGCGCTGGGTGACGGTTGTGGATGAATTGCCGAAAACGGCGACCGGCAAGATCCAGCGTTTCAAATTGCGTGATGTCGAGGCGGCAGAATGATCAACTGGGCAGAGGGCAAGGGCTGGGTAACCGCAGGCGGCAAACGGTTGGAGTGGGCCGCCTGGGGGGCGTTTGACGCAGGTCCGGTGATCGTGCTGCTGCACGAAGGACTGGGATGTCTGGCGCTGTGGCGCGATTTCCCCGAGCGGTTGTCGCAGGCCACCGGGTTGCCTGTCTTCGCCTATTCGCGGGCGAATTACGGCCATTCGGATGCAGCCGAGCTGCCCTTCCCGGTCGATTACATGACCCGCCACGCGGTCGATGTGCTGCCTGAGGTACTGGATGCGATCGGGGCTGAGCATGTCATCCTGATGGGCCATTCCGATGGTGCGACGATCGCGGCAGAGTATGCCGGGCGCGTGGTCGATTTCCGCGTGCGCGGGCTGGTGCTGATGGCACCGCATTTCTTCACCGAAGAGATGGGTCTGGCGCAGATCCGGCTGGCGCGCGAGGCTTTCGCGCAAGGGGATATGGCCGAGAAGATGGGCAAATATCACCGCGATCCGGCGGCGACCTTCAAGGGTTGGAACGACGGCTGGCTGAACCCGGATTTCGCGGCTTGGGATGTCAGCGAGGTGATCGACTTCCTGCGCGTCCCGGCCCTGGTGATTCAAGGCAAGGACGACCAGTACGGCACGCTCAGGCAGGTGGACGAGGTCGTCAGCCGCTCCTACGCCCCGGTGGACGTGCTGGTGCCCGACGATTGCCGCCACTCGCCGCAGTTCGATCAGCCCGAAGCGGTGCTCGGTGCCGTGCGTGCCTTCACCCAGCGCCTGCTCGCGCATGAGGCGGCGCAGCCCGAACGCGCGTGACCCCTTTACCGCCAGAACCCCATCATCCGGGCCGCAACGCGCGCCCGGATGAGGCGTTTTTCGCAGGCTTGATTGCGGGGCTGGACGGTTTGGCGGCCGATGAGCTTGCGCAATCCCCGGCGTTTCTGGCCGGGTTCGACGCCTTCGCGCGGCGGTACTACTGGGAGGCGCACGAGTTCTGGGAACCCGTCTGGGCCGCCCTGCCCCCGGCCAGCGCCGAGCGGCATCTGCTGCGCGGGTTGATCCAGCTGGCAAACGCAGGATTGAAGCGCCGGATGGGCCGCGAGGGCGCGGCGCGGCGCATTCTGGCGCTGGCCGAGGCGGCATTGCGGGAAGCTTACAGCAGCGGCCGCGAATCGCTGATGGGGGTGAGCGTGGGGCAGGTGTCAGCTCTGCGGGAGCAGGTTCAGACGGAATGCGCAGTATAGTGCATTAAAATGCATTTGGAGCCCGCAATATGCCGCAGATTGCGGTGTGCGCTAGCCTAATAGGTATTTACGCAGCACCATACAGGCACTATTGTGCATCTCAACACTCAGGCAGCATGACGGACCCCAGGGAGGACCCCCAGTGACCCAGCGAATCGACTTCCAGACGGACCCGTCGCGCTATCGCCATTGGCGCGTGGAGTATGACGGCGCGGTTGCGAACCTGTTCATGGACGTGGACGAAAACGCCGGTCTGTTCGACGGCTACCAGCTCAAGCTGAACAGCTACGATCTGGGCGTCGATATCGAGCTGGCCGATGTGGTGCAGCGCATGCGGTTCGAGCATCCCGAGGTCAAGGTCGTGGTGATGCGCTCGGCCAAGGACAAGGTGTTCTGCGCCGGGGCCAACATCCGCATGCTGGGCGGCGCCAGCCACGCGCACAAGGTGAATTTCTGCAAATTCACCAACGAGACGCGCAATACCTTCGAGGCTGCCGAAGCGGACAGCGGCCAGAAATATATTGCAGCGGTCAAGGGGGCCTGCGCGGGCGGCGGCTATGAGCTGGCGCTGGCGTGCAACCATATCATGCTGACCGACGACAGCGCCTCGGCCGTGTCGCTGCCCGAAGTGCCGCTGCTCGCCGTGCTGCCGGGCACCGGCGGGCTGACCCGCGTGACAGACAAGCGCAAGGTGCGCCGTGATCTGGCCGATGTGTTCTGCACGCTGGAAGAGGGCGTGAAGGGCAAGCGGGCGAAAGACTGGCGTCTGGTCGATGAGGTCATCGCCAATTCCAAATTCGATGAGACGGTGGCCGAGCGGGCACGCGAATTCGCGGCGGCCTCGGACAAGGCGACGGGCAAGGGCATCGCGCTGACCCCGCTGAACCGGACTTTCGCCGAGGATGGCTCGATCCATTATTCGCTGGTCGAGGTTGCGGTGGACGCCGAGGGTCGCAAGGCCACCATCACGCTGAATGGCCCGGATCAGGACGTGCCCGCCTCGCTGGAGGCGCTGCATGCGCAGGGCGATCAGGGCTGGATGCTGCGTCTGGCGCGCGAATTCGACGATGCGATCCTGCAACTGCGTCTCAACGAGATGGAGCTGGGGCTGGTGGTGTTCCGCACGCAGGGCGACTCTGAAGCCGTGCTGGCGCATGAGGCCTTCCTGCTGGCCAACAAAAGCGACTGGCTGGTCAACGAAATCCTGACCTATTGGAAGCGCGTTCTGAAACGCGTCGACATGACATCGCGCTCGCTGGTGGCGCTGGTCGAGAATGGCTCGTGCTTTGCTGGGTTCCTGGCGGAACTGCTCTGGGCCTCGGACCGTGCCTATATGATGGAAGGCGAGTTCGACGGCGACAACCGCCCGGTGGCAAAGGTCACGCTGTCGGATGCCAATTTCGGCCCTTTCCCGATGGGCAATGACCTGACCCGCCTGCAAACCCGCTTTCTGGGTGAGCCGGAAACGGTGGACACGTTGCAGGCAAAGATCGGCGAGGCGCTGGAAAGCGACGATGCGATGGAGCTGGGGCTGGTGACCGAGGCCTATGACGACATAGACTGGGAAGACGAGATCCGCATCTTCATGGAAGAGCGCGCCTCGTTCAGCCCCGACGCGATGACCGGCATGGAAGCCAACTTGCGGTTTGCCGGGCCGGAAACCATGGAAACCCGGATCTTTGGCCGCCTGACCGCGTGGCAGAACTGGATCTTCATCCGGCCGAACGCGACCGGCCCCGATGGCGCTTTGCAGCGCTATGGCTCGGGCGTGCGCGGCGATTACAACATGCAGCGCGTGTAGCACGCCTCGGTGGGGTGAAACCCCACCCTACGGGCCTCGGCGCTGCCGGTCCCGTCACTCTGTAGGGTGGGTTTTCAACCCACCTTCCCCGTGCCCAGCACCCCTGGAGGAACCCCATGATCGACCTCATCAATGTCAGCTATGACACGCAGATCCCCAACAACGTCGGCCTGTCCAACGACAAGCGCGTCCTCAAGGCGCTGGAGAAATGGCACCCCGGTTACATCAACTGGTGGAATGACCTGATCCCGCAGCAGTTCCAGAAATCGGATGTCTACCTGCGCACGGCCGTGTCGGTCGACCCCAAGGGCTGGGCCAAATTCGACTATGTGAAGATGCCCGAATACCGCTGGGGCATCCTGCTGGCGCCCGAGGTCGAGGGTCGCCTGATCCCCTGTGGCGAGCACGCCGGCCAGCCCGCCTGGCAGGAAGTGCCGGGCGAGTACCGCAACATGCTCAAGCGGATGATCGTCATTCAGGGCGATACCGAGCCGGGCTCGGTCGAGCAGCAGCGTTTCCTCGGTCTGACCGCGCCGTCGCTCTATGACCTGCGCAACCTGTTCCAAGTGAACGTGGAAGAGGGCCGTCACCTCTGGGCGATGGTGTATCTGCTGCAGAAATACTTCGGCAAGGATGGCCGCGAAGAAGCCGACGATCTCTTGATCCGCTCCTCGGGCTCGGAAGAAGCGCCACGCATGCTGGGGGCCTTCAACGAAGAGACGCCCGACTGGCTGTCGTTCTTCATGTTCACCTATTTCACCGACCGCGACGGCAAGATGCAGCTGGAAAGTCTGGCGCAATCGGGCTTTGACCCGCTCAGCCGCACCTGCCGGTTCATGCTGACCGAGGAAGCGCACCACATGTTCGTGGGCGAAACCGGCGTGGGCCGCACGATCGAGCGCACCTGTCAGGTGATGAAAGAGCACGGCATCGACGATCCCTACGAGATCGAGAAAATCCGCGCGCTGGGGGTCATCGACCTGCCGACGATCCAGAAAAAGCTGAACCTGCATTACACGCTGTCGCTGGATCTGTTCGGTCAGGAAGTCTCGACCAACGCGGCCAACGCGTTCAACTCGGGCATCAAGGGGCGCTACATGGAGCACCGCCTGACCGACGACCACAAGCTGCACAACGACACCTACCCGGTGTGGAACTTTGAAGACGGTCAGCTGGTGCGCAAGGAAGTGCCCGCGCTGACCGCGATCAACATGCGCCTGCGCGACGATTACACCCGCGACGCGGCGGGCGGCATCGGGCGCTGGAACAAGATCATCGAGAAGAACGGCGTCCAGTTCGAGCTGAAGCTGCCGCATGAAGCCTTCCACCGCCAGATCGGCGTCTTCGCGGGCAAGCCCTTTGCCCCCGATGGATCGCTGCTGACCGGCGCGGAATACGACGCGCGCCGCAACGAGTGGCTGCCGACCCGCGCGGATGGTGACTTCATCCAGTCGCTGATGAAGCCGGTCACCGAGCCGGGGCAATACGCCAGCTGGATCTCGGCCCCGAAAGTCGGGATCGACAACAAGCCCGGTGACTTTGAGTATGTGAAGCTCTACATGGCTTGAGACGATCAGGGTGGGGTTGAACCCCACCCTACACACCCGCGCCGCCCGTAGGGTGGGGTTTCACCCCACCGCCAGCCCCGCCGGAGGACCCATGCCCGCCACCCGCACCGCTCTGCCCCGTCCCACCACGCCGGCCAAGCACATGGTCTGCCTCGACTGCCCTGATTGTACCGGCCCCTGCTGGAGCCGCTTCGAGCTGGCCTTCCTTCCCGAAACGGTGCTGCACCCCCGGACTCCGCGCGCATGAACAAGCCCCTCAAACAGCACCTGATCGACCCGGAAATCTGCATCCGCTGCTATACCTGCGAGATGACCTGCCCGGTCGAGGCAATCACCCACGACGACAACAACGTCGTCGTCGATGCCGAGAAATGCGATTTCTGCATGGATTGCATCCCGGTCTGCCCGACCGGCTCGATCGACGAATGGCGGGTGGTGAACACGCCCTACACTCTGGAAGAACAGTTCAGCTGGGAAGACCTGCCCGCGCAGGGCGACGTTGGTGCCTCTGCCGCGCAGGGCGGCAGCGTCGAGGCGCTGGATGACGCGATGGAGGCCCTGCTGGCCGAAGCCCACAAGGGCGCTGGCGGCAAATCCAAGGCTCCGGCCAGCGCGGCCAAGCCGACGGTCAACATGTACAACCTCGGCAAGCCCGCCATCGCCAAGGTACAGGGCAACTATCGCCTGACCAGCGCCGAGAGCGGCTCGGACGTGCGCCACCTGATCCTTGAGTTCGGCGGCCAGCCCTTTCCGGTGCTCGAAGGCCAGTCGATCGGCATCATTCCCCCCGGTGTGGACGCCAACGGCAAGCCGCATCTGCCCCGGCTCTATTCAGTTTCCAGCCCGCGCGACGGCGAGCGGCCGAATTTCAACAACCTCTCGCTGACCGTGAAGCGTGAGGAACAGGGCCTGTGCTCAAACTACGTCTGTGATCTGAAGATCGGCGATGAGGTCAAGGTCACCGGCCCCTTCGGCGCGACCTTCCTCATGCCCGAAGACCCCGCCGCCCGCCTGCTGATGGTCTGCACCGGCACCGGGGCTGCCCCCTTCCGCGGCTTCACCATGCGCCGCCAGCGCGCCGCCGCCGGGGCCACCGGCGATATGGTCATGTTCTTTGGGGCCCGCGCGCCCGACAGCCTGCCCTATTTCGGCCCCTTGAACAAAGTGCCCGACCGTCTGCTGAAAAAGCATCTGGTGTTCAGCCGCATTCCGGGCGTGGAAAAGGAATACGTACAGGACCGCATGATGGTCGAGCAGGAAGTCGTCGCCAATCTGCTGGCCGATCCCAAGACGCATATCTACATCTGCGGTCTGCGCGGCATGGAGCAGGGCGTGGAACTGGCGTTCAAAAACATCGCCGAAAGCACCGGCCTTGGCTGGGAGGCAACCCGCGACGCCATGCGCGACGAGGGACGTTATCACGTCGAGACCTATTGATGCCCTACAGCCATGAGATCCGCGTCACCTGGGGTGACTGCGACCCGGCCAAGATCGCCTATACCGCGCGCATCCCGGCCTGGGCGCTGGACGCGATCAACGGCTGGTGGGAGCATCACTTCGGCGGCGGCTGGTTCCAGATGGAGATGGACCACAATTTCGGCACGCCCTTCGTGCACATGAGCCTCGATTTCCGCCACCCGATCACGCCCCGCCACCGGCTGATCTGCGACGTCGCGCCGACGCGGCTGGGCGAGACCTCGGTTGCGTGGCGGGTGATCGGGCGGCAGGACGGGGTGGTGTGCTTTGAGGGCAGTTTCGTCTGCGTCTTCACCATCGCCGATCAGTTCCGCAAAGCCCCGCCGCCCGAGGCCGTGCGCGCGCTGGTGCTCAAGCATCTGGAACCCCCGGCAGAATAGTGCAATCGCCCGCGCGTTTCGCAGGATGCCTATTGTTTGACCGCAGGGCATCCCCTAAGCTTGTGCACTATTGTTCCCAAACGGACGCCCCGAACGGACGCCCTGATGTCAGAGATCACGAACTTTCGCGGTGAAACCCTGTCCCCCGATTCCGCCACGCGGGACGAAGCCGCTGTGCGCGGGCTGATCCTGCGTGTCGGCGAACGGGTGCGCAAGGCGCGCGAGCTCAAGGGCATCCCGCGCCGCGTCCTGTCCGAGGTTTCGGGCGTCTCGCCGCGCTATCTGGCGCTGCTTGAGGCGGGCGATGGCAATATCTCCATCGGGCTTTTGCAGCGCGTCGCCGATGCGCTGGACCATCGGATCGAGTGGCTGGTCGGTGAGGATGACCCGTGGACCTCGGACGCGATGCGGGTGAGCGAGCTCTATCGTGGCGCGTCGTCGGATGTGCGCGCCAAGGTGCTCGACCTGCTCGCCCCGCAGCCCGAGGCCAGCGCGCGCCGCCACCGCATCGCCCTGATCGGCCTGCGCGGCGCGGGCAAATCCACGCTGGGCGCGCTGGCTGGTGAGACGCTGGGCATTCCCTTTGTCGAGCTCAACCGCGAGATCGAGGATCAGGCGGGCATGCCGGTCAACGAGGTGATGGCCTTTTACGGGCAGGAAGGCTACCGCCGCCTTGAAGCGCAGGCGATGAACCGCATCGTCGCCACGCATGACACGATGATCCTGGCCGTCGCGGGCGGCATCGTGTCCGAGCCCGAGACCTATAAAAACCTGCTGGCGCATTTCCACACCGTCTGGGTCAAGGCCAGCCCGGCCGAGCATATGGCGCGGGTGCGCGGACAGGGTGACATGCGCCCGATGGCGGGCAACCCCGAGGCGATGGATCAGCTGAAATTCATCCTAACCAGCCGCGAGGCGCTCTATGATCAGGCGCGCGCCAAGCTGGACACCACCGGGCGCACGCTGGCCCAGTCGCAGGCTGACCTGCTGGCCCTGATCCGCGAGCGCGGGTTTCTGGATTGATCCCGCCGGGGGCGGCGCATCTGGCGCGGGTGCGGGAACGGTTGTCGATTGGCGCGCCGCTGGCGCTCAGCCGCGCGGCGGTCGCCGGGGGCAGCCCGCAGGCGCTGGGACTGGCGGTCGCTTTGGCAGACACCGGCGTTACCGTCGCGCTGATCGAGGAAGACCACTGGGACGTTGAACGCGCGCAGGACGCGCTGACGCGGGCGGGCAAGGCCACCGGCATCTCCCTTCACACCGACCCGGCTGCGGCTGAGGGGGCCGAGGCGGTGATCGAGGCCTCAGGCAGCGACGCGGGCCTGCGCGCGGCGCTCTTTGGGGGCATGGCACAGGTGGCTCCGGGAGCCTTGCTGGCCAGCCTCGGCCCCGGCGCGTTGCGCACCTCACTCCCCGCCCCGGTCGCGCTGATCGACCAGCCGGGCGAGGGGGTGATCGAGATCCTCACCGGCTCGGACCTGCGCACCGAGGGCCTCGCGCGGCGGCTGGGCGCGCTGCCGGTGCGGGTGGAGCGCTTCCTTGGGGCGGTGCTGGTGGCAGCGCTCGAGGACGAGGCCGAGGCGCTGGTGTTCGAAGGCTCAACGCCGTGGGAGGTTGACGCAGCGGCCGAGGCCGCCGGCTTCACCCTGGGCCCCTGCGCCGCGCAGGATCTGCGCGGGCTGGACCGCGCCTATGCCCGTCACCGCGTGACCGGCCACACCCTGCCGGTCGTGGACCGCATGGTCCCCGAGGGACGGCTGGGCCGCAAGGGCGGCGTCGGCTGGTATCGCTATCCGGGCGGCGGCGGGCGGGTGATCGACCCGCTGGTCGAGGATCTGGCCCGCGAAGAGGCGCATTTCGCGGGCGTGACCCCGCGCGCGATCAGCGACAGCGAGATCGCCGTGCGCCTCAGCGCGGCGCTGTTGCGGGCCGCCAAGGGGCTGGTGGCCGAACCGGGCGTGATCGACCTGCTGTCGGTGCTGGCCTGCGGATTTCCCGCCGACAAGGGCGGCGTGCTCTTCGCCGCGCAGGCACTGGACCTTTAGAGCAGCGCGCGGCAGGATGCCCGCATGACCCTGACAAATTCCGATATCCACGAGCTGACCGAGTTCCGCCGCGCCCTGCACCGGCGGCCCGAAGTCTCTGGCTTTGAAGCCGAAACCGCCCGTAGCGTTGCCGCTGCCCTGCCTGACCCCGATGTGGTGGTCACCGAACTGGGCGGGCACGGCGTGGCGGCGGTCTATGACAGCGGCGAGCCCGGTCCCACGGTGATGATCCGCAGCGAGCTGGACGCCCTGCCGATCGTCGAACTGGGCGACGTGCCCCATGCCAGCGAAACGCCGGGTGTCGCGCATCTGTGCGGGCATGACGGGCATTCGACGATCCTGCTGGGTCTGGCGCGGCTACTGGCGCGCAAACGGCCCAAGACCGGGCGCGTGGTGCTGCTTTTCCAACCGGCGGAAGAGGACGGCTCGGGCGCGGCGGCGGTGCTGGCCGACCCGCGCTTCGCCGGGATCGCGCCCGACTGGGCGCTGTCGCTGCACAACATGCCGGGCGTGGCGCTGGGGCAGGCGTGGCTCGCGCCGGGTCCGGCCAATTGCGCCTCGGCGGGGCTGCGCATCACGCTGACCGGCGGCACGGCGCATGCCTCGCTGCCCGAGACGGGTCGCGCCCCGACCCCGGCCCTGCCCGCGCTGATCGACGGGCTGCGCGCGATGGGACCGGGCGGCGCAATGGGCGCAGGGTTCCGGCTGTCCACGATCACCCATCTGCGCATGGGCGAACCGGCCTTCGGCATTGCGCCCGGCGAGGCCGAGCTGTGGGTCACCCTGCGCGGCCTCTCGACCGAGGATCTGGACGCGCTTTTGGAGCAGGCCCAAGACCTCGCCCGACGCGAGGCAGAGGCAGCAGGACTGGAGGTCTCCTTCTCGGTCCACGACCGGTTTGAGGCCTGCACCAACCACCCCGACGCCACCGCCGTCCTCGCCCGCGCGCTGGACGCACAGGGCATCGGCTATGACAGCGGCGACATGCCGATGCGCGGTTCCGAGGACTTTGGCCGCTTCGGCGGGGCGGCAAAGTCGGCGATGGTGTTTCTGGGCTCCGGGACCGACCATCCGGCCCTGCACACCCAGACCTACGACTTCCCCGACAGTCTGATCGCACCGGGCGTCGCGATCTTTCACCACGCGATAACCGAGCTGCTCGGCTAGCGCCAAAGCGAGGGGCTCCTTGCCCCTCGCGCTCCCCCGCCAGAGGAGGGGGCACGCCCCCTCCTCTGGACTCCTCCCGTGGATATTTAGAGACAGATGATGGACAAGGTTAACAAAGCCTAATCATCTGTCCTCAAATATCCTGGGGGGTGAATGCGCGGAACGCGCAGAGGGGGGCTAGCCCCCCTCCTTGTTCCCGCGCTAGGACTGGCGAAACCACCGGGGGCAAGCGATGGCAGCGACAGTGATGATCCAGGGCGCCGGTTCGAATGTCGGAAAGTCGTTGCTGGTCGCTGGCTTCGCGCGGGTGTTTGCACGGCAGGGGCTGCGGGTTCGGCCGTTCAAGCCGCAGAACATGTCCAACAACGCCGCCGTAACGCCCGACGGGTTCGAGATCGGCCGCGCGCAGGCGTTGCAGGCGCTGGCCTGTGGCGTGGCGCCCTCGGTCGATATGAACCCGATCCTGCTCAAGCCTGAGTCCGACATCGGGTCACAGGTGATCGTGCAGGGGCGGCGGTTTGCGACCTGCAAGGCGCGGGAGTATGCGGCGTTGAAGCCGCAGTTGATGGCCGCGGTGCTGGAAAGCTTCACGCGCTTGCAGGCTGAGGCCGATCTGGTGATCGTTGAGGGCGCAGGCAGTCCGGCGGAGGTCAATCTGCGCGCTGGCGACATTGCCAACATGGGCTTTGCACAGGCGGCCCGGGTGCCGGTGGTGTTGACCGGTGATATCGACCGGGGCGGGGTGATCGCGCAGCTGGTGGGGACGCAGGCGGTGCTGGACCCGGCCGACAACGCGCTGATCAAGGGGTTTCTGATCAACAAGTTCCGGGGCGATCCGCGTCTGTTTGACGATGGCTATGCGCTGATCGCTGAACGCACCGGCTGGGCGGGTCTGGGCGTGCTCCCATGGTTCACGCAGGCCCATCGCCTGCCTGCCGAGGACGCCGCCGACTTGCGGCGCTCGGGCGGGACGGGTGGTTTCCGCATCGTCGTGCCGCAGCTGAGCCGGATCGCGAATTTTGACGATCTGGACCCGCTGATGGCCGAGCCGGGCGTCACGGTCGAGGTGATCGGACCGGGCCGTCCGCTGCCGGTCGAGGCGGATCTGATCCTCATCCCCGGCTCGAAATCGACCATCGCCGATCTGGCCTATTTCCGCGCGCAGGGCTGGGACATTGATCTGGCCGCCGCCCTGCGCCGGGGCGTGCGGGTGCTGGGGCTGTGCGGCGGGTATCAGATGCTGGGGCGGGTGATCTCGGACCCTGAGGGGATCGAGGGCGCGCCGGGGACGGTGGCCGGGCTGGGGTTGTTGGACGTCGAGACCGTGATGATCGCCGAGAAACGCGTGACGTTGACGCGGGCCGCGCATGTGGCCAGTGGTGCGGTGGCCGAGGGGTATGAGATCCACATCGGCCAGACCGAAGGCCCAGACCGCGCGCGCCCGTTGTTCACCGTGGCCGGGGCGGCTGAGGGCGCGATGCGGGCCGACGGGCGCGTGATGGGCAGCTATCTGCACGGCATGTTCAGCGCCGACGGCTTCCGCGCGGCGTTCCTGCGCAGCCTTGGGGCCGAGGGCGGCGGCGTGTCTTATGACGCCGGTGTCGAGGCAGCGTTGGAGGCCCTGGCGGACCATCTGGAGGAATACGCCGATTGCGAGGGTCTTTTGCGCATCGCGCGGGCCGGGGTGTAGGGATGGTGGGGTGAAACCCCACCCTACACACGCGCCCAGGGTGTGAGCGCTCGCGGATTTGCGTGCCGGTAGGGTGGGGTTTCACCCCACCAAGGTCAGAGACCCAAGAGCTTGAGCAGCCCCGCTTCATCGTCGATCCGCAGCCGCACCGGCAGCGTGAGCACCTGACGGCGCGCGTCGAGCGGCAGGCGGACCGCGTCTTTCTCGGTCGTCACCAGCTGGGCGCGTTCGCGACGGGCCTCGGCCTCGAGCCGGGCGAAAAGCGCCGGGGTCAGGGGCTGGTGGTCATCCAACGCCTGCGTCCGAACGACATCCGCTCCGGTCGCACGCAGCGTGTCAAAGAATTTGCCCGGACGCCCGATCCCGGCGAAAGCCAGCGCGCGCAGGCCGGTCCAGACCATCCCGGTATTCAACGGCTCAAGCGAGCCGGTGAACAGTGGCACGCCCCTCAGCGCCCTGCCCCACTGCGCCGCGAACCGCGCCTGTGCCGCCGCATCGCCAATCGCCAGCACCACCTGCGCGCGGGCCAGCCCGGCGCCGACCGGCTCTCGCAAAGGCCCCGCAGGAATACAGCGCGCGTTGCCAAAGCCGACGGCTGCATCGACCACCACAACCGAGCCGCTTTTGACCACGCCGGGGTTCTGGAACCCGTCGTCCAGCAGGATGACCTGCGCGCCTGCTGCCTCAGCCGCCTGTACGCCCAGCGCGCGGCCTTTCGCCACCCAGACCGGGCCGAAGGCCGCCATCAGCAGCGGCTCGTCCCCGACATCCGCCGCCTTGTGCTGGCGTTCATCGACCCGCACAGGCCCCTCCAGCCGCCCGCCATACCCGCGCGACACGACCTGCGCCGTCACGCCGCGCGCGGCCAGCGCCTGCATCAGCGCGATGACCGTCGGTGTCTTGCCCGTACCGCCCGCGTTCAGGTTGCCGATGCAGATCACCGGCACCGTCGCGCGGTGGTCCGGTTGCGCAACCCGACGCGCCGTCGCCCGCGCATACAGCCAGCCCACCGGAGCCAGAAGCCGGGCCTGCCAGCCGGGCCGCTCGGGCGGGTTGGTCCAGAACGCCGGGGCCTTCATGCGCCCCCCCGGTTCAGCGTCAGCCAGTCGCAGATCGCGCGGGTCGCCGTCCATGTCGCATCGCTGCCTTCGGTCGCCAGCGTCCAGGCGCGCAGGGCGGCGTCAGCCCCGGCTTCGGGCGACAGGAAGGCGCTGACGGCGGGGCCGAGATCCGAGGCGGTCTCGATCTGACGCCCGCCGCCTTGCTGGCGCAGCGGGTCCAGAAACGCGCGGGTCGAAGCCGCGGCATGTGGCCCGAACACCAGCGCCGACCCCAACGCGGCGGCGGTGACCGGCGAGGGCGTGCCCGCGCCCTTGGTCAGCGAGCCACCCAGATAGGCGACCGGCGCAAGGCGCAGGAACAGGCCGGGATCGTCGCCTGCATCGGCAACATAGACCTGCGTCGTCTCGTCGATCTGATCTTCATTCGAGCGCAGCGCCTGCGCAAAGCCGACCTCATTGGCGCGATGCGCCATATGGGAACCCTGCGCGACATCGCGCGGCTGCAGGATCATCAACAGCCGGTGTGCCCGGCGCAAGGCGTGGGAATGGGCCAGCAGCGCGGTGTCCAGTTCGGCCAGCGGCAGGTCATGGGCCAGCCAGACCGGACGCGTACTGACCTCGTCGCGCAGCGCGTCCAGTTCCAGCACATTGCAGCCCGGCACGGCCGCATGGCGCGCCAGTCGTCCCGTCTCGAGCACCGGCACCGCGCCGCGCACAATGCGGGCAATCGCAGCCGCGCTTTGCGCGTCGCGGGCGTGGATCTGGCAGAACTGCCCCAGAACGCCGCGCAGATGCCCCGGCAGAATTCGCCAGCGGCCCGAGGTTACCGTGCTCTGCGCATCCACCAGCATCAGCGATACGCCGCGCGATCTGGCGCGTTCGATCAACGGTACCGGCAGCGTGGTCCCGGCGAGCACGATCAGGCGGGTCGGAAAATGGTCAAGCTGTGCATCGATCGACCGCGGATCGTCGCCCGGCCCGGGGTTCAGCGCATCGCCGCTGACAAAGACCCGCGGGCCTTCGGGTTGATCGTCCAGTTGTTCCGCCAGCACATGCAGCGCCGGGGCAAGACCGGGATCGGTGGTGTGCAGCCAGACCCCGCCAGAGGCACCGCCGGGCATCACGCCGCCCCTTGGGGCGCGGTGAGGCCCGCCATCAACCCGGCATGGACGGCGGGCCCGGCGGCGACCACGCCGGGGTTACGCGCTTCGGCACGGTTGAAGCGCAACGGCTCGCCGTGGCGGTCGGTCACCGTTGCGCCCGCCTCGGTCGCGATCAGCGCGGCCCCGGCGATATCCCAGTCCCAGCTGTCGCGGATCGTGACCAGCGCGTCAAAGCGCCCCTCGCCCACCAGCGCCAGCCGCCAGGCCAGCGAGGGGCGGAACTCGCGTTTCAGCGCAGGCACGCCGCCGGGCCAATGTACCGGGTCCATCGCCGGGCGGGTGATCAGCACATGCGCACCGTCAACGTCGGCGCGCGCGCTGGCCGATATCGGCGCGCCGTTCAGCGTCGCCCCCCCACCCAGCCGTGCGGCATAGGTCAGCGCAAGCATCGGCAGATACACCACGGCAGCAACGGGCTGGCCCTTGTGGATCACCGCCAGCGCATGGGCAAAGCCCGGCTGGCCATCGATAAAGGCACGCGTACCGTCGATGGGATCGATGACAAAGCAGGTCTCGTGGCCCAGCCGCGACAGATCGCCCAGCGGGTTGCTTTCCTCGGACAGCCAGCCGTAGCCGGGGCGCGCTGCGGTGAGCACGCCGTGAAGATGCGCGTTGACCGCCAGATCAGCCTCGGTCACCGGGCCCTGCCCGTCGCCCTTGTCCCAGACCTTGGCGTCGTTGCGATAGTACCGCTCGGCAATCTTGCCAGCGGCCAGCGCGGCCTCGCTCAGCAGCGCCAGATCATCGCTGTAAACGTCATGCGCCTGCAATCGTCAGGCCCTCGACCAGCAGCGACGGCACCAGCGTCGACAGATGCGCGCGGGCGTCATTGGCCGCCGTCAGGCGCATCAGCATGTCGCGCAGGTTGCCCGCGATGGTGCATTCATTGACCGGATAGGCGATCTGGCCGTTCTCTACCCAGAACCCCGACGCGCCGCGCGAATAGTCCCCCGTCGTCGAATTGATCGTCGAACCGATCAGCGAGGTGATCAGCAAGCCCGTGCCCATGTCGCGGATCAGATCATCGCGGCTGGCGGTGCCGGGGGTCAGTTCGAGGTTCGACAGGCTGGGCGACGGCGGGGCCGAGGGGCCGCGCGCGGCGTTGCCGGTGCTCTGCATGCCCAGCTTGCGGGCGGTGGCAAGGTCGAGCACCCAGCCCTGCAATACACCGTCCTGCACCCAGAGGCGGCGCTGGGTCGGCAGGCCCTCGGCGTCGAACACACGGGTGCCGCCGATGCGGGGGCGGTGCGGGTTTTCGGTCAGATCAAAGCCCGCAGGCAGCACCGCCTTGCCCATCGACTCGCGCAGCCAGCTGGCCCCGCGCGCGATGGCGCTGCCATTGATGGCCGAGGTCAGGTGACCGATCAGCGACGAGGCGACACGCTCGTCATAAAGCACGGGAAACGCGCCCGACGGCGGCTTGCGGCTGCCCGCGCGCGCGGCGGCGCGCTCACCGGCCAGCTGGCCGATGATCTCGGGGCTGGGAAGGTCGGCCTGAAAGATCCGGCCCTCGGATGCCCAGTCACGCTCCATCGCCGTGCCCGTCCCGGTGATGGCGACGCAGGCGGTGTGGCGCGACGAACGCTCATAGCCCCCGGCGAACCCGTTCGAGGCGGCCAGATGGATCGTGCGGTGCGAGTAGCTGGCGCTGGACTGGTCGATCTGGCTGATGCCGGGCATCGCGCGGGCAGCGGCCTCGGCGCGGCGGGCGTCGTCTTCCAGCGCGGCGGGGTCGGGCTCGGGCGAAGGGTCGTGCAGCTCGAAACCCTCGGCATCGCGGCGGGCGCTGAGCTGCTCGGGGTCAGCCAGCCCGGCATGCGGGTCTTCGGGCGCTTCGCGGGCCATGGCGACGGCGCGCTCGGCCATCGTGGCCAGCGTCTCGGGCTTGGCATCCGAGGACGACACGCAGGCCTGCCGTTTGCCGATCAACACGCGCAACCCGATGTCGAGGCCTTCGGCCCGCTCGGCGTGCTCCAGTCGCCCCTCGCGCACGTCGATGGAAACCGCCGTGCCCTCAATCACCAGCGCATCGGCGCTGTCGGCCCCGGCCTTGCGGGCGGCGGCAAGAAGGGCTTGGGCGAGATCTGCGGACATGGGCTTGGGCCTGTGCTGGAAGGGTTGAGCAGACTTAGCGCCATGCGGGTGCAAAGGAAACCCGGATTGGGGTCACAGAGGGGTGCGAGGCGGGGCAAGGGACGGTGCGGTGAACCGCACCCTACGCCACCGCTGTAGGGTGCGGTTTCACCGCACCGTCCGTTCACACCACAATCGTCGCTGCGTCGTCGTTGTCGTAGAGCCGCTCGACCAGTTCCGCCCGCCGCAGCAGCAGCTTGCGGAAGTTGAGGTTGCCCTTGGCGGTGATCTCGCCCTCGGCCATCGATGGCGGCTCGGCCAACACCATCGCCCGGCGGATCGCATGGGCCGAACCCTCGTTCGCGCCCGGCTTCAGCCGCTGGGCGATCTCGGCGGCCTGCGCGACGATCAGCGCGCCATCAGCCTCTTGTGCCCCGTCGGCCAGACCCGGCAGCGGGATGATCAGCACACCGACCTCGGACCGGTCAGCCCCGGTAATCACCACGTCCTGCGCCAGACCCTTGAGCTTGACCAGCACCTCAAGCCGCAGCCCTGCCGCACGGACCCAGGTGCCGGTGATCAGCTTGAACTCCTCGGCGATCCGCCCGTCGAACTTCAGCCCCTTGTTCATATCCCCCGGCTCGACGAATTTCATTGCGTCGCCGGTGATGAAATACCCTTCCTCGTCAAAGGCTTCGGCGGTCTTCTCAGGATCATGCAGATATCCCGGCGTGATCGTGTCACCCTTGACGCGCACCTCGAACCTTGTGTCATCGTCCGCCGGGACCAGCTTGACCGTCACGCCCGGCAGCGGCACGCCGATGATGCCGGACTGATGGGTGAATTCGTGCTGCAACAGCGCGGCGGGGGCGGTTTCGGTCAGGCCCCAGCTGGAGTTGAACAGCGGCATCTCGCCGCGCACCTCGCGCGCCATGGCTTCCAGATCCGCCCATATGTCCTGCGGCAGCGAGGCCCCGGCGTAAAACAGCATGTCGAGGTTCTGGAAATACTGGCGCTTCAGCGATTCATCCTGCTGCATCGCGTCGCGCAGCACGGCGAAGCCGACCGGCACGTTGAACGCGATGCTGGGCGAGACCATGCGCAGGTTCTCGATGGTATGGTGCGCCAGCGCGGGCGTCGGTTTGCCGTTGTCGATATAGAAGGTGCCGCCGTTCGACAGCACCAGATTGAAGTTATGCGAGCCGCCGAACACATGGTTCCACGGCAGCCAGTCCAACAAGACCAGCGGCTTGTCGGCGACGAAGGGCAGCGCGGCTTTCAGCTGCGCCTGATTGGTCGTCATCATCCGCTGCGTGGTCAGCACCCCCTTGGGATGCGAGGTCGAGCCCGAGGTCATCAGGTATTTCGCGACCGTGTCGGGCGTGACCGCTGCGTTCAGTGCCGAAACATCGCCGCGCCCTTTGAGCAGCGAATCGAAGCGTGTTTCGCCCGCCGCGCCGCCTGTGCTCACCAGTTTCTCGACGCCCTCGAACACCGGCAGGGCCAAAGCCGCGCCATAGCGGGCCGCGTCATCGGCAAAGACCATACGCGGCGCGATCACGCTGGCGATGCGCTCCAGCACCGGATGCGCGCCGGGGATCAGCGCGTATTGCTCGGCCACCGGCACGGTCGGTACGCCGATATACTGCGCGGCCAGCGTCAGCAGGCCATGGTCCACGCCGTTGCCGCTGACGATCAGGATCGGCGTCTGTGCCCCCATCCCGCGTTCGGCCAGCGAGGCGGCAATGGCGCGCACCATCTCCAGCGCCTGCGCATAGGTGACCTCGCGCCAGCCCGCACCCGAGCGTTCGGCCAGAAACACCCGGTCGGGCGCGGCGGCGGCCCAGTCCACCAGCCAGTCAGTCGTGCGGCGAGCAATCGGTCCCAGCGTCAGCCCGCTGGTCAGCAGGATCGAACCGTCCGGGCGGTCTTGCCGGCGCGCGTCATGGGCGCGGTATTTCTGATGGGTCATCGGATGTCCTCCCGTTCAATTCGATCTGCCGCAGGGCACGGTGCAGGGCGGCGACCTCCTCGTCGCTCAACCCTTGTGTCATGCGGATGTCGTGCTCGTTGACCGCCGCGGTTGCCTGATCACACAGGCGCTTACCCTTGGGCGTGGCGGTCAGTTCATAAGCGCGCCTGTCGTCCGGCGCGCGAGTGCGTGTGACCAGCTCGGCCTCTTCCAGATCATCGAGGATCAGCACCAGATTGGGCCGCTCGATCACCAGAATCTCGGCAAGCCGCGTCTGACGCAGGCCCGGATTGTCGCGGATGACAACCAGGGACGAATAGGTCGTCATCCGCAGGCCAAACCCCGACAACACGCTGCCCAGATCGCCCAGCACCACGTTGAGCGCGCGTTTCATGTCGTAGCCGATGAAGGCGCGCAAGGTGCGGTCAGAAGCGGCCATGGCTTAGCGCGGCGGCAGGCGGGTGGCGCCGTCCAGACGAATCGTGGTGCCGTTCAGATAGGGGTTCTCGATAATCTGCGCGACCATCAGCCCGTATTCCGACGGATCGCCCAGCCTGTCAGGAAAGGGCACATTGGCGACGATCTTGGCGGTGGTTTCGGGCGGCAGGCTTTCCATCATCGGCGTGTTGAACAGCCCCGGCGCGATGGCCATCACCCGGATGCCCGACTGCGCCAGCTCGCGCGCGGCGGGCAGGCACATGCTGGCGATCCCGCCCTTGGACGCGGCATAGGCCGCCTGACCCACCTGCCCGTCTTGCCACGCGGCCGAGGCGGTGTTGATCACCACACCACGCTCGCCGCCCTCAAGCGGGTCTTGCGCCTGCATGCCCTTCACGGCATGCGACATGACGATATAGCTGCCGATCAGGTTGACGCGGATCACGCGCTCGAACAGGTCGATGGACATCTTGCCCTCACGCCCGACGATCCGTGCGGCAAGGCCGATCCCGGCGCAGTTGACGGCAACGCGGGGCATGGCGCCCCAGGCATCCTGTACCGTGGCAAAAGCCGCCTCGACCGCAGCGGCGTCGCCGACATCGGCCTGCACGCCCAGACCGCCGATGCTGGCGGCGACCGCGTCGGCCTTGGCCCCGTCATAGTCCAGCACCGCGACTTTCGCGCCGCGCCCGGCCAGAAGGCGGGCTGTCGCCTCGCCCAGCCCGCTGCCACCGCCGGTGACCAGTGCGATCTGTCCCTCGATGCGCATGATGTTCCCCTCCCGAAATCAACCTGCTTATTCGTTACATGACATAACGGTTTAATCTGTCAATCCTTGGCGTGCGCCGGTACGAAAATGGGGGCCCAAAGGCCCCCATTCAGTTCCGTCAGCGCTGCGGTGCATCACGGTATCAAGAACAGCGTGATCGCCGGGAAGGCCACCAGAATCGCCACCCGCACCATGTCCGACAGCACAAAGAACGAGACCGCCTTGTAAGTCGAGGTCATCGGCGTCGCGCGGTCCATGGCGTTGATGATGAACAGGTTCATCCCCACGGGCGGTGTTATCAACCCGGTCTCAACCACGATCAGCACCAGAATGCCGAACCAGATGGCGACGTGTTCCTGCGACATGCCGAAATCGAGCGCCATCATCATCGGGAAGAAGATCGGCACGGTCAGCAGGATCATGGACAGGCTGTCCATGACACAGCCCAGCGCCAGATAGATCAGCAGGATCAGCACCAGCACCATCACCGGGGCCAGCCCAAGGCTGAGCACCCATTCGCTGAGCGCCTGCGGCACGCGGGTCCGCGCCAGAAAGCCGTTATAGAAGGCCGCACCAAAGACAATGAAGAAGATCATCGCGGTCGAGCGGGCGGTCGAGGTGAAGCTTTCCAGCAAAGTCCGGAAGTTCAGCCCGCGGTTGGCCAGCGCGATCAGACCCGTGCCCAGCGCGCCGACGGCCGCGCCTTCGGTCGGGGTGAAGACACCGCCATAGATGCCGCCGACCACCGCCAGAAACACCACCAACACGGGCCAGACCCCCAGCAGCAGGCGGAATCGGTCGGGCCAGTTGATCCGCTCGGCGGTGCCGGCGCGGTTGGGGTAAAGGCGCACATAGATCGAGATGACGATCATGTAGCCGATCGCGGCCAGAATGCCCGGCGCGAAGGCGGCAAGGAACAGCTTGGCGATGTTCTGCTCGGCAAGGATCGCGTAGATCACCAGCACGACCGAGGGCGGGATCAGGATCCCCAACGTCCCACCGGCGGCCAGCAGCGCGGTCGAGATGCCCCCGTCGTAGCCAAAGCGTTTCAGCTCGGGCAGGGCGACGCGGCCCATGGTCGCCGCCGTCGCCAGCGACGAGCCACAGATCGCGCCGAAGCCTGCGCAGGACGCCACAGCGGCAATGCCGACGCCGCCCTTGCGGTGCCCGACAAAGGCCGCCGCGGCCTTGAACAGCGCCGAGGACATACCGCCGATGGTGGCGAAATAGCCCATCAGCAGGAACATCGGCACCACAGCCAGCGCCTCACTGGCAAAGGTCGAATAGGCCGCATTCTTGAGTTGCGCCAAGGGGATGCGGCTTGAGCCGTCGATGATCCAGTAACCGCCGAACCCGGTTACGAACATCGACAGGCCGATGGGTACGCGGACAAAGATCAGCCCCAGCAGGACCGGAAAGGACAGGATACCGATTGCGAGGTTGCTCAATGGTCTGCTCCGGCGGCTGAGATGATGGAGTGTTTGGTGACCGCCTCGGCCACGCGAACAAGCGCCACATAGACGCCAATGGCGGCGGTGATCACGGCGGGCACAAGGGCCGCGGCGTAGTTCCACCACAGGGGATATTGCAGCAGGAAGGTGGTCGAGCGGCGGCGGGCGAGGGTGTTCATCCCGTCGTACAGCTGCACCGCGATCAGAACCAGAACGCCCGCGAAAAGGATTTCGATGAACACTTGCAGCCAGCGGCGCTGGTTGTCGCTCAGGCCCGAGGTGAAGACATCCACCGTGGCGTGCCCGGCGGTGATCTGACACCAGCCCAGAAAGCAGAACACACTGACGGCCAGCCCTGCGACAAGGAATTCATAATCGCCGAAGATCGGTCCGACCCCGGCATCCAGCAGCGACCGCGCGACACCCGGCATGCTTTCCTGCATCCAGGCAGAATGCAGCACATCCGATGCTTCGCGCCCCAGAATCGACAGGCAAAGCATCAGCACCAGCGCTGTCAGCAAGGCGCCGCCGACAACTGCCATGGTCCAGGCAAGCCCGTAAAAGATCTTGTGGATCGTCTTGAACATTGTCCCTCTTCCCTGGATGACCGGTTGATCCGGCGTCTTGGGGGCGGCGCGCGGGTCAGTCTGCGCTGTCCACGAACCGTTGTCTTTTTTGTGAGAGGGGCGCGGCCTGTCCGGCCACGCCCCATCGTCTTTGCGCGAGGGATGCCGCTTAGTGCGCAGCTTCGTAGTCAGACATCAGCTGACGGGCTTCGTCGATCAGGGCCTGACCATCGATGCCGCGACCGTTCATGTCTTCAACCCAGGTTGCATAGAGCGGCTGGACGACGTCCACCCATTCCTGCGCATCGGCTTCGGACACGGTGACGATGTTGTTGCCCAGATCGACAGCAACCTGACGCGCCGGACCGTCAGCATCGGCTTGCGTGCCGCCCGCGAAGATCGAGAACTCGAGCCCCGAGTTGTTGTCGATGACTTCCTGCAGATCCGCGGGCAGCGAATCGTAGGTGTCCTGGTTCATCGCGAACGAGAAGGTCAGCACATACAGCGCCGGGCCTTCGATTTCGGTGTGGTTATGCACCAGTTCGGACACGTGCAGCGCCGAGGTCACTTCCCACGGGATCGTCGTGCCGTCGATGACGCCGCGCGACAGAGCCTCGGGCACGCCCGACACCGGCAGGCCGACGGCTTCGGCACCCACCAGCGCCAGCAGATCGTTCACGCCGCGCGAACCGCCGCGGATTTTCATCCCTTGCAGATCGGAAGGGTGCACGATCGGGCGGTTGGTGTGGAACATGCCCGGACCGTGGACCCACATCGCCAGCATGTGCACGCCAGCGAAATCTTCCTGCATGTGCTCTTCATACATCGTCCACAGCGCGGACGAGGCAGCGCGGGCATCCGACACCATGAACGGCAGTTCGAACACCTCGGTCTGCGGGAAGCGGCCCGGCGTGTAGCCGTTCACCGTCCAGATGATGTCGGCAATACCGTCCATCGCCTGATCCATCAGTTCCGGCGGGGTGCCGCCCAGTGCCATCGAGGCGTAACGCTCGATCTCGATCCGGCCGCCCGAGTCGCGCTCGACGTTGTCAGCCCAGACATCCAGCACGTCCCGCGGGACGTTGGCCTGCGCCGGCAGGAACTGGTGCATGCGCAGGGTGAATTCCTGCGCCGTCGCAGCCCCGGTGGTCAGCGCCGCAATCGCGGTCGCCCCCATGAGGCCGAGAAGCGTGGTACGTTTCGTCATGTGATCTCCTCCCTAGAGTCTCAGATGGCACTATCTTGCATCAGATTGCACAAGAAGCATTTTGTTGCCAATACTTGTTGGCACAAGTCGTCGTTTCTGGCGAATACTAATTTCGCTCCCGGGCATAAGTTTGTGCTATTTTTTGCATAAACCCGGTTCTTGGTTACTCGGCATCCGGCTGTTGCGACGGATGCGCCGCCGCAAAGGCAGGGTGTGTGTCGCAGGCGGCGGCGATCTCGGTGAGGCGGGGCATGGCGCTGGTATCAACCTTGAAGCGTTTTGCCGAAAACAACTGAGGAATCAGATAGATCTCGGCCATCCCCGGCGCGTCGCCAAAGGCGAAGCGGGTGGGCGCGCGCTTGGCCAGCAAGGCCTCACAACTGGCCAGACCATCGCCGATCCAGCGCTGGCACCAGGCCTCTTTGCCATCCGGGCCCTGACCATAAGCAGCCTCAAGATACTGCAAGGTCCGAAGGTTCTGCAGCGGGTGGATTTCGCACGCGATCACCGCGCAGAAAGCCCGCACCGCCGCCCGCTCTGCCGCATCCTGCGGCAGCAGGCGCGGCTCGGGATGCGTCTCGTCCAGCCATTCCAGAATCGCGGGCGATTGGGTCAGCACCAGACCGTCCACCTCAAGCGTTGGCACCAGCCCTTGCGGGTTCAGCGCGCGGTACGCTGCCGATTTCTGCTGCCCGCCATCCTTGACCAAATGCACCGGGACAAATTCGGGCGTCAGGCCCTTGAGGTTGAAGGCAATGCGGCAACGATAGCTGGAAGAGCTGCGGAAATAGCCGTGAAACCGCATCATTCGGCGGCCCCCAGCGTCAGGCTGATCGGCTCGAGCCCGTCGATACCGCCGGTGATCGCATCCCCGGCCACGACCGGGCCGACGCCTGCGGGCGTGCCGGTGAGGATGATATCGCCCGGTTGCAGATGGTAGTAGTTCGACAGGTGGCTGATGACCTCGGCGGGCGACCAGACCATATCGTCCAGCGTCGCGTCCTGTTTGGTGATGCCGTTCACCTCCAGATGGATGCGCCGCCCGGCCAGCGCGAAGCCTGCCGCCGGGGTCAGCGTGGTCAGCACCGCCGAACCCTCGACATCCTTGCCCAGATCCCACGGGCGGCGGTTATCCTTGCCGTCCTGCTGGCGGTCACGGCGCGTCATGTCCAGCCCGCAGCCATAGGCGAAGATCGCGGCCTCGGCCTGCGCCAGATCGGCCTTGAACACGGCGTCACCGACAGCGACGACCAGCTCCATCTCATAGTGGAAATCCGAGGTGCCCGGCGGATAGGGCCGTGTTTCGCCCGACAGACACACCGCCGAGACCGCCGATTTGGTGAAGTACCACGGCGCCTCGCGGTCCACGGTGCCGCCCATTTCGGCGGCGTGCGCCTCATAGTTGCGGCCCACGCAGAAGATGCGCGACACGGGATATTCGGCCGCCTGCCCCAGCACCTTGAGGCTGCGCACGGGCGCGGGTGTAAACAGATACTGGGTCATCTGGCCGGGTCCTTATCGTTGCCCGTCGCGCGGGCGGTCATGGAGGCAGGCCGCCTGACAGCGGCCCCGCGCCGCGTCGGCGGCGTGCCATGTTGTGGCATGTCCTGAACCGGCAGAAAACACCGCCTCATCCCCCGAGCAGAGGGAAGCGGATGAGCGCGCCCAACTGTACCATTCGATTCGCCCTCCTCAACGCCCGATAAAGGAAGTGTGCTAACAATTAGTCCACTTGTCAAACGCCATCGCTTGTCTATCCTGCGCGCATGTCCGTGATCCAAACCATGCCGGGCCATCTGATCCGGCGCCTGAACCAGATATCCGTGTCGATCTTTCAGGCCCGCATTGCCGAGCTTGGGCTGGATCTGACGCCGGTGCAATTTGCCGCGCTGGCGTCGCTGCGCGACAATCCCGGCATTGATCAGGCGACGCTGGCCGGGCTGATTGCCCATGACCGCGTCACGATGGGCGGTGTGATCGACCGGCTGCAGGCCAAAGGGCTGGTTCTGCGCATGGTTAACAGCAAGGATCGCCGCGCACGGCAGGTATCGCTGACGGTTGAGGGGCACGCGCTGATCGACCGGCTGCTGCCCGAGATCGACGCGATCCAGAGCGACATTCTCTGCGGCCTGAACCCGGACGAACAGGTGCAGTTCACCGCCTTGGCGACCAAGGCGATGCTGGCCGCCAACGAGCGCAGCCGCGCGCCGATGCGGCCGCGGGATTAGGGCAAGGCGATCCGGCGATCCGGCCTGATTGCTTCGAGAAAGCGCGAATCATGGCTCACGATGAGCATCGCGCCGTCATACCGCGTCAGCGCGGCCTCAAGCGCCTCGGTCGCGTCCAGATCCAGATGGTTGGTCGGCTCATCCAGAATCAGCAGCCCCGGCGGCTGCTCGCCGCCCAGCACACAGGCCAACCCGGCGCGCAGCCGCTGCCCGCCGCTGAGCGTGCCGACCCGCTGCAAGGCATCGCCCGCGCGGAACAGAAACCGCGCGAGCGTGGCACGGATCTGGGTTTCATCGGCAATGGGGTTGAGGCGTTTGAACGCGTCGCGCAGGGTTTCATCGGGGTTGAGCAGGCTCACGGACTGATCCAGCAGCGCATAGGGAACACGGCGGTGGATCAGACCGGCGGCGGGTTGCAGTGCCCCCGTGATCAGCGCCAGCAACGTCGATTTCCCGCTGCCGTTCGCCCCGGTGATCGCCACCCGCTCGGGCCCGGTCAGCTGGAACGACAGATCACGGATCACCGGATGCGCCGGGTCATAGCCACCGGTGACGCCCTCCACCTGCAGCACCACCTTGTCGCGCGGCAGGCCCGTCGGCGGCAAGTCCATGCGCAGCGGCTGGAGGATTTCGATACGGGCGCGCGCGGCCTCGCTGGCCTCGGCCACCGCCGCCGCGCGGGCATCGCGCAGGCGGGCATTCGCCCCGCCGCTGGCTTCTGCGCGCTCCTGCGCCTTGTCCATCAGCATTTTCGGCTGTCCGCCCGCCGCCCGTGACCGCTTGCCCGCACCGTCCTTGCGCGCCTTGCGCTCGGCGGCTTGCCGGGCACGGCGCGCGGCTTCGTCCTGCGCGCGCGACGCGGTTGCCAGATCCTGCGCCGCTGCGTTCAGCTCGATGTCCTTGCGGGCGCGGTAGTCGCTGTAAGTCCCGCCAAACCGCGCCGCACCCAGCGTGGTCAGTTCGACGATGGCATCCATCCGGTCCAGCAGCGCGCGGTCGTGGCTGACCACGATCGCCGCCCCGGACCAGCCCGCCAGCAGGTCCAGCACGGCGCTCCGCCCGTCCGCGTCAAGGTTATTGGTCGGCTCGTCCAGCAGCAACACCGCCGGCTCATCGAACACCGCCGCCGCCAGCGCGGCCCGCGTCCCCTGCCCGCCGCTGAGACTGGCAAGCGGCGTGCCCGGCGCGATGTCTAACCCGCAGCGCAACAAGGCAGCGTCGATGCGGGACGGCAGCGTCCAGTCAGCCTCGGCCAGCTCGTCAGCGCTGGCCTCGCCCGCCTCGGCCCGGTCCAGCAGGGCCAGGGCCTCGCGGACGCCGAAGAGGTCAGCAAGGGTTTCTACGGGCGCAAAGCTCTGGCGCAGCAGCGCGGCGCGGCCCGTGACCTGCACCGTGCCCGAGACCGGCACCAGCGCCCCGGCGATCAGCCGCAGCAGCGTGCTTTTGCCAGTGCCATTACGCCCGACAAGGCCGGTGCGTTCAGCGCCGAAGGACAGGGAAAGATCGGTGAAAAGCGCGGTCCCCTCAGGGGTGGACCAGTTCAGACGGGACAGGGTGACAGACATGGACAGACTCGCGGTTCGTGATCGGTTGGGCGATGACGGCGCGATGTTGGTCCATGATGAAGTCTCCGTTTGGGGACACAATACCTAAGCCCTGCCCCACGCAGATCAAGGGAAAGCGCCCCGCTCCCCAAAGATTTCTTGACAGGTGAGGATTCCCCCGGCATCCCTAAATGAAACATGAATCATCGTTCATGTTTATGACAGGGAGGAAACGATGAGACTGATGTTAAGCGCCGCGTTCATCGCGCTCGCCACCGCACCCGCCGTGGCCGATGAGATCCGCATTGCCCATATCCACGACTCCACCGGCGCGCTCGAGGCGTATGCCGCGCAAAGCCAGACCGGGCTGATGCTGGGGATCGAATACGCCACCGAAGGCACCATGCAGATCGACGGGCATGATCTGGTGGTGACCGAATACGACAGCCAGCTGCGCCCCGATCTGGGCCGCGCCCTGCTGGCGCAGGCCTTTGGCGACGACGACGCCGCGATTGCCGTGGGTCCGACGTCGTCGGGCGTGGCACTGGCGATGCTGCCCGTGGCCGAAGAATACGAGCGCATCCTGCTGGTCGAACCCGCCGTGGCCGACTCGATCACCGGCAGCGAGTGGAACCGCTACATTTTCCGCACCGGGCGCAACTCAAGCCAGGACGCGATCTCGAACGCCATTGCGCTGGGGCAAGAGGGCGTCGTGGTCGCCACGCTGGCGCAGGATTATGCCTTTGGCCGTGACGGCATCGCCGCCTTCCGCGAGGCGCTGGCCGATACCCCCGCGCAGCTGGTGCACGAGGAATACGTGCCCACCGACACCACCGACTTCACCGCCGCCGCCGAGCGCATCTTCAACGCGCTGCAAGAGCACGAGGGCGACCGCCGTCTGTTCGTGATCTGGGCCGGGGGCGGCAACCCGATGGGCCGCATTCAGGCGATGGACCCGTCGCGCTTCGGCATCCAGCTGGCCACCGGCGGCAACATCCTGCCCGCGATGGTCGGCTACCGCGACTTCCCGGGCATGGAGGGCGCGACCTACTATTACTATGAGATCCCGCAGAACCCGGTGAACGACTGGCTGGTCGAACAGCACATGGCCCGCTTCGGCACCCCGCCCGACTTCTTTACTGCGGGCGGCATGGCGTCGGGCATCGCGGTTGTGGAAGCCCTGCGCGCAACCGGTGGCTCGACCGACACCGAAGAGCTGATCGCGGCCATGGAAGGCATGCATTTCGAGACCCCCAAGGGCGACATGTGGTTCCGGCCTGAGGACCATCAGGCGATGCAGTCGATGTACCACTTCCGCATCCGGGTCGAGGATGACGTGGAATGGGCGATCCCCGATCTGGTGCGTGAGATCACGCCGGACATGATGGATATCCCGATCCGCAACCAGTGATCTGACCGGGGGCGGCCGCCCGCGCCGCCGCCCCCCATCATCTGTCTCTAAATATCCCCGCCGGAGGCATCCGCCGCGCGCCACAGGCGACCGGCCCAAGCCTCGCATCTCCGAACCAAGGGAGCCCCCATGCAGCCCTCGCTTGTCACCAAGGATCTGACCGTGCGCTTTGGCGGCCATGTCGCCGTGGACCATGTGAGCTGCGCCTTCACCCCCGGCCAGCTGACCGCCATCGTCGGGCCGAACGGCGCGGGCAAGACCACGTATTTCAACCTGATCTCCGGCCAGATCCGCGCCACCTCGGGCCGCGTCGAGCTGCTGGGGCAGGACATCACCCGCCTTCCCGTCGCCGCGCGGACCGAGGCCGGTCTGGGCCGCGCGTTCCAGCTGACCAACCTCTTCCCGCGCCTGACGGTGCTGGAGAACGTCCGGCTGGTCGTACAGGCGCGCGAGCGGCGCGGGTTCAATCTGTGGACCATGGCGATGGGCCACCGCGACCTGATCGCCGAGGCCGAAGCGGTGCTCGACCGCGTGCGCCTGACCTCGCTGGCGCACCAGACCGTCAGTGCGCTCAGCCACGGCGACCAGCGCAAGCTGGAAGTGGCGGCGATGATTGCGCTCAAGCCCCGCGTCTTCATGTTCGATGAACCCACCGCCGGCATGTCGGTCGAGGAAGCGCCGGTCATTCTGGACCTGATCGCCGGGATCAAGGCCGAAGCCGACACCACCATCCTGCTGGTCGAGCACAAGATGGACGTGATCCGTTCCCTCGCCGACCGGATCATCGTCTTGCACAACGGCGCACTGGTGGCCGATGGCGCGCCGGCTGAGGTGATGGCCTCGGACGTGGTGCAAGAGGCCTATCTGGGCAAGGAACTGACCGATGTCTGACCCCATCCTGTCCCTGCGCGACGTCAAGACAGACATCGCGCAATACCACATCCTGCACGGCGTCACCTTCGATGTGCCGCGCGGCGGTGTGACCATGCTGCTGGGCCGCAATGGCGCGGGCAAGACCACGACGCTGCGCACCATCATGGGCCTGTGGAAGCCGCATGCCGGGGAAATCCTGCTCGACGGCGCGGCCATCAACGGACAGACCCCCTCGCAGATCGCCCGGCGCGGTATCGGCTTCGTGCCCGAGGATATGGGCATCTTTTCCGACCTCACGGTCGAGGAAAACATCCGCCTCGCCGCCCTCACCGGCGCGCCTGACCCTGAACGGCTGGAGTGGATTTTCGGCGCCTTTCCCGCGCTGAAAACCTTCTGGCACTCGGCGGCGGGTACGCTGTCGGGCGGGCAAAAGCAGATGCTGTCCGTCGCCCGCGCGGTGGTCGAGGACCGCGAGCTTTACCTCATCGACGAGCCCTCCAAAGGCCTCGCCCCCGCCATCGTCGCCACCCTCGCCCGTGCGCTCAAGGATCTCAAAGCGCGCGGCGCGTCGATCCTGATGGTCGAGCAGAACTTCTCGCTCGCCCGCGCCTTGGGCGATCATGTCGTGGTCATGGACGACGGCAAGATCATCTGGTCCGGCGCAATGGCCGAACTCAAAGCCGACGCCGCCCTGCAAGAACGCCTGATGGGCCTGAAAATGGAGCACGCATGAGCGCGCAATCCCCGGGCGCTGCGCCCAGCCACGCCCCCACCCTCACCCGCCTGCCGCTGTCCGAGCGGCTGAAACCCTGGCTGCCGTATCTGCTGGTGCCGGTGCTGATGGTGCTGGGGTATTTCGCTATCGATTCAAGCAGTTCATGGCTAACGCTGACCGTCTCGGGTCTGGCCATGGGCATGATGATCTTCGTCATCGCCTCGGGCATGACGCTGGTCTTCGGGTTGATGGACGTCATCAACTTTGGCCACGGCGCGTTCATCTCGTTCGGCGCGTTCGTCGGCACCTCGGTGCTGCTGGCACTCGGCACGATGACCGGCGCGCCCTCACTGCTGCTCAACCTGCTGGCCATCACCGGGGCCGTCATGGCCGCAATGATCGTCACCGGCGGCATCGGTTTTGCGTTTGAGCGCTTCATCGTGCGCCCGGTCTATGGCTCGCACCTCAAGCAGATCCTGGTGACCATGGGCGGCCTGATCGTCGCCGAACAGCTGATTTACGTGATCTGGGGCGGGCATGAGATCGTCATCGCCCGGCCCGAAACGCTCAAAGGCGCGATCACTTTCGCCGGCGCGGCGCTTGAGAAATACCGGCTGGTTGCGGTTGCCGTCGGGCTGCTGGTCTTCCTGTCCCTGCGCGCCGTGCTGCGCCGCACCAAGCTGGGGCTGATCGTGCGCGCCGGGGTCGAGAACCCCGAGATGGTGCAGGCGCTCGGCTACAACATCACCCGCGTGTTTGTCGGCGTGTTTGTCACCGGCTCGGCACTGGCGGGCCTCGGCGGGGTGATGTGGGCGCTCTATCAGGAGGTCATCACCGCCCATATGGGCAACGAGATCATGATCCTTGTCTTCATCGTGGTGATCATCGGCGGGCTCGGCTCGGTCGAGGGCTGCTTCATCGGCGCGCTGACCGTGGGTCTGGTGCAGAACTACGCCGCCTTTCTGGAACCCAAACTGGCGCTGATTTCCAACATCGCGCTGATGGTGGCGATCCTGATGTGGCGGCCCATGGGCATGGTCCCTGTGGTAAAGGCGAAATAAATCATGCGGCTTCTCTCAGGTGATCCCCCCAAAAGCATCGTGCTCTCGGTGCTGCTGATAGCGGTACTGGTGGCACTGGCCTTTGCCCCCTTCCTGTTCCCCGGTTCGCGGTCCTTGGAGACCGCCGCACGGATCTGCATCTTCATCGTGCTGGTCGCCAGCTATGACCTGCTGCTCGGCTATGGCGGCATCGTCAGCTTTGCGCATACGATGTTCTTTGGTATGGGCGCGTATGGTGTGGCTATCGCCACCGACCGGATGGGCACCAGCTATGGCGCGCTGCTCATCGGCGCGCTGGTCGGCATGGCGGTGGCGGGCGTTGTGGCGCTGCTGGTGGCGCTCTTGTCGCTGCGCGTGCGGGCGATCTTCTTTGCGATGATCACGCTGGCAATAGCCTCGGCCGTGGCGGTGCTGGTCAGCCAGCTGTCGGGCTTTACCGGCGGCGAGGATGGCATGAACATCCGCATCCCGCGCGAACTGACCCCGGCTTTCCGGCTGGGTGAGGTGTTCGGCACCCGGATCACCGGCAAGATCCTCAATTACTACGTGGTCTTTGCCGCCTGTCTGGCGCTGTTCCTCCTGATGCTCAGGATCGTGAACTCGCCCTTTGGCCGCGTGTTGCAAGCCATCCGCGAGAACGCCTTCCGCGCCGAGGCCATCGGCTACCGCGTCGTGCTCTATCGCGCTATGGCCACCTGCCTGTCGGCGATGATCGCCGCACTGGCCGGGTCGCTGTTCGCGCTCTGGCTGCGCTATGTCGGCCCGGCGACGACACTGGGGATGGAGATCATGATGGACATCCTGCTCATCGTGGTGATCGGCGGCATGGGCACGATGTATGGCGCGGTGGTCGGCACGGCGATCTTCGTGCTGGCGCAGAACTACCTCAAATCGCTGATGGGCGGGCTGTCCGAGGCGACGGCCTCGCTGCCCCTGATCCCCGACCTGCTCAGCCCCGACCGCTGGCTCTTGTGGCTGGGTGTGCTGTTCATCCTTTCGGTCTATTTCTTCCCCACCGGCATCGTCGGACGGCTCAGGGGCACGCGGTGACACCGGCCACGGCGCTGCACCGCTGGGGCGCGGGCGCGCCGGTGATCCTGCTGCACGGCTGGACGATGACGGGCGACATCTGGGGGCCGGTGGCACAGCGGCTTGAGGGGGCTTGCTATGCCCCCGATCTGCCCGGCCACGGCGGAACCACGGGGTACGAGCCGTCGGTCGAGGGTGGCGTGGCGCAACTGCGCGACCTGATCGACGACCACGGGCTGCATGGTGCCACGCTGGTCGGCTGGTCCCTCGGCGCGCTCATCGGCTGGTCCTATCTCGCGCAGGGCGGAAAGGGCATCGCCCGCATGATTTCGCTCGACATGTCTCCCTGCCCGCTCCCCGCCCCCGGCTGGGACTTCGCTATGCGCGGGCAGACCCGCGACAAGGCCAACCGCAGCGCCCGGCGTTTCCGTCAGGACTGGCCCGCCTCGGCCCACGCCATCGCCCAAGGCATGTTCGCCCGCCCCGAAGGCTGTCCCCTGATGTCCCTCGCCAAGGCCGAGACCCGCATCCGCGCGCAGGATCCGGAACAAATGACACGCTTCTGGGACTCGCTGACGGCTGTGGACCTGCGCGAGCAGCTGTCCGTCATCCGCCAACCCCTGCTCGCCCTCCACGGCGCGCAAAGCCGGGTTTACCCAACGGCAACCGGCCATTGGATCGCGCAACACAGCCGGCTCGGCCGCGCCTTGACTCTTTACAGCTGCGGCCACGCGCCCAATCTCGAAGACCCGACCACCACAGCCGAGGTCATCTCCCATTTCCAAAGCACGGCTTAAGCCGCGACCCCGGGGGGATTTTCCATCCCCCCGGCCCCCCCCTGGAGGATATTTCCAGAGCAAAGAGAAGCCTTAACGAAGAGTTAAGCGCGCTTCTTTGCTCTTTAAATATCCTCGGGGGTGAATTCGGCCTTGGCCGAAGAGGGGGCTGAAAGCCCCCTGACGCGCGCCGCGCATGCGGCGCTCAAGAGGCGTGCGGCGCAGCCGCTCCGCAAGATCCCTCAGGTAGTGACGTCGCGCGCCAGCACCAGCGCTCGGCCGTCACAGATCAGCGTCCCATCAGCGCTATGACAGGTGGTCCGCAAATCGACGAGGTGTTTTTCGGGCCGCACACGAGTGATTTCAACGCGCGCGGTCAGCGTGGTGTCGATTGCGGCACGACCAGTGAAGGCGAGGCTTTGTTTGAGATAATTGGTGCCAGCCCCCGGCAGCCTGACCCCCAGCAGATACGAGAACAGCGCAGCGATCAGCGGTTCGGGGACATGGTCCGGCGGCGCACTGGCGGTGAGGGTCGCGAAATCGGCCATGTCCTGCGCGCTGTAGCGGCGGGTGGTTTCGGCAACTTCACCAACTTTCATACCAGCACCGCACGGCCCTGAAAGCAGACCGCGCCGTCAGCCTTGCGGGTCGCGGTCAGGGTCAGGCCGTCCTCGCCCTCCTCCAGCCGCAACACCAGCGGCTCTCCTGCATAGGCCGGGTTCGGAAACATCATCGCCTGCGACACAGGCGTTACGCCCGGGCGGGTCTCGCGCACCATCGCCCAGAGCTTGGCGTAGATCAGCATCCCGTGGCTGACCGTGCGCCCGAACCGGGTCCGGGCGCTGAAGGCAGGATCGACGTGGATCGGGTTATCATCGCCCGAGATCCGCGCGAAGGCGTCGAACTCGGCTTGTGTTGGTGTCCACTGTGCTTCGATCATGGCACCAGCTTTCGCAGCTCGGGCTTGCGCACCTTGCCAGCGGCGGTGCGGGGAAACTCGGTGACGATGTGAAATGCCTTGGGCAGTTTGTACCCCGCCAGCCTTTCGCGCAGCCAGCCGGTCAGCGCGTAAGGATCCACCGGCTGCCCGGGCCGGGCGATGAGGAAGGCAACGCCGCTCTCGCCCCATTTGGCATCGCTGACCCCGATCACGGCGGCGTCCAGTACCGACGGGTGGGTGATCAGCACCTTCTCCACCTCGGCCGGATAGACGTTCTCGCCGCCCGAAATATACATATCCTTGATCCGGTCGATGATGCGGTAATAACCGTCGCTGTCGCGCTCAGCCACGTCGCCGGATTTCAGCCAGCCGTCTGCTGTAAAGCTCGCCGCCGTCGCGCCTGGGTTGTCCAGATAGCCCGGTGTCACCGTGGGCCCGCGCAGCAGAAGCTCGCCTGCGCCCGGCTGGCCATCCGCCACGCCGTCGAGGCGTGCTTCGGTCATCATCTGCGGTTTGCCGACCGAGCCGATCTTGGTGATCGCCGCGGCGCGGTCGATCAGGAAGCCGGTCGGCCCGGTTTCGGTCATGCCAAACCCGTTGCAGATCACCGCGCCCCTGTCGGCAAAAAAGCGGATCGTGGCCTCGGGCAGCGCCGCGCCGCCGCAGGCCCAGCCGCGCAGGCGCGACAGATCCACGCCCGACAGGTCCATCTGCATCAGCGCCTGATAGATCGCCGGGACGCCGAAGAACTGCGTGACGGCACCTTGGGCGATCAGCGCCACCAGCGCCTGCGCGTCAAACTTGCGCAGCACCAGCGACGAGCCGCCCCACAGGAAGATCGGCATGGTGAACAGGTTGATCCCGCCGGTGTGGAACAGCGGCAGGAAGTTGAGCGTGCGGTCTTCGGCCACCAGCCCCATCGCCTGCGCGATATTCATCGCATTCGCGACCACCATGCGCGGCGTCTGGATCACCGCCTTTGGCGTCCCCGTGGTGCCCGAGGTAAAGAGCACGTACCACGGCTCCGCGTCATCGACCTGCACCGGGGGCAGGGCCGGGCCATCCGGGATTTCCAACGCCATGACCGGCACGCCCAGAGCGGCGGCGGGTTCGGCGAAGGTTTCGTCGTGCAGCACAAGCGTGCAACTGACGCTTTCGAGCACCGGCTTCAGCTCGGCCACCGGCTGACGCCAGTTAAGCGGGGCAAGGATCAGTCCGGCCTTCTGACAGGCGAAGAGGGCCACGAAGAATTCGGGCCGGTTGTGGCACAGGATCGCCACCCGCGCACCACGAGGCACGCGCAAAAGCAGCGCCGCACCCAGCCGGGCGGCGGCGGCATCAACGCGGGCAAAGGACCACACCTCGCCCGTCTCATGGTCCCGGAATGCCAGCGCCTCCGGCGTCAGCTGGGCGCGGCGGGCGGCAAGGTCGGGGATCAGGCCCATGGCGGCAACCCGCTCCGTTTCATGGTTTCAACCCACGTTCCAACATATCGAACACCTCGGTCACCAGCGCATCGGGATCAACCTCACTCTCCCAGATCGCGAAGCGTTCGCCCAGCGTCACGGCCATGCCCATCAGCGCCCAGGCGCGGACCTCGGCATCGCCGTCGCGGATTTCTCCCTCGCGCGCGGCGGCGGCGAGGTTCTGGGCATAGCCGCGCGCGAAGGTGGTGTAATAGGCGCGGTAGGCATCGGGGGCGACAAAGCGCGCCTCCATAACGATGTTGTAAAGCGCCGGGCGCTCGGCCACGAAGCTGAGAAACGCGCGCAAACCCCGGCGTTCGGCGGTCAGACGGTCGGGAGCATCGGCGACGGCATCGGCCAGAAAGCCACGGGTCAGCTTGCCCATTTCCAGCACCAGTTCGCGAAATACCTCGTCCTTGGACTGAAAGTAGATATAGAACGTCCCCTGTGCGATCCCGGCACGGCGGGTGATGTCCGCGATCGAGGCGGCAGCGAAGCCGACCTCGCCGATCACCGCCTCGGCCGCCTTGATCAGCGAGTCGCGCGTGTCCTGTCCGCGCCGCGTGCGGGGTTTGGGGGTACGCGGGCGGGCAGGTGCCGGGCGGTTGGGGCTGGCCTCGGGCATGGGCGCTCCTGAAACATGAATCATTCGTCATATTGAAGGCGGCCGGGAAACTGTCAAGAAATTTCCCCCTGCCCGCGCCAAAACCCATGTTACGCTTCCTCTCGCCGATTCTGCACGGGAGAGGGTAATGGGCGGACAGGTGACGGTGCTTGTAGCCACCAGCAAGGGATTGTTTCTGGTCGACTCGGACGAAGCCCGCAAGGACTGGACGCTGTCCGGGCCGTTCTGCGACGGCTGGCCGGTCGCCCATGCGCTTGGCGATCCCCAGACCGGCACGATCTGGGCCGCAGCGGGCGGAGAATGGCAAGGCTCGGCGGTTTTCCGATCCCATGATCACGGGGCCAGCTGGACGCATATGATGCTGGCGAATGGCCATATGGACGTGATGCTGGCGCAGAACGAAGACTTCCGCAAAATGCTGGGACGCGGTCCGGGACCGGACGCGCCGTTCAAGGGTGAGATCACCGCGCTCTGGGCCTTGGGCCGGGTGGGCGACACGCTTTATGCGGGGGCAAAGCCGGCGGCGCTGTACGCCAGCCATGACAATGGCGACAGCTGGCAGCGGGTGCAGGGGTTGTCCGATCATCCCTCGGCCGACAGCTGGGAGCCGGGCGGCGCCGGGCTGGTGCTGCACACCATTCTGGGCGAGGGCGAGAAGCTGCTGGTTGGCATCTCGTCCGCCGGGGTCTTTGCCAGCGAGGATGGCGGCGCGACATGGGAACGGCGCAACCGGCGCACCAACCTGTCCGCCACGCCGCACCCGGTCACCGGCCAATGCGAGTCCGATATTGGCCTGTGCGTGCATAACATCACGCGCAGCGCGGACGCCCAGACGCTCTATATGCAAAACCACACCGGCGTGTTCCGCAGCAGGGATGAGGGGCGCAGCTGGGATGAGATCAGCGACGGGTTGCCGTCAAAATTCGGCTTCCCCGTTGCGGCCCACCCAAGCGATCCTGACACGCTCTATGTGCTGCCGCTCAGCGAATGGGGCGGGCGCACGCCGCCAGAGGGCAAGGCGACCATCTGGCGCTCTCGCAACGCGGGCGACAGCTGGGAGCCGATGCGAGACGGCCTGCCCGACGACGCCTATTTCACCGTGCTGCGGCAGGCCATGGCGACGGACAAGGCGGACAAGGCCGGGATCTATTTCGGCACCAACTCGGGCAGCGTGTTCGCGTCAACCGACGATGGCGACAGCTGGAGCGAGATCGCGCGCCACCTGCCGACCGTGCTGGGCGTCGAGGTGATGCACCGCGCCTAATCGTGTTCGGCGGCGATGCTGCGCGGCTGGCGCGCCGGGGTCAGCAGGATCGCCGCCAGCACCAGCACGCAGGCCACTGCCTGCGCCGGGTGCAGCGCTTCGCCAAAGCCCAGCCAGCCGACAGCGAACATCACCGGCAGCTCGATACTGCCCGCCATGGCGGTGCGTGCGGTGCCGACGATGGGCGAGCAGACGGTATAGACAAGCTGCGGCACCAGCGCCGTTCCCAGCCCGATTCCCAGCACCATCAGCCAGCCATAGCCATCGACCGGCAGCAATTGCGCGATGGGCGTCGCCAGCACCAGCGGCAGCAGGCCCAGCACCGACCCCAGCGAGATAACACCGATGCGCACCAGCACCGGGATCGCGTTCAGCCGGTGCACCAGCACGGCGATGCCCAGCCCGAACCCGGCGGGCGCGGCGAGCGAGAGCAGCAAGGCGGGCAGCAACTCGGGCGCAACCGCGCCGGGGGTGGTGACCAGCGCAGCAGCGGCAACGATCATCGCCGCGCCAAAGATCGCGCGACCGCCGGGACGCTCGCCGAACAGCAGCCACGCGAACAGCAGCGCAAAGGCGGGATAGGTCATGTAGAGCACGCCCGCCGTCGACACTGGCACCACCTGCACCGCGCTGACATACGAGGTCCACCCCAGCCCCATCAGCACACCGACCCCCAGCGCCCAGAACAGCGTGCGCCCCTGATCGCGCACCCGCCACGCCAGCGGTGCCAGAAGCGCGCTGGCCAGCAGGTAGCGCGCAAAGGCGACGGCGTGGGGCGGCATCCCGGCGTCGGTCAGCGAGCGGGCGAACAGCGGCACAAGGCCGAAACACACCGACGCGAAGACGACGCCGAGGGTGGCAAGGCCCAGGCCGGGCGTGGGAAGATTACGGTTCTGCATAGCCCTCGCTACCACGCGATCCGCATTATGAACAGTCCTGTACAGACTAGCCGGATGCGTTTTCAAGCAGGATCGGCTGGCCATGCGGCGTGGCATGCGCGGCGTCCTGCCAGCGGTGCGCCAAAGCGGCGATCTCATCGGGCACGGCGACGCCCTTTTGCGTCAGGATGACCTCAAGCGCCTGCAGCCAGGCGTCCCAATACTCGGCCCCCGTCGCAAGCTGCGCGCCCAGCGCCTGCGTCCAGTCGGGCCAGTTGAACAGTCCCGCCTCGCTAAGCGCGACGGTCAGGCCAAAGACCTGCGCCTGCCACGGCGCCAGAAAGGGCTGGTCAGGCGCGCTCAAGATACCCCTCCCACAGATCGGCGCTGATCGTCAGGCCGGGCTCGCTGTCCGGTCCCCACACCTCGGCCCCATCAAACACGACGGTGTACAGGCGTTGCGGCTGCTCGCCTTGCCCATGCGCGTTGGTGTCGGGCAGCACGAAACCGCCGTGCTCGGACTCCACCACGCCCGTATGCCCGGCCAGATAGGTCGGCACCCGCGTGTGGCCGCGCGGATGCGCGTTGCGGCAGCGCACCCGGTCGCCGGGCGCAAAGAGCGGCGCGGTTGCGACCGGCCGGTCACAGGGGCCACCGCGCGCCAGAGCGCCGGGCACCGCCTGCGGCGAGAGGCGCTTGGGGTGGGGATCTTGCGTTTGCGCCTGACCGTCGGCCAGTTCCTCAGCCGTCAGCAGATCGTGACGCTGCAACAGGACTTCCAACGCACGGGTCCAAATTTCGTAATAACTCGAAGCATAATAAACCACCGGCGGCAGACTCTCGCGCGCATGTCGGCTTTCATCCAGCGTCCACTTCCCCAGCGCGCCACAGGCCAGCACCACGCCCAGTGCGCGGGCTTCCCAATCGGCGTGAAACAGCAGCTCGTTTGCCTCGGGCGCGACCGCACCGAAGCCCATCTTGCCGCCCAGATCATGCGGCCCGTTCATGCCGGCACCCGTGCCAGCCCGGTGCCGATCATGCTCTCGCGCGTGACCAGCTCGGCCAGTTGCTCGGGCGTCCAGCCCTCGGTTCCTTCAGGGCGCATCGGCACCACCAGATAGCGCAGCTCGGCGGTGGAATCCCAGACGCGCAGCTGCGTGGCCTCGGGCAGAACCAGCCCGAACTCGGCCAGCACCGCGCGCGGCTCGATCACCACGCGTGAGCGATAGGCGGGCGATTTGTACCACACGGGCGGCAGGCCCAGCAGGCTCCACGGATAGCACGAGCACAGGGTGCAGACGATGACGTGATGCAGACCGGGCGCGTTGAACACCGCCTTCACATGCTCGCCCTGCCGTCCGGTGAACCCCATCGCGCCCACTGCCGCCGTCGCATCGCGCGCCAGCCAGTCGGCGAACGCAGGTTCGCTCCACGCCCGCGCAACCACCGCCGCCCCGTTCTGCGGGCCGACTTTGTGCGCGTAAGTTTCGATGATCGCGTCCACGGCGGCGGGATCAACGAGGCCCTTTTGCACAAGGATCGTCTCTAGCGCGCGAACGCGGGCGTCCATCGGATCAAGGTGATTGTCATGGTCGTGGTGGTCATGCGGCATGGCGGGCACCCGGTTGTGAACCTTCATGCTAGGCCATCGTGCCAGCCCGGAAAAGCCGGGATATGCGACCTCTGGGTGCTAGGCGTTCAGGCCTTGCTGTGGCAGGCTCGCAGGCAAAGGACAGCATTAGGATGCCACAGGGCGTGACCGATATCTTCCAGTATCCCGCACGGATCTGCGCAATGCACAGCATCGGCGCGGTCTGTGCCGAGATGCTCGCGCTGATCACGCCGCTGGGCTACTCGGTCTATGCCATTGGCGCGGTGCCGCATCCGCAGGATCCCTATCCGTCAAGCTTCATGGTCACCAATTGGCCCGAGGAATGGCGCGCCGCCTATTTCGACCGGCAGTTCGGCCGCCGCGACCCGACGCTGCGCGCGCTGGCGCAGACCAGCCAGACCTTTACGGTGACAGAGCTGCGACAGGGCCGCATGGGTTTCGCGCCCACGGAAGAAGAGCTGGAGGTGCTCGATTTCGCCGCCGGACTCGGGTTGCCCAGCGGCCTGATCGTGCCGGTGTTTCGCGCGCGGGGCTATACCGGGGTCTGCTGTCTTGTCGGCAACGCCCCCGAACCCACGCCCGAGATCCGCGCCCGGCTACAGTTTATCGCCGAGCATACCCATGACCGCCTGCGCGCGCTCAGTGCCGCGCAGAGCGTCGGCGAGGTGACCGAGACGCTCAGCCCGCGCGAAACCCAGATTCTGGTTCTGGCGCGACAGGGTCTGAGCGACGCGGGAATTGCCCAATCGGCCGCGATCAGCGTGCGCACCGTGCGGT
The DNA here is from genome assembly GCF_003990445.1 of Pararhodobacter zhoushanensis. GTDB lineage: Bacteria > Pseudomonadota > Alphaproteobacteria > Rhodobacterales > Rhodobacteraceae > Pararhodobacter > Pararhodobacter zhoushanensis. Next base: position 116,747 of record NZ_REEZ01000007.1, on the reverse strand, counting down.
TTCACTTCGACAATGCGCGGCGCAAGCTTGCTGCCCGCTCGCGCGCGGAGGCGATCGCCATTGCGGTCGCACAGCACCTTTTACCGACCTGACCTGTCAGAAGTCACAGTTGCGTGCGGCGGCGGCAGAGTTAAGCTTTGACACATTGATATAGTTTTTTTCAAAGTCGGGGCGGTCCTTTGGACCGTCCCTTTTTTTGTCGTTCACGCTGTGGCCAGCGCCCCCGTGGCCCGTCCCGGCCTGCTGCGCAGCAGGATGGTGAGGATCACCACGATGTTCAGCAGGTTCCATGCGATGCCGTTCACGAAGGCCATCGTGTACGACCCGCTGACGTCATAGATCCAGCCCGACATCCAGCCGCCCAGCGCCATGCCGACGATGGTTGCCATGATGACAAAGCCCACCCGCGCACCGGCTTCGCGCGCCGGCATGTACTCGCGCACGATGATCGCATAGGCGGGCACGATGCCGCCCTGGCTGAGGCCAAAGATCAGGCTGACGACGTAAAGCGAGACCAGCCCGTCGAACGGCAGGTACAAGAACAGCCCGATCATCTGCCCGACCGAGCCGATCAGCAACGTCGGGATGCCGCCCAGCCGGTCGGTGATGAATCCCGAGATCAGCCGCGACACCACGCCGCCCATCAGCATCACGCTGAGCATCTCGGCCCCGACGGCAGGGCCATAGCCAAGGTCCACGCAGAAGGCGACCAGATGCACCTGCGGCATCGACATCGCCACGCAACAGCCGATCCCGGCCAGTGCCAGCATCCACGCCAGCGTGCGCGGCGAGTAGGGGGCGCGGCGCGGGATCAGGCTGGTCGCCTGCGCGGTGGCGGTCATGCTTTCGGCAGGCACCCGGCGGCGCAGGAACTGCGCGGCGGGGATGACCACGACGGGGACCAGGGCGGCCAGCACCCAACAGACGGCACGCCAGCCGCTCGCCGCAAGCACACCGGACAGCGCCAGCGGCCAGATCGCCCCGGCCAGATAGTTGCCGCTGGCCGCGATGGCGACAGCGATGCCGCGTCGCTTGCGGAACCACAGGGAAATATCAGCCAGCAAGGGCCCAAAGAAACACGCCGTCCCCAGCCCGATCAGGAACTGCGCGCCCGACAGCAACCATATCGTCGGGCTGAGCGCGGCCAGCACGTAACCAAAGCTCGACAGCAGCGCCGCCAGCGACAGCGCTACGCTGACACCGAAGCGGTCCACCACCCGGCCCAGCACCAGATTGCCCAACGCAAACCCCGCCATCGTCAGCGTATAGGGCACCGAGGCATCGCCGCGACCGCCGCCGAATTCGGCCTGAACGGCGGGCAACAAGGCGATGATCGACCACATGCCGACGTTGCCGACGGTGGCAATCCCCAGCGACAGGGCGAGGCGGGACCATGAATAGCGGGTGTCGAAAATCTGGCTCATGCCCGCACCTTAGGCAGCGCAAACCGATGCTGCCAGCGCAAACTTTACAGGTTAAAGGGTTTCCACCAACCCCGGCAGCGCGGCCAGATCCGACAGCAAATGCTGCGGGCTGCCGAACAGCCGGTCGCGAGGCGCGCCATCGCGGTTTACCCACACCGTCGCAAAGCCGTACGCCGCACCCGCGCAGGCATCCCAGCCGTTCGATGACACAAAGAGCACCTCTTGGGGTGCCAGTTTCAGCCCCGCACCAACCAGTTCATAAACCCGGCGGTCCGGCTTGAAGACCCCCACGCTCTCGACCGAGAACAGCGCCTCGAACACCCCGCCCAACCCGGCCGAGCGCACCGCCCCGTCCAGCATCCCCGGCGAGCCATTCGACAGGATCGCCAGCCGCTGCCCCTGCGCCGCCAGCGCGGCCAGCATCGCCGGAACCTCGGGAAACGCGGCCAGATCCCAGTACAGCTGCAACAGCCGCGAGCGCAGGCCTGTATCGCTGAGCCCGGCATTCTCCAGCGCCCAGTCCAGCCCGTCCTGCGTCACGCGCCAGAAATCCGCATGCGCCCCGGCCACCGCGCGCAGCCAGGTGTACTCCAATTGCTTGCGCCGCCAGTCAGCCGCGATCTGCGGCCACTTCCCGGCCCACCCCTCAGCCCCCGGCTCGCCCGCTGCGATCCGCGCCGCCGCGCCCACATCAAACAGCGTGCCATAGGCATCAAACACACAGGCCTTGATCATCGTCGCCCTTTCATCTTGCTAAAAATACGCTGGGAGGTGAGGCCCGGCACGGGCCGAGGGGGGCTAGCCCCCCTACCCCGCCGCCCGCCCCGCGCTGCGGCCTGAAAACAGGCAGCCGCCCAGAAACGTCCCCTCCAACGCGTTGAACCCGTGATACCCGCCGCCGCCGAACCCGGCGCATTCCCCCGCGGCGAACAGCCCCTCGATCCGGTCGCCCGCGTCGTCCAGCACCGCGCCGTCCAGATCGGTGTGGATGCCCCCCAGCGTCTTGCGGGTCAGCACCGACAGGCGCACGGCGATCAACGGGCCGTGGGCAGGGTCAAGGACGCGATGTGGTTTGGCGGTGCGGATCAGCTTGTCGCCCAGATAGCGCCGCGCGCCGTTGATCGCGGTGATCTGCGCGTCCTTCGAGAACGGGTTGGCGACCTGCGCGTCGCGGGCTTCGATCTGCGCGCGCACCGTGGCGCCGTCGAGCAAGGGATCGCCCATTTCGCCTGCCAGCCGGTTCATGCCCGCGACCAGCTCGTCAAACGTCTGCGCCACGACGAAATCCGCCCCGTGTTCCTTGAACGCCTCGACCGGCGCTGCCGCCTTGCCGCCGGACCCCAGCCGCGCCTTCAGCACCTCGCGCCATTTGCCCGAGCTCAGATCGGGGTTCTGCTCGCTCCCCGACAGCGCGAATTCTTTCTTGATGATGCCCTGCGTCAGCACGAACCACGAATGCGCATGCCCCGTCGACAGGATGCGCTTCAGCGTTCCCAGCGTGTCGAACCCCGGCAGGAACGGCGCTTCCATCCGCGTGCCCAGCGCGTCAAACCACAGCGACGAGGGGCCAGGCAGGATGCGGATGCCGTGCTCGGGCCAGATCGGCGCCCAGTTGCGGATGCCTTCGCAATAATGCCACATCCGGTCGGTATTGATCAGCCCCGCGCCCGCCTGTGCGGTGACATCGATCATCGCGCCATCGACATGCGCGGGCACCCCGGCAACCATGCGCGCAGGTGCCGGGCCGAGGCGATCAACCGGCCATGCCCGCCGCACCTTTTCGAAATCGCCACCGATCCCGCCCGACGTGACGATGACGGCATCGGCCTCGACCTCGAACGACGCGGTGACCACGCGGCTCGATTTCTGACCGCGTTCGACCTGCGTGTCCTCCAGCACCTCACCACCAACCCCGGCGATCAACCCGGCCTTGCGGGTGATCGCGGTGACGCGGTGGCGAAAGGCAAAGACCAGCGTGCCCGCCGCCTCATACGCGCGCGCCATCCGCACGAAGGGTGCCAGCACCCCCGGTCCCGTGCCCCAGGTGATGTGGAAACGCGGCACCGAATTGCCGTGCCCCCCGGCCTGCGCGCCGCCACGCTCGGCCCAGCCGACGACCGGGAACCAGCGCATACCGATCCCCGCCAGCCAGTCGCGCATGCCACCGGCGGCGAACTCGACATAGGCCTCGGCAACCCTGCGCGGCCAGTAGTCCTGCGGGCCGTCGAACTGTGCCGATCCCAGCCAGTCATTCAGCGCCAACGCGTGAGAATCGCGGATCCTGAGCCGTCGTTGCTCGGGCGTATCGACCATGAACAGCCCGCCCAGCGACCAGAACGCCTGCCCGCCCAGATTTTGCGGCCCCTCCTGATCCAGCACCAGCACCCGCTTGCCACGCGCGGCCAACTCGCAGGCTGCCGTCAAGCCGGCCAGACCTCCCCCGACGACGGCTACATCCGCCTGATAGCGTTGATCCCCCATGCGACGCCCCCCCTGGCGATGCGTTGATGCAACGCTAATGCGCCCAAACGCCTCTGCCTAGCCCATGCAACGCCCGCCCTGCGCGCCCGTGGCCGTCGGCGGCAAACTGTTGCACCAACTCCCCGCTGCGGGGTGTTTGCCGCCAGAGCGCTTGTCGCAGACGTCGAACCGCAGTAGCGTCTCGCCTACGCACGCCCGTCCTTCGTTCACCCGAAGGGAAAGAGACCCGGAAAGGGTCGGGGCTGCTTGAGGGAATAGGCAGGCGACAGTGGCGATGACAATGACCAACACCACCCTTCGATTTGAGCCGGGGAATGGGCGACACGGGCTGCATTTTGCGCGCATCGCCATCGCCGCGCTGATGATCCCGGCACTGGTTGCGGGCTGCTCGATGCCGCGCGGCGCTGCGCTGCAAAGCGAGATTCTGCGCGGAACCGATGACCCTGCGAACGAGGTTCAGGTCTTTGCCGTCAGCCGTGCCGCGCTGGATGAACTCAACAGCTGGCCGCTGGCCCATCCCGAACTGCGCCACAACTGGACCACGACGGGCGCGTCAGCGACCGCGCGCATCATCCGCGCTGGCGATTTGCTGAGCATCGCGGTCTGGGACAGCCAGCCGGATTCGTTGCTGACCACGACAGAGCAACGGGTCGTGCGGATGGAAAACGTGCCCGTATCCGCCGCAGGCCGTGTCTTTGTGCCCTATGTCGGCGAAGTGCGCGTTGCCGGGCAATCCGCCGAAATGGCGCGCCGCGACATTCAGGAGCAGATGGCACCGATCGTCCCCGACGGTCAGGTGCAACTGACCGTCACCCCCGGCGCAGGCAACACCATCGACATGGTGACCGGCGTTGCCCGCCCCGGTCGTCTGGCCCTGCCCGAAATCAGCCCGACCATCTTGAGCGCGCTGGCTGAATCGGGCGGCATCGCGTCTTCCCTGCGCAATCCGCTGGTGCGGCTGAACCGCGCCGGAACCGCCTATGCGATCCCGGCCCGTGAGCTGTTCTCGGACCCTGCCCATGACATCCAGCTACGTGGCGGCGACCGCATTCTGGTCGAAGAGGATCATCGCAGCTACATCGCGCTTGGCGCGGCGGGCACCCAGCGTGTCGTTTATTTCGAGCGCGAGACGATCAGCGCTCTGGATGCTTTGTCCACGATTGGCGGCCTGTCCACGTCACGGGCCAACCTCGAGGGCGTCATGGTCATGCGTCAGTACCCGCCCGAGGCCGTGCGCCCGACGGGGCCTTTCCCGCGTCAGCAAGAGGTGATCTTCACGCTCGACCTGACCTCGGCTGATGGCCTCTTTGCCGCCGAGCAATTCGAGATCCAGCCCGGCGACGTGGTGCTGGCGACAGAATCCTCGCTGCCGCTGATCACGCAGTCGATGTCTGTCCTGCGTGCCGCTGCGGCCACCGTGAACAACCTGAACTGACGGCGTCAACGCCTGATCGCTCAGACAGACCCGCCGGGGAACCGGCGGGTCTTTGCTTTTGGTACGACACGCCGCCGTCCGAACCGGTCACCCGACGCCAGCCCGACCAAAGGCGGCGATGGTCAGGGAGAGGTCGCTTTCGGGCATGCCGCCTAAGCGCAGGCGGTTCAAGCAGAGCGGAACCATGGTGCGCGTCCGGCACACCCTGCCAGCCCTTGCCGTATGGTCGGAAAGACCGCAGTAAGGCATCCGAACCTCAGGCAGCGCGATGCGAGACGTGATGACCAACCCTCTGCCCAGCGCTCAGACCGCGCCGCTGCGTGTGGCCGGGCATTTTGGCGAACTGATGCAGGGCCGTCTGGGCAGCGACGGGCCGGTCGTGCTGATTTCGCTGCCCTGCCCGGCGCTGTGGGTCGAGATTGGCAGCACCGGCGATGACACCCTTCTCGGCCCGCGCCGGGTACGCGCGCTCTGCGCAGCGTTGGGGCTGGCGGTGCCCGAAGCGCTGCCGCCGATCCGCGCCCTGATGCCACAGGGGGGCGGGGCGGGGTCATCCACCGCTGCGCTGGTGGCGTTGGCGCGGTGGTTGGGGTTCTCGGGTGCCGTTGAGGATCTGGCCCGCGCCTGTGTCGCCGCTGAAGGCGCCAGCGATCCGCTGATGCTGCCCCGCGCCGAGCGTCTGCTTTTTGCCCCGCGCGACGGGCGCGTGGTGGCGGATTTGCCCGCCTTGCCCGCGTTCGAGGTGATCGGCGGTTTCTTCGGCCCCGGCCAGCGCACACGGGCCGAGGATCAGGCCTTCCCCGACATCACCGATCTGGTCGGACAGTGGGCGGCGCTGGCGGATCTGCCCGCGATGGCCGCGCTGACCACGCAATCCGCCCGCCGGACCCTGGTCCTGCGCGGTCCGTCCGATGATCCCACCGCCCATCTGGCCCGCGACCTTGGCGCTTTGGGCTGGATGATCGCCCACACCGGTAGCGCGCGCGGGCTGATCTTTGCGCCCGGCACCGTGCCCGTGGGGGCGCAGGCCGCCCTGACCGCAGCAGGACTGACCGGCGTGATCCGCTTCCAAGGGGGCGGCGCATGAGCTTTTGTCTTGCCATGCTCATCGCCATGGGCATCGACGCTGCGATCGGCTGGCCCGACGCGCTCTATCGCCGCATCGGGCACCCGGTGACGTGGGCGGGTTGGCTCATCTCCACGCTTGAGGGGCGGTTGAACCGGGGGGACGCGCGCCGCGCCAAGGGCGTGCTGACGGCGCTGATCGTGATCGGGCTGGCTGGTGGGCTGGCATGGGGCATCCTTGCGCTGCTGCCGGGGGGCTGGGTCGGCACCGTGATGACCGGCGTTCTGGCATGGCCGCTGGTTGCCATCCGTTCGATGCACCAACACGTCGCCGCCGTCGCCGCGCCGCTGGGCCGGGGCGATCTGGCGGGCGCGCGCTATGCCGTGTCGATGATCGTCGGGCGTGATCCGGCGCAGCTGGACAGCGCCGGTATCGCCCGCGCGGCGGTGGAAAGTCTGGCCGAGAACACCTCGGACGGGATCGTCGCGCCGCTGTTCTGGGGCGTCGTCGCCGGGTTGCCGGGGATCGCCGCGTACAAGGCGATCAACACGCTGGATTCGATGATCGGCCACCGCAATGCGCGCTATGAGCAGTTCGGCTGGGCCTCGGCCCGGATCGACGATCTGGTCAACCTGATCCCCGCGCGGCTGACGGGCGTGGTCTTCGCGCTGGTTTCCGCGCGCCCCGGTAAGGCGCTGAAAACCATGGCGCGGGATGCGCGCCACCACCGCTCGCCCAACGCCGGTTGGCCGGAATCCGCCATGGCGGGCGCGCTGGGGATCCGTTTGTCGGGTCCGCGCGTTTACGGGGACCGGGTGGCGCATGAGCCCTGGGTCAACGAGGGCGCGCCCGATCCGTCGGCGCGCGACGTGACGCGGGGTCTTGCGCTTTATGTCCGGGCGATGGGGGTCTTGGCGGTGATGATCGCCGCAGGGGGAGTGTGGGGATGGTGACGCGCGATCATGGCGGCAATCTGGATGCCGCGCGGGCCGAGTACGGCGGCAGCGGCTGGATTGATCTGTCGACGGGGATCAACCGGCGACCCTATCCGGTGCCCGCGCTGCCGCTTGACGCGTGGACGGCACTGCCCACCGCGACCGCGCTAGGGGCGCTCATCGAGGCCGCAGCCGAGGCTTTCGGCGCCGCGCCCGAGACGGTTCTGCCGCTGGCTGGCGCACAGGCCGCGATCCAGCTCTATCCGCGCTGTGCCGCGCCGGGCGACGCGCGGGTGCTGACGCCGACGTATAACGAACACGCCGCCTCGCTCGCCGCGCAGGGCTGGACCGTCTCGCCGGTCGAAGGGCTGCGCGGGCTGGCCGGGGCGGATCTGGCGGTGGTGGTCAATCCCAACAATCCCGATGGCCGCAGCTGGACGCCCGAGGCGCTGGTGGCGCTGTCCAGGAAGGTGGGCCTGCTGGTGGTCGACGAGAGTTTCGCCGATCCGCATCCCGACCTGTCGGTTGCCGATCAGGTGAGCGAACGGCTGGTGGTCTTGCGCTCGTTTGGCAAATTCTACGGGCTGGCGGGCGTGCGGCTGGGCTTTCTGCTGGGTGCCCCCGCGATGGTCGCGCGGCTGCGCGAGCTGGCCGGGCCGTGGTCGGTCAGCGGCCCTGCGCTGAGCATCGGCGCCAAGGCGCTGCGCGACACGGCGTGGCAGAGCGTGACGACCGAACGGCTGGCGGATGACGCCGCGCGGCTGGATCGGATGGCAGCACGGGCGGGCTGGGTGCTGGTCGGCGGCACGGCGCTGTTTCGCACCTATGCGACACCAGACGCCGCGCGCGCGCAGGACCATCTGGCCCGCCGGGCGATCTGGACACGGCGGTTTCCGTACTCGGGCACCTGGCTCAGACTGGGGCTGCCGGACGGGGCGGAGTGGGGCCGCGTCGAAAAGGCGTTGAGCGAGTGGCGACCGGTGTGAAGGAGCGGTGCGCTGAAGCGCACCCTACCCGGGTTGGGGGCTGAGCGCAGGCGGTGATGGCGCAATGTGTCCCAACTGTTTGAGTATTTTGAACAAGATGATGGGGCGGCGGGGTAGCCTCGACACCCAGCGTGGGGCGGGATAGTTTCTGCACCTGCAAAGACAGATTGGGAGCAGACGGGTGACCACCACGCATAGCCTGACCTATACCGTCACGTTCGGGGACTGCGATCCGGCGGGGATTGTTTATTATCCCAATATCTATGGCTGGTTCGACCGCACCTTCCACGACTGGCTGGCCGGGTTCGGCGGGCATCAGGCGATCTGTGCCGCGCTGGGCGCGATCGGGCTGGGGCTGATGCAGGCGGATGCGAAATTCCGCCGCCCGATGCAGCCTAATGACACCGTCACCATCACGATGAGCGTGCGCGACTGGGGCCGCAAGGCGCTGGTGCTGGGCTATGAGGTGACCATGGGCGAGACGCTCATGGCCACCGGCGAAGAGGTGCGCGGGATGTTCAAACGCGGCGCGCAGGGCCTTAGCGCCGGCGAGATGGCCGAGCTGAAAGCCCTGCTGGAGCGTTAGAGTTCCATCTCGTCGAGCAGCACCGCCATCGCCGCGCCGTGCATGTCGCGGTCGTCGCGGCTGCCTTGCACCACGGGACGCGGGATCGACAGTTTGACCACCCGCAGATCGGCAATGTCGAAGCGTTTGACCAGTTGCAGCGGCGTGCCGGTCAGATCGGCGACGCGCTGAGTTTCGAGTTTCTCCGAAACTTCGGCATAGGCCGCCTCGCTGCCGCAGAAGATGTCAATCGTGATCCAGAACGGCCCGGCATTCTTGGACCGCACTTTCAAAACCAAATCGCCCAGACGTGCCATCAGCCAACCCTCGATACGGTGAGGCGGAAGGCCGACATAGGGTCGTCCAGCGCCAGAATGTGGTTGAGCGCGAACTCGTAGAGCGGGCCGCGGTCGGTGGTGGCCGGGGAATAGGGGAAGGCGAAGGTTGGCAGTTCCTCATCCTCGGTCAGCGGGTAGTGCAGCACGAAGGGGTTGATCAGCTTGCCGATCTCGCTGGCGATGGCCTGCGTCGCGGCGGTGACGATACCCAGGACGCCAACCTCGACCGGCTGACCCGTGCGGTTCTCCAGCGTGCCCAGCGCGCCATTGCTACCGATCATGCGGAATTCGAGCGTGTAGTCGGGCGGGGTCAGGCCCATGCGTTCGGTGATCTGGCCGGTGAGATACGCGTGCAGCTTGTCGGCCCAGACCTGCGCGTTGGTGACATAGTGCTGTTGGCGCAGGACGGCCAGAATGGTGGTCTGGTAGCCCGCGGCGCGCGCGCCCTCAAGCTTGACGGTATAGGCACCGGGCACCCACTGCGAGCCTTCGACCCGGACGCGGCGCTTGTCGAGCGCCGTGTAGTGCGCGCCGCGGACGTCCAGATAGCCGCCGGGTTCATACAGCTGGAACGGGTCGGAGTTCTCATAAAGCATATGCGCCGAGACGGAGTGCGGCGTGCAAAGCGCCGTCTCGGCCATGGCCTCGACCGTGAAGCCGGTGGCGTCGAAATCGACCATGATCACGCCCGAGGTCGGGTTGGTCGAGCACAGCGCGCCGCATTCGGCGATCTTGGCCCCGTGCCACGCGGCCCCAGCGTGATCGCCGCGCGCCAACGGCAGGGCGGCGATGGTGGCGGTGTCGGTGACGCGGCCGCAAATGATGATGTCCGCGCCGGTGGCCAGCGCCGCCTGCACCTGCTCGACGCCGCCCAGCGCCACGATGTTGGTCATCGCGCGCAGGGCGTCAGCGTCGACCGCTGGCGCGGGGGTCAAGGGGGTGATCTGCCCGGCCTCAAGTGCCTGCACCAGACGTTCGGCGGGTTGCTGGCAATAGAGCCGCGCCACTTTCAGGGTCATGCCCAGTTCTGCCGCAATCTCGGCAGTCAGCGCGTACATCCAGTCGACCGTCGCGTCGGCACCGCAGGTGCCCGCCGTGCCGATGATCAGCGGCACGCCCGCCTCGGCCCGCGCCTGCATCAGCGTGCGCCACTCGGATTTTGTCGCGGCGCGCGAATATTTGGATTCGCCCGCGCCCAGCGACCAGGGGCCTGAGTCGGTCGAGCCACCGTCGATGGCGATGATGTCCGGCTTAAGCCCAAGACCGCGCGACAGTGCCGCGCGGTCAAAGCCCAGTCCCAGAACGCCCGAAGGCACCAGAACGCGTGTGCTCATTTCAGTCTCCGATTGCCTCAGGCTGAACCTCAGGCCGTTTCAGAAAGCGCCGCAAAAAGATCGGCGCCAGGAAGCCGACGATTGCCGCGATCCACAGGCCGGTCGAGACCGACGACGAGAAGAGATACGTCCAGTCGCCGTTCGACAACACCATGGCGCGGCGCAGGTTGTCTTCCATCGCGTTGCCCAGCAGGATGCCCAGAATGATCGGCACCGTCGGGATATCCAGCTTGCGGCAGACATAGCCCAGGATGCCGAAGGCGACCATGAGCTGCATGTCGAACGTCGAGCCGGTCAGCGAGTAGATGCCGACAAAGGCGACCATCGTCACGCCCGGCAGCAGGATGTGCGAGGGCACCGAGAGGATCTTCACGAAGATCTTCACCATCGGCACGTTCATGATCAAGAGCACGATGTTGGCGATCAGGAGCGCAGCGATCAGGCCCCAGACAACCTCGGGCCGTTCGGTGAACAGAAGCGGGCCGGGGGTGATGTTGAGCGTCAGCAGCAAGGCCAGCAGCACGGCGGTGGTGCCCGATCCCGGCACGCCCAGCGTCAGCATCGGGATCAGCGCGCCACCCGCGGCGGCGTTGTTGCCCGCCTCAGGTGCAGCCACACCCCGGACGTTGCCCTTGCCGAAGCTGTCCTTGTCCTTGGCCACGGCTTTTTCGGCGACATAGGCCAAGAACGAGCCCAGTGAGGCCCCGGCACCGGGCAGAATTCCGGCCACAAAGCCGATGCCCGTACCGCGCAGCATCGCGCCGGTCGTGTGGCGCAGGGCCTTCCACGGGATCGTCACCTTGTCGAGCACGACGCCGATGGCCGAATTCTTGCCGTGGCTCTCGATGAAGAAGAATACTTCGGACACGGCGAACAGACCGACGATGGCGACCAGAAAGTCGATACCATCCATCAGATGCAGCTCACCGAAGGTAAAGCGCGGCATGCCGGTGGTCTTGTCCAGACCGATCATCGCGATGCCCAGACCAATCAGCGCGGCCAGCGCCGATTTCGCCTGATTGTTCGACCCCAATCCACCCAGCGTGCAGAACGCCAGCAGGTAAAGCGCGAAATATTCGGCCGGGCCGAACTGATAGGCAACGCGCGACAGCACCGGGGCCAGCAGCATCAGGCCGATGGTGGCCAGAAACGCGCCGACGAAGGACGCAACGCCCGAGACGACTAGGGCCTCGCCCGCTCGACCTTGCCTTGCCATTGGGTAGCCGTCGAGCGTGGTCATCATCGCGGGTTCGTCACCCGGAATGTTCAGCAGGATCGACGAGATCCGCCCGCCATACATCGCGCCGTAATAGACCGAGGTCAGCAGCACCAGCGCCGACATCGCGTCCAGACCCATCGAGAAGGTGATCGGGATCAGCAGCGCCACGCCATTGGCCGGGCCAAGCCCCGGAAGTGCGCCGACGATGGTGCCGATAAAGCAGCCGATCACGGCCAACATCAGCGACCATGGCGACAAGGCGATGGAAAAGCCCATTGCCAGGTTTGACAGAATGTCCATGTCTCTCCCCCGGGGGCGGCCCGTTTTGCGTGCGCGCCCCGAATTTACGTCACCGCGTCAGAACCAGCTGCGCGGAAAACCCACCAGGCTCAGCCCCAGCACCATGTTGAACAGCACGAAAAGACCGACCGACAGGCCCACCCCGGTCAACACAGCGGTGACGGGTTTGGGATTGATCTGATAGCTGAGCACACCGGCGGCGATCGCCGTCGGGATCACGAAACCAAACGGGCGCACGGCGCTGGCGTAGCCCAGCAGCACGGCCAGCGCGATCGCCAGCTGCACCAGCGTGCCGATGCCCGGCCAGTCGGCGTTGGCGTCGGGCTTGATGATCAGAAAGGCCGACCCGATCACGACAAAGCCGCCGATCAGGTAGGGAAACACTCGCGGACCCACCGGGTCCGACAGAAAACTGGTCTGAATAGAGGTGGCGCTGTAGAGATACCCCAGCGCCACCGCCATCAGGACCAGACCAAAGATCCGGTCCGCTTTCATCACTGAATCACGCCGATCTCGCGGCTCAGCTCCTGGGTCTGGGCGATTACGCCGTCGATCCAGGTCTGAAACTCATCGCCGACGCGGGTAAAGGGCGCCAGACCATTGGCGACCATCGCCTCTTGCCACTGCTCGCTGTTCGCAACGGCGGTCAGACGGTCAGCCCAGGCGTGGAACGCGTCATCCGAGATGCCGCCGGGAACATAGATGCCGCGCCAGTTCACGGCAACGACGTCATAACCCTGCTCGCGCGCGGTGGGGATGTCCTCGAAGCCCGGAACGCGCTCTTCGGTCAACACGGCCAGAACGCGCACTTCACCCGAGCGCACGAAGCCCACGATTTCCGACATGTCGCCGGTCATCGCCTGCGTGAAGCCGCCGACGGTCTGCGTGATCGCATCCGCGCCGCCATCAACGCCGATGTAGCGAACCTGACGGATATCCTCGAGCCCAGCGGCGCGCAGGATCTGCAAGGGCTTCATATGGTCAAAGCCACCCACAGCCGAGCCACCGGCAAAAGCGACCGAACCCGGGTCGGCCAGAACCGCATCAACCAGATCGTTGAGCGACTGGTAGGGGCTGTCATTGGCCACCACGATCACGCCGGGATCGCCCCCGATCGAGCCGACAAAGCGCACCTGATCCGCGGTCGCACCGCCAAAGGCGTTCTGCGCCAGACGGGTGGTCGTGGCCGACGAGGCGGCAACGATCAGATCTTCGTCGGTGTTGCGCTCATTCACCACGTTGGCATAGGCCACGCCGCCACCGGCACCGGCCATGTTGGTCACCACGACAGGCGCGGGGACTTCACCGATTTCGTACAGGATGCGGCCGATCTGACGGCAGGTGAAATCCCAGCCGCCGCCGGGGTTGGCCGGGGCGATGCATTCGGTGGCAGCGGCCGGAACGGCCAGTGCCGCCAGCGCGCCCAGTGAAAGCGCGGACAGAGTCAAACGGGTCATGTGGAACTTCCTCCCTGAAACATTCCGCAAAGGCGGCTGCGCCCGGCTGCTTGGCCAGCGCATGTTCCCCCCTTGCGTCGTGCACCATTCGCTGAAAACCTTGCACAGACCTGTCACGGACGCGTCATCGCGCCAGAAAATGAGGCGGAATGCGATTTCTTTTGATCGAAGATAACGCCGACCTCGCCCGCTCGGTCCGCGAGAGGCTTGAACTTGAGGGGCACGCCGTCGACCACGCCGTCGATCTGGCCGATGCTGACGATCATCTGGCCGTCGCGCGCTATGACCTGATCTTGCTGGACATCACCCTGCCCGACGGCGACGGTCGCAGCTTCTTGCAGCGCCACCGCGCCGCGCAGGCCGATACGCCGGTGATCGTGCTGACCGCGCGCTCGGCGGTGTCGGACCGGGTGGATACGCTGGATCTGGGCGCCGATGACTATCTGACCAAACCCTTTGATTTCGCGGAACTTGAGGCCCGCTGCCGCGCTGTTCTGCGCCGCCGGGGCGGCGCGGCGACCACGTTGCAGACCTATGCCGATCTGACCTTTGACCCAATGGGGGCCTGCGTCACCGTCGCGGGCGAGGTCCGCGATCTGCGCAACCGCGAGCTGCGGCTGCTGGAGGTTCTTTTGTCCGCGCCGGGCCGCATCCTGTCCAAAGACCAGCTCTGCGACCGGCTGTTTTCCTATGCCGAACCGGTCAGCGACAACGCCATCGAGGTCTATATCGCCCGCCTGCGCCGCAAGATCGACGGCAGCGCCGCGCGGATCGAAACCGTGCGCGGGTTGGGTTACCGGCTGACCTCAGGATGAGCCCCCGCGCCGCCCCCAGCCTGCGCCGTCGCCTGATGGTGCAGCTGCTTGTGCTGTCGGCAGTGCTGGCGGTCGCGCTCTATGTTGCGGTACGGCTGGGGGCCGAACGCGCCTCCGAAGCGACGCTCGACGGTATCCTAGGCGCGGCCACGACGACCATCGCCGAGGAATTGCGCAGCGTCGAGGGCGGGGCCGAGCTGGACCTGTCGCCTGGCACCTTCTCGATGCTGGCGGCAATGGGCGAAGAACGGATCTTTCACCGCATCGACATCCGGGGCCTGCCCGTCACCGGCTATGACGATCTGCCCCTGCCACCGACCACCCCCACCGCGCTGGAACCCGCGTTTTACGACGCCACCTACCGCGACGCCGATCTGCGGCTGGCCGCCGTGGCGCGCAGCCTGATGATCGAGAACCGCGCCGCCCCGGTGCTGGTCATCGTCGGTCAGACGCGCGAGGGTCAGCGCGCCATCGCCCGCGATCTGGGCAACCGCGCGGCGGCGCTGGGGCTGGTGGTGTTTCTGGTCGCCGTGCCCCTCAGTCTGTTCGCGACGGGCACGCTGCTGCGTCCCATCGGGCGGCTGGCCGAGGCGGTCGGGCGGCGCGGCGGTCACGATCTGCGCCCGGTGCGCCACCCTGCGCCCGCCGAGCTGATGCCGCTGGTCGAGCAACTCAACGCCTTCATCGCCCGGCTGCGCCAGACCCTTGCACAGACCGAAACCTTCATCGCCGAGGCCGCGCATCACATCCGCACGCCGCTGGCCACCCTGCGGTCCGAAGCCGAGCTGGCCCTGCGCCAAGCCGGGGACGAGCCGACCCGCGCCCGCCTGCGCGGCATGATCCGCGCGACCGAGGAAAGCGCGCGCTCGGCTAACCAGTTGCTCGACCACGCAACGGTGCTGTTTCGCGCCGATCAGCGCGCGCAGGACCGGGTCGAACTGGGCGCGATGGTCTCGGCGCTGGCTGACAGGTTCCGCCCCACCGCCGATCTGAAAGAGATGGAGATCACGCTGGACCTGCCTGCTGCGCCGATGGAAACCACCGGCGACGCGGTGCTGATCGAATCCGCCCTGCGCAACCTGATCGACAACGCGCTGAAATACTCGCCCGCCGAATCGCGCATCCTGATCACCCTGCGCGAGGATGAGGGTTTCGCCCGGCTCGACGTGAACGACCGGGGCCGTGGTCTGGGCGGCGAGACGCAGGCGGCGCTGTCCAAACGCTTCCGGCGCGGCGGGAATGTCGGTGGTGTGGTCGGCTCGGGGCTGGGCCTGACGATTGTCAGCGAGACGGCGGCGGCGATGGGCGGGCGCTTTGCCCTGAAAGACAGAAAGGACGGCGGCACATGCGCTACGCTCTGGTTCCCCTTCTCGTCCTGATCGCCGCGCTGCTGGGCCAGCCCGCGCTGGCCTTCGAGATCGAGGCCGAGCACCGCTTCGGCCCCGAAGGCGCGACCAATGAACTGGCCGTGCTGTCCACCACCGACATCAGCTTTTTCGCCCCGCTGGCCGAGGCGTTTCTGGCCCGCCAGCCCAATCTGGCGCTACGTTATGTGCAGGCGGGCAGTCAGGATCTGTACCGCGCCATTGATGGTGAGGGAGCGGCGTTTGATCTGGTGATCTCATCCGCGATGGACCTGCAGATGAAACTGGCCAACGACGGCTACGCCCGCGCCCTGCCTGCCGATCTGGTCGCTGAACTGCCGGTCTGGGCGCGCTGGCGCGACCGGCTGGTGTCGATCGCGCAAGAGCCCGTGGTGCTGCTACTGGCCGATGCCGCCCTGCCCGACGGAATGGCCCCGCCCCGCTCGCGCCGCGACCTGATTGCGCTTCTACGCGACCATCCGCAGCTGTTTGCCGGGCGCATCGGCACCTATGACCCGCGCATCTCGGGCGCCGGGTATCTGTTCCTGACCCAGGACGCCCGCATGTCCGATTCCATCTGGCGGCTGGCCGAGGTGATGGGGCGGCTCGATGCCCGGCTCTATTGCTGCTCGGGCGACATGATCGCCGGGCTTTTGTCCGGCGATCTGCTGGTCGGCTATAACGTGCTGGGCAGCTATGCCGCCGCGAACCTGCCCGAAGGATCGGGCGTGCAGGCCATTGCGCTGGAGGATTTCACCGTCACCCTGCAACGCACCGCGCTGATCCCGGTCAATGCCCCCCTGCCTGAGGCCGGCGCGGCGCTGCTGCGCTTTCTGTTGTCGGACGAGGGCCAGTTGATCCAGTCCCGCGCCACCGGCTTCGCCGTCATGCGCCCCGAGACCTTTGCCACACAGCCGTGGCTCAGGCCGATTCGTCTGGACCCCGGCCTGCTGTCCTCGCTGGATTCAATGACCCGCAGGCGGTTTCTGGCAGAATGGACGGCGGCGCTGGATCAGCCATGAGAGATCAGGCAAGTGGAGGCGATTCGCGCCGGTGACGCCAATGGTGAACTCAAGTTCATGATGGGCAACGATTTCTCTGATTCATTCCGTTGAAAACAGCGGTTAACGCGGAATTATCGCCCGTTGCCCTTCACCCTCAGGCCGCCTGACAATACTCTGCACAGTTGAGCCGGAATTATCCCGTATCGCCGCTCTGCTCCGCTTGCCCCTGACCGGGCGGGCCGGAACAGCGCGGCGCGTTTGCAACAAGAGAGGCGCTATACTGCGCGGCGCGCGTTTTTGATGCCGCTTTGGCGCAGATCGCACCGGGCTGTTCGGAAACGGACCAGACAACGGGCGGGGGAACGCATCGAGATCACCACGACCGTAAGGCCGCTGGCATGAGCGATGCACGAAAGGGAAGAGTGAGGATGGGAGCAGAACTGATCGACGGCAAAGCCTTTGCGGGCAAGATCCGCGCGCAAGTGGCCGAGCATGTCGCCCGCCTGAAATCCGGGCACGGGCTGACCCCCGGTCTGGCCGTGGTGCTGGTCGGTGAAGACCCGGCGTCCGAAGTTTATGTCCGGTCCAAGGGCAAGCAGACGCTTGAGGCCGGCATGGCCTCGTTCGAGCATAAACTGCCCGCCGATACGACGCAGGCTGATCTGCTGGCGCTGATTGCCCAGCTGAACAGCGATGCCTCGGTGCATGGCATTCTGGTGCAGCTCCCGCTGCCGGGTCATCTGGACAGCGATCTGGTCATCAACGCGATTGACCCGGCCAAGGATGTGGACGGGTTCCATATCTCGAACGTCGGGCTGCTGGGCACCGGGCAGAAGTCGATGGTGCCCTGCACGCCGCTGGGCTGCCTGATGATGCTGCGCGATCAACTGGGCTCGCTGTCGGGCCTGAATGCCGTCGTGGTAGGCCGGTCGAACATCGTTGGCAAGCCGATGGCCCAGCTGTTGCTGGGTGACAGCTGCACGGTGACCATCGCGCATTCGCGCACCAAAGATCTGGCGGCTGTGTGCCGGGGTGCCGATATCCTCGTCGCTGCTGTCGGACGGCCGGAAATGATTCCGGGCGACTGGATCAAACCCGGTGCCACGGTTATCGACGTCGGCATCAACCGGATCCCCGCGCCTGAAAAGGGTGAGGGCAAGACCCGGCTGGTGGGGGATGTCCATTTTGACAGCGCAGCTCAGGTCGCCGGTGCCATCACGCCGGTGCCCGGTGGTGTGGGTCCGATGACCATCGCCTGCCTGCTGGCCAACACCGTCACCGCCTGCTGCCGCGCGCACGGGCTGCCTGAACCCACGGGGCTGACTGCCTGAGCCCTGCCCCCTTCCGCCCCCGGCCCATGGCCGACCGGGCCTCGATCCTTCGCACCAGGAGCACTTATGACCAAATACTGCCTGACCGTGACCTGCACCTCGACCCGTGGCATCGTCGCCGCGATCTCGGCCTTTCTGGCCGAGAACGGCTGCAACATCACCGACAGCTCGCAATTCGACGACATGGAGACCGGCAACTTCTTCATGCGGATCAGCTTCACCTCGGAAACCGGCGCCGACCCGGCGGCTCTGACCGAAGCGTTCACGCCCGTCGCCACGAAATTCGACATGAACTACGCCTTCCATGACGAGGCGACCAAGATGAAGGTCGTGATCATGGTCTCGCGTTTCGGCCATTGCCTGAACGACCTGCTTTACCGCGTGCGCATCGGCGCGCTGCCGGTCGAGATTGTCGCGGTGATCTCGAACCACATGGACTACCAGAAGGTCGTCGTGAACAACGACATCCCCTTCCATTGCATCAAGGTGACCAAGGCCAACAAGCCGCAGGCCGAAGCCGCGATCATGCAGGTGGTTGTCGAAACCGGCGCCGAACTGATCGTGCTGGCGCGCTACATGCAGATCCTGTCGGATGACATGTGCACCAAGATGTCGGGCAAGATCATCAACATCCACCACTCGTTCCTGCCCAGCTTCAAAGGGGCCAACCCTTACAAGCAGGCGTTCGAGCGTGGCGTGAAGCTGATCGGAGCGACCTCTCACTACGTCACCGCCGATCTGGACGAGGGTCCGATCATCGAACAGGACACCGTGCGCGTCACCCATGCCCAAAGCCCCGAGGATTACGTGAGCCTTGGCCGCGACGTGGAAAGCCAGGTGCTGGCCCGCGCCATCCACGCGCATGCCCACCGCCGGGCGTTCCTGAACGGCAACAAGACCGTGGTCTTCCCGGCCTCGCCCGGTTCCTATTCGTCCGAACGCATGGGCTGACCCCCTGCATTCAGACCGTCCCTTTGATCCAGCCCGACCGCTCGGGCTGGATTTTTCATTTCCGAAGCGCAGCTTTGCGGGTCAGAGCAGGGGGGCCTCGGCCCCCCTCGGCCCGTTCCGGGCCTCACCCCCTGAGGATATTTAAGGACAGAAAATGGCGTTAACTTTTTGTTAACCATGCCCATTTTCTGTCTGAAAATATCCTCCAGGTGGGTCCGGGAGGATGGAAAATCCTCCCGGTCGGCCGGGGTGGCGCGGTTCAGGCGTCGCTAGCGTCGCCGGCGCTGCCAAAGGCGTTCCAGCCGCCATCGACGCTGAGCAACGTGCCGTTGATATAGCTGGCACCGGGCGAGGCGAGGAACCACACCGCCTCGGCTATATCCTGCGGCTGCCCCAGATCGCCCATCGGAATCCGCGCGCGGATCGATTCGCTGTCGATACGCCCGGCCTCTTCCAGCGCCGCCACGCCCGGGGTGCGGATATAGCCCGGCGCGACGGTGGCGGTGCGGATGCCTTGCGGGCCGAGTTCGGCGGCGAAACAGCGGGTCAGGATGTCGACCCCCGCCTTGGACGCGCCATACGCATGCCGTGGGGCCATCGGCACCAGCCCGGCAATCGAGCCGATGTTGATGATCACGCCGCGCCCGGCCTGCATGCCGGGGATCGCCGCACGGGCACACAGGAATGCGCCGGTGAGGTTGACGTCGAGCACGCGCTCCAGATCGGCTGTGGTCTGCTCGGTCGCTGGCTGGAAGGCGTCGGCGATGGCGGCGTTGTTGACCAGAATATCCACCGGCCCCATGGCCTGCACGATCTGCGCGAAGCAGTCGGTGACGGCTTGTTCATCCGTCACGTCGCAGACAAAGGCCTGCGCCGCCGTGCCCAATGTGGCGGCTTGCGCCCGCGCGCCCTCACCGTTGCGGTCCACAATCGCCACCCTGTCGCCCGAGGCCACAAACCGCGCCGCAATTGCCGCGCCAATGCCGTCTGCAGCGCCCGTCACCACCACGACGCGCGGCGCAGGATCGGCGGCGGGGCGGGTCTGCTCGGCAGCGGGGACACGATCCGCAGGCGGGTGCGCGTCGCCGGGCTGGTTAAACGACATCCAGCCGCCATCGACGCCCAGCACGGACCCCGTCACATAGCGCGCCTTGTCCGAGGCCAGAAACCCGATCGCCGAGGCCATCTCATCCGCCCGCGCCAGCCGGCCCATCGGGATACGGCGGCGCACTGCGCTGAGGTCGGCCTTGCCCGCCGCCTCCAGCGCCGCGACCATCGGTGTGCGCACATAGCCCGGCGCGATGGCATTCACCCGGATCCCTCGCGCCGCCCATTCGCAGGCCAGCGAGCGGGTCAGCGAGATCAGCGCCGCTTTCGATGCGGCATAGGCGTTGCGCGTCGGGTTGCCCAAGACCCCGGCGAGCGAGGCGGTGTTGACGATCACCCCGCCCGAGGGCATCCGCGCCGCCGCCTCACGCGCCATGACAAATGGCCCGGCCAGATTGGTGCGCAGGGTCAGGCGGAAATGGGCGATGTCGGTCTGCACGGTGGGCGCCATGGTCGGCCCCATCGCGGCGTTGTTGAGCAGGATATCCACGCCGTCGCACAGCGTGTCGATCTGCGCGAACAGGGCGACGATCTGCGCCTCGTCCGAGAGATCACACTCAAGCCCGACATGCTGGGCCCCGTGTTCCGCCACCGCCTCGGCCACGCCGCTGCCGGGCAGGTCCACGGCGATCAGCCGCACATCGGGGGCGGCGAATTCGGCCAGCAAAGCGCGGCCGATGCCACCGGCGGCACCCGTGACGATACAGGTTCTGGTGGGGGTCATGGGGATCACTCCGCAGTCAGGCGACGAAAGAATCCGTCGCGGTAAAGCAGGTTCGCGCCGGGCGCGATGCGCAGGCCGACGACCGACCCCAGAAACACCGTGTGGCTGCCTTGCGTAAAGGCTTGCGCCACCACGCAGTCAAAGCGGCTGACCGCGCCATCAAGCATCGGCGCACCCGCCTGCCCCTCTTCCCAGGTTCCCAGATCAAACGCGCCACGATCATCGAGCGGGGTCGAGGAAAACCGCCGGGCAATATCGGCCTGCTCATCAGACAGGAAGTTCACCACGAAAGCCCCGGCCGTGCGAATACGTTCGGCAGCGGGACGGTCGTTGCGAATGCAGACCACCAGCGTCGGCGGCTCGGTCGTGGCCGAGCAGATCGCGGTGACGGTCATCCCCTCCCACGCATCAGCGTGGCGATAGGTGACGACGGCGACGGGCGAGACGACATGGCGCATCGCCGTCTTGTAGTCGTCGACCGCGACGGCGTTGGGCCGATCTTTCATGGGAGCGCTTTCCATTGGCAGGGGCTGGTCAGACGGGTTTGAGGATCTGGTAGACGGGATCATCGGGCCAGCTGCTGCCGACCGGCTGTCGCACGCCAAAACGCTCGGCCTCGCTGCCCTCGGGCACGGTCTGATCCTCGGCCCAGTCATAGACCACGGTGCGCGCCGCGACGCGCCAGTCGTCGCCGCGCTTCTCGAACCGGTCGCAATAACGGCCGATCAGCATGACTTGCCGGACCACGCCATCCGCACCCTTGCCGCGTTGGTGGGCGGTGAAATAGCTTTCGACGGCGGCTTCGGTGGGGCTGGCGAAGTCGATCAGGATGTTGGTCAGCACATGCACATTGCGCGGCCCGGTGGCGAAGACGCTGCGCGCCCAGTTGATGAAACCCTCGGCGCTGCCCTGATAGGGGCCGTGCCGGTCGGTGGCATCGGGCCAATAGGCCGAGCGAAGCGCGACCTCGTCGGCGCGGTCCACGCCGCGACAATAGCGGTGCAGACAATCCTTGATCGCCTCGCGATCGCGCAATTCGGTGATCTGCGCGGCTAGATCGGGTGTCATGGCTGGCCCTCCAGTTCGATCAAGGCATCCAGCGCGATGACGCCCTGCCCTTTGGGCATCACGCGCACCGGGTTCAGGTCGACGCTTACCACCTGCTCGGCATGGGCGGCAGCAAAGCGCGACAGGTCGCTGAGCAGTTGCGCCAGCGCGTCGATGTCGCTGGGCGGCGCGCCGCGCACACCCTCAAGCAACGCAAAGCCGCGGATTTCGCGGATCATGCGATGCGCCTCGGCGACACCGAAGGGCGCGGCGCGGAAGGTGACGTCCTTGAGCACCTCGACAAAGATACCGCCCAGACCGAACATCACCACCGGCCCCAGCACCGGATCACGGGTGACGCCGACGATGGTCTCCACGCCGCCCTGCACCATCGGCGCGACCAGCACGCCCTCGATCCGCGCGTCGGGCATCGCCGTGGCGGCGCGGGCGAGGATATCGGCGGCGGCCTGCCGCACGGCCTCTTCATCTTGCAGATTGACGGCGACGCCGCCGATCTCGGTCTTGTGGGCGATGTCGGGCGAGCAGATCTTGACCACCACGGGGAAACCCAGCGTCGGCGCAAGGCGCGCGGCGCAGGCAGCATCCGCCGCAAGGTGTTCGCGCGCAAAGCGGATCCCCGCGCGCGTCAGCAGCGCCTTGGCGCGCGCTTCACTCAGCGGGCCTTGCGGCAACTCCATCGGTTCCATCGGCGCGGGGGCTTCGTCACGGCGGGCAAAGGCATCGCGGAACCGGGTCAGCGCGCCCAGCGCGTGGGCCAGCGCCGAGCCATCCTCGAACACCAGAAACCCGTCGGCCTCGTAGCGGCGCACCACCTCAGGGGGGGCGGACATGGTCAGCGCGCGGATACTGTCGCCAGCCTCGCCCAGCGCTTCCATCAGCGCCTTGCGCAGTGGGTCGGCATAGGTGCGGCTGGCCGGGCCGGTGCCCAGGATGGCGGTGAAAAGATCATACTCGCCGCGCGTCATCATCAGTTGCACGCAGCGCTGCAACAGGTTCAGATCGCTGACCGCCTGCGCGGTGGCGTCGACCGGATTGCGCGGCGCGGCGAAGGGCAGCATCTCGAGCAACTCGGCCTGCGCATCCTCGGGCATGGGCGAGACGTCGAGGCCCGCCGCCTCGGCATCATCGGCGAGCTGGATGCCAAAGCCGCCGGACATGGTGAAAATCCCGATCCGGTTGCCCGCCGGAAAGCGGCCCGAGGCGGAGGCATAGGCGACGTCGATCTGCTCGGCCGTCGTGGCCGCGCGGTGCACACCGTACTGACGCAGCACGGCGTCGAACACGGCGTCCGACCCGGCCAGCGCGGCGGTATGCGAGGCGGCAGCGGCGGCCCCGACCGACGAGCGCCCGGTTTTCATGAACACAATCGGCTTGCCCAGATCGCGCGCAGTCTCCAGCGCGTTCAGGAACAGATCGCGGTCGCGCACGCCTTCGGCATAGGCCATGACCACGCGCGTCTCGGGCTGGCGGACGACCCAGTCCAGCGCCTCGGCCACGTCGATATCGGCCTCGTTCCCGGTGGTGATCCACTGGCTGATGCCCAGCCCGCGCTGCCGCGCCAGATGGGCGATATGCGCGCCATACGCCCCGCTTTGCGAGACGATGCCAACCGGGCCGGGGGTGATCAGTGCGGTGTCCAGAATGACGCTGAACGTGCCGTAATAGCCGATCGCCGGGTTGAAGACGCCCAGACAGTTCGGGCCGAGCAGCCGCATGCCCGCCTCGCGCGCGGTGGCGACGATACGCGATTGCAGGTATTCGCCCTCGAGCCCCGTTTCAGCAAACCCGGCCGAAAAGATCACCGCCGAA
Source organism: Pararhodobacter zhoushanensis (assembly GCF_003990445.1). GTDB lineage: Bacteria > Pseudomonadota > Alphaproteobacteria > Rhodobacterales > Rhodobacteraceae > Pararhodobacter > Pararhodobacter zhoushanensis. The sequence continues at coordinate 93,034 of NZ_REEZ01000007.1, read as the reverse complement.
CGCACGCCGCGCTCCGCGCATTCCTCAACCGTTTGCAAGGTCGCGGCGGCGGGCAGCGCCAGAATGGCGGTGTCGGGTGTTTCGGGCAAAGCGGCGATCGAGGGAAAGGCGGGCAGACCCTGCACGCTTTCGCGGCGCGGGTTGACCGGCAGGACGCGCCCGGCAAAGCCCGCCTCGCGCAGATAGCGCAGCGGGCGGCCCCCGATGCGCGATACATCATCCGAGGCGCCGACCAGCGCCACACTGCGCGGGGCCATGAGGGCGGCGAAGGCGTCAGACATGCGCGGCCCCTCCCAGTTTCATGCGCGGTTCGGCCAGCCCGGTGACGCCCAGCCCGTCGAGCGCGAACAGATACCCGCCCTGCGGATGGCGCGAGATCGCGCGGCCCGAGCCGCTGTCCTTGATCGAGGTGACATAAAGCTGGTCCAGATTCGGACCGCCAAACGCCAGACAGCTGGGCATATCCGTGGGGGCCTCGACCAGACGCTCCAGCTTGCCCGAGGGAGCGAAGCGGGCGATCTTGCCGACATTGACCAGCGCCACCCAGACATGGCCTTCGGCATCGACGGTTGCGCCGTCAGGGCCGGAATTGAATTGCTGCGTATCGGCAAACACGCGCGGATGCGAAAGTTCGCCGTCGTCATAGTCATAGGCGCGGATGAAGCGGTCCAGACTGTCCGAGAAATACATCGTGCGCCCGTCCGGGCTGAAACACAGCGAGTTCGAGATGCGGATGCCGTTGGCCAGCACCTCGGCCTGCCCGTCACCGGTGACGCGGATCAGCTCGCCCACCGGCTCGGCAAACACGCCCATGCCGCCGCAGACGAAGCGACCCTGACGGTCAACCTTGCCATCGTTGAAGCGCACGCGGTCGCTGGGGATCGCCGGGCGGTAGAGCGGCGAAAGGCTGTCTGCATCCAGATCGACAAGATAGATCCCGTCGAACAGGCCTGCGACCAGCCGCCCATCCTCGCACAGCCCGATCGAGCCAATCATCGACGGCATGAGCATTTGCCCCGACGCACCGCTGGACGGGTCCAGAAAGCGGATCATGCGCGACACGCCGTCCACCCAGTACAAACGCTGGCGCCGGTCGTCCCACAACGGGCTTTCGCCCAGCATGTCCGGGCTTGGCCCGACGCGTTGGGCTTTGATCTTTGTGTCGATAGGGGCGGTCATCGCGTGTCCCGAAAAAATTGGCGACCAGCCCGAAGACCGGTCGCCAGGTGGGGAGGAACTTAGTTGGTGAACAGCGGGCAGGCGCTTTCAGCCTGCGACCGCCAGGATTGTTCAGCCGGGATCTGGCCGAGCACTTCGTACAGATCCCACGGCCCGGTCGAGGCCTCAGGCGTCTGCACGCGCACCAGTTGCATCGGGTGCATCACCACGCCATCGGCACGGATCGACACATCGTGCATGACCGGATCGTTCACCGGCAGCGCCCGCATCTGTTCCATGACCGTGACGCCATCGTCGCTGCCGCCTGCTGCCATGGATTGCAGCAGATGGTTCATCGCCGAATAGGTGACCAGCTGCGACTCGTTGGGATACCGCCCGTCATAGGCCGCGTTGTAGCGCTCGGTCAGGGCGCGGGTCTCATCGTCCGAATTCCAGTAGGCCGCAGCCGAGAACACCAACCCCTGCGTCGCTTCCAACCCGATGCTGTAGACGTTGTTAACCTGAATCCCCAGCGGCGCCAGATGCTGACCGGCGGCGACGATGCCGAACTCTTCCGCTTGCTTGATCACGTTGGCCAGATCGGCCCCGGCGTTGGCGATCCCGATCACCTGCGCGCCGCTGGCCTGTGCTTGCAGCAGCTGCGATGAAAAGTCGTTCGCGCCCAGCGGATGCAGGGTCGAGCCCAGCACCGTCCCGCCTGCCGCTTCAACGAAGCGGGTGGCATCAGCCTGCCATTGCTGGCCGAAGGTGTAGTCAACCGTGATGAAGTACCAGGTCAGGTTGCCCTGTTCGAGCTGGGCATTCACCGAGCCGCGCGCCAGCGTATAGGTGTCATAGGCCCAGTTCGTCGTCATCGGCGAACACTGGCCATTGGTGGTTTCGGTCGTGGCCGTTCCCGCGATCAGATAGGGGCGGTTGTTTTCGCGCATCACGTCCTGAACCGCCAGCGCGATGGACGAGGCCGAGCAGCCGATGATCGCATCGACGCCCTCTTCTTCGACCCAGCGCCGTGCGGTCGACACACCGATGTCGGGCTGGTTCTGGTCATCGGCGATGACGATCTCGATGGGCGTGCCGTTGATCGCGCCGCCGTTATCCTCGACCGCCAGCCGCGCCATCGCGACCGAGCCCGCGCCGCAGTTATCGGCATAGGGGCCCGACTGGTCGTTCATCACGCCAATACGGATCACACCGTCGGAAAAATCTGCAAAGGCCGGCGAAGCGGTCAGCGCGGTGCAGGTCATCATGAGCCCGAAGGCTTTCGTGGTTTTCATGGTCTTCCTCCCATTGGATTGGCTCGGCTCCTCCAGCCTTGCCGGTTCATTTCTCAGCGGTCACGAAAACGCGTAGGTGACCCCTCCGTCGACAAACAGCATGTCCCCGGTCACAAAAGATGCCTCGTCCGAGGCCAGAAACACGGCGGCATTCGCCATATCTTCGGGCTGTCCCAGGCGGCCAATCGGCATGCGCTGGCGGCGGCGTTCCCAGGCCTCTTCCGACACCACCAGATTGGCGCCGTCGGTCTGGGTCGGCCCCGGCGCAATCGCCGTGACGCGGATATTGTCAGGGCCGAACTCAGCCGCACCCGAGCGCGTGGCAGCAGCCACCGCCGCCTTGATCGCGCTGTACATGATGCCGTTCTTCATCGCCAAAACAGCCGAGGGAGAGGCGATGTTGACGATCACGCCCCCGCCCGCCAGACGCATCTGCGGAACGGCGGCCTGATAGCCCCAGATCACACCCTTGAAGCCCACGTCGATCATCCGTCCGATCATCGTCTCGGTCTGGTCTTCCAGCGGGCCGTAGCGGTTATACATCGCGTTGTTGACCAGAATGGTGATCGGCCCCAGCGCATGCTTGATGCGCGCGGCGGCGGTGAACACTTCTTCGCGGTCGGCGACATTGGCGCGCAGGGCAATCGCCTTTCCGCCTGCGGCGACGATCTCTTGGACGGTCGCCTCGGCCACCTCAAGCTTCAGATCGACAACGCCGACAGCGGCCCCTTCGCGGGCATAGGCTAGGCTGATTGCACGCCCGATGCCGCCGCCTCCGCCGGTTACCATTGCCACCCGACCTGTCAGTCTGCCTTGCATGCGTCTTGTCCCCTCCCTGGGCCGGCGATGTGCAAAACCGCCGATAATTCCGTGGCCTTACGCGCTTCCAAAGGGCATGCCGGTTGCGCACACTGCCCGCGCCATTCAGCGGCGGGCAGAGCAAACAGGGCGGACCACACGACGCGACCCTTGGGCAGTAAGGCGTGACGTGAAGATTGCACGAGCGTTTGCATGCAGCCAGAAAATTCCGTAAGTGAATTTGAGTTTCACACTTGTGAATTCCGGGGGGATGCCGTGTCGAACGCTCAGGTCAAATCCGCGATGCGGGCGTTCGAGATCCTCGAACACTTCCGCCTGTCCCAACAGCCCCGCACCATGTCCGAGCTGTCGACGGACCTTGGCTACCCTTTGTCCAGCACCACGGTCTTGCTGAAAACATTGGTTAATCTTGGCTATCTGAACTACGACCGCAGCAAGCGCGTCTACTTCCCCACCACCAAGGTCACCGGCCTTGGTGACTGGGTGCCGCGCGCACTGTTCGGCTCGGGCCAGATCATCGACGCGATGAACGACGTGCACGCGATCACCAGCGAAGGCGTCTTTGTCGGCACCCGCAACGATGTCTACCTGCAATACCTCAAGACCAAGCAATCCCTGCACGCGCTGCGTTTCTACATCGATGAGGGCACGGTGCGCCCGATCACGCAGTCGGCGGCGGGCTGGGTTTTGCTGGCCACCATGCCCGACGACAAGATCGAGAACATGGTCCGCCGCGCCAATATCGCCACGCAGAATCCGGCCGAGCGCGTGCTGATGCCCGAGATCCTGAAATCCGTCGCCGAGGTCCGCCGCCGGGGCTATGGCTGGGCCGAGGGCGTGCCCTTTGCCGGCGGCGCAACCATCGCCGTGCTGATGCCGGGCACCATTCTGGGCAGCCCGGTGACGCTGGCGGTGGGTGGCGTCACCGAGCGGCTGAAGAAGAACTTCGACAAATACCTCGGCGCGCTGATGGCCGCCGCGCGGTCGGTCAAACGCGATCCGGGCTTTGACACCCCCATCCATATCGAGCTGTGAACCCCCTCACATTTCACGGATGTGAATGTTTCGCCCAATTCTGCTGAAGTGTTGCTCGTCGCCGCCTGAGCGCGTTTCATGCGCCCAAGCGGCGCGCGACCCTCAGGAGGAGGCCGCGCTCTGGCGCCCCGGTCCGGCGATTGCGCAGGCCCCCGGCACCCGATGCCCGCAGCAGTCCAATCGGAGGAAGGGCACACATGGATCGCAATTCAGCTAAGGCCGAGCGGGTCGACATGGTCATCGTCGGCGCAGGTTTCGGGGGCATGTATGCCACCTGGAAATTCCGCGAGATGGGCCTGTCGATCGTCAGCATCGAAGAGGGCAAAGACGTCGGCGGCGTCTGGTACTGGAACCGCTATCCGGGCGCGCGCTGCGACCTGCTGTCGGTCGATTACAGCTATGGATTCTCGGAAGAGGTGCAGCAAGAATGGACATGGTCCGAGCAATTCGCCGCCCAGCCCGAGATCCTGGCCTATGCCAATTTCGTCGCCGACCGGCTGGATCTGCGCAAGCACTACCGTTTTGAAACCCGCGTCGAGAGCGCCAAATGGGACGACAAACGCCAGCTTTGGGTCGTGCGCACCAATGACGGCAAGGTGCTTGAAGCGACGTGGTGCGTCATGTCCACCGGCCCGCTGTCCAAGCCGACCGACCCCGACATCCCCGGCCTGAACCGCTTCAAGGGCCTGACCCTGCGGGCCGCGCGCTGGCCGCACGAGGAGCCGGATCTCAAAGGCAAGCGGATCGGGGTGCTGGGCACCGGCTCGTCGGGGATGCAGATCATCCAGACGCTGGGCCGCACCGAGTGCGAGCTGTTCGTGTTCCAGCGGACGCCCAGTTTCACCCTGCCGATGCGCAACCGCAAAGTCTCGGACCGCGACGTGGCCGAGCTCAAGGCCAACTACGCCTCGATCCGCGCGGCCTGCAAGATGAACCCCACGGGCGGCGCGCGCCCCGTCTCGACCCGGCCTTTCTTCTCGATCCCGGCCGACCACCGGCAAGAGTTGATGGAACAGGCCTGGCAGCACGGCGGACACACGTTCCTTGGCATCTTTTCCGACCTGATGGTCAATCAGGCGGCCAACGATCAGGTGGCCGATTTCGTCCGCGACCGCATCCATGACACCGTGACCGACAAGACCGTGGCCGAGAAGCTGAAGCCGCGCGGCTATCCGATCTTTGCGCGGCGGCCTTGCCTCGATACCGACTATTACGAGACCTACAACCGGCCGAATGTGCATCTGGTCGATTGCCTTGCTGACCCGATCGTCGAGATCACCGAAACGGGCATCCGCACGCAATCGGGCGAGCATGAGCTTGACGTGCTGATCCTTGCCACCGGCTATGACGCGCTGACCGGCGCGCTCTTGGCCTTCGAGATCACCGGCAAAGAGGGCGTCGCGCTCAAGGACAAATGGGAAGGCGGGCCGCGTTCGCTCTTCGGGATCATGATGGCGGGTTTCCCGAACATGTTCATGACCACGGGACCGAACGGCCCGGCGGCGCTGGCGAATATCTTCACCATCTCGGAAAACGATGTGGATTTCATCGCCGGGGTGATCGCGCAGATGCAGGCCAGGGGACAGGGGGCGGTTGAGCCGTCTCTTGCGGCCGAGGATGCCTGGATGGCGCAGATCCAGACGCTGGCCAGCCGGTCGCTGATGCTGAAGGCAAAGACGTGGTGGACGGGGTCGAACGTGAAGGGCAAGCCGCAGGGCATGTCGATGTTCACCGGCGGCTTCCACAAATACCGCGAGGCCTGCGAGGCGGTCACCGCCAACGGCTACCGTGATCTGGTGTTTGAACCGGCCCCCGCGCTGGAAACCGCCGCGCGCTGAGCGCCCCTGCCGTACCCGCTTCCCCACCCGGCCGCCGCCTCGCGCGGCCGGGCTGCCCCCTTTCATCCCGGAGTTTGCCCCATGCTCGGTCTCATGCAGGATCAGCCGCTGCTGATCTCATCCCTTCTCACCCATGCTGAACGCTACCACCCGCGCAGCGAGATCGTCTCGGTCACCTGCGAAGGTGAGACCGTGCGCTCGGACTGGGGTCAACTGGCCCGGCGGGCACGGCAAACTGCGCAGGCGCTGTTGCGGATGGGCGTCAAGCCGGGCGACCGGGTGGCGACGTTGGCGTGGAACACGCACCGGCATCTGGAGCTGTACTATGCCGCTGCCGGGATCGGTGCGGTGCTGCACACGGTCAATCCCCGGCTGTTCCCCGAGCAGATCGAATACATCCTAAACCACGGCGGGGCCGAGGTGCTGCTGTTCGATCTGCCGTTCCTGGGGCTGGTCGATGGGCTGGCGGGCAAGATCCCCGCTGTTCGCCATCAGGTCGTGCTGACCGACGCGGCGCATCTGCCCGAGGGGCGAGCCGAGCTGACCAGCTATGAGACCCTGATCAGTGCCGAGGATGGCACGCTGGTCTGGCCGCGCTTTGACGAGCGCAGCGCCTCGGGGCTGTGCTATACCTCGGGCACCACGGGCAACCCCAAGGGCGTGCTATATTCCCACCGCTCGACCGTGCTGCACGCCTTCCTGTGCTGTCAGGTCGACGGGCTGCACCTGTCGCGCGATGACAGCACCCTGCTGGCCGTGCCGCTGTTCCACGTCAACGCCTGGGGCATCCCCTATGCCAGCGCCATGTGCGGCGCCAAGCTGGTGCTGCCGGGGCCGAAACTGGATGGCGAGAGCCTGTTTTCACTGGCTGTGGCCGAGGACTGCACCTTCTCGCTGGGTGTGCCGACGGTCTGGCTGGGTCTGTTCAAATACCTTGATGAGGCCGGGATCGACGTGCAACGCCTGCCCTTCCAGCGCGTGCTGATCGGCGGCTCGGCGGCCCCGCGTGCGCTGTTGCAACGCTTCCATGACGCGGGCGTCCACGCGTTTCAGGCCTGGGGGATGAGCGAGACAAGCCCCGTCGCCACCGTCGCCGCCCTGCTGCCGCATCACCGCGACCTGCCGAAATCCGACCAGATCGACGTGCTTGCCCGGCAGGGCCGTGCGATGTTCGGGGTCGAGTTGAAGATCGTCGCCGAGGATGGCAGCGAGTTGCCGCAGGATGGTTCGGTCTCGGGCGAACTGATGGTGCGCGGGCCGTGGGTGACCTCGGGCTATTACGGCGGGGTTGGCGGGCAGGTGGTCGATGCCGAGGGCTGGTTCGCCACGGGCGATGTGGCCAAGATCGACGTTGAGGGCTTCGTCACGCTCACCGACCGTTCCAAGGATGTGATCAAGTCGGGCGGCGAGTGGATCAGCTCGATCGAGCTGGAAAACGCCGCCCTCGACCACCCGGCGGTCGAAGCGGCGGCGGTCGTCGGCGTCACGCATGAACGCTGGCAGGAGCGCCCGCTGATGCTGGTGATCCGCAAACCGGGCAGCACGGCAGAACCGCAAGAGATCCTCGATTTCCTCACCGACAAGGTCGCCCGCTGGTGGCTGCCGGACGCGCTGGTCTTTGTCGACACGCTGCCGCTGACGGCGACCGGCAAGCTGGACAAGAAGGTGCTGCGCGCGGCGTGGAAGGATCATCTGGTCGGGGCTTAACCCCGGCTGCAACAGGAAAGGGGCGCGCCGATGATCCGGCGCGCCCCTTTTTTCGTGCCTTGCGGGCAGTCTTCAGCTTTTCGCCGGTTTCCAGAACCGCGCCTTGATCTCGCCAACCACGCCCTTGCGGAAGAACAGGATCACCGCCAGGAAGACCGTCCCCTGAATGATCAGCGCCCATTCGCCGAACTGCGCCAGTTCGTCGTTCAGCAGCACGATCAGCGCGGCCCCGACCATCGGCCCGGTCATCGTGCCAAGTCCGCCCAGCAGCGTCATGAAGATGATCGTGCCGGACACATGGAACGACAAATCATGCAGCGTGGCGATCTGGAACACGGCGGCTTTCATCGCGCCCGCCAGACCGGCCAGCCCCGCCGACAGGGTCAGGGCGAGGATCTTGAACCGCTCGGGCTGGAACCCCAGCGATTCCACGCGGTCCTCGTTGTCGCGGATCGCGCGCAGCACCTCGCCAAAGGGCGAATGGACGATGCGGTAGAACAGCGCGATGGCCAGCACCGAGAACACCAGCACGACGAAATACAGCGCCACATTGCTGCTGACATCGAACACCCCGAACAACGCCGACCGCGGGATGCGCTGCAAGCCGTCCTCGCCGCCGGTAAAGGGCGCGCGCAGCAGCAGGAAGTAGACGAACTGCGAGATCGCCAGCGTGATCATGGCAAACTGGATGCCGCCCCGCCGGGCCGAGATCAGCCCGACCAGCCAGCCCAGCGCCGCCATCGCCAGCGCGGCAAGGATGAAGCACAGCTCGATCGACAGCGCGGTGTGCTTGAGCATCCAGCCCGACAGATAGGCCGCCGTGCCAAAGAACATCGCGTGGCCAAAGCACAAGAGGCCAGCGTAGCCCAGGAGAAGGTTGAACGACGAGGCGAAGACCACAAAGCACAGGATGGTCATCAAGAGGATCGGATAGATCTGGAACGGCGCGAGCACGGCCAGAACAGCGAACAGCGCGAAAAGGGCGTAGCGGGTCATCGGGATTTCTCCGGGGCGGAAAACAGGCCGTTGGGCCGCAGGATCAGGGCAAGGATCATGATGACGAAGATCGCAAGGTTCGAGCCTTCGGGGTAGAACACCTTGGTCAGCCCCTCGACGATGCCGATCAGATAACCGGTCAGGATCGCGCCCAGAATCGAGCCCATGCCGCCGATCACCACCACCGCAAAGATGACGATCATCAGGTTCGAGCCCATCGACGGCGACACCTGATAGATCGGCGCGGCCAGCACGCCGCCCAGACCCGCCAGACCGACGCCGAAGGCATAGGTCAGGCTCATCATCCGGGGCACGTTGATGCCGAAGGACTCCACGATCTCAGGCCGCTCATTCGCCGCACGCAGATAAGCGCCCAGCTTGGTCTTTTCGATCAACAGCCACGTCCCAAGGCAGACCGCCAGCGAGAACACCACGACCCAGCCGCGATACCACGGCAGGAACATGAACCCCAGATTGATGCCGCCGGGCATGGGAGAGCGGTAGGGCAACCCGCTTGAGCCGAACTCGAGCCGCATCAGCCCCTCAATAATCAGCACCGAGGCAAAGGTGGCGAGCAGGCTGTAGAGCGGATCGAGGCCGCGAAGGGGCCGCAGGATGGTTCGCTCCATCAGCAGCCCGAAGGCCCCCACAATCACCGGCGCGATGAACAGCGCTCCCCAATAGGGAATGCCCAGCACGTTGAGCAGCAAGAGCGCCACAAAGGCCCCCAGCATGTATTGCGCGCCATGGGCAAAGTTCACCACGTGGATCAGCCCAAAGATGATCGCCAGCCCCAGACTGAGCATGGCATAGAACGACCCGTTGATCAGGCCGATCAGCAACTGGCCTGCCAGCAGCTGGATCGAGATATGGTCGAACATCGGCTCAGACCCCCAGGTAATGTTTGACGCGGTCCATGTCGGTCCGCAGGGTTTCGGCATCCAGCGTGTCCACCACCACGCCGTTCTCAACGACGACATGGCGATCCGCGACGCGGCGGGCGAATTGCAGGTTTTGCTCGACCAGCAGGATGGTGAATCCCTGCGCCTTCAGCCGCAGGATCTGCTCGCCGATTTCCTTGACCACCACCGGAGCCAGCCCCTCGCTGGGTTCGTCCAGCAACAAGAAGCGCGCGCCGGTGCGCAGGATGCGGGCGATGGCGAGCATCTGCTGCTCGCCGCCCGACAGCTTGGTGCCGGGGCTTTTCAGCCGCCGCTGCAGGTTCGGAAACTGCGCCAGCAAATCGCTGTCCGCGATCCCGCCGGGTTTCAGCACCGGCGGCAGGGTCAGGTTTTCCGACACGTTCAGCGACGAGAAGATCGCGCGTTCTTCCGGGCAATAGGCGATCCCGGCGCGGGCGATCTGATAGGTCCGCTTGCCGATCAGCTCTTGCCCGTCGAAACGGATCGAGCCCGTGCGCTTGCCCACGATGCCCATGATCGAGCGCAGCGTGGTGGATTTACCCGCGCCGTTGCGACCGATCAGCGTGACCAGCTCTCCGGGGCGGACGGTGAAATTCATCCCGTGCAGCGCCTTGGACTCGCCGTACCAGGCGTGCAGGTTTTCGACCGAAAGCAGCGCGTCACTCGTCATCGACGCCTCCCATATAGGCGGTGATGACCTCAGGGTCGTTGGAGACCTCGTCATAGGTTCCCTCGGTCAGCACCTCGCCGTGTTGCAGCACGGTGATGCGCTCGCACAGGCTGGAAACGACCGAGAGGTTATGCTCGACGATCAGGATGGTGCGCCCGGCCGACACCGCGCGGATCAGGTCGGTGATCGGCGCGATGTCTTCGTGACCCATGCCCGCCGTCGGCTCATCCAGCAGCATCACCTTGGGGTCCAGCGCCAGCGTCGTGGCAATTTCGAGCGCGCGTTTCTTGCCGTAGGACAGCTCGGTTGCCAGCGTGTCCTCCTGCCCGGCCAGCCCTACCTGCGCCAGTAGCGCGCGCGCCGGCTCGTTCAGCGCCTTGATCGAGCCCAGCGAGCGCCAGAACCGGAACGCCGTGCCCTGACTGGATTGCAACGCAACGCGGATGTTTTCCAGACAGGTCAGATGCGGAAACGTCGCCGAAATCTGGAACGAGCGCACCAGCCCCAGCCGCGCCACCTGCGCCGAGCGCAGGCCAGTGATGTCTTGCCCGTCCAGCAGCACCTGCCCGCTGGTCGGCGTCAGGGTCTTGGTCAACAGGTTGAAGCAGGTCGTCTTGCCCGCCCCGTTCGGCCCGATCAGCGCGTGGATCGCGCCACGCCTGACTTTAAGGTTCACATCCTTGACCGCGTGGAACCCGCCAAAGGATTTGGTCAGGCCGCGCGCTTCAAGGGCGTAGTCGGTCGGAGTGCTCATGGGGCCCTCACCGTGACGGCAGGCCAAGGACAGCCTTGGCCAGAATGTTACGCTGAATCTCGTTCGAGCCGCCAAAAATCGCCGGGGCCCGAGCGTCAAGGAACAGGTTCATCGCGTCGACATGGCCGTCGGCGATGTCCAGATCGTCATAGAACCGCGCCTCCTCGCCCGCGACGTCGAGGGTTTCTTCGGTGATGCGTTGGTACAGCTCGGTGCAGAACAGCTTGAGCACCGACACATCCGCGCCCAGCGTGCCGCCTTCGCGCAGCACCTTGGCGAAGCGCTCGAACGCCGAGCCAAGGTCGTACAGATCCAGCCGCAGCTTGGCATAGCGCGAACGGAACGCCGCGTCGTCGAACGCGCCGCGGTCGCGCGCCAGCAGCTCCAGCCGCTTGAGCGCGTATTCGGGCCGCGAAGGCGCGCCCAGAAAGATCCGCTCGTGCCCCAGAACCGCCTTGGCCAGCGCCCAGCCGCCGTTGATCTCGCCGACCACGTTCTTGACGGGCACCCGCACGTCATCAAAGAACACCTCGCAGAAATCGGCCTCTTCGCGCAAGTTGGGGATCGGTCGCACGACGACGCCGGGTGAGGTCAGATCGACCAGCAACACGGTGATACCGCCCTGCGGTTTGGGTGTGTCCTTGTCGGTGCGCGCCAGCAGCAGGATCCAGTTCGCGCAATGCGCCAGCGTGGTCCAGATCTTCTGGCCGTTGATCACGAACTCATCGCCATCACGCACCGCCGAGGTGCGCAACGACGCCAGATCGGACCCGGCATTGGGTTCGGAATAGCCCTGACACCAGACGTGTTCACCGGTCAGGATCTTGGGCAGGAAGAACTCTTTCTGCGCCTCGGTGCCGAATTCGATCAGCAAGGGGCCGGTCAGGCCGATGCCGTGATCGGGGATGCGCGGACAGCCAAGGCGCGCCCATTCCTCAACATACACAATATGCTTGGCGGCGTTCAGCCCCATGCCGCCGTGTTCCTGCGGCCAGATCGGCGACAGCCAGCCCTTGGCAGACAGCGCCAGATACCAGTCGGCGACCTCGTCGAACACCGGGCGCTGTTTGCGCATGAAGCGCAGATGCGCCGCGCAATTGGCATCGACCCAATCACGGAAGATCGCGCGGAAATCCTCGTCGCTCAGCGCGTTCCAGTCTTGTTGCGCGGGCAGCATCACAGTTCGTCCTTGAACACGGCCGGGCGCTTTTCGATGAAGGCGCGCATGGCTTCCTTGCTGTCGTCATGGCGCGTCATCTCGACCGTCAGGTTCTGTTCGAACCGGTAGCCGTCCTTCAGGCCCATCGTCTCGACCGTGTTGAGCGCGCGCTTGGCCAGACGGATACCCGCCGGGCTTTTCGACGCGATCTGACGCGCCAGACCCATCGCGGTTTCCATCAGCTCCTCAGGCTCGACGCAGGCTTCGATCAGGCCGCGGCGATACAGCTCGCCCGCCGGAACGCGCCAGCCGGTCAGCACCATGCGGCGGGTCAGCGACAGCGGGAACACCCGCATCGTGTGGCGCACGCCGCCCATCAGGCCGATGTCGATCTCGGGCAGGCCAAACACCGCATTGGTCGAGGCGACAATCATGTCCGAACAGATCGCCAGCCCCATGCCTGCGCCCAGCGCCGGGCCGTTAACGGCGGCAATGACGGGGATGTTCATCTCGGTGATGACAAAGCCCACCTCACGCGCGCGGCGCAGGTGGCGGTAGGTGTCACCGGGCGCGCCGTCGGCGACCTTGGCGCGCGACTTGATGTCGGCCCCGGCGGAAAAGCACTTGCCCGCGCCCGTCAGCACCACACAGCGCACACCGGGGGTCTCATTGAGTTCGTCGAACACCTCGATCAGCTCTTCCATGAATTCGCGCGATTGCGCGTTCACCGGCGGGGCATCCATGGTGACCACGGCGATGTGGTCGGCAATCTCGGTCTTGATCAGGTCGTTACGCATGGAGTGGTCCTTTCAGGCAGCGAGGTCGGCATCGAGAAACGCAAGGCGCAGCGCCTCGGGTTGGCCCAGCGTCGCGTTCAGGCTGATCGCGCGTTTCAGATAGAGGCCGATGTCGCATTGGTCGGTGAAGCCCATCGCGCCGTGCAGCTGGATGGCTTTGCGGGTGATCGAGGTGGCGGCATCGCCGGCCCGTGCCTTGGCGGCCAGAACGGCCTGGGCGCGGTCTTCGGCGGTGGTAGTGGCGGCATGGGCGACGGCGGCACAGGAAAATTCGGCCTCGGACCACATATCGACCAGACGGTGCTGGATAGCCTGAAAACTGGCGATGGTCTTGCCGAACTGCACGCGGTTGCTGGTGTACTCGACGGTGATCTCCAGCGCACGCGAGGCAAGGCCTGCCAGTTCGGCGGCCAGTGCCAGACGGCTGAGTCCGATGGCGTTGGTGAGCGCGGCCTCGACAGTCGCACCCCGGCCCAGAACCTGCGCCGCGCTGACCGGCACCGCGTGCAGCGTCACCCGCGCCAGTGTCGCGCCATCAACGCCGGGGCGCTGGTGGAGGCGCAGCCCGTCGGCCCCGGCGTCCAGATGGACCAGCGCCAACCCGTCCGCATCCTGCGCCAGCACCAGAAAGCCGGTGGCCGACGCGGCACCCGGGACCAGATGCGCCTCGCCGGTCAGCGTGCCCTCGGCACTCAGCGTCAGCGGGGCACGGCGACCGCGCGCGTCCTGCCACAGCACCGGCAGGATCTGTTCGCCCGCGATCAGCCCTTCGGCCAGCTGCATCAGGGCGGCGCTGCGCGTCAGCCCGGCCAGCAACGCGCCGGGGAACACTGCCAGCGGCGTGTAGGCTTCGGTCAGCAGCGCGCGGCCCAGCGCCTCGGCCAGTACGACCAGTTCGGCGGTGCCCAGCCCCATGCCGCCCAGATCCTCGGGCAGGGTCAGGCCCAGAAATCCGGCCTCGGCCATGGCGCTCCAGACTGCGGCGTCCAGATCGGCGCCATCGGCGCGGCGGCGGCGCATCGTGGCCGGGCCATCGGCGCGGGCGGCCAGCCCGGCCACACTGTCGCGCAGCATGGACAGGGTCGAGTCAGGGTCATCGAGTAGGATCAGGGGCATGTCGCCTCCGGCTGTTGCACATGGGGCGCGCGTCGCACCCGATCTGTCAGCGGAGCAGCCCGAAACACCCCGTCGCCGCAGGCTGTGCGGCCGGTTTTGTGGTGTTGTGAGAGCCTCCCTGACGGATCGAAATCCACGCCCTTCCGCGTTCTAGGAGCCGGGCTTTTGGCCAACTTGTCAAAACCTATCGCATGGAGAGCAAACAGTTTCACAAGTATGAAAACGGCGGGCTGCCGGGGACAGGACGCAATGCAAAAAGCGCCACCGGACGGTTTGTCCGATGGCGCCCGGTTGCGGTGCGGTTCGCTTCAGGCTGCGGTCAGCGCCGGGGCCTCTTTCGCGCCGGTCATGAAAGCGACGGCGTCGGACATGGTATAGTCCTTGGGGTCGATCACGCACAGCCGCTTGCCCAGCCGGTGAATGTGGATGCGGTCGGCGACCTCGAACACGTGCGGCATGTTGTGGCTGATCAGCACAATCGGGATGCCCCGGTCGCGCACGTCCTTGATCAGCTCCAGCACCCGGCGGCTTTCCTTGACGCCCAGCGCGGCGGTCGGTTCGTCCATGATGATGAACTTGGTCGCGAAGGCCGCAGCGCGCGCCACCGCGACGCCCTGACGCTGCCCGCCCGAAAGCGTCTCGATGGTCTGGTTGATCGACTGGACGGTCATCAGCCCCAGCTCGGTCAGCTTTTCGCGGGCGAATTTCTCCATCGCCTTCTTGTCCAGCAGGCCCAGATATTTGCCGAAGAAGTCGTTACGGCGGATCTCACGCCCGGTGAACATGTTGTCCGCAATCGACAGCGCGGGTGACAGGGCGAGGGTCTGGTAGACGATCTCGATCCCCATCGCGCGGGAGTCGATGGGGGATGAGAAATTGACCGGCTTGCCCTCGATCAGGATCTCGCCCGCATCGGGCTGGATCGCGCCACAGATCGCCTTGACGATCGACGATTTCCCTGCCCCGTTGTCGCCGATGACGGCAAGGATCTCTCCGGGCATGAGCTCGAAATCGGCATTGTCGATGGCCGTGACATGGCCGTAGCGTTTGACGATCCCGGTGGCTTTGACGACAGGTGTGATCCCAGACATTATGCCGATACCTTTCTGATCCACTGGTCGATGGCGACCGCGATGATGATAAGCCAGCCGGTGGCGAAGACCTGCCAGAGCACGTCGACCCCGGCCAGACGCAGCCCCGATTCAAACACGCCGACGATCAGCGCCCCGAACAGCGCGCCCAGGATCGAGCCGCGCCCGCCGAACAACGAGATGCCCCCGATCACCACAGCGGTGATGCTCGACAGGTTGCCCTCGTAGAAACTCTGCGGCGAGATCGCACCGACCCGCCCGATCGAGGCCCAGGCGGCAATCGCGCAGATGAACCCGGCGACCATATAGACCTGCACCAGCGTGCGGTTGGTGCGGATACCGGCCATTTCGGCGGCCTCCTTGTCGTCGCCGATCATATAGACATGGCGGCCCCAGGCGGTCTTGTTCAGCACATACCAGAGCACCAGAAAGATCGCGATCATCAGCAGCGAGCCATAGGTCAGCCGCGCCGATCCCAGAATGATGTTGGTGCCGAAGAATTTCAGGAAGCTGGCGTTGGCGTCAATGTCCTGACTGCGGATCGACTGCGCGCCTGATAGCCACAGGTTCAGCGCAAAGAAGATGTTCCAGGTGCCCAGCGTGACGATAAAGGGCGGCAATTTGATCTTGGTGACCAACAGCCCGTTCAGCAGCCCCGCTGCCGCCCCGGCAACGAAGCCAAGCAGCAGTGCCAGCACGGTGGGCACGCCCAGACTGACGCCCAAATTGCCCATGATCACGCTGATCAGCACCATGATCGCGGCGACGGACAGGTCGATACCGGCGGTGATGATCACCAGGCTTTGCGCGGCGGCCAGAATGCCGATGATCGACACCTGCTGCATGATCAGGGTCAGGTTGAAGGGCGTGAAGAACCGCTCGCCCGCGATCAGGCCAAAGGCCACAATCGCGACGGCCAGCACGATGATCGGCACCAACGTCGGGTTGGCATGCAATGTGTGCTGCACCCGCTGCAAGGGCGCGCGACGCTTGTTGGCGAAGTCAGCGACAGAGGTGTCACTTTGGTTCAGAGTCTGTTCGAACTCTTGCCCAGATGCGGTGGATCGCTCTGCCATCTTTTCCTCCAACAGAGAAGTTTCGGGCCGTTGTGTCACGCACCCCAAGAGCCGTGGCTCGCGTCACCTGCGGCCGGGCGTTGACCGCCCGGCCGTCGGTCGTTCAGGGGATCAGCCCCAGCAGAGCGACAGCGCTTCCTGCGAGGTGATCGAGTCGATGCCTTCCACCGGGTGATCGGTGACCAGCGTAACCCCGGTGTTGAAGAAATCCAGTCCGGGGGTGTTCTCGGGCCGCGTGCCATCCGCCGCAAAGGCGATGATCGCGTCGATGCCCATAGCCGCCATGCGCAGCGGGAACTGCATCGAGGTCGCGCCAATGATGCCTTCGGCGACGTTCTGCACGCCCGGGCAACCGCCATCGACCGAAACGATGATCGCCTGCTCTTCCAGACCGAAGGCGCGCAGGGCTTCATAGGCACCGGCGGCGGCGGGCTCGTTGATCGTGTAGACGACGTTGACGCCCGGATCGAGCTGGAGAAGGTTCTCCATCGCCGTGCGGCCACCCTCTTCATTGCCGTTGGTCACGTCGTTGCCGACGATGCGCTCATCGGTTTCGTCGCCGATGTCGGTCGGGTCCATGATGTCGACGCCAAAGCCCTGCAGGAACCCGTTGTCGCGCAGATAGTCGACCGAGATTTCCGAGGCATTGAGATCCAGCAGCGCGATGCGCGCGCCCGAAGTATCGCCCATCGTCGCCGCAGCCCATTGGCCGATCAGTTGACCGGCGACGAAGTTGTCGGTGGCAAAGGTCGCGTCGGCGGTCTCGGCGGGCTCGAACGGGGTATCCAGCGCGATGACCAGAATGCCGGCTTCACGGGCCTGTGTCACGACCGGCGCCAGAGCGCGGGAGTCGGACGGCGTGATCAGGATGCCCGCCGCGCCTGCTGCGATGCAGGTCTCGACGGCGGCGACCTGCGCTTCGACGTCACCGTCGATGGCACCGGCATAGGTCAGCAGGTTGATGCCTGCGGCGTTCGCGGCTTCGGTCGCGCCCTCGCGCATTTTCACAAAGAACGGGTTGGTGTCGGTCTTGGTGATCAGGCAGGCGGTGGCGTCCTGCGCCATCGCACCCGTGGTCATCGCGGCCAGTGCCAGAGCCGAACTGGTGAGCAGTAGTTTCATGGTGTCCTCCCTTGGATCCCTTGGTGTCCGGTGCGGCTGCCCCGACCCCCCCCTGCCGCATCCTCAAGGGCAGGTGACGCTCAAATGACCTGATTCCCTTGAGTCTGTCAATTAATAAATCAAGTTGATTTACTAATCCATCCATGCGACCTTCCCTTGGGTCAGAGAGGCGACTATGGTCCGCAGCATGGATGGCGATCACGTCAGAGAACTGTCAGGGGGCGTCAGCCAAAGCGGGGTTCGTGATCACAACGAACGCCTGATCCTGTCTGTTATCCATCGCTATGGTGCCATGCCCGGCATCGACGTGGCCCGTCGCACGGGCCTGTCGACGCAGACCGCCTCGATCATCACGCGCAAGCTGGAAGGCGACGGCATCCTGCGGCGCGGCGCGCCCAATCGCGGCAAGGTCGGCAAGCCCTCGATCCCGATGGAACTGAACCCGGACGGCGTTCTGGCCTTTGGCCTCAAGATCGGTCGACGCAGCGCGGATCTGTTGCTGCTGGATTTCGCGGGCACCGTGCGCGCGCAGATCCACACCACCTATCCCTACCCGCTGCCCGAGAACGTCTTTCGCTTCCTCAAGGACGGGCTGGGCGAGATGCTGACGCAGCTGCCCCCTGCCCTGCTGCCGCGTATCTGCGGCATCGGCATCGCCACGCCTTTCGAGCTGTGGAAATGGCACAACATCGTCGGCCTCGCCGCCGACAAGTTCCGCTCGTGGAAGGATGTGGATTTCGCCCATGAGGTCGCGCAGTTCAGCGACCTGCCCGCCTTTGTGGTCAACGACGGCACCGCCGCCTGCCACGCCGAACACCTCTACGGCCGTGGCCGAGAGTTCCGCGATTACGCGTATTTCTTCATCGGCTCGTTCATCGGCGGCGGCGTGGCGCTCAATGGCACGGTGTTCGAGGGCAATCAGGGCAACGCGGGCGCGCTGGGGTCGATGCGCAGCACCGGGCCGCTGGGCGAAAGCCAGCAGCTGATCGACGTGGCGTCGCTGCATCTGCTTGAGGCACGTCTGATCGAAGCCGGGATCAACCCGCAGATCCTGTGGCAAACGCCGCAGGACTGGACGGGGCTGGCGCGCTATGTCGATCCATGGATCGGCGAAACGGCGCAGGAACTGGCCAAGGCCTCGCTGTCGATCTGCTCGGTGATTGATTTCGAGGCCATCGTCATCGACGGGGCCTTCCCGCCCGATGTCCGCGCCGAACTGGTCGAGCGGGTCCGCCGCTACCTGATCAATCAGGACAAGCGCGGGCTGATCGAGCCGCGCATCGAAGCGGGCAGCGTGGGCGAGAACGCCCGCGCCATCGGTGCCGCCAGCAGCCCGATCTTTTCGCAATACCTGCTCAATACCAACGCGGGCCTGTCGGCCTACTGACCTCAGGCGACCGGCGTTTCCTGATGCGACAGGCGCACCCATCGGCCGTCGTCGTGCAGATAGGTCGAGACGCAAAGCGCCTCGTAGATCGGCGCACCCTCCCGTTCTGCCGAGGCGTGGTACGCCAGCACGGCCACATCTTTCTGACGGCTGTAGGTCTTCTCGGTCATGGTGATCGTGCGCCAGAGCGGCTGGTCTTTCAGGTGCTGCCAGATGGTCTGGCCCTGCAGAATGCCCGGCGCATAGGGCAGGATCATCACCGCACCGGTGGCCGAGGTGCCGCGCGCGGCATCCAGTCCGGCGGTCCAGAAGTGCTCTTCCATCTCCCACAGATCGGGCTCGTGGTGGCGGCTCAGCGTCACGGCGCGCATCATCCGCCCGACCCCAGGGGCGCAAAGAAGAAGAGCTGCGCCAGAACCAGCAGCACCACCGACACCGCGATGATCGCGCCGAGCGGCAGCGACTGCGTCGCCGCGCCAAGCGTGCCCGGCAGCTTGGGCGTCTGGCGCATGCGCTCGGGCAGCAAGCGGGTCAGCCGGTCCGAGGTTGCCGCATGCTCGCGCACCATGGCAGGCACGTCGCGGAAGCTGGCCAGCAACGTGCCCAACCGGCTGCTTGCCGCCTCACGCGGCAGCGCGCCCAGCTCGGACGCCTCTTTCCACGGATCGAGACCCAGACGGGCCAGCGCAGACAACACGGTCACCACGAAGCCGTTCTGGTCATCGCCCACCGGTGCATACAGAAACGCATCGAATTGCGTGCCGTGCGGGTGTTCAATCGAGGGTCCGCTCATGGTGATCTCCTGCGTTCGCACGGCGCCGGGCGTGGCGCAGCGGCGTCTTCTGTCCCGTGCCGCCCGCAGAAGCTGACAACACGCAGACAGGCTCCCTGCACAATAACGGCCATGCGTGACCCCGTGCTGATCCAGATCAGCACGGATACAGGCCAAGCCCTGCGGTTCCGCCCATAGATCACGCGATGCGCCGACTCGGCACTAACCTCGATCAGTCTGACCTTGATACGCGCGCGGTATCGTGCGTGTGTGTAGTGATGACGCCACAAGCGCCTGACGCGACGCCTTGCAGGGGCGCAGCGCGCCCGACACAGCGACCTCAGCCAAGGAAACCGGATGAACACGCGGTCAACCCGTTCGACCCTGACGTTTGCCCGACCGTTCCGGTTGAGGGGATACCCCGACAAGCTGCCGGCGGGCGATTACGAGATCATCATCGAAACCGACGCGTCCCGGCCAGACTCGGCGCGCTATTTGAGCGTACCCGGAACCGGCTTTCTCAACGGCGTGACCGAATTGCGCCAGACGACCAGACGCGATCTTGAGGCGGCCCTCTGCCGCGCTCAGGAGGGCCGCAACGGCCCTGACTTAAGCGATGCGGCGCTTTCTCCGCAGGAGGACTTGATTTGACCACTCCCGATTGGCTGAAACCCGGTATCTATGGCGCCATTGGCGGCGCAGTTCTTGTTGCGATCGTTGGCTTTAGCTGGGGTGGCTGGATGACCAGCAGCAGCGCAAACACGATGGCGAGCGAAATGGCGCGGAACGACGTGATCACGGCGATGATCCCGGTCTGTGTCGGCCTGTCGCGCGCTGATCCGGCCCGCGAAGCTCAACTGGCCAGCATCCGCGACGTTGCCGCCTATCGCCAGCGCGATGCGGTGATGGCGACCGGCTGGGCTACCATGCCGGGTGCCGATGCCCCGAGCCGCGATCTGGCCCAGGCCTGCATCGCCGAACTGGATCTGGAGGCCTCGTAAGAGGCCTCTGTCCCCTTTTTTCAGCCTGACTTTGGAACCCTCTTCATGCGCATAACACTGGGCTGTCGGCTCACCTATCAACTGACGCAGGCGACGCCGATGATCGTCATGCTCAACATGCATTATTCGCGCTTCGGCGATCTGGAACGGCCAGACTATCTGACCACCATCCCCGCCGTTCCGCTGGAAAGCTACCGCGACCGGTTTGAAAACTGGTGCGTGCGGCTGGTCGCGCCCGAGGGTCAGTTCACGCTGACCACGGACGGGATCTGCCGCGATGCGGGGCTGCGCGATCCGGTGCCGCCGATGATGGACCAGCACGCGGTGCAGGATCTGCCGTCGGAAACGCTGGTCTACCTGCTGGGCAGTCGCTACTGCGACACCGACCTTTTGTCGGACCAAGCCTGGCAGCTGTTCGGAAATGGTCCGACGGGCACGGCGCGGGTGCAGGCGATCTGCGACTATGTGCACAACCATATCCGCTTTGGCTACGAACACGCCCGCGCCACGCGCACCGCGTCGCAGGCACTGGCCGAGGGTCACGGCGTGTGCCGCGACTACACCCATCTGGCAATCACCCTTTGCCGCTGCATGAACATCCCGGCACGCTATTGCACCGGTTATCTCAGCGACATCGGCGAGCCCCTGCCGCATCCCCCCGGCGACTTTGCCGCGTGGATGGAGGTCTATCTGGGCGGGCAATGGTGGATGTTCGACCCGCGCAACAACGTGCCGCGCATGGGCCGGGTGCTGATGGCGCAAGGTCGTGACGCGGCCGATGTGCCTTTGGTGCAGACCTTTGGCCCCAACACCTTGTCTGGTTTCGAGGTCTGGACCGACGAAATCACCGACGGCAAGGCCTGATCCGGCGGCGTTCCATGGTAATGGGGCGAGCCAATCCCCATCTATGAAGGGCTGGCGCACTGCTGCCAGCGATCAAAGGATCAACACCATGTCCTTCAAGGACCTGACGACCCGCGCGGCAAACCCGGCGGCGACCCCTGCTGTATCCACCAAGACACCCGATGCCACCAAAACCCCGGCGCCTGCCGCGCCCAAGGTGTCACCGGACAAGAAACCGTCCTGAGACGTCACCCTGCGGGCTCAACTCTGAGCCCGCGGCACCCGGCAACCGGAGTGCGCGCCGATGAAACGCCTGACCCACAAGAGCACGGCGATCTTCGAGCGCGCCTTCACCCTGCGCGGCCTGCACGAAACCTTGCCTGCCGGGGTCTATGCGATCGAAACCGAGGTCACCGCGACGCCTTGGGGTGACGACCCTGACAGCAGAAAGGCGATGGTGCGCATCCTGCTGCAGCCGCGCGCCTCGCATCCAAGCATGGTGCGGCATCTGACGCTTTCGCTGGAAGCGCTCAACGCAGCGCTGGCGCAGGATTCTTCGCTCTGGCCCGATTCTTCGCTTTGGCCCGCGCCTGATCTGGCGTTTGCGGCGGGGTTGCTGGCCACGGGCCTGTCGGAAACGCGGGAGCGCCCGGATCCGTCGAACAGCGCGGCGCTTACAGATGCCGCGTTGCGTCAGCAGCCCCCACTTCGCGCCCCTCAGGTCGCAGAGAACGAGGGCACGCCGGTGCTGGCAGTCAAACGCTAGCCCGGCCTGCCAAGCCCGAATGCCGCCGCCCTGTTCGACCTGTGTCGAGCGCAAGGCCCGGTTGACCGAGGACACTGTCCCATGACCCAAAAACCGCTCCATACGCTGGAAATGCCCGTGGTCACACCGGCCGAAAACGACGTGACGAAAACCCGCAACTGCCTGCGCTGCAACACCGCCTTTGTCAGCGAAGGCTTTGGCGAGCGTATCTGCAAGCGTTGCAAGGGCCAGAAAGCCTGGCGCAACGCGGCTCCCTCGGGCTCGCGCCGCTGAATGTACCCTCTATGGCAGGCCCCGCCCTGCCCCTCTTTAACAGGACTTGCTGTGACAACTCTCGAAACGGTCCATACGACCACCTACCGCTACCAGAACCCCGTCTCGCTTGGGCCGCACCGCCTGATGCTGCGCCCGCGTGAGTCGCGCGATCTCAAGCTGTTGTCGCATAGCGTTACGATCACGCCCGAGGCGACGGTTACCTGGGCGCATGACGTGGCCGGGAACGCTGTTGCCACGGCCAGTTTCACCACCCCCACCGATACGCTGGTGATCGAAAGCCGCGCCACGCTCGAACTGACCGCGCCGGCTTGGCCGGTGTTCTCGATCGCTGCGTCGGCCACGACCTATCCGTTTCAGTATTCACCCGATGACTGGACCGATCTGGGCGCGCTGCCCACACCGCAATTCCGCGACGAGAACGGCCGTTTTGCGCGCTGGGTCGCGGGTTTTATCTTCAAGCAACCGACCGACACGCTGTCGCTGCTCAAGGACATCAGCAACGGCGTGTCGAACCGGATTTCATACCAGAGCCGCGAGATGGAGGGCACGCAATCGCCCCTGGCCACGCTGGACCGGGGTTGGGGTTCGTGCCGCGATTTCGCCGTGCTCTTTGCCGAGGCTGCGCGCACGCTGGGCTTTGGCGCGCGCATCGTGTCGGGCTATCTGTATGACCCGACGGGCAGCCTGATCGGCTCAGCCGATTCCGGCTCGACCCATGCCTGGGCCGAGATCTTCGTGCCCGGCGCTGGCTGGATCGCCTTTGATCCAACCAACCGCAGCGTGGGGTCAGGCAACCTGATCCCGGTGGCTGTGGTGCGCGATGTGCGGCAGGCGGTGCCGGTATCAGGGCAGTTCGTCGGCAGCAAAGACACGACGGCAGAATTACTTGTCTCGGTCCTGGTGTCACCCAGCGGGGCGACATGAGCCCCTCAGGGTCTGCGGACCGAGTTCCCGCCCGCAATGATGCGATTGATCAGCGCCGCGACCGAGGCGTGTATCAGCAACTCGGCCTCGGTTCCCTCGGCGCTCGCGTGCGAGGCAGCGGCGTCCTTGAGAACGCCGACAATTTCGCTCTCAGGCAAGATGTTGGCGTCATTCAGGGCCAGCAGCAAAGCCTCGCAAATTGAGAGCGCTGCCATGCCTGCGTATGTGGTATCGTCGGTCATCTTGTGCCCTTCAAGGAATTCGGCCCCCGCGCAAAGTGGCTGAGCCGTGCCGCCAAGAGAATCGTTCAGAACGTGTCGCCTTTGGCTGATCAACATCAGTCGCCGCTCTGTTTTTAACCCGTACCCGACGTGCCAACGATAAAGGACAGATCATCGCCACCCTGCCACTGGCCCGCAAACTGGGCGCTTTCGTCGCTCTGACCCATGTCGAGCTCTCTGTGCTCGACGCAATGCACAAACGGCGCCGCACCTTTGTCGCGGGGCGCGATCTTGTCCATCAGGGGCAGTCCGACCAAGCAGCCTATATTCTGGCGTCGGGCTGGGCCTGTTCCTACAAGATCCTGCGCGATGGCGAGCGGCAGATCGTCGACTTCCAGATCCCCGGTGATTTTCTCGGCCTGCGCAGCGTGCTTTTGCACACCGCCGATCACAGCATCGAACCGATCACCGATATCGAGGTCTGCGAGGTGCAGGCCAGCGACCTGCTGGGCGCCTTCACCCGCACGCCACGGCTGGCGACGGCCGTGCTATGGGCCGCGTCGCGCGATGAAGCGATGGTGGTTGAGCATCTGGTGGATATCGGACGCCGCCACGCCGCCGAGCGCATGGCGCATTTCCTGCTTGAGCTGGGAGCGCGCCTGTCGCTCGTCGGGCTGGCGACCAAGGCGGGCTACACCTGCCCGCTGACGCAATACCTGCTGGCCGACGCGCTGGGGCTGAGCGCCGTGCACGTCAACCGCGTCTTGCGGCAATTGCGCGAGACGGGGCTTTTGACCTTTCGCGACGGCTACGTCACGTTTGACGATTACGATAGGTTGCGGGAGTTCGCCGGGTTCGATCCGGTCTATCTGGATCACGCGGGTCCGCTGCTGCGCTGAACGGGCTCAGATGCGGCCCATCAGCATCAGGATCACCACAACGATCAGAATCGTGCCCAGAACGCCGACGCTGGTGTGGCCATAGCCATAGCCATAGCCGCCAAATCGGCCACTGACGCCGCCGAAAAGAACGAGGACCAGAAGGATAACAAGGATCAAGCCAAGAGACATGGCGGGTGCTTTCTGTTGGGGTGCTATCGGCCTGCCGGGTTGCGGTGATCGACCCGGCTGCGTTGGTTAATGTCCGTCGATGGAAACGCCGTGCCCGTCGATCTGGATGCTGATGCCGCTCTGGCGGTCCTGATAGACCATATAGGCCGCGACCATCGCCACGACGGCCAGCCCCGCGATCACCACAAGAAGGGCGGTGCGCGTCATGATCGGGCCCTGAGGCAGGGAAAACAGGCGAAGGCAGTCGAGGTCATCAGCGAACTTTCCAGATACGTCCGCACACGCCAGACACACGGGACGACCGAAACGAAGGGCAACAGCCTTCCCGTGTGACGTTGGCGTAGCTGGACAGTGTAACACTCACCAATACGCGGTGAGCTTTTCGCATTATCCGTCAGCGGTCTTTCGACCACACTGATCCATGTTGGTGTCCGCGTGAAATCACCGGTGATTTTTGCGTCGGCCCAACGCCCTTCGTTCAGTCGAAATCCAGCGGCACGCCAACGCGTTGCACCGCGCCGTTTGAGAAGCTCTCCCACTGCGCCGCCAGTGCCTCGGGCGTCCAGCCTTGCGTCTGCAATTCGGTGCGGATCTCGGCGGGGTGCGACCACAGGCTGAGGCGGTCGCCGCCGATGCCGATGCACTGGCCGCTCACCCCGCGCGCCGCATCCGAGGCCAGAAACACCACCAGCGGCGCAATATCAGCCGCCGTGCCGATGCCGTGTCTGGCGCGCAGCTGCTCGGGCAGGGGTTCGCCGCGCTCCATCGCCGCAACATGCGGGGCCAGCGCAGGGATCGTCGCCGTCATCCGTGTCAGCGCCGTCGGCACGATGGCGTTGACCGTCACCCGGTCGCGCGCCAGTTCCAGCGTCCACGACCGCATCATGCCGACGATGCCCGCCTTGGCCGCCGCATAGGCGCCCTGTCCGAAATTGCCCAGCTGTCCGGCCGGCGAAGCCGCAAGGATCAGACTGCCCCCGCCGCCTTGCGCCTTGAACTGCCGTGCCGCAGCGCGCCCGCATTGGAAGGTGCCGCGCAGATGGGTCGAAAGGACCAGATCGAACGCGTCATCCTCGGTCTTCCACAGCACGGAATCGCGCAGCACACCGGCGTTGGAAAACAGCGCATCCAGCCGCCCGAACGCTTCAACCGCACGACCGACACAGGCCTCGGCCGCGCCGTTCACGCCGATCGCCGCCACCTCGGCCACCGCGCGGCCCCCGGATTGGCCGATCTCTTCGACCACGGACTGCGCGGCATCGGCGTCGATGTCGTTGACCACCACTGCCGCCCCGGCCTGCGCCGCCGCCAGCGCGGTGGCGCGGCCAATCCCTTGCCCCGCGCCGGTGATCAGCAGAACTTTTCCTGACAGCATCGTCCCGTCTCCGCCTTAGCGCCCGCGATAGACCGGCGCGCGTTTTTCCATGAAGGCGCGCGGCCCTTCGCGCGCGTCCTCCGTCGCCATCACCCGCGCCTTCGAGAGTTCCTCAAGCGCGTAGCCTTCGGCCAGCGTGCGGCCAGTTGCGGCAATCACCGTGCGCTTGGTCTCTTGCACCGCGACCGGCGCATTCGCGGCGACGCGCTGCGCGATCTGCATGGCGGTGGACATCAGCGCGTCAGGCGCGACGATCCGGCTGATCAGACCCGCGCGCAGCGCGGTGTCGGCGTCAATCGGCTCGCCGGTCAGCAGCATCTCCATCGCCATCGCATAGGGGATCTGACGCGGCAGCCGCGCCAGCGCACCGGCAAAGGGGATCACGCCGCGCATCACCTCGGGCAGCGCAAAGCGGGCCTGCGGCACGGCGATGCGGATGTCAGTGCCCAGCAGCATCTCCATCCCCGCCGCCATGCAGGCGCCATTCACCGCCGCGATCACCGGCTTGTGCAGCTCGACATTGCGATAAGCGATGCGGTCGTTGATGCTGTCGTCGGCCAGAAAGCGGTGATCCCACTCGGTTTCCGGCTGACGCGCGCCCGACAGCAGCGGCAGCGACAGCGCCAGATCACCGCCCGAGCAAAACGCCTTGTCCCCCGCACCGGTCAGGATGACAGCGCGGATGGTGTCATCGGCGTCGATCTCGGCCAGTGCATCGGCCAGACGGCAGGTCAGCTCAGGGCTGAGCGCATTGCGCGCCGTGGCCCGGTTCATTGTCAGGACCGCAACGGACCCCTCACGGGTAAAGAGCAGGGGGAGTTCCGTCATCCGCGTACCGCCTTGATCCGCCCGCTCTGGATCGCCTCGGCGGCCTCGTTGCGCAGCGCAAATTTCTGAATCTTGCCGTTGGCCGTCATTGGCATCGAGGTCACGACGGCGATGTATTTCGGCATCTTGTGACGCGCCATGCGTTCACGGCAGAAATCCTGCAAGGCGCGCGGCGTCACCTCGCCGCCGGGCACCAGCACGACATAGGCAAAGTTCTCTTCGCCCAGTTCCGGGTCGGGCACGCCGACAACCTGCGCCTCGCTCACGGCGGGATGGTCGAGCAGACAATCCTCGATCTCGACCGGATAGACGTTCTCGCCACCCCGGATGATCATGTCCTTGATCCGGCCCACGATGCTCAGATGCCCGGTCTCGGCCAGCACGGCCAGGTCGCCGGAATGCAGCCAGCCGTCCGGCTCGATCGTCTCGGCGGTTTTCTCGGGCATGTCGAAATAGCCCGCCATGGTCAGATAGCCGCGAATGCACAGCTCGCCTGCCTCGCCCCAACCCTTCACCGCTCCGGTTTCGGGATCGACGATGCGGATTTCGGTATGCGGCAGCGGCACGCCCGCCGTACTGACGCGGGTTTCCAGATCGTCGCTGTCCTGCGTCTGGGTGATGATCGGGCTGCACTCGGTCATGCCCATGATAACCAGCGGCTCGCCGCCCGTTTCATCGCGCATCCGGCGGATCAGGCTGGGCGGGACACTGGTGCCGCCGGTGATGATGCGGCGCATGGTGCGGGTGTTGCGCTGCGGATAGGTCGGATGTTCCAGCATGCGCACCATCATCGTCGGCACAGCATTGAGCAGGCTCGGCTGATATTTGTCCCACAGATCGAGCATGCGCCCGGCCTCGAACGCGTCCATCGTCACCAGCGCCCCGCCACAGGCGAGCATCGCCATCACGTTGCACACGCAGCCCGCCGTATGGAACAGCGGCATCGCCGACAGCATCACGTCGCCTTCGACATAGCTGCCCCGGTCGGCCATCAGCCGCGCGTTGTTGACGGTGGAATGATGGGTCAGCATCGCGCCCTTGGGCTTGCCCGTAGTGCCGCTGGTGTACTGGATCTGCGCCACATCGCGCGGGCGCACCTGCGCCTGACGCGCTTGACGGGCGCTGTCGTCCACGCCGTCACCGCGCGCGAGCAGGCTGTCGAAGGGCATCGCAAACGGTGCCTCGCCCGGCCCGATCAGTGCCAGTCGGCGCAGGGCGGGCATGGCGGAGCCTTGGCGCAAACCGTCGGGACCCGTGGCGAGATCCGGCAACAGCGCGCGCAGATCGCCGATGATGTCGCTGCCGCGGAAGCTGGCCGAGAAGAACAGCGCCGCGACCTGACCCTGCCCCAGCAGATAGTCCAGCTCGTTGCGTTTCAGCGCCGGGTTCACCGTCACCAGCACCGCGCCGATCTTGGCCAGCGCAAATTCCAACAGCACCCACTCGGCGCAATTGGGGGCCATGACCGCCACCCGGTCGCCAGCGCCGATGCCCCAGTCGATCATTCCGCGCGCCAGCCGGTCAGCCTCGGCCCGCAGCGCGGCGAAGGTCCACTCGGTCAACACATCGCGGCTGCGGTCGTCGACCACAATCGCCAGACGCGATCCGCGTGCATCGGCCTGCTGGTCCAGAAAATCGCCCAGCGTGATGTCCAGCAGAGCAGGCCCCTGAGCGCTGGGGTGCCACCAGGCAAGCCCGGTACGGTCGTTTGTCTCGGTCATGTCATTCCTCCCACGTGCCCACAGAGTATCTGGACAGCTCCTGACTGTCGTGATATCCAATTGTTCGACTTCGATCAATCCAGTATCCGACTATCTGGGAGAAATCATGCAAAGCGCCGTCCAACTGCTGGCCGATATCGACGCCGAAGCACCGCTGGAACTGCAGCCGTCGCTGGAACGCAGTGTCAACTTCCGCCTGCGGATGGCGCAGATCCTCGCCTACAAGAGCTTCGAGGCGAAAGTGCCCGATCACGGCGGCGCGGCGCGTTATCTGGGCCTGCTGTCGATCATCTGCCAGAACCCCGGCCAGTCGCAGATCAAGCTGGCCGAGGCCGTGGGCCTGCAACGCTCAAGCCTGGTGCCGATTCTGGACAAGATGGAAGCCAACGGCATTCTCGAGCGCCGCGCGGTCGATGGCGACCGGCGCTCGAACGCGGTCTGGCCGACGGACCATGGCCAGGCGGTAGTCGCCGACCTGACGGCACAGGCGCTTGAACTGGAAACGCGCACGCTGGACGGGCTGAGCGCCGAGGAAACCGATCAACTGCTCGGGCTTATGGACCGGGTCATCACCAATTTGCGGCGCGGCTGAGCCCGCCACAACAGACCGACCCGCCGCCATGGTGGCGACGGGTACCGGCGCGGCGGGGGGCTGCGCCACATTGAGGGAGGAAGACCATGAAAAAATCCGTATTCGCGGCATCGACCGCGCTTGGCCTGGCGTTCGCGCCGGTCGTGCAGGCGCAGGAAGTGACGCTCACCCTGTCGCATTGGGTGCCGCCGGTGCACACCGTCGACACGCTGGGGATGGTGCCCTGGGCGCAATCCATCGCCGAGGAATCGAACGGCCGCATTCAGGTCGACATCTATCCCGCCCAGCAATTGGGCGCAGCGCCGGACCATTATGACATGGCGCGCGACGGTGTTGTCGATATCAGCTTCATCAACCCCGGCTATCAGGCGGGCCGCTTCCCGATCATCGCAGCGGCAGAGCTGCCGTTCCTGGTGTCGAACGGCACCTCGGCAAGCCGTGCGCTGCACGAATGGTATGCACAATACGCCGAGCAGGAAATGGGCGATGTGCATGTCTGCCTTGTCCACCTGCACGAACCGGGCACCTTCCACGCCACCCGCGGCCCGATCGCCGGCCCTGACGATTTCGCCGGCATGAACGTGCGCCCGCCGCAGGGCACCATCGCCCGCCTGATCAGCAACATGGGTGCCAGCCCGGTACAGGTGCCGGTGCCTGAAATGCGCGAGATCCTGTCGAGCGGCGGTGCCGACGTGACCAGCGGACCGTGGAACAGCCTTCGCCTGTTCGGCGTTGAAGACATCGTGACGCACCATCTGGACCTGCCGCTCTATTCGGTGGCCTTCGTCTGGGCGATCAACCTTGACGTCTACAACAACCTTTCGGACGAGAACCGCGCCGTGATCGACCATCACTGCACGCCCGAATGGTCCGAGCGCGTCAGCACGCCCTGGGCGATGCAAGAGCGTGAGGCGCGGCCCTACTTCGTCGAGACCGAAGGCCACACGATGTACACGCCGAACGCCGAGCAACTGGCGCAGTGGCAAGAGCTGTCGCAAGAGCTGCGCGCCGAATGGGCGACCAACGCCACCGCAGCTGGTCTGGCCGATCCGGCAGCAGCACTGGCCGATCTTGAGGCGCGCCTTGTCGCCGCTGACGGCGCCTATCAGCCCTGAGGCCATCCTTGTCCCCGGCGTGCCCGCGCGCAGGCCGGGGACATCCCCTTTCTTCAGCCAAATGCAGTGACGGAGCACCCATGTCCCGCCTGATCGAAGTCTTTTGTCGAACGGTTGAAACGATCGCAGCGATCCTTCTGGGTATCGTCATGCTTCTGGTCGTCGTGTCGACCTTTGGTCGCTACGCCCTTGCCATGCCTGTCCCTGACAGCTTTGACATTTCGCGCTACCTGCTGGGTGCCTGCGTGATGTGGGGCTTTGCCGTCATCGGCCTGCGAGGCGGGCACATTCAGGTCGACATCATTGCCGATCTTGTCGGCCCGCGCGCCCGCCGCTGGATCGACACCTTCGCCTGGGCCCTGCTCTTGCTGTTCATCGCCCTGATCGCCTGGAAGATGCTGGGCCGCGTTCAGAGCGCGATGCGCACCAACGAAAGCACGTTTGAACTGCGCCTCGCAGCCTGGCCCTTTCTGGGCGTCATCTGGCTTGGCGCCGCAGCAAGTGTCGTGACCGTCAGTGTCAAATTGCTGCGCATAATCACGGGACGCGAATTGGTCGACTCGGCCGACGATCGCGAATTGGAAGAGGCCTCTCATGGCGAACGCTGACCTGATCGCAATTCTGGGCTTTGTAAGCCTCTTTGCGCTGTTGCTGTTGCGGGTACCGATTGGTGTGGCGCTGGGTCTGGTTGGCGTGGCCGGCTATGGCGCGATGCGCGGCCTGACCCCGGCCCTCAACGTCCTGGCAACCTCACCCATCCGCGTGGTCACCGACTTCAACCTGAGCGTGGTAAGCTTTTTCATCCTCATGGGCGTGCTGGCAACCAATTCAGGCATGAGTCGAGAGTTGTTTCGCGCGTCGAATTCATGGCTGGGACAGTTCCGGGGCGGTGTCGCGCTGTCGACCATTGCCGCCTGCTCGGGCTTCGCTGCGATCTGTGGCAGCTCGGTCGCCACAGCTGCCACGATGACCAAGATCGCCCTGCCCGAAATGCGCCGCTTCGGCTATCGCGAGGATACCGCGACAGGCGTGATCGCGGCGGGCGGGACGCTGGGCATCATGATCCCGCCGTCTGTCGTGCTGGTGATCTATGCCTACATCACCGAAACCGACGTCGGTCAGTTGTTCATCGCGGGTATCGTTCCGGGCATTCTGGCCGTCATCCTCTACATGGTGACGATCCTCACCGCGCATCGTCGCGGCCTTCCCGCCGGCACCCCGTTTGACCTGCAGGAAGCCTTGTCGGCGCTGTCCGGCGTCTGGGCGGTGATCGTGCTGTTCCTTGGGGTGATCGGTGTCATCTACATGGGCATCGCAACCCCCACCGAAGCCGCCGCCGTTGGTGCCTTGCTGACCATGGTCCTTGGCGTGGTCCGTGGCCGACTGGGCCCGCGAGAGATCCTCGACAGTCTGGTCGAGGCGCTGCGCACCTCGGTGTCGGTGTATTCGGTCCTGATCGGCGCGATGCTGTTCAGCTATTTCCTTGCCATCACCCGGTCGCCGCAAAAGCTGACGGCGTGGCTGGTGGATCTGGATTTCTCGGCGCATGGAACGCTGGCGCTGATCCTGATCGCCTTTGTTATCGCCGGGTGCATTCTGGACACCATGGCCATGATCCTGCTGCTGGTGCCGATCGTGTATCCGGTGATCATTCAGCTGGGTTTTGATCCGATCTGGTTCGGCATCATCATCGTCATGGTCGCCGAGCTGGGCCTGATCACGCCGCCGGTGGGGATCAATGTGTTCGTGATAAATACCATCGCCAAAGACGTACCGCTGGGGACGATCTTTCGCGGCGTCCTGCCCTTCATCGCGACGGACATCCTGCGGCTGATCCTGCTGGTTGTCTTTCCGGGCCTTGTGCTGTTCCTGCCCAGCACAATGTAACCAGTGCCCCCTCTTTCGCCGCCAGCGCGCCGCGAAAGAGGGGGACGGCAGGGTTCACGACTCGAGCAATTCGGTGATGGTGCGCCGCAACGTCTTGCGATCAATCGGCTTTTGCAGAAACTCGATCCGGCCCGCGAAGGTGAACTGCTCGCGCAGCCGGTTCGATTCATAACCCGACATCAGCAACACCCTGGCATCGGGCCACAGGGCATGAACCCGGCCTGCAAGGTGGTGGCCCTGCAAGTCGCCTGGCATGATCACGTCCGAGATGACCAGATCGAAACGCGGCGACGACTCGAACAGATCCAGCGCTGCGCGGGCGTCCTTGGCTGTCTCGACCTCATAGCCGTCCTGGCTCAGCTGGGTCGCCATCATCTCGGTGATCGCGTCCTCGTCATCGACAACAAGGATACGGGCCCGCCCCTTTGGCGTGTGCGGCTTGGGCCGAGTGATGGGCACCACCGCGCGTTCGACGGTGCCCGAGAGCGGGAAGTACAGCGTGACGGTGGTGCCAAGGCCCACAGCACTGTCGACGCGAATATCCCCGTCCGACTGACGGCAGAAACCCTGCGCCATCGGCAGGCCAAGCCCTGATCCCTCGCCCACACCCTTGGTGGTAAAGTAAGGCTCAAAGATACGCTCCAGCACGCCCGGCGCCATCCCGCTGCCGGTATCGCGCACCTGAACAGTCACATACGGCCCTTCGTTCAGCGGCCCCTCATCATGTGTTGCGACGCGGGGCGACGGCACATCGGTGACCAGACCCGTGGTGACAAAGATGATCCCCTGCGTGTCCATCGCATCGCGCGCGTTGATCAGGATGTTGAGCAGCACCTGCTGAAAATTCGACGGATCAAGGAAGACCTGATGACCCGGCACCGTGAATTGCTCGATGATCCGCAGGCCCGGATCGACGATCCGGCGGAACATTTGCAATGTCTCTGCGACAGACTCGTCCAGCACGAACGGTTCCGGATCGAGCCGCGACTTTCGGCCATAGGTCAGCAACTGACGCGTCAGCGCTGCCGCGTTTGACGCAGCCTTGAGCGCCTGATCTTTGTAATGATCGCGGTTCTCGGGGCTTTCATCATGATCGAACAGCTCAAGATTGCCAATGATGACGGACAGCAAGTTGTTGAAGTCATGCGACACACCACCGACCAGCCGCCCCAGAACGGCAACCTTCTGTGACCGGACCAGTTCCAGATCACGTTCCTTGAGTTCTTCTTCATAGGCGCGGGCTGAGCGTTCCAGCCGGTTGACCCGGTCCGCCACCGTCACCACGGCAATGGTACCCATTGCCACGACCGCAAACGCCAGACAGGTCAGCCGGAAGTCAGCGGTGACGAACTGTTGCTCTGTGGCGACCAGCGCAAGATAGCACATCACGATGGGCCCCAGGATCACCACCGGCAGGATCCGCCGGCCCACCTGACTGCCACGCTCTTGTGCGTACAGAACACCGATCCAGGTCTCATCGGCGCGCATCATCAGCCGACCGGCAAACAGCAGGAAAAAGGCGATCCCCGTATGCAACGCCAGCTTGGTGTAAACGACGTTGCCAAAAAGCGCCTCGGAGTTGAAGATGTATCCGAGCAACGGCAGGCAGGCGACGCACAACCCGACCGAATCCAGTCGCGTGATCAGACGCCGCCAATCGGGCATCATCGCTTGCGCCAGCAGCGCAGCCGCTGCCAGCAAGGCAGCCGCCTGCGAGGCCCAGGACATCCCTTCATCGGCATCGTGAAACAGCAAACGCAGATCCGAGACGTCTTCGAGCAGCACACTGCCCACGATCAGCACGGCGCACAGGATGCCCGCAGCCTTCCCCGGCGCAGTGCGCATCATCAAAGACCCGACCCCGGCAGCGATGATACTGAAGGCAGTCAGCGGCACCATCGCTGGAAAGGGCTGTTGGATGCGCACGAACCGGTCGATCCCAAACCCCCAGCCGAAGATCAACACCGCAAAGGCGATCAGTACGGCACAGCAGATCAACCAAACCGCCTGCCGGTGGAATCTGTCTGGAACGTCGAACAGAGTACTCGGAACCAACGCCTGGGACACGGCAAACCTGTACATCGGGGACTCTGAACAATTGTGCATATTTTATCGACAATTGCACGCGATAAGAAAAACCGATCGCCCGCGCTCCCGCCGAAGGCGATCTGCACGACACGAAGATCAAGGTTTCAGCAGCCGCTCGCAGCGCAGGTGCACGCGGGCCAGGTCGCTGACGGGACAGCGGCTATTGACGCCTCAGCGGTCGTACCGGGCGCTGCACGTCACGGTTGCTGCGTTGCCGCCACCGCCGTCGCAATCCCGCGCGCGGTCGCGGAGTCGCTGATCCACACCGCCGCCAGAAGACCCAGCCCCGAGATGACGGCGAACGTCACCGCGCCCTGCCAAAGCGGCGCATGGCCGAGCGCGCGCAGGCTGGCGAAGCGCGTGTTCATCCCCAGTCCCGCCATCGACGCCGCCAGTAACAACGGCGTCGCGATCACCGCAGCGCTGCGCAGTTCGTCCGGCAACAGGCCCAGCGAATTCAGCCCGCAGAGCGCAAGGAACGCGATCAGGAACTCCGGCACCGCACGCGGGCGCTCCCCCATCGTTCCCGGCGACTGCCGCCATGCGCGGGCAAGCGCGAAAATCACCCCGGCCAGCATCAGCACGCGCCCCAGTTTCATCGCGACCGCCGCATGACCAGACGCATCGCCCCCCGCAAAACCGGCACCGACGGCTTGCGCGACCTCGTGCAGCGACAGCCCCGCCCACAGGCCCGCCTGCACGGCACTCAGCCCCAGAAGGTCGCTCAGCAGTGGCACGGCAAACAGCCCCACCGTACCCCACAGCGTGATGACAGCGACGGCATAGCTGACGGAATCCTCACGCGCACGGATGACAGTATTGACCCCGGCAATGGCCGAGGCCCCGCAAACCGCGCTGCCGGTTGCGATCAGCATCGACAGATCCCGCGCCACCCCCAGTTTCCGACCGACGGCATAAGAAACGGGCAGCGTCACTGCCACGGCTGCGACGATGCCCACCAGCCCTTGCCAGCCAAAGGACATCAGATCGCCCACGGTTATCTGCGCGCCCAAGAGCGCCACGGCAGTGCGCATGACCCGGCGCGCGCAAAACGCGATGCCGGGGCCGCAAGCCTCGTTTACGCCAACCACATTCGCATAGGTCATGCCCAGCAGGATGGCCAAAATCACCGGGCTAAGGCCAACCAGACCGGGCAAGCTGTGGGCATGAAACGCAGCAGCAGTGACGACCGCAACAAGCAGCGACCCCGGGAACAGACCGCGCAGTGTCTCAAGAAAGTGGTTGGCGAGGGCGGTCATGGGGGCTCCTGTCGACGGCAAGGTCTTGGCAGAGGTCTACAGACCGCCCTTCCAACAATCCAATTTATTGTTATTGATAAAATGATCTGCTTTGACGAACATATCCCCCAGAAGCCACCCAGCTCAGCCCGGAAGATCCGCGATGACCCTCGAACAACTGCGCATTTTCCTTGAGGTTGCGCGCCTTCAGCATGTGACTCGCGCTTCCGAGACGCTGCACCTCACCCAGTCCGCAGTCAGCGCCTCGCTGGCCGCACTGGAAGCGCAGCATGGCGTACCGTTTTTCGACCGGGTTGGGCGAGGGATCGTGCTGAATGATGCCGGACGGATGTTCACACCGCTGGCAGAAGCGGTGCTCAGACGCGCAAACGAAGCTGAGAACTGGCTCGCCGAACTGCGCGGCGGTGAGGTCGGAACGCTGCGCTTGCAGGCCAGCCAGACTGTGGCGACCTACTTCCTGCCCAGCCATCTGATCCGCTTCCAGAGCCTGCATCCGCGCGTAACGCTGCACTTCATTCAGGGCAACACCGCCACCGTGGCCGCTGCTGTCCGCTCGGGCGAGGCTGATCTGGGAATCGTCGAAGGCCGGGTTGACAGCCACGGCCTGCGCCAGACGACGGTCGGCGGCGATCGCCTGGTGCTTCTGGTCGGCAAGAGCCACCCTTGGCAGCAACAGCCGCAGCTGACTGCAACAGCGCTGGCCGCCGCCGATTGGGTCTTGCGCGAAGCCGGATCAGGGACGCGCG
Source organism: Pararhodobacter zhoushanensis (assembly GCF_003990445.1). Classification (GTDB taxonomy): domain Bacteria; phylum Pseudomonadota; class Alphaproteobacteria; order Rhodobacterales; family Rhodobacteraceae; genus Pararhodobacter; species Pararhodobacter zhoushanensis. Next base: position 56,607 of record NZ_REEZ01000007.1, on the reverse strand, counting down.
CACTGTTCGATGAAGCGTTGCAGGGACACGGGATCGATCCGGTCACGCCGATGCTGGAACTGCCCTCAAACGAGGCCTGCATCGCCGCCGTCGAAACCGGACATGGCGCCACCGTCCTGTCCGAGCACGCCGCCGCCCCGCATTGCGCTGCCGGGCGGGTGTTCGAGGTGCCTTTCAGCTTCCCCGAACGCGCCTTTATCGCCCTCAGCCACAGCGAGCGCAGCCTCAGCCGCGCTGCTGAGAACTTCCTTGCGTCGCTGCGCACTTAGCGACAGTGGTGGCGCGCGCTCGTCGAGCAGCGCCAACCCGGTTTCCTCTTCCGCAGAGGCAAGACTGGCAAGACGGTCAGCAACGTTCTTGCCAGTCCCCAAGGTCACTGCTGACGACGCCGGGCAGCCCATGCGGCAGACACCGCGAGCGCAGAGAGTGCAGCCTTTACCAGATCCCCCGGCAAGAACGGCAAGACGCCCAACTCCACCGCCCGGTCAAAGCCGATACTCGCTGCCAGCCATGTCGCACCGCAGGCATACAAGACTGCCGACCCCACCAAAGCCGCGGTCAGCGCGGGCAGAAAGCTGCGGGTCCATCCACGATCGCTCAACCAGCCTGTGACTGCTGCCAGCGCCACGAACCCAATGATATATCCGCCCGTCGGTCCGACCAGATAGGCAAGCCCTGCACCTGAAGCGAAGACGGGCATACCGACGGCACCCTGAACCACATAGGCGGCCACAGTGGCGACGGACAAACGCGCGCCCAAGGTCATCGCGAGCATCAGCACCGCAAGCGATTGCATCGACATCGGCACCGGCCACATCGGCACTTGCACACGGGCCGAGAGGGCAAGAAGCACGGTTCCCGACACGACGATCAAAGCGTCGCGCCAGAAGCGGGCCTCTTTGCTCGCCGTGGGCGGAACCATTGTCAGAAAAAGTGTCGCCGATTTCGAAGTCATATCTCATTCCTTTCCTTGGATTTGAGCAAAGCGTCACCGGATGCGTCGATGAAGCCCGTATGCACGTCGCCTTTCCCGAATGCCTCGTTGCCGAGACACGCTGCCAGAAAGGCGCTGTTTGTTTTCGGACCCTGAACCCGGATCTGATCCAGCGCGCGCAGAGCGCCAGCGATGGCTTCGCTGCGCGTCGCACCTGACGCGATCAGTTTGGCGAGCATCGGATCATAATAGGGTGTGACGTTGTCGCCGGTGCGGTAGCCGCAATCGACACGCAGGGCTGGTCCCTCGTGGGGAAGGGACAACTCTTCAAGTACGCCGGGTGACGGTTGGAACTTGCGCAGCGGATCTTCGGCATACAACCGGCATTCGATGGCGTGGCCTTCAACTGCAATTGCGTCCTGCTCCATCCCCGTCAATTGACCTCGCGCGAAATCAATCTGCATCGCGACCAGATCAACACCCGTGACCATTTCGGTGACCGCGTGCTCGACTTGAATCCGTGTGTTCATCTCTAAAAAGTAGAAATCGAAGCTGTCGGCATCGACAATGAACTCGACGGTCCCTGCCCCGCGATACTTGGTTGCTGCGCAGAGCGCGATCGCCGCGTCAGCCATCCGGGCACGCTTCGCATCCGGCAAACCGGGCGCCGGGCTTTCTTCGATCACCTTTTGAAAGCGCCGCTGAAGCGAACAGTCGCGCTCGTACAGATGAACGGCGTTGCCGTCCCCGAAGCCAAAGACCTGCACCTCGATGTGCCGGGCACGGGGGACGAAACGCTCAAGAAACACAGTGCCATCGCCAAACGCACGGGCGGCCAGCGATTGCGTCGTGCGCACCGCGTCCACCAGAGTTTCAGGGCCATCGACGCGGCGCATCCCGATGCCGCCACCACCCGCCGCTGCCTTCACCAGTAACGGATAGCCGACCGTCTGCGCAGCGGCCAACAGTGTCTCTGCCGTGACCGTATCGCCGAAGCGCTCGCTGCCCGGCACGACCGGCACACCTGCAGCCCGCGCGATTTCCCGCGCGCGCTGCTTGTCGCCCATAGAGCGCAGCGTTTCCGGGTCCGGTCCGATCCAGATCATCCCGGCGTCTTTTACCGCCTGGGCGAAATCGGCATTCTCGGACAAGAAGCCATAGCCCGGATGGACAGCATCAGCCCCGGAAAGCTGCGCGGCATTGAGGACCGCTTCAGCGTTCAGATAGCTCAACCGCGCAGGGGCGGGCCCGATTGCGATGGCTTGATCCGCGTCGCTGACATGCAGGGCGCCTGCGTCGGCGTCGGAATAAACGGCAACGGTTTCCAGTCCCAGCGCGCGCGCAGATCGGATGACGCGGCGGGCGATCTCACCCCGGTTAGCGATCAGGATGCGTTTCATGAGGGTATCTCCAGTTCGTCAACGTCTAGTATACGAGGCCAGGCAGCCACAGGGTGATCGCCGGGAAGGCGATGATCAGGACAAGGCACATGAACAACAGCCCGGCATAGGGCAGCGTGCCCAGAATTGCGTCGCGCATTGGCGCGCCGGAAACAGCCTTCAGGACAAAGATGTTCAGTCCCAGCGGCGGTGTGACCAGTGCCAGTTCCATGTTGATGGCGACCACGACCCCGAACCAGATCGGATCAAAACCCAGCGCGGTGACCACCGGGAAGAGCAGCGGGACCGTCAGCATCGTGATCGCTGATGCATCCATGAACATGCCCAGAAGCAGAAGGAACACGTTGATGCATAGCATCACTGTCCAAGGCGAAAGCTCGCTGTCGGAAATGGCGGTGATCAGCCAGCCCGAGATGTTGAGCATCGTCGAAGACCGTGCCAGCAGCAGACCGCCAAAGATGATGAAACCCATCATGCTGGTCGCTTGCACCGCCTGGATCAGGATCCCGGCCATTCGCCCGAAATTAATCTTCTTAAGCACAAACGTACCGATAAGCAGCGCAAGGATCGCACCCAGTCCGCCAGCTTCGGTCGGCGTCACGACACCCAGCGTGATCCCGCCGATAACTGCGGTGATCAGCACGATGCCAGTCCAGGCGTGACGCAGCGCCAGCCATTTGTCCGCCCAACTCGGGGCGTCCTCGACAAGGGTTTCATCGTTCAGAGACGGCTTTATCCAGAACAGGATCGTGTTGAAGACAACGATCACGACAGTGATCATGATACCGGGCACGATACCGGCCAGAAACAACTCGATGATCGAGGTTTCAGTCAACACTCCGTACATGATGAAATAGTTGCTGGGTGGAATAAGGATGCCCAGGGTGCCCCCCACGGCAATCGCGCCAATTCCAAGGCGCAGGTTGTGTCCCCGCCGCTTGAACTCGGGAAGCATGAACCCCCCGATCGCAGCCGCAGTGGCGACAGACGACGATGACATCGCGGCAAAGAGAGCGCAGGATACGGCCGCCGCAGAATGCAGGGCGCCGGGGATGCGGTGAAGCCATTTTGTGACGACATCGGTGATCGCGCTGCCAATGCCCGAGGCCGTCACAATGGCCCCCATCAGCATGAAGAGCGGAATGGCGAGCAACCCGAAATGCGACAACTCATGCAGGGCGGTACTGCCGGTCATGATGACCAGTGTCTGCGTCCCCCCGACATACAGCAGACCCAGCATGCCGACGCTTCCAAGGGCAATGGCGACCGGCAGGCCAATGAAAATGGCGATCAACATCCCCGCCAAGAAAATGACGGCAATTAGCTCGATAGGCATGGGAACTCCCGGAGTCCTAGGATCAGCAGAACGGCGCTCAGCGGCCACGCAGTCTGAGGATGATGAGACGAATGAGCACAAGGTCGAGCATCAGCGTTCCAATCGGAACAACCGCGATGATCGCCCAATACGGCAACGGGTAGTGGCCGATCGTGACGCGGCCAGAATGAAAGTACCGCAGTGTCATCATCGTCGAGGTCACCAGGAGGGCAGTCACGAAGATGAAACACAAGACCGGCACTACAGTCGTTTCAAACCAACGCGAGAAGCGTTCGGGAACAACCAGTGAGAGCAGCTCAACCGAGACATGCGACCCTGATAGGAAGGTTGCAGCAAGGCCGAGGAAAATGACCACGAGAAAGACGAACCCGCCTAGCTCGCTGATCAGCGAGAGGTCTCGGCTAAAGGCGAACCGCGCAAGGGCGTTCAGCGTGACACCGGCAGCAGTGACAAGGATCACCAGCCCCGCCAACATCTGAAGGGCAGACGCCAGCCGGTCAATGAGGGGTTTGCGGGGCTGGGTCATGGGGTCACCGGGTCTGGTCAGCGATGTCGAGATAGGTTTGAAGCGCAGGATTGTCGGCAACTGCGCGCGCAAATATCGGGCGGGTCACATCGACAAAGGCAGCACGTTCTTCGTCCGTCGTGCGATGAACGTTGATCCCCGCTTCCTGCCAGAGGCGAGGACAGGTTTGGGTGTCGTATTCGATCATCAGATCCCATTCTGCATCAGCCATCCGCTGCGCCGCGTCACTGACAACCTGCTGCAGGTCGTCTGGCAGGCTCTCGAAGAAATCCGTGTTGATGCCCAGACCTTCGCCGCCCTGCGACATGTCCACGTAGGTCACGTAAGGCAGCCCACGCGACCAGCCACGCGACAGATGAGCGGCGCAGTTGGTGGTAATCGCGTCAATCATGCCCCGCTCGATGGCGGCGTCGACTTCACCCAAAGGGACCGAAAGAGCATTGCCGCCCATGGCTTCGATCAGCGCACTGATCGTCGAACCCAGACTGCGAATACGCTCGCCGTCGAAGGCGGCAGGGGTGTTCAGGAAGGCCGAGCGGTGCATGAAGTGCAGCGCGCCCTTGTGATAGTAGTTCAACAAGGTAATCCCGCGCTGCTCGTACTCGGTGGCGAGCAGATCAAAGATTCCACCATCGACAGCGCGCCGGAAATGCTCGGCATCGTCGAACATGAAGGGATAAGTCATGTAGTCCAGCTGCGGAATTGCACCGGTCTGGTAGTTCCCCGGCATCGGCGCGACCTGCACGACACCGCCTTCGACCGCCTCCAGCATCTCGCGGCCCGAAACCAGTGTCTCGGCCGGATACACACTGATCTCGATGCGCCCTTCCGAGTTCTGCTCGACCTCTTCCACGAAGGTGCGCAGCGGACCGGCTTGAATGTGCACATCGGGATAGTGGTGTGCCAGACGCATGGTGAAATCGGCTGCAATGGCGACGTTTGGTAGAGCCAGTGCTGCCGTCAGCGCGGCACCTGCCAGCCTGAACAGGACGTTTGAATAGCTCATGGTTTCCTCCCTGTGGTTGTTGGTCTTTACCCAGACACCCCTCCCCGGGCTTCTGGAATCGTTCCTCAGTTCTGTCTCGGAACTCCTTCAACGATCATGCGCAATCTGTCCGAGCACAGCTCGACCCATTCGCACAAAAGCCGTCGTGTTGTTCGTGGCTCGACGATATCGACGATCAGAAACCGCTCGGCAGTCCGCATGGGATTACTGAGCGCGTGATAGTGCGCTTCAAGCTCTGCTTGCGTCCCTGCGGGATCTTCAGCGGCTTCGATATCGCGCCGGAAAGCAGCCCGTACTCCGCCTTCGACGGGGATCGACCCCCACCGCGCTGAAGGCCATCCGAAGCGATGGTTGAGCGGGCGACGGGCCCCATCAAGGCCAAACTGCGCTCCGTGCAGTCCTCCACCCAGACCAAATGCCCGGCGCAGGACAATCGTAACCCACGGGATCTTGGCCCGCTCGATCGCCTTCATCATGCGGAAAGCATTGCCGACAGTTCCGGCAAGCTCAGCGTCAAGCCCCGCCATCGTGCCCGGCTGATCGACCAAATTGATCATTGGCAAGTGAAACCGGTCGCACAGTTCAATGAACTGTTCCATCTTGCGGCATGCAGCGGCGGTCATTGCCCCCCCCATCTCACGCGGGTCCCCGGCCATGACGCCGACCGGCACCCCACCAAGACGCGCAAGCGACGTGATCACGGATTTGCCGTGATAGCGACCGATCTCAAACCGAGAGCCGCGATCAAAGATCGTGTCCAGGATCTTACGCGGATCGTAAACCTTGCGGCGGTCGTGAGGGATTGCCGAGTCCAACCAGGCATCTTCGCGGTCAGTAGGATCGTCAGTCTTCACGACCGGCGGCAGCGTCCAGACATTCGGCGGCAGGAATGACAAGAATCGGCGCGTCTGGTCCAAGGCGTCGGCCTCGTCGACCGCTTCATTGTCCACCATGCCCGATTTTCGCGAATGAACGCGGTATCCGCCAAGGTCGTTCTTGTCGATCTCGACCCCCAGCGCTTGCCGCACCAAGGGCGGGCCCGCGGCAAAAACCTGACTTGTATCGCGCACCATGACGGAGAAGTGCGACGCCACGACCTTCAGCGCGCCCAGTCCCGCGCATGCCCCCATGGCCACGCTCACAACCGGCACCGCTTCCAGCAACGGCAGGATGGGCCACTTGGAATAGTCGGGGAACCGCGTCGTCTGGTTCTGATCGAGGAGCTTGATACTGCCGCCGGCCGTATCGACCAGTCGCACCAGCGGCTTGGCTGACTCCAACGCAAGGCGCTCAAGGTAGACCCATTTATCGGGATTTGCGGCCTCGGACGAGCCACCCCGGATGGTGAAATCATCTGCGGCAACACAAATGGTCCTGCCGTCGACCTTTCCGGTGCCGACAACCGCGTTCGCCGGCGTGAAGGATTCCAGCGCGCCGTCGTCGCCATAGACGGCCTTGCCAACCAGAGACCCGAACTCGCGGAAGCTGTCAGGATCGCAGAGTTGGTCGACGCGCTCACGGACAGTCTGCTTGCCGGAACGACGCTGCCTTGCGATGCCCTCGTCTCCGCCCATCTCGCGCGCAAGGGCGCGGCGATGTTCGATATCAGCAATTTCGGTGTGCCAAACCGGCTTTGTATCGGTCTTCATTCGCTGGCCACCCCTGCATTCTGGTGGATAACGCCGGTCTCGGTGAGATGGGCAAGCTGCACGTCTGACAGTCCCAAGAGACGGCTAAGGACAGCATGGGTATCTTCGCCGATGCGGCGGCCCGCATGCCGAACCTCGCCCGGGGTGCGCGAGAGCTTCGGCACAACGCCGTTCAACATTACGGTTCCCAGGACAGGATGCGGAAGCTCGAGCAACATCTCACGATGCCTGAAATGCGGATCGACGAAAATGTCGGCGATAGTGTTCACAAGCGATACCGGAACGCCCTCGGCCTCCATCCGCTCAACGATTTCTGCGGCGGGCAGCGTTGCTGCCCAGGCTGCGACCTCTTCGTCCAGGATCGTGTGGTTGGTGTTGCGTCCCCGGATCGTATTAAACCGCGGGTCTTTCCAAAGGTCATCGCGCTGCATCGCGCGCGCCATGCGCTCAAACACTGCATTGTTGTTGGCCGCGATCAACACATAGCGTTCGTCCGAAGCCCGGTAGAGGTTGTTGGGCGCCGTGCCAGGCAACCGCGACCCTTGGCGGGACGGGACCACGCCCAGGCGGTCGTAATCGGGCACCACCATTTCCATCATGGAAAACGCTGCTTCATACAGCGCGGCGTCGACAACTTGCCCCTGTCCGGTTTTCTGAGCTTCCATCAGCGCCATCAGCGCGCCAAACGCCGCGTAGACTGCGGTGACATAATCCGTCACAGCAAGCGCGGTGCGTGTAGGTGGGCGATCAGGATCGCCGGTCAGATGCCGGACACCGGCAAAGGCCTCGCAGATCGCGCCGTATCCAGGCTTTGTCGCCAAGGGGCCATCCTGCCCGTAGCCGCTGATCCGAACCAGAACCAGGCGCGGGTTACGCGCAGAAAGCACATCATAGCCCAAGCCGAGCCGCTCCATCGTGCCGGGGCGAAAGTTCTCGATCACGATGTCGGCGTTCTGGGCCATATCAAGGAGCAAATCGCGCCCCTCATCGGTTTTCAGGTTTATTGAAACCGTTGATTTATTGCGCAAAATTCCTGCGCCATAGAGAGAAACGTTGCGGTCCAGCCCGCCGATGCTGCGCACGGAATCGCCGTCGCGCGGCTCGACCTTGATGACCTCGGCACCAAAGTCGGCAAACAGCCTGGCACAAGCAGGACCGGCGATGGTGCTGCATAGTTCCAGCACTCTGTATCCAGCCAGCGGCCCCCGCCGTTCGTCTGTCGTGCCTTGCATAATGTCCTCCCTGCTTCGGCCCTGATCATTCACACCAGTCCGACTGTCGTCAACCCTATTGTTGATTTTATGATTGTTGACAATCTTTCAATCGTGCCCGAAGCATATGCGGGGAGGAAGCCATATGACAGATTACGAACTTCGCAAGTCCAGGGCGCTGGGGATGGGCGGACCACGGAAACTGGCGGCCCGCCGTAACGCCGGGCTGCTGAACGCCCGCGAACGCATGGCACTGCTGTTTGATGATGGCGCGTTTCATGAGGCTGGGCTCTTCGCGGCCTCGGAACGCGCTGAAGACCGCGATCGTACCCCGGCAGACGGAAAGGTGCTGGGCTTTGGCGCTGTCGACGGTCGCCAGGTTGCGGCAGTTTCCAACGACCTTACGGTCATGGGCGCGTCGTCGAGCACCGTTAATGGTCGCAAGATCGCCTATGCCAAAAAAATGGCCAGCGCCAACGGCCTGCCGCTGGTATTTCTGGGCGAATCGTCGGGCGGACGGATCCCGGACAATATGGGCGCACGCGGTATGGGGGCGTCGGCTTGGGATTCCCAGCAATACGCACGGATCCGCGAAACCCCTTGGGCCAGCGCCGTTCTGGGGCCGGCATTTGGTTCGTCCGCCTGGTACACCTGCCTTTCGGATTTCGCTGTCATGCGCAAAGGCGCCATCCTGGCCGTTGCCAGCCCGCGCGTGACCGCTCAGGCGATCGGCCAGGACATCGACCCCGAAGAGTTGGGCGGCAGCGAAATGCATGCCCGCAAATCAGGCCTGATTGACCAGGTTGTCGATACGGATGAAGAAGCGATCGCCGCGATCCGCACATTCCTGAGCTATCTGCCGTCTCACGCCGGGGAACAACCGCCCCGCGTGGCAAGCATTGCGCCCAAAGTGGACCCAGAGATGCTGGGTACAATCGTCCCCGAAAACCGCGCGCGGGTATACGACATGCGCAAGGTTCTGGATGCGCTGGTCGATGCTGACAGCTTCTTTCCCCTCAAGCAGCGGTTCGCGCAGAATTTGGTTACGGGACTCGCGCGGCTCGACGGACGGACCGTTGGTATCATCGCGAACAACCCGATGCACAAAGGCGGTGCTCTCGACTACGACGCGTGTAGCAAAGCAATTAACCTGCTGGTTCTGTGCGATTCGTTTAACGTCCCGGTAGTCCAGCTGGTCGACCAGCCCGGCTTTTTGGTTGGGATGGAGGGTGAACTGCGCGGGATGCCCGCAAAAATCATGTCTAACATTCAGGCGCTGCAAATGGCGTCTGTGCCCAAACTGTCTGTCGTGCTGCGCAAAACCTATGGTGCTGCCTTCGTCAACATGGGCGGCGGCGCGAATTCTGACGAGTTCATTCTATGGGACCGGGCGGAAGCCAGCTTCATGGATCCGGGAATCGCCGTGAATATCGTGCATGGTGTCAGCGCCCGCGACGACCCAGAGCAATTCAAGTCACTTCACGCGTCCCTTTCGGCGGATAGCTCCCCCTTTGAGCTTGCGGGAATGTTCTCGGCCCAAGCCGTGATCACGCCCGAAAAGACCAGATCTCATCTGATCCGCGCCCTGGAATTGCATAACCGCGCGCCGACAGGCGGCCTCGGCAAACGGCGTTTGGCAAACTGGCCATACGCCTGAGCGCTTCCCCTTCCAAAACCTCAACCTGAGAGACCACTATGACCAAGACCATCGACATCGTTGCCAACATCACCGGAGTCGTCTGGACCGTAGACGTTGAAGTCGGACAGCGCCTTGACGAAGACGATCCTGTCGTCACACTCGAATCCATGAAGATGGAAATCCCGGTCGGGGCGCCCTGCTCCGGTGAAATCGTGGAAATCCTTGTCAGCAAGGATGACCCTGTGGCAGAGGGACAGACGGTTGCACGGCTGCGTCCGTGACCCCCTTCGCCCGGAATGTCAGGACGCAGGCGGGTATTTGATGTTAGGCGTGGAATGCCACGTCTGTTGCAGAGGCGATACGATGAACTCTGACCGCGAACAGGAAAATCTGCCGCAGCAGACCCTTCAGAATACGATCCGCTTTCGTCCGCAGGGCACGATGCTTAGCCTGCCCGAACAGATCGCGGATGGGATCTGTTCGGCTATCCTTGCGGGCGAGTATCAGCCTGGCGAGCGGATCCGCGAGGTTCCGCTCGCATCAACGTATAATGTAAGCCGCGGGCCTATCCGCGAAGCCCTGCGCCTTCTCGAACAGGAAGGCCTGGTGACATTTTCCCCGCGACGGGGCGCTCAAGTTACCGAACTGACCATCGACGAGGTCGAGCAGTTGTTCGACATTCGCGCTGTGTTGTCCTCGCTCGCGGCGCAGAACGCTGCGAAGAACATTACACCTAAAGCTCTGCAACAGCTCAAGAATATCGTTAAAGATATGCAGAGCTTTGACGCCGCTGATACCAACCTTTACTCAGCCCTCAGCTCTCAATGTGGACAGATCATTGCAGACGCCGCCAGAAACCCGCGGTTGTTGGCGATGCTGAAAACGCTATGGCGTCAAACCCTGCGTTATGCCCAGCTTGGCTTGCACAGCCCGCAACGCCGCACTGAATCCGCGCAGCTCTGGGGCCAGTTGGTAGAAGCGATCGAGCGTGGCGATTCCGAACGGGCAGGTACAGTCAACGCCGAGACGATCCGCCTCTCCAAAGAAGCCGTTGTACGACTTCTTCGGTCACAGGCCGAAAAAGGCAGCACTCACACGGAAGGCTGAGTGCTTCAGAGCATGATCGGCTAGCGTCCGCAAAGCTGGCTTGCTTCACGTCTCCTCGGCCTCCATCGGGTGCGCTATCAGCCTTTCGAGCAAAGGATGTGGAAACGTGCGGGGAGCGGTCACGGCATAAAAGCTTTCGACGATATCGAGCGGGAAACGCGCGGTGGCGAGCAGCCCCAGCGCCAGTTCGTCAGCCAGCACAACAGCAGGTGTGATCGCCAGCCCGACATCTTCGCGTGCAAGCAGCCGGACCATAGCCATGTCGTCGACTGTCGCGGCAATCTTTGGGCTTACGCCAAGGCGTGCGGCCAGACTGTCAAACCCTGTGCGGATCGAGCTTTCGGTCGGAAGGATCACGGGTTCACACGCCAGCAGATCGGCAAGCGTGGGATGGTCAAGGCGGTATGCCCTTCCGTGCAGGGCAACCGGCTGCTCGGCGATACGGTGTGCAACAAGCGACGGGAACGTGTCGCGCGGCGGGGAATCGGTCAGCAGCACAACGTCCAGGGCGAGATCCTCCAGCGCCCGCAGCAATGGCTGGCTGCTGCCTGAGGACAGCACCAGTTCGGCATTCCCGGCCAGAGCCGGTCGCAGAAAACGAAGCTGGAAGTTTCGGGACAGCGTCGACAGCGCACCAACCCGCAGGGGTGCGGACGCTGCGCTTTTTCCAGTGAACGTCGCCAGCAGATCGTCTCCGACATCGAAGATGCGGTCGGCATGATCGAGCGCGATCCGTCCGGCCTCGGTCAATTTCATCGTCCGACCTGTGCGCTCGAACAGCGCGTGCCCCAGCCGCTCCTCAAGCTGCCGGATCTGTGTCGAGAGCGCAGATTGCGACAGGTTAAGCTGCGCTGCGGCACGGGTCAGGTTCCCTTCCCGGGCGACCTGCTGAAAATACCTGAGATGATGATAGTTCAGACGCATGACGTTCACTTAAATAGAACAAATCTATCCATACAATGTATTTTTCTTCAATCGACAGCCTCTCTACATCGACCGGAGCCCTAGCCCCGGAGGTCACCGATGAGTTTCTTGCTTCTGATTGCCCCAGCGGCCCTTGCCGCCGCTACGCTTGCACTAGGTCTCAAGCCACCCGCACGGGCACACTGGCGACTGCGGCTTCCCGAGTTTGCGGCTCTCGGGGCGTTGGCGGCTGGAATTGTCGCCGCTGCAGGTCTCGCGCTGACGGGAGCCTCGACCAGCCCGCTGCTGGGCGCAGCGTCGATTGGCTTTTCGGCGCGCACCGACATCGTCAGCGTCGCGATGACGCTGACAGTCGCCTTCGTTGGCTGGATCGTCCTGCGGTTTTCCCGTGTGGCTCTCGACGGTGACGCACGGCAGCCCGCGTTCATGGGCTGGATGGCGGCGACAATTGCCTGCGTTCTGCTTCTGGTCAGCGCGGGGAACGCCATCCAGCTTGCTGTCGGCTGGGCCGCGACGGGCGTAACGCTGCATCGGTTGCTGGTGCATTACCCGGACCGGCCACGGGCACGTCGCGCCGCCCGCAAAAAGGCGGTGAGCGGGATCGTCGCAACCGCGGCGCTGCTGATCGCGGGCGGCATCCTTGTCGCGGGCTTCGGCACTTCGGACATTGCAACAATCAATGCGGCGGCACGGGTCGGCGAGGGGGCGAACTGGCTGTGGCTGGCCGCGCTGTTTCTGGGGCTTGCTGCGGTCATCAAGTCTGCGCTCCTGCCGACGCATGGGTGGCTGACCGAAGTCATGGAAGCCCCGACGCCCGTTTCTGCACTCTTGCATGCCGGAGTGGTCAACGCGGGCGGGTTTCTTCTGATCCGCTTTGCAGATGTCCTCATCAGCGTACCGGGCGTGCTTGCCGTGCTGGCGTTGATCGGTGGGTTCAGTGCGCTTCTTGGTGCCGCCGTGTCCTTGACGCAACCGGCTGTAAAGACGGCGCTCGCCTGGTCCACTTGCGCGCAAATGGGCTTCATGGTGCTTCAATGCGGACTCGCGCTTTTCCCGCTGGCGCTGCTGCATATAGTGGCCCATTCGCTCTACAAGGCGCATGCCTTTCTTGCCTCGGGCGGCGCGGTGAAGGACGTGGCGTCTATCCGCCGCCCCGGAGCCGTTGCAGTGCCAAACTTGGCTGCGGTTACGCGCGCCTTCGGCTTGGCGCTCGCGCTTTATGTCATCGTCGGGCTGGGTTTCGGGATCACCGCGAAGCCGCCGCAGACTGTCGCTCTGGGTGCGATCCTGATCTTTGGCGTCGTCTACCTGATCGCCCAAGGGCTTGCTGATCTGGCACCGCGCGCGCTCACCTGGCGCACCATCACGTTGTCGGTCGGCGCGACGGTGGCCTATTTTGCGTTCCAGCAGTCCGCGACATGGCTCTCGGCAGGGACGCTACCACCGCCCCCGCCACCTGACGGGCTGATCTGGGCGACGATCGTGCTTGCGCTAGCCAGCTTCGCGGTTGCTGCGGTGGCACAGACGACCTTTCCGCTCTGGGCCGGGCACCCGGCGGCGGCGGGACTGCGGGTCCACTTGATGAACGGCCTTTACCTCAACGCCATCTCGGACCGGCTGTCCGGTCGCTGGACCCCGAAACAGGGAGCAACAAAATGAAAGCGTACATGACCTGGCCCGGTCACACCCTCGAACTCTTCGCCGCGGCCGAGGATGCCATGCGGCAGATCCCGCCTGCCTTTCCGCTCGAAGCGACCGTCGCGGTTAATCCCTGGCTCGGCCAGCTGGGCGAGAGCCGCCTTGAAGCGGCCGCACGCATGGCGCGCGTCGGTGCGGGCCGGCTGTTTGTGCCGCGCGAAACGGTGGCCGCGATGATCAAGGCTGGCGAGGTGAGCGCGGCGGATCTAAACGACGCCGCAGCGGCCAAAGGTATCGACGCGGACCGCCTTGCCCAAGCAAGCAAGACGGCATCACCGACTGAGCAGGGGCTGCCAACGCTTGCCGACATTGCGTTCGAGAACGACGGCGTCGACTGGCCAGCCCTTGTCGAGGAACGCATCGGTCATTGGGCGGCGGCGCATTTCGACCGGGGGCAGGCGTTCTGGCCCGCGCCCGAGACCGGGGTCTGGGCGGCGTGGCGGGCCTATGCCAGCCGCGACCTGACCGTGGGGCTTGCGGGCCTGCCCGGGTTCGCTGCGTTTGTGGCGGCGATGCCGACGGACGCGCGCGCGGCCTTCGCGGATGCCTGTCAGACACTTGAACTGCCCGCCGAGGCCGCACCGCTCTATTTCCACCGGCTGCTTGTGACGCTTTCAGGCTGGGCGCAATACGCCCGCCATTTCGGCTGGACCGCCGAACGCGACGGGACCCGCGACAGCAGTTTGTTCGAGTTGCTGACCCTGCGCCTTGTCTGGGAGGTTGCCCTTCTGAAGGCAGGCGGTGCGGCGCGGCTTGCGGCATGGGAGCGGGTGAAGACCGCCTGTGCGCAGCCGATCCCGATTGCGCCGGACATGCTGCTTGATGCCGCGCTTCAGGACGCTGTCGATCTGAGCGCGGAACGCCGTCTGGCCGTGTCGCTCTGCGGGGAGACGGGCACGCATCCAGCCGGCCCGCCCGCGATTCAGGCCGCGTTTTGCATTGATGTGCGCTCAGAACGCCTGCGCCGCGCGCTGGAAGCATCCGATCCGACGATCCGTACGATCGGCTTCGCGGGTTTCTTCGGGCTTCCGATCCGCCACAAAGCCTTTTCCTCGGACACGCACGAAGCGCGCTGCCCGGTTTTGCTGGCCCCTGGAATCCCGACCCATTCACCGGGAGATGCTCAGGCGGAGACACGCACGCGGGTCCGGCTGCGGACTGTTCGGGCCTGGGGACGCTTCAAACGAGCGGCTGTCTCGGCCTTCGCTTTCGTCGAGGCCGCAGGGCCGCTTTATGTCGGCAAGCTCGTCCAGGACGGCCTCGGCCTTGCCTTCTCCTCGTCAGACGATCCAGCCCCGGAGCTCGACCTGTCTCTCGACGAACGCACGGCGTTTGCGTACAGCACTTTGCGGGCAATGTCGCTGACAGAGGGCTTTGCCCCACTCGTGCTGGTCTGTGGACACGGCGCAAAAGTCGCCAATGCGCCCCAAGCCAGCGCGCTGCAATGCGGGGCCTGTGGCGGGTTCGCCGGCGACGTCAACGCGCGCCTTCTAGCGGCGCTCCTGAACGACAAGGCTGTGCGCGGCGCTCTCAAAAGCCGCGGTGTGACGATCCCTGCTGAGACGCTTTTCGTTGCCGGACTGCACGACACGGTCGCTGATAGCGTTCAGTTGTTTGCCGACGCGGTGCCCGCGAGCCACCGGGCTGATGTCGATCGTCTTCGTGCCGCGCTGTCGATGGCCGGCGCGCTGACCCGCACAGAACGTGCGCAAACGCTGCCGCGCGGATCGGCTGAATCGCTGGCGCGGCGGGGACGCGACTGGTCCGAAGTCCGGCCCGAATGGGGGCTTGCGGGATGCCGTGGTTTCATTGCCGCACCACGGACCCGGACAGTCGGGCGCGACCTCGATGGCCAAGTCTTTCTCCATGACTACGACTGGCGGCAGGACGAGGGGGCAAGGACGCTGGAACTGATCCTGAGCGCCCCGGTCGTCGTCGCAAGCTGGATCGCGCTGCAATATCACGGCTCGACGGTCGCGTCCGAGATGTTCGGAGCGGGCAACAAGCTGTTGCACAACGTCGTCGGCGGGTTCGGCGTGCTCGAGGGCAACGGCGGTCCGCTCAGGGTCGGCTTGCCGTGGCAATCCGTGCACGACGGTGCGGCACAGCGCCATGTGCCAAGCCGGCTCGTCGTCGCCATCGAGGCACCCGTCGTGATGATCGACCGCGTTCTGGAACGCAAGCCTGATGTCCGGACGCTTTTCGACAACGACTGGCTGACGCTTGTGACACTGGAAGGCAGTGAAGGGTATGCTCAGCGCTACAAAAAAGGAAGCTGGGTTGTTCGTGGCAAAGATGCCGGACGCCTTGACGCCGTGGCGTGATGCACATTCGGACCTTGCTGAAGAACGGAAAACCTTATGGAAGCCAGATCATTCGGGCAAACGGCCTCTCAATCGCGGTTGAATACCACGGCCCCCAAATCTGCGACGCCCTTGGTTCTCATTCACGGGCAAGGCAGCCGAATTGCGCACTGGCCACAGGCGCCGATCGACGGTTTCGCCGCCACCGGGTTTCGCACCGTCATCTTCGACAATCGCGATGTGGTCCTGTCGCAACGCTGTGCTGCGCCCGGCGTTCCGTTAAACGCGGATGAGATTCTGGGCCGCCTGCGCTCGCGCCGCTGACCGCCGCGACGGTCACCGACTTCATCCAGTGACAGTGCGTACACCCTATAGAAGGAGCGGTGCGCATGCTCTTCCCGCTTCGGATCGATCAGGAATTTGCCGCCGCGCGCAAACTGCCGTGTGGCGAAACGGTTTGCCGAACCACATCGCGCCGCTATCGGTCTGGCGTTTTGTCACTCGAACAATCGGGTGCGTGCGGCGGTTGCGGCAGTCCTCAGGAACCCTTGATCAGACCCCGTCAGAAACCCGGTCGCCCCCAGATCGCGCATCGCGGTGGCGTCGGTGCGGTCGGCTGCAAGCACGAGGGCGGGCAGAGCCGATGATTTCGCCGCGGTCAAGAGACCCGCGACCGCGCGGTCCAGCCCCCCATCTTGCGCTGCCGCGCCCATGCTTGCCCCAAGGTCTGCGCGGCCGATGAAGATCGCGTCGAGTCCTTCGGTCGCGACGATCTGATCGATCCGGTCCAAGGCTTCGGCGTCTTCGATCATTGCGATGACGGCAGTTCGTGCATCCTGCGCCGCCATGTGGTCCGCCACGGGCATGCCACCGAACGCTCCGGCGCGGGTGGTGGGGGAGAGGCCACGCCCACCCGCATACCGCGCAAGGGCGACGATCTCGCGGGCGACGGCGGCAGAAGTCACATGCGGCACCAGCACACCATTGGCGCCGCTGTCCAGCACGCGCAGGATGTCGCCGGGCTGACGTACCCTCACCAGTCCCGCCATGCGGTGCGCCCGGCAGGCCAGCAGGATGGCATCGGTCGTCTCGGGGTTCAGCGGCGCGTGTTCCTCGTCGATGACGACAAAGTCGAAGCCCAGAGAGCCGAGGATCTCGGCGGGCTGGGTCGAGGGGATCTTGAGAAAGGTGCCCAGCACCGGCTCGGGCGCGCGCAGGCGGGCGCGAAATCCGGCCCTCATCCGAAAGACACCTTGTCCCGGCCCTTGGTCCCGAGCATCGCGCGCGCCTCGTCCGGGGTGGCGATTTCGTGGCCCAGATCCTCAAGGATACGCCGGATCTTGGTGACCATCTGCGCATTGCTCTGCGCGAGCTGACCCTTGGCGATATAGAGATTGTCCTCCAGCCCGACGCGGACATGCCCGCCAAGGATCGCCCCCATGGTGACCAAAGGGAACTGCGACCGGCCTGCGCCCAGCACCGACAGCAGGTGATCGTCGCCGAAAAGCCGCTCTGCCGTGGCGCGCATGTGCATGAGGTTTTCGGGGTCGGGGCCCTGCGCCCCGGTGATACCAAAGATCGCCTGCACGAAGAACGGCGGCTTCACCAGACCCCGGTCCGCGAAAAGCGCTAGGTTATAAAGGTGGCCCGTATCGTAGCATTCGAACTCGAAACGGGTGCCCGTTTCGGACAGTTTGGCCAGAACCGTCTCGATCTGGGTGAAGGTGTTGGACATGATGAGGTCGCGGGTGCCGCGCAGGTAGTCGATCTCCCACGGCTGTGGATCGCGGCAGCTCTTTTCCGCCGCCGCGATGTTGAAGTTGAACGACCCCATGTTGAGCGAGGCCAGCTCTGGTGCGGCCTGCAGCGCAGGGGCGATGCGGGCCTCCATCGACATGCCCAACCCGCCGCCGGTGGTGATGTTCACGATGGCATCCGTGGCCGCGTGGATGCGCGGCAGGAAGGCGGCATAATGCGCAGGATCCTGGCTCGGCGCGCCCGTTTTCGGCATGCGCGCGTGCAGGTGCAACACGGCGGCCCCGGCCTCGGCGGCGGCGATGGCGCTTTCGGCGATCTGATCGGCGGTCACCGGCAGGTGAGGGGACATGGACGGCGTGTGGATGGAGCCGGTCACGGCGCAGGAAATGATGGTCTTTTTCGAAGTCCGAGGCACGGGGAATCCTTTGGTTTGGGTCAGCCCGGATCGCCTCCGGGTCTTGGACGGTTTCAGAACACCTTCACATCGCATTCAAAGCCGCGTTCGACGTTGAAATCCTTGCCATACAGGGCTTGGATCTTGGTCGCGCCGTTCAGCCGCAACGTGCCCCATGACTGTTGCTTCGCGTACAGCATCCCCGGCGTCGTGCCGCCTGGCAGGATTGTGTAATCCGCCGCCCCCCCGTCGATGGATTGGGCTGGTTCGGCGGCCACGGTCAGCGCGACCGCTGCGTCGCCAAGGGTGTAGGTCACCGTCACAAGGTCTCCTCGCTGAGTTTTTCGAAGACGGCGAAAGCCGGGGCCTATTGGGCCGCCACCTGCGGGTGCGGCTGCGCCAGCGAGTATTGACCCCGGTGGTACAGCAGCGGCGCGCTTTCCGAGGTCTCGAATCCGGTTACGCGGCCGATCAGGATCCAGTGGTCGCCGCCGTCGAGAATGTTTTCGCGGGCGCATTGGATCTTGGCGCAGGTCTCGGGCAGAAGCAGGCATCCGCCTTGCCCTTCGGTGACGTCGATCCCGGCGAACTTGTCGTCGCTTCGGCGGGCGAAATGGTTCGACAGGTCGATCTGGTCCTGGGCGAGGATGTTCACCGCGAAATGGCTTGCGGCCTCGAAGACGGGGTAGCTCGACGAGGTCTTGAGCAGGCTCCATAGGATCAGCGGCGGCGTCAGCGATAACGAGTTGAAACTGTTGGCCGTGACGCCGACGCGCTGGCCATCCGCCTGCGCGGTGATCACGGTGACACCGGTGGCAAAGCACCCGAGCGCTGCGCGAAAGGCGCGCGGATCGAACCCGCTCTCGGCGGGAAAAGTCATGCTGGCCATGGGGGACCTCCAGATGGGTGGGAAAATCTGACGGGAAGGACGGGCCCGCCCCGGTGGGCGAAGCGGGCCCGGATGGATCAGAAGAGCGAGGGATCGGGCTCCAGACCCATCAGCGCGCGTCCCAGGATCTGCGCGCAGATGTCGTAGTCGGTATAGGCATGCGCCGCGGTCATGTGGCTGTTGCGGAACAGGCGCTGCGCCTCGGCATCGTCGAACCATGCCGACCCGCCCGACGCTTCGAACAGCCGGTCCACCGCCGCCACGAACATCTTGACCGCATAGGCCTGATTGGTCCGCCAGAAAGCCATCTGCGTCGGCGTCGGGTATTCGTGGCGTGCGGCATGGTCGCGCATCTCGGCCCATGTCTTTTCCAGAAACGCCCGGCCCGCCGCCACCTGGTGGGTGCTTTCGGCCAGGCGCATGCAGGCCGGGATCGATTGGCCGACCTTCGCGCCGGTGTAGGCACGCACGCGGCCCTGCGTGCGTTCGGTGTAAAGCTCGATCATGCGCTCTGCGATGCCGAGGCTGACCGCCGAGAAACAGCTGGCAAAGACGTAGATGAAGGGCACGTGATAGATCTGGCTGTCCGGGTAGAGATTGCCTCCTGCCGAAGTCAGCGTCATCAGCGCGGGCACGCTTTCTATGCGGTGGTTGGGCACAAAGGCATCCTTGACCACCAGCGTCTTCGACCCCGTGCCGCGCATCCCGGCGGTGAACCAGTTGTCTTTGATTTCATAATCGGCGCGCGGCACGATGGCAAAACTGTAGACCTTGCCCATCTCCGCGTCGTCCCTCAGGAACCCGAGGATCGCCCATTGCGCATGGTCGCAGCCCGAGGACCAGCCGAATTCACCGGAAAAGCGCACACCGCCCTCGACTTCGACCGCCTTTCCGTAAGGCGCGATTGAGGACGAGGACAGCGTGTCCGGGTCTTCGCCCCAGATCTCGTCCTGCAACGTCTTGGAATAAAGCGCGATCTGGTGCGAATGCTCCGCCAGCAGCGACATCGCCCAGGCGGTCGATCCGCAGGCGGTGGCGATCAGTGCGATGCAGTTCTCGAAGTCGGGCACCGGCATTTCCAGACCGCCGTAGGCCTTCGGCTGAAAGGCCCGGTGCAGGCCGGTGCCCTTGAGCAGGTCGATGTTTTCCGCCGGGACCATGCGGTCCGCTTCGGCCTTTGGCGCGTTGGCCTTGATCTGTGGCAGGATCGCGCGAACGCGGTCGATCATCGATGTGGTGTCGTCAAACATGGGTCTTCTCCTCCCTATGCGGTTCAATCAGTCAGGAATGCGATGGCCGCGTCACGAAAGCGGTCGTCGGCTGTCAGGCCGACATGGCCGGGGCCATCGATCAGTTGATGCGTGGCGCCTGTCAGGGCCGAGACGAGCCGCGCATCGGGCTGCGCCACGGCATCGGCGCGGCTGTTGAAAATCAGGATCGACGCCGTTGCGGCGGCGAGGCGTTCCGCCGTGAGGACCGGGTTCGCGGGTCGCTCCAGCACGGCGGCCAGACAGGCGGGGTCCGATCCGCTTTTGGCCGCGTAAGCCAGAAGGGCTGCGACCTGCGGCGCATGGTCCGTCGCCTCACCACGCAGGGCCGCGACAAGGGCCGGACCGGCGGCTTCGGGGGCAAAGAGGTTGTCGCCGATCCCGCCCAGCACCAGCCTGCCGTTCGCGCCGGGATTGCGTGCCTCCAGTTCCAACAGCAGCTTGGTCCCCAGCGAAAACCCGATGGCGCCGTGCAACCCGGCGGGCAGTTTCGCGGCAAGATCGCTGGCAAGATCGGCATAGGCCTGCGGATCATGCGGACCGCCCTGCGGACCATGCCCCGCGATGTCGACGCCGACCGGCTCGAACCCCGCGTCGCGCAGCGCGTCGTCCCAACCATCGGCCTGCCATGTCGCGGCGTAGGAGCCGCCCCAGCCGTGGACAAGTGCGACCCGCTTCATGCCGGGGCTCCCTTGGCTGCCTGCGCGGCTTTCGTCAGGTCGGGCGTGTCGGCCCCGGCAAACACCAGCTTCCCGCGAACTTCGCGAAACCGCCAGCCGTCCGGCGTCTTTAGGCAATCGAAAGTGAAGTCCGCCAGAGAGGACGGCGCCTCCAGTGGCAAGGGGCGTGACCCCGTGCCGGAGAACACCGTTACCGTCGCCGCGAGCCGTATGCCCTCGCCGGGCAGCACCCGAAGGTTGGTACACAGATGCCGGGTGCTGCGTTGCCGTTCGGCAGACAGGGTGCGGCGGGCGGCGAAGTAGCGGGACAGCTCTGCCGTGCCCTCGGCGCGAAAGCTTTCGATCACCAGCGCGCCTTCGGGGGTGAACAGAGCCGCGCCGGGCGTGTCGTCCACCTCGTCCACCACCGCCCAGAAGCGCAGGACAAGGTCCTGCGCCGCCAGGAAGGTTTCAGCCGACAGGCTCACGATCCCACCGTCATGAAGGTCTCGGCCATCTCGTAGCCCCAGCCGTTCATCACGTCCGTCAGTTGCTCGGGTGCGATGTTCACGTCGAGCGGGGTCGCGTCGTCGGCGAATTGCTCCATCCCCGACGAGAACTCATTGCGGTTGCCGAAGGGGTCGAAGGCATAAGCGTAGTTGTTGGTGCCGAAGCCGGTGGATTTGCCCAGACCCGCATTGTGCCGTCCCGGGCCGAATTCCCAGCGATGGCCGCTTTCCAGCAGGCGGTCGGACAGGCGGAAGTAATGGTTGCCGTCTTCTACGGCAAAGGCGACGTGGTGGAGACGATCTGACGGGCGCGTCGCCTGCATGTAAGCGATGTCATGGTCAAAGGCCGAGCCGCGCAGCCAGATGCCTGCCAGTTGCCCGCCCACGGAAATGTTCAGGGACGACTTGAAGCCGATCATCATCAGAAAGTCGCGCATCACCGCCGGATCGACTTCGCCCAGAAGGTTGATGTGGTCCATGTCGGTCGGAATGTGCGAGCCTTTGGCATCGAAGTCCGAAATGCCTGCGCGGCGTTCGGCCCCGCCGGTGCAAAGCCGCAGCTCGTGGCCCGACGGCAGGTGGAATTTCAGCGTCGCGCCCTCGCCCGGACGGCTGTCGCCGCTCAGACGCTCGGCCGCCACGCCTTCCTTTTTCAGGATGCTCTCGACCCGGTCGAGATCCTCTTGGTCGTCGACGCCAAATGTGAAGTTTTCCAGCGATTGCGTGCCCTTGACCAACGTAATGTCTGCGGCCTTGCCGCGGCACGCCAGGTGGACGGTTTCGGCGTCACGCGACAGCACGGTCAGGCCCAGCACGTCCTCGTACCAGGCAAGCGCGCGGCCGAGATCGCCGACCCTGATGGCGGCGTGGTCGATACGGTTAATCCCCATGATGTTATCCTTCTCTCAGTCAAAAGTTTTCGGGACGGTCGCCGTTTCGGCGCCGTGTGACGGCTGGCGCAGAGCGCCCACCAAAGACCAGGCAAACAGAAGCCGCCGCGCCCCCATGGGTGCGTCTCGCGCGCTGTTGCGTTAGTCACGGAAATGTCGGGTGATGGCGCGGGATCGCGCCTCCGGACGGCTTAACCCGGTCGTTGTCGTGTGTTCATGTTGCTGTCCTCCCTGCGGGCTCTCCCGGGCCCTCGTTGCTGGCAGCCCTACCGCCGCCATATCCAAAGCCTACAGCAGATCGTAATTTGAACAAATAGTCATTTTGCAAATTTCGCAGAGTGGAATTGGCTGGGTGGTGCCACTTCGGGGTGGCCCTGGCTTTGCGGCTGCGGCATACCTTGGAAGTAGCCAGTCGCAATCCATCGCCGGAGGCCTTTTTTCGCGCATGCCAGAAAATACCGGGAACGCCGACGACGTCATTGTCCGCTTGGGGTATCGCACTGCGCAGAACCACCGCCGTGCCGAGATTGGCGCCGCGCGTCGGGCCAAGTCGCGCAACACGATTCTCACCGCAGCCTTCGACTGCTACGGGCGTGCGGACGGACGCAGTGTCCGGATCGAGGACATCTGCAAGGCGGCGGGCGTTGCGCGGGGCACCTTCTACAACCACTTCGACGATCTCGAAGCGCTGCGCTACCAGCTGCTTGAAGAAATGACCGGGGAATTCGACCGCGCTGTGCATCACATGTTCGGCGCGCTGGAAAATGCCGCCGAACAAAGCGCTGTCGCCATCCGCTATTATCTGCATGCGGCGGAAAAGAACCCCGCGTGGGGTTGGGCGATGATCCATTCCAGCGCACCGGGGCATACCTTTGGCGAGATGGTCTGGCACAATTCGCTGGTGACGATCCGGCGCGGCGTGGACGAAGGACTGTTCCACATTCCCACGGCAGAGATCGGTCGCGACATCCTCATGGGTGCGGTCGCAGCGGCCATGGTGTCGATCACCAGCGGCACGACCCCCGGCGACTACCCCGAGCAGATATCCGAACACATTCTGATGGCCTTCGGAATGTCTCAGGCCGCGGCGCGCGACCTGTCACGCCGGCCCCTGCCCACCCTGCCGCCAATCGCGCATGACACCATCGTCATCGCTTCGATGCCCGCGCTTGGTGACATCGCGGATTAGGGTCACTCGATCTCGGTCTGCGCCAACGGGTAATCGGCGGCGTTCAGCACCCATCCGTTCTTTGTCGAGAAATCCATGCGCGGCGGCGAGAAGATGTCGACGATCTGCGTCGCCTCCGAGGTCCACAACGTCGTGTGGATCGCGGGTGGCGGCAGCACGGCAACCGAAGGGCTGGCGCAACGGACGTGCATGTCCGGCAGCCAGTCCGCCATGTCAGACGTCCAGGGCCAACGCAGGAAATGCTCGAAATCCCCTTCCAGCGTCAGGCTGACCTGCTCGAAGCTGGCGTGGTAATGCGGCGAGACCTTCGAGGCATCGCGCGGCGCGGTAAAACGCGGCAGCACGTTCACCATCATCGTCGTACAGCGGAAGATGCGGCCAAAGCGGCCGTCCTGCTCCGGCACGTCAAGGTCATAGGCGCGCAGGCGAAAGCCGCCGACCGGATCGGGCCATTGCTGGAAAGGCGGAATATTCGGATTGGCCGGGATCTTCGGGTTGGCGCATTGCGCCACAAGATCGGCAGAGCGCGTGGTGAAGAGAAAGCTCACCTGCCCCGTGCCACGGATCGTCACGGTGCTGTCTCCCGGCGGGACGACAAACAGGTGATTGCCCGGATGGTCGGTAACTGCGCCCGCCGCGGTCTCGATGTCGAAACGGACTTCGGCATCGGTCGAAAACACCATGTACTCGTCCATCTGCCCAGCACGGGCAAAGGTGGCGGCGCCCTCCAGTCGGACCAGCCGCACCACGAGGTTGGTGCAGCGCATCATCCATGCCTGCCAGCCCTCCCCCGTCTGCTGCGGCGGCTCCTGGCTGAAATGGCCCACTTCGGGGGCGCAGAAAGGCCCGGAGAAACGGCGCTCTTTCGACATGGACGTGAGTGCCTTGCGCGGATCGCTGTCATCGAACATGGGGGGCCTGCGTGTTGTCTGCGGTGGTCTTCCAACTCGCATGACGGAACGCGCGGCGCACGGGAAACGCGCGCTTGTTCCACGCTGCGGAATTGGGCGGGCACGCGCTTGTGCGCGTTCGCTAGCGGTGCAACGACTGGCGGAAACGGAGACCGCTATGACCCGAACGCTCGTCATTCTCGCCCACCCCGACATGGGCTGCAGCCGCATCAGCCGCTGTTGGGCCGATGCCATCCGCGCCGCAGGCGACATCACCTTGCACGACCTCTACGCGCGCTACCCCGATGGGCAGATCGACGGAGAGGCAGAGCGGCAACTGGTGGCCGATCACGACCGCATCGTGCTGCAATTTCCCCTGACTTGGTATTCCTGCCCGCCGTTGCTATCGTTCTGGCAGATCGAGATCATGAAACGCGGCTGGGCCTATGGTCCCGGTGGGCGAGCGCTGCGGCTCAAGACGCTGGGCATCGCGTTCTCTACCGGGTCAAACGGCCGCGACTACCAGCCAGACGGCCGATACGGTCGGACGCTCGACGAGGTCGCCGTGCCTTTCGAACTGATGGCCGTCCATACCGGCATGCACTATCTGCCGCCCTTTACACTAACCGGCGCGCGCGAATGCGATGACGCGGCGATCGCGGCCTCTGCGCAAGCTTATCTGCACCATCTCCGGCACGCCGAACCGCGCCTCATCGCGTCCGGAAAGGACGACGACCGAGCGCGCACCGTCTACCCCGAGGATGCAGCCGCTCACACGTAGGTCTCGCCCCTTTCGCAGGCCTCTGCGGCAGCGCGCAATTCGGTCTTCAGCGCGGCCACGTCGACATGGGTGCGCGCGAAATAGGTGATCCCCAGCGTGCCGACCAGCTTGGCCCCCAGCCGCAGCGGTGCGGCTATGGAATGTGTTTCGGGCTGAATATTACCGGTGCGCTCGCCAAAGCCGCTGGCCCGGGTGAGCGCCACGACCGAGTCCGCGCGCTGCGCTATGGCCTCCGCCTCCGCCGGGGTTGCCGCGGATTGCTGGAGCAACGCCACGAGATGCGTGCGTTCTTCCTTGGGACAGAAACCGAGGTAGGCGCGTCCGTGGGCATAATCCAGCAGCGTCATCCGGCGGTTGATCGTCGACTGGTAATGCGACAACGGGCTCATGGGAATGGTGCTGAAGCGGATCACCAGCGCATCCACGTCCAGCGTCGCCAGCGCCGTCGGCCAGAGCGTGCGGCGGGTCAGCGCTTCTGCCGACTCACGCGCCACGTCGAAAACCTGAGGCAACCCGTGATGCCCCGCCCCGAGCGCCGCGACCTTCTCGGTCACGCAGTACCCGGCCTGCCGCCCGATCTTGCGCACGTATCCCGCGCTCATGAGCGTCTCCAGCAGGCGCACGACCGTCGGCGCGGGGAGACCTGTCTCCTGCGCGAGGTGCTGCACGCGCACCACCGGCGCACGGTTCATCAATTCGAGGATCTGCAAGATGCGCTCGACCGAGCGGACCGTCTTTTGCTGGGCGGGCTCCATGATGACAATCGTACAGGAAAGCCATACGGGCAGGAAGTGCCATGGCCGGCAAGAGATCGCGCGGCGCATCAGGGCGCGCAGATCAAGCGCTCATAGGGGGATACCGGGCCTGTCCCCTCGCTCTCAGGAACGACTGCTTGCATCCCTATGCCGAGTACAGGAGGTCGGGCATCTAAACCGTTGCCCCCCCTGAGACTATCCTGCCTACTGCGGTATTCTCTCGTCCAGCTTTTTGGCACCGAAAGGAAAGCCACACGCACGCCAACTGCGCCGAGATAGTGTCACCCGGAGACCCAGCGCTCACCTGGTCGGGACGTCTAAACGGCGGCGCCGCGACTGTCGGTGCTCACGCGCCGTGCTCAAGATAGCCGAACACCGCACGCCGAACACGCGATGACAAGCTGATAGGATCATCCTCGCCCCGCGCGTTTGCTGCATCGACCATACCGCGAATGATGGCCATGATATCCAGCGACGCTTCCATTGTGTCTCCTTCATACCCGTTCGCATGAAGACCGCGTTGAAGATGCGCCAACACTCCTAGAGCCAACTCCCTTAACGCGGGATCGGGCGGAAGCCGGCTTTCTTCAGCGTCCAGTATCCGCGACAGTCTTGGGCGTTGTTGTTGGTGCCGGACGGCGATGTCGATGACTTGTGACAGCGCGCAAACTTTCGACGCACCAGAGAAAGCCGCGTCAATATCTGCGACCAGATCGGCGATCCGTCGAAACGTCAGTTCCCGGGTGATCGCGTCCTTGTTCGGAAAGTACTGATAGAGCGATCCAACGCTGACCCCGGCCCGCCGGGCGACGGCATTGGTCGAATATTCGGACAGACCACCAGTCTCCAGAATGCGAGCAGCTGCTTCCAGGATTGCGTCAACCGTGGCCGCGGATCGGGTCTGACGCGGTGTTTTGCGCACTGTCAGGGCATCGGTCTTGGCCATGGTCAATGCGAGTTTCCAATGTGAGCGATAGCTCGTAAATATGGTGAAACCCGAAAAACCGCAAGAAGGCGCAGATGCAAAAACCTGTCATCCTCTCAGAGTTATCAAAAGGCGCCGAAGCCGCCGTGCGCGAGGCGGGCGCGGCGATACTGGCGCGCTTTTCACCGGATGCCCGCCCCAAGGACCGCCGCGATATCGGCGCGATGATCGCGGCCAATGACGCCATTTCGATGGCGATACTGGTCCCTCGTCTTGAGGCGCTCGTTCCGGGTTCCCGAGTGATCGAAGACGAACTTGCGACGGGCGGGTTTGGTGCCGGGGACTTCTGGGTGGTCGACCCGGTCGAAGGTGCGATAAATCAGATCCACGGCCTGCCGGATTGGTGTATCACTGCGACCCTCATCCGCGATGATGCCATCGTCCTGACGACCGTCTTCTTGCCGCTTCAAAATGACCTCTACACCGCGACGGCAGGCACAGGTGCATGGTTGAACGGGCACCCTATAAGGGTCTCGAACAAGCCTGACCTGAACGGTGCCATGATGGGAACCGGACAGGCGGCCCCCGGCGAAGGCGCAGACATCCACGCCCGGATCGGCGCCTCGGTGACAGCGATGCTGGGCAACGTCCTGACCGTGCGGGTTTCGGTCCCCGCAACGCTGCAACTGGTTCAGGTCGCAGCCGGGCGCATGGACGGATTCTGGCAGTTCAGCGGCGTGCTTTCCGGGCTGGTGTCGGGCGCTTTGCTGGTGTCCGAGGCAGGCGGCCGGGTGACGGATTGCGCAGGCAACGACTGGACCCTTCACGCTCGGGACTTCGTCGCCACGCCGCCCCAATTCACAAACGGCGTTTGTGCTGCTCTCTCCGAAATATCAAACTCTTACGAAGGTGGCTTAGATGACTGAGATAGCAATTCTGGGCTCGGGACGGGTGGCGTCCGTTCTGACCAAAGGTCTGCTCGGCGCAGGCCACACTGTCACTCTGGGGCGCCGCGATCCCCAAAGCCCCCGCCCGGAATGGGCCACGGAAAGCCTTGCAATTGAAACCACGGCGGCCGCGATAAGCCGCGCCGAGATCATCATTAACGCAACGCCGGGTGAGACCTCGATCGCGCATCTTGCGCCGCATGCCGGCGGATTGCGGGGCAAGGTGTTGTTGGATGTGTCCAACGCGTTGAAGCGGGATGACGCTGGCCGCCCGATCGGATTGCTCTACCCCAACGGCAGCGTTGCGTCGGCGTTGCAAGACACGCTCCCCGATGTGCGCGTGGTCAAAGCCCTGAATACGATGTTGTTCATTGTCATGGCCAATCCGGGCCTGCTGTCGCGCCCGCCGAGTGTTTTTCTGTCAGGCAATGACCCGGATGCGAAAATGCGGGTCCGAAGCCTTTTGGAAAATCTCGGCTGGGCACAAGACATGATCGAGGATCTCGGCGGGATCGCGACCGCCAGCGGACCCGAGAGCTTCATGCTCTTCGTACCGCCTTTGATGGCGCGCGACGGCATGATCCCCTTCGCCCTCTCGATTGCGCGTTGAGCACGAATTGCGGACGCCTGAGGCTGACAATGAGGGTCTGTTGTCGGTGCCAAGTGTCAATCGCGGCCCAGACCTGCCGTTCGTCGGTCAAGTTGATAGTGCGCTGCAGCGTCTTCAAACCGGCCTTTCGCTGCGCACCTACACGTTGCTGAGGGAGCATGTTCTGAGCGCAACGCGTGCACGGCTCAAGTCTCCGCGCTCACTTTGCGAGCGCCCGCTTGCGAAGGCTAGGAAGCCTGACCCACCTAACCCCGAGGCAAGGAGGAATGCATCGCGTCGCCGCCTCCGAATGACCTTGCGTGCTGCCGGGGGCTCTTGCCCGTGACGCGCTTGAATGCCGTTCTGAACGCGCTTTCTGATTCATAGCCAAGGGCATGGGCAATCGCGCCGATCGGCTCGCCCTGTTCCAGACTGCGTCCGGCGAGGCGCATGCGCCACTGTGTGAGGTACTCGATCGGGCTTTCGCCAACCAAGTGTCGGAACTGCGCCGCGAAGCCGGAGCGCGACATGCCGGCCTCAGTGGCAAGGGTCTCCACCGTCCAACGTCGCGACGGCTCCCGATGGATCGCCTGAATGGCGGCGCCGACGCGTTTGTCCGACAGCGCGAACAGCCAGCCGATACCCTTGCTCTCAGTGAGATGCAGGCGGAGTGCCTGGATGAAGATCATAGAGGCGAGTTGCTGCGCCACAAGGATGCCACCCGGCTTTAGATCGACGAGTTCCTGCCGCATCAGCGCCAAGGCCCAGCGTAGCGTTTCACGCGCAGGCCTATCGCGCAAATGGACGATTGGCGCCAGCATACCGAGCAAAATCTCGGCCTGCGGCCCCGCGAGGGCAAAATGTCCGCCGAGCACGGTCACATCGGTCCCGTCGTTGAGCTTAACCAATGTGCCTTCTTCAGCGCCGAGAAAGTGGCGCTGCCAATCGTCGGGGGGCAGGCTCAGATCACTGGCGATGTGAAACGGTTGGCCTCGGGGAAGGATGAAGCAATCACCCGTTTGCAGAAACACAGGCGCGTCCAAGCCTTGCACTGCGATCCAACACGAGCCGTTGGCGACGGTGTAGCATTTGACGGCGTCATGCGCGTCAAAGCCGACCGACCAGTTCCCACCGGCCTCGAAGCCGCCCACGAGATAGCTTCTCAGGCGCAGAAACGAGATGATGTCGGACAGCGGGTCCATTCTGGATGATCTCCAACAAAGAATGGAGTTTTGCGCATAGTTCGTCCGACGTCGACTGCCTATTTTCGAATCCAGCAATGGTTTGATAAATGGAGACGACCTTTGACCTTCCAGATATTGGCACTCGTCATGACAGCCGCGTGCATTGGTCTCGGTGCCCGCTTCCTGTTCTTCGGTCGTGGCCTGCTGACAGAGTGGGGACTTGAGAGCACCACGGGCGCGCTCATCCTGCTACGGCGGATGAGCCTGATGTACCTCGGCCTCGCGCTGGTGTTCTTCATCGCGCGAACAGCCGGCCCTTCGGACATCCGCTCGGCGATGTGCCTGATCATGGGCGGAATAGCGGTCTTGCTGGCGGGCCTCGGTCTTTACGAGTTCCTCGCCCGGCGTGCCAGCGCAGGCATCTTTCGGTCTGCCATCGCGGAGGCGGTGCTTGGCGCAGCCTTTGTCTGGGTTTGGTGGACGGGGTGATCACCGCGATACGACTTGCCCGACGTAGCCGTGCGCACGTGTAGAACCCGTCGGGGGAGGGAATTCCGCCCGCGCTTTGCTCACTGTCAGATTTATCGCCGCTGCATCTCGCGATGACAGCAGCAACAAACCTTGGACAAACCAGGCTTTCGCGACGCTACGCGCAAAGGCCTGACGTGTTCGGATACACCCATGGCCCGTTCCTGGCCGGGGATGGATCGCGTCTAACCCGTCCGGCGCTCTACGCATGCCGTCACCTCGACGGTTACGTGCTCCATCCCGGTCGTCTCGCGCACGCGGCCTTTCACGGCGCGGCGCACGTCGTCCGCCACCGCGCCCGGCGCGAGCTCTACCTCCATCGTGGCCATGGGCCGCTCCTGAGTGATCGACCAGGCGTGGACGTGATGGGCGCGGGCCACGCCGGGCAGCGTGGCTTCCAGGTCGGCCGCGACGGCGCGGGGATCGAAGCCGGCGGGCGCGCCTTCGAGCAGGATGTGGCCGCTCTCGCGCACCACGGACCACGCCGAGCGCAGGATGAGGAGAGCAACCAGCACCGACAGGATCGGGTCGATGGGGGTCCAACCTGTCCAGATGATGATGAGAGAGGCCGCAATCGCCGCAACCGAGCCGAGCAGATCTCCCATGACGTGCAGGGCGGCGGCACGGACGTTGAGGTTGTTGCCCTCCGCGCGGCTGAGCACCCAGAAGGCCAGAACGTTCACCACGAGCCCCCCCACGGCGACCCAGAGCATCAGCCCGCCCAGCACCTCATGCGGATCGCGCAGGCGTTGGATGGCCTCGACGACGATCCACCCCGCGATGGCGAACAGCGTGACCCCGTTCACGAAAGCGGCCAGCACCGAGAAGCGGTCGAAGCCGTAGGTCCGCTTCCAGTCCGCCGGTCGACGCGCCAGCCGGAAGGCGAACCATGCCAGCAGGAGCGAGGCGAAGTCGGTCAGCATGTGACCCGCGTCGGCCAAGAGCGCGAGCGATCCGGAGATGAGCCCGCCGAGGACCTCGGCCCCCATGAAGCCGCCCGTAAGGGCCGCGGCCATGAGGATGGCGCGTTCCTTGGACCGGCGCGCCTCGGGCGTGTCATTGGCCGAGAGGGTCGGGCCGTGCGAATGGCCCGCGTGCCCATGTGCGTGGCTGTGCCCATGCCCGTTTGCGTGATCGTGCCCGTGCCCGTGACTGTGATCGTGACTGTGATCGTGTCCCATCACCGCCCCTCCGCCCAAAGGCCCGTGTCAGCCGGGCGCGCGACATGCGCGTTTATCCCGCGGTGGATTGTGGGGGCATCGAAGCCCGGCAGGTCAGGGCTGCGGCGGTGTAGGTTGGTCATGGCAGTGCTCTTGATTCGTTTCGTCCCCATGGTAGATACGATCTACAGCCACTGTAGCTTCAAGGGGTAATTGCGATGCAGGGCCATTCCATCGGTGCGCTGTCCAGGCGCACGGGCGTGAAGGTGACCACGATCCGCTACTATGAGGGGCGTGGTCTTTTGCCCGATCCCGGCCGCACGGGCGGGGGGCAGCGCCGCTACGGCGATGCCGAGCTGGACCGGTTGTCCTTTATCGCCCATGCCCGGCAGCTTGGTTTCGACCTCGACGCCATTGCCGAACTGATCGCGTTGCAGGAGACACCCCATGCTGCCCATGGCGACGCGCACCGCATCGCGAAGGATCGGATTATCGAAATCCGTGATCGGATCGCGCGGTTGCGGCGGCTGGAGGCTGAATTGGTACGCGTCGTGAACACCTGCGACGGTCAGTCCGATGGCGAACCCTGCCGGGTGCTGCACGCCCTTGCCGATCATCAGGCGTGCGAAAGCGAGCACTGAGACCTGCTTGGTGTCACAAAGAGGTTTTGACCGTGAACACGTCGCGTGCCGGGGTGCGGGCCACGCCGGAGCATTCGCCAAGCGGCGATTGTGGACGACACTCGGCACCTCCGATCGCTCTTCCCTATCGTAAACGACTCCGGTCGAGCAGATAGCGGCTTGGTGGCTTGCCGACCATCTTTCGAAACATGGTCACGAAACTGCTGGCGCTTTCATAGCCGAGATCGATGGCGACGGCCTGAACCGACTGACCCGCGCTCAGCCGCCGCAAGGCAAGCACGATATGCAACTGTCGGCGCCAGCGGCCGAAACTCATGCCCACCTCTTCGGCTAACAGACGGCTCAGGCTGCGCTCGCTGAGCGCGACGCGGGAGGCCCACTCCGCGACGCTCGCATGATCCGCAGGCGCCGCGATCAACAGGTCGGTGAGCTTCTTCAGGCGCGGATCGCCGGGGATGGGGAGGCAGAGATCCTCGACCGGTGCCACCGCCAGCTCATCGAAGAGAACGGACACGATCCGGCCATCCGGACCGTCGACATCATAGAGGTCCGGCAGAGCGTTTGCCCGCATCAGCAACTCACGGAAAAAACGTGACACCGTGATCGTGCAGCAGTCTTTCGGCAGGTTCGCGGAGTCGGGAGGATCAATGAAGAGCGAGAGACACTCCACCTCGCCCGAGCCGAAAACGGAATGGGGCAGTCCGCCGGGAATCCACACCGCGCATTGCGGCGGTACGATCCAGACTGCGCCGTCGACCTCGCAATTGACGACGCCCCGCACCGTGAAGAGCAGTTGCGCCTTTTGATGGTGGTGCCGGGGCGATTGCTCCAGGGCGTCAAGGGTGGCGACCGCGTTGGCTGCCACCAACGCACGCGGGATCTCGTCGACATAGGCGAGCCAGTCGCGACGGACGTCCAGATACATCTCAGACCTCGGCATTCTCAGATCAGGCCGGATTGAAACATATCATGGCAAGGTTGCGCAATGACGCCACGTGCCGGCTGGCGTATTGCTGTGGGGCAGAGGCGGCTGGCGGATCTTGTGATCGCGCTCCGTTACTGAAGGGGCAGAGCTGACCTGCCCGACACATAGCTACAGGAGTTTTCACGTGATCGACAATGCCCCGGTCAAGCTCGCGCTCGCATGGCTCATCCCTGCAGTTGGTGCCGCACTCTTTGTCACGATCCAGTGCTTTTCCTATCTGAACGTCTATGTCGGCAGCGGCGGAACGATGCAGGCCATGACGTTCGATCCCGCCGCCTTGTGGGGCGTGTCCATTTTCTATGGCGCTTGGGTCGTCCCGCCCTTGCTGGCGCTTGTCGCAAGGCGGGCGACCGATTGGGCGATGCTCGTCCTCGGCGGTCTGCTGTTCGTCATGAGCACGCTCGCTGGCGTCTTCGATGGCTTGCGCGATGGCGGCCATCTTGTGGGTCTGGAACTGCTGGCTGTCACGCTGCCGGGCGTGGTCGCGCTTCTCTTTACATGGCAGCACATTCGCTCGACCTGAAACCGTCCATTCTCGTCAGGAGACGAAACATGCCCTTGGATATCAGTAACTTCCCGCTTGTCTGGATGAGCTATGACGAAGCGCCCGATCACGACCACGACGAGGATTTCTCGGCACTCGAGGCGTGCTTTAAGCGCGGCGCACCGTTCGTGATCCTGAGCGATAATGCTCCGACCGAAGACGAAGACCACGACCACAGCCAGGAAGAAAGGAAGCGCACCGCGCTGTGGATGAAGAAGCACAAGGCCGAATTGCGGACGCTGGTGCGGGCGATGATCGTGATTGAGCCGAGCGCTGGCAAGCGTCTGGCCTTCAAGACTTTCGGCGCGGTCTTTTCCAAATTCTGGGGTTTTCCGTTGAGGATTGCAGTGACTCGCAAAGAGGCGATGGATGTCGCCGAGACCCTGCTGTCAGAGGGCGTGGGCCTCAAGAACGGCTGAGTGAGCCATGCGAAGACGGTTTTCGGAAGTTTGCAGGTTTCGCTCAAACTTAGGTCGATCGGGCTATGCCGCAGGTGTGTTAGCGAGTGGTCTGCCGGTGGAGGGTCGAGCGCGCAGTGGATGTCTCCTCCCTCCCTCACTATCGATCGAACAAGCTCGGGTAGCGGACCATCTTGCGATCCGCTCCGGCAAGGGGTGCCGCAGAAGCGCGGGGACTTGGTGATCAGGGGTTTCGCGCACCCGAAACCGACGACTATCAACCCAAAGACTCTCGTTTTAACTCAGGGATGACCCGGGGCGCAGGTCAGGCACCTTGAATCCGCAGGCGATCCTGTCGTCACCCGCGCTTCAGCACAGAGGTAATGGCCGCGAGCAGATCGGGACGACGGAACGGCTTCGACACGTGCGCGGCGAAACCCGCGGTCAGGTATTCCTGGACCTGATGCGCCATCGCATTGGCGGTGACCGCGACGGCAGGAACGCAAAGCCCGGCGCCACCCGTCGCGCGGATCGCCGCCAGGGCTTCGATTCCGTCCATTACCGGCATGGAGATATCTAACAGCAGCAGATCGGCGGGAGTATCGGCCTCTACCATCCGTTGCCATTCTTTCACGGCCTCAACGCCGTCGGTCACCACCACGACGGTCGCGCCGCTGGCCTTGAGCATCTCGCTCAGCACTATGCGGTTGGTGATGGAATCATCAGCAACGAGAAGCCTGAACCCCACCAGCGAGTTCGACGTGATAGCGTCAGCCACGCGGACATCCGCTGCCGGCGCATCGTCGGCCAGCGGCAGCGGCAGCGAAATTTCCACACGCGTTCCGGCGTCGGGGGTGCTTGAGATCGCGATGTGGCCGCCCATCAGGCTGATCAGACTGCGCACGATGGTCATGCCCAGCCCGGTGCCACCGAAGCGCCGCATGGTGCCGCTCTCGGCCTGCTCAAAATTCTCGAAGACTCGGCCGACCTGCTCAGGTGTCATGCCGATCCCGGTGTCCCGGACCTCGATCGTCAGCGGCGTATCGTCCGAGCCAGAAAGAGACAGCGCCACCGAGCCGCGTTCTGTGAATTTGACAGCATTGCTAAGCAGGTTGTTCAAAATCTGCTGGATGCGGAACGGATCACCCAGACGGGCACGTTCTGCCCCCGGGCTGGTTGAGACCTCCAGGAGCAGACCCTTTTCCTGCGCGCGCAGGCTGTGCATCGGTTCAATCTGGCGGGCAATATCCGCGGGGATAAAGGCGATGGCCTCGACGGTCATCTTGCCTGCCTCGATCTTCGACATGTCGAGGATTTCGTTGAGCACGTTCAGCAACAGCTCGCCCGACTGACGGATGGTGCCGATCATGCTTTTCTCGGGCGACGTCGTGATCCTCTCGTCCAGCAGCTCGGCCATGCCGAGGACGCCGTTCAGCGGGGTGCGGATCTCATGGCTCATGTTGGCCAGAAAGGTCGATTTCGACCGGTTCGCCGCCTGCGCCTGCTCAAGGGCCTGCTCCAGCCGCACCGCTTTGGCGATGTCGTCGCTTATATCGGCGAAGGACATGATGAAACGGGCCGGAGCATCCGCTGCCAGTGCAGTGCTGTGCGGCGCCACATTCACCGACAAGGTGCATCGGGATCCGTCCGCCCGGATGATCCCGATGCGCATCCCACGCACGGTTTCACCCTTGGTCAAGGCACGGCGCAGCGGATAAGAGGATACCGGCATCGGCGATCCGTCAGGCTCGGTCAGTTCCCACGAAACGACATCAGCCCCCTCAAGATCGTGGTGGTCGACGCCCAGAATGCGCCCGGCTTCTGCATTTGCGTAGGTGATCAGCCCGTCGCGGTCGGTCACCACGATCGCCGACATCGAGGCATCCATCACCTCGTTCAGAAAAGTGCGGCTGGCGGCGACTTCGTCTTCCAGTTGCTTGCGCCGCGTCACGTCAATGTGAATGCCGACCAACCGTCGGAACCGGCCGTCCGGAAAGCGTTCGGTGACCGAAGCGCGCGACAGGATCCAGGCCCAGCTTCCGTCCTTGCGCCGCATGCGCACGTAATGTTCGCGGATCTTCTCGATGCCATCCGCGGGCGGTGCCAAATCTTTTTCCTCGGTGGCGATGACCCGGGCCAGGTCGTCGGGATGCGCCAGATCCGTGAACGCGCTTGTCAGCGTTGGGCTAAGTTCATCGGGCGCGTACCCCAGCATCTGCGCATAGCGCCCGCCGGTGCGCTCAATGCCATCGTCAACGCTCCAGTCCCAGGTGCCGACATCGGTGCTTTCGATGATCTGGTTCAGCGTTTGGCGCGCCTCTGCCAGGGCCCGGTTCGCCGCGTCCAGCGCGTCCAGATGCCGGTGGCGTTCCGTGGTTTCGATGCGCACGGTGATGCAACCGCCATCGATGGTGCGCAGATCCAGTCGCCGTATCCAGCGGCCGTCGGCAAGGCGCACTTCGCCCACGTAACCCTTGATGAAAAGCGCGTGCTGTTCGGCCAGCCACGCTTGTTCGCGACCGCTGGCATTGGGATAGACGTTCCTCTCCACGCCTATGGCCAGCACGTGATCGAAGTCGACGCCGGGCACCAGCACATCGGCCAGCAGCGGATACATGCGCCGGTAAGCGGAATTGGCCATCACCAGCCGGTTGCGATCATCCCACACCAGCACCCCGTCGGGCAGCGCTTCTATGGCATTGGCCAGCTGCGCCCGGGCCCGCTCGGCCTCGTCCAGAGGGCGCCCGGCGTGGACCCGGTGATCCGTCTGTGCAGGGATGTCTGTGTCGAGCACGGCAAAGCCCGATACCGCGCCGTCGTCACCCTGTAGCGGTACGAGTCTGACTTCGACCGGGCGTCGCTCTCCGGTTGCGTCACGGCTGAGCGTCTCGCACTGACAGGCGTCTCCGCGGGCCATGGCGGCAGTGAGCGTCGCGATCTCGTCGGCCTGCGCGTCCCAGACAAGATGCACCAACTCCCGCCCCCGCGCTTCTGCGAGCGACCAGCCGGTCCGCTGCTCCCACGCGCGGTTGGCCCAGGTGATGCGAAGCGCCGCATCAACGATGACGACCCTGCCGGCCATCGCTTCCACAATCTGGCGAAGATGCCGAGGAAGCGGGGAGTGTTGCGTGTCGCTGGTCATAGGTCGCCTGTGAGAACCGCCTGTTGGTTTCTACCCCGACGTGTGCCGGTTTTTATGTCGGGATGACACACATATGATTTATGCTGAGCGGGCCATCGCCGGGTCAAGGCATTGCTGGTTCCAGACACCTCGATCTCGGGGCGCCGTGTCGCGCGTGAACTGACGGCTCTGATAGAACGCCGCGGAAAGCCTGGGATTATTGTCAGCGACAACGGGACCGAACGGACCAGTAACGCGATCCTGCGATGGTGCTCCGAACACAAGGTCGAATGGCATTACATCGCGCCGGGAAAGCCAATGCAGAATGGGTTCGTCGGGAGTTTCAACGGGCGGATGCGCGATGAGCTGCTAAACGAGACCATGTTCCGCAACCTGACACACGCGCACGTCGTGATCGCCGCAGGGGCGAACGACTACAACGCCGAACGCCCGCATTCGGCCTTGGATTACCAGTCCCCGGTCGACTACGCGCGGACCCTGACCACCGCAATCGCCCGCCCCGCTGCGCGAGATGATAGCTCCGCGCGCCGGGCGATTGCTCAACCTGCGCCAACCGGCGTAAACACCAATTGGGCTCCGGTCGCGGCTGGATTAAAGTTCAGTGGCAGGTCACCCATGCCGACCAGTCCTGCGGCAACTTCTAGGAAGCCGAGGCGGAGATGATGGGCGACATTCTCGAGAAAGACGAAGGGCAGCTCGGCCTCGGCGATGATGCGGGCGACCTGCGGCCAGCGATGTTACGGGTCGTCCGCGCCCCGGCGCTTTCGCGCGACGGAGAACTGTTGGCACGGATAGCCCGCAGTGACGATGTCCACCGCGCAGCGCCAAGGGCGGCCGTCGAAGATGGCAACATCGTCCCAGACAACCGCCTGATCCAGGGACGCGTCTTCCATCCGCGCCACGAGAGTGGCTGCGGCGTAACCATCAAGGCCTCACGCCGCGTGAGTTCCAAAACCGGTCAATGGCGGGCAAAACGTGACCAGAAACGACCTCTGAACGTGGACATATTCGGGATCAGGTTGTTCTTGTCAGAACCATCTCATCACGGATCGCTTCCAAAATACCGCGTTCTTATGGCATCGATCTGACTGGTTTCGTGAGCGCCGATAAGCTCGACGGTGAGAGCGCGGGTCAGATCGCTGCCTTGGGTCAATCCGAAAGCATATTTGTCGGGTGCGAAGATTGGGCCAACGACACTGACGGGTTGATCGGGGTGCGTGTGCGCATAGTATTCGAGCACCGGCGCATCGCCGACAATCGCGTCGATCCGACCGCCGAGAAGCGCTGTGACCGCCTGATCGATATGCGCAAAGGGACGGGTCGTGAGGCCAGCCTCTTGCGCATAACTCTCGGACACGCTGCCCGGCTGGACGCCGACAACGCGTCCGGGCAAATCAGCGAAGCTATTGATCTTGTTGGTCAGCGACAAGGTGGTCATGACGCTGGTTACCGATGACGTTACATAGGCAAGAACGGCAATCCCGCAGACCAGCCACAGCCCCTGCCACAGGCGCCCGGCCCAGCCAAGAAAGTTCTTCCGCGTGGGCGATTTTCCCGAGGTCGCAACGGACATGACGACGTAGAAGCTTTCGGCGATCCCATCGCGCCAGCGCCGCGGAAACTCTTTGTTGAAGCGTCGATCAAACAGCGTGACCAGCAATGTCGCCATGGCTATGACGAAGGCTATCCAGGCGTAGCCGCGCAGATGGCCTGAATCTTGAAGACCCCTCAGGACGTCCCAGAAACCGCCGCCCCGGTCGTCGTTCACCATGATGCGCTGGCCAGCGTCGAACCACGGATGGGTGAAGTCAACGCGCTCGGCGCGGGCTCTGGTGACGGTCAGGTTGGTAACGGCGACGGCGACGTCTGCGTTCGCAACAGCCGTGACAAGGTCTCCGGTATTGTCGAGCTCGACATAGATGCTCTGCAACGAGAGTTCTTGCGAAATTCGCTCCCACAGGTCGATGGCCATGCCAGTGAACGTGTCGCCGTCGCGCATGACAAAGGGAGGGTGCACATAGACCCCGACGCGCAGATTGCGTTCTCCAACCGGCATATCGGCCGCCGGAGCATCCTGTGCCGCGACCTGCCCGGCCCAGATTGCCAGCGTGATTGCCAGCCCCAGCGTCTTGAGCCCTTTCAGAGACAGCCGCCGGTTCAGAAAGGAGAGAACGGTTTTCACGTCAGAGGTCCGTTAACAGCGTCAGTCGATGGTCCGAGCCTTGTTCGCTCGGTCCCCTGAACGGGGATCCAAGCAAGCGCGGCCTGTGTCAGGGTAGCGCCACAGTATCCAAATTCTCTTCGATCAGACCGCAGTTCAGGGTGATCGGCATTGCTAAAGTTTGCACGTCGGCAAGCGGGCCGTCGATGAAATCGCAACTGAGCAGATTGTCGTCACTGCTCAGCCGCGCACTGTAGACATTGACGTTCACGCCGATGCTGCCCGCCACGGTCCATTCCAGCATATCCGTGAGAACCCCTCGGCCGGTGATCTCGACCACGCCCTCGATGGCGGGCACTTCGACGGCGTCGCCGCCCAAGTTGATCTGCCCTGCCTCATCCGCCTGGGCAGCCCCTGCGGGCGTCGGCGTGCCCCAATACGAGGCGTCAACAATCACCGCCTCGCCGCGGCGCGACAAGGTGGCAAGCGCCAGCTCCGAGAACGCGAGGCTCACCGTTAGGCCATATCCGGCGCTGACCATCTCGGCATGCGCGCGCGAATCTCCAAAGACCAACCCCGCCACGGCCAACAGGCCAGCCGCCGGGACAGTTTTCAGCGTGCCCATCATTCGCCCGCAGGCACCGGGCAGCTCATGTCACCCTCCTCGCACGCAAGATACGTCTCGAAACGCGCGACACGTTCAGCGGTCAGCTCTTCTAGGCAGCCGTCATAGATCATCGGATAGACGGAACCGCCTGCCACGCTCGCGGTGGCGAACTCGCATTCGGCGTCGCGGAACGCGATCCACTGACGCTCGGCATCGCGAAACAGGCGCAGCGCGTCGACGTCGTCGCCAAGGCGCTGCCGGATCTGGTGGTAGAGCGCGTTGAGGTGCCCGTCGACCGCCTGATAAGACTGCCGGGCGCAGAGCGTCATCGTTGCCTGATCCTCTGCCGTGTCGCAGCTGTCGGCATAGGCTGGTGATACCATCAGTGACATCACCGCAAGGGGTAGATATCTCTTCCGCATGAGTGGCCTCCTATTGTCGTTATGTGTGCCTTTTGGCGCTTCAATCCGGGGAGTGAGTTACAGCGGACCAGCACTCAGGCTTGACCCGTTAAAGTCCCTTTGCCGTGGAACAGCGGCAGAGGGACCGCCTGATCCCGATCAGCCGCCGACAAACCCTTTCGAGCGCATGCAGCTTACAAACAGAGTGTTCTGCTCGTCGCCCCTCATAACGCCATCCGCGATAGCGTCTGCGATTTCCTGGTCAAAAGACGTACCACGCGGAACACGGTTGGTCCCGATTGAGGCCGTCGCCGCCTCTACAGCGAACTGGCATTCAGCCCGTGCCTGAGATTCCGGTATCTGCGCTGCCGAGGTCGCCGTATAGGTCTGATTACGGATTGGCGTGGTGCAGGCCGCAATGGCGAGCACTCCCAGGATTGCAGCAAGGGTGCTTGGAAATGAATTCATGGGGATGTTCTCCTCGGTCTCTAAGGGCTGGTTGAAGTGTGATGGGAAACGTCGATGCCGCGAGAAACGCAGCAGTCCATGCTGGCATTCCATGCTTGCAGTTGGTGTCTTCAAAAACGCGATAGCTGTCCGGACGCCGCATCCGGCGCAGTGGCGCGCTCTGCCCCTCGGCAGGTCCGTTGTCCATGATTGCAGAGTTGGTCGTGTCGAAAGCAAAATCGGTCCCGTCTGAGACAGGACGCAAAGTTGAATCACCACGATAAAAGGAGCAAAACGCCGCCTGATCAGCCGCGTGACGGGGAATTACGCTGTACTGGGTCGATGCACGGGAATCGTGGTGATGCATCGCTCTTTCCTGGCTGCGTGGTGAAGTTGCTTAAGGTACATTTTCAATTCAACTTTTATTCTAGATTGCTTGTTGATGATGACAAGTCCCTTGCACGCAGAAATTTTGCCGCATGCGTTCGCGCAACTGCAGCGTGCCGGGTGGCAGGTGATACAAGGGATCGAGGAAGACGCTCGCGAGAAGGCCTTATTGCACGCTTCGACAGTCGCCCATTGGTTTCTTGTGGAGCCACAATTGTTGCCATGAGCAAAGGCGATTGGAAA
This sequence comes from Pararhodobacter zhoushanensis, assembly GCF_003990445.1. Classification (GTDB taxonomy): domain Bacteria; phylum Pseudomonadota; class Alphaproteobacteria; order Rhodobacterales; family Rhodobacteraceae; genus Pararhodobacter; species Pararhodobacter zhoushanensis. The sequence goes on along the minus strand of NZ_REEZ01000007.1, from coordinate 15,603 downwards.
GCACGATACGATCTCGTTCAAAGGTACGTATTTCCCGAGGACGTAATCCTCTCCGCGATCTTCTTTTGCAGTCCCCACACCGTCGGTAGTATCAAGATCGATCGCATGTTGAAGCGCGTCGGCTAGCCGCGCGCGGTGAGCGCCGCGCGGGCGGCGGCGACTTCCTCAGGGGCGACATCGAGCGTCTCCCGGGCGAGACCGCGCGGAGTCTGCACGCGCACCGGCACGCCGCAATCGCGGTACGCGATCAGCCGGAACTTGGCTTCGCGGCGGCGGGTCAGGCCCGGTGGCGCCTTGCCGCCGCCCTTGTTCCACCGCGCCAGGCGCTCGCGCATCGCGGCGATATTGTCCGAAGCCCAGGCGGGCACCCAGCTCGCCCGGGTGATCGCGCCGGTGTTCCAGTGGAACGACACGCCCCCGTCGAACTCGTGCTGCTTTGCGCCGGGCATGGCGCGGGTGACGCAGGCTCGTAACGCGTGCTCAGCACTTCGCTCATCAGGCGCGAGGCTTCCACCGCCGTGATCACCATGCCGGGCTTGCGATCGACCACGCCCGAGGCCTTGGTCAGCCCGGCGCCGATGGTCCATTGGCCCGCCGGGCCGAGATAGGCCCGCAGCACAACCCCCTCGAGCCGCTCGTTGAACGCAATCCCTCGCTCGTCTGCATCCCTGTGCCCCCTGTAAGTTCGGGATCAAAATGACGGGTTCGGGCGAGGGGAAATACGCACTGCGGTTTGTGGGGGGAGGAGGGCGGTCGTTCGCAGCGTCTTGCTGCAAGGTCCGGTGAGCGGACTTTCCTACCGGTCGGTCACGCAAAATTCGGAAGAAAAATCGTCGCCTCCATAAATGTCACCGCATTGCCAGACAGGAGGACGCGCTCTTTGGTTAACTCAGAGTCAAGCCATCCATTGCGGACCGAAGCTTGACAGGCCATCATCCGGCATCGGCCCAGCTTTTCTGCCCAGTACGGCACCAAGGTTGCGTGAATTGAACCCGTGACCGGATCTTCGGAGATTCCCGCACCGGGTGCGAAATAACGGGATACGAAGTCCGCCCGCGCGTCTCCGGTTCCCGCGCCTGTCACCACAAGGCCGACTGAGCCGAGCTTCGCGATTGCTGTGAGATCGGGTACGAAGTTGCGCACGGCGTCGGCGCTGCCAAGATCCACGAAGAAATTCTCAAAATTGCGAAAGATGCCTATGGGAGTCGTCACAAAAATATCTGCTATTTCATAGGGCAAGCTGGCGATAGCTTCGGGATCCAAGCGAGGGATGTCGAGCCTGTATCCCTTTGCCTCTTTCGACACACTCAGCTCGCCGACGCGGGTATGAAACACAAGATCGGCGTCGGCCCCATGTTTCGTGAACAGAATATGCGCCGTTGCCAGAGTGGCGTGCCCGCAAAAATCCACCTCATGCGCGGGGGCAAACCAGCGCAAGTCCCATGCACCTTCCGGGCGAGCTTTGACAAACGCCGTCTCAGCAAGGTTGTTTTCCTGCGTGATCGCCAGCATCAGCTCGTCAGAAAGCCAGTCTTCCAGCACCAGAACAGCAGCCGGATTGCCCGTGAAAAGCTGATCGGAAAAGGCATCGACCTGATACATGCGCATAAAAAGACCTCATACTGGACGGCGGTTACTCATTGTATAGCGAGAAACAGTGATGGGTCGCTTTGGGCTCTGACCTGCCCCCCGCGAAATCCGTCACTTTAATATAGGGTCTGCGCCAACTCTGAAGGAGCAGACACATGCGTAAGAGCCGTTTCCCCGAGGCGCAGATAATCGGGATGACCAAGGAACAGGAGGCCGGGATGCCGACGGCTGAGGCGTGCCGCAGGCACGGGCTGAGCACCGCGACGTTCTACAAACTGAAGGCCAAGTATGGCGGCATGCACGTGTCCGAGGCGGCCAGGCTGAAGGCGCTCGAAGACGAAAACGCCAAGCTCAAACGTCTGTTAGCCGACACCATGCTCGACAACGTGGTTCTGAAAGATCTGCTGGGAAAGAACCGACAACATTGACCAGGCGGCCAGAGGCGGCGCTCAGGGCGATGCTGGATCATGACATCTCGCAGCGCCCGGCCTGCAGGCTGGTCGGTGTCGATCCCAAGACAGTCCGGCGTGAGCGCCCGCCGGATTGCGCCGAGATCCGCAAGGAGATGCAGGAGATCGCCGGCACGCGGCGTCGGTTCGGGTTTCGCCGGATCGGCGTGCTGCTGGAACGCAAGGGCATGAGCATGAACCACAAGAAGCTCTACAGGATCTACCGCGAAGAAGGGCTGTCGGTGAGACGACGGCGCGGCCGGAAACGGGCGCGCGGCACGAGAGCGCCGATGCCGGTTGCCGCGCATCCCAATGCGCTTTGGTCATTGGACTTGACCTGAGCCCCTGAACCTCCTGCAGTTTTTGGTAGAGTCCGTCCACGCAAGGAGACGGACAATGAAGCAATCACGTTTCACGCAAGCGCAGATCATCGGGATCCTGAAGGAACAGGAGGGCGGATCGCCGACGGCCGAGGTTTGCCGCAAGCACGGCATCAGCTCGGCGACGTTCTATAAATACAAAGCGTGGTTTGGCGGCATGGACGTGTCGGAGGCACAGCGGCTGAAGGCGCTTGAAGACGAGAACGCCAAGCTGAAGAAGCTCCTGGCCGAGGCGATGCTCGACCTGGCCGTTCTGAAGGATGTTGCAGCAAAAAAAATGTGACGCCCGATGCAAAGCGGGAGGCGGTGGCGCATGTCGTGGTGTTGCACGAGATAAGCCAGCGTCGGGCGTGCGAGGTGCTGGCGGTGGAGCGTTCAAGCATCCGCTATAGGAGTATCCGCCCGGACGATGCCGCCGAGAGGGCTGCGATGAGGGCTGTCGCGGCCGAAAGGCGCCGGTTTGGCTATCGGCGCATTCACATCATGCTGGACCGGCAAGGGATTGTGATGAACCTCAAGAAATTGCGCAGGCTCTAGGTGCGCAAGCGCGGCGGACGCAAACGGGCTTTGGGCACACGGCGTCCGATGGTCGTGCCACAGGTAGCCAACGAACGCTGGAGCCTCGACTTCATCAGCGATGCTCTGACCGATGGCCGCCGGTTCCCTGAACGGCGTGATTGCCGGATCGGTTGACCTCGACGGGCCTTGTTCCGGCGCAGCCCTAACCAAGCGCGGGGCCGACGCCTGGGTGATTCAGTGTGCGCTGGCGGGGAGCATCGCATGAGCCTGCTCCTCATGCGGGCCGCGATTCTTGCCCAACGCGGTGGTGCAGCGCCCCCACCCCCGGACCGCTATGAGCCACCCGAGGCGGACAGCATCGTCCTCGCCTTCAGCGGGGGCCCTTCAGCCCGCCCGAAAGCGAAGCGTTCACCCTAGCGTTCGGCGAGACATCGCCGCCTGCGCCGGGTCCCTACGCGCCGCCCGAGGCGGGGACATCACCCTCACTGTGCCCGACACCCCCTTCGCCCCGCCGGCGAGCAACACCATCATCGTGGAGTTTTGACACCATGGCCCACTTCAGATGGCTGGCCCCAGCGCGCTGGGCCACGCCCGACAACGCCTTCAGCAATACCGAAGCCGATCTCGCCCTGCTGACCAGCGGCGGGTTCAAGAGCTTCTTTGGCCCTTGCGGATTGCAATCGGTCTTTGGCCGCGCAGGCGGCGGCGGTGGAGGGTCGAGTTTCCGGATCACTGCTGATGACACACCCAGCGAGACCAACGAGATCCTCGCGGTAGTGCCGTACCCGTTCAACAATCAGACCAGCCGGTGCTTCTGCCGATCCCCCGAGACTTGGTCGCAGACGCCGAATGGTACGGTGTTCGTCGCGCCGCATTCGTCAACGGTCGCGGTTCGACGCCGGAACACCTCGGGCGCCGAGGGCGACCTTGGGACGATCGATCTGGCCGCGCTGGGCCGCAATCGCTGGCCCATCACTGTGCGCCTGCGGGTCGAAGGCACCGGGACCGTCAGCGTCTTCGCCAAGGCCTGGCCGATCGGCGAGCCCGAGCCCGTCGCCTGGGATGTCCCTGCGTCCAATACCAGCACGAACGATACCGGCTTCTCGGTGATCGGTCGCACCGGGACAGGTTTCCCCGCGTACCTGTCGCATTTCTCGACAGGCACGGAGGGTGACAGCGCACCAGCCTTGTACGGGGCGCTCTCGGGCATCGTGCGCGCAGACGACGCGCCGGTCTCACGACCCGTGGTCGCCGTCGCCCGGGGGGATCAGAAATACCTGTTCCACGGCCAGAGTAACGGCAGCGGGGAGTTCTCGCTGCCGGCGCTCATCGGGTTCGACTACACGGTCTTCGCCCTCGATCCGCTCGCGGGGCCCTACAACGCCGCGGTGATGGACAAAGTCGCCCTGACCTGACCTCGGATCAGTCAGTTCTCTCGTCCGACCGCGACGAATTAATACGCAGGATTTTGCCACCTTGACACCAAGCCGCTCCGGCAAGCACCCTATTCGCATGCCCGATGCCGAGTTCGAGGACCTGCTGGCGCGCGCCGCCGAAGCTGGCGCCAGGCGCGCCCTGGCCAATGTCGGCCTCGACGGCGAGGAGGCTGCCCTCGACATCCGGGATCTGCGCTCCTTGCTCGACTGCATCCGGCTCGTACGTCGCACCGCGATGCAGACGGCCGTGCGGATGATCACCACCGGCGTCATGCTCGGCCTGCTCGCCGGGATCGCGCTCAAGCTCAAGATCTTTGGTTCAAGCCCCTAGCGCTACGCATAGCCCCCTTTCCCATTGCCCACCGCAACCCGCCCCAAAGGCGGGTTTTGTCTAATTGGAGGACATCATGACGACCCTGACCTATGCCCACTGGCGCGACGTGCCCGAAACCGTCTGGCATTGGCCCAGCTACTCTCCGGCCGAGATGGCCTGCCGCGGCACTGGCGCCCTCAAGTTCAACACGGAAGCGATGGACAGGTTGCAGCGCCTGCGCAACCGTCTTGCCAAGCCGCTCATCGTGCTGTCGGCCTATCGCAGTCCCGAGCACAACCGTGCCGTCGGCGGCGCGCCGGCGTCCAGGCACATGCTGGGCACCGCCTTCGACATCGCCATGTCAAACCACGACCCGGTGGCGTTTGAGGCCGCAGCGCGCACGGTGGGGTTCCTTGGCTTTGGGTACTACCCTCGGTTGGGCTTCATGCACATCGATCTGGGCCCAACGCGGTCCTGGGGTGAGTCGTTTGCGGCGCGCACAGTGCCGTTTTCCGCGGAGGTCCCGCCCGCGCGCGAGGTCCTGGCCGACAGTCGGACGCTGCGTGGGGGTGGAGCGGCCTGCGCGGCCACTGTCGGCGCCGCTGGGTTGGAGGTCGTGCAGGAGGCTTTTACTGAAGCGCAATCGTCGATCCAACCGCTGGTGCCCTATCTCGATACCCTGCGATGGGTGTTCATCGCCGTGGCGCTGGGCGGGATCGCCGTCGCGATCCACGCGCGCATCGATGATTGGAAGAGGGGGCGGCGGTGATCGGCTGGCTTCTGACCCAGATAATTGCCCGGTCTTGGGCACTTCGAGCAGCGACCATAGTTATTGTCGCGCTCACGGTCACTTTGTTCATCCTCAACTTACGCCGAATGGGTGAGCGCGCAGGGCGCGCCGGCCAGCGTCTCGACATGATGGAGCGCGCTGATGCGATCCAACGCCAGATGCTGGGCGCCGCCGCGCGCCGCCCTCGCAGCCGTGATGATCTCCTTGACCGCCTGCGCGACGGCGGATTCTGACGCCCCGCCCGGCGCCTGCCCGCCGGTGGTGGCGTACAGCCGGGACGAGCAGGCACGCGTGGCCGAAGAAGTCGCCGTGCTGTCCGAAGGGGCGCTGATTGTGCGCTGGCTTGCCGATTATGCCGTGCTTCGCGACCAGGCACGGGCCTGTACGAGAAGATAGGCGGGATGCAAGGTCCGAATCGTGGCGAGAGGGCAAGGATGCAGCTATCCTCGGGCAATGAAAAAGGACGACGAAAAATGGATTGCGGCGAAGTTGGCTAGGATCATGGCCATGCTCTGCGTGCGAAACACGCAACTGGAGACGCTGCATTCCGGACTGAACCCAGTCACCCGGACAGGCGACTATTCGGACGTCTTTGTCCACGATGCCGTTGGTCGACGCATTCCCTAGCCCGAAGCCTCCCGCTTCCGGAATGGTCGCTTCGGTCATCATGCCCGGCGCGTAGCCCGGCACGAAACAGGCGATGTCGATCCCGCCGCTGCGCATCCGGTCGAGGTAGCTAGCCGCATCACGCGCGAGAGTGCCCGCCGGGAACAACCGGATGGTCTCATTCCCTCGGACTTCACGGTAGCGCGCTGCGCCCAGTCTTCAAGGAACTTGGCATAGATCAAGGAATTTGCCGGCACAGAGGGGGTAAAGCGCAGTTCCTACTGTGCCCGAGCGCTGCTCCCGACCCCCGCGGCGATCACGATCACCCTGCCAAGGGTCTGTAACTTTCTTGCGGACCCGTGTTTGACGGTCTGGTCACCCTCCGGATGGCGCACAGTGCCCAAACGCGCAGACTTGGCACAAGGCGCACCTCTCCGGCACGCATGCGATCACTCGGTTGAGCAGGCTGGGGCCATGATAGTTGAGCTCTCCCCCCCACAAACGCGCAATTCGAACTTGTCCCTCTGCCGAGAACCGTAAAGCGTCCAGCCTGACCCGGGAAGATGACGGGCGGCTGACGCGGGCAGGCTTTCTTCTGTCATCGGACCGTTACGAATGCCTGCCATCCTGCGCCGCTCACTGGTCAAGGCGATGCTCATGGCTCTACCCGCCGCCTCCACGGTCCCCAATGCGCTGATCGACGCCTGCATCGACCTTGTCGGTCATGGCGCGCAGCTGCGTGACCTTACGGTGCGCTCCATCGCGCAGCGCGCCGGGGTCAGTCTGTCGGCGGTGTCCTATCATTTCGGCTCGCTGGACGCGCTGATCGCGGTGGTCGCGCAACGGGTCTATGCGCGGATCAACCTGCGCCGGGTGGAGCTGTTCCAACAGGCGGTGGAGCGTTCGCAGGCCGGAGCGCCGCCGCTGCGCGAGGTGCTGGATGCGCTGATCCGGCCGACGGTGGGCAAAAGCCCCGAGATCCGTTTCCTGTCACAGATCGGCTCGCTGCTCGTCAAGCCGGTGACACCCGAGCTGACCAAGATCGACACCGAGATGACGCCGCATCAGATCATCATCGACAGCCTGCTGGCGCAGGCACCCTGGCTCAGCCGGGCTGAGATCGGGTGGCGGGTGCATGCGATCCTCGGCATCCGCACCCATGTCCAGGGCCGCGAGTCGCGGATGCGGGTGCTGATCGACAACCGGCTGGATCTGGATGATCCCGAGGTGGTGATTGGAATCGTCCTAGACATCGCCGTGCAGATGTTTGCGGCCCCCGGCCCCGGAATGGTGCCACTGCTGCGGTTCTGAGCCTCAGACCGCCTCGCTGAAAGCCGGGATGAAGCGCTGCGCGCGGCGGACAGGAACGCTGCGGCCTTCGGCATCGAAGAGATACAGCGCCTCGGCGGGGACCGAGAAGGCGCGCCTGTCGCCCCGCGCCAGAGCCAGCGTGCCCGACAACCGCGCGGTCAATTCCAGCCCGGGCATGCCTGTCACCTCGAACTGCACCAGCGTCTCGGCGCCCAGCCGTTCTACATGGACCACCGATGCCGGCAGCGTCAGATCGCCTGCTGCATGGGCCGGTTCCGCGCGGATTCGTTCCGGCCGCAGGCCCAGCGTGGCGGGGCCGGCGGGGCAATCAATGCCTTCGAGCAGCTGCAAGGTGACGCCGCCTGTGGTGAAGGACACGCGGTGCCCGTCCCTGCCGAGCGTCCCGGTCAGCACGTTCATCGCCGGTGAGCCGAGGAAGGTGGCAACGAACAGGTCGCAGGGGTTGTGATACAGGTCCATCGGCGCGCCGATCTGGCGAATGCGCCCGCCTTCCATGATGACGATCCGGTCGGCCATGGTCATCGCCTCGACCTGATCGTGCGTGACATAGAGCGTGGTGATCCCCAGCGCCTTCTGCAACCGGGTGATCTCGATCCGTGCGGTGCCGCGCAGCTTGGCGTCGAGGTTAGACAACGGCTCGTCAAAAAGAAAGGCCGCCGGTTCGCGCACGATGCAGCGCGCCACAGCTACCCGCTGACGCTGCCCGCCGGACAATTCCCTGGGCCGGCGGTGCAGAAGATGGGCGATCCCCATGCGGTTTGCGGCCTGATGCACGCGCGTGGCGATCTCGGCCTTGAGCATCTTCTTCAGCGTCAGCGAGAAGCCGATATTTTCAGCTGCGGTCAGATGCGGATAAAGCGCATAGGACTGGAACACCATCGCCAGATTGCGGTCGCGGGCGGCGAGCCGGGTAACATCCTTGTCGCCGACATGCACCGCGCCGCTGCTGATCGATTCCAGCCCGGCGAGCATCCGCAGCGAGGTGGTCTTGCCACAGCCCGACGGGCCAACGAGGGCGACAAATTCCCCCTCAGCAATGGTGAGGTTGAAGCGGTCGACGGCAACGACATCGTTGAAACACTTGGTTACATCCTCGAAGATCAGCTTGGCCATCGGTGAATATCCCTTCCAGTTTTCCCCTGTCTAAGCCCGCGGTGAATCGGGGACGTGTCAGCCGGCCGTCATGCGCATGACATCTGCCGAACATTGTTTGGCGGTTTTCAAAAAAGCGTGGGGCCAGTGTCACGGGGGCGATTCAGGGCAGGGCGCATGGTGATCCGGTAGTTAGCGGCCGGAGCAGGACATGCAGACCACCAACGCCACCAACGACTGGGACCCCGTCTTCAACGGGTCTCACCCCAATTTCCGGGTGATGAAGGGCATTTCCGCCGATGGCCGCAAGGTCCGGCGCGGCGCGTTCCTGCGGGGCCCAGCGCTGCATGACCTGACCGAAGATCAGTGGCGCACCCTGCTGGCCGAGCGCGATCTGGCACTGGTCGTGGATTTCCGCCGCGCCGATGAGGTATCCGAGCGCCCGAACCGTCTGCCGCAGGATCTGCACCACCATGCCGTCGCCCTGCCCATTGACAGCGGCGCCAGCGCGAAACTGGCGCAGGCGATTGAGGCGGCTAACTACGAGCGCGCCGCAAGCGCCATGCGCGGCGCCTATGCCGGTTTCGCCAGTTTGCATCTGCCGGTCTATGCCGATTTTCTCAGGCATCTCGCCAGCGCCAGCGGCCGCGGCGTGTTCTTCCACTGCACCGCCGGCAAGGACCGCACAGGCTTTGCCGCCGCGTTGATCTTGCTCGCGCTGGGGGTCCCGCGCGAACAGGTAATGGCGGATTTTCTTGCCACCGGCACGCTCTGGCGCCCCGATGCGTCGCTGCTGTCCCGCGTGCCGGAAACCGCCCATGCCGCGATCTTCGGGATCGAGGCGGCCTATCTGGACGCCGCACTTGATGAGCTGAAGCGCACGCAAAGCAGCGCGGAAGCTTTTGCCGCCCGTGCGATGGGCGGTGAGAAGCCGTTCCAAGCCTGGGTCGAGCAGAGCCTTACCTGAACAATTTCCCCAAGGAGAAACCTGATGAAAACTACCTTCGTCCACATTACCGACCTGCATGTCAGCGCCCCCGAACTGATGGACAGCAAGCTGCGCAGCGACACCACCACCACAGTCCGCAAAGTGCTCGGGATGATCCGGCAGATCGAACCGCGCCCCGCTTTCGTCATCGCCAGCGGCGATCTTACCAACCACGGCGACGCGGCCTCGTTCCGCGCGCTGGCCGGGATGATGGAGGGGTTCGACATTCCCGTCGTCTGGGCGCTTGGCAACCATGACACGCGCGAGGGGTTCTACGCCGGGCTTCTGGGATCGACCGACAGCGCCGACCAGACCTATGACCATCATCAGGTGATCGACGGGATCCATCTGATCACCCTCGACACCTCGAACCCGCTGCGTATCGGCGGGCATCTTGTTGAGGCGCAGTTCAACTTCCTTGAGGCGGCGCTCGATGCGCATCCTGACCTTCCCAAGATCCTCGTCATGCACCATGCCCCGGCGCTGGATCAGGACCCGGACTGGGAATGGGAGGGCCTGTCCTTCGCCGCCACCGACCGGCTGGCCGAAATGCTGAAGGGCCGTCAGATCGCCGGCATCTTCTCGGGCCATATCCATCAGGACCGCTTCACCCATTGGCACGGCATCCCGCTGATCGTCGGCATGGGCCTGCATGCGGCGCTCGATCCGCTGCACCCCATGGTGGACAGCATCCGTTCCGTTCAGGGCACGTCCTTCTCGCTGTGCACGCTGCGCGACAGCGGGCTGACGGTGACCTGCGCGCCCCTGCCCAGCGACCGGCGCGAGCTGGGAATTTCGACCATCGAACAGCTGCAGGCGTATGAGGCCGCGCGCGCGGCCCAATTCGCCGCCTGAAACGCTAACCCCCGGAGATATGACATGAAAACCGTCCGCCACCTGCTGCTCGGCGCTATCGCCGCAGCGCTGCCTTTCCCGGCTTTCGCCCAGATGGCCCCTGCCATCGAAGAGCCGGTCACCATCCGCTTCTACAATTACAACCTCGCCTCGGCCGGTCTGGGCCGCGAGGGCACGCTGGAGATGCTGGGAACGTTCGCCGAGGCCAATCCGCTGATCAATGTCGAAGGCGTACCCGTCCCGTCTTCGGAAGTGATGAGCCGCGTGCAGGCCGATGTGATCGCCGGACAAGGCCCGGATATCGCCCAGATCATCTTCGCCGACCTCGGCTATCTGGTGGAAAACTTCGGCGTTCCGGCGCTGGATGACATCGCCCCTGCCGAAGAACTGGACGAGCATCTGTCGGGCATGTTCCCGCGTGGGATCGAACTGGCGCGCGTCGACGGCGATCTTTACGGGCTGGCCTATGTCTTCTCGACGCCGGTGCTGTTCTACAACGCCGATCTGTTCATCGAGGCTGGTCTCGACCCCGATCAACCGCCCCGCACCTGGGAAGACGTCAGCGCCGCCGCCATCGCGATCCATGAGGCGACCGGCAACCCCGGCCTGCTGACCGGCATCTTCGGACCCTCGGCCTATGACTGGCTGTATCAGGGCTTCCTGCGTTCGAACGGCGGGCGAGTGATGTCCGAAGACCGCGGCACGATGATGTTCGCCGAGCCGGAAGCGGTCGAAGCGCTTGCCACCTTGCGCGCCATCGCTCAGGCGGGGGCGATGCCGCTGGTACCCTCAAGTTCCGCCATCGAAGCGATGTCCAGCGGGAACGCCGGCATGTACCTTCAGACCAGCGCGGTTCAGGGTGCTCTGCTGCGCGGGGCCGAAGGCAACTTTGACCTGCGCGCCGCGCCGATGCCGACCTTCGGTGATCAGCAGGCCACGCCGACCAATTCGGGTTCGGCACTGGTCATCATGACGCAGGACCCTGTGCGCCAGCGTGCGGCTTGGGAACTGATGCAGCACCTGACCTCGGATTATGGCTACACCGTGATCACATCGCAGATCGGCTATGTGCCACTGCGGCAGAATGCGGTGACCAGCGAGGAGTATCTGGCGCCTTTCCTGCGGGCCAACCCGGTGGTGCAGCCGAACATTGACCAGCTCGACTCGCTGGTGCCGTGGGTGCCGCTGCCCGGCCCCAGCTACCGCCAGATCCTGACGGTGATGATGAATGCCTCGGAACAGGCCGTGTTCGGCGCCGATGACAACATCGAGACGATCCTAGCCGATGCCCAGAGCCGCGCGCAGTCCCTCGTCCCGCGCTGACCCCGCCGGCGGGCACCCTGCGGTGCCCGTCCCTTCCGCCCATCCCCGGAGTTCTTCCTATGCTTGACCGTCGCACCCTTCTGGTGAGCGCGCTTGCCGCCACCGCCACTTTCCGGCCGCGCAGCCTGCTTGCCCAGCAACAGGACGCGCTGCGCTTCTATAACTACAACCTCGCCTCGGCCGGGATCGGTGCCGAGGCAACCCGCAAGATGCTCGACGCTTTCGCCGGGGCGCATCCGCAGCGTGCCGTCGAGGGCGTGCCGGTCCCCGTGTCGGAGCTGATGGGCCGCATTCAAGCCGATATGGTCGCCGGCATCGGTCCCGATGTGGCGCAGCTGGCATTCTCGGGCCTTGCCTATGCGCGTGACTATCTGGGCGCCGTGGCGCTGGAAGACGCGGTGCCGCAGGAGGAACTCGACGCGCATCTGTCCGGGATGGTGGCCAATGGCGTGCGGCTGGGACAGCTGGACGGAAAGACCTACGGGCTGGCCTATGTCTTTTCTACGCCGGTGCTGTTCTACAACGCCGACCTGTTCCGCGCCGCCGGGCTGGACCCGGACGCCCCGCCAACCAACTGGGAAGAGGTCCATGCCGCTGCCATCGCCATCCATCAGGCGACCGGCAAGCCCGGACTGCTGACCGGCATCTTCGGCAACACGGCCGGCGACTGGCTGTTTCAGGGCGTGATCCGCTCGGCCGGCGGGCGCGTGCTGTCCGAGGACCGCAGCACCTTGATGTTTGCCGAACCCGAAGCGCTAGAGGCGCTGACTATTCTGCGCCGCCTCGCGCAGACCGGCGCCTATGAAGCCGTCTTCGACTTCGCTGCCATCGAGGCGATGGCGGCGGGCAATGGCGGGATGTACCTGCAGACCAGCGCGGTGCAGAATACCCTGCTGCGCGGCGCCGAGGGCAACTGGGAATTGCGGGCGACCACGATGCCGTCCTTCGGCGACCTCCCGGTGCGGCCGACGAATTCCGGCTCGGCGCTGGTGCTGATGACCCGCGATCCGGCCCGTCAGCGCGCGGCCTGGGATCTGATGCGCTTTCTCACCTCGGACTGGGCTTACACAGTCATCACCTCGGAAATCGGCTATCTGCCGCTGCGGCCCAACGCCATCGAGAGCGAGGAATTCCTTGCGCCGTGGATCCGCGAGAACCCGCTGATCCTGCCCAATCTGGCGCAACTGGAGCGGCTGGAACCGGCGATGCCGCATGCCGGGCCGAACTACAGCCAGATCGTGCAGACGATGGTGAACGCCGCCGAGCGCGCGGTCTTCGGCCCGTCGGACGATATCGCCCCGCTGATGGCCGACGCGCAACGCCGCGCGCAGGCGCTGATGCCGTCGTGATCCAAAGGGGGCGGGCCGGTGGCCTGCCCCATTACACCAGAAGGGGACGCCCGATGTCCGAAACGACGATGCCATTTCCGCGCCGCGCCGGCCTGCTTAGTGCCATCTTACGCCAGCCCCTCGCGCCTTGGCTCTATCTGGCGCCGGCGCTGGTGGCGCTGGCCGTCTGGATCTACGGACCACTGGGCTACGCTTTGTGGCTCAGCTTCCACGAATGGAACATGCTGCCCTTCGCGCCGATCCGCAGCGTTGGGACACTGAATTACGAACGCCTGATCGACCTGCCCGAAATGGCGCAGGCCCTGCGCAACACGCTGTGGTATCTGCTGGGCCTGTTGCCGCTGACCGTCGCGCTGCCGGTGGCCGCCGCGATCCTGACCCAGGATCTGGCGCCGCGTTGGCGCAACCTCTACCGCGGGCTGATCTTCGTGCCGCTGATCATTGCGCCTGTCGCCGCTGCCGCAGTCTGGCGCTGGTTGCTGGACCCGGGCTTCGGGCTGGTCAACATGGCGATTCAGGCGCTTGGGTTTTACCCGGTTCGGTTCCTGCAAAGCCCCGATCTGGCGATCTGGACCATCGTCTGGATCACCGGCTGGAAGCTGATCGGCTTTTCCACGCTGATCGTCTCGGCGAGCCTCGCCAATATCAACCCCGCGCTGATCGAGGCTGCGCGCCTTGATGGCGCCACCGAATGGCAGGTCACGCGGCGCATCCGCCTGCCTCTGCTGTCGCCGGTGATCTTCCTTCTGGTGCTGCTGACCATTCTGCTGGGCGCGCAATGGAGCTTCACCTACATCCACGTCTTGACCCAGGGCGGACCCTTGGGAAGTTCCAACAACATTTATTATCTGCTCTGGCAGTTCGGCTTCGGCAGCCTTGCGGCGGGCTGGGCCTCGGCTGCGGGCATCTTGCTCTTCGCGGGCTTCGGCGTGGTCGCCGCTGGCCTTCTGTGGCTCATGAACCGGGTGACTTTCCATGACAACTAAAACCGCAACCGGACGCGGCTGGGTGCCGCATGCGGTGATGATCCCGTTGGCCATCGTGTCCATCTTTCCGGTCTGGTGGATGTTCGTGACCTCGCTGCGGCCCGAGAATGACATCTACAGCAGCCTGCCATGGCCCGGCTCACCGACGCTGGACAACTATACCTACGCGATGGACTCCATTGCCGTCTGGCCGATGCTGCGCAACACGGCGATCTACGCGGTGACCAGCACGCTGGCGCAAATGCTGACCGCAGTACTGGCCGCCTGGGCCTTCGTGCGTTGGCGCTTTCCGCTGGACAAGCTGCTCTTCGCGTTGATCGCGCTAACCTGGCTGGTGCCGTTTCAGGTGGTAATGATCCCGAACTACATCCTCGTCTCGCGGCTGGGGTTGGTCGACAATCTTCTGGCGCTGCTCTTGCCCAATATGGTCTCTGCCTTCGCCATCCTGCTTCTGGTGCAGTCTATGCGGTCATTTCCGACTGAGGTGATCGAGGCTGCCGAGATGGACGGCGCTGGCCACTGGCGGGTGCTATGGCGGGTGGTCGTCCCCAATCTGCGCGCGCCGCTGGCGGCGCTGGCGATCCTGCTCTTCATCTCGACCTGGAACGATTATTTCTGGCCATTGCTGCTGACAAGGTCCGAGAATTCCACGGTGATTCAAATCGGCATCCAGATGTTCCTGACCGAGGAAGGCAATCAATGGGGCCCGCTGATGGCGATTTCCTCGCTGGCCTGTCTACCGGTGCTGGCGATCTATATCGCGCTGCAGCGGCAGGTGATCGACAGTTTCGTCAAGGCCGGGATGCGGTAACCACAGGGAAATCCTGTCCGGTCGCAAACCGGGCAGGAAACGCGCCAGCGTTGCAGAACCAGTGGGCAGGGCAGCGGGGCAGGTGAACAGTTCCACTGTGGCCGAGATCTTGGGGATCTCGCGCAGAACCGAGAGGCCTTGGCTGATGAATAGGATCGTCAGCCCAAGCCGCGCCTGCTGATCCTTCATCAGGTTCAGGATCTGCGCTCGAACCGGCAGGTCCAGCTCCGAGCTCAGTACGTCACAGATCAGGACCCGGTGCCGCGAGGCCAGCACCCGGGCAATCGAGATGCGCTGGTGCTGCCTGGCGGAAAAGGCGTGCAGATAGCGGTTTGCGGCGTCGGTCGGCAGGTCTACGGCGGTCAGCAGCAGCTGCGCCACATCGGCGGCATCGGCGGCGCTGGCGACAGAGCGATGATGGAGCAGGGGCCCAGCAATGATCTGCCCGACGGAGGAGGTAAGCCCTTGAGGCCATCCACAAGCATTCCCGTAAAGAACGTCTCACCGTCGCTCTACCGCCGTCATCTGCAGGCAGATCGACCGCTTCTCTTCACCGTGCTCTGCCACTGTCTTTCATCCAACCGAAGCCGGAGCTCGTCGTTCGGCGTAGGTGGCCGCTTCAAACGTTGACTGGGCGTCGACAAGAACTGGACCGCCGAAAGCCCGACTCGAACGGTCAGGGTCTAGGCCTTTGGTATGTCGATTATTTTTGGTTGCGGGGGTAGGATTTGAACCTACGACCTTCAGGTTATGAGCCTGACGAGCTACCGGGCTGCTCCACCCC
>NZ_REEZ01000006.1 GCF_003990445.1 Pararhodobacter zhoushanensis | reverse complement strand
GCGGGCATCGCCCAGTCGGTGGCGCAGGGTGCTGTGGTGTCGCTGGACGGCACCGGCTCGACCGCGAATGACAGCGGCCAGAGCCTGACCTATGCTTGGACGCAGACCAGCGGCACTGCAGTGACGCTGTCGAGCGCGACGGCGGCGAGCCCCAGCTTCACCGCGCCGAGCCTGAACATCGGTGACAGCGCGCTGGTGCTGACCTTCTCGCTGGTGGTCGACGACGGGTTTGACGCCTCGACCGCCGACACTGTGCAGATCACGGTAAACGCCCCTGCCAACACCGTGCCCACCGCCGAGGCGGGGATCGCCCAGTCGGTGGCGCAGGGCGCTGTGGTGTCGCTGGACGGCACCGGCTCGACCGCGAATGACAGCGGGCAGAGCCTGACCTACGCCTGGACGCAGACCAGTGGCACCTCGGTGACGCTGTCGAGCGCCACGGCGGCCAGCCCCAGCTTCACCGCGCCGAGCCTGAACATCGGTGACACCGCGCTGGTGCTGACCTTCTCGCTGGTGGTCGACGACGGGTTTGACGCCTCGACCGCCGATACCGTGCAGATCACGGTAAACGCGCCGCTGGATACCGAAGCGCCGGTGATCACCGGGTTGGTATCGGTGACGCTGGAGGCGGGCCCGTCCGGCACGGCGAACCACGCGTTCACGGCAACTGTGACCGACAATTACGATGCGGTGGTGGTGCCGGTGTTCACTTTGAACGGCGCGCCGATCTCCAGCCCCTATGACTTTGCGGTTGGCACCAACGCGGTTCTGGTCGATGCGCAGGACGCGGCGGGCAATGATGCGGTGCAGCAAACCCTGACGGTCATCGTGACCCCGGCGGTTGTACCAGCGGCACCGCTGGTCTCCACCACGACGGTTAATCCCGACCGGTCGGTGACAATCTCGGGGACGGCTGAGGCGGGATCGACCGTTCGTGTCACCTTCCCGGACAACAGTTTCGTGGATGTTGTCGCGACGGGTGGCGTCTATTCGGTAACGTCTGCGCCTGACATGATCGCGGGCACGGTCTCGTTGACGGCAACCGATGCGCAGGGGAATATGTCGGACGCGTCGACGGTTGCCGTCGCGCCCGACTGGGAGTCGCCCACGGTGGTGCTGACCGGCACGCCTGCGTTCCCGGGAACCGCCTATACGCTGACGATCACCTTCAGCGAGCCGGTAACCGGGCTGAGCCTGAGCGATTTTGCCACCTCGAATGCCGATCTGGCGGGGCTGAGCGGCTCGGGTGCGGTCTATACGGTGCAGGTCACCGCAAGTCAGGTGTCGCACAGTATCCAGTTGCCAGCCGGGGTTGCGCAGGATGCGTTTGCCAACCTCAGCGAAGCGTCGAACCTGTTTGCCAACACGCCCGATGGCGTGGCGCCGGTGGTGACGATCTCGGGTCTGCCGGCCAGTTTCCTGCCCGGCGACGTGCTGAGCGCGACCTTCTCGTTCTCGGAGCCGGTCACCGGGTTCGAGCTGGCGGATATCAGCGTGCTCAATGGCACGGCGAGCGGTCTGTCGGGCGGTCCGTCGGTGTATAGCGCGACGGTCACGCCGAATGGTGCGGGCGCGGTCGTGGTCAGCCTTGGCGACGGGGCAGCGATCGATGCCTCGGGGCAGGGGTCGGCGGCAGCATCGGCATCGAGTGCGTTGAACTCGGTGTCGGTCGCCAGCGAGATGATCACCGACTTCCTGCAAAACCGCGCGCGCAACCTGATCCAGAACCAGACTCGTCTGACCCGGTTCCTGGATGGCACCGACGGCGGCGGCGTCAATGTCTCGGTGACGCGCGGCTTTGGCACGGTTGATATCGCGACAGGCGGCAATGGCCCGCTGTGGTTCAGCCTGCGCGGATCGCGCACCAGCTTCGAGAACGGCTCGGGCGACAGCGCCTTTGCGCTGGCCACCGTCGGCACCCATGCTGCCTTGCGGCCGGGTCTGCTTGTGGGCGGGATGCTGCAGTTCGACTACGCCTCGGAAGATCAGGGTGGCGGTGTGGCGACCAGCGGTCATGGCTGGCTGGCCGGACCCTATGTCGTCGCACAGCTGGGCGATCAGCCGCTCTATTTCGAGAGCCGTCTGCTCTATGGCCGCTCCAGCAACCGTATTTCGCCGTTCGGCACGTTCACCGACCGGTTCGATACCGAACGCTGGCTGACCATGGTTGCGCTTGAGGGCAGCTTCCAGGGCGAACGCCTGCGCTATATCCCGCGGTTGCAGTTCAGCCATGTCTCGGACACGCAGGCGGCCTATGTCGACGGCTTGTCCAATCTGGTGCCCGAACAAACCGTGCGGCTGAGCGAGCTGTCACTGGGCATGGATTTCGAGATGCCGATCCTGGCCGGTGTGGGCGAGCATCTGGTCACCTGGGGCGCGTCGGGGATCTGGTCGCATGTCGAGGGGACGGGCGCTGCCACCGCCTTTATCGACCAGACCTCGGGCGCGCGGGCGCGGGTCGATCTGGGCTATCGTTATAACAACGGGGCCGGGATGCGCTTC
Source organism: Pararhodobacter zhoushanensis (assembly GCF_003990445.1). Classification (GTDB taxonomy): domain Bacteria; phylum Pseudomonadota; class Alphaproteobacteria; order Rhodobacterales; family Rhodobacteraceae; genus Pararhodobacter; species Pararhodobacter zhoushanensis. Next base: position 265,849 of record NZ_REEZ01000006.1, on the reverse strand, counting down.
TCGAGCAGCCTGTTTGTCGATGGCATCGGATCGGGGGATTTCAGGTCCTACGGGCTCGATCTGAACCTGGCGATCGAGTTCTGATCGCGGCACCCTGCGCCTCAGCACAGTGAACGGCAAACGCGCCGCCCTTTTCGGGGCGGCGCGTTGGTTTTTGCCTGTGGCGGCAACGGATAATGACCAGCGGCGCTGCGTTCAGGGGGGACGGCGTGCCCGTTACGCGAGGCCCGTCTATCGCGCTGTTGTACCCGGATCAGCCAAAGGCATCGCGCAGATCGCGCGCGATTTCGGGGGCTTCGTTCAGATCGAGCTGCGATTCAACATGGCCAAGATGATGGGCCATCGACGCCAGCGCCTGCTCGGTCTGGCCGCGCGCGATGAAAGTGACCAGCTCGTGGTGCTCATCCGGGCCGCAATCATGGGTCTGGCGGGGCTGATACATCGCCGAAATCAGCGAGGTGCGCGAGACGAGATCCCGCAGCACCGCGTGCAGGTATTCGGACCCGGCAAGCTCGGCGATGAGGATGTGAAACCCGCCCGAAAGCCGCACAATCGACGCCAGATCCCCGGCGGCAAGCGCCGCGCGTTCCAGCGCGATATGCTCTTCAAGCCGGGCGATTTCTGCCGCCGTCACCTTGGCGCACAGCTTTTCGACCAGCCCGCCCTCGATGATGCGGCGGGCGAAGAACACGTCGCGTGCCTCGGCAATCGTCGGTTCGGCGACAAAGCCGCCGCGGTTGGGGATGATGGTGACAAGACGGTCATGCTCAAGCAGACTGAGCGCCTGGCGGACGCGGGCGCGGCTGGAACCGAAGATCTCGGCGAGTTCCTCTTCCTTCAGCCGCGTGCCGGGGCGGAGGCGGCGCTCGGCGATGGATTGCCAGACCCGATCGCGAATTTCGCTGGCCGTGGCCGAACCGGGCTTTTCTGACATGATACGCTTCCCTTTACTCAGGGTTGTTTGGTGGCAGATGGGTTTTGAGCTGTCAACATTCAACGCAACAGAGCTTTGCGCAGACGATCAACACTCTGCGCGCATAATGATACGCATATTTGTTTACAATATTGTTTGCAAGAATTTGACGAACTGGCTAGACTGGTCTGGTGACAAAGGATGCCGCCATGGATTTTGACTTCACGACGCTACCGCCGGAAGACCGCTATCGTCTGCTCACCAATTTCGTCGGCCCCCGGCCGATAGCGCTGGTCACAACCCGGTCGCCGCAGGGCGTGGCCAACGCGGCACCGATGAGCTTTTTCAACGTGTTCGGCCATGATCCTGCGATCCTTGCGCTGGGGATCCAGCCGCGTCTGACCGGCGGGGACAAGGATACCGTGGCCAACATCCGGGCGACGGGCGAATTTGTCGTGCATGTGGTGGACGCTGCACTGGCCGAGCAGATGCTGATCTGCGGGTTGAGCGTCGAGCCGGACGTCGATGAGATGCAGCTCGCGGGGCTTGAGCAAGCGCCCTGCGTGCAGGTCAAGGCACCGCGCATCAAGGGCGCGGCCTGCGCGATGGAATGCCGGATCGAACGGATCATAGACTGGCCGCGCCGCGCCATGGTGCTGGGCGAGGTGGTGCAGATGCATGTGCGCGACGATTGTCTGGACGCGCAGGGCCGCTACGTGAACCCTGATGTCTATCAGCCCATCGCGCGGCTGCATGCCGACAATTACGTCGGCTCGGACCGCCAGTTCGTGCTGACCGCGCCGACGCTGGACGCGGTGCGCGCGAAGACGGGGCGCTGAGCCATGAAGATCTTTGTCGTTAACCCCAATTCCACCGCCTCGATGACCGAGACCATCCGCCTCAGCGCCGTTCGTGCCGCCGCGCCGGGCACGCAGATCACCGTTGCCACCGTCGCCGGTGCCCCGGCCAGCATCGAAGGCTACGCCGATGAGGCGCGCGCGGTTCCCGGCACGCTGGATGCCATCCGACTGGCCGAAGCGCAGGGCGCGCAGGCGACGGTCATCGCCTGTTTCGACGATCCCGGCCTCAGCGCCGCGCGTGAAGTCGCAACCGGGCCGGTGATCGGCATCTGTCAGGCGGGCATTCAGGTGGCGATGACCATCGCCGCGCGGTTCTCGATTGTGACCACGCTGCCCCGGTCCGTGCCGATCATCGAGGATCTGGTCGATGCGTATGGCGCGTCGCGACAATGCCGGAGCGTGCGCTCGGTCAACCTGCCGGTTCTGGCGCTTGAGGAAGACCCCGAGACCGCCTTTGCCCGCCTGCGCACCGAAATCCGCCGCGCGATCAACGAAGACGGGGCCGAGGCCGTGGTGCTGGGCTGCGCCGGCATGGCCGAAATGTGCCGTGCCTTGCAGCTTGAAACCGGCGTGCCGGTGATCGACGGGGTGTCTGCGGCGGTCAAGCTGGCCGAGGCGATGGTCGGCGGCGGTTTTGCCACGGCAAAGACCGGCAGTTTCGCCTTTCCGCGCGACAAATCCCTCATGGCCGCAACGCATCCCTGAGCCGCAAGAACCATCCAAGCGAACGTAAAAACCGGCGCCAGACAGGCGCCGGTTTTTCGTTCTGGCAGGGGTAGGCGGCGCGCTCAGAGCGCCCCGGCCATCGCGGTCGCACGCTGCGACAGCGCAGCGGCCTCGGCTTCCTCGACCCGGTGGCAGGCCAGACGGCTGCCATCGGCCAGCGCAATCACCTTGGGCCGCTCGGCCGAACAGCGCGCGTCGGCCAGCGGACAGCGGGGGTGGAACGCACACCCGGCGGGCGGGTTCAGCGGGCTGGGCACTTCGCCACCCTCGGCTTCGCGCTGGCGCTTGGGGTTCTCGATGCTGGGGATCGTCTGCAACAACAGCCGCGTATAGGGATGGCGCGGGTTGGCGAACAGGATCTCGGTCTCGGCCTCTTCGACCACCCGGCCCAGATACATCACGGCGATCCGGTCCGACATATGGCGCACCACGCTCAGATCGTGGCTGATGAAAAGATAGGTCAGGCCCAGCTCATCCTGCAACCGGCGCATCAGGTTAAGGATCTGCGCCTGAACCGACACATCCAGCGCCGAGGTCGGCTCGTCACAAACCAGAAACCGCGGCTCGGTCGCCAGCGCCCGCGCAATCGAAATGCGCTGGCGTTGCCCGCCCGAGAATTCATGCGGGAACTTGCCCCCGTCGCGTGGCGCAAGGCCCACGGTGGTCAGCAACTCGTCCACCCGCGCGCGCACCTCGGCCTCGGTATCGCGCAGTTTCAGCTCGCGCAGGGGTTCGGCGATGATGTCGCGCACCCGCCAGCGCGGGTTGAGGCTGGCGTAGGGGTCCTGAAAGATCATTTGTGCCGAGAGGGGCGCGCCGTCGATCTCGGCCCCGAATTCAATCGTTCCCTCGGACGGCGCATAAAGCCCCGTCACCAGCCGCGCGACGGTGGATTTGCCACACCCGGATTCGCCGACCAGCGACAGACAGCCCCCGACGGGCACGCTGAACGTCACGTCATCCACCGCCCGAAGCGACTGGCGCGGTTTGCGCTCGATCACGCGGTTCAGCCAGGGGGCCGAGACGTCGAAAACTCGCGTCAGGTTGCGGACGCTCAAAGCAGGGGGACGGGTCATGCAACACCTCCATGGGTGAGCCAGCAGGCGTTCTGCCCGGCTCCTGTGGGCATCAGGGCGGGCCGGGCGCGCCGACAGCGCGGACCGACATGCGCGCAGCGCGGGTTGAAGGCGCAGCCGTCGGGGATGGCGTCGAGCCGGGGCATCGAGCCGTCGATTTGCGTCAGATGCGCGACCCGCCGCCCCAGCGCGGGGATCGAATCCATCAGCCCGCGCGTATAGGGATGGGTCGGCTGGCGCAGCACCTCGCGCACCGGCCCGATCTCGACCATGCGCCCGGCGTACATCACCGCGATGCGGTCGGCGGCCTCGGCGATGACGCCCAGATCATGCGTGACCAGCATCACCGAGGTGCCCAGATCGTCGCAGAGCCGGCGCAGCAGCGCGATGATCTGCGCCTGAATCGACACATCCAGTGCGGTGGTCGGCTCGTCGGCGATGATCAGTTTCGGCTCACCGGCCAGCGCCAGCGCGATCACCACCCGCTGCCGCATCCCGCCCGAGAACTGGTGCGGGTAGTGGTCGATGCGCTCTTTCGGTCCCGGAATGCCGACCTGCCGCAGCAGATCAATCGCGCGCGCGCGGGCCTCGGCGCGGGTCATGTCCAGATGCAGGCGGATGGTTTCCTCAAGCTGGCTGCCGACGCTGAACAGCGGGTTGAGCGAGGTCAGCGGGTCTTGAAAAATTGCCCCGATCTCGCGCCCGCGGATCTTTTCCATCTGCCGGTTGCTCAACTGGTCAATGCGCCGCCCGTTCAGCCAGACCTCGCCCCCGGCGATGTGGCCCGGCGGTTCCAGCAGGCCTTGAACGGCCAGCCCGGTCATCGACTTGCCCGCGCCGCTTTCACCAACAACGCCCAGGATCTCACCGGCGTTCAGATGCAGCGAAACGCCATCCAGCGCGGTCACGGTGCCGTGGCGGCCGGGGAATTGCACGCGCAGATCGCGCACTTCAAGGACGGGATCAGGCATCGTATTCCTCCATCGGAAAACTGGGCGGGAACAGCTGCGACAGGGGCGGGTGGCCCCAGCTGCGTTCGGGGTATTTCGCCACCAGCCCGTCAAACTGCGTCTGCGCGCGCTGGCGGGCGGCGGGCATGTCGATCCCGGCGACCTGTCCGTCGCGCATCGACAGACGCCCATCGACAAAAGTGGCCCTGACGGCGCGGCCCGAGCCCCCGGCAACCAGCGTGGTGATCGGGTCGATGGTGGGGGTCATCCTGACCTCGTCGAGCCCGAGCACCGCCAGATCGGCCTGCGCCCCGGTCTCGATCCGCCCCAGATCCGGGCGACCGAGCGCGCGGGCACCGCCCAGAGTCGCGGCGTCCCACAGATCGGCGGATGAGGTCGCATCGGCGCGCCCCTCGGCCACGCGCGCCATCATCAGCCCGGTGTGCAGGGTCATCAGCATGTCGGGCGGCGCGGTGTCGGTGCCCATGGCGATGGTGACGCCCTTGGCGCGCAGCCTGCCGAACGAGCGCAACAGCCCGCCGAACCGCCCGGAAACCAGCGGGCAATGCACGATGGACACGCCGTTTTGCGCATATAGATCAAGGTCAGCGTCGGTGGCATGCGTGCCATGCGGCGCGATCAGCCGGGGCGAGAGCAGCCCCAGCGAGGCCAGCCATGCCGGGGCGGTCATCCCGTGCTGACGGGCCATCGCCTCGCGCTCCATTTCGCCCTGCGCCATGTGCAGGCGGACGGGCACGTCCAGCGCCTCCGCGGCGGCGAAACTGCGGCGCAGCAGGGTTTCAGTGCAGGTCTCCACCCGGTCCGGGGCTAGCAGCCCGCGCACCAGATCACCGCCCGCGCCGTGCCAGCGCTGGATGAAGCCCTCGGCCTCGGCCAGCCCTTGCAACCCGCGCGCCTCGTCCAGCACCGGCTCCAGCACCCCCGGCGCGGTGCAGACCATGCCGCCCGCGCGGTAGGCCGGGCCTAGGTAGACCCGCAGGCCCAGATCCAGCGCGGCCTCGGCGGCGGCGTCGAACTCGGCGACCGTCTCCCCCCATGCGCGATAGAAGAGCGAGGCGATGGGGGCCGCCGTGGTGATCCCGTTCAGCAAGAGCTGCGCAAAAGCAAAACGCTTCTGAAACGCCAGTTCCTCGGGCGTGTACATCTCATAGGGGCCGCGCTCGACATATGATTGCGGCCAGACGCGGCCCTTGGCCCAGCCGGGCTGGTGGTCGATGGCCAGCAGCGTCGTGTCCAGATCGGACAACGCATCCAGATCAATGAACCCCGGCGAGATCAGCGCCGCACCCAGATCAACGCGCCGCGCCACCTCGCCCTCGAACCGGCCGCCCGCATGCAGGACGCGGCCCGCCTCGATCACCACCTCGGCGTTCCTGAGCAGCCGGTGCCCCTGCGGCCCATGCGCCAGAACCCAGTCGGCCCTGAGCGCGGTACGCCCCGAGGGGCGTTGACCGAGGGGAAGGGAGGCCAGCGTGCTCATGGGGCCTCGATCACGGCGTTGCCCGCGCGCGCCACCACTGCGCCGCCCTTGATAACCAGCGGGCGCGGCTCTTGCAGCACGACCGCATGCGCCAGCGTCTCGCCCGCCAGCAGCGTCAGGTCTGCGGCGGCACCCACCGTCACGGCATGCCCCGCAACCCCGATCGACGCCGCCCCGGCGCCCGAGGCGGTGTCGAGCAACAATTCCAGTTCCTCATCCCGCCGGAACCCGTTCTTCATGCCGACAATCCGCGCGCGGTGCATCATGTCCGGCTCGCCCCACGGACCCCAGGTATCGCGGATCCCGTCGCAGCCGATGCCGACCCGGATCCCCGCCGCACGCATCGCCTTGAGCGACGGCACATTGGCCGAAGGGTGCCCGGTGGAATAGATCGACACGTCCAGCGCCGCGATGCGTTCCATCAGCGCCTCGATGCGGGCAGGGGGCACCATCGCCAGATGAAAGGCATGGCTGACGCCGACGCGGCCCTGCATCCCCAGCGCCTGCGTGCGCTCGAGGATCAGCTCCATGGTGAACGCCCCCAGCTCGCCGGGTTCGTGCAGGTGGATGTCAATCGGCGCGTCATGCTTCTGCGCCAGCGCAAAGATCGCATCCAGCTGGCCCTTGGGGTCACGGTCCATCGACGACGGGTCCAGCCCGCCGACAATATCCGCGCCCGCCGCCATCGCCGCGTCGAGCAAGTCCAGCGTGCCGGGCCGCACCATCAGCCCCGATTGCGGAAAGGCGACGATCTGGATGTCGATCAGCCCCGCCAGCGCTTCGCGGGTCTGCAACACGCCTTCCAGCAGGCTCAGCCCGTGGTCGGTGTCGATATCGACATGCGTGCGGATATGCGTGGTGCCATTGGCAATCAGCGCGATGGCGTGGCGCATCGACTGGCGGTGGACGTCCAGACCCAGCGGCACACGCTCGTTGCGCTCATTGTCGATCAGGTCTTGCAGCACACCGCCCTTGCGACCGGCGTACCAGGGCATGCCCCAGGTGGTCTTGTCCAGATGGGTATGCGCCTCGACCAGTCCGGGGATCACCAGCGCATTGCCGCCATCCTCGACCGCGACGCCGGGCGCGTCCAGACCCGCGCCGATCCGGGCAATCTTGCCGTCGCGGATCAGGATGTCAGCGGTTTCGCGGCCCATCGGGCGGATGTTCTTGAGCAGAAGATCAGTCACGGAAATTACCTCAGTTTCGGGTTGAGCGCGTCACGAAGCCAGTCACCCAGCAGGTTTACCGACACCACCAGCAGGCACAGTTGCAGCACCGGAAAGATCACCATCCACCACATGCCCGAGAACAGGTACTGGTTGCCGAAGCGGATCAGCGTGCCAAGGCTGGGCTGGCTGGGCGGCATGCCGATGCCCAGAAAGCTGAGCGTCGCCTCGGTCAGAATGGCCATGCCGAAATTCAGCGTGGCGGCGACCAGAATGGGCGTCATCGTGTTGGGCAGGATATGCTTGACCATGATCCGCCGCGCCGGAACCTTCAGCAGTCGCGCCGCCTGCACGTATTCCTTGCGCCGCTCGACCGAGGTCTGCGCGCGCACGGTGCGCGCATATTGCACCCAGGCCGACAGGGTGATCGCCAGGATCAGCACCGCACCCGCTCCGACCTCGCGCAGCCCCGGCGGCAAGGAGGCGCGGGCCATTGCCGAGACCAGCATCGCGATCAGGATGGTCGGCACGGACAGAAGCACATCGCCGACCCGCATCAGCACCGCATCGGTGATGCCGCCGAAGAACCCGGCCATCAGCCCCAGCGAGATGCCGATCACCAGCGACAGCGCCACCGAGCCGATGCCGATGATGATCGAACTGCGCGAGCCATAGAGAATGGCCGACAGGATATCGCGGCCCTGATTGTCGGTGCCCAGCAGATAGGGCCATTGCCCGCGCTCCATCCAGATCGGGGGCAGCTCGGCGTTCCACAGATCCAGCTGCGCCGGATCATAGGGGTTCTGCGGCGTGATCCACGGCGCAAAGGCCGCCGACAGGATCAGCAGCGCCAGCAGCAATGCCGCCGCCATCGCCGCCTTGTGCTGGGTAAAGGACCACCAGAGATCCGAGCGGCGGATGCGGGTGAGAAGATTGGGTTCAGCAAGGCTCATCGCGCTTCCCTCAGGTGGTGGCGTCGCGAAGGCGCGGGTCGATCAGCGCATAGGTGATATCGACCAGCGTGTTCAGCGTCACGAAGATGAACGAAACGATGACCAGATAGGCCGCCATCACGGGAATATCGACGAAGGTAATCGCCTGAATGAACAGCAGACCCATGCCCGGCCACTGAAAGACCGTCTCGGTCACCAGCGCAAAGGCGATCAGCGCGCCAATGTTCATTGCGGTCATCGTCACGACCGGCATCAGGCAGTTTCTGAGCGCGTGGCGGTAATGAATGCGCCACGCCGGCACACCGCGCGCGCGGGCGAATTTCACGAAATCCGAGCGCAGGGTCTCCAGCATCTCGGCCCGGACCAGCCGCATGACCAGCGTGATCTGGTAAAGCGACAGCGCCACCGTCGGCAGGATCAGCGCCATGCGGCCTGAATGGGTCAACAGGCCGGTGGACCACCAACCAAACTGCACCACCTCTCCACGCCCGAAGGCAGGCAGCCAGCCCAGCGAGACCGAGAAGCCGAGGATCAAGAGGATGCCGATGACGAAACTGGGCAGCGAGACGCCGATGATCGACGCAAACTGCACCGCTTCAGAAAACCACCGCCCGCGATAGATCGCGGTGATGACCCCCAGCGGCACCCCCACCACCAGCGACAGGATCGTCGCCAGAATGACCAGCTCGAAGGTCGCCGGGAAACGCTCGGCGATCAGCGACATGACGGATTCCTGATTGCGGTACGAGATACCGAAATCGCCCTGCACCGCATTGCCCACAAAGCGCGCGAACTGCATCAGGACGGGCTGATCAATCCCCAGCCGCTCGCGCAATTCCTGACGCTGCTCCTGGGTGGTCTGTTCGTTCACCATCAGTTCGACCGGATCACCGGCAAAGCGAAAGATCATGAAGGCCATCAGCGCAACCGCCAGCATGACCAGCGCGGCATTCGACAGGCGCTTGATGAGAAAGACAATCATTAGGGTCTCCGTTCGCAAGGCGAAGGGTGGGAGCAAGGCGAAAGGCCGGGCCACCCCCTCGGGCAGCCCGGCCGGGCGATCAGTCAGCCATGCGGGTCAGCCAGTGACGCGGCTTGTTGTCGGCCTGTTGCACGACCGATTCCACCCGGTCCGAGACCGCCCAGGCCATCGGCTGCTGGTGCACCGGCACAAAGAGCATCTCTTCGCGCGCACCGGCCAGAACCTGCGTCTCATAGCCAAGGCGGGTGTCGCGATCCAGCTCGACCGCAGCCGCGTCGATCAGCGCATCCCAGGCCGGATAGCTCCACGCCCCCCAGTTGAACACGCCCGCCGTGCCTTCACGCGTCCGCACCACCTGCACCAGCAGCGAATAGGCGTCCAGCATCGGCTCGTTCGCCCAGCCAAAGATGAACATGTCAGCCTGACCGCCCGACATCCGGGGCGCTTGCACGGCCCAGGGCCCGATGTCCAGCGACGGGGCCAGACCAACGCGGGTCAGCATCGAAATCACGGCCGAGCACAGCTCTTCCTCGTTCACCCAGCGCTCGTAGGAACAGGTCAGCTGGAACGCCAGACCTTCGGCACCGGCCTCGCTCACCAGCTGGCGCGCCAGATCGGGATCATAGGCGATCTGCTCGTCCAGCTCGGCCGAATAGCCGGGGATCTGCGGGGCAACCAGCGTGCCCGCGTTGCGCGAGGCACCGCGCATGATCCGGTCGCGGATCAGGTTCATGTCGATCGCATGGGCGATCGCCTGCCGCAGGCGCAGGTCGTTGAACGGGTTCTCGCGCCCGTCGTTCAGGGTCTCGCGGCGGTTGAAGCCGAACATGATCGTGCGCAAGGCGTTGCCCTCGATCACGTTGACATTCGGGGCGGCCTGCAAACGCGGCAGATCCTGCACCGGCGCGCCTTCGACAAAGTCGATCTCGCCCGACAGCAGCGCCGCAACCCGGGTCGCCGCCGAGGTGATCGGCGTGAACTCGATCCGCGTCACGTTGTGCTCGGGCTCATCCCACCAGTCGGGGTTCACCACCATCGAGGTGCGGGTATCGGGCACGCGCTCGTCAATGATGAACGGGCCGGTGCCATTGGCGTTGAAGGTCGTATAACCCTCGACCCCGGCGGCCACGTCGGTCGGCAGCTCGCTGTTGTTGTCGTGCAGCCAGTCGGCATCAAAGATGAAGATGTTGGTCAGGTCATTGAGCAGCAGCGGATACGCGCCATTCAGGTGGATATCGATCGTATAGTCATCAATGACTTCCGCCGATTGATACGCTGGCAGGTTGCCCCGCAGCGGCGAAGTCTCATGGCTCACCCGGTTCAGCGAGGCCAGCACGTCCTCGGCGGTGAAGGTGGCACCGTTGTGGAAGGTCACGCCCTGACGCAGATGGAACCGCCAGACGGAATCGGACACGACCTCCCAGCTTTCGGCCAGCGCCGGTTCGATCTGCAGATCGGCGTCATAGCGTACCAGCCCTTCGTAGATATGGTTCAGAAAGGACAGCGTGAAGGTCGATCCATACGAGTAGGGATCGAGCGAGTTCAGGTCCGCCGAGCCGCCCCAGCGGATGGTTTCAGCCGAGGCCGCGCCGACCAAAAGGCCAAGCGCAGCGACGCTGCTCATGAGTCTTGCGTGAAAGGCGTTCATTGCCGGGTTCTCCTGTTGGGTCTGATTCTTGCGGCTTGCCGGTTGCGTGCGGGCAGTACGTCGCAATGCCCTGATTGCAAGGCTGACCCACCGGCAGACCGCGTGTCAACGAAATTGTTTGCATTGAGATGGAAATTGTAAACAATTCTGGAAAGTGCTTCGTTAACGGGCAGCGCCAGACGCCCTCGCCACCACAGCCCACACCCCGGCGCCGTGTCTTCCGCCCTGACGTCTGAGGGAAGTTTGCAACGAAAAGCAGTCCTCCAGCCGGCGAGATGGCCGCAACGGCCTGCGGGTCGCCTCCCATTGTTGAGCAAGAGAAGCCTATTGGCCCTACCGGCCAGATGCGGACCTGGTACACCGCCAAACCCTGTTTTCCGGTGATCAAGTTGCCTATCAGTCACCGCGTGGAAGGGGCACCCGGCGCACGTCGTCGAGGGCCGAGATGCGGTTATCGCCCACGCGAAGAACGATCATCCGGGTTGTCAGTTCCTGTCAAAGCGGGCGGGTCCTCGTCGCGGCTATGGTCCCGACATCCTGATCCGGCTGACCGGTGGGATGATGCTCGCCTTGGAATTCAAGGGAACCGAGCGCCCGCAAGACAAGGCCAAGCGCGACGCATTGAACGAATGGGTCAAGGTGATCTACGGAACCGGTGGTTCTGGGCTGTGGGCGTGGGGTGTCGCGTTCGGGTGGTCTGAGGTGCAGGATTTTGTCACCAAACGCGCAAATTCGGCTGAACCGACCCTCAACGAAAACTTGCCTGAAAGGACGTCGCGGTCAGCGAGACATGCGCTTCCAGCGGCGGATGCAGCTCGAATGCCTTCGGCTCTCGCGCAAAGTTCCAAAGTCGGAGCAGGGACCATTCCGAGCGCCGCTCCTCGGCCACAGCCAGCTCGTTGCGGGTGATGTGGAAGGGCGTGCGTTCCCAGCCGTTCGTCGTCTTCACCTCGATCAGGCGCGGACGGCCGTCGGGCGCGTAGCTGGCGATGTCGTAGCCAGCACCATCGCCATCCTCCTCCGACACCCACTGCACCTTGCGCGCCAGATCGTCACGTCCTGCCGTCCGCAAGGCGGCGCGCTCGTGCGCAAGCACGCGCTCCTCGCCCGCGCGGCCGAGGGCCCGGTTGCGCTCGTCCCGGCCCGCCACGTCGAACTTGCGGGCTATGTGCAGCATCTGGTCCAGCTCCTGCGGGGGCGTCTGGTTCGACAGCGTCGGCGGCGGCCCGATCCAGATCTGCGCCGCTTCGCGCAGGCCAGCGGCGGGTTGCAGCCCAGGTTGCCGCCCGAGCCAGGCTGGGTTCAGCGCCAGCCACCGCGCCACGGCATCCACCAGCGTCATCTGAAAATTGAAGGCCGGCTTGTAGCCGGGGATCCAGTGCTCACCGAGCCCCTTCAGCACCGCGCTAATGTTCTGGTGCTTGAACTCGACGGACCCCTCGGGCCGGTCGTTCAGCAGAGGCAGCAGCGCGCGGCGGTGCTCGGCCTTGCTGTAGCGGCGCGCAGAGATGTCGTCGGCCAGCATCGCGAAGTAATCCGCGACGATCAGGTCGTTCTCTTGATCGGTCCAGGCCCTGTTTGACATCGCGCCAGGCTAGGGGCGGAAACTGCGTTTGTCATCAGAGACTTCCGGCAGGTTCCTGTCTCGCTTCGAACGCTGCCGCCTGACTTAGGGATCGGCCGCCACGGAACCGTCCTTCTGACCGCCCTGCGCCTTCGTGTCGGTCTCCGTCACCGGATTTTTTCGCGAACAGGGCGAACCCATGAACGCAGCAAGCCATTGGAAATGCTAGGAGTTTTGTGCCGTCCCGTGGTCGTCGAGGTGCGCTCGAAGAGAGACGCAGGCCATTCGGAGACCGATTCCGCGTCAAGCGCCCAGTCTCCGAAGGGCGGATGGCCCTGCCAACGCCCTTTGAAACAAAAAGAAAAAAGGCCCCAATCGGGGCCCTTGGACGGATTCAGTATCTGAAAGTGGCGGACAGACAGGGATTCGAACCCTGGAGACGGTTCCCCGCCTACACACTTTCCAGGCGTGCGCCTTCGACCACTCGGCCACCTGTCCGTTCCGGCACCAATAGCGTCGCAGGCGCGAGGGTGCAAGAGGGGTCGGTAGCCCTTGCTGCGTGGCGTTGTTGCACAAAGCGGCGGGGCTTGTGTATACGGATGGGCAGCCCGGATCGGGCCCAGACCGAGAGACGCCGTGGCCAACCAGACCGAAACCATATTGCGCAGTTTGCTCGACTGGATCGACACAGGCCGGTTGAACCCGGGCGATGAAATCGAAGAAGCCGCGCTGGTGCAACAATTCGGGGTGTCACGCACCCCGGTGCGCGAGGCCTTGATGCAGATCGAGGCGACCGGGCTGGTCAAACGTCTTCCGCGCAAGGGGGCCGTGGTGTTCAAGCCGACACTGGCCGAGTTCCTTGCGATTCTCGAAGTACACGCCAAGCTTGAAGGACAGGCGGCGGGTCTGGCGGCGCGGCGCTTGTCGCCCGGCGGTGCCGCAGCGCTTGAGGCCGTCACGGTGGCCTGCGAGGCGCATTCTGCGACGCTGGGTGACGCCGAGCCCGATGGGTATTATCAGCTCAATCTGCGCTTCCACGGCACGGTGGCAGAGGCCGCAGGCAATCCGTTCCTGCTGGATCTCATCAAGACCAACGCGCGCAAGTTGATGGCCTATTACCGGGTGCGCTATCGCTATGCCGGGTCGATCGCGGCTTCGGCCCGTGATCACCGGATTATTGCGGATCTGATTATGGCGCGCGACAGCGAGGCTGCCGAGGCTGCTATGCGTCACCATGTTCAGTTCGATCAGGTTACGGCGATGGATCTGCTGGCCGTCCTTGGTTGATTGCGCGGGCCTGAACCGGCGTTTGGGGCAGGGGCATTTTCCTTTCTCTCAGCGGGTCGTGGTGGCTTTCCCTGACACATAGCCATGAGTCGTTAACGGGCGGTGAAGGGACTTGGGGCGTTTGCGGTCGAGTCTGTCGGGCGATGCGCAAACCGCGCAGCGGCGGCTTCAGGATGCGCCGCTTCCGATATCGGGGTGGCCAGCAGTGCTTTGAGCATGATCCGCAAGGCTTGGGCTGCGTTCCCGCCCGGGTCCCCGACCGGCGCGGTCAGCGTCTCTTCCAGGGCGCGCACCGCTTCCTGGGCAAGCGCCAGTTGGGTCTGGCCAGTGCGCGAAAGCGTCAGCGAAAAAGCGCGGGCGTCCTGTGGATGATCCGCACGCCGGATGAGCCCTTGAGCTTCCAGCGCGCGCAGCAGTTTTGAGGCGAAGATCGGCGATATGCCCATTTGCTCGGCAAGGGCGCGCTGGCTGGGGCTTTCGCCCCGCGTCCGCATCGCTGCCAATGTGCTCAGGGCGGTGTATTGCGCCTGGGTCAGGCCCATCGGGGCAACCGCGCGGTCAACCGCGCTGCGCCACCGGGTCGACAGCTGCCAAACCAGCGCACCCAAGGTATTTGTGTCCATGCGCATCATCTCCTGAGCGATGATAAGCATGGACCCCCTTAACAGATGGCTAACGCCGGTCAGTTAGCGTTGAAAAACGCCGCAATCCAGCGGGCCATCAGCGCATCGTCCAGCGAAAGCGGCAGGGCGGCCTGCGCGCCGGCCAGAACCGGAGCCGGCACCTCGCCGTTTAGATGCGTGATAAGGTCGGCCATGAAATCCCGTGTGATTTCAGGGTGGTATTGTGTGGTGAATACCGTGTTTCCGATCGCCAGCTGTGCATTTGGCACCTGCGCTGTGCCCCCCAGAACGGTTGCGCCCGGCGGCGGCGTGACCACCTGCTCATTATGTGCCGCGTTCAGCGCCATAGTTGCCGGGGCATCGCGCATCCACGGCGCGGGCGAATGGTTCACCGTTTCAACCCGGCCCAGCACCCAGCCATCGGGGTTGTGAGCGACCACGCCCCCCAACGCCTTGGCCACCGCCTGATGCCCGAAACACGCGCCGAACACCGGCACACCGGCGTCCACGGCCTTGCGGATCGTCGCCATCAGCCCCGGAACCCAGTCCTCTGCATCATTGACCGAAGCCGGGCTTCCCGAAACGATGACCCCGTCGAAACCCTTCAGTGACGCGGGCAAAGCGCCCTCGGTCACCTTGAAGTCGCTATAGCGCCAGTCCGGCGCGACAGGGGCCAGAAGGGCACGGAATTTGTCCACTTCGCTCGCATGGCGGGCAGCAAAGGCAGAGCGGTCGGTGTTGGCGTCAAGAAAGGCGATATGCATGAAAATTCCATTTGCATACGTTGCATTGCCAATAATATACATAGCAAGCAACGGACCGCAAGGGAGAGTCGCATGACCATCTGGACACCAACCGACGACGGGCACGCCGACCTGACCTCGCATGACATTTTTGCCCAAGGCGTGCCGCACAACACCTTTGCCCGGATGCGTCGCGATGACCCGCTCGCCTGGAGCGACTGGGACGCGGGGCAGGGGTTCTGGAACGTCACCCGCCACGCCGATATTCTGGCGCTGAACCGGCAGCCGGATCTGATGTCATCGGCCCGCGGCATCCGCATGGAGGATCAGACCTATGAGGAATACCTCGCGCGCCGCACCTTTCAGGAGACCGACGCGCCCGAGCATACGATGACCCGCGTCAAGGTCGCCAAGGCCTTTTCGCGCCCCGTTGTTGCCGGGTTTGAGGACCAGATCCGCGAACTTTGCGACGAAATCCTCGACGACGCCCTGCAACACGACAGCTTCGACGCCACCAAACGCATCGCCCGCGAGCTGCCGATGCGCATGCTGGGCCGCATTCTGGGTACCCCCGACGAAGACCTGCCGTGGCTGGTGGAAAAGGGCGACGCGCTGATTGCCAACACCGACCCCGATTTCACCGAGCATGTGCTCGACAAGATGACGACCGACGACTACCGCCTGATGCCGTTCAACTCGCCCGCCGGGGCGGAACTCTATGAATACGCCCGTAAATTGATGGCCGACAAGGCGGCGCGCGGCGACACTAACGGCATCCTCCACCTGATCCTGCAACCCGGCCCCGATGGCAGCGTGATCTCCGAGACCGAGTTTCGCAACTTCTTCTGCCTGCTCGTCGCCGCCGGGAATGATACCACCCGCTACTCCATCGCCGCCGGTATTCAGGCCATGGCGCACCAGCCCGAACTGCTGGTCCAGATGAAGGCCGGCGAGGTCTGGGCCACCGCGCCCGACGAGATCATCCGCTGGGCAACCCCCGCCGTCTATTTCCGCCGCACTGCCACGCGCGACCACGAGATGCACGGTAAGACCATCAAGGCGGGCGACAAGGTGCTCTACTGGTTCGTCAGCGGCAACCGGGATGAGACCGCCTTTGACGACCCGTTCCGCGTGAACCTTGCGCGCAATCCCAACCCCCATCTCAGCTTCGGGCAGGGCGGCCCGCACTTGTGTCTGGGCATGCATCTGGCCCGGCTTGAGGTGCGTGTGCTGTTTCAGGAACTGGCCAAGCGGATCACGTCGATTGAACCGGCGGGGCCGCAAAAATTCCTCCGTTCCAACTTTGTGGGCGGTATCAAGGAACTTCCGGTGCGGATCACCCGCGCCTGACCACAATAAAAAAACCATAAGAAACAGGGAGATCCCTCATGCGTGACCGTTTGCGCCCCGTCTGGTGCGACCATCTTTCCATCCTGCGCTCGAAATACCTGCCGCAGGAAAAGATCGGCTCCGGCTCGACCCGCTTTGCCCAGCCTTGCCTTGCCGTCCATTATGACAAAGACCTGATCGTCGACGCGCCGGGCACCAATTGCCTTGAGGGTCTGCCCGACATGACTCTTAGCTGGGACGCCGCCGACATCCGTCCGGGCTGGGAACCGGGCGTGCATATGGTTACCGGCGACATGACCGACCGCGATGGCGCGCCGGTGCCGATCCTGGGGCGCAATCGGCTCAAGGCCGCGATTGCCGACTGGGCCAAGCACGGGCTCACCCCCAAGGTCGGGATCGAGCTGGAAGCCTTCGCCTTCACCCGCGCCGAGGATGGCACGCTGGCCCCCTATGATCTCCCCGGTGGCCATGTCTATGGCGGTGGGCCGTTCAACGATCCGCTCGGCTTCACCGACGCGATCTGGGAAGCGGCCGAGGCCGCAGGCTTCAAACTCGATCTGGTCACCACCGAATACGACACGCCGCAATACGAATTCACCCTCAGCTTCGATGAGGCGCTGCAGGCGGTGGATGAGACGGTGATGTTCCGCCAACTGGCGCGCGAAGTGGCGTTCCAAAAGGGTATCATCCTGACCTTCCTGCCAAAACCGCTGTTTGATCGCGGCGGCTCAGGTATGCATATCAACCTGTCCTTCACCGACACACAGGGCAACAACGCCCTCAGCGCCGGGCCGCAGGGTGGCATCAAGGGCATGACCGATCTGGGCCGCGGCTGTATCGCAGGCTGGATGAAGCACCACAAGGCGCTGGCCGCGCTGACCGCGCCGTCGGTCAATTCCTACGCCCGCCTGCAACCTGCCTCGATGTCGGGCTTCTGGTGCAACTGGGGCGAGGATCATCGCGGCGTCACCTGCCGCGTCTCGGGCGAGGGCGGCAAGAAAGCCCGGCTCGAACACCGCATGGCCGACGCCGCCGCCAACCCCTACGCCGCCGTCGCCGCCGTGCTGCAAGCGGCGCGGCTGGGCTATGAGGGGCGCTATGACCTGCCGCCGGTCGAGACGGGCGATTGCTTCATGGGCCAGAATGCCGAGTACGGCGTGGCCGAAACCCTCAGCGCCGCGCTCGATGATCTGGAAGCCGACGCGCCCATGATCGCGGCGATGGGGCCTGAGTATGTCGCGCATCACGTGCATATGAAGCGCGTCGAGGTCGACAAGACCAAGGACATGACGCCCGAACAGGCGCGCGATTTCTCAATCTGGTTTGTGTGAGGAGAGACCGCATGAAAGCCACCTGGATTCTGCCCGACGGGCGCGAAATCACCGCAGACGTGGCCGACGGCCGGCACCTGATGGAGGCCGCCGTTGACGCCAACGTCCCCGGCATCATCGGCGAGTGCGGCGGTACGATGAGCTGCGCGACCTGCCACGTCTATGTCGATGAGGCATGGCTGGCGGCGGCGGGCGCGGCGTCGGATTTCGAGGACGCAATGCTCGACGCCACTGATGCCCCGCGGCTCGATCAGTCGCGCCTGTCGTGCCAGATGGAAATGTCCCCGGCGCTTGATGGCATCATCTTGCGCGTGCCCGAGGTTTAAGCGATCCCTCTCGGGGCAGGCACAGGCTTGCCCCGAAACGCTTGGCGCTTTGCACCGTCTGTGTCACGCTGGTTGCAATCAGCGGGAGCGGACAATGCCACGAATCCTCAGCCCCCTTATCGCCGCCATGGTGCTTCTGGCCCCGGTCGCCGCGCTAGCCGATTCCATCGACGGCACATGGTGCGAACCGGGCGGCCCCCGTTCGCTGCAGATAAGGGGATCGTCCTTCGTCAACCCCGGCGGCCACGCCGTCACCGGCCTCTACCGCCGCCATGACGGCGGCTATACGGTGCCTGAGGGGGAAGCGGGCGCGGGCGACATCGTGGTCGTGACGTTGCTCGGTGAAGAATCCCTGCGCGTCGCCGAACCGGGCACTACCGCCCTGACCTGGACCCGCTGCCAGCTCAATTCCTGAGCCGCGAACGCCCCATCATCATGTCCCAAATACTCATGAGCAACGCCCCGTAGGTCGGGGTTTCACCCCGACTTCGCTCCGCCGCGAACCTGCGGGTAAACGCTAAAATACTCTTAACGCCGCTCGCCAAGCCCTTGAAATCACTGGACCCGCCTCACTGTCCCATCGTGGGACAGCCTCAGGTGATCACATCCGGCCCCGACCGCCCGGTCCGCGCCGCGATCCCCGCCAGCGCCTCGACCGCCTTGATCACCGGGGTCAGCGCGACCTGCGGGTCTTGCCCGAAATCTGAGGGATCGAACCGCTCCAGATACACCCGCAGCGTCGCCCCCTCGGTCCCGGTTCCGCTCAGGCGCAGCACCACGCGCGCGCCGCCCTCAAACCGGATCTGCACGCCCTGTTTCGAGGCGACCGAGCCATCCACTGGATCGGTATAGCTGAAATCCTCGGCGCTCTCGACCACCAGATCGCCCGCCGGTTTCCCGGCCAGACTGCCCAACGATCCCCGAAGCGCCGCCATCAGATCGTTCGCCACGCCGGTCTCGATCGCCTCATAATCATGGCGGGAATAATAGGTCCGGCCGAACTCGGCCCAGTGATCGGCCATCACCGCCGCCACCGACTGCTTCTTCACCGCCAGAATGTTGAGCCACAACAGCACCGCCCACAGCCCGTCTTTCTCGCGCACATGGTCGGACCCGGTCCCCGCCGATTCCTCGCCGCACAGCGTTGCCATCCCGGCGTCGAGCAGGTTGCCAAAGAACTTCCACCCCGTCGGCGTCGCATAGCAGGGCATCCCGCGCGCCTCGGCCACCCGGTCCACTGCGCAGGAGGTCGGCATCGAGCGCGCCACGCCCTTGAGCCCCGACGCATAGCCCGGCGCCAGCTGCGCATTCGCCGCCAGAACCGCCAGACTGTCCGAAGGCGTCACATAGCAGCCCTTGCCCACGATCATGTTGCGATCCCCGTCGCCGTCCGAAGCCGCGCCGAAATCCGGCCCTCCGGGGGCATACATCGCATCCATCAGATCCTTGGCCCAGACCGGGTTCGGATCGGGATGCCCGCCGCCGAAATCCGGTGAGGGCACGGCGTTGACCACCGAACCGGGCGCAGCGCCCAGCCGCCGCTCAAGGATTTCCACCGCGTAAGGCCCGGTGATCGCATGCATCGCGTCGAAACGCAGTTGATAGCCCGACGTAAGAAGTGCACGGATCGCGTTGAAATCGAAGAGTTTCTCCATCAGCGTGGCATACTCTGCCACCGGGTCCACCACCTCAACCGTCATCGCCCCAAACGGCCGTTCGCCGATCACCGACAGGTCCGCATCCGGGCCTTCCTGGATGTCGTAATGCGCGATCGTCTCGGTCGCGGCAAAGATCGCATCGGTCACGCCTTCTGGTGCAGGACCGCCGTTGGACATATTGTATTTAATACCAAAATCCTCATCCGGCCCGCCCGGATTGTGGCTGGCCGACAGGATCACTCCGCCGTCCGCGCCGCGCACCCGGATCAGGTTGGACGCAGCCGGCGTCGACAGAAACCCGTTCTGCCCGACGATCACCCGCGCCGCGCCGGACGCCGCCGCCATCTTCAGGATCGTCTGGATCGCGGCCTCGTTGAAGAACCGCCCGTCGCCGCCGACGACCAGCGTCTTGCCCACAATCCCGCCGATCCCGTCCCAGATCGACTGGACGAAATTCTCCAGATAGCCGGGCTGCATGAAGACGCGGGTCTTCTTGCGCAGGCCCGAGGTGCCGGGCTTCTGGCCGGGGATCGGTTGCGTGGCGATGCGGGTTTGGGTGGTCATCAGTCTATCCTTCCGGACTCAGCCATGAGGGCGCCGGTGTGCGCAAGCGATGGGGCGGAAATGAGGCCCGACAACGGCAAAGGCAGGCGGCGGCACCAGTTGGGATGTTCGAATACCGTACCCGGCAGGTTAGCCTGTTCAACCGAGGCGGCAAGGTCTTCACCCTGAACCGCCACCAGAACACTGGCCGATTGCGCCAGATGCCGGTGCATCGAGGCCATGTCGCTGCCGCCGGTCAGCGCGTCAAAGGCGGCGACCTCTTCGGCGCGGATGGCGCGGGCTTCGGCCTCGTCGGGCACCTCGCCCAGTTGCGCGCGCCAGTCGATGTCACGGCCCTGCCGCCACCCCTCCCAGGTCGGCGTGTCATGCGTGCCCCAGGACGCCAGCGCGGTGGGCGAATAGGCATCCCCATGCAGAAACGCTCGGGTGCCTTCCCAGTCACGCTCGAACACCGCGACGCGGCAGCCAAGCACGCCCGACGCCTCAAGCGCGCCGCGCAGACCCTCGGGGATGGTGCCCAGATCCTCGCCGATCACGCTGGCCCCGGCGCGCGTTGCCTCAATACGGACCACGGCCAACAGCTCGTTGCGGGGCATGGCGACGTAGAGGCCGGGCAGACCGTCCGGCAGCCAGAAGCTGCGTTCGAGCCCGAGAATATGGTCAATTCTGAGCAAGCCGCAGAACCGCAACTGCGCGCGCAGCGTTTGCGCGAAGGCCTCATACCCTGTGGCGCGCAGCACATCGGGGCGCATGGGTGCAAGGCCCCAGCGCTGACCGGACGGCCCCAGCAGATCGGGCGGTGCGCCCAGCGAGACACCCTGCGCGAAGAGACCGCGCTCGGCCCATGTCTCGGCCCCGTGGGGATGGGTGCCGACGGCGATATCCAGATACAGGCCAAAGGGCATTCCAGCCGCACGAGCGCGGCGCTGGCTGTCAGACAATTGCGTCTCGGCCTGCCATTGCGCCCAGGCGTGAAACTGCAGGCGCTGTGAATTGTCCCGCGCAAAGTTTTGAGTTTCTTGGCTTTTCGGGTCTTGCAGGGGCAGGGGCCATTCGCCCCAATACGGGCCATACACGTCGCTCAGCGCCTGATGGGTGACGAACTCTTCCAGTCGGACGCCGCCCGCCGCGCGCCAGTCATCAAACGCCGTATCTCCGTCGAAGCGGGCATAGGCGGCCTCAAGGGCGGCGCATTGTGCCGGGATCGCGGCGGCGTAATCGATCAGCGCACCACTTTCGGGCAGCGCCGTGCCGGTGTCGATATGCAGCGTGTTCAGCCGCCGGCGGTGCGAGGGCGCGTAGGGGCTGAAGTTGCTGGCATCGGTGGGAAAGCCCGCGTGGATCGGGTTGATCCCCACAAACCCCGCCCCCTGCGCGGCCAGCCCCTCGGCCAGCGCGCCGAGCAAAGGATAGGCCCCCATGCCCGATGGCGCATCTTCCCACAGCGCGAAGAGCGGCAGCGTCACGCCCCAGCGCCTTGGTGGCAGCGGCAGGCGCGGCGGTTCGGCCAGCAGGTGCACCGTCCAGCCATTGTGCTGCACGCGGTGATAGCCCATCGGCAGCGCGGGCAAGGGGCCTTCGCCGCGGATTTCCTCGCCTGCCTCGGTATGCAGAACCCAGGGGCCGGGGCCCCAGTCGTGCCCGACGCCCGCCGGGATCGCCAGCGAGGTCGCGCGTTGCAGCGCGACCGGCAAGGCGGCGTCCGTGTTGCTATGGCCAAGCGCGGCCAGAACGGCGCGGCGGCTTTCCTCAGGGGCTTCCTGCATACGCCCGGCGCCGTCGCGGTACACCCACGTCAGCCCTGCCGCCTGGCAGAGCGCATCCAAATCGCTCATCCGTTGTTTTCCAGAACCAAAGCCGAGACCGAATGCGCGGGCACGTTCAGCTTGCCATAGGGGATGCGCTGCGGCGGGATCAGCGGCGCGTAGGTGTTGATGCGGCGCGACCAGACCTTGCCCTCGGGCGCGGGGGTCAGCATCACGTCAATCTCGCCCCCGGCGTTGAACACCAGAAACAGCGCGTCCTCGACGTCCGAGTAACTGGGCGTGCCCGACGCCGTGCGCAGCTCGACGCAGACGAAGCTGAGCGCCGGATCTTCCCAGTCCTCGGGCGTCATGCGCCGTCCTTCGGGGTGCCACCACAACACATCGGCCTTGCCATCGGTGGTGCGCGCCTTTGAGTGCAGAAACAGCCGCTGGCGCAGGATCGGGTGGTTCTTGCGGAACTGGATCAGGCGCTTGGTAAACGCCAGCATATCGGCGTCGATGTCGTCCCAGTTCAGCCACGAAATCGGGCCGTCCTGACAATAGGCGTTGTTGTTGCCCTGTTGCGAATGGCCGATCTCGTCGCCCGCCAGGATCATCGGCATGCCCTGGCTGAGCAGCAGCGTCGCCATCAGATTGCGCCGCCGCAGGGCGCGGGCCTGCATCACTTGCGGGTCGTCGGTCGGCCCCTGATGGCCCATGTTGTCCGAGAAATTCTCGGAATGGCCATCGCGGTTATCCTCGCCGTTCGCGATGTTGTTCTTGTCGTTATAGCTGACCATGTCCGTCAGGTTGAACCCGTCATGGGCGGCGATGAAGTTGACCGAACTGGTCGCGCCCCGGCCCGAATGGTCGAACTGCATGGCCGATCCGGTGATGCGCGCTGCCAGCTCAGGGGCCGGGCGCGGGTCACGCCGCCAGAAGCGCCGCACGCCGTCGCGGAACTTGTCGTTCCATTCGTGGAACGGGTGCGGGAACGCGCCCAGCTGATAGCCGCCGGGGCCGATGTCCCAGGGCTCGGCGATCAGTTTGACGCGGTTGAGGACCGGATCTTGCCGGATCGCGGCGAAGAAGGCCGAGTTGGACTGGAACCCGGCATCATCGCGCGCCAGCGTCGAGGCAAGGTCGAAGCGGAAGCCGTCGACATGCATCACCTCGACCCAATAGCGCAGCGAATCCATGACCATGCGCAGCACCATCGGGTGCTCCATGTTCACCGTATTGCCGCAGCCGGTGTCGTTGATGTAGTGGCGCGGGTCGGGGGCCAGCCGGTAATAGCTGCGGTTGTCGATGCCGCGAAAGCTGAGCGTCGGGCCCAGTTCCGAGCCTTCGCAGGTGTGGTTGTAGACCACATCCAGAATGACCTCGATCCCGGCGGCATGCAGGCGCGCGACCATATGCTGAAATTCGTTGATCTGGCCGGTCTGCAGATAGCGCGGATCGGGGGCGAAGAAGCCGAGTGTCTGATACCCCCAGTAATTCGTCAGCTTCTTCTCGATCAGCCAGCGGTCGTTGAGAAAGCTCTGCACCGGCAAAAGTTCCAGTGCGGTGACGCCAAGATCGACCAGATGGTCGATGATCCGGTCCGAGGCAACGCCCAGAAACGTCCCCGGATTGTTCACGCCCGACAGCTGCGTCAGCCCCTTTACATGGGCCTCATAGACCACCGTCTCACTGGATGAGGTGGCAGGCGGTCGGTCGTTGCCCCAGAAGAAGCTGGGATCCTCGACCACGCATTTGGGCATGAACCGCGCGGAATCGCGGGTTGAATAGGTCAGATCCAGCGTCTTGGCGCCGGGGTTGTAGCCAAACAGCGCATCCGACCAGCGCGGATGGCCGGTCAGGCGCTTGGCGTAAGGGTCAAGCACCAGCTTGTTGGGGTTGAAGCGATGACCCTCTTCGGGCGCATAGGGTCCATGGACACGATATCCATAGAGCTGACCCGGACACAGGCCCGACACCCGGCCATGCCAGACATAGCCGGTGCGCTCGGGCAGGAACATCCGATGCGTCTCGCGCACGCCGTCCGGCGAGAACAGGCACAGCTCGACCGCCGTTGCATGCTCGGAAAACAGCGCGAAATTGACCCCGTCACCGTCGAAGGTCGCGCCGATGCGGTCATGACGGCCGCGTTCGATGGTCAGATTCATGAGGACTCCGGGAGCGCCGCTGCCAGTCGGCCATAGAGCGCTGCATAGAGCGGCGCGCTGGCCTCCCAGCCGACGGGGTGTTTCATGGCGTTACGCTGAAGGCGTTGGAAGGTGGGCCTGTCTTGCCACAAGCGGCACAGATGCGTCAGGGCATGGGCCAGCGCCGGGATGGATTTGGGCGCATGCACGATGCCGGTGGCGCAGCCCACGGCAAGGGCGGCGGCATTGGCGTTGATCACCGTGTCGGCCAGCCCGCCCGTTCGCGCGACCACCGGCACCGCGCCATAGCGCAGCCCGTACATCTGCGTCAGCCCGCAGGGCTCGAACCGCGAGGGCACCAGAATGGCATCCGCCCCGGCATAAATCCGGTGCGAGAGGGTTTCGTCATAGCCGATGCGGACCGCCACCTGCCCGGGGTGCGCGGCCGCGGCGTTGAGCCAGTCGTTTTCCATCCGCCGGTCGCCCGAGCCGAGCAGAACCAGCTGGCCTCCGCCGTCAAGCAAGGAGGGCAGTGCGCCCAGCAGCAGATCCAGCCCCTTCTGGTCCGACAGCCGCGACACCACCGCCGCCAGCGGCCCGTCGCTGGGGGCAAGCCCGAACTCGGCCCGCAGCGCGACGGTGTTGGCAACTTTCCCGCGCGGCGTCGAAAACGGCACGATCGCAGGGTCGGTGGTCGGCGTCCATTGATCGGTGTCGATCCCGTTGAGGATGCCGGTCATCTGCGCGGCCCGCGCGCGGATCACCCCTTCAAGCCCCAGACCGAATTCCTCGGTCGTCAGTTCCTGTGCATAGGTCGGGCTGACGGTGGTGATTGCCCAAGCCCCGGTCAATCCGGCTTTCAGCGCCGAGATATGGCCGTAATACTCGAACCCGTCGGGATGAAAACCCGACGGCGGCAGCGCCAGAGCGCGCATCCGGTTGTACCCGGTCAGGCCGTGAAAGGCGATGTTGTGGATGGTCAGAAGTGTCGGTTGGGTCGCACCCAGTTCGCTCATGTAAACGGGCGTGAGCCCGGCCTGCCAATCGTGCAGATGCACGATCTCGGGCGTCCAGCCGCCGATCCCGTCCTTTGCAATCAGCGCCGCAGCTTGGGACAGGGCGGCAAAGCGCAGGTCGTTGTCGGGCCAGTCATTGCCGTTGGCGTCCAGATAGGGGGTGCCGTCGCGGTCAAACAGATCCGGCGCATCGAGCACCAGCATCTCGAGCCCGTGAACCGTTGCCGCAAGCACCCGCGCTTTGCTGCCCAGAAGCGACGGCAGGTCGCGCACCACGCGCGGCTTGCTCAGCGCTGCCATCACCCGCCGATAGCCCGGCAGCAGCGTGCGGATCGCCCAGCCCTGCGAGGCCAGCGCACCGGGCAGGGCGCCAACCACATCGGCCAGACCGCCGGTCTTGATCAGCGGCGCGCATTCCGAGGCGACCGCCAGAACCGTGCGCAAAGCGGCAGTGTTGCTCATCGCTGGCTCTCTCGTCGGTCCAGCATGGACTGGGTGATCAACGTCACACCGCCCGGGCTGACGCGGAACCACTTGGCGTCTTCTTCGGGATCTTCGCCCACCACCAGCCCGTCGGGGATCACCACCCCGCGATCAATCACCACCTTGGTCAGCCGCGCGTGGCGGTTGATCGTGGCGTAGGGCAACACGACCGCATGGGTCAGCGAGGACCAGCTGTTGGAATGTACGCCAGTGAACAGCAGCGAGTTGCGTACCTCGGTACCCGAGATGATGCAGCCGCCCGACACCAGCGAAGACAGCGCAACACCCCGGCGGCTTTCCTCGTTGTGGATGAACTTGGCGGGCGGGACGCTTTCGGAATAGGTCCAGATCGGCCAGTTGCGGTCCCACAGATCCAGATCGGGGTCAAAGCCCGTCAAGTCGATATTGGCCTTCCAGAACGCATCCAGCGTGCCGACATCGCGCCAATAGGACGGGGCATCGTCACGGTGGCGCACGCAGCTGCTTTCGAACCGATGGGCCATCGCCTTGCCGTTGCGCACCACGGTCGGGATGATGTCGCTGCCGAAATCGCGCGACGAGTTGGGATCGGCGGCGTCGTCCATCAACAGCTGGCGCAGGAATTTCCAGCGGAACACATAGATCCCCATCGACACCAGCGCGCTGTCGGGATCATCGGGCAGGCCGGGCGGGTCGGCGGGTTTCTCGATGAAATCGGTGATGCGACCGGCGTGGTCGATGGCCATGACGCCAAAGGCGCTGGCGTCGCCGCGCGGGACGGTCAGACAGCCGACGGTTACATCGGCACCGCTTTCGGCATGCTCGGACAGCATGACCTCGTAGTCCATCTTATAAATATGGTCACCGGCCAGAATGATCACGTAATCAATGTCATAGCTGTCGACGATGTCGGTGTTCTGAAAGACGGCATCGGCGGTGCCCTCGTACCAGTGATGCTCGTCCACGCGCTGCGAGGCGGGCAGGATGTCGAGGTATTCGTTGCGTTCCGAGCGGAAGAAGTTCCAGCCGCGCTGGCAGTGGCGGATCAGCGAATGGGCCTTGTACTGCGTCGCGATGGCCATCTTGCTGATGCCCGAGTTGAAGGCATTGGACAGCGCAAAGTCGATGATCCGGGTCTTGCCGCCGAAATAGACCGCCGGTTTGGCGCGCTGGTCGGTCAGTTCGTGCAACCGGCTGCCGCGTCCGCCGGCCAGAATGAAGGCCATGCTTCGCTTGGAGAGGCGCGTGGTCGAGGGGGTCATCGGTCGTCCTCCGGTATCAGAAACAGGGTGGAAAGCGGCGGCAAGGTCACCACCGCGCTATGCGGCTGCGCCGCGTGGGGCGGGCCATCGGCGTGCACCGAGCCGAAATTGCCCCGGTTGCCGCCGCCATAGAGACCCGCGTCGGTGTTCAGCGCCTCGCGCCAGCGGCCGGGGCGGGGCAGGCCGATGCGCCATTGACGCTCGACCGGGGTAAAGTTGGTCAGCACGGCGACCGGGCGATGCTCGGCATGGCCATAGCGCAGCCAGCTGAACACCGATTCCGCCCGTGCCTCGCGGTCAACCCAGGCGAAACCGTTGGAATCCGCGTCGCGTGCGTGCAGCGCGGGCTCGGCCCGGTAGAGCGTGTTGAGATCGCGCACCAGCCGCTGAATGCCCGCATGGCCCGGATGGTTCAGCGCGCCCCAGTCGAGGCCAAAGTCATGGTTCCACTCATGGTCCTGCGCGAACTCGCAGCCCATGAACAACAGCTTTTTGCCCGGATGCCCCCACATGAATCCATAATAGGCCCGCAGGTTTGACAGTTTGGTGGCATGATCGCCCGGCATCTTTTGCAGCATGCTGCCCTTGCCGTGCACCACTTCGTCATGGCTGATCGGCAGCACAAAGTTTTCGCTGAACCCATAGACCAGACCAAAGGTCATCAGGTCGTGGTGGTGGCGGCGGTGGATCGGGTCGTGTTCAATGTAGCGCAGGGTGTCGTTCATCCACCCCATGTTCCACTTGAAGCCAAAGCCAAGCCCGCCGTTATGCACCGGCGTCGTCACCCCGGGCCAGGCCGTGCTTTCTTCGGCCACGGTCATCAGCCCGTCGGGGCCTTCGCTGTAGGCCAGCGTGTTCATCTCGCGCAGGAAGGCGATGGATTCGAAATTCTCGCGTCCGCCCAGATGGTTGGGCACCCATTCACCGTGTTTGCGCGAATAGTCGCGGTACAGCATCGAGGCCACGGCATCCACGCGCAGCCCGTCCAGATGGAACTCGCGCAGCCAGAAGATCGCGTTGGCGGTGAGGAAATTCTTCACCTCGGTGCGGCCCACGTTGTAGATCAGCGTGTTCCAATCGGGATGGTAGCCTTCGCGCGGGTCGCCATGCTCGTAAAGCGGCGTGCCGTCGAACTGTGCGAGCGCGTGCGCGTCGGTCGGGAAATGCGCCGGAACCCAGTCCATCAGCACGCCCATGCCTTTGGCGTGCGCGGCGTCGATCAGGGCGCGGAAATCATCGGGCGTGCCAAAACGGCTGGTGGGCGCGTACATCGCCGTGGGCTGATAGCCCCACGAGCCGCCGAACGGGTATTCGGCCAGCGGCATCAGCTCGATATGGGTGAAGCCCATGTCATGCGCGTACTCGACCAGCTCGATCCCGGCCTCGCGATACGTCAGCGAGCGCCCGTCGCGGTGCCGCCAGCTGCCCAGATGGGCCTCATAGATGGTGATCGGCGCCTCGCGGTTGTTGCGCAGGTGGCGGCTTTCCATCCAGGCGTCATCGGCCCAGTCATAGGGCTGCGACGTGGCAATGCGTGAGGCGGTGTCGGGGGGCAGTTCGGTCGCGCGGGCCAGCGGATCGGCCTTGAGCGCGCTGCCGCCCTGCATGGGGGCGATGTCGTATTTATAGGTCTCGCCGGGTTTCAGACCGGGGAGGAAAATCTCCCAGACCCCTGCACCGCGCCGCCGCATCACCGCGCGCCGGCGGTCCCAGCCGTTGAAGTCACCGACGACGGAAACCTGTCGCGCATTCGGAGCCCAGACGGCGAAATGCACGCCCTGGCAGCCTTCATGCGTGATCGCATGCGCCCCCAGAGCCTGCCAAAGACGCCGGTGCGTGCCTTCGCTGATCAGGTGCAGATCGAGCGGACCCAGCACAGGGCCAAAGCGGTAGGGGTCATCGAAGTCCCACTGTTGCGGTCCCTTCGTGGCCCTAAGGCGATAGATGGTTTCGGTGCCCAGCTGGCCGGTGAACAGTCCGTCACCCAGCGCCTGCATCGGCAGACTGCCCTTGGGTGTGAGCACTTCCATTGTTTCGGCTGCCGGATCGAAGGCAACCAGAAACCCGGCTTGTCCCCGGTGACGCGGTCCGAAAACCGCAAAGGGATCAAGGACGCGGCCAGACTTGATCTCGGCCACATCATCTTGTGTTATCACGCTTTTCGCAGGTGTTTTTGCCCGAACCATACGCAATTAGTCGCGCAGGTCCGGGTGAAAGGCAATGACTCGTTTCCCGCTATCGTCTGCGATGGGGCCACAATACCGCCGCTGCGCGTCAGATCATCGGCTGAATGTTCCAGACGTCCTTCATATAGCCTTTGATGGTCCGGTCCGAGCTGAACCAGCCCGAACGCGCGGTGTTCAGTGCGGCCATCCGCATCCAGTGATCGGCGTCGCCCCAGGCGGTGTCGACGGCGCGTTGCGCGTCCCAGTAGCTGTCGAAATCGGCGCAGACGGTGAAGTAGTCATGCGCCCGCAGGTTCTGGGTCAGACCGCGATACGTGCTGCGATCCCCGTTCGAGAAGGTGCCGGCCTCGATCAGATCAATCGCTGCACTGAGCCGCGGGCTGGCGGCAATTGCGCTGGACGCGTGATCGGGGTGGCGGCGACGCTCGACAACCTCGTCGGCGGTCATGCCGAACAGGAAGAAGTTCTCAGGCCCGACCAGATCGCGGATCTCCACGTTGGCACCGTCCAGCGTGCCGATGGTCAGCGCGCCGTTCAGGCTGAACTTCATGTTGCCGGTGCCCGAGGCTTCCTTGCCCGCCGTCGAGATCTGTTCGCTGAGATCCGCCGCCGGGATCAGACGCTCGGCCATGGTCACGTTGTAGTTGGGCGGATAGACCACGGTCAGCAGATCACGGGTCGCAGCATCGGCGTTGATCACACGGGCTACGTTGTTGATCAGGTGGATGATCTCCTTGGCCATAACATAGCCCGGCGCTGCCTTGCCGCCGAAGATCTTGACGCGCGGTGCCCAGCCTGCGCCCGGATTGGCGCGGATTTCCTGCCAGAGCGCGATGGTTTCCAGAATGTTCAGGTGCTGGCGCTTGTATTCATGGAAGCGCTTGACCTGCACGTCGAACATCGCGTCGGGGTTAACGGCGATGCCCATCTGATCACCGATCCAGTTGGACAGATGCACCTTGTTGGTTTTCTTGACGGCGGCAAAGCGGTCGCGGAAGCCCCGGTCTTCAATCGCCGGTTCCAGCTCGACCAGACGTTCCAGATTGTCTTCCCAGCCTTCGCCGATGGTGTCGGTGATCAGCGTGGACAGCCCGTGGTTCGCGCCCTTGAGCCAGCGGCGCGGGGTCACGCCGTTGGTTTCGTTGATGATCCTCTCGGGGTGCAGGGCATGCAGATCGGCAAAGACGGTCGATTTCACCAGCTCGGTGTGCAGCGCCGAGACACCATTGACGCGGTTGGCCATGATGAACGAAAGCTCGCCCATCTTGACCTCACCCTTTTCCACGATCGGCGTGCTGCGGACCGGGAATTGCTGGGCGTGCAGCGCGTCGATGCGCTCGATCAGCTGCATGTGGCGCGGCAGAACCGCGCTCATCAGGGTTTCCGGCCAGCGCTCCAGCGCCTCGGGCAGCAGGGTGTGGTTGGTGTAGGACAGGCAGGCGCGCGCGGTGTCGACGGCCTGCTCGAATTCCATGCCGCGCTCGTCATGCAGCAGGCGGACAAGTTCCGGCCCGGCGATGGCGGGGTGGGTGTCGTTCATCTGGATCGCGACGCGCGAGGGCAGGGCGCTCAGATCGCCATGCTCGGCCGTGAAGCGGCGCAGGATGTCGCGCAGCGAGGCGGCGGTGAAGAAGAATTCCTGCTTCAGGCGCAGCTCTTTGCCTTGTTCGGTGGTGTCATCGGGGTACAGCACGCGGCTGATGGTACGGGCAAAGGCCTCGGGCTGGGCAGCCCCGACGAAATCGCCCTTGTTGAACGCGGCCAGATCGAAGGCGCTGAGCGGCTCGGCCCCCCACAGGCGCAGGGTGTTGGCCCATTTGCCCTGCCAGCCAATGACCGGCGTGTCATAGGCCTTGGCAACCACGGCATTGTCGGGGGTCCAGACGGCGCTGCGGCCGCTTTCAGCGACGGTGCCGCCAAAGCCGATGTTGAACGCGGCTTCGGGGCGCTCGAATTCCCACCCGTGGCTCTGGCGCAGCCAGTCCTCGGCGGTTTCGACCTGACGGCCATCAGGGCCAAAACTTTGACGAAAGAGGCCATGCTCATAGCGGATGCCATAGCCGTAGGCGGGGCAGCCCAGCGTCGAGAGCGAATCGAGAAAGCAGGCGGCCAGACGGCCAAGGCCGCCGTTGCCAAGCGCTGCGTCCGGCTCGTCATCCAAGACGGCGCGGAAATCATGGCCCAGCCCCGAGATCGCTTCATGCGCGGCTTCGGTCAGGCCGATGTTCATCACGGCATCTTCCAGCAGACGCCCGATCAGGAACTCCATCGACAGGTAATAGACCCGCTTGGACTGCGCGGCATAGGTGGCGCGGGTGGCGCGGAACCAGGGCTCGATCACGCGGTCACGGATCGCCAGCGTCAGGGCCATGCGCATGTCATAGAGGCTGGCATGGGCCAGATCTTTACCCTGCGAGAATTCCAGATGCTTGAGAATGGACTCACGCAGTTCGGTGGCTCTCATCGGTTTACTGTCCTTGCTTATCGCACTGGGATTCCAACCGCTCAGGCTGCTGGTGCCCTTGTCGAAGGTCATCGATCGGGTGGTTTTCATAACCTGTTCCTGTCCTGCTCACCGTTAGAGTGCCCCCGCGCTCGGGGCCAGATCAGTATCGGTGATGACGGTTAAACAGGGCCAAAAGCGGGCACGGTTGGTCTGCTTTATGGACATAATAGGGGTCATTTGCAGCCGCAGCATGCACAATTGAAGCGCTGCGGCTGCAAACGAACGCGCTGGATCAGCGCGTGACTTCGGAAAGCCGGCGTTTGACGTAGGTTTTGACCGTGTCGAGCATCGGGTTCATGTACAGCTCATCATCGCGGAAGAAGTGATCCGACCCCTCGATCTGTTCGTGGGTGATGGTGATGCCCTTCTGCTCGTGCAGCTTGTTGACCAGACCGGTCACATCCTTTGGCGGCGCGATGCGGTCGGCGGTGCCGTTGATGATCAGACCCGAGGCCGGGCAGGGCGCAAGGAAGCTGAAATCATACAGGTTAGCCGGCGGCGCGACCGACACAAAGCCGGTGATGTCCGGGCGGCGCATCAGCAGTTGCATGCCGATCCAGGCGCCAAAGCTGAAGCCCGCGACCCAGCAATGGCGCGCGTTCTGGTTCATCGACTGCAGGTAGTCGAGCGCCGCTGCGGCATCGCTCAGCTCGCCGATGCCCTGATCGTACTCGCCCTGACTGCGGCCCACGCCGCGAAAGTTGAAACGCAGGACCGAGAAGCCGAGCGAATGGAACGCATAGTGCAGGTTGTACACAACCTTGTTGTTCATCGTGCCGCCAAACTGCGGGTGCGGGTGGAGCACAATGGCAATCGGCGCGTCGCGATTGGGTTGCGGGTGATAGCGGCCTTCGAGACGGCCATCGGGGCCGGCAAAAATTACTTCGGGCATCCGGGGACCTTCTACTGCCTTCCAGGCGTTCTGACTGCGGCGTCCTTTGTTGACAAAAGAAGTCACCTTATCTAGAACGGTTCTAATCTCTGCCCCCGTCTCTTGGGGAGTCGGGGTGAGCGGGTTAGCAGTTAAGCAAGGCCGCCTCATCCGTCAATGTTTTTACGCCTTTTAAGGCGTTTCATGAGGATTTGCGCCATGAAGCTGTCGACCAAAGGGCGTTACGCGATGGTTGCGATGGTCGATCTGGCCCTGTTGCTGCGTGGAACGGGCGTGCGGCACGTCTCGTTGGCCGAAATCGCCCGCCGTCAGGACGTGAGTCAGGCTTATCTTGAGCAGCTTTTCGTCAAATTGCGCCGCGCAGGACTGGTCGAATCGGTCCGCGGGCCCGGTGGCGGCTATCGGTTGGCGCGTGAACCGGCGGATATCCGCGTCAGCGAAGTGCTTGAGGCGGTCGAAGAGACGGTCTCGGCGATGGAAAAGGGCGCAGGCGCGTCGGGCGGGATGTCGGGCAGTCAGGCGCAATCAATGACTAACCGTCTGTGGGAGAGCCTCTCGGCGCAGGTCTATGTGTTCTTGCACCAGACGACGCTGGCCGATGTCGCTGCCAACGGGTTGAAACCCTGTCCGGCGGTGCCGGGTCTGTTCCGGGTCAGCGCATGAGTGCTCGGCTTTACCTCGACTGGAATGCCTCGGCTCCGCTGCGGGCTGAAGCGCGCGATGCGATGATTGCGGCGATGGATCTGGTGGGCAACGCCAGCTCGATCCACGCCGAGGGTCGCGCGGTGCGCGGGCTGGTGGAAAAGGCGCGCGGGCAGATTGCCTCGGCGCTGGGTGCCGACGGGGCCGATATCGTCTTCACCTCCAGCGCGACCGAGTCTGCCGCCTTGGCGCTGGCCGGGCGTGATTTGGCCTGTGCGGCCGTCGAGCATGACGCGGTGAAAAGCTGGTGTCGACCGGTGCTGAGCGTCGATGAGACGGGGCGTATCGACGTAACGGACCCGGCGCAAAGCACGGCTCAGCTGGCCAATTCCGAAACCGGCATCGTGCAGGACCTGCCCGCCGGGCTGGCGGTCAGCGACCTGACGCAGGCCTTTGGCAAAATGCCCTTCGCTTTCAACTGGCTGGGCTGCGACATGGGGTTGGTGTCGGCGCACAAGCTGGGCGGCCCCAAGGGGATCGGCGCGCTGGCGCTGAAACGGAGCCTTGACGTTACCGCGCAGATCAGGGGCGGCGGGCAAGAAATGGGCCGCCGCGCGGGCACCGAAAATGTCATCGGCATCGCCGGGTTTGCGGCTGCGGCTGAGGCCGCGATGCGCGATCTGGCGAATGGCGTCTGGGATGAGGTGGCGGAAATCCGAAATACCTGTGAGCAGGCTCTGGAAGCCGAGTGTCCAGGGATTATCTTGGTAGCCAAGGATCGCCCACGCTTGCCCAACACGATCAGCCTGGTTGCGCCAGGCTGGAAGGGCGAAACGCAGGTGATGGCGATGGACCTGCAAGGCTTCGCGGTATCGGCTGGATCGGCCTGCTCGTCGGGCAAGGTCTCGTCCAGTGGGGTGTTGCGGGCGATGGGCTTTGATGCCACAGCGGCCGGCAACGCGCTGCGGGTCTCGATGGGCCCCGGTATCGACAGAGACGACGCGCTGCGCTTTGCCGCAGCCTATGCCAAGGCCTGGAAACGGGCGGGCGAACGCATGAAACAGGCAGGCGCAGACCTGCCGAAATAAGACGGGAAGACGACGCAATGGCGGCTTTGGACAATACGGTTGAAGTGCGCGACGGGGTCGACCGCGAGACGGTCGAAACCGTGCAGCTGATGGCCGGCAAGTACAAACACGGTTGGGAAACCGACATCGAGATGGAGTTCGCGCCCAAGGGCCTGAACGAAGACATCGTGCGGTTGATTTCGGCCAAGAACGGCGAACCCGAATGGATGGCCGACTGGCGTCTTGAGGCGTTTCGCCGCTGGGAGCAGATGGAAGAGCCTGACTGGGCGATGCTGGATATCCCGGCGATCGACTATCAGGACCAGTATTACTATGCCAAACCCAAAAGCATGGAGGGCAAGCCCAAGTCGCTGGACGAGGTGGACCCCAAGCTGCTGGCCACCTACGCCAAACTGGGCATCCCGCTGAAAGAACAGATGGTTCTGGCGGGTGTCGAGGGCGCCGAAGACATCGCCGCACCCCGCAAGGTGGCGGTTGATGCGGTGTTTGACTCGGTCAGCGTCGGCACCACGTTCAAGGATGAGCTGAAAAAGGCGGGCGTGATCTTCTGCTCGATCTCTGAAGCGATCCGCGAATACCCCGATCTGGTGAAGAAATACCTCGGCTCGGTGGTCCCGGTCTCGGACAACTACTTCGCCACGCTCAACTGCGCGGTGTTCACCGATGGCTCGTTTGTGTACGTCCCGCCGGGCACCAAATGCCCGATGGAGCTGTCGACCTATTTCCGCATCAACGCCGAGAACACCGGCCAGTTCGAGCGCACGCTGATTATTGCCGATAAAGGTGCATATGTAAGTTACCTTGAGGGCTGCACCGCCCCCAAGCGCGACACCACGCAGCTGCACGCCGCCGTTGTGGAAATCGTCATCCTTGAGGATGCCGAGGTCAAATATTCGACCGTCCAGAACTGGTATCCCGGCGATGAGGACGGCAAGGGCGGGATCTATAACTTCGTCACCAAACGCGCCGACTGCCGCGAGGACCGCGCCAAGGTGATGTGGACGCAGGTCGAAACCGGCTCTGCGATCACGTGGAAATACCCGTCGTGCATCCTGCGCGGTGATGACAGCTCGGGCGAATTCTATTCCATCGCCATCACCAACAACTACCAGCAGGCAGACACCGGCACCAAGATGATCCATCTGGGCAAGAATTCGCGCTCGCGGATCGTGTCCAAGGGCATCTCGGCGGGGCATGCGCAGAACACCTATCGCGGGCTGGTCTCGATGCACCCCCGCGCCACCAATTCGCGCAACTACACGCAGTGCGACAGCCTGCTGATCGGCGATCAATGCGGCGCGCATACGGTACCGTATATCGAGGTCAAGAACGCCTCAAGCCGTGTCGAGCACGAGGCGACGACGTCCAAGGTTGACGACGATCAACTCTTCTACTGCCGCTCGCGCGGGATGGATGAGGAAGAGGCGGTCGCCCTGGTGGTCAACGGCTTCTGCCGCGACGTGCTGCAAGCCCTGCCGATGGAGTTCGCCATGGAAGCGCAAGCGCTGGTGGCGATCTCGCTTGAGGGGAGCGTGGGGTGACGCTGGATCTGTTGCGTTTCCTGCTGATCAAGTCGGCGGGTGTCGGCATCGGCGTGTTTGTCGGTGTCCTGCTCGGCCTCGGCTATCGCCGCCGCTCGTCGGGCAAGACCGACGGGCTGCTCGCAGGCTCGGTCGTGCTGACCGCGCTGGCGGTCGGGGCGGCGGCATGGGTGACCATGATGGTCATCACCTGGTTCGGGATGCGTTGAGATGATCGTCACCACCACCCCCACGGTCGAGGGGCGCCCGGTGCGCACCTATCACGGCATCGTCGTCGGTGAGGCGATCATGGGTGCCAATGTTGTGCGCGATTTCTTCGCCTCGGTGACCGATGTCATCGGCGGGCGCTCAGGCGCGTATGAGAGCAAGCTGCAGGATGCGCGCGAAGTTGCGCTCAAGGAAATGCAGGACCGCGCCGCGCGGATGGGCGCGAATGCGGTCGTGGGTGTCGATCTCGATTACGAGGTCGTGGGAAATTCCATGCTGATGGTGTCCGCCTCGGGCACCGCGGTCAGCCTGTCCTGAGGAACGATGCATGAACTGGAAATGGCTGCTCTCGGCGGGTGAACCGCGCCCGCGCTACGTGCTTCTGGTGGCCATCGGCGTCGTGCTGATGATGTCGCTGACCTATCCCATCTGGTATCCGGGTGGCCGGGGCATGGCAGCCTTCGTGGCGATCTGCGCGGTTATCCTGTCGCACCTGTCGGCCAAATTCGTGATGCGCAGCTGATCCGATGACCGCAAACCGCTCTCTTTCTCTCCTGATCCAGCCGCGCCCCGCGCGGGACGGGGCGGTGCGCGCATGAGCGACGTTGCAACAACCGCGCCCGTTGCCGAGCAAGCGATGCCCGAGTGCATCGCCGCCTGGCACGCCGGTCAGCCGCTGATCCTGCCGCCGATGGCGCAGGTTCACGCGACGGTCCGCAACCGCCCGGTCACGTTCCATCTGTCGATGGCCGATGACCCGATCCAGAACGCCCACCGCAAGGGTCGCTTCTACGAGGCTGCGGATCTGAAGGCGCTGGCCCGGCACGTGCCGCCCGGCGCGCTGATCCTCGATATCGGGGCGAATGTCGGCAATCACGCGCTGTGGCTGACGATGTTCACCGGAGCCGCGCGCGTGATCGTGGTCGAACCGAATCCGTTGGCCCACGCGCCGCTGGTGGCCAATGTGCTGGGCAACCGGCTGCAGGGGTTGATTGACCTCGATCATCTGGGCTTCGGTTTGGGCGAGGAAAGCTCGACCGGCTGGGGCATGAAGAAACACGACCGCAATCTTGGCGCGACCAGGATGTTTGCGGGGCAGGGCGATCTGATCGTCCGCAAGGGCGACGAGGTTTTTGCCACCCTGTCGCCGCAGGTGGTCAAGATCGACGTGGAAGGCATGGAAATGCCGGTCCTGCGTGGGCTTGAGGCGCTGATTGCCCGAGCCCGTCCGGTGATCATGATCGAGATCCGCAATGACCATGCCGAAGACTTTGCCAGTTGGGTCAGCGCCCATGGCTATACCGCCGAACCGCTGAGCCGCGAGCCGAAACACGCCAATTTCCTGCTGCTGCCGCAGGCCTTGGCCAAGGAATAAGAGACGAGGATAAGATGCTGGAAATCAACAACCTGCACGTCAAACTGGCGACCGAAGACAAACAGATCCTGAAGGGTCTGAGCCTGAGTGTCGAAGCCGGTTCCGTGCATGCGATCATGGGGCCGAATGGCTCGGGCAAATCGACGCTCAGCTATGTGCTGTCGGGCCGCGACGGCTATGAGGTAACGGACGGCACCGCCACGCTGGAAGGCGAAAGCCTGCTCGACATGGAGCCCGAAGAACGCGCCGCCCACGGGCTGTTTCTGGCGTTCCAGTACCCGGTCGAGATCCCCGGCGTGGGCAACATGACCTTCCTGCGTACCGCCGTGAACGCGCAGCGCAAGGCGCGCGGTGAGGCAGAGCTCAGCTCGGGCGACTTCCTGAAACTGGTGCGCGCCAAGGCCAAGGATCTGAAGATCGACGCCGATATGCTCAAGCGTCCGGTCAATGTGGGCTTCTCGGGCGGTGAGAAAAAGCGCAACGAAATCCTGCAGATGGCCATGCTTGAGCCGCGCATGTGCATCTTGGATGAGACGGATTCGGGCCTTGACGTGGACGCGATGAAGCTGGTGGCCGACGGCGTGAACGCGCTGCGTTCCGAGGGGCGCTCGTTCCTGGTGATCACCCACTATCAGCGCCTGCTCGACCACATCAAACCGGATTTCGTGCACATCATGGCGGGGGGGCGCATCATCAAGACCGGCGGGCCCGAGCTGGCGCTTGAGGTCGAGCAGAACGGCTATGCCGACATCCTGGCCGAGGTGCAGGCATGAGCGGCGCCGCAGCGACCAGCCCGCGCGCGGCCCGTCGCGCGGCGCGCCTGCAGGCCACAGCCGAGCGGATCGCGGGGCTGACCCTGCCGACCGTGCCCGCTTGGCTGACCCCGCTGCGCAAGGCGGCGCTGGACCGGCTGGCGAGCGTCGGCTACCCCGACAAGCGTGACGAATACTGGCGCTATACCGATCCCGACCGTCTGGTAAGCGCCGACGTGCGTCCGGCAGAGGTGTTCAAGATCACCGACGAGCCGCCGATGTACCAAGGCATCGACCGGCTCAAGCTGATCTGGGTCGATGGCGTGTTCAGCGCTGAAGACTCGGACCCGCTGGCAGGCGAGGGGCTGGAAATCACCCGTCTCGCCGACAGCGCCGACATCCATTGGGCGGCTGATCTCTACGGCACGCTCGAAGCGCGCGGGCAAAAGCCCGTCGCCCGCCCGCTGGCCGCGCTCAACAGCGCGCTGGCGACCGATGGTGTGCTGATCCGGGTGACCGGCAAGGTCTCACGCCCTGTCTCGCTGATCTACCGCCGCGCGGGCACGGATGCGTCGGTGACGATGCACCATGTGATCAAGATCGAAGAGGGCGGCGAGCTGACGCTGTTGGAAAACGGCGCAGTGGCGGCCCGCAGCTCGATGGTGATCGAGGTCGAGGTAGGCGATCACGGCACCTTCCACCACGTCCGCACCATGGGCCGCGACCACGAGCGCAAAGCGTCGACCCATCTTTTCGCCCGCCTCGGCAAAGGTTCGAAGCTGAAAAGTTTCACCCTGTCGATGAACGGCCGCCTCGTGCGCAACGAGGCGATGATCTGGCTCGGCGGCGAAGGCGGCACCGCGCATCTGGCCGGTGCTGCGATGGGCGACGGCATGTTCCATCACGACGACACCGTGTTCATCACCCATGAGGCACCGGGCTGCGAAAGCCGTCAGGTGTTCAAGAAGGTGCTGCGCGACGGGGCGATCGGGGTGTTTCAGGGCAAGATCCTGGTCGAACAGGCCGCCCAGCTCACGGATGGCTACCAGAAAAGCCAGTCCTTGCTGCTGGACGAGCGCTGCCAGTTCCTCGCCAAGCCCGAACTTGAGATCTACGCCGACGATGTGAAATGCTCGCACGGCTCGACCTCGGGTGAGATCAACGAGGATCAGCTGTTCTACCTGCGTGCCCGTGGCGTCCCCGAGCAAGAGGCCAAGATGTTGCTGGTGCTGGCTTTTCTGGCTGAAACGCTGGACGAGATCGAGCGCGAGGACATCGCGCAGGACATGCGCCTGCGCCTGCGGCGCTGGCTGGAACGGCATAGCTGAGCCATGGCCCTGACCACAGACATCGTTGGCAGCTACCGCCGCCCGCGCAGCGTGCTGCGCCGCTTGCAGGGCGACCGGCGCGAGGCGCGCATTCTGGTGTACCTGATGCTCGCCTGCGCGCTGATCTTCGTCGCACAATGGCCGCGTCTGGCGCGTGACGCGCATATGGATGAGACGATTCCGCTCGACGCGCTGCTCTCGGGCGCGCTGTTCGCGTGGATCTTCATCGCGCCGCTGGCGTTTTACGCGCTGGGTGGGGTGCTGTCGCTGGTCCTGCGTATCGCGGGGCCGGTGGATGCCTTCGCCGTGCGGCTGGGGCTGTTCTGGGCGCTGCTGGTGGCGGCGCCCCTGATGCTGTTTCAAGGGCTTGTCGCCGGGCTTATCGGTCCGGGCTTGCAGGCAAACGTGGCCGGGCTGCCCGCGGCTGTGGCGTTTTTCGCTGTGTTGATCGCGGGCCTGCGGGTGGCGCTTGAAGCGCCCCACCGGGCGGCATAGGGACAGGGCATGACACGCACCGAGTTTTTCGCGCTGATCCGCCAATCGCTTACCGACCCCGAGACGGGGGCGCAGCACCTGATGGCGCTGAACCCACCGATGGCGACGCGCTGGATGCTGCTGGCGGCCAGCGTGCTGGGCTCGGTGGTGCTGCTGTACCTGCTGCCGGTCTTGACGGGCGAGGTGTCGATGTTGCCGTCGCCCTTCGCTTTTGCCGGCACGCAGGCGGCGATGAACCTGCTTGTCATCGCGCTGATCACCCATGTCGGCCGCGCTTTCGGCGGTACGGGCAATTTTGCTGATGCCGTCTGGCTGGTCGGCTGGATGCAGTTGATCACCGCCGGGCTGCTGATTGCGCAGATCGTGGTCATGCTGGTTCTGCCGCTGGCCAATG
Source organism: Pararhodobacter zhoushanensis (assembly GCF_003990445.1). GTDB lineage: Bacteria > Pseudomonadota > Alphaproteobacteria > Rhodobacterales > Rhodobacteraceae > Pararhodobacter > Pararhodobacter zhoushanensis. The sequence continues at coordinate 225,587 of NZ_REEZ01000006.1, read as the reverse complement.
TCATCGTGGCCATTGCGTCGATTGCCGTGTCGATCTGGCTGCTGGTCGGCTTCATCTGTGCCCTTCACGGGTTCAAGTCGCGGATCACCGTGATGGTTGCCGGGCTGATGGTGTTTCTTCTGAGCAGCTTCGTAATCGCCATGGTGCTGCTCTTCTTTGGCTTCTCGCCCGCCGAGGTTTCCAATGTATGACATTGAGGCGGTGCGCCGCGACTTTCCGATCCTGTCGCGAACAGTTAACAACAAGCCGTTGGTTTATCTCGATAATGGCGCGTCGGCGCAAAAGCCGCAGGTGGTGATCGACGCGATCACGCAGGCCTATTCGATGGAATATGCCAACGTCCACCGGGGCCTGCATTTCCTGTCCAATCTGGCGACGGACAAGTATGAAGCGGTGCGCGGAATTGTCAGGCATTTCCTGAACGCGAAGCATGAGGACGAGATCCTCTTCAACTCGGGCACCACCGAAGGCATCAACCTGATCGCCTATGGCTGGGCGATGCCGCGCCTGCAGGCGGGGGATGAGATCGTCCTGTCCGTCATGGAACACCACGCCAATATCGTGCCGTGGCACTTCCTGCGCGAACGCCAGGGCGTCAAGCTGGTCTGGGTCGAGACCGAGGCCGATGGCTCCCTCGACCCCGCCCGCGTGCTCGCCGCGATCACCCCACGCACCAGGCTGGTGGCTGTCACGCATATGTCCAATGTTCTGGGCACGGTCGTGGACATCAAGACCATCGCCGCCGGATGCCATGCCAAGGGCGTGCCGATTCTGGCGGATGGCAGTCAGGCCGCGGTGCATATGCCCGTCGATGTGCAGGATCTGGGCGTCGATTTCTATCCGGTCACCGGGCACAAGCTTTATGGCCCGTCCGGCTCGGGCGCGATCTACGTCACCCGCGAACGGCAGGCCGAGATGCGGCCGTTCATCGGCGGCGGCGACATGATCCGCGAGGTCACCCGCGACGCGGTGATCTATAACGACCCGCCGCACAAGTTCGAGGCCGGTACGCCCGGTATCGTCCAGCAGATCGGCATGGGCGTGGCGATCGAGTACATGCAATCGCTGGGCATGGCGAACATCGCCGCGCATGAAAAGGCGCTGGCAGCCTACGCAACAACGCGCCTCAAGGGGCTGAACTGGCTCAACATTCAGGGCGACGCGCCGGGCAAGGGCGGGATCTTCTCGTTCACCATGAACAACGGCGCGCATGCGCATGACATCTCGACCGTGCTCGACAAAAAGGGCGTCGCGGTGCGCGCGGGCCAGCATTGCACCGGGCCGCTGATGGAGCATCTGGGCATCAACGCCTCGTGCCGCGCCTCGTTCGGGCTCTACAACACCACCGCCGAAGTGGATGCGCTGATCGACGCGCTGGAGTTCTGCCACGAGCTTTTCGGCTGATCTCAGGACCGGTCTTTAGCAATTTCCACCATTGCAGCGCCCCCGCCTTTCGCCTATATCGGCGCAAGCTGCACCCATAGCTCAGCTGGATAGAGCGCTGCCCTCCGAAGGCAGAGGTCAGAGGTTCGAATCCTCTTGGGTGCACCATTTCCTTTATAGTTCCAAGATGTTGGATGGTCGGAGACCAAAGCCATGCGTATGCGGGGCACGGGTCCGCTTAGAAAAGCCGACCATGAACTCTCGATTTCCACCCGGGCCTTTCCAGCGGGGAACACAACACCGGGAGGCAGATTGCGATCAATCGGCGCGGTTTAGGTCGGCGACAATGTGCCTTACCTCAGCTTCGAGATGGCCAAGGCCTGCGTCGTTCAGTTGGTCGATCACATGGTCTCCGGTGCCCGCTGCCCGGTGGCTCTTGTTGCGCAGGCCGTGGATGGCGCGGACCCAGGCCAGGATCGCGTCGTCCTGCGAGGTTAAGAAGGCGGCCTGATCCCACAGGTCTTTCAACGGCAAACCGATGGATTCGAAGTAGTTCAGCACGGTGTCGACGTCGTAAAGAGCGAGCGCGCGAAACAGATCGCCATCATCTGTCTCTGTCTTGTAGGTCAGGTTTCGAGCCGTGGCGGAAACATAGGTCAACGCGTCACATCGTGGGGCGAGCTGATTGATCGCGAATTTCTTCTTTTTCTTGCGCCGCTCCAGAATGTCTATTTTCTGCGGAAAACGCCCGAGAAGCTGGCGCCCGTGAAGCGCAGAACCTTCGGCAAAGATCAGACGCTTGGCGCCAGCGTACAGCGCGAGTTGCAGGCGCAGCGGACTGCGTTCCGGATAGAGAATTCTGACGCCAGCGGCCTCAAGCAGCGAGCATAGATAGCTTTCACCGGCATGGATCCCGTAACCGGGCCGCAGTTGCGCGCGTGAAACGTAAACGAAGTCGTTGGCGATGTTTTCCAGACCGTTTTCAGCGTAGAGAGAATCGAGCAGGTCAAGATACTCGTCATACGGTTGCGCGCCGTTGAGGTGTTCGGCCTGTGCCGCGACATGCAGTTGGTCAAAAACCGTTGGCGCAGTGATGATCTTAACGCGCTGTTGATCGATGCCGAACCAACCAAGAAGCGCAGACATCACCGGCGTCGGCGAAGTTTCTTCCGCATGGCCCAGCCTTCCCGTCAGGATGAACGGCAGGTCAGGGTGTTCTGTTTTGCTTTGCAGGAAGCGCGGTACGATCTCCGCACAGCTGTGCCCGAAATGCGAGCCGTTCGCCCCTAGGAAAACAGCCTCACCGGGAAACCGAACGGGCGGCTCTTCAGCCGGCACAGGGGGCTGGCAAATCGGAGCGCCGTTGCGAAAATGCCGTTGAACGCCGTCAGCGTGAAAATCCGGCCAGAATACTCCTGGGGAAAACGAGCGGGTGTACCCTTGCACGAGGATATTCTCGAAAGACACCATCCCCGGCAACCTGCCCAAACGGGTATCGGCGGCTTCCCGTCTGGGCTCGCTCGTATCGGGCATGCGATGTGTTCCTCAATAGCACCGCGCGTCGGGCGCGGTTTTCCCGGTCGATCCAGCGTTGTCGCATTTATGCGCCCGAACCCCCGACAGGTTATCGGCGACAGCCAGAAGTTTCTAGGCTCAGGGCGTCTTGATTTTCAGCATTCTGCGCGAGCAGGGCTGCGCGACGAGATGTGTTGATAAGCGCACAATCGCGGACAGTCAGTCGACAGGGGATTAGGTGCGGATATGGTCCGTATCGCCTTAAAAGGCAAAGAAAGAACGGCCTTCATCCCGGCTCATAAATCGCGCGCGACGATTGTCAGATCCGACAAGCGCTGCGGCAAATGGTGAAACCGGACCGCGCCCCTGTTTGAACCGTTGGAGGATTGGCGCCGCGTGGTGATGCTGGGCCTGACCCCAAGGGCATCAAGTGCCAGTGACGCTGCAGGTGTTGACAGCGATCACCGGGAAGAGCGTGAAGGCGACCGAGATAAGTCCGATCCACGCGCCATAGGCGATCAGCCGGTCCTCGGGTGCCATCGGCGGGCGGGGACGGCGCACAAAGATCAGGGTGGCGGCAATTAAGGCGACGACCAGCGCGCCGATCAGCGCCCCATCATGCAGCGTTCCCAAAGGGGTTATCACGCCCGGCCAGCCCCGTGCACAGCCGATCCCGTGCAGCGCATAAACCGCCGAGAAGCCCGCCGCCCAGACCAACGGCCCGGCGATGACGCGCAGGAGCCAGATCACGACAGGACCTCTTGCGCGACGACGAGCAGGGTGAGGATCGCCACAGTGATCAGCGTGAAATCCTGCCACAGCCGCCAGATGGACCGGCTTGCCGCTGCCGTCGCGGGGGCGCGTGTTCGGGCGATCAGCGCCAGCAGCACACCGATGCCGATATGCAGCGCCGCATAACCCGTGGCCGCCGCGCGCAACGCATCGCGCGCGTGGCGTGTGGGGTCGTCCAGCAGCAGGGCCACGCCCAGCACCGCGACCAGCGCCAAAACGCCCGCCAGCGCACCGGGCAGCGGTCCCCGGCTCCAGCGGGCAAGGCCCGAGGCCACGGCCAGCGCTCCCAAGGCAACGCCGCCCAGCAGCAGCGCCCCAAGGCCCAGCCCGCTGTCAGGGGGCGGCCAACCGGGCGCGATCACGCTCAGAAACCCCAGCGCAAACAGGAACGACCCGAAAAGCGAGGCGTCGGCGATGATCAGCGCGATCATGCCGCTGCGGGTCAGCGACCCCTCGACGCCTGTCTGATCGGGCAAGGTTTGGCCCGGTGTTATTTCGATCCGCGCAGGGCGCAGATCGCGGCCAAACCGGTGCCACGTCCAGCCGCAAACCAGCACGCCGAGCATCGCTGTACAGGCGAGGATATACGCCCCGAACAGCATGAGCAGCACAAAGACGCCAACCATTGCCGCCGTCACCACCGGCAGCAGGGTATTCCCCGGCAGAACCGCGACATGCTGGGCTTTACCATCGAGCGAGGACACCGCCAGAACCTCGCGTCGGCCCCGCGGCGCACCCGGCAGCGCTCCCTCACCGCGCGCCAGCGACACGGCGGTGATGTCAGTCGAAACGGGCAGGGCGGCGATGTTGTAGCTCGGCACCGGCAGCGCCATTTTCCATTCCAGCGTGTTCGCTTGCCACGGATCGCGCGTGCTGCGCCGACCAAAGAGGGCGTGCAGCAACAGGTCCAGCGCGAAGAGCACAAAGCCGATCGACATCATGAAACTGAACAGGGTGCTGATCAGGTTCGGCAAGGCCCATTCCGGGTTGTCGGGATAGACCGGGATGCGCCGGGGCATGCCCAGAAGGCCGGTCAGGTGCATGATCAGGAAGGTGCCGTGAAAACCGATGAAGATCAGCGCAAAGGCGACTTCTCCCACCCCGCGCACCCGAACCCTGCCCGACATCAGCGGCAGCCAGTACACGGCGGCGGCCATCATCGGAAAGACGAACCCGCCGATGAGCACGTAGTGCAGGTGTGCCGTGACAAAGGCGGTGTCATGCGCCTGCCAGTTGAAAGGCACGACCGCCAGCATCACGCCGGTCAGCCCACCCAGAACGAAGGTGGCAAAGAAGGCCAGCAGGTGCAGCATCGGCAGGGACAGTCGCGGCGTGCCCTTCCACATCGTACCGGTCCAGGCAAAGATCTGCACCGCAGTCGGCACCGCCACCAGCGTTGAGGCAGCCGAGAAGAACGCCAGCGCCATCTGCGGAATGCCCACGGTGAACATATGGTGGACCCAAAGCCCGAAGCTGAGAAACACCAGCCCGACGATGGCGGCAACGATGGCCTCGTACCCCAGGATCCTGGTGCGGCACATGACCGGCAGGATGGTCGAGATCGCACCGGCGGCGGGCAGGAAGATGATATAGACCTCAGGATGGCCGAAAAGCCAGAACAGGTGCTGCCACAGCAGACTGTCACCCCCCCGCGCCACGTCGAAGAACGGCCAGTCAAACGCGCGCTCCAGCTCCAGCAGCACCGAGCCCAGGATCAGCGGCGGAAACCCGGCCAGCATCATCGCCGAGGTGCCCAGCATGTACCACGCGAACAGCGGCATCTGCGTCAGCCGCATCCCCGGCGCACGCAGGCGCAGGATGGTGACGGTGATCTCGACGGCGGCGGCGATGGCCGAGATTTCGACAAAGGTGACGCCCAGCAGCCAGACATCGGCATTCACACCGGGCGTATAGGTGCGCGACGACAGCGGGGTGTACATGAACCAGCCGCCATCGGGGGCCATACCGGCGGCCAGAGCGACCAGCAGGATCAGCCCGCCGAACAGATAGCACCACCAGCCAAAGGCCGAGAGGCGGGGAAAGGCCATGTCGCGCGTGCCCAGCATCTTGGGCAGCAGATACATCGACAGCCCTTCAAGCATGGGGATGGCGAACAGGAACATCATGATGCTGCCGTGCATCGTGAAGATCTGGTTATACAGCGCAGTATCCAGAAACGCGCCCTGCGGCGTGGCTAGCTGGGTGCGGATCAGCATGGCAAGAATGCCGCCGATACCGAAATAGATCCCGGCCAGCGCCATGAACCGCAATCCGATCTCGGAATGGTTGACCGAGGTCAGAAAGCCCTTGAGCCCCGGCGGACGGCTCCAGACGCGCTCCATCTCGCGGTGCAGGGGCAGGGCGCGTTGCGGCGGGTGGGGGATCAGCGTCATTCGTCGGGTTCCCCGGCCTGTGCTGCGGGGGCGGATTCGCCCCGGTTGGTGAACTGCGCGGGCACGTCATCGGGCGGATAGGCCAGCACCTCGAACAGCATGTCCGCGTAGCCCACGCCCGAGAATTCGGCCGAGCGTCCCTGATAGACACCCGGCTCTGACGCCTCAAAGCGCAGGCGGTTCTCATGTCCGGGGATCGCGTCCAGCTTTCCGGCAAGTGTCGGCACCCAGAAGCTGTGGATCACGTCCTCGCTGCGGATGAACACCTCGACGGGCACGCCCGCGGGGATGTACAGCCGCCCCTGCGTTTCGACCGGCGCGCCATCGGGGCCGGGTTGCACGAAGCGCCATTGCCATTGGCTGGCGATGGCCTCGACCCGCACCGAGGCGCTCTGGTGGCGGGCGATCAGCCGGTCGCCGGTGATGATCGCGGCGGCCAGCAAAACGCTCAGGATGGTAAAGCTGAAACCCAGCCCCATGCCATGCGTCCAGAAGCGGTCGGACAGCGGGCGCCGGTTCTTGCGGAACGCCAGCCCCAACAAGGCAAACATCATGAGCGAAATGGCCATACTGCCCGCCAGCATGATCCACCACAGGGTGGCTATCGCCTCGGCCTCGGGCCCGCGCGGGGCAAGGGTGGACAGCGCGCCGTCGCATCCGGCCAGCATAAAGGGAACCAAGAGCGCCGCACCCCGTTGACTGTACACACGCGCCGACCGGGCGCTGGCCCGCGTCAACAAAGGTTCCCCATGCCCCCACGCCGCCGCTTCCGCGATCCGATCCATCAGCACCGCGTCTTTCACCTGACCGAATCCCGCGTCGCCATCGCCGGCCACCCGGTTCACGCGATGCTGGTGGCTTTTCCCATTGCGCTGGGTTTTTCCACGCTGGCGGCAGATGCGCTCTATTGGTGGAGCGGGGATGATTTCTGGCTGCGGGCCGGGTTGTGGGCGGCGGGTGGCAGTTTCGTCATGGGCCTTCTGGCCGGTCTGACCGGCCTTGCCGAGTTGCTGCTGGTGGCCGGTATCCGCATCCGGGCTGCCAGCTGGACGCATTCCATTCTGGCGGTGATGCTGTTGGGCCTTTTGGGGGTGAACTGGGGGCTGCGTCTGCAGGGTGGCGAAATCCTGCCTTGGGGCATTTTGTTGTCGGCGCTTTCCGCCGCGCTCATCGGCATGACAGGCTGGCACGGTGGCAAGCTGGTGTTCGACTACGGTCTGGGCGGGCACGAGGCTCATGGCGCGGCCCCCTCGCGTACCGACAAAAGCTGAGCCGGGAGAAGGTCGCTCAGCGTGGCGGCCTGCGGTTTGACCAAAGCAAGGCCGATCACCGCGCAAATCAGCGGCACCAGCGCCAGACCTGCGAAGGGCGCGGTAAACCACTTGCTGCGCCGCTCTTCGCCCGATCGCTGAATCAGATGGCCCAGCCACGTATGCACCAGCACCATCCCGGCGACGAAGGCGAGTTTCAGCAAGAGCCAGGGCTCGAAGATCCCCGCCGCGAAACAAAGCGCTGTGCCCGATACGATGGCGATCAGCGCGGCGGGCGTCACGAACGAGATATAGGTGACATGGGTGAACAGGCGATACTCGACGTAATCGTCCTCGTCATTGGTGGTGCCGAACACCAGCATCAACAGCGCCAGCGCGATCAACCCGGCTGCCCAGCAACTGATCCCGGCCAGATGCACGAATTTCAGGGCTGCGATCATGCGGTCGCGCTCCGCCGCCAGGCGCGCACCAGCGTGAGTGCGACACCCGCTGACATCAGCACCATGCCCGGCACCCACATCACCAGACCCGCGGCCTGTTGATCGGCCAGCGCCGACAGGCCCCAGACCCCGGTCGTGGCAAGATGCTCGCCGTAAAGCGGGCGTGGCGCAAAGGTCAGCAGCGCGCCCAGCAGGCTCATCACGCTGCCCAGACCCAGCACAAACGCCGTATCCGCCAGCACCGAGTCGCCGCGCGCCTGCTCGGGTGCCAGCACGGCGGACCAGAAGCTCCAGCCGCCGACAAGCAGAGCGCCTTGCAGCGCCCAATAGGCCGCGTGACTGTCCCAGGCGAGCGTATAGGCTGCAGGCAGGTGCCAGAGCACCAACGCTGCCGCTGTCAGCAAGAAGCCGGGCACGCGGCCGGGCCAGCGCAGCGGCCAGCCGATGGCCAGCGCAGGCGTGGCGAGGGCAAGAAGGACAAGGTGATGACCGGTGCGTGCCAGAAAGAGCGCGGTGGTCAGCGCGCAGAGCGGCGAAACGAAGGCGATGACCAGCCCCGCCCACCCCAGGGCAAAGGCTCCCCGGTGGGTGCCGCGCCACAGCCCGGCGGCCAGTAACCCGGTCAGAACGGCAAGCAGCACAGGGGAGAGGTTCCAGTCCAGCCAAAGCGCGCCGGGCGAGGGGGCCGGGCCGCAATACGGAACAGGCTGAGAGATACGCCCGGGCGTGTCAGGAAAACTCAGCTGTTCCATAGGCGCACCAACTTTCGGCGGTCAGGTCAGGTCGGCAGACGCGGCAGGCCGCGCCCGGTATCAAGCCAACCCCGCATCTGCGCGATGGTTCCGTGCGGTCGACCACAATCCTGCGCTTTGGCGTGGGGTTGCCGAAGCTGGCGCGATTTCAGCGCAACGCAGCAGGGTTTGGGGCAAATCCGGCGGACTTCCGCCTGCCCAGCTGAACCCGTCGCGTGCACGGGCGTTTATGCTCTGCGCGACGGGAACTTCCGCGCAGCAGCATTGTTCAACCGGTACATGCACTGCCAAGCATCACAGTCACACATGCCGACAGAGGGGGTTCTGCCATGAATTGGTTGGAAATCGAAAAGCGATGGGCCGAGATGACACTTCGCGCATCCCCGCCGGGGTCCGTCACGGTGATCCGGGATACCACGAGCATCACCAGCTGCAGGCTGCAAACGGCCATGCCACGGCCCGAGGCAGAAACACTGCACGCCGTAGCCTCTGACACATGAGAGGGTCGCCTTTGAAACGCCCTGCCGCCTGGCAGGGCGTTTTGCACGCTGTGCTGCCTAACCCGCGCGGCCCTGCACTGTGGGATGACACCGCCCCGATCCGCAGCGATCTGTTCGGCGTCGAGCGGCTTGAACACCACGCCATCAGTCTGGCAGCCGAACAGGCCATCGCAGACCGTCCGGTCCGTGTTCTCAACCTTTCCCGGCGGTTGCGCGACAACGCGGCCGAGCTGCTCTCGGCCTATCAGTTCAGCGCCGATGCCCTGCGGCGCGGCGAGACGGTCGCTCCGGCAGCGGAATGGCTGCTGGACAATTATCATCTGGTCGAGCTGCAACTGCGCCAGATCACCCAAGATCTGCCCGCTGGCTACTATCGCCAACTTCCCAAACTGGCCTCAGGCCCGTTCGCCGGTTACCCGCGCGTCTTTGGCATTGCCTGGGCCTATGTCGCGCATACCGACAGCCTGGTCGTGGGGTCCGTCCTCGCGCGGTTTGTCGCGGCGTATCAGACGGTTCAGCCGCTCACCATCGGTGAGCTCTGGGCGCTGGCCATCACCTTGCGCATCGTTCTGGTCGAGAACATGCGCCGTATTGTCGTGCAGATCACCCGCGCCCATGCGCTGAAAGGCGCGGCGGATGCCTTGGTTGACAGCGTGATGGGCGCTGCCGAGCGCGCGCCGACACCCCTGCATCAAGCCGTTGCCCCGTATGAAGCCGCGCCTTTGCCCGATTTTCTGGCGGCACAGATCGGCAACCGGCTGCGCGGGTTCGACCCTGATACGACGCCGCTGTTGCCGTGGCTGCACGATCGCTTGCAGCGTCAGGGCACCAGTCTGGACGCGGTTGTCGAACGGGTGCAACACGAACAGAGCGCCGCCAATGTCACCATGCGCAATCTGGTTGCCAGCATGCGCGTGCTGTCTGAACTGGACTGGGCCGAATTCTTTGAATCGGTCAGTCTGGTTGACGCGCTGCTGCGCCAGACCACCGATTTCGACGCGCTGGATTTTGCCACGCGCAACCGCTACCGCGACGAAATCGAAACGCTGGCCCGCCACGCGCCGCATGACGAGATCGCCATCACGCAGGCGCTTGTGTCGCAGACTACCACCGGCGCCAGCGCGCGAGAGCGCGATCCGGGGCACTGGCTGATCGGGAAGAACCGTCAGCCGTTTGCCGCCAGCATCGGCTACACACCGCCCGCAAGCCTGCGCCTGTCGCGCGCCGTGGCGCGGGTCGGGCTCGGCGGGTATCTGGCGTCGCTTTGTGTGGTGACACTGGCGCTTATCGCCCTTTTGCTGCCCTTGGTTGCCGCCGGGCTGTCGGTCTGGCCGCTTCTCGGGCTGGGGTTGCTCTTGCTGATGCCCAGCGCCGAGGCGGCAACGGCACTGGTCAACCTGCTGGTCACGCGCCTGAAGGCCCCACAGCGCCTGCCAGCGCTGGATCTGTCCGAGAGCGTCCCAGATGACTACCGCACTCTGGTTGCCGTTCCGGTTATCCTGTCGGGCACAACCGCCCTGACCGAGATCGTCGAACGGCTGGAAGTGCACTATCTGGCCAGCGCGCCGGGTGCTGTGCATTACGCCATCCTTTCGGACGGTCCCGACAGTGACGCTGCCGACATGCCCGCTGATGACGCGCTGCTGACCGCCGCGCGGGCCGCGATTGCCGCGCTGAACGCGCGCTATCCCAACGGCGCCGCCAACCGCTTCCTGTTCCTTCACCGCGCGCGCAAACATAACCCCGGCGAGTCCCGCTGGATGGGGTGGGAGCGCAAGCGCGGCAAGCTGGAAGAGCTGAACCGCCTGCTGCGCGGCGCGACCGATACGAGTTTTTTGCCAAGCGATGCCCCGGTGCCGCAAGACATTCGCTATGTGATCACCCTAGACGCCGACACGCGCCTGCCGCGCGACACGGTGCACCGCCTGATCGGCAAGATGGTCCACCCGCTCAACCGGCCGGTGTTTGATCCTGCCTTGCAGCGCGTGACCGACGGCTACGGCATCCTGCAGCCGCGCGTCACCCCGGCGCTGCCGATGGGGGCAGCGGGTTCGATGTTCCAGCGGCTGCAATCGGGCAACGGCGGGATCGATCCCTATGCCGCTGCGGTTTCTGATGTGTATCAGGACCTGTTCGGCGAGGGGTCTTTTGCGGGCAAGGGCATTTACGACGTCGATGCCTTCTCGGCGGCGCTGGCCGGGCGGGTGCCCGAGAACACCCTGCTCAGCCACGATCTGTTCGAGGGCGTCTATGCGCGCGCTGCGCTTGCCTCGGATATCGAGGTGATCGAGGATTTCCCTTCGCGCTACGATGTCGCCGCCAAGCGTCAGCATCGCTGGGTGCGCGGCGACTGGCAGCTTTTGCCGTGGATTACCGGGCGTCGCGGCGACGGCGTGCCGCCGCTGGGCCGATGGAAGCTGATCGACAACCTTCGCCGCTCGCTGACCGCGCCACTCACACTGCTGGCGCTGGTCGCGGGCTGGGCCTTGCCACTGCCGGTCGCGCTGGTCTGGAGCGGGCTGTTGCTGGGGCTTTTGGCGGTCCCGTACGTGTTGCCGCTGCTCTCGACGCTCATTCCCGTGCGGCGCTCGCAGTTTTCGCCCCTGCAGCTGAATGCCTATGGCCGCGATGTGCTTTCAGCGGCTCTGAACTTTGGCCTGTCCGTCCTGCTTTTGCCCTATACGGCTGTGCTGATGATGGATGCCATCCTGCGCACCCTCTATCGCCTCGGCGTGTCCCGTCGTCATTTGCTGGAATGGGTCACTGCCGCCTCGGCCGAAGGCACGCCGCCTCCCGGCACCTTTGGCCAGTACCGCCTGATGCTGGGCGGGGTGGTCGTGTCGGTCACGCTTGTCGCCGCGATCTTGGCCGTCAATCCACCGCTTTGGCCGCTGGCGCTGACCTTCCTTGCCCTCTGGATCAGTGCCCCGGCGGTTGTGCGACGTCTCAGCGAGCCGGGGGCCACGCAGGTGGCCGAGCCTTTGGGTGCGCAAGACAGTCTCGCCCTGCGGCAGATCGCGCGGCGGACATGGCAGTTCTTTGAAACCTTCGTGACGCCGCAAGAGCACTATCTGCCGCCCGATAACTTTCAGGAAACGCCGCGCCCGGTGGTGGCGCATCGCACCTCGCCGACGAATATCGGTCTGTACCTGCTGTCCACCGTGACCGCCCGCGACATGGGCTGGATCGCGCAATCGACCGCACTGACCCGGCTTGAGGACACTCTGGCCACCATGCAGCGCATGCCGCGTCATCGGGGACATTTCTATAACTGGTACGACACCCGCGATCTGCGGGTGCTGACACCGCCCTATGTGTCATCGGTAGACAGCGGAAATCTGGCCGGTCATCTGATCGCGGTCGCGCAAAGCTGTCGCGCGTGGGGCGAACAGCCGGTCACCGAGGACGTGCTGCGCGATGGATTGACCGATGCGCTGGGCCTTCAGGCCGCCCCGGTCGGGGGCAAGACCGCCGCCTTCGCGGCAGCACTGGCCGCCGGTTCCGACGCGGATGACCTGCTATCGCTGGCCGATGCGATGGCAACCGATGCAGACGACGATACCGCCGACTTGGTCGCCGCGATCCGGCAGCGGCTTCGCGACCATATCGGGGACAGCACGGACCTTGCCCGCCTCAAGCGGATCGAGACGCTTTGCCGCCGCTTTGCGATGGAGATGGATTTCGCCTTCCTCGTCGATCCCGAGAAAAAGCTGCTCTCCATCGGCTATGCCGCCGATAGCAACCGTCTTGACCCCAATTGCTATGACCTGCTCGCCTCGGAAGCCCGGCTGGCCAGTATGTTTGCCATCGCCAAGCGCGATGTCGAGACCCGTCACTGGTTCCGGCTGGGCCGCACCGCGACGCCGGTCGGCACCGATACGGCGCTGATCTCGTGGTCGGGGTCGATGTTTGAATATCTGATGCCGTCGCTGGTGATGCGCGCGCCTGCCGGCTCGCTTTTAGAGCGCACCAACCGCGCCATCGTCGCGCGTCAGCAAGCCTATGGAAAGGCCAAGGATATTCCATGGGGCATTTCGGAATCTGCCTTCAACGCTCGCGATCTGGAAATGACCTACCAGTATTCAAACTTCGGCGTGCCGGGGCTGGGCCTGAAACGCGGCCTGAGCGAGGACCGCGTGATTGCCCCCTATGCCACCGGTCTGGCCAGCATGGTCGACCCCGTCGGCGCGTTGCACAACTACCGCGCGCTGGGCGCGCTGGGCGCCGAAGGCCGGTATGGGTTCTATGAGGCGCTCGATTTCAGCCCTTCGCGCCTGCCTGCCGGGGCCAAGGTCGCCATCGTGCGCAATTACATGGCGCATCATCAGGGCATGACCATCACGGCCATCGCGAACACAGTGCGCGACGGCCTGCTGCGCGCGCGGTTCCACGCCGACCCGATGGTGCAATCGGTCGAGCTGTTGCTGCAAGAACGGGTGCCGCGTCACGCGGTTGCCGCGCCGCCGCGCGCCGAGGATGTGCTGGTCGGCCCCAAGACGGTGGAAACGACGCCGGTGTTGCGGCGCTTTGACCGGCCCGCAGACACCATCCCTACCGCGCATCTGCTGTCAAACGGGCGCTACGGTGTCATGCTCACCCCGCCGGGCGGCGGTTACAGCCGCTGGGGCACTATGGCGATCACGCGCTGGCGGCCCGAAACGACGCAGGATGCGCCGGGCACGTTCCTCTATGCCCGCGACGTCGGCACCGGCAAGACATGGTCCGCCGCGATGCGCCCGCTGGCGCAGACGAGCGGCACCCACAGCGCGGTGTTCTGCGAGCATCATGCCGAGTTCACGCACAAGGACGCGGGCCTGACCACGACCACCGAGGTCGTCGTGTCGGCCGAGGATGACAGCGAAGCGCGCCGCGTGACGCTGACCAACACCGGCCATCAGGCGCGCGAGATTGATCTGACATCCTACGCCGAGCTGGTGCTGGCCCCGCAGGCGGCAGATCTGGCGCATCCGGCGTTTTCCAAGATGTTCGTGGTCACCGATCACTTCCCCGAACTGGGCGCTATCATCGCCACCCGCCGCCCGCGCTCAGGCAACGAAGCGTCGGTCTGGGCGGCGCATATCGCCGTGGTCGAGGGCGAGGAAACCGCGCCCATGCAATACGAGACCGACCGCGCCCGCTTCATCGGCCGGGGGCGCTCGATGGCCAATCCGGTGATGGCTGACGCGCCGCTTTCGGGCACCACCGGCACCGTGCTGGACCCGATCTTCGCGATCCGTCGCCGCGTCACGGTCCCAGCAGGTGGCATGGCGCGTGTGACCTTCTGGACCATCGTCGCCGAGACACCCGCCGCCTTGCTCGATCTGCTCGAACGACACCGCGACCCGTCGGCCTTTGGCCGCGCCAGCACGCTGGCCTGGACCGAGGCGCAGGTGCAATTGCGCCATCTGGGCATAACGCATGCGCAGGCCGCAGACTTTCAACGGCTGGCCGGGATGATCCTGCGCAACGACTCGCGATTGCGTCCGGGCTCAGAGCGGATCATCGCCGGGGCCGGGCCGCAATCAGGGCTTTGGGCACAAGGCATTTCGGGCGATCTGCCGATCGTGTTGTTCCTGATCGACGATGCGCAGGACGCAGGCGCGCTGCGCGAGATTCTGGCCGCGCATGAATACTGGCGGGCGCGGCAGATGGCCGTTGATCTGGTCATCGTGAATGACCGTTCGTCCAGCTATGTGCAGGATCTGCAAATCATGATCGAGGCGGCGGTGCGCTCGGCGGGAACGCGGCCCCGCGCCTCGGACACGCGGGCCGATGGCACGGTGCATGTGTTGCGCTCGGATCTGATGATGGCACCGACCCGCGCCTTGCTGATGGCAGCGGCGCGGGTGGTGCTGGTGGCCAGCCGTGGCTCAATTGGCACGCAGCTTGGCACGCTGCGCCGCGTGGCGCAGCAGGCGGCTGCAGAGATGGCCAAACCGCGTGAGAAGGCCGCCACCGCGTTGCGCCCGGCATTGCAACCCGACGGGCTCGATGCCCCCGAACAGGATCTGGAGTTCTTCAACGGCACCGGCGGTTTTGCCAAAGACGGGCGCGAGTACACCACGCTTTTGCGCGACGGCACCAACACGCCCGCGCCGTGGATCAACGTCATCGCCAACCCGTCCTTCGGCTTTCAGGTCTCGGCCGAGGGCAGCGGGTTTACCTGGTCGGAAAACAGCCGCGAAAACCAGTTGACGCCCTGGTCCAACGACCCGGTCACCGATCCGGCGGGAGAGGCGCTCTATCTGCGCGATCTCGACAGCGGCGAGGTCTGGACACCCACCGCCCAACCGATCCGCGGGCCGGGAACCTATACCGCCAGCCACGGCTTCGGCTACAGCCGGTTCTCGTATGCGCGGGGCGGCATCGCGTCGACGCTGACCCAGTTCGTGCCGCTGAACGATCCGGTCAAGGTCTCGCGGCTCACGTTGACCAACACCGGCCAGACCCCGCGTCGCATCGCCGTGACCAGTTATACCGAATGGGTTCTGGGCACCTCGCGCAGTGCCACGTTGGCCCATGTGACCACCGAACGTGACCCCGAAACCGGCGCGCTGATGGCGCGCAATCCTTGGGCCACCGCCTTTGCCGGGCGGATAGCCTTTGCCGATATGGGCGCGCAGGTTACCGGCTACACCGCTGACAGAGCCAGCTTTTTCGGCCATCTGGGCGGACGCTCGGCCCCGATGGGCCTGAGCAAGCCGCTTGACGGCGTAGTCGGGGCTGCTCTGGATCCCTGCGCCGTGCTGCAACGCGAGGTGACTATAGCGCCCGGACACTCGGTCGATGTGGTCGTTCTGCTCGGCCAATGCGAAACGATCGAGGACGCCCGCGCGCTGATCCAGCGGATACGCGACAGCCCCGTCGACGCCATGCTGGACGCGGTCACGCAGCACTGGACCGGTCTATTGGGGGCGGTGCAGGTCACGACGCCGGACCGCGCGATGGACATCATGCTCAACGGCTGGCTGCTCTATCAGACGCTGGCCTGCCGGATCTGGGCGCGTGCCGGGTTCTATCAGGCCAGCGGGGCCTATGGATTCCGCGATCAGCTGCAAGACGGCATGGCGCTGTCCTTCAGCCGTCCCGACATGACGCGCGAACACCTGCTGCGCGCCGCCGGCCGGCAGTTCCCTGAGGGCGACATGCAGCACTGGTGGCTGCCGCATTCGGGGCAGGGCGTTCGCACACGCATCTCGGATGACCGGGTCTGGCTGGGCTACGGCGTATCGCAATATATCGCGGTGACCGGAGACGCGGCAATTCTGGATGAGGTCATTCCGTTCATCGAAGGCCCTGACCTAGCCCCCGGCGCGCATGATGATTTCTTTCTGCCGGAAAAATCGGACGAGGCCGCCAGCCTGTACGAACACTGTGCCCGCGCGCTTGATCAGGCCATCGCCCTGACCGGCGAGAACGGCATGCCCCTGATCGGCACCGGCGACTGGAATGACGGGATGAACCGGGTTGGTGAGGCGGGCAAGGGCACCTCGGTCTGGCTTGGCTGGCTGCTGATCGCCACGCTGCGCCGCATGGCCCCCTTCGCGCAAGCGCGCGGCGATGCGCGGGCAGAGCGCTGGCTGGAGCACGCAACCCGTGTCCATGAGGCGATCGAGCGCGAAGCATGGGACGGCGCCTGGTATCGGCGCGGCACCTTCGACGATGGCACGCCGCTCGGATCGGCCGAGTCCGACGAATGCCAGATCGACAGCATCGCGCAGTCCTGGTCGGTGCTGTCGGGGGCTGGCGACCCCGAGCGGGCAAAAACCGCGATGGAGTCGGTCACA
The DNA here is from genome assembly GCF_003990445.1 of Pararhodobacter zhoushanensis. Taxonomy (GTDB): domain Bacteria; phylum Pseudomonadota; class Alphaproteobacteria; order Rhodobacterales; family Rhodobacteraceae; genus Pararhodobacter; species Pararhodobacter zhoushanensis. The sequence continues at coordinate 208,754 of NZ_REEZ01000006.1, read as the reverse complement.
ACGCACCTGATCCGTCCCGATCCGGGCATCGCGCTGCTGTTCACCCCGCCGTTTGACCGCACGCCCAAAGACCCCGGCTATATCAAGGGCTATCCGCCCGGCCTGCGCGAGAATGGCGGCCAGTACACGCACGCGGCGCTCTGGGCCATTCTGGCCTTCGCCCGGCAAGGCAACGGCGCGGCGGCACAATCGCTGTTCGCGCTGCTCAATCCGGTCAACCACGCCCGCACGCCCGAAGAGGCCGCGCGCTACAAGGTCGAACCCTATGTGATCGCCGCCGATGTCTATTCCACCGCCCCCCATGCCGGGCGCGGGGGATGGACGTGGTATACCGGCTCGGCGGGGTGGATGTACCGGGCGGGGATCGAGGGGATACTCGGGCTGACCCGGCATGGCGATGCGCTCATGCTTGATCCCTGCCTGCCGCCGGACTGGCCCGAGGTGAGCCTGCGCGTCACCCTGGGCGCCATGGTCCTGACGGTAGTGGTGCGCAACACCGGCGGCAAGGGCCGGGGCGTCAGCGCGGCGGTGCTGAACGGCGCGGCTTTGCCCGTTGCAGACGGCGTCCTGACATTGCCCGTCCAGCCCGGATCACAGGATCTGGTTGTCACGCTTGGCTGAGGCGACGCGGCGCAAGGCCCCGCGCAGCGCACGCGCGGTCAGCCCGCGATCATCCTCATAGCCCATGCGGGCCATCGCCTCATCTTCCTGCGGATGCGGCGGGGATGTGAGCGAGGCTGCCAGCAGCTTGGCTTTGCCGCTCAGCGTGGGCGACAGGTTTGCCAGCTCTTGCAGCGCGGGCAAAAGGACGCGCTCGATTGCGTCAAAGTCGCTGTCAAAGGGGAAATCGGGCAGCGCCGCGCGGTGTGGTACAAGCCAGTCGGCGACCGTCTGCGGCAGGTTGCGTCGGTGCGCGGGCGGGATCTGATAGTCCTTTGGCAGCTTGCCCGCCGCCTTGGCCTTGGCCATCAGATCGTCCTGAAAGCGACTGTCGGTGATCGCCAACAGGGCCGCGATCACCTCGGCATCCGTCCGGTCGCGCAGATCCGCGATACCGTATTCCGTCACCACGATATCGCGCATGTGGCGCGGCACGGTAACGCTGGGCAGAACCCAGCTGATATTGCTCTCGACCTTGCCATGGCTGATCCGCGTCGCGGGAAGGGTGATGATCGAGCGCGCACCGTCCAGCGCAAAGGCCTGCTCGATGAAGTTGAACTGACCGCCGACTCCGCTGACAACCTGACCGTCCTTGACGCTGTCGGACATCACGTCCCCCAGCGCCGAGACCTTCATCGCCGCGTTGACGAAGCGCGCATCGGTCCGTGCCGCGCGCTTTTGTGCTTCGTCACCGTACAGCGCATTGGTGAAGCTGACCGGCATCATGCCAATCTTTGCGCGCCGTTCGGGCGGCAGGCTGCGCAGGCTGGCGTAGAAATCCCGGGTCTCGACAAAGAAACCCGCGTGGATCGCGGTGCCGTCCACCTCGCGGCGGATCACCCCGGCATCGAACAGCGCCATCAGCCCGGCAACCAGCATTTCGGTCACGCAATAGAGGCCGTCCGCGAAGGGTTCGCCCGCGTCCTGCGCGACAGGGAAGGGGCAGTCGGCCTGCACGGTCGCTGCCGCGCCCCGGTCGCGCAGTAGCAAGGCATTCGCGACGGTATCGCCAAGGGTTCCGATGCCGATCTGCAAAGTGCCGCCATCAACGATCAGCCGCGCGACATGCAGGCCGATGGCGTGATCTTCCAGCGCAAGCGGGCGGCGGGGGGCCGAGAACAGCTCGAACGGCTCAACAGGGTCGAGCACAAGATCGACCTCATCCACACCCAGCGTTGCGCCCGGCCCCTGCAGGAACGGCAGCTGTGGATGGGTCTCGAAGACGGTGATGAAATCGGCCTCGCCCTGCGCCCGGAAGCGGAACAGATCGGACGAGATATCGGTGTTCGACGACAGACTGAAGCGCCCGCCTTCTTCCGCCACCAGCTGCATCAGGACATTGGGCCTCTGACGCAGCAAGACGTCGCGCGCATGGGTGTAATTGGCCGAGATATAGGCCTGCTGCGCCGCCTCATTGCCCAGCCAGCGCCCGGCAAGCATGAAGAATTCGCTGACCTTGATGTTGGGCGGCAACTTGCCCTCTCGCCTCAGGCGGGCATACAGGATGTCTGGATAGGCGCCGAAAAGCCGGTCCATCGCGGGTTCCAGAAACCGCCGTTCGACGTCCGAGCCGGGGCTCGGTCGCTCTAACGTCAGGGCCGTGAAGATCGCAAGCGTCACGCCGGGATCGTCACAGGCGGCCTGCACCAGCGCGTTGAGCAGCGTGACCGGCTTGCCCAACCCCAGCGGCAGCGCCAGACGGATGTCGCCACCCGTCCGCGCGATGATCTCGCGGACGATGGCATCGGCGTCGGTATCACGTTGCACGGATCAAAGGTCCTTCCAGCCCGGATCGGGCGCAAAGCGCGCGCCGTAGCGGTCGGCCAGGTCCGTCAGCCGTTGCGCGACGTCCCCAACACCGCGTGCTCGGGCGTAGTGCAGCGGACCGCCCCGGAACGGCGCAAAGCCGGTGGCGAAGATCATCGCGCCATCCACGTCGTCAGCATCGCGCGCCACGCCCTTGCGCAGACATTCGACGCAGGCGTCGAGCATCGGCAGGATCAGCCGGTTGATCAGATCCTCGGGCGTCTCGCCCGCGGCTTGCGGGCGCGGTGTGCCCTTGGACCAGTCGTAAAACCCTTGCCCGGTCTTCTTGCCCAGGTTGCCCGCCTCGACCTTGTCGCGCAGGCGGCGGCTGATCTCGGGCATGGGTTTGTCCAGCGTCTCTTTCAGGCTTTCGGCCACGTGCAGGCAGATGTCCAGACCGACCTGATCGCTCAGCGCGACCGGTCCCATCGGCATGCCGAACTCCATCGCGGCGGCGTCGATGGTCTCTTTGGCGACGCCCTCGTCCATGAGAACCATCGATTCCATCAGATAGGGCGTCAGGGCGCGGTTCACCAGAAAGCCGGGGTAGTCGGTGACCTGCACTGGCAAACGGTCAAGTGCCCCGCAGAACGCCGCGAGCCGTTGGACCACGGCCGGGTCCGTGCCGTCGTGGCGCACCACCTCGACCAGCTGCATCTTGCTGACAGGGTTGAAGAAATGCAGGCCTGCGAAGCGCGTGGCATCCGGTGCGGACGCCTGCAAGTCGCTCAGCCGCAGGCTTGACGTATTCGACGCCAGAATGGCACCCGCCTTCATCCGACCGGCCAGATCGGCATAGATCTTGGCCTTCAGCTCAGCCGACTCGGGCACCGCTTCGATCACCAGATCGGCCCGCGCGATGCCGTATCCCTTGGGGTCCGGCATCAGGCGGTCCAGCGCGTCACGGGTTTCGATGGCGCTCAGGTGCTGGCCTTTGCAGGTCTCCCGCGCTTGTTTGATCGCGCGTCCCAGCGGGTCGAGCTGGACATCGCCCAACGTCACGCTCTTGCCCTTGATCGCGGCCCAGGCGGCAATCTCGGCCCCCATGGCACCGCCGCCGATCACATGGACATGGGCAATCGCGTCGTCGCCGCGCGCGCCATCCTTGAGGCCCTGACGCAGGAAGAACACGCGTCGCAGGTTGCGCGAGGTGTCGGTATCCAGCAGCGCCGCAAAGCTGTCGATCTCGGCTTTTTGCAGGGCTTTGGGGTCATCGCCGTGCTTTTCCCAGAGGTCAATCAAGGCATGCGGGGCGGGGTAGTGCTGCTTGGGCGCTTTCTTTTCGGTTTCGCTGCGCATCTGCCGCGCGGCCAGCGAGCGCGCCGCATCAAGGCCAAAGGCACGCGCCTTAAGCCCCGGTTGGCCCCGTTCAACGTCGCCTGCCACGATAGCATCGACCGCCGCCCGGATGTGCCGTTCTTCGGTCACGACATCGACGATCCCCAGCGCTTTCGCTTTAGCCGTGTGCGCGGTCTTGCCGGTCAGCATCAGCGTCATCGCCTCGGTCGGATCAATCAGCGCGGGCAGGCGGAAGGTGCCGCCAAGACCGGGATGCAGGCCCAGCTGCACCTCGGGAAAGCCAAAGGACGCGCCGTCAACGGCGATCCGCCAGTCACAGGCCAGCGCGATCTCGAAGCCCGCGCCCAAGGCTGCACCATGCACCACGCAGAGCGTTGGGCATTTCAGCGATGCCAGCCGGTCCAGCACGTCATGCCCTTGGCGCAGCAGATCGGCGGCTCCTTCGGCGCTCATCGCCTCGAAATCGGTGATGTCTGCCCCGGCGGCGAAGCCAGCCAGTTTGGCCGACCGGATCACCACGCCGCGGGGTGGGGTACGCTCCAGCGTATCGAGTTCGGCGGCAAGCCCGGTCATCACGCTGCGATCCACGGTGTTTACCGCCGCATCGGCGCGCTCGAGCACCAGCCAGACGATGCCATCCGCCTCGCCGCGCCGCCATGGGCCGTCACCGGGTCCAACCGGACCGAGTTCCAGCTTGGTTGTGCCGAGATGTTGCAAGACCGGTCCCGTCATCACGCCACCTCCAGCATCATTGCACCGCCCAGACCACCACCGATGCATTCGGTGGCGATGCCACGGGTTTTTCCCAACCGTTTGAGCGCATTGGCCAGATGCAGCACGATGCGGTTTCCACTGGCACCAACCGGATGACCCAGCGAAATCGCGCCGCCGTCGATGTTCAGCCGCTCGGCGTCGATGCGCCCGAAGGCAGTCTCAAGCCCCAGAACATCGCGGCAGAACGCCTCGTCCGCCCAGGCCTCGACACAAGACAGCACCTGCGCGGCGAAGGCCTCGTTCAGCTCCCACAGGTCGATGTCCGACAGGCTCAGCCCTTGCCGCTGCGCGATGGGGGTCGAGGCCAGCACCGGCCCCAGACCCATCACCGACGGGTCGAGCGCCGCCCATTCGCTGTCAACGATCCGCGCGAGCGGGGTAAGGCCGTGCTTTTCCACCGCCGCCTCGGACGCGACAATCACCCAGGATGCGCCATCGGTGATCTGGCTGGCGTTGCCCGCCGTCACCTTGCCATAGGGGCGCTCGAATGCCGGTTTCGGCTTGGCCAGTCCGGCCATGTCGCTGTCGGGGCGCACGCCGTCGTCATGGTCATAGGCCGTGCCATCGTCGGCAAAGGCGGGCATGACTTCGCTGTCCAGCCAGCCTTCGCTTTGAGCGCGGGCAAGGCGGTGGTGGCTTTGCATCGCATAGGCATCAGCGGTCTGGCGGTCGATGCCGAAACGGTGGGCCAGTACCTCGGCCGTCTGGCCCATGTTCAAATGGGTGATCGGGTCGGTCAGGCCGCGTTCCAGCCCGACGACCGGCTTGAAAAACTCAGGCCGCAGGTCGGTCAGCATCTTGGCCTGCGCCGCAATCCCCTTGGCCTGCGCCATGCCGCCGAACCATTCGACAGCGGACTGGCGCAGCACCAGCGGCGCGTGGCTGAGCGCTTCCGCCCCGCCGGCAAGGATCATCTCATGGCTGCCATCGCGGATATAGCGGTAGGCGGTGTCGATGGACTGCATCCCCGATCCGCAGTTGATCTGTACGGTAAAGGCGACCATCTCGGCCCCCAGCCCAAGCCGCAGCGCGGCGACACGGGCCGGGTTCATCTCATCCTGTATGACATTGACGCAGCCCAGAATGACCAGATCAAAGGCGCGCCGGTCAAAGGGTTGCCGCGCCAGCAGCGGGCGACCGCATTGCACGGCAAGATCCACCGGGGTGAAGGGACCGGGCGTGCCGCGCGCCTTGAGGAACGGCGTGCGCGCGCCATCGACCAGATAGACAGGACGGCTCATTCTGCGGCCTCGCGCTGGGGTTCACGGGTTTCGAGGCGGGGATAGAGCGTGCTCAGCGCCTCGGGGGTGAAATCATCCACCGCGACCACCTTGGCGACCAGCGCCTGCATTTCGGCGATGGAGTCGCGGTCAACCTGGGTGATGGTCCCGGCTTCGAGCCCGGCATCGGGGTCTTGCCCAGCCTCACGCAGCCGCTTCATCAGCGGGGCGCAACGGGTGACCATGGCATAGCAATCGTCAAGCACCTTGACCCCGTCGCGCGCCACGCCGCCCGGCGTCTGCCCAAGGATACGGTCGCGCGCCGCCGATGCCTCGTAGATCAGATCGGCGCAGTCCTCGGACAGCGCATCGCTCGGCCCGGCGACGCTGCCGCCCGGCACGGTGATCGCGCGCAAAAGAACAGCGGCAAAGCGGTTGGGGAAATTGGCCAGCACTTCGTTCAGCGATTGGCGGATCTTGGCGAAACTGCGCTCAGCGCAATAGCGCACGACCGGCAGATCGGCGGCCTGCTGCCCTTCATCCTGCCAGCGTTTGAGCGTGGCGCTCAGGATGTACATCTCGGACAGAATATCGCCCATCCGGCCCGAGATCATCTCTTTGCGCTTGAGCGCGCCGCCCATGGTCAGGAATGCCATATCAGCGGTCAGCGCATAGGCGGCAGACCAGCGCGCCAGCTGGCGATAGATGTCGGTGACGGGACCAGCATCGGGGGCAGGGCCGATCCGCCCGCCGCTCCAGCCGCGCCCCAGAGCCCGGAACACGGTGCGCGTGGTGTGGCCGACATGCGCCCAGAACGATGTGTCGAACGCGGCCAGGCTCTCATCCTGATCCTTTATCGCCAGCGCGTTCATTTCGTCCAGCAGATGCGGATGCGCGCGGATCGCGCCCTGTCCGAAGATGATCAGCGAGCGGGTCACGATATTGGCGCCCTCGACCGTAATGCCGATGGGCACTGCGCGGTGCAGCGGCAGCAGGTAATTCGACGGCCCATCAATCACCGCCTTGCCCGAATGCACATCCAGCGCGTCGTCGATGGCCGAGCGCATGCGGAAGGTCGCATGGGCCTTCATGATGGCCGAGATGACCGACAGCGACCGTCCCTCATCCAGCCCCGCACAGGTCAGCCGACGCGCGGCATCCAGCGCATAGGCATCAGCGGCCAAGCGGCCCAGCCGCTCCTGGATACCGCCGAATTTGCCGATCGGCAGGCCGAATTGTTGGCGGATGCGGGCATAGGCGCCGGAGGTATGGGCGCAGAGCGCAATCGCGGCGCAAGACATCGACGGCAGCGAAATCCCGCGACCGGCGGCCAGCGCGCTCATCAGCATCATCCAGCCGCGACCGGCATAATCGGTGCCCCCGATGATATGATCGAGCGGGATGAACACATCGGTGCCGGTCGTCGGCCCGTTCATGAACATCGTGTCCGACGGGATGTGACGGCGACCGGTTTCGACGCCCGGCAGATCGGTCGGCACCAGTGCGCAGGTGATGCCGATATCGGCTTCGCCGCCCAGATGCCCGTCGGGGTCGCGCAACTGGAACGCCAGGCCAAGCACGGTGCAGACCGGCGCAAGGGTGATATAGCGTTTGGACCAGTTCAGGCGGATGCCCAGAACCTCTTCACCCTGCCATAGTCCCTTTTCAACAACGCCCTCATCCACCATCGCGCTGGCATCCGAGCCCGCCTCGGCGCTGGTCAACCCAAAGGCGGGCAGCGCGTCACCGCGCGCCAGTTTCGGCAACCAGCTGTCCTTTTGCTCTTGCGTGCCGAACATGTGCAGCAGCTCGCCCGGTCCCAGCGAATTGGGCACCATCACCGTGACCGCCGCCGCAATCGAGCGGGTGGAGATCAGGCGGATCACTTCGGAATGCGCGTAGGCTGAAAAACCCAGACCGCCATAATCCTTGGCGATGATCATGCCAAAGAACTTGTTCTGACGAAGAAAATCCCAGACGGGCGCAGGCAGGTCTGCATCAAGCTGATTGATCGACCAGTCGTCGATCATCGTGCAAAGCTCGCGGCAGGGACCGTCCAGAAAGGCCTGTTCCTCATCGCTCAGCACCGGACGCTTGACGCCGTGCAGCTTCGCCCAGTCCGGGTTGCCAGAGAACAGCTCGGCCTCCCACCACACCTCGCCGGCCTCCAACGCCTCGCTTTCGGTTTCGGAGAGTTGGGGAAGGGCCTTCATCGCCCAGCGATGGATCGGCTTGGTTAGAATGCGCGCGCGAAAACTCGTCATGTCATGTCCTCCAAGGTAGAAAAACGTCCCCAGGGCACAAAAGTTCCTTGGCCGGGCAGGGCGGTGCCGCTGCCCGGCGGCTGGATCACTCGGTTTCGGGCCGGGTGATCTGTTCAGGCTCGACGGCTTGCGGAAGTGGTGCGACCTCGGTTTGTTGGGCTGACGGGTTAGCGGGCGGGTCGGATTCGGCGGTCTCTTCAAAGATCCAGAAGAAAATCAGAAGGACGCCGACCAACACGGCAACAGCCATCCCTATCAAGGGGCCTACGTGGCGGCAGGCTTGCTTCTTGGGGTTGGTGTCGGGTGCGGACATCGTGGTTTCCTTTCTTTGCTCTTGCAGAGAAAACCACTCAGGCCGCCAAATGTTCCGTTCACGGGTACAACCGCAAGGCGTGGTCGGAGGGGTGGGGAGATGTCGACACCCGACGGGACAGAAGCTCGACTGCCATTGCGTTGGCCACGGTGTGAAACCGGGAAAACCACCGTGTTCTTCGTACCGTCGCGCCCGGTTGACAGGGTATCGACATCTGTTGGTTCAACCGATGGCAGCGGGTTAAGTTCCCGTATTTTATGCCTAAAACCGCGGGAAGCGGTGAAAAAAAGCGGCCCCACCATCAAGGGTGAGGCCGCGTCTGTTCTCAGACAGTATGGGAACGAGGGAGACAGTCCGGCGGCGCTTGCCGCGCTGAAAACAGAACCCGTAAGCGCGCTGAAAGTTTCCGCCCGATCCGCTCTTTATTGCGGTCGCGGCAGAAAAAAGGGGCCGCCCAAGGCGACCCCTTTTCCGTGAACGGTGCTGATCAATCGGCTGTGCCGAAAATCAGCGGCCACGATATCAAGGCAGGCGTTACTGCGCTTCCCACTCGGGCATCGCTTCCAGCTCTTCCTTGGTGAAGTCCACATAAGCGTAGACCGAGCCACCGTCGCCGTCGCGGCGCAGGTCAACCTGGTCGAAACCAAGCGCAACCCGGTGCTCGCCGATGCCCAGCCAGCCGCCGATATCCAGCACGACCTGCGAGACACGACCGTCATCGCCAAGCACAACGTCGTTGACGTCACCAATCCAGTCTTGCTCGGTGCCGTAGACGCGCGCCCCTTGGACCTCGTCCGCGGTGATCGTCGCAACATCGACAGCCATCAGACCGTCGCGGTCAGGACGCTCCATACCGTCCATCGCGGCATGGTCGGTCGTGGTGTTGGTGTCCGCATCGCTCGGCATGGTGGTTTCAGCCGGCATCGTGGTCATCGCAGCAGTGCCACCCGCCGCGTCATCGGACATGGCCGAACGGTCACGCAGCGACATCATACCCGTCTCTTCGGTCGCGGGATCGTATTCATCCGCGTCTTCAAGCAGGTTACGATTGCCGGTGTACACGACATAGTAGTCATCTTCGTCATCGGTATCGGCCACGAACTGAAGATCGCTGTAAGGGATACGCACGTGGCGCTCACCCATGCCCAGGAACCCGCCCGCGTCGATCACGACCGCGCTGACACCGCCAGAGCCGTCGACGATCACGTCACCGATTTCACCGATGTCTTCCCAACCGTCGGGCGCATCCGCGATACCGACCGTGAGATCCGAGTTTTCGGTCGCGTCAGGGTCAGGGGCGTGCACCCGGTGGCCGATCAGCTCGTCGGCACTGACTTCGCCGCCGCCCATCATGGTGATGTTGCTGCTGGCGTGCGCGTTGAGGTTGCTCGCCTGCGCGGTCAGATCGGTTGCGGCGCTGTTGTTCATCTGATCAGCGGGTTGCTGGGTGGCGACACCGACCGGCTGGGTCGTGGTTTGGGCATAAGCCGGGGCGACGAGAATTGCGGCCACGGCCGTCGTGAGGAGCAGCTTCTTCATGGTATCCTCCAGTAGGTAAGAAACGTTCTCCAGACATGTGCCTGGGATGCATGGTAAACCGGCGAGGCGCGGGGATGTTCCAACATTTCCGCACAGAATTTTGGCGACGAGTCCGTTCGGCGGGCAAATTCCGCCCGCCTGCGGCAGGGGACACGACGCTCAGGTCGCCGTGTCGAGCAGGGCGATCAACAGCCCCTCGTGGGCGCGGAGCCGGTGCAGGGGCGGCGGGCGCAGCGTGCTCAACTGCCGCGCGCGGTCAGCCTCGGGAAGCTCGGACAGCGCGATAACTGTCGGATGTATATAACTTTTCCGCGCGATGGCCGGGGTGTTGCTCAGCCGCTCGGCGGCAGCCGTTGCCATGTCGATGATGGTCAGCGGGCCATCCCGAACCGCGACGCTGAAAGCAGCCAGCGTGCCATTCCAGGTGCGAAAAGTCTTGGCGCTGGTTCCTGCGCCGCAGATTTCGGCCAGCACGGCGTTCACCTCGTCCGAGCGCAGCGGGTGCGAGACGCCCTCGGCGTCAGACCACGCGATCAGGTCCGCGCCCGGCAGGTCCTGAACCTTGTGCAGGGCGCGTTGCAGACGTGGCCCGTGCAGATGGCACGTCACCGGCGTGCCGCGCTTGGCCGGGAAATCCAGCGTGATGCCGCTGTCATCGAAGCTGATGTGTTTCGCCAGCAGGGTCGTGGCACCATAGGTCCCATTCTCGCGGACGTAATCCTCGCTTCCGATGCGCAGCGAGGCGCGGTCCAGCAACGCCAACACCGCCGCAAGCGCCAGATCCCTCGACCCGGCAGGCGCGCAAAGACCCGCCGCGATGCGCGCGCGCAAGCGCGGCAGGCAGCGTCCGAAGGCGGCGAGGCTGTCGTATTTCTTCTGGGCGCGTTGTTCGGCCCACTCCGGGTGATAGCGGTACTGCTTGCGTCCCTTGGCGTCACGCCCGGTGGCAAGCAGATGCCCCTGTGGTTCGGGGCTGATCCAGACCGACGTGTACGCAGGTGGCACCGCCATCGCAGCGATGCGCGCACGCTCGGTCGTATCGCGGATAAGCGCGCCATCCGGGGCGTAATAACTGAACCCGCGACCCCGGCGCTGTCGGCGGATGCCGGGCCGGTCGTCAGGGTAGTACACCAGCGCGGCCCGCCGGGACGCCATCGCGCTCAGCCGCTCCGGGGCAGGGACGTGCCCGCTTGCAGGGGTAACATCGCGGTACTGGCGCGCATCGGCTGATCCTTTCCCAAGCGCTTACGACGGAAAGAAACGCCCCACCCAAGCGGGCGGGGCGTCTGTCACTGCGTCACAGGGTCAGATCCAGTAGGGCGCAAGCCCGAAGGTGAGATGCGTGCGTTCCTCCCAGTCGCGGTCATTCTGCCAGCGCTCCTTGGTCTCGGGCGCGTTGGCCAACTGCTGCTGGGTGATATCGGTGCGAAACCCGCCGAGCGACGGGTCATAGCGCAGGGCACCCCAGGGCACCGGGCGTTCCTGTCCGCCAATTCCGACCAGAATGGCACCGAAACTCATGATCGCATAGGCGACCTTGCCGGTCGTCTTGTCGATCAACACCCGGTCAATCGACCCGATCTTGCTCTCATCGGGGCCATAAACCGTGGCTCCGATAACATCGCTGGCCGAAACCAGAGTCGACGAATGGTCTGCCATTGTACTCTCCCGTTGGTGCGCGTCCGGATTTCCGGCGGCGCTGGTCACTGGCTGAACACGCCGCCCCGGCAAATGTTCCGGCGCGGCGCAAGGGCGGTCAGGCCACGCGATCCCAGAACCGCAGCGCCTTGCAGGCGTCAAGGAACGCCTTCGCTTCGTCCGCCGCGTCCAGCGAGACCATACCGTCGTCGCGCTCGGTGACGCCGGCCGCATCGAACAGCGTCTCGGCCTCGGGTGAGTAGGCGATAAACTTGGCATGCGCATACGCATCCGCGACAAAGGCTTTGGCCGGGTGCATCGCGGCAAACTGCGTCGCGCCCTTTGCCGACACCACCACAGCCACCGCGTCATACAGAACCGACGGGCCGCCATCGACCTTCTGTTGCGCCGCCAGTTTGGTGCCATCGGACAGCGCGACCCCGGCGATCACCGGCGCGACCACCTCGACCAAACCGCCCGCAGCCTTGACAGCCTTGGTCAGCGCCTCGACCAGCGCGGCATCGGCCCCGTCGCTGACCAGCAGACCCAGCTTGCGACCCTTGAAGGTGGCGCGCTGGTTCTTGTGGATCGACAACTTGTCGGAAACCGGCAGGTCAATCGGCTCCTTGGCCGGTTTTTGCGCCTTGGGCATCTTGGCCAGCCCCAGCCCCTTGGCGACCGCCTTTGCCAGATCCGTATCGATATTGGGCAGATGCGACACCACCCGTTCGCGGATCTCGGGCGTTTCCACTTTCGACAGCTCGAAAGTCAGGGCCGAGACGATATGCTCTTGTTCGACGGCAGTCTGGCTGCGGTAGAACTGCCGCGCCTGACTGTAGTGATCGGCGAAATCCTCGGCCCTCACCCGCCGCTTGTCGCCCTCCATCGGCTCGGCCAGTGAGCGGAACCCGGCGTCAGGATCGGCGCGCGGCCCCCCTTGCGCCCAGGAATTCGGCTCGTAATTGGCGCGGCCCTTGGGGCCATGCATCGCCATATGCCCGTCTTGCTGGAAGTGGTGGAACGGACATTTCGGCGCGTTGATCGGGATATGGGTGAAGTTCGGCCCGCCCAGCCGTTTGATCTGCGTGTCCAGATAGCTGAAGTTCCGGCCCTGCAGCAGCGGGTCATTGGTGAAATCCACGCCGCGCACGATGTTCTGCGTACAAAAGGCGACCTGTTCGGTCTCGGCAAAGAAATTATCCACCATGCGGTCCAGCACCAGCCGCGCGACGATACGCACCGGCACTTGCTCTTCGGGGATCAGTTTGGTGGCGTCCAGCACGTCGAATTCGAAGTCATCGGCGAAGGCGTCGTCAAAAACCTGCACCCCCAGTTCCCATTCGGGGAAATCGCCGCTCTGGATCGCCTGCCACAGATCGCGGCGGTGGAAGTCGGGATCGGCACCCATGATCTTGACCGCTTCGTCCCAGACCACCGATTGCAGGCCCTGCTTGGGCTTCCAGTGGAACTTGACGAAAGTCCCCTGACCCTCGGCGTTGACGAAGCGGAAAGTGTGGACGCCAAACCCTTCCATGAAGCGGAACGAGCGGGGGATGGCGCGGTCGGACATGGTCCACATCACCATGTGCATCGCCTCGGGCATCAACGAGATGAAGTCCCAGAAATTGTCATGCGCCGATTGCGCCTGCGGAAAGCCCCGGTCGGGGGCCGCCTTGACCGAATGGATCAGGTCAGGGAATTTCAGCGCGTCCTGAATGAAGAACACCGGGATGTTGTTGCCGACGATGTCCCAGTTGCCCTCATCGGTGTAAAGCTTGACCGCAAAGCCGCGCACGTCGCGGGCCAGATCCGCCGAGCCCTTGTTGCCCGCCACGGTCGAGAACCGCACGAAGGCGGGAACGCGGTTGCCTTTCTTTTGAAACAGGCTCGCGGCGGTCAGCTCGGGGATCGCGTCGGTCACTTCAAGATAGCCGTGCGCACCGTAACCCCTTGCATGGACGACACGCTCGGGGATGCGCTCGTGATCGAAGTGAAAGATCTTTTCGCGGAAGTGGAAGTCTTCCATGAGGGACGGGCCACGCGCCCCGGCTTTCAGGCTGTTTTGATCGTCCGCAACCGGAACGCCCTGCGCGGTTGTCAGGCGGGGCGTGTCACCGTCGGGGCGCTGATGCAGCTCACCGCCGTCGCCGCGCTGGACCGGATGGTCCACGGTCTCGGTGCCGGTCTGGCTGTCGCTGGTCGGGCGATAGAGCGGTTCGTCGGTCATCGTGTGTCTCCGTCTGGGGGGCTGTCGCGGGGATGCGTGAGCGCCGTGCTCGGACCTCGAAACCGCAAGCCGCGCGATATGTTCCCGCCGCAGACGACGGTTCTTTGCCCAAGGCGCACACCGCGATGCAGCGGGCGGGAACATCGGCGCGGTACGGTTGTTTTACCGTCGACGCTTCAACCGGCGTTTCAACTTCAGAAGGAGAAACCAATGGCTACGCACAACGCGACTCTCGTTGCCGCCTCGGACGTCACCGGGACGGCTGTCTATGGCGCAGACGACAGCAAGGTGGGCAGCATCGACCGGGTGATGATCGACAAGGTGTCCGGCAAGGTCGCCTACGCGATCATGTCCTTTGGCGGCATTCTGGGCATCGGCGGGTCGGAACGGCCCGTGCCGTGGAACACGCTGACCTATGACACCGGGCTTGGCGGGTTTCGCACCAACATCACCGAGCAGCAGCTGAACGATGCCCCGACGCCCGCCCGCGAATGGCATGGTGATCGCGCGTGGGAAGAAAGCACCCACCGCGCCTACGGGATCGCCCCGTACTGGATCTGAGCCACCGAACTGACCGGCGGCCTTCTTCTGAGGGCTTTGCCGGTCCCGCACTGCACGACCCCGGATCGCCTGCGATCCGGGGTTTGTTTTACGACATCAGCGCGCGAAACCCGCCGCGCTGCGCCGGTACAGCCGGAAAATATCACCGCAAATCCCGTAAATCCCGCCCCCTGAGCGGCACCGCGCAAACCGGGGCAGGGGAACTGCGTAACGGTTCTGGGCGTTGGTTCGTGACAGAGTCAGTCAAAAGGAAGGCAGGGGTAGACCAGCGTGCGGATCATGATCGTGGAAAACAAGCACCACAGTGCCAGCGAAATGGCGCGCGAGATCCGGGCCTGCGGTGAAAGCGTGGTCGGACCGTTTCCGTCTCTGGCTCAGGCTGCCCGGCATTTGTCGCAGGCGGATGCCGCCATTCTGGATATCTGGATCGGGACCGAGCAATGCTTTGAGATGGCCGATCTGCTGACCGTGGCCGGGATTCCCTTTATCTTTGTGTCAGGCTTGGAAAAGGTGACATTGCCGCAACGCCATAACCATATCGAGCTATACGCAAAGCCAATCGGCGTTCCGGCGCTGCTGTATGCGCTGCGCACCGAATTCCTGACCTCGCTGTCGCATAGTCTTGAACGCTCGGGCGCCGAACCCGCTAAAACCCTGGTGCGCGACCTGCTCGCCAGTGCCCGCCAGCGGATCAGCGACACCACGGCGGCAGAACGGATCGTCGAATCCGTCCTGCATCGCGCGCTGGCCGATATCAAGACCCGCCGCCGTGACCGGATGGCATTCTGGCTGCACGATCTGCTGGATCAGGAAATCCGCAACGATTACCCGCGCCACCTGAACTGACCACGCTTTGCGTTCAACCCAGTCAAGCGATGGCCAAAGGCGCGCAGGCAAATCGCGTTCCCATGGGGCCTACTCGGCGGCAAGGGCTATGGTCTCGGGCGTCAAACCCCGCGACATCGGCGATGCCTGAAAGCTGCCCTTCTCGGTGGGCGCTGCCGATTTCTTGATCCGGTATAGCGTGAACAGGGTGATGCACACGTGGCAGATGCCGGTGACAAGGAACAGGGCGGCGGCGCTGATCGACGCCATGGCAATCCCCGCCACCGTCGGCCCGACGATCGAGCCGATGCCCGACACCAGCAACAACCCGCCGCTGACCTGAATGAAGGTTCCGGGGGCGGCATGGTCGTTGGCATGGGCCACGATCACCGGATACATGACGAACACCGTCGCGCCGAAAAAGCCCGACAGGATCAGCAACAGCGTCGGATCGGTGCTGCCGATGGTCAGGAAACACAGATCGGTCACCACGGCGAGCACCGAAATGACGACCAGCACGTGCCGACGGTCGAAGCGGTCCGATGCGATGCCCACCGGGATCTGCGCCAGCGCGCCCGACAGGATCGGGATGCTGGCAAACAGCGCGATGTCGCCCAGCGAAAAGCCGACCCGGCCCGCATAGACCGCCGCCAGCGTCCCGAAGGCCGAGTTCGAGATCCCCACCATCAACACGGCAAACACCGCCACCGGCGAGTTTGCCCACAGGCTGAAGACGTCCAGCTTTACCTCGGTCAGCGGGGTCGGGCTGGTGGTCGCGCCGATGGCCGTGGGCAGCAGCGCCAGGCAATAGACAATGGCGGCCAGCACGAAAAAGAAGATCCCGGAAGCGTCGCCCAGCGTCAGCACCATCTGCCCCGCCGTGGTCGCGGCAAGATTGACCATCGTGTAGATGCCAAAGATGCGTCCGCGCGATCGCGCGTCGGCTTTCTCGTTCAGCCAGCTTTCCGCGATCATCGCCGAGCCTGCAAAGCAAAAACCCGACAGCGCGCGCACCGGGATCCACACCGTGGACGAGATCACCAGCAGCGACACCAGCACCGCGATGGCAGCAAGCGCGCACATCGCGCCGAAGGTTCTGATGTGGCCAACCCGCGCCACCAGCCGCGGCGTAAGCATGCAGCCGCCGACATAGCCCACGGCCCAGCCGGTGCCCAGCAGGCCCAGCGACGTGGCGCTGAACCCCTCGGCGTCACCACGGATCGGCAGGATCAATCCGTTGATGCCACCGGCGAAAAGTAAAAGGGCTGTGCCCGCGAAGAGGGCCACCAAGGGCATGAAGTTGCGTGTCACGAGACCTGTCGTTGCTCCGTTTTATGCGTGGCAAGACCCCGGCTGTCGCCAGAGTTCTCAGGGTCAACGACCCGGGTATGGTATGGTTCCGGTCGCCGCCGATGTGTCGGCGGGCGTGGGGATCGTCCGGGCGCGCGCACGCAACCCGATCACGCCCGGATGCGTTGATCTTCTCAACAGCTAACAGAAAGGACCGGAGGGTCGCAATGACACCGCAAGAAATGGAGCTTCAGGCACTGCGAACGCGCATCGCAGCCTTGCAATCGGTGGTGGCGCGCATGGCGGCGCTGTTGCCTGACGCAGAGTGTCAGACGCTCTGCGACTGGCTGGTTCAGACCTCAATGGCCCCTGATGGACAGGAAGATCCCAGCGCGGTGAGCATCGCCGGTGTGCCCGCCGCTTTGGGTGGCATGACGCGCGCGGCTGAGATGGAGGACATTCTGGCGCTGGTGCGCCAATCGCGGGGGAAACCGTAAACTACTGAAATCAGGCGGATCAATCGGCGAAGGGGGCGCATTTCCTGGCGGCGATTGCGTTTGCCCGGGAACAGACGTCCCCGCTTGCTGTTGCCTTTCATGCAGAGTGCGGGACGAAGAGAAAGGAGGCCGGCGCATGGGAGAGCAAGCAGACCAGCGGCTGTCGGATGTTCTTGAGACCTTGGACGCGTCAATCGACGGCGAGAGGGTAAGCGTCGAGCACGTCGTTGAAACCTTGGGCGCAAAGTCGTTTCCTGCCCTTATTTTGATCTTTTCGTTAATCGCCGTCTCGCCAGCCAGCGCGGTGCCGGGGGTGACGACGGTGGTCGCCGTTACCGTCTTCCTGCTGGCGGTGCAGATGATGGCGCGCCGCGACAGGGTCTGGCTGCCACAGATCATCACCCGTCAGGAAATCAGCAGCGCCATGCTGAGCAAGGGATTGCGGGCGGTGCGACGCCCGGCCCTGAAGGTCGAAGGCCTGTTGAAAGCGCGGCTGACCTTTCTGTGTCACCGCCCGTTGATCTGGCTGCCGTTGTCGCTGATTGCACTGCTCACGCTTTTCATGCCGTTCATGGAACTGGTGCCGGCATCCGGCTCGATCGCCGCTGCCGCCATTGCGCTCTGCGCCGCTGGCCTGCTGACCCGCGACGGTTTGCTGGTCATCCTGTCGGCGCTGCTGCTCGCTGTAGTGCCGGTGGCCGTGTACCTCGGTCTCAGCGGCTAGGCCGGGGATCGCGGTGTCGGGCCTAACACGAAGGGAACACGCACAGTCATCGTCGAACACATTCAAAAATCGTGGTATACTTGTCTTGCCATGGTTTTTATGATCCAGACACGGCGGTCCGCCGTATCCGGCGCAGACAGAAAAAGACGGCAAAGGGTCCAGAGCATGAGCGAGGACGACAAGGCGACCGATGCAAAGGCTGATGCGCAGATAGACGCTTCCCTCAGGAAACATCTGGCCGAGATCGAACGCGAGGAAACGCCTGAGCGGCTTTTGAAGCTGGCGACAGAGCTTCAGCGCTTGCTGCGCCAGGGCCGGTCCTGATCCCTCGCTCTGCCTGTGCCCGGCGCAACCGGCGCTGTGCCGTCAGCGCGTGGATGCGGCCGAGCGCCCACTAGCCAAAAAGTTGTAAACAGACCCCGCCGTCGTGGAACCGCCACAGCGCTGCCAGCGTTGTGTCTGAGGGTGCTGCCAGTACCGGGAACGCAACGGACACAGGGGAACGGGGCACTGACTCGCCTCGATGCGTCCTGATCGTCAGGTCCGTCGTGCCGTTTCACCCTCGTCTGGCAGCCAGAACCGTCTGGGGGCGGCGCACACCAACAAGCGCCAAGGGAGAAGCGGGCCGATGCGGCAAGAAAAGCGTGAGGAATTCGAGGAAAGGAACCAGCCGCTGGACCCGGACCTGACCCTTGAATGGATCCCGGCCCTGCGTGCTTTCGCCCGCACCCTGACCCGCAACGTCGCCGAGGCGGATGATCTGGTGCAGGAGACGCTTCTCAAGGCGATCCGACACAAGCACAAGTTCCGCCATGGCACCAATCTGCGCGCCTGGCTCTTCACCATCATGCGCAACACGTTTTACAACGCCCGCGTCAAGGCCATGCGCGAAAGCCCCGGCGAGGCGGATTGCGTCGCGGACAAGGCCTCGACCCCGCCGACGCAGGAATGGGCCATTCGCGGCAACGAAGTGCTGCGCGCTGTCGATCGCCTACCGCTGCATTACCGTGAGATGTTCATTCTGGTCGTGATGCTGGGCGAAAGCTACGAAAGCAGCGCCGAGATTTGCGACGTGGCCATCGGCACGGTGAAAAGCCGGGTCAACCGGGCCCGCGCGATGATCATCGCGGACCTCGGCGACAAAGAGCTGTAAGGGCCGCGGCCCTCACACCAACCCTTCAAGCACACGGTCCGGCGTGGCGGGAAGATCGCGCACGCGGACACCGCAGGCGTGGTGGACCGCGTTGATCACTGCCGCCGCCGCGCCGCAAATGCTCAACTCGCCCAGACCCTTGGCGCGCAGCGGGCCCAGCCAGTCGTCGCGGTCCTCGACAAAGGCGACATCAAGATCGGGGACATCGGCATTGACCGGCAGATGGAACGCCTCAAAGTCGCGGTTCACCACATGGCCGTCGCGGCGGTCATGAATCAAGGCCTCGGTCAGCGCCATGCCAATGCCCCAGGTCATGCCGCCATGACACTGCGAGCGCGCGGTACGCGGGTTCAGGATGCGCCCGGCGGCATAGGTCCCGGCAAGGCGGCGCACGCGCACCTCACCGGTCATGTCGCTGACCGCAACCTCGGCGAAATGCGCGCCGGTGGTGGCCTGACGAACCTTGTCGCCCGCCTCACCGGGTTGGACACGGCCATGGCCAGTGACAGACGCGCCGTCCAGCAGGTCCGCAATCGCGCGGCGGCGGTTGTCGCACAGCGCGTAACCGTCCTTGAGCGTCAGATCCGCCGCGTCGCAGCCCATCCTGCCTGCAAGCATGCGGCGCAGCTCTTCGCAGGCCAGCCACACCGCCGTTCCGGTCGACGCGGCCCCGAACGACCCGCCCGAACCCGAGGAGGGCGGCAGATCCGTGTCACCAAGGATCACCTCGGTCCGGCTCAAAGGGTGGCCCAGCCGCTCCGCCGCGATCTGTCCCAGGATGGCGTAGCTGGCCGTGCCGATATCGGTCATGTCGGTTTCCACCCTGACGCCCTGCGCGGACAGCACCACGCGCGCCTCGGCTTCCATCATCGAATTGACCCGGAACGCAGCGGCCATGCCCGTGCCGATCCACCATTCCCCCTCGCGCTGCTGACGTGGGGCGGTGGGGCGCTTGGACCAGCCAAAGCGGCGGCTCCCATCCGTCAGGCACTCCGCCAGCCGGTGCGACGAGAAGGGCAGGCCGCTTTCGGGATCGTTGCGGGGGATATTGCGCAACCTCAGCGCCACGGGGTCGATCCCGGCAGCGCAGGCCAGCTCGTCCATCGCGATCTCGAAAGCGGTTACCCCGACAGCCTCGCCCGGCGCGCGCACCGATCCTGCGGCGGGCCGGTGCAGGCGAAGCACTTCGCGGCGCAGCAATCGGTTCGGCGCGGCATAGGCGAAATGCGTGGCCTGAAGCACGGGCTCGGCGAAATCCTCGCCCGGCAGGTTCGACACAAGCGCCTGATGACCAATCCCGGTGAGCTGCCCGTTCATATCGGCGCAAAGCCGGATGCGCTGGGTGGTTTCCGAGCGCCTTGTGTTCACCTCGAACACCTGCCGGCGGTGCTGAACCACCCGCACGGGCCTGCCAAGCTGGCGCGCGGCAAGCGCCGCCGCAACCGCTTCGGCGCAAATGCCCAGCTTCGAGCCAAAGCCGCCGCCGACATAGGGGGCCAGCACCCGGACATCCTCGGGGGCGATCCCGACACAATCGGCAATCTCGGTGCGGCTGTATTTGAGCATCTGCAATGAGGCACGCAGCACCAGCTTGTCGCCATCCCACTCGGCCAGCGCCGCATGCGGTTCCATCGCCGCCGAGATAAGGGACGGCGTGGTATAGGTCTGGTCGATCCGGTGCGCGCTGCTGGCAAAGGCGCTCTCCAGATCACCCTGCGCGGTTTCGTCGATGTCGTCATCGGCGGCTACAGCATCCTGCGGGTTCACCACCAGATCGTCCCCGGCGGTGTCGACACGCAGGGCAAGCGCTGCATGGCGGGCCTGTTCGAAACTCTCGGCCACAACCAGCGCGATGGGCTGGCCGACATACTCGGCCTGATCGACGCCCTGCACCGGTGCGCCTTCGCTGGTGCCCTGCGCAGCGTTTCGGATCATGCGGTCGTCGCGCAGGACGGTCAGCACACCGGCCATGCCCTGCACGACCTCAAGGTTCGTCAAGCGCACCTTTCCCAAACCGGGTGCGCGCACCAGAAAGCCATGCGCCATGTTCGCAGGGCAGGGTTCGGCGGCGTAGGGGGCGGCACCGGTAACCTTCAGGCCACCCTCGGGACGGTCAGCCGCGTACCCCAGCACCGCTTGCGCGCCGGTTTGATCGCCTTGGGCCTGCTCGGGGCCGTCAATCTTCATCTCGACACTCATGCCGTCACCTCCGTCAGCACCGCTTTGAGCACCCGTTTTCCCAGAGCCACCTTGAAGGCAGTCCCGTCCTGCGGCTCGGCGTCGCGCATCAACGTGTCGGCCGCCCGCTCGAACAGGGCCGTTCTGGGGACTTCTCCGGTCAGCAGCGCCTCGATGTCGGGGTCGCGCCACGGCAGCGTGCCAAGCCCGCCAAAGGCCAGCGCGATATGGTCGATGCGTCCATTTTTCATGCCGACAACCGCCGCGACCGAGACCAGCGCAAAGGCGTACGAGGCCCGGTCGCGCACCTTGCGATACTGCTGCCGATCACCGCGCGCGGCGGGCAGATGCACCGCCGTGATCAGATCTCCGGGCGCGAGACAGGTCTCTATATGCGGCGTGTCGCCCGGAAGGCGGTAGAGATCGGCAAGGTCGATCCGGCGCTGGCTACCCCCGGCGGTGCGCACCTCGACCTTCGCATCCAAGGCGCGCAGCGCGACCGCCATGTCGCTGGCGTGTAGGGCAATGCAATCCTCGGACGTGCCCAGAATGGCATGATTGCGCTGCTCGCCGCCGATGGCGCTGCACCCCGTCCCGGGGTTGCGTTTGTTGCAGGCGGTGTCGGTATCGTAGAAATACGGACAGCGTGTGCGTTGCAGCAGGTTGCCCCCGGTGGTGGCCTTGTTGCGCAGCTGGCCCGAGGCTCCGGCAAGCAGGGCACGCGACAACACCGGCCAGCGCCGACGCACGCGGTGATCCGCTGCCAGTTCTGCATTGGTCAGCGTCGCCCCGATGCGCAGGTCGTCACCCTGCTCCTCGATCTGATCCAGCCCCAGATGACCGATGTCGATCAGCGCGCTGGGCGCAAGCACCTCAAGCTTCATCAGATCTATCAGGTTGGTACCGCCCGCGATAAACGCCGCATCCGGCGCGCAGGCCGCAGTGCAGGCGGTGTCGGCATCGGCGGCGCGGCTGTAGTCGAAGGGTCTCATGCCGGGTCCGCCGCTTTTGTGCCCGCCGCCTGCAGGATCGCCGCATTGATGCCGGGGTAGCAGGAGCAGCGGCACAGGTTGCCGCTCATCCGTTCCGCCAGTTCTGCTTGGGTCAGTTGGGCGGGGGCATTGAGATCCTCGGTCACGTGGCTGGGCCACCCTTCGGCCACTTCGTCCAGCATCGCCTGCGCCGAGCACAGCTGCCCCGGCGTGCAATAGCCACATTGAAAGCCGTCATGCTCGATGAACGCTTGTTGCAGAACGGAAAGCCCCTCGCCAGACAGCCCCTCAACGGTGGTGATCTCGTCGCCCTCATGCATCATTGCAAGGCTCAGGCAGGCGTTGATCCGCCGCCCGCCAACGATCACCGTACAGGCGCCGCATTGCCCATGGTCGCAGCCTTTCTTGCTGCCCGTCAGCTGCAAATGCTCGCGCAGCGCGTCCAGCAAGGTGACGCGCGGGTCCAGATCCAGCGTCCGGGGGGTTCCATTCACACTGAACGACAGCTTCATGGCTGCGGCGCGGGGCTGAGGGTGGCTAAGGGCATCGGGTGCTCCTGTTGCGAATTCCATACAAGGGGCAACAGCTCAGGCTGGGGAATGTTCCCTTGTCGGGCGCGCTTGCGGCCGGGATGCGAAAGGGGCGGTGTCAGCCGATCAGCGCCCACGCGGCTCCCAAAACCGCCGACGCGATGTGGATAACCACGGCTGCCGTCCACCACCGCACGCCACCGTTGATCTCGGCGGGTGTCGGTTTGTGGGCAATGGGCTGGCGCGCGCCCGGCTTCGTGCGAACGCGCCGTGCGGACCTGCAGCGGCGTCGGCGGGGTGCTCA
The DNA here is from genome assembly GCF_003990445.1 of Pararhodobacter zhoushanensis. Taxonomy (GTDB): domain Bacteria; phylum Pseudomonadota; class Alphaproteobacteria; order Rhodobacterales; family Rhodobacteraceae; genus Pararhodobacter; species Pararhodobacter zhoushanensis. The sequence goes on along the minus strand of NZ_REEZ01000006.1, from coordinate 185,960 downwards.
CCGCCTCGTCATCGGTTCCCAGCAGGGATCGCTGACCGCGACGTTGTCGCCGGTCCCGACGCTCGCGGAGTGTTGTCCGGGGGTGTCATGCACGGCTTCCGATGGCGTGCTACGACGTAGCTTTGTGCTCGGGCTTTCCCTTGCGCGAGCCGGTGGCGAAGTCTTCAAGCTCGGCTTCGGTCATCGAGTCGAGCATCTCCTTCGCGGCACCCTTCAAATCGCTTTTCGGCGTCTCGCCGCGCTTGGCCGACAACGCCATTCCGGCGGCTTTCTGCTGGGCTTTTGACTGGGCGGGCATGGCTGGCTCCTTGTGACAAAGTGGGGGTGATACAGGTTCAACCAACCCGCCGCGCGCAATGTTCCCGACAGCGGCCCTCAGGGCGCACGCCGCGGCGCAGCAGGGTCTCAAAACCCTGACAGCATCCGGATGATCGTGCCGCCGGGAACATCCGGGCACCAACCCTGTTGTGACAGCGCGGGCCCGATGGCCCCCTGAGCAGACGTTTCACCAAGGAGACTTCCCATGGCTGACAAGACCCTTGAAACCCTTTTTTACGACACGCTGCGCGACATCTACTATGCAGAGCGACGCATCCTGAAAGCGCTGCCCAAGATGGCGCGCGGGGCGCAGTCGCCCGAACTTCGCACGGCGTTCGAAGACCACCGCGAAGAGACCGAAACCCATGTCGAGCGCTTGCAAAAGGTGTTCGAGCATCTTGGCAAGGCGGCACGCGGCAAGACCTGTCCGGCGATCGACGGGATCATCGAGGAAGGCGAGGAGCACCTGTCGTCCTACAAGGACTCGCCCGCCATGGACGCTGGGCTCATCGCGGCAGCGCAGGCGGTCGAGCATTACGAGATCGCGCGCTACGGTGCCCTGCGCCAATGGGCGGTCGAATTGTACCCCAGCGCGGTTGTGGCGCTTTTCGACGAAACGCTGGCCGAAGAGATGAAGGCCGACAAGACCCTGACAGGCATCGCCGAGGATGGCGCGAACCGGGAAGCGGTCGCGGCAGGCTAGGGGGGGTGGAAAGGGTTGCAGGTGCGCGGCTTTGCGCCTGCAGCCTACCGGCATCGGGATGAAACGAGGTGGAGGGGGGCTAGCCCCCCTCTGCGCGTGCCGCGCATTCACCCCCCAGGATATTTGAGGCATAAAGTTGGGCGTTAAGGGTTTGTTAACCGGGATCGCTGCGGGGGCGCGGGCGGGTCGGGATGTCCTTGAGCAGACCGCCGACGCCCATGCGGCGGATGTCCGAGGCGGTGATGGCGACGCCACAGATCAGCCGTTCCAGCACCCAGTCCGCGCCGTTCAGCGCCGGGGAGCGCGCGCAGCCGGGCAGGCCGACAACCGGGCGCGCGCCCAGCATGCCGATGAACAAAAGGTTGCCCGGATCGACCGGCATGCCGAAATGCGCCACCGTCCCCCCCGCACGGCGCAGGGCCGAGGGGGCGACATCGCGGATGTCCGAGGTGGCCGAGGCGGTGAGGATCAGGATCAGATCGCCCGTGGCCTGCGTGAGCGCCTGCGCCAGCGCGCTTTCTTCATGGGCGACGAGGCATTCGGGCGCGAGGCTGACACCCAGCCGCGCGAGGCGTGCCTCGGTCACGCGGTGCCCCTTGTCGCCCAGACCCTTGCCGACCGTGGTCTCGATCATCACGGCGTTTGTCAGTACCGGGCCTGCGAGCGACAGCGCTGATTTTCCGGCCACACAAGCCTTGGAAACCGACGCTTTATCAAGGCCGTAAGCGATGATCTTAACGGTGGCGACCATGCCGCCCGGCTCCATACGCTGCCATTCCGGCACCGTGGCCAGCGTGATCGCCGGGTCGGCGGCGTTGACCGCGTGGACCTGATCGGCGGCGATGCGCGCCAGTCCCGGCCCGGTCGCCAGCACATTCACCCGCCCGGTGCCGACGATCTGCAGGCTCAGCCCCTCAGCCCCCGTCACCAGCGCCTGAGCCACCGCCAGTGCTGCGGCGTCCTCGCCCATGTCGGCGGGCGAAAGCCGCGCGGCGATCACGCTGTCGCGCCCGGTGTCGGCCAGCGCGGCCAGATCAGCCGCTTCCAGCACCTTGCCCTTTTTCAGCCGTCCGCGCGCCAGCGGCACCGAATGGGCCAGCACCGCGCCCAAGGCCTGATCCAGCGGGACCGGACCGAACTCCATTACGCCTGCCGCAACACTTGGGTGATCTGCGCCAGCACCGACACCGCGATCTCGGCCGGGGATTTCGCGCCGATGTTCAGGCCGACGGGGGCGTGGATGCGGTCGATCTGCGCGTCGGTGATCCCGGCGTTGCGCAACCGCTCCAGCCGTTTGGCATGGGTGCGGGTCGAGCCAAGGCAGCCAATGTAGAAGGCGTCCGACTTCATCGCCTCGAGGATCGCCGGATCGTCGAGTTTGGTGTCATGGGTCAGCGTGATCACGGCGGTGCGCATGTCCAGCCCCTCGGCCAGAAGACCCTCATCGGGCCAGTCGTGGCGGATCACGGTATCGGGGAAGCGTTCGGCACTGGCGAAGGCATCGCGCGGGTCGATCAGAACCGGGTCGTAACCCGCCAGTTTCGCCATCGGAACAAGGGCTTGGGCGATATGGACCGCGCCGACGATCAGCATGCGCAGAGGCGGGTTGAAGAGCGCGATGAACTCGCCCGTTTCCTCCATCCCCGATCGGTCGCTGCGGAAGCGGTCGGGCAGCTCGTCGGGGCTTATCAGCCGGCGTTCCCAGCTCTCAATCGCCACGCCATAGGCCAGCGGCTTGCGCGCCGCGCGGGCGTCGACGACGTCTTCCAGCATGGCGACCGGCATCGCTTTGCCAATCGGTTCAACCAGCACGCGGATCGTGCCGCCGCAGGCCAGACCGACGGAAAACGCGGTTTCATCACTGACGCCAAAGGTCAGCAGGCGGGGCTTGCCATCGGCCAGCGCCTCAAGCGCCTCGACCACGACCGCGCCCTCGACGCAGCCGCCCGAGACCGAGCCCATGATCTCACCCGCGCCAGAGATCGCCAGCTGGCTGCCCGGCTGGCGGGGGGCCGAGCCCCAGGTTTCGATCACCGTGGCCAGCGCGGCGCCGCGGCCCTCACGGTGCCAGTCCAGAGCGATTTCAGGGATACGGTCATGCTGCATGGCGGGTCCTCCCGCGGGTAATATGAGGCCACGGGCAGCAGAATGCCAGTGCGACGTTCGCCGGGCACAAGACGGCAAGCGGGGTTAAGAAAGGGTTAACGGCGGGGGGCAAGCCGCTGAAAATAAACGATCCATGCCGCTGTCCCCTGATGGGACATTGACGCGCGCAGCAAAAAGCCCCGGCACCGCTTGGGTGCCGGGGCGGTTGTCTCAGGCGGTTCAGTTGGCCTGAGTGACCTGCAGCAGCGGCGTGATACGGCGCACAACCACACGGCGGTTGGCGCGTTCGGCTTCCTGCGTCGAGACGCGCAGATCGCTTTCGCCGTAACCCTGCGGCACCATATTGGCCGGGGACACGCCGAAATATTCCGTCAGCGCCCGCGCCACCGATTCCGCGCGGCGGTCGCTCAGCGTCAGGTTCGACACGGCGCTGCCGATGGCGTCGGTGTGACCCTCGATCAGGAAGACCTCGTTGGGGTTGTCCTGAATGAGGCCGGTCATCAGCTCACCCAGCGCCAGAAGATCCTGTGCTTCGGTCGGCGAGATGGCCGCCGAGCCGGTGGCGAAGGTGATGTTCTCAACCTGCACCGACGGGGCCAGATAGCGAACGCGGTCGATCTGGCGCACCTGGTTCAGCGAGAAGCGGCGACCCACGGCGCTTTGCTGCATCAGCGCGGAGCGCAGAGCGTCCTCGTTGGTGGGGTCAACCTGCGGCGCGGTGTTGCGCACTGGCTCGGGCAGGGTGGCCACGTCGACCGGGTCATATTGCACGGTATCGTCGAACAGCACGGTTTCGGTGCCGTTGGTCGCGACCACCACACGCTTGATCACGCGGCCTTCGGCACTGCGGACGGTGATGATCTGGCTGCCGTCCCGCTGTGTGACAATGGTCTGGGCCGAGCCGTCCGAGTAATTGCGCGTGACAACCTCGGCACCGGGCTGGCGCAGGATCGCGTCATCGTCGCGCAGCACCTGCAGGTTGCCGTTCTGGTCACGCACGACAACGCGGTCGGGGGCAGTGCTGACGACCTCACGGTTGCCGTTCAGCAGTGCGCCGACAACGAGAGCACCGGCAGCGCCCAGCAGCGCGCCTTGCAGGAAGCGGGTGTCGTTGTCGTCTTCAGCATTCGCCTGCGCATCGGCCTGGGCGTTGGATTGCGCCGGGGCGAAATCCTGATCCGAGCTGCGGGCGTTTTCTTCGGTGACGGTTTCGGTCACTTCGTCAACCACGGTGGCATCGCCCGAGGTGGCCATGCTCTCGTCGGCCTGTCCGGTCGCGGCTTCCATCGCAGCCTCGGACGGACCTTCGACGATCAGATCGCCTTGGGCTTCAGCGGAAGGGTCGGCTGCGGGGGGCGTTTCGGTCTGGGCTTGCTCTTGCGTTTCAGCGGGGGCTGTGGCCGGAGCTTCATCGCCTTGGGCCGAGACAACGGTGTCATCGCCGCTGGCGGGGGCGGGTTCGGACTGCGCCTCAGTCTGGGTCGTGACATCGGCCTCTACGGTTGCGTCTGCGCCGCCGGTTTCCGACTGGCTTTCAAGCTGCTGGGCCAGATCTTCGGCGGTGGTGACAGCACCCTCGGCAGCGTTTTCGGTCGCGTCGAGCGCGGGCTCAACCGCGTCGCCGGTGGCTGTGGCAGCCTCGTCAACCGCTTCACCGGTCGCTTCAGCGGCGTCTTGCGTGACTTCAGCGGCGGAATCGATGGCATCGCCCGTGGCCTCTGCGGCGTTGCCGACGGCCTCGCCGGTCGAATCCGCCGCGTCATCGGCGGTTTCTTCAGCGCCGCCCAACAGCCCACCAATGGCTTCGCTGGCGCTTTCGAGCGCGCCATTTGCCGCCTCACCGATCGAGTCGAGCACACCCTCGTCCTCGTCCTGACCTCCTTGCGCCTGCGCTTCGGCTTCGGCCGCTGCGCACTCCTCGGCGCTCAACGAGTCGTCGCACACAAAGCCGGAGGCCTCGGCACTGCCAGAGACTTCCTGCGCGCTCAGCGGAAAGGTGATGGGGACGGCCAGCGCGAAGCTGGTGACGAGGGCGGTGGTGGTGGACAGACTGCGTTTCATAGGGACTCCGACTCATCCTGTGTTGGAGAGGAAACGGCCCATGCGCCGGAAACGTTCCGCCGTTTCGTCTGTCAGGCCGTCAGTGATCGAGCTGAACAGGGGCTAACAGGCTGAAATGATGACGCTTTATTGCGAGGTCATCTTAACGTGACCGCGCTGCACCGGGGCTGAAACAGGAGTGGTTGGGGGTTTGGGGCCGCCGCGACGGGGAGGATGCGCGGCGGCCACTCTACCACCCGGGGGAGGGCCCGGGGAGAGCCAGGGAGGGAGGATCCCGGCTCTGACGCTCACCTATGCGCTTCACTGGCGAAGTCCAAGATCTGCGCACGAATATGTGTCAATCCGTCACATCTTTAGCGCAACGTCTGAATTTTCCCTTAAGATTGCCGGTCTGTTGCGCGCAAATTAGGCGCAGCTCGAAAACCTAGCGGGCCAACAGGGCCATCAGGCGCGCTTTTTCGCCGTGGTCGCGCGGGTCGGACAGCGCCTGCGCCAGCGCCTGCAACGACTCAACCGAATGGCTGGCGCGGAAGGTGTCGACATGGGGCAGCATGGCGCGGATGCCTTGGGCGCGCGGCGCGAACCCGTCCCAGCGCAAGAGCGGATTGAGCCAGATCAACCGCTTGGCCGACAGATGCAGGCGCTCCATCTCATGCGCCAGCAGCGCGGGGTCATCGCGTTCCAGCCCGTCGGTGATCAGCAACACCACCGCGCCCTGACCCAGCACCCGGCGTGACCAGTCGCGGTTGAAGTCGTGCAGGCAGGCGCCGATCCGCGTGCCGCCCTGCCAGTCCTGTGCCTCGTGCCCCGCCGCGTTGAGCGCAGCGTCGGCATCCTTGGCGCGCAGGTGGCGGGTGATGTTGGTCAGGCGGGTGCCGAAGGTAAACGCGTGCACGCGGGCCCAGCCCTGACCCTGCCGGTTGGCGACGGCATGGACGAAATGCAGGACCATGCGGGAATAATCCGACATCGAGCCGGAGATATCGCACAGCACCACCAGGGCGGGCCAGCGCGTGCCGGGGCTGCGCCGGGCGATGGCGTTGATCTCGCCACCCGTGCGGATCGAGGCGCGCAGCGTGCGCCGCCAGTCGGCGCGTTGGCCGGTGGGATCGTGGGAAAGGCGGCGGGTTTTCAGGGGTTTGACCGGCAGCGAGAGCCGCGCCAGCATCCGCTTGGCCTGCGCGACTTCCTCGGCTGACATCTGCTCGAAATCGAGCCGGCGCAGGCGTTCCTCGGTCGAGGCGGTTTGCGTCGAGTCGATCTCTATCTCGGTCGTTTCCTCATCCTCGGGCGGTGGGGGCGGCGGCTCGATCACCCCGTCCAGCAGCGCCTGCGCCGCGCGTTTGGTCCCCGGCGCGGCGGGTGTGTCATCCTGCGCGCCCTGCACCGTGGGCAGCAAGAGCGCCATCATGTGCTCCATGTAACGCGGGTCGCGCCAGAAGAGGCGGAAGATCTGGTTGAAGACCTGCCGTTCCTCGGGGCGGGACACGAAGACGGCGTGCAGGGTCCAGTAGAAATCAGGCTTGGAGGTGAACCCGGCGACCTCGACCGCCTCGATCGCCGTCATCACCCGGCCCGGTCCCACCGGCAGCCCGGCCTTGCGCAGGGCGCGGGCGAAATGGGTGAGGTTTTCGACCAGCTTGGGGTTTTCGGGCAGGGGGAGGTCTGGGTACTGCATCAGCGGGCCGCCCGCCCGTGGCGCGCGCCGGGGGTTTGACACCCCCGGACCCCCGTCGAGTATTTGTGACAAGATGATGAGGCGGGGGTCACGTCGGGGCCAGAGATTTGCGCGCCTCGTCGAGGATTTTCTTTGCCTCGGAGCCCTGAATGCGGGCGATGTCGTCCTGATATTTTAGGATCGCGCCAAGGGTGTCGGCGATGACCTCGGGGCTGAGGCTGATCACGTCGAGCGCCAGCAGGCATTTGGCCCAGTCGATCGTCTCGGCCACGCCGGGTTTCTTGAACAGATCCTCGCCGCGCAGGCGTTGGACGAAGGCGACGATTTCCCGGCTCAGGCTGTCGGCGGCCTGCGGCACACGGGCGCGCAGGATCTCGATCTCGCGGGCGAAATCGGGGTAGTCGACCCAATGATAGAGGCAGCGGCGTTTGAGGGCGTCATGGACCTCGCGCGTGCGGTTCGAGGTGAGGATGACGATGGGCGGTTCGGGCGCGGTGATGGTGCCGAGTTCGGGGATGGTGACCTGAAAATCGCTGAGGGCTTCGAGCAGGAAAGCCTCGAACGGCTCATCCGTGCGGTCGATCTCGTCGATCAGCAGCACCGGCGCGCCGCCGGGTTGCGGGCGCATGGCTTGCAGGAGCGGGCGCTCGATCAGGTAGTCGGGGCCGAAGAGTTCATCCTTGAGCGCGGCGCGGTCGGTGGCGGCACTGGCTTCGGCGGTGCGGATGGCGACCATTTGCGCAGCGAAGTTCCATTCATAGACTGCGCTGGAGGCGTCGAGGCCTTCATAGCATTGCAGCCGGATCAGGCGGCGGCCCAGACCGGTGGCGATGGCCTTGGCGATCTCGGTCTTGCCGGTGCCTGCCTCGCCCTCAAGAAACAGCGGACGGCCCAGTTTGAGCGCCAGAAACCCCACCGTCGCCAGCGGGCGACCGCAGACGTAGTTCTGCGAGGCGAGAAGGGCTTGCACATCGTCGATGCTGGCAATCGTGGTCTGGCTCACGCCGGTTCCTCCCTGGCTGATCCGGGGGCATGCTGGGTGGGCAACGGGGCAAGGTCAAGCGCTGTGAGCGGCGGGTGCGACCAAAGCACAGGGTCAGCCGGACCGGCGCGCCCCGGCGATGAAGCGCTGCAGAAGGCCGGTATCGACGGGTTTGTAGAGCAGCGGCGCACCGGCGCGGATAGCGCGCAGTCGCAGGGGTTCGGCGCGCGCGGTGGCGAGCATCCGGGCGTGCAGCGGGCCGTAGCGGGCGGTCAGGTCGCGGATCAGGGCGAGGCCCGCGTCCTCGGCCCCGGGGCGGGTGTCGATCAGCACGAAATCGGGGGCGAGGCCGGTTTCGTCGAGCAGGGACAGGGCCTCTGCCCCGTCGGGGACATCGAAGACATTGACGCCCCAGCCTTCGAGCAGATGCGCCAGCGCGCGGCGCATGTCGGCGTCTTCGGCGACCAGAAGGCCGATCAGATCCTGCGGCAGATCGGGGCGGGGGGGCGCGTCGGCGACGGGGCCGGGCGGGGTGCAGTCGGCGGTCGGGCCAAGGTGGAGCACGAAGCGCGACCCTTGGCCGACGTGAGAATCCAGCGTGACGGCATGGCCGAGCAGGGCGGCGGCGCGCTCGACGATGGCGAGGCCAAGGCCCATGCCCTCGGAGGCCGAGGCGCGGGCGTTGAGGCGGTGAAACTCGCGGAAGATCGCCTCGCGTTCGGATTCGGGGATGCCGGGGCCGGTGTCCGTCACCTCGACCCGCAGGCCTGCCGCGCCCTGCCGAACACCGACAAGCACGCCGCCGCGCGCGGTGTAGCGCAGGGCGTTGCCGATCAGGTTTTGCAGGATGCGGCGCAACCAGGTGGGGTCCGAGATCACCACGCTATCGGTCGGACGCAGCCGCAGGGAGAGGCCGCGCTCCTGGGCGATAGGGGCGAACTCCTCGCCCAGACGGGCCAGCAGCGTGGCGAGCCTCACCGGCTGAGGCGAGACGCTGAGGCGACCGCTTTCGAGGCGCGAGATGTCGAGGAGGGCGTCGAGCAGGGTTTCGACCGATTGCAGCGCCGAGCGGGTCTTGCACAGCGCGTCCAGGGCGCGGGGGTTGAGGGATTCATCCTCCATCGACGCCAGAAACAGCTTGGCGGCAGACAGCGGTTGCAACAGGTCGTGGCTGGCAGCGGCCACGAAGCGCGAGCGGGCGGCATTGGCGCGCTCGGCCTGTGCCAGCGCGTCGCGCAGCTCCAGCGTGCGGCCCGCGACGCGGACCTCCAGCGTTTCATTGGCGCGGCTCAGGGCGGCGATAGCACGGCGCTCGGTGGTGATGTCGGTGAAGGAGATGACGAACCCCCGGTCGGGCATTTCCTGCGCGAAGGCATCCAGCACCACATCACCGCTGCGCGTGACCTCGAACCGCAGCGCCGCGCGGGGCGAGGGGCTGGCCACCCAGTCGCGCAGACCAATGATGCGGGTTTCCTCTCCGGGGCGCAGGCGTTCGTTGAGGCGCTCGACAAGGTCGTCAAAGGCCAGACCGGGGCGGAACCGGGTGCGGCTGACAGCAAGCAACTCGGCGGCGCGGGCGTTCCAGCCGATCAGCCGGGCCTCGGGATCAAAAATGCACACGCCTTGGGTGATATGGTCCAGCGTGGCGCGGATGACGCGGGCCTGATCATCGAGCAGCTGACCACGCGCCTTGCGCTCGGCGCGGATGATGTCGGTGACGTCGGTCTGCAAGATTACCGTGCCGCCGTCGCCGGTGCGATGCTCGGACACCTGCAGCCAGCGGTCGCCCTTGAGCGCGACGATGAACACGGTGCTGTTCTCACGGTGGCGTTGCAGGCGGTGGAGCACCCAGTCTTGCTGGGTGATGCCCTCGGGCAGCGACAGCTGGCCCGAGCTGCTGACCAGATCGACATAGCCGGCGAAGCTGAGACCGGGGACCAGACCGGGCCGGATGTCCTGCAATTGCAGGCCAAAGCGCGAATTGCTCATTACGAGGATGTCGTCGGGACCGAAAAGGCCGAAGCCTTCCTGCACGGTCTCGATGGCGTCCGAAAGGTTGCGGCGGGTCGCTTCGGCTTCGCGGCTGGCCGAGGCGAGGCGGGCGTTCGATTCGTTGAGCAGATCGAGCGCTGCTTCCAGCTCACGCGTGCGGGCGCGGACCTGATCTTCGAGCATCGCGGCGCGCTCGAACTGGGCATAAGCGGCGCCGGAAAGGTCGGTGCCCTGCTCGACACGGCGCATCAGCACCTCGACGATGCGCAGAAGCTTTTCATTCTGACGCTCGGCCGAGTCGGCGGGGTTGAGCAGGGTCTGGGCGGTGCGGGTGGGACTCATGGTCGGGCTTTGGCGGGCGGGGCGTAGAGGGCGACGCCGGTGAGCGTCTGGTTCACATGCATGGCGTTGAGCTGTTCGCCGTAGGTCGAAAAGCCGGTGACGTTATGCAGGCGGAGCAGGGTCGAGATCTGGCCCGAAAGCTGCTTCTCCTGCGCCTCGATCCGCCGCAGGATGCAGTCGCAGCCGAGGATCGCGCGGGGCGGGGCGTGGGTGGTCAGGCTACCCAGCGAGCGCGACAGGTGCTCGACCATGTCCATCGGTTCGGCGAGGGTCAGCACCAGCCCCTCGTCGATGGCCGAGAAAAAGATCAGATCGCCGTTTTCGTCCATCTGCCGGATCGAGCGCACATGATGCCGCCCGCCGACCCGCACGACGACGGGATGCGCGGCGAAGGTGAAGGGGGTCAGCTGGTGGGGGTCTTTGCCCAGAAGGCGCGCGTATTCCTGCGCGGCGGGGGCGGCGTTGATGCTTTGCACGCGGCGGCGCGAGGGATCGGCGCTGGTGACCACCATGCGCGTGTTGCTGGGCTGGAAATGGTCGAAGCGGAAGACGCGGACCGGGCAATCGGTGCGCAGGGCGGTGACGACGGCGGCGTTGCGCAGGGCTTCGCCGTTGTGGAAGACGAAAGTCTCAAGAAACCGCACCCCGTCCGCCGCCGAGCCGCCGAAGAGCTGGGTGGCGCCAAGACCGGGGGCGAGGGCCGAGGCGAGTTCATCCTCTTTGGCGGACAGACCATCGACCAGCAGAAAGGCAAATTCATGCTCGCGGTCCGGGTTGGCTTGCGCCAGCGCACCGCGCAGGCGGATCAGATCGCCGATGGCGGCTTGGGCATCAAGGCGGGCAAGGTCGGGGATCAGAAGCGTTTCGGCGGCGAAATGCGCGGCGGGAAAGCCGATGGCGACGATCAGCCCCTCGGCATAGCCTTGCGCGCCGATCTCACCGGCGGTGGTGCAGCCGATCACCGGCGCGGGGGCGAGGCGTTGCGAGAGATCGCGGATGAGCGCGGCAGGGTCGGGGGCGAGGGGGGAGACGAAGACCACGACCAGCGCGAAGCCGGAAGGGTGCAGGGCACGCACGAGAGTTTGTGCCGCGCGCGGGTCGTCGGCCGGACATTCGGCAACGTGCAGAACCTCTGTCGGCATCCTGCCCTCCCGGTGATGCGCTGTCAGGCTAGGGTGCAGGGGTGGGCTTGTCCAGCGGGGGCCGGCGCTCGGGGGCATCGAGCCCCCTCGCGCCGGCGCGGGGTTCCCCCGCGCGGTGCCTCGTTGGAGAGCGCGTGCTGGGTGGAGTCGTTGGCGTGAGTATTTGGGACAAGGTGAGGGGAAGGGGGCGTATTTAGGGCAAGATGAAGGGGGGCGAAACGAAAGACGCCCGCCGGAGGGGGCGGGCGTTTGGGCTTGTGTTTGGGTTGAGTCGCGCGGTGTGCTATTTCAGGCCGTTGCAGAAGGACTGGATGCGGGTGCAGGCTTCGGTCAGGGCTTCGTCGGAGGTCGCATAGCTGACGCGGAAGTTGGGGCTGAGGCCGAAGGCCGCGCCGAAGACCACCGCGACGCCGGTTTCCTGCAGCAGCGTCTTGGCGAAGATCTCGTCATTCTCGATCAGCGTGCCGCCGGCCGAGGTCTTGCCGATGCAGCCCGAGATGTCGGGGTAGACGTAGAAGGCCCCCTCGGGCTTGGGGCAGGTGATGCCGGGGGCAGCATTCAGCATGTCGACCACGAGGTTGCGGCGGCGCTGGAAGGCCTCGCGGAACGGGACGAGGAAGTCCTGCGGGCCATTCAGCGCCTCAAGCGCGGCGTATTGCGAGATCGACGAGGGGTTCGAGGTCGACTGCGATTGCAGCGTCGCCATCGCCTTGATCAGCGCCACCGGGCCTGCGGCATAGCCGATCCGCCAGCCGGTCATCGCATAGGCCTTGGAGACGCCGTTGCAGGTCAGCGTGCGGTCGTAGAGGCCCGGCTCGACCTGCGCGGGCGAGGTGAATTCGAAATCGTCGAACACGAGGTGTTCGTACATGTCATCGGCCATCACCCAGACATGCGGGTGGCGCATCAGCACGTCGGTCAGCCCCTTGAGTTCGTCACGGGTATAGCCCGCGCCGGTCGGGTTGGACGGCGAGTTGAAGATGAACCACTTCGTTTTGGGCGTGATCGCCGCCTCAAGTGCTGCGGGCGTCAGTTTGAAATTGGTCTCGATCCCGGCGGGCACGGCCACCGGCGTGCCGCCTGCCAGCAGCACCATGTCGGGATAGCTCACCCAATAGGGCGCAGGGATGATCACCTCGTCGCCCGGGTTACAGGTGGCCATCAGCGCGTTGTAGAGCGTCTGCTTGCCGCCGGTGCCGACGGTGATCTGATTGGGCGCGTAGGTCAGGCCGTTCTCGCGGGCGAATTTGGCGCAGATCGCCTTTTTCAGCTCGGGAATGCCGTCCACGGCGGTGTATTTCGTCTTGCCCGCATCAATCGCCGCCTTTGCCGCGTCCTTGATGTTCTGGGGCGTGTCGAAGTCGGGCTCGCCAGCGCCGAGGCCGATCACGTCCTTGCCCGCGGCCTTCATTTCGGCGGCCATGTTGGTGACGGCGATAGTCGCCGAGGGTTTGACGCGCGAAAGGGTGTCGGAAAGGAACGGCATCAGGGGCCTCCGGTTTGTGTTTCCCGGAGCCATGTCATAGGGTGCGCCGCGATCCCGTTCAAGGGCGAAGCGGCGCTCGGTGCCGCATTGCAGCGCCCCCCAGACAGAGGAGATGACGATGAGCGATACCTGGTTCACCGACGATCACGCAACTTTGGGCGACCGGCTGGCCGCCGCGCGCGAAGCCGCTTCCATGACACAGACCCAATTGGCCCAACGCCTGGGCGTGCGCGCCAAGACGTTGCGCGACTGGGAGAACGACGTGTCCGAGCCGCGTGCCAACCGCTTGCAGATGCTGGCCGCCATGTTGGGCGTGTCGCTGCGATGGCTCTTGACGGGCGAGGGCGATGACGTCACGCCTCCGGCCAGCGAAGAGGCGGGCGACGCGGCACTGAAGCCCGCGCTGGTCGAGATCCGCAGCCTGCGGGCCGAGATGCTCAACATGAGCGAGCGGCTGGGGCGGCTGGAGAAAGCGCTGCGGTTGCAGATGTCCAATGAGGTGACGCGTGAGTGACGAAAACCGGCTGAAGCGCCTGAAGATGCGATCCTGGCGGCGCGGGATCAAGGAGATGGACCTCATCCTTGGCCCCTGGGCGGATGAACAGGCGGTTACGCTGGATGACGAGGCGCTGGACGTCTATGAGGCGCTTCTGGGCGAGAATGACCACGACCTCTATCAGTGGGTCACCGCCCGGATCGGCAAGGGCAATGCTCAACCGGTGGGGCCGGGGGCCTATGCGGGGCTGCTCGACCGGATCGCGGTGCATGCTGCGGCCCGGCTGGAGCGCTGAGCGGCACCACGGTGCACGAGCCTTACGGGGCTGAATGGAAAAGGCCGGGTCAGATGACCCGGCCTTTCCTTTGGGGCTGATCCGCCGTGCTTACTTGCTGGGCGAGGTCGGTTGCACCGGCGTCGGCGCAGCAGCCGAGAACGAGATGTTCGACTGGCAGGTCGACGCACCATAGGTGCCAACCCAGATGTCATAGCGGCCAGCCGGGGCGCTGGCGATCGACAGCGCCGGTTGCAGGGCGTTGGTGTCGTCGTCAAACAGCCACTGCGCCGACTGGTCGTTGATCAGCAGCGTGGTGTCGCAGGTGCCGTCAACACTGACGTTGAGCGTGGCATCCGTGCCTTGCGGGTCATAGTACAGCGTGAAGTCGGGGGCCTGAGCGACATAGCCACCGCCCGGCACGTTGCACTGGCTTTCGCGCAGGTTGATCGAGCCACCGGCGACGACCGAACGGGTGTCCGAACTACCGGCAGTCAGGTTCACTTCTGCACCACCCAGCTGCCAATCGGGGCAGACCGGCGTTGCTGGCTGGGTCGGCGTGGTGGGCATGCCGCCTGAGGGCGGGAAGGTTTCCAGAACCAGCGTGGCCTGACAGGCCTGCTCGCCGTAGGTGCCGACCCAGACGTCATAGCGACCGGTCGCGGCGGCGGACAGACGCAGGCGCGGCGACAGGGTGCCGTCTTCGTCGTCGTTGTAATGCCACTGGGCGGTGGAATCATTGATCAGCAGCGTCGTGTCGCATTCGGACTGCACGCGGAATTCCAGATCGCGGCCCATCGAGCGGGCATCATAGCTGATGCTGAAAGACGGCTGGGCGGTCACGCGGCCATAGGCCTGAAACGCCGAGCACTGGCTGAGATCGACGCCACCGCCGGCGAACATCGCGTATTGTTGCGGTGCCCAGGCCGTCTCGGCGTCGGTGGTGATCGGAACGCCGCCCAGCTGCCAGTCCGGGCAGCTTTGCGCCATCGCCGAACCCGAGGCGGCAACGCTGACGGCGGCCCCGGTGGCGGCAATCAGAAAACCGGTTTTGAAATGGGTGAAAAACGTCATGGAATCCTCCTTGAAAATAAGATGCGGCGCGAGCGTGGAACGATATGAGATGTCAGTCAAGAGCCTAGAAGTGCGCCGAACTCTCAGCTTTTGGTGACAGTCTTGTAATAAATTGCCGCCGATCATCGTGTCGGTCGGGTGCCTGGCGGCGCGCTCCAAATCGAACGCGCATCCAGGCGGTAGTTCGGGGGCGATCGCGAGCGGCACCCGTTGTGGCGCCGCCCTCTGTCTCAGCCGTGACGTCGGATCAGAACGATTCGACGGTCAGCGTTGCTTCGCAGGTTTCCGGGCCATAAGTGCCGACCCACAGGTCATATTGACCGCTGGGCGCGTTGTTGAGGCGCACGACCGGGTGCATCTCGTTGGTGTCATCATTGAACAGCCACTCGCCCGTGGCGCTGTTCACCAAAAGCACGGTGTCGCACGAGCCGGTGACACGGAATTCCAGCGCACGGCCCATGTTGAGGGCATCATAGGTCAGGGTGAAGTCCGGGTTCTCGATCACATAGCCAGCGCCGGGAACTTCGGCGCAGGTGCTCAGATCCTGGTCCCCGCCCGCGATGACGGTCGTGGATTGCGGGGTCCAGACCGTTTCAGCGGTGTAGGAGAGCGGCGCGCCGTGTTGGGCGTAAGTCGGGCAGGCAGCCGAGGCCGCGGCGGGAGCAATAAGGGCGAAAAGACCGGCCACTGCCGCTTTGGAAAACGCGTTCATGGGAAAACTCCTTTAGGAACAGGGCGACAGAGACCATACCCCTATAAATCGGTCAATGCGGTTTCAAGCGTCTGACTTTTTTGTGAAAAATTCAGGAGACGGCGTGAATTGGTGAAACAGGTGTCAGTGTCTGCAGAAAATATCCCGCAGCTTAACCTCGTCTTTGCTTTTTGCATTGCATGCTAAAGGCCGGAATTGATTGCCGAGGTCACGCATGAGCTTTCACAGCCCCGTCAGAACCCCCGCAGCCCGCGGTGATGCAGGCGCCAACGCCGATCTGTTGGCCCGGTATCTGGACAGCCTTTCGCTGGTCGAACGGCTGCACCGGCTGCTTCTGGATGTCATCAAGGATGAATTTGAACGGCTCGCCATTCTGGATATCAACGCCGTGCAGGCACTGTTGTTGTTCAACATCGGCGATAATGAGGTGACAGCGGGGGAGCTGAAAACGCGCGGGTATTATCAGGGCTCGAACGTGTCGTATAATCTCAAGAAACTGGTGGAAAACGGCTATATGCACCACGCTCGCTGCGCGATTGATCGGCGCAGCGTCCGGGTCCGGTTGACGCCGCAAGGGCATGACGTTCGCGCCGTGGTGTCGGATCTCTTTGCGCGGCATGCCGACGGGTTGTTACGCAAGGCGGTGATTAGCGATGCCGATCTCGACGGTATCAACGCCACGCTCAAACGGATGGAGCGCTACTGGACCGATCAGATCCGCTATATTTACTGACGCCGCCTCACGCGCTGCAACCTCACGCGCGTCAGCCGCGCGCGAGCCTGGCCTGACGTGCGTCCCGCAGCCGGGCGAAATCATCGCCCGCATGATAGGACGAGCGGGTCAGCGGTGTGGCCGAAACCATCAGGAAGCCCTTGCCATAGGCCGATTTTTCGTAGCTGGCGAATTCCTCGGGCGTGACAAAGCGGTCGACGGCATGGTGCTTGGGCGTCGGTTGCAAATACTGGCCGATCGTCAGAAAATCGATGTCGGCGGCGCGCATGTCTTCCATCACCTGCAGGACCGCCTGCCGGTTCTCACCCAGACCGACCATGATGCCGGATTTCGTAAAGATGCTCGGATCCATTTCCTTGACCCGCTGCAACAGCCGCAGCGAATGGAAATAGCGCGCGCCGGGGCGGACCTCTGGGTAAAGGCCCGGCACGGTTTCGAGGTTGTGGTTAAAGACGTCGGGCTTTGCCTTGACCACGATCTCCAGCACCGCAGGGTCGCAGCGGATGAAGTCCGGGGTGAGGATCTCGATCGTGGTGCCGGGCGCCTGACGGCGGATCGCGCGGATGGTCTGGGCGAAATGCTCGGCGCCGCCATCCTCGATATCGTCGCGGTCGACCGAGGTGATCACCACATGGTTCAGCCCCAGCTTCTTGACCGCATCGGCAACGCGGCCCGGCTCAAAGGCATCCAGCGCCTCGGGCGGTTTGCCGGTGGCGATGTTGCAGAAGGTGCAGGCGCGGGTGCAGACCTCGCCCATGATCATCATGGTCGCGTGGCCCTGGCTCCAGCATTCGCCGACATTGGGGCAACCCGCCTCTTCGCAGACGGTGCTCAGCTTGTGCTCGCGGATGATCTGGCGGGTCTGGTTGTAGCCCTCACCGCCCGGTGCCTTGACGCGAATCCACGACGGCTTTTTCGGCTGCGCATTGTCAGGACGATGCGCCTTTTCCGGGTGGCGCTGGTCGGGCAGCTTGAGATCGCGCATCGGGTTCCTCCCCAGGCGTTTCGGTCCCTTTTACATAGGCCGAGGCCCCCGCAAAGGCAACAATTGCTGCGCCTTGGCGCCATGCATCAACTGCATGGCAAAAGGGCTGGCCCCGCAAGGCCAGCCCTCAAAACTCAGGCCGCTTTTTCGGCGTTGGCTTCTTTCAGCCAGTTCAGCACCGTCTCGGGCGACGAGACGCCATAGGGGTCTTCGCCGTGGTTGTCGCACAGGCCCGGCTCTTCGAACCACGCTTCGATCAAACCGTCGTTGATGATCGCGGCATAGCGCCACGAGCGCAGGCCGAAGCCCAGGTTGTCCTTGCGCACCAGCATGCCCATGCGGCGGGTGAATTCACCCGAGCCGTCAGGGATCACGCTGACGTTCTTGAGGCCCTGATCCAGCGCCCATTTGTTCATCACGAAGCTGTCGTTAACCGACATGCAGTAGATCGCGTCGATACCTTCGGCGGCGAAATCGGCAAAGCCGTTCTCAAAGCCGGGCAGCTGGTAGGTCGAGCAGGTCGGCGTGAAGGCGCCGGGCAGCGAGAACAGCACCACGCGCTTGCCGGCAAAATAGTCGGCGGTGGTCAGGTCTTGCCAGCGAAACGGGTTCGGGCCGCCGACGCTCTCGTCGCGGACACGGGTGTGGAAGGTCACCTCGGGAAGGCGATAGCCGGTTTTCATGATCTTGATATCCTTGAGACATGTCTCGGACGCGGCGCGATTGGCGAGGGCCCGCAAGGGCGGCTGGCGAGTCGCGTCCTTGGCCACGGTCTAGAATCATTCCAAGTGATGATGCAACCGCAAATTGGCCGATTGCCGCGCTGCGGCGCTTGGTCCCAGTGCGCTGCCAGCGAAATCGGCAGCCCGGGCCGGGCCGGGCTTATCTGCCCAGCATTTTCATACCTTCGGTCAGCCCTTCCAGCGACATCGGCACCATGCGTTCCTCGAAGATCTCGTTGATCATGCGGATCGAATGCGAGTGGTGCCAGTATTGCTTGGGCGTCGGATTGATCCACAGGTTCTGCGGCCAGTGTTCGCGCGCGCGGCTCAGCCAGGTTGCGCCGCTTTCGTCGTTCCAATGCTCATTCGCTCCGCCCGCATGCGCGACCTCATAGGGCGACATGTTCGCATCGCCGACGAAAATGCATTTGTAATCAGCGCCATAGGTGCGCAGCACTTCCCAGGTGGGGGTGCGGGCGTTCCAGCGGCGGGCGTTGTCCTTCCACAGGAATTCATAAAGGCAATTGTGGAAGTAGAAGTGTTCGAGATGCTTGAACTCGACCCGCGCGGCGCTGAACAGCTCCTCCATCACCTTGACATAGGGGTCCATCGAGCCGCCAACGTCAAAGAACAGCAGCACCTTGACCGCGTTGCGCCGCTCAGGCCGGGTTTTGACGTCCAGCCAGCCCTGTTCGGCGGTGGCGCGGATCGTGCCGTCCAGATCCAGCTCTTCATGCGCGCCGTCCCGCGCCCAGCGGCGCAGCCGTTTGAGCGCCACCTTGATGTTGCGGGTGCCCAATTCCACCGAATCGTCGAGGTTCTTGAACTCGCGCTTGTCCCAGACCTTGACGGCGCGGCCATGGCGGCCCTCTTTCTGGCCGATGCGCACGCCTTCGGGGTTATAGCCATAGGCCCCGAAGGGCGAGGTGCCGGCCGTGCCGATCCATTTCGACCCACCCTGATGGCGTTCTTTTTGCTCTTCAAGCCGCTTTTTCAGCGTCTCCATGAGCTTGTCAAAGCCGCCCATCGCCTCAATCTCGGCGCGCTGCTCTTCGGTCAGGTGCTTTTCGGCCAGCTTTTCCAGCCAGTCGGCGGGCAGGTCGATGGCTTGAAGCATCGACTCGGGCGTGATCGACTCAAGCCCTTTGAACGTCGCCGCAAAGGCACGGTCAAAGCGGTCGATGTGCTTTTCGTCCTTCACCATCGTGGTGCGGGCGAGATAGTAGAACCCTTCCGCGTCGAACTGCGCCAGCCCGACCTTGAGCGCCTCAAGGAACCCGAGGTATTCGCGCAGCGTCACCGGGACGCTGTGCTGGCGGAGCTGTTCGAGGAAGGGCAGGAACATCAGATAAACCTGTCGAGGCCCACGGCGATGAAGGTAAACAGCAGTCCACCGATGATGCCCCAGACTCCGGCGTATTGCGCCATGTCCGGGCCGGAACCGCCTTTGCGGCGGGCATAAAACCCGCCCCAGACTGCGCCCAGCAGAATCCCTGCGAGAATGACCATGATTGCCCCTGCGTCCTGCCCTACAGGCGCGCGAGCCGCTGGGCCGCGCCGCCGATCCGGGCGATTTCTTCCATCCGGGCGCGCGCCGCGTCCTCGGAGCCGAAGCCATAGCGCGCGGCGGGCATCGAGTCGAGCCTCAGGCGCTCAGCCTCATTCTCGCGCCCGGCCTGCGCCAGCGCCTCAGCCCGGATAAATCCGAGTGAGGCAAGGAAGGCGGCGTTCTCGGTCCGCTCGGCCAGCGGCATCGCCTGCGCGGTCAGATCCAGGGCCAGCTGCGTTTGGCCGGTGGCCAGCGCCTGCACCGCCAGATGCATGTCGATATGGGCGGCGTGGACTTCTCCGCCCGGCGAACGGCGGTAGATCGAGGCGGCATCCAGCAGCGAGTCGAGCGCGCTTTCGCCCTGCGTGCGGGGGGCAAGACGGGCGTTCAGCATCAGGCTGAGCGCATAGCGTGCATCGGTCCAGCCCTGCGCGCGCGCCATCTCCAGCGCGCGTTCGGCGCCCGCGCGGCGCTGGCCCAGCCCGCCGTCCGACGACAGTGCCTGTTCCACCGCCAGCTGCCAGGCACGCGGCGTAATCCCGGCGACGGCCCCGGCGCTGCCGCGCCCGGCGGGGTTCAGGCGATTGAACAGCGTCGGCAGGCGCGCGGCGACCTGATCGCGGGTCATGCCCGGCTGAAGTTCAGGCGCGTACCAGACGCGCAGCAGCAGCATGTCGAAGCCGGTCAGCGTGGTCTGGAAATTGTCGTCGTTGAAGATGCTGTCCGACAGCCGAAACAGGTCGTTGAGCGGCCCGAAAGCCTGCCCGATTTCTTCGTGCAGACAATCGCGGATCTCTTGCGGGGTGGTGTCATCGGGAATGAACACCGCCGCGCGCGTGCGCGTGACGACCCGCGTCCAGTCGATCGCAGCGCTGCGCCGGTTGGCGACAAAATCCTGCCATGTCGAGACATTGGGCACCACAAAGCAGGCGGCGGCGGGAACCACGGCCTGCATCTGGCGGCGCGGCAGGAATTCGACGGTGATCAGGTTCGCACCGTCAGCGGCCTCAGCCGCGCGGCTGACGTCGATGCCAGCCTCGCCCTGCAGGCGCGCAATCAGGTGGTCCAGATCGGCGATCGCCGTCGCGGGCACCGCGCCGCGCGTGACGATCGTCACCGGCCCCTCAAAGCGCGAGAACGCCGGGATCGCCCGCCCGCTCTCCATCGCAAAGCCCAACTCGATGAAATCGCGCGCCATTTCGGCGTTGGGGCGACGCGGGGGCAGGGGGTGCGCGGCACCGGGGCGATAGACCGCCAGCGCCGTGGTCGCGGGCGGCACAGCCTGCAGACGCGCAACCTCGCTCGTCGGCGTGCAGGCGGCCAGAGCCACCAGCGACAGCGCCAGAAGATGCGACTTCATGCCGCCCGCCTTTCATTCAACCCTGCGACGACCGCGCGGTAATCGCTCAACGTGCCGTTAGGTAGCTCGGACAAAGCCCGTCGCCAGTGCCGCGCGCCGGGTTGTCCGGCGAAAAGGCCCAACAAATGCCGCGTGATGCCGATCAGCCGCCCGCCGCGTTCCAGATGCGCGGCGATGATCGGCTCGACCTGGCGGGCGATGTCCTCGGCCAGCGCATCGGGCCGCGTCGCGCCATACAGGCGGCGATCGGCAGCGGCGAGGATCTCGGCCGGGCGGTGATAGGCTGCGCGCCCGATCATCACACCGTGGAACCCGCGGTCGAGCAGCGCTTCGGCCTCGTCCAGCGTTCCGACGCCGCCGTTCAAGCTGATGGTCAGGTCGGGGAAGGCGGTCAGCATCCGCGCGACCAGATCATAGTCCAGCGGCGGCACCTCGCGATTCTCTTTGGGCGACAGGCCCTTGAGCCATGCCTTGCGCGCATGCACGATCACCCGGGTGATCCCGGCATCCCGCGTCGCTTCCAGAAACGCGGGCAACGCCTGTTCGGCGTCCTGATCGTCCACGCCGATGCGGCATTTCACGGTGATTTCCGCGTCACAGGCGGCTTTCATCGCCGCCAGACACTCGCCCACCAGCAGCGGCGTCTTCATCAGCACCGCGCCAAAGCATCCGGATTGCACCCGGTCCGAGGGGCAGCCGACGTTAAGGTTAATCTCACGGTAGCCCTCATCCGCGCCCATCCGCGCCGCCTGCGCCAGCTCGACCGGATCAGACCCGCCCAGCTGCAGGGCGACCGGATGCTCGCAAGGATCGAAGCGCAGCAAATGCCGTGCCCCGCCGCGCACCAGCGCTGCCGAGGTTACCATTTCCGTGTACAGCAGCGCATGCCGCGACAGCAGCCTGTGGAACTGGCGGCAGGACGAGTCCGTCCAATCAAGCATCGGCGCCACCGAAAGGCGCCAGTCGGGCGGGGTCGTGTTCACGCGGGGTCTCGTCCTAAGGATGCGTGTGACTATAAACGAGGGGCGCTCAAGCGTCCATAAAGCGCGGGCGAGGCGCGCGAAGGATCGCGCATCCGTGAGCGGCGCGTGATCGGGCCGGGGTGTGACGGCCTGCCACGGCGGCAGTTCTTGACATCCCGGGCCCCGCACCGCATCGAGTCTCGCAGCTGAAAAAGGACGCCGCCGTGACCCAATCCGCCCCCCAAAAGACCATCCTGCGCGCTCTGGCCGGCGAGGTTCAGGCCATTCCACCCGTCTGGATGATGCGGCAGGCGGGGCGCTACCTGCCCGAATACCGCGCCACCCGCGCGCAGGCCGGCGACTTTCTGTCGCTGTGCTACAACCCCGAGCTGGCGGCCGAGGTCACCCTGCAGCCGATCCGCCGCTATGGCTTTGACGCTGCCATCCTCTTTGCCGACATCTTGCTGATTGCGCAGGCTTTGGGGCTCAAACTGTGGTTCGCCGAGGGCGAAGGCCCGCGCATGCACACCGTCACCGATGCCGCGCAGGTCGCCGCCCTGCGCCCGGTGGCCGACATCCACGAGACCCTCTCGCCGATCTATGCGACGGTGCGCCTGCTCAGCCGCGCCCTGCCGCGCGAGACTACGCTGATCGGCTTCGCCGGCGCGCCCTGGACCGTCGCTACCTATATGGTCGCCGGTCGTGGCACCAAGGATCAGGCCCCGGCCCATGCGTTCATCGCCCGTGACCGGGCCGGGTTTGCCGCACTTATTGACACGCTGAGCGACGCCACGGTCGAATACCTTTCCGCCCAGATCGAGGCCGGGGCCGAGGTGGTCAAACTCTTCGACAGCTGGGCGGGCAGCCTGAAAGGCGCCGATTTCGACGATTTCGCCCTCAAGCCCACCGCGCGGATCATCGCCGCCCTCAAGGCACGCCACCCCGATACGCCGATCATCGCCTTCCCGCGTGAGGCAGGCGCGCGCTATATCGGCTTCGCCAAAGCCACCGGTGCCGATTGCGTCGCCCTCGACAACTCGGTCAGCGCCGACTGGGCGGCGCAGCATGTCCAGCCCGATGGCTGCGTGCAGGGCAACCTTGCCTCCAGCCACATGGTTACCGGCGGCGAGGCGCTGGTCAGCGAGACCAAGCGTATCGTCAAAGCCTTCTCAAAGGGCCCGCATATCTTCAATCTCGGCCACGGCATCACGCCCGATGCCGACCCTGACAATGTGCAACGGATGATCGACGCCATCCGCTCCTGACATTTTCTGTCCCTAAATATCCACGGGGTTTCCAAAGGGGGGCGTGCCCCCCTTTGGCGCAGGGGTGCGGGGGGCGCGCAGCCCCCCGCTTTCAGGGCCGCTCCAGACGATATCCTTCGCCATCCCGCACCGCGATATGAAACGCCGGGTGCAGGAAATGCCCGCCGGTGAACAGCACGCCATCCGTTGCCAGCTCATCAAGCAACCGCTTGCGCGTGGCACGGGCGGTGTCGGCGTCGATGTCGAAGACAATGGCGATGTTGGGGTCCGCCGCCTGTAGCTCTGGCGCGTGGATGATGTCGCCGCCATGGATCAGATGGCCCGCCCCGCTCGACAGCCGCCAGCCACCGTGCCCCGGCGTGTGACCGGGCAGCGCCATCGCCGTCAGGCCCGGCGCGATCTCGCCGTTTGCCTCGATGATCCGCAGCCGGTCGTTGTAGGCGGCCAGAACCGCGCGGGCCAGTCCGGCCCAGCCGGGCAGGGGCTCGGGCAGCGAGTCGGTCAGCGCCTCGTCCGACCAGAAGTTGACCTCGTCGCGCGTCACCACCAGTTCGGCCTGCCCGAACACCGCCGCGCCCTCGGCGGTGATCATCCCGGCGATGTGGTCGGGATGCAGGTGCGTGGCAAACAGCGTGTCGATCCCGGCGGCGCCGACGCCGGCTTCCTCCATCGCCTGCGGCAGGAACCCGCAGGTCGGGCCGAACAGGTCGCGCGGCCCGGCGTCGCACAGCACCGTGCGCCCGCCGTTGCGGATCAGGACCGCGTTGAAATTGGTCGCGGCTTTGGTTGCGTCATGCGTCGCAAGCAGCTTGGTGATGTGGGCTTCCGGCGTGCTCGGAAACATCTCGGCGCCGAATTCCGTGCCGCCGTCGGTCAGGATGGTGACGGTAGCGTCACCGATGGCGCGGGTCGCGATGCGGGTCATATGGGTCCTCCCTCTTGGATCGCGCAAAGCTAGCACGTCGTGTCCTTCGGGCAACCATGTCCCACCATGTCCGGGCCGGACACACGCGTCGCTTGTGGCGCATGCTGCGGCGCAGTATTTGGGACAGGATGGAACATGACCCTGTCCTTGGCTTCGCCGCCCTTGCCCATCCCCACCGTTTGCAGGTGATGCGCCTGCTGATGCGCCACTATCCGCGCCGCATTCCGGCCGGAGAGATCGGCGCGGTGCTGGCACTGCGGCCCAGCACGCTGTCGGGTTATCTGGCGCAGCTGATGGAGGCGGGGCTGATCACGCAGGAACGCCGCGCGACCTCGTTGCTCTATGCAGCCTCGGTCGAGGGGGTCAGTCTGCTCAACGCCGCGTGGATGGGGGATGTCTGCGGCGGGCGTGGATGGCCCGAGACAGGCTCGCCCGGTGCCCGCGTGCGCAACCTGCTGTTCATCGGCGTGGGCAACACCGGTCCCAGCCTGATCGCTGAAGCCTTGCTGCGGCGGCACGCGGGTGAGGCGTTCGAGGTCTTCTCAGCCGGGATCGAGTCTGTCGACGAACCGGCCCCCGAGGTGATGACGTTTTTGGCGCAAGGCGATCATGACACGGGCCTACTGTGGTCCAAACCCTTGGGCACATGGCAGGGCGAGGGTGCGCCGCAGATGGATATCGTGGTGACATTGGGCGACCGGGCAGCGGCCCTTGCGCCGGACTGGCCCGGCGGCCCGCACCGCGCCGCATGGCGGTTGGCACCGGCGCTGTCGCTGGACGCATTGCAGCTGGATCTTTCCGCCCGGCTGTCCCCGCTTGTGGCGATGGATCTGGCGGTCACGCCTGCGGCGCGGGTGCAGCGGGTGCTCGATGAGGCGGCCGAGCCAGTGATCGGCTAAGCAGCCATCGCGCCCCACAGGATCAGCGCCTGACCCAGCCAATAGAGCGGCCAGAGCACCTTTGCGCCGATAAGCCGAAGCCTAGGGTCGTTCAGGATGAACAGGCGGATCGCCAGAATGAAATCCGACGCGGCGAACAGCGCCACGCCGGTCAGGATCGCCCCGCGTCCGGCGATGTTGGGCAGTGCCGCCGCCGCGATGACCATCGCGCCGATGATCACCGCGTAAAGCCGCACAGGCCACGCCAAAGCGCCAGCCTTTGGGGCAATCCACAGCGCGGTCACCGCCACCAGTCCCAGCATGGCCGCCAGTATGGGCCACACTGCTCCCGGCAGTACCGTCACCTGTGACGCAAACCCGCCGGCATAGGCCAGATGCCCCAGCGCAAAGGCCAGCATTCCGGCCAGAAACGCCGCTGTCCCGGGCCGCGCCAGCGCGAAATCGCCCAAGGATCCCAAGGCCAACCCGGCCACGACCCAGCCGGGTGCCCCGCTCTGCAGCGCGATCAGTGCGAGCAAAGCGGTGGACAGGGTTTTGACGGTTGTGCCCCCCGCCGAGGATGCATCATCGCCCGCGTATCGCAGCCAGAAAACGCCCGCGCTGAGGACGGCGGCAAGCAGGAACAGGGTTTGCATCAGGCTCTCCGGTTGATCGCGCCACAGTGCCCGGTGCCGCGCCGAAGGGCGAGTACCGGTCCGGCGAAGCGGCTTGGCAGGCTCTGTCCAGTTTGCGGACGTCGACGTCGCGCAACTTTATCCAGGGTCAGACTCTAGACTATGGTCGCATTGTCTTTTCGCGAAATTGAGGGTCGCCTTGGAAAAATCCTCGGCTGCATGCTGCGAAAAAGCAAGCATTCTTATCAAATTCAAATCGTTAACGAACCCTGAGGATCTACCTGACTGTTAAAATGCCAATAACCCGCCTCTCGCGGGGTATCTTCAAATTTTATGCTTGAAATACAATGCCCCTTGAGCGGTGCCCCTTGTGGAGTACTTCTTAACAGACGGTGTCGATCAGAAGGTGGACCATGAAACGTCAGATATCACAAGGCATTGGCTTTAAAGCCTGGGCCCGTGACGAAAACGGGGCGTCGACTGTCGAGTTTGTCGTCTTGTTGCCGTTTCTCGTTGGCATGTTGGGACTGATCGGGTCGGCAAGTCTCTATTTCGCAGTTTCCAGCGATGTCCAGCAACTGGCTCATGAACTGGCACGCGCGTCTTTGTCGGTCGTCGATGACGGAAACTGGTGCGACGATCTGCGCACCACAAGGGCGACAGCCTTGGCGGAAAACCTGCCAACGCTGAACCCCGAGCGCGTTTCCGCCGTCGATTGTGCCCGCGATCAGGCGTCGGGCCTTTTGCGCGTTACGGTGCTCTACGATACGCGCGGCACGCTGGGTGAGATCTTGGGATCGGCGATCGGATTGCAGTTCGATTCGTTCCAGCGGTCGTCGTTTATTCAGTGGTGAGACAAAGGATCAGATCCGCAGTGGTAGCCGGTTTAAGGCGGGGCCTCTTTCAGACAATACTGCAGATGCGCGCCGAGACCTCTGGCGCGGTTGCCGTTCTTTTTATTGTGATCCTGCCGGTTTTGCTGGTCGCAGCCGGCGCTGCAATTGATCTTGCCCAGATTAACGCCGAGCGGCGCTATGTTCAGTCCGGCGCTGATTTGGCGGCTCTGTCCGCAGCGCATCATTTGACCAGTGCCGAGGACGCGCGTTCCGCCGCCCGGCGTACCGTGGCGGCGAATGCGGTCTATCCCACATATCAGATAACCGACGCTGATATTGTCTTTGGCAGCAGTCCGCAACGGGGCCGCTTTGTGCCCGCCGCCGACCAGACCTCGACCGTTGGCGTCACGGCGGTGCAGGTGCAGATCCGCGCGCCTGCGCGGCTTTATCTGCTCAATCTTTTCATGTCGGAAGACGCGCTGATCGTCGAGCGCAGCGCCGTTGCCGCTGTCGAGCCGCCCCGTGTCAGTTTCTCGCTGTCCAACTGTCTGGCCACCTTGCGCCTTTTGGACCCGATCCTGCGTCCGTTGATCGGTGTTGCGGTGGATGCGCTGTGCAGCGGGCGCGGCTTGGATACACGGGTGGATCTGTTTCCGATGCTGAGCGATCTGGCGGTGTCGGCCAACCTGCTGACCCCCTCGGGCGATCCGGTGACGTATGGCGAGGTTCTGGATGCAGACCTCCCCGTCGCCTCGATCCTGACCGCGCTGACCGGCATTCCGGTCCCCCCGGCGCAGGGCCGCGCGATCCGTTTGGGCGACGTGCTGGTCGTGCCCGCCGACCTGCGGGACGTGCGTGTCGATACGCCGGTTCACGCCGCACAGGTGCAGGCCGGCGATCTGGTGCTGGCCTCGGCCGAACTGCTGGCGATGAACGTTGTCAGTGTCGACACCACGCTCACACTGGGCCCTTTTGCCAATGTTCAGGCGGCCGTGCGCGTCAGCGAGCCGCGCCGCATCGTGATGAACGTTCTCCCCGGATCGCCCGAGGCCTATGCTCAGACCTCGCAGATTCGCGTCGAACTGGATCGCTTGTCTATTCTGGGGATCTTCACCCTGCGCCTGAACCTGCGTCTGGCCAATGCTCGCGCCACGCTCAGCGATGAGGGTGACACCTGCGCGATGGACGGAGGTGCCGAGATTGCCGTTTTCGATCCGGTCGATGCCAGTCTGATCGATCTGGACCTGATGACGCAGGTAACCGGGCTGCCGGTGGGCAGTCAGGCGCTGGGTATGCATGCCGAGACAGAAAGCACGCGCGAAACGCGGCGGGTTTCCTTCACCCGCCAGCAGTATCTTGACGATCCGGTGGTGCGGTTTGGGCCGACGGGTATCGCGGCGGAAGAGGCGGCAGTCGATCTGCTGACCAATCGTTTGTCCAGCATGCTCGACCAGACCGCCGAGACCATCCAGAACGCACACTCGGTGCAGCAATGCACGTCGCTTCTGGGGTGTTTGGGCAATGTGGTCGACGCTGTCGGGGCATTATTGAGCTCAATCGCGTCCTCGGTTCTGGTCACATCGGTCAATATCGCCAACGGCTTGGGGGCCGACGGAACCCTGACCAACGCGTTGCTGGCTGATCTCATCGGGCTGCAACTGGCGCGGGCGGATCTGGAGCTGCTAGAGGTGGTCTGCGGCAGTGACCTGCCGCGTCTGGTGCGCTAGACGTGCCTGCCTGTCCCTCGTGAGGTGCCACCGATGACCCACAAGCCTGATCTGCGCCCCGCCGCGCTGCCGTCCTCGTGGAGCCATGAGCAGAACGGTCGCCGCTTCTCGCCCTCGGCGGCGCGCAATGTCGAACCGATTGCCGAGGCGTTGTCGGATGTCTTGCCGCAGGCGGGGCGCGTGCTGGAACTGGCCAGCGGCTCGGGCCAGCATGTTGCGGCCTTTGCGCGGCTGTGGCCTGCGCTGACTTGGCAGCCGACGGATGGCAACGGTGACAACCTAGCTTCGATTGCCGACTGGGCCGAGGGGGTGGCGAACATCCTGCCGCCCGTGGTGCTGAACGCCTGTGCGAAGGGCTGGGGCAGGGCGCATGCGGGGCAGGACGCGGTGCTGCTGGCCAATTTGCTGCACCTGATCTCGACGCCCGAGGCCGAGCTGCTGCTGGCCGAGGCTGCGCAGGCGCTGGCGCCGGGCGGGGTGTTTTGTCTTTATGGCCCGTTTCGCCGCGACGGCGCGCTGGTCACCGAGGGGGACGTCGCCTTTGAGGCGCGGCTCAAGGGGCAAGACCCCGCCATCGGGTACAAGGACATCGGCTGGGTCGAGGGGCGGCTGCACGCTGCAGGGCTGGTGAGCGACCGGCTGGTCGAGATGCCAGCGGGCAATCTGCTTCTGGTGACGCGGCGCCCGTAGGTCTGGCGAGGTCAGGGCGATTGACCTGCATCAAGGTGCAAGGGCGGCAGCCATGGCATCACGATCCAAATATTCACCAAGGAGAATATCATGGATGCCAAAGCCGAACTCGCCGCCATCAAGGACCGCTCACGCGCGCTGATCAAGGCGGTCAACGCGCCGATGAAGGGCTTCGGCCAGCTGAGCGCGGCGGTCAAGGAGCCGGGCGCGCTGTCGACCAAGGAAAAGGAATACATCGCCGTCGGCATCGCCGTAACGCAGGGCTGCGATGATTGCGTGAATTTCCATGTCGAGGTGTTGATGAAGCTGGGCGCGACGCGTGAGGAGTTCTGCGAGGTGCTGGGCATGTGCCTGCAGATGGGCGGTGGTCCGGTAGTGATGAACGCCGGGCGCGCGCTTGAGGTCTGGGATCAGCTGGCCGCCTGAGGGACCATAAGTATGGCTCCCTGATATATGTTGCACCCTCCCCGGATTTCCGCCACCTTCGCCCTGCAAGGTGGCCTGGGGAGGAGCCTGTGGAATTTGGCGTTTTCGATCATATGGATGCCTCGGGGCAGCCTTTGGCGCAGCAGCTGGCCGACCGGCTGCGGGTCGTTGCGGCCTACGACCGTCTGGGCTTTCGCGGCTACCACGTCGCCGAACACCACGCGACGCCGCTGGGTGTGGCGGGCGCGCCTTCGGTCTGGCTGGCAGCGGTGGCGCAGCACACGCAGCGCATCCGGCTGGGGCCGCTGATCTACATCCTGCCGCTCTACCACCCGCTGCGTCTGGCCGAGGAGGTCTGCCTGCTCGACGCGCTGTCGCAGGGGCGGCTGATGCTGGGCATCGGGCGCGGGGCCTCGCCGATCGAGGCGGGGTTCTTTGGCGTGCCCGGCCCCGACATGCAGCCGCGCTATTTCGAGGCGACCGAGGTTTTGATGAAGGCGCTTCAGAACGACACGCTTGATCATCACGGCGCGTTCTATCAGTTCGACAAGGTGCCGATGGTCGTGCGTCCGGTCCAGCAACCGATGCCAGAGCTCTGGTACGCCAGCCGCACGCCCGAGAGCTTTGTCTGGGCCGCGCAGGCCGGGGCAAATACCGTCACGCTCGCCTTGGGCGATGAGGTCCGCGCGCTGACCGACATCTACCGCGAAACATGGGTGGCGCAGGGCAAGGATCTGGCCGATCTGCCGCTGATCGGTGTCAGCCGCCACATCGTTGTCGCCGAGACCGACGCCGAAGCCCGTGCGCTGGCCGAGCGGGCCTATGCGCGCTGGCTGGCCAGTTTTCGTAAGCTCTGGGTGGATCGCGGGCTTGGTACGCCGCTGGCCGATTTCTATCCCGAGAGCTGGGCCGATCTGGAAGCCATCGGCAACGCCTGCGCCGGATCGCCCGAGACGGTGCTGGCCTTCACCCGAAATCAGGCCGCGCGTTGCGGGGTGAATTACCTGCTCTCATGGTTCGCGTTCGGCGATCTGAGCGCCGATGAAACCATCCGCTCGGTCGAGCTTTTCGCCCAACACGTCATGCCGGAGTTTCGCTGATGTCCCCTCTCGACGCCCTTCGCCCACTCGGGCCCGTTCTGAACCCCGCGATGATCGAGGGCACCTATGCTGCCCTGACCGAGCACCGTCTGCGTCTGCCCGACACCGCCCGCGCGCTGTGGGATCTGGCATATGGCGACAACCCGCGTCAGGGGCTCAACCTGTTCCTGCCGCCCGGGGGCTCGCCGGACCGGGTGATGGTCTATGTCCATGGCGGCGGCTTTGTTGCCGGTGACAAGGGCAAACCCGGATCGCCGTTTTACGCCAACACCGGGGCCTTCGCGCTGACGCAGGGCTGGGCCGGGGCGGCGATGACCTACCGGCTGGTGCCCGAGGCGCGCTGGCCCTCAGGGGCCGAGGACGTCGCCAAGGCGGTGGACTGGCTGGCGGCGGGGGCAGGGGGCGTGCTGAACGCACCGCAGATCCTGCTGGTCGGGCAATCGGCGGGGGCGGTGCATGTCGCGGATTATCTGGCCGGGCGCGCGGGGGCGGTCTCACCGCAGCTCAAGGGCGCGGTGCTGATGTCGGGACGCTATGATTTCACCCGTGAGGATCGCATGGGGTACGAAAGCGCCTATCAGGGCGACAACCCCGGCCCGCAATCGACGCTGAGCGCGCTGGTGGACTGTGACCTGCCGCTGATGTTCACAATTTCCGAGCTCGATCCGCCGCAGTTCCAGCAACAGGCCGCCTCTCTGGTCGAGGCGATGATGGCCCGCCACGGGCGCTTGCCCCGGCTGCACTGGCTGGCCGGGCACAATCACGTCTCGCCCGCGCTGTTTCTGGGCGCGGATGACGACCGGCTTGGGCCGCTGATCACCGATTTCGCAGGTGCAGCATTCGGCGCGCCATCGCCTTGACCCCGCGAGCCCGCCTTGGGATAGTTGGGCGTCACAAAGGCGGTGTGTATGAACATCCTGATCATCGGCGACTCCCATACCGGCGCGCTTGAACGTGGTCGCGTTCAGCTCAAGCGCGACGGCGGGCTGCCCAAGGGTGTCTCGTGGCGCATCGCGCCGCTGGGGATGGGGGCGGCGATGAACGCGCCGTTCTGGGATATCGTCGACGGCCGCGCGCGGGTGCTCGACCCCAGATTTCGCCAGCGCCTTGCCAGAATTCCGCCGGTGGTGGGGCAAACCGATGTCGTCGGCTTGCAAATGCCGCTCTGGTGGGGGCGGCTGATCCGAGGGCTGCTGGAACACGACGTGCTCCCCTATGGCTATGACGGCCCGGGGCGACGCCTGTCGCCCAAGCTCTGGCGTCATATGATCCGCGCCGACATGCGCTATACGCTGGGTCTTGGCACTTTCCTCAAAGAGCGTGGCCTGCCGGTCTTTGCCATCGAGCCGCCAACCCTGCGCCGTTCTTACCGGATGGCTGCGCTGCTGGGTGCGCCCACCACGCTGGCGTTGCTGGCAGAGATCCGCGAGGTCCAGCTGGAAGCGCTGACCGAGGCAGGGATACCGGTTGTCTGGATGCCAAAGGATGCGACTGACGACGCGGGGTATCTAATCGACGCTTACGGTCACGAAGACCCCGCCGATACCCATCACGCCAATGCCGCGTTTGGCATTCGCATGCTGCACCAGTGTGTCCCGATGGCGCAAAGCCTGATGGGGCAGGGCGCAAAAACCCCGGTCGCGGGCTGAGGAGACCAGCATGGATCATCCCTACAACAGCCAGCCCGACAGCGCCTTCTGGCGGCGCGCCATTGGCGACCGCGCACCGGAAGAGATCGGCGGCTGGTACACCAAGCGCTTCGCGCTCGATGGCAAGGTCATCGCGACGGCAGGCAGCTGCTTTGCCCAACACATCGGCCGCCAGCTGCGCGATGCCGGTTTCGCCTATGTCGACAAAGAGCCGCCGCCGGCCGGTTTGCCCGCCGAAGAGCACCTCGACTGGGGCTATTCGATGTATTCGGCGCGCTATGGCAACATCTATACCTCGCGCCAGCTGGTCCAGCTGATCGACCGCGCCGAGGGGCGGTTTTCACCGGTCGAGGATTGGTGGGAAAAGGACGGCGGCATCGTCGATCCCTTCCGCCCGACCATCGAACCCGAGCCCTTCGGCTCGGTCGACGAGATGCGGGCACTGCGCAAAGAGCATCTCGAGGCCGTGTCCGAAGTGTTCACCACCGCCGATGTGCTGGTCTTTACCATGGGCCTGACCGAAGCGTGGCTGTCAAAGCGTGACGGTGCCTGTTACCCGCTCTGTCCGGGCACCGCAGGGGGCACCTATGACGACAGCCTGCACCGGCTGCATAATCTCGGCTCGGGTGATGTTCGCGCCGATATGGAAGAATTCCTCGCCAAGGTGCGCGCGATTAATCCCAGGCTGGAAATCCTGCTGACGGTGTCACCGGTGTCGATGATGGCAACGGCAACGCCGCGGCAGGTGTCAGTGGCGACGGTCTATACAAAATCCGTCCTGCGTGCCGTGGCCGGGGAATTGTTCGATGCGCATGAGAACATTGACTACTTTCCCTCGTATGACATGGTCACCGGACCCGCCGCGCGGGGCAGTTTCTATAAGCCCGGCATGCGTGAAGTCACCGCCGAAGGCGTGGACTATGTCATGCGCCATTTTCTGGCCGAGCATGTGCCGGGCGAGAAACCCGCGCTCGCCCTGCCGCTGCCCGCCGCCGATCCTGCCGCGGCGCAGTCGCCCGCTGACGCGCCACGACCGGCCCCACGGCGGGCACCGCCGGATGGTGCCGCGCCTCAGCTGAGCGACGAAGACATCAAATGCGATGAGGAATTGCTCAACGCCTTTGGCCGTCCGTCCGGCGGTTGAAACCGCAGGCGGACCGACGCGACCTCAGAAATCCGTCGGCGCGCCGCCCTCTTCCTTGCGGCGGGCGACAAAGGCGGCAAGTTCTTCGCGGATCGCCTCGTCCATCGGCGGGGCCTCGAAACTGTCGATGACGCCGCGCGCGATCTTGTGGGCGCGCTCGGGTGCCTCGACCGCACCGTCCTGTTCCCAGGCCTCGAAGTTGCGCCAGTCGCTGGCGATGGGGTTGTAGAACGCATCGGTGTAGCGCGCCTGCGTGTGCGCACAGCCAAAGTAATGGCCGCCGGGGCCGACTTCCTTCACCGCGTCAAAGGCGATGGAATCGGGGTCGGTGGCAAAGGTCGCCGGCTCGAAATAGCGCTGGATCATCTGCAACACTTCGCAATCCATCACGAATTTCTCAGGGCTGGCGATCAAGCCGCCCTCCAGCCACCCGGCGGCGTGATACACCATGTTGCTGCCCGATTGCACGGCGGCCCACAGGGAGTTCGAGGTCTCCCACATGGCCTGTCCGTCGGGCACGTTCGCGGTACAGACCCCGGACGAGCGCAGCGGCAGGCCGTAGAACCGCGCCAACTGGCCGGTGATCTGCGTCGCGCGCATGTATTCAGGCGTGCCAAAGGCGGGCGCGCCGCTGCGCATATCGACGTTCGAGGTGAAGGTGCCGATCGCGACCGGACAGCCGGGCGAGACGTATTGCAGCAGCGCGACCGCCGCCAGCCCTTCGGCAATCGACAGGGTGACAGCGCCCGACATCGTCACCGGTGCCATGGCCCCGGCCAGCGTGAAGGGCGTGACCACCACCGGCTGACGGCGCCGTGCCAGACGCAGCGCGCCATCGATCATCGGAAAATCGTGCTTCAGAGGGCTGACCGAGTTGATGTTGGAATACATCCGAGGGGTGGCGTCGAATTCCTCATGGGTCAGGCCGCCCGCGATGCGCACCATCTCCATCACATCCTCGACCCGCTCACGGCCCAGAGAATAGGCGTGACAGACCTTGTCGGTCAGCGTGAGCTTTTCATACAGGCAATCGAGATGGCGAATGGACGGGTGAATGTCGATCGGCTCGACAGGGTAACCGCCTGCAATATGGATGCAATTGAAGGCCTGCGTAAGTTTCATGAAATCGCGAAATGTCTCGAAATCACCTGAACGCTTGCCGCGCACCAGATCCCATGAATTGGGCGGGCTGGAGACGTTGACAAAGACCATGTGCCCGTCGCCGAGGATGACCTGACGGTCGGGGTTGCGCGGGGTGATGGTGAAGCTGGCAGGCGCACGGCGCACCATTTCCATGACAAAGTCTTCATCCATGCGGACGTTCTGGCCGGTCACCTTGCAGCCCGCTTCGCGAAACAGCGCCAGCGCCTCGTCGTTCAGGAACTCGATGCCGATTTCCGACAGGATGCGCATAGCGCCCTTGTGGATTGCCAGAACCCCGGCCTCGTCAACGGGTTCAGTCGGACGGTCTGGGTTCTTGGGGATGCGCCAGGGCATCTGGTCCAGCTGAAACCCGTGGCTGCGCCGGGCATTGCCCTCACGCCCGCCGCTGCGCTTCTTTCGTCCTGCGCTCTGATCCGTCATGGCCATCTCCGCTGCCTCTGGCGCAGCCTAGTGCCGCGCCGCGGCACCGGGCAAGCGCAGTCTTGTGAGCATGGGCGTTGCGCAAAATCGCAGGGCAAAAAGACTGTTGACGCCGCGCGGGGCGGCAAGCCCCGGGGGACGCACGCGTCCCCCTGACCCCCTTGTGGATATTTAAGGCATAAAGTTGGGGCTTAACGTTTCATTAACCCTGCAACTTTATGCCTCAAATATCCTCGGGGGGTGAATTTGGCTTTAGCCAAAGAGGGGGGCAGAAAGCCCCCCTTGCGGCGCTCATGTCACGCGCAGCGCCCGGACCCAATTGGCGGCTTCATGCGCATGCACCTCGGCATGGCGGATATGCGCGTCAAATCCCTGTGCCAGATCGCGCACCAGCGGTTTCGAGCGCACCAGCAGGTACGTCTCGCCGGCATAGACCGCAGCGCGCTGGTAGCCGAAGATGGTCATCGGCGGTGCAAAGCGTTTGCGGCCGTCGAAGAGATACATGCGGAACGCGGGGTAGAGTTCGTCCAGCGTGCTGGCAATGTGGGTCAGTTGCTCGGCCCGGGCGTCGGCGCTGATGCCGGTCCAGTTGCCGCGCCCTTGTGCGAAAACCTCCAGGGATTGCAGCGGCATGCACATCTCGATGTCGCTTTCCGGCATCCGGGACACCATCAGCCGTCGGTCGGTCTGGCGTTGCAGACGGCGGCGCTCCTGCTCGGAACTGGCCGCCTGGAACGCGATCACCGCCGGCGTGCGCATCAGGTCGGGCAGCCAGGCCGGCACGTAGCGCACCTTTTGGCCGGTCGCATCGGTGTGCCAGCGTTCCATGGCGGTGCGGTTTTCCTCGTCCAGCGCCTGTTCGGTTTCCACCGTGTTGAGCACCTGCGTCGCGATCCCGCGATCATCGGTCAGCCCCAGCAGCCAGTCCGCCGAGACCTGAAACCGCGCCGCCAGCGCCAACAGCGTTTCGGCGCGGGGCAGGCGGGGGTTCTGGCCCGAGGTCAGCTGCGACAGCGCCGAGCGGTCGATGCCGATCTCTTCGGCGAAGCCCGATTGCGTCATCCCCGACTGCGTTTGCAACTGGGACAGGCGGGTGCGGAACAGCGCGGCGGTCTCTCGTTTACCCATGATACGGTCCTGATCTGTTGTCTTTAGTAAACAAACGTGACTGCAAACGTCAATCGGGGTCGGAGGTGACGCGCAAACGCGCCTTGTTCCATGGGCGGCGAAGGTGGACACTCCTGTCCATGTCCACAATGAGAGTCGTGATGCGTCTGGAATGGCCCACTTTAGGGTTAATCGCCCTGTGTTATGGCGGCTGGCTGTTTGCCGGGTTCTGGCTTTGGCCCTTGGTGCCCATCCTCGCGCTGGCCCTGATGGCGCTCTGTGCGGCGCTGCATTCCTCGCTGGTCCACGAATGCCTGCACGGCCATCCCACCCGCAAACGTCTGGTCAACGAGGCGCTGGTCACGCTGCCGGTCTCGCTGGCCTATCCGTACCGGCGCTACAAGGCTTCGCATCTGGCGCATCATCACGACACACGGCTGACCGATCCGTTCGACGACCCCGAGACCTATTACCGGGCTCACTGGCAATACGATGCCTTGCCGGGCTGGCTGAAATACCTGCTGGGCCTGAACAACACCCTGCTGGGCCGTGTCACGCTGGGGCCGTGGCTGGTGGCCATCGGTTTCTACGCCGATGAACTGCGCCAGATCCGCGCCGACGCTCATGGCGTGCGGCTGGCCTGGGCGATCCATCTGCCTGCCGCTGCGCTGATCCTCGCGCTGGTCTGGGCGATGGGCATACCGCTCTGGCTTTATGTTGTCGCTGTCTGCTGGCCGGGTCTGGGCCTGATCGCCCTGCGCAGCTTTGCTGAGCACCGCTGGCATGAAACCCCCGAGGGCCGCACGATCATCGTCGAGCGCTCGCCGCTGGCCTGGCTCTACTTGCACAACAACCTGCATATCGTGCACCATAAACTGCCCTCGGCCCCGTGGTATGCCTTGCCCCGGCTCTACGCCGAGCGGCGCGAGGAATGGCAGCAGCTCAACGGAGGCTATGTGTTTCCCAATTATCTGGCGCTCTGGCGTCGCTGGGGTCTGACGGCGAAAGAGCCCGTCGCCCATCCCACGCTGCGCCGCGACCCGGGGCAGGTATGAGCGAGAAGGCCCTGCACGCCAGCCTGCCGATGTACGACTGGCCCGAGGTTCGCGATGAGACCCTTGGCCTGTGGGCGCAGATCCGCGACGGCGCGCGTGCGCGCGGCCTTGCGTTGCCCGACGAGATCACCGCGCCCGACTGGGGCGATATTGACGCTTATTGGCGCGACCCGGCGCTGGTGTTCAGCCAGACCTGCTGGGGGCCGCTGGGGCTGGGGCTGATCGCGCATCTGCTGCCGCTGGCGCAGCCGGATTATTCGGCCTTTCTGGGGGGCAGGGGGCCGTTCTATCGCTCAGCCGTGATCGCGCGGGCAGAGACGGCGCTTGATCTCGGCCTGAGCGCCGATGTGCCCGTGCCCGACCATCCCGGCGCTGATCTGCCCGATGGCCTGCTCGATGGGCAGCGCTTTGGCCTCAACGGGCGCGAGTCGCTCTCGGGCTATTTGGCGCTCAAGGCGGATCTGGGCGCGGACCCGCTGGAGCTGGCTGAGGATGTCCTCGACACCGGCGGTCATCGCGGCTCGGTCATCGCCGTCGCAAAGGGGCGCGCCGATATTGCCGCCGTCGATTGCCGTTCATGGGATCTGGCGCGCCGGGTCGAGATCAACGCGATCGGTCTACGCGTCGTCGGCTGGACAGCCGAGCGCCCGGGTCTGCCCTATGTAACCAGCCGCGCGACCGATCCGCAGACGGCGGACATTCTGACCCAACACCTTATCAGCATGGGCTGCCACCCGGTAGCCGCAGGGAGAGACGCATGACGCGAACCTATCGGGCCGTAGTGATCGGGGGCGGCGTCGTCGGCTGCTCGGTGCTGTTCCATCTGGCCAAGGCCGGCTGGAAGGACGTACTGCTGATCGAGCGCTCGGAACTGACCTCGGGCTCCAGCTGGCACGCGGCGGGCGGGTTTCACACGCTGAACGGCGATCCCAATGTGGCGCGGCTGCAGGCCTACACGGTGTCACTGTACGAAGAGCTTGAGCGCATCAGCGGCCAGTCCTGCGGGCTGCACCTGACCGGCGGCGTGATGATGGCCGACAGTCCGGAACGGATGAACTTCCTGCGCATGACCCACGCGCGCGGCCGCGCGCTGGGGATGGAGACCGAGCTGATCACCCCGTCCGAGGCCAAGGCGATGTTCCCGCTGATGGACGAGACGCAGTTCGTCGGCGCTTTGTGGGATCCGGTCGAGGGCCACCTCGACCCCTCGGGCACCACGCACGCTTACGCCAAGGCGGCCAAGGTGCTGGGCGCCGAGATCGAATTGCGCAACCCGGTCAAGGACATCACGCAAGACCCCGACGGCATGTGGACGCTGCACACCGTCAACGGCACCATCCGTTGCGAGCATGTGGTGAATGCCGGGGGCCTGTGGGCGCGCGAAGTCGGGCGCATGGTCGGGCTGGAACTGCCGGTGCTGGCGATGGAGCATATGTACCTGCTCACCGACGCCATGCCCGAGGTGATCGAGTTCAACCAGTCGACGGGCCGCGAGCTGGTCGGCGTCATCGACTTCAAGGGCGAGATTTACACGCGACAGGAACGGCAGGGCATCCTGCTGGGCACCTATGAGAAAGCCTGCAAACCGTGGTCGCCGGTCAATACGCCGTGGGATTTCGGGCACGAGCTGCTGGCGCCGGATCTGGACCGCATCGCCCCCTCGCTTGAGGTTGGCTTCCGCCATTTCCCGGCGGTCGAGCAGGCCGGGATCAAGCAGATCATCAACGGGCCGTTTACCTTCGCTCCGGATGGCAACCCGCTGGTCGGGCCGGTGCAGGGGCTGACGAACTACTGGTCAGCCTGCGCGGTGATGGCGGGCTTTTCACAGGGCGGCGGTGTCGGTCTGGTGCTGGCCAACTGGATGACGCAGGGCGATCCGGGCCACGACGTGTTCGGCATGGATGTGTCGCGCTACGGTGAATGGGCGACGCTGCGCTATACCAACGCCAAAGTGCGCGAAAACTACTCGCGTCGCTTCTCGATCCGCTTTCCGAACGAGGAACTGCCCGCCGCCCGCCCGGCCGAGACCACGCCGCTTTATGACCTGATGGTCGCGCAGAACGCGGTGATGGGCGACAGCTGGGGGCTGGAAACGCCGCTGTGGTTCGCCCCCTCGGCGGATGAGGCGCATGATGTGCCCAGCTTCCACCGCTCGAACGACTTTGCGCATATCGCGCGTGAGGTGAAAGCGACGCGCGAGAGCGTCGGTGTCACCGAGATCGCCAACTTCGCCAAATACGAGGTGACCGGGGCAGGGGCCGAGGCCTGGCTGGATCACCTGATGACCAACACCATGCCCAAGGTGGGGCGTCTGGTGCTGACACCAATGCTGAACGACAACGGCAAGCTGATCGGCGATTTCACCATCGCCAAGGCCGCCGAGGGGCGCTTCGTGATCTGGGGCTCGCTGGGGGCATCGAAGTATCACATGCGCTGGTTCGAGCAGCATCTACCCGCTGACGGCTCGGTCGCGGTGAAACGCTTCCACATGGATCTGGTCGGTCTGTCGGTCTGCGGACCCAAGGCACGCGAAGTGCTCACGCAGCTGGTCGATGAGGATGTCTCGGCCGAGGGCTTCCGCTTCATGGACTTCCGCGAGATGGACGTCGCAGGCGCGCCCTGCATGGTCAACCGGATCACCTATTCCGGCGATCTTGGGTATGAGATCTGGATGAAACCGGCGGCTCAGCGGCGGGTGTATCTGGCGATCAAGGCGGCAGGGGCCGAGTTCGGCATCGTCGATTTCGGCATGCGCGCGCTCTTGTCGATGCGGCTGGAAAAGAACTTCCCGACCTGGTTCGCCGAGCTGCGCCCGATTTATGGCCCGTTCGAGGGGGCGATGGACCGTTTCGTGAAGCTGCAGAAACCCGATTTCATCGGGCGCGAGGCGGCGGTGAAAGAGCGCGACGACGGCCCCAAACTGCGCCGCATCTCGCTGATCGTCGACGCGGGCACGGCGGATGTGCTGGGCGACGAGCCGATCTGGGCGCGTGTCGGGGACACCGATTATGGCACGATCAGCGCCCCCCATGGCTACGGCGCGCCGCGCTTTGACGCCTCGGGGACCGCGATGCCCAGCCCCAACCCGTCGCGCGATGGCGACTGGCGCGTGGTCGGCTGGGTCACCTCGGGCGGCTACGCGCATTACGTCGAGAAATCCATGGCGCAGGGCTATGTCCCGGCGGCACTGGCTGAGGACGGCAGTGCGGGCATGTTCGAGGTCGAGATCATGGGCGAACGCCGCCCGGCGGTGATTGCGCTGGAGCCACCCTTTGACCCGAGCGGATCGCGGATGCGCCTGTAGGGAGCAGCGGCGCGAGCCCCCATCGAGGGGGCTCGCGCCGCTTGGGGGCGCTGCCCCCACCGGGCCGTTCCGGCCCGCCCCCGGGATATTTAGCGAGCAAAGAAGGCGCGTTAAGAAGTCGTTAACCGCGCTGTCTTTGCTCTGAAAATATCCTCGGGGGGTGAATTCGGCGTTAGCCGAAGAGGGGGGCGGAAAGCCCCCCTTCTTGCGCGCCGCGCTAGCGGCGCACCGGGTCGCGTGAGGGCGAGGCGGCGTCAGCCGCCTTAACCGAGGGCGAAACCCCGCCGGTGCCTGCTCAGATCATCGGCACCTGCGCCGATTTTGCCTGCGCGAGTGCCATCAGCGAGCGGCGATCCCCGGCACGGGTCGCGGCTTCTGCGGCAGTGGCGAGTGGGCTGTCGTGCAGCGCATGACCCACTGAGGCCAGAAACTGGCCGGCATAATGCAACCGCTCCGGTGCGCCCGTCCCGCTCAGCAGATCATGGACCAGACGCAGATCATCCCGCAGCGCCAGGGGGTCTGCCCCGGCGTTGCGGCTGCGTGCCTCGCAATCCTCAGCTGATGCCGGGCGCAAATCGGCATCGCCGGTCATCAGCGACAGATGCTGTGTCAGCGTGACCGGCTTGAGCAGGAACGCATCCGCCCCCGCCGCGCGCGCCGCGCCTTCCAGTGTCGCGTCGCCACTGACCGCGATCAGTCGTTGCGGGCGCGGTCCGGCGGTCGCCAGTCCGGCGATCAGATCCAGTCCCGACCCGTCAGGCAATCCCAGATCGACCAGCACGATATCGGGGCGGTACACGCGCAAATGCAACCGCGCGGCGGTGAGCGACTCTGCCCGCCTGAGCCTGATCCCCGCGCGTCGGCAGATCAGACGGACGGCTTCCGCGGCGAAGCGGCTGTCCTCGACCAGCAGCAAGGTGCGCGGCGGCAGGGCGCATCCCGGGACAATCGCGGCAGACGGTCGGGTGGCAAAGTCAGGCTCGACAGGGTTGGGCATCGGCGTCTCCCTCATTCACCTTCTGACTGTGGCGCAGGAAGACTAAGGCGCGGTTAATCCCCTGCGGCCTCGCGTCGCTTGCTTTCTGCGCGCTCTGGTCTATGGAATGCCCCCAACACTCCAAGGAGGATCGTCATGATCGGACGCCTGAATCACGTCGCCATCGCCGTGCCTGACTTGCAGGCCGCCGCCGCCCAATACCGCGACACGTTGGGCGCAGACGTCGGCGCGCCGCAGGATGAGCCCGATCACGGCGTCACGGTGGTCTTCATCACGCTGCCCAACACCAAGATCGAGCTTTTGTATCCGCTCGGCGACGCCAGCCCGATTCAGGGCTTTCTGGACAAGAACCCGGCGGGTGGCATTCACCATATCTGCTACGAGGTCGACGATATCCTCGCCGCCCGCGATCAGCTGCTGGCCAAGGGTGCGCGGGTTCTGGGCTCGGGCGAGCCGCGCATCGGGGCGCATGGCAAGCCGGTGCTCTTTTTGCATCCCAAGGATTTCAACGGCTGTCTGGTCGAACTGGAGCAAGTCTGATGATGAACCCTGTTTCCGGCTTCGTGCTCTTTGCCTTTGTGTGGTTTCTGACCTTGCTGGTCGTGCTGCCGCTGCGCCTGAAAACTCAGGGCGACGTCGGGCAGGTGGTCAACGGTACGCCTGAATCCGCCCCGGCGAACCTGAACCTCAAGCGCAAGATGATCACCACGACCATCGCCGCCGTCTGTATCTGGGCGGTTCTGGCTTATGTGATCATCTCGGGTTTCGTCACCGTGCAGGCGCTGGATGACCTGACTCACCGGATGGTTTACGGCGCCCCCTGAGGCGTCGCTTTCACCGCAGCGCGATGCGGTGAAAGAGATGCGTAAAGACAGCTGCGCCGACGACCGGCACCAGCAAATTGACCAGCGGGATGCTGAGCGGGATCGCCATCAGCACCCCCGCGATCCACAGACGGATGAAATTTGCCCGCCGCATGGCATGCGCGTCTTTGGGCGGCATGCGGCGCAGGGCGACCATCACGAAATATTCGCGCGACAACAGATAACCGTTGATCGCCCAGAGCACGACCATCCCCAGTCCGGCGCTGAAGATCACCACGACCAGCCCCAGCAGGTTCAGCACGACCAGCAGCCAGAAGTACCGCAGGCTGTCGAGCAGGGCGGGCCAGAAGGGGGTGCGCGGCGTGTCGGGCAGGTTGGGGTAATAGCGGTCCTCGACCGCGTCGGCGACGTCGTCAAGGAAAAGCCCGGTAAACGCCGAGGCGACCGGCACCATCAGGAACACCGACAGCACCAGCATCACCGCGATCGAACCGATCGAGAGCAGGGTTGAAAGCCCGCTGACCTCACCGACCCATGGCAAGGTGATCGCGTCGGGGGTGAAGACCTGCACCACCATCAGCACCGCGGCGTACATCGCAAACAGCAACGCCACCGCCAGAGCCAGCCCGAACCAGATCACCCGCCGAAACCGCGGGTCGGCCATTTGCGTCAGTGCCCGGTAAAAGGCGGTAAAGATCATCGCGCAACCCGGGTGATGAGGGCCGACAGATCCGGGCGCGCCCGCTCGGATGGCGGGGTCTCGCAGCTGCCCAGATGCACAAACCCGGCAATCTTTTCATGCGCTTTCAGCCCAAGGCCGGCTTCCATGAACACCCGGTCAAACGCCGCCCAACCGGTAATCCACGCCGCCCCCCAGCCCGACGACAGCGCCGCGTTGACCAGCGAGGTGCACACCGCCCCGGCGGTCAGCAGTTGCTCCAGCTCAGGCGCTTTCTCCGACGGCACCGGCGAGGAGACGACGCCCACGATCAGCGGCGCATTCTCCCAGCTTTTGGCGGATTTCTCGATCTTGGCGGGGTCGATGCCCAGCACCGGACCACGCTCGCGGATCAGTCCGGCAAGGCGAAGGCGGGCCGCGTCCTCAAGGATCAGGAACCGCCACGGCACCAGCGCCCCGTGATCGGGCACGCGCGAGGCGGCGGTCAGCAGCAGATCAAGCTCAGCGCCCTCAGGCGCGGGGGCCTTGAGCGCGGCTGCCGGGCGCGACCGGCGCGTCAGCAGAAATTCCATCACGGGGTTCGTTTGGCTCATAAAGCACCTCCGGGCTCTCAGATCGCAACTAACGCCCGCAAGTTCAAGGCCGCTTGCCGAGCCGGGCGAAACTGGGGATGGTGTCGGGTAACAGGGAGGGTGCCGCATGGTGATGGCCGATCTGGGCGATGTGCGCCTGAACTACCGACTGGATGGCGACCCCAAAGGCGCGCCTGTGGTGCTGATCCACGCGCTGGGAACCGACCTGCACCTGTGGGATGCACTGGTGCCCCTGTTGCCGCCGGGCCTGCTGATCCTGCGCTATTCGCTGCGCGGCCATGGCGAGTCGAGCGTGCCGCCCGCGCCCTATTCCATGGGCGCGCTGGTGCGTGATGCCGAGCGGATGATGGACCATGTCGGCATGCGCGATGCGCTGGTGGTCGGGCTGTCCATCGGCGGGCTGATCGCGCAAGGGCTGGCGGTCAAGCGGCTGGATCTGGTGCGTGCGGCGGTGCTGTCGAACACCGCCGCCAAGATCGGCACGGCCGGGATGTGGCAGCAACGGATCGAGGGGATCAGGGCCGAGGGTCTGGACAGCATCGCCGACGCCACGCTGGAACGCTGGTTCGCCCGCAGTTTCCGCCAGACGCCTCAGGCGCTGGCCTGCCGCGAGCGGCTGATCAGCACGCCGGTTGACGGGTATTGCGGCTGTGCGGCGGCGATTGCGGGAACGGATTTTTACACGCCGACCTCGGGCCTGCGCTTGCCCCTTCTGGCCATTGCGGGTTCTGAGGATGGCTCGACCCCGCCCGATCTGGTGCGCGAGACCGCCGATCTGGTGCCCGGCTCGCGCTTTGCGCTGATCCGGGGCGCGGGGCATCTGCCCTGTGTGGACCAGCCGCAGGCCTATGCGGAAACCCTCACCCAGTTCCTGCACGAGACCGGGCATGTCCGCCCAGCCTGAGCGCCCCGCGGGCCAGACCCTGCCTGTTCTGTTCATTCTGATCACGCTGGCGCTGGATGCCATCGGCTTTGGCCTGATCATGCCGGTGATGCCGGATCTGCTGCGCGAAGTGACGGGCGAGGATCTGGCCCATGCTGCGCTGTGGGGCGGGGTGCTTACCGGCGGGTTCGCGGTGATGCAGGTGCTGTGCGGTCCGATGATCGGTAATCTGAGCGACCGTTTCGGGCGCAAGCCGGTGCTCCTGCTGTCGCTGGCCGTGCTGTCGGCGGATTATCTGGTGCTGGCGCTGGCCGGGACCATCTGGCTGGTGTTTCTGGCCCGGCTGATCAATGGCGTGACATCGGCCACCTATGGCACGGCGACGGCCTATATCGCTGACATCTCGACGCCCGAGCAAAAGGCGCAGCGCTTCGGGTTGATCGGCGCGGCTTTTGGCGCGGGGTTCATCATGGGCCCGGCGCTTGGCGGGATACTGGCCGAGCTCGGCACCCGCGCGCCGTTCTATGCCGCCGCCGCCGTGGCTGCCCTCAATCTGGGTTTCGGTGCTTTGGTGATGCGCGAATCCCTGACGCCGATCAACCGCCGTCCGTTTTCGTGGCGCAGGGCCA
Source organism: Pararhodobacter zhoushanensis (assembly GCF_003990445.1). Lineage (GTDB taxonomy): Bacteria > Pseudomonadota > Alphaproteobacteria > Rhodobacterales > Rhodobacteraceae > Pararhodobacter > Pararhodobacter zhoushanensis. Next base: position 141,353 of record NZ_REEZ01000006.1, on the reverse strand, counting down.
ACCCGTTCGGCGCGTTCAAATCCATCGGCAAGCTGCCGGGGCTGGGGCGTTTTCTGACGATCTACGCCGCGTTCGAGTTCGCCTTCATCGTCTATCCCGTCATCTGGACCTATTTCGCCATCGCCCGGTTTGGCTGGACGCCGGGTCAGGTCGGCGGGTCTCTGGCGCTTTACGGGCTGGGCATGGTGCTGGTGCAGGGGGTACTGATCCGCGTTGCCATCCGGTTGCTGGGCCGCAGGGGCGCAATGCTTGTCGGTACGCTGGCCGCTCTGGTGTCGTTCAGCGCACTGGCGGTGATCGACAATGGCACCGTGGCGATGATGTTGATCCCGCTGTCGTCGCTGGCCGGGCTGGTGTCCCCCGCGCTGCGGGCCGAGATGTCGGACCGGGTCGCGGCCAACCAGCAGGGCGAGTTGCAAGGCGCGCTGGCTTCGTTACACGCCATTGGCATGATCGGCGCGCCGCTGGTCTATACACAGGTCTTTGCGCGCTTCAGCGGGGATCAGGCGATCCTTGACCTGCCGGGCATGGTGTTCATCATACCGGCACTGCTCAGCCTGCTGGCGCTGCTCTTGCTGCGCCCCGCCCAAGAACGGAGCCCGGTATGAATCTGTCCTCTCTCGCCCTTGCACGCGCCGACGCGGGCCGCCCTGTCCGCACGGCGCTGATCGGCGCGGGCAAGTTCGGCTCGATGTTTCTGGCGCAGGTGCCGCATATCGCGGGGCTGCAGGTTACTCATATCGCCGATCTGAACCCCGACCGCGCCCGCGCCGCCTGCCGCGCCGTGGGTTGGTCGCAAGAGCGGATCGCTGCGACGGTGTTCGTTGATGACGGGCTGGCCGTGGCGCAAAGCGGCGCCGAGGTGGTGATCGAGGCGACCGGCGTGCCCGAGGCCGGTCTGAACCACGCCCGCGCCGCGCTCGATGCCGGGCAGCATGTGGTGATGGTGAATGTTGAGGCTGACGTGCTGGCCGGTCCCGTGCTGGCCGCGCAGGCGCGCGCAGCGGGGCTGGTCTATTCCATGGCCTACGGCGATCAGCCCGCGCTGGTGGCCGAGATGGTCGACTGGGCCCGCGCTGCCGGGTTCAGCGTGGCGGCGGCGGGGAAGGGGACGAAATACCTGCCCGCCTATCACCACGTCACCCCGGACGGCGTCTGGCCGCATTACGGCTTGACGCCCGAGGAAGCCGCGGCGGCGGGGATGAACCCGCAGATGTTCAACTCTTTCCTCGATGGCACCAAATCCGCGATCGAGATGTCGGCGATCGCCAATGCCTGCGGGCTGGATGTCCCGGCCTCGGGTCTGCAGTTCCCGCCCTGTGGCGTTGATGATCTGGCGCAGGTGCTGCGGCCCCGTTCTGTCGGTGGGCAACTGGACGGCGAGGGTCTGGTCGAGGTGGTCTCGTCGCTGGAGCGCGACGGGCGACCGGTGTTCCGCGATCTGCGCTGGGGCGTCTATGTGATCCTCAAGGCGCAGAACGACTATGCAGCAGCGTGTTTCAAGCAATACGGGCTGCCGACCGACGAGACCGGGCAATACGCCGCAATGTACAAGCCCTTCCACCTGATCGGCATGGAGCTGTCGATCAGCGTCTTGTCGGCAGCCCTGCGCGGCGAACCCACCGGCGCCACGCGCGCATGGCGTGGGGACGCGGTGGCAGTAGCCAAGAAAGACCTCAAGGCCGGTGAGATGCTGGATGGCGAGGGCGGCTATACCGTCTGGGGCAAGGCCTGCCCGGCCAGCCACTCGGCCCGAAAGGCGCTGCTGCCCATCGGGCTGGCGCATAAGGTGCGTCTGCGTCGGGATATTCCAATCGGCCAGATTTTGAGCATGGACGACGTGGAACTGGACGAATCCCTGACCGGCGTGCGGCTGCGGCGCGAGATGCTTGTCGCGGCATCGGGCGCTGTCTAGGCTGCACGGGGTGGCGCGTGTTCGGCAGCCGGTTCGGGCCGCAAAGAAGTGCCTGTTTGAAAATCCGTACTTGAGCTTTTGATCACATTTTCGCAGTGTTTTGGCAGGGACCTTCAGAGTCCGCACCCCGCTCCCCCGCAAGGGGCCCAACAGAGAGTAAACGGATGACCAAACTTCTGACGACGACCGCTGTGGTCGCCCTGACTGCGACCGTTGGCATTGCCCAGGCGCAAGAGGTTGTGAACGTCTACAACTGGTCCGACTACATCGCCGAAGAGACGCTGGCAGGTTTCACAGCCGAGACCGGCATTCAGGTCAACTATGACGTCTATGATTCGAATGACACGCTGGAAGCGCGGATGCTGGCGGGCTCGTCGGGCTTTGATGTGGTGGTGCCGACCGGCAACTACCTGCAACGCCAGATCGCGGCAGGTGTCTATCAGCCGCTGAACCGCGACCTGCTGCCGAATCTCGCCAACATGGACCCGCATCTGATGGAGCTGTCCGCAGCCTTCGATCCGGGCAATGAACATGCGGTGGTCTATCTGTGGGGCACCACGGGCATCGGTTATAACCTTGCCGCCGTGCGCGAGCGTCTGGGCGATGATTACGTCGTCAACAGCTGGTCCATGGTCTTTGATCCTGAGATCGCCTCGAAACTGGCCGATTGCGGCATTTCGTTCCTTGATGACCACACCGAGATCCTGCCGCCCGCGCTGCGCTATCTGGGCCTCGATCCGCTGAGCACCGATCCGGACGATCTGGAAGCGGCGGTGGCGATGCTGGAAACGGTCCGCCCGAACCTGCGCTATTTCCACTCGTCGCAGTATATTTCGGACCTTGCCAATGGTGAGATCTGCGTCGCCGTGGGCTGGTCGGGCGACATTCTGCAAGCTGCCGCGCGCGCTGAAGAAGCGGGCAATGGCATCGAGATCGGCTATGCGATCCCCGATGAAGGTGCGAACCTGTGGTTCGACATGATGGCGATCCCCGCCGATGCGCCGCACCCCGAAGCCGCGCATGCCTTCATCAACTACATGATGGACGCCGAAGTCGCTGCCGCCAACACCAACTACGTGCAATACCCCAACGCCAACGCGGCCTCGACGCCGATGATCGACGCCGAAGTGCTCGGCAACCCGTCGATCTATCCCTCGGCGGCTGCGCAGGCCAATTTCTGGACCCTGCAACCGCATAACGCGCGCACCGACCGGCTGATCTCGCGTCTTTGGACGCGGCTGCGCACCGGCCAATAAGTCCTGCACCCCGTCCGCACCCAGGTGCGGGCGGGGTTTCCCTTTCGGTGGAGGCGACGCGATGACCAGCAATCCGGCGATTGCAGCGAATACCCGGCCCTGGACCAATCCAGCTGCCAAGCCCTTTATTTCCATCCAGAATATTACCAAGCGCTTTGGCGATTTCACCGCTGTGAACGATGTCAGTCTGGACATCTATCAGGGCGAGCTGTTCTGCCTGCTGGGCGGGTCGGGCTGCGGAAAGTCCACCCTGCTGCGCATGCTCGCCGGGTTTGAGACGCCGACGGCGGGCAAGATCCTGATCGACGGTCAGGACATGGCGCGCGTGCCTGCCGACAAGCGGCCCACCAACATGATGTTCCAGTCCTACGCGCTGTTCCCGCATATGAGCGTCGAGAAGAACGTCGCGTATGGCCTTCTGCGCGAAGGGAAATCCAAGGCCGAGGCCTATGCCCGCGTCGCCGAGATGCTCAAGCTGGTCAAGCTGGAAGCCTTTGGCCGCCGCAAGCCGCACCAACTGTCGGGCGGCCAGCGCCAGCGCGTGGCGCTGGCCCGCGCGCTGATCAAGCAACCAAAGCTGTTGTTGCTGGACGAGCCCTTGGGCGCGCTGGACAAGAAGCTGCGCGAAGAGACCCAGTTCGAGCTGATCAACATTCAGGAAACGCTGGGCGTGACCTTTATCGTGGTGACCCACGATCAGGACGAGGCGATGACACTCGCCACCCGCATCGGCGTGATGAGCGAGGGTATCATCACCCAGATCGGCGAGCCGCGTGATATTTACGAGACTCCGAAATCGCGGTTTGTCGCTGATTTCATTGGCTCGGTGAACCTGTTCGAAGGCAAGGTCGGCCCCGCCGCCCCCGACTTCATGCGGGTCGAGACCGAAGATCTGGGACCGCTGAACGTGCTGCCGGTGCCGGGTCTGACGCAGGGCCAGACCGTCTGGCTTGCGATCCGCCCCGAACGCGCCTGGCTGACCCGCACCCGCCCGCCCGAGGCGATCAACTCGGTCCCCGGCGTGGTGCGCGATATGGGCTATGTCGGGCATATGTCGTCTTACGTCGTGCGGCTGGCCAATGGCCGGCTGGTGCGCGTGACGCAGGCCAATGAGGGCCGCCGCGAGAACCCGATCAGCTGGGACGAGCAGGTCACCGTCAGCTTCGAGCCCGCCGACATCCGGGTGCTGACCGAATGAGCGCTCTGGACGCCCCCCCGCAAGCCAGCTTGCTGCGCCCGGTGCTCATGGGGCTGGCGGGCCTTGTCGCCGTGGCGCTGATCGGCTGGCTGGCGCTGCCGGCCAATATCGCCGTGCTGCTCACCAGTCTTGTCGCCGTGGCGCTGGCCTGTCTGGCCTTCACGCGCTTCATGGGCTGGTCCGACCGCTGGATGGTCATCGCCATCCCGCTGGTCTGGTTCGTCACCTTCTTTCTTGTGCCGTTCTTCGTGCTGGGCCGGATTTCGCTGTCCGAGGTGGCGATTGCCATCCCGCCCTATACATCGCTGTGGGAACGCGCCCCCGACGGCACGCTGGAGATCATCGCCAGCTTTGACAACTATTTGTTCCTGCTCAGCGATTCGCTCTACGTCAGCGCCTATCTGTCGTCGATCAAGATCGCCGCGATTTCGACCGTGCTGGCACTGCTGCTGGGCTATCCCATCGCCTATTACATCGCCCGCTCGCCCGAGCCGCGCCGCTCGATCCTGCTGTTGATGGTGATCCTGCCGTTCTGGACCTCGTTCCTGCTGCGCGTCTATGCGTGGATCGGGTTTCTGCGCCGCGACGGGGTGATCAACAACATCCTCAGCTGGCTGGGCGTGATCGACGAGCCGCTGGTGATGATGCAGACCGATTTCGCGGTCTATATCGGCATCGTCTACACCTACCTGCCGTTCATGATCCTGCCGCTCTATGCGACGCTGGTGAAGCTGGACGACGCGCTGCTGGAAGCGGCCAGTGATCTGGGCGCCACGCCGACGGTGACCTTCCTGACCGTGACCCTGCCGCTGTCGCTGCCGGGGATCATCGCGGGCTCGATGCTGGTGTTTATTCCGGCGATCGGGGAATACGTTATCCCGACGCTGCTGGGTGGACCTGATACGCTGATGATCGGACGGGTGCTGTGGGACGAGTTCTTCTCGTCGCGCGACTGGCCCGTGGCCTCGGCGGTGGCGATTGTCATGCTGATCCTGGTGGTGGTGCCGATCATGTGGCTGCAAGCGGTGCAGAACCGGCAGGAGAAAAACGCATGAAACGCGGATGGTTCCTGCCGATTGTGGCAACGCTGGGCTTTGGCTTTCTCTATGCGCCGATTGTGTCGCTGATCGTCTTCTCGTTCAACGAGAGCCGGCTGGTGACGGTCTGGGGCGGCTTCTCGACCCGCTGGTACGGCGAGTTGCTCAACGACGGGCAGATGCTGGCCGCGGCGTGGATCAGCCTGAAGGTGGCCACCATCGCGGCGACACTGGCCACGGTGATCGGTACACTGGCGGCCTTTGTGCTGACCCGGTTCGGCAAGTTTCGGGGCAAGCTGTTGATGACCGGGATGATCACCGCGCCGCTGGTGATGCCCGAGGTGATCACCGGCCTGTCTCTGCTCTTGCTGTTCGTGTCGATGGAAATGCTGCTGGGCTGGCCCGCCGGGCGCGGGTTGACCACGGTGGTCATCGCCCATGCCACGTTCTGCGCGGCCTATGTCGCGGTGATCGCCCAGTCGCGGCTGCGTGATATGGATGAGAGCCTTGAGGAAGCGGCCCGCGATCTGGGGGCAGGGCCGGTGCGGGTGTTCTTTGACATCACCCTGCCGGTGATCACCCCGGCGCTGATCTCGGGCTGGCTGCTGGCCTTCACTCTGTCGCTGGACGATCTGGTGGTGGCGAGCTTTGTTTCCGGCCCCGGGGCCTCGACCCTGCCGATGGTGATCTTCTCGAAGGTGCGGCTGGGGGTCAGCCCGGACGTGAACGCGCTGGCAACGATCATCATCGTGATCGTGGCGGTGGCGGTGACCATCGCGGGGGTGTTGCTGATGCGCCAGTCGAAGACGGCGCGGTAAAAGGAAGAAGGGGGGCTGTCAGCCCCCCTCTTTGGCTGACGCCAAATTCACCCCCCGAGGATATTTTCGGACAGATGATGTGGCGCGGTCAGCCGCCGCCGATGATTGCACCGGCGGCAAAGACCAGAGCGCCGCCAAGAACCACCTGCAGCGCCGCACGGACGAAGGGCGTTTCCATATAGCGGTTCTGGATCCAGGCGATCACCCAGAGTTCGATGAACACCACGACCATGGCGATCACCGTGGCGGTCCAGAAATGCGGGATCAGGTAGGGCAGGGCGTGGCCCAGCCCGCCGAGCGTGGTCATCACCCCGGCGGCGATGCCGCGCTTGTAGGGCGAGCCGCGCCCCGAGAGCTGGCCGTCATCGCTGGCGGCTTCGGTGAAGCCCATCGAGATCCCGGCGCCGATCGAGGCGGCAAGGCCGACGAGGAAGGTGGTGTGGGTATTCTCGGTGGCGAAAGCGGTGGCGAAGATCGGCGCAAGGGTCGACACTGAACCATCCATCAAGCCCGCCAGCCCCGGTTGCACCCAGGTCAGGATGAACTGGCGATGCGCGGTGTCATCCTCGGTCGAGCGCGTCTCGCCGTCGAGCAACTGGCCCTCAAGGACATGCGCGGCCTCTTCATGCGCCGCTTCGGCAGCGGCGAGATCACCCAGCAGCTTGCGCGTGGCGGCATCCGAGGTGCGCTGCACAGCGGCCTCGTAGAACCGCTGGGCCTGACGCTCCATCGCCTCGGCCTCGGCACGGATCTGGTCCAGCGACATGGTTTCCATCAGCCAGACCGGCTTGCGCGCGTAATAGCCCGCGACATGCTCGCGGCGCAGCAGCGGGATGACGTCCCCAAAGCGGATACGGTGCAGCGCGATCAGACGCTGGCGGTGACGGTCTTCCTCTTCGGCCATGCCGTCAAACACGGCGGCCGAGGCCGGGTATTCGACGCGCAGGCGCTCGGCATAGGTGCGATAGATGCGGGCGTCATCCTCTTCGGACGAGATCGCCAGCGCGAGGATCTCCTGTTCGGAAAGATCGCGAAACCGGCGGCGGGAGCCGTAGTTGAGAAGCATGAGGGGCCTGCGCGTCTGGAGTTTGGAATGACTCTAAACTGGCCGGAAGGTAGCGGCAAGGGGGCTGACGAACGGCAATCGCAACGCATGGTCGAAAGGGGGAAACGCCGTCACAATTTCAGCGACTTGCGCGCGCTTCAGGCCGCGCGCTTACGCTTTCAGCCAAACGTGGTATCCGGCGACGCGGTCATACCGCATTTGTCCAGTCCAGCGAAACAGCGGCCACAGGTAGAACCAGAGCAGTGCCGCGAGGATCACCGCGACCAAGCCCGCGATCACCGGAAGCGGCGCGAAAACCAGCTGTGCGGGCGCGATCACGGGGCTGGCGCTGATCAAGACCATGGGCCCGAGACGCAGCGCTTCGCGCAGGAACCCGCGCCGAGGCGGCCCCACCAGCCGCAAACCCAGCAGCGCCTTACCGGGGCTGGGAAAACCGCACAGCGTCAGCAACCCCGTGCCGACGCCCAGAACGACGATGACCAGAAGGTCGGCCAGATCAGGGAAATCCGACGGCTGATTGTCTGCGGTGAGGGCAATACGCAGATTGCGCGTGATGCGCAGGCCGTTGTCGGGCTGTGACATGGTATAGACCGCGACCAGATCGCGCCCGTTGGGCAGGCCGAAGAGCCGGTTCCGGCAGATGCGCAGGGCGGAAAACTGCGCCCCGCTGGCATCGGCGGGCAGCCAGTCAGGCGGGAGATCCAAGGCTTGGCACGCAATGGTCCTGTGTGCGATCAGCGGATCCGGCAGCCGCCACCCGTTGTCGGCAAGGGGCAGGAACGCCACCATCACCAGGATCAACGCCAGCGTGTGGTCGACGACAAAGGCCAGAACCCGCCGCAGCAGAAACCGCGGCGGCATGGGTCAGATGTTCTCGGGCTGGGGCATGCCCAGCACGTGATAGCCGCTGTCAACCATGATGATGTCGCCGGTGGTGCAGTTGCCATAGTCCGAGCACAGGAAGACCGCAGCACCCCCGACCGAGTCCAGCGTTGCGTTGTGGCGCAGGGGCGCGTTGGCCTCGGTGTGACGGAAGGTCTTGCGCGCGCCGCCGATGGCCGCGCCTGCCAGCGTTTTCATCGGGCCGGGCGAGACGGCGTTGACGCGAATTGCCTGCGGGCCGAGGTCATTGGCCAGATAGCGCACCGAAGCCTCAAGCGCGGCCTTGGCGACGCCCATGACGTTGTAGAACGGCGTCACCCGGTTCGAGCCGCCATAGGTCAGCGTGACGATCGAGCCGCCCTCAGGCATCAGCTCGGACGCGCGGCGCGACACGTCGATCAGCGAATAGCAGGAGATATCCAGCGAATGCTTGAAATTGGCGCGCGAGGTGTTGATGAAGCGGCCTGCAAGTTCGGATTTATCCGAAAAAGCAATGGCGTGGATCAGGAAGTCGATGCTGCCCCAGCGGTCCTTGAGCTGGGCGAAAGCCCCGTCGAGGCTGTCGTCATTGGTCACATCGACGTCGATCAGGAAATCCGACCCGACCGAGGTTGCCAGCGGTTCGACCCGCTTGCCAAAGGCCTCACCCTGATAGCTGAAGGCCAGCTCGGCCCCCTCGGCATGCAGGGCCGAGGCGATGCCCCAGGCGATCGACCGTTCGTTCGCGACGCCCATCACCAGCCCGCGCTTGCCCTTCATCAGATCGGCCATGCCGTTTACTCCTGGAATTTCGACATGACGAGGGTGGCGTTGGTGCCGCCGAAGCCAAAGCTGTTGGACAGCACCGAATCATGCTCGACTTCGCGGAACTCGGTGCAGATCTCACCGGGGTTGATCGCCGGATCCAGCGTCGTGACGTTGATCGACGGCGCGATGAAGCCGCCCTGCATCATCAGCAGCGAATAGATCGCTTCGTGCACGCCGGTCGCGCCAAGGCTGTGGCCGGTCATCGACTTGGTCGACGAGATCGGCGGCACCTTGCCTTCGCCGAAGACGCGGCGCAGGGCCATGACCTCGGTGACATCGCCCGCCGGGGTCGAGGTGCCATGCGCGTTGACATAGGTGATCTTGCGGCCTTCGGGCAGCGTGTCGATCGCCAGCTTCATTGAGCGTTCGCCGCCCTCACCGGAGGGGGCGACCATGTCATGCCCATCCGAGGTGGCGCCGTAGCCGGTGACTTCGGCATAGATCTTGGCACCGCGGGCGAGCGCGTGGTTCAGCTCTTCCAGCACCACAACGCCGCCGCCGCCGGCAATGACGAACCCGTCGCGCGAGGCGTCGAAGGGGCGCGAGGCCGTGGTCGGCGCGTCGTTGTATTTCGACGACATGGCGCCCATCGCGTCGAACAGGCACGACAGCGTCCAGTCCAGTTCCTCGCCGCCGCCAGCAAAGACGATGTCCTGCTTGCCCATCTGGATCAGCTCGGTGCCATTGCCGATGCAATGCGCCGAGGTCGAGCAGGCCGAGGTGATGGAATAGTTGACGCCCTTGATCTTGAACGGCGTGGCCAGACAGGCCGAATTGGTCGAGGACATGCCGCGCGTGACCATGAAGGGGCCCATGCGCTTGGGCGCGCCTTTCTCGACGACGATGTTATGCGCCACGAACAGGTTCGAGGTCGACGGCCCGCCCGAGCCCATGACCAGACCCGAACGCTCGTTCGACACTTCAGCCTCGGTCAGGCCGGAATCGGTGATCGCCTGCTGCATCGCCAGAAAGTTATAGGCCGCACCCGGCCCCATGAAACGCAGGTCGCGCTTGTCGATATGGGCGGCCAGATCGATCTGCGGCATGCCGTGGATCTGACTGCGGAACCCGTGCTCGACATAGTCCGGTGCCGCGACAATGCCCGAACGGCCAGCGCGCAGGCTGGCTTCAACTTCGGCAGCAGTGTTGCCGATGGGCGAGATGATACCGATACCGGTAATGACGACACGGCGCATGGGAACTCCCTGTTTTCCTAGCATCGGGTGTTTACAAACCCTGCGCCGAAAACGCTACCGCTTTATTGCGGGCGCGCCTAGCGCCGGTCGGTGCCAGAGGGTGCGGCTGCGGACGGGGGCGCTGCCCCCGGACGGGCCTTGCCCGACTCCCCCGGGATATTTGCAGAGCAAAGAGGGCGCGTTAATAAAGGGTTAACCATGCGCCTCTTTGCTCCCTAAATATCCTGGGGGTGAGGGCCGGTACGGCCCGAGGGGGCTAGCCCCCTCGCTTCTGTCTGCTCTCAGCTCTCGGACAGGGCGACCTTCATGTCCTTGACGATATAGATCACTTCGCCATCCGCCTCGACGATGCCATCCGCGACGCCCATCGTCAGCCGCCGGGTCTGGATCGCCTTGGTGAAATCCACCTTGTAGGTCAGCATCTTGCGATCCGGGCGCACCATGCCGGTCAGTTTGACCTCACCGACACCCAGCGCATAGCCACGCCCCAGCCAGCCGCGCCAGCCCAGGTTGAAGCCGGTCAGCTGCCACAGGCCATCGAGGCCAAGGCAACCGGGCATGATCGGGTTGCCGGGAAAGTGGCACTCGAAAAACCACAGATCAGGGGTGATGTCGAACTCGGCGACCACATGCCCCTTGCCGTGCAGCCCGCCATCGCCCGAAATCTCGGTGATGCGGTCCATCATCAGCATCGGCGGGGCGGGCAACTGGGCATTGCCGGGGCCGAACAACTCGCCGCGCGCGCAGGCCAGCAGGGCCTCTTTGTCGAACTGGCTGGGGTATTGCGACATTGATCGGGATCCTCCGGGTCTGTTTCAACCCCTCTAGCACCCAAGTTTCCGGCGTGACAAGGCTCGCGGCGCGCGCAGGACGCCGGGGAAGGGCGCGCGCGCCTCAGGCATTGAAGTTATATGTCTGTAGGCCTTATAAGAAGGGATGATCCGTGAATTCGCTCCCCAGACCGCCCAGGCCCAGGACCGCGCTGCCGATTGGCTGACCGCTGCGGGTCTGCGACCGACCCGTCAACGCCAGACGCTTGCCGCGTTGCTGATCGGTGATGGCCAGAACCGGCATGTCACAGCCGAGAGCCTTTATGCCGCTGCGCTCGACGCGGATGAGAAGGTGTCGCTGGCGACGGTCTACAACACCTTGCGGGCGTTCTGCGCGGCCGGGCTTTTGAACGAGATCACCGTCGATGCCTCGCGCAGCTATTTCGACACGCGGATTGACGACCATCCGCATTATTTCTGGGAAGACACGCAATTGCTGACCGATGCGCCCTCTGACCAGCTGGAAATCCTGCGCCTGCCCGAAGCGCCCGAGGGCTGCGAGGTCTCGCGCGTTGATGTGGTGATCCGCCTGCGTCGCAGCACCTGAATGCTGTCCTACCAGCACCTGTATCACGCCGGTAACCTGGCGGATGTGCATAAGCACGCCTTGCTGGCCTGGACGCTGGCCTATCTGGCGGCCAAGGATAAACCGCTCACCTATCTCGAAAGCCACGCCGGCCGGGGCCTGTATGACCTTGGTGCGCCCGAAGCGCTGAAAACCGGCGAGGCGGCACAAGGGATCGGTCGGCTCGAACGGGCCTTTGACCCCGATCACCCCTACCGGCGCGTTCTGGCGGCAGTGCGGGCGGAAAACGGCCCGGATGCCTATCCCGGCTCGCCGATGATCGCGGCGCAGCTGTTGCGCAGCACGGATTCGGTGCATCTGGCCGAGCGTCACCCGCAGGAATTCGCCGCGCTGTCCGAGGCGATGATGCCCTATGCGGTGCGGGTGCACGCGGCGGACGGGTTCACCAAAGTGCAGGAACTGACGCCGCCGACGCCCCGGCGCGGGATGCTGCTGATCGATCCCAGCTTTGAGACGGCGGCCGATTACGACGGCATGGCGCGCTATATCGGACTGGTGGCCCGCAAATGGAACGTCGGGATTATCGCGCTGTGGTATCCGATCTTGCAGGACGGGCGGCACAAGCCGATGTTGTCGGCGCTGGTCGAAGCGCATCAGGGCGCGCTGCGTCACGAAGTGCGCTTTCCACCAGCGCGCGAGGGACACGGCATGATCGGCTCGGGTCTCTTCGTGATCAACCCTCCCTGGGGGCTGAGCGAAGAAGCGGCGCGCGTGGCGGCTGTTTTCGGTTCAGTTAAAAAGTAGGGGGGCTTTCAGCCCCCCTCTTCGCTTGTCGCGAATTCACCCCCCGAGGATATTTGCAGCATAAAGTTGGGCGTTAGGGTTCTGTTAACCAACTTTATGCCTGAACTATCCCGGGGGGCGGGCCGGAACGGCCCGGGTCGGGGGGCAGCGCCCCCCGCGCGGCGCGAGCCCCCTCGATGGGGGCGAGCGCCGCCACCTGCTCTCAGGGATGCAGCAGGCGGTCAAACAGCGAGTCCAGGAAACCCTCGGCGCCGTCCATCGGGTCCTTGTCGCCGCGGATCAGGCGGATCTGGGCATCGAAATCGGCGTAATGCTGGGTCAGGGCCCAGATCGAGAAGATCAGGTGATAGGGGTCAACGGCGGCCAGTTGTCCGTCGGCGATCCATCGGCGGATCAGCGCGGCGCGGTCATCGACAAGGTCTTTCAGATCGCCCGCTATTTCATCGGACAGCCGCGGTGCCCCTTGCAGCACTTCATTGGCAAAGAGGCGGCTTTCGCGCGGATAGTCGCGCGACAGCTGCAGCTTGCGGCGCATGTAGCCCATGATCTCGCCGCGCGGATCGCCTTGGGGGTTCATCGCACGCAGAGGGGCGAGCCAGATATCGAGGAGTTCGTCCAGCAGGGCGCGGTGCATCGCTTCCTTGCTGTCGAAGTAATAGAGCAGGTTGGGTTTCGACAGACCCGCCACGCCCGCGATCTGGTCCAGTGTCGCGCCGCGAAACCCCTGTGCAGAGAAGACTTCGAGCGCCGCGTCGAGGATCTTGCGCCGGTTGCGGCGCTGAATGCGGGTCGTCATGCGGGCGCGCCGGGGTCGATGCCGATTCCGCGCAGGATGATGCTGCACACGGTCTCGGTGGCATCGTCCCACTGGTCGGCCTCAAGCGGGCCATGGTTCAGCGTTTCGATCTGATGGGCGAAATCGGCGTAATGCTGGGTCGTGGCCCAGATCATGTACAGCAGCCAGCGCGGCTCGACCGGCCGGATCGCGCCTTGGGCGATCCAGCGGCGGATGACCGCGACGCGAGTCTCTGTCCAACTGCGAAGCGTGGTTTCCAGATAGTCCTGAATGATCGGCGCGCCGTGCAGCACCTCGTTCGCCCAGACCTTCGAGCCATAGCGGTAGTCGCGCGACAGCTGCATCTTGCGCTCGATGTAGCGGCGCAGGGCGACTTCGGGCGTGGCGTCGGTATCGAAGCTGTCGGCAGCCTCGAGCCAGACGGTGAAGATCCGCTCAACCACGCGGCGGTAGAGCTTTTCCTTGGACGAGAAGTAGTAATGCAGGTTGGCCTTGGGCAGCCCGCAGGAATCGGCGATGGCCTGCATCGTGGCCCCGCCGAACCCGGCCTCGGCGAAAATACCCTCGGCTGCGTCGAGGATAGCCCGTTCGGTTTCTTCGCGCATTTCGGCGCGGGTGCCCGATTTTTCAGCGCCCTCGGTCTGAGCCATGCGCGCTCTGCTCCTCGTTTTTCCGCCGCCCCTAAACGACCTTGACTGGTTGGTCAGGTCTGCTAGCGTCGTCCCATACCCGGCCTTTTATGCCTGAGTTTTGTTGAGAATAGGCCCGGGCGTGCGCCGTGACAACCCGGCCTGCCGCGGTGCTTTGGAGAGAATGATGCGCCTCGATCATCCCCCGGCGTGTGCCGCGCGCGCTGCTCAATTTAGCGCCAGAGGCCAGCGGATACGCTGACAGAGGGTCCGCGAGACGTAGCAAAGAAGGAAACGCCATGACCGCCCCCGCCGCAAACCTGCGCATTAACCCTGACCGGCTGTGGGACAGCCTGATGGACATGGCCAAGATCGGCCCCGGTATTGCCGGCGGCAACAACCGCCAGACGCTGACCGATGAAGACGGTGAGGGCCGCGCGCTGTTCCAGCGCTGGTGCGAGGCGGCGGGAATGACCATGGGGGTCGACCAGATCGGCAACATGTTTGCCACCCGCCCGGGCACCGACCCCGACGCGCTGCCGGTCTATATGGGCAGCCATCTGGACACCCAGCCCACGGGCGGCAAATACGACGGCGTGCTGGGGGTGCTGGGCGCACTGGAAGCGGTGCGCACGATGGAAGATCTTGGCATCCGGACCAAGCATCCCATCGTCATCGTCAACTGGACCAATGAAGAAGGCACGCGCTTTGCCCCGGCGATGCTGGCCTCGGGGGTGTTTTCGGGGCGGCACACGCTGGACTGGGCCAATGACCGGGTGGATGCCAAGGGCAAGCGCTTTGGCGACGAGCTGGAACGGATCGGCTGGAAGGGCACCGAGACAGTCGGCGACCGCAAGATGCACGCGCTGTTCGAGCTGCACATCGAGCAGGGGCCGATTCTGGAGGCCGAGGGCAAGGATATCGGCGTGGTGACCCATGGGCAGGGCCTGCGCTGGATCGAATGCACGGTAACCGGCAAGGAAAGCCACACCGGCTCGACGCCCATGGCGATGCGCAAGAACGCCGGGCGCGGCCTGGCGCTGGTCACCGAGCTGGTGCACGAGATCGCGATGAAGAACCAGCCGAACGCGGTGGGGGCGATCGGGCATATCGACGTCTATCCGAACTCGCGCAACATCATCCCCGGCAAGGTGGTGTTCACCATCGACATGCGCACGCATATCCTGAGCAAACTCAACGGTATGGTTGACGAGCTGATGGCCCGCGCGCCGCAGCTTTGCGCGGATATCGGTGTGGAATTCTCGGCCGAGATCGTCGGGCAGTTCGATCCGCCCGCGTTTGACGAGGGCTGTGTGTCTGCGGTGCGGCGGGCGGCGGAGCGGCTGGGGTACAGCCATATGGATATTGTCTCGGGCGCCGGGCACGACGCCTGCTGGATCAATGACGTGGCACCCACGGCGATGATCATGTGTCCGTGTGTCGATGGGCTGTCGCATAACGAGGCCGAGGAGATTTCCAAGGACTGGGCGGCGGCGGGCACGGATGTGTTGTTGCACGCGGTGCTGGAGACGGCGGTGGTTGTCGGGTGAGCGGGTGCGGCGCGGCTCGGGGCCGGATGGCCCCTCGCCGCGCCGGTGGGGGCGCAGGCCCCCACACCCCCGCCGGGAGGATTTTCCATCCTCCCGGACCCTCCTGGAGGATATTTGAAGAGCAAAGATGGCGCAGCAGGCGGTGAGTGACGGGATGGAACGGCGGATCGGGCGGCTCTTGGCCGCCGAGATCGCGACGTTCGATGCGTCCTCAGCGGTTGCGGTGCTGACGCTGGAAGCGTTCCAGCGACGCCGGGTGAAGCGGCACCGGGCGATTACGGTGAATTTCTCGGGCGGGATCACGCAGACCTGCTGGACGGTGATCCGGTCGGATGGCTGCTACAGCGTGATTTTTCTGCCCGACGCGGGCTATTTCTCGCTGTGCGTGGACAGCGATTTCGGTCCGCTGGACATTGGGGTGCATGGCGCGGCCTTGGGCTGTTTTGCATCGGTTTGACGAAGAACAGGGGAGCGACAATGAGCACGGTCATCAAGAACGGCACCATCGTAACAGCGGATCTGACCTATAAGGCCGACGTGGTGGTCGAGGGCGGCGTGATCACCCAGATCGGGCAGGGCCTGACGGGTGACACCGAGCTGGACGCGACGGGGTGTTACGTGATGCCCGGCGGCATTGATCCGCACACGCATCTGGAGATGCCCTTCATGGGCACCTATTCCACCGATGATTTCGAAAGCGGCACGCGAGCGGCATTGGCCGGGGGCACCACGATGGTGGTCGATTTTGCGCTGCCCAGTCCGGGGCAGGGGCTGCTGGATGCGCTGCAGATGTGGGACAACAAATCGACGCGGGCCAATTGCGACTACAGTTTCCACATGGCGGTGACATGGTGGGGTGAGCAGGTCTTTGATGAGATGAAGACGGTGGTGCAGGACCGCGGCATCAACACGTTCAAGCATTTCATGGCCTATAAGGGCTCGCTGATGGTGAACGACGACGAGATGTTCGCCTCGTTCCAGCGGCTGGCCGAGCTGGGCGCGATCGCGATGGTGCATGCCGAGAACGGCGATGTGGTGGCCGAGCTGACCACCAAGCTGCTGGCCCAAGGCAACACCGGGCCCGAGGGCCATGCCTATTCCCGCCCGCCGCAGGTTGAGGGCGAGGCGACCAACCGCGCGATCATGATCGCCGATATGGCCGGCGTCCCGCTCTATGTCGTGCACACCAGCTGCGAGGAGAGCCACGAGGCCATCCGCCGTGCCAAGCAGGCCGGTAAGCGCGTCTGGGGTGAGCCGCTGATCCAGCACCTGACGCTGGACGAGAGTGAGTATTTCAACCCCGACTGGGACCATGCAGCCCGCCGGGTGATGAGCCCGCCGTTCCGCAACAAACAGCATCAGGACAGCCTGTGGGCGGGGCTTCAGTCAGGCAGCCTGAGCTGCGTGGCGACCGACCATTGTGCCTTTACCACCGAACAGAAACGCTATGGCGTCGGTGACTTCTCGAAGATCCCCAACGGCACTGGCGGCCTTGAGGACCGGCTGCCGATGCTGTGGACCTACGGCGTCAACACCGGGCGGTTGACGATGAACGAGTTTGTCGCCGTGACCTCGACCAACATTGCCAAGATCATGAACATGTACCCCAAAAAGGGTGCGGTTCTGGTCGGTGCCGATGCCGATCTGGTGGTCTGGGACCCGGCCAAGGAAAAGACGATCAGCGCGGGCAACCAGCAATCTGCGATTGATTACAACGTGTTCGAGGGGCATTCGGTCAAGGGCCTGCCGCGCTTTACCCTGACGCGGGGCAAGGTAGCCGTGCATGACGGTGAGATCCGCACCGAAGAGGGCCATGGCAAATTCGTCAAGCGCGATCCCAACAGCTCGGTCAGTCAGGCGCTGTCCAGCTGGAAAGAACTGACCGCGCCGCGCCCGGTGCAGCGCGCGGGCATTCCGGCGACGGGGGTGTGATGCGCCCGACGCTGGACAGGGTGCTGGAGACGGCGGTCTATGTCGATGACCTCGACACCGCCGAGGCGTTTTACGCTGGCGTGCTGGGCCTTGAAATCGTCCTCAAGACGCCCGGCCAGCACGTCTTTTTCCGCTGCGGGCGCACGATCGTGCTGACCTTTCTTCCCGGCTTTACCCGCGCACAAGCGGGGAAGGGGCCGCTGCCGGTTCCGCCGCACGGGGCTGAGGGGGCAGGGCATATCTGCTTTGCCGCAGAGGGGCCGGCGCTTGACCACTGGGCATCGCACCTGAGGGCGGCGGGGGTCGCCATAGAAGCCGACTTTCGCTGGCCCAACGGGGCGCGGTCGATTTATGTGCGCGACCCGGCGGGCAATTCCGTCGAATTCGCCGAACCGAAACTTTGGGAGATCCCTGCGTGAGCGATGTCGCTGCCCCGCCTGTTGTCATCGAAGCTCAAGGTCTGAACCTGACCTTCACCACGAATGACGGCCCCGTCCATGCGCTCAAGGATATCAACCTGAGCATCCACAAAGGCGAGTTCGTCAGCTTCATCGGCCCCTCGGGCTGTGGCAAGACGACTTTTCTGCGCACGATTGCCGATCTGGAGCAGCCCACCGGGGGGACGCTCAGCGTCAACGGGATGAGCGCCTCCGCGGCCCGCAAGGCGCGCGCTTACGGCTATGTGTTTCAGGCGGCGGGGCTGTATCCCTGGCGCACGATCGAGGGAAATGTCCGGCTTCCGCTTGAAATCATGGGGTTTTCCAAAGCCGATCAGGCCGAGCGCGCCAAGCGGGTGCTGGAGCTGGTCGAGCTGTCAGGGTTCGAGAAGAAATTCCCCTGGCAGCTGTCGGGGGGCATGCAGCAGCGCGCCTCCATCGCCCGCGCGCTGGCCTTTGACGCCGACATCCTGCTGATGGACGAACCCTTCGGCGCGCTCGACGAGATCGTGCGCGACCGGCTGAACGAGGAGCTGCTCAAGCTCTGGGCGCGCACCCAGAAGACCATCGGTTTTGTCACGCACTCGATCCCCGAGGCGGTCTATCTGAGCACCAAGATCGTCGTCATGTCGCCGCGTCCGGGCCGGATCACCGACATCATCGACAGCCCGCTGCCCAAGGAACGCCCGCTGGAAATCCGCGACAGTCCCGAGTTTATCGCGATTGCGCACCGCGTGCGCGAAGGGCTGCGGGCGGGGTATGATCAACACGAGGGGGTGTGACGATGGTCACGAGAGCTGACATGGTCCCATGGGTGAGCGACGCCGTTGCAGCCAAAGGTGGTACGGCAAGCATCGTCGAAATCGCCAAACACATTTGGGTAAACCATGAGCGAGATATCCTTGCGTCCGGGGATCTCCTATACAAGTGGCAGTACGAAATGCGTTGGGCGGGCAACGTGCTCGTGAAGGCAGGAAAGCTTGATAAAACAAGCAGGCGTGGATACTGGAGGCTATTGCCTTGAAGTCACGCAGCTTCCCCGTCCTCACCGTCGTCGCAGCATTGCTGGCGCTGTGGTACATCGCGGTCATCCCGATGAACGCGCAATGGGAATACGATCAGGCCAGCCGCGCCGGGCGCGATCTGCCGTTTGGCGAGATGGTCGCCAATACGATGGCACAAGAGCGCCCGGTGCTGCCCGCGCCGCATCAGGTGGTGGCCGAGCTCTGGCGCTCGACCGTGGTCGAGGAAGCCACCGGCCGCCGGGGCCTGTGGCGCAGCGGCTCGCTGTCGAACCGCAGCTTGGTTTACCACGGGCTGATCACGCTCAGCGCCACGATGCTGGGCTTTGTCATCGGCACCGGCGGCGGTATCCTGCTGGCCATCGGCATCGTGTATAACAAGGCGATGGATACCAGCGTGATGCCCTGGGCGATTGCCAGCCAGACGATTCCGATCATCGCGCTGGCACCGATGATTATCGTGGTACTCAATTCGGTGGGGATTTCCGGGCTGGTGCCCAAGGCGATCATTGCGGCCTATCTCAGCTTCTTCCCGGTCGTTGTTGGCATGGTGAAGGGGTTGCGCGCGCCGGATGCGATGCAGCTGGATCTGATGAAGACCTATTCGGCCTCGGGCAATGATGTGTTTGCCAAGTTGCGGCTGCCGACCTCGATGCCCTATCTCTTCGCCTCGCTCAAAGTCGGTATCGCCGCCGCGCTGGTCGGCACCATTGTTGGCGAGCTGCCGGTGCAGGAGGGGGGGCTTGGCGTGCGTCTGTTGTCGGGCAGCTATTACGGCCAGACCATCCAGATCTGGGCCGCGCTGTTTGCCGCGGCGATTCTGGCAGCGGGGCTGGTGGGCATCGTGGCGCTGATCGAGCGGCGGGTGCTCAAGCGGATGGGGATGGCGCAATGAGCGGGCTGATGCGTGTAAACGGCGGGTGGTTGCGGCTGGGGCTGAGCGCCGCCGTGCTGTTGGCAGCATGGTTGCCCAAGGCGGGCGCGGCGCAGCCGACGACTGCCGTGCTGGTGGCGCTGCTCGTTGCGGTGGCGCTCGGCTTTGCCTTTGACGCCTTGCGCGGGACGCCTGAGCGGGTCGCGCTGCTGATCGCCCTTGGCCTCGCCCTGGGCTTCGCTGCCGTCGATCTGGCCGCCGTGCAACAGGGGGGCGAGGCCGGGGCCTTCTGGGCCGCGATGATCGCCGTCTGGCTGGGCGCGTGGATGCTGGTGGCCTTCGTGGCCGAATTGCCGCGCAAGGGCGGGCTGATGGGGCTGATCGCGCCCTTGATCTTTGGCGCGACGATCCTGTGGGCGTGGGAATGCGTGGTGCATGCGCTGGGGGTGCCACGGGTGATCCTGCCCGCACCGTCCTCGATCGCCGCACGATTGGCCGATTCCACCGATACGCTGTGGATCGACCTTGTGCAGACCTTCGGGCGTGGCGCGCTCAGCGGCTATGTCATCGGCTGCGGCTCGGCCTTTGTGTTTGCGCTGGTGGTCGATCGCTACCGCTTCCTGCGTCAGGGCCTGCTGCCGGTCGGCAACTTTCTGGCCGCGCTGCCCATCATCGGCACGGCCCCCATTTTCGTCATGTGGTTCGGCTTTGACTGGCCGTCCAAAGCGGCGGTTGTGGTGGCGATGGTGTTCTTTCCCATGCTGGTCAACACCGTGCAGGGCCTGACCGCGACCGACAGCATGCAGCGCGATTTGATGCGCACCTATTCCGCCAGCTGGGGCCAGACGCTGCTGCGCCTGCGCCTGCCGGCGGCGATGCCCTTTGTCTTCAACGGGCTGAAAATCTGTGCGACCCTTGCCCTGATCGGGGCTATCGTGGCCGAGTTCTTCGGCTCGCCCACCTATGGCATGGGCTTTCGCATTTCCACCGAGGTCGGGCGCTTGCAGCTCGACATGGTCTGGGCAGAAATCGCCGTAGCCGCGCTGCTGGGTTCAGCGTTCTATGGTGTCTGGGCTCTGCTCGAACGACGGGTGACCTTCTGGCACCCGTCGCAGCGCAGCAGATAATTCCGGCCCCGCCAAAAGGGGTCGGCCAACAAGGAGGTTGATGAATGTCTAAACTAGTTCTGGCCGGGGTAACCTCGGCACTGGCGTTGGTCGGCGGCATGGCGCAGGCCAATGACGAGGTCACGCTGCAGCTGAAATGGGTCACGCAGGCGCAGTTCGCCGGCTACTACGTCGCGCTAGAGAACGGCTATTACGACGAGGAAGGCCTCGACGTCACCATCCGTCCCGGTGGCCCCGACATCGCGCCGGTGCAGGTGCTGATGGGCGGCGGTGCCGATGTCATGGTCGACTGGATGCCCTCGGCGCTGGCCGCGCGCGAGCAGGGGGCCCCGGTGGTCAACATCGCGCAACCCTTCGTGCGCTCGGGCATGATGCTGACCTGTCTGGCCGAATCGGGCATCACCTCGCCCGATGACTTCCCCGGCCGCACGCTGGGCGTCTGGTTCTTTGGCAATGAATACCCGTTCCTGTCGTGGATGGCGCATCTGGGCATCCCGACCGAGGGCGGTGACGACGGCGTCGAAGTGCTGCGTCAGGGCTTCAACGTCGATCCGCTGCTGCAGCGTCAGGCCGATTGCGTGTCGACCATGACCTATAACGAATACTGGCAGGTCATCGACGCGGGCATCACGCCCGAGCAGCTGGTGACCTTCAAGTATGAGGATCAGGGCGTCGCCACGCTGGAAGACGGGCTCTATGTGCTTGAGGACAACCTCAACGACCCGGCGTTTGTTGACCGCATGGCGCGATTCGTCCGGGCATCGATGCGCGGCTGGCATTGGGCCGAAGAGCATCCCGAAGAAGCGGCGATGATCGTTCTCGATAACGACGAGACCGGCGCGCAGACCGAATCCCACCAGATTCGCATGATGGGCGAAGTGGCGCTGCTGACGCAGGGTTCCACGGGAGCGCTGGACGAAGAAGCCTATGCCCGCACCGTTGCTACGCTGCTGGGCGGCGGCTCGGACCCGGTGATCACAGCCGAGCCGACCGGGGCTTTCACCCATGTCGTGACCGATGCTGCGATGCAGTGAGGCCTGACTGCAACAGTATGATGACGAATCTCGGAGCGCTTCGGCGCTCCGATTTTTTTTGTTAGCCGTTAAGCAATGCCGCCAAGTGTGGCTGATTTCTAAGAAACTTTAGACAAGCATTCTGAGTCGCTTTTGCCCCTTCTTCAGGCACGCCCAAGTCAAGACGCTTACAGCCGCCGACGCGAACAAAAACCACTTGCGACCGGGCGCTACCTACGCCAGATTGTGTAGGCCGACAAAAGGGCCACTAGATATAGTAAGGCTCGCTGGGGCAGGGTTTAGAGTAGCAGGAACAGGCAGCAGCCACGGATTTACCGTGGTTTTCGACACGTTTGATAGCGTGCCGCTGCGGATCTATGCACCGCACCCCGCCCACCGCGAGCCTGCTTTCCGTCAACAGTGGTCCAAGAAACGACGCATTGGGACATAAGGGGACAGGCATTATGAAGATCGAGCGCAAACTTACCACCGAGGGCCAGGACGCCTACGCGGCGCTGGCGTTTACGACGACCGTATCCGAGATCCGCAACCCCGACGGGAAGATCGTCTTCCGCAACGAATCGGTCGAGGTTCCGCAGGGCTGGAGCCAGGTCGCCTCGGACGTGATCGCGCAGAAGTATTTTCGCAAGGCCGGCGTCCCCGCGCGCCTGAAGAAAGTCGCTGAAAAGAACGTCCCCGAATTCCTGTGGCGCTCGATCCCCGATGACAAGGCGCTGGCCGACCTGCCCGAAGCCGAGCGTTTCGTCGGCGAAACCTCGGCCCGGCAGGTGTTCGACCGTCTGGCCGGTGCCTGGGCCTATTGGGGCTGGAAGGGCGGCTATTTCACCACCGAGGCCGACGCCCAGGCTTATTACGACGAGATGCGCGTGATGCTGGCCCGTCAGATGGCCGCCCCCAACTCGCCGCAATGGTTCAACACCGGCCTGCACTGGGCTTACGGCATCGACGGTCCGTCGCAGGGCCACTTCTATGTCGACCCCTTCACCCACAAGCTGGTGAAATCGAAATCCTCGTATGAGCACCCGCAGCCCCATGCCTGCTTTATCCAGTCGGTTTCGGACGACCTGGTGAATGAGGGTGGCATCATGGACCTCTGGGTCCGCGAGGCGCGTCTGTTCAAATACGGCTCGGGCACCGGCACCAACTTCTCCAGCCTGCGCGGCGAGGGCGAAAGCCTGTCGGGCGGCGGCAAATCCTCGGGCCTGATGGGCTTTTTGAAAATCGGTGACCGCGCTGCCGGTGCGATCAAATCGGGCGGCACCACGCGCCGCGCCGCCAAGATGGTGATCTGCGACATGGATCACCCCGATGTCGAAGCCTTCATCAACTGGAAGGTCATCGAAGAACAGAAGGTCGCCTCGCTGGTGGCGGGCTCCAAGGCCCATGAGCAGCGCCTGAACGCCATCTTCACCGCGATCCGCGAGTTTGACGGCGCGTCCGAAGGATCGGTCGATCCCTCGCTGAATGCTGAGCTGAAAACGGCGATCAAGGCGGCCAAAAAGGCCATGATCCCCGACACCTACACCAACCGCATTCTGCAATACGCCAAGCAGGGCTATACCTCGATCGAATTCCCGACCTACGACACCGACTGGGATTCCGAGGCCTATGTCTCGGTTTCGGGTCAGAACTCGAACAACTCGGTGCGCGTCACCGACGCTTTCCTGACCGCCGTCAAGAACGACGCCGACTGGGAACTGCTGCGCCGTACCGACGGCAAGGTCGCCAAGACCGTCAAAGCCCGTGATCTGTGGGAACAGGTCGGCCACGCCGCCTGGGCCTGCGCCGATCCCGGCATCCAGTTCCACGACACCGTCAACGCGTGGCACACCTGCCCGGCAGACGGCCCGATCCGCGGCTCGAACCCGTGTTCGGAATACATGTTCCTCGATGACACGGCCTGTAACCTTGCCTCGATGAACCTGCTGAAATTCTTCGGCAACGGCCAGTTCGACGCCGAAACCTACATGCACGCCACCCGCCTGTGGACCGTGACGCTGGAAATCAGCGTGATGATGGCGCAGTTCCCCTCCAAGGAAATCGCCCAGCGGTCCTATGACTACCGCACGCTGGGTCTGGGCTATGCCAACATCGGCGGTCTGCTGATGAACATGGGCTTTGGCTATGACAGCGATGAGGGCCGCGCGCTGGCCGGTGCGCTGACCGCGCTGATGACGGGTGTTGCCTATGCCACCTCGGCCGAGATGGCGGCTGAGCTGGGCGCTTTCCCGGGCTACGCCCGCAACCGCGAACATATGCTGCGCGTCATCCGCAACCACCGCCGCGCCGCACAAGGCCTGACCGATTTCGAAGGCGTTAACGTTAACCCCGTCGTGCTCGACGCGGCCAACTGCCCCGATGCCAGCCTTGTCGCTCTGGCCCGCACCGCCTGGGACGAGGCGCTGACCCTCGGCGAAGCCCATGGCTACCGCAACGCACAATCCACCGTGATCGCGCCGACCGGCACCATCGGTCTGGTGATGGATTGCGACACCACCGGCATCGAGCCCGATTTCGCGCTGGTGAAGTTCAAGAAACTGGCCGGCGGCGGCTATTTCAAGATCATCAACCAGTCGGTCCCGGCCGCGCTGACCAAGCTGGGCTACAAACCCGCACAGATCGAAGAGATCGTCGCCTATGCCGTGGGCCACGGGACGCTGGGGCAAGCGCCCGGCATCAACCATACCTCGCTGATCGGCCACGGCTTTGGCCCGGCCGAGATCAAGAAGATCGAAACCGCGCTGGCAACGGCCTTCGACATCCGCTTCGTGTTCAACCAGTGGACGCTGGGCGAAGAGTTCTGCCGCGAAAATCTGGGCATCCCGCAGGCCAAGCTGAACGACCCGTCGTTCGACCTGCTGCGCCACCTCGGCTTCACGAAGACCCAGGTCGAGGATGCCAATGACCACGTCGTCGGCACCATGACGCTGGAAGGCGCGCCGCACCTGAAGGGCGAGCATTATTCGATCTTCGATTGCGCCAATGCCTGCGGCAAGAAGGGTAAACGCTACCTGTCGGTAGACAGCCACATCCGCATGATGGCGGCGGCCCAGTCGTTCATCTCGGGCGCGATCTCGAAAACGATCAACATGCCGAACTCGGCCTCGATCGAAGAAACGCTGGCAGCCTATGAACTCAGCTGGTCGCTGGGCATCAAGGCCAACGCGCTCTACCGCGACGGCTCGAAACTGTCGCAGCCGCTGGCCTCGGCGCTGATCGAGGACGATGAAGAGGCCGAAGAGATCCTCGCCACCGGCTCGACCCAGGAAAAAGCCGCGCTGATCGCCGAGAAAATCGTCGAGAAGATCATCGTCAAGGAAGTTGCCCGCGGCCGCGAAAAGCTGCCCGAGCGTCGCAAGGGCTATACCCAGAAAGCCATCGTCGGCGGTCACAAGGTCTATCTGCGCACCGGCGAATACGACGGCGGCAAGCTGGGCGAGATCTTCATCGACATGCACAAGGAAGGTGCTGGCTTCCGCGCGATGATGAACAACTTCGCCATCGCGGTGTCGGTTGGCCTGCAATACGGCGTGCCGCTGGAGGAATTCGTCGACGCCTTCACCTTCACCCGGTTCGAACCGGCGGGCATGGTGCAGGGCAACGAGGCGATCAAGAACGCCACCTCGATCCTTGACTATATCTTCCGCGAACTGGCGATCTCGTATCTGGACCGCACCGATCTGGCCCATGTCAAACCGACGGGTGCTGCGTTCGACGATCTGGGCGCTGGCGAGAAAGAAGGCCAGAAGAACGTCTCGCAAGTGTCCGACGAAGCGGCCACGCGCGGACTGGAAGTGCTGCGCCAGATCTCGTCGACGGGCTACCTGCGCAAACGCCTGCCGCAAGAGCTGCTGGTGTTGCAAGGCGGCTCGCAACCCCGCGCGCTGGACAGCGGCGCGGCGGTCAGCGCAGTCGCCGGGAACCTCGCGGTCGCTGCGCGCGTAGAGACCTCGGTCGAGGCGGTCGCGGTCAGCATGGACCCGCGCACCAAGGCCAAGATGCAAGGCTACGAGGGCGACCCCTGCGGCGAGTGCGGCAACTACACGCTGGTGCGCAACGGCACCTGCATGAAGTGCAACACCTGCGGGTCGACGAGCGGTTGCAGCTGATCCGCAACCCAAGGCGGTGACGTGCGAAAGGGCCGGGGGAAACCCCGGCCCTTTTCTGTGGCGCAGTTTCTGCGGCGCGGTGGTGGCGGGCCTCGGGGGCATCGAGCCCCCTCGGCCCGCGCGGGTTGCCACCCGCACCCGCCCGGGAGGATTTTCCATCCTCCCGGACCCTCTTGGAGGATATTTAACAGAGCAAAGAGGGGCGTTAACGAAAGGTTAACCGCGCATTTTCTGTCTGAAAATATCCTCGGGGGGTGAATTCGCTGAAAGCGAAGAGGGGGGCTGACAGCCCCCCTTGCACCGATCTCAGCCTCAGTCGAGGTCAGAGGCTGCGTGCCGTTCTTTCACCGCATCCGCGCTGTCGCCGGGTTTGTTCACCCGTTTCCCACGCTGCACAGCCGGGCGGGCAGCGACGTCGGCGGCCCAGCGGATCACGTTGGTGTATTCATGCACGGCGAGGAATTCGGCCGAGTCATACGCCCCGCCCTCGACCAGCCGCCCGTACCATGGATAGATCGCGATATCGGCGATGGAATACGCGTCGCCCGCGATGAACTTGCGATCCGCCAGAGTGCGGTCCAGCACGTCGAGCTGGCGTTTCACTTCCATCGCGAAGCGGTTGATCGGGTATTCCATCTTCTCGGGCGCATAGGCGTAGAAATGCCCGAAACCGCCGCCCAGATAGGGTGCCGCGCCCATCTGCCAGAACAACCAGTTCATCACCTCGGCGCGCGCGGGGCCCGAGGCGGGCAGGAATTCACCAAAGCGTTCGGCCAGATGGAACAGGATCGAGGCGCTCTCAAAAAGGCGCACGGGTTCACTGCCCGAGCGGTCCATCATCGCCGGGATTTTCGAGTTCGGGTTAATCTCGACAAAACCCGAGCCGAACTGATCGCCATCACCGATGTTGATCAGCCACGCGTCGTATTCCGCGCCCTTATGACCAGCGGCGAGCAGCTCTTCGAGCATGATCGTCACCTTGACGCCATTGGGCGTGCCCAGCGAGTAGAGCTGGAACGGGTGCTCGCCGACCGGCAGCACCTTGTCATGCGTCGGCCCCGAAACGGGCCGGTTGATTGAGGCGAAGCGTCCGCCGCTTTCCTGGTCCCAGGTCCAGACCTTGGGCGGCACGTAGGCTGTATCAGTCGGCATCGGATTTCCTTTTTTTTTGGCTCCCTGAACCTGAACCTGTGCACCAAAAGGTCAAGATGCCATAGCGATAAAAAACGGGCCGGGGTTGACCCCGGCCCGCTGAAATCCACTCAAAGCCGCAGGGCTTACGGGAAGCCGACGCGGTCGAAGATCTCGGTCGCCTCTGCCGCGTTCAGCCCGTAGACCGAGACGTTGACGCCCGAGTTCTTGAACTCGGTGAACGGGGCCACCGGCCCGTGGATCTCGACCCCCGGCACGATCGGGAATTCGTTGTTGCTGTCGGCAAAGATCGCCTGCGCTTCATCGGACACCAGATATTCGAGGAACCGCACGGCGTTGTCCCGGTTGGGGGCATTCACCACCACACCGGCACCAGAGATGTTCACATGCGCGCCGCGACCTTCCTGGTTGGGGTAGAAGAACTCGACCGCATTGGCGACGGCGACGTCATCGGGGTTATCCGAAGCTGCCAGCGCGCCCCAGTAGTAGGTGTTGGACACCGCAACCGAGCACTCGCCTGCAGCCAGCGCGCGCAGCTGATCGCGGTCACCGCCCTGTGGCGCACGTGCGAGGTTGTTGTTGACGCCCGCCGCCCAGTCCTGCGCCGCATCAGCGCCCAGAACCTCGATCAGCTCGGCCATCAGCGAGATGTTATAGATGCTGCCCGACGAGCGGATGCAGATTTCGCCCTCAAGGCGGGGATCGGCCAGATCCTCGTAATCGTT
The DNA here is from genome assembly GCF_003990445.1 of Pararhodobacter zhoushanensis. Classification (GTDB taxonomy): domain Bacteria; phylum Pseudomonadota; class Alphaproteobacteria; order Rhodobacterales; family Rhodobacteraceae; genus Pararhodobacter; species Pararhodobacter zhoushanensis. The sequence continues at coordinate 113,631 of NZ_REEZ01000006.1, read as the reverse complement.
CAACCAGTCGGGACGCTCGCCGGTGCGGGTAAAGATCACCCGGGCGCGGGCCGAGAGGCCGAACCAAAGATTGTCGGGGTGGCGGAAATTGGCCGGGATCCGCGCGTCGAGCACGGCGCTCTCAACCGGCTGGAAGATCCCCGCTTCGACGGCACGGTGCAGGCGGCCGCCATCGACGGTGATGTACAGATCCGCCGGGCTGTTGGCGCCCTCGGTCAGGATGCGTTCCATCAGCTGCTCGCCCGAGCCTTCGATCAGGTTGATCTGGATGCCGGTCTCATTGGTGAAGTTCTCATAAATCCGCAGGTCGGTGTCATAGTGGCGGGCCGAATAGAGGTTCAGCTCTTCGGCCATCGCAGGGGCCGAGGCCATCAGGACGATGCCGAGGGCGGTCAGGGAACGAAACATGGGGTTAACTCCGGTTGTGTCTTGCCTGCCTGGACCGCGCGGGGGCGGTTGGGTGGCGTCAAGCACGCGCCCTAGAATGGCGCGACGGGTCGTGGATAGCCGACAGGCGCTATTCTGACAATAAGAATCGGATAACTGGACACTGTGCCGCTGATCGGCTACGGCCAAGGCGAGAGTAGAGGAAGCCTATGGCACAGACAGCTGCCGTGCACACCCGCGCGCCCGTCAAAACGCGCCGCCGCCCCCTGAGTGCCTGGAGCCTGGGGGCGCTGCTCATCGCCGCCCTGATCGCCCTGCCCATCGTCACGGTGGTGGCGCAGGTGTTCATCCCTTCGGGCGGGGCGTGGTCGCATCTGGCCTCGACCGTGCTGCCGCTCTATCTGCGCAATTCGCTGCTGTTGGTGGTGCTGACCGTCGCGCTGGCCTCGGCCATCGGGGTGGGCGCGGGCTGGCTGATCGCCGGGTTCCAGTTCAAGGGCAGGGGCATGCTGCAATGGGCGCTGATGCTGCCGATGACCATGCCGGGCTATGTCATCGCCTATGTCTATTACGACCGGCTGGCCTATGCCGGGCCGCTGCAAACCACTCTGCGCGAGATTTTTGGTTGGGGTCGGCATGACTACTGGTTCCCGCAGGTCGCCTCCTTGCCCGGCGCGGCGGTGCTGCTGGCGCTGGTGCTCTACCCCTATATATACCTTTTGACCCGCGCTGCCTTCGCCACCCAGTCGCTGCATCTGATGGAGGCCGCGCGTGCCCTCGGCCAATCCCCGCGCGGGGCTTTCTTTCGCGTGGCGCTGCCGATGGCGCGCCCGGCGATGGTCGCCGGGGCCGCCTTTGTCGCGATGGAGACGCTGGCCGATTTCGGCACCGTTTCGCATCTGGGCGTGCAGACGCTGACCAGCGGCATCTTCCGCACGTGGTTCGCGCGCGGTGAGCCGGTGGCGGCGGCGCAGCTGGCGGCGCTGCTCATCGGTTTTGTCGCGCTGGCTCTGGTGCTGGAACGCATCCTGCGTGGCTCGCGGCGCTATGTCGGGGATCCCGCGGGCAAATCCGCCAGCGCCGCTGCGCGCCAACCGCTGACCGGAGCGCGGGCTCTGATCGTCATGGCGCTTTGTGCCTTTCCGGTCTTTGCCGGGTTCCTCTATCCGGTCTGGGATCTGATCCGCCGCGCCGTGCTGGTCGGCGATCCGATGTGGGGCCCGCGTTTCTATGCGTTTGCTGGCAACTCGCTGATGCTGGCCGGGCTGGCCGCGTTGGTGCTGCTGACGCTGGGGCTCTTCCTTGGCTATGCGCGGCGGATGGACGGCGGGCCGCTGGTCAAGGCTGCTCTGGGCGTGGCGGGGATCGGCTATGCCATGCCGGGTGCGGTGATCGCCGTCGGCATCCTGCTGCCGCTCAGCTGGGCGGATCAGACGCTGGATGCGTGGATGCGCGCGACGTTTGACTACTCAACCGGGCTGTTGCTGACCGGCTCTTATGTCGGCCTGATATTCGCCTATACCGTGCGCTTCCTGTCGATCAGCCTGAGCACCATCGAGGCCTCGCTCCAACGCATTCCGCCCTCGCTGGATGATGCCGCGCGCGGGCTTGGCTCGGGGCCGGGGCGCACCCTGTTGACGGTGCATCTCCCGCTGCTGCGCGGCGGGCTGCTGTCGGCGGCGATCTTCATTTTTGCCGATGTGATGAAGGAACTGCCGGCCACGCTGATCGTCCGTCCGTTCAATCTGGATACGCTGGCAATCCGCACCTATCGGCTGGCCTCGGACGGGCGGCTGGACGAGGCCTCGACCTCGGCGCTGATGATCGTGGCGCTGGGGATCATTCCGGTCGTGCTGCTCAGCCGCGCGATGGACCGCCCGTCGTCGCACTGAGTGTTTTCCCTGCGCTGCCCCGGTATTTGCGCGGCTGTGGCCGGGCTCGGGCCGCGCCATTCTGCAACCCGGACCAACCGGGGACGCCAGAATGCACCGCAAAGACATCGCCCTCGCCCTGTTGCTGTCGCTCGTCCTGGGCGCGGGCTGGGTGCTGGGAAAGACCGCGACCGACAGCTTCCCGCCCATTTTCACCGCCGCCCTGCGCTTCTGTATAGCCGGGCTGGCGATCCGCGCCGTCACCCGCTGGCCGCGCGCGCCGTTCAGGGCGATCCTTATCGCCTCGACCTGCGCGATCTCGCTGCCCTATAGCCTCAGCTACATCGGCCTCAGCCGGTTGGACGTGTCCACCACGGTGATGCTGGTGCAACTCGAAGCGCCGCTGTTGCTGATCCTCTCGGCGCTCTGGCTGGGCGAGCATCCCTCGCGCGCCGCATGGACGGGGATTGCGCTAACGCTGGCGGGCGTCGCGCTTGTAGCCGGACCGCCGGGCGCAGCCGGGCAGGGTGCGGCGGTGGGGCTGGTGGTGCTGAGCATGATGATCTGGGCGGTCGGTCAGATCCTTGTGCGCAAGCTGGGACTGGGCGGGCAGGGCAGTGGCTTTGCGTTGCTGGGGGCGATGTCGCTGGTCGCGGCCCCGCAGCTGCTGCTCGCCTCGCTACTGCTTGAGGCACCTATGCCCGCCGCCGCTGCCGCGACGCTGCTTGCCTGGGCGCAGTTGGGGTATCTGGGGTTGGCGATGACCGCTTTTGGCGTCGGCAGCTGGTACGCGCTGATCGTCCGCTACCCGCTGCATCGCGTCGCGCCTTATCTGCTGCTGGTGCCGGTCTGGTCACTGCTGGGGGGCGTGCTGCTGCTGGGCGAGACGCTCTCAACCCTCACCCTGATCGGTGGCGGGCTTATTCTGGCCGGCGTAGCGCTTGCGACGCGTGGCGTTTGATCAGTGCTTTCAACCGCTTCGCCGCCGGTCTTAACACCCGCCTGCGCGAGGTCACCAGTGCATAACCACAGGGCGCAGGCACCCACACGGCAAAGGGAGCAACCAGCGCGCCGCTGGCCAGCGCCCCGGCAATCAGGCCGCGCTCCATCACCGCAACGGCGGGGGCCTCCAGCAATAGTGCCTGCGTAAACCCCGACCCCTGCACCTGCCAGCGGCCCGGCTGCCCCAGAGCCTGCGCCAGATCATCTCCCACGGCCTGTTGTGCCCACCATGCCCACAAGGACCGCCCGTCCGGCGCGGTCTCGGCGGTTTCGATGCGCAGGGCGTTCAGCAGATCCTCAGGCGCGGCCAACCCCGCCGCCATCTGCGGGGAACACACGGGAGCCATCACATCGGTATAGAGCGGCTCGACCACCGCGCCCGGATACGGCCCCGCCCCATAGCGCAGCGCGATATCCACCTGATCGGCGTCCACATCGGCAGGCTGCGTTGAGAAATCGCATCGGATCGCCACACCGGGAAACTCGGCTTCTACCTGCGCGATCAGCCGCGCCAGCCACACACCCGCCAGCGTCGGCGCGGCGCTCAGCCGGATCGGCGCTTGGCTCAGATCCGCTGACACCGCCTCGCTGGCCGCGAACAACTGATCGAACCCTGCGCGCACGGCCTCGGCATAGGCTAGAGCGCGTGCGTTTGGGGTGATCGCGTTGGCCGAGCGCTCGAACAGGGACGCGCCCAGATGGTCCTCAAGATTGCGCAGATGCTGGGTGACGGTCGAGGGCGCAACATCCAGCGCCGAGGCTGCCGCACTCACGCTGCCCAGCCGCACCACCGCATCAAAGGCCCTGAGCGCGTTGAGCGGCGGCAAGGCGGGGCGGGAGGGGGGCATGCGGGAACTTTCACAAGGGCAGGGCGATGCTAGCGCTTAACCGCCGCAAAGCAAAAGGGCCCGGCACGATGTGCCAGGCCCTTCAAACTGTCTGACGCCGGTTGGCGCGGTCTCGGGGCCGATCAGGCCAGCGCGAGATCCATCGCCGACTGACGACCGTCACGGCCGTTTTCGACGTTGTAGGTCACAGCCTGGCCGTCGTCGAGGTGACGGATGCCAGCGCGCTCCAGGGCCGAGATGTGCACGAACACGTCTTTGCCGCCTTCAGCCGGAGCGATGAAGCCGAAACCTTTGGTCTGGTTGAACCATTTCACGGTGCCATTAGCCATCGTGTTATTCCTTCTTTTGTGTCGCCCACACAGCGCAGCGACTCGGCAGAGCTAAAGATCGAAGGCTGAGCCGAAAGGAACAGTCCGAAAATAGAGATGCCCGCACTCTCTACACCGTATCGCGGCAAATAGCTAGCGCTGGTTTACCCCGCACCAGCCACCGGCCCGCCAACAGGCATCGCAAGCCCCTGTTATTTCTCGGTCGCGTCCGGCTTTGCCTCGGTCGAGGGCTCGGCGTCGGAGTCGACATCTGCCTCGGGCTCGGCCACGGTCTCGGCGGGGGCAGCACTGGCCGCGCCGCGCATGGCGAAATTGCGCCGCACATTGCGCGGCTTGCCCTTCTCGCTGAGGAATTCCTTCAGGTCGAACGGCTTTTTCGGTGTCGAAATACCCATCTGTGTTCCTTTCCGAACATAGGTCAAATTGCCGGAAGCGGCGGAGCTGACCCCGCCGCTTCCTTCCCGGCGTCGCCGCACGAATCAGGATCAATGGCCTTGGGGGCCAGATCGCCGCTTCGGTCGTGTCGCTCAGGAAAACCCCACCCCACAGCGCTTGCGTGCAGGTCCCGTCACTTGCGATCGGGGGGTGGCAGGGTGTCTTGCTCCGGCGCGGCAACGGGGCCATGGGCGAACCGCGCAAAGAAATCGGACCATTGGCGGCCGATCACCTCGGCGCTCGCGCGCTCGGATCTTGGTGTCTGTTGGGGCGACAGTGCCAAATCATCGGCGCTGCTGCGGCGGATCGCGGTCGTCTCGGCGCCCATGATGGCCCTTCCTGACGCCACGCAGAGCTACCGCGCGGGTTCGTTTGGTATGGACTTAATCCACCGTGATTGCGAGGAGAATCGCCAAGCCATCGCGCAAGCGGCTAAAATCGCTCTAAACTTTCTTCCCGGCCTTGGAACGCGGCAGGGCGCGGGTCGAAGCGACAACGACACAGGGCGTCCAGTTTGCGCAACAGTGATCAGGCTTTTTGACCTAAGGGTTTGCCTCTGACCCCGTCCTGAGCATATTGAACGGCAATGGTAGCCCTTGCAGGCAAGGAATAAGATCTGTGTCGACTAGACGTCACTTCATCATGACCAGCGCCGGGGCGCTCGCCGCTCCGTTCCTCGCGCCGCGTCGCGCCAAGGCGGATCAGGCCGAGTGGGACGCCTGGGACGAGCAAGTCATTCCCGCAGGCTATGATCCTGCGTTCTCCAATCCCTGGGGTCTGGCCTCGCGGTTCTTGCCGCGCCGGGTGCAGGCGAACCCGAATTTGCGGGCCGGCGACATCCACGTCGATGCCGTGGCGCGCTATCTGTATCACATCCAGAACGACGGCACGGCGATGCGCTACGGCGTCGCCATCGGGCGCGATGACCTGTATGAGCCGGGCGTCTACACGATCCGCCGCAAGGTGCGCTGGCCCTCTTGGACGCCGACGGCGAACATGATCCGTCATACGCCGTCGTATGAGGAATTCGCCGGGGGTATGCCCGGCGGTCCCGAGAACCCGCTGGGGGCCCGGGCGCTGTATCTCTATGTCGGCGATCGCGACACCTATCTGCGCATTCACGGCACACCGCAGCCGTGGTCCATTGGCCAGCGCGCCAGCTCGGGCTGCGTGCGCATGGTGATGGCGCATATCATCGACCTGTTCGAGCAGGTTGAACTGGGCGCCGTCGCGCATCTTTACGACGCCGAGTAAGCGCTTGTGCTGAAATGAACAAACCGGGCACCGCTTTACGCAGTGCCCGGTTTTTCATTGGCCCTCTGGCCCCCGCGTCAGCTTTGAGCGCGCGAGCAGATCGGGCGACCTTCACTGGTGCGCAGCGGCAGCATCGTGGTTTCGACGATGTTGGTGTATTCGTACCAGTAACAGCCATCATCGGGCATGATGCGGACGCGGTCCAGATCCTGACCGGGTGCAGCGGTCTGGGCCAGACCTTCGGGCAATTCAGCCAGATAGCTGGGGCCGTTGGGGTTTTCCGGGGTCGAGACACAGGCGGAAACGAGCAGCAGTGCCGCGACTGCCAAACTGCGGTTATACATCATTCAAGGCCCTCTACGGCGTGTAAACATTGCTTCTTAAGACCGCAGGCACTGGGCCGAGGTCAAGCCACAAGCGCGAAACCCGGGCCGAATTGCCAAAGGCGTTGCCCTCATCACTCGCGCTTGGACTTCAGCGCTGCCTTGATCTGCTTGCGCAACGCCTTGCCCTCACTCTTGCGCTCGTGCAGCGCCTTAGTGTTCGAGCGATCCTCGGTCCCCAGCTTCTTCCAGCGCTCCAGCCGCACCTTGTCGATCTCGCCGCTGGCCAGCGCGGCCTGCACCGCGCAGCCCGGTTCGGACTCGTGGCGGCAATCGCGGAACCGGCAGCGCAGCGCCAGCTCGCTCAGATCATCAAACACCTCGGCGATGCCTGATTCGGTGTCCGTCAGCTGGATTTCCCGCATCCCCGGCGTATCCAGCACCGCGCAGCCCTCGGGCGTCAGGTGCAGCTGGCGGTGGGTGGTGGTGTGCCGGCCCCGGCTGTCATCCTCGCGGATGCCCTGCGTTTCGGCGACCTGCGCGTTGAACAGCGCGTTGACCAGCGTGGATTTCCCCACGCCCGACGAGCCCAGAAACCCCACCGTCTGTCCCGGCCGGCACCATTGCGCCAGACGTCCCGTCACGTCCCCGGCCAGCGCATCGAGCACCTCGACCGGCACCCGGTCCGAGATCGCCGAAGCCTGCTCGACATAGGGGGTGGTATCGTCGCACAGGTCGGGCTTGGTCAGAATGATCACCGGCTGCACACCGGCCTCGAAGGTCAGTGCGATATAGCGTTCCAGTCGGGCGACGTTGAAGTCATCATTGCACGAGGAGACCAGAAACGCCGTGTCCAGATTGGCCGCGATCTTCTGCTTGCGGCGGTCGTGACCCGCCGCGCGCCGCTCGATCAGGCTCTTGCGCTCGAGCACTTCGCTGTTGGCGGGCAGGGCGGCGTCATAAAGCAACCAGTCGCCCACCGTGGCATTCGGCCCTGGCGGGATCATCGTGTCGATGCCATTGCCCATCACATGCAAGCCGCTGCGGTGCACGGCTGTAACACGCACCGGAGGCGTGTTGATCAGCGCTTCGGGGTCGATCTGCTGGCTGAAGAACGGGGTCCAGCCCAAGCGTTCGAGCAGGCTGCGCTCGCGTTTGGGCGGGGTGGCAAGGGGCAGGAATTGGGAAAAATCCCGAGTCATGGGTTCAGGCTTTCATGTCCCGGCAGCGGATCCGATCCGCGCCGCAAATACTCGATAGGGGTCTACAAGAAACCAGCGCCCCGGCGGCATGCAGGGGCTTTGCGTGGTTCGATCTTGTTTTGGGAGGGCGCCTTGCCTCCCCACCTCAACGGGACATTAAATCTCCATACTCTTTGCAGCAGGATAAGGCCGTCCCCGGCGCATTGCAAGCATCGCAACGCGGCAGACCGAAGGTGGCGGGCATGCCTCAGAGGGTCGGACGCGTCAACAATCGCTTCCCCGCCGCCGCGCCCATTAATCGCGTATGCGATTGTGACGCGCCGAAAGGCTGCGCGCTTTGCGCCGGATCGCGGGAGGGGCAAGGTTTGCCCCAGTGTACCGGGTTGGGGAAACCATGACTGAGTTGAGCAACAAAATCGCGCTGGTTACCGGCGCGTCTCGCGGGTTGGGCCGCGCCATCGCCACCACACTGGCCGAGGCCGGGGCGTCGGTGGTGCTGGTCGATCTGAAAGACGCTTGGGCGCAGACCGCTGCCGAGGGGATTACGGCCACAGGGGGCACCGCGATCGGCATCGGTGCCGATGTGTCCGACCGCGCGGCGATGCAGCGGGCCGTGGCACGCTGCGTCGAGGCGTTCGGCGGGCTGGATATTCTGGTCAATAACGCGATGTGGAACCGCTACGAGCCGATCGAGCAGATCGAGCCCGACGTCTTGTCGCGCATGGTCGGCGTCGGCATGGCGGGGATCGTCTGGGGCCTGCAAGCCGCCGTGCCGGCGATGCGCGCGCGGGGCGGGGGCAGTGTGGTCAACATCGGCTCGATGGCCGGGCGGATCGCCAGCGCCAACACGCTGCTCTATTCCGGCGTCAAGGCAGCGGTCGATGGCATGACCCGCGCGGCCTCGGTCGAGCTGGGGCCGCACGGTATCCGCGTCAACGCCGTCGCCCCCTCGACCATCGCAACCGACGCAGTGCGCGCCATGCTTGACGCCGAGACCTTCGCCGCGCGCAAGGCCAGCACGCCGCTGGGTCGCATCGGCACCGAAGAGGACATCGCGCAGGCCGTGCTCTGGCTGGCGTCAGAACGCGCGGGTTTTGTCACCGGCCAGTCGCTTGCCGTCGATGGCGGGATGGGGCACGCCTTCAACCGCTGACCCTTTGGCCGCCTATTCGGCGGCCATAGCCCCGCTGCTGTTCTGGCGGCTGGTTTCGTGGAACTCGGCCACCGCCTCGTGCATGATCGCCAGCAGTTCTTCCTTGCGTGCGGCAATGCGCGGTTGCAGCCCGCCCACCCCCAGCGCCAGCGGGATGCCGAACATCTCTTCCTCAAGCGGAATCGCAACCGAGGCAACCTCGGGTGTCGGGAGCATCGGCATGTAGCAATGGCCGATATAGCGCACCCAGCGGATCTCTTTCATCAGGTCGGCGTAACTGGCGAAGTACTCCAGCCGAGGGTAATGATACTTGGTGAAGCGGTAGAATTTCTCGATGGCGCTGTCACGCAACCGGCTGAGGATCGTCAGCCCGGCCGACGAGTCGATCAGCAGCCGCATATCCCCTTCGCTGGGCGGCATCTTGAACTCATGCGTCGGGGTCTTGAGCATGATGTATTGGATGAACAGATCGTTCTGCGCCACGACCCCGACGGTTTCGTCGGTGCGCGCCTGAACCGTATCGACCAGCTTGCGCAGATCGCCGTCGTTATGGATGACGCTGTGCAGCCAGCTGCCCAGACTGCTCACCCGCATCGTCGGCAGGTACATCCGCGTCTTGCGGTTGTAGTTGAGATAGCCCGTCATCACCATGCTCTTGAGCAGGTTCGTCGTGCTCGACTGCGGATAGTTCAGGGCTTTGTAGATCTCATTCAGCCTGAGGGGCCGCCGCTGTTCGCGGAAGAATTCGAGAACCTCGAACGTCCGCAACGTTGATTTCACTGCAAGTCCCTGCATCACACGCTCCTCCCACGGTGCTGGCCTCTCCCGGTGCTGGCCGGTCCTCTGGGATGAGCTTACGGCAGCTTTTCGACCATGCGCGAAGTATCGGCGCGGGGCGAGGGGGAATCACATATGTGATGGCAGGTCAGAGGCTGCCCAGATGCGCCGCAATCCGCATACCCCAGCGGCGGCGCAGGCGCGGGGGGCCGTCATGGACCATGTCCTCGATCACCTCAAGCTGCGCGTGGGGCAGGGCGGCGGCGCATTCCTCGGCGCGGATCAGCGGGATCAGCGCATCCTGTCGCCCGTGCAGAACCAGCGCGGGCAGGTGCAGGCCCGTCAGACCGGGCCGCAGATCGCCTGCCGCCAGACTGACGGCGAAATGCCGTGCCGTCGCGCCCGGCGCTATGCCATGCGCCCAGGCAAGGCGCGCTTCCCCGGCGATCCGCGCCGCGTCATAATCCTGCGCCAGCCCATTCGCCGCCGCCACGCGCAACTGGCGGGCGATATAGTCATCGGCGGTCGTGACCTGTTCGGCCTCCAGCCGGTCCAGCACCGCATCGGGCACCTGCGCGGGCAGGGTGCGGCTTGAGGCCATGATCAGTGACAGGCTCAACACCCGTGCGGGCGCGGCAATCGCCACCGCCTGCGCCACCATCGCCCCCAGCGACCGCCCGACCAGATGCGCGCGCTCTATCCCGGCGTGGTCCAGCACCGCCAGCACATCCCCGGCCATATCATCCAGCGCGTAGGGCGGCGGCGCACCATCCTGTCCCAGCGCGCGTTGCCGGACCTGCGCCAGCCGCGCGGGCTGCCCGGCAAAGCTGGCCGAACGCCCGGTATCGCGGCTGTCGATCCTGAGCGGCATGAACCCCTGCGCCAGCAGCGGCGCGCAAAACAGCGCGTCGAAATCCGACGCCGGACGCCCCGCGCCCGCGAGCATCACCACCGGCACCCCGGTACCCTGCGTGTCGTAATGGACCGCGACGGGTCCGTTGTGGGCATAGGGCATGGCGTCTGTGATCCGGTCAGCGGGCAGGTTTGGGCGCGGCGAAGGCCAGAACGGCGTCGCGGTAGAAATCGGTGTGCCCCAGCGCGTCCTGACACGCACTTTCGCGCGCAAGGGCAGCCTCCAGACTGGGGGCCTTTTCGCGCAGCAGCTGCTTGGCGGCGCGCTGTGCTTGCGCCGAGCCCGCCACCAGCACCAGCGCCAGCTCTTGCGTCGCCGCTGCCAGTTCACCCGCGTCATGCAGTGCCCAGACCAGCCCCCAGTCCAGCGCGGTCTGCGCGTCGATCCCGCCACCGGTCAGCGCCAGTGCCAGCGCGCGGCGGCTGCCGATCCGCTCGGGAAGCGCCCAGCTGACGCCGGCATCCGGTCCCAGACCGACCTTGCCAAAGGCCATCAGGAACCGCGCCTCGCGTGCCGCCAGAATGATGTCCGCCGTCAGTGCCAGCCCGATTCCGGCCCCCGCCGCAACGCCATTTACCGCCGCGATGATCACGCAGGGCAGCGCATTCAGGCGCCGGATCAAAGGGTTATACGTCTGTGTCAGCGACGCCCCCAGATGCACAGCCTCACCCGCCGCGATCTGCGGATAGCGTTCGGTCAGATCCTGCCCCGCGCAGAACCCGCGCCCTTCGCCGGTCAGGATCAGCACCTGCGGTGGCTCGGCCTCCAGCAGATCCAGCGCGGCGGAGAGTTCAGCCTGCATCGGCCGGATCAGCGCATTCAGCCGTGCGGGACGGTTCAGTGTCAGCCGGGCAATCGCGCCGTCACGCGTCAGACGAATGTGCTCGAACGGGGCCATCGGCGATCCTTTCAGGGGGGCAGGGAATGGGCGGGCGGCGCTCAGGCCGCGCCGCCCAGAACGATGTCCAGCGCCGCGCGATAGTCGCTCTTGCCGCTGGGATGGCGGGGCAGGGTGTCGACCACCACGATGCGTTTGGGCAGCTTGTAGCGCGCCAGATCCGCCTGCAGCGCCAACCGCGCCGTCGCCTCATCATAGCCCTCGCGCACCGCAATCACCGCCACCACAGCCTTGCCCCATGTCTCATCGGGGACACCGATCACGATGGCATCGGTGACGCCCGGCGCGCGTTTGAGCGCCTCTTCGACCTCTTCGGCGAAAACCTTTTCACCGCCGGTGTTGATCACCTGACTGCCGCGCCCGATCAGACGCAGCCGCCCGTCGGTATCACGCGCCGCCAGATCGCCGGGGATCGCATAGCGAATGCCGTCAATCTCGCGGTAGGTTGCAGCGGTCTTTTCCGGATCACCGAAATAGCCGCTGCCGACCGCCCCATGCCGCGCGATCCAGCCGGTGCCGGGCTCGTCAGGGCGCAGAACGCGCAGCGTTTCGGGATCGATCAGCACCGTCTTGGGACCGGGCTCGAACCAGCCGGTCGGGGTCTCGCGTGTGGCCGAGGTGACGGCATAGCCCAACCCCGACGCCTCGGACGCGCCCAGAATATCCACCAGCATCACCTGCGGTACCGCTGCAATCAGCGCCTGTTTCATCTCACGGCTCCACATCAACCCAGCGGACGAGATGATACGCAGCGACGACGTGTCCCAGCGCCCGGGATCGCGCTGCAGGGCCTCGACCATCGGGCGGGCGAACACATCGCCGACGATCAGGATCCGCGTGACGCGGTGCTGTTGCACCGTGTCCAGCAGAACCTCGGCATCGAAGGGCCCGTCCGGCAGCAAGACCACCGTGCCACCGTTGACCAGTTCCGCCAGCGACGAGGTCATCCCCGCCCCATGCATCAGCGGGCAGGCGGGCAGCACCCGGTGCGGCGCGGTATTGGCGCGCACGACGGCGATGTGGTCCTCAAGCGACTGCGGCACCGAACTGGCCGCCGGGGATTCCAGCTGCGTTGTCCGCGCATCGGCAGCGCGCCAGACGACGCCCTTGGGTTTGCCGGTGGTCCCGCCGGTGTAGATCAGATACCCGTCATCGCCCGAGCGCGCGATGCCCAGAGGCGCACCGTCGCCCTGCGCGACCCAGTCGCCATACCGACCGCCCGCCTCGATCTCGACCAGTTGCAGGTCTGGATGGCTTTCGGCCAGGGGGGCGACAACGGCAGCGAACTCAGGCTGATAGAGCAGCATCGCGGCCTGAGAATCGCTCATCAGATGCGCGACTTCAGGCGTGGTGTAGCGGTAGTTGACGTTGACGCTGGCCATCCGTGCCTTGAAGGCGGCGGCAGAAATCTCGATATATTCCGGCACGTTGCGCGCGAGAATGGCCACCCGCGCGCCCGGCTCCAGCCCGGCGGCGATCATCGCGCGGGCCAGCCGGTTGGTGGCTTGGTCAAAGGCCGGCCACGCGATCACCCGGTCGCCCTGCACGATGGCAGGGCGGTCGGGCGGCACCTGAGCGGCGGTCGCATCCAGCAGATCGCCAAAATTCCAGGGATAGCCCATCGCGCTTACGATCCGATGAACTGCGGCGCGCGCTTTTCGACGAAGGCGCGCACGGCTTCGGCGGCATCATGCGTCGTCGACAGCTTGGCGGTGTTGCCCTGTTCATAGATATAGCCGTCGCGCAGTGTCATGTTCTCGATGGTGCGCATGCTGTCCTTGGCCATCTTGGTCGCCAGCGGGCTTTTCGATGCAATCTGCGTCGCCATGTCCATCACCCAGGGCATCAGCTCGTCAGCGGGCAGGCAGGCTTCGATCACGCCGCGGCGGAAAGCTTCGGCGGCGGGCACGCGGTAGCCGGTCAGCATCATCCGGCGCACCAGTGAATGCGGGAAGATCCGTCCGGCGTGCTTGCCCCCGCCCATCAGACCCACGTCCACCTCGGGCAGGCCGAACACGGCGGTTTCCGAGGCGACGATGACATCACAGCTGGCCACCAGCCCCAGACCCGCGCCCAAGGCCGGGCCGTTGACGGCAGCGATCACCGGCTTGGCGTTGTCGGCGATGGCATACGAGACCTCGCGCACGATGCGGTTGCGCCGCCAGCGGGCGCCGGGAATGCTCAGATCGGGGCGCTGCTTCAGGTCAGCACCCGCCGAGAACATCTTGCCCGCACCGGTCAGCACCACGACGCGGACATCGTCGCGGTCGTTGAAGCTGTCGAACACCGCGGTCAGTTCTTCCAGAACCTCCATGGGCTGCGCGTTGACCGGCGGGTTGTCGAGGGTGACGACGGCGACGAAATCCTTCACGTCGAGGCGGATCTTGCTCATGGGTTTTCCTCCAGATGGTTCGGAGGTCAGCTTACCAGCGGCCCCGGCCAAGGGCATGCAAAGACCTGTTTTTACGCACTTAATCCCATACGCGATAGTCGCAGGCACCAAGGCGGGCAGGCGAAAGGCCCCGTCCTGCCAGACGGGGCCTTGGCGCTGCGTTTCGGGTCCGGGGAGGGTCAGACCGACAGCTGCGCAACCCGGCTGAGATGGTGGCCTTGCCCGCCCATTGCCATGTCCAGCATCATCTGGCGGCGCAGGTGGTGGCTGACGATCAGCTCTTCGCAAAAGCCCACACCGCCGTGCAGTTGCACCGCCTGCTGGGCGACATAGACGCCGCTTTGCCCGACACGCACCTTGCCCGCCGAGACCGCGCGTTGGCGGCTGCCGGGGGCGGCGTCCAGCGACAGCGTCGCGTGCCAGGTGATCGCGCGCGCTTCCTCGCAGGCGACGGTCATGTCCACCGCGCGGTGCTGGAGCGCCTGAAAGCTGCCGATGCGCTGGCCGAACTGCTCGCGGGTTTTAAGGTACTCGACCGTTGCAGCGGTGGCGGCTTCCATCGAGCCGGTCGCCTCGGCCAGATGCGCGCAGATCGCACGGTCCAGCGCTGCAACGATCCGGGGCAGGGCTTGTCCCGGCTCACCCAGTGCCAGCGCGGGCGTGCCCTGCAGCGTCAACCGCGCGTGCAGGTGCCCGTCGACCGCGCGGAACCGCGCGACACCGTCGCCGAGGGCGGCGCGGTCGACCAGAAACAGCCCGATCCCCTCGGCGTCGCCCGCCTCGCCCTCCACACGGGCCGAGACCACAAACGCATCGGCGCAGCCGCCGTCCTCGACGTGTTCCTTAATCCCGGTCAGCTGCCACGCCCCGCCGACCTTCTCGGCCCGCGTTGTCACCCATGCCGGATCGCCGCCGCCCTCGGCCTCAAGCACCCCGGCGGCGGCGAAAGCCTTGCCTTCACCCAGCGCGCCCAGCAGATCCTCGCCCCCGGGCACCCCACCGATCAGCGCGGGCACCAACACACAGCTGGTGACATAGGGCACCGCGATCAGGTGACGGCCCAGCCCCTCGGCCAGCGCCATGACATCGACCGCGCTACCGCCCAGCCCGCCGTCGTCTTCGGCGATGGGCAACAGGGTCCAGCCAAGTTCGGCCATCTCGCGCCAGCGCTCTCGGAAGCCGTCCTGTTCCCCGGCCAGCAGCTTGTGGCGGTTGATGGCGGGCCATTTGTCCAGCCCATAGCGTCCCACGCTGTCGGCCAGCATGATCTGTTCGCTGTTGAAAGTCAGTTCCATAGCACCCCCTCAAAGACCCAGCGCGCGGCGCGCGATGATGTTGTGCTGGATCTCGCTGGACCCGCCATAGATCGACGTCACCCGCGCATAGAGCGCGCCTTGCAGCGCGGCGGGCATGTCGGCGGGCAGGGTGGCCCCGTCCAGCGCGGCGAACTGCGCGGCCTCTGGTCCCAGGGCCTCGACCCACAGGGCGGTGCCCGCCTGATAGAGCTGTGACCAGCGCAGTTTGACCATCGATCCCCGCGGTCCCGAATCCGCGCCGCGCGTCATGTCGTCGAGCAACCGCAGCACCATCGCTTGCAGTGTCGTCAGCTCGACCGTGAACTGCGCCAGCTTTGCCGCGAACCCCGGATCATCGGCCAGGGCGCGACCCCGGATCTTCCGCCGCCGCGCCGCGTCGGTGATGCCGCGCACGATCTGGCCCAGAAAGATCACATTCGCCGCCGCCACCATCCGCTCGCGGTCCAGCAGCACCTTGCCATATTCCCATCCGCGCCCTTCGTCCCCGACACGGTTGGCGACCGGGACGCGGGCGTTGTCCATGAACAGCTCGTTGGTGTGGTACTTCTCATCCATCGTGGCGATGGGATTGATACGGAAGCCAGGGGTGTCCATCGGCGCGAGGATCAGCGAAATCCCCTGCTGCCGCCGTGCCTCGTGCGAGGTGCGCGCCAGCAGGAACACTTGCGAGGCGACATGCGCGTAGCTGGTCCATGTCTTCTGGCCGTTGAGCACATAGTCATCGCCGTCGCGGTCGGCGCGCGCGCGCAGGCTGGCCAGATCCGACCCGGCACCGGGTTCGGAATAGCCCTGACACCACCAGTCCTGCGCCTGAATGATGCGCGGCAGGTAGTAGTCTTTCTGCTCGGGCGACCCGTATGAGAAGATGATCGGCCCGATCAGCTCCAACCCCTGATGGAACTGATGCGGCGCGTCGGCGCGCGCGGCTTCGGACCAGAAGACGCACAGCTGCGTTGGCGTCCAGCCGGTGCCGCCGTATTCAACCGGCCATGTCGGTGCGCCCCAACCACGCGCGGCCAAGCGCTGCTGGTAGCCGGTCAGCTCGTCAGGTGACAGGCGCAGCCCGGCACGCACGCGGTCGCGCCAGCTATCGGGCACGCCGGTGCTGAAGAATTCCCGCACCTCGTCGCGAAAGGCGGTGTCTTTGGCGTCGAGGCTCAGCTCCATGGTGCGGCTCCTTGGCGGGCGGGGGTGGGGTGCCAGACCGCTTCGGGCAGACCCGTGGCCCCAAGGCCCCGGATCGCCATGACGCGGCCCGCGTCAGCGCTGGTGCTGATCAGGCTGTGACCGGAATGCGCGATGGTGGTGACAAAGAGCGTGTCCATCGCTGCGCCGCCAAAGGCCGGGCACGACGGATACTGCACCGGGCTGTCGATCAGCTGCAGCAAGCTGCCATCGGGCGCATAGCAGGCGATCTTGTGCGCCAGCACCAGCGCCACCCACAGCCGCCCATCGCTGTCGACCGTCGCGCCGTCCGGTCCCGAGCCCTGCGCGCGGCAGTCGATCAGATCGATCCGGTTCGACAGCCGCCCGGCCGCGCCGTCATAGTCATAGCGCCGGATCACCCCGTCCATCGAATCCGCCAGATAGAGCTGGCGGCCATCGGGCGAGACGCACAGCGCGTTGGTGATGCCCAGACCGGTCTCCAGCTGCGTCACGCGCCCGTCCAGACCCAGTTGCCACAGCTCGCCCGCCGTGCCGCCGCCGGGGTGCATGTGCCCGCTCACAAACCGTCCGTCGCGGTCGGCCTTGCCGTCGTTCAGGCGCAGGCCCGGTGCGGGGGGCGTCACGCGGGCCACGCAATGCGCGGCGCCGGTCTGACCGTCGATGTGATAAAACCCGTCCTCAAGCGCGGCGATCAGCCCGCCCTGCGCCAGCCCGATGCTGCCCACTTGCCCCGGCATCGTCCAGTCGCTGAGCACCGTGCCGTCAGCATCGGCGCAGCGGATCGAGGCCGCGCGCGCATCCACCCACCACAGGCGCTGGCGCTCGACATCCCACAGCGGGCTTTCGCCCAGCAACGCCGTTTGCGGTGAATGCAGGTCAATACGGATGGTCATGAAGCCTCCCTCGTCGTGCCCGCCACTCAGCGGGGCTTGAGCGTGGATCGGCCCGCAGGGGGAGGGGACTCAAGTATTTTGGCCGGGGACCGCGCCATATCACGCATGGGATATCGCGCCGAGCAAGGCGGACGCAGGGTGCAATCATAAGTGTGATTGTCGCCGCCCCAAATTGGCAAGCTGCCAGCCCCTCGCAATACTCCGGGTCGAGGAGACGACACCAGCCCCCCAGCTACCCCCGGTCAGCCCGCTGACCCGTGCCGCTTGGGCGTCTGGCGCGGAACGACCGGCCTGCAAGGGCCACAACAGGGAGGAAATGACCATGACCATCAAGAACACGCTAGGGGCTCTTGCGATGCTCGCCATGGCGGCCGGTCCGGCGCTGGCGCAGGCGCAATACGGCCCCGGTGCCTCGGACACCGAGATCCGCATCGGCAACACCATGCCCTATTCCGGCCCGGCCTCGGTCTTTGCGGTCAATGGCCGCATGATCGCCGCCGTGATCGCCCGCGCCAATGCCGAGGGCGGGATCAACGGCCGTCAGATCAACTTCATCAGCTATGATGACGCCTACAACCCGGCGCGCACGATGGAACAGACCCGCCGTCTGGTCGAGCGCGATGAAGTCCTGTTCATCGCGGCACCCGTCGGATCGGCGCATAATATCGCCATTCAGCGCTACCTGAACCAACGCGAGGTGCCGCATCTGTTGTTGCTGGCCGGGGGCACCCGCTGGAACGACCCGCAGACGTACCCGTGGACCGTTTCGGGCCTGCTGTCGCCCTATGGGCTGGAAGGCTATGCCTTCGCGCAGAACGCCGTGGCCGAGAACCCCACGGCGTCGATAGCCGTGCTGTATCAGAACGACGATCTGGGCCGCGAATACCTGGAGGGGGTCGAACGCGGGATCGAAGGCACCGGCGCGACCATCGCCAGCGCGCTCAGCTTTGAAGTGGTGGACCCCTCGGTTGATGGCCAGATCGTCAGCCTGCAGGCGACGGGGGCCGACACGCTGATGCTGTTCGGCGTGCCGCGCGCGGTGGCACAGGCGATCCGCAAGGCCGCCGATCTGGGCTGGACGCCTGCGCGCTACATGGGGTCGGTCGCCAGCGTGATCCAGACCTCGCTGGTGCCGGCAGGGGTCGAGATCTCGACCGGGATCATCACCAGCGCCACGCAGCAGGATGCCTCGGATGAAGCCTTCCAGCAGACGCAGGCCTATCGCGATTACATGGACACGATCGAAGGGTATTACCCCGATGCCGAACCCACCAACGGCTCGGTGATCAGCGGCTATAACACCGGCCATGTGCTGCTGCAGATCCTGCGCGAGGCGGGCGATACCCTGACACGGCAGAACATCCTCGATGTCGCCCGCAACCTGTCCACGGTCAATGCCCCGCTGATGCTGCCCGGTATCCCGCTGGCCACCAGCCCCGACAACTATCAGATGATCCGCGGCATCCAGCTCGAGCGGTTCAACGGCCAGAGCTATGATCTCTTCGGCGACGTCGTCGAATTCTGATCCTGCGGGGCGGCTGGCCAAGGCCATGCCGGCCCGTATATTTTCCAAATCCGGGGACAATCCATGACCGACACCAGCCGGCCAGAGGCCCTGCTGAAACCAGAGGCCTTGCTGAGTGTCGAGGGGATCTCGCTCAAGTTTGGCGGGATCACAGCCCTCGACGATATTTCCTTTCGCGTCGCCCCGCGCCAGATTTGCGGCATCATCGGGCCGAACGGGGCGGGCAAGACCTCGCTTTTCAATGTGCTTTCGCGGATCTACAGCCCCAGCGCGGGGCGCATCCGCTTTGATGGCACCGACATCCTGTCCCTGCCGCAGCACCGTATGGCGGCGCTGGGCATCGGGCGCACGTTCCAGAACATCGCGCTGTTTCCGGGCATGTCGGTGCTGGAGAACGTGCTGGTCGGCAATCACGTCCGCATGCGCAGCGGCTTTGTCACCGCAATGCTGGGCCTGCCACGCGCGCGCCGCGATGAAGCCGCAGGCCGTAAGGCCGCGTTGGAAACGCTCGAGCGGCTGGGCATGGCCCATCAGGCCGACACGCTGGTCAGCCAGTTGAATTTCGGCGCGCAAAAGCGGGTCGAATTTGCCCGCGCGCTGGTCATGCAGCCAAAGCTTTTGCTTCTGGATGAACCCGCCGCCGGTCTGAACCACGAAGGCGTCGAGGATCTGCGCGCCTTCATCCTGAAAATGCGCGATGCGTTCGGCGTCAGCGTGCTGCTGGTCGAGCACCATCTCGACCTGATCATGCGCGTGGCCGAGCAGGTCGTCGCCATCAACTTTGGCCGCAAGATCGCTGACGGAACCCCTGCGCAGGTGCAGGGCTCCGAGGCTGTCGTCCAAGCCTATCTGGGGGCCCCCGATGTCTGAGATGCTCCTTGAAACCCGTGCTCTGGGCGCAGGCTATGGCCCGGTGACCGTGCTGCGCGATATTGCGGTGCAGATTCCCAAAGGCCAGATCACCGCGCTGATCGGGGCCAATGGAGCGGGCAAGACCACCTTGCTGCGCGCCATCAGCGGGCTTTGCGCGACCAGCGGCGATATCCTGTTCGACGGCAGCCCGATCACCCGCCTTGCCACCAACCGCATCGCCGCGCGCGGCATCGCGCATGTGCCCGACGGGCGTGGCACGCTGGCGGGCTTGAGCGTCGAGGATAACCTTCTGGTTGGTGGCTATCTGCAACGCCGCCGCGCCGCCCGGGCCGCCGGGATCGAGCGGATCTACAGCCATTTCCCCAAGCTCAAGCAGCGCCGCCATCAGCAGGCCGGGACGCTGTCGGGCGGCGAGCAGCAGATGCTGGCCATCGGCCGCGCGCTGATGCAGGGGCCGCGCCTGTTGATGCTGGACGAGCCGTCCTTCGGGCTGGCCCCGCTCATCGTGCGTGAGCTGTTCACCATCATCGCCGACATCAACCGCACCGAAGGCCTGTCGATCCTGCTGGTCGAGCAGAACGTCCATCAGGCGCTGTCGATGTCCCAACGCGCCATCCTGATCGAACACGGGCAGGTCGCGCGCAGCGGTCCCAGCGCCGAGTTCCTCGGCAATGACGACATCCGCCGCGCCTATCTGGGGAGCTGAGAAGCCATGCAACAAGTCATCCAACTGACGCTCTCGGGCATCGCGATCGGCAGCATCTATGCCTGCCTCGCGGTGGCGCTGGTGCTGATCTACAAAACCACCCATCACGTCAATTTCGCCCAAGGCGAAATGGCGACCTTCTCGGCCTATGTCGCGCTGTTCGCCGTGGGCCTGGGCCTGCCGCTGTGGCTGGCCGCTGTCGTGGCGGTGCTCTTTGCCTTTGTGTCGGGCATGGTGATCGAACGGGTGGTGATCCGCCGCTTTCACAGCGCGTCGGCGACAACCTTTGTCGTCGCCTGCATCGCGCTCTTTATCGGTATAAACTCCCTGTCGGGCTGGATCTTCGGCCATGATCTCAAGGCGTTCCCGTCGATCTTTGGCGCGGGCACCTCGTCGGTCGTCCCCTTCCTGAGCGCGCATGAAGTAGGCAGCATCGTGACCGTCGTGGTCATCGCAGGCTTGCTCTACCTGTTCCTGTCGCACACCAGCCTTGGCCTTGCCATGCGCGCGACGGCGGATAACCCGGTCTCGGCCCGGCTCAGCGGTGTGCCGGTCGACTGGCTGCTGACGCTGGGCTGGGGCATCGCCGCCGCCGTCGGTGCGGTGGCCGCGCTTCTGGTCGCGCCCATCGTGTTTCTGGACCCCAACATGATGATCGGTGTGCTGATCTACGCCTTCGCCGCCGCGCTTCTGGGCGGGCTCGACAGCCCCTGGGGCGCGATTGTCGGCGGCATCCTGATCGGTGTGATCGAGAACCTCGCGGGGGCCTATGTGGTTGGCAACGACATGAAACTCTCGCTGGCGCTGCTGATCATCGTGGCCGTGCTGATGCTGCTGCCACAGGGCCTGCTGGGCCGCAAAACCGCAACGAGGGTCTGAGATGCAAACCCCGAACTCTTCCTCGCGTCGCATTGGCGCGCTGCTGATCGTCGCGGCGATTGCGCTGCTTGTCGCCCTGCCGATGCTGGTCAAAGGCTTCTTTCTGTTCCAGATCACCATGGTGTTGTGCATGGCGCTGGCGGTGATGGGGCTCAACATCGTCGTCGGCTACGGCGGGCAATTGTCCCTTGGTCACGGCGCGGTGTTTGCCATCGGGGCCTATGTCGCGGCCGTCGGCATGGACAGCTTTGCGCTGCATTGGTTGCCTGCGGTGGTGATCGCGGGGCTGGTCTGTCTGGCCTTCGGTGTGCTCTTCGGCTGGCCTTCGCTGCGGCTCAAGGGGCACCATCTGGCGCTGGCCACCTTCGCGCTGGCGCTGGCCATGCCGCAGATCCTGAAACATCGCAGCATCGAGACATGGACCGGCGGCGTGCAGGGGGTGATGGTGTTCAACTCGCCCGTGCCCGACTGGCTGCCGCTGTCGCGCGAGGTCTTCGTGTTCTACCTCGTGCTTGCCGTGGTGCTGATCGCCTTCTTTGGCACCGCCGCGCTGTTTCGCAGCCGCATGGGCCGCGCGATCATCGCGGTGAAGGAGAACCAGATCGCCGCCGCCTCGATGGGGGTGAATGTCACGCGTACCAAGCTGGCCACCTTCGCGCTCAGCTGCCTGCTCACCGGGCTGGCAGGCGCGCTCTATACGCTGATCACCGAATACGTCTCGCCCGACAGCTTCGATCTGATGAAATCAATCCTGCTTCTGGTTGCGGTCATGGTCGGCGGGGCAGGGACCATTCTGGGGCCGCTGGTGGGGGCGGTGTTCATCCAGTTCGTGCCCAATCTGGCCGAGCAGGTCTCGCAATCTGCCACCTCGGCGATCTACGCGGGCTTCTTGCTGATCATGGTATTCTTCATGCCAACGGGGGTGGTGGGCTTTGTGCGCGGATTGCTCATCCGCCTGCGCGCGCGCCGCTGATCGCGGTCCCCTCGTACAGCAAGGCCCCGGCAGATGACCCTGCCGGGGCCTTGCCTTGTGCACTGAAATCGCACTGTTTTCCGCCCGCGTAACTTCACGGATGTGATGTTGTGCGCCCGCAGCCCGCTTGTGTTGCCCGCGCCCGCCCCAGCCCCTAGCGAAGAGAGGAAACAGCGATCAAGGGGCGGAGAATGACCAACACAGGCGGGCAAACCGGGGGCGCAACGCAGCTCGACATGCTGATCATCGGGCAGGGCTTTGGCGGCATGTACATGCTGCACAAGGCGCGCGGTATGGGGCTGTCGGTGCGTGCGATCGAGGCGGGCGATAACGTCGGCGGCGTGTGGTACTGGAACCGCTATCCGGGCGCGCGCTGCGACGTGATGAGCATCGACTACTGCTATTCCTTCTCGAACGAGATCATGCAGGACTGGACCTGGTCTGAGCAATTCGCGGCCCAGCCCGAAATTCTGGCCTACGCCAATTACGTCGCCGACAAACTGGACCTGCGCCGCGACGTGCAGTTCAACACCCGCGCCACGACGATGCGCTATGATGACGCCCGCGCCTTGTGGCGGGTCGAGACCGAGGGCGGCGAGGTCTTCGAGGTCACCTATCTGGTCATGGCCACCGGCCCGCTGTCCGTCCCCAAGGGCATCGACGTGCCGGGGGCCGACCGCTTTGCCGGCGAGCTGTATCTCTCGGGCCGCTGGCCCCACCACACCGTCGATTTCGCAGGCAAGCGCGTCGGCGTCATTGGCACCGGCTCGACGGGGATCCAGATCGTTCCCGTCGTCGCGCAGCAGGCGCAGGCGCTTACCGTGTTCCAGCGCACGCCCAGCTTCACCCTGCCGATGCGCAACCGCAAACTGGATGCCGCTTACGTCGCCCAGATCAAGGAACATTACCCCCAGCTGCGTGCCCTGGCCCGCAACTCGTTCACCGGCGGCGTGCGCGCCATCACCAGCCGCCCGCTGTTCAGCGTGTCTGTGGCCGAGCGCGAGCGTTTGATGTCAGACGCGTGGGACCGGGGCGGGCTGGAGTTCCTCGGCCTTTTCTCGGATCTGCTGTTCAACCAGCAGGCCAATGATATCGTTGCCGATTTCGTCCGCCGCAAGATCGCTGAAACCGTCCACGACCCGAAAACCGCCGCGGTCCTGACCCCTCACGGCTATCCGATCTTTGCCCGTCGCCCCTGTCTGGACAGCGGCTATTACGAGGCCTTCAACCGCGACAACGTCACCCTTGTCGATTGCCTGACCGATCCGATTCAGGAAATCACCGCCACCGGTATCCGCACCGCCACCGCGCATATCGAGCTGGACGTGATCATCGGCGCGACCGGCTATGACGGGCTGACCGGCGCGATGATGGCGGTCGATATTACCGGCCGCGACGGGCGCAGCCTGCGCGAGAAATGGGCGGGCGGGGCGCAATCGTATCTGGGTCTGATGATGGAGGGCTTCCCCAATCTCTTCATGATCGCCGGGGCCAACGGCCCTTCGGCGCTGGCTAATTTCGTGCTGCTGAACGAGCAGAACGCTGACTGGATCTGCGACTGCATCGACCACCTGCGCACCCACGCGCTGCCCGGCATCGAACCCCGCCCCGAGGCCGAATCTGCTTATATGCACAAGGTCGTCGCCATCGCCGAGCAATCGCTGATGCCCAAGGCCAACACCTGGTACACCGGCACCAACATCGCTGGCAAACCGCGCTTCTTCCCGATCTTTGCGGGCGGGCTGAACAAATACCGCGAGATGTGCGCCGACGAGGTTGCCAACGGCTTCCCGGGTTTCGTCACCACCCCGGCAGACGTCGACGCCTGACCCTGACGGCAGAATGACCACGGGCGGCGCTTCCCCAGCGCCGCCCGTTTTGGTGTGCCTGAAGTGCCCGCGCCGGGAAACCCGCGTTGTGACCAAAACAAAAAAGCGCCAAAGCCGGGGGCCAAGGCGCTGAATTTCCGCTGATCTTTCAGGAAGACGTGGCAGCCCGTAGGGGAGTCGAACCCCTCTTTCTAGGTTGAAAACCTAGCGTCCTAACCGATAGACGAACGGGCCACTGTCTCACCGTCTGCGTTGCTTTTCAGCTGTTTGCCTCCGGTGTGAGGCGGTATTTAGGCCAGCGGTGCGGTGGGCGCAAGAGGGTTTTTTGCCCCGTCGCGTGTTTTTTTACCGTTGCATGACAGCGCGGCCATGGAGACCCGCAAAGCCCTTGATACAAAGGCATTTCAAGCACTTGCGGCGTCGTCCAGCCGCAGCTGCACGCGGTTGCGCCCGCCCCAGCTGTTCACTTCGACCTTGCCCGCCAGATGAACACGGCCCGGCCCGCGCCGTTCAAGCGCCGGTCCCAGCGGGCCGTCATATGCGCCAAAGGCAATCGCTTCCAACGCAGGCCCGGCAGGCTCGCCAAAGCGCAGCTTGAGATGGTTGGTGCCGATCTTGCGCGCGTCGAGAATCATCATCGACGGGAAGGCAAAGCGCGGGGCAGGGGCCGCCTGTCCAAAAGGCCCCGCCTGTTCCAGCGACTCGATCAGCTCGACCGTTGCCGCGCCCGGCATCAGCAGGCCGTCGACCCGCAGATCGCCCGCGCCGCCGACACCGGCACCCTGCCGCGCCAGCAACTCACCCAGCCGCGCCATCGCGGGTTCCAGCTGGTCCTGCGCCAGCGTCAGCCCGGCGGCCATGCGGTGCCCGCCGCCCTTGATCAGCAGTCCTTCGCTCGCCAGCCGCTGGATCGCCGCGCCCAGATCCACGCCCGCCACAGACCGGCCCGAACCCTTGCCCTCACCGCCATCCAGCGCGATGACCACGGCGGGGCGGTTGGTGGCCTCTTTCAGCCGCGCGGCAACGATGCCGATCACGCCGGGGTGCCAGCCTTCGGCTGCAGCCCACACCAGCGGGCCGTCCATGCCGCGCGCCTCGGCCTGCGCCATGGCTTCCTCGCGCACCGCCGCTTCAATCGCCCGCCGTTCGTCGTTCAACTGATCGAGCCGCGCCGCGATGCGCTGCGCCTCCATCGGGTCGTTGGTGGACAACAACCGTGCCCCCAGATCCGCTGCACCAATCCGCCCGCCTGCGTTCACACGCGGTCCCAGCACAAAGCCCAGATGGTAGGGCGTCGGGGCCGAATCGATCCGTCCCACGTCCGACAGTGCCACCAGACCGGGCCGCCCGCGCTTGGCCATGACCTTCAGCCCCTGACGCACAAAGGCGCGGTTCACCCCGATCAGCGGCGCGACATCGGCCACCGTCGCCAGCGCTACCAGATCGAGATAGCTCATCAGATCAGGGGTTTGCAGGCCGCTACCCCGCAGCCGCCGGTTCGCCTCGACCAGCAGCAGGAACACCACGCCCGCCGCGCACAGATGCCCCAGATCACCCGATTCGTCCTGCCGGTTGGGGTTCACCACGGCCAGCGCGGGCGGCAGGGTCTCGCTGCCCAGGTGGTGATCCACCACCACCACATCCGCCCCGACCGCCGCCGCAATCGGCCCGTGCGAGAGCGTCCCGCAATCCACGCAGATGATCAGCGTATGCTCGCGCGCCAGCGCTTCCATCGCGGGCTCATTCGGCCCGTAGCCCTCATCAATCCGGTCGGGGATGTAGAGCGTCGCGTCATGGCCCATCGCGCGCAGCCAGGTCAGCACCAGCGCCGCCGAGGTGCCTCCATCCACGTCGTAATCGGCAAAGACCGCGATCTTCTCGCGCGCCTTCAGCGCCGCCAGCAGCCGGTCCGCCGCCACATCCATGTCGCGCATCAGCAGCGGATCGGGCAACAGCGCGCGCAGGCTGGGGGCGAGGTAATCGTCAACGCCTTCCGCCGCGACCTGCCGCCGCGCCAGCACCGCACACAGCGCCATCGGCAGCCGCGTCGCCTGCGTCAGGGCTTCGGCCTGCCGCTCAAGCTCGACGCCGGGACCAACCCAGCGCCGTCCGGTGAACGAGGCGGTCACGCCCAGATAAGCGGCGATGTCGGTTTGGGTGTCCATCGTCAGAAAGC
This sequence comes from Pararhodobacter zhoushanensis, assembly GCF_003990445.1. Taxonomy (GTDB): domain Bacteria; phylum Pseudomonadota; class Alphaproteobacteria; order Rhodobacterales; family Rhodobacteraceae; genus Pararhodobacter; species Pararhodobacter zhoushanensis. Next base: position 87,510 of record NZ_REEZ01000006.1, on the reverse strand, counting down.
CGTCCTTTTGCGCGCAGGATAGGGCTGCGGGCGGGTGAGCGCCAGCGGATAGGTCCTTACGCCGAGCCATCCAGATTGGCGACCATCTGTTGCAACAACCCGCGCGTCGCCTCCAGCTGCGCCGGATCCAGTCCGCCCGCCGCATCCGACAGCACGCCGCTGACCACCGCCAGCACCGGCCCCTCCAGCGCCGCGCCCGCCTCGGTCGGGGCGATGCGCACGGCGCGGCGGTCACCGTCGGGCGTTTCGCGGCGCAAAAGGTCCTTGGCGACCATCCGGTCCACCAGCCGCGTCACCGTGGTCCGGTCGCGCAGGGTCACCGCCGCCAGCTCGTTCATTCCGCGCGGCCCGTCGCGCCAGAGCACCATCAGCAGCGACCATTCTTCGGGCGTCAGGGCGATGCCCTGCGCCGCCAGCCGGTCGCGCAGATGGGCGCGCAGGGCGAAACCGGCGCGGTTGATCCAGTGCCCGAGGGACTGGGTGTAATCGAACATGGGTTGACCTATTTAGGTGTATATAGCACATAGTGTAGTCAGCACGGGAGAGACTCGCATGACCCAAACCGTTTCGCAAGACCTCGTCCTGCTCGAAGGGGCAGGGCAGTTCCCACAGGTGGTGCTGCAACCGGTTACCGGCGCGGGCTATCTGGTGCTGGCGTTGGAGATCGACCACCGGCCGCCGTTCCTGTTCGGCCTCGCCTCAGCCGCCAAGCGCAAAGCGACCGAACGCCTGCGCGCCTTCGCCGTCCGGCAGCCCGACGCGCATGTCTTCACTGCCTTGCTGATCCCACCGGGGCAGGGCGCGTATCTGCGGCAGCGCCCGCAGATCCGCCCGGCGCGGTTTGATCTGGTGCTGTTGGTGGAAACGGCGACGCCCGAAGCGGCACAAACCCTGCAAGCCAGCGATGACTGGCAGGCGCTGCTGGCGGCCACGGCCCCGCTCGCCCGGCGGCAGGCAGCGTTCAGCGCGACCAATATCCGCCATATCGGCCCGGTGGATCACGCGCGGCAAGGGGTGTTTTTGTTCAACTGGTTCACCGCCGATGACCTCGACCAGAACCTCGCTGTCTGGAACTACACGGCGGGCTGGTTCACCGACCAGACCGGCCTCGACAATTCCACGGTCTTGCAACCGCAAGCGGGGCAGGCGCCGGACTGGCCCATCGTCAATCACTGTCGATGGGACGGGCTGTCCGAGATCCTGCCCGCGCTGATCTTCAAGCGCAGCTTTCGCGCCTACGTGCTGGCGCATTTCGCCGCCAACCGCACAGCGGCCATGCCGGTGCTCTACCGGCTGGCGCGCTGAGAGGCTTACTTAACGGGCGTGCGATAGCTCATGCGCCGCACCGAGCCGGTTTTCGAGCGCATCAGGATCGTCTCGGTGGTCAGCCAGCCCGGCTCGCGCTTGATACCGTGCACGATATTGCCGGTGGTCACGCCGGTCGCTGAGAAGATCACATCCGCCGTGACCAGCTCATCGCGGGTATAGATGCGGTCCAGATCGGTGATCCCGGCCTTGGCGGCACGGCCCCGCTCATCATCATTGCGGAACATAAGGCGGCCGTACATTTGCCCGCCCATGCATTTGAGCGCCGCAGCGGCCAGAACCCCCTCAGGCGCGCCGCCCGAACCCATATACATGTCGATGCCGGTGATCGCGGCTTCGGCGCAGTGCATGACACCGGCGACGTCGCCATCGGTGATCAGGCGGATCGACGCCCCGGTCGAGCGGACCTCGGCGATCAGATCCTCATGACGCGGGCGCTCAAGGATGCACACGGTAATGTCGCCCGCCTCGCAGCCCTTGGCTTTGGCCAGCGCGTGCACGCGTTCGGCGGGCGTCATGGCCAGCGTCACGGTGTCCACGGCATAGCCCGGCCCGATAGCCAGCTTGTCCATATAGACGTCCGGCGCGTGCAGCAGGGTGCCGCGCGGGGCCATGGCGATCACGGTCAGGGCGTTGGGCATGTCCTTGGCGGTCAGCGTGGTGCCTTCCAGCGGGTCCAGCGCGATGTCGACGGCGGGGCCGTTGCCGGTGCCGACCTCTTCGCCGATGAACAGCATCGGCGCTTCGTCGCGCTCGCCCTCACCGATGACCACGACGCCCTTGATGTCCAGCATGTTCAGCTGGTTGCGCATGGCGTTCACAGCGGCCTGGTCGGCGGCTTTCTCGTCGCCACGGCCGATCCACGCGGCCGATTCAAGCGCCGCCGCTTCGGAAACGCGGGCAAGACCCAGCGACAGCAGGCGGTCGTGAAACAGGGGAGAGTCGGACATGGTGATTCCTTGAATAGGGGCAGGGCCGCGGACGGGCCGGATTCGAAATAGGGTTGCGCGTCTTGCATACCCCTTGGCGTCGGAGCGAACAACTTTGGTGCCGCTAACGGGCTGAGTCTGAGGGTATTTTCCCGAAATGCCCGGTACGGATCAGCATTTGCAGCAGCAAGCCGATCATCAGGCCGTTCAGCGTATGCCACGCGAAATGCGTGCCCAGCGGGAAGCTTGTGCAGATGTCACGGTCCAGCGTGCGCAGGCTGAGCGAGATCAGGAAGGTGATGAACGCGGCCAGAATCCACGGCGCCCCCGGATGCTTGCGCCAGAAGGCGATGCCGGTGAAAACCGCCAGCGCCAGCACTGCGGGCGCGTATTGGCCCGAGCCGTTGAGCGGGTCGGGGGCCGCTGTCGCCACATCCGCGCCCTCGCCGCCAGCCAGCCAGATCGCGCCCACCGCCGCGACCACGATGATCACCGCCACCCGCAGCACGCGCTTGACCGGCATCCCGCCGATGAAATGCATTGCGGCCAGTACGAACGCCGCGACAAAGCTCCAGATCGGCAGGGTATCGGCCAGTTCGGACCAGCGGGTTGCGAAGGTGTGGAACAGGAAACTGCCCACGCCAATCACCCCGGCCATCACGATCAGCACCCAGACCATGGGTGAGCGTACTCCGCGCTTGCGCGCCTCAGCCGCGCCCCACAGTGCCGCCAGCACGAAGGCGGCGTTGGTCAGCGCGTTGACTGGCTCGGCCCAGAAGGCCGCCGAAACCCGCTCGCAATAGATGTCTACGGGGTCGGTCCAGGCCATGGGTTAAACTTCCTCGATCCGCATCGCGACCGGCTCGCCGACCACCACCCCGGTGGCCGCAAAGCGGTCCAGTGCGTGGCTGATATCATCCGAGGTTGCCTTATGTGTGACAATCAGCACCGGCGCATCGGTGCCGTCATGCGAATACTGCCGCATCCGGTCGATGGAAATGCCGCTTTCGCCCAGAAGCGTGGCGATCTTCGCCAGTGCACCGGGTTTGTCCAGCAGCGTCATGCGCAGATACCACGGCGCGCCGGTGCTCACCACGGCGGGCGGCGCGTCAACCAAATCGGCGGCGGGCTGGCCGAACACCGGCAGACGGAAACCGCGCGCGATGTCGATCACGTCGCCCATCACCGCGCTGGCCGTCGGGCCTTCGCCCGCGCCCGCGCCGCGCAGCACGATCTGGCCGACCATGTCGCCCTCGATCACCACCATGTTGGTGCCGCCCTGCAGCTGGCCCAGCGGGTGCGTTTCGGGGACCAGACAGGGGGTCATGCGCTGTTCCAGCCCGCGCCCGGTCATCTGCGCCACGCCCAGAAGCTTGATCGAATAGCCCATATCGCGCGCCAGCCGGATATCATCGGTCGAGATCGAGCCGATGCCCTGCAGCACCACCGCGTCGAAATCGACCTCGGTGCCGAAGGCAATCGCGCTGAGAAGGCTCAGCTTGTGGCCCGCGTCGATGCCGCCCACGTCCAGATTGGGATCGGCCTCCAGATAGCCCAGCTTGCGGGCTTCCTCGAACACCGTGTCATAGGGCAGCCCGGCGCTTTCCATCCGCGTCAGGATATAGTTGCAGGTGCCGTTCATCACGCCCATGACGCGCTTGATCTGGTTGCCCGCCAAACCCTCGGTCAGTGCCTTGATCACCGGGATACCGCCTGCGACCGCTGCCTCGAAGCGCAGTACGCGGCCATTGGCCTCGGCCAGCCGGGCCAGCGCGGTGCCGTGATGCGCCAGCAGCGCCTTGTTGGCAGTGACCACATCCTTGCCGTTCTTGAGCGCGGTTTCGACCAGCGCCTTGGCCGCGCCATTCTCGCCGCCCATCAGCTCGAGCACCACATCGACGTCATCGCGGCGACCCAGCGCGACGGGATCATCCTCCCACGCGTAGGCGGAAATATCGGCGCTGCGCTTTTTCGAGCGCGAATTGGCGCTGACCGCGACGATCTCGATCGGGCGTCCCCCGCGCCGGGCAATCAGCGCGGCATGGGTCTGGACGATCTTGACCACACCGATGCCGACGGTGCCAAGACCGGCAATCGCCAAACGCAACGGGCCGGGATGTGAGGGGGTGGTCATAAGAAACTCCGCAAGATCAGGCCACGGGCCGTGCCGCGTGGCGTTGTCGCAGGATTAGCGGAGGCGCGTCTTGGGTGCAATGCGCGGATGCGCGCGATCAGGTTTGCTGTGCTTCCAGCACCTGCGCGCGGCGCAGCAATTCGGCCCGTTCGGCGGCATCGCGGTCGTTGTGACGCAACCGTGCCGCCCGTGCCCGCAGTTGCGCGGCACGGTAGCCCAGCTCATCCGCGGCCTGTGTCCCCCGCGCCGTATCCGCCGCGTTCATCGTCCGGTCAGCGATTTCGTCCCGCGTCAGCAGGGCGGGCGCATCCGCCGCCACCTCGGCACAGCCGGCAAGCGCAAGCAACAAAAGGGGCAGGGCGGGCAAACGGGGCATAGGGCGACCTTTGACTGGACAGGGCGAGAGTAGCAAGCGTGCTTCCCGCTGTGAAGCGGCAAAGGCCAGAGAGGGGTTGAACTGAACGAGCGTTCAGTGACAATAGCGCATGGCTCGCAAACCCGGTTCCCGCGCCGAGATCACCGGCCCGCGTCTGCGCGACGCGGCGCTGCGGCTGTTTGCCCGCGACGGCTATGCCGCCGTTTCGATGCGCCAGATCGCCGCCGAGGTCGGCGTGCAGGCCGGGGCGATCTATCTCTACACCGCCGACAAGCAGACCCTGTTGTTCGAGCTGATGCAGGATCACATGGATGCGCTGCTGAGCGCATGGGCCGACAGCACGCCGCCCTTGGGCGATGCCCGCGCCCGGCTCCAGCATTTCGCGCGCTTCCACATTCGTTTCCACGCCGCCCGCGCCGACGCCGTGTTCATCGCCTATATGGAGCTGCGCAACCTCACGCCCGAGAATTTCGCTACCGTCGAGGCCTTGCGCAAGCGCTATGAGACCGAGCTGGAAACCATCCTGCGCGCCGGTCAGGACGAGGGCACGCTGGCGGTGCCCGATACCAAACTGGCCGCGATGGCCCTGATCGCCATGCTGACCGGCGTGAACACGTGGTTTCGCGACGGCGGGCGGCTCAGCCGCGACCGGGTCGAGCAGATCTATGTCGACATGGTGCTCAAGGCCGCAGGCGCGCGCGCCTGAGACATGCAGCCCGCCCCGGTGGGGGACGGGCTGGCGTTGACGGATTTAGCGTGTGTATCGGCTGATGCTCAGATCCGACGTGCAGCGGCTCGACCCATAGGTGCCCAGCCAGATCTCGTACTGGCCGGATGTCGCACCGGCGATCTGCAACCGTGAGTTATAGTCCCGACCATAGGTGGTGTTGGATACGTCGTCGTTGAACCACCACTGCCCGTTGGGGTCGCGCACGTATAGCGTCGTGTCACAGGTGCCGCCGTTGTTGTAGTCATCGGTGCGGATCAGCAGGCCCGAACTGCTGTTGACCACCCCTTGCGCATCATAGTTGAGAACAAGGTGCGGCGACGCCTGAACCCGCCCGCGCCCGCCGCTGGCGGCGCACCGGCTGGCATCGGTCGGACCGCCTGCCTCACGGGGCATGGTGATCCCGGTGGTCAGGTCCGAACGGGTCATCGTCAGCCACGGTGCGGAAATCCGATACTCGGGGCAGCCCGAATAGCGCGCAAAGCGGGTGTGCGGATCGCGGGTTTCCAGATTGCTTGGGTTGGCAGTGAACGGTGGCGGCGTCCCGGTCCCTGAGGAGGCAATGGTCAGGTTGTCGATGCCGAAGCTCTCGTTTGCCAACGACTCCTGCACCGAGGCCGAAAAGCCCAGCGTGAAGTTTTGCGGGGCGTTCTGAAGCGTGACGACCACGCGCCAGGCCGAATCATGATCTGCCGACCCGGTGAAATTGGTGCCCGACGAGGTGCGGGTCATCGTGACGCCATAGGTCACACCGGCGATGTACCCGGCGCTGGTGCGCGCGTTGTTGAAGGGGGCGCTTAGCGCGGTGTTGAACAGGTCCAGCGAGATCGGCTGGCCGTTGTACATCAGCGTGAAGTTGTCGCCATAGCTGGGGGCCCAGCTGGCGTTATAAGCGTCCCAGGTGTCGATGATGAACAGATCAAAAGCGATGCTGGCATTCGTGTTGGCCGAAGGCAGCGCCACGCTCAGCGTCACCGGGTTGTTATAGGTTGAGGCCCCGAACGGCCCCAGATACCGGCCCGTCGGCCCGCCAGCGGTTACGGTGTTCGACGAGAAGCCCGTGGTCACTGAGTTTTCGAACGCGTAAGTCGCCCCGGCCGGCGGCTCGGTGACCGGTTCGTCGGGATCGTTCGGATCAGGCAGCGAGGTATTGCCCGAGCCGGTCCACGCAACTTCGTAACTGGCCTCGGGATAGATCGTCTCGACGCCCTCAAAATTGATCCAGGGCGCGAAGCGCGGGCGCACGACGACCACCGGCGCAAAGCGCAGATTGCCGACGCCGACGCTGGCGAAAGGCTCCCACAGTGCGAAGGTTTCGACCAGCAGCAGCGCCTCGCCCGGCAGAACCGGGGGAATGCGGCTGGCCAGATCGCTGACAGGCATCTGCGCGGCAGCGCCGGTGAACGAGAACGAGGTATCGTCGCCGAACTCGGCCAGCAAGGTCGCGGTATCATCGTTCTGCAGCAGCTCGAAAGTGTTCTCGGGCAGCGGTGCCATGTTGCGCGTGGCATAGGACCATTGCAGGCGGTTCCGCTCGGTCGTGCTGTCCCAGATCACCGACGACACACGGATGCGCGTGGGATACTCGCTGTCGGCCAGAAAGTCGAAAACGTTGTTCAGGCCTTCGATATAATTGCCGGTAAAGAGGTCGGTTTCACGCGACATGATATCGGCCACGGTCTGCGCGGCCATCTGGGCGTTGTAGCGGGCCTTGTAGCCTTCAAAGAACACCACCGTTGCGACCAGCCCCCACAAGAGCAGGGGCAGGGTGATCACAAACTCGACCGCGACCGATCCGCGCTCGTCTTTCAGACGGGTCAGGCGGTGGCGGGCGAAGAGGAGCGTAAAGAGATGTCTCATGATTGTCCTCACGCGGGTTCGTTGGCAAAGGCGGCGTTCGACACCAGATAAAAGCCGCCCGACTCGTCGACGGGCATGCCCAGAACGATGCCGGTCAGGTCGATGAACGGATCGGCGACGACGCAGACGCGGATCAGCATCAGGACCTGCGATCCGCTTGACGGCACAAAGGACAGCACCGGGCTGATGTCCTGCGCGCGGTTCACGCATTGGGCGGGCTGATCCAGCCCGGCCCATGTCGTGGTATTCACCGGGCGCAGTTCGATGGCGATGTTGCTTTCACAATCGGCCAGCAAGAAGGTGTTTTCGCAGACCTGCGCGCGAAACCCGGCGTAGCTGGTGGCCGACACATTGCCCAGCCGCACCTGCCGCACGGCGATATCAACCGCGCGATCCAGAAACACCTGCCGGATCATCACCACGCCATAGTCGATGGCCGAGAACAGGAACGCCAGCGCCAGCGGCACCATGATCACGAACTCGATCGTCGCAGTACCGCTTTGCGAGCGCGCGAAGCGGCGCCACAGGGATCGGGGACCGGTCACAGCGTCAACCTCAGCGCTTGCGTCTGCACGCTGTTGGCGATGCCCTGAAACACGTCGACGATGCCGTCAGCGGTGGTGTTGAAGTAATGGCTGGCAGACGAGGCACAGCTTTGCATCAGCGCGGCACCGGCGGGCGGGGCCTGATAGGCGATCGAATAGATCAGGATGCCCTGATCCTTGAGCGCGTCGCAGGTCGCCGTTGAATTGGTGTCCTGAATCCCGTCGGAATACCGCTCGCCGCAGCAATTCTCGCCATCCGTCAGCAGGATCAGCGCGCGCACCACGTTCGGCTCGTTCCAGTCATAAGGCCGACCCTCGAACACAGGGTCGATGTCGCCATTGGCGATCAGCGCGCTGATTGCCGGACGCAGGGAGGGGTCGAAGAACAGCGCCCCATAGCGGATCCCCAGATCGATCGAGGTCGTGCCCGACGCGCGCAGTTCGGTGATATACGTCTCGGCGGTGGCCGCGTTGCTCAGATAGGGACGCACCGTGCGCCAGCTTGCCGTGTTGCAATTGCGGCGTTGCGAGGATTGGGTCAGGCCGTTGACCACCGAATTCCACAACGTCCAGTCATTGCACGCACCGCTGCCCTGCAAGTTGGTGAACTGATTGAGAAACCCTGCGGGCGGCAGCACCCATGTGTCATAGGGCACCATGGTGATCGCCACATCGCCGGGTTCGATATCATCGGTCAGCAGCGAATTGACCAGCTGGGTTGCCGCCGTTTGCATCATGCCGATCTTCTGCTGTCCGTTCATCGAGCCCGACACATCCAGCACCATGACGATTTCCAGCTTCAGCCCGGCCCCCAGTGTTTCATGGGCCCGCGCCGGGGTTGCCACGGCAAAGTCATTGACCCCCACCAGGCGCATGAACAGCGACGGAACCGTTGCCGCAGGCGCGACCGTGACCGTGCGCCCGCCGTCTTCGTCGTCGACCACGCTGAAATTGTCGCCCAACTGCTCATCAAGCCCCTCAGCGGCGAAATAGGCGTGCAGGATCTGCTCGGGCGTCGCGCCCGAGGCATTGTCGCGCAGCATTGTCGCGGCCAGCACCGCGCGGTCGGCAACGCCCTGCATGCGCAATCGCTCGTTCTCGTGGCGCATCAGGTCGACCGCCAGCCCGCCAAACAGGATCATCGCGACAAAGATGAACACGCTGAGCACCGCCATCGAGCCAGACTCGCCGCGACGAAACCCTGCCAGTTGCGCCGCCAAACGGCGTGCGCGTACCGGGTGTCTTGCCATGAGTGCATTACGCATAAAGGTCACCTGTCACCTGAGAAACGCGAAGGCGCGCTTCGTCTTCCGGTCTTTCTAGGGTGACGCGGTGGCTGAAATGCGGCGCTCTCTTGCCGAAATGTGGCAAGAAAGCGGCATGGCCCACGGCATACCCCGGAAAGCGGGAAAAGGATTGTTTCCGAATCGGGTTAACGCCCGATGAACCCGACCTGCCTGTGAAGTTGGGCAAAACTGCGGCTGCAACCGCGCCGTGCCGGTCAGGGCTTAACCAAAGTCCCGCGCAAGGGCGCAGAACTGCTCAAGCCCGATCTCTTCGGCCCGCGCCGTCGGGGCGATTCCCAACCGGGTCAGACGGGCCTCGATCTGCGGGTCCAGCCCCTTGAGCGCCGAGCGCAGCATCTTGCGGCGCTGGTTGAAGCCCGCCGCCACCACCCGTTCCAGCGTCTTCGCCGGGGCCGGAAAGCGCGGCTCGGGCAGGGCGGTCAGATGGACCACGGCGCTGTCGATTTTCGGCGGCGGCGTGAAGGCACTCGGCGGCAGCGTCAGCACAATCCGCGCCTCGCAGCGCCATTGCGCCAGCAGCGCCAGCCGCCCGTAAGCCTTGGAGCCGGGCTTGGCCACGATCCGCTCGGCGACCTCCTTCTGGAACATCAGCGTCAGCGAGGACCAGACCGGCGGCCATTGCGCGGGCGTCAGCCAGCGCACCAGCAACTCGGTGCCGACATTATAGGGCAGGTTGGCGCAGATCTTGATCGGCAGCGTCAGATGCGCCAGCGGGTCGATCTGCAGCGCGTCGCCCTCGATCACTTCCAGCCGTCCGGGATAGGCCGCCGCGATCTCGGCCAGCGCGGGCAGACAGCGCGGGTCTTTCTCGATCGCCAGCACCCGGCGCGCGCCCTCGGCCAACAAACCACGGGTCAGGCCACCGGGGCCAGGGCCGACCTCCAGAATATCCGAGCCCTTCAGATCCCCCGCCGCCCGCGCAATCCGCGCGGTCAGGTTCAGATCCAGCAAGAAATTCTGCCCCAAGGCCTTTTTCGCCTGCAAATCATGCTGGGCAATCACGTCACGCAGGGGGGGAAGTCCGTCAATCTGGCTCATGCTGTCTCAATCCGCCAAAACCGCGCGCAAGGCAAGGGCGCTGGACCCGTCGCGCGCCTGAGCTACCGTCGGCTTTGCGCGAAACGGAGACCCCCATGCCCCACGTCATCGTCTACGATTGCGAGTTTCTCACTGCCCCCGGCGCCCCGCAGCGCTTCTGGAACGGGCCCGTCGACCCCGACCCGATCATCGCGCAGATAGGCGCGGTCAAGCTGTCGCTGGACGGAAAGATCCTCGATACCCTGCGCCTTCATGTGCACCCCGTGGGCCGCGACGGCACCCGGCAAACGCCGGACCCGCTGTTCATCCGCCTGACCGGCATTACCGAAGAAATCCTCGATGCCGACGGCATCGCTTTGGCAGACGCGCTGAGCCGCCTCGTTACCTTTTCCGAGGGCGCGACGCTTTGGTCCTGGGGCAAGGACGAGCTGAACATGATCGCCGTCAGCTGCTGGATCGCCGGGATCACGCCGCCCATGACGCCCGCGCGCTTTGCCAATGCCTGTGATCTGCTGCTCAAGGCCGGGATGCCGCTTGAGGATGTCCACAAGACCCGTAGCAACACCCTCGCCGCGTATTATGCGGTCGATCATCCGCCCCTGCGCGGTCATGACGGGCTGGATGATGCGCTGTGCGTGGCCTACACGCTGCAACATCTGCTGCGCACCGGCACCCTCTCTGCAGCTGATTTCGAGCGCCCGTAGGGTGGGGTTCAACCCCACCTTACCCCGCACCCAACCCTAACCCCGCGCTTGCGCCATCTCCCAGGCCATCACCATCGCCGCCCGCATCGAGGTCGGATCGGCCAGCCCTTGCCCGGCTATATCATAGGCGGTTCCGTGATCCGGCGAGGTACGCACGAACGGCAGCCCCAGCGTCACATTCACCCCACCCGAGAAATCAATCGTCTTGATCGGGATCAGCGCCTGATCGTGATACATGCACACCGCCGCGTCATAGCGCGCCCGTGCCGCAGCGTGGAACATCGTGTCAGCGGGCAGCGGGCCTTGCAGATCAAACCCTTCGGCGCGCATCTCGGCCAGCAGCGGCGCGATCATCGACAGCTCCTCGCGTCCCATCGCCCCGCCTTCACCCGCATGCGGGTTCAGCCCGGCCACGGCGATGCGCGGCGCGGTCAGGCCGAAATCGCGGATCAGCGCCGCGCGGGTGATTGCGATGGTTCGGCGCAACAGGTCGGCGGTCAGCGCCTGCGGGACATCGGTCAGCGCGATATGGATCGTCGCCGGCACCACCCGCAGCTCGGGGCAGGCGAGCATCATCACGACGTCCGCACCGCCGGCGAGATGCGCCAGAAACTCGGTGTGACCGGGAAACGCAAAGCCTGCGCCGTCTTTCAGTGCCTTCTTGTTGATCGGTGCGGTGACCACTGCCGAACAGGCCCCGTCCTGCAACAAGGCCACCGCCCGTTCGATCGCAGCGATGGTTCCGGCGGCATTGGCGGGGTCGGGGTGACCGGGGTTGGCCGGGGCTGCAAAGGCCAGCGGCAACACGGCCAGCGCACCGGGGTCCACCGGTTGTGAGGGATGCCCGACCGCTTGCCAGCGTGTGCCCTCGGGCAGATGCCGGGGATCGCCGATCCAGACCATCGGCGCGGGCGCGCCCTGCGCTGCAATCCGGGCAGCCAGTTCAGGCCCGACACCCGAGGGATCGCCACAGGTGACGGCCAGCGGTGCGGTCAGCGAGGCGTCAGGCATCACGGATACCGGATGTCGGCCTCGGCGCGCAGGCGCTGCAGGTAGATCGCTGCCTGACCTTCAAGCGCCTGATTCAACAGCCCGGCGCGGACAGCACTGCGGGCCGGGGCGGCATCAGAGGCCACGCGGCGCGCGCAGAGCATCATCACCGCCAGCTGGCCGTTCTCGACCATGCTGGCGCTGAGCTCGCCAGCGTTCAACCGCTCCAGCTCGCCGCGCACGCCCGAGGACAGGGCGCTCTGACGCTCGGTCAGGGTCTGAACAGCGGCAACCGGCAGGTCGGGGAAGGTGCGCAAAACGACGCCGTCGAAATCGACGCAGCTGTCCACGTTGTCGCGGATGCGGGCCACGGCGGCGCGATTGGCGTCGCTCAGGCCGCCGGGGATATCGGCGCGGCGGTAGTCAAGCTCGATCGCCTCGGACGGGACCGCGCGCGAATCGCGGCGCGCGCGCAGCTGGAAGAACGCATAGGCGCCCGGCATGTCCAGCGGGCCGAACACGGTGCCCACTGCGGCCGTGGCCATGGCCGGTCCGACGGGGTCGGGGACGGCCTGCACATTGATCCAGCGGTCCACGCGCCCGCCCGACGGGCCGGACGGCGCGGCCGACACCTGACGCGCGGCATTGGCAAACTCGGCCTCGGTCGTGATCCGTTCGATCTGCGGGATGATGCGCTGCACGGCCTCGGCGAATTGCGGATCCGAGGGCAGGAAAATCTCAGAGATCAACACCTCGGTCGACGGCTGGATGCCCTCAACCGACAGCGCCTGATCGATCTGCGCGTTGGTGATCGACACCTGCGTGCCATAGAGCTGCTGGATCAGCTCGCGCCACAACACGCCCGAGCGGATGAAGGTCTCGAAGGTCTCGCGGTCGATACCGGCCTGACCCATGCGGCTGACCATTTCTTCAGTGGTCAGTTCGGCGCGGGCGGCGAATTCGCTCATCCCGGCTGCCATGATGTCGGGCGTCACCCGGCCACCGAGCCGCGAGGCTTCCTGCAGCTGCAACCGGTCTTCGATTAGCCTTTCGATGGCCAGCTGGCGCATGTTGGCGTTGGTGACGCCGATGAACTCGAGAAACCGCATCTTCTGCGTGATGTCGTAATTGGTGACCGCGTCGTCATTGACGTAAAGCGCAGCGGCAAAGGGCGACTGTGCACGCGCGGCAGGCGCGGCCAGCGCGACCGCCGCGGCCATGACCAGGCCCAGCAGCACACGCGGTGCGGATTTGAAAAAGGTGGGGCGGAAAAGCATAGCTTGCATTGCAGCAATCCGTTCTGTTCGTCGTGCCGTTCGCCCCGGCCTAGCCGGTCGCGCACGGGATGAAAAGGGTCCGCTCAGGCGCGGCAGGTGCGCCCGCTGCTGTTGGGCGCGCGTCCGCCGATTCCCAACAGCTCGACCCGCATGTTGAACCGGGTCGAGGCCGAGGGATTCGTCGCCGTCACAAAGTGCCGCGCCAGCGTCAGATTGACCGCCAGACACTCGTTGCTATAGGCCAGTCCGGTCCGTGCCGCCGCGAAGATGCTTTGCGCCACGTCATAGTCCCAGCCCACCGTTGTTCGCCAGCCGTTGTTCAACTCGTGCTTCACGTCCAGTGACCATTCGCTCAGCGTGACCGTGCGCGCCTCGAAGCTGCTGGCGGGCAGGTACAGATAGCTCGTTGATACCTCGGTCCGGTCCCCGGCCCAGGCGAAATTGGTCTCGGCCCGGGTCACATTGGCGTCATCGTCCAGCAGCATCCGCAGGGTCAGCGCATAGCCGTCCGAATGGCTCAGGCGTCCGGCCAGCAACCAGTCCGACCGCGCACCGCCCAGGGGCTGCACATGCGCCGGATCAAAGCCCGCCAGCGTATCGCGGCGCCAGATGCGGCCGACCAGCGCTTCGGTCGACCAGCTGCTCGCATCCTGCCGGGCCCACCGCAAACCGGCGTTGATCCGCGCGCCGTCATCCGGCGCACCTTCGGCGGACGAGCGGGTCAGGGCGAACAGATTGCCCGCGTCCAGCTCGGGCATGGTGTTGTCGTCATTGGGCAGCGTCACGCCGTTGCGGCGGCTGTCGATGACCTGCATCACCGGCTCGATCACATGGCGTGCGCCGCTGTCGGTGGTGGTGGCCCAGGGCCAGCGCAGCTCGACCATCGCCTGCGCCGCCTGCCGGTTCAGCGGGTCGGGATAGGCGCTGTCGTCATCGACGCGGACATGATCGAACCGGCCGGCCAGCGCGCCCGTGGCGACGATGCCGCCCGGCAATATCTCGCTGCGCCGCCAGCTCAGGCGCACATTCGCCCGCGCCACGTCACGCCCCTGAATCCCGTCAAGCGAGGAATGGCGCACAAAGGCCGTCGCCCCCATGCCCAGCGTCAGCTCGCCCCCGGCAAGGCTGTGGTGATGCTCGGCATCGACCTGCGTGGCGGCGTTGGGCAGCGTGTCGTTGTCATCCGCCAGACGCATCGAATAAAACCCAAGAAAGCGCGCCCGGACCGCCTGATCGCGGCGGATACGCTCCAGCGTTATATGACCGTGCAGGCGCGCTTCGCTGGTGATGTCATAGGTCTCGAGATAGCTGCGCTCGGACGCTGCCAGCACATCGGCCGAGAGCACCCAGTCATTAGCCAGATGAAACAGCGCGCGCACATAGCCATAGCCGCGCGTTTGCCCCGGCAGCAGCTGATCGCGCGAGATCTGACCGCCAATCTCGATCCCGCCGTTCTGCCGCGCCATCCGATAGCGAAAGCCCAGCGACACCATGCCCCGCGACGACGCCCGGGGCGTCAGCGTCAGGTCGCTGGTGTCCCCAAAGGGGATGAAATAGGGAATGCCCGCCTGCAGACCCAGATCGCTGTCCAGACTGACCTCAGGCCGCAGCATGCCGCGCAGCCGGGTCGTCCCCGGCGCGGGCAGGTTCAGGCGCGGCGCGTACAGGATCGGCACCCCGGCAAAGCGGAACTGCGCGCGCTGAAACTGGATCCGCCCGGTGTTGTTGTCGTGAATCACCCGGTCGGCGCGGATTTCCCACAGCGGTGTCGGGTCCGAGGCACAGACCGGACAGCTCGACGCAACCACGGCCTCCATCTGGCTGACACCGTTGACGCCGGCTTCGATCCGCGCGGCGGCAATCTGCATCTGTTGATCCAGCACCACCCGGGCCGAGGTCACCAGTCCGGCGCGCAAATTGGGGCTGAGCTGTGCGGCATCGGCCATCACGACCTGATCAGGGCCGTCGCTGATGGTGATCGGTCCCTGAATATCCAGCGAGTCGCTGACCCGGTCAAACATCACCCGCTCGGCGGTGACGCGCACCGATCCTTGCCAGATCTCCACCGAGCCCGAGGCCACCAACCGGCCCGATCCGTCAACAAAGACCTGATCGGCCATCACCGTTGCTGCCGTTTGCGCAACGGCCGGGGCAGGGGCAAGCAGCGGCGCGGCCAGACCGGCCACCAACACGCAGGCATGAACCTTCACCAGAGTCGCGATCGCGATCCTGCCCAAGGCGCCGGTCTTGTGCGTGGTGCGTGGCACTGTCTATCCGTCCTCCAGATGCAGCAATACCCCAAGCGCCAGCAGCATGGAAGCTATCGGTGGTGTCCATACGGCCAGCGACAACGGGATCTGCCCATTCTCACCCAGAACTTGCGCGAAATTGCGCAAAAAGAACAGGGCAAAACCGGCCAGAACCGTCAGCAAAACGCGGGTGCCCACACCGCCGGCGCGCGTGTGTTTGAAACACAACACTGCCCCCACCATCAACATCGCCGCCATCAGCAGCGGCAGCGCCAGTTCGGCCTGAAACTGCGCCCGGTGCGGTCGAGACGACAGGCCCGCCCGGTCCAGCGCACGGATGAAATCGGGCAGATCCCAGACCGACAGCGTGCCAGCCCGGTTAAAGCTCTCGCGGATGCGTTCGCCAGTCAGGTCGCTGGGCACGTCCAGCGAGATCAGGCTTCGCGCATCGCGCTCGGGGTTGTCGGCGGCCAGATCCCAGATCTTCGCATCGGTCAGCAGCCAGCGCCCCGGCTCCAGCCGGGCGCTGCGCGCCTCGATGCGTTGCAGGGGCAGACCGGTATCGCGCTCGAACAGCTGAAACGACACATCGCCAAACCCCAGACCGTCAGGGTCCACTGATTGCGCGCGGATCACCGTTTGCCCCAGCGCATCGCCCTGCCGCAGCCACAGCGCGGATCCCTCAAGCGAGATCTGCGCCTGTTGGTCGGGGCTGTGCATCGCCTGCAGGCGCTGCTGATACGCGCGCGAGGCACCCGCCACAAGCGGGTTGAGCAGCGCCACCAGCACCGCGCCGAACAGGATTGTTGCCAGAAACGGCTCGCGCAGCATGCGCATCGCACTGCGCCCGGCCGAGCGGATCACCACCAGTTCGGACGAGCGCGCCAGCCCCAGCGTCATCGCCATCGACGACAGGATCGTGAGCAGCGGCAGGATCTGGTAGAAGGTCGCCGGGACGCGAAGCAGCGAAAGCCAGACGATCTCGCTCATCGAGGTGCTGCCGCCACCAAAGCGCCGCACCATCTCGACGATCTCGAACAGCAACAGCATGCCAAAGAACACCGAGCCGATCAGCGCAAAGCTCGCCGCAAGGCGGCGCACCAGATACAGGCCCAGCGTCATGTCCTGACCCGCCGCTTGCGCGTCGCCCAGGCGATCAGCCCCAGCGACACCGCCACCGCCAGCCCCAGCGGCACGATGCCCAGCCATGCCAGCGCGGTCGAGCGCATCGCCGGTCCGGCAAGCGCGTTCGTCAGCGTCTGCACCAGCGCCATCAGCACCACCGCGACGACCACCTCGCGCCAGAACCCCAGCCGGCTGAACCCGCCCGCGATCAGCGAAGAAAAGCCGATCAGCGCGGCGGCCACGGCGGCAAAGCCGTCGACAAAGCGCGACACCAGCTCGAACCGGAATTGCGCGACGCTGGCGCGGGTTTCCTCCAGCAGCGCGGGCGTGGCGGCGAGCAGTTCCGACGATCCCAGCTCCTGCACCGAGCGTCCCCGACCAGCCGGGCCGGTCATCGTGCTGAGATCATAGGTGAAATCGCCAAATCCCGTCACCGACAACCGCCCGGTGGTCCGGTCAAAGATCTGCGCCTGTCCGTCGATCATCACCAGCTTCGGCCCGGTTGCCTCGGGCACGATCAGCGCCGTGCGCGCGGTGTAGTCGATCCGCTGCAACTGGCTGCGCGCGTCCGACAGATAGATGCCGCGCATCGTGCCCTCGGCTGTAATTTCGGTAATGAAGAACGTCACCCCGTTCGCCGGATGCTGAAAAACCCCGTCCTGCAACAACGAGGCCGTCAGGTTCTGCGCCACCTCCATCTGGCGGCGCGACAACTCGGCACGCGCCTCGGGGATCAGGAAGTGCATCAGCACGATCAGGAAGGCCGTGACGATCAGCCCAAAGGCCACCACCGGCCGCGCCAGTCGGAACGGCGAGATCCCGGCGGCCTGCAGCACGGTGATTTCACTGCTTCTGAGCAGGCTGAGCGTCACATAGGTCGCCGCGACAAAGGCCGAAATCGGCAGCACCGTGCGGATCAGCATCGGCAGGCTCAGCGCGGTGAACTCCAGAAATACAGACATCGGCTGACCATTGCTGATCAACTGGTCAAACAGGCGAACCGCCCGGTTCACCCAATAGACCGACACCAGCACAAGCGAGAAAAAACCGAATACCCACAAGAGCTGCGCCAGAATGTAACGATCCAGCCGCGCCACGCGACACCCTTCACCAAAGTCCCCAAGTGCGGGCAATCTAATCGGTTTATCAGCGCTGTGAAACCGTCAATCGGTGGCGCGCGGGGCCGGCGGCGGCGGTTGCCGCGGTGGCCTGATAACGGGGCTGCGCGACCGGGGCGGGTTGCCCAGTGTGTGGATCAGGAGCATCGGGGCTGCCTTGTTCTGAGCGGACACGGGTGAGACAGGAATGCCAGCCGCGCTGGCAACAGCGCAGCGGGCCGAAGGTCGGTTTCGGCCAGACCGAACTGTTCATTGCGCGTTTCGATAAAGCGGACACAGCGGCGCAGACCGGTGACCGAAATGCAGACCGCCCAGCCAGTGCCGCCGACGGGCAGGTACACGCTGACAGCCGGAATCTTGTGTTGCCTCACGACGGCCACCAGGACCGGGATTAATACCCGCAATGTCCCAAGCCCTTTGGCGTGCGCCATTTTTCTGCCGTGACCCAAGCTTTGAAACGTGCCCCGACCCGCATCAATACAGGCGCGGCGTTGGTCATCCTCACCGCCGATCACTGGCCCCCCAACAACACCCGTCGCGCTTCAGGCGGCGACCTGACCCGACCAGTCTCGCCTCTGGCCATCCGGAC
Source organism: Pararhodobacter zhoushanensis (assembly GCF_003990445.1). Lineage (GTDB taxonomy): Bacteria > Pseudomonadota > Alphaproteobacteria > Rhodobacterales > Rhodobacteraceae > Pararhodobacter > Pararhodobacter zhoushanensis. Next base: position 69,216 of record NZ_REEZ01000006.1, on the reverse strand, counting down.
GGGCAGGGGCTACCTTCTGCCCGCAACGACCGGAGACACTTGCATGGCCCTTCCCGACATTCAGTTCATCACGCCCGATCCCGCCGCGCTTGCCGCGCATACCGGCCGTGTCGTGGTCTTCGCCGATCTCACCCTCGATGCCGAGGCAAAGCGCGTCGACCGCTTGATGCGCGGCGCGCTGACCCGTGCGGTTACAGCCGACAGCTGGGACAGCGTGAAGCCGGGCGAGGGGCTGACACTGGCTTTTCCGACGGGCCTTTCTGCCAGCGCCGTGCAGCTGATCCGTTTGCCGCGCAAGGCCGATGCCGAGGTTCTGCTCAAGGCCGGGGCCACCATCGCCAAGGGGCTCAAACCCGAGGGCGCGCTGGTGCTCGCCCGTCTGGTCAAGCCACTGCCCGCGCTGATCGAAGGCCTTGCGCTGCGCAGCTATGTCTATTCGCGCAAAGCCGAAGCGCCCAAACTGCCGGGCACCATCCAGATTGCGCATCCCGAACCCGAGGCAACCGCCACGCTCTGCGCCGAGGTGCTGGGCCGGGCCGAGGCCGTGCATTTCACCCGCGATCTGGTCAATGATCCGGCCAATATCCTGACCACGACCGAATTTGCCGACCGGCTGCTGGCGATGACAGCGATGGGGCTGAGCGTCGAGGTGCTTGACGAGCCTGAGCTGGAAAAACTGGGCATGCGCGCGCTTCTGGGCGTCGGGCAGGGGTCGGAAAGTCCGACGAAGGTTGTCGTTATGCAGTGGAAAGGCGCCGAAGGCGCGCCGCTGGCACTGGTTGGCAAGGGCGTCGTGTTTGACACCGGCGGCATCTCGATCAAGCCGGCGGGCGGCATGGAAGAGATGATCATGGACATGGGCGGCGCGGCGGTGGTCGCCGGGACCATGCGCGCGCTGGCGGCGCGCAAGGCCAAGGCGCATGTCGTCGGGCTGGTCGGGCTGGTCGAAAACATGCCCGACGGCAAGGCGCAGCGCCCCGGCGATGTCGTCACCTCGATGAAGGGCGATACCATTGAGATCATCAACACCGACGCCGAAGGCCGTCTGGTGCTGGCCGATGTGCTTTGGTACGCGCAGGAACGCTTCGCGCCCCGCGCCATCGTCGATCTGGCGACGCTGACGGGGGCCTGTCTTGTTGCGCTTGGCTTTGAAAATGCAGCGGTTTTCTCTAATGATGACCCGTTCTGCGCGGATCTGTTGAAAGCCGCGCAAACCCAGGGCGAGGGCGCGTGGCGAATGCCGCTGAGCCCGGCGTATGACGCGCTGATCAAGAGCCGCATGGCCGATATGAAGAACACTGGCGGACGCTATGGCGGGGCGATCACCGCAGCGCAGTTCCTGCAACGCTTTATCAAGGACGGACAGCCCTGGGCGCATATCGACATCGCGGGCGTCGCGTATCCGTCGACCGACACCACATTGGCGCCCAAAGGTGCCTCGGGCTGGGGCGTGCGCACGCTGGACGCGCTGGTTCGGGCCAAGTTTGAAGGCTGACGCATGGCGGTTGCCAAATTCTACCACCTGACGCGCGATCCGGTTGAAGCCTTGCTGCCGGTGCTGGTCGGCAAGGCCATTGAGATCGGGTTGCGCGTTGCGGTGCGGGGCACCGATCAGGCGCGGATGGAGGCGCTGGACCGCACGCTCTGGCATGGCGACGGCTTTCTGCCGCATGGCATGGCAGGCGGTCCGCATGACGCGGACCAGCCGTGTCTTTTGGTCTGCGATACGCGCCCGGCCGACGCTTTGCCCAACGCGCCGGGATGTCTGGTGACCCTTGACGGGGCCGAAGTTGCGGCGATCGAGGCGGCGGCGGTCGAGCGGCTTTGCGTGGTCTTCGACGGCACGGACGAAGACGCCGTCGTCCGCGCACGGGCGCAATGGCGCAGCCTGACCGGCGCGGGGATCGAGGCGGAGTACTGGAGCCGCGAGTCCGGGCGGTGGGAGTGCAAGGCGAAGCATCCGAAGTGAAGAACCCTGCGCAAGCCGATGGCTATAAAGGGAATTTTTATCTTTTGGGGCGAGCGCTGGCCGTGATCAGAATCCGCGAAATCCGGTGCAGGCAACCGTACAGAAAAGCCCGGTATGTGTTCTTCTTCAGGGGATTCATGGCGCGATTCTGCTGACGTTACCTCTGCTGCGCTCCAGCCTGCCGCCAAAACATTTACCGAAAGTGAATCGCTGTTCCCGCGTGATGCGATGCCGGGCGACCGCTGGTTCGCACCCGGAAAAGTGTTGTGACAGGGTTAACGTTCACGCGTAAGCCCTTGAAAAACATCAACCCGGTCAGCTGTCCCATCGTGGGACACCCCTTCAACCCGCGTTCAGATCCTCAAACCGCCAGCCGCGCCGGATCATCTCGTCCAGCATCGGTTCGGGCGTCCAGAGCTCGGCATCCAGCACCGCGGCGGCGCGCAATTCGTGCCGCAGGACCATCGGCCCCAGCGCGTCGGCTTCGGCCAGCGGACCGCCGCGCCAGTTCGGCCAGCCCGCCCCAAGCACCAGCGCCAGATCCACGTCTGAGGGACGCGCCGCATGCCCGTCTTCCAATAGTTTGGCCGCCGCGTTGACCACGGCCAGCAGGATCAGCCGCTCGACAGGCAGCGGCAAGGCGGCGCGTTCAGCGGCAACCTCGCCGTGGTCCAGCCCCGGCGGGACAATCCCGGTCGCGGTCAACTCGCCCACACTGACCCCGGCGGCCCGCAGCCGCGCGGCGGCCTGCGCCGTCGCCCGGATCAACGGCGCCAGCAGCGGCCCGCCGCGCGCGCGCAGCGGGGTGAGCCGCATCTGCAATGCCATCCCGGCGACGGCGTCGATCGCAGCCGCCTTGTTGCTGACGATCTCGCACAGCCGGGTCGGGCGGGTCGGTGCGGGCACGAGGGTTACCGCGCGGGGGTGCCGCTCGCCCGCCGGTGACCACAAGGCGAGCGGCACCACGTCGGGCAGTTGCGCCGCCAGCCAGTCGATGTGCGCCGCATCGGCCAGCGCCACGCCGATGGGCTGATCGGGCTCCAGTGCCAGGCGGCCCGAAACGCGGGTCCAGTCGGCTTCGGCCTCGGCCTCGGTCAGACGCCCCGCCTCGACCAGATCCAGCTGCGCCTCGGCCACGGTTTCCAGCGCGTCGGCCAGCGTCGCGCGGTCCTGGCCCATCAGGATGACCGGAGCGCCTTCGTGCAGCATCACCGGCACCCAGCGCGCGGCCTGTTCCTTGTCCAGCGCAACGATGACCGCGCCGCTGGCCGGGCGCGGGACCGGGTGCAGGGCACGGCGCGCGGCCCGGGCGAGATGGGCCAAGGCCCGCGCTTCGGGTCGGCTGGCGGCGTCGGCGGCGCGGATGACGGCAAAGTCGAGCGCCTGTTCGGGGGGCAGCAATTGCGCGGCCTCGACACAGTCGACCAGCCAGTGATCGGCCATCGATGCACTGAGAAACGGCGCGGGCAGGGCGGCCCGCGCCTCGGCCACGGCGGAGCGGAAGCGGTTGGCATCGGCCAGACCTGGGCGCGGATCGGCAACGCTGGTGCCATCGGCCAGCCCCAACGCGCGGTTGATCGCTGCGGCCAGCAACCCTTCCTTGTGCACGGCGTCGATCAGACCGGCTTTCTGTGCCTTTTCGGCGGACCATACCGCGCCGTTCATCAGGCGCAGTGCCGGTCCGGCACCGACGCGCCACGCCAGCCGCACCGGCCCGCCCGCAGGCGGCACACGCCCGGCGCGAAGCTCGGGGCAGGTGAACACCGCCCGAGGACCGGACACGCGACCCGCCGCTGCCAGCGCGACCATCAGCCCGCCACCCGAGACCCGCCCGCGCAGGGCGCAGACCACGGGTTTGGGCGCGCGCTCGATCAGGGTGCAGAGCGCCGCGAGCGCGGCAAGGCTGGCTGGGGTCTTGTGGCGGCCCGGTCCCGGCGGGGGCAGGTCGTCATGCGGCCCCAGACAGAAATCCTCGGACGACGTCAGAACGATTGCACGAGCCGCGGGGTCTGCCGCCGCCTCGACCACCGCCCGGTGCAGCGCTGTGATCAAGGTCGGGCTCATGCGATTGCCGTCTGGTCCGCTCAGGACCAGGATCGCGACGCTGTTTCGGTTGCGACGCGCGACAACAGGGCTTTGTTCCGCCTTCGGATCACTGTCGGTCGCGGGTTGACGGTTCACTGCGGCTCCTGGTTACTGTTTCGTCATTAGACGAAAGAGCACGCAGGCTGGCAAGACTTGCTGATGAAAATGAGGCTTGGTGTGGTGGCTCTGCCACCAAAATCATCAACACTGGTTGAGGCTTAGGGCGCGCAGTCCCGGCAGAACGGGGTTGCGGGCAGCAAGTCCAGCCGCTCGGCGGCGATGGGGGTGGCGCAGGTCACGCAGACCCCGTAGCTGCCTGCGTCCAGCCGCGCGAGCGCCGCGAAGATCATGCGCAACTCGGCACGTCCGTCATCCCCGATCGAGGTGAGAACCTCATCGTTTTCGCGTTCGGTGGCCATCTCTTCCCAGTCACGCGACTGGTGCGAGAGCAGTTCATCCTCGATCCCATGCAAACGCTGGTCAAGTTCGGCCAGTCTGGCGATCAGTTGGGCTTTTCGGCGGGACAAAGCTTCGGCGGGCAACTGGGTCACGGGGGCCTCCTTGTGCTGGGTTGCGCCAGTGTACGGGGGGAAGGCACCGCAGAGCATGATCCATATCAATACGGCCTTTGTAACAGCGGCGCAGGACCGGGCATCCTGCGTCGGTTCGCCACGCCGGGCAGAAATAAACATTCAAATCTTGCAATGTGAATTTTGTCGGTTATATTGCCCCTAACAGTCAGAGCAGGGAGACCGCGATGCAACCGGAAGTTTACGGCTTTTTCGACGAAGCGACCTTCACCATCACCTATGTCGTCCGCGACCCGTCCAGCACCAAATGCGCCATCGTCGATTCCGTGCTTGATTTCGATTATGCCTCGGGGCGGACCGATACCCGCTCGGCCGATACGGTGATCGCCTTTGTCAAAGAGAAGGGGTTCGAGGTCGAATGGCTGCTCGAAAGCCATGTCCATGCTGATCATCTCTCGGCAGCGCCGTATCTGCAGCAGGCGCTGGGGGGCAAGATCGGTATCGGCGAGAACATCAAGGTCGTGCAGGACACCTTCGGCAAGGTGTTCAACGAAGGGACCGAGTTCCAGCGCGACGGCTCGCAGTTCGACCGGTTGTTCAAGAACGGCGACAGTTTCCATATTGGCCAGATGCGCGGCGACGTGCTGCACACGCCGGGGCATACGCCGGCCTGCCTGACCTATGTGGTGGGCGATGCGGCCTTTGTCGGTGACACGCTGTTCATGCCCGATTTCGGCACGGCACGCTGTGATTTTCCCGGTGGCTCGGCCGAGACGCTCTATGAGTCGATCCAGAAGATCCTTGCGCTGCCCGATGCGACGCGGATCTTTGTCGGTCATGACTACAAGGCGCCGGGGCGCGACGAATACGCCTGGGAAACCACCGTTGCCGAACAGAAAGCTTTCAACATTCACGTCGGCGCGGGCAAACCCGCCGAGGCGTTTGTGTCCATGCGTACGGAACGGGATTCCACGCTGGCGATGCCACGTCTGATCATTCCGTCGCTACAGGTGAACATGCGCGCCGGGCAGATGCCGCCGCCGGAAGACAACGGTGTGAGCTATATCAAGGTGCCAATGAACGGGCTTTGAACGTCACGATCAGCCCGGTCAGCACAAGAACCGGGCACTGAAACGGGAAGATAACCATGGATATCGATTGGATCTGGGGCCTCGTCGGGGGCCTCATGATCGGCGCTGCGGCGTCGTTCTATCTGCTGGGCAGCGGCCGGATCATGGGCGCGTCGGGCATCATCGGCGGTCTGGTCGACCGCTCAGGCTGGAGCACCTGGGCCGAGAGGCTCAGCTTTATCGCCGGTCTGGCCCTGGTGCCGATGGTGCTGCGCGGGTTCATGGCAGAGCCTGTGCAGACCAACATCACCACCAACCTGTCGGCCATCGTCGCGGCAGGGCTGCTGGTCGGCGTCGGTACGCGGCTGGCCAACGGCTGTACCTCAGGACACGGGGTCTGCGGCATCTCGCGGCTGTCGATGCGCGGGATCATCGCGACGGTGTTCTATCTGATTGCGGGCGGGGTGTCCGTGATCGTTTTCCGCCATTGGCTTTCGGTGATCTGACATGATGCGCAATCTCTTCTCCCTCTTTGCAGGCGGGCTGTTTGGCACGGGCCTGCTGATCTCGGGCATGACCAACACCGACAAGGTGCAGGGCTGGCTGGACATTTTCGGCGACTGGGACCCGACGCTGGCCTTTGTGCTGGGCGGCGCGATCCTGCCGATGGCGGTCGCGTGGAACATCGCCTCGCGGCGGGCAAAATCGCTGCTGGGCAGCCCGCTGCCGGGCAAGCCGGGCACCGAGATCGACGGCAATCTGGTGATCGGGTCGCTGATGTTCGGTGCAGGCTGGGGGCTTGTGGGACTGTGCCCGGGTCCGGCCATTGCCTCGATCAGCTGGGGCGGGATCGGCGGTTTGGTCTTCCTTGCCGCGATGCTCGCCGGTATGTTGCTTGCACCCGCCGTGCGCACGCGTGTCAACGCCGTCGCCGCTGCGATCCGCTAACGAGCCAGGAGCCGCCCTTATGGACATCCGTCCGCTGACCGACAGCTACAGCGTCACCCCGCAGATCCTGCCCGAGGATATCCCGGCCATTGCCGCCGCGGGCTACACCACGGTGATCTGCAACCGCCCCGATGGCGAGAACCCGCCCGAATTGCACGCCGACACCCTGCGCAGCGCGGTCGAGGCGGCGGGGATGGGGTTTGTGGTCAACCCGGTGGTCGGCGGCGCGCTGACCATGGAGAATGTTGAGGCGCAGCGCGAGGCGATCGACGCCGGTGGCAAGGTGCTGGCCTATTGCGCGTCGGGCAACCGGTCATCGGTCGTCTGGGCCCTGGCCAATGCCGGACGGCAACCGACGGATGACCTGATCGCAGCGGGGGCGCAATACGGCTACCAGCTGGGGCAATTCCGCGAGCTGATCGACCGGCTGGCGAACGGGTAGGCGCGGCGCTCAGGCCCATCGAGGGCCTTCGCGCCGCTCGGGGGCGCTGCCCCCGCCGGGCCGTTCCGGCCCGCCCCCGGGATATATCAGGCATAAAGTTGGACAAGGTTAACGAAAAGTTAAGCCCCAACTTTATGCACTAAATATCCTCGGGGGTGAATTCGCGACAAGCGAAGAAGGGGGGCTGAAAGCCCCCTTTTTACGTCGCCACAAGCACCGTGCTCATTCGCGGAAGCTGCGGCTTTCCTTGATCTGGTCCCAGGCCCAGACGACCTCTTGCAGGCGTTCCTCATCCGCGCGGTTGCCGCCGTTGAGGTCGGGGTGCAGGTCCTTCACCAGGCTTTTATACTGCTTGCGGATTTCGGCGCGGCTCCAGGTGTCGCGCGCATCCAGCACTTCCAGCGCCTTGCGTTCCGTGGCTGGCAGTTTGCGCGTTGCTCCGTGCGGTCGGTTGCTGCCGTCGGGCCGACGCTGCGTCGCCTTGTCACCCAGCACCTGAAACGGATCGTCGATGCCATGACGCGACCAGTCGCGCGCGTCGCCGTTGTCAAACGGTTTGGACGCACGGCCCCAGACGCGGTCGCGTTCCATGGTGTCTTGCATTTCGCTCTCGGTCTGGCCCGAGAAGAAGTTCCACTTCAGGTTATATTCGCGCACATGGTCCTTGCAGAACCACAGGTAGTCGTCCAGCGCGTCGGGCGAGCGCGGTGCGCGGTATTTGCCCGGCAGACCGCAGCCCGGGTGCTGGCACAGCCGGGCCGAGGTCTCGACCGCGCCGGACATCCCGCGCCGACCCTTGGTGCGCTTGGCCTTGTCAGTGGAAGCGCGGATATCAAAGTTGAAAGGATCGCGAGTCATAAGCCTGCCGATGGTATGTCTGGTGCCGCTGCAGGGGTCAGAATGACCGGCCTGCGAGTCGGAGGCGTTAGTGTACCTGTTTGCAACTGCAAAAGGGAAGGGCTGCGGGCAAACCGATCGCATGCAATCGCCCCGGTCTGCCTGAGTACCAGCGCCGCGCGTCAGTTAGCGGTGCCGGTCTCATCCGCCGCATTGAGCGGGCGCAGCACCGGTTCGGGGCGTTGCGCCGCGTCAGCGCGCAGCATGGCACCCGAGCGGAACAGCGGTTCCTGGCGGCGGGCAGCGGGTTCCGGCACCGGCTCGCGGCGCGGTTCCAGTTTGAGGCGTGCGGGCGCCTCACGCGGCTCGTCGCTGTGCACAGCCTCTTGCACCGCAGCCAGCGCGGCCCCGGCATCGGGCCGGGCGGCGCCCAGTTCGCGGGCAAACACCATCACCACCTGTTGCGAGACCCGCGCCGCGCCAAAGCGCGAGCGTTCTTCGCAGGGCAGGGATTCCGTGCGCAGAAACTGCCAGCCACCGGCGGCCTCGGCATTGATCCGCTCGGCCAGCGTGTTGGCAAACCGGTCTGCGGTGGTCTTGAGACCTTTGGATTTCACCGCGCGCACTGGCGCGGGGACGACCTTGTATTCGAGCATTGGGTGTTCCGAAAGGTTTTGGGCGTTGTGCGGCAAACGGGTCGGATTTGCAAGCTGCGCCTGACCCGACCGGCTGACCGCCGCTTGCCCGGCCTGCGTGGTGATACCAGCGATGCGCCGGCTCTGCGCAGATTATTTCACCGTGGCCACAGGCATGTGATTGTCAGCTCAACCGGGCCGATGCTAGCGTGATCAGGCGATTTTACTAGGAGGGATTGTCAATATGTCTGTTCGTGCTCTGATAGCGCCGGCGGTTTTCGCCGTTTTTCTGACCGGGCCTGCGGTGGCGCAGCAGCCGCTGACCGGTGTCGTGACCGGCTCTGATGTTGCCCGCATCACCCAGATCGCTGCCGTCTACGGCACGATTGACCGGCGCGAAGACGACGCGGGTGTCTGGCTGCGCGGCGAGATGGATGACACCGTTTATTCGATCTCGTTTCTGAACTGCAACGACCAGCACCAGAACTGCAACTCGGTCCAGTTTCGCGCCTGGTGGGAGTCCAACGGCGCGCATACCGTGGACGCGATGAACCAGTGGAACCAGGACAGGCGCTTTTCATCGGCCTATCTCGACAGTCGCGGCAATGCGACGATCGAATGGGACGTGAACCTTGCGCATGGCGTGCCGGCAGCCAATTTCGACGATTCCGTCCAATGGTGGCGTACCGTGATGCGGCAGTTCCGCGAGGAAGTCATCGAGCCCGGCTTCGCCATCCAGGGCGGCGGTCAGTCGCCCAACTCCCCGTCACGCGACAAGTAAGCCGCTCAGCTTTCTTGCGATGCGCATTGGGGCAGGGCGCGGGTGAACTCGGCGATCTCGCGGCGTTTCGCGGGATCGCGCAGCGGCGGCCAGTCGGCAGCGACCCCGCCGCGATCCGTCACCAGCACACCGTCGCGCGACACCGCTGATGTGGCAATGCGCACGGCGCAGCTGAGATTGGCCGCCCCGTCATAAAGGCCGTCTTCGGGCAACGCGCAGCCATGGTAGCGCGCCGTGGCCGGCGAGATCTGCAGCAAGCCGTGATACGCACCACCGCCGCCCGAGGCGCGCGGGTTCCACGTGCTTTCAAACCGCGCCAGACCCGAGAAGAACGCGACATAAAAGCCCGCGCGCTGGCTGGGGGTGGCATCGGCATAACCGGGGCAGAAGCTGTCGATGTCATCGGGCACCGATACGACCATGGCGCTGCCATCGGTCAGCAGGGCCTCGATCATGGCGGCGTTCCAGACCGCAGCCTCGGGGCGGTGGTTCCAACGGGCGGCGACTTCGGGCGTGGTCTGGTCGGCCGGCAGTGCAGCGCACGCGGCGACAAAAGGCAGGGCGAGAAGGGCGAGGCGCATCAAAGGATCCAGTGTTTGCTGGGGTCTCTCATGCGCCGCCCCCCAAATCTGCGCAATCCATGGCAGGGTTTGGCACCCGCGCCTGCGCGGAAACGCGCCGGGCGGATATCCGCCGCCCGTTGAATTTGCAGCACTTAAGGACGGCTGGCATGGCCCAGAACCATAGCGGCCGCTCGCCAATTTGCTGCCGGTCCGGTCTGAACCGGGGCAGCTGGCAACGGCAACAGGCAGTCCGACCCTGCCGCGGTCAACCGTCCGCCGTTCAGATCCAGCCCGCATCGACGCCGATTGCGCCCTATGCCCGCGTTTCAGCCCGAAGCCGGGCAGCCCTTGCCGAAAACCGCTTTTCACTGCGGGCAAGGCGCACTAGAACCGGGACCGTGATTGCCAAGGACGGACCCCATGCTCGATCTCAGCTATGAAGCCCCCAAGCCCAAAGTGATCTCCGGTGCCACCGGCGATTGGGAACTGGTCATCGGGATGGAGATCCACGCGCAGATTTCGACGCAGGCCAAGCTGTTCTCGGGCGCTTCGACCACCTTCGGGGCCGAGCCCAACTCGAACGTGTCCTTCGTGGATGCGGCGATGCCGGGGATGCTGCCGGTGGTCAATGAATTCTGCCTTGAGCAGGCGGTGCGCACCGGGCTGGGCCTGAAGGCGCAGATCAACCTGCGCTCGGCCTTTGACCGCAAGAACTATTTCTACCCCGACAACCCCCAGGGCTATCAGATCAGCCAGCTCTATCACCCCATCGTGGGTGAGGGCGAAGTGCTGGTCGAGCTGGGTGCGGGCGTCGCGCGGCTGGTGCGCATTGAGCGTATCCACGTCGAGCAGGACGCGGGCAAATCGATCCACGACATGGACCCGAACATGTCCTTCATCGACCTCAACCGCACCGGCGTGCCGCTGATGGAGATTGTCTCGCGCCCCGACATCCGCGGGCCGGAAGAGGCCGCCGCCTATGTGCTCAAACTGCGCCAGATCCTGCGGTACTTGGGCACCTGCGACGGCAACATGCAGAACGGCAACCTGCGCGCCGACGTGAACGTCTCGGTCTGCCGTCCGGGCCAGTATGAGAAGTATCAGGCGACGCAGGACTTCGGCCATCTGGGCACGCGCTGCGAGATCAAGAACATGAACTCGATGCGCTTCATCCAGCAAGCCATTGATTATGAAGCTCGCCGCCAGATCGCCATCCTTGAGGATGGAGGCAAAGTCGATCAGGAAACCCGGCTCTACGATCCCGACAAGGGCGAGACGCGCTCGATGCGTTCCAAGGAAGAAGCGCAGGATTACCGCTACTTCCCCGATCCCGACCTCTTGCCGCTGGAAATCGAGCAGGGCTGGGTCGATGACATCGAAGCCACCATGCCTGAGCTGCCGGACGCCAAGAAAACCCGCTTCATGGGTGACTTCGGCCTGACCGATTACGACGCCAACGTCCTGACCGCCGAGCTGGAGCACGCGGCCTTCTTCGAGGCCGTGGCCAAAGGCCGCGACGGCAAGATCGCGGCCAACTGGGTGATCAACGAACTGTTCGGGCGGCTGAACAAAGAGGGCCTGAGCATCGACGCCAGCCCCGTCTCGGCGCAGCAACTGGGCGGCGTGGTCGATCTGATCAGCAGCCAGGTCATCTCGGGCAAACTGGCCAAGGATCTGTTCGAGATCCTGTGGACGGAAGGCGGCGATCCCGCGCAGATCGTCGAAGAGCGCGGCATGAAGCAGGTCACCGACACCGGCGCGATCGAAGCGGCGGTCGACGAGATCATCGCGGCCAACCCGGCGCAGGTCGAAAAGGCCAAACAGAACCCGAAACTGGCGGGCTGGTTTGTTGGGCAGGTGATGAAATCCACCGGCGGCAAGGCCAACCCGGCAGCGGTCAACGCGCTGGTGATGCAGAAACTGGGGCTGTAAAGCCCCGGTTTTCGCAGCGGCTGCGCCAAGCTCGCCCTGTATTTGGTGTTGACGGGCATCGCGCAGCCTTAATTGCTGCGCCCGCCTGCGCGCTCAAGTTCACTTGATAGACGGCCAATGTCGTCTCTTGGGTGCTTTGCGGTACCAGGTATCAAGGGTTCTGCGCCGCATACCTCGCAAGAATGGTTGTGTAGCGATTTGCGCGATCACGCCAGTCCTGCAGTCTTTCTGGCACAACCAACTCTTCGTTCAATAGCGATTCATTCAGTAACTTCACCGTCGCAGTCGCCAGATCTGGCGGACAACAGCCATTACGTTTGATCTGCCCAAAAGCCAGAGCCAGATGGATCTCCATCCAATCCCTCGCCATAACCGCGCGGGCCTCGGGATCGCGCGGGTTCCAGCCCATGCGCAGCGCCGCATCTTCGGGCGTCAGGCGGGCATAGCGTCGCCAGTCGCTCCATATATCCGCACCTGTGTCGCTGCCATGCGGCGACAGGCCATCGGTTTGCGACCAGTCTTCGGGGCGATCCAGGATCTTCCGGGCCTCCGGGTGCATCCTGTTCCATTTTATGTCGAGCAAGGACCAGGGGTCTTCTAACGCGCGCCGCCGCGTCTTTTCGCTCCATGCTGCGTGGATCAGGTCGGAGATGGGGGTCTCCAGGTCGGTGTCGAGTCCGCGCCAGTTGTCAAACCAGGTCAGAAAGGCGGCAGTATCGAAGTCGTCTGTTTTTTTGATTGACCGATTGAACGCCCATTGCACGGCATCGCGCACATCATGCTTCGCTTCACGCAGGGCTTCCCTGCTCCAGCCAGAACCCGAGATTCCGACGGCATCCGATACGTCGAAGCGTGTCGTCGGGAATTGTATCCTCAGTTCCCGCCGCTTCCTGAAAAACGTCGATTTAGCGGTGAGTTGAAGGGGTGCGAAGTCAGTCGAGCCACCCAGACTTTCCAGAAAAACGAGCAAAGGGCTATGTCTGACGGGGGCATCGCCATTGCAATAGACGGTCAATTCGATCTGGTGGAGCGCGTCGCCAAAGTCAGGCAGCTCAATTTCGATCAGTTCGGCAAGTGGTCGCCACGGTCCAGGCCCAAAGCTGCGGTTCGTGCGGCCGAATGCTCTGAGCTTCATCGTTACGCCTGCTCGCGACAAGAATGATACCGGGTTTCGCGGGTGCGTCTCCTTGGGTTAGGGTATGAGCCCACCAGCTCCTTGTCAAAAACTCCCGAAGGCGACCCGGCAAGAGCCAACGCAATCGCGCAGGAGGTAATCGGCCAGTCGCTGTCTCAACCTGATACAGCCGGGCAGTTGCACCACGCCTGACGAAAATTGCCCCTGGCAGTCAGAAGGGGGGTGCCACTGTTCACGCGGTCAAATCGTTGGCTTCTTTCCTTGACGCAGTCCAACGATGTGCCTGTTCGGCAGCCGCCTCGGGGTTCAGACGAAAGTAGCCTTTGCCGTTCGCCAAATTTTGCGCGTCTGACGAGAAAAGGGGGCGTGTTGCGCGCTGGTCCGCAATGGCTAGATCCGGCTTCGCCAACTGAACACCGCCTTGTTTTCCAACCCCAACCGCCCTACCGTCCCCTCGTCGCGCGGTATGGATCGCGCGGTCAGGCTCCGTCGCAGTCAAAGGCTCCGGGCCATTTCCCCCAGTCACAGGTGTCTCATGAAACTCAGCGCGCCGACCCAAGTCATTTTTCTGATTTCCCTCGCCATCACCGTCATCGGCATACTGGTGGCTCTGGCCATCATCCCGACCTTGCCGGTTTCCGCGTTCTGGATCGTTGTCGCGGGCTATGTCGTGCTGGCGGCGGGCTGTTTGCTCAAGCGGGTCTGATCGCGCCCAGCCACGCGTCAGGTGCTGAATGGGTAAAGGGCGGGTTAATCCCCGCCCTTTACCCATTGATTTTGCTCAATTCTGAAAATGTCCCATCAGGGGACATCCGGCGTCACTCGGGTAGATAGGCCGCCAAAACGACCTCCAGCATCGCCACATCCGGCACAACCGTGATCAGATCGCGCAAAAAATCCGGCGCGAAACCCTGCGCGATCACATGCTCGATCAGCGCCAGCAGCGGCTGCCAGAACCCGTTCTGATCCACCAAAACCACCGGCTTCTTGTGCAGCCCGATCTGCGCCCAGGTGACGACCTCGAAGAACTCGTCCAGCGTCCCCGCGCCGCCTGGCAGCACGACGATCGCGTGCGAGTTGGCGAACATTACCTTCTTGCGCTCGTGCATCGTCTCGGTGATCACCAGCGTGTCCAGATCGGCCCGCGCCACCTCGCCCTGCATCAGATGGGTGGGGATCACCCCGAAGGTCTTGCCGCCCGCCGCCTGCGTAGTCCGTGCGGTCTCGCCCATCAGCCCGATGTCGCCCGCGCCATAGACCAGCCGCCAGCCGCGCCGCGCCAGCATCGTGCCGGTATCATGGGCGGCCTGCATCATCGCGGGATCGCTGCCGGGCCGCGAGCCGCAGAACACGCAGACCGAGGGAGGGAAGGCTGGCATGGGCGTCCTTTCGCAAGACCTTGGGGCAAGAATAAGTGTTCACCCATAGATACGGGCGTTGTATGAAGGGAACAAGAGCGGTCCCGACACGGGGAGACAAGGTTGATGTCGCGTTACCTGGTATGGATCCTGGGCAGTGGTACACTGGCCGCAGGCAGCGCGGTTGCCGTGTGGCTGGCCATGGGCATGCAGGACGACCGGGTCGCTGTTGCGCCGGAAGCGACGCCGGCCACCCCCGCGGTTGCGCCTGAGCCAAGCACGCCGCCGGTTGCCGAAGAGCCAGCCGTTGTCGCCCCCGTTCCCCCCGGTTTTGACGTTGTGCGCGTGGCACGCGACGGTGCGGCGCTGGTGGCCGGATCGGCGGCGCCGGGGGCGGCGGTTGTCCTGCGGGTCGATGGTGTCGAGCGGGCGCAGACCTCGGCGGATTCAGCCGGGCAGTTCGTGGCGATCTTTTCGCTGGAGCCGTCGGACGTGCCGCAGGTCATGACGCTTGAGATGCTGGATGCTGCGGGGCAGGTGATTGTCGGCGAGGATACGGTGATCCTGACGCCGCGACCGGCAGACGCGCCGGTGCAGATCGCCGCAGTGGATCAGCCTGCAGCGGATACGGTGGGACTGCAAACTGCGGTTGACGGTTTGCGCACCGCCGATCCTCAATCCGAGCCATTGACCGGTCCTTCAGAGGCCGCGACCTCCGGTGAGGTTGCGGACCCAGCCAGCGCCGACACCGCGGCAACGCAGGCGCAGGGCGTTTCCGAAGGGGGGGCGACAGAGCCCGCGCCAGTCGAGGTGGCCTCCGCGCCCGAGGCGGAGCCGTCGGCACCCCCGGCTCGTGACGAACCAACGACCGAGGTCGCGACAGACACCACTGCGCCCGAGAGCGTGGAAAGCAGCCCCGTCGCAGGAACCGAGAGTGCAAGCGCCACGCCAGACGACAGCGCACCGGACACTGAAGGCCAGACCATCGCGTCGGACGCACCGCAACCCACCAGCGACCAACCCGCAGTGCAGGCACCCGTTCCGGGTGCTCCTGCCGCTGACCCGGCAGAGGCCGCGCCGCTAGAGATCGCCTCGGCAGAAGCCGGGACGCGCCCGACCGGCGCTGCGCCGTCTGAAGGGGGTGCTGCCGCGCCGCAGACCGGGCAAACGGCCGAGGCCAGTGCTGACCCTGTGCAAACGGATCCGGTGCCGGACCGGACCGGGCCTGAGACGGCTTCTGAGCCGACCGTGGTCGCCAGTGCCGACAGTGTGCCCGACTCCAGCCGCATGCCCTCGGCCTTCTTGCTGCGGGGCGACGGGCAGGTCACGGTTCTGGACCGCGCGCCCAGTGTGATGGACAATGTGATCATCGACTCGATCAGCTATTCTTCGGCAGGGGATGTCCAGATCGCGGGCCGCGCCGCGCGGGCCAATCCTGATGCCAATCTGCGCATCTATCTGGACAACCGTCCCATCGCCGTGGCGCAGGCCGAGAGTGGCGATTGGGCGTCGGACCTGCCGTCGATCGATCCGGGCGTCTACACGTTGCGGGTCGATCAGGTCGGCACTGACGGGCGGGTTGTTTCGCGCTTTGAGACCCCGTTCCAGCGCGAAGCCCCTGAAATCGTCGCCGCCGCGCAAGCCCGCGCGCAACAGACTGCGGCGGTGGAACAACCCGTGACCCAGACGGCGGCGGTGGAGCCTGAAGCGTCTGCCGAGTCCCCCGTTGGCGCGCGCCCGGTTGAGAGCGCGGCGACGACATCGCCCGCCGCCGGCACCGCGAGCACCGTTGCCGCGAGTGTACAGGAACCCGTCGCGCCTGCTGCTGATGCGACGCCCCTCGTGGTGACGCCCCGCACGCTGGCGCAGGAAACCCCCGAGGGGGCACCGGTCGAGCCATCCCGCGCCGCCGCGTCGATCGAAACCCCGGTCGTCACCGCCACGGCATCGGCCAGCGCGCCGCCGACCGCCGCTGCGCCGCAGGTGTCGCTGATCACCGTGCAGCCGGGCAATACGCTGTGGCATATCTCGCGTGAGCGTTACGGGCAGGGTGAGCGCTATGTCGTCATCTACAACGCCAACCGCAGTCAGATCCGCGATCCCGATCTGATTTATCCGGGTCAGATCTTTACCTTGCCGACGGAATAAGGCCCCACTGCACAAGGCGCGTGTGTCAGGCTGGTAAAGCCTGCGTGAAGGGATTACGTCTCTCTCCCACGCCAGCCCAGACAGCGAGCCCTATGTCCCGTATGCGAAACCGTCCCAGCTCGACCGCGCTGCCCTCCGACCCTTTGGAAACCGAGGCTTCGGGCCGTTCGACCATCGCCAAAGTGGCGCCGTATCTGTGGCCTGAGGGCGAGAACGGGCTGAAGATCCGCGTCGTGCTGGCGATGGTGGCGCTGATGGCGTCCAAGCTCATCGCGGTGGGAACGCCGATGATCTACAAGGCCGCCGTCGATGCGCTGGCACCCAATGTGCTGGACGCAGGCTGGCTTGTGGGCATCGGCGCGGTTGGTCTGACCATCGCCTACGGCATGGCGCGGCTGATGACCAACGGCTTCCAGCAATTGCGTGACGCGTTCTTTGCGGCCGTGGGCCAGCGCGCCTTGCGGCAACTGGCGCTGGAGACCTTCACGCATATCCACCGCCTGAGCCTGCGCTATCACCTGACCCGCAAGACCGGCGGCCTGAGTCGCGTGATCGAGCGCGGGGTGAAGGGCGTCGATTTCCTGCTGCGCTTCTTGCTGTTCTCGATCGGGCCGCTGGTGCTGGAACTGTTGATGATCGGCATCGTCATGCTGGTCTTGTTCGACGCCTGGTATCTGGCGGTGATCATGGTCACCATCGCGCTCTATGTCTGGTTCACCTTCACGGTGACCGAATGGCGGGTAAAGATCCGACGCGAGATGAACGAGCAGGACACCGATGCCAACCAGAAAGCCATCGACAGCCTGCTCAACTTTGAAACCGTCAAGTATTTCAACGCCGAGAACCGCGAGGCGCAGCGCTATGACGGCGCGATGGCGGGGTATGAGAGTGCCGCGTTGCGCACCGCCTATTCGCTGACGCTGCTCAATTTCGGGCAGGCCGCGCTGATCACCACCGGCTTGGTGGTGGTGATGGTCATGGCGGCCATCGGGGTGCAGAACAACACGCTGACGGTCGGCGATTTCGTCATGGTCAACGCCTATATGATCCAGATCACCATGCCGCTGAACTTTCTGGGCACGGTGTACCGCGAGATCCGGCAGGCGCTGGTGGATATGGGGCAGATGTTCGGGCTGCTGTCGCAGGCCCCTGACGTGGTTGAGAAACCCGGAGCCAAGCCGTTGCGGCTGGCGGGGGGGCATGTCCGGCTGAACGACGTGGCCTTCTCGTATGAGACCGAGCGCGCTATCCTGAAAGGCGTAAGCATCGACGTGCCCGCCGGGCAGACCGTGGCGCTGGTCGGGCATTCGGGCAGCGGAAAGTCGACCATCGGGCGGCTTCTGTTCCGCTTTTATGACGTGAGCGGCGGCGCGCTGACCATCGACGGGCAGGACATCCGCGACGTGACGCTGGACAGCTTGCACGCGGCCATTGGCGTGGTGCCGCAGGATACCGTGCTGTTCAACGATACGATTTATTACAACATCGCTTACGGCAAGGACCACGCCACGCGCGACGAGGTCGAGGCGGCAGCACGCTCGGCCAAGATCCACGATTTCATCAGCAGCTTGCCCGAGGGGTACAACACCCAGGTCGGCGAGCGTGGGTTGAAACTGTCGGGTGGCGAAAAGCAGCGGGTGGGGATTGCCCGGACGCTGCTGAAGAACCCGGCGATCTTGCTACTGGACGAGGCGACCTCGGCGCTGGATACGCAGACCGAGCATGACATTCAGGACGCGCTGGCGGCGATGGGCAGGGGGCGCACGGTGATCACCATCGCGCACCGTCTGTCGACGGTGGTCGATGCCGACCGGATCGTGGTGCTGGAAGCGGGCGAGGTGATCGAAGAGGGCACCCATGCGCAGCTGCTGGCACTGGGGCAGCGCTATGCGGCGATGTGGGCGCGCCAGTCGCATGAGGGCAGCTCGCACGAAAGCCTGAGCGCGCCGGTCTGACGGCGACGCGGAAACGCCGCGCTCAGGCCCCCGCAAGGGGAGCCTTCGCGCGGCGTGTCGGGGCGCTGCCCCTCCGGCGCTTAACGCGTCAGCTGCGCGAAATCGGGCAGGTCGAAAAGCCGAAGATCCGGTAGAGCGGGCAGGTGCCCATCAACCCGGTGACCAGCGGGATGATCCCGACCAGAAACAGCCAGCGCAGGCCAGCGTCGGGGTACAGGAAGAACCCGGCCAGCAGGGCGAGGCCGAGGATGATGCGAAGGCCGCGGTCGATCGTGCCAACATTGCGCGAGAACATGGGGAAACCCTTTCCAGATTTGTGCCACCGCCGTCTTACCACGTCAGCGCCGTCCGGGTCTGTGACGTGATCACCGCCCCTGCGGTTATAGCGCCACGGCGAGGCGGCGCAGCGCCGCCGGATCGAGCAGCGCGACGCGTCCGCGATCCGTGCTGACCATCCCGCGCTTGGCCATCGCTTCCAGCCTGCGCGAGACGACCTCACGCGCCGAGCCGATGCGCGCGGCGAGGTCGGCGTGGGTCGCCTCGACGATGCCCTCATGCCCGCCCAGATCCAGCAGCGCGCCCGCCAGCCGCGCCTCGACCCGCGTGAAGGCGACGCGCTCAAGGAGTTGGGTCATGTCGTTCATCCGCGTCGCAAGCGCGTGGAAGACGAAGCCGCGAAACGCCTCGGACCGGGCCATGAGGGCATGGAACAGTGCGCCGGGGATCACCGCGACGCGCACCGGCCCGATGCAGACCGCCTCGCCGGAATAGGCGTCATCGCCCAAAAGGCCCAGCGTGGTCTGGATGCAGCTTTGGCCCGGCTCGACGGCGTAGAGCAGGATCTCGCGCCCGTTGGGGCCGGTGAGGCTGACCTCGATCCGGCCCGAGAGCACCATGGCAAAGCCCTGCGGGCGGTCGCCGGGGGAAAACAGATGCGCACCGTCTGGCAGCACCTGAACGGGCAGGGCGTCAAGACGCGCGCGGTCCTCGGCATCCAGTCCGGGGAGCGCGGTGCCTGCCCAACCCATCAGGCGCGCCCGCGTTTCTCGAAGCGGGGGAGCATGGCGGAGAAGTCCGTGCCTTTGCCGTCTTCGGCCTCGACGAATTGCTGATAGAGCGCGGCGGCCAGCTGGCCCATCGGCGTATCGGCATCGGCGCTTTCAGCTGCTTGCTGGCTCAGGCGCAGGTCTTTGAGCATCAATTCCGCAGCGAAGCCAGGCTTGTAGCCGTTATCCGCAGGCGATTGCGGGCCAACACCCGGGGCGGGGCAATAGGCGTTCATCGACCAGCTGTAGCCTGACGAGGTCGAGACCACATCGAACATCTTCTGGCGGTCCAGTCCCAGCTTGTCGGCCAGCGCGAAGGCTTCGCAGGTCGCGATCATGGTGACGCCGAGGATCATGTTGTTACAGATCTTGGCCGACTGGCCCGCGCCCGCCGCGCCGCAATGCACGGCCTTCTGGCCCATGATGTCAAAGAGCGGCTGCACGGTGGCGAAGGCCGCATCGCTGCCGCCGACCATGAAGGTCAACGTGCCGTTGGTCGCCCCGCCCGTGCCGCCCGAGACCGGCGCGTCCAGCGCGCCCAGCCCTGCGGCCTCGGCCTGCGCGGCGACGGCTTTGGCGCTGTCGACATCAACCGTCGAGCAATCGCAGAGCACCGCGCCGGATTTCATCGCCGGGATGATCTGATCGGCCACCGCGCGCAGGATCGCGCCATTGGGCAGCATGGTGATGACGACGTCTGCGCCCGTGGCCGCCTCGGCGGCCGAAGCAGCCATGGTTACGCCCGCGGGCGTGGCCTGGGTGTCAAAGCCGGTGACAGAGTGCCCGGCCTTGATCAGATTGGCGGCCATGGGCGCGCCCATATTGCCCAGACCGATAAAGGCGATGTACATGATGCTCCTCCTCAAAAGCGGGGGGCCGAGCGTGGGCTCGGCCGGATCTCAGCCAAAACTCAGCTCGTCGCGGCCCAGCGTGGCCAGCAGTGCGGCGACCTCGGCGATGGTAACGTCGGCGGGATCGGCGTGCTTCCAGTGCGGGGTGCGGTCCTTGTCGATGATTTGCGCGCGCACGCCCTCGATGAAGTCCGAGTGTTCCATCGCCCGCCAGGTCCAGCGGTATTCCTGCTTGAGCGCCTCTTCCAGCGAACGGGGCGAGGGGCGCAGCAAAGCCAGCGTGCTGGCCATCGACAGCGGCGAGTTGCGTCCGATTGCCTTGAGCGCCGCTTGCGCGAAGGCGCTGGAGTCGGTGCGCAGGGAGTCGATGATCTCGGTCACGGTCGAGGGCGCAAACAGCCGGTTGATCCGCGATTGCTCAACCGCCATCGGGCTGGCCGGATCGGCGTGCCGGGGCAGGGCGCTGACATCGCCGGTTTCGATCAGCGCAGCCTTGGCGCCGTCCCACGCGGCCTCAGGCACGAAGCGGTCGGCGAAACCGGCGTGGATCGCGTCGCCCGGCCCCATGCGCGCAGCAGTCAGCGCAAGATAGACCCCCAGCTCGCCGGGCGCCTGACCCAGCAGCCAGGTGCCTCCGACATCGGGGATCATGCCGATGCCGCATTCGGGCATCGCCATCTGCGTGCTCTCGCCAACGATCCGGTTGCGCGTGTGGCAGCCATAGCCGACGCCGCCGCCCATAACGAAGCCATGCATGAAGCTGACCACGGGCTTGGCATAGGCGGCCAGCAGGCAGTTCATGCGGTATTCATCACGCCAGAAATCGCGCCCGGCGGCGTAGTCACCGCGCTTGCCCGCCGCCGTCACCTGCGCGATATCGCCGCCCGAGCAGAACGCCCGCTCGCCTGCGCCGTCGAGAATGATCACCGACACTTCGGGGTCGTCCGCCCAGTCGAGCAGCGCCTGCGTGGTCTGCAAACAGATGCCATGCGTCAGTGCGTTCAGCGCCTTGGGTCGGTTCAGCGTCAGACGACCGGCACGGCCTTCTTTGCGCACGATCACTTCGGGTTCAGACATGGATTTCCCTTAGCCGCGTTCGGCCAGCAGCGCCCGGACGGTGATCAGGCGCATGATTTCATTGGTGCCCTCGAGGATCTGATGCACACGCAGATCCCGCACAAGCTTTTCGATGCCATAATCGGCCAGATAGCCATAGCCGCCATGCAATTGCAGGCACTGATCGGCGATGCGGCTGCCGGCTTCGGTGACGAATTTCTTCGCCATGGCGCAGAATTTGGTCGCGTCGGGGGCTTTGGTGTCCAGCTTCCACGCGGCCTGACGCAGGAAGGTCCGCGCCGCCTGCAGTTCGATCTCCATGTCAGCAAGACGGAATTGCAGCGCCTGAAACTGGTCGATGCTTTTGCCAAACGCCTTGCGCTCGCCCATATAGGCCAGCGTCTGGTTCAGCGCTGCCTGCGCGCCGCCAAGGCTGCAGGCCGAGATGTTCAGCCGCCCGCCATCCAATCCGATCATCGCGTATTTGAACCCGTCGCCTTCGACCCCGACGAGGTTGTCGAGTGAGGTCTCGCAATCATCGAACTGCACCTGCCGGGTGGGCTGGCTGCGCCAGCCCATCTTGTCCTCAAGCCCGCCAAAGCTGAGCCCCGGCGTGCCCTGCTCGACGACCACGGTCGAGATGCCCTTCGCCCCCGCATCGCCGGTGCGGCACATCACGACATAGGCGTCGGAGTAGCCGCCTCCCGAGATGAACGCCTTGGTGCCGTTGAGCCGATAGCCCGTGTTGGTCTTCTCGGCCCGCGTGCTCAGCGCCGCCGCGTCCGAGCCCGCACCGGGTTCGGTCAGGCAATACGACAGCAGTTTTTCCATCGTCACAGCGGGCGCAAGGATGCGGGCTTTCACGTCTTCCGAGCCGAACTTGTCCAGCATCGCCGCGCACATGTTGTGGATCGACAGGAAGGACGCGACCGAGGGGCAGGCCATGCTCAGCGCCTCGAACACCAGCGTCGCGTCCAGCCGCGTCAACCCGGTTCCGCCGTTGTCTTCGCTGACATAGAGCCCGCCCAGCCCCAGCTCGGCCAGTTTCGGCCACAGATCGCGCGGGATCACGCCCTCGGCTTCCCACTGGCGCGCGAAGGGCGCGATGTGTTCCTGCCCAAAGGCATGGGCCATGTCGAATATGGCGGTCTGCTCGTCGCTCAAGGCGAAATCCATGCGCGGTCCTCTCTCCCCCAAGAATTGAACGCATGTTTAATTCTTGATTGTTGCAGGAGTTTTGCAGCGCGCCGGGACAAGCGCAAGGGGAGGCAGGTTTTGGCGCAGCGTCACGACGGAAAGTGCCCAAGGCACTGACCCGTCAGCCCGCGGCCGAGAGCAGTTCGTCCATCCGCCGCTCGGGCTGGCCCAGAATATCCAGCGCGTCGGATTCGTGGCGCTGGATGGTGGCCATGACCGAGGGGACGCCCTGCCACGAGCGCAGCACCAGCTTGGCCATCTCATAGCCTTCATCATGGGGAGCATAATAGACCAGCAAGGTCTGGATACCGTCAGCGGGCCGAAAGATCGCCGCTTTTTGCGCTTGCAGGGCCATCAGGCGGACAAAGTCGAATTCGAAACCTGTCACCGCCGAAAGGTCCACCAGTTGCATCTGTCCGGGACGTCGCTGTGGATCATTGATGTAATCGCCGATCACCGCGACGCTTTCATCAAGCGTCACGAACCCTTCATAGCGCACATAGACCAGCGCGCGGTCGGGCAGGATACGATACGTCGCGGACAAGATGCACTCCGGCAACCGGTGGCTTTCGCTCAACGTATCGCGAAAATCCCCCAGTGCGAGCCCCAACTTGACCGCGACGTCAGGTTTTTAACCAGCGACGATGACCCGCGCGCGCATCGACGGGTGAACGGCGCAGAAATAGTCAAACGTACCGGCATTGGCGAAGGTCAACGTCGCGGTCTGGCCCTGCGACAGGCGCCCGGTGTCCATTCCGGCGGAACGGAACGTGGCGGTGTGCGGCATCGAGTCATTGTTGGTGAAGGTGATGCTGTCACCGCGCGCGATGGTGATCTCGGCCGGTGAATAGGCCATGCCTTCGATGGCGATGTCATGGGTGGCCGCATGTGCGCGGCCGGCAAGGGCAAAGGCCAGCGGCGTGGCGGCGAAAAGGGCGAGCGTCGAGCGGCGGGTCATCGTGGTCATAGAAAGCCTCCGTGGAAGAAACGGCTCTGCCTTGCGCAGAACGTGGATGCATCTTGCGCCAGCACGGGCGTCGGTACAGTTCCCTAGGGAACAGCCCTGAGAATCTCTGCCATGCCGGGTCGGCTAACTTGGCTCCATCATCAAGTACTCCTCATATAAACGCAACGGGACGGATTTCCGCTGCCATCACGGCACTTTGATAGGGGTTGCGCGGTTGTGAAGGCGCAGCCGAGCCTTTGGGGGTATCGGCTTAGACCGTTTGGGTGATGCGGTCGTCTGGACGGTGTGGCGGTGTATCGCGACTTGCCCTGTCCCTGGAGGAATTATGGACCGTCGCAGTTTCACCACCCGTGCGCTTGCCGCCGCTTTGGGCGTCACCGGCCTGAGCGTGACTACACTCAATCCGCGCATCGCCCGCGCCGAACAGGCCACGCTGACGCCGCTCGCCACCGCGTCGCTGACGCGCGGGGGGCGCGTGCAGGCCGAGATTTACGCCGGACCCAGTGCGAATGAGTTCTACGTGATGACACGTCGCGGCCGCGAAGAGGTCTGGCAGCTCATCGAGATCCCATCGGGCGCTGATCGGGCGGTGCGGGCGATGGTCGAGGAAGGCCGCGTTGGCGTGACCTTCGAGCAGGGCAGAACCCGCGTCGAAGCCGAGGTGGCGCTGCGGCAATCGGGGCAGACCGTCAGCTTCAGCCTGAGAAATGGCGATCAGTTGATTGAGGGCTCGGGGTCTGCGCCATCGACGGGTGAGCCGTCGTCGCGGCTTGCTCTCCCTGGCCTTGGTTTAGTCATATCCCTCATAGTTGCCCTGATCGGGGCGGCGCTTGTGGGTCCGGTTCTTACTGCCGTTTACGAGATGCGCGCACGGTGCGAGCGGCCAGACTGCGGCTTTATTATTCGAGGCAGAGGTCAGGTGCCCAGCCCGATTGTGGAAGTTCCCGGTCGCTGAGCGCGGCGATCTTGGGCTTTGGTATCCGGGCCGCCGACTGAGCGGCCCGGAAAAAGCAATGTCAGTCCATCGCCTTGAAGTTGAAGGCCGCGCCTTCCTTGATCCCGCTCGGCCAGCGCGCGGTGATCGTCTTGGTGCGGGTGTAAAAGCGGAACCCGTCCGGCCCGTGCTGGTTCAGATCGCCAAACCCTGATTTCTTCCAGCCGCCGAAGGTATGGTAGGCCAGCGGCACCGGGATCGGCACGTTGATACCGACCATGCCGATGTTGATCCGGTTGGCGAAATCGCGGGCAGTGTCGCCGTCGCGGGTGAAAATCGCGGTGCCGTTGCCATACTCGTGGTCGATCGCCATCTGGATCGCCTCTTCATAGGTCTGCGCGCGCACCATCGACAGGACCGGGCCGAAGATTTCGGTCTTGTAGATATCCATGTCGGTGGTCACGTGGTCGAACAGATGCGCACCGACGAAGAAGCCGTCCTCATAGCCCTGCAGCTTGAAGTCGCGCCCGTCGACAACCAGATCCGCACCCTGCGCCACGCCGGATTCCACCAGCCGCAGGATGTTCTCCTTGGCGGCGGCGGTGACGACGGGGCCATAGTCCACATCGTCGCCCGCGGTCCACGGCCCGACTTTGAGCGCCTCGATCTTGGGCACCAGCCGTTCGCGCAGGGCTTCTGCGGTACCTTCACCCACCGGCACCGCGACCGAGATCGCCATGCAACGTTCGCCCGCCGCGCCAAACCCTGCACCGACCAGCGCGTCGGCGGCCTGGTCCATGTCGGCGTCCGGCATGATGATCATGTGGTTCTTGGCACCGCCGAAGCACTGCGCGCGCTTGCCGCTCGCGGCGGCGCGGGAATAGATGTACTGCGCGATAGGGGTCGAGCCGACGAAGCCCACGGCCTGAATGATGTCGCTGTCCAGAATGCCGTCGACGGCTTCCTTGTCGCCGTTGACAACCTGCAGGATGCCATCGGGCAGACCGGCTTCCTTGCACAGCGCCGCGATCATCAGCGGGACCGAAGGGTCACGTTCGGACGGCTTGAGGATCATCGCGTTGCCCGACGACAGCGCCGGACCCATTTTCCACAGCGGGATCATGGCGGGGAAGTTGAACGGCGTGATGCCGGCGACGACGCCCAGCGGCTGGCGCATGGAATACATGTCGATGCCGGGGCCGGCGTTGTCGGTGTAGTCACCTTTGAGCATCTGCGGCGCGCCGATGCAGTATTCGATCACTTCCAGCCCGCGCTGCACGTCGCCCTTGGCATCTGGGAAGGTCTTGCCATGTTCGGACGAAAGCGCCTCGGCCAGCTTGTCCATGTCGCGGTTCAGCAGGCCAACCAGCGCCATCATCACGCGCGCGCGGCGCTGCGGGTTGGTAGCACCCCAGGCGACCTGCGCTTTCGCAGCCGAGGCAATGGCGGCGTCGAGTTCAGCCTTAGAGGCCAGCGCGACCTTGGCCTGAACCTCACCGGTGGCCGGGTTATAGACATCGGCGAAGCGGCCCGACGTGCCCGCGACCAGTTTGCCGTCGATCCAGTGTCCGAGTTCTTTCATAGCGTCCTCCTGTGGCTTTGGGCGCACAATAGGCTTGCAAAAATCACCTGAACAGAGGCAGTTTCCCAAAAGCCGTTTTGCAAGGATGCAAAGCCCCCTGAAAGTACGCCTGTGGCCGATTGGGATGATCTGAAGGTGTTTCTGGCCGTCGCGCGCGGCGAAAGCCTGTCACGGGCGGGCAGGGTGCTCAAGCTGGACGCCGCCACCGTGGGCCGCCGCGTGGCGCGGCTGGAGCAGGCGCTGGACGCGCGGCTCTTTACCCGCTCGCCGCAGGGCTATGTGCTGACGGACGAGGGCGGGCGGCTGGTGGCCCATGCCGAAGCGATTGAAACTGCGATGGAACGCGCCGCCGAGACGCTGGCGGGACCGTCCGAGGGGATCAGCGGCCAGATCCGCATCGGTGCGCCGGATGGCTGCGCGAACTACCTGCTGCCGCAGGTGGTGGCCGGGATTGTTGCGCAAAATCCCGGGCTTGAGGTGCAGATCGTTGCCCTGCCGCGCGTTTTCAGCCTGTCCCGGCGCGAGGCGGATATGGTGATCGCGGTGTCAAAGCCCGAGCAGGGCCGGGTCATCGCCACCAAGATCACCGACTATCACCTGCATCTGGCGGCCTCGGACCGCTACCTGCGGGATGCGCCGCCGCTGGAGACGCTGGCGGATCTGCGCGCGCATCGGGTGATCGGCTATATCCCCGACATGATCTTTGACCGCGAACTGGATTATCTGGCCGATCTGGGCGTGGAACAGCCTCCGATGGCGTCCAATTCGGTCTCGGTGCAGCTGAACCTGATCCGGCAGGGCGCGGGCGTCGGCGTGGCGCATGATTTCGCGCTGCCTGCGGCGGCGGGGGTGCGGCGGGTTCTGACCTCAGACTTCAGCCTGACCCGCGCTTTCTGGCTAATCCGCCACGCCGACGACCGCAAACTGCCCCGTATCGAGCGCTTCGCCGCGGCGCTGGTCGCCGGAATGCGGGCCGAGATGCGGGCGCTGGAAGGTCAGTTGCAGGACGGGTAGGGCGGCTCTTCGCCGTCGGGGACGGTGCACAGATGGGCCTGCGTCAGCGCCTCGATCCGGGGCCGCCAGCGCGAGAAGTCCTCGCGGTCGAAGGCAGCCCGCGCGGGCGAGCGTTCGGCCCATTGCAGCGTATAGCTGTCGGTCGCGCCGACCATCACAAGGATCACCATTTCCTCGGCATGGTCGGTCCCGCGCACCTGCGAGCAGCCCATATAGGCGGCGAAGGCCGCGCGGGCGCCGTGTGCGCCAGTGATCGGCAAGGGCAGGGCGTCCACCTCGGTCGCGCAGTTGTCGCGGTAGCCGTTCAGGAAGTTCACCGCGATGTTTTCACCCAGTGAAGCGGCCTGATCGTCCCCATGGTTGGAGCCGACGGCCCGGTGCGCGGTGATGGTCTGCATTTGCTGCCAGTCTTCGACGCTCTGCCCCTCGGGCACCCATTCCATCAGGTAGAACCCGTCAGCGCGCTCGGCGTGAAAGGCGGGTTCGACGCCAAACACCAAGGGATGTGCCAGCACCTGACCATAAAGCTGTTCGCGCGCCAGCAGGGCGTCTTGTGCCTGAGCGGCCAGCGATGAGGCGGCAAGCACCGCGATGCTCAGAAATTTGGCGCGCATGACGTCCTCTAAATCTTGACCGGTCTAAAAGATTCGCTGGAAAACAAGTCTTGACAGAATCCCGTGCAAAGTGCCGACTGTAAAGGACAAACAGGGACAAGGAGGTGCCCCATGCTTGTCAGTCAAATCCTGAAATCCAAGGCTGAGGGGGTCGTGACCGTCGCCCCCAATGCCACGCTGCGCGAAGTTGTCGAGCTGCTCTCGACCCGGCGGATCGGCGCGGTGGTGGTGTCCAATGACGGCAAAAAGGTCAAGGGAATCGTATCCGAGCGCGATATCGTGCGCGAACTGGGTCGCTCTGGCCCCGCCTGTCTGGACGAGAAAGTCGACAAGGTGATGACCCGCGCGATCTATGGCTGCGCGCCTGCAGATTCGACGGACTCGGTGCTGGAAACCATGACCACCCGCCGCTTTCGCCATATGCCCGTCATGCAGGACAACCTGATGGTCGGCTTTATCTCGATCGGGGATGTCGTCGCGGCCCGTTTGAGCGAGTTGCAGATGGAAAAAGACGCGCTGACCGGGATGATCATGGGCAATTGAGCCCTTGCCGACGCGCCCGTGGCAGGGTGACGCCGGGCGCGTCGGCGGTTTTTCTGCGCTTGCATCTTTTCACGCAATATTGTTGCGTGGCGTCGCACACACATCCGCAAGGGGGACGCGATGCGTATTGGGCTTTATCCGGGGACATTTGACCCACTCACATTGGGACATATGGACATCATTACGCGTGCTTGCCCTATGGTGGACAGGTTGGTGATCGGCGTGGCGATCAACCGCGACAAGAGCCCGCTGTTCTCACTGGATGAGCGGGTGGCGATGGTCGAGGGTGAGACAGCGGCGCTGATCAAGAGCACCGGCGTCGAGATCGTTGTGCATCCGTTCGAGAACCTGCTGATCGATTGCGCCCGTGATGTGGGCGCGGGGATCATCATCCGCGGGCTGCGCGCCGTGGCGGATTTTGAGTATGAATTCCAGATGGTTGGTATGAACCGCGCGCTCGACGACAAGGTCGAGACCGTGTTCCTGATGGCTGACGCCCGCCGTCAGGCGATTGCCTCGAAGCTGGTCAAGGAGATCGCCCGGCTGGGCGGCGAGGTCAGTAAATTCGTGCCCGCGCCGGTCAATACCGCCCTGCGTGAGCGGTTTGGCCCGGCCATCGAACGCGCCCCTGCACCCTAGGCATCACTCTGTCGTCAGTGCGTCGGGGTCCAGGGCCACGCCGCGTTTGGCGGCGCTTTCGATGACGGCCTGACGCAGGCCTTTATCAGCCTTCATCATCTTGATAAACTGCGCCTCGTCCAGCGTCAGCAGGGTGCAGCGGGTGATCGCTGTGGTCTGGCCGCGCCGCAAGCCGCGTTTGAGCATGGCCAGATGCCCGAACATTTCGCCCGGTCCCAGCCGCAGCACCTGACCCGCGCGCACCTGCTCGACCGCGCCTGAGGAGATGAACCAGACCTTGCGCGGGATCTCGTCACGCTTGAGCAGCACGGTGCCGGGCGCGGCATAGATCGTGCGCATCTCGCGCATCAGCATCTTGCGGCGGTCCACCGGCATCTCGGCGAACAGCGGGAAGGTTGCGACCAGCGCCATGCGCTGAATGGCAAGGTCCAGCGTCGGCCGCTGCGATTGCGCACTGCGCCGCTTGGCGATGCCATTGGCCAGCGAATGGCGCAGCTCGGGACCGACCAGCCCGTCATCGACCAGCGCCGCGTATTCCCGCTCTTCCTGCGCCAGAACCATCTGGCGGATCAGGCGGCGCTCCAGTTCCTCGGCGTAGCCGGGGAATTGCAGACGCAGGCCGTCCAGCGCCCGATCCGCTTCGTCCATGCGGCGTTCGAGCAGGTCGTGCAGCAGGTCGCCGACGCGCTTGCCGTGAATGCGGCGGATGCGGGTATCAATGAAGCCGTGCAGTTCGCGCAGGGTCGGGGCAAGGGCGACGAGATGTTCAAAGCGATCAGCCGTCTGGCGCGCCAGCGGGCCGGTGATGCGCAGCCGGTTATGAAGGAAGGTCGCCAGCGCCTGCGCGCGGCCCGAGCGTTGGGTCAGCCGCGCCGTGGTCAGATAGCCCAGACGCCCCCCGTTGCGCGTGCCTTCGATCAGGCGGTCCGCGTCGGCGACCATCTGCGTCGCCAGCCGCGCAGGCAGCATCCCGTCCCTGAAGCCTTCCAGCACCAGATCACGCTCGCGCCCGGCCAGCGCCACCAGCCCCAGCGTGATGCGGTCACGGTCGGCGATCTCGGCCCCGGCGTCGGCGGCCTTGACCGCTTCGTCCACGCGTTCGGCAAAGCGTTTGGCCTCATCCCGCACAGTCTGCGGCGCCAGTCCGAAATCGCGCGCGGTGTCGCTGACCGTCTCGCGCACCGATTGCAACGCAACCGCGACAACCTGCGCCGAGAGCGCAACGTCTATGGCCGACAGTTTGTCCAGCCCCAGCCGGTTGATCACCCAGCGCAGCGTCGTACCCTGTACCATCAGGGTATAAAGCGTGAAGCCTGTGGCGATTATGCCGACCTGCCGCTTAATGTCGACGGGGATGCGGAAACTCTCGGTCACCGCCAGTGCCAGCGCCAGCGTTACCGCGCCGCGCAGACCGCCCCACAGGATCGCCGCGCGTTGTCGGCGCTCGACCTTGGGTGACAGTTTCAACTTGCCCAGCAGCGGTAGCAGGCCGAACAGAATCAGCGCCCGCGCGGCCAGCGAGGCCAGCACGGTGACGGCGACCAGCACCAGATCGAAGGGCCGCACATCCGACAACAGGCGCGGGATCAGGATGGCGGCCAGCACGAAGATCAGGCCACCGGACCAGTAGCCGAGCAGATCCCAGGTGTCCTCGAGCTTGGCGCGGCTGGGCGGCGACAGCGAGCCGGGCGCGTGGAAGTTCAGCGCCAGTCCGGCAGCCACCACGGCGATCACCCCCGACACGCCCAGCAGCGTTTCGGCGATGATATACGTCAGATACGGCAGCGCCACCGACAGCGAAACTTGCCCCAGCGGATGGTCATCAAGCCGAGCAAGGCCGGCCAGCGCCAGCCGCCCGGCGACCCAGCCGGTTACCGCACCCCCCACCACCAGCCACGGGAATTGCACGGCGACATCGCTGAGGCGCGGATTGGGAATGCCGTAGGCCACAAAGGCAAAGAACAGCGAAAACAACGCGATGGCGGCCGCGTCATTCAGCAGGCTTTCGCCTTCGACGATCCGGGCCAGTCGCTGGGGCGCAGGCGTGGCGCGGAAGATGCCGACAACGGCCGACGGGTCCGTGGTCGACACAATCGCGCCGATCATCAGGCAGGCCATGATCGGCAAGCCTGAAAGCGGGAACAGCGCCCAGCCCACGGCCATGGTGCTGACCACCACGGCGACGACGGCCAGCAGCAGGATTGGCACCCAGTCATCCAGCATCCGGCGCAGATCAATTGTCAGCGAGACCTGAAAGATCAGCGTCGGCAGGAAGACATACAAGAACAGGTTCGAGCGGATCGGCAGGTTCTGGATCATCTCGCCCGCCGCCTCAAGCATCGGCGAATCCGGCAAGGCCAGCACCG
Organism: Pararhodobacter zhoushanensis; assembly: GCF_003990445.1. Classification (GTDB taxonomy): domain Bacteria; phylum Pseudomonadota; class Alphaproteobacteria; order Rhodobacterales; family Rhodobacteraceae; genus Pararhodobacter; species Pararhodobacter zhoushanensis. The sequence continues at coordinate 38,019 of NZ_REEZ01000006.1, read as the reverse complement.
AGGCCGAAACCGCGCCGATGGCAATGCCCATCAGCGCCAGAACCACCGTAGCGGGCAGGCGCAGACGGTTGGCGACCGGCTCGGACAGGCCGATGATCGCAAAAAGAATGGCGGTGAGGGCGACAACGGCTACTAGGTCCATGTCCTTAAGATAAAAGCAAAACCCCCCGGCGCACAGTGGCCGGGGGGTCAAATTTAGGACAAGTTCTGCAACAATTGCGGATCAGGCAAGTTTCCCGATCACTGCCGCCGTATCGAGCATCCGGTTAGAGAAGCCCCACTCGTTGTCATACCATGCCAGAATGCGGACCATGGTGCCGCCCATCACCTTGGTCTGGTCCAACGCGACGATGGACGAGCGGCGGTCATGGTTGAAATCGATCGAGACATTCTTGAAGCCTGTGACACCCAGAATGCCCTTGAGCGGGCCTTCTGCGGCCGCGGCGCTGAGGGCTGCGTTGATCTCCTCAACCGTCGTCTCGCGAGAGGCTTCAAAGGTCAGATCCACCGCCGAGACGTTGGGCGTCGGCACGCGGATCGCCACACCGTCCAGCTTGCCGTCCAGCTCGGGCAGAACCAGCCCGACCGCTTTGGCCGCGCCGGTCGAGGTGGGGATCATCGACAGCGCCGCAGCACGGGCGCGGTAGAGATCCTTGTGCATCGTGTCCAGCGTCGGCTGATCGCCGGTATAGCTGTGGATCGTGGTCATGAAGCCCTTGGTGATGCCGACGGTGTCATTGAGCACCTTGGCCACGGGCGCCAGACAGTTGGTAGTGCAGGACGCGTTCGAGATGATCTTGTCCGCCGAAACCAGCGTGCCATCGTTGACACCGAACACGATTGTGCGGTCCGCGCCCTTGGACGGGGCCGAGACCAGCACGCGGGTCGCGCCATTCTCAAGGTGGATCCTGGCTTTCTCGGCGTCGGTAAAGATGCCGGTGCATTCGAGGACCACATCGACGTGTTTCCACGGCAGCTCTGCCGGATTGCGGATCGCGGTGACCTTGATCGGGCCGGCGCCCAGATCCATCCAGTCGTCGCCGGTGGTGACCTCACCGTCATAGCGGCCATGGACACTGTCAAAGCGGATCAGGTGAGCATTGGTTTCGACCGGGCCCAGATCGTTAATGGCAACGACCTCAAGATCGGTGCGCTTTTGGTCCATCAGGGCGCGCAGGACGAGGCGACCGATGCGGCCGAAACCGTTGATGGCAAGGGTGGTGGTCATGGTGCAACTCCTCGGTCCCCGGGGTTGAGCGAGCCAGGGCCTTTGTTTGCGCTAACAACACAGAATACCGCAAAAGTCAAGGTCGCGATGGCCGCAGCCGGGGTCCAGAGGTCAGGGTGCCTGTAAAATCAGCGCGGTTGCGTGACGATGATCGCGCCGCGATCGGTTGCCACCACGGTGTGTTCATACTGCACCACCGGCGCGCGCGGATCGCTGTAGAGCGTCCACGCGTCATCGCCCTGATCGGCCCAGAGCCCACCCTTGGACAGGAACGGCTCGACCGTCAGCACCAGCCCCTTGGTGATCCGACGCTTGTCGCGCGTCGGCCAGGTGGCGATCTCTTCGGGGTATTCGTGCAGGCTGCGCCCGACGCCGTGGCTGGCAAGGTTGCGGATCAGCGTATAGCCGCGCTGCTCGGCAAACTTGCCGATGGCATTGCCGATCCCGGCCAGCGGTTTGCCACTGCCGACCTGCGCGATGCCGATCTGCATGGCGCGCTTGCCATCGCGGCACAGCTGATCGAGCGAGGGTTTGACCGGCAGCAGGCGGAAGGTCGCGCCAGTATCGGCGAAAAACCCGTTCTTCGAGGCCGAGACGTCAATGTTCACCAGATCGCCCGCCACCAGAACCCGCTCGCCCGGAATGCCATGCGCGATCTCTTCGTTGACGCTGATGCAGGTCGCGCCGGGGAAGTCATAGGTGCTCTCGGGGGCCGACACCGCGCCGTCGCGCTCCAGCAGCCCGCGCCCGATGGCGTCCAGCTCGGCCGTGGTCATGCCCGGCTCCATCGCTTTGGCCATGGCGTGCATGGTGTTGGCGACGATACGGCCGATTTCTTTCAGGCCGTCGAGTTCGTCTTCCTGGGTGATGGTCATGATCGGGGTCTCACAGGCTGGGCGGGTCGGCCCCACACCTAGTGCCCCGCACACAAAAAGGCAAAGGCCCGTCCGGTGAGGGACGGGCCTGCAGGGTCTGCAAACGGGATCGGGTCAGATCAGGCGACCCATCGCGCCGGCGACATCGGCCATGCGGCACGAGAAGCCCCATTCGTTGTCATACCACGCCAGCACGCGCACCGTGCGGCCACCAATGACCTTGGTCTGGTCAGGGGCGAAGATCGACGAATAGGGCGTGTGGTTGAAGTCGATGGAGACCTTCGGCTCGGCGTCATAGGACAGCACTGCACCCATCGGACCGGCAGCCGCTTCGCGCATGATCTCGTTGATGTCGGCAACCGTCACGTCCTTGCCCGCCACAAAGGTCAGGTCCACAGCCGAGACGTTCGGCGTCGGCACGCGGATGGCCGAGCCGTCCAGCTTGCCCTTGAGTTCCGGCAGCACCTCGCCAATCGCCTTGGCAGCCCCGGTCGAGGTGGGGATCATCGCCATGGCAGCGGCGCGGGCGCGGTAGAGATCCTTGTGACGGCGGTCCAGCGTCGGCTGGTCGCCGGTGTAGCTGTGGATCGTGGTCATGATGCCCGATTCGATACCGACCGCATCGTTGAGCACCTTGGCCAGCGGAGCCAGACAGTTGGTCGTGCACGACCCGTTCGAGATCACCAGATGCTCATTCGTCAGCGTGCGGTGGTTGACGCCGTAGACGATGGTCTTGTCAGCGTTCTTGGCCGGGGCCGAGATCAGCACGCGCTTGGCACCGCGGGTCATGTGCACGGCGGCCTTGTCACGCTCATTGAAGTTGCCGGTGCATTCCAGAACGATATCGACGCCTTCCCAGTCCAGCTCTTGCGGATTGTAGGTCGACATGACGCGGATCGGACCCCGACCCAGATCCAGCGTGTTGCCCTCAACCCGGACGGTGCCGGGGAAGCGGCCATGCACACTGTCGTACTTCAGCAGATGCGCGTTGGTCTCAATCGGGCCGGTCGCGTTGATGGCGACGACTTCCACATCGTTGCGCGCACTTTCGGCAATATGGGCCAGCGTGCAACGGCCAATGCGACCGAAACCGTTGATGCCGATGGTGATGGTCATGGATCTGTCTCCGTCTGGTGTCGAACCGGGTGCGAAGGCGGGAGCAGAGAGGCAACCCGGGTACGAGTCCGCGTATGATGCTGCGCAATGTATACCTGCCCAAAGGTGGCATAGAAAGGGCGAAAAGCGATACTTCGCAAGGCGTTAGCGCAAACCATCGCAAATCTGCGGGTGTTTGCGATAACGATTTTCCGGGCGCGGCGGCAACAGGCGGCCCGGGATCGCATTGCAATGTGCGCGGGCCTCTCCTAAGAGGGCGGACGAAGTGAAACTCAACGAAGCGACGGACGCGCTGTGTTTGAAATCCTCGTCGGATTGTATTTATGCGTGGTCAACATCGCCGCCTATGTCGCCTTCGCGCGCGACAAGGCCGCGGCGATTGCCGGAGCGCGTCGCATTTCAGAGGACCGGCTGCTGGCGCTGGCGTTTCTGGGCGGCTCGATCGGGGCCAAGATCGCCCAGATGACCCTTCGCCACAAGATCCGCAAAGAGCCGTTTCGCCAGCAGCTTAACGGCATCCTTGCGGTCCAGATCGTCGCCATGGCTGCGATTTACTCGATCTCGTATCTGGCGCGCTGAGCGACAGCGCGCCTGCCGGTGTTACAGCGCGGCCGTCAGCACCTCGATGAACCGGGCAATATCCGCCTCGGTCGTTGACCACGAGGCCACCAGACGACATTGATGCGGATGATCGCCGCCCGCGCCTTGGGGCGGCGGGGCGGGCCAGTCGTAATAGACAGCCCCGGCAGCGCGCAGGGCGTCGTGCGCCTTGAGCGGGAATTCGGCGAACAGCATGTTGCCGCCGCGCGGGTGTAGCAGCCGCACACCGGCTTTCGTCAGGCCCGCTTCCAGCGCCTCAGCCCGTGCGTTGGCGGTGCGGGCCAGATCCAGCCACAAATCGTCGGTCAGATAGGCGTCCATCTGCGCGGACAGGAAGCGGTGTTTCGAGAAAAGATGCCCGCCGCGCTTGCGCCGCAGTTCGAATTCCCAGGCCTTGGCAGGGTCGAAGAAGATCACCGCCTCAACGCCCAGCAACCCGTTCTTGGTGCCGCCGAAGCTGAGCACATCGACGCCCGCTTTCCACGTCATCTCGGCAGGCGTGCAGCCCTCGGCCACCAGCGCATTGGCAAAGCGCGCGCCGTCCATGTGAACGGGCAGGCCCTTGGCCTTGGCGATGGCGGCCAGCCGCGTCACCTCGGCTACCGTATAGCGCGCGCCGCGTTCGGTCAGGTTGGTCAGGCTGAGCAGGCCGGGCTGCACATGGTGCACCCCCTCGGCGGCATTGGTCAGTGTGGTTTCAAGGGCTTGTGCGTCGATCTTGGCATGCTCGCCGTCCACCAGGGACAGCTTGGCGTTGCTGTAGAACTCGGGCGCGTTGCACTCGTCTTCCTCGATATGCGCGTGGCGGTGGCAGTAGACCGCGCTCCACGGCTGCACATAGGTGGCGATGGCCAGCGAATTGGCGCTGGTGCCGGTGGCAACCAAGAACACCGCCGCATCGGGCGCTTCAAACAGCGTGCGGATCTTCGCCTGCACTTGCTGCATCAGGTCGTCAGCGCCGTAGCCCAATGAGAACCCGTCATTAACGCGACCCAGAGCGGCCAGAACCTGCTCGGGCACGCCCGAAGTGTTGTCGGATGCCAGAAACATCAGATCTCCTCGTCGATGATGTAATCTTCCCAATCGTCGTCGGCGACGTCGTATTCGCTGACCGTCTCTTCGCGCACCGAAATCCCCGCCCGGTGAACCGAGTCCGGATCGCCGCTGATCAGCGGGTGCCACGCTTCCAGCGGGCGGCCCTCATTCAGACGGCGATAGGCGCAGCTGCGCGGCATCCAGTAGCTGATGTCCTTCAGCGTGTCGGGGGTCAGCATGACGCATTCCGGCACGATGGATTTGCGATTCGCGTAGTTGCCGCATTGGCAGCTTTTGTCGTCGAAGAGACGGCAGGCGATGCGGGTGAAGAACACTTCACCGGTGTCGGCGTCCTCCAGCTTGTTCAGACAGCATTTGCCGCAGCCGTCACACAGCGCTTCCCATTCCGGAAGCGTCATCTTGGACAGGGGCACGGTTTCCCAGAAACGGGGGCGCAGGGCAGAGGGCGTGTTCATGCCGCGACCCTAGACCTTCACGCGCGAAACAAAAAGGGGGCCTCAGAGCGTGAACCGCATCAGCGGACGGTTAGGCTTTTGCCGCGCGACGGTCTCGAACCCGGCTTTCTCAAAGACCGAGGTCGAGCCGACAAACAGCCCGATGCTCTTGGACCGCTTCGCCTGATCCATCGGGCTGGCCTCAAGCACCCGCGCGCCATTGGCACGGGCATGGTCGATCCCGGCGGCGACAAGCGCGTGCGACAGACCCTGTCCGCGGTGCTTGGTGTGCAGGAAAAAGCAGGTGATCGCCCAGACACCCGGGTCATCGGCGGGCGCGTCGGGCAGGGGGGTGGAGCTGCGGCGCGGGTTGTTCCATTCGGGCACCAGCGCGCGCGGGCCGATCTGCATCCAGCCGACCGGCGCGCCGTCACGGTAGAGGATCAGGCCGGGCGGCGGCCCTTCGGCCACGATGTTCAGGAACAGATCGCGCCGTTCGTCCGGCGTGCTGGCCTGCCGCGCCTTCGGGCTCATCATGAACGCTGTGCACCAGCAGCCGTAACAAGCGCCCGAGGGGCCCATGACCGTCTGGAAATCCGCTGACAGATCAGGCGTCAGCGGGCGGATGACAGTGGCATTGGACATGGGCATCCCTTTCAGTTGCCGTGACAACCAGAGATTATTCGCAAACCAAGGTTAGTTTGCTAATGCCACCATGGGATCACAGGTAATGATAGACATACCCAGTCTGAGAATTCGCTTAGACATCGATAGCGCACGGAAATTTTGTGTGTAAAGCTTGGCGACCTACAGGCAAACGCCCAGCGGTCCTTGGTATCGTAAGGGCGCAGAGCTTTTCGATATTGAGTTGACGCGATTGGGAATCGCCTGTTTCATTTCTATGAACTCAACGAGACGAGGAATTTACAATGCGGCTTTCGACAATTGTTTTTGCGTGTTTGGCTTTCTTGGGAACTGGCACGGTGTCTCTCGCCGATGCAAACCTCACGATTCGTTATCGAGACAGCGTTACCCTGAATGTCGGCCAAAGCGTCGTCATCCATGGAATGCGTGCTAATTGCGGCGAGACACCACGGCAGAGCAGTTTTCGTCCCCCGGCTTCATCACTTGGCCATTTTTCGTTAGGGCGCACCGGTGTTAGGCAAAGCAGATCGTGCGGTGGGTCGACGCCAGCAATTGAGGTGATCTTTACCGGCGATCGTGTTGGTCGGGAAACGATCGAACTCTTCGATGACCCCATTCAGATCCGGGTTCGATAATCGACAGGTCTGCATCTTTTCGGCGATATTGTTTCTCATAAGGATCAACCGTTGATCAGGATCGCTCGCGCTTGTTCGCTGTCAGCGTCCATCTGGGCGATCAGCGCGTCGAGCCCGTCGAACTTGGCCTCGGACCGCAGGTATTCGACCAAAGCGACGCTCAGATGCTGGCCATAGAGATCGCCAGTGAAATCAAAAAGATGCACCTCGAAGTTCGGCGTGTTCTCGCCAAACATCGGGCGCACACCCAGACTGGCCACGCCGTCATAGAACCCGCGATGCTCGCCGCTCAGCACCTCGACCTTGACGGCGTAGACGCCCAGCTTGGGCAGGTGGAGGCCCTCGACGGCCATATTCGCCGTCGGATAGCCCAGCGCGCGGCCGCGCTTTTCGCCGTGCAGAACCTCGCCGTCGATGCGGTGGTAATGGCCCAGCATGTCAGCGGCATCGCGCACGCGGCCGTCGCCCAGCGCCGCGCGGATCGCGGTCGAGGAAATCGCCCCCTCATCCCCGCCGACCAAAGGCTGGATCGTCACTTCGAAGCCAAAGCGTTTGCCATCCTCGCGCAGGGTCTGCGCGGTGCCGGCGCGGCCCTTGCCGAAGCAGAAATCGGCACCGACAACGACATGCTTGATCCCCAGCCCTTCGGCCAGCACCTGCCGCGCGAAGTCCTCGGGCGTGAGCGAAGCCAGATCGCGGGTGAAGGGCAGCTCGTACAGGAACGCGACCCCCAGCTTGGCCAGCCGGTTGGAGCGCGCTTCGGCGTTCATCAGCCGGAAGGGCGGCGCATCGGGGGCAAAGACCTGACGCGGATGCGGCTCGAAGGTCACGATGCCCAGCGGCATATCGGGGCGGCGGGCGGCGTCGATCACGGCCTGATGGCCCCGGTGGACCCCGTCGAAATTGCCCATCGCGACCGAGGCGCCTTTCAGCGCCGCGTCCAGTCCGCTCCAGGTGGTGATGTGTTTCATGCTGCCCCGCGGCGCTTGCCGCGCGGTCGCGGCGTCAGTCGAATTTGCGGCTTGGCGCCAGAACCAGCGCGTCGCCTTTCAGAACGGTGGTATTGCCCACCGAGCACCGACAATCAAGGGTAACCCGGCGCCTGGCGTAGTCGATCTCGCGCACCGTGACCTCGGCCAGCACCACATCGCCGGGGCGCACGGGCGCAAGGAACTTGAGGTTCTGGCCCATGTAGATGGTGCCATGTCCCGGCAATTGCTCGCCAATCACCGCTGAAATCAGGCCCGCCGTCAGCATCCCATGCGCGATGCGCCCCTCGAAAATCGTGTCGCGGGCGTAGTCGTCATCCAGATGCACCGGGTTGTGGTCGGTCGAGACCTCGGCGAACAGTGCGATGTCGCGGTCGGTGATTTCCTTGCGCAGATAGCGCATGAGGCCGACCTCAAGATCCTCGATGCAGATCGTGCCGCGGGGCAGGTTATCCTTGGGGCGACTGTCGAGCATGGCGCGGGTTCCGTTGTTATGTCCCATTTTCGGGTCTCACAGGGGATGTTGCAGCGCAGCATAGCGGGTTTGCCGGGCTGACGCAAGCCAGCAAGTAATTATTGTGCGCAAAATCACTGGCGGAGGCAATTTAATTACGCAGAGAATCTGCCTGCTTTACTTAATAGGTGAAGCAAGCCCGCGCCCTGTGGCCTTTGCCCCCCATTCCCGCTAGCCATCCGGCAGATCGAGCAGGGAGGGGCCCGTGACCAGCCGAGACAAGACAGCCTGGGGTGCCGTGGCGATCATCACACTGGCCGGGGCAATGGCCTCGGCGCAGGTGGGCAAGCTGCCGCCGGCACTGCCGCTGATCCGGTCTGACATGGGATTCGGGCTGATCGCCGGTGGGTTCGTGCTGTCGCTGTTCAACGTGCTGGGCATGACCATTGCCGTGCTGCTCGGCGGTCTGGCCGAGCGGGCAGGGCGGCAGCGTCTGGTGGCCCTGGGCTTTGGCCTCGTTGTCGCGGGCGGCATTCTGGGCGCGCTGTCGCCCAATCTGGTCTGGCTGATGGTCAGCCGTCTGGTCGAAGGCGTCGGTTTTGTTGCCGTCACGGTATCGTTGCCCTACGCGATGGTTTCCGCCGCAGCGCCACGGGATCAGGGCATGGTGTTGGGGATCTGGAGCATTTACCACCCCTTCGGGATGGCGTTGACCATGCTCGCCTCGCCGGTCCTGCTGCATCTCTTCGGCTGGCGCGGCGTCTGGTGGCTGATCGCGGCGCTCTGCCCGTTCGTGGCCTGGGCCGCGCTGCGTCAGATGAAGCGGCTGGACCTGCCCGCGCCCAACCGCGCCCCCTTCCTGCCGCTGGCGCTTGAGGCGCTGCGCACGCGGGGCTTCCAGCTGATTGCTCTGGTTTTCTTTGCCTATGCGTTCCAGTGGGTGACACTGATGGCCTGGCTGCCGACTTTTCTTACCGAGAGCTTCAACGCCGATCTTGGCTTCGCCGCGCTGATGACCGCGCTGGTGGTGCTGATCAACGTGCCCGGCTGCCTGTTCGGCGGCGCGCTGATCCGCCGGGGCTGGAACCCCGGTCCGATGATCCTGATCGCCACCGGGGTTATGGCGGCCTGTACGCTGGGGATCTTCCTGCCCGGCCCGTCGGTGGGCATGCGGGTGGCGCTGTGTCTGGTGTTCTCGTTTGCAGGCGGGCTGATCCCGCCCGCCCTGTTCACCTGCGTTCCGCGCTATACGCCCAGCCTGCGCCATATCAGTGCGGGCAACGGGATGTTGATGCAGGGCTCGTCCATGGGGCAGTTCATCGGCGCACCGCTGGTTGCCGCCTCGGTGTCGTTCGGCGGCGGCAACTGGGTCTATGCGCTGGGGCCGATGATGGGCTTTTGCGCGCTGACGGCGGTGGGCGGCATCCTGTTGGGCCGCTTGCGCCCGCCGTCAGACGTTCTGGGTTAACCGCGCAGGGACTTGAGCGCGCCGGTCCATTTGACCAGTTCGTCCAGCATCAGGTTGGCGCCTTCGACCATCTTTTCGTTGGCGTCAAAGCGGCCATCGTCGGTGATGTGGTTGGTGAACAAGGGCAGTGGCACGCTCTGGGCCAGCGGCATGACGCTCTGGTTGACCAGCAGACCGCGCAGCACTTCCATCGAGCGCAGGCCGCCCGAAATGCCGCCATAGCTGACGACGCCGGCGGCCTTGTATTTCCATTCCCGGCTCAGACACTGGATCGCGTTAACCAGCGAGGCAGGGGCGAAAAAGTCATATTCCGGCGTCACGAAGATAAAGGCGTCGGCTTCACCGATCACCGCGCTCCAGCGCTTGGTGTGGTCGTGCTGGTAGTCTTGCATCGCCGGATGCTTGGGCTCATCGAGCAGCGGCAGGTCCATATCGGCAAGGTCGACAAGGCTGACGTCAAACGCGCCATGCGCCCGCGCGACAGTGTCGATCCATTGCGCCACGACAGGGCCTTTACGGCCGGGGCGGGTCGATCCGATGATGATCTTGAGGGAATGGGTCATTGGGGCTCCAAGGTCAGGAAAGGTCAGTTGCGCTGAAAGTGTAGCGCCGTCTTGGGATGAGATAGGCCGCTTGCGGGTGGTCTCAAGCGCAGCGGGCGATGCTTAGCGCAGACGCCCGATGGTGTAGCGCGGGTGCAGGTCTTCGGCTTCCAGCCAGGCGGTCAGCAGGGCAGGATCGGGATTCTCGACATCCGGGCCAAAGCGATCGGCTTCCAGCCCGCCGGTGACGAAGAGCGCGTCGATGCCTTCGCCCTGCGCGCCGCGCAAATCGGTGCGGATCCCGTCGCCGATGGCAAGGATCGCGTCATTCTCATAGGTGATGCCCTTGGCCGCCAGCGCGTTGCGCGCGACGTCATAGACGGGGGGATGCGGCTTACCGAAGGACAGCACCTCGCCGCCCATCTCCTCATAGAGCTGCGCAAGGGCGCCGGCGCAAATGATGCGCTGCTCGCCCAGATCCACGACCAGATCGGGGTTGGCGCAGAGCATCTTCAGACCGCGCGTCTTGGCGGCAAGGAAGCGGCCGCGGTAATCCTCGGGCGTGTCGTTGAACTCGTCGAACGGGCCGGTGCAAATGATGCCCTCGGCTTGCTCAAACGGTACACGCTCGATGGCAGGCTGGTCCTGCAGCCAGTCGGGGATGATGGAAAACAGATCCTCATCCTTGCCCGGCCCCAGATGCCACAGCTTGCGACCGGCAGCGCCTTGCAGCATCGCGATCTGCGTCGCGTCGCCCGAGGCGGCGATGGCATCATAGGCATCCTCAGGCAGGCCCATCTGGTCGAGCCGACGCTTGACGGCGTGCTTGGTGCGCGGGGCGTTGGTCAGCAGAACCACAGCGCCGCCTTTGGCCCGAAACGCCTGCAGGGCGGAAACCGCCTGCGGGAACAAGGCCTTGCCATTATGCAGGCACCCCCAGAGATCGCAGTAAAGCACATCATACGGTGCCGAAATCTCAAAAAGCGAGGCGATCACATCAGTCACGGGCAGTCCTTTCACGGTTTCGGCGCAGAGCACCGGGCGCTGGCATTGACGGCAGGCAGAGTGGGTTTATCCTCAGCGACACATCGGGGCAACGGCTCAGCTTTGCCCCACCCAAGAACAAGGGAACGCAATGCAAGACCCGATAGATCCCGTCAAACTCGACAGACTGGCCGAAGTGGCCGTGCGCGTCGGGCTCAACCTGCAACCGGGGCAGGACCTGGTCCTGACGGCGCCGGTCGGCGCGCTGCCGCTGGTGCGGCGCATCGCCGAGCACGCCTACAAGGCGGGCGCGGGGCTGGTCACGCCGATCCTGTCCGACGATCAGGTGACGCTGGCGCGCTACGCCCATGCGCGCGATGAGTCGTTCGATGCGGCGGCGGGCTGGCTGTTTGACGGCATGGCTGCGGCCTATGACAAGGGCGCGGCACGGCTGGCGATCGCCGGGGGCGACCCGATGCTGCTGTCGGAACAAGACCCGGACAAGGTCGCCCGCGCCAACCGGGCGATGGCCATGGCCTATTCGGGCGCGCGTGACCGGATCACCCGCTTTGCGACGAACTGGACGATTGTCGCCTGGCCGGATGCAGCCTGGGCACGGCTGGTTTCGCCCGAGTTGAGCGAGCACGACGCGCAGCGGCGGCTGGCCGAGGCGATCTTTGCCGCCTCGCGCGTCGATGACGACGGCGCTGTCGAGAACTGGCTGAGCCATAACGCGGAACTGGGGCGTCGGTCGGCGTGGCTGGACGGCCAGAACTTTTCCGCTCTGCATTACACCGGGCCGGGGACCGATCTGACAATCGGTCTGGCCGACGGGCACAAATGGGTGGCAGGCGCGACCGAGACCACCAGTGGCATCCTGTGCAACCCCAATATCCCGACCGAAGAGGTCTTCACCACGCCGCACCGGCTGCGGGTGAGCGGCACGGTTTGCGCGACGAAACCACTGTCGCATCAGGGCACGCTGATCGAGAATATCGCCGTGCGGTTCGAGGACGGGCGCATCGTCGAGGCCAAGGCAACCAAAGGCGAAGCCGTGCTGCAAAAAGTGCTCGACACCGATGAAGGCGCGCGGCGGCTGGGTGAGGTGGCGCTGGTGCCCCACGGCTCACCGATCTCGCAATCGGGCATGCTGTTCTACAACACCCTCTTCGACGAAAACGCCGCCTCGCATATCGCGCTGGGGCAGTGCTATTCGACCTGCTTCCACGGCGGCGACAAGATGGACAACGACGAGGTTGCGCGCCGCGGCGGCAATGCCTCGGCGATCCATATCGACTGGATGATCGGCTCGGGTCAGATCGACATCGACGGCATCAGCCAAAGCGGCGAGCGCGTGCCGGTGATGCGCAAGGGCGAATGGGCGTGACCCGGCGCCGGGGGGCTGCCGCCCCCCGGACCCCCTGCTTCAAGGGGGACGCACGCGCCCCCCTTGAAAATCCCCCCGTGGATATTTGAAGCATAAAGTTGCGCAGCCCGCGCCCGATTCTTTCAACTTTATGCTCTAAATATCCCGGGGGGAGCGCGGAACGCGCGTGGGGGGCAGCGCCCCCCGGCGGCGCGAAGGGGCTCGATGCCCCTGAGCGCCGCACCTGCCTGCGCTCACAGCGACAGTGAGGGGATGATCTGTTTCTTGCGGCTCATGATGCCCGGCAGCACGACGGTGTCACCCGTGACCGTCGCACCGAAGCTTTTCTCGGCCATTTCCTTGACCAGCGCGTTGGGGACCAGAAGCGTCGCTTCTTCGTTCAGGATGTCGATGACAAACAGCAGCACCTGATCCGCGCCGTCTTCCTTGGCGACGTCGATCATCGAGGCCATCAGGCTGGCTTTGCGATCGAGGATCAGTTTGGGCGCCGTGGTTTCCAGCACCGAGATCCGCAGCTCCTTGCCTGCGACGGTGTATTCCTTGCTGTCCATGCGCAGCAGGGCGGCGTCGGAAAAGCCAGAGACATCCGATTTCGCCTCGAACATCGCCGTCGCCAGCGCATTCAGGTCAACGCCCAGATCCGCCCCCAGCTTCTCGGCCACCGCCCGGTCATGCGCCGTCGTGGTGGGCGAGCGGAATTCCAGCGTGTCGGACAGGATGCACGACAGCATCGCGCCCTTGATGCCGCGCGGCGCGCGGGCGAGGTCGTCGCCCATCAGGTCATGCAAAATCGTCGCCGTGCAGGCCAGCGGGCGCACGGTGATTTCGATCGGTCCGTTGGTTTCCAGCCCGCCGACCAGTTTATGGTGGTCGATGATGGCAAGGATGTCGGCTTTGTTGATCCCCTCGGGCAGCTCGGCCGGGTTGTTGGTATCGACGATCACCACCGGTGCGCCGGCCTCGACGCCGGCGATGATCTCGGGCTTGGGCAGATCCCAGTGCTTGAGAACAAAGGCCGCTTCGGTGTTCGGCTCGCCCAGCAGCACGGGTTTGGCGGGGGTGCCCTTGATCTCGCTCAGATACCAGGCCCAGGCGATGGGCGAACCGGTCGAGTCGGTGTCGGGGGATTTGTGGCCAAAAACCTGAATCGTCATGTGAAGTGTCCCGTGCGCTGCGGCGAATTTTCGCGCGGGTTATAGGCAAAGCCCCAGGGGATGTCACTAGTTGCCAGGGTCGCAGCCCTCATCCCGCCAGTTGCCCCAGCCCCTGCGCCGCGACCAGTCCCAGCGCGATGGCGAAGCCGGTCGCTAGGCTGTCTTCCTTGTAGGCCTTGGGGAAGACCTCGGTCGCCAGCGAGGCTGCGACGACCCCGGCGGCAAAGACGCGGATGATGGCGAGGGGTGTTTCGCTGACCTCGGCAAGGGTCACGTTGCCGATCAACGCGGCCAGCGAGAGCAGCAGGGCGGTGCCGGTCCAGATCGCGAAGACCGCGGCACGGCTGTAGCCGTCCTTGTGCATGCCCTTCGCGCCGCCTGCCGCTTCGGGCAGGTTGGACAGAAAGATCGCGCCGGCCAGCGCCGCCACTTCCAGCGGTGTGGCACCGATCAGGGCGACGCCGAGGGCGAGGTTCTCAGGGATGCCATCCAGCGTGACCGAGAGCAGCAGCCCGCCGCCGGACTCGGCCCCCATCCGGCGCTTGACCAGCCGGTCGAGGAGCACGAAGGCGCCGGCGCCTGCCAGCAGGGACAGGGCCAGCACCGGATAGGGGATATGGGGGGCGGCGCGGTCGACCAGTTCGGACATGATCGACACGATCAGCGCGCCGCCCGCTACTGCGATCAGGAACCCCTCAAGCCGTTCGGGCAGCGGGGCAAACAGGCCCCAGGCGGCCCCGAGCAACAGGGCGGCGGCGACAAGGGCGAGGACGAGCAGGGTCATCAGCATGGAGCCTTAACGCCGCCGGTTCCCCTGAGTTCCGGGCCGGGCTAGAAAGCACTCATGACAGTCACCCGCGAAGCGGATCTCTACCCGCCCCTGAAGGCGCATTTCGAGGCCCGCGGTCTGACCGTGAAGGGCGAGATCGGGGCTGCGGATCTGGTGGCGATGGGGGGCGCGGACCCGGTCATCGTCGAGATGAAGCTGAAGTTCTCGCTGGCGCTCTATCATCAGGGTATCGCGCGGCTGGCGATGAGCCCGCAGGTGTATCTGGCGGTGCTGCGGCCTGAGGGCGCGGCGGCGCGGCGGATGATCAAGGAAAATACGGCGCTGTGCCGCAGGCTGGCGCTGGGGTTGATCACGGTGCGGGGGCGCGACGGGTTTGTCGAGGTGCTGGCCGAGCCGGGGCCCTATGCGCCGCGCGGCTCGAAGGCGAAGCGGGGCAAGCTGGAGGCGGAGTTCGCGCGCCGTCAGGGCGATCCGAACGCGGGCGGGGCGACGCGGCACGGGTTGGTGACGGGGTATCGGCAGGATGCGCTCAGATGTGCTGCGTATCTGGCGGAATACGGGGCGGCCAAGGGGGCGGCGGTGGCGCGCGATACTGGCGTGCCGGTGGCGCGGCGGATCATGGCGGATAATCATTATGGCTGGTTCGAGCGGGTCTCAACCGGCGTCTACGGGCTGACGGAAGCGGGCCGCAAAGGCTTGGCGGACTGGGACGGGGCGCTGCCCGAGTAGGGTGTCCCACGATGGGACATTTTTCAGGACTATACAAATCAACCACTTAGGTGGCGTGATTCAGGAAATCTTAAGACTGTCCCGATGTCGCCCAGTGCTCTTGCGCCACGGTCTCGACCGCGCCGGGACGTGCACTGCGCAACCGGGTGAGCGCTGCGTCGGGGTCTTCGCCCGCCTCGACCATCAGGCGCAGGGCTATCATGCCGGACCGGCCAAGCCCGCCGCGACAGTGCAGCAAGACGCGGCCGCCAGTGTCGAGGATCCGGGCGGCATCGCGGGCAAGCGCCGCCCAGTCGGCCCCCGGCGGCGGCGTGCCGAAATCGCGGATGGGGAAGCCGCGCCAAAGGATGCCTTGGGCGGCCAGCCAGTCGGGGAGGTCGCCTGCGCCCAGATTTTCCAGCTCATCGGCCTCGGTCATCGAGACGACAAGCGCGGGCGCAAATTCGGCGAGGGCCGCGCGCGCGTCGGCTCCGGCGGGAACCGCGCAGAGCGCCAGCGTGCCGTGGCGCAGGGGCAGGGGGGAGATCGTGAAACGCATGGCTTTGGCGTAGCCGCGCGCGTGGTTTCGCGCAAGTGATCCAAGTCATGGCGAAGGCCTGCGCTTTGCGCGATGATAGATCAAATGCAAAGGAGTCGGATCATGGATGACGTCGCAAAGCTGCTACAAAGCACGGTAGACGAGTTGGACAAGCTGCTGAACGCCAAGAATGTACTGGGCACGCCCATCGACCGCGACGGGGCGACGGTGATTCCGATTGTCAGCTATGGCTTCGGCTTTGGGGCGGGCAGTGGCACCGGTCCAGCTGCCGCGCAGGGCAGCGGTATGGGCACGGCGGCAGGGGGTGGGATCCGGCCGGTCGGTGCGATCATCATCGACGACGGCGGCGCGCGGGTCGAGGCGATCCGTGGCGATGCGGCGACGATGGCCGAAGCGATCGGCTCGACCGTCGCCAAAGTGATCAAAGCGCGCGGCGGCAAGGCGGCTGAAAAGGCTGCGGACGCGGAGTAAGCGCTTGGCGGCTGTGGCGTGGGTGCTTTTGGGGCTGGTCGCGGTGCTGGCGGTGATCCTGGTCGCACCGGTTCGGCTGCGGGCCACGGTAACAAGCACCCCGGCGCAGGCTCGCGTGGAGCTGGGACTGTTCTGGGGGCTGGTGCGGTTTGCGCCGCTGGACAGCGCGCTACCGCGTAAACCCCGGCGCGAAGCCCCGAAGGCCAAGGCAAAGTCGGGCGGCTGGCGACCGCCGACACGGTTCCTGCGGCTGTTGCCGGGCGGGGCGCTGGAGGCTTTGGGGAAGATCAGGATCGAGACCTGCCGGGGCGCGCTGTGGTTCGGGCTGGAAGACCCGGCGATGACGGGCGAGCTATACGGTCGGCTGGCCGCGCCCCTGGCCGCGCTGGGGGGCGGGCGATGGCTGCGACTGGTGCCGGTTTTTGACCGCGAGACGCTGGAGGGTGAGGCTGAACTGGCGCTGTCACTGGTGCCCGCGCGGCTGCTGCCCTTGGCGGCGCGGCTGGTCTGGGCGCTTCGATGAGCGAACTCACGCTGGGTAAGGTCATGACGGCAAAAGGTTTTCGGGTCGCCGCCCTTGCACGCAGCGGGGCGGGTGCCCAGATGGTGGACGAGCGGATCGTCGGCTGGGGCCGCAAGGAACCCGTCGCGATCCTGATCGCCGGGCCGGACGGCATCGCGGCTTTTGCGCCTGACGGCGGGTCTCTGAGCCGCGCCGAGGTCGAGGCGCTGGCGCCCGATGTCTGGGGGCAGTTCGCGCAATCGGCCCGCGGGCAGGACGCGTAAAATTTCCCGCCAAGCGGCTGTTGACAGGCTGGGTCAGGTTGCCTATCTCGGGGGTCGTTAGCACTCACCAACGGCGAGTGCTAAGAGAATAGAACCTGGAACCTAGGGAGTGTTCACAGATGGCTTTCAAACCCCTCCACGACCGTGTGCTGGTGCGCCGCGTCCAAGGCGAAGAAAAGACCAAAGGCGGACTGATCATCCCCGATTCGGCGAAAGAAAAACCCGCTGAAGGCGAGATCGTTTCCTGCGGCGAAGGCGCGCGCAAGGATTCGGGCGAGCTGATCGCCATGGCTGTCAAAACCGGCGACCGCGTCCTGTTCGGCAAATGGTCGGGCACCGAAGTGACGGTCGACGGCGAAGAGCTGCTGATCATGAAAGAAAGCGACATCCTGGGCGTTATCGCCTGATCTCGACTTTCCGGTAACGGTGCGCCGATCCGCGCACCCTACACCCACCTTCAGACATTGGAGCACCACACATGGCTGCTAAAGAAGTCAAATTCGGCACCGACGCCCGCGATCGCATGCTCAAGGGCGTGAACATCCTGGCCGACGCCGTGAAAACCACTCTGGGCCCCAAAGGCCGCAACGTGGTCATCGACAAGTCCTTCGGCGCCCCGCGCATCACCAAAGACGGTGTGACGGTCGCCAAAGAGATCGAACTGAGCGACAAGTTCGAGAACATGGGCGCGCAGATGGTGAAGGAAGTCGCTTCCCGCACCAACGACGAAGCCGGTGACGGCACCACCACCGCAACGGTTCTGGCTCAGGCCATCGTGCGCGAAGGCATGAAAGCCGTCGCCGCCGGCATGAACCCGATGGATCTGAAGCGCGGCATCGACATGGCGACCCTGAAAGTCGTCGAGTCGATCAAAGCTGCTGCCCGTCCGGTCGCTGACTCGGATGAAGTGGCGCAGGTCGGCACGATCTCGGCCAACGGCGAAGCCAACATCGGCCGCTTCATCGCTGACGCGATGCAGAAAGTCGGCAACGAGGGTGTGATCACCGTCGAAGAAAACAAAGGCATGGAGACCGAGGTCGAAGTTGTCGAGGGCATGCAGTTCGACCGCGGCTTCCTGTCGCCGTACTTCGTGACCAACCCCGACAAGATGATCGCGGATCTGGAAGATTGCTACATCCTGCTGCACGAGAAAAAACTCTCGTCGCTGCAGCCGATGGTGCCGCTGCTCGAGCAAGTGATCCAGTCGCAAAAGCCGCTCTTGATCATCGCCGAAGACGTCGAGGGCGAAGCCCTGGCGACGCTGGTGGTCAACAAGCTGCGCGGCGGTCTGAAAATCGCTGCGGTCAAAGCCCCGGGCTTTGGCGATCGCCGCAAGGCCATGCTGCAGGACATCGCGATCCTGACCGGTGGTCAGGTCATCTCGGAAGATCTGGGCATGAAGCTGGAAAGCGTCGGCATGGACATGCTGGGCGTGGCCAAGAAGATCACCATCAACAAAGACACCACCACCATCGTTGATGGCGCTGGCGACAAAGCCGAGATCGAAGCCCGGGTCACCCAGATCCGTCAGCAGATCGAAGAGACCTCGTCGGACTACGACAAAGAGAAGCTGCAAGAGCGTCTGGCCAAACTGGCCGGTGGTGTTGCCGTTATCCGCGTCGGCGGCATGACCGAGATCGAAGTCAAAGAGCGCAAGGACCGCGTCGATGACGCGCTCAACGCGACCCGCGCTGCCGTGCAAGAAGGCATCGTTGTCGGTGGTGGCGTGGCGCTGGTTCAGGGTGCGAAAATCCTGGCCGATCTGGTTGGCGCGAACAGCGACCAGCAAGCCGGTATCGCCATCGTGCGCCGCGCTTTGGAAGCCCCGATGCGTCAGATCGCTGAAAACGCCGGCGTTGATGGCGCTGTCGTGGCGGGCAAGATCCGCGAATCGAACGACAAGACCTTTGGCTTCAACGCGCAGACCGAAGAATATGGCGACATGTTCAAGTTCGGCGTCATTGACCCGGCCAAAGTGGTTCGCACCGCGCTGGAAGATGCAGCCTCGATCGCTGGCCTCTTGATCACCACCGAAGCCATGATCGCTGACAAGCCCGAGCCCAAAGGCTCGAACGGCGGCGGCATGCCCGATATGGGTGGCATGGGCGGCATGGGCGGCATGATGTAATCTGCCGTGCAAACGCACAGACGGGAAAGGGCGGCCTTCGGGTCGCCCTTTTTCTATTCCGAAAGGGGATGGCGGGGGGCGCCGGAGGGCCAGGGCCCCCCGACGCCCCCCGCCCGGACCTGCCCGCGTGCCGCGGGCGGCCCGGCTGTTGCGCGCGGTTCAGGCCGGGGTGTTGCGGGAGCGGCGGGTGCGTATTTGGGGCAAGATGAAGGGGCGGGTGCAGCGGGTCAGCCGTGAGGATGCGGCACTGGTGCGTGAGTATTTGGGACAAGGTGAGGGGGCAGGGTCGTGTCGGTCGTCGGAGCCGTGCGGTAGAAGTCCCGCTGACCGAGGGCGTGTGCTTTGGCGGCGGCGGTGGGTGAGGGACGGGTTGAGTGACGCGTCTTTGCGATGACTTTAGCCCGTGCTTAGCGTCGCGCCGCTGCTGATCGTTGCGCTTGGGCGCGGTGCTGCGTGGGGATTTGGCCGAGCGGGGGTGCAATTCTTCCCTGCCGACGGGAATTTAGCATCAGATCAAGGTCGTTCCCGACGCGCTTGCGCGTGTTCGCCGATCTTTGACGGTGTCGGGGCGTGTCGGTCTCGCGATGATCGCGCGCCTATCGGCTGTTTTAGCCGAAAAATGGACGCCTCAGTAATGCGGCGGGCGTTGGTCGGTCAGCGGGATCTGCACGCCATCGGCGGCGTCGCGTTCGGCCTCGCGCTCGGTCAGCATGCGCACGCGGTGGGTCATGCGGTCCAGTTGCAGCCCCTGCGCGCGGACAATATCCGAGAGATCCTCGACCGCGCGGGTCAGATGGGCGATGCGTTCTTCAAGAGCGTCGGTGTTGGTCATGGCGCACAATGCGCAGGGAGCAGCGGCGGCGTCAATCGGGTGTTCGGGCGAGGGGCCTTGGCAGGTGCCCGCCTTCTTGTCGTGCCGCGCCCCTTGGGGTAGACCTCGCGCGAGCAGAACGGGTGATCCATGAGCAAGACCAAGCAACGCCGCCCCCAGGCTGAAACGCCCAAGGGTTTCCGCGATTATTTCGGCGCCGAGGTAACCGCGCGCAAAGAGATGCTGGACCGGATTGCCCGGGTGTATCATCGCTATGGCTTTGACCCCTTGGAGACCAGCGCGGTCGAGACTGTAGAAGCCCTGGGTAAGTTCCTGCCGGATGTGGACCGCCCCAATGAAGGGGTCTTCGCGTGGCAGGAGGATGAAAAGGACTGGGTGGCGCTGCGCTATGATCTGACAGCGCCCTTGGCGCGCGTCGCGGCGCAGTATCGCAACGATCTGCCCAGCCCGTACCGGCGCTATGCGATGGGGCCGGTCTGGCGCAATGAAAAGCCCGGTCCGGGGCGGTTCCGGCAGTTTTATCAATGCGATGCGGATACGGTGGGGGCCTCGACGGTGGCCGCCGATGCCGAGATCTGCGCGATGCTGGCCGATGTGTTCGAGGATCTGGGTTTGGGCGGCGATTTCATCGTGCGCATCAACAACCGCAAGGTTTTGAACGGCGTGATGGAAGCGGCGGGGGTGCTGGACCCGGCCGATCCAGAGAAGTTTGCCGAGGAGCGCGGGATTGTGCTGCGCGCCATCGACAAGCTGGACCGCCTGGGCGAAGCCGGGGTGCGCGCGCTGATCGGCGAAGGCCGCAAGGATGACAGCGGCGATTTCACCAAGGGGGCCGGGCTGCCGGACGCCTCGGCGGATATCGTGCTGGCCTTCACCGCTGCGCGCCGTGACAGCGGGGCCGAGACCTGCGCTGAATTGCGGCGGCTGGTCGGGGACTCGGTGATGGGGGCCGAGGGCGTGGCCGAATTGGAAGAGATGGCTGCGCTGCTGGCCGCGCAGGGGTATGGCGCGGACCGGGTGGTGATTGATCCGTCAGTGGTGCGCGGCCTTGGGTATTATACCGGGCCGGTCTATGAGGCCGAGCTGACCTTCGAGATCCTCGACGAGAAGGGCCGCAAGCGGCAGTTCGGCTCGGTGGCCGGTGGCGGGCGCTATGACGATCTGGTCAAACGCTTCACGGGCCAAGCGGTGCCGGCAACCGGCGTCAGCATCGGTGTCGACCGTCTGCTGGCCGCGCTGACCGCCAAGGGGCGGGTCGTGGCGGATACGGCCGGGCCGGTGGTGGTGACGGTGATGGACCGCACGCGGATGGCCGATTATCAGGCGATGGTGCGCGATCTGCGCCGCGCGGGGATCCGGGCCGAGGTCTATCTGGGCAATCCCAAGAACTTCGGCAACCAGTTGAAATACGCCGATAAACGCAACTCTCCAGTGGCAATCATCCAGGGCTCGGACGAGGCCGCGCGCGGCGTGGTGCAGGTCAAGGATCTGGTGCTGGGTGCCAAGATCGCCGAGAACGCGACGCTGGAGGAATGGAAAGAGCGGCCCGCGCAGGTCGAGGTGCCGCTCGCGGATCTGGTGGCCACCGTCAAGGCCATGCTGGAGGCCTCATGAGCACACCATCCCTTGCCGCCCGCGCCGAGGCGCAGCGTCTGTTCAGCGCGTTCCAGAGCTGGGGCGCGGTGCCGGTCGAGGCGGCGGTGCTGCAACCGGCGGAAACGCTGCTGGACCTGTATGGCGAGGATATTCGCGCGCGCGCCTATGTCACCACGGACCCGGTGCAGGGCGAGATGATGCTGCGCCCGGATTTTACCGTGCCGGTGGTGCAGGCGCATATGGCGCTGGGGGCGGAACCGGCGCGCTATTGCTATAGCGGCGAGGTGTTTCGCAAGCAGGAGGGCGGCAGGAGCCGGGCCTCGGAATACCTGCAGGTCGGCTATGAGGTCTTTGACCGCGAGCAGCCGTTGCGCGCAGATGCCGAGGTTTTCGCGTTGTTTTCCCGCATGTTGGCGGGCAAGGGGCTGCGGGCGGCGACGGGCGACATCGGGGTGCTGATCGCGGCGGTGCGGGGGTTGCCGACGTCGGACACGCGCAAGGCGGCGCTGATGCGCCACCTGTGGCGGCCTACGCGGTTCCGCGCGTTGCTGGAGCGGTTTGCGGACCGCGCGCCGCTGCCCAAGGGACGCACGGCGTTGCTGGAGCGGCTGGCGGCGGGCGATCCGGTCGAGAGCCCGGCACCGCAAATCGGTCTGCGCTCGCGCGCCGAGATCGAAACACGGCTGGCGCGACTGGCCGAGGATGCGGCGACCCCGGCGATTCCGGGCGCGGTGGTCGATGCGCTGGAGGCGCTGGTGGCGGTGGCTGACAAGGCGCCGAAGGCACTGGCGGCGATGCGCGGGCTGGCCGGGCAGATGCCGTGGATCGCCCCGGCGCTGGACCTCTTCGAGCAACGGCTGGTGGTGCTGTCGGCGCATGGTGTCGCGGTCGAGGATCTGGATTTCGAGGCGGCCTATGGCCGCACCACGCTGGAATATTACGACGGCTTCGTCTTTGGCTTCTATGCCGAGGCGCGGCCCGATCTGGCCCCTGTGGCAACCGGCGGGCGGTATGATGCGCTGACAGCGGTGCTGGGGCAGGGGCGCTCGATCCCGGCGGTGGGCGGGGTGATCCGGCCCGCGCTGCTGGTCGAACTGGGAGACCCGGCATGAGCGTGAAGATTGGCGTGCCCTCAAAAGGCCGGTTGATGGAGAAGACCTTCGAGTGGTTCGCCGAACGCGGCATCACCATGAAGCGCACTGGCGCTGAACGCGAATATTCGGGCGCTGTCGAGGGGATCGAGGGTGTCTCGCTGGTGCTGCTTTCGGCCAGCGAGATCCCGCGCGAGCTGGCGGCGGGGCGTATTCATCTGGGCGTCACCGGCACCGATCTGGTGCGCGAAAAGCTGGCGGACTGGCAAGCGGTGGTCGAGGAAATCGCGCCGATGGGGTTTGGCCATGCCGACCTGATCATCGCGGTGCCCGAGTGCTGGGTCGATGTCGAAACGCTGGATGATCTGGATGCGGCGGCCTCGGCGTTCCGTGCCGATCACGGGTTCCGGCTGCGGATCGCGACGAAATATCACCGGCTGGTGCGCGACTATCTGCGCGCGCATGGGGTGGCGGATTATCAGCTGGTCGACAGCCAGGGCGCGACCGAGGGCACCATTCGCAACCTGACGGCCGAGGCGGTGGCGGATATCACTTCGACTGGCGAGACGTTGCGCGCCAACCATCTGAAGATCCTCGATACCGAACCGATCCTGCTGTCACAGGCAACGCTTTTCGCGACGCGCGCTGCGGCGCTGGATGCGGGTGAAACGGCCGCGATGCAGGCCCTGCGGGAGCGTCTGGCATGAGCGAGGTGATCGAGGGACTGGACGCCGTCCGCGCCGTGGTCTGGGATTTCGACGGCGTACTCAACCGCGCCGGGCGACCGGATGCGCAGGGGATTTTCCCGTGGCAGGCGCTGGTCGGGCGCGAGCTGGGCATCGACGCCGTCGCGATGGGCAAGGCGGTGTTCGGGCGTGACAAGGCGGCACTGTTCACCGGCAAGGACGACGTGATGGACCGGCTGGCGGACTGGGCCGAGAGCGCGGGCGTCGACCTGGCCCCCGAGGACGTGCTGGAACTGTGGTTCGAGACCGATCACGACCCGGACCCCGAACTTGAGCGTATCGTCGAGATGCTGGCGCAGGGCGGCATCGTGCAGGCGATCTTTACCAACAACGACTCCCGCCGCGCCCGCTGGATCGCACAGGATGCGGGCTGGGCCGAACGGGTGGACGCGTTCTTTGCGTCGGGCGAGACGGGGCTGATGAAGCCGAACCCGGCAGCGTTCGAGGCGGTGGAGAAGGCGCTGGACATGGCGCCTTTCGAGATCCTGTTCATTGATGACACCGCCGCAAACATCGCCGCCGCGGAAAAGCGCGGCTGGTTGGGGTGGGATTACGAGCCCAACGGCGCGCGCGCACTGGTGGCAGCGATGATGCCCTTGCTCTTGCGTGCGCAGGGCTGAGAGCGGGTAAGGGGGGCTAGCCCCCCTCTTTGGCTAAAGCCAAATTCACCCCCCAGGATATTTTGGGCATAAAGTTGGGGCGGCGTTCAGCCTTTGTTAACGCTGCGGGCCCAGAATAGCCGCACGGTACAGGCAGGGATGCCGATGACCGTGCATGAAGTTGGCGGCGCGTGTCCCTGGGATGCGTGCCGCTTTTTGTTCAACTTTATGCTCTAAATATCCACGGGGATTTTCAAGGGGCGCGTGCGTCCCTTGAAGCGGGTGCGGGTGGCAACCCGCCGCGGCGAGGACCCCTCGATGGGGTCCGAGCCGCGCCTACCTCAAGCCGAACTCCGCCAGCGCTTCGGCAAGCTCGGGCGGCAGTTCATCGTCGCCGGCACGGTATCGCGGCAGGTCGCGCGGGGCGTCTTCGGGCGACAGGTAGCGCCAGCCCTGGAACGGCCGGCGGGGCGCGGGTTGGAGGCGCACCAGCTCGGGGTCAAGCACCAGCGCGCAGCGGCGGATGCCGTCGTCACCGACCACCTCATCCAGCCGGACAATGCGTTGGCGCACGCTCACCTGGCCTTTGATGATCCAGTAGATCGAGCCACCATCGGTGATCTCATCCGCGCGTTTTGGCCACATGCGGGTAACATGGCGCGGCAGCCCGTCGGGCCGCTCGCTGGCGCGCTGGATCTGCCAATCGGCGAGATCCTCAATCGATTCGCAGCCGACGCAGAGTTTGAGGATGTGAACGGTCATGGCCCCATATGTGCCCCGATGCCCCGCAAGTTCAAGGCGCGATCCCGCCGTTCCGTCGCGGTTCAATACGTTGACCCCGGCGTGGCGGCAGACTATCTTCCGTCGCTCTCCATACAGCCAAACTCTTGCCGTCAGGACGCCCGATGAGCCGTTTCTCCGCCCCCATTGCCGAGCAGATCTGGGACATGAAGTACCGGCTCAAAGACGCCGGTGGTGCGCCCCTCGATGCCACGCTGGAAGACAGCTGGCGCCGCGTGGCGCGTGATCTGGCCTCGGTCGAGAGCGATTCGGTGCTGTGGGAGGACCGCTTCTATACCGCGCTTGAAGATTTCCGTTTTCTGCCCGCGGGGCGTATTCTGGCCGGGGCCGGGACGGGCCGCGCTGTTACCCTGTTCAACTGCTTCGTCATGGGCACGATCCCCGACAGCATGGGCGGCATTTTCGAGATGCTGAAAGAGGCCGCGCTGACCATGCAGCAGGGCGGCGGCATCGGCTATGATTTCAGCACCATCCGCCCCAAGGGCGCTGTGGTGCATGGGGTCGCCGCCGATGCGTCAGGGCCGCTCAGCTTCATGGATGTCTGGGACGCGATGTGCCGGACGATCATGTCGGCAGGCAGCCGCCGGGGGGCGATGATGGCGACGATGCGTTGCGATCACCCGGATATCGAGGATTTCATCGCCGCCAAACAGGATTCCGCCCGGCTAAGGATGTTCAACCTGTCGGTGCTGGTGACCGATCCGTTCATGGATGCCGTAAAAGCCGATGGGCCGTGGGATCTGCAGTTCAATGGCCGGGTCTACCGCACCGTGCAGGCGCTGGATCTGTGGAACCGGATCATGCGCGCGACCTATGACTATGCCGAGCCCGGCGTGATCTTCATCGACCGGATCAACACCGCCAACAACCTGCGCTATGTCGAGACGATTGCCGCCACCAACCCCTGCGGCGAGCAGCCCCTGCCGCCTTATGGCGCGTGTCTGCTGGGGTCGATCAATCTGGCCCGGTTGGTCAAGGCGCCCTTCGAGAGCGATGCCGGCATCGATACGGCCGAGCTGGACGCGCTGGTGCGCACGGCTGTGCGGATGATGGATAACGTGGTTGACGCGTCGAAATTCCCGCTGCCGCAGCAGGCGGCTGAGGCTGAGGCCAAACGTCGCATCGGTCTGGGCGTCACCGGTCTGGCCGATGCGCTGCTGATGATGGGGTTGCGCTATGGCTCGGACGACGCTGTCGTCCAGACCGACGCGTGGATGCGGGCGATTGCGCGGGCGGCCTATCTCGCCTCGGTCGATCTGGCGCGCGAGAAGGGGGCCTTCCCGCTGTTTGATGCCGAGAAGTACCTCGCCTCTGGGACCATGCAGGCGATGGATGACGATGTGCGCGAGGCTGTGCGCGCGCATGGTATCCGCAACGCGCTGTTGACCTCGATTGCGCCGACGGGGACGATCAGCCTCTATGCCGGGAATGTCAGCTCGGGGATCGAGCCGGTGTTCGCCTATGCCTATAACCGCAAGGTCTTGCAGAAGGATGGCTCGCGCACCGAGGAAGAGGTGGTCGATTACGCCGTCGCGCTGTGGCGTGAGAAGAACGGCGATGCGCCGCTGCCCGAGTATTTCGTTAGCGCCCAGACACTTGCCCCGATGGAGCATGTGCGCATGCAGGCGGCGGCGCAGAAATGGGTGGATTCGAGTATCTCCAAGACCATCAACTGCCCGGAAGACATTGATTTTCAATCCTTCAAGGACGTCTACATGGCGGCCTGGGACATGGGCTGCAAGGGCTGCACGACCTATCGGCCCAATGCTGTGACCGGCTCGGTGCTGACCGTTTCCGAGACCAGCGAGAAAGCCCCGCAGACCGATACCGGCGCCGAGGTGATCTACCTCTCCGAGCCGCTGGACCGCCCCGAGGCGTTGGAGGGCCACACCTACAAGCTGAAATGGCCGGTGAGCGAGCACGCGATCTATATCACCGTCAATGACATCATCGTCGGCGGGCGCAGGCAGCCGTTCGAGGTGTTCATCAACTCGAAAAACATGGAGCATTACGCCTGGACCGTGGCGCTGACGCGGATGATCAGCGCGGTGTTCCGGCGCGGGGGCGATGTGTCCTTTGTCGTCGAAGAGCTGAAGGCCGTGTTCGATCCGCGCGGCGGGGCGTGGATGCAGGGGAAGTACATCCCCTCGATCCTTGCCGCGATTGGCGGCGTCATCGAGGAACATCTGGTCGCCATCGGCTTTATCGAAGGGCAGGGACTGGGGCTGAAATCCGATCCCAAGGCCGGCCCGGTGACCAGCAACGTCCGCCCCGCCTCGTGCCCGTCCTGTGGCGCGTATGAGCTGGTAATGATCGAAGGCTGCATGACCTGCCGCGCCTGCGGGCATTCGAAATGCGGGTGACGGTGGTGGGGTGGGAAGTAGTTGTGGCGTGCCACGCGACATGACCTAACCGTCTCACAAGGTCATTTTGGCTGAGGTGATAAAGAAACGGCCTCGGGGAGTACCCGAGGCCGTTTGCATGTCCGGTTGTGGAGACGCCTGCCAGTGTTTTTGCTGGGCAGCAGGCCAAATCGACCTCCGTTGCGCATCATGTGATCGTATGAACAAAGGCAGGCGCAGCAAGTGAATGCGGTTCCGCGTGCATCAGGTCTTAGTTTGTCAGGAGCCGGCCAATTGCCCAGTTCATCTTGGCGCTGGTTGCCGCCGGTGCCGGCCCAATGGCGTTATTCGCCGGAAGCGGTGTAGCCGCATTGCAGCTTACCCGAACCAGACATGGATGACCTTGCGCAGCATAACCTCCACTCCTGCCAATCGGTGGCTTCGAAGCAGACCATGGCGCCGGGTTGTTGCGCGAGGGCCGCTAGTCTTTGCGACCTCATCAGCACAGGCGGCTTCCTCCGCTATGACAATCGCGTCCAGACCGGCCACGCCTCAGACGTCATGCTGGCCGGCTAAGCCTGTGGGACAAGCTGTTCACCAAGAACTCGGCGGGCGTTTCTTTGCACTCACACGCTCTGATTGCCTTGCCTTCCAAACCACTGCCGGAAATAGTGCCTTCTGAGAGCGAGTAGGTTTCTGTTATTTGGGAAGGTTCCGCGACAATGGGCGATATTCAGAACTCCTGTATTTCACGGTTCTTGCTCCGGTCAGATTAGGCGTGTGAATACGATCTTTTCAAAAACTGCCAGCAGGAAGCTGTATCGCGAATAGATCACGCTGACAGAGTGCGAGGCGCGGTGAGGGATTTCGAGCGAGTTTTACTATGACCGATTTTTGGGAAAGCCTCCACGATGGCAAAAAAGACCTTCTGCGCCTGCTGACAGGTAATGCAAAGTGGCTGGCTTGGTCTGACAAGGAAGCCGACCCGGATGATGCAAAAAGCAAACGCATCACGGGATGCCGTGAGCAGGTGGAGGACAAGCTGAACGATGCCTTGCACTCGACCAATGTGGTCGTGCTGTTAGGATCTGGCGCTTCTTTCTGCGCTAAGAGCGCAGATGGGTCCAAAGCACCCGGTATGTGGGACCTCTGGTACGCCGTCCGCGATGGATACGGCCATGATGCCTTCGATCAAATCGTCACATATGTGATGGGCGATGTTCCCGACGAGGGCAAAGAAAACATTGAGGGGCTGCTAAGCCTGTGTAAGATGTCAATTGAGCTATTGCGCGTACAGTCGGAGAATGACCAGCTTTTCATAGAGCAGCCCAAGCTCAGAAGCCTAGAAAAGTTCATCAAGGCCGCGGAAAAGACCATCCTTGAGAAGGTGGATTTCGTGAGGCTGGATACGGAGCTGGCCGCCCACGTGGGGTTTATTCGCAAATTCGGACGCCGCTCGCCCGAGAAGCCGCGCGTCAAGCTGTTTACTACCAATTACGACCTCTGCATTGAAACGGCGGCAGCCCGTTTGGGCGTCGTTCTGGTAGACGGATTTTCACACGCTGCTGTACAGCGGTTCAATCGGGATCACTTTCAGCACGACATCGTGCGGCGCTCCACGAAAAGCACAAAGGCTGATTACCTTGATGGGGTCTTTCACTCCTACAAACTACACGGGTCGGTGGACTGGCGCAGACAAGCCGATGGTGTTGTGATCCGCAGTCAGGCAGAAGCCACTGATGAACTGCGCCCGGTCCTGATCTATCCGCGCTCGACCAAATATCAGGAGGCGTTTGAAACGCCCTACCTCGACATGTTCGCGGCCCTGCAAGAGGCACTGCGAGAGCCTGACACGACGCTGATCGTTTCGGGGTTCGGCTTTGCCGACTATCACATCAGCGCTCCGATCTGGTCAGCCATTGAGACAAACTTGTCGTTGCGCGTGATCCTGTGTGACAGGGGCTTTGTTCCCCATCAGCGACTTGACGCAATAGATGCGCATGAAATCGACCTCGAACTTGATACGCAGCGTTCTTATCAAAAGAAGATCATCAAGCTCGTGCAGCAGGGGGACAGCAGGATCACCGTCCTGAATGGGCGTTTCGAGGACCTGGCCCATGCAATCCCCGAGATATCTGGCAAGACAGACCGTCAGCTTTTGCAAGACCGTCTGGCCACGCTCGGGGAGACTAACGCATGACCGAGCCTGCTTCACTGATCGACCCGCTCAAGCGCATCGGAACTGTTACACGCGTCACGGCCAGCGCCGTTGAACTCACGCTTCCCAACGCGTTGGCAGCTTCTGGGCGCAGAGGGCTGGCGAAGGGCGCGGTAGGTAACTTTGTGTTCGTTGATTGCGACCGGGAGACCGTTCTCGGGCGGATTACAGAAGTCGGCATCCCCGAGAAACAAAGACCGAGCCTAGAGCATCAGATCGAGCAGGAAGCACTGGTAGAGCCTAATGGCCGCATCCAATTGCTTGCGACCGTGAGCAAGACAACGCGAAAAGTTTCGCGCGGGATCAGCTCGCAGCCGCGCGTCGGAGACGGGGTATATCTCGCCGATGGAAGCGCCTTGTCGGCTTCGATCCAAGATGCACTGCGAGGTGGGGCAGACGGAAGCACTGAGCCGTTGATGGTCAACTTGGGCAGGCTGGCGGGGCTGGAGGATGCAGAGATCAGCATCCCGCCAGAAAAGCTGTTCGGTCGTCATTGCGGTGTGTTTGGGGCCACCGGGGGCGGCAAAAGCTGGACGGTATCGCGCTTAGTCAACGAGGTCGTTCGGATCGGTGGGAAGTGCATCCTGTTTGATCCGACAGGAGAGTTCACAGGTAAGGTTGCTGGTGCAAAGCAGTTCGCATTTGCCGAGGCCACGCTCCCAGGGCAGCCACTGGTGCGTTTCCCGAGCAAGCTGCTTTCGGAACTTGACCTCCATGCTCTCTTGACGCCAACCGGCCAAAGCCAAGGTCCCATGCTTCGCGGCGCGACCAAAAGCCTGCGCATGTCTAAAGCCTTGCGTGACGCACCTCATCTTTTCACACAGGAAGCCGAGGGTAAGAGAACAAAGGTTCTTATCCGTCAGGGAGAAAACCCATTCGGCTATGTGGTTATCGAAGAGCACGGCTCAATTGAGAAGGCAAACCAAAGTCGGGTTGCCTTCGGAAGGGCAGAGTTGTTGCTCGCAGAGCAGTTGACCGCTGAGCAATGCGATTTCGATTTCCGTGCTCTGTCTCGGCAAGTTCGAAATGAATGCGTTCGCCCAGTTGGCAATGACGCGGCTAGCTTCGGTGGCCTCGATAATGCTGCAATTGGCTACTGCAACACATTGATCATTCGAATTGAGACCTACCTTTCTTCGCCTGAGTTGGCCTGTATCTTCTCAGAAAATGGGTTGGACATCTCAGCCGAGATTGAAAGTTTTTTGGGTGATCCCAGCGCAAATGCCATGGTCCTTTCCTTCGAGAAGGTTAGCTTTAAGCATAATACCCGCGAACTACTCCTGAATACGCTTGGGCGCTACCTGTTAGGACTTGCGCGGCAGGGGCGGTTCCGTGAGTGCCCGTTGGTGTGCTTCTTAGACGAAGCTCACCAGTTCATCGGCAGGTCCGTCGGTGACGAGCAAAACCATGTGTCTCTCGATGCGTTCGGCTTAATCGCCAAGGAAGGTCGCAAATACGGTCTTACGACAGTGATCGCCACGCAACGACCGCGTGACGTGCCTCCGGACGTGCTCAGCCAACTTGGAACCTTGTTCGTCCATCGACTAACTAACGAACGGGATCGGGAAACAATAGAGAAAGCCTGTGGCGATCTCGACAGGAGTGCTGCCGCTTTCATTCCTGCGCTTGCGCAAGGCGAAGCAATTGTCGTTGGGCCAGACCTTCCAGCACCATTGCCTCTCATGATGACAAAGCCTGAAAAGGGGCAGCAGCCTGAGAGCCATGGCCCTCAATATCAACGCTTCTGGGGCGGCGGAGGCACTGTTGTCGAGGGGTAGGTGGGAACTCAGGCATCGCGGTACCTTCGCCCTTAGCTGACGTTCGTAAATGTTGCAGCATGCACCATGGTTCCGAATTTCAGGGTAGAAAGTGACCCGTTGTGCGAACGTTAAAAGCAGGCTTGGGCAGTGGAGGATGTGAATACAGCTTGCGACACAACTCGTTAGGTCGCATTTTCGTAAAAAGTTCGATTTACTAGAAAGTTCAAACTCTGCCGCCGTTTCATATCCCACGTAAGCTCTTGTTAGGTGAAATGCAGGTGCTGGAAACTGACCTGCTTTCAGGTCCCGGCGTAGCAATTGTTCTAGCCGAACCAGGGTCAGGAAAGTCAGCACTTCTGGTAAGTCTTGCAGCACGCTTTGGCACCACTTCGGTCAAGGCCAGCATTTTCGAACGAACGCATGCGCCGTGCATTGTCGTCGATGCATTCGACGAGGTTGCTCGCATTGATCCGACAGGCCTTCATCGCACATTCAAAGAACTGCGTCACACGGGAGCAGAGCACACAATTCTGTCGAGCCGATCTGGGGAGTGGAGCGACGCGGACACTCGCCTGCTGCATGACATCACGGGTATCGAGCCAACCATCGCCAGGTTGGTCCCATTTGATCAAAACGAGCAAGCTCTGCTCTTTCGATACCGACATCCAGATGCCAACTTCGAGGACTTCCTTTCCGATGCCGCCCGCCACGACCTAACTCATCTCCTTGGCAATCCGGAGTTCCTGAACCTGTTCGCGGATGCGTTCGTTCAGGCCGGAGGCCGATTCACGGAGCGACATGAGATTTTCAGCGATGCGGTTCGGTATCTCGCTCGCGAAACGAATAGGTCGGTTTCCACACGAGATGCGCCCACAACTGAGCAACGCATAGCTTGGGCGGACGAGGTCTTTGCTCGACTTCTCTTGTCAGGTTGCGATGGCGTTGCAATGGCCGATTTCGCCGAAGGCCCCACGTTCCCCCGTCTCGCAGACCTTGGCCTGCCCGACCAACGACTACCCTCGATCCTTGATACCCGCCTCTTTCGTCCGGCTGCTGGCGCCGATCGACATGAACCTGTCCATCGCATTGTTGCGGAGCACTGTGCAGCCCGCGCGCTTGTCCAACGGGTTGACGATCCTGCAAACACATTCACCGTAAAACAGTGTCTCAGCCTTGTAGCACCCAACGGTGCTACCCGCGATGACCTTCGTGGTCTCCTTGGCTGGATGGCTGCATTAGGAAGCCAGAATGTCCAGGATGCGGCCATCGACGTTGACCCATATGCCGTCCTCTCAAACGGGGATCCATCGCGTCTCTCGGTTAGGTCCAGACATCGACTTCTTGAAGCCCTCGGCAAACTGGAGGCCGATGATCCCTTCTTCCGCCGCGTAGATCGCTGGCGAAATTTCAGCGCCTCGGGGTTCTTTTCTCCCGACATCGTTGATGCGATCCGCCCGATGATCGTTCGCGAAACCGGAGGTGACTTGCGCGCATTGTTGCTGGAGCTTCTATCGGGCTCGCCTGCGGTCACCGCGCTTCGTCCAGAACTGAAAGCGATCATTCTGGACGACACCGCCACGCCGCGGTGCAGGCACGCAGCGTTCGATTGCCTCGCAAGGGAA
The DNA here is from genome assembly GCF_003990445.1 of Pararhodobacter zhoushanensis. Lineage (GTDB taxonomy): Bacteria > Pseudomonadota > Alphaproteobacteria > Rhodobacterales > Rhodobacteraceae > Pararhodobacter > Pararhodobacter zhoushanensis. The sequence continues at coordinate 5,403 of NZ_REEZ01000006.1, read as the reverse complement.
GAGCTCGACCTGGCACCGATGATCGATCCACTTATCGCGTCTGGCACAAACGAGGCCCTGCGTCTTGCTGCAGAGATCGTTACCCACGTGGGTGTGAGACGCCAACCTCGCGAAAGGCTTCGCGACCTGCTTCTGTCCTGCGCCAACTTGTACCCGACTGATCCAAAAGAGCGCGACCGCGTGATCGGATCACGATACTTCATAAGAATTCTGGTGCGGGATTTCGATGCTGATCTGTGTGGCTGGCTGCTTGATGAGATTACACGAGGCTTGACGTGTACTTGCGGTGCGCGTCCATGGGATTGTCACTGCCGAGATGGCATCAGCAAGATTGCTGGGCATCTCCTAGACCGATATTTTGACATCGCCGAGGCGCCGCGGGATCCTGCAAGGATCTGGAGTTGTTTGAAACCGCTTCACTTCCATCGCTCGGTCGGTGCCAAGGATAGCCCAGCAGTCCGCGTCCTGCACGAGGAACACCACCTGCGTCGTGAAATTCAGCGGTTAATGTTCGACGGGCTAACCACGCGGGAGGCCATGATCGACCAAAGAACCGACCGCTATGGTCACGCCGGCCTCTCCTTCCTGCGCGACGATATTCGGCCCGCGATGGATTATGCGTTCGCCACGGATAACTTCGAGCTTTGGGATTTCTTTTCGCCATCGCACCATTTCTACGCCGGACCGAGCGAACGAGGTCCGAACGATCTGCGGCGGTATGCGCGATGGCAAGCGCAACAGAAGCCCGCATTCCTCGAAAGGTGGGCACTTCGGCAGCGCAGGCAGTTCGATTACTGGCAGCGGAACCGCGATCGACGCTCTCGCTTCCAAGCCCGTCGGCGCCGTCGAGATCGTGCGGCTGAAGGCGCCGCGGTCTTATCACTGAACCGAGACCGCAGCATTATCGAGGCTGGCCGTCACAAGGGTTGGCTGACGCACATCGCGCAGTACTACCTCATTCAGCCCGACGAAATGCAGGAACTTACGCACGGATTGATCGACGTGGACGCGGCCCTGCGGAACTATCTCCGCGTCGTCGTCGATGACATCCCGAACTTGGAACAGTGTGCATTGGGCACCGCCCGCGCAAGCGTTGCCAGGCTCCATGCCGCCTGCGTCGCCGAGTTCAGGGCCACCGGAGACCTGTCGCATATTGATCGGCGCATCCTCGCTGCGGTTCGCACAGATATCGGCGGATACAATGGGGTTAGTGAGGATGAACGCGTACAATTCGAGGAAGCGGTCGACGCATTGCTTTTTCGCAACGACACCGACGCCGACGCATTCATAACAGGGTACGTTGAAGCTCAGCTCGCCTCTGGCAGCGAAGCGGCAGACGTAAGTTGGTTGGAACGAAAGCCAACGTTCCATTTCCTACGGCCTACGCGTCCTTTGGAATGGCTGCGCAAGTTTCCGGCCATCGCGCACCATCCCTTGAACCGGCTCTTCGACATGGCTGTTCGCTACGGGGATCGCGCAGACCTGCTTTCGTTGATCAGGGAGCGCTGTGCAGACCTTGATTCCGGCATGCTGCCCCACCGGCTCGAGGCGCAACGGCGCTTTTGGTTCCTTCGCCACTTCTGGTTCTTGGATGAGGATCAGCCGGCGGTCTGGTCGGTTCTGGATCGTGATCCGGATTTCATCTTCGAACTTGAACACATTCGAAGTGACCAGAGAGGGGAGGATGCGACGTGGCCCGACCTGAGTGCCGCGAAAATCGCGCGCATCTTAGACACGTTCATTGACCGCTGGCCGCCTGTCCCACTCCCTTCAAGCTGGGGAACGGGGAGCCCGAAGCCTGAAGTCGCCTATCGCTATCTTTGTGACATCGTCTACACGATTGGACGGGATACGACGGACGCTGTCTTGCCGGTTCTGGATGGCCTTCTCGCCGATCGTCGAATGGCACCGTTTCACATAAATCTGCGAAGCATCCGGGCGACGAGCAGGCGCACAAGATCCCTACGCGACTTTACCCCACCGAGTGCCGCAGCCGTCAGAGCGGCACTTGATCAGGCACGGCCAGCCAGCGTTGAACACATGCGCGGCATCGTTGTCGAGTACCTTGGACGATTGCAGGACGATATTCAGGGCGGCGACCTCGGAGTGATCGACCAGTTTTACGAGAAAGGACAGCGGCTTGGCGAGAACGCCGCGACCCGGCGCATCGTAAACTGGCTGAGACCTCGCCTTGAGCCCCTGGGGTTCGTGGATGTGATCGAACACCAGCTAGCTGATGGCAACCGATGCGACATTACAGCATCCATCCAGACGTCTGCAGGGCGCAAGATGCTGGTTGTTGAAGTTAAAGGTCAATGGAACGCTGAGCTTTTCACGGCGGCCCACATGCAGCTTTCAGATCGCTACGCAGTACACCCAACTGCAGAAGATCAGGGCGTCTATCTAGTTCTCTGGTTTGGGACGAACGAAAAGATTGCAGGCCTGAAGAACCACGATAACTTGCAGGTCTCTGATCTGAAAAAGAAACTTGAAGAAGGCTTGTCCGCCGAACTCGTGGGCAAGATCGATGTTGTGGTTCTTGACCTCGCAAGGCGCTGAGCCCCGAGTTCACTGGTACCGCGATTGCGCGCCTTTGAAGAAAAGACCGGTAGCACAGTGCCAATTCGACCGGCCGTTCAGGTCCATCTGGAGCGATGGGTGCTGCCTGCCGCTGTACCATTGTGCCGCCTACCGGGCACAGCATTCTCAACTAAGCTCGTTCCCGTGTTCCACATCATGCCAGTGCTTGTTCACGGGCAGCGTTGCGGCCCGACCTATGATGTCGGAAACCTGCACGGGACGGAAGTCCCACTGGTCGACGCCGACGTTCAGGCTGTTACGTGAGCCAGGCCACTGGTCGTGAACGTGGCCGAAGAGCTGTAAGGCACCCCGTCGAGCGCCGTTCCAAGTGATCATCGGATAGTGGCAAAGAATGAGGCTTTGATCGCCGTCATTGATCTCGGCCATGTACTCGGTGCTTTCCCAGGGTAGCGAAATCACTGCTTCATCATCGTGGTTGCCGATGATCAGGTGCTTGCGCCCGGGGAGGCTGTGAAACCAGCTCTCGAACTGCGCCGTATCCTCGGCCCGTCCGAACGCGAAATCCCCCAGAATCCACAGATCATCGTCATGATGGACGCAGGCCTGGAAGTTTGCGATCAACGTGGCGTTCATCTGGACTGTCGAGGCAAACGGGCGCTTACAGAAGTCGATGATGCGATGATGGCCGAAGTGCAAGTCGGCCGAATACCAGTTGGCCAAGTGCATGCCCTCCGCTTTCGTCAGAATCCGTCCCAGACATTGGCATGTGACTGCACAAAAGCCGAGGACCTCTTTCGGTATGGTGTGGGTTTCCCGACGTCTTCGGAAACCTTTGTTCCGCCGCCAATGTCTAATGTGAAATTGCCATCTGACATTCCAAGGGAAAGGTAAGTTAAGTGTCAGAACTAATTGAGACTTCTCCGGGGTAAGACTCCAGATTCCCCTTGCAAGCTGCTCTGGGGGCTTTCTAGAATCGGTTCGGTTCGAGAAAACAAACCCGGCTTGATTAGAAACGTTCGTTCCCGCTGAAGGCTGTAAGATATGGACGCAGACAAAATGCGCCAGCAGATCGTGAAACTGCATCTCGGGATGTCCGGGACGACGATCACGGAGCTTGCTGAGAGTATCGGATACAGTCGACCTGCGGTGTCGAACGTGTTGGCGGGTAGGAAAAGATCTCCGCGGATCGAAGCGGCAATCGGGTAGCGTCCGAGGACGTGGTGTAATTTCATCGGCGCTGCCGGTGTAGGGCGAGGTGGCCATCGAGGTGTATGATCGAGGTGGAGTTTCGACGCTTCAACCGCGAACCACACGGAGACCCCGATGACCAAGACCACAATGGACCTGTCCGAGCTTCTGGCAAAGCACGATCAGGGGGATTTATTGCGCAGCATCGCCGAGGCTGTCCTTCAGCTGATCATGGAGGCCGATGTCGATGGCCTGATCGGTGCCGGGCGACACGAACGGGCCGAGGGGCGCACGACGTGGCGCAATGGCCACCGAGATCGGTCCTTCGACACCCGGCTCGGCACGCTGAACCTGAAGGTGCCGAAGCTGCGGCAGGGCAGCTACTTTCCTGGCTTCCTCGAGGCCCGCAAGACCTCCGAGCAGGCCTTGGTGGCCGTGATACAGGAGGCGTGGATCAGCGGCGTCTCGACACGCAAGGTCGACGATCTGGTGCAGGCCATGGGGCTGAGTGGCATTTCGAAGAGCACCGTCTCCAAGCTGTGCAAAGACATTGATGAGCGTGTCGGTGAGTTCCTGAACCGACCCCTGACCGGGGACTGGCCCTACGTCTGGCTCGACGCCACCTACCTCAAGCAGCGCCAGGGCGGGCGCATCGTTAGCGTCGCGGCGATAATCGCCGTCGCCGCCAACACCGAAGGCCGCAGGGAGATCATCGGCCTGGGGATTGGCCCATCCGAGGCAGAGACGTTCTGGACGAATTTCCTGCGCTCTCTGAAGGCCCGTGGCCTCGATGGGGTGAAGCTGGTGGTCAGCGATGCCCACACCGGCCTCAAGGCCGCCATCACCCGCGTCTTTGAAGCGACCTGGCAACGTTGCCGCGTTCACTGGATGCGCAATGCACTGGCTCACGTCTCGAAGGGCCAGCACACGGTCGTGGCCGCCGCGATCCGCCAGGCCTTCGAACAACCTGACCGCACCCATGCCGCGGAAACATGGCATCGCGTGGCGGATCAAGTTCGACCCCGCTGGCCCAAGCTCGCCGATCTGATGGACGCCAGCGAGCATGACGTGCTGGCCTACATGGCCTTTCCGCGCCAGCACCGCACGAAGCTTCACAGTACGAACCCGATCGAGCGCCTGAACAAAGAAGTAAAACGCCGCGCTGATGTCGTCGGGATCTTCCCGAACGAGGCCTCGATCCTGCGTCTGATCGGCGCCGTGCTGTTCGAACAGAATGACGAATGGCAGACCTCCAGCCGCTACATGATGGTCGAGGCATTCGCCCAGATCGACAAGGAGGAGATCGACCCGCTTCTCAGCATCACCACAAGAGCCGCCTGATCATGACCTCAGGCCATCTCGCAATTTACACCACCTTGACGGACGTGACCATAGTTTGCCCATTTGGTGCGGTTTGGTGTCCAGTATCACCGCATAGATTGCCCACGGGCCGATGTCGGGCGCTGTGGATGTCAGTAGAAAAGCAACGGGCCTACCTGCAGAGGGTAGGCCCGTTTTCCTTTTATCTGGCTGATTTTGAGAGATAAAATTTCTAATCCCGGTGTGTCAGCAAGGTATGGGCCTCGACGCCGAGCCCTTAGGTTCCAGACTCATTGATTTTCAAAGCCAGAAGAGAACGGTCGCAGCGAGGGCGATGGCCGAGAGGAACACCTT
>NZ_REEZ01000058.1 GCF_003990445.1 Pararhodobacter zhoushanensis | reverse complement strand
GTAGAAAGTTACAGGAAAGCAAGTCCCAGAACAGTGGAGCTAGCGTTCCAACTTCCCTACCAAACGAACAAGAACAGATCGACCAAGTAACCAAAAACCATGCCTTTCAAGCCCGTTGAAAACCCCAAATGCCCAAAATGCGGCAAATCAGTATACGCCGCTGAAGAACGTGTAGCTGGTGGATTGAAATGGCACAAGATGTGCTTCAAATGCGGACTTTGCGGAAAGCTTTTGGATTCCACCAACTGTTCCGAACATGAAGGTGAATTGTTCTGCAAAATCTGCCACGCCAGGAAATTCGGCCCTAAAGGTTATGGTTTCGGTGGTGGAGCTGGTGCCCTTAGCATGGACACCGGATCTCACTTGGAAGGAAGCTCCTCCTGAGGGACTAAATGGGTATTGCCTGCGGTCCGAGGGTCATGAACATCGCCGAGCCGCAGTTCATCTCTTATACCTTTCCTTTCCATTATAATATCCAAAATTACACGTTGTATTTTTTAG
>NZ_REEZ01000057.1 GCF_003990445.1 Pararhodobacter zhoushanensis | reverse complement strand
CTTCGCCTGAATACCGTGTGCATGGAATAATGGAATAGGACCTCGGTTCTATTTTGTTGGTTTTCGGAACCCCGAGGTAATGATTAATAGGAACGGATGGGGGCATTCGTATTGCGACGTTAGAGGTGAAATTCTTGGATCGTCGCAAGACGAACAGAAGCGAAAGCATTTGCCAAAAACGTTTTCATTGATCAAGAACGAAAGTTAGAGGTTCGAAGGCGATCAGATACCGCCCTAGTTCTAACCATAAACGATGCCAGCTAGCGATCCGCCGACGTTCCTTCGATGACTCGGCGGGCAGCTTCCGGGAAACCAAAGCTTTTGGGTTCCGGGGGAAGTATGGTTGCAAAGCTGAAACTTAAAGGAATTGACGGAAGGGCACCACCAGGAGTGGAGCCTGCGGCTTAATTTGACTCAACACGGGAAACCTCACCAGGCCCGGACACCGGAAGGATTGACAGATTGAGAGCTCTTTCTTGATTCGGTGGGTGGTGGTGCATG
>NZ_REEZ01000056.1 GCF_003990445.1 Pararhodobacter zhoushanensis | reverse complement strand
TTCTTCACATAAATAGTTTCGTGTATTGGTACAGGGACTGGCTGATGAACTGGAACAGCCACGGGATGTGGAACTGGTACAGCGACTGGATGGGGAACGGCAACTTTAACTGGTACACTGACGGGTACCTGTACGTCTCTGTGTACAATAACTGGGTATGGCTTATCGACATGGACTGGATAAGGAGCTGGCACGTGGACTGGATAGGGTCTGTCAACTGGAACACCAACAGGTTGAGGTACTGGTACTGGAACATTTCTTTCAACTGGGACTGGTACAGGAACTGGTTGTGGGATTCCGACACGATTGGTAACGGTGAGATGAGTATGTACTGATGATCCCAAGTCGATGACCGCAGGTCCGGCTGCAATACCACCGGCAGATAATCCACCAGCTCCTAATCCACCGCCAAGTCCTCCACCGAGTCCTCCACCAAGACCACCTCCTAGGCCGTCACCGAGTCCACCCCCTAATCCAGCACCTCCTAGGCCTCCACCAATT
>NZ_REEZ01000055.1 GCF_003990445.1 Pararhodobacter zhoushanensis | reverse complement strand
TGCCGGTATCCATGAAACTACATACAACTCCATCATGAAGTGTGACGTCGACATCCGTAAGGACTTATACGCCAATACCGTACTTTCTGGAGGTACCACCATGTACCCTGGCATCGCCGATCGTATGCAGAAGGAGATTACAGCTCTTGCTCCATCCACCATGAAGATCAAGATCATTGCACCACCTGAAAGGAAATATTCCGTATGGATTGGCGGATCCATTTTGGCTTCTCTCTCCACCTTCCAGCAAATGTGGATTTCCAAACAGGAATACGACGAATCTGGCCCATCAATTGTCCACAGGAAGTGCTTCTAAACTTCTTTGACATCTACTAAGGGTCGTATTGATCACCACAACAATCCATTTATCGCGTAACAAAAAATATATAATTACTTTTTCAATTCCAATTCACATAAACATTCCAACATAATTAAAGCCGCAACTTAACGGTTATACATCGTCATGGCTTCCATGTTGCTCCGGTGCCCTGTTATTTTTCTTTTATCGAAC
>NZ_REEZ01000054.1 GCF_003990445.1 Pararhodobacter zhoushanensis | reverse complement strand
GGATTGGAATGCTCTTTTCTTCCTTGCCCTCCAAGGATTTTCTGGGTGCCGTGATGCTCAAAACTCCATCAGAGGACAGATTAGACTGCACTTGATTTATGTCGTGCCCTTCTGGTAGTACATACCTCCTTATGAAATGCCTGGAGACGTAACCATGTTCGTCCTGTTTCTCTTCATGTTTACCCTCGATGGTCAGGGTGTTACCAGAAGCTGTTACCTTGATTTCTTCTGGCTTAAAGTGTTGTACATCCAAATCCACTTGGAACTTATCTTTGTCAGCTTTTACCACTGAACCGGTATCTCTTGCAGCTGATGGTGTCCTCCAGTGTCTCAGGTAACCAGCAGGGCATCTAAACAGACTCCTTTCCAAAGGCGCCAGCAGATCTTCAGGATCTAATCCCAAACCAAAGTGTTGGTCCACAACTCGAGATGGTCTCAATGGATCCCACATTAATAGACTCATTTTTAGTAGATTTTTTTAACACCAACAATAACTTGCACTGAGTAAAATCGCTTTGAAGATTCGCTTCGTAAACGCTGTATTATGTTA
>NZ_REEZ01000053.1 GCF_003990445.1 Pararhodobacter zhoushanensis | reverse complement strand
ATTGTTAGGGACATCAAGGAAAAACTTTGCTATGTTGCATTGGACTTCGAACAGGAAATGGCCACCGCCGCCGCCTCCACCTCTTTGGAGAAAAGCTACGAATTGCCTGATGGACAGGTCATCACCGTTGGAAATGAAAGGTTCCGTTGCCCTGAAGCCCTCTTCCAACCTTCCTTCTTGGGTATGGAATCTTGCGGTATCCACGAAACCGTATACAACTCCATCATGAAGTGCGACGTTGATATCCGTAAGGACTTGTACGCCAACACTGTACTCTCCGGAGGTACCACCATGTATCCTGGTATCGCTGACCGTATGCAAAAGGAAATCACCGCTCTTGCTCCATCCACCATCAAGATCAAGATCATTGCACCCCCAGAAAGGAAATACTCCGTATGGATCGGTGGATCCATCTTGGCTTCCCTCTCCACCTTCCAGCAAATGTGGATCTCCAAACAGGAATACGACGAATCCGGCCCTGGCATCGTTCACCGCAAATGTTTCTAAACAACTTTCTATCTTTCTGTATCCATCGCATTGCATATATACATACACACTT
>NZ_REEZ01000052.1 GCF_003990445.1 Pararhodobacter zhoushanensis | reverse complement strand
ATAGATAATTTGGTGGCTAATTAATCCTAGAACGTCTTATGGTATGTAAGTCCAATTTGATGGTCGGGCTTCATGCCGTGTCCAAAGTTAGTTTGACCAGTAACTGACAAATTTGGGTTCACTGGTATCGACCCACCAACGGAACCAGTTGACGGAAATCCGGGAGTTTTTGATCCACTGAGGAAACCATTAGCCCCACTTCCGTGTTGGTAATTAAGTCCGGCACTGTTCGTTTCGGGCCCAAGTCGGTGCATATGTCTGTCGAAATTCCTGTCGTGTTGGGCCCATCCAGATAACTGGTGATTTGGTGTGTTTACGAGACCCACTGTTCCTCTAACAGATCCTTGTCCTCCGATTCCTGGGGTGTGGGATAAACTTCCGGATATACCATGGCCAGCTGGGGAATTGACATCAAGTCCACCACTGTAACTGATAGGACCTCCGGAGTGGGACATTGAACCCCAGGCAGGTCCAGCTCTGTATCCAATTTGTTCATTTCTACCATTTTTGCCTCCGAACAGCTGTCTTCTTTCTCTTACCAAAGGTTGGTCGTAAATCGCTT
>NZ_REEZ01000051.1 GCF_003990445.1 Pararhodobacter zhoushanensis | reverse complement strand
GGGTGGGTGCTGGGACGGGAACTGGGGCTGGTACTGGATAAGGAACAGCTCTTGGCACATCAACGGGAACAGGGTGTGGCACAGACACTGGAACTGGTCTTGGTGCATCAACAGGAACGGGACGTGGAGCATCAACATGTACTGGTACAGGTCGGTCTACAGGGTATGGTCGTGGAACATCAACAGGTACATCAACCTGAACGGCCACTGGTACGGGACGATTCACAGGGACAGGGTATGGAGCAGGCACTCCAACTGGAACAGCCCTATCAACGGTACTGATTGAATGTGAATGAGTTCTTGGTCCTACAGCGGCACCAACAAGTCCAGGTCCAACAAGTCCGGGACCAACAAGCCCGGAGCCAGCAAGTCCGTGACTAACAAGCCCTGAACCAATAAGTCCAGGACCGATACCGATACCATGTTCAAGGCCTCCAAGGGCTACACCATGACCAAGAGCTCCGCCAATCAAAGCAGCATCGCCCAAGCCAAGAAGTCCTCGTTTTTCTTTTTTGGCATCTTCACAGAAGACGCTACTGGCAATTAGGAGAGCAATTGAACAAATCTG
>NZ_REEZ01000050.1 GCF_003990445.1 Pararhodobacter zhoushanensis | reverse complement strand
GTCCCTTTGCTGTTCGAGTTCATTCGAAGGGGTGAAAGCGGGTCGTACTTGAGTGTAAGCCGCCCGCGGTTGTTGGGGGGCAAATTGAGCTTTGGGCTGAGCAGACACGTACTGTTGCACAGGAGCTGGTCTGTAATAACTGGGTTCTTGGGTTTGGGCTCTTCGCGACTGTTCGGCAATTAGGGCGTGAGGGGGTGCTTTTGGGATATGGTCGCCCTCCAAGATTTTAAAACCATCCCTTCCTGCTGTGTATTTTACGGATATTTTTTTACCATTGGGGTCCACGTAGGTATATCCACCTGTTCTGGTGCCATCGGGGGCTATGGATTCGCCCTGGGCAAGGCCATTTTCGGCGGCAAACGCGTACTTAAAGTTACCATCGTGGTTCAGTGCCTGTTTGTGAGATATTATTTGGGGCGAGGGTGTCCTAGGGGCGCTGTAAGCGAACTGAGAGTCTTCACGGTCAGGATCATTCTGCTGAAGTTGCTGTTGGTGTTGTTGTTGGTAGTATTGGGCCTTGCACACAACAAGGACTGACACCGCGATGATAAAGGACCCTAACAGAAAATTCATGG
>NZ_REEZ01000005.1 GCF_003990445.1 Pararhodobacter zhoushanensis | reverse complement strand
CAACGTGACCGATCGTCCCGATGTTCACGTGCGGCTTGTTACGTTCAAACTTTGCCTTCGCCATGATGGCTTCTCCTAATTCGGTATCGGTGGCGGTGGGATGAAATCCCACCCTACGGGCGGTAGGGCGGGGTTCACCCCGCCACACCAATCAAGCGTATTTTTTCTGGATCTCGTCCGAGATGTTCTGCGGAACGGCATCGTAGTGGTCGAACTGCATCGAGAACACGGCCCGGCCCGAAGACATCGAACGCAGCGTGTTGATGTAGCCGAACATGTTGGCCAGCGGGACCATGCAGTTGATGACGTTCGCGTTGCCGCGGCTGTCCTGCCCCTGCACCATGCCACGACGGCTGGTGAGGTCCCCGATGATCGAACCGGTGTATTCTTCCGGCGTGACCACTTCGACTTTCATGATCGGCTCGAGCAGTTTCGCACCGGCCTTTTTGAGGCCTTCACGCATACCGGCACGTGCCGCGATCTCAAAGGCCAGAACCGACGAGTCGACGTCATGGTAGGCGCCGTCGATCAGCGAGACCTTGAAGTCGATAACCGGGAAGCCTGCGAGCGGGCCCGAATCCATCACCGACTTGATGCCTTTTTCGACACCCGGGATGTATTCCTTGGGAACCACACCGCCGACGATCTTGTTGTCGAACGAGTAGCCCTCGCCGGGTTCGGTCGGCTCGATGATCAGCTTGATCCGAGCGAACTGGCCCGTACCACCGGTTTGCTTCTTGTGGGTATAGTCAACCTCAGCCTTGTGGCTGATGGTTTCACGATACGCCACCTGAGGGGCACCGATGTTGGCTTCGACCTTGAACTCGCGCTTCATGCGATCGACGAGGATGTCGAGGTGGAGTTCGCCCATCCCCTTCATGATCGTCTGACCCGACTCGAAGTTGGTCTCAACGCGGAACGACGGATCCTCGGCAGCCAGGCGCGCCAGGGCAAGGCCCATCTTCTCTTGGTCTGCTTTGGTCTTCGGCTCGACGGCGATCTCGATCACCGGCTCGGGGAAGGTCATCGTTTCCAGAACCACCGATTTGGTCGGATCACACAGCGTGTCACCCGTGGTGGTTTCTTTCAGACCGGCCAGCGCGATGATGTCGCCTGCATAGGCTTCCTCGATCTCTTCGCGGTTGATCGAGTGCATCATCATCATCCGGCCAACGCGCTCACGGCGACCTTTGGTCGAGTTCAGCATCTGGTCACCCTTCTTGATGGTGCCAGAATAGATACGCGTAAAGGTCAGCGAGCCGACGAACGGGTCGTTCATGATCTTGAACGCCAGCGCCGAGAACGGCGCAGCATCGTCAGCAGCGCGCTCGATGTTGCGGGTTTCGGTCTCGTCATCCGGCGAGAAGCCCATCAGCATCGGGACGTCGATCGGTGCCGGCAGGAAGTCGATGACCGAGTTCAGCAGGGGCTGAACGCCCTTGTTCTTGAACGACGAGCCAGCGGTAACCGGGAAGAACGACAGCGACAGCGTGCCTTTACGGATCAGCTTGCGCAGAGTCGCCTCGTCGGGCTCGTTGCCCTCGAGGTATTGCTCCATCGCATCGTCGTCCATGTCGACGGCGAGCTCGATCATGTTGGCGCGCCATTCGTCGGCCAGATCCTGAAGTTCGGCACGGATCGGGCGACGGCTCCAGCTTGCGCCGAGGTCCTCACCTTCCCAAACCCATTCTTCCATCTTGATCAGGTCGATGATGCCTTCCAGCTTGTCCTCGGCGCCGATCGGCAGAGCGATCGGGCACGGGGTGCCGCCGGTGCGGTCCTTGATCATGGCGACGCACTTGAAGAAGTCCGCGCCGATCTTGTCCATCTTGTTGACGAACACGATCCGCGGAACCTTGTAGCGGTCAGCCTGACGCCACACGGTTTCGGTCTGCGGCTCAACACCTGCGTTGGCGTCGAGCAGACAAACGGCACCGTCAAGCACAGCCAGCGAACGTTCGACTTCGATGGTGAAGTCAACGTGGCCGGGCGTGTCGATGATGTTGAAACGGTACTTGGTGTCCGAGGTGCCTTCGGTGGTCGGATCTTCCTGGCGCTGCCAGAAAGTGGTCGTCGCAGCCGAAGTAATCGTGATCCCGCGTTCCTGCTCCTGCTCCATCCAGTCCATCGTCGCGGCGCCGTCATGGACTTCGCCGATCTTGTGGGACTTGCCGGTGTAGAAGAGAATACGCTCGGTCGTGGTCGTCTTGCCGGCATCAATGTGGGCCATGATGCCGAAGTTACGATAGCGGTTCAGCTGATACTCGCGTGCCATGATCTGTGATCCTTACCAGCGATAATGGCTGAACGCTTTGTTCGCGTCGGCCATTTTGTGTGTATCTTCGCGCTTTTTAACCGCGGTGCCACGGTTGTTCACCGCATCGGCCAGCTCGCCGGCAAGGCGCTCTTCCATGGTGTTCTCGTTGCGCTTGCGCGCAGCGATGATCAGCCAGCGGATTGCCAGGGCTTCGCGGCGCTCGACGCGCACTTCGACGGGCACCTGATAGGTGGCACCACCGACGCGACGGCTGCGAACCTCGACCGTGGGTTTGATGTTGTCCAAAGCTTCATGGAACACCTCGATCGGCGCGCGCTTCAGGCGCTGCTCGACGCGGTCAAGAGCATTGTAGACGATCGTCTCAGCGACCGACTTCTTGCCATCAACCATCAGGTTGTTCATGAACTTCGTCAGAACCGTATCACCAAATTTGGCGTCCGGCAGGACTTCGCGCTTTTCAGCGGCGTGACGACGCGACATGGGGGTCTCTCCTTACTTCGGACGCTTCGCGCCGTATTTCGAACGACGCTGACGACGATCTTTGACGCCCTGCGTATCGAGAACGCCGCGCAGGATGTGGTAACGCACACCGGGAAGGTCTTTTACGCGACCGCCGCGGATCAGCACGACCGAGTGCTCTTGCAGGTTGTGCTTTTCGCCAGGAATATAGCTGATGACCTCAAAGCCATTCGTCAGGCGCACTTTGGCAACCTTACGCATAGCCGAGTTCGGCTTCTTCGGCGTCGTGGTGTAGACGCGGGTGCAGACGCCACGCTTCTGCGGGCAGTTCTCCAAGTGCTGCGACTTGGAGCGTTTGACTTTCGGCTGCCGCGGCTTGCGGATCAGCTGTTGAATCGTCGGCATACGTTTCGCCTTGTCTTGCGGCCCGTTCAACCTGCGCTCGTCAGCGGGGTATCCGGGGGCAGTTCGTCATGTCGTGAATTGCGCGTCCGCAAAACACAAAACCGCATGCGCGTCCGATAACGGAAGCGCCGCGGTGGAATTCCAGAGGATCGAGGTTTTGCAACCTGGATCATGACCACGTGGTGTTTCTAAAGCCCCTGAGTCTGCACATACCGACCCCGGGTGAGCGGCGTATAGGGGGAGTCGCGAGCCTTGTCAACACACGCCAAGCGCCCTGCACTGCGTTGCCGCACCGGCGCAGGCTTGCTAGGCTCGCGGGGTAATCCGGGGGCAGGCAGAATGCTGTTTTCACGCTATCTCTACCGTCGCCGTGCCGCGCGCAAGGCGCAGGTGATCGGCATCTGCCGGTTTTCCTATCCCGCCCTCGGCGGCTTCAAGACCGAGCATGAAACGCCACAGGATCGTGCCCGGTTTCTCTATGCGCCCGAGCGGCTGGATCAGCGATTCCGGCTGTTCGAAGCCTTCACCCTGCCCTGCCTGCGCGCCCAGAGCGACCCCGACTTCACCTTCCTCATCATCATTGGCGAGGACTTCCCGCCCGAACGCCTGACCCAGCTGCGCGCCCTGACCGCCGACCTGCCGCAAGTGGTCATTCAGGCCTATCCCCCCGGCCGCCATCGCACGGTCATGGCCGAAGCCATCGCCTCGGTCCGTCAGGCGGGTCGCTATTCCATCCAGTTCCGGCTGGACGATGATGACGCCATGGGCGTCGGCTTTGTCGCCAAGTGCCGCAAGACCCTGCACCAGTATTTTGCGCTGTTTCAGGGCAGCCGCCATGTCGCCATCGACTTTACCCGCGGCTACAACGCCCGGGCTGAGCCACAGGGCATTCTGGCCGAGCCCGCCAACCAGCTTTACCTCGGCGTCGCCTTCGCCATTGTCTTTCGGCCCGACGTCGCGCTCAGCGTGATGAACTTTACCCATCACGAGGTCTGGCAGCATATGCCGACCATCACCCGTACCGACCCGGACATGTGGGTGCGCGGGGTCAATGATCACAACGATTCGGGCGACCGGATCGGGCGCAATGTCGCGCTGTTGACCGCCGAGCAAGAGGCCCGCTTCCAGCGCGCCTTCGGCATCAGCGCAGAACGCGTGCGCGCGCTTTACGGGCGGTGACGCGCTCACGGTAAAAGGTGAAGAGACCCGTCGCCACGATCAGCCCCGCCCCCAGTTGGGTCAGCATGTCGGGCCATTCGCGAAACAGGAAGAACCCGACGATCAACGCCCAGATCAGCCCGACGTAGCGGAACGGCGTGACCACGGCCAGCTCCCCGGTCCGCACCGCCATCACCGTCATCAGATACCCGCCGACGATGGCGAGAGAGGTGCCGCACAGCAGCAGCGCCGCCTGCGGGCTGGGCAGCTGCACCGTTTCGCCCAGCATCCCCACCGCGCCGAATAGCGTCACGAAGACCGCGTTCACCAACGCCACCAGCAGCGACGGGATGGCCTTGGTCATCCGCCGCGTCAGCAGGTCGCGCGCCGTGACCACGACCACGCAGATCAGCGCATAGAGGGCGTAGACGTCAAAGCCGCCGGCCTCTGGCCGCACGATCAGCAGCACGCCCAGGAAGCCCACACCGATCGCCGCCAACCGCTTCCACCCTACCGCCTCGCCCAGAAACAGCGCCGCCCCCAGCGTCACGGTCAGCGGCAGCGCCTGCATGATCGCGGTCAGGTTGGCGATGGGCGTGTGATAGAGCGCCTGCAGGAAGAACCAGACCGAAGCCGTATCGAACAACGCCCTGAGCACGATCAGCCGCCGGTCATGCCCGGTCAGCACCACCCTAAACGCCCCTGCCCGCCACGCCCACAGGCCCAGCACCGCCGACACCGCCAGCCCGCGCCAGACCAGCGTCTGGAACATCGGCAGTTCCTGTCCGAGCAGTTTCATGAAGGAATCAGAGAGCGTGAAGGCGGCCATCCCGGCCATCATCAAAAGCGCGCCACGCGCGTTGTCGGACAGCATACACACCCCCGGAAACCGTCCCACCGGCTTGGCATTGAACACGTGAAAAGAAAAGCCCTGTGTTTCTGTCACGGCAGCACGGCATCCGACATGTAAAGTCTACTTGACACACAAGCGCCGCATGGCCATGTAAAGGATACTTTACAATTCGGAGGCACCAATGCGCTATTTCGGTTTCTTGCTGGCGGGACTGGCCGCCTATGTCGCCGCCCTGATCCTGTCCAACGCCCTGTTTGCGCGCGGGGTCGAGGCGCCCGTTCTGCGCCTTGGCCTGTCCCTGCTGCCAATGCTGCCCGCAGTGTTCATCTGCGGCGTGATCGTCCGCACGATCCGGCGCATGGATGAGAGGCAGCGCAAACTCCAGTTCGAGGCACTGGTCTTCGCCTTTGCGGGGACCGCGCTGATCACCTTTGGCTATGGCTTTCTTGAAGGTACCGGGCTGCCCCGCCTGTCGATGTTCGTGGTCTGGCCGATGATGGCGACGCTCTGGGTTGTCGGTCTGGCTGTGGGAAAAGTTCGCTACGGATGAAGAACCGGATCCTTGAGCTGCGCCAGCAGCGCAACTGGTCGCAAGCCGAGCTGGCCCTGGCCCTGGGCGTTTCCCGGCAGACCGTCAACGCGCTGGAACGGGGCCGCTACGATCCCAGCTTGCCCTTGGCCTTCAAGATCGCGCAGCTGTTTGACGCGGCGATTGAAGAGATCTTCCAACCCGATCCGGCCTGAACCGGTGCGCCGCGTTGAACCGCCTGCGCGGCTGCGCTAAACCCCGCGATCTTGCGCGAAGGAGGACGCCGTGACACCGACACCACGTCTATATCTGACCGGGGCGTCCTGCTCGGGCGTCTCGACACTGGGGGCGGCTCTGGCGGCGCGGTTTGCCGTGCCGCAGCTCGATGTCGATGACGTCTACTGGATGCCGACCGATCCCCCGTTCACCACCAAGCGCGCGCCGGAGGACCGCGTGCGGCTGATCGAGGCCCGGCAGCGCGAGAGCGCTGGTTGGGTGTTGACCGGCTCGTTCATGGGCTGGGGCGATGCGTTGATCCGTAGCGTGGATCTGATCGTCTTCGTCCACACGCCCACCCCGCTGCGGCTGCAACGGCTCGACACGCGCGAGGCGCAGCGCCACGGCGCCCGCATCCTGCCGGGGGGTGACATGCACGCGGCACATCTGGCGTTTCGGGACTGGGCCGCGCGCTATGACGATCCGCACTTCACCGGCCGCAACCGTGCCCAGCATGAGCGTTGGCTTGCCGCGCAAACCGCGCCCGTGCTGCGGCTGGACGGCACGCAGCCAACCGACGCGCTGGCGGATACGGTCGCCGCGATGTGCACGCAGCGCTAAAGCCCGCCCCCACACGGCCGACAGGACACAGAAAAACCCCCCGCAGCCAGGCTGCGGGGGGTTTGATTTTCAGAGCTTCAGATCTCAGCGCTCGTCGTCTTCGACGCTCGTGGTCTCTTTGAAGACCGAGTCCATCTCGAGCGGGGCAGCGACGAGCACCGCTTCCGCTTCGGCGCGGCGCTGGTCGATGACCACCTGATCGCGATCGGTTGCGATCTTCTTGGTGGCCGTCGCGACACCGCCGGTGCCGGCCGGGATCAGACGCCCGACGATCACGTTCTCTTTCAGGCCGACCAGCTTGTCGCGCTTGCCGATGACCGAAGCCTCGGTCAGCACGCGCGTGGTCTCCTGGAACGAGGCCGCCGAGATGAAGCTGCGGGTCTGCAGCGACGCCTTGGTGATCCCCAGCAGGATCGGCTCGCCCTTGGCAGGACGCAGGCCCATTGCCTGGATCTTCTCGTTGGTCTCGTCGAACTCGAACTTGTCCACGGTTTCCCCTTTGAGCAGCGTGGTATCGCCGCTGTCCAGGATCTCCCATTTCTGCAGCATCTGGCGAACGATCACCTCGATGTGCTTGTCGTTGATCTTCACGCCCTGCAGACGATACACGTCCTGCACTTCGTCGATCAGGTAGTTCGCCAAGGCCTCGATGCCCAGGATCCGCAGGATGTCGTGCGGCGCGGGGTTGCCATCCATGATGTAGTCGCCGCGCTGGACATAGTCGCCCTCTTGCACGGGGATGTGCTTGCCCTTGGGCACCAGATACTCGGCCGCATCGACGTTTTCGTCGACCGGTTCGATCGTGATCCGACGCTTGTTCTTGTAGTCCTTGGCAAAGCGCACATAGCCGTCGATCTCGCAGATGATCGCGTGATCTTTCGGACGACGGGCCTCGAACAGTTCGGCCACACGCGGCAGACCACCGGTGATGTCCTTGGTCTTGGCGCCCTCGCGCGGGATACGTGCAACCACGTCGCCCTGCTTGACCGTCTGACCATCTTCAATCGACAGAATCGCGTCGACCGACATCTGATAGGTGATCGGGTTGCCCGCATCGTTGCGCATCGGCTCGCCGGTTTCGGCATCCATGATGATGATCTCAGGCTTGAGATCACTGCCCTTGGGCACCGAACGCCAGTCGGTCACGATCTTCTGCGACATACCCGTCGCATCATCCGTGTCCTCGCGCACCGAGAAGCCACTGATCAGGTCCACGAACTTTGCCACACCGGCCTTTTCGGCGATGATGGGCAGAGTGTAGGGGTCCCATTCGTACAGCTTGTCACCGCGCGTGATGGCCTGACCTTCGCGCACGAAGAGCTTGGCACCATACGACAGCTTGTGCGAGGCACGCTCGATCCCGTTGTCGTCGATGATCGCCAGCGTCATGGAACGACCCATGACCACCAGATCACCCGCCGCGTTCTCCAGCGTGTTCGGGTTGCGCAGCTCGATCTTACCGGCCGAGCCTGCTTCCTGGAACGACTGCGACCCACCCTGCGCGATACCGCCGATGTGGAACGTCCGCATCGTCAGCTGCGTGCCGGGTTCACCGATCGACTGCGCGGCGATGATACCCACCGCTTCGCCTTTGTTGACCAGCGTACCGCGGGCAAGGTCACGACCATAGCACTTGGCGCAGACACCCTCTTCCGCTTCACAGGTCAGTGGCGAGCGGATCTTGATCGACGGGATGTCGGCCTTGTCGATCAGGTCAGCGTCGCGTTCGTCGATCAGCGAGTTCATCTCGACCAGCACTTCGCCGGTTGCCGGGTGCATGATGTCCTCAGCCGCGACACGGCCCAGCACACGCTCGGCCAGCGAGGCGACGACTTCACCATCGTTCACCGCCGCTTTCGCGGTGATGAAGCGATCGGTGCCGCAATCGTCCGAGCGAACGATGCAGTCCTGCGCCACGTCCACCAGACGGCGGGTCAGGTAGCCCGAGTTCGCCGTCTTCAGCGCGGTATCGGCCAGACCCTTACGGGCACCGTGGGTCGAGTTGAAGTACTCGAGCACGGTCAGACCTTCCTTGAAGTTCGAGATGATCGGCGTTTCGATGATCTCGCCCGACGGCTTGGCCATCAGACCACGCATCCCGCCCAGCTGCTTCATCTGCGCAGGCGAACCACGCGCACCGGAGTGCGACATCATGTAGACCGAGTTCGGCTCAAGCTCGCGGCCCTCGTCGTCGTGACGAACGGCCGAGATTTCGGCCATCATCGCGGCGGCAACAGCGTCCGAGGCTTTCGACCAGGCATCAACGACCTTGTTGTACTTCTCACCCTGGGTGATCAGACCGTCGAGATACTGCTGTTCGAATTCCTTGACCTGATCGCGGGTCTCGTTGACCAGATCCCATTTGGTTTCGGGGATGAGCATGTCATCCTTGCCAAACGAGATGCCGGCCTTGAACGCTTCCTTGAAGCCCAGACCCATGATCTGGTCACAGAAGATCACCGATTCCTTCTGACCGCAGTAGCGGTAGACGGTATCAATGACGTTTTGTACGTCTTTCTTCCGCAGCAGGCGGTTGGCCAGCTCGAACGGGGCCTTGGCGTTGAGCGGCAGCAGGCCCCCCAGACGCAGACGGCCCGGCGTGGTCTCATAGCGCTTGTAGACCTCGTTGCCGTTCTCGTCGATTTGCAGGATGCGGCCCTGCACGCGGGCGTGCAGATGCACCTCACCAGCGGCAAGGGCGTGCTCGACTTCGTCGATGTCCGCGAAGACCATGCCTTCGCCCTTCATCCCTTTGCGTTCCATGGTGGTGTAGTAGAGACCCAGCACCATATCCTGCGACGGAACGATGATCGGCGCGCCGTTGGCGGGCGACAGAACGTTGTTCGTCGACATCATCAGCACGCGCGCTTCCAGCTGGGCTTCCAGCGAGAGCGGGACGTGGACGGCCATCTGGTCACCGTCGAAGTCGGCGTTGAACGCCGAGCAGACGAGCGGGTGCAGCTGGATCGCCTTGCCTTCGATCAGCATCGGCTCAAAGGCCTGGATGCCCAGACGGTGCAGCGTGGGCGCGCGGTTCAGCAGAACCGGGTGCTCGCGGATGACCTCGTCCAGAATATCCCAGACCTCGGGGCGCTCTTTCTCGACCAGCTTCTTCGCCTGTTTCACGGTCGAGGAGAGGCCTTTGGCTTCCAGACGCGAATAGATGAAGGGCTTGAACAGCTCGAGCGCCATCTTCTTGGGCAGACCGCACTGGTGCAGCTTCAACTCAGGCCCGGTCACGATGACCGAACGACCCGAGAAGTCGACGCGCTTACCCAGAAGGTTCTGACGGAAGCGACCCTGCTTGCCCTTGAGCATGTCCGACAGCGACTTCAGCGGGCGCTTGTTGTTGCCCGTGATGACGCGGCCACGGCGACCGTTGTCGAACAGCGCATCGACCGATTCCTGCAACATGCGCTTTTCGTTGCGCACGATGATATCGGGCGCGCGCAGTTCGATCAGGCGTTTCAGACGGTTGTTCCGGTTGATCACCCGGCGGTACAGATCGTTCAGATCCGAGGTCGCGAAGCGGCCACCATCCAGCGGCACCAGCGGGCGCAGCTCGGGCGGGATGACCGGCAGCACGGTCAGGATCATCCACTCGGGCCGGTTGCCCGACTCAAGGAACGATTCCACGACTTTCAGCCGCTTGATGATCTTCTTGGGCTTCAGCTCGCCAGTGGCTTCTTTCAGCTCTTCGCGCAGCTTGTCGGCTTCGGCCTGCAGGTCGATCGCCGTCAGCATTTCGCGAATGGCTTCAGCGCCGATGCCAGCGGTGAAGCTGTCCGAGCCGAAGGTATCCTGCGCGTCGAGGAACTCTTCCTCGGTCATCAGCTGGCCGTAGGACAGCTCGGTCAGACCGGGCTCGATCACGACGTAGTTCTCGAAGTACAGGATGCGTTCCAGATCCCGCAGGGTCATGTCCAGCATCAGGCCGATGCGCGACGGCAGCGACTTGAGGAACCAGATATGCGCCACCGGCGAGGCCAGCTCGATATGGCCCATGCGCTCGCGCCGGACCTTCTGCAGGGTGACTTCAACGCCACATTTCTCGCAGACAACGCCGCGATACTTCATGCGTTTGTATTTGCCGCACAGGCATTCGTAATCCTTGATCGGACCAAAGATGCGCGCGCAGAACAGACCGTCACGCTCGGGCTTGAACGTACGGTAGTTGATGGTTTCCGGCTTCTTGATCTCGCCGTAGGACCAGCTGAGAATCCGCTCAGGGCTTGCCAGCGAGATCTTGATCTCGTCGAAAGCCTTGGCCGGAGTCATCGGGTTGAACGGGTTCGTGGTCAGTTCCTGGTTCATCGTCAATTCCTTGGAATGGATTGGATCGAAGGCGTATCGACGGTGGGGTTGAACCCCACCCTACGGCGGTGCGTAGGGTGGGATTTCATCCCACCGTTATTCGTCTTCTTCCGAATCCAGGAGTTCCATGTTCAGGCCGAGGCCGCGGACTTCCTTCACCAGCACGTTGAAGGATTCAGGCACACCGGCCTCGTAGTTGTCCTCGCCCTTGACGATCGATTCGTAGACCTTGGTCCGGCCTGCCACGTCATCCGACTTCACCGTCAGCATCTCTTGCAGGGTATAGGCGGCGCCGTAAGCTTCCAGAGCCCAGACCTCCATCTCACCCAGACGCTGACCACCGAACTGCGCCTTACCACCCAGCGGCTGCTGCGTGACCAGACTGTACGGCCCCGTGGAACGGGCGTGCAGCTTGTCGTCGACCAGGTGGTGCAGCTTGAGCATGTATTTCACACCCACGGTAACCTTGCGCTGGAACTGCTCGCCCGAGCGTCCATCGAAGACCACCGACTGACCCGACTGATCGAACCCGGCGCGCTTGAGCGCGTCGTTGACATCGGCTTCCTTGGCACCGTTGAACACCGGCGTGCCGATCGGCACCCCTTTGGTCACGGTCGAGGCGGCTTCGACCAGGTGGTCGCTGTCCATCTCGGCAAAGGCATCGTCATAGACCTGATCGCCGTAGCCATGGCGCATCGCGTCACGCACCGGGGTCAGATCGCCCGAGCGACGATACTCTTGCAGCGCCTCGTCGATCTGGATGCCCAGACCGCGCAGCGCCCAGCCCATGTGCGTTTCCAGAATCTGGCCGACGTTCATCCGCGACGGCACGCCGAGCGGGTTCAGCACCAGATCCACAGTCGTGCCATCGGCGAGGAACGGCATGTCCTCTTCGGGCACCACCTTGGACACCACACCCTTGTTGCCGTGACGACCGGCCATCTTGTCACCCGGCTGCAGCTTGCGCTTCACCGCCAGGAACACTTTGACCATTTTCATCACGCCCGGGGGCAGATCGTCGCCGCGGCGAACCTTCTCGACCTTGTCTTCAAAGCGCAGCGTGAGCTGGCGCTTCTGCTGGTCGTACAGGGCGTTGAGTGCCTCGACTTCCTGCGCTTCGGTCTCTTCGGCCAGGGCCAGCTGCCACCATTGGCCTTTGGACAGCGTGCCCAGCAGCTCTTCGGTGATCTCGCTGTTCGGGCGAACGCCTTTGGGGCCTTTCACCGCGGTCTTGCCCATGATCAGGGTTTTCAAACGCGAGTAGATGTTGCGGTCCAGGATGCCCTGCTCGTCATCGCGGTCGCGCGACAGGCGTTCGATCTCTTCGCGCTCGATCTGCAGCGCACGCTCGTCCTTGTCGACGCCGTGGCGGTTGAAGACGCGAACTTCGACAACCGTACCGTAAGCACCCGGCGGCAGACGCAGCGATGTATCGCGAACGTCAGACGCTTTTTCACCAAAGATGGCGCGCAGCAGTTTTTCTTCCGGCGTCATCGGGCTTTCACCCTTGGGGGTGATCTTGCCCACCAGAATGTCGCCCGCCTGAACTTCAGCGCCGATATAGACGATCCCGGCTTCGTCGAGGTTGCGCAGGGCTTCCTCGCCGACGTTGGGAATGTCGCGGGTGATCTCTTCCGGCCCCAGCTTGGTATCGCGGGCGGCGACTTCGTATTCCTCGATGTGGATCGAGGTATAGACGTCGTCCTTCAGGATACGTTCGCTGATGAGGATCGAGTCCTCATAGTTGTAACCGTTCCACGGCATGAAGGCCGCGACGATGTTACGACCCACAGCCAGTTCGCCCATGTCGGTGCACGGACCATCGGCCACCACCTCGCCACGCGCGACGCTGTCGCCCACTTTCACCAGCGGACGCTGGTTGATGCAGGACGACTGGTTCGAGCGTTTGAACTTGCGCAGACGGTAGATGTCGACGCCCGGCTCGCCCGGCTCCAGCATCTCGGTCGCGCGCACAACGATACGCTGAGCGTCCACCTGGTCGATGATCCCGGCGCGGCGCGCCATGATCGCAGCACCCGAGTCACGGGCGACGATGCCCTCGATCCCGGTGCCCACCAGCGGTGCATCGCTTTGCAGCAGCGGCACAGCCTGACGCATCATGTTCGAGCCCATCAGCGCGCGGTTGGCGTCGTCGTTTTCCAGGAACGGAATGAGCGACGCGGCCACCGACACCAACTGTTTGGGCGACACGTCGATCATGTCGATCACTTCGCGCGGGTTCAGCATGAAGTCGCCGCCCTTGCGGGTCGACACCAGATCGTTGACGAACTCGCCGGCCTCGTTCAGCGTCGCGTTCGCCTGAGCGATGACGTGGCGCTGTTCTTCGGTGGCCGAGAGGTATTGCACCTCGTCCGTCACCTTGCCGTCGATGACCTTGCGGTACGGGGTCTCGATGAAGCCGTATTTATTCACGCGGGCATAGGTGGCCAGCGAGTTGATCAGACCGATGTTCTGACCTTCCGGCGTTTCAATCGGGCACATCCGGCCATAGTGGGTCGGGTGAACGTCGCGAACCTCGAAGCCCGCGCGCTCACGGGTCAGACCGCCCGGCCCGAGAGCCGAAAGACGACGCTTGTGCGTCACTTCCGAGAGCGGGTTGGTCTGGTCCATGAATTGCGACAGCTGCGACGAGCCGAAGAACTCGCGCACGGCAGCCGCCGCCGGTTTGGCGTTGATCAGATCCTGCGGCATGACGGTGTCGATATCGACCGACGACATGCGCTCGCGGATCGCGCGCTCCATGCGCAGCAGGCCCAGACGGTACTGGTTTTCCATCAGCTCGCCGACCGAGCGCACCCGGCGGTTGCCGAGGTGGTCGATGTCGTCGATCTCGCCTTTGCCATCGCGCAGCTCGACCAGAGCCTTGATGCACGAAATGATGTCTTCCTTGCGCAGGGTGCGCTGGGTATCGGGCGCATCCAGATCAAGGCGCATGTTCATTTTCACGCGACCCACGGCCGACAGGTCGTAGCGCTCGGAATCGAAGAACAGGGTTTCGAACAGCTGGATCGCCGCGTCGACGGTGGGGGGCTCGCCCGGGCGCATGACCCGGTAGATGTCCATCAGCGCCTGATCGCGGTTCATGTTCTTGTCCGCAGCCATCGTGTTGCGGATGTAGGCACCGACGTTGACGTTATCGATGTCGAGAACTTCGAACTCGGTCACGCCCTGATCGAGCAGGGTTTTCAGCGAGCCGCCTTTGACTTCGCCGTCCTTGTCCAGTTCCCAGGTGACTTCGTCGCCCGCTTCGATCCAGATCGCGCCGGTCTCTTCGTCGATGATGTCCTTGGCCGAGAAACGGCCCAGAACATGCTCGAACGGCACCAGCAGATCGGTGATCTGACCGTCGTCGATCCATTTCTTGACCAGACGCGGGGTGGCTTTCTCGCCAGCCTTCAGGATGATCTCACCCGAGGCCGCATCAACCAGATCCATCGTCGGACGGGTGCCGCGCACACGCTCGGGGAAGAACTTGGTGACCCAACCACGGTTCTTTTCCAGACGGTACGTAACGGTGTCGTAATAGGCATCCATGATGCCTTCCTGGGTCAGACCCAGGGCATACAGAAGCGTCGTCACCGGCAGTTTGCGGCGACGGTCGATGCGCGCAAAGACCAGGTCTTTGGGATCGAATTCAAAGTCCAGCCAGCTGCCGCGATAGGGGATGATCCGGCACTGGAACAGCAGCTTGCCCGACGAATGGGTCTTGCCCTTGTCGTGGTCAAAGAAGACGCCCGGCGAGCGGTGCATCTGCGACACGACAACACGCTCGGTGCCGTTCACGATGAACGTTCCGACCGGAGTCATCAAAGGCATGTCGCCCATGAAGACTTCTTGTTCCTTGATGTCCTTGACCGACCGCGCGCCCGTGTCGGGGTCCACATCAAACACGATCAGACGCAGCGTGACCTTCAGGGGGCCCGCAAAGGTCATGTCGCGCTGTTGGCACTCTTCGATGTCGTACTTCGGCTTTTCCAGCTCGTACTTGACGAATTCCAGAACCGCGGTCTCGTTGAAGTCCTTGATCGGGAAAACCGACTGGAACGTGCCCATCAGGCCTTCGCCGTCGAGCGGTTTATCACTGTCACCCGAGCGCAGGAACAGGTCGTAGGACGACTTCTGAACCTCGATCAGGTTGGGCATTTCCAGAACTTCACGGATCTTGCCGAACATCCGACGGATGCGCTTCTGGCCAACATAGGACTGAGCCATGCTCGGTATCACCTTTCAATTTTTTCGCGGATGCGCCTGCCGTCGGGCCTCGGCAAGGCTGCACCCCATGCGAAACAGAAGCTGAGGCCCCATTCCTGCCGATCGTCCCACCGATCAGCTCCCGAGCCCCGGCTGCTTCTGGAAGAAGATCCCGCGGGATCACCTGCCAGAAACAGCAGCAGCCGGGCCCGGAGAACACCGGGCCCAGCCATGTCATGCGGTCAGGATGCGCTGTGCATCCCGCCTAATTACTTCAGCTCAACTTTGGCGCCAGCGGCTTCCAGTTTCGCTTTGATCTCTTCGGCTTCAGCCTTCGGAGCTTGCTCTTTCACGGCTTTGCCGCCAGCTTCGACCAGGTCCTTGGCTTCTTTCAGGCCCAGACCGGTGATGCCGCGAACTTCTTTGATCACGTTGATCTTGTTGGCGCCGGCTTCGACCAGGATGACGTCGAATTCGGTTTTTTCTTCCACGGCTTCGGCAGCAGCGCCAGCCGGGCCAGCCATCATCACAGCGCCGCCAGCAGCGGGCTCGATGCCGTACTCATCCTTCAGGATGGTTTTCAGTTCCTGAGCTTGCAGCAGGGTCAGGTTGACGATTTGCTCGGCGAGAGCTTTCAGATCAGACATTTCAGTTTTCCATTCTAACAGGGTGTTGCCGACATGGGGTAATCAACCACCACACGGGCTGTTGGGTGCTCAAGCGGCTTCCCGCTCCTCCAGGGTGGAGAGGATGCTCGCGATGTTCGAAGCAGGTGCGCCAATGGCCCCGGCGATGTTGGAAGCAGGTGCGCCAATGCAGCCCACGATCGAAGCGATAAGCTCCTCCCGCGACGGCATGGATGCCACAGCTTTAACACCTTCCGGCGTCAGTGCCGTATCGCCCATTGCCCCGCCCAGGATCTCAAACTTCTTGTTATCCTTGGCGTAGGCTTCAACCACCTTCGCCGCAGCGACGGGGTCTTCAGAGTAGGCGATGACGGTCATGCCCGTCAGAAGTTTAGCGATGCTTGCGCAGGGCTTGCCTTCCAGGGCGATCTTGGCGAGCTTGTTCTTGGCAACGCGTACAGCCCCACCAGCGTCACGCATTTTCGCGCGCAGGGCTTGCATCTCGGCAACCGTCAGACCCGCGTAGTGTGCAACCACAACCACGCCAGAGCTTTCGAAAATCTGGCCGAGCTCGTCGACCAGGGCTTCCTTTTGTGCTCTATCCACAGGTTTGCTCCAAGTTTGGGGGTTTCCCCCCGGCTCAATTGCGCCCCGACCGAAGAGCCGAGGCGTTCGGGTCCGAAAGGAGCCGAGTCCAAAACCGCCCGAGGGTACCCCCGGAAACAGTTGTCTCGTTCCCTATCTCAGGCAGGAAATTAAGCCTTACTTAAGCCTTTGCAGGCTATAAACAAGACACCCACCGTCTCGGACAGGACAGGGCGTTTCCGCCCCGCCATTCCCGGCCCGAAGACCGGGAAACTTTGGGCGGGGTGCGTGACGGGCACGCACCCCGCGAAATTACTGACCCAGCGCCGACGCCAGATCAACGCTGACGCCCGGACCCATGGTCGAGGACAGCGAAACCTTGCGCAGGTAGGTGCCTTTGGCACCGGTCGGGCGCGCCTTGCTGACCGCGTCAACGATGGCACGGACGTTCTCGGCCAGCTTGTCGGCGTCGAACGACACTTTGCCCACGCCAGCGTGGATGATCCCGGCCTTTTCGACCTTGAACTGGACTTCGCCACCCTTGGCGTTGGCCACGGCTTGCGCCACGTCCATCGTCACGGTGCCGACCTTGGGGTTCGGCATCAGGTTGCGCGGGCCCAGGATCTTGCCCAGACGGCCGACCAGCGGCATCATGTCCGGGGTCGCGATGCAACGATCAAAGTTGATCTCGCCGCCCTGGATCGCCTGCATCAGCTCTTCGGCGCCGACGATGTCAGCACCGGCAGCGGTGGCTTCATCAGCCTTGGCGCCACGGGCGAAAACAGCGACGCGCACGGTTTTGCCGGTGCCGTTGGGCAGGCTGACAACACCACGGACCATCTGGTCGGCGTGACGCGGGTCAACACCCAGGTTGATCGCCACTTCGACGGTCTCGTCGAATTTGGCGGTCGAGGACGATTTCACCAGCGAAACAGCGTCGCCGAGCGGCATCAGGGAGGCGGTGCCAAAGGCTTCGCGAGCGGCGCGGGTACGTTTACCGAGCTTTGCCATGACTTACCCCTTGACCTCGATGCCGCAGGATTTCGCCGAACCGACGATGATCTGCATGGCGCCTTCGATATCGACGGCGTTCAGATCTTTCATCTTGGCTTCGGCGATCTGGCGGATCTGCGCGACGGTGACCGAACCGGCAACTTCACGGCCCGGTTTGACCGAACCCTTGGCGCGGTTGCGCTTGCCGACCGGCTTCAGGCCAGCGGCCTTTTTCAGATACCACGAGGCAGGCGAGGTCTTCAGCTCGAGGCTGAACGACTTGTCCTGGTAATACGTGATCACCACCGGAACCGGCGAACCGGGTTCCATGTCTGCGGTCTTCGCGTTGAAGTCCTTGCAGAACTGCATGATGTTGATGCCGCGCTGACCCAGAGCCGGGCCGACGGGCGGGGACGGGTTGGCTTGCCCCGCCTTAACTTGCAGCTTCAGCTGCCCGATAACTTTCTTGGCCATGTGGCCGCTCCTTTTTTCACAACGCCCCGATACGGGGCCTGCTTAGTGGTCCGGCGAAACCCTTGGGCCCGCCTCCCACGGTGACCACTCAGGCCCCTTTGGTGACCTGAGTGAATTCCAGTTCAACCGGCGTCGGCCGGCCAAAGATCGACACCATCACCTTCAGGCGACCGTTGTCTTCGTCCACTTCCTCGACCATGCCCGAGAAGCCGTCGAACGGACCGTCCGACACCTTGACCTGCTCGCCGACCTCGTAGCGGATCAGGTTGCGCGGCGCTTCCTGACCCTCTTCAACGCGGTTCAGGATCAGGTTGACCTCTTCGTCGCGCATCGGGCTGGGTTTGCCCAGCTGGCCCAGAAAGCCGGTGACGCGGTTGATCGAGCTGACCAGATGGTAGGTCTTGTTGGACATCTCCATGCGCACCAGCACATAGCCCGGCATGAAGCGGCGCTCGGACGTCACTTTCTTGCCGCGACGCACCTCGATGACCTCTTCGGTCGGCACGAGAACTTCTTCGATCTCGTCCTCAAGCCCCGCCTCGGCGGTCGCCTGGCGGATCGCTTCGGCGACCTTCTTCTCGAAGTTCGAGAGGACGCTCACCGAATACCAGCGCTTGGCCATGCCATTTCCCCGTCTGCAACGGCCTGAACCGCCGCGAAATTCCATTGACGATCAGAGAGTTGCCCCTAACCTGACCGCGACTGTCCGGCAGACAAAAAATGTGCGCACCGAATCGGTGCGCGCCATGATGCCGGGTGTTCTTGGTGCCTTTATCGATGCCAGCCCGAAACTTCAAGTCCCCGGCTGGATTTTCACCCCTGTTCGCGGCTCAGCTCACAAAGCCCAGCAGCGCGCCCAACCCCGTGCGGATCAGCAGGTCGACGGCGAAAAAGAACACTGCTGTCAGGCCGGTCAGAACCAGCACCATGATGGTGCTGACGCCCACTTCGCGGCGGGTCGGCCACGAGACCTTGGCGGTCTCAGCACGTACCTGCTGCATAAAGGTCAACGGGTTGGTCCAAGCCATGGGAACACCTCTGGGCACAATCGCAAGCCACACGGATAGCGGCGCGGCGGGTTGGCGCTCAGATACGCCCCGGCCGTGGCGGATTCAACCCTGCGGGGCCAACCAGAGCACGAAGCCGCCGATGTTGACGTTTCTGCAACACAGCACGCGCTGGCCCGCGCGCGGCTCAAAGCCCGGCATCCGGGGGCCATCACCGCATCCCACTGACAGTTCAAAGCCTTGCGCGTCCGCCGTGCCAGTTTCAGGGTCGCTCCCCGAAGACGTGGCCCCGCACAGGCGGACCAGCGGCACCGCGCAGATTCTGCTTTACGGCGGTGCCGCGCCGTGGATTGGTTGCAAAAAGCTGCAGCACGAAAGGCCCTGGCATGGATTTTCAGAACTGGATTGCCTTCGTCGCCGCCTCCACCGCCCTGCTGCTCATCCCCGGCCCGACGGCGCTGATGATCCTCAGCTATGCCGTCAGTCAGGGTCGACGGGTCGCTCTGGCAACCGTCGCCGGTGTCGTCGTTGGCGATCTGGTGGCCCTGACGGCCTCGCTTGCCGGGCTGGGGGCACTGGTGCTGGCCTCGGCAACGCTCTTCACGGTGCTCAAATGGCTCGGCGCGGCCTATCTGGTCTATCTGGGGGTCACCCTCCTACGCAGCAGCACAACCGCCGGCCCCGGACAGCTCGAACCCGTCGCCCGGACGAAAGCAACAAGCGTCTTTGTCCATGCGGCCACGGTGACGGCCCTCAATCCCAAATCCATCGTCTTCTTTATCGCCTTCGTGCCGCAGTTCGTGTCCGTCGAACATCCCCTGCTTCCGCAATTCGCGATTCTGGTCGCAACCTTTGGCGGCATGGCCGCGATCAATGCTTTCGCGCTGGGGATGCTGGCGGACCGGCTGCGGCACAAGATCGCGTGCCCTGCGGTCATAGGCTGGCTATCCCGGCTGGGCGGTGGCGCGCTGATCGCCATGGGGCTCGCCACCGTCGCGTTCAAACGCTCGGCGTAGTCACGTCGCTGACACCGCTTGCCTGCGGGTGCCGGTCAGTGATTTCGCGTTCCGGGAAGGTAAGGATGGCAGGGGCAGCAGGGTTCGAACCCGCGACCTACGGTTTTGGAGACCGTCGCTCTACCAACTGAGCTATACCCCTATCCTTGGCGGGGGATTACGGCAGCGCAAAAGGGAAATCAAGGGGCGAATTTCACCAACGTCGCCCCCGCTCTGCCATCGACAGAACGGCCCCCATCATCTTGTCCCAAATACTCACCGTGCCGTCTGACCCCACAGGCGCGCGCGCAAGCGGGGTGGGTGGGTGGGAGCGCCGCGCGCGCGCCGGGCCACAGGGGATGACGCCAGAGTGTTGCCATCCCCACCCCCCGCCCCTACACCGAGGGCAGGGCCAAACCGGGGGCATCCATGCTGGCAGGCAAGCGCATCCTTCTGATCATCGGCGGCGGCATCGCAGCCTATAAGTCACTCGAACTCATTCGCCTGCTCAAAGGCGCAGGAGCGACGGTTACCCCCGTCCTCACCAAAGGTGGTGCCGAATTCGTCACCCCCCTCTCCGTCGCCGCCCTTGCCGGTGAGCCGTTGCACCGCGATCTCTTCGACCTGACGACCGAGGCCGAGATGGGCCATATTCAGCTCTCGCGCGCCGCCGATCTGGTCGTCGTCGCCCCCGCCACCGCCGACCTCATGGCCAAGATGGCGCAGGGTCACGCCGATGACCTCGCCTCGACCCTGCTGATGGCCACGGACAAGCGCGTGCTGATTGCGCCGGCGATGAATGTGCGCATGTGGGAGCACCCCGCCACGCAGCGCAATCTCGCAACCCTCACCGCCGACGGCATCCTCACCGTCGGCCCCGACAGTGGCGACATGGCCTGCGGCGAACATGGGCCCGGTCGCCTCGCGGAACCCGCCACGATTCTCGCCGCTATTGACGCCGCGCTGTCCGATGGCCCGCTCAAGGGCAAGCATATCCTCGTCACCTCGGGCCCCACCCACGAACCCATCGACCCCGTGCGCTATATCGCCAACCGCTCCAGCGGCCAGCAGGGCAGTGCTATCGCCGCCGCGCTGCGCGATCTGGGCGCGCACGTCACCTTCGTCACCGGCCCCGCCACCACGCCGCCGCCGCCCGGCGTCACCGTTGTCGCCGTCGAGACCGCCCTTGAGATGCTGGCAGCCGTCGAAGCCGCCCTGCCCGCCGATGCCGCCGTCTTTGCTGCGGCCGTCGCCGACTGGCGCGTGAAGTCCGAGGCCGGGCAGAAGATGAAGAAACAGGCAGGCGCGCCGCTGCCGGTTCTGGAGTTCGCCGAGAATCCCGACATCCTCGCCACCATCTCGCGCCACGCCCAGCGCCCGGCGTTGGTCGTCGGCTTCGCCGCCGAGACCGAGAATGTCATCGCCCACGCGCAGGCCAAACGCGCCCGCAAGGGCTGCGACTGGATCGTCGCCAATGACGTCTCGCCCGCCACCGGCATCATGGGCGGCGGCGAAAACGCCGTGCACCTGATCAGCGAAGGCGGCGTTGAAGACTGGCCCCGCCTTCCCAAGCCCGAGGTCGCCCGCCGCCTCGCCGCCCGCATCGCACAGGACCTAGCATGACCGTCCAGATCAAACTGACCCGCGAGGCCTGGGCCGACGCCGAGATCGCCCTGCCCGCCTATGAAACCGCAGGCTCTGCTGGCGCGGACATCCGCGCCAATCTGCGCCCCGAGGATCGCGCCACCGGCTTTACCCTCGACCCGTGGCACCGCGCACTGATTCCCACCGGCTTGATGCTGGAAATCCCCCACGGCTTCGAAGTACAGGTCCGCCCGCGCTCGGGCCTTGCGCTGAAATTCGGCGTCACCCTGCCCAACACGCCCGGCACCATCGACAGCGATTATCGCGGTCTGGTCGGCGTGCCACTGATCAACCTGTCCGACGATCCCTACACGATCCAGCACGGCGAGCGCATTGCCCAACTGATCGTCGCCCCGGTCGTGCAGGCCCGCTTCACCCCGGTCGATGTACTGGGCGATACCCCGCGCGGCACCGGCGGCTTTGGCTCGACGGGTCGCAGCTGATGATGGCGCTGCTGTTCGCCGCAGCGGCTCTCTGGGCGCTGGCCTGGGTGTTTGGCGTGCCGATGCGCGTGCGGCTGGTGGTGCTGGGCGTGGTCTGGCTGGCCATCGTTGCCGCCCACCTGTTGCTGCCCGCCGAAATCCCCTTCCGCGTCAACACCGGCGGCGACGCGCGCCCCTGGCTGGTGCTGGCAATCCTCGCGCTGGCCGTCTGGGGCTACCGCGCCCTGCTCGCCCGCCTGCGCAACCGCGCCCATGCCAAAGCGCCCGCACAGCCCGACACCGCGCCCAAGCCGGTGTTCACGGACACCGAACTCACCCGCTACGCCCGCCACATGATGCTGCGCGAGGTCGGCGGCCCCGGCCAGCGCGCGCTCAAACAGGCCAAGGTTCTGGTCATCGGCGCTGGCGGCCTCGGCTCGCCCGCCCTGCTCTATCTGGCGGCGGCGGGGGTCGGCACCATCGGGGTAATCGACGATGACACCGTTGATGGCACCAACCTGCAACGCCAGATCATCCACACCGACGCGCGCATCGGCATGCCCAAGGTCTTCTCGGCGCAGGCGCAGATGCAGGCGCTCAACCCTTTCGTCACGGTGCAACCCTACAACCGCCGCCTGACCGAAGCCGAGGCCGAGCAGCTCTTTGCGCAGTATGACCTGATCCTCGACGGCACCGATAATTTCGACACCCGCTACCTGACCAACCGCATCGCCGTGCAGTGCAGCAAACCGCTGATCGCCGCCGCCATCACGCAATGGGAGGGGCAGATCGCCCTCTATGACCCCGCGCGCGGCGGTCCGTGCTTTGAATGCCTCTTCCCCGAGCGCCCCGCCCCCGGCCTCGTCCCCAGCTGCGCCGAGGCGGGCGTCATCGCCCCGCTGCCCGGCGTCCTTGGATCGATGATGGCCGTCGAGGCGCTCAAGACCCTG
Organism: Pararhodobacter zhoushanensis; assembly: GCF_003990445.1. Taxonomy (GTDB): domain Bacteria; phylum Pseudomonadota; class Alphaproteobacteria; order Rhodobacterales; family Rhodobacteraceae; genus Pararhodobacter; species Pararhodobacter zhoushanensis. The sequence goes on along the minus strand of NZ_REEZ01000005.1, from coordinate 271,127 downwards.
ACCCATGCCGGTGCGTCCCTGCGCGGCGCGCTGGTGATCTACGACGGCCTCTATGGCGAATCCCGCCGCATGACCACGCATGCCCGCGCCGATTGCCCCGTCTGCCACGGCAAAGGCGCGACGGCCTGACCGCGCAACGCGCCTTGCCAACTTTATGCTCTAAATATCCTGGGGGGTGAATTTGCGCAGCAAAGAGGGGGGCAACGCCCCCCTTCTGCCCGCGCTATCCAAGAGACCTCAGCCCAGCAGGCGCAGCACGACGTTCTCGAACGGCGCGCCCTGATCGTCGTCGCTGCGGCGCGAGACCTCTTCAAACCCAAGCTGCCGATAGAACGCCATCGCACGGCTGTTGTCGGTGTAGACCTCAAGCTCCAGCGTGCCTTTTTTCTCCCGCGCCAACGCCATCAGCGCCCGCCCGATCCCCTGCCCATGGGCAGCGGGATCGACGAACAGCCCGCCGACAAAACTTTCCAGCAGCCCGATAAACCCGACCGGCTGCGTGCCGCGAAGGGCGACCCAGGTCTCGGCCTTGGGCAGGTAGATCTCTTCGACCAGCGCCTGATCCCGGCGCAGACGCTCTTCGCCCAGAAACCCATGCGCCTGACGCGAGGCTCGCAGCCAGATGTCGGACAACGCGGCCAGATCCTCGTCCTGATAGGGGCGCAGGGTCAGCGCAGCCGGTTCCCCGGCAGCCGGGGCAGGCCGCAGCTTGAACAGCCGGGCCTGCAATCTTTGCAGCGCGGGTTTGCGGGCTTGATCGGGCATAGCGGCCTCCCTTGTCTCAGCGCCCGCCTGCTAGAGCCTCACCGCAGCCGGGTCAAGCCGACCGGCCTGCGCTCAATCGCGTCCGCGCAGGATATCGGTTAGCCGGATCGGCCCGCTCTCGCCAGCCAGCAGCGCGCGGTAGAGCACCACCGATTCCGTCACCCGCATCACGTAGTTGCGGGTTTCGGTGAAGGGGATCATCTCGACCCAGTCCACCGGGTCCATCGCCGGGTCGCGCGGATCGCCGTTCTCGCGCGCCCAGCGGGTCGGGCGGCCGGGTCCGGCGTTATAGGCGGCGGCGACCATCGACAGCGTACCGCCGAACTGCTCGGACATCTCTTGCAGATACCCGGCCCCCAGCACCGCATTATACGCGGGGTCCGAGGTCAGCAGCCCCTCTTCGAACCCGACCCCCAGCTGCCGGGCGACATGCGCGCCGGTCGCGGGCATCACCTGCATCAACCCGCGCGCATCGGCGGGGCTGACGACGCGGGGATCAAACTCGCTCTCACGCCGGGCGATGGACAGGACCAGATCGGCGGGCACTGCCAGTTGCATGGTCGCAAGCTCGGTCACCGGGAAATAGGCATGCGGCAACAGAATGCCCCGCGTGATCGCCAACTTTGCGATCCTGAGCGCGAAATTCGGCTCGCCCCGGTCCAGCCAGAGCTGCGCCAGCGATCCCAGTTCGGCCTCGGTCTCGAGGTTCTCGGCCAGTTGCAGCGTGAAGCGCCGCGCTTCGTACCATTGGCCCGAGGCATGCAGCAGCAGCGCGGCCTGCAGGATTTCCGAGTTCGCCAGTGGCAACGTGTGCCAGTCGGGATAGGTGGAGGGCGCGATCAGCGCCGGGTCCAGCGGCTGACCGATCCGCTCGGCGGCGAGCTGGCCATAGAACGCGGTCTGGTAGAGCGCGCCAAAAGCATAGGCTTCCTGCGCCGCTTCCGGGTTGCCCAGCGCCTCTTGCGCCCGCCCCTCCCAATACCCGGCGCGGCCCAGCGTAATGGGGCTGACCGAGCGCTCTCGCAGTGTCTGGAAATGCCCCAGCGCCTCGGCGGGCCGGTTGAGAAAGCGCAGCGCGATATAGCCCGCCAGCCACTCCAGATCCGCCATCGCGCTGCCATGGTCGGTCAACCCGTGGTTCGCCGCCAGATCATAGGCCAGCTGCGCGTCGCCCGCGTCCATCGCGTTGCGCGACAGGCGCGCGCGTTGCCCGGCCCAGGCCTCGGGCCGGCCAAGGTTGTCGGCGGACTGGGCGCGCAGAAGCTCGGCGGCGCCGTCGGTCATCCCGCGCGCCAGCCGCCAGCGGAACCGGTCATAGGCAAGGCCGGGATCATCGGCCAGTGACGCGGACACGGCGGAAATCATCGCGTCAACCCCGTCCGCGCGGGCCTGCAAGGCCAGCCGCGCGCGCGCCAGCGCGACCTGCCCCGCGGTGACGCGCGGCATCATCCGTTCGGCTGCGGCACGCTCGCCGTCCCACAGCAGCGCATCCAGCCGCGCGGCGTTGAGCGGGCGCAGAAAGTCGCCATGCGTGGCCAACAGCTGCTCTTCGGTGGCGGCGTCCAGCTCACGCTCCAGCCAAAGGATGCGCAACGTTTCTGTCGGGTCCGCACCGGTCGCAACCTGCGCGGCCAACAGCGCCAGATAGCCCTGCCCGGTCTGCGGCTGGCGCGTGGCGAACCAGCTGAGGATCACGTCGGGCGGCTGGTCCGCCATCCGCGATTCGGCCCTTGCGCGCAGCAGGTCCATGCCGGGCCAGTCACGGTGCGAGGCCTCGAACGCGACATAGGTGGAAAAATCGCCCGCAATGCCTTCGCGCAGGATCCGCCATGTCGCGACCCGCACACCCACCGGCCCCGCCGCATCGCGCAGAGCGGCGAAACCCTGCGCATCGCCCGCCCGCACGGCACTGACCAAGGCACCGATGGCCCCGCCCGCCCGGGGTGGCGGCGGGCCGTCCCAGGACAAAGCGGGACTGGCGACGCCAAGGGCGGCGAGGGTGAGAACGGCAGGGTAACGGCGCATGCTTACTCTTGAAAAGGAGGTCCAGAGAGTCTAACCGCGTGGGACGTCTGCGCAACACACAATGGGGTCAGGTCCGCCCCCGCGCGCAGAACTCTGAGATCGGACCACCAAGAGGAGTACAGGATGTTCCGGGGATCGCTTCCCGCCCTGATCACGCCGTTCAAGAACGGTGCGGTCGATTTCGAGGCGCTCGCGGCCTTGGTCGAGTGGCATATCGCTGAAGGTAGCCATGGGCTCGTGCCCGTGGGAACCACCGGCGAAAGCCCGACCTTGACGCATGAAGAGCACGAACAGGTCGTCGAGGCCGTGGTCAAGGCCGTGAAGGGCCGTGTCCCGGTTGTCGCCGGTGCCGGTTCGAACAACACGGTCGAGGCGATCCGTCTGCTCAAACACGCGCAAAAGGTCGGCGCCGACGCGGCGCTGGTTGTGACCCCCTACTACAACAAGCCGACGCAAGCCGGGCTGATCGCGCATTTCCGCGCGCTGCATGATGCCTCGTCCCTGCCGATCATCATCTACAACATTCCGGGCCGTTCGGTCGTGGACATGTCCCCCGAAACGATGGGCGAGCTGGCCAAACTGCCGCGCATCATCGGGGTCAAGGATGCCACCGGCAAGATCGAGCGTGTTTCGATGCAGCGCGACACCTGCGGCAAGGATTTCATCCAGCTCTCGGGCGAGGATGCGACGGCGCTGGGCTTCAATGCCCATGGCGGCACCGGGTGTATCTCGGTCACGGCCAATGTCGCGCCGCGGCTCTGCGCACAGTTCCAGGAGGCCACGCTGGCCGGGGATTACGCGCTGGCGCTCGAGTATCAGGACCGCCTGATGCCGCTGCACACCGCGATCTTCATCGAACCGGGCCTCGCCGGCGCCAAATACGCGCTGTCGCGGCTGGGCCATTGCGAAAACGAGGTCCGCCTGCCGCTGCTGGGCGTCACCGACAGCACCGGAGCGGTGATCGACGCGGCCATGCGCCACGCCGGGATCCTGAACTAAGAGTGCGGGCCTCGGGGGCATCGAGCCCCCTCGGCCCGCATGGGCTGCCGCCCAAACCTGCTTCAAGGGGGACGCACGCGCCCCCCTTGAAAATCCCCCCGTGGATATTTTCAGACAGAAAATGAAGCAGGGTTAACGAACCCTTATCATCTGTCTCCAAATATCCTGGGGGGTGAATTGGCCGTCAGGCCAAGAGGGGGGCAACGCCCCCCTGCCCGGTCCCCCACGGGCGAAACCAGTTACCCCACCGCCAGGCCCAGCAAGATCTCCGCCAGAGCCTTTGGTTGCGTCAGCATGGGCGCGTGTCCGCAGTGCAGCGTGAATTCTGCCTCGCAGGGCGTCGCAGCGACCATCTGGCGTTGCAGCACGGGTGTCACCACAAGGTCCTGATCACAGAACACATAGGCGCGTGGCACGGAAGCAAAGCCCGGCCCGATCACGGCCTTGTCCTTCTGCGCCTTGTCCGACTGCACGCTCATCGCCGACATCGCCAGCGCTGCAGCCTTCGCCGTCGCATCAGGGAACAGCACCTCTGCCGCCGCCGGATCCAGCACCGTGGTTCCCAGCACCGGCCCCTTGCGGACCGCGCCCATCACACCCGGTGTTGCCTGTTGGCGGATCAACCCCAGCAGGCTCTCCCCATCGCGCGGCAACAGCGCCGTCACGAACACGCAGGCCCGCACCTGTTCAGGCTGCCTTGACGCCACCTGCGCGATCACGATCCCGCCCATCGAGTGCCCGACCAGCAGCGCGGGCGGCCCGGCCAACAGCCGCGCCTCGACATAGTCCACATACGCGGCCTGCCCGATCTCGCCCGAAGGCTCCGCCCCGCGCCCGTGCCCCGGCAAGTCCAGCGCCTCGACCTGATGCCCCGCCTCCGTCAGCAAAGGCTCGACCGCCGCCCAGCTTTTCGCATTCCCCCAAGCCCCGTGAACCAGAATGATACGCGCCATAAACCCTCCCCCGTTTCCCCGCATGCTGCCCCGCCCCTTGCGGCGGGGCAAGCGTACCCTGCCCGGCTGACGTGGCGTCCCCGTCCTTTTGCCGCGCTAGGCGCGTCGCCGCACGACCGCTAGCATGCAGACAAAGCCACGGAGGCCCACCCGATGACCCAGCCCACGACGACCCTTGCCCTCGCCCTGCGCGAAGGCGGCTACGCCAAGGCCCCGACGCCGCAGGTGCCTGACAGCCTCGCGCCCTTCCTCGACCTGCGGGAGGTCGCTTTGCCCCCACTCGTCCCCGGCCAAGTGCTGATCGAGGTGATCCTCAGCCCGGTAAACCCCTCGGACCTGTTCTTCGTGCAAGGCGGCTATGGCCAGCCCCGCGTTCAGGGTCATGCTGCGGGCTTTGAAGGCGTGGGCCGCGTGATTGCCACCAACGGCGCGGACGCTCTGCTCGGCCAGCGAGTCGCCTTCCTCGGCACCGGAACCGGGGCCTGGGCCCAACACGCCATCGCCGATGCAACGCTCTGCATCCCCCTCGACGATGCCGTCAGCGACATCGATGGCGCGGCGCTGATCGTGAACCCGCTGACCGCCGTCGCGCTGGTCGAGCGGGCGCGCAGCGGTGGGCAGGCGTTCGTGGTTAACGCCGCCAGCTCGCAACTCGGCCGCCTGATCCTCGGCCTCGCCCGCGACGAAGGCCTGACCGCCATCGCCGTCATCCGCCGCCCCGGCGAGGAAGACGCCCTGCGTGACGCTGGTGCCGCCGAGGTGCTGGTCACCAACGCCCCCGACTTCCGCGCTCAGGCCGCCACCGTGCTCAAGGCGCACAAACCCCGCGTTCTGCTCGACGCGGTGGGCGATCAGGCCACGGCGGATCTGTTCTTCGCCATGCCCTCGGGCGCGCGCTGGGTCAGTTACGGCAAGATGAGCGACGACGCCCCGTCGCTGACCCAGATGGGCCAGTTCATCTTTATGGACAAGCATATCGAGGGCTTCTGGCTCAGCCGCTGGCTCCCCTCGGCCCCTGCCGACCGGGTCGCCGCTGTCGTCAAACAGGTGCAGACCCGCTTCGCCACAGGCACCTGGACCACCCGCGTCGCCGCCGAATTACCCCTGCACCAGGCCCTCGACGGCATCCTGCCCGCCTATGCCACCAGCACCGGCAAGGTGATGATCCGCCCGTGAAAAGCGCGCGGTTAACACCGCGTTAACCATGCCCAACTTTATGCTTCAAATATCCTCAGGGGGTGAATTCGCTGAAAGCGAAGAGGGGGGCTGAAAGCCCCCCTTGCCCGGCCCGCCAAAGCGTTGCCGTCAGCCGTTCTCGCGCAGCACGCCGCCCGCCAGATACAGCGAGCCGCAGATCAGCACGCGCGCTTCCGGCACGTCGCGGGTGATCGCTTGCAGCGCCTCCAGCACCGAACCTGCGGTCTGCGCCTGCAGGCCTGCGGCCTGTGCCGCCGCTGCTGTCGCCTCGGCGCTCAGCGTCGCCGCCTCGCCGGGGATCGACACTGCATAGAGCGCCTCGGCGTGGCCCATCAGCGGCGTCATGAACCCCTTGATGTCCTTGGTGTTCAGCATCCCGCAGATCAGCCATGTGGGGCGTTTGGCCAAGCGGTCGAGCGTCGCGGCAATTGCCAGACCTGCGGCCGGGTTATGCCCGCCGTCCAGCCACAGCTCGGCCCTGGGTGCCGCGTCGATCAGCGGGCCGTGGCGCAGGCGTTGCATGCGCGCGGGCCAGTAGGCTTTGGTAACAGCAGCCTCGAACGCCGCACTGCCAAATCCCAGCGCACGCAGCACCGCCAGAGCGGCCCCGGCGTTCTCGATCTGATGCGGTCCGGGCAAGTTGGGCAGCGGCAGATCCAGCAGGCCGGTCTCGTCCTGAAACACCAGCCGCCCGCGTTCTTCAAAGGCGTGCCAGTGCTGACCCGACGCGATCACCTCAGCACCCAGCCGTTCGGCCCGCGCCTCGATAACGGCAAGGCCGTCTTCGGCTTGCGGGCCGACCACACAGGGCACCCCGCGCTTGATGATCCCGGCCTTTTCGCCCGCGATCTCGGCCAGCGTGTCACCCAGATATTGCTGGTGGTCGACCGAGACTGGCGTGATCACCGTCATCGCCGGTTTCTCGACCACATTGGTGGCGTCCAGACGGCCGCCCAGCCCCACTTCCAGCAGCAGATAATCCGCCGGGGTGCGGGCAAAGGCGAGGATTGCGGCGCAGGTGGTGATCTCGAAATAGGTGATCGCCTCACCGCCATTGGCCGCGTAGCATTCATCCAGCAGCGCGGTCAGCGCGTCTTCGGTGATCAGTTCACCCGCCAGCCGGATCCGCTCGTGGAACCGGGCCAGATGCGGCGAGGTATAGGCGTGGACGCGCTTGCCCTCAGCCTCAAGCCCGGCGCGAATCATCGCCTGAGTCGAGCCTTTGCCATTGGTCCCGGCGATATGGATCACCGGGGGCAGGTCATTCTGCGGATTGCCCAGCGCGGCGAGCAAGCGCCACATCCGGTCGAGCGTCAGGTCGATGATCTTGGGATGCAGGGCCAGCATCCGGGCGAGGATGACATCAGAACTGGTCGCGCTCACGATTGGGGTTCACCCGTGGTCTGTGCGTCGGCGGGGACAGGGGCGAGCGTCTCTGCATCGGGTGCAGGCAGATCGCCGGCCACCGCGGGCGGCAACCCGCTGAGCATGCGCAGGATGGTGATCAGCTCATCACGCATGTCTTTGCGGTTCGTCACCCGGTCGAGCATGCCGTGATCCAGCAGATACTCGGCGCGCTGGAAGCCCTCGGGCAGCTTTTCACGGATCGTCTGCTCGATCACGCGCGGCCCGGCAAAGCAGATCAGCGCGTTCGGCTCGGCGATCTGCACGTCGCCCAGCATCGCATAAGACGCGGTGACGCCGCCGGTCGTCGGATGGGTCAGCACGCAGACATAGGGAAGCCCGGCTTCCTTGAGCATCTGGATCGCCACCGTGGTGCGCGGCATCTGCATCAGGGACAAGATCCCCTCCTGCATACGCGCGCCGCCAGCGGCCGAGAACACCACCAGCGGGGCCTTGTGGGCAATCGCCCGCTCGGCCGCCGCGATCAGCGCGTTGCCGACATACATGCCCATCGACCCGGCCATGAAGCTGAAGTCCTGCGCAGCCGCCACGACGGTCATGCGGCCCAGCTCGCCTTCGGCGACCAGCATCGCCTCTTTCTCGCCGGTGGCCTTTTGCGCACCGCGCAACCGTTCGGGGTATTTCTTCTGGTCGCGGAACTGCAGCGGGTCGACGACCGGCTCGGGCACCGAGACCTCGCCGAACACGCCGCCGTCGAACAGCGCCTTGAACCGCTCACGCGGCGAGATCGCCATGTGATGGTTGCAGTTCGTGCAGACCTGCAGGTTATCGGTCAGTTCGCGGTGGAACAGCATGGTGCCGCACTCGGGGCACTTGGACCACAGATTCTCGGGCACCTCGCGGCGCGAGAACAGCGAATTGATGGTCGGGCGGACGTAGTTGGTGATCCAGTTCATCGGGTCTCCCCTCTTTGCTGGATCCAGATAGGACGAGGCCAGCCAGAATGCAACACAGGCCCGCGCCTCACCGGCGGCGCACCCACAAACGACAGGCCGCCCAGACGGCCACCATCAGGATCATATCGGAATAGAGCAAGGGCCGCAGCAGCTCTTCGCCTGCCGCCCCTTCGGGCAGATGCAGCAAGGCCAGACCGTCAAGCCCGCCCATCACGCTGATCACCAGTATCGCCAGCACATTATTGGCAAAGTGCAGACCCCAGGCCAGTCCCAGTGCCCCGGTGCGCTGCGTGAGATCCGACGCGATGAGGCCAAACAGCGCCGTCGACGCAACAACGACCCACGCCAGCCCGCCCAGTTCCTCGGCGTTGAAATGCGCCATGCCGAACAGGAGCGAGGGCACAATCAGATACACCAGCGGCTGCGCGAACCGCGCCGCCAGCTGGCTTTGCACATAGCCGCGAAACACCAACTCCTCGGCTCCGGTCTGAATCAGAATGCCCAGCAGGGCGAGAGGCAGGAATGTCAGCCACACCCCCAGATCCGGCGTCAGCGCCAGGGGCGGCAGCCACGGCGCAATCGCCAATGTCATCCCGCCGCCGATCACTGCCATTGCCACAACCCCGGTGACGAAATCGCGCAACACCAGCGGCGCGCGGCCCAGCAGGCTGCGCAGGCGGCGGCGGTGCAGCAGGTGCATCGTCACACACAGCCCGACCCAGCCGCCCAGAAAGGTGCTCAGCAGCAAAATCAGCGACCAAGGGTCGGACCCGGTGCTGATCTGCCCCAGCTGGACCGAGAACACATCCCCGCCCTGCCACGCCCACAGCACCGCCCCCATGGCGACCATCCACAAGACATAAATCGCAATCGCGATGGCCAGCCCCAGCACCGTCCGCCACAGCTGACGGCGGGGCCGCGCGGGCGCGACAAGGGGCTCGTAGCTGGGCGGGATCATGCCGTGGGGCGCTCGAAGCTGGCGCGCGCGGCCTCGGCCTTGGCGTGGTGCGCGCAGGCGGGCAGGTGGTCGTTGACCATGCCGATCGCCTGCATGAAGGCGTAAACCGTTGTCGGGCCAACAAATTTCCAGCCCCGCTTCTTCAGATCCTTGGACATCGCAACCGAGGCAGGCGAACTGGCGATCCCCGGCGTCGGGGCCTCGCTCGGCTCATAGCCCCAGACATAGGCGGCAAAGCTGGTGCCGGTTGCCTGCAGTTCCAGCAACCGGCGGGCGTTGTTGATCGTCGCTTCGATCTTGCCGCGATGGCGCACGATACCCTTGTCCTGCAACAACCGCTCGACATCGCCCTCATCGAACGCCGCGACTTTTTGCGCATCGAACCCGGCAAAGGCCAGCCGGAACGTGTCACGTTTTTCCAGAATCGTGCGCCAACTCAGACCGGACTGGAACGCCTCAAGCGTCAGCTTTTCGAACAGGCGCTGATCCTCGCCCACCGGATAGCCCCAGTCGTCATCATGATAGGCGATGTATTGCGGGGTCGAGAGACACCACCAGCAGCGGTGTTGCCCATCGGGGCCGGGTTCGGTGTGCATAGCGCCTCCAGAGATTTCGACCGCATTGTCGCGGTTCTGCGCGCGGGGTCAATTGCAACCGGGCGCGGCTGTCGTCACTGTGAGCGGCATGGATGGATGGGGCAGCTTTGTGGCCGCGATGGCGGTGTTTGTCGGCTCTCACCGGCTGATGGTCTGGCCAAGGGTGAAAGCGCCCCTTGTCGCCCGGCTAGGGGCCGGTGGTTTCACGCTGGCCTATTCGGCGCTGTCGGTCGCGCTGCTGGCCTGGGTGATCGTGGGAGCGGGGCGGGCACCCTATGTGCCGCTCTGGTCCCTCGCTGTGTGGCAGGCATGGGCGGCGCTGGGGCTGATGCTGCTGGCCTGCGTGCTGGTGGCACAGGCGCTGGCCGGGGTGAACCCGTTCAGCTTTGGCAGCCGCGCCGCGCCCTTTGATCCTGAGCGCCCCGGTGTCGCGGGCGTCACCCGTCACCCGGTCCTGCTGGCGCTGGCGCTCTGGGCGCTGGCCCACACGCTGGCCAACGGCGATCTGGCACATCTGCTGTTGTTCGCGCCGATGGGCATTTTTGCACTACTCGGCATGGCGGCAATCGACCGCCGCAAGCGCCGTATGATGCCCGACTGGGACCGCCTCGCCCGCAACACCGCGCTGCTTTCGCTACGCGGTATTGCGGCCTTGCCGCTCTGGCCCAGCCTGGCAGGGGTGGTCACGTGGGCCGCACTGATCGCGTTGCACCCGCTGGTGATCGGGGTTGATCCGTTGGGGTGGCTGCGTTAGTCGCCCAGCATCCGCTTGAACCAGCCCTTCTTGGGCGCGTCGCCCTCGGCTTCGGCTTCAGGCGCGTCGGCTTTGGGGCCTTCGACGGCATCGGCAAAGCGGGCGAAGAAATCATCCGCCATCTTGCGTGCGAAACCGTCGATGATGCGACTGCCCAGCTGCGCCAGCTTGCCGCCTACCTTGGCATCGACCTGATAGGACAGCTTGGTGCCCTCGCTGCCATCCTCCAGCGTCTCAGGCTCCAGCGCGACCTTGGCCTCGCCCTTGGCGAACCCGGCAGCGCCGCCCTTGCCCTCACCGAGCAGGGTCAGGCTCTGCAGTTCGACGATATCGGCGAAGGTGACACGACCGGCAAAGCGCGCCTTGACCGGGCCAACCTTTTGCACAACGGCGGCCTCATAGCCCTCTTCCACCGAACCACTCAGCTCTTCGCAACCGGGCACAGCGGATTTGAGTACCTCGGCATCCAGAAGCGCGGCCCAGACCACGGCAGGCGGGGCGGCAATAATACGGCTGTCGATCATCTGCATGACAAAATCCTCCCTGGGTCGCGGGCACCTTAGGGCACCGGCGCAGGCTGTGAAAGCAGGCTTTTGTCTCTCAGACCTTCGTCGCATGGACGGGCGGTTCCGGGATGGCGTGCAGCCTGCTATCGTGGGCGCCCAAGACCCGGAGCCAGCCCATGACCGCCAGCGCCCAGACCTTTGCCCACGCCCTGATCATCGAAGACCACCCGCTTTTTTGTGACGCGCTGGCGCTGACCTTGCGTGGCATCGCGGGCAACATCGCGGTGGATACGGCGCATTCCCTGGGCGCTGCGCTGGAGCGTCTGGAAAGGGCGCCACAGCCGGATCTGGTGCTGCTTGACCTCGACCTGCCCGACGTTGACGGGCTCGATGGTCTACTCCGTCTGCGCGCCACGCACCCTGAGGTGCCGGTGCTGGTGGTATCTTCCATGGCCGAACCGCGGCTGATCCGGGCGGCGCTGGCCGCCGGAGCAGCGGGCTTTGTGCCCAAGCACGCCGGTCGCGACAGCGTCCGCGCAGCGCTGGACGCGCTAGGGCATGGGCGGACATGGCTGCCCGAAGGGATCGCGGCGGATGAAGCCGACGCCAGCGCCGAATCCGTCGCCCGCCTCGCCCAACTGACCCGCCAACAGGCCCGCATCCTGGAACTGCTGTGTCAGGGACGGTTGAACAAACAGATCGCGTGGGAGCTGTCGATCGCCGAAACGACGGTGAAGGCGCATGTCACCGCGATCATGCGTAAACTCGGCGTGCAGAGCCGGACGCAGGCGGTGCTGATCGCCCAGCAGGCACGGTTTACCAGCTTCGTGCCCGAAGGGTGAGCGGCGCTCGGGCCCATCGAGGGCCCTCGCGCCGCGCCGGGGGCGCTGCCCCCGCCGGGCCGTTCCGGCCCGCCCCCGGGATATTTGCAGACAGAAAATAGGGGCGTTAACCTTCCGTTAGCCGCGCATTTTCTGTCTGCAAATATCCTCAGGGGGTGAATTCGGCTTCAGCCGAAGAGGGGGGCAGAAGGCCCCCCTTAACGCACGAAAAGGAACGCGCGTGGGCTTGCCCGCGCGCTCCGCTCGCATCATCGGGCGGAGGTTGATCAACCGCGTTCGTTGCGCAGCGGGCGCGACAGGAGCAGGTCTTTTGCCTGCTCAAGGCTGACCTGCTCGCGCAGCAAGGCCGAGACCATACAGGTAACCGGGAGCATATCGGGGTCGGCATCCTGCGCGATGGCGTGGGCGGTCATCACGCCCTCGACTGTCTGGGTCAGGTCCGGCGCCTCGCCGCGGCCGATCGCCTGTCCGTGACGGAAGTTGCGCGATTTGTCCGAGGTACAGGTCAGCACCAGATCACCAAAGCCCGAGAGACCCCAGAGCGTCTCGGCCTGCGCGCCGCGTGACTGGGCCAGCCGCCCGATCTCGGCGAAGCCGCGGGTCATCAGCGCCGCGCGAGCGCTTTCGCCGAAGCCTGCGCCGAGCACGACCCCCGCAGCGATGGCGACCACGTTCTTCAGCGCCCCGCCCCATTGTGCGCCCATCACGTCATGCGCCAGATAGAGCCGCAGGTTGTGCGTCGCCAGCGCCGCCTGCAGTGCCTCGCCGCCCGCCCCCTCGACCGCCAGCGTCAGCGCGGTCGGCTTGCCCCTGGCGATATCGGCGGCAAAGCTCGGCCCGGTCAGCACCGCCGTCTGTGCGCCCGGGATCACCTGCCCCAGCACCTGCGTCGGTAGCAACCCGGTGCCCAGTTCGACCCCTTTGCAGCACACCACCAGCCGCCGCCCGGCCAGCTGTGCCGCCTGCGCTTCGGCCAGACCGCGCAGGGTCTGCGTCGGGACGGCCAGCAGCAGAACCGGGGCCTGCGCCGCCAGCGCGAAATCGGCGGTGGGGTGCAGCCCGCCGGGGAACGCAGCGCCCGGCAGCCGCGCGACATTCTCACGCGCAGCCGCCATCGCAGCAGCCTGCCCGGCGTCCCGCGCCCAAAGCACAACGCGCTTCCCCGCCTGCGCGAGCGCGATCGCCAAAGCGGTTCCAAAGGCCCCGGCGCCCAGAACTCCGATATCCGCCGGCATATCGCCCGTCCTTTCCGCCCTTTGGGGCTTTGCACCTTCGGTTCCGTGCCGCTAAGAGGGTTCAAACGCCCTTGTGCGGCAGGAGGGCCGAGATGGTCGATATCGCAACCCGCGTCCATAATCACAACTGGAAGATCGACCCGATCGTCCGGTCGCTGATCGACACCGACTTTTACAAGCTTCTGATGTGCCAGTCGATCTTTCGCAACCAGCCCGAGACGCGCGTCACGTTCAGCCTGATCAACCGCTCGAAAGACGTGCGGCTGGCCGATTTGATCGACGAGGGCGAATTGCGTGAGCAGCTGGATCACGTGCGCTCGCTCTCGCTGACGCGGGGGGAAAGCACCTGGCTGCGGGGCAATACCTTCTATGGCAAGCGGCAGATGTTCCGCTCGGATTTCATGGAGTGGTTCGAAGCCCTGCGCCTGCCTCCCTACCAGCTGGAAAAGCGCGACGGTCAGTACGAGCTGACGTTTGAGGGTGCCTGGCCCGAGGTCATGCTCTGGGAGATCCCGGCACTGGCGATCCTGATGGAGCTGCGCTCGCGCGCGGTGCTCAAGAGCATGGGCAAGTTCGAGCTGGAAGTGCTCTATGCCCGCGCGATGAGCCGGGTCTGGGAAAAGGTCGAACGCCTGCGTGCCATACCGGGGCTGAAACTGGCCGATTTCGGCACAAGGCGGCGGCATTCGCACCTGTGGCAGGACTGGTGCGTACAGGCGATGATGGAGGGGCTGGGCGATGCCTTCACCGGCACCTCAAACTGCAAGATCGCCATGCGCCGCGAGATCGAGGCGATTGGCACCAATGCGCATGAATTGCCGATGGTCTACGCCGCCCTTGCCGACAGCGACGCGGAACTGGCGCAGGCACCCTACAAGGTGCTGGCGGACTGGCACGAGGAACACGACGGCAACCTGCGCATCATCCTGCCCGACACGTATGGCACCGCAGGCTTTCTGAAGCATGCCCCGGACTGGCTGGCGGGCTGGACGGGGATGCGCATCGATTCCGGCGATCCTGCCGAGGGGGCAGAGGGGGCGATACGCTGGTGGAAAGAACGGGGCGAAGACCCGACGAACAAGCTGGTGATCTTTTCGGACGGGCTGGATGTGGACAAGATCGAAGCCCTGCACAGGCAGTTTGCAGGCCGGGTGAAGGTCTCCTTCGGCTGGGGTACGCTGTTGACCAATGACTTCCGCGGTCTTGTTGCCGACGACGCCCTTGCGCCGTTCTCGCTGGTCTGCAAGGCGATCTCGGCGGACGGAAGGCCAACGGTAAAGCTGTCGGATAACCCCAACAAGGCTATGGGCCCGGCGGACGAGATCGCGCGCTACAAGCGTGTGTTCGAACTGGGCGCGCAGCAGGCGCTGGACGTCATCGTGTGACACGTAGTGTTAGGGGGGGCTAACGCCCCCCTGCCCAAAGGCAGGAGCACGTGACGGCGTTCACTTGATTTGATGCCGGCCGGAAAATTTTTCCCTAGAAAACGATTACTTGCTATGATCGGCAATCAATAGGTTTGATGCCTGCCAGCCTCCGATTGGCTGATCGCAGATCGAGGCTACGATGCCGACTGGTTCAGAGATGCGTTGAAAGACAAAGGCATACGGGCCTGCATCCCGGGTCGGAAGTCACGCGGCAAGGTCGCCCGCTACGACAAGCGCCGCTATGAACGACGCAATCGCATCGAAATCATGTTCGGCAGACTGAAGGACTGGCGACGTGTCGCCACGCGCTACGACAGGTGCCCGAAGGTGTTCCTCTCGGCCATCGCCCTCGCTGCGACCGTTCTCTTCTGGCTTTGAAAATCAATGAGTCTGGAACCTGGTAGTGTTCGGCAATCTGGCGGTTAGCCCGTCCGAGCAGAAGCGACAGTACCAGCCCCGCAACGCCGACCAGCTCCATGATGAGCAGGGGCATTGCCTACGACGGAACCATGCCAAAGCGGCAGCGCGCTGCCGGTCCGGAGATCGGCTGACGAACCTGTCGCTTTTGTAAGACTCCGGACAATTCCGCTGCAAGAGGATCGGTCAGAAACGCCCCATGCTGAACGTCCATGGGAGGCGAAACATGCCGAATTTCTGTCTGAGAATCCTAAGCGCTTTGCGGGGCGCAGCATTGTTGGTGCCGCCCCAAATCCACCGCCCGCGGCTGGTGCCGGTTGCAACTGCCCGGCCGCCGCGGCGCCCTGTCTGAAAGGAGATTGCGATGAAAAACCCCCTCTTACCCCTGGCGACGGTGCTGTACCTCTCCGCCCCCGCACTGGCGGGCGCGCAGGCGCTGCAATGTCCCGAGCCCGCGCCTGTCTTCGCCCAAGTCGGGGCCAATACCCTCGATCTGGGGCAGCTCGCGCAGACCGTCGGCAATGCGCAGCCCAACAGCCAAGCGCTGTATACTGTGGCCCAGCAGATCCACGCCGATTATCCTGATGCCACCAACCCCGAAGTCGCCGACATCATGATCACGGCCTTCTGCACTTATCTCAACGCTGACGCGCCGGCCGACCGCCGCAGCGACGCGAGTGTGCGCGCTTTCGAGCAGGAAACCTATGCCGCGGTCTTCGGCGGCCCCCCGCCCAGGGACTATCCGATGCACGGCTGGCTTTACAGCAACTGACCACAGATCCGCCTTTGCGATGAACCCGTCACCCCCCCGGTGGCGGGTTTTTCGTTTTGTCATGGAAGCTTGGTGAATCTGTCTCGGATGTAAGATTGCCGAAAGTCTGGCGCAGGACAGGCCCCCTACATCTTCAACAACGACAAACGATGCCGCTTCAGGGGAATGATCGACATGGCTGGAACCGAACTCAACGCACTGGTCTTGCAAGGCGGCGGCGCGCTTGGCGCCTATCAGGCCGGGACCTTCGCCGCCCTGACGGAGAACGGCTTCTCGTTCGACTGGATTGCCGGGATCTCGATCGGGGCGATCAACGCGGCGTTGATCTGCGGCAACCGCCCGGAGGACCGGGTGCCCGCGATGCAAGCCTTCTGGGACCGTATCACCAACAATCTGCCGGTGGCAGCGCCCTTCTGGACCGTCGGCGGGCGCCGCGCTTTTTCCGAGCTGGCCGCTACCGAGGTGATGTTGGCCGGTGCGCCGGGCTTCTTCCGACCGCGTCCTGTCTCGGCTTTCTGGCCCTTCCTGTCCGAACCCGGGCTCAGTTTCTATGACACGAGCCCGCTGGAGGCGACGTTGAACGAGTTGGTGGATTTCGAGCTTCTGAACAGCAAGGGCCCACGGCTTTGCGTCGGCGCTACCGATGTGGAAACCGGCAACTTCACCTATTTCGACAGTCGCACCACCCGGATCGATGCGCGCCACATCATGGCCAGCGGCGCCCTGCCGCCGGGTTTTCCGCCGGTCGAGATCGGTGGGCGGCATTACTGGGACGGCGGCCTCGTCTCGAACACGCCCCTGCAATACGTCATGGAACAGGCCGAGGGCGATCAACCGCTCTGCATCTTCCAGGTTGACCTCTTCAACGCGCGGGGCGGGCTGCCCAAGGACGTAATCGAGGTCCAGCAGCGCGAGAAGGATATCCGGTATTCCAGCCGGACGCGCCTGACCACCGACCGCTACCGCCAGTTGCACGCCTTGCACACCGCCGCCGAACGGCTGGCTGCGAAACTGCCCGAGGGGCTGCGTGACGACCCGGATCTGGCGCTGCTGCGCCAGGCGGGCCCCTCGTGCCCGGTTACGCTGGTGCACCTCATCCACCGCAAGGAAGGGTTCGAGGGCAGCGGCAAGGACTATGAATTCTCGCGCCAGTCGATGTCCGACCATTGGGCCGCTGGGCTTGCGGACGTGACCCGCACGTTGACGCACCCGTCCTGGAAATCCCGCCGCGTGGGGGTCGATGGCCTGCACGTCTTCGATCTTGGAACCACCGAAAAAAAGGAAGCCTGACATGAACGCCGCTGACCTCGTAGCCAATGCCTTCGCGATGCCGGTCACCAGCCCGTCCTATCCCAAAGGGCCCTACCGCTTCGTCAACCGCGAATTCCTGACCATCACCTACCGCACCGACATGGAGGCCCTGCGCCGGGTGGTGCCCGAGCCGCTGGAGATCCCCGAGCCTTTGGTGAAATACGAATTCATCCGCATGCCCGACTCGACCGGCTTCGGCGATTACACCGAAAGCGGTCAGGTGATCCCTGTCACGTTGAACGGCATCGCCGGCGGCTATGTCCATTCGATGTTCCTCAACGACGACGCACCCATCGCCGGTGGCCGCGAGATCTGGGGCTTTCCGAAGAAGCTGGCCGATCCGGCGCTGAGGGTCGAGAAGGACACGCTGGTCGGCACGCTTGATGTGGGGTCCGTCCGGGTTGCCACCGGAACCATGGGCTACAAGCACCGCGAACTGGACCATGCCACCGTGCTCAAGGGCTTCGACGCACCGAACTTCATGCTGAAGGTCATTCCGCACGTCGATTGCACCCCGCGCATCTGCGAGCTGGTCCGCTACTACACCCTGGATGTGACGCTGAAAGGCGCCTGGGAAGGCCCCGCGGGACTTGAGCTGCACCAGCACGCGCTGGCCCCTGTGGCCGAACTGCCGGTGCTCGAGGTTATCTCGGCGGTCCATCTGATGACCGACCTGACGCTCGGCCTGGGTGAGGTCGTTCACGATTACCTCGCCTGACATCGACCCCAAGGAAACGAAAGGAAATCCCATGTTGGAACGTATTGTACCCACTGCGAGCAACGTGCTGGCCTTCAGGGCCGTCGGCAAGATCACCGGCGAGGATTACAAATCCACCCTGATCCCGGCGCTGGACGCGCAGATCACGGCACAGGGCAAGGTGCGCTTTGTCTATGTGATCGGCCCGGAATTCGAGGGTTTCGAAGCCGGTGCCATGCTGGATGACGCGCTGTTCGGCGTGACGCACTGGCGCGACTTCGAGCGGATCGCTGTCGTCACCGATCACGACTGGATCGCCAACGGGATGCGGATGTTCATGCCCCTCCTGCCTGCAAAAACCAAACTTTTCAAAGCCGGCGAGCAATCAGACGCCCTGACCTGGGCTGCCGCCTGACACCTCGTGCACAACGCAAGAAACGGAGACAAGACCATGAACCTCAAAGATAAAGTCTGCATCATCACCGGCGCGGCCAGCGGTATCGGCCTGGGCATCGCCAA
Organism: Pararhodobacter zhoushanensis; assembly: GCF_003990445.1. GTDB lineage: Bacteria > Pseudomonadota > Alphaproteobacteria > Rhodobacterales > Rhodobacteraceae > Pararhodobacter > Pararhodobacter zhoushanensis. The sequence continues at coordinate 252,833 of NZ_REEZ01000005.1, read as the reverse complement.
GCGCTATGTGGCTGACGGCGCCAAGGTCGTCATCGCCGACCTGAAACTGGATGCGGCGCAGAAGACCGCCGACGCGCTGACCGCGCAGGGCCCCGGTGAAGCCATGGCCGTCGAGATGAACGTCACCGACGAGGCCCAGGTGAATACCGGCGTCGCCGCGGTCATCAAGAAATGGGGCAAGATCGACGTGCTGGTATCCAATGCCGGCGTGCAGATCGTGCACCCGCTGGAGGATTTCCCCTTCAACGAATGGAAAAAGCTGCTCTCGATCCATCTGGACGGCGCGTTCCTGACCTCGAAAGCCGTGCTGCCGCATATGTACAAGGCGGGTTCGGGTTCGATCATCTTCATGGGCTCGGTGCACTCCAAGGAAGCGAGCCCGCTGAAGTCGGCCTATGTGACGGCGAAACATGGGCTTCTGGGCCTAGCCCGCGTCATCTCGAAAGAGGGTGCCAAGCACGGTGTCCGGGCCAACGTCATCTGCCCCGGCTTCGTGAAGACCCCGCTGGTGGAGAAGCAGATCCCCGAACAGGCACGCGATCTGGGCATCTCCGAGGAGGAGGTCGTCAACAAGATCATGCTGGGCGAGACCGTGGACCAGGAATTCACCACCATCGAGGACGTGGCCGAAGTGGCCCATGTCTTCGCCGCCTTCCCGACCAACGCGCTCACCGGTCAGTCGCTGGTGGTCAGCCACGGCTGGTACATGAACTGACCTGTCAGGAGACATGCCATGGAAAACGACGCCCTTCATGACCGCCTTGCGGCGCTTGGAACCAGGATCGAGACCGCTGAAGCAAAGCTGCGCGAGCAGGCGCATTGGCGGCACGACGCAGCGCACCTGACGGCGAACGAGCTCAAGGACCGCTACGAGCGTGTGCAAGCGCGTCTGAACGGCGAGATCGCCGAAGCCGAGGCCCATGGCCACCATGTGAGCGATCTCGAACGCTCGGTGCAGCAATGGTTCGAAAGCTTCGACTCCACGCATGTCGCATCCAACTGAAATTCGTACAAATTCTGAAAAGGAGAACCCCATGTCCGAACTGATCGTCATCGGGTACGACACACCCGAAAAAGCCGAGGAAGCCCGCGACGCTCTGATGACCATGGCCCGCGACTATCTCGTCGATGTTGCCGATGCGGTGGTCGCAGTGGCCGATGCCAAGGGCAATGTTAAGCTCAACCAGATGGTCAACATGTGGACCGCCGGCGCGGCCGGCGGCGCCTTCTGGGGGCTTCTGGTCGGGATGATCTTCTTCAACCCGCTGCTGGGGGTGGCCGTGGGGGCCGGGGCGGGCGCGCTGTCGGGTGCGCTGACCGATTACGGCATCAACGACGGCTTCATGAAGGATGTGGCCGGGGTGCTGCAACCGGGTCAGGCGGCGCTGTTCATGATGGTGCGGACCGAGGCCTCGGACCGGGTGATCGAGCGGCTTGCCGATCATGGTGGGCGGGTGCTGCGCACCAATCTCGACACCGACGCCGAGAACCACCTGCGCCGCGCCTTCGATGCGGCCCATAAGGCGGAGGTCGGCGCCAGCGCGCCGGAACAGGCATGACCGGCGTCATCATCCTGCAGCCGCTGCTGGCGCTGATCGCCGGGGTGGTGATCCTGATCTTCCCCCGGATCCTGAATTACGTGATCGCGGCCTATCTGATCCTCTTCGGACTGGCCGGGCTGTTCCCGCATCTCTTCGGCGCCTGAGCGTCGGACAGCCTGACCGGCGGCGCGGGACCCTCCCGCGCCGCCGATGCGTTGCGCTACATCCGCGTGGCGAGGTTGCCCATGATCCAGAGCGTGCCGAAGGCCATGATCCCCAGCAGCAGCACGGTGAAAAGGATCAGCTGCAGATCCTCGCGCTTTTGCCGCGAGAGGTCGATGTGCAGGAAGAACCGCAGATGGACGACGATCTGCGCCACGGCCAGCACCGCGATGGTGATCGCCAGCGCCTTTCCCTGCATCAGCCCCCAATGGACCAGCCCGAAGGGCACCAGCGTCAGCGTCAGGGCCAGCCCGAAGCCCGCCAGGTAAAGCCGCGCCTCGCTTCTGTGGTCAGGATCGCTCATGGCATCAGCCCTCCGAGATAGACGATGGAGAAGATCGCGACCCAGATCAGGTCGAGGAAGTGCCAGAAGAGACCCAGCCGCAGCAGCCGCGTCTTGACCACCGGCACCAGCCCTAGAAGCGCCATCTGCGCCAGCATCACCGCGATCCACAGGCAGCCGAGGGCGACATGCAGCCCATGCAGCGGCACGAGGCCCCAGAAGGCTGACCAGAAGCCGCTGCGCTGAGGCACTGCGCCGACCTCGATCATATGGGCGAAATCGCGCAGCTCCAGCGTCAGAAACGCCAGCCCCAGCAGCAGCGTTACCCCCAGCCAGCCAGCGATCACCGTCCGCCCCTTTTCGTGCCGGAGCGCCAGCGTGGCGAAGCCGAAGGTCAGGCTGCTGGTGAGCAGGATCATGGTCTGGACGAAAATGCTGCGCAGGTCGAAAGCGTCGGCCGGGCCGGGCCCACCCGCCATGCCCAGCGGATTCGCGACCGTCAGATAGGACGCGAAGACCAGCCCAAAGATCACCAGATCGCTCATCAGGAAGATCCAGAAGCCGAAGACGACGGTCTCGGCCCCCTCATGCGCGCTGCCGTGCCGGGCCCCGAGGTTCAGGCCGGGATGAAGGTTCGAGCCGCTCATTCCGCCGCCCCCGCTGCGAAGGGGCGTTCCGGCATAGCCCGGCCCCGGTTGCGATCATGGGTTTCCGCCAGCCGGTCCACCGCCGGCGCCGCCCGGACCCGCGCCAGCCAGGCGCGATGCTCGGCGGCGATCTGGGCGGCCGGGATCACATGGCTGAGGTCGGTGCGGAAGGTGCGGCCGATCAGCGAGACGACCATGACACCCAGCGACAGCACCGCCAGCCACCAGATCCAGAACACCAGCGCCAGCCCCATCAACGTCGAACAGACGCAGACGATCATGCCGATCGCGGTATTGTCCGGCATCTCGATGTCTTCATAGACTGCGGGTTCGGCATAGGCGCGGCCGCTGGCCTTGGCCTCGGCAAAATCGTCGCGGTCCAGGACCTGCGGCAGCAGCGCGAAATTATAGGCAGGCGGCGGTGAGGGGATCGACCATTCCAGCGAGCGCCCGTTCCAGGGATCGCCCAGCGGCACCGCCAACTGCACGCGGTTGCGGATACTGACCCAGAGCTGAAGCATGAGCGAGCCGAGCGCCGCCAGAATCAGCATCCCGCCAAACAGCGCCAGCCACAGCATTGGCTGGAAAGACGGATCGCCGAACGAGGCAGAGCGGCGCGGCATCCCCTGCAGCCCCAGCCAGTAGAGCGGCAGGAAGGTGAAGGAGAAACCGACGATCCAGAGGAGCGCCGCCGCACGCCCCCAACCCTCGTGCAGGCGAAAGCCAAAGGCCTTGGGGAACCAGTAATGATAGCCCGCGAGCAACCCGAACAGCACGCCCGGGATGATGACATTGTGGAAATGCGCCACCAGAAACAAGGTGTTGTGGACCTGATAGCTGATCACCGGATTGGCGAGCATGACGCCGGTCAGCCCGCCGATGACAAAGAGGTAGAAAAAGCCGGTGGCGTAGATCATCGGCACCGTCATGCGGACCCGCCCGCGAAAGATCGTGGCCAGCCAGTTGTATATCTTGACGCCCGTCGGCACGGCGATCGCCATCGAAGCGATGCCGAAGGCCGCGTTGATATTGGCGCTCTGACCCATGGTGAAGAAATGGTGCAGCCAGACGCAGAAGCTGAGCACGGCGATCGACATGGTGGCATAGACCATCGACATGTAGCCGTAGATCCGCTTGCCCGAATAGGTCGAGATGACCTCGGAAAACACGCCATAGGCCGGGATGACCAGCAGATAAACCTCAGGATGACCGAACAACCAGAAGAGGTTGACGTAATTCATCATGTTGCCGCCGAGGTCGTTGGTGAAGAAGTGGAAATCCAGATAGCGGTCGGCGGCCAGCATCAGCGCCGCCACGGTCAGCGGCGGCAGGGCGAAGATCATGATGATCGAGGTGCAGATGACGGTCCAGCAGAAGATCGGCATGCGCAGGAAGTGCATCCCCGGCGCGCGCTCCTTGTAGATCGTGACGGCAAAGTTGATGCCCGAGAGCGTGGTGCCGATCCCCGCCAGCACGATGGACCAGATCCAGTAATCGGGCCCCGGCCCGGGCTGGAAATCGGCGCCGGTATAGGGCGGGTAATTGGCCCAGCCGCCGGTCGAGAATTCGCCCAACACAAGGCTGATCATCACCAGCGCCGCGCCCGTTGCAGTCAGACCCAGGCTGATCTGGTTCATCACCGGAAAGGCCATGTCGCGCGCGCCGATCTGCAACGGCATGACGTAATTGATCACCCCGGCGATGAAGGGCATCGCCACGAAGAAGATCATGATCGTGCCATGGGTGCTGAAGAGTTCCGAGAAATGGTCGGGGGTGAGGAAGCCGCCGTGCAGTCCGAAAGCCTGTTGCGTGCGCATCAGCACGCCCTCGATGACGCCCCTTGCCAGCATGATCAGCGCCAGCGCGCAATACATGATGCCGATCCGCTTGTGGTCGACGCTGGTCAGCCAGTCGCGCCAGAGCGGCCCCCAGAGCCGGATCCAGGTGAGCAGCGCCAGCGTGGCCAACGCGCCCAGGATCACCGCCATCGCCGCGCCCGCCCCGATCAGCTCGCTCAGCGAGGGGTCCTGGAAGGCGCGCCAGACGGACAGGGACGACAGGTCGAGGCGGCCGAAAATCGGGTCGGTCATCGGGTTTGCTCCGCGGTCTCGGGCGCGTAACCAACCGCGCCGGGCTGGGCGGAAGGCGGCACGGGATTGCCGTGCATGTAGCGGTGAAGGATGCTGTGGAAGAGGTCGCCCTCGACCGTCGAGAAATGCAGGACTCCCGGGGCCATCCCCTCGGCCCCCAGTCGCGCCTGCGCCTGCGCCCCGGTCGAGGATTCGGCCAGCAGCGCGTAGCTGGCCTCGGTCAGCGGCTGGCCATCGGCCCGGACTTGCGCCACCCAGGCGTCGAAATCGGCGGCACTCATCGCCCTGGCCGCGAACCTTTGCGCAGGAAAGCCGGTGCCGTTGAACTGGGTGTTCTCGCCCTCGAAACTACCGGGCGCATCGGCCAGAATGTGCAGCCGGGTGCGCATGCCGGGCATGGCATAGATCTGCCCCGCCAGCGCCGAGATCAGAAAGGACTGCATCACCGTATCGGTGGTCAGATCCAGCGCGACCGAGGTCTCCACCGGAAAGGCCAGCTCGTTGACCGTGGCGATCCCGAGGTCGGGGTAGAGGAACAGCCATTTCCAGTCGAGGCCGACGACCTGCACCCGGAGCGGCGGGTTTTCGGACGCAAGCGGTTGGACCGGGTCCAGCGCGTGGGTGGTTCGGTAAAGCTGCGCGGACAGGACCACGACGATGACCAGCGGCACACCCCACATCAACACCTCGAGGATCGCGGAGCGGTCCCAATCCGGCGTGTAGCGCGCCTTGGCATTGCGGTAGCGGTAGCGCCACAGCAGCAGCGGCACCAGCACGAAGACCGGCAGGATCGCGATCATCGTCCAGCCGAAGATCTGGAACAATTCCGTCCGCTGCGCCGCCGCGATCGGCCCGCCGGGTTGCAGGAAGGAATCCCCCGACCCGGTGCATCCCGTCAGCGCGAGAGCCAGTGCCCCGGGAAGGATCCTGGAAATCTGCCGAACACTCATTGCCGCCCGCCCCACTGCCTTGCGCTTTCAGGCCTTGTGGGAGGCCCGACGCCGGCAGGACCGGCGGCAGGACCCAGGGCCTGCGCTCCATAAAGACCGATACCGAAACCGATGACCAGAGCGAAGACATGCCCCGCATCGGCAAGCGCCTCGGGCGCCAGGGAAAATTTAACCACGATGGCTGCGAGAATTGCGGCCAGCATGATCCCGGCCCGGCGCCGGGTGGCGATCCAGACACCGATCAGCCCGAAACCGCCCAGTGACATGCCGACATCCGTGACCCCCTCCAGCGCGCCGAGGGCCGGGACCAGCGCGACAACCGCCAGCAAGATCAGCGTCGCGGCGAGGTCGATGCCGAAGAAGAGCCCGGCTGTCCGCGCGCTGCCCCAGCGCCATTCCGCTGCGCCGATCACAAGGGCTGCGAAGGGCAGTTGCCGCAGCAGCATCGGCAGGTCGTGCGACAGAAACGTGGCGGTCAGAAACCGCGTCAGGTCGCCGTCGCCAAGCGCGGCCACGCCGATGCCCCGCGCGGCCAGAACCTCGGGGTCGATCCGGCCAGCGAAGGTTCCGGCCAGCGCATTGGCCACCAGCATCACCGCCAGAAAGCCCAGTGTGAAGGGCAACCGTCGGATCTGCGCGCGGGCCGGGGGCAGGTCAGGGCGCGACATGGACGGCGAAGCTCCCCAACAGGGCAAACAGCGCGATGACCAGCAGCAGCAGGAAGGCTTCGGCCGGGCCGTCATCGTCGGGCAGCCGCTCAGCCAGGTCGATGCGTTTGCGCACATGCCGCATCCGGGCCCAGGCGATCAGCACCACCGCCGCCCCCGCACCGAACAGCAGATACGTTGACCACGCCGGCACCGCACGGTCACCCAGCCGCGCCGCCGCCAGGCCGAAGCCGACGATGGCGACGGCGGTACGCACCCAGGACAGGAAGGTCCGCTCGTTCGAGGCATGGGTTTCGAAATTGACGATCATCCACCGCTCCTATTTCATCAGTCCGCGCAGCCCGCCCGAGACCAGCACATTGACCTCGTAGAGGATGCGCGGCGCGGCCAGCCCGCCGGGGCAGGCGAGGTAATTCGGCGACCAGACCGGGTCGAATTTCTCCTTGTAGGCGCGCAACCCTTCGAAGCGGTAGAAATGCTCGCCGTGTTCATAGATGAAGCCGCCGATCCGGTTCCAGAGCGGCGCAAGCTCGCGGTTCTCGACCCCGGCGAAGGGCGCGGCCCCCAGCGAGGCCCAGTGAAACCCCGCCGCCGCGCCCCAGAGCAGCATTTCGGCGAAGAGCGCGTCCATGGCGAAATTCGGCGCCTCGGGCAGGTAACGCATCAGGTCGAGCGACAGCTCGTGCCGGTTCGCGCCCTGAAAGAGGTTGGCGAAGGCGACGATCCGCCCCTCGGGGTCGCGCAGCACCGCCACGTCGAAATTGCGCATGTAGTCCTCGGTGAAAGCGCCGAGGGAGAAGCCCTTTTCCTCGCCCTGCTTGCGCTCCAGCCAGGCGTCCGAGATGCGCCGCAGATCGGGCAGCACCGGCTCCAGTTCGGCGCGGGAAATCACCGTGAAGGTGAAACTGTCGCGCGCGGCGCGGTTGCGGGCCTGCCGCAGATCCTTGCGTTTCGACCCGTCCAGCGTGAAGCCCCGCAGATCGACCCGCGCCACCTCGCCGATCTTGAGGATCGAGAGGCCGAGATCCAGATAGGTCGGCAGATAGGCCGGCGAGACCGCGTAAAAGGCGACCCGCTTGCCGCTGCGATAGGCGCGTTCGCGCAGCGACCAGATCAGCGCCTCGCCCGCCTTGCGCTCGCCGACCGGATCGCCCTTGGCGATGAGCGAGGCGCCGGTATCGGCATAGGCGATGAAGGCCTTCTCGTCGGGCGAGACCAGGAACAGCTTGTCGCCGGTCAGGGCGATATTGGCCTCGGTATCCTCGCTTTCCGCCACCAGCCGGTGCACGATGTCGGGGATCTGCCGGGTTTCGTGCAGCGAGGGGCGCTGGTTGATCAGCGAATTGACCGTGACCACGGCCAGCACCCCCGCCACCACGAGGCTGGCGCGCAGGAAGCGCGAGGCGTCGCCTGTCCAGCTGAACTGCCACCACAAGGCATTGCGGTAATCGACATGATCATAGGCGAAAAGCCCGATCCAGAAGACCGCTGCCGCCAGCACCAGCAGGCTGAGAATCCAGCGCCGGTCCAGCCGGAAGAGCGAGCTGTCCTCGGCACGGTAGAAGGCCGGGCGCAGCAGCCCGAGGGCGATCAGCATGGCGGCCATCGACAGCGCCTCGACCCAATCAAGCCCCTTGGCCAGCGAGACGATGAAGCCAAGCCCGATCAGCGCCATAGCCACCAGCCAGGCACGGTAGAGCTTGCGGTACAGCCCCGCCGCCACGACGATCAGCAGCGCGCCGGCAAGGCTGCCGGCCAGATGCGAGACCTCGATCACGCCCAGCGGGAGAAGGTCGCGCAACAGCTCAAGCCGCGTGCCCTCGGCCGGCAGCGAGCCCGAGACCAGCAGCATGATCCCGGCCAGCATGGCCAGCGCCGAGGCCAGCACCGGCACCACGGGTTTCAGCGCGTGCCAGAGCGTGTTCGCGGTGCTGCGCAGCCTTCCGCGATGGGCCAGGGCGGCAGCAAGGGCGAGGCCGAAGGCGGCGATAGCGAAGGGCAGGACGGTGTAGATCAGCCGGTAGAGCAGCAGCGAGGCCAGAACATCCGAACGGCCGCCCGCGCCGAAGCCTGCGATGATCGTCGCCTCGAAGGCGCCAAGTCCGCCCGGAGCATGGCTGAGGATGCCGAGCCCCACGGCCGCGATGAAGACAGTGGCGAAGACCGGCAGGCTGGGCACCAGATCCGGCGGCATCAGCACGTAGAGCGTGAGCGCCGCGCCGGAGACATCGAGGACGCCGGCGAATGTCAGGCTCAGCGCCTGCAGCGGCCCCGGCAGGTCCAGAGACTTTTCGCCCGAACGGATGCGCCGCTTTCCGGTGCCGAGCCACAACAGGTAGCCGCCGAAGGCCGCGAGCAGCGCCACGCCCGCCACGGTCTCGACCCCTGGCGGGATGTTGGCCACCGCGCTCAGACCGGTCGGGTGGAAGGTCAGCAGCGCACCAAAGCCCAGCACCAGCGCCGAAAAGAAGCCGGTCCACGAGATGGCGACGATGCCGGTGATCTTGACCAGATCGAGGCCGAAGGCGGAATAGACCCGGTAACGCACCGCCGTCCCGGTCAGATAGGACACGCCCAACAGGCCCGAGACGGCATAGCCCGCCGCCCCGGCGACGATGGGCACGGATGCCGGCATCCGGCCCGGCGCGACGGCGCGCAGGCTCAGCCAGTCATAGCTGCCGATGCCGACAAAACTGAGCACCGTACAGGCGAGCGCCAGCAGCAGCACGTCCGGTTTCGCCCCCGACAGGTCGGATTTCACATCGGCCCAGCTCACATGGCTCGCCAGCTTGTGCAGCACGAAGACCGCCAGCAGGCCCACGACCACGGGAATCGCAATCTTTATCGCCGGGTGTTCGATCACCCGGATCGCCCGCGAGATCAGGGACAGGCTCTTAGCGGTCATTCCGGTCTTCCTCAGTCAGCTCGATTCGACACCGCCCCATCTTGGCCTGCTTTTGCCCCCGGCCCGCAAGCCTCTCAGCCCGTCGCCCGGCCCGGTTTCGTCAACATGAACAGCGACAAACCAGTCGACAGGAAGTTGAGCCCCATCACCAGGCCCAGCGTCCATCCGGCGGTCCAGGGCCAGCCGAAGAGAATCACGAGGCCAGCGGCGAAGGAACAAAGCCCACTGAACACCAGCCACTCCCAGGTCGACACCTGAGCGCTGCTGCGCAGCCCGTAGAGGATCGAGAGAATCCCCTCCATCAGAAAGGAGAGCATCATTACCACGGTCAGCGCGGCGATCCCGGCGACGGGGAAGAGGACCAGCGCCAGGCCGGCAATGAACAAGAGACCGAAGCCTGCGACGCCATAGCGCCATTCCGAACTGGGCCGGATGGCCCAGGAAAACCACAGGCCGGCCGCTCCCCAGAGGGTCAATAGCGAAGCCACCAACTCTTCCTCGGCCAAGGTCGCGACCGTGGGCAGGAGGATGGCCAAGAGGCCGATAGCGACGAGGATCCCGCCCACCACCCGCAGGCGATGGAGGCCGGATCGCGCGTCGGGGGGACGCATCGGCGAAGCAAGATTTGTCAGGAATGTCGGCATTGCTTTGGCTCCTGTGCTGCCGGTGGGCGCGACCGGACACCCAAGCCATAGCCCCGCCCCCGCACCCGAAAATCGCGCGAACCTTACTTTCTTGCAAAGAAAGCGCTTTCGCTGGCACTGGGGGCACCTTTCTCATTAAATGAGGGCAAGGAGACGACGCCCATGAAGATCCTGCTCGCCGAAGACGATGCGAAACTGGCCGATTACATCGTGGCCGGCCTCTCGGAACAAGGCCACTCCGTCGATCACGTCGCGGACGGCCGGGACGCGCTCAGCTATTGTCTCTACAACAGCTGCGATGTGGTGATCCTGGACCGGATGCTGCCGGGCATGGACGGTCTGTCGGTGCTGAAGGCGCTCCGGGCCTCGAAGTCATCGCTGCCGGTGCTGTTCCTGACCGCGCTAGGGCAGGTCGACGACCGGGTCGAAGGGCTGGCAGCGGGCAGCGATGATTACCTGACCAAGCCGTTCCATTTCTCGGAACTCGTGGCCCGGATCGACGCCATCGTCCGGCGCAAGACCGAAACCAAGGTCGAGCGGACCTTGAGTGTCCACGACCTGACGCTGGACCTGCTGTCGCGCACGGCCACCCGCCAGGGCAGCGTGATCGAGCTTCACAGCAAGGAATTCAGCATTCTGGAAATTCTGATGCGCAATGCCGGGCGCGTAGTGACGCGAACCTTGCTGCTGGAACGGGTCTGGAATTTCAATTTCGAACCCAACACCACCGTGGTCGAGACCCATATGAGCCGGCTGCGCGCCAAGGTCGACAAACCCTTCGATACGCCGCTGATCCACACGATCCGCAACACCGGGTATACGATGCATGGACCGCGGTGATATCCTTTCGGGCGCAGCCTTCTCGGCCGTCCTGCGCTCGGCCGTCGCCTTTGTCGTGGTGTTGCTGCTCTTCGGCTGGGTAACGATCACCTCTGTCAACCAGAGCCTGATCGCCGAGTTGGGCGATGACGTGCACCAACGCTGGGACATCGTGGCCGCTGAACACGCGATCGACGGCGACGCTCAGATCGCCGCAACCATCTCCACCCTGTCGCGCGTGGCCTCGGGCGGGCATCACGCGGCAGCGTTGTTCGGGGCAGAGGGTGCCTTCATTGCCGGCAACATCATGACCCGCCCGGCGAGCGAGGGGCTGCAGGTCGGCCCCCTCGACCATGCCGCTGCCGCGACCGGGGCGGTCACGCAGGAGTATATTTATGTCGCCGCTCGGTTGGGGGAAAACCTGCTGGTGGTGGGCGAGCGGCTGGATCTGCTCTATCGGACCAAGATCCTGCTGTTCCGTACCCTGACACTGAGCGGTTTCCTCATCGTTCTGACCATGCTCTCCGTCGGATATTACCTGAGCAGCAAGAGCCTGCGGCGCCTGCGCGACATCGAGACAGCGCTGTCGAAAACCAGCGAGGGCGATACAGCGGTGCGCATCTCGGACCGTGGCGGCAGCACGCAGATCGACCGCATCGCCCGGCAGATGAACCTGCATTTCGACCGGCTGTCGCGGATGATCGCGACGACGCGGAACACTGCCGCCGCTGCAGCCCATGACCTGAAATCGCCACTGGGCCGCGCCTATCTCTCACTCGGCCGCGCTATGGAGCGGGTCGAACAGGGGGAGGACCCGACAGAGGCCATGAGCGATACGCAGGTCGAACTCGAACGCATGCGCGTTATTTTCGATTCCTACCTGCAACTCTCGCGGATCGAGACCTCAGGCGACGCACCGCTGATTGCCCGTGTCGATCTGCGGTCCCTGACCGCCGAATTGGTCGAAACTTTCGCCCTCATTGCCGAGGACGAGGGGCAAAGCCTGTCCTTCGCGGCCGAGGCCGGGTCGGATTACGGGGTGACCGGCGACGCGCAGATGCTGCAGCAGCTGGTGGTGAATCTGTTGCAGAATGCCGTGACCCATGGGTCCATGGGCAACCGGATCGCCGTTCGGCTGGAGCGCGACGGTCCCGCCCTGCGCTTCACAGTCGCCGATACCGGGCCGGGCATTCCCGCAGCATCGATGGAGCGGGTGTTCGAACCCTTCTTCCGGCTCGATCCCAGCCGCTCGAAACCCGGCAACGGGTTGGGACTGGCGCTGGTGCGGGCGATTGTCGAGAAGCACCAGGGCCGCGTCGCGCTGCGCGACAACCGACCGGGCCTGATTGTCGAGGTGATGCTACCGGCCATCGGCCCTTAAGTGGTCAGACCCTGCCGGATACTCTCGGGGCCTCTTGATCATATCGCTGCAGAACATTTGCCCCCGACCGATGCGAAGATCGGGGGTGTCGCATGATCGCCTTCTGATCCGAAGGACCAGCACCGCCATAGCGGTTTTCACGGACGTAGCGTCGAACTTCATTCTGGGCTGAGAGCTGGCAGCAAGCGAGACTGCCACCGACACGGTGCGGCTGATCAAGAAGACCTGCGAGACGTTCGGCATCTTCGACCGCCTCTGTACGGACAACGGCACTGCCTTTGCCGGGCATCTGCAAGTTTATGGGCATCCGGCTGCACTTCGCCCTGCCCAGTGGACCCGATCACTCTGGCGGCAAGTCAAAAATCGCAGAGCGAGTGTTCGCTACCTTGTCCCGCGCGCTTGATGGCCGGCCAGAGTTCAAGGGCGCTTATGCAGGGCACAAACCGGGTGCGCGCGCGGCAGGCAGCGTCCGGCCTGTCGAGAGAGCGGAGGCGCTGCGGATCATCGACCGCGAGGTGCGGCGCTACAATGGCAAAACCGGGCGGCGGTCGCAAGGCGCAAACGGTCGGTCCTATGAATTGGCCCCCCCATCGATATTTTCAGACAGAAAATGAAACAGGGTTAACGAACCCTTATCATCTGTCCTTAAATATCCTGGGGGGTGAATTGGCCGTCAGGCCAAGAGGGGGGCAAGGCCCCCCTGCCCGGTCGCCCGAGGGCGCGGCGGCGGCAGCCGTTTCGGTCGAGGGCGAAACCCCTCGCTAGCTGCGCAGCGCCGGCAGCCCCACCCCCGTGCTTTCGAACCCGCCGTCTGCCGCAACGATCTGGCCGGTCACGTAGCTCGCTTTCTCCGAGCACAGGAACACGATCACCTCGGCGATCTCGCGCTCGGTGCCGTAGCGGTTCAGCGGGATCGCGTCGTGATAGGCGTCGATGATCTCCTGGCTGTGCACCGCCATTGCCAGCTTGGTGCGCACCGGCCCCGGGCAGACGCAATTGCAGCGGATGCCGTATTCCCCCAATTCCGCCGCCTGTTGTTTCGTCAGCTGGATCACTGCCGCCTTGGACGTGCCATAGGCCACCCGCAGCGTCGACGCCCGCAACCCGCTGATCGAGGCGATGTTGACGATCGCGCCTTTGGTCTCCTTCAGTGCCGGGATGGTTTCTTGCGACATCAGGAACACCCCGTCCAGATTGGTGCTCATCACCCGCCGCCAGCGCTCGAACGTCGTGTCCTCAATCGGGCCGAAATCCGCGACACCCGCGTTGTTGACCAGCGCGTCGATCCGACCGAAGCGTTTGAGCACCTGCGCGACGGTGGCCGCCACCTCCTCCGGGATCGAGACGTCGCAGGCGAAGTGCTCGGCGTTCTCCAGCTCGGCGGCGCTGCTGTCGAGTTCGGGCAGGTCGCGGTCGATCATCGCGACCTGCCAGCCCGCTTCCAGAAACAGTTTCGTCGTGGCCAGACCGATGCCGCGCGCGGCGCCGGTCACGAGGGCGGTTTTCAGCATACCAACTCCTATTGATGCGCCATCACGATGGCGCAGAGCATTTCGAACATCAAGGACACGCCCAGAAAGGCCGTGCCCCCCGCAGGGTCAAACGGTGGCGAGACCTCGACCAGATCCGCGCCGACGATCGTCACCCCGCCCAGCAGCCGCGCGCATTCCAGTGCCTGCCACGAGGTCGGACCGCCGACCTCGGGCGTGCCGGTGCCCGGCGCATAGGCGGGGTCGACGAAATCAATGTCATAGCTGACGTATGTGTCACCTGTTCCCGCGATGCTGCGGGCCTCGGCCATCACATCCTCGACCCCGCGTTTGTGGAAGTCTTCGATCGGGATCACCCGGATGCCGACCGCCTTGGCAAAATCGCGGTCTTCGCTGTCATAGGCCGTACCGCGAATGCCGATCATGCAGACGCGGTGCGGGTCCAGCAGCCCCTCTTCCACCGCGCGGCGGAACGGTGTGCCATGGGTATACATCTGGCCGCCGAAATAGCTGTGGAACAGGTCGGTGTGGCTGTCGAAATGGATCATCCCCAGCGGGCGATCCGCCGCCAGGGCGCGCAAGATCGGCAGGGTGCACAGATGGTCTCCGCCGGCGGTCAGCGGGATGATCCTGGCCGCACGCACCCGCGTGTAAAATTCCGTCATCCGCCGCAGGCTGTCTTGCACATCGGCCGGATTGGGCGCGACATCGCCCAGATCGGCGCAGTTCATCGCCTCGAAGGGCCGCACCCCGGTGATGCCGTGCTGCGCGCGGATCATCGTTGAAGCATCGCGCAACTGCCGCGGCCCATGGCGCGGGCCGGGCCGGTTGGTCGTGCCGCCATCCCAGGGCGCGCCGATCAGGCCGACCTGCACCTCACCCAGACGCGGGTCATCCAGCCCGATATGCGGCAGCCGCATGAAGGTGGCGATCCCGGCATAGCGCGGCAGCACAAAGCCGGAAGCGGGTTGGAAATCAATGCTCATCGGGGCCTCACCTGTGACGTGTCGTCAGCAAAGCAGAAGCCCCTTCGCCTGTCACCCTCTGTTGACGGCACCCGCCCTGCCGTTAGTCTTGCGCCCAAAGAGGAGCACAGCATGCGCATACTGGCCATTGATCAGGGCACAACGTCGAGTCGCGCCATTGCCTTTGACGCGGATCTGACGGTGCAGGCCGTGGCGCAGCAGGAATTCCCGCAGCATTTTCCGGCCTCGGGCTGGGTTGAGCATGACGCCGAGGATCTCTGGCGCACCACGGTCGACACTGTCACCGAAGCCTTGGCCAAGGCCGGACCGGTCGCCGCCATCGGCATCACCAACCAGCGCGAGACGGTGGTGATCTGGGACCGCGCCACCGGCGAGCCGATCCACCGGGCGATTGTCTGGCAGGACCGGCGCACGGCGGATATCTGCGCCAGCCTGAAAGCGGCAGGCAATGAGGCCGAAGTGACGGCCCGTTCCGGCCTGCTGCTGGACCCGTATTTCAGCGCAACCAAGGCGGCGTGGCTGCTGGACAACGTCGACGGCGCGCGGGCGCGGGCGGAGCGGGGCGAGCTGGCGCTGGGGACGGTGGACAGCTTTCTGATCTGGCGGCTGACCGGTGGCACGGTCCACGCGACCGATGCCACCAATGCCGCGCGCACGATGCTGTACAACATCGGCACCGGCCAATGGGACGAAGAGCTTTGCCGCCTGTTCAACGTCCCCATGGCGCTGCTGCCTGAGGTGCGCGATTGCAACGCTTCCTTCGGCGAGACCTCGCTGTTCGGCAAACCGATCCCGATCCTTGGGGTGGCCGGTGATCAGCAGGCCGCGACCATCGGGCAGGCGTGTTTTCAGCCCGGCATGATGAAATCGACCTATGGCACCGGCTGCTTTGCACTGCTCAACACCGGCGAGACCATGGTGAGCTCGCAAAACCGCCTGCTGACGACGGTGGCATATCAGCTGAACGGCAAGGTCACCTATGCGCTGGAAGGCTCGATCTTTGTCGCGGGCGCTGTCGTGCAATGGCTGCGCGACGGGTTGGGGATCATCGAGCGCGCCGACCAGACGCAGGCGCTGGCCGAATCCGCTGACCCTGCGCAACAGGTGATCATCGTCCCGGCGTTTACGGGCCTTGGCGCCCCCTATTGGCGGCCCGAGTCGCGCGGCGCGGTGTTCGGGCTGACCCGAAACTCTGGCCCGGCGGAACTGGCCAAGGCGGCGCTGGAAAGCGTCAGTTTCCAGACCCGCGATCTGGCCGAGGCAATGCGTGCCGACTGGACGGCCAGCGGTGAGAAAGCCACGCTGGGTACGCTGCGGGTGGACGGCGGGATGAGTGCATCGGACTACGCGATGCAGGCGCTGGCCGACGTGCTGGCCGCCCCCGTGGACCGGCCGACGGTGCTGGAAACCACGGCGCTGGGGGTGGCATGGCTGGCCGGGCATCAGGCGGGCATCCTGCCCGACGCCGAGGGATTTGCCGAAAGCTGGGCGCTGGAACGCCGCTTCGAGCCGGTGATCGACGAAGACCGGCGCGCTGCCCGTTACGCGGCGTGGCAACGCGCGGTGAAGGCCACCATCGCGGCGGGATAATCCCGCCGCAGCGGGGTCAGGGGCGACCCATGTTGAAGATCAGCCGCGTCAGCCGCTCTTCGGCCTTGCCGCGCACCAGCCGCATGGATTGCAGCGCCAGCTTGGCCATGATCGTTCGCGCGCTGACCACACCCTTGCCGATCACCCGGCAGCCGCCATCGGGCAGGTCGTAGAAATCCATCGTGATCTGCGCATCGGCCAGATCCGAGGTGAACTGCATCACCATGGTTTCCGCCGCCGCCGTTTCCACCAACCCGGCAGCAAAGCGCCGCGGTTCCTCGCGCCACTGAACCGAGCAGGCCCAGGTCGCACTCGGCGGCTCGCCGGTGCGCTCGGCCTCGATCTTCATATCGCGCATCACCGACTCGAAGCGGGCGGGATCGCGGAATTTCTCCAAGACCTGAGCGCGCGGGCGCTTGAAATCCTTGGTGGCGTCAATGTCCAAAGCGGTGCTCCTTGTCAGTCTTCAGCGTCGGTCTGCGGCGCGAAGCCGATCTCTTGGGCCAGCCAGCGGGCCATCAGCTCTTGCGCGATGGCACCCTTGCGCGGGCGGCGAATGCGCGGATGCTCACCTGCCATCACTTGCGCCAACTCGTCACGGGTGATCCACAGCGCGTCTTCCAGCTCGTGATCCAGCGTGATGTCTTTGCTCACCGCCTCGGCCACGAATCCCAGCATCAGATTGCTGGGCCACGGCCAGGGCTGCGAGGCGACATAGGACACCCGCTCGACACGGACGCTAGTTTCCTCGAACACCTCACGCCGCACGGCGGCTTCCAGCGATTCACCGGGTTCCACGAACCCTGCCAGCGTCGAATACATCCCCTCGGGCCAGCCCGGAGAACGGCCCAGCAGCACCGTATCGCCGTGCTGCACCAGCATGATAACCGCCGGATCGGTCCGCGGGAAATGCACCGCCCGGCAGGACGGGCAGATGCGCTGCCAGCCCCCCTGCGCCGCATCGCTGGGCTGACCACAGGACGAACAGAACCGATGCGAACGGTGCCAGTTCAGCAAACCGCGCGCGGTCGCGGCCATGGCCGCGTCGACCGGGTCCAGCCGCGCCATCAGCCCGCGCAGATCGGCATAGCGGTGATCGTCGGGCAGGCTGGGGTGGCTGTACTCGGTCGCGTCGAAAAAGCCGGACATCGCGGCCTCGTCCAGACCGGCGGGCACCCAGGACGACACATCGGCCACGAAACGCGCGTGGCCCTGATGGGTGCCCAGAAAGATCAGATCGGCCCCGGCATCGTCCAGCACAGCGTGACCCGGTGCCAGCCAGACGGCGGTCGCCTCGGCCTCGCCCCAGATCAGCGGACGGCCACGCCAGACCGGCAGGATCCGCGTCGCCGAATCACCAAGAAGCGCGCTCAAACGATCCGCGTCTCCGCGCAGTTCTGCCTGGCGATCGTCCCATTCTGCGGCAAAGACTATGTTTCGCGGCACGCTAACCCCCTAAATTATACGTCGTTTAGGGTATTTTCCGTAGCTTGGGAACACCGCTGCTTTGCAGCATTCAGTTTACGTGTTGTCTTGCAACTATGGGCTGTGGATACTTGCCTTCGACAGGTCGGTCTTTTGCCTAATTTGTGCCACTGAGTGCCATCATTAACCAAGGCGTGCCCCTCGCGCCTGGTCATCGCCGGAACTGCGTGCGCGCTTGGGACTGAAACAGTGATCGTCAGAGGCAACAGGTTGCTCAACACCCTCTCCTTCAGCGGATTAGCCGCCGGCCAGCGCGCCGTCCACCTCAGGGTGATCGAGACGACGGACCTGCACCTGCACCTTCTCCCCTACGATTACTACGCTGACCGCCCTTCGGCCGGAGTGGGCCTGTCCGAAGCCGCGCGCCTGATCGACGAAGCCCGCACCGAGGCTGGGAATTCGGTGGTTTTCGACAATGGCGATTTTCTGCAAGGCACCCCGATGGGCGATTACGTCGCGCATCAGACCGGCTTGCGCGACGGCGACGTGCACCCGATCATGGCGGCGATGAATGCGGTCGGCTATGACGCGATCACGCTGGGCAACCACGAATTCAACTATGGCCTCGATTTTCTGATGGCCACGCTGGACGGCGCGAACTTCCCCGTCGTCTCGGCCAATCTGGCGGTCGGTCTGGGGTCTGAGCCGCGCAAGGACACAACGCTGGTCAAACCCTATGTCCTGCTGGACCGCATGCTCAAGGATCAGACCGGGTTCGAGCATCCGATCCGCATCGGCGTCGTGGGCTTTGCCCCGCCGCAGGTGATGGACTGGGACAATCACGCGCTGGATGGCCGCCTTCACGCCCGCGACATCGTCGAAGCCGCCCGCGCCTGGGTGCCCGAAATGCGCGAAGCCGGGGCCGATCTGGTCATCGCGCTGGCCCATACCGGCATCGGCAGCGCGCGCTATTCGCATGGCATGGAGAATGCCGCCATCCCGCTCGCCCGTGTCCCCGGGATCGATGCGCTGCTGACCGGCCACAGCCATTTGCTGTTCCCCTCGCCCGTGTTCGGCTCGCTTCCCGATGTCGATATCGCCACCGGCACGATCGCCGGGAAACCCGCCGTGATGGCCGGATGCTGGGGCGCGCATATCGGTGTCATCGACATGTTGCTGGTCCACGAAGCGGGCGAATGGCAGGTTCTGGGCACACGGTCTGAGGTCCGCGCCCTGCCGACCGTGCAGGAGATCGAGCACGCCGACCCCGCCGCTCCCCGCGATAATGGTCCCAGCGAGCGCGTGGTTGAGGCCGTCGCGCAGGCGCATGCCGATACGCTGACCAGCATCCGCCGTCCGGTCGGCACCTCGTCCGAGGCGCTGCATTCCTACTTTACCCATTTGGGCGTCACCGGCTCGTTGCAGGTCGTGGCCGAGGCACAGCGCGACTACGTGCGCGCCCGCATCACCGATCCCGATCTGGTGGATCTGCCGATCCTGTCCGCCGTGGCCCCGTTCAAATCAGGCGGTCGCGGAGGCCCTGCTGGCTATACCGATGTGCCCGCCGGTCCCGTCGCCCTGCGCCACATCGCCGATCTCTACCCCTTCCCCAACGCGATTGCCGCGCTGTGCCTGACCGGGGCCGAGGTCATCGAATGGCTGGAACGCTCGGCCGCGGCCTTCAACCGGATCCGCCCCGGCTCGACCGGAACACCGCTGCGCAACGGTGATGTGCCGGGCTATAATTTCGAGGTCATCGACCCGCTCGACGTGATCTACGATCTGTCGCAACCCGCGCGCTATGACTTTGCCGGGGTGATGATCAATGAACAGGCGCACCGGGTGATCTCGGTGATGCTGGACGGTGAACCGCTGGACCCGCAAGGCCGCTATCTGCTGTGCACCAACAGCTACCGCGCCGGAGGGGCCGGTAAATTCGCCGGGGCCAAGGCGAGCAATCTGGTGCTGTCAGACGAAAGCGTGACCCGCGATATCCTGCACCGTCATGTCCGCGAGCATGGCTCGCTGCGGCGCCCTGATCACGGCAGCCTGCGTTTCAAGGCGATGCCGAACACCAGCGTGATCTTCGAAACCGGCCCCGCCGCGATGGCGCATATGAACGAGATCGAGGGATTCCACCCTGAACAACGCGGGCTGACGCCGCATGGCTTCCTGCGGCTCAAGCTGGATTTGTCGCACGGGGCGTGACGCGGGATGTCCCACGATGGGACAGCCCCTTGCCGCGAATATAGTCAATGACTTGCAGCGACGCCTTAAGGTTTCCTCAAGCGTTCTACGCCCCAGACCGATTGCCATCCGCGCGCAATTTCTGATAGCAGCGAACCCTGCAAGCCGTTGGCCAGCCTGACGCGAACCGGAGTCAGCCCGTCGTGAAATTCGCCCTCCTCCTGTCCCTCTTTGCCCTGGGCGCCTCGGCGGCCTGTGCCGACCAGACGACCGGCGTGGCGACGGTCATTGACCGTCACGCGGACAGGCCTCTGACCATGACACTCTGGTATCCCGGCACCGGCGGCACCGTCGAGGTGGTCGGCGGCAACGCGGTCTTCACCGGCGTCACCGCCGCGCGGGACGCTGCGGTGGCGGTCGAAAGCCTGCCGGTGGTGCTGGTCTCGCACGGCGGCTTGCGCTCGGCGGCGGACTCGGGCGCATGGCTCTCGGCCGGACTGGCGCGGGCGGGTTATCTGGCCGTCGAAATCAACGCCCCGCGCGCGACCTCGGCGGCGCAGGGCGTCAACGAGATCTGGCAGCGTCCCGCCGATGTGACCCGCGCGCTGGACGCCCTGACCAGCGATCCGGCGTGGTCCCCCCGCCTTGATCCGACCCGCATCGCCACGGTCGGCTTCGCGCTTGGCGGCACGGCGGCGCTGGCCTTGGCGGGCGGCCTGTTTGACACCGACGCTTACCTGCAATCCTGCACACCGCCACACTCCGGGCCGGACTGCGGCTGGTTCGCGGCGCAGGGGGTTGCGCTGACCTCGGTCGACGGCCCGGCGCTGGCAAGCCTGCGTCGCGATCCGCGCATCGGGTCGGTGGTGGCGATTGCGCCTGAGCGGGTCGATGTGTTCGCGGACGGGCTGAGCACGGTCGCGGTGCCGTCGCTGATCCTGTCGCTGGGCGCGGCGCAGAGCGGAACGGGCGCAGTCCCGCAGACCACGCTGGCGGCGACGGTGTTCGACGGGTTCGCGGCCTGCACCCCCGCCGGTCCCGACATCCTGCGTGAGGACGGTGGCGATCCGGCGATTTGCGGCGACTCCCCTTCCGCGCGCGACGCGGCGCATGCGGCGATCCTTGCCGCGGTTCTGCGCTTCCTGCAGACCGCCGGGCACTTAGCCCGCGACGGCGGGAATATTGACGCGACGCAGAGAACCTGCTCCAAGGCGGCGATCTCATGCCCCCTTGGAAAACGCCCATGACCACCAACACCCGTATCGTCCTGTCCAGCGATCACGCGGCTATCGAGCTGCGCCGGATCATCGCCGCGCATATCACCACGCTGGGCTGGGAGGCGGTCGACATCGGCCCGACCACGGCCGAGAGCACGCCCTACCCTGAGCGTGGCGCAGAGGCGGCGCGGATGGTGGCGTCGGGCGATTGCCGGTTCGGCATTATCCTGTGCGGCACGGGTCAGGGCATCATGATGGCGGCGAACAAGGTGACCGGCATCCGCTGCGGGGTCTGCGCCGAGCCGTTCTCGGCCCGCATGATCCGCCAGCATAACAACGCCAACATGCTGTCCATCGGCGCGCGGGTGGTCGGCGAGAGCCTCGCGCTGGATATTGTCGAGGCGTTTCTGGGTGCCGAGTTCGAGGGCGGGCGGCACGCGACGCGGGTGGCGATGATCGAGGCGCTGGAGGGGTAATCTAACGCCGCTTTCAGGACCGGAGAAACAGGAAGGGGTCGCGCCACGCGGCCCTTTTTGCGTTTCGGGAGGGGGTGTCCCACGATGGGACATTTTGTGAGGTGAGGGGAATCAAGGGGTTAGGTGGTGGCGTTAGGGTTTTGGTAGGGGTTTGGGTTTGGGTTTGGGAGGGAGTGTCGGGGTGAACCCCGACCTACGGGCTAGTGTAAAGGCTGAAGCGCCAACGTAATGTCGTGGGCGGTGAAAGCGAGGGCGACGAGCGAGTTGTGGGCGAAAAGATCAAACTTACTCAGAATCCAAAGCACTCAATAGAGCAGCCTGATACTCTCTGTAATCTCTTAACGCATCTTCCACATTTTTTTCGGCGGCGCGCTTGAAACCAAAGTAATGAGGGGAGTTGCGCCCTTTTCCGCAGAGCGTCAAAAGTCTTGCGAGAATGAAAATCCCATCGCGACAATTTGCAACAACAGTGGACACGGTACCGATATACTCTTGCTTGTCATTCCCCTTAAAATCCTTGTAAGCAGGCAAACGCTTGCCCCCACGATCCCATGACTTAATAAGTGAATGCGCGATTCTCTCCGAGCGAATTAGCGAGGTGGTCTGGCTCTCCGTTCGGCTTGACCATTCGTTGAAATCCGCAACCCACTCTTCGTATTCGCCAATTAATTCAGTACTTTGAAACCGTCCGATGGTAGAATACTTATCGACGAAATTTTGGAGAGATACCGAATCTTGAATTCTTTCCAGTAGCTTTGCAGTGTTGAGATAGAGACTATCGCTATACGTCAGCAGCACCCAATACGCTGCACGAACTGACTTCTCTCTATTGCTTCGTTCAAAAAGATCGTCTCTTTTCAAGAATTCTTCAACAAAACTTAAATCAACGCAGAGCGCGTCGAACTGGCGCTCCAATCGGTCAATAAAAATAGAATAATCTTCCATACCGCAAATCCATCCGTCACGTGTCACGGGATCCCCATTTGGTAGCCCGATGATCATCTCGCAGCAACGAGAAAGGGCCGCTCTCGCGGCCCCCTTCCCAGTCCTACAAAGGTGCGTTGAAAACGCACCCTACGCGTCTTTGCGGATGACGGTGTTTGTGGGGTCGTAGGGGCTGTCCTCGACCACGACGGCGTCCCATTCCTGCAGCAGCATCTTGACCTTGAGCCTGGTGCCGACCGCTGCCAGATCGGGGCGGACATAGCCCATGCCGATCTGTTTGCCGAAGGCGACCGAATACCCGCCCGAGGTCAGGCGGCCGATTTTCTCGCCGTCCAGCAGCAGCGCCTCTTTGCCCCACGGGTCGGTGTCGGACGGGCCGTCAATCAACAGCGTGACGCATTTCGAGCGGATGCCGGTATCGAGCATCGCCTGCTTGCCGCGGAACTCCTTGCTCAGGTCGATGAAGCGGTCGAGACCGGCTTCCATCGGCGTGGCGTCGCGGCCCAGTTCAGTCCCAAAGGCGCGGTAGGATTTTTCCTGCCGCAGCCAGTTCTGTGCCCGCGCGCCGACCGGCTTCAGCCCATGTTTCTCACCGGCCTGCATCAAGAGATCCCACAGGTAGCGGCCGAACTCGATGGGGTAGTGCAGCTCCCAGCCCAGCTCGCCGGTATAGGCGACGCGGATGGCACGGACGGGGCACATGCCCAGCTCGATGTCGCGCATGCTCAGCCAGGGGAAGCGCTTGTTGGAGAGAACAGTGTCGGGATTCGCGTCCTTGACGATCTCTTGCAGGATGGCGCGGGCGTTGGGACCGGCCAGCGCGTAGACGCCCCATTGCGTGGTGATGTCGTGGCAGTCGACGTAATCGCCACCGGCTTTGCGGAAATCCTCAATCTTCTGGGTCAGGTAGTCGCCGTCATAGGCGGTCCATGCGCCCGCCGAGATCAGGTAATATTCGTCCTGCTTGAGCCGCACGATGGTGTATTCGGTGCGCGTGGTGCCGGTTTCGGTCAGCGCGTAGGTCAGGTTGATGCGGCCGACCTTGGGCAGGGCGTTGGTGGTGAAGTGATCGAGGAAGGCCGTCGCCCCCGGCCCGCGCACCAGATGCTTGGTGAAGGCGGCGGCGTCGAGGATGCCGCAGGTTTCGCGGACTGCCTTGGCCTCGGCTTCAGCGTATTGCCACCACGCGCCCCGGCGGAAGCTGCGGCTGTTGTGGTCGAAATCGGCGGGGGCACCGATGGGGCCGTAGTAGTTGGGCCGTTCCCAACCGTTCACCTGACCCATCTGGGCACCCAGCGCCAGTTGGCGGTCATAGGCGGGGGCGGTGCGCAGCGGGCGGGCGGCTTCGCGTTCCTCGTCGGGATGGTGCAGGATGAAGACGTGCTCGTAGCATTCCTCATTCTTGCGGGCGGCGTATTCGGTGGTCATCCACGAGCCGTAGCGCTTGGGGTCAAGGCTGGCCATGTCGATCTCGGCCTCGCCTTGGGTCATCAGCTGGGCGAGGTAATGGCCGGTGCCACCAGCGGCGGTGATGCCGAACGAGAAGCCCTCGGCTAGCCACATGTTGCGCAGGCCGGGCGCGGGGCCGACCAGCGGGTTGCCGTCAGGGGTGTAGCAGATCGGGCCGTTGAAATCGTCCTTGAGGCCCACCTCTTCCGAGCTGGGAAGGCGGTGGATCATGGACATGTATTCTTCCTCGATCCGGTCCAGATCGAGCTGGAAGAGGTCGGCGCGGAAGCTGTCTGGCACGTCATAGAGGAAGCGGGCGGGGGCGTTGCGCTCGTACGGACCAAGGATCCAGCCGCCGCGTTCCTCGCGCACGTACCATTTGGCGTCGGCGTCACGCAGCACGGGGTGCTCAGGGTTGCCCGCCGCGCGCCATTTTTGCAGGGCGGGGTCGGGTTCGGTGACGATGTACTGGTGCTCAACGGGAATGGCGGGGATCTTGATGCCGAGCAGGCGCGCGGTGCGTTGGGCGTGGTTGCCGGTGGCTGTGACGACGTGCTCGGCGTGGATCTCGAATTTTTCCTCGGACGGGATCAGCATGCCGCCCTTGTCGAGCATGCGGGTGCACGACACGATCCATTCGTCGCCGGTCCAGAAATAGCTGTCGACCTGAACCTTGCGCTCGATCCGCGCGCCGTGCTGGCGGGCACCCTTGGCCATGGCTTGCGTCACGTCGGCGGGGTTGATGTAGCCGTCCTGCGGGTGGAACAGCGCGCCTTTGAGGTCTTCGGTCTTGACCAGCGGCCAGCGTTCCTTGATCTGCGCAGGCGTCAGAAATTCGTGGTAAACCCCGGCGGTTTCGGCGACGGATGAGTAGAGCATATACTCATCCATCCGCGCGTCGGTCTGTGCCATGCGCAGGTTTCCGACGACGGCGAAACCGGCGTTCAGGCCGGTTTCAGCCTCAAGCGATTTGTAGAAATCGACCGAGTATTTGTGGATGTGGGTGGTGGCGTAGCTCATGTTGAAGAGCGGCAGCAGACCGGCAGCGTGCCAGGTCGAGCCCGAAGTCAGCTCGTCACGCTCGACCAGCAGGGTGTCCCAGCCCGCCTTGGCCAGATGATAGGCAATCCCGGTGCCCACCGCACCGCCGCCGACGACAAGGGCTTTCACATGGGTTTTCATCGCACCGGGCTCCGATTGCTGGTTTGGGTCCGGTTTCGCAGGTAATCGCGCCGCGCGGTGAAATGCACCCGACCAGTCGAGGCGCGAAAACGACGCGCTCAGTCGAGCGCGGCGGTGAGTTCGGTCTGGTCGTGACGGCTGTGGCCTTCGGCCCAGCGGGCGGCGAGGTGGATCAGGATGATGATGAACGACACCGGCACCACGACCGAGATCCAGACCATCGGAATGCCCAGCGTGTCCATGGTGATGCCCGCCTGCCGCGCCAGATAGCTGCGCGCCATGGTGCCGCGCAGATCGAAGAAGCAGAAATAGAGCACCGGCAGGATAAAGGTCAGGATGGCAACGGTTTGCAGCGCCTCGGCCAACAGGCCCAGCAGATGCGGACGGCTGGGAAAGACGCTTTGCATCAGCACGGCATCGCTGCGGGATTTGAACGAGAGCGAGGCGCCCAAGAGGCCGGTCCAGACCATCGCATAGCGCGCGACGTCTTCGGTCCAGACGGGCGGGGATGAGAAGACATAGCGGGCGATGACCTGAATCATCACGGCCACGAACATCAGCGCCACGGCAAAGATGGTGATGCGGCGGACGACGGCGTTGATGCCGTTGCTCAGACCCAGAATGATGCGGCGCATGGCAGGCCTCAGAAGTTCAGGACAGGGGCGGCGGGCCGGGGGTGGCCCGCCGCGACAGGATCAGCGCGTTTGTGCGGCCAGATCGACCCAGCGCGCGACCGCGTCGGCGGCCATCAGGTCGGACTGGTAGGTGGTCGCGGACAGGTCGCGGAACACGGCGCGCTCTTCCGGGCTCAGGCGCTGGACGGTGACGCCTGCGGCCTCAAGATCGGTGAGCGCGGTGTCGGTCATGCCGGCCAGCCACGCGCGGTTCGCGGCATTGCCCGCCTCGACCGCCGCATCGACGGCAGCGCGGTCGGCGTCGGACAGGTCATTGTACCACGCCTGCGAGAACAGCACGGCGCGCAGCGGGATGATCACCCCGGCGTCCGAGAAGTTGTGCACAAAGTCGGTCTGACCGAACATGATCGGCACGGTGGGCGAGTTCAGGTAGCCGTCGATCACGCCGGTTTGCAGGCCGGTCGGCACCTCACCCCAAGGCACGATGGTGCCGCTGGAACCCCAAGCCTGATACATGGCGATCTGCGCGTCATCGAGGGCGCGCATGCGAAGGCCGCTCATGTCGGCGGGGCTGCGCACGGCCTGATCGGTGGTGATGATGCCCGACGACGGCCCCAGCGGCACCAGTGCGGCAAGGATGACTTCCTGCCCGGCGATGGCCTCGTTGATCCGGGCGAACACGTCACCGGCGGCCAGCGCGCGGTCCATATGGGCGGCATCGTCGAAGATATAGGGCAGACGGACGCCGTAGATGAACGGGTCCACCTGCGCGACCGAGCGGACATCCGACAGCGAGACTTCCAGCAGGCCGGTGGTGATCTGGTCGAAAACCTCGGCCTCGGCCCCGACTGCGCCGCGCGGCAGTTCGCGCACGTCCATCCCGGCGGCGGTGAGCGAGGCTTCAAATGCGCTCACCCAGTTATACGAGCCCGAGGTGGCCAGATCGGGCGCGGTATCCAGCGCGATCTTCACCTCGGCCTGGGCTGTGGTGGCGGCTGCCAGCAGGGTGGCAAGGGTCAGTGTGGTCAGTTTCATGGTCGTTCCTCCCTAAGATCAGTTCACGGCGAAACCGGCGAAGCGCGGCAGCGCAAGGCTGATTTCCGGCCAATAGGCCAGCGCCAGCAGCAACAGGATCTGCACGGCGATAAACGGCAGCGCAGCCCGCGCCAGCCGCCAGTAATTGAGGTCGGTCAGGGCCGCGACGACGACCAGACATTTGCCCAAGGGCGGCGTGATCAGGCCGATGCACAGGTTGAAGCACAGCACGATGCCCAGATGGATGGGGTTGATCCCCTGCTCGACCGCTTGCGGGACAAAGAGCGGGATCAGCAGGGTCAGGGCCACCGGCGTGTCCATGAACATGCCTGCCACCAGAAAGATGGCGATCAGGAAAAACAGGTACTTGGTGCCGGTCAGGCCGATGCTGTCGACCCAGTCCGCCAAGGCCTCGGACCAGCCCAGTTGCCCGGCGAGATAGCCCAGAAGCGAGATCGCGGCGAGAATGATGAAGATCGTGCCGGTCAGGCGGGCGGTGGCTTCCAGCGCCTCGGCCACCATTTTTACGCTCAGCCCGTTGTAGAACAGGCCTGCCAGCAGCGCGAAGCAGACGGCGACGGCGGAGCCTTCGGTGGGCGTGGCAAGGCCGAACACCAGTGTGCCAAGGATGATAACCGGCAGCATCAGCGCCGGTGCCGCGCGGCGCAGGGCGGGCCAGAAGCGCGGCAGGCTGGGGTCGCGGCCACCAGGGTGATTTCGCAGATGCGCGATCAGGGTATTGAGCGCCATCAGCGCCACGGCCAGCAGCAGGCCCGGCACGATCCCCGCTGAGAACAGCGCACCGACCGACACGCCGGTCAGCCCGCCGTAGATGATCATGATGATCGAGGGCGGGATGATCGGCCCGATCATCGACGAGGCCGCGGTGATCGCTCCGGCGTAGTAGCGGTCATAGCCGCGCGCGACCATCTCGGGCACAAAGGTGCGCGACAGGGCGGCGGAATCCGCGATGGCCGAGCCCGAGATCCCGGCGAAGAACACCGAGGTCAGGATATTGACGTGCCCCAGCCCGCCCTTGAAGCGGCCGACCATCGCCATGGCAAAGTCGATCAGGCTGCGGGTGACGCCCGCGCGGGTCATGATTTCCGCCGTCAGGATGAACAACGGCATCGCCATGAAGGAAAACACATCGAGCTGCGCGAAGATGCGTTGCGGCATGATCGACAGGTACTGCGCGCGGTCGGCGGCGAAAAAGGTCACCACCGACACCGCGCCCATCATATAGGCGAAAGCGGTGCCGCTGATCAGCAGCGCGACAAAGGCGAGGGGCGCGATCCACATCGGCGGGCTCCTAGACGGCGGTCGGCGCAGACAGCGCGGCACTGGCGGCGTCGTTCTGCGGCGGATGGGTGACGATCGCGCGCAGATCAACGGTGGAGCGGGTGAGCGCGTCAAGGTCAGGGCGCGGGCGGGCGGTGGCCGGGTCGCGGGCCAGCAGCGCCTCGATGCTGCGCGCGCAGGCCAGAAGACCCGCGTCACCGCGCACCGGGCCGAGCAGTTGCAGGCCAAAGGGCATGCCCTCCGGGTCCAGCCCGCTGGGCAGGGTGATCGCCGGGCCGCCGGTCAGCGAGCCGCGATAGGTCAGCGCCAGCCAGCGGTAGTAGATGTCCATGTCCTGCCCGTCGATCTGCGTAGCGTGCGACTGCGTCCACGGGAACGGCGAGACGGGCGCGGTGGGCAGCAGGATCGCGTCCAGCCCGGCGATGCGGGCGTTGAACTGGCGCAGGATGCGGGTCTGTTCGGCATGCGCCCAGGCGCGGTCGGCAAGGGTAAAGCCCAGACCCAGCTGCACATTGGCGTGGATATGCAGGCCGAAATTGTCGGGGTCGGTCTGCGTGGCGGTGCCAAACGCCGCGACGAAGCTTTCTGCGCGCAGGATGTCAAAGGCGCGGTCCATGTCGCCGAGGTTCAGGTCCACCGGGCGCAGCTCGGCCACATCGGGTTTGAGCGCGGCCAGGCGGGCACGGAAGGTGGCGCGGATCTGCGGGTCGACGGGCGCGCCGCCGAAATCCTCGCTATAGCCCAGCCGCAGGGTGCCGGGGTCGCGCGGGGGCAGTGCATCGAAGCGGGCGGGGTCGGACGGCGCGGACAAGGGATCGCCCGGATCAAAGCCGTGACAGGCGCGCAGCATCAGCACCAGATCGTCCACGGTGCGCGCCATCGGCCCCAGCACCGAGATCGCCGACCAGCCCAGAGGCCGCGTCGGATGCGCGATCACATCGACCGACGGTCGATAGCCGACGATGCCACACAGCGCGGCGGGCAGGCGCAGCGAGCCGCCGGTGTCCGAGCCGGTGGCCAGCGGCACCAGATCCGCCGCCAGCGCCGCCGCCGAGCCGCCGGACGAACCGCCGACGATCAGCGCTGGGTTGAACGGGTTGCCGGTCGCGCCCCAGACCGGGTTGCGGGTGTTGCCGCCAGCGCCCAGTTCCGGCACGTTGGTCTTGGCCAGCACGATGGCCCCGGCGGCGCGCAAACGGGCGACCATCGGCAGATCCTGCGCCGGGACATGGTTGCGCGAGCGCGGGTTGCCATAGGTGGTCAGCAGGCCCTTGGTTTCCTGCAAGTCCTTGACGCCAATCGGCAATCCATCGAGCAACCCTTTGGGTTGACCCTTGGCCCAGCGCTGGGTGGAGAGCGCGGCCTCGTCCCGTGCCGCGTCGATGTCAAAGGCGGTCAGCGCGTTGATAGCGGGATTGATCGCGGCGATATGCATCAGCAGCGCCTCCAGCAGCGTGCTGGGTGTCAGGGTGCCCTGCGCAAATGCGGCGAGCATCTGGTGCGCCGTCAGCGCGGCGAGTGGATGTGCGGTCATTGGCCCTCTGACCGGATCGCCCGCGGGACGCTCCGTGCCTATAATTTCTCCCGGCGTTATGGTTATGGGGAAATTTCAGCCGGTAATATTGAATTCTTGGGCGTGAACCTTAACCGTTCGGAATGGTATTGCGCTCTGCGGCCGCCTGATCGAGACAGCGCAGGAACAGCGCGAGGGTGTTGTTCGTCTCGGGCCCGCGGGTGTGCCAGAAGCTGCGGGCCTCGGACAGCAGCCCGTCGGTCTCCAGCGGCAGCACGACGATGTCACCGCGCGCGACATGGGTCTGGGCGAGGCTCTTGGGGAAGAGGCCCAGCACCGGCATGGCCCGCATCAGCGCCAGATTGAGCGACAGCGAGACCGAGGCGATGGTGTTGGTCGGCAGCGGCAGACCCAGCCGGGCGAAATGCGCCTCGACCGCATTGAGCGCGACCGAAGTGCTTTGCGGCAAGAGCCACGGCCAGTCAGTGACATCGGCCCATTGCAGGGTCTCGCGCAGGCCAAGCGGGTGGTCGCGCCCGGCAACAACCACCACGGCGTCGCGCATCAGCACGCTCTGGCGCACGCCGGGCAGCTCCTGCGGTTGCCAGGTGCGGGCGATCAACAGGTCGATCTGCCCGGCCTCGAACTGCGGATAGAGGGCGGTGAAATGCCCCTCGGTGATGGTGACGCTGGCGGTCGGCGCGCCGCGTTTGAACAGCGTCAGGGCGGCGGGCAACAGGATCGGCGCAACCGAACTGACGACGCCGATGGAAACCGATCCGGTGATGCCGGTCGCCATGGCCTCGATGTCAAAGGCGGCACGGTCAAGCTGGCTGAGCACCTGCTGCGCATGCACGGCAAGGCGCGCGCCGATGGGGGTCAGGAACAGCCGGTTACGCTCACGCGTGACGAGGGGCGTGCCGACGAGGCGCTCCAGCTCGGCGATCTGCTTGGAAATCGCGGGCTGCGAGAGGTTCAGCGCCTCGGCCACCCGCGCCACCAGCTTGAGATCGGCCAGCGTGGCGATGACCCGCAAATGGCGCAGGGTCAAGAGCTTGCTCAGATCGGCGGTCAGCATGGGCGGCGGTTCCTTGGACGGGGTGGGGCCATTGTGCACCGCGCCGGGGCCGCGAACAATCATGCGCCTGCGCCGCCGCCCCATGCGGCTTGCCGGTCGTGGCGCAGGACGCTAGGGATCGCGCTCAGCCTTGGGGGGTGCGATGCAGCTCATCACGACAAAATCCGCGATGCGCGACGTCGCGCGCAGTTGGCGCGCGGCGGGCGAGGCGGTTGCGCTGGTGCCGACCTCAAGCTTTGTGCATGACGGGCACAAGGCGCTGGTCGCGCGGGCAAAAAGCGAGGCGGCGCGGGTCGTCGTGTCGATCTTTGCCAGCCCCACGCCCTTTGGGCTTACCGATGACGTCGCCACCCGGACGCGCGTGCCGGAATGGGATGAGGCGGCGCTGCACGCGGCCGGGGTGGATGCGGTCTTCGCGCCCTCGGTGGACGAGATGTTCGGGCCCGACGCGCAAACCATGGTGGAAACGACCGAGCTGGCGAAGACCCTGATCGGCAAGTTCAGGCCGGTGCATTTCCGCAGTGTGGCGACGGCGTTTACCAAGCTGTGCAACATCGTGCAGCCGGATGTCGCCTGTTTTGGCGAGAAGGATTACCAGCAGCTCTGCGTGATCCGGCAGATGGTGCGCGATCTGGATATGCCGCTGCGCGTGCTGGGTGTCCCGACCGTGCGTGACGCCGACGGGCTGGCCGTGTCCACCCGCAACGCCCGGCTGACGGCTCAGGACCGCGCTGCCGCGCTGGTGCTGTCGCGCGCGCTGTCCGAGGCCGAAGAGATGGCGAAAACCGGCATCACGGCGTCCCGGCTGAGGGCCTGGGTCGCGGCGACACTTCAGGCAGAACCACGCGCCGAGCTGCAATCCGCCGACATCCGCGACGCCGAAACGCTGGGAACAATCGCCGGACCGCTCACCGCGCCGGCGGTGCTGCTGCTGGCGGTGCGGTTCGGGGCTGTGCTGCTGCTGGATCAGCGGGTGGTGCAGCCTGAGGACGCGCAGATCGGAGGGGCTGCTCGCCCCCCCGAGCCCCCCTCGCCAGGGGAGGAGGCACGCCCCCTCCCCTGAACCCCACCCGTGGATATTTGAAGCATAAAGTTGAAACTTAACGAGTCGTTAACCCAACTTTATGCCGCAAATATCCTCAGGGGGTGAGGCCGTCAGGCCGAGGGGGGCAGAAAGCCCCCCTTGCGCGCGGCACGCGCGCCGCGGCGAGGGGGCTCGATGCCCCCGAGTTGCGGGGTTCCAGACGCAAAAAGGGGGGCGCGCGGCCCCCCTTTTCCTGTCTCGTATCGGCGCGGGGTTCAGCCCAGACGCGCCGCGACGTTTTCCCAGTTGACCAGCTTGTCGAGGAAGTTGGTCAGGTAGGCCGGGCGCTTGTTGCGGAAATCGATGTAGTAGGAGTGCTCCCACACGTCGCAGCCCAGCAGTGCGGTCTGGCCGAAGCACAGCGGGTTCACGCCGTTTTCAGTCTTGGTGACTTTCAGCCCGCCATCGGTGTCTTTCACCAGCCAGGCCCAGCCCGAGCCGAACTGACCGGCACCGGCAGCCGAGAAATCTTCTTTGAACTTGTCGACCGAGCCGAAGCTGTCAACGATGGCTTTCTCCAGCGAACCGGGCATGGCGTTGCCGCTCGGGCCCATCATTTCCCAGAACTGGGTGTGGTTCCAGTGCTGCGAGGCGTTGTTGAAGATGCCGTTCTGCGCCACAGCGCCCGACTGGTAGGTGCCCTTGACGATCTCTTCGACCGACTTGCCTTCCCACTCGGTGCCGGCGATCAGCTTGTTGCCGTTGTCGACATAGGCCTTGTGGTGGATGTCGTGGTGGAATTCCAGCGTTTCCTTGGACATGCCGAGCGAGGCCAGAGCATCGTGGGCATAGGGAAGGTCGGGAAGGGTGAAGGACATCGCGGTACCTCTTTCGTTTGGTTGCGTTGGGGGTAATAAGTGCCTCAAGCGCCCAAAGGTCAAGGCCGTGCGGGTCTGCTTTTGGGTTCCATCACGGTTTAGGGTGGTCGTCGTAGTCACCGCGCAGGATGCGCTGGCTGTCTCCTTCGGGGTCATCGTACTGCCCGCGCCGCAGGGTCCACCAGAAGGCCAGCAGCCCGGCAATGCCTAAAAGCAGCGAAACCGGAATCAGGATCGCCAGAATATCCATGTGTTCGTCCCTATTTGAGCCGCAGCGCGTTCAGTGCGACGGTGATCGACGACACCGACATGGCCAGCGCCGCGATCAGCGGTGAGGCCAGACCAACCAGCGCGATGGGCACCGCGATCAGGTTATAGCCAAACGAGATCGCGAAATTTTCCCGTATACGCCGCACCGCGCGCACGGCGGTGCGTTGCGCATGGGGCAGCGGGGCAAGCGAGGTGCCGAGCAGCACGATGTCCGAGGCCACGCGCGCCGCATCCAACGCCGTCGCCGGAGAGATCGACACATGCGCGGCGGTCAGCGCCACCGTGTCGTTCAGCCCGTCGCCGATCATCAGCACCTTGTGCCCCTTGGCCTGCAGCGCTTCGATGGTGGCGGATTTGTCCTGCGGCAAGGCCTCGGCCTGCCAGTCGTCGATGCCCAGCCGTTCGGCCATGGCGCGCACCGCCCCCGGCACGTCGCCCGAGATCAGCAGAACCCGCTTACCCTGCGCCTTGAAGGCGGTCACGGCCTCTTGCGCGCCGTCGCGCAGGCGGTCGGTGAAGGCGATGGCGTGCACCCGCTCGGCACCGATGGCGAGGTAGGTGCCGGTGGTCTCAAGGCTGTCGGCCCCGACCCAATCCGCGCGGCCAAGGCGCACGCGGGTGCCCTGCCAGAGCGCCTGAACGCCGTGGCCCGGCACCTCGGCGATGTCGTCAAGCAGCGCGGGGATCACGCCGCGCGCCTTTGCCGCCTGCGCGAGAGACTGCGCGAGCGGGTGCGACGAGGCAGCGCCCAGCGCCGCGCCGATTTCCAGCGCGTGCGGGCTGAGGGTGTCGAGGCTGACGGGTTCGGGCGTGCCCAGCGTCAGGGTGCCGGTCTTGTCGAAGACCACGGTGTCCACCTCGGCCAGACGCTCCAGCGCCGAGCCGTCCTTGATCAGCAGCCCCGCCCGGAACAGCTTGCCCGAGGCGGCGGTGACCACGGCGGGCACGGCCAGACCCAGCGCGCAGGGGCAGGTGATGATCAGCGTCGCGGCGGCGATGTTGAGCGCCAGGCGCACGTCGCCGCCAGTGATCCACATCCACGCAAGGAACGCGCCAAAGGCGAGCAGATGGACCGAGGGCGAATAGAGCCGCGCGGCGCGTTCGGCCAGCGTGGTGTATTTGTTGCGGGCGTTTTCGGCCACGGCGACCAGATCGGCCATGCGGTGCAGCGAGCTGTCCTTGCCCGCCGCCGTGACGCGCACGGTCAGTGGGCCGGTCAGGTTCACCGCGCCGGCGGTGACCACCAGATCGGGGCTGGCGAAGACCGGGAGCGTTTCGCCGGTCAGCAGCGAGCGGTCGAGTTCCGAGGTGCCCGCGACGATGACGCCATCGACCGGGATGCGGCCACCCGGGCGCACCAGCACCAGATCACCGAGGGTGAGGGCCGAGACGGCGACGGTCTCTTCGGTCCCATCGGTCACGCGAAGGGCACGCGGCACCTCAAGTGCGGCGAGTTCCTGCGCGGCCGAGCGGGCGACGGCGCGGGTGCGGAAATCGAGGTAGCGGCCGGCCAGCAGGAAGAAGGTCAGCATCACCGCGGCGTCGAAATAGGCGTGGTGGCCGCCGTTCAAGGTCTCATAGAGCGACATACCGGTGGCCAGGACGATGGCCAGCGAGATCGGGAAATCCATGTCCAGCCGCCCGGCCTTCACCCCGGCCCAGGCCTTGCGAAAGAACGGCTGGGCCGAGAAGGCGACGGTGGGCACGGCGATCAGGGCGGAAATCAGGTGGAACAGATCGCGGGTGGCGTCGGTGGCACCGGACCAGACGGCGACCGACAACAGCATGATATTCATCATGCTGAACCCCGCGACGCCAAGCCGCATCAGCAGGTCGCGGCCCTGGCGGTCGGTCTCGGTCATGCTGAGCTGGCCGGGGTCCAGTTCATACGCCGGGTAGCCGATCTTGCCCAGCCGCTCGGCCACCGCAGCGGCGGTGACGCCTGGCTCCCCCTCGACCGAGACGCGGCGCAGGGTCAGGTTGAGGCGGGCGCTTTTGACGCCCGGCATTTTCTCAAGATCCCGCTCGATGTTGGTGATGCACAGCGCGCAATGGGCATCCGGCACCGACAGCATGATCCGCGCCGAGGCCGCCGCAGCCGCTGCCTGCGCACGGTCCAGCGCCGAGGGCATGGCAACGCAGGCGGGGCAGGCAGACATCGGGGCGGGCCCCTGCCCTTGGCCATACGACGAATCGGTCATGGCGCGGTCCTCATGGGTTGTGGATCACGCCGACGCGGTAGTCGTATTGCGTGCCGTCGGCGGATTCGGCGCTGATGCGCAGATCCCAGTTGCCGTAGTCCACATCAACGGGGGCGACATAGGCCGCGCCGTTGAAGGCGAGATCGGGGATGGTGTCCTCGCGCTCGGTCGTGGGGCGGCCCAGAATGGCGGTGATCGCGGCCACCGGCGCGGGATCGCCCGAGGCGGTGGTGATGCGCACGGTCAGCTGCCCGCCGGTCATGTCGGCCTCGGTCGTCCAGCCCAGCGCCTGTTGCGCGCGCATCCGGTCGTTGAAGCCCTGACTTGCGACGTAGGAATTCGCCACCTCAAGACCCGGAAAAGTGCCGACGGCGTAATAGGCCATGACCAGATTGACGCCGATGATCACCGAAAACGCCGACACGGTGATCGCCAGAACCTTGCGCCCGGTCAGCTCGCGCCCTGCAGTATCGGCCATTATTCGCCCCTTCCGTTGAAGACTGTGTCGCCATAGATGCGGTCGGTCTCGCCGGTAACCGAGACCCAGACCCGCACGGGCGAGGTTGCAGCCACGGCGGCGGGCGTACCCGCCGCTGCGGTCAGATAGACGCGCTGGTTGAGCTGCTCATCCGGTCCCACGGTGACCAGTTGGCCCTGCACCCCTTCGATCGTCAAGCTGATCGAGGCGTCATTGGCCACGGTCAGGTAGAACTGGCGGGGTTCCGCGTACATGTTGCGCAGGCGGATGTCATAGGCGTTGCGGACCGAGCCATTGGCCAGCACCACATGCGTGGGGTTGCGGACCGGCGCGATGGACATGTCGATATCGGTGCGCAGGAACAGCGCGACCAGCAGCGCCACGCCGACCCCGGCCCAGATGACGGTGTAGACCACGGTGCGCGGGCGGAAGACGTGTTTCCAGATGCTTTTCGGCGCAGAGCCGGCGCGTTCGCGGGTTTCATCGGTCAGCGCCATGTAGCCGATCAGCTCACGCGGTTTGCCGATGCGGTCCATCACGTCGTTACAGGCGTCGATGCACAGACCGCAGGTGATGCAGGCCAGTTGCTGGCCGTCGCGGATGTCGATGCCCATCGGGCAGACGTTGACGCAGGCCATGCAGTCGATGCAGTCGCCCTGCCGCGTGTCCTCGACACCCTTGTGGTGCTTGCCGCGCGGCTCACCGCGCCAGTCGCGATAGCTGATGGTGAGCGTGTCCTCGTCCATCATCGCGGCCTGAATGCGCGGCCAGGGGCAGCCGTAGATGCAGACCTGTTCGCGGAAAAAGCCGCCGAACAGGAAGGTCGTCGTGGTCAGGAAAGCGATGGTGCCATAGGCGACCGGGTGGGCGCTGAAGGTGGCCAGATCGTGCAGCAGGGTCGGCGCGTCGGTGAAATAGAACACCCAGGCCCCGCCGGTCGCCAGACCGATCAGCAGCCAGAGCAGCCATTTGGTCGCGTTCTTGCGGATCTTTTCCGCGCCCCAGGGCTGGCGGTGCAGGCGCAGACGCGCGTTGCGGTCGCCCTCGACCCAGCGTTCCACCAGAATATACAGATCGGTCCAGACGGTCTGCGGGCAGGCATAGCCGCACCAGACCCGGCCCAGCGCCGAGGTGAACAGGAACAGCCCGATGCCCGCCATGATCAGCAGGCCTGCGACAAAATAGAACTCGTGCGGCCAGATCTCGACCATGAAGAAAAAGAAGCGGCGGCTGCCCAGATCGACCAGCACGGCCTGATCCGGCATCGCCGGGCCCCGGTCCCAGCGGATCCATGGCGTGATGTAGTAGATGCCCAGCATCAGCCCCATCAGCCACCACTTGAGCGTCCGGAAGTTGCCCTTGACGCGGCGCGGGAAAATCGGCTCGCGCTTGGCGTACAGCTGTTCTGGCTCTTCGGTGGTACTCACGGACTCGCTCCATTTCTTGGCTTGGGGCTGCTTCGCACAGGGTGGCGACCAGAGCCTTGACTTGAATCAAAAATCAGACTTCGCGAGACAGATTAAATGTGGCAAAGGCGCACACCGGTGGGACGACCGGGTGCGCCTTTGCTTACGTCAAAGCTGCACCGGCCCCGCGAAACGCGCGAACAGGATCGGGTCCGGTGCAGCCGCCGGGCCCTGCGCACAGGGCCCGGGTTCGTCAGGTTACTGGCCACCGCCCAGCTGGTGGACATAGGCCCCCACAGCGCGGATCTGCGCCGGGTTCAGACGGTTGGTGAAGCCCGGCATGATGCCGAAATGGGCGTTGTTCACCGTGGCGCGGATGTCGGCCTCGGACCCGCCATAGAGCCAGATCGCGTTGTTCAGCGCCGGGGCACCGACAAACGTGTCGCCCGAGCCGTCCGCACCGTGGCAGGACGCGCAGTTCAGATCGAACACCTCGGCCCCTGCGGCCGCCAGCGCGGCGTCATGGGCCTGACCCGAGATCGCCAGAACGTGATTCACAACCTGATCGATCTCTTCCGGCGTCAGCAGCTCATCGCGGCCAAAGGACGGCATCTCGGAGTAGCGCGCATCGGGGAAATCCTCGTTGCGGATGCCGTAGGTCACGGTGGTCACGATGTCGTCCATGGTGCCGCCCCACATCCACTCGTCATCGAGCAGGTTGGGAAAGCCCGAACCCGCGCGCAGGCCATCGGCACCGGCGCCGTGGCATTGCGAGCATTGGGCGCGGAACACGGCAGCCCCGGCGTTGACCGCGAAGCGCTCGAGTTCGGGATCGGCCGAAATCGCGTCCAGATCGGTGGACATCAGCCGGTCATACCAGACCTGATTGGCGGCGTCGGCATCGGCGATCTCGACCTCGACATCGGCGCGCGACGAATAGCCCAGCACGCCCGACGTTGCCCCGCTCACCATTGGCCATGCCGGGTAGAGCACCCAGTAGACCACCGACCACAGGATGCACAGATAGAAGACCCAGAGCCACCAGCGCGGCAGCGGGTTGTCGAATTCCTCGATCCCGTCCCACGAATGCCCCGTCGTCTTGGGGTCGTTGCTTTTCTTTTTTGGCGTGGCCATCAGCGTGCCCCCTGGCTCTGGCGTTGGGAGGGGGCGTCAGCCCCGTCCCCCGCCGGTCTGTCGTCATTGCGGAAGATGCTGGCAGCGACTTCCTGCTGCACCTTGCGGCTGCCGGGCCGCCAGGCCCAGGCAATGATCCCGACGAAGAAGAGCGCCATGAACAGCAGATACCAGCTGTCCGCGAAGCTCCGAAGAAGAGTGTAGGTTTGCATGTCTCTTCCCCCTTACCGGCTGTCGTCGCGCACGAAGGTGTCGAAATCCACCAGCGTGCCGATCATCTGCATGTACGAAATCAACGCATCCATCTCGGTCAGCTGAGGCTGGCCATCGAAGTTCCGCGTCTGCGCATCGTGATAGCGTTCCAGCAGGCCCGACGTGTCGGCTTCGGGGTCTGCCTGCGCGAGGAAGTCCTCACGCGCGGTCGCGATCATCTCGTCGGTGTAGGGCACCCCGACAATGCGGTAGGCGTTCATCAGATCGGCGATGTGTTCGCCGTTGATCGGACGATCGAGCAGGAACGCATAGGGCGGCATGATCGATTCCGGCACCACGTCACGCGGGTTGCGCATGTGGGCGACGTGCCATTCGTCCGAATAGCGCCCGCCCAGACGGGCCAGATCCGGCCCGGTCCGCTTGGAGCCCCACTGGAACGGGTGGTCGTACATCGATTCCGCCGCCAGCGAGTAGTGGCCGTAACGCTCGACCTCGTCGCGCATCGGGCGCACCATCTGGCTGTGGCAGACATAGCAGCCCTCGCGCACGTAGATCTCGCGACCGGCGAGTTCCAGCGGTGCGTAGGGGCGCATGCCCTCGACCTCTTCGATCGTGTTCTGCAGGTAGAACAGAGGCACGATCTGCACGAGGCCGCCGATGGTCACCACCAAAAAGCTGAGGACCAGCAAGAGGGTGGCGTGCTTCTCGATTTTCTTGTGATGATCTAGAATACCCATTTCATCCTCCGCTTATTCAGCGGCAACCGCAGCGGTGGCAGGCTTCGCTTCGCCCACCTTCCGCACGGTCATCCACAGGTTGTAGCACATGATCAAGGCACCGGTCAGGAACATCAGGCCGCCCGTTCCGCGCACCACGTTCATCGGGAACTTGGCCGCAACGGTGTCCGCGAACGAGTTCACCAGGAAGCCTTGCGCGTCGACTTCGCGCCACATCAGGCCTTCCATGATGCCGGTCACCCACATCGACGCCGCGTACAGAACGATGCCGATCGTGGCGAGCCAGAAGTGCCAGCTGACGAGGCTCAGCGAATAGAGACGCTCACGCTTCCACAGTTTGGGCACCAGATAGTAGAGCGCCCCGAAGGTGATCATCCCGTTCCAGCCCAGCGCGCCCGAGTGGACGTGACCGATGGTCCAGTCCGTATAGTGCGACAGCGAGTTGACCGCGCGGATCGACATCATCGGCCCCTCGAACGTGGCCATGCCGTAAAAGCCCACGGCAACGACCATCATGCGGATCACCGGGTCGGTGCGCAGTTTGTCCCACGCGCCCGACAGGGTCATCAGCCCGTTGATCATCCCGCCCCAGGACGGCATCCACAGCATGATCGAGAAGGTCATGCCCAGCGTCTGCGCCCAGTCAGGCAGGGCGGTGTAGTGCAAATGGTGCGGACCGGCCCAGATATACAGGAAGATCAGCGCCCAGAAGTGGATGATCGACAGCTTGTAGCTGTAGACCGGACGCTCGGCCTGTTTGGGGATGAAGTAATACATCATGCCCAGGAAGCCGGCCGTCAGGAAGAAGCCGACGGCGTTGTGGCCATACCACCATTGCACCATCGCCGACTGCACGCCCGACCAGACCGGGATCGACCGCGAGCCCAGGAAAGAAACCGGGATCTGCAGGTTGTTGACGATGTGCAGCATCGCCACGGTGACGATGAACGACAGGTAGAACCAGTTCGCCACATAGATATGCGGCTCGCGGCGCTTGATCAGCGTGCCCATGAAGATCAGCAGATACGCGACCCAGACGACGGTCAGCCACAGGTCGGTCAGCCATTCCGGCTCGGCGTATTCCTGACCTTGGGTCGAGCCCAGCACATAGCCGGTCGCCGCCATCAGGATGAACACCTGATAGCCCCAGAACACGAACCACGCGAGGTTGCCGCCAAACAGCCGTGCCGCCGTCGTGCGTTGAACCACGTAGAAGGACGAAGCGATCAGGGCGTTGCCGCCAAAGGCGAAGATCACCGCCGAGGTGTGGAGCGGGCGCAGACGGCCAAAGTTGCCAAAGCCCTCAAGCAGCGCAAGGTTCAGCTCGGGAAAGGCCAGCTGGAAGGCGATCACGACGCCGACCAGAAACCCGACGATGCCCCAGAAGCAGGTTGCGATGACGCCATAGCGAATGACGCCGTCCATATATTCTTTTTCGTTGTGTACCGCCTCTCCCATGTGGCGAATTTGCCACAGGAAAGCCGCTACCGCCGCCAGCATGAAAATCATCATGTGGACGAGGTAGGCGAGGTCACGCGCGTAACTTGCAGCGATCGCGGCGAGCACCGCGACGGCGGCAAGCACGATCAGCTTGACGTAATCCCACATTGTTTGCGTCCCTTCGTTCGTTTTTTTAGCGTTTCCCCCGTCTCCAGACAGAGTCGGGGCCTGTTACGCCTTCGTCCTTATTTCGGCTCCGGGGCTGCCAGACCTTGATTCAAGTCAAGTGACCCCAAATGTTATGACTGCGCGGACTTGATAGAGATCAATGCAGTCCAGCGGAGCGCGGCGGATCATCGCAGGACATCATGATCTGCCAGCAGCTGGCAGAAGGAGGACGTCCATGGCCTATAAATCGATTCTCAGTTTTCTCTCGAGTGCCTCTGAGCTTGACACAACCTTGCCGGATGCGATCCAGTTTTCACAGTCTCATGACGCGCATCTAACAGCCTGCATGCTGGGTGTCGATCTGACGCCCGCAGGCGGGTTTTACATGGGCGCATCGCCCGTCCTGCTGCAGGAAACGCTGGAACGGGCGCAGACCGAGGCCGAGGCCCTGGAAGCGCGCGGGCGACACCAGCTTGAGGGCCAGTCGCTGCGCTGGAGCGTTGATTCAGCGATCGCGCAGTTTGGCGGGCTGCCGATGCTGGTCGGCCAGCGCGCCCGCTTCGCCGATCTGGTGATCCAGTCGCGACCTTATGGCGCAGACGTCACGCCAGCGCAGGAAGCGGTCATCGAGGCGGCACTGTTTGAGGGCCGCGCCCCCGTTCTGGTGCTGCCGCACAAAGGGCTCAAACCCGATTTCGGCAAGCGGGTTATGATCGCCTGGGATCAGTCGCACGAGGCCTTGTCCGCCGTGCGCCGCGCGATGCCGCTGCTCAAGGCCGCGGACGAGGTGATGGTGGTTATCGTTGACCCGCCCGCGCACAGCGCCGAACGCTCGGACCCGGGCGGCTTGCTGACGCAGATGCTGGCGCGCCACGGCGTGCGGGCCGAAGTGGCCGTGCTGGCCAAGACCATGCCGCGCATTGCCGACGTACTGCTGCGCCACATGGAAGACAGCGATTCGTCCTTGATGGTGATGGGGGCTTACGGTCGCTCGCGCCTGCGCGAGGCGATTCTGGGCGGGCCGACGCGCGACGTGCTGGAGCACGCCGAGCGGGCGGTGTTGCTGGCCCACTGACAGATCGGGCGCCCCGGTCTTTGTGCCGGGGCGTTTGCGTTTCAGCGTTGGTACTTGATGAACGCCGTCTTGCGCGCCACGCGGTCATAGAGCTGGCGCGCGGTGGCGTTGCTGTCTTCGGTCAGCCAGAACACCTGCGCGGCGTCGTGGCGGTCGGCATCGGCATACAGCGCCTCGATCAGCGCGCGTCCGACGCCGTGGCCGCGTGCTGCGGTCGAGGCGAAGAGATCCTGCAGATAGCAGCGCGGCGTCCAGTCCGAGGTGGACGGGGTGAAGTAGTAATGCGCGAAGCCGACCACTTTGCCGTCGAGTTCAGCCGCATAGGCAAAGGGCTCGCCCGAGCCTGACAGCAGCAATCCCCACAGACGTTCGGTTGTGCGTTCCTCTACCGTGCGGCGGTAGAAGTCGTTGTAGCCCTGCCACAGCCCGACCCAGTCGGTGTGATCGCTGGGGACAAACCGGCGGATGATGACGTCGCTCATGGGGCCTCCCTTTGGCTTTGGCGGTGCGGACCGGCACGCTAACGCGCAAGCCGCGCGCTGTCTGCCCCCAATGCGTCTGGCTTGCCGGTGCGGGGCGCTTGCGCTAGAATCGCGGGATGGTCGGCAGTTCCCAAGGCGTCGCTGTCCCGAAAGGGAAGCTAAACCTGCCCTATAGCGATGATCCGACACACCCCATGTTGTGCCGCGCGTCGTAAGTCAGCGACCACGACCTTGCCCGCGGCCCTCATGAGGATGCCATGTCGCGCGATCTGATTCCGCTGACCACCGCCGATGTTTCCGCCTTTGCCCGCCAGCTGTCGCGGCAACTGGATGCCAGGGGCCCTGCCCCGTCACATCTGGAGATGCTCAACATGCTCGCCCGCTCGGCCGGGTTTCGCAATCACCAGCACCTGCGCGCCGCGCATGCCGCCGAGGGGCGGCTGAAGGCTGCGCCCGAGCCCAGCGCCGACTTCCGGCAGGTCGAGCGGGCGCTGGCCTGTTTCGACGGGGCCGGCCAGCTGATCCGCTGGCCCGCCCGGCGGCAATTGCAGATCCTGTGCCTGTGGGCGCTGTGGTCCCGCCTGCCGCGCGAGGCGCTGGACGAGGGGGCGAT
This sequence comes from Pararhodobacter zhoushanensis, assembly GCF_003990445.1. GTDB lineage: Bacteria > Pseudomonadota > Alphaproteobacteria > Rhodobacterales > Rhodobacteraceae > Pararhodobacter > Pararhodobacter zhoushanensis. The sequence goes on along the minus strand of NZ_REEZ01000005.1, from coordinate 210,054 downwards.
CAACCGGCTGCTGGATGGCTGGCACAGCTTCGGCGACCGGGCCTTGCTGAGGCGCGACATGATCGGGCTGGGCCTCATGCAGCGCGCGGCGGGTGGACGTGATTACCAGCGGATCGAGCAGCGGCCAAGTGTCGAAGCGCGGGCGCTGATCCGGCAGGTCACGGCGCGGCTAACGTAACGCCTCGGCGATGCGGCACACGGCGTCGTTGATCGACGTGCGGGCGGTGTCGATCTGCAGATCGGCCTCGCGCCACGGCAGGTAGTCGCGCGCCAGGACCTCAGACCAGCTGGGCACCCGGAACCCGGGCAGATCCGAGATGCGGGACTGCACGCGGCGGCGGTGTTCAACCGGATCCGAGCAGATCAGCTCCACGCCCAGATGCCGCGCGCCCGCCTGCGTGGCGGCGGTCTGGAAGACGTCGCGCGTCACCGGCCACGGGTTCACGCAATCGCTGATGACATTCAGCCCCAGCCCGAGGTTGGACACGGCGATGGCCCCGGCGATCAGATAGCTTTCGCCCTGCCCTTCGCGCGCCGGATCGACCTGCCAGATCGCCGCGTCGATCGCGTCGATGCGCAGCAACACCGCCCCCGTGCGGCGGGTAAGCGCCTGCGCAATGCTGGTCTTCCCGGTGCCGGGCAAACCGGCGAGGGCAATCAACGTCGGCACGGGTTGTGTCCTTGCAGTGGCTCCGCCTTGCGGTTGCCGTTACGTCCCCAGTCCTGCCGTCATGGCACAGTTACGTAAGCGCGCGATGAATCGCGCGACTCAGGCGGCGTTTTGCCGGTCACAAATTGAACCATCGGTCAAATTTCTTGATGGAATCCTGACACCGGTTCACGATGCCTCATTCGCCGCCAGAGCGACTCACTCACAGGGAGCCTCCCATCATGACCCGCTTGTCGCGCCGCGCGTTCCTCGCGTCCTCGACCGCAGCCACCAGCCTTGTGCTGCTGCACCCGTTTTCCGCCCGCGCCGCTGCGGGCCAGGCGCATCTGCGCATCCTGACCACCACCGACCTGCATTGCCACGCGCAGGCCTATGACTATTACGCCGACCGCCCCGTCGACACGCTGGGTCTGGCACGCACCGCCTCGATCATCGAAGAGATCCGGGCCGAGGCGACCAACACGCTGATGGTCGACAATGGCGACTACTTCCAGGGCAACCCGATGGGCGACTGGATGGCCTATGAGCACGGCATGAACGACGGGGACATCCACCCGATCATCGCCGCGATGAACACGCTGGGCTATGATTGCGGCACGCTGGGCAACCACGAGTTCAACTATGGCGTCGAGTTCATGGACCGCGTGAACGCGGGCGCGAATTTCCCCGTGGTCAGCGCGAACTTTGCCAGCAGTCTGGGTGCCAGCCCGCTGGAAGACGAGCTGCACCTGCCGCCCTATGTCATTCTGGACAAGATGCTGACCGATGGCGACGGCACCGAGATGCCGATCAAGATCGGGATCATCGGTTTCCTGCCGCCGCAGATCCTGCAATGGGACCGCTCGCATCTGGAAGGCCAGTACAACGTGCGCGGTATCGTCGAAGCGGCCACCGCCTGGGTGCCACAGATGAAGGCGGAAGGCGCTGACATCATCGTCGCGCTTTCGCATTCGGGCATCGCTACCGGGTTTGACCCGATGATGGAGAATGCCTCGCTCTATCTGGCCGAGGTCGAGGGCATTAATGCCATCGTCACCGGGCACCAGCACCTTGTGTTCCCCGGCACCAACCATGAAGGCGAAGGGATCGACGCCGAGGCTGGCACGTTGATGGGCAAGCCTGCCGTGATGGCCGGGTTCTGGGGCTCGCATCTGGGTCTGATCGACCTGATGCTGGTGCGCGACGGCGACAGCTGGCGCGTGGACTCTGCGCAAAGCTCGACGCGCCCTATCTCGCAGCGCAACGAGGATCGCTCGATCACCGCGCTGGTCGGGGATTACGCGCCGGTGGTGGATGCGACGGCTGACGCGCATGCCTCGACGCTGGAATACGTGCGGGCTGAGGTCGGCCAGACCTCGGTGCCGCTGTATTCGTATTTCGCACTGGTGGCGGATGATCCGTCGGTCCAGATCGTCAGCGATGCGCAGACCTGGTACGTGACCGAGATCCTGAAGGGCACCGAGCACGAGGGCCTGCCGGTTCTCAGCGCTGCGGCTCCGTTCAAAGCCGGGGGCCGGGGCGGGGCGGAATACTATACCGACGTGCCCGTCGGTCCGGTGGCGATCAAGAACGTGGCCGATCTGTACCTGTACCCCAACACGCTGATGGCGGTGCGGATCACCGGCGCGCAGGTGCGCGAATGGCTGGAACGCTCGGCGGGGATGTTCAACCAGATCGAACCCGGCGTCGCCGATCAGGTGCTGCTGAACCCGTCCTTCCCGTCGTACAACTTCGACGTGATCGACGGCGTGACCTATCAGATCGATCTCGCCCAAGCCTCGCGCTATGACAACGACGGCGCGGTGGTCGCGCCTGACGCGCACCGCATCGTCAATCTGCAGTTCAACGGCGCGCCGATTGATGACGCGGCCGAGTTCATCGTGGCGTCCAACAACTACCGCGCGGGCGGCGGCGGGCATTTCCCGGGGGCGGATGGCTCGACCATCATCTTCCGCGCGCCCGATACCAACCGCGACATTATCGTGCGCTATATCATCGACAACGGGACGATTGCCCCGGCGGCGGATGGCAACTGGGGCTTTGCCCCGGTCGAGGGAGCAACGGTTCTGTTCGAGACCGGCCCGGCGGCGGCAACCTATGTCGATGAGGTCCGCGCGCGCGGTGTGCAGATGGAAGCGGCAGGCGATGGTGAGAACGGTTTCGCGCTGTATCGCATCACGCTGTAAGCGATTGCGGGCCGCCTGCGGCCTGACGATGAGCAACGCGAACGCGGGCCGCTTGGCCCGCGTTTTGCGCTGACCGGCTGTCAGGCCTCCATGTCTATGTAGCGTGCGTCAAGCTCTTCCGAACCGGGCAAATCGCCCGGAATGTCGATCCCGCGCTCGGTCAACGTCGCTGCGATTGTCGCCACAGCATCGACGGCATAGCCCGCGCTCGACCGATCGCCGGCGTCGAGCGCATTCAGCGCATTCTGTGTCCAGGTTGCATAGAGCGAGGCGACCATCGCGTCGTCGTACCCGGCCAGTTCTTCCAGCCAGCCAGCATAGGTGGACTCGTCGACCGCCAGGAGTTCGCGCAGCGCACCTGCCACCGAACCATCGCCGGTTCCCAATGTCCCCAAGGCAGCAACCGAGGCGTTGCTCAACGAGTCGCTGATGCTGGTGCCCAGCGACCCCGTGCCGGTGCTCACCGCCGCGACCGAGGCGATGCCCAGGCCGACGACAGCTGCAGTCAAAACGACCCAGTCCACAGTCACCGCGCCGTCTTCATTTTGAAGCCAACGTTTCAAGGTGTAAGCTTTCATCTTGGCCTCCAATAGAGTGTTTTCATGGTTAACCTGGTCAGCAATAACGGCTGAATTGCGGCGCAATGCGGCGCTTTGATGTGGCACCCTCTGTGTGCCCGCGACTTCGAGGTACAAAATGGCCTATGACGAAACCTTCGCCGAGATGCTGCGCGCCGATCTTGAGCACACGCCCGGTCTGACCGAAAAGCGCATGTTCGGTGGGTTGGTGTTCCTGCGCGAGGGCAACATGTTGTTCGTTCTGCGCGGCAAGGGCGGGGCGATGGCGCGGGTCGGCGCCGATCAGACCGAGGCGGCCCTGACCATCGACGGTGTCACCCCGACTCAGATGCGCGGGCGCGCGATGACGGGCTTTGTCACGCTGGACGACGAGGTGCTGGACGACGACGACCGCCGCGCGCAGCTGATCGCCATGGCGCAGCGGTTCGTGGCCAGCCTGCCGCCCAAGGCCTAGCAGCTGACGCCGCCTGCCCCGCCGGTCGAGAACGCGCTGCGTTCAGGGATCGCGGATTCGCGCGCGGCCTGCCGGTCCGAGCCGTAAAGATAGGCGCCGGGCTTGGCGCGCTCATGCGGATAGCTGGCGCGGGCGCGGTGTTGGGAAGTGCTCATGGTCTCTCCTCCGTGAGTCGCGCGTGTAGCCACCCCATGCAGCCCGTCGTGCGATCATAGAAAGATGCCCCGCAAGCGTGGCAACGCTGCGGGGCAATCAGGGAAAAACCGTGATAAATATGGGCGTTTTCGCGGTCAGGACCGGTGCAGAACGGCTGCCAGACTGGCCATGGGGCGCGGCAGACCGCGGCGATCAATCTCACGCTCGGCCAGATAGAGCGCGTCCATCAGGAAGCCGCCCATGACGTCGCCTGCGCCGATCAGGCTGGCCTGCGTGGTGCGCGCGTAGTCCAGCAGATCCGCATCGCTGAACCCGGCGATGCCGTGCCGGAAGCGGTCATACTGGCTTTGATTATAGGTATGCAGGGCGTCGGGCATCACGGCCTCGCCGTCCCCAAACACAAGGGACGACCATTGGGTGAGGGACGAAAAGGCCGCGCCGTTATTGAACGAAGGGACGAACTGCACGCCAGCGGCAACCGCTGTCAGGCCCAGCGCCGCCAGCGCCGGCATCATGGCCCGGCGCGCGATATCGCGCACGCGGCTCAGCCACGGCGTGGCCTGGGGTGTGTCGGCGGGAATGTCACGCAGCACGACCGTCGAGGTGGTCACCAGCGTCTCGTAATCTTCGTCCCAATTGAACATGGTTCCGGTCTCTGCTCGACTGCCTGTGTCTCAACAGGTTGCGCGGCCAAGCGTGACCAAAATGCGGCTTCCAGACGGCAGATTTCGGGTCAAAGGCCCGTTAACGTTGATTTAAACGAGGAATCCGCCGTCACTGTCGTCACCGGCCTCTTCCAGCAGGCGTTCGAAATCGGGGATGGTGATGTGGCGCTTGCCCTCGATCACGATGATTCCGTCCTTGCGCAGGGCAGAAATCTGGCGGCTGACGGTCTCGAGCGTGAGGCCCAGATACTCCGACATCGCTTCGCGCGTGAGGGGCAGATCGACCACGACACTGCCGCCGCTATCGGCCATTTTCAGCGAGGCATCGCGCCGCGCGATGATGGCGATCAGGCTGGCGATCTTTTCGCGCGCGGTCTTGCGGCCCAACAGCAGCATCCATTCGCGCGCCGCATCCAGCTCGTCCAGCGTCATTTCCAGCAGGCGCTGACCGACATGCGGCGTGGTGAGCATCATCTCTTCAAACGGCTTCTTGCGAAAGCAGCACATGACCAGATCGGTGGTCGCCACCACGTCATAAGCGGCGGTGTCGCGGCCCGGACGCCCGACAAAATCCGAGGGCAGCAGCAGGCCGACCATCTGGCGGCGGCCGTCTTCCATCGTCTGGGTCAGGGTGGCGATGCCGGTCACAACCGAGCCGACAAAATCCATCCGGTCACCCGACCAGACAATCGTCTGCCCCGCCTCGAAGCTGCGGTAGTATTTCGTCTCTTCGAGGCTGGCCAATTCGCTGTCATCACAGCGCGCGCAAACGGCGCGGTGACGAATAGGGCAATCACCACACTGAATATGGGTAAACTTTACAGGCGTGGCGGCGGTTTTTGACATTGTTTGATCTAGGTCAAGGCTCAAAGACGTTCAATTGGCAACGTAAGCCAATGGAAACAGAATCGCAACTCGCCCGATTGGGGCTCTTTGACGCGCGTGTGCCGCGTTACACCAGCTATCCGACGGCCCCGCAATTCGCGGATACCGTGGGATCTTTGCAGTTTCGTCAATGGGTTGGCGCGATCAAGCCGGGCAGCCGGGTGTCCTTGTATCTGCACGTACCCTTCTGCCGCAGGTTGTGCTGGTTTTGCGCCTGTCGCACGCAGGGCACCAGCAATGAAGCCCCGGTCATTGCCTATGTCGAAACGCTGAAAGCCGAATTGCAGCACCTCAAGGCGCTTTTGCCGCAAGGCGTTACGCTGTCGCGGCTGCATTGGGGCGGCGGCACGCCGACGCTGATGCCCGCCGCGCAAATGCGCGAGCTGGCGGCGGCGGTATTTGACGCGGTGCCATTGGGCAAGGACGCCGAATTCTCGGTCGAGATTGACCCCAACGAGATCGACGCCGAACGGCTGGACGCGCTGGCCGAGGCGGGGATGAACCGTGCCTCGATCGGGGTGCAGGATTTCGACCCCGAGATCCAGCAGATCATCGGCCGCGACCAGAGCTATGAGACCACCTGCTCCGCGGTCGAGATGATCCGCGCGCGTGGCGTCACCAGCCTGAACGCCGATATCCTGTTCGGCCTGCCCTATCAGACGCGCGCCCGGCTGTCGGATTCAGTGCAAAAGCTGCTGTCGCTGTCGCCCGACCGGGTGGCGCTGTACGGCTATGCGCATGTGCCGTGGATGGCGCGGCGGCAGCAGATGATCCCCTCGGACAGCCTGCCCCGGCCCGAGGAACGGCTGGCGCTGTTCGAGGCAGCGCAGGAGCTGTTCACCTGGGACGGCTATGACGAGATCGGCATCGACCATTTCGCACGGCCCAGTGACGGGTTGGCGGTGGCGGCGAAGAACGGCACGCTGCGGCGGAATTTTCAGGGCTATACCGATGATACGTCCGAGGTGCTGATCGGGCTTGGTGCCTCGTCCATCTCGAAGTTTCCGCAGGGCTATGCGCAGATGAACCCGGCGACCTCGGGCTGGACCAAGGCGGTGCGGGCCGGTGAGTTCGCCATCACGCGGGGCCATGCGTTCAAGGGTGAGGACCGGCTGCGCGCGCGGATCATCGAGGCGCTGATGTGCGATTTCGCGGTGTCTTCGGCGGAGCTGGTGCGCGATTTCGGTGCCGACCCTGCGACGCTGCAGGCTCTGTTCGCACCGGTGGCCGAGGCCTTCTCGCCCTTCGTGGTTCTGGACCGCAACGGGCTGTCCATCCCGCCTGCCGGGCGGGCGCTGACCCGGATGATCGCCACGCGGTTTGACCAATACGCGATGGCGAAGACCGGGCATTCCTCGGCGATCTGACGCGAAAGGGGGCCGCGTCCGGCCCCCCCTCTTTTTTGCGGTGTTACATCCGGCGCAGGCGGGCGAGCAGCCGGCGGTTGCCGTCGCGCAGGTCAAGCCATTGGCCTTGCGGCGACAGCTCGAACAGGCTGGCCCCGGTCAGCGCCGAGAAAAACCCCTGTTCGATCTGCCCGGTCACCCCGTGGCAGCCGCGCCGGGTGGTGAGGAAATCGGTCACATCATGCTGGCCGCGACGCAGGATAATCGCCGCATCGAAACTGTTGCAGCCGCTGGTTCCGTGGATACCGCCGCCCCGGCTGATGGTGATCTGCGCCTGCTGCAGGGCCTGCGCATCCAGCGCCATCGGTCGGCCATTGGCGTAGAGCGCGTGCAAGCGCCAGTTGCCCGAAAAGCTGCCCGGCGCAGCGGCCTGCGCGGCGGGTGCCTGCTGGCCGACCGGCAGCAGCAGATAGGTCTGTCCCATGCCGCGCGTGCCCCAGACCGCCGCCAGTCGCGGGTTGGCCGGATCGGCACCGACATACATGCCGTTTTGCACCGAACGCAGCGCGTAGCCGGGGCCGTTGGGGATCAGCTCGAACGTTTCCCAGCTGCGGATATGCGGCGAGGCGATGGCGAGTTCGGTCTGGGCGCCGACACCGGCACGCAGGAACAGCCCGCTTTGCGGATCGCGGAAGGCCACGCGGTTACCCTCGAGCTGGACCATGTCCAGCGTCATGGCCGTGCCCCCGTTCAGCGACAAACGCCCCGTGGGGTCGATGCCGACGCGGGTGGCGGGCTGGACGGCCTGCATCGAGACCAGTTCGGCCGCAGCGGGCGACGCGAGGGTGAGCACAAGCGCGGCGGCGCGCAGGAAGGGGCGAAGCATGAGGTCTCTCCTGTTGCGGGGTCACAGCCCGAGCGCGGGCGCGGTGGCGGGAAGCAGAGCGAAGAACGCGCCGAGCAGACCGGCGATGAGAACGAGAAGCTTGTCCATGGTGACCCTCTGATGGCTGGCCCTTTGCGGGCGTTCAGATGTCAGTCGCGCCAGCAAAAGCCCCGGTTCAATCAAGAACCGGGGCTTTTGCAAAAAACCGAAAAAGGCGGTGTCAGGCGTTGACGCTGGCCCATTCGCGCAGGGCCTCACCAAAGGCGGCGAAGAGCGGACGGGACACAGGATCACCGGCAGCGTTGTATTCGGGGTGCCATTGCACCGACAGGGTGAAGCCGGGCGCGTCCTTGACATAGATCGCCTCGGGCGTGCCGTCGGGGGCGTAGCCGTCGATGACGATGCGCGCGCCGGGGGTCTTGATCCCCTGCCCGTGCAGGGTGTTGGTCATCACCTCGGTCGCGCCGAGCAGTTTGTGGAACGGCCCGCCCTCGGTCAGGGTCACGATGTGGCGCAGGGCAAATTTTTCCTCAAGCGTCCCATCAGGGGGCATGCGGTGATTCATGCGGCCCGGCAGATCGCGAATCTCGGGGTATAGCGAACCGCCCATCGCTACGTTGACCTCCTGAAAACCACGGCAGACGCCAAAGAACGGCTGCCCGCGCTCGACGCAGGCGCGCACCAGCGGCAGGGTGATCGCATCCCGGCAGCGGTCAAAGGTGCCGTGGGCGGGGGTTTCAGCCTCGCCGTATTCCTCGGGGTGGACGTTGGGCCGCCCGCCGGTCAGCAGGAAACCGTCGCAGGTTTCAAGCAGCTCCTCGACCGAGACAAAGCGCGGATCGGCCGGGATCAGCATCGGGATCGCCTCGGCGACCTCGGCCACGGCTTCGGTGTTCATCGTGCCCCCGGCGTGAACCTGGTAGGTCTCGTTCAAGAGGGCGGTATTGCCGATAATCCCGACAACAGGACGCTTTCGCGGCATGGCTTGACCTTGCGACGTCTGTGATGAGGGAAACCTAGTCTGCTGCAGCTGCAAAGAAAAGGGGTGTTACGGAAGGATGACAACAGCCGCCTGACCATCGGTTGCCCAGCTTGCGCCCGCAAGGGTGGTGCCGCTGCGCCCGGTGCCGGTGGCGATGCTGGCGGCGGGTTGCGCGCCGGCGGCGATCAGGTCGGCGACCAGCAGGTCGCGTTGCGCATCCGGGTCCGGGCGAGTGTCCGAGACGCCGATATCCAGCGACGCTGCGCCGACATAGACCCGCTGGCCGTCCGGCCCCAGATACGCGCTGCGCCAGAGCCGCAGATGCGGGCGGGCGGCGCTGTCTGCGATCGGCTTTTCATAGGCCATATCGTTAGGCTGACCGTCCCAGAAATCAGGCGTGACCGGGGCGATGGGGTCATCGGCACCGCGCCATGACACCCAGGCCTCGCGCAGCAGCATCGTCGCGGCGGGGCGCTGCGCGGCGACCCATCCGGCATTGGTCAGCGCGGTGGCGACGGCAGCTTCATCGTCGGCCAGCAGGATCACGTTGACCGGGCCGAGTCGCCTGCCCAGCAGTGTCTCGGTCTGCGCGGTGAAGCCGGGGGCGGCGGGCAGAGCGGCAAGGTCGGTCAGGGTGACGTCGGCAGGGGCGCTCCACGGGATGCCCAGCGCCTTGTCGTAGAAGACGACGACCCACCCGGCGGTGACCACCAGCGCCACGCTGGCGCTGAGTGCCAGCAGGCGCAGCGCCCCGACCGGTGCGGGCGAAGGGTCTGGCTGTGCCTCGAGCCGCCATTCGGCGATGGCGACGCCGACGACCAGCCACAGCGCGCCGACCAGCCAGCCGTTGAACACGTCGCTGACGAAATGCTCGGCCAGATAGACGCGGCTGGCGCCGATGGTAAAGGCGAGCAGCACGGCGGCCAGCGTCGCGGGCAGCAACGGCAGGCGCCGGATGCGCCAGAGCGCGTAACAGGCGGTGCCCCAGAAGGCGACCGAGATGGCGGCGTGGCCTGACGGGAAGCTGCTGGAGGTCTCAAGGAAATAGGCGAACTCGGGGCGCGGGCGGTCAAAGACCCGCTTGAGAATGCTCACCGACAGCGCGTTACCGAGCACGGCCACGACCAGCCCCAGCGCCAGCCCGCGCCGCCCCTTGAGCACCAGCCAGAGCGACAGCGCCGCGGTAAGCGCCGTCACCACCCGGCTGTCACCCAGCGCGGTGACATGCATCACCACGCGCAGAATGCCCGGACTCCAGAACGAATGCGCCAGATTGGACAGGCGGGTGTCGATGGCAAGGATCGGTGCGGCGGTCAGCCAGTCGGCAACGGACCCGACCCAGACGGCGAAGATATAGACAAAGACCACACCCAGCAGCGTCAGCGGCAGACCGGCGAACCGCCCGCTGTCCAGACGCCGCGCCAGCAGCGCGTTGGTGCGCGGAAAGCGGGCTTGCAGCGCCTGCACCTGCGGGTTCCCGGCCAGCGCGCGCAGCACCGATTGCGCGACCGAGCGCACGAAGGGAAAAAGCCGGATCGCGCGCATCACCAGCCAGATCAGCGCGGCGAGCGCCAGCAGCACGGCCACCACCACCAGCGCGACCCGCGTCGCCAGCGGCCCCAGCCGGGTCATCGTGTCGCCCAGCACGTAGCCCAGCGCCAGATGCCCGGCGGCATAGGGCACGGCGGCAATCGCGGACCACATCAGGAAACGCCGGTGCGGCATGCCCGACAGCGCGGCAACCATCGGCACCAAGCCCGAGACCGGCCCCAGAAACCGCCCGATGACCAGCGCCAGCCCGCCGTGACGCTGGAAAAGCGCCTCGGCCCGGGCATAGGCCTTGGACCCGGCCAATCGCCCGCGAAGCCCCCGCTTGGCCAAACGGCCGGTCCAGTAGCCCAGCTCGGCCCCGATCAGCGCGCCGGCGGCAACGAACCAGCCCAGATCGAACAGATCGATCACGCCCTGCTGCGCAAGGATCCCGCCAGCATCGACGATCAGCGAGCCGGGGACGAAGACGCCGGTGACAAACCACGCCTCGAGCATCGCGGCCGCGCCGATGATCCAGTAGGTTGCCATGCCCAGCGACGCCAGCGAGGGCAGGATCTGGTCGAGTCCGAACATCGGGTGGACTTAGCCCTGTCCGACCAGCCCGGCGGCCTCGGCCCCGGCGATGCCCGCGTCGGCGTCATTGTCCGAGGTATCGCCAGTCACGCCAACCGCGCCGACAATCGCGCCCTCGGCGTTGCGCAGCAGCACACCACCGGCGGCGGGAACCACCTTGCCATCATAGAGCGTGCTGAGCGAAGCGACGAAATGCGGGCGTTCGGCGGCCATGACGCCCAGTTGGCGGCTGGGCACACCGACCATGATCGCGCCATACGCCTTGCCCTGCGCGAGCGCGAAGCGGCCCACCGGCGCGCCGTCTTCGCGCTCGAACGCCAGAACCTGACCGCCCGCATCCAACACGACGACGGACAGCGGTTTCATGTCCTTTTCGCGACCAAGGGCGCGGGCAGCGGCGATGATGGTGCGGGCTTGGTCGAGGGTCAGGGTCATGGGCCGTCCTTTCAAAACAAGCCCTCTGATACCGTCCCGCGCGCCGTCTCGCAAAGCCGATCTTTACGCGGGGCCGGAACGCAAAGGGCGGCCCGTTTCGGGGCCGCCCTGTTGTCTCAGTTCCGCGCTGCCTTGAGTTGCAGGCGGCGGGCGTGCAGCACCGGCTCGGTATAGCCCGAGGGCTGGACGCGGCCCTTGAACACCAGATCACAGGCGGCCTGAAAGGCGATGGTTTCAAACCCCGGCGCCATCGGCGTGTAGAGCGGATCGTCGGCGTTCTGGCGGTCAACCACCGCCGCCATGCGCTTCATCGCGTCCAGAGCGTCCGCCTCGCTGACAACGCCGTGGTGCAGCCAGTTGGCGATATGCTGCGACGAAATCCGGCAGGTCGCGCGGTCTTCCATCAGGCCGACGTCATGAATGTCGGGCACCTTGGAACAGCCGACGCCCTGATCGATCCAGCGCACCACATAGCCAAGGATGCCCTGGGCGTTGTTCTCGACCTCGGCCATGATCTGCGCGGGCGACCATTTGCGATAGGTGGCCAGCGGGATCTCCAGCAACGCATCCAAATGCGCGCGCCGCCCGCCGCCGGCCAGTTTCTTCTGCACCGCGAACACGTCGACCTTGTGGTAATGCAGCGCGTGCAGCGTGGCGGCGGTGGGGCTGGGCACCCACGCCGTATTCGCCCCGGCGCGCGGATGCGCGATCTTCTGGTCCAGCATCGCGGCCATCAGATCGGGCGCGGCCCACATGCCCTTGCCGATCTGCGCCTTGCCGCTCAGCCCGCATTCCAGCCCGATGTCGACGTTGCGATCCTCATACGCGTTGATCCAGGTCTTGCGCTTAATGAAATCCTTGCGGCTGAACGGCCCGGCCTCCATCGAGGTGTGGATCTCGTCGCCGGTGCGGTCGAGAAAGCCGGTGTTGATGAAGGCGATGCGCTGTTTGGCGGCGCGGATGCATTCCTTGAGGTTGGCCGAGGTGCGGCGTTCCTCATCCATGATGCCCAACTTGACAGTGTTGGCGGGCAGGCCCAGCGCGGCCTCGACCCGGTCGAAGATCTCGACGGCAAAAGCGGCTTCTTCCGGCCCGTGCATCTTGGGCTTCACCACATACATCGAGCCATGCAGCGAGTTGCGCGCACCCGATGTCTTTTGCAGATCGTGCTTGGCGATCAGCGTGGTGATCATGGCGTCCATGATGCCTTCGGGGATTTCCGAGCCGTCTTGCAGCAGGATCGCCGGGTTGGTCATCAGGTGGCCGACATTGCGCACCCACAGCAGGGCGCGGCACTTCACGGTGAGTGTACCGCCGCCGGGGGCGTTGTAGTCGGCATCTGGGTTCAGTTTGCGGGTAAAGCTCTTGCCGCCCTTGGTGACCTCTTCGGCCAGATCGCCCTTCATCAGACCCAGCCAGTTGCCATAGGCCTGCACCTTGTCCTCGGCATCGACGCAGGCGACCGAATCCTCGCAATCCATGATCGCGGTCAGCGCGCTTTCCAGCCAGACATCCGAGATCCCGGCACGGTCGGTGCGTCCGACCTCGGTCGTGGGATCGACGAGGATCTCGATCAGCAACCCGTTCGAGCGCAGCAGGACCTGCAGCGGACACAGGTCATTCTCAAGCCAGCCGGCGAATTGCGCCGGGTTCTTGAGCCCGCGTTCGCCGCGCGCCGTCACCACCAGTTGACCGTCGCGCACAGCGAGGGCTGTCACTTCTGTCCAGGAAGCGCCGTCGAGCGGGACCGCTTCGTCCAGAAACACCCGCACCCGCGCCACGACCCGTGCGCCGTGGCCGTGCTCGTACGCGCCCTTGGGCGGCAGCGCGCCCATCGCATCGGTGCCATAGAGCGCGTCATACAGGCTGCCCCAGCGCGCATTCGCCGCGTTGAGCGCATAGCGGGCGTTGGTGATCGGCACGACCAGCTGCGGGCCGGCGATGGTGGCGATCTCAGGATCGACGTTCTGGGTTTCGATCTGGAAATCGCCGCCTTCGGGCAGCAGGTAGCCGATCTCGGACAGGAAAGCCTTGTAGGCCTCGCCATCATGCGGCGCGTCGCGGTGGCTGCGGTGCCAGTCGTCAATCTGCGCCTGCAGGCTGTCGCGCTTGTCCAGCAGGGCGCGGTTTTTCGGCGCCAGATCATGCACGAGGGTCGAGAAGGCCTGCCAGAAGGCCGCCGGTTCGATCCCGGTGCCGGGCAGTGCCTGCGCGTCGATGAAATCCGCCAGTTGCAGGTCAACCTTCAGACCCGCCTTGTCGATGCGCTGTGTCATACCACCCTCTTTTTTGATGTCGCGCCTGAGCCGCAAAGCCCGCCTCCCGGTGCGTTCGCTGAGGTTATCGGAAAAAGTTTCCTATAGGCAACACGCTTTCCCCTCTGCAACGCCGACAAATCCCGACATGATTTTCAAGAAATAATTGTAAGTCGCATTCCTAAGTTTTCCTTGCGCGACTCGGTTTTGATAGTTAGCTTTTTTCCTAAGCGATATTGGAGGAGCCGCGTCATGCCCCGGATGATCTTTGTGAATCTACCCGTCGCCGACCTGCCCAAAGCCATGGGGTTCTGGCGTGCGCTGGGGTTCGACTTCAACCTCGATTACACCGACGAGACCGCCGCTTGTCTGGTGCTCTCGGACACGATGTTCGCCATGCTGCTGACGCATGAAAAATTCCGCGGCTTCGCCAAGGCCGAGGTCGCCGATACCAGCAAGGCCCGCGAGGTGCTGATCGCCCTGACCTGCGAGACCCGCGAAGAGGTGGACCGCCTGTGCGATACCGCCGCTGCCGAGGGCGGCGCCGCGCAGGGCGAACCGCAGGACCATGGCTTCATGTACTTCCGTGCGTTCACCGACCCCGACGGGCACGTCTGGGAACTGACCCACTTCCCCGAGGCCTGAGATGGCACGGCTGCGCGGGCAAAGCGTCACGGTGCCGCTGGACGGCGACGGGGTCATCGGGCGCAACATGGTTGGCCATGGGCGTGGATGGTGGGGTGAAACCCCACCCTACGGCGGCACCGCAGTCGGGCTGGCCCGATGAGCGCCGAACCGCGGCTTGATGCGTTATTTCAGGCGCTGGCCGATCCCACCCGGCGCGCGATCCTGTCGCAGCTGGCGCGCGGTCCGGCCAGCGTCAGCGATCTGGCGCAACCCTTCGACATGGCCTTGCCCAGCCTGATGGCGCATCTGCGCAAGCTGGAGCAGGCCGGGTTGATCGCCAGCCACAAGGATGGCCGCGTGCGCACCTGCGCCATCGTGCCCGAGGCCTTCACCCCGGTGCGCGGCTGGCTGGATGAGCAGCGCGCGCATTGGGAAGGGCGGCTTGACCGTCTGGAAGATTACGTGACCCGATTGATGAAGGAACGCCAACAATGACATTTGATCCCGATACCGACCTGATCCTGACCCGCACCCTGAACGCGCCCCGCGCGATCCTGTGGGAATGCTGGACCACGCCCGAACATCTGGCGCAGTGGTTCGTGCCCAAGCCGCACACAGTGGCCTCGTGCGAGCTGGACGTGCGGCCCGGCGGCAAATGCAACACGACCTTCGAGGTCGAGGGCAACCTGATGGAGAACAACGGCGTGTATCTTGAGGTGATCCCCGGCGAAAAGCTGGTGTTCACCGATACCTACACCGAAGGATGGAAGCCGAACCCGGAACCCTTCATGACCGCCATCGTCACCTTTGAAGACGCAGGCGACGGCAAGACGACCTATACCGCCGTGGCCCGCCACCGCAGTCCCGAAAGCGCCAAGCAACACGCCGACATGGGCTTCCATGGCGGCTGGGGCACCGTCGCCACGCAGCTGGAAGCCTATGCGCAGGAGCTTGCGGCGCGATGAGCACGCAGTTCGATACGCTGGTGTTCGAGCGCGACATCGCCGCCTCGCCGGGCGCGGTGTGGCATGCGTGGACCGACCCGGCGGCGCGGGCGGCATGGTCCGCGCCCAACCCGGCAGTGACGGTCGAGTATCTGAGCGCCGATGCGCGGGTTGGCGGCGAGGAAGTCTCGCTGTGCAAGGTTGAGGGTCAGCCCGACATCCGCTGCGATATCCGCTGGCTGGCGATGGAGCCCGGCCATCGGAGCGTGAACAGCGAGGTGATCGCGCAGGAGGGCACCACGCTGTCGACCGCACTGATCACCGCCGAGCTGCGCGGCATGGGGGACGGCTGCGTGCTGACGTTGACGGTTCAGCTGGCCTCTCTGGCCGAAGATATGGGCGTCGGGTATCAGCAGGGATTCGGGGCCGGGCTGGATAACCTGACCGCCGTCGCGCAGCGGGTGCTGAGCATCGAGCGGGTGATCGACGCGCCGGTGGCGTTGTTGTGGGACGCGTGGACGGACCCCGAAGCACTGCCGCAATGGTGGGGGCCGGACGGGTTCTCATGCCGCACGACGCGCATTGATCTGCGCGAGGGGGGCGAGTGGGTGTTCGACATGATCGGCCCTGACGGCACGGTCTATCCCAACCACCACCGCTATACCCGCCACATCCCGCAGGCGCGCATCGACTACACGCTGCACTGGGGCGAGAACGGGCCGAAACACGCCGATGCCTCGGCCCGGTTCGAGGCGATGGGCGGGCGCACCAGGGTCACGCTGGATATGCTGATGGCCTCGCAAGACGACTATGATCAGGCCAGGGCGATGGGCGCGCATGAGCTGGGGCTGCAGACGCTGGGCAAGCTGGCGCGGCAGGTCGGCGCTTAAAGATCCAGCGCCATCTGACCCTTGGGCGCACGTTTGCGCGGGGTGACGGGCGGGCGGGGCGCAGGGGGGCGCTCGGCCCGCGCGGCGCGTCCGGCACTGGCGGGGTCAAGGACCGGCTCGGGATAGCGCCCGGCCAGAAGTTTGCGCGCGCGCGGCCAGAGCCAGGGTGCGTGCAGATGGGCGTCGGGGACGCGGGCGAGTTCGGGCACCCAGCGGCGGATGAAAGCGCCTTGCGGGTCCAGCCGCTGACCCATCGCCACCGGATCGGGGATGCGGCCCAGCGCGACGCTTTGCAGCGCGCGCCAGTGGATCGCCGGGTCATAATCGGTGCACAGGCGCGACAGATGCAGGCCGACAGCGGCGGGGCTGAGCGCAAGGTGATGCACACCGACGGCGGCAATGAGCGCGCGCGAGCGGGCATCCAGCCAGCCCGTCGCGGTCAGCGCGCGCATGGCGGCGTCGATGAAGGGCAGGCCGGTCTGGCCGTCAGCCCAAGGGCCGGTGGCGGGGGTGTCGCCGGGGGGCATCAGCGGCAGGGCGTCCTGCGCCTGAGCGCGGGCGCGCAGTTGCGCGGCCAGCGCGCGCAGGGCGCCGGACCAATCGGAATTGCCGCGCCAGCGCTTGCGGGCCTCAGCCACCGCCGCCTGCACTTCGCGCGGTGAGAGCACGCCGTAGGCCAGATAGGGCGACAGGCGGCTGCCCGCGCGCTCAGCCCCCAATGCGGTGGCGGTGGCCGGGGAATAGCCCTGCCCACGCACGGACAGATAGCTTTCGAGCAATTGCACCCCCGCCGCGCGGCCGCCGGGCTGGCGGTAGGGGCAGCGATCCTCGGCCAGACCCAGCGATTTGAGGCCGGGCAGCGCGCCGGTCCCCTCAACCACCATCGGCAGCGACGGCGCGGGAAGCACAGGGCCGTCGTCCTGCGCCAGCGCGACCCATTCCACCCCTGCCCCGCGCGCCCAGTCGGCCACGCGCTGCTGGCGCGCGCGGGCCCAGGCGCTGCCGGTTTCCTGATGCGTTATAAGGCGCAAAAAGCCGTGCTTGGCCTGCAGGCGCGTCAACACCTCCACCGGATCGCCGGTGCGCAGGATCAGGGGCTGGCCCAGCTCGGCCAGATCGGCGCGCAAGCCCCGCAGGCAGTCGTCCAGAAAACCCCAGTGCCGCGCCGACACCTCTGGCCGCGCCCACTCGGCCGGATCGGCGATCCAGACCGGCAGAACGCGCCCGCCCGCAGCCGCGAGCGACAGGGCCGGATGGTCCTGAACGCGGAGATCACGGGTGAACCAGACGAGCGAGAGCATGGTGAGCGCCGAGTCTTGCGGGGGCATGTTCCCGGTTTACCCCCACAACAGCCGCCCGGCAACCCCTCCCACAAAGGACCACGCCTGCGCCCCATTCCTGCCACGAAACAGGAATGAATTAACCCTAAGCCCGCGTCAGAAAGGACCAACAATGAAACCGCAGAGCAGCACCCTCGATTTCCTCGGCCAAGCGCTGAAACTTCCGTTCAACCTGTTTGCCGACGACGAGGACCGCGTGTTGTCGCGGCTCGATGACCTGCACAAACAACTGCCCGAATCCCTGCCGCAAAAGCGCTTTTTCAAGCACTGAACGCCGGTTTCACACGCTGACGGTTACGCCCGGAAGACGCAGCGCCGTCATCAGATCGCGCAGCTCTTGCCGGGCTGCAACGTTTGAGATGTTCATCTGCTCGACACCCGTGTCACGCAGATCCAGCAGGGTCAGCCCGCGCGGGAACAGCTCGCGGAAGATGACCCGCTCGGAGAAGCCGGGCGCCACGCGGAAACCGATCCGCTTGGACAGCGCCTCAAGCGCCTCGCCAACCTTGCGCTTGTTGTGCATCTGCTGCGCACCAAGACGGTTGCGCACCACCATCCAGTCAATCGGTTTAAGACCCGCCTGCGCGCGCAGCTGCCGGGCTTGCCAGACCATTTCCGCATAGATCGACGGACCCAGCACCGTGTTGGTTTCAGAATCGATCCGGGCCAGCAGGTCAAAGTCGATGAAGCTGTCATTCATCGGCGTGATCAGCGTATCGGCCAGCGAATGCGCCACCTGGCTCAGCCGGGTATGGCTGCCGGGGCAGTCGATGAGGATGAAATCGCACGTCTCATCCAGCCCGGCCATGGCCTCGGACAGACGATGGTCGTTGATGTTCTCGTTCGGACCCAGCTGGGCCGCGTCCACCTCGGGCAGCTCGCGGTAGTCCGGACTGGGCAAGGTGATGCCTTCGCGCGCGCAAAACGCCACACGGTTTTCAATATAACGGCCAAAAGTGCGTTGGCGGACATCCAGATCCAGTGCCCCGACGCGATGCCCCATCCGGGCCAGCGCCGTTGCAATATGCATCGCGGTGGTCGATTTGCCCGACCCGCCCTTTTCATTGCCGGTGACGATAATATGCGCCACGTTCTTCCCTGCTCTTGCTGCGCCCGGTTCGACGCGCCCGGACAATAAGCCGGGGAGCGGCGAGGGGGAAGCGGAAAGCCGCCGAAAGACGGTTACTCGATCGGAGTCCCGAAGATCGCGATGGCCACGGCGAGCAGCGCAAGCCCCGCATGCTGCGCGGCGCGGAGCGGCTTGTCCGGCCACACGCGCCACGCGGCAATCGCAGCCTGCACGGCGTAGTAAGCAGCGAAAGCGCGCGAGGCATAGGCGATGATCTGGAACACATCCGCGACCCAGGTGATCCCCAGCCCCACCGCGACGGTCAGCGCATAGGCGTGGCGCTGGGTGATGCGCTGGCGGCTGAGTTCGGCGATCAGCCCACCCGATCCGCCGGTATCCGCCACCGCCGCCGAAAACTGCGCGGCCAGCGCGGCGGCGACCAGCACCAGCGGCAACAGGGGCGAGATGACACCCATCATATCGACGATGGCGGTTTCAGACAGCGACATGCCGGCGGGATCGAAAGCATAGGTCACCAGCGCGATATAGATCAGGTAAATCGCCGTTGAGACGATCTGCGCCAGCCGCATCGAGTTGATCCGCGTCTTCGCCTTGTATTGCGCGCCCAGATAGCGCGAGGTCTCGAAGCCCTGCACCGTCACGATCAGGCCAAAGCCCAGCGTCAGCGCGGCCCAGCCTGTCTCGTGAACCTCGCTGATAACAAGCGTCCCTTCGACTGCCTTGCCGCCGGTGAACACCGCCAGCGCCAGCAGCAACCCGGCGATGATCGCCAGCTTCAGCGCCACGCTGGCGTATTCCATCCGCTCCAGCGTCTTGAACCCGCGCGTCCAGCCGACGACCAGAATCAGCGCATAGATCGCGCTGGTCATCAGCCGCGCGTTGAACGGTGACGCGATAGGCGTGAGCGACAGGGCGAAGCTGCCAAAGAGGTTGAGGTAATAGGCCACCGACACCATGAAGGCGAACCCCAGCAGGGCCGAGGCCAGCGACTCGGCCCAGACCGGTTTCGCCGTGCCCTCATCACCAATCGCGCGGATGTTGTCGCGGATGGCCGCGCCATAGCCCCAGGCCACCAGACACAGCAGCGCCATCGCCAGCGGTGCAAAGCGACCATAGGCGTGATTGAGCAGCGGCCCCAGCACCAGAAATCCCGACCCGATGATCGAGGCCAGCGGCGTCACCATCGCGCGCCAGACCGGGGCCTTGCGCAGGGCGGGCAGCGACAAGAGCGCGCCGGTGATCAGGATGGTCGCGGCGATGGCAAGATTGAACAGCATTGGGGGAGGCCTTTGAAATGCAGAACGCCGCTACGGATGTAGCGGCGCTCAACGTCTTTGCAAACGGGGGTAGGTTTAGAAACCCAGGCCCGAGTATTTGTTCTTGAACTTCGACACGCGGCCGCCGGTGTCCATCAGACGCGAGGTGCCGCCGGTCCAGGCCGGGTGCACCGAGGGGTCGATGTCCAGCGACATGCTGTCGCCTTCTTTGCCCCAGGTCGATTTCATCTGCACGATCGTGCCGTCAACCAGCTTGACGTTGATGACGTGATAGTCGGGGTGAATATCTGCTTTCATCATCCGGCTCCTTACTCAGCGCCCATCGGACGGTAGTTGGTCTTTTCAACGATACGCGCCGACTTACCGCGGCGATCGCGCAGGTAGTACAGCTTGGCGCGACGAACGCGACCGCGGCGAACAACCTCGATGCTGTCGATGTTGGTCGAATAGAGCGGGAACATCCGCTCGACGCCTTCACCGAACGAGATCTTGCGCACGGTGAACGAGGCGGCGATGTTCTTGCCACCGCTGCGGCCGATGCAGACGCCTTCAAACATCTGCACGCGCGAGCGGGTGCCCTCGGTCACTTTGTAGCCGACACGGATGGTGTCGCCGGCCTTGAAATCCGGGATGGTCTTACCGAGCGAGGCAATCTGCTCGGCTTCGAGTTCTGCGATCAGGTTCATCTGATCTTCTCCTATCATGCTCACGGTTGGCCCGCGAAGGTCTGTGCCGATGCAGAGCTCTGGTCTTCACCCGGGTCCCGCTTGCCCGCAAGGGGAGCAGCCCGACAGAGATACGATCGTCGTTCCTGTGCGATCCGTTTGTTCCGTGATCCGCCGAAGAAGGCAGGGCCCAAACGAAAACGGCCCGGTGGGCGATTCCGCCCCCGGACGAGCGCGGTATAGGGCTTGCGAGGGGGTGGGTCAAGCGAAGGGTTGGCGGCCGCGCAACACTGCGCGGCGCGCCGGGTATCGCCGCCGTTCAGTCGGTCTTTGCGGTCGATTTGCCAATGCCGTCGAGATTGCGTTGCAGCGCGATCCGGTCAAGCGATCCCAGCGGCAGGCTGACAAACAGCGAGATCCGGCTGCGCAGCATTCTGTAGGCGTCCACGAAGGCGACGCGGCGAACGGCTTCGGAGCCGTCAACCTTGACCGGATCGGGAATGCCCCAATGCGCGCTCATCGGCTGGCCCGGCCAGTGCGGACATTCCTCGGCCGCCGCATCGTCGCAGACGGTAAAGACGAAATCCATGCGCGGCGCGCCCGGCACGGCGAATTCATCCCAGCTTTTGGAACGTGCAAAGGCGGTGTCGTGGCTCAGCCCCCTGAGCAGGTCCAACGTATAAGGATGCGGGGACGCCCCCGGATGCGAACCGGCAGAGAAGCCGCGGAACTGTCCCATGCCGTCGCGGTTCAGGATCGCCTCGGCCATGAGCGAGCGGGCAGAATTGCCGGTACACAGGAACAGGACGTTATACGGTTGGCTGGTCATGAAAGCCCCCTAACAGGCGCAGGCAAGTTGGTTGATGACGGGCTGACACAGCGCAGGGTTTCCGCCGCAACAGTCTTCCATCAGGAAGCCGAGCAGCCCGCGCAACCCGTCCATATCGGCGAAATAGCGGATGCTGCGGCCTTCGCGCGCGCTGCGGATCAGCCCGGCGCGCGACAGGATCGCGAGGTTGGCGGACATCGTGTTCTGCCGGACCCCCAGCGCATCGCTGATGTCACCCGCCGACATGCCCGCCTCGCCCGTCTTGATGAGCAGGCGGAACACATCCAGCCGGGTCTGCTGGCTGAGTGCGGCAAAGGCGTCGAGGGCGCGATTCTTTTCCATATTTCATGATGTATGGATATATAAAGCCGTGGTCAACCACTGATCGTCGGGGGAGGCTGCGGCCTTGGTCCTGTGCGAAAACAGTGCGGCAGTGAAAAGGTGGCGCCGGCCCCGCCTGCGTCCTGACCCGACCCCTGACGCAGCCCATCGAACGCCGATATCGCGGGCGATACTGCCCCAGCCTGCACGGTCACAAAAAGGCTAGCCCCTTGACCTCCCCTTATTCCCCCCCATCATCACCCCAACCGACCTCACCCTCTGGAGCCCCCCCCTTGCCCCGCCAGCCCGTGACCCGCCTGACCTTCGCCGCTGCGATCACTGCCAGCCTGACGTTCCCCGCCCTCGCCGAACCCACCAACCCCAACGAGCGCAGCACCCTGTACGGCGAGACGCGCAGTTGGTTGGTGGAGGCGCTGCATGATGACACCGGCTTTTCAGGCTGCCGGGCGACGATCCCGTTGCAAGAGGGGGGGCCGCTGTTGCTGGAGCGGAGCTTCGACGCGCTGGAGGGGTGGACGATGTATGTGCCCAGCCCGCAAACGCCCGAGGAGAAGGGCAGTACAAGCGCGCCCGGTCTGTTCATCGTTGATGGCGAGGAGTTGCCGGTAACCTATGAGCTGCTCGGCCACGGCTGGGCAGCGCAGCCGCTGACCGAGGTGATGCGGCAGCGGTTGATGGACGGGAACTATTTCAGCGCGGCGCTTGAGGGCGACGCGGCGCGGGAGTGGATCCTGAACGGCTCGACCGCCGCGATGGATCTGGCGCAGGAATGCTACGAGCGGCAGGGGGCGATCTGGCGCTAAGCGTCAGGGCTTCTCGCGGCGCGCCCACATATCCGGGCGGCGCTCGCGGGTGATGCGCTCGGCCTGCGCGCGGCGCCATTTGGCGATCTCGGCGTGGTTGCCCGACAGCAGGACCGGCGGGATCTCGCGGCCTTCCCACACAGCGGGCTTGGTGTATTGCGGGTGCTCCAGCAACCCGCTGGAATGGCTTTCTTCCTCGGTCGAGGCGGCGTTGCCCAGCACACCGGGCAACAGCCGGACGGTGGCATCCAGCACCGCCTGCGCGGCGATCTCGCCGCCGGTCAGGACGAAATCCCCCAGCGAGACCTCTTCGATCGCGAAGTGTTCGAGCACGCGCTCATCCACACCCTCGAACCGGCCACAGAGCAGCGTGATGCCGTCGCCAGCGGCAAAGCGGCGGGCCATCGCCTGATCAAAGGGCGTGCCGCGCGGCGAGAGGTACACCACGGGCCAGCGCGGGCGCGGTCCGGTGCCGATCTCGGCCATGCGCAGCGCGCGGGCGAGGATATCGGCGCGCAGCACCATCCCGGCACCACCGCCCGCGGGCGTGTCGTCGACGTTGCGGTGCTTGCCCTCGCCAAAGGGGCGCAGATCGAGCGTGTCGAGCGACCACAGGCCCCGATCCAGCGCCTTGCCGGTCAGTGACTGACCCAGCACACCGGGGAAGGCATCGGGAAAAAGGGTGATGATCTTGGCAGCCCAGGCGCTTTTGATGCGCGGCGGGCCGCCCATCAGGTCACGCGGCTGTCCCGTCACGCTGATCGCCACGCGCCCGTGCGAGCGGCGGGGGGCGGGCGTGTCGTCGTCGCTCATTCAAACAGACCCTCGGGCGGATCGACGATGACCCGGCCCGAGGCCAGATCGACCGTCGGCACGATGGCCAGCGTGAAGGGGATCAGCGCGCTGCCCTTGGCCGGGATCTGGATTTCCAGCAGATCACCCGCGCCATGGTTCTGCACCGAGGTGACGCGGCCCAGTTCGGTCCCGCCGGTATCGAGCACGGTCAGGCCGATCAGATCAGCGTGGTAGAATTCATCGTCCGGCAAGCTGGGCAGCTTGTCGCGGTCGGCATAAAGCCGGGTGCCACGCAGCGCCTCAGCCTCTTCGCGCGACGCAATGCCTGACAGGCGCGCGGACAACCCATTGGGGACCGGCGAGCCGAGCTTGACGGTAAAACTGCGCTTGCCGTCTTCGGTATAAAGCGGGGCATAGGCACCGATCGCCTCGGGCTGGGCGCAGAAGCTTTTCAGCCGCACCTCACCCCGGACGCCAAAGGCTCCGGCAATCGCTCCGACACAGACACGCTCGCCCATGATCACCCCTATCGTCGTTCTATCGGCACGGCGAGGCTGCGCTGTTCCCAGCCCGCGCGTTCCAGTTCCGGTTCGTCATCGCTGGTTTCAGGCCAGCCGATGCACAGATAGGCAACCAGCCGCCATCCGGCGTCAATCCCCAGATCGGCCGAGAGCTGGTCGGCGTCAAGGATCGAGACCCAGCCCATTCCCAGGCCTTCGGCGCGCAGCATCAGCCAGAGCTGCATCACCGCGCCCGCGACGGAATAGCGCCGCATCTCAGGCATGGTCTGCGCGCCAAGCCCCGAGCCTTTGACCGTGCTCTCGTCGCAGAACACAGCCAGCTGAACGGGCGCTTCGCGCATGCCGGTCAGTTTGAGACCGGCATAAAGCGTAGCGCGCTCGCCCTCATAACCTTGCAAGGCGGCCGTATTGGCCGCCTTGAAGTTGCGCAGGGCGGCGTCCCGCGCGGCGGGGCTTTCGACCCTGACAAGGCGCCAGGGTTCGGACAGCCCGACCGAGGGTGCCAGACGAAAGGCAGTCAGGCACCGTTCCAACGCGTCCTCATCCACCGGGTCCGACCGGAAGCGGCGCACATCGCGCCGCCACCGCACCAGATCCGCCAGCTGCGCGCGGAACGTTTCGCTGAACGCCCCGTCCTGCATCGGCTTACTCAGCCGACGCCGTGGCAGCAGCTTCAGCCTTGTCGGCGCGCTCTTTCGCGCGGGCGACGGCTTTCTTGCCCGGCTTGGCTTTGTTCGGGTTGTTGCGCTCGACTTTGGCGCGGACACCGGCAGCTTCCAGGAAGCGCACGACGCGGTCGGTCGGCTGCGCGCCTTTGTCCAGCCACGCCTGCACGCGCTCGATGTCCATCTTCACGCGGTCTTCGCTGTCTTTGGCCAGCAGCGGGTTATACGTGCCGACCTTTTCCAGGAAACGGCCGTCGCGCGGCATGCGGCTGTCGCACACGACGATCGCGTAGAACGGGCGCTTTTTCGAGCCACCACGGGCGAGACGGATTTTAGTAGCCATTGTGAATTCTCCTATTGATGGCTTGTCGGACGCAGGGAACCCCCGGCGCCAATTCGGGTGTCAGTTTTGCAGCTTCTCGTGGTGACGGATCACTTCCGAGATGATGAACGTCAGGAATTTCTTGGCAAATTCCGGGTCGAGATCGGCCTCTTTGGCCAACCATTCCAGCCGCTCGATCTGGCGCGCCTCGCGCGACGGATCGGACGGCGGCAGCGCGTGTTCGGCTTTCAGCCGCCCGACGCCCTGCGTGTGTTTGAAGCGTTCGGCCAGCGTGTAGACCAGAATGGCGTCCAGCCGGTCGATGCTTTCGCGGTGCTCACGCAGCAGCTCTTCGGCGCGTTGGGAATCGTCGCTCATGCGTAAGCCTCCATGCCTGCGCCCTGCGCATCCGCAGCCGGGTGCCGCCAGATCGAGGTTGCGCCAAATTGCGGATGGGTCATGCCGCCGTCGCGGACGCAGCCGAGGCGTTGCGCCAGCGCTTCCGAGCGGGTGTTGCCCTCAAGGATCACGCTGATCGCGGTGGTCCAGCCCAGCGTCTCATAGGCCCAGGCACGCCCGGCCAGAGCGGCCTCGGCGGCGATGCCCTTGCCTTCAACGCTGGTGTCCCACAGGGTCCAGGCCAGTTCCGGCTCAGGCCAGCCTTCGGGAAACCACGGGCCCGTGGTCCCCAGCGCCTTGCCCGTCGCCTTGTCCTCGATGACGAAGATCCCGTAGCCGCGCAGCACCCAATGGCCGACCGCATGGCCCCAGCTGCGCCACGCCAGACCGCGGTCCATCGGCCCGCCGGTATAGCGCGAGCGGTCCGAGGCGAGATACCCGGCGAAACCGTCGAAATCAGCCAGACCGGGCGCACGCAGGATCAGGCGCGGCGTCTCGATCCGGGGAATCGACTGCTCAAAGGTCTGCGCAAGGCTCACTTCTTGCGCCCCAGACCCGACAAACCGCCCGGCAACCCGCCGCCGCCCAACCCGGGCAACCCGGGCATGCTGCGCGACATCGCCCCGCCGCGCATCGCGGCCTGAGCGGCTTTCATCGCCTCGGGATCGGCCAGCTGCTTTTGCATGTCGGCCATGTCGGGGTTCTTGCCGAACATGGACTTCATCGCCTGTTTCAGCATGCCGCCCTTGCCCATCTTCTTCATCACATCGGCCATCTGCCGCTGCATTTTCAGAAGCTTGTTCAGCTCGGCCACATCAAGGCCCGCGCCTGCCGCGATCCGCTTCTTGCGGCTCGCCTGCAGGATCTCGGGGCGGGCGCGTTCGGATTTGGTCATCGAGCCGATCAGGGCGATCTGCCGCTTGAGCATCTTGTCGTCGAACCCGGCCGCCTCGGCCTGTTTCGACATCTTGCCCATGCCCGGCATCATGCCCATGACCGACTGCATGCCGCCCATTTTCAGCATCTGGTCCAGCTGCTGGCGCAGGTCGTTCATGTTGAACTGACCCTTCTGGAAGCGCTTCATCATGCGCTCGGCCTGCTCGGCCTCCAGCGTGACTTGCGCCTTCTCCACCAGCGCGACGATGTCGCCCATGCCCAGAATGCGGCCCGCGACGCGCTCGGCCTCAAAGCTCTCCAGCGCATCGGTCTTTTCGCCCATACCGACGAAACGGATCGGCTTGCCAGTCACGGCCCGCATCGACAGCGCCGCACCGCCGCGCCCGTCGCCGTCCATCCGGGTCAGGACCACGCCGGTGATGCCGACCTTGCCCTCGAACTCGGTGGCGACGTTGACGGCGTCCTGCCCGGTCAGGCCATCGACCACCAAGAGCGTCTCGCGCGGGTTGACGGCATCGCGGACGGCCTGAACCTCGTCCATCAGCACGTCGTCGATGTGCAGACGGCCGGCAGTATCCAGGAGATACACGTCATAGCCGCCCATCGTCGCCTGCGACTTGGCGCGTTTGGCGATCTGAACGGCGTTCTCACCCTTGACGATCGGCAGGGTATCAACGCCGATCTGGGTGCCCAGAATCGCGAGCTGCTCCATGGCCGCCGGGCGGTTGGTGTCGAGCGAGGCCATCAAGACCCGCTTGCCCTCACGCTCTTTCAACCGGCGCGCCAGCTTGGCGGTGGTCGTGGTCTTGCCCGAGCCCTGCAGACCGACCATCAGCACCGGCGCGGGCGGGTTGTCGATCTTCAGCTTGCCGGGGTCGTCGTCACCGCGCAGCGTGGCGATCAGCTCGTCATGGACGATCTTGACGACCTGCTGGCCCGGCGTGACCGATTTGGTGACCGAGGCGCCGGTCGCCTTGACCTGCACCCGCTTGATGAAATCGCGCGCCACCGGCAGCGAGACATCCGCCTCAAGCAGCGCGGTGCGCACTTCACGCAGCGCCGCCGAGACATCGTCCGCCGACAGCGCACCGGCCTTGGTCAGGCGGTCGAAGACACCGCCAAGGCGCTCGGACAGATTCTCGAACATGGCTCGTCCTTTCGGGCACGGGCTTGCGGGGCCACGGGGCATTGCACCCGTGGGCGCAACGCGCTGACGGATGGCGATCCCCGCATAAGCGATGGGACCGGAAGCAGGCGGCTTCCGGGGGAATTCCGGGCTGCGATACGCCCGCCTCCCGGCAGAGTCAAGAAAATCCACCCCGAACCCTGCCCCCCGTGCGATTTCACCTTGTTTCAAATACTCTCGGGGGGTGAATTCGGCGTCAGCCGAAGAGGGGGGCTGACAGCCCCCCCTGCCCCCTCACCGCCCGGAGCCGCACCTGAATGCTTGCCCTCGCCGATCACAACCCGACGCGCCACATCCGCGCACCCTGGGTCAACTGGGGCATCATAGCGCTCTGCGTCACCCTCTATGCGCTCAACGTCCCGTGGCAGGATTTCGCCTTTACCCCTGCGACGCTCTATCTGATCGGCGGCACCAAGGCCCCCGGCGGCGCGCCCGAGGTCATCGGGCAGATGGCCAGCTATATCTTCCTCCATGCCAGCCTGCTGCATCTGGCGGGCAATATGATCGTGCTCTGGGTATTCGGCGACAACATCGAGGACAGCATGGCCCCCATACGCTACGCGTTGTTCTTCGTGCTCTGCGGTATGGCGGGGGCGGGGGCCGAGGCGCTGTTTTCGCGCAATCCGATGGTGCCGGTGATCGGCGCGTCGGGGGCGATCGCGGGGGTGATGGGCGCCTATCTGCTGCTGCATCCGCGCGCGCAGGTGTTGGTCCTTGTAGGTCTGCGCGTGCCAGTGACGGTTCCGGCGGGGGTCTTCGTCGGTCTGTCTGTGGTGCTGGATCTGATCGCCGCGCTGGCCGAGGAACCCGGTCAGGTCAGTATCGCCTTCTGGGCGCATATCGGGGGCTTCGCTGCCGGGGCGGTGCTGATCACCGGCCTGCGCTGGCGCGATGTGCCGCTGTTTCAGCCGCCCGTGTCCCATCCCGAAGCGGCCTTTCTGGGCCTGTCGCGCTGGCTGCCCTCGCTGGGCAACGCCACGACCGAGGGGACGGGCGGCGCGCGCTGGTGGTTCTGGATCAAGACCGTGGCGTTCTTTGTCCTCGTCAGCGTTGTGATCGAATCCTTTCTTGCCTGAGCCGCCGCTCTGGCGCAAAAGCCCGCCATGCTCATCGTCGCCGCACTCTATCATTTCACCCGTTTCCCTGATCCCGCCGCGCTCAAGCACCCGCTGGCGCAGCTGGCCTGTTCGCAGGGGGTCAAGGGCTCGCTGCTGCTGGCGCCCGAGGGGATCAACGGCACCATCGCCGGACCCCGCGCCGGGATCGACGCGGTGCTGGCGCATATCCGCGCCCTGCCCGGCTGCACCGATCTGGAGTGGAAAGAGGCACAGGCCGAAACCATGCCCTTTGGCCGCCTCAAGGTCCGCCTCAAGCGCGAGATCGTCACCATGGGCCAGCCCGATGTCGATCCGCTGGCCCGCGTCGGCCATTACGTCGAGGCGTCCGAATGGAACGCGCTGATTTCGGACCCCGATGTGGCGGTGATAGACACGCGGAATGACTATGAGGTGGCGATCGGCACGTTCGAGGGCGCGGTTGATCCCGGCACGCGGGCGTTCGGCGACTTCCCGGCGTGGTGGGAGGCCAACAAGGAGCGCTTCCACAACAAGCGGATCGCGATGTTCTGCACCGGCGGCATCCGCTGCGAGAAATCGACGAATTATCTGCTGGGTCAGGGGATTGACGAGGTGTTCCACCTCAAGGGCGGCATCCTGAAATACCTTGAAGAGGTGCCGCAGGAGCAAAGCCTCTGGCACGGCGGCTGCTTTGTGTTCGACCAGCGCGTCGCGGTGGGGCACGGGTTGCAGCCCACCGGCCACGTTATGTGCCACGCCTGCCGCAGGCCACTGGAACCTGCCGACCTGTCACGGCCCGAGTATGAGCACGGCGTCAGCTGTCACCACTGCCTGAGCGAATTCGACGATGCCCGCCGCGAGGGTTTCCGCGAGCGCCAGAAGCAGATCGCGCTGGCCGAAGCGCGCGGCGCGCTGCATCTGGGCCGCTGAGCGACGGTGCGCTGAAGCGCACCCTACCCGTCGCCCGTAGGGTGCGCTTCAGCGCACCAGCCGTTGCCGTTCAGCGCAGGCCGGCCAGCAGCGTCGCGGCAAAGAACAGACCCGCCGACAGCACTGCCGTTGCAGGCACGGTGATCACCCATGCGGTCATGATTGTCATCAGATGCGAGCGGCGCACGACCTTGCGGCGGGTGCGTTCCTCGACCGGCAGGGCCGAGAGGTCGCGATTCTCTTTCAGAATCTTCTCGTGGTACCACTCGCGGTAAAAGCCCACGCCAAAGATCCCGCCGATGGCGATATGGGTCGAGCTGACCGGCAGCCCCAGCCAGGACGCCAGAATCACCACCATTGCCGCCGACAGCGCCACGCACCAGGCGCGCATCGCGTTCAGGCGGGTGATCTCGGACCCGACGATGTTGATCAGCTTGGGCCCGAACAGCATCAGGCCGACCGACAGCCCCAACGCCCCGGTGATCATCACCCAATACGGGATCTGCACCCGGTCCCCCGACGAGCCATCCTGAATCACATGGACAATCGCCGCCAGCGGCCCCACCGCATTGGCCACATCATTCGCACCATGGGCGAAGGACAGGAGCGCCGCCGACAGCACCAGCGGGATCGAGAACAACGCCTTGATCGACTTGACCCGGTTCTCCATGCCGCGCGACTGGCGGCGGATCACCGGGCGCATCAGCAGCGCCAGCGGAATACCGACGGCCACACCGATCAACACCGATTCGCCCAGCGACACATCGACCAGCTTCTTCAGCCCCTTCATCGCCATATAGGTCGCGAACACGCCACCCATCAGACCGATCAGCACCGGCACCCAGGTGCGGGCGGCGGCGATCCGGTCTTCACGATACAGGATGCGCGAATTGATCAGCGCCAGAAACAGCGCCGCGATCACCCCGCCCATCAACGGCGAGACCACCCAGCTGGCCGCAATCGCCGCCATGGTCGGCCAGTTGACAGCCCCGAAGCCCGCCGCGGCAATGCCCGCGCCCATCACCCCGCCGACGATGGAATGCGTGGTCGAAACCGGCGCGCCCATGGCGGTGGCAAGGTGAATCCACAGCGCCCCGGCCAACAGCGCGGCCATCATCGCCCAGACGAAGATCTGAGGCTCGGCCACCGACTCGGGCGCGACGATGCCGCGCGACACGGTGCTGACCACATCGCCCCCGGCCAGCAGCGCACCCGCCGTCTCGCAAATTGCCGCAATGATCAGCGCGCCGCCCAGCGTGACGGCATTCGCCCCCACCGCCGGGCCCATGTTGTTGGCCACGTCATTGGCCCCGATGTTCACCGCCATATAGGCCCCGATCACCGCCGCGATCACCACGACCCAGGTCCCCGTCCCTGCGCCGATGATCGTGGCCGCAGCCAGACCGGCCAGCGCCATGAAGACCAGCGCGATGCCCGGTCCGACCAGCGGGCGGGCGGTGAACATCGTCGCTTGTTCCAGCAGGCCGATGCGCCCGAGGTCTTTGTCGAGGGTCTTGATGGCCTTGGCGTTCGGGTCGGCAGGCGAGGTCATCACGGGCTCCGTGGCTGTCGCAAAAGTGTCACAAAGCCCCTAGCGCGCCCAAGGCAGGATCACAACACCCGCGACCGGGACAGCGACAGGTTGCGTCAAAGCGTTGCCGATCCGTCCACCCGCCCCGGTTGCCGGGTCTTCCCGCTGCGCCGCGTATCAGTTGAGCGTCAGGATCAGCGCCTTGAGTTCAGGTTCTTCGACCGCTTTCGCAGCCTCGGACGGGCGCATCCAGTGGCGCACCCGGCGGCCCTTTTCCGGGAAGTCATTGGCCAGATCCGACACGTCGATGCGGAACACCGAGCAGCGGCAGATCACCGGAATGCCGTTCTTGACCAGCTTGCGATAGGCGAAATCGCCCATCGACGCGGTCGCGACCTTGCCCTTGACCCCGGCCTCTTCCCACGCTTCTTGCATTGCGGCCTCGGCCAGTGTCCGGCCATCCATCGGCCAGCCCTTGGGCACGATCCAGCGCTTGGTGGTCAGGCTGGTCACCAGCAACACCTCGGGGCCCTTCTTCGTCTTGCGCACACACAGGGCCGCGGCCTGAACGAAATCAGGGCGGCGCCAAACGGGTTCGACGAAATTGCGAAAGGCCGCCAGGGCGGATTGCTTCATGGGTGCCTGCTCGGGTTCGGGGGCAACCGTTGAGGACGGCCGCGCATTTTTGTGGTTCACCGGATCTGTGTCGGAATTATCCACAATCTGCCCTCAGCTGTCAGTGTCGTCAACGCGTCCGCGCAGGGATTTGATCGTACCACGCCTGTTTTTAGCTTCAACACGCCTGATTTTACTACCGTAGGTCGGTTTTGTTGCAATTCTGCGACGTGGTGCGACCAAAGATTGCCTGATCAGCTCGACCAGCCGCTCGCGCGCCAATTCGCGGTTGCGGGCCTGGCTGCGGGTATCTTCGACCCTGAGCAGCAGCGCACCGTCCAGCGTCCAGCGCCGTCCGGCCAGCCGTTTGAGTCGCGCTTTGACGGCAGGCGTCAGCGCAGGCGACCGCTCGGCCTCGAACCGCAACTCGACCGCGGTTGAGACCTTGTTGACGTTTTGCCCACCCGGACCCGAGGAGCGCGTGAAGCTTTCGCTCAGCTCCCAGTCCTGAATGATGATCTGATCGGTCACAAAAAGCATGCTGCGGACTTATCAAACACTGCCGTTAAATCAATCGAAAGGGCCGCCCGAAAATCGAGCGGCCCTCACGAGCTTCAGGAGATGGAGCCGGTTAGAACCAGGCCCAATCAAGGGGGGTGCAGCCGTCAGACTGCCGTCAGCTCACGCGCCCCTCTGACTGTCCCGACACCACTCTCCAATATCACTCTAGACACTGGACCACCTCCTTTCGCTGGGTTGAACCGTAAGGCGATGGTGGCACATATCTGGTGTTTGTCAAAACCTTTTAAGCGACAGGTTGCGTTAGTTTTCTCACGATGACGCGAAATGGCACCAAAGCGATCAAAGCCAGCGCCAGTTTGACCATCCAGTCGGCAAAGCCCAAAGACACCCACAAAGGCACACCCGGACCAAAGCCCAGCAGTGGCAAAACCTCCTGCGCCCAGCTAACATCTGCCGCCGGATCGAGGGGTGCGGCCAGCACCGAAAACGCGATCGTGAAGAAGATGGCAGTGTCCAGAGACGCGCCAATCAGCGTTGAAATAAGAGGCGCTTTCCACCAGACGCGGGACGAGACGCTGTTGAACACGGCGATATCGACCATCTGCGCAGTGAGAAACGCAAGGCCCGAGCCGATGGCCACGCGCAGCGTGACAGCCGGGAAGGTATAGCCGTCGCCCTGCAGGATGATCTGCGTGCCGATCAGCGAGCAGGCAACGCCCACGGCGAACCCGGCCCAGACCACGCGCCGGGCGGCCTGCGCGCCATAGACGCGGTTCATCACATCGGTGACGAGGAAAGCGAAGGGATAGGTCAGCGCACCCCAGGTGAGCCAGTTGCCCAGCAGGAATTGCACAAGGATGTTCGAGGCCACGACGATGGCGGCCATGGCAAGGATGCCGGGCAGGTAGAATTTGGTCATGTTCTGAAACCGTTTTGACAAGGTGGTCGGAGACTTGGCCACCCGTCGGGCGACGCGGCTCTTTACGCCCGGCGGACCAATGGCGCAAGGGGTGTGCGGCGCGCGTGGTTACACAGGCGTGAACGCGCGCGCCGGTTGGGGACTAGGCATGTGGGGGATCAGTGGTATCGTGACCGCAGATTTGCCTTTGCCCTGAAGGATCATTTTGATGTCTGTCTTTACCCTGCGCAGTTCGACCGCCCTGATCGCGCTCACCGTCTCTCTGGCCGCGTTCGCGCCGCTGACGCCAAGCCCTGCCCGTGCGCAGGACTCGGCGGTAACCGCCCCCCCGATCGCCGAGGCCGCGCAACCCGAGCAGGTCAGCCGCTTTGGCGTGGATTTCGCGCTTCCGCCCGGCATGGCGGTGACCAACGATTCATCCACCACTTATGCCGTGGCCGATCTGGATGACGCGGGTGTCGGCGCGCGCATCGGTCTGCGGGTGTTGTCCCCCGACATTCTGGCCCTCGCCCCGCCCGCGGGCACGCCTGAGTATACCGCTTTTCTCAGCGATCAGATGGACATGCCCGTTACCGACAGCGGTATCGTGGTGCAGGTCGGCGCGCGCACGCTGCATCTCTTTCGCGGCACCGGGACGACGCCCGGCGCTGACGGCACCCCGCTGGAAACGACCCTTCTGCTGATGGTAACGCAGGACGCCGACGAGGATGGCACCGGCCTGATGATCGCCGTTTTCAGCGCAGGCCTTGGGGCCGAGGTCGCGGGCGCGCTCGAACTGGATTTCATCACCAGCCTGCGGGCATCCGAGCCGGTGGAGGAAGCAACCGTTGATACCCCCGATGACGGCGCAAGCGATGACACTGGCGACGCCCCCACGATGGCGCAGGTCGACAGCGCCGAGCCTGATGCCGCAGCCGAGGCTGACGCCGCACCTGAGCCCCCCACAGCCATCGCCAGCGCAGAGGCTCCCGTCGTGGAACCCGCTGCCCCCGCGAGTGCAGCTGCCGATGCCGAGACTGGCGAAGCGGAAGCCGCCGCGTCGGTGGCGATGGACTCGTCGCGCGACTCAATCGAGTTGATTGCCGGTCTGGCCTCGGTCACCATTGCCCCCGGTCAGGTGGCCAACGAGACCATGCGCAATCCGCGCGCCGTTTTCCTGTCTCTCGCCGATGCTGAAACCCCCACCGTTCCGACCGCCCGCATCGCCGCCGGGGAACTGGCGCGCCCGGTCGAACAGCAGGTCCAGCGCCTGCTTGCCCGGGTTGATGCCGTGGTCGAGGCCGATGTCGGCGGCCTGCCCGTCTGGGTGATCCATGGCCCCGCCTCGCGCGACCTGAGCGATGAACCTGCCAGCGCCGAGGATGGCATCCCGGCCCGCGTCATCGCCCCGCGTCACTGCGTTGACGGTCGACCGCCCTATCTGGTCGCGCTGATGGCCGCGCCGGGGAACGAGGCTGAACTCGATGTGCTGGAGAACGCGCTGACGCTCACCGCGCCCGAAGGCAGCACGCTATGCGACGATGCGGTCATCGCGCCGATCCGTGCGGCGATTGCCCCGGAGGTGTCAGAGCAAGCGCCACAGGTCGCGCAGGCACCCGAGGCCGCGCCCGGCGCCCTGCCGCCCGGCTGGGTCCAGCGCGAACGCTTCGGCCTGAGCTTTGCGGTGCCGGACACCATGACCGTCCGCCGCGAGCGCGACGAGGTGAATCGCATGGAGCTGTGGCTGCAGACCCGCAACGCCGAGGGAGATATTGCGCAGGAAGTCTCGATCCGGGTCTTCAGCCCCGAGGCCCTGCAACGGGTGCCACACCCGTCGCCCAGTGACCCCGAGTTCACCGCGATGCTGTCGGATTTTGCCAACATGCCGCTCAGCGCCACAGGCGAGACTCTGACGCTGGGCACCAGCACGCTGCATGTCTTCCGTGGCACCGAGAGCGACGAGGAGGTCGAGTCGCAGATGGTCTACCTGATCGCAGAGGCCCCCAACGAGGTCGGCCTGACCCCCTGGATCGCCCTGCGCAGCGTCGGGCAAGGGCCCGAGAGCGCCGCCGCCTTTGAGGCGACCTTCCTTGCCAGCCTCAGCGGCTCGCCCGTGTTGCCCGACGGCGTCAGCCTGCCGTCAGTGCAGGCAGAGCCGAGCGCGCCGCCCCAGATGCCCCCGGCGGAGGGCGGCAAAGATCCCGCCGCCACGGCCGAGCCTGCGCCCGAGGCAACGCCTCCGGCTGCGATCGTGATGCCGCCAGCCCGCGACGCCAGCCCCGAGGCGCAGGCGTGGGAGTTTGCGCAAAGCGAGCAATCGGTCGAGACGATGCAGGCGTATCTCATGGGCTTCCCGCGCAGTCTGAACTCGCGTCTCGCCCGTGACTGGCTGCGTGAACGCGGCGTGACGCCGTTTGACGAGGTTCCCGCAGAGCCAATGCCGCAGGTGTCGGAACCGCGTCCGATGACGCCGCCAGCCCTGACCGAAACGCAGGCTTGGGCCGCTGCGCTGGGACAAGGCCGGCCCGAGGCAATCTGGACCTTCCTCAAGCTCTGGCCGAACGGTGTCTTCGCCGCACAGGCGCGCGGGTTGGTGGCGTATCAGGCGCCGACGCAAGCGCCCGGCGCGATCCCCTACAGCCCGGCACCCGCCCCGGCAGCGCCCGGCAAATAACCAATGCGCGGGGGGCGGCCTGTCATGGGTCGCCTCCTCTTGCCATTCGGCGCGGGGCGTTGCACGTCAAGGGAAACCCTTCTCTTGCTGGCAGGAACACGCGATGATCACCGACAAACCAGGCCTGATCGAGGCCGTGCGCGACCGCTTTGCCCATATCGACACCTGCCCGTTCGAGGGTCCGCGCGTGTTCTTCGAGAACGCGGGTGGCGCGCTGCGGCTGAAATCGGTGGTCGAGACCTCGGCGCTGTATGCCAGCTATCCCGACAATCAGGGCCGTCCCAACATTGCCTCGCAAACCCTGATGGGCGCGATCGACAAGGGCAAGGCGGACATGCGCCAGTTCCTGAATGCGCCGACGGGTCAGGTCTTCGTCGGCGAAAGCGGCACCGAGGTGCTGTTCCGGCTGGTGCGCACGGCGGCGGTGGGGGCGCAGGCGGGCGGCGTTATGCTGCGCTCGACGCTGGAGCACCCGGCGCTGGGCTCGTCGATGACGCATTGGGCCGGGGTGACCGGGCGCGAGTTGATCGAAGTGGCGCATGACGACGCCACCGGGGTGGTCAGCGTCGAGGCGTACAAGGCGGCGCTGCGGCCCGATATTCGCGTGGCCTCGATCATCCACACCTCGCCCGTCACCGGGATGGCGACGGATGTGGACGCGATTGCGGCGGCGATCCGTGAAGTGGCACCCGAGGCCTTCATCATCGTGGACGGCATCCAGCACGCCTGCCACGGCCCGGTCGATGTGGCCAAGGCCGGGATCGATGCCTATGCACTAAGCCCCTACAAGATGTTCTCGCGCCACGGCTACGGGGTCGGCTGGGCCTCGGACCGGCTGACGGCGCTGAGCCATGAGCAGATCATCGGCAATGGGCCGACCAGCTGGGAGCTGGGCACGCGCGACGCGGGCGCTTATGCGACCTTCAGCGATGTGGTGGCGTATTTCGACTGGTTGGGCGGGCAGTTCTCAACCAGCAGCGACCGGCGCGAGCGGCTGGAAGCGGCGGGGGCAGCGATCCACGCGGAAGAGGCGAAGCTTCTGGGCTGGCTGATGTCAGGCACCGGCAACCTGCGCGGGCTGGCCGAGATGCCGGGCGTCACGCTGGTCGGCGGTGAGGCGCTGGAGGGGCGTGAAGGCGTGGTCTCGCTGCGGCTGGACGGCTGGGACACGCTGAAACTGGTCGAGTTTCTGGGCGCGCGCGGCATTCGCGTGCATATCCGCAAGGCGGATCAGTATTCAGGCAATGTGCTGTCGCCGCTGGGAATGCCCGATTGCGTGCGCATCTCGTTTTGCCACTACAACACCGAGGCCGAGGTGGCGAAGCTGCTCAGCGCGATGGAAGAGGCGATCAGCGCCAAGGGATGAGGGGTTGGCGTAAGGTGGGGTTAAACCCCACCCTACGCGCCCGATCACACGCCGTCGCCGACGAACGCCTTTTCGATAACGTAATCGCCCGGCGCCGAATTCGCGCCTTCGTGCAACCCGAACCCGTCCAGCACCGCTGCCACGTCCTTGTTGAACGCCAGCGAGCCGCAGACCATCGCGCGGTCGATCTCGGGGTCGAGCGGTCCGGGCAGGCCCAGATCGGTAAACACCTTGCCCGAGGTCAGGTTGTCGGTGATCCGGCCCATGAATGGCCCCGCCTCACGCGTTGTCGTTGGGTAGTAGTGCAGCTTGCCCGCCACCAGCTCACCGATCAGCGGATCGTTCTGCAGATCCTCGACCAGTTTGCGGCCGTATTCCAGCTCGCCCGCCTCGCGGCAGGTGTGCATCATCACCACCCGCTCGTTCTTCTCCCAGGTCTCGGGATCGCGCAACAGGCTGGCGAAAGGGGCAAAGCCGGTGCCGGTGGCCAGCATCCACAGCCGGAAGCCGGGTTTGAGCGCGTCATGCACCAGCGTGCCGACCGGCTTGGGCCGCAGGATGATCGGATCGCCGGGCTGCACATGCTGCAACCGGCTGGTCAGCGGACCGTTGGCGACCTTGATCGAATAGAACTCCAGCTCGTCATCCCACGCCGGCGAGGCGATGGAATACGCCCGCAGGATCGGTTTGCCGTTGTCGCCGGGCAGGCCGATCATCACGAACTCGCCCGAGCGGAACCGAAGGCTGGCGGGCCGGGTCACGCGGAACGAAAACAGCGTGTCGGTCCAGTGGGTGACTTTGGTGACGGTTTGCAGGTCGGGGTTGGTCATCTGGTTCATGCAGTCCTCCGCAGCCGTGCGCGGTAGTCGTGGCCCTGCCAGTTGGCGCGGGCCAGCCATTGGTCTTCAGGTTGGCGCTGCGCCAGCTCATCCGAGATTTCCACCTCGTCAAAGCCCGAGCGCCGCGCCATCGCGTATTGGTCGGCAATCACATGGCCCTGCGCGCGCAGACGCCCGGCAAAACCCATGCGCCGCAGACGCGCCGCCAGCGTGAAGCCGCGCCCATCGGAAAACGCGGGAAACGCGATGCGGATCGCCTGCGCACCATCGAGCTGGTCGCCCAGCGCCGAGGGGTCAATGTCCGAGGCGAGGTCGAACCAGTCGCCGTTGTGGGTGTCGGGGGCAAAGCCCCGGTCGGTGACGATCACGCTCATGAGGCCTGCCTTCTGATCACGCGGCCATCCACGATGTGGATACCGCATTCGTCCTTTTCCTGCCCGCGCCAGCGTCCGGCGCGGGGATCTTCGCCCGCCGCGACCGGCCCGGTGCAAGGGGCGCAGCCGATCGACGGATAGCCGCGCGCCACCAGCGGGTGCCGGGGCAGCATGTGGCGGTTCATGTAGTCGCCCAGATCCTTGGCGCTCCACCCCGCCAGCGGGTTGACCTTGAGGTGGCCGGTCGCCGGGTCGTGCTCGAACTGGTCCAAGCTGGCGCGCAGCCCGCCCTGATAGCGCTTGCGCCCGGTGATCCAGCCGTCGAACCCCTGCAGCGCCCGCTCCAGCGGCCGCG
The DNA here is from genome assembly GCF_003990445.1 of Pararhodobacter zhoushanensis. Lineage (GTDB taxonomy): Bacteria > Pseudomonadota > Alphaproteobacteria > Rhodobacterales > Rhodobacteraceae > Pararhodobacter > Pararhodobacter zhoushanensis. The sequence continues at coordinate 171,660 of NZ_REEZ01000005.1, read as the reverse complement.
TCTTGCGCAGGTCGCAGCAGCTGTCGGTGTCGGCCAGATGCAGGATGTTGTCGGCATCCTTTTCCAGCAGCTCGGCCCGGTCCGGCCCAATGACGCGCAGGTCGGTCAGGCCCAGCTGTTTGCCCAGATCGTGCTGATAGGTCAGCGTTTCGGGGAACAGCATCAGCGTGTTGATGAACAGCACCGGCGTCGCGCGGTCGATTTGCGCGACCAAATGCAAGAGCACCGCCGAGTCTGCCCCAAAGCTGGAGACCATGGCGATCTTGCCCAGCGCGCCCGAAAGCGCGACGCGCAGCGCGCCTTCGGCGTCGCCCTCGTAGCGGGCGTTGAGGCGAGTCAGGTCAGGCTGCATGGCTCTCGGCCTCATACAAAGCGGCCTTGAACGGGGCCAGACCGACGCGGCGATAGGCCATGAGGAAGGTTTCCTCGCGGCTGGTGCGCAGGTCAATATAGGCGCGCAGGATGCGCTCAACGGCGGGGACGATCTGGTCATAGGCAAAGCCCGGCCCGGTGCGTTCGCCCAGCGCCGCATCCTCGGACCCGTCGCCGCCCAGCGTGATCTGATAGTTTTCCACCCCGGCGCGATCCAGACCCAGAATGCCGATATGCCCGACATGGTGGTGCCCGCAGGCGTTGATGCAGCCCGAGATCTTGATCTTCAGCGGGCCGATGTCGTGCTCAAGCTTGAGCGCGTCGAAATGCGTGGCGATTTCCTGCGCGATGGGGATCGAGCGGGCCGTGGCCAGCGCGCAATAGTCCATGCCCGGGCAGGCGATGATATCGCTGACCAGACCGACATTGGCCGTGGCCAGACCATGCGCCTTGAGCACCTTGTGCACGGCGGGCAGATCGGCGCGGGCGACATGCGGCAGGATGACGTTCTGCTCGTGGCTGATGCGGATCTCACCATAGCCGAATTTCTCGGCCAGATCGGCAATGGCGCGCATCTGGGCACTGGTCGCATCGCCCGGCGTCTCGCCATGGGCTTTCAGGCTGACGGTGACGATGGCGTGGCCCGCGTCGCGGTGGGCGTGCAGGTTGGTATCGGCCCAGGCGCGGAACACCGGGTCGGCGTTATACGCTGCCTGATAGGCAAGGTCCGAGGCCGCGCGGAAATCGGGCGCGCTGAACATGCGCTGCAGGCGGTCGAGCTGCTGCAGGGTGTTGCCCGCGTCGAATTGCGGGGCGATTTCGGCGAAGCGGGCTTCGACCAGATCGCGGATGGTGTCGATGCCGTTCTCGTGCACGGTGATCTTGATGCGCGCCTTGTACTTGTTGTCGCGCCGGCCCAGCAGGTTGTAAGTGCCAACGACGGCTTCCAGATAGGGCAGCAGGTCGCTGACCGGCAGGAAATCACGCAGCACCTTGCCGATCATCGGCGTGCGGCCAAGGCCGCCGCCGACGATGACCTCGAAACCGTCCTCGCCGTTCTTGCGGACCATGCGCAGACCGATGTCATGCGCGCGGGTCACGGCGCGGTCGATTTCAGAGCCGGTCACCGCAACCTTGAACTTGCGCGGCAGGAACTGGAATTCGGGGTGGTCGGTGGACCATTGCCGGATCAGCTCGGCATAGGGGCGCGGATCGGCGATTTCATCCGCCGCCGCCCCGGCGAAATGGTCCGAGGTCACGTTGCGGATCGTGTTGCCCGAGGTCTGGATCGCGTGCAGCCCCACCTCGGCCAGCGCGTCGAGCATATCGGGCACGTCGGTCAGCTTGGGCCAGTTGTACTGGATGTTCTGGCGGGTGGTGAAATGGCCGTAGCCCTCATCCCAGCGATCCGCGATCTCGGCCAGTTTGCGCATTTGCGACGGGTTGAGCGAGCCATAGGGGATCGCCACGCGCAGCATATAGGCGTGCAGTTGCAGATAGAGCCCGTTCATCAGGCGCAGCGGCTTGAACTCGTCTTCGGTCAGCGAGCCGTCGATGCGGCGGGCGACCTGATCGCGGAACTGGCGGTTGCGCTCGGCGATGAAGGCGCGGTCGAAATCATCATAGACATACATTTTGGTATTCCTCAGGCCGCGGCTTGCTTGCCATGGGCATAGTTCGAGGGGCCGCGGCGGCGGAAATCCTCGCGGAAATGGGCAGGTTCGATGCCTTGGGCGGTCTGGCGGACCTCGGCCAGATAACACCCGACCACCTCAGCATCGCGCGCGGCGGCGGCTTTCAGCGCGGCCTCGGCCTGCTCGGGGTCGGTGAAGACCTGTGCCTGCGTCAGGTGGCGGGTCCAGTTGTCACCGGCGGCCAGATAGACGACGTCACCCTCGATCAGGGCGTTGGCGGTGACGACTTGGGTCTTGGGGGCGCGGGACATCAGGCGAATTCCTCGATCAGGGCAGGCAGGACAGCGGCGGCGCGGGCAGGTGCGAGGCCGAGAAGGGTGATGACGGGACCGGCAAACGCGGCGTCGGCGATGTCCTGGGGCAGACGGTCCAGACGGCTGGTGACGATGCGCTGATCCGGGCGGCTGACGTTTTCGACCAGCGTCACCGGGGTCTGCCCGTCAGCGCCGTGCATGAGCAGACGGCCCTGCACGAAGCGCGCGGCGCGCTTGCCCATATAGATCGCGGCCACGGCGCCGGGACGGGCCAGCGCGCGCCAGTCGTGATCGGCAAAGCCGCTGACGTCATGCGCGGTCAGCAGACGCAGGTCGCTGTTGCGGCCACGGCGGGTCAGGCTGGCACCGATGCTGGCAGCGGCGGCGCTGGCGGCGGTGATGCCGGGGGTGACGGCCCAGTCGATCCCGGCGGCGCTGAGCGCCTCGGTTTCCTCATCCAGACGGCCAAAGACCGACGCATCGCCGCCCTTGAGCCGCACAACGCGGTGACCGGCCTGCGCATGCTCGATCATCGCGGCGTTGATCTCTTCCTGCGGGGTCGAGGGGGCGAAGCCGATCTTGCCGACGGCGACAAAGATCGCCTCGCGCCGCGCCAGCTCAAGGATCGCGGCGGGGACCAGATGGTCGTGGATCACCACATCGGCCCCGTCGAGCAGGCGGCGAGCCTTGAGGGTCATCAGCTCGGGATCACCGGGGCCAGCGCCGACCAGATCGACACGGCCGGGTTCGGTGGCAGCGTTCAGGTGCTGGTCGAGCAGCGCGTGCAGGGCGTGGTCGAGCAGTTCCTCGCCCGCCTCGGCCAGAACCAGCGGGCCGGTGTTGAAGTAGTAGTCGGCCCAGAAATCGCGGCGGGCGCGGCCTTGCGGCAGGGCCTCGGCGTGGGGGCGGAACAACTTGCCCGCACGGGCGAGCGGGCCAAGCGCTACGGGCAGTGTCGCTTCCAGATCGGCTTTGATCTTGCGCGCCAGCACGGGGGCCGCGCCTTCGGTGCCGATGGCGATGGTCACCGGGTCGCGGTCAACGATGGCGGGGGTGATGAAGTCGCTGGCTTCGAGGTTATCAACCACGTTGACGATGACCCCGGCGGCACGGGCCAGCCCGGCCAGCCGGGCATCCGCCGCCGCCTCGCCATGCGCTGCATAGGCCAGCGCGGCACCGGTGAGGTCGGCTGCCTCGACGCTCCGACGGTGCAGGGGAACGGAAAGCTCGACGGCGGCGGATTCCAGATCAGCCTCGGGCACCGGCGCAAAAAGCGCGAGACGCGCCTGCGTCTTGGACAACAGCCGCATCTTGGCCAGCGCGAACGCGCCATTCCCGGCGATGACGACGGGACGGTCGGCAAGGTCAAGAAAGATCGGGAAATGTTGCATGGCGGTGTCTCCGGCTGGATACCACCAAGATGGAAAATTTTCCCGATTCTAGCAAGATAGCCGGGCGAACAAGGAGGTTTTAGCCCCTCCCTTGGCCCTTATGGAAGGAAGTTGTTCCAATACCGGCAAGAACCGGACGATTATCCCGGCCCTTTGCCGCAGCGCGGAATACTGGTCTGGCCTGCGGTCAGTGATTGCCCAGCTGAAAGCGCACGGTGAGGCCTGTGCGCGACTCATCGAACAGCGAAATGGTGGACCGGGTGACCTGATGCATCAGATCCACGTTCATCCCCGGACGCGCCTGAACCGACACGCCAAGGCCGGTCAACCGATCCTCACGCGGCATGCCCAGCAGCATCCCGCCGCTTGAGCGCATATGCCAGGCGCTCAGCGTGACCGGGCGGTTGTGCCAGATCCAGCTGGTGCGCGCGGTGAGACGGGCGCGGGTGGCCGAAGCGTTGGGGATCGCCTCACCCAGTGTCAGGCTGATATCGGTGGTCGCCCGGTTCCAGATGCTGGCCCAGCCCAGAGTGATCGAGTTCTGGTCGCCCGCGCTCAACTGGCTGCGCTCGACCTCGACCGAGACTTCATGCGTGCCCGCCCCCGCCGCGAACAGTTGCGCGACCGATGCTGACACCGCTGTCGAGGTTGTGGAGGACAGTTCGCGCCAGCCGCCGCCGGCGGTGACGCAGACATCGGCAAAGGTCCAGCCGGTCACATGGTTGCGCGCGCAGGCCGACAGGGCGGCATTGGCGCGCCCGATCGCGTGGCGCGGCGACCATGCGGCTTCGGTATGCGCGGACAGGTCCAGATAGCGCCCCTCGGCATAGGCTAGCCGGATCGAGCCATCAACGCGCCCGCCAAAGACGAACCCGGCGCGCGCAAGATTGTCGGGACTGACCAGAAACTGCAGGCCGAACAGATCAAGCGTGTCGTTGAAATAGCCGCCGTTGATGTTGTCATCCCACGCCACGACCGGGCTGAAACGCAGCGAGCGGCTCAGCAGGCTGATGCCGCCGTCCTGATGGTAAAAGCCTGTGCGCTCCATCGTGCGGCGCATGGCGGTGGTGATGGCCTGCGGCGGATGCGGGGTTTGCAGCGCGCGGCCATAGGTGAACAGCCGCAACCGCTCGCTCGACGCGAGCGGTGCCATCCGCGCGCGGTCCATCGCATCGGCCAGCACGGGCGCAGACCCCATCAGTACGACAAGGAGCACCGCGACAAGCGCGGGCCAGAGCCGATCAGTGATCAGGGATACCATTGGGGTCCATACCAAAGAACACCCCGTCCACGCGAACCTCGCGGCCGGTGTCGCTATCGGTGCCCTCGGCGGTATAAAGCCCCGCCGTTGCCAGATCGTGCTGATCATCCTCATACCGCGGCGAACCGGCCAGATTGCCCAGAAGGGTGCCGTCGACGTCCAGAATGTCGGGGCCGTCCGGGTCCCAGACACGGATCGTGATGTCCCCGCCATAGCCACCGGTGATGATGTTGAGCGGCATGTCCTCAACCAGGATCTCCATGCGCACGTCCGAGCCGTCATTGACCCCGGTGCGCAGGTTCAGATTGACTGATTCGGTGTCAAAGTCGATGACCATGTTGACCAGACCGTCTTGATCCGCGCCGCTGAGCAACGGGCCGTCATCAATCGACACCCAGCTGAAATTCGAACCGCGCAGATAGAATTGGCCGGTGGCCGCGATCAGTTCGCCGTTCTCGACGTTGGTGAAGGGTGCCGCGTCCGCGGTCAGCCGCAGCAGGCGCTGCGCGGGGCCATCGGGGGTATCGACCTCTGCGATGACCTCGATGTTCATGCGCCCGCCGTAGAGTTCCTCATTCAGCGCGATCAGGTTGCGATAGCCGGCGGGATCGGAGGGATCGCCATCCTCGAACCCGGCGATCACGGCGGCATCGGCGTCGGTGGCATAGCTGCGACGGACACGGCTGAAGCCGTTGTGGTCGGTCGTGTAACTTTCGAACCCGGCGACATCAATGACCCGCCCATCGGGCAGCTCGGTCACAGGGGAACTGCTGCTGCCGCAGGCGGCGAGCAGGGCAAGAAGCGGGGCAAGGGCGATGATCGGGCGCATGATGCCCGACCTACCGGCAAACGATGTCAGCAAGAAGGCGATACAGGCATTGGCAGTCGATTTATTGTGGCCTGTTGCACGCTTGGCGCAGCGTCACTCCTTGCAGGCGAAACGCTTGTTCCAGCGGATCGAGGACCAGAACGACACGCCGATCAGCGCCGCGCCGAACAGGCCGGTGACGACCTCGGGGATCGGGAACAGCGATTGCGCGTACATGATCACCGACAGCGCGATGATGGCGTAGAAGGCGCCGTGCTCCAGATAGCGGTATTCGGCCAGCGTGCCCTTTTCGACCAGCATGATGGTCATCGCGCGCACATACATCGCGCCGATGCCCAGCCCGATGGCGATGACGAACAGGTTCTGGCTGAGCGCGAAGGCCCCGATCACGCCGTCAAAGCTGAACGAGGCATCGAGCACTTCCAGATACAGGAACGCCCCGATGCCTCCCCGCGCCGCGGTCTTCAGCGCGCCCTGGGTGCTGTCGAGCAGCCCGCCCAATACCTCGACCAGCAGAAAGGTCAGCAGGCCCCAGACGGCGGCGAGCATGAAGGTGTGGCGCTCAACCCCCTGCAGAAAGCGCGAAAAGACCAGCACCAGGATCAGCACCACGGCAACCTCGATGCCGCGCACGGTGGCCGAACGGGCCATGGTGCTTTCGAGCCATTGCATCCAGTGCACGTCCTTTTCGTGGTCGAAAAAGAACGACAGCCCGACCATCATCAGGAAGGTGCCGCCAAAAGCCGCGATCGGCAGGTGCGCGTCATGCATGATATGGGCATATTCGGCCGGTTCAGTGGCGGCAAGCATCAGCGCCTGCCACGGGCCGATATGGGCGGCGATCACCACGATCATCAGCGGGAACAGGATACGCATCCCGAACACCGCGATCACGATGCCCCAGGTCAGGAACCGGCGCTGCCATTCGGGGCGCATGTCCTTGAGCTTGTTGGCATTCACGATGGCGTTGTCAAAGGACAGCGAGATTTCCAGCACCGCCAGCACGGCGACTATGATGAACACGCCGAAGGTGCCCGACACGGTGCCCGTGCTTTGCCAGCCCAGGGCTGCGCCCAGCGCCAGACCCAGCGCGGTGACGATGAAAGCCCAGCGGAAATAGCGGAATATGCTGCTATGCGCCTGAGTGCGCGTAGCCTCGGATGCGAGGGTCGACCTGCGGTTCATGGACATGCGTCACGCGGCTGTTTGCGTTCAGTGCCGACATCACGAGAGCGCCGCTACTCTCGCCAGAGGGGCCCGGTCACCGATTGGCTGTCCGCCGAAGCGGACGCCTGTCATATAGCATTGCGCAGGCCTTTGGCAAAGGGCGCTGATCGTGACGTCACTCACCCGTCAACAGCGCGCGCAGCTGGTGGCGGTTGCTGACCCCCAGTTTGGCATAGGCGCGCTTGCGGTAGGTGATCACCGAACTGGGCGCGAGGTTGAGCGCCTCGGCGATCTGCGGTTGCTCGGCCCCGTCGGCGGTCATGGTGGCGACCTGCGCCTCGCGCCAGCTGAGGGTCGTGGCGGGTTGCTCGGGCGGTCTGGCCAGCGCAGCGTGGCGGGCGAGCGCCGCGTGCAAGAGCGTCGCCATAGCCGCAAAGGCGCGCAGGTGGTCGGGGGTGAAGGGGCCCGAATCGCGGGCGCGGTAGGCGTTGGCGATGATCCCCGGCGTGCCCGCGCGGTAGAGCGACAGCCGCTCGACCACCGCGCCCTCGGTGTAGCATTCGTGGCGGTAATCGATGTCCAGAATCCCCTGCGCCGGGCGTTTGAGCACCTGCACAGCCCGATGCGCGCGGCCCAGCGTACTGGCCGCCGAGGTGTCGCGCCGCCAGTAGCGTTGGGCATAGCGCAGCGATGCGACACGCGCGAAGGCCGAGCGTTCCGGGGCGATGCTTTCGGCCACAAGCACGCTGGCCCCCTCGCCCTCGATCGCGAAGACCGAGCATAGGTCGGCCCCGCATTCGGCATGGAGCAGCGCCATCAGCGCGGGGGCGAAACCGGGCTGACCGAGGCTTGCCACCAGCGGCGCAAAGGCATCGAGATCCGGCAACTTGTCCCCCCTGAAGTGGGACACAGCCTAAGCCCGCCCCCGCTAGCGTGTCAAACGCAACAGGAGGAGTCCGCCATGAGCATTCCCGCCATCAAGGGTCTGTACCACTATTCGTTTCCGTGCCGCGACGGCGAGGAAACCCGCGCGTTTTACGAGGATATTCTGGGCCTGCCGCTGGTCGCCTGCATGATGGCCGACAAGGTGCCCTCGACCGGCGAAGAAAAGCCCTATGCGCATTTCTTCTTTGAAATGGGCGATGGCTCGTACATCGCGTTCTTTGATCTGGGCGAGAACGAGATGCCCCTGCCCTCGCCCAACACGCCCAGCTGGGTGATGCATTTCGCGGTCGAGCTGGAGAGCGTGGAAGCGGTCGAGGCGATGGGCGAGCGGCTCAAGGCGGCGGGGGTCGATGTGACGCCGGTGGTGGACCATCATTTCATCAAGTCGATCTATTTCTTCGACCCCAACGGGTTGCGGCTGGAAGTGACCGCGCGGGTCGATGAGCCGGGGTATCTGGAACAGGAAGCGAAAGCGGCGCACGGCATCCTGAAGGAATGGGGCGCCAAGAAAGCCCGGCTGCTGGCGCAAAAGGCCTGATACCGCGCACAGACTGTCAGGGGGTCGCCCGCCGGGCGGCCCCTTTCGCATGTCAGGGGGCCTGTGACTGGTTGACGCAGCCGATTTATTCGGAATAATACAATCACGTTCAACAAAAACAAACGCCACGCGGGGCCATACCCGTTGGCACAGGATCGCCGGAAAATCTTGATAATGCAGACAAAAGCCCCTTGGCGCCGCCAGCTTGAGATCGTCTCGTTTGCCGAGAATGTCAAAGCAACCGAGGTTTACGGCTTTGCCGGCAACTCAGGCATGGTGAACCTTGAGGGGCAATTGCTGCGGGGCGAGGCCGACGCGAAGACGGTGTTCGTGTTCATGCACCCGACCTCGACCCTGCAACTGCTGCCGATGCCGATGGCGCTGGCTGATCGGGGCTTTCATGTCCTGTGCGCCGCCAGCCGCTATGCCAAGAACGACTCGGCGCTGATCATGGAGAAGGTGGCGCTGGATCTGGGCGCGTGGATCCGTCATGCCCGCGAGACCTTGGGCTATGCCAAGGTCGTGCTGGTCGGCTGGTCCGGCGGTGGGTCATTGTCGCTGTTCTATCAGGCGCAGGCCGAGCATCCGACGATCACCCAGACCCCCGCCGGTGACCCGGTGGACCTGACCGCAGCGGGGCTGAGCCCGGCGGATGGTGTCGTGTTCATCGCTGCCCACCTGAGCCGGGCCGAGACGCTGACGGAATGGCTGGACCCCTCGGTGCTGGATGAAACCGACCCAGACAAACGCGATCCCGAGTTTGACATCTATTCCGCCGATTGCCCGCACCAGCCACCCTATTCCGCCGATTTCGTCGCCCGCTTCCGCGACGCACAGCGGGCGCGCAACCGGCGGATTACGGCGTGGGCGCAGGGGCTGCTGGCCGAGCTGAAAGCGCGCGGCACGCCCGAGGTCGAGCGCGCTTTCGTCGTGCACCGCACGATGTGCGATGTGCGCTGGCTGGATCCGACGCTGGACCCCAACGGACGCAAGCCGGAATGGACCTATATGGGGCATCCGATGACGGTGAATGTCGGCCCCGTCGGACTGGCGCGCTATACCTCGCTGCGCTCGTGGCTCAGCCAGTGGAGCTATGATCTGTCCAACGCCAAGGGCCCGCTGAACGCCGCCCGCATTACCGATGCGCCGGTTCTGCAGATCGTCAACGGCGCCGATGACGCCGTGCCCGCGACGCATAACCCGGCGATCCGCGCGGCGCTGGCGACACCGGACGCCACCTATGTCGAGCTGCCGGGCGCAACGCATTATTATCTGGGCCAGCCCGAGCTGCTGACCCAGTGCATCGACACCGTTGCCGCCTGGTGCGCGGCGCGGGGGCTGGAGGGCTGAGAATGAGCGCGAAACCGACAATCCTGATCGCCGGGGCTGGCATTGGTGGCCTGACCGCCGCACTGGCGCTGTTGCAGCGCGGCTTTGATGTGACCGTGTTCGAGCAAGCCCCCGTGCTGGCCGAACTGGGCGCTGGCATCCAGATGGCGGCCAATGGCTCGCGCGTGCTGATCGAGCTGGGGCTGGAAGAGCGGCTGGCGGACATCGTCTGCGAAGCGGCGGCCAAGGAAGTGCGGCTGTGGAACACCGGCCAGACGTGGAAGCTGTTCGATCTGGGGGCTGACAGCATCGAGCGTTTCGGCGCGCCCTACTGGATGGTGCACCGGGGCGAGCTGCACCGCGTGTTGCTGGAGGCCGTGCGCGCGCTGAAGCCCGACGCGGTGATCACCGGCGCGCAGGCGTTGGGGTTCGAGCAGGACGCGGACAATGTGACCTTGCGGCTGGCGGATGGGCGGCAGATTCGGGCCGATGTGCTGGTCGGTGCGGACGGTGTGCATTCCAAGCTGCGCTCGCAGATGTGGAAATCGCCGCAGGCGCGCTTCACCGGGCTGATGGCCTGGCGCGGGCTGGCGCCGATGGAGGCTCTGCCCGCCGAATTGCAGCGCCCCGTGGGCACCAACTGGATCGGGCCGGGCGGCCATGTGATCACCTATCCGATCAGCGGCAACCGGCTGCTCAATTTTGTCGGGCTGGTGGAGAACCGTGCATGGACCAGCGAAAGCTGGACCGAGGCGGGCACGCAGGCCGAGTGCAAAGCCGATTTCGCTGGCTGGAACCCGCTGATCCACGCGGTGATCGACACGCTGGACCAGCCGTTCCGCTGGGCGCTGGTCAGCCGCGATCCGCTGCCGAACTGGACGCAGGGCCGCGTGACGCTGCTGGGCGACGCCTGCCACCCGACGCTGCCGTTTCTGGCGCAGGGCGCGATAATGGCGATCGAGGACGGCTATATTCTGGCGCGCTGCCTTGAGGATGCGCCAAGCGATCCGCAGGGCGCGCTCAAGACCTATGAGGCCCTTCGCTCGGAACGCACAGCCGCCATCGTCACCGGGTCCGAGGCCAACCTGCACCGCTTCCACAACCCGGTGCTGGCCGATCCGGTCGAGGCCCCGCGCTATGTCGAGCGCGAGTGGCAGCCGGACAAGGTCCGTCTGCGCTATGACTGGCTGTTCGAATACGACGCGACGCGCCTGCCGATCCCGGCCTGAGCCTTAGCCCGCCGTCCGCATCTTGAGCTGCTGGTCGCGCAACATGCGGTGCAGCATCTTTTGATCGCTGTCGGAGAGGTCGCCGAACACGTCACGCTCGACGGCATCGGCGATCTGGTCGCACTCGTCCAGCAGTGCGCGCCCGTCATCGGTGATGCGCGAATTGAGGATGCGTTTATTCGCTTCGCTCTCGGACCGGGCGATCAGGCCGCGGCGTTCCAGCGCCGTGACGCTTTCGTTCATCGTCTGCGGCGTCACGAAGAACCGGCGCGACAGCTCGGCCGAACTGATCCCCTCGCGGTCACGAACCAGCGCCAGAATGGTGTATTGCAGCCCGCCCAGATTGAAGGGTTTCAGCCGCTCGTCCAGCGATTTACGCGCCAGTAGGTTGAGGCTGTTGAGCAAATAGATGAGGCGCGGCCGCAAAGTGGCCAGATCATGTGGATCAGACATTGACAGTATAAGGCACCCTGATATGTTCTCTTTCCAAAGCGTAGAGGAACACAGGGAGGCTGACAATGAGTCACGAAACATCAGGCACTGGCTGGGGCAACGCGGTCACGGTCTCGATCGAGGACGGCGTGGCATGGGTCACGATGAACCGCCCGGACAAGCGCAACGCCATCAACCCGGCCATCGTGCGGGAAATGACGGCGGTGTTCGACGCGCTGGAAGCCGACGACGCGGCCGAGGTGATTGTGATCACCGGCGCGGGCGATGCCTTCTCGGCCGGGCAGGATCTGAAGGAATACTTCCGCGAGACGGAAAGCTGGCCGCCGCATGAGCGCGACAAGCTGTTCGCGCAGAACGCCGCGTGGCAATGGCGCCGCACGATGTTCTACCGCAAGCCGACCATCGCCGCCGTCAACGGCTGGTGCTTTGGCGGCGCGTTCCAGATCCTGATCGGCTGCGATCTGGCGATTGCCTCTGACGACGCGACCTTTGGTCTGTCGGAAATCAACTGGGGGATCATTCCCGCCGGGATCGTCACCAAATCGGTGTCGATGGTGATGAGCCAGCGCGACGCGATGTATTACATCATGACCGGTGAGACCTTCGACGGCAAACAGGCCGCCGAGATGAAGCTGGTCAATAAATCCGTCCCCGCCGATCAGCTGCGCGCCGAGGCGTCCAAGCTGGCGCAAACGCTGCGGGCCAAGAACCCCAACGTGCTGCGCGCCTGCAAGACGGCCTATCACCACGTGCGCCAGATGGGCTGGGAACAGTCGCTGGATTACCTGATGGCCAAGTCGGACCAGACCACCTTCCGCGACAAGTCGCGCGGGGCGGAAAAGGGCATGAGCCAGTTCATCGACGAAAAGAAATACCGCCCGGGTCTGGGTGCCTATGACAAAGACGCGGGCTGAGAGGTTTCTCGGCGTGTTGAAGGGGCGGCGGGGAAACCTGCCGCCCTTTTGCGTTTCAGAACGCGGCGAAGGCGGTCAGAAAGGCCTCGACCGCCGCGCGGTTCTCGGGCGCGTCCATGCGCTGCGCGATCTCGTCCGGCGACAGCTTCATCAGCGGGAAGCGGGCGAAGATCTCGGGCGCGAAGCGCTGACTGACCGTCCCCAGCACCAGCCGCAGCTGCGCCAGCATGTCGTCGCCGCGATGCGACGCATGCAGCAGCGCGATGGGCTTGGTAATGATCTCATCGCGCGACACCAGCCAGTCAATCGCGTTCTTCAGCCCGCCCGGGATGGCGCGGACGTATTCGGGACTGGCGATGATCACGCCGTCACTGGCGCGGATCAGATCGGCGACGTGCTGGACCGGGGCGGGCAGCGGCCCGCCTTCCAGATCAGGCGTGAACACCGGCAAGCCGGCGATGCCGTCCCACACCGTCACACGGTGCGCAGGCTGCGCAATCCCGGCCACCGCGCGCAACAGCGCCGTGTTGGTCGAAGCGGCACGCCCACTGCCCGAGATCGCAAGGATGTTCATACCCCCGAGCTATCGGCGGTGGAGGCGAAGATCAACGCCACGCACAGCAAAAGGGCGGCAGGTTTCCCCGCCGCCCTTGCTTAAAACGCGCTGTGCCCTCAATCGTCGGGCAGGTTCCGCGCCATCTCGCGCAGGTGGTCGCGCCGGACACTGCGGGCCTTGATCGCACCATAGATGGTCCAGATCAGGACCAGTGCGGCCATCGCCATGAACATTCCCGAGATGGGGCGGGTGAAGAACACCGTGTAATCGCCCCGCGACAAGGTCAGCGCCCGCCGCATATTCTCTTCCAGCATTGGCCCCAGAATCAGGCCCAGCACCAGGGGCGCGGGCTCGAACTTGAGCGTGGTCATCACCACCCCGAGGAAGCCGAAGAAGATCAGCACATATAGATCCACCACCGAGCTGTTCACGCTGTAAACGCCGATGCAGATAAAGGCGACGATGAACGGATAGAGCACCCAGTACGGGATCGACAGCATCCGCACCCACAGCCCGATCAGCGGGATATTGAGCACCAACAGCATCATGTTGCCGAACAGGAAGCTGACCAGCAGACCCCAGAACAGATCGGGGTGCGAGTTGATCACCGACACACCCGGCTGGATGCCGTGGATCGTCAGCGCCCCCAGCATGATCGCCATGACGATATCGCCCGGAATGCCCAGCGTCAGCGTCGGGATAAAGGCGGTCTGTACGGCGGCGTTGTTGGCGGCCTCAGGCCCGGCGATGCCCTCGATCGCGCCTTTGCCAAAGCGCCAGGGCTCTTTGGACAGACGGCGCTCGGTGGCGTAGGACATGAAGCTGGCCAGCAGCCCGCCGGTGCCCGGCAGCGCGCCAAAGAAGCTGCCCAGCGCGGTGCCGCGCCCCATGGCACCCCAGCTGCGCCGCCAGTCATCGCGGGTCGGCAGCATCGAGCGGAACGAGATGTCCTTGGCCTTGACCGTGCGGCCGGTGATCTGACCGGCGTTCTTGATCACCTCGGGCAGACCGAAGATACCCAGCGCCACGGCGACCAGCGGCAGGCCCTCGTATAGCTCGTCAACGCCGTAGGAAAAGCGCAGCAGGCCGGAATAGAGATCGCGCCCGACCATGCCCATGATCAGCCCCAGCCCGATCATCGCCAGCCCTTTGATCGGCGAGCCAGAGGCGAGGGTCGAGGCCGCGATCATCCCCAGCACCATGAGCGAGAAGAAGTCAGGGGCTGAAAAACTGAACGCAAGGGCTGCAATGGGTGGGGAGAAGATCGCCATGATCAGCATGCCGCAGATCGAGCCGACAAAGGACGCGATCGCCGTCATGAACAGCGCCACGCCTGCGCGGCCCTGCTGGGACATCGGGTAGCCTTCGATGCAGGTCACCGCCGACGACGGGGTGCCCGGCAGGTTGAGCAGGATCGACGCGGTCGAGCCGCCATAGTTCGAGCCATAGTAGATGCCCGCCAGCATGATCAACGCATGCGTTGGCTCCATGCCGAAGGTCAGCGGCAGCAGCATGGCGATGGCCGCCAGCGAACCGATGCCGGGCAGAACGCCGATGAACGTTCCCAGCGACACGCCGAGAAAGCAATAGGCCATTGCCTGCCACGAGAAGGCAACCGAGAAGCCCAGCGACAGATTTGAGACGAAATCGCTCATGGCCGCCACCGGATCACGTCAACATGCATATCCAGCCCGATCTTGAATATCAGTGTGGCAACAAGCGGCACGGCAACAGAGACCGTCAGCTTTTGCATCAGCGTTGTGTTGGTATCCGCCAGCGATGCCAGAAACACCCCGACGCCGACCGCCGGGATCAGCCCGAAACGCTCGACCATCACCGCAAAGGTGACGACCGCGGCCATGATCAACAGCGGCGCACGGAGCGGCGGAAACGAGAATTCGGTATCCGCGAGCGACTTGGTCCACAGCCGTTCCAGGGCGATCACGACCCCCAGAACCACCATGAACAGGCCGACGTAAAAGGGGAAATAGCCCGGTCCGATGCGACGCGTCGTCCCGATTTCGAAGCTGAGCGACTCGACGATGGCGAGTACGCCGATCAGGACGATAAACGCCCCTGCGCATACGTCGATTGTCTTGATTTTGGTCAACTGCACCTCCCGTGCGCGGTAACCCGTGGGCTTTCAAGTGAGAACGTCGGAGAGCGTAGCCCCCCGACGCCCGATCGTTCTGCCGCCGGGGCTGAACTCCGGCTGCGGTCCTGTCTCAGTTCTTGGGGATACCGGCCAGATCGACCAGATAAGCCCCAAGCTCGACGTCATCGGCCATTTGCTGGTCGACTTCGGCCGGTGTCGCGCGCCAGACAATGCTGCCCGCGCGCGCCAGGAATTCGCGCGTTTCTTCGGTCGCAAGCACGCCGTCGAACATCGCCGCCAGTTGGTCGACAATCTCTTGCGGCGTGCCGGGCGCGACATAGGCACCCCAGACACCGACCTGATCAACGTCCATCCCGAACTCGGTCAGCGAGGGCACATCGGGCGCGACCTCCATCCGGGTGCCAGCCCCGGTGGCGAGCAGACGCAGGCGACCCTCACGCTGTTGAACCAAGGCGTTCACCCCATCGGTCACAGCGAAATCAACCGCGCCGTTGACGACATCGGGGATCAACTCGGCCCCGGTGCGATACGGCACCTCGACCGGGGAAGCCCCCAGTTCGGACAGGTATTGTGCGGTCAACAAACGGCCCGAGGTCGCGCTGGCACCGAACGTCGCCTGATCGCCTGCTTCGAGCAGATAGGCGTTCAGGTCTTCGATCGTCTGGTACGGAGAGTCGACCCCCACAACCAGATAGAACGCCAGCGCACTCAGCCCGGCCACACCCATCAGATCGGTGCGCGGGTCGATGGCCGGGGTGTTCCACAGCGAATAGTTCACGGCCGTGGAAAAGCCCGAGTGAACGTAGACCGTATAGCCATCGGGATCAGAGCGCGCGACATACTCGGCCGAGATGCTGCCCGCAGCACCCGGCTTGTTTTCGACGATGATCGTGTGGCCGGTCGATTCCTGAATCCCGTTGGCAAAGTAGCGGACCAGAACGTCGGCACCGCTACCGGCCGGAAAGGCGCAGACAAAGGTGATCGGACGCGACGGGTACGCCTCTTGCGCGAACGCGGGCACGGTGACGGCGGTGGCCATCGCGGCCCCTCCGGCAAGGGCCAGCAGCTGGCGGCGAGTCGTTGCAAAGAGTGTCTTCATGGATCAATCCTCCCGTTTTTTTCGCTGACGGAGACGTGTTTCCCTCTCAACACGACCCCAGATCGTCGGCATGCCCCCACGTATCGGGGGGCATGCTGTCGCTGCGTCAGTTCTTGGGAAGTTCGGCCAGATCGACCAGATAAGCCCCAAGTTCGACGTTCTGCGCCATGCGCTCGTCCACTTCGGCCGGGGTCGCGATCCACGGAACGCCGCCCATGGTGCGCAGGTAGGCCTGCGTGTCGTCGGTTTCGAGCACGCCTTGGAACATACCCGCCAGCGTATCGACCACGTCCTGCGGCGTTCCTGCCGGGACATAGGCTGCCCAGACACCCATCTGATCGACATCCATGCCGAACTCGGTCAGCGAGGGCACTTCAGGCGCCACGTCCAGACGACGGCCCGCACCGGTAGCCAGCACGCGCAGACGGCCTTCGCGCTCTTGCACCATCGCGGTCACCGGGTCGGTCACGGCGAAATCAACGCCCAGATTGACGACATCGGGGACCATTTCCATGCCGGTGCGATAGGGCACCTCAACCGGGGTTCCGCCCAGTTCGGACAGGTACTGCGCGGCCAGCAGACGACCCGAGGTCGCGCTGACGCCATACGTCGCTTCATCGCCTGCTTCGAGCAGATAGGCATTCAGCTGTTCGATCGACTGGATTTCGGAATCGACACCGACGACGATATAGAACGGCTGTTCGTTGATCCCGGCCACGCCCATCAGGTCACTGCGCGGATCAATCGCCGGGGTGTTCCACAGCGAGTAGTTAACGGCGGTGGAAAAGCCCGAGTGGACATAAACGGTGTAGCCGTCAGGATCCGAACGCGCGACGTATTCCGCCGAGATGCTGCCCGACGCGCCGGGCTTGTTCTCGACGATGATCGTGTGGCCTGACGATTCCTGAATCGCGTTGGCGAAGTAGCGCACCAGCACGTCCGCACCGCTGCCGGCCGGGAAGGCACAGACAAAGGTAATCGGACGCGACGGATAGGCTTCTTGCGCAAAGGCGGGCAGCGTGACGGCGGTGGCCATCGCGGCCCCGCCGGCAAGAACCAGCAATTTGCGGCGTGTGGTGGTGATAAACGAGTTCATAGGGTCAATCCTCCCATTTTCCCTGATGACGACTTACGGTCCGCAGCCATCGTCAGTCGCCGCAGCCATGCCCCGTTCGCGGGTTCTGTGGCGCAGCGACGCCGATAGCGCGGCATTGCCTCCTGTTCGTATACAGCATCATGCGAGGGAGACCCTCACAGTCAACAGCTATTTTCACCTCAAATCAGCGCGATGCGGTGATTCTGCGGTTGCGAAACGACGCGCAAAACATTGTTAATATTTAGCTTTTTACCTATATTCGGCTCCCATACATCACTTCAATTCTATCATATCAATTTATACGATGTCGGATTTCAGGGCATTTGACTGCCGTCAGACCCGCCCGCCGCTGCCCTGAAATTCACCGATGCATACACCCATCGCCCCCGCCATGCGGCCAGCACAACCGAAGGATGTCTGATTCTGACACCAGCGCGCTGATTTTGCCGGATGGGGTTACGATACATTGACAAATCGCATTTGCCGTCAGCAAATTTCGCGCATCTCAGAAAGGACGTTCCATGCTGCTCAAAGATCGCGTTACCATCGTCACCGGGGCCAGTTCGGGCATCGGGCTTGCCATCGCCGAGGCGCTGGCCGCGCAGGGTGCCAATGTGGTGGTCGCCGCCCGCAGCGCCGACAAGCTGGCCGCGCTGGTCACCCGGATCGAAGCGGCTGGCGGCACTGCGCTGGCCGTGCCGACCGACATGACGGACGAAGCGCAGGTCGACGCGCTGTTTGCCGCCTGTCAGTCCGCCTATGGCCCGCCCGCGCTGGTGGTGAACAACGCCGGGATCGCCGACCACACGCCGACGGTCGATCTGTCGATGGCGCGGTGGAGCGAAGTGATCGGCGCGAACCTCACGTCGGTGTTTCTGGGCTCGCGGGCGGCCATGCGGGCAATGATCGCGGCGGGCAAGCCGGGGCGCATTCTGAACGTCGGCTCGATCTCGGCCAAGGTGCCGCGCCCCGATACCGCAGCCTATACCGCCAGCAAGTTCGGGCTTGAGGGGCTGACCCGCTCGCTGGCGCTGGACGGCCGTCCGCACGGCATCGCCGTGTCGATGGTGCACCCCGGCTCGACCATCAGCAGCCTTGTACCGGGCATCACCGACCAGAAGCGCGACGGCACGATGGCAGCCGAAGACGTCGCGCGGGTGGTGGTCCTGATGGCGTCCCTGCCGGACGACGTGAACCTCTATGAGAGCACGATTCTGCCGGTAACCATGCCCTTCCTTGGTCGGGGTTAAGAGCGCGTCGCAGCGCGTTGACAGATATACGGCTCCCTGATAACCAAATCGCAGCGGGCCGACAGGCTCAGACTTTGGGGGAGAGCAGAATGACGGTTGGCGACACGCAAAACGGGCTGGGCAAAGCAGCGATCGAACGGCTGCTGAACCCGCAGTCCATCGCCATTCTTGGCGCCTCGCCCGAGCGCGATTCGATCGGTGGCGGGGTGCTGTCGAACCTTGAATCCTTTGGCTACAAAGGCGCGATTCATCTGGTCAGCCGCTCGCGCGACGAGATCAACGGGCGGCCCTGCGTCAAGACCATCGCCGAGCTGCCGCGCGACATCGACGTGGCAGTGCTGATCGTGCCGCACAAGGCGATTCGTCAGTCGGTGGTCGAGTGCATCGCGCAGGGCGTCCGCGGGATCGTCGTCTATACTTCGGGTTTTGCCGAAGCATCCGACGAGGGCCGCCGCCAGCAGGAAGAGCTGGCGCAGCTGTGCTCTGATGCGGGCGTGACGCTGCTGGGCCCTAACTGCATGGGCTACACCAATTTTGTCGCCGGCATCCCGATGACCTTCGAACCGATTGCCAAGCATGACGCGGGCACCGGCAACCGCGTGGCGATCATCGCGCAATCGGGCGCGACGGCGGCCAATATCCGCTTCGCGCTGCAGTCGCGCGCAATCTCGCTGTCGCATGTCGTGGCGACGGGGAATGAGGCGCAGCTGGGGGCCGAGGATTTCATCGAGCACGCCCTGGACGATCCCAAGATCGCCGTGCTCGCCGTTTATGTCGAGCAATTGCGCGACCCGGCCCGCTTCCTGACCCTTGCCGCACGCGCCCGCGCTGTCGGCAAGCCCATCGTCATGCTGCACCCCGGCTCCAGCGAGCGGGGCCGCAAGGCCGCCGAAAGCCACACCGGCGCGCTGGCCGGGGATCATGCGATGATGCTCGCCGCCGCGCGGGCCGAAGCCGTGGTCTGCGTGCCGACGCTGGACGAGATGTTCGACTGCTGCGCCATTCTGGTGCGCTTTCCGACGCCTGCGCCGGGTGGCGCGGGGATCATCACCAACTCGGGCGCGATCCGCGGACTGGCGTTCGATTTCGGCGAAAGCGTCGGGCTGGAGATTGCGAAACTGGCGCCCGAGACCGAGGCCGAGCTGTCCACCCATGTCCCCGACTATGTGCATGTCGATAACCCGTTCGACATTGGCACCACCGGCTTTGCCAATCCGGGGATCTATGGCACCTCGGCCACGGCGATGCTGAATGATCCGAATGTCGGCATCATTCTGAGCGTGCATGCCGGGGGCTCGCCGGGCATGCAGCTCAAAAAGATCGACTACCTGCTGCCGGTCTATGAAACCGCGCAAAAGCCCATCGTCTTTGCGCTGATCGGTGACGAATACCCCCTGACCCCGCCCTTCGTGGACAAGGTGCGCGCCTGTGGTGTGCCGTTCTTCCGCTCACCCGAGCGGGCGATGCGCGCGATGAAACTGGTCAGCGACTATGCCGCCGCGCGCGTTGCCGCCGAAGACCGCGATACCCGCGATGCACCTGCGCTGGACCTGCCCGCCGGTGGCGCGGTGGTGGAATATCTGGGCAAGCAGGCACTGGGTTCGGCGGGCGTTGCCGTGCCGCAGGGCGGGATGGCGCGCACCGTGGATGAGGCTGTCAGCATCGCCGCGCGCATCGGCTATCCGGTGGTGATCAAGGCGCAGGCCGCCAAGCTCAGCCACAAGAGCGACGCAGGCGCGGTGTTGATCAACCTGAGCGACGAGGCGGCGTTGCGCGACGGCTGGGACCGGCTGATCGGCAACGTTCAGCGCGCTGCGCCGGGGTTGGAGCTGGATGGCGTGCTGGTCGAGGAAATGGTGAAGCCGGGGCTGGAACTGGTCATCGGCGCGATGCGCGACCCCAACTGGGGGCCGATGGTGCTGGTGGGCCTGGGCGGCGTGTGGATCGAGGTTCTGAAGGACTCGCGCCTGATGCCCGCCGATGTCAGCGTGGCGCGTGCCAAGGCCGAGATCGGCAAGCTGAAAGCCGCCAAGCTGCTTGGCGCGTTCCGGGGTCAGCCTGCACGCGATGTGCAGGCGGTGGCCGAGGTAGCGGTGCAGCTGGGGGCGCTGATGCGGGCCAATCCGCAGATTCTGGAAGTCGATATCAACCCGCTGGTGGTGCACGCCGAGGGTGAGGGCGTGACCGCGCTGGACGCGCTGTTCGTAACCGAGTGAGGGAAACGCACATGGACGACCGTTACGGCGCTTTGCATCTGTTCATCGACGGCGAGTGGCTGGGGACCGGGGGCCGCCAGACCGAGGACGTGATCAACCCCGCCACCGGCGAGGCCATTGGCACCCTGCCTCACGCGACGCCCGGAGATCTGGACCGCGCGGCGGCGGCTGCCGGGGCGGCGTTCCAGAGCTGGCGGCGGGTGCCGGCGTTCGACCGGGCGCAGATCCTGCGCAAGGCGGCGCAGTTGCTGCGCGAGCGGGCTGATCTGATCGGCACGCGAATGACGCTGGAACAGGGCAAACCCTTTGCCGAGGCACGGCTCGAGGCGCTGATCTCCGCCGATATCTTCGACTACACGGCGGATGAGGGGCGGCGCACCTATGGCCGCATCATCCCCGCCCGCGTGCCCGGCATGCGCTGGATGGTCACGCGCGAACCCGTGGGGCCGGTCGCCGCCTTCACGCCGTGGAACTTCCCCTGCGTGATCCCCGCGCGCAAGATTTCCGCCGCCTTGGCGACGGGCTGCACGATGGTGATCAAGCCGTCCGAAGAGACCCCCGCCTCGGTGCTGGAAATCGCCCGCGCGTTGCAGGATGCGGGCCTGCCGAACGGCGTACTCAACGTGGTTTACGGCGTGCCCGCCGAGGTCAGCGCGCATCTGATCGCCGCCGAGCCGATCCGCAAGATCACCTTCACCGGCTCGACCGGCGTGGGTCAGCAGCTGGCCATTCTGGCCGCCAAGGCCGGGGTGAAACGCGCGACGATGGAGCTGGGCGGCCATGCGCCGGTGATGGTGTTCGAGGATGCCGATATCGACGCTGCCGTGCAGGCGATGGTCGGCGCCAAATTCCGCAACGCAGGCCAGATCTGCATCGCGCCGACGCGGTTCTATCTGCACGAGTCGGTGCATGATCGTTTCGTCGAGGGTTTCACGGCTGCGGCGGCGAAGATCAAGATGGGCGACGGGATGGACCCGGCGACCACGATGGGTCCGCTGGCCAACAACCGCCGCGTCGCGGCGATGGAGGCGCTGGTCGCCGATGCCGTCGATCACGGCGCTGGGGTGCGCTTGGGCGGAAACCCCGGCGGCAACCGGGGCTATTTCTTTGAGCCGACGGTGCTGACCGATGTGCCACCCTCGGCGCGGATCATGAATGAAGAGCCTTTCGGCCCGGTCGCCATCACCGCGCGGTTCAGCTCGCTCGATGAGGTGATCGAGCAGGCCAACCGCCTGCCCTTCGGTCTGGCCTCTTACGCCTTCACCCAGGATAGCCGCGTCGCTGCTGCGCTCGCGGACCGGGTCGAAGCCGGGATGCTCGGCATCAACAACGTCGCGATCAACATGCCCGAAACCCCCTTCGGCGGGGTCAAGCAGTCCGGCTACGGCAGCGAAGGCGGGTCCGAGGGCATGGACGCCTATCTTGTCACCAAAACCGTTTCTCAATCGTAAAAGAGGCCATCATGACCAAGCAACAAGACCCCTGGGGCACGGATGTCCTCGTTGATTTCGAGGACGGCATCGCCTGGGTGCAGATCAACCGCCCCGACAAGCGCAACGCCATGTCCGTCGGTCTGGCGCATGAGATGAACGCGACGCTGGACGCGCTGGAAATCGACGACCGCGCGGGCGTAATCGTGCTGACCGGCATGGGCGAGGCGTTTTCGTCGGGCATGGATCTGAAGGACTTCTTCCGCGCCACCGATGGCGTGTCCGATGTCGAACGCATGCGCGCCTATCGCTCGACCCGTGCGTGGCAGTGGCGCACGCTGATGCATTACGCCAAGCCGACCATCGCCATGGTGAACGGCTGGTGCTTTGGCGGGGCTTTCACGCCGCTGATCTGCTGCGATCTGGCGATCACGGCGGATGACGCGACTTTCGGCCTGTCCGAGATCAACTGGGGCATCATCCCCGGCGGCGTGGTGTCCAAGGCGATCTCGACCGTGATGAGCGACCGCAAGGCGATGTATTACGTGATGACCGGCGAAAAATTCGACGGCAAGAAAGCCGCCGAGCTGAACCTGGTCAACGAATCCGTCCCCGCCGATCAGCTGCGCGCGCGCACGACCGAGCTGGCCAAGGTGCTGTTGGAGAAGAACCCGACCGTGCTGCGTCAGGCGCGCATGGGCTACAAATACGCCCGCTACATGGATTGGGAGCAGGCGGCGGAATACCTGACCGCCAAGGGTGACCAGACCACCTTTGTGGACCCCGAAAAGGGGCGTCAGCAGGGTCTGAAGCAATTCCTCGACGACAAAACCTATCGCCCCGGCCTCGGCGCCTATTCGCGCGAGAGCTGAATGCGTCTGATCCCCGGTGACGAAGAGCGGATGCTGCGCGATTCAGCGCGGCGTCTGCTGGCGGGTGATGCCGCATGGGCTGATTTCGCTGAACAGGGCTGGCTGGCGCTGCCGGTGCCCGAGGCTTTCGGGGGTCTGGGCGGTGCGGCCAGCACGGTGGCTGTGTTGGCCGAAGAGATGGGCCGGGCGCAGGTTGCCGAGCGCTGGGTCGCCGGGGCCTTACTGCCGGCGGTGGTGATCGACCTTCTGGCCAGCGAGGCGCAGAAATCCCGCTGGCTGCCCGCGATGGCCGAGGGCACGCTGCGCGTGGCTTTCGCGCATGTCGAGCGGGGCGACGGCCTTCTGTCGGTCGCGACGCGCTGGGACGGTGCATTGTCCGGCGCGAAGGCGGCTGTGTTTGATGCCGACAAGGCCGGGCTGTTGCTGGTGACGGCGCAGACCCCGGCAGGGCTGGGCGTGTTCGCGGTGGAGCCGGGCGGCCTGACGCCCTACGCGACCGTTGACGGCGGGACGGCGGCGGATCTGGTGCTGGACGGCACACCCGGTGAGCCGCTGGGCGATCTGTCCATGGATGCCAGCGCCGCCTTGCTGCAAGCCCTCGACCACGCCAACGCGGCGGGTTGTTCCGAGGCGGTCGGCGCGATGGCCGCGCTGCTGGAAGCGACGGTCAGCTATACCAAGGAGCGGGTGCAATTCGGCCAGCCGCTCGCGAAATTTCAGGCGCTGCGGCACCGCATGGCCGAGATGGCGGTCAAGCTGGAAGAGGCGCGCGCCTCGGCTCTGCTGGCCGCGTTGTCGCTGGGCATGCCGCCGTTGGAGCGCGCCCGGGGCGTGTCCGGCGCGCGGGCCAAAATCGGCAAGCTGTCCCGCTCGGTGGCGCAAGAGGCGATCCAGCTGCACGGCGCAATGGGCTTCTCGGAGGAGATGCCCATCGGCCATTGGTTCAAGCGTCTCTATGCGCTGGAAAACACCTGGGGCAGCACCGCGTGCCACCTGCAGCGCTACGGCGAGGCCATGCGCGACGCAGGGCTGCGCGAGCAAGGCTTGCTGCGGCCCGGCGCGGATGATGGCGGGATGAACCTTGCGCTGAGCGAGGGTGATCTGGCCTTCCGCGATGAGGTGCGCGCCTTCTTTGACGCCACCCTCGACCCCGACACCAAGCGGGCCGAGCGGCTGAACCCCTCGTTTCTGGCACACCCGCCTATCGGGCTCCGCTGGCTGCAAAAGCTCCCCGCTGGCTGGGCCGCGCCCTCATGGCCCGCTGAACATGGCGGGTCGGGCTGGACGCTGACCCAGCGCTATCTCTTTGACCAAGAGAGCGAGCGCGCCGGTGAGCCGCATTTCCGCGGTGCCAGTTTCAAGATGATCGCGCCGGTGCTGATGCGCTACGGCTCGCCCGAACAACAGGCGTTCTATCTGCCGCGCATCCTGAATGGTCAGGATTTCTGGGCGCAGGGGTATTCCGAGCCGGGCTCGGGGTCCGACCTTGCCAGCCTGTCGTGCAAGGCGGTGCGCGACGGCGATCACTACGTGGTCAACGGCTCGAAAATCTGGTCCACGCATGCCCACCATGCCACCCGCATGTTCGCGCTGGTGCGCACCGATGACAGCGGCAAGAAGCAGCAGGGCATCAGTTTTCTGCTGATCGACATGAAAGCGCCGGGTGTGACGGTGAAACCGATCCGCTCGATCTGCGGCACGCATGAGTTCAACCAGACGTTCTTTGACGACGTGCGCGTCCCGGCCAGTGATCTGGTGGGGGCCGAAGGCGACGGGTGGGAGATCGCCAAGTACCTCTTGGAATTCGAGCGCGGCGGGGCCTTTGCTGGGGGGCTGTTGCGGGCTCTCTATGCGCGGTTGTGGCGGATGGCGGACGCGTCGGGCCTGACCGATGACCCGCTGTTCATGGCGCGGTTTGCCGAAATCGGCACCGATATCGACGCCAATGACATGCTGGAACTGACGGCGATGTCGGCGGTGCAGGCGGGGGGCAATCCGGGCGCGGTGCCGTCTTCGGTGATGAAGATCGAGCGCAGCCGCATCCGGCAGGCGATCACCGAGCTGGGGGCCTACAGCCTTGGCCCGGACGCCCTGCGGTGGGAGCCGCACCGGCCGTTGCATGAACTGCCGGTTGAGGACGCGCTGGCCGAAGACCGCAAGGTCGCGAGCGCCGTCTATATCAACGCGCGCTCGCAGAGCATCTTTGGCGGCTCGAACGAGATCCAGCTGGAGATCATCGCGCGGGTGTTGCTAGGCTGAGGGGGTTGTCCCCCGGCTAAGCGCGCGGCACAACGGGGCACCCACAACGCTGCCCGGACCCATGGCCAAGACGACCCCCGCCACCCAAGCCCTGCTGCGCGCGAAACTGGCGTTCGAGCTGGTGCCCTATGACTATGATCCGGGCGCAGAACGCGTCGGGTTGCAGGCGGCGCAAGCGATGGACGCGGACCCGGCGCAGGTGTTCAAGACACTGATGGTCGATCTGGACGGCAACGCGGTCTGCGCGGTGCTGCCCTCGGACGCCGAGCTGAACATGAAGAAGCTGGCGGCAGCGCTGGGGGGCAAATCGGCGAAGATGATGCAGCCTGCGGATGCCGAACGGCGCACGGGCTACAAGGTCGGCGGCGTCAGCCCGCTGGGCCAGAAACGCGCGGTGCCCACCGCGCTGGATGCCAGCGCCCACGTTTGGCCGCAGATCTACGTCAACGGCGGGCAGCGCGGGTTGCAGATCCGCATCGCGCCCGGCGATCTGGTTGCCGCCCTGGGCTGCACCGTCACCGATCTGCTGCGCTAACCTTCCTGCCCCAGCTTGCCGGGGTTCATGATACCCTGCGGGTCCAGCGCGGCCTTGAGTGCCTTCATCAGATCGACCCCCGGCCCATGCTCGCGGCGCAGGTATTTCAGCTTGGAAATCCCCACGCCGTGCTCGCCCGAAAACGTGCCTTCCATATCCATCGTGCGCTGGTAGAGGCGTTCGGCCAGACGCTCGGCTTCGGCCAACTCCTCGGCTATTTCGGGTTTTATCAAATAACCGACGTGGAAATTCCCGTCACCGACATGGCCGATGATCTTGACCGGAAAGGGTGCCGTATCGGCATCGGCGCGGGCGGCCAGAACGGCTTCGGCCAGCCGCGAGATCGGCACGCAGACATCGGTGGTATAGGTCTTGCAGCCGGGGCGCAGGGACTGGTTGGAATAGATCGTCTCGTGCCGCGCCTTCCACAGCCGCGCGCGGTCCTCGGGGCGGGTGGACCAGTCGAAATCCGAGCCGCCATTGTCGCGGGCCAGATCGCGGACAGTTTCGGATTGCTCCTGCACCCAACGGTCCGAGCCGTGAAATTCCAGAAACAGCGTCGGCGCGCGTTTGAGGCCCAGACCGGCGTGGGCATTGGCGGCATCAACTGCCACCTCATCCAGAAACTCGATCCGCGCGACGGGCAGCGCGGATTGCATCGTCTCGACCACGGTCTGCACCGCCCCGGCCATGGTGGCGAAGCTGCAGATGGCTGAGGCGATGACCTCAGGAATAGGGTGCAGCTTGACGGTGACTTCGGTGATCACGCCCAGCGTGCCCTCGGCCCCGACAAAAAGCTTGGTCAGGTCATAGCCCGTCGAGGATTTCTTGACCCGGCGCCCGGTGCTGACCACCTCACCGCTGGCGGTCACCACCTTCAGCGCGATGACCGTCTCGCGCATCGTGCCATAGCGCACGGCGGTGGTGCCCGAGGCGCGGGTCGAGGCCATGCCGCCCAGCGACGCATCCGCGCCGGGATCGACGGTGAACATTAACCCGCTGTCGCGCAGATGCTCGTTCAGCTGTTTGCGGGTGACCCCAGCTTGCACGACGGCATCGAAATCCTCGGCATGAACGGCGAGGATCTTGTTCATGCGCGTCATGTCCAGACTGATGCCACCGCGCAGGGGGATCGTGTGCCCCTCCATCGACGAGCCGGCACCGAAAGCGACAACCGGCGTGCCATGGGTTACGCAGATCTTCACGGCGGTGACGACATCCGCTTCGCTCTCGACAAACACCACCGCGTCGGGGCGGTGCAGGGGCTGGCGGCTCATGTCGTGGCCGTGGTGATCGCGAACGGCGGGGTTGGTCGAGACCTTCTCGCCCAGTGCAGCGATCAGATCGGTGAGGGCCTGGCTCATGCGTCGAACCTCCATGCGCCGGGGTGGTGGGTGGCCAGCGTGGCGATCTGATCGGTCGTGGTGACGCCCGATTGCGCCATGGCCAGCGTCAGCTCTCCGATCAACGCGCCTGCCATATGCTGCGCGCCCAGATCACCGATGCCGCCCAAACCCAGCATGAAGGCCCGCCCGGCCAGCACCCCGTTGGCCCCTAGCGCCATCGCGCGCAGCACGTCAACGCCTGCGGTCACGCCGCTGTCGAGCATCACCGTAGCGCGGCTGCCCACGGCAGCGGCAATCGCGGGCAGCATATCCACACTCGCCGGGGCCGCATCAAACTGACGCCCGCCGTGGTTGGACACCACAACCCCGTCAATGCCCAGCGAAACCGCCTTTTCGGCGTCCTCGGGGTGCATCACGCCCTTGACCATCATCGGCCCCTTCCAGCGGTCGCGCAGACGGGCCAGCACCTCCCAATCAAAGCCGCCACCGACATGCTGGCCGACGTAGCGGGCTGAAACGTCGCGGCCCGGGCCGGAGTACCGTTCGATATTGGCAAAGGTCGGGATACCGCGCTTGGCGATGGCCAGCGCCCACGGCCAGGCGATCCCGGCCTGCCAGAGCATCCCCGCCGTCAGCCTGAACGGCATGCCGAACCCGTTACGCATGTCGCGCGGGCGCTTGGTGCGGGCGGGCACGTCCAGTGTCGCGGCCAGCACCTTGGCCCCGGCGGCATCGGCGCGCGCAGCCAGATCGAAGGTGACGCGGTGGTCATCGGCCGCCAGCGGATAAAGCTGGAACCACGTCACATCGGGGGCCAGCGCGCAGACGGTCTCGATGGTCTCGGTCGCCAGCGTGCCGACCATATAGGGGATGTTGCGCGCCTGCGCGGCCTGCGCAAAGAGCCGGGTCGCGCCGGGCCACATGATGCCGTCAAAGCCAATCGGCGCGATGCCGATGGGGGCGGCGTAGCGGTGGCCGAACAGCTCGGTCTCGGCGCTGGCCGCGCCGACGCTCACGCCATAGCGCGGCACCACCTGCACCGATTGCAGCGCCGCACGGTTGCGCGGCATGCCGGTTTCGTCCCCCGCCCCGCCTTGCAGGAACTCAAACGCAAAGCGCGGCATCCGCCAGCGTGCGCGGCGCTCCAGATCCGAGACCATCGGGAATTGGCGGCGCAGCTGGGCGAGGGTCGGGTCCATCAGTAGCTCACAATGACCTCAAGCAGCGCCTGCTGCCCGGCTTTGGTGGCGGCGAGCGCGCGCTGGATGGCGGCGGGCAGATCGGCGCCATCCTCGACCCGCTCGGCATGCGCGCCATGCGCGCGGGCGATGGCGGCGTGGTCGGGCATGGCGTTGAGCGCGGTGATCGGCATGGTATTGGCCTGCGCCGCCTTGCCCTCGGGGTACATATAGAGCGTCGAACGGCGCACGGCGTTCCAGATGCCGTTGTTGAACACCACGGTCAGCAGCGGCAGGCCCAGCGACGCGGCGGTCTGGTGGCAGGCCACGGGGTTCGCGAACAGGTACGAGCCATCGCCGACACAGGCGATCACCTGCCGGTCCGGCGCGCCAAGCTGAACGCCCAGCGCCGCCGCGACGCCCCAGCCGAGGCCGCCCGACAAGGGCGAGCCGAACAGCGTGTTGGGCGCGCGGAACTCCATGACCGAGGGATCGACGCCCAGCTCATTGACGAAGGTGGTCTTGTCGTCGGCGGCATCCGACAGGCATTTCGACACATAGGCCGGGTTCATCGGCCTGCCCTGCCCCGCCGCAACGCGCTTGGCGACGCCTTCGGCGGCAGCCTGCCGGAAGGCGGCGACGCGGGCGCGGCGCTCGGTGTGGGCGGTGTCGGTGGCGACCTCATCCAGCGCGGCGCTGAGAGCGTGCAGTGTGGGGGTGATCCCCCCGGCCAGCGAGATGTCGATGGGGAAACCGCGCGCGGGCACGGCCTGATGCAGCGGGTCCGGCCCCAGCGCGATTACGACGCAATCCTCGGGCGGCTTTACGGTTTCGGGGATCCACGGCACCATGGCGTTCAGCGCGACGATGACATCAGCGTCCTTGATCCACGGCGTCGGCTCACGGCCTGCGTGCATCGGATGCGTCGTTGGCAGGGCCTGCCGGATCGACCAGTATTCCACCACCGGGATCGCGTGTTTCTCGGCCAGCGTCGCCAGCGGCTCGAAGCCTGCCAGATGGTCGGGGCTCTGCGAGATGATCACCGGGCGCTTGGCCCCGGCCAGCGCCTTGGCGGCGGCGCGGACGGCGTCAGGATGCGCGGCGGCATACGAAGTCGGCGCGACATTGGAACCGGGGCGGTGCGGCGGCAGCGGCTTGGCCTCGGCCAGAACCTCTCGCGGCAGGCTCAGGTACACCGGGCCCCGCGGTTCGCTCATCGCGATGGACACGGCGCGGTCGACGATGGCCCCGCCCTGCTCGGGGTAGCGCAGCTCGTAGTCCCATTTGACCACCTCGCGGATCATCGCCGCCTGATCGCGCATTTCCTGACCCCAGTGGATCGGCGACGAGCGCGCGCCAAAGCGGTTCCCCTCGGTCAGCGGCGTGCGGCCCGAGCACATTACCACCGGGATATTCTCGGACTTGGCGTTGATCAGCCCCATCACCGCATTCGCCAGCCCGACGTTCACATGCACCATCACCCCCGCCGGTGTCCCGGTGGCAAGGTAATAGCCATGCGCCATGCCCAGCGCGACATTCTCGTGGGTGATCGTGTGCACCGTCGGCAGGTCCAGCCCGCTTTCGGCGGTGTTGGCATAAGCCTCGATGATTGACGGGAAATCGGTGCCGCCATTCGCCAGCAGCACGTCAACCCCGGCGGATTTCAACCGGCTGAGAACGTCTTCGGCAGCGGTGGTGCCGGTGGGGGGCGTATAGGTCATGCGGGCCTCTTACGTGACGCTGATGGTGCGCGAGACGAGATAGGCATCAAGCCCCTCGGTCCCGACTTCGGAGCCAAGCCCGCTTTCCTTGATCCCGCCGAACGGGGTCTCGGGCATCGAGATGTTGAACGAGTTGATCGCGAACATGCCCGCCTCAATCTCGTCCGACAGCCGGTGGATGTTGGAAAGCGACTGGGTGAAAGCATAGGCGGCCAGACCGAAAGGCAGGCTGTTGGCCTTGGCGATGCCGTCATCAATGCCGCTGAAACGGTTCAGCACGGCGACCGGGCCAAAGGGTTCCTCAGACATGATGCGCGCATCGCCGGGGACGTCGGCCAGCACGGTGGGGGCATAGAAGAACCCGTCGTTGCCAATCCGCTCACCGCCTGCCAGCAGCTTTGCGCCCTTGGCGACGGCATCCTGCACCAGCGCCTCGATCCCGTCGCGGCGCCGGGCGTGGACCATCGGCCCCATGACCGTTGCCGGGTCCATCCCGTCGCCGACCTTGAGCGCCTTGGCCCGCGCGGCGAACCCGGCGCAGAAGGCGTCATAGCTGGCGTCCTGAATATAAAACCGCGTGGGCGAGACGCAGACCTGCCCGGCGTTGCGGTATTTGCGCTGCACTGACTGGTCGAGCACCGCCTCTTGCGGCGCGTCGTCGAACACCAGCACCGGCGCATGGCCGCCCAGCTCCATCGTCGTGCGCTTGACGGTATCGGCGGCCAGCTTGATCAGGTGCTTGCCCACCGGGATCGAGCCGGTGAAGCTGATCTTGCGGATGATGGGCGAGGCGATCAGGTGGCGCGAGATGGTATCGGGCACGCCGAACACCACGGCGATCACCCCGGCAGGCACACCCGCATCCACCAGACAGCGCGCCACGGCAAGGGCCGAGGCCGGCGCTTCCTCACCGGGTTTGTAGATCATCGGACACCCGGCGGCGAGGGCAGTGCCCAGCTTGCGTGTGGCGTTGCCAATGGGGAAGTTCCACGCCGAGAACCCGGCGGCGGGGCCGACCGGCTGCTTGATCACGCTGAAACGGGTGTCACCGAACCGGCCCGGCGGGATGCGGCCCCAGCTGCGGCGCGCTTCTTCGGCGAACCATTCCAGTTCCTCGCAGGCGACATGCACCTCGATCTTGCTCTCGAACAGCGGCTTGCCCATTTCCAGCGTCGCCAGCTGCGCGATGGCATCGCCGCGCTCGTGCAAAAGGTCGGCGGCGCGCTTCAGGATGCGCCCCCGCTCGCGGGGGTTCACCTTGCGCCACTTCGGGAACTCACGCTCGGCGGCGGCCAGCGCGCGGTCCAGATCCTGCGCGGTGGCATGGGGCACGCGCCCGATGGCGCGGCCTGTCGCCGGATTGACGACGGGTTCGGCGTGGCGCTCGCCTGCCCCGATCCATTCGCCGTCGATCAGCAGCTGCGGCTCGACATAGCCCGCAGGCGTGACACTCTCGGCCCCGTCTTGGAACGTGGTCATGAAAAACTCCCTCCCCGCACCGGGAAATTTTCGGCCCTTGCGTGCCGCCTCCGGTTTCGCTTTGATATAAGAAAGCCTGATATTGTCAACAACTCAGCCCTCGGTTAGCGTGGCGAAGTTTTGCTGATAGTGAATGGCATTCAAAATAGACAATCGACCGGAAAGCCCGACATGAGCACCGAATCATCCGCATCGCGTCAAGGTCTGATCGGCGCGCCCCTGACCCGCCGCGAAGACGTCGCGCTGCTGCAAGGGCGCGGCCAATACGCCGACGATCTGCCCTTTGACGGCGCGGTTTTCGCCGTCTTCGCCCGCTCGCCCTATGGCCATGCGCAGCTGGGCGCGGTGCAGGTCGAAGACGCGCGCGCCATGCCCGGCGTGCTGGCGGTGCTGACCGGCGCGGATCTGGCAGCGGCGGGGATCGGGCCTATTCCGCATGCCATCGGCTCGTCTAAGCGCGGCTCGGACAGGCCCCTCAGCCAGCGCGACGGCAGCGAACGGCTGCGTACTCTGCACCACCCGTTGCCGCTGGACCGCGTGCGCTTCGCCGGTGAGGCCTATGCCGCCGTGATCGCCGAGACGTTTGAGCAAGCCAAGGACGCCGCCGAGCTGATCGAGGCCGAGTTCGACGAACTCCCCGCCGTCACCAACGCGCTGGCCGCGCTGGCCGACGACGCGCCGCAGCTTTGGGACACCGTCCCCGGCAACCTGACGCTTGAGGCCGAACTGGGCGATGCCGCCGCCGTCGAGGCTGCCTTCGCCACCGCCACCCACCGCGTCCGCTTCACCAGCCAGATCAACCGCGTCACCGGCGTGCATATGGAACCGCGCACGGCGGCGGCGGCCTATGTGGACGGGCGCTATGTGATGCATTGCTCGGCCGGGATTGGCGTGGTGCAGGTGCGCGAACAGATGGCGGCATCGCTGGGCGTCGGGCTTGAGGCAGTGCGCATCATCGCCCCCGGTGATGTCGGCGGCAATTTCGGCACCCGCAACGCCACCTATCCCGAATGGGTGGTGATCGCCCATGCCGCCAAGCTGCTGGGCCGCCCGGTCAAGCACCGGGTCGAGCGGCTGGAGGCGTTTGTGTCCGACTATCAGGCGCGCGATCTGCATGTGGATGTGGAACTGGCGCTGGACGATGTCGGCACTTTCCTTGCCCTGCGCTGCGTGAACACCTCGAACCAGGGCGCTCATACGGTCAGCTACACGCCCCTGAACAAGGGCGTGCAGCTGATGACCGGCGTGTACCGCGTGCCGGTCGCGCATGCGGTGGCGCGGGCGGTGGTGACCAACACCCCCTCAACCATCCCTTACCGCAGCGCCGGGCGGCCCGAGGCGATGTACGCCATCGAGCGGCTGGTCGATCTGGCGGCGCTGCAATGCGGCTTTGACCGGGTCGAGTTGCGCCAGCGCAACATGATCCCGGTAGATGCCTTCCCCTACACCAACCCCTTCGGTGTCACCTACGACAGCGGCGACCATCTGGCGACGCTGGCCACCGCGATGCAGATCGGCGACGTCGCGGGGTTCGAGGCGCGACGGGCCGAGGCGCGGACGCGCGGCATGTATCGCGGCATCGGTATTTCGAACTATATCGAAGGAGCAGGCGGCTATCCGCAAGAGCGCGCGGTGGTCAGCGTGCTTGAGGACCGTATTGAGGTCACGCTGGGCACGCAGGACACCGGCCAGGGCCACCGCACCGCCTTTACCCAGCTGGTCGCCGAATGGTTCGGCTTGCCGCATGAGCAGGTCGTGCTGCGCACCGGCGATACCGATTTCATCACCCAAGGCGGCGGCTCGCATTCGGGCCGGTCGCTGCGCTTTGGCAGCATCGTCATGGACAAGGCGACCCGCGCCGTCATCGCCCGTGCCAAGGCGGTTTACGCCGCCGTGACCGGCGCGGCTGAGGTGGATTACGCCGAGGGCCTGCTGCGTGTGCCCGGCACCAATGAGGCGATGAGCCTGTTCGAGCTGAGCGCCCACACCCTTGACCCGCGCGTCCCGCTGGACCTGCAAGGCCCGCTGGTGGCGGAGTGTAACGAGGTCATCCCCGGCCTTGCCTTCCCCTATGGCGCGGCGGTGTGCGAGGTCGAGATCGACCCCGAGACCGGCGCGCTGACCATCCCGCGCTATGCCTCGGTCGATGACGTGGGCCGCGCCTTGAACCCGTTGATCCTGCACGGCCAGACCCATGGCGGCATCGTGCAGGGCGTGGGGCAGGCGTGGCACGAGGCGATCCGCTGGGACGGCGACGGGCAGGCCCTGACCGCCACGCTGATGGACTACCAGATGCCGCGCGCCACGGATTTCCCGTCCTTCGATACCGCGCTCAGCGAGGTTCCGGCGACCAGCCACCCGATGGGCTTTCGCCCCGGCGGCGAGGGCGGCACAACCCCGGCGCTGGGGGTTTTCATCAACGCGATTGCCGATGCGCTGGGTGATCTGGGCGTGCATCATGTCGAGATGCCGGCCACACCCTTGCGCATCTGGGAAGCGATCAGGAGAGCACAGAATGACTGAGTTGACGATCGAGCAAACCGGCGCCGTGCTGGAGATCACCCTGACCCGCGGCGACGCGGGCAACGCGCTGACCCCGGCGATGGCCGAAGGCATCGCGGCGGCGGTGAGCAGCCCTGCGCCCGAGGTCAGCGTGATCGTGCTGCGCGCCGAAGGGCCGGATTTCTGCACTGGCCGCGCGCCGGTCATGCC
Organism: Pararhodobacter zhoushanensis; assembly: GCF_003990445.1. Lineage (GTDB taxonomy): Bacteria > Pseudomonadota > Alphaproteobacteria > Rhodobacterales > Rhodobacteraceae > Pararhodobacter > Pararhodobacter zhoushanensis. The sequence goes on along the minus strand of NZ_REEZ01000005.1, from coordinate 137,419 downwards.
GCCCAAGGGCGCGCGGATGACAGCGAATGACCTGCGCACGCTGATCTCGGACCCGGTGCTGGCGTTTTACGACGCGCTGCGCTCGGCCCCGGTGCCGGTGGTGGCACGGGTGCAGGGGCGCGCGGCGGGGGTTGGCTGCGCGCTTGCGGCGCTGGCTGATGTGGCGATTGCGGCGGAGGACGCGGTGTTCTCGGTGCCCGAGATGAACCACGACATCGCGCCGACGCTGGTGATGGACGCGCTGGTCGACCGGCTGCCGCGCGCGGTGTTGGCGCGGCTGGTGCTGACGCGGCAGCCGGTCAGCGCGGCTGAGGCGCAGACGCTGGGGCTGATCGGCGTGGTGACGGATGATCTGGACGCGATGGTCGCGCAGGTGGTCGAGGCGCTGGCCAAGAACTCCCCCTCCGTGACGCGCGCCGTCAAGGCGTTCCTGCTGCGCGCACCCGAAGCCTCGGGTGCGACCCGCCGCGAGCTGGCCGCGCTGCTCAACGCCAGCGCGACCGCCGAGCGGTTTCGCTAAAGATCCAGCCCCGGGGTAGTCAGCGGTTCCAGCAGCGCGCGGGCTCGGTCGGAAACGCGGATCACCTTGCGCTTGTCCAGGTCGAAATTGACCGCGATGGAATGCATGGTGCCATAGACCCGCCCGGTGATCGGATCGAGCATCCAGAACACCAGTTTCTGCACCTGCCCCTCGATGCCGGCCAGTCCGCCGCGCACCTCATAGGCATCGCCAAGGCGCGGCCAGTCCAGATGCAGGATGCGGAATTCGAGCACCGCGCCGCCAACGCGCTGCGGCACCTCGTCGGCGTTCTGACTGATGATGTCGCGGAACGGGCCGGTCAGCGAACGGATGCCATCCGACACCGCACCGATAAAACCCCACGCCCCCATCAGCCCGAAGGCATCAGCACGGTCCGGCCCGACCACCCCCATCGCCATCCGCTTGAGGCCTTGCGCGCGCTCCAACGTGGCGGTGCTCTCTACCGGCCCGGTGCCAGTCGAGCGGGGTTGCGCGATGTCGGGCAGATCCACCTTGCGGGCCGATGCACGCTCCGCGAACCCGGCAGGCCAGGGCACCGGCGTCTGAGAGCCGGGGACGACATGGCGCAGACGGGTGCGGAAGGTTGCCTTGCACTCCAGCGTATTCAGATCCTCAAGGATCAGCAGCGCCTCAAGCCCCGTCGCGTCCTGTGACAGCACCCCGCCGGTCATGCGCAGGGACGCCGAGGCATGCGCCTCGCGGTGAAAGCGGATGTGCATCTCTTCGACGCTGAACGTGCTGGCAGCGCGGGGGCTGGTCATGCCGGGCAGGCCAAGCTGCGCCAGCAGTGCCGCCAGCCCCTCGACCGCGCGGGCGACATAGAACCGCGTGTTCATGTGCCCCATTTCGTCGCATTCCCAAGTGTTTACGCCGCCGCGCCACACTTCGGTTGTCAGATCGTCCATGCGCAATCCCCGGATTTCCGCCCCCATGATAGGGGGCAAGGTACGGGGCAGAGCAATGTAAGGCAAGTTGATATAGGTGCGCAGGATTTCCTTTGCGCATCTGGAGACCTGACATTACCATGTTGGAGACGATTCAACATTATCGAACTTTCAGAGGCTGCCATGACCGAATTTCGCATCGGCCCCGCCGACCAGATCCCTGAAGGGGGCCGGCTCGTTGTGGATTGCGACGGCAAGGAGGTGGGCGTGTTTCGCGTCAAAGGCGCGCTGCATGCGTGGCACAACACCTGCCCGCATCGTCAGGGGCCGATCTGTCAGGGCCGCCTCTATGCGCAGGTGATCGAGCCGGTGGCGGCCGATGGCACCACGCGGCTGCTGGCCTATGACGAGGATGCGCAGCACATCGTCTGCCCGTGGCATGGCTATGAATTCGACCTGCAAACCGGCCGTTGTCAGGGCCGCCCCACCCAGCGCCTGCGCCCGGCGCAGCTGCGCGAAGAGGCGGGGATCGTCTATGTCCGGCCCTGATATCCTGCACAATGACCACTACGGCTGGATCGACGAGGCCGCGCGCCAGCTTGACGCCGACGCCAGCGCCATGGTCGCCGAGGGTCAGGCGTCGCGCGTCTCGGATGAGGCCGTCGCCCAGCTGATGACCGCCGCGATCCGCCTCTATGCCGCCAAGACCGACGGCGAGGAACGGACCTTTTGCCCGCTGACCGGGGGCGGCGACGGCATCGCGCCCACCGAGCTGCTCACCGCCGTGTCCGAATTGCTGCGCGCCCAACATCTCAGCCCGATGGAACTGGCTCTCTGGTTCCGCCACCGCCCGGAGTCCTTTGAATGACCCATGACGCCCGCCCCCTGAACGTGCAGGAAATCGACGTCTTTACCGACACGCGCGAGGTTCTGGCCCATGCCAACAAGGGCGCCAAACAGCGCGGGTTTCAGGACTGGCTGATCTGCGACGTCGACGCGCATCACGTCGAAACCGTCAGCTGGCACGAGCTGGTGGAATACATTGAAGACCCGGTGATCCGGCATCAGGCAATGCTGTACCAGAAGGAAAGGATCGGCGGCGCGCCCTATGGTCTGAACGGCGATATGGGGCTGAAGTATCAGGACGTCGGCGGCCGCATCCCGCATCAGGCGGGCGTGCGCGAGCCGGTCGATGACACCTCGGTCCACCGCGACGTGACGCTGACCCGCCGGGCGATGCAGTCGCTGGGCGTGGACTATATGGTCCTGTTCCCCACGCCGATGCTGACCCTTGGCCTGCACCCGCAGCCCGAGATGGAGGTCCATCTGAGCCGCGCCTATAACCGCTGGCTGGTGGACAAGGTGCTCAAGGCCGACAACCGGATCAAGACGCTGGCCTATCTGCCCTTCAACACGCCCACCGAGGCCGAAGCGATGATCGAGGAATTCGCCGACGAGCCCGGCGTGATCGGGTTCTGCGTGCCTTCGGTCCGGCATAAGCCGCTGCACCACAACGACTATATGCGCTGCTACGCGCGGCTGCAGGAACTGGGCAAACCCATCGCGTTCCATGCCGCCTATCACTGGCAAGACCCGTCACTGGCCACGGTGAACCGCTTTCTGGGCATGCACGCGCTGGGGTTTGCGTGGTGCAACATGGTCCATATGACCAACTGGATTCTGAACGGCATCCCAGAGCGTTTTCCGGGGCTGAAAAGCATCTGGGTGGAAAGCGGTCTTGCGTGGATACCCTTCCTGATGCAGCGGCTGGATGATCAGTACCTGATGCGCCCCTCGGAAGCGCCGCAGCTGAAAAAGCTGCCCAGCGAGTACATGAGGGAAAACTGCTGGTACACGACGCAGCCGATGGAAACGACCAACATGAAGGCGCTGCAGGTCACGCTGGAGATGATCAACGCGGAATCGCAGCTGCTGTTCGCATCCGACTGGCCGCATTTCGACTTTGACCTGCCGCAGGAGATCTTCGACCTGCCCTTCCTGTCGGAACAGGCCAAGCGCAACATTCTGGGCCTCAACGCGGCCAAGCTGTTCGGGCTGGACCCAACCCCCGTCAAGACGCTGTGAGGCCACGATGGACCGGGCCGGTAAACCCGTCTAGAACGTTTATAAGCAGGCACGGGATCCCGCATGAAGCGCAGTGAGAAAGACGAAGACTGGTCGCAACGGCGCATTCAGTCGATCGAGGTGGGGTTCAAGGTGATCCGCGCAATGGAAAGCGCCGATGGCCCACTGCCCCTGCGCGACATCGCCGCCGCTGCAGGCATGCCGCCGTCCAAGGCGCATCTCTATCTGGTCAGCTTTATCCGCGAGGGACTGGTGCGTCAGGATCCGCACAGCGGTCACTACGGCTTGGGCAGCTTCGCCATCCAGCTGGGACATTCGGCGATCCGGCAGGTCGATATCGTCGATCTGGCGCGTGAGGAGTTGAGCGCCTTGCAGCAGGAAACCGGCTTTGCCGCCTACCTGTCGCTGTGGGGTAATCGCGGGCCGGGGATCGTGTCCAAGGTCGACGGCTACAAGCAGGGCTCGCTGGCGGTTCGGCTGGGCTATGTGCTGCCGCTGTCGGCCTCGGCCACGGGGCAGGTGTTTCTGGCCTATCTCGACCGCAGCGAGACGAAACCGATCCTTGAAGACGAAATCCAGATCGCCCGCCACAGTGAGGAAAACTGGACCATCGCGCCCGAACTGGCCAAAGACCCCGCCCGGCTGGACGCGCTGACCGAGGAAATCCGCACGCGCGGCTACGCCACGTCCAAGAACAACATCAACGCCAATTTCGCCGCGATGGCGGCGCCGGTGTTTGACCATTCGGGGCGGATTACCGCGACGGTGACGGTGCTGGGGTCGGACAAGTCGATGACCGGCACCCGGGCAAAAGGGGTGACCAGCGCCTTGCTGGACACCACCGAGAGGTTGTCGCGCAGGCTGGGCTACAGCCCGCGCGCGCCCAAGGCTTAAAGCTTCAGGCCCATCAGCTTGACGGCATTGTCCTGGAAGATTTTGCGGCGCAGCTCGTCCGACAGGTCCATCCGCTCGATCAGGTTGATCGTCTCACGGATGTAGAGCGGGCCGCCCTCGGGATCGAAGGGCGCGTCGGACGCGAACATCACGCGATCTTCGCCAAAGAACTCAATCGCATGCTCGATCGCCTTGCGTGAGCCGAACGACGCGGTGTCGGCGTAGAATTCCTTGAAATACTCAAGATGCGGACGCTTCAGCGACGTGCGTACCGTGGACAGATCACGGTCCGAGGTCCGCTTGCCCATCTGGTCCCAGCCCGGCCCAACCCGGCCTTCAAAGAACGGGATCATGCCGCCTGCGTGGTGGGTGATGACCTTAAGGTTCGGCCATTTGTCGAAGAACTGCGAGAACACCATGCGGGCCATCGCCGCCGAGGTCTCATACGGCCAGCCGAAGGTCCAGAAGATCTCGTATTCCGAGCGCGACTCGCTCTTGTAGTCCGAGAAATCCTGCCCGCGCGCCGGGTGCAGCCAGATCGGCTTGCCGACGCTGTCCATGTATTCAAAGAACGGCGCATAGGCTGGCAGGTCCAGCGGGGTGCCGTTCACGTTGGTGAAGATCTGCATGCCCAGCGCACCCAGTTCTTCGATCGCGCGCTTGGATTCCGTCACCATCCCCTCGGGATGCGAGATCGGCACGGTGCCGACGAAACCGGGGAAGCGCTCGGGGTATTTCTGGCAGAGCTCGGCCATCGAATCCGACCCGATGCGCGACAGTTCCAGCGCAATCGCCGGATCGCCGAATTTCTCCAGCGGCGGCGAGGCCAGCGACAGGATCTGGCAATAATCCTCGCCGAACATGTCCATCACCTCGAACCGGCGGTCGAGATTGGTCATCATCGGCACATCGCCCGACCGCTTGGTCATATCGCTCATCGAGCCGATCTGCTTGATCAGCGCGTTGAAGAAGGGCTCAGGCCATATGTGGTTGAAAACGTCGATCTTTTTCATGGTTCCTCCGGTCGCGGTCCGCCCTGGCCGCGCAAATCTTCCCCGTCGTGGCCTCCGTGTGAGAGCGGCACGACAAGCGAGCGCTATTCAACATTGTATTTCCAAAATACACAATATCGAATATCAGGATTCCTGTCTTTGCTCATCCCGAGGGCGGCAGACAATCACAAGAACCGCCGCACAAAGCGCCAGAACCACAGAACCGGCTGTGATTGGCAGCGCTCCCGGCGTGAACGCAGCAATCGCAACGTAGACGGCCATCACCGGCAGAACCGCCATGCGGTACCGGCTGCGCGTCTGCACCGCCGATTGCACGAAGACGACGCAGGCGACCAACGCCAAGATCTCGCGCGGGATGCCCTGGGAGAAGAGGACAAAGGCTATGAAAACGACAGAGAACCACAGCCGTGTGCTGGCAAGAACCAGCATTGCCATCCAGGGTGAGAAGTGGCCTGCGTAGACGGGCGACGGGGCCACCAACAGCTTTTGCAGCACGAAGGTTTCTTTGCCGACCAGCGTCACCAGCCGCCGAAAGCCCAGAAGCGCCGTGGCCAAGGGCGAAGGCGTCGTGGCCACGTCCCGATGCCCCTCCTCCCCTGAACTGACCCGTCTGGTCGTGCGCAGCATCAATTCCTGTGTCGGCGCCCGGGGGAATGCTGCCTCGGTCGACGCAACCGCAAGGTTGAACTGAAAGGTTGTGTCAGGCGACCAGATCCCATGCTTGCGCTTGTTGTGCAAAGCCATGGCCGCCGCGACCAGCATTGTCGGCAGGATCGCCGCCGCGAGGGCACCCGGCGCCCCGGGAAACGCAACCAGCGCATGGATCCCGGCAAACACGGCCAGCACCGTAAAATCGACCCGAATCAGGAACCCGACCGCCGCCAGGGCGCCGATCCACAGCATGCTGTCCGGCGCACCGATCGCCACGGCGAAGGCCAGCAGACACAGCCCCATCAACGTGTCAGGCCACAGATGGATCGCCAGCACCGCGCGCTCGGCCGACACCAGCAGGATCAGCCCGGCGGCCAACCCCGCCGCAAAGCCCGCCTGCTCACACGCAAACCAGCCGCCAATCCCCACCGTCGCCGAGGCAATGAGCGATACGATCAGCCGTGCACGCCGCACGACATCTGCCGCGTTCGTCTGCCGCGCAATCCAGACCGGCAGCGCCCCCAGCGGAACCCGCACCCAGACACTGCCAACCGGCGCGCCGGTGGCCATGGCCAGATAATCGCGCTCATCCCCGATAAGGGTGCGCGGGTCCAGTCGCGCCAGAACCGCGCGCTGCACCATGAAGGCGAGCAAAAACAGGCCGAGCCCCACCGCAGACCCAAGCAGTCCCTGCGCCGATACAATGCCGGCTTCCATGAGCGTCTCCCAACGGTTCAGCGTATCCGGAGAAGTCGCGGCACAGATCGAATCGCCTGCCAGCCCCGCAAATCTCGTCAGGTTTGCATGCCCGCCCGCGCGGCATCGCACAACCAGCCAAGGCAAATGCGCCAATCCAAAAGGGGCATCGCCATGCGCGCTAACGGTCCGGCAAAACACGCTCTTGGGCCACAAAGCGCCCCTTTCAACGAGCCTGCCGCATCGCACCGGCCACAACCGTTACGCAAGCGCAGCGCTTGCCCCAACAGGCAATGGTATCTGAAAGCAATCAAAGGGAAATTTGGTGGAGCCTAGGGGGATCGAACCCCTGACCTCTTGCATGCCATGCAAGCGCTCTCCCAGCTGAGCTAAGGCCCCAAGTGCACCGTATGCCGTCACCGGCAGCGTCGTTGCGAGTGGCGGTTTAGGGCCTGCGCCGGGGGAGATCAAGCGAAAACTTTGCCCCCGCGCGCAGGTTTTTTCGCCATGCCTGTGCACAAAGAAAACACGCGGACATCAGGGATGCCCGCGTGCTCACATGTCTCGGTCGGCCCGGAATCGGGCGCGCTCAGCTGTCGTCGTCGTTGTCGGCGACATCGCCCAGCTCGTCGAACGAGACGGTATCGTCATCTTCGTCCTCGAGCAGATCGTCGTCGGTCTCGACCGTGACGTCGTCGTCATCGTCCAGCAGCACGTCATCATCCGTTTCCAGATCCTTGACGACTTTCGGCTTGGCCTTGACGGCCTCGGCAGGAGCCGCGGACGACCCCTTGCGACCCGGAACGTCGATCGGAACGATCTCGCCGGTATAAGGGCTGATCACGGGCGACTTGTTCAGGTCATAAAAGCGCTTGCCAGTGGTCGGGCAAATACGCTTAACACCCCATTCTTCCTTGGGCATAGACGGTCCTTCCCATGCTTGGATCGACGCCGGTTGCCATAGTTGGATAGGGTTGTCAAAGCCTTTCCGCCGTTGTTTTGTCCCCCGGCAGGGGCCCTTCGCCCCGGAGCTCCCCGATGTTCAGCGACCCCGACCAGATCGAGCTTCCCGGCGACCCGCCTTTGGCGGTCCGCCTGCGGCGCTCGGGCCGCGCGCGTCGGGTGGCGCTGAGCGTCTCGCGACTGGATGGCACGGTGACGCTCACCCTTCCCACCCGCGCCTCACTGCGCAGCGCGATGCGCTTTCTGGACGAGCGGCGCGACTGGCTGGAGAACGCGGTCGCAGGCCTGGAAGGCCCGGTCGTGGTCGGGCCCGGCACGGCGCTTCCGGTCGAGGGTACGCTGGTGACGCTGACCCCGGCACCGCTGCGCAGTGCTCGTATCGACGGCACGACCCTGCTCGTGCCCGCAGCCCGCCCGGTCGCCGGGGCGCTGGCCTATCTGCGCCTGCGCGCGCGCGACCGTCTGGCCGAGAGGGTGAGCATCCACGCACAGACGCTGGGGTACAGCATCGGCAAGCTGACCCTGCGCGACACCCGTTCGCGCTGGGGGTCGTGCACGTCCACCGGCGATCTGATGTTTTGCTGGCGGCTGATCATGGCCCCGCCCCGCGTGCTGGACTATGTGGCGGCGCATGAGGTCGCGCACCGCGCGCAGATGAACCACTCACCGGCCTTCTGGGCCGAAGTCGCTCACCTTTTCCCCGCGCATGTCGAGGCCCGCCGCTGGCTCAAGCAACACGGACCAGCGTTGCATCGCTACCGCTTCAGCGCGTCTTGACGCCTTGGGATGCGTGTGATCACGCTGGGCGATGCAACGCCCGCTTCGCCCTGTCCTTGATCCTTCCGCCCTCTCGGCTCATGACCGCGTCTACCGTGCCCTGCGCACGCAGGTCATGCACGGCGAGCTTGCGCCGGGCCATGCCCTGACCCTGCGCGGCATTGCGCGGGATTTTGGTGTGTCGATGACCCCGGCGCGCGAATCGATCCAACGGCTGGTGGCCGAAGGGGCGCTGACCATGTCGGCCAGCGGACGCGTTTCGACGCCCGAGCTGGGCACCGAACGGATCGAGGAGCTGGCCTCCATCCGCGCGCTGCTGGAGCCCGAGCTTGGCAGCCGCGCCCTGCCCCGCGCACATTCGGCATTGATCGACAGAATGGAAGCGATCAACGCCGCGAACACGGATGCCGTGCTGCGGCAAGACGCGGTGACCTATGTGCGCACCAATCTGGAATTCCACCGCACGCTCTATCTGCGCGCACAAAGCCCGGCGATGTTGGCCATGGTCGAGACGATCTGGCTGCAACTCGGCCCCACCATGCGCGCCCTCTATGGTCGCCTGCGCCGCAACACCCCGCCGCCGCACCACCGCCTGATCATTGCGGCCCTTCAGGCCGGGGACGAGCCCGGCCTGCGTCTGGCGATTCGCACCGATGTGACCCAAGGCCTGCGCCACCTAACGCAGTAAGCGCCCGATCCCGGCACCCGGGGGACGCACGCGTCCCCCGGACCCCCTTGTGGATATTTGAAGAGCAAAGAAGGCGCGGTTAACAATGCATTAACGCCCTCTTTGCTCTTTAAGTATCCCCAGGGGGTGAATTCGGCGTCAGCCGAAGAGGGGGCAGGAAGCCCCCTTCTTGCGCGCCGCGATAGCGGCGCGCCGGGTCGCGTGAGGGCGCGGCGGCGTTAGCCGTCTCGGCCGAGGGCGAAACCCGCGCCTGCCCTCAGAACTTGACCTGATCGCCGCCTTTAAGCGCCAGAATCTCGCGCGCTTCGTCAGGTGTGGCCACGGCGTTGCCCAGATCCTCGATAATCCGCCGGATCTTGGCTACCTGCTGCGCGTTCGACGTGGCCAACTCGCCGCGCGCGATGAACAGGCTGTCCTCCAGCCCAACCCGCACATGCCCGCCCATCTGCGAGGCCGTTACCGCCATCGGGATCTGTGCCGCGCCGGCGGCCAGCACCGACCAGTGGTACTGATCGCCAAACAGCTTGTCCGCCGTGCGCTTCAGGAACACAAGATTCTCAACATCCGCGCCGATACCGCCCTGAATGCCCAGCACGAATTGCAGAAAGATCGGGGCCTGAAACAGCCCCTGATCCAGCATGCTCTTCAGGTTGTACAGATGCCCGACATCGTAAATCTCGTGCTCGAACTTGATGCCGTGCGGGGCCAGCGTTTGTGCCGCTTCTTTGATGTCCTTGAAGGTATTGCGGAAGATATTGCCTTCCGAGCCTTCGACATAGGCCTTCTCCCAGTCGAATTTCCACGCCTTGTAACGCGCGGCCAGCCCGTGAAAGCTGAAGTTCAGCGAGCCCATGTTCATCGAGCACATCTCGGGCGAGAAGGTCTTGGCCGGGGTGATCCGCTCTTGAATCGTCGCCGTCAGCGAGCCGCCGGTCGAGATGTTCACCACCGCATCCGTCGCCTGCTTGATGCGGGAAAGGAAGGGCGAGAAATCCTTGGGGTCAATCGACGGGAAACCGGTTTCATTGTTGCGCGCATGCAGATGCAGGATCGCCGCCCCGGCCTCGGCCGCCGCAATCGCCTGTTCCGAGATCTGGTCATAGGTATAGGGCAGCGCGTCCGACATCGTCGGCGTGTGGATCGCGCCTGTCAGCGCGCAGGTGATGATGGTCTTTGGCTTACGGGCCATGGTGTTTTCCTCCCGGAAAGTCTGAAATCTATCGGCGTCAGACGCCCAGCGCGCCCTCGGCCGCAGCGCCCAGCCGCAGCAAACGCGCCTCTTGTCCCGCACCCGCCATCAGCGAAATCCCGGTCGAGGGCACGCCCGTCGGCAGCGTCAGCGCACAGAGGCCCATCAGGTTGCCGATTCGCGTGTTGCGCAGCGTCATCAGGTTCTCGGCGGCAAAGAACGCGAGATCTGCCAGCAGATCGTCGATTTTCTGCGGCACTGTCGCGACCGACGGGATCAGCACCGCGTCATAGCCCGAAACCGCCGCCTGCCACTGGACCCGCAGCTCCTCCAGCCGTCGCCAGGCCTTGATGTACTCATGCGCCAGATGCGCCGCGCCCGAACGGAACCGGTCGCGCACCGGCGCGAACATCACATCGGGCTGCGCCTCGATCGCCTCGCCCCAGATGCCATAGCATTCGGCCGCAAAGAGGATCCCGGCCAGATCCATGGCCTCGGCCACCGCAGGAACCGCCGCGTGGTCGATCCGCGCCCCCGCCTTGGCAAACCGCGCAACCGCGCTTTCAAAGCCCTTCGCCGGGGCCGGATGCACGCCGTCCAGCGCCACGGTCTCCAGCACCAGCAGGCGCGTACCGTCCAGCGTCGCGCCCCGCAGATCGGGCGCGGGTGTAGCGTCGAGCAAGCCGAAGGCCAGTGCCGCATCCTCGACCGTGCGGGCCAGCGGGCCGACCGTGTCAAACCGGGGCGCCAGCGGCACCGCGCCGCGCAGTGACACGCGCCCGGCGGTGGTTTTCAGCCCCACGAGGTCATTCCACGCCGCCGGCACCCGCACCGAACCGCCGGTATCCGAGCCGATCGCCAGCGGTGCCAGCCCCCAGGCCACCGACGCCGCTGCGCCCGAAGACGAGCCGCCCGGCACCGACTCAGGGTCATGAATATTCGGCGGTGTTTGCGTGACCGGGTTCAGGCCCAGCCCGGAAAACGCCAGCTCGGTCAAATGCGTCTTGCCCAGCGGCGGCAGGCCCGCGCCGGTCAGGCGGCTGACCACCTCGGCGTCATGCAGGGGCGTGCGCCCTTTGAGCAGCAGGCTGCCTGATTCGGTTGCCACCCCGGCGGTGTCGAACAGATCCTTCCACGAGACCGGCACCCCATCCAGCACCCCGCGCCGTAGGCCCAGCTTGGCCCGGCCCCGCGCCGCGGCGGCTGTGTCCAGCGCCTGCTGTTTCATGGTGCGCGCATAGATCCGGTCGCGGTAAGGGTGCGCCGTGATGGCGTCCAGAAAGGCTTCGGTCAGGTCCACCGGGCAAATCTCGCCCGCCCCGATGCCGCGCCCCAGCGCCGCTGCGCTCATGCTGCGCCACTTCTCGCTCATACCTGCCCCCGTTTGATGCTCGGCAGACGCTAGCGCGCGCGCGTCGCATGGACAATCCCGCGCGCGTGGCTAGTTTGTCGGGCATGAAACATGACGCAGATATCCTGATTGTGGGCGGCGGGCTGAACGGCCCCGCTTTGGCGCTGGCGCTGGCCCAAGGGGGGCAGTCGGTTGCGGTGATCGACGCGCGCCCCGCCGGGTCGCGCGCCGAGGATGCCTTTGACGGGCGCGCCTATGCGCTGGCGCTGGCCTCGGTCCGGGTGCTGCAGGCACTGGGGATCTGGCGCGACCTGAAAGATAAAACGCAGCCGATAATGGGGATCAAAGCCAGTCAGGGCCATGCCGGGCAAGGCCCGTCGCCGCTGTTTCTGGGCTTTGACGCCGCCGAAATCGAAGAAGGCGTCATGGGGCAGATGGTCGAAGACCGGCACCTCTACGCCGCGTTCCTCGACGCGATGGCGGCCGCACCGGGTGTGACGCTGCACTCTGGCGCACGGGTTGTGGCGCAAGAGACCGGGCCGCAGGGCGTGGCGGTAACGCTGGACGACGGGCGCGTGCTGCGCGCGCGCGTGCTGGTCGGCTGCGACGGGCGCGACAGTGCCGTGGCCCAGCGGGCCGGGATCAAGCGCTGGGGCTGGGACTATGGCCAGACCGGGCTGGTCTGCGCGCTTGCGCATGAGCGCTCGCATGAGGGCGTTGCGCATCAGTTTTTCATGCCGCCGGGACCGCTGGCGATCCTGCCACTGCCGGGGAACCGGTCGTCGATAGTCTGGAGCGAGCGGACAGACACGGCTGACGCGATCCAGGGGCTGAGTGACGCGGACTATCTGGAAGTCCTGCGCCCCCGGTTCGGGGATTTTCTGGGCGAGATCGGTCTGGCGGGAAAACGCTTTGCCTATCCGCTGCGGCTGACCATTGCCGAGCGCTTTGTCGCGCAGCGGCTGGCGCTGGTCGGCGATGCGGCGCATGGCGTGCATCCGATCGCCGGACAGGGCTTGAACCTGGGGCTGCGCGATGTGGCTGCACTGGCCGAAGTGCTGATCGAGGCCGCGCGGCGCGGCGAGGATATCGGCGCGCCGGATGTGCTGGAGCGCTATCAGGCCTGGCGCCGGTTCGACGTCACGCGGATGGCGCTGGGGATGGATGCGGTAAACCGGCTGTTTTCGAACGGCAACCCGCTGCTGGAGGCGGTCCGGGGTCTGGGGCTGGGCGCCGTCAACGCCCTGCCCGGCCTGCGCCGCCATTTCATCCGCGAAGCCGCCGGGCTGAATGCCGCCGAGCCGCGGCTGATGCAGGGTGAACCCGTCTGAGAGGTCGCGGCTCGGGGGGCATCGAGCCCCCTCTCGCCGCGGCGCGCGTACCGCGCGCAGGGGGCCAGCCCCCTCGGCCTTGCGGCCTCACCCCCGGCGTATTTAGGGCAAGATGAAAGCGGTTAGAGGCGCGAACAATTTATCTAAAATTCGCGATACTCATGCGTGCCGGCGTTCAACATCGCTTTTCAGCCTGCCTTAAATACGCCCTTTGCAACACCTGCCACCCGCTCACGTCCCCCGAGGCTTGGCGCGCAGCGTCGGGTCCGCTTCACGCGGGTTTTCCGGCCAGGGGTGGCGCGGGTATTGGCCACGCATGTCCTTGCGGACATCGGCGTAAGACGTGTCCCAGAAGCGCGGCAAGTCCGTAGTCACCTGAACGGGCCGCTGGCCGGGACTGAGCAGCGTCACTTTCAGCGGCAGGCGGCGAGGGCCGATGCTGGGGTGCTCGGTGGTGCCGAACATTTCCTGCAGCCGCACGCTGATTTCGGGCTGGCCATGGGCATAGTCGATGGGCACCTTGCGGTGCATCGGTGTGATGAAATGCGCAGGCGCGAGTCGGTCGAGCAGTTGCTGTTGCTCCCAGTCCAGCGCGTGTTTCAGCGCCTCGGTCAGGTCCAGCGCCTTGAGGTCATCCGCTGTGCGGATCCTGGTGAGATACGGCAGCAGCCAGACTTCGGCGCGGGCGGTCAGGGCATCGTCGGTGAAATCCGGAAGGGCTGTGCCTTCTGCGCGCAGCAGCGCCACGCGCGACTGCAGGCGGCGGGCGGCGGGGGTCATGCCGCACAAGGCCAGCCCCAGCGCGCGCACCCCGTCTAGGGCGGCCTTGGCCCGCGCCTCGGGCGGTGCGGCCCAGTTGCGCTCTGCCAGCACCAGAGCACCCAGCGTTTCGCGGGATTTTGCGGTGATGCGGTTTTCGCGCTGGCTCCATTCGCAGAGATCTTGCCAGACGATCCGCTCGGCGAACAGGTCGCGCAGCGAGGCTTCGCTGATCGGCAATGCCTGGCGTATCCGCGCCTCGCGCGGATCGCCATCCAGATCGGTCGCCACGATCAGGCGGCTGTTGGCCAGCGGATCGGCGGCGTCGAACACCGCCCCCTTGCCGCCCGACAGCAAGTAGCGCGGCTGGTCGCCCTTGCGCCGCTGACCGATCCGGTCGGGATAGGCCAGCGCGGCCATTTCGGCCGGGTCCAGCCCCTGATCCGAAGGAGCAAGGCGGGCGAGACGTTTGGCCTCTTGCCGGATCCGCTCGAGCGTCTCGCGCTGCAGCGGCCAGGGGTGGTCGCTGGCATAGGCGCGCGGGTTTTCCAAAGCCTTCAGCCGCAGCGACAGATCGGCGGGGGCACCGTTCAGCGGGTCGCGGTCGGCGATCAGGGCGGCAAGGGTGGCCGCCGGTTTGCCCGCCCGCAGGAGCATATGCGCCAGACGCGGATGCAGCGGCAGCGCCGCCATGGCCTTGCCATGGGGGGTGATGCGGTCCCCGGACAACGCCCCAAGATCGTGCAGCAGCGCCCGTGCTTCGGCCAAAGGACCGGGCGGTGGCGGGGTGAGAAAGGCGAGGTCGGACGAGCCCCAGAGCGCCAGATCCAGCGCCAGTCCGGTAAGGTCGGCGGTCTCGATCTCGGCGGGCGCGAAGGCGGGCAGCGCCCCCTCTTGCCCCTTGGTCCATAGCCGGTAGCAGATCCCCTCGGCCACGCGCCCACCCCGGCCCCGACGCTGTTCGGCCTCGGCCAGACTGACGCGTTCGGTCACCAGCCGCGACATGCCGGAATTCGGATCGAACCGCGCCCGCCGCGCCTGCCCGCCGTCAACCACCACGCGGATGTCGGGGATGGTGAGCGAGGTCTCGGCGATCGCCGTCGCCAGCACCAGTTTGCGCCCGCTCTGCGCCGGGGCCAGCGCCGCGCGCTGCGCCGCGAAATCCATCGCGCCAAAGAGGGGGTGCAGGTGCACCTCGGCGGGCAAGCGTGAGGCCAGAAGCGCGGCGGTGCGGCGGATCTCGCCTTCGCCGGGCAAGAACACAAGGATGCCGCCCTCGGTCTCGGCCAGTGCTTTGAGGGTCAGCTCAGCCACCGCCTGCGGCAAGCGGGTCTCGCGCGGCACCGGGGCGTCCAGCCAACGGGTCTCGACCGGGTAAGCGCGCCCCTCAGCCGTGAGCAAGGGCGCGCCCCCCAGCAGCGCCGCCACCGGAGCGGCATCCAGCGTCGCCGACATCACCACCAGATGCAGATCCGGGCGCAGCGCCGAGCGCGCCTCCAACACCAGCGCCAACCCCAGATCGGCGTTCAGGGACCGTTCGTGGAATTCGTCAAAGATCACCGCGCCGATGCCGTCCAGCGACGGGTCGGATTGCAGCATCCGGGTCAGAATGCCCTCGGTCACCACCTCGATCCGGGTCGCCTTTGACACCTGCGCCTCGCCCCGGATGCGGTAACCAACGGTCTGGCCGACGGATTCGCCCAGTGTTTCGGCCATGCGCTCGGCGGCGGCGCGGGCGGCAAGACGGCGGGGTTCGAGCAGAACGATCCGGCCCTTGGTGCCCGCCAACAGCGCCAGCGGTACGCGCGTGGTCTTGCCGGCACCGGGCGGCGCTTGCAGCACAGCCTGCCCCTTCTCCGACAACGCCGCGACCAGCGCGGGCAGAAGCGGATCGATGGGGAGGGGCGCGCCGGGAAATTGCATGGTGGTTTTATGCGGGGCCGGACGGGTGAAGGGAAGAGCCCGCGCTCGGTTCGGGTTGCGAGCGCCGGGGGCCAGCCCCCGGACCCCCGGGATATTTAGCGAGCAAAGAGGCGCAAATTTGAGTAAAATTGTCTGTAACCAGCCTGACATGTCCTTTCTTTGCTCTTCAAATATCCTCCGGGGGGTGAATTCGGCTTTAGTCGAAGAGGGGGGCTGAAGGCCCCCCTTCTTGCGCGCCGCGACAGCGGCGCGCCGGGTCGCCCGAGGCCGGGGCGGCGCAAGCCGTCCAGACCGAGGGCGAAATCCCGCCCCGCACTTGGGGCTTGAGCGGGGGCCAGCCCAAGGCTAGACCGGGCGGCGAAAAGGGGGCTCCTATGTCGTTCAACAGTTTTGGCCATCTGTTCCGCGTGATGACCTGGGGCGAAAGCCACGGACCAGCCCTTGGCGCAACCGTGGACGGCTGCCCGCCGGGCGTCCCGCTGTCCGAGGCGGATATCCAGCCGTGGATGGACGCCCGCAAACCCGGCCAGAACCGCTTCACCACCCAACGGCGCGAGGCTGACGCGGTCGAGATCCTGTCAGGCGTCTATGAGGGCCGTACAACCGGCACGCCGATCCAGCTGATGATCCGCAACACCGATCAGCGCTCGAAAGACTATGGCGAGATCGCAAAGACCTTCCGCCCCGGCCATGCCGACATCACCTATTGGCAGAAATACGGCATCCGCGATCCGCGCGGCGGTGGACGGTCCAGCGCGCGCGAAACCGCCGCGCGCGTGGCGGCAGGCGGCGTGGCGCGGCAGGTGCTGTCGGCGCTGGCCCCGGGCCTCAGCGTTACCGGCTATATGGTGCAGATGGGCCCGCGCCTGATCGACCGCGCGCGCTTCGACTGGGACGCCATTGCCGCCAATCCCTTCTGGTGCCCCGATACCGAGACTGCGCGGCTCTGGGCAGATGATCTTGACGCCCTGCGCAAGACCGGCAACTCGGTCGGTGCGGTGGTCGAGGTCGTCGCGCGCGGCGTTCCCGCCGGTCTGGGTGCGCCGATCTATGCCAAGCTCGACAGCGAGCTGGCCAGCGCGATGATGACCATCAACGCCGTCAAAGGTGTCGAGATCGGCGCCGGGATGGCCTCGGCCGCGCTCACCGGCGTCGAGAACGCCGACGAGATCCGCATGGGGCCGAACGGGCCCGAGTATGGCTCGAACCACGCGGGTGGCGTGCTGGGCGGGATTTCGACCGGGCAGGATGTCGTCGTGCGCTTTGCGGTCAAGCCGACTTCGTCGATCCTGACCCCGCGCCATTCCGTTACCCTCGACGGGCAGGACACCGACGTCGTCACCAAGGGCCGCCACGACCCCTGCGTCGGCATCCGCGCCGTTCCGGTGGGCGAGGCGATGATGGCCTGCGTGCTGCTCGACCAGCTGCTGTTGCACCGCGCCCAGATGGGCGAGGGCCTGCGCGGCTCCATCGGGTAAGCTGGCAGCCCCTCGTCGCCCGGGCGAGTGAGATTGTGCGCCCGTTCCCGGCGCAGGCGATGGCGGCGACGCTGAACCGGGGCGACAATTTCGCCCCCGGCACACCCCTGCCGCCCCTGTGGCACTGGTTCCACGCGCTGCCGGTCTATCCTCTGGATCAGGCCGGGCCGGACGGGCATCAGGCGCTGGGGCATTTCCTGCCGCCCCTCCCCCTGCCGCGTCGGATGTGGGCCGGAGGTCAGCTAACCTTTCACCGGCCCCTGCGGATCGGGGCCGAGGTCACGCGCACATCGGTCGTGACCTCGGTGGTCGAGAAACAGGGCCGCAGCGGCCCCATCGCCTTTGTCACCGTCGCCCACCGCTGGCACGATACCGACGGCCCGCTGATCACCGAGGATCAGGACATCGTCTACCGCCGCGCCGACGCTCCGCCAGGTGCCGTCGAGCAGGCCCCTGAGGGCGAGACCCTCAGCCGGGGGATGACCGCCGATCCCGTGCTGCTGTTTCGCTACTCGGCGCTCACCTTCAACGGCCACCGCATCCATTATGACCGGGCGTTCTGCGCGACCGAAGGCTACGACGGCCTCGTCGTGCACGGCCCGCTGCTGGCAACGCTGCTGCTGGATCTGCTGCGCGTCGAAGGCGGTGCCCTGCCCCAAGGCTTCCGCTTTCGCGCCAAGGCGCCGATCACCGATGGAACGCCGTTCACACTTTGCGGGGGGATCGACGGAGCCGAGGCGCATCTGTGGGTGCGGCGCGCCGATGGGGTGCTGGCGATGGAAGGCTGGGCAGGCCTTTAGAGCCGCTTTTCGAAATACACGCGGTCGAACCCGTCGGTGACCCGGCGGTCGGTCTGGGTGAAGCCGAGGTACGGGTAAAGCGTCAGGTTCTCGGTCATCGCGGCATTGGTGTAGAGCCGGATCGCGCCCAAGCCTTGAGCCCGCGCGAGCGCCTCTGCGCGGTCCATCAGCGCGCGGCCCAGTCCCTGACCAGCGGCTTCGGGCAGCACGGCGATCGCATCAAGATAGAGATGATCGCCCAGCGGCCAGAACGCCGCATAGGCAAGGGCAGCACCGTCACCGGCAACCCAGACGCACCCGTCAGCGATCAGCGTGGCGTAATCGGCATCCATCGGCGCAGGACGCCGCCCGATTCGCGGGATGTAGCGGGCATAGGCAGCCTCGGCGCAGGCGCGAATCGCCCCAAGGTCAGCGGGGGTGGCAAGACGGATCATGCCCCCGTTTGAATACCAAAGCCCTCATAAGGGAAAGCCCCGCCGAAGCGGGGCCTTCCGAATATCAGCCTTGGAAAGGATCAGGCAGCAGCCTTGGCGATCTCTTTCTTGATGGCCAGAGCGCGGGTCGACAGTTCGACATCTTTCGCCTTGGCAAGGAACGAGTCGAGGCCACCACGGTGGTCGACCGAGCGCAGGGCAGCAGCCGAGATGCGCAGTTTATAGGCACGGCCCGTGGCATCTGACGCCAGCGTGACATCCACCAAGTTCGGCAGGAAGCGCCGCTTGGAACGGTTGTTGGCGTGGCTCACGTTGTTGCCCGACATCGGGCCTTTACCGGTCAATTCGCAGCGGCGCGACATGGTGTCATCCTCGTCTGGTTCAGTCGGGCACCGGGTCCACGAAGCGGGGGCGCCGTCAAAAGCTTAGAGCACTGGCAAGCAGTGCCCGGAATATCGAACGGGGTCTTAGGGTGAATTCGCACCCTCGTCAAGGGATTCGCCACACTTCGTGAGCGAAGATACCATCGCCCGTGCTGCAGCCCCTGCTGCGGTCTCGCCCCGCGCGACGGCAGCGGCGAAATCGGCCATGCGGGCGCGCGCGGCAGGGGTCTGCAGCTGCGACAGCAGCGCCTGCCGCACCTCCTCGGTAAACCAGTGGCGCGCCTGCTCGGCACGGCGGCGGTCCCAGTGGCCCTGCTCCTTGCGCCAGCCCGACAGCGCCGTGATTTCGGCCCAGACGGCATCCAGCCCCCGCTCTTCCAGCGCCGAGGCCGTCATCGCCTTGGGGAAACCCGGAGCATCCTGCGGCCGCGGGCGCAGCAGATGCAGGGCACCGGCGTAATCGGCGCGCGTGCGCTGTGCGGCGGCTTTCAGATCGCCGTCGGCCTTGTTCACCACGATCATGTCGGCGGCTTCCATGATGCCGCGCTTGACCCCCTGCAATTCATCGCCACCTGCCGGGGCGAGCAGCAGCACAAACACGTCCGACAACTCGGCCACCACGGTCTCGGATTGCCCGACGCCCACCGTCTCGATGAGCACCACATCGAAACCCGCCGCCTCGCACAGCGCCACGGCTTCGCGCGTGCGCCGCGCCACGCCGCCCAGATGGGTCTGGCTGGGTGAGGGCCGGATGAAGGCGCCAGGCAGGCGCGACAGCCGCTCCATGCGCGTCTTGTCACCCAGGATAGAGCCGCCGGTGCGGGCCGAGGACGGATCGACCGCCAACACGGCAACCTTGAGGCCCTGCTCGACCAGCAATGTCCCGAAACTCTCGATGAAGGTCGACTTGCCAACCCCCGGCGTGCCGCTCAGACCGATCCTGAGCGCCTGCCGCCCGTGCCCGGCCAACTCCTCCAGCAACTCGGTTGCTTGTACCCGATGATCTGCGCGGGTCGATTCCACCAAGGTAATCGCCCGCGCCAAGGCGCGGCGGTCTGCAGACAGGATGCGGGTAGCGAGTTCACTCATGGCAGGCCTCTCAGTTGCCACCGTGATGCCCAACCGGCGACGGGCTGTCCAGTGGAAGGCCGCGAAAGGGGGTTTTCTGCCCCCTCTTTGGCTGACGCCAAATTCACCCCCGAGGATATTTTTTAGACAGAAAATGCGGCGTTAAGATCGCGTTAACCACATTTTCTGTCCTCAACTATCCTCCAGGAGGGTCCGGGAGGATGGAAAATCCTCCCGGGCGGGTCTGGGCGGCAGCCCAGCGCGGCGCGAGCGGGCTCGATGCCCGCGAGCGCCGCCCCCCCGCTGCTCAGTGCGTGCTGAACGGCTCGAGGTCGTTCTCACGCGCCACAAAGAACGCCGATCGGCGGTCCTGCGTCAGCGCAAGGCATTCGCCGTCCACCCGGTGCACGCCCCAGACCTGCGTTCCGCCGGGGATCTGCGCGCGGATGTCATCGGGCAGAGTATCGGGATCGATTTGCCGGATATAGGCGATCTTGCCTTCCGGGGTGTAGGCATAGGGAGTTTGCATGTCTCGCGTCCTTTCAGCCACGGGTGATGGGGATCGTACGAACAACGGTCTCGGGCTCGCAGCGTTCCAGGGTGATTTGCAGCAGGCCGTTGTCCATATGCGCGCCGCTGACCTCGACCCCCTCGGCCAGGGCGAAGACCCGGCGAAACTGACGCGTCGCAATGCCGCGGTGCAGGAAGACGCGCTCAGGCTCGGGATCGTCCTGCTGGCCGTGGATCACCAGCTGCCTGTCTTCCAGTGTCACTGCGATATCGGCAAGCGCAAAGCCCGCGACGGCCAGGGTGATCACAAACCGATTGGGCTCGGCGAGTTCGATGTTGAAGGGCGGATACCCTTCAGCCCCGGCGCGCGCCGTGCGTTCAACGAGCCGTTCGAGCGGCTCAAACCCCAACAGCAACGGATGCGAGGGAAAAGCAAATTTTGTCATGGCCTTGTCCTGATCACAGCGACGCGGGTCCCGGCCCCCATAGAGTGCGGCTGACCGGGGTATGGAAAGAATATGTGCATCCTGCGCCGACCCTGCAAGGGGGCGCGAAGTCTTTGCCAGAGCAGCGAAAACACGCTAGAGTGCGAAAAAATAAGATCGAGTCGAACCGCAATGAACGCTCCCACCGAGTTGAACCACGAAGAGGTGCTGCGCGTTAAACTTGAGGTTCTGCGCCGCGAGCACCGTGATCTGGATGAGGCCATCGCTGCCATGCACGACCGGGGCACGGGTGATGAACTGGCGATGAAGCGGCTGAAAAAGCGCAAGCTCTCGCTGAAAGATTCCATCGCGCGGATCGAAGACGAACTGACCCCCGACATTATCGCCTGAGACGACTTTCCCTCACAACCGGGTGTCGTGCTGTTGAAAGACTCGCGCGGCGGGTGCTGATGCGGCTACGCTTCGCGCATCTATTTGACCTGAATTTTCCTCACCGGCCCTTGCCCATCCTTTTCAATGGAGCGCCCATGACCCGCCCGATTTTCGCGCTGACCGCTGCCCTTTTCACCGCCATCACCCTGCCCGCCGTCGCGCAGGACGGGATGGTCTGGAGCTACGATCGCAACATCGAAGCCTCGCCGCTCGATACCTATCTGGGACTGACCTATGGCATCCCCCAGACCGATGCAGTTCAGGCGGCAGTCACTTGCGCAATCGGCGCGAACTGGGTTTACGGCAGCGTGACCGTCGGTGCCGATGTCGATGGTTTGGCCGACGGGGCCGACGTCGCCATCACCTTTCAGGCTCCCGGGTATTCCGCGACCCATCAGGGAACTGTGATCCGTCAGGAGGAGGGGATCTGGGGCGTCAGCTTCGCGGTTGATCTGACCGATCCGTTCTGGAACGCCCTGATGATGCAACCGGCGTTGACCTATGGCGTGCCCGGTCGCCCGACACTGACCCTGCCGCTGGCCGGGGCGGATATTCCGACCCATGACTTTCTGGGTGACTGCAACCAGATCGGCGACCTGCAGCCCGATGCCGCGCCTGCCGCCAACAAATAGCGGCGCTCAGTGGGACGGGATCGTGCCCTCCCAGAGCACAACCTTGGTGCCGCCCATGTCGATGGGCGCGCCCAGCGGCTTCAGCGGCAGGCCGGTCGCCTTGACCAGCCCGGCATCCGGCGACACCAACCCCAGCCGCCAACCGGCGAATCCTTCGCCCAGCACCCGCCCCAATGAGCCATAGAGCGCGAACAAGAGCTTACGCTCGCCAATCCGCGCGCCCCAGGGCGGGTTCACCAGCACCAGCCCCGGCGCCGCGCCTTCGGGCGGCGTCAGATCGCTGATCGGCTTGCGGTCGAACTGACACCAGTCGCTGACCCCGGCCCGCGCCGCATTCGCCCGCGCGCCACCTACCGCCCCCTGATCGCGGTCCGAGCCGAAGAACCGCAGCACCGGCGTCACCGCAGGCGTGCCCTTGAGCGCCGCGAAACCCGCCGGGTCATAGCTGGCCAACTGCTGAAACGCGAAAGCGCGGTCGCGGCCCGGCTGCAGCCCGGCGGCAATCTCGGCCGCCTCGATCGCAAAGGTGCCCGAGCCACACATCGGATCGACCACCGTCTGGCTGCCGTCAAAGCCCATCTGCCGCAGGATCAGCGCTGCCAGCGTCTCGCGCATCGGGGCCTTGCCGACGGCCTCCTTGTGGCCGCGCTTGTGCAGGCTCTCGCCCGAGGTATCCAGACTGATCGTCACCAGATCATCCTCAATCCGCGCCTTGACTACGATGGCGGCCTCGGCGGCGGCGGGGACGATGGGCGCGCCCAGTTCCTCGCGAATCGCGGTCTCGATGCGCTGGGTGGCGGCCTTGGCGTGGTAAATCTTCGACTGGCGGCAGGTCGTCTCGACCCGCACGGGCAGATCGGCGCGCAACACGCCCGCCCAGTCCACCTTGCGCGACCGCTTGTCCAGCTGCGCCAGATGCATCGCCCGGAACGAGGCAATCCGCACCAGCACCCGCGTGGTCCCGCGCAGCACCAGATTGGCGCGCCAGACTTCGGGCCAGCCGCCCTTGGCCTCGACCCCGCCGGGCACGACGGTGACGCCCTTGAAGCCGGCGGCGCGCGCCTCGTCGGCAAGCGTGGCTTCAAGGCCGGGAACGGCGGTCAGGAACAGCGTGTCAATCATGCCGCGAGCCATAGCGTCAAACGCCCGCATCCGCGAGTGTCTTTGCATCCGCCCCGCAAAATGCTAGGGCGCGCGAAAGCAACATCCGGAGGGCGCGATGACCGTGGACGTGGGACTCATCATGGGCAGCCAATCGGACTGGCCGACGATGCGCGAGGCTGCGGCGATTCTGGACGAGCTGGGCATCACCTATGAGGCGCGGATCGTCTCGGCCCACCGCACGCCGGACCGGCTGTGGGACTATGGCAAGACGGCAGCGGGGCGCGGGCTGAAGGTGATCATCGCCGGGGCCGGAGGGGCTGCGCATCTGCCCGGCATGATGGCGTCCAAGACGCGGGTGCCGGTGATCGGCGTGCCTATCCAGACGCGGGCGCTGTCGGGCGTGGACAGCCTCTATTCCATCCTGCAAATGCCGCGCGGCTATCCGGTCGCGACAATGGCCATCGGCGGTGCTGCCAATGCCGGGCTGATGGCGGCGCAGATGCTGGCGGTGAGTGACGCAGCGCTGGCCGAGCGGGTCGATGCCTGGCGTCAGGCGCTGTCCGACTCCATCCCGCAGGAGCCCCGCGATGAGTGAGCCCCTCGCCCCCGGCGCCTGCATCGGTATCCTGGGCGGCGGTCAGCTGGGCCGGATGCTGTCCGTCGCGGCGTCCCGCCTGGGACTGCGCACCCACGTTTACGATCCGGGCGCGAACCCACCCGCCGGGCATGTGGCGGAACGGGTGACGACGGCAGACTGGGAAGACGAAGCCGCCCTGCGCGCCTTCGCCGCCTCGGTCGATGTGATCACCTATGAATTCGAGAACATCCCCACCGCCACGCTGGACCTGCTGGAAAGCCTGCGCCCCGTGCGCCCCAACCGCCGCGCGCTGGCGATCAGTCAGGACCGGCTGACGGAAAAGGACTTCCTCACCGGGCTGGGCCTGACCACCGCGCCTTACTGCGACGTGCCCGATATGGCCGCGTTGCAGGCGGCGCTGGCCGAGCACGGCGCACCCGCCATCCTGAAAACCCGCCGTCTGGGTTATGACGGCAAGGGTCAGGCGCGGATCATGGAGGCCGGGCAGGCCGACGCTGCGCTGCCCGAGATGGGCGGCGCCGAGGCGATCTTCGAGGGCTTCGTGCGCTTCACGCATGAGGTCTCCGTCATCGCCGCGCGCGGGCTGAACGGCGAGGTCTCGTGCTACGACCCCGGCGAGAATGTCCACGAGGCCGGCATCCTGCGCACCACGACAGTGCCCGCACGGCTGGCCCCCGGTCAACACATGGACGCCGTGTTGCTGGCCGGTAAGATCCTGAATGCGCTCGATTATGTCGGCGTGATGGGGGTGGAGCTGTTCGTGACGCCCAAGGGGCTGGTGGTCAACGAAATCGCTCCGCGCGTGCATAACTCGGGCCACTGGACGCAGGCGGGCTGCGCGGTGGACCAGTTTGAGCAACACATCCGCGCCGTGGCGGGCTGGCCGCTGGGCAATGGGCAGCGCTATGCGGATGTGGTGATGGAGAACCTGATCGGCGATGACGTCGACCGGGTGCCCGCGCTGTCGCGCGAGGCCGACACGCAGATCCACCTCTACGGCAAAGGCGCTGCCCGACCGGGCCGCAAGATGGGCCACGTCAACCGGGTGACACGCGGGTAACGGGGGCGCTGCCCCCGCGCGCTTCGCGCTCCCCCGGGATATTTAACAGAGCAAAGAGGGGCGGTTAACAAAAGGTTAACGCCGCTCTTTGCTCTGCAAATATCCTCGGGGGGTGAAGTCGCTGCAAGCGAAGAGGGGGGCTGACAGCCCCCCTTTCCCGGTCTCAGACGCTCAGGCAGATGTATTTGAGTTCGAGGAAATCCTCGATCCCGTGGTGCGAGCCTTCACGGCCCAGCCCGGATTGCTTGACGCCGCCAAAGGGTGCGACCTCGGTCGAGATGAGGCCGGTGTTCACCCCGACGATGCCGTATTCCAGCGCCTCTTGCACGCGGGTCACGCGGCCGATGTCGCGGGCGTAAAAATAGCAGGCCAGCCCGAAGATCGTGTCATTGGCGTAGCCGATCGCCTCTTCTTCGGTCTCGAACTTGAACAAGGGGGCCAGCGGCCCAAAGGTCTCTTCCTGCGCGACTTTCATCGACTGGGTTACCCCGGTCACCACCGTCGGCTGAAAGAACGTCCCGCCCAGTGCGTGCGGCTTGCCGCCGGTCATCAGCGCGCCGCCATGGTCGAGCACGTCCTTGATGTGGTCCTGCACCTTTTCGACCGCCTTGGCGTTGATCAGCGGCCCGGTGGTCACGCCGGACTCCAGCCCGTCGCCGACGTTCAGCTTCTCGACCGCCACCCGCAGCTTTTCGGCGAAGGCGTCATAGACCCCGGCCTGCACGTAGATCCGGTTGGCGCAGACGCAGGTCTGGCCGTTGTTGCGGAACTTGGACATCATCGCGCCCTCGACCGCCGCATCCAGATCGGCGTCGTCGAACACAATGAAGGGCGCATTGCCGCCCAGTTCCATCGAGCATTTCATCACCTGATCGGCGGCCTGTTTCAGCAGGATACGCCCCACTTCGGTCGAGCCGGTGAAGGTCAGCTTGCGCACAACCGGGTTCTCGCAGAATTCCTTGCCGATGTCGGACGAGCGCGACGAGGTGACGACGGACAAGATCCCCTTGGGCAGCCCGGCGCGTTCCGCCAGCACCGCCATCGCCAGCGCGGAAAGCGGCGTTTCCGCCGCCGGGCGGGCGACAAAGCCGCAGCCTGCCGCCAGCGCCGGGGCGACCTTGCGCGCGATCATCGCGTTGGGGAAGTTCCACGGCGTGATCGAGGCGCAGACGCCGATCGGCTGTTTCAGCACGGTAATCCGCTTGTCGCGCATATGGCCGGGGATCGTTTCGCCATAGACGCGCTTGGCCTCTTCGCCGAACCATTCGACGAAAGACGCGCCATAGAGGATCTCGCCTTTGGCTTCGGCCAGCGGTTTGCCCATTTCGGCGGTCAGGATGGTGCCCAGATCGTCGGCATTGGCTACCATCAGGTCGTACCATGTGCGCAGCACCGCCGCGCGTTCCTTGCCCGTGCGCGCTGCCCAGTCCTTCATCGCGGTATTCGCCGCCGTGATGGCGCGCGCGGTTTCGACGCGGCTGAGGTCGGCCACGCGGGCGATGACGTCCCCACGGGCCGGATTGATCACGTCGAAGGTCGCGCCGTCGTCCGCATCAATCCACGCGCCCGCGACAAAGGCGCGGGTTTCGAGCAGTGAGGGGTCCTTGAGAAGGCCGCGAAGATCGGTAGGTTGGTCCAGCATGGGGTCCTCATCATCGAATGGCCGCCAGAACGGCGTTTGGATATCCAGAGCACATAATACTTAACAACACAAGTAATGACCCCGGTATGACCAAAGACCTGAGCCGCGACTACGCGAACGGCGACTTCATCGCCGATGCCGCCACCTATCCGCCACGGTGGGCTGACGAGGCAGCCGCGTTGCGCCTCAGACTGGGCGACCGGGCCCGGACCGGCCTGCGCTACGGCACCGACCAGCGTCAAACCTTCGATCTGTTCCTGCCTGAGACGACACCCGTCGGGCTCATGGTCTTCATCCATGGGGGATACTGGATGGCGTTCGATCCGGCAAGCTGGTCCCATCTGGCCGAGGGTGCGCTGGCGCGGGACTGGGCAGTGGCCATACCGGGCTATACGCTGGCACCCCAAGAGCGGATCGCGTCGATGACGGATGAGGTAGAAGCGGCGATCACCATGGCCGCCGAGATGATCGACGGCCCGATCGTCATCACCGGCCATTCCGCCGGCGGGCACCTGTCGGCGCGCATGGCCTGCGCGGATCGTGCGCCGGTCTGGGCTGACCGGCTGGTGCGCGTGGTGCCGATCTCGCCGTTGGCGGATCTGCGCCCGCTGATGCAGACCGGCATGAACGACACGCTGCATCTGGATGCAACTGAGGCGGCGGCGGAAAGCCCCGCCCTGCTGGCCAAACGGCCGCAGGTCGACTGCACCGTCTGGGTCGGCGCGCAGGAGCGCCCCGCCTTCCTGTGGCAGGCGCGCCTGCTGTCCGAGGAATGGGACTGCCCCTGGCACGCCGCGCCGGGCCTGCACCATTTCAACGTGATCGACGATCTGGCCGATCCCGAGAGTTTGCTGGTGCAGACCCTGCTCGACTAGGCGTCAGACGCGCTCGAGCGTGACGTCGATATTACCGCGCGTGGCGTTCGAATACGGGCACACGGCATGCGCGGCCTCGATCATTTTTTGCGCCAGTTCGTCTTCAACGCCCGGCAGCGAGACTTTCAACGCGACTTCCAGACCGAAGCCGCCTTCGCTGCGCGCGCCGATGCCGACCTGCGCCGAAACGGTCGCGTCGTCGGGCACAGTGCCCAGTTTCTGCATGCGGGCTGCGGCGCGCAGGGCGCTGAGGAAGCACCCGGCATAGCCCATCGCAAACAGTTCTTCAGGGTTATGGCCTTTGCCGTTGCCGCCCATTTCGGTCGGGGTGGCCATCGTCACGGTCAGCGAGCCCGAATCAAGGCTGGTGATTCCGGTGCGACCGCCGCCATTGGCGGTGGCAGAAGTGCGGTATTTAACGTCGACGCTCATGGAAAGCTCCTGTCGCTTATGATTATGTCGTGCACGATAGAAATAGCGCCGTGAGATGCGCATGTCAATCGCTTGCGCCTTTATCGTGCACGATATATCCTGACACGATGACCCTCGCCCCTGCCGACATGCTCTGTTTCTCGCTCTACTCCGCCCAGCAGGCCATGCAGGCGGCGTATAAGCCGTTGCTCGACCCGCTTGGTCTGACCTATCCGCAGTATCTGGTACTGTCGGCGCTCTGGACGCAGGACGGCCCGCAGACCGTGGGCGCACTGGGGGCGGCATTGGGGCTGGAGACGAACACGCTCACCCCGCTGTTGAAACGCATGGAAACCGCCGGCCTGATCGCGCGACGCCGCGACGCGGTGGATGAGCGTCAGGTGCGCATCTCGCTGACCGAAAAGGGACAGGCGCTGCAACCGCAGGCACTTGATGTGCAGCGCTGCTTTTTCGAGGCAACCGGCCTGTCCTTGACTGAGGCCAAGCAACTGCGCGACCAGATCACCGCCCTGCGCGACCGGCTGAACCCGCGCTCAGAGCTTTGAGCTGATCACGCCGGTGTTGAAACCGCCCATGCGCAACTCGCCGAACAGGCGCTGATACTCGATCTTGGGGCAGCGGTTCTGGATGAAATCCACCCCGCGCTCGGCACACATCGCCCGCGCCTCGTCACTGGTGACGCCGATCTGCAACCAGACGGTTTTCAACCCCGGCAGATGATCCAGCGCCGCCCGCACGATGGGCGCGACATGTTCCGAGCGGCGAAAGACATCCAGCGTATCCACGGCTTGCGGCAGATCGGTCACATCGGCGACCACGGTTGCGCCAAACAGCTGCTCGCCCGCATGGCCCGGGTTAACCGGAACCACCGCCTTGCCCTTCAGCTTGAGATAGCGCGCGACGAAATAGCTGGGGCGCACCGGGTTGGGCGATACGCCGACCACAGCAACGGTCTTGATGCGCTGCAAGATCTTGCGCAGCGCCGCATCATCGGGGGCATCAGGAAAGGACGGCACCGCGCCGTCCTTCGGGGGAAGAGTATCGGTCATATGAGGCTCCGGTCTGGCGACACCCTCACCCGGCATCGCCTTGAGAACAAGGAGAAATAAAAAGCGCCCGGTAAAAACCGGGCGCGAGTTGGGAACGAGGGACAGTGGAGGAAACGCGAGAGTTCCTGCTCAACGCTTCATGTGACAATATGAGCGCTCTTCGCGAAAATAAAAGACCGGTCGCGATTTCGTGATTAACCCGCCCTTAAGCCTTAACGCCCCACCGTCGCCGCGTACAAAGAAACCGCCGCCGCGTTCGACACGTTGAGCGAGCCGAAGCCACCCGCATAAGGCACCCGCACCAGCGCATCGCAGGTCTCACGGGTCTTCTCGCGCAGCCCCGGCCCTTCGGCCCCCAGCACCAGCGCCACGGGCCGGTCGCCCACAGCCGCAAGGCCTTCGGCCAGCGTCTGCTCGGCTTCGCCATCCAGGCCCAGCAGGGTGAAGCCCATCTTCTTGAGCGACAGCATGGCATCGGCCAGATTGGTCACCCGGAGATACGGCTGGCGTTCAAGCGCACCCGAGGCGGTCTTGGCCAGCGCCCCGGTCTCGGGCGCGGAATGGTGGCGCGGAGCCACCACGGCGCGCGCGCCGAACACCTCGGCCGAGCGCAGGATCGCGCCGACGTTATGCGGGTCGGTCACCCGGTCGAGCAACACCACCACCGGCGCGCCCGCACCCGAGGCGCAGACATCCTCAAAACTGCCCCAGTCCAGCGCCTTGACCTCAAGCGCCGCGCCCTGATGAACCGAATCGGGGGCAAGGGGGGCAGAGAATTTGCGCGGGTCCTCGATCTCGGGCTCCATACCCGAGGTCGCAATCGCGTCGGCGAGCTTGTCGGCGGCGTTCTTGGTGACCAGCAGCCGCAACCGCTCGCGCTGCGGATTGACCAGCGCATCGCGCACGGCGTGCAGGCCGAACAGCCAGACGGTTTCCGCCGCCGAGGCGCGTTTGGCGCGTTCCTTGTCAATTACCCAGGCCGGTTTTTTCATCGCTTTGCCCCCGGAAAAACGCCTTATTGCGCCGGGCAGCCCGCGCGCGCAAGTCAGTCGTCACAATCGCGGCCCGATCCCGCCACGCACGGCACCGTTCCCGCCTCCTCACCTTGTGCCAATTACTCATCCGCCCTCAAAAGCACCGCCACAGTGAAACCGCACGCAAACCCCGTTTTTCCCGCGCTTTCGACCCTTGACGCCCCCTGCCCCCTTCGGTATTCCCCGCGCAGCGTCGGGCGACGTGCTGCAAGGTGCGGCAGCGGACTGTAACTCCGCCGGGGAGACCCACGCCTGGTTCGATTCCAGGGTCGCCCACCATAACACTTTCAACAGGTTATGGTGACAGTCAGCAGATATGGCGGCGTAGAGCCCGCATGTTGCGACAAACCTTATCCCTCATAGCGCTACACCAGTCCCATTCGCGCGACCTGAAAACCTGAATCAGGCCGTCGGGGTGATGATCGGCACATGCAGCGGCGTTCGATGCGTGCCCAGCGGAACTGACGACCTGTTTGCATTATGTTATGTTATATCATACCTATCGACTCACCTTAGATTGAGGAGATGCGGATGAACCGTTCCAGATACCTTGCTACCCTGCTGATGGCCTCTGCCGCCGCGACTGCGCTCGCTGCTGGTGGCTCGGCCGCCCAGGATCACAACGCTGATTCTGCGGATACGCACTACCGGCTCTTTATCGGCGATCATGCCGAAGGCGTGGTTCGCGCCATTGACCTGGAAGACGGCGCCGATGCAGGCACCTTCCGGATCGACATGACCCCCGCACTGACCCGCAGCACCAGCGGGCGCACGATCTTCGCCGTACAAGGAGACGCTGGCGCGGTTGCCGTCATCGACACCGGCATCGACGTCGAGGATCACGGCGACCACCGCGACTTGCACGTGACCGACGCGCGTCTGCTGGACACGGCGATCACCGGCACCCGCCCTGCGCATGTGATCGAAGGCTCGGGGACGATTGCGCTTTTCGACGATGGCACCGGAAGCGTGTCGTTGTTCCCGGAAAGCGCCGTGCTGGACGGCGCGTTTGACCCGGTGGTTCTTGCACCCGGCGCCGCGCATCACGGCCTTGCTGCGCCGATGGGCGACTATATCGTTGTATCGGTCCCGCACGAATCGCCGGACGAGCCGCGCGTCGGCCTCAGGGTGATCGACCGTCAGGGCGCACCGGTGGGCGCGGTGGTGCCCTGCCCGGGTGTCCACGGGCAGGCGCAATCGGCACGGGTCTTTGCGTTCGGCTGCCGCGATGGCGTGGTCATCGCGACCCCTTCGACCGGCGCCGAGCCGCCAGTGCTGGAACACGTTTCAACTGCCGATCTTGGCGAGGGCAATGTCTCGACCCTTCAAGGCGGCACGGTTCTGCAGTTCTTCCTCGGCAACTTCGGCCCGGCAGCGGTCGTGCTGATCGAACCGGGCACCGACGCGCCTTTCCGCCGGATCGACCTGCCAACCCGCCGGGTGGACTTCGCCCTCGACCCGACCAACCCGCGCAACGCCTATGTGCTGACCGAGGACGGCCAGCTTCACCTGCTGGACGTCATCGCTGGCGAGATCACGCAGAGTCTGCGCCTGACAGAACCCTACTCGATGGATGGCCACTGGCGTGACCCGCGCCCGCGTCTGGCCGTGGCAGGCGACCACATCGCAGTGACTGATCCGCGCGCGGGTCTGGTCCGGCTGGTCGGCGTCGACAGCTTTGCACAGGAACGCACGATCCCCGTAGACGGCACGCCCTATACCATCGTGGCCGTGGGCGGGTCCGGCGCGACGCACTGATCCGGGCATAGCGCAAGAACAGCATCCGGTCCTTTGCGGGCCGGATGCGCCAAAGACCGGGCAGATCGGCGCTAAGGTTCCCGACATCCAGATCTCGCCCGGGCAGGATGATCGCCCCGCATCAGAGGGTCAAAGCCTCACGTCCCAAGCCGCGTCATTTGCCGCTTTCCACAAGTCGTTGTGTGATTGGCCCTTCTTCTCCTATGCTTCAGGGCGAAGATCGGTCGGCAGGGATGGCCGAAAGGCGGGTGACATGAATCTGACGCACAAGGAATCGGATCTCGTATTTGCCATCATGCGCGAACTATCGGGCGAGTTTTCGCACGAAGAGGTTCGCATGCGGGTCGGCCGATGGCTCGTCGAGCTTCTGGATGCCGACTATTTCGCGTCCTATGTCTGGGACGATGGCCGCGATCAGTTCGTGGCGGGTGTCAATATCAACATGACGCCCGAAAACCTGTCGCATTACGAAGCCTATTATCAGTTCAATGATCCGATCACCCCGACATTGCAGCGCCGCCGCGTGGCGACCCCGGTCAGTGCGATCATGTCGCATAACCGTCTGCGTAAAACAGAGTTCTTCAATGACTTCCTGTTCCGCGACGGCCTCTATTACGGCATGAACTTTTTTGCCTGGGACCGTGGCAAGAACATAGGCGATCTGCGGGTCTGGCGCGCGCAGGGCAAGGAAGACTTCACCCCGCGCGACGCCGTTCTGGTCGATGCCATCGGCCCGAGCCTGGTTAATGCACTGGTTCGGGCCAACCGCTTGGCCAACGGCAGCGGGGCGGCGCGGTTCTCGCAAAAGCTCGACATCTGGAACCTGACCCAGCGCGAGGCGGAGATTGCCGACATGGTGGTGACCGGCCTGTCAGATGAGGACATCTGCGCCGCCCTGTGCATTTCCAAGTCGACGCTGCGCACGCATGTCGGCGCGGTGTTTCGCAAAACCGGCGCACAGCGGCGCGGGCAGCTGGGCTATATCCTGACCCAGATGTAACCGGGAAATTCATCATTACTGACGATAGCGGCATCGGGTGCTGGCGCGCAGTCTTCGGTCAAAAGACCGGAGAATGCGATGCCCCTTTCGATGACCGAAACGCTTGCCGCCCTTGAAGGCGGGACGCTGACCGCACGCGACCATGTCGAGGCTGTCCTCGACAGTGCCGCGCGGCACGCGGATCTGAATGCCTTTATCACCCTCGACGCCGAGGCCCTGCGCGCTGCAGCTGCGGCCAGCGATGCCCGCCGCGCCCAAGGCAAAGCCGGGACACTGGAAGGGCTGGCGCTGGCGATCAAGGACAACATCGACACCGCCGATCTGCCAACGACCGGCGGCACACCCGCGCTGACCGGCCCTGCCGCTGCCGATGCCCCGCCGCTGGAGCGGCTGCGTGCCGAAGGGGCGCTGGTCGCCGGAAAATCCAACCTGCACGAACTGGCTTTCGGCATCACCTCGAACAATGCGGCCTTTGGTCCGGTCAAGAACCCCTTGGACCCCGCGATGATCGCAGGCGGCTCGTCGGGCGGCACGGCGGCGGCGATTGCCGCCGGGATTGTACCGGCAGGCCTGGGTACGGATACCGGCGGTTCCGCGCGCGTGCCCGCTGCCCTATGCGGCATCGTCGGTTTCCGCCCGACCGCTGGCCGCTATCCCAAGGGCGGCGTTGTTCCCTTGTCGCCGACCCGCGACACCATCGGCCCGATGGGGCGCAGCGTCGCGGATGTGGCGCTGCTTGATGCCGTGATGACGCAGAATTCCCCCGAACTGACGCGCGTCCCGTCAAACGCAATCCGTCTGGGTGTTCCCCGCCGCGTGCTGTGGGAAGGGCTTGAACCCGCCGTCGCCAAGCGCTGCGAGGTCGCGCTGGGGCGGCTGGCCGCAGCCGGAGTGACGCTGATCGAAAGCGACCCCGAGGATCTGTGGGAAGATGACGCCTCGGCGTCCTTCCCAATCGTCCTGTTCGAGACGATGCGCGACCTGCCCGTCTATTGCGCCGCGCGCGGTATCTCATTCGACGCGTTGATGGCCGGTGTTGCGTCACCCGATGTGCGCGGCATCCTTGAAAGCCAGCTTGGCGACGGTGCCATGCCCGAGGCCGCGTACCGCGCCGCGATGGAAATCCACCGTCCGGCGATGCAGCGCAAATGGGCGGCCTGGTTCGCGCAACAGGACCTGCACGGAGCGCTCTTTCCAACGACGCCGCTGCGCGCGCGACCGATTGGCGGGGACGAGACCGTCA
Source organism: Pararhodobacter zhoushanensis (assembly GCF_003990445.1). GTDB lineage: Bacteria > Pseudomonadota > Alphaproteobacteria > Rhodobacterales > Rhodobacteraceae > Pararhodobacter > Pararhodobacter zhoushanensis. The sequence goes on along the minus strand of NZ_REEZ01000005.1, from coordinate 103,696 downwards.
CCCTCAATGGAGCGGAAGAACCGACCTTTGCCACCTACATCCGCAACACCGATCACGGCTCGGTCATGGGCATTCCCGGCATCAGCCTGCCGCTGCCGGGCGACGGCTTGCCGGTCGGGCTGGCGCTTGACGGCGTGGCCAATGGCGACCGGCGGCTCTTGAGCGTGGCCGCTGCATTGGAACGGTTGCTGCAAGAATAACTGAAAAATCAACAAAACAGGGAGACTGACATGAAACGGCTTTTGATCACGACGGCTTTGGGCCTCAGCCTTGGCGTCGCCGGGGCAGCGATGGCAGATGTGCGGCTGGGCGTTCTGGTGCCCGACAGCGGACCGGCGGGCTTGTTCGGACCCTCGGCCCGGCAGGCGGCACAACTGGCAGCCGAAGACATCAACACAGCGGGCGGCATCAACGGCGAGCCGGTCGAGCTGATCTTCGCCGACGTCGGCCTTCCGCCGGCGCAGGCGGTGCAGTCGGTTCAGCGGCTGTGGCGCGCCGAAGGCGTGCAGGGCTTTGTCGGCATGCACGACAGCGCCGTGCGCGCCGCTATCGTCGGGCAATTGCGCGGGCAGGTCCCCTATGTCTACACCGCCGTCTACGAGGGCGGCGAATGTGCGCCCGGCACTTATGTCACCGGCGAGACCCCGGCGCAGCAGCTGGCACCGGTCATCCCGTGGCTGGCCGAGCATGAAGGCGCGACGAACTGGTATCTGATCGGCAATGACTACAACTGGCCGCGCGACACCAACGCCGCCGCGCAGGAGATCATCGCCGCCAGCGGTGGCTCGGTCGTCGGTGAGGAATACGTGCCGCTGGGCTCATCGGACTTTGACGCGTCTCTGGGCCGGATCCGGGCCTCGGGCGCGGATGCCGTGCTGGTCACGCTGGTCGGGGGCGACTCGGTCGGGTTCAACGTCGCCTATGCCGCCTTTGGCCTTGATGCACAGGCATTGCGGCTGGGGACGCTGATCGAAGAGAACACGCTGGCCGGGATCGGCGCGGCGAACGCCAACCGGCTGTTCGCGTCGATGGGCTTCTTTGCCTCGATCGACAGCGACACTGCGCGCGCCTACACCGACCGGCTGACCGCGCAGTTCGGCGCAGACGCCGCGCAACCCAACGGCATGGGGCAATCGGTCTATGACGGGCTGATGCTGATGGCGGCGCTGGGCAATGCGGCGGGCTCGCTCGACAGCGACGCCGTTGCGGCGGTGGCCGATGGCGCAAGCTTCAGCTCGCCGCGCGGCATGGCCACGCTGGACGGCAACCACGTCGCGCAGACGATCTATCTGGCTGATGGCTCGTCGGGCGCATTCGAGGTGGTCACCAGCTTTGACGCCGTGCCCTCTGGCGTGACCTGCGACTGATATGGACACGCTGGTCCTGTTCACCCTGAACGCGACCTGGCAGATCGCGGCCCTGGCGCTTATGGCGCTGGGGCTTGCGCTGGTCTTCGGGCTGCTGCGCATCATGAACATGGCGCATGGCGAGTTCGTGATGCTGGGTGCGTATGCGCCGGTTCTGGCAGCGCAACTGGGCCTGCCGGCCCTTGCTGCTGTGCCGATCTGTCTGATGATGGTTGGTCTGACCGCCTGGCTGGTCGAGCGACTGGTGGTGCGGCATCTCTATGCGCGGATGTTTGACAGTCTGCTGGCGACCTGGGCGCTGTCGATCCTGATGCGCAAAGGCGCCGAGCTGGTCTTTGGCCGTCAGTTCCGCAATGTCGCCTCGCCGCTGGACGGCGTCACGCAGATCGGCGCGATAGGCTACCCCTCCTACCGGCTGGCCGTCATCGCGCTGGTTCTGGCGGGCGGGCTGGGCCTGTGGCTGTGGTATCGCCGCAGCGCAACCGGCCTGCGGCTGAAGGCGATGGTCGACAACCCGGCGCTGGCGCAGGCCGTGGGCATCAACACCGCGCGGCTCTCGGCTATGGCTTTCGTGAGCGGCTGCCTGATGGCAGGGCTGGCGGGCATGTTGCTTGCCCCGACGCTCAGTATCTCTCCGGGCATGGGGCTGGATGCGCTGATCCGGTCGTTCTTTGCACTGATCGTCGGCGGGCTTGGCTCGCTTGAAGGTCTGGCGCTGGGGGCCTCGGTCATCGGCGGGCTGCAATCCGGGCTGAGCGCGGCCTTCACCCAGACCGCCGGATATCTGGGCGTCCTGAGCCTGGCCATCCTCTTTTTGTGGAGATACCCCGATGGGCTCTATCGTCGGCGTTAATCTGGCGCTTCTGGCAGCTTTGCTGCTGGTTCCGGTGCTGGGCGGAGCCTTCTTCGCCTGGCAGATCGGGCTGTTCCTGATCTATGGCATTGCCGCGCAAGGCGTTGGCTTTGCCTGGGGACGCGGCGGCTTCCTGCCTCTGGGCAATGCGCTGTTCTTCGGGCTGGGGGCCTATAGCGCGGCGGCGGTGTTGCGGGTGACCGACGGCGCCCTGCTGGTCAACCTGCTCGCCATGCTGATCACCGCCCTCGCCTGTGGCGCGCTGGCCTTCGGCCTTGCGGTGCTGCTGTTTCGCGGGCGTATCGGGTCGGGTCCGGGGTTCTCGCTGGTGACGCTGGCACTGGTGCTGATCGCCGGGCAGATCGCCGAGACCACACCAGCGCTCACCGGCGGCTTCAACGGGCTGTCGGGCTATGCCCCGCTGGCCGGTCTGGACCCGTTCGGGGCCTTCTATTACGTCATCGTTGCGCTGGTCATGCTGGTCAGCTGCGGCTTTCTGCTGATCGACCGTCTGCCCGCCGGGCTGATCCTGCGCGGATTGGTGGCGCAAGAGGGACGGCTGGAGCTGCTGGGTTTCGCCCTGCACCGCGTCAAAGGCTGGGCCTTTGCGGTGTCGGCGTTTGTCACCTCGCTTGCCGGAGCGCTCTATGCCAGCCATCAGGGTATCGTCACACCGCAGGCGATCGGCTTTGCGCTGTCAGCCGAACTGGTTATCTGGGCAGCGGTCGGGGGCCGGATGTCGCCGCTCGGGCCACTGCTGGGCGCAGTGGTCATCGGCTGGGCCTCGGCCACGCTGCGCGACACCGTGGCGTGGTGGGAGGTTGCGGTTGCGGCTGTGTTTCTGCTGGTCATCCTGTTCCTGCCCGGTGGCGCAATGGACCTGGTCAACCGCGCGCTGCACCGTCTTGGCCTTGGCCCACGCCCGAAAGCTCTGCCGCCCCTGGCCGCGCCTGCCTCGCGCGCCAGCACCGCAACCGGCGCGCTTGAGCTGAGCGATGTCGGCCTGTCGGCTGGCACCGTGACGATCCTCGACGGTCTGTCGCTGCGCGCCGCTCCACAGGGCGTGCTGTGCGTGATCGGGCCGAATGGCGCGGGCAAGACAACCATGCTGAACGCCATCACCGGGCGGATGCCAACCCAGAAGGGCGTTGTGTCGCTGGGCGGTCGACGCCTGACCGGTCGGGCGCCGCATCAGATGCTGGCGCAAGGCATCGCGCGCAAAATGCAGGTGCCGACGGTATTCGCCGGGCTAACCGTGGCGCAGAACCTGCAACTGGCGATGCTCGCCGGTCGCCTGAACTGGCGCGACGCGCTGCGCCCCGCACCGCTGCGCTGGCAGGGCGACACGCTTGCTGCGTTGCTGGACGACCCCGACGTGCCGCTGGCTGCCGCGTGGCTCAAGAGCGCCGAACACCTGCCACAGGGCCATCGGCAACTGCTGGAGCTTGCGCTGACCCTCGCACCCGATCCCCGTCTGGTCCTGCTGGACGAACCGGCGGCAGGCATGTCCCCGGCCGAGACGCAGATCATGGTTCGCCTGATCCGTGCCTATCAGCAACGCAGCGGTGCTGCCGTGTTGATCATCGAACACGACATGGCTCTGGTCGAGGCGCTGGCGAGTGAGGTGGCGGTTCTGCATCAGGGCCGGGTTCTGGCGCAGGGAACACTTGCGGTCATCCGCGCCGATCCACAGGTCACGGCCGTTTATGCCGGGGGACACAAATGACGGTGCAACTGGACAAGATCAGCGGCGGCTATGGCGACACCTTGATCCACCGCGAGCTGTCGCTGAGCGTGGCCGCAGGCGAAGTTGTCGCCATCGTCGGCCGTAACGGCACGGGCAAGACGACACTCGCCCGGCTGATCACCGGCGAACTGCCCTTGGCGGGGGGTGTGATCCGGTTGGGCGACCGTCCCATCCGACCGCTTGCCGCTTGGGGTCGCGCGCGCGCCGGCGTCGTGTCGATGCCGCAGACCGGCATGGTCTTTGACACGCTCAGCGTGCATGAAAACCTGCTGTTGAGCGGCGCGACCCCGGCGCAGATCGCCGCGATCACCCGCCATTTCCCCCGGCTGGCCGAACGGATGACCCAGACCGCTGGATCCATGTCAGGCGGCGAGCGCAAGATCCTTGGTTTCGCCCGGGCAATGCTGATGCCGGGCACAGCGCTGGTGCTCGACGAGCCGTCCGAGGGCGTGCAACCCGAGAATATCGCGCGGATGCAGGCGCTGATTGACGCGAAACGTCAGGCCGGGACGGCGGTTCTGCTGCTAGAGCAGAACATCTCGATGATCCTTGCCGTTGCGGATCGCGTGCTGGCGATGGACGTCGGCGGCCTGACCTTCGCGCTGGAAAAACACCAGATCAACCGCGAGGCCGTGCTGTCCGCGCTTGAAATCTGAGCGAAAGCGGGGCCGTCGCGGGGTGATGTCGGGAAACACGCCCGGTAGCGGCGAGGTGTTCAAACGCAGCAGCTTCGGCGGGATCACCCCCCGAAGCTGGCGCCTCCACCCGTACGTCCTGCGCCAAAGCCACCGGTTGCGCGGACCGAGGCACGCGTCATGGGGGCGGCTCCTGTCGTCGTGGGCGCGGCCCGGAAGTTTGACGGGGCAAGACTGACAGCACCGCGGTTGCCGTTGAGATTGGTCGCCCCGGACGCCGTGGAAAATCCGCCGGTCGAGTTGCGATAGAGCGGTTGTGCGCCCATCGTCGCCCTGCCGTTGTTCATCATGCTGCCCATCATGTACCCCATCATTAGCGGCATGAAGATGCTGCCCCCTCCCGACGCGGCGGCACTGGGATCGGCAACGCATTCTCCGCCGTGCTGCTCTTCACAAAGGGCGCGTTCGTTGTAGCGTGGCGCGGTTTCGGCATGGGCGACCTCGGCCAAGGCAAAGGCTTCACTGCATTCGCGCGATGAATACCCGCTGTCTCCGGTCGCAGAGGCCGTGCATTCCTCAAGCGTCGGAAACACATGCGTTTCGACGGTCTCAGGCGTGCAGCCAACCATACCGAATGCAGCGGCACCCAGAAGGGTGAGGCGAATTGCGGAGGACCGCTTGGTGCGGGGCAGTACTGGTTTCAACGTAAGGGTCCTTGTCATGAGTGACTGATATGGGGCGGAACGCCTGATTTTCCATATCGCGCCGTCTGGTTTCGCGGGCATTACTGTCGGGGCAAGCGAGGTTGCCCGGATCTCAGGCGCGAATGAAGTGAGGCTTGAAGCGGCTCAGATCCTGGGTAATGCGCGCGCGGTCTTCGCGCAGCCCCATTCCGACGCATTTTTCGCCGACGATCCACGAACCGACCACCGGATGGTAGCCCCCAAAGTCAGTGATCTCTTGATAAGCCTGAACAACCATAGGATGCGCACCGTAGCGATTATCCTCGGCGGCGGCAATCGTATCGGCCCCCCGCGCAATCGTGATGCTGGAGCCTTCGCGCGAGAAGATCGGCTTGCGGACGGTGCCAAGGCTCAGCAGGTCCGCCGCGCGATCGACACGCGGGCCACCGCGCTCGATGTCCTCGGCAAAGAAGGCGGGCAACAGGTTCGGATGCCCCTCAAACATTTCCCACAGCACCGCCAGGATCCCCTTGTTGGAAACGACGGCCTTCCACGCCGGTTCCAGAAAGCGACAGTGTGCGCCCGCAATGTGAGTGGCGAAATCGTCGCGCAACATGTCTTCCCAGGGGTAGAGCTTGAACAGCGCCCCGATCACTTGGGCGTCCGCATCACAGAACTGGCCCTGATCGGTGAGGCCGATCTTGTCGATGGGGACATAATGCGCGCCAAGTCCTGCCTCGCGCGCGGCCCATGCCATGCTTTCGGTCGTGGCATAATCCTCGGGCGCGTTCGCGAATGAGGTGAAATGCACATGCTCGCCTTCGTCGAAGATCTCGGCAAAGCGCGCGACCAGCGCCTCGTGAATGCCGTTGAACTGGTCGCTGTCATCGGGCAGCACGCCGGCGGCGATCTGGTCTTCCAGCCACTGCCACTGAAAGGCAGCGCTCTCATACAGCGAGGTGGGCGTATCAGCGTTGTATTCGATCATCTTTGCCGGCCCGGTGCCGTCATAGATCAGATCGAACCGGCCATAGAGTTCCGGGTCACCCGTCGCCCATGACATCGCGACGAGATCGCGGTGTTCGAGCGGGATCGCCAAACGCTCCATCAGCTCTTGCGAGCCGACAATACGCTCGACAGCCTCGCGGCACATCGCGTGCAATTCGGTGGAAGGGTCCTCGATGTCGCGCTCGACCTGCTCCAAGGTGAAGGCATAGACCGACTCCTCCGACCAATAGGGCTCGCCGTGCATCTCGGCAAAGGTGAAGCCAGCGTCGCGGGCTTTCTCTTTCCAGTCCGGGCGGGCACCGAGTTCGATACGGTCCATCAGAAAATCCTCATCTGTAAGCGGTGCCTCTGATCTGTCGGGCCGAGCCCGGGATGAATGGGGCCCGGGATGAATGGGGGTTGTCGAGGCCGTCGTCAATCGCATCCGCCCCGGCTCGTTCACGGTCAAAGCCAGAACACGACGAATTTGACATGGACGACGGCTGTTGCCGAGGCTGAGCAAGGGGTCCATCGGCGCGCGCCCCTGCAGCCTGTCGAAGCCTTGCCCGCCACCGGCGTCAGCATCTGGGCGTTGGGCCAATGCCTGTTCGCGCTAGGTTTCTGTGATCGCGCGAACTAAGGTCACGTTTGCGCTGGCTAGCCCCTATCAACCGGCGAGCGGAAACTCGCTGAGGTTTGCCTCAGTCGCCGATGACAACCACTTGTGACGTTCAAGCCGCTTTTCGACACCCTGAAGACCGCAGTACTGACCCTTTGTGCCCTTAACAGTGAAACCGCTCCGCAATGATAAAATTTGTTAATCAAAAAGCACCGGATATGGCGCGCATCTCGACCCTGCTTGAGCTGTGCGCCGCGCAGAACACCTGGGCGAACCGCGGTCCCTTGTACACCATGCTTGCGCAAAATTACGCGGCGCATTTCGGTCTGGACAGCACCCGCTCGGTGACGCCCTGCTCGAACGCGGGCATCGCACTTGAGGCCATGGCGAAACTCTTGTCCCTGCGTCAGGGGCGCAGGCTCAAATGGGTTGGTTCGGCGTTCAGCTTTCAGAACCTCGGGCGCGGCTATTTCGCGGATATGGCGCTTGTCGATTGCACCCGTCAGGGGCTGCTGGATCTCGATGCGGTGCGGGCGCTGCCACAGGACAGCTTTGACGGCATCATCGTCGTTAACCCCTTCGGACTGTTCGAGGGTTTCAGCGACTATATCGCCTTTGCACGCGAAACCGGGAAGTTTCTGCTCATCGACAACGCCGCAGGCATCAGCCGCACCATGCCGGACTGGCCGTGGCAAGCGCTGAGCCTGCACCACACCAAACCCTACGGCATGGGCGAGGGCGGGCTGGCGATCACACCTGCGGACAGCGCCGAGGAGTTCTACAGCCTGCTCAACTACGGACCCGCGCCCCAAGACCCCGGCTGCTGGCTCAACAATGGCAAGATCTCGGATATTGCCTGTGCCTTCCTGATCGACCGGCTTGAGACGGTGTCACAATGGGAGCCGCAATACCTTGAACAGGCCGAGCGTGTGCACCGGATCGCCAGCGGTCTGGGCCTTGTGCCGCTTCGGCCGTTTGGCCCGACGGCCCCGGCGATGAGCTGGGGCTACCTTGCGCCCAAAGAGATCCCGCTGGAACGGATCAGCGAGCCCGGTGAGCTGACGTTTGGCAAATATTACAAACCTCTCGCCAACCTGCCCCAGACCTTGGCCCTGTATGCGCATCTGGTGAACATCCCGACCCACCCGGATGTCGCAGGCCTGTCTGACAGCGCGCTGGAAGCCGAAATCGCGCGGTTGCTATAGCGCAGCCGCGCCGGTCTTGATGATTTTGGCGGGCACGCCGACGGCTGTGCAAAGGGGCGGTATCGCGCGGACAACCGCCGCGCCCGCCCCGATCACAGCGCCTTCTCCTATGTTGACGCCTTGAATGACCGTCGCGCCGGTGCCGATATCGACGCCAGCCCCCAAGGTGACATTGCCTGAAATATTCGCGCCGGGGCTGATGGTTGAACAAGCGCCCAGTACGGCATCATGACCGACCGTCGCGCACAGATTGATGTGAACATGGGCGTCAACGGTGATGTCCGTCGTCAGGCAGGCCCCCGCGCAGACCAGAACCCCCTCGCCTAGCGAGATATTTTCGCCAAGCCACGCACGCGGGTGAACCAGCGCGGGAAAGGCGTGGCCGTTGGCCGCCATCCGGTCGGCCACGCGGCGGCGGACCAGCGGCGCGCCGATGCCGATGGCCAGATCGGCGCGCGTCCCCCGTTCCAGCATCGCGATATCCTCGACCACCGGCAGGCCGTGCACCGTGTCAGGATGCGCGATGCCCGGATCGACCACAAAACCAAGACACGTCCACTGCGGCACCTGCGCGTTCAACGCATGGATGATCTGCAACACCTCGCGCCCGAACCCGCCGCAGCCGTAAATCGCAATGTCGCGCACCGTTGTCTCCCTGTCCGCTCTTGACCGCACCCTAGCCGAAACGCGCCTGAAGCACCGCCAGAAACTGCACCACCGTTTCGGTTTCCGAGGCCTTCGCCGCCGCCATGTCGGCGATCAGCTGGCCACGCGTCGCCTTCGCCCACGCGATCTCGTCCACGCCATACGCGACCCCGTGCTTCAACTCAAACCCGGCCCGCCATTCTTGCGCGCTGAGTCCGGGCTTGGGGATGACGACGGGGGTACAGCCGCAAAGCGCGGCGTAATAGGCGTACATCGTGTAAGGATCGTGGCAGTAGAAGACCGTTGTCCTGTTGAAGACCTCGGCGATTTCGGCGTGGCTTTTCTCATCCAGCGGGATCGCATCATCAGGGTGCGGGATCTGATCCAGCGTGTCGGTTCCCTTGCGGATCATCCGACAGGCACCCGATCTTGGACCACCGCGATCTTTGTAAATATCGTCGCGCAGCCAGCGCAATTGCAGCAACCTGTCGGCGGGAAGGCCCTGAACGTCCTGCGCAAAGGCCTGCTGGTAGAAGAACACCTCTTCCCCTGCCGCGATCTCTGCATCCCCGCCCAACAGTCCGGGCCGGTTCAGCAACCAGCGCGCCACGCGGGACGCACCCAGCGGGTTTCCTGAAACCGTCTCGGGGTAAACAACGATCGCCTCGTTAACGCGCCCGGGCGGAGCAAGCGGAACATCCAGCGAGGGATGGGTCTGAAAGCCGCGCTGCTTCCTGCGACTGTTCCAGCGTCGCAAGGCGCGGACTACAGGCGATTTCACCGCCGCATAGTCTTTCGGGATCTGAACGGCATACGCCTCGACTCCAAGCGTGCGCAGCCGATCAACCAGCGCATGCAGCACAATCACACCGCCGCTGTTTTCGTCAAACGTCGGGCAGTTTACCAAGATGGGCCGCGCGGGCCGAACAAGGGCGGGATCTGAGGCCATGGCGTCATCTTTCATCGGCCCGGCTGAACCGGGCATGCGCGGGGAGTGACCGACCCTAGGTCACTCTGACCACAGGGGCAATCTTGCCCTGCCCGAAGCGCGCCTGAGGGATATCCTTTGCGCAACCATGAAAAACCCCGCGCCGGGCGGACCGGGCGCGGGGCAGCGTTGGTGAGCGTGGATCAGAACGGTTCGGTCTGCGGCACCCAGACGCCGTTTTCGATCCGGTCAACCGAGACCATTTCCGGCATCGCGTGGTTCTCGACGAAGCTTTGCTCGGTGTAGGTGGTGAAGTCGTCGTGGGACGTGGCGCGCGCGCCCTCGACGAAGCTGTCGGTGGTCAGATCCTCACCGGCAGCGCGCAACGAGTTCAGGAACCAGTTGGTGTAGGAATACGCATTCGCCGCGTTCTCGTCCGGCACCGCGCCGTAAGCCTCACGATAGGCTGCGATGAAGGCCTGCGCGCCGGTGTCGGTGGTATCCTCGCCGTGCAGACGCCAGCCGCCGACGCCGTAAAGCCCCTCGGTATCGGCCCCGCCCAGACGCGCCACCACGGTCGAGCGGCCCGGAATCGCCGTCAGCACCTTGACGCCGTCCCAGCCCAGCCGCTTGATCTCGGCCATGACACCCACCGTCTCGCGGGTGATCGTGGCCGCGATAATCGTGTCGACGTTGGCCGCCCGCATCCGCGCCACCTGACTGGAAAAGTCGATGTCGCCGGGGCGGTAAGCGGCTTCCTCGGTCACAGTCAGACCTGCGGCGGCCAGCGCCGGGGTGACGCCTGCGCGGATCAGGTCGCCGAACGGACCCTCCATGTAGATCACGCCGACGCGCTGCGAGCCCCACTCGGGCAGCGCCCAGTTCAGCGCGCGCTCGGTCGTGGTGTTGTAGTTCTGCACGGTGGTGAACAACAGCGGCGAGCCGCCCGCGACCTGATGCATGATCGCCGACGCGGCCCAGGGGCCAAAGACCACGGTGCCCGACTCGACCGCCGCGCCGATGGTGGCGGCGTTGGTGCCCGAGCCGAACGGGTTGAGCAGCGCGAAGACCTCGTCCGAGCGGATCAGTTTCTGCACGGCGCGCACCGCCAGCTGCGGCTGGCTGCCGTTATCCTCGACGATCAGGCGGACCTGACGGCCGTGGATGCCGCCTTCGGCATTCGCCTGCGCCAGCGCCAGCTCAGTCGCATTGCGCAGCGCGGGCATGCCCGCAGCGGCGGGACCGGACAGGTCGAGATGGGTGCCGACGACGATCTCACCGGCCGAAACACCGGCGGCGCGCGCCGGGCGCAGGCTGCCGCCCAAAGCCAGCGCAGCGGCGCTGGTGGCAAGCATCTGACGACGATTCATAGACATGGCGTCCTCCCTTGATGGACATGGCGGGTTGCTGTGATCACGAACATGCTCCTCCTTCCCTCCTGCCGCCTCAGGACGGGTACATGCCGTTGATAAGCGTCGCGTATTTCTGCGCGATGACTTTGCGTTTCAGCTTCATCGTCGGGGTCAGCTCTTCGTCTTCGGCTGTGAGAAGCTGGTCGATGATGCGGAAATTCTTGATCTGCTCGACGCGGGCGAGACGCGGGTTCACCGCCTCGATCTCGCCGCGGATCAGATCGACCACGGCGGGCGCGCGGGTCAGGCTTGCGAAATCGGTGTAGGGGATCGCCTGATCCTGCGCGAAGCGCGCGACGTGTTCGAGGTCGATCATCACCAGCGCAGTAATGAAGCGCTTGCCCTCGCCGATGACCACCGCGTCGGTGATATAGGGGCTGAATTTGAGCTGGCTTTCGATCTGCGTCGGCGTGATGTTCTTGCCGCCGGCGGTGATGATGATGTCCTTGATCCGGTCACGGATCGCCAGATAGCCCTCGGCGCTGATTTCACCGCAATCGCCGGTGTGCAACCAGCCGTCAGCCGTCACGGTCTCGGCGGTTTTCTCAGCGTTGCGCCAGTACCCGGCAAAGACGTTGTCGCCCCGGATCAGGATCTCGCCCGCGTCACCGATGCGGATCTCGGTGCCGCCAGCGGGGGTGCCCGCCCACCCCAGCCGGATCGCGCCCTTGGGGGTCGAGGCGGCGAAGCCCGCCGTTTCGGTCATGCCGAAAGCCTCGCGCAGTTCGATGCCAATGGACAGGAACCAGCGGATCAGATCGGGCGGTACCGGGGCCGCGCCGGTCAGCGCGCTGCGGCAATTTTGCAGACCCAGAAAGATGCGGATGTTGCGGAAGGCAAGCCGGGTCAGCAGCCGCGTCACCGGACCCTGCGACGGCGGCTTGCGCCCTTCAAGCTGCGCCTCGACGCTGGCCGCGCCCCGCGCCAGCGCCTGGGCGTAGACCCAGCGCGCGGGGGCGATAGCATCGCGCAGGAACAGCTCGATCTGGCTGTTCATCTTCTCCCAGAAGCGCGGCGGGGCGAAGACGACATGCGGCGCGACTTCGCGGATGTCATTGGTGACGGTACCCGCGTTTTCGGGGAAATGCACGATCAGGCCCAGCGCGATCGCGTTGAAGACCGAGGCCATGCGCTCGGCGATATGGCACAGCGGCAGGAAGCTGAGCGACTTGTCGCCCGGCTTGGCGTCCAGATATTCCGGCGCTTTGCTCATCTGGAACACGACGTTGCGGTTCGAGATCATCGCGCCCTTGGGCGCGCCCGTGGTGCCCGAGGTATAGACCAGAAACGCCAGATCCTGCGGGCGGCTGGCGTCGATTGCTTCTTCGAACAGGGCTGCCTGCGTCGCCGCCAGACCCTCACCGCGCTTGACGAAATCGTCGAAGAACTCGACCGCCGGATCGTCCAGCTTGCGCAGGCCCTCGCGCTCGATCACCAGAATGCGCAGCAGTTTGGGGCAGTCGGCGCGGACCGAGAGCGCCTTTTCCAACTGCTCCTGATTTTCCACCACCAGCACCCGGCAATCGGAATCCGTCAGGATATAGCGCAGCTGTTCCGGCGCGGCGGTGGGGTAGACGCCGTTGCCGACAATCCCCATGCATTGCGCGCCCAGATCGGCGAACAGCCATTCCGGGCGGTTCTCGGCCAGCACGGCGATACACTCGCCCCGCGCCACACCCAGCGCGTTCAGCGCCAGCCCGAAGGCGCGGGCGCGGGCGTAATACTCGGTCCAGCTGTAGCTCTGCCACAGCCCGCGCAGCTTGTGGCGCAGAGCGGGCTGGTCGCCCCATTCGGCAACACGGGCGCGGAACACGCGGGCGGGGGTGTCATGGCCGATAAAGCTGACGGGCAGCGGGGTCATCGCGTTCATCTCCAGGTCTTCCTCCGCTTCCAGCGCTGCGCGGTGCCTGACAGGCCCTCGCCCCCGCCGCCGCCCAGATAGGCCTCGCGCACGTCTTCCTTTTCGCTCAGCGCGGCGCAGGTATCGGCGGCGACGATGCGCCCCAGCTCCATGATATAGCCGTCATCACCATGCTTGAGCGCGACGGCGGCGTTCTGTTCGACCACCAGCACGGCGGTGCCGGTCTCATCCCTGATCCGGCGGATGATGGTGAAGATTTCCTGCGTCAGCATCGGCGACAGGCCGAGGCTGGGCTCATCCAGCATCAACAGCTTGGGCGCGGACAGATAGGCGCGGCCAATCGCCACCATCTGCTGCTCGCCGCCCGACAGAAGCCCCGCGTGCTGCGTGTCACGCTCTTTCAGCCGGGGAAACCACTGGTGGACCCGCTCGATGTCCCGCGCAATCGCGTCGCGGTCACGGCGGGCAAAAGCGCCCATCATCAGGTTGTCGCGCACCGACAGGAACGGGTAGACCTGCCGCCCCTCGGGCACCAGAACCAGCCCGCGCCGGGCCACCGCGTCGGCGTCCAGCCCCTGAACCTCGACCCCCTCAAACAGCACCTTGCCCTTGAACGGATCGACCACCCCGGCCAGCGTATTGAGCAGCGTCGTCTTGCCCGCACCATTGGCGCCCAGCACGGCGGTGATGCGCCCCTCGGCCACGGTCAGATTGACGCCTTTCATCGCGGCAATCGGCCCGTACCAGGTTTCCAGATTTTGTACGTCCAAGAGCATGCTCACGTCCCCAGATAGGCGCTGATGACATCGGGATGGGCCTGCACCTCGGCCGAGGTGCCCTGCGCCAGCACCCGCCCCTGCGCCATGCAGACCACGCGGTCGGCAACGGCACTGACCAGCGACATGTCGTGTTCGATCATCACCACGGTGATGCCCAGATCGCTGCGGATATCGTCGATCCAGAACGCCAGATCGCGCGTTTCCTCAGGGTTCAGGCCCGAAGCGGGCTCGTCCAGAAACAGGATCTCGGGCTCGGAACACAGGGCGCGGCCCAGCTCGACCACCTTGCGCACGCCGTAAGGCAGGCTGGCCACCTGCGCGTTGCGCCATGCCGACAGATCCAGAAACTCGATCACCGTTTCGACCTTGGCGCGGTGGTCTTCTTCGCGCCGCGTCAGGCCCGGCGTCCGCAGCACCTGCTGCCACCACGCCCCGGCACCAAAGCGGTGACGGCCCAGCAGCAGGTTGTCCAGAACGCTGGCGGCATCGAACAGCTCGATGTTCTGAAACGTCCGCGCGATTCCCAGATGCGCGATCTTCGAGCGCGGCGCGCGGGCGATGTCCTGCCCTTTGAACAGGATGCGGCCCTTGGTCGCTTCGAACACCCGCGTGACCAGATTGAGCATCGAGGTCTTGCCCGCGCCGTTCGGCCCGATCACCGCCAGCACCTCACCGGCATTCACACTGATTGACAGATCCGAGATCGCCGCCAGCCCGCCGAAATGCAGCGCCACTTTGTCGAGTTCCAGCAAGGGTCCGGTCATCGGCTGCGCTCCGATTTCATATAGGTTTTCTGACGGCGGAAGGTGTCGCGGCGATAGAGCGGGAAGCTTTCAAACAGCGCACGCAGCTTCAGCCAGCGGCCATTCAGCCCCATCGGCTCGAACAGCACGAACAGCGCCAGCACCAGACCGGCGACAAAGATCTCCAGCCCCGATTGCCGCGCCATCGCGTCGGGCAGCGCGGATTTCAGCAGCGCCACGCCCTTGGGCAGAAAGCTGATCAGCACCGCGCCCAAGATTGCCCCGCGCAGGCTGCCCATGCCGCCGATGACCACCATCAGCACCAGATCCAGCGAGAGCAGCAGGGTAAAGGCGTCCGGCGTCAGATAGCCGATGTGATGCGCCATCAGCGCGCCCGCCAGCCCGGTGATGCCGGCGGACAGGCCAAAGGCCCCGACCTTGACGCGCTTGACCTCGATGCCCAGCGCATAGGCTGCCGCCTCGGAATCCCGCACGCCGGTAAAGGCGCGACCGATCCCTGAGCGCATCAGATTGGCCAGCGCCAGCAGCACCAGAACGGCGACGAACAGGCAGACATAGTAGAAGTATTTCGGCGCACCGACCGACACACCGAAGATGCGCGGCGTTTCCACCAGCATCCCCATGAACCCGCCGGTCACCCCGCGCCACATGCCGATGACCTGCTCGACCACGATGGAAAACGCCAGCGTCACCATCGCCAAATACAGGCCCGACACCCGGATCGCCGGAATGCCCACCACCAGCCCTGCCTCGGCCGAGATCACCCCGGCCAGCGGCAGCGCCAGCACAAACGGCACGCCCTGCGCCAGCAGCCACGCATGGGCATAGGCCCCGATGGCAACAAAGCTGGCGTGGCCCAGGCTGACCTGGCCGGTGAAGCCGGTCAGCGCCATCAGCCCCATCGCGGCGATGCACAGGATCAGCACATAGCCCAGCTCACCGATCAGATAGGTCGACGCAAAGAACGGCAGCGCCAGCAGCACCACGGCCAGCAACCCGTAAGCCAGCCAGTCGGACGGATGCCTGAGCAGCGCAAAGCCCTGCCGGTAGCGTGTATGATAATCGAACCGCATCGCTCAGACCCTCCGCCCGTGTGCATCGCCCAACAGCCCGTTGGGCTTGAGGATCAACACCGCGATCAGCACCAAATAGGCCGCGATGTCCTTGAAACCGTCGGGCAGATAGACGCCCGCGTATTGCTCGATCAGGCCAATCAGCACGCCGCCCAGCACCGCGCCCGGCAGGCTGCCGAAACCGCCCAGCACGATCGCCGCCAGCGCCTTGAGCGTGATCAGCCACAGTGCGGTATCGACCAGCGTGACCGGGGCCAGAAACATCCCGGCAATCGCCGCTGTCACCCCGGCCAGCGCCCAGACCAGCGAGTTCAGCCGCTTGACCCGCACCCCGTTCAGATGCGCGGCCAACTGATTCTGGCTGGCGGCCTGCATCGCCACGCCCAGCCGGGTCTTGCGAAAGAACACCCACAGCAGCGCGGCGATGACAAAGACCACGCCCATGATCACCAGCGACAGATCGGCGATGGTGACGCCCAGCACGGTGGTGGATTGGCCCGACCACGGCGTGTCATAGCTTTGCGAATCCGTGCCAAAGCCCATCATCACCAACCCGCGCAGCATGAAGGCCAACGCGATGGTCAGCATGACGCCTGCGAATTGCGGCTGCCCGGCAATACGGCGCACGATCACGGCGTCGATGCCGTAAGACACCACGCCGATGCCCAGCGCGACGATGGGCAGCACCAGCCAGAACGGCAGGCCCGCCCCCTCGATCAGCGCCCAGGCCGAAAAGGCCGACAGGACCAGCAGATCCCCGTGGGCGAAGTTCAGCACCTCGGTTGCCTTGTGGATCAGCACGATCCCCAAGGCCACCAGCGCATAGATCGCGCCCACGGCGATGCCGTTGACGGTCAGCTGCGCAAAGAGTTCCAGCGCGCTGCTCATGCGGTCTCTCCTGTCTCGAAACGCACGTCCCAGGCCTTGAGCCGGTCGTGGCAATGGCCGCAGGTCGCGCGGGGGATAAAGGCCTTGCCGCAGGCCTTGTGGCGGGGACGGATCGAGCTTTGCTCGTGAAACAGATGCTCGGACGACCAGGTGCTGAGCAGCACGATATACGGGAACAACCCCCGGCTGGCGGCGGTCAGCAGATATACGCGGCGGCGGCCATCCTCACGGTCGGGTTCCACCGTCATCAGCCCCGCGTCGATCATCGCGGTCAGGCGGCGGCTGAGCAGCGGCGGGCTGATGCGCAGCACCTGGGCGATCTGGTCGAAATGCCGACAGCCAAGGATCAGCGCCGAAATGATCATCAGGGTCCAGCGGTCCATGCGCAGCGCCAGATTGGCCATCGCGCCGTCGTTCACCGTCACTTTGGGCGTGCGCATTGGCGCTGCCGGGTCATGCGGCAGATGCGGGTTGGGCTTCAGCCCCAGATCCAGATCGCGCAGCGTGACCACTTCGCCGCAGGCCTCGCAGGTCATCTGCGGCATGAAGCCATGACCGCAGGTCTTGTGGACCAGCCGGGTCGGCAGCTCGATCCGGTTTTCCCCGAAACGCTGCTCCCAGTCCCAGGTCATCAGCGTCGCCTCATAGATCGCCATGCCCTTGTGGGTCAGGTGATAGGCGAAACGCTCGGGCCGTTCCTGATACAGGCGCGGGCGCAGCAGATCCATCTGCACCATGGCCTTGAGCCGTTCCGACAGGGTCCGCCGGGGGATGCCCAGCTTGGTCTGGAAATCGTCGAAGCGTTTGACGCCCATGAAGGCGCCCATCAGGATCTGCATCGTCCAGCGGTCGCCGATCAGCTTGAGCGCATGGCTCAGCGTCGAGGTCGACAGCGCGTCGCGGATCAGATCAAGATCGGGCTGTTGGCTCATGCGATACGCTCGATGATCAGGGCCGAGGCGAGGCCCGCCGCGCCGCAGGCCGCGATCAGGGCGCGCTTTTCGCCCCGGCGTTCCAGCGCATCCAGCGCGGTGCCTATCAGCGCGGCCCCGGTCGAGCCCATCGCATGCCCCAGCGCAATCGCGCCACCGTTGACGTTGAGCCGGTCGAGCGGGACACCCATGTGGCGGGCGAAATGCAGAGCAAGGGCGGCGAAGCTTTCGTTCACTTCAAAGAGGTCGATGTCGTCAGCGGTGAGCCCCGCTTCCGCCAGCGCCGCCTGCGCCGCCTCGACCGAGCCAGTCAGCGCCAGCACCCGGTCCACGGACAGCTCGGCCACCGCGAGAATGCGCGCGCGGGGTTTCAGCCCGGCGCGCTCAGCCGCCGCCGCCGTTCCCATCAGCACCGCCGAGGCCCCGTCGGCCATGGCGGGCGAATTGCCCGCGTGGTGGACGTGCTCCACCCGGTCCAACCCGGTATGCGCCATGATCGCTGCATCCAGCCCGTATTTCTCGCCCATCTCGGCAAAGGCCGGGGCAAGCGCGGCCAGCCCCTCGGCACTGGTTCCGGCGCGCGGGGTTTCGTCGGCGGTCAACCCGCCGACCTGCACCAGCGCGGCAAAGGCCCCGCTCTCACGCGCCGCCACCGCCCGGCGCTGGCTCTCGGCCGCGTAGGCGTCGCAGTCGGCGCGGGTGAAACCCTCAGCCGTAGCGACCGCGTCGGCGCTGATACCGATGGGGATCAGCCCGGCGGCCTTCTGAAAGTCGAAATCATGGGTCAGCGCGCCCTTGTCCGAAGCCATCGGCACCCGCGACATGCTCTCGACCCCGCCGCCAATTGCCAGCCCGTCCGCCGCCTGCGCGCGCAGCGCGGCCAGACCGACGGCGGTGATCCCACTGGCGCAATAGCGGTTGATCGTCAGGCCGGGCACCGCGTCAGGATAGCCCGCCGCGATCAGCCCCAGCTTGCCGATATTGGCCCCCTGCTCGGCGGTTTGCGTGACGCAGCCAAAGATTGCATCGGCCAGCGGTTGATGCCCGTGCCGTTCAGCCAGCGCCCGCAGGGGCGCGGCCAACAGGTCCACCGGCTTCACGCCATGCAATGCGCCCTTGGCATTCCCCCGCCCGCGCGGCGTGCGCAGCGCGTCGATGATGACGATCTCGGTCATCGCGTCCCCCCTTCCGTTTGATCGGGCCTCTTACTGGGCCTCGACCACAAAACTCACGACGGTCCCGAAAGAGCCGCCAATATTCACCGTCTGCATCCGCCGCGCGCCCTCGATCTGCAGCGCGCCCGCTTGCCCCAGCACCTGCCGCGCCGCGTCACGCAGCATGCGGGTGCCGGTGGCGCCCACCGGATGCCCGCAGCCGATCAGCCCGCCGGACATGTTCACCGGGCAGCGCCCGCCATGCTCGATGGTGCCATCCTCGACCGCCTGCCAGCTTTGGCCGGGCGCGGTCAGGCCCAGATGGTCGATGGCGATGTATTCGGTGGTGGTGAAACAGTCGTGCGTCTCGACCCCGCTGACCGCCTCGATCCCGGTGATCCCGGCGCGTTTCCACGCATCGGTAATCGTCTGGCGCACATGCGGGAAGACATACTCGCCGCTGCGCTCCAGCTTGTCGCGGAACCGCAGCCCGGCGTTGTGATGCCCCCAGCCCGCGATCTTTGCCGCGCGCTTGCCGGTGCGGCGCGACCACTCGGCGGCGAAGGCGGGCGAGGCCAGCACCAGCGAGGCCGCGCCATCGGTGATCTGCCCGCAATCCTGCCGCCGTGTGCCCGGCTCGATCACCGGGTTGGCGAAATCGTCATCGGTGAAGCTGAGATCGGTAAATTCCCAGCCGCGCGTCTGCGCCAGCGGGTTCTTTCGAGCATTTGCGTAATTCAATTCCGCGATACGGTTCAGATACTTGCGATCCAGCCCATAGCGCCGGTCGTATTCCTGCGCGGCCAAGCCAAACACCGCAGGCCACAGGAATTTGCAGTCGATATCCTCACGCCCCTGCCAGCCCGCGGCGTTCTGATTGACCGAAGCCACGTCGCCCTTGGTGTTCTTGAACTCCTCGGCCCCGACCACCAGCACGCAGTCGTACCGCCCCGCCTCGATCTCGGCCATCGCGGCCAGCACCGCCAAGGACGATGACGCGCAGGCCCCCTCATGCCGCATCGCGGGCACGCCCCACAACTCGGGCACCATCTGCGCGACCATCGCGCCCAGATGCGCCTGCCCGCGCTGCATCTCGCCAAAGGCGTTGCCGACATGGATGCTGGCGATCTGGCCCGCATCGACCCGCGCATCCTCCAGCGCGTCCAGAACGGATGAGCGGATCATGTCCGACAGATCCAGCCCTTCCCGCGACCAGGCGCGGGCGAAATCGCTTTGCGAACTGCCTAAGATATAGGTCATGCTACCCCCCGCCCCAAGCGCACCACGGCGCGGTCGAATTCACCGGCCAGCCGCTCGACAATCGCCGCAACCGGCTCACTTGCCGTCACCGCGCCGACGCCCTGTCCCGCCGCCCAGACATCCGCCCATCGCTTACCCTTGAAGCTCTGGTTGCTGTCGTAGGCACGGTTGGGCGCGTCGGGCATGGCGTCAGGGTCCAGCCCGTTGGCGCGCAGCGATGGTTTCAGCCAGCTGGCCGGTGTGCCGGTAATCCCGGCGCTGACCAGCAGATCGTCGATTTGCGCGGCGACGACCATGTCCTTGTACGCCTCGGGCGCCATGCTCTCGCTGGCCGCGATGAACGAGGTGCCCATGTAGACGTAATCCGCCCCCGCCGCGATGGCCCCGGCAACGCCCCAGCCATCGCTGATCCCGCCGCCGACAATGACGATCCCGTCAAAGAACGACCGCACCGCGCTGACAAAGGCAAAGGGCGACAATGTGCCTGTATGCCCGCCCGCACCCGCGCAGATGCAGGCCAGCCCGTCCGCCCCGGCCTCGACCGCCTTGCGCGCCAGTTTCACCGTGGTCACATCGGCGATGACCTTGCCGCCGTAAGCATGCACCGTCTCGATCGCCGGTTTGGGCGAGCCGAGCGCGGTCACCACGAAGGGCGGCTTGTGCTTGGCGATCATCTCCAGATCCTGCGGCAGGCGGGCGTTTGTGGAATGCGTCACCAGATTGGCGCACCACGGCGCATCGCCCACCGCAGCGGTGATGCGGGTCATCCAGTCATCGAGCTGCTCTTGCGTGCGGGCGTTGGGGGTCGGAAACGCTCCGACAATCCCCGCCTTGCAGGCCGCGATCACCAGATCGGGGCCCGAGATCAGGAACATCGGCGCGGCAAAGACCGGCAGGCGCAGGGTGTCAGGCATCATTCCTCACGGGTCGTCTGGATTGCGTCACGGCAAAGCGCGGGGCGACGAAACCGAGCGTGGTCAGCGTCGCATTGCCCGCGCCGTTCAGGCCGGTGACGTGGTAATCG
Organism: Pararhodobacter zhoushanensis; assembly: GCF_003990445.1. Taxonomy (GTDB): domain Bacteria; phylum Pseudomonadota; class Alphaproteobacteria; order Rhodobacterales; family Rhodobacteraceae; genus Pararhodobacter; species Pararhodobacter zhoushanensis. Next base: position 82,880 of record NZ_REEZ01000005.1, on the reverse strand, counting down.
CTGTAGGCAGCGGCAAAGTTCAGCGGCATCGCGCCGGTCAGGTTGATGGTCAGCTGGGCGCCGGCCTGCGCATAGGCATCCTCGGCCTGCGTGATGAACGTCTCATCGCGGGCATAAAGGAAGCCGGTGATCCCGCCGTTGTTGCGGGCGTCCGTGGTGGCTTGCGCCAGCGCATCGTCAGGACTGTCGCAGTCGATGACAAAGCCGATGGGGCCAAAGCGTTCCTCGGCGTAAAGATCGCGCGCGTCCTTGCCCAGTTGCACCAGCAGAGGCGTCGCCGTGCGGGCGTCGGGGAAATCGGGGTGCGGATAGGCGCGGCTGTCGAGCAGCACGCGGCCGCGCGTCTGGGCCTGTTCGCGCACCCACCCAATCAGCCCCAGCGTCGGTTCGGCCTGCACGGTGGCAAGGATCATCGACGCCTTGCGCGGGTCTTGCGTCAGGGCTGCGATGGCATCGGCCAGCTTCCCGGCCACCACATCGCGCGGCACGGGACCTGCGGGCGTGTCAATCTCGGGCGGCAGATAGACATTCTGCGGGCTGGTGCACATCTGCGCCGAGAACATGCACATCGTCGTGGCCAGCGCGCGGATCGCGGCGTCCAGATCATCGGCCCCGGCCAGCACGACCGTGTTGCAGCCCGAGGTTTCGGTGAAGGCCAGCGCCGGGTGCGCGTTGGCCTCGACCCATTGGCCGAAGCGGGCCGAGCCGGTGAAATCCACGATGGCGCAATCCTGGTGCTTGATCAGCACCTTGCCCAAGGGTTCCGCGACCGTGTCCAGACAGAGCGTCACCAGATTAGGATCGAACCCCTGTTCCGCCAGCAACGCGCGGAACACCCGCACGGTGATCGCCATCGGCAGCACGCTGGCCGGATGCGGCTTGATAATCACCGCGTTGCCGGTGGCGAGGCTGGCCAGCATCGACGGCCAGGCGTTCCACGTCGCAAAGCTGGCGCAGGTGAAACACACCGCCACACCGCGCGGGATCAGGCGATAGGTTTTCTCCAGCGCAATCTCGGACGGCCCGAAACGCCGCGCCCAGCGCGCGCTGGGGGCCACGGCGCGCATCGCCTGCTCGGCATAAACCAGCGCCTCGATCCCGCGATCCAGCGCGTTCACGCCGGACCCGGCATAGGCCATGTTATAGCTCTGCCCGGCGGTGTGCATGACCGCGTTAACCAGCGTGAACAGATGGTCGCGGTAGAGGCGATCCAGCCCCTCCATCAACAGCATCAGCCGGGTGTCGATGTCCGCCGCGGCCCAAGACGGGATCGCGGCCTTGGCGGCTGCGAACAGGGTATCGGGGTCGGCTTGGGGATAGGTGATGCCCAACGGCGCTTGGGTGTAGGGCGAGATTTCTTCGCCCCCCCAGCCCGTCACGCCGGGCAGATCCAGCGCAAAGGGCTGGCCCAGCATCGCCTCGAACGCGGCCAGCCCAGCGGGGGCGGCGATATCGGCATCGGGGTAAAGCTTTGGCATCTCAGGGAAAGGCGACCAGCATTCGCGGCTGGCGCAGGCAGCTTGCGCGCGCTCAAAGGTCTTGGCATGGTCAAACATCAGCGCCTCCACCGCAGCCGGTGATGGCGCGGGCCTTCCTGTGCGGACAACGTCAGGCGGTCGCCCTGCAGATCAACGTTGCGGACCTGTTCCGAGCCGACGAAATCGGGGTTCAGGCTGTGGGTGACCGAATGGATCACCACGGTTTGCCCGTCGCGCTCTTCAATCCGCCACGTCCCGGCGTAGTGAAAATAGCTCTCGAACGCCGCGAGCCGCTCCCCCTCGGGCGCTTTGCGCGGGTTGCCGGTGCTCCAGCGCGGACGATCCGCGCGCGCGATACACGCCGCCATCCCACCGTCCGCAGTGTAATGGATCAGACCCGTGGCGTCGGGGCCAAAAGGATGGGCAACGCGCCCATCCTCTGACTCGATTTCCCAACCCAGCAGCTTCCACGTTCCTTGCAGCATCACGCAACCTGCGCTGCGGTCAGCTGATCGCCGCGCACCCAGCACGAGTGGAACCCGTGCGGCACCCGGTGCTTCAGGATCACCCGCGCGACCGGCCCCTTGGCGATGTCGCGCGCGTCGGTGACCCAGACCTCGGAGCGGTTCGCCAGCCCGTTCCACACGAAGCCCACGACATAGCCGTCGTCCTCTTCCGTGGCCCCGTCACGCGGCGCGAAGGGGGCCTCGGAAAACCAGTACCCCTCACCCGGATGATAGGCGAGCGCGGCCCCGGTCTGCAGATCGTACTTCACCAACCCGGCGAAATGCGGCTGCTCCAGCGTGCGCGGGCGGCCCATCAGCACGTTATAGGTGAAGCGGTTCTTGCGGCCCTGAAACGCCGTGTTGATCATCGGGAATTCGGTGTTCAGGATGTCATCGACCACCCCTTCACGGGTCATGCCCGTGGTCAGGTTCATGCGCCACTGGTAGAGCTCATAGTCCGTGCCCTGCGTGCCGATGGTGTAGAGGAGTTTCTGCACATCAAGCCCGCCATCATAGCCGCGCGGGTTCACATAGGGTGTGCCCAGCATGACGATCTCGGTCTCGCCCTGCGCGTTGACCTCTTCCCAGGCGTTGGCGACGTGCAGCATGTAGCGCGGCTTGAACTCGAACCAGCGGATCTGCTCGGGCGTGCCGTGGCGCGGGATGACGGCGTAGCGGGTCGGCCAATCCTGATGGAACTCAAGGCTGTAGCGGCCCCGTTCCAGCGCAGCGGGCGTGTTGATCAGCGGGAAGTCATGCAGGATCGTGTAATTCTGCGTGATCGCGCAATCATGCGGCAGGCGCGGGCCGGGCAGCTCGACCGGCATGAAGGTTTTCAGCGCGCCATCGGCGCCGATCACGCCGTAATGCATGTAGGGGTGGCGGTTGCCATAGGCGAAGAAGATGAACTCGCCCGTCGCCTCATCCACCCGGCTGTGGGCCGAGATTTGCAGCCCTACCAGACGCGGGTCTTGCTCCAGCTTGCCCAGCGTCACCAGACTGCCGGGATCGACGGTATAGACCGCGCCGCCGCGATACCACATCGAGTAAAGCTTGCCGTTGTGGAACTTTACATCGGTGTTGGACACGTTCTTCATCGCGTCATCGGGCAGCACGCCCTCGGGCATGCGCTCTTTCAGACCCGGCCACAGGGGTTCACCGGCAGCATTCTCGGCCTTCAACCCGTCGGTCTGCACGAACCGGTTGCGGTAGGTCGCCTTGCCCCCCTCGAACCGGACAGCATGCAGCATACCGTCACCGTCGAACCAGTGGTACTTGCCATGCGGCGCATGGGCGGGCGACGGCCCGTTGCGCACATAAAGACCGTTGAGATCGCTGGGCAGTTCGCCGATGACCTCAAGATCCTGCTCGACGCTTTCCACATTGTTGGGCGCGAAAGGCCCGGCCATGCTGGCGTTCGGGACGAACCAGTCCTGCTCGTCGGGGATATGATTTACACTCATGATTATCCTCCCATCGCGGCGCGGGCCAGAATGCCGCCGTCGCGAAAATCAACGCCGTTGGCCCAGCACGAATGCGTCCCTGAGGCCATCTGATGCGGCAGTTGCACCCGGCAGATCGGCCCGTCGGAAAAACGCTTGCAGTCGATCAGCGCGACCTCGGACTTGCCGGTGGTTTCATTGATGATGAAGGTGACCAGATAGCCGTCATCCTCATCCTTGGCATTGATCCGCGGCGCAAAGGGCGCTTCGCTGGCGAACTGCCCTTCGGGCAGCCGGATCTCCCAGCTTTCGCCGGTGTGCAGATCGGTCTTGAGGTAGCCGTTGAAGATGAACCAGCCCGGCACCTGCAGCGCGGAATAGGCATAGCGGTAAGGACGCCCGGCATACTTCTGGTTGAACATGCCGAATTCCATGATCCGGTCGTCCAGCCGCTGCTCGGTCGTCTTGCCGGTCTTCAGGTTGAAGCGCCAGCGGTGCAGCTTGGTGCCCATCTTGAACTGGTCGAGGTAGGACATCATCCGCTCATAGCCCGGCAGCGCCCCCTCGTAGTTGGTGGGCATCGGGTCTTCCTGGAAATACCCGTCCAGCACGATCTCGTCGCCCTCTTCATAGGCGTTGAGCCAATGCAGCACGAAGGTCGGCGCGGCCTCGAACCACATAATATCATCCACGCCACCGCGACGCGGGATCACCGCAAAGCGCGACGGCTGGTCCTTGTAGAAGCGCACGACATGCTTGTCCTGCTTGAGCGCCTCAGGATCCCAGTACAGCGGAAAATCGTTCAGGATCGCGTAGTTCTGCGTATAGGCCATGTCATGCGGCAGGCGCGGGCCGGGCAGCGGGATCGGTGTGTAATGCACCAGCTGGTCGTTCCGGTCGACCACGCCGTAATGCATGTAGGGCGGCTTTTTCGAGTAGTTGAAGAACAGAAGTTCGCCGGTCTGCTCATCGACCTTGGTATGGGCCGAGATGCCATCCTCGGGCGACCACTCGGGCACGCCCGCCTGCGCCAGCGTCAGCGGGTCCAGCCGGTAGCCTTCGCCGCACTGAAAGTAGGTCGTCAGCGCTTTGCCCGCGTGCACCACCACGTCCGTGCTGCTGGCATCCTTCATCGCCCCATGCGCGCCCCAGCCGGGGCGTTTGGACAGGCTTGGAGCCTCCATCAGCCCGGCCCAGAGCCGCTCGCCGCTTTCAATCTCGGCCTGCAAGCCCTTGGTTTCGATATATCGGTTGCGATACTGCACCTTGCCATCACGGAAGGCCGCCATGTGGATCATGCCGTCACCGTCGAACGGGTGATAGCGCGACAGCGCCTGATGCAGCGGGTTCTGCGTGTTGCGCAGGTAGACCCCGTCGATGTCGTCAGGCACCGTGCCCTCAAGCACGATTAGGTCATCAGCATTGACCTCTTCATGCAAGGGCGCCCAGGGGCCTTGCAGATAAGGGTGATCGCCGGCCTCGATGTTGCCGGTAAAGGTCTTGATCACGTCGTGACTCATGGTTCTCCCCCCAATGCGCCCGCGGAATTTAGATACCGTTATTGAACTCATGATTCCGTCAAAAGGCGCATCTGTCAACCATCTTCTCAAAACGCCGCAAAATTAAGCATCACCGGTCCGCGCATTCCTGCAGCCCTGCCCGTGCAGCAGCGCACAGGCATTTCTCTCGACCGGCTACAGTGCCGCGCCTAGCTTTTGGGCATGCCTCATTCGATCAAACTGACCCGCGCCCTTGTCGACCGCCTCCCGCCCCGCGTGGAATCGGAAGGGCCCCTGCCGGACGAGCCGACGCCGGACGCCTACTACACCGACATGGCTACTCAGCTTCTGGCGCAGGCCGATCCGTCGGGCCTGTGGGTCTTTGCCAGCGGCTCGCTGATCTGGAACCCGCGCATGCCCGTGGCCGAGCGGCGCGCGGCGCTGATCCACGGCTGGCACCGCAGCTTCTGTCTGGGGCCGATGCTGCGCTTTCGTGGCTCGCCCGAGGCACCGGGCCAGATGCTGTCATTGGATCGCGGCGGGTCGTGCCACGGGGTTGCGCTGCGGATGGAGCCGGGCAACGAGCACGCCGATCTGGTGTCACTCTTGCAAAAAGAGCCGCCCCGCCCGCCCAGCTGGGTGCGCTGCAAGACGGATCAGGGCGTGGTGCGGGCGATAGCCTTTACCATGGACCGCAGCTGGGTGGCCTATTGCCCCGAGGGCTGCATCGACGAGGTCGCAGACAAGCTGGCGACCTCCGTCGGCACCATCGGCACGATGGCCGAATACCTGCTCAACACCGTCGAACATCTGGCCGAGGTCGGCATCCACGACAGCCATCTGTGGCGGTTGCAGGCGATGGTGGCCGAGCGGTTGGAACGGCTGCCCGAACGCCCCGCTGATCAGCCCTCGATCGAGAACGCAGCGTCGATCTGAACCGGAAAATTCACCGACCGGGCGATAAAGCAGACCTTGTGGATCTCATGGTGAATCGCCTCGGCCCGCGCCAGATCCGCGCCCGGTTTGACAGTAATCCGGGGGCGCAGTGTGACACCGACGAAGCGCGCGGCACCGTCGGGCGCCAGCTCTCCGGTGCCCTCGGGATCATCCTCATACGCGGTGACCACGATCCCTGCCTCGGATGCCAGATGCAGATACCACAGCATATGACAGCCCGCCAAAGCGCTCAGCAGCATGTCCTCGGGGTTCATCAGACCCTTGTTCCCGCCCAGCAGCGGGTCATTCGAGCACTCGATCACCGGCTTGCCCGGCACCGCCACCTGCCAGTCGCGGGTATAGGCGCGGTAATGCGCCGTGCCCTCGCCGGTGTTGCCGGTCCAGCGAATCTTTGAGGAATAGGCGTGATGTTTCATGAACTTGCTCCCATCGCTTGCACAATCAGACTGACCGCAATCGCCCACATGACCGCGCCGATCATGAGCTCAACCACCACCCAGGCGCGGGGCCGCGCCAGCACCGGTGCCAACAGCCGCGCCCCGTAGCCAAGCGCGGCGAAGAACACCACCGAAGCGACCATCGCGCCCGAGCCAAACAGCCCCTCGTGCGGCGCATATTGCGACGACAGCGCGCCGAGCAGCGCCAACGTGTCCAGATACACATGCGGGTTGAGCCATGTCAGCGCGAGGCAGGTCAGCACCACCCGGCGCAGCGGCACCGGCGCGTCCTGCGCGGCGGCCAGCGCCTCGCCGCCTTTCAGCGCCGCGCGAAACCGCAGCGCGCCATAGACCAGCAGGAACACCACCCCACCCCACAGCATCACCGGCTCAAGCCACGGCAGGCGGTCCGCTGCCGCGTTGAAGCCCAGAACCCCGGCGGCAATCAGCAGCGCATCGGACCCGGCGCACAGTGCCACGACCACGCCGATATGTTCGCGCCGCAACCCTTGGCGCAGCACGAACGCGTTCTGTGCGCCGATGGCGGCAATCAGGCTGAGGCCGGTCAGGAACCCGGCAAACACGGCAGCAAACATAAACCCTCAGGCGCTTTGACGCGCCCTTTGGACGACAGCCCCCGGCAAAAGTAAAGCCGCCAGAACCCGTTGGGGCCTGACGGCTTTCGACCACACAGACGAAACAGATCAGCGCGAGGTGCGCACCAGTCGGGCACCGGCGACAAGGCGGGCAAAGGTGCGCGCAGGTATGACGGGGCCGGTGCGCTGGATGCTCAGGCCCGTGCTGTGTGCGGCATTGCCGAATTCCTCATCGCAGGCATCAAAACCCGAGGATTGTCCGCATTCGTCGGCATGATCAGGGAAGGTGTTGACGCACCAGTTGAGCACGGCGGTGTAGCACTCGCCCAGTGTGGTGATCGGACCGGCGCTGGCAGGAACGGCGGTGGCGATGCTGAGGGCGGTGGCGGTGATGGCAATGTAACGGATCATTCTGAAAGTCCTTTGGTTGAAAAAAAACCCACAATGGGCTCTCTTGTGTCGGGCGTTCCCCGCACAAGGTTCAAACAAAGTTGCCGCTTCCCGTCAGAGCCGGCTTTGCGGCCTGTCGTCGGACATCAACGCGGTCAGTTCGGCGCCGGACATGGCGTCCTGAGCATAGCTGAACGTCCCTGCCCCCAGCACCTCTTGCGCCGCGCGCTGCAATCCGCCGAATGCCGCCCGGGCAAAAGAGCCGCCGACGCTGATCCGCCGCACCCCGGCCGCGGCCAGTTGAGCCACCGAATAGCGCGGCCCTTTCAGGCCCATCACCACGTTGACCGGCTTGTCCACAGCCGCACAGACGGCGCGGATCGCGGCCAGATCGGGCAGGCCGGGCGCATAAAGCACATCCGCCCCGGCCTTTGCGAAGGCCTGAAGCCGGGCAATGGTGTCTTCCAGATCGGGGCGGTCCCACAGGAAATTCTCGGCCCGCGCGGTCAGCAGAAACGGCAGGCCCCGCGCCGCCTCGGCGGCGGCATGGACCCGTTCGACGGCATGGGTCAGATCGTAGATCGGCGCGGCGGGATCGCCGGTGGCATCCTCGATCGAGCCGCCGACCAGCCCGACTTCCACCGCCAGGCGGATCGTCTGGGCGCAGGTTTCGGGCGCGGGGCCGAAGCCGTCCTCAAGATCGACGCTGACCGGCAGATCGCAGGCGTCGACGATCTGGCGGGCGTTCTCCAGCAGCTCCGTGCGGCTCAACCCGGCGAACGAGTCGCGCCGCCCGACCGAAAACGCATAGCCCGCGCTGGTGGTCGCCAAAGCCTCGAAACCCAGATGAGCCAGCAGACGGGCCGACCCCGCATCCCACGGGTTCGCCACGACAAACGCCCCGTCGCGCGCGTGCAGGGCCTGAAAAGCCTCGAATTTTGCCGTCTGATCCATGGCTCTCTCCCGCGTGGCCTTTCGCGGAAGCCTAGCTCAGAAAGAACGCAAAGGGAACATTTAACCCCGCACCGCCGCGCGCTCGCGCCACCAGTCCTGCACCTGCAACGCCCAATAGGTGCCCTGCGCAGCGACCAGCCCGGCAGGGCCACCGGCCCAGTCCAGCCCGTATTCGGCAAACAACGCGATGCGATCCGATTCCCCCAACAGCTTTTCGCCCAGAACCGTGCCGCCGATTGCCGTGGTGTTCAGCCCGTGGCCGCCGAACCCGGTCACGTACCAGACCTTGGGGCCAAGCTTGCCGATCTGCGGCATGCGGTGGCGCGCATAGGCCATCAGCCCGCTCCACGCGAGTTCGGTCTTAAGGGGCGCGAGCTGCGGATATGCGCCCAGCATCTCGGCCCGCAGGGACTGCGTGATGCCGGGAATATTGGCGGCGCGGGTGGTGATCCGACCGCCCCAGAGCAGCCGCTGGCCATCCGCAACCAGCCGGTAATAGTCACTGGCGCGGCGGTCGTCGCCGATGGCCATGCGGGTCTGGATGGCGGTTGCCAGCAGATCAGGCGCCGGTTCCGAGACCATCACATAGGTGGCAATCGGCAAGATCGCGCGGCGCAGGCGCGGCACCAGCGGGCCGGTATAGCCGCCCATCGCAAAGACCACCCGCTCGGCCGTGACGCGGCCCTGCTGCGTGCTGACGCTTTTGACCGGCCCGTTCAGATCGGTGCCGATCACCGGGCTGTTCTCAAAGATCCGGCCCCCCAGGCGCTCAACCTCGACCGCGATGCCGCGCAGGGTGTTGAGCGGGTGGATGTGGAACCCGCTGCGGTCTTCGATCCCGTGCAGATAGCGCGTCGAGCGTATGTGCGCCCCGATCACCGTTCGGTCCAGATAGGGGCTGTCCGCGCCCGCTTCGGCCTGCAGGTCCGCCGCGCGGTCAAAACGGCGCAGGCGCAGGATGCCGGGGACCGGATCTGCCCCGGGGATCGCCAGATCGGCGATGGTCCGGCGCATGATGTCCACCCCTTCGACCGAAAGCGCCTGCAAGGCCGCCGCATGCTGTGTTCCGACGCGCTGGCGGATCGCCGCCGCACTGCTGGCAAACCCGTCGGACACAAAGCCGCCGTTGCGCCCTGACGCACCGAACCCCACCGACTGCGAGTCGAGCACGACGACCCGCATGCCGCCCCGCGCCAGCGTCAGCGCGGTGAACAGACCCGCGAATCCCGCGCCCACGATGACGCAATCGGCAGTGATATCGCCGTGCAAAAGAGGCCGTGACCGGGTGTCAGCCAAGGTTCGGCTGTAGAACGTATCGGGATAAGAAAGCACGATGCCCTCGGGCTGAAATCAGCGCCAAGCTAGGCCAGCCGCGCGCGCCCTGCAATGGGTCAGTGCAGATGTTCACGCGGGGGAACCGGCCCCTGATTGGCGATCTCCAGCTCGGCTAAAAGGCGCCCTTGATCAAGATGTTCGACAAGTTTTTCCATGCCATGCAGACGCGCATAACTCTGCAGGTTTTCAAGCGTCCTGAACATCCATTCATGCGGCACCGCGCTGCTCCTTGTTACCTGGAGCAGAGCCTGAGACCACAGAGTTTAGAAAAGGTTTCGCACCGCAAGTTTTGCGAACAAAAAGGGACCACCCAGAAGGGTGGTCCCTGACCGGACGTCTCTGCGAGGGTTCAGCGGCGGCCGGCTTCGAGCGCGTCCTCGAAGGTGCGCAGCCCCGTGGTCGGTGCTTGCACCAGAACCGCCATGTTGCCCGGCTTATGCTGATTGCGCAACATTTTCACATGCGCGGCGGGAATATCGGCCCAAGGGAACACCTCGGACATGCACGGATCAATGCGCCGCTCCATCATCAGGCGGTTTGCCGATGAGGCCTGTTTGAGATGCGCAAAATGCGAACCCTGTAAGCGCTTCTGGTGCATCCACATGTAGCGCACGTCGAAGGTGCAGTTGAAGCCGCTGGTGCCCGCGCAGATCACCACCATGCCGCCCTTCTTGCACACCAGCGCCGAAACCGGGAAGGTCGCCTCGCCGGGATGCTCGAACACCATGTCGACACTGACGCCCTTGCCGGTGATCTCCCAGATCGCCTTGCCGAACTTGCGCGCCTCTTTCAGCCACTCGTTGTATTCGGGTGTATTGACCGTGGGCAGCTGCCCCCAGCACTTGAAGTCCTTGCGGTTGATCACGCCCTTGGCGCCCAGCCCCATGACAAACTCGCGCTTGTCCTCATCCGAGATCACCCCGATGGCATTCGCCCCCGCCGCGTTGATCAGCTGGATCGCGAAGGAACCCAGACCGCCCGACGCGCCCCAGACCAGCACGTTCTGGCCCGGCTTCAGCTCGTGCGGGTGGTGGCCGAACAGCATCCGGTACGCGGTAGCCAGCGTCAGCGTGTAGCAGGCGGCCTCTTCCCAGGTCAGGTGCTTGGGACGCGGCATGAGCTGCTGCGCCTGCACGCGGGTGAACTGCGCGAAGCTGCCGTCCGGCGTCTCATAACCCCAGATGCGCTGGGTGGGCGAGAACATCGGATCGCCGCCGTTGCATTCCTCGTCGTCGCCATCGTCCTGATTGCAGTGGATGACCACCTCGTCGCCGACTTTCCAGGTTTTCACCTTGTCGCCAACGGCCCAGACGATGCCCGAGGCATCCGAACCGGCAATGTGGTAGGGCTGCTTGTGGCCGTCGAACGGGCTGATCGGCACGCCGAGACCAGCCCAGACGCCGTTATAATTGACGCCCGCAGCCATCACCAGAACCAGCACCTCGTAGCTGTCGATCTTCCAGGTATCGACAACCTCGACCTGAAACGACTTGTCCGGTTCGCCGTGACGTTCGCGGCGGATCGACCACGCGTACATTTTCGGCGGCACATAGCCCAGCGGCGGCATTTCACCGATCTCGTAGAGGTCTTTTTCGGGTGCATCGTAGGGGACGATACCGGGATTCACATCAAGCGCCATGAGTCACTCCTGATTCACTGTGCCGCAATGCAGAAATCATGCAGCAGTTGCAGCATGCATAGAATCGGTCGCGCAACAATGCAACCCCACAAACGTCAGTATTGAAACTTTATGTCTCGGTGACATCCGGGAGTGTCAGGGGCACCAGCCCCTCGGAAAGATCGGCACCGGGTTCGGAAAGCCGCTGCTCAACCGATGCCGCGTAATAGGCCAACGCCGCCTCCTTGCCCGGCGCGATCCGCAACACGTCCGCGTCCCGAAGCACGATCTTGTGGCGCTGCAGCGCCTCGGCAGCGAAACGAACGGCCTCGACCACGGTGCCGCCGGGCAGGTGCAACGTTGCCCCTTTGGCGCGCGCTTCGTCGACCAGCGTGCTGACCCCGCTCTCCAGTTCCAGCAGGCTGGCGCTTCCGCCCAGCCGCGTCATGGCCGCAGCGGTCAGCGGAACCGGCAGCAAGGGCACGGCGGCGCGGATTCGGGTCATCAGTTCCTCGGCCAACACCTCGGTGCTGCGCTCGGATCCGATATCGGTCTGGCCGGTAAGATGCGCGCGCAGCGACAACGGTGCGCCATAGCACACCGCCGCGTGGCCATAAGTGCTGGTCCGGCGCAGCAGTTTTTGCCACAGGATCCAGAAGAACCACCCCGCCGCCTCACCCAGCCGCAGCCGGAAGCGGCGGCTGCCGGTTGTGCCGGCCGCGATCAGCACCTCATCCTCAAGCACCCGGTCATAGTTCAGCGCAACGGGAACAAAGACGACGTCCTGTTCCTCGTCCGGCTCGAAGGCGCGCACGATGTAGTGCAGCAAACCCTTCTTGGCCGACCCCACCGCCCCGGTCAGGCTGAGCCCGCCTTCGGGGAACATCGCCTGCGTGACGCCTTCCTGCACCGACATCTGCACATAGCGCGCCAGCACCGCACGGTAGAGCGTGCTGGAATAGCGTCGCCGGATGAAATACGCGCCCATCCCCCGGATCAGCGCCCTGAGCGGCCAGACCCGCGCCCATTCGCCCACAGCGTAGCTGAGCGTCGAGCGATCCGCTGCCAGCCATGTCACCAGCACATAATCCATGTTGCTGCGGTGGTTCATGACGAAAACCACCGCCGACTTGGGGTCAATGTCGCGCAGCGTTTGCGCATCGCCGCGCCCCAGATGCACCTTATAGAACAACCGGCTGAGACCCCGCGCTACGCGGATGGCGAAGCCGAAATAGGTGGCGGTTGAAAACCCCGGCACGATCTCGCGCGCATGGCGGCGCGCCATCTCGAAGGCGACAGAACGCGGAATGCCCTGCTCGCGCGCATAGTCGGCGACGGCGGCCATCACCTGCGGGTCATAGACCAGCCGGATCACATTATCCTGCCGCCGCATCAGCTTGAACGGCTGGATCGGGCGCTCAAGCCGCTTGTTCAGCTCCTCGACCGCGCGCTCCATCCGGCGGCGCAGGAACCAGCGGACCGAGGGGAACAGAAAATGCGACAGAAACGCGACCGCTGCGAAGAGCAGGATCAGGCTGAGCAACCACAGCGGGATTTCAACACGTTGGAACATGCCGCGAGAGTGTCACCAAGCGAGGCCGGGGACAATGCACCGCGCACGCGACCTAACGCAGCATGGGGCCAAAGACGCCGGCCAGATAGGCACGCCCACCCTCAGCCACCGGTGTTCCATGCGCCATCACCACCCGCTCGGCGGGCCAGTCCAGCAGCCGCCGCAACCCGGCCCGCGCCACATCGTTGCGCATCGCCAGACGGAATTTGACCGGCACGCCCGGCAGCGGCCCGGTCATGTGGTCCAGCCGCGCGATCAGCGCGCGCCAGCCGTGATACCAGTCGGCGGGCATGTTTTGCAGCAGATCGGCGGTCAGGACTGTGCCGCTGGCAGGGTGAAAGAGCACCACCTCGGGCGCGATGGAATTGGGCACCAGCACGGCGTCAAGTTGCCCCTCCCAATGCGCAGGCGTCTGGTCCGGTAGCTCGGCGGCAAACGACAGATCGGGTCGCTTTGCGCGCAGTTTCGGCGCGGCGTAGAGGGCGGCCTGCGGGAACGCCTCGACCCATTCACCCAGAAACACGTGATGAAGCGCGTTGGGCGCGACGATCGCCTCAACCGGCCCCAGCGCCGCGATCTCGTCGCGCAGGTCTGGTTCGGCCTGCACCGGCGACCACAGCACCAGCCCGCCTGACCCCAAGCGCAACACCGCCATGCGAATCGGATAGCGAAACCCCAGCGCGGCGGTGATCGGCGTGCCGTCGGCCAGCCAGAGATCGGGGGCAAAGGGCTGAAGTCGGGGCATGGCAGGGCCTTTCCTTTGCGCCGACGGTAAAACCCTCTGCAAAGAAGAACAACAGCGGGTCTTCTCAGCCTCCGGGTGCGACCCTACCTTTACAGGGCAGAGCGAAAGGATGCGGCCATGGCAGGCGGATGGGCAAAAGACGGCGCGGTGAACGAGCAGATCGAGGCGTCGATCAGCGACGAACTCGCCCGGCTGCGCGCGCAAAAACGCCCGGCGGGTGAAAGCCGCACGCACTGCACCGAGTGCGAAGAGCCCATCCCCGAACCCCGGCGCAGCGCGATCCCGGGCGTCACGCTCTGCATCGACTGCCAGAATGAGCGAGACGCAGCCTTCAAACCGCGCGGCGGCATCAACCGCCGTGGCAGCAAGGACAGTCAGCTGAAATGAAGATTATCCACGGCATCCCCTCGGACCAGATCGACACCGCCGCCGCCCTTTACTGGCAGGCCTTCGGCGGCAAGCTGGGCCGTCTGATGCGGCCCGAGGATAAGGCGCTGCGTTTCTTCGCGCAGGTCATCGTGCCCGAGTTTGCGATCAGCGCCGTGGATGCAGACGGCCAGTTGCTGGGCCTCGCGGGCTTCAAAACCGACGCCGGTGGTCTGGTTGCGGGCGGTCTGGCGGATCTCGCGCGGGTCTACGGCTGGCCCGGCGCGCTCTGGCGCGGTCCGCTGCTGGCACTGCTTGAGCGAGAGTTGGAACCGGGCGTGTTGCAGATGGACGGCATCTGCGTCAGCGCGCAGGCGCGCGGTCAGGGTGTCGGCACGGCCTTGCTGGCCGCGATCAAGGCCGAGGCCGCGCAGCGCGGCGACCGGGTGGTGCGGCTGGATGTGATCGACACCAACCCCCGCGCCGAGGCGCTCTATCGCCGCGAAGGCTTTGCGCCGGTCTCACGCGAGTCACTGGGGCCGTTTCGCTGGCTGTTCGGGTTCAGCTCGGCCCTGCGGATGGAGTTTCCGGTCGCGGGTGCGGGCGCGCGCTGACCTTTGGCGACGCCGCGTTGCAGCAAATTCCGCCTTGACACGATCTTGCGTGTGCGGCATCCACTTGGCAAGAATATTGCGCAGCGGTTGCAGCAATCGGAGGCCAAGCATGACCCAGACCCCCAAGGACAAGCCCTGGCTGTTTCGCACCTATGCCGGCCACTCGACGGCGACGGCCTCGAATGAACTCTACCGCACCAACCTGTCCAAAGGGCAGACCGGCCTGTCGGTCGCCTTCGATCTGCCTACCCAGACCGGCTATGACAGCGATCACGAACTGGCGCGCGGCGAGGTCGGCAAGGTCGGTGTGCCGGTCAGCCATCTGGGCGACATGCGCATGCTGTTCGACGCGATTCCGCTGGAACAGATGAACACGTCGATGACCATCAACGCGACCGCGCCGTGGCTGCTGGCGCTCTATATTGCTGTGGCCGAGGAGCAGGGCGCGGATGTCACCCAACTGCAGGGCACGGTGCAGAACGACATCATCAAGGAATACCTCTCGCGCGGGACCTATATCTGCCCGCCGAAACCCTCCCTGCGGATGATCACCGATGTCGCGGCCTATACGCGCGAGCACCTGCCCAAATGGAACCCGATGAACGTGTGTTCCTACCACCTGCAAGAGGCCGGCGCGACGCCCGAGCAGGAGCTGGCCTTCGCGTTGGCGACGGCTTGTGCGGTGCTCGATGACCTCAAGGGCAAAGTCCCCGCCGAGCACTTCCCCGAGATGGTCGGCCGCATCAGCTTCTTCGTCAACGCCGG
Organism: Pararhodobacter zhoushanensis; assembly: GCF_003990445.1. Lineage (GTDB taxonomy): Bacteria > Pseudomonadota > Alphaproteobacteria > Rhodobacterales > Rhodobacteraceae > Pararhodobacter > Pararhodobacter zhoushanensis. The sequence goes on along the minus strand of NZ_REEZ01000005.1, from coordinate 67,605 downwards.
CATCCGCTTCGTCACCGAGCTGTGCAAGATGCGCGCCTTTACCGAGCTGTGGGACGAGCTGTGCCTTGAACGCTACGGCGTCGAGGACGCCCGCTATCGCCGCTTCCGCTACGGCGTGCAGGTCAATTCCCTGGGCCTGACCGAGCAGCAACCCGAGAACAACGTCTACCGTATCCTGATCGAGGCGCTCGCCGTCACCCTGTCGAAAAACGCCCGCGCCCGCGCTGTCCAGCTTCCCGCCTGGAACGAGGCGCTGGGGCTGCCGCGCAAATGGGATCAGCAATGGTCGCTCAGAATGCAGCAGATTCTGGCCTATGAGACAGACCTGCTGGAATACGGCGATCTGTTCGACGGCAACCCGGTCGTGGCCGCCAAGGTCGCGGCGCTGAAAGACGGCGCGCGGGCCGAACTGGCGCTGATCGACGACATGGGCGGCGCGGTGCAGGCGATCGAATACATGAAGGGCCGTCTGGTCGACGCCAATGCCGAGCGCATCGCGCGCATTGAAAGCAGCGAAACCACCGTCGTCGGCGTGAACCGCTTCACCACCACCGAACCCTCACCGCTGACCACCGGCGACGGCGCGATCATGGTTGCCGACGCGCATGCCGAAGCCGACCAGATCGCCCGCCTCACCGCCTGGCGCAACAGCCGCGATGAAGCTGCCGTGCAGGCCGCGTTGGAAGAACTGCGCGCGGTGGCGGCATCAGGCGCGAACGTCATGCCCGCCTCGATCAAAGCGGCCAAGGCGGGCGCGACCACCGGCGAATGGGGACTCGTGGTGCGCAAGGCCTTCGGCGAATACCGCGCCCCCACCGGCGTCTCGCGCAACCCGTCGAACCGCACCGAAGGGCTGCAAGAGATCCGCGCCGCCGTCGATGCGGTCAGCACTCAACTGGGCCGCCGGCTGAAATTCGTCGTCGGCAAGCCAGGGCTGGACGGCCATTCCAACGGCGCGGAACAGATCGCCGCCCGTGCGCGCGACTGCGGCATGGACATCCATTACGAAGGCATCCGCCTGACCCCCGCCGAAATCGTCGCGGCGGCGCTGGAGCAAGAGGCGCATGTGGTCGGGCTGTCGATCCTCTCGGGCAGCCACGTCCCGTTGGTCGTCGAGCTGATGGAGCGTATGCGCGCCGCCGACCTGGGCGACGTGCCGGTGGTCGTCGGCGGCATCATCCCCGACGACGACGCCGCCACCCTGCGCGCCCTCGGCGTCGCCGCCGTCTATACGCCCAAGGACTTCGAGCTGAACCGGATCATGATGGACATCGTCGGCCTCGTCGCCGACCACCCGGTGGCCGCGCAGTAAATCAGCGCCAGCGTCCGCGACAAACGGCGCAAAGGGGGGCCTTGCCCCCCTCTTCGGCGCTGCCGAATTCACCCCCCAGGATATTTAAGGACAGATGATGGGGCGTTTACGCTTTGTTAACTGTGCATCATCTGTCCACAAATATCCCGGGGGTGAATGGCCCGGAACGGGCCAGAGGGGGCTGGCCCCCTCAAACGCACGAAAGGGAACGAGCCCGCAGGGCTCTCCACAAGGTCACCGGTCGGTTGTTTCCCTTGCCCTGAAAGCGTGCGCCGCATAAACAGCTAAAGCTGAAAAATGGTTGGCCGGTACGGTTACCCCGGCCCCCGCATAGCGGGATTTAGTCGTTTCGAACCCCCAGCACCGACCCGATCCCGGGGGTGCTGTCGCGTCTGCGCTGCGTGCCCCTTCCTCTGCAAAGGAGCTGCAATGCAGTCCAGAAAAGTTATCCTCCTCGCTCAGCTGTTCATCTCGGGCCTGATGGCCTTCTTGATGAGTGGCATCATGGGCTTCGTGCACGCCGGCGCCGCGCCAGATTTTCTGAAGATCTGGCTCGGCGCGTTTATCACCGCCTGGCCGATCGCCTTTGTGCTGTCGCTGGGCGTCAGTCCGCTGGCCTTCTGGATGGCCGGTCGGGTGCTTGGCCCGCCGCGCGACGGCCTGCACGGCTGACAGCAAAAAGGGCGCATCCCGCAGGATGCGCCCCGTTTTCACATCAAAACGCCGTCAGGCCGCCGACGCGTCCACCAACTGGCTGGCTTCGCTGGCCCGCGCGATCTCAATCCGGCGCGGTTTGAGCGCCTCGGGGATCTCGCGCACAAGGTCGATGTGCAGCATGCCATCGGCATGGGTCGCCCCCGTCACGCGCACATGGTCGGCCAGATGGAAGCGGCGCTCGAACGCGCGGGTGGCGATGCCGCGATGCAGGTAGCTGCGCTCGGCAGTGTCTTCGCCTTTGCGACCAGAGACGGTCAGGCCGTTCTCTTTCATCTCGACGCTCAGCTCGTCAGCCGCGAACCCGGCGACGGCGATCGAGATGCGATAGGCGTTCTCATCGGTCTTTTCGATGTTGTAGGGCGGGTAGGTCGGCTGCACGGGTTCGGCAGCCAGAACACGGTCCATCAGATCGGCCATCTGGTCAAAACCAACCGAGGCACGAAACAGGGGGGTCCGGTCAAAAGCACGCATGGGAGTCATCCTTTGATAAGCGATGTCAGAGTGTTGCCCGCCGGTCTGCCGGCCGGGCGTCAGGATACCGAACCCCGTCTGGGCGTCCGGTATCCCTGATGTGGGAAGGCATTTGCGACGTTTCAAGAGGTCGCGATGCGCGCTTTACGGCCGCACGAACCGCGCCGATTCCCGCGCACCCTGCGGGCCTTGCGCCGCGCGGCCGGCATCCAGCGAGCTTTCCAGTTCGCGCACGCGGCGGTCCAGCTGCATGCCCAGCGACATCGGGGTGTCGCGCCCCTCGACACGCGCCGAGATCAACGACACGATCCGCAGCTCGCCTGCCTCTTCGGCAAAAACCGGCGCGCCCGAGGAACCGAAGTCGATGTCGCAGGTAAACACGGACACCCCGTCCGTGCGCTGGTCCAGCACCTGGCAGCTTTGCTGGATCGACGGGCTTTCTGCGCGCTCGCGCGCGTAAGACACCACCGCGACCGAGGTACCCGCCGCCACAGGATGATTGCCGACGTCGAAAGGATGGATCGCCGTGGTGCGCACCGGACGATCCAGTTCCAGCACCGCGATATCCGAGGGCACATTGCCGATGGCCGCCCCCGCCGCAAAGTCGAACTCCGGCCAGATCACCGCCCGCCGCACGCCGCGGATTGCCTCGGCCCGGCCGGTGCGCCAGCCCGCCAGAAACTCCAGCTGCGCATCCTCCAGCCGCGCGCCTGTGCGCCGGTCAAACAGACAATGCGCCGCCGTCAGAACCCGGTCCGGTGCAATCAGAGTCGCTGTGCAAAACCCGACGCCTTGCATGTTGAGCCGACCGACCGCCTCCCATCCCCGGCTCGCATCGGCGGTCTGCAGCGGCTGCAAACGACTGTCCTGCTGCGCTGTCGCCGGCAGGGGAAGGAGCAGGGCAAGGGTCAGAACGAGGGTGCGCATACGGGGCAGGCTCTACGGGATCAGCGCGAGAATGCAACGGGATGGTGGCCGAAATGCGGCGGAATAAGAAGGCGTTCGCCTGCTTGTCGCCCGCCAAGTCCGGCGGGTTACGTCTTTCCTATTTTGCATTGGCGTCCGCGGCAGGCGGATAGTTGAGGGTTCAGGTTTGTACCATGCGCGGTGGGGTTAAACCCCACCACCCGGTCACCGCAAACGTGGCACCCCGCCCCGCGCGCCCAACCCCCGCGGCCGCACGCCGCCCGTCGCCCAGTCCACCAGCTCGACCGTATGCACCACCGGCACCCCCGTCCCCGAGCCGATCTGCATCATGCAGCCGATGTTCCCGGCGGCGATCACGTCGGGCGCCTTCGCCTCCAGTGTCGCCACCTTGCGGCGCTTCAACTTGCCCGAAATCTCGGGTTGCAGCAGGTTATACGTCCCCGCCGACCCGCAACACAGATGCGCGTCTGCCGGTTCGACCACCTCGAACCCCAGCCGTTTCAGCAGCGCCTTGGGCGCATCCTTGATCTGCTGGCCGTGCTGGAGCGAACACGCCGCATGGTAGGCGACGCGCAAAGGCTCCGGTGCAGCGCCCTCGGGCTTGAGCGCTGTCAGCACTTCGCTCACGTCCTTCGCCAGTCCCGCGATCACCGCCGCATCGGCGGCCAGCGGAGCGTTGCGGAACATATGGCCGTAATCCTTGACCGTGGTGCCGCAGCCCGAGGTGTTGATCACCACCGCATCCAGCCCCGCGCCCTGCACCTCGGCCATCCATGCGCGGATGTTCTTTGCCGCCGCCGCGTGGCTCTCGTCCGTCTTGCCCATGTGATGGGTCAGCGCCCCGCAGCAGCCCGCGCCCCGGGCAACGACCACCTCGCAGCCCAGCCGGGTCAGCACGCGGATCGTCGCGTCGTTGATATCGGTGTTGAGCGCCCGCTGCGCGCAGCCGGTCATCAGCGCGACGCGCATCCGCCGCGCGCCCTGCGCGGCAAAGACCTGCGGCGCGTCGTTGCGGCTGACCGGCGGGATCACCCGTGGCGCCATCGCCAGCATCGCCTTGAGCCGCGCGTCGGGCATCAGAAAGGCGAAGGGCCGCCCGAACTTGGCCCCCAGCAGCGCCAACCGGAACCGCGTCGGATGCGGCAGCACCTTGGCCAGCACCCAGCGCAGAAAGCGGTCGCCGAGGGGGCGCTTGTAGGTCTTCTCGATATGATCCCGGGCAATATCAACCAGATGCATGTAATGCACGCCCGAGGGGCAGGTGGTCATGCACGACAGGCAGCTCAGACAGCGGTCGATATGCTTGACCGTCTTGGCATCGGCAGGGCGGCCCTGTTCCAGCATGTCCTTGATCAGATAGATCCGCCCGCGCGGGCTGTCCAACTCGTCGCCCAGCACCTGATAGGTCGGGCAGGTCGCGGTACAAAAGCCGCAATGCACACAGGCGCGCAGCACCTCATTGGCGCGTTTGAGCGCCGGGACTTGCAACTGATCGGGCGTGAAGGTTGTCTGCATGGCTTACTCCATCAGCCCGGGATTCAGTATGCCGCGCGGGTCGAACTTGGCGCGCAGACCTTGGGTCAGCGCCGCCACCGGCGCGGGTTCGGGCTGGAACGGAGCGAGTGCCCGCCGCGTGTCCGCACTGGCGCGCACCAGCGTCGCGTGGCCCTGAAAACCGCCCAAAGCCCCCCGCAGATCGGTGCCGACAGCGACCCGCAGCCAGACCAGCCCGCCGCCCCAGTCATAGAGCGCCTCGCCCCCCGCCTTGGCCACCAGCCCCGGCGCGTCCGTGGGTTTCACCGAAAGCCGCCACACATCACCGCCCCCATTATGAAACGGCGCCACATCGCGCACCGAGACCCACAAGGCAGCGCTTTCTTCGCTGTCGAGCACTCCCGGCGCGCCAAACCGCGCCAGATGCCGGCCCAAAGCCCCCGCGCGGTAAGTCACCGAACTCGCAAACCCTTCAACCCGCAGCACCGAACGCCCGTCAGGCAAATGCGCCGCGCCATTGACCTCGAACGGCGAGCCCAGCGCCGCCGCGAACATCTCGACGGCCTGCACGCTGTCCAAACCGTCAAACACCAGCGTCGCGGCGCTTTCCGGCGCGGGCAGCAGCTTGAACGCCACCTCGCTGAGCACCCCCAGGGTGCCCCAGCTCCCGGCCATCAGCTTGACCAGATCATAGCCGGTGACGTTCTTCATCACCCGCCCGCCATTCTTCACCACCGCGCCCCTGCCATCGACAAAGCGCACACCGATCAGACTGTCGCGACACGCCCCGGCCTGAACCCGGCGCGGCCCGCTCGCATTGGCGGCGACCATCCCGCCCAGCGTCGGCTCCCCGCCCTGCCCCAGTAATCCGCGATGATCCATCGGCTCGAAGGGCAAGCGCTGCCCCTCAGCCGCCAGTACCGCCTCGACCTCGGCCAACGGCGTCCCCGCGCGGGCCACCAGCGTCAACGCCCCCGGCTCATAGAGCGTCACGCCCGATAACCCGCCCGTCTCCAGCACCTCGCCCGCCACCGGTCGCCCGATGCCGCGCGTGCCACCGCCGCGCACGACCAGAGGCCCCGCCGCACCGCGCACCGCCTCTGCCAGCTCCGCCTCTGTTTGTGGACGCATTCGCCCCTCCCAGCCCGCTTCGGGCATCATCTTGTTCCAAATACTCACGGGGTTCCCCAAGGGGGCCGTGGCCCCCTTGGGCGAGGGGGTTTGGGGGGCGAGCAGCCCCCCAACCTCACCCGCGCCGCCCCTCCGACGCCGCCAGCGGAAACACCTTGGCCGGGTTCAGCAACCACATCGGATCAAACACATCCTTGACCCGCATCTGCGCCTCAAGATCAGCCTGGGCAAACTGCACACTCATCAGATCGCGCTTTTCCACGCCGACACCATGTTCGCCGGTCAGACAGCCGCCGACCTCCACGCACAGCTTGAGGATTTCGGCGCCCATCGCCTCGCAGGTCTCCAGATCGCCGGGTTTATTGGCGTCAAACAGGATCAGCGGGTGCATGTTGCCGTCGCCCGCGTGGAACACATTCGCCACGTCCAGCCCGTATTGCTTGGACAGCTCACCGATCCGGCGCAGCACATGCGGCAATTCGCTGACCGGGATCGTGCCATCCAGACAGATGTAATCATTGATCTGGCCCATGGCGCCAAAGGCCGATTTGCGCCCCAGCCAGATCTTGCGCGCTTCCTCTTCCGACTGGCTTTCGCGGAATTCGACCGGGTTATGCCGCTCGGCGATCTGGCGGATCAGGCCCAGCTGCTCGTCGATCTCGGCATCCGAGCCCTCGACCTCGACAATCAGCAACGCCTCGCAATCGGGATAGCCGGCGTGGGCGAAAGCTTCGGTCGCGCGGATGCAGGGGCGGTCCATGAACTCGATGGCGACGGGCAGGATACCGGCCTTGATGATGTCCGACACACAGGCCCCGGCCACTTCGTTGGCATCAAAGCCGATCAGCACCGGGCGCGCGCCCTCGGGTTTGGGCAGAATGCGCAGGGTCGCCTCGGTCACCACGCCGAGCTGCCCCTCGCTGCCGCAAATCACTCCCAGCAGATCGAGCCCGCCTGCATCCATGAACGGCCCGCCAATCTCCACCACCGTGCCGTCCATCTGCACCAGCGTGACGCCCAGCAGGTTGTTGGTCGTCACGCCATATTTCAGACAATGCGCCCCGCCCGAGTTCATCGCGATATTCCCGGCGATGGCGCAGGCAAGCTGGCTTGACGGATCGGGCGCGTAAAAGAAGCCATCGGCCTCGACCGCGCCGGTTACGCTCAGATTGGTGCGCCCGGTCTGCACGCGGATGAAACGGTTGGCATAATCGGTCTCCAACACATCGCGCATCCGCGCCACGCCCAGAATCACGCAATCCGCCGTTGGCAACGCACCCCCGGCCAGCGACGTCCCCGCTCCGCGCGGCACCACCGGCACGCCCGCCGCGTGGCAAATGCGCAAAACGGCGGCGACCTCGGCAGTGGTGGCAGGCAACACGGCGGCCAGCGGCGGGCAGCGATAGGCGGTCAGGCCGTCGCATTCATAGGCCCGCGTTTCGGTCGGATCGACGATCACCGCTTCATCGGGCAACACCGCCCGCAACTGCTCGAACAGGCGCGCACGCTGGGCGATGACATCGGCCCGGGGGACTGGCATCTGCATGACTGGGGTCTCCTCGCCTTATTGGTAAGAAAATGTCACCAATTGCGCCGAAAAGTCCAGCGCCAATCCCCTGGCCGCACAGCGCCTTGACACCCCGGTCGCAGCGTCGGACATCTTGAGCCTCACGAACAGGGACCGCCCATGACCCTCACGTCGTTGCTCTCGGTATTCAGCTGGCCCGACCTGCTGGCCCTGATCCTGATCGCCGCCACCTGGTTCGGGCTGCAGGCGCGCATCGAATCGATCAGGGCGAAAAAGCTTTCGGTAACCGTGCTGATGGCTGATTACCGACGCGAATGGCTGCGCGAGTTCGTCACGCGGATGCCACGGATGTATGACGCTTCGGTGCTCAGCAGTCTGCGCCAAAGCGCCAACTGGCTGGCCTCGACCACATTGCTGGCGCTGGGCGGGCTGTTCGCGCTGATCGGCAATACCGAGCGGCTGGTCGGTGTGGCCGAGGATCTGGTGCTCACCGATCCCTCGGCGCGGATTCTCGAAGCGCGACTGCTGCTGCCCGCGCTGTTCCTGAGCCACGCGTTTCTCAAGTTCCTGTGGTCGAACCGGCTGTTCGGCTATGCGCTGATCGTGATGTCGGCGGTGCCCAACGACACCGACGACCCCCTCGCCTATCCCCGTGCCGCGCAGTCGGCCGAGATCAACATCCGCGCTGCCTTCAACTTCAACCGCGGCCTGCGCGCGACCTATTTCGCGCTGGCGTCGATGGCCTGGCTGCTGGGGCCCTGGGCATTGCTGATGGCAAGCGCCGTGGTCAGTTGGCTGATCTGGTCGCGCGAATTCGCCTCGCACTCGCGCGCAGTGCTGCTCGACCCGCCGCCCAAGGTCTGAGGCTGCGCGGCTAAAGGGGTCGGAAAAGGGGGCCTTGCCCCCCTCTTGGCCTGACGGCCAATTCACCCCCCAGGATATTTAAGGACAGAAAATGGGCATGGTTAACAAAACCTGAACGCCGCATTTTCTGTCTCTAAGTATCCCGGGGGGAGTCGCGCCCCTGGGCGCGGCGGGGGGCTGGCCCCCCTGCCCGGTCACCCGACCCAGAGCGCCGGGCAGAACCCGCGCAAAGCGTTGCCGATCCAGAGGCGCACAAAGGGCAGATCGTCCGGCAGCAGTGTTTCCTCAGGCACTGCGAGCGAGGCGCGCAGGACGCCCGGCAGCACACCGGCTGAAAGCGGCGGGGTGCGCAGGCCGTTTCCCCGGTCGAAGAACAGAGTGGTAATCGAGCCGTCGCAGACCTCGCCGCGTTCATTGAGCAGGAGGACTTCATCAATGCCTTCGGGGAGCGCTGCGCGGGCGCGGTCATACGCGGCGCGGCGCGTGGATTTGACGCGCAGCCAGGGGTCGCTGGAGGTCAGGCGCTCGGGTGAGAGAGCGAGACGCCAGATCTCTTTCGGCGGCGGCAGCGGGCCGGGTTCCAGTGTGACGACGCCCTCGGCATCCAGCGTCAGGCGCAGGCGGGCGGGGTGTGAGGGCCCCTTGAGCACAAACGCGGGACACGTCCAGCCCAGCGCCTGCGCCCCCGCCAAGAGCCGCGCGCGGTGCAGGGGTTCCAGCGCGACGCCCGAACCGTCCCACAGCATCGTTTCGATCAGTTTCAGACCGGGCGCGTCGGCCCCGCGAAGGCGGCTTTCCATAGCGCTTCCTCCCATTCCCCTTGCGGTGTGGAATCGGAGACCACCCCGCCGCCAACATTGAACACCACCGATCCGTCCGCTGACAGCGACAGCGTGCGGATCGCCACGCTCCATTCCTGATCCCCATCCGGCGCGGCCCAGCCAATCGCGCCGCAATACGCCCCGCGCGGCTGCGCTTCGATCTCGCGGATGATCTGCATCGCGCGGATTTTCGGCGCGCCAGTGATCGAGCCGCAGGGAAACAGCGCCTGCATAACCTCGGGCAGACCCACCTCCGGCAAGAGCTGGCCCTGAATGGTCGAGGACATCTGATGCACCGTGGCGAAGCTGTCGATGGCGTAAAGTTCGGGCACGCGGACCGACCCGATCACGCTGATCCGCGCGATGTCGTTGCGCAGGAGATCGACGATCATCAGGTTCTCGGCCCGGTCCTTGGGGCTGCTTTGCAACTCTTGCGCCAGCCGCGCATCCTCGACCGGATCGGGGGAGCGCGGGCGGGTGCCCTTCATCGGGCGGCTCTCGATCAGCCCGTCGCGGATGCGAAAGAACAGCTCGGGGCTGCGCGAGATCACCACCGGCCCTGCCCCCAGATCGACCAGCGCGCCAAATCCCACCGCCTGCCGGTCGCGCAACGCGGCGTAAAGCCCCACTGCCGTGCCGGTTTCCAGCCGGGTATGCAGCGGGAAGGTCAGGTTGATCTGATAGCAATCGCCCGCCGCTATATAGTCCAGCACCTGCCCGATCGCGCGGTCATAGGCGGCTTGCGTCAAACCCGGCCGGATCGGCCCGAGCCTGCCGTCGGTCCCCATCGGCGCCACCGCTGCCGGCCCCTCATACAGCCCCAGCTGCACCAGCGGCCCCGGTCGGTCCGGCGGCATCAGCGGCAACAGGCGCGGTTCCAGCGCATAGCCCGCCTCATAGGCCAGCATCCCGGCCACCCACAGCCCGCGCCGCCGCGCTGCGTCGGCGGCGGCGAGAACCGGCATCACCTCATCTGCGGTCCAGGCGGTCAACAGCTGCTGCGTACCCTTGAAAAGAGCGGGTTGCCCGTAGGGGCCGTGTTCGATCAGGATCATTGCCGGTTTCCGCCATCTGCGCTGCCCCGTAACACGGTGACAGGCCGGGTGACAGAGCCGCGCGACCGCCCCCGTTTCAAAGCGCTGAAAGCGGGGTTGCGAAGCGCCGTTCGAGGCCCTAAACCCTGCGCAATTTGCTAACAGCACGAATCCGCAGGCCCGGGCTCTTTGTCCCGCGCGCTGCCTTGGAAGGGGCCGAGATATGCCGAAAAGAACCGATATCAAATCGATCATGATCATCGGCGCCGGCCCCATTGTGATCGGTCAGGCCTGCGAGTTTGACTACTCGGGCGCCCAGGCCTGCAAAGCCCTGCGTGAAGAGGGTTACCGGGTCATCCTGGTCAACTCGAACCCTGCGACGATCATGACCGATCCGCAACTGGCCGATGCCACCTATATCGAGCCGATCACCCCCGAAGTCGTCGCCAAGATCATCGAGGCCGAACGCCCCGACGCCCTGCTGCCGACGATGGGCGGGCAGACCGGCCTGAACACCGCGCTGTCGCTGGCCGACATGGGGGTGCTGGAGAAATTCGGCGTGCAGCTGATCGGCGCGAACCGCGAGGCCATCGAGATGGCCGAGGATCGCAAGCTGTTCCGCGAGGCGATGGACCGGATCGGGCTGGAAAACCCCAAGGCGACGATCATCGCCGCGCCCAAGAAGCCCAACGGCAAATACGACATCGCCGCCGGTGTAGCCGAAGCGATGGTGGCGATTGAATACGTCGGCCTGCCCGCGATCATCCGCCCGGCCTTTACCCTTGGCGGCACCGGCGGCGGCGTTGCGTATAACCGCGACGACTATGAGGCCATCGTGCGCTCGGGTCTGGAAGCCAGCCCGATGGCACAGGTGCTGATTGATGAAAGCCTGCTGGGCTGGAAAGAATTCGAGATGGAAGTGGTCCGCGACAAAGCGGATAACGCCATCATCGTCTGCGCGATCGAGAACATCGACCCGATGGGCGTGCACACGGGCGACTCCATCACCGTCGCCCCGGCGCTGACCCTGACCGACAAGGAATACCAGATCATGCGCAACGGCTCGATTGCCGTGCTGCGTGAGATCGGCGTGGAAACCGGCGGGTCGAACGTGCAGTGGGCGATCAACCCGGCCGACGGCCGCATGGTGGTGATCGAGATGAACCCGCGCGTGTCGCGCTCCTCGGCGCTGGCGTCCAAGGCGACGGGTTTCCCGATTGCCAAGATCGCGGCGAAACTGGCTGTGGGCTATACGCTCGACGAGCTGGACAACGACATCACAAAGGTCACGCCCGCCAGCTTCGAGCCGACCATCGACTATGTCGTCACCAAGATCCCGCGCTTTGCCTTCGAGAAATTCCCCGGCTCCAAGCCCGAGCTGACCACCGCGATGAAATCGGTGGGCGAGGCCATGGCGATTGGCCGCACGATCCACGAATCGTTGCAAAAAGCGCTGGCCTCGCTGGAAACCGGCCTCAACGGCTTTGACGAGATCGCCATCCCCGGCGCGCCCGACAAGGCGGCGATTTTCAAGGCGCTCAGCGAGCAGACCCCGGACCGCCTGCGTGTCATCGCGCAGGCGATGCGCCACGGGCTGAGCGATGCCGACATCAATCAGGTCACCGCCTTCGATCCGTGGTTCCTGGCCCGCATCCGCGAAATCGTCGACGCCGAGGCACAGGTCCGCGCCAATGGTTTGCCGCAGGATGCCAAGGGCATGCGCGCGCTCAAGGTGCTGGGCTTCACCGACGCCCGCCTTGCCGCGCTGACGGACACCACCGAGACCGAAGTGCGCCGCGTCCGGCTTAGCGCGGGTGTCCACGCCGTGTTCAAACGCATCGACACCTGCGCCGCCGAATTCGAAGCGCAGACGCCCTATATGTATTCGACCTATGAGCAGCCCGCGATGGGTGAGGTCGAATGCGAAGCGCGGCCCTCGGACAAGAAGAAAGTCGTCATTCTGGGCGGCGGACCCAACCGGATCGGTCAGGGGATCGAGTTCGACTACTGCTGCTGTCACGCCTGCTATGCGCTGACCGATGCGGGCTATGAAACCATCATGGTCAACTGCAACCCCGAGACCGTGTCGACCGACTATGACACCTCGGACCGGCTGTATTTCGAGCCGCTGACGCTGGAGCACGTGCTGGAAATCCTGCGCGTCGAGCAGTCGAATGGCACGCTGCACGGGGTCATCGTGCAGTTCGGCGGTCAGACGCCGCTGAAACTGGCCAATGCCCTGCACGATGAAGGCATCCCGATTCTGGGCACCAGCCCCGACGCCATCGACCTGGCCGAAGACCGCGAGCGGTTCCAGCAACTGCTGCAAAAGCTGGACCTCAAGCAGCCGATCAACGGCATCGCCTCGACCGACGCGCAGGCGATCGAGATCGCCGAGCGTATCGGCTTCCCGCTGGTGATCCGCCCGTCCTATGTTCTGGGCGGCCGCGCGATGGAAATCGTGCGCGACATGGACCATCTGCGGCGCTACATCACCAACGCCGTGACCGTCTCGGGCAAGAACCCGGTGCTGCTGGACAGCTACCTTTCGGGCGCGATCGAGGTCGACGTCGATGCGCTGAGCGATGGCAAGACCGTGCATGTCGCGGGTATCATGGAGCATATCGAAGAGGCCGGTGTGCACTCGGGCGACAGCGCCTGCTGCCTGCCGCCGCACTCGCTGTCGGCTGAGACGGTGGCCGAACTCAAGGTGCAGACCGAGAAGATGGCGCTGGCGCTGGGTGTTGTCGGTCTGATGAACGTGCAGTTCGCGATCAAGGACGGCGCGATCTACGTGCTCGAGGTCAACCCGCGCGCCAGCCGTACCGTGCCGTTTGTCGCCAAGGCGACCGACAGCGCGATCGCCTCGATTGCCGCGCGCCTTATGGCCGGCGAGCCGATGGCGAATTTCCCGATGCGCGCCGCCTATCCGGCTGGCGTCGGCCCCGACAGCCCGCTGCCGCTGGCCGATCCCAACACGCTGGCCGACCCGATCACCCCGTGGTTCTCGGTCAAGGAAGCCGTGCTGCCCTTCGCCCGCTTCCCCGGCGTCGACACGCTGCTCGGGCCGGAAATGCGCTCGACCGGCGAAGTCATGGGCTGGGACCGCTCCTTCCCGCTGGCCTTCCTCAAGGCGCAGATGGGCGCGGGCACCATCCTGCCCGAAGAGGGCCGGGTGTTTGTCTCGGTGCGCGACGGTGACAAGACCGACGCACTGGCCGGCGCGCTGCGCGATCTGGCGGGCATGGGCTTTGAGCTGGTCGCCACGGGGGGCACCGCCGCCTGGCTGGCCGCCGAAGGCGTCGCCACCACGCGCGTTGCCAAGGTCTATGAGGGCCGTCCGAACATCGTCGACCGGCTGAAAAACGGTGATATCGCGCTGGTGTTCAACACCACCGAGGGCGCGCAGGCCGTCGCCGACAGCCGCGACATCCGCCGCGTCGCGCTGATGGACAAGATCCCCTACTTCACCACCGCCGCCGGTTCGATTGCCGCGACGCAGGCGATGATGGCCCGGCGCGAAGGCTACGGGGTTCGCACCCTGCAGGGCTGATCCCGCCCCCGAAAGAACCGACGCGCCGCGAGAGCCCCCTCTCGCGGCGCGTTGCGTTTGGGGGCCGGGCTAACGGCTTAGGTCAGATGGCAGGCACCCGCCAGCGCATCGCGCGGGCAAATGGCGGTGGCACCGCGCGCGGGGATCGCGTGACGCCTTGGGCAAGGTGGGGTGAAACCCCACCCTACGTGGTATGCCCCCGCGTGCGCGCCGTAGGGTGGGGTTTCACCCCACCCCTGCCCGATCTCTGCCCGCCTAGCTCTCCTGCCGCAGCAAGTCGGTGATCAGCACGTCCTGCACCTCGTCCCCAAGCTCTGCCCGCGCCGCTTCGCGCAGCGTGCGGCGGAGCGCGAGCAGCGCTTCGCCCGAGGTGAAGATGCCATCGAACCCGCCGATATTGGCGTGGTCGAACAGCAGTTGCAGCAGCACCGCCCTGAGCCGCGGCTCGTTTTCAACCAGGCTGAACGTGTTGCCCACCGACATTTCCAACGCCAGCCCGATCACCACCATCGCATGCACCTGACCATCCGCGATCACCGGCACGACGAACTGGTTGGGCAGCCGGACGGTTTCCGTGGGGCCGCTGGACGGAGTGTAATGGCTGGGGGTCTCACCGTGGCCGGTGTCGTCTCCATGCCCCGCCTCCGCGCCATGCGCGGCCTCGGCCCCATGCCCTGCATCAGCCGTCTCGCCATGGTCCTCGGCGGCGGGCTTCAGAAAGATCCCGGCCCCGACACCGGCGCCCAGACCGACCAGCAGCAACAGAACGGGCAGCAGTTTGCGTATCATAACGCCTCCTCAGAACGGCAGCACGATGTCAGCGATCTGCTGGCCATAGCGCGGTTGCTGCATCTGGCTGATCTGCCCGCGCCCGCCATAGCTGATGCGCGCGCCTGCGATGCGGTCATAGGCGATGTCGTTGCGGCGCGAGATATCCTCGGGCCGGATGTAGCCGGTCACGATCAGCTCGCGCAGCTCGTTGTTCACGCGGACCTCCTGACTGCCCTCGATCCTGAGTACCCCGTTCGGCAGCGTCTCGATGATCGTGGTCGCCACGCGCAGGGTCAGCTGTTCATTGCGGCTGACCGTGCCCTGCCCCTGAAAGCTGGACGCGGAATCCATCGACACCGCATCGGCCATGCTGGCCCCGGCCGGCAAGCGGTCGTCAATCGCTTGCGGCAAGCCAAAGAGCTGCGGCACCCCCATGCTTTGCGAGCCCGAGCGCCCCCGCGCGGTAGAGTTGGAAATCTGCGCCGAATCGTTGATCTCGATCACCACGGTCAGAATATCCCCGGCCCCGCGCGCCCGCCGGTCACCAAACAGCGAGCGCTGGCTGGACGACCAGAGCGAGGCCGTATCGACCACGCTGCGCCGCTCGGTCACCTCGGGCAGCGGCACGTTATAGAGCGCGTGGTGTTCGAGATTGGGGTCGAGCGGAGCGAATTCGGGCGGGCTGCCCACCGACGCCAGATCGGTACAGGCGGCGAGCGGCAGGATCAGCAGAAGGCGTCGCATGGATCGTCCTTTCAGGGCACGCTCACCAGCGCCGGGCCGACAATCGTGCCGGAGACCGTGCTGCGTGACGCAAGGTTCATGATGCGGACCGCGTCGCCCTCGGCGCCCCGGCCCAGCGCGCGGCCATCGGCGCGGATCAGCAAGCCGCCCTGCTGGAAAACCAGCGTGACCAGCTGGTTCCGTTCGACCATGGCGGGCGGGCCAAGGCTGGCCAGCGGGATGGGGCGGCCTGCATAGAGCGTGACGCGGGCCTCAAGGCCGATCACGTCGTCGGGGTTGGAAGCCGTGCCGACCGGGGCCGGGTCGGGCTGAAAGATGATGTCGCCCGGTCCCAGCTGCGCGCCGGCCCTGAGCGTGCGCGCCGCCAGCAGGACATCGGCCTGCGCCGGGGCGGCCAGCAGCAACAGCAGCGCGACGCGGATCATCAGCGCACCTGCGTGGTGGCAGCGAGCATCTGGTCGGCGGCGGTGATCACCTTGGCATTCAGCTCATAGCCGCGCTGCGCCTTGATCATCTCGGTCAACTCACGCACCGGATCGACCGAGCTTTCCTCAAGATACCCCTGCCGCACGGTGCCCAGCCCGTCCTCACCGGGGGCCGATTGCACCGGCGGGCCCGAGGCTTCGGTCTCGACAAACAGGTTCGAGCCCAGCGCCTCAAGCCCGCGCTCGTTGGTGAACCCGGTAAGGATCAACTGGCCCAGCCGCTCGGGCTGCACCCGGTCGGCGAAATAGGCGTAAACCTCGCCCTGCGCGTTGATCGAGATTTGCCGCGCATCGACGGGAATGGTGATGCCCGGCGCGACCTCATACCCGTCCGAGGTGACGATCAGCCCCTCGCCCGTCCGTTTCAGCCCGCCATCGCGGGTATAGGCCGAGCGGCCATCGGGCAGCGTGACCTCGAACCAGCCGCGCCCCTCGATCGCCAGATCGAGATCTCCGCCGGTCGCGCTGAGCACCCCCTGCTGAACCTGCATCGCCACCGCCGAAGGCCGCGCGCCAAGCCCCAGCTGCACGCCGGTCGGCACCAACGTGCCATCCGAGGCTGAGATCGTCCCGGCCCGCGTATGCTGCTGATAATGCAGGTCGGCGAATTCGGCGCGGCGGGCGTTGTAGCCGGTGGTCGACATGTTGGCGAGGTTGTTGGCCACGGTATCGACCCGCATCTGCTGGGCGCTCATGCCGGTGGCGGCAATCTGTAGGGCACGCATGGAACTCTCCTATTTCCCAAGGGTCTGGACGACGGCGCGGATGCGTTCATCCTCGCGGTCGAGGAATTTCTGACCGATCTCATAGGCGCGCTGGACCTCGATCATGCGGGCCATTTCCGAAATCGCGTTGACGTTGGATTCCTCCAGAAACCCCTGCAGGATCACCGGAAACTCAACCGGGACCGTCGCCCCCGTCGCCTCGTGCAGCACACCGGTCTCGCGGCGCAGCTCGGACGGGTCTTCGGGCAGGACCAGCCCGATCTGGGCCAGCGGCTGGCCATCGGCGCTGATCGTGCCGTCGCGGGCGATGGAGATCTGCGCAGCCTCGGGCGGGATGAAGACCGCCGCCCCGCCGATATCGAGCAGCGCGTGGCCATCGGGCGTGACCAGCTCGCCGTTCTGGTTGGGGGTGAAATGCCCGGCGCGGGTCAGGCGTTCGCCATCCGGGGTCTGGATGGTGAAGAAACCCTCACCCTCGATCCCCAGATCCAGCGGCGCGCCGGTCATGGTGAGCGGTCCCTGCGTCAGATAGGTCTGATGCGCGCGGGCGGCGGCCATCGAGAGGGATTCCTCCTGATGATCCAGATCCTGCACATATTCCGAAAAGAGCAGCCCCTCGCGCCGGAAGCCGGTGGTGGACAGATTGGCGATGTTATGCGCGATCATCTGGATTTCGCGCAAGAGCCCGGACTGGCGGGCAAGCTGGGTGTAACCGGCGTTATCCATGGCTCAGCCCCCCGCCACGATGGGAATGACCTGCCCGCGAAAGAAATCGACCAGCATGGCGGTCATCGCGCTCATCGAGACCCAGAAGACGATCAGCATCGCCAGGATCTTGGGCACGAAGGTCAGGGTCATTTCCTGCACCGAGGTCAAGGCCTGAAACAGACCCACCGTCAGGCCGGCCACCAGCGCGACGCCCAGCAGCGGGGCCGACATGGCGACGGCGACCCATAGGCCCTGTCGCAGGATGTCGAAGAAGGCGATCTCGGTCATCGGCCAGCCCCCCCGGTCAGACGCGCGGCCATCACACGGGCATCCGCAGGATTTCGAGATAGGCCTCGACCACCTTGTCGCGCACGGCCACAGCGGTCTCGACCGCCATCTGCGCCTCGCTCAGCGCCGAGACCAGCGCGTGCGGATCGGCGTTGCCGGTCATCGTCTGCTGCGCCGTCGTTTCGGCGTTCTGCAGCACCTGTGTGAAGCTTTCGGCCAGACGGCCTGCGGTGCTGGCCGGGCCGCCCTCGGCTTCAGGATCCGGGGATGTGAGGGGTCGTGCCGCGCCGTAGGAACGGGCGGCCGCATTGGCAGAGACTTGCATCAGGATTCTCCTTATCTGCGCAGAAGGCCGATCAGACTTTGCGACATCTGCCGCGCCTGATCGAACATCCGCAGGTTGGCCTCATAGGAACGCTGCGCTTCGCGCGCGTCGGCGATTTCGACCATCAGATCGACGTTCGATCCGTCGTAATGGCCGCTCTCATCGGCCAGGATATGGCCGGGGTCGTAGATCTGCGTCAGCTCGCTGCGGTCCAGTTGCAGCGGGCCGGTTTCAACCCCGCTGCGCTGGCCCATGCGTTCGCCGGGCAGCGCCGCCTCCTGAAAGGCGATGTATTTGCGGTGGTAGCCGGGGGTATCGGCGTTCGCGATATTCTCGGAGACATGGCGCAGGCGCATTGCCTGCGCCTGCATGCCGGTTGCCGACAGCATCAGGGTATTGCCAAGGGTGTTGCTCATGCTCACCGCCCGATTGCGGCGCGAATCAGATCGCGCGTCATGGAATAAATGCCCAGCGCGGTTTCGTGCTGTTGGCGGGCCTCGACCGCGCGCATCATCTCGAATTCGACCGACACCGTGTTGCCGTCAGGCGAGGTGGTCGCCGGATGCTCATCCGTGCGGATCAGATCGCGCCCCTCTGCCCGGCCGGACTGGCTGGCCTGCCAATAGTCGGCAAAGGGCACGGCATCGCGAGAGCGATAGCCGGGCGTGTTGGCATTGGCCACGTTCTGCGCGATCGCCTGTTGGCGGGTCGAGGCGTGGGTCGCATAGGCCTGCGCCATGCGCAGGATCTCCAGGCTGTGGAACATGGGATTCTCCCGTTGCTGGTCTACACGAAGGATTAAGGCTGATTCGTTTAGAAACCGTAATCGAGCGTCACCAAGACGCGCGTTGCGCCAGGAGGCCCCATGTCCGTGTTCGATTCCCTGCTGGCCGAGATGGCCAGCGTCCGCCCCGTGCGCCATTTCGGACGCATCCATGCCATGCAGGGCGCGACGCTGCTGGTACACGGCCTGTCCAAACGCGCGCGGCTGGGCGACCGGGTGCAGATCGATTCGGCGCAAGGCGCGCTGATCGGCGGTGAGATCCTTGCCCTGACCCGCGACGGGGCCGAGGTCTTGCCAGAAGCCGCGACCGAAGGGCTGGCGATCGGCGACCGGGTCGAGCATCTGGGCCGCAACGGCGTCGCCCCGCATGACAGCTGGATCGGCCGCGTCATCGACCCGTATGGCGAGCCGCTGGACGGCCGTCCGCTGGCGCTCGGGCCGGTCAACCGCAGCCTACGGCAAGCACCGCCCTCACCCGCGCGGCGCAAGCGGCTGGGCGGGCGGCTGTCCACGGGGCTCGATGCGTTCAACACCATGCTGCCGCTGGTGCGCGGGCAGCGCGTGGGCCTGTTCGCCGGGTCCGGCGTGGGCAAGACGATGCTGCTGGGCCAGTTGGCGCGCGGGATCGAGGCCGATGTGGTGGTGCTGGCGCTGGTGGGTGAGCGCGGACGGGAGCTACGCGATTTCGTGGAAGATGTGCTGGGAGAAGAAGGGCTTGCGCGCTCGGTCGTGGTCAGCGCCACCTCGGACCTGTCGCCGCTGGCGCGCCGCCGGGCGGCGCTGACAGCGATGACCGTAGCCGAACATTTCCGCGATGAGGGCAAGCATGTGCTGCTGCTGTGCGATTCCGTCACCCGCTTCGCCGAGGCGCATCGCGAGATCGCCCTGTCCGCTGGCGAGCACCCCTCGCTGCGCGGCTTCCCCCCCTCGACCGCGCATCAGATCATGGCCCTGGCCGAACGCGCGGGCCCCGGCGAAGAGGCGCAGGGCGACATAACGGCGGTCTTTACGGTGCTGGTCGCGGGCTCGGATATGGACGAACCCGTGGCCGATATCCTGCGCGGCGTTCTGGACGGCCATGTCATTCTGGACCGCACGATTGCCGAACGCGGGCGCTTTCCGGCGATTGACCTGATGCGCTCTGTCTCGCGCAGCCTGCCCGCCGCCGCCTCGCCCGGCGAGAACGCCCAGATCGCCGAGGCCCGGCGCCTGATCGGCGCATGGGAGCGGGCCGAGATGATGGTGCAGGCCGGGCTTTACGCCCAGGGGTCGGACCCGCTGACCGACCGGGCGATCAAGCTCTTTCCCAAACTGGACGGGTTTCTGGCCGGTCAGGCCGCCAAATCCAACGCCGACAGCTTCGCCCGGCTGCGCAAGGCGCTTGAGGGGTAAGACCGCAGCACTGGTGATCCGCGCGTTTTGCCCTATGTGAAGGGCAAGACGCCGACCGACCCTGCGTGGCACGATTTGCAGCAGCGGCGCGCAACCGAAAACCATTTGTGCGCAGACGGCGTTGCCTGTATCCGGGCCGCGCGCGCTGGATGCCGCTCTGACCCCTGGCCAACGGGAGGGCCCGAGATGCTGCAAACCCCCTATTACCTGATCGACAAATCCCGGCTTCTGCCGAACATGGAAAAGATCGCCTGGCTGCGTGAGGCCTCGGGCGTGAAATCCCTGCTGGCGCTGAAATGCTTCGCGACATGGTCGGTGTTCGATTTCATGAGCGAGTATATGGACGGCACCACCAGCTCGTCGCTGTACGAGGTCCGTCTGGGACGCGAGAAGTTCGGTAAGGAAACCCACGCCTATTCCGTGGCCTATGCCGACAACGAGATCGACGAGGTGCTGTCGCATTCCGACAAGATCATCTTCAACACCATCGGCCAGCTGACCCGGTTCGAGGCGCAAAGCGTCGGGCACAAACGCGGGCTGCGCGTCAATCCGGGCGTGTCGACCTCCAGCTTCGATCTGGCCGACCCCGCGCGGCCCTTCTCGCGGCTGGGCGAGCATGACCCCGAAAAGATCGCGCAAGTCGCCGACAAGATCAGCGGCTTCATGTTCCACAACAACTGCGAGAACGCCGATTTCGAGCGTTTCGACGCCATGCTCTCGCTGATCGAACAGCGATTCGGCTTCCTGATCCGCTCGATGGAGTGGATCAGTCTGGGCGGCGGCGTGCATTTTACCGGTGAGGGCTATCCGCTCGACCGGCTGGCCGACCGGCTGAAACGCTTTGCCGACCAGAACGGCGTGCAGGTCTATCTGGAGCCGGGAGAAGCCTCGATCACCAAGGCGGCAACGCTCGAGGTGACGGTGCTGGACACGCTGCACAACGGCAAGAATCTGGCGATTGTGGACAGCTCGATCGAGGCCCATATGCTCGACCTGCTGATCTACCGCGAACAGGCCAAGGTCAGCCCGAACGCGGGCGATCACGAATGGATGGTCTGCGGTAAATCCTGTCTGGCGGGCGATATTTTCGGCGAGTTCCGCTTCCCCGAGGCCCTGAAAGCCGGGGACCGTTTGTCGATTCAGGACGCTGCCGGTTACACAATGGTTAAAAAGAACTGGTTCAACGGCGTGAAGATGCCGGCGATTGCGGTGCGCGAGTTGGACGGAACCGTCCGGCAGGTCCGCGATTTCGGCTATGAGGATTTCGCGGCAGCCCTGTCGTGAACACAGACACCAAACCCAAGGAGGTGCATGGGCGCATGAAACGCAACGTACTGATCATCGGAGCCGGGGGCGTCGCCCAGGTCGTCGCGCATAAATGCGCGCAGAACAACGACATTCTGGGCGAGATTCATATCGCCAGCCGGACCCTTTCGAAATGCGAGGCGATCATTGCCTCGGTCCACGAGAAGGGCGCGATGAAAGTCGAGGGCGTGTTGCAACCCCATGCGTTGAATGCGCGCGATTCGGCGGCCGTGGTTGCCCTGATCCGCGAGACGGGGGCGGAAATCGTCATCAACGTCGCTCAAGTTTTCGTGAACATGCCGGTGCTCGAAGCCTGCATCGAGGCGGGCGTGGCCTATATGGACACGGCCATCCACGAAGAGCCCGACCAGATCTGCGAAACCCCGCCGTGGTACGGCAACTACGAATGGAAACGCCGCGCCGCCTGTGCCGAGAAGGGCGTGACGGCGATTTTGGGCGTGGGGTTTGACCCGGGCGTGGTGAACGCGTTTGCGCGCTTTGGCATCGACGAATTCGTCCCGCAGGTCGAGTCGATCGACATCGTCGACATCAACGCCGGCTCGCACGGGCGCTGGTTCTCGACCAACTTCGACCCCGAGATCAACTTCCGCGAATTCACCGGCACGGTGTATTCGTGGCAGAAGGGCGCGTGGCAGTCGAACACGATGTTCGAGGTCGGGCGCGAATGGGACCTGCCGGTGGTGGGCACCCAGAAGGCCTATATGACCGGGCATGACGAGGTGCACTCGCTGGCCACCAACTACCCGCAGGCGGATGTGCGCTTCTGGATGGGCTTCGGCGATCACTACATCAACGTGTTCACCGTGTTGAAGAATCTGGGCCTGCTGTCGGAAAAGCCGGTGGTAACGGCCGAAGGGCTGGAAGTGATCCCGCTCAAGGTCGTGAAGGCCGTGCTGCCAGACCCCTCCTCGCTGGCGCCGGATTATGTGGGCAAAACCTGCATCGGCACGCTGGTGAAGGGGACCAAGGACGGCAAACCGGCCGAGGTCTTTGTCTATAACGTCGCCGACCACAAAGAGGCCTATCTCGAGGTCGGCAGCCAGGGCATCAGCTATACCGCCGGCGTGCCGCCCGTCGCCGCCGCGATCCTGATCGCGCAAGGGGTCTGGGACGTCTCGCGCATGGTCAATGTCGAAGAACTGGACCCCAAGCCGTTCTTCGAGGTGCTCGACCGCATCGGCTTGCCCACCCGCGTCAAGGACGCGACCGGCGACCGCCCCTGGAACGCCTGAGTTTCCGCAGGATCTGACCTGAGCGCGCGGGCACGCCCGCGCGCGTTCCTTTTCGTGCGTTCAGGGGGGCCTCGGCCCCCCTCTTCGGCTAAAGCCGAATTCACCCCCCGAGGATATTTGCAGCATAAAGTTGGGCGTTAACGGTTTGTTAACCTGCAACTTTATGCCTGAAATATCCCGGGGGCGGGCCGGCACGGTCCGGCGGGGGCAGCGCCCCCGAGCGGCGCGAGGGCCCTCGATGGGCCCGAGCGCCGCCCCTCCCCCCTGACTCGACTCGTTTTCCTGGCCGCGCTAGATGAGAACATATAGCGAACACGTCAGGAGCAATGGAGCCGCGCACCCTGTCCTTGTTCCTTCCCCGGCTGGCCAGCGATGTGCACCAGCGGCGGGAGAAGGCCCTGAAAACCCCGTTTGCGCTGATCGCGCGGCAGGGGCGGGGTGACGTGTTGGCCTGTCTCAGCCACTCGGCCGAGGCACTGGGGGTGCGCCGGGGGCAATCGCTGTCCGAGGCGCGCACGCTTTTGCCGACGCTCACCACCCGGCCTTACGATCCCGAGTGGCCCCTCAAGGCGCTCAACGGCCTGCGCCGCTGGGCGTTGCGCTATGCACCGTGGATTGCCGTCGATGGCAGTGACGGGCTGGTGATGGATCTGAGCGGCGCGGCACATCTGTGGGGCGGGGAGGCCGCGCTGGTGCGTGACATGCGCGCGCGGCTGGCCGATATGGGGTTCGAGACGCGGGTCGCCGTGGCGCCCACACGCGGCGCGGCCTGGGGCCTGGCGCGCCATGCCCCGGCCCCGGTGACCTTGGCCGCCGAGGCGCGCGAGGCGATCGCTGCGCTGCCGCTGGCGGCCTTGCGCCTGCCTGCCGAGATCTGCCTGCCGCTGTCGCGCCTCGGGATCCGGCAGGTGCAGGATCTGGCCCGCGCCTCCCGCGCCACGCTGGCCCGGCGCTTTGGCGGCGATCTCTTGTTGCGCTATGATCAAGCCATTGGCGCGGTGGGCGAGCCGGTTGCCGCCCCGCCCGAGGACGCGCCCTATGCCATCCGCCTCAACCTGCCCGAGCCGATTGGTCTGGCCACCGATGTAATGGCGGGTCTGGAACGGCTGCTGGTGCGGCTCTGCGCCCGGCTGAGCGCCGAGGAGCACGGCGCGCGCCGCCTGCATTTGGAGCTTCAGCGCAGCGACGGCACGCGGGCCGAGGCCGAGATCGCCCTCGCCCGCCCGATGCGTGACGCGCCGGCCATGGCCGCGCTCTTCGCGCGCGCGGTCGAGGCGCTGGATGCCGGTTTCGGCTTTGACGCCATGCGGCTGACCGCGCCGCTGGTGGAATCCCTGCCGCCCGCGCAGGTCACCGGCACACAGGGCGCGGGCGCGCGCGGCACCACGGATTCAGACGCTTTGGCCGATCTGATGACGCGCTTGGGCAACCGGCTGGGGCTGGAGGCGCTGACCCGCTTCCTGCCCGCCGACAGCCATATCCCCGAGCGTGCCTTCCAGATCGCTGCCGCCGCCTATACCGAGGCCCCCGGCGCTGCCGCCTGGCCCCCCGGTCCTGACCGCCCTTTGGTGTTGTTCCCGCCCGAGCCCCTGATCGGGTTGCGGGCCTCGGGCCCGCCGCAGCGCTTTCGCTGGCGGCGGCGCGCGCTGACCGCCGCGCGCACCACCGGGCCAGAACGTCTGACGCCCGAATGGTGGCTGGACGATCCCGGCTGGCGCAGCGGCGTGCGCGATTACTGGCGCATCGACACGGTCGAGGGCCCTCGGTTGTGGCTGTTTTTCACCCCGCAAGACCCCGGCTGGTGGGTCCAAGGAGAATTCGCATGAGCGAACGTGGTCAGGATATGACGCCCGAGACCGGCTATGCCGAGCTGTGCGTGACGTCGAACTTCACCTTCCTCACCGGGGCCTCGCACCCTGAGGAACTGGTCGCGCGCGCCGCCGAGTTGGGGCTGGCCGGGATCGCCATCACCGACCGCAACTCGCTGGCCGGGGTGGTGCGCGCGCATTCGGCCCTGCGCGAGATCGCGCGGGCGCTGGAGACGGGCGGGCCGGTGACGATCCGCGGACAGATGGTGCATGACCCGTCCAGCCGCCAAAGCCACGGCGGCCCCGGCCTGCCCGTGCCGCCGCGCTTGCCCAAGCTGATCATCGGCGCGCGGCTGGTGCTGAGCGATTCGCCCGTGGAATGGGTGGCGCTGCCCACCGACCGGGCCGCCTATGCCCGCCTGTCGCGGATGCTGAGCACCGGCAAGCGGCGCGCCGAGAAGGGCAACTGCGATCTGCGGCTGGACGATCTGCAGGGCGGCGATCACGGCGGCGCCGAAGGCCTGATCCTGATCGCCTTGCCCCCTGACCCCATGCCCGGCCCCACGCAGGGCCCCGCCCCCATCACCCTGTTGCGCGACATGATGCGGCGCTTTCCCGGCCATGTCTTTATCGGTGCCGCCCCGCGCTATGACGGGCGCGATGAGGATCGGCTGGATGCCATTGCCGGGATGGCCCAGCGCAGTGGCGTGCCGATGGTGGCGGTGGGCGATGCGCTGATGCATCACGGTCGCCGCCGCCGTCTGGCCGATGTGCTGACCTGCCTGCGCGAGAAATGCCGCATCGACGAGATCGGCCGCCGGTCGCTGCCCAACGCCGAGCGGCGACTCAAATCGCCCGCCGACATGGCCCGCATGTTCCGCGACCACCCGGCAGCGGTGCGCCGCTCGCTGGAGATTGCCGGGCGCTGCGCGTTCTCGCTCGATGAGCTGAGCTATGAATACCCCGACGAGATTTCCAACGGCGAACCGCCGCAAAAGCGGCTGGAACGGCTGACGGCAGAGGGGCTGCGGTGGCGTTTCCCCGATGGCGTGCCGCGAAAGACGATGGAGAAGGTCGAAAAAGAGCTGCGCATCATCGCCAGGCTGGGCTTTGCCGCCTATTTCCTGACCGTCAATGACATCGTGGCCTTTGCGCGCAGCAGGGGCATCCTGTGTCAGGGGCGCGGCTCGGCGGCCAATTCGGTGATCTGCTACGTTCTGGGCATCACCGAGGTCTCGCCGGATGTGATTTCCATGGTGTTCGAGCGTTTCATGTCCGAGGCGCGCGGCGAGCCGCCCGACATCGACGTCGATTTCGAGCATGAGCGCCGTGAAGAGGTGATCCAGCACATCTATGAGACCTATGGCCGCCACCGCGCCGGGCTGACCGCAACGGTGATCCATTTCCGCAGCCGCGCCGCGATCCGCGAGGTGGGCAAGGTGATGGGGCTGAGCGAGGATATGCTGGCGGCGATTGCCGGGGGCAGCTGGGGCTGGTCCTCGCGCCCACCCAGCCGCGAGAGCCTGCTGGAGCTGGGCCTGAACCCTGACGACCGGCGGCTGGCGCTGACCATGGACCTGATCGCCGAGATCATCGGCTTTCCGCGCCACCTCAGCCAGCATGTCGGCGGGTTTGTCATCACCAAGGGCCGGCTGGACGAGCTGTGCCCGATCGAGAACGCCTCGATGGAGGGGCGCACGGTGATCGAGTGGGACAAGGACGACATCGACGCTCTGGGCATCCTGAAGGTGGATGTGCTGTCGCTGGGCATGCTCACCTGCATCCGCAAATGCTTTGATATGGTGCACCAGCATGGCGGGCATGACTGGAGTCTGGAAACCCTGCCGCGCGAGGACCCCGAGACCTATGACATGCTCTGCCGCGCCGATGCGGTGGGGGTGTTTCAGGTGGAATCGCGCGCGCAGATGAACTTTCTGCCGCGCATGAAACCGCGCAAATTCTACGATCTGGTGATCGAGGTGGCGATCATCCGGCCCGGTCCCATTCAGGGCGGCATGGTGCATCCCTATATCAACCGCCGTCAGGGCAAGGAGGACATCGTCCTGCCCTCGACCGACCTGCAACATGTGCTCGGGCGCACGCTGGGCGTGCCGCTGTTTCAGGAACAGGCGATGCAGATCGCCGTGGTCGCCGCAGGCTTCACCCCCGAAGAGGCCGACCGTTTGCGCCGCTCGCTGGCGACGTTCAAGCGGATGGGCACGATCAGCACCTTCAAGGACCGGTTCATCAACGGCATGCTGGAACGCAGCTATGATCTGCCCTTTGCCGAGCAATGCTTTGCCCAAATCGAAGGCTTCGGTGAATATGGCTTTCCCGAAAGCCACGCCGCCAGCTTTGCGCTTCTGGTCTATGCCTCGGCCTGGCTCAAGCGCCATCACCCGGCGGCCTTCACCTGCGCGCTGCTGAACTCGCAGCCGATGGGCTTTTACGCCCCCGCCCAGATCGTGCGCGATCTGCGCGAACATGGGCACGAGGTCCGGCCGGTCAGCGTGAACCATTCGCAATGGGACAACACGCTGGAAAAACGCGCCGACGGCACGCTGGCGCTGCGGCTGGGGTTCCGCCAGATCAAGGGGCTGCGCGAAGAGGATGCCTCATGGATCGTCGCGGCGCGCGGCAATGGCTACCCGGATGTCGAAAGCCTGTGGCGCCGCGCCGGGGTGCCGCCCCCGTCACTGGAAACACTGGCCGAGGCCGACGCTTTCGCCGGCATGCGCATCAACCGGCGCGATGCGCTCTGGGCGGTGCGGGCGATCCGCGCGCCCAAACCGCTGCCGCTGTTCGGGGTTGAGGGCGAGGGCATCGTCGAACCCATAGCCGACCTGCCGCAGATGACGCTGGGCGAGCAGGTGATCGACGATTACCTGTCGCTGCGCCTGTCGCTCAGGGCGCATCCGATGGAGATCATCCGCCCCCATCTGCCCGGCCTGACCGCGCATCGCGACCTGGCGCGCGCGGGCCACCGGGTCAGCGTCTGCGGGCTGGTGATCACCCGGCAGCGGCCCGGCACGGCCTCGGGCGTGATCTTCATCACGCTCGAGGATGAGACGGGTGTCTGCAACGTCGTGGTCTGGCGCAAGGTTTACGAGCAGTTCCGCCGCATCGTGATCGGTGGGCGGCTGCTCAAGATCACCGGGCGGCTGCAGCGCGAACAGGGGATCATCCACCTGATCGCCGAGACGGTCGAGGATTACTCACCCAATCTGGCCCTGCTGGGCGAATTGGGGATGGAGGCCATCGACCCGACCGAAGGCCGCGGCGACGAGACCCGCCGCCCGGTGCAGGCGCGTGAGCTGCCGGGCAAGCATCCCTTGCGCTCGAAGACCGCGCGCGGGGCGATGCATCCGCGCGATCAGGCCAGGATCCTGTTCCCCAGCCGGGATTTTCACTGACCCACCCCGGGGCCGAGCGCCCCGGGGGACTTGACGCCTTGGCCCGCAACGGGCACCCACGGGGCCAGTCCCCACAGGAGCCGCCATGCCGCCCACCGACCGCGAGATGCACGACCTCGAAGCGCTGATGCGGGCGGGCGATTTCGCCCCCGCCATCGCCCAGACCCGCGCGTTGATCCGCCAGTTCCCGCGTGAGCCCTTGCTGCACAACGTGCTGGGCGTCGCGCTGATGCAGGATGGCCGCGCCGCCGAGGCTCCGCGCGCCTTTCGCCGCGCGCTCGATCTGGCACCGGGGTATGGCGAGGCGAACCACAACCTGATCTCGGCGCTGATCGCCACCGGCGCGCTGCCCGAGGCCGAGGCCCCGATCCGCGCCGCGCTGGCGCAGCAGCCTGACGATGCCCTGATGCAGCGCAATCTGGCCAGCGTGCTGGTCTTGCGCGCCAACTGGGCCGCCGCCAAGGCCGCCGCCACGCAGGCACTGACGCTGGAACCCGATCACGCGGGCACGCTCTTGATGCTGGCGACGATCCAGCGAGCGCAGGGCGATCTGGACGCGGCACTGGCGACGCTGGCCAAGCTGCCCGACCACCCCGAGGCGCAGATGATCACCGGCGAGATCCGCACCACGCAGGGCGATCTGGACGCCGCCCGCACCAGCTTCACCGCCGCGCTGGATGCCGACCCCGCCCTTGGCAACGCCTGGGAAGGGCTGGCGATGATCACCCGCTTTGCCCCCGGCGATCCGCTGATCGCGCAGATGCAGGCGCAGCACGCCCAAGCGACGGGCGACACAAGGATGCATCTGGACTTCGCTTTGGCCAAGGCGCTGGCGGATACCGGCGAGGATGCGCAGGCCTTCACGCATCTGACCGCCGCCAATACCGCCCGCCGCGCCGCGCTGCCCGCCTATTCCCACGGCCAGCGCCGCAAGGAAATTACCCGCCTCAAGGCGCTCTTCACGCCGCAGACGGTGGCGCGGCTGGCTGAGGCAGGCAACCCCAGTTCGCTGCCGGTCTTCGTGGTCGGCATGCCCCGCTCAGGCACCACGCTGGTCGAGCAGATCCTCGCCAGCCACCCCGCCGTGCATGGCGCGGGCGAGCGGCCCGCCATGATGCAGCTGGGCGCAGGCTTGCTGGAAGCCCCGCGCAAGCTGGACGAAAGCTTCGTGCGCGACACGGCGGCGGCGCAGCTTGCCGCCCTGCGCGCACTCGCCCCCGACGCCCAGCGCATCACCGACAAGATGCCGCAGAATGCCGATTGGGTCGGGCTGATCCTGACGCTGTTCCCGCAGGCCCGCATCATCCGCACCCTGCGCGACCCGCGCGACATCGCGCTGTCGGTCTACCGCGCCCATTTCACCGTTCCGGGCCTGAACTGGACCTGTGATCTGGACGATATCGCCAGCTATTACGCCCAGCATTGCGAGCTGATGGACCATTGGCAGGCGCAATTCCCCGATGCGATCCTGACCTGCCGCTATGAGGATCTGGTCACCGACCCCGAGGGAGAAACCCGCCGTCTGGCCGCGCATCTGGGGCTGGACTGGGACGCCGCGATGCTGGCCCCGCAAAACACGCAGCGCGTCATCACCACCGCCTCGGCGGCACAGGTGCGCGAGGCGATCTCGGATCGCTCGGTGGGCGGCTGGAAGCGGTATGACGCGCAGTTCGCCCCGTTCAACGCGGCCCTGGCCCGGCTGGGTCAAAACGTCTGAAACAAAAAGGCCCGGCGGTGACGCCGGGCCTTTCTTCTGTGCTGATGGCTTACTTGCCCTGCGTCGGGGCACCGGGCTGAGACGCCGAGGGCATCACAAAGCTGTAGCTGCCGCGCCAGGTACCATAGTTCGACGATTGCACGTCATGGGCCGTCGAGCCCTGATAGCTCTGCTCGCCCGGCAGGATCATCACCTGAACCACACCCGTCTCGCCCACCTGCAGCACACCGGCATGCACCGCCGCCCGCGCAACCGAGCTGTCATCGGTATAGATGCCCGAGCCCCAGACCGACCCCGAGCCGGCACCGGTCACGGTGAAGCTGAGCGTCTCGCCCACCTGCCCGCGGTATTCGGTCAGGTTGGTCGGGGCCATCGGTGCCTCAGGCGCGTCGGGAATACCTGCAAAGCTGTAGCTGCCTGACCAGGTACCATAGTTCGACGATTGCACGCCATTGGCGGACGACCCCGCATAGGACTGCTGGCCCGGCAGGATCGTCACCTCGACAACGCCCGTCTCACCCACCTGCAGCACACCAGCATGCACCGCCGCCCGCGCGACCGAACTGTCATCGGTATAGACACCCGATCCCCAGACCGACCCTGAGTTGGCACCGGTCACGGTGAAGCTGAGCGTCTCACCGACCTGATTGCGCAGACCGGTCATGTTGGCGGGCGCATCCGGCGCGGTGGGGGTCATGGCGGCACCGCCGAAGGTTTCCAGCACCAGCGCCGCCTGACAGCTGGCCTGATTGAACGTGCCGACCCAGATGTCATAGGCCCCGGCCGGTGCATTGGTCAGCCGGATGCGCGAGGTAAGACTGTCGCCGTCATCATCGTTGAAATGCCACGCTCCGGTGGCGTCATTGACCAGCAGCACGGTGTCGCACTCGGCCTCGACCCGGAATTCCAGCTCGCGCCCGGCGGTATTGTCGGTCACGGTCAGGTCGAAATCGGGCGCGGTGATGACCCAGCCGTGGCCCTCGATCGGGCAGGTGCTCAGGTCGACATTGCCGCCCGCAACGACCGGCAGGCTTTGCGGCACCCACATTTCATCGGCGGAAAAGGCCACCGGCGCGCCTGACTGGCTCCAGTCCGGGCAGGCCAGCGCCGAGGTGGCCGCACCGCCCGCAATCAGCGCGGCAAGGCCAAGGGTGGCCGGACGAAAGGGGGAAAATGAAAAAATCATTGCACTTCTCTCATGACGTTAAGGTTAAAAACCACGGTGCATGCCGCACCGGGTTGCTCTGTGTCAGCCCCGGCGCGGCGCGCGTTGAAAAGCACCGCGCCGGAGCTGGGAAACCGGCATGCCAGAACGGCCTCCGGCGTCCGCCCGGTTACTTGCTGCCCCCGGGCGAGGGCGCGCCCGGCTCGATCAGAAAACTGTAACTGCCCTGCCAGCGCCCATAGGCGGTACTGTCGATGCCGTTGCGACGGCTGGCGGCATAGCCGTCCCGCCCCGGCAGAACCGTGACGGCGACCACGCCCGTCTCACCGACCCGCAGAACGCCCGCATGCACCGCCGCGCGGGCGATCGTGCTGTCGTCGGTATAGACGTCGCTGCCCCAGACCGAGCCCGAGGTTGCGCCCGTCACTTCGAAGCGCAACACCTGCCCGTTCTGGCCCCGGTAGCGGGTCATATTGCCCGGATCGGGCAACACGTCGACCGGCGGCGGGGCCACCGGCATCGCAAGCCGGTAACTGCCGTTCCAGCGCCCGTACGCGCGGCTCTCGACCCCGTTGCTGCTGGTTCCGTTGTACGAAGTCTGGCCCGGCACCACAGTGACCGTGACCACGCCGGTCTGCCCGACCTGCAACAGCCCGGCATGGACGGCAGCGCGGGCCAGCGGGCTGTCATCGGTATAAACCCCGGTGCCCCAGATCGCGCCACTGGCCGACCCAGTGACCCGGAAGCTGAAGGTCTGGCCGTCCTGCCCCCGGTAGGCGGTCATGTTGCCGGGATCGGCCAACACGCCCTGCGGAAGCGGCGGCGTCACAGGCACCGGCGGCACTGGCACGGGCGGTGCAAACGTCTCCATCGCCAGCGTCGCCTGACAGGTGCTCGACCCGAAGGTACCGACCCAGATGTCATAGGCCCCCGGCACCGCGCGCTCGACCCGCAGGCGCGAGTTCAGCCCGGCGTCGTCGTCGTTGAACAGCCACTGTCCATAGGGCCCGTGAACCAGCAACACCGGATCGCAGGTGCCATCCACGCGGAACTCGAGATCATGGTTCTGCGGGTTATCCGTGAAGTTCAGCGTGAAATCGGGCCGCTGGATGATGTGCCCATGCCCGGGCACCGAGCCACAGGCCCCCAGATCCAGCGAACCGCCCGCCACGACCCCGTGGCTTTGCGGAACCCCAAGACCCTGCGCGTTATAGGTCAGCATCTGGCCGTTCTGCCCCGGGTCGGGACAGAGCGCAGGTTGCGGTGGCTGAGGCGGTTGCTGCGGCTGGCCGCCGAAAGTCTCAACAATCAGCGTCGCCGGGCAGGTGTTGGTCCCGAAAGTGCCAACCCAGACATCATACGACCCCGTCGGCGCAGCAGGCAGCCGCAACCGCGAGTTCAGCCCCTCGCTGTCATCGTTGAACGACCACTGCCCCGAGGGTCCGCGCACCAGCAGCACCGGATCGCAATTCGCCTCGACCCGGAACTCCAGATCATAGCGCGGATCGTTGCGCGCGAAGTTCAGCGTGAAGTCGGGCCGTTGCGCGACATGCCCATGCCCCGGCACGTTCGGGCACGCGCCCAGCGTCACAGCGCCGCCTGCGGTCACACCATGGCGCTGCGGCGTCCACAGTTGCTGGCCTGTATAGGTCAGCAACTGGCCATTGGCGTTGGGATCGGGACAGCGCGGTACCTGCGGCGGCGAGACCGGCGGCACGACGCCGCTGTTGCCGCCGAAAGTCTCGGCGATCAGCGTCGCCTGACACAGGCTTGAGCCGAACGTGCCAACCCAGATGTCGTATTCACCCACCGCCGCGCGCCCCAGCCGAAGGCGCGGGTCGACCCCGCCGTTGTCGTCGTTATACGTCCACTGCCCATCCGGCCCGCGCACCAGCAACACCGTGTCGCAAGTCCCCTCGACCCGGAATTCCAGATCGTAGTTCGGGTTGTTCTGCGTCAGGTCCAGCGTGAAATCCGGTCGCTGCGCAACGCGGCCATGACCCGGCACGTTCGGGCAGGTGCCCAGCGTCACAGTTCCCCCCGCCGTCACGCCATGGCGCTGCGGCGTCCACAGTTGCCGCGCCGTGTAGGTCAGCCGCTGACCATTGGCGTTGGGATTGGGGCAGGCGACGGTCTGCGGCGGAACAAGCGGCGGTGACAGCGGCGGCGCGACGCCGCCGGTTCCGCCAAAGGTCTCGGTGATCAGCGTGGCCTGACACAGGCTTGAGCCATAGGTACCGACCCAGATGTCATAGGCCCCGACCTCGGCATTGCTCTGACGGATACGGGGGTTAACGCCGTTGGAGTCGTCGTTGAACGACCATCCGCCGCTGGGACTGCGCACCAGCAGGACGGTGTCACAGGTTCCTTCGACGCGGAACTCCAGATCATAGCCCGGCTGATTCCGCGTCAGGTTCAGGGTAAAGTCGGGACGGCGCGCGACGTAACCGCTGCCCTGCACCCGGTTGCACCGGCGCAGATCGACGTTGCCACCGGCGGTAACCGGGTGGCTTTGTGGCACCCACAACTGCTGGCCGGTATAGCTCAGCGCCTGACCGCTGGCGTTCGGATTGGGACAGTTCTGCGCGCTCACCGGGGCCGCAAGCCCAAGGACCACCAGAAGCGCGCCCAGACAGGCAAGCAGCCCGAAGCCGGTGACTCGCCGCTCGAAAAATCGGAGCATGGCGTCCTCCCTCAGTGTACATAGCCCGGCCAAACGTCGTCGCCGGAAAAAAGTAATAGGCTTTAAACACAGGAATGCTGCGACGAGTCGCGCTTGAAATCAAGGAATTTGCGCGTGAAGGCAGGCCGGGGGCCAGTCAGCCACTTGGGTCGCGGGTCAGTCGGCGCGGAGCAAGATCAGCAGCGCGACAACGATCAACGCCACACCGGGCAGCACCAACAGACCGGGTCCGCCGTGGCCCAAAGCCAGCTCCCACAGGATAATCCAGCAGGGTGTCGCATAGGTATAGGCCATGACCTTGGACACCGGCAGCCGCTGGGCGGCGAACTGAAGCGCGGTGGCGGAGAACGCCGTCGCAAAGACCACCAGATAGGCCAGCGTCACCCAGACCAGCGCGGGCAAAGTGGCCCAATCGGTCGCCAGCAGATCGCGCCAGCCATAGGCAAGCAACACGAAAAACCCGGCCCCCGTGATCATCGACGCGGTGACCAGCGCGCTTTCGCCGCGATTGAGGCGGCGCAGCATCGGCGCATAGACCGCGTGCAGGATACAGCCGAGGAAATAGATCGCCTCGCCCTGCCCGACCTCGAAGCCCAGCAACGCCGCCGTGTCGCCGCGAAAGATCACCCACAGCGCCCCGACAGCCCCGACACCCAGCGCCGTGCCGACCACCGGGCGCAGGCGCTGGCCCAGAAAGGGCCAGGCGACGGCAGCCGTCATCAGCGGTGTCAGCGTGAACACCGCCCCGGCCGAGACCGGCTGCGCGGTCTTCAGCCCCTCGAACATCAGCACGAAATATCCGGTATAGAGCGCCGCCATCAGCGCATAGCGCCACGGCGCGCGCCAATCGTCACGGGTAAAGCCCCGCTGCCCGTCCCGCCCGCCACCCGGCACGACGCTCACCAGCAGCGCCAGCACCAGCGAAGCCAGCAAGAAGCGCACCGCCGTCAGCGCGACGGGTGAGATGTCATTGGCCACCATCGCGCCAAGACTGAACGAGCCCGACACCGCCGCCGAAAACCCCAGCATCGCGGCATGGCCCCGCAGTGCCTGCGCCCGCCCGCGTGATGCCGCAAAGCCGGTCATGGGGCGAAGCCGGTCATTGGCGAAACGCGTCCTTGATCACCCGAACCGCCGCCTGAACCTTGGGCGTCCGGTGCAGATCGACATGGGTCACCATCCAGACGGTGAACTCCCATTCGGGACGCGAGGGCATGACCTGCACCAGATCCGACCCGGCTTCGGTCGGCGCCAGAAAACCCAGCCCCAGCCCGTCGACAATCGCCGCGCGCCGCGCGCCGGCCTCGTTCGAACGGAAAACTACATGCGGCTTGACGCTGAGTTTCGACAGCCATTGCGCGAAGGGCGCACGGTCGTCATCGTATTCCTCACCGATGAAACGATGATCCGCCAGGGCCGCGTCATCGGCGGGCGTCCCGTGCCGGGCCAGATAGGCCGCGCTGGCGTACAGGCCGACCGGGCATTGCGCCAGCGCCTGCACCACGTTGTCGGGTTCCGTCGGGCGCTGACCGGCGCGCACCGCCAGATGCGCCTCGCCATATTCCAGCCGCAACACGCGGCGGTCGGTCTGTATGCGGATCACCAGATCCGGGTAGTTCTCGGCCAGTTCGTTGATGGCCGGGCGCAGCATGGGGATCAGGGCAGGCAGCGTGGTGATGACCAGATCGCCCTCGATCCCGGTGCCCGCCCCGGTCAGGCGGGTGCCCAGCTGAGCGAATTGCTCCTCGGTTACCCGCCCGACCTGTGCCAGAGCATTCCCCGCTTCGGTCGGGGTATAGCCGCGGGCATGGCGCTGAAACAGCTTGACGCCGAGCCGGGCTTCCAGCGCATCGATATGGCGGATGACGGTGGCGTGGTGAACACCCAGGGCATCAGCGGCGCCGCTCACGGTGCCTGCGCGCGCAACCTGCCAGGCCGTGCGGATCTCGTCCCAGGATTCGATGCTCATGATGTGGTCTTTCTGTGCATTGGTCCACAGTCTCGCTGTATTTTGTGAGATCACGCAGGGGGCTGCAAGGGGCAATCGCCCCTCGCGGCCGGCTTGACGCCGCGCCGCAGAACGCCTTTGATCGCGGCAGAAACCGCAGGAGACCGCCATGCAGCCCGATACCCACGCCCTGATCGCCATCGACGTGCAAAACGATTTCTGCCCCGGTGGCGCGCTGGCCGTGGCCGACGGGGAGGCGGTGGTCGCGCCGATCAACGCCCTGCTGGACGAATTCACGGTGCGCGTGCTGACGCAGGACTGGCACCCGGCGGACCATAGCTCGTTTGCCGCCAGCCATCCGGGGGCCGCACCCTATTCGATGACCCGGATGCCCTATGGCCCGCAGGTGCTGTGGCCGGTGCATTGCGTGCAGGGCAGCACGGGAGCGGCGTTTCATCCGGGGCTGCACACGGACCGCGCCGATCTGGTGATCCGCAAGGGCTTCCGCCCGGCGATCGACAGCTATTCTGCCTTCTTCGAGAACGACAAGGTGACGCCAACCGGACTGGACGGCTATTTGCGGTCGCGCGGAGTGACCACGCTGACGCTGGCCGGCCTCGCCACCGATTTTTGCGTCGCCTACTCGGCGCTGGACGCCGCTCGACTGGGTTACGCAGTGACCGTCCGCCTCGATGCCTGCCGCGGCATTGATCTGGAGGGCTCGCTGGCAACCGCGCTGGACCAGATGCGCGCGGTTGGGGTTTCGCTTCAGGGGTGAGGGGTTTCGCCCTCATCCGAGACGGCTGCCGCCGCCGCGCCCTCGGGCGACCGGGCAGGGGGGCCTTGCCCCCCTCTTGGCCTGACGGCCAATTCACCCCCCAGGATATTTAAGGACAGATGATAAGGGTTCGTTAACCCTGTTTCATTTTCTGTCTGAAAATATCCACGGGGGGATTTTCAAGGGGGGCGCGTGCGCACCCCTTGAAGCAGGTCCGGGCGGCAGCCCGGGCGGCGCGAGGGGGCTCGATGCCCCCGAGCGCCGCACCCTCCGCGCTCAATGCGCCTCGGGCACCAGGATCTCGCGTTTGCCGACGTGGTTGGCGGTAGACACAACCCCCTCGTCCTCCATCTGCTCGACCAGACGCGCGGCCTTGTTATAGCCGATGCCCAGTTTGCGCTGGATATACGAGGTTGAGCATTTGCGGTCCCGCGCGACGATCGCCACCGCCTGATCGTAGAGCGCGTCTTCGCCGCCGGAATCGCCCAGCCCCAGCACCGCGTCGATATCCGCCTCTCGCTCGGAATCCGGGCCGTCGAGGACGCTGTTGACGTAGTCCGGCTCACCGTAGCTCTTCAGATGCGCGACGATTTCCTCGACCTCGGCATCCGACACGAACGGCCCGTGCACGCGGGTCAGTTTCGATCCGCCCGCCATATAGAGCATATCGCCCTGACCCAGCAGTTGCTCGGCCCCTTGCTCACCAAGGATCGTCCGGCTGTCGATCTTCGACGTCACCTGGAACGAGATCCGGGTGGGGAAGTTGGCCTTGATCGTGCCGGTGATCACGTCCACGGACGGGCGCTGCGTCGCCATGATCAGGTGGATGCCGCTCGCCCGCGCCATCTGCGCCAGACGCTGGATGCAGGCTTCGATCTCTTTGCCCGCGACCATCATCAGGTCGGCCATCTCGTCCACGATCACCACGATGAACGGCAGCACTTCGGGTGCGAATTCTTCGGTCTCGAACACCGGATCGCCGGTTTCATCGTCGAACCCGGTCTGCACGGTGCGCTTGAACATCTCACCCTTGGCCAGCGCTTCGCGCACCCGGCCGTTATAGCCCTCGATGTTGCGCACGCCGGTCTTGGACATCTTGCGATAGCGTTCTTCCATCTCGCCGACGACCCATTTCAGCGCCACGACGGCTTTCTTGGGATCGGTCACCACGGGCGAGAGCAGGTGCGGGATGCCGTCATAGATGCTGAGTTCCAGCATCTTGGGGTCGATCATGATCAGGCGGCATTCAGCCGGCGTCAGCTTGTAGAGCAGCGACAGGATCATCGTGTTGATCGCCACCGATTTACCCGAGCCCGTGGTCCCTGCGATCAGCAGGTGGGGCATCTTGGCGAGGTTGGCCACCACCGGATCCCCGGCGATATCCTTGCCCAGCGCCAGCGGCAGCCGCATCGTGCTGTCGCCGAAATCGCGGGTCGACAGGATCTCGCGCAGCACCACGGTTTCGCGGTGGGCGTTGGGCAGCTCGATCCCGATGACCGAGCGGCCCGGCACCGTCGACACCCGCGCGGACAGCGCCGACATCGAGCGGGCGATATCATCCGACAGGCCGATCACCCGGCTGGCCTTGAGGCCCGGTGCCGGTTCCAGCTCGTACTGTGTGACCACCGGGCCGGGGCGCGCATCGACGATATCGCCGCGCACGCCGTAATCTTCCAGCACGCTTTCCAGCATGCGCGAGTTCTGATCCAGCGCGTCCTGCGAGACAACCTGACGCTGCTCAAGCCGCGGATCGCGCAGCAGCGCAAGCGGGGGCAGTTCGAACCCGTCGCTGGGCGGCTCGAACGGCAGAACCGGTTGCGCTTCGGCCTGCGCGCGGCGCGAGGGGACCGGCGTGCGTCGCGCCATGCTGGCACTGGGCGCAGGCCGGGTTTCAGGGTCAAGCCCGGCACGCGGCGGCGGCGCATCATAGCGGTCGTCATAATCGTCGTAGTCATCCTGATCATCGTCGATCAGAACATCCTGCGACGGCGCCGGGCTGGCAGCGCGGACCGGAGCACGCGCGGTCTCGGGCGCGAACGCGCCGGGATAGGCCGCAGGCGCTGGCGCGGGCTGGTAGCCGAACGCGTGACTGAATGCATAGCCCATCGGCGCGGGTTCGGCCGGACCGGTCAGCACAGGTTCGCGGCGGCCGCCGGTCAGGGGCGGTTCGGCCTGTTGCACGGGTTCCTGAGCAGCGGGTTTCGCACGCTTGCTGGGATAGGCTTCGGGATCGAAGCGCAGCACCGGCTTGGCCCGGGTGCGCGAGGTCATCAGCTCGGCGATGCGCGCGCGCAGACCTTCGGGGCTGGGACGCTCGGCCTGCTGGGCCGGATCGGACAAATGCGGCTCGATCAGCTCGCCCTCAGGCATCGCCCAGTCCGTACGGGTCTGCCGGGCGGGCGGCTGCTGCGGAGCCTCGGGACGGCGGCCAAGGCTGGCGACGCGGCCCAGAACACCCTGACGGTCCGGCTGCGACCAGCTTTGCGGCGGCTCGGCGCTATAGGCAGGGGCCTCGGCGCGGCGGGGTGCGGCGTGCTGCGCGGCACGGGCAGGCCGGTCGTCATAGGGCGCGTAATCGGGGGTATAGTCCGGCTCGTCGTCATAGGCGGCGTAGGGGTCAGGCTGCCAATCCGACGGCGGAGCTGCACGGCGCGCACTGACCTGAGGTTCGGCCGGATGGCCATAGCCGCGCGGGTCCGGCGTCGCGTGACGCTGGGCGCGCAGCGGCGCGCGCTGCGGTTCGGGCGCGTGCCAGACCGGGGCGGCCGGCTCTTCCCACGGCTGATACTGCGTCAGCGCGTGCTCGGCTGCGGCGCGGGCCTGCGCCCGCGTCTCGCGGCGGGACTGCCACTGGTCGTGACCGCGTGCCGCCAGACCGCCGACGCCCCGGGCCGACAGGCCAAGCACCGACAAAAGCCCGGCATAGGTCAGGATCAGACCCGACAGCAGGAACTGAGCGATGCGGATCAGCTCGGACACCGACGAGCCCAGCACATAGAGATACAGCGCAACCGCCGCTGCAAAGCTCAGCAACGTGACGATATTGGCCACCGTGGTGGTCATCGGCAGCGTGGTCATCACCGCTGCCAGCACGGTATCGCCGAACATGCCGCCCAGACCGAAGTTCTGCGACCAGCCCGGCCCCACCACCAGCGAGGCCAGCCAGACCGACCCCATCGCAATGGCAACCGGCACGAACAGCGAGCGGCCCATGATGTTTTCTTCGCCCTGATGGATCACCAGACGCAGGCCCCAGACCCCCAGCGCCAGCGCCAGACCCCAGGCCCCCTTGCCGGTGATCGTCACCAAAGGCGCGGCCAGCGCCGCGCCGACACGGCCCAGCGCATTGTGCACCGGGGCATCGGTGGCGGCCATCCACGAGGGATCCTCGGGAGAATAAGAGCCCAGCACCAACGCCAGGATCAGCCCCAGGCCGATCAGGCACAGGCCGAGCAATTCCTTGCCACGTTGGTTCAGCACCGCTTGCAGGCGGCGGTCGAGCAGGGGTTCGCGTTGGGGGCTGGGATAGCTGGCCATCGGGTCCTCACGCATAAAGGCAGGTACGCAGCCTGTTCAGGCCGCGGCGGGTTTCGTCCTCGGGGCCGACAAGGGCCACGCGGATGTATCCCGCGCCGGGGTTCTCACCCGCAACGTCTCGTGACAGATAAGCGCCCGGCAGCACACGCAGACCGGT
The DNA here is from genome assembly GCF_003990445.1 of Pararhodobacter zhoushanensis. Taxonomy (GTDB): domain Bacteria; phylum Pseudomonadota; class Alphaproteobacteria; order Rhodobacterales; family Rhodobacteraceae; genus Pararhodobacter; species Pararhodobacter zhoushanensis. The sequence goes on along the minus strand of NZ_REEZ01000005.1, from coordinate 27,767 downwards.
TTCGCGCCAGAGTTTCACGGTTGCCGCTTCGCCATCGGCGACCGGCAGCCACAGGAAAAAGCCTGCCTCGGGCGGCAGATAGGCGTTCAGACCGCCAAAGATCTCATCGGCCACCGCGTATTTGCGCTGATAGAGCGCGCGGCTGACATCGACATGCGCCTCATCGGCCCAGGCAGCGGCGGCAACGGCTTGCAAGGGTTCAGGCAGGGGCGCACCGGCATAGGCGCGCAACTGGCGGATCGCTTTGATCGAGGCAGGCCCGCCCGCCACAAAGCCCGAGCGCAGGCCCGGCAGGTTCGAGCGCTTCGACAGCGAATGGAACGACACCACGCGCTCGGGGTCCGCCCCGATCTGCTGCGCGACCTCCAGAATGCCCGGCGGCGGCGTGTCGCGGTAAATTTCGGAATAACATTCATCCGCGAAGATGCGGAAATCGTGCTTTTCGGCCAGCGCCAGCAGCGCCGCCCAGTAGTCGCGGCTGGCCACCGCGCCCTGCGGATTGGCTGGCGAGCACAGATAGGCGATGGTGACGCGGTCCAGCAGCGCGGGCGGCAGGCTGGTATAATCGGGCAGATGGCCGGTGGCGGCGGTGGCGGGCACATAGACCGGCTCGGCCCCGGCGGTCAGCGCGGCGATGGCATAGACCTGATAGAAGGGGTTGGGCGTCAGGATGACCGGCTGGCCCCCCTTCTTGCGCTCGGGCGACAGGGCGAGGGCGGCGTTGAACAGCCCCTCCCGCGTGCCGTTGAGCACCATCAGCCGGTCGGTGCCGATCTCGACGCGGTAGCGCCGCTTGAGCCACGCGGAAATCGCCCCCAGCAAAGCGGGCGTGCCGTCGTTGGACGGATACTTCGCGAATCCCGCGATATTGGCGGTGAGCACCTCGGCCAGAAACGGCGGCATCGCGTGACGCGGCTCGCCGATGGTCATCGCAATAGGCTCGCCCCCCGGTTCATAGGGATCGAGCAACGCGCGCAGACGCGGAAATGCGTACTCTGGCAGGTTCGAAAACCGCTCAGGAAATGCCATGGACTGCCTCATATCGACGGGATCGTGTCGCCCCGCTTTCGAGCGAGGATAACGCGCGTTTGCGCTCAGGTCCAGAAAAACGGTGGCATTTCGAGAGGTTGCAACAGGGGCCTGTGGCTTTTTCGCCGCTTGCTGCTGGCAGAGGCGGGGGGCTGCTCGCCCCCCGCGCCCCCTCGCCAGAGGGGGGAGCACGCTCCCCCCTCTGGACACCCTCCGTGGATATTTAGGGACAGATGATGTGCGAGCCGCGAGATGTGGTTAGCGGAACGCCTCGCAGGGGTCCGGGCGCTCGGTCGGTGGGGTGACGATCCAGGCGTCCCAAGGGGCGTTGGCGTCAGGATCGGCTTCCATCTGGCCAAGCGCGAAGACGCTGAAGTCGGGCGCAGCGGAGGCGATGGCGGCGGGTGCGCCCCAGTCGGTGCGGCTGTGGCCGGTACCAGCGATCACGACGACGGGGCCGCCGGTGTCGGCCAGCGCTTGTAGGGCGGCGCGCGCAAGCGACGCATCACGCAGGCGTTGGGCTTCGACCATGCCGGACATCAGGTCGCGCGGCATCGCTTCGCAATGGGCGTCGAACTGCTCAGCTTCGCGCTGGTTCTGCTCGGCCTCAGAGAGCGGTTGATCGAGGGCAAAGCGCGCGGCTTCTGGACCAAAGACCGCCGCTGCCCCCTCGGCAAAGGCGCGCTGCGCTTGGGGGCGGGGCACGGCGGCGCCGTAGTGGCGCGCATCACCGGCGGCCTGAACGATGGGGAAATAGAGGGCGAAATCGGGCCAGCCCGAACCGTCCCAGCCCAAAGCGGCATCAACGGTTGCGAAATCGCTGCGGTCGGCAGGCATCTGGGCGGCCTGATCGGGCGTCAGCATCTCCCAGACCACCGCCGCCGGGCGGATCGCGGTGATCGCGCGCGCCTGATTGCGGTGGTGCTGGGGGTTGTCATGCACTTCGCCCAGCACAGTAATCTGCGCAGGCGGCAGGGCATCGAGAGTGGTTTCAGGGATCGGCTGCGCCCCGGCGGGCATGGCGACTAAAAGAATCAGGTATAGGGCATGTCTCATGCCAAAAAGGCGTAGACCCCCGGTGCGCGGCTGACAAGATCGTGCTTCATCTTGGCCAGCGCCGCCGCTTCGATCTGCCGGACCCGCTCTTTCGACAGCCCCAACTCTTGCCCCAGGGCCTCCAGCGTCCGCGGCTCGTCTTCCAGCTTGCGCGCCGCCACGATCGCCCGTTCGCGCGGGTTCAGCGCGGCCAGCGACTCGGCCAGCCAGTCGCGCAACACCAGCGTGTCATGACGATGCGCGACGCTTTCGCCGGGCAGCGTGCTGTCATCCTCGATCGTGTCGATCCATTCCTGGCCGTCGTCATCGCCCGAAGGCTTGGCGTTGAGCGAGAAATCACCGCCCGACAGTCGGCCATCCATCATCAGCACGTCATGCATCGGCACGCCGATCCGCTCGGCAGCGCGTTGCAGCAGCTCTTCGGGGCGCGGGTCTTCCCCCAGTTGCCGCGCCTCGCGCGCCAGCTCGGCCTGCACGCGGCGCAGGTTGAAGAACAGCGATTTCTGGCTGGTGGTCGAGCCGGTGCGCACCATCGACCAGTTGCGCATGACGAAATCCTGCACCGAGGCTTTGATCCACCACACCGCATAGGTCGAGAAGCGCACGCCGCGATCCGGGTCAAACCGCTCGGCCGCTTTCATCAGGCCCAGACCGGCCTCCTGGATCAGATCGCCCATCGGCGCGCCATAGCGGCGATAGCGCGAGGCCATCGAGATCGCGAGGCGCATATACGCCGTCACCAGCCGGTGCAGCGCCCGCTCATCACGCTCGTCGCGCCAGGCGCGCGCGAGCGCCGCTTCGGTCTCGGCATCCAGAAGTTCAGCGCGCATCGCCTGACGCGCCATCCGGTCGGTTCCCGTGCTGTCGAGTGCCATCATCGCCTCCTGTTGCGTAAGGACTACGCGCACCCCCCCGGTTTGGTTCAACCGATCATCGAAAAAACACATGAATCAGCCCACAAATCCTGATTTGAGCCGGAATAGCGTTCAGGGCATGCTGTCAGGACCCAAAGAGAGTGCCCCCGAATGAGTTATGATCTGTGCATCGCCGACCGTGGCTATTCCAGCTGGTCCCTGCGCGGCTGGCTACTGTTTGCCGCCTTTGGACTGACGCCCCGCCTGACCCTGACCCGGCTGTACGAGCCGGGCTTTGCGCAGACGCTTGAGGGGTTCTTCCCGGCGCGCACCGTTCCGGCCCTGCGCCTGCCCGAGGGGGTGGTGATCCCCGAGAGCGTGGCGATCGCCGAGGAACTGGCGACCCGCCACCCGCAAGCCGGGCACTGGCCCGCCGACCCCAAGGCGCGCGCCATCGCCCGCGCGCTGGTGGCCGAGATGCACGCAGGCTTCACCGCCCTGCGCAGCCATTGCCCGATGAACCTGCGCGTCAGCTATAGCGACTGCGCCCCACCGCAGGCGGTGCTGGACGATCTGGCGCGGCTGGATCTGCTCTGGTCCTGGGCGCGGCGCGAAACCGGGGCGCAGGGGCCGTGGCTCTGCGGTGACTACAGCGCGGCGGATGCGTTCTTCGCGCCGGTCGCCGGGCGCATCGCAGGTTATGGCCTGCCGGTGAGCGCCCAAGCGCAGGCCTATGTCGACGCGCATCTGGCGCATGGGCCGTTCCGGCGCTGGCGGGCGATGGGTCTGGTCGATGGCGCGGATCAGCCGTTCTACGACCGCGATTACCCGCGCCGCCCCTGGCCCGGCCCCGCGCCGCTGGCGGCCGAGGCCTGCGACGGCCCCTCGATCAACGCCGCCTGTCCCTATTCCGGCAAACCCGTCACCGATTTCGCCCGTATCGACGGGCAGGTCATCGGCTTTTGCAACCCGTTCTGCCGTGACAAGACGGTGGCCGACCCGCAGGCCTGGCCGCAGGCGATGGCGCTACTGCAACCGTGACAGCGCCCACACGGCGGCATCCCTGACCGTCGGATCGGGATCATGCTCCAGCGCGCGCGCCGCCCCGGCCAGAGACGGCGCGCCGCTGTTGCCGATGGCATAGAGCACGTTGCGCACAAAGCGGTCCCGCCCGATCCGCTTGATCGGCGAGCCCGAGAATTTCGCCCGGAACGCGGCATCATCCAGCCCCGCCAGCTCGGCCAAGGGCGGCGCGACCAGATCCGCGCGCGCGGCGTATTTCGCCTCGCGGGCGGTGGCAGCGAACTTGTTCCACGGACAGACGGCCAGACAATCGTCGCAGCCATAGATGCGGTTGCCCAAGAGGGGCCGCAGCTCAGGGTCAACCGGCCCATGATGCTCAATCGTCAGATAAGAAATGCACCGCCGCGCATCCAGCTGGAACGGCGCAGGGAAGGCCTTGGTCGGGCAGGCGTCCAGACAGGCGGTGCACGAACCACAGGACTCGCGCCCCGGTGCATCCACCTCCAGCTCAAGCGTGGTAAAGATCGCGCCCAGAAAGAACCAGTTGCCCAACTCGCGGCTGAGCAGATTGGTGTGCTTGCCCTGCCAGCCCAACCCCGCCGCCGCCGCCAGCGGTTTTTCCATCACCGGCGCGGTATCGACGAACACCTTGATTTCGCCGCCCGCCTCCTCGATCAGCCACCGCCCCAACCGCTTGAGCCGCTTCTTCACCACATCATGATAATCGCGGTTGCGCGCATAGACGCTGATCGCCCCGGCCTCGCGCCGTTCAATCGCCGCCAGGGGATCATCGTCGGGCGAATACACCTCGGCCAGCATCACCACCGAGCGCGCCTCAGGCCACAGCGCCGCCGGATCGCCGCGCCAGGCCATGCGCTCGGCCATCCAGCCCATCTGCCCGTGCCGCCCCTCGGCGACAAACGCCGCCAGCCGCCCTGCGATCTCGGGCACCGCATCCGGGCGCGTCACGCCCATTGCCGAAAACCCCTCCACCAACGCCTGCGCGCGCAAGGCGGCGGTCAGCCCCATCTTTGCTCACCAAATATCCCCGGGGTAGGCCGCAGGCCGTAGGGGGCAGCGCCCCCTGCGCGCGCTGAGGGGGCTCGATGCCCCCGAAGCGCGCCGCTACCAGCCTCAGAAATCCAGATCGGCATAGCGGCGCGGTGGCGGAAAGCCCGGAACCTGATCGGTCAGCAAAGGCCGGAACGCCGGGCGCGACTTGATCGTCGCGTACCAGGCCTTGACCGCCGGGGCGCGCTCCCAGTCCACGTCCGAGATATAGTCCAGACAGCTCAGATGCGCCGCCGCCGCGAAATCGGCCAGCGACAGCGCACTGCCGGCCAGCCAGCGGCGGTGCTCCAGCAACCAGCCCATATAGTCCAGATGGAACTTGATCCGCGTCGAGCCGGTCTTGATCTTCTGGCTGTCGGGATAGCCCTGCCCGGTGATCTTCTTGTTCACCCGCTCATAGAGCAGGTTCGCCGTGACCTCGGAATGGAACTTGTCGTCGAACCACGCGCACAGACGGCGCACTTCGTAGCGGCCCGCCGGGTCGTCGGGCATCAGGGGCGGGTCGACATGGACCTCGTCGATGAATTCGCAGATCGCCTGACTTTCCGACAACAGCCGCCCGTCATAGCGCACGATGGGCACCTTGCCCGCCGCGTTCAGGCGCAGGAACTCGGTGCCACCCTCCCAATAGCGCTCTTCCTTGGTGGTGAAGGGTATGCGCTTTTCGGCCAGCGTCAGGCGAACCTTGCGGCAGAACGGGGACAACGGGACGTGGTGCAGATGGACGACGGGTGAGTGCATGGTGCTGGGGGTCAGGGATTTCCTTGTCTTTGCACCCGCAGCCCCGGAAATTCAACCGCCGAAACAGGACGAGCGGTCATCGCGGGCGATCGTCGCCGCCCCGTCCGCGATCGAGGTGGCCCTGCGGCGCATGAACTCACTCGGCCGCGCCGCGTCGCGATCCTGCGGCGCGGGAAGCAGGGCGGCCAGCAAGCCAGCCTGCCGCGCGCTCAGATCCGAGGCATCGACGCCGAAATACCGTTGCGCGGCGGCCTGAACCCCGAACACGCCCTGATCGAACTCGGCGATATTGAGGTAAACCTCTAGGATACGCTCCTTGGGCCAGAGCAGTTCGACCACCGGCGTCAGCACTGCCTCAAGCAGTTTGCGCACCATGTTGCGCCCGTGCCACAGGAAGGTGTTCTTCACCACCTGCTGCGTGATGGTCGACGCCCCACGCGCCCCGCCCTCGGCCAGCGCGTCGCGGATCGCGCCCATGTCAAAGCCCCAGTGGCGGCAGAAATTCACATCCTCGGCCGCCACGACCGAGCGCGCCATGACCGGCGCGATCTGGTCGAAATCGGCCCATTCACGGGACACGCCGCCCAGCTTGCGCGATTCGCCCCACTGGTAGAAGCCCCCCGGCGGATCGACGAAACGGTACAGCCCAACCCAGGCCACCAGCAGCACAAAGCCCGCCGCCAGCCCCAGCAGCAGCCAACGCAGCAAGCGCCGGATCGCCTGCGCGGTCCGGTCCAGCAGCCTTAGCGGCGCCTTGGTCTTTTTCTTCTTCCTGCTCGCGCGTGCCATGCGCGCAGTAAACGGGTTGTCGCCGGTCGCTTCAAGCACCCGTGTGGCGTTCACCCGCCCGCCGGAAAGTTTTCGCCACCGCCACCGATGGACGTTTGGGCCCCGCATGATACATTTCGCCGCACCCTACCCTTGCGCCAGCGATTGGATCCCTGCCGATGATGACCCTGCACTACTCTGCGACCTCGCCCTATGTGCGCAAAGCAATGATCCTGCTGCACGAGACCGGCATGCTCGACAGCGTCACCCTTGCACCCTCGATGGGCACCCCGGTCGATCCCGGCACGATGCCGGTCGGGGCGAACCCGCTGGGCAAGATCCCGGCGCTGGAGCGTGACGACGGCTGCACGCTGTATGACAGCCGGGTGATCTGCCAGTACCTCGCCGCACAGGCGACCAAGGGTCCGGCGCTCTATCCCGCCGCCCCGGCCCTATGGGAAACCCTGACGCTTGAGGCCACCGGCGACGGCATCCTCGATGCCGCGATCCTCATGCGCTACGAAACCGCGCTGCGCGCGCCCGAGCAGCAATCCGCCGCATGGATCGAAGGCCAGTGGCAGAAGATCGCGCGCAGCCTGACGGCGCTGGAAACCCGCTGGATGGCGCATCTTGAGGGACCGCTGACGATGGGGTCCATCGCCGTGGGCTGTGCGCTGACCTATCTCGACTTCCGCCACGCCGACCGTGACTGGCGCGCGTCCCACCCGACCCTTGCCGCGTGGGAGGCCAAATTCGCCGCCCGCGATTCGGCCAAGGCCACGGTTCCTCCGGCGGCCTGATCGCATAAAATGCCCGCGACTTTACTGCCCCCGGCCGCGTTTCTGGCGGCCTGGGCCTTTCTGGCGATGAATGTGCTTACGCCGGGGCCCAATGTGCTCAACACCATCGCGCTGGCCATCGGCTCGGGGCGTCGCGCGGCTTTGGGTGCGGCGCTGGGGACCGGGCTGTCGATCACGCTGTGGTGCCTTGGCATGGTGCTGGGCGTCGCGGCCTTGCTGGTGACGGTGCCGGCGACACGGCTGGTGATGACGCTCGTCGCCACCGGCCTGCTGATCTGGTTCGCCAGCCGCTACCTGCGCCGCGCGGCCAGCGGGCTGGTGGCCCGGCGGCGCGGGCAAGCCCCCGCGCCCGAGGCAAAGCGCGGCCTGTCTGCAAGGGCTGGCATGCTGCGCGCGATGTCGATCATGCTGATGAACCCCAAGGCGCTGACCACCTGGCTGACGATGACGGCAGTCTTCCCGGTAGACCGCGCCGGGCCCTGGGATGTGGCGATTCTCTGCGTCGGCGCCTGCCTTGTCGCCGGGGCGATTCACGCGGTTTATGCCGTGGCGTTTTCGACGCCCGCCGCCGGGCGCGCGTTCATGCGGGCCGCACCCTGGATCAATCTGGGGGTCGGCCTGTTTTTTGCAGGCTTCGCCGCGACCCTTGCAGGAACGCTTTTGCGACATATCTGAGGCGGGCGTGACCATCACGCAAGCACTGCCGCAACCGCTGCCCTGAAGGGCCGGGGTGCGGCATCATTCCCCATTTTCGCGGCTGGACTGATGTTCAAATCGCCGTTAAACAGCCGCCTTGGAAGCTGCAAGACCTGCGGCTCGTTTCGGCATATCTGCCGGACCCATGACCTTGAAATGGAGAATGCTCGTGTCCCACGCAGATGACAACGCAGGCACTCGCCGGGATTTCCTGTATTACGCGACAGCCGGCGCCGGTGTCGTCGCGACTGGCGCGGTGGTCTGGCCACTGGTCAACCAGATGAATCCTTCGGCTGATGTTGCGGCCCTGTCCTCGATCTTTGTCGATATCAGCGGTGTCTCGGTTGGCACGCAGCTGACCGTCAGCTTCCTGGGCAAGCCGGTGTTTATCCGTCGTCGTACGCCCGAAGAAATCGAAGCGGCCCGTGCCGTGCCGATGAGCGACCTGATCGACACGAGCGCCGAGAACGCAAACAAACCCAACGCTGAAGCGACCGATGACAACCGCGCTGCCGACGAAACCGGCGAGTGGCTGATCATGACCGGCGTGTGCACCCACCTGGGCTGCGTGCCGCTGGGCAACGGCGCTGGCGACTTTGGCGGCTGGTTCTGCCCTTGCCACGGTTCGCACTACGATACGGCTGGCCGTATCCGCAAAGGTCCTGCGCCGCAGAACCTGCATATTCCTCTCGTCCAGTTCGTGGACGAGACCACCATCCAGCTCGGCTAAGGGAGACTGAAGGTATGTCCGGGATTCCCCACGACCATTACGAGCCCAAGACCGGCCCGGAGAAATGGCTTGACCGCCGCCTGCCGATTGTCGGGCTGATTTACAATACGCTGATGATCCCCACCCCCAAAAACCTGAACTGGTGGTGGATCTGGGGCATCGTGCTGGCTTTCTGCCTGGTGCTGCAAATCGTTACCGGCATTGTGCTGGTGATGCATTACACGCCGCATGCCGACATGGCGTTCAATTCGGTTGAGCATATCATGCGCGACGTGCGCGGCGGCTATATGCTGCGCTACCTGCACGCCAATGGCGCGTCGCTGTTCTTCTTTGCCGTCTACATCCACATTTTCCGCGGTCTGTATTACGGCTCGTACAAAGCCCCGCGCGAAGTGACCTGGATCATCGGCATGCTGATCTACCTGCTGATGATGGCGACCGGTTTCATGGGCTACGTTCTGCCCTGGGGTCAGATGTCGTTCTGGGGCGCTACGGTGATCACCGGCCTGTTCGGCGCGATCCCCGGTATCGGCGAGCCGATCCAGCAGTGGCTGCTGGGCGGACCGGCAGTTGGCAACCCGACGCTGAACCGCTTCTTCTCGCTGCACTACCTGCTGCCCTTCGTCATCGCCGGCCTGGTGATCCTGCACGTCTGGGCCTTCCACAACACCGGCAACAACAACCCCTCGGGTGTTGAAGTGCGCCGTGGGTCCAAGGAAGAAGCCGAGAAGGACACGCTGCCCTTCTGGCCCTACTTCGTGATCAAGGATCTGTTCGCGCTGGTCGTCGTGCTGCTGGTGTTCTGGGCAATCGTCGCCTTCATGCCGAACTTCCTGGGCCACCCCGACAACTACATCATGGCCAACCCGCTTTCGACGCCTGCGCATATCGTGCCCGAATGGTATTACCTGCCGTTCTACGCGATCCTGCGTGCCTTTACCGCCGATGTCTGGGTGGTGATCGCGGCGAACTGGCTGTCCTTCGGCATCATCGACGCCAAGTTCTTTGGCGTGCTGGCGATGTTCGGCGCGATCGCGGTGATGGCGCTGACCCCGTGGCTCGACACCTCGTCGGTCCGCTCGGGTCGCCACCGCCCGATGTTCAAGTCGTTCTTCTGGCTGCTGGCGGTCGACTTCGTGGTGCTGATGTGGGTCGGTGCGATGCCGGCAGAAGGGATCTATACCAATATCTCCCTGATCGGTTCCGCCTACTGGTTCGGCTATTTCCTGATCATCCTGCCGCTGCTGGGTGTCCTTGAGCGTCCGACGACTCCGCCGGCGACCATCGAGCAGGACTTCAAGGCCCATGTGAAGGCAAAGGCCAAGAAGAGCGGCCCGGCCCCTGAGCAGATCCCGGCCGAGTGAGCGAAAGGAAGAGAGTGAAGATCATGATCAAGAAACTTGCCCTTTCGGCGATGACCGTGCTGGCACTGGGGTCCACCCCTGTGCTGGCCGCAGAAGCGGGTCACGTCCACGACTTCGCGTTCTCGTTCGAGGGGCCGTTCGGCACCTACGACCGGGCGCAGCTGCAGCGCGGTCTGCAAGTCTATACCGAGGTGTGCGCGGCCTGCCACGGCCTGGACCTGGTCACCTTCCGCTCGCTGAGCGAGGAAACCGGCCCCGGTCTGGAAGACGACGTGATGCGCGCCTATGCGGCGACGATGGAAGTGCCCGATGGCGATGGCGGCTACCGTCCAGCGGCTGGGCCCGACCACTTCCCCGGCTCGGCGCTCGAGAACGCACCGGACCTCAGCATGATGGCCAAGGCCCGCGCCGGTTTCCACGGCCCCTATGGCCTGGGGATCAACCAGCTGCTGCACGGGATCGGTGGCCCTGAGTATATCGCTTCGTTCCTGACCGGCTTCACCGGTGAAGAAACCGAGCAGGGCGGCGCCATCTTCTATGAAAACACGGCCTTTGGCGGCAACGTCGCCATGCCGCCGCAGCTGTTCGAAGACATGGTGGAATATTCCGACGGCACCGCCGCCACCGAAGAGCAGATGGCGCAGGACGTCGCTGCCTTCCTGATGTGGGCTGCCGAACCCAAGCTGGTCGAGCGCAAGATGTGGGGCTTTATCGGCGTCATCTTCCTGGCGCTGCTGGCCTCGCTGCTTTACCTGACCAACAAGCGCCTCTGGGCACCGGTCAAGGACGCGGCCAAGAACAGCTGATCGGCTGATCCGTCACAGAACCGTGAAACGCGCCCCCCGGGGCGCGTTTTGCATTTTGCAGGTCTGGAAACGCGCTGGCGCGGTCGTTAGGGTTTTGTCATCTTTGGAGAATGTCGATGCTGCGCCCGGTTCTTACGCTGTTTCTCGCCCTCGCCACCCCCCTGCCCGCCCTCGCGCAATGGCAGGGCGTGGGCCGCTGGGGCAGCGAACAAAGCTTCCGCTTTGTCGCGCCCGGCACATGGATGGTGCTGCAACAGGGCGACAGCGTGCAGATCACCGCCGAAGGCGACAACCATACGGGCCGGATCGAGCTGCGGTGCACCCGCGACGCCCCCGCCGGGCAGCTGCGCCTGTCGCGCTATTACGGCGACGGGCTGGGGCTGTCGGACAGCGAGCCCGTGCGCTTTGCCATCGACGGCCAGAGCTTTGAGCGCACTCTGCGCTACCGCCCCGCCGACCGCGACTGGGTGGCTTCGGACCTGCTGGACACCGCGTGGCTCGACGCCTTCGCGTGGGGCACCCGGCTTGAGCTGCTCAATGCCGCGGGCGAGCGTATCACCGCGTACCGTCTCAACGGAAGCGGCGCCGCCCGTGCCGCCCTGCAACGGACCTGCGGGATCTAACCCAAGTACGCCTTCAGCGCAGGCGGCGGATCGGCCAGCAACGCGCCCGTGGGCGCAGGTGGCGAAGCCTGACCGTCCGCCACCACGATGGTCTGATCGCACAGGCGCAGCGCGTCCTCAGGGTCATGGGTGATCATCAGCACCGTCGCCCCCGTCTCGTCCGCGATCCTCGCCACCAGATCCAGCATCTGCCGCTTGAGCGCCGGTCCCAGCGCCGAGAACGGCTCGTCCAGCAGGATCATCGGCCGCGCGCGCAAGAGAACCCGCGCCAGCCCGGCCCGGCTGACCTGCCCGCCCGACAGCTGCGCGGGCTTGCGGGCCTCAAGGCCGCTCAGCCCCGTCTCCTCCAGCGCCTGCCCCACCGCCGCCTTCTGCGCGGCGCTCAGGCGCAAGTTGGGGTCCACCCCCAGCGCCACATTGTCAAAGACGCTCAGATGCGGCAGCAGGTTGTTGTCCTGAAAGAGGATGCTCAGCGGCCGCAGCGCCGGGGCCAGCGCGTCAATCCGCGCGCCCTGCCAGCGGATCGCCCCGGCGCTCAGCGGCACAAACCCCGCCACCGCGCCGATCAGCGTCGATTTCCCTGCGCCCGAGGGCCCCATCACCGCCACCCGCGCGCCCTGCGGCACGCTCAGCGCCGCCGCCAGCCGGAAGCTGCCCAGCGTGATCTCTACCCCGTCAAGCGTCAGCATCGCGCCCTCCCACCAGCCGCTCCACGGCCACAAACGCCCCCAGCGACAGCGCCAGCAACAGCACCGCCGCCCCTGCCGAATCGCCGCTGCGATACGCCCCCATCAGCCGGTGCATCTGCATCGGCAGCGTTTCCGATCCGGTCTGCGCGAAAAGCACGATCACCCCCAGATCCCCCAGCGACAATGCCGCCCCCAGCCCTAGCGCAAATCCCGCCGGGCGGCGCAAGCGCGGCCAGAGCACCAGCCGCCAATGCGCCGCCGTGCTCAGCCCCAGCGCCGCCGAGAGCCGCGCGAAATCCGCCTCGGCCCGCCGCGCGGCAGGCACCAGCGCGCGCAACGCAAAGGGCAGCGCCATCGCCGCATTGACCAGTGCCGTCACCGGCAGCGCCAGCCGCGCCGGGTCGATCCACGGGTTCGCCAGCACGAACAGCCCTGTGCCAATGACCAAGGGCGACGAGATCAACGCCGCCATCCCCAACGCCTCGGGCGCTTTGCGGGTGAGCGACGCCGCCGTCAGCGCCGCCGCAAACACCGCCAGCAACACCACCGACAGGCCCGCCACCACCAGCGAGCGCAACGTCGCCCACCAGACCACCGCAGGCAGGCCGACCACGGCAGGCAAGCCCTTGATCACCACCATCGCCAGCGGCGCGAGCAGAAACGCCGCCGCCAGCGCAATCGCCAGCGCGTCCAGCCCCTTGGCCAGCCCGCCCGGCGGCGCGGGTGCTACCCGGTCCATGCCGGTGCTCGCCCCCTCAGGCAGCGTGAAGCGCGCCAGCGCCAGCAGCGCCGCCAGCCCGACGCCCGCCTGCACCGCCGCCAAAAGCGCCGCGCGGCCCAAATCGAAATCGAAGCGGAACGCCTGATAGATCGCCAATTCCAGCGTCGTCGCGCGCGGGCCGCCGCCCAGCGTCAGTGCCACCGCGAACGAGGTCAGGCAGATCAGAAACACCACCGTCAGCGCGCCGGGCACCACGCGGGCCAGCATCGGCCCCTCGATATGCCGCCAGCGCGCGACCGCGCCGAACCCCAGCGCCGAGGACAGCCGCAGATGCTCGCCCGGTATGCGCGCCCAGCCCTGCAACAGCAGGCGCACCGACAGCGGCAGGTTGAAGAACACATGCGCCAGAATGACGCCGTGAAAGCCGTAGATGCTGAAACGCGGCAGACCCAGCCAGACCAGCGCCTCGTTGACAATGCCATTGCGGCCCAGAACGGCCAGCAGACCGATCACCGCCACCAGCACCGGCAGAATGAACGGCGCACCCATCAGCACGACCAGCGCGCCCCGCCCGGCAAAGCGCCGCCGCGCCAGCGCGCGCGCCACCGGGATCGCCAGCGCGACCGAGACCAGCGCCGACACCGCCGCCTGCACCATGGTGAAACGCAGCGCCGACCAGTCGGCACTGCTCAGACTGGCACTCCCCTCGGCCCGCCAGACCACAGCGCCCAAAGCGCCAAGGTTCAGCACGACAAGGACCGCCGCGACCAGCGCGGCGGCCCCGATCAGCCACAGGGGCTCACTGCGCCAGCGCATCCCGCCACTCGGCAAGGGCGGGGTCACGCAGGGCTTGCGCCTCGTCGGCGGGCAGCAGGATCGACACCTCAGGGCGCGGCAGCGCCGCGAAACCCTCGGCCAGCCCCCCCTCGGGCGTCACAGCCGGGTACATCCAGTTGGTTTCGGGGATCAGCGCCTGCGCGGCGTCCGAGGTCATGAAGGCCAGAAACTGCGCCGCCAGCTCGGGCTGATCGGTGCCCGCAACGATGCCGCCAACCTCGACCTGCATGTAATGCCCCTCGTCGAACAGCGCGGCGGCCTTGGTCTCATCCCCTTCGGCGATGATGTGATAGGCGGGCGAGGTGGTGTAGCTCAGCACCATATCCGCCTCGCCCTCAAGGAACAGGCCATACGCCTCGGACCAGCCCGGCGTGACGGTCAGGATGCGCGGGGCAAGACCCTGCCAGATCGCCCCGGCCTGATCGCCGTACACCGCCTTGACCCACATCAGCAGGCCCAGACCGGGGGTAGAGGAACGCGGGTCTTGAATCACCACGCTCAGATCGCTGTCGATCAGATCGGCGAAGCTGCGCGGCGGGGTGGCAACGCGGGTGGTGTCATAGACGAAGGCGAACCAGCTCCAGTCGAAGGGCACGAACAGCGGATCGTCCCAGGCAACCGGCAGATCCAGCTGCGGCGTCAGTCCATGCGGCGCGATCAGGCCGGCCTCGGTGGCGGCAGCGGTCAGGTTGGTGTCCAGCCCCAGCACCACGTCGGTGTCGCTGCGCGCGCCCTCCAGCATCAGCCGGGCCAGCATGGCGGCGGCGTCACCGGCAGCCTCAAACACCAGATCGCAGCCGCAGGTCGCCTCGAACGCGGACTCGATCTGCGGGCCGGGGCCCCATTCGGCGATGAAACTGTCATAGGTGAGCACCCGCAACTGCGGTGTCTGGGCGTTTGCCATCAGGGGAACTGCCAGCGCACAAGCCGCAAGCAATCCCGTGGCAAAGGTCGGATGGGTCATGATCATTCCTCCATTGCGACGGGCGGGGTCGGGGTGGAGGATCATCCTGTCACCTTCCCTCCGCCGGTCCTAACCGGTTCAGGTTCAACGGGTCCGTGGTTGCCCACATCTCAGCCGGATTGCGCCGGCACCCCGAGGTAGCGGGCAAGATAGAGCTTTGCAGAGCGACCGCAAGGGGGCACCATGACCCCAGCAAAGGGAGGCTCTTCATGCCCATCGCCATCACACCCGAGTTCGACGGCCAGACCGTCATCACCACGTTTGAAATGACCCCCGGCACCTGCAGCGACGTGCTTGACGCGCTGACGGATGCCTATGAGGCGGTGATCCGCCACCAGCCCGGTTTTCTGGGCGGCGCGCTGCATGTGAATGACGCGCAGACGCGGATCTCGACCTATTCGCGCTGGGAAAAGCGCGGCGACTTTCAGGCCATGCTGCGCACCGCCGAGATGCGCGAGCGCAACCGCACGATCGCGGCGATGTGCACGCATTTCGAGCCGGTGATGTATGAGGTCGCAATGGTGTTCTGAACGGCGCTGTCGAACCGGGAGGGTTTTCCACCCTCCCGGACCCTCCCGGAGGATATTTTCAGACAGAAAATGAGGCGCGGTTAACGAAAGCTTAACGCCCCTCTTTGCTCTTCAAATATCCTCGGGGGGTGAATGGCCGGAACGGCCAGAGGGGGCCGAGGCCCCCCTGCCCCGCGTCAGCCCGTGCGCCGACCGCTGGCGCTGTTGAACGGGTGCAACCCGTCCAGCGCGGCGTAGAGCGTGATCGGCGCGCCTTCGGTCACCTGCGGCAGGCCAGCGATGCGCACGGTGATCGGCTGATCGCTGCCGCCCAGCGTGACATAGATGTGGCTCTCGGCCCCGGCGGGTTCCAGCAGCGCCACTGTGCCGTTCAGCGCCAGATGCGGCTCTGCGGGCGCGGTGAGCAGCAGCTCGTCGGGCCGCACGCCGATCAGGTCGGTGCCCGAAGGCAGCGCCTGCGGGGCGATGCCGCTATCGCGCAGATAGGCCATGTCGATCAGGTTCATCGCCGGAGAGCCGATGAACCCGGCGACAAACACCGTCGCGGGCTTTGAGTACAGCTCCATCGGCGTGCCGACCTGCTCGATCCTGCCGCCGTTCAGCACCACCAGCCGGTCGGCCATGGTCAGCGCTTCCAGTTGGTCATGCGTCACGTAAAGCGAGGTGGTCTTGAGCCGTTTCTGCAACTGCCGGATCTCGACCCGCATCTGCACGCGCAGCTTGGCGTCGAGGTTCGACAGCGGCTCGTCGAACAGGAACGCCGCCGGCTCACGCACCAGCGCCCGCCCCATGGCCACGCGCTGACGCTGGCCGCCCGACAGATTGCGCGGCTTGCGGTCGAGGTACTCGCCGATCTGCAGCATCGAGGCTGCTTCCTGCACCCGGCGCTCGATCTCGGCCTTGTCCACGCCCTGATTGCGCAGCCCGTACGCGAGGTTGTTGTAAACCGTCATATGCGGGTAGAGCGCGTAGTTCTGGAACACCATGGCGATGTCACGCTGCGCCGGTTCCAGACCATTCACCACCCGGTCGCCGATGGTCAGCGTGCCGCCGGTGATCGTCTCCAGCCCCGCGACCATGCGCAACAGCGTGGACTTGCCGCAGCCCGAGGGGCCGACAAGCACAATCATTTCGCCATCGGCGATGTCGAGGCTGACGTCGCTCACCGCCTGGACGCCGCCGGGATAGACCTTGGACAGGCCATCAAGCACGATGCGGGCCATATTACTTCTCCGTCTCGGTCAGGCCCTTCACAAAGAGCCGTTGCATGAACAAAATCACCAGAATCGGCGGCAGCGCGGCCAGCACGACGGTGGCCATCACCAGATGCCACAGGGGCTCGCTATCCGCGCCTGTCACCATGCGCTGAATGCCCATGACGACGGTGTAATAGGCCTCGTCATTGGTCACCAAGAGCGGCCAGAGGTACTGGTTCCAGCCATAGATGAACATGATCACGAACATCGCGGCGATGTTGGTGACTGACAGGGGCAGCAGGATGTCCTTGAAGAACTTGAGCGGCCCGGCGCCATCGACGCGCGCGGCTTCCAGCATTTCCTCGGGTACGGTCATAAAGAACTGCCGGAACAAGAAGGTCGCCGTGGCCGAGGCGATCAGCGGGATCGACAGGCCCCAGTAGCTGTTCAGCATGCCCAGATTGGCGACCACCTGATAGGTCGGCACGATGCGCACCTCGACCGGCAGCATCAGGGTGATGAAGATGATCCAGAAGAAGAAGATGCGGAACCGGAAGCGGAAATAGACGATGGCGAAGGCCGAGAGCAGCGAGATCGCAATCTTGCCCACCGCGATCATCATCGCCATGACGAAGCTGTTCCACAGCATCAGGCCAATGGGCGGCGCACCGGCGTTCGAGCGCCCCTCGAAGATCACGGTCGAATAGTTCTCGATCGCGTGGCTGCCCGGCAGCAGCGGCATGACGCCCTGCAGGAAGGTGCCCGGCGCGTGGGTCGAGGCGATCAGCGCCACATAGACCGGGAACACCACGATGGCGACGCCGACGATCAGGATGAGATGGGCCAGAAAGATGCCCCAGCGGTCGTTTTCTACCATGATGCGGCCCTCAGTAATTCACCCGACGCTCGATCCAGCGGAACTGGACCACGGTCAGGACGATGACGATCCCCATCAGCACAACCGATTGCGCTGCGGACGAGCCGAGATTGTTGCCGATGAACCCGTCGCGATAGACCTTGTAGACCAGAATATTAGTCGCTTGCGCCGGGCCGCCTGCGGTGGTGGCATGGATCACGCCGAAGGTGTCGAACATCGCGTAGACGATATTGACCACCATCAGGAAGAAGGTGGTGGGCGACAGCAGCGGGAAGACGATGGTCCAGAAGCGCTTGGACCGGCTGGCACCGTCAATCGCCGCCGCCTCGATCAGCGATTGCGGGATGGATTGCAGACCGGCCAGAAAGAACAGGAAGTTATAGCTGATCTGCTTCCACGCAGCGGCGATCACCACCAATATCATCGCGTGGCTGCTTTCCAGCCGGTGGTTCCACTCGATCCCGATGCCACGCAGCATATAGGGCAGGATGCCGACCGACGGGTTGAAGATGAACCACCACAGCACACCGGCAACGGCGGGGGCCACGGCATAGGGCCAGACCAGAAACGTCGTATAGGCATCGCGCGAGCGGATCATCCGGTTCACCATCACCGCGAACAGCAGCGACACCGACATGGCCAGCAGCGTGGTGGACACCGAAAAGATCAGCGTCGTTTTCATCGACACCAGATAATGCGGGTCGGCAAACAGACGCTCGAAATTGCGAAACCAGACAAAGGTGGTGCGCAGCCCGAACGGGTCCTGGCGCAGCATCGATTGCCACAGGGCCTGGCTGGCGGGCCAGACGAAGAAGATCAGCGTGATGGTCACCTGCGGCGCCAGCAGAAGATAGGGCAGCCAGCGGTTGTTGGTGAAGGTCATGCGCTTGGTTTGCATGCCGGGCGTCCTGCAAAAAGAGGGACCCGCCCGATCCTTGGGACCGGGCGGGCAAAGGTCAGTTCAGGTTACTGCATCGCCGCTTGGAATTCACGCAGCAGGTCGTTGCCGCGCGCCACGATGTTGTCCGCCGCTTGCTGGGCGCTGATCGTGCCGATGATCATCGCTTCCATCTCTTCCGAGATGATGTCGCGGATCTGCACGTAGTTGCCGAACCGCAGACCGCGCGAGTTTTCGGTCGGCGGGTTCAGGTTCATCTGACGGATCGAGGTGTCAGCACCCGGGTTCTCGGCGTAGTAGCCCTGCTCTTCGGTCAGCTCATAGGCAGCCTGCGTGATCGGCAGATAGCCCGAGTTCTGGTGCCACCAGGCTTGCTGCTCGGGCAGCGACAGGAATTCGAGGAAATGCGCAACACCGGCGTATTCCTCATCCGAGTGACCCGACAGAACCCACAGCGTGGCCCCGCCGATGATCGAGTTCTGCGGCGCACCCTCTACGTCGTCATAATAGGGCTGCATGCCGAAACCGACGCTGAACGTGGCGTTCGACAGCACACCGGCGCGACCGCCCGAGCTTTCAAACAGCATCGCGCATTCGCCCGAGTAGAACTTCGGACCGGCATCGGGGCCGGGGCCGCCACCCGCCCAGCTGAACAGGCCTTCGCCTTGCCAACGGGTCAGGTTTTCCCAGTGATTGATCAGCGCCGCGTGCTGGTTCAGCACCAGCTCGGTGTCAAAGCCCGCGAAACCGTTCTGCTGTGTGCCCAGCGGCAGGTTGTGATAGGCGAGGAAGTTCTCCAGCTGCACCCAGCTGGGCCACCGGGTGGTGAAACCACAGGTCGCAGCGCCCGATTCGACGATCTGACGCGACATGGTTTCCATCTCGGCCCAGGTGGCCGGCGGGCTGTCCGGGTCCAGACCGGCGGCTTCAAAGATGTCGCGGTTATAGTACAGGATCGGCGTCGACGAGTTGAACGGGAACGACAGCATGTTGCCATCGGGGTCCGTATAGTAGCCGACGACCGTGGGGATATAGGCCTCAGGATCGAACTCGACGTCATTGTCGGCCATCAGCTGATAGACCGGATAGATCGCGCCCTCGGCGGCCATCATGGTGCCGGTGCCGACTTCAAAAACCTGTACGAGTTCAGGCTGTTCGCCCGCGCGGAACGCGGCGATCGCGCCGTTCATCGCTTCGGCATAGGTGCCGCGGAAGCTGGGCACGACGACATAGTCGGACTGGCTGGCGTTGAAGTTGGCGGCGATCTCTTCGACCAGCTCGCCCAGACGGCCGCCCATTGCGTGCCACCACTGGATTTCGGTCTGCGCCTGCGCGGCGGGCGCAACGAGCGCCAGCGCGGTCGCGGCCAGGAGACTGTGTTTCAACATCGGGAACCCCATTGGTTACGTTGGTTCTGATTGCGCTCAAAAAAGCGGAGACCGCGTCCTCCCGGAAAACCAGAAGGGCGCGAATTTCAGCACTTTGATGCGATAATCTTCGTTTGTGAAGCGTTTATGTCAAAAGGCGAAAATTTTCTTCGCCCGTGCATTATTCGCTTGGCCGCCCATGCAAAAGGCGCGGCCCCGTTGGAGCCGCGCCGTTTATACACAAGAAAAATCGCTGTTTCAGCCCTGATACGGCGTCGTTGCGCGCCCGACATAGCGCAAGCCCCGCGGCCCCCAATGCGGCCAGGCCAGCAGGTCCGACATGGTCACCGGCTGCAACCCGCGCGCCAGAATGCCGTCCAGCGCGGCGGGCACGGCGCGGATGGTCGGTCCGTGGATGTCATGCGCCAGAATCACCGCGCCCGGACGCGCGCCCTGAATCATGCGCTGCGCCACGACGGACACACCGGGGCGTCGCCAATCCTCAGGGTCAACCGACCACACCACCGACGACAGATTGCGCTGATCGAACAGCATCTGCATCTGCCGATGGGTGAACGAGCCATAAGGCGGGCGCATGGTGACCGGCACCGCGCCGACCGTGTCCCAGATCATTTGCTGGGTGCGGTCGATCTCGGTCAGGATGGTGCTGTCGCTCTGCCGCGACAGTACCGGATGCGTCCAGGTATGGTTGCCCAGTTCGTGCCCCTCGGCCACGATCCGGCGCACGATCTCGGGATACCGCCGGGCGTTCTGGCCGATGACGTAGAAGGTCGCCTTGACGCGATACCGGGCCAGAATATCCAGCAAATGCGGCGTATTCTGCGGATGCGGGCCGTCATCGAACGTCAGCGCCACGCGCGGACGATCCGTGTGAACGGACGTGAGCGAAACCAGTTCATGCGTCCGGCGCAGCCGAGGCATCGGCGTTGTCGGAACAGCAGGCACGGTCTGCGCAACGGCAGATTTAACAGTCCCCAGCTGCGCCGAGGCGGCAAAGCCCAGCGCACCGAGGCCGGACAGCAAGGTCCGACGATGTATGATTGTCACACTGTCCCCCGACAGTTGTGTAAGCAGCTGCCCAGAGTCCTACTGACAGCCTTCGACGCGGAAAAGTTGATTCTGGTCAAGCACTTGTTGACCGTTCTGTCCTGCGGCTCGATTGCCACAAAACAGGGTGTTTACGGCTTGTTAAGGATGGTTTTCGCCCGCGCGCGCAACTTAAGCGCGATGAGCGCCCTGCCGCTCAGGCGCTTAAAACACCCTGGCGACGCTCAGCGCCCGTGCCGAATCACCCAAGCTTTACAGCTTGTCGCGCAGCGAAAACCACAGCATCGCGGCCACCATCAGCGGATAGCGCAGGCTCGCCCCGCCCGGAAACTGCGGGTTGGGCACAGCGGCCATCACGTCGAACCGCTCGGCCTGCCCGGCAATCGCCTCGGCCATCAGCTTGCCGCCCAGCGTGCCCATCGCCACGCCGTGCCCGGAAAAGCCCGACGCGGTCAGCACATTCCCCGCCAGCCGCGCGAAATGCGGCATGCGGTTATAGGCGATGCCCAGCGTCCCGCCCCAGGCGTGGGTGATCTCTATCCCGCGCAAATGCGGGAAGATCTCTTCCATCGGGCGGCGTACCTTGGCCGCGATATCGGCCGGAAAGCGGTAGCCATAACTCTCGCCGCCGCCAAACAGCAGCCGGTTGTCCTGCGAGAAACGGAAGTAATTCACCACGAATTTGGTATCCGCCACCGCATGATCGGCGCTGATCACCGCCGCGCGTTCCGCGTCGCTCATCGGGCGGGTCGCCGCGATGAAATTGTTGATCGGCATCACGCGCGACGCCACCGCAGGCTCCAGCCGCCCCATGTAGCCGTTCAGCCCCAGCGCCACAAAGCGCGCCGTGATCGTCGCGGCGTCGGTCATTACCCGCGCCGGCTCACCCTTGGTCACCGAGGTCACGCGCGACTGCTCGAAGATCCGCACCCCCGCCGCCTGCGCCGCCCGCGCCAGCCCCAACGCATAGCGCAGCGGGTGCAGATGCCCGCCACCGTGGTCGATATCGCCGCCATGATAGGCAGGAGAGCCGACAAGCGCCTGCATCTGCGCCCGGTCCAGCGGCTCGATCTGGTCATAGCCATAATCGCGCGCCAGCTTCTCGGCATAGGCCCGCGCCTCGCCGACATAGCGCGGCTTGTGCGCCGCATGGATGATCCCCGGCGCAAACCCGGCCTCGGGGGCATGGCGCGCCGCCAGATCCCGCGTCAGCGCCACCGACTCCAGCGACAGATCCCACAGCGCCCGCGCCTGGGTCTTGCCGACCATGCCTTCCAGCGTGTCCTGATCCAGCCGCTGCCCGGTGCCCACCTGCCCGCCATTGCGACCCGAGGCACCAAACCCCACCCGCTGCGCGTCCAGCAGGATGACGTCATAGCCCCGCTCGGCCAGATGCAGCGCCGCCGACAGCCCGGTAAACCCGCCGCCCACCACGCAGACATCGCAACTCAGCGCCCCGGCGGCTGCCGGAAACCCCGGCAGCGCCTCGGCCGTCGCGGCGTACCAGCTGGGGGGATACGCCCCCAGCTGGTCATTGGCGGTCAGCAGATCCATGTCACTGGGCCTTTTTCAGCAGGCCTTCGTCCTTGAGCTGCTTATACGCCTCATCCAGCGCCACCGTCGCCCGGTCGATCAGAATGTCGATCTCAGCGGGCGTGATCACCAGCGGCGGCGAGATGATCATGCGGTCATAGACATGGCGCATCACCACGTTATTGGCAAAGCAGCGCTCGCGCGTGATGTACCCCGCCGTCCCGGCACCCGCGGCGAACTTGGCGCGCTCACCCTTCACCGGCACCAAAGCCAGCGAGCCCATCAGACCCACCAACTGCGTGTCCTCGACCAGCGGGTGATCGCCCAGCGCATGCCAGCGCTCGGCCAGATACGGGTGTGCCACGTCGCGCACATGCTCGACGATGCCCTCTTCCTCGATGATCCGCAGATTCTCCAGCGCCACAGCGGCGGCAACCGGGTGGCCGGAATAGGTGTAGCCGTGGTTGAACTCATCCGTGGCAATCACCGCCGCCACTTCATCACAGACCACCGAGCCGCCGATCGGCTGATAGCCCGATGACAGGCCCTTGGCGATCGTCATGATATGCGGCTTGATGGCGAAGGTCTGACTGCCGAACCAGTTGCCGGTGCGCCCGAACCCGGTGATCACCTCATCGGCGATCAGCAGGATGTCGTATTTGTCGACAATGCGCTGGATCTCGGGCCAGTAGGTCGACGGCGGAATGATCACCCCGCCCGCGCCCTGCACCGGCTCGGCGATGAACGCACCCACCCGGTCTGCGCCCAGTTCAAGGATCTTCTCCTCCAGCGCGCGGGCGCGTTGCAGACCGAACTCCTCGGGCGTCATGTCGCCGCCCTCGGCGTACCAGTGCGGCTGGTCGATATGCACGATGCCCGGGATCGGCAAGCCACCCTGCTCGTGCATCGCGGTCATGCCGCCCAGCGAGGCACTGCCCATGCTCGACCCGTGATAGCCGTTCTTGCGCGCGATAATCACCGATTTCTCGGGCTTGCCCTTCAGCGCCCAATAGTGGCGCACCAGACGGATGTTGGTGTCATTGGCTTCCGACCCCGACGAGGCAAAGAACACATGGTTCAGATCGCCCGGTGCCAGATCGGCAATGCGCGCGGCCAGGGCGATGGCGGGCACGTGGCTGGTCTGAAAGAACGTGTTGTAATAGGGCAGCTCTTCAATCTGCCGCGCCGCCGCGTCGGCCAGTTCCTTGCGCCCGTAACCGACATTGACGCACCACAACCCGGCCATGCCGTCGATCAGCGTCTCGCCCTCGCTGTCGGTCAGATACACACCCTTCGCCCGCGTGATGATCCGCGCCCCCTTCTTGGCCAACGCGTCATTCTGCGTGAACGGGTGAACATGATGCGCCGCGTCCAGCGCCTGCAGTTCCGAGGTGGGCAAATGATTGGTGATCGTGCGCATGGCGAAGACTCCTTCAGACCCGCAAAACCGGGGATTCGGGACACGATACGCCCCACGGCCCGCCGCCGCAATCCGATTTGATCAAATTTCCAATACCCATCAGCCCCGCACCCGCGCCCCTTCATTTTCTGTCCGTAAATATCCTGGGGGGTGAATTTGCGCAGCAAAGAGGGGGGCAACGCCCCCCTTGCCCGGTCGCCCGAAGACATGACGCTGAAAGCGTCAGGGGCTGAGGGCGAAACCCCTCACCCGTGCAGATCCGCCCGCACCCGGTCGATGCCTTGCCGGATATCCGCCTCGATCGCCTGCGCCAGCGCCTGCGCATCACCGGCGCGCATCGCGGCCACGGCATCCTTGTGCCGGTCCGGCCCGATCTCGCCGTCGCAGGTCATCACCACCCTGAGCGACGGCGCAAAGCGCAGCCACAGCGACTGGGTCAGCGACGTCAGGATCGGCGCCTCGGCCAGATCATAGAGCGCAAAATGGAAGCGGTAGTTCCCGGCCAGATACCCGCGCACATCGCTGATCTCGATGGCCTCGTCGATCTCGTCATCCAGCGCCTGCAGCCGGGCAATATCCACGCCCGTCAACCGCGGCAGCGCCAGCTCGGCCAGCCGGGGCTCCAGCGCCAGACGGGCGAAGGCCAGCTCATCGGCCTGCGACGCCGTCAGCCGCGGGACCGAGACCCGGCGGTTTTCATGCAGGATCAACCCGCCCTCTGCGGTCAGACGCCGGATCGCCTCGCGGACAGGGGTCATCCCCGCGCCCAGAACCGCCGTGATCCCCTGAATGGTGACTTTCTGGCCCGGCTCCAGCTCACCGAACATCGCCATGTCCCGCAACCGTCGATAGGTCGCCTCGTGCTCGGGCAGTTTATGCGGATCTCGCAGCGGGGACGTATCAGTCAGGGCCATGTATTTCGCAGCAATCTGATCAAAATCCGACGTTAGCGCATCGCCTTGACCCTGCATAGCGGTTTGCTCGGCAACCAACCCTGCCCATGCCGCCCTGCCCGATCAACAGGCTGCGCTGCACCCGATCCCCTCATCCTGCCGGATAAGTCGCCTGACATTGCGCGCTCGCCGCGGCCGCGCGCGGGCGTTCGCGCGCCAGTTGCCGCTCCAGCAACGCGATGCGCTCGCGCACCAGATCGCGGTCGACGCGGTGGTGGATTTCGTTGATGTCGTAATCGGGACGCGCACAGGGCACTGCCGCCCCGCCGGGCCCACCACAGACCCCCATCGACATCGTCGGCACGCGGATGCGCTCGATCGAATAGCCCCGGCTGAGCGTGGCGTATTCCTCGCTCAGGGTGCGCTCGATCTCACGCGCGGGTTGCTCGGCGTCGTAAAGGCATTGCTGCAAGGGCGTCGCGCAGCCTGCCAACAAAACCCCGACCGTCACCAGTGCCAGACTTGTCTTGCGTGCCATACGCTTGCCCTCCTTGCGGTTCACTCGATCTCGCGTGCTTCCGACGCCAGCATGATGGGGATGCCATTGCGAATCGGAAAGGCCAGATGCGCCGTGGCCGAGATCAACTCTTGCGCAGCCCGGTCATAGGTCAGCTGGCCCTGCGTCACCGGACAGACCAGCGATTCCAGCATGTGGCGCTCGGCCTGCGGCGTGGCCACCGCCCTGTCGTCGTCATCGCTCATTGCAGCGTTCCCCCGGTCTCGCCCGGCGCGCGCAGGGCAAATTGCATCAAGGTTACCAGCGTCTCGCGCCGCGTGGTGAGAGAGGGCGCTTCCAGCAGCGCCTGCCGTTCCTCGGGCGGGAAGGGGCACAGCATGGACAGCGCGTTGATCAGCAGCTCGTCCTCGGCATCCTTCAGGCTGTCCCATTCGGTCGACAGCGACACGGCCTCAAAATACCGCGCCAGCAGGTCAAGGAAGGGCTCGCGATCAAACGCCGTGTCATGCTCGACCGGCCCCAGATCACGCTCGAACCCGCCCCACACGGGCCGCCCCCGCCGGTACGGCAACCCGTCGGCTGGCAATTCCTCGCTCAGCCGAAAGCGGCTGATCCCGGTGAGGGTGATCATGTAGCGCCCGTCCTCGGTCTCGGACATCGCGGTCAGACGCCCGGCGCAGCCGATCGCATGCAGCCTGTCACCGGCACCGGCCGGGGTCGGGCGCGGCTGGATCATGCCGATCAGTCGGTGCGGCGTGGCCATGCAGTCTTCAAGCATCGACAGATAGCGCGGCTCGAACAGATGCAGGGGCAGCTTGGCGCGCGGCAACAGCAGCGCGCCAGGCAACGGGAACAACGCGAGGGCGTCAGGAAGGTCTTTGGCTTTCAGCATGATCCTGACATAGCGCGCGCGGCCCCTTAGGCAAAGATCATCGACGACAAACGGCGACGGCCCTTCTGCGCCAACGGATCGTTGGGCTTGAGCGCGTCGAACACGATGAACAACTGCGCCTTAGCCGCGCCCTCGTTCCACTCGCGGTCCCGGCGGAACAGCTCCAGCAGCTCGTCAATCGCCCCGGCCACATCACCATTGGCGTGCAACGCGCCCGCCAGATCGAACCGCGCCTGATGGTTGGCCGGATCGGCCGCCAGCGCCGCGCGCAGCTCATCCACCGGCCCCGCCGTCTCGGCCTGCCGCGCCAGCGCCAGCTGCGCACGCGCCGCCTCCACCTCTTTCGCCGTCGCGATCGCCGCAGGCGCGTTGTTGATCAGCGCCTCGGCCTGATCCAGCGTTCCGGCCGCGATATGCGCCCGCGCCAGCCCGCCCAGCGCCCGCGCGTTCTCGGGCTCTTCGCCCAGCACCGCCGCGAAGACCTCGGCCGCATCGGCAGCCTCGCCCGCGCCCAGCATCGTCTCGGCCTCGTCCAGCGCCGCTTCCAGCCCTTCATCCTCACCGGTCAGCGCGACCAGCTTGTCGACGAAGGTCTTCAACTCGGACGGAGCCACGGCCCCCTGAAACGCATCGACAGGGCGGCCCTGAAAGAACGCATAGACCGTCGGGATCGACTGAATGCGCAGCTGCGCGGCGATCTGCTGGTTCTCGTCGACGTTGATCTTGACCATCTTCACCTTGCCCTTGGCAGCGGTGACGGCAGCCTCCAGCTGCGGGCCCAGCGTCTTGCACGGCCCGCACCACGGCGCCCAGAAGTCGACGATGACCGGCACTTCCTGGCTGGCATCGACGACATCGGCCATGAAACTGGCTTCGGTGGTATCCTTGATCAGACCCGCCGCGGCGGGGGCGGCGTCAAAATTGCCCAGCATGGCATCCTCTCGCGGTTTCTGCGTTGCCCCCTATATGCGACCGACGCGGCGTCGATCCAAGGGGCAAGTTCTGGACAAGCCACGGCTTCGCGCGCAAACTTGGCGCTATGGCAACCGTCCTGACCTTTGGCGACTCCAACACCCACGGCACCCCGCCCCTGTATCAGCGCGGCGTGTACGAGCGTTACCCCGCCGACATCCGCTGGCCGAGCCGCGCCGCCGCCACCCTTGGCTGGTCGCTGGTGGAAGAGGGGTTGCCGGGCCGCACCGCCCAGTTCGACGATCCGGTGATGGGCGGCATCATGAACGGCTGGCCCGCGCTCTATCAGGCGCTGCGCAGCCACGGGCCGATTGACGCGCTGACGATCATGCTGGGCACCAATGACGTCAAGACCCGCTTCGGCGCCACACCCGAGCAGATCACCGGCGGCATCGCGGCCCTCCTCGACCTCGCGCTGGGGGATGAGATGCAAACCCGGCACGGCGGCTTCCGCGTGCTGCTGATCGCCCCGCCGCCGGTCACCGAATCCGGCATCCTCGCCGCGGATTTCTGGGGCGGTGCCGCCAAATCCCGCGCCCTCACCCCGCTCCTCGCCGACCTTGCGCGGTCCCGAGATACCCTCTTCCTCGACGCCTCCGCCCATATCGAGACCAGCCCCCTCGACGGCGTCCACCTCTCGCCCGAGTCCCACGCTACCCTCGCCCAAGCCGTGGCCCACGCCCTCTTCTGAGCGAACCCGCTTTCATCTTGCCCTAAATACGCCCCTGAATCGGGAGAACCCGTCAGCGCCGCGGTGAGCTACTCCCCAACACTTGGACAGATTTCCGGGTTGTTTAAGCTACTGCCTGCACCTGCTGATCGGTTTCAATGC
>NZ_REEZ01000049.1 GCF_003990445.1 Pararhodobacter zhoushanensis | reverse complement strand
TTCTGGATCACGGTCAGGCGCTGGCCACGGCCACCCTGGCCGCCACCGATCTGGTTGTTCCAGCCGTATTGCTCGACATGGACGCGGCTACCGGTGGCCAGAGCGGGGGCGGCGGTGGCGGCGATGACGGCGATCAGGGCGACGGTTTTAAAGGTCTTGGCGAACATGATGTGGGTCTCCGGTAATGTATGGCGCTTGGCCGGTTAACTGGGTGTCTGGTGTGGTCGTTCGTCTGAGTGGTCCCGGGGGGCGCTGGCTGTCTGGGCCGGTGGTGCGCTTCCGATGAACCCAACATGGGGCGGATCGGGGCGGTCAGACAAAATCACCGGGCTGCGGGGCGATAACCGGGGGTGTGTTATCGGATAACAGTGGGGGGCGTTGCGGCTAGAGCACTGGAAACGTGCGATTCTTCAGGCGGGGGCTGTGAGCACGCCCCACCGCTCATTGCGCAAGAATCGTTTGGTGCCGGTCGCCAAGCGCCGGGAGAATCGCCAGATCACCGGCCAGAAACGGCGGTGGTTATCGGATTGCAAAGGGGATGGGGGGCCAAGCGCGCCGTGCCGCCGAATCACCCAGCCGCCCCCGGTGCGCTGAAGCGCACCCTACCC
>NZ_REEZ01000048.1 GCF_003990445.1 Pararhodobacter zhoushanensis | reverse complement strand
CATCAACTAGTTTTAGTATATCGTTAAATTGATTAAGATCCTTTATTGGATTAGTTTTAATCCCTTCAGCATTTTGAATTATTCCTCCACGAGGTCTTTTCTTTTGAAATAAAATCTTATCTACTCTTCACAAAGAATTTAAAATTTTAATAGCAAGAAGTAAAATAAATGGGAGAACAATCTTATTTGTAAGCTTATTTTCATTTATTTTATTTAATAATTTTTTAGGATTATTCCCTTATATTTTTACAAGAACAAGGCATTTATCTTTAACATTAGCTTTAGCTCTTCCTTTATGATTAAGATTTATAATTTATGGGTGAATTAATAATACAGTCCATATATTAGCCCATTTAGTCCCTCAAGGAACGCCTCCTGCTTTAATACCTTTTATAGTATGTATTGAAACAATTAGAAATGTTATTCGACCTGGAACACTTGCTGTACGATTAACCGCTAATATAATTGCAGGCCATCTATTACTAACTTTACTAGGTAATACAGGAAATTCTTTATCTATTTATCTTGTGAACTTACTTATTATCACCCAATTAGCCCTTTTAACATTAGAATCAGCTGTATCAATTATTCAAGCGTATGTTTTTGCTGTATTAAGAACACT
>NZ_REEZ01000047.1 GCF_003990445.1 Pararhodobacter zhoushanensis | reverse complement strand
CAGGTTTCATACCATGGCCGAAGGTAGTCTGTCCAGAGATCGACAAACTTGAATCTCTTGTGGTATGAATTGGCGCAGACCCCCCCACGGTGCCCCTGGACGGTAACCCTGGTGTTTTTGATCCACTAAGGAAAGCACTACCACCACCACCATGTTGATAATTGAGCCCAGCACTGTTCGTTTCAGGCCCAAGTCGATGCATATGTCTGTCGAAATTTCTGTCGTGTTGGGCCCAAGCTGAAGCTTGATGATTGTTGTTGTTTACCAAACCAACGGTTCCTCTGACTGACCCCTGACCACCTATTCCAGGAGTATGGGAAAGACTTCCAGACAATCCATGACCTTTTGGGGAACTTAAGTCAGCACCACCACTGTAGGTGATGGGACCGCCAGAGTGTGACATCGAACCCCAAGCCGGTCCTGCCTTAACTCCAACCTGTTGGTGATTGCCATTTCTTCCGCCGAAAAGCTGTCTTCTTTCTCTTATTAACACTTCTTGTACTCCATCGGTTTCTTCTTTGTTAATTGGATTGCAAGAAGTTAATCCAAATATTGTTAAAACCACAAAAGATAAAAGCACTATTTTTGAAGACATTTTGTACCTACTCGTATAGATATTAGAT
>NZ_REEZ01000046.1 GCF_003990445.1 Pararhodobacter zhoushanensis | reverse complement strand
ATCATTATGCTACATATGAACGGAGAAGAATCAGTCAGAAGTGCCTCTACTTGAATTGAATTCAGCACCATTAATTTTGCTTAAATAACGCCTACAATTGTGATCAAAATGGAATTACTCCGTTATATGCTTGGTCGAGGTAATAAAATATGTTTCCTAAGACAGCCAGTCGATTTACCATTTCTTGAGCAAAGGTCCTAGTGGTCCCACCACACCAGAGGGTCCGGTAATGACAGCACCAGCGGTTGCTGGTACAAGACCTACTGGGCCTACACCTGGAGCGATTAAACCTGGAGCAACACCTTGAGCAATAACTCCTGGAGCAACGAGACCGTGACCAGCAATGAGACCTGGACCACCAATGAGTCCTGGGCCACCGATAAGTCCTGGACCGGCAATGAGTCCTGGGCCACCAATGAGTCCTGGACCGGCAATAACACCTGGGGCACCAATTACTCCTGGAGCGATCAATCCTTTGCGAGCCCAATCTTGAGATTCCAAAAGTCCTTCACCCCGCCATTGGCTTTCCAATAGTCCTTCACCTCTCCATTGACCGTCATCTTCAGCCAAAAGGAGACCAGAGGGTTTCGCACTGGCAAAAACAGCCAAGCAAGCAAAGACAGCAATAGCCAAGGTGTTCATTGTAGCAGTTATGATTTCTT
>NZ_REEZ01000045.1 GCF_003990445.1 Pararhodobacter zhoushanensis | reverse complement strand
GCTGGGTCTGGCTTTCGACTTCGATTTCCTTTTGGGCTTCCGCAATTTCGGGTCCTCTATGGACAATAAGTACGTCTTGTAAAGCTAAGTTGGGGGCATTCAAGAGGACGGCCTCATCAACTTCCCTGTCCAATGGGAAACCCAAAGGAAGAGCGTCAACGTTCTGGTTCAGAATTCCGTTTTGGACAATTGGATCTTGACCAAGGACGGACTGTTGCATTTGTTGTAGGGCCTGCTGTTGAGCTGGTGATTCAACCAATGGGCTGACTACTACCATTATCTGGAATATTTGACCACCTCGTTGACCTTTGGGCAAAAGCAATCTCTGGGGGAAACCTGTAAGAATATCATCGTAAGTCATTTGAAGTGGTGCTTGTTGGGTAAGAGCCTGTTGGACTTTCTGGGCAAGTTCTCCAGCGCCCATTGAATCGTCCACAGCATTCATTTCCTTGGATTCCCGAACGATGTTGTTGGAACCAGGTTGTAATTGCACTTGGAATTTGTCCAATTCGAAGAAATTAAGGCGATTGTCATTGATGTTAATCTCGCGTCCATGTTCGTCGTGTTTTGGTCCAAGCAAGATCCTCACAACTGCTGGTTGAGCCTGTTGGCTGTGAACATTTATCTTCACAGTGAAAGGCTTATTGTTCAGGCGAGCCTGGCGGTTGTGAGGATCTTG
>NZ_REEZ01000043.1:468-698 GCF_003990445.1 Pararhodobacter zhoushanensis | reverse complement strand
CATGAGCCTCTACTTTAACCTTAGATAGATCTTCACCTTTAATAGAGCAATTAATTTTCTTTCATGATCATACTTTATCAATTCTTCTTATTATTACTACTTTAGTTGGATATTTATTGCTTGAATTACTTTTTAATAAACAAATTAATCGTTTTTTACTAGAAGGCCAAACAATTGAAGTAATTTGAACAATCCTCCCCGCTTTAACTCTAATTTTTATTGCATTGCCC
>NZ_REEZ01000043.1:0-285 GCF_003990445.1 Pararhodobacter zhoushanensis | reverse complement strand
TATTCTGATTTTAAAAATTTAGAATTTGATTCTTATATAATTCCGACACAAGAATCTACTCCTTATAGCTTTCGTTTACTTGACGTAGATAATCGAACTGTAGTACCTTTTAATTCCCAGATCCGATTGTTAGTGACTGCCGCTGATGTTATTCATTCTTGAACTGTACCTTCATTAGGAGTGAAAATTGATGCTACACCAGGACGATTAAATCAAATTAGTTTTTTAATTAATCGTTCAGGTTTATTTTTTGGACAATGCTCAGAAATCTGCGGAGCAAACCAC
>NZ_REEZ01000042.1 GCF_003990445.1 Pararhodobacter zhoushanensis | reverse complement strand
AACTCGCATTATCATCGGCAGATACAACCCGTGTCAGCAATACTTTATCGAGATGTTTAAATTTTTCGTTTTCGCCACCATGGCCACCATCGCCAGAGCCGGAGCACCCGTGGCCTTTGCTGCTGCACCTGCTCATTTGACCTACGCGGCACCTGCAGCTCACCTGGCGTACGCAGCACCACCAACCCCAATCGCGTATGCAGCCCCGGCACCAGTGGCCAAGGCTGTCGCCGTTGCAGACGCTGATTACGACCCCAACCCCCAATACTCGTACAGTTATAACGTCGAAGATGCTTTGACTGGTGACAGCAAGAATCAATTTGAGACACGTAACGGAGATTCCGTCCAGGGTAGTTACTCTCTCACTGAACCCGATGGCACGAGAAGGATCGTGGAATATACCGCTGACTCAGTTAATGGATTTAATGCTGTTGTACACAAGGAGCCTTTGGCCAAGGCGGTTGCAGTGGCTCCAGTTGCCTATGCAGCTCAACCAACTCCAGTTGCTTATGCAGCTCAACCAACTCCAGTTGCCTATGCAGCTCATCCATCTCCTGTTGCGTATGCAGCTCATCCAACACCAGTGGCTTATGCAGCGCCCGTGGCCAAATTCGCATACGCTGCCCCTGTAGCAAAGTTTGGCCCTTTGACTTACGCTAAAATTCACTAATATTGTCCTGTACCTACATTACATATGTCGACTGATTCTGG
>NZ_REEZ01000040.1:368-737 GCF_003990445.1 Pararhodobacter zhoushanensis | reverse complement strand
AATAATTTAATTATATTATTATCAACGATATAATAATAAGTATGTAATAATTTATTTACAAAATATTTTGAGTTCTTCTTCGCTGATATATAATATAATATTTAATATACATATTAAATATTCTTTCTAATAACAAAACACAACTCGAACATTTATTTATTCATGAAAAACAAGTCGTGACACTTTGTGTGAGTAGGTTTATTAGACGCGATGATTTTATTGTTTTATTTGTGCAAATTGATGATGAGAAAAATTACGATGGATGAAGATTGAAGATTTTGTTTGTTGTGTGGCTGATCGTTTCCATCTGCTTATGCGGCAGCACCCTCTTCTTCGTCGTCACCCTTGCCGGTCAAAAGTTCAATGAGG
>NZ_REEZ01000040.1:0-353 GCF_003990445.1 Pararhodobacter zhoushanensis | reverse complement strand
CGATCCTGTTGTTGTTGTCGATTTCCATCGCGTCGAACGCGTCGTCCACCTCTTTGGCCGTGAATTTGTCGCCCCAGGTCATCAGAGCATGTCTGAATCTGTCGCCATCAATGGTGCCACCTTCGTCAAATGATTTGAATGCAGCAATGACGACTTCATCGTCATCAGAACCGCCGGAGTCAGCCATGCGGTTACCGAAAAGACTGAGTAGTTGGGTGAAATTAATTGGTCCAGATGCTTCGCCGATCATCTCTTCCAATTCTTTTTCATTGGCGAGTTTGCCTACGGCGTCGAAGGTGGCCCTCAGATCGCTCTTGCCGATTATACCGTCCTTGTCGTGGTCCATGAGTTGG
>NZ_REEZ01000004.1 GCF_003990445.1 Pararhodobacter zhoushanensis | reverse complement strand
CATGTCACCCAGCACGGCGTCAACAACGCCGCTGGCATCGCGCAAGGGTCCACCGATCAGGCGATCATCCATCAGGAAGGCTCGGGCCACACCGGCACGATCTCGCAACACGGCGGCAACAACGCCTATGGCCTCTTCCAGTTCGGCCAAAACACCAACGCCGCCGTCGCCCAGAACGGCGGACAAACCGGCCTGACGCTGCAATTCGGCTGGTAATCGCAACCCCCTCCCAGCCGGGTGGCGCGGGCGGTCCTTCGGGGCCGCCCGTTGCCTTTGGCGCAGTCCCGGTGCATGTCGGGGAAAACGGAGGGAGCCATGCAAGGCAAAAGCTGTTGCGCACCATCGGGCCGGGGCACTGTCCCCGCCGCCCCGGCCCTGACCCGGCGCGCCTCGGATGAGCTGAAGGCGCTGGTGGCCGCCACGCTGGTCCCGCTCAAGGGCGGCTTCTTCGAGATGGGCGCCGCCAGGGGCCGCTACCCCGATGACCGCGACAGCCCGCCGCGCCGCGTCTGGCTCTCGCCCTTCTCGATCGCGCGCACCAGCGTCACCAACCAGCTCTTCGCTGCCTTCGTTGCCGAATCCGGCTATCGCACCACGGCGGAAACCGAAGGCTGGTCCTTCGTCTTCCACCTGTTCCTTGCCGACCCCGCCGGATACCGCGAGTTCCCGGTGCAAACCCCGTGGTGGCGCGCCGTCGCCGGGGCGACCTGGGCCGCGCCC
The DNA here is from genome assembly GCF_003990445.1 of Pararhodobacter zhoushanensis. Classification (GTDB taxonomy): domain Bacteria; phylum Pseudomonadota; class Alphaproteobacteria; order Rhodobacterales; family Rhodobacteraceae; genus Pararhodobacter; species Pararhodobacter zhoushanensis. The sequence continues at coordinate 387,371 of NZ_REEZ01000004.1, read as the reverse complement.
GAGGGGCCGGGCAGCGACTGGCACGACCGCGCCACGCACCCCGCCGTGCATCTCAGCTGGTTCGACGCGCAGGCGCTGGCCGAGTTCACCGGCACCCGCCTGCCGACCGAGGCCGAGTGGGAATTCGCCGCGCGCGGCGGGCTGAAGGGCAAGCGCTTTCCTTGGGGCAATGACCTCGTCCCCGCCTCAGGCCATCGCCACAACATCTGGCAGGGGGATTTCCCCCACACCAACACCGCCGATGACGGCTTTACCGGCACTTGCCCCGCCGATCACTACGCGCCGAACGGCTACGGGATCCACAACATGACCGGCAATGTCTGGGACTGGACGGCCAGCTGGTTCGGCGACCTGCCGCAAGCGGCCGCCCTGCCCCCGCGCGATCCGCAGGGACCGGACCAAGGCCCGGGCCGGGTGATTCGCGGCGGCTCGTACCTGTGCCACGTCAGCTATTGCGAGCGGTATCAAACCCATTCGCGCAGCCACAACACCCCCGACAGCACCACCGGCCATACCGGCGCGCGTCTGGCGCTCTGACCCATCATCTTGTTCTAAATACTCAAAAAAAGAGGGGGCCAATCGCGGCCCCCTCTCACATTCATGCAGCTGATCCGCCTCAGGCGATCTCAAACTTCAGCGGACGCACCTGACGGAACATGCCGGTCTGGTTCAGCGTATCGACCACTTTGGGATCAATCGCCTCATCCAGATACAACAGCGCAATCGCTTCCTCGCCCGAGCCCGACCGGCCCAGCGTGAAGTTGGCGATGTTGACGCCGTTCTTGCCCATGGTCATACCCAGCAGACCGATGATGCCCGGCACATCCTCGTTCGTGGTATAGAGCATGTGCTCGCCAATCTCGGCGTCGATGTTGATGCCCTTGATCTGGATGAAGCGCGGCTTGCCGTCCGAGAACACCGTGCCGGCCAGCGAACGCTCGCGCTTGTCGGTGACGATGGTGATCTTGATGTAGCCCGCGAAGGTGCCCGACTTCTCCTGATGCGTGGTCGAGATCTGGATGCCACGCTCGCGCGCGACGATCGGGGCCGAGACCATGTTCACATCGGGGTTCGAGAACTTCATCACACCCGAGATCACCGCGCAATCCAGCGCCTTGAGGTTCATCTCGGCGGCGGTGCCGTCGTAGAGCACGTTGATCGCGCGGATCGGCTCTTCGGTCAGCTGCCCGGCGAAGGTGCCCAGATGCTTGGCCAGCGCGATCCACGGGCCCATGACGGCGGCTTCCTCGGCGGTGACCGAGGGCATGTTCAGTGCGTTTTGCACAGCACCGGTCAGCAGGTAGTCCGACATCTGCTCGGCAACCTGAAGGGCGACGTTCTCTTGCGCCTCGGTGGTCGAGGCACCCAGATGCGGGGTGCAGACCACATTGGGCAGGTTGAACAACGGGCTCTCGGTGGCGGGCTCGACGGCGAAGACGTCCAGCGCAGCGCCGGCGATGTGGCCCGAGGTCAGCATCTCGGCCAGCGCCTCCTCGTCGACCAGACCACCACGGGCGCAGTTGACGATGCGCACGCCTTTCTTGGTCTTGGCAAGGTTCTCACGCGACAGGATGTTGCGGGTCTTGTCGGTCATCGGCACGTGCAGGGTGATGAAATCGGCCCGTGCAAGCAGATCGTCCAGCTCGACCTTGGTCACGCCCAGTTGCTTGGCGCGCTCTTCCGACAGGAAGGGGTCATAGGCGATGACCTTCATTTTCAGACCAACGGCGCGGTCGCAGACGATGCCGCCGATGTTGCCCGCACCGATCACGCCCAGGGTCTTGTTGAACAGCTCAACGCCCATGAACTTGGATTTTTCCCACTTGCCGGCGTGGGTCGAGGCATTGGCTTCGGGGATCTGACGCGCCACGGCGAACATCATCGCGATGGCGTGCTCGGCCGTCGTGATCGAGTTGCCGAAGGGCGTGTTCATCACGATGATGCCCTTTTTCGACGCGGCGGGAATGTCCACGTTGTCAACGCCGATCCCGGCGCGGGCGATGACTTTCAGGTTGGTCGCGGCGGCGATGATCTTTTCGGTGACCTTGGTCGCCGAGCGGATGGCAAGACCGTCATACTGACCGATGATTTCGGCCAGCTTGTCTTTGTCCTTGCCCAGTTTGGGCTGGAAATCGACGTCGATGCCACGATCGCGGAAGATCTGGACGGCGGATTCGGACAGGGCGTCGGAAACGAGAACGCGGAGGGCCATGATGGGGCTCCTGAAATCTGGGGTAAGGTGGCGTAAGGTGGGGTTGAACCCCACCCTACGGGCCGGGCTCTGTAGGGTGGGGTTCAACCCCACCCTTGTGATGTCAGGCGGCCTGTGCCGCGATCTCGGCCTCAAAGGCCCATTCCAGCCACGGCATCAGCGCGGCGACATCGGCGGTTTCCACCGTCGAGCCACACCAGATCCGCAGACCCGCCGGCGCATCGCGATACGCGCCGATATCCAGCGCCACGCCTTCCTTCTCCAGCCGTTTGGCAACGGCTTTGGCGAAGGCAGCGCCATCGGTGATGCGCGCATCGGTGAACTTCAGGCAGACCGAGGTGGTCGAGGCGATCGCCATGTCTTCCGCCAGATTGGCGATCCAGGGCTTCGCGGCGACGAAATCGTGGATCACCTGCGCATTGGCCTCGGCCCGGGCGATCAGCGCCTTGCGGCCGCCCAGCGATTGCGCCCATTTCAGCGCAACGAGGTAATCCTCGACCGCCAGCATCGAGGGCGTGTTGATCGTCTCGCCCTTGAAGATGCCCTCGATCAGCTTGCCGCCTTTGGTCATGCGGAAGATCTTGGGCAGCGGCCAGGCGGGGGTGTAGCTTTCGAGCCGTTCCACCGCGCGCGGGCTCAGGATCAGCACGCCATGCGCGCCCTCACCACCCAGCACTTTCTGCCAGCTGAAGGTCACCACATCGAGCTTGTCGAAGGGCAGCTCCATCGCGAAAGCGGCGCTGGTGGCGTCGCAGATGGTCAGGCCCGCACGGTCCGCCGGGATCGCATCGCCGTTGGGCAGACGCGCACCCGAGGTGGTGCCGTTCCACGTGAACACGACGTCCTTGTCGAAATCGACGGTGGTCAGGTCGACGATCTGGCCATACGGGGCTTTCTTGACCACCGCGTCCAGTTTCAGCTGCTTGACCACATCGGTCACCCAGCCTTCGCCAAAGCTTTCCCAGGCGAGCATCTCGACCGGGCGCGCACCCAAGAGCGACCACAGCGCCATCTCGACAGCGCCGGTGTCCGAACCCGGCACGATGCCGATGCGGTAATCGGCGGGCACGCCCAGAACCTCACGGGTCAGGTCGATGGCCTCGGCCAGCTTGGACTTGCCCACCGCAGCGCGGTGCGAACGGCCCAGCGGCGCGTCAGCAAGCATGTCCAGCGAAAAGTTGGGGATCTTGGCGCAGGGGCCAGAAGAAAAACGCGGATTTGCCGGCCGCGTGGCCGGGGTGGTCATGGTAGACATAGTACCCTTCCAGATAGATGCCTCTCGTTGGGGAGAGGTGTCCCGCTGCAGGGCATAGCCGCGACACCCCCGGTTCCACAAGCGGGAAAATCGCGGCCCAGCCCCCGCCTGTGACGATTCATCAGCCCCGCTGTTCCCGATCGGAAACCTGCGCACCGGGCGGCGACCGGATGCACAGACACTGGCATCACCAGCGCATTCGTGCTTAACCGCGCGCGTGTTTTGCTTGCACGAGAAGGGCCCGCACCGCCATGTTCACCGCCACGCTGCTGACCTCACCCACGGCTCCGACCCTTGAAACGGCCCTCGCCGAATCGCTGCGCAACGCCTGGGGCGGCGGCACGTTGCGCTGGCTGAATCCCGGCATCGCTGCCGAGTTCGAGGTCGCCACCCTCCCCGCCAGCCGGTGGGAAGCCTGGGACCAGCTGCAATCCATGGGCGTGGACCTGTGCGTGCAAGACAGCGCCAACCGCCGCAAGGCGATGCTGCTGGCCGATATGGACAGCACAATGATCGAACAGGAATGCATCGACGAGCTGGCCGATATGGCCGGCGTCGGCGCGCATGTCGCGGGCATCACGGCGCGCGCCATGAACGGTGAACTGGATTTCGAGGCGGCGCTGAACGAGCGGGTCGGCTTACTGAAAGACCTGCCCGTCACCGTCATCGAACAGGTGCTGGCCGAACGCATCACCTACATGCCCGGCGGCAAGGTGCTGATCGCGACGATGAAAGCCCATGGCGGCCACGCGGCGCTGGTTTCGGGCGGGTTCACCGCCTTCACACAGAAGGTCGCGGCGGCGCTGGGGTTCGACGAAAACCGCGCCAACACCCTGCTGGAAGCCGGGGGCAAACTGACCGGCACGGTCGCGATGCCGATCCTTGGCAAACAGGCCAAGGTCGATGCGCTGATCGAGATCACCGACCGGCTGGGCATCACCCCCGCCGATGTCATCGCGGTGGGCGACGGGGCCAATGATCTGGGCATGCTGCAACTGGCGGGTGCGGGCGTTGCGCTGCACGCCAAGCCCTCGGTCGCGGCGCAGTGCGAGCTGCGGGTGAATCACGGCGATCTCACCGCGCTGCTTTATCTTCAGGGTTACGCTGTCAGCGATTTCGCGGCAGTCTGAGCGCGCGCCGCTTGCGGCGTCGGACGTGGGGGTTTTGCACCCCCACACCCCCGCAGAGTATTTATGACAAGATGATAAGGCGCACGGGCGCCTGGCAGGGAGGTTGCGCATGGCTCAGGAGAGCATCGTCATCGGCGGGGGCGGCGAAGCCTATGCGACGCCCGAGGAACTGCTGCTGAAATACGGCAACCGCCACGGGCTGATCGCGGGCGCGACCGGCACCGGCAAGACGATCACCATGCAGATCATGGCCGAAGAATTCAGCCGCGCCGGGGTGCCGGTGTTCCTGACCGACATCAAGGGCGATGTCGGCGGCATGGCCGTGGCCGGAACGCCGCGCGACAGCTTCCAGCGCCGCGCCGATACCATCGGGCTGGGCACGCTGAGCTACGCCGCGATGCCGGTCACCTTCTGGGATCTGTTCGGCCAGAACGGCCACCCGGTGCGCACCACCATGGCCGATATGGGGCCCTTGCTGCTGAGCCGCATTCTGGAACTGACGGACGCGCAGGAAGGGGTGATCAACGTCGCCTTCCGCATGGCCGATGAAGAAGGCTGGCCGCTGCTGGACCTGCCCGACCTGCGCGCGATGCTGCAGTTTCTGGCCGATAACCGGCAGGACGTGTCGGCCAAATACGGCAATGTCACCACGGCCAGCATCGGCGCGATCCAGCGTCGCCTGCTGGTGCTGGAGAATCAGGGCGCGGCCAGTTTCTTTGGCGAACCCGCGCTGGACATCCACGACCTGATGCAGGTCACCGCGCAGGGCCAAGGCCACGTCAACATCCTGCACGCCGAGCGCCTGATGACCACGCCGCGCCTCTATGCGACCTTCATGCTCTGGCTGTTGTCCGAGCTGTTCGAGGAGCTGCCCGAGGTCGGCGATTCCGACCAGCCCAAGCTGGTGTTCTTCTTCGACGAGGCGCACCTCTTGTTTACAGGCGCGCCGCGCGCGCTGATCGAGAAGGTCGAGCAGGTGGCGCGACTGATCCGCTCGAAGGGTGTGGGCGTGTATTTCATCACTCAGAACCCCGATGACGTGCCCGACACCATCCTTTCGCAGCTGGGCAACCGCGTGCAGCACGCCCTGCGCGCCTTTACCGCGCGCGACCAGCAGGCCCTGCGCCGCGCCGCGCAGACCTACCGCACCAACCCGCGCTTTGACACCGAGGTGGCGATCCGCGAAGTCGGCGTGGGTGAGGCCATGACCTCGTTCCTTGAGGCCAAGGGCATCCCCGGCATGGTCGAGCGCACGCTGATCCGCCCGCCTGCCTCGGCCATGGGCCCCTGCGATGACGCCGTGCGCCGACAGATCATCGCCGCCTCACCCATGGGGCGCAAATACGACACGATGATCGACCGCGATTCGGCACAGGAAATGCTCGCCCGCCGGGCCGAGGCCGCCGCCCGTCAGGCCGAAGGTTTTGACGCTCGCGGCAAAGACGACGAGACCGAGGAGCGCTATTCCCGCGCCCGCCGCTACCAGCCGCCGGGCAGTATCCGCAATCGACGCGGTGACGATGACGACAAGCCGCGCAGCACATCCCGCTCGAGCGGGCGCAGCTCCAGCCGGTCCTCGCGCAGCGATTCGGTGGTCGAGGCTTTCACCAAATCCATGGCCCGTTCTATCGGCACCCGCGCCGGCACCGCCATCGTGCGCGGTGTTCTGGGCGGATTGTTCCGGGGGCGGTAACGCCCCTGCCCCCTCACCTTGTCACAAATACTCAAGGCCGCCGATGAAAACCCACGCCCCGATCCCCATCCTGCGCAGCTTCGACGAAACCAGAGCGCGGGAGTTCTACCTTGATTTTCTGGGGTTCGAGGTCGTGTTCGAGCATCGGTTCGACGCCGACGCGCCGCTCTATCTGGGCCTGCGCATGGGCGACTGCGTGGTGCACCTGTCCGAGCATTACGGCGATGCCAGCCCCGGCGCGGCCCTGCGCATCGAAGTGGACGACGTTGACGCCTATTGCCGCGCGCTGAACGCCAAGGGCTACCGCAACGCGCGGCCCGGTGTGACCGAGCAGCCCTGGGGCAGCCGGGACATGGCGATCAGTGACCCGTTCGGGAACCGGCTGGTATTCTGCACAAGGGTGGCGTGAGGGCGGCAATCGTTAAGATTTCGCGAACGCGCGCCTGCAAGCCGTTGAACTTAAACGCAGCGGAAGGTGTCCCATCGTGGGACATCACCCCTGCGGCGACATCGCTTTCCTTTGGCGGGAACGCTCCAGCCCCAGCTGACGCTCGCGCCAGATGATCAAGATCCCCGCCGACATCACGATTGTCGCGCCGATCAGCATCGTCTTCGTCGGCACCTCGCCGAACACCCAATAGCCGATCGCCAGCGCCATCAGCATCGACGCATAGTCGAAGGGCGCGATCAGCGACGCGTCGGCCTCGCGGTAGCTGGAGGTCAGGAAGATCTGCCCGACCCCGCCGACCAGCCCGATCAGCACCAGGAGCCCCGCCTCACCCGGTGAGGGCAGCACCCAGCCATAGGGGATGGTCAGCAACGACAGCCCGGCCGAGGTGACCGAGAACCAGAAGACGATGGCCGAAGTCTGCTCGGTCGCCACCAGCTTGCGCACCGTCACCTGCGCCAGCGCCGCGCAGACCGCCCCGGTCAGCGCCAGCATCGCGCCCAGCGCCTGCCCGTCGCTCAGATCCGCGCCGACCGACAGGCGCGGCGAGAGCACGATCATCACCCCGGCAAGCCCGGCGAAAACGGCGGTCAGCCGGAACACGCGGACCTCCTCGCCCAGAAACATGGACGCGAAGATCACCACCAGCAGGGGGGCGGCGTAGCCTATTGCCGTCACTTCGGGCAGTGGCAGAAAGGCCAGCGCGGCAAATCCCATGCCCATCGCGCAGGTGCCGACCAGCCCGCGCCAGAAATGCCCCAGCGGGCGCGAGGCCTTGAGCCCGGTGCGCAATTCTCGCCGGTAGGCCAGCCATCCCAGAATCACCGGCAGCGCAAAAGCCGACCGGAAAAAGACCGTTTCGCCCGGAGGAATGTCATCAGACAGCGACTTGACCATGCTCGACATCGCGATGAACATCGTGACCGCGATCAATTTATACAGGATGCCGCGGATCGGGCGCATGGGCTCTCCTAGGTCGTGAACAGGTTTACTATCACATCTTGGCAAAGGCGCAGGAAGTGCAAAATTCCCTCTGGACACCGCCCGCGCCCTCGCCTAATTAACGGCCACCCAGAAGGCAGACGCCTTCACCCGTGCCCGGGTAGCTCAGGGGTAGAGCAGTGGATTGAAAATCCTCGTGTCGGTGGTTCAAATCCGCCCCTGGGCACCATTTTACCAAATGATATCAATATTTTGCGCTATAGGCGCCGGCAGCTCTATGAGCGTATTCAGAACTGGGTGCCAACCGGGCGCCTCGAGTGATGAGGTGTGTGTAATCGGTCGGATGCCACTTCCAGAGATGTAGAGGGTCTTCGGTGGACCCTACTCCGGCGGCGCAAGAGCCTAGCCGCCTTGCCCGGCTCTCAGGAAAAGCCGGGCAGACGGTGCCTAGCCGTCAGGCGCCGCGCAGGCGCTGCATCAGGGGTTGTGCGTCGATGCTTGTCCCCGCCCAGGCGACGAACTGATCGGGACGGACCAGCACCAGCGGCGCGCCATAGGCTTCGGCAGCAGTGCCGGTGTCACGGACGACGGTGAGCGGCACGCCCGCAGCCTTGGCGGCATGAGCAAGGGCTGTGACCTGAGCCTCGGCGGCCCCCTTCAGGGCCAGAAGGGTGTAACCGGCACCCAGGGCTTCAAACACATTGCACCCATCCGCCAGCACTTGCGGCGTCAGGTGGTGGCCTACGCGCGCCGCAACCTCGTGCCCGCCGGTGGCCGAGGGTGCGCCCGCGCTGACCCCCACCACAGGCGATCCGGCATAGTTGGGGGCGAACAGGCGCACATCGCTGTCATCCTCGCTGCGCGCCTGCCATGCTTTTTCGAAGGCGGCGCGGTCCTGATCGGGCGCGTAGGTGGACAGAAAGCTGCGGTCCTCGCGGATGTATTTGGCGATGAAATCCTCGATGGTCGAGGCGAAGACGCCGTGCCGCTCGGTGTGATAGCTGTCGAGCAGCGCCTCGGTGCCCCAGCCCTGCACCATGGCGGCCAGTTTCCAGCCCAGATTGACCGAATCCTCCAGCCCCGAGTTGATGCCGAAGCCGCCGTAGGGCGGGTGCGAATGCGCCGCGTCGCCGGCCAGGAACACGCGGCCCTGCCGGTACTGATCGGCCAATGTGAAGCGCAGATCCCAGAAGCCGACATGGTCGATGCTCAGATCAAAGGGCACGCCTGCGGCCTCGTGCAGGAAGGCCGGGAAATCAAAGTTGTCAGCCGTGGTGCCCAGCGGCACGGGGGCGTGGAAGAACCAGCTGGTGCCGTGGTCGACGCGGCCAAAGAACAGCCAGTAGCCGTCATATTTCGGGTTCAGCACGTTGTAGAACGCCTTACCCGGATAGCGCTTGAGCAGCGCGTCCAGCTCTTCCGAGGTGAAGACCACCAGCGACATCAGCTTGCGGTGTTCCTGCTGCGTCTGGGTGATCCCCGCCGCCTGACGCACCATCGAATGGCTGCCATCGCAGCCGACCAGATAGCGGCCGCGCACGCTGTCGCGCCCGGGGCCATCCTTTTTCTCTATATGCAGCGTCGCGCTGTCGGCGTCCTGTTCCACCCCGGTGCCGGTCCAGCCATAGCGCAGGGTGATCGTGTCGATCTGCGCCGCACGGGCGCGCAGGACCGCTTCGGTCGCGTATTGCGGCAGGCGGGCGTTGCGGCTGTAGTAGAAGTCGCGCAGCTTTGAACGTTCCAGCCAGTCGTGCTGATACTCCCCGGTCAGTGACCCATAGCAGGTGATCCCGCCGATGCCGCTGTCCTTGGGGATCGGATGCGCCTCGTGCAGCGCCTGCTCGCAGCCCCAGAAGTGGAAATGCTCGACCGTGCGCTGGGTCAGGTTCTGGCCCTTGGGGATCGGTTGTGGCGTGGCGTGGCGCTCGACCACGCAGACCGATACACCGCGCAGGCCCAGCTCGATGGCCAGCCCCATGCCGACGGGACCGCCGCCGTTGATCACCACATCAAAGATCTGGGCGTGGGGGCTTGTGGGTGTCATGAGGGCTCCGATTCGCGGCTATTCAGGGGTCAAAATCTTGCAGTTTGAGAAAACGGCGGCTTTCCAACCCAGATTCTCTATCTCAGGATGCCGAATATACAAGGAGACTCAAGGGGGAGAAGAAAAATCGTATGTGGTATGACTATTTTGTTTGAACACCCCAGAATTCTTGCGTAGCTTGAAGGGGCTGAAACAAGGCAACGGCCAATGAGGCGGGCGACTCACGCAGAGCGGAGGCTGTGCGCCCAGAGCTTCGGGCCAGAGGGAGGATATATGACGATTGTGAGACCCCTGACGGGGCTGACGGCGCTTGCGCTGGCTTTGGCCCTTGGTATCGTGCCGGCAACCCGCGCCGCACAGGCGCAGGCCACGCCCGACAATTTCATCGTGGCCGTGGCCGAAGAGCCCGACACGCTGGACCTGACCTCGACCTCGCACGCGCCGGGTGGTCGGATCACGCTGGAGAACATCACCGAAGGCCTGTGGCGCACCACGACCGACGGCGAAGTTGTGCCGGGGCTGGCCTCGTTCGAAGCGTCACCCGACGGGATGATGATCACCTTCCACCTGCGGCAAGACGTGGTCTTCCACTCGGGCGACCCGTTCACCGCCGAGGATGTGGTCTTCAGCCACGAACGCATGACCGAACGCGCGCCGCAATATGCGCGCCGGGCGCGCAACGTCGATCATCTTGAGATCGTCGATCCCTATACCGTGCGGATGGTCTTCAGCCGCCCCGACGCCGGGCTCTTGCCCGCGCGCGGGTTCTCGATTGCGTCGAAAGCCTATTTCGACCGCGTGGGCGAAGAGGAATTCACCCGCCACCCGGTTGGCACCGGCCCCTATGAATTCGTCAGCTACACGCCCGGCTCCAACATGGTCCTGCGCCGCTTTGACGGCTACTGGGGCGACGCCGTGCAGGTCGAAAACGCCACGTTCCGCTTTGTGCGCGAGGCCTCGACCCGTCTGGCGCAGTTGCAGACCGGCGAAGTCGGCATGACCATGGACGTGCCCTATACCGACGTGGAATCCCTGCGCAGCGCGGGTTTCGGGCTGGAGTTCCTGAACGCCCACCCGACCGTGGGCATTCAGTTCCAGACCACCAATCCCGATGTGCCGTGGCATGACCCGCGCGTGCGTCAGGCCTTTGCCTATGCCATCGACCGCGAAGCGATCATCGGCGGCTTGCTGCAAGGCGTGCCTGCAGTGTCCGAGGCCGTGACCGAAGGCGAGCTGGGCTATGATCCCGCGCTTGAGTTCCGCGCCTATGACCCGGCCCACGCGCGGCAACTGCTGGCCGATGCGGGCTATCCCAATGGCTTCGACATGCCGTTCTACATCTGGGGCGGGGCGTTCGCTGGCTTGCGCGAAACGGCGGAAGCGGTGGTTCTCTATCTGCAGCAGGTCGGCATCAACGCCGATGTGCAGACGCTGGAGGCCTCGCAATTCCTTGGCATGCTGCGGGAGGTTTCCGGCTCTGAGGACGGCGTTTACGTTGGCATCAGCGCGATGCCCTGGGCCAACCAGAGCGACCCGATCGAGGCGCTGACGGTTGCCTTCTATGGCCGCTCGCCCTTTGCGCCCTACCGCAACGCCGATGTCGATACGCTGATCGCGCAGGCCAACACGCTGCTGGACCCGGCCGAGCGCGGCCCCGTGCTGCAGCAGATCTTCGCGCTGATGTACGAGGATGCGGCGCTGGTGCCGCTGTGGAACTTCGTCGCCGTCTATGCGCAGGCCGAAGGGGTCGAGTTTACCCCGACGCAGCGCTGGTTCCCGGTGGTGCAGCTGCGCGATGTCAGCTTTGACTGAGTAACTGACCGAGCGACTGGCGGCGGGCCACACCGGCCCGCCGCTCCCCAAGACCTGAAACGCGGAACATTCCCATGACCGACCTGTCCAGCGCCGAGCCGATCTGGCTCAAAACCATGACCCCCCAGCTGGAATTCGCCTTTGCGACCAAGGTGATCGTCAATCCCGCCCGCGCTTTGGGCAACCTGCACGGTTCGGGCACGCGGTTGATCATGACCGTCGGCGGCGGCACCGTCGAAGGCCCCGCGATCCGCGGTACGATCCTGCCGGGTGGCACCGAATGGCCGCTGGTGCGCCCTGACGGCGTCGACAGCATCGACGCGCGCTATTCGTTTGAAACCGACGATGGCACATTGGTGAACATCCGCAACACCGGCTACCGCGTGATCCCCAAGGCCCTGCGTGACAACATGAAGGGCGAGGTGATCGACGCCAGCCAGTATTATTTCCGCACCTATTCGGTGCTGGAAGCGCCACAGGGCAAATACGACTGGCTGACGCGCAATGTCTTCGTCGGCTTTGGCGAGCGTCACCCCGAGATCCTGCATCTTTGGTACTACAAAGTTCTCTGACGCCATGGCCGATTACGACTACATCATCGTCGGTGCCGGGACTGCGGGCTGCGTGCTGGCCCGCCGGTTGAGCGAGGACCCGCGCAAGCGGGTTTTGCTGCTGGAAGCGGGCGGTGGCGACACGCACCCCTATCTGCGCATGCCCCTGGGTTTCATGAAAGCCCTGCGCACGCCCCGTTTCACCTGGCCCTACTGGTCCGAGCCCGAGGCGCAGACCGGCAACCGCCGCGTGCCGATCCCGCGCGGGCGGGTGATGGGCGGCTCGTCCTCGATCAACGGCATGTTCCACATTCGCGGTCATCGCGGCGACTATGACGAATGGCGGGATCTGGGCTGCGCGGGCTGGGGCTATGACGATGTGCTGCCCTATTTCAAACGCTCGGAAACCTCATGGCGCGGCGAAGGGCCGTATCATGGCGGTGACGGGCCGGTGCAGCTGAGCCGCATCCACAATGTCGGGCTGTTCGAGGAGGAGCTGCGGCAGGCCTATGCCGACGCGGGCTATGCCCTGACCGACGACTACGACGGCGAAGATCAGGAGGGTTTCGGCCCCGGCCAGATCACCGTCGACAAACGCGGTCGCCGCGCCTCGGCCGCGCGGGCTTATCTGACGGCGGAAGTCCGCGCGCGGCCCAATCTGGCGATCCTGACCCGCGCCCTGACCGAACGCCTGCTGTTCGCGGGCGAGCGGGTCAGCGGCGTTGTGGTCCGCCACGGCGGTGGCGTGCACGAGATCACGGCGGGCGAGGTGATCCTGTCCGCCGGGGCCTATAACACCCCGCAACTGATGATGCTGTCGGGCCTCGGCCCCGCCGCGCATCTGCGCGAGCACGGCATCCCCGTGCGCGCCGATCTGCCGCGCGTGGGGCAGGACCTGCTGGAACACCCGCGCCTCGATCTGGTCTATCAGGCCGCGCGGCCCGAAACCTTCTCGCGCCAGCTGCGCTGGGACCGCGCCGCGCTGTCGGCGCTGCGCTGGTGGGTCAGCGGGACGGGGCCGTTCTCCAGCCACGTCTGTTCCGGCTCGGCGCAGTTGCGCGTGACCGAAGGCGTGGACCGGCCCGACATCCAGATCCTGTCCAGCCCGGTCGCGATCCGCGCCGATCTGTGGTTCCCGGGCCTGACCCCGCCGCCGCCGCATGCGTTCTACGCGTCGATCTGTCTGCTGCACCCCAAAAGCCGGGGGCATATGGAACTGCGCTCAGCCAGCATCACCGATGCGCCCAAGGTCTTTCTGAACCTGCTGAGCGACGACGAAGACGTCGCCACCTTGCGCCGGGGCCTGAAAGCCGCGCGGCATGTCTACGACATGCCGACCCAAGCCGCGCTGATGGCGCACGAATTGCAACCGGGCGCGCCGCTGCAAACCGACGCCGAGATCGATGCGGCGATCCGCGCGCAGGCCGGTGTCACCCAGCACCCGGCGGGCACTTGCCGCATGGGCGTCGATGACGCCGCCGTCCTCACCTCCGATCTGCGCGTGCGCGGCGTCGCGGGGCTGCGGGTTGCGGATGCGTCGATCATGCCAACGATCCCCGGTTCGAACATCAACGCTGCGGTGCTGATGATCGGTGAAAAAGCCGCCGATCTGATCAAGGGCGCGGCGTGATGCACGCGCCCGCTTTGCCCTTCCCTTCGTCCTATGACGACCTCGCGCTGTGCGTCCCCCAAAGGACCGGCGCCCCGACCTCAGGAGACGCACGGTGACCACCACGGACGCCCCGCCCCTCACCTCGCCCACGCTGCGCCGCGCCAAGCGGCGGCTGACCACGCTGTTCGGCCTGCCGATCATCCCGGTGCTGCTGCTCGCCCCCATGGTGATCTGCGGCCTGTTTGGCCCATGGATCTGGCCGCATGACCCGCTGGGCATCAGCTTTGGCATCCGCCTGCTGCCGCCGCCATGGCTGGAAGGCGGCAACTGGAGCTATATTCTGGGCACCGACCAGTTCGGCCGCGACCTGTTCAGCCGGTTGATCGAAGGCGCGCGGATCGCGCTGATCGTCTCGACCGTCAGCGTCTCGGTCGCGGCGGTGATCGGCACGGCGGTCGGCATGATGGCGGGCTATTACGGCGGGGTCATCGACATGATCCTGATGCGCATTGTCGATGTGAAAATGTCGATCCCGCCGGTGCTGCTGACCATCCTGATCGGCGCGGCGCTGGGCGGCGGGCTGGCGACGATCCTGATTTCGATCATTCTGGTGTTCTGGGCCGATTACGCGCGAGTGATCCGTGGCGAGACATTGGCGCTGAAACGCACAGGCTACGTGCAACTGGCCAAGGTGGCCAATGTCAGCGACCGGCGGATTTTCCTGCGCCACCTGCTGCCCAACCTCGCCCCCACCTGCATCGTATTGATGACGCTGCAATTCGGCGCGTCCTTGGTGATCGAGGCTGCGATCACCTTCATCGGTCTGGGCATCCAGCCGCCCGCCTCGGCCTGGGGCCTGCTGGTGGCGGATGGGCGCACGTATCTGTCGACCGCCTGGTGGATTCCCACCTTCGCCGGTCTGGCCATCGCGCTGACGGCGCTGGGGGCCAACCTGCTGGGCGACTGGCTGCGCGATTATTTCGACCCGAAACTGAAGAAACGGTAAGCGCCATGCTGAACTATATTCTCAAACGGCTGGGGCTGGCGGCGATCACCATCTTTGGTGTGCTGCTGCTGATCTTCATCGCCGCGCGCGCCTCGGGCGACGTCACGCTGCTCATGCTGCCGCAGGATGCGACCGATGAGATGATCGCCGCCTTCCGCGCCCAGCACGGGCTGGATCAGCCGGTCATCGTACAGTTCTGGCAGTTCCTGATGGGCATGCTCGGCGGCGATTTCGGCACCTCGCTGCGCTATCAGCGACCTGCCATCGAAGTGATCCTGCAACGTCTGCCCGCCACGCTGGAGCTGACGCTCTCGGCCTTCGGTCTGGCGCTGGTGCTGGGTGTGACGCTGGGCATGCTGTCGGCCTATTGGCGCGGTTCGGTGTTTGACCGGGTGATCCGCGTCGTCGCGATCATGCTGCAATCCATGCCGGGTTTTTGGCTCGCGATCATGGCGATCCTCGTCTTTGCCGTGACGCTGGGCTGGCTGCCGACCTCGGGGCGCAACGGCTTTCTGTCGCTGATCATGCCCGCCGTCACGCTGGCCACATTCCCGCTGTCGGGCATCCTGCGCATGACGCGCTCGTCGATCCTTGAGACGATCGAAAGCGAATACGTCAAATTCCTGCGCATCAAGGGCGTGCCCGAAAGCACCATCCTGTGGCGCCACGCCCTGCGCAACGCGCTGATCCCGGTGATCGCGCTGTGCGGCTTGCAGCTGGGCAACCTGATGGGCGGCGCGGTCATCACCGAGACGATCTTCAACTGGCCCGGACTGGGCAGTCTGATGATCGAGAGTTTCGTCAGCCGTGACTATCCGGTCATTCAGGTTGGCGTGTTGTTCATCGCGACGATGCTGATCCTGCTCAATCTGGCGGTTGATCTGCTGTTCTGCGTCGTTGACCCGAGGATCCGTTACGCATGAGCTTTGACCAGACCACAATCGAACCGCTGCTGGCTGTCAGCGACCTCTCGGTGGAAATCGAAGGCCGCGAAGGCCGCACCGTGCGCGCCGCGCGGGGCCTCAGCTTCTCGGTCGGCAAGGGCCGGGTGATGGGCGTCATCGGCGAAAGCGGCAGCGGTAAAAGCATGACCGCGCTGTCGGTGATGCGCCTGCTGCCGCGCGCCGCCAAGGTGACCGGCGGGCGGGTGATGTTTCAGGGCGAAGACCTGCTGACCAAATCGCCGCGCGCCATGCGCAGCTTGCGTGGCCGCGCGATTGGCATGATCCTGCAAGACCCCTCGGTGTCTCTGGACCCGCTTTATTCCGTCGGCGATCAGATCGACGAGGCGCTGCGCATGCACGCCCGCATGGGCAAGGCGGAACGCCACGCCCGCGCGGTCGAGTTGCTGACCTCAGTCGGCATCCCCTCGCCCGAGGACCGGCTGGACCAGTACCCGCACGAGATGAGCGGCGGCATGTTGCAACGCGTGGTGGCGGCGATTGCGATTGCGCTGAACCCGGCGCTGCTGATCGCGGATGAGCCTACAACGGCGCTGGACCCCACCATTCAGGTGCAGGTGCTGGATCTGCTGGCAGGGCTGCGCGACCGGCTGGGCATCTCGATCCTGCTGATCACCCATGACTTCGGCGTCGCGGCGCATATCTGCGACGACATCATGGTGATGTATGCCGGTGAAGTGGTGGAAATGGGCCCTGTGCGCCAGATCTTCGACCGCCCGGCGCATCCCTATACCCGCGCGCTGATGCATTCCTCGGGCGCGCCCGAAGGGGGCAACCGGCTGCCGACCATCGACGGATCGCCGCCCGATCTGGCCGACCTGCCGCCGGGCTGCGCCTTTGCACAGCGTTGCCCGATGGTGCAACCGCGGTGCCGGGCCGAAGCCCCGCCGCGCCGCGCCCTGACCCCGGACCACAGCGCCGCCTGCTGGCGCAGCGAGGAGATCCCGGCATGAGTGATCTGTTGTTGGAAACCCGCAACCTGAGCAAGCACTTCTTCTTTCGCAAGGGCCTGCCCTTCGCGCGCTCGAAAAGCGTGATCCGCTCGGTTGATGGCATCAACCTGCAAGTGCGCGCCGGGCAAACCTTTGGTCTGGTTGGCGAAAGCGGCTGCGGCAAGTCCACCACCGCACGGCTACTCTTGCGGCTGATGGAGCCGACCGAGGGCGAAATCCTGTTCGACGGCGCGCCGGTGCATCAGGCGACGGGGCCTGCGCTGAACGCGTATCGCAGCAATATCCAGACGGTGTTTCAAGACCCTTATGGCTCGCTCAACCCGCGCATGAAGGTGCGCGAGATCATTGCCGAGCCGATGATCGCCACCGGCCGTTTCAGCCGCACGCAGATTGACCACCGGGTGGCTGAACTGCTGGAACTGGTCAACCTGAGCCCGCGCATGGCGCAGCAGGGACCGCACGAGTTTTCCGGCGGGCAGCGCCAGCGCATCGCCATCGCCCGCGCTCTGGCGCTGAACCCACGGCTGCTGATCCTGGACGAGCCGGTCTCGGCGCTGGATGTGTCGGTGCGCGCACAGATCCTGAACCTGCTGGCCGACTTGCAGGACGAACTCGGGCTGGCCTATTTCATGATCTCGCATCATCTGGAACTGGTCGCCAGCATGTGCGACTGGATCGCGGTGATGTATCTGGGCCGCATCGTCGAACAGGGCCCGGCGCGGCAGATCGCCGACAACCCGCGTCACCCCTACACCAAGGCGCTGTTTGCCTCGGCGCTCACGGTCAATCCGGGGCCGCTGAAAACCGAACAGCGCAAGATCGAGGGCGAGGTGCCGTCGCCCCTGAACCCGCCCAAAGGCTGCCATTTCCACCCGCGTTGCCCGCTGGCGATGGATGTCTGCCGTCAGGTGGCACCCCCCAGCGTGCCGGGACCGGACGGGTCCGTGGCGACCTGCCACGCCCTGACGCAGAGCGTCGCGGCTTAGCGCGGGTCGGCGGACGGCACGAGGCCGTCTTGCAAGAACTGAGCGGCGCGCTGGGTGACGGCGCGCTCGCTCGCCACGCGGCTCAGCGAGTCGTTGGACACCAGAAACAGCTGCATCAACCGGCCGAACTCGGCGGCATCGTCGCCCAGCACCGCCAGCGCCCGCAGGCTGGCAGCGCGCGCCAGTGGCAGCGCGGTTTCCACCAGCGTCCGGCCTTCATCCGTCAACTGCAGCAAACGGCGGCGGCGGTCGCTGGGATGCGGGGTGCGGTCCAGATGTCCCCGCCGCACCAGCTCGGTCACCACCGACGCCGCGGTCGAGCCATCCAGCGCCAGCCAACGCGCCAGCGCGATCTGCTCCAGCGGCTCGGCCACCTCGACCACGCGCAGCACGCCGTAGCGGCGCGGCGTCAGGTTCACCGGCTGGCAGCAGTCGATGAACGCGGCCTCCAGCGTCTGATGCGCCCGCCGCAGCAGGAAACCAAAGGCGGTGTACAGACCGAAATGCCCCGGAAAATCCTCGGCGAAAGCCTCTTCGGTGCCGAAATGGACGGTGCCATCCGGGCGGATCCATTCGGGCGGCGAGGCAGGAACATTGTCGATCAGCCGCTGAAGCAGCGATTGCAGCGTTGCCTCATCCTGGGGCGTGAAGGCATGCAGCAGCTTGCCCTTGTTGGTCATCGCGAAATCGCGCGCCAGCTGGGTGCAGGCCATGCCGGCGCGGGTCGCCGTCACCTCATTGCGGCGGGCATCACGGGCCGAGCGTTCGCAGCGCAGAAAACCGTGCTGTGCCAACCCGTTGACCACCATGGACGCGGTGGTGCGGTCCACGCCGATACGCCGCGCAAGGGTGATCTGATCAATGCCGGGGCAATCGCAGACAACCACCAGCGAGGACATCTGCGTCGGCGTGATGCCCAGCGATCCCAGATCCTCGACAAAGGATGCGTTCGAGATCTGATGCGCGCGCCGGATCATGTAACCGGGGCGCGTATAGAACGTATCCAGCGTGGCCGCGATGCGCTGCGCTTCGGCATCGACCGGCTCTTGGGTCAGCGCCGCAAGCAGCGTGTCAGCATTGGCAGTTGCGTTCATCCCGGGCCCTGATCATTCCACGCGCAGTGTCATCTGATGATTTCTCTGTCGATTGGCGGATTTGCCCCCCTATGGCAAGGCTAAAGCTCCCAAGTCTGGCGCTTTGTCACCGCCTGTGGCCTTGAAGGCAACGGCGCTGCAGCGCGGCAAAGGGGTGCTTCTGCCGTTGGATCGCAGCAAGGAACAAATACGGGTCCCGTATATTCATTTCTTGACTCACTAATCCATCAGACATATGACGAATAAGGCCGGTCTGTGGTGCAACGCGTCGCAGAGATCCGGCCCTTGCGGCGGCAAAACAGGGGGCGGGAGACCCTTGCGTCGCGGGATCAGCGAATGGGAGGAACACCATGACAGTGAGACGCACCGCCTCTGCGGTGGCGATGGCACTTGGCCTCACGGCCGCCAGCTTTGCCCCCGCTCTTGCCTCGGACGACATGTTCGTCGTGGCGATCAACCACCAGCCCGACACGCTGGACCCGACGATTTCGGTCAACACCGTGATCTCGCGCCCGGTTCTGGAAAACATCATCGAGCCGATGGTCGGTCTGGATGCCCAGGGCAATCTGGTGCCCGGCGTCCTGTCGTTCGAATACTCGGACGAGGGCCGCATCCTGACGCTGCGTGTGCGCGAAGGCGTGACCTTCCATTCCGGCGATCCGCTGACCGCCGACGACATCATTTTCAGCCACGAACGCACGGCGGAACGCTCGCGCATCTACCAGTCGCGCCTGCGCAATTTCGACCATATCGAGCGCGTCGATGACATGACCGTGCGCATGGTCTTCAGCTCGGCGGACGTCACCTTCCTGCCGCCGCGCAACCTGTCGATCGTGTCCAAGGCCTATTACGACCGCGTGGGTGAGGACGAGTTCGTCTCGCACCCCAACGGCACCGGCCCCTACCGCTTTGTCAGCTATACCCCGGCGCAGGAAATGATCCTTGAGGCCAACCCCGACTACTGGGGCGGTGAGCCTGACGTGAAGCATCTGCGCTTCGTGTTCGCCGGTGAGGACAGCACCCGCGTGGCCATGCTGCGCGCTGGCGAGGCTGACCTGATCCTGAACGTCCCGTTCATGGAGCGCGACCGCCTTGAAGCCGACGGCTTCACCACCGCACAAATCGCGGTCACACCGACGGTTTCGGTTCAATTTACCCTCAACAACCCCGATGTGCCCTGGCATGACGTGCGCGTCCGGCTGGCGGTTGCCCATGCGATTGATGCCGATGGTATCGTCGAAGGGCTGTTCCACGGCGTTCCGGGCCGCCACCCGCGCTTTGCGCCCGGCGAAGTCGGCTATGACGAGACGCTTGAAAACTACAGCTACGATCCGGCGCTGGCACGGCAGTTGCTGGCCGATGCAGGTTACCCCAACGGCTTTGATATGCCGCTGATCTGGTGGCACGGCGAGAACTCGGGCCTGCGCGAAACGGCCGAGGCTGTGGCGCTGTATCTTCAACAGGTCGGCATCAATACGCAGGTCTCCAGTCTGGACGTGCCCGATTTCGTCGGCCGCCTGCGCGCCGCGACAGCGAACCCGACGACCGAGGATTGGGTCGGCATCACGCCCACTCCGATGGCCGAATATTTCGACCCGACCATCGCGCTGGCCTTCACCTATTGGTCGGCCTCGCCCTTCTCGCAATACCGGAACGAGGCGTTTGACGCGCTGGTGGCACAGGCCGTCCAGACCGTCGATCCCGAGGTTCGCGGCCCGCTGGTGGTTGAGGCAACGCGCATCCTGCACGACGACGTGCCGCAGATCTCGCTGTGGAACAACATGGCCGTCTACGCCATGCGCGACGGGGTCCACTATAACCCGCCGCCGCGCCATCTGGTCCGCGCGATGATCTCTGAAGTGACGCTCGACGATTGATCTGGCGGGCGCCGGGCCTGTCCCGGCGCCCCCTTGCCTTGACGGGGAACTGCAATGAACGAACCGGGTCTGGAATTCGTGTTTGAAGCCACCGGCGGCGTCAGCCCGCCGCAGGTTATCGGTCCGGTGCCCACAGGGCGGCGGCAGGTGATCCCGATTGATGCGGGCGGCCCCTTCGTTGGCCCGGACATCAGCGGCCATATGGTCAGCGGCTTCGACTGGCAGCTGATCCGCGCCGATGGCGTGACCGAAGTCGACGCGATGTACCTGCTGGAAACCGACGACGGCGTGCGCATCGAGTGCCGCAATCGCGGCGTTCGCCACGGCCCGCCGTCCGTCATGCAACGCATGATGCAGGGGCAAGAGGTTGATCCGGCCGAATATTATTTCCGCACCACCCCCGTCTTCACCGCGCCCGAAGGCCGCTACGACTGGCTCAACCGCAGCGTCTTTGTCTGCACCGGCGCGCGCTATCGCGACGGCGTGAAGGTGCGTTTTTACCGGGTGACCTGATCGCCCCTTGCGGCCCGCGCAGCGCGCGGCCTGACCCCACAGAACAGCGAGACGATCATGCAGGCTTTTCCCAACCATCCCAGCTTTCAGGGCTTCAACAAACCCTCGCGCATGGAGGCCGACGTCAAGGATCTTGAGGTCATCGGCGAGGTTCCCAGCGATCTGGACGGCATCTTTTTCCGCGTCGCTCCCGATGCGCAATTTCCGCCCCGGCTGGGCAACGACATCCCGTTCAACGGCGACGGCATGGTCTCGTCCTTCCGGTTCAAGAACGGGCGCGTCGATTTCAAGCAACGCTACGTGCGCACCGACAAGTTCAAGCTGGAACGTGAGGCCGGCAAGGCCCTGTTCGGCGCCTACCGCAACCCGCTGACCGATGATGAAAGCGTCAAGGGCGAGTATCGCGGCACTGCCAACACCAACGTCGTCGTGCAGAACAAGAAGCTCTGGGCGCTGAAAGAAGACAGCCCGCCGGTGATGATGGACCCCTGGACACTCGAGACCGAGGGCTACAGCGATCTGGGCGGCCAGATCACCAGCCAGACCTTCACCGCCCACCCTAAATTCGACCCTAACACGGGCGATATGTGCGCGTTTGGCTATGCGGCCAAAGGTCTGATCACCCGCGACATGGTTTACTATGAGATCGACCCGCAGAACAAAATCAAGCACGAGGTTTGGTTCGAGCTGCCCTATTACTGCATGATGCACGACTTTGGCCTGACCGAGGATTACGCCTGTTTCCACGTCGTCCCCATCGTCAGCTCATGGGAGCGTCTGGAAGCCGGGCTGCCGCATTTCGGTTTTGATACCACCAAAGAGGTCTATCTGGGCATCCTGCCGCGTCGCGGTGATGCCAAGGACGTGCGCTGGTTCAAGGCCCCCAACTGCTTTGCCAGCCATGTGATGAATGCCTTCAACGACGGCGAGAAGGTCTATTTCGACGTCCCGATGGCCAAGAACAACGGCTTTCCCTTCTTCCCCGATGTGCACGGGGCCGAGTTCAACCGCGCCGAATCCGCCGCCCGCATGACTCGCTGGTGCGTGGATCTGGGCAGCAAGTCGGACGGGTTCCATTCGATGGTGCAGTTGTCCGATTTCATCGGTGAATTCCCCCGCATCGACGACCGCTATGCCTCGATGCCCTACCGCCACGGCTACATGCTGGCGCAGGATTTCGCGCGCCCGCTGGAGCTGCCCAATGGCCGCTCGATGTCGGGCCTGATGACCAACGTCCTGGGCCACATGGACCACGCCACCGGCGAGACCAAAAGCTACTGGACCGGCCCGACCTCGACCCTGCAGGAACCCGCCTTCATCCCGCGCCCCGGCAGCATCAACGAGGGCGACGGCTATCTGGTCGCCATCGAGAACATGCTAGCCGAGCATCGCTCGGATCTGGTGCTGTTCGATGCGCAGCGCGTCGATGAAGGCCCCATCGCCCGCATGCCGCTGGAACTGCGTCTGCGCGGCGGGCTGCACGGCAACTGGGTGCCATCGTCGATGCTGCCCGAGGCCCCCGCCGCATGACCACCGGCTACGATGTCATCGTTGTCGGTGCCGGGTCGGCGGGCTGCGTGCTCGCCGCCCGCCTGTCCGAAGACCCCGCACTGCGGGTGCTGCTGGTCGAGGCGGGCGGGTCCGAGCGCACGCCGGTCGTCTCGATGCCGCTGGCGTGGTTCAAGGCGATGAACACGCCGTCGCTGGGCTGGGGCTATGAAACCCAGCCCGAACCCTACGCCGACAACCGCCGCATCCCCGTGCCGCGCGGCAAGGTGATCGGCGGGTGCTCGTCGATCAACGGAATGATGTATTCGCGCGGCGCGGCCAGCGACTACGATGGCTGGGCGCAAAAGGGCCTGCGCGGCTGGTCGTTTGACGACGTGCTGCCGTATTTCAAACGGTCCGAGAACCACTGGGCGGGTGCGTCCTCGCACCACGGGGCAGGCGGGCCACTGAGCGTGGCCGCGCACCAGCCCGACGCCTACGTCCACCCTCGCCTGCAACAGACCGCGCAGGCGATGGGCTATGCGCTCACCGATGACTTCAACGGCGCGCAGCACGAAGGCTTCGCCACGCCCGAATTCAACACGCATCAGGGCCGTCGCGGCTCGACCGCCGCGCGGTTCCTGCGCCCGGCGATGGCGCGCGGTAACCTGACGGTTCTCTCCAAGGCGCTGGTCAGCCGCGTGCTGATCGAAGCGGGCCGCGCCGTGGGGATCGAGGTGCAGACGGGCGGCGCGGTCCAACGGATCACCGCCACCCGCGAAGTCGTCCTCTGCGCCGGTGCCTACGGCTCGCCGCAAATCCTGATGCTGTCCGGCATCGGCCCGGCGGACGAACTGCAAGCAGCGGGCATAACACCCCTGCACGACCTGCCCGGCGTTGGCCGCAACCTGCAGGAACACGCCTCGATCGCGCATTTCTATCAGGCCTCAGGCGATTTCACCTTTGACCGCGAGCTGCGGCTTGACCGCATGGCCCGCTCGGTCCTGCGTTGGGCCGCGAATGGCTCGGGCCCCGTCGGGGGACTGCCGGTCGGTTTACAAGGGTTCGTGCGCACGCGCGAAGGTCTCGACCGGCCTGACCTGCAACTGCTGATCAGCCCGCTGGCGATGAACAACCACGTCTGGGTGCCCGGCCTGCGCCCCTCTGTCGGTTCGCGCTTCTCGGTCGCCAGCGTGCTTTTGCATCCCGAAAGCCGGGGCTGGGTCAAGCTCGCCTCGAACGATCCCGCCGCCAAACCCTTGATCCAGTACAACCTTCTGCAAGCCGAGGCCGACCGCGCCGCGTTCCGCCGCTATGTCCGGCTGGTGCGCGATTTCTTCGCCACCGAGCCCGCCGCCAGCATGGTCACCCGCGCCATCCTACCCCCCGACGCACTGCAATCCGATGCCGAGATCGACAGCTTCGTCCGCGCCGCCGTGCGCACAGCGATGCACCCGACCTCGACCTGCGCGATGGGCACCGGGCCGGATGCTGTGCTCGACGCCGAGTTGCGCGTGCGCGGTATCGACGGGCTGCGGGTGGCCGATTGTGCCTCGATGCCCGACATTCCCGGTGGCAACACCCAGGCCCCGGCCATCATGATCGCGGAAAAGGCAGCCGACCTGCTGCTGGGCCGCACGGCCCCCGCCCCTCAACACATGGAAGACGCATGACCGATCCTTTGGCGCTCACCTATGAGCATGCTTTCGACATCCAGATCAACTTTGACCGCCGCTGGTCCACCGGGCCGATCTATGGCGGTGCTGTGCAGGGCTATACCTCGGTCGGCGAGGGCAGCGTGATCACCGGCCCGCTGCTGAACGGCAAGCTGGTCGATTATTCCGGGGCCGACTGGCCCGTGGTGCGCGCCGATCACGTGGTCGAGCTGAACGCGCATTACATGATCGAGGCCGACGACGGCGCGCTGATCTACATCCGCAATCTGGGCTACGTACACCGCCCGCTGCGCACACAAGGGCAAGGGCCGGACGAGCCCGCCGATGTCCCCGCCTATTTCCGCTGCACGCCCTATTTCCGCGCGCCCGAGAATGGCCCGCATGCCTGGCTCAACCGCACGGTGATCGTCGGCGTCGCGCAGCGCCGCCCACAGGTCGATCCCAATGACCCGCCCGACCATTCGCTGTTTCGCTACTACGCCATTCGCTGAGGTGATCCGATGACCCAAGACCCCACCATCCCCCTGCGCGCGGCTCTGGCACAGGCCCCGGCGCAGCAGTTCATCGACGGCGATTTCCGCACACCCTGCGGCGACGGGCTGATCGACATCCTCGACCCCGCCACCGGCGCGCTGCTCTCGCAGGCCTCGGCCGGTGAGGCGGCGGATATCGACGCGGCGGTGAAGGCCGCGCGCCAAGCCTTCGACGATGGCCGCTGGTCGGGCCTGCCCCCCGCACGGCGGCAGGATATGTTGCTGAAACTGGCAGATCTGGTCGCCGCCGATGCCGACGCTCTGGCGCTGACCGAGAGCCTCGATAACGGCATGCCGCTGATGATGGCCAAGATGGGCGGCGTGATGGGCGCGGTCGGCATGCTGCGCTATTTCGCCGGTTGGGCAACCAAGCTGGGCGGCGAGACGATCACGCCCTCATGGCCCGGTGAATGGCTGGGCTACACCCGGCGTGAAGCCGTCGGCGTGGTCGGCGCGATCACCCCGTGGAATTTCCCGCTGGTCATGGCCGTGGGCAAACTGGCCGCCGCACTGGCCGCTGGCTGCACCGTGGTGCTGAAACCCGCCGAGCAAGCGCCGCTCTCGGCCATGCGCCTCGCCCGGCTGGTGGCTGAGGCAGGCTTTCCGGCGGGTGTGGTCAACATCGTCACCGGCTATGGCCATCAGGCCGGGGCCGCGCTGGTTGCGCATCCCGGCGTGGACAAGATTTCCTTCACCGGCTCCACCCTCGTCGGCCAGCAGATCCTGCGCGAGAGCGCGGCGACGATGAAGCGCGTCACGCTGGAACTTGGCGGCAAATCCCCCACCTTCATCTTCGGCGACGCGGACCTTGAGCGCGCCATCCCCGCCGCCGCGATGGGCATCTTCGGCAATGCAGGGCAAGTCTGCGCCGCCGGCTCGCGCCTGTTCGTCCACACCAGCGTTTTTGACCGCGTGGCCGAGGGGCTGACCGCCCGCGCGCAATCCTTGCGCGTCGGGCCGGGCACCGATCCGGCGACCGAGATGGGCCCGCTGATCAGCGCCCGCCAGCGCGACCGGGTGGCCAGCTATATCGAGGCCGGGCGCGAGGCGGGCGTCAGCCTGCTGGCCGGTGGCAACACCAAGGGCGACGCGGGCTATTTCATCGAGCCGACGATCCTGCTCGAACCCGGCGCCGATCTGAGCGTCTCGCGTGAGGAAATCTTCGGCCCGGTCCTGTGCCTGATGCGCTTTGGTGACGACGATCTCGACACCATCGCAGCGCGCGGCAACGATTCGCAGTACGGGCTGTCCTCGGCCATCTGGACCCAGGACATCACCCGCGCGCACAAGCTGGCCAACCGGCTGCGCGCCGGGACCGTGCGCATCAATGGCTCGGGCCCGCCCGATCCGGCGCTGCCGCTGGGCGGCTTCAAGGCCTCGGGCTTTGGGCGTGAAAACGGGCGCGCCGGGCTGGAAATCTATACCGAGTTGAAAACCGTCACCGTGGCGCTGACCTGAGGAATGACCATGACAACCATCACCGGTTCGCAGGATTACCCGCAACTCAAGCTGCACATCGACGGCGAATGGCTGGGCGCCGAGGGGCGCCGCAGCTTTGAGGTGCGGCACCCGGCCACGGGTCAGGTGCTGGCCGAACTGCCGCTGGCCAATGCCGCCGATCTGGACCGCGCTTTGGAGTCCGCCGACAAGGGCTTCAAACTCTGGCGCAAATCGACGCCCGAGGAACGCGCCGCCGTGCTGACCGGGGCCGCGCGCCTGCTGCGTGAGCGGGGTGAGATGATCGCCCGCAACGCCACGCTGGAAGAGGGCAAGACCCTGCAGGAGACCAAGATCGAGCTGCACGGCTGCGCTGATCTGTTCGACTTCTACGCCGCCGAAGCCAAGCGCATCTATGGCCGCGTGCTGGTGCGCCCGGATGGTGAACGGTCCTTGGTGATGAAAGAGCCGGTCGGCCCCGTCGCCGCCTTCGCGCCGTGGAACTTCCCCATCCACAACCCCGGCCGCAAGCTGGGCGCGCCCATCGCGGCGGGCTGCTCGGTGATCCTGAAACCGGCCGAGGAGGCCCCGGCATCCGCCATGGCCGTGGTGCAGGCGCTGCTCGACGCGGGCCTTCCGCGCGGCGTGTGTCAGCTGGTGTTCGGCGTGCCCGATGAGGTCTCGCGCCATCTGCTCGCCTCACCCGTCATCCGCAAATGCAGCTTCACCGGCTCGACCGTGGTCGGCAAGCACCTGATGAAACTGGCGGCTGACAATGCCTTGCGCACCACGATGGAGCTGGGCGGCCACGCGCCGGTCATCGTGTTCGACGATTGCGATTTCGACCGTACCGTCGATCTGCTGGCGATGGCGAAATCGCGCAACGCCGGGCAGGTCTGCGTGTCACCGACGCGCTTTTATGTGCAGGACGGCATCCACGACCGCTTCGTCTCGGCCCTCAGCCAGCGGCTGGCGGCGATGCGGATCGGCGACGGGCTGGACCCGGCCACACAGATGGGCCCGATGGCCAATGCCCGCCGCCCTGAGGCGGTCGAGGGCCTGCTGGCTGACGCCACCTCGCGCGGCGCGCGGGTGCTGACGGGGGGTGAGCGGATCGGCAATCAGGGTTACTTCTTCCAGCCAACCGTCCTGACTGACCTGTCGCTCGACGCGCGGATCATGAACGAAGAGCCGTTCGGCCCGGTGGTCGCCGCCGCCCGGTTTCAAAGCTTTGATGAGGTCGTCGAGCAAGCCAACCGTTTGCCCTTTGGTTTGGCCGCCTATGCGTTTACCGAGAACGGGCGCATGGCGAACCGGATCGGGGCCGCGCTGGAGGCCGGGATGGTCGGCATCAACGTGATGCGCATGGCCTATGCCGATGCGCCGTTTCAGGGCGTCAAACACTCGGGCCACGGGTCCGAGGATGGCCCCGAAGGACTGGCCGCCTGTCTGGTGGTCAAGAGCATTCACCAACACTGAGAACGGGCCCCAACAGGCCCAAAAGGGAGGACTACCATGAAGATAGACATGCTGATCGCGGGCAAATCCGTGGGTGCCGACAGCGGCAAGACGTTTGATCGCCGCGATCCGGTGACCGGCGACGTTGCCACCACCGCGCCCGCCGCCACCGCCGCCGACGTGCCCGCCATCATCGCCGCCGCGCAGGCAGGCTTTGACGTCTGGTCCAAGACCGGCCCGAACGAGCGCCGCCGCATCCTGAACGCCGCCGCTGATATTCTGGCGTCGAAATCGGCTGAATTCACCGAACTGATGACGGCCGAGACCGGATCGACCGGGCCGTGGGGCGGGTTCAACGTCTGGTTCGCGTCGGGCATCCTACGCGAGGCGGCCTCGATCACCACGCAGATCAAGGGCGAAATCATCCCGTCCGACAAGCCCGGCTGCATGGCCATGGGTCAGCGCCGTCCGCATGGCATCTGTCTGGGCATGGCCCCTTGGAACGCGCCGGTCATTCTGGGCGTCCGCGCCGTGGCGGTTGCGCTGGCTTGTGGCAACTCGGTGATCCTGAAAGCCTCGGAAATGTGCCCGGCCACGCACCTGCTGATCGGCACCTGCTTTGCCGAAGCCGGGCTGCCCGATGGCGTGCTGAACGTCGTCACCAACGCGCCCGAGGATGCCGCTGGCCTCGTCGCCGCGCTGATCGAACATGACGCGGTCAAGCATGTGAACTTCACCGGCTCGACCGGCGTGGGCCGCATCATTGGCCGTCTGGCTGGTGAGAACCTCAAACCGGTGCTGCTGGAACTGGGCGGCAAGGCCCCGCTGATCGTTCTGGACGACGCCGATCTGGACGGCGCGGTCAACGCGGCGGTGTTCGGCTCGTTCATGAACCAGGGCCAGATCTGCATGTCGACCGAGCGGATCATCGTTGACGAGAAAATCGCCGACGCCTTCGTCGCCAAACTGGCTGAACGCGCCGCCGCCCTGCCGGTCGGCAACCCGCGCGGTCAGGTGGCGCTGGGCTCGCTGATCACCCAAGGGGCGGCGGAAAAGATCGACGCGCTGGTCGCGGACGCTGTGTCCAAGGGCGGCAAACTGCTGGCCGGTGGCAAGCGCGACGGGGCGATCGTTCCGGCTGGTGTCATCGACGGCGTGACCTCGGAAATGCGCATCTACCGCGAGGAAAGCTTTGGCCCGGTCAAATCGGTGATCCGCGTCAAGGGCGACGACGAAGCGGTGCGCGTGGCCAATGACACCGAATACGGGCTGTCCTCGGCTGTCCATTCGCGCGATCTGAAGCGCGCCATGGCGGTGGCCGAGCGGGTCGAGAGCGGCATCTGCCACATCAACGGTCCGACCGTCTCGGACGAGGCGCAGATGCCCTTTGGTGGCGTGAAAGCCTCGGGTCACGGGCGTTTTGGCGGCAATGACGGCATCACCGAGTTCACCCAGATGCGCTGGATCACCATCGAAGATCCGCACCAGCACTACCCGATCTGATCGGACGTGAACGGCAGGTCGCGCCCCGGCGCGGCCTGCCTGCAGGTGGCACCAGTCGGGTGCAGAAAGGGCGGCCCAAAGGCCGCCCTTTCGCGTGTCTGACGTGTTCCCCCGCCAACCCGGGGGGCGTGCCGGATCAGTCTTTCTTGATCGTCTTGTCGTAATAGGGCACCGGCGCGATGGTGGCGCGGATCTCGGTCAGCTCGTGCTCTTCGACCGTGCTGCGGCGGCTGTTCGGCTCGCCCCAGAGCAGCGTCACCTCGTTGCCGACCACGGCGTGCTCAATGTCCATCAGCGCCGTCGACAGAACCGCACCGGCGTTCGACGAGTACGACATCCAGTTCGACACACCGACCGGCTTGCCGTTCGAGAGCACCTGATCCGCCTGAAACGACGAATACATCGGCACCGGCAGCGAGATGAACTTGGTGCGCGGCCCGTCGGTGCGCAGCGAGTTCTTCAGCACGCGGAACACATCGTCATTGTTCCAGATCAGCGTCATCTTGCGGCGCTTCTGGTTCAGCTTCAGCTCTTCCAGCGCGGCCCGACCGATGAAATCGTGGTCGAAGTTCACCAGATTGCCGTAACCCACTTCATACGGCTCGACATAGTAATCGGCGATCTTGTCCGAGATATAGCTGCCGCCCAACGATCCGGCGGCCTCGAACGACTGGGCCGGGATCCAGGCGCGATATTCGGCCATGTCGTCGGTTTCATAGATCGCGGGCAGCGGGCGCGGCATCCAGCCGCTTTCCTGCGCGGCGGTGCCATAGGTGACCGAGCCCGCCTTGCGCAGCTTGTATTTCGCACCGACACGCTCGACCGCCTCACGCACCGCAGCCTGATCGTCCCAGTCGCCGTACACCTCAAAACCCGGCGTTCCGGCCATGCCATGCCGCACGGCGCGCACATCGCGACCAGCGATCTTGAAGGCACCCATATGGAAGAACTTGATGTCCGGCAGCGTGCCGTCGGTCACTTCCTGCATCAGGGGCAGCGCGTTGGGGCCCTGCACCTGAAAGCGGAACACATCACGCCGGGCGCGCGGGCGGATGAAATTCTCGTCGCGGGTGGAGGTGACGTTCAGGTCGGTTTTGGTTGCGTTGAACTCAACCCAGTTCGCCGCTGTGGGCGGGCCGACGACGCGCATGAAATCGTCTTCCTCACGGAACACCACCGCGTCCGAGATCATCCGGCCGTCGGGGCCGCACATGACCACCTGCTTGGCGCGCATGGTGGTGAAATTGTCGTGCCGGTTGGTCGACAGGCGCGACATGAACTCCAGCGCATCGGCCCCGCGCACATGCACTTCGGTCATGTGATAGGTCTGCTCCAGCAGCGCGACGCTTTCTTTCCACGCGCGCTGTTCGTCGCGCCAGTTGGTGAATTCAGCCGGGATGCCCGGAAAGATCGTGGTGCCCAGCTGCGACGAGCGCAGCAGGTTGATCGCGCCGCCTGCGGTGTCGAGCGCGTCTTGCAGCGTCGCCGGGGCGAAGGTTTGGGGTTTGTTCATCGGATCCTCCCTGGTGTCTGATGGTGCGCGGCTTTCTGGCCCGGCGCAGTCTAATGTTTCGCAATGCGAAAATTCTTGCTTATAACGAAAAGTACGGAGCGGTTTAGGCTCCGTCAAGCCTGTTCGCGTGACGATACACGTAAATTTCGCGCTCAGTCGCCCAGCACCGCCCGCAGCGTTGGATAACGGGCCAGTTGAAGGGCAATCGACGACGCAACGGCGCGCAGCTCGTGCAGGCGTTCGCTGACCAGCGCCTCGGGCGCGACCATGCCGCTGTAGCCCGAGCTGTTGATCGCGGCGACGGTGCGACCCTCATCGTTGACGATGGGCACGGCAATGGCGGTGATGCCATAATCCAGCTGATCCACCGTCGTCGCATAGCCCTGCTCGCGCACGCGCAGCACCTCTTCGCGCAAGGCCCCCTTGTCGGTCAGCGTGCGCGAGGTCAGCGGCACCGGCGTCAGCCCCTCAAGCCAGCGGTCCAGCGCGTCATCGGACAGTCCCGCCAGCATCACCCGGCCAATCGAGGTGGCAAAGGCAGGATAGCTGGCCCCCACCACGGCCGAGGCGCGCCGGGCGCGCTGCTGCGAGTAATGCGCGACGTAGATCACGTTGTGATCGTTCAGCGTCCCGACCGAAGCCGCATCGCCAAACGTCTCAACCAACCGCCGCAGATCGGGCAGGATGATCTCATCCACCCGCGTGGCGAAATAGAACGACGAGCCCAGCGCCATCACCTTGGGTTTCAGGTGAAAACGCTTGGCGTTCTGGCCGACATAGCCCAGCTCGATCAGCGTGATCAGACCCCGCCTCGCCGCTGCCGGAGAAACGTCCACCCGGCGCGCGACCTCGGACAGCGTCATTTCGCTGTGGCTGGCATCGAAGCTCTCAAGGATCGCGATGCCCTTGGCCAGAGCCTCGACAAAGCCCGCTGGTCTGTTTTCGTCGTCGCTCACAGCGTCTTAACCCTCTGGTGCCAGCACAAAGTCGAATTCGATCACGGCATCAGGCTTCTTGTCCAGCGTGTAGCCCAGCTTGTCGATATCCTTGGCCGGTTTCAGATCGGCAATCAGCGACTGCCGGACGCCGAACACTGCGTCATTATCCAGATATTCGGTATTCTTGAAGAAGATCTCGGTGGTGATCCCGGCCATACCCGGCGCAGTCACGATGAAATGCATATGCGGCGCGCGCCAGGCGTGGCGGGTGCCCGCCCGCAGCAGCACACCGACCGGGCCGTCATAGGGCACGGTATAGGGCTTGGGCAGCACGGTGGTGTAATAATAACGCCCGTTTTCATCGCAGGTAAACTTGCCACGCAGGTCGTATTTGTCCTGCTCGACCTCTTGAATAGGATAGGTGCCGGTCGCGTCCGCCTGCCAGGTGTCGATGGTCGCGCCGGGCAGCGGGTGGTGCAGCGTGTTGCTGACCTTGCCATGCACCAGCACCGTCACCCCATCGCGGTCATCGGCCAGATTGCCGCCCAGTTGCTTGACCGGTGCGTTGTCCAGATAGAACGGCCCAAGGTTCGAGCCCTCGGTCGCGCCGCCCTTGGTGTTGATCATATCGACCAGCGAGGACCAGCCCAACACGTCGGACAGCAGGATGAACTCGTGGCGCTCAGGCGTCGAGATCTTACCGCAGTCGTAGAGGAAGTTGAGCACCCCCATCCATTCCTCATGGGTGACGTTCTGCTCGCGGGTGAAGTCGTGCAGATGCTCGACCAGACCGTGCAGCAGGGATTCAAACCGGCTGCCCGGCTCGGTCTTGAACGAATCCTTCACCGCCTGGGTGATGGTGAACTGGTTGATATCCTTCACGGTGCCTTCTCCCTCATTCGCACGTCCGGCAAGGGCCGAACAAAGTGGCTTGACGAAGCCTAATCTGCGCCCGTAGTCTTCGGCAAGAGAAAAAAGTTTCGCAATACGAAAAGAATGACATGCGCATTGGAAAACAAACCGACGCCTATACGGCGATCGCCACATCGGACGCCCATTCGATCACGGTGCGCGGCCGCGATCTGTGCCATGACCTGATCGGCAAGATCGGTTTCACCGACTACTTCTGGCTGCTGGTGGTTGGTGAAATGCCCACCAGCGCCCAGAGCAAGATGCTGGACGCCTGTCTGGTCTCTATCGCAGAACACGGGCTGGTGCCCAGTGTGCAAGCAGCGCGTATGACCTTGGCTGCAGGACCGGAATCCTGGCAAGGCGCGATGGCGGCGGGGCTGCTGGGGATGGGCACGGTGGTGGCCGGGTCGACGGAAACGGCGGGGCGGTTCCTGCATGAGGTGCTGACCGGCGCGACCGACGGCGATATCGCCGCCTCGGCGCAGGATCACGTCACGCAGCTGAAGATCGAACGCAAGAAGGTACCAGGCCTTGGTCATCCGCAACACGCCGAAGGCGATCCACGCGCGCTGCGTCTGCTCGAGCTTTGCGATGAGCTGGGCCTCTCGGGCCGCTATGTCGAAACCCTGCGCGTGCTGGGCGAGCAAGCCCCCGGCATCATGCACCGCCCGCTGCCGGTCAACGTCTCGGGCGCAATCCCGGCAGTGATTCTGGATGCGGGCTGGCCGCTTGAAGCGCTGAAAGCCGTGCCTCTGCTGGCCCGCGCGGCGGGGCTGTCAGCCCATCTCTATGAGGAAAGCCTGCGCTCGATTGGCTTCATCATGTCCAACCATGCCGATCTGGCGATCTCGTATGACGGAGAACGCTCTGGCCGCGAAGAGCAGGAGCCCGGCGCATGAAGATCCTGCAGAATATCCGAGTGGTCGAGCTGGGCACCTATATCACCGGCCCCGCCGCCGCGATGCATCTGGCCGATCTGGGCGCGGATGTGATCAAGGTCGAGCTACCGGGCTCGGGCGATCCGTTCCGTGCGTTCAAGGGCGGGCTCTATTCACCGCATTACCAGACCTATAACCGCAACAAGCGCTCCATCGCGCTGGACACGCGCGGCGAGGAAGATCGCAAGACCCTGCACGAGCTGATCGCCACGGCGGATGTGTTCATCCAGAACTTCCGCCCCGGCGTTGCCGAAAAGCTGGGCGCCGGTGAGGCCGAGCTGCGGGCGATCAACCCCGGCCTGATCTATTGCGCGATCTCGGGCTTTGGTCCCTCTGGCCCGGCGATGAACCGGCCCACCTTCGACTCCGTCGCGCAGGCGGCTGCCGGGTATCTGCGTCTGCTGACACCGCCCGAGAACCCCCGCGTGATCGGCCCGGCAATCGCCGATTCCGTCACCGGCCAATACGCGGCGATGGCGATTCTTGCGGCGCTGGTTGAGCGGAAGGAGGGCAGCACCGGGCGGCGCATCGACATCTCGATGCTCGAAGCCATGTGCCATTTCAATCTGGACAGCTTCACGCATTATTACAGTGCGGGCGAAGTCATGGGGCCGCTGTCGCGCCCCGTCGTCTCGCAGAGCTATACGTTTGCGTGC
The DNA here is from genome assembly GCF_003990445.1 of Pararhodobacter zhoushanensis. GTDB lineage: Bacteria > Pseudomonadota > Alphaproteobacteria > Rhodobacterales > Rhodobacteraceae > Pararhodobacter > Pararhodobacter zhoushanensis. The sequence goes on along the minus strand of NZ_REEZ01000004.1, from coordinate 353,229 downwards.
GCCGACGGCAAGTGGATCGCGTTCCACCTGTCCTCACCCGTAAAGTTCTGGGAGGGGTTGCTGGAGGCCACCGGCCTGCAAGCCCTGAACGACGATCCGCGCTTTGCCGAACGGCCCGCCCGGATTGATCATCAGGACGAGCTGATCGCAGCCTTCGCCCCGGTCTTTGCCACCAAAACCCGCGACGACTGGTGCGCGGCGCTGGAAGCGGCGGGCGTGCCCTATTCCGCCGCCTATGACAGCGACGAAGCGCTGGAAGATCCGCAGGCGCGCCATCTGGGGATCAAGGTGCAGGTGCCCGGCGTCATGGCCGATACCTTCACCACCGTACGCGCGCCCTACAATTTCGACGGTCAGGCCGAGACCGATCTGCTGCCACCGCCGATCCTTGATGCCCATGGCGACGAGATCCGCGCCGAACTGAAGGCGCGGCGCGGCTGACAGGCCCGCCGTGAGGGAGGAAAACACATGACCACCGACGTTCTTAAAGTCACCCTGCTGGGCACCGGCATTCCCAACCCCAGCATCCACGCCTTTGGCACCTCAACCCTGATCGAGGCGGGCGACCAGCGCGTATTGCTCGACTGTGGCCGGGGTGCGGTGATCCGCATGTCGCAGCTGGGGATTCCGGTTGGCTATGTGGATACGGTGATCCTGTCGCATTACCACTCGGACCATTATTCAGGTCTGTTCGATCTTTTGATGTCAGGCACCATCCCGCAAGGCTGGGCCGGGCGCGGCAAGCCGCTGACGGTCTATGGCCCCGCCGGGATCGAGCATATCGCTGAGGGTGCGTGGATTGTCACCAAGCCCGACCGCGACATCCGGGTGAATGACAACGAGATCGACGCCGAACACATGCGGATCATCCCGCATCAGTACGAAGAAGGCGTGGTCTTTGACAAAGGCGGGCTGAAGATCATCGCGATTCTGGTGGATCACGGCGACAACATCCCCTCGGCCTACGGGTTCCGGGTCGAATACAAGGGCCGCGTCTTCGTCCATTCGCACGACACGCGGTATAATGAGAACCTGATCTCGCAGGCCCATGGCGCAGATGTGTTCGTGCACGAGGTCGCCGCCGCGCGCGCCTCGACGCTGGCGAATTATCCCAAGGTGAAGGTGGCGATTGACCACCACGCCTCGCCGTCCGAGGTGGGCCGCGTCTTTGCCCAGACCAAGCCGCGGCTGGCGATGCTCACCCATCTGGCGCTGCTGCCGCCCGATCCGCTGCCGATGGACGATCTGCTGGACCAGCTGGCCGCCGAATACGACGGCACCGTGCTGATCGCCGAGGATCTGATGACCATCCGCATCGGCCGCAACATCTCGATCGAGCCGTATCGTCACCCGGCCCGATAGCAACCACAGACCCGGCGCGCGAGGAGGTGCGCCGGGTCGTTTTCGTTCGACGGCACCGAAGACGGGCAACAGACCCGACCCCGCTGCCGATAACCATCAACGGGAGGACACCATGAAGACATTAGCCACAGTTGCAGCCTTTGGGCTGGGCGCTTTCGCCACCGGCGTCGCGGCGCAAGAGAACCTGACTGCGATGACCTCGACGCCCGGCGTCGCGGTCCATCTGACCGTCGCGCATCTGGCCGAGGTCGCCTCGCAACGCGGTATTGCCGATATTCAGATCACGCTGGGCCAGACTGGCGCAAACGCGACGCTGGCGGTCGCCGAAGGGCGCACCGATATCGGCATCTGTCCGTTCATCATTCCCTTCCTGATGTCGCGCGGGGTTGGCCCCTTCGCCGATCTGGGCGCCGAGCGCGGCGCGGAACTGGCAGGTTCGCTGCGCGTGCTCTACCCGTATTCCTTTGGCGCTTACGTGCTCTATGGCTACGAAACCGCCGGTGTGTCCGGCTGGGACGATCTGGCCGGCCGCCGCGTTCTGGACGGCCCGCCCCGGGGTGCCGCCACCAGCGAGGCCCGCTCGACCATTCAGGTGATGACCGGGCTTGAGGCCGGTGCCGGTTTCACCGCTGTTGAAAGCGACTGGTCGCAGATGGCCACCACCATCACCGAAGGCTCGGTCGATGTAGCCTTGCTGCCGGAATACATCCCCTCGGACCGCCCGCTTCAGGCGTTGTCGGCGGGGCGGATGAACTTCTATTCGATCCCGATCGCGCAGTTCGAGAGCGAGAGCATGCAACGCCTGCTGACCTCGCCCGGTTCGGCCCCGTTCGTCCTGACCGCCGAGCAGATGGCGGCGCTGGGTGAGAATGCGACCATCGTGTCCGAAGACGGCATGTTCCGCACCCGGGGTTCGGTCGGCGGCAACTGCGTGAATGAGTCGATGAGCGAAGAGCTGGCCTATCAGCTGACCCGCGCGCATATCGAAACGCTGAGCGATCTCTATGAAAAGGCGCTCTATGCCCGCAACATCGGGCTTGAAGATCTTGATCCGGTTGCGTCGGGCATGTGCGGGCTGAACCCGGTTCACTACCACCCCGGCGCGGTGCGGGCGTGGGAAGAAGCGGGTTACACCGTGCCCGAGTGCGCGCAGTAACACCAACCGGGCCCGCCAACCGGCGGGCCCCATCGCCCTGATGCGAGCGAGTTATGGAAACCGAACCCCCTGTCATCCGGCCCGCCTTGCGCCGGGTCGTTTATCTCATGGCCCTGCTGTTCGTGGTCGTCGGGATGATCAATTCGACCCCGTCCATACCGGGCTGGGACCAGTTCTGGCGTGATCTGACCGGCTGGGACAGCCTCGATGTGCGCCGGTTCCCGTATGAATATTACTACCCCATCGCCTTTGCGTGGATGATGATCATCGTTGCCATCTGGCATTCGGTCGCCCGCAAATGGAGCGAGGTCAGCCCCGCCAAGCGCCGCCTCGGGCTGGCGCTGGACGCGGCGCTGGTGGTGGCGGCTGTCGGCATCGCCGCGACCTATCTGATCGAGAACGAAGCCGTCTGCCTGATCGACGTGATCACCGGCGAACGCGCCGCGCTGATCGAGCGGACGCTGACCGCCGAGCGTGAGCTGGCGCAGATGATGGGCCTGCCCGCCCCCACCAGCATCGACAACCCGCGCTGCATGGCCACGACCGGCCCCTGGCTGACGCTGATCGTCGGCGGGGCGGTGGTGATCTTTCTGGCCTATAACACGCAGGTCTGGGGCTTTTCGCTGGTCATGGTCTCGATCGCGCTGGCCGTCTATGCCATCGCGACGGTGCTGATCTGGTACGCCTTCGGCTCGGACGGCATGAACCGCTACTTGATCACCGCGCTGGGGGGTGAGCCGCGAAGCCTGGCGGACGGGCGCTATCGGGTGCAGGATTTGCTGGTCAATCAGGGCTCGGGCCTGCTGGGTCAGTTCCTGCACATCATGCTTAACACCGTGTTCCCCTATATCGTTCTGGGGTCGCTGCTGTCGGTCTCGGCGGGCGGGCGCACGCTGATCAAGCTGGCAGTGGTGTCCACCCGCCGCCTGCGCGGTGGCTCGGCCCATGCGGCAATCGTCGCCTCGGCGCTGTTTGGCACCACCACCGGCACGCCGGTCGTGAACGTGCTGGGCACCGGCACGATCACCATTCCGATGATGGTCAAAAGCGGCTTTTCACGCACCTATTCAGCGGGGGTCGAGGCTGCGGCCTCGTCCGGCGGGCAGGTCATGCCGCCGATCATGGGCATCGCCGCCTTCATTCTGGCCGCGATGACTGGCGTGCCCTACCGCGACGTGGCGATTGCTGCGGCGATCCCGGCGGTGGCGTATTTCATCTGCATGTTCCTGTCGGTCATGTTCCAGTCGCGCAAGCAGGGCATCGACGCCGTGGGCGAAGTGCCGCCCGAGCTGCGCCTGACCCGCAATGACGGGCTGTTGCTGAGCCAGATCTTCCTGCCGCTGGCGATCATCATCGTGCTGCTGCTGGTGCCCAAGGACGCCATCGGCTGCGATCCGATCAGCCGGATGCTGGGCGCCGAGATCATCCAGACCGCCACCGGCTGCCGGGCCGAGAACCTGCCGTGGATCATGCAACTGATCCAGAACACGCTGGGCGATGCCGGTAGCGTCGGCTGGTGGGCGGCGGTGACGCTGATGGGGATGCTGTTCATCGAGCCCGCCTTCCGCAAGCGCCCGGCCAAGCTGCTGGATGCGCTGTCGGATGCCGGGATCACCTCGGCCGGGTTGTATCTGATGTTCCTTGCCGTCTCGGTGATCGACATCGCGCTGAACCTGACCGCGCTGCCCAGCTTTATCGCGCTGGATATTCTGGGCTGGCTCAGGGCGCTGAACATCGGGGACGGTGCGCCGCTGGCGTTTCAGTTCATCGCTTTGGGCGTGACGATGGTGCTGGCGATCCTGTTCGGCATGGGGATGCCGGCAGTTCCGGCCTATGTGAACGCGGCGCTGCTGATGGGACCGTTGCTGGTGGGGCTGGGACTGGCGCATTTCACCGCGCATATGTTCATCTTCTACTTCGCCTGCGTCAGCGCGATCACACCGCCTGTGGCCGTGGCGTCCTATGCCGCGTCGACCATCGCCAAATCGGACCCGGTGATGACCTCGTTCTCGGCGGTGCGGTCGGGGATCGTGATGTTCGTGATCCCCTTCGTCTTTGCCTTCAACCCTGAGATCCTGCTGGTGCAGGCGGCGGTGATCAGCCCCGACTTTGCCACCAGCGGCCAGCGGTTCCTGACCGGTTATGATGGCGCGTTCCACCTGCTGCCGCTGCTCTGGTTGCTGACACGGCTGGGCTTGACACTGTACCTGCTGGCCAGCGCGCTGGCGCGGTTCGACCAGACGCGCCTGCCCAAATGGGAGATCGCGGTGCGGCTGGCGCTGTCGCTGCTGGTGCTGTCGGGGGATCTGACGCTGCAACTGCCCGCCGTGGCGCTGAGCGTTGTCATTCTGGGCTGGCATCAGGTCAAGACGAGACGGACAAGGGCCATCGCGGTCTAAGCGCGGCGCGCACCACGGACATGGTGCGGCCCTCAACCTGTTTGACGCGGTCAGCCCCGATGCTGGCCGCGTCTTACGTTTGATAAGCGGGGATAGCGGGGCCAAGTGCCTGAGCGGCAACTGCGGGACGCGCCGTAACACCGGCGGCAAAGAAAAACCCCCGGCTTATGAGCCGGGGGTTTTCAGTGCTTACTTCTCAGGGATCAACCCGCGGGGCGCGAACCTGAGCACCAGAAGCAGGATGATACCCATCGTCATCAGGCGCATATGGGCCGCGCTCTCCAGCAGATGCGCGCGGATGGCGCTGTCGTCGGGCATGGTGTCGGTCAGCGTCTGGATCAGCCACAGGCCGATCGGCTCGACCTCGACCCACAGGAACCAGATCAGGAACCCGCCCAGCACCGCGCCCCAGTTGTTACCCGACCCGCCGACGATCACCATCACCCAGATCAGGAAGGTGAACCGCAGCGGCTGGTAGGTGCCCGGCGTGAACAGCCCGTCCAGCGTGGTCAGCATCGCCCCGGCAATACCGCAGACCGCCGAGCCCAGAATAAACACCTGCAGGTGGCGCTTGGTGACGTTCTTGCCCATCGCCCGCGCGGCGGTTTCGTTGTCGCGGATGGCGCGCATCATGCGGCCCCAGGGCGAGTTCCACGCCCGCTCGGACAGCCACATGATGATCGCCAGAACGACGACGAAGAGCAGCGCGTAGCACAGCTTGACGAACAGCGACGACGCCTCGACCGCGTCAAAGCCGAAGTATTGCGCCCAGGCGATGAACTCGGGGTTGGATTGCAGATTGACCTCGTAGGGCACCACCAGCGGGCGCGGCAGCCCGTTGACGTTGCGCACGCCGCGCGACAGCCAATCCTCGTTCTTGATGACCGCGATGATCGTCTCGGCGATGCCCAGCGTGGCGATGGCCAGATAGTCCGACCGCAGGCCCAGACTGACCTTGCCGATCACCCAGGCCGCTCCGGCGGCCAGCAGACCGCCGACCAGCCACGACAAGATCACCGGCATCCCGGCCCCGCCCAGATAGCCCGCAACGGCGGTGTTGGTGCCCTCGATGGCATCGACGGCCGGGTCCATCACCGCGCGGAAGGCGAAGAACCCGCCGACGATCACCACCAACAGAACGGCGGCACGCAGCCAGCCCTTTTGCATCCGGCGGTAAACCTGTACTGCCGCGATGATGGCCAGCACACCGACCGCAAGCCCGGCCAGCACACCGACGCCCCCTGCCGACCACGCATCACGCACCGGCGGCATCGAGGTGAGCACGACGCCCAGTCCCCCCAGCGCGACAAAGCCCATGGTGCCGACCGAGAACAGCCCGGCATAGCCCCACTGGATGTTGACCCCCAGCGCCATGATCGCCGAGATCAGGCACATGTTGACCAGTCCCATCGCCACCGACCAGCTTTGCAACCAGCCGACCAGCACCAACAGAACCGCCATGATCGCGAAATAAGAAGCGTGACGAATGGTCATACGGATTGCCCCTTGAAGAGCCCGGTCGGGCGGAACAGCAGCACCAGCACCAGAAGCACGAAGGACACCGCGAATTTATAGTCGGTCGACAGAAGCTGCATCAGTGAGTTTGGCTCCAGACTTTCCGGCAGCAGGTACTGGAAGAACTTGCGGAACGCATAGGTCACGCCGACCTCGGACAGCGCGATGACAAAGGCTCCGGCCAATGCGCCCAGCGGGTTCCCCAGGCCGCCCAGAATGGCGGCGGCGAACATCGGCAGCAGCAGCTGGAAATAGGTGAAGGGCTTGAAGCTCTTGTCCAGACCATAGAGCGTCCCGGCCACCGTCACCAACACCGCGACGACCAGCCATGTCACCGTCACCACCCGCTCGGGGTTGATGCCTGACAGCAGCGCCAGATCCTCGTTATCCGAGTAAGCACGCATGGATTTCCCGGTGCGTGTTCGGTTGAGGAACCAGAACAACGCCGCCACCACCAGCGCCGTAATCGCCACGGTGATCATCTGCGAATAGCGGATGCCCAGCCCCTCATCGAGGCCGGTATAGTTGCGGAACTCGCGCACGGTGAACAGGAAGCGCGCACCATCGGCAAAGTTCTGATCATTCGGACCGATGACAAAGCGCACCAGCCCGTTGACCACGAACATCACCCCCAGCGAGGCCATCACCACCACAATCGGCGCGGCGCGCACTTTTCGGTAAAAGCGATAGACAACGCGGTCGGTGCCCAGAAGCAGGATCGCGGTGCCGATGATGCCAATCGGCAGGGCCAGCAGCGCGGTGGGAAGCGGATCAATCGACACACCCGCCGATTGCAGCGCCCAGGTGACAAGGATCACCAGCATCGTGCCAAAGGCCATCACGTCGCCATGCGCGAAATGCGAAAAGCGCAGGATGCCGTAAATCAGCGTGATGCCCAGCGCGCCCAGCGCCAGTTGGCTGCCATACGAAATGGCGGGGATCAAAACGAAGTTGGCCAGCAAGACCAAAGCATTCAGGATTTCCATAAAGGAGCCTTTCCAGACAGCGGACCTGAGGTCATTGCGGCGAACAGTGCAGCCAGAGGACGGTTGTTTCCTCGAACGAGGCACCATTGGCCATGGACAGCGTGAGCAGGCCTCCGCCGTCGCCCGTCAGGCGCAGCTGATAAAAGCCGGTGCCCCGTTCCCAGGCGGCGATCTGCAGGGTGCCGTCATAAACAGGCTGAATGACTGTGCCGCCCATCTCGATTTCCAGCCCGCCACCGAGGAAAGCCAGACCAAAACCCTCTCCTCCGTCGGTGCAGGGCTGGTTCACGATACAGGTCATCAGGGCGTCGCAGGTGAAAGCATCGCGCTGACCTTCGGCAAGGGCAGGCGAGGCGGCGAGCAGAAGCGGAAGCAGAAAGCGCATCTCTACCCCCCCAGAAAGCTGCGGCGGACCTCGGGGTCGGCCAGCAGCGCCTGCCCGGTGTCGGTGAAGCGGTTCGCACCCTGTACCAGAACGTAGCCCTTATGCGCGATCTCCAGCGCCTGCCGGGCGTTTTGCTCGACCATCAGGATGGAAATCCCGGTGCGGGCGATCTCGATGATTCGGTCGAACAGCTCATCCATGACGATGGGCGACACGCCCGCTGTCGGCTCGTCCAGCATCAGGACAGACGGCTTGGTCATCAACGCACGGCCCACGGCAACCTGTTGGCGCTGACCACCGGACAGTTCGCCCGCCGCCTGATTGCGCTTGTCGCGCAGGATGGGGAACAGGTGGTAGATCTGCTCCATCGTCTCGCGGTAATCGTCACCGCGGATGAAGGCGCCCATCTCAAGGTTTTCCTGCACCGTCATCGACGGGAAGATGTTGCGCGTCTGGGGCACAAAGCCCATGCCCTTGGCCACGCGGTCCTGCGGCGACAGGCTGGTGATGTCTTCACCGTTCAGCCGCACCTGCCCCTTGCGCAGATTGAGCATGCCGAAGACCGCCTTCATCGCCGTCGATTTGCCCGCCCCGTTGGGGCCGACGATGACCGCGATCTGGCCCTTGTCCACGGCGATGGTGCAATCGTGCAGGATGTCTGCGGCACCATAGCCGCCGGTCATCGCATCGCCGATCAGCACGGCTTCGGGATCTGGTGTCACGGGATGTTCAGACATGACCGACCTCCGCCTTGACCTTGTTTTTAAGGCCGGTGCCCAGATAGGCCTCGATCACCTGCTCATTCGCCTTGATCTCATCCAGCGTGCCTTCGGCCAGCACCTTGCCCTCGGCCATGCAGATCACCGGGTTGCAGATGCGGCCGATGAAATCCATGTCGTGCTCGATGACGACAAAGGTATAGCCGCGCTCTTGATTCAGGCGGACGATGGCGTCGGCGATGGTGTTGAGCAGCGTCCGGTTCACGCCCGCGCCGACCTCGTCCAGAAAGACGATCTTGGCGTCGGTCATCATCGTACGGCCCAGCTCAAGCAGCTTTTTCTGCCCGCCCGAGATGTTGCCCGCCTTCTCATCCGCGATATGCGAAATGGTCAGGAACTCCAGCACCTCATCGGCACGGCGGCGGATTTCTTCATCCTCGCGCCGGACGGCACCGCGTTGGAACCACGCGGCGAACAGACCTTCGCCAGCCTGGCGCGGGGGAACCATCATCAGATTCTCGCGGACGGTCATCGAGCCGAATTCGTGGGCGATCTGGAACGTCCTGAGCAATCCCTTGTGGAACAACTCGTGCGGCTCCAGTCCGGTGATGTCCTGACCCGCCATGGACACCGTGCCCGAGGTCGGTTTGAGAACGCCGGCGATGACGTTGAAAAGCGTCGTCTTGCCCGCGCCGTTGGGTCCGATCAATCCGGTGATCGAGCCTTCGGCAATGGTGAGACTGGCGCCGTCGACGGCATGGAAGCCGCCAAAATGCTTGTGCAGGTCTTCGACCCGGATCATGCGCGTATCCTTGCAAAAAGACAGCCCGGAACCGTCAGTCCCGGGCTGCTTGTTGTCAGCCAAACTTCTGCATCAGCGGAAGCGCACGGTCTCGAACGCGCCGTTCTGGACTTCCAGCTCACGGTAGTTACCGGCGCTTTCTCCCGAACCGATCAGCTCGACCGCCGACGCACCGACGTAATCGACGTCACCGCCGGCCGCGATGATTTCCAGCGCGTGGGCCAGCTGACCCGGATAGATCTGCTCGCCGGGGGCGTTGGCGACGTCCATGACGTGGTCTTTGTAGTCAGCCGAAGCGGTCGAGTTGGCCGCAGCCATCGCCAGCAGCATCAGTGCAGCCGCGTCATAGGATTCCGGTGCGAACGCCGACGAGCCGTCGAAGCCCGCAGCGGTGGCCAGATCCTGGAACATGCCGGTGCCCGGATTGTCAGCGCCCGGCAGCTGGCCAAAGGTGCCTTCCAGCTCGTCGCCCATGGCTTCCAGCAGGCTGTCGCCGATCATGCCGTCAACCAGTTCGAACGTGTCGAACGCGCCCAGATCCAGCGACGAACGGATGATGCCGCGACCGCCCTGGTCAACGTAACCGGCAACCACCAGCACTTCACCACCGGCAGCCGACAGCGCACCGACTTCAGCCGAATAGTCGGCTTTGCCGTCTTCGTGCGAGGCAACCATCGTGACGGTGCCGCCCGCAGCGGTGAAGGCGGCCTGAATCGAATCAGCCAGACCCGCGCCGTAGTCATTGTTGGTATAGGTGATGGCAATGGTGCTGACGCCGCGATCGACCAGGATATCGGCCACAACCTGCCCCTGACGCGCATCCGACGGAGCGGTGCGGAAGAACAGGCCGTCATCTTCAGCCGTCGACAGCGCGGGCGAGGTGGCCGAGGGCGAGATCATCACAACGCCGTTCGGACGCGCGACGTTCTGCAGGATCGCGCCGGTGACGCCCGAGCAGTCAGCGCCGACGATGCCGACAACGCGGTCCGAGGTCACCAGACGCTCGGCCGTGGCAACAGCCAGACCCGAGTCGATGCACCCGTCATCGCCGCGTACCGTGGTGACCGTGCCCAGCGAGAACAGGCCCGAGGCGTTCACTTCCGCCACAGCCATTTCGGCGCTCTGCGCCATGGCCGGGGTGATGGATTCCAGCGGGCCGGTAAAGCCGAAGATGATGCCCAGCGGAACATCGTCAGCATACGCGGTGCCGGCAAAGCCGACGAGGGCGGTAGTGAGCAAGAGTTTCTTCATGTCGTATCCTTCCTGTGGATCAAGTATGTGGCCGTCCGGTTGCCGGCCTCGCGGGCCGGTTCCAGAGCCGTTGTTGTGCGGTCGCACTGCCCGGTGGGTCAGTACGCTCCGTGTCGCAAAGGCTGCGAGCAGAGGTCGTGGCTAGAGCTCCCCTTTTTCTGCGCGCCGTTGACCGGCCGTCTGTTCAGCGTTCCGCGACTCAGGTCAAAGTTTCATCAACCGGTCGCAGTGTTGCGCTAACGCCAACTTTACCGTTCGGCGCGCATTCGGCAACTGTCTTCCTGTTCCGGGATCACCGAACGCAGCAACTTGCCGGTTCGCGGGGTGGTTGACGTTGGGGAAAATCCTTGTCCGCGCGTGCATTCGGCCGCGCCCTTAAAGAGCCGACGGCCCGGATGCATTGAACTTGGGTCCGAATTGGCCGACAACCGGGCCAAACGCCAACCGGACGGATCCATGACCCTTCGCACCTATGCCATCGGCGACATCCACGGCCAGATCCACCTTTTGCATCAGGCCCATGACCTGATCGCCGCCGACCGCGCGCGGGTTGGCGATGCTGACTCGCCGGTCGTCCATGTCGGTGATCTGGTCGATCGTGGCCCGGATTCGCGCGGGGTGGTGGATCTGCTGCTCAAAGGGCAGTTGGCTGGCAAGCCCTGGGTCGTCCTCAAGGGCAACCATGACCGCATGTTCACACTGTTTCTCGACGGCAAACATGACCCGATCCTGCGGGCCGATCTGGATTATCTGAATCCGCGCATCGGGGGCGGCACGACGCTGCAAAGCTACGGCGCCACGCCCGACGCCAGCCCGGCCGAGGCCAGCGCCGCCGTCCCGCAGGGGCACCGCGCCTTCCTGAACGATCTGCCGGGCTATTGCCTGCGCGGCGATGTCCTTTTCGTGCATGCCGGCGTGCGCCCCGGCGTCGCGCTGGACGATCAGGTCGAGGATGATCTGAGCTGGATTCGCGGCCCGTTTCTTGAGTTCACCCAGCCGCACCCTTGGCTGGTGATCCACGGCCACACCAATATCGACGCCCCCACCCATTACGGCAACCGCGTGAATATCGACAGCGGCGCGGCCTATGGCGGGCCGCTGACCACCATCGTGGTTGAAGGCCGTGCTGTCTTTATGCTGACGCCTGAAGGCCGCGTGCCGCTTCGCGCGCCCGGCAACGCTTAACTCCCGCTTCACACCTGTCTGCTAGCGTTTGGCTTGGGTGACTGAAGGAATGATGGGATGAGCCGGCAAAACAACGCCGCGCCGATCATCGTCAAACGAAAGAAAATCGTGAAGGGCGGCGGCCACCATGGCGGCGCCTGGAAGGTGGCTTATGCGGACTTTGTGACCGCGATGATGGCGTTCTTTCTGATGATGTGGCTGCTGGGGGCAACAACCGAATCACAACGCCGCGGGCTGGCGGATTACTTCAATCCGTCGATACCGGTGCACCGGATCTCCTCTGGCGGCGAAGGCATGTTTGGCGGCACCGATGTGGAAACCCGCACGCAGGCCGCGCCTGCCCGGCCCGAAGACGAAGCAACCGAATCAGGCACCGACACGCGCGCCGAAACCGCCAGCTTTGAACAGCTTCAGGAACATCTGAACGGTCTGGGCGGCGAAAGCGCGCTCATGGATCAGGCGCTGCGCCACGTGGTGACCCGCGTCACCGACGAAGGGCTGGTGATTGAACTTTTCGATCTGCCGGGCGCGCCGCTGTTCATCACCGACACCGATGTGCCCGAGCCGGTTCTTGAGCAGATCATCATCGTCACGTCGCAGATTTTCTCTATGGTCGTCAATCGCTTGTCGATTGAAGGCCATACGCGCAGCTATACCGTGGTGCAGGCCAATGACCCGCGCTGGCACCTCTCGACCGCGCGGGCCGACCGGGTACGCCGCCTGCTGGGCGACGCTGGTTTCGACCCGGCGCGCCTGGCCCGCGTGACCGGCCACGCCGACCGTCGTCCGGCGGACCCGAACCCGATGTCGGTGCGCAACAACCGTCTGGAACTGATCCTTTTGCGGCAGCAATCGTGACGGTGGATCGGCGTTAGGCGCGCATTAACGCCCGTCGTGCAGTGTCGGATCAATCGCTCCGCACCAGCTCGAAAGGCCACTGCCATGTCTACCCTCTATTCATCGTTCAACGCCGGGATCGCCGGTCTGAACGCCAACTCGACCCGGCTCGCCGCAATCTCGGACAACATCTCCAATTCGGGGACGCAAGGCTACAAGCGCGTGGTCGCCTCGTTTCAGTCGATGGTCATCGGGGGCGCGCAGTCCGGGGCCTATATCGCCGGCGGCGTGCGCGCCTCGACGCTGCGCCTGATTGATCAGCATGGCGCGATCACCGGCAGTTCGAACGCGACCGATCTTGCGATCAGCGGGCGCGGCTTTCTGCCTGTCACGTCCAGCAATGCGGTCCTTGCGGGCGGCACGCTGCCCCTGATGATGACCACCACCGGATCCTTCCGCCCTGATGCCAATGGCGTCCTGACCAACCCCGCCGGGCTGGTCCTGCTAGGCTGGCCGGCTGAAGCCGATGGCTCCATCGGTGCCTACCCGCGCGACAACATCGGCGGGCTGGTCCCGGTCAATATCAACGCCAACCAGTTCGCGTCGGACCCGACCTCGCGCATCTCGGTCCGCGCCAACCTGCCCGCCACCGCCACCCGCTTTGATTCCGAAAGCGTCGGGCATGATGTCGGACTTGAATATTACACCGCTCTGGGCACCACCGAATCGCTGAATCTGCATTTCGAGCCGACGATTCCGGCCACCGGCAGCTCGAACGAATGGCTGGCGACGATCACCGACACCAACGACGGCTCGGTGATCGGCGAATACCGCATCACGTTTGACGACACACCGCCCAATGGCGGCCGCATCCTCAGCGTGACGCAGGATGTCGGCGCGGCGGGCGGGGCCTATGACGCGGTGACCGGTGAATTCACCGTAACGGTCGCCGGACAGGACATCGCCCTGAACATCGGCGCCGTCGCGGATGAGGACAGCCTCTCGCAAATGGCGAACGACTTCATTCCGGTTTCCATCGACCGCAATGGTGCGCCGGTTCAGGCGCTGGCCGGGGTGCAGGTTGATGCCAACGGGCTGGTCAAAGCCTATTACGACTCGGGCCTGATCCGCACCATCGCGCAGGTTCCGCTGATCGACGTGCCCAATCCCAACGGGCTGACGGCGCTGGACAGCCAGGCTTTCCGCGCCTCAGCCGAATCCGGCAGCCTGTTCCTGTGGGATGCGGGCGACGGCCCGACTGGCGAAATTCTCAGCTTCGCCCGGGAGGAAAGCGCAACCGACATCGCGGCGGAACTGACCGACATGATCCAGACCCAGCGCGCCTATTCGTCGAACGCCAAGGTCATCCAGACCGTGGACGAGATGTTGCAAGAAACCACAAATATCAAACGATAACCGGTGAAAGGGCGCCATCATGAGCATTGCCAGCGCACTCAACAACGCCACCTCGGGCCTGACGGCATCCGCGCGCGCCGTTCAGGTGGCCTCGGCCAACGTGGCCAACGCCCTGACCGACGGCTATGCCGCGCGCGAAATCAACTTGGTGTCCGCCTCTTTGGCGGGCACCGGCGGCGGCGTGCGGGTGGCTTCGATCACCCGCCGCGTCGATCCGGCCTTGCTGGGTCTCGTACGCGACTCGGGGGCATCGGCGCATGCTGGCACGCGCAGCAATGCATTCTGGCAGCGCGTGGAAAACGCCGTGGGTCTGCCCGGCAGCGGCCTGTCCGCCGCGCTTTCGGCCTTTGACACCGCGCTGATATCCGCCGCGGAACGCCCCGATCTGGACAGCCGGCTCGCCGCTGTGGCCGACAGCGCGGTCGCGCTGACCGGGCATCTGGGCCGGATTGAGGAAACGGTGCAACAACTCAGGGCTGATGCCGATTACGCCATCGCGCAGGATGTCCGCAGCCTGAACGAAGGTCTGGCGCGGATCGACACACTCAACGACCAGATCGTGCGCCTGCAATCCAGTGATCAATCCGTGGTTGGCCTGATGGACGAGCGTCAGGCCGTGATCTCGCACCTGTCCGAAATCGTGCCCTTGCGCGAATACCCGCGCGAGCATGGGCGCGTGATGCTCTATACGGCCTCGGGCCAGCTTTTGCTGGATTCCAAACCGGTCGAGTTCGGCTTTACCCGCACCCCCGCCGTCGACGCCAGCATGAGTGTCGGCAGTGGCCTGTCCGGGTTGACGCTGAATGGCAATCCGCTGAGCACCGCGCCCAGCGGGCCAATGGGCGGCGGCCGTCTGGCGGCGAATTTCGCAATCCGCGACACCGACGCGCCATCGGTGCAAACCCAGATCGACAGCTTTGCCGCCGATCTGATTGGCCGCTTTGCCGATCCCGCGACCGACCCCAGCCTGGGCGGCGCGCCGGGTGTCTTCACCGACGCCGGTGGTGCCTTGACCGCGACGCCGGGCCTCGCCGGGCGGATCGCGGTCAATACCGCGATCCTGCCCGATGCGGGCGGTGAGCTGTGGCGCATCCGCGACGGCATCGGGGCCGCCGCGCCCGGAAACATCGGCGATAGCACGCAGATCGGCCGACTGCTCGGCGCGTTGGACAGACAGATCGCCTCAGGCCCCGGCGCGCCCTTGCAGACAGCTTCTGCGACACTCGGCGGCCTGATGAGCTCCCTCTCCCGATCGCGCCAGAGCGCCGAAGATACGGCCACCACCGCGCAGACCCGCAATCAGGTCCTTAACGAAACCCTGTTGGCGCAGGGCGTCGATACCGATGAAGAAATGCAGCATCTTTTGCTGATCGAACAGGCCTATGCCGCCAACGCCCGCGTCATCCAGACGGCTGACGCGATGCTTCGCCATTTGCTGGAGATCTGACCCATGACATGGTTATCCATCGGCACCCTTGCCCTGCCCGCCACGCTGAAACGCCATGGCCTTGCCATGCGCGCCGAGGTCGCGCGCCTCGGGATCGAGCTGACGACGGGCGAGCGGGTCGCGCCGCAAAAGCAGCTGCGCGGTGATCTTGGCGCGCTCTCGGCGATCGAGGCCCGCACGACGCGCATCGCCGCCTATGCTGAGGCCGCCAAACAGGCGAGCGCCGCCACTGAAGCCGCACAAAAGGCGCTCGAGCGCGCCTCGACGATGGGCAGCGACACGGCCAGCCGGATGCTCGCCGTGTCCATCGAAGGCACCACGCCGGCGACCCTGCGCACCGCCGCAACCGCCGCGCGCGGCGCGCTTGAGGATCTGACCAGCACCCTGTCCCAGCGCATTGCCGGTCGCGCTCTGTTTTCGGGAACCGCCAGTGACATGGCCCCCCTGCCAAACGCCGAAACAGTTCTGGCGACACTGGCTCCCGCGCTGGTCGGGCTGACCTCGGCTCAGGATGTCGCGAACGCGATCAACACCGAGATCATCACCCCCGGCGGGCTGTTCGATACCGCCCTGTATCAAGGCGGGCCTGCTGCCTCGGGCGCCGCGATCGACCGCGATTCGACCGTTGCGCCGCTGCCCACCGCTGCCGATCCTTCGCTCCGGCAACTGCTGGCGGGGTTGGTCATGTCGGCGGTTGCGGGCGACGACACGCTGGCACTGACCGAAGGCCAGCGCCGGACGCTGGCGCGCACCGGGGCCGAGGCCCTGCTCGGCGCAGCCCCCGCCCTGGCTGAAACACAGGGCGCGGTCGGCACGTCGCAAGAACGGCTGGATCAGACCCTGACCCGCCTTTCGGGCGAGCGAGACGCCCTGTTGATCGCCCGCAGCGATCTGGTCGGCGCCGACCCGTATGAGGCCGTGACCCGGCTTGAAGAAGCGCAGGCGCGGCTTGAGACACTCTATGCCGTCACCGCGCGCACCTCTCGGCTGAATCTGACGGAGTATCTGTAATGCGCTATGGGCTCTGGCTGATCGGAGCGCTCGCATTCTTTGCCAGCGCGGCCACCGCGCAGGTGCGCCTCAAGGATCTTGTCGAATTCGACGGCGTGCGGGGCAATGATCTGATCGGCTACGGCCTTGTGGTGGGTCTGGACGGAACCGGCGACGGTATCCGCAATGCGCCCTTCACCGAGGATATCATGACCAATATCCTGGAGCGTCTGGGGGTCAATGTGACCGGCGAGCAGTTCCGTCCCCGCAACGTGGCCGCCGTTCTGGTCACCGCAACCCTGCCGCCCTTTGCCCGCACCGGATCACGGGTCGATGTAACGGTGTCGGCCATCGGCGACGCCGGCAGTCTGTTCGGGGGCACGCTGGTGATGACACCGCTGAACGGGGCCGACGGGCAGATTTACGCCGTGGCTCAGGGGTCGGTGATCGCAGGGGGCGTCGCGGCGCGCGGCGACGCAGCGCAGGTTGTTGAGGGGGTGCCGACGTCGGGCTCGATCCCCGGTGGCGCGCGGGTTGAGCGTGAGGTCGACTTCGCCCTGGCGTCCCTGCCCCGCGTCCGGCTGGCGCTGAGGCAAGCCGATTTCACCACCGCGCTCAGGATCGAACAGGTGATCAACGGCTATTTCGGCCGCGGCGTGGCGGCGATGCAGGATTCGGGCACCGTGGTGCTGGATGTCGCGTCGACCCGCGCTTCGTCGGCAGCGCATGCCCTCAGCCAGATCGAAAACCTTGTGGTCGCGCCGGGGACACGGGCGCGGGTGGTGATTGACCAGCGGTCGGGCACCATCGTCATGGGCGAAGACGTGCGCATCAGCCGGGTCGCCGTGGCGCAGGGCGGGTTGACCCTGCGGGTCGAGGAAACGCCACAAGCCGTCCAACCGAACCCGTTCAGCCCCGGCGAAACGGTCGTTGTGCCCCGCACGGATGCGACGATCACCCCGGCGCCCGGCGTCGGTCTTGCCGAAGTGCCGGGCGGCACTTCACTGGCGCAGGTGGTCGCGGGGCTGAATGCGCTGGGGGTCGGACCGCGCGACATGATCGACATTCTGAACACGATCAATGCCGCCGGGGCCCTGCACGCCGATCTGGTGGTGCGCTGAGCGCTATGGCTCAAGCGCGCCTTCGACGAAGCTGATCAGACGCGGCAAGCAGATCCGCTTGAGGTCATAGTTGTTCACGATATGCGCGCGCGCGGCGCGGCGCATATCGGTAAAATCCGAGGGGCTGGCAAGGCAGTCGATCAGTGTTTCGGCGATTTCGCGCGTGTCGAAGAAATCGACCAACAGACCGTTCACCCCGTCCTCGATCAGCTCTTCTACCGGGGCCGTGCGTGAACCGACGACCAGCGCACCCGCGCTCATCGCCTCAAGCATCGACCACGACAAAACGAACGGCACGGTCAGGTAGCAATGCGCCCGGGTGCATTGCATCAGGCCAGTAAAGGTGGCGTAGGGGACTTTGCCGGTGAAATGCACACGGGTCAGGTCGATGCGGTCGCGGACTTCGTCAAGGAAGATGTCCTTCCACGTCCGTCCGCCACCGGGGCGCGCGCCATAGCTGACGTCATCGCCACCGATGATCACCACCTGCGCGTTGGGACGCGCGCGCATCACCTCGGGTAGGGCACGCACGAAGGAATGATAGCCGCGATAGGGTTCGAGATTGCGGTTGATGAAAGTCAGCAGTTCATCGCCCGCCTGAAACGAAACGCCTGAGGGCAGCGTGACCCGCGCGGTCGGGTCAGGGAACAGCCGGTCGGTGTCGACGCCATCATGGATGATGGTGATCTTGTCGCGGAAGCAGGCGGGGAAGGTGTCGGCCTGAAATTCGGTCGGTGCCAGAGCCGCGTCGCATTGCGCCATCATCAGCGCCTGATGACCTTGCCGGGCGACAACCGAAAGCGCTTTGTCCTCATCCTTGGAGGCGAACTCAGGGTCAAAACCAACGTCCAGCCCGCGCGGGGCGTAGTACAGTTCCGCGTAGACGATCAGGCGGGCCTGCGGCCAGATCTCGCGCAGGAACAGCGTTTCGCCCCAGCCGCCGTGGCCAAAGATCACGTCGGGCACATAGCCGTGCTGATCGCGCAACACCCGTGCGGCGCGCGCGACACGGTAGGCGCGGTTGGTCATCTCGGTATAGGTGGTGCCCAGCTGGGAAATCTTGGAATCCGGTCGACCATCGGGCTTGCGGTAGCGATAGGTGGTGATGGTGGATTTGCGCGCATTGCTCTCATCGGTCAGGGCTACGACATCATGACCGCGTTCCATCAAAGCCGGTGCCAGATGCAGGAACTGGCCGGGGAAATTCTGATGGACGAAGAGAATTTTCACGCGTCCTCCACCGCCGAGCGACCGATGGTCTTTAGATCAAACGCCGCCGCCAGAAGCGCGCGGGTGTAGTCATGGGCGGGGGCGTCGAATACCTGGCTCGCAGGCCCGTATTCCAGCACATCGCCTTGTTTCAACACCATGATACTGTGTGACATCGCGCGCACAACGCGCAAATCGTGGCTGATGAACAGATAGGCCAGACCGTGTTTGCGCTGCAGGGCGCGCAGCAGTTCGACGATCTGCACCTGCACGGTCATGTCCAGCGCCGAGGTCGGCTCGTCCAGGATGACCAGCTTGGGCTGCAGGATCATCGCGCGGGCGATGGCGATGCGCTGGCGCTGGCCGCCTGAGAATTCGTGCGGATAGCGGTCCATCATCGCCGCGTCGAGCCCGACTTCCGCCATGATCGCCGCGACCGCTTCGCGTGCCGTGCCGCCAGTCGGGACGCCGTGAACGCCCAGTCCTTCGGCGATGATTTCCTCGACCGTCATGCGTGGGCTGAGGCTGCCGAACGGGTCCTGAAACACGATCTGCATCTCACGCCGCAGGTCGCGTAGGGCAGTGGCGTTCGAGCTGCCTTTGGCGTCAGGCGAGATGTCGCGGCCAAGGAAGACGATCTTGCCGGTCGAGCGGGTCAGCCGCGCGATGGCCAGCGCCAGCGTGGTCTTGCCCGAACCGCTTTCGCCGACGATCCCCAGCGTTTCCCCGGCGCGCAGGGACAGGGACGCGTCGTTCACCGCTTTGATATGGCCGACGGTGCGCCGCAAAAAGCCGCGCGTGATGGGGAACCAGACGCGCAGCCCTTCGGTGCGCAGGATCTCGGGCGAATCGGGGGCGACGGGATCCGGCGCGCCGGTCGGCTCGGCCTCAAGCAATTTGCGGGTGTAGGGATGCTGGGGCGCGGTGAAGACCTGCTCGGTCGGGCCCTGCTCGACGATCTCGCCGTTCTGCATGACGCAGACCCGGTCAGCGACGCGGCGCACGATGTTCAGATCATGCGTGATAAACAGCATCGACATGCGTTCCGAGCGTTTCAGCCCGGCCAGCAGCTCAAGGATCTGCGCCTGAATGGTGACGTCCAGCGCAGTCGTCGGCTCATCGGCCACCAGCAGCTTGGGGCCGTTGGCCAGCGCCATGGCGATCATCACCCGTTGACGCTGCCCGCCGGACAGCTGGTGCGGATAGGATTTCAGCCGCGTTTCGGCGTCGCGGATACCGACCTTTTCCAGCAGCTCCAACGCGCGGGCGCGGGCCTTTTCGCCGCTGAGGCCTTGGTGGAGCGAGAGTGATTCCTCGATCTGCCGCTCAACCGTGTGCAGCGGGTTGAGCGAGGTCATCGGCTCTTGGAAGATGAAGCTGATATCGTTGCCGCGCACGCGCCGCAGTTCGGACACCGGCGCGCCGACCATCTCGGCCCCCTCGAAGGTGATCGAGCCGGTGACCTGTGCCGCGTCCGACATCAGGCCAACTGTACTGAGCGCCGTGACCGATTTGCCCGAGCCGCTCTCGCCGACCAGCGCGACGGTCTCGCCCTCGGCGATCTCGAAGGACACGCCTTTGACGGCCTGTGTGACCGTGCCGCCCTGCGAAAAGGCGACGCCCAGATTGGTGACGCGCAGCAGGGTCATCGGAAGGTCTTTCGCGGGTCAAAGGCATCACGGATGCCCTCGAAGATGAACACCAGCAGGCTGAGCATAACGGCAAAGGTAAAGAAGGCGGTGAAGCCCAGCCAGGGCGCTTGCAGGTTCTGCTTGGCTTGCAGCGTCAGGTTGCCCAGCGAGGGCGCGCTGGCAGGCAGACCGAAGCCAAGGAAATCGAGCGTCGCCAGCGCCGCGATGGCGCCGGTGATGATGAAGGGCAGCATGGTGACCGTGGCGACCATCGCGTTGGGCAGCACGTGGCGGAACATGATGCGGGCGTTCGACACGCCCAAGGCACGGGCGGCGCGGACGTATTCGAAATTGCGCGCGCGCAGGAACTCGGCACGCACCACGCCCACCAAAGCGGTCCATGAGAAGAGGACCATCAAAAACACCAGCAGCCAGAAATTCATCGGGATGATCGCGGCGACGATGATGATCACATAAAGCGACGGGACCGAGCCCCACAGCTCGATCAGACGTTGCGCGATCAGGTCGGTAAGGCCACCGAAGAAGCCCTGAACCGCGCCCGCGGTGATGCCGACCAAAGACGAAATCGCCACGACGACAAAGGCAAAGCTGACAGACAGGCGGAAACCATAGATCACCCGCGCCAGCACGTCGCGGGCCGAGCCGTCGGTGCCCAGCCAGTGAATGTCATCGGGGGCCGAGGGGGCCGGGCCGCCCAGATTGTTGATCGTGTCATACGAGAACGGGATCGGCGGCCAGAGCAGCCAGCCGGGTGTGACCGCCTCACCCTCGACAGCGCCGGTGGCGGCCGCCTGGGCGCGCGCATCATCGGGGTCATCCAGACACCATTCGATGCCGCCGGTTTCGATCAGGCATTGCACCTCGTCTGTGCGGTAATCGGCCTGCGTGCGGAACTCGCCGCCATAGGCGGTCTCGGGGTAGAAACGGGCAATGGGGAACTGGATTTCGCCGCGATAGCTGACGACGATGGGGACATCATTGGCCAGCACCTCGGCGAACAGGGTGATGCCGTAGAGCACCAGAAACACCCACAGTGACCAATAGGCCCGGCGGTTGGCGCGGAAGTTGTTCCAGCGGCGGCGGTTCAGCGGAGAAATGTGCATCAACTCAGCTCTCCCGCGTCTCAAAGTCGATGCGGGGGTCGATCCACACATACATCAGGTCCGACACGATACCGATGACCAGCCCGACCAGCGTGAAGATAAAGAGCGTGCCAAAAATCACCGGGTAGTCGCGGGCAAGGGCGGCCTCGAAGAACAGCTTGCCCAGACCGTCGAGCGAAAACACCGTCTCGATGATCAGCGAACCGCCAAAGAACGCGCCGATGAACACCGCCGGGAACCCGGCAATGACGATCAGCATCGCGTTGCGGAAGACGTGGCCGTAGAGCACCTTGCGTTCGACCAGCCCCTTGGCGCGGGCGGTCATCACGTATTGCTTGCGCAGTTCGTCCAGAAAACTGTTCTTGGTCAGCAGCGTCAGCGTGGCAAAGCTGGAGATGGTCAGCGCCAGCGTCGGCAGGATCATGTGATGCGCGTAATCGACGATCTTCTCGCCCCAGGACATGGCATTCCACAGCTCGGCCTCGGAATGCAGCCCGCGCGAGGGGAACCATTGCCAGTATGAGCCACCCGCAAAGAGCACCAGCAGCAGGATCGCGAACAGGAACCCGGGGATCGCATAGCCGATGATGATCGCGCCCGAGGTCCAGGTATCGAAGGGCGTGCCATCCTTGACCGCTTTGCGGATGCCCAGCGGGATCGACACGATATAGGCGATCAGCGTGGACCACAGGCCAAGCGATATGGACACGGGCATTCGCTCGATCACCAGATCGATCACCGATTTCGAGGTGAAGTAACTGGTGCCAAAATCGAAGCGGATATAGTTCCACATCATCCGCAAGAAGCGTTCCAGCGGCGGCTTGTCAAAACCGAACTCGCGTTCCAGCTGTTCGATAAAGGCCGGGGGCAGCCCGCGTGCGCCGATATAGCGCTCGTCGCCCCCACCGCCGCGCGTGACATCGTCACCCGCGCCGGTAAAGCCGCGCGTCGCGTCGCCCTGGCCCTGCATCTGCGCAATGACCTGTTCGATCGGGCCACCGGGCACGAATTGCACCAGGGTAAAGTTGATGATCATCACGCCGATGAGCGTGGGAATCACCAACAGCAGCCGTCTAAGGATATAGGCGCCCATAGCCTGTGCTTATCTTCTTTCTGTTCCGTTTACCGCAAGGCGCCAGCGGCCCGCAGCTCGGCGGCGCGGTCGGTGTCATACCACCACCAGTCCATCACACCCGCCGAAAACTGCGGGATTTCAGCAGGGTGGCGGTAAACGTCCCAATAGGCGAACCACTGGTTTGCACTGTACCACAGCGGTACCATAAAGCGCTCGTGGCGCAGCACCCGGTCCAGCGCGCGCAGCGCTGTATCGCGGTCTTCGGGCGATTCCGCCATCAGCGAGGCGTCGATCACCGCGTCGACCAGCGGGCTGGCCAGACCGGCGGGGTTGAACAGCGAATAGGCCGCCGCTTCGGACCCATAGCGCTGGTGCAAGCCGGTGCCGGTGTCCAGAAACGCGACATAGGCGTCCAGGATCATGTCGTAATCGCGGTCCCGCTGGCGTTGGGTGTATTGCGCGGGGTCGATGCGCTGGCCGACGGCGTTGATGCCCATGGCCTGCAGGTTGTCGAGAAAGCTCTCGATGATGGCCTCGCCCGTGGCCGAGCCCGAGGTGGAGTAAGGGAATTCGATGGTCAGCGTCTCACCCGCCGCATTGCGACGGATGCCGTCATCGCCGACCTCCCATCCGGCGTCTGCCAGCAGACGGCTGGCGCGGCGCAGGTTGCGGCGGTCGATCAGCTGATCGGCGGACGAGGTATGCGCCAACACGGCGGGCTCGGTCAGCAGCTCGGGCGGCACCAGATCGCCAAGGCTTTCCAACAATGCCAGCTCGGCCCCTTCGGGAACGCCGGTCGCTTCCAGCCGCGTGCCCTGACTGAAGGAATAGAGCTGGCTCATCAGCCCGTATTGCAGCTGCTGGTTGGTCCATTCGAAATTATAGGCCAGCGTGATCGCTTCGCGCACACGAACGTCCTGCAGGGCTGGCCGGCCCAGATTGAAGACGAAGCCAGTCGGCGTGGGCGGGTTGCCGTCAGGGATCTCTTCGCGCACGACCCAGCCATTGTTGACCGCCGGGAAGTCGTAGCCGGTCGCCCATTGGCGCGAGTTGCCTTCGGAGCGGAAGGTGTATTCGCCGGTCTTGAACGCCTCGAACGCCGCTGCATCATCCGAGAAATACTCGACCCGCACGCGGTCGAAATTATAGCGGCCCTGATTGATCGGCAGATCCCAGCCCCAGTAATCGGGGTTGCGGCGATAGGTGATGCGGCGATTGACCTCGAAACTGTCGAGCATGTAGGGCCCGGAACCCGGCGAGATTTCCATCCGCGGCTCGTCCAGCCGTGCGCCGGTCTCTTCGTACCAACGCTGCGAAAAGACCGACTGGTAGCCGACCTGATCAATCAGCGTCCGGCGCGAGATGCCCGGCGCGAAATCAAAGCGCACGGTGTAATCGTCAAGCGCCACGGCGCTGATCACCCGGCGGCGCACAGCCTCGGCATAGGACGGCAGGCCTTGTTCGAGAATCAGATCATGGCTGAACACCACGTCATGCGCCGTCAGCGGGGTGCCATCGGAAAACCGTGCCTCGGGACGCAGGTGAAAGATCACCCATTCCTTGGATTCAGGATATTCGAGGCTTTCACACAGCAGGCAGTAGTATTCGCCATCCACATCCGCAGGCGCGGCGTCACCGAAGGGCGCGCCGATCAGCAGCAGGCTTTCATAGATCGACGCGCTATAGCGCCCGGCACGGCCCCGGCGTGAGTACGGGTTCATCGAGTCGAAGGTGCCCGACGCATATTCCGAGATTTCGCCACCGACGGGCGCATCGGGGTTCACATAGCTGAAATGCGAGAAATCCTGCGGATAGCTCAGATCGCCGTAATAGGAATAGCCATGCGCCAGAACCATGCCATCCTGGCCGCGCGCCTCGCCTGCGACGATCAACCCTGCCAGAGCCAGCGTGAGGCCCCCGGCAAGGGCGCGAAACGCGGCGGCGGTGTCGCGCGTTGCGGCGCGGGCGGTGGCGGGTCTGATCATGCGGCTCTCCTGCTTGGGGCTGACCTTCTGCGGGTCAAATGCGTTTCCCCAGCTAAAGCCAGCCCACCGGGTGGTTGCAAGTGGCGATTGCGTGAGCAGCGCGGGGAATTGGCCAGTTGGGCCTCTTGCCGGGGTGTTACGCAGCAAAAAGGGCCGCGCGCAAAGGCGGCGGCCCTTTTGGATCGGTCAGAAGGACGCGATCAGGCGCCCTGCGACTCGAGGTATTTGATCAGGTTCAGGCGGTCGGTGACATCCCGGATACCGCGGAACGACATCCGCGTGCCGGGTGCAGCCGCGCTAGGATCGGTCAGGAAGTGGTTCAGGTTCTCAACACTCCAGGTATCACCCACAGCCAGCAGCGCGCCCGAGTAGTTGAAGCCGTCGACCGCATCGATCGGACGACCGACGACACCATGCAGCGACGGACCGGTGCCGTTGCGGCCAACTTCCAGCGAGTGGCACGAGCGGCAGTTGCGCCACAGGTTCTCACCGGCAGCAGCATCGGCGTCGGCATACAGCGCCATCACGTCAATCGGGGCCGCATCTTCGGCGGGCGCAGCAGGTTCGCTGCCTTCTTCGACGGGCAGAGGATAGACCGCATGGGCATGGGCGGCATCATGGCTGGGCATATAGATCGTCTCGGCCGCCCATTTGCCGAAGAGGAAAATCAGCAGCGCCGCGCAAAGCGCGCCAACCGTTTTGGTGATAACCATGGTATCGAACATGTCGCATCCCGTGCCAGAGCATAAGTCGGGTTCTTCTACCCGCTTCCCCTCGGCGATTTCAAGCGATAGTTACCGCGACGAATTGACCGCACGGCAGTGTTTTCGCGAGCAGGGGACGGCATGATCAAACGCATCGCATTTCAGGGCGAATTGGGCGCCTATTCGCACGAGGCCTGCGCGGCCTCACGTCCCGACTTCGAAGCGCTGCCCTGCCGGACGTTTGACGAGGTAATCGACGCCGTGCGCGAAGGGCGGGCCGAACTGGCGATGCTCCCGGTTGAGAACTCCACCTATGGTCGCGTCGCCGACATTCACCGGCTGTTGCCGGAAAGCGGCCTGCACATCGTTGACGAGGCCTTCGTGCGTGTCCGCATCGCGCTGATGGGGCTGGCGGGCACCAAGCTGGAGGACGTCACCGACGTTCGCGCCCATATGGTCTTGATTCCACAAGCGCGCGGCTTTTTGCAAAACCACGGCATCCGCGCCGAGGCTGCCGCCGACAGCGCCGGAGCCGCCGCCGAACTGGCCAAACACCGCACACCCGGCCATGGCGTGCTGGCCAGCGAGATGGCCGCGCAGATCTACGGGCTTGAAGTGCTGGCGACCGACATCGAGGACAACCACCACAACACCACCCGCTTTCTGGTCATGTCGCCCAAACCTGACATGACCCGGCGCGGCACGCATGGCATGGTGACGACCTTCGTGTTTCAGGTGCGCAACATCCCGGCGGCGCTGTACAAGGCGATGGGCGGGTTCGCGACCAACAGCGTGAACATGACCAAGCTGGAAAGCTATATGGTTGATGGCTCGTTCACCGCGACGCAATTTTATGCCGACATCGAGGGGCATCCCGACGACGCCAACGTGAAACTGGCGCTGGACGAGCTGTCCTATTTCACCACACGGCTGCATATTCTGGGCACCTACCCGGCGTCTGACGCACGCGGCTGAGCGGACGCGCCGTCACGGCACGGGGCGGCTTTGCTTCCTTGCAACTGCGGTCTAGGCTCGCCTCGAAAAACGGGAGGACGATCATGAACCTGCATCACAAGGGCCGCCACGCGCTGGTCACCGGCGGCGGCACCGGCATCGGGCTGGCCATCGCACAAATGCTGGCCGCTCAGGGCGCCCAGGTCACCATCACCGGCCGTCGCGGTGACGTGCTGGCGGCAGCGGCCGAGGCAACACCGGGTCTGTATCCGCTGGTCATGGACGTTTCTGATGAGGCGAGCGTGGTGCAGGGCTGCGCCGACGCCATCGCCGCACGCGGGCCGATCACCATTTGCGTGGCCAATGCGGGCATCGCCGAGGGGAAATCCATGGCCAAGATGGACATGGCTTTCTGGCGCACAATGATGGCGATCAATCTGGATGGCGCCTATCTGACCGTTCGTGAATGTCTGGGCGGCATGCTGTCCGAGGGCTATGGCCGCACGCTGTTCATCTCGTCCATTGCCGGGATCAAGGGACTTAAGGGCGCGCCTGCCTATACCGCTTCCAAGCACGGCATGATCGGCCTGATGCGCGGTCTGAGCGAGGAATATCTGGGCATGGACATCACCTTCAACGCGCTCTGCCCGGGCTATACCGACACCGATATCGTTACCCGCAACACCGAATCCATCTCGGCCCGCGCCGGGATCGACACCGATCAGGCGCGTCAGATGATGGTAAAAACCAACCGCCACAAGCGTCTGGTCACCGCTGACGAGGTCGCCGCCGCCGCGCAATGGCTCTGCGGCCCGGGGTCGAGCAGCGTCAACGGTCAGACCATCGAAATCGCTGGCGGGCAGATGTAACCCGCTATGAGCCGCCTCGCCCGCCTGACCGACAACCTCTCTTTATCCGTGGTTCTGGTCACGTTTGGATTGGGGGGGATCTGCGGTCTGGTGGCGACGTGGCTCGGGCTGCCGCTGGGCATGCTGCTGGGGCCGATGATTGGCATCACCCTGGCCGCGCGCCTTGGGGTGCGGGTCAAAAGCCAGCCGCTCGCCGTGCCGCAAAAGTGGCGCTCGGTGTTTATCCCGATCGTCGGCGTGGCGATCGGGGCCAGCTTTCCGGCCGATTTCGTCACGCAGGCCCAGCGCTGGTGGATGAGCATGGCCGCGTTGGTCGCCTTTATCCCGCTGGCGCAGTTTCTGGGCTACCAGTTCTATCGCCGCGTCGGCCAGCTGACGCCGTCCACCGCCTATTACGCCGCCATGCCCGGCGGCTTTATCGAAGCGCTGGACATGGGCGAGCGCGACGGCGCAGAGATGCCCATGCTGATCATGCTGCAATTCCTGCGGCTGATCCTGTGCATCGTGCTGATTCCCATCGTATTTTCGTTCATCGAAGGCCACGCCGTCGGCAGCGCCGCCGGTGTGGCGCTGAACACGTCGCGCGACCCGTTGACGGCCTGGGACGCGCTGGTGCTGACCGGGCTGGGCGCCGCAGGCTATTTCACCGCCACACTGATGCGCCTGCCCGCCGCCGTTTTGTCCGGCCCGCTGCTGTTCAGCGGCATTGCGCATGCAACCGGCTTCACCCATGCGGCCCCGCCGTTCTGGGCAGTTCTGGTCACGCAATGGGTGATGGGCACATCGCTGGGGGTGCGCCTGTCGGGCTTCACGCGCGGTCAGGCAGGCAAGGCGCTCTTGCTGTCTTCGGTCAATGTGGCGCTGATGCTGCTGGTCGCGGCTGTGTTCGGCTGGCTGCTGGCGGACCGCGTCGGTCAGCCGATCTCAGCCGTGATTCTGGCCTTTGCCCCCGGCGGGGTCAGCGAGATGGCGCTGGTCGCCCTCTCGCTGCATCTGAGCGCGGTCTTTGTCACCATGCACCACCTGGCGCGGATCTTGCTGGCGGTGACAACGGCGAGGCTGGGCATCCGGCTGATGCGCGACCGCTAAACGCCTTACTTCGTCAGGATCAGCTTGCCCGCGCGGGTGATCCGCAGGTCATAGACCTTGCCATCCAGCTCAATACGCGCCTGCGTGCCGCCGCCGGTCAGGGCACGGGCCGAATGTACCGGCAATTCCGGCTGCATGACGGGTTCGGCGCGGGTGAAGTCGGGTTGTGAATAGAGGGACATAGCGGGCTCCTGTGCGTCTGGCTTAATCCTGACAAAAACACTTTGATGAGTCAATCCCGATTCGTTTACTCAGATTAAAGCGCGTGAAAAAAGCGCTGTGCGTTGGCTGTTGAGCTTTCCGCTGCACAGGCCTAGCAAGTACGCCTGAGAGTACGGAGGCACGCCATGAAGGTGATGATCAACGGGTTCGGACGGATCGGCCGCACGGTGCTGCGCGCCTGGCTCAAGGGTGGTTGGCCGGGGATCGAGATCACCGGCATCAACGACATCGCCCCGGCCGAAACCTGCGCGTATCTGCTGGAATACGACAGCGTCTTTGGCCCGCTCGCCGATGTTGAGCTGGAGGGCAACGTGCTGGTCGTGCAGGGCCACCGCCTGCCGCTGACCCAGGCGCTCGACCTCTCCACGCTGGATCTGAGCGGCGTCGATCTGGTGCTCGAATGCACCGGCAAAGCCGACACCCGCGACGTGGCCGAGCGCGGGTTGCGCGCCGGCGCGCGCCGCGTGCTGATCTCGGGGCCGTCTGACGCCGCCGATGCCACCATCGTTCTGGGCGCCAACGACGCCGACCTGCGGACTGAGATGAGCGTGGTCTCCAATGCGTCGTGCACCACCAACGCGCTGGCCCCGCTGGTGCGCGTGCTCGATGAGGCGTTCGGCGTCAGCGCTGGCTGGATGACCACGATCCACTGCTACACCGGCTCGCAACCCACCGTTGACGCGCCCCGCAGCAGCGATCCCGCCCGCAACCGTGCCGCTGCGCTGTCGATGGTCCCCACCACCACCAGCGCCGGGCGGCTCTTGGACCGGGTTCTGCCCGATCTGGCCGGGGTGATCGAATGCGCCGCCGTGCGGGTGCCCACGGCCAGCGTCTCGGCGGTGGATCTGTGCGTGGTACCCAAACGCCCCGCCGATGTGGATGCCGTCAACGCCGTGCTGCGCGCCGCAGGCGGGGTGATCGGCTCGACGCACAAGCCGCTGGTATCCTCGGACCTGCGCGCCCGGCCCGAGAGCATCGTCATGGCCTTGCCCGAAACCCGCGTCACCGGCGGCGGGCTGCTGCGCGTGTTCGGCTGGTATGACAACGAATGGGGTTTCTCGTGCCGCATGCTCGACATGGCGCTGCGCATGGGACCATCCGCATGATCACCGTCTCTGACGCGCTGCTGCACGCCTTTGACACCGGCCAGTCGCTGTCGCCGATCACAGACAGCGACCCTGATTTCGACCTACCACGCGCCTATCAGGCGCAGGCCATGCTCACCGCCGCCCGTGTTCGGCGCGGTGCGCGGGTCGTTGGCGTCAAGACCGGCTTCACCAACACCACGATCTGGGACGAATACAACGTCCATGCGCCGATCCACGGCCCCATCTTCGACACGACATGGCGCGAAGGCCCGATTGCTGCCGCCGACTTCATCGAACCCCGGATCGAGCCCGAGATTGTCCTCAAACTCGCCGCCTCACCCACGCCCGAGATGGACGACACCGCGCTCATGGCCTGCATCGACAGCGTCGCGCGCGGGTTCGAGATCGTGCAAAGCCCGTACCCCGGCTGGCGGTTTCGCGCTGCCGATACCGTCGCCGCCGGCGCCCTGCACGGCGCGCTGGTCACGGGTGCCTTCGTCGCTGCCACACCCGATCTGCTCGCCAGCCTCTCTACCCTCAGCATCACCCTGCTGTGCAACGATCAACCGATGGACAGCGGCCACGCCAGCAACGTCCTCGGTGGCGGACCACTGGCCGCGCTGCGCGACCTCACCGCCCAGCGCGGCAGGGATCTGCTGCCCGCCGGATGGGTGATCAGCACCGGCACCCTGACC
The DNA here is from genome assembly GCF_003990445.1 of Pararhodobacter zhoushanensis. GTDB lineage: Bacteria > Pseudomonadota > Alphaproteobacteria > Rhodobacterales > Rhodobacteraceae > Pararhodobacter > Pararhodobacter zhoushanensis. The sequence continues at coordinate 323,013 of NZ_REEZ01000004.1, read as the reverse complement.
CGCGCGCTGCCGGTCACCGCCGGAGAACACTGGACCACCCAGATCACCGGCGCCGACCTGCCGCCGCTCACGCTGCGCGTCACCTGACCACATCATCTGTCCGAAAATATCCTCGGGGGGTGAATTCGGCGTCAGCCGAAGAGGGGGGCGGAAGGCCCCCCTTACCCGTCACGCCACCAGCGATTCGGCGCTCTTGAGGTCCACGCTCACCAGCTGGCTCACCCCCTGCTCGGCCATGGTCACGCCGAACAGCCGGTCCATCCGCGCCATGGTCAGCGCGTTATGGGTGATGATCAGGAAGCGCGTCTCGGTGCGGCGGGTCATTTCGTCCAGCAGGTCGCAGAAGCGCACGACATTGGCGTCATCGAGCGGGGCGTCGACCTCGTCCAGCACGCAGATCGGCGCGGGGTTAGCAAGGAACACGCCAAAGATCAGCGCCAGCGCGGTGAGGGTCTGCTCGCCGCCCGACAACAGACTGAGCGAGCTCAGCTTTTTGCCCGGCGGCTGGCACAGGATCTCAAGCCCGGCTTCCAGCGGGTCATCGCTTTCCACCAGCACCAGACGCGCCTCGCCACCACCGAAAAGATGGGTGAACAGGGTGGCGAAGTTGCCGTTGACCTGATCGAAGGCCGCCAGCAGCCGCTCGCGACCCTCGCGGTTCAGCGCCGAGATGCCACCGCGCAGTTTGGCCACGGCGGCCTCAAGATCGGCCTTCTCCGTCACCAGCGTGGTGTGCTCTTCCTCTACTGCCTTGGCGTCTTCCTCGGCGCGCAGGTTGACCGCGCCCAGCGCATCACGGGCGCGGCGCAGGCGGGCGATTTCGGTTTCCAGATGGCCCGAGTCGGGGATCGCATCCACATCGGTGCCGATTTGGTTGAGCAGCCCCTGCGGCGTGGTGTCCAGCTCATCCGCGATGCGGTTGGCGGCCAGCGTGACGGCCTCCCCCGCTGCATCGACGCGTGCTTCAGCCCGCGCGCGGGCCTCGCGGGCCTCACCGGCGGCGCGTTCGGCGGTGCGCTCGGTTTCCTGTGCGGCGCGCAGGGCGCTTTCGCCCGACAGCAGCGCCTCGACGGCGGCGGTGCGGCGGGTCTCGGCCTCGCTGATCGCGTCGTTCAACTCCGCCCGGCGGGCAAGGATTTCTTCGGGCGCGGCGGTGGCTTCGGAGAGTTCGTCCTGTGCCTCTTCCTCGCGGCGTTCCAGATCGGCGATGCGCCCGGCGGCGGTGGATTTGCGCGCGGTCCAGCTTTGTATGTCGCGCGCCACTTCCTGCCCGCGGGTCCGGCGCGCGGTGCCTTCGCGGCGGATTTCTTCCTGCGCGGCGCGGCGGGCCATCATCGCGATGCGCGCGGCCTCGACCTGGGTGCGGGTGGTTTCCAGCTTGCTGCGCACGGCGTCCAGATCGTCGAGTTCGGCCAGCGCCTCCTCGGCCTCGGCCAGACGTGCCTCGGCGGCTTCCGCCTCGGCCTGCATGCGTTCCAGCGCCAGTTCAGCACTTTCGCGTTTGGACTGGGCGAGGCTGGCATCAGCCTCGGCCCGGCTCAACGCGCGGGTCGCCTCGGTCAGCCGCGATTCCGCCGAACGGCGGGCGTCCCGGGCCATGCGGTCGGCCTCGGTCAGCTGGGTCAGGCGGCTTTGCAGCTGCTGATGCGCCTCGCGGGCCGCGTCTTGCCGCGCTTCGGCCTCGTCCAGATCGGTGCGCAGGGCATCCAACCGGTTGCGCTGCGTCAGGCGGATCGCGGCGGCGCTCGGCGCATCCTCGCCGCGCTGCATCAACCCGTCCCAGCGCCACAGATCGCCCTCACCGGTTACGAGCTGCTGGCCGGGACGCAGGGCGACGTGCAGGGCTTCGGCATCGGCCGCGTCGACCAGACCGATCTGTGACAGGCGGCGCGTCAACTCCCCCGGCGCGGTGACGTTCAAGGCCAGCGGTTCGGCCCCGGCAGGCAACGCGGCGGCATCGTCATAGCCCGGCAGCGCGCGCCAGCCCGAACCCGCCTCAGCCGCCCCGGCGCGCAGATCGTCACCCAGCGCAGCGCCCAGAGCCCGCTCATAGCCCGGCGCGACGCGGATCTGGTCGAGCAGATCGCTGGCCGCGTCCCGGTCGCGTGAGATCAGGCGATCCAGCGCGTTCAGCTCGGCCGACAGCGCCGTCGCCTCGCCCTCAGCCCCGGCGCGGGCGGCGCGGGCTTCGACCTCGGCCGATTGCGCATCGGCGCGGGCGGCTTCGGTCTCGATCAGGGCTTCTTCGGCGGCTTCCAGCATATCCTGCGCCGCATCGCGCGCCTCGTTCGCCGCTTCCTGCGCCTGCTCGGCCCCCTCAACCCGCGCCGTCGCCTGCGCCGCCTCATCGGCAGCGCGCTGCGCCCCGGCGGCGGCGCGGGTGCCTTCGGCGCGGGCGTCACTGGCCTGGCGGGTCAGCGACTGGTGGCGGGCCGACAGGCGCGCGACATCCTCGGTCATCTCGGTCAGATGCGCCTCGATATCGGCCAGCACATCCGAGGCTTCACGCGCCGCTTCCACCGCTTCGGCCAGCTTTTCATCGTGGCCTTCCGAGGCCCGCGCCAGCTGTTCCTCTTCCCACTGCAACCGCTCGATCGTCTCGTCGGCATCCGCCGCCAGCCCGGCCTCGCGCTGCGCGTCCTGCCGCAGCTGGTCGATGCGGGTCATCAGCGTCTGCACGGCTTCACGCGCGCGGGCCTCCTGATCGGTCAGCGTATCGCGCTGGACGTGCAGGCGTTGCAGGATCGCGCCGGCAATCGCCTCTTCCTCGCGCAGCGGCGGAAGCGCGTCTTCACGCCCCTCGCGCGCCGTCTTCGCCTCGCGCGCGGCGCGTTCGGCCGTGGCGGCCAGCGTCACCGCCTGCCCATGCGCTGCCTGCACCTCGGCCCGCGCCTGCGAGGCCTCGCGCCAGCGGCGGTACAGGATCATGCCCTCGAACTTGCGCAGGTCGACGCCGATCTCGCGGTAGCGCGCGGCTTGTCGGGCCTGCCGCGCCAGAACGGACATTTGCTGCGCCAGCTGGTCCACCGTGTCACCGACGCGCTCCAGATTGGCCTCGGTCGCGTTCAGGCGCAGCTCGGCCTCGTGACGGCGCTGGTACAGGCCCGAGATCCCGGCAGCCTCTTCCAGAATGCGGCGACGGGCTTTGGGCTTGGCGTTGATCAGCTCGGAAATCTGGCCCTGCCGCACAAGCGCCGGTGAGTGCGCGCCGGTCGAGGCATCGGCAAACAGCATCTGCACATCGCGCGCGCGCACATCCTTGCCATTGACCTTATAGGCCGACCCGGCGTCGCGGGTGATGCGGCGGGTGATGTCCAGCGTGTCAGACTCGTTAAACCCTGCCGGGGCCAGACGGTCCGAGTTATCAACGGTCAGCGCCACCTCGGCAAAAGCCCGTGCGCCGCGGCTGTTGGTTCCGGCAAAGACCACGTCCTCCATCCCTGAACCGCGCATCGCTGTCGGGCGGTTCTCACCCATCACCCAGCGCAGCGCTTCCAGCAGGTTGGATTTGCCACAACCATTCGGCCCGACCACGCCGGTCAGCCCGTTGCGGATCACCAGTTCGGTGGGGTCCACAAAGCTTTTGAAACCGTTCAGACGCAGGCGGGTGAAATGCAAGGACAAGACCTTTGATGGTGAGTCGCGACAGTCTGTTGTCGCACGCAAAGGGAGTCAAGGAACAGGGCCGGATGTGGCGGTTTCAGGGCGGTTATCCACAAGATATTGCGGTGCCTGCGCCACACAAGGCGGGGATTGACCACGCCGCCATCCTGCCGCAGCGTGGCCGAAAAGCACGAGAGTTCCGATGCCTGTCACCGTCACCGCCGATTCCCCCCGCGACCCCGGCGCGACCGCGCTGCTGCAGGCGTCGCATGCTTATCTGCAAAGCCTCTACGCGCCCGAGGATAATCATTTCCTGTCGATTGACGACCTCTGCACGCCCGACATCGCCTTTTTCACCGCGCGTCTGGACGGGCGGGTTGTTGGCACGGCGGCTCTGGCCTTGCGCGACGGGTATGCCGAGGTGAAGTCGATGTTCGTCGACCCCGCCGCGCGCGGCCAGGGCGTGGCGAATGCGCTGATGGTCGCGCTGCTGGCCGAGGGGCGAAAGCGGGCGGTCCCCCGGCTGATGCTGGAAACCGGGCCGCTGAATGTCGAGGCGATCAAGCTGTACCAGCGCCACGGGTTCAACCGGTGTGGGCCGTTCGGCGATTATGCGGATGTGCCGGCCTCGGTGTTTATGGAATGCGGGTTGGCGCCCCGGCGGATGCAGGAGAATGAGGATATGCGCGCGGTTCATGCCCTGCTGACGGCATCGTTCGCCTATATGGACGGGGTGATCGACCCGCCGTCGTCGCTGAACCGGATGACGGTGGACGATCTGTCCCGCGATGCCGCGCTGAATGAGCTGTGGGTCATCGAACCCGGCCCCGCCGCCTGCGTGATCCTGACGCCCAAGGCGGACACGCTCTATCTGGGCAAGCTGGCGGTTGCAGAAGCCCAGCGCGGGACTGGCCTGTCGCGGGTGATGGTCGACCTGGCGGTCGCGCGCGCACGGGCATTGGGCCTGCCCTCGGTCACGCTGCAAACGCGGGTGGAGCTGGTGCAGAATCAGGCCGCGTTTCAGGCGATGGGCTTCGTGGAAACCGACCGCACCGCGCATGCAGGCTATGACCGCCCGACATCGATCACCTATCAGCGGTCGGTCTGACCAAGTGCATTCGTATATGCGCATCTCTTTATTGCGCAACCTGCTGTCTCGTGCCTATCCTGCGACTGGGTCCACATCGGCCCCACGCGTTTTGGGAGGACGCGTGTCACCCACGGGAGGACACACCCCATGATCACCACCGCCCTGCGCGGCGCAGGCCTTGCCGCGCTGCTTATCCTTGCCCCGCTCGCCGCTCTGGCCGAAGTCAACCGCGTCGCCATTCATCTGGACGAAAACGACCCCGCCCGCATGAACATGGTGCTGAACAACGCCAACAACATCATCCAGTATTACGAAGAACAGGGCGAAGAGGTCGAGATCCAGATCGTCACCTACGGCCCCGGTCTGGTCATGCTGCGCGCCGATACCTCACCGGTGGCGGACCGCATCAGCCAGATGTCGCTGGAGCACGAGAATATCAGCTTTCAGGCCTGCAACAACACGCTGCAAGGCATGCAACGGCAAGCCGGACACGACATTTCCCTGCTGCCCGAGGCACAGATTGTTCCCTCGGGCGCGGTCCATCTGATCGAGCTGCAGCAACAAGGCTGGGCCTATCTGCGCCCCTGATGGATCTCACGACAGTCCGCGCGATCATCTGTCTGTAAATATCCACGGGGGGTGTCCAGAGGGGGGAGCGTGCTCCCCCCTCTGGCGAGGGAGCGCGAGGGGCGAGCAGCCCCTCGCCCTACGCCGCCGCGCGGTCCTGCCGAACGTTCCACGCCAGCAGCACGCCAAACACCACCAGCGCCGCGTAATGCTCCCATTCCTGCACCGGCCATATCAGCACCGCGCACAGGCCCAGCAGCACCACGCGCATCGGCCAGCCAATCGGCGCTTCCATATGCCCCTCGAATGCAGCCGCCAGCGCGTAGAGCGCGGCGATGGTGAAGACCGCGATCTCCAGTTGCTGCCAGATCGTTCCCGACAAAAGCGGTGAGAAGGCAAAGAGCAGCGGGACAATGTAAAGCCCCTTGGCCATCTTCCACGCCGTGAACCCGGTCGCCATCGGTCGCGACCCCGCAATCGCGGCGGCCGCAAAGGCGGTCAGGCACACGGGCGGCGTGACCGAGCTGTCCTGCGACAGCCAGAACACGATCAGATGCGCTGCCAGAAACGCTGCGGTAATCGCCTGCGGGGCGAGGGATTGTTCGGTGATCATCCGGCTGAACTCGATGGGTGCCGCAGACAGGATCTGCGCCGCCAGCCCCGGGTCCATCGGCTGCCCGATCGCCGCCGCGTGCTCCGGCGAGCCCAGCATCAGCATTGCCCCCGGTCCCGGTCCGATGGTGCCCATGGCGATCATGTCGATCACCTCGGACCGCAGGATCATATCGGCCAGTGCAGGCGCGCTGAGCGTGGCGACAACGATATAGGCCGCCGTCACGGGCAGCCCCATTCCCAGCACCAGCGAGGCCAGCGCGATCAGCATGATCGCGATCAACACCGAGCCGCCGGACCATTCGTCGATCATCAGCGAAAACGTGTTGCCGACGCCTGACAGCGTCACCGCCGTGATCACCACGCCGATGGCGATCAGCAGCACCGCCGTCATCACCATGTTGCGCGCGCCCAGTGCCAGCGCTTCCAGCACCGCCCTTGGACCCATCGGGTTCTTGGTCAGCCAGCTGGCCACGATCACGGCAAGGATGGCGAAACCGGCGGCATAGGTCGGGGTATAGCCCCAGATCATCAGCCCGACCAAAACGCCGATCGGCACAAAGAACGCCAGACCATTCTCGCGCAGCACCTGTCCCAACGTCTTCATAACCTCATCGGTCTGCGGTTTCAGGTTCAGGCGTTTGGCCGTGATGCGGACGTAGAACGCGATCGAGACGAAATACAGGATCGCCGGGATCACCGACACGGCGGCGATGGTCAGGTAGGGCACCTGCGTGAACGAGGCCATCACAAAGGCCCCCGCCCCCATGATCGGCGGCATGATCTGCCCGCCGGTCGAGGCTGCGGCCTCGGTCGCCGCGGCGGTCTGCGCGGGCATCCCGGCGCGCTTCATCAAGGGGATGGTGATGGTGCCGGTGCTGACCGTATTGGCCACCGCCGAGCCGGAAATCGTGCCCATCAGCCCCGAGCCGATCACCGCCACCAGCCCCGGCCCGCCGACCATCCGCCGCGCCAGCACCTGTGCGAAGTCGATGATGAAATGCCCGGCGCCCGAACGCAGCAGGAAGGCACCGAACAGAATGAACATGAACACATAGGATGACGAGATCCGCCCGACCGTGCCGAACATCCCGTCATCGGTATAGAAAATCCGAAACAGCATGGTGTCCGAGCGCAGCCCGGCAAAAGTCAGCATCCCGGGCACCCAGCGACCCCACAGGGTGACATAGGTAAAGCTGAGGATGATCAGGATCGGGATCACCCAGCCCGTCGTGCGGCGGGTGAATTCGATGGCAAGCAGCAGCGCGATCCCGGTGAACAGCCAGTCATACCAGGCAAAGCCGGTGGTTTGCTGGCGGGAATAGAAGCTCAGCTCGTTGAAATAGAGATAGGCGAACAGCGACAGCGCACCGAGGCCCAGCACCACATCCAGCCCCAGCACCCAGCGCCTGCCGCGTTCGGTCGTGGCGGCGAAAGCCGGATAGAGCAGCGCACACAGAAAGCCGAACCCCGCGAAGTGGAAGCAGGCCTGCCACAGCTCGGGCCATGTGCCCAGCGTGTTCATCCAGATGTGGAACAGCGACAGCGCGACACCGAACCAGAAGGCGACACGCCCCGGCAGGCTGCCCGCCGGGCGCATCCGCAGATTGACTTCTTCGCCGGTATCGAGCGCCTCATTGACTGCGGGTTCGGGGGCAGCCGGAGCGGCGGCGGCATCGGGGGATCGGGACATGGCACCCTCGCGGTAAGCACAAACACCGCCGCGCGGGGAACGCGCGGCGGCTCAGCGTCAGCGGTGAGCGCCGGTCACTCGGCGACGGGGGCGATGTTGGCGGGGATGGTCAGCCCGGCCTCTTCATAATAGCGCGCGGCACCCGGATGCAGGGTCAGCGGCAGGCCCGACATGGCATTGTCCAGCGACATGTCGCAGGTCGCGCGGTGGATGTTGCACAGGAAGGCGAGGTTTTCATAGATCGTGCGGGTGAAGAGATAGACATCCTCTTCGGGCACATCGGCATTCACCGCCAGAAAGTTCGGCTGCGCGATGGTCTGCGTATCGGCGTCGATACCCGGATAGGTGCCGCCCGGAATGGTGAAGCGGAAATACAGCCCCGCGCCGCCATCCATGGCCGCCATCTGCTCATCGGTGATGTTCAGCAGGGTGACATCATCGCCCATCTGCGCCGCAACCTGCGTCATCGTGCTGACGCCAACGCCCGAGCCGATGATCGTGCCGTCGATGGTGCTGTTGATCATCCCGTCAACCGAGGGGCCAAAGCCCTGATACACCTGATTCCACTGGGTCCAGTCGATGCCGAAATTCTCCAGCATGAACTTGTTCGAGAACTCGTTGCCCGAGTTGCGCGCGCCAAGGCTGAAGGTGCCGCTGAATTCTTGCAGATCAGCGACAGTGCCGGTCGGCGCCATCGAGGTGCGCAGAACGTAATGCTCGACGTTCGGCCACAGAAGCGCAATCGAGCGCAGGTTTTCCTGCGGTCCGGCCTCTTCCAGCGCGCCAGTGCCGTTGCGGGCCCAGGCGCCGAAGAGACCCTGAAGAATGGCGAATTGCGCCTGATTTTCGCGCATCAGCACGACGTTCTCGCCCGAACCGGCGGACGAGATCGCCGACATGTCCATGCCTTGCGAGTTTTGCAGGTGGATCTTGGCCAGCGTCGCCAGCGCCACGCCGACCGGATAATAGGTGCCGCCGGTTCCGGCAGTGGTCAGCACATAGGCGCGCGGCGTGTTCTGGGCAGTCGCTGCAAAGGGCGCAGACATGGCAACAGCCACCGCGGCGACGCGGGTCAGGGTCTTCAGCATAAGGTATCCTCCCAAGGACTTTTATCGTGTCAGAGACGTCGCTCTGCCGTCGGTTGTTCCGACGCTGGGGAAAGGATGCCTGACTCGCTTCAGAAATCAAACATAAAGATCGTCGGCGGGTGAACGGGCACAGAGGGCAAGGCGTGCGACCCTCTGTGCCCCGCCCGATCAGCTGGCTTTCAGAACGCCGCGCTCGATCTGATCCTGTTCGATGGATTCAAACAGCGCCTTGAAGTTACCCTCGCCAAAGCCGTCATCGCCTTTGCGCTGGATGAATTCAAAGAAGATCGGCCCGATCACGGTCTTCGAGAAGATCTGCAGCAGGATGCGTGTCTCGCCGCCATCTACCACCCCTTCACCGTCGATCAGGATACCGTGCTTCTCCATCTGATCCAGCGGCTCCTGATGGCCGGTGACGCGGTCCTTGCTCAGCTCGTAATAGGCATGCGGCGGGGCGGGCATGAACTTGATGCCCCGCTCGGCGATCGCGTCGGTGGCGCTGTAGATATCCTCGGAACCGACGGCGATGTGCTGAATGCCCTCACCCTTGTAGCGCTTGAGGTATTCGACGATCTGCCCGGTCTCGCCGCGATCCTCGTTGATCGGAATGCGGATACGCCCGCAGGGCGAGGTCAGGGCGCGGCTGGTCAGGCCGGTGAACTTGCCGGCAATGTCGAAGAAACGGATCTCACGGAAGTTGAACAGATCGCCGTAGAACTTGAACCAGACGTCCATGTTGCCCTTGTGGACGTTGTGGGTCAGGTGATCGAGGTAGAAGAAGCCCACGCCCTGCGGATGCGCCGTCTCGATCCAGTCGAATTCAGCGTTATAGGGCGAGGCATCCCAATACTGATCGACGAAATAGATCAGGCTGCCACCGATCCCCTTGATCGCGGGCACATCCATGGTCTTGCCGGGGCCGGTGTAGGGCTCGGCCCCCTTGGCGACAGCGTGGTCAAAGGCGTGCTGGGCATCGACAACACGCCAGCCCATCGAGGGGGCGCAGGGGCCGTGCTCTTCCACGAAAGCGCGGGCGTGGCTGCCGGGTTCGTCGTTCAGCACATAGGTGATGTCGCCCTGCTGCCACAGCTCGATCGCCTTGGTCTTGTGGGTGGCGACCTTCTCATAGCCCATCTTGGCGAAAAGGGTGCGCAGCGTCTCGGGCTCGGGATGCGCGAATTCGACGAACTCGAACCCGTCGGTGCCGGCGGGGTTGCTTTCGCTGATCGTGGCGCGCGGGGCGTTATGCGGGAAAGGGCCCATGACGTTCTCCTATGATGCGTGTTGGGTGCATCTTAGGACGCATGGCTTGCGCGCGGGGCGCGAACTGAGGCAGTGTGGCGGCGGGTGATGCGCGTGATATGCGAATTTTGCCACTTTAGTGCGATGGACTGTCATGATCGACGAAACAGATGCGCGCATTCTGGCACTGATCCAGACCGACGCAATGCTCACCGCGCAAGAGCTTGGCGCGCGCATCAACCTGTCCCCCAGCCAGGCCGCCCGCCGCCGTGCCCGGCTTGAGGCCGAGGGCTATGTCATCAGCTACGCCGCCCGGCTGGACCCGGCCCGGGTGGGGCTGAGTGTGCAGGCCTTTGTGCAGGTGCAGATGGCCACCCACACCCCCGACCGCGCCAAAAGCTTCGAGCGGCTGCTGGGCACGCTGCCCGAGGTGGTCAGCGTCTGGACCCTGACCGGCGAGGCCGATTACCTGCTGCGCGTCTGGTGTGCGGATCTCGGGGCGCTGAACGTGCTGATCCACGAGCGGCTCCTACCACATCCGGCGGTGTCACGGGTGCAGAGCCAGATCGTGATGAACCAGCTCAAGACCTTCGCCGGACTTCCCCTGTAGGGACGGGCAAGGGGGGCTTTCCGCCCCCCTCTTCGGCTGACGCCGAATTCACCCCCCGAGGATATTTTCAGACAGAAAATGTGGCGTTAACAAATCGTTAACCGCCCCTCTTTGCTCTGTTAAATATCCTGGGGGTGAGGCGCGGAACGCGCCGAGGGGGCTAGCCCCCTTCTACCCTGCCAAAATCATCGCAGCGGCTTTTTCGGCGATCATGAGGGTGGGCGAATTGGTGTTGCCTGACGGGATGGTCGGCATCACGGACGCATCCACCACCCGCAGCCCCTGCACCCCGTTCACCCGCAGGTCCGGCCCGACCACCGCGCGCGGATCGGTGCCCATCCGACAGGTGCCCACCGGGTGAAAGATGGTTGTGCCGATCTCGCCGGCGGCGCGGATCAGGTCATCTTCGCTTTGCGCCTGTGGGCCGGGCTTGAACTCGTCAGGCGCATAACGCGCCATGGCCGGTGCCGCCATGATCCGCCGCGTCAGGCGAATCGACGCAGCGGCCACGCGGCGGTCAGCGGCGGCGCTCAGGTAATTGGGCGCGATGACTGGCGCTTCCCGCGCATCGGTCGAGGCGATGCGCACATGCCCACGGCTTTCGGGACGCAGGTTGCAGACGCTGGCGGTGATCGCTGGGAAGGAGTGCGGCGGCTGACCGAAAGCGTCCAGGCTGAGCGGTTGCACATGGTACTCCAGATCCGCGCGATCCACGTCAGGGCCCGAGCGGGCAAAGGCCCCCAGCTGGCTGGGCGCCATCGACATCGGACCCGACCGCATCAGCGCGTATTGCGCCGCGATCAGGGCCTTACCGACCAGAGAATTGGCCATGGTGTTCAGTGTCTTGCCCCCGGTGACCTTGTAAGCAAGCCGCAGTTGCAGGTGGTCTTGCAGGTTTTCCCCCGCGTCGCAGTCACGGCGCGGCGCGATTCCCAACGCCTGCAGCCGCTCGGCCGGGCCGATCCCCGCCAGTTGCAGCAATTGGGTCGACCCGATGGACCCTGCCGACAGGATAACCTCGGCCGCGGCGCGCGCTTCGGTCGGGTGGCCGTCGCGCAGGTATCGAACGCCCACGCAGCGGGTGCCGTCAAAGATCAGCCCGGTAGCCTGCGCGCCGGTATGGATCTGCAGATTGCCCGAGCGCCGCGCCGGGCGCAGGAACGCCTTAGCCGTGTTCCAGCGCCAGCCCGAGCGTTGGTTGACCTTGAAATAGGCCACGCCCTCATTATCGCCGGTGTTGAAATCCTGTACCGCAGGGATGCCCACCTCTTGCGCCGCCTTCGCCCAATCATCGAGGATATCCCAGCGCAGTCGCTGATTCTCGACCCGCCATTCGCCGCCGGTGCCGTGCATCTCACCGGGATCGCCCGCGGCGTAATCCTCGTGCTTCTTGAAGAACGGCAGCACATCATCCCAGCCCCAGCCGGTATTCCCCGCCTGCCGCCATTGGTCATAATCCGCCGCCTGTCCGCGCAGATAGAGCATGCCGTTGATCGACGAGCAGCCACCCAGCACCTTGCCGCGTGGATAGAGCAGCGAGCGGCCGTTCAGACCCGGCTCGGCGGCGGTGCGCAACTGCCAGTCGGTGCGGGGGTTGTCGATGCAGTAGAGATAACCGACGGGGATATGCACCCAGAGGTAATTGTCGCTGCCCCCGGCCTCGAGCAACAGCACCCGGTGCCTGGCACTCAGGCGATTGGCCAGAACGGCCCCGGCGCTGCCCGCGCCCACGATGATATAGTCCCAATCCGCCATGGTTCCCCCCGAAGTTATGGTAAGATTAGCAGAGGGCGATTCGCGTGCAATCACGCAGCGACCCTGATTTTGCGGCGGGGAAACCCGCCGATACCAGTGCTAGCGGTTGTCCCGATACCGCATTTTTGGTATATTTAACGTAGTGTTATAACGCGTTGTTAAGACGGCCTGCCAAGGGCTGCACTCCAGAACGAGGCATCTATGAAATATCTGTTGAGCGCCGCATTTCTTGCGGTTGTAACCTTGGCTCCGGCCACCGCATTTGCTGGCCCGGTCGAGCGCGCCTGCAATGACTCGGAACGTCGTCAGTCGAACCGCGAATTGTGCCGCTGCATCGACGCCGCCGCCGACCGCACGCTGACCCGGTCGGAACAGCGCCGCGCCGCGCGCTTTTTCACCGATCCCGATGAGGCACAGACGGTGCGCATGTCACCGACCCGGGCAGACAATGAATTCTGGGCCCGCTACCGTGCTTTTGGTGCGCTGGCCGAGCAGCTCTGCACCAGCGGTTAAGGCCGGGCTTCCGCCACCCGCGCGCGCCACAGGGTGAACAGCCCGGCGCAGACCACGATCACCGCCCCGACGGCAACGTTGGGGCGTAGTGTTTCGTTGAAGATGGTGATCCCGATGGTGCTGGCGAAGACCAGTTGCAGGTAAGCGAACGGCTGGATCGCACTGGCCTCGGCAACCTCATACGCGCGGATCAGCAGGAAATGACTGGTGGCAGAGGTGACGCAGAGCAGCGCCATCCATGCCCAGTCGCTGCCGATCATTGGCTCCCAGAACCAGATGCCGACGGCGGTGGTGACCACCGCGCCGGTAACGCCGGTCCAGAAAAAACTGACCGCGCTTGAGTCGAAACGCGAGACGAAGCGGGTCAGTAGCCCGTAGAGCGCAAACATGAAGGCGGCGAGGACGGCCATCAGCGCCTCGGGCTTGAACACGCCAAAGCCCGGCTCAAGGATAACCAGCACGCCGACAAAGCCGATGCCGATCGCGACCCAGCGCCGCCAGCCGACTTTCTCGCCCAGCACCGGCCCCGACAGTGCGGCGATCAGCAGCGGATAGGTGGCAAAGACGGCGTGGGCCTCGACCAGACCCAGCCAGACAAAGCTGATGATCGCCACGAAGATCTCAAGCGCCAGCAAGGCTCCGCGAAAGATCTGCGTCTTAGGTGCGCGTGCGCGTGCCGCGTTGCGCAATCCGCCTGCCATGCGGCTGGCGAGGACGATGACGAAGGTGGCAAAGAACCAGTAGCGGATCATCACCACCATGAAGACGTTGTATTCCCCGGCCAGATGGCGCGAGATGCCGTCTTGCAGGGCGAAGATCAACGTAACCGCGACCATCAGCCAGACGCCGAGGGTGGTGTTCTGACGGGTGGTCATTCGGGCATCCTGGCGGTGGTCATGTGTTTCTTGCGCCCGAAACCGGGCTGGCGGGTAACGGTGAAGCCTGCGGCCTCAAGCCCGCGGCGGACATGGCCCGCAGCGGTGTAGGTGGCAGCGGTGCCGCCCGGCGCGGTGTGGCGCGCAACCCGCGCCATCAGGGCTTCATTCCACAATTCGGGATTCCGGGCGGGGGCGAAGCCGTCCAGAAACCACGCGTCCGCGACATGCGGCCAGTTGGGCAGCGTCTCGCGCGCGTCACCGATGTGGATCCGGGCTTCGATGCCGGGCAGGGTGATCTGGCGCACAGGGCCAGTGGCGGCGGCCCATTGCGCGACCAAGGCGTCTGTGTGCGGCAACCCGAAGGGCGCGAGGGCGCGGGCCATGTCGGTGGCGGCCATCGGGAAGGCCTCGAAGGATGTGAATTGCAGCGTTCCCTCCCCCTGCCAGACTTCTGCAAGTGCCAGCAGGTTCAGCCCGGTGCCAAAGCCCAGCTCGGCGACGTGGAACCCGTCGCGCAAGCGCTCGGGCAGACCGTTACCGGCCAGAAACACATGATTGGTCTCCTCCAGCCCCCCGGTGAAATAGGGGTCATCAAAGGCGGTTGCGACCGGCGTGTCGGCGTCGGTCCATGTCAGGCTGGGCTGGTTCATACGCGTGTGAAGGATTAGGAACGGGTGACCTTTACGCGCAGGCGAGGGAAAGGCAATGGCACAAATCACGGTGATGGGCGCGGGCATCTTTGGCCTGACGGCCGCCTGGGCGATGGCCCGGCGAGGGGCCTCGGTCCGGGTGATCGAGGCGGTGCGCGTCGGCGCGGGATCGTCGGGCGGGATTGTCGGCGCGCTGGCGCCGCATGTGCCCGAGCAGTGGAATACCAAGAAGGCGTTCCAATTCGACAGCCTGATGATGGCCGAAGGGTTTTGGCGCGACGTCGCGCAGGCCAGCGGGCGCGATCCGGGCTATGCGCGTACCGGGCGCGTGCAGCCGTTGGCGGATGAGGCTGCGGTTGAGCGCGCCCGCGAGCGGGGCGCGAATGCGCGGGAACTCTGGCAGGGGCGGGCGGTTTGGGACGTGGTGCCGGTGGGCAGCGTGCCGGGGATGCGGCTTTCGTCACCCACCGGCCTGATTATCCACGACACACTCACCGCCCGCCTGCGCCCGCGCGGTGCGGCGGAGGCCTTGGTGTCGGCGCTGGCCAGCAAAGGGGTGGCGATCGAATTTGGCTCGGTTGCGCCCGAAGGGACGGTGCTCTGGGCGACGGGGGTGCAGGGACTCGCGGCCTTGGGCGCTGATCTTGGCCAGGCCTTCGGCAACGGGGTCAAAGGGCAGGCGGCGTTGTTCCACGCAGATTTCCGCGACTCGCCCCAGCTCTTCGCTGAGGCGCTGCACATCATCCCCCATGCTGACGGCACCGTTGCTGTGGGCTCAACGTCAGAGCGTGACTACGACGCACCCGACACCACTAACGGACTGCTTGATGACCTGATCGCCCGCGCCCGTGCGCTGAGCCCCGATCTGGCCGAAGCGCCACTGCTGGAACGCTGGGCCGGCGTTCGCCCCCGCAGCCGGTCGCGCGCGCCTATGCTGGGCGAATGGCCGGGGCGGCCGGGGCATTTTGTGCTGAATGGCGGGTTCAAGATCGGCTTCGGCATGGCGCCGAAACTGGCTGAACTGGCGGCGGATCTGCTGTTGGACGGCGAAGATGCGGTGCCGGACGGTTTCCGCGTCGGGGATAGTTTGAAAAGACAGTGAGAGAGTCGGGGTGAACCCCGACCTACGCAAACGAAAAGGCCCCGCGCGAGCGGGGCCTT
This sequence comes from Pararhodobacter zhoushanensis, assembly GCF_003990445.1. GTDB lineage: Bacteria > Pseudomonadota > Alphaproteobacteria > Rhodobacterales > Rhodobacteraceae > Pararhodobacter > Pararhodobacter zhoushanensis. The sequence continues at coordinate 307,551 of NZ_REEZ01000004.1, read as the reverse complement.
TCGGGCAACATCAGAGCGCGGTCAGTGCAGACGCGCATCCACGGTTGCGATCGAGTCTTCGATCAGCTTGTTGGCATCCTCGGCACTGAGGTTCTTGGCGATCAGATCACGCGACGCCGAAATGGCCACCGCAATCGCCGTATCGCGAACCTCTTTCACCGCAGCAGCCTCGGCCGATGCGATCTGCTCCTCGGCACCGCGCAGACGGCGGGCGATCGAGGCTTCCAGATCGATGCGAGCCTGCGCAGCGGCCTGCTCGGCATCGGCTTTCGCCTTGGCCACGATGCGGTCAGCCTGCTCTTTGACCTCGGCCTTCTTGCGCTCGAACGAGGCACGCAGCTCCTGCGCTTCTTCGCGCAGTTTGCGGGCTTCGTCCAGCTCGGCACGGATCGTCGCAGCGCGCTTGTCCAGCAGGCCACCCAGCAGGCTGGGAACCTTGAAGTACAGCAGCACGCCGACGAAAAGCAGGAAGGCCAGCAACACCACGAAGTCGGTGTTGCGCAGCGACAGCGACCAACCGGCAGCCATCGCCGGCGACGCGGCAACGACCAGAATCAGGGAAAGAAGCCGGATCATGCGGCACCCCCTTTCAGGTTGCTCGACACAGCAGCGGTCACCGACCGGGCATCAGCCTTGACCCCGAACACACCCAGGATTTCCTTGGTGGTGTCCTTGGCGACGGTCGTAACCGCCTCGGCCGCGCTGTCGCGGATCTCGCCGATGCGAACCTCGGATTCCGCGGTACGCGCGGCAATCTCGGCATCCGCTTTGGCAATCGCCACATCGAGATCCTTCTGGATTTCGGCGCGGGCGTCTTCGATCACCTTGGCAGCAGCAGCGCGCGCGTCATCGAGGGCCTTGTGATAGGCTGCCTCGGCCTCGGCGGCCTGCGTCTTGAAGCTCTCGGCAGCGGCGATATCGTTGGTGATGGTCCCGGTACGTTCGGCAAGAACCGAGCCGATCCGGGGCAGCGCCACGCGCGAGAGAATGAAGTAGAGCACGACAAGCGCCACCACGAGCCAGAAGATCTGGTTCGGAAAGGTTGCGAAGTCGAGTTGCGGCATACCACCCGAGGCCGCCTCGGTCGCATGACCCGCGGCAGTGGCACCGTGCTCGGCGCCGTGTTCGGCGATTTGCTCGGCTGCGGTTTCTGCAGACATGGGCGTCCTCCTGATTGACCGAATCCGCCGGGCAGGTCGTCAGACCCACCCGGCCGTAAGGATCACGGGCGTGTCAGGATCAGACTGCGAACATCAGCAGGAGCGCAACGAGGAACGAGAAGATCCCCAGCGCTTCGGCGAACGCGATGCCGATGAACAGCGTAGCGGTCTGGCCAGCGGCGGCCGACGGGTTGCGCAGAGCGCCCGACAGGAAGTTGCCGGCAACGTTGCCCACACCCACAGCTGCCCCACCCATGCCCATGCAGGCCAGGCCAGCGCCGATGTACGCACCCATTTGAACGATATCGCCAGTCATTTTACAGCTCCTAGTTTGGAATTAGCAGAGTTGGAGAACCCGACCTCAGTGGTGCGGATGCAGCGCATCCTTGAGGTAGACGCAGGTCAGGATGGTGAACACGTAGGCCTGAATGAAGGCCACGAGAATTTCGAGCCCGTACATCGCGGTGATGGCGATGATGGACAGCGGTGTCACGGCAATACCGATGCCCGAGATCAGGATCAGCGGCGCGAAGGCAGCGAACACTTTGATCACCGCGTGGCCTGCCATCATGTTGCCGGCCAGACGAATGGAGTGGCTGACGGGACGCACGAAGTAGCTGATGATCTCGATCAGAGCCAGGATCGGACGCAGCGCCAACGGCGCGGACGATACCCAGAACAGACCCAGAAAGCCGACGCCGTTCTTGTAGAAACCGACGATGGTCACGGTCAGGAACACGCCGATCGCCAGAACGGCGGTGACAGCGATATGCGAGGTCGGCGTGAACGCCTTGGGCAGCAGGCCCAGGAAGTTCGAGGCGACGATGAACAGGAACACGGTGAAGATATAGGGGAAGAACTTCAGCGCGTCTTTGCCCGCCACGTCTTCGACCATCTTGTGGATGAAGCCATAGGCCAGCTCGGCAATCGACTGGATCCGCGTCGGGATGATCGCGCGGCCCTTGGTGCCGACGATGAACAACAACGCAATTGCCAGAACGCTCAGCGCCATCCACAGCGTGGCGTTGGTGATCGTGAACACGCCCACATCGCCGTCGCCGAACAGCGGCCGCACGATGAATTGGTCCATCGGGTGGAAGGCCAGGCCTTCGCCATGCTCTTCTGCAGCCACAGTCAGTCCCCTTCGTTCCGGACGGCCGTCGCCGTCTCTTCAGTCTTGCGCTGGATCTCGGCAGCGGTGCGCATCATCACGCGAACACCGGCCGCAAGGCCCAGCAAAATGAACAGCACCAGAAACAGGGGAATGGTGCCAAACAGCATATCCAGCCCGTATCCGATGCCAAAGCCGATCAACAGACCGGCAACAAGCTCGGTGACCATCCGCCAGGCGTGGTTCGCCATGCGGTGACCTTCTGCGACGCCATTGAGGTCGGGTGCTTGCACCTTTTTCAGCTTCGCGAGCCGCTCGTCGAGCGCACGCAGTCGCTCCAGATCCGTCGGTTCGCTCATCCAGAAACCCCTCAGAGCAGTCCGGCGCAACCTAGAAGCAGGGGGGCTTAGAGTCAACAACCAATGACGGGCCTAAGGTCATTGATATTACTGGATTTTTCCAATTCATCTCACGCGTTCGTGGGCGCCCGGGCGCCCCCGATGCCGCGCCTGCACATTCAACCATTTCATTGAATGTCCCACGCGCCACGCTTGACCGCCCCCCGGCCCACCGCTACGCCTGAGAGCGTGAGCACCCCCATCCCGCGCCCCGATCCTCTCGATATCGTCTTCATGGCCCTCGCGGACCCCACCCGCCGCGCCATCCTTGCGATGCTGCTCGAGGATGACATGGCGGTCACCGACGTCGCCGAGCCCTTCCCGATCTCCCTCGCAGCGATCTCCAAACACCTCGCCCTGCTGGCCGAGGCCGGGCTGATCAGTCAGGAGAAACGCGGTCGGGTGAAATGGTGCAAGCTCGAACCCGACGCGATGCGCGCCGCCTCGGTCTGGATGCAGGCCTTCGGCCAGTTCGAACCGCTCAACCTCGAAGCCTTCGAGCGCTTCCTCGAATCCGAACTTGGCACGCCGCCGCAACCCGACTGACCGCGCCCGTCTTTGCTCTCTAAATATCCTGGGGGGTGAATTTGCGCAGCAAAGAGGGGGGCAACGCCCCCCTTCCCCGGTCGCCCGAAAGGCGAGACGCACCGCGTCAAGCCCTGAGGGCGAAACCGCTCAGCGCCGCATCCGTTGCAGCAGTGCCAGCGACACATAGCCATCCGGCGGCAATCCGTTGGCCGATTGCCATTCCCGCACCGCCGCCAGCGTGCCCTGTCCGACGCGCCCGTCAATCGTCCCGTCGTAATGCCCCGACCGCGCCAGCACCCGTTGCAGCTCTTCGCGCTCGGCAAGGCTCAGCGGGCGGTCGTCGCGCGGCCAGTCGCCGACAAAGCCGGTGCCGCCGCGCATCCGGTCGGCCAGATGGCCGATCGCGATCGCATAGGCATCGGCGTTGTTATAGCGCTTGATGACGCGGAAGTTCTGGAAGGCCAGAATGGCCGGCCCGCGTGACCCCGCCGGGAACAGCAGCGTCGCTTCCCCCGACCGCGGCAGCGTCGCCCCGCGCACCGGCTCGATCCCCAGCGAGCGCCACTCGCCCGCATCGCGCGAGGTATTGGCCAGACGCGGGTTGAAATTGCGCGGGATCTGCACTTCGACGCCCCAGGGCTGACCGCGTTGCCAGCCGTGGCTTGCCAGATAGGCGGCGGTCGAGGCAAGCGAATCCGTCGGGTCATCCGACCAGATGTCGCGCACGCCGTCGCCCCGGAAATCGACCGCATAGGCCAGATAGCTGGTCGGGATGAACTGGGTATGCCCCATCGCCCCGGCCCAGCTGCCGACCATATGGCTGGCGTCGACATCGCCCGACTGGATGATGCGCAGCGCGCCGATCAGCTGTTGTTCATAGAAATCTGCCCGGCGCGAGCCCATCGCCAGCGCCGACAGCGCCGGGATGATCCGCGTCGAGCCGCGCAGCGCACCATAAGCGCTTTCCATGCCCCAGACGGCGACGATCACCTCGCGTTCGACGCCATAGCGTGCTTCGATCTCGTCGAGCACGCGGCGGTGGTCGCGCAGCGCCGCCTGACCGTTGCGGATGCGGCTCTCGGACACGGCGCTGTCCAGATAGGCCCAGATCGGGCGGCTGAATTCGGGCTGGCTGGTTTCGTGGCGCAGCGTACTGGTGTCCGGGCGCACCCCGGCGAAGGCCGTGTCGAACACGCGCGCCGAGATCCCCTCACGCAGCGCGCGGGTGCGAAAACCGCGCAGCCAAGTGCCAAACTCGCCGCTTGCCGCGACCGGGGCTGGTGCCGAGGCCAGCGTGCGCGGCCGTGCTGCCGGGCGGCGGCTACTGTCGGGAGCCAAGGCCTGCACCGCCGGATCATTGGCGCGCGCCTGCACCAATTGCGGAACGACAGGCGCGGCAATCACCGACGGCCGCGCCACGGGGCGCGGAGACCGCTCAACGGCAGCGGCGGTTTGGGCGGTCAGGGACAACGCGGCACTCAGCCAGAATAGTCCGGCACGGATCTGCATTCAGGGCCTGCTCTGTTCGTTTCTTTTGCACAAAGAGTAGCGCAAACTCGCCTTAAACGAAAGCGAGCCGTGTTCAGGTAAGCGGAACCACGCAATCGCAGATGCGCATCGTTACCTTGGTGCCGATGGTGTGCTGCTGGCCGGGGCCGGAAATCACGATCAGGCAGCTCTCGCCTTCCTGCACCCAATAGATCTGGTCGTGCCCGCGGAACTCGCGCCCGACGATCGTCGCTTTGCCCGCAGGGTCGGCGTCGAGCATGATTTGCTCGGGCCGCACCGCCAGCGTTACCGCGCCATTCGCCGCCCGGCTCATCGGCAGATTGCCAAAGGCGGTCTGCACGTTCATGCCGTTCGCCGTGCCGGTCAGGAAGTTCGACCGGCCGATGAAATTGGCAACAAATTCGCTGACCGGGTTGCGATAGATCTCATCCGGTGTGCCCACCTGCACCACCCGGCCCCGGTCCATCACCGCGATCCGGTCGGCCAGCGCCAGCGCCTCTTCCTGATCATGCGTGACCAGAATCCCCGCCGAGCCTGCCGCCTTCAGCAGCTTGCGCACCTCCTGCCGGGTCTCGACGCGCATCTTGGCATCGAGGTTCGAAAACGGCTCGTCCAGCAGGATCAGTTTGGGCGCCACGGCCAGCGCCCGGGCCAGTGCCACGCGTTGCTGTTGACCGCCCGACAGCTGATGCGGACGGCGCTTGCCCAGTTCGGACAGACCGACCAGCGACAGCATTTCCTCGGCCCGCGCCTGCGCTTGTGCGCGGGGCAGTTTGCGCAGACCGAATTTGACGTTGTCCAGCACGCTCAGATGCGGGAACAGCGCATAGTCCTGAAACACAAAGCCGATGCCGCGCGCTTCGGGCGGCAGTTGGGTGATGTCGTGGCCTTCAAAGGTCACGCTGCCCTCATCGGGATGCTCGAAGCCGCCGATCATGCGCAGCGTCGTGGTCTTGCCGCAGCCCGACGGACCCAGCAGCGCCATCAACTCGCCTTCACCGACGGCCAGCGAGACCCGCTCGACCGCAGCCGCGTCGGCATGGGCGAAGGTTTTGCGCAGACGGTCGACCTCGAGCAACGGACGCGACGGCCGCTGGCGATAGCCCAGCGGCGAGGCCTCGGCCGGCATGCGGAAACTCAGGGTCTTTGGCAGCTCAGTCATCGGTATCTCCGGCGGCATCTCCGGCCTCTCGGCCAATTCCAACCGTTGCGCTTGGTTATGAGCGCAGGCCTGCGATGTCAATTTGCTTTGGCGTCGCACGCATAGCGGCGTTATTTGACCAACCGGTCAGGGGTGGGGATTGCACGATGGCCGCCCCCCGCGCATACTTGGGCTGATTTTCGTTGTCGGAAACCCCCATGTCGCATGATCGCAATCCCGGACTGCCCCTGACGACCAACTGGTTTGACCGCGCTCAGGTCAACCGCCCCGCCGCCGAGCGTCGGGCAGCCACGCTGACCACCCGGCGCAGCGTGAAGAAAGAGCATCAGGCGGCATGGATGGTCAACGCCATCCGCTGCATGGACCTGACCACGCTGGCCGGGGATGACACCGAGGCACGCGTCGCCCGGCTCTGCGCCAAGGCCCGCCGCCCCCTCGCCGACAGCATCGCCGAGGGGCTGCGCTTGACCGAGATGCCCAAGACCGGCGCGGTCTGCGTCTATCCCACGATGGTTGGCGCGGCCAAACGCGCGCTGTCCAACAGCGGCATCCCCGTGGCCTCCGTCGCCACCGGCTTTCCCGCTGGGCTGATGCCGCTGGACCTGCGGCTGGCCGAGATCCGCTATGCCGTCGATCAGGGTGCCGACGAGATCGACATCGTCATCACCCGCGCGCATGTGTTTCAGGGCAACTGGACGGCGCTTTACGATGAGATCGCCACCATGCGCGAAGCCTGCGGCGACGCGCATATGAAAGCGATCCTTGCCACCGGCGATCTGGTCACGCTGAGCAACGTCTACGCCGCTTCGATGGTGGCGATGCAAGCGGGGGCCGATTTCATCAAGACCTCCACCGGCAAGGAAGGCGTCAACGCGACGCTGCCGGTCAGCCTGACCATGGTGCGTGCGCTGCGCGATTATGGCGAGCGAACCGGCGTCAAGATCGGCTTCAAGCCCGCTGGCGGGATGAAGACCGGCAAGGACGCGATCAGCTGGCAGATCCTGATGAAGGAAGAGCTGGGCCGCGAGTGGCTTGAGCCTGACCTGTTCCGCTTTGGTGCCTCGTCGATGCTGGGCGATATCGAGCGTCAGCTCGAACACCATGTCACCGGGCGCTACGCCGCCTCGCACCGTCACGCCATCGCCTGAGGCCATCATGCCCACTGTACCCGAGGCTCTCGCACTCATGGATTACGGCCCCGCGCCCGAATCGCCCGCCATCGCTCTGGACTGGTTGAAGGACCGGGCGTTTGGCCATTTCATCAACGGCGCGTTCACCAAGCCGGGTCAGACGTTTGCCGTCACCAACCCCGCCACGGGCGCTGAGCTGGCGCAGGTGACACAAGGCACCGACGATGATGTCGCCGAGGCCGTGAATGCCGCCCGCGCTGCGGCCAAGGGCTGGGCCAAGCTGACCGGCGGGCAGCGTGCGCGGTATCTCTATGCGCTGGCGCGGCTGATGCAGAAACGCGAGCGGCTGTTTGCGGTGCTGGAGACGCTCGACAACGGCAAACCGATCCGCGAATCGCGCGACATCGACGTGCCGCTGGCGGTGCGCCACTTCTATCACCACGCGGGCTGGGCTGAACTGCTGGCCGATGAGTTCCCGGGCATGCGCCCGCATGGCGTTTGCGGGCAGATCATCCCGTGGAACTTTCCGCTTCTCATGCTGGCGTGGAAAGTCGCGCCCGCGCTGGCGGCGGGCAACACGGTCGTGCTGAAACCCGCCGAGTTCACGCCGCTGACAGCACTGTTGTTCGCTGAGTTGTGTGTCGAGGCCGGTCTGCCCAAGGGCGTCGTCAACATCGTCACCGGCGACGGGCGCACCGGCGCGGCGCTGGTCGCGGCTGAGGTGGACAAGATCGCCTTTACCGGTTCGACCGACGTTGGCCGCCTGATCCGCCGCGAGACGGCGGGCAGCGGCAAGGCGCTGACGCTTGAGCTGGGCGGGAAATCCCCGTTCATCGTCTTTGCCGAGGCCGATCTGGATGCCGCCGTCGAAGGCGTGGTCGATGCGATCTGGTTCAATCAGGGCGAGGTCTGCTGCGCCGGATCGCGCATTCTGGTGCAGGAGCAGGTCGCCGAGCGTTTCACTGCCCGCCTGAAGCTGCGCATGGCCAAGCTGCGGCTGGGCGATCCATTGGACAAATCCACCGACATTGGCGCGGTGGTGCATCCGACCCAGCTGGAGCGCATCCGCGGCATCGTGGACAAGGCCATCGCGCAGGGAGCGATCCTGCACCAAGCGCCGATGCCCGAGGGGCCGGGCTCGTTCTGCCCGCCCGGTTTGCTCACTGATCTGGGTGCTGCGAACATCGCGCATACCGAAGAAATCTTTGGACCCATCGTCACGCTGATGACCTTCCGCACCCCTGGTGAGGCCGTCGAGCTGGCCAACAACACCCGCTACGGCCTCGCCGCGAGCATCTGGAGCGAGAACATCACCACCGCGCTGGACATTGCCGGGCAGGTCAAGGCCGGTGTGGTGTGGATCAACGGCACCAACATGTTCGACGCCAATGCTCCCTTCGGCGGCATGCGCGAATCGGGGTTCGGGCGTGAGGGCGCGCGCGAGGGGATGCTGGCCTACCTGACCGGCGACGAGGCCAGCGGCAAGGAACGCAAAGCGCCCGAGGCACTGTCACCCCTGCCCGGTTCGGCCAGCGGCGACACCGTTGACCGCACGCGCAAGCTCTACATCGGTGGCGCGCAGAAGCGGCCCGATGGCGGCTATTCCTATGCCGTGCCCGGCGCGCAGGTGCCGCTCGGCAGTCGCAAGGACATCCGCAACGCGGTTGAGGCCGCGCACAAGGCGTCTGGCTGGAGCAAGGTCACAGGCCATAACCGCGCCCAAGTGCTGTATTTTCTGGCCGAGAACATCGCGGCGCGGGGCAAAGATCTTGGCCCCAAAGATGAGGTCGCGCTGGCGGTTGAGCGGGCGTTCTACTGGGCGGCCTGGGCGGATAAATACGACGGGCGGGTGCATTCGACGGCCTCGGCCAACATCACGCTGGCGCTGAAGGAACCCTTTGGCGTGATGGGGGTGATCTGCCCCGAGGAAGCGCCGCTGCTTGGTTTTGTCAGCACCGTCATGCCCGCCATCGCGATGGGCAACCGCGTGGTGGCCGTGCCCTCGCAATCCAACCCGATCCCGGCGCTGGACCTGTATCAGGTGTTCGACACCTCGGACCTGCCCGGCGGCGTGGTCAACATCGTCACCGGCCCACGCGGTGAGCTGACCGACACGCTGGCCAAACACGACGACGTGGCCGCGCTGTGGGTCTTTGCCGAGGCAGAAACCTGCACGCTGGCCGAAACCCTGTCCGCCGGGAACCTCAAACCCGTCTGGACCGAGCAGCGCCAGCGCGACTGGACTGGCCCGGCCGGTCAATCGCGCAGCTTCCTGCGCCGGGCGGTTCAGGTGAAAACGGTCTGGGTGCCTTACGGAGCGTGACATTCGCGCTCTCCACCTTTTTGCGCCGAGCGGTGTCGTTGGCATTGCTCGGCGGCCTGAGTACAGGGGGTGCTTTGGCCGATACGGTTGAAATTCCCGGTCCGCTCGGCCCCTTGCAGGGCGAAGCCTTGGCGGTCGAAGGCGCGCAGCACGCGCTGGTGATCATCCCCGGCTCGGGGCCGACCAACCGCGACGGAAGCACGCCATCGGCGGGCCTGCAATCGAACGCGTACCGGCTTCTGGCCGAAGGGCTGGCTGAGGCGGGCATCGCTTCGATTCGCATCGACAAGCGGGGGCTATTTGGCAGCGAAGGGGCGATTGCCGACCCGAATGATGTCACCGTGCGGGCCTATGCCGATGATGCCACCGCTTGGGTTGATCGGGCGCGTGACCTGGCGCCCTGTGTCTGGCTGGCCGGGCATTCCGAGGGCGGGCTGGTCGCCTTGGTTGCGGCGCAAGAGCCACCCGAAGGGCTTTGCGGGCTGATCCTGCTTGCCACGCCGGGCCGACCCGTGGGTCGCCTGATGATCGAACAGATCAGCCGCAACCCCGGTGCGGCACCCTATCTTGATGAGCTGACCGGAATCATTTCGGACATCGAGGCCGGGACACCCCGCCCGACCGCCCAAATCTCGACGCCGCTGCAACCGCTCTTTTTCGAGGGGGTGCGTGATTACATGATGGATCTGTTTTCGTGGAATCCGGCACAACTGGCCGAGAGCTGGCCCGGTCCGGTCCTGATCGTGCAGGGAGGTGCGGATAGTCAGGTCCGTGCAGAGGACGCGCAGGCGCTGGCCCAAGCCATGCCCCAAGCCGATCAACTGGACCTGCCCCGCGCCACGCATATGCTCAAACCCGATCAGCCCGGCGACCCGCTGGCAACCTACCGCGACGCTGACATCCCGCTGGACCCGGCTCTGGTGCCGGGAATTGCCGCGTTTCTGGCCCGTCACGACCCTTAATGGTCCCGAAACGGCAACGCAAAAGGGCCGGGGATTTCTCCCCGGCCCTTTGCATAACTGGCGGTCAGATCAGAGCGAGCGCTCGACCGTTTCGCGCTCGAAGATCTCGATGACATCCTTGACGCGGATATCCTCGTAATTTTCAAAGGCCATACCGCATTCCTGACCCGAGATGACTTCTTTCACCTCGTCCTTGAAGCGTTTCAGCGTCTTCAGCGTGCCTTCGTGGATCACCACGTTGTCGCGCAGCAGGCGGACGCCAGCCGAACGGCGGGCAACACCTTCGGTGACCAGACAGCCGGCAACCGTACCGACGTTGGACACTTTGAAGACTTCGCGGATTTCCGCATAGCCGATGAAATTCTCGCGAATCTCGTCTTTGAGCAGGCCCGAGGCCGCCGATTTGATGTCGTCGATCAGATCGTAGATGATCGAGTAGTATCGGATCTCGACACCTTTTTGCGACGCCGAGTTGCGGGCGGTGGCATTGGCACGGACGTTGAAGCCGATGATCGGCGCGCCGCTGGCTTCTGCCAGACCCACGTCCGAATCGGTGATCGCGCCGACGCCATAGTGCAACACGCGCACGCGGACCTCTTCGTTGCCGACCTTCTCCAGCGCCTGAACGATCGCCTCGGCAGAACCCTGCACGTCGGCCTTCACCAGAACCGGCAGCTCGGACACGCTCAGATCGGCTTTGGCTTTCGCCATCAGCTGTTCCAGCGTCGTTGCAGCACCGGCGGCAGCGCGTTTGTCCTTGGCGGCTTGTTCGCGATAGTCCGCGATCTCGCGGGCCTGCGCTTCGGTTTCGACGACGTTCAGAACGTCGCCGGCACCGGGCGTGCCGTTGAGGCCAAGCACCTCGACCGGAACCGAAGGACCGGCTTCGTCAACACGCTGGCCCTGATCGTTGATCAGCGCACGAACCTTGCCCCACTGCTCGCCGACGACGAAGATGTCGCCTTTGCGCAGGGTGCCGTGCTGCACCAGAACCGTCGCGACCGGGCCACGGCCCACGTCGAGTTTGGCTTCGATAACAGCGGCTTGCGCCGAACGGCCCGGGTTGGCGGTCAGTTCGAGGATCTCGGCTTGCAGCGCGATGGCTTCAAGCAGGGTATCCAGACCTTTGCCGGTCTTGGCCGAAACTTCGACGGCCTGAACGTCGCCGCCCATTTCCTCGACCACAACTTCGTGCTGCAACAGCTCGGTGCGGACGCGGTTGGCATCGGCGCCGTGCTTGTCGCTCTTGTTGATCGCAACGATCATCGGCACCTTGGCGGCGCGCGCGTGGTTGATGGCCTCGATCGTCTGCGGCATGACCGAATCATCGGCTGCAACCACCAGAACAACGATATCCGTCACGTTCGCACCGCGCGCCCGCATCGAGGTAAACGCAGCGTGGCCCGGCGTGTCGAGGAAGGTCAGAACCGCCCCGGCATCCGTGGTCACCTGATACGCCCCGATATGCTGGGTGATGCCACCGGCTTCACCCGACACGACGTTCGCCTTGCGGATCGCGTCGAGCAGCGAGGTTTTGCCGTGGTCAACGTGGCCCATGATCGTGATGATCGGCGGACGGGTCACGAGGTCTTCGGACTTGTCCTGAACCGTGTCGATGACCTGTTCCACGTCGGCATCCGACACGCGGACGGCTTTGTGACCGAATTCCTCGATCACCAGCTCGGCGGTATCAGCGTCGATGGGCTCGTTCATGGCGACCATCATGCCCATTTTCATGAGCGACTTGACCACATCGGCCGCACGCTCGGCCATACGGTTGGCCAGCTCTTGCACGATGATGGTTTCCGGCAGCTGCACGTCGCGCACCTGCTTTTCAGCCTTCTGGCCGTAACCCAGCGCCTTGGCGCGGGCTTTTTCCTGCTTGCGCTTCATCGCGGCCATCGAGCGCTGACGCCCGCCTTCACCGCCGCTGAGCGCAGCATTCAGCGTCAACTTGCCAGCGCGACGACCACCGTCATCACGGGCTTTGCCGCCTTTTTCCTTGGCTTCGCGCTCGCGATCCACCTTGCGGGGGGTCGGCGTGCCGCCACCGGGACGGGCAGGGCCACCACGGTCGGCTTGCGGTGCGGAACGCTGGTCCTGCGCAGGCGCAGCAGCTTGCTGCGACGGGGCCGGAGCGGCCTTTGCAGCGGCAGCATCGGCAGCCGCTTGGGCAGCCTCAGCGACCTTGCGGGCCTCTTCGTCTTCCTTGGCCTTGCGCGCGGCTTCGCGTTCGCGCTCTTCGCGCTCTTTTTCTTCGATCTCGGCGCGGCGGCGCTCGCGATCTTCCTCGCGCTGGCGCTCATCCGCCAGACGCTGTGCGGCCTCTTCGACCTCACGCGATTTGGCAGCGCGCACAGCGGCCAGACGGCGCTCAAGCTCGGCTTCGGAGATCCCGGCCGGACGGCGGGATGTGCCCCCGGTCGCGGAGGCCTTGGCGAGGGCAACATCGGAGGTCGAGGAGCCCGTGCCACCAGGCTTGGGCACCACAACGCGCTTGCGTTTGGTCTCCACCACAACCGCCTTGGTCCGGCCGTGGCTGAAGCTTTGCTTCACCTGGCCGGGGGTCGAACCGCCACGCAGCCCAAGGGGTTTTTTGCCGTCAGTATCGCTCATGCGTCTCGTCAATCCTCTCCGATGGCATCGGACCATCGTTCTGCCCGCGTATGCACGCGAGTTTCGCCGCTTCCTCTACTACACGTGCAGACAGACCACCAGCGGCAAGCGCGGCATGTATCACATGTTCCCGGCCGAAAGCCAAACCGATTTCCCCAGCGCTCAAACAGGTCACATGCCTGTTCTTTCCCGCCGGGGGTCGCAGCTTTGCTTTCCCCCGTTCCGAGCCATCGGCGGCCTGCACGAGCACCGCCGCTTCACCCGACATCAGCCAGTCGCGGGTCTTTTCATATCCCGCCACTGCCTGCCCTGCCTTGCGCGCCAGAGCGATCAGTTCGATCACCCGGCGGGTCAGCAGGTCGTGGACCATATCGTCCAGACCGTCAGACACCGTTACCGGCATCTTGGCAGCCCGTGCGAACAGGCGGCGCTTGACCGCCTGTCCAAGGACTGCCCTGTCAGCCGCGACATAAATGCCCCGGCCCGGCAGCTTCCCCTCGATATCGGGCACCACCTGTGACTCTGGACCGATCACGAAGCGGATCAACCCGCCTTTGGGTTGCACCTCTCCGGTGACGATACAGCGTCGTTCGGGCCCGTCCTGGTCCTTATCGCGACCGCCCCGCGTCATGGGCAGGTCTCCTTATGCGTCTTCCTCGCCCTCGACCGCGTCTTCGTCTGACTCGGTTTCAAGATCCGCCGGATCAACCCATCCCAGAAGGACACGCGCCGTCATGATCAGGGTCTGGGCTTCTTCGAGGCTCATCTCGAAAGGTTCGAGAATGCCGTTATCCTTGATGCGCTGCCCGTTATCGGTGGTCCAGCCACCGGCCAGCTCCCAATCCGCGCAGGTGGCGAAATCGTCCAGCGTCTTGATGCCGTCCTTCGCCAGTGCTTCGAGCATTTGGGGTGTCAGGCCGTCAAAGTCAATGAGGCTGTCTTCGGCACCCATGCTGCGCGCCGCATCCAGAGCCGCCTGATTGGCCGCTTCGATCTTGTCGCGGGCCCGTGCCTGAAGCTCGCCAGCCGTGTCTTCGTCGAAGCCGTCAATCGACACCAGTTCGTCGATTTCGACATAGGCGACTTCTTCCAGCGTGGTGAAGCCTTCGGCCACCAGAAGCTGCGCCATCATTTCGTCGACGTCCAGCGAGTCCATGAACAGCTTGGTGCGCTCGGCGAATTCCGCCTGACGGCGGGCTGATTCGTCCGATTCAGTCATGATGTCGATGTCGAGGCCGGTCAGCTGGCTGGCCAGACGCACGTTCTGACCGCGACGGCCGATGGCCAGCGACAGCTGCTCGTCGGGAACCACGACTTCGATACGGCTGGCGTCTTCGTCGATGACGACCTTGGACACTTCAGCCGGTTGCAGCGCGTTGACCAGGAAGGTCGCCTGATCCTCGTTCCACGGAATGATGTCGATCTTTTCGCCCTGCAGCTCGTTCACCACGGCCTGCACGCGCGAACCGCGCATACCGACGCAAGCGCCGACCGGGTCGATCGAGTTGTCATAGCTGATCACGGCGATCTTGGCGCGCGAACCGGGGTCACGGGCTACGGCCTTGATCTCGATGATGCCGTCATAGATTTCGGGCACTTCCATCTTGAACAGCGCGGCCATGAAGTCCGGCGCGGTGCGCGACAGGAAGACCTGCGGCCCACGGGCCTCACGGCGCACATCCTTGATGAAGCAGCGGATACGGTCGTTCGGGCGATAGCTTTCGCGGCCGATCTTCTCGTTGCGGCGCAGGATGCCCTCACCACGGCCGATGTCGACGATGATGTTGCCATACTCTTCGCGCTTGACGGTGCCGTTGATGATGGTCCCGGCGCGATCCTTGAATTCGTCGTACTGACGGTCACGCTCGGCTTCGCGGACCTTCTGCAAGATCACCTGTTTGGCCGATTGCGCGGCGATGCGGCCCAGCTCAACCGGGGGCACCTCTTCCTTGACCTCATCGCCGATCTGCGGATCGGCGAGATAGGCTTTCGCGTCTTTCAGCGTCAGTTCCGAGTGGTGATTCTCGAACGCTTCATCCTCGACCACCGTGCGGACACGGGTGAACTGCGCGCGGCCGGTCTTGCGGTCGATGTGGACGCGGATGTCCATGTCGGCACCGTACCGCGACTTGGCGGCGCGGGCGAGGCTGTCTTCCATCGCCTGCACGACCAGTTCGGGGTCGATCAGTTTTTCACGCGCGACCGCTTCGGCGGTTTGCAGCAGTTCAAGCTGGTTGGCACTGGTAATCGCCATGGATCACTCCTCCTCGGAAGCGCTGTCGGTTTCGATGGTGTCGAAGTCGGATTCAATGATCGCGCCGCTGCTCTTGCGGGCACGCAGGGTTTCTTCGATCAGCTCGTCGGTCAGAACCAGCTTGGCATCAGACAGCCAGTCGAATTGCAACCCGATGGTGACCGGCGTGCCCTGATCTTCGATCTCGAGCAGCACCTCGGTGCCCTCGGTCCCTTGCAGCGTGCCTTTGAAGCGGCGGCGGCCGTCGATCAGCTCGTTGGTTTCGATCCGGGCTTCATAGCCTTCCCAGGTATCGAAATCCTTGAGACGGGTCAGCGGGCGGTCGATGCCGGGGCTCGACACTTCCAGCACATAGGGATCCTCAAGCGGATCATCGACGTCCAGAACAGCCGAGACCATGGTGGTCACTTCGCCCAGCTCGTCGATCTCGATCCCGCCATCGGGCCGGTCGGCCATGATCTGCAGCGTGCGGGTCTTGCCCGACATCAGCCGCAGGCGCACCAGTTCAAACCCGGCGGCCTCGACCGCGGGTTTGACGATCTCGGCCAGCCGCTGGTCGATCGCCGTACGCGCAACCAGATCGCCAACCGATCCCGTGCTGTCGTCTTGTTCGCTCATCGCGACGCTCCAGAAATAAAAAAACGGGCCAAGCGGCCCGCGAAATTTCTCGGTGGGCTGTGAGTTTGGACCTCACAGCGCCGCTGTTGAACGGGGATATACGCCGACATCCCCTCAACTTCAAGAGATATGTCGCGGCGCGGCATTTCCCCCGCTGGTTTCCGCCGTTAGGGTCGCGCAGTCATGACCCTGTCCCGCCGCCATTTCCTTGCCCTCGGTGCCGCCGCGCTGCTGCCCGCCCGCGCGGCGCGCGCCGTCACCAACCGCCCTGATTCGCTCTACCACTGGAACAGCGGCGGGCCGTTTTTCGGCGGGTTTTCCGGTATCGAGCTGAGCAGCGACCGCCGCCGCGCCCTGCTGCTCAGCGACCGGGGGTTCATTGTCCGCGTCCGGCTGCTGCGCGATGACGCGGGCGTGATCACCGGTGTCGAAAAGATCGAACACTTTGTGCTGAACGGCACGGCGGGCAGCGCCCTGCGTGGCCACCGCGCCGACTCCGAAGGGCTGGACCAGCGCCCGGACGGCACCCTGCATATCTCGTTCGAAGGCTCGCCCAGCCGCATCCTGCAGTACCGCGATGAAACGGGACCGGCCGAGGCCTTGCCCCGCGCGAACAGCTGGCAACGCCTGCCGACGAATGAGGGGCTTGAAGGGATAGCAGTGGATCAGTCCGGCGCGGTGTTCACCGTGCCCGAAGCGCCGCTCGACGGAACCTTCCCGCTCTACCGTCTGACCAATCAGTGGGAGATCGTCGGCTTTTTGCCCGACCGCGACGACTTCCGCCCCGTAGGTCTGGATTTTGGCCCCGACGGCAATCTGTACCTGCTGGAACGCAAGTTCCGTCTGGCTTTTTTCGCCAGTCGCATCAGCCGCTTGCGACCCGGTGCCTGGGGTCAGCCCGAAACGCTGGTGGAGACCTCGATGGGCGCGCTCGACAATCACGAAGGGATCAGCATCACGCAGGATGCCAGCGGGCAGCTTTGGGCAACGACTGTCTCCGACGACAACCAGAACATGCTGCAACGGACCGAAATTGCCGAATACCGCCTGCCCTAATCGCGCAGCAGGCCGGCCGATTTCAACCCGTCCATGACCGAGACCAGTTCGCTGGTGATGCCCGGCTCGGACAGCGCATGCCCGGCCATCGGCACCATGCGCAAGGTGCTGCCGGTCCATTTGCGGTGCAGGCCCCAGGCGGTGACCGGCGGGCAGATCATGTCCAGCTGACCTTGCACGATGGTGCCACGCACCCCGCTCATCCGCCACAGATCCGCCAGCAGCTGGCCGTCGCGCTCAAAGAAACAGGCGTTGGTAAAGTAGTGGTTCTCCAGCCGGGCGAAGGCGCGGGCATAGTCGACCGGCGTCTCGAAAAAGCCGCGCGTCTCGACCGTGGCCAAAGCGTTTTCCCAATCCGACCAAAGCCGGGCAAAGCGCGATTCCTGCGCGAAGACGCCGGAAAACAGGCGCTTGTGATACGCACCGATCAGATTGTCGCGCTCGTCCACGGGAATGGCATCGACGAATCGCGACCACAGTTCAGGGTAAAACCGCCCGGCACCACCGCCATAAAACCAGTCCAGTTCGGCCTGCGTCCCGGTGAACACGCCGCGCAACACCAGCCACGCAGCGCGCGAGGGATGCGCCTGCGCATAGGCCAGCGCCAGCGTGGCACCCCAACTGCCGCCGAAAACGATCCACCGGCCAATGCCCAGCGCCTGACGGATCACCTCGATATCGGCGATCAGATGCTGCGTCGTATTGGCCTCGACACTGGCATGCGGGCGCGAGCGCCCGCAGCCGCGCTGGTCGAACAACACGATGCGATAGTGCTCAGGGTCGAAAAACCGCCGCATCATCGGGCTTGAACCGCCACCGGGGCCGCCATGCAAGACCACCACAGGAACGCCTGCCGGATTGCCGGATTCCTCGATATAGACGCTGTGCCCCTGCCCCACGTCCAGAACCCGCCGCTCATAGGGTTCGATCGGCGGGTAGAGAAACGCGGCTGCGCTCTTTTGCTCGTGGGACTTGTCCATCATCCGGTCTATATCTTGCCCTCGATCCCCATTCCACGGGATGCGAGGACAAAAGACAAGCCGGAGCGCAGAATGACAAGCACCATCGACCCTGCCGAAGTCGCGAAATTCGAGGCCATGGCCGCCGATTGGTGGGACCCGCAGGGCAAATTCAAGCCGCTGCATCAGCTCAACCCGTGCCGGCTGGACTATATCACAACGCAAATCGCCGCCGAATTCGACCGCGACCTGCGCGCACCGAAACCGTTCGAGGGGCTGCGGCTGCTGGATATCGGCTGCGGTGGCGGGCTGCTGTCGGAACCGATGGCGCGGCTTGGGGCTGACGTGATCGGCGCAGATGCCGCCCCACGCAACATCCCGGTGGCGCAGGTGCATGCCGAGCAATCGGGGCTGACGATCGACTACCGCCACACGACGGCCGAAGCGCTGGCCGAGGCGGGCGAGCGCTTCGACGTGGTGCTGAACATGGAAGTGGTCGAGCATGTGTCCGACCCGCTGGCCTATCTGACGGCGTGCCACGACCTGCTGAAAACCGGCGGGCTGATGATCTGCTCAACCCTGAACCGCAATCCGAAAAGCTATGCAATGGCGATCTTCGGCGCCGAAGTCGTGATGCGCTGGCTGCCGCGCGGGACGCATGACTGGTCCAAGTTCATCACGCCGGACGAGCTCTATGCGCTGATCCGTCAAGCGGGCCTCGACCCGGTCGACCGCAAGGGCATGGTGTTCAACCCCGTCCTGTGGCGTTGGTCGCTGTCGGAGCGCGACCTGAGCGTCAACTACGTGACGGCCTCGGTGCGCAAGGACTGAGTTGCCCGCAAAGACCGACGAACGGCTCCCGCCCGTCGCGGCAGGATCACAGATCCTGCCCCTCCCGTTGGGCCAGGCGCGCCGCTTGCGCGGCGCGCGTCAGGGGGCCTTCTGCCCCCTCTTCGGCCAAAGCCGAATTCACCCCCGAGGATATTTAAAGACAGAAAATGAACGACGCCCGCTCCCGCATCATTTTCTGTCCCTAAATATCCACGGGGGATCCCAAAGGGGGCGCGTGCGCCCCCTTTGGCGGGGTGTGGGGCTGGCCCCACGCGGCGCGAGCCCCCTCGATGGGGGCGAGCGCCGCAGCCGCCTGACGTCTCCCATGAAGAACTCAGATCAAATCTTCAGGAATGGCTGCAAAAGCCGGGGGATCAGCCCGTTGAAGCGCAGGGGCGCGTCGGTCACGGCAAGACAAATACAGGGTTCGCCCAGCGCCGCGACCGGGGTATGTTCGAGATCCTCATCCGCGATTTCGACGTCACCGGGACCGAAGTGATCGGTCGCATCTTCAAAGGCGCCCGACAGAACGAGCGTCAATTCGGTCCCGGTATGCCCGTGGTCGGGAACCGCGGTTCCGGCGGGGATGTAGAGCAGCCGGGCGCTTGCCCCTTTTGCCGTTGGCAGGATCGCCTGGCGCACGCCGCCGCCCACCGGACGCCAGCGCACGGCATCAGCATCGCCGCCGACATAGTCGCGCAGCGGCGCGGGGAAGACGCCCTCGACCGGCTCCCGCGCTTCGCGTTCGGGCGATGCGCCGCCCAGCAGCGCCAGCGTTGCGGCAAAGCTGGAATCACTCATCGCCGCGCCGTCACAGCTGTCGAGCACTGCGCCGCCGACGGCGTCCTGCGCCTCAAGCCGGGCGCGGCATTCGTCGCACAGCGACACATGCGTGGCGACCAGCAGGCTGAAGGCCTCGGGCAGCGAACCGGTCGAGTAGCCGGTCAACAGGGAATCAGAGAGGTGATGACGGATCATCGGAGATATCCTCAGGTCATGGTCTGGCGCAGCTTTTCCAGCGCCAGGCGGATACGGGACTTGATCGTGCCCAAAGGCAGGCCGGTAAGTCTGGCGATCTCGCCGTGGCTGAGATCGCCAAAATAAGCGCGTTCGATCAAGGCGCGTTGGTTATCGGGCAGCGCGGCAAGGGCCGCGCTCAGGCGTTCGGTGTCTTGTTGCAGGACCATCGCGTCCAGCTGGTCGGGCTCGGGTTCCGGGCCCCAGGGCAGATCCTGCGGTTCGGGCCGGCGGTCACGGCGCAGGATGTCGATCCGCCGGTTGCGCGCGATGGTGAAGATCCAGGTCGCGACCGACGCGCGCGTCGGGTCGAACTGCCCGGCCTTGCGCCAGACGGTTGCCATCACGTCCTGCGCGCAATCCTCGGCCAGCGACGGCGTCGCGCCTGACTTGATCAGGAACGCCTTCACCCGCGGCGCGAACCGCGCGAACAGTGACGCAAAAGCCTGCTGATCGGCATCGCGCGCCACGGCCAGCATCCATGTTACCGCTTTGGCATTGTCGTCATCCGCCGTCACGTCATGCCGCCCTTTGTCCTCATGCCGTTCAGCCCGCCCCATCAGGGCGGCTATCGGCAGAGGTAGTGTCCCCGGAATGGCGAGTTCTTGCAACATGGACCGGATACGCAGGCTGGCGGCAAGCGGATCAAACGATCCGAAACTTTTTGTCATCCAACCCCGTTCCCGCAGCGTAACCGTTGAAACCTGCAGGAGATCCCGATGCCGTTCGAGTCTATCCCCGTTGCCCCCAAGCGCATCGCCATTATCGGCGCCGGGATCTCTGGCATGGCCGCCGCATGGCTGCTGGCCCCCGGTCACCGTGTCACGCTGATCGAAGCCGCGCCGCGTCTGGGTGGCCATGCGCGCACCGTGATGGCGGGCAAGCGGGGCGATCAGCCGGTGGATACCGGGTTCATCGTGTTCAACCACGCCAACTACCCCAACCTGACCGCGATGTTCGAGGCGCTGCAGGTGCCGTCCGCCCCCGCCTCGATGGGCTTTGGCGCATCCTTCGACAAAGGGGCCTGCGAATACGCGCTCGATACGCTGGATACGATCTTCGCCTCGCGCCGCAACATCGCCGATCCGCGCTTTCTGCGCATGCTGCGCGACATTCTGCGCTTCAACGCCAAGGCCGAAACCGCCGCCACCGACCCCGACATGAGCATCGGCGCGCTCATGGATACGCTGGGCATGGGTCAGTGGTTTCGCGAGCGCTATATCCAGCCCTTCTCGGGCGCGATCTGGTCCACGCCCAAGGACAAGATCATGGATTTCCCCGCCCGTGCCATGGTCGATTTCTTCCGCAACCACGCGCTGCTGTCGGCCAATGGCCAACACCAATGGTACACCGTCAAGGGTGGGTCGATCGAATACGTCACCCGGCTTGAGCGCGATCTGCGCGCGCGCGGCGTCGATATCCGCACCAGTGCCCCCACCGCCGCCGTACGCCGCACCGCCAACGGGGCCGAGGTTCGCCTTGAGGGTGGCACGTGGGAAGCTTTTGACGAGGTGATCTTCGCCACGCATTCCGACACCACGCTGGCGCTCTTGTCCGATGCCACGCAAACCGAACGCGTCGCGCTGGCCGCCATCGGCTATCAGGACAATCATGCGGTGCTGCACCGGGACGCCTCGATCATGCCGAAACGGCGCAAGGTCTGGTCGGCCTGGACTTATACCGAACACTCGCCTCAGGACCGTGAGCGCATCAGCCTGTCCTACTGGATGAACGCCCTGCAGCCGATCCCGGCCGATGATGAAATGTTCGTCACCCTCAACTCCAACCGCCCGATCCGCGACGAGCTGATCTACGACAGCCACACCTTCCGCCATCCGGTCTATGATCGCGCTGCCTTTGCCGCGCAGGATGTGCTGCGGGTGCTCAATGGCCATCACAATACGTGGTTCTGCGGCGCATGGATGAAGAACGGTTTCCACGAGGACGGCTTTGCCAGCGCCGTCGACGTTGTGACCAAGCTGGGTGCAACCCGCGAAAGGGCCGCCGCGTGACAGCTGTCGAGCATATCGCCGGGCGAACCTTTCACGGGCGCAGCGACACGCTGACCAACCGCTTCAGCTATGGCGTCGATTACCTGTTGCTCGACGCGGAAAAACCGCAGCCCGCGCCGTGGCTCTTTGCGCGCAACCGTGCCGGGCTCTTGTCCCTGCACGACAGCGACCACGGCGGCGCGCCGACCAAAGGGCGTGGAGCCGTCTGGGTGCGCGAAGTTCTGGCGGCGGCGGGTGCGCCCTCGCCTGAACGGATCGAGCTGCTGGCCCAGCCGCGCGTGCTGGGGCATGTGTTCAACCCGGTCAGTTTCTGGCTGTGTTACGACGCGCAAAACGCGCTGATCTGCGTGATTGCCGAAGTGAGCAACACCTTCGGCGACCGCCATTCCTATCTGTGCCACCGCGACGGCTTCGCACCGATCCGCGCCGAAGACACGCTGCTGGCGCACAAGATCTTCCACGTCTCGCCCTTCCAGCCGGTCGAGGGCGACTACCAGTTCCGCTTTGACATCCGCCCCGACGCCATCGCCATCCGCATCGCCTATGGCCATGCCAAGGGCGGCCTGATCGCCACGCTGACCGGTCCGCGCAAACCGGCGACAGCGCATGGTCTGATCGCGGCGATGCTGCGCCGCCCCTTGGGGTCGCGACGGGTGCTGGCCCTGATCCACTGGCAGGCGCTCAAGCTGTGGTGGAAAGGCGCGGTTTATCGGCCTCGCCCACAGCCGCCGTCCCACGACGTTTCGCGATAGGAGATCGCAATGCTCGATGTGTTAACCATCCTCGCCCTGTTGGGAGTGCTCTGGTATCTGGTCAGCCGCTTCGTCGGCTTCACCGCCCAGCGCCCTGAGGACTACGCAGGACAGCAGCCGCAGATCGACATCCGTCGCCACCTGAGCGGTCCGATCCTGTGCGAAGGCGTGATCTATGGGCCCACGGGCCGCGTCACCTCGCGCTTTGTGGCGGATATGCACGGGCGCTGGACCGGAAACCGCGGCGTGCTGGAAGAACAGTTTCGCTATGCCAGCGGACAGGTCCAGAACCGTCGCTGGACGCTGGCGATGGGCAATGACGGCACGGTCGTGGCCGATGCCGACGATATCGTCGAGCCGGGTCACGGGCGGCAAGAGGGTGCCGGGCTGCAGCTGAAGTACCGCATCCGTCTGCCGGAACACGCCGGGGGCTGGGTGCTGGATGTAACCGACTGGATGTATCTGATGGACAACGGTACGATCATCAACCGCAGCCAGTTCCGCAAATTCGGCATCAAGGTCGCCGAACTGGTCGCTACCCTGCGGCCGGCACTGACATGAGCCTGCAAGGTCAGACATGGTGGCTGGTCGGCGCGTCCGAAGGTCTGGGGCGCGCTCTGGCCGAAGCGATGTCGATCGAGGGCGCAACGCTGATCCTCTCCGCGCGCAACAGCGAACGGCTTGTGGATCTGGCAGAAACATTGCCCGACGCACGGGCGCTGGCGGTGGATGTGACCGACGATGCCTCGGTCACAGGGGCTGCGGCTGAGGTCGGCACCGTGGACGGCGTTATTTTCCTCGCCGGAACCTACTGGCCGATGCGGGCGCAGGAATGGGACACGGGAAAAGCGCTGGCAATGATCAACGTGAACCTGCTCGGCGCGATGCGGCTGGTCGGCGCGGTGCTGCCCGGCATGCTGGCGCGCGACACCGGGCGGCTGGTGCTCACCGGCTCGCTGGCCGGGTTCAGGGGGCTGCCGGGAAGCATCGGCTATGGCGCATCCAAAGCGGGGCTGATGAACCTCGCGCAATCGTTGCAGGTGGACTTGCAGGCAACCGGTGTGCGGGTGCAATTGGTCAACCCGGGCTTTATCCGCACGCGGCTAACCGCCAAGAACGGTTTCGCGATGCCTTTCATCCAGAGCCCCGATAAGGCCGCCACAGAGGTCATGCGCGCCCTGCGCAGCGGGCGACCCATGACATCCTTCCCGATGGTCTTCTCGTGGCTGTTCCGGGCCGGGCGGCTTTTCCCGACAGCGCTGTGGAACCGGATTTTCGCCCGGCGCTGACCGGCCCCTTGCACGCGCCCGCCTTCGGCGCGATTGTCGGGAAAAAAGGAATGCCCATGACTCCCGAAATCAGCCTCAAGAAAGTCGTACACATCATCTTTCAGGCCCGCGAAACGGGCAGGACGGGCGAGCTGCACGCCTTTATCGATGCGATGAACGAAGACGAGAAGGCGAATCTGGTCGCCATCGCCTGGATCGGCCGCGGCGCGTTCGAGCCCGAGGAATACGATCAGGCGCTGGAAACCGCCTTTACCGAGGCGACGACGCCGACGGCGGATTACCTGATGGGGATGCCCCACCTGTCCGAGAATCTCGAATCAGGGCTGGAAGCGCTGGATATCGACGTGACGGATGTGGAAGAGGATTTCTTCGACCGCTAGGTGCCGCCCTGTTGCGCACGGGGACAGGGGGCGCTGCCCCCTACGCGCTGCGCGCTACCCCCGGGATATTTAAAGAGCAAAGAGTGGCGTTAATAAAAGGTTAAGGCCGCATCATCTGTCTGAAAATATCCTCGGGGGTGAATTTGGCGTCAGCCAAAGAGGGGGCTGAAGGCCCCCTCTCTTTTTGTCCTCAGCGCGCGTAAGGGTCGGTCAGCGCGGGCAGGATACGACCCGTGCAATCGCCAAAGCCGATGGAATACCCGTCGCCGTGGCAGGTGCCCTTCAGGGTCAGCGTGTCGCCATCCTCAAGGAAGCTGCGCGTCTCGCCGCCGTCCAGCGTGATCGGCTCCTTGCCGCTCCAGCTGAGTTCCAGCATCGAGCCGCGGCTGTCCTTGGTCGGGCCCGAAATGGTGCCCGAACCCAGCAGATCGCCCACCCGCATCGGGCAGCCCGAGGTCGTGTGATGCGCCAGTTGCTGTGCCGCCGAGTAATACATCTGCGTATAGTTGGTCCGCGCGATTTCCGTCGCGGTCCCGCCCTGAGGCGCGAGTTCGACGCGCAGGTCGATGTTGTAAAGCATCGGCCTCGGCTCTTCCAAATAGGCCAGAAGCGGCTTTTCACGCTCGGGGGTCGGGGCGCGGAAGGGCGCCAGCGCGGCCTTGGTGACGATCCACGGCGAGATGGTCGTCGCCGTTGCCTTGGCCTGGAACGGCCCCAGCGGCACATATTCCCACGCCTGGATATCGCGCGCCGACCAGTCGTTCAGCAGCACATAGCCAAAGATCATATCGTCAGCCTCGGCCACGGTGATCGGCCCGGTCGAGGGCTTGCCGACGATGGCGCCCATCTCCAGTTCCAGATCAAAGCGACGGCAGGGCTGGAAGGTGGGGGCTTCCTGCTCGGGACTTTTCAGCTGGCCCCAGGGCCGGCGCACACCGGTGCCCGAGACAACAACCGAGGATGCGCGGCCGTTATACCCGATCGGAATGTGCAACCAGTTGACGGGCAGCGCATTGTCGTTTCCGCGGAAGATGGTGCCGACGTTTTGCGCATGATTCCGACCGGCGTAGAAATCGGTAAATTCGGTCACCGAGAACGGCATGTGCATCGTCACGCCCGAGAGCGGGTGCAGATAAGGCTCGACCTGATCCTGCGTGTCTGCGCCCTGCGCCAGATGACCCATAAGCTGGCTGCGCAGCTTGTCCCAGATCACCGCTCCGGCGTCCATCAGCGGGTTCCAGGCGGCCGAGGCAAGCAGCGGCGTGTCAGCCAGCCGCAACAGCCCGGCTTTTTCCATTGCCGCGACGTCGAGCACCTTGTCGCCAATCGCCACGCCACAGCGCGGTTGCGTGCCAGAGGTCGAGAAGACGCCATACGGCAGGTTATTGAGCGGAAACGGGCAGCTGGGGTCGTTAGCGGTGTCGACCCAGGAACGGATGAGAGTCATTGTCAGTCCTGCGTTGGGAAGGTCAGCGTAGGGTGGGGTTGAACCCCACCCTACAGAGCCGCGCGCAGGGATGCACCCTGCAGGCGTCTTGGCTCCGGTCTATTTGATGCCGGGCGTGCCGTCGAATTTCTTCTCGAGCGAGGTCCAGCAGTCCAGATAGTCATCCTGCAGCGGCGCCTCTTTGGCAGCCCATTCGGTCAGGTGCTGCGGGAAGCGCGTCTCGAACATGAAGGACATGGTGTTGTCCAGCAGATGCGGCTTCAGATCCGCATTCGACGCGCCCTCGAACGCATCGCGGTCCGGCCCATGCGGCAGCATGCAGTTGTGCAGGCTCAACCCACCCGGCTGGAACCCGTGCGGCTTGGCGTCATACTGGCCATAGATGTTGCCCATCAGCTCGGACATGATGTTCTTGTGATACCACGGCGGGCGGAAGCTGTGCTCGGCCACCAGCCAGCGCTCGCGGAACAGCACGAAGTCGATATTCGCCGTGCCTTCCTGCCCCGAAGGCGCGGTCAGCACCGTAAAGATCGACGGATCGGGATGGTCGAACAGGATCGCGCCAACCGGGGAATAGGTGCGCAGGTCGTATTTGACCGGGCAGTAATTGCCGTGCCACGCCACCACGTCCAGCGGCGAATGGCCGATGAAGGTCTCATGGAACTGGCCGCACCATTTGATGACTACGCGGCTTTTCACCTCGCGATCCTCGAACGCCGCCACCGGCGTCTTGAAGTCGCGCGGGTTGGCCATGCAGTTCGCACCGATCGGCCCGCGTGAGGGCAGGTCGAATTTCTGGCCGTAGTTTTCGCAGACAAAGCCCCGGCAGGGACCGTCCAGCACCTCGACCCGGTAGACCAGACCGCGCGGCAGGATGGCGATCTCCTTGGGCTCAAGGTCGATCACCCCCATCTCGGTGCAGAACCGCAAACGACCCTCTTGTGGCACCACCAGCAACTCGCTGTCAGCCGAATAGAAATACTCGTCCTGCATCGAGGCGGTGACCAGATACACATGGCTCGCCATGCCGACCTGCGTGTTCACGTCGCCCGCCGTGGTGACGGTGCGCATCCCGGTGATCCAGGTATAGCTGTCGCCCGCGCCCGGCATCGGCACCGGATCCCAGCGGTACTGGCCCAGGCTGATCACATCGGGCATCACATGCGGCGCGGTTTTCCAGCCCGCGACCTCAATCTTGGTGAATCGCGACGTGTGCTTGACCGACGGCCGGATACGGTAACACCAGCTGCGCTCGTTCTGGCCACGCGGCGCGGTGAAAGCAGTGCCGGAAAGCTGCTCGGCATAGAGCCCGTAGTTGCATTTTTGCGGGCTGTTCTGGCCTTGCGGCAGGGCGTCGCGCAGGGCCTCGGTTTCGAAATCATTGCCGAAGCCGGGCATGTAGCCCTCATGCGCGCCGGTCACGCTGGGGGCGCGGATCATGCCTTTGGGCAGGCTGAGGTCGGTCATGGCCGTCTCCTGTTCGCGGATATGGATCATTTCTGATGTCCATTATTTCATTGCAGGTGCAACAATGCAAGCCCCGTGACAGGCGTCGATTGATTTCACCCCGGCTTTGTGGTCGGCTCAAAGGGACCGCCGGAGCGATTTATGACCGACACGCCTGACTTCGACCTGAATGATTTTCTGCCCTACCGGCTGAACGCCGCCGCCAGCCGCATCAGCCGCGCCTTTGCCGACCGCTACCGCGAGGAGTTCGGCATCTCGATCCCCGAATGGCGCGTGCTGGCGCATCTGCACCAGTCGGGCGATGTCTCGGTCCGCGATATCGAGGCGCGGGTGGATATGGAGAAATCCAAGGTCAGCCGGGCAGCGTCGCGGCTGGAAGCATCAGGCTATATCACCAAGGCGGTGAACACCGTGGACCGCCGCCTGCTGGTGCTGCGCCTGACGCCCGAAGGCAAGGCGCTGGTGGCGCGGGTGCTGCCGGTGGCCATGGCGTTTCAGGCCGAGATGCGCACGCGGCTTGGCCCGCTGGTCGAGGGGCTGGAGGCCGGGCTGAACGCCTTGCTCGACACCAAATCATGATCCGCGCGCTGACGCTGATCCTGTTGTGCCAGCTGGCAGGCGAGGCCGTGGCGCGGGCGCTGGGTCTGCCCGTGCCGGGGCCGGTGCTGGGCATGGCGCTTCTCTGGGCGCTGATGTCAGGCTCCGCGTCGTTGGCCGAGATCGTCCGTCCCGTGGGCGAGGGCATCCTGCGCCACCTGTCACTGCTCTTCGTCCCCGCAGGGGTGGGGGTGATCGGCCACCTCGACCGGCTGGGGAGTCAAGCCTTGGCGCTTGGTCTGGCGATCGTGGTGTCCACCGCGCTGGCCATCGCTGCCGGCGCGCTGGCCTTCACGCTGGTTGCCCGCCTGACAGGCAGCCGCGATGCATGATTTCGCCGAGATCTGGTCCTACCTGGCGCAAGGCCCACTGCTCTGGCTCACCCTGACGCTGGTCGCCTATGTCATCGCCGATCTTATTGCCGAACAGGCCGGACGAAAGCCGATCGCCAACCCGGTGCTGATCGCCGTGGTGCTGCTGGGGCTGATGCTCTGGGCCACCGGCACGCCCTATGCAGTGTATTTCGAGGGCGCGCAGTTCGTCCACTTCCTGCTCGGCCCGGCGACTGTGGCACTGGCCGTACCGATGCATGCGCAGGGCGCGAGGCTCAAGCGCGCCATTCTGCCGGTGCTGGCGGGGGTGTCGGTCGGCTCGGTGGTCGCCGTCACCTCAGCACTGGCCATCGCCAAGGCGATGGGGGTGGACATGGAAACCCTCGCGTCTCTGGCCCCCAAGAGCACCACCGCCCCCGTCGCCATCGGCATCGCACAAACGCTGGGCGGCTCGCCGACGCTGACAGCGGTGCTGGTCATCCTCACCGGCATCACCGGCGCGCTGATCGCGACACCGTTGCTGAACGCCCTGCGCCTGAAAGACTGGCGCGCCCGGGGGCTGGCGGTGGGCACGGCAGCGCATGGCATCGGCACGGCGCGCGCGTTTCAGGTCCACCCGACGGCAGGGGCCTTTGCCGGGATCGGCATGGGCCTGAACGCGATCCTGACCGCGCTGATCGCGCCCGCAGTCTTGCGGCTGTTCCTCTGAACGGCACCCGGGACGGGGGGCCAGCCCCCCGCCGCGCCCAAGGGCGCGACTCCCCCCGGGATATTTGAAGACAGAAAATGCGGCGTTCAGGTTTTGTTAACCATGCCCATTTTCTGTCTCTAAATATCCAAGGGGGTGAATGCGCGTCAGCGCAGAGGGGGGCAAGGCCCCCCTTTTCCTGACCGCGCCGCTATGGCACACCGCTGGGAACTGGAGCGCCCGCCATGCCCGACTATACCACCCTCGCCGCGACGATCCGTGCCCTGACCCATGGTGAGACCGATCCCGTCTCGCTCATGGCAACAGTTGCCTGCGAAGTCCATCATTCGGATGACCGCTTCAACTGGACCGGGTTCTACCGCGTCACCGCGCCCGAACTGCTCAAGATCGGACCGTATCAGGGCGGGCACGGCTGTCTGGTGATCCCCTTCGCCAAGGGCGTCTGCGGCGCCGCTGCGCGCTCGGGGCAAGTCCAGCTGGTGCCCGATGTCGACGCCTTCCCCGGGCATATCGCCTGCGCCTCGTCCACGCGGTCCGAGCTGGTGCTGCCGGTCTTTGACGGCAGCGGTGCGGTGATCGGCGTGTTCGACATCGACAGCGATCTGCCCGACGCCTTCACCCAGCAGGATGCCGACGCTTTGGCTGCCATCCTGACCGAAACCTTTGCAGGGGTCTGATATGGTTCATCTCTGGGTCCGCGCCGAGCAGCGGCAGAACGAAGAGCGGGTCGGTCTGACCCCCGCCGGGGCCACCGCGCTGATCGCCAAAGGCTTTCAGGTCACCGTCGAGGAAAGCCCGGTGCGCGCTCTGCCCCTGCAGCCCTATCTCGACGTCGGCTGTACGCGCGCTGCGTACGCCAGCTGGCCCGATGCGCCGCCGGATGCGATCATCTTCGGCCTCAAGGAACTGCCCGAGGATGGCACCCCCCTGCCGCATCGCCACATCCTGTTCGGTCACGCCTACAAGGGCCAACCCGACGGCCCCGCCCTGCTGGCGCGGTTCAAGGCCGGGGGCGGCACGCTCTATGATCTGGAATCGCTGGTCGACGAGCGCGGTCGCCGCGTCGCCGCCTTTGGCTACTGGGCCGGGTTCGCCGGGGCCGGGGTCAGCGTCAAGGCCTGGGCGGCGCAGGATGCTGGCGGGATCTGCGCACCGGTCGCGCGCTATGCCGACAAGACCGCGATGATCGCCGCGCTTGCGCAAGAGCTGAACGGCCGCCGCCCGACCGCGCTGATCATCGGCGCGCTGGGCCGCGTCGGCACCGGGGCTGCCGATCTGTGCGAGGCGCTTGGCCTGCGCGTCACCCGTTGGGACATGGCCGAGACCGCCAGCGGCGGGCCGTTCCCCGAGGTTCTGGCGCATGATCTGTTCTTCAACTGCATCCTCGCCCGCCCCGGCTGCCCGGTCTTCGTGCCCGCCGATGCGGGCACGATGGACCGCCAGCTGCGCGTTATTGGCGATATCGCCTGTGACCCCGGCAGCGCCTATAACCCCGTGCCGGTCTATGACCGCGCGACCAGTTGGGCGGCCCCTGTGGTCCGCGTCCATGACGCGCCGCCGCTCGATGTTATGGCGATCGACAACCTGCCGTCCCTGCTGCCGATCGAAGCCTCCGAGGACTTCGCTGCGCAGCTTTTGCCGCACCTTCTGGCACTGGACGATCTGGAGCACGGTGTCTGGGGCCGCGCGCAAGCCGAATACACGCGTTTCACACGTTAAAAAGACAACCCTGCGGGGTTGTCCTTTTCCCGGATCGCAGGCATTCAGGACGGCTCGGCGCATTTTCGCCGGGCGTTACGCTGGATTGTTCCCATGTCAGCCCCTTCGACTATTCCCGTTCAAACCGGCTTTCTGCCGAATGCCCGCGCCGTTCTTGTGCTGGGCCTGCCGCTGATCGGTAGCCATGTCGCGCAATTCGCGCTGCATGTGACCGATACGATCATGCTTGGCTGGTACACCGTCACTGCCCTTGCTGCCGGAGCGCTGGGGGCAACCGTGTTCTTCGTGCTGTTCACGCTGGGCATGGGTTTTGCGCAGGCGGTGATGCCGATGGTGGCCTCGTCGGCGGCTTCGGGTCAGGATACCGAGGTGCGGCGCGTGACCCGCATGGGCATGTGGCTGTCGCTGTTCTATTCGGCGCTGGCGCTGCCCCTGTTCATTTTTTCGACGCCGCTGCTGGCCGCGCTGGGGCAAGACCCCGATGTGGCCGAGCAGTGCGGCAGCTATCTGGCCATCGTCGGGTTCGGTCTGGCCCCCGCACTGGTGGCGATGGTGCTCAAAAGCTATCTGGCGGCGCTGGGGCGCACGCAGGTGGTGTTCTGGGCGACGATCATCGGCGTTCTGGTCAACATCGGCGTCAACTGGCTGCTGATCTTTGGCAATTTCGGCTTTCCGGAAATGGGCGTTCGCGGTGCTGCTGTGGCCTCGGTGCTGGTGCAGATCGT
Source organism: Pararhodobacter zhoushanensis (assembly GCF_003990445.1). Classification (GTDB taxonomy): domain Bacteria; phylum Pseudomonadota; class Alphaproteobacteria; order Rhodobacterales; family Rhodobacteraceae; genus Pararhodobacter; species Pararhodobacter zhoushanensis. Next base: position 276,488 of record NZ_REEZ01000004.1, on the reverse strand, counting down.
CACCATGGGCGTGCTGCTGGTCTATGCCGTCACCCGCCCGTCGCTGAAGCACTACCAGCTGCTGGTGCGCTTCTGGCGGCCCGACTGGCAAGCGCTGCGGCAGGTGAATGCGCTGGGATTGCCGATCGGGCTTGCCATGCTGGCCGAGACGGGGCTTTTCGCCGCGTCGGCTGTGATGATGGGATGGCTGGGCAAGAACAGTCTGGCCGCGCATTCCATCGCGCTGGAGATCACGGCAATGTTCTTCATGGTCCATCTGGGCCTGTCGAACGCGGCGACGGTGATGGTCGGTCGTGCGCGCGGGCGAGGCGATGAGGCGGCGTTGCGCTCTGCGGCAAAGGCGTCGGTCATCCTGTCGCTGGGCTTTGCCACGCTGACCATGCTGATCTACTGGGTCTTCGCCGAGCACATGGTCGGTCTGTTCCTGAAACCCGACGAACCGCAACGCGCCGTCATCGTGCCGCTGGGCGTGACCCTGCTGATGGTCGCCGCGCTGTTCCAGCTGGCCGATTCGGGTCAGGTGGTGGCGATGGGCCTGTTGCGCGGGATTCAGGACACGCGGCAGCCGATGGTAATCGCGACGGTGGCCTATTGGCTGGTCGGTCTGCCCGCCGGGTATGCGTTGGGCTTCCTGACCGATCTGGGCGGCGTCGGTATCTGGCTGGGTCTGGTGGCCGGGCTGACCACCGCCGCGCTGGCGCTGCACGCGCGGTTCTGGCGCGCGATCTGACCGCGCAGCCAGTGGATCTGGCCCAGCAGCTCGGACAGCGGCTGGCAGCGCCGGATGTCGCGGATCATCTGCACATCGGCCCATAGCCCCCGCCACAGGCCCTGCTTGCTGGCTTTTGAGGGGCTGGCCACCCCCGGCCAGTCCACCACCGCGACGCGGTGGCCCTGCGCCCTGAGCGCGTGGTTCAGAAACACCTCGAACCCGAAGCGCGGCAGGCCGGGCAATGCCGGGGCGAGGGATTTGAGCAGATCGACAGACAGCACCCGCTCGCCGCTGATGTAATCGACCCCCAGCATGCGCCAGGTGCGGGGCGCGTTACCGCGCAGCGAGATCGTCGCCTCGGCCACGCCGCGCAGCACGGGACTGGCCAGGGCGGTGATGTCGCGCGCTGTGAGGCCCGTCAGGTCGGCATCGAGCAACAGCACGTGCTCGCCTTCAAGCCGGGCGATGCCCGCCGCCAGCGCCGCCGTCTTGCCGCCGTTGGGCGTGAGGCGCAGCACCTCGGCCCCGGCGCGCTCGGCCACACGCGCGGTGTCGTCGGTCGAGCCGTCATCGACGACCAGCAGCCGGTCTATCAGCGGATGGTCCTGCAGCGCGGCCAGCACGGCAGGCAGGCGCGCGCCCTCGTTCCACGCCGCGATGAGGCAGGTCAGGCGCGGGCTCATGCGGGCCTCTGCGCGCGGCGGAACCACCAGGTCAGCGCCACGACCGACAGCAGCGCGCCGATCAGCACGATCCGCGTCAGCCACGCATCGGCGCGGTCCCACGAATCGCCCAGCGCCCAGCCCAAACCCACAAGCGCGGCGCTTTTCGGCAGCGTCGCCAGCAGGTTCACCACCAGAAAGCGCCAGAACGGATAGCGCGCGGCCCCGGCAGCCGCCAACACCGCAAAGCCCATCGCATGTGTCAGCTTGCCGATCACCAGCAGCCGCCCACCGCCCGCGTGGATCTGATCGATCAACGCGGCCTGACGGTCGCGCGACAGCCCCAGCTTTTCCCGCCAGCGCTGCGGCACGCGCGGCCCGCCGTAGCGGCCAACGCCATAGAGCACCGCATCCCCGGCAACATCCGCGATCACCACGCACAGGAACACCGCCTGCACGACCATCACACCGCGCCCGGCCAGCCAGCCGCCCAGCACCGATACAATCGGTCCCTCGAGCACCGCCAAAGGGGCAAGGATCGCCAGTCCGTAATCGCTGACCAGCGTCATCAGGGTATCCGGGTTGATCATTCCGCTGCCGTGACCTCGCCCATCGCCGTGCCGCGCCACTCGAACCCACGGCGGGCGAAGGTGGCCAGCCACAGCGCCGGCAGCATCAGGTCGCGCAGTGGCAAAGCCACCAGATCGCGCCAGCTGCCCGGCCAGCCGCAACGGCGGATCAGCAGGGCCTCGGCCAGATACCAGATGCCCAGATAGCCCAGCGCCACCACAGGACCGCCCGCAACCAGTGCCAGCACCGTCGGCAGCGCCGCACCATTCGCCAGCTCGAATGCGAACAGCACCGGGAACCCGTCGCGCCGCACACGGCTCCAGCGCAGCTGCCGGTCCCAGACCGAGCGCAGACTGCGCTTGCCCACCGGTTGCGAGAACGGCATCGGGGTCAGCGTCACGCGCAGGCCCAGCCCGCGCACCATCTTGGTCGCGGTCGCATCCTCGGCCAGATATTCGCCCAGCGCGGCAAAGCCCCCGGCGCGGTCGATCAGCGCGCGGTTGACCAGCATCGTCTTGCCTTGGGTGAACCCGTTGCCGAGGCTGTCAATGGCCAGCTGTAACCGCGCCTGATTGGCGTTGAGCACGGCGCATTCCAGATGCCCGCCCCAGCCCTGCGGCCGTGTCCCCACGGCCGGCGACGAGACCAGCCCGGTCTGCGGTCCCCAAGCCGCCACAACGGTGGCAAGGTAGTCCGCAGGCAACAGCAGGTTGGCGTCGGCCATGCAGATCCAGTCGCTCGACGCAGCCTGCCAGCCCTTCCACAGATTGTTCAGCTTGGGATTGGCGGTGATCGCATCGTAGCCGATCAGCAGCTGCGCCGGGACGCGCGGGTTTGCCGCGATCAGCGCGCGCAGCACCGGCACGGCGGCGTCATCGGCGCTTTGCGCACAGAAGATCACCTCATAATCCGGGTAATCCTGCGCGAAGGAACTGGCCAGCGTCTCGGCGTCAAAAGCGTCCAGCCCATGCACCGGACGCAACAGCGTCACGCGCGGCTCTCCGATGCTGCGGGGCGCGGGGTGCGCAGGAGTGAGTCGCCGCAGCGTCAACAGCACGGTGAGCAGATGCACGATCAGCAGTCCGGCAGCGGCAAGGGAAAGAACCAGCAGCATGACTTACGCCTCGACCATATCGGGCACGGCGGGCTGCGAAGCCGCCACGGGTGCCGGAGCCGTCACCAGTTTGAGCGTGCCGTCGAAGGTCTCGATCAGCCCGGTCGCGCTGTCGACCCAGTCACCGCAATTGGCATAGGTCAGCCCGTGGTCACGGTGCAGGCCTGCAATATGGAAATGTCCGCAGATCACCCCGTCCAACCCCTCGGCCCGCGCCAGATCGACCAGTTTGCGCTCATGCTTGCGGCCTACATGCATCAGCGTGTTGAGCCAGGCCAGAAGCGCCTCGATCGAGCTTTTCGCCTCGCCGGGTGATTGCCGCGACAGGCGCTGCAGGCCTCGGTCCAACAAGCGTAGCATATGATCGATGCGGCTGCCGAGTCGCGTGAAGGCATGGGCGCGAAAGATCCGCGCATCGACCTTGTCGCCGTGAATCACCAGATAGCGCTTGCCGTCCGCCGCGTGATGGACGTGCTGGTCCTGCGCTGCGACCCGCGGCTGGGTGCCCGCGGGGGCACGCTCCGGGTAGGGATCGTGGTTGCCGCGCAGATAGATCAGCTGCGCCCCTTCGGCCTGCCGGGCGTTCAGGTGGTCGATGACGGCCTGATCATCGGCGCTCCAGTGCGGCAACAGCGGCTGCCACTGGTCCAGGACATCGCCGACAAGGACATAGGTCTCGGCCCGGTGCGCGCGCAGGAAACCCAGCGCCCGTGCGGGTTGCGCGCCCAGCGCCCCAAGATGCAGGTCTGAAACGAACAAGGTTCGACAAACGCGCGGCGAAAAATTCGAGGAGTGGCGATCAGACATCGGAAACCTGCGAAACGCTTCGGTACCACGAGCATTGCCAAGCCTAGGCCACATCTGGATGACATTTCGATGTCGTTTCTGCAACGCAGCGGAATTCCGCTGTCACAATCCCGAAACGTGCTGGCCCGAAACGTGCTGGCCCGAAACGCACCGGGTCTTGCCTGAAACACCAAAGGCCCGGGCAATAACGCCCGGGCCTTTGAGGAAAGTGGTGAGCCGGATAGGGATCGAACCTATGGCCAACTGATTAAAAGTCAGTTGCTCTACCGCTGAGCTACCGGCCCACATTGCGAGGCTAAGTAGAAAGAACTCGCGCCGGGGTCAAGGCGTAAGATGTCATTTTTTTTCGCGACCTTGTCGGCAAGTGCGACGCGACGCGGCGTTGCCCCGGCTTTAACCCCAGCACACTCAGCCTGCGGTCAACATATAGCCCTCTCCACGCACGGTTTGCAGATACCGCGGACGGCGAGGATCCAGCTCTATTTTCCGGCGCAATCGCGTGATCTGAACGTCCACCGCCCGCTCTTGCGCGATTTCTCCGCCCAGACCGCGATCCCGACCCAGCTGATCGACCAGCGCTTCACGGCTGACCACCTGACCGTGCCGCGCAGCAAGGATGCGCATCAGGGCTGATTCGGTCTGCGTCAGACGCACCGGCTCCTGCCCGTCGCGCAACTCGCCGGTCTCAATCTCATAGCGCAACCGGCCCAACATCAACATCTGCGGCGCGTCAGCCCCGGCTTCGGGCCGGGGGGCCCGGCGCAGAATGGCGTTGATGCGCAGCACCAGCTCGCGGGGCTCGAACGGCTTGGCGATATAGTCATCCGCCCCGGCCTCGAAGCCGGTGATGCGATCCTTGGCCTCACCGCGCGCGGTCAGCAGGATCACCGGCGTCGCCATCGCACCGCGCAGCCATTGCGTCAGCGCCACACCGTCCTCACCCGGCATCATCACATCCAGAACGATGAGATCAAAGGCCAGCCCGCTCAGCAAGCGCCGCGCCTGCGCGGCATCGCGCGCGGCGGTGACCATGAAGCCCTGCTTGACCAGATAGCGCTTGAGCAACTCGCGGATGCGTTCGTCGTCATCGACGATCAACAGATGGGCGGGCGTGTCGCTCATGATTTGCCATCCTTCATCGCCTGATACTGGGCACGGATCGACTCGTCCATCATGGCCTCCAGCACCTGACGGAACCCGGCCACAGCCTGCGGTCCGGCGGCGCGATACGCCGCACGCATCCGCGCACGCTGCGCTTCAGACAGCTGGCGCTCCAGTTCCGCCCCGGCGGTGGTGAGATAGAGATTGCGCTCTCGCCGGTCTTCACGACCGACACGGGATTCCACCAGCCCGTCCTCGATCAGCGTGCGCAGCACCCGGTTCAGCGACTGCTTGGTGACCCCCAGCACCGACAACAGGTTGTTCACTGTCGTGCCACGCGATCGGTTGATGAAATGCAGCGCGCGGTGATGCGCGCGCCCGTAAGACAGATCAGCCAGAATGCGGTCGGGATCAGCGGTGAATCCACGGTAGGCAAAGAACATCGCCTCGATGCCCTTGCGCAGCTGCTCGTCGGTCAGGAAAAGCAGGTTCTCGCCACCCGTCGTCCCGCCCGTCATACCGTCGGCCATCATCTGTGTTTACCCCCGCAACCGACCCGGAACCGGGCCAGGTTCGTTTTATGTCAGCGTTATTGACTTTCCAAGAATCAATTGTTAGCAAATCGACCAGTTTGCGCAATATAATGTCCTTATCGGTCCTTTGTCGCGCAATTTTCGAAAACGCGCAGCAGGGGGAGAGAGCCATGGCCGGCGCCTATGATGACAGAGACGGCTACATCTGGATGGACGGCACCCTTGTGCCATGGCGCGATGCCAAAGTGCATATCCTCACCCACGCGATGCACTATGCCTCGTCGGTCTTCGAGGGCGAGCGCTGCTATAACGGCAAGATCTTCAAAAGCCGCGAACACTCGGCCCGGCTGATCGAATCCGGGCGGCTGCTGGATATGACGGTGCCCTATTCGGTCGATCAGATCGAAGAGGCGAAATACGCCATGCTCAAGGCAAACGGCTGGACCGACGCCTATGTGCGCGCGGTTGCCTGGCGCGGCGCGGGCGAGGATATGGGCGTCTCGGCCTCGCGCAATCCGGTGCGGATGGCTGTCGCGGGCTGGGAATGGGGCGCCTATTACGGCGACGCGAAGTGGCAGGGCGCCAAGCTCGACATCGCCAAATGGAAACGCCCGTCGCCGGAGACGATCCCTACCGCGGCCAAGGCCGCCGGGCTCTACATGATCTGCACCATGTCCAAACACGCCGCCGAAGCCAAAGGCTGCTCGGATGCGCTGTTCATGGACTATCGCGGCTATGTGGCCGAGGCGACCGGGGCCAATGTGTTCTTCGTCAAGGACGGCGTGGTCCACACGCCGCTGGCCGACGCCTTCCTGAACGGCATCACCCGCCAGACGGTCATCGCCATGCTCAAGGACATGGGCCTGAGCGTCGAAGAACGCCACATCATGCCTGAAGAACTTGGCACCTTCTCGGAATGCTGGCTGACCGGCACCGCCGCCGAAGTCACGCCTGTGGGCCAGATCGGCGACTACCATTTCCAGGTCGGCGACCTTACCCGCAAGGTGTCTGACACCTACGAGGCGCTGGTCCGTAGCTGACCTGTTGGAAGTGGGGGGCCAGCCCCCCACACCCCCCCGCCAAAGGGGGCGCACGCGCCCCCTTTGGAAACCCCCTGTGGATATTTAGAGACAGAAAATGAGGCACGGTTAACGAAACCTTACCTCACTCTATTTTCTGTCCTTAAATATCCTCGGGGGTGAATTCGGCGTCAGCCGAAGAGGGGGTCCGAGGACCCCCTTTACCCGCGCGAAGCGCTCATAGGCATGCGGCGTTAGCCGCTCAATGAGATCACAGGACGGTCGCGATCGCCTTGGCGACACGCGGAATGCTCTGTTCGGTCAGCCCGGCCATGTTCAACCGCCCGCCGCCGACGATATAGACGCCGAATTCCTCGCGCAGGCGGGTAATCTGCGCCTCGGAGCCGCCCAAGATCGAGAACATCCCGCGTTGATCGGCCAGAAACCCGAAGCGGTCCGAGCCGCAGGCATCGCGTAGCGCGGTGGCGAGCAGGCGGCGCAGGCGGTTCATCCGGTCGCGCATTTCGGTCAGCTCATCGTCCCACTGCGCCCGCAGCGCCGGGTCAGACAGGATCTCGGTCACCACCCGCGCGCCATGGTCCGGCGGGAAGCTGATCGACTGGCGGTTCAGCACTTCCAGCGTGCCCTGCACCAGTGCGCGCTCCCCCTCGGGACAGATAACCAGACAGCAGCCCGCGCGGTCGCGGTACAGGCCGAAGTTCTTCGAGGCTGACGACACGACGATCATCCGCTCCATTTGCCGCGCCAGCGTGCGAAGACCTGCGGCGTCTTCGTCCAGCCCGTCGCCAAAGCCCTGATACGCGATGTCGATAAACGGCATCACGCCCTTGGCCTGGCAGAACGCCGCCACAGCCGCCCAGTCATCCGCCGACAGATCGGCTCCGGTCGGGTTGTGGCAGCACCCATGCAGCAAGAGCACATCGCCGGGCTGCGCCGCGTCAAGATCCGCCCACATGCCCGCACGGTCGATGGTGCCGGTCTCGGCATCATAATAGCGATAGGTCTTGAACGCTGTACTCGCGGCCTTGGCCAGCGCGTAATGGTTGGGCCAGGTCGGCGTCGAGATCCAGATGGTCGAGCCCGGGCTGGCTGCATGGATCAGATCCATCCCCAGCTTCACCCCCGCCGTGCCGCCGGTCGTCGTGCTGCCCGCCAGCCGCGCCGCCGGAACAGCGTCGCCCAGCACCAAGCCGGCGACCGCTGCGCGAAACGCCGGATCGCCTGACAGCGTGGTGTAGCTTTTGGTGTCCTGCTCGTCGACCAGCCGCTGTTCGGCGGCCTTGACCGCGCGCATCACCGGTGTCGCACCTTGCGGGTCTTTGTAGACCCCCAGCCCCAGATCGACTTTCTCGGCCCGCGTATCCTCGCGGTACATCATCATCACATGCAGGATCGGATCGGCGGCGGGGGCAGGCAGGCTCTGGAACATGTCAGCTCTTTCAGAGAAGCGGTTGCAGAAACACATGGTCGCTTTCCAGCACGGTCGAGCGCACTTCGGTGCTGACCGGCGAAAAGCCCATGCGTTGGTATTGCGCCAGCGCGCGGGGGTGGTCCAGCGTGCAGGTGTTGACGGTCATCTTGCGCGTGCCGGGCAGCGACCAGCCGGTCAGGACCGCGGTCTTGAGCAGCCATGTGCCCTGCCCCGTGCCAACCGCCTCAGGCACCAGCCCGAAATAGGCCAGCTCGCAAACACCCGCCTCGCGGCTGTCGAGCATGAAGAAGCCCTGCGGCCAGCCCTTGCCCATCAGCGTGTAGATCGCGACATCCGGGTGCTGAATCCACGCTTGCAAATCCTCGCGCGGCATCTTGTGCCGTTCGGTCCAGGCATAGTCGCGCCCCACCGCGTCATAGAGCGACAGGAACCACCACCATGGCGGATCGAAAGCGCGGATCAGCGCGCCGTCATGGGCGACGGGCTGGTGCGGCCAGTCGTAATCGGGCCGCTTGTCCATCTCCAGCCAGGTCACCCGGTAGTCGATGCTGTCACCAGCCTTGCAGTCAATCATCTCAGCCCTTCTCGACCTTGAGGTCGGGATACATGCCCCATTCGCTCCACGAACCATCATAGAGCGCGTGGTTGCGATGGCCGACAATCTCCAGCGCCAGGCTGAGGATCGCCGCCGTCACGCCCGAACCGCAGGTGGTGATCACCGGGCGGTCCAGATCGATCCCGGCTGCGACCAGCGCGGCGCGCAGCGCGTCGGGCTCTTTCATCGTACCATCGGGGTTCTGCAGCTCAGGGAACGGCAGGTTCTTCGAGTTGGGGATATGGCCCGCGCGCAAACCGGCACGCGGTTCTTCCACCTCACCGCGGAACCGTTCGGCGGCGCGGGCGTCAAGGATCTGCCAGTCGCCCAGCTTCGAGGCCGAGGCCACCTGGCTGACATCCTTGACCAGATTGGCCATGCGGGTGACCGTGATATGGCGATCGCGCACCATGGTCGGCATGTCCTCGGTCGGGCGGCCTTCGGCCTTCCACTTGGGCAAACCGCCGTCCAGCACGGCCACATCCATCTTGCCCATCAGCCGGAAAGTCCACCACACCCGCGGGGCCGACCGCACACCGACGGAATCGTAGATCACCACCTGATGCCCGTCACCGATGCCCATGGCGCGCATGCGGCTGACGAATTTCTCGGGCGGCGGGGCCATATGCGGAAGCGACGAGCGCTGGTCGGAAATTTCGTCGATGTCAAAGAACCGCGCGCCGGGGATGTGCTCGGCGTCATACTCGGCCCGGCCATCACGCCCGGTGCCCGGCATGTGCCAGGACCCGTCGATGATGCGCAGATCGGGGTCATCCATATGCGCCGCCAGCCATTCGGTGGACACCAGCGTGCGGGGATCATCAATCGGCATGCGGTCACTTCCTTGCAAGAACTCGCACAACGGATAGCGTTTGCGGGGTAGGTCAGGCAAGGGCATTGACCGGCCTTTATGGCGCCGTGTCAGCCTTCGCGGCCATAGAAGCCCAGGCGTTCTTCGGGTGAAAACACCACGCCGGGACGCGGATAATACGAAAACACGGTGATCACGCGGTCTGTGCTGCCCTCGACCGGAGTGACACAATGCGGCGTGTTGCGGCCTTTGAACACGTTCAGGGTGCCGGGCGACAGGCGCAGGGTCTGCATCAACGGGTCTTCGCCGCGCAGCAGCCGGGCGACGCCGTCATGGTTGGGGTTATCGTCGCTGCGCAGGTCGGTGTGATAGAGGAACTCGCCGCCACCCTCAGGCGCTTGCAGCAGGATCGTGGTGGTGAAATCCGAACGGTCAAAGTGCCAGTTGAGCCGCTCGCCGGTGCGGTAGGTCATGACGTTGACCCGCGCCAAGGGGTCGAGCATCGGGAACAGCGCGGGCAGCTCCATCGCGGCGGCCAGAAACACCTGAAACGGTGCCCATTCGTAGATCCACACCGGCACCGATTGCGGCATCTGGTCGGCACAAAGAGTATGGCTCGCCGTCTCAACCTTGCGCAGGGCAGGGTGGTCGTCAGGCAGGCCGGGCACCGACGGTTTGAAATAGATGTTGTGGCTGCGCTTATGGGTGAAGGCCTGCGGCATCAGGGGGGTGATTTCGGCCATGGCGCGGGTCAGGGCGGCTTGGGTCACAAAGCCCGGCAGGCTGAACATGCCGTCGGCGGCCAGCTGTGCGCGGCAGTGATCGACAAGAGCGTGCCATTCGGGCGAGCCGGGGCGGTCGAGTGGGTAGCGGTCAAGGTCGAGGATATCGCGCATGGGGCAGGCCTTTCTTGGTCAGCCCCGATGATTTGCCGCAATCCTCTTGCCTGCAACGGCAGAAATTGTGATCCTGACTTAGCTGATCTAAGGCAACGCCATGAACCTTCCCCCTCTCAACGCCCTGCGCGCCTTCGAGGCTGCGGCCCGCAATGGCGGCTATGTCGCGGCGGCAGGCGAGTTGGGCGTCACCCCCGCCGCCGTCAGCCAGCAGGTGCGGCGGCTGGAAGACCACCTTGGCCGCCGCCTGTTCACCCGCCACAACAACCGCGTCACGCTGACCGATGCCGGGCAGGCGATCTATGCCGAAACCGCCCGCGCGCTGGGGGATCTGTCGCAGATGGCCGAGCGCGCGCAGGGCGGGCGGGTGCAGGGGCGGCTGGTGGTCAGCTGCCTGCCCTCATTGGCCGAGGCGTGGCTGCTGCCCCGCCTGCAACCCGATGGCCCGCTGATCGACCTGCGGCTTGAGGCGGACCCGGTGGCCTTCGCCCGCGACGGCATCGACCTGCGGCTGAGCTATGGCGATGCGCTCTATCCCGATCTGGCCACGCAACCGCTGTTCCGTGATGCCGTGCAGCCGCTGGCTGCGCCCTCGCTGGCTGCGCACTGGCCCGACCTGCCCGACGACCGGCTGATCCACACCGACTGGGGCGCGGGTTTCGCTTCGCACCCCACATGGCGCGACTGGCTGACAGCGCACGCGCCCGACCGCCCGCAACCCGCGCCCGGATCAGGCCACCGCATCGGCGGGTCGTTCCTGGCGCTGGACATGGCGCGGCGTGGGTTGGGCGTGGCGCTGGGTCAGCGCGCGCTGGCCGCACCGATGATTGCCGCCGGTGATCTGGTCGCCCTGTCGCCCCAGTCCCTGCCGCTGGGCCACGCCTATGTCGCCATCCACCCGCACGCCAAATCCCGCAAACCGGCGCTCAAACGGATGCTGGCGCTGCTGATCCAGCCGCGTTAGGGAAGGCTTCATGCGACAAACCCTGACCGAAATCTACGACAGCCGCATCGCCGACGGCTCGATCCACCCCGACGCCGCCCAGCGCGCCTTGCTGCCCGCGCTGGAAGAGCGCCGGGTGTTTCTGGAAACGCCGGTGAAGAAGTCCCTGCTGGGCGGTTTGTTCAAGAAAGCGCCCGAAGGCCCCAAGGGTCTGTACCTGTGGGGCGGGGTCGGGCGCGGCAAATCCATGGTGATGGATCTGTTCGAGAAATCGGTCGACATTCAGGCCAAGCGCCGGGTGCATTTCCATGCCTTCATGCAGGAAATCCACCACGGCATGCATGAAGCGCGCAAGACCGGCGTCGATGACGCGCTGGCCCCGGTTGCGCAGCGGGTGGCGTCCGAGGTGCGGCTGCTGGCGTTTGACGAGATGCAGATCACTGACATTACCGATGCGATGATCGTGGGGCGGCTGTTCCAGATGCTGATGGCGGAGGGTGTGGTGATCGTCACCACCTCGAACCGCCCGCCCGAGGATCTGTACAAGAACGGGCTGAACCGCGCGCTGTTCCTGCCGTTCATCGAGTTGCTGCGCGAAAAGATGGACGTGGTCGCGCTGAAAAGTGAGACCGATTACCGCCAGCATCGGCTGACCGGCCAGCAGGTCTATTTCCACCCCGCCGGGGCCGAGGCCCGCGCCAAGATCAACGCCCTGTGGGACGAGTTGACCGGCCATGCCGAGGGCACGCCACTGGTGTTCGAGGTGCAGGGCCGCAAGGTCGACGTGCCGCGCCACCACAACGCTGTCGCGCGTGCCGGGTTCTGGGATCTCTGCGGACGCCCCTTGGGGCCTGCGGACTATCTGGCGCTGGCCAGCCGGGTGCGGGTGCTGATCCTTGAGGATATTCCGCAGCTGTCAGCCTCGAACTACAACGAGGCCAAGCGCTTCGTCACGCTGATCGACGCGCTCTATGAGGCCAAGGTCCGCCTGATCGCCAGCGCGGCGGATGAGCCCGAGCAGCTTTACGGCGAGGGTGCCGGATCGTTTGAGTTCGAGCGCACGGCCAGCCGCCTGCGTGAGATGCAGGCGGCTGACTGGGGCAGCGAGGGTTAGGGCGCGACCGCTTTCATCTCGCGCTCGATCCGGGCGAATTGCTTGGCCCGGGTTTCGCTTTGCGTACGCGGACGCTGTTGCAGAAGCTTGCTGGCAGCACTGGGCTGCGCGCTGCGTTCAACTGCGACGAAATGCGCCAACCGCGACGACGATGCGCCCCGGTCATGGTCGAGGGGATGCTTGGACATGGAAACCTCCTGTTGCGACCTGTTCGGAGCGTGAGCCTAGCGCCTTCGCGGCCACAGGTCACGCCGCAGCTGCAAAGGCTTCTCGCTGCGCCAGCACAGCGCGCAGCACCACGTCCAGCGGCGTCGGCTGGAAATCGGGCAGAAGCGCTGCCATCCGCGCGCCGGACAGCCGGTGCGGCGTGTTGTAGAGATAGCGCATCTCGGACAGCTCCCGGCCCAGCTCCCAGAACGGCGCGGCCAGTCTGAGGCCCCACCACGGGAACCCGCCCAGCCGCAGGCCGCGCCCGGTCAGCCGCTCCAGCGCATTTTTCAGCTCGACGGCAGAGAAGGTCTGCCCTTCAAGCGGCACGTCGCAAAAGGCGGGCAGTTCCGCCCGTTTCTGCGCCAGCATCACCCCGGCACGGGCCATATCCGGCAGATAGGCATGGGCGCGCGGCGTATCCGGTTTGCCCGGCGCGGTGACGATGCCTTTGTCGAACTTGTTCAGATAAAGGTAGTCCATCACGGAATCATCGGCCATCGGATCAATGAAATCCCCCGCCCGGATGATGATCGTGCGCACGCCTTCGCTGCGATAGCGCGCCTCGGCCTCGACCCGCAGACGGCCCTTGCGCGACACTGGGCGCTGCGGGGTGTTTTCATCCCACGGGCCGGGCTGAATGCCGAAGTTATACACATTGCCCGGAAACAGCACCGTCGCCCCCGAGGCTTTGGCCGCCGGGATCACCTGCGTGGTGATGGCGGGCAGGATGGTGTCCCAGTCATGATAGTTGGGCGGGTTCAACCCGTTGACGATCACGTCGCAGCCTTGGGCGGCGGCGTTCATGTCGGTGCCGCGGGTATAGGCGCGGGTCTGCCAGCCAGCGGCCTGAAACGCGGCGGTGAAGTTGCGACCGATCTTGCCACGGGCGCCGAGGATAAGGGCGGTTTGGGTCATGGTATCTCTCCTTTTTTCTGCCCCCACTCTGCGCCGCGTCGCCGCTAAATAAAATTGCATGTCTTTGCATGTCATGTATTCATAATTGAATGGATACGCACGCCGCCCTCGACTGGTCTCTGGTGCAGGCCTTTCTGGCTGTTGCCGAAACCGGCAGCCTGTCCGCCGCCGCGCGCCGCCTTGGCCGCAGCCAGCCGACGCTGGGCCGCCAGATCCGCGCGCTTGAGGATCAGCTGGGCAGCCCGCCGTTCCAGCGCCAGCCGCGCGGGCTGGATCTGAGCGAGACGGGGCAAACCCTGCTGGACCCGGCGCGGGCGATGCGCACGGCGGCGAATGCGATGGCGCTGGCCGCCGCCGGACGCGAAGAGCGGCTTGAAGGGACGGTGCGTATCACCGCCTCGGTCGCCGTCTCGGTCTGGCACCTGCCCGCGATCATTGCGCAGATCCGGCAAGCCGAGCCGCGCATTGCGATCGAGATCGTGCCCTCGGATCATTCCTCGAACCTGCTGTACCGCGAAGCCGATATCGCCATCCGCATGTACCGCCCGACCCAACAGGATCTGGTCACGCGGCATCTGGGCGACACCGCCATCGCCGCCTTTGCCGCGAAAAGCTATCTTGAGCGGCGCGGCGTGCCGCACAGCCCGGAGGATATGGCGCAGCATGATCTGATCGGCTTTGACCGTGAGACCTTGCTGCTCGACGGCATGCGCGCGCTGGGCATCCCGGCCCGGCGCGAGATGTTCGCGCTGCGCACCGATGATGTGGCGACGGGCTGGGCGCTGTTGCAGGCCGGCTGTGGCATCGGTTTTGCCCAGCGCAGCCTTGGCCAGCGTGATTCGTTGCTGCAAGAGCTGTCGTTCGGCGTGCCCATGCCCACACTGCCCGTTTGGCTGACCGCGCATGAGGCCATGCGCCACACCCCGCGCGTCCGTCGGGTCTGGGATTTGCTGGCCGAGGCTCTGGTGCCCGCGATGGAGCTCAGCCGCGGATAAGCGTCAGCGAGCCGCCCCAGAACACCAGCAAGTCCAGCACATACCCGATGCGCGCCGTTTCGGTGGCACAGAAGGCGGGCTTGGCCACCGCCGCGTGGACCGGGGCGTAGATCTGTTCCAACCCCTGATCGTCCATCCCGATCTGGTCCATGACAGCATCCATCGCCGCCGACATCAGCAAGAACGGTGCCGCCGCGTCATAGGGGCCGGGGCAGTTCGACGCGGCGACCTGCGCCTGCACCAGCATCCGCAACAGATGCTCGGCCTGGCCCGCGGGCAAGGCGGGGATGACGGCGGGGCGGATGGTCGCCTCTTGCGCCCGGGCCACGGCGGGCAGACCTGCGGACAGGATCACGACGGCAAGCAAGGTTCTGAACACAGGGCGCGGCCTTTGCGGCAAAGGATCGCGCGACGATAGCACAGCCACGCCCCCGCCCCTGCACACGAAAACCGGCGCAAGCTTGACCGCACGGCAGAGGCGCGCTACGCCGCTCACGCATCCGTCAATCAGGAGTTCCCCGTGGCCAATCCTTCCCTCCTCATCCTCGCCGGCGACGGCATCGGTCCCGAAGTCATGGCCGAGGTGAAGAAGATCATCGCCTGGATGGGCGACAAGCGCGGCGTCACCTTTGACGTCAGCGAGGATCTCGTCGGGGGCTGCGCCTATGACGTGCACGGCACGCCGCTGGCCGATGCGACGATGGCGAAGGCCCAGGAAGTCGACGCCGTTCTGCTGGGGGCCGTCGGTGGCCCGCAGTATGACGAGCTGCCCTTCGCGGTGAAGCCCGAGCGTGGACTGCTGCGTCTGCGCAAGGAAATGGACCTGTTCGCCAACCTGCGCCCCGCGCAGTGCTTTGACGCGCTGGCCGATTTCAGCAGCCTGAAGAAAGACGTCGTGGCCGGTCTGGACATCATGATCGTGCGCGAACTGACCTCGGGCGTGTATTTCGGCGAGCCGCGCGGCATCTTCACCGAAGGCAATGAGCGCGTCGGCATCAACACCCAGCGTTACACCGAAAGCGAAATCGCCCGCGTCGCGCGTTCCGCGTTCGAGCTGGCCCGCAAGCGCGGCAACAAGGTCTGCTCGATGGAGAAGGCCAACGTCATGGAATCCGGCGTGTTGTGGCGTCAGGTCGTGACCGAGATCCACGACAAGGAATACCCCGACGTCGCCCTGTCGCATATGTACGCCGACAACGGCGCGATGCAGCTGGTGCGCAATCCCAAGCAGTTTGACGTCATCGTCACCGACAACCTGTTCGGCGATCTGCTGTCTGACGCGGCGGCGATGCTGACCGGTAGCCTCGGCATGCTGCCCTCGGCCAGCCTGGGCGCGCCGATGGCCAATGGCCGCCCGAAAGCGCTGTACGAGCCGGTGCACGGTTCGGCCCCCGACATTGCCGGTCAGGCCAAGGCGAACCCGATCGCTTGTATCCTCAGCTTCGCCATGGCGCTGCGCTATTCCTTCGACATGGGCGACGAAGCAGCCCGCGTTGAAGCGGCGGTCGAGAAGGTTCTCGCGGACGGCGTACGCACCGGCGATCTGATGGGGCCTGAGGGCGGCACCCCGGTGACCACCTCGGAAATGGGCGCGGCGATCATCGCGGCGATGGACGCCAGCCTCTGAGTACCTCCAGCTTTCGTGAACGGCCCGGCCTTTGTGCCGGGCCGTTTGCGTTTGGGCCTAGCCCGTTTGGGGTAAGCGACACCGGGGCGCACATGCCAGAGAGAGGCTTTAGACCTAAGGAGCCTTCTCATGCGATTTGCCAAACCCTTTTTGATCCTTGTCCTGTTCCTGACCGCCCCTGCCGCCTGGGCACAGCAGGCCCGTCCTTTTGCAAATGTGCAGGAAGCCGTGGATGCCATGGTTGCCGCTGTCGCTTCGCGCGATGCCAATGCCATTGCCGGGCTCTATGCCGAAGACGCCATCGTCCTCAGCCCCAACCGCGACGCCACAGCCGGACGCACCGCGATCCGTGACAGCTGGGTGCGCAGCTTTGCCGCCGGATATTCCGCCCTGCGCGTCGGCCGCGTGCGCACCGAGCGCGGCACGGACCGGGCGGCCAGCGTGTTTGTCTGGGAGGCCACGATCGCCGCGCAGGGCAGCGCCGCGCAGACGTTGCGGGGGCGCACCATTCTCTATCTCAAGCAGGTCGAGGGCGGCTGGCTGATCTCGGCCGATATGTGGCAACAAGCGCCCGCTTGAGCGCCGCCAGCAGTGACCCCCGTTCGCAGCGTCGGCGATCGCTGCTCGGCCTGACACGGCCCGCGCGCGGGGGCCAAATACCGACAGATGCGGAAGCTGTTTGGCTGGTGCGCCATGTGGCAAGCCTGCCGTCGGCAGCCGATACCGACAGGGATCCTGGCGAGAGGTTTGACGCTCGGCATGGGTCGACATTTCAAGACATATCACATGCTTGTTTACTCCGCATTTTCGCACATTAAGACGTGGATTTGGGCATATGTGTAACGGATTGATGACAGGGGTGGTGAAGCTTACCTGCTGCTTTGTGAACGGAAACGATCACAGACACACACAGACAGAAATGTAAGAGAAACTGAAATGACCCACTTTGCTACCACCGCCGCCGTCGCCGCTTTTGTCGCTCTGAGCTCCGTTGCTGCCAATGCAGCCGATCTGCGCAACGACTCCGTCCGCGCCGGCGACGTTTACTCGGCACGGGAACTGGCGACTGCCGGCCTGAACGAGTCCGACGTCATCGAGTTCACCGCCCGCGAGCAAGTCCAGGTCCGTGCTGGTAACGTGTACTCGTCGCGCGAACTGAAAGCTTCTGGCCTTGACGCCAACGACACCGTGACCGTCACCAACTTCGCTGGCAACGGCCAAGTCGAGACGCGCGACAACCTGAACGCCTGGCGCGCTGATCGCTAACGTCTGACTTCCTGACGACTACCGGCATCGCTAGCCGATCCTTCACGACGCGCGCCCTCCCCGGCGCGCGTCGAAATACATTCAGGGACAGCGCGCACCCAGCACCGGGCCTGCCGCCCTTGCTGTCAGGGACGCTCGATCGCGATCGCTGTGCCTTCGCCGCCGCCGATGCAGATGGCAGCAATTCCCCGCTTCAGTCCCCGATTTTCCAGCGCGTGCAACAGCGTGACGATGATCCGCGCGCCCGAGGCACCGATGGGATGTCCCAAAGCACAGGCCCCCCCATTCACGTTAATGATGTCGCGGTCGATCCCCAGCTCTTGCATGAAGGCCATGGGAACGACGGCGAAGGCCTCATTCACTTCCCACAGATCGACATCCGCAACGCTCCAGCCCAGCTGATCCAGCAGCTTGCGCGCTGCCGGAACAGGGGCGGTGCTGAACCACGCCGGGGCCTGCGCATGACTGGTGTGGCCGCGAAGGATGGCGCGGATCGGCGCGCCGTGGGTCTCTGCGGCATCGCGTGAGGCCAGCACCAGCGCCGCCGCGCCATCCGAGATTGACGACGAATTGGCCGCCGTTACCGTGCCGTCCTTGCGAAAGGCCGGTTTCAGGTTCGGGATCTTTGCCGGTTGCGCCTTTCCGGGCTGCTCGTCCTGGGTGATCGTCACCTCACCTTTGCGGGTGTGGATGGTCACGGCGGCGATTTCCCCGTCAAAGGCACCATTGGCCTGCGCCGACAGCGCATTGGTCAGCGATCCCAGCGCGTAATCATCCTGCGCCTCACGCGAGAAACGATATTTGTCGGCGCAATCTTCGGCAAAGGTGCCCATCAGACGCCCCTTGTCATACGCGTCTTCCAGTCCGTCCAGAAACATATGGTCCATAACCTGACCATGCCCCAGCCGCGCGCCGGCGCGCATCTTTGGCAACAGGTAAGGCGATTCCGTCATGCTCTCCATGCCGCCCGCGACCATGATCCCGGTCTGACCCAGTGCGATCTGGTCATGCGCCACCATCACCGCCTTCATGCCCGAGCCGCACATCTTGTTCAGCGTGGTCGCCGGAACGTCCTCGGCCAGACCGGCCTTGAAGCCTGCCTGCCGCGCCGGGGCCTGCCCCTGTCCGGCGGGCAGCACGCAGCCCATCAGCAATTCTTCCACACGGTCTGGCGGGGTGCCTGCGCTTTCCAGCGCGGCCGCAATCGCCACGCCGCCCAGCTCAGCCGCGGTTACCCCCGAAAACACGCCCTGAAACCCGCCCATGGGGGTTCTGGCGGCGCCGATGATCACGACTTCTGACATATCCCGCTCCCTCCGCTGTGAACCATTTAGCAAGACTTAACGCCTAGCCTCTCAAAGGAACAGGATCGAATGGAAGGAGACAGGCGTGGATATCCGGTTAAGCCGCTCGGCGCAGGGCCTGATCATCACGGTCGATGACGCGCGCATCGACGCCGCTGTCGCCATCGAATTCAAAGAAGCCGTGCGCAGCGCGACAGAGGAAAGTGGCACGCCCGTGATCCTCGATCTGTCAAAGGTCACTTTTCTGGACAGCAGCGGGCTGGGCGCGATCGTCGCGGTGATGAAGCTGCTCGCGCCGGATCGCCGGCTGGAACTGGCCGGGCTGACGCCCTCGGTTGCCAAGGTCTTTCGCCTGACCCGCATGGACACCGTCTTTACCATCCACCCGCAACCGCCCGGCACGTTGCAGGAAGCTGGCTGACCGTTGCCATGGGGATCGGGGGCATGCCCAATCGCGTCATTTCCTTCTTTCAAGCGACAGGCGCCGCACGCGCCAGCCCCGACACAGGCGGCTTCGGCGCAGAGAGACTGGCAGCCAAGCCCCTCTTTTCCCGCCATCTGAACGCCGGTGTTTACGAAACGCGTGCCGCGCTGCGGGATCTGGTGCAGGCGCTGGGGTCGGCCGGACTGGACGCAGAGATGATCGACAACACCGAACTGATCCTGGCTGAAGTGCTCAACAACATCGCCGAGCATGCCTATGTCGATGGTGAAGGCCCCGTTGCCGTGCAGGTGATGTGTCAGCGCGACGGGTTGGTGTGTGAGGTGTCAGACCGTGGGCGCGCCCTGACGTCCGGGGTCTTGCCGGACCCGGCGCTCCCCAAGATCGCGCCGCCCGATCATCTGCCGGAAGGGGGGTTCGGCTGGCACATCATCCGCAGTCTGGCCTGTGATCTCAGCTATCGGCGCGACGGGGGGGCGAACCGGCTTGTCTTCCGCATACCCTGCGCCTGATGCGACAGCCTCGCTTTATCAGTTCAGATCAACCTGAAGCGGATAATAGCCATTCTCGAAATCGCCGAACAGATCGGGCAAATCGGGATGGTCCACAGGCTCGCCCGTGTCATCCGCCTCGAGGTTCTGTTCGGACACATAGGCGACGTAGTAGCTGTTATCGTTCTCGGCCAGCAGGTGGTAGAACGGCTGGTCCTTGCTCGGACGGCTTTCTTCAGGAATCGCGTCGTACCAGTCCTGCGTGTTGGCAAATATGGCGTCGACATCAAAAACCACCCCGCGGAACGGGTGTTTCCGGTGGCGGACCACTTGGCCAAGACTGAATTTTGCCTGCGTCTGCAGCATGAACGCTCCTGTCATCGCTGTTTTCTAGCGTGACTCGCGGGCAAACGTCCATAACAAGCGTCGTGATCGTACGGAAACAGTCTGTGAAACGTGTCCCAACAGTGACCAGATTAAGGCAAAAATGTGTCACGATCGGCGGTGTCCCAACGGGATTCGCAATGTGCACCGGGTTGTTACCGCAAGGTCGTTTCAAATCTTTGCGAAATCGGTTACCAATAAAAAAAAGACGAAAAAACGACCGAGGCAGTTTGATGACCAGTGTTCTCCGCCTGATGGCGGTGGCCTTTCTGGTGGCGTCCTGTGGTGGACGCGACCA
The DNA here is from genome assembly GCF_003990445.1 of Pararhodobacter zhoushanensis. Taxonomy (GTDB): domain Bacteria; phylum Pseudomonadota; class Alphaproteobacteria; order Rhodobacterales; family Rhodobacteraceae; genus Pararhodobacter; species Pararhodobacter zhoushanensis. The sequence goes on along the minus strand of NZ_REEZ01000004.1, from coordinate 256,226 downwards.
TTCGCCGCCGCGAAATCTCGACGACGCCTGCGCGCTGGCCAGCGAGCGGCCCGCCTATTTACGCGCCATGCGCGATACCGAGCGCGAGTGGAATGTGCCGGTTCCGGTGCAAATGGCGATTATCCACGCTGAAAGCCGATTCGACGGCGGTGCCCGCACCCCGCATCGTTATGCGCTGGGGGTGATTCCCCTGGGACGCCAATCTTCGGCCTATGGCTATAGCCAGGCGCTGGACGGCACCTGGGACGAATATCAGGCTGCGACCCGCAACCGCCGCGCCCAGCGTGATGACATCCGCGATGCGACCGATTTCATCGGCTGGTACGCGGCCGAAGCCCAGCGCGCCAACAACATTCACCCCGCCAACGCCCGCGAGCTGTATCTGGCCTATCATGAGGGTAACACCGGTTATGCGCGCGGCAGCTACCGCAACCAGGCATGGCTGATCGCGGTTGCCGACAACGTCGCCAACCGCGCGGTGATGTATGACCAGCAGCTCAGAACCTGCGGGCGGCGTTAACGGTTCGACACCAGCCCGCGGCGCTGCATCTCGGAATCGAGGTTGAACAGCAGCGATCCCAGCGAAACGCCGGTGCGCAATGTACCCAGAATAACCGTCGTCTCCTGTCCGGAGTCGTCGGTGACCACCCATTGGCGCAGCTCGGTCGGGTTGGCGCTGAACACCAGCCGGATATTGCCGTATTCCGGGTGCTCGGGGTCCTGCGCCACGACATTCGTGGTCGGCCCGTCCTCAAAATGCTGCACGACCATGCGCGCGCGGCTCAGGTTCACCGTGTCGTCCAGGATCAGATTGAGCGGCGTACGGCTTAGCGGATAGGTCGACGGCCCGGTGTTCGAGCGGGCATCGAAGATGTTCACCGAGCCCGACGCGGCCATGACCAGCGTCTGTTCCGGCGGATCATACTCGAACCGGACGCGGCCGGGCCGGTGGATCATCAACCGGCCAGTGGACAGCGATCCATCCGGGTTCACCTGCGTGAAATCCGCCTGCGCTGTGCGGAAGCTGTTGAAATATCGCGAAATCTCGGCCAGCGGAATCGGATCCGCAAAGGCCGGGGTCGCGGCGGCAAGGGCAGCAAGGCCCATCGTGGCAAGAAGCATGCGGCGTTTCATACCCATTAGATAGCGCGCCGATGCGGCGGTTACAGCACAGATTTCGGTCACGCCCCCACACAAACGCGCGACGTTCCGGTTGCGGGGCGGCGTCGCCTTGGTATATGTTATGTTATCACATACCAATACAGAGACCGACCATGCCTTCTCCTCGCCTTCCCGTCACCGTGCTCTCCGGCTTTCTGGGCGCGGGCAAGACCACGCTGCTTAACCACGTTCTCAACAACCGCGAAGGCCTGCGTGTCGCGGTGATCGTCAACGATATGTCCGAGGTGAACATCGACGCGGATCTGGTCGCCGCCGGGGTCGATCTGCGGCAGGGACAGGAACGACTGGTCGAGATGTCGAACGGCTGCATCTGCTGCACCCTGCGCGGCGATCTGCTGGCCGAGGTGCGCGCCTTGGCCAGTGAGGGACGCTTTGACTATCTGCTCATCGAATCCACCGGCATCGCCGAACCTCTGCCCGTCGCTGCCACTTTCGCTTTCCGCGATGAAGATGGCGAAGCGCTGGACGACGTGGCGCGGCTGGATACGATGGTGACAGTGGTGGACGCGGTGAACCTGCTGCGCGATTTCGCCAGCCATGACGCGCTGTCCGACCGGGGCGAAACAGCGGGCGACGGGGATGACCGCCAGTTGGTCACGCTGTTGACCGAACAGATGGAGTTCGCCGATGTCATCGTGCTGAACAAAGTCACCGACGCAGGCCCCGAGCGGCTGGACGCGGCGCGCAAGATCATCAGGGCCCTGAACCCTGACGCCAAGCTGATCGAGACCGATCAATCGCGCGTCCCGGCCCGCGACATTCTGGCGACCGGGCGGTTTGATTTCGACCGCGCACAGGAGCATCCGCTGTGGGCCAAGGAGCTTTACGGCTTCGCCAACCACACACCCGAAACCGAGGAATACGGCATCCGCAGCTTTGTCTACCGCGCGCGCCGTCCCTTTGATCCGCAGCGAATCCACGACGCGCTGAACGGCCCGCTGCCCGGGGTGATTCGCGCCAAGGGGCATTTCTGGATCGCCACACGCCCCGATTGGGTGGCCGAGTTCAGTCTGGCCGGGGCGTTGTCGTCGGTCACGCCGCTGGGGCGCTGGTGGGCCTCGGTCCCAAAGGGGCGCTGGCCGCAGGATCCCCGCATGCTGGACCAGATGCAGATGCATTGGGCCAAGCCTTGGGGCGACCGGCGGCAAGAACTGGTGTTCATCGGTGCCGAGATGGACGAGGCGGCGATCCGCGCGCGGCTTGATAACTGCCTGACCGGCGACGATTTCACCCCTGCCGACTGGGCCGCGATGCCCGATCCCTTCCCGCGCTGGGGTCAGTAAGCGATGCGCAACCTGTCCACCGGACTGCGCCGCCGGGCAGGCTCGATGCGGGCGCATGATGCGCTGCCGCCGGGGCTGCGGGCTTGGTTGCAACAGGCGGCGCTGCCGTGGAGCGCGCGCTCGGCGCTCAGGCTCTGGACCCGCGCGCTGGCGCAAACCGGTGATCCCGGTGCAGCGCGGGCGCGGCTGGAGCGTGCCGAGGCCAGCATGTTGGCCCGTGACGCAATGCGGGTCTGGGGGCCGGGGCATCCGGCCGGCACACCGGGATCTAAATGAAACCGCCCGCGTCTTGGGGGCACGGGCGGTTCCGGTCAGGACAAAGCGGCGATCAGTTCGGCGCTTTGGCCTTGCGCAGATAGGGCAGCGGTACGTCCAGCGCACCGAAGCGGGTCTTCGCGTCCTCGGTCGAGACCGAGAGCGCCACGATCACATCGTCGCCCGGCTGCCAGTCGGCGGGCGTGGCGAAGGGCTGGCTGTCAGTCTGGCGGATGGCATCCAGCGCGCGCAGGATCTCGCTGAAGTTGCGGCCCACCGACATCGGGTAGATCAGCATCAGGCGGATTTTCTTGTCCGGCCCGATGATGAAGGTGGTGCGCACGGTGGCGGTGTCGTTGGGGGTGCGACCGTCGGGCAGATAGGCCTCAGCCGGCAGCATGTCATAAAGCTTGGCGACCTTCAGATCCGGGTCGGCGATGATCGGGAAGTCAGGCGCTGTGCCGCCATAGGTCTTGACGTCGGCCATCCACTTGTCGTGCTCGGACACGCCGTCGATCGAGATCCCGGCCAGTTTGCAATTGCGCTTGGCAAAGTCGCCCTGCAGCTTGGCCGCGGCAGAGAACTCGGTGGTGCAGACGGGGGTGAAGTCTTTGGGGTGGCTGAACAAAACGGTGTAGCTGTCACCGATATAATCGTGCCAGTTCAGCGTGCCCTTGGTCGTTTCCGCGGTAAAATCCGGTGCGACGTCATTAATGCGAAGGCCCATCAGTGCGCTCCTTTTTGGGATGTCCTGCTACCGACATAGGGGCTTGGACCGCGTGAAAGAAGATGCTTCGTCCGGTCTTTGCTGATTCAGCCATCATTACGGCAAGACTGCGCCGGTTTTTACCGTTCGTTAACTATTTCACCGTGAAGTAGCGCGATGAAACACCGCGTTTGCGCCCGCCTGCTTGTGTTGTGCGTTACGAGTATCCTGGCCGCCGGGGCGGCGGCGGCCGGACCTTGGCCCCGGGAGGTGGGCGGCATCTTTTTGTCGACCACGTCCACCTTGCCCGCAGCGGGCGACTGGCGACCGCTGCAAACCGAAACCTACGCCGAATTCGGACTGCGCAGGCGCGTGACGCTTGGCGGCAGCTTCACGATCACCACGCAACTGGATCAGGCCAATGTCTTTGCCCGCTGGCATCCGCCGGATCTGCCCGGCGGGCTGGTCTGGGGGGTCTCGGCGGGTGTTCGCTATGAACCTTGGCGCGCGGTGACTTATCGGCTGATGACCGGCATTGATCTGGGCCGGGGATTTGACACCTCGCGGGGCAATCTGTGGATGCGCGGCGGGGTGAGGCTGTATCAGGGGACTGGCTATTTTGGCCGTGAGCTGGACACCGACCTGAGCAGCCAGATCGGCTGGCGGGGCGACCGCTGGCTGGCCATGCTCGGCGTCACCCACGCCACCACACGCTATGGCCGCTACACCCGTCTGCGCCCGGCGGTCGGGGTGCGTCTGGGGCGGATGATGCTGGTCGCCGAAGGGGTTGTGCCCCCCGGCGAACGGATCGAAGCGGTCCGCCTGAGCGTCTGGTCGAATTTCTGACCCAGCCGAGACGTGCCGTCGTCCCCCTTGCCCTCAACTTGGCAGAGTGACAGTCTGCCGCGGAAACTCCCCGCAGGGGTGCTAGGTTTGGAGGCCACAATGCTGGACAAGCGCAATTTCTATATCAATGGCGCCTGGGTTGCGCCAATCGCCGGGCGTGACATCGAGGTGATCGATCCCTCGACCGAAGAGGCCTGTGCGGTCATCTCGCTGGGTGGCGAAGCCGACACCAACGCCGCCGTCGCCGCCGCGCGCGCCGCGCTGCCGGGGTTCATGGAGACCCCGCCGGCCGAGCGTCTGGAATTGGTGAAGCGGATCCTTGAAGTTTACAAACGCCGCAACGACGAGATGGGCGAAGCGATCAGCCTTGAGATGGGCGCGCCGATCGACATGGCCAAGACCAGCCAGTCCGGCTCGGGCACCTGGCATATCGAGAACTTCATCCGCGCCTTTGATCAGGTCGAGTTTGAGACGCCGCTCAGCGAAAAAGCCACCGAAGACCGCATCATCAAGGAAGCGGTCGGTGTCTGCGCGCTGATCACGCCGTGGAACTGGCCGATGAATCAGGTCACGCTCAAGGTGATCCCGGCGCTGCTGGCGGGCTGCACGATGGTGCTGAAACCCTCGGAAATCGCGCCGCTGTCGTCGATGCTGTTCGCCGAGATCCTCGATGAAGCGGGCGTGCCTGCGGGCGTGTTCAACCTTGTGAACGGTGACGGCCCCGGCGTCGGCACGCAGCTGTCGGGCCACCCGGATGTGGACATGGTCAGCTTCACCGGCTCGACCCGCGCGGGCATCGCCATTTCCAAGAATGCCGCCGAGACGCTCAAGCACATCCATCTGGAACTGGGCGGCAAGGGTGCGAACATCGTCTTCGCCGATGCCGACGAGAAAGCCGTGATGCGCGGCGCCCGGCAATGCTTCAACAACACCGGCCAGTCGTGCAACGCGCCGACGCGGATGCTGGTGGAACGCTCGATCTATGACAAGGCCGTCGAGATCGCCGCCGCCACCGCCGAGAAGACCAAGGTCGCCACGGCGCATGACAGCGGCAACCATATCGGCCCGGTGGTCAGCGAAGCGCAGTTCGACAAGATTCAGGGCCTGATCCAGAAGGGCATCGACGAGGGCGCGCGTCTGGTCGCCGGGGGACTTGGCCGCCCGGACGGTCTGAACCGCGGCTACTTTGTACGCCCGACGGTCTTCGCTGACGTGAACAACGACATGACCATCGCGCGCGAGGAAATCTTTGGCCCGGTGCTGTCGATCATCCCGTTCGAGGATGAAGCCGACGCGCTGCGCATCGCCAATGACACGGTCTACGGGTTGACCAACTATGTGCAGTCCGAAGACGGTGCCAAGCGCAACCGTCTGGCCCGCCGCCTGCGCTCGGGCATGGTGGAAATGAACGGCAAATCGCGCGGCCGGGGCTCGCCCTTTGGCGGCATGAAAGCCTCGGGTCGTGGGCGCGAAGGCGGTGTTTTTGGCATCGAGGATTTCCTCGAGATCAAAGCCGTCTCGGGCTGGTCGGCTGAAGATGCGTAAAACGCTCGCGCTGATCGTTGCTCTGGCCCTGCCAGGTGCTGCTCAGGCGTGGGAAGAACCGGCGCGCGGCACCCCGCTGCGCGCCGACCTGATGGACGCCCTGCGGTCCAGCGCCGAGTGGTCGCTGGGTGCCCCGGTCGACTTCGTCGTCTCGGACCTGCGGGTCGAGGGCGACGTCGCCTTCGCCTCGGGCACTGCACAGCGCCCGGGCGGTGCTGCGATCAAGCTCGAGGACACGCCAGCTTACCGGCGGGGCGAAATCGATCCGATGATGGACAACACGACGATGCAAGCCTTGCTTCAACGGTCAGTTCACGCGTGGGTGCCGATTCACAGCGCCATCGGTGCCCCGGATGATTGGTACGCCGCGCAGGACTTCTGCCCGGTCTGGGGCCCCGTTCTGCCCGAAATCTGCGACAACAAGTAAGTGCCGGAGAGCCAAATTGGCCTATAGCTATGACGACCAGAACATCTTCGCCAAGATCCTGCGCGGCGAGATCCCTTGTAAAAAACTGCTGGAAACCGAGCATTCGCTGGCCTTCCACGACATCCGCCCGCAAGCGCCCGATCATGTGCTGGTGATCCCCAAGGGGCCCTATGTGACGTTTGACCACTTCGCGCTGGAAGCTTCGGACGCCGAACGCGCAGACTATGTCGCCGCCATTGGTGCGGTGTGCAAGGAACTGGGCGTGCAGCCGGGCGAGGGGGGCGACGGGTATCGTCTGCTGTCGAACGCGGGCGAGAATGGCGTGCAGGAAGTGCCGCATCTGCATGTGCATATTCTGGCCGGGCGCTGGCTGGGCCGGATGGTCGAGCAACCGAAGTAATCTGGCGGAGCGGCTGACGCCGCAGGTCTATGAGCGCTTCGCGCGGGGTATGGGGGGCCCTCGGACCCCCCTCTTCGCTTTCAGCGAATTCACCCCCCGAGGATATTTTCAGACAGAAAATGGGCCGTTACAGGCCGAGGACGGCGGCCATGTCGTATTCGCCGTTGGGGCGGCCCTGTGCCCAGAGCGCGGCTTTCAGCGCGCCACGGGCGAAGACCGAGCGGTCGGACGCGACGTGGCGCAGGGTGATGCGTTCGCCGTCGGTGGCGAACATCACGTCATGCTCGCCAATGATGTCGCCGCCGCGGATCGCTGTAAAGCCGATACTGCCCGGCTCACGCGGGCCGGTGATGCCATCGCGGCCGCGCACGGCGGCATCGCTGAGCGCGACGCCGCGGCCGTCGGCGGCGGCCTGACCCAGCATCAGCGCGGTGCCCGAGGGGGCATCGACCTTGTGGCGGTGGTGGGCTTCGATGACTTCGATGTCGTAATCGGCATCGAGCGCCTCGGCCACCTTGCGGGTCAGGGCGACCAGCAGGTTGACGCCGAGGCTCATGTTCCCGGCGCGCACGATCACGCCGTTTTGTGCAGCCTCACCGATAGCCGTGATGTCGGCGGCGGTCATGCCGGTGGTGCCGATGATATGCGCGCAGCCCGCCGCCATGGCGACGGGGGCCAGCGCGACGGTGGCGGCGGGGGCGGTGAAATCGACGACGGCCTGCGCATCGCCGAGCGTGGCGGCGGGATCGTCGGACACCGTTATGCCATTGGCCGCACCGCCCAGCATCAGCCCCAGATCCTTGCCGATCCACGGGTGGCCGGGACGCTCCAGAGCGCCCGCCAGACGGGCCTTGTCGGAAGCGTTGATCACCTGCACCAGCATGCGGCCCATCCGGCCTGACACGCCGTTTACCACGATTCCGGGTTTGTTGCTCATGGGGGTCTCCTGTGTTGGGCCCTGCTTATCCTGCGTCACAAGGTTGGAAAACCGCTTTTCGCGCGCCGGAGAATGGCCTAGAGGAGAAGCATGTGCGCAAAACGTTTCTCTCAGGGCTCTGGCCCCTCGCAACGGCAACTCAGGGTTGCCGAGGTGATCCGGCACCGGCTGGCCGAAGTCTTCGCACGCGGCGAGCTGCATGATCCCGAGCTGTCGCGCGTGTCGATCACCGTGACCGAGGTGACCATCACCACCGATCTGCGCCACGCCATGGTCTATGTCATGCCGCTGGGCGGTGAGGGGGCCGAGGAGGTTCTCGCCGGGCTCAAGCGCAACAAGGCCGAGCTGCGGCATCTGGTGGCACGCGAGATGGCGCTGAAACATGCGCCTGAGCTGAAATTCGATCTGGATGGCACCTTTGACCGGCTGGAAGAGGCGCGGCGTCTGTTTGACGACCCGCGCGTCAAGGCCGATGTGGCCGCGCCGGACGAGGACGATGACGCGTAGCGCGCTTGCGGCCCTGCTTTTGGGCCTTGCTGCGGCCCCGGCACAGGCGACCTGTCGCGATGTGACCTTCGAGACGATCCCGATCACCACCTGCACCGTCACCGCCGGTCAGGACCTGCGCCTGTTCCTGACGGATGAGGAGGGGCAGATCTATGGCTCGTTCGGGCGGATCGAGGCGGCCTTGCAGGCCGAGGGCAAGGCGCTGGTCTTTGCGATGAACGCGGGCATGTTCCATGCCGACCGCGCGCCGGTGGGTCTGTATGTCGAGGATCACCAGCAGCAGGCGCGCATCGTCACGCGCGAAGGGCCGGGGAATTTCGGCATGTTGCCCAACGGGGTGTTCTGCATCGCTGAGGACCGCTTTTCCATTCTGGAGAGCCGCGCCTATGCCGACGCGCCGCCAGACTGCCGCTTTGCCACGCAATCCGGCCCGTTGATGGTGATCGACGGCGACCTGCATCCAAGGTTCCTGCCGGACTCGGACTCGCTGCATCTGCGCAACGGCGTTGGGGTCAGCGATGACGGGCAGACGGCGTATTTCGCGATCTCGGATCAGCCGATCAGTTTTCACCAGTTCGCGCGGTTCTTCCGCGATGAGCTGGGGGTGAACTGGGCGCTGTATCTGGATGGCAGTGTCTCGCGGCTGTATGCGCCGGAACTGGGCCGCTCGGACTGGGGAATGTCGATGGGGCCGGTGGTCGGTCTTGTCGCCCCCATGGACTGAGGCGGGCTGCGCCCCTATCTCAAGGGGAAGAGGTGCACCATGCTGACAATTTCCTTCGATAACACCTACGCCCGTGATCTGGACGGGATGTATCTGCCATTCGCCGGCGCCAAGGCGCCCGAGCCGTCGCTGTTGTGGCTGAATGAGCCCGTGGCGCAGGCGCTGGGGCTGGACGCCGAGGCGCTGCGCAGCCCCGAGGGGTTGGCGATGCTGACCGGCGGCGCGATGCCCGAGGGGGCCTCGCCGCTGGCGATGGCCTATGCCGGGCACCAGTTCGGCGGGTTCAGCGCGCAGTTGGGCGACGGGCGGGCGATGCTGGTCGGTGAAGTGCTGGACCGCGACGGCGCGCGGCGCGACATTCACCTCAAGGGCAGCGGTCGCACGCCGTTTTCGCGCGGCGGCGATGGCAAGGCGGTGCTGGGGCCGGTGCTGCGCGAGGTGCTGATCGGCGAGGCGATGCACGGGCTGGGTATTCCAACGACGCGGGCGCTCAGCGCGGTGGCCACGGGCGAGACGGTCTGGCGCGAAGGGCCGGAGAAGGGCGCCGTGCTGGCGCGCGTGGCGTCCAGCCATCTGCGCGTCGGCACGTTCCAGTTTTTCTATGCGCGCCAAGAGATTGCCCGCCTGCGCCGTCTGGCCGATTACGCGATCCGCCGCCATGATCCCGATCTGATCGACCAGCCCGACCGTTACATCGCCTTTCTGCAGCGGGTGATTGACCGGCAGGCGGCACTGGTGGCGCAATGGCTGGCCGTGGGCTTTGTGCATGGCGTGATGAACACCGACAACATGACCATATCGGGCGAGACGATCGACTATGGCCCCTGCGCCTTTATTGACGCCTATGATCCGGCGGCGGTGTTTTCCTCGATCGACCATCAAGGCCGCTATGCCTATGCCAACCAGCCCGCTCTGGCGCGGTGGAACCTTGCCCGGTTGGCCGAATCGCTGTTGCCGCTGATCGCCGAGAACCCGGAAGACGCGCTGCCCCTGGTGCAGCCGATCATCGAGGCAGCCGAGGGGCGCTTTGCCGTTGAGCGGCGCAAGCGCTTTGCCGCCAAGCTGGGCGCGGCTGAGGCGGACGATGCGCTGATCGACGGGTTTCTGGCTATGCTGACGGCGCAGGGCGCGGATTTCACCGGGGCGTTCCGCGCGCTGGCCACTCTGGTGCGCGGCGATGAGGAACCTCTCAGGGCACTGATCGGGGCGGACCCTCGGCTCGATGCGTGGGTGCAGGACTGGGCGGTCAAACGCACCGCGACGGCAGCGGAAATGGACGCGGTCAACCCGCTCTACATCCCGCGCAATCATCGCGTGGAAGAGGCGCTGGCCGCCGCGAATGCGGGCGATCTGGGGCCGATGCAGCGTTTGTTGACGGTCTTCGCTGATCCGTTCACCGCAAAGCCGGGGTATGAGGATCTTGAAACTCCCGCCCCTGCCGACGCGGGCGAATACGTCACGTATTGCGGGACGTAAGGACCAAAAATTCACGCGGCGGTGAAACTTTTTTGCCACCGCGTCGTTAGCGTCTCATGGTTCGGATGCTCGCCCTTGTTGCCCTCCTCCTCCCGGCTCAGGTCTGGGCATTCGAACCTGTTGTCGACGGAGCAGAGTTCCGCCGCCTTGTGCTGGGTCAGGAACTGACGCGGCTGGGTATCCGGCTGGAGGTGCGCGCCGACGGGCAGATTACCGGGCGCGGGCTGGGATCGCCTGTCAGCGGGCAATGGCGCTGGCAGGACGGGTACTTTTGCCGCTCGCTTTACTGGGGCGAGCGCGATCTGGGCACCGATTGTCAGGCTGTGCAGCGTGAAGGCGACGAGATGCGCTTTATCACCGAACGTGGTGCGGGCATTCACGCGGATTTCCGGCTGCGCTGAGCGCGCTCAGGATCAGAAATCGACGGCGATACCCTTTTTCTCCCAATCGCCATAGCGCACCGGCTCGGGACCGTTGCGACCGCCCAGCTCGGTCGGCAGCGGCGCTTCCGCGTCGGCCTTGCGGCGGCGCTCTTCGGCTTCGGCAAGCGCGCGTTTGGCGGCGGGGGGCAGGCTGTCGTCGGTCATGTGCTTTCCTTGCGGCGGGCAAAGGGATAAGGCCAACTTAGCCCCCTGACCCCAGACCGACAAGTGCGAGGACCCGATGCCGCAGCCCCAAGCCGATCCGCGCCAGCTCGCCGCCCTTTTGGTGGCCGGTGTCGTTGAAGGGGGGATGCTGTCAGAGATCCCCTTGCCGCAGGCCGAACCCGCCGTGCGCGCCCGCGCGCAGCGGCTGGCGCTGACCGCGCTGCGCAATTTCGCCCGCACCGAAACGGTGCTGAAACCGTGGCTGCGCCGCGAACCGCAGACCGAGGTGATGGCGGCCCTGCGCGTCGGCACGGTGGAGATGCTGGAACTGGGCGCGCCGCCGCATGGCGTGGTCAACGCGACGGTCAAGGCCCTGCGCGCCAGCCGGGAGTTTGGCGCGGCGGCGGGGATGGCGAATGCCGTGCTGCGCCGGGCGTCCGAGTTTGAAGGCTGGGCCGAGTTGCCGCAGCAAAAGCTGCCGGGCTGGCTGCGCCGCCGGTTGAAGGCTGTGTATGGCGAAGAGGGCGTGCAGGCGATTGAGTCCGCGCATCAGGCCGGGGCGGCGCTGGATCTGACGGTGAAACCGGGGGCTTCGGCACCCGAAGGGGCTGAGCCGGTCGGCGGTTCGTGGCGGTTGCCGCTGGGGGGTCAGGTCTCGGCCCTGCCCGGCTTTGCGACGGGCGACTGGTGGGTGCAGGACGCCGCCGCCGCCCTGCCCGCGACGCTGCTGGCCGTGCAGCCGGGCGAATCCGTGCTGGACCTGTGCGCGGCACCGGGGGGCAAGACCATGCAACTGGCTGCCGCCGGTGCGCAGGTCACCGCGCTGGATCTGTCCGAACCGCGCCTGACCCGCCTGCGCGAGAACCTCGCCCGCACGGGCCTGAGTGCCGAAATCGTTTGCGCCGATGCGCTGCACTGGACGCCGCCCGCGCTGGTCGATGCCGTGCTGCTGGACGCGCCCTGTTCGGCCACCGGCACGATCCGCCGCCACCCCGATCTGCCCTTTGTGCGCAAACCGGCGGATGTCGAGGAACTGACCAAGCTGCAGGCCGACCTGCTCGACCGTGCGCTGGGCTTTCTGAAACCCGGCGGGCGGCTGGTCTATTGCACCTGCTCACTGCTGCCCGACGAGGGCGAGGCGCAGATCGCCGCCGCCCTGACCCGCCACCCCGGCCTTCGCACCGACACCCCGGCGCTGCCGCTGGGCCGCGCTACGGCCGAAGGCGGCTGGCGCACGCGCCCCGATGACAAGACTGGCCCCGATGATCACTCCGGCGGCATCGACGGGTTCTACATGGCACTTCTTCGCCACGATCCCGTGTGACCAACCGGCAGACGGGATGACAGCAGCCCGGGCGGGCGCTATGCCGGGCATACCAAGGGTGAGGCACGGGCATGCAGCAAGGCTGGGCAGGACGCAAACGCCGGTGGGGCAATCGCCTCGCCGCTCGCGCTGTCCGCTCGGCTCCGGCGGCGGGGGGCTTCACCTCGATGCCCGAACCGCGCACGGTGGGATTCTTCGCCAAGGGACGACAGCTGGCGCAAGGCAATTTCCTGCTGGCCGGGCATATGCTGGAAACCCACACCCCCTGGGCGGTCGAACTGCCCTCGGCCGGGTTCGCGGCAGAGCTGCACGGCATGGGATGGCTCGATCATCTGGCGGCGGCGGGCGACCGGCCCGCGCGGCTGGCAGCGCAGGGCTGGATCGGCGACTGGATCACGCACTACGGCAAGGGCAAAGGCCCCGGCTGGCAGCCTGACCTGACCGGGCGGCGGGTGCTGCGCTGGCTGCATCACGCGATCTTCCTGACCGCCGGGCAGGATGCCGACGGAACCATGCCGTTCTTTGCGGCACTGGGTCGTCAGACCGCGTTTCTGGCCCGGCGCTGGAAAGCCGCAGACCCCGGCCTGCCCCGGTTCGAGGCGCTGACGGGCTTGCTCTATGCAGCGTATGCGCTGATCGGGATGGAACGGTATCGCGACGAGGTTACGGCTGCGCTTGCCCGCGCCTGCGCCGAGGACATCGCCGCCGATGGCGGGCTGGCCAGCCGCAACCCCGAAGACTTGCTCGAAGTTTTCACCCTGCTGACCTGGGCGCTGCAAGCGCTTCAGGACGCCGAAGCCACCATCCCCCCGGCGCTGGAAAGCGCCCTCAGCCGCATCGCGCCCTGCCTGCGCGCGCTGCGCCACGCCGATGGCGGGCTGGCGCGGTTCCACGGTGGCGGGCGCGGGATGGAGGGACGGCTGGATCACGCACTCTCGGCCGCCAATGTCCCCGTGCGCCCCAACCATAGCAGTGCGATGGGCTTTGCCCGGCTCGAGGGCGGGCGCAGCACCCTGCTGGTCGATGCCGCCGCACCGCCGGGTGGACTGGCCGCACACCGCGCGCATGCGTCGATGCTGGCGTTCGAGCTGACCTCGAACCGCCGCCCGCTGGTGGTCAGCTCGGGTTCGGGCCTGCCGTTCGGGCCCGAATGGGAAAAGGCCGGGCGCGCGACCAATTCGCATTCCACGCTGTCGATCGACGGCTGGTCCTCGGCCCGCTTTGGGCGCACCTCGCGTCCCGAGGACGGCGGCGCGCCGCTGGTTGAAGGCCCCGCTCTGGTCACAAGACACCGCACGGATGAGCGCGACGGATCGTCGCTGCTGCTCAGCCATGACGGCTATGTGCCGACGCACGGCCTGACCCATGTGCGCACCCTGTCGCTGGACCATGACGGGCGCTCGGTGCTGGGCGAGGATACGCTGGCCGCGCTGGAACCGGCGCATCGCAAAACCTTCGAGGCACTTCTGAACAGCAACAAGATGCGCGGCATTGCCTATGCCCTGCGCTTCCATCTGCACCCAGATGCCGACCCCTCGCTCGACATGAACGGCAGCGCCGTGTCGGTCGCGCTGCCCTCGGGCGAGCTGTGGGTGTTTCGCTTTGACGGGCCGGGGCGCTTGTCGCTGGAACCCTCGGTTTATCTGGAAAAGGGCCGTCTGGCCCCGCGTCCGTGCCAGCAAATCGTCGTTCGGGCCGTGATCCTGGACGAGACAAGCCAGATCAACTGGACACTCGCCAAGGCACAGGATACCCCGCTCGCGATTCGCGACATTGGCCGCGACGATGATCTGGCCTTGCCGCGTGACCTGTTCGCCTTCGACTAAGGACCGCCACCGATGACCGACATTGTCTCTCCGAAACGTGCCCTGCTCTCTGTCTCTGACAAGGCCGGGCTGATCGACCTCGGTCGTGCTCTGGCTGCCAAGGGGGTTGAGCTGGTCTCGACCGGTGGCACCGCCAAGGCGCTGCGCGATGCCGGGCTGGCCGTGCGCGACGTGGCCGAGCTGACCGGTTTCCCCGAGATGATGCACGGCCGGGTCAAGACGCTGCACCCGATGGTGCATGGCGGTCTGCTGGCGCTGCGTGATGACGCCGGGCATCTGGCCTCGATGGACGAGCACGGCATCGTGCCGATCGACCTCTTGGTGGTGAACCTTTATCCGTTCGAGGCCACCGTGGCCCGCGGCGGCGATTATGACGACTGCGTCGAGAACATCGACATCGGTGGCCCGGCCATGCTGCGCGCTGCGGCCAAGAACCACGCCTTTGTCACCGTAATCACCGATCCTGAGGATTACGCGCCCTTGCTGGCCCAGCTGGAGCAGGGCGGCACAACGCTGCGCTTCCGTCAAGAATGCGCCGCCAGCACCTACGCCCGCACCGCCGCCTATGACGCGGCGGTTTCGGCGTGGTTCGCACAAACGCTCGAAACCCCGGCCCCGCGCCGCCGCGCCTTTGCCGGTACGCTGGCGCAAACCCTGCGCTATGGCGAAAATCCGCATCAGTCGGCGGCGTTCTACACCGATGGCTCAAACCGTCCGGGTGTCGCCACGGCGGTGCAGCATCAGGGCAAAGAACTGTCCTACAACAACATCAACGACACCGACGCCGCGTTCGAGCTGGTCGCCGAGTTCGACCCTGCCGACAGCGCCGCCTGCGCGATCATCAAGCACGCCAACCCCTGCGGTGTGGCGCGCGGTGCAACGATGCTTGAGGCCTACAAAGCTGCGTTTGACTGCGACCGCACCAGCGCGTTCGGCGGGATCGTGGCGCTGAACCGCCCGCTGGATGCCGAAACCGCGCAGGAAATCACCGGGATCTTTACCGAAGTGGTCATCGCGCCGGGGGCGAGTGACGAGGCCAAGGCGATCTTCGCCGCCAAGAAGAACCTGCGCCTGCTGACCACCGACGGGCTGCCCGATGCGCGCAGCGCCGGGCTGACCTTCCGTCAGGTTGCCGGTGGTTTTCTGGTGCAGGATAAGGACAACGGCTTTGTCGGTCTGGACGATCTGAAGATCGTCACCAAAAAGGCCCCGACCGCCGCGCAGATGGAAGACCTGCTGCTGGCGTGGAAAATCGCCAAGCATGTGAAATCCAACGCCATCGTCTACGTCAAGGACGGCGCGACGGTGGGTGTGGGCGCGGGCCAGATGAGCCGGGTCGACAGTGCCCTGATCGCCGCCAAAAAGGCCGAGCGCATGGCCGAAGCCCTGGGCCTGCCGCAGCCGCTGACCATCGGCTCTGCCGTGGCCTCGGACGCGTTCTTCCCCTTCCCCGACGGATTGATGGAAGCCGCCGCTGCCGGTGCGACCTGCGTGATCCAGCCCGGTGGGTCGATGCGTGACGCCGAAGTGATCGCCGCCGCCGACGAGGCCGGTCTGGCGATGGTCTTCACCGGCATGCGCCACTTCCGGCACTGACATGCGGATCGCCCTGTGGACCACCCTTGCCATTCTGGCGCTGGATCAGGCGCTGAAATGGCTTGTCGTCGCCGGGCTGAATCTGGCCGAGGTCCTGCAGATCGACGTCTGGCCGCCCTACCTGACGCTGACCATGGCGTGGAACCGGGGGGTCAATTTTGGCCTCTTTGCCGATGATTCGGGGGTTCTGCGTTGGGCGCTGGTGGTGCTGCCGGTCATTGTGGCGATCTGGGTCTGGCGCTGGGTGCGCAAGGAAGGCGCGCGCCCGGCCTTGCAATTTGCCGCCGGTTTGCTGATCGGCGGCGCACTGGGCAACGCGATTGACCGCGTTGTCTGGGGCGCTGTGGCCGATTTTCTCAATGTCAGCTGCTGCGGCTTGCGCAACCCCTGGGCCTTTAACGTGGCCGATATCGCCATCTTTCTCGGCGCGTTCGGGCTCATCTTGACGTCAGGAGGCAAAACGCCCCGTGACGATCGCCCGGGCATGGGCTAAACAGGCCCCAGCTCAGACCAATCGGGACCGGGATGACTTTGCTTCGCCTCTGCACCTTTGCCGTGATCGGCCTTCTGGCGGTCTCCGCCTGCTCTCGCAATGCCGAGGTGCCTCGGCTGATGAACACGTCCTCGTCGCAAAACGGCCCGGACGAGTTCTCGATCCTGCCGACGCAGCCTTTGCAGGCCCCGGCAGACTTCAACACCCTGCCGACGCCCACGCCCGGCGGCTCGAACCTGACCGATCCTGACCCGCGTGCCGCTGCTGTGGCCGCCCTGGGCGGCCGGGTCACGGCCGAGCGTTCGACGGGTGTGCCCAGCGCCGATGCCGGGCTGGTCGCCTATGCCGGTCGTCAGGGCGTAACGCCCGATATCCGCGCCACGCTGGCAGCCGAGGATGAAGAGATCCGCCGGGGTGGGGGTGGCCGCATCCTTGAGCGCATGTTCAACACCAACATGTACCGGCGCGCCTATGCGGATCAGATCCTTGACCCGCAGGCCGAGCTGCAGGTCTGGCGTTCGCGCGGCGTGATCACGCCCGGCGCACCGCCCCCGGGCCGCTAAACCGACACACGCTTCACAAACGCGGGACACCCCGTTGCGCCGTCCCGGTCGCGCGGTCATTCTGCGCCGACCCAAGAGCGGAGCGTGTTTTCAATGTTTCATGCCAAGCGTCTGATCGCGGCCACCTTTATCTGGGCCGCGAGCGCCGTTGCCTCATCCGCAATCGAGCCCCAGGAGTTCATGCTGGATAACGGGATGCAGGTCGTCGTGATCGAAGATCACCGCGCCCCGGTTGTTGTCCACATGGTCTGGTACAAGGTCGGGGCCGCCGATGATCCGGCCGGCCATTCCGGCATCGCGCATTTCCTTGAACACCTGATGTTCAAGGCGACCGATACGCTGGAAGAAGGCCAGTTCGACGCGACCGTGCAGGCCAATGGCGGCACGCATAACGCGTTCACCAGCTGGGACTATACCGCCTATCACCAGCGCGTCGCCGCCGACCGTCTGTCCCTGATGATGGAGATGGAGGCCGACCGCATGGTCAACCTGCGTCTGGACCGCTCGGACTGGCTGCCAGAGCGCGACGTGATCCTGCGCGAGCGCGGGCAGACGCTGGAATCCAGCCCGGACCGCGTGTTCAGCGAACAGATGCGCGCGGCACTTTATCAAAACAGCCCCTACGGGCGCCCCATCATCGGCTGGCGCCATGAGATGGAGCAGCTGACCGGCGACATCGCCACGGCGTTTTACCGCGTCCACTACGCGCCCAACAACGCGATCCTTGTCGTGGCGGGCGATGTGGACCCGCAAGAGGTTCTGGCGCTGGCGCAGCAGTATTACGGGCCGATTCCCGCCGTTCAGGACATGCCCGAACGCTTCCGCCCGCAAGAGCCGCCGCAACTGGCCGAGCGTCGCCTGACCATGCACGACGCCCGCGTCGGTCAGCCCTACATGAACCGCCTCTACATCACCCCCCAGCGTCACTCGGGCGACCAACGTGAGGCTGCGGCCTTTACCATGCTGGCGGCGCTTCTGAGCGGCGGTTCAGCGACCTCGGTGCTGGACCGCGCCCTGACCTATGACGCGAATATCGCGATCAGCAGCTGGGCCAGCTATAACGGCAGTGCGCTGGACAGCGGTGTGTTCAGTCTGGGCATCATGCCGGTCGAGGGCGTCAGCCTGCAAGAGGCCGAGGATGCGCTGGACACCACCGTGGCGCAGTTCATCGAAGACGGCATTGACATGGAGCAGCTGGAACGCGTCCGCATGCAGGTCCGGGCTGAGGCGATCTATCAGCTGGATGACACCGCACAGCGCGCGAACAGCATCGGGGCCGATCTGGCACTGGGGCTGACACTGCAGGACAACGAAGACTGGCTGCACGTTCTGGAAGACGTAACGCCTGAGGAAATCCTCACCGCCGCCCGGCATCTGGACCGGCGCGAGTCGGTGACCGGCTGGCTGATGGGAGTTGAAGAGTGATGCGTATCCTTGCCGCTTTTACGCTGGCCTTAGGCCTGTCTGCACCCTTCACCGCCGGTGCCATCGACATTCAGGACGTGACCTCGCCGGGCGGCCATTCCGCCTGGCTGGTCGAGGAACACTCGATCCCCTTCGTCTCGCTCGACGTGGTCTTTACCGGCGGTGCCGCGCTGGACCCCGAGGGGCGGGCCGGCGCTGTGCAGCTGATGACCTCGCTGCTGACCGAAGGTGCGGGGGATCTGGACGCGCAGGGCTATGCCTCGGCGCTGGAATCGCTGGCCGGGTCGATCACCTTTGAAGCCGGGCGCGATTCGGTGTCGATGAACATCCGCGCGCTGACCGAAAACCGCGATGAGGTGATCGAGTTGGCGATGATGGCACTGACCGAGGCGCAATTCGGCCAGATGAGCATCGACCGCGTGCGCGGCCAGACCGTCGCCTATCTGGAACGCGCGGCGCTGGATCCCAACACCGTCGCGCAGCAGACCTATCTGCAGCTGGGCTATGCCGGTCACGCCTATGCCACCCCGACCGAAGGCACGCCCGATACCGTCGCCGCGCTGACGGTGGATGACATCCTGAACGCCCACGCAGCGGCCTTCACCTCGGACCGGATGTATGTCGGGGCTTCGGGCGACATCACCGCGGCTGAGCTGGGCGCGATTGTCGACCGGATCACGCGCGATCTGCCGGTCTCGGAAGCGCCCCTTCCCGAGTATCACCGCTTTGATGCGCCCGCTGGCGTTACGGTGGTGGATTTCCCCGGCCCGCAATCGGTGATCCAGTTCGGACACGGCGGGATTGCGGCAGATGATGATGATTTCATGGCCGCTTACGCGATGAACGAGATCTTCGGCGGCTCCGGCTTTGGCTCGCGCCTGATGGGCGAGCTGCGCGAGGCGCGCGGGCTGACCTATGGCATCTATACATCGCTGGCATCGTCCAAGTTCGGCGACAGCTATGCCGGGCGGTTCTCGACCGGGAACGAGAATGCCGCAGAGGCCATCGAGCTGGTGCGCGCTCAGTTCCAGTGGCTGGCCGATGGCGGCATCACGCAGGACGATCTTTCGCGCATCCAGACCTACCTGACCGGCGCGTATCCGCTGCGCTTTGACGGCAATGATTCCATCGCCGGCATTCTGGCTGCGATGCAGTTTCAGGGCTATCCGCTGAACTATGTGAACATCCGCAACGACCTTTTGCGCGCCGTCACGCTGGAGGATGTGCAGCGCATGGCGCAACGGCTGGCGCAGCCGGACGCGCTGCAATTCGTCGTCGTCGGACAGCCTGTCGGGGTTGTGACCACGACCCAGTGACGCTTTTCTGGGGGCAGGGGACATGCTATGCCTAGTGGCATGCACGCAACCCGCCCCCATATAAGCCAAACCCTTCCAGTGATTCGACAACTGGACGACACCGCCGCGAATCGTATCGCGGCGGGTGAGGTCGTTGAGCGCCCGGCCTCGGCGGTCAAGGAGCTGGTCGAAAACTCGCTGGACGCAGGCGCGACACGGGTGCGCGTCGATTACGCGGGCGGCGGCAAGGTGATGATCCGGGTGACCGATGACGGTCACGGGATGGAGGCCGACAGCCTGCCGCTGGCCATGAGCCGTCACGCGACCTCCAAGATCGACGGCTCGGACCTGCTCGACATCCACACCTTCGGCTTTCGCGGCGAGGCACTGCCTTCGCTTGGTGCGGTCGGTCGGCTGACCATCACCAGCCGCGCGCCCGGACAAGAGGGTGCCGAGATCACCGTCACCGGCGGCCAGATCGGCCCGGTACGCCCCGCCGCGCTGAACCGGGGCACGCAGGTCGAGTTGCGCGATCTGTTCTATGCCACCCCCGCCCGGCTGAAATTCCTGCGCACCGACCGGTCCGAGGCGCAGGCGATTGCCGACACCATCCGCAAGCTGGCGATGGCCGAGCCCTTCGTCGGTTTCACCCTGTATGACACCGACGGCGCGCGCGAGATCCTGCGTGTCGATGCCGAGCAGGGCGAACTGTTCGATGCCTTGGGCGCGCGGCTGGGTCGTCTGATGGGCCGGGAGTTTGTCGATAACGCGATCCGCGTGGACATTGAGCGCGACGGTGTGCGCTTGTCGGGCTTTGCCGCGCTGCCGACCTATTCGCGCGGCTCGTCGGTGGCGCAGCATGTCTTCGTCAACGGTCGCCCGGTGCGGGACAAGCTGCTGATCGGCGCGCTCAAGGCCGCCTATATGGACGTGCTGTCGCGCGATAGGCACCCGGCGGCGGTGCTGTTCATCGACTGCGACCCGCATCTGGTGGACGTCAACGTCCACCCGGCCAAGGCCGAGGTGCGCTTTCGCGATCCGGGGCTGGTGCGCAGCCTGATGGTCAGCGGATTGCGGCATGCGCTGGCCGGGGCAGGGCACCGCGCCTCGGGCACCGTGGCGACCGAGACGCTGAACGCGATGCGGCCAGAGGGGATTGCGGCGGGGTACGAGGCCCCAAGCCCGCGCATCTACCAGATGGATTTCGCCAGCCGCCCCAGCCTGGGCGCGATGCGTCAGAGCTACGCGGCGCAAGCGCCTGAGAGCTTTGTTCCTGAGGTTTTGGCCGAGGCTCCGACCCCCTTCACCGCCGCCCGCGTCGAGCCCGCGCAAGGCCCGACCGACACGCCGCTGGGCGCCGCCCGCGCACAGCTGCACGAGAATTACATCGTCGCGCAGACCCGTGACGGGATGGTCATCGTCGACCAACACGCGGCGCATGAACGGCTGGTGTACGAGCGGCTGAAAAAGCAGGCCGCCGAGCATGGCATCACCGCGCAGGCGCTGCTGATCCCCGAGATCGTGCCGCTGTCGCCTGCCGATGCGCAGCGCCTGCTCGACCACGCCGACGCCTTGTCACAGCTGGGCCTGACGCTGGAACCCTTCGGCGGCGACGCCATCGCCGTGCGCGAAACCCCCGCCGCACTGGGAACCTGCGACGCGCGCGGACTGGTGCTCGATATCCTCGATGAACTGGCCGATCTGGGCCAGTCCGCGACGCTGGGATCGCGCATCGACGCGGTGCTCAGCCGCATGGCCTGCCACGGCTCGATCCGCTCGGGCCGCCAGATGCGCGCCGAAGAGATGAACGCCCTGCTGCGCGAGATGGAGGCAACGCCGATGTCGGGCCAGTGCAACCACGGGCGGCCGACCTATGTGGAGCTCAAGCTGAGCGACATCGAAAAGCTGTTCGGTCGGCGATGACGCTGGATCTGCAAGACCCGGTCACGCTGGCCGCACTGGGTGGTGGGGTGCTGGCGCTGCTGCTGGTGCTGATCCTCTTCGCCGCGCTCAAGGCCGCGCGGGTGGCAGCACCCCTGTCCTGGCAGATGAGCCAGCTGGGCCAACGGGTGCAGGCGCTGTCCGACGGCCAGCAGCATCTGGCGGGCGGGCTGCACCATGTGTCCGACGCGCAGGCGAAAGCGCAGGCGCAGATGATGGGGCTGATGGAACAGCGGCTGGCCGATGTGGCCGACAGCATGGGCGAGGCGCTGGAAGGCAGTGCTGTGCGCACGGCGCGCAGTCTGGGCGATCTGCACGCGCGGCTGGAAGCCATCGACAAGGCGCAGGAGAATATCGAGAAGCTGTCCGGCGACGTGCTGTCTTTGCAGGACATCCTGTCCAACAAGCAGACCCGCGGGGCGTTCGGTGAGATCCAGCTGCATGACATTGTTGGCCGCGCGCTGCCCTCGGATGCGTTCACCATGCAGGCGACGCTGTCCAACGGCAAACGCGCCGATTGCCTGATCCACCTGCCCAACCCGCCCGGCCCCATCGCCATCGACGCCAAGTTCCCGCTGGAACCCTATGAGGCGCTGCGCAACGCCACGACCGAGGCCGAGCGGCAAGAGGCCCGCCGCCAGATGCGCGGCTCGATGCGCAACCATATGCGGGCGATTGCCGAGAAATACATCATCGAGGGCGAGACCGCCGAGGGCGCGCTGATGTTCCTGCCCTCGGAAGCAGTCTATGCCGAACTGCATTCCAACTTTCCCGAGCTGGTGCGCGAGGGCTTCGCGCTGAAGGTCTGGACCGTGTCGCCCACCACCTGCATGGCCACGCTGCACACGATGCGCGCAGTGCTCAAGGACGCCCGCATGCGCGAGCAGGCGGGGGCGATCCGTCGCGAACTGGCCGAGCTGTGCCGCGATCTGGAGCGGCTGGGCGGACGGGTGGAAAATCTGGACCGCCATTTCGCCCAGGCGGCCAAGGACGTGTCGGAGATCCGCATCTCGGCGGACAAGGCAGGGCGGCGCGCACGGCGGCTGGATAATTTCGACTTTGAAGAACTGTCGCCCGACAGCCCGGCACCACCGCTGCGGGTGGGCGGGTAGGGCGGCTTTCCCCCCCTCTTCGGCGTTCGCCGAATTCACCCCCCGAGGATATTTCCGGACAGATGATGTGACCTGCGTCCCGCGTGAAGATGTTACCGGGCAGGCCGCGGCACCCTTGGACGCGGGCGGCGTTTGTTGGTAGATTCGGTTAACATTTGACAGGAGTTTTCATGCGCCGATTTCTTGCCGCTGCCGTTACCGCCCTTTGCCTTTCCCCCGTCGCCGCACAAGCACAGGCCAGCTGCGGTGGCAGCTGGTCCGGTTTTATCGACGGCGTGAAACAAGAAGCCGTACGCGGCGGATTGCCGTCATCGGTGGCGGATCAGTTCTTTGGCCGGTTGCGCCAGAACAGCACCGTGCTGAGCCGCGACCGCGCGCAGGGGTTCTTTCAGCGCCCGTTCATCGATTTTTCGCGCTCGCTGATCAGCCAGAGCCGGCTGGACCGCGCGCGGCAACTGCTGTCCCAACGCAGCGCGCTGTTCCAGCAAGTGCAGCGCAGCTATGGGATCAACCCCGGTGTGATGCTGGCCTTTCTGGCCTTCGAGACCGATTTCGGCGCGTTTCAGGGCGACATCAACACCGCCGACGCGCTGGCCACGCTGGCACATGATTGCCGCCGACCAGAACTTTTCCGTCCGCAGCTGATCGCGATGGCCGAGCTCTACCGGCGCGGCGATCTGGACCCGGCGACGACGCAGGGCGCCTGGGCCGGGGAAATCGGCATGGTGCAGATGCTGCCGCGCGATATTCTGACTTTGGGCGTCGACGCCGACGGCAACGGCCATGTGGACGTGCGCGGCTCGATGCCCGACGCGGTGATGACCGGCGCCGCCCTGCTGCGCCACCACGGCTGGCGGCCGAATGAGCCGTGGCTGGTCGAAGTGTCGATCCCGTCGAATCTGGACCTGAGCCGCACCGGGCTGCGCACGCAGATGAGCGTCTCGGACTGGGAACGCATGGGCGTGCAGGCGCGGGGCGTGTCGATGCCCTCAGGCCGGCTGTCGGCCTCGGTGATCCTGCCGCAGGGCCATCGGGGCCCGGCCTTCATGATCTTTGACAACTTCCGTGTGCTGTTCGAGTGGAACCAGTCCTTCACCTATGTGGTGACCGCCGCCTATTTCGCCACAAGGATCGAGGGCGCGCCGATCTATGACGCGGGCAATCCGCAAGAAGGTCTGGACCAGAACGGCATGCGCACCCTGCAGCAGCGCCTGCAGGCGCGCGGGTTTGACGTCGGTGCGATTGACGGCATTCTGGGGGCTGGCACCCGCGCGGCGGTGCAGGATGTGCAGGGCCAGCTGGGTCTGCCCGCCGATGGCTGGCCCACCGCAGAGCTGCTGCGCCGCCTCTGATCCGACGGCCCGTGACAAACCCGCCGACCGCCGCGCTTTCTTCTTGCGACAAAGCGCGGCGTTTCCGTATGGTTTAACGACAGAAATAAACGATTTCTCGGGGAGAGGTACGCTATGGGACGCCGTGACGATCTGATTGCCAAATATGCCGATGACCTGCGCAATAAATGCGGGATGGAGCCGGATATGGCGTTGCTCACCAAGGTAACAATTGGCTGTGGCCCGTCGATCTATGACGCCGACGCCTCGACCGTCGCCGCCAGCCAGCCGGGTGAGCTGGAAACCGTCAAGGAAAAGTACCTGATGAAGAAGCTCGGTCTGGCCGCGGGTCCGGCGCTGGATGAGGCGATCGCAGCGGTGATCGAGACCTATGGCAAATCCGAGCGCAATAAGTATCGCGCGGTGGTGTATTACATGCTGTGCAAGCATTTCGGCAAGGAAGCCGCTTACGCCTGACCTGACCTTGGCCCGTCGCATTTGAGCTAAATGCGGTGGGCTAAATCTTTGCCAAGCGCACCGCGCCGTGTCAGGGTGGTTTCATGGACCAGGATGGTCCGGGACATATCCAGGTTCACGTGTGGTGCGAAGGGCACGTGGGAGATGGGGGGTTCCGGGCGACTGGAGCCCCCCATTGATTTCCCCCTTACAGATCCGCGAAGCCGAAGGCGTCATAATCCCGCCGATAGGCGATACGCACCAGATCGGTGATCTCTTCGTCGATGATTGCAGCAAGCGGCAGGCCCGGCTCACTCTCGGATCCCAACTCTGGCGCAGGGCGGCCCAGACGGCGGGCGAGGGTGGTCAGATCCTCGGCCAGCTCTTCTTCGCGCAGGATCAGGTCGGGGGTGATGACCTTGGTGTAGCCGTCCAGCAGCGCCGCCTGACTGGCCCACATCGGCCAGGGTTGCAGCCCGGTCTGGCCCGAAACCGACGCCGCACAGAACCGCAGGAACGCCTTGAACGCAGCGCGTTGTTCGTCCAGCGACAGCGAGCCCCCCTCCAGTGACGCCCCGAACAGGCGTGCCATATGCTCGCGCACGGCGGTGAAGTCGCCGGTCAGCACCTTGCGCTGAAACACCCAATAGGCGCGTTTGAGCGGGTGGCGCAGCACGGTGAAGCTGCGAAAACCCGGATGCGCGCGGCGCCACTGGTCCAGCCGCCCCTCATCGAAATCGCGCGGCAGAGCACCCGGCTGCACGCCGTCAAGCGCCGCCATCCAGTCGATCACCGAGGCCTCGGGCGCGCCGCGCAGCGGCAGGAACAACAACGGCACCTGCGCGCCTGCGTGGATCGCGGGCAGCGTCGGGCCGCGCCGCACTTCGAAATTGGGCGTGCGGGTCAGGTCGAACCGATCAATCCGCGCCATCGCCTGCGCCACCGCCTGCGGGTTGATCAGCTTCTGGTCCAGCGGCTCGGGGTTTTGCTTTTTCAGCGCGCGCGGCAGTTCGGCGATCACCGACGGCACGCCCAGCCAGCGCGCCAAGCCGTTGAGAACGCTCAGATCATTGGCATCATCGTAGCCAATATAGAAGGCGCTCTGCCCGGTGGTTTGCAGCCGGTTCAGAATCTCGATCTGGGTGCCCTGCACGCGGGACAGATGTTGCTCGAAATCGCTGGCGTCAAAGGTCACCTGCGTCTGTTTGCGGTGCTTCACATCGCCCAGTTTCCACTGGTTCGTCGCCGCCGCGATCTTGCGCGAGACATAGCTGTCCAGCGGGTTGCGCGTCAGGACGATCTTGGCGCAGGCCGGATCGGCCAGCACATGATCCCAGATCCGCCCGTCGTGGTCGTGAAAAAGCCGGAAGCCGACCATCCGCCCCCCGCCCGCGCGCACGGCCATCATCAGCGGCCAGGGGTCTATCTCGCGCTCGGCAAAGCTGATGCCTTTGAAACTGTCGGTGCCCGGCTGATTGATAAAGAACGGATTGAACAGCTCACCGTGGCACTCGATCCCCTCAAAAGCATTGAGGTTGGATTCCAACAGGTTGGACCCGGTCCGCATCTCGGCCAAAACAACAAAATACTCGAACGCCATGGGTTATTTCATCCGGTGCGAGGGGTCGGGAAAGACGGGCATCTGCGGGAAATCCCCCATCAGCACCGGCTGCATGCCCTGATTGCGCAATTCCTGCAGGAAGCTGCCGAAACCGCCCAGATCCACCATATCGGGGATGCGGATCAGCCGCGCCTGCGAATGCGGGGCGATTTCGTCGAACAGCATGTGCAGCGGCTCGGCGGGGTTTTCCAGAAACTCGGCCATCGTCCAGATGCGGATGCGCGCGCGGGTCTGCGGGCTTTGCAGCACGTCCAGCATCGCGGTCTCGATCCGCTGTAGCCGCGCCGCCTCGCGCCGTACTTGAGCGAAATCGCCGCCCGAGCGGTAGAGCGGCACCGCCCAGGCGCCCGAAATCACCGAGATCTGCGCGTTGGAATCGGTCGCCATGAAGCGCAGCAGGTCAAAATCCTTGCCCTGCGTATCGTCGGGGCCGAACTGAAAGCACTGCCGCTCGCCGCGCGTGGACCACAGAAGGTTGGTCAGAAAGGCGCGCGGGTTATAGTCGCGCAGGGTCGCACTGTCGCTGAGGCCGCCGGTAAACACCCGCTCCCGCCCGGCGAACTCGACCTTGCGCGGAGCGAAGAGGTGGCCGTGCACGCGGCAATTGGCGACGGCGGCCAGCCAGCCCTCAAAGTCCTGAAATACCTCGGTAAAGCCCTGAAACACCGAATAGGGCTCGGCCGTCTTGCCGTTCTCACGGTTTTTAACTGGAAAGCGGCTGGCCATGTAAAGCCCGGCGCGCCCGCGAACCCGCTGCGCGGTGGCGCGGGCGAAATGGCGGTCAATGCGGCTGGGTTGCGGTTCGGCGTCAGACGGGGCGGCCTCACGCGGGGCAAGGAAATGCTGATACAACCGGTCCGAGCCCACCCAGATCTTGCGCGCCATGAAGCAGTCCGAGCGCCGCAGCAGCTGCAAATGGTCGTCATAGAACACATGCGGCTTGCCCTGATGGTCGAACTTGCCCAGCGTCAACGTGCGGCTTTCAATCCGGCGGGCGTGCAGGCGCACGAGGGACTGGAAATAGCTTTCGTCAGGGATCCAGACGCGCTTGAAATAGCGGTCATACGGCCCGCGCATCGGATCGGTCAGGATCGCGTTCAGCGTCTCGCGCGTCAGGCACCACCATTGCGAGCCAATATGCGGCACGATGCTATCGGGAATGTCGCGCTTCATCCGCAGCAGGCGTTGGCCATCGACCAGCCGGTCGAACAGCCATTTGTTGCGCTTGAAGCCGATGGGGAACCACAGGGTGAAGCGTTCCTTGGACAGCCCGCCCTTGGTCCAGTTCACATCGCCCACGTTCACCGATTCGATGAAATCCGTATCGGGATGGCGGTCCAGCCATGCCTCCAGCTCGCTCACCGGGCGCAGCGGCAGGCAGGCACCCGACATCGCATAGACCCGCTCGACCCCCGGAAACTGCGCCAGCATCTGCTCGGACGCCGTCTGCATCGCCGCCACCAGTGACCACGTGCCCCATTCGCAGCGATGCCGCTTGCTGAACCGCACGTCGGGCAGATCGGCCAGCGCCGTCTGCAGCCCCTGAAACGCCTTCGCCGGGGTGCGGGCATCGACATGGATCATCACCGGATTGCCGCCCTGCGCCACAAACCGCGCCACCTGCGCCACGCGCTCCAGCGCGGTATGGGCCAGCAGGATGAACCCCAGCTTCTCGCTCATGCCCAGTTCCCCTTGGACATCAGACCCATGATCTCCAGCTGCCGCCAGTTGATGAAGCGCTCGGACCATTTGGTCCACAGATCGGTGCCGTCCTCAAGAACCTCGGCATAGGCCTTGTATTCGCGACCGTCGGCATAATGCTCACCCCGCGCCATTTCTTCGCGCGCCTTGCTGGTAAGCGTCGCCAGAAATTTGGCGTGCAGCAAACAGCCCGACGCCTTTTCGCCGCCCAGCGTGTCATAGGTCAGGTTCAGCCCGCGCGGCAGCAGCATATGGGTCGAACTGACATAGGCATAACTGCGGTCCCACTTGACCAGCGGGATCTTGTTGAGCGCGGGTGCGGCCTTGGGCTTGTCGGCAAAGAACCCGCGCGCACGCGGTCCGCCCTGTATCCATAGGTTGCGGTACTGGTGGTTGCGGGTGATCGCGTAATTGGCATTGTCGAACCAGCTGGCGATCTCCAGCGGGTTCTGCCCTTCAAGGCAGGGTTGCTCGTTGACCGGGCCCTTGGGATAGACGTCCAGCAGCAGCGTGCCAAAGCTGCGCAGTCCGGCGTCGTCCAGCCAGTCGGTCAGCGCGCGCAAGGGGCGGGTATCGCAGAACGGATAGAGGAAGAACTCGTCCACATCGACCACCAGCGCCCAGCGCCCGTGCGCATACCGGCGCAGCAGGGCATTCATCCAGTCCATGCCAAAGCGCGAGGCTTTGTAGCTGGCCGTCGTGCGCCAGACCGAGACATCGGGCTGCGCACTCAGATACTCAGCCGAGCCATCATCCGAGCCATTATCCACGATCAGAAAATGCTCGACGCCCAGCTCACGGTAATACTTCAGGAAATAGGCCAGCCGGGGCTTTTCATTGCGCAGGGTGGCGAACAGCAGAATGCTGGTCTTGCGCAATTGGTGGGTGCGGTCAGCGAGCGGTGCCAGCTCGCGCTTCTTCAGCCGGGCGCGCAGCTGCCAGCGCTTGCGCATCAGCCGCAGGCGATATGACGTCAGAAAACCCACGCAACTACCCACCCAACACTGCCTGTCTTCATGGGAATACCCCGGACCGAATCAGGATCAAACCGAAAACTTGTCATACGGGCGTCACCCCCACCCGCCGCGCGACATCAGCCCCTCGGCCTCGAGCTGTCGCCAGCCGCGATAGCGCGACGCCGCCGGGGTCCACAGATCCGGCGCGGTGATCAGCGCGTCGTAGTAGCTGTCAAACGCGCCCGGTTCGCCGAAATGCTGGCGGCGGGTCTTTTCCTCAGCCGATTTCGCGCCAATGCCGGGCAGGAATTTTGTGTGCAGCAAAACACCCGACAATTTCTCGCCGCCGCCGGTGTCGTAGATACGGTTCAGCGGGCGCGGCAGCAGCGTGTGGGTTGAGTTCAGATACACATAGCGCCAGTTCCATTTGACCAGCGGCACCTTGGTCAAGGTCGGCCCCCTCTCAGGCGTCTCGGCAAAGAACATCCGCCCGCGCGGCCCGCCCTGTATCCACAGCGCCCCCAGTTCAGGCTTGCGCGCGATGGTGTAATTGGCGCTGTCATACCAGCCCAGAACCTCGACCGGGTCTTGGCCTGCCCGGTAGCGGACGCTGTCCAGCGGGCCCTTGGGATACAGATCCAGCATCAGCGCGCCAAAGGCCTGCTCGCCCTCGCCCTCCAGAAACGTGGTTAACGCGGGCAGCGGGCGGGTGTCATGATGCGGATAGACCAGCAATTCATCGGCATCGACGGTCAGGCACCAATGCCCGTCGCCATGGCGCATCAACAGCCCCTGCAGCCAGTCCACCCCGAAACGCGAGTCGCGATAGCTCGCCTTGGTGTGCCACAGCGACACATCCGGCTGCTCGCCCAGCAGCGCGCGGCTGCCGTCGTCGCTGTCATTATCCACCACCAGAAAATGCCGCACACCCAAGGCGCGGTAGTGGCTCAGGAAATAGGGCAGCCTCTCGGCCTCGTTCCGCAGCGTGGTAAAGGCCAGGACATCCCCCGGCCTGATCGCGTCCGTGCGGTCCACCAGCGCGCTCAGCTCGCGCCGTTTGCGCAGCGCACGCGCCAGCCGCAGCTGCCTGCGCCGCCGCCATTGATACGCCGTCCAAAGATCGAGAACCTTGCCCATCACACCCCTGTTGCGCTTCATCTTGCCTTAAATACGCGCGGGGGTGAATTCGCGAATGCGAAGAGGGGGCAGCAAGCCCCCTCTGTGCGATCTCAAAGGCAGCGCAGTCGCTTATTCAGCAGCCTGACGCATCGCCATCATGTCGTAGATATAGTCTTCCAGCTCGTCGCGCAGATCAGCACGGGCCAGACCGAAAGCGATGGTTGCCTGCAGGAACCCGGCTTTCGAGCCGCAGTCATAGCGTTGACCCTGGAAACGGTAGCCATAGACGTTGTTGTGGGCTTCGATCTGCTTTGCGATCGCGTCGGTCAGCTGGATCTCACCCCCGGCACCCGTCTGCTTGTCGTCGAGCGTTTTCAGCACATCGGGCGACAGGATATAGCGGCCGATGACGGCCAGATTGGACGGCGCGGTACCCGGTGCGGGCTTTTCGACCATGCCCTTGACCGGCAGAACCGGGCTGATCGAGGCGGGCACATCGAGCACGCCATACGAGCTGGCCTTTTCAGCCGGCACTTCCATCGCCGCAACCATGTTGCCGCCGGTTTCGGCATAAGCCTCGACCATCTGCTTGAGGCAGGGCTTCTCGGCGGCGATCACGTCATCAGGCAGCAGCACGGCGAAAGGCTCGTCGCCGATCAGATGACGGGCGCACCAGACGGCGTGCCCCAGACCCAGCGCCTGGTTCTGGCGGACATAGGCCAGCGCGCCGCTGTCCATGTTGGTAGCGTTCAGGATTTCCAGAAGGTCGGTCTTGCCCTTGGCGCGCAGCGAGGCTTCCAGCTCGGGGGCACGGTCAAAGTAGTCCTCAAGTGCGCCTTTGCCGCGCGAAGTCACAAAGATGAATTCGGTAATCCCGGCTTCGCGTGCCTCGTCGATCGCGTATTGGATCAGCGGCCGGTCAACCAGCGTCATGATCTCTTTCGGAACGGCCTTGGTCGCGGGCAGGAAACGGGTGCCCATGCCGGCTACGGGGAAAACGGCTTTGGTAACTTTGTTGCGCATCTGAGGTTCCACCTTGCTGTCCTTGGCGGTGCTTCTGCCGCCCACAGACACTTGATGCCGGTGAAACTGGGCGCGTTTGTGGCCCGAAATTGTGGAATTATTGGTGAATTAAGGACGATTCCCGGCCAATGCCGCTTTGCAGCGTGGATCAGCCGGGAATCGACACCTCAGCGCAGAATCACCCCGGGCGAGAGGACCAGAAAGAACGGGTTCTCATAGCCCGCTTTGCCATAGGTCAGGGGCGAATGGTCATCGAAGCGCAGCACGATACCGCCTGCGCCCAACACGACAGCATGCCCTGCTGCCGTGTCCCATTCCATCGTGCGGCCCAGACGCGGATAGAAGTCCGCCTCTCCCGTGGCGACCAGACAGAATTTCAGCGACGATCCCGCGCTTTTGGCGTCCTTGACGGTATAGCGGTTAATGTAGTCGTCGGTTGCCGCATCGCGGTGCGATTTCGACGCCACGACCAAAAGCGCGTCATTGTCGGGCTTTGACACCTGAATCGGGGTCACGACGCCGGGTGTTTCACCAAAGGGCGCGGCCTCTTCCACGCTTGAGCCATCGGCGCGCGTATAGAACAGCCGGTCTTTGGCCGGTGCATAGACCACGCCGCGCACCGGCACGCCGTTTTCCACCAGCGCGATGTTGACGGTGAAATCACCGCGACGCTGGACGAATTCCTTGGTCCCATCCAGCGGATCGACGATGATAAAGCGGTCCGCCTGAATGGCGTGCGATTCAGACAGCTCTTCTGTCACCACCGGCACACCCGGAAATGCCTTGGCCAGCTCGGCACGAATCAGCACATCGGCGGCTTCGTCGGCTTCGGTCACCGGCGAGTTGTCAGACTTGGCACGCGCCTCGAAGTCGGGGCGGGCATAGACCTCCATGATGACGTCCCCAGCCTTGAGCGCGATGGCGCGAAAAATGGTCTCAATCTGTTGATGCAAATCTGCGGACATGAAATCGCTCTTTCTGGGGGGCCGAGTTGATCGGGTTCGCCTTTCGCCTTATCCTTGCCACAGCCTGGGGTGCAAGCTTACCCACCCTTAAACCGGCAAGGAATCGCGCCGATGCTCAGTAATCGCAGTCAGGACTCGGGACTGGCTTCGGCCTTCACCATTCTTGAGCTGATTTATCACTCGGCGGTCCGGTCGGTGCGCAACGCGCATGGCAACGCGCTGATGGGCCTGTTGCTGAACATCGTGCAGACGCTGATGCTGGTCGGTGTCTTTTACCTCATGTTCTTTTTCATGGGGCGAACCAGCGCGGGCATCCGGGGCGATTTCCTGCTGTACCTGATGACCGGCGTGTTCCTGTTCATGTGTCACGTCAAGGCGATGGGCGCGGTTGTCGGATCTGAGGGGCCAACCTCGGCGATGATGAAACACGCGCCGATGAATACCATCGTGTCGATTGGCGCCGCCGCGCTGGGTGAGCTTTATGTGCAGATCCTGTCGATGACCGTGGTGCTGTTTCTCTACCACGCCGCGTGGCAGCCGCTGGTGATCTATGATGTGCTGGGCACGCTGCTGATGATGTTGCTCAGCTGGTTCTCAGGCGTGGCGATCGGCATGATCTTTCTGGCAGCGAAACCATGGTCGCCCAAAACCATCGGCCTGCTGTCACAGGTCTATTCGCGGGTGAACATGTTCGCCTCGGGCAAGATGTTCGTCGCCAATTCGCTGCCCGGTTTCATGCTGCCCTATTTCACCTGGAACCCGCTGTTCCACACGATTGATCAGGCGCGCGGCTTCGCGTTCCTGAACTATAACCCGCATTACACGAATGTGGTCTATCCGGTGGCGATCACCTTTGCCGCCTTGCTGATCGGGCTGATGGGCGAGTTTTACACCCGCCGCCGCGCGTCGATCAGTTGGAGCGCCAAGCATTGAACGGGTCGTTGGCGCGACTGTGAAGGCGCGCCGCACGCAAACTCAGCACACCGCTGGAATATTTGCTATCCTTGGGCGACAAGGAGGCTTTTCATGATCCGTTTCATTTCACTATTTATCGCTGTTTTCCTCTCGCACGCGGCCATGGCGCAGGATTTCCCCGCGCTGTTTCGTGTCACCAATGTCTCGGCCGGCGATGTTCTCAACATCCGCGCCGAGGCCAGCGCCCGGTCCAATATCGTCGGCCAGTTCACCCGCACGCAGGTCGGGATCGAGGTGATCGGCCTGTCCGAAGACCGAAACTGGGGTCTGGTGCGCACCAATGAGGCCGTTGGCTGGACCTCGATGCGCTATCTCACCGCCGAGCGCTCAGACAGCTGGCGTGACGGCCAGCAATCGTTGACCTGCTCGGGGACCGAGCCGTTCTGGACGCTGCATCTGTATCTGCCGACAAATGGCGGCGCGTATCAAAGTCTGGCGGATGGCACCAACACCACGCTGACCACGGATGCACCGGCCCTGCCCACCACCTTCGCACCACCGACACTGGCCGTGCCCTTTACCGGCGGACGTACCGGCATGGCGGTGATCCGCAATGGCGTGTGCTCCGACGGGATGAGCGACTATCTTTACGGGCTTGAGACACAGGTCTATTTCCGCGGCCAGACCTCGGCGCTGTCGGGTTGCTGCACGCTGGCGCATTGACCCCGGGCCCGGCTTGCACTTGCTGTCCAGCCGGGCCACATACCCCCGATCAAGCCAAAGGTGCCCATGCCCACGCTCTATATCGACGCCGACGCCTGCCCGGTGCGGGAAGAGGCCCTGAAAGTCGCGCTGCGCCACGGCGCCAACGTTGTCTTTGTGTCGAATGGCGGCATCCGTCCGGTCAATCACCCGCTGGTGCGGATGGTCTATGTCGATCAGGGCGCGGACGAGGCTGACAAATGGATCGCCGCCGCCTGCGTGCCCGGCGATGTGGCGGTGACGGGCGATATCCCTTTGGCGGCCCGCTGTCTCGAGGCCGGGGCCGCCGTGCTCAAGCACGATGGCAGTGAGCTGACGCCGGTCAATATCGGTCAGATTCTGGCCATGCGCGACCTTGCCGCCGATCTGCGGGCCGCGGATCCGTTTCGCCAGGGCTCGGGCAAGGTTTTCGGCCCGCGCGATCGTTCACGCTTTTCGCAGGCGCTTGACCGTCTGCTGGTGAATCGCAAGTAAAACGAGCCGTTGCTTCACTAATGTACGAAAGAGCGCAAGCGCCTGCGCTCGTTATGTTCACATTTACGGCACCTGCTCAGACGAGATCGGCAATTTCTCGCCAGCGTAAATGAAACCGCCTTTCGCAGTTCCCTGCTCGCCCCAGGCATTCGGCATATCGCTATAACGGACAAGCCGTTGTCCGTGCGAGTTTGCGCGCTAACAAGCGTGTTTTCAGCGCCTCATTCAACGAATTCGTTGTAAATCACTCCCCAAACCGCCCAGGCTTAACCTTTTCGTACGACATCTGACGAATGCTCAACCCCAGTGATCAGGGATTAAGCACAAGGATCAGAGCCGTCTGTTTTGCCCGCTTTCCGGCGCAGTGACCGTAATAAGGAAAACTGATGTTTGCATTTTGCATTTGACGAGAAAAAGAGGAACGTGCAAACCAGAATGATGCGAATCACCTTAATAAAGCAGGACGACACATGAACGATCTGGAAAGCCTGTCGCTGAAGGAGCTCAAGCAACTTCAGAAAGACGTCGACGCGGCGATCACCGAATTCAAAGATCGCGAACGGAAAAAGGCGCTGGCCGAAGTTGAGGCTTTTGCCAAAGAACGCGGCCTGTCCCCGTCGGATCTGTCTGAACTGACTTCCAAACGTACGCGCAAGGCTGCCGTGCCGAAATACGCCAACCCGGCAGACGATAGCCAGACTTGGACCGGTCGTGGCCGCCGCCCGCGCTGGATCGAAGCCGCGCTGGCTGAGGGTAAATCGCTGGAAGACATGGCGATCTGAGAGTCGTGATCAACAAAGCCGAGCCTACGGCTTTATTAAGTCAGATCTGGAAAAAGATGTAATAAGACATAGTTTGAATTCTGTCTTTAGACCAGAAGCAGAAACGGCGGCCGTTGGGCCGCCGTTTTTTCAACTCCAGGTGGGATGAAACTTGTTGCCGGGTGAAAGCGTAAATATTTCACAACCCGTGGCAGTAACGCCCACCGAATGCTCGAACTGCGCGGACAGGGATTTGTCGCGGGTGATCGCCGTCCAATCGTCAGCCAGAACCTTGGTCTCGGCCCGCCCCAGATTGACCATGGGCTCGATGGTAAAGAACATCCCCTCTTCCAGCACCGCCTCACGCCCGGGACGCCCGTAATGCAACACATTGGGCGGCGCGTGGAAAACGCGGCCCAAGCCGTGCCCGCAAAAATCACGGACCACCGACATGCGTTGCGCTTCGACATAGCTTTGAATCGCATAGCCGATATCGCCAAAGGTGTTGCCGGGCTTGACCGCCTCGATCCCCTTCATCAGCGAGTCGTGCGTGACCTCGATCAGCCGCATCGCAAAGGGCTTCGGCTTGCCCGCAATATACATGCGCGACGAGTCACCAAACCAGCCATCCACGATCACCGTCACGTCGATGTTCAGAATATCGCCGTCGCGGATCTCGTCATCCAGCCGCTTCTTCTCGGTGCGCCCGGTGGGCACCGGGCTGCCGGGTATACCGTGGCAGACGACATGGTTCAGGCTGATGCAGCTGGCGTGCTTGTACCCG
Organism: Pararhodobacter zhoushanensis; assembly: GCF_003990445.1. GTDB lineage: Bacteria > Pseudomonadota > Alphaproteobacteria > Rhodobacterales > Rhodobacteraceae > Pararhodobacter > Pararhodobacter zhoushanensis. Next base: position 220,908 of record NZ_REEZ01000004.1, on the reverse strand, counting down.
CGATAGCCGATCGTCGCCGAGGTCGCGCCATTGGCGTTGACCCATTCCTCGATCAGGCGATCCAGCTCTCCTGTCGTCTGGCCCGGCGCGACATGCGGCGCAATGTCGTCAAGGATCTTCGCGGCCAGCTGCCCGGCCCGCTGCATCCCGGCGAAATCTTCGGCCTCGTGGATGCGGATCCCCTCGCGGGTGACGGTCCCTTTCTTTTCGTACACGGTCTGACCTCTTTTTTTCTGGTCTCTAAATAGGGACGAATCGGCGAAAAGGCCAGATCCGGCTAAATCCGCGCCTGCGGCGAGGGAACAACCAACACGGGCAACGTGGTGCGCACGCCCTGCGGTGTGATCTGCGTGCCCAGCGCCAGCATCTGCACCCCGGCCGCGCGCGCCGCATCAAAGGCCGCCGCATAGGTCGGGTCGATGTCCGCCGCGATCCGCACCCGGTCGACATCATCGCGCGCCAGCAGATAGAGCATCGCCGCCGGTCGCCCGGCCTGCGCCGCTGCCGTCAGCTCACGCAGGTGCTTGGTGCCGCGCGCGGTGACGCTGTCGGGGAACTCGCCCCAGCCATCGCGGGCCAGCGTGACGCTTTTGACCTCAAGCAGCGTGCCGTCGCCCAGCACGAAATCCACCCGCGTATGGTCGCTGATCTTCACCTCGGCCCGGAAGTCACCCGCGTTCAGAAACCCGGCCTTCAGCGCCTCGGCCACCAGCCGGTTGGCCATGCCGGTATCCACCACCGCCGTGCCGGTCCCGGTTTCCACCAGCACCCACGACCAGCGCAGTTTGCGCTTGGGATCGTCATTGCCGCTGATCCAGCAGGTCATCCCCGGTTCCGCCATCCCCATCATCGAACCGGGATTGGCGCAATGCGCGGTGATCTCTGTGCCGTCGAATTCCATGTCAGCAAGGAAGCGTTTGTAACGGCACAGCAACGTAGTGCGGAGCAGGGGGCGGGCAAATTCCATCCCCAAGCCTTAGCGCCCGCGCCCGCGATTGGAAACGCCGCAAAAGCGCGCTAACGTCGCGCCAAAGCACAAGAGGTCTCCATGCCCAATCCCACCGCCGCCATGCTCGTCATCGGGGACGAGATCCTGTCCGGCCGCACCCGCGACACCAACACCAACCATCTGGCGCAGGCACTGACCGCGCGCGGCATCCGGCTGCAGGAGGCCCGCGTGGTGGCCGATGATCAGGGCGCCATCGTCGCTGCGGTGAACGCACTGCGGGGTGCCTATGACCACGTTTTCACCTCGGGCGGGATCGGGCCGACGCATGACGACATCACCGCCGATGCGGTAGCGGCGGCCTTTGGCGCGCCGATTGACGTGCGCGCCGATGCCCGCGCGATCCTTGAAGCGCATTACCAGCGCACCGGGCTTGAGCTGAACGAAGCCCGCCTGCGCATGGCCCGCATCCCCGACGGGGCCACGCTGATCGACAACCCGGTGTCCTCGGCCCCCGGTTTCATCCTGGGCAACGTGCATGTCATGGCCGGAGTCCCCGCGATCTTTGAAGCGATGGTGGCCAGCGTGCTGCCCACGCTTACCGGCGGCGACCCGCTGCTCAGCCAGATGATCGACGTCAAGCGCGGTGAAGGCGAGATTGCCCAGCCGCTCAAGGAACTGTCGCAACAATACCCCGACCTGAGCTTTGGCTCGTACCCCTATCAGCGCAACGGCGCGCATGGCACGCAACTGGTCGTGCGCGGCACCGACGCGGCGCAGATCGACGCTGCCGTGGTGGCGCTGTCGCGTCTGGTGGCGCAGGCATGAGCGACGCCCTCTTCGCCGCGCTCGAAGCGACATGGCCGCCGCTCTCCAGCCAGACGCCTGGCCCGTTCCGCCTGCGCAACGGGGCAGGCGGCGGCAAGCGCGTCAGCGCGGCGGTGCTGGAAGGCGCGTTCAGCGAGGCCGCGCTTGACGCGCTGGGAGAGCAGCCGCTGTTCCAGCTGCGCGCCAATCAGGACGCGCTGGATGCCGCGCTGGAAAAGCGCGGCTACCGCGTCGTTGACCCTACACTGCTGATGACTGCGCCCGTCGAACTCGTCGCCGAAACGCCGCGCCCGGTCTCACTACCGACGATCTGGCCGCTGCTGGCGATCCAGCGCCATATCTGGGCCGAGGGCCATGTCGGCCCCGAGCGTATCGCCGTGATGGAACGCGCCTGCGATCCCAAGATGAGCTTCATCGCCCGGTTTCAGGACCGCGCCGCCGGCGTCGGCTTTCTGGCGATCCATCAGGGCATCGCGATGTTGCATGCCCTGCATGTTGACCCGGATTTCCGCCGCAAGGGCGTCGCGCAGTACATGGTGCGCGGCATGGCCGATTGGGCGCAACGCCACGGCGCGACGACCTTTGCGCTGGCCGTCACCCGCGCCAATGCCAGCGCGCGCGCTCTTTACACGCGACTCGGCATGCAGGAAGTTGACGCGTATCATTACAGGGAGAAACAACCATGAGCCGAATTACCGCTCTCGATCTGCCGCCCGTCGATCCGCTTCCCGAGGCGACTCAACGCTATTTCGACATCTGCGTCGAAAAGCTGGGCATGGTCCCGAACGTGGTGCAGGCGCATGCCTTCGATATCGCCAAGCTCAACGCCTTCACGGCGATGTACAACGACCTGATGCTGGCCGATTCCGGCCTGACCAAGCTGGAACGCGAGATGATCGCGGTCGTCGTCTCATCCACCAACCGCTGCTGGTATTGTCAGGTCGCCCATGGCGCTGCCGTGCGCCAGCTGTCGGGCAACCCGGCGCTGGGTGAGGCGCTGGTGATGAACTGGCGCGTGGCCAAGATCGACGAGCGGCAAAAGGCGATGCTGGCGTTTTCCGAGAAAGCGACCAAGACGTCGTCCGAGATCGTCGAAGCCGACCGCGAGGCGCTGCGCGCCCAGGGGTTCAGCGACCGCGATATCTTTGATATCGCAGCGATTGTCGGGTTCTTCAACATGTCCAACCGCGTCGCCTCGGCCATCGGCATGGAGCCGAACGAAGAGTATCACGCACAGTCACGCTGATCGCGCGAAGGGTCAGCGCGACTTGGGGGGCTTGACCCTGACGAAAAGTTGAACAGGTTAAGCGGCGGCGCATCGTGGCGGGAGCAATCCCCGACCTGATGCGCCGCTTTGCACGGGGGCCGGGGCCCCCGACGCCCGCAGCTCAGGACAGACCCATGACGACCAAGGCCCCTCTCATCACCCCCGTCCTGATCGGCGGCTGTATCATCATTCTGATCGGCTTCGCCGCCCGCGCCTCGTTCGGCGTCTTCCAGATCCCCATCGCCAGCGAATTCGGCTGGCCCCGGTCCGAATTCTCGCTGGCCATCGCCATCCAGAACCTTGCCTGGGGCATCGGCCAGCCGCTGTTTGGCGCGTTTGCCGAGCGCTTCGGCGACCGCAAGGCGATCATCCTGGGGGCCTTGTTCTATGCTGCCGGTCTGGTGCTGTCGTCCTTTGCCGTCACGCCCGGGACGATGCAGCTTCTGGAGTTCCTCGTCGGGTTCGGCATCGCGGGCACCGGCTTTGGCGTGATCCTCGCCGTTGTAGGGCGCGCAGCCTCGGACGAGAACCGCTCGATGGCGCTGGGCATTGCCACCGCCGCCGGGTCCGCGGGGCAGGTCATCGGCGCACCGATTGCCGAGATCCTGCTGGGGCATTTCCCGTGGCAGACCGTTTTCATCATCTTCGCCGGGGTGATCCTGCTGTCGCTCTTTGCCCTGCCGATGATGCGCTCGGAAAAGATGGCCAGCCGCGCCGAGCTTGAGCAATCGCTGGGTCAGGCGCTGAAACAGGCGTTCCGCGATCCGTCCTTCTCGCTCATCGCCATCGGCTTCTTTTCCTGCGGCTATCAACTGGGCTTCATCACCGCCCACTTCCCCGCCATGGTAACCGAGATGTGCGGCACCCCCGCGCCCGACGGGATGCTGGCGGCGCTGGGGATCAGCACCACCTCGGCACTGGGCGCGGTGGCGATCTCGGTGATCGGTCTGGCCAATATCGGCGGCACGCTGGCCGCCGCCTGGGCGGGCAAACGGTTCAGCAAGAAATACCTGCTGGCCGGGATCTATACCGCCCGCACCATCATCGGCGCGACGTTTATCCTGATGCCGATCACGCCGACCTCGGTGCTGTTGTTCTCGGTCGCCATGGGCTCGCTGTGGCTTGCCACGGTGCCGCTGACCTCGGGGCTGGTCGCGCATATTTACGGGTTGCGCTACATGGGCACGCTCTATGGGCTGGTGTTCCTCAGCCACCAGATCGGCAGCTTTCTGGGCGTCTGGCTGGGCGGCGCGCTCTATGACGTTTACGGCGATTACACGCTGGTCTGGTGGGTCGGCATCGCTGTCGGCGCGCTCTCGGCGCTGGTGCATCTGCCGATCCGCGAACGCGCGCTCAACCTGATGGCCCCGGCATGAGGGCGATCTTTGACCTCGACGGCACGCTGGTCGATTCCGCCCTCGACATCCACGCCGCCGGCAACCGGACGCTGGCGGCCGAAGGCCTGCCGCCGGTAACGCCCAAGCAGGCTCAGGGCTTTGTCGGTCACGGGGCCAAGGTCTTTGTCGACCGTCTGGAACGCGCCGCCGCCGGTACCAACGACCCCGCCCGGACCGAACGCATGCGCGCCCGCTTCGCTGCGGAATACGAGATCGCGCATGATTTCAGCACCGTCTACCCCGGCGTCGAAACCGCACTGGCCACGCTCAAGGCGCAGGGCTGGCAACTGGGTCTGTGCACCAACAAACCTCTGCGCCCGGCGCTGGCGGTTCTGGCGCATTTCGGCTGGTCCGACATGTTCGAGGTGGTCATCGCCGGAGACAGCCTGCCGGTGACCAAACCCGATCCCGCACCGCTTCTCGCCGCCATGCAGGCGCTGGACGACAGCCCGTTGGTCTATGTCGGCGACAGCGAGGTCGACGCCCGCACCGCACAGGCCGCGCGCGTCCCCTTCGCGCTCTATACCCTTGGCTACCGCAAATCCCCGATCGACCAGATCCCGCACGCTGAGGCCTTTGACGACTGGTCAGCGCTCCCCGCCATCGCCCAACGACTGGCCCGCTGACCCATCATCTGTCCTCAAATATCCCGGGGGTAGGCCGTCAGGCCGTAGGGGGCAGCGCCCCCTGCGCGGCGCGAAGGCCCTCGATGGGCCTGAGCGCCGCCACTCACTCCACGCCAGCAATCTCGCGCAGATCGTTCATCCGGCGGGAAAACACCGTCTCAAACGCATTCGCACGCGCAAACTCCACGCCCCGGGTCGAGGCCTCGATCACCGCCTCACGATCCCCGTGCAGCCGCTCGACCGCCCGCGCCAGCGCCGCCGGGCTCTTGCGCACCACCCAGCCCGCGTTGGATTCGCCCTGCATCCGTTTCCACATCCGGTTGCCATAGCCAAGGATCGGCAACCCGCAGCCCAGCGCCTCGACATAGGCGCTTTGCGGCATCGACAGCCGGATCGGTGCAAGGAACAGATCCGCGCCCGTGCGCAGATGCGGCACCAGCACCGGATCAAACGGCCCCATCGGCTGCACCGACATGGACTCACCCAGCCCCAGCCCGGCGATCCCGTCGCGCAACCGGGTCTCCAGCGGCCCGGCGCCGAACAGCTCCAGCTTGAACGGCACCCCGCGGGTCTTGAGCAGATGCGCCATCGGCAGCAGGTCTTCCACGCCCGACGTCCGGCCCATATGCCCATACCACGCCAGCCGCAGCGGATCGCCCCGGCGCTGAATATCGGCACGGATCCTCTGGTCCTCGAGGCGGGCGATCATCGGCGCGCGCATCCGGTTATCCAGATACCGCAGCGCGCGCGGGTTCAGGCGTTTGTAGCTGTCATGCGCCGGATAGCCGTCGCAATGCACCCCGTCCGCCGCGCGAAGCGCCGCTTTCAGCGCGCCCTCGCGCCGCATGTTCCACCAACTTGCCCCCAGCCGCCGCCGCATCGACGGGCTTGCGGCCAGCGCGTGACTGATCCGGCCGGTCAGCGGTTCTTCGATGGTGTAGACCAGCTTGCCCAGCCGCATTTCCATCGCTTTGGGCAGGTCGAGATACTTCATGTCATCGGCCGCCACATAGACCAGCGCGGCTTCGTCCAGCAGCAGCTCAGGCACGGGCGCGCCTGCCTCCAGCGCGATCAGATCGAACCCCAACTGCGCCACCGAATAGCGCATCGGGCTGTCGATCTGATAGTGGCCGCGCCGCATCACACAGCGCACCGGCCCCGGCCAGAGCTGGCAATGCAGCTTCATCCCCTCTACGAATTTCACGTCGAGCAGCACTTCACCCGCAGGCAATTCCACCATCGGGGCGGGGGAGAGCATTACCAATGAAGCCATCGAGGCGACAACGTCCCTTCATCCAAGCATTTCCACAGAAAACTCTGGAATGTATCGAAAAATCTATCCTAACTTGATACTTGGCAGAGCAAGGATGCCCAAGACAATGCGTTTCTCGTCCCTGATCGCGGTTTTTTTCACGGTTCTCGCCTGTGCCGCCAGCCCCTTGGCAGCACAGATCGACGTTTCACCCCGCGACGGGCGCCATGCTCTGGGCCTCAATCTTTCCGAGGTCGCAGGCTGGTCCACCGAAGCGCCGTTCATCGACGTCATGCACAATGCCTCGCGGTGGGTCGGCCATCTGCCCGGACAATGGGGTGGAATGGATGAAGACGCCCTGCGCGACGCAGGCGCGCTGGATGACGACGGATGGGTCATCGCCATTCCGCGCACCGTGCGCCGCCTCTCCACCTTCGTGCTGATGGATCTGCCCGCTGAGATGACATCGACCGCCGGGACATGGCACGCGACATGGGAGGGAAGCGCCTATCTCAGCTTCTCCGGCGCCGCGCGGAACGTGCGCTTCGGCGATAACTCGGCGACGTTCGAGTTTACGCCCGGCCAGGGCTCGGTCCTGATCGAATTCAACCGCGGCACCCTGCGGAACCTGAGCATCGTGCACGAACGCAATCTGGCCCGGCATGCGGCGGGTGAGGTGTTCAATCCCGATTTTCTGGCGCGGTTGCAGGGGGTTGAGACCCTGCGCTTCATGGACTGGATGCTGACCAACAATTCCACCGTCGAACATTGGGACCAGCGCGCACAAATGGGCGATTACAGCTGGTCACGCCGGGGCGTCCCGCTGGAGATCCTGCTACGGCTGGCCAATGAGACGGGGGCCGAGCCGTGGTTCACCCTGCCTCACCGGGCCGATGACGCCTATATCCGCCAATTCGCGCAAACCGTACGCGACGGGCTGAACCCCGATCTGCGCGGCTGGTTCGAGTTCTCGAACGAGATCTGGAACTGGTCCTTCACGCAAGCAGACTGGGCAGAACAGAGCGCGCGCGCCCGCTGGAACCGGGAATGGGCCTGGGTGCAGTACGGCGCTGTCCGCTCGGCGCAGGCGATGGGCATCATCGACGCGGTTTACGCCGGTGCGACCGAGCGGCGGGTGCGGGTGCTGGGCCTGTTCACCGCCTGGCTCGGACTGGAACACGACATGCTCACCGCGCCGGACTACATGGCAGAGTACCCCACGCACCGCCCGCCCAGCGAGTCCTTCGACGCGCTGGCCGTCACCGGCTATTTCAGCGGCGAATTGCACAGTGAAGACAAGCAACCGCTGGTTCAGGGCTGGCTGCGCGACAGCCGCGCGGCGGCTGAAACCGACGCCGACGCGCAAGGCCTGACCGGCGAAGCGCGCGATGCCTTCATCGCCGCGCACCGGTTCGACACCGCGCTGGATCTGGCCGCGCAAGAGCTGCTGGATGGCTCGGTTTCAGGCAATGCGGAAAACTCGGTGCGTGATCTGCTGGACCGCACGCTGCCCCATCACGTCGCCGTGGCGCAGGACTATGGCATGGCGCTTGTGATGTATGAGGGCGGCACGCATGTCGTGGTGCGCCCGCAGGACCATGGCGACGAAGAGCTGGTCGCGTTTTTCACCGCCCTCAACCAGTCGGCGCAGATGGGCGAGCTGTACCGCACGCTGATTGCCGGTTGGCGCACCTTGACGCCCGCGCCGTTTGTTGCGTTTAACGATATCGGTAAGCCCTCGGTCTGGGGCAGCTGGGGCCATCTGCGCCATATCGACGATGACACGCCGCGTTGGACCGCGCTGATCGAGGCTACTGCCCCATGAGTCTGTCCATCCTGATCCCGGCCTGCAACGAAGCCGACTATATCGACGCCTGCCTGACCGCCGTGCTGGCCAGCGAGGGTCCTGAGGTCGCGCAGGTGGTCGTCGTCGCCAACGGCTGCAACGATGACACCGCTGCACGCGCGCGGACCTATTCGCTGGCTTTCGCCGCACGGGGTTGGCTGATCGACGTGCTGGATCTGCCGGCAATGGGCAAACCCGGTGCGCTGGCCGCGGGCGATGCGGCGGCGCTGTATCCGACGCGCGCCTATCTCGATGCCGATGTGACCGTTTCGCCGCCCCTGATGGCACAGCTCGCCGAGACGCTGGACACCAGCGCCGCGCGCTATGCGTCGGGCAGCCCCAACATCACCGCGCGCTCGTGGGTGACGCGGGCTTATGCGCGGTACTGGATGCGCCTGCCCTTTGTCGCCGACGGCGTGCCGGGCTTTGGGCTGTATGCCGTGAATGCCCCGGGCCGGGCGCGCTGGGGGGCGTTTCCGACGATCATTTCGGACGATACCTATGTGCGCATCGTCTTTACCCCCGCCGAACGCATCAAGGTTCCCGCCGTCTATGACTGGCCGCTGGTTGAGGGGTTCTGCCGGTTGGTCCGGGTTCGGCGCCGTCAGGATCTGGGCGTGGCCGAGCTGGCCGGGATGGAACCGGGACTGATGGTGAATGAAGGCAAGACCAAGCCCAGCTTCGGCTGGCTGGTCCGCAGCGCCTTGCGCGACCCGGCGGCGTTCGGCGTGTATGCCATCGTCAGGCTGAGCGGGCGACTTTGCCCGTCGCGTCAGACCAGCTGGGTGCGCGGGCGCTGAGCACGGCTCTGTGTGCGTGGGCGCTGACAGAACAGCGCCGCCAGTTTCCCGGCCTCGGTATCAATATTGTGCCGCATCAAGACACGCGCGCGGCCCGTCGTACCCATGCGGCGCAGTTTGTCGTCGGGCGACGTCGCCAGCTCGGTGATCGCCTCGGCCAGCGCCATGGCGTCGCCTGCGGGAACCAGCCAGCCGGTGCGCCCCTCTTGCATCAGTTCCGGCACCCCGGCGACCCAGGTGGCGATGACCGGACGGGCCGAGACCATCGCCTCCATCACCACCATCGGCAGCCCTTCGGCAAAGGACGGCAGCACCAAGGCATGCGCGGAATCGATCGCCCGGCGCACGCCTGCCTCATCCAGCCAGCCGGTCAGTTCGACCCGGTGGCCAAGGCCCGAATGGGCAATCGCGCGCTCAAGCGGCAGACGCATCGGTCCGTCACCGACCAGCACCAGCCGGACATCGACACCCCGGCGTGCGACTTCGGCCATCGCCTCGATCAGCAGGATCTGGCCCTTTTGCTCAACGAACCGCCCGATATTCACCATCGTCACCGGACGCGTGACCGGCATCGGACGCGCCGAGTCATAATGCTGCGGCTCGATCCCGCAATGCACCACGCGGATGCGCGGCCAGTAGCGGTAATCGACCAGTCGGCACAGCTGGCTGCGCCCGTAAGACGAGATCGCCACGGTGAAATCCGCCTTCTGCAGCTTGAGCGGCAGGGCGATAGCGGCGGGTTTGTCGAATTCCTCGGGCCCGTGAACGGTGAAACTGAACGGCTTGCCGCTCATCTCTGATGCCAGCATCGCAACGGTTGTCGCGTTGGTGCCGAAATGCGCGTGCATCCGGTCAACCTGCAACTCGCCCAGCCGGCGGGTGACATAGGCCGCTTCCAGAAAATAGATCAGGTGCTTGAACACCCCGGCTTCCGAGCCTCGGCTGGCCTTCAGCGCCAGAAACAGCGCCTGATAGGTGCGCACCGGTGATTGCAGCCCGACAATGAACAGCGCCCACAACATGGCGAACAGCCCCTTCGCCAGCACATAATCCGTGGCGGCGGCTTCCTCTTGATCTGACTGATCCGGCAAAGCCCCGTCAAACGACCGCATGGCAAAGCGCTGCACCGCAATGCCGCGCCGCTCAAGCGCCCGCATCTCGCGCCGGATGAAGCTTTGCGACGGCGCGGGATAGGTGTTGAGGATGTAGCCGATCTTCACAGGGGCACCTTGGTCAAGAACACTGGTCTTTGGGCTAGGGTCGAAATTGGGCAAATTCAAGAAACACTGTAGGTATTGGCGCGGCAGTAACCCTGCCACATTCGCGCCGTATTTTACCTTCATTTCACACGAATTGATGTGGCGCCTTGTCTTTGACGGTGTTCTCGCTGCAATTACCCGGAGTATCCCTCAGTGTCCGACGCCGTTCTCATGCCAGCCAGAAAACCCGGAACCGGTATCACCGCCAAGATCATGCGGTCTTCGATGTTCACCATCCTTGGGTTTGGTGGACAGCAAGTGATCCGCTTTGGCTCGAACCTGATCCTGGCACGCCTGCTGTTCCCTGAGGCGTTCGGCACCATGGCGCTGGTCACGGTGCTGCTGGTCGGCCTGACCATGCTGTCGGATCTGGGCATCCAGCCCGCCATCCAGTCGTCCAAGCGCGGCGATGAACCGGCCTTTCTGAACACCGCCTGGACGTTGAACATGATCCGCGCGGGGTTCCTGTTCGCGGCGGCCTGTGCGCTCGCCTGGCCGATGGGCTGGTTCTATAACGAACCGATGCTGACCTACCTGATCCCGGTCTCCGCCACGAGCCTGTTGATCCTGTCGCTGGAACCCACCCGGGCCGAAAGCGCCTCGCGTCACATGCTGCTGGGCCGGGTCACCATTCTGGAAATTACCGCACAGGTGATCAGCGTCGTCGCCATGCTACTGCTGGCCTGGGCGACGCAATCGATCTGGGCGCTTGTTGCGGGTAACGTGATCTCGGCTGCGGCCCGCGCCGGGCTGTCGTGGATCATGCTGCCCGGCATTTCGAACCGGCTGCATCTGGACCGCGAATCCGCGCATGAACTGATCCATTATGGCCGCTGGATCTTCTTCAGCACCATGGCCGGGTTCATCGTGCTGCAAAGCGACAAGCTGATCCTTGGCCGCTTCATGACGATGGAAGAGCTGGGCCTCTACAACATCGGTTTCTTTCTGGCCGGCTTCCCGCTGATGCTGGGGCAGTTGCTGGTGCAGCGGCTGATGATCCCGCTTTACCGCGCCTCTCCACCCCGTGAATCGCGCGAGAATTTCCTGCGCCTGCGCCGGATCCGGTTCATGCTGTCGGGCATGCTGGTCGCCGGGGTCGCGCCGCTGGCTCTGGGCGGGACGTATATCGTCGATCTGCTCTATGACGCGCGCTATCTGACCTCGGGCGCGGTGGTGGTCATCGTGTCGCTGGCGCTGCTGCCGCAGATGCTGTGGCTGACCTATGATCAGGTCACGCTGGCCTCGGGCGACTCGCGCGGGTTCTTCGCGCTGAACGCGACGCGCGCGGTCATTCTGGTGGCGCTGCTTTTGCTGCTGGTGCCGATGCTCGGCCTGCCGGGCGCGCCCATCGCCATGGCCTCGACCGCGCTGCTCAGTTACCCGCTGCAACTGCGGCTGGCACGCAAACACGGGGCCTGGGATCCGCTGCATGATGCAGTCATGGCCAGCATTGCGGCGCTGCTTCTGGTGGTCGTGGTCGTGGTACATGGGGACCGGCTGGCAACGCTCTTCACCCTGTAAACCCGCAACAATGACCATGCTTCTGCCCTATTTGTGACAGGCTTTCTGTCGAAAACGGGTATAAATGGTCGCTGCACGAGCGCGGTTCGGCACGCTCAAAGGGTCTGGTTATGGTCAACACGCGTATTCTTGAACAACGGCTGGGCTGGCGCTCGACGGAAGAGGGCGCCGAACCCACGCCGCCGACCCGTGCCATCGGTCACGCGCCGATGCTGCAAGGCCGGATCAACAGCGCCCGCCGCACATCCCCCAGCGCCCAGCGCCGGGCCGAGGTCGAAGATACCTGGGCCAGCCTGCCGCTGATCCTGGACTCGGTCGATCACCTGACCACCAAAGGCAAAACCCCGTCCTTTGCACGCGGCACCGCGTCGGGCACCGCCATGGACCAGCTGCGCACACAACTGATGCGCGTCATCGCCGACAAGGGCTGGAAGCGCATCGGTATTTCCTCGCCGTCGCGCGGGGCAGGGCGCAGCTTTGTCGCCGCCGGGCTTGCCGCCAGCATCGCCCGTCTGGAAACCGCCCGCGTTCTGCTGATCGACGCCGATCTGGAAGAGCCGGGTCTGCACGACTTGCTGGGCCTGCGCCCGACCGGCCCGCTGGAATCTCTGCTTTCTGGCAGCATCGAGCCCGAGGATCAGCTGCAACGCATCGGCTCGTCGCTGGCCGTGGCGCTGAACAGCGCCGCTGTGCCGCAGGGATCGGAACGGATGATGGCACCAGAGGCCATTCTTGCCCTGCGCGCGATGATCGACTGTGTCGCGCCCGATGTGGTGATCCATGACCTGCCGCCCCTGCTGTCGGACCCTGTCACCCCCGCGCTGCTGCCACAGCTGGATGCGGTGTTGCTGGTCGCTGATGGCCTGCGCACGACACCCGCCGATATTCTGGAAAGCGAGCGCCTGCTTGAAGGGCTGGTACCGCTGCTGGGCGTCGTGCTGAACAAATCCGAAGATCGTGACCCGCGCGCCGCGCGGCGTCGGAGCTGAGGGAGCGCGCGCATGGGACCGATTCAGAACCTGCACGAAATCCTCAGCTGGATTCGCCGCCGCTGGCGCATTGTTGTGCTGCTGACGGTGATGGGCACGGTTGCGGGCCTGTATATGGCGCTGAAAACCGAGCGGGTCTATTCCGCCAGCGCGGTGATTCAGGTGATCAACCCGGTCATCATTGCCCCCACCGAGGGCGGTGCCGCCGCCGCCACCCCTGATCTGACCCGCCGCGTGCAGGTGATCGAACAACGGCTGATGTCGCGCGAAGCACTGCTTGATCTGGCCCAGCGCTATAACCTGTTCGACGGCGCGCCCCTTGGCCCGGTTGAGCAGGTCGGCATCCTGCGCGCGAACCTTTCGATCACCTCGATTGCCGCCGCCCAGCAGGGCTTTACCCGCGACGGCTCGCTGTCGGCGCTGATCGTTTCGGCGCAGGACGATGATCCTGAAACCGCGGCCGCGATTGCCAACGAACTGGCCGATTCCATGGTCCAGCAAAGCCTTGATGCCCGCCAGACCAACGCCCAGCAGGCGCTGGATTTCTTCCGCTCGGAAGAGCAGCGGCTGGAAACCGGCATTCAGGCGCTCGAGAATGAAATCGCCCGCTTCCGGTCAGACAATGAGGGTTTTCTGCCCGATGCGGTAACGCAGCGCCGCGATGAACAGGCCCGGCTTCAGGAAAACCTGCTGGCCCTGCGCGCCCTGATCAGCGCCAAGCGGGCAGAGATCGCGGCGCAGGACTCCAGCTCGACCCGCGCGATAACCCGCCGGCAGATCGCCCAGTTGACCGAAGAGCTGAGCCAGCTGACCGATCAACAAGACATCATGACCGCCCGGATCGCCGAGATTCAGGCGCTGCTGATCCGCGCGCCCGAGTTCGAGCAGCAGGTCATCGCCATGAACCGCCGGATGGAGCAGCTGCAAGCCCAGCTCACCGCCGCCGCCGACCGCCGGCGAGAAGCGGAACTGGGCGCCCGGATCGAAGATGACCAGCAGGCCGAACGGTTCGAGCTGCTGGAACGCGCGCTGGTGCCGCAATACCCGGTGTCGCGCAGCCGCAAAAAGGTGGCGGTGATGGGCGTCGCCGGGGGCATTTTTCTGGGCATCCTGCTGGCCTATGCGCTGGAATGGATGAACCCGGTGATCCGCACCGCTCAGCGGATGGAGCGCGATCTGCAACTGCGCCCGGTGGTGTCGATCCCCTATTCCATGCCGGTTCGTGAACGGCGCAGGCGTCAGATGATCTGGGCCTTCGGCGGTCTGGTGGTGATCGGCGTCGGGCTTATCGCCGCTCTGGTCTATTCCGGGATGATCTGACCCTTTCCCAAGGCGCCGCCATGGGCAATAAGCGCTGAAAAGCGTGAGAGCATGATGCATCAGGACATTCCCGTCTGGATCGATGGCGCGTTGCGCCCGATGGACAAGCTGACCGTGCATCAGCGCGGGCTGAAACACCCTGCCGTGTCGATCTTTGTCGTCGCCGGGGGCCGTTTGCTGATCCAGCAGCGTGCTTTGTCCAAATACCACACGCCGGGCCTTTGGGCGAACACCTGCTGCACGCATCCGCTGTGGGGCGAAACGCCGCTCGATTGCGCCCAGCGGCGGTTGGAGCAGGAACTGGGGCTGACCGGTGTGACCCTGCAGCACCGGGGTGTCGTGGAATACCGCGCGCCGGTGGGTCACACTATGATCGAGCATGAGGTGGTCGATCTGTTCCTCGGCGTTTGTGACGCGGAACCGGTACTGACCCCCAACCCGGACGAAGTCATGGACACCCGCTGGATCGGCACCGCCGATCTGCACGACCAGATCGCCCGGCGCCCGCAGGACTTCACCCCGTGGCTGCGCATCTATCTGGCCGAGCACGCCGATCTGGTGCTCGCCGGGTTTTAGGCCCCGCCCAGATCCCAGAACAGACCGGCCATCATCGCGATGCCTTCCTCGGCCGCGCTCAGCAGCATGTGCTCATTGGGCGCGTGCTGTGAACAGGCCGGGTGCGAATGGGGAATCCAGATTGTCGGCAGGCCCAGCGTATCGGCAAACACCGGATTGGGCAGCGAGCCGCCGAAATTCGGTTGCAGGGCAGGGGGGCGGCCCAGCGTTTTCTCGATCGAGGCCAGCACCAGCCGCACCCAATCATTGTCAGAGCTGGTGCGCGTGGCCTTGTCGAAACCATCGCCTTGCGCCTCGATCACCACGTCCTGAAACCCGTGCGCATCCAGATGCTCGCGCAGGGCAGGCAGGATACGGGCGCTGTCGATATCGACGGTATAGCGCAGCTGGCAGGTGGCAGTCGCCGTGCCGGGAATGGCGTTGACCGGCGCTTCGGGGCGGCCACAAAGGTACGCCAGCACCTCGAAATTGCACCAGCCACAGGTTTGTGCCGCGCCGGTCAGACCGGGTTCGCCCCATGCCGGATCGGTCAGGGGATCACCCGGATTGACCTCCATTTCAATGGCTTGCAGAGCAGCACGGACATCAGCGGCAACCGCCTGAGGCACCCAATCAGAGATCAGGATCTTGCCCATCGGATCGGTGATCACCGACAGTGCCTGCGCCAGCCGCAGACCGGGGTTCACCAGCAATCCGCCCCAGTTTCCGGAATGATGGCCGCCCTCGCGCGGCGCACAGGTCAGCGTAAATGTCGCCGCGCCGCGCGCACCCAAGAACACCGTTGGCGTCTGCGACCCGGCGCGTGGCCCATCCGAGGCGATCAGGCAATCGGCAGCCAGCGCCTCGCGATGCGCTATCGCCATCTCATTCAATCCGGGCGAGCCGCATTCCTCGCCCATCTCCAGCAGCAGTTTGACGTTGAACCCCAGCCGCCCCCGCGCCTGCAACACGATACGCAACGCCGCCAGGTTCAGCGCGTGCTGGCCCTTGTTGTCCACCGTCCCGCGCCCGTAAAGCCGCCCGTCTGCCTGCTCCAGCACCCAGGGGCTGCGCCCGTCTTTCCAGTCGCCGTCCATCCCCCACAACACATCGCCATGCCCGTAGAGCAGCACGGTTTTCAACGCCGGATCTTCGATCCGCTGCGCGATGATCGCGGGCAGGCGGGGCAGAACGGGGTTGTCGATCATGGTGACGGTAAACCCCATCCCCTCCAGCAACGGGCGCATCTCACCGTTCAGGTAGAGCAGATGATCCCCCAAGGCAGCGCCGCGCGGGCTTTCCGAGCGGATGGCGATGCGCGGTGCCAGCTCGGCGGCAAACCCGCCGCTGCTGACATACGCGCGGGCGGCGGTGAGGGTGGTGGCTCGGGTCATGCGTTCAGCCTTTTTGCCGGAATGCCGGGGCTGGGGGCCGCCCCGGCACAAGAGAGGCCGCGCTCAACCCGCGTACAGATCGCCATACGCCGAGCGCAGTGCATTCTTTTGTACCTTGCCCATCGTGTTGCGCGGCAGTTCCTCGACGAACAGCACGCGTTTGGGCTGCTTGAACTTCGCCAGCCGGTCGCGCAGCGCCATCAGGATCGCCGCCTCATCCGGCGCGGGCTGGGCGTTGGTCACAACAACGGCTGTCACCGCTTCGCCCAGATCGCGATGCGGCAAACCGATTACAGCGGATTCGAACACACCGGGGATCGCGTCGATCTCGGCCTCGACCTCTTTCGGATAGACGTTGAACCCGCCCGAAATGATCAGATCCTTGCCGCGCCCGACGATCTGCAGATACCCACGGTCGTCATAGCGGCCCAGATCGCCGGTGATGAAAAACCCGTTGGTGCGCAGCTCTTCGGCGGTCTTTTCCGGCATCTGCCAATAGCCCTGAAACACATTCGGCCCGCGCACTTCGATCATGCCGATCTCACCCTGAGGCAGCTCCGCACCCGACGCGGGATCGGTGACAATCACCTCAACCCCCGGCAACGGCTGGCCGACGGTGCCCGCGACCCGGTCGCCGTCATAGGGGTTCGAGACGTTCATGTTCGTCTCGGTCATGCCATAGCGTTCAAGGATCGCGTGGCCGGTGCGCTCTTGCCAGCTGCGGTGGGTTTCCTCCAGCAGCGGGGCTGAGCCCGACACAAAGAGCCGCATGTTTTCAACGGCATCGCGCGACAGGCCCGGTTGATCGAGCAGCCGGACATAGAACGTGGGCACCCCCATCAACACCGTCGCCCGCGCCATCAGCGCCAGAATGCGCGCCGGGTCGAACTTGGGCAGCAGGATCATCGACGCGCCGGAGAACAGCGTGACATTGGTCGCCACGAACAGCCCATGCGTGTGAAACACCGGCAGCGCGTGGATCAGCACGTCGCTGGCGCTGAACCGCCACGCGTCTTGCAGCGCGCGGGTGTTGGACAAAAGGTTGCCGTGGCTGAGCATCGCCCCCTTCGAGCGCCCCGTGGTGCCCGAGGTATAGAGCAACGCCGCCAGATCATCCGTGCCGCGCGCCACCGTATCGAACGCTGCCGACGCCGCCGCAATCGCCATCCCCAGCGAGCCGCCCCCTTGGGTATCCAGCGTCTCGATCCGTGCGCCCGCCGCTTTTGCAACAGGCCTCAGCGCTTCCAGCTGCGCGGGATCGCAGACGAACACGGCAGGGGCCGCGTCGCCCAGAAAATACGCCACCTCTGCCGCCGTGTACCCCGTGTTCAGCGGCAAAAACACGCCGCCCGCCCGTACCGTCGCCAGATAGAGCAGGATCGCATCGACCGATTTCTCGATCTGCACCGCCACCCGGTCCCCGGGGCCGATCTCCAACGCATTGGCGATCTGCCCGGTGCGCGCGATCAGCGCGGCATAGCTCAGCGTGCCGCTCTCGGTCTCAATCGCGGGGGCGTCAAGGTCGGCGATGGACCGCGTCAGCTGGTCGAACAGGTTGTCACTCATTGTCATGTCCATACAGGTTTCAGGAAGGCACAGGCGACGGTGCCGCCCGCTTTACCTCGTCCGAGGCGGCAATCGTGCCGGATTCGGCAAAGGCCTCATGGTTGCGCTCGATGGCGTCGAGCGCATAGCGGTAATTGACCATCAGCCCGTGTGATTGGCGCATGCCATTGGCCGACAGATCGCCCAGCAGGTTCAAACGCTCCAGCCGCGCGCCATTGCCCAGATGGAAACGCGCCACGGCATCGACCGGACGACGCCGGGCATCGCGCGCGGCCAGAAAATACTGCGCCGCCGCGCGGGTCATCGCCGGGGCCAGCGCCGCCGAGCGCTCAGGGTCGCGGTGCCAGTCCGGCGTGTCCAGTTCTTGCCATTGCGCGGGCGTCAGGATCGACGGATCATCACGCTGCCCGGCGAGCCACGCGGCAAAACCCGGCACAGGCGACAGGGTGACGAATGTCTTCACCTGCGGCAGCTCGGCCTTGAGCAGTTCAACCACCTGCTTGATCAGGAAATTGCCGAACGACACACCGGCCAGCCCGCGCTGCGTGTTCGAGATCGAGTAGAACACTGCCGTCGTCGCCGTCTGCGCCGCAATCGGCTGGCGCGTCAGGTCCAGCAAGGGTGCCACGGCGCGCGGACTGTCTGCGGTCAGCGCAACTTCAACGAAGATCAGCGGCTCATCCGGCAATTGCGGGTGAAAGAACGCATAGCAGCGCCGGTCCTGCGGTTGCAGCCGGTTGCGCAGATCGTCCCAGTTCTGGATCTCGTGCACGGCCTCATACTGGATGATTTTCTCCAGAATATTGGCCGGGGTCGTCCAGTCGATCTGGCGCAGCGACAGAAAGCCCCGGTTGAACCACGAGCCGAAGAGATGGGTGAAATCGGCGTTCACCGGGCGCAGTTCAGGCTGATCGCGCAGCACGCCCAGCAGATCCTCGCGCATCCGCAGCAACGCCTGCGTGCCGCCGGGGGCAACGTTCAGGCGGCGAAACAGCTCTTGCCGCCGGGGTTCGGACGCCGCGTGCAGGGCTTCGATTGCCCCCGGCTCACCAGTGTTCAGCGCGGCGATGGCGGTGTCGACGGCGCTGGCATCCGGCCCGAACTGTGCCGCCAGCAGGTGCAGAAAGGCCAGCCGTTCAGCCATGGGCGCTGCCGCATAGGCCCCGATGAAGGACTGCGCCAGGGCAACGCCCGAAGCTTCACCGCGCCGCGATACCAGCACCTCGCCCAGCTGCGCCAGATCCGGCGCGCGAACCGGGCCAGCCTCGCGCAGTCCCAACAACGCGCGGCCGCGTTCGGTGACGGCGTCCAACAGATCGCCCAGAAACGCCGGACGCTCCTGCCCAAAGACCTTGATCATCGCTGACTCCGATTCTTATACGCAAATCTGTATTCTGTTATATATATCATGTCCAATGTTTGATACCAACTGCCCCGCTGTTATGCTGCGAAAAAGGCAAAGACCGTGAGCACCAACACCCATCGCATCCGCCAGACGCTGGAAAACGCGATCCTGAACGGCGAGTATCTGCCGGGCGCGCGGCTGGACCCGGATGCGCTGGCGCAGCAATTCGCCTGCTCGCGCACGCCGATCCGCGATGTCCTGCAACTGCTTGAGGCGTCAGGGCTGGTGCAGGTGCTACCCAAACGCGGCACCTATGTTACGCAATGGAGCTTCGCCGAACTCGCCGAACGGTTCGAAGTCATGGCCGAGGTCGAGGCCAGTTGCGCCCGCCTGGCCGCGCGCCGCATCACCGAGGCCGAACTCGCCGCCTTCACCGCCGCGCAGGCCACCTGCGTCGCCGCTGCGGGCACCGGCGATGCCGAAGCGTATTACGCCAGCAACACCGTGTTTCACCACTGCCTCTACCGCGCGACACACAACAGCTATCTTGAAGCCGAAGCGCTGCGCCTGCACCGCATGCTGCAGCCCTACCGCCGGTTGCAACTGCGCAGCCGGAACCGGATTGCCGGGTCGCTGGGCGAGCATCAGGCTATTCTGGATGCGGTCAGCCACGGCGATGCCGAGGGTGCGGCAGCGGCGACCCACGCGCATATCATCGTGCAGGGTGACCGGTTTCACGATCTGGTTGCCGCGCTGCGAGAGGCGATTCCAGCAAGCTGAGAGCCTGTTTCAGCCCGCGATCACCAGCAACTCGGCGGTAATACAGACGCCATTTTCGCCCGGCTCCAGCCAGCCCTTGTGGATGCTGGCGTCCAGCGTGACGATCTCGGTTTCGATCCGCGCGACGCCGTTCTGCAACGCGCCCTGGGTCAGCAACAGCTCTGTCGCGTGACTGTTTATCCGGGGCTGACCCTGCAGCTTTGGCCGCACGATCGACCCCAACCCCAGCACCTGCCCATCGGTGATCCCCACCTCTGCCGCCGCCAGCGCCAGCGCTGCGTTCATGTCCTGATTGGGCCGCAGGGTGATCAGCGCCGCATTGGAGCCGCCGCCCAGATCGACCGGCTGGAACAGCGGGAAATTCGTCTCTAACTCTGCGCAAACCTGCAATCGCGCGCCCCTGATCCCCCATCCGCGCGCGCGGATCGGATGGGCGAGGCGGCTCTCGAACGGCAGGATATGCCCCATGCGCGGCCCGTCCCACCCCGGCGCATCAAACACGCCATGGCCGTGGATCCACGCGCCGCCATCCTTGCGGCCTACGTGCATTCCCAGATGGTCAATCCGCCCCGCGCCCATCTGGTACGGCCCGGCGTACCACGCGGCATGCGCGCCGGTGGGGTCTTCGCCCGGAATCACGAAATCCAGCGTTGTTAGGGTCTCATTCTCAACCACAAGCCACCCGCCGTCATACCCCGCCAGCGCCAGCGCAGCGGACTTCGCGAAGGTCTCGGCGACGGGAAGGACCACCTCCACCGGCTCGGCGGTGCAGCGGGCAATCGCCCAGCGTCGGGCGGAAACCGGGCCGGGATGGCGCAGCGTTTCGATCATTCCGGCGGCACCTGTCCGCGCGCGGTCAGTTCCTCGCGGATCATCTTCTTGGTGATCTTGCCGTAAGCCGATTTCGGCATCTCGTCCCAGAACACCACATGCTGCGGCAGCTTGTAGCGCGCCATTTTGTCGCCCAGCCATGCCAGCAGCTCCGCCCCGGAAACCGCAGTGTTAGAGACGCAAACCGCCATGCCGACCTCGCCCCATTTGCGGTCCGGCACGCCCAGCACCGCAACCTCGTTGATCGCGGGATGCAGCAGGATCTTCTCCTCGATCTCGCGCGGATAGATGTTCGACCCGCCCGAGATATACATGTCCGACGCACGCCCGGTCAGATAGACGAACCCCTCTTCGTCCATGTGACCCAGATCGCCGGTCAGGAACCAACCGTCGCGAAAGCTTTTGGCGTTGGCCTCGGGGTTGTTGAAATAACCCGCAAAGACCGCAGGCCCGGTCGCGCAAATCTCGCCGGTTTCCAGGGGCGCGCATTCGCTGCCGTCATCGCGCTGGACCTGCACCTGCATCCCCGTGCGCGCAAAGCCGCAGGTGCCCAGCTTCATCTCGCCGCTGGAATGATGCACCGGGGGCAGTACGGTGATGTTGCCCGTCACCTCACCCAGCCCGAAATATTGCACCAGCACGGGGCCGAGCTTCTCCAGCGCGGTGATCTGATCGGCGCGGTACATCGGCGCACCGGCGTAGATCACGTAGCGCAGGCTGGAATGGTCATGCGCATCGACCGCCGGATGCTCAACCAGCAGTTTCACGATGGTCGGCACGGTGAACATGTTGGTGACGCGGTGCTTTTCGACCAGCGCCCAGACCTCGGCCGGGTCCAGCTTTGCCCCCGCTGGCAGGATCGACGGCACCCCATGCGCCACCTGTGCCAGCTGGTGAATCCCCGCGCCATGGCTGAGCGGCGCGACGACCAGCGAGGCATCCTGCGTGCCCCAATCCGCGCCAGTGCCCGGCATCAGGTCGCACAGGTGGTTGGTGATCACAAAGCCCATCTGGCCATGCGTCAACACCGCCGCCTTGGGCCGCCCGGTGGTGCCCGAGGTGAAGAAGAACCAGCACGGATCATCGCGCTGCACGCCCACGACGGGTCGGGAGCGGCCCAGATAGGGGGCGATCAGAGCCTCGTAATCTTCGGCGAACTCGCTCGCGCCAATCGAGATGGTGAAATCGAGCACCAGCGCGCAGGCGCTGGCGTGATCAGCAAATTCTGCCCCCACCAGCAACCCCCGCGCCTGCGAGGATTGCGCCAGAAAGGCCACATCCTCGGGCGTTTGGCGGAAGTTGGCGGGCACCCAGACGCAGCCCGCGCGCCAGCAGCCGAACATCGCTTCGAACATCTGGTTGTTATTGGCCGACTGCACCAGAATCCGGTCGCCCTTTTGCACGCCGAACCGCTCGATCAGCGCCTCGGCAAAGGCTGCCGCACGCGCCTCCATCTGCGACCAGCTCCAGACCCGATCGCCCCAGATGAACCCCGGCGCATCGGGGTGGCGGCGGGCGATGTCGGTCAGCAGATGCGACAGGTTCATCACCCGGGTCGACACCGGGGTGATCCCGGCGGACAGATCCGTCCTCATTTCACGCGCTCGAGGATCGAACAGTAATTGGCCACCGCCACCCCGCCCATGTTGAACACCCCGGCGATGCGCGCGTCCTTGACGGCCATATCGCCGGCCTCACCCGCCAGCTGCATCGCGGCCATGACATGCATCGACACGCCGGTGGCACCAATCGGGTGCCCCTTGGACTTCAGCCCGCCCGAGGCATTCACCGGCAGCTTTCCGTCCTTGGTGGTGATCCCTTCACGGATCACGCGGTGCCCCTGACCACGCTCGGCCAGACCCATCGCCTCGTATTCCAGCATCTCAGCCACGGTGAAGCAGTCGTGGGTTTCGACAAGCGAGAGATCCTCCAACCCCAGCCCCGCCTGATCCAGCGCCTGCGACCATGCCCGGCGCGCCCCGGCAAATTCCAGCACATCGCGGCGTGACATGGGCAGGAAGTCATTGGCCTGCACGCGCGACCGAAAGGCGATCGCGCGGTTCAGGGTCTTGGCGGTTTCCTCATCCGCCAGCACCAGAATCGCCGCCCCGTCCGAGACCAGCGAGCAATCGGTGCGCCGCAGCGGACCCGCAACATGGGGGTTCTTGTCGCTGGGCGTGTTGCAGAAATCGAAGCCGAAATCCTTGCGCATATGGGCATAGGGGTTGTGAACGCCGTTGGCGTGGTTCTTGGCCGCGATCATCGCCAAAGCGTCGGACTGGTCGCCATAGCGCTGGAAATAGCTCTGCGCGATCTGGCCGAAGAGACCGGCGAAACCGCCCTGAACCTCGGCTTCTTCCTTGACATAGGACGCGCCCAGCAGAATGTCGCCCACCTGCGCCGTCGGCGTCGCGGTCATTTTTTCCGCACCGACCACCAACGCGATCCTGCCGCGCCCGCTTTCGATGAAATCCATCGCACCATACAAAGCCGCAGAGCCCGTCGAACAGGCGTTCTCATAGCGGATCGCGGGGGTGTAGCGCAGGCGCTCATCGGCCAGCGCGACCAGCGCGGCCTGAAAATCCTGGCGTGAGAACCCGGCGTTGAACACACCGACGAAGATGCCATCCACATCCTCGGCCCCGATGCCCGCATGTTCCAAAGCAGGCGCAAGGATGCCCGCGATCAGGGATTCGGTGTCGGGGGCTTCGGCCTTGCCGAACGGACTGTGGCTCCAGCCGACGATTTGTGCACGCGTCATGGGTGTTCTCCTCCTCTGCCTAGGCAGGAATGCAACACATTGCGCGCGCCTTGCACAGTGGTTGCGTGCAACAATCGTGCGTGCTGGACAGCGGGCAGGGTGCTCCCCTAATCCATGAGGGGATGGAGTAACGCGTATGCCACGGGTCAAACCCAAGCCGAGTGTCGATGCCGTTGTCATCGGGCGCAATGAGGGCGAGCGCCTGATAGCCTGCCTGCAATCACTGCACGGGCAGGTGCGGCGCGTTATCTATGTCGATTCCGGCTCGACCGACGGCAGCGTTCAGGCCGCACAGGCCGAGGGCGCGATCATCGTCGCGCTGGACATGAGCCTGCCCTTCACCGCCGCGCGCGCCCGCAATGCCGGGCTGAAGGCGCTGAAAGCCGACGCGCCCGATTATGTGCAGTTCATCGACGGCGATTGCATCCTGCGCGACGGCTGGATGGACCGCGCGGTCCGGTTCCTGTCGGAAAACCTGCGCGCCGCTGTCGTTTGCGGGCGACGGCGCGAAATCCACCCCGACGCCAGTGTCTACAACGCCCTGATCGACGCCGAATGGGACACGCCCGTGGGTGAGGCCCGCGCCTGCGGCGGCGACGCGTTGATGCGTCATCAGGCGGTCAGTGCCGTGAACGGATACCGAGAAGATCTGATCGCAGGCGAGGAACCCGAACTGTGCCTGCGCCTGCGCGCGCGCGGCTGGACGATCTGGCGCATCGACGCCGAAATGACCTGGCACGACGCCGCGATCACCCGCTTTGGGCAATGGTGGAAACGGGTCGAGCGCGCGGGCCATGCCTTTGCCGAAGGCGCCGCGCGGTTCTCGACCCCGCAAGCACCGCATTGGCAGGCCGAGGTCAGGCGCATCTGGATCTGGGGTCTGGGCATTCCGCTGGTTGCGCTGCTCGGCGCTCTGCTGCATCCCGCTGCGCTGCTGGTGCTGCTGGCCTATCCGTTGCAGGTGCTGCGGCTGAAAGCACGGCTGGGCTGGTCGGCGGCGTTCTTCAACACGCTGGGCAAATTCCCCGAGGCGGTCGGCGCGCTGCGCTTTTATGCGCGCAAGGTGGCCAAGACCGAAACCCGGCTGATCGAGTACAAATAGACCCTAACGCTGCCGGAAAGCGTTGACCGCCTGTCCCGGCAGGATGAGCGCGCAATCAAGATAACGCTTCGCCAGACGGCGCGGATTGGACAGCATCCGCCACAGCCACTCCATCGCGATGGCCTTGACCCAGTCGGGCGCGCGGTTCTGGCGTCCGGACAGAAAATCCAGCCCCGCGCCGATGCTGGCAAAGCCGAGCCCCGGCGTGATCTGGCGGCCAAAGGCGGCAAAGGTCTCTTGTTTGGGCGCGCCCAGCGCCACGAAGACCAGCTTCGCACCAGACGCGTCGATCTGGTGCAGGATCGCGCGCGCCGCCTCGCCGGTCGGATCAAACCCCATCGGCGGCGCAATCACCGCCGAGATCTGCAACCCCGATACCCGCTCTTTCAGCGCGGCCGAGGCCGCCGCCAGACTTTCATCAGTCGAGCCCATCAACGCCACCGGCACCCCGGCGCGCGCCGCCTGCTGGGCCAGCGGCAGGATCATGTCCGAGCCGGGAACCAGCGACACCGGCTTGCGCGCCAGCTTTGACAGCCAGACGATCGGGTTGCCATCGGCGCAGACCAGATCCTGCGCGGCATAGACCGACCGGAACGCCGGATCGCGCGTCAGCTTGACCAGGTGATCCAGATTGATCGTCGCCAGCGCGAACCCCTCGCCCGTTTGCAGTCGGTGGCGCACCTCGGACAACAAGGTGCCCGCGTCGGGCATGTTCACCACGATCCGGTGCGGCGGAAAGGAAAACTCCACGAAACCCCCTTAGTGTCGTCGCATTTGGCAGTGAACCTGCCCCGGTCTGGGCAGACAACGCGGCTGTGGATTGTTATAGTTTCCGCCGTACCGCGACGAAAGCCCCGGCAGAGGGTGGAACGGTCAGAGCAGTGGAAACCGGGCAATGAAGACGCTGGCAAGGCCACGGTGCCATAAGGGTGCGCAGGCATGATCGACATTGGCAACAGTTTCGCGCTGCTGGCCTTGCTGGGCTGGCCGGTTGTTGGCGTGCTGATGTTCCGCATCATGCCGCCCGAGCGCGCGCTGATCTGGTCGATCCTGGCCGCCTATATGTTCCTGCCGCAGCTCAGCTCGATCAACCTGCCGGTCGTGCCGCCGATGAACAAGGAATCCATCCCCAACCTGACCGCCTTCCTGTGCTGTCTGGGTCTTTGGGGCCGCATGCCCCATCTGCTGCCTGAAGGGTGGCCGGGTCGCATTCTGCTCGGCATGTTCATCGTCAGCCCGGCCTTCTCGGTCGTGACCAATCTGGACGCGGTGCAGTTCGGCGTCGATACCTTCGGCACGATGCGGCTGGTCGATCCCAATGCGCTGGCGCTCTGGGGGCTGCCGGGGCTCAGGATTTACGACTCGGCCTCGGCGCTGGTGCAGCAGATGTTCCTGATGTTGCCGTTCTTTCTGGCGCGCGAATTGCTGCGCACCGAAGAAGCCATCCGCGAGATCCTGTTGGCGCTGGTCATCGCCGGGCTGATCTATGCGCTGCCGATGCTGTACGAGGTGCGCTTTTCCCCGCAGCTGCACATCCGGCTCTACGGGTTCTTCCAGCACGATTTCTCGCAGGCGGTGCGCAACGGTGGCTTCCGCCCCTTCGTCTTCATGCCGCACGGGCTGTGGGTGGCTTTCTTTGCGTTCATGGTCGCCCTCGCCGCTTCGGCCCGCGCGCGTGAGGCAACGCGACTGGTAGCGGGTCGGCGCATGGTGATGGTGGTCTTTGGCGTCGGGCTGGTGGTGATCTGCAAATCCATGGGCGCGCTGATGTTCACGCTGATCTTTTTGCCCATCGTCCTGCTGCTGCGCCCCCGCGCGCATCTGGCCATCGCCGCGATCATTGTCACGCTGGTCATCGCCTACCCGCTCTTGCGCGGCAGCGGGCTGGTTCCGGCTCAGGCCATCGTCGACCGCGTCGCCGCGATCAGCGAGGAACGGGCGGAATCGCTGAACTACCGTTTCACCAACGAAGACCGCATCATCGAGCATGTCGCCGACAAGCCGCTGTTCGGATGGGGCGGCTGGGGCCGGTTCATGGTGTATGATCCCGCCACGGGTGAGTCACTCACCATCGTTGACGGCATGTGGATCATTACCATCGGGCAATATGGCTGGCTGGGCTATATCGCCATGTTCGGGCTGCTGGCGCTTCCGGTCCTCTCGCTCTGGTGGGAAGGCCGCAAACCCGAAGCGCCGCCAATCCCTTTCGCCGCCTCGGCGCTGGCCTTGATGCTGGCTGTCAATCTGATCGATCTGCTGCCCAACGCCACCCTGATCCCCTTCACCTGGCTGATCGCCGGTTCGCTGCTGGGCTATGCCGAGGCCTTGCGCACCACCAACCGCGCGACCCGTACCGCGCGGATGCGCAACGCCCATGCCGGACTGGTCCTGGGCACCACCGTCGCGCCGGACCGGGCGCCTGACAAACCCCGGACCCTGATGTGACGCCCCGCCACCTTTCAGCCTGAAATCCGGTCCAGTATCGCCCTAAAGAAACGATTGTTTCCCATAACTATAGAAGTGTTGCGCAGGTAAAATATGTCCACCGGGATCAGTGAAACCGATATCGCCATTGTCGGCATGGCCGCCCACTTGCCGGGAGCCGCGTCGGTTGGCGAATATTGGCATAACCTGCGCCATGGCCTGCGCGCGATCCGGCGGCTGTCGGACGATGAGCTGATCGCCGCGGGCGAAGACCCCGCCGTGATGCGCCTGCCCAACTACGTCCCCTTCGCCGCCCCGCTGGAGCGTTTCGCCGATTTCGACGCGGATTTCTTCGGCTTCTCGCCCAAGGAAGCCGCCATCCTTGACCCGCAGCACCGGCAGTTCCTTGAAGTGGCTTGGGAAGCGCTGGAAAACGCCGGGGCTGTACCCGAGAGTTTCACGGGAAACATTGGCGTCTATGCCGGCTGCGGCATGGGCAGCTATTTCTATTTCAACCTGTGCTCGAACCGCGATCTGGTGCGCGATGTCGGCATGTTCCTGCTGCGCCACACCGGCAACGACAAGGACTTTCTGTCCACCCGCGTCAGCCACATTTTCGACCTGCGCGGCCCCTCGGTCAATGTGCAGACCGCCTGCTCAACCTCGCTGGTCGCTTTGCACTATGCCACGCAATCCCTGCTGAACGGTGAATGCGACATGGCGCTGGCGGGCGGCGTGACCATCGAACTGCCGCAGGGGCGCGGGTATCTGTACAAGGAAAACGAGATCCTCTCGCCCGATGGCGAGTGCCACGCCTTCGACCACCGCGCGCAGGGCACGGTTTTCGGCTCGGGCGCGGGCTGCGTGGTCTTGAAGCGGCTGGCCGATGCCGTGGCCGATGGCGATCACATCTGGGCCGTGGTCAAGGGCAGCGCCATCAACAACGACGGCGCGCAAAAGGCGGGCTATCTGGCACCGTCAGTCGAAGGTCAGGCCCGCTGCATCGCCGAGGCGCAGGCCGTCGCCGACACCCCCGCCGACACCATCGACTATATCGAATGCCACGGCACCGGCACCTATCTGGGCGACCCGATCGAGGTTGCCGCGATGACCGAAGCCTTTCGCGAAACCACCGAGGCCACACAGTTCTGCCGCATCGGTTCGGTGAAAACCAACATCGGCCATCTGGACACCGCCGCCGGGGTCGCCAGCCTGATCAAGGTCGCGCTGTCGCTGCACCACCGCGAGATGCCACCCTCGCTGGGGTTCGAGTCCCCCAACCCGACCATCGAGTTTGAAACCTCGCCCTTCGCCGTCAACGCTGCCCTTACCCCATGGACGCTGCGCGACCACCCCCGCCGCGCAGGGGTCAACTCGCTGGGCGTCGGTGGCACCAACGCCCACGCCATCCTGCAGGAGGCTCCCGAGCGTGACGCCAGTGGCGAATCTGACTGGCCGTTCCAGCTGTTCACCCTCTCGGCCCGCTCGAAAACCACCCTCGACGCGCAGGCGCAGAACCTCGCCGCCCATCTGCGCGCCAACCCTGCGCTGGATCTGGCCGACACCGCCTGGACGCTGAAAGAGGGCCGCCGCGCCTTTGACAAGCGCCGCGTTGTCGTAGCCGAAACCGCGGAAGACGCCGCCGACCTGCTCGCCAGCGACAACCCGCGCCGCGTCTTCACCCATACCGCGCTCGACAATCCCGACGTGGTCTTCCTCTTCCCCGGCGGCGGCGCGCAATATGCTGGCATGGCGCGCGATCTGTACGAGACCGAGCCGGTCTTCGCCGAATGGATGGACCGCGGCCTCGACATCCTGCAGCCGCGTCTGGACTATGACCTGCGCGCGCTCTGGCTGCCCGAACCGGGGGCCGAGGATGCCGCGAACGAGACGCTCAAACGCCCCTCGGTCCAGCTGCCGCTGATCATGATCACCGAATACGCGCTGGCCCAGATGCTGATGAGCTGGGGCGTGCAGCCCGCCGCGCTGGTCGGTCACTCCATGGGCGAAAACACCGCCGCCTGTCTGGCCGGGGTGCTGAGTTTTGAAGATTGCATCGGCCTCGTCCACCTGCGCGGCTCGCTGTTCGATACCGTCCCGGCGGGCGGCATGTTGTCTGTCCCGCTCTCGGTCGACGCGCTGACGCCGTATCTGGTCGATCTCGACATCGCGTCGGTCAACGCGCCCGGGCTGACCGTGGTCAGCGGGCCGGATGCAGCACTTGATGACCTCGCCCAACGCCTCGCCGCCGATGGCCACGACACCCAGCGCATTGCCATCGACATTGCCGCGCATAGCCGGGTGCTGGAGCCGATCCTTGGCCGTTTCCGCGCCTATCTGGCCTCGATCCCGCTGCACGCGCCCACGCTGCCGATCATCTCCAACCGCACCGGCCAGCCCCTGACGGCCGAGCAGGCGACCAGCCCCGATTACTGGACGCAGCACCTGCGCGGCACGGTGATGTTCGCGGATTGTGTCTCTAACCTTGCCGAAAACCCCAACCGCATCTGGATCGAAGTCGGCCCCGGCAAGGCGCTTTCCTCGCTCACCCGCATGCATGGCGCGGTGCCCGGCCAGCAGGTTCTGGCCGTCTTGCGCCACCCCGATGAGGATATCGCCGACGACGTCTACCACATGGGCCTGCTGGGCCGGATCTGGGCGCTCGGCGGCACATTCGACTGGGCGCAGATCTGGGGCGAGGCGCGGCGCGTGAAGCTGCCGCTGCCCGGCTACCCGTTCGACCGCCGCGAATATTTCATCGCCCCCGCCGCGCCCAGCGCGGAAACTGCCACGGCGCTGCCTGCCCGGATCGAAGACATTGCCGATATGGGCACACGGCTGGCCTGGGTCGCGCGTTCGGCTGAGATCGACTTTGATGTCGACAGCGAACTCGATGAGGTGCCGAAGGAAACCTGGCTCATCTTCGCGGATCAGGACGGCATCGCCGCCCCCGTGATCACAAAACTCCGCGCCGCTGGGCAGAAGGTGATCGAGGTGCAATCCGGCGACACCTTCCGCCGCCGCACCGACAGCGCTTATACCCTGCCGTCCGAGCGCGGGCGCGAAGGCTATGACCAGCTGCTGCAGGATCTGGTGCACCGCGGCACCATCCCCACTCGCATCGCGCATTTCTGGCTCGCCAGCGGCGAGGAACGCTTCCGTCCCGGCTCGTCCGCGTTTCAGGCGCATGTCGAGCAGGGGTTTTATTCGCTGCTGTTCCTCGGCCAGGCCATCGCCGCCGAAGGCCTGACCGGCCCGATCCACACCAGTGTGATCACATCCGGCGCGGCACAGGTGAAAGCCGAACCCCTGCGATGGCCTGAAAAGGCCCTGATCGCCGGTCCTGCCCGCGTCATGCCGCATGAGATGCCGGGAATGACCGTCTCAACCCTCGACATCGACCCGCGCCCGCGCAAACGCGGCGGCCACCCGGATCTGACCGATCCGCTGCTGGAAGAGCTGTTCACGCCCCCCGCCAACACCATCGCCGCCCTGCGCGGCACCAAGCGCTTTGAGCAACGCCTGCGCGCGCAGCCCTTGCCGAAAGCGCCCGCGCTACCACAGGGGGCAGCCTGGCTGATCACCGGCGGCTTTGGCGGTATCGGGCAATCGGTGGCCGAGGCGCTGATCCAGACCTCAAACGCCAAGATCGCCCTGATCGCCCGCACCGCCCTGCCGCCCCGCGCCAACTGGCCCGGGCTGAAAGAGCAGGGCAGCCCGCTGATGCGCCGGATTCTGCAGGTGGAGAGACTGGAATCGCTGGGGGCCGAGGTGCTCACCCTCGCCGCCGATGTCTGCAACATCGACGAAATGCGCGCCGCCCTTGACGCCACGAAAGCCCGATTCGGCCCGCTCTACGGCGTCATCCACGCCGCCGGGGCCATCGACGACGCGCCGCTGGCGGCCAAGACCGTGGGCAGCGTGGAAAGCGTCTTTGCGCCCAAGGTCCACGGCACCCGCGTGCTCGACGCCCTGCTGCCCGATGGCGCGGTGGAGCGGATCGTGGTGTTCTCCTCAACCTCGACCCTGACCGCCCCGGCGGGGCAGGTCGATTACGTCGCCGCAAACGAATACCTGAACGCGTGGGCCAAAGCCCGCAGCGGCAAGACCAAAGTCACCGCGATCGACTGGGGCATCTGGTCCGAAGTTGGCATGGCCGCCGAGGCGATGGCGACCCGGTTGGGGCACGGGCCTGCGATGCCTGACACGCCCAGCAAGATGCCGCTGCTGGACACGGCAGGGTTCGACGCCGCCATGAACCGCGTGTTCAAGGCGCGTTATTCAACCGATATGTGGCTGCTGGATGAACACCGCACCAAGGACGGCCAAGCGCTGGTGCCCGGCACCGGGTTGCTGGAAATCGCCGTGCAATCCCTGCACGGGCAGGGCGAGGGCGAACCGTTCGAGATCGCCGACCTGACCTTCTTCCGCGCTCTGGATGTGGATCAGCCGCGCGACATTCAGGTCACGCTGTCGCGCTCGGACGCGGGCTATGACTTTGCCCTGCGCTCGGATGTAACCCTGCGCGGACGCAAGGGTTTCGTGCTGAACGCACAGGCGCGCATCTCCATGGGCAGCATCCCGCAACCCGCCGCGCTGGACGTGCCCGCGCTGGTCGCCCGCTGCCAGACCGGCATCACCGAGGACGCGAAGGGCATCGCCACGGGGCAAGAGGCGCACCTCAATTTCGGCCCCCGTTGGCGCGTGTTGCAGCGCATGGCCTATGGCACGGGCGAGGGCATTGCGCATCTGGCCTTGC
This sequence comes from Pararhodobacter zhoushanensis, assembly GCF_003990445.1. Taxonomy (GTDB): domain Bacteria; phylum Pseudomonadota; class Alphaproteobacteria; order Rhodobacterales; family Rhodobacteraceae; genus Pararhodobacter; species Pararhodobacter zhoushanensis. Next base: position 189,340 of record NZ_REEZ01000004.1, on the reverse strand, counting down.
CGCCCGCGTTCCACGCGGATCTCACTCAAGGCTACGTCCTGCACCCCGCGCTGATGGATCTGGCGACCGGTTGGGCGATGGATCTGATCCCGGGCTATCAGGGCCGCGCGCTCTGGGTGCCGGTCAGCTATGGCAGCGTCACCGTTTTCCACGCGCTCCCGGCTCAGATCATCAGCCATGTCCGCATCGCTCCCGCCGAGCCGGGCTTCGCCAGCTTCGACATCACGCTGGCCATGCCCGACGGCACCATCTGCGCCGAGATCCGGCGCTTCACCATCAAGCGGCTTGAGGGCGGCTTTGGCACGCCCGCGCCGCTGTTGCCGTCCGAAGTCGAGTTCAGTGCCACCCCCGGTGAGGGCCGCGCGCTTAATCCCGGCGAAGAGCGTCTTGCGCGCAATCTGGCGCAGGGCCTGACCCCGGCTGAGGGTGCCGAGGGCTTCCTGCGCGCCCTAGCCGTGGACCGGGCGCAGGTGGTGATTTCGTCTCTGACACTGCCGGAATTGATCGCTGAAGCCGCGCAGCCGCTGGAAACCGCCACCAGCGACGGCCAGAAATTCGAGCGTCCCGATCTGGACAGCGCCTATATCGCGCCGCGCAATGATGTCGAGCGGATGCTGGTGGCGATGTGGGAGGAGTTGCTCGGTGTTGAGGGCGTCGGCACTCAGGACAGTTTCTTCGATCTTGGCGGCCACTCGCTGATCGCGGTGCGCCTCTTCGCGCGGGTCAAGAAGACGTGGTCGGTCGATTTCCCCATCTCGGTGCTGTTCGAGGCCCCGACGGTGGAAAAGATCGCCGCCCGCGTGGCGGAAATCGCCGGGATCTCGGACAGTGGCGATGCGCCGGCAGTTGCCACGCCCGTGCGGCGCTATGAATTTCTTGTGCCGATGCATGAGGGCGAAGGCGGGCCGAAAACCCCGTTCTTCCTGGTAGCCGGGATGTTCGGCAACGTCCTGAACCTGCGCCATCTGGCGCAACTGCTGGGCACGGACCGCCCGTTCTATGGCTTGCAAGCGCGCGGCCTGTTGGGTGGGGCTGAACCGCATACCCGTCTGGATGACGCGGCGCGGGACTATCTGGCCGAGGTCCGGCAGGTGCAGCCGCACGGCCCCTATCTGCTCGGTGGCTTCTCAGGCGGCGGTCTGACCGCACTGGAAATGGCCAAGCAGCTGCGCGCGGCGGGGGAAGAGGTGCAGCTGCTCACCCTGCTCGATACGCCCTTGCCGATGCGCCCCGGCGTGAGCCGCGCCGACAAGGCGATGATCAAGCTGACCGAATTCGCCCGCAAAGGCCCGGCTTACCTTGGCGAATGGATGGCCGAGCGTAAGGCGTGGCAAGAGGAACTCGCCCGCATGGCCGAGGAAGCGCAGGGCGAGGCTGACAGCGGTTTCCACAACCGCGCCATCGAATCTGCCTTTCGCGACGCGCTGCCGCATCTGTCGCTTGAGCGCTACGACGCCCCCGTCGCCCTGTTCCGCCCGGCGCTGGACAAGCACTGGAAGGTCACCGGCGGCCGCTGGGTCAGTCAGGCCAAGGAATACGTGTCCGAGGATAACGACTGGTCGCCGTGGATGCCGCAGCTGGGCGTGCATGAGGTGCCGGGCGACCATGACAGCATGGTGCTGGAACCCAATGTGCGGGTGATGGCGGCGAAACTGAAAGCCCTGATCGCAAAGGCCGAAGCATGAGCAGCGTGTTGTGCATCATCCTGAATTGGCGCACCGCCGAGATGACAGCGCGCGCGGTCGAAAGCGCAATCATCGCGATGCAGGGGATCGAGGGCGCGATCACCGTTGTCGATAATGACAGTCAGGACGGCAGCTATGAGACGCTCAGCGCCGCCGGTTGGCCCGGCGTGCGCGTGCTGCAATCGGGGCACAACGGCGGGTTTGGCGCGGGCAATAATGTTGGCATCCGCGCCGGGCTGCCCGATGGCTCAGCGCCCGATTACGTCTATATCCTGAACTCGGACGCTTTCCCTGCGCCGGATGCGATCCGCGTGCTGGTGGATTACCTCGATGCCCATCCGCAGGTCGGCTTCGCTGGCAGCCATATCCACGGCCCCGACGGCGCGCCGCACACCACCGCCTTCCGCTTCCCCTCGATCGCCAGCGAATTTGAAGGGGCGGCAAAGACCGGTCCGATCTCGAAACTGCTCAAAAGCGCCATCGTCGCCCCGACGCTGCCCACCACCACCACGGAGGTTGATTGGGTCGCCGGGGCCAGCGTGCTGATGCGGCGCGAGATGCTGTATCGGATCGGCCTCTTTGATGAGACGTTCTTTCTGTATTTCGAGGAAACCGACCTCTTCCTGCGCGGCGCGCGGGCCGGGTGGCAGGCGGTCTATGTGGTGGAAAGCCGGGTGATGCATATCGGCTCGGTCAGCACGGGCATGAAGGAATGGGCGCGCGTGCCGGGGTATTGGTTTGCCTCGCGCCGTCACTATTTTGAAAAGAACCACGGACGGCTTTATGCGCTGGCCGCGACGGCGGCGCATGTTGCGGGCTTGGGGATTTATGGCCTGCGTGTGGTCTTGCAACGCAAACCGCGCCAGACACCGCCACACTTTCTCCGCGATCTTTTGCGACATAGCGTCTGAATGCGCAGACCCCAGGAGAGTAAAGATGACCCCGTTTTCATGTGTGTTGGTTGGCAATGAATCCCTGCTGATTCAAGGCGCAAAGCTTCTGCTGGGTCGCGGACACTCCATCACCACCATCGCCAGTCGCAATGCTGAGGTGATCGCCTGGGCTGAGACGGCGGGCATCCCCGTGGTCGCGCCGGGCAAGGGGATTGAGGGGCGGGTCACCGAGCCGTTTGACTGGCTGCTGTCGATCGCCAACCTCTCGCTGCTGCCCGACGCGCTGCTGTCCCGCGCGGCCAAGGGGGCGGTCAATTTCCACGACGGCCCGCTGCCGCGCTACGCCGGTCTGAACGCGCCGGTCTGGGCCTTGCTGAACGGCGAGGCGCAGCACGGCATCACCTGGCACATGATCGAGGGGGGCGTGGATGAGGGCGACATCGTCGAACAGGCGCTGTTCGAGATCACGCCCGAGGATACCGCCTTTTCCCTGAACGCCCGCTGCTATGGCGCGGCGATCGAGAGTTTCCCGGCGGTGATTACCGCGCTGGAGCAGGGCGTGCCAAACCGGCGCGCTCAGGATCTGAGCCAACGTACGCTGACGCTTCGCGATGACCGCCCTGCGATGGCGGCACGGTTGGATTATACCCGCCCTGCGGCTGAGGTTGTGCGGATGGTCCGCGCCTTGGATCACGCGGGCTACTGGAACCCGCTGGCGCTGCCCAAGATTGAAACCGCGCGCGGGGTCTATGCAGTCGGGCAGGCTGAGGTTGTTGCCGGGCAGGGCGCTGCGGGCACCGTGCTTGCGGTTGGCGACACACTGAGCGTCGCCTGCGCCGATGGCGCGGTGCGGCTGAGCGGGATCACCTGTCTGGGCGGTCTGCCGGTGCAAGACATTGCCAGCGTTGGGGAAATCCTAAGCGCGCCTGAGCCTTCGCTGACCGACGCGATGGCGCGCGTAACGTCAGGCGAGGCACATTGGCGCAAGGCGTTGAGCAGCTTCACCGCCGCCGATCTGGCCGCGAAACCGGGCGGTCAGGGCATCGCGACCCGCGCCCTGACCGGCGTTTCCGCCCCCCGCGCCGCTGCGATCTTGTCGGCCTATGCGCCGGGCGGCTGGGCGTTCACTGGGGCTGAAACCAAATCCGCGCACAATTCCGCGCCGGGCTATATCGCTCCTTGGGTGCCGATGATTCCGCAAGGCGACAGCCTCTCCGCGCTGGAAGCCGCGATTAGCGCGACCGTCGAGGCCACCACAAAACACCCGTCTTACGCCCGCGATCTGATCGGGCGTGACCCGGCCCTGATGCCGATCCCAACCCCCGCGCTGGGTCTCTCCACCGCTGGCGAGCGGATCGACGGCACCGCCCTGTGCATCACCGCCGGGCCCGAGGGCGCGACGCTCTCGGCCGACCTGTCGCTAGTGGATGAAGCCACGCTTGACCTCTTTGCCGGGCGCATCGCGCATCTGGCTGACGCTGACACCGCAACGCCCCTCACCACGCTCGACCTGATCAGCGCCCCTGAATGCGCGATCCTGAACCAGCTGAATGCGACCGACCGTCCCTTCGATAACCAGACCATCGCGCAGCTGTTCGAGGCCCAGGTCGCCAAGACCCCGCAGGCCACCGCGCTGGTGTTCGAGGGTCAAAGCCTGACCTACGCCCAGCTGAACGCCAAGGCGAACCGCGTCGCGCACACGCTGCAAGCGATGGGCATCAAACCCGACACCCCCGTCGCGCTCTGCGCCCGGCGCTCGCCTGATCTGCTGATCGGCGCGCTGGGCATCCTGAAAGCGGGCGGTGCCTATGTGCCGATGGACCCGTCCTATCCCGCCGACCGGCTCAAGCACTTCCTGACCGACAGCGCCGCCCCGGTGATCGTCACCCAATCCGGGCTGATCGACACGCTGCCCGACCACGCCGCGCAGCTGCTGGTGCTGGACACCGACACAAGGCTGGCCGCCGCGAGCGAGGCGAACCCCGAAACCGGCGCGGCCCCCGAAAACCTTGCGTATCTGATCTACACCTCGGGCTCGACCGGGTTGCCCAAGGGCGTGATGGTCGAACACCGCAACGTCGCCAATTTCTTCGCCGGGATGGAAGACCGTATCCAGCATGACCCGGCGGGCGTCTGGCTGGCCGTGACCTCGCTCAGCTTCGATATTTCGGTGCTGGAGCTGTTCTGGACCTTGGCGCGCGGGTTCAAGCTGGTGCTGACCTCGGATGAGGACCGCATGATGGTCTCGGGCGGATCGCTGCCCGTGTCCGACCAGAAAATGGACTTCAGCCTGTTCTACTGGGGCAATGACGACGGCCCCGGCCCACAGAAATACGAGCTGCTGCTGGAGGGCGCGAAATTCGCCGACACGCACGGTTTCCGCGCCGTCTGGACCCCGGAACGCCACTTCCACGCCTTCGGTGGACCGTACCCGAACCCCGCTGTGACCGGGGCGGCGGTGGCGGCTGTTACCACGAATATCGACGTCAGATCAGGCTCTTGCGTTGCTCCGCTGCACCATCCGCTGCGGATTGCCGAGGAATGGGCGGTCATCGACAACCTGACCAATGGCCGTGCCGGGGTGGCGATGGCCTCGGGCTGGCATCCGGTGGATTTTGTGCTGCGGCCGGAAAATTCGGTCCCCCACAACAAGGCCGCGATGTTCGACACCATCGAAACCGTGCGCAAACTCTGGCGCGGCGAAGCGGTCGAGTTTGACCACAATGGCGAGACGCGCAGCGTGCAATCCCTGCCGCGCCCGGTGTCCAAGGAACTGCCGCTCTGGCTGACCATCGCTGGCAACCCCGATACCTGGCGTGAAGCCGGCGAAATCGGCGCGCATGTGCTGACCCACCTGCTCGGCCAGTCGATTGATGAGGTCGCGGGCAAGATCAAGATCTACCACGCCGCGCTGCGCAAGGCCGGGCATGACCCCAAGGACTTCACCGTCACGCTGATGCTGCACACCTACGTTGCCCGCACGCGCGAGATTGCGCGCGAAACGGCGCGCGGGCCGATGAAGAGCTATCTTCTCTCCGCCGCCGGGCTGGTCAAGCAATACGCCTGGGCTTTCCCGGCGTTCAAGAAACCGCAGGGCGTGACGAACCCGATGCAAATCGACTTGGACAGCCTCAGCCAGGATGAGGTCGATGGCATTCTGGAGTATGCGTTCAATCGCTATTTCGAGGATTCCGGCCTGTTCGGCACTGTCGACGACTGCCTGCGCCGGGTCGAGCAACTCAAGGCCATCGGCATCGCGGAAATCGGCTGCCTGATCGACTATGGCATCCCCACCGGGCAGGTGCTGGAAGGGCTCTATCCGCTGGCCGAAGTGCTGCGCCGCTCGAACGCGCCCGCCGAACTGGACGCCAATGACTTCTCCCTCGCCGCGCAAATCCAGCGCCACAAGGTCACGCATCTGCAATGCACGCCCTCGATGGCGCGCATGCTGACCGGCAATGATGAGGCCCGCGCGGCGCTGTCGCACGTGAAACATATGATGGTGGGGGGTGAGGCCCTGCCGGGCGCACTGGCTGCCGAGCTGGCGCAGATCACCGGCGCGCCGGTGCAGAATATGTATGGCCCGACCGAGACGACGATCTGGTCCACAACCGCGCGCAGCATGGGCGGCGACGGCGTGGTCGGCATCGGCACGCCCATCGCCAACACCACGCTGCATGTGCTGGACGAGGCGCAGCGCCCGGTCCCGCTGGGGGCCGAGGGTGAGCTGTGGATCGGCGGCGCGGGGGTCACGCGCGGCTATTGGCAGCGCGCGGAACTGACGGCGGAGCGGTTTGTCATCATCGGTGGCGAGCGCCTCTATCGCACCGGCGATCTGGTGCGGCTGCGGGCTGATGGAGCGGTGGATTTCCTTGGCCGCGCCGATCATCAGGTCAAGATCCGCGGCTATCGGATCGAGCTGGGCGAGATCGAAACCCTGCTCGACGCGCAATCCGGCGTCACGCAAAGCGTTGTTATCGCGCGTGAAGACGTGCCGGGCGACGTCCGACTGGTCGGCTATGTGATGGGTCACGCTGACACAGGCGGGTTGAAAGCGGCGCTGGCCGCGCAATTGCCCGCGCATATGGTGCCGTCGCAGATCCTCCGGCTGGACAGCTTCCCGCTGACGCCGAACAAAAAGATTGACCGCAAGGCGCTACCCGCGCCGGGCGTGGTGCGCCCCACGGTGATCGCTGCGCCGGTCGCTGCCAACGCGGGCGACACCCAAGCGAGGATCGCGGCGATCTGGACCCACGTTCTGGGCGTGGTTGAGGTCAAACCGGGCGACAATTTCTTCCAACTGGGCGGCCATTCGCTGCTGGCCGTGCAGGCGCACCGAGAGATCCGTGAGGCACTGGCGCTCCCCGGCCTGTCCATCACCGATGTATTCCGCTTCCCGGTCCTGTCCGCCCTCGCCAGCCATATCGACGCCAAACTGAAACCCGTCAGCGCCGCCCCGCCCCCCGCAGCCCCGGTCGAGGCTGAAGCGGCGCGTGGCAGGCTCGACGCGATGTCAAAGCGCCGCGCGATGCGGGCGGAGCGCTTGAGTAAACTCGGATGACCCTGCCGACCCATAGCGCCATCCGCCGTCAGCTCGAAAGGTTGGCGGCGGATGTCTTTGCACCAGAGATCGCACTGGGCATTGCCTCGGCGAGCGATGTTTCGGTGATGCCGGAAGAAGAGGCGACCCTCGCGCGGATGGTCCCTGCGCGTCGTCGCGAATTCGCTGCCGGGCGCACTGCGGCCCGCCGCGCCCTTGGTCAATCCGTCGCCATCCCCATGGGCCCCGACCGCGCGCCGGTCTGGCCTGCGGGCGTCTCGGGGTCGATTACCCATACGCAAGGCTGGGCGCTGGCGGTTGTCGGCAAGGGCCTGATTGGCATTGATCTGGAAGAGGATGAACCGCTTCCCACCGAGGTTTTCGGCACCGTCCTGCTGCCGAAAGAACGCGCCGCGCTGGGGGCCGACACCCGCCGCGCCAAGCTGATCTTTAGTGCCAAGGAATGCGTCTATAAGGCGCAATTTCCTGTTACTAAAGAACTTTTCGGGTTTGAGGTGATCTGCATCACGCTGGGCGACACCACCTTCCACGCCGAATTCCAGCGCAATGTCGGCCCGTTCGAGCGCGGCCATATCCTGTCCGGGCGCTATGCCATCGGCGGCGGGTTTATCCTGACCGGGATTGCATGAACCGCGCGGCGGCATCGCCCGCCCATCGCCCGGTTGCCAGACAGGCCGTCAACAGGTAGCCGCCGGTCGGCGCTTCCCAATCCAGCATCTCGCCCGCCGCGAACACGCCGGGCCACTGGCGCAGCATCAGGTCATCGGTCAACGCGGCGCGCGGGATACCCCCGGCGGTCGAAATCGCCTCATCCATAGGGCGGGGACCGATCAGCGGCACCGGCAGCGCTTTGAGCAGCGCAGCGCGCGCTGCGGCCTCTGCCGGGAAGGGCCGTGCACATTCCAGCGCCAACGCCAATGAAGCACCCGAAAGCCCCAGCTTCTTCAAGGTGTTCACCACGGTCTCACCTTTGGGCCGCGCCTCGATCTTCTCAGTCAAAGCCTCACTGTCACGGTCCGGGAAAAGATCAATGAACAGCGCCGCCCCCTCACGCAGCGCCCGGCTGACGGCGTAAATCCCGCCCCCTTCAATCCCGCGCCCCGAGATCACCGCCTCACCCCGTACCCGCAGGGTTCCGGCACTGAGCGCGATGGACTTCAGCGGCTGGCCGAACTGCTTGGCCATATGCGGCGACCAATCGACCAGAAAGCCCATATTTGCCGGCTTAAACGGCACCAGTGCAATGCCCTTCTCCGTCAGGACCGAGGACCACGCCCCGTCCGACCCCAACCGCGCCCAGCTGGCCCCGCCCAGAGCCAGGACGGTGGCCTTGGGCTGCACCTGCTGCTGCCCCTCGGGCGTGGCAAACGACGTGCCGCCCAGCCATCGCCACCGCGTCCGCAGGTCCAGCCCGCGCGCCGACAGGTCCCCCAGCCACGCGCGCAGCAGCGGCGAGGCCTTCATCGCTTGGGGAAACACACGGCCCGACGAGCCGGTGAAGACCTCTTGTCCCAGCCCGCGCGCCCAGTCCTGCACCTGGTCAGGCCCAAAGACAGCAAGCATCGGGCGCAGCCAGTCTTCAGCCTCGGCATAGACGGACAGAAAACGCTCAGCCGTTTCCGCTTTCGTGAGGTTCAGGCCGGACTTACCCGCCATCAGCAGCTTGCGTCCGGGCGAAGGTTTGGCCTCGGCCAGCAGCACCGTAAAGCCAGCGGCAAGAAGCCGGTCAGCGGCCATCAGCCCGGCGGGACCGGCGCCGATGACCAGCGCGTCAGGCGTCATATTTGCGCCAGATCGCCGCGTCGCCCATGCCCGCGATCATCTTGGCATGCGCAGCCAGCTCTTCCTCGGTCAGGCGCGACGGCAGCGGCGTGGGTCGCGGCCGCGCGCGCCAGTCGACATCCACCGGCCCGCTTGAACGGCTGTTCTGCGTGTTCAGCGCAAGTCCGGTCTGCCGCCCGCCCAGCAGTTCCAGATAGACCTCGGCCAGGATCTCGCTGTCCAGCAACGCGCCGTGCAGCGTGCGGTTCGAGTTGTCGATGCCAAAGCGGCGGCAGAGCGCGTCGAGCGAGGCCGACGCCCCCGGAAACTTGCGCCGCGCGATGGCCAGCGTGTCGACCACCGGGTTTTCCAGCTTGGGCTTGCCGATCCATTCCAGCTCGGTGTTCAGGAATTTCATGTCGAACGCTGCGTTATGGATGACCAGCTTGGCCCCGGCGACAAAATCCACAAATGCTTGCGCTACTTGCGCAAATTTCGGCTGCGGACGCAGGAAATCATCGCCTAACCCGTGTACCGCGAAGGCCTCGGCGGGCATGCCGCGTTCGGGGTTGATGTACTGGTGATAGGTGTTGCCGGTCGGCATGTGGTTGATCAGCTCGACGCAGCCGATCTCGACCAGACGGTGCCCCTCGGATGGCTCAAAGCCGGTGGTTTCGGTGTCCAGAACGATCTCACGCATCGGGCAGCTTCCCTGTCAGCTTGGCCACCAAGTCGAACACATCGGCGCGGGTTTGTTCAAGGGTCAGCGTTTCGATCACATGATCGGCGCGGGCGCGTTTCTCCGCGTCGGGCATCTGCTTGGACAGGATCGTGCGGAAATGCGCCTCGGTCATGCCGGGGCGGGCAAGCACGCGGGCGCGCTGCACCTCGGCGGGGGCCGAAACGACGAGGGTAACGTCAACGCGTCGGTCGCCGCCGGTTTCAAAGAGCAGCGGGACATCGACGACGACGAGGGGTTTGTCGCTGTTATCGCTGATGAAATCGGCGCGGGACTGGCCGACGAGCGGGTGCACGACGCTCTCGATCTGCTTTAACGCTGTGGCATCCGCCGCGATCCACGCGCGCAGGGCGGCGCGGTCAATCGCACCATCCGTCACCGCCGCCGGATGCAGCGCGCCGATGGGCGCGACGGCAGCGCCGCCTTGCTCATAAAGCGCATGGACGGCGGCGTCGGCGTCCCAGACCGGCACACCGGCCTCGCGGAAAAACCCGGTGGTGGTGGACTTTCCCATCCCGATCGAGCCGGTAAGGCCAAGGACAAGGCTCATGCCAACACCGCCTTGCGCAGATCGGCGTCCACCTGCGGCGTGACGCCAAACCACCGCTCGAACCCCGGCGCGGCCTGATGCAGCAGCATCCCGAGGCCGTCCACGCAGGCATTCCCGCGCGCACGCGCGGCGGCCAGAAGGGGTGTTTCCAAGGGCGCATAGACCAGATCGTTAACGATGGCGCTGCGGGGCAGGGCGCTCAGATCCAGATCAAGCGCCGGGTTGCCCTGCATGCCCATCGAGGTGCCGTTCACCAGCGTATCGCAGCCGTCGAGCATGGCGGCGCGGTCAGCCCATGGGACAACGACGACACCAGCGCCAAATTCTTCCGCCAACGCCTCAGCGCGGGGCTGGGTGCGGTTGGTGAGCAGGATCTCCGCCGCGCCCTGATCCTGCAACGCCGCGATCACCGCTCGGCTGGCGCCGCCCGCACCGATCAGCGCGACGCGGCGGGGGGTCCAGTCAGGGTGCGCCTCGCGGATATTCTGGGCGAAACCGTAAGCGTCGGTGTTGTCGGCTTCGATACCATTTTCGGTAAACGTCAGCGTATTCGCCGCGCCAATCCGGCGGGCCAAAGGGGTTACGCAGTCCGAAAGCGCCAGTGCGCTGTGCTTGTGCGGCAGGGTGACGTTCACGCCAGAGAATCCCATCTTTGGCAGCATTTCCAGAGACTTGGCGAAGTCTTCACCTTTGATGTGCAGCGGAACGTAATGCCCGGCGACGCCGTAACGCTGCAACCAATACCCATGCAACCGTGGTGAACGGCTGTGGGCAATGGGGTCGCCGATGACCCCGGCAAGACGCAGCGTGGGTTTCATCCGGGGATCTCTTTTCGTTGGGTAAGAATGGCGAGCAGTTCCAGCAGCGGCAGGCCCTGAATAGCAAAAAGGTCGCCCTCGATCTTGCTGAACAGCCGGATGCCCGGCCCCTCGATCTGATAGCAGCCGACGCAATGGCGGATCTCGTCCCAAGTTGCGGCAATATAGCTTTCGAGAAAGGCGTCAGAGAAATCGCGCATGGTCAGGCGCGGCGTGGAAACGTGCCGCCAGACCGGCTGGCCTTGCGCGTAGAGCACGGCGGCGGTGTGCAAACGGTGGGTTTTGCCGCGCAGCGCCGTCAATTGCGCGCGGGCGTCCTGCGGATTTAACGGTTTGTTAAAGAGCTGTCCGTCACATTCGAGTAGTTGGTCACAGCCAAGGACCAGCGCCTGAGGATCACGGGAGGCGATGCGCAGGGCTTTATGCTCGGCCAGCGCGTCGGCGATGTCGTGGGGGGTGGCACCCTCGGCGCTCAGCGACTCACGCAGACCGTCCTCGTCGATACGGGCCGGTTTGAGCTGAATCTCGACGCCCGCGTTGCGCAAAAGCGTCGCGCGGATGGCAGAAGAGGATGCAAGGGTGAGGATAGACATGGGGATAACCCTGTGCGGCGCCGTGGGGCAAAGCTGTGATCAAGGCGTGTCAGCGGCCAAATCGCCGGTTGTACCCACATTTGTCAAGCCGCGAGGGGCAGTTCTCCACACGGGATAACGCCTGTGAACAGCCTGTGAAGGATTGATGACGCCCAGGTGGCGGGAAGGACGGCGCAGGTACATAACGCCGCAGAGTCAAAGACTTAAAGGCACAGCATCACGTAGGATCAGCGTAGACATGCTGTGGATTGTTTGGGGGGTAAGCGCATAACTGTGGTTATCCACTGCCCCTACTACATCATCTACCCTTTAAGATTCTTTCTTTTTTAGAAGAGGGAAGAGGGACGTGGCGCTCAAACCGGGCCGATTGACTCGGATCTGCGTTTTCCCTAAGAGGTTTGGAAAAGCGGGGCCGTCCGGTGCCCGTGTTTCCCGATTTACATTGCTGAAGAACCGATGCGTCGATGCATCGTGGAGGGCTGTCCATGTCCGAGTACCGTTTGAATCTGTCCGAGCTGAAAGCACAGACGCCCGCAGAGTTGTTGTCGATGGCTGAAGAGCTGGAGATCGATAACGCTCCGTCCATGCGTAAGGGCGAGATGATGTTCTCGATCCTGAAAGAGCGGGCCGAGGATGGCTGGGAAGTCGGCGGCGATGGCGTCCTGGAGGTTCTGCAGGACGGGTTCGGTTTTCTGCGCTCGACCGAGGCGAACTATCTGCCGGGCCCCGATGACATCTACGTCTCGCCGGAAATGATCCGCCAGTTCAGCCTGCGCACCGGCGACACGGTTGAGGGCGTGATGATCGCGCCGGGTGAGAATGAGAAATACTTCGCGCTGACCAAGGTGACGCGGATCAACTTCGACGATCCCGAGCGCGCGCGCCACAAGGTACACTTCGACAACCTGACGCCGCTCTATCCCGATGAGCGGCTGAACATGGAGATCGAGGATCCGACGATCCGCGATCGTTCGGCCCGGATCATCGATATCGTGGCGCCGCTGGGCAAGGGTCAGCGCGCGCTGATCGTGGCCCCGCCGCGGACCGGTAAGACGGTTCTGATGCAGAACATCGCGCATTCGATCGCCAGCAATCACCCGGAATGCTATCTGATCGTGTTGCTGATCGACGAGCGGCCCGAAGAAGTGACCGACATGAAGCGCTCGGTGAAGGGGGAGGTTGTGTCTTCGACCTTTGACGAGCCGGCCTCGCGGCACGTTGCCGTGGCCGAGATGGTGATCGAGAAAGCCAAGCGGCTGGTCGAGCACAAGCGCGACGTGGTGATCCTGCTGGACAGCATCACCCGCCTAGGCCGCGCGTTCAACACCGTGGTACCGTCTTCGGGCAAGGTGCTGACCGGTGGTGTGGATGCCAACGCTCTGCAGCGCCCCAAGCGCTTCTTTGGTGCGGCGCGCAACATCGAAGAGGGCGGATCGCTGACCATCATCGCGACCGCCCTGATCGACACCGGCAGCCGCATGGATGAGGTGATCTTTGAAGAATTCAAAGGCACCGGCAACAGCGAGATCGTGCTGGACCGCAAAGTGGCCGACAAGCGGGTGTTCCCGGCGATGGACATCCTGAAGTCGGGCACGCGGAAAGAAGAACTGCTGGTCGACAAGAACAACCTGCAGAAAACCTTCGTGCTGCGTCGGATCCTGAACCCGATGGGGACGACGGATGCGATCGAATTCCTGATCTCGAAACTCAAACAGACCAAGACCAACGGCGAGTTCTTCGATTCGATGAACTCCTGATCCGTCGGGTTTTCGGAGGCTCTCATGGACACGATCGTTGCCCTGGCCACCGCGCAGGGGCGCGCGGGTGTGGCTGTTGTTCGCGTCTCAGGACCGCGGGCCTGGGATGTGTGTGCGGCTTTGGCCGGGAGTGTTCCGCCCGAGCGTGAGGCGCGTCTGGCGCGGCTGCGCGATGCCAGCGGGGCAGAGATCGACAGCGGGCTTGTGCTGGTCTTTGAGGACGGGCGCAGCTTTACCGGTGAGCGGGTGTGTGAATTTCAGGTTCATGGCAGTGTGGCCGTGGTCTCAGCGCTTCTGCGGGCCTGTCTGGCGGTAGAGGGTGTGCGCGCAGCAACGGCGGGCGAGTTTACCAAGCGGGCGTTTCTGGCGGGACGGCTGGATCTGACCGAGGTTGAAGCCCTGGCCGATCTGATTGACGCCGAGACCGAGGCGCAGCGCAAGCAGGCGTTGGCGGTGCTGGACGGGGCAGCGGGCCGTGTCGTCGACGGATGGCGCGAGGATCTATTGCAGGCGCTGGCGATGCTGGAAGCCGCACTCGATTTCGCGGATGAAGAATTGCCGGATGATCTGACCGGGTTTGTCCTGGCGCCCTTGGTGCGGGTGCAGGCCGGGCTGGCGGCCCAAATCGCCGGACGCTCTGCCGCCGAGGCGGTGCGCAGCGGGTTCGAGGTGGCGATCGTTGGTCAGGTGAATGCCGGAAAATCGACCCTTCTCAACGCTTTAGCAGGGAGAGAGGCGGCTATAACATCCTCGCGCGCTGGAACCACCCGGGATGTGATCGAGGTTCGCATGGAGATTGGCGGCCTTGCCGTGACGTTGATTGACACGGCCGGGTTGCGCGACGCGGATGATGAGATCGAGCAGATCGGCATTGAGCGCGGGCGCGCGCGGGCGGCGGCTGCGGATCTGCGGATCTTTCTGCTGAGCGAACCGGGAGAAGAGCCGGTTGGTGTTGCTGCGGGCGATATTGTGGTGTTGTCGAAAGCGGATCTCTGGGGGCTTGACGGGATCTCGGCTAAAACCGGCTCGGGTGTTGCCGGGTTGCTGGCGCAGATCGAGGAATGCCTTGCGGGGCGGGTTGCGTCGTCCTCGGTCTTTACGCGCGAGCGGCACTTCGGCAATCTGGCGCGTGCGGGGGACGGGATCAACTCGGCGGTTTCAGGCCTGAAGTCAGGTTTGAGCTGGGACCTCGTCGGAGAAGATGTGAAGATGGCGGTTCGCGCCCTGGATGGAATCATTGGGCGCGTGGATGTAGAAGATGTGCTTGGGCGAATCTTTTCGTCGTTCTGTATCGGCAAGTAGGGGCTCGTTTCACGTGAAACATTATGACGTGATTGTCGTCGGTGGAGGTCACGCGGGCGTTGAAGCGGCACTGGCGGCTGCCCGGCGCGGCGCGCGCACGGCGTTGATCACGTTTCGTGTCAGCGATCTGGGCGTGATGTCGTGCAACCCAGCAATCGGCGGTATCGGCAAAGGGCATCTGGTGCGCGAGATTGACGCGCTTGGCGGGATGATGGGGTTGGCGGCGGACTATGCCGGGATCCAGTATCGGCTGCTGAACCGGTCGCGAGGTCCGGCGGTGCAGGGGCCCAGAGTCCAGGCCGATCGGCGGCGCTACGCCGCGTTTACCCAGTGCTATGTTCAGGCGCAGGCGTCGCTGGAGGTCCTTGAAGGCGAAGTGGTCGATTTGGTCATGGAAGCCGGCCGCGTTATCGGCGTTCTTTTGGCCGACGAGAGTGTCATCAAGGCAAGCGCCGTCGTCCTGACAACCGGTACCTTCCTGCGTGGCGAGATTCATATCGGCACCGAGCGTATTTCAGCGGGTCGGCGAGGGGCGAAGGCAGCCGACTTGCTTGGCACCAGGCTGCGCGATGTCGCTGAAGGTGTGGGTCGGCTGAAAACCGGGACGCCGGCGCGGCTGGATGGCAAAACCATTGATTGGGGAGCCGTCGGTCGGCAGGAAGGCGATGCAGATCCGGTGATGATGTCGTTCCTGAACACGCAGCCTGAGGCCAGGCAAATTGCCTGTGGCGTTACTGAGACGAACGCGCTGACGCACCAGATCATCCGCGAGAATCTGCATTTGTCGGCGATGCGGTCGGGTAACATCACCGGGATCGGACCACGGTATTGTCCATCGGTTGAGGATAAAGTAACGCGTTTCGCCGATAAGGATTCCCACAACGTATTTCTGGAGCCTGAGGGCCTGGACGATCATTCGGTCTATCCGAATGGGATTTCGACGTCGTTGCCTAAAGAGGTCCAGATTGATTTTCTTCGGTCGATCAAAGGCTTGGAAGCAGTCGAGATCCTTCAGTTTGGCTACGCGATCGAATACGATTACCTTGATCCGCGCGGGCTGGACCGCAGTTTGCAGCTGAAGGCGCTTCCGGGTTTGTTTCTTGCCGGACAGATCAATGGGACAACCGGGTACGAAGAAGCAGGCGCTCAGGGTCTGCTTGCGGGCGCTAACGCCGCCGCTGTTGCCATGGACTCGGATGCAGTCACGCTCACCCGGTTCGACAGCTACATTGGCGTCATGATCGATGATCTGGTGACACGCGGTGTGACAGAGCCATATCGGATGTTCACCTCGCGCGCCGAGTACAGATTGAGCCTGCGGGCTGATAACGCTGATCAACGGTTGACGCCGGTTGGCGTCGCTGTTGGCTTGGTGTCAGAGGAACGTCAGAGCGCGTTTGAGCGCAAATGCGGCCGGCTTGCCGACCTCAAGACTGAACTGTCAGCATCGGCACCACCTAAAAGCGACTACGAGAAAATCGGCATCGTCCCACCGAGAGATGGGCAGAAACGCTCATATCTTGAATTTGCGGGGCAGGCTTTGGGTGAGGGACGTGATATGGGCGCGCTGATGGCGGTCTTTCCGGACGTGCGCCGCGATGACCTTGAGCAGGCAGCGCGTGAGGCGTTCTATGCGCCCTATCTGGTGCGGCAGGTGAAAGAGGCCGAGCAGCTCAAACGCGAAGCTGGAACGCCGATTCCCACGTGGTTCAGCTACACGGCGCTGCCATCTCTCTCGAGCGAATTGCAGAAGAAACTGTCAGCGCACCGTCCGCAAACGATCGGCGATGCGGGTGCTATTGAGGGTATGACTCCCGCCGCCCTGATCACCATCATGGCGCATTTGAAGATTGCCGAGCAGACGGAACGCAGCCTTGAAGCCTGAGGAATGGCGGGCCGCCGATGTTTCACGTGAAACACACCAGCGGCTTGAGGCCTATGTTCAAGCCCTGTTGAAGTGGTCAAAGACCATTAATCTGGTGGCGAAGTCGACCCAAGCTGACATCTGGAACAGGCATATTCTGGATTCTGCCCAACTCTACAGGCACGCACCACCCGAGTTTCGGCGCTGGTGCGACATGGGGTCGGGCGGCGGATTGCCGGGGATAGTTGTCGCTATTCTGAGCAAAGAACAAATTCCCGACGCCAGCTTTACCCTGATCGAATCCGACGCCCGAAAAGCAGCGTTTCTGGCGACGATTTCGCGCGAACTTGACCTGCCGGTCACGGTCAAGCGCGCCCGCCTCGAAGAGGCCGACCCCGCCGATGCCGATATCGTTTCCGCCCGGGCACTGGCACCGCTGCCGCTGTTGCTGTCTTACTGTCATCGGCACATGTCCGCAGGGGGGATTGCACTGCTGCCAAAGGGGCGCAACCATGCACAAGAGGTTGAAGCAGCGCAGCAATCGTGGCACTTCGACTATGCGACCCGCCCAAGCCAAGCGGACCCCGACAGCACGATCCTGATTGTACGCGACTTGCGACCATTGGACATATGAACATGAAGACGATAGCCATCGCCAACCAAAAGGGCGGAGTCGCCAAGACGACGACGGCCATCAATCTCGCGGCGAGTCTCGCAGAGCTTGGAAAGCGGGTGCTTGTCGTCGATATGGACCCGCAGGGCAACGCATCGACGGGTCTCGGCATTGGCCTCGATCAGCGCAGTCAGACGATTTATGATCTGTTGCTTGGCGATGCAGACCCGGGTTCCGTCGTGGTTCAGACCGAAACGCAGGGTGTCTATGTCATCCCTTCGACGACGGAGCTGTCATCTTCTGACGTGCAGCTCTACAATGTTAACAAACGCAGCTATCTGTTGCGCGATGGGCTCGCCAGCGCGTCCCTTGCGCCCTTTGCGTTTGATTACATCCTGATTGACTGCCCGCCGTCGCTCAATTTGCTCACCGTGAACGCACTGGTGGCGTCGAATGCGGTGCTGATTCCGCTGCAGAGTGAATTCTTTGCGCTCGAAGGCCTGTCACAACTGATGTTGACCATTCGTGAGATCCGGCAAACGGCCAACCCTGACCTGCGCGTTGAGGGCGTTTTGCTCACCATGCATGATCAGCGCAACAATCTGTCACAACAGGTCGAACGCGACGCTCGCGATACCCTGGGCGCTTTGGTCTATGAGACCGTGATTCCGCGGAACGTCCGCCTCAGCGAAGCGCCGTCATTTGCGGTCCCCGCTTTGACCTATGATCCTCTGTCCAAAGGATCGATGGCCTACCGCGCGTTTGCGCGGGAATTTCTGAAGAATAACCACGATCTGCGTGAGGAAGCCTGACATGACCGAACGGAAACCAGAGCGTCGCGGGTTGGGCCGTGGTCTGACCGCGCTGATGGCCGATATTGGCATTGATGCGGGGGTTAACGACCCTCTCACGCCGAACGACGTACAGCGGCGCAACGTTGATTCGCTCCCGGTTGAATCGATTCGCGCAAACCCCGATCAGCCGCGTCGTAAGTTTGACGAGCGCGCGCTTAAAGAGCTGGCTGATTCCATCCGTGAAAAGGGGATTGTTCAGCCGCTGGTGGTGCGTCCTGCGCCGAATCTGCCGGGTATCTATGAAATCGTCGCCGGCGAACGTCGTTGGCGCGCGGCGCAACTGGCACAGCTGGCCGACATCCCCGTTCTGATCCGCGAATTCAACGATCAGGAAGTTCTCGAAGTCGCAATTATCGAGAACATCCAACGCGAAGGATTGAACGCCATTGAAGAGGCCGCCAGCTATCGGCAGCTGATCGACCGCTTTGGCCACACCCAGGAGCGCGTCGCCGAGGCGCTTGGCAAGAGCCGTAGCCACATCGCTAACCTGTTGAGATTGCTCAATCTTCCGCAAGATGTGCAGAATATGGTCGTCGCCGGTACGATCAGTGCCGGACATGCGCGGGCGCTGGTCACTGCCGAGAACCCGATTGCTCTGGCACTGAAAGTTGCCGGTGAAGGGCTCTCGGTGCGCGAAACCGAAGACCTCGCGCGCCGCATCGCCACCAACCCGCGCACGGGTACGAACTCCCCTCGCGAGAACCGTCAGAAAGACGCGGACACCCGCGCGCTGGAGGAAGATCTTTCAGCCAATCTGCGGATGGGCGTGGTTATCGACCACAGGGCAGGGGGCGAGGGGCAGGTGACGATCCGCTACAAGACGCTCGATCAGCTTGACCAGCTGTGCCAGCTTCTGTCCTCGGTGCGCTGACACGCCTCAGAACAGGGCGCGCAGCACACTGTTGAGCACGGGCCTGCCGGATGCTGTCGCCGCTAAGCGTCCGTCTTTCCGCCTGACCAGACCCAACTCTTCCAGCTGAACCACGGCCGTCTCCTCAAGGGGGCGGCCTTTCAATTGGGTGAAGCGATCAATATCTATACCTTCAGACAACCGCATCCCCATCATCAGGTATTCCATGGCTTGTTCGTCGGGCTCGATGACGCTCTCGATGACCGCCGGGCTAGACTTCTGGATGGAGTCCAACCACCGCAGGGGCGCGCGCTCGGCAACGGTCGCGCTCCGTCCGCTCGGCGATGAGATCCGTCCATGCGCGCCCGGCCCGATGCCTACATAATCGCCATAGCGCCAGTAGACCTGATTGTGGCGCGATTCCTCGCCCTCGACGGCGTGATTCGAGACCTCATAGGCCATTAAACCGGCAGATCCGCACATGTCTTGGGTAATGTCCCACAGGTCGGCGCCCCGGTCTTCACTCGGCAGGCCCGGCAGCTTTCCGTTCGCCCACCGATCGCCAAACGCAGTGCCGTCTTCAATGGTCAGCTGGTACAGCGACAGATGCGTTGGATTCAGGGACAAAGCAGTGGTCAACTCACGCCGCCAAGCCTCCTGTTCCTGAAATTGGCGCGCATAGATCAGATCCAGACTGGTGCGCGAAAAGACCGTATTCGCTACATCCCAGGCCGCCATCGCCTCAGCCACGCTATGCCGACGGCCCAAGAGCCGCAGGGCCTCGTCATCCAGTGCCTGCACCCCCAACGAGACCCGGTTCACCCCGGCATCGGCAAAGCCCTGAAATCGGCCCATCTCAACCGATGTGGGATTCGCTTCCAGCGTGATCTCAAGATCATTGGCCGGGGTCCACGCCGTCTTGGCCGCATCGATCACCGCCGCGACCGTCTCGGGCTCCATCAGTGACGGGGTGCCACCGCCGAAAAAGATTGACGTCAGCACACGCCCCGGCGTCCGTTCAGCCCATCGTGCGATCTCGGCCACGTAGGCCTCGCGCCACGCGTCATGGGTGATTTCCTTGGCCACATGGCTGTTGAAATCGCAATACGGGCACTTGGCCGCGCAAAACGGCCAGTGGACGTACAGCCCAAACCCGCCGTTTCGCCAATCATCCGGGCCGGAGTGTTTCACGTGAAACGAGCCCCGATGAGTGCCTGCAACGCGCGCCCCCGATGCGACAACGCATTCTTCTGGTCCGCCGTCATCTCGGCAAAGGTCACATCCTCGCCTTCAGGCATGAACATCGGGTCATACCCATGCCCCAGCGCCCCGCGGATCGGCCATACCAAGGTGCCGCGAACGACACCTTCGTAAACCTCATCCGTCCCGTCCGGCCACGCCATCACCAGCGTGCAGCGAAACTCGGCACCCCAAGGTTCTGGCGCGTCACCCAAAGCGGCGCGTGTTTTCTCCATCGCCCGCATGAAGTCCCGCCCGCCGGGCCCTTCAGCCCAGTCGGCCGTATAGACCCCCGGCGCACCGTCCAGCGCGTCGACACACAGGCCCGAGTCATCCGCCAACACCACCAAGCCCGTCGCTTTCGCGGCAGCGTGCGCCTTGATCCGCGCATTGCCGACAAAGCTGTCTTCGGTCTCTTCCGGCTCGGGCAAACCGCGCTCGGCGGCGGACACCACTGTCACCCCGTAGGGAGACAGCAGTTGGCGCATTTCCTCGACCTTGCCCGCGTTATGCGTCGCGAACAGCAGGGTGGTGCCCGCCAGGCTCACAGCGCCGCCTTCTGCGCTGCCACCAGTCCGGCCATGCCTTTTTCGGCCAGATCCAGCATCGTCCCCAGCTCGCTACGGCCAAACACCGTCGTTTCGCCCGACATCTGCACTTCGATCAGGCGTCCGTCGTCCAGCATGACGAAATTCCCGTCCACTCCGGCGACGCTGTCTTCATCATAGTCCAGATCCAGCACCGGCTGCCCGGCGTAAATCCCGCAGGAAACAGCTGCTACATGCCCCATCATCGGGTCCGACTTGATCGCGCCGGTTTTCATCAGCGTGTTGATCGCCAGCCGCAGGGCTACCCAGCCGCCGGTGATCGACGCACAGCGCGTGCCGCCATCGGCCTGGATCACATCGCAGTCGACGGTGATCTGACGCTCACCCAGCGCCGACCGATCAATCCCCGCGCGCAGCGAGCGACCGATAAGGCGTTGAATTTCAACCGTTCTTCCGCCTTGCTTGCCCTGTGCCGCCTCACGACGGTTGCGTGTGTTGGTGGCGCGCGGCAGCATGCCATACTCTGCCGTCACCCAGCCCAGCCCGGTGTTCTTCAAAAACGGCGGCGTGCGCTCTTCAACCGAGGCCGTGCACAAAACATGCGTGTTGCCGACTTTGATCAGGCACGAGCCCTCTGCATGCCGCATCACGCCGGTTTCGATTGAAACTGCCCGCATTTCATCTAAGTGTCTTCCAGAAGGACGCATGTCCGTTTCCTCTTATGATCTGGAGACCCAGATACAGGGGGCGCAACCGTCGTTGCAACCGGATTGACGCGCCAACAGAGTGCATCGGTGCCCATGCCAGCAGATCAGACTGCCTTTCATGACCTCAACGACCGCGCCCGCGAAGTGTTTCGCCGGGTCGTTGACAGCTATCTGCAATCCGGCACGCCCGTCGGCTCGCGCACCATCACGCGCGATTTCAACGAGAAACTCTCGCCGGCGACGATCCGCAACGTGATGAACGATCTCGAATACCTCGGCCTGCTGGAAAGCCCGCATATCTCGGCGGGCAGGGTGCCGACCCAGCAGGGCCTGCGCCTGTTCGTCGATGCGCTGCTCGAGGTTGATCCCGTCACCACCGCCGACCGCGAACGGCTCGAAGCCACGCGCCAGTCCAACGAACGCGACGTCACCACGCTGCTGGACCGCGTGGGCAACGCGCTCTCGGGGATCACCCGCGGTGCCTCGCTGGTCCTTGCGCCGAAACACGAAGCGCCGATCAAGCACATTGAATTCGTGCCCATCTCCAACGACCGCGCCCTTGTCGTGCTGGTTTTCGCTGATGGCCAGGTCGAGAACCGCGTCTTCACCCCGCCGCCGGGCCTGCTGCCCTCGGCCTTGCGCGAAGCGGTCAATTTCATCAACGCCCTCGCCGCCGGCCTCACCCTGACCGAACTGCGCCACAAGATGCGCACCGAAATCGCCGCCGGCCGGCGCGAGATCGACTCGATCGCCACGGACCTGATCGAACGCGGCATGGCGCTGTGGGAACATCAGGGCGAGCGCCACGAACGCCTGATCGTCCGGGGCCGCGCGAACCTGCTGGAACAGACCGATTCCGACAGCCTTCAGCGCATCCGCGAGCTGTTTGACGACCTCGAACGCAAGCGCGACATCGCCGAAGTGCTCGAGCACACCGAAAAAGGCGAGGGCGTGCGCATTTTCATTGGCGCCGAGAACAAGCTTTTTTCGCTAACGGGTTCCACTCTGGTCGTTTCTCCATATATGAACGCCGACAGCAAGATTGTCGGCGCGGTCGGCGTGATCGGTCCCACGCGACTGAACTACGGACGCATCGTGCCGATAGTAGACTACACTGCCCAACTCGTCGGCCGCATGCTGACCGAGCTGGGTTCCGATTGACACGAGGAACATATGGCTGACTCCCAGGAAACCCCGGCTGAGACCGGCGCCGAAACCGAGGCTCCCGAAGCCCTCGATCTTCACGCGGCCCTCGATGCCGCGCATGCCGCGTTCGAGGTCGAGCGCGGTGAGATGCGTGACCGTCTGATGCGCTCGCTCGCTGACCTGGAGAACCTCCGCAAGCGCAGCGAGAAAGACCGGCGCGAGGCTGGCATCTATGGTGGCCAGAAGCTCGCCCGCGACATGCTGGCGGTCTATGACTATCTGGGTCAGGCCCTGTCGTTGATCGACGACGAAACCCGCGACCGCGCCAAAGGCATGGTTGACGGTCTGGATCTGACCCTGCGCGAGCTGACCAACATCTTCTCCCGCCACGGCATCGTGCGCGTCGCGCCCGAGGTTGGCGATCAGTTCGACCCGCATTTCCACGAGGCGATGTTCGAAGCCCCGGTGCCCGGCACCAAGGCCGGTCAGATCGTTCAGGTCGTCACCGAAGGCTTCCGCCTGCACGAGCACCTTCTGCGCCCCGCGCAGGTCGGTGTTTCGTCCACGCCTGCCAAGTAAAGCGAACGGCCGCCCACCCTCGGGCGGCCCCGTAGGTCGGGGTTTCACCCCGACTTCCAGCCCACGGGGGTCGGGGTGAAACCCCGACCTACGCCCCGCCCAGCAAGCCCCGCAACTCATACAACAGCGCCAGCGCCTCACGCGGGCTCAGCGCGTCGGGGTGCACGTCTTTCAGCCGCTCCTCGACCACCGACACCTTGGGCGCAGCCTTTTTGACCGGGGCAGGGGCGCTCATCGCGAACAGCGGCAGATCGTCGATCAGCGTCTTCGCCCCGCGCTGCCCCTCGTCGCCCCGCTCCAGCATCTCCAGCACTTCGCGCGCCCGCACGATCACGGCATCCGGCAGGCCCGCCAGCCGTGCCACCTGCACGCCATAGCTGCGATCCGCCGCGCCCTTGCGGACCTCGTGCAGAAAGACCACATCGCCCTCCCACTCGCGCACCGCGACAGTGGCGTTCTCAACGCCCTCCAGGCGGTCGGCCAGCCCGACCATCTCGTGATAATGCGTGGCAAACAGCGCACGGCATCGGTTCACGCTGTGCAGATGCTCCAGCACCGCCCAGGCGATCGACAAGCCGTCATAGGTCGCCGTGCCGCGCCCGATCTCATCGAGGATCACAAAGGCCCGCGGCCCGGCCTGATTCACGATCGCTGCCGTCTCGACCATTTCGACCATAAAGGTCGACCGCCCCCGCGCCAGATCGTCCGAGGCACCCACGCGGCTGAACACCTGCTCGACCATGCCTATATGCGCCGCGCGCGCGGGGACATAGCCCCCGGCCTGCGCCAGAATGGCGATCAGCGCGTTCTGCCGCAGGAAGGTTGATTTACCGGCCATGTTCGGCCCTGTGACCAGCCACACAGCGGCACCCTTGTCGCCCGGCTCCAGATCCAGCCCGTTGGCGACAAAGGCCTGTCCGGCCCGCGCCAGCGCCGCCTCGACCACCGGATGCCGCCCGCCCTCAACGACAAAGCTGCGGCTGTCATCAACCTTGGGCTTCGCCCAGTCCCGCACCCGCGCCAGTTCGGCAAACGCGCTTGTCACGTCCACCTCTGCCAACGCCCGCGCCGCGCCGTGCACCTTGGCCGAGGCGACCATCACCGCCCCGCGCAGTTCCTCATACAGCCGTTTCTCGATCTCCAGCGCCCGCGCACCGGCGTTGTGGATCTTGGTCTCCATCTCGGACAGCGCCAACGTGGTAAACCGCACCTGATTGGCCGTGGTCTGCCGGTGCATGAAGCGTTCGTTCAACGGGGCCGACAGCATCTTTTCGGCGTGGGTCGAGGTGGTCTCGATGAAATACCCCAACACGTTGTTATGCTTGATTTTCAGCCCCGAAATCCCCGTCTCGGTCGCATACTCCGCCTGCATCCGCGCGATCACACTGCGCCCCTCGTCGCGCAGCTCGCGCGCGGCGTCCAGATCACTGTCCACACCCGAGGCGATAAACCCGCCATCGCGCGCCAGCAGCGGCGGGTCTTGCACCAGCGTGGCCTCTAGCAGCCCGGCCAGCTCGTCATGCCCGACCAGCGCACGCCGGGCGCTGACCAGCACATCCGGCAGATCCCCGGCCAGCATGCCCGCCAGCAGCCCCGCTTGCGCCAACCCGCTGCGCAGCATCGCCAGATCGCGCGGCCCGCCGCGTTCCAGCGCCAGCCGTGATAGTGCCCGGTCAATGTCCGGCACCGCCTTAAGCGAGGCCCGCAGATCACCGCGCAACAGGTCATCGCCCACCAGCGCCTCAACCGCCGCCAGCCGCGCCCGGATCACCCCCAGATCGCACGAGGGGCTGGAAACCCGCCGCTCCAGCAGCCGCGCACCCCCCGCCGTGACGGTGGTGTCAATCGAGGCCAGCAGCGAGCCCTCACGCCCCCCGGCCAGCGCCTGCGTCAGTTCCAGATTGCGCCGCGTCGGCCCGTCGATCTGCATCGCCGCGCCGGCGCTTTCCTTGACCGGGGTGCGCAGCAGCGGCATCCGGCCTTTCTGTGTCAGGTCCAGATAATCGACCAAAGCCCCCAGCGCCGCGATCTCCTCGCGCGTGAAGCTGCCGAACCCGTCCAGCGTGCTCACCCCGAACAGCGCGCACAGCCGCTTGGTCCCGGCCGCGCTGTCAAAGCTCGCGCGCCCCCGCTCGGCCAGCGCCAGCGCCATCTCGCCCGCCATTTCGCGCAGCTCACCGGCCATGTCCTCGGGCACCACCAGCTCGCGCGCGCCCAGACGTGACAGCTCAGGCGCCAGCCGCACGCGCGGGCAGGGGACCACCCGCAGCTCGCCGGTGGAAATATCGGCCCAGGCCAGCGCCGCCTCGCCGCGAATGTCCGCCCAGGCCGCCAGAAAATTGTGCCGCCGGGGTTCCAGCAGCGCATCCTCGGTCAGCGTGCCTGGTGTCACCAGCCGCACCACCTCGCGCCGCACCACCGATTTCGAGCCGCGCTTCTTGGCCTCGGCGGGGTCCTCCATCTGCTCGGCAATCGCCACTCGGAATCCCTTGCGGATCAGCGTCAGCAAATAGCCCTCGGCCGCATGGATCGGCACGCCGCACATCGGAATGTCTTCGTCCAGATGCTTGCCGCGCTTGGTCAGCGCAATGTCCAGCGCGGCCGAGGCCGCCACCGCATCGTCAAAAAACATCTCATAGAAATCGCCCATGCGGTAAAACAGCAGCGCATCCGCGTGCTGGGCTTTGATTTCCAGAAATTGGGCCATCATCGGCGTTACACCGGCCGGCACCGTGACTTGCGCGTCGTTCACTGAACTCTCCCCGTCATCGGCGCGACCCTACAAAACCCCCTGACCGCCGAAAAGGCCCGATTCCCGCGTTGTTCGATGCGCACGCCCGCGCTATGCAGAACCTCTGTTGGAGGAGGCCCCATGTCCCGCAAGTCCCGCATCACGCCTGAAGAGGCGCTGGCCTATCATTTCGAGCCGACCCCCGGCAAATACGAGATCGTCGCCACCACGCCGATGGCCACCCAGCGCGATCTGTCGCTGGCTTATTCGCCCGGCGTCGCCGTGCCGGTCGAGGCGATCGCCCGCGATCCGGGGCTGGCCTATGACTATACCGTCAAGGGCAACATGGTCGCCGTAATTTCGAACGGCACCGCCATTCTGGGCATGGGCAATCTGGGCGCGCTGGCCTCCAAGCCGGTGATGGAGGGCAAGGCGGTCCTGTTC
This sequence comes from Pararhodobacter zhoushanensis, assembly GCF_003990445.1. Lineage (GTDB taxonomy): Bacteria > Pseudomonadota > Alphaproteobacteria > Rhodobacterales > Rhodobacteraceae > Pararhodobacter > Pararhodobacter zhoushanensis. Next base: position 163,106 of record NZ_REEZ01000004.1, on the reverse strand, counting down.
AAACGCTTCGCTGACGTCAACGCCATCGACATCGAGCTGGCGACCGAAGACGCCGATGAGATCATCAAGGCCGTGCACCTGATGTCCCCCACCTTTGGCGGCATCAACCTTGAGGACATCAAGGCGCCCGAGTGTTTCATCATCGAGCAGCGCCTCAAGGAACTTTGCGACATTCCGGTGTTTCACGACGACCAGCACGGCACCGCCGTGATCTGCGCCGCCGGTCTGATCAACGCGCTGGAAATCAGCGGCAAGAAGATCGAGGACGTCAAGATCGTCCTGAACGGGGCAGGGGCTGCCGGGATCGCCTGTCTGGAACTGCTCAAATCCATGGGCGCGCAGCATGACAACTGCATCATGTGCGACACCAAGGGCGTGATCTATCAGGGCCGGACCGAGGGCATGAACCAGTGGAAATCGGCCCACGCCGCCACCACCGACGCCCGCACGCTGGAAGAGGCGATGCGCGGGGCGGATGTGTTCCTTGGCGTGTCTGCCAAGGGGGCCGTGACGCCTGAGATGGTTGAATCCATGGCCGACAATCCGGTCATCTTCGCCATGGCCAACCCTGACCCTGAGATCACGCCGGAAGAAGCCCATGCCGTGCGCGCCGATGCCATCGTCGCCACCGGGCGCTCGGATTATCCCAATCAGGTCAATAACGTCCTCGGCTTCCCCTATCTGTTCCGCGGGGCGCTCGACATCCACGCCCGCGCCATCAACGATGAGATGAAGATCGCCTGTGCCCGCGCCCTTGCTGAACTCGCGCGTGAAGACGTGCCCGATGAGGTCGCCATGGCCTACGGTCGCAAGCTCAGCTTCGGCCGCGACTACATCATCCCCACGCCCTTCGATCCGCGCCTGATCTACGTGATCCCGCCCGCCGTCGCCAAGGCGGGGATGGATACCGGCGTCGCCCGCCGTCCGATCATCGACATGGACGCCTACCGCCACACCCTGCGCTCGCGCATGGACCCGACGGCCTCGATCCAGCAGAGCCTGTTCGCCCGCGCCCGTCAGGCGCAATCGCGGATGATTTTCGCCGAGGGTGACGACGAGCGCGTGCTGCGCGCCGCCGTTGCGTATCAGCGCGCCGGTCTGGGCAAGTCGTTGGTGGTGGGGCAGGAGGATGACGTCAAACGCCGTCTGGAGGCCGCCGGTCTGGCCGACGCGGTGCGCGAGCTGACCGTGGTCAACGCCGCCAACACGCGCCACCTCGATGTCTACAAGAACTACCTTTACAAACGCCTGCAGCGCAAAGGCTTCGACCAGCGCGACGTCCACCGCATGACCACCCGGGACCGGCACATCTTCTCGGCGCTGATGCTTCAGCACGGGCATGGTGACGCGCTGGTCACCGGGGCCACGCGCAAATCGGCGCTGGTCATGGACATGATCAACCACGTCTTCGACGCCCGTGCGCAGGATGGGGCAGTGGGTGTCTCGGTACTGCTGCACAAGGGCCGGATCGTGCTGATCGCCGACACGCTGGTGCATGAATGGCCCGAGGAAGAAGACCTCGCCGACATCGCCATCCGTTCGGCAGGCGTGGCGCGCAGTCTTGGGATTGAGCCGCGCGTGGCCTTCGTCAGCTTCTCAACCTTCGGCTATCCGATTTCCGAGCGGTCCGAGAAAATGCACGTAGCCCCCGACGTGCTCGACCGGCGCGGCGTTGATTTCGAATATGAGGGCGAGATGACCGTCGACGTCGCCCTCAACCCCAAAGCGGCCGAGGCGTATCCCTTCTCCCGCCTCACCGGCCCGGCGAACATCCTCGTCTGTCCGGCGCGGCATTCGGCCTCGATCTCGGTCAAGCTGATGCAGGAAATGGCCGGCGCCACGGTGATCGGCCCCATCCTGACCGGCGTGCCAAAGCCGATCCAGATCCTGTCCACCGGGGCGACGGTCAATGACATCATGAACATGGCCGTCATGGCGGCCTGCCGCGTGGGTCACGTCTCGAAATGACCGTTTTCTGCCTCGGCTCGATCAACATCGACCACGTCTACCGCCTGCCGGCACTGCCGCAGGCGGGCGAGACGCTCTCGGCCACCTCGCACACCCCCGGACTGGGCGGCAAAGGCATCAACCAGAGCGTCGCGGCGCTCAGGGCCGGGGCGCGGGTGGTGCACATCGGCGCCGTGGGGCAGGGCGATGCGTGGATCGAGGCGCAGCTGACCGCGCATGGCATCGCGCTGGACCGTATTGCGCGGGTCACGCAGGGGACCGGCCACGCCATCGTTGCGGTGGATGATGCGGGCGAGAATCAGATCATCATCCATCCCGGCGCCAATCAGGCGCAGGATCTGGCGATGATCGACGCGGCGCTGGCGACGGCGCAGCCGGGCGATTGTCTGCTGGTGCAGAATGAGACCTCGCATCAAGTTGAAGCCGCCCGGATCGCCCGCGCCCGTGGCCTGCGCGTTTTCTATTCCGCCGCGCCGTTTGCGCTGGACCCGCTGCGCGCCATCCTGCCCCACGTGACGCACCTGCTGGTCAACGCCGGAGAGGCCGCCGCGCTGGTGAAATCCACCGGCACTGCGCTGCCCGATCAGCCGGTCGAGGCGGTGATCGTCACCCGTGGCGCGCAGGGGGCCGAGTGGATTTCGGCAGGCACAGAGCCGCTTTTTCAGCCCGCGTTCCCCGTCATCCCCGTCGATACCACCGGCGCGGGCGACTGCTTCGCCGGATCTCTTGCCGCCGCGCTGGACCGGGGGCAGACCCCAGCACAGGCCCTGCGCTACGCCGCCGCTGCCGCTGCCCTGCAAGTGACGCAGCCCGGCGCTGCCCCGGCGATGCCAGATCGCGCCAAAGTTGAGCTGCTTCTCGCCGGTTGACCGCACCCCCGCGCAGAATCGCCCGATCCTTGCCATCTTTTTGCCGCCGTTAAGCGTTTCTTCAGAGATGTGCCGCTATCGTGTGGCTCAGAGCTTGGAGACCGCGACATGAACACTCGTGCCGATACTGCCGCCACCCCGTACACGCCCACCCGACAGCAAGGCACGTCCTTGCCCGCCGGTGCTGGCATCGCGCTGGCCGTCGTCGTTGGTTCGCTGATGTGGATCGGGATCTTCGCGCTGATGATGTGATTTACCGGCGGTGATCCCCGGTTCGACGGTTTCCTGGCAGCGATCGTCGATACTGGCTCACCGGGTCTCAGGACCGTACCGGATGCAGCCTTCGGGCTGTTCGACCCGGCGGTCAGGCTGAACAATCCCCCTCTGCCTGACCGCTGACCTCCTCCAAGACGACCTCAACAAGAAAACGGGCCGCGTTTCCGCGACCCGTTTTTTTCATTGCACCGTTGGGAAAGGTTTATTCTTTCCCGGCCACCCGCGCATTGCGCGTGGCGATCAGTTTCAGACGCAGCGCGTTCAGGCGGATGAACCCGGCGGCGTCCTTCTGATCATAGGCACCGGCGTCGTCTTCAAACGTCACATGCGCCTCGCTGTAGAGCGAATGCTCGGACCAGCGCGCCACGGTCCGCACCGAACCCTTGTAGAGCTTCAGCTTGACCGTGCCCGACACATGCTCCTGGCTCTTGTCGATCAGCGCCTGCAGCATCTCGCGCTCGGGCGAGAACCAGAAGCCGTTGTAGATCAGCTCGGCATAGCGCGGCATGATCGAATCTTTCAGGTGACCCGCGCCCGCATCCAGCGTGATCTGCTCGATGCCGCGATGGCCTTCCAGCATGATCGTGCCGCCCGGCGTCTCATAGACCCCGCGCGATTTCATGCCGACAAAGCGGTTTTCCACGAAATCCAGCAGGCCGATGCCATGCTTGCCGCCAATCTCGTTCAGCTTGGTCAGGATCGTTGCCGGCGACATCGCCTCGCCGTTGATCGCCACCGGATCGCCCTTTTCATAGGTGATCTCGATGAATTCGGGCGTATCGGGCGCGTCCTCGACAGCGGTGATGCGCTGGGCGACGTAATCGGGGGCCTCGACACCCGGATCTTCCAGAATGCGCCCCTCGGACGAGGTGTGCAGCAGGTTCGCATCGACCGAGAACGGCGCTTCGCCGCGCTTGTTCTTGGCAATCGGAATCTGGTGCTGCTCGGCGAATTCCAGCAGTTTGGTGCGGCTCGACAGATCCCACTCACGCCACGGCGCGATCACCCGGATCGACGGGTCCAGCGCGTAAGCCGACAGCTCGAAGCGGACCTGATCGTTGCCCTTGCCGGTCGCGCCATGCGCCACGGCATCGGCGCCATGCTTATGCGCCAGCTCGACCAGATGCTTGGAAATCAGCGGCCGCGCGATCGAGGTGCCCAGCAGATAGAGCCCCTCGTACACGGCATTGGCGCGGAACATCGGGAACACGAAGTCTCGCACGAATTCTTCGCGAACATCCATGATATGGATGTTCTCTTCCTTGATGCCCATCATCAGGGCCTTGGCGCGTGCCGGTTCCAGCTCCTCGCCCTGGCCGAGATCGGCAGTGTAGGTGATAACCTCGCAACCGTATTCGGTTTGCAGCCATTTCAGGATGATCGAGGTATCGAGCCCGCCAGAATAGGCCAGCACGACTTTCTTGGGCGCGGACATGGGCAAATCTCCAAGGATTGAACGGGCACTGGCTATCCGCTTTACCCCGCCTGCGCAACACCCCGGCGCGTTGCAACCGGGCCGGGAACGGCGATTGACACCCTTGAGGGGATCAGGGGAGACTGTCGCATCGTTTAAGGAGTGTTCAGGATGCGTGGCATCGAGATTTTTACCCATGCAGTGCGCATGGTCTTTGGCAATTTCAACACGGTTTTGCGGCTTGGCGGCGTGGCGCTGCTGGTGATGGTCGTGCTGCTGCAGTTCACAGGCGCTGCGCATTTTAACCCGCCTGCGGCAACGACGACGGACGCCGTCATGCCCGCCTTCTTCACCTCGCCCGGCATCCTCCTGCTGAACCTCGCGCAGATCATCATCGGCTTGTGGGTCGTCGTCGCGTGGCACCGCTACATTCTGCTGGAAGAAGAGCCCGGCGCGTTTGTCCCGCGCTTTAACGGCAGTGCGATCTGGGGCTATATCGTCGCGGGGTTCCTTTACGGGCTGGTCATCGCCGTTGTGGCGCTCCCGCTGGGGATGGTCGCGGGGGTGGTCGCTTTCATTGTGCTCAGCCCGGGCCCCCAGTCCCACATGGCCGCCGGGATTTTGTCCGCCGTGATCGTCTTTTTCCCCGTGATCTGGCTCGCCTACCGTCTGTCTCCTGTCCTGCCCGCCGCAGCAATCGAGAACCGCCTGAAGCTGAAAGAGGCATGGGCCGCCACCAAGGACGGCGGCGCGTCGCTGATCTTGCTGGGGATCATCACGATTGTCGGTAGCTGGCTGATCAACCTTCCCGCGTCTTTCCTCGCCGATGTTTCCCTGCCGCTGGGTCTGCTTTGGGCTGCGGTGGCGAACTGGGTGTCGATGATGGTCGGCGCGTCGATCCTGACCACGATCTACGGTGTCTATGTCGAGAAACGTACGCTCAATGTCTGATCCCATTGCCCCCCGCCCCGAACTGCTGCGCGCCGTGGTCCACCCGTGGCACCACGACATTTTCGGCCACATGAACGTCCGCCATTACGCGCCGTTCTTCGATGACGCGTCGTTCTTTCTGTACACCAGCCTCGGCATTCCGATCTCGTGGATGCTTGAGGAACACGGCGTCCACATCGTTTCCGCCAAGGCCGAGACGAATTTTATCAAAGAGCTGAAAGCCGGCGACGGGGTGATCATTGATGGCGCGGTCAAGCGGTTGGGGGGCCGGTCGATGACCTTTCATCTGCGCATGATCCACGCCGAAACCGGCGCGCTGCATGCGACCTATGACCTGACCGAGGTGTTCTTCGACCCCAAAACCCGCGCCTCGGCCCCGATGCCGGACGCGGTGCGCGAACGGCTCGCGCCCTATCTGGTTGAAGAATGACACCCCTTCCGGCCCCGATTGCCGACTTTACCACCGAGCGGTTGTCTGTCGTCCGCTGGGCACCGATCCTTGGTGACCCGGCGCAGCGCAGCGCGCTGGAACGTGAGCTCGACACGCTTCTGTCGGCTGAGGTTCTGAGCGATCTTCCCCCGTCGATGCAGCGTCAGGCGACGGGACAGTCGGTGTCGGCGTGGATCGACGACCGGGCCGCCGAAAGCGATGTGTTTGTTCTGCGCGGGCTGATGGAGCAAAAGCTGGTCGGGTTGTTGATCCTGAACGTGACGCCTGACCCGGTTCCACTTCTGCATCTTGGCTATCTTCTGGACCATGCCGTCTGGGGCCGAGGCTATGCGACCGAGTTGGTTTGCGGTCTGCTCAAAGCGGCGCAACGGGCAGCACCCTTACGCTTGATCGGCGGCGTCTCACGCGACAACCCGGCGTCGGCGCGGGTGCTGCAAAAGGCCGGGTTCGCGCTTGAGCAAGCAACAGATGACACCGACTTCTACGCCCGCGCCTTGCTGGTCTGAGCGGGAATGTATGTGAACAGGGGGTTAACGCACGGCGCTAACCCCCTGTTTTCATTGATAGGACGGGTTTGTCCCATCGTGGGACATCACAGCACGTAGCGGCTCAGATCCGTCGAGCGCGACAGCGCGCCGATGTTTTTCTCGACGAACTCGGCATCCACGACGACCGATTGGCCGCCCCGGTCGGGTGCCGCAAAGCTCAGCTCTTCGAACACCCGTTCCATCACCGTATAAAGCCGCCGCGCGCCGATATTCTCGACCGCAGTGTTCACCTCCGCCGCGATCCGCGCCAGCGCGTGGATGCCATCTTCGGTGAAGGTCACCTCGACCTCCTCGGTCTTCATGAGCGCGGTGTATTGCCGGGTCAGCGCGTTGTCGGTCTCGGTCAGGATGCGCACAAAGTCATCCTCGGTCAGCGCGCGCAGCTCTACCCGGATCGGCAGACGCCCTTGCAGTTCCGGCAGCAGATCCGACGGCTTGGCGACGTGAAACGCACCCGAGGCGATGAACAGGATATGATCCGTCTTGACCGGCCCGTGCTTGGTGGAAACCGTCGTCCCCTCGATCAACGGCAGCAAATCGCGCTGCACGCCTTCCCGGCTCACATCCGCGCCGCGCGTTTCAGCCCGCGCGCAGACCTTGTCGATCTCATCCAGAAACACGATGCCGTTCTGCTCGACCGCTTCCACGGCTGCGGCCTTCACCGCCTCCTCATCGAGCAGCTTGTCAGCCTCTTCGCTCAGCAGAATGTCGTGGCTTTCCATCACCGTCATGCGCTTCTTGGTCGTGCGCCCGCCGAAGGCCTTGCCGAACAGATCGCCCAGGTTCATCCCCTGCGCCTGCATGCCCGGCAGCTCCAGCATCGGCATCGACGGCGCGGCGTCGGCGATTTCCAGCTCGATCATCGTGTCGTCCAGCTCACCGGCGCGCAGCTTCTTGCGGAACAGATCCCGCGTACCCGAGCGCGAGTCCTTGCCCGCAATCGCGTCCAGCACCCGTTCTTCCGCATTCGCCTGCGCCCGCGCGCGCACATCTTCGCGCATCGCATCGCGAGTCATCGTCATCGCCGCATCCACCAGATCGCGGATGATCTGCTCGACATCGCGGCCGACATAGCCAACTTCCGTGAACTTCGTCGCCTCGACCTTCAGGAACGGCGCCTTGGCCAGCTTGGCCAGACGGCGGCTGATCTCGGTTTTGCCGACACCGGTGGGGCCGATCATCAGGATGTTCTTGGGATACACCTCATCACGCAGATCCGCGGACAGTTGCCGACGCCGCCACCGGCTGCGCAGCGCCACGGCCACGGCGCGCTTGGCGTCGGCCTGACCGATGATGAAGCGATCCAGCTCGCTGACGATTTCGCGGGGGGTCAGGTCGGTCATTTGCGGATGCTCTCCACGGTCAGGTTGCCGTTGGTATAGACGCAGATCGACGCGGCAATCGCCATCGCCTTGCGCGCCACCTCTTCGGCGGGAAGGTCGGTTTCCATCAGCCCGCGCGCAGCGGCTGCGGCGAAGTTGCCGCCCGAGCCGATGGCGGCGATGTCATATTCCGGCTCCAGCACATCGCCCGCGCCGGTGATGACCAGCAGGTCATCGCCATCGGTGACGATCAGCATGGCCTCAAGATTGCGCAGGTATTTGTCCATGCGCCAGTCCTTCGCCAGCTCGACGCAGGCGCGGGTCAGCTGGCCCGGGCTCGCCTCCAGCTTTTTCTCCAGCCGTTCCAGCAAGGTAAACGCATCAGCGGTCGAGCCGGCAAAGCCCACCACCACCTCACGCCCCGGCGCGCCGATGCGGCGCACCTTGCGGGCCGAGCCCTTGATCACCGTCTGGCCCAGGCTCACTTGCCCGTCGCCCGCGACGACCACTTCACCGCCGCGCTTGACGGCCAGGATCGTGGTGCCGTGCCAGCCGGGAAACTTGTCTTCTGCCATGGTCAAGCCTTTCGCATTGTCCTGCCCTATATGGCGGCGGGGGGCCTTGGTCGCAAGAACCCCCCTCTGGCGGGGGTCCGGCACGGGCGTTAAGCTGCGCGCATGAAACCCGTTCATTCCCCCCTCTCGCTGCCCGATCCCGACGCCACCGACCGCTTCGCGCAGGCGATGGCGGGGGTCGTTGGCGCGGGCGATGTCCTGTTGCTTGAGGGCCAGATCGGCGCGGGCAAGACGCATTTCACCCGTGCGCTGATCCGCGCGCTGGGGGTGGCTGAGGACATCCCGTCGCCGACGTTCACCTTGGTGCAAACCTATGAGGCCGGGTTCGAGATCTGGCATGCCGATCTCTACCGGCTAAGCCATCCCGATGAAGCGGTTGAGCTGGGTCTGACCGAAGCGTTCGAGACAGCGCTGTGTCTGGTCGAGTGGCCCGAGAAGTTGGGAGCCGATCGGCCAAAACAGGCTCTAACATTGCAATTTTCGCTGGAAGGCGAGGGGCGGCAGGTTGCCTTCGCGTCGGACGATCCAGCCTGGGAGGCGCGTCTTGCTGATGTTTGAACCCCACGACGGTCCCCGCGTTTTCGGTGTCGCACCCGGCGCCGATTTCCCCGCCGAGCTGGCGCGCGGGTTGCGCGAACGCGTGGCAGGGCTACCGCCCGAAGCGCTCGCCCGGTGCGAGGTTTTGGTGAACACCGCGCGGATGCAAGAACGACTGCGCGCCGCGCTGATGGCGCAGGGGCCGGGGTTTCTGCCGCGCCTCCGGTTGATCGGCCAGGTTGCGGGGGGTGAGACGGATGCCCCCCTGCGCACCCGTCTGGAACTCGCGCAACTGATCCGCCAGCTGTTGCAGGCCGAGCCGGATCTGGGGCCGACCTCTGCCGCGTTTTCGCTCGCCGAGAGCCTGTTTCGCCTGCTCGATGAGATGCAGGGCGAGGCGGTGACGCTGGACATTCTGGACCAGCTCGACGTTTCGCAACATTCGCTGCACTGGGATCGGTCCCTGCGCTTCATCCGGCTGATCGCGCGGTTCCTTGGGCCTGCGTCCGGCGGGCAGGCGCAATTGCGCGCCGCAGTGGAACGGTTAACGGCACAATGGGCTGAGACCCCGCCGACCCACCCGCTGATCATTGCCGGGTCAACCGGCTCGCGCGGGCCAACGGCGCTGCTGATGCAAGCCGTTGCGCGGCTACCGCAGGGCGCACTGGTGCTGCCGGGATTCGATTTCGCGCTGCCGGGGCCGGTCTGGCGCAGTCTGGACGATCCTCTGCAGTCCGAGGATCACCCGCAATTCCGCTACGCGCATCTGATGGAGGGTGTTGGGGCAGAACCCCGCGTCGTGCAGCCGTGGACGCAAGCCAGCGCGCCGGACCCTGCGCGCAACGCGCTGGTCTCGCTGGCGCTGCGTCCCGCGCCAGTCACCGACCAATGGCTGCGCGACGGGCCGGGGCTGGGCGACCTATCCGGCCCCACCGCCGCGCTGTCGCTGATCGAGGCCGCGACGCCGCGACAAGAGGCGCTGGCGATCGCGCTCTGCCTGCGGGATGCGGCGGTGCAGGGCCAAAAAGCGGCTCTAATCACGCCTGATCGTACGCTTGCGCGTCGTGTCACCGCCGCGCTTGACCGCTGGCATTTGCGCCCCGATGACAGCGCCGGGCGGCCCTTGTCCCTGTCCGCGCCGGGCCGTTTCCTGCGCCAGAGCGTCGAGCTGCTGACCCGCCCGGTCACGGCAGAGGCGCTTATTGCCCTGCTCAAACACCCCATCGCCCATAGCGCCACCGAGCGCGGCCCGCATCTGCTGCATTTGCGCGATCTGGAGCTGTATCTGCGCCGCAAGGCGATCCCGTTCCCTGACCGCACGGCGCTTGCGGGTTTCGCCGCCCGCGATGAGGCGCGCAAGGCGTGGGCGGAATGGCTCACCGGCGCGCTGGATGCGCTGCCAGGCGAGGGGGAGCGTCCGCTGGCCGACTGGGTCGCCGCCCATGCCGCTTTGATCGCGCATCTGGCTGCCGGGGCTGGGGGCAAGGGCACCGGCGAGCTGTGGAAAGAGGCGGCGGGCGAGGCCGCGCTGGCGCTGTTTGATGATCTGACCGAACATGCCGTCTTTGGCGGTGAGATGCTCGGAAGTGACTATTCGGCTTTGTTAGAGACGCTTTTCGTTGGCCGCGAGGTTCGCGAAGTGTTGGAAAGCCATCCGCAGGTGATGATCTGGGGCACGCTTGAAGCCCGCGCGCAGGGGGCCGATCTGGTGATCATGGGCGGGTTGACCGAGGGCACTTGGCCCTCTGCCCCCAGCCCCGATCCGTGGTTCAACCGGCGCATGCGGCTGGACGCCGGGCTGTTGCTGCCCGAGCGGGCGATTGGCCTGTCCGCGCATGACTTCCAGCAGGCCGTTTGTGCGCCGCGCGTTGTGCTGTCGCGAGCCCGGCGAAATGCCGAAGCGGAAACCGTGCCTTCGCGCTGGCTGAACCGTTTGACGAACCTGATCGGCGGGCTGAAAGCGCAGGGCGGCGATGTTGCGCTGGCCGCGATGCGCGACCGGGGGGCGCAGTGGCTCACGCTGGCTGATGCGTTGGAGGCCGATCTGCGCGCCGTGCCTGCGGCCAGTGCCGCGCGCAGTCCGCGCCCGGCCCCCGCGCCACCCGCGCAGGCGCGGCTGAATGAACTGCCGGTGACGCGGATCGAGAAACTGATCCGCGATCCCTACCACATCTACGCCGAGCGCATCCTGCGGCTGGGCAAGCTCAATCCGCTGGCCCCGCAGGCTGACGCGCGGCTGCGTGGAACCGTGTTGCACAAAGTGCCCGACGATTACGTCAAGGCGCATCCGCCCGGCACGCCTGCCGATCTGGACGCATTTTTCGCCATCGCAGAGACTGTTTTGGCAGAACACTGCCCCTGGGTCGCCACCCGTTTGCACTGGCGCGCGCGGCTGGAACGCACCGCGCGGGACTTTGTCGAGTGGAACGCCTCGCTGGGCGGCGAGCCGGTGCTGAGAGAGGAGCGCGGCGCGATTATCCTCGCCAATCCGCCTTTCAAACTGACCGGCCAGCCCGACCGGATTGACCGGCTGCCCGATGGCAGTTTGCAGATCTATGACTACAAGACCGGCAGCCTGCCGAGCAAAAAGCAGATCGAGTTCTTCAACATCCAGCTGGTCCTTTTGGCGATGATGGCCGGGGATGATGCCTTTGGCCTTGGTCCGGCCGAGGTGACGCTGGCGGAATTCGTCGGTCTGGGCAGCGCCTTCAAGCGGCAGGAGTCGCCCAGCGACCCGGGCACAGTGGCCGAACACCGGGCCAAGCTTTTGGATTTGATCACGACGTATCGCGACCCCGAGCAGGGCTTCACCGCCCTGCGTGCGGTCGAGATGGAGACGCATTACGGCGATTACGACGCGCTGTCGCGCCGGGGGGAATGGGAAGTGACGGACAAGCCGGTGACGATCCGCGTGGGGCAGTCCGATGGATGAGGCCACGCTGAACCAGATCCGCGCGGCAGAGCCCTCGGCCTCGACCTGGCTGTCGGCGAATGCGGGCTCGGGCAAGACCAAGGTGCTGATCGACCGGGTGGCGCGGCTCTTGCTGAACGGCACGCCGCCGCAACGGGTGCTGTGCCTGACCTACACCAAGGCCGCCGCCAGCGAGATGCAGAACCGGCTGTTCCAGCGGCTGGGCGAATGGGCGATGCTGGAAGATGGAGAGCTGATCGCCCGGCTGCAGGAAATGGGCGAGCAGGTCGCTGACCCTGATTTGCTGCCGCGAGCGCGCCGCCTCTTTGCTCGCGCGATCGAGACGCCGGGCGGGCTGAAGATCCAGACGATTCACGCGTTCTGTTCCTCTTTGCTCCGGCGTTTTCCGCTGGAGGCCGCGGTGACGCCTGACTTCTCCGAGGTCGAGGAGCGCAGCCTTGAGCAATTGCGGCTGGAGCTGCTGGACCGCTTTGCACGCGGGCCGGAAGCCGGGGCGATGCAGGCGCTACTGGTGCGGTTGAATGAAGAGGCCTTCGGCAAGCTTCTGGCTGATTTCGGCAAGCATAGAGACGCTTTTGCCGGGGAAATGCCCGATCTGGACCCGCTGTTCGATCTGCCGCGCGGGTTTGATGAAGACCAGTTGCTGGGGGCTGTCTTCGATGGGGATGAGGGGGATCTTTTCTCGCGTCTGGTGCCCAAGCTGCGCGCGGGTGGCGCGAATGACAACAAACTGGCCGATGCGCTGAGCGGGATGCGCGAGCCGGGGCTGGCGGATTTGCCTGTGCTGGAGAGCAAGCTGCTCACCGGCGCGTCGGCCAGAGAGCCCTACACCGCCAAGACCGGCAAACACGTCACCAAGGGCACGGCCCCCAGCATCGGGCCGGATGATCTGGAGGCTCTGGACGCGCTGGGTCAGCGGGTTGAGGACGCGCGTGCCCTGCGGCTGGCGCTGTCGGCGTGGGATATGGCCTTTGCGCTGCACCGTTTCGCGCGGCTGTGGCTGCCGGCCTTCGATGCGGCCAAGGCGCGGCGCGGGTGGCTGGATTTCGACGATCTGATCCGGCTGGCGCGCGATCTTTTGTCGAAAAGCGAGGTCGCACAGTGGGTGTTGTTCAAGCTCGACGGCGGCATAGATCACATTCTGGTGGACGAGGCGCAGGATACCTCGCCCGGACAGTGGCGGGTGATCGAGCTGCTGACGCAGGAATTCACCGCCGGTCTGGGGGCGCGCGATGAGCTGCGCACGATCTTTGTGGTGGGCGACCGCAAGCAGTCGATTTACTCGTTCCAGGGTGCGGACCTGATGGGGTTCGAGCGCACGCGCGAGCAGTTCCGCGAGCGGCTGGCGGCGGTGAAACAGGGTCTAAGCTTGCAGGAATTGAAGCATTCCTTCCGCTCGTCGGACGCGGTTCTGCGGCTGGTCGATCATTGCTTTGCGCCTGAGGCTGGGGCCGGAGGCCTCGGCGGCGCGCCAGAGCATCTGGCGTTTTTCCCGGCGATGGCCGGGCGGGTCGATCTGTGGCCTGCCGTACCCAAACCCGAAAAGCCCGAGGAAACGCCGTGGGAAAGCCCGGTCGACCGCCCGTCGCCGGATAACGCCGAGGTCGAGCTGGCGCGCATGATCGCGCAACAGATCCGCGCGATCATTGACCGGGGTGAGCAGTTGGACACGCGCAAGGGCCCGCGCCCGGTGCATGAGGGCGATTTCCTGATCCTGGTGCGGCGGCGGCGCTTGCTGTTTCACGCGCTGATCCGGGCGTGCAAGGCCGAGGGGCTTGAGATCGCCGGGGCCGACCGGCTGAAACTGGGCGACGTGCTGGCGGTGCAGGATCTGATCGCGCTGCTCAAGTTCCTCGCGTTGCCCGAGGATGATCTGTCGCTGGGCGTCGCGCTGCGCTCGCCGCTGTTCGGGTTGGATGAGGACGCGCTGTTCCGGTTGGCGCATGGGCGCAAGGGGTTCTTGTGGGAACGGCTGCGCAAGGAACCGGCGCTTGCCGAGGTCCGCGCTGTGCTGGACGATCTGCGCGGGCAGGTCGATTTCCTGCGACCTTATGAGCTGATCGAGCGGATTTTGACCCGGCACGACGGGCGGCGGCGGATTCGCGCCCGCTTCGGGGCTGAGGTTGAGGATGCGCTGGAAGCCTTTGTCGATCTGGCGCTGACCTATGAGACCGGGCATGTGCCCTCGCTCGACGGGTTTCTGGGCTGGCTTGAGGCCTCGGACGCCGAGGTGCAGCGCCAGTCGGAGTCGGCCGGGCGCAGTATCCGGGTGATGACGGTGCATGGCTCCAAGGGGTTGGAAGCGCCGATTGTGATCCTGCCCGACACTGCGGCGCGCAAGGCGCCGAACGCAGCAACGCTGGTCGAGGTGGGGGGCGTGCCGATCCTGCGTGCGACCAAGGACGGTGCGACGCCGCAGCAGCGTGAAGCGGATGAGGATGTCGCGCGGCTGCGCGAGGAAGAGAGCGACCGGCTTTTGTACGTTGCGCTGACTCGGGCCGAGCGGTGGCTGATTGTTTGTGCGGCGGGCGATGTCGCGGGGCCGTGCTGGTATAGCCGGGTTGAGACCGCGATGTCGGCGCTGGCGCCGGTGCCGCTGGACACGCCGACCGGGGTGGGGCAGCGCCATGCGCATGGCGATTGGCCAGCGTTGGGGGAAAAGGCGCAACCGCCAGAAACAGGCTCTGACTTTGCCGAATTGCCCGACCTGCCGCCGGAACCTGAGGGGCTGCGCGCGCTGACACCCTCGGCGCTGGGCGGGGCGAAGGCATTGCCAGGGGCCGGGGATGAGACGGATGTGGCGATGGCGCGGGGGAGTTTGATCCACCGGCTGTTGGAAGAACTGCCGGGGCTGCCAGAAACGGAGCGCGCCTTGCATGGCGGCGCGCTGATCCTGGGCCAGCCCGACGGAGAGGCCAGTCTGGCCGAGGCGATGGCGGTGATGGCCGCCCCGGCGCTGGCCGATATCCTGAGCGGAGACGCGCTGGTCGAAGTGGCGCTGTCGGGCGAATGGAACGGGCGGCAGATGTGGGGGCTGATCGACCGGCTGATCATCACGCCTGGGCGGATTCTGGCCGTCGACTTCAAATCCAACCGCGCGGTGCCACGCGACGCGACGCAGGTGCCCGAGGGGCTGCTGCGCCAGATGGGGGCCTATGCGCACCTGCTGGGCGCGCTTTACCCCGGTCGGCGCATCGAAACCGCGCTGTTGTGGACCGCGACGGCCCAGTTGATGCCGCTGGACCCGGCGGCCGTGGCTGCGGCACTGGCGCGCGCTGCCCTTGACCGGGGTGCGGTGGCTTCATAGGTAGAAGAGAACACAGTTATCCCCCCGCTTTCAGATTGCCGTCAGGAGACACCCCATGGCTACTTTCCCCGTGACCGACGCCACCTTCGAAGCCGAAGTGCGCAACAGCGAGCTTCCCGTTGTCATCGACTTTTGGGCTGAATGGTGCGGCCCGTGCCGTCAGATCGGCCCGGCTCTGGAAGAGCTGTCGGCTGAATTCGACGGCCGCGTGCGCATTGCCAAAGTGAACGTCGATGAAAACCCGCAGATCACCGCTGCGATGGGCATTCGTGGCATCCCGGCGCTGTTTCTGGTGAAAGACGGCCAGGTTGTTGCCAACAAGGTCGGCGCTGCACCGAAAGCCGCGCTGCAAAGCTGGATCGAAGCCTCGATCTGAACGGCGATATCGCGCATTGAGAACGCCGGGCCCCAAGGGTCCGGCGTTTTTTCATACGTTGGCGTGCAGGACTTGTGCGCGGGTGGTGGTGCTGATGGGTGTATCGACCTGCGCAAAGGAGATCATCAGCGCACCGGTTGAGGTGCGCCGCGCTTCGATGCGCAACTGCTCGCCGTCCGCCATGCGCATCAGCCCGCAGACCGGCTGGCCGTCGTGCTGCCCCGGTCGGCTGAGCGCGGCGACGCGCGACCACAGCGCGGGATCGTCGCCGGCCTCTCGCCAGTTGTCCAACGCCTCGGCCAGCGTGACGGCGTTGAGCGATTCCTCGCCTTCAAGCATCCAGAGTTGGCTGAAAGCGGTATTGGTCAGCATCAACTGGCCGGTCGCGGAAAAGACGGCGATTGCCTCTTCGAGCTGGTTGAGCACGGATTGGCTGGTCTCCATCTCGGCCCGGACGTGGCGGTTGTGATGGGTTTCCGAGGTGATGTCTTCGATCAGAAAGGCGAGCGCGCCGTCCGGGTGGGGTGACGCGCTGACGCGAAAGGTCTGGCCACTTGGCAATGACCAGGTTTCTTCAAATTCGCCCACCGGCGCGGTGGTTTCGATCTCAAGCAAGCGCCGTGCCCAGCTGCGATAGTCGCGCGGTTCAGGCAAAACGTGTTTATCGCGCATCCGGTTGAGAAAACCCTCTATCCCCGGTCGCGACAGCAGAAATTCGGGTTCCAGGCCGGTAAGATCGGTGAGCGCGGGATTGAACATCTGCAACCGCCGCGCGCGATCGAACACGGCCAGACCGATGGGCAAGGTGGCGAATGTCTTGGTCAGCGTCTGGATAAAGTCGCTTTTCGTGCGCTCGGCCTGATGGGCGTCGTCGGCGGGCAGCGCATAGGCCAGCGTGCCCTCGCCGCCATCCACACGGGTCAGGTCGAACCAGGACTGGCCGTCGTCATCGGGATCGGGCAGAGAAATGCGCTGGCGGGGTCCGACGGTTCCGGCAGGAAAGAGGGCGGGCAGGGGCCAGGCGATTGCCACGCCTTTGCTCGATTCAGCGAGATACTTCAGATAGGCACCGTTCGCCCAGGTCACTTGCCCCTGCGCATCTTCACGCCACAACAGCAGCGGTGCGGATTCGGTCATCTGGCGCAAGAGGTTCAGCTCATCCTGCAAGGCGCGGAAGCTGAGCCGATCGAGCAGTATCGCCCCTTCGTCTGACAGGGCGTCGATCACGGTAAGCCGAAGCGCGCCGTCCAGCCAGTCCAGCACCACCTCGGTCGCGCAACCCTCAGTCCCGGTAAGCCGGGTTTGGCGCTGGCGTGGCGCGGTGTCGATGGCGGCGGGCAGATCGGGGATATCCGCGCTGAGAAAACGGATGAGCCGTGCCCGATCATCGTCGCTGTTGCCGTCGCTTTGGCGCAGGGATTCAAGCAAGGAGTGACCGCGAGGGTTGGCGTCGACCAGCGTGGTGCCGTCAAACAAGAAGGCAGCCTCGCTGCCGGATCCGACGCCCGAGCCGCTGCGCGACCGCGACGGAAGGATGGCACAAACAATCAAGAGTATCGCCACAACCGTCAGGGCCGAGGTTCCAACGAGGACCAGCGCGAAGCCTAACGTTGTGTGCATGGGACCATCCTGTCTGCTGTCCGCAAAGCCACCTGCGTGTCTTTGCCGAGGTTGCCGACTATCGGTCAGATTGGTTAAGCCCGCGTTAAAGCCCGCGTTCAAGCATGCCGTCGGAAAGGGTCATTTCAGGACGTGCTGTTGTCGATCGGCGCGTTTTCCCCCAGGGCGCGGCGGGCGTTGCTTTCGATGGCGCTGCGGGGCCAGCGAACCTCGGCGATGGCACCGCAGGGCTCACCGGGAACCCCCAATGGCGCGCCGTGCTCGCGGCAATTGCCAAAGCGCACGGCGGCACCGGTCCGTTCCAGCAGGGTTTTGGCGATGAAAAGACCCAGACCCATCCCCTCATATTCAGGCCGCGAGTCGCTGCGCGGGGAATAGCCGCGCCGCTCACGCAGGTAAGGCTCGCCCATCAGGTCCAGCAGATGCGGGGGATAGCCGGGGCCATCGTCAATGACGCGCAGGGTGATGTGGGTCTCGGTCCATGTCGCTTCGACCCAGACCTGCGATTGCGCGAAATCGACCGCGTTCTGGACCAGGTTGCGCACACCGTGGATGATCTCGGGGCGGCGCTGGATTTCGGGCATGCGACCGTGATCGGTGGCGAAATCGACCATGACGATCTTGCCGCGTTTGGCATGAGGCTCGGCGGCCTCATCGACCACGGCGCGCAAGGGGGCGTTGCGCAGGTGCAGGTCGTCTTTCCCGGCCTGACCCATCGAGTGCAGGATGGCGCGGCAGCGGTCGGCCTGTTCACGGATCAGGCGCGCGTCGTCGGCCAGTTCGGGGTCGTCCAGCGCCTTGATCAGCTCGGACGAGACCAGCTTGATCGTGGCCAGCGGCGTGCCCAGTTCATGCGCGGCGGCGGCGATCACCCCGCCCAGATCGGTCAGCTTCTGTTCACGGGCCAAGGCCATGCTGGTGGCCAGAAGGGCCTCGGCCAGCGTTTGCTTTTCAGCCGCGATCGAGCGGGAATAGAGCCCGATAAAGGCGATCCCGATCACCAGCGCGGCCCAGAAGCCGAAGCGGAACAGGTCCGGCAGCAGCAACAGCGCGCCATCGGGCAGGCGCAACGGTTCAAACGTAAACGCCAGCGTGGACGCAAGAATGGCGGTGCCCACACCAAGGATCAGCGTCGAGCGGGTTTGCAGCGCCGTGGCGGCGATGGTGACGGGGGCGATCAGCAGCAGCGCGAAGGGGTTGTTGAGGCCCCCGGTCAGGAAGAGCAGGAGCGCCAGCTGGGTAGTGTCGAAGGCGAGGGTAAGCAGGGCCTCGGTCTCGGACAGGCGCTTGGTGCGCGGGAACAGATAAGCCGACAGCAGGTTTGACGCCGCCGAGACGCCGACGACGGCCAGACACAGGGTCAGCGCGAAGTCCAGATTGAACAGATAGCGGGTGACCAGCAGCGCCACGACCTGCCCGCTGGCCGCCAGCCAGCGCACGCGTGTCAGCGTTTCCAGCCGGACCCAATGGCCCTGCACGTCACGGTTCATCAGGCTCAGGGTGGAGTTTTCCATCAAGCGGCCTTGTGTCGCGGTCACGGGTTTGCGCCTTGTTACGCGCGCCGGGCTGAGGCATCAAGCGGCTCTCAAGGACGCGAGGACGCCATGATCAAGACCTATACCATCGGTGCTGCGGCATTTATCGCCGGGCTTTTGGGCGTGTTGGGCTACATGGCCTTTTCGCCCGACAGCGATGATCCCTTTGGGCCCTGCCGGACGGCAGCGGTGCAGGGCGGGCTGTCGTCGATTGGCGGGCCGTTCGAACTGATCAACAGCGCCGGGCAGACGGTAACCGACACCGATGTTATCACCATGCCCAGTTTGGTGTATTTCGGATACACCTTCTGCCCGGATGTCTGCCCGCTGGACAGCGCCCGCAACGCGCTGGCAACCGAGCTTCTGGAAGCCGAGGGCAGCATGGTGCAGCCGGTGTTCATCTCGATCGACCCTGAGCGCGATACGCCCGAGGTTGTCGGTGAGTTCGCCAGCATCTTCCACCCGCGCATGATCGGCCTGACCGGCAGTGACGAGCAGGTGCGCGCCGCGTCGCGGGCGTATCGCACGTTCTTTTCGCGGCAGGCCGGGGACGACGAATTCTACCTCGTTGATCATTCGACCTTTACCTATCTGGTCTTGCCCGAACATGGCACGGTCGAGGTGTTCCGCCATGACCTGAGCGCTGAACAAGTGGCGCAAACTGCGCAGTGCTTCATCTCGCGGGCGTAATGCTCCTTATCTGGAATCTTGCATCCAGATTTGATTTCGCCTCTCATGACGACTAGATCGTTCTCAACAACGCGAGGGAATTGGCATGGCCGATGATAGCCCGCTCGATCTTGGCGAGGATCCATCGCTGCTTTTGGTGGATGATGATGAGGTATTCCTCAAGCGTCTTGCCCGCGCGATGGAGCGGCGCGGTTTCGCCGTCGAGACCGCAGGCTCAGTCGCGGCAGGCAAGGCGCTGGCGCTGGCCCGCCCACCCGCTTACGCGGTGATCGACTTGCGGCTTGAGGACGGTAACGGGCTGGACGTGGTGGAAGCGCTGCGCGCCAAGCGGCCCGATGCGCGGATCGTGGTGTTGACCGGCTATGGCGCGATTGCGACGGCGGTGGCGGCGGTGAAGATCGGCGCGACGGATTATCTGTCGAAACCCGCCGATGCCGACGAAGTGGTCAACGCGCTGCTGCAACACGAAGGCGCGGTATTGCCCGAGCCGCCAACGAATCCGATGTCGGCGGACCGTGTGCGCTGGGAGCATATCCAGCGCGTCTACGAGCAATGCGACCGCAATGTCAGCGAAACGGCACGGCGGCTCAGCATGCACCGGCGGACCTTGCAGCGCATTCTGGCCAAGCGCAGCCCGCGCTGAGGCCGGGTGAGGGGGGCCAGCCCCCCTCGGCGCGTGCCGCGCCTTCACCCCCCGGGATATTTTCGGACAGATGATGGCTCCGGGGGTGGTGCGGAAAATTTTAGGAAAAGTTTAGTCGTCGGTTTCCAGTTCCGAGCGCAATTCGCGCAGAACCGGCAGGATGGCGCGCACCTTGTCGATGCCGATCTTGCGCGCCAGTGCGCCGATGACCGGTGCGATGGCGTGCAGGGCGGCATCGCGCGCGGCGCGGCCTGAGGGGCTGATCGACACGAATTTGCGCCGGGCGTCGTCCCAGTCGGGGCGGATGTGGATATGCCCCGCGACTTCAAGCTTGGACAGCGTGTTGGTCATCGCCCCGCGCGTGACATGGAAGGATTTGGCCAGCTGTGCCGGGGTGCGCTCGTCCTGGGTACGGGCGAGGTGGTTGAGCACCGAGAAATGCGACAGCTCCATGCCCCTGGGCAGCACTTTGGACAGCCGGGCGCGTGCCAGCTGATCGGTCATGAACAGCTCGGCAAAGAGCGGCACCGCGAGGTCGTCGGCGGGCTTCACGCTCGCGGCTCCGGGGCGGCATAGGGCCGGTCGTGGCTGAGGGCAGGCACGCGGCCACGGGCGCTGTCGACGGCGCGCAGGTCGAGATCGGCATAGATCACCCCCGGCTCGGTCCCGGCGTCGGCGATCACCTCACCCCAGGGCGCGATGGCCAGCGCGTGGCCGTAAGTGGCGCGCTGGCGGCCGGTGGTTTGCGGGTGCTGGCCGGTCTGGGCGGGGGCCAGAACGTAGCAGCCGGTCTCGATGGCGCGGGCGCGCAGCAGGGTTTCCCAATGCGCGGCGCCGGTAACCGGGCTGAAGGCGGCGGGGACGGTCAGCACCTGTGCCCCGGCTTGGGCCAGCGCGCGGTAGAGATGGGCGAAGCGCACGTCGTAGCAGATGGTCATGCCCAGCGTGGCGAAGGGGGTTTGCGCGGTGACGGCGCGGTCGCCGGGGCGGATGCCGGCGGATTCGCGGTAGGTCTCAGATTCCGAGACCTGCACGTCAAAGAGGTGGATCTTGTCATAGCGCGCCGTGATCGCCCCGTCGGGGCCGATCAGCAGCGAGCGGTTGGCAAAGCGCGGGTCGCTGTCATCGCCGGTCTTGAGGATCAGCGATCCGGCCAGCAGCCAGATCCCGGTGCGCGCGGCTTCATCGCGGAGCATCGCCAGAACCGGATCGTCGGCTTCCTGCGTGAGCACATTTTGCTGGTGCTTGCGATCCGCCGAGATGCAGTTGGTGCATTCCGGCGTCAGCACGAAGCCCGCGCCGCCGGCGATAGCCTCGCGCACCGCGTCGCGCACGAGGCCTACGTTGTCGGCGGGCAGGTCGCCGACGCTCAGCTGCACGATCCCCGCGCGCATCGGCTCAGCCCTGCAACAGCGGGTCAAGCCCGCCGCGCCGGTCCAGCGCCATCATGTCGTCGCAGCCGCCGATATGGGTCTCGCCGATGAAGATCTGCGGCACGGTGCGGCCGCCGCCTGAGCGCTTGATCATCTCGGGCTTGCGGTCGGGGTGGGCGATGACGTCGATTTCGGTGAAGGCAGCGCCCTTGGATTTGAGCAGCCGCTTGGCGGCGTGGCAGTAGCCGCAGAAGGGCGAGGTGTAGATCTCGATGACAGGATTGGGCATGGAACATCCTTTCGCGTTTCAAAGGGATGTAGTGCGCAACGGGGCAGTTGTGAACCGTTAACGCCTGCGTCGCGTCATTCCTCACGCAACACGCGGGCCAGAATGATCACATCGACATCATCCGCGCCTGCCGCGAAGCAGGCTTCGGCTGCTGCAGCCAGTGTGGCACCTGAGGTCATCACGTCATCGACCAGCAGGACATGCCGCCCGGTGATGCGGGCAGCGCGGCGGGGATGGGCGGTGATCGCGCCCTGCATGTTCTCGAACCGACCCAATCGGGTGCGCCCGCCCTGTGAGGTGGTGGCGCGGGTGCGCAGCAGAAGGTCAGGGCACTGCGGGCGGTCAAGCGCGCGGGCCATGGCTTGCGCCAGCAGCGCGGACTGGTTGAAGCGGCGACGGAACAGCCGCCAGCGGTGCAGCGGGACCGGGGCGATCAGCGTATCGGGGCGGATCAGCGGTGCCGCGACGCGGGCCATCCAGCGTCCGGCGGGGGTGGCGATGTCGTGCCGGTCGCCGTGCTTGAGCGCCAGCACCAGTTTGCGTGCGGTCGCGCCGTAGATCAGCGGGGCGCGGGCGTGGCTCCAGGGGCGGGCGGTGGTGCGGCAATCGTCGCACAACTGGGGCGCGTCGGCGGGATCGCCGGGCAGGGGCGCGCTGCATTTGTCGCAGCTCAGCCCAGTGACAAAGGGCGTATCGGCCCAGCAGTGCCCGCAGAGCGTGCCGGGCTCGGTGACCGCCGTGTCGCAGGTCAGGCAGTGCGGCGGGTAGAGCGTATCGAGCGCGGCGCGCAGCATGGTCTTGACTTCACCCGCCGGGACGCGAAACACAAAGCCCATGAATGCGACACCTCCCCCCGCCCTGACCGACCGCGCCGCGCTGGCCCGGTTCCGAGCCCGCGCCTTGCGCGATCCCGCGTTGTTCCTGCAAGAGGACGCGGCTGACGAGGTTCAGGAGAGACTCGCCGAGGTTAACAGAACGTTTACGGCACCGGCTGTGATCACGCCTTTTCCGCAAGTGTGGGAAGGACGGTTGCCCGGTGCGGTGATCATCCCCGATACCGAGGTGCTGGATCTGAAACCCGGTGCGCATGATCTGGTGATCCATGCCCTTGCGCTGCACTGGGCCGATGACCCGCTGGGCCAGCTGATCCAGAGCCAGCGCGCCCTGCAGCCGGATGGGTTGTTCATGGGCGTGATGTTTGGCGGGCAAAGCCTGCACGAGCTGCGCTCGGTGCTGGCGCAGGCTGAGGCCGATGTGACGGGCGGCTTGTCGCCGCGCGTGGTGCCGATGGGCGAAATCCGCGATCTGGGGGCGCTCTTGCAACGCGCCGGATTTGCGCTGCCGGTGGCGGACGGGTTCACCCGGACGGTGTTGTACCGCGATCTACTGCACCTGGTGCGCGACCTGCGGGCGATGGGCGAGGTGAACGCGCTGGCCGTGCGGCACAAGGCGCCGCTGCGTCGGGCGGTGCTGGCGCGGGCCGTGGCGCTCTACAGCGAGGTTTTCGCGGATGCCGAGGGACGACTGCCTGTCACGGTGGAAACGCTGTTCCTGACCGGCTGGGCGCCGTCTGAGACGCAACAAAAGCCCCTGCGCCCCGGTTCGGCGGCGCATCGGCTGGCGGATGCACTGGGAACGGCGGAAACCGGGCTGGAGCCTGCACCATTTGCCGCACCCCGTTTGCCCAAGGATTGACGGGCCAAGGATTGACCGGCGCTGCCCAGCCGCTAGCTGTGGGACGCCACCGGAAAGGACCACCCATGACCGACCAAGCCGCCCGAGGCCGACTGGCCCATGCGCCCGCTGACCACCCGCCTGTCGCCAAGGCCAAGGTCGGGGTGCTGATTGCCAACCTCGGCACGCCCGACAACTATGATTATTGGTCGATGCGCCGGTATCTGGGCGAGTTCCTGTCGGACAAGCGGGTTGTAGATCTGGCCTCGTGGAAATGGCAGCCGATCCTGCAGCTGATCATCCTGACCCGGCGGCCCTTCAGCTCGGGCAAGAATTACAAATCCATCTGGAACCACGACAAGGGCGAGAGCCCTTTGTTGACCATCACCAAGGACCAGACGGCGGCGCTGACCGAGCGGATGCAGGCGGCGTATGGCGATCAGGTGATGGTCGATTTCTGCATGCGCTATGGCAACCCGTCGACCGAATCCGTGGTGGATAAGATGGTTAAGGCGGGCTGCGAAAAGATCCTGTTTTTCCCGCTGTACCCGCATTACGCCGGGGCGACGCTGGCCACCGCGAATGATGAGTTCTTTCGCGCCCTGATGGGCCAGAAATGGCAACCGGCGGCGCGCACGGTGGCGGCGTATTTCGACGATCCGCGCTATATCGACGCCTTGGCGCAGTCGGTTGAGCGCGCCTATGCCGCGCTGCCGCAGCGCCCCGAGGTGCTGATTGCGTCCTATCACGGCATGCCCAAGCGCTATTTGCTTGAGGGCGATCCGTATCACTGCCAATGCCTGAAAACCACGCGTTTGCTGCGCGAACGGCTGGGCTGGGAGGGTGATTCGATCCACACCTCGTTCCAGTCGGTGTTCGGGCGTGAGGAATGGCTCAAGCCCTATACCGTTGAGTATGTAGCGAAACTGGCGCAATCCGGGGTCAAGCGGATCGCGGTGATGGCCCCGGCGTTCTCGGCTGATTGCATCGAGACGCTGGAAGAGATCCAGGAAGAGATCCGCGAGGCGTTCGAACATGCAGGCGGCGAGACGTTCACCTATATCCCCTGCCTGAACGATGACGCGGCGCATATGGATGCGCTGGCGGCGATTGCGCAGGACAATCTGGGCGGTTGGCTGGGCTGATTGCGCTGCAGTGCCAATAAAGACAGGCCCGGCGGGGTGTTACACCGTGCCGGGCCTTATCGAAGCGGTAGAAATGCAAAAGGGGTCAAGCGATGCCTGACCCCTTAAGACTTGATCGCGGTGTGCAGATCAGGAAGCCAGAGCGGCAACCAGAACCAGCAGCAGCAGCGGGATCACAACGCCGCCGACGGACGACGACGAGTGAGCCACAACAACTTCCGGCTCGACATACGGCTCAACATAGCCGGTTGCCAGAGCAGCGGTGCCGACGACAGCGAGAAGGCCAGCGAGAGCGATTTTCTTCATGTTAATCTCCAGATATTCGCACGGCCCTGCATTTTTGAGGACAGGAACGCGCACCCAAGACGATACCTCGTCCCTAATCTGAAAGCAGTTTGCGCGCACAAATGCAACGGGGCTCTTTTTGCTTTTCATCCTCGGCGCAGGGATGGCGTCAAATTAGCAACACCTGTGTCCCGACGCGCGTAAAGCTATAAAGTTCAGCAATATGTTCATTGTAGAGCCCGATGCAACCGCTCGACGACCGGCGTCCGATCTTGCGGGTGTCGTGGGTTCCGTGGATCCGGTAGAACTGCCAGCTGAGGTACAGCGCATGGGTGCCAAGCGGATTGTCCGGCCCGGGCGGCACGTAGGGCGGCCAGTCAGGATAGCGCTCAAGCATCGACGGTGTGGGGCGCCAGTCAGGGCCGACAACCTTGCGTACGATCTCGGTCCGTCCGCGGCGCGTTAGTTCATCGGTCATCGGAACCGACGACGGGTACAGCCGGTAGGTGCCGCCATCCTCGGACCAGAAATGCACGCAGCGGCTTTCGGTATCCGCAAGGATCGCGCCGCGTTGCAGGTTCGAGAAATAGTCGCGCCATTCCAGCGTGCGGAAGCTTGAGATGTTGCGGGGCGTGCTCTCCAGATCGGCTTCCATCTGGGTGGAGTTGTTCAGCGCGTTGGTTTGCGGCGCTGTTTGTGCCCAGACAGCGGGGGCAGCGAGCGTGCCACCCAGAGCAGCGGAGCCAGCCAGAAAGCCACGGCGACTGAGCCGCCGGAAGGGGTCATTGGTCATCGATAGGCCTCACACGTTTATTTTTTTCCGCAAGGTATACGACAAAATGGCCGCAGTCGCAACGAGACCGCGCGGGATCACAGTGAGTTGCGTTTGAACTTTTAAAGGGATTTCGCTATGCCCAAGGGCGTTGCCTATTCACAGGAACTCTATGTCCAGCCTCGTTTATCCTGCTCTCGTGGCTCTTGCGCTGATCGCTGGCTGCACCTCGACGGCAAGCACGCCGATGCGTCTGGGCCCTGATGGACGACCGGTCGCCGTGGTTTACCGGATCGCCGAACGCGATGTGCCGCAGATTCAGGCGCGGATGCGGGATGCGATCAACACGGTGCGTCAGCAGCAGGGCCTGGCGCCGGTCGAGTTCGACGTGGCGCTGACCTCGGCTGCCGCGACGCAGGCGCGCGACATGGCCCTGCAGGGGCGGCCGTGGCACTTTGGATCGGACGGCTCGTCGCCGATCGACCGGGTGCGGCGCGTGGGCTACACCGGGCATTTCCTGGGCGAAACCCTGTCCGAGACCTATGAGACCGAGCTGGAAACCCTGACCGCCTGGCTGACCGAGGCTGATACACGCGGGATCATTCTGGACCCAAGGGCGCGCCAACTGGGCTTTGCCTGGCATCAGGACGCCAACGGCAAGCTGTGGTGGGTGCTGACCACGGGCGTTGATGATGGCTCGGGACTGGTGGCGCAACAGGGGCAAAGTCAGGCACCCGTTGCCATGACGGCGCCGAACCGGGGCTAAGCCCTCAGGCTGTGATCACAACCCGTGTCCCGTCGCGCACCATCGCGTAGATCTGCTCGATCTGACGGTTGGTGACGGCGACGCAGCCATCCGTCCAGTCCCCCTGCCGACGCCGCGTGCCGTGGCCGTGGATAAAGATATCCCCGCCCGGATCACGCCCCTCGGCCAGCGCCAGCGCGCGGTCCTGCGCGTTGGGATAGTCGATGCCCAGCGACAGATGGAAGGCGCTGTTCGGGTTGCGGCGGTCGATGGTGTAAACCCCTTCGGGCGTGCGCGAATCACCGCGTTGCAGCTTGTGACCCTGCGGGTTCTGTCCCAGCGCGATATCATAGCTGCGCAGGCGCTGGGCACCGGAATACAACGCCATCCGGCGGTCGCTTTTGGAGATGCGGATCTCGGTGACCTCGGGGCCGTCATAGTCCAGCCGCCGGGGCGCGCCGGTGCAGGCGGCGAGCATCAGCAAAAGCAGGCTGCGCCGGGCGATCATCCGATCAGCCCCCGGACAAAGGCCGCATCGCCGGGATTGCCCAGCAGTTCGACCGCCTCGTGCGGGTCCAGCCAATGCGCGCTGTGGCCCGGTTCGGTCGGGGCGGACAGGCGGCGGACAGGGAAGGCGAGGTAGATCATGCAGAGCTTTTCGGCCCACAGGTCGTATTCCGGCATGAAGGTGAACCGCCGAAACGTCCCCAACCGCCGAGGCGCGGCGATGCGCCAGCCGGTTTCCTCGAACACCTCCCGGTGCAGCGCCTGGATCGGCGACTCGCCCGCCTCGACCCCGCCGCCAGGCAGCTGGAATTCCGGCTGCGGCGCGGCTTGATGCGTCACCAGGATCTGCCCGTCGCGCCACAGCACGGCATAGGCCCCTGGCCTGCGGATATAGCGGCGGCCCCGTTCAGGCGGGGTGCCAAAGCGCGGGTTCATGCCCGTCCCCTTGTTTTACGAAGGCCTGCTCGTAAGGGGCGAATCAGCTTTGCCCCTTGGCCCTGAGAAATGGATTCCTATATGACGGCCTCAAAGCCAAGCCCCTTACGTGAAGGTTGACCCATGACCCTCGGTGCGCAAATCGCCTGGGACGACACCGTCCTGCCCTTTCAGCTGGACCGCAGCGATATCCGTGGCCGTGTGGCGCGGGTCGATGGCGTTCTGGATAAAGTCCTGTCACAGCATGATTATCCGGCCCCGATCGAAGATCTGGTGGCCGAGGCGATCCTGCTGACCGCCATGATCGGCCCGACGCTGAAACTGCGCTGGCGCCTGTCGATCCAGATTCGCGGCAAAGGTGCTGCGCGTCTGATCGCGACCGATTATTATGCACCGGGCACCGATGGCTCGCCCGCGCAGATTCGCGGTTACGCCAGCTATGATGCCGAACGGCTTGAGCTCGACCAGCCCGGTTTTCCGCAGATCGGTGAGGGTTACATGGCAATTCTCATCCATCAGGGCGAGGATATGCAGCCCTATCAGGGCATCACGCCGATTGCCGGCAACTCGCTCTCTGACTGCGCCGAGGCGTATTTCGCGCAGTCCGAGCAGCTGCCGACGCGCTTTTCCAGCGCCTTTGGCCGCTCGACCCTGCCGGGCCAGCCCGAGACGTGGCGCGCTGGCGGCATCATGCTGCAGCACATGCCCAAGGCCAGCCCTTTTGCCAAGGGCGAGGGTGGTTCGGGCGAGGGCGGTCTGCTGACGGCGGGCGATCTGGTCGACGGTGACGACGCCGAGAACTGGACGCGCGCCAATGCTCTCTTGGATACGGTTGAGCAGCTGGAGATGATCGGCCCCTCGGTGCAGCCCACCGATCTGCTGGTGCGCCTGTTCCATGAGGAAGAGCCGCGTGTCTATGACTCGCAGCCGATCACCTTTGGCTGCACCTGTTCGGAAGAGAAGGTGCGTCAGTCCTTGTCGATCTATTCGGCCAAGGACATCGCCTATATGACCACCGATGAGGGGACCGTGACTGCCGACTGCCAGTTCTGCAGCGCGCATTACGTTCTGGACCCCAAGACCGTCGGTTTCGAGGCCCAGGATGCCAGCAAGTGAGATGATCGACCGGATGCGGGCCGCGCTGCATGGCGATGGCCCGCAATCCAGCGACTTTGACCTGAACCCGCAGTTTCGCCCCAACGGGCTCAAGCTGCGGCCCGCTGCCGTGCTGATGACTCTGGTCGAGCAACCGGGCGGCTGGGCGGTATTGCTGACCAAGCGCGCCTCGACGCTCAAGCACCATCCGGGCCAGATCGCCTTTCCCGGCGGCAAGGTTGATCCGGGTGACGCTGACCCGCAGGCCGCCGCATTGCGTGAGGCGCATGAGGAAGTCGGGCTGGACCCGGCGCAGGTGACGATCTTAGGCGCGATGCCACCGCATGAGACGGTCACCGGCTTCACCGTCTACCCGTTCGTCGGTGTGGTGAACGGCCCGTTTACCCCGGTGATCGAGGCGGGTGAGGTCGAAGAGGCGTTCTTCGTGCCACTCGCGCATCTGCTGGATGAGCGCAATTATGCGATCCAGAGCCGCGCCTGGCTGGGCCAGAGGCGCGGCTATTACACTGTGCCGTGGGGGCCGTATTACATCTGGGGCGCGACAGCGCGGATGCTGCGCGCGGTGGCGGCGAGGCTGGCATGAAGGTTTCCGGCGTCTGGTTGGACAATCCGGGCACGCAGGCCGTGCTGGGGATGCTGACGGGCGCGGGTTATCAGGCGCTGGCCGTGGGCGGCTGCGTGCGCAACGCGCTGCTGGGCGTGCCGGTGACGGATGTGGATATCGCCACGGATGCTTTGCCGGAAACAGTGTCTAACCTTGCCGAATCTGCTGGTTTGCGCGCCGTTCCGACCGGGATTGCGCATGGCACGGTAACCGTGGTTGCGCAGGGTGAGGGGTTTGAGGTCACCAGCTTTCGCCACGACGACGAAAGCTTTGGCCGCCACGCCCGCGTGTCCTTTGGCGCCGATCTGGCGCAGGACGCGGCGCGGCGCGATTTCACCATGAACGCGCTTTATGCGCAGGCCGATGGTACGGTGATCGACCCGCTCGGCGGGTTGCCGGACCTGCTGGCGCGCCGGTTGCGCTTTGTCGGCGATGCCGAGGCGCGCATCCGTGAGGATTACCTGCGTGTCCTGCGGTTCTTCCGCTTTCACGCGCAGTATGGCGACCCTGAGCAGGGGCTGGACGCTGACGCGCTGGCCGCCTGCGCCGCAAATTCGGCAATGTTAGAGACGCTTTCGCGCGAACGCGTCACGGCTGAGCTGCGCAAGCTGCTGGCTGCTGCCGATCCCGCACCCAGCATCGCCGCGATGGCGCAAGCCGGTGTTCTGAACGCCGTGCTGCCCGGCGCGGATGCAAGTTCGCTGCCGATCCTCGTGCATCTGGAAGATGGCGTACCGGGCGGGTGGCTCAGGCGGCTGGCGATGCTGACGGGGGAGGTTGACGGGCTGCGGCTGTCCAAAGCGGAAGCCCGCGATTTTGGCAAGATTAGAGACGCTTTTGGCTCTATGCACAGCCCCGCTGCGCTGGGCTGGACATTGGGCGAAACGCTGGGTGCGGATGCTGTTCTGGGCCGTGCTGCGCTTTTTGAAAACCATGCACCGGAAGGCTGGCACGCGGACGTCAGACGCGGGGCAGAGGCCCAGTTTCCGCTCAAACCCGCCGACCTGATGCCCGGGCTGCAAGGCCCCGATCTGGGCACCGCGATCCGGCAGGCGCAGGCGCAGTGGCTGGCCAGCGATCTGAGCTTGGGCAAAGAGGCGCTTCTTTCCCGGCTGGGTCTGGCCTAACCCCGGCGCGCGGCCTAGATTGCCTTCACAAGTGAAGGACCGGCGCCCGTGTTTAAGTTTTTCGAGACCCTCGTTGACCCGTATGTCGCCTATCGTCAGGACGACACGCCGCCGCGGAAACTGCTGCCGTTCCTGCTGGAATACGCGCGACCGTTCCGCAAGGTTTTCGTGGTCACGATCATTGCCTCGATGCTGGTTGCCTTCGCCGAGACCGGGCTCTTGTGGTATCTGGGACGCGTGGTCGATCTTATGGGGACCAGCGATGCGGCCAGCTTCTGGCAGACGCATGCGCTGGAGCTGCTATTGGCCGCGCTGTTCTTGCTGCTGATCCGGCCAGTGATGCAGGCCATCGATGTCGGTCTGATCAACAACGCCATCCTGCCGAACTTTGGCACGTTGATCCGCTGGCGCGCGCACCGGCAGGTGATGCGGCAATCCGTCGGCTGGTTCGAGAACGACTTTGCCGGGCGCATCGCCAACCGGATCATGCAAACACCCCCCGCCGCAGGCGAGGCGGTGTTCCAGATCTTCGACGCACTGACCTATTCCGTGGCCTATATCATCGGCGCGGGGGTGCTGTTGGCCGGAGCCGATGTGCAGTTACTGCTGCCGCTGCTCGTCTGGCTGGCGCTGTACCTGATGCTGGTGCGCTGGACCGTGAAGCGGATTGGGCCGGCGTCGATGGCGGCTTCGGACGCGCGCAGTGCGGTGAACGGGCGGGTGGTGGATGCCTATTCCAACATCCACTCGGTCAAGCTGTTCGCCCAGCAAGAGCTGGAATTCGACCATGCCCGCGAAGCGATCGAGAACGCGCGTCAGACCTTCAACCGCGAGATGCGGCTGTTTACCATCATGGACCTGTGTCTGGTGACGCTCAACGGGCTGCTGATCGTGTCGGTCGTGGGCTGGGGCCTGTGGCTGTGGTCGACGGGGGCGGCCAGTGTCGGGATCGTCGCGGCAGCCTCGGCTCTGGTGCTGCGGCTGAATGCGATGACCGGCTGGCTGATGTGGGCCGTCAGTTCGTTCTTCCGCAACATGGGGGTCGTGGCCGAGGGGATGGAAACCATCGCCCAGCCGATCAGCCTGACCGACGTGCCGGGGGCCAAGCCGCTGGTGTTTGCGGATGGCAAGATCGAGCTGGACAACGTGAGCCACCATTACGGGCGCGGCTCGGGCGGGTTGCAGGCGCTGTCGCTGACCATCAAACCGGGCGAGAAGATCGGCGTTATCGGGAGATCGGGCGCGGGGAAATCGACCCTCGTCAAGCTGCTTTTGCGGTTTTATGACCCTGAGGGCGGGCGCATTCTGATCGACGGGCAGGACATTACCCATGTGCAGCAAGACAGCCTGCGCGCGCAGATCGGCATGGTCCAGCAGGACACCGCGCTGCTGCATCGCTCGGTGCGTGAGAACATCCTGTACGGCCGGGGCGACGCGACCGAGGCCGAGATGATCGAGGCCGCCAAGCGGGCCGAGGCGCATGACTTCATCGAGGCGCTGGGCGATGCCGAGGGGCGCACCGGCTATGACGTGCGCGTCGGCGAGCGCGGGGTGAAGCTGTCCGGCGGGCAACGCCAGCGGATCGCCATTGCCCGGGTGATCCTGAAAGACGCGCCGGTGCTGGTGCTGGACGAGGCGACCAGCGCGCTGGACAGCGAGGTCGAGGCCTCGATCCAGGAGACACTCTACGGGATGATGGAGGGCAAGACGGTGATTGCCATCGCGCACCGGCTGTCGACCATCGCCCGGATGGACCGGATCGTGGTGCTGGATGACGGGCGGGTTGTCGAAGAGGGCAACCACGCTGAACTGCTGGCGCAGGGCGGGCTTTATGCGCGGTTCTGGGAGCGGCAGTCCGGCGGGTTCATCGGCACCGATGACTAAAAAGGGAGGGGGGCCAGCCCCCCTCGCCCGTGCCGGGCTCACCCCCCGGAGTATTTGAGACAAGATGAAAGGGCGCGGATTTCGCGCGGCACATATGGCACTTTCGACCCTGATCAACCCGTTTCGCGCCGCCGAGGGCGCCCCGCCACGCGCGCTGTGGTCCTTTGTGCGCTGGGCGCTGAGCGGCGCGTGGAAGGGGATCTGGATTGCCACGGTGATCTCGGCCGCCGGGGGTGTGACCGAAGTGCTGGCGGCGCTGGTCATGGGCGCGGTGATCGACGCGGCGACGGGCGGGCAGGTGGCGACGTTCTTTGCCGACAACTGGCTGATGTTGCTGGGTTTTGCCGGGTTCTTCTTGTTGCTGCGCCCGCTGGCCTTTGGCCTGAACAGCGCTGCCAACTTTCTGACCATTGCGCCCAACATCGACCCGTTGGTGTTGTCGCGGCTGAACCGCTGGACGATGGGTCAGGACATCGGCTTTTTCGACAATGATTTCGCCGGGCGCATCGCGCAAAAGCAGATCCAGACCGCGCGTGCGCTGACCGAGGTGGTGAGCGAGAGCATCAACACCGTCGCCTTCGCGCTGTCGTCGCTGGCCGCCTCCGCCGCGCTGATGGGGGCGATTGACTGGCGGCTGGGGCTGGGGCTGGCGGTCTGGGCGGTGCTGTATCTGATGCTGATCCGTCTGTTCATTCCGCATATCCGCAAGCGCGCCTCGGCGCGGGCGGGGGCGCGGGCGATGGTGACGGGGCAGGTGGTGGACACGATCACCAACATCCGCACCGTGAAGCTGTTCGCCCATGCCAGCTTTGAGGACCGCAACGCGCTGGATGCCATGCACACCTACCGCGACCGGGTGTTGGGCTATGGCCGGGTCTCGGCGACGTTCCGCATTTGCCTGATGCTGGTTGCCGGGGTGCTGCCCGTGGCGCTGGTGGGGGGCACCTTGTGGCTGTGGACGCTCGGGACCGCCACGACCGGGGACATCGTGGCGGCGGGGACGGTGTCGATCCGGCTGGCGCAGATGACCGGTTGGGTCAGTTTCACGCTGATGGGCATTTATGCCAATCTGGGCGAGGTCGAGGATGGCGTGCGCACCCTGACCGCGCCGCATGCGTTGCGTGATGCCGAGGGCGCGACGGTGATGCCGCCGGTGCTGGGTGAGATCCAGTTCGACGATGTGAGCTTTGCCTATGGGCGGCGCTCGGGCGGTGTGGACGGGTTGAACCTGACGATCCGGCCCGGGGAGCGGATCGGGATCGTGGGGGCCTCGGGTGCGGGGAAATCGACGTTGGTGTCGATGCTATTGCGGCTCTATGACACCGAAAAGGGCGCGGTTCGGATCGACGGGATCGACGTGAAAAGCGTCACGCAAGAAAGCCTGCGCCGCCAGATCGGCATGGTCACGCAGGACACGGCGATGTTCAACCGCTCGGCCCGCGACAACATCCGCTATGGCCGCCCCGACGCGACCGAGGCCGAGGTCCATGCCGCCGCCCGCGCCGCCGAAGCGCATGAGTTCATCCCGCAGCTGCGCGACAATGCGGGCCGCGAGGGGTTCGAGGCACATCTGGGTGAGCGCGGCGTGCGGCTGTCGGGTGGTCAGCGGCAGCGGATCGCGCTGGCGCGGGCGTTCCTGAAGGACGCGCCTATTCTGGTGCTGGACGAGGCGACCAGCGCGCTGGACAGCGAGGTCGAGGCGCAGATCCAGGAGGCGCTGACGCAGGTGATGACCGGCAAGACCGTGCTGGCCATCGCGCACCGTTTGTCCACGATTGCCAAGATGGACCGCATCATCGTGCTTGACGAAGGCCATGTCGTCGAGGAAGGCACGCATGAAGAGCTGCTCGCCTCAGACGGCCGCTATGCGCGGTTCTGGGCGCGGCAGTCGGGCGGGTTTCTAGGCGTGGATGAGGACGAAGAGGCGTGATGGATCTGGAGACGGTCGATGCGGCAGCGTTCGGGCGCAGCCTGAGCGGGCTGGGCGTGAACCTGTTGTGCCGCGATGTGCGCGGGATGGCGGCGTTTCTGGCCGGGGTATTCGGTCTTGGCATCCATCGGCTGTCGGATGACTTTGCGCTGGTGCGGCACGGGGAGGTGTTGATCCAGCTGCATTCGGACGCCACCTTCGCCCGGCATCCGCTGCACGATCTGCTGCCCGAGAACCCGCCGCGCGGGGCGGGGGCGCAGCTGTATCTGTTCGGAATCGACCCTGACGTGGCGGTTTCGCGCGCCGAGGCGCATGGAGGAACGGTTGTGGAGCCGCCCGCCGACAAACCGCATGGCCTGCGCGAAGCGACGATCCTGTCGCCCGAAGGCTATGCCTTTTCACCAGCGGTACCCAGCGCATGATTACCATTGAACGTCTGAACTTGCGGGCCGAGGGTGTGGCCCCCGGCGTAGTCGTCGCCCGCGCGCTGCCCGGAGAAGAGGTGACGGGTGAGGCGGTCGAGGGGCGCATTGCGCAGCCGAAGATCCTGACGCCCTCGGCCCAGCGGGTCGCTGCGCCCTGCGCGCATTACAAGGCCTGCGGCGGCTGCTCGCTGCAACACGCGCGTGATGATTTTGTTGAAGAGTGGAAGACCGGCGTGGTCCGGCAGGCGCTGACCGCGCAGGGGCTTGAGGCGGCGTTCCGACCCACCGTCACCTCGCCCGCTGCCACGCGCCGCCGGGCGACGTTGACCGGGCGGCGGCTGAAGTCGGGGGCGCTGGTGGGGTTCCACGGGCGCGCCTCGGGCACGGTGACGGCGATTCCGGGCTGCACCCTGCTGGACCCGGCGCTGATCGCCGTGATCCCGGCGCTTGAGGCGCTGGTGGTCGAAGGCGGCTCGCGCAAGGGCGAGATGCGGCTGACCGTGACGCGCTTTGCCGAAGGGATCGAGGCGGCCGTCGAGGATGGCAAGCCACTGGACACCGCGCTGCGCATCGCCGTGCCACAGATCGCCGGGGCGCATGGCTTGGCGCGGCTGGCGTGGAATGGTGAGGTGCTGCTGCAAGAAGCCCCGCCGACGCTGGCCATGGGCCGCGCGCGTGTCTCGCCGCCACCGGGGGCTTTCTTGCAGGCTACGCCGCAGGGCGAGAGCGCGCTGCGTGCTGCGGTGGTGGAGGCGGTCGGCAGCGCCAAACGGGTCGCCGATCTTTTCGCCGGCTGCGGCACCTTCGCGCTGCCCCTTGCCGAAACCGCCGAGGTTCACGCGGTTGAAGGATCAGCGCCGATGCTGGACGCCCTGAACCACGGCTGGCGCAATGCCAGTGGCCTGAAACGCGTGACCACCGAGGCGCGCGATCTGTTCCGCCGCCCACTGCTGCCCGACGAGCTGGCAAAGTTTGACGCGGTTGTGATCGACCCGCCGCGCGCCGGGGCCGAGGCGCAGATCGCCGAGCTGGCGCGCGCGCAGGTGCCGGTAATCGCGCATGTCAGCTGCAATCCGGTGACTTTCGCCCGTGACGCGCGCACATTGCTGCAGGCGGGTTACCGGCTGGACTGGGTGCAGGTGGTGGATCAGTTCCGCTGGTCGGCGCATGTGGAGCTTGCGGCGCGCTTCGTGTGGCCCCATATCGCCTGAAAACCTGCAGGGCATCATGACAACGCGCGACCGTATTCTGGCATTTCTGGACCGCACAGCCGTGCGCAACACCATTCTGGTGGTGATCCTGATCAATGCCATCCTGTTGGGGATGGAGACGTCGACCACGATCATGGCGACCGCCGGGCCGCTGGTGGTGGCGCTCGATTCGCTGTGTCTGGCGATCTTTGTGGCCGAGCTGGCTGCCAAGCTGTTCGCGCTGCGCGGTCAGTTTTTCCGCTCGGGCTGGAACATCTTTGACTTTGTGATCGTCGGGATCTCGCTGGTCCCCGGCGCACAGACGCTCAGCGTGTTGCGCGCGCTGCGGGTCTTGCGGCTGTTGCGCGTCATCTCGGTTGCGCCGACGTTGCGCCGGGTGGTTGAGGGATTCGTGAATGCGCTGCCCGGTATGGGCTCGGTCATCTTGTTGATGGGGATGATCTTTTACATCGGCTCGGTGCTGGCGACGAACCTGTTTGGCACCAGCTTCCCTGACTGGTTCGGCGATCTGGGGGCCTCGGCCTATACGCTGTTTCAGGTGATGACGCTGGAAAGCTGGTCGATGGGCATCGTGCGCCCGGTGATGGAGATCCATCCGCAGGCCTGGCTGTTCTTTGTGCCTTTCATCCTGATCACCACTTTCGCGGTGGTCAACTTGCTGGTCGGTCTGATCGTCAACTCGATGCAGGACGCGCATAAGGAGGAAAGCAACGCCCGCACCGATCAATACCGGGACGAAGTGCTGGCGCGACTGAAAGCGATCGAAGAGCGGTTGCAGCGCAACGAGTAAGTGGGCTCAGCCCGGGTCGATGTATTCAAACAGCGCGCAGCTGACATCGTCAGGGAAATCCTCGGACCCGTGCCAGCGGGCCAGATCCCACATCAGGGCGTTGAGCAAGGCATTGCCCCTGAGCGCCGCAAGGTCGCGCAGCGTTTCCTCAAGCCCCTCTTGGCCCATTTCATCGCCGCGCGCATTGGGGCATTCGGTGACGCCGTCCGAGATCAGCAGCAGCCGCTCACCGGGCATCAGTTTTGCCTGTATCTCATGATAGCTGGCATCCCCCAGCAGGCCGACGGGCATGCCGCCGTGTCCCAGCTGTGTGCAACTGCCGTCCTGATGCTGGATGATCGGGTGGGGATGCCCGGCCTGTACCATCCGCACCAGACCTGAGCGGCGGTCGATGATGGCATAGATCAGCGTCACGTAGCGCTCGGTCTGGATTTCCGACAGCATGAGCCTGTTGATCGCATCGGCCACATCGGCGGGCGGGCGACCAATCGGGCCGTCGGGGCCCATGGTGATGGCGATGTTGTGGTCGGGCGAAGCGCCGGACAGCAGGCCCGACAGCCGCGCGGTCAACAGGGCCGAGGTCACGCCATGCCCTGACACGTCAAAGGCATAAAGCCCGACGACCCCCGGCGAGATGTCGAAAAACCCGACCATGTCGCCGCCGACATGCCCCGAGGGCCGCAGGATCAGGCTGATCTGGCCGGTGTCATACTGATGAGCGCGTTCGCGCAGCAAGGATTGTTGCAGATTTCGCGCTTCGATCAGGTCGCGGTCGAGAGAGTCATACAGCGCGCGCAGCTTGTGCAGCGTGTCGCTGAGCAGAGCGTTGTTGCCGCGCAGGGTGCGTTCCATCGCCAGCACGCGTTCCCCGGCGTTGATCCGCGCGCGCAATTCGCCGGGATCGACGGGTTTGGCCAGAAAGTCATCGGCCCCGACATCCAGCCCTTCGGTTACGGCCGTCTTGTCGGATTTCGAGGTGAGCAGGATGAAGTAGACGTAGCGATCCATCGGCGTTGCCCGCAGGGCACGGCAAAACTCGATCCCGGTGATGCCCGGCATGATCCAGTCGGACAGGACCAGATCAATCGGCAACTCTGCGCAGAGTGCCAACGCCTCTTGCCCCGAGGCAGCGTGGTGCACGATAAACCCGCGTCCGCGCAGCCCGGCCTCAACCACCATGCGTTGCCCGCGTGAGTCATCCACGATCAGAACATGCTGAATCGCCTGGTCGGAAACCGCCGGTAGCGGCAGCGTGTCGGATGTTGGGGCGAAGGCGGGCACGGGACACCTTTGAGGACAGTTCTCTAGTTTTGCCGCCTAGAAGGTTAACAACTGCTCAAACCGGCAATTGTTTTTTCTTGCCATTTTGCGTTAGTGTTCTCTTAAAGGTTGAAGATAAAAAATGCGGTCAAAAACGATCTGAGTGAGGTGCCGACATGATCGACTGGGTGCACGTTAACCAATTGCGCACAGATGTGGGCGATGGGTTTGATGATATTGTTGAGGTCTTTCTGCAGGAAGTCAGCGACCGGCTCGCGCGTGTGGATGTCGATGCCGATCTGCAAACCCTGGCGGCAGACCTGCATTTCCTCAAAGGCGCAGCGTTGAACCTTGGGTTTCAGGATTTCGCCGCACGCTGCGCGCGTGGGGAAGACAGTGCGATGGCCGGTCGCCGGGGCGAGGTTACGCTGTCAGAGCTGATCCAGTCGTTTGAAGACACGCGCGCCGCCTTCGTGAGCGGCCTGTCGCGCCAGGCGGCCTGAGCCGCCTAAACCAGAAAATTCGCCAGCGTTTCGTCGATGGTCACATCGCGGAAATCGAAGCCCGCTGTTTCCATCCGCGTAAAGAGCGCCGTGATGTTGTCGGCGCGTGTCGTTTCGACCCCGATCAACACCGAGCCAAAGTTCCGCGCCGATTTCTTGAGGTATTCGAACCGGGCGATATCGTCGTCAGGGCCCAGAATCTCAAGGAAATCTCGCAGCGCGCCGGGGCGCTGGGGCAGGCGCAGGATGAAGTATTTCTTGTGCCCGGCGAAGCGCATGGCGCGTTCCTTGACCTCGGGCAGACGCTCGAAGTCAAAATTCCCGCCCGAGGTCAGGCAAACCACCGTCTTGCCCGCGATCTGATCGGCAAGATCGGGCAGGACATCGACCGACAGCGCGCCCGCGGGTTCCAGCACGATCCCCTCGACGTTGAGCATCTCCAGCATGGTGATGCAGATCCGATCCTCGGGGGCCAGCAGCACATGCGCCGGGTCCACGTCGGCCAGCGCCTCGAACGGGCGGGCGCCGATGCGGGCGACGGCAGCGCCGTCCACGAAGCTGTCAACCTTGGGCAGCGTCACCGGCGCGCCCGCTTGCAGCGCGGCGGTCAGGCTGGCACCGCCCAGCGGCTCGACGTAGCGAAAGGCGACCTGCGCGCCCAGCCCCTCAAAGAACCGTTTTACGCCTGACGACAGCCCGCCGCCGCCCACGGGCAGGATGATCATGTCGGGCATCCGGCCCAGTTGCTCGACAATCTCGACGCCGACGCTGGCCTGACCTTCGATCACGTCTTCGTCATCGAAGGGCGACAGGAAATGCGCGCCCGCTTCGGTGCAGAACGCCTGTGCGGCCGAGAGTGCCTGATCGAAATAATCGCCGGTCAGCCGGATCTCGACGAAATCGCCGCCGAAGATCCGCGTCTTGTCGATCTTTTGCCGGGGTGTCGTCACCGGCATGTAGATCACGCCTTTGCGGCCGAAGTGGCGGCAGGCAAAGGCCACGCCCTGCGCGTGGTTGCCCGCGCTGGCGCAAACGAAAGTGTCCTGATCCGGTGTCGTGTCCAATACCCGCCGCATGGCGTTGAACGCCCCGCGGATCTTGTAGCTGCGTACCGGCGTCAGATCCTCACGTTTGAGCCAGATATCGGCACCGAAACGGTTGGACAGATGGTCATTGCGTTGCAGCGGCGTCGGTTCAAACAGGCGGCGCAGTTCAGCAGCGGCGGTGCGGGCAGGGGTGAGGATATCGCGCATGCTCTCCGTCTACTGCGCAACGCAGCCACGGGCAAAGGACATTCTGCGCAGACCCCCCATGACCTTGTTACAGGGGTCGTGTATCAACACGGGGCACCCGAGCCGGACAGATACCCCATGCGCCTGTTTCTCTTTGCATCCCTCATACTGCTCGCCGCCTGCGCCGTGCGCGAAGAGGTCGACTTCGTGCAAGGCCCGGCCGAGGGGACGGTCAGGCAAGATGTGCTGGTCGGTACCACGCGCGGGGCGGACCCGACGCAGCCGGTGCCCGGCTGGAGCCGCTCGCCCGAGGTGACCTATGGGCGGTATGTGGTGTCAATTCCGCCGGACCGCGAACCCGGTGCGATCCCGCGTCAGCGCCCGCGTTCGCAGGCTGATCCGCAGCGGCACTTCATGCTCGCCGGGACCGAGGCGCTGAACGCCCCCGGTTTCGTCCGCGCCCTGCGCGCCGAGCTGGCCGAACAGCCGTCGGCCCAACGCGAGGCCGTGGTGTTCGTGCATGGCTTCAACACCGCCTTTATCGAAGGCGTCTACCGAACCGCACAGCTGGATTACGATCTGCACATTCCAGGCGTGATGCTGCATTACTCGTGGCCGTCGCTGGGTGCTCCGCTGGCCTATGCGCATGACCGCGACAGCGCGCTGTTTGCGCGCGACGGGTTGATCGACATGCTGCATCAGGTGCGCGCCGCGGGGCCGCGCCGCATCATCCTGATCGGCCATTCGATGGGCGCGCATCTGACGATGGAGGTGCTGCGACAGCTGGCCCTGACCCGTGATCCGGCGATGGCGGCAATCGGCGGGGTGATCCTGATTTCGCCCGATATCGACGTGGAGCTGTTTCGCCAGCAGGTCCGCGCGATCGGTCCGTTGCCCGAGACCTTCATGATCGTCACCTCGCAGCGCGACCGGGTTCTGACCCTGTCCGCCAGCCTGACCGGCGAGCGGTCGCGGCTGGGCAACCTGTCGAGCGCCGAGGACGTGGCCGGACTGGGCGTCACCCTGGTCGATGTCAGTGCCTTTGGCACCGGGGCGGGCCATTTCACCGCCGGGTCGTCGCCTGCGCTGATCGGGCTCTTTGCGCAGATGAACGCGTTCAATCTGGCGCTGGGGCAGGAAACCTCGGGTTCGGTTCCGCTGCTGCCGGCAACGATCCTGACCCTGCAGAACACCACCGAGATCATCCTGAACCCGCTGAGCGGCGAAACCCGGCGCGGAGGCCGTGCGGTCTTGCCGTGGTGGATGCGGCGGCTGGTGACCGGCGACGAGACGCTGGCCGAGACGGACGGATCGTCGCGCTGACGCTCAGCGACGTTTGCGCAGATAGACGTAATAGGCGCCGCTGCCGCCGTGGCTGCGGTGTGACTCGCGCAGTTCCATGACCATCGGCCCCAGTGGAGCCGAGCGCAGCCAGTGCGGGACCTCGTGTTTCAGCACCCCGGCGCGTACCGGCATCGGCGCGACGTGATCCTCGCCCTTTTTGCGGCCCTTGCCGGTGATGACCAGCACCAGCCGCAACCCGCGCTGATGCGCCGACAGGATAAACCCGATCAGCGCGCCATGCGCCTGCGCCACGGTCATGCCGTGCAGGTCGATGCGCGCCTCGGGCTCCATCTTGCCGCGCGTCATGGTGCGGTGCAGGTTGCGGTCCATGCGCACAGGCTCTCGCGCCAGTCGCTCGCTGACGGTTTCGGCAAGGTCCAGTTTGATGGTGGGGGTCGGGGTGCTGATGCCGGGGCGCTTGATCACCTGCGGCATGGGCAGCGGCCGGCTGGCGCCAACCGGGCGGGAAGGTTCGGGGAAGGCGGGCTTGGCGTCAGGGACCGGGCTCGCGCGCGTCTCGGGCGCAGGTTCCGGTCGCATCTGACGCGCGCTACGCGCCACGCGCTGCCACAGCTCACGCTCGTCGTCTGTCAGGCGGCGGCGAGCCATGCGCGGGCCTCGCTGTCGGGATCAGTCGTCGGTGGCGACAAGCCGCCAGTTCGGGTTGTCCGAGCCCATGACACGGGCAAAGGTCCAGGTGTCGCGTTCCTGCTTCACGGTGTTCGCGTCACCTTCAACGATCTTGCCTTCACGGTCGCGCACCACGCTGGTCAGCTCACCGATAAAGCGCACGCTGACTTCGGCTTCGCGCGTGTCGGGGTTGAACCGGGCGCTCGACAGCGTAATCTCGCGCACGCCGACAAAGGTCGCCTCGACTTGCAGACCCTCGCGTTCGCGCAGCTGCACAACCTCGTCGAAGCTTTCGAACACGTCACGGGACAGGAACGGCACCAGATCGTCCATCGAGCCGCGCTCGAACCCCATGAGGATCATCTCATAAGCCCCGCGCGCACCGCCCAGAAACTCGGTCACGTTAAAGTCAGGCTCGATCCGCTTCATTGCCGCTAGCGCGACAGCGGTTTCCGAACCCGCCGGGGCGTGGTCGGTGATATCGTGATCCTCGCCCCCTTCGATGACCTCAAAGCCGGCACGCTGACGCGCAGGCGACGCAGCGCCCGGGATCGGCGCAGCCGGGCGTTCATGCCCGTCGCGCGTGCCCAGCACATTGCGCAGCTTCACAATGAGGAAAATCGCAATGCCAGCGAGAACCAGAAGTTGTATCACAGCGGAATCCATAATGTCCTCGGGCAGACGGCGGCCTTGGTTTCAAACGAGTGTTGCTTATGTAGGGTGCGTTGTCGCCTAAGTCCACCATCACGCCGAAAGGGAAATCGCCTCGTGCCCATCTTGCTGCTGTTCATCGCTCTGCCGTTGATCGAAATCGCGCTTTTCATTGCCATCGGCGGTCAGATCGGGGTCGGTGCGACACTTGCGCTCATCTTGTTGTCCGCACTGCTGGGCGCGTCCATCCTGCGCGGCCAGCAGGCCCGCGCGGTGGCGATGATGCAGGGCGGTCTGCGGATAGAGCCGGGCACGTTTCTGGCGCAGGGGGCGTTTCGCGCCTTTGCCGGGTTGTTGCTGATCCTGCCGGGTTTTCTGACCGATGTTGTGGGGCTTGCCCTGCTGATCCCGGCCCTGCAACGCGCCGTGGTGCGCGCGATCGGGGCCAGAGCAACCGTGTCAACGGCGCATGTGTACCGCAACGATGACGTGGTTGAGGGCGAGTTTACCGTGCGCGAACCCGGTCGCGAGCCGCTGGACCCTGATCGCCGGATCGACGACCAGCGCCATTGAGGCGCAGGGTTTCACCTGCTAGAACCCGTCGCAACCAACACAAGACTTAGCGAAAACAGGAGAGTTTCATGGCCGAGAATGGCAACGGCGCCGCGCCGCAACCGGCTGCGCCGAACGGGGCGCAGAATGGCGCCCAACCGCAGGTGAAGTTTCAGGTTCTGGCGCAATTCGTGCGCGACCTGTCGTTCGAGAACGTGATCGTGCGCGGCAATGGCGTGCTGCCTCCGGGTCAGCCCGACATCCAGGTGCAGGTCAGCCTCGACGCAAAAAAGCGTGAAACCGACGGGCATTACGAGGTGATCTCGAAGTACAAGGTCGAGTCGAAGAACAAGGAAACCGGTCAGACCCTGTATCTGATCGAGCTGGAATACGGCGGCATCTTCCTGATCGACGGGCTTCCCGCCGACCAGCTGCACCCGTTCCTGCTGATCGAATGCCCGCGCATCGTGTTCCCCTTCGCGCGCCGCATCATCTCGGACGCAACCCGTGACGGCGGCTTCCCGCCGCTGAACCTGGACATGATCGATTTCATGGGCATGTACCGCCAGCAGCTGCAACGTCAGCAAGGCCAGGCTGGCCAGCCGGGCGCGCCGCTGGCTTCCTGATCGGTTGTTGCGCATCAGATTTGACGGCCGGACCCTCGGGTCCGGCCGTTTGCATTTGCGGATTGTTAAGAATTTCGTGGCAGAGTCGGCGGCAGGGAAACAGTTCTGACCGGCAAGGGGTGTTGGACGTGGCCAGCATGCATCCGCCTGACCTTGATCAACCCGCGCCCGCGCGGATATCGCGGCAGGATCGCCAGACGCGGGTAGGCATCCTGCGCAATCTCAACCCCGTGCCGCGCCCACCGGCGCGTCGCCCTGCCTTGACGGGGCGCTGGCCTTGCTTGCGCAGCGCGCGCCGCAAGGCGGCAGCGACTGTGTCGGATGTGGTGCCGCGTCCTGACGTCGCTGAAAAACCGGCCCCTGCAGAAACACACAACGCCGTGGATCGCAGCCCCGACGGGCGGGTGCGACGCATCGACATCGACGGACTGATGGCCTCGGTCGATGGGGTGGGCACGGATCCGCCGGTTCGGGTGGCCTATGCGGCCACCATGCGCGCGGATGGCGAAAGCGCCCCTGACGTGCCCAAAAGGCGCAGACCGCCCTCGATCTTGTCCGCAGAAGCCTGGGCCGATGATGCGGATGAAGATGACGACCCCCTCGCCATCGCATTCGAGGCGGCCAAACACGCGCCCGATGCGCAACCCGCTCCGCCGGCTCGGCGATCACGCACCGGCCTGTGGATTGCGCTGATCGGCCTGGTTGTGGCGCTCGCCATCGCTGTTCTTGTTCCCGGTTGGACCACCGTTTGAGTCGCCTTTACCCCTTGGGCCGCATTCGCTATCTGCGAACTGGCGCCACAGACGGGGATAGCGATGAAACAGCCACGGGCCTGGCAACGGATGCTCTCGGGGCGCAGGCTGGATCTGCTCGACCCCACACCGATGGACATCGAGCTGGAAGACATCGCGCATGGGCTGGCCTTTGTCGCGCGATGGAACGGGCAGACGACGGGTGACTGGCCCTACTCCGTGGCCGAACATTCGCTGCTGGTGGAAACGCTTGCCGGTCGACTGGACCCCCGCTTCAAGCCGCGCTGGCGCCTGGCCGCCTTGCTGCATGACGCGCCGGAATACGTCATCGGCGATATGATCTCGCCGGTCAAAGCGGCAGTCGGGCCCAGCTATGGCGCCTTGGACACGCGGCTGACCGCTGCGATCCATTTGCGATTTGGCTTGCCAGCGATCCTGCCCAAATCCGTGAAAACGCTGATTAAAAAGGCCGATACGCTCAGCGCCTGGCTGGAAGCGACGCAGATCGCGGGCTTCACCCGGGCAGAAGCTGACCGTTTCTTTGGGCGCCCCACGCCTGAGATCGTCGGTATCACCATCACGCCGCGCCCCCCGCGCGAGGTGCGCGCTGACTATATCGCGCGGCACGCACAGCTTTTGGCCGAAATCGACGCGCAAGCGTGACAGGCAAAGCGAGGGGCTCCTCGCCCCTCGCGCTCCCCCGCCAAAGGAGGCGCACGCGCCCCCTTTGGAAACCCCCGTGGATATTTGATGCATAAAGTTGGGCTTTAACGGTCCGTGAACCCTGCAACTTTATGCCTTAAATATCCTGGGGGGTGAATTCGGCGGCAGCCGAAGAGGGGGGCAACGCCC
This sequence comes from Pararhodobacter zhoushanensis, assembly GCF_003990445.1. Classification (GTDB taxonomy): domain Bacteria; phylum Pseudomonadota; class Alphaproteobacteria; order Rhodobacterales; family Rhodobacteraceae; genus Pararhodobacter; species Pararhodobacter zhoushanensis. Next base: position 118,378 of record NZ_REEZ01000004.1, on the reverse strand, counting down.
CCCTGATCCGTGCCACCACGGCGCGAAACCTCAACCGTTCAGATGCTGCGCGTGCCAGGCGATCTGAGCGGGCAGAACGCTGGAGATGAAGTAGTACGAGTGATCGTAGCCTTCATGCATCGTCAGCTCCAGCGGTTGGCCGGCAGCGTCACAGGCTGCCTTCAGCCGCTCGGGCATCAGCTGGTTCTCCAGAAACCCGTCCGCCGCGCCCTGATCCACCTTCAGCGCCGGCAGCCGGGCGCCCGCATCGATCAGGCGGCAGGCGTCGTATTCGGCCCAGGTTGCCCGGTCGTCGCCCAGATACAGCCCCAACGCCTTGTGCCCCCAAGGGCAGTCGCTGGGCGCGCAGATCGGGGCGATGGCGCTGACCGAGCGGAAGCGTTCCGGGTTGCGCAACCCGATGGTCAGCGCGCCATGCCCGCCCATCGAGTGCCCGGTAATCCCCTGCCGCGACACGTCGACCGGGAAGTGCTGCGCCACCAGCGCGGGCAGTTCCGTCTCGATATAGCTGCGCATGCGGTAGTTCGCGGCCCAGGGGGCTTGCGTCGCATCGACATAGAACCCGGCACCGAGGCCAAAGTCATAGGCGCCCTCGGCATCATCCGGCACGCCCTCGCCGCGTGGCGAGGTGTCGGGGGCGATCAGGATCACCCCGTGTTCCGCGCAGGCCGCGCGGAACTCGCCCTTTTCAGTGACATTCGCCCAGGAGCAGGTCAGCCCCGACAGGAACCAGACCACGGGCATCGGCCCCTCGCCATCGGGCAGGAAGATCGAGAACTCCATCGGCGTGCCGGTCTCGGCGCTGTCATGGCGCCAGACTTCCTGCCAGCCGCCATGCGAACGCCAGCGGTTGATGCGTTCCATCAGAACACCACGACCGAGCGGATCGATTCGCCGGCGTGCATCAGCTCGAACCCCTTGTTGATCTCTTCCAGCGACAGCGTGTGGGTGATCATCGGGTCGATTTCGATCTTCTTGTTCATGTACCAGTCGACGATTTTCGGCACATCCGTGCGCCCGCGCGCGCCACCGAAGGCCGAACCTTGCCAGACGCGCCCGGTAACCAATTGGAACGGCCGGGTAGAGATTTCTTTCCCCGCCTCGGCCACGCCGATCACGGTCGAGACGCCCCAGCCACGGTGGCAGGCCTCAAGCGCCTGACGCATCACGGTGGTGTTGCCGGTGCAGTCGAAGGTGTAATCCGCGCCACCGTCGGTCAGCGCGACCAGATGGCTGACGATGTCGCCGTCGATCTTGGTGGGGTTCACGAAATGGGTCATGCCGAACATCTTGCCCCACTGCGCTTTGTCGTCATTGATATCGACGCCGATGATCTTGTCGGCCCCGACCATCCGCGCGCCCTGAATGACGTTCAGGCCAATGCCGCCCAGACCGAAGACCACGACATTCGCGCCGGGCTCGACCTTGGCTGAGTTGATCACGGCACCCACGCCGGTGGTCACGCCGCAGCCAATGTAGCAGGCCTTGTCGAAGGGCGCGTCGTCGCGGATCTTGGCGACCGCGATCTCGGGCAGGACGGTGAAGTTGGAGAAGGTCGAGCAGCCCATGTAGTGATAGATCGGCTGACCCTTGTAGCTGAAACGCGTGGTGCCGTCGGGCATCACGCCCTTGCCCTGCGTGGCGCGGATCGCGGTGCAAAGGTTGGTCTTGCCGCTCAGGCAGCTTTTGCACTGGCGGCATTCGGGGGTGTAGAGCGGGATCACGTGGTCGCCCGGCTTCACCGATGTGACGCCCGCGCCGACTTCGCGCACGATACCGGCACCCTCATGGCCCAGCACCGACGGGAAGATTCCCTCGCTATCCAGACCGTCCAGCGTGTAGGCGTCGGTGTGGCAGATGCCGGTCGCCATGATCTCGACCAGGACTTCGCCCGCCTTGGGGCCTTCCAGATCAAGTTCAACGATTTCGAGCGGTTTCTTCGCCTCAAAGGCAACGGCGGCGCGGGTTTTCATCGGTAAGCTCCAGGTCAGAACGTTTGCGCCAATTTGCCCGTCGGGCAGTCTGGATGCAATCGGTAACCCGAAGTGTCAGCCGTGCTCTTTGAGCAACCGGCGCTTCTGGCGGTCCCAGTCGCGCTTGGCCGAGGTCTCGCGTTTGTCGGTCAGCTTCTTGCCTTTGCCGACGCCGATCTTGATCTTCACGCGGCCTTTGTCGTTGAAGTACATGACCATCGGCACCAGCGTCATGCCGTCTTTCGCGGTTGCCGCCCACAGACGGGACAGCTCTTTTCGGCTGACCAGCAGCTTGCGTTTGCGGCGTTCTTCATGGCCCCAGGTCTTTGCCTGCAGGTAAGGCGCGATGGCCGAGTTGATCAGCCACAGCTCGCCGTTTTCGACGGTGGCATAGCTTTCGGCGATGTTGGCACCGCCCTGGCGCAGCGATTTCACTTCCGACCCGTACAGGACGATTCCGCATTCGAGATCGTTCTCGATGAAGTAATCGAAGCGGGCACGCCGGTTCTCGGCGATCACTTTGCTGTTGGGATCGTGCTTTTTCTGGGCCATTCTCGCGATCTATTGGTTTGATTAGAGCCTGTCCAGTGGTGGCGCTGTTTCGCGCTGCCCACCTACCCAGGAGGAATGTCCGTTTATGAGACCCATCCTAGCCCTTGCAGGCATCGTGTTGCTCGCAGCGTGCGAGCCGATGCCACCGATGTCATCGGGCCCGTATTACCGGCCCGCCCCGCCGATGGAGCCAGTTGTGCCCGAAGCGCCGCCGATGTCTCCCCCCATGGCCCAGCCGCCGCGCGTTACACCGCCGGTCGCGCCGATCAGCACGGACCCGTCGGATACCTGTGGCGCGAACAGTTTGCAGCATTTTGTCGGCAGCGTCGCGCCGCAACCTTTCCCGGCCCCCGGACCGGTGCGGGTTATCGGTCAGGGCGACCCGGTGACGATGGACCACAACCCACAACGCCTGAACGTGACGGTTGATCGCGAAACGCGTCGGCGCGTGGTGTCGCTTAGCTGCGGATAAGCTGTCAGCCGCAATAAAGCCGGACCGGGTGCCTTGCAGCACCCGGTCCTTCGCTTTGCCGGGGTTTGCTCCCGTCGGGTGGGGGCCCAACGAGGCCCGGAACGGTCATGCGATGGCGTGGAGTATCGAGCAGGATCATGGCGATTCGCGGGCAGAACGGGGCAAAGACGGTGGGAAGTCCGAAAATTTTGCCGCAACGCCGGTGTAAGGCTTGATTTATCGACGGGCGAGAGACACGATTTTTCTCATGAATGTGCAAAATTTCGGCTCTGCGCCGTCTTACACCGAGCAGGTGAGTTATGATCGGTTCGAGCTGGGTCAGATCCTCTCGGTCTATGGCCGGTTCGTTGCAGCCGGTGAGTGGCGCGACTACGGCATTTCGGCGCTGCGCGACCGGGCTGTGTTCTGCATCTTTCGGCGTGCCGCCGAAAACCCGCTCTATCGCGTCGAAAAGATTCCGGCCCTGCGCCAGCGCCAGCAGCTCTATGCGCTGATCGGGGCAGAGGGACAGGTGCTGAAACGCGGCAGCACGCTGCGCAGCGTTCTGGCCCCGCTAGAGCGCAAACTCATCCGTACGCTGGACTGATCGGCGCGGCGCTTCCCATGGATAGCGCCGCGCACAGGCTTGCCCCTGTTGTTGCCGCGGCCTAAGCCTGAAGCATGCGTATCCTTGAGAATGTCATCAGCGACCGCGGGTCGAAATATGCGGTTTCGGGCGGGCCTTGCACCAGTGAGGATGACGCGAAGGCGTTCATCAAGGAGCTGTGCCGCAAGAAGAAATTCGCCAAGGCAACGCATAACACCTGGGCCTTGCTGACCGCCGACGCACCGGTGAAAAACGACGACGGCGAGGCCGGGGCGGGCATGTTGATCGTGCGCATGCTCGAGCGCGAGGGGCTGCGCGACCATATCATCGTGGTCACCCGCTGGTATGGGGGCAAACATCTGGGCGGCGATCGTTTCCGCCATGTGCAAGACGCAGTGCGCCTGTATCTGGACGACTTGGGCCGATCGTGAACGCGAACTTCGGCGCGTGTCCCGGAAAGGTGTTGAGCCGGGTGAGCGGATCGAAGAGCACTGCCACCAGCAGTTCCGCTGGACTGACCCTGCGCACAGGTCTATCCGCAAGGGTATGAGTGAATTCATCTATGCCCCGCCGCCGGGAGCCCCGCGTATCCTGCATCTGGATGACGATCTGCTGGTGGCGGACAAGGACTCTGGTCTGCTGTCTGTCCCCGGTCGGGGTGAGGATCGGGCGGATTGCCTGATTGCGCGCCTGCGGGAAGAGTATCCCGAAGTGCTGCTCGTGCATCGGCTGGATCTGGACACCTCGGGCGTGATCATCTTTGCGTTGACGCAGCAGGCGCAGGCGCATCTGGGTCGCCAGTTCGAAGAGCGCAAGACGCAGAAGCGCTATATCGCCCGCGTGCAGGGTCACCCCGAAGAGCAAAAAGGCCAGGTTGATCTGCCGCTGGGCGTAGACTGGCCCAACCGCCCGCGCCAGATGGTCGATACGGTGAACGGGCGGCCGTCACAGACCGACTGGCGTGTCCTGCGCCATGAGGGCGACACCACGCGCATGGCGTTGAAGCCGCTGACCGGGCGCAGCCACCAGCTGCGCGTTCATATGCTGGCGATGGGGCACCCTATTCTGGGCGATCCGCTCTATGCGACGGGTGCTGCGCTGGACTACCCGCGCCTGATGCTGCATGCCGAAGAGCTGCGGCTGCGTCACCCGCGCACGGGGGCGCAGATGACCTTTCGGTCAACCGCGCCGTTCTAGGCCTCAGGCGGCCTTGCTGTCGGCGGTTTCCGTCAGGATGGCGAACAATTTGTCGGGGTCTTCGTTGGCGCGCAGCTTGGCGCAAACCGACGCGTCGCGCAGCGTGCGCGAGACCAGCGCCAGCGCCTTGAGATGCTCAACCCCGGCATCGCGGGGCGCGAACAGCGCAAACACCAGATCGACCGGCGCGCGGTCAACCGAGCCATAGTCGAGCGGGCGGTCCAGACGGATGAAGATCCCGCGCACGCGTTCGATGCTGTCGATACGGGCGTGGGGCAGGGCGACACCATGTCCAACCCCGGTCGGGCCAAGGCTTTCACGTTCCTGCAGCGCGTCGATGGCGATCGATTCATCGATCCCATGGGCGGCCGCAGCGATTTCAGCGAGATCCTGGAACAGGCGTTTCTTGCTTTTCACAGCGTTGCAGACCCGGATTGCCCCGGGCGTCAACAGATCAGCCAATTCCATGCAGTGCTCCTGCTCCGTCTTCGCGATAGGTCTGGCCCCCCGCGCGCGCTGCGCAGGGGGCCGAACCGAATTATTGCGGGTCAATCCAGCCGACATTCCCATCTTCGCGTCGGTAGACCACATTGATCCCCCCGTGACGCTCGTTGCGGAACACCAGGACTGGTGAATGGGCAAGCTCCATCTGCATCACCGCTTCACCGGCCGAGATCGATGGAATACGCGCTTCCATCTCGGCGATGATCATGGGTTGCAGAGTATCGGGCTCATCCGCATCCGACCCTTCGTCAGAAGCGAGGATATACGAGGAACCCTCACCGAATTCAACCGGGGCAACCCGATCGCGGTGGTGGTCCTTCAGACGCCGCTTGTAACGGCGCAACTGCTTGTCCATGCGCTCGCAACAGGCATCAAAGGCAGCGTAGATGTCGTTGGCCTGACCCTTGGCCTGGGCCGTGAGCCCGGTCGACAAGTGCACGGTTGATTCGCAGACATGGGTGTGGCCTTCACGGGAAAACACGATATTCGCGTCGGTCGGCCGCTGGGAGTATTTCTCCATCACGTTGCCCAGTTCGCTTTTCACATGCGACTGGAGCGCCTCGCCAACATCGATCTGTTTTCCACTGATCTGGTACCGCATGGGCCTCTCCTTCTTACGACGGACACCCCTGAGCCAACACGGCACCGGGCGTTTCCGCCAGCTCGGCCTGTCGTTGCGTACTCATCCCCCGCGTTTAGAAGCGGCCAGTCTGCGCCGCGTCGAGGACGGGGGAATTCGCAGGCCTTGTCTGTATTTGGCGACAGTTCTACGGGCGATGTCAACGCCTCGATCATGCAACATTCTAGTGATCGCATCGTCCGACAGCGGCTTGGCTGCGGGCTCGGCGGCGATCAGCTCGGCGATCTGACGCTGCACCGCGCGGGCCGACACCGGGCCGCCGGCGCTTTGCAGCGTGGCCGAGAAGAAAATGCTCAGCGGCCAGAGCCTTCCGTCCACGTCAATCGCCTTGCCAGCAAGGGCGCGGCTGACCGTCGACGGATGCAGGCCCAGTTCGGCGGCCAGATCCTGTTGTGTGGCGGGAACCATCGCCAGCGGTCCGTGATCAAAGAACCCGGCCTGCGTTTGCGCCAGCCATGTCCCGATCCGTCCCAGCGTCTTGCCGCGCTGCTCCAGTGCCGCCAGCATCGCGCGGGCACGGGCCAGCAGCTCGGGTGCGAAGTTTTCGGTCTCGGCCTTGCGCACCATGGCGTGATCGAGCGCCGCCACCGGGCGATTCGAATCAACCGGCACAACGCTGATCTCACCCGCTTTGCGCAGCAGTTTCAGGTCGGGCGACAGGATGGTTGCCGCGTCCCGGCCATCATCATGGATCGGATGCGCCGTGAGACTGCGCAACAGGTCGGCGCGGTCCCGCGCCTCGCTTTGCGACAGGCCCAGGGCGGTGGCGATACTCTTCCAGTCCTGACGGGCAAAGGCGGCAAGCTGCCCGACCGTCGTCGCCGCCTGATCGGCACTCAGCCCCTTGTCGATCAGTTGCAGGGACAGCGCCTCACCCACCGTGCGCGCGCCGATACCGGCTGGCTCGCAGCGTTGCAGCGCGGTGAGGGCCTCGGCCAGTTCGTCCTCGTCCAGCGCGTATTCCTCGGCCAGCGTGGCAAGGTCGGTGTCCAGCAACCCGTCTGGCCCCAGCTCCGAGATCAGCAAGAGCGCCATCGCTGCGATGCGTTCGGGCAGCGCCATACGCCCGATCTGGCGGCGCAGGTCGTCCTGAAAGGGTGCGGCGTGCGCGGTCTGGCGGTCTTCGACCGACAAGGTCACCGCCTGCCCGGCGCTACGGCTTTCGACCAGCAGGAACGGATTGCGCCCGGCTTCGCGCGCCAGTTCGTCGGCCAGTTCGGACGGCGACATGCGCAGGATGGCCAGCCGGGTGCGCAGCTCGGGCGTCAGGGCGAGGCGCTGCTCAAGCCGCAGCTCAAGCCGCGGGCTCATCCCCACGGGCTGTGCCCCCGGATCTTAGCGGAAGCTGTCACCCAGATAGACGCGGCGCACGTCATCATTGGCCACCACCTCTTCGGGTGTGCCGGTCATCAGCACGGTCCCGTCGTGAAGGATATAGGCCCTGTCCACGATCTCAAGCGTTTCGCGCACGTTGTGATCGGTGATCAGCACGCCGATACCCCGTGCGGTCAGATCGCCGACCAACGCGCGGATGTCGCCCACCGCAATGGGGTCAACGCCGGCAAACGGTTCATCGAGCAGCACGAAGGCCGGGTTCGAGGCCAGACAGCGCGCGATCTCGGCCCGCCGCCGTTCGCCGCCCGACAGGGCCAGCGCCGGGGATTTGCGCAGGCCTTCAATGTGGAATTCGGACAGAAGCTCTTCCAGCCGGGCCTCACGGGTGCCGCGATCAGGCTCGGCGATTTCCAGAATGGCCTTGATATTGTCTTCGACCGACAACCCGCGAAAGATCGACATCTCTTGCGGCAGATAGCCGATACCCATGCGCGCACGGCGGTACATCGGCCAGCCGGTCACGTCGATACCGTCGATGCTGACGCGCCCGCCGTCCGCCGGGACCAGCCCGGCGACGCAGTAAAAGCACGTCGTCTTGCCCGAGCCATTCGGCCCCAGCAGCGCGACAACCTCGCCGCGGCGCAGGTCCAGATCAATGCCTTTGAGGATCGGGCGACGCTTGTAACTTTTGCGCAGCCCCTGGATGCGCAGGCCGTCGGCCAGCGGTTCGGCAGAACTCATAAGGTGTCATTCCATCCGGATGATGGTGCGCACACGGCCCATCATGCGACCCGAGCCCGAGCGCAGATCGGCAACAAAGCGTTCACCCGACAGCATGTTGGCACCCTGCACCAGCATCACGCTGCCGGTCATTTCCAGCGTTTGCGCGTCCATGTCGTAGACCGCTTCGCGGGCTTCCAGCGCTTCGGTCGGCGTGGCCATCGTCACCCCGCCAGAGGCCACCAGCCGAGCGATCCGCTGGCTGCCGGTCTGCGTGTCCTGAGTATACACCAGCCGAAGTGATTGAGCCGAAATATGCAGGTCGCCCTGTTCGGCCACAACATTGCCGGTGAATTCGGTGGCCCCGGTCGTCTGGTCGACGGTGAGATCGTCCGCCGTCACTTCCAGCGCGGTCCCTTCCAGTTGGAGGGACTGACCAAAGCTGATCTGCACCCCCTGCTGCGCCAGCACGGGAGAGGCGGCGAACAGCGACACGATGATCAGGCGGAGCAAGAGACGCGGCATTTGAGAGTCCTCAATTGTCAGGCTGATAGTTCAACCGCACACCGCCCCCGAAAACAAGCAGATAACCCGTACCATCCCCGGAATCGACCCGCATCTCCATGGAACCGGCGGTAATCTCGCCCGCCGGAGCGGTGCCGCTGACCCTGCCGGGAATGGTGACACGGGTGGAATCCAGCAGACCGACCATGCTTTGTGCCGTCAGATCGTAGCCGGGCGTCGCGGTCAGTTCCAGCCCGCCGGTCATGTCAAAGGTGCCGCGCCCCCGGTCAATGGTGCCGTTGGTCGCGCTGGCGGTCAGGTTTTCACCGTCGCGCCCCTCAAGCCGCAGGTGCAGCCCGGTGACCTCAAGCCGCATCGTGGCGTTAGGGTCCGAGCGGGCGGTCTGGGTGATGATGGTCAGCGCCGCGCCATCGTCGGTGACCCCGGCGAAATGGGCACCCGACAGGCGCGGATCGCGGGCGCGGTCCTCGACGTCGATCTCGGCGTTCGAGATGGCGGCGGTCGGGTCGATCGTGCGGGCCAGCATGAACACCAGCGACAACAGGATCAGCGCGGTCAGCGGCAGCACCACCTTCAGGATGCCCACCACCCTGCTGTGTCCCGGTCGGCCGATGCTTTGCTCGCTCATCGCCATATCAGTGCGAGAAGATGTCCATGTCGGGCCAGCCCATCAGGTCCAGCTTGGCGCGGTGCGGCAGGAAATCGAAGCACGCCTGCGCGACCTCGGTGCGACCCTCGCGTTTCAGCATGACCTCAAGCCCGGCCTTCAGCTTGTGCAGGTACAGCACATCCGAGGCCGCATAATCGCGCTGCGCCGGGGTGATCTTTTCCGCCCCCCAGTCGCTGGACTGCTGCAGTTTCGAGATGTCGACGTTCAGCAGTTCCGTCAGCAGGTTCTTCAGCCCGTGCCGGTCGGTATAGGTGCGCACCAGTTTCGAGGCGATCTTGGTGCACCAGACGGGCGCGGCCAGCACGCCGAAGCGGTGGTACATCACCGCGATATCGAAGCGGCCATAGTGGAACAGCTTGAGCACCGTCGGATCGGCCAGCAGCTTTGTCAGGTTTGGCGCTTCGGTCTGATCCTGGCTGATCTGCACCAGACAGGCGTTGCCGTCGCCGCCCGACAGCTGCACCAGACACAGCCGGTCGCGGTGCGGGTTCAGACCCATGGTTTCGCAGTCGATGGCCACCACGGGGCCAAGATCCAGACCATCGGGCAGATCGTTCTGGTAGAGGGTAATGGCCATGATGTCCTCGGGCTTTGTCGCGTGCGGTTGAGGCTCCAATACCGGGCCAAGGCCCTGTTGAACAGGGTCAAACCCGTGAAACGCTGCGTGCCGGGGGCCGTTTTCCTTCAGTAAAACGTGTAGCCGAAGGCCATGCCAAAGGCGCGGTCGGACAGTTTGGCATTGCCGATCCGCGCGCCGCGCAGCCAGAGGCGGCCATGCACCTCGGTGCCTGACAGGTCAGCGTCGGCGGGCAGGAGGGTGTCCTGCGCCCACAGCCCCCCCAGAAACTCGGTTCCCACCAGCGTGGTCGGGCCGTCAAAGCGCGCCTCGGCCAGATCGGCGTTGCCGTAGCAGATCGCGGCGGACAGGTCGGCGCGCTGCGCGAAGCGGGCGGCGCGGAACCCGGCGGTGCCGCGGAACTCGGCGTGATCAAAGCGGGCGGGGCCGTCGATCCGCACCCGGTCAAAGCGCGCATCATTGGTGAACAGCGCGCCCGAGAAATCGGCGCTGGCAAAGGTCGCGCCGGTGAACCAGCTCAGCCCCTCGAACACCGCGCCTGCGGCCAGCACGCCGCCGTCAAACCGCGCGCCGGTGAAATCGACGCCGCACAGCGTCAGCCCGCGCAGGTCCAGCGGCTCGGTCAGGGTCAGCCCTGCCAGCTCCAGCGCCTCGCCGTGTTTCCACGGGCGTTGCAGCGCGTCGCGGACCTGTGCGGACTGCATCACGCGTCCGCCTGTGCGAGGATGTCATCGACCCACGGCAGGGCCAGATCATCGGCCATATCGTCGCCCGAGGCATTATGCGTCACGCGCTCGCCCACCAGCTCGGCCCCGGCCCCGGCCAGCAGCTCTTCCATCCGCTTGCCGCCGAAGTTGTAGGTCTCAGGATATTCGCTGTCGCCCATGCCAAAGACGGCAAAGCGGATCCCGTCGAGCGAGGGTTTCTGCGCCTCCATCTTCTCGGCAAAGGGCTGGGCCGAGGCGGGCAGCTCGCCGTCGCCATAGGTCGAGCAGACGACGATATAGAATGTGTCCGTGTCGAAATCGGCAGGGTCGAAATCCGACAGGTTGGTCACGCTGGCGTCGTGGTCCGACAGGTGCGCGGCGATGTCTTCGGCCAGCATTTCAGCGTTGCCGGTTTCGGTGCCGTAGAGAAGGGCGATCTGCATCAGAGGTCTCCTGTCTGGCGCGCGGTCGCCAGCATCTGTTCGGTGGTGGTCAGCTTTTGGCGGCAGCGGTCGGCGGGGCAGGCGGCGCGCTCGGCGGCGTCGATAGCCTGCCATTGGGCATAGGTCACGGCTTGCGGGACGCGCGCGCTCAGCGCATCGCGGCCCGGTTTGGTGGTCGCGGTCCCGGCGAGGTCAGCGGCGATCCGCGCCGCAACCTGCTGCGCATCGGCGCGGTTTTCGGGGATCGTGCCGCGCGGTCCCCGGCGATACCAGCCAGTCGCATAAAGTCCGGGGCTGACCGCGCCCGCGTCGTCGGTGGCGGGCGTGTCGCCAGTGAAGCCGATGGCGGTGAGCACGGTATCGCAGGGCAGGGTCAGCTGCTCATCCCCCCGCCGGAAACGCGCGGCGGTGACATGGTCAGTGCCGTCCAGCGCCTCAGGCGTCCAGCCGAAGCGAAAGGCGATCTCGCGCGTCGCCCCCTCGGGTGCGTGGCCGTCGATGCCTTGCAGCGCCTCGATCAGTTTGCCCTCACCTTCAGCACCCTGAACCGAAATACGCGCCTGCGTCAGCCGCCCCAGTTCGCGCAGCATCACCGGGTCGAACTTGGCCTGATCGGCGGGCGAGCGGCCCACGACGTCGATCCGCTCGACCCCCGCCGCCATCAGCGCCTGCGTATGGGCCAGCGACAGGTCCGAGCCGTGGAATTCTTCCGGCCCCTTGGCCAGCACGCGGATCAGATCGACGGCGACATTGCCGTTGCCGATCACCACCACCCGCTTGCCGATCTGCGCAGGCTCCACACCCGGCATATCGTTCCACGCGCCCGTCACCTGACCCGAGCCATAGACCCCGGCCAGCCCCTCACCCGGAATGCCCAGACAGCGATCCGTGCGCAGGCCAAAGGCCATGACCACGGCGTCATACATCCCGGTCAGGTCATCCAGCGCGATGTCGGAACCGACCCTGACATTGCCGAAAAACCGCACATCGCTGCGCTCGAACAGCCGCTCGAACTGGCGGATCACTGCCTTGGTGCCTTGATGGTCCGCCGCCACACCGTAGCGGATCAACCCATAGGGAACCGGCAGCGCGTCGATCATGTCGATGCGCGCGTCGGGCAGCGCCTTGACCAGCGCCTGCGCGGTAAAGCAGCCCGACGGGCCGGTCCCAAGGATTGCAATCGACACCATCTCAGCCCTCCTGCAGGCGTGCCCAGGGGTGCGGGCGGCCCGTCAAATCCACATACAGCGACTTTTGCGCCATATAGGCGCGGATCCCCTCGCGTCCCTTTTCACGCCCCATACCAGCATCCTTTTCCCCGCCAAAGGGCGTCGAGATCGAGAATTGCTTGTAGGTGTTGATCCAGACCGTCCCCGTGGTGATCGCCCGCGCGACGCGGTACGCGCGGGGGAAATCGCGCGTCCAGAGGCCGCAGGCAAGCCCATAATCGTTGTCATTGCCCTGTGCGATCACGTCCGCCTCATCGTCAAAGGGCAGGACGACCAGCACGGGGCCGAACACTTCCTCGCGGCAGATGCGGTCGGTGTTGGTCACATTCGACAGGATCGTGGGCATGTAATAGCTGCCCGTGTCGTAAATCCCGCCCTCGGGCGCAAAGCCACCGCAGAGCACCGTCGCGCCGTCTTCCACCGCCTGCGCGACATGCGCAGCGACGGCAGAGCGGTGGTCAGGATGCACCAGCGGCGCGACCTGAGTCGCCGGGTCCAGCGGATCGCCAACGACCAGCGCCTTGGTCGCGGCGACCAGCCGGGTGACGAACTGGTCATAGATCGCCCGCTGCACGAACAGGCGTGAGCCGGCGATACAGCTCTGGCCCGAAGACGAGAACACCCCGAACAGGATCCCGGCCACGGCCAGCTCCTGATCGGCATCCGAGAACACGATGGTGGGCGATTTGCCGCCCAACTCAAGCGACACGGGCATCAGCTTTTCGGCGGCCTGCCGGGCCAGCGTGCGGCCGGTCGAGGTGCCGCCGGTGAAGCTGACCTTGGCGATCGAGGGATGCTCGACCAGCAGATTGCCGATCTCACGCCCCGCGCCGGGCAGGACCGAGAACAGGCCCTTGGGCAGGCCGGCCTCTTCCACGATGCGCGCCAGCTCCAGCGAGACCAGCGGCGACCAGCTGGCGGGTTTCAGAAGCACCGCGTTGCCCGCCGCCAGCGCCGGCGCGACCTTTTGCGCGTCCGAGGCGATGGGCGAATTCCACGGCGTGATCGCGGCGACCAGACCCAGCGGCTCGTGTACCGACATCGTCAGGTAATCGCCGCGCGGGCTGGTCAGGCTGTCGTCAAGCGTCTCTAACGCTGCCGCCATGTAGCGGAACGTCGCCGCCGCGCTGGCCACCAGCGCCGAGGTTTCGCGCAGCGTCTTTCCAGTGTCGCGGGTCTGGATAAAGGCGATGCGCTGGGCGTTGGCGTCGATACCGTCCGCGATGCGGTGCAGATAGCGCGCACGCTCATGCGGTTTCAGGCCGCGCCACGCCGGGTCTGCCTGCGCCTTGAGTGCCCGCGCAATCGCCCGCTCGCCATCGGCACGGCTGGCCCCTTTGAGTACGCGGTTGACCGAACCATCGGCGGGAAAGATCGAGGTGATCTCGGCCCCGGTGCCGATCTCCCATTCGCCGCCGATGAACAGCCGCCCGTCGGGCAAATCATGGGTCATATCGCCACCTCATTCAGCCGGTTCATCACTTCACGCGCCACCGAATACACCGTGGCGAGCGAGGTCTTGGGGTTGTCGGGCGAGGGTTTCCCCTCAATCCGCATGGTGTAATCCGCCGCCCCGGAGGTCACGCGGTATTCATGGATGTTCTGGCCCACCGTGGGGTCGGCCACCATCCGCACCTGCGTAGCCTCGAACCCCAGACCCGCCAGCGCCAGCGTCGCGGCGACATTGGCGTTCTTGGGGTATTGCAGCGCAGCCTCGCGCGCGGTGCCGGTGAAGAAGGTCGCCGGTTCGGTCAGCGCGGGCAGGTCGAGCAGACCCTCGGCGGGTGTGCCTTTCCACGCCAGCGGCGGCTTGCGTGAGGTATAGATGACCGACGTGATCCCCGACGGTTTCAGCGCCGCCAACAGATCCACCCCGCCGATTGCCCCGGCAGGCAGCACGATCCGCGTGTGTCCAGCCTTGGCCGCCGCACGCACCGTGTCGTGCAGATCGGCATCCGCCAGCGCGCCAATCGACACCACAACGCACTCGATCCCGGCCTTGAGCGCAGACACCACGGTTCCCGCCACCGCCGAATGCCCGGCGCATTCCACGATCAGATCGGGGCGCGCGGCCAGCAGGGCGTCGGTGTCGGTGACCACCTCAAACCCCGCCGCGCGCGCCGCGTCAGCCTGTGCGGGGCGCAGCAGGACGGTGACGCGCGCAGGCATCGCTCCCTCACGCGCCAGCACGTCGAGCAGCGCGCGGGTGATGTTGCCGTATCCGATCAGGCCCAGATGCATCCGCTCAGACCTTGTTTCCGGCAGCGCCTGCGGGCGGGCCCGAGAAGGTCTCGCCAAACGGACCGATGGCGATCATGTCCACTTCGATCAGGCGCGGGCCGGGGGCAGCAAGCGCGGCATCCAGCGTCGCAGCGAAGTCGTTCACATCCGAAACGAGGGTATGCGGCAGGTTGATCGAGGCGCAATGCGCCTTGAAATCAGGGGTTTGCAGCGCCGAATAGTGATAGCGACTGTCGTATTGCGCGTCCTGGATGTTCTTGATCACGCCATACGCCTGATCGTTCATCAGCAGGAATACCACCGGCGCGTTTTCCTGTACGGCGGTGATCATCTCGGCGATGCCCAGCTGCGTGCCGCCGTCACCCAGAAGCGTGATCGCCTTGGGCCCGTCGCTGGCCAGCGCCGCGCCGACCCCCATGGCCACGCCCTGACCGATGCCGCCGCCCAGCGCGTGAACGCCGTGACGCGGCTCGGCAAAGCCGACGTAGCGGTTGCCGAAGGTCGAGTTCGAGATCGTCACATCACGCACCCACGCATGGCGACCGGGCGCGACACGCTCCAGCAACGCATCGGCAACCACCTGATACGGCCCCATCTGCGCGCGCAGACGCCCCTCAGCTGTGGCGCGGGCGGTGGCGACGTCGAAGCTCAGTTGCGGATCGACGTCCAGTTTCTCGGGCAACAGCGCCAGCAAGCGGCGCAGCGTGTCGGCGGAATCACCATGCACGAACAGCTCGACCGGGTAGTTGCGGCCACCCTGTGAGGCCTCGGCGTCGATCTGCGCCAGCGGGCGCGGCAGGCGCATCGCGTTGTTCAGCGTCTCGTTGCCGCGCAGGCGCGAGCCGACGACGATCATCAGATCGGACGAGGCATAGAGTGCCTGCGCCTCGGGCGTCATGTTGAACGCACCCAGATTGGCCGGATTCTGTTCGGACACCGTGGCGCGCCCGTTGGTCGAGGTGACCACGGCGCAGCCACGCCGCACCAGTTCGGTCGCCTCGGCGCTGGCGTGGCGCGCGCCGCCGCCCAGCCACAGGATCGGGCGCTTGGCTTCGATCAGCAAGGCAGCGAGTGCGGCCACGGCGTCGTCGCTCGCTTGCGGCCGCTGGGGTTGCGGCTTGAAAATGCGGGTCGCCCCGGCGGCCTTGGCGCGTTGCACATCGACCGGGATTTCCAGCGTCACCGGGCCGGTGGGCGCGCTGATCGCCGCCGAAACCGCAGCGGTCAGGGTGCCAATGGCGGAATCGGCGCTCCACAGGCGGTAATAGGCCTTTGAGATGCCCTTGAGCATATCCGGCTGGCGCGGCACGTCATGGATCGGCGCGCGGTCGCGGTCGGCAAAGCCCAGATCGACGGTGGCGGTGATGTGCAACAGCGGCGTGCCTGCCGTCAGCGCCTCGACCTGCGCGCCAGCGGCATTGCCCGCAGCGGTCCCGGTCGAGGTGATCACCACGCCCATCTCGCCCGATACCCGCGCCCAGGCATCCGCCATGCTCATCGCGCCGGATTCGCCGCGTGCGGGCACAAAGCGGATGACGCCCTGCCGTGCTATCGCGTCCAGAATCGGCATGTTGTGGATCGAGATCACGCCGAACATCGTGGTCACGCCGATCTCGGCCAGATAGCGCGCGATGAAGTCGCCAACGGTTTCCGTCTGGGCAATGGGTTCGAGTTTCATGTCCATGATCCTTGGCAATCAAATATGGCGCGACAGGCCGCCCGAGACTTCAAGCTGAGCCCCGGTGATGTAACTGGCGGCCCGAGAGCCGAGGAAAGCAATGGCGGCAGCGGCTTCGCTGGCGTCGCCCAGGCGGCCCAAGGGGATGCCCTTGTTGCGCGCGAGATCGGCGTACCAGACCTCGCGGCTGACGGATTGGTCGGGGCGCTCGGCAAAGCGGCGGGTCCATTGGCCCGAGCCGATCAGTCCGATCAGCACCGAATTAACGCGCACATGCGGGGCGAACTCGATGCTCAGCGATTTCAGCAGGCTCTGCACACCGGCACGGGCCGATGCGGTGCAGACCATGTGTTTCTCAGGCTGGTAGGCCAGCAGCGAGTTGACCGCGACGATGGCTCCGTTGGACGCCTTGAGCATCGGCAGAAAGGCGCGGGTCGGGTTGATCTGGCTGAACAGCTTAAGGTCATATTCCGCGCGCCAGTCGTCGTCCGAGGTGGTCTCGAACGTGCTGACCCGTCCTTGGCCTGCGTTGTTCACCAAGAGGTCGCAGGTGCCGAACCGGGCCTGAACCGCCGCCGCAAAGCCGTTGACGGCCTCGGCATCGAGCACCGAGAACGCCTGCCACAGAATGCGGTCCGCGCCGAAATCGCGTTCCAGCACGGCGGCGACATCAGCCAGACGCCCCTCGCCGCGCGCACAGAAGGCCACTTTCGCGCCCTGTTCCAGCAGCAGCCGCACCGCGGCCAGCCCGATCCCCGAGGAACCGCCGGTAACGACGGCAACCTGTCCTTCATACGGTTTGGTCATCTTATTTCTTCCTCAGCTCGGGGAAACCCGGATCGGGGCGGCCTTGCATCACCGCGCGCTGGGCGGCGGTGGGGGCTCCGGCGGTCATCCACTGGTCCATCTTCTCGGGCACATCGCGCGGCCAGACCTGCGCCTCGTGCGTGGCCTCGTCGATCTGCTGCACTTCGGCGGTGAACTCGATCACAAAGCCGGTGGGCGAGACGTAATAGGCGAACGGGTTATCCCCGGGCCCGTGACGGCCCGGCCCCCAGGTTGCCATGATGCCCTTTTCCTTCATCCGCCCTATCGAGCGCATGAACTCGTTGATCGTCGGCAGCTCGAACGCGACGTGGTTGACCGACGGGTAATGCCCCTGCACCAGCGCGATGGAATGGTGATCCGTGGCGCTGCGCATGAACACCATCTGGTCGGCGCTGTAGTCGGACACACGGAAACCCAGCACGCGGCAATACCAGTCCTGTACATCCGCCATATTGGCGGTGTTGAGCACCACATGGCTGACCTTGCGCGGGCGGGCCCATTGATCCTGCGGCGGCAGTTTGACGGTATCGGTGCGCAGGCGCAGGCGGCGGTTGTCGGGGTCCAGCACCTCGAACCCATAGCCCCCGGCGAAATCGTCGAACTCGGCGGGTTCGCCCACGACGGCCTCACCCTGTGCCACCAGTTGCGCATAAAGCGCGTCGGTGGTGGCGCGGTCCGCCATGGCGAAATGGATGTATTCGATGCCGTAGACCGGGCCGTCTTTCAGCCCATACAAGATCGGCTCGGCGCTGGTGCCCCGGAAATAGACCGCGCCGGGTTCCTCATAGGCCAGGGTCAAGCCCCAGTTCTGTTCGTAAAAGCCCTTGGTCGCGGTGATGCCCGGTGCGCGCATGACGAGGCCACGCAGCGCGCCTACTCGGATTTCCTGGGTCATGGGGTCACTCCTTGGTGGGCCTGCGCGCGGATGGCGGCTGCCAGCGCGGCGGGGGCTTGTTGGTGCAGGGCATGGCCCGCGCCGGGGATCAGCGTCAGCGCGCCCCGTTGGGCGGCGGGCAAGGCGGCATGGGCGGTCTTTGATTGGGCGGGCGGGGTCACGATGTCTTCGGCGCCCACGACAACGGCGGTCGGCACGTTCAGCGCGGCGCAGTCGGCGGCAAGGTCGCCAGAGGCGAGCATCCGCACGGCCTGAGCGTAGCCGGGCAGCTGGACCTTGCTCATGCCGTCAAAGACAGCAGTAACCAGCGCAGGGTTCTGGTCGGGCTGAAAGATCAGCCGGGGTGCGCGGGCGCGGGCGAACTCGGGCGCGCCGAGGGCGGCGAGGTCGTCCAGCCGTGCCGCTTGTTTGGCGGGCAGGGTGCCGGGCTGGGCACCGCCACCCTGCGCGCAGGAGGCGAGGGTCAGGGTGCTAACCCGCTGCGGATGGGCGCGGGCGAAGGCGGCACCGATCAGGGTGCCGAGGGAATGGCCGAGGAGGTGAACTTTCGGCAGCGACAGAGCGTCCAGAAACCCGGCCAGCGCGGTCGCGTAATCGGCAGCAACGGGCCAATCCATCGCCAGCGGGGTTGAGGGACCATACCCCGGCGCTTCCCACGCAATCACGCGCCAGCCGGGCAGGGCTTCGGCCACCCCGTCAAAAGCGCGCGCTTCGGAGCCGATGCCATGCAGCGCCACCAGCACCGGGCCATCCCCTTGATGCTCGCGCCAGCCGATCCCGGCGGTGATATGGTCGCGCGCGCTCATGTGACGAACACGTAGCCGTTGTTGACCGGCATCACTTGCCCGGTCAGCGTCAGGGCGGCCTCGGACAGCAGGAACGCGACGGTGCCCGTTACTTCGGCTGCCGATTGGGGGCCGGGGACGGCGCGGCCATCTTGGTAAAGGGAATGACGCGCGGTGGGGACGTATTCGGTGCTTTCGGTGGTCAGGATGCCCGGCGCGATGCAGGTCACGCCCACGCGGTCCGAACCCATCTCGCGCGCCAGCGAGCGGGTCATCGCCATCACCGCACCTTTCGAGGCGGTATAGGCCAGCAGGCGCGGTGCGCCCCACAGGGCAGTGTCCGAGGCGACGTTAACCACCCGGCCCGACCCACTGGCGCGCAGCATCGCCGAGCAGGCGCGGGTCATCAGCCAGGTGCCGCGCACATTGACGCGCTGAACGCGGTCCCACAGCTCCAGCTCGATATCCTCGAACGCCATGCCGCCCACATTGGTCGCCACCGCGCCATTGTTCACCAGCCCCTGCAACTCGCCCTCGGTCGCGGCGATATCGTCGGCCAGCGCGGTGATGCTGGCCGGATCGCCCAGATCCACCGTCACGGCGCGTGCGCCCAGCTCGGCGGCAGCGGCGGCGACGCCCTCGGCGTCGATGTCCGCCAGCACCAGCCGCGCGCCCTCGGCCGCGCAGCCCTGCGCCAGCGCACGGCCCAGACCGCGCGCAGCGCCGGTGATCAGAATGGTGCGACCGGACAGCATCATTCCGCAGCCACCTGCTTCAGCTCGGCCTCGACCTGTTCCTTGGCGGCGCGGGTCAGAACCTGACGGATGCGCGACACGCCCAGATCGTGCTGGTACAGCATCTCACGCTTGCGGGCGTCGTCGGGCATGCCTTCCAGCATGACGCGGTCCTGTTCCAGCACGTGCCAGTGGTTCGCTTCCAGCTTGGTGCGGTAGAGGAAACGCCAGGCTTCGCGCGCCAGCCCTTCGACCTTGCGCAGACGCCAGAAGAACACCTTGCAGGTGGTCTCATCCACCGGGGTGGTGAAGCCGACGATGCGCATGTTGCCACCGGGGCCAGCGGCGGGCGGGTAGGGGATGTCGAGGAAGCAGTACATGTTGCCGGGGAAGACGGCGAATTCGGCCCAGTCGAAATTGTCGCCGACCTGTCCCACGCGCGTGACGTGGAAACCATTGTCGGTCTTGTCGAGCTTCATCAGGTCCTGCTTTGAGCCAAAGGCCAGCGTGAAGCTCTCAGAGTGGAGGTAACAGCCGTGCATCGGGTCGGCGAGGTTATCGAGCGCGTAGCGGTAGTTGGTTTCCCAGACGCTGGTGCACAAAAAGCCGGTCCATTCATCGCCCACCAATTCCGGCGGCATCACCAGTTCGGGCGGCTCGGGCTGGGTCAGGCTGGGGATGTAGACGAAGACGGCATCCGAATGCTCGGTGACGTGGAAGTTCTTCAGCGCCTTGCGGCCCTCCATCGCGCATTCGGGCATGGCGGGAACGCGGACCACGACGCCCTCACCGTTGACAACAACGCCGTGATAGCGGCAGCCGATATTGCCCTCGTGGATCTCGCCATACGACAGCGGCGCGCCACGGTGCGGGCAGAAATCCTCAACGCAGGCGATAGAGCCGTCCGCCTTGCGCCACAGGACCAGCTTCTGGCCCAGCAGCTTGGTACCGTAGGGCTTGGTCGTCTTGACCTCGACCGATTTGGCGACGGGATACCATTGGCCCAAGAGGCCAGTGTTCACGCGATCCTCGATCAGGGCTTTCTTGTCGATGGCAGGAGCGGTCATGGGATCAAACCTCGGTAATCTTGCGGGGGCGTAAGGTGGGGTTGAACCCCACCCTACAGGCGGTTCAGCCGGCGGCTTTGGAACCCTTGGGCCGGGGGATCTTGGACACCGGGTGCTCGGGCGGATAGGTCGGGGTTACCGGCTTGGGGTTGCCGATCATCACGCAGAGCAGGGCCTCTTCGATGCCCTCGTTGCGCAGTCCGCGGTAGACGCCCGGCGGCACCGACAGGAGGTCGCGCTCGGTCAGGACGGTTTCGACCATCTCGCCCTTGTGCTCGATGAACAGGCGGATCGCGTGGCCTTTGAGGACAAAGAAGATTTCCTCGGCGTCACGGTGGATGTGCAGCGGGCCTTCGCAGCCGGCGGGCAGAACCATCGTCGAGAAGGTGAAATGCCCGGCCGGCACGACGTTCTCATCGTCCGACACGCCGGTCGCGCCGGTGCCGACATAGCGCATCTGGGCGCGGCGGTATTTGGGGTCGAAATCGGCCTGAAACTTCAGCGCGTCCCAGTCCAGCGTGCGCGAGGCATAGCGTGCGACGCGGCTTTCGATCCAGCTGTCCAGCGTCTTGCCCTCGGGGATGACCACGTCATCGGGTTCGATCGAGGGGAATTTCATCGGAGCGGTGCTCATGGAGGTCTCCTGCGGTTGGGGAATGCGGCGGGCTAGGATGGCTGGCCGCGGGTCAGTGTTCTTTTTTCGGGATGTAATGGAGCAGGCGCTTTTCAGCCCAGGCGAGCACCGAGTAGAGCACGATGCCGATGAGCGTCAGCAGCACGATGGAATTGAACACCATCGCGGCATTGGCCTGCCCGCCGCCGTAGCTGATCAGGAACCCAAGGCCCGTGTTGCCGCCGACCAGCTCGCCCACCGTCACGCCGATCACGGCGAGGGTCGAGGCGATGCGCAGACCGGCCATCAGGTTGGGCAGGGTCGAGGGGAATTCGACCTTGAGGAAGATCTCCCAGCGGCTGAGCGAATAGGCGCGGGCCAGGTTCACCATGTCGCGGTCGACGGTCTTCATCGCGGCGAGCACGTTCACCAGCACCGGGAAGAAGACGATCAGCACGGTGACCAGCAGCTTGGGCGTGGCGTTATAACCGAACCACATGATGAACAGCGGGGCGAAGGCGACTTTCGGCGCGATCTGCAGCGCAAGGATATAGGGCGAGAGCACGCGCTCCCAGAATTCCGACATGCCCAGCAGGTAGCCAATGATGGCCCCCATTGCCGAGCCGATGGCAAAGCCGAGCGTGGTATAAAGCGCTGTGGACAGGGTGTTGGTGATCAGATCCTCGCGCCGGTACATCCGGCCCAGTTCCTTGAGCATGTCCATCGGCGTGGGGATGATGAATTTGGGCACATCCATCGCGGGCGGCAGGAATTGCCAGATCAGCAGGACAACGCCCAGAATCACGATCCCGGCTAAGGTATGGCTTTTGGCAAGGCTCATGAGAGGTCTGGTCCTTGTGGCTGGGCAAGAAGGCTCCGGTCGCCGCCCCAAAGGGGTGACGGTGCAGCGACCGGAAGGGTTGAGAGTGTCAGGCGGTGGTTATTCGGTGACGAAGTCGTTCGTATAGGCGTCTTCAACCGGCACGACGTCGTTCACCAATTCGTTGGCGACATAGAAGTCTTCGGCGGTCTGCAGCTGTGCCGGGTCAAACGCACCGATCGGACGATCGCCATCCTGAGCATAGACGTTGGAGACATACATCTGCATGATCCGCTCGATCTGGGCGACGTTTTCAGCGTGGCGCGGCAGGAAGCCGACGTAGTCCTGCGCGGCCTGTGCCGGGTCAGCGATGATGTCGTCGATGGCGCGCAGGGTGGCCTGAACGAAACCGCGCACGGCTTCGGGGTTTTCAGCGATGTACGCGTCCGACGCGATGATCGCCTGCGCCTGCGAGGCGAAATAGTCGCGCGCCGGGGTGACGGTCAGCGGCACGCCTGCGTCTTCGATGGCGACGATCCACTCGGGCACGCCCGACATCGCGTCAATCGAGCCGCCGATCATGTTCTGGATGATGCCGCCCGGTCCAAGCGCCTGAATATCGACATCCGAACGGCCGATGTCTTCCGAGGCGAGAACAGCCAGCAGGTTGTAGAACGTGGTGTCCTGAAAGCCGATGACGCCGATCGAGCGGCCTTCCAGATCGGCGATCCCGTTGATGTCGCGGTCATTGCGCCACGCGATCTGGGTGATGCCCTGACCACCCAGCAGCGCCACGCCGCGGACTTCCAGCCCGTTGGCGCGCACGATCAGCGCGGTATCGCCCATGCCGCCGCCCAGCTGGGCGTTGCCGACAGCAACCTGCGTCGCCACGTCAGCGCCGCCCTGACCGATGCGGAAGGTCACGTCCAGACCGGCGTCGGCGTAATACCCTTTGCCCAGCGCCAGCTGGAACGGGGCGAAGGCGGGCAGGAAGTCAGGGGCCGGGAACAGATAGGTCAGCGGCGTTTGTGCCATGGCCGAGAGGCTGGAAAAGGCAAGGCCGGCAGCGGCGGCAAGGCCCAGAATGCGCGTCTTCATAGAGATACTCCCGTTGGTTTTATTATGGTCGTGGTGGATCACGCCGCGCGCTGGTCGAGGCGCAGCAAGGTGAAGATTTCAGCGGCGTGCTGGTGCACTTCGGGCAGCTGACGGCGCTTGAGCGGATGCGCACGGTCGGGCAGGTCGATGGGCATTTCGCACATCACCGTGCCGGGGCGCTCGGACAGCACCAGAACGCGGTCCGACATGATCACCGCCTCGCTTAGATCATGGGTGATCAGCAGCGTCGTGATGCCCGCTTCCATGATCGTCTCGGCGAACGAGTTCTGGATCAGCAGCTTGGTCTGTGCGTCCAGCGCCGAGAACGGCTCGTCGAGCAGAATGATGTCGGGATCAATCGCCAGCGTGCGGGCCAGGGCGGCGCGTTGGCGCATGCCGCCGGACAGCTGATAGGGGTAGTGGTTCTCAAACCCCGCCAGATGGCAGCGCTCCAGTTCCGCCATGGCGCGTTCGCGGCGCTGGGCGCGGGGCACGCCGCGCGATTCCAGCCCGAATTCGACGTTCTTGATGATCGTGCGCCACGGCAACAGCAGGTCTTTTTGCAGCATGAAGCCGACATGCGGATTGGGCTTGGTGACCAGCTCGCCCGAAACCCGGACCTCGCCGGTGGTCGGCTGGTACAGCCCCGCCGTCATGCTCAGGATGGTCGATTTGCCGCAGCCCGAGGGGCCGACGACCGAGACGAACTCGCCCTTTTCGACTTTGAAATTGATGTCGCGAACCGCCGTCAGCTCCTGACCCGTGTCCAGGTTGAAGCTTTTCGAGACGCCTTTGAACTCAAGCGCCATAACCGGCCTCCGCGTAGGCAGCGTCCAGATCCTTGTTCAGCGCCGACAGCTCGTCCGTCAGCAGCGCCAGATCCCAATCGGTGCGCCCCGAGATCGGCGCTGTCACGCCGCGGGCGGCCAGTTCCTTGGCAACCTCGGCAAAGTCATGCACCCGTTCGCCCATGATCGCCATCAGCGCCTGCGACAGTGCAGTCTCGGCGTCGGTCAGCGGGCGGCCCAGAGACTGGTGGGCCAGCGCCGGACGGCTCGTATCGCGGGCACGCTGCGAGAGGCGGTCTTTGAAGGCGTCCATGGGGTGGCTCCTTTGGTGCGTGTCGAGCAGATCAGGCTTGCACAACTGTTCATATTATAACATGCTGTTCATTATTGGAGCAACGAGGGATTCGGTCAAGCAGAATTTTCGTGCAGCCGTTGGCGGAACACGCAATGCGCGGTTCCTGAGCAGCCGGGCGAGAATTGCGGCAGACCGAAGGCACCGCTATTGAGCAGGCAGCTTTGGGGGGCATGACGTGACGGAAGAGAACGACGGCGACGGCACCAACTATTCTGTGCCACCGGTTCACAGGGCCTTTACGTTGCTGCGCCATATCGCGGCGGGGGGCCGGTGCAACAATGCCAGCGCCACCTCGCGCGCACTGGGCATCAACCGCACGACGCTGATCCGCCTTTTGCACACGCTTGAGGCCGAACGGATGATCGAGTCGATGGATGACGGGCTGAGCTGGCAGCTGGGCCCGGGCATGATCGCGCTGGCCGCCGATGCGCTCAAATCCCGCGATGTGCTCAAGGTGGCGCGCCCGGTGATGTCGCGGCTGGTGGCCCAGCTTGAGCTGTCCTCGCATCTGGGCATTCTGGACGGGACCGAGGTGATCTACCTGCTGCGCGAAACGCCCAATTCGCACCTGATCAGCAACGTCCGCGAAGGCTCGCGCCTGCCTGCCCATGCCACCACCATCGGCCGCGTGCTGCTGGGCTGGCTGCCCGAGGGCGAGATCGAGCGGCTCTACGTCGGTGACGCGCTGAAAACTTTCACCGAAAAGACGGCAAGCTCGCTGGAAGCGCTGACCGCCCAGACCGCCGCCGACCGGGCGCGCGGGGTGGCGTGGAGTTCGGGGAATTTCGAGCGCGGGATCGGATCCTGCGCCGCGCCGATCTTTGACCATCAGGGGCGCACGGTGGCGTCGATCAACGTGACCGGGCCTGAGACGCAGTTCACCCCCGACACGCCGCTGGCGCTGCGGATCGAAGAGGCGGTCAAGGCAGCCGCCGCCGAAATCTCGGCGGCGCTGGGGTTCACGGAACAGCCTTAAAGCGGGGCGGTCCACGCCTGATAGCCATAGACCCAGTCGGCATTGCCCTGAGTCTTGAGCCACTCATTCGCCAGAGACGAGCGCTGGATTTCCGAGGTGCGAGGGATGCGCGCCTCTTCATACCGGGTCAGTGCAGCGGGGACGCCGGCAGCATCGACGCCTTCCAGCGCGCGCGCCAGCACCACCGCATCCTCGATCGCCATGCAGGCCCCCTGCGCCATGAACGGCACCATCGGATGCGCCGCGTCGCCCAGAAGGGTGATGTGACCCTGCGACCAGTGCGCCATCGGCTCGCGCACATGCAGCGCCGAGCGCGTCGCGCTTTCGCAGGCCGCCAGCAGCGCGCGGGCCTCTGGGTGGAAATCGGCGTAATGGGCGCGCAGCTCTTCGATGTCGCCGGGCAGCGTCCAGCCCTCTTCCGCCCAGTCGTCCTGACGGTGGGTGGCAAAGACAAAAATCTCTTCGCCGCGGGTCAGCGGGAAGGTGACGATTTGCAGGTCGCTGGTCGGCCCCCACCATTTGGTGAAGGCGTCGAGGTTCGGCAGATCCCCGCCACGCTCGCGCGGGAAGACCGCGCGCCAGGACACCAGCCCGGTGAACTGCGGCGAATCAGGGCCAAAGACGGCGGTGCGCACGGGGGAATGGATACCATCGGCCCCGATCACCACATCCGCGCGGTGCGTGGTGCCGTCAGCCAGCACCAGCCACGCGCCGTCAGCGTCCTGCCCGACCTCTGCAACCTTGGCCCCAAACCGCAGCGCCCCTTCAGGCAGCAACACCTCAAGCGCTTTCAGCAGGTCGGCGCGGTGCACGGTCAGCGACGGCGCCCCATAGCGGGTCTCGGCGGCCTCACTCAGGGGCATGCGCGAGGTTTCTTCCCCCGTGTCCCATGTCCGGCTGATGCGATGCGTCGGGCGGGCGGCGTTCACCCGCAGATCTTCGCTGGCGCTCAGCCGGTCCAGCGCGTGGACGGCGTTCGGGGTCAGGTTGATGTCGGCGCCGACGCGGGCGAACTGCTGTGTTTGTTCAAACACCGTGACCTGATGGCCCATTTTGTGCAGCGCGATGCTGGCACACAGACCGCCGACACCGCCGCCGCACACTGCAATCTTAAGCATGGATTCCCCGCGAGATTTGTTCATATATGATCATGTTATTCATATATTGACAGTTGCTATAGCAGCGCGTCAACAAAAATGCGTCCCGAGCGGCGCGGGATGCTGGAAAGCTGAGGTTTTGAGCATCGGGGGATCAGAAAAGAGAAAAGCCGCGTAACTCATTCGAGCTACGCGGCTTTTACTTGAAGCAATGGTGCCCAGGAGAGGACTCGAACCTCCACTTCCTTACGGAAACTAGCACCTGAAGCTAGCGCGTCTACCAATTCCGCCACCTGGGCCGGTTGCGTGAGCGGTGGATTATCCGTAGCCCAATCCACTGTCAACGGCCCCCGATGAAAAATCGCGCGGCGACGTGAAAAATCTTTCGCTGCGGCGCAGCATGCCGCTGGTGCTAACCTTGCTTTAGTCTTGTCGTGACAAGGGGGCAGGGGTATTGAGCAAGACAAAGCGATGCTTGGCGCGGAGGTCAAAATGACGAAACTGGTCACGATCCTGGGCGGTTCTGGCTTTGTCGGGCGCTATATAGCGCGGCGCATGGCTCAGGCCGGGTGGCGCGTTCGCGTTGCGACGCGGCGGCCGAACGAGCGGATCTATGTCCGCACCTATGGCACGGTGGGTCAGGTCGAACCGATCTTGTGCAACATCCGCGACGAGGCTTCGGTCCGCGCGGTGATGGCGGGCGCGGACGCTGTGGTGAACTGCGCCGGTCTTCTGACGCAGAGCAAGAAGAACAGCTTCAAGGCCGTTCAGGCTGAGGGCGCAGGCATGGTTGCCCGCGTTGCGGCTGAATCGGGTGTGTCCGCGCTGGTGCACCTGTCGGCAATCGGTGCGAACGCGCAGTCCGACAGCGAATACGCCCGCACCAAGGCACAGGGTGAGGCCGCTGTGCTTGAAGCCTTCCCCAACGCGGTGATCCTGCGCCCCTCGATCATTTTCGGCCCCGAAGACGAGTTCTTCAACCGCTTCGCCGCGATGACCCGCTTTTCGCCGATCCTGCCGATTGCCGGCGGGTCGAGCAAATTCCAGCCGGTCTATGTTGACGACGTGGCTCTGGCTGCCGCGAAAGCTGCGATGGGTCAGGCTGCGCCGGGCGTGTATGAGCTGGGTGGCCCCGACGTCGCCACCTTCCACGCGCTGATGACGATGATGCTGACCGAGATCCGGCGCAACCGCGTGATCCTGAACATGCCGCGCTGGATGGCCGGTCTGACCGCGCGTGGCCTGGGGCTGGCGCAGTTCCTGACGGCGGGCCTGTTCACCAATACCGTGCTGACGGTCGATCAACTGCGCAACCTGAGCCACGATAATGTGGTGGCCGAGGGTGCCAAGGGGTTGGCCGATCTCGGGATCGACCCGGCGCCGATGGACCTGATCCTTCCGACCTACCTGTGGCGCTTCCGCCCGGCGGGTCAGTATGAGCTGATCAAGGAATCTGCGAAGGGCCTGCGCTCGCAGGGCTGAGGGTTACGAATACGCGACCCACAGCAGAGCCATGCCCAGCACGACCCGGTAGATCACATAGGGCGTGAAGCTGACGGCAGCCAGAAAGCGCATCATCACCTTGAGCGCAAACAGCGCGGCGACGAACGAGATCGCCGCGCCAATCGCGCCGTCGATCGCCGCTTGGGCATTGGCGGTTTCCACCAGATCCAGCGCCGTGATCGCGCCTGAGGCGATGATCGTCGGGATCGACATCAGCATCGACAGCCGCGCCGCATCGTGACGCTCGAACCCCAGAAACCGCGCGCCGGTGATCGTCGCGCCCGAGCGCGAGGTGCCGGGGATCAGAGCGATCGCCTGCCACAGCCCCAGAATGATGGCGTCGCGCAGGGTCCATCCCTCGGCGCGGCGGGCCTCGGTGCCCAGTTTGTCAGCGGCATAGAGCACGACACCGAACACCAGCATCGTCCAGCCGATCAGCGCAACCGAGCGCATCGCGTCGACAAGGCCGGTCAGCTTGAGAACCAGTCCGAGCACGATCACCGGCACCGTCGCAACCGCCAAAAGGAACGCCATCCGCGCGCCGGGCGAATCAAGTCGACCGCGCGCGAGGTCTGGCAAGCCCCGAATCACCATCATCACATCACTGCGAAAGTAGATCATGACGGCAAGCAGGGTGCCCACATGGACGGAGACGTCGATGGCGACACCCTGATCGGCGACGCCGGTAAGCTGCGGAAACAGGATCAAATGCGCCGACGAAGAGATGGGAAGAAACTCGGTAATCCCTTGAATTAACGCGAGAATAAAGATGTGCATTAGCGACATTTTGAGCGTTCCGGCTGGGGTTTTTCGCACCTTATCCCGTTTTGCCCATGGGGGAAGGGTGAAAAGATAGGGATTACATGCTGACCTAATTTTGGGGAAACACCCCGTCCATCCCGGGCTTGCCCCCGAAAAAAGGTGGATATAGGTAACGCTTGCTGACTTTTATTGCTGCGCGGTTCAGAGTATTCCTGCGCGACATTCCGGGAGACCCTGCCATGGCCACTCAGCATATGCTTCAGTTCGTGACCAAGCCCAAAGAGATGCCGACCAAGCGGGAGGCAGGCGAACGTCGCGAAGACTTCGCCGAGATCTACCGCGAGTTTGCCGCCGAAAAGGCTGGCGAGCAAGCCGGACGTTGCAGCCAATGCGGTGTTCCGTATTGTCAGGCGCACTGTCCGCTGCACAACAATATCCCTGACTGGCTGATGCTGACGGCGACGGGCCGCCTGCAAGAAGCCTATGAGATGAGCCAGGCCACCAACACCTTCCCTGAGATCTGCGGCCGCATCTGCCCGCAGGATCGTCTGTGCGAAGGCAATTGCGTGATCGAGCAATCGGGCCACGGCACCGTCACCATCGGCGCGGTCGAGAAATACATCACCGACACCGCGTGGGACAACGGCTGGGTCAAGCCGGGCCTGCCCTCGGTCGAGCGTGATCAGTCGGTCGCCATCATCGGCGCGGGCCCCGGCGGTCTGGCGGCGGCGGACAACCTGCGCCGTGCGGGCGTTCAGGTCACCGTCTATGACCGGTATGACCGCGCGGGCGGGCTGCTGACCTATGGCATTCCCGGCTTCAAGCTGGAGAAACCCGTCGTCATGCGCCGGATCGAGCAGCTGGAAGCGGCGGGCGTGCAGTTCGTGCTGAACTGCACCGTTGGCGAAGACATCAGCTTTGACGCGATCCGCGGCAAGCATGACGCGGTGCTGATCGCCACGGGCGTCTATAAGTCGCGCGATCTGGACGGGCGGGGCGCTGAACTGCCCGGCATCGTCAAGGCGCTGGACTATCTGACCGCCTCGAACCGCAAAAGCTTTGGCGATGACGTTGAAGACTATGACTCGGGCGCGCTGAACGCCGAGGGCAAGCGCGTCGTCGTCATCGGCGGCGGTGATACCGCTATGGATTGCGTGCGCACGGCGATCCGGCAAGGCGCCACCAGCGTCAAGCTGCTGTACCGGCGTGACCGCGACAACATGCCCGGCTCGCAGCGCGAAGTACAGAACGCCGAAGAAGAAGGCGTCGAGTTCGTCTGGCTGACCGCTCCGGCCGGGTTCGAGGGTGAAACCGAAGTCACCGGCGTCGTGGTGCAGAAGATGCGCCTTGGCACGCCGGATGCCTCGGGCCGCCGCTCGCCCGAACTGATCGAGGGCGCGGATTACGTCGAAGGCGCGGATCTGGTGATCAAGGCGCTGGGTTTCGAGCCCGAAGCGCTGCCGACCCTGTGGGGCGTGCCCGAGCTGACCGTGACCCGCTGGGGCACCATCCGCTGCGATCACACCACCCACGCGACCAGCCTGCCCGGCGTCTATGCCGTCGGCGACATCGTGCGCGGGGCCTCGCTGGTTGTCTGGGCGATCCGCGACGGGAACGAGGCAGCCGCCGCGATCCTGACCGAGCTGGCCCAATCTGCGGCGGTGGCGGCTGAATGAGCGCGGCTGCGGTCGGCTCTCGCACGGGCGG
The DNA here is from genome assembly GCF_003990445.1 of Pararhodobacter zhoushanensis. Taxonomy (GTDB): domain Bacteria; phylum Pseudomonadota; class Alphaproteobacteria; order Rhodobacterales; family Rhodobacteraceae; genus Pararhodobacter; species Pararhodobacter zhoushanensis. The sequence continues at coordinate 88,301 of NZ_REEZ01000004.1, read as the reverse complement.
TTGCCTGTGCGGAAGCGTTCGCTTCAAGGCGGATCTGACCACGCTGGCCTTCGGCGCCTGCCATTGCGAAATGTGCCGCCGCTGGACGGGTTCTGCGCTGCTGGGCATCACGGTGCCCAGCCGGAACGTGCAGTGGGAGGGTGACGCGCAGATCGCGCGCTTCCAAAGCTCGGACTGGGCGGAGCGGGCGCATTGCCGAACATGCGGCTCGGCGCTGTTCTACCACGTGACAGCAGACGGACCGCACGCCGAGAATATAGAGATGCCGATTGGCCTCTTTGACGACGCGAACGGACTGACGTTTTCCAACGAAATCTACATCGACCACAAGCCCGACAGCTTTGCCTACACCGGCGACCATCCGCGCCACACGCGCAAGGAAACGCTGGCAAAATTCGGGATCTCGGAAGAGGAAGACCTAGCATGACCAAGTTTGATGAGAAGTGGGTTGCCGCCGAGGAAGCCAAGCGCGCCTGGATGGATCAGAACGGCCTGTACAAGGCTGAAGACGAGCACGCCTCTTGCGGCGTCGGCCTCGTTGTGGCGATCAACGGCCAGCCGTCGCGGCAGGTCGTGGTCAACGGCATCAACGCGCTGAAGGCGATCTGGCACCGCGGTGCTGTCGATGCCGATGGCAAGACCGGTGACGGCGCGGGCATCCATGTGCAGATCCCGGTGCCGTTCTTCTACGACCAGATCCGACGCACCGGGCACGAGCCCGACATGAACGCGCTGATCGCCGTCGGTCAGGTTTTCCTGCCGCGCACCGATTTCGGCGCGCAAGAGCGGTGCCGCACGATCGTCGAAACCGAAGTGCTGCGCATGGGCCATTACATCTATGGTTGGCGTCACGTTCCGGTGGACACCACCGTGTTGGGCGAGAAAGCCAACGCAACGCGGCCCGAGATCGAGCAGATCATCATCAAGAACACCAAGGGTTCGGATGAAGAGACGTTCGAGCGTGAGCTGTACGTCATCCGCCGCCGGATCGAGAAAGCCGCTGCTGCCGCGCAGATTCAGGGCCTGTACCTGTGCTCGCTGTCATGCCGCTCGATCATTTACAAAGGCATGATGCTGGCCGAGCAGGTCGCCACCTTCTACCCCGACCTGATGGACGAGCAGTTCATTTCGTCCTTTGCGATCTATCACCAGCGCTATTCGACCAACACCTTCCCGCAATGGTGGCTGGCGCAGCCGTTCCGCATGCTAGCCCATAACGGCGAGATCAACACGCTGAAGGGCAACGTTAACTGGATGCGCAGCCATGAGATCCGCATGGCCTCGTCCGCGTTTGGCGACATGGCCGAGGACATCAAGCCGATCATCCCCGCAGGGTCTTCGGATTCGGGCGCGCTGGATGCCGTGTTCGAGGTTCTGGTGCGCGGCGGTCGGTCTGCGCCGATGGCCAAGACCATGCTGGTGCCCGAGGCCTGGTCGAAGACCACGGTCGAGCTGCCCAAAGCCTGGCAGGACATGTACGCCTATTGCAACTCGGTCATGGAGCCGTGGGACGGCCCTGCCGCGCTGGCAATGACCGATGGCCGCTGGGTTTGCGGCGGTCTGGACCGCAACGGTCTGCGCCCGATGCGCTATGTGGTCACCGGCGACGGCATGCTGATCGCCGGGTCCGAGGCGGGCATGGTCCCGGTCGATGAGCTGAGCGTGCGCGAAAAAGGCGCGCTCGGGCCGGGGCAGATGATCGCCGTCGACATGAAAGAGGGCAAATTGTACCGCGACGTGGCGCTCAAGGACCGTCTGGCGGCCAGCCAGCCGTTCGGCGAGTGGATCGACAAGATCATCGACCTGAACAGCCTGCTGCGCGACGTGCCAGAACTGCCGATGTTTGATGGCGAGGCTCTGCGCCGCCGCCAGATCGCGGCTGGCTATTCGATGGAAGAGGTCGAGCAGATTCTCACGCCGATGGCTGAGGACGGCAAGGAAATGATCGCCTCGATGGGCGATGACACGCCGTCTGCGGTGCTGAGCAAGATCTACCGCCCGCTCAGCCATTTCTTCCGCCAGAACTTCAGTCAGGTCACCAACCCGCCCATCGACAGCCTGCGCGAAAGCCGGGTGATGAGCCTGAAAACCCGCTTCGGGAACCTCAAGAACGTGCTGGACGAATCCAGCGCGCAGACCGAGATCCTGATGCTGGAATCCCCGTTCATCGCGAACGAGGAATTCAAGGTCATGGTGCGCCAGTTCGGCGACGGCGTGGCGATGATCGACTGCACCTTTGTTGAGGGTGCGGGCGAAGACGCGCTGCGTCAGGGGCTTGAGCGTATCCGCGCCGAGGCCGAGGATGCCGTGCGCTCGGGCGCCGCGCATCTGGTGCTGACCGATGAGAACCAACGCGAAGACCGCGTGGCGATGCCGATGATCCTGGCGACCAGCGCGGTGCATTCGTGGCTGACGCGCAAGGGTCTGCGGACCTTCACCTCGGTCAATGTCCGGTCGGCCGAGTGCATCGACCCGCATTACTTCGCGGTGCTGATCGGCTGTGGTGCGACCACCGTCAACGCCTATCTGGCGCAAGATACCATTGCCGACCGGATCGAGCGGGGCCTGCTTGAGGGCAGCCTGACCGACGCAACGCGCCGGTACCGTGACGCCATCGACGCCGGTCTGCTCAAGATCATGTCCAAGATGGGCATCTCGGTGATCTCGTCCTATCGTGGCGGGCTGAACTTTGAATCCGTAGGCCTGTCGCGCGCCCTGGTGGCCGAATATTTCCCCGGCATGCAAAGCCGTATCTCGGGCATCGGTCTGCACGGCATCCAGTACAAGGTCGAGCAGGTCCACGCCAAAGGCTGGCGCGCGCCCGTGGGGCCGCTGCCGGTGGGCGGGTTCTTCAAGGCACGGCGCTCGGGCGAGAAACACGCCTGGGAAGCGCAGACGATGCACCTGCTGCAATCGGCCTGCGACCGCGCCAGCTATGATCTGTGGCGCAAGTATTCGGCAGCGTTGCAAGCCAACCCGCCGATCCATTTGCGCGACCTCCTGGACTTCAAGCCGCTGGGCCGTGCCCTGCCGATTGAAGAGGTGGAAAGCATCACCTCGATCCGCAAGCGGTTCGTGACGCCGGGCATGTCGCTGGGGGCGCTGAGCCCTGAGGCGCACAAGACGCTGAACGTTGCCATGAACCGCATCGGCGCCAAATCCGACAGCGGCGAGGGTGGCGAGGATCCGGCGCACTTTGTGCCTGAGGCGAACGGCGACAACCCGTCGGCCAAGATCAAGCAGGTGGCCTCGGGCCGGTTCGGCGTTACCGCCGAATACCTGAACCACTGCGAAGAGCTGGAGATCAAGGTCGCGCAGGGGGCAAAGCCCGGCGAGGGTGGCCAGCTGCCCGGCATGAAGGTGACGGCGCTGATCGCGCGCCTGCGTCACTCGACGCCGGGTGTCACGCTGATCTCGCCGCCGCCGCACCATGACATCTACTCGATCGAAGACCTTGCGCAGCTGATCTACGATCTCAAGCAGATCAACCCGCGCGCCAAGGTGACGGTGAAACTGGTGTCGTCGTCCGGCGTGGGCACGATTGCGGCGGGCGTGGCCAAAGCCAAGGCCGACGTGATCCTGATCTCGGGGCACAACGGCGGCACGGGGGCATCGCCCGGCACCTCGATCAAATACGCGGGTCTGCCGTGGGAGATGGGCCTGACCGAGGCGCATCAGGTTCTGGCGATGAACAACCTGCGCGACCGGGTGACGCTGCGCACCGATGGTGGTCTGCGCACCGGGCGCGACATCGTCATGGCGGCAATGCTGGGGGCCGAGGAATTCGGCATCGGCACCGCCGCGCTGATCGCCATGGGCTGTATCATGGTGCGGCAGTGCCAGTCGAACACCTGCCCGGTCGGGGTCTGCACGCAGAACCCCGAGCTGCGCAACAAGTTCACCGGCAATGCCGAGAAGGTGGTGAACCTGATCACCTTCTACGCGCAGGAAGTGCGTGAGATCCTTGCCAGCCTCGGCGCACGCTCGATTGACGAGATCATCGGCCGGGCCGATCTGCTCGCGCAGGTCAGCCGGGGGTCGGCGCATCTGGATGATCTTGACCTCAACCCGATGCTGATCACCGTCGATGGCTCGCGCAACATCCGCTACGACCGCGACAAGCCGCGTAACGCGGTGCCTGATACGCTGGACAGCGAAATCATCCGCGACGCCGCCCGTTTCTTTGACGAGGGCGAGAAGATGCAGCTCAGCTACGCGGTGCGCAACACGCACCGCACGGTGGGCACGCGGGCGTCCAGCCACATCGTCAAGAACTTCGGTATGCGCAACACGCTGCAGCGCGACCACCTGACGGTGAAACTGGCGGGCAGCGCCGGTCAGTCGCTGGGGGCCTTCGCGGTGCGGGGCCTCAAGATCGAGGTGTTCGGCGATGCCAACGACTATGTCGGCAAGGGGCTGTCGGGTGGATTGATCGTGGTGCGTCCGCGCATGTCCTCGCCGCTCAAGGCGTCCGAGAACACGATCATCGGCAACACGGTGCTCTACGGTGCCACCGACGGCGCGCTGTTCGCGGCGGGCCGTGCGGGCGAACGCTTCGCGGTGCGCAACTCGGGTGCCAAGGTGGTGGTCGAGGGCTGCGGCTCGAACGGGTGCGAGTACATGACCGGCGGGGTCGCGGTGATCCTGGGGTCGATCGGGGCCAACTTTGGTGCCGGGATGACCGGGGGCATGGCCTATCTCTATGACCCTGAGGGGCTGGCGAGCGGTCTGATCAACACCGAGACGCTGGTTACCTGCCCGGTCACCGTGCCGCATTGGGAAAACCAGCTGAAGTCGCTGATCGAAGAGCATCTGGACGAGACCGAAAGCGCGCTGGCTGACGAGATCCTGCGCCGCTGGGATCTGGAGAAGGGCAACTTCGTGCAGATCTGCCCGAAAGAGATGCTGATTCACCTGCCCGAACCGCTGGTCATCGAACAGGCCGCGATGCCCGCTGAGTAAGGCCACAGCAACGCGATAAAAAAGGGGCCGCAAACGCGGCCCCTTTTCGTTAGCTCAGTGCGACGATCTTACATGTCGCCCGGGATGCTGGTCACGGTGTTCCACTGACCACCACCAACTTCGCTGATGAAGATGTCATTCGCGCCCTGATGGTCGGCCCCAAAGTTGATGTGGGTGCCCAGCAGGTGGTCGTCATAGTCCAGCCCTTCCATGGCCGAGACAAAACCTTCGGTCGTCAGGTCAGGGCCTGCGTCAACCAGCGCCATCACAAGCTGACGCGCGGCGGTATAGCCAAGCATGGCAAAGCCCGAAGCAGGCTGGCCATAGCGCTCTTCATAGGCGGCAATGAAGGCGGCGGGCTCTTCTTCGGTTGCGCGGGCGCGCAGATCCTGCCAGCCGGACGACGCAAACAGGCCGTCAGTCACGCCACCCGGCACCATCGCCACCGGCTCAAGGAACCCGGCAGACGAGGTCAGGAAGTGGACGTCATCCCAGCCCAGCTGTTTGGCGGTGCCAACCACGGTGATCCCGGCGCGGACGCCCAGTGCCTGCGTGACGATCTGGCAGCCCGCAGCGCGCAGACGGCTGACGGCACCGACAAAATCCTGCTCGTCAGGACGGTGGCTGGTTTCATCGACAAAGGTCAGGCCCAGACGCTCGGCGGTCTCATGCGACGACAGCGCGATCTCTTCGCCAAAGTCGGTCGGCAGATACATCGAGCAGACATTGGTCGCGCCGGTCGTCTCGTGCAGGTACTGGATGCCCGCCGCGATCTGGTCGTAGTAGCTGGAGAAGGACACGAAGTTCATGCCCGGCGGTTCGGGCAGAATGGCGCGCGCAGCGGTCAGCGGCGCGATGTTGGGCACGCCCCGGCGTTCCATCAGCGGGTAATGCGCCAGGTTATGCGGCGTGCCAAGGTTGAGCAGCATCGCAAAGACGCCGTCGCGCTCGATCAGCTTGTTATAGCCCTGCGTGGCGCGGGGCAGCTGATAGCCGTGATCCTCGACCAGATAGCGGATCTGGCGGCCGTTCACGCCACCGGCTGCGTTGATCTCATCGAAATACAGGTTCGCGCCGTTGACCGCCGGGGTCGAGACCGCCGCGAAAACGCCCGACAGGTCATGCACGCCGCCAATCAGGATCTCGGTATCGGTCACGCCACGGGTCTGCGCGACGGCGCCCGATGCGACCGTGGCTGCCAGTGCAGCGGCAAAGAGCGTGAGTGTCTGTTTCATTATCGTTCCTCCCTTATCGAGCCCTCCCCAGGCCCGGTTTCAATCATGGTTCCTCAGTACATCGCGTCAATCAGCGGCTTGTGCCGTGTCTCGACGGTTGCGCGTTTCAGCTTCATGGTCGCCGTCAACTCCTCATCTTCGGCGGTCAGAAGCACGTCGATCAGGCGGAAATCCTTGATTTGTTCGACGCGCGCGAATTCCTTGTTGACCGCGTCCACCTCGGCCCGGATCAGCGCCAGCACCGGCTCGGCCCGGCACAGGCTGCGGAAGTCGCTGAACGGCACCTTCTGGTCCTGCGCGTATTTCTCGACGTTTTCCTGATCGATCATGATCAGGCAGGTCAGATATTTGCGCCGGTCGCCGATCACCACGGCATCGCTGATATAGTGGCTGAACTTCAGGCGGCTTTCGATCTCGGCGGGGGTGATGTTCTTGCCGCCCGCCGTGATGATGATGTCCTTCATCCGGCCGGTGATGGTGGTGAACCCGTCATCGACGCGCCCCACATCGCCGGTGCGCAGCCAGCCGTCTTCGGTAAAGGCCTCGGCTGTCTTGTCGGGCTTGTTCAGATAGCCCTTGAAGACGTTCAGGCCTTTGACCTGAATCTCGCCATCGGGCGCAATGCGCACATCGACGCCGGGATTTGGCCGCCCGACCGAGCCGGTCCTGTTCGCCTCGGGCAGGTTGATGGTGCCGACACCGGCGGTCTCGGACATGCCGAACCCTTCATAGAGCGGCACGCCGATCGCGTGATACCAGCGCAGCAGTTCCGGCGAGATGGGCGCGGCCCCCGTCAGCCCGCGCGTGATCCGGTCCATGCCCAGCATGCGGCGCAGGTTGGCGAGCACCAGAAAGTCCCAGATCCGGTAGCGCAGCGCCACGCCGCCCGGCACATCGCGCCCGTCCAGCAAATAGGCGGCGCGGGCCTCACCGGCCTTGATCGCCCGGCTGAAGGCCCAGCGGCCCAGCAGGGTGGAGTCCTGCGCCATGACCAGCACGCGCGAATAGATCTTTTCCCAGACGCGCGGCACGGCGACGAACCCATGCGGCGAGATTTCCCGCAAATTGTCGAACACCGTCTCAGGGCTTTCGGCAAAGTTCACCGTCGAGGACACCACCAGCGGTGTATAGAGCGACACCACCCGTTCAAGGATATGGCACAGCGGCAGGAAGCACAGCTGTTCGGCGTGTTTCTGGAAGGGCAGGCCGTACAGGCTCGACTCCATCGCCGCCATGATGTTTTCCTGCGTGAGCATCACGCCTTTGGGCTGCCCGGTGGTGCCTGAGGTATAGATGAGGACCGCCACATCATCGGGCTGCACCGCGTCGATGGCGGCGTTGAACACGGCGTCATCGCGGTTGTTGCGGCCCAGATCATAGAGGTCGGACAGCAGCATGCATTTGTCGTGGTGAAAGTCGTGCAGGCCCTCGCCGTCAAAGATGATCACCTTGATCAGCGACGGCATCTGCGCTTCGACTTCGAGGAATTTGTCGAGCTGTTCCTCATTCTCGACAAACAGGAACCGCGTCTGGCTGTCGCTGACCAGATAGGCCAGCTGGCTGGCGGAATCGGTCGTATAGACCCCGGACGAGATTGCGCCGAGGCATTGCGCGGCCATGTCGCAATACATCCACTCCTTGCTGTCCTCAGCCAGGATCGAGATCACCTCGCCGCGTTGCAGACCAAGGCTGCGCAGGCCGGTGGCGATGTCTTGCACATTGGTCAGGTAGTCGGCCCAGGAATAGGCCTGCCAGATGCCAAGGTCTTTCTCGCGGTGCGCGGTCAGCGCTCCGTTCTCCTGACAGCGGGCGCGCAGCAAGGCGGGGATGGTGGTGTGGCTGTCGATGCGCATCGGGCTGATGCCCGGCTCGGCATTGACGCGGACGCCTTTGAGGTCCTTTTCAGGCTGTGCGTTCATCGCCAGGTTTTCCTCTTTTTCCAGCGCCGCTCGCCGCGTTGTCCTTCATGCGCGTGTCCCAGATAGAAGCTCTGAATGTCCTCGGACGCGGCCAGCTTGTCGGCGGTGTCGGCCATGACGATGCGGCCCAACTCCATCACATAGCCCTGATCGGCCAGATCCAGCGCCACGGCGGCGTTCTGCTCGACCAGCATCATGGTCACGCCCTCATCCTGATTGAGCTTGCGCAGGATGGTGAAGATTTCCTGCGTCAGCAGCGGAGACAGGCCCAGTGAGGGTTCATCCAGCAGCATGATCTTGGGCCGCACCATCAGCCCGCGCCCGATGGCCAGCATCTGTTGCTGGCCGCCCGACAGCGTGCCGGCCTCCTGGTTGCGGCGCTCGGCCAGAATGGGAAAGTAGGTGAACACCAGATCCCGGTCGCGCGCGATCTCGGCGCGGTCGTTGCGGGTATAGGCACCCAGCGTCAGGTTTTCCTCGACCGTGAGCAGGGGGAAGACCTCGCGCCCCTCGGGCACCTGTACGATGCCCTGGCGCACGACGTGATGCGGCTCACGGCCCTGAATTTCGCCGCCCTCAAACAGGATCTGGCCCTTTTCGGGGTTCATGATGCCTGAGATGGTTTTCAGCAGCGTCGTCTTGCCCGCGCCATTCGCCCCCAGAACGGCAACGACCTGACCCTTGTGCACCTCAAGACTGACGCCCCGGATCGCCATGATCGGGCCGTAAAAGGTTTCGAGGTTCCGCACCTCAAGAAGCGCGCTCATACCCGCTCCCCTTTCGCATTCGCGGTTTTTGAGATGGCCGAGGTGCCCAGGTAAGCCTCGATCACCGCCGGGTGCGATTGCACCTCGGTCGGCGTGCCCTCGGCCAGCGCGGCCCCGTCAGCCAGCGCCAGCACCCGGTCGCAGACCTTGGAAACCAGCCCCATGTCATGCTCGACCATCAGCACGGTGATGCCCATCTGGCGGCGGATGTCGTCGATCCACCAGCGCATGTCCTGCGTTTCCTCGACCGAGAGGCCCGAGGCAGGCTCGTCCAGCAGCAACAGCCGCGGCTTGGTCGCCAGCGCGCGCGCCAGTTCGACCACTTTGCGCACGCCGTAGGGCAGGCCCATGATCATCTTGTCGCGGTAGGCCTGCAGATCGAGAAACTCGATCACCTCCTCAACCGCCAGCCGGTGCTTGCGCTCTTCCGAGCGGGTGCGGCCCATGAACAGGATCTCTTCCACCAGCGTGGTCTTGCGGTGGCGGTGGCGACCGACCAGCAGGTTTTGCAGGACCGTGGCGTGATCGAACAGCTCGATGTTCTGGAAGGTCCGGGCGATACCAAGGCTCGCCACCTCATTCGGGCGGCGGTCCAGCAGGTTCTGGCCGTCGAAGGTGATCTTGCCGTTAAACGGCCGGTAGAACCGCGAGATCATGTTGAACACGGTCGATTTTCCCGCGCCGTTCGGTCCGACCAGCGCGAAAACCTCGCCCTCATTGACCGACATCGACAGGTTGTTCACCGCCGTCACGCCGCCGAATTTCAGCGTCACGTTTTCCAGTGTCAAAAGGCTCATCTCAGACGCTCCGTCTTGAGGTAGGTCTTCTGCCGGCGGAACATGTCGCGGCGGGCGAAGGGGAACAGCTCCAGCCAGGTGCGCATCTTCAGCCATCGACCGTACAGGCCCATCGGCTCGAACAGGATAAACGCGATCAGCAGCATGCCGAACACGCCCGTTTCCAGTCCGGGGATCGAGGCCGAGCCGAGGTTGTCGGTCAGGATCGACAGGAACTGCGGCAGGAAGGCGATGACGATCGCGCCCAGAAACGCCCCGTGGATGAAGCCAAGCCCGCCGATGATGATCATCATCAACAGCTGGATCGAGATCAGGAAGTTGAAGGTCTCATTGTTGAACGCCCCGGCGAACAGGCCCAGCAGCGCCCCGCCAAGGCCTGCAAAGGCGCAGCTCAGCCCGAAAGCCAGCGTCTTGGTGCGGGCCACATCGACGCCCATCGCCTGCGCCGAAATCTCGGAGTCGCGCACGGCGGCGAACGCGCGGCCCAACGGCGCGCGCAGCAGGTTGCGGTAGAGCAGGGTGACGACAACGGCGGTGCCAAGGGCGAGGAAATACCAGCTCGCCGGGTTGGCCCAGCGGTTGATCTCAATGCCAAAGATCCAGATCTCGGGCGCGAACTTGCCGTTCACGCCGCCGGTCCACGGCGACAGGATGACGATCACATCGTCGGCCAGAATCGCCAGCGCCAGCGTGAAGATCGCGAGATAGACGCCGTGCAGCCGCAGGGCGGGCAGGGCGATGATCGCGCCGATCACCCCGGTCAGCACCCCGGCCAGCGGCAGCGCCAGCAGGATCGGCACGCCGTTCTCCATCATGATCACGCAGGAATAGCAGCCCAGCGCCATAAAGGCCGAATGGCCCAGACTGACCTGTCCGGTCTGTCCAGTCAGCAGCATCAGCCCAAGGCCCGCGACGGCCCAGATCAGCACGTTGGTGACTTCGCCCAGATAAAACGAATCGATGATCCACGGCAGCACCAGCATCAGCACCAGCAGTGCGCCATAGACCGACAGGGTCCAGCGGTCGGGGAACAGGCGGATGTCGTGATCGTAGCTTGTCTTGAAATGAAACCGCATGGCGTCAGACCTTTTTCACGCGCACCTGCGCGAACAGCCCGTTGGGGCGGAACACCAGGACGAGGATGAGCAGCGCGTAAGGAGCGATCTGCGAATAGCCGGTGGGGAAGTAGCGGGCGGCGAAAGGCTCAATCAGGCCGACAATAAGACCGCCCATCAAGGCACCGGGAAGGCTGCCGAATCCCCCGATGACGGCGGCGGCAAAGGCCTTGATTCCAATGAAACCGGACGAAATATCCAGCGTCCCCTTGGACGCGTAGAGGATTCCCGCCACGCAGGCGACGACTCCGGCCAGTGCCCAGACCGCGCCCTGCACCCGTTTTACCGGAATGCCCATATAATAGGCAGCCATCTGATTCTGCGACGCAGCTTGCATGGCAAGCCCTAATTTCGTGCGCTGGAAAAATTGCCAGAGCAGCACGGTCATCAGCAGCGTCACCACGATCACCGAAATATCCGCCAGACTGAGCACGACTCCCCCGGCGCGCACGTCGCCCAAGGCGAGGGGCGAGTGCAGGCTCTGCGGCTCGTGGCCCCAGATCACCCCGGCGACGAAACGGATCACGAAGCCCAGCGCGATGGTCAGGATCACCACTGCTGTCTGGCTCTGTCCGAACATGAATCGCAGGATGGTGAGATCAAGCAGATACCCGAGCGCCGCCATGATCAGCAGCGCTACTGGTACCGCCAGCCAGAAATTCATCCCCAGATATTGTGGATTGACCAGGCCGATCATCACAAATGCGCCGAGCATCATGAAGTCGCCCTGGGCGAAATTCACGGCTTCGGTCGCCTTGTAGATGAGTACGAAACCCAGCGCCACCAAGCCATAAACGCAGCCGTTCGCGAGACCGCTCAAGAGCAGTTGCATCACTTCCATGGAAGGTCCTCCCAGACCAGCGCCCAACCCTAACCCAGCGTTTGCCGCCAGTGCCGGTGCCCTCCGGGCGCTTTTGTAAAGGATTGCCGCAAGCCGGTGGTATTTCAACCTTTTTTCCAAGGCTTCCCAAAAGCGGACGCGACGGCAACTTACGCCGCATCGCAGAAGGGCTGAATCGAGGATTCCTTGCCACGGATTCCGAGATTCTGGCTTCTTTGTGGCAATTTGTTGTCTCGAATGAAACAAAACTCTTCTTGTGGGCGAGTTGCGGAGTTACACTTTTCCAATGTTCGACTCCTGCATGCTGCCAGCTACGGAGCGGGTCGACGTCAACTGCTGCCAAAAGTCACGATTGGGGGACTCAAAAAATGTCGAGCACAGCTGCAAAGGTACTCAACCCAGAATTGCTGGAACTCTTCAGCGATTCAACGCTGGGACTCTATCTGGATTCGAAGGACTCTCAGGTCTTTGCGATGGGTGAGGTTCGCCACCTCGCGCCGGGCGAAGTGCTGGATGAGCGCGGTGAATCGCCGTTGTTTATCATTCTGGATGGTCGTCTGGCCGGGGCCCGCGACTGGTTTGGTCCGGGGAATCACTTTGGCCCCACCGGCCAGACCCTGCAGGCCGTTGATCTGCCGGCGCGCGTTTGGGTCACCGACACCTCGTCCGCAGCCTGGGCCACGCCGCAGGGCCGCACGCTGCGCCGCTCGCTGACGCAGGCGCTGATTGCCGCCGATGTGGCCGAGTCGAACGCGACCCCGCCTGAGTCGCTGCCGGACCCCGAAACCCTGTGCGATTTCGATCACCCGGCGATTCGCCGGCAAGCCGCGCGCCTGCGCCGGGCCTCGCCTGCCAGCACCGCTGAGGCGATTCTCAAGTTCGTTCATTCCTTCCCGTACCGTTTCGGCGCCTGGCAAGAGCGCGCGTCCGATACGCTGGAGCGCCGCGTTGGTATGTGTACCACCAAGAGCAACCTGCAGGTCGCGCTGATGCGCGCCGCCGGTCTTGAAGCCGGTTTCGCCGAAGTGCCGATGTCCACCTCGGTTCTGGGCAAGCTGATGCCCGCTGGCTGGCTGGCCCTGCAGCGCCCGACCGTGCGCCACTACTTCGCCGCGGTGAAGCTGGGCGGTCGCTGGCATGGGGCGGATTCGTCCTATGACGTTGCCAGCTACCGCATCTATCTTGAGATGTTCCCTTGGATGGCGCACCGCGAAGAGCCGACGCTGTCCGAAGGCCATCCCTACATGCCCGCGCTGGAAATCCAGCATGCGGATCTGTTCGACATCACCGTGGTGCCCGCGATCACCGCCGAGATGGGCAAGAAGAGCCGCTTCCTGACCCGCCATTTCGAGGCGTTGAACACCCGCATGGACCGTGCGCGTGGCTCGCAGTTGCGTTGGGCGCGTGAGGCCGCCGGCCTTTCGACCCCGGCAGAGTCGGCTGTCGAGAACGAGGTTCGTGCATGAGCCTTTACGACTGGGACTTCCGCGCGCCGACGCCCTCGACCATGGGCGATCATGACGTGCCGCGGGCCTCGAGCAGGCTGGAAGGGCGACGTATCGCCCTTCTGGTCACCGGGGGTATTGCCGCCATGAAAGCCCCCGAGATCGCTCGCGGGCTTCGGCGGCATGGGGCCAGCGTCACCGCCTTCGCCAGCGAAGACGCGTTGCGCTACGTCGCGCGGGATGCGCTGGAATGGGCGACGCTGGGGCCGGTGGTCTCGGCGCTGACCTGGAAGGCCGAGCATCTGAGCGACGGCGCGCCCTTCGACGCTTATCTGGTCGCCCCGGCGACGCATTCCACCATCGCCAAGATCGCGCACGGGATCGGTGACACCGTCGTCACCTCGACGATGATCTCGGCGCTGGGCCGGATGGAGCAGGGGCGCTGCCAGGTGCTGATCGCGCCGACGATGCACGGCACCATGCACAACAGTCAGCTGGTCGACAACGCCCAGCGACTGGCGGCGCAGGGCGTCAAGATGATCGCGCCGCGCGATGCCTACGGCAAGCATAACCTGCCCGACACCGAGACCCTATGCATTGCCGTGGGGCGTGCGCTGAGCGCCTCGCCGCTGCGGGGCCGCAAGGTCATGGTCACGGCTGGTCCGACCCCGGTGCCCATCGACGGCGTGCGCCGCATCGTCAACCGCTTCCGCGGTCGTCTGGGCGCGCAGGTGGCCGAGGAACTGATCTGGCGCGGCGCGGATGCCGAGCTGATTCTGGGCGATGGCGCGTGGCGGCCCAAGGCACCGATCCCGGTGACCGTTACCCGCACCTACGACGAATACCGCGACACGGTTGTAGCGCGGTGCAAGGCAGGGATGTGGGCGGGCGTGTTCTCGGCTGGCGTGGCTGATTACCGGCCCAAGGTCGCGGTTCAGGGCAAGATCGCCTCGGGGCAGGCGACCTATATGCTGGAAATGGAACCGACCGAGAAGGTCATCGACATGGCGATGGCGGCGGATCCCCGGATGCACACGGTCGCCTTCAAGTATCTTGAGGGAGTCAGCGAGGAAGAGCTGATCCGGGTCGCTGGCCAACGTCTGGACCGCGCCGGTCTGGTCGTCGCCACCCGTGGCGAAGACACGCGCGGCACCGACCAGCGGGCGCTGATGGTGCGGGCTGATGGGGTGACACCCATCGAGAACAAGCGCGCGATTGCCAACGCGATTGCCGATTACCTCGAGGGGCTGACCGGCAATGTGGCGATGATGAAAGCCGCTGAGTAACGCCTCTGTCGCAACCCCAAGCCGCCGCGTGCCGGGGGCTGGGGTTGCGGAACCCACAGTTGCGCCATTGACGACCTATGGTTGGCTGTCTAGCCTTGATGCACGTGGGCGAAAGGGGCCGGGACAGTGAATCCGTACAAAAGCGTTCCCGAAAAAGGCTACTGGAAACAGGCAATTGCCAGCCGCTCGCCGTTTGACGTTACTGAATTATGGGATCCCAAGTTCCGCATCCCCCGTCGCGCGCCGATCGTTACCTTTGGCTCTTGCTTCGCCCAGCATTTCGCCAAGGCACTGCTCAAGCGCGACATGAACTGGTTTGACGCCGAACCGGCCCCGGCTGCGGTCAGCGACGGGCTGGCGGTGACCTTCGGCTATCGCACGTTTTCAGCGCGTACGGCCAACATCTATACCCCCTCGCTGTTGCTGCAGTGGTTGCGCTGGGCCTTTGGCGACGCTGAGGTTCCCACCGAAGTCTGGCAAACGGGTGATCGCTTTGTCGATCCCTTCCGCCCGCGTATCGAGCCCGACGGGTTCGACAGCCCCGAAACTGTGGTACGCCTGCGCAATCAGACGCTGGCGGCGCTGCGTGACTGCGTCACCAAGGCCAAGGTCTTTGTCTTCACGCTGGGGCTGACGGAAAGCTGGTTTCACAAGGACGGCTACGAATACCCCATGTGCCCCGGCACGGCAGGCGGCAGCTTCGACGGCGCGCAGCATGTCTTTGTTAACCAGCGCTTTACGCAAGTGCATGAGGCGTTGGAGCAAGCCATCGCGCTGATGCGTCGCCACAACCCGCGGCTCATGGTGTTGCTGACAGTGTCACCCGTGCCGCTGATTGCCACCAACAGTGGCGAGCATGTCCTGGTTGCCACGATGCAGAGCAAATCCTTGCTGCGCTCGGTCGCGTGGGAGGTTTCGGCCAGCCATGATTTCGTCGACTACTTCCCCAGTTACGAGATCATCAACGCCCCCTCATTCAAGGGCATGTTCTTTGAGCCTGACCAACGCTCGGTGAACCCGGTGGGTGTGGATTTCGTCATGCGCAGCTTCTTTGACGCCCGCGAGCGCAAGTTCGGCGCCGACGCGATGCCCGCGTCACGCCGCGCGCCGAATGACAAGGACAAGGCTCCGGCGGCTTCCGAAGGGGCGACCAGACGGCACGACGCCGATGTGGTGTGCGAGGAAGAGGTGCTGGCCGCCTTTGGTCCGCGCGGATGAAGGTCTGCGTCATTGGGAATTCGCACGCCGGGTCCTTGCTTGGCGCCTTGGATGCGCTGCCGGAAGACCGGCGGCCGGCCTGGGATTTTTTCGTTGCTCCCAACGGCTTTCGCGACAAGGCCGGGCTGAAGGCTATCGTGCATGATTCCGTGCGGGGGGCGTTTCTGGGCTTCCCGTATTATCGGTCAGACAAGGGCGCTGACGCGGTGATCGCCGATTACGACTGCTTCATTCTGGTCGGCGCTCATCACCCGGTCGGCGCCATCGCAGGCATGCTCAAGCAAGAGATGAGCGACCGCTTCCGCGCCGCCGCGCTGGCCGAGATTTGCCAGACCACGCGGCTTTACCGTTTCGCTCAGGCGATTCGCAGCACCAGTACCGCGCGAATTTTGCTGACCACGCGCCTTGCGCCCACGGACGCCAACCGCGCAGACGTGGCCGATATCGCCCGGACAGCGGCGGAGGTGGCGGCGTTCTGGGCGGGGCATGGGGTTGAGTTGATTGCGCAGCCGCAGGCGACCTTGACGCCTGAGGGGCTGACGCGCATGGAGGCTCTGATCAGCGTCGAGAACCACCACTTCACACTCGACGCCTCGACTCTGGCGCTGGAGACGTTGAGAGCGGCGCTTGCCGTTCCCCGCGCGGTCAGATCATCCGAATGACGTCTTTCTCGACCGCCAGCATATAGCCTTGCCGCGCGATGTTGCGCACCAGCAGTTCGCTGACCATCTGGTTGCCCAGTGAATCGCGCAGGCGTTTGATGCGGGTGGCCCCGGCGGCCTCCTCACAGTCAGACTCGCGACGGCCCGAGATCACCGATTCCAACTGCGTGCCGGTCAGCATCTCGCCGTCCATGCGGGCCTCGGCCAGAACGGCCATGGCTTCGACGGCCGCCTCGGTCAGGTTGAATTCCAGATCGTTGATATAGACCTTGCGCTCAGCCCGGCTGATCACCAGCGACGACACCTGAATCCCGGTCTTCTGCACCTGCGCCAGTTTGCGGTTCAGCGCGATCAGGGCCAGCACCAGCACCAGCGATGTGATCAGCAGCAGGCTCGCGAACAGGATCAGCACAAAGATCACGCCCCGGTAGCTGACCAGCACCTCGGCAAAGGTGGTGCCCGATTGCGCCAGAATTTCCAGCAGCCGCAACTCGGCGTTGCCGGTCAGATCGGCGTTCTCGTTGAAGATCTGCAGCACACGCGCGTTGAACTCGTTCGTGTCCGGCAGGTTCAGGAACAGCAGAACCGCCGCCAGCGCCAGAATCAGGACGATGGCCGCGATTCCCAGAACGATGGCGCGCGACCCGATGCGCGTCAGGCTGATGTCAGAATCGGAGGTAGTGTCCATTGGTGTAGCCGGAATTGCCTGGTGCAGAGTTGCTGCTTACTGTGGACACAATATTGGACAAGGTCCAGCCAGACCGGGCAAGAGCGCTGCGAAGATAGGTTGCGGCGCTTTGCGCGTCGCAGGATCCCCCGCGGATCTCGGCCACGCCAAAGGCAAGTTGCACGGGGTTTTGTTGTTGTGCGCGGTACTCGGCATAGCACGCGGCCGAAGCCGGCAGCGCCATCACCAGCGTCGCGCCGGCGGCAAGAATCAGGTGCTTCAGTCGCATGGATGTTCCTGTGGGGTCAGAGTTCCTCATAGGCTAGAACATGCCGATAGGCTGCCTGCTATGCAATATCGCGCCGTGGGAACCGGGTTTCCGCCGGGGGGTTATCCGATAACGACGCGCCGATATTGCCTGTCAGGGGGCGTGGGGCACACCGTTCCCCCACACCGGAACCGAGCAGCAGAAGACCGCGCCGGTCCCACGATCTTTGCTTGAAAGGTTGGATCATGACACACCGAACTTTCCCCCCGTCAGCCTGGGTGGGCCTCTTGCCTCGCCGGCTGACAATGGTGGTCGCCGTCGCTGCACTGGCGCTGGGCGGTATGACCGCCGGCGCCCGTCCGGCCAAGGCCGATGCTGACGACATTCTGCGTTTTCTGGCGGGGGCGTTGGTGGTTGGCGCCATCGTTCACGCGATCGACGACAACAACACGCCGCAATACGCGGGCCGCTGGGCCTTGCCCGGCGCTTGCCTTGAGACGATTCGCGTCAACCGTCGCAACATCGACGCGTATAATGCCCGGTGCCTGCAACGCGCCGGCTACCAGAACCTGCCCTATCGCTGCCAGTACGAGTTCCGCGTCGGCAATGGTCGTACCCGCACCGGCTATATCGCCGAATGTATGTACGAAGCCGGGTTTGGCCGCGATCAGGGGGGCTATTCGCCGCCGGACCGCTACCCGCCGCAGTTCAGCCCGCCGCAGTACCGCCCGCCCTATGGTCGTCCGCCGGTGCATGGTCGTCCCCCCAACATGTCGCCCCCGCGCGCCGAACCGCCCACCAGCTGGCTGCCCGGCCATTGTGAGATGACCTATCGTCAGGGTGGTCGCCGGATTGATGGCTATTGGGGCCGATGCCTGCGCGAATCCGGTGTGCGCAACCTGCCCGGCCAGTGCCGCGTCACCTCGACCGACGGGGACCGGATCTTCAACGCCCTATGTCTGCGAAACGCGGGTTTCCGCCGCGGACGGTAAGAGGTCTCGTCCCGGATTGACCAAACGCCCATGACCAAACTCTGACTTACACCAAACCCTTTACCTGTTCCTGCGTGACGAGTGCTTTCACGATCCTGACTTGAGGCGTCATCACAATCCATGGACGACCCCGGCATGTGCCGGGGAAGGGGCGGGCCCATCCGGGCTCGCCCCTTGAGTTTGCCCGGCTTGCCCGGTCCGGCGCAGCGTGGTTGAACAGCCCATGACCAATCCCCGCACCACCCCCGATTTCGCCTTTGAAGCCGCCCTCAGCCCCCTGCGCGTCGCGGGGGTCGATGAGGTGGGGCGCGGCCCTCTGGCGGGCCCTGTGACCGCTGCGGCGGTGATCCTTGACCCTGCGCGTATCCCCCAAGGGCTGAACGATTCAAAGAAGCTGACCGAGCGTGCCCGCGACCGGCTGGCAATCGAGATCCGCGACAGCGCTCTGGCCTATGCCGTGGCCCACGCCAGCGTCGAGGAGATTGACAGCCTCAACATCCTGCGCGCCAGCCACCTTGCCATGCGCCGCGCGCTTGAGGCCCTGCAGCCTGCCGCGCAGCACGCCCTGATCGACGGCAACCGTCTGCCCGAGGGACTGGTCATTCCCGCCGACACCGTGGTCAAGGGCGACGCACGCTCGGTGTCGATCGCGGCGGCGTCGATCCTTGCCAAGGTCGAACGCGACGCGATTATGCGTGAACTTTCGCTGACAAACCCCGGATATGGTTGGGAAAAGAACGCGGGGTACCCCTCTCCGGCGCACCTGTTGGCGCTAACGGCCCTGGGGATAACCCCACATCATCGCCGTTCCTTTGCCCCCGTGCGCAAGATGTTGTGTTAAGAACATTAAATAAGGGCCTGATTCAAAAAGGAATTGACGCCGAGTCCCCAATGAATCATCTTAAGACAACGGAGCGCCTCAAAATCAAAAGAATGGCGCCCGAATGAGGCAGTGATGGCAACGAAGACCCGGGATGCGGCAGCTGAGAAGCTTCCGCTCGACCAAATTCTTGCGGGCGATTGCATTGATATCATGAACTCGTTGCCTGAGGGCAGCGTGGACCTGATCTTTGCAGACCCGCCGTATAACCTTCAATTGAAGGGTTCTCTCCACCGGCCGGATAACTCGGCCGTGGACGCAGTGACCGACCACTGGGACCAGTTCGCAAGTTTTGCGGCCTATGACAGCTTTACCCGCGCCTGGCTGAAAGCCGCGCGCCGGTTGCTGAAACCCGATGGCGCGATCTGGGTAATCGGCAGTTACCACAACATTTTCCGCGTTGGCGCGGCGTTGCAGGATGCCGGTTACTGGGTGCTGAACGACGTCATCTGGCGCAAGTCGAACCCGATGCCCAACTTCAAGGGCAAGCGGCTGACCAATGCGCATGAAACGATGATCTGGGCATCCAAGGCCGAGACGTCGAAATACACCTTTAATTATGAAGCGCTTAAAGCGCTGAATGAAGGTATTCAGATGCGTTCGGATTGGGTTTTGCCGATCTGTACCGGTCATGAGCGTCTGAAAGACGCCAATGGCGACAAAGCGCATCCGACGCAAAAACCGGAATCGCTGCTGCACCGCGTTATCGTTGGCAGCACCAATCCCGGCGATGTCGTGCTGGACCCGTTCTTTGGCACGGGGACCACGGGTGCCGTGTCCAAGATGCTGGGTCGTCATTTCATCGGCATCGAGCGCGAAGAAAGCTATCGCAAGGTCGCTACGGCGCGTCTGGACAAGGTGCGCAAACTGGATGCGTCGGCGCTGGAAACCTCGACCTCGAAACGCGCCGAGCCGCGTGTGCCCTTCGGCCAGCTGGTCGAGCGTGGCATGCTGCGTCCGGGTGAAATGCTGGTCTCGCCGCGCGGCAAGGCTGCCAAGGTGCGCGTCGATGGTTCACTGGTTTCGGCCGAACATCGCGGATCGATCCACCAGGTCGGTGCCTTGCTGGAAGGCGCGCCTTCCTGCAACGGATGGACCTACTGGCAGTTCAAACGCGACGGCCAGTTGATTCCGATCGATATACTGCGTCAGCAGATCCGGACCGAAATGGCCCGCGACGCCTGACGTCAAAAGTTTACCGCCAGCGTCCTTGGCCCCAAGCCGGGGACGCCACTTGATCCCCGTCCTTGTGGCGGGGGTTTTTTTTATCAAACCGCGACGGGGTGAGTCCGTCAAGCCAGTTCATGGGTAAAATGCGGCCGATCCGATCATATGGACTTTACATTTGGGCCATATGGTCCATATCCTGTGGATAACAGGAGATACAGCATGGACGCCGCGCTCACTCTGCATCCCAGTGATGGCCGCGCCGCCGTGGCGCTCAAGGCCTTTGGCCGCATCATTGCGGACTGGGGTCTGTCGCAGGCGCAGGCGGCCGCGCTGGCCGATATGTCCGAAAGCACGTGGAAACGCGCGCGCAAGCCCGGTTATGCCGGGGATCTGACGCATGACCAATTGCTGCGGCTCAGCGCGGTGATCGGCATTTACAAGGCACTGGCGCTCTATTTCGACGACCCGCTGGCCCGGCGCTGGATCACCCTGCCCAACACCGGCCCGCTGTTCGACGGTGCGCGCCCGGTTGAGACGATGATCGCTGACGGACTGCCGCAGTTCCTGCGCGTGCGCGCCTATCTGGATGCGCTCAGGGGCGGCATGTGAAGATCACGCCGTTGTCTGAACGCGGGTTGGTGCGGTTGATCCCGGCCACCTATCACAAACCGCCTGCCTTGCGCGGGCTGGTCGATACCGATGACGAACTGGCTGTTCTGGCGGAAATCGAAGGGCTTACCTCGGCCCGCCTGACCGCCGAAAGGGGGCGCAACCTGCATCTCGACCGGCGCGAGCTGGCGTGGCAGCGGCGGCGGCACGATCTGGCGGTCTATGGCAACAGCCACATCAACGCGGCTTTCGCCTATACCCGCGCGGGCGGCAACCGTTTCAATGACGGGGATCGGGGTGCGTGGTACTGCGCCTGGGACGTGCTGACCTCGGTGGCCGAGGTCGCATGGCACAAAACGCGCGAGCTGCGCTATGTCGGCGTGTTCACCGAAACCGCGCGCTATGTCGAACTGATTGCCGATGTGATCGGCGACTTCCCCGATCTGGGCGATCAGCCGGACCACGCGGCGCTGAACCCCGATCCGGCGCTGGGCTACCCTGAGGGTCAGGCGTTGGCCGGGCATATCCGCCGAGAGGGGCACGCGGGGCTGATCTACCCCTCGGTGCGCCACCCGGCTGGCCGCTGTCTGGTCCTGTTCGAGCCGACAGCGATCCGCAATGTGCGGCCCGGTGCCAGTTGGGAAATCAGCTGGACCGGGACGCCTGACTACAGCGTGACTGCGCTTTAGTCGTCTTTCTTGTTCTTCTCGGCAGCGGCCTTCATGCGGGCCAGCAGTTCGGATTTGTCGGGGGTGCCGCTGGGCTTGCCCGATTTGGAGGTGCGGTCCTGCGGCTCTTTGCTGTTGCGCCGCGGGTTGCCTGATTTGCCGTAATCTACCATGGGTCTTTTCCTTACTCTCGCGCCAGTTCGTGCTGATACCTCAGCCGGGCGATATCTTCGTTGCGATCCGCCTTGCGCAGATCGCTCAGCGTGTTTTCGACGTAATTCATATGGCTCTCGGCAGCGATGCGGGCGGCAAGCGGGTCGCGCGTCTGGATCGCCGCGTTGATCGCCCGATGCTGCGCCAGCAACTGCTCGCGGGTCGCGTGCTGCCGATACATCTGCTGGCGGTTATAGAAGACACCCTCCTTGAGCAAGTCGAACATGGCCCGCATCATGTGCAGCATGATGATGTTGTGGCTGGCTTCGATGATTGCCAGATGGAATTCCGCATCCAGCGCCGCTTCATCCGTCGGATTGCGCTTCTGATGCGCGGTTTCCATCTTCTGATAGACGGTGTCGATCACCTTCAGATCGGTGTCCGAGCCAAAGCGCGCGGCGCGCTCGGCGGCCATGCCCTCAAGGTCGCGGCGAAAGCTGACGTAGTCGAACACCGCCTCATCATGGCTGCCAAACAGCTTGATCAGGGGTTCGGAAAACGCCGAGCCCAGCATATCCGCCACGAACACGCCCGACCCGGCGCGGCTGATCAGCAGGCCACGGTCCTGCAGATTGGCAATCGCCTCGCGCAGCGACGGGCGGCTGACGCTCATCCGCTCGGCCAGTTCACGTTCTGACGGCAGACGCTCGCCGGGGCGCAACAGCCCGCGCAGGATCAACAGCTCGATCTGGCGGACCACCCCTTGCGACAGTTTTTCCTGATGGACCGGTTGAAATGGCATGGCCCCTCCCTGATTGGTCAAAAGATATGACCACTGCCGCCCTCGGGCAATGCCTATCGCGCGTAAATAAGGGGCCGGACCCGCAGGTCCAGCCCCTCAAGATGTCAGCCTGAACAGCCTCAGTTCGGGCGGATGGTGATTTCCACACGCCGGTTCTGCGCCCGACCGGCGGCCGAGTCATTCGAGGCGACCGGTTGCGTCATGCCAGCGCCACGGCCCTGCACGCGGCTGGCCGGTACACCCGAGGTGATCAGCACACCCGCCACCGCATCGGCGCGGCGCAGCGACAGCGTCTGGTTATAGCTGGCCGAGCCGGTCGAGTCGGTGTGACCGGTGACGATCACGGTGCTGCCGGGATAGCGCTGAAGGTTGGCGGCGATGGTGCGCAGATCCGATTGCAGATCCGGGCGCACGGCGGCGCTGTCGGTTGCGAACAGGATGTCCTGCGGCAGGGTCACGACGATCTCGTTGCCGGTGTTGACCACGCCCACGTTCGACCCCAGCGAGCCGCGCAGTTCGGCTGCCTGCTGGTCCAGATGGTTGCCGATCACGCCGCCCGCGATCGCGCCCAGACCGGCGCCGATCAACACGCGCTCGCTGCTGCCGTTGCCGGTCGCTGCGCCCAGCAAACCGCCGACTGCCGCGCCGGTCAGCGCGCCGGTGCCTTGGCGATACGGGTCGCCCGAACTGGTGGTACAGGCCGCGATCAGCGACAGGGCGGTCATGGCCGCAAAAGCCTTGGTTGCCATCATTTGGAAATCTCCTTTGAGAATACGCTTTGCTGGTAAACTATCCAAAGCCCGAAGAGTTCAACAGTAACACGCGCATAGCGCACCGTCACGTTGGCTTGATCGGCGGATTACCACCGATGCGGGTGCATCACGCCGCATCCTCGCGCGCCGCTTCCCACGCCAGCATCGCCCGTTTCACCGGCAGCCCCCAATGATAGCCGGTCAGCGCCCCCGATTTCGCCAGCGCCCGGTGGCAGGGAATCAGCCAGCTGATCGGGTTGCGCCCGACCGCTGCCCCTACGGCGCGGTTGGCCGTGGGCTGGCCGATCACGCGGGCGATCTCGGAGTACGAGGTGACATGGCCCGACGGAATGGTCAGCAGCGCCTCCCAGACCTTGATCTGAAACGGCGCGCCGATCAGGTACAGCGGTGCCTCATCCGCGCCGCCCGCGATCCCGAACGCCGCATCGACCCAGGGTTTCAGCCGCGCCGCGTCCTCGACAAACGTCGCTTTCGGCCACCGCCCGCTCAGATCCGCAAACGCTGCCGCCGCGCCCATCTCGGCGGCAAAGCCCAGCCCACACAGGCCTTTCTCGGTTCCCATCACCAGCGCAGGCCCGAAGGGGCTGTCGAACCAGCCCCAGGAAATAACCAATCCCGCGCCGCCCTTCGCATATTCGCCCGGCGTCATAGCCTCCCAGCGCAGGAACAGATCGTGCAGCCGCCCCGGCCCGGACAGCCCCGCCTCATGCGCCGCTTCCAGCACGGTGAACCGCTCGGCCAGCAGCGAGCGCGCGTGCCCCAGCGCCAGATACTGCTGATACCGCTTGGGCGAGACCCCGACCCATTGCGTAAACAGCCGCTGGAAATGCGCCGCACTCATGCCCAGTCGCCCGGCCAGATCCTCCAGCGCCACACGCTCGCCGCCCGCCTGGTCCAGCTCGGCAATCGCCCGCGCCATCACGCCGTAATGGTATCCCCGCTCGTCATCCATGCGAAAACCGCGCCCCTATCATCTGTCCGAAAATATCCCGGGGGGTGAGCCCGGAACGGGCGAGGGGGGCTGGCCCCCTTTCCCCGTCGCCCATCCTACGCAGCGGCCAACACCCAAGCGACCCGAAACCTGCGCTTTCAGCCCGCCCACCAGTCACGCGGTTTCAGCCGCGCCGCGCGGCCGGACCGGTCATCCAGCCACAACGCCAGCCTGCGCAGCGGCGACAGTGCCAGTTTCAGCCACAACCGGTTCCGGCGCTTGCTGTAGTCGCGGTTGAACGGGCAGACGCGCAGACAGATCGCGCAATCTGAGGCGAGCTTGGCCCAGTAGCCAAAGCATTTCTCGGCATCCGAGGTCCATTTCACCACGCCCTTGATGGCCGAGCGGTTCTGCGTCTGGGCGCTCGGTGCGCCGAACGGCAGCGCCTTTACCGGGCAGGCATCAGCGCAGCGGGTGCAGATGTCGCAGACCGCCTTCACGCCCAGCGGTTTGGGCGTGTCATGCGACAGCGGCAGGTCGGTGAATATCTTGGAAAACCGCAGCCTTGGGCCAAACTCCGGCGTGATCACCAGTTGATTGCGCGCGTATTCGCCCAGACCCGCCTTCACCGCGAAGGGGATCACCAGCCCGGTGTCGTTCATCGACGCAACCGCGTTATAGCCCAGATTGCGGATATAGGCCGCGACCTGCATCACGATCGCCGCCTCGTGACTGTACTCGCGCCCCGTCGCCGCCCCCGCCAAAGCGGACGGATAGGTCTGCACCAAGGGCTGATCCATCTGATGCCCCAGCACGATGACCGAAGTCATGCCGGGCGGCATCTCGACCGGGCTTTCCGAAAAGTCGCGCGTATCGACCTGCGTCTGATAGATCCAGCGCTCGTCAAAACCGGTCACCCCGCACAGATCCGCGCCAAAGAATTTCGCGATCCGCTTGACCTCAACCGCCATCCGCGCCGGGTCATCAATCGCTACCTGCACGGGGGCGACCGGCGTGTCGGCGCGGATCGGGGCCTGAAAGCCTTCGCGCACGCCCTCGGCGGCCGAGCGGTTCGAGATGATGTCACTGACCAGCCACGCCGCATTGCGCAGGGCAAAGTCCTTTTGCTGGAACCCCTCACCTTTGCGCGGATTGGCATCCATCCGGTAGCTGGCAAAGAACGCATCGCTCTGCTTGCTGCGCACCGTGTCGTCCCAGAACGCCCGGGTGAACACATCGTCGCGCTGGCGAAAGCGCGTGAAGTCTGGCGTCGTCTCGATCCCGGCGGCGGCATCGAGCAAAGGATCGGGCGGCAGGTTGTGGCCGCTGGCGGGCACGCTGGTCATAGCGGCACGCTAGGGGCGCTCACGGCCTAAGTCAAAGCCTCTGGACGTCGCCGGTGCTTCGCGCAAAGGTGGGGAGAACACCAAGGCCGGGTTGCCCATGAGTTTGCTGATCTCCTTCGCTGCGCTCTTCGCCTCGGTTTTTCTGTTGCAGCTGGGCCTTGGCAGCGTGGTGCCGCTCGATGCGCTGTCGGGCACCGAGCTGGGCTTCACCGCCGAGCAGATCGGCGCAATGGGCTCGACGCATTTTCTGGGCTTCTTCATCGGCTGCTGGTGGGCACCGCGCCTGATGGGCACCGTCGGCCACTCGCGCGCCTTCGCCGCTTTTGCCGCCGCCGGGACCATCGGCATTCTGGCGCATATGATGTGGGTCGATCCCTGGGCCTGGGCGATCATGCGCATGTCGTCGGGTCTGGCCGTCGCCGGGTGCTACACGATCATCGAGGCGTGGCTGCAGTCCAAGGTCACCAACCAGACGCGCGGGCGGGCGATGGGGGTCTACCGCGTGGTGGATGTGACCGGCAATCTGGGCGCGCAGGTGATGATCGCCTTCCTGACCCCGGCAGCCTATGTCAGCTATAACCTGCTGGCGCTATTCATGTGTGCCGCGCTTTTTCCCCTGCTGCTCAGCACGTCCGAGGCCCCGTCACCCGGTCCCGCCCCCCGCCTGCGCCCCAAGCTGGCGTGGGACAAGTCGCCACTTGGGGCGGTTGGTGTGGTGGTGTCGGGCATCACCGGGGCTGCGTTCCGTATGGTCGGCCCGCTCTATGGCCTCGCCGTCGGGCTTGAGGCGAACCGTATCGCGCTGTTTCTGAGCGCCTATGTGCTGGGCGGGGCTTTCGCGCAGTTTCCTATCGGTTGGCTCGCCGACAAATTCGACCGCCGTCTGGTGCTGATCTGGATCTCGGTCGGCTCGATCCTTGGTTGTGTGGCGATGGTGGCCGGGGCGCAGGGCAATATCGTCACGATCTTCCTTGCCGCCGGGTTCTTTGGCTTCACCACCTTCCCGATCTATTCGATCTCGACCGCCCACGCCCACGACTTTGCCGAACAACACGAGCGGGTCGAGCTGAGCGCCGCGCAGATGTTCCTTTATGCCGTGGGGGCCATTGCCAGCCCGGTGATCGCCTCGGCGCTGATTTCCGGCTTTGGCCCGGCCTCCATGTTCGTGTTCATCGCGCTGGCGCATGTGCTGCTGATCGTGTTCGGCCTGTTCCGCATGCAGGCCCGCCCGGCCCCCGAAGCCCGCACGCCCTATGTCTACACGCCGCGCACCTCGTTCCTCATCGGTCGCCTGATCCGACGTCGCGACGACTGAGCCTTGCCCCCCGCGCGCGTCCCGTTACAAAGAGCCCCTATGGCCGCCCAACTCGATTATCTGACGCTCAAAGAGATCTTCCTGCGCTTTCAGGCCGAGGAGGCCGAGCCGAAAGGCGAGCTGGAGCATACCAACGCTTTCACCCTGCTGGTGGCCGTAGCCCTGTCGGCGCAGGCGACCGATGTCGGCGTGAACAAGGCGACGCGCGCGCTGTTCCCCATCGCCGACACGCCGCAAAAGATGCTGGCGCTGGGCGAAGAGGGGCTGATTCAGCACATCAAGACCATCGGCCTGTTCCGCAACAAGGCCAGGAATGTCATCAAATTGAGCCAGATCCTGGTTGACCAGTATGGCGGCGAAGTGCCCTCATCCCGCGCGGCGCTGCAATCGCTGCCGGGCGTCGGGCGCAAGACGGCGAATGTCGTGCTGAACATGTGGTGGGGCGTGCCCGCGCAGGCCGTCGACACGCATATCTTTCGCATCGGCAACCGCACCGGCATCTGCCCCGGCAAGGATGTCGAAACCGTCGAGCGCGCGATTGAAGACAACATCCCCGCCGAATTCCAACATCACGCGCACCACTGGCTGATCCTGCACGGCCGCTATGTCTGCAAGGCGCGCAAACCCAATTGTCCGGTCTGCCTGATCCGTGACCTCTGCCCGTTCGAGGAGAAAACCCTGTGAAAAAGTACCAAGTCGCCGGCATCGGCAACGCCATCGTCGATGTCATCAGCACGGTGAACGACCATTTTCTGGACCACATGGGCATCCGCAAGGGCATCATGCAGCTGATCGAACGCGAACGCGCCGAGACGCTTTACGGCGCGATGAAGGACCGGCAGGAAGCCTCGGGCGGGTCGGTGTGCAACACCATCGCCGGGGCGGGCGCGCTGGGGCTGCGCACGGCGCTGATCGGGCGGGTGCGCGATGACGGGCTGGGCCGGTTCTTTGCCCAGGATACCGAGCGCACCGGCACGGCCTTTGTGAACCCGCCGGTGTCGGGCGGCGAGCTGCCCACCTCGCGCTCGATGATCTTTGTGACGCCGGATGGCGAGCGTTCGATGAACACCTATCTGGGCATTTCAGCTGAAGTTGGCCCCGATGACGTGGACCCGGCGGTCATGGCCGATACCGAGGTGCTGTTTCTTGAGGGATATCTCTTCGACAAGAACAAGGGCAAGGAGGCTTTCCTGAAAGCCGCCCGCGCCTGCCGCAAGGCCGGGGGCCGCGTCGGTATCGCGCTGTCGGACCCGTTCTGCGTAGACCGCCACCGCGCCGATTTCCGGCGTCTGGTGGCGAACGAGATGGATTACGTGATCGGGAATGAGCAGGAATGGACCTCGCTCTATCAGGTCAATGATCTGGACGAGGCGCTGGCCAAGGCGCAGGCCGATTGCGAGATCGTGGTCTGCACCCGCTCGGGCGAGCCGGTAGTGCTGATGCACAACGGCCACCGCGTCACCGCACCGGTGAAGACGGTTGTGCCGGTCGATGCGACGGGCGCGGGCGACCAGTTCGCGGCGGGGTTCCTGTTCGGACTGGTGAACGGGCACTCGCTGGAAACCAGCGGGCGCATGGGCTGCATCGCGGCGGCCGAGGTCATCGGCCATATCGGCGCACGCCCTCGCGCGGATGTGCTGGCGCTGTTCAAAGCCGAAGGGCTGGTGTGATCTTGCAGGCCGCCCAAGGCTCCCCATATCAGACGTCATAGCGACGGAGAAAACCATGGGTTACGTCAAGACCGGGATCCTGATGGCGGCGATGACCGCCCTGTTTCTGGCGATGGGCTACCTGATCGGCGGCTCGGCCGGGGCGCTGATCGCCTTTGTTGTGGCGGCAGCGATGAACCTTTATGCGTGGTGGAACTCGGACAAGGCGGTGCTGCGCATGCACAACGCGCGGCCGGTTGACGCCTATACCGCACCCGAGCTGCAGCAGATCGTCATGGAACTGGCCCGCAACGCCGACCTGCCGCCGCCTGCGGTCTATGTGATCGACAGCGACCAGCCCAACGCCTTTGCTACAGGGCGCAACCCGGACAACGCAGCTGTGGCGGTGTCGACCGGGCTGATGCAGCGGCTGTCACGCGATGAGGTGGCGGCGGTGGTCGCGCATGAACTGGCGCATATCAAGAATTACGACACGCTGATCATGACAGTGACCGCAACCTTCGCCGGGGCCATCGCCATGCTGGCCAATTTCGCGATGTTCTTTCGCGGCGGCGACCGGCGGGCGAACCCGATTGCGATGATCGCGATGATGATCCTTGCGCC
Organism: Pararhodobacter zhoushanensis; assembly: GCF_003990445.1. GTDB lineage: Bacteria > Pseudomonadota > Alphaproteobacteria > Rhodobacterales > Rhodobacteraceae > Pararhodobacter > Pararhodobacter zhoushanensis. The sequence continues at coordinate 59,207 of NZ_REEZ01000004.1, read as the reverse complement.
GATGGCGGCCGGTCTGGTGCAGATGGCGGTGTCGCGCTCGCGTGAGTACGAGGCGGACCGCATCGGGGCCGAGATCTGCGGGCACCCTTTGTGGCTGGCCGACGCGCTGGGCAAGATCCAGACCTATGCCGCGCGGATCGACAATGACACGGCAGAGCGCAACCCGGCCTCGGCGCATATGTTCATCATTAACCCGCTGCATGCCCATGCGCGCGACAAGCTGTTCTCAACCCACCCGGCGACCGAGAACCGCATCGCCGCGCTGGAAAAGCTGGCGCAGAGCATGGGGCAGACCGGTCGCGCACGGCCTGCAACTGCGCCGTCAGGCGGCGCACAGCCGGGACCGTGGGGCTGACGGCGGCGTCCAGCGGCTCCCGCACTCTGTCACGGATCAAAGATCCGCTCCGCCGTTTGGGCCGGGCGCCGCTACGCGGCGCGTTGGGGGCGCTGCCCCCTTGCCCCCCGGGATATTTAGGGGAGCAAAGAACGGCAAACGGCGTGATCCGCAGGGACCACGCCGTCGTCTTCGCTCACGGTCATCGGCATCCCTGCCTGTACCGTTTCTCCAGCGTGGCGCGGTAACCTTAATATTGGGTAAATCGCGCCTCTTTGCTCTTCAAATATCCTGGGGGGTGAATGCGCGCTTGCGCGCAGAGGGGGGCTAGCCCCCCTTTCTGTCGCCCTCACCCAGCACCGGAGCAGGGCGGTCGGCGCCAGAACGGACGCCGTTGAACACAAAGGGCGAGCGGACACCCGCGTGTGCACCGAGGTCCAGTTGCATGCCGCGTGCAATGACTTGGGGGTCGGTGAAAACCTCGTCCATCGTGTTGATCGGACCCGCCGGGATGCCATGGTCTTCGCAGGCTTTGAGCAAGCCTGCCTTTGACCAGCTGCGCGTCGCGGCTGTCAGTGCCTCGGCCAGTTCGGCCCGGTGTTTTACCCGGTCGGCGTTGGCGAGGAAGCGGGGATCGGTGATCAGCGCCTCAAGCCCCAGCGCGCGGCACAGGCGTTGGTACTGGCCGTCATTCCCCGTGGCGATGATGATATGCCCGTCACAGCATTCAAACACCTGATAGGGCACCAGATTGGGGTGCCAGTTCCCCGTTCGTCCCGGCGGCGTGCCGGTGGCCAGGTAGTTCATCGCCTGATTGGCCATCACCGACACGGCGCAGTCCAGCAGGCTCATATCGACATGCGCGCCCAGCCCGGTGCGGCTGCGTTCGATCACGGCGGCAAGCACCGCGGTTGTCGAATAGACCCCGGTGAACAGATCCGTCACCGCGACGCCGACGCGATGCGGCTCGCCCTCGGCCGGGCCGGTGATCGACATCAGGCCGGACATGCCCTGAATGATGTAGTCATACCCGGCGCGGTGGGCATACGGCCCGTCTTGCCCGAAACCGGTGATCGAGCAGTAGATCAACCGGGGAAACTCGGCCCGCAAGCTGTCGTAATCCAGCCCGTATTTCTTCAGGCCGCCGACCTTGAAGTTCTCGATGACGATATCCGCGTCGGCCAGCAGCGCCTTGACCTTGGCCTGTCCATCAGCCGTTCGGAAATCGGCAACGACCGAGCGTTTCCCCCGGTTTGCGGCATGGAAATAGGCCGCGACGGGGGTACCGTCGCGGTCGATAAAGGGCGGGCCCCATTGGCGGGTGTCGTCGCCCTCGGGCGCTTCGACCTTGATCACCTCGGCCCCCAGATCGGCCAGAGTCTGACCCGCCCAAGGCCCCGCAAGGATGCGGGCCAGCTCGATCACGCGCAGGCCCGCCAGAGGTTTCGCGCTCATCCCCGGTTCAGGAGCGGATCAAGTATGGCGCGGAACTCGTCCATGCTCATGTTGGAATAGGTGGTGCCGTCGATGACAAAGGATGGGGTGCCGGTCACTTCGTACTCGGTCATGCCTTCCTGATAGACCTGCATCATCGCCGTGGCGAGGTCGCGGTCGGTCAGGCATTCGCTCAGTTGGTCGTCGGTCATGCCAGCGCGGCGGCCAATACGGCGCAGGTTGTCGGCGACGACGTTGGGATCGTCACCCTGCGCCCATTCGCGCTGCTCGTCATAGAGCATGTCGACGATGCCGAAATAGCGCATCTCGCCGCCGCAACGGGCGACCAGCGCGGCCCACAGGCCATAGGCGTCGAAATAGACTTCGCGATAAACAAACTTGACCAGGCCGGTGTCGATATACTCGGCCTTGAGTTGCGGCCAGACGGTGGCGTGGAAGTTGGCGCAGTGCGGGCAGGTGAACGAGGCGAACTCCATCAGGGTCACCTCGGCGTCCGGGTTGATCACCATCTCGGTCACGCGAGAGGTGTCGACCTGTCCCTCGGTGGTTTGCGCATGGGCAGCGCTGGGTTCGATCAGTGTCGAGCCGAGCGCGGGCGCATTGCCGCCGTTCAGGCGGGTCCAGGCACCGTAACCGCCGATGGCAACCACAGCGGCGACCCCCGAAAGCAGAAATGAACGTCTATTCATGCGTTATCCTTTCCTTCGTCCGCGAGCCCCTTCGGTCCGCGCCTTGTCTCTTTTGTCAAAATGTTGGTGGCCATCCGGTCCAGCGCAGCCTTGAGCCCGCTGTCGGCAACGCCCTCGGTCAGGCTGTCGACAACCGTGCGTGCCCGTGCCAGTGCCTGCGGTGACGGTGGTGCGATGTTGGCACGTTCAAAGGCGCGCTGGCTTTCAGCCAGCCCGCCTGCCAGCCCGCGCGACGAGGTCTGCGTGACCTTGATCCGTGCGATCGCGGCATAGCCGTAGATCGCGTTGACCCGTTCGCGCAGCGGTTCCAGTTGCATCTGCACCAAGGGTGCTGCGGCCCCTGAGGCCAGCACCGTCAGCGTCGCGCCAAAGCCCTTTTGCGCATAGCTGACCTTGACGGGCGTACACAGCGCCGCCAGATCAGGCCCTGCGACCTCGGCCCAGTGGGTGAGCAGCCGGGTTGTGGCAAATCCATGCGTTTCGCCCGCCTTGCGGATATGATCGCGCAACAGACCGCTGGCCGGCTCGAAGCCGCGCATGCGGCGCGCGCCTTTCCAGCGCGGCTTGGTCGAGGGATCGGCGGGAGCGGTCATCCGTGGGGCGTGCTTTCGTCTTGGTTCACAGTATTCTAGTCAGTTCCACGGCCGAGGCCAGTGGTCGCGGAGAGAGGAGGCTCAAGAATGCGTGACGGAATTGATCGGGATCAGGTCTCGGGCGCGCTGTTGCGCTGGTATGACCGCGCGGCGCGAGTGCTGCCGTGGCGCGTCGGCCCGGCCGAGCGTGCTGCGGGGGTGGTGCCCGATCCGTACCGCGTCTGGCTGAGCGAGGTGATGTTGCAGCAAACCACGGTGGCGACGGTGAAGGCGTATTTCCACCGTTTCACCACGCGCTGGCCGACGGTTGAGGCTTTGGCGGCGGCGCAGGATACCGAGGTGATGGCGGAATGGGCGGGGCTTGGCTATTACGCCCGCGCCCGCAATCTGATCGCCTGCGCGCGGGCGGTGGCGGGGCAGGGCGGGTTCCCCGATACGCTGGACGGGTTGCGGGCTTTGCCGGGGATCGGGGCGTATACCGCCGCCTCGGTAGCGGCGATTGCGTTTGATCGCAGCGAGACGGTGGTGGATGGCAATGTCGAGCGGGTGGTGGCGCGGCTGTTTGCGGTGCGTGACCCGATGCCCAAGTCCAAGCCGATGCTGGCCAGGCTGGCGACCCGGCTGACGCCTGACGAGCGAGCCGGCGATTTCGCGCAGGCGATGATGGATCTGGGTGCGACGGTCTGCACGCCGCGCGCACCGCGCTGTGGTGACTGCCCGCTGGCCGGGTTCTGTCTGGCGCAGGAGCAGGGGATCGCGGCAGAGCTGCCGGTCAAGACGGCCAAGACGCCGAAGCCGACGCGCCGGGGGATCGCCTATGTCGCGATCCGCGAGGATGGCGCGCCGCTGTTGGAAACCCGCCCGCCCAAGGGATTGCTGGGCGGGATGCCCGGCTGGCCGGGCAGCGACTGGGGCGACGATCCGACCCCCGCACCGCCGCTGACGGCGGATTGGGCGCTGCTGCCGGGGGTGGTGAAGCATACGTTCACGCATTTCCATCTGGAGCTGACCGTCGCCACCGCCCGTGTGCCCCAAGCGGTGAACCCTGAAACCGGCGACTTCCGCCCGGATTTTGATCCCGGCGCGCTGCCAACGGTGATGCGCAAGGTCTGGGACCATGCGGCAAGCGGCGATCTTTTCGCCGGGCGCGAGGGGGCATAGACTGCTGGCAACCGGAGGTTCGCGATGACCCAAACCCGCCCGCTCGGCTCGCTTGCCTCGGCCCTGCCGTTCTGGCTGTCGCTGGGGTTTGTGCCCATTCTGGCGGCGGGCACCGTCTGGGGCGGCTGGTGGCTGATCCTGCCCGTGCTCTATTCCGCCGGGCTGTTTTCGCTGCTCGACTGGTTCACCGGGCTGAATGAGGACAACCCGCAGACCGACGCGCCGCTTGGCCAGTTGTTCTGGTATCGCCTGATCACCCTGATCTGGTTTCCGGTGCAGTTCGGGCTGATCTATGGCGCGCTGTGGTGGGTGACGCATCGCGGCACGCTGACGGGTCCTGAGATGCTGATCCTGTTCTATGGCCTTGGCATTGCGACCGGTGCGGTTGGCATCGTGTATGCGCATGAGCTGATGCACCAGAAGACGGCGTCCGAGCGTTGGCTTGGGGATCTGCTGATGGCCTCGACTTTGTACAGCCATTTCCGCAGCGAACATCTGCGGGTGCATCACCTGTGGGTCGCCACCCCGCGCGACGCGGTGACCGCGCGCTATAACGAAGGGTTCTGGCGTTTCTTCTGGCGGGTGCTGCGCGACTGCCCGCGCTCGGCCTGGCGGGCCGAGGCGGCGATGCTGGCCCGGGCGGGGAAATCGCCCTGGGCGGCTGCGAACCCGTTCTGGCGCTATGCGGCGTTGCAGGCGGCGTTTCTGCTGCTGGCGTTTGTGGTCGGCGGCTGGCTGGGGCTGGGGCTGTTCGTGTGGCAGGCACTGATCGCGGTGCTGCATCTGGAGCTGACCAATTACATCGAGCACTACGGCCTGACCCGCCGGCATCTGGGCGAGGGGCGCTATGAGCATGTGCTGCCGCGCCATTCGTGGAACGCGGCGCACCGGGCGTCGAACTGGCTGCTGATCAATTTACAGCGCCATTCGGATCACCATTACAAACCCGACCGCCGCTTTCCCCTGCTGCAGACCTATACCACCGAGCAAGCCCCGCAACTGCCGCTGGGCTATCCGACCTTGCTGGCCGTGGCCGCAATCCCGCCCCTTTGGCGGCGGCTGATGAACCCGCGGGTGCGGGCGTGGCGGCGGCAGTTCTACCCTGATGTCACGGACTGGTCGGCGTATAAGGCGGGGACAAACCCGATGCCGCGCAGTGCGCGGTGAGCGGGTGGCGCGGCTCGGGGGCATCGAGCCCCCTCGCCGCGCGCAGGGGGCGCTGCCCCCTACGGCCTGTCGGCCTACCCCCGGGATATTTAGGGCATAAAGTTGGGATCAGCGGCGGCCGAGCCAGCCCTTGCGGTAAAACCAGATCGCGAGAACCACGGCGATCAGGCCCATGATGCCCATCACCACCGGGTAGCCGTAGCGCCAGTGCAGCTCGGGCATGTCGTCGAAATTCATGCCATAGACGCCGACGATGAAGGTCAGCGGAATGAAGATCGTGGCGATGAGGGTGAGGACTTGCATGACCTCATTCGCGCGGTTGGACTGGCTGGAGAGCAGGATGTCCACCAGCCCGGTGGCGATCTCGCGGTAGGTCTGGATGGTTTCGATCAGCTGCACCGCGTGGTCCTGACAGTCGCGCAGGTAGAGGCGGGTGTTGTCCGAAAAGCGCTGGGTTTCCTCGCGCTGAAGGGTGGCGACGACGTCGCGCATCGGCAAAATGGCGCTGCGAAGGCTCATCAGTTCGCGCTTGAGGACGTGGATCTCGCCCATATCGACCGCGTCGGGGTCGAAGACGACGGTGTCTTCGAGCTGTTCGAGCTTTTCACCCAGCGCTTCGAGCGCCGGGAAATACGCGTCGATCACCGCATCGATCAGCGCGTAGCACAGGTAGTCGGCTCCGCGTTTGCGCATCTGTCCCAACGGGTTGCGCAGGCGGGTGCGGACGGGGTCGAACACGTCGCCTTCGTGTTCCTGCATGGTGATGACGAAACCATCGCCGAGAAAGATCGACACCTGTTCGGTGTGCAGCCCTTCTTTGCCCGGCTCGGGCATGCGCAGGACGATGAACTGGTGGGCCTCGTATTCCTCGGCCTTGGGGCGCTGGTGGACGTTGACCACGTCTTCCAGCGCCAGCGGGTGCAGGCCGAAGCTGGTGCCGATCTTCTGCAGCATCTCGGTATCAGCCAGACCGTCGATGTTCAGCCACAGGATGCTGCCCGTATCGCAGGGGGCAAGGCTGGCATCCTCGGTCACGCCATCCGCATTAAAGCGGATCGCGCGGACGCGGGTTTCGCCGGCATCGGGGTCAGCGGTCAGCGTGCCGGGAGGGGTTCCCGGCGGGCTGCGGCGGCGGCGCTGGTAGCGGGGTGGCTTGGTCATGAGGGGAAACTAGCGCGCGGGTGGGGCCTTGGAAAGCTGGACCGCCAGAATTCCGGCCATGATGATCGCTACGCCGATGATATCGACCATACCCAGCGTTTCACCGAGCAGGGCGGCGGCGATGGCGACGCCGAAGAACGGGTTGAGAAAGTGGAAGGTCGCGCCCCGGACAGCGCCGATGCGCTGCACCAGCTTGAACCAGACCCATGTCGCGGCGAGGCCGGGAACGAGGGTGGTGTAGAGGAAGGCGAGGATCAGGCGGGGCGTCAGGTTGACCGAGAGCGTCTCGAAGGTCAGCGAGGGGCCGATCAGCACAACCGCCCCGATCAGCATCTGCAGCCCGACGACCATCATCACGTTGCCGCCCGAGGAAGCGCCGCGCAGGGCGAGGGTGGCGACGGTGAGGGCCATCGCGGCGAGCACGCAGAGGGCGACGCCGAGCGGGTCCAGCCCGCCGCCCAGCCGCGCGCCCATGATCAGGATGACGCCGCCGAAGCCGGCGACCAGCCCGGCGATGGCAAGGGGTTTCAGGCGGTCGCCGAAGAACACGAACCCGGCCAACGCGACCATCAGCGGCAGGGTCGAGGCGATGATGGCGGCGGCCGAGGCCTCGATCCACTGCATGGCGATGAAGTTGAGGCCGAGATAGGCGCCGTTCTGGCAGATCCCGAAGATGATCGTGGCGCGCCACTGGGCACGGGTCAGCCGCCACGTCTCGCCCATCAGGCGGGCAAGGGCGACGCCGATCAGGCCGGAAACAAGGAAGCGGGCCGAGAGGGACAGGAGCGGCGGGGCGTCGACGACGATCATCCGGGCCGAGGTGAAGGCCGAGGACCACATGAAGGCGAAGGCGAGGCCCATCAGGAGGGCTTTGAAATCCATGCGGTCCCCTTGTCCGGGCCACGACCGGGGCCCCGCCAGCAGGGATACCGGGGAAAACGGGGCAGGGAAAGGGGTGTCCCACGATGGGACAAGGGTGTGGATTGAGGGAAATCAACGGGTTGTGGGGAGGGATTCAGGTTTTGTTAAGAGATGTCCCCGGGGTGGGGGTGAGTCCAGTAGGGGAATTGAGGTTGTGGGTGCGCCGTGTGGACGGGACGGATAGCCCGTAGGTCGGGGTTCACCCCGACATTGGCGCATGGAGGTGCCGGGCGTCGCGTGTCGGTCGCGGGAGAGAGAGAGAGTCGGGGTGAACCCCGACCTACGGCTGGCTGTCAGCAGGGATAACGAGGAAGACGGTGGGGGAAGGGAAACGTAGGGTGCGCAATGAATGCGCACCCTACCGGCTGTGTGGGTTGGTCGGGGTTCCCCGGACATTGGCGCAGGGGTGTGGCGGGGATGGTGGGGTGGAACCCCACCCTACACTGGTGGCGATGGGGGCGGGCCCCCTCACACCCTCCTCTCAAACCACTCCTCCACCAGATCCAGAATGTCGTCCACGATCCCCGGGTGATCGGCGTGGCGGGCGTCGATGCGGATGGTCCAGCCGGAGACCGTCCATTCGCGGCGCAGGGTGATGCCCCGGTTCAGGCGGAGCAGGCGGCGGGGGCGGGGGGTGCGGCTGATCCGCGAGGTGGGGGCGGCGTCGGGGTCGTCGGGGAGCAGGATGGCCTCGGAAATCGCAGGCAGCAAGGCGCGCCACTGGCGATCCGCCGAGGCGCGGCCAACGGGGTGGAGGGCTTCGACCATGATCTCGCCCAGACCGGCGCGGATGGCGACGGCGAGCCGGTCCATGCGCGCCGAGGACAGGGTATGCGGATGGGTCATCAGATCGCCCAGCACCTCGACCACGCGACCAAAGCCGCGCAGGCGCGAGCGGGCCTGCCGGGTGAGCGTGGGGTAGAGCGCGTCGGTGGCAGCCTCGATACTGTCGAAAAGGCCGAACTCGACGGCCTCGCAGAGCAGCGCGCCCTTTTCCCAGGGGGAAATCTGCGCGCGCATCTCGTTTTCCGAGACCATCAGGGCCATGGCCTGCGGAATATCGGCGGGTTTGCGGATCACGCAGGGGATGGTGTCCCAGCTGCCGGGGGTCAGGCGGTTGAGCGCATCAAGGCATTGGAGGCGGCGGTGCCCGGCGAGCAGGCCCCAGGGGGTGTCGCCGGTGATGGGGAAGACCTCGACCGGTTGGCGCAGGCCTTCGCTGGCGATGGAGGCTTGCAGGGCGGCGAGGGCCTCGGGGTCACAGGTGAGGCGGTCGCGCAGCAGGGCATCGGCGAGGATATCGGTGCGGGGCAGGTGCTGGAGGTCCATCGGCGGTTCCCTTGAGCAAAGCGCCAAGGGACCACGGCCGGGTTAATGCGGCGCGAAGCGGGCGCACGCAAAAGGCCGCCCGTGGGGGCGGCCTGAGCGGTCGTGTACGCTGACGGGTGGCGTCAGGCCACGGCGTCTTTCAGAGCCTTGGCGACGGTGACTTTGACCGCGCGGTCGGCGGCTTTGGTCAGGGTCTCACCGGTGGCCGGGTTGCGCACTTCGCGCTCAGGGCGGGCGCGGCAGGCGACTTTGCCGATGCCGGGCAGGGTGACAGCGCCGCCAGCGGCAACTTCGGTCGCGACGATGGCCGCGATGCCGTCCAGCGCGGCGGTGGCGGTTTTCTTGTCGGCGCCCATCTGCTCGGCGAGGGCGGCTACGAGCTGGGTCTTGGTCATCGGTTTGTTCATTGTTGCTCTCCGTAGGTCAAGCGTTCAGACGCGGGGCGAGGCGGCTCCACGTCATTGTCCAGCGCGTCTATCGGCAAGCTTCGGATCAGGCAATCGCAAAGGCGAGCACGCCAGCGTGAAAACGCCGAAAAGACAGGCTGTGAAGGGGAAAGCTGGTTCTGAGAGGGCGTTTTAGGGCTGTGGGTATCAGGGAACTTGCCTGATGGCGGGTTTCGGCGGGTTCGGGAGCACGTGGACATTGTTTCGCGGATCCGTGATGGTGCGCGCGGGTTCGCTCTCACCAGCAAAGGGACAGGCACATGAGCATTCGCGTCGGCATTGTCGGGATCAGCGGTTTTGGCGGCGGCGAGGCGATGCGATTGATCGCGGGCCATCCGTCGTTCGAGCTGGTTTATGCGGCGGGTGAGGGCAGTGCGGGCCGTCGGCTGGTCGAACTTTTCCCCGGTGTGCCGCCCCGGCTGGCCGGGCTGGTTGTCCAGAAATGGGATCCTGAGGCGCTGCCGGAACTGGACGTGCTGTTCGCGTCGCTGCCGACGGGGTCGTCGGCCGAGGGGCTGGCACGGGTGCCGGCGGGGGTGAAGATCGTCGATATTGGCGGGGATCATCGTTATGTCGACGGCTGGGCTTACGGGCTGGCCGATGTCTGGCCCGAGCAGATGGCGGGGCAGACCCGCGTGGCCAATCCCGGCTGCTTTCCGGTCGCCACGCTGAACGCTTTGGCACCGTTGCTGGCGGGCAAGCTGATCGAGCCGGGCAATATCATCATCGACGCCAAGACCGGGATTTCGGGCGCCGGGCGCGGTGGGGCGGACAGCCGGTTCAGCTATGCGGGCAGCAATGAGAACCTGCAGCCCTACGGGTTGCTCAAGCACACCCATATGCCCGAGATGGCGACGACGATCGAACGGTTGAGCGGTGGCAAGGCCGACGGGCTGGTGTTCACGCCGCATCTGGTGCCGATGACGCGCGGCGTGCTGGTGACGATCTATGCGCGGGGTCAGGCGACGACGCAGCAGTGCCTCGACACGGCGCGGCAGTTCTATGCGGACCGGGCCTTCGTGCGGGTGACGGATCAGCCGCCGCAGACGAAATGGGCCACCGGCTCGAACCTGTCGTTTGTCAGCTATGCCGCCGATCCCGAGCGCAATCTGGTGATGGCGATGGGGGTGGTCGACAATCTGGGCAAGGGCGCGGCGGGGCAGGCGGTGCAGAACGCCAACCTGATCTGTGGTCTGCCCGAGACCGCCGGACTGGAGGGCGCGCCGGTCTGGCCGTGAGGCCACAGGCGCGCGATGCGGATGGTCGAGATCGGTTTCATGGATCCTGCCGAGGCGGATCAGCTGGGCACTGTCTTTTTTGACGCGGTGCGTCAGGGGGCGGCGGGGTTCTATGATGCGGATCAGCGACGCGCCTGGGCTCCGCGTGTGCCTGCGGGGCCTGACTGGGCGCGTCGGTTAACCGGGCAGCAGACGCTGGTGGCGCGGGTGGCGGGCAAGCCGGTGGGCTTTATGACGCTGGACGCGCAGGGCTATATCGACCTTGCCTTCGTTGCGCCTGCGCACCAGCGGCAGGGTGTCGGCGGGCGGCTTTACGCGCGGATCGAGGACTTGGCGCAGGAGGCCGGGCTTGAGCGGTTGCATGCTCAGGCCAGCCATCTGGTGCGCGGGTTGTTCGAGCAGCAGGGCTGGCGCGTGCTGCGTGAACAGCAGAGCGAGCGGGCGGGTGTGACGCTGACCAATTTCGTGATGGAGAAGCGGCTTTCTGGCGCCGCATGACGCCGGAGCGTCAGGTGCCGGGCCAGATCACCTGTTCAAGGTCGTAGAGGCTGGCGATTCGCTTTTCCCAGTCGGGGATCGTCATGTTGCGAAAATCGCTCGCATGATGCAGCGCCATGTGGATCAGCAACCGCCGCCGCATCGCGTTGTCAGCGGCGGTGCCGTAGCCGTCAAACAGGCTGTGTACCAGATCGGGCTTGCCGTCACACATCAGGGCGCTGGGCCCGAGCAGATCGTATTCCCACCAGCCGGTTCTGACATCGCCAAAATCAATGAGCGCGCACAGCCGCCAGTGGCCAGCCCGGTCCGAGAGAAGGAGGTTCTGCGGGATCAGGTCGCTGATCAGGATGACAGGCGGTTCGTCCAGCGGGATCAGTGTGGGGGCCTCGCGCACAAGGGCGGCAAGATCGTCCAGCAGGGTGGCGGCCAGACCCTGCGCGCGGTGACGCGCGACGCAGGTGCTGGCCTGCGCGCGGATGAAGTCGGGCCAGGGCGTGCCGATCTGAGCGAGGTCAGCGGGCGGAAGAGCGTGAACCTCGGCAATCACCCGTCCGACGTCATGCAGGATCGCGGCGCGCTCGCGGTCCGATAGCTGCGGCCAGACGGCTGAGCCGACGACCCCGTCCAGCTTGGTCATCACCAGCCATGACCACCCGTCCTGCTCATCGGCGGCGATGATCCGGGGGATGGCGACAGAGAGCTGCCCGGCCAGCCGGTGCAGGGCGGCGCATTCGCTGAGGAACTGGGGGTGATAGAGCGGCGGAAAGATCTTGAGGATCGCCGCGCCATCGACATCGATCACCAGATTGGTGCTGTCGCCAAAGGCCGTCAGATCCCGCCCGGCAAGCCCCGCCGCGCGCGCGATGCTCCGGGCGAGGGTCTGCCATTGGCCGGGGTCCTGACGCCATGCGTCGAAGGCGTCTGTGGTGTCGACGGCAGGGAACGTCGTCAAAACTCAGGCTGCCTCACAGGAACGCCGTCTCATCAAAACTGCGCAGTTTGCGGCTGTGGATGCGGTCCAGCGGCATGTCGCGCAGATGCTCCATGGCGCGCACGCCGATCAGCAGGTGGCGGGCGACTTGCGTCTTGTAAAAGGCCGAAGCCATGCCGGGCAGCTTTAGCTCGCCATGCAGCGGCTTGTCCGAGACGCAGAGCAAGGTGCCGTAGGGAACGCGGAAGCGAAAGCCGTTGGCGGCGATGGTGGCCGATTCCATGTCCAGCGCGATGGCGCGGGACTGGGACAGGCGCTGCACCGGGCCGGACTGGTCGCGCAGCTCCCAGTTCCGGTTGTCGACGGTCGCGACGGTGCCGGTGCGCATGATCTTTTTCAGCTCATAGCCCGACAGCTGGGTAATGTCGGCCACCGCGTCTTGCAGGGCGATCTGGATCTCGGCCAGCGCCGGGATCGGCACCCAGAGCGGCAGATCCTCGTCCAGCACCTTGTCTTCGCGCAGGTAGCCATGCGCCAGCACGAAATCGCCAAGGCTTTGCGAGTTGCGCAGACCGGCGCAGTGCCCGACCATCAGCCAGGCATGCGGGCGCAAGACGGCGATGTGGTCAGTGGCGGTTTTCGCGTTGGACGGACCGACGCCGATGTTGACCAGCGTGATGCCCTGACCGCCCGCGCGTTTCAGGTGGTAGGTCGGCATCTGCGGCAGGCGCGGCAGGACGGGCAGGGCGGCGTTGGCATCGGTGATCTCGGCATTGCCGGGCGCGACAAAGGCGGTGTAGCCGCTGTCAGGGTCGGACAGGGCTTGGCGGGCGTAGGCCTCGAATTCATCGACATAGAACTGGTAGTTGGTGAACAGCACGTGGTTCTGGAAATGCTCGGGGTCGGTGGCGGTATAGTGCGCCAGACGGGCCAGCGAGTAATCCACCCGCTGCGCGGTGAACGGGGCCAGCGGGACCGAGCCGTCGGCGTTGCGCACGCCTTCCCCGTTGACGATGTCGTCGTTGGTGATCGACAGGTCCGGCACGTCGAACACGTCGCGCAGGGTAAAGGTCAGCTCGCCCGACATGTTCACATCATGCCGCCCGGCCATCGCGAAGTGCAGCGAGATCGGCGTGTCAGAATAGCCGACCATCACCGGCTGGCCGTGATTCTTCAGCAAAAGCTCGATCTGCTGCTTGAGGTAGTTCGAGAACAGATCGGGCCGGGTGATCGAGGTGGCATAGGTGCCCGGCTCGGGCAGATAGCCATAGGCGAGGCGGCTGTCGGGCTGGTCATAGGTCGTCGTGGTGACGCGCAGCTCAGGATAATAGGCGCGGTAGCGGGCCTTGGGCGTGCCGTCCTTCAACGCGGCGCGGAAGCTGGCGGCAAGGAAATCGGTGGCCTGAGAATAGAGTGTCTGCAGATAGGCGACGGCCTGCGCGGCATCGGTGAAGGCGCGCGGTTCGGCCTGCGGGGCGGTTTCGGTCGGCAGTGAACGGGTGGGTTTCATAAACGTCTCATCAAAAGGTCAACCCCTCCCTGCCGCAAAGATGCGGCGGGTGCGTGACAGCATGACGGGAGGGGGAGTGTTGTTCCATACACAAAGATAGGGGGGTGTGCGGATAAAAGAAAGAGGGCGCGTCGGGTCAGGCCGAGAGGTCGCCTGCGGAAAAGCCCTTGTTTGGCTGGGTCGCGCCACGTTCTGGATGCGGTCTGCGGCGGTGGCAGCGAGGGCGCTCTGGAGCTTTTGTGGCACGCTCCGTCGGCCGGGTTCCATCACACTCGTGTGACGGTGTCACTTTTCATGGGCGGAAAGGCGCCTATTTTTGGAATATCCATATTTTACAGATATTTAAGGTGCCCCAGCTGGGTGCGGGTGATGCGCGAATGTTTCACCCGCAAGCGGCCTAAATGGCATCTGTCCGAGATGCCTTGAAGAGAACGCGCTGCGGGTGTGTGTAGGGCCAGAAGTTAACATTCGGTTAACGATGGAGAAAAAAATGACTGCAATTCGCAAACTCATCCTTGGTTCGGCCGCTTCGGTCACCGCTCTCGGTTTCGCTGCTGGCGCCGCCCTGGCCTCGGGCCCGGTCGTTTACAACGAGCCGGAAGTCATGGTTGCCCCGATGCCGGCGCCTGCTCTGTCCTGGGCTGGCCTGTACGGCGGTCTGAGCTACTCGCGCGTCAGCGGTTCGGCTGAAGTCGTTGGTCTGGGTACCGACGACATGGACAGCGACAACGGCTTTGGCGCGTTCGTCGGTTACAACTGGCAGAACGGTGGCTTCGTGTTCGGTGGCGAACTGAGCTACACCAACTTCGACAGCACCTACCCGCTCGTTCCGGGCAGCTACCAGCGTGATTCGCTCGAGCTGCGCGCCCGCGCTGGCTACGCGTTCAACCGCGTGATGGTGTACGGCTTTGTCGGCGCTGCCCGTTCGGAAATCGGCGCACCTGGCTTCGACCTGAACCAAACCGGCCCGGTCTACGGTCTGGGCGTCGAAGCGATGGTCACCAGCAACATGTCCGTTGGTCTTGAGTTCGCTCGTCGCGACGTGGACGCGGACGTTCTGGGCACCACGGTCGAGTCCGAGCTGGACACCGTGTCGCTGCGCGTCGGCTACCACTTCTAATCGCACCCAAGCGATACCGACAGCAGCCGCGCCCTTTGGGCGCGGCTGTTTGCGTTTGGGGGTGGCGGAACAGCCAAGCGCAAGCGGCGACCCACGGGGTGATGCGGGAAAGCGTCACTTCGCGCGAAATTGTCGACAAATTTTGAAGGTGACTTGAAAAATCGCAGCCGCGGGTGTGTGATCCTCTGCTAATTGATAAGAATTTAACAATTAGGTGGTTCACATGACAAAAATTCTCAAACTCTCACTCGGCTCGGCAGCTTCGGTTGTTGCGCTGGTCGTCGCGTCGGGGGCTGCGCTGGCCTCGGGTCCGGTTGTTTACGTCGAGCCGGAGGTGATGGTCGCGCCGATGCCTGCGCCTCAGTATTCGTGGGAAGGTTTTTACGGCGGTCTGAGCTATTCGTCGGTGCGCGGCCATGTCGATGCTTCGGGCACCATCGCGTCGATGGACAACGACACCGGCCCCGGTGCTTTTGTCGGGTACAACTGGCAGCGTGGCAACGTCGTTTTCGGTGGCGAGCTGAACTATACCGACTTTGACACGCCCTATCCCGGCTTCATCAACCGGCAGCGCAACGCGCTTGAACTGCGCGGGCGCGTCGGCTACGCCGCGAATAACGTGCTGTTCTACGGCTTCGTGGGCGCTGCCCGGTCCGAGATCTTCGGGTCAGGGAGCTGGAACAACCAGAGCGGTCACAGCTATGGTCTGGGCGTCCAGTACCACATCACGCGCGGTGCATTCGTCGGGCTCGAGGCAGTGCGTCGCGAGGTTGGGGCCAATATCGGCGGCGTTCAGGCTGACACCCAGATCGATTCCGTTGCGTTCCGACTCGGCTACCAATTCTGATCGCACCCAAGCGATAACGACAACAGCCGCTCCCTTTGGGTGCGGCTGTTTGCTTTTGCGGCACTCGGCTGTTCAGGCCCGCTTGGCCCCGATCCGCGCGACGCCCAGCGCGTCGAGCACTTTCGCTTCGATGTCCGCGGCGGTCAGCCCAGCCGCCTGATACATCTGATCCGGCGAGGCCTGGTCGATGAACACGTCAGGCAGCACCATCGAGCGGAACTTGAGTCCGGTGTCGAACACGCCCTCTTCCGCCAACAGCTGCGCGACATGGCTGCCGAAGCCGCCGACCGCGCCCTCTTCGATGGTGATCAGCGCTTCATGGTCCGCCGCGAGCCGCAGAATCAGGTCGCGGTCCAGCGGTTTGGCAAAGCGGGCGTCGGCGACGGTGGGCGCGATGCCGCGCGCGTCCAGCGCCTCGGCTGCTTTCATCACCTCGGCAAGACGGGTGCCAAAGGACAGGATCGCCACGCGCTTGCCCTCTCGCATCACGCGGCCCTTACCGATTTCCAGCGGGATGCCGCGCTCGGGCATCTCTACCCCGACGCCTTCACCGCGCGGAAAGCGGAAGGCGATGGGGCCGGTATCATGCGCGGCGGCGGTGGCGACCATGTGGACCAGCTCGGCCTCATCGGCGGCGGCCATCACCACCATGCCGGGCAGGTTGGCGAGGTAAGCCACGTCAAAGCTGCCCGCATGCGTCGCGCCATCCGCGCCGACCAGACCGGCGCGGTCGATGGCGAAGCGCACGGGCAGACCTTGCAGCGCCACGTCATGCACGACCTGATCATAGCCGCGCTGCAGAAAGGTCGAATACATCGTGCAGAACGGCTTCATCCCGCCCGCCGCCAGCGCGGCGCAGAAGGTGACGCCGTGTTGCTCGGCGATGCCGACGTCGAAGCAGCGGGTCGGGAACCGCTCGGCGAACAGGTTCAACCCGGTGCCATCCGGCATCGCGGCGGTGACGGCGACGATCTTGTCGTCGCCCTCGGCCAGCTGGATCAGCGATTGCGCGAAAACCTTGGTGTAGCTGGGCGCGTTGGACGGCGCTTTCTGCTGCTTACCCGTCAGCACGTCGAATTTCGCCGTGGCGTGGCCCTTGTCCATCGCCTGCTCGGCGGGGCGATAGCCTTTGCCCTTCTTGGTTAGCACATGGATCAGCGTCGGCCCGGTGGCGCGGTCATGCACGGTGCGCAGGACGGCCAGCAGCGTGTCCATGTCGTGCCCGTCAACGGGGCCGACGTATTTGAAGCCCAGTTCCTCGAACATCGTGCCGCCGACGGTCATGTGCTTGAGCATGTCCTTGGCGCGCTTGGCCCCCTCCTGAAAGGGGGGCGGCAGCAGGGACAGCGCGCCCTTGGCGGCGGCCTTGAGGTCTTGCAGCGGGCGCTCGGTATAGAGACGCGACAGGTAAGACGAGAGTGCGCCGGTGGGGGGCGCGATGGACATCTCGTTGTCATTCAGGATCACGAACATCCGCTTGCCCAGATGGCCCGCATTGTTCATCGCCTCAAACGCCATGCCCGCCGACATGCTGCCATCGCCGATCACCGCGATGGCATCGCCCAGCGCCGGGTCCGGCGCGCCGCCCAGATCCTGCGCGACCTTGAAACCCAGCGCGGCGCTGATCGAGGTCGAGCTATGCGCGGCACCGAAAGGGTCGTAGGGGCTTTCCGAGCGTTTGGTGAAGCCCGACAGCCCGTCCTTCATGCGCAGCGTGCGGATACGGTCCCGCCGCCCTGTCAGGATCTTGTGCGGATAGGATTGGTGCGAGACGTCCCAGATCAGCCGGTCGCGCGGCGTGTCAAAGATCGCGTGCAGCGCCACGGTCAGCTCAACCACGCCCAGACCCGCGCCCAGATGCCCGCCGGTTTCCGACACCGCGCTGATCGTCTCGGCGCGCAACTCATCAGCGACCTGTTTGAGCTGTGGATCGGTCAGCCGCTTGAGATCGGCAGGGCTGTGCACGCGGTCGAGGAGCGGTGTTTCGGGACGGGTATTCATGGACGCTCCAACTTTACTTGTCGCGGCTGATAACGAAACGCGCCGCGTCTCGCAAGGAATCGGCCCCCGCGCCATAGGGTGCCAGAGCGTCACAGGCCTGTGAAATCAAACCTGCGGCACGGGCGCGCGCCGGTTCAAGGCCGAGCAGCGACACAAAGGTCGCCTTGCCCGCCTCTGCATCCTTTTGCAGCCGTTTTCCGGCTGTTGCGGCATCGCCTTCGCAATCCAGAATGTCATCGGCGATCTGAAACGCCAGCCCCAGCGCCTGCGCATAGGTGGCCAGCGGGGCTGAGTCGCCGCCGGCCAGCACTGGCCCCACGGTGCAGGACCACTGAAACAGCGCGCCGGTCTTGCCCTGTTGCAGGTGGATGATCTGCTCCAGCGTCAGGGGATCGGCGGCGGTTTCGGCCTCGATGTCCAGCGCCTGACCTAGCACCATCCCGGCGGCACCGGCGGCCTGCGCAAGGGCGGCGGTCAGCGGCGCGCTGCCGGTTTCGGCGCACAGCTGAAACGCCAGCGATTGCAGCGCGTCCCCGGCCAGAATCGCGGTGGCTTCGTCAAAGGCGATGTGCACGGTGGGGCGTCCCCGGCGCAGATCGTCGTCATCCATGGCGGGCAGGTCGTCATGCACCAGCGAATAGGCATGCATCGCCTCGATTGCTGCCGCCGCATTCAGCGCAGCCACGTGCGGCACGCCGTGCAGCCCGGCGCTTTCCAGCGCCAGAAATCCGCGCAGGCCTTTGCCGCCATGGACGGCATGCGCCATGGCGGCGCGCACCCGGCTGTCGGGCAGCGCGTTCAGCGCCTGCGCCAGCCGGGCGTTCACGGCCAGTGCTGCGCTGGCCAGATCCTGCGGGAAGCTCATTGCGCGTCGAAAGGGGCGGTGCCGTCGGGCTGGCCATTCTCGGCCAGCGTGATCTGTTCGATCCGCGCCTGCGCCTGCGCCAGCTTGGCCTCGCAATGCTTTTTCAGCTCGGCGCCGCGCTCGTAGATGGCGATGGATTTCTCCAGATCGACCGCGCCGCCTTCCAGCTGGCTGACGACCTGCTCCAATTCGCGCAGGGCGTCCTCAAACGACAAGTCTGCTACAGGCTTCATGCGCCACGCTCCATCAACACCCGGATATGCGCCGCGGTCGAGGCCGCCAGCGCGTCGAGGTTATAGCCGCCTTCCAGCGCACTGACCACCCGCCCGCCGGCATGGGCATCGGCAAGATCGCAGATGCGGTGGGTGATCCAGATGAAATCTTCTTCGGTCAGCGCCAGTTGGGCCAGCGGATCGTCGATATGGGCGTCGAACCCGGCCGAGATCAGGATCAGCTCGGGCTTGAAGATGTCGAGCCGGGGGAACACCTGCCCCTCCCAAGCGTCGCGGAAATCGGGTCCGCGCGTGCCGGGGGCCAGCGGCACGTTCAGGATGGTGCCATGCGGTCCGGTCTCTTCCGCGCGCCCGGTGCCGGGCCAGAGCGGGAACTGGTGGCTGGACACGAACAGCGCGCGCGGCTCGTCCCAGAGCAGATCCTGCGTGCCATTGCCGTGGTGCACGTCGAAGTCCAGCACCGCAACGCGGCTCAGCCCATGGTGATCCAGCGCCCGCTTGGCGGCGATGGCAACGGTGCCGAACAGGCAAAAGCCCATGGGCGTGGCGGTTTCCGCGTGGTGGCCGGGCGGGCGGATCGCGGCGAAAGCGTTGCGCGCCTCACCGGCCACCACCGCATCCAGCGCCGCCGTCACCGCGCCCACCCCGGCCAGCGCGGCAGCCCAGCTGCCCGGCGACATCCACGTATCGGCGTCCAGCTGATGATTGCCCGCGTCAGGCTCTGCCGCGCGGATACGGTCGATATAGTCCTGCGGATGGCAGCGCAGCAGCTCGGCCACCTCGGCCATCGGCGCTTGCCGCCGGTCCAGCCCGGCGAAATCGCGATGCTCGAGCGCGGCCAGAATCGATACCAGCCGGGCTACCTGCTCGGGATGGCCCTCGGGCGTTGCGTGGTTCAGACAGGCGGGGTCGGTGTAAAAGGCTGTGCTCATGCTCAAAGGCTAGCGCCCGCCCCGTACCCCTTCAAGCACCGCGCCATCATCTTGTTGAAAATACTCTCAGGGGGTGAATTCGGCGTCAGCCGAAGAGGGGGGCGGAAAGCCCCCCTTGCCCGCTCATCCCAGCAGCGTTCCGGCTGGCCAGTCGAGCCCGCGCAGCAGCTCGTCCGCGTCCATCGGGCGCTTGCCCTCGCGTTGGGCGCGGGTGATCTTCACCGCACCCGTACCGCAGGCGATGGTCAGTCCGTCGAGCACCGCGCCCGGTGCCCCGGTGCCCGGCCCGGCGATGGCACCGAGCAGTTTCAGCCGACCCACCGGCGTCTCGCACCACGCACCCGGAAAGGGCGACAGCCCGCGGATCAGGCGGGCGACGGCGGCGGCGTCTTGCGTCCAGTCCACCCGGGCTTCGGCCTTGTCGATCTTGGCGGCATAGGTGACGCCCTCCTCGGGTTGCGGCATGGCCCGCAGGTCCGGCAACTGATCCAGCGCCGTCAGCACCAGCCGCGCCCCCATCAGCGACAGCCGGTCGTGCAGCTGGTCGGTGGTCTCCACATCGCCAATCGGCGTGGCCTCGCGCAGCAGGACCGGGCCGGTGTCCAGCCCCGCCTCCATCTGCATGATGCAGACGCCGGTTTCCGTATCCCCGGCCATGATCGCCCGGTGAATCGGCGCCGCCCCGCGCCAGCGCGGCAGGAGCGAGGCGTGGATGTTCAGGCAACCGTGCTTCGGCGCGTCGAGCACCGCTTGCGGCAGGATCAACCCGTAAGCCACCACCACGGCAATATCGGCGTTCAGGGCGGCAAAGGCCTCTTGCTCGGCCGCGTCGCGCAGTTTGGCCGGGTGGCGCACGGGCAAGCCCAGTTCCAGCGCGCGGGCGTGTACCGGCGTCGGGCGTTCCTGCTTGCCGCGACCGGCGGGGCGGGGGGGTTGGCAATAGACGCAGACCACCTCATGCGAGGCGGCCAGCACATCGAGCACCGGCACCGAGAAATCGGGCGTTCCCATGAAAATGACGCGCATGTTCGCCTCCGCTGCTGTGGTCGTCTCCGATCTAGCAGTGGTGGGGGCAAAGCGCCACCGGCTCAGCGGCGCCAGAACGGGCGGCGGGCTTCGCGCTGGGCGGCGGTGACGGTCAGGCCGATGTCGCGCAGCAGGTGAGTGTCGAGGGCGCGCAGGTCGCGGCGGGTGGTGGCGTTGCGGTGCCAGAGGCGCAGGGTCGGGCGCAGGCGCAGGGGTGGAAAGAGCGACAGCAGGGGGATGAGACGGATCATGAAGGGTCTCCTTTCGGGTTCCGGCATGCCACGCAAACCGGCGCGGATGCTTCGGTGCGGGCCGAAGCGTCGGGGCTTGTGCGCGCCGTGGCGCGGCCCCAGACTGCGGGGATGAGACAAGGTCCAGACATCTCGCGCATTGCGGCGCTGATCGGCGATCCGACCCGCGCCAACATCCTGTCGGTCCTTTTGGGCGGGCAGGCGCTGACCGCGCGTGAGCTGGCCGAGGCGGCGGGGGTGAGCGCGGCGACGGCCTCGGATCATCTGAAGCAACTGACCGAGGCCGGGCTCTTGTGGCCACGCAAGCAGGGACGGCATCGGTTCTTTGCGCTGGCCGACGAGCAGGTCGCGCAGGCACTCGAAACGCTGGCGGGTCTGGCCGCCACGCGGGGGCACATGCGCACACAACCCGGCCCGAATGACGCGGCGCTGCGCGAGGCGCGGGTATGTTACGACCATATGGCCGGGGCGGCGGCGGTGCGGATGTTTGACAGTCTGGCCGGGCGCGGGTTTCTGGTGGTCTCGCGTGAGAGCGTCGGGCTGAGCGCCGAGGGTGCCGGGTTCATCGCGGGCCTCGGCATCGACACGACCGCGCTGACGGCGCTGCGGCGGCCGATGTGCCGGGTCTGTCTGGACTGGTCCGAACGCCGCTCGCATCTGGCGGGCGCGCTGGGCGCGGCCTTGCTGGTGCGGTTTCAGGCACAGGGTTGGGTGCGACGGGTTGAAGACAGCCGCCATATCCGCTTTACCCCGCCCGGATTGCGCGCCTTTTCGGCGGCGTTTGGCTGAACGGGATCAGCACTGGGAGAGGGGTTATGCGTATCGCATCACGGGTGTTTTACGGGCTCGCCGCCCTTGCGGCCATCGCAGGCTGTGTCTTCTATATCTACGTCAGCAGCCTCGCCTGCGCCTTTGGCAGCCTGAACGGCCGCTGCCGGATCAAGGCCCCATGGGAGCTGGGATCGGAAGACATGCAGTTCATGGTCCTCTACCCGCTGTCCATCGTGCTGGCACTGGCCTTCATCGGCTGGCTGTTTGGCCGCGACGCGGGTTAGTTCACCAGCTTTTTCGCCTTGCGCAGCAGCATGTCGCGTTTCACCTTGCTCAGGTGGTCGAAGTACATCTTGCCGTTCAGATGGTCGATCTGGTGCTGGACCGAGGTCGCCCAGAGGCTGACAAAATCCTTTTCCTCAACCGCGCCCTGCTCGTTGAGAAACCGCACGGTCACCGCGCGAGGCCGCTGGATCTGCGCGTGGACGCCGGGCAGGTTGGGGCTGGCCTCGTCATGCGGGCGCAGCTGAACCGAGGCGTGCAGCACCTCGGGGTTGGCCATGCGCACCACCTGACCGCGCGCTTCCGACGCATCGACTACCGCCAGCCGCAGCATCACACCGATCTGCGGTGCGGCAAGGCCGACGCCGGGCATCGCCTCCATCGTGTCGATCATGTCGGTCCAGATCGCGCGGATCTCATCAGTGATGGTCTCGACAGGGGCGGCGGGGGTGCGCAGGCGCGCGTCGGGCCAGGGCAGGCAGCGGCGGATCATGGGGTTTCCGGGTGTGAGAGGGCGGTCAGGGCGGGCGAGGCGGCAACGCGCGCCGTTTCGTCCATCAGGTCGATGCAGAGCCGCCCGTTCAGGTGGTCGAGTTCATGCTGGGCGCAGACGGCCTCGAAGCCCGAGAGCACCTCGGTCTGCGCGACCCCGTCCAGATCCAGCCAGCGCATCAGCACCCAGTCGGGCCGCGCGACCAGCGCAGGGACGCCGGGGATCGACAGGCAGCCTTCGGTGTTGAGGGCCAGCGAGTCCGAGGTTTCAAGGATTTCGGGGTTCAGGAAGACGCGGGGCGCGGGCGTGCCCTCTTTCCACGTGCAATCCATCACGAAAATCCGCTTGGGCACCGCAACCTGCGACCCGGCAAGGCCGCGGCCGGTGGCGGCGTACATGGTTTCCAGCATATCGGCGGCCAGCTGGCGGGTGATGGCGTCGATTGCCTGCACCGGGGTGCAGGGGCGGCGCAGCATCGGGTCGGGGTACTGGACGATGGGCAAAACGGGCATGTCAGCGCTGTAGCATCGGGGCAGGGGGCGCGTCCATCGCCCAGCCTGGCGGGACGGGCTGGCCGTTGGCGTAGGGCTCGCCGCCCAGCGGCGGGATGAACAGGCCCGAGGCAATCGCCCCCATCGCCCGGTCAAACGGCGGGACGCGGCCAATCGGCGCGACGATGCGGTCACGGAACCACGCCAGCGCGCGGCTGTCGGACTGGTATTGCGGGGTCAGGAAGCGGCTGAAGGCCTGATACAGCATCAGATGCCCGCGCCGCATCCGCGCATAAAGCGCGGGGGCGTCCTGCGGCCCGGCAGCATCCAACGCACGAGCCAGCGCCAGCGCATCCAGCAGCGCCATATTCGCCCCCTGTCCCAGCTGCGGGCTGGCGCGGTGGGCGCTGTCGCCGATATGGACGAGGCGGTCGGCATAGGGCCTGCGCAGGGTGCCGTGCGAATAGCGCGCCAGCACCATCTGCGCGGGGTCGGTGATCTGGGCGATGAAGGGGCTGAGCGCGGGCCAGATGTCGCGCATCTCAGCCTGCCACGGGTTTAGCCCCTGCGCCTGCCAACCGGCAAAGGCGTCATGGCGCAGCGACCAGAAGAACGCGGCGCGCTGGGTGCTCTCTCCCGGCATCCGCCCGATGGGCAGGACGCCGACCATCCGATGCGCGGCGACGTAGCGCTGGGTCAGGCGGTCATCTGGCAGTTCGGTCACGGGCCATTCCAGCGTGGTCCAGAGCGCGCCGTAAGGCAGCACGCGCGAGACCAGCGGCGAGAGGGGGGAGTGCGAGCCGAGCGCATCGACGACCAGATCGAAGGGACCAAAGCGGCGGCCATCGGCCATCTGTAGCCAGCGGCCCTGCCGGTCGGCGCTGCTGGCCATGACCTGAGAGGAGGGCACGACGCGCGCGCCCAGCGACACCAACCTCCCGTGCAGCGCCTCGAACAACCCGGCGCGGTGCATGCCCAGCCCGTGCAGCCCAACACCCGCCGCGTCATAGCGCACGGCCAGCGTTCCCGCCCCTGTCCGCGCCTCAACCCCGTGCAACATGCGGATCGGTGCGCCGAGCGCGCGCGCGGCTGCGCCACAGCCCAGCCAGTCGAGCACCCGCTGCCCCACCGGCTGCACCACCAGTCCCGAGCCTACCGGGCGCGGCGCGTCGAACTGATCGAAGATCTCAACCCGGTGGCCAGCCAGATGCAGCGCAATGCCCGCCGCCAAGCCGCCAACGCCCGCACCGGCAATGCCAATGTGCAGGCCCTGCGCCACTCAGCCGCGCGCCCGCTCGCGTTTCAGCTTTTCCATCCGGCGGGTGATCATCTGGCGCTTGATCGGCCCCAGATAGTCGATGAACAGCTTGCCGTTGAGGTGGTCGAACTCGTGCTGCGCGCAGGTCGCCCACAGCTCGCTGAACTCTTCCTCATGCGTCTTGCCATCCAGCCCCAGCCAGCGCATCCGCACCGTCGACGGGCGCGTGACCTCGCCGTATTGCTCGGGGATCGACAGGCAGCCTTCCTCGTACGAACTGGTCTCTTCCGAGGTCCAGGTGATCTCGGGATTGATCAGCACCATCGGGCGTTGGACCGTGTCCTGCTCCTTGACGCAATCCATCACGAAAAGCCGCTGCATGATGCCGATCTGCGGCGCGGCCAGCCCGATGCCGGGGGCCTCATACATGGTTTCAAGCATGTCCTCGGCCAGTGCGCCAAGCTCGGACGATACCGTCTCGACGGGGGCACAGACCTTTTTCAGGCGGGGATCGGGATGGATCAGGATGGAACGCAGGCTCATGCGCCCTGATCTAGGCCAAGCGCGCGCGCTTATCAACGGTGGGCGCACGCTGTCGCGCCTGAGTTTTCAGGGCACACGCATTTGGGGGTTGCGCGCGCCGCGCGAGGCGGCATTCTGCTTCACATGATAAGGAGATTGGCATGAATTTCGACGAAATCATCGACCGGCGCGGCACCCATTCGGCCAAGTGGGACATGATGGAAGAGCTTTTCGGCGTTTCGCCCGACGATGGCATTGCCATGTGGGTCGCCGACATGGACTTCCGCCCGCCCGCCTGCGTGCCCGCCGCGCTGACGGCGATGGTCGAGCACGGGGTGTTTGGCTATTTCGGCGATGATGCGGCCTATAAGGTGTCGATCGACTGGTGGATGAGCACGCGCCACGGCTGGAACGTCGATCCCTCATGGATCTTCACCACGCATGGTCTGGTGAACGGCACCGCCCTGTGCATTCACACCTGGAGCAAGCCGGGCGACGGTGTGGTGCTGTTCACGCCGGTCTACCATGTGTTTGCCAAGATCACCAAAGCCGCGGGGCGCACCGTCACCGAATGCCCGCTGGTGCTGAAGGACGGTCTTTATGAGATGGATCTTGAGGATGCCGCCAAGCGTCTGACCGGCAACGAAAAGATCGTTGTCATCTCGTCGCCGCACAACCCCGGTGGTCGCTGCTGGACCGAGGGTGAGCTGAAAGCGCTGGGCGCGTTCTGCAAAGAGCACGACCTGATTCTGGTGTCCGACGAGATCCACTGCGACCTGATCTTCCCGGGCCAGAAGCACATGCCAGCGATCACCGCGCTGCCCGATATGCTGGACCGGCTGGTGATGCTGACCGCGCCGACCAAGACCTTCAACATCGCCGGGGCGCACAACGGCAACGTGATCATCCCCGATGAGGCGCTGCGCGAGGCGTTCGGTGCGACGATGATGGGTCTGGGGATCTCGCCCAGCTCGTTCGGCCTGACGATGGAAACCGCCGCCTATTCGCCCGAGGGCGCGGCCTGGGTCGATGCGTTGATGGCATATCTGGCCGAGAATCAGAAGATTTTCGATGCGGGCATCGCTGAAATTCCGGGTCTGGTGTCGATGCCGCTTGAGGCGACCTATCTGGCCTGGGTCGATTTCTCAGGCACCGGGATGGAGGGTGAAGAGATCGTCCGCCGGATCGAGAAAGACGCGAAGATCGCGGTGAACTATGGCGAGACCTTCGGCACCGGCGGTGAGAAATACATGCGCTTCAACATCGCCACGCCCAAGGCGCGGGTGGTCGAGGCGGTGGCGCGGCTCAAGTCGGCCTTTGGCGATCTGCAATGACAAAGGGGGCCAGCTGGCCCCCTTTTTCCACGCTCAAACGGGACTGGGCAGATAGCCCGCGTTGGTTGGCCGGTCATCGACATAGTCGCGGATCGGCGGCTGGCCGATCAGCGTTTCGCTTTTGAATTCATAGGTCATCTCGCCGCCATCCTCAGACGCGGCGATGATCAGGGCCCGGCTGATATGGCGCGGGCCGTCGAACACATCGACAAAGCCCCGCAGCGGCGGAATGCGGGTGGCATCGACGGCAAACCCGGTCGCTGACAGCCGCAGGATCGGATAGGCCACGTCACCGACATGTACGCTCAACCGCGCGCTTTTGCGCTGGGCTCTTTTGGTCGCTGCATCCAGCCCGCGCTGGATGTCTTCTGGCAGAAAAGCAAACATGGGCGCACCTCCCGATTCCCACAGCGGTATCGTCGTCGTCCATCATGGCAAAAACAAGTAACCCAATCGTATATCCCAAAGAATATTTGCCGCTGTTTGCCCCTGCACAGACCCTGCGCGGCGGTCTGGGTTGACCTGACGCCCAGAACAGCCACCCTTTGAGCAAAGGAGATGACACATGGGACAACTGATCGAAGGTCGCTGGGACACCGGCTGGTACGACACCAAAAGCACCGGCGGGGCGTTCAAGCGCAATGCCGCAAGCTGGCGCAACTGGGTGACGGCAGATGGCAGCGCTGGTCCCTCGGGCGAGGGTGGCTTCAAGGCCGAAAGCGGGCGCTATCACCTTTATGTTTCCTATGCCTGCCCTTGGGCGCACCGCGTGCTTATTTTCCGCAGCCTCAAGGGGTTAGAGGATCATATCGGCCTGTCTGTGGTGCATCCGGACATGCTGGAAAACGGCTGGGAATTCCGCACGGATTTTGACGGCGCCACGGGCGATACGCTGGCCGACGCCGACTATATGCACCAGGTCTATACCCGCGCCGATCCGCTGATGACCGGGCGCGTGACGGTGCCGGTTTTGTGGGACAAAGAGCGCAAGACCATCGTCTCGAACGAAAGTTCCGAGATCATCCGCATGTTTAATTCGGCGTTTGACGGGATTACCGGCAACACGCTGGATTTCTGGCCTGCCGATCTGCACGAGGCCATCGAGCCAGTGAATGCGCGGATTTACGATACGTTTAACAACGGGGTCTACAAAGCGGGTTTTGCCACCACGCAAAAGGCCTATGACGAGGCCGTCGGGCCGCTGTTTGATACACTCGACTGGCTGGAAGAGCGGTTGAGTGACCGCCGGTTCTTGATGGGCGACCGGGTGACCGAGGCCGACTGGCGGCTGTTCACCACGCTGGTGCGCTTCGATGCGGTGTACCACGGCCACTTCAAGTGCAACCGGCGTCGGATCGTCGATTATCCGAACCTGTGGGACTATACCCGCGCGCTGTATCAGGTGCCGGGCGTGGCCCAGACGGTGCGGCTGGATCACATCACGCGGCACTATTACTATAGCCACGACACGGTTAATCCGCACCGGATTGTGCCCATCGGCCCGGTTCTGGACTTCGACGCGCCGCATGGGCGTGGTGATGTGCTGGCCTCGGCGCGCTGACCGTGGCGCCAGCCGATAGGTAAATCCCGCGCCCGCTCAGGGCGCGGAGTTTTGCGTTTTGCCGGGGTCGCGGTGCAAAAATCGCCACAATTTGAGGAAAAAAGCTGGAATCAAAACCGTGATGGCGTTTAGAAATTAACCCTTGGGGCGGCATGATTTTGTAAACTGCCCTGAAAGGCGGTCCTGGTGCCGCCGTCAGCAAGGGTCGCGCCGTGACGATTCACTCACCGTCTAACAATGCCCAGATCTGGAATGTCGCGCCCAAGCTGGGCGTGGATCTGGCGCGGGTGATTGCGGGTGAGGTGATGACGCCCGCTGACCTGTCGGAAATGCTGCTGAATTGCGCGCGCTGCTGGCACACAAAGAAATGCGCGCGCTGGCAATACAGCGCGCGCGGTCAGGTCTGCGGACAAATGCCAGCGTTTTGCGCCAGTCGCGATATCCTGAACGACGTCGCCGCGCGCTAACCGCGCGGCGCTTGATCAGGTATCCAGATTTTCCACGTTCAGCGCGTTTTTCTGGATGAACTCGCGGCGCGGTTCGACCACGTCACCCATCAGCTTGCTGAAAATGTCGTCCGCCTCGGCCACATCCTCAACCCGGACCTGCAGCAGCGTGCGCGCTTCGGGGTCCAGCGTGGTTTCCCACAGCTGGCCCGGGTTCATCTCACCCAAACCCTTGTAGCGTTGCAGCGACAGCCCGCGCTGCCCCTCATCGAGCATGGCTTGCAGCAGCTCGACCGGGCCGTGAATCGTCTGCATCCGGTCCCGACGCGAGAGTTGCGACAGGCTGGAATAGACGTTGCGGGTTTCGCCCGACAGGCGCGACAACCGCCGCGCTTCGCCCGAGCGCAACACAGCGCCGTCCAGATTGCGGATCTCTTCCACGCCGCGCAGGATGCGCGACAGGCGGATGCCCTGTTCCTGCGTGATGCGGCCGGTCCAGCCACGCTCATACTCTTTCGCAACCATATCAAGCCGTTGCGCGACGTTATTCGCCACGGCTTGCAGATCGCCATCCACCCGGCCCGGATCGAACGCGCCGGCAAGGGCGGCCTGTTCCAGCACGTTGCGCGGGTAATGCGTCGGGAAGGCGTCGAGCACGCGCTTGAAGGCACGCGCCGCTTCCACCACGCGGTGCAGGTCCGGTCCGGCGATCACTTCGCCGGTGTTCAGCTTCAGCGAGGCGCCATCGATGCCCTGCGCGATCAGGTAATCTTCCAGCGCCGGGACGTCCTTGAGGTACACTTCCGACCGCCCGCGCGCCACTTTGTAGAGCGGCGGCTCGGCGATATAGAGGTGCCCGCCTTCGATCAGCTGCGGCATTTGGCGATAGAAGAACGTCAGCAGCAGCGTGCGGATGTGGGCACCGTCGACGTCAGCATCGGTCATGATGACGATCTTGTGGTAGCGCAGCTTGCTCAGGTCGAACTCGTCGCGCCCGATGCCGGTGCCCAGTGCGGTGATCAGCGTGCCGATCTCCTGACTGGACAGCATCCGGTCGAAGCGCGCGCGCTCGACGTTCAGGATCTTACCCTTGAGCGGCAGCACGGCCTGATTTTGCCGTGAGCGGCCCTGCTTGGCCGACCCACCAGCCGAGTCACCCTCGACGAGGAAGAGTTCGGACTTGGACGGGTCGCGTTCCTGACAATCGGCCAGCTTGCCGGGCAGCGACGCCACATCCAGCGCGGTCTTGCGGCGGGTCAGGTCGCGGGCCTTGCGTGCAGCCTCACGGGCCAGCGCGGCCTCGACGATCTTGCCGACGATCTGCTTGGCGTGGTTCGGATTTTCCTCGAACCACTCGCTCAGCTTTTCGTTGACCAGATTCTCAACCGCCGGGCGCACCTCGGACGAGACCAGCTTGTCCTTGGTCTGCGAGCTGAACTTGGGATCCGGCACCTTGACCGACAGCACGCAGGTCAGACCTTCGCGCGCATCGTCGCCGGTGAAGCTGATCTTTTCCTTTTTCGCGATCCCCGAGGATTGCGCATAGGCGTTGATCGTGCGGGTCAGCGCGCCGCGGAAGCCCGCCATGTGCGTGCCGCCATCGCGCTGCGGGATGTTGTTGGTGAAGGGCAGCACCGTCTCGTGGTAGCTGTCGTTCCACCACATCGCCACTTCAACGCCGATGCCGTCTTTCTCGCCGGTGATCCAGATCGGTTCGGGCATCACGGGGGTCTTCGAGCGGTCGAGGTAGCGCACGAATTCGCGCACGCCGCCCTCATAGCAAAACTCGGTCCGCAGCGGTTCCGCCGGGCGCTCATCCTCGATGACGATCATCACGCCCGAGTTCAGGAACGCCAGCTCGCGCAGGCGGTTCTCCAGCGTTTTGAACACATAGTCGAGGTTCGAGAACGTCCCGTCCGCGCGGTTGGTCTTCGAGCTGGCCATGAAGCGCACCTCGGTGCCCTTCTCGCCCTCGGCGGCGGGGCCTTCTTCGCGCAGGTGAATCGCGGTGTCGCCGTTTTCAAACCGCGCGTACCATTCCTTGCCGCCGCGCCAGATGCGCAGCTCCAGCCAGTCCGACAGCGCGTTGACCACCGACACACCGACGCCGTGCAGACCGCCCGAAACCTTATAGCTGTTCTGGTCGAACTTACCGCCCGCGTGCAGCTGGGTCATGATGACCTCGGCCGCCGAGACGCCTTCTTCGGTGTGGATATCGGTCGGAATCCCGCGACCGTTATCGCGTACCGACACGCTGCTGTCGGCGTGGATCTTTACGCTGACGGCGGTGGCGTGACCGGCCAGAGCCTCGTCAATACCGTTATCGACAACCTCATACACCATGTGGTGCAGGCCAGAGCCATCGTCGGTATCGCCGATATACATTCCGGGGCGTTTGCGAACTGCATCCAAGCCCTTGAGAACTTTAATAGAATCAGCGCCGTAATCCTCGCGCGGGGCGGGTTGAGCCGTCATGCTGACCTTCCGTAATTTACCTGCCCGATACCTACCGGATTCCGGGGGGGTTGTCACGCATCAGACACAAGATTTGGGGTGCCGCGGGCGGGTTGGCGACTATTGCCGGGAAAGCGTCGCCGTGGCGTCGGGGGTGACGCCGGTTTCGCTCCACGTCACCAGCAAAGCGCCTTTGCCATCGTCGCGCAGCGACAGGCTCAGATCGTTGGTGCAGTCCTCGAACCCGGCAACCAGATGCTCGGATCCCGTGGCGGTCGTTTCGGTGATCGCATCGAAGCGCCAGAAGGCCGAGCACGGGAAGTCCGGGTAATCCACGATCGCGCCGTCAGCCCGCAGGATCAGCAGCATCTGCCAGCGTTGGCCGTCGGTTTGTGTGCCTTCACCGATCCATGTGCCCGTGTGGCTTTGAGTAAAGCTTTGGGCGGCAGCGGGGGCGGCGGCGAGGGTCAACAGAAGGGCAAGGCGGAGCATGGGCAGGATCCCTTGGTCAGAGGCGGTGAAAGCGCAGCGGCGAGCCGGTGCTGCGGGCGATGATGCGTTTGGCTTCCAGATCCAGCTGCGCGGCCTTCATCCACCAGCCGACCTTCTCGCCGCCGGGAAACAGATCCTCGGGCAGATGCGCTTTCATTGCGGCCTGCGCGTCGCGCGCCGTCAGGCCGGGGGCCTCGGCGGGCAGGACGGCCAGCAAGGCGGCGCGCGCAGCGTCATATTTCGCGCGGTTGACACGGTAGAGCTTGCCGGGCTGGGTGACGTTCTCAATCTCGATCGTTTCGCTCATGACGTGCTCTCCAAAGGTGGCATCGGGTCCATGCGGAAAAAGCGAAAGCCGGTGGCAGCCCATGCCCCCAGCAACCGCAGCATGAAGCGCGCTGACTGGCGTTTGGCACCGGGGATGCCGTCGTCGGGGACGCTGCCGGGCGGGGCGTCCATCAGCATGGTGCGCATCTCGACCGGCGGCGGCGCGTCGAACCGCGCCGCATAGAGCGAGCGCCAGTGCCCGCCTTTGAATTCCAGATACATCGGCGCGTTGCAGCAGGTGGCGACCACCCGCCGCGAGCCGCCTTCGCGCAACAGATGCCCACGCAGCGTCTCGCCGCCGCGCACGACCTGCGCGCGGTCCTTGCGCCACAAGACGAAGGGTGTGCCGCCGTTGGCATCGGTCACCGGGCTGGCACCGGGCAGGGCGGCCAGCTCGGCGGCGGCCTGCCGGCACGAGGTGCAATGGCAGGTGGCGGTCAGAATGGGTGTGCCACTCAGCGCCAACGCGGTCTTGCCGCAGCGACAGGTCAGCTCGGTCATGCGTCCTCCGGTGCGAACAACAGGTCAAGATAGCGTCGCAGATGGTCGATTCCCTCACGCGCGGCCTCGGGCCCGCCGCCAGCCTTGGCCAGCACGAAAGCGCCCTGAAGCACGGCCTGGGTGTGGCGGGCCAGACTGGCGGCATCGGGTGCGGTAAGGCCGCGCGCGGCCATCGCGGCGGCGATATCGGCCTCAAGCGTCGCGGCGTGGGCAAAGATCGCCGCGCCGCAGGCCTCGGCGATGGCGGGATGGGTGCTGTGGGTCTCTTCGGCCATGGTGCCGACGAGGCAGGTGTATTCCCATGTCTCGCCCGCGATCAGCGCGCGGCGAAAGTCCAGATAGGCGCGCACCCGGTCCAGCGGATCAGCCGGGGTGTGATAGGGCGCGGCGGCGAAGAACGCGCCGGTGCTGTGCGCCCAGAAGTCGGCGGCGGCGATGCCCAAGGCCTCTTTCGACGCGAAATGGTGAAAGAACGCCCCCTTGGTCACCCCGGCGCTGGTGCAAAGGTCATCGACGCTGGTGGCGGCGAATCCCTTTGCCCGGATCACATCCCGCGCCGCTTCCAGCAGGCGCTGACGGGCCTGACCGCGTTCGGGGGACTGTTTCGTGGGTCTGGACATGCGCTGAACATACCAGACGGTCGGTACTCAGGCAAGCTTGCCGTCGGCGTCCAGCGTCCAGAACGGGTTGTGGGCCAGTTCCCAGACATGGCCGTCCAGATCGGCGTAATAGCCTGAATACCCGCCCCAAAAGACCTTCTCCGGGGATTTCAACGCAGTCGCGCCCGCCTTCAACGCCTGCGCGAAGGCGACATCGACCTCTTGCGGGCTGTTGAAGTTCTGCGCCAGCGTCACGGCGCCCGTGCCCAGCGTCGCACCGGGGCGGCCCTGATCTTCGGCCAGCGGCTCCAGCCCGAACAGACCCAGCTTCATCCCGCCCAGATCATAGAAAACAACGCCCGGGGTGCTTTCACTGCTCTCCCATCCCAGCGCGTCGTAAAAGGCCCGTGCCCGCTGCAGATCAGCGACGCCAAGGGTGATCAGGTTTACGCGTTGCGGAGTCATGGCAGTTCCTCTTGGGTCAGGCGGGACTGGCCGCCAGTTTCGGTAAGTCGGAAAGCTTGGGCACGCGGGCCCAGTGGGGTGAACAGCTCGGGTCCGGTGCCGGTCAGGAAAGCCTGCGCGCCCAGATCACACAGCGCATCATAGAGCGCGGCGCGACGGCCGTCATCCAGATGTGCGGCGACCTCGTCGAGCAAGAGCAGCGGCGCGTGGCCGCTGTCCTGATGCAGCGCGCGGGCATGGGCAAGGATCGTCGCGATCAGCAGCGCCTTTTGCTCGCCGGTCGAGCATTGCGCGGCAGGGCGCGCGCGGGCGGCCCAGAGCGCGCTCAGATCGGCGCGGTGCGGACCAATCAGCGTCCGCCCGGCGGCCATATCGCGGCGGCGGCCTTCGGCCAGCGCGGGGGCCAGATCGTCGGGGCTGTCATCCGCCAGCGACAAGTCGGCCTGCGGGAAGGGGCTGGCCGGGTCCGCCGCCTGCGCCAGACGGTCGAGCGTGGCGCGGCGGTTTTGCGTCACCTGTGTGCCGGACGTCGCCATCTGCTGCTCCAGCGCGCCGTACCACGCGGGGTCGGTGACACCCTCCCGCAGCAGGCGATTGCGCTCACGCATGGCTTTTTCATAGGCCAGCGTCGCTTCGGCGTGGTCGGGCTCGAACCCGAGAACCAGCCGGTCGAGGAACCGCCGCCGCCCCTCTGAGGCCTCGATCCACAGCCGGTCCATCGCCGGCGTCAGCCAGAGCATCGCCGCCAGCCGCCCCAGCGCCGTCTGCGTCGCAAGCTTGCCGTCGATGCGCACCGACCGGCTGGAACCGGGGCTGGCAGTGGTTTCGATTTCATGTGGGGTGCTGTCGCGGTGAAGCTCGGCGCTGATTTTCCAGCCCAGCGCGGCGGGCTGGCCGATCAGGTCCTCAGGGGCTGCGCGCCGCAACCCGCGACCGGGGCTGAGCAGGGAAATCGCCTCGAGCAGATTGGTCTTGCCCGCCCCGTTGTCACCATACAGCACCACGGGCCGCCCATCAAAAGCCACCTCGGCCCGCGGATGCGAGCGGAACTGCGAGAGGGTCAGATGAGCAAGGTGAAGGGTCATGCGAGAGGGTTAAGCAACAACGCGCGTGACCGCAATGGAAAGGGCCTCGTCTAACGACGAGGCCCAACTCAGACACCGGATCATCGCTTGCTATGGCGAGTGTGACACGGTGGCCGCAGGTAGGGTCTCAATGCGAAAGTTTTCAGAGTCGCCACGAGGCCTTGGTCGCCTATAAGAGACGCAGACAATTCGATTCAAATTGCCCGCATCTTTGCTCTCCAAATATCCTCGGGGGGTGAGCCGAAGGCGAGGGGGGCGGAAAGCCCCCCTTTCTTTACACCCGCATCGGCATCACGACATAGACCGCCGAGGCATCCGAACCTTCGCGCACCAGCGCCGGTTCGCCCGACGAGTTGAACATGAACACGGCGTTCTCGCGGTCGATCTGGCTGGCGATCTCCAGCAGGTATTTGGCGTTGAAGCCGATCTCCAGCCGCTCGTCGCCATAGGCCACGACCAGCTCTTCCTCGGCGGTGCCGCTGTCGGGGGCGTTGACGCTCAGCGTCAGCTTGTCCTCTTCCAGGATCAGCTTGACCGCGCGCGAACGCTCAGAGGACACCGTCGCCACCCGGTCCACCGCCTTGGCGAAATCGGAGGCATCCACTTCCAGCCGCTTGGTGTTGCCGACGGGAATCACCCGCGTGTAATCGGGGAAGGTGCCGTCGATGACCTTTGAGGTCAGCGCAATCTCGGGCGTGGCGAAGCGCACCTTGGTTTCCGACACCGAAATCGCGATGTCGGCGTCATCGTCATCCAGCAGTTTGCGCAGCTCGTTCACCGTCTTGCGGGGAACGATCACGCCCGGCATGCCCACGGCGGCCTCGGGCAGCGGGGTGTCGATGCGGGCCAGACGGTGGCCGTCGGTGGCAACGCAGCGCAGCACGCGACCGTCTTCGCCCTCGGCCACATGCATGTAGACACCGTTGAGGTAATAGCGGGTTTCTTCGGTCGAGATGGCGAATTTCGACTTTTCGAACAGGCGGCGCAGGTCGCCCGCCTTGGCCGAGAAATTGCTCTGATACTCGGACGAGGCCATCACCGGGAAATCTTCACGCGGTAGGGTGGCCAGCGCGAAGGTCGAGCGCCCGGCTTCCACCGTCAGCCGCCCGGTGCGTTGATCGTCGGTCAGCGAAACCAGCGCGCCATCGGGCAGTTTGCGCACGATTTCATGCAGCATGACCGCCGATACGGTTGTCGCCCCGGCGCGTTCGACCATCGCGGCGGCCTTGTCGACGACCTCGATATCGAGGTCGGTCGCCCGGAAGCTGACCGTGGCACCTTCGGCCTCGATCAGCACGTTGGCCAGGATCGGGATGGTGTTACGACGCTCGACCACCGATTGGGCCTGCGCGACGGCCTTCAACAGCGTTGCGCGTTCGATGCTGAGCTTCATTTCCAGACCCTCTCCGACACGTCTGGCCGGTGCCGATAGGTCATCGGCCCGGCCAGTCTGTTTTTGTTCCTGTTTGTTTGCGGCCCTTTGAGGGCCACGTCAAGGTCAGCTTTCCAGAAGACGACGCAGCAATTCAAGGTCTTCGGCCAGTTGGCTGTCGGATGCGCGCAGTTCTTCGACTTTGCGCACGCCGTGCAGGATTGTGGTGTGGTCGCGCCCGCCAAAACGGCGCCCGATATCGGGCAGCGAACGGGTGGTCATCTGCTTGGACAGATACATCGCCACCTGACGCGGCCGCGCGATGGTGCGCAGGCGCTTGGGGCCGATCATGTCCGACAGGCGGATGTTGTAATGCTCGGCGACCTTGCGCTGAATTTCCTCAACCGTGACCTTGCGCTCGGACGAGCGCAGGATGTCGGCAAGGCAGTCCTGCGTCATGTCCAGCGTGATGTCGCGACCCAGCAGCGAGGCGAGCGCCAGCAGGCGGGTCAGCGCGCCTTCGAGCACGCGGACGTTGTTGGTGATTCGGTGGGCCAGGAACTCCAGCACGTCCGAATTGATCGCCACATCGCCATAGTTGGCGCGGTTCATCTCGGCCTTTTGCTGCAGGATGCCCAGACGCAATTCGTAATCGGTGGGGTGCAGATCGACCACCAGACCCGATTGCAACCGGCTCTTGATGCGTTCTTCCAGATCCTTGATCTCTCCGGGCGCGCGGTCGGCCGAGATGATGATCTGCTTGTTCTGGTCGATCAGCGCGTTGAACGTGTGGAAGAACTCTTCCTGCGTCGATTCCTTGCCGGCGATGAACTGCACGTCATCGACCATCAGAATATCGACCGAGCGGAACAGGCTTTTGAAATCGAGCGTCTGGCGGTCGCGCAGGGCCTGCACGAAGCGGTACATGAATTGCTCGGCGCTCAGATACATCACGCGGGCTTCGGGGTTGCGGGACTGAATCTCCCACGCGATGGCGTGCATCAGGTGCGTCTTGCCCAAGCCGACGCCGCCATACAGGAACAGCGGGTTGAAGCTGACGGCAGCGCCTTCGGCGACCCGGCGCGCGGCGGCATGGGCCAGCGCGTTGGGTTTGCCGACGACGAAATTGTCGAAGGTAAAGCGCGCGTCCAGCGGCGCGGCGGGCAGTTCATCGTCGCCTTTGCTGGGCGCGGCGGCGCGGGTCGGCGCGATATAGCTGGGCGGTGCCGGGGCGGGCGCGGGCTGCTGCGCAACGGGGGCGGCGGCACCGGGGGCGCGGACCTGCACGGCAATCTCGATCCGCTGGGCGGGCATTCCGGCGGCACCCATCGCGCGCAGCATCGGGTCCGCAAAGTTGCGGTTGACCCAATTGGCGATGAAGTTGGTCGGCGCGGTCAGGTGCGCAACGCCGTCTTCAACCGCGCTCAGCTCAAGCGGTGCGATCCAGGTTATGAAATTGTGGTCGCCGACCTGTTCCTTGATCTTGTTGCGTACATTGCCCCACACCGCGTTTGTCATTCTGTCCCGACCCAAAAGTGCCGCACCGGCAGAGGTGCGGAAGTATTTCATTTTTATGACGCCCGGTTAATCCGGGTTGCCGAAAGGCGACGCAGTCGACCAGAGACACCGCTTGCAAAAGCGGCGTGCAGGCAAAAGGGGATCAGGAGACACCGGAGGCAGTCTTCCGGGCCGATAGGCGACACGACACACCCCCTCGGACCGCAGTGGCGCGAGGTGACGAATCGAGGCGCTTCTGACGTGACCCCCCCAAGGGCTTTGTGAATCGCAA
The DNA here is from genome assembly GCF_003990445.1 of Pararhodobacter zhoushanensis. Classification (GTDB taxonomy): domain Bacteria; phylum Pseudomonadota; class Alphaproteobacteria; order Rhodobacterales; family Rhodobacteraceae; genus Pararhodobacter; species Pararhodobacter zhoushanensis. Next base: position 22,257 of record NZ_REEZ01000004.1, on the reverse strand, counting down.
GACCACGCTATCCCGGTGCGCGCAGCGGCATCAACCGAACAACTTGCTTGACAGGACCGGGGGTGAAAGGAATCGGTTTGGGCGTAGTTTTCGTGCCACAGTGACGGGCGCGTAACGCAAAAAAGCGCACCAGAGGTGCGCTTTTTATTTACTTATCAATGGCTTAGCCTTTGAATATCAGGCGGTCAGCGATTTCACGCGCGACGCAAGGCGCGACATTTTCCGCGACGCGGTGTTCTTGTGCAGAACGCCTTTGGAAACGCCACGTGCCAGCTCGGGCTGCACTTCGATCAGGGCAGCTTTGGCGACTTCAGCGTCGCCCGAGGCGATCGCTTCTTCCACTTTGCGCAGGTAGGTGCGGATACGCGAGCGGCGGGCTTTGTTGATTTCAAAGCGAGCATCCGCCTGACGGGCGCGTTTTTTGGATTGTGACGTGTTGGCCATGGTCTGGGCTCTTTCCGGGTCTGTTACAATATCTTCGCGCACAGACCCACCGATCCCTCAGGATCAGGTCGATTCTCGCCTTAAGCGGGCCCACGCGCATGTGACGGTGGCGATTAAAGCAAACGCGCACCAAAGGAAAGGGGGGAATCGCGTCCCCCCTCAGGTCTTGCAGGATCAGCGGTCGCGGAACTGCGCTTCGCGCTTTTCCAGAAAGGCGCTCATGCCCTCTTTCTGGTCTTCGCTGGCGAACAAGGCGTGGAACACCCGACGCTCGAACAGCAGGCCTTCGCGCAGCGTGGTCTCATAGCTGCGGTTCACCGCCTCTTTGACCACTTTCGCCGCCAGCCCCGATTTGGACGCGATCTTCTGCGCCGCACCCAGCGCCTCTTCCATCAGCTTCTTGGTCGGCACGACGCGGCTGACCAGCCCCGAACGCTCGGCCTCTTCGGCATCCATGAAGCGGCCGGTCAGGTGCATGTCCATTGCCTTGGACTTGCCGACCAGCCGGGTCAGGCGCTGCGTGCCACCGATCCCGGCGACAACGCCCAGATTGATCTCAGGCTGGCCGAACTTGGCGTTTTCCGCGCAGATGATGAAGTCGCACATCATCGCCAGTTCACAGCCACCGCCCAGCGCATAGCCCGACACCGCCGCGATGATCGGCTTGCGCACGGCCATGATCACTTCGGATTCCGGCGCAAAGAAGTCTTCGGTGAACACGTCGACAAAGGACTTCGGCGCCATCTCGCTGATATCGGCCCCGGCGGCGAAGGCCTTTTCCGAGCCGGTGAGCACGATGCAGCGCACCTTGTCGTTCTTGTCTGCGGCTTTGAGAGCCTCGGCCAGTTCGCCCAGCAGCTGCGAGTTCAGTGCGTTGAGAGCTTCCGGCCGATTCAGTCGAATCACGGCAACATGTTGAGCGATTTCGACGAGAATGGTTTCGTACGCCATGAGGGGTTCCCTGTGGTCGTTTCCGGACCCGTGTCTAGCAGGATGGGACAGGGGTTCAAGCTATCTCTGACAGCGCGAACAATAGTAGCTGGAGCGCCCGCTTTGCACGATGCGCGCGATGGTTCCGGTGCAGCCGGGGGTGGGGCAGGGCTGGCCCTCGCGGTCATAGACGCGAAAGGAATGCTGGAAATAGCCCAGCTCGCCATCGGCCTGCCGGTAATCGCGCAGGCTGGAGCCGCCCGCCTCGATCGCCTCTTGCAGCACCAGCCGGATCTCGGTGGCCAGCACGTCCAGCTCTGCCCGCGCGATCTTTCCGCCCGCGCGTTCGGGGTGGATATGGGCGCGGTGAAGCGCCTCGCACACATAGATATTGCCCAATCCCGCCACCAGCTTCTGATCCAGCAGCAGCGCCTTGATCGGTCCTTTGCGCCCGGCCAGTTTCAGCGCCAGCAGATCGGCGCTGAATGCGTTGCCCAGCGGTTCCGGCCCCAGGGCTGCCAGCAGCGGATGGCTGTCCGCCGTCGCCGTCGCCATCAGGTCCATGGCGCCAAAGCGGCGCGGATCGTTGAAGGTGACGCGCGCGCCGCCCTCCATATCGAACACCACATGGTCGTGTTTTTCCGGCATCGGGTGTTGGTGATGGAACTGCCCCGGCACGAAAGGCGCGGCCAGCCCCGATACCGTCATCCGCCCGCTCATCCCCAGATGGATCAGCAGCGACTCACCCGTGTCCAGGTCGGCCAGAATGTATTTCGAGCGCCTCCGCAGCCGTTCGACCCGTGCGCCGGTCAGGCGTTCGGCCATGCGTTCAGGGAAGGGCCAGCGCAGATCGGGCCGTCGGACCTCGGCCAGCGCGATGCGCTGACCCTCCATCGCCGGGGCAAGGCCACGGCGGACGGTTTCCACCTCGGGTAATTCGGGCAAGGGGCGCTCCATTCTGGCAATGCGCAGGGGTCGCATTGTGAGGACCGCCATCCTCGGCTAAGGAGAGGCGACGCGCAAGATCAGGGGGGCGCCATGAGCCCGGACAATCGCCAGACGCATTTTGGTTTTCAGACCGTTGATGAGGACGACAAGGCCGGGATGGTCCATGGCGTCTTCAGTTCCGTTGCGTCCAAGTATGACGTGATGAACGATCTGATGAGCATGGGAATTCACCGTGTCTGGAAAGACGCGATGATGGACTGGCTGGCCCCGCGGCCGGGCCAGCGCCTGCTCGACGTGGCCGGGGGCACCGGCGATGTGGCGTTCCGCTTCCTGAACCGGGCGGGGCAGGGGTCACAAGCGACCGTGCTGGATATGACCGCGCCGATGCTCGAAGAGGGCCGCAAGCGCGCCGAGGCCGAGCAACTGGCCGGACGGCTGGATTGGGTCGTCGGCGATGCGATGGCGCTGCCGCTCGAGTCCAACACCTACGACGTCTACACCATCAGCTTCGGCATCCGGAACGTGACCCGCATCCCCGATGCGCTGGCCGAGGCTTACCGTGTGCTCAAACCCGGCGGGCGGCTGATGGTGCTGGAATTCAGCCAGATCCCCAACGAGATGATGCAGAAAGCCTATGATCTCTACTCCTTCAACGTGATCCCGCGCATGGGGCAGTTGGTGGCGGGGGATCGCGACAGCTATCAGTATCTGGTCGAATCGATCCGCAAATTCCCCGATCAGGAAACCTTTGCCGCGATGATCCGCGACGCGGGCTTCGGTCAGGTAAAGTACCGCAACCTGACCATGGGCATCGCCGCGCTGCATTCGGGCTGGAAGCTCTGACGTGAGAGGCCCGCACAACATCTGGCGGCTGATCCGCACCGGCGCGACCTTTGAGCGGACCGGCGCGATGCGTGTGGTGCTGGAAGCGATGAGCGTGCCGCCGCGCCTGCGGTTTGTAGCCCGCGTGATGGGCTGGCCGTTTGCGTGGCTGGGGCTCAAGGGCGATCCGGCGCTGCCGCCGGTGACCCGCGCGCTGACGGCGCTGGGCCCGGCCTATATCAAATTCGGTCAGATCCTGTCGACGCGCCCTGACATCGTCGGCCCCGATCTGGCCGATCAGTTGCGCTATCTGCAGGACAAGCTGCCCCCCTTCCCGCAGGCGCAGGCCCGCGCGATGATCGAGGCCGAGCTGGAACGGCCGGTCGACGAGATGTTCTCGGAATTCAGCGAGCCGGTCGCCGCCGCCTCGATCGCGCAGGTTCACCATGCGCGCGTCGCCGGAACCGGCGAAGAGGTCGCGGTAAAAGTGCTGCGACCCGGCATCGTGCGCGCCTTCCGGCGCGACATCGACGCCTTCTATTTCGCCGCCGGGATGGTTGCGCGACTGCTGCCCTCGACCCGCCGCCTGCGTCCGATCGAGGTGATCGCGCATTTTGAGGGCGTGGTCATGGGGGAGCTGGACCTGCGTCTGGAAACCGCCGCCGCCGCCGAATTCGCCGCCAATACCGAAGGCGACGCGGGTTTCCGCGTGCCGCGTCCGGTCTGGCACCTGTCGGCACGCTCGGTGATGACGCTGGGCTGGGCCGAGGGGGTCTCGCTGGGTGACAATGCTGCCATCGACGCGCTGGGCGTGGACCGCGCCGAAATGGGCGAGCGGGTGCTGCAACTGTTCCTGAAACACGCGCTGCGCGACGGCTATTTCCACGGCGACATGCATCAGGGCAACCTGAAGGTCAGCGCGAATGGCGATCTGATCGCCTATGATTTCGGCATCATGGGGCAGATCGACGAATACACCCGCCGGGTTTACGCCGAGATCCTGTTCGGTTTCATCCGCAAGGATTACCGCCGCGTCGCCGAGGTGCATTTCGAGGCCGGCTATGTCCCCGCCGACCGTGACATCGACGAATTTGCCCGCGCCCTGCGCTCGGTCGGTGAGCCGATCTTTGGCATGGATGCCGACCATATCTCGATGGCACGACTGCTCAATTACCTGTTCGAGGTGACCGAGCGTTTCGGCATGGAAACGCGCACCGAGCTGATCTTGTTGCAACGCACCATGGTCGTGGTCGAGGGGGTCTCACGCTCGCTGAACCCCTCGATCAACATCTGGCACGTCGCGCAGCCGGTGGTCGAGGATTACATCCGCACCACGCTCGGCCCCGCCGCCTTCCTGCGCGATCTGCGCCGCACGATGACCGTGCTCGGCCGGTTCGGCCCGCATTTGCCGGGCGCCGTGGATACCGCGCTGCTGCGCCTGCGCCAGCCCGAACCGCCCGCGCCGCAGGGCCGGTCTTTCGCGGCGCTGGGCTGGTTCGTTGCGGGCGCTGCTGTCGCCTGGGCCGGGTTGCTGACGGTGCTGTACTTCTAGGGCGATCACGCCGGGGGGCGGCGCAACCCTGTGACCTGGGTGCTGTCGACATACAGCCCGCCGGGCAGAACCAACAGCGTCATGCCACCCTCAAACCGCGCTTCAAGCACTGGCATATAGGCCGCGACGGGCTGTGAATCGAGCGTGTCGCCCTCCAGCTTTGACTCCAGCTCGAAGGAATACGTGCCCTCGGGCAGGGTGGCCCCGTCACTGTCCAGCCCATCCCAGCTGTAGCTCTGCGTCTCAGGGTCCAGACTGCGGGTGTCGACAATGGCGCCGGTGCTGTCGCGCACGATCAGCGTGACCTCATCCGCCCCCAGCGCCGGATCGGGCGTCAGGGCGATCGGCGTGCCGTCGAAATGCGCTCCGCCATAGATCCGCGCTTCCATCCCCACCCAGCCGCCCAGATCGGCAAGCCCGGTCTGCCCCAGCATCGAGCTGAGCAGCTGATTGGTGTAGGTCTGCTGCTCAACCGACGAAAACGTCGCCAGTTGCACGGCGAAATCCGAGGGGTCCATCGGGTTCAGCGGATCCTGATTCTGGATCTGAACCGTCAGCATGTTCAGAAACGTCTGGTAATCCGTCTGCGTCGGGGTCTGCTGCCGGGAATTGGCGCTGTAGGTGCCAGCGTTCGAGGTGATTTCCATAAAGTCCTCTCAGAGCCTGAGGTCGAGGTGATCGCGCACCAGACTGCGCGCGGCGATTGGGTCGGGGGTGACGGGCGGCGGATCGGGCTGCGGCGCATGGGACGGCGTGTTGCCCGACTGGCTCCCCGGTTGACCGCCCGAATACGTGCCCCCCTGAGCCCCGGCCTGACCGCCCGATAGCCAGCCGGGGCTGGTGCCCTGCGATTGCGGGCTGGTGCTGTTGAAGCGCAGCGACAGCTGATCATGGCCAAGCGCACGCAGTTCATGCTCAAGTGCGCCGATATGGCGGCGCATCAGATCCAGCGTTTCGGGGCGCTCGGCCTGAATGATCAACACGCTGCCGCCGTCGTGGCTGACCAGTTTCAGACGGACGCTGCCCAGTTCTTCAGGATGCAAGGCGATATCGAAGCCCGCGCGCCCGGATTGCGCAAGGCGCGGCGCGATCTGTTCGGCAATCTGGCGCGGCGTCTCGGTGCTGGCAGGTTGATGCCGCGCTTCGGGCAGGGGTGCCTCACTGCGCGCACCGGCATCAGGGCGCTGCGCCGGATCGGGAGGAAGAGCACGCTCTGTCGGGGCGGCGTCCACGGTCACTATGGGCAACGGATCACGGGTTCTGCGTGGCGCGGGTGGCTCGACCGGGGCAGGGGCCATCGGCGCGCCTGCCGGGGCGGGCTGCACCGCGGCAATGTCGGGCAAGGCCGAGGGTTTGGGCACAGCCGGCTCTGCCCGTTTCGGGGCGGGCACGGTGCTTACGGCCGCCGCAAGGGGCTGTGCGTCGACGCGTGCTACCGGTTGGGTTGTCGGGGGGCGGTCTGGCAAAGGGGCACGGGTTTTGGGCGTCTCTGCCGTGACGGGCAGCGGCTGAGATGCCTCCGCGATGACAAGGGGTTGCGCGGGTTGCGCTTGCGGAACGGCGCGCACCAGCGTGGCGGCGCGCGGTTCGCCAGCGGTGGGCGCGGGGGCTGGCTCGGCGCTGCGCTGGACCTTGGGGCTGACGACCTGCGGGAGGGCGGGCGGCAGCTGTGCCTCCGGCGGCGGCGAAGGATTGGCCGTGTTCGTCAGGCGAAGCCCGAAGGCTGCGGCGATCAGATCGGTCCGGGCCGGGCTGACCATGGTTACGTGAAGGCGCGCTGCTGGGTCGGCAATGTTTCCCACCGGCAACGGCGCGGGGGGCTGGGCGGGGACTGGTGTAACCGGCGCAGCTGGTCTCTCATGTTTTGGAGCGGAGGGCACCGAAGCTGCCTGCGGAGCGGCAGAAAGCGGGGCGGTTGCGCGCCGTTGGACAGGCGCGTGAGGGATGTCCGCCGGACGATGCGGCGGTGCGGCTAAGGCGGGAGCCTCGGGCGGCGGCGGGGCTGGTCGCGTCCGTGATTCGGTCTCGGTTGGCGATACCGCCTGCGGCTGAGGGAGGCGGGGGGCCGCGTCTGTCCCCTGACCCACAGGAGCGGACGGCGCGTCGCGGGCATCCGGTGGAACCGGCGGCGGGGCGATGGTCGCAGGCGCATCCCCGGTCGGTGTAGGTGCGCTGCGCGGGGCCTGCGCCGGCGGATTAACTGGTTGATTTTGTGCAGAATTCTGCGGCAGAAGGGCGCAGCCCTCAGCGGCGGTCGCGACCCTTTGTGCAGGCTCTGGCGCGGCGACGTCGCCCTGCGCCACCGCCTCACGCGACGCCTCGACGGCAGGGATCGACGCGGGCAGAGCAGGTTTTTGCGGCGGCGGTGCGGTTTTCGGCGACAGGGCGATTCGGCCCTGAACCAAAGCTTCGGGTGCGGGCGGCGTGCGTGGCGTGCTGTCCTTGACCGGGCGCTCAGGCGGAGAGGCCTCGACCGCCGCGGTGAGCTCAGGACGTGGAGCGGTGGCAGCGGTGGCAGCGGGCGCATGCGCGCGCGGAGGCGATTCGACCGTAACTGGCGGTGGCGGCGCAGGCGTGCCCGGGTCGGCGGGCAAGATGTCCGTCGGCTCGGGCTGTTCCCCGCCTCGCTGCGGCATTTCAGGCGGCGCAACTTCGGGCGGTGCACGATCAGGCGCGGTCGCAGCATCATCCGTCCCCCTGTCCGGCGTCTCGCCGTCAACACCGGCCTGCGCCTCCACAGCTGTCTCAGCCTCCGGCAGCGCGGGGTCTGCGGGCCGGGCGCTGGCACGCAGGCTGTCCAGAACGGCCAGAAACGCCTCCGCTGCGGGTGCGCCGGGGGTGCGCGCCGGGGCACTGGCGCGGGGTAGCTGAGGGGTGTCGGACAGGACAAAGGGCAACATTCCGGGGCTCCGGTCTTGGGACGCCTCAGGTCTAGCAGCCGTTGGTTACTGCTTCTTTACCGCGATCTGAGAGCGTCGATTCCATCGACAACGGAGAAACCGATGACCCTGATTCCCCCGACTTTGCCGCCGATCCCGCCCGCGCCCGACGCTCTGCGCCGCAGCGCCGAGGCTCTGGAAAGTGCCTTTCTGGCCGAAATGCTTAAAAGTGCAGGCGTTTTTCGCGCCAATGAAGGGCCGGGCGGCGGCGGTGAGGGTGAAGCGCAATTCACCTCGTTTCTGGCCGACGAACAGGCTCGCGCCATGGTCGCACGCGGCGGAATCGGTCTGGCCGATTCAATCGAGCACGCGCTGCGACAGCGTGCAGCGGGGGCACGCCCATGACCCGCGCAGCGCTGATTCGACTCACCCGCCTGCTGGACCAAGAGCGCCGGGCGCTGATCGCGGGCGATCTGTCCCGGCTGGCGCGCCTGGCCCCGCGCAAGGCCATGTTGATCGAGCATATCGAGTCCGCCTCGCCCGCGTCGGTCCCGCCCGAGGCCGAGGCGCTGATGCAGACCGTCCGCAGTCTGGCGCAGCGAAATGGGCGGCTGTTCGACGCCGCACTGAGCGGGATCACCGACGCCCGTGCCCTGCTGACGCGCGCCCGCGAGGACGGGCGCGGGCGCGGGCAGACCTATGGCCGCAATGGCGCGCGCGCCGCGCTCGAACCGCAAGCGGGCAGCCTGCATCGGCGTGCGTGAAGTGCGTAGGATTTGAAGGAAATGCAATGTGTTGGTGTGATGCGTCTTAAGACCCTCTTAGCAAATCGACCCGAGGGTGGCAGGGCACCAACACAGGTGGCGCGTCCTCCGCAAAGGCGGAGCCGCAGGTCCAGAAAGGGCTTGGTCGCCGTTTCCGAACGGCAAACAACCGGCGCAAAAACGCGTCTTCTATCAAGGGAATAACCATGTCCTCAATTCTGACCAACAACACCGCGATGGTGGCTCTTCAGACGCTGAAGACCATCAACGCCAACATGTCCCAAACCCAGAATGAGATCTCGACGGGTAAATCGGTGTCGACCGCCCGGCAGAACTCGGCGATCTGGTCCATCTCCAAGACGATGGAATCCGACGTCAAGGGCTTCAAGGGGATCGCTGACAGCCTGGCCCTGGGTTCGTCGACGATTGCGGTGGCGCGCTCGGCGTCCGAGCAGATCACGGACCTGCTGACCGAGATCAAAGGCAAGGTCGTCGCCGCGCAGGAAGAGAACGTCGATCGCGAAAAGATCCAGACCGACGTGACTGCCCTGCGCAGCCAGATCTCGTCGATTGTCGGGGCGGCCCAGTTCAACGGCCTGAACCTGCTGTCGAACCGCGAAGGCGGTGCGACCGTGGCGCAGATCGTCGGAAACACCGGCGCTGGCGCCGGCATCAAAGGGTCCGGCAGCGTGAGCATCCTGTCCTCGCTGGATCGCAACAGTTCGGGCAGCGTCTCGGCGTCGAATATCGCGGTGTCCAAGGCCGATCTGGGTACGCAGGCCGGGTCTGTCGGCGCAGGTACCGATCTGGCGGCAACGGCGATGACCGGCGCCGGCGCGATTGCTGCGGCGGCCACGGCGACCATGACCGTTGTCGGTGATACCACCACGCTTGCACGGGGCGGCAACCGCGTGCTTGCAGGCGATTCCTACGCCATCGGTGGTCTGACCGGCATCACCAACCCGGTGCGCTATGTCGCGCGCGACGGGGATACGGTGTCCGACATCTCGGCGGCGCTGGTTGATCGCCTCAACTTTGAGGCCGCAAGTGCGGGCGTTGCGATCACGGCCAGCACCGACGGGACCGGTGCGGTGTCGATCACCAACAACACCACGGCCAGCATCACCACCACGTCGACGCTGGCCACCGGTGGCACAGCGGGCGGCGGGATGGAAATCCTGTCCAGCCTCGACGTGTCAAGCGAAGAGGGGGCATCGGCGGCTCTCTCGGCCATCGAGGGGCTGACGCAGACTGCGATTCGGGCGGCTGCCGACTTCGGCTCGGCACAGGGCCGGATCGACATCCAAAGCGAATACGTCAACAGCCTGATGAGTTCGCTGAAGTCGGGGATCGGCTCGCTGGTCGATGCCGATATGGAAGAAACCTCGGCGCGTCTGCAGGCGCTTCAGGTTCAGCAGCAGTTGGGTATTCAGGCTCTGTCGATTGCCAACCAGGCACCGCAGAACATCCTGGCGCTCTTCCGTTGAGGCCTCGGGCCGGGGGCACCAGCGCCCGGCCCACCCTCCGCCCCTGAATTCGCACCATGAGGCCCCAAAATGAGCGTCGCAGCCCATGCGCACACAAGCTATGGACATCACGCCCGTGCGCTGAAAACCCCGCGTGATATCGAATATGACGTGCTGGCCCGGATCACGGGCCGTATACAGACCCACATTCCGCACGCCCGCGGCAGAACCGGTGCCGCCCTGACCGAGGCGTTGAACGATAATCGCCGCCTGTGGGCCGCCTTTGCCGCCGATCTGGCCCACCCCGAAAACGCGTTTCCGGCCGATCTCAGGGCACGAATGTTCTATCTCGCCGAGTTCACCTTGCGGCACACCCTGCAGGTCTTGTCTGGCAGTGCGTCGGCAGATGTTCTGGTCGACATCAACACCGCCGTCATGCGCGGCTTGCGGCCAGGAGGGCGTACAGCATGAGCGGGTTGATCCTGAAACTGGCACCGCGCGAACGGGTGTTGATCAACGGCGCAGTCATTGAAAATGGTGAGCGCCGCAGCCGGTTGTCGATTGTCACGCCCAACGCCAATATCCTGCGGCTGCGGGACGCGATTCATCCCGGTGAAGTGGTCACGCCGGTGCGCCGCGTGGCCTATATCGCGCAGTTGGTGCTCAGCGGTGATACCGATCCCGAACAGGCAAGCCCGCAATTGTTGCGCGGGATCGAACAGCTCAGCCAGGTGTTGACCGATTTCGACAGCCGCCAACTTCTGGATCGCGCGACCCAATCCGTGCTCGCGCGCGATTTTTATCCGGCGATGCGGCATTTGCGGGCTCTCTTGCCGCGCGAAGACCGGCTTATGGCGGCGGCACGACAATGAGCTTTCAACCGATCCTGCCGCTTGACGGCTATGTGGGGTGGCGCTTTTTGCAGCGCACCCGTGACCAACAGGAGGCGGCGCTCACCGCCGCCCCCGCCGCCCAACGCGATGAAGCCTATTTCCGCGAGAGGATCCAATCCATCACCAGCGCCGAAGATCTGGTAAAGGACCGGCGCTTGCTGAGTGTCGCGCTTACGGCATTCGGCCTGCAGGATGACCTGCCAAACCGGGCCTATATTCAAAAGGTACTGGAAAGCCCTGCCAAGGAAGACGGTAGCTTCGTCAATCGCCTGGCTGACAAGCGCTACAAGCAACTGAATGTCGCCTTTGGGTTTGGTGATACCTATCTCAGCTGGAATCAGTTCGACGGTTTCGCCGAGAAACTTCTCGGTGACTTCCGTGATCGATCGTTCGAGCAGGCGGTTGGCGAGCAAAGTGAATCCATGCGCCTTGCTCTGGCGCTCGAGCGGGATTTGCCGGCGCTTGCGGCGCAAGACATCAGCGAAGCTGCACGATGGTACACGGTGCTTGGCACCCCAAGTCTGCGCGCGGTGTTCGAAACCGCCTATCTTCTGCCCGACGGATTCGGCACGCTGGATATCGACCGGCAGGTCGATATCCTCAAAGACCGGACAGAGCGGTTGATGGGCTCGGACAGCATCGCCCAGTTCGATGACCCCGAGGCGGTCGAAACGTTGACCCGCCGCTTCTTCCTGTCCGAGCAGGTTCAGCAAATTCAGGCCGAGACGGCCAGTTCCGGGGCCTTGATGCTATTGCAGCAAGGGCAATCGTCGTTGCGCAGGTTGCTGGGGCGGTAAAGCCTGCGGGCACAACCACCGGGCGTCGCAAGCCATTGGATCCGGAAGGCCGATGCCTTTGCGCCGCTGACGCCTGGAAGCTGCTGGCCGCCAGACCGACGTCGGGAACGCGTGCAGGGGACAAAACAGAAGGGCCGCAGAAATCTGCGGCCCTTCTGGCGATGCGACAAATCCGGTCAGACGACCCGCTCGACCATCATCTTCTTGATCTCGGCGATTGCCTTGGCGGGGTTCAACCCTTTGGGGCACGTCGAAGTGCAGTTCATGATCGTGTGGCAGCGATACAGCTTGAACGGATCGTGCAGCTCGTCCAGACGCTGGCCGGTGATCTCATCGCGCGAATCGATGATCCAGCGGTAGGCGTGCAACAACGCGGCCGGGCCCAGATAGCGGTCGCCGTTCCACCAGTAGCTGGGGCAGGACGTCGAACAGCAGGCGCACATCACGCATTCATACAGACCGTCGAGCTTCGAGCGGTCCTCAATCGACTGCTTCCACTCTTTGGCCGGCGTGTTGGTCTTGGTTTCCAGCCACGGCATGATCGATTCGTGCTGCGCGTAGAAATGCGTCAGATCCGGGATCAGATCCTTGACCACCGGCATATGCGGCAGCGGATAGATCTTCACGTCGCCCTTGACCTCATCCATGCCAAAGATGCAGGCCAGCGTGTTGCGACCGTCGATGTTCATCGCGCAGGATCCGCAGATCCCCTCACGGCAAGACCGGCGGAAGGTCAGCGTCGGGTCGATCTCGTTCTTGATCTTGATCAGCGCGTCCAGAACCATCGGCCCGCAGCTGTCCATATCGACGAAATAGGTGTCGACGCGCGGGTTTTCCCCGTCATCGGGCGACCAGCGATAGATGCGGAAGGTCCGCAACTTGGTCGCGCCCGCCGGTTTGGGCCAGGTCTTGCCGGTGCGGATTTTCGAGTTCTTGGGAAGAGTGAGTTGTACCATCTGCCTGTCCCCGCTCAGTAAACGCGCGCTTTGGGCGCGATTTTCTTGAGTTCGATTCCGCCGTCGGCTTCCGCGGTCAGCGGATCGAGAACGACAGGGCGATAATCGAGGCGTACCTGATTGCCATCGACCCACGAGAGCGTGTGCTTGCGCCAGTTCTCGTCGTCGCGGTTCGGGTAATCCTCGTGTGCATGGGCGCCGCGCGATTCCTTGCGGGCCTCTGCACCAACGATGGTGGCCAGCGCGCAGGGCATCAGGTTTTCCAGCTCGAGCGTTTCCATCAGGTCGCTGTTCCAGACCAGCGAGCGGTCGGTAACCTTGATGTCGGCCATCTTGCCCGCGACCGCTTTCATCTTCTCGACGCCTTCGCCCAGCGTCTTGTCGGTGCGGAACACGGCGGCGTCGGCCTGCATCGTCTTTTGCATTTCCAGACGCAGCTCGGCCGTCGGGGTGGACCCATTGGCATTGCGCAGCCGGTCAAAGCGGTCAACCGCGGCTTCAACCGCCGCTTTCGACGTGTCGCGGTTGGCCGAGGCCGGGTCGATGATCTGACCCGCACGAATTGCAGCCGCGCGACCAAACACCACGAGGTCGATCAGCGAGTTCGAACCCAGACGGTTCGCGCCATGGACCGAGGCGCATCCGGCCTCACCGACAGCCATCAGGCCGGGCGCAGTGCGGGTCGGGTTCTCAGCGGTCGGGTTCAGCACCTCGCCCCAATAGTTGGTGGGGATGCCGCCCATGTTGTAGTGAACCGTCGGCAGAACCGGGATCGGTTCCTTGTTCAGGTCCACGCCCGCAAAGATCCGCGCGGATTCCGAGATGCCCGGCAGGCGCAGATGCAGCGTTTCGGGCGGCAGGTGGTTCAGGTGCAGGTGGATGTGGTCCTTGTTCGGACCAACACCGCGGCCTTCACGGATCTCCATCGTCATGCAGCGCGAGACCACATCGCGCGAGGCGAGGTCTTTATACGTCGGCGCGTAGCGTTCCATGAAGCGCTCGCCTTCCGAGTTGGTCAGATACCCGCCTTCGCCGCGCGCACCCTCGGTGATCAGGCAGCCTGCGCCGTAAATCCCGGTCGGGTGGAACTGCACGAACTCCATGTCCTGCAGCGGCAGACCCGCGCGGGCGACCATGCCGTTCCCGTCGCCGGTGCAGGTATGGGCCGAGGTCGCGCTGAAATAGGCGCGGCCATACCCGCCGGTGGCCAGCACGACCATCTTGGCGTTGAACTGGTGCAGCGTGCCGTCATCCAGTTTCCACGCCAGAACGCCGGTGCATTCCCCGTCTTCCGACATCAGAAGATCGGTTGCGAAGTATTCGATGTAAAACTGCGCTTTTTCTTTCAGCGAGCGGCCATAAAGCGTGTGCAGAATGGCGTGGCCGGTGCGGTCTGCCGCGGCGCAGGTGCGCTGCACGGGCGGGCCTTCACCATATTCGGTGGTGTGGCCACCGAAGGGGCGCTGATAGATCTTGCCTTCCTCGGTCCGAGAGAAGGGCACGCCGTAATGCTCCAGCTCATACACGGCCTTGGGGGCAGAGCGCGCCAGATATTCCATCGCGTCGGTATCGCCCAGCCAGTCCGACCCTTTGACGGTGTCGTACATGTGCCACTGCCAGCTGTCCGGGCCCATGTTGCCAAGGCTGGCAGCGATGCCGCCCTGTGCGGCCACGGTATGCGAGCGGGTCGGGAAGACCTTGGTGATACAGGCGGTTTTCAGTCCCTGTTCGGCCATGCCCAGCGTCGCGCGCAGACCCGCGCCACCGGCGCCGACCACGACAACGTCATAGGTGTGTTCTTGGATTTCATATGCAGACATCGGTTCGTCCTCAGGCGCGGAACAGGATGGTGGCGATGGCGACGACGCCGCTGACGCCCAGAACCGCGCCAAACAGTTTGGACGCGATCAGCCAGACCAGACGCGTGAAGCCAGCGGTATAATCTTCGATGACCGCTTGCAGCCCGATGGTGAAGTGCCAGCACGCAACCGCGATGAACAGCATCGCCGTTACGGCATGGCCGAACTGGCCGTAGGTCGCGATCAGCGCCTCGTAGCCGCCACCAAGGGCCTGGCCGAAGGGGATCACGAACAGGATGGCCAGCGGCACCAGCGCGATCGCCGTCAGGCGCTGGATCCAGAAGTGCTGGACGCCTTCACCGGCGCTGCCCAGGCCTTCGACATTCTGATAGTCGGTTTTATAGCTCATTTTGCGCTCCGTCACACCAGAAACAGGGTCAGGACGGTCAGCACCACCGAGGCGCCGATCACATACCAGTTTGACCGTTGCACGCTGGGCAGCTCCAACCCTTTACCAAGGTCGAAGAAAAAGTGCCGGATGCCGTTGGCAAAGTGGAACCACAGCGCCCAAAGCGAGACGATCAGCACCAGCTTGCCGATCCAGCTGCTCAGCAACCAGTCCGCCGTGGCGAAGTAGTCGGGCGAATAGGCACCGGCAACGAACCACCACACGACAAAGATGCTCGACAATACCATGCCGACGCCGGTGATCCGGGTCATGATGGAGATGATAGCAACAAGCGGAAGGCGATAAACCTGCAGGTGCGGGGAAAGCGGCCGGTTGCCCCGGTTCACGTCAGCCATGATGGTCCCTCTCTCTTGGCGCGTCCGGCCCCGAGATGGATCCCTTGGGCCGGCTGGCTTGCCGTTTCAATAGCGGATTTTTCACCCGAGTCACGCAAGCTTTAAACGAAACTTGTCTGAAACTCACGCAAGGGTGAAAAAAATCTGTTAATGTGATCACACTCGGAAAAAGCGTGATCACAAGATGATGGCCTGTCGCCGCGCGCGGCTCAAAGCGGCATCAACGCCCAGTAATCGAGGTCCAGCAGCACGTCGGGCGCATATTTCCCGTCCTCACCACGCAGCACAGACCCCGTTCCGCTGGTCGCCACCAGCCGCAACCGGATTGCGCCAACGCCGGGCACGCCGGTCTCGGCCTTGTCCAGAACTTGCGACCACGCGCGCACTGTCATGCCCGCGAAACACGGGTTCACATGCGCCCCGCCGTTGATCGCCACGATCATCTGCGCATTGGCCAAGCCGTTGAAACTGAGCGCCCGCGCAAGGCTGATGACATGCCCGCCGTAAATCAGCCGCTGGCCGTCCGGACGGAAGGTCGCGTCGAAATGCACCTTCGCCGTGTTCTGCCACAGCCGCGTGGCCAGCATATGTTCGGCCTCTTCCACGGTGACGCCATCGACATGCTCGATCACCTCACCGACGGTGTAATCGCCCAACCGATACGGCTCGCCCGCCAGCCCGGCATCATAGCTGTCGAAATGCAGCCCCTCCGGCACCACCAGATCGCCGGGCGCCACCACCGTCGCCAGCTCCGGCACCAGTGTCACCGGCGCGGGCGCGTCGATGTCCCTTTTGCGTACCATCACCCAGCGCACATAGGAGAGCACTGGCTGGCCACGCTGGTTGGTGCCCGTCGTGCGCACATAAACCACGCCCGATTTGCCGTTCGAGTTCTGCTTCAGCCCGATCACCTCGGACTGCGAGCTGAGCGTATCGCCCGCATAGACCGGCGCCAGAAACCGCCCCTCGGCATAGCCCAGATTGGCGATGGCGTTCAGGCTGACATCGGGGACCGTCTTGCCAAAGACCGTATGGAACACGATCAGATCGTCCAGCGGACTGCTCGGCAGCCCACATGCCTGCGCAAATTCATCCGACGAATAGAGGGCCCCGCGTGCCGGGTACAAAGCATGATACAGCGCCCGCTCCCCCCCCGACAGCGTGCGTGGCACAGCGTGGCGGATCACCTGACCGACAGAATAATCCTCAAAAAACCGGCCCGCAGTCGTCTTCATACAGTGCCCATCATCTTGTCCTAAATACTCACGGGGGGTTCCCCAAGGGGGGAGCGTGCTCCCCCCCTTGGGCGAGGGGGTCCGGGGGGCGAGCAGCCCCCCGGCCGCGCCCTCAGTGCTCGCCCAGCTTGGTCTCGGGCGTGTACGTCCCCGGCGCCTCTTTCACCACGGCCTGCGCGCAGCGCATCACGCCCTTCCCAGCGTCGAACGCATAAGAGGGCGAGCCGTGCAGCTCCCACCCCTTGTTCAGGGCGGCCGTCACCTTGTGGCAAAACACCGACGTGTCGTCCTCGGTCAGCAAACGGTAGAGTTTCATCGCATCACCCGAATGGATTGTAGCCAAGCAGAATGTGGACATAGCCCACCGCGCCCATCACCAGCACGGCCCCGACGACCGCGCCGATTTCCTTGCCGACATTCGCCGGACCCGTCGGCTTGACCCAGACCGGGTCTGCCCGATTGATGAACGCCACCTCGACCTGCGCCCAGATGAACAACCCGGCGAACAGGATGAGTGAGGCCAGATCGCCGTTCACCATCAAATGCGCCAGTGCCCACAGCCGCACGCCCCACAATTGCGGGTGGCGGACATAGCGCGTCACCACGGTTTTCATGCCAGAGGCCGCGAACAGATAGACCGCCAGCAGCATCAGCAGGTTGTTCACGGGCACCATGCTGCGCGATTCCGGCCAGATCGGGTCGACCGGGGCCATGCGATAGCCCACCACCATCAGCGCGATGCCGACGAACGAGGCAACCGTCACCACCAGCTTGCCCTTGTCGCCCATCGAGGCGCGGTGCGCCGGGGCGAAGCGTTTCCACAGATGCGGGACCGACCAGGCCAGCAGCCCCAGGATCAGTAAGAGATAGCCCATCAACTCATCGCCTTTTGTAACTGCAAGATTGCGTCGGCGCGCGCCAGCACGCCGCGTGCGGTCACAATATGCAGGTTCTCGACGATCTTGCCATCCACAACGGCAACGCCCAGCCCTTTGGCCGTCGCCTCGTCAAAGGCGGCGATCTGGCGGCGGGCCAGATCAATCGCCGCTTCATCGGGCGCAAACACCGCGTTCGCCACGTCCAGCTGCGCCGGGTGGATCAGGGTTTTGCCGTCAAAGCCCAGATCACGGCCCTGTTCGCATTCGGCACGCAGGCCCGCGTCATCCTTGAACGCATTATAGACGCCATCAATCGCCACGATCCCGGCGGCGCGGGCGGCCATCAGGCAGGTTTGCAGGGCATATTGCAGCGGCAGACGGTCGGCGCGGAACCGGCAGTTCAGCTCCTTGGCCAGATCGTTGGTGCCCATGACAAACCCCGCCATACGCGGCGCGGCGGCAATTTCCTGCGCGTTCAGGATACCCAGCGGCGTCTCCATCATGGCCCAGATTGTCGTCTCTGACGTATCGGCCCGTCCCTCCAGCTTGGCGGCCAGTGCCTGAATGTCGCTGGCCGAGTTCACCTTGGGCAACAGCACAGCCTCAGGCCGGGCCAGCGCGATCACCTCCAGATCAGCATCGCCCCAATCCGTATCGAATCCGTTAATGCGCACCAGCTTGGCCCGCGGGCCGTAATCGGCAGAGGCCAGCGTGTTGGCCAGCAGCTCGCGCGCATTGGCCTTTTCCTCGATCGCGACAGCGTCTTCCAGATCGAAGATGATCGCGTCGGCGGCCAGCGAGCGGGCCTTGTCCAGAGCCCGCTCTTTCGAGCCGGGTATATAGAGGGCCGAGCGGAACGGGCGGCTGTCCATGATTCTCTCCCGTGAAACAATATTGCGCGCAAAGCACCAAATTCGGACACAAAGGGCAAGTGTTAAATTTCTGCACCGCAGAGAGACCGCTGCTTTCAACGGATTTTAGACACTTCACGCGCAGGCTGTGACCCCTGTCCCCCGTTGAAAGGTCGTCCCATGCTTCGCCTTGCCCTTGCCGCCCTGCTCCTTTTCCCCGCCGTCGCCAGCGCCCAGCAACTTCCCTGTTCGGCGCGCGAAAGGGTGCTCAGCCTTGTCATCGACCAGCGCGGCGAAGAGCGACTCGCCACCGGTCAGGCCGCGCGCGGCGCAACGATTGATCTTTTTGCCGCCGAGTCGGGCACCTGGACCCTCGTGCTGAACCTGCCGGACGGGCGTTCGTGCCTTCTGGCCAATGGCAACGGGTTCACCGCGACCCAGGGCCTGCAGCCGGCGCGCGGCGCACCGGCGTAATGCGACACAAAGGTCAGAATGCGTCGCTGGCAGCGATAACAGCGTCATAATCTATCGTGCTGCACCGCCGCGAGGCTTGCGTGACGGCATTGGAGGTCTTAGTCAGGTCGCCAACCAACAACCTGACCGGAGATACCCATGGCCAGACCCAAAATCGCGCTGATCGGCGCGGGTCAGATCGGCGGCACGCTCGCCCATCTCGCCGCGATCAAGGAACTCGGGGACGTCGTCCTGTTCGACATTTCCGAGGGCACCCCGCAGGGCAAGGCGCTCGATATTGCCGAGAGCGGCCCGTCGGAAGGGTTCGACGGCAGCTTCAAGGGCACCAACGATTACGCTGATATCGCTGGCGCCGACGTCTGCATCGTCACCGCCGGTGTCCCGCGCAAGCCGGGCATGTCGCGCGATGACCTGCTGGGCATCAACCTGAAGGTGATGAAATCGGTCGGCGAAGGCATCAAGGCCCACGCCCCCGACGCCTTCGTGATCTGCATCACCAACCCGCTGGACGCGATGGTCTGGGCGCTGCAGCAGTTCTCGGGCCTGCCCGCCGAGAAAGTCGTCGGCATGGCCGGCGTGCTCGACTCGGCCCGCTTCCGTCACTTCCTGGCGAGCGAGTTCAACGTCTCGATGCGCGACGTCACCGCCTTTGTGCTCGGTGGCCACGGCGACACGATGGTGCCGCTGGTGCGCTATTCGACCGTTGCCGGTATCCCGCTGCCCGACCTGATCGAGATGGGCTGGACCACGCAAGAGCGTCTGGACGCCATCGTCCAGCGCACCCGTGACGGCGGCGCCGAGATCGTTGGCCTCTTGAAAACCGGCTCGGCCTTCTACGCGCCCGCCACCTCGGCGATCGAGATGGCCGAAGCGTATCTCAAGGACCAGAAGCGTCTGCTGCCCTGCGCTGCCTGGGTTGACGGCGCGCTGGGTCTGAACGGCTTCTACGTCGGCGTGCCCACGATCATCGGTGCCGGTGGTGTCGAGCGTATCGTCGACATCAAGATGAACGCTGACGAGCAAGCCATGTTCGACAAGTCGGTCGACGCCGTGAAGGGCCTCGTCGAGGCCTGCAAAGGCATCGACTCTTCGCTGGCCTGATCGCCCTAAAAAACGACCGAAACGCGCCCCCCAACCGGGGCGCGTTTTGCTATGTGCCCGCCAGTGCCATGATCGCATCCCATTCCAGCACCTGAACCCCCGCGCCGCCCCGCAACACATCGCGCGCCATCGCGGCCCCCAGATCCTCAACCCTGATCCCGCGATACTTGCGCAGCCCCCCGGCCAGCAGCGGTTTCAGCTACGGCCACACCGCCAGCATCAGCGCCTGCGACGCGCCATAGCGGTTCTGGGGCGTCAGGATCATGCTGGGATGGAACAGGCTCAGCCGCGCAAAACCCATGCCCCGCAACCCGTCCTCAAGCTGCCCCTTCGTGCGGGCATAAAAGATGCGCGAGCCGGAATCGCTGCCCACTGCCGCCAGAAGCCCGAAATGCGCCACCCCGGCGTCACGGCAGGCCTGCCCGAAGGCCAGCGGAATATCGTGGTCCACCCGCGTGAATTCCTCCCGCGACGCCTTCGACGGCTCGCCCACCCCCAGCGTGCAGAGCGCCGCCTCATGCCCGACCAGATGCGCGGCATAGCTGGCTGGATCGGCCACATCGACCACCTGCTCGGCCACCTTCCCGCCCGCCAGCCCCGTCGCCCGGCGGCTCAGCAGCGTGACCCGCGCCACTTGCGGCATCGCCTTGAGCGTCCGCAAGGCCGCGGCACCCACCGCACCACTCGCCCCCAGCATGACCACCGACACCATTGCACTCTCCACTTCACCATTCCTCCCAAAGCCTAGGCCCTGCGCACCCAACCTACCAGCGTGTTGACAGCGCAACGCCGCGCCGGTCAGATACCCCCGCCACGACGCTGGGAGGAAACCATGTCGACCGCACCCGTCTTCGACATCGACCTCAAAGCGTTCTGGGCTGATCCCTATCCCACCCTCAAACGCATGCGCGCGCAGGCCCCGGTCGCCTATGTCCCGCAACTGGGGGCAACGCTGCTGACCCGGCGCGACGACATCTTCATCAATGAAAAGAAGATCGACATCTTCTCGTCCGACCAGCCCGGCGGGCTGATGAGCGTGCTCATGGGCCAGAACATGATGCGCAAGGATGGCGAGGCGCATAGCATCGAGCGCAAGGCGATCTTCCCCACCGTCTCACCGCGCACCGTCCGCGATACGTGGAAAGCGCAATTCCAGAGCTTCACCGCCGAAATCCTTGTCGAACTGCGCCCCCAGACCCGCGCCGACATGCTGCGCGACATTGCCACGCGCATTTCCGGTGAGGCGCTCAAGGTGATCACCGGCCTGACGCAGATCTCGTGGCAGGAAATGGACCGCGTCAGTCAGGGGATGATGGATGGCATCTCCAACTATGCGGGCGATCCGGCGGTTGAGGCGCGCTGCAACGACTGCACCGCCGCGATCGACCGCTATATCGATGAGCGCATGCCGGTGCTGCGCGACAACCCGGATGCCTCGTTGCTCTCGGTGCAGATGCAGGCCGGTCTGAGCGAGGCCTCAATCCGCGCCAATGTGAAACTGGCGATCTCGGGCGGGCAGAACGAGCCGCGCGATGTGATCGCGGGCCTGACATGGGCGATGCTGACCCACCCTGACCAACTGGCGCTCGTGCAATCCGGTCAGGTCACCTGGCTGGCTGCCTTCGAGGAATACGCCCGCTGGATCGCCCCCGTCGCCATGTCGCCCCGCCGCGTGGCGCAGCCCTATACCCTGCACGGCGTGCAGTTCGAGCCCGAAGACCGCGTGTTCCTGATGTTCTCATCCGGCAACCGGGATGAAAACGTCTTTGCCCGCCCCGATGTGTTCGACCTGACGCAGGACGCCGGGCCTTCGGTCGCCTTTGGTGCCGGGCCGCATTTCTGCGCCGGGGCCTGGGCCTCGCGCTGCCTGATCGCCGAGGTGGCCATGCCGATGATCTTCGAGCGGCTGCCGGGCCTGCGGCTGGACGGCGAGACGCCCTTCGGCGGCTGGGCCTTCCGGGGGCCGCTCAGGATGCCGGTGGCCTGGGACGCATAGGCCGTCTGCGACAC
The DNA here is from genome assembly GCF_003990445.1 of Pararhodobacter zhoushanensis. Lineage (GTDB taxonomy): Bacteria > Pseudomonadota > Alphaproteobacteria > Rhodobacterales > Rhodobacteraceae > Pararhodobacter > Pararhodobacter zhoushanensis. The sequence goes on along the minus strand of NZ_REEZ01000004.1, from coordinate 654 downwards.
GGCTCGTGGAGACCTGTGGCCGCCGCCGGTGCTCTCCTGCGCAGACCGGAGGCCGCGATGTGCCAGACGTCAGACGAAACGGGCCTTTACGTCATCAACTGCCCCAAAATGAAGAGCCGGACCTTGGCGCAGATCGCAGCGAACGGCCGCTTCGAGCGCACTTTACCTATTTTCTGCAGTGTAGCTAAAGTCCGCTCTTAGGAAACACAAAACAGAGCACTGGCAACTCAGCTCGAATGTGAACCTTGATTGAAAGAGTCAAACGGGCAACAGGAGATATTCTGCGAAATCTTCTGTAAACTCAAATCGGTCGGTATTGTTGTAGGTGGTTTCAATGATCGCGTCATAATTTTGCATAACTTTAAGCATCGACTTTAAGTTGTCATGGTCTTCGAAATAATAAGAGAAAATGGGTTTCTCTGGGTCGCCATTGTAAGACCAGTTCTTGGATCCAATGATGAATTCACGAGTGAATGGCGCGCCAGCTATATCGTCTCGCATTTCCGCCACAAGGCTTGGCATTTTGTCTTCGAGCTTCTTAAAGCTCCGAGACACTACAATTGCAAACCCGCGAATGCCTAGGTTCCAGACTCATTGATTTTCAAAGCCAGAAGAGAACGGTCGCAGCGAGGGCGATGGCCGAGAGGAACACCT
>NZ_REEZ01000039.1 GCF_003990445.1 Pararhodobacter zhoushanensis | reverse complement strand
GGTGACAAATGTATTTTTTACAAAAACTTAACCTAATAGCTTTATACAACATGAAAATAACATGGTAGATGGTAACGTGAGCGATGGTATTGCATCATAGACCCGTGTGATTGTGACAGCAGCACTTGTTTTCAGTTCATCAAGCCTCAAGGCTTAGTATGGGGCTCCGTATGAGCCGGATGGTATCCTTGGAGCTCCGTAGCTTCCGCTGGGTGCTGAGGCGTATGAAGTTTGTTCGTATTGAGCCACCTGGATGGCCTGTTTGATACCTTCGAGATCAACGCCGACAACGCGAGCAGAGTAACCAGGAACTCCGTAAGAGGAGGATGGTGCTCCGTATGAAGAGGATGGAGCTCCGTACGAGGACGAGGGAGCACCGTACGACGAGGAGGGGGCGCTGTAACCGCCGCCACCACCACCACCTCCAAGGGACGATGAAGATTGTTCTTCTTTCAATAGAATTTGACGGACTTGTTCCAAAAGGGCGGAATCAACTTGGGCACCTTCGGATGTTTGGTAGCCCGACGAGACCGCTTGGTATCCGCCTCCGCCACCCAGAAGACCGCCACCTCCGGAAAATCCGCCGCCTCCTGAGTAACCGCCACCGCCAGAGTATCCGCCGCCACCTCCGCTGGGTCTGCTGTAGGAGTATCCAGAGGGTGGTTCGGCTACTACGGCCATGGCCATGGCGAAGGCCATACACACGGTGTATGTGTTCATGATGCTTGATGTAATGACAAG
>NZ_REEZ01000038.1 GCF_003990445.1 Pararhodobacter zhoushanensis | reverse complement strand
TATTAAAATTGTGATCGTGTTATTTTAGAAAATAAACTATATGATTATTTTTTTTTTTCATAATTTATTTGTTAAAAAAATACTATACACAGTCGCCAGACAACATTTGGTTTTCATACATATTTATTCGTCGATTACACAGCAGTTTTTACCAGGCCTTCAGTTTTCCAGCGAGGAGTCCTGGTCCCAAAAGGGGACCGGGTCCGATGATGCCAGGTGCTGGACCAGCAATAATAGCTGGTGCTGGAGCAACTAGAGGACCTACAGAACCGACTACTGGGCCTACAGGAGCGGCGATCAAGCCGTTAGCTGAACCAGAAGTCCTAATGGTACCGGAGGGTCCGTCGATGAGGGTACCAGTTTTTGCAGGTACTGGAAGAACTGGGGCTATGGGGGGAAGAATTGGTGGAAGAAGTGGAGCCGGGGCAACTGCTACAGGGGGCAATAGTGGGGCACCCCCCCATAATCCTGGACCAGCAACTACTCCTGGAGCAACTGCGGCAGTAACAACTCCTCCAGCTTTTGGAGCGGCAAGGAGTGCACCTGCATCAGCACCAGCGGAAATTGCACTTCCGTCTGGGCCGATTAGAGAAGCTTGGGCAGAAGGTCCTTTAAGAGCTGCACCGAGATTTGCTGGTCCAACAAGGGTTGCGGCACCTCCCCAGACGGCAGAGCAAGAAGCCGAGGAAATGGCCACACAAAGAAAAACCACAGCCAGTGAGTTCATTTTGTTTATTGCGTTTGTTCTGCT
>NZ_REEZ01000037.1 GCF_003990445.1 Pararhodobacter zhoushanensis | reverse complement strand
TAACTATCTACCTCACCAATAAATTGAGATATATAAGAATAATCAAACAACATCTACAAAATGTCAATATCAAGCAGCAGCTTCAAATCCAAAATGGTGTGTTAAAGAGAAATGGTTATTTAGTTGTCGTAAAAGGCAAATTAAAAGAAAAGTGGTACCAATAATTACATGAAGACCATGAAATCCTGTGGCTATAAAAAAGGATGAACCATAAACTGCATCAGCAATAGTAAAAGGGGATTCAATATACTCATAAGCTTGGAGGGCTGTAAAATATAGTCCTAATAGTACTGTTAATAAAAGTCCTTGAACTGATTGTTTATAGTTATTTTCTATTAAAGCATGATGTGCTCAAGTTACCGTGATCCCTGATCTAAGTAGGATTAAAGTATTTAGTAAAGGAATTTGTAACGGGTTAAATGGTATAATACCTTTAGGAGGTCAGATTATCCCAATTTCTACTGCAGGACTTAATCTTCTATGGAAAAATCCTCAGAAAAAAGAGATAAAAAAGAAAATTTCTGAAATAATAAATAAGATTATACCTCATCGTAAACCAATTGTTACTCTTATAGTATGTAATCCTTGGAAAGTACCTTCTCGAGTAATATCTCGTCATCATTGATATATAATTATTAAGGTGATAAGTATTCCCACTAATAATAAATTTCTTTGTTGTTGATGAAACCATTTAATTAATCCTGATATTAAAGTTATTGCCCCTAAAGCCCCATAAAGAGGCCACGGGCTAT
>NZ_REEZ01000036.1:420-755 GCF_003990445.1 Pararhodobacter zhoushanensis | reverse complement strand
GTCTGGAGTAACAACGTGTTTACGATTCCCTGGTCAATTAAATGCAGATCTTAGGAAATTGGCTGTCAACATGGTACCATTCCCTCGACTCCACTTCTTCATGCCCGGCTTTGCACCACTTACATCGAGAGGAAGCCAACAGTACAGAGCCTTGACCGTACCAGAATTAACACAACAAATGTTTGACGCCAAAAATATGATGGCCGCTTGCGATCCACGACATGGACGTTACTTAACCGTTGCAGCTATCTTTAGAGGCCGTATGTCAATGAAAGAAGTTGACGAGCAAATGTTGAACATCCAAAACAAAAACAGTAGCTATTTCGTCGAATGGA
>NZ_REEZ01000036.1:0-388 GCF_003990445.1 Pararhodobacter zhoushanensis | reverse complement strand
TCTACTGCCATCCAAGAGCTATTTAAACGCATTTCAGAACAGTTCACAGCTATGTTCCGCCGAAAAGCTTTCTTGCATTGGTACACGGGTGAAGGTATGGATGAAATGGAATTCACAGAAGCTGAATCAAACATGAACGACCTCGTATCTGAATACCAACAATATCAGGAAGCAACAGCTGATGAAGATGCTGAATTTGACGAGGAAGCAGAGGCTGAAGTTGATGAAAATTAAAAAAGAAAAATAATGCAAACAAAGCAGCAGTTGTTTTATTACACAAGACTGAAATATTTCCTCCTTTGATTCGATAATTAGTATTCAAAGAACTAAATGTGTGTTAGTTCTTCTCCATATTCGTATAAAAATTGTGCTTTCGTTTTTTTTTCTG
>NZ_REEZ01000035.1 GCF_003990445.1 Pararhodobacter zhoushanensis | reverse complement strand
AGTAACTACAATGAAGTCTGTACTCGTTTTGTCTTTGGTGGCCTGCTCCGCCTTCGCTGCGTCAGTTGAGCAGACAACCCACTACGCTCACACCACCCCCTATTACTTCGGTGGTCAAGGCTATCAAAACTACCCACTCGGCGGTAAGTACGGATTTGGGTACCAACAACAACAACAACAATATCCTTATGGAGGCCCCTACCAGCAACAGTACCCATTTGGAGGTTCCTACAAACAGCAGTATCCATTTGGAGGTTCCTACCAACAGCAGTATCCATTTGGAGGCTCCTACCAACAGCAGTATCCATTTGGAGGCTCCTACCAACAGCAGTATCAACTGACCCAGCAATACCTTTCAGTACCTGTCCAAGCCCTCCAAGTGCTCGTCCAGATCGAACAGCGCCTCTACTACATCCAACAGCAACTCGAAAGGTACCAACAGGTATACCCACAATACCAATGGCAACAATACGTCCAGGCCGTCATCAAATACTTGAACCAAGTCCAAGAACTCCAACAGTCTTTCCAAAACTACGTCCAGAACAGCGAAACAGTCCCCAGCCAATACCAAAAGCAAGTGGTCCAATTGTACAATCAAATCTACAGCCTCTACCAAGAAGTTGAATACGTATACCAAAACCAAGAATACCAACAACAGGGTTCCCAATACCCATCATCAGTATTCCAAAGGCTCTTCCCTGGATACCAAGGGCAATTCGAATACCAATACCAACAAGGAGGTCCAGTCCAATCGTACCCAAGAAACGTATACCAACGTTATTTCCCAAGAAGTTACCAGCAACACCAACAAGTAGCAGTAGAAGCTTTTTAGACGTATTGAACCATAT
>NZ_REEZ01000034.1 GCF_003990445.1 Pararhodobacter zhoushanensis | reverse complement strand
GGAAGGTTGGAAGAGAGCTTCAGGACAACGGAACCTTTCGTTACCAATGGTAATGACCTGTCCATCAGGCAATTCGTAGCTCTTCTCCAGAGATGTGGATGCAGCGGCGGTGGCCATTTCTTGTTCGAAGTCCAAAGCAACATAGCAAAGTTTTTCCTTGATGTCCCTAACGATTTCTCTTTCAGCGGTGGTTGTGAACGAGTAACCTCTTTCGGTCAAGATTTTCATCAAGTAATCGGTCAAGTCACGACCAGCCAAGTCCAAACGGAGGATGGCATGGGGTAAAGCGTAACCTTCATAGATGGGTACTGTGTGGGATACACCATCTCCAGAGTCCAAGACGATACCGGTGGTACGACCGGAAGCGTAAAGGGAAAGTACGGCCTGGATGGCGACGTACATGGCTGGGGTGTTGAAGGTTTCGAACATGATTTGGGTCATCTTTTCACGATTGGCCTTGGGGTTAAGAGGAGCTTCGGTCAAGAGGACGGGGTGTTCCTCAGGTGCAACACGCAATTCGTTGTAGAAGGTGTGATGCCAGATCTTTTCCATGTCATCCCAGTTGGTAATGATACCGTGTTCAATGGGATATTTCAGGGTGAGGATACCTCTTTTGCTCTGGGCTTCATCACCTACGTACGAGTCTTTTTGACCCATACCGACCATCACACCCTGATGCCTGGGGCGACCTACGATCGAGGGGAAGACGGCCCTTGGGGCATCGTCTCCAGCGAAACCGGCTTTGCACATACCGGATCCATTGTCTACGACCAACGCAGCAACATCATCGTCACACATGGCTGATAGTGTGTTTTTTTACTCGTTCGAATGAAATAAAGGGACTGCTAACGC
>NZ_REEZ01000033.1 GCF_003990445.1 Pararhodobacter zhoushanensis | reverse complement strand
GGCGGATTCGGAGGTGGTTCTGGAGGAGGCTTTGGAGGTGGTGGTGGTGGTGGAGGTTTCGGAGGAGGCGGTGGCGTTACTGTCCAGAAACACATCTACGTCCACGTGCCACCCCCAGAACCTGAAGAATTCAGACCACAAAGGCCCATTTCCGTTGGACAAGCCCAGAAACATTACAAAATCATTTTCATCAAGGCCCCAAGTCCACCTGCACCAACAGCCCCAGTAATCCCAGTTCAACCCCAAAACGAAGAAAAGACTTTGGTCTATGTTTTGGTCAAGAAACCAGACGAAGCTCCTGAAATCAACATTCCAACTCCAGCGCCCACACAACCCAGCAAACCAGAGGTCTACTTCATCAGATATAAGACACAGAAAGAAGCAGGCGGTGGTGGTGGCGGTACCGGAATTGGAGGAGGATTCGGAGGAGGAGCTGGAGGTGGATTTGGCGGCGGTGCAGGCGGCGGATTTGGAGGTGGATCCGGAGGTGGATTTGGAGGAGGACATGGCGGTGGACTCGGTGGTGGCAGCGGTATTGGCAGCGGCATCGGGGGTGGTATTGGCGGTGGCATTAGTGGTGGAGGTGGAGGAGTGTCTTCCAGTTACGGTCCCCCCGGCAAATCCGGCCCTTACTAAACCCCCAAACCTACTACGATACCTTAAAAAGACAACAAAACAAAAAATAAAAAACAAAACAAACAAAAAAAGACGAAAAAAAGAACAGCAGCACCATCAATCTATTTTTCTAAAAGGAAAAGAACATCGTCGCCGTCGCGCGTGCTGACCCGTATGTATTTGTTTCGTTTTTTGCAGGACGTTCGTGTGTTTTTGTGAGAACAAAAAAGTGAAATAATAACTTGCC
>NZ_REEZ01000032.1 GCF_003990445.1 Pararhodobacter zhoushanensis | reverse complement strand
ATGAATACGTGGGTATGGCACCAAATTAGTTTGGAATTCAGTTAAGTCGACGTTTAATGCACCATCGAAACGTAAGGATGCTGTTATCGAAGATACAATCTGTCCAATTAGCCTGTTCAGGTTGGTATAAGTAGGGCGTTCGATGTCCAAATTTCTTCTACAAATGTCATAGATAGCTTCGTTGTCAACCATGAAAGCGCAGTCGGAATGTTCCAACGTAGTATGGGTGGTAAGAATTGAATTGTAGGGCTCAACTACAGCTGTGGAAACTTGGGGTGCTGGGTAGATAGCAAATTCAAGTTTAGATTTCTTTCCATAATCAACAGAGAGCCTTTCCATGAGTAGGGAGGTAAAACCGGATCCAGTGCCTCCACCAAATGAATGGAAAATGAGGAAGCCTTGTAAACCTGTACATTGGTCAGCAAGTTTACGAATCCTATCTAATACCAGATCTACGATTTCTTTTCCAATCGTGTAGTGACCACGGGCATAGTTGTTAGCAGCATCTTCTTTGCCAGTAATTAGTTGTTCTGGGTGGAATAATTGCCTGTAGGTACCAGTTCTAACTTCATCTACCACAGTTGGTTCAAGGTCGACAAAAACTGCCCTGGGAACATGCTTTCCAGCTCCAGTCTCGCTGAAGAAAGTATTGAAACTGTCATCACCGCCTCCTACAGTTTTATCAGATGGCATCTGACCATCAGGTTGGATTCCATGCTCAAGGCAGTATAATTCCCAACAGGCATTACCGATCTGGACACCGGCTTGTCCAACATGTACTGAGATACACTCACGCATATTGTCGAATAAACTTTAAATTTAGTTCAGAATAAAGAAAAGCTTAAGAGTCGTTTGAGGTAGCTAGTAATGCAGCTTCTCAAACAGCAGACTGTTTT
>NZ_REEZ01000031.1 GCF_003990445.1 Pararhodobacter zhoushanensis | reverse complement strand
GCCAAGTTGCCGAAGAAGAATAATCGTAATAACAAATAAATAAAGTTTAAACAAAAATTTCAGTCAGCAGCAATAACTTATTACTACAGCCCCTTAAATATTATTATTTTTATTAAAAGGGGGTTGTAAAAAGTTGAAAACATTAGTCATCCCCTTTTACCATTCGTAACTACCAATATTGGCAGCATAACTGACATGGGCGACGGCGGGAGCAGAAGAATAGGCAACCCCTAATAGTGGTCCAGGGGCGGCGTGGACAGCTGGGGCTGCATAAGCTACTGGGGTTGCAGCAGCGGCATATTTAACACCCGGGTTCGATACGCGCACGTCAGCCTTGCTCACACTAGAGAAGGGGGTGTCTATGGTCTTCGTGTAGGTCGATACTTGTCCCAAATTACCGAAACTACGGTGGATGTTGCTGGACTGGGAGGTTATAGCCCCGGTCGCGTATTGGGCTCCTGCAGTGTAGGCGAAGGGTGTTGGGTGGGCTGCGTAAGCTACTGGCGCAGAGTGTGTTGCATAAGCTACTGGCGCAGAGTGTGTTGCATAAGCTACTGGCGCAGGATGGGTTGCATAAGCGACCGGTGCAGAATGGGCTGCATACGCAACAGGTGTTGGATGGGCTGCATATGCAACAGGTGTTGGATGGGCTGCATAGGCGACTGCAGGAGATGGCGGGGGACCGTAAACAGCAGCTGGTTGTACAGCAGCTACGTGGAGTCCAGGGTTCGATATGCGTACGTCTGCTTTGCTGACACTAGAGAAGGGGGTGTCGATGGTTTTTGAATAGGTGGAGACCTGACCTAGGTTACCGTAACTGCGGTGGATGTTGCTCGACTGTGATGTGATGGCTTGGGTGTTGAAGGGGATGTTGTAGGAGACCAGGGGGGATGAGTAGGTTATGTGGGACAAAGGGGCGGCTGATACCGTTGGACCTGGGGCGTAGGTGGCTGGGGCGCCGGCGTGGGCGATGGCCAAGGAGGCACAAAGGATGAAAACCCTGAAAGACATGATTGGTTGGTTGGTTGTGTGTGTATT
>NZ_REEZ01000030.1 GCF_003990445.1 Pararhodobacter zhoushanensis | reverse complement strand
TCCTGATGGATGATCGCCTGATCGGTGGACCCTTGCGCGATGCCAGCGGCGTTGTTGACGCCGTGCTGGGTGACATGGCCATTGGCGCGGACGTCGCGGTGCAGGGCATAGGCGGCGAGACCGAGGCGCAAGAGGTTGGCTTCCTGCTGGTTCGACGGGGCGACGTTGATCGAGAGCGAGCCCGAGGCCTCGGCCGGGGCGGCGATGGGCAGGGTGGCCGCGGTGGCGAGGGCGGCGGCGAGGGCGATTTTGGGGAGGAAAGCGGTCATGGCGGGATTCCTTGGCAGAGGAGGGGTGAAAATTGAGGGCGGTACAAAGCGGTCGATGAAAAGTCAGGGGTCTTCAAAGTCCGGTGGCCGGGCGCGGGCCAAAACGGTCCGGGGGGGCGCCCGGCCACCGGTGCCGCGTCAGAGGCTGGGATCAGCGCAGGTGAGCTGGCGCCCGTTGACGCGGATTTCGAGATCGACGCTGTGGCTGGCGGGGGAGCCGGTCAGCTCGGTCTCGCCCAGCGGGGTGCGGATATGGGCCGGGGCGGTGAAATCACCCGACTGGCGGATGGTGGCGCGGCCGCCGGAGGAGCGGCTGGTGATCGCCATCTCGTAGGTGCCGCTGATCGTGGTCGGCGAGAGCACGGTGCCGCCGATCTGGGTGCCGCCGGGCAAGGCGCTGAGCGCGATCTCGCAGCGCAGCGGGCCGTTGGCGGTGTCAGCGGTGGCCGAAGCCGAGGAACAGGCGGCAGCGAAGCCAGCGAGGCTCAGGCCCAGGAAAATGGCGGGGCCACGGTGGTTGGTGCTGAAAGGGCGCATGGGAAACTCCTGTGGCGAAAAGGCGGGATGCGGGGGGCGCGGTGCCCCCCGCGAGAGAGGTCAGTACTGAACGATGGCGGCGACGTTGTTCGAGCCGTGCTGCTGCACCGAGGTCGAATTGCCGTTGCCGATCTGCACGACGGCGGCGACGTTGCGGTTGCCATACTGGCCAACGGTGGCGTCGTTGTTGTTGCCCATCTGGGACACGCCAACCACGTTGCGGCGGCCATACTGGTCGGTGTCGACCGAGTTGTAATAGCCGGTCTGGCCAACAGCGGCCTCGTTGCGGCG
>NZ_REEZ01000003.1:282634-534554 GCF_003990445.1 Pararhodobacter zhoushanensis | reverse complement strand
AGGTGTTCCTCTCGGCCATCGCCCTCGCTGCGACCGTTCTCTTCTGGCTTTGAAAATCAATGAGTCTGGAACCTAGGTCCGGGCGGCGCTCCCGGCCCAGAACGAAACTTGTCGACGGAGGTCCGCGGCGCGGCCTCGTCAGAGCGGTCATTGGCGTAATCACCAGCCTATCGGCGGGTTGAACGTCGGTCATTCGGCACAGGGGCTGTTCGACGCAAACGTGCAAAAGCGGGCACTCACAATTCCCACTGGGCAGCAGCTTCGTTGACACAAGCCCTGCCCCAGGCCTACGCTTGGTCAGAGCAAGCACTCATGCGCACTGCCGCCCCGATGATAAGAGGGGCTAGGATGGCAGTGTCTTCAGAAACCCGAACCGGGATTTCTCCTTTTGCTTTCGTCCATTGATGCCTTGAGTGATGGGCCGTTTTCCCTTTGGGCTTGGGCCCAAAGTAGGTCGGCAGCTCATTCTCTTATGTCCTTTCTCCCACCGGAGTTTTCCATGAAAACCTTATCTCTCGCTCTCCTCGTCTCCATTGCTGTGTTTCCCGCAAACCCTATGGCTGCACAGAGCACCATGTGTTCCGATGGTCTTTTTACCTTTCAGCAGTGCAATGCCTATATCGACGCCGCCATCGTGCGATATAATGTCGGAATGAGCGATTGTGCGGTTACGAATTGGAATATGCCCCCGGAGACGCAGGCACTAGACCCCGAGAACTGGGATCGGCATTGTTTCGATCGGCTCGGGGATACTCCTACCGTTTTGGAGAGGGTAAGGACCGCCTGCCGTATTGCCGATGTTTGTGGCTGGCCTGCGTCCCGCCACATACGTCGCTGACCGATGTTGCGGGTCGCAGGAGAACCCAGCATGTCATGCCGTAGTTTGGTGATGGTTTCAGGTTAGCAGGGGATTGGATTTCAGTCGGTAAAACAACTTTTACCAGGTGACATTTTAACCGCTAACCTACTTTGCGGCCATCGTGCCCATCTCTTGACATACATCTCAAGCGCAGCATCGGTTAAAACCCTGCTGCGCTTTTGCTCATCATGCCGAGATGCTTTCGTGATGACGTCGGCTGAGGTCTGCTTTGCCCAAAGCATTGTTCAGCTTAGCGCTTACAGAGAAAGCCCGCTTCCCGTCCAAACAGACAGTGCAAGACCAATTCCGCCAGACTTTATCTCCCGCATCAACGATGCAGACCACCCCGGGGGACACCCCTACCAAAACCTTAACGCCCCCACCTAACCCCTTGATCTGACACACCCCGCCACCCTGTCCCATCATGGGACACGGGACGCTCACCCCCGGTGGGCGCCCTCCGCCAGCGTGGCGACGAAAGCCAGCACCTCGGCCGCCGATTTCCCCGCCCCGATCTCTTTCACGATCGCCGAGCCGACCACGCAGCCATCCGCGACCGAGGCGATGCTCTGGGCGGTCTCGGGCGTCGAGATGCCGAAGCCTACGATCACCGGCAGATCCGTCGCCGCCTTGATGCGGGCAACCTCGGGCGCGACATCGCCCGCCTGCGCCGCCGCCGCCCCGGTGGTCCCGGTGACCGAGACGTAATAGACAAACCCGGACGTGTTCTGCAGCACCTTGGGCAGCCGCTTGTCGTCGGTCGTCGGTGTCGCCAGCCGGATGAAGTTCATCCCCGCCGCCTGCGCAGGCAGGCACAGCTCGCTGTCTTCCTCGGGCGGAAGGTCGACCACGATCAGCCCGTCGATGCCAGCGAGGACCGCGTCGGCCAGAAACCGGTCTACACCGCGCGCATAGATCGGGTTGTAGTAGCCCATCAGCACGATCGGCGTCGTCGCATCCCCGGCCCGGAAGGCGCGGACCATGTCCAGAACCTTGTCCATCGTCATGCCGCCATCCAGCGCGCGCTGACCGGCCAGCTGGATCGTCGAGCCATCGGCCATCGGATCGGTAAAGGGCATGCCCAGCTCGATGATATCCACGCCCGCGCCGGGCAGGCCCTGCATCACCTTGAGCGAGGTCTCGGTGTCCGGGTCGCCGCCCATCATGTAAGCCACGAATGCCTTGCGCTTCTCGGCGCGCAGGCGGGCAAAGGTGTCGTCGATCCTGGTCATAGCGGTCCCCGTCCTTGAACGTCTGAGGGCTTGCACGGGCGGGCGGCGGAAATCAAGGGGTCAGCACGCCCCGCACCGCGCGAAAGCCCATGGAAACGACACCGCCCCTCGCGTATGAGGCCAGCATGTCAACGCCCACCCGCCCCGACCTGCACCGGATCGTCGCCGAAATCGCTGCCGAAATGGCGGCCGAGACCGACCGCGGCGTGGTCGCCGACTATATCCCGCAACTCGCAGGCGTGCGGCCCGACCAGTTCGGGCTGGCGGTGGCGACGGCGGATGGCCAGCTGATCGCTGCGGGCGATACCGGCGTGCCCTTTTCTATTCAGAGCGTGTCCAAAGTGTTCACGCTGGCACTGGCGCTCGGACGGCACGGCAACGCGGTCTGGGAGCGGGTGGGGCGTGAGCCGTCGGGCGATCCGTTCAACTCCATCGTGCAGCTGGAACACGAGCGCGGACGCCCGCGCAATCCCTTCATCAACGCCGGGGCCATCGCGGTGACCGACGCCATCCTGTCTCACTATGCCCCCAAGGAAGCGCTTGGCGAAATCCTGCGCTTCATCCGTTTTCTGGCGGGCGACGACGACGTCGCGATCGACCCCGCCGTGGCCCGCTCGGAAAAGCAGAGCGGCTTTCGCAATGTCGCGTTGGCGAATTTCATGCGCAGCTATGGCATCGTCACCGGCCAGCCCGACAAGGTGCTGGGCGTCTACTTCCATCACTGTGCGATTGCGATGAGCGTGCGCCAGCTGGCGATGGCCGGGCGGTTTCTGGCCTTTGACGGACGACTGGCCCCCGACGGGCGGCGCGCGGTCTCGGCCCGGATGGCGCGTCAGATCAACGCGCTGATGCTGACCTGCGGGCATTACGACGGCTCGGGCGACTTCGCCTTTCGTGTCGGCCTGCCGGGTAAAAGCGGAGTCGGCGGCGGCATCCTTGCCGTCGCGCCAGGGCGGGCTTCCATCGGCTGCTGGTCGCCGGGGCTTAACACCATCGGCAACTCGCAACTGGCCTCGCGCGCGCTGGAGCGTCTCGCCCGGCGTACCGGCTGGTCGGTCTTCGCCGCGCGCTGAGCCCCCTTGCATCCAGCCGCGCGCGGGGGCATCCAAGGCGCATGGACTGGGTCAAAATCATACATATTCTCTGCGTCATGGGCTGGATGACCTCCATCTTCGCCGTGCCGCGCGCGCTGATCTACTGGAAGCGTGAATGGGCGCAGCTGGGGGCCTTTGGGCCGCTGGGCGATCTGACGATCCGCCTGTACCGCTTTTCCGCCGGGCTGGGGGTGATCGCGCTGATCACCGGGCTGTGGATGGCGTGGTGGCTGTGGAGCTTCGCGCCCTGGACGCATCTGAAGATCACGCTGGTGGCCCTGCTGGCCGCGCACTACGTCTATACCGGGATGATGGTGATGCGGGCCAAACGCGGCGAGTTCCGTGAAAGCGACCTGTTTTTGCGCATCTTCAACGAGGTCAGCGTCATCGGTGTCATTGCGATCCTGTGGGTCGTGGTGGTCAAACCCTTCTGACCCGTCAACGCGGGCTTGCCGCCCGACGCCTCAGGCCCTAGAAGCGCAGCCGATACAGGACGCCGGAGGGTGAGAGATGGGTTTCAAGATGGGCATCGTGGGTCTGCCGAATGTCGGCAAGTCGACCCTGTTCAATGCACTGACCAGAACGGCGGCGGCGCAGGCTGCCAACTTCCCCTTCTGCACGATCGAGCCCAATGTGGGCGAGGTTGCTGTGCCCGATGACCGGCTCGACAAGCTGGCGGCGATTGCCGGGTCCAAAGCGATCATCCCGACGCGGATGACCTTTGTCGATATCGCCGGTCTGGTGCGCGGCGCGTCCAAGGGCGAGGGTCTGGGCAACCAGTTCCTCGCCAATATCCGCGAATGCGATTCCATCGCCCATGTGCTGCGCTGCTTTGAAGACGGCGACATCACCCATGTCGAAGGCCGGATCGACCCGGTCGCCGATGCCGAGACCATCGAGACCGAGCTGATGCTCGCCGATCTGGAAAGCATCGAGCGCCGCCGCACCAACCTTGCGCGCAAGATCAAGGGCAACGACAAGGACGCCGCCGATCAGGACCGCCTGCTCGCCGTCGCACAAGCCGCGCTGGAAGCGGGCCGCCCGGCCCGCAGCGTGAGCGTCGCCGCCGATGACGCCCGCGCCTGGCGGCTGTTGCAGCTGCTGACCTCCAAGCCCGTGCTCTTTGTGTGCAACGTCGAGGAAAGCGCGGCAGCGACGGGGAACTCGCAGACCGAGCGCGTCGCCAAGATGGCACAGGAGCAAGGCGCCGGGATCGTGGTCATTTCGGCCAAGATCGAGGAAGAGATCAGCCAATTGGACGGCGAAGAAGCCGAGATGTTTCTGGACGAGATGGGTCTGGAAGAGGCCGGCCTCGACCGCCTGATCCGCGCGGGCTACGAGCTGCTTGGCCTGCAAACCTATTTCACCGTCGGCCCGAAAGAGGCCCGCGCCTGGACGATCACCAAAGGCACGCTGGCCCCGGGGGCGGCAGGGGTGATCCATGGCGACTTCGAGAAGGGCTTCATCCGCTCGGAAACCATCGCCTACGCCGATTACATCGCCCACAAGGGCGAGAGCGGCGCGAAGGAGGCGGGCAAGTTCCGGGTCGAGGGCAAGACCTATGAGGTCAAGGACGGCGACGTCCTGCACTTCCTGTTCAACGCCTGATCCAGAAAAACAGGCAGGGGGGCCTTGCCCCCCTCTTGGCCTGACGGCCAATTCACCCCCCAGGATATTTAAGGACAGATGATAAGGGTTCTTTAACCCTGTTCATTTTCTGTCTGCAAATATCCACGGGGGGATTTTCAAGGGGGGCGCGTGCGTCCCCCTTGAACGGGGCGCGGGGCTGGCCCCGCGCGGCGCGAGGCCCCTCAATGGGGGCGAGCGCCGCGCCTCGCTGGCGCTTGGCGTTGCCGATCGTCGGGGACTCCGCATACCAGACCTCACGTCAACCCACATGGTCGGGTCGGGTTTTGGCGTTGTTGCACACGCACCTGACTGCTACCCCTGAAGTTGTGCACCCTCATAGATTTCGCACGCCGCCTGCAGGAGGTTCCCATGTTCCCACATCCGACCCGCGCGCTTTTCGCGCTCTGCGCAGCCTTGTATGCGGCCTCACCCGCCCTTGCCCAGACGCCAGCCCGCTTTCCGGCGATCCCCGAAGCGCAGATCGAAGCGGCGCTGAACAACGCCTATTGCGGGAACACGATCACCACAATCTCGCGCACCGTTGGCCAGATCGAAGGTTGGCGAGGGTATGCAATGCTGCTGTGCGCCCCCCAGAACGAACCGGCTGGCGTTTTCGTGGCCTGGATGCAGACCAACGGCCGGCGCGAGTTCATCCCGACTTCGGCGGACGGTGTCCCTTTCCGGACGCCAAGTACGCCCACGGTCAATGACGGTAATCAGCAATCTCAGGCCACCTATTTCGTGACCCGCCTTCGCAACAACGTCGCGATTTGCTACTTCGCGCGCGCAAATAGCCGCACGGCGCCCTTCACCGCCAGCTTCTGTTGGTACGTCGATGCGCAGGGTAATGTGATCGATCGGCGCTGAGCGCTGGACCGGGGCCGCCGCGCGGCCCCTGCCCTTACTCGGCCGCTTTCAGTTCAAAGCCGCGGGCGATCATGTCCGAGGGTTCGACCGGATACTCGCCCGAGAAGCAGGCATCACAGAACTGCGGCGTCGATTTCGAGCGCCCCTCAGCCTCTCCCGCCGCGCGGTAGAGACCGTCGAGCGAGATGAACTTCAGGCTTTCGACACCTATGAAGGCGCGCATTTCCTCTTCGCTCATCCGGGCCGCCAGCAGCTTGGAGCGTTCCGGCGTATCGACGCCGTAGAAGCACGGCCACATCGTCGGGGGCGAGGCGATGCGAAAATGGACCTCGGCCGCGCCGGCCTCAAGGATCATTTCCTTGATCTTCAGGCTGGTCGTGCCGCGCACCACCGAATCGTCGACCAGCACCACGCGCTTGCCCTTGATCAACGCGCGGTTCACGTTGAGCTTCAGGCGCACGCCCATGTTGCGGATCTGCTCGGAGGGCTCGATGAACGTGCGGCCCATATACTGGTTGCGGATGATCCCCATCGCAAAGGGGATGCCCGATTCCTGACTGTAGCCGATGGCCGCCGGGGTGCCCGAATCGGGCACAGGGCAGACCAGATCGGCCTCGACCGGGGCTTCGCGGGCCAGTTCCACACCGATCTGGCGGCGGGTTTCATAGACCGAGCGCCCGCCGATAATCGAATCGGGGCGTGAGAAATAGACCTGCTCGAAGATGCAGAAGCGCGGCGAGGTGCGCTCGAACGGACGCGAGGACACGACGCCCTTGTGGTCGATGACCACCATCTCGCCCGGCTCGATCTCACGCAGGAACTCGGCACCGATGATGTCGAGCGCGCAGGTTTCCGAGGCCAGCGCAAAGCCGTCGCCGATCTTGCCCAGCACCAGCGGGCGGACGCCCAGCTTGTCGCGCACGCCAATCAGTTTGGTGCGGGTCATGGCGATGACCGAGAAGGCCCCCTCGCAACGCCGCAGCGCATCTTTCAGGCGTTCGGCATGCGTGCGCTGGATCGAGCGCGCCATCAGGTGGATGATGCATTCCGAATCGCTGGACGACTGGAAGATCGAACCGCGCTCGATCAGTTCCTTGCGGATCGCCTCGGCGTTGGTGATGTTGCCGTTGTGCGCAATCGCAGCACCGCCCATCGAGAATTCGCCAAAGAACGGCTGCACGTCGCGGATCGCGGTGTTGCCCTTCGAGCCCGCCGTGGAATAGCGCACATGGCCGATACCGATCGAACCCGGCAGCGTTTCCATCAGCTTGGCCGAGGTGAAGTTGTCGCGCACCAGTCCGAAGCGGTGGGCAGACTGAAAGCCGCGGTCGGCACTGTGGGTGATGATGCCGCCCGCCTCTTGTCCCCGGTGCTGCAGCGCGTGCAGGCCTAGGGCGACAAAATTGGCGGCGTCCTGAACATTCACGGCTCCGAAGACGCCGCATTCTTCTGTCAGCTTGTCATCGTCAAAGGGATGGCTGAGCCAAGGCTGCATGGTTGGGTCCCCATTGCTGCGTTGCGCACCCTTTAGGCGCTTGGCCCTTCGGGGGCAAGAGCCAAGCGGGGCCGTTACAGCCTTTTGCGACGGCGGTGTGACGGATGCTCAGGTGTTGAGCGCGCGGCGCATCTGATCGGCGAGCGGGCCGTTGCCCCGCGCCTCAAACGCGCCCGCCACACCCGCGATATCGGCAGCGCTGCGGTTCTGGTTCAGTTTGGACTTGGCGTCGATCCGCGTGACGGTCAGATGAAAGGCGACGATCTTGCCCAGCAGGTCGGCCAGAAACGCGCCCGGCGCATCGCCCATCTTCCACGCCTGCGCGCCGTTGGTGGCTTTCTCGTGCTTTGCCGTCAAAAGCGCCACGGCGCGGCGCTTGTCCTTTTCGGCATGCGACCAGCTGAGCGTCGCGTGGACATGCACGACCTGATAATTCCACGTGGGCACAGCCATGTGCGTCTCGGCCTTGGACGGATACCAGTTGGGGCTGACATAGCCGTCCCCGGCGCGAAAGATCGCCAGCACCTCGGCGCCGTCCGCCAGCACCTCGTGCAGCGGGTTGGCCAGCGCGACATGGCCCACAAACCCCTTACCATCCCGCATCAGCGGCAGATGGTTGGCATCCAGCCCCGCCGCCGTCTGCGTGACCAGAACAGCCAGCGGGTTGTCGTGCATCAGGCGCTCGATTTCAGCGGCGTCGGATTCGGTGAAATGCGCTGGCGTGTACATACGATCCTCTCAGGCCCTGCGCCACGTTAGCCGCCGCCTGTTCCAAGCGAAAGCGCCAAGCGGCCATTCTGGACAGCGCGGCGGGCCGTCCCTATCGTGGCCGCCCCTGCCCGAGCCATCGAGATATGCCCGCGTGACCCCTCCCCGCCCCCTGATCGTTGTCACTGCCCTACTGTCGTTGGTCGTGCTGGCCAATCTGTGGATCTTTGCCCGGTTCACCGTTGATGATGCCTTCATCACCTGGCGCTATGGCCAGAACCTGATCGCGCACGGGATCTGGGCGTATAACCCCGATGGGTTCGATCTGACGCAGGCCTACACAAATCCGGTCTTCGCCGCGCTCTCGATTCTGCCCGCGGCGATGGGCTGGGACATGGTGCTCAGTTTCAAACTGATCTCGCTGCTCACACTGGCGGGCATCGGCGCGCTGTTGCTGCGCGAGGCCGGTGAGAAAGCGCGCATGGCCTTTGTGCTGGTGCTCAGTCTGGCCATCCCGGCCAGCATCGCGCATGCGGTTTCGGGGTTGGAGACCTGGCTTTACGGCGGGACGCTGGCGCTGTTCTTCATCTACGCCGAGCAGCGCAAATGGACGCAGGCCCTGCTCTGCGTGCTGCTGTTGGTATTGACCCGGCCCGAGGCATGGTTGCTGTTCGGCCTTTACCCCCTGATGTTGCTGACAACCCGGCCCGCGCGCGCCGTGGTACTGCGACACGGCGCGGCACTGGGGTTAATGGCGGCGGGGTATTTCGGCTTTCATCTGTGGTACTTCGGCGAGGCCCTGCCCAACACCTATTTCATCAAGTCCGGCGAAGGGTTCGACCCGGCACAGGCGCTGCGCATCCTGCCCTATGTCCTGCCTGCGCTGGCGTTGCTGGTCTGGGGCAACCGGCGTACCGGGCTGGCCTTGTTGTTCTATTTCGGTGCGGTCGGCTATAGCTATGCGTCGTCAGACCTGCTGATGAACTACCTGCAACGCTTTGTGTTCCAGATCGTGCTGCCGATGGCATTGTATCTGGGCTGGGCGGTGTCGCGCGCGCCGGTGGCGCAGGCCCGGCGCGGCTGGCTTACGCTAGGGGTGGCGGTCTATCTGGCCGCGTTCGGCCTCCATACGCGCAGCCTTGGCGATCACCTTGGGATCGCCAACTATTACCCCCGCCTGCTGGACAGTCATGTCGCCCTGGGCCGCGCACTGAACGCCCTCTCGGCACAGGGCGAGGTTGCCAGCTTCGCCCTGGGCGATGCCGGAGCGGCGGCCTTTCATGCGGATATCCGCGCGCTGGATACGATTGGCCTGACCAGCCATCTGGTCGCGCGTGAGGGGCTGACCCTGGCGGTCGTGCAGGCCTATGCCCCCGATGTGGTCGCGTTCTTTGCAACGGCTGAGGGGGTGCGCGATCTGCCCGATCGCCATGCGGCCCTGTGGGCCTATGTCGCCGAAACCGGCATGACCGAGCAATGCGAACTGGTCTGGGCGCGGCAATACACGCTGCGGCTCTTCACCCGCAGCCCCCTGCCCGCCTTGTCAGACGCCTGTGCGCACAGCGCCGCCGCGAATGACACTGATGAGCTGCGCTATGCGCTGCGCGGGCTGCGCCAGCCGCCTTGGACGTATTGGCACGAGTAAACCGCCCAACGAAAAACGCGGCCCCGAGGGACCGCGTTTTCCAAACTGTAACCAGCAATCAGCGCTTGGAGAACTGGAAGCTGCGGCGTGCTTTGCGCTTGCCGTATTTCTTGCGTTCCACAACGCGGCTGTCGCGGGTCAGGAAGCCAGCGGCTTTCAGCACAGCGCGCAGGCTGGGATCGTACAGCTGCAGAGCTTTCGACACGCCGTGTTTCACAGCGCCCGACTGACCCGACAGACCACCACCGACCACGGTCGCGAACACATCGAACTGGCCGACGGTGTTGGTGATCTCGAACGGCTGCTTCAGGATCATCTGAAGAACCGGACGCGCGAAATACGCGTTGATGTCTTTGCCGTTGACGACAACTTTGCCCGAGCCCGGCTTGATCCAGACGCGCGCAATGGCGTCTTTGCGTTTGCCGGTGGCATAGGCGCGGCCCAGCGAGTCGCGCTGCGGGGTACGGGGGGCGGCAGCTTCGGCACCGTCAGCGTCATACGCGACAGCGGCCGAGGAAGCGGCAGCACCGGCGACGGCGTCTTTCAACGCGTCGAGGGATTTGATCTCATCGGCCATGATCAAGCGCTCCGGGTGTTCTTCGGGTTCATCGACGCGACGTCGAGGACGGTCGGCTGCTGTGCCTCATGCGGATGCTCGGCACCGGCATAGACGCGCAGGTTGGTCATCTGCTGACGGCCAAGGCTGTTGCGCGAAATCATGCGCTCGACGGCCTTGATCACAACACGCTCGGGGTGGGCGCTTTCCAGCACTTGCTCCGCCGTGCGGAACTTGATCCCGCCCGGGTGGCCGGTGTGCCAGTAGTAGCGTTTGTCGGCGCGCTTGTTGCCGGTCATCTGCACCTTGTCGGCGTTGATGATGATCACGTTGTCGCCCATATCCATGTGCGGCGTGAACGTCGGCTTGTTTTTGCCGCGCAGGATGGAGGCAACGATCGTCGCGAGGCGGCCCAGAACGACGCCTTCAGCGTCGATCAGGATCCACTTCTTGTCGATCTCCGCCGGTTTTGCGGTGTAGGTTTTCATGGTCCAGCCCTGAAAGAGAGAAGGGGATTCGACCCCGGGGAAGATCCCGGCGCCGGATGGCCGTGTTCTAGCGGATTGCGGGGGCAGGTCAAGAGGCTGGTTTCCGTATTTACAAAGCAAAAACAATGCTTTGCGAAATAGGTATTATTTTACCCCACGATTTTGCCCTGTGAAACCCGTTCGTGCGCCCCGTCCGCGTCATTCTCGGCCCAGGGAATCCGGTGGTGATCGAATCCCCGGTGCAGCGTCGGCTTGACCACGGCGAAATACGGCGACAGGTCAAAGTCCCGCGGCACGATGAGCGAGGCATGCCGGTGATGCCAGACCGCGCCCAGCGGCCGCCCGGTCGGCGAGCGCAACATCTCGATCTTGGGCAGCACCGGGTATTCCACCGACTGGAACGCCTGCGCGATCAGCGACGAGCAGATCGCCCGCGTCGGATCGCCCGATCCCAGCGACAACAAAGGCCGCCGCCAGCGTACCGGAACCGGCGGCGTGGGGAAAAGATAGCGGGCAAGGTCGATCACATTGCGGGTGTCATAGGTGATGCCGATCCGTGCGCTAAGGAAATCGGCGACAGTCTGGCGTTCCTCAACCGACAGGCCGGCAGCACGGCACAGGCGGGTGTTATAGAGCGTGTACTTGGACAGCGGCACCCGGTGGCAGCCCTCTTGCAGCGTCACCTCGACCAGCTCGACCCGCCCCTCACCCGAGGTCAGATCGCGCACACACAGCGCTGCGTGCGACCAGGTGCTTTGCGTCAGGTACTTGATCGCTGTCGAGATCCGCGCCCGGCCCTCAACAAGCAGCACATCGCCCACGCGGATTGATGCAGCCAGAGCCGCTGCATCCTGAGAGATGACCGGCTGATCGCTTGGCTGGTCGCGTTCCAGAAACCGGCCCAGAAAATGACCAAGACGCTCAAACATCCCCCGCCTCCCGGATCAGCGCAGCTTGGGCGGACGGCTGGGGTCCATCCCCGGATTGCCGCCGGGCGTCACCACCTGCTCATCTGGCATCGCATAGGGTGCGGGTGACAGCGTCAGGCCGACGGCGGCAATCGCGGCCATCGCCCGCTCGGGCGGGAAGACCACGTCCAGCGAACCCGCCTCCAGCCCCGACAGCGCCAGTGCCTCGGCCACGGCCCGGGCAACGGCGGGCTGATCGGCGTCAGGCAGGCCGGCCAGCGCCAGTACATGCCCGCGCGCGCCGCCCTGCCACTGCACCCCGGCCAGCACGGTCTGCGCAAGACCCGGCGTGCCCGACAGACGCCGCTCCAGCGCCGCGACCAGCGGCAGACGCATCGCGTCGGGCAGGTTGGGCGGCGCGAAGCCTTCGGGCACCGCCTGCCCTTCGCTGGGTGCAGGGCCGGACAGTGTGGCCGACAGCCAGTCGATCGATTCAGGCGACATCAGCGCGGCATGGGGCGCGTCGGCGTTCAGCATCAGCGACAGCCCCTCGCCCGCCTCGGCCAGCATCGCCACCAGCACCCGCCCCGGCAGCGCAGCGTAAGCCGCTGCCTCGCCGGCGAAGCCCGCCAGCCGCAACTCGCTGTCAAACGCCAGCACGGCGCGGACATCGGACAGCTCAAAGACCTTGGGCATCATCGCACCGCCGGCAATCTCTTCGGTGAGCAGCACAAAGATCTCGGCCCGGCTCAGCTCGGCATGAAAGGCCAGCCGCGCGGTGGTCTCGGTCGCGCTGTCCTCCGCTGCTGCGGCCAGCTGTTGCAGGGCGGCGTCCAGATCGGTCTGCGGCAGGTCGGTATCAGTCATGGGGTCTGTGGCCTTGTCGTGGCGGCGGGCGTGCCGGTCCCGGCGGATTTCAGCGCTTACACGCTCAAAGTAAACCCCGCATTCCCCGGTGACACCGGGGAACACGCAGTTTTCACTACCGTCTTTTGCCCAATTACGTCATAATAAGGCCCAGATCCCGGCCTCTTACTCGGCCGCAAGAAAAGCCTGTTGAGCCCTGTCCGTTACACAGACACCTTGGGGCCTTACCAATCCGGGCAGGCAGTCGAGGCACGCGCAATGCTGGAGTTCTACAACGTCAGCAAATCCTTCTGGACCGGGAAAACCCGCAAGGTGATCCTGCATGAAGCGTCATTTCGTATCGAGCTGGGTCATTCGGTGGGCATTCTGGCGCCGAACGGCTCGGGCAAGACAACGCTGATCAACATGATGGCCGGGCTGGAAAAGCCCGATGAAGGCCAGATCACCCGCAATTGCCGCGTTTCCTTTCCGCTTGGGTTCATGGGCGGCATCAACTCGCGCCACACCGCCACGGAAAACGCCCGCTATATCGCCCGGCTGTATCAGCTCGACCCCGACGAGGTTGAGGCCTTCTGCCGCTGGATTTGCGATATCGGTGATTACTTCGACATGGCGGTCGGCACCTACAGTCAGGGCATGCGGTCGCGCTTTGCCTTTTCGCTGATGCTGGCGATCGAATTCGACCTGTATCTGGTGGATGAGGGGATGCCTGCCACCACCGACGTCGCCTTCAACCGCCGCGCCGGCGCAATCTTGAAGGAACGGCTGGAGCAAGCCACCGTTCTGATCGTCTCGCACCAGGCCGAGACGCTGGAGAAATACTGCAAATCGGCGGCGGTCCTGCGGGACGGCCAGCTCAATTTCTACGACACGTTGGAAGAAGCAAAAGCGCTCTATGACTACGAAACCCAAAGCTAGGCGATTCCGGCTCAAGCTGGGCGACGACACGGCGGGCGCGCTGCGCACCAGCGTCGCGCCGCAACGTGCCGAGAGCCCGACGCCCACGCGGACAGCGCAGCCCACGGCTGCGGCACCGGCCACGCAAGGCGGGGGGCAAGCCCCGGCCCGCCCTGCCGCGCCTCAACCCGCCGCTGCACAGGCTGCCCCTGCACAGGCTGCCCCCACGCAGCCCGCCGCTCCCGCGCGGCCCCCGGCGCAACCAGTCGCCGCAGGACAACAGCCAACAGCCCGTCCCGCCGCGACGCCGCCGCAAGCTGCGCGGACGGGGTCGGCCCCGACACCCAACGACGCGCTTTTTGAAGAGGGCAAGCCGTCTGCTGAAACGGCAAAGCGCGAAACGCCTGAGAAAGCTGCCGGTGCGCAGGGCGAAAATGGCGCCCCCCGGGACGAGGAACTGAGCGGTCGTCAGCTGCGAATGGCGATGCGCGTCGCCCAGCGCAACGGGATCAAGGCGACCTCGGGCATCGACGCTGTGCGCCAGCTGCGCCAGCAGGGCATCGACCCGTTCGAGCGCTCGACGCTGATGGAACTGATCAAGGAAGAGGGCTCGAAAAGCCACGCGCTGACCACGACCGAGCAGCCCAAGCTGCCCAAGGCCTACCGCCAACCCTCGCCCCCCGCCAAGATCGACGCCCCGGCCCCGGACGCCCAGCGCAAGCTGGAAATCTCGCTTATCCAGAAGGACATCGCCCGCCGCCGCCGCCGCCGCATGGCGCTGCTGGCGGCGCGGCTTTCGGTCTTTGTGCTGCTGCCGACGCTGGTTGCCGCGTGGTATTTCTACATGATCGCCACGCCGCTCTACGCCACGAAATCCGAATTCGTCATCCAGCAGGTCGATGGCCAGTCGGGCGGCGGTGGCGGTGGTCTGGCGTCGCTCATGGGCGGCGGGGGTGGGGCCTCGCTGTCGGATTCTGTCACCGTGCAGAGCTATCTGCAATCGCGCGACGCCATGCGAAGGCTCAACGAAGAAGAAGGGTTCAAGGCCTATTTCCAGCAGGATCTGATTGACCCGCTGCGCCGCCTGGCACCCGATACGACCGACGAAGCCGCGTACCGGCTGTATCAGGACATGGTGCGGGTCAGCTATGACCCGACGGAGGGGATCATCCGCATGGAGGTGATCGCCGCCGATCCGCAAACCAGCGAACGCTTTGCCCGAGCGCTGGTGTCCTATGCCGAGCAGATGGTCGATCAGCTGACCCAGCGCGTGCGCGACAGCCAGATGGCCGACGCGCAGGAAAGCGTGCAGATGGCCGAGCAGCGGATGCGCGAGGCACAGCAACGCGTGCTGGACCTGCAAGAGAGCTATCAGATGCTCTCGTCCGAGGTCGAAGTCTCGCTGCTGACCCAACAGATCAGCAACCTTGACAGCCTGCTCAATCAGGAGCGGCTCAGCCTGTCCGACCTGCGCGCCAATGCCCGCCCGAACCCGGCCCGGCTGGAGCAGGCCGAGCGGCGCGTGGCAACGCTGGAACGCCAGATCGCCACGCTGCGCGCCAGCCTGACGCAGGGCAGCGACGGCACGCAGTCGATCGCCCAGCTCCAACGCGAGCAGACGATGGCGGAAAGCGATGTGGCCACCCGGCAGATGCTGCTGGCGCAGGCCATGCAGCAGCTGGAAGGCGCGCGCATCGAAGCGAACCGTCAGGTGCGGTATCTGTCGCCGGGCGTTAGTCCGATTGCGCCGGATGAGGCAACCTATCCGCGCGCGTTCGAAAACACGGCGCTGGCGTTTTTGATCTTTGCCGGGATTTACCTGATGGTCTCGATGACCTCGGCCATTCTGCGCGAACAGGTCACCGGGTGACCCCCAGGGTGCGCTGAAGCGCACCCTACCCTTCCTGGCGCGGGCGCAACCCTTCTGGGTAGGGTGCGCTTCAGCGCACCGTTGCGCATGGGCAATAAGACCTAAAACCGCCGCGCGCGCCCCAGCCCCACAACAGCATTCCCCGTTCCGTCACACAGCAGAACGCCTGTTCCGCCCGCCCCCGCCTGCGTAGACAGATGATCCGGCCCCGCGCCGTCACTGCCGGGGCCCTCCCCTTGCCAGCTTGACCCCGTGGTGCCACATCGCGCGGTAACACTGCATTTATTGACGGAGACGCGCTCATGAACCGCTTCGCTCTGGCTACGGCCCTTGTGACCACCCTTGCCCCCATCGCCGCCTTCGCCACCCCCGAAGGCTGGAGCCGCCTGATGGAGCCCGCGCAGCTGAACACGCTGCTGGACGAATACGGCGACGACATCCGTGTCGTGCAGATCACCGGCGAATACGCTGAAGGCCATATCCCCGGCTCGGGCTGGTCGCCCTATGCCTCGTGGCGCTCAGATATGCCCAACCCCGGCGCGCTGCGCGATCTGGGCCACCTGACCACCGTGGTGCAGGAACTGGGCATCGACACCGACACGCCGGTCGTCGTGGTCCACGCGGGCCGCGATGCCACCGACATGGGTGCTGCGGCGCGGGTCTACTGGACCCTGCGCTCGATGGGGATCGAAGATCTGGCGCTGCTCAACGGCGGCCTTGCCGCCTGGACTGCAGCCGGTCTGCCGACCGAGACCGCCGATGTGTCGTTCTTCCCGTCCGACTATGAGGGCGAATGGCACAACGACTGGCGCGCCACCACCGAAGAGGTTGCCGCCGCCTCGGCCAGTGGCAGCGCCACCCTGCTCGACGCCCGCCCCGAGGGTTTCTTTGACGGCCTGACCTGGTCGGTCGCCGCCCCCGGCACGGTGCACGGGGCCGAAAGCCTTGAGTATTCCGACTTCTTCGACGGCAGCCGTCTGGTCGGCGCCGAGGATATCCGCCGCATCGCGTCCGAGACCGGTTTCACCGATGACACCACCACGGTGAGCTTCTGCAACACCGGCCACTGGGCCGCGATCAACTGGTTCGCCCTGAGCGAGGTTGCTGGCTACAACGACGTGCGCCTCTATGCCGAGAGCATGGCCGAATACGCCGACGGCGAGCGTCCGCTTGACCACGCGCCCAACCGTCTGCAATACGCGTGGCGTGCGTCGACCAACTGGATTGCGGACCTCTTCTGATGAATTTGAAACGGATTGGACTGGTCGTGTTCGCCCTCCTGCTGGTGGGCGGCGCGGCTTTGGCGGCGGGGCCGCGTGCCGGGCTTTTGATGGCCATCGGCATCGGCTTTGGCCTGACGCTTGAAGGGCTGCGCTTCGGCTTCGCCGGGCCGTGGCGGATGATGGTCGTCGACCGCGATGCGCGCGGGCTGATCGCGCAATTCCTCGCCATCGCGCTGACGGCGGCGGTTGCCTTCCCCCTGCTGGCAGCCAATCCGCTGGAACTGTCCCCTGCCCATGCCCCGATCGGCATCGGCATGGTGCTGGGCGCCTTCATCTTTGGCGCAGCGATGCAGCTGGTGATGGGCTGCGGTTCGGGCACTCTGGTGAACGCAGGCTCGGGCAACATGGTCGGGCTTGTCGCGCTGGTCGGCTTTGTCGCCGGTGCGTTTCTGGGCACGCTGAACGCCGGTTTCTGGGCCAGCCTCGGGCAATTGCCGCTGATCTCGGCGCAGTCCATGGCCGGTGGCATCGGCGGGCTGTGGCTGACGCTGGCGGGCCTTGCCGTGCTGGCCGTGGGGTTCGGCCTGCGCGCCGCGCCGGGCAAACGCCGTCCCCCGGCGCGTCTGCTGCTGGCCGCAGCGCTGCTGGCCGCGCTGGCCATCGCCAATCTGGTCGTTGCTGGCCAGACGTGGGGCATCGTCTATGGTCTGGGCCTGTGGGGTGCGAAAATCGCCAGCGGGCTGGGTGTTGATCTGAGCACTACCGCGTTCTGGGCCGCCCCGGCCAATGCCGCACGGCTGGATGCCAGCATTCTGACCGATGTGACCTCGCTCACCGACATCGGCCTGATCCTGGGCGCGTTTCTGGTCATGCGCTGGCGCAAGGCCCCCGGCGCGCCCGCCGCGCCGCTGGCCCCGCAAGGCTGGGTGCTGGTGCTGATCGCAGGCATCGTGCTGGGCTACTCCAGCCGGATGGCCTTTGGCTGCAACGTCGGCGCATTCTTCTCGGGGATCTCGACCGGCTCGCTGCATGGCTGGGCGTGGTTCGTGGCAGCCTTCATCGGCTCGGCGCTGGGGCTCAAACTGCGTCCCTTCGTGCTGATCCCGGCGCGTCAGGCGGTGGCCGCATGACCCGCCCCGTTGTCGCTTCGCTCGCGCTGGCTGCCGTCGCCGCGCTCGTCCTGTGGGACGCCGCTGCCCAAGGTCTGCCCGAGCCCTTCCGCTTCCCCGCCGCCATCGCGCTGGGATCGGGTGCTGCCCCGACCGGGGCGCATTGCACGGCCAACTGACGCGGACTCAACCGGCAAGAGAACGCCCATTTGAACCGTAGGGCCCTTTCCACCGACGTATTGTCACTGGCACCAGCTAGCCCCCAAGGCTAGTCTGGTGCCGATCATTTCGCTTAGGGAGTTTTCAATGCGCATGATAAAAGCTGCCGCTCTGGTCGGGGCTCTGGCCCTGTCGGGTTGTATTGACGTCGACATGACCGCGACCATCGACGGCGCGGACAGCGCCACGGTGAGCGGCAACATGACCGTCCAGCGGCAGATGTTGGACATGATGGGCGGCGGCGAAGCCTTCTGCCCGGCCGATGAGGGCGGCACGCTGACCCTGACCGAAACCGAGGCGCGCTGCGATGTGCTGAGCAGCGGCACCTTCGCCGAGGTGTTCCAGGGCGAGCCGGGCGAACCCACCCCGACCGCGACCGATCTTGGCGACGGCACCGTGCGCGTGGTCTTCCCGCTGGGCGACATGACCGCGCAATCGGCTGAAATGCGCGCGGACCCGCAGATGTCGGCGATGATGCGCCCGATGCTCGAAGGTCACACCTTCACCATCCGCATCGCGGGGCAAGAAGTTGTCTCGTCGAACGGTACGATTTCGGATGACGGCACGTCGGCCGCTTTCACCTTCCCGCTGGTCGAGATCCTGAACCCCGACATGGTTCTGCCCGAGACCTTCGAGACCATCGTTCGCTACTGAGCGACCCGCGATACCGATGCAAGGGGCCCCGAGCGGGGCCCCTTTTTTTCCTGCGCTCAGCCCTCGACTGCCTGCCCGGCCAGCGCGCGCAGTTCCTTGGCGATGCGCGTGAACGACTCCCGCGCGCCCTTGGCCATATGCCGCGCGCGCAGATAGCCGTGAACCATGCCCGGCTCCTCGACCAGCGACACGGCGACACCCGCTTCGGCCAGCCGCGCGGCGTATTCCACACCGCTTGAGGCCAGCGGATCGGCCTCGGCGGTGAAGATCGCGGTTGGCGGCAGATCGCCGTATTCCTCGGCATCCATCGGCCGCGCGGTCACATCCCCCACCGGCACCGTGCCGCCATAGCGCACCGTCTCATAGAATTCGCATTCAGCCGCCGTCAGCATCGGCGCATGGGCGTGGCGGGTGAAGCTGGGCATGGACTTGTCGCCACCGAGCCCCGGATAAATCAGCACCTGCCCCGCAACATCGCCGGGCCGCGCCGCGCTAACCGAGGCCGCCAAAGTCCCGCCCGCGCTGTCGCCCGCCAGCACCTTGGGCCCCTTGACCGCATCGACCACGGCCAGACAATCGTCATAGGCGGCGGGGTGGATGTGTTCCGGCACCAGCCGGTAATCGACGGCGATCATCACCAGCTGCGCCTGCTCGGCCAGTTCGGCCACGATGGCGTCATGGCTTTCCAGCCCGCCGACGACAAAGCCGCCACCGTGAAAATAGATCCCCGTCACGCCGGGTCGCGCCACCAACGGTGTGTAACGGCGGCATGAGACACCGGCGATGCGCACATCCTCAGCGGTCAGGCCCGCCGGATGCGGCTGATCAAACTCGGCGCACATCGCATTGTAATAGTCGCGTTGCTGGGCAATCGAGGCCTCAACGGCATCGGCGGGATAGGCAGCCAGCGTCTTGTCGATGAAGGCGCGGATGTCGGCGGGCAGCCAGCTGTAGTTGGTGAGGGGTTTCATGGGGTCTCTCCAAGGGTATCACGTAATGTCGCAATCAGCTTGCGCCAGACGGCACGGTGTCGGTTGCGGTAATGGATCGCGGCATAGATCGGCTGGGTCAAGACCGGCGCGTCGGCCACCAGCTGCGCCGTCCCGCGTTCGGCCAGCCGCCGGGCGACGCGGTCTTCCTGATAGCCCGCCACGCCCAGCGACAGGATCATCCCGCGCACGGTTGCGCCCTGCCCGGCGGCGAGCTCAGGTGCCGCCAGATGCGGCAGAAGCGCATCATGGCTGCGGGTAAAGGCCGGCGAGAGGTTGGCCAGCGCGTACCGCTCGGGCGTCACCTGATCCAGCCGGATCAAGCCCGCCTCGGGCGGCGCGACCATGCGGTAGGACAACTCGCCCAGCGTCTCAAAATGGATGTCGGGCGAGGGCTGCGGCGTGAAGATCAACGCCAGATCCAGGCCGCCGCCCTGCACATCGCGACACATCTGCGCGGAGTAATCGGCCTCGATATAGAACGCGGCCTGCGGCAACAGCGCCCGCAAGCGCGCAATCCAGCGCGCCGGGTCTTCGGCGGCAAGGTCGTTCTGCAGACCCAGCCGCAGCGTCATCGCTTGCCCGCCAGCACCGCGCGCCGCCGCGCGCGCCTCGACCATCGCGTGGCGCAATGCGCGCGCATGCGGCTCGAACCGCAGGCCTTCGGTGGTCAGCTCGCACCCCGCCCGCGAGCGGCGCAGCACCGACACGCCCAGCGCGCGCTCCAGCGCGGCAATGCGGCCCGACACCGTCGATTGCGTCACCCCCAGCCGCTCGGCAGAGCGGTGAAAGCTGCGCGTTTCACACAGGTCCAGAAAAGTGTCGATCTGCTCGGGTTGCATGCGCCCAAGGCTATGCCCGCCAGCCCGCCGCGCCAAGGGGGCATGCCCGCCTTACCGCCACCCTGTCGACCCAACTTTATGCCTCAAATATCCCGGGGGGCGGGCCGGAACGGCCCGGTGGGGGGCAGCGCCCCCCGCGCGGCGCGAGCCCCCTCGATGGGGGCGAGCGCCGCCGCTACCTCTCCAGCACCGCGTCGATCACCCCCGAGGCCGCCTCCGTCGCCGCACCCAGCCGCTCCAGCAGCGCCTCAATCGTCTCCGCCCCGGTCTCGCGCAGCAGGAACCCGCACGCCCCTTCGCCCAGCGCCTCGGGATCGGTGATGCGTTCCGCCAGCAGCCGCAGGCAGCATTGTACGCGCCAGAGCAGCCGGTAGCCCGCCAACAGCGCCTCTGCCGCGTCACCCGCGATCAGCCCCGCGCGTTTGCCCGCCGCGATCTGCGCCTCGACCCGGCGCGCCGGGGACGCGGCCTGCAGGGCCAGCATCTGCGCCAGCAGCTCGATATCCTGCAGCCGTCCCGGCCCGTCCTTGGCCTCCAGCGCGCCCTGACCCGGCTTGGCGGCTTTCAGCCGTCCGCGCATGTCGGCGACATCCTTGGCCACGCCCGCCCCGCCCGCCTTCTGCGCCAGCAGCGCGACGCGGAACGCCTCAACCTCGTCAGCCAGGTCAATCGACCCCGCCACCCGCCGCGCGCGGGTCAGGGCGAGGTGTTCCCAGGTCCAGGCCTCGGTCTGCTGATAGGTCTTGAACGCCTCCAGCGAGGTCGCCACCGGCCCCTGCCGCCCCGAAGGCCGCAACCGCATGTCGACCTCGTACAGCTGCCCCTGCGCCATCGGTGCCGACAGCGCCGTCACCAGCGCCTGTGTCAGCCGGGCGTAATAGGCCCGGGCCGCCAGCGGGCGCGGTCCGTCCGAGGCTTCCTGCCCCGCCGCGTCATAGATCACGATCAGGTCCAGATCCGACGCTGCATTGAGCCGCCCTGCCCCCAGTGACCCCATGCCCAGCACCACCGCCCCGCGCCCCGGCTTGGGCCCGTGTTTGCGGGCGAAATCGGCGGTGACGGCGGGCCAGACAGCGGCGATAACCGCATCGGCCAGCGCGGCGTATTGGCCGCCCGCTTCGGCAGCGTCGATCAGTCCGCGCAGGTGATGCACCCCGACGCGGAAATGCCATTCCTTCATCCAGACCCGCGCCGCATCGAGCTTGCGCTCATAATCCCCGGCGGCCTCAAGCTTGGCGGTCAGATCCGCCGTCAGCGCTGCCGCCCCCGGCCAGTCGGCAAAGAACCCGCCACCGATCACCGCGTCGAAGACCCCTGCGTTGCGCGCCAGATACTGACTGAGCACGGACGAGGTGGTCAGGATGTCGATCAACAGGTCAATCAGCGTCGGATTGGCCTCGAACAGCGAAAACAGCTGCACCCCGGCAGGCAGGCCGGACAAGAAATGGTCAAACCCGACGATTGCCTCGTCCGGCGTGGCCGAACGCAGCAGGCGCGTCAGGATATCAGGCTCGAGCCGGGTGAAGATCTCCTGCGCGCGGGCCGAGCGCAGGGCGGGATACGAGCGCCAGCCGCGCACGATGTTGCGCTGCTGGTCGCTGAGTTCCGGGCGCGGCGTGGCCTCGCCGGGTTGGAAGAACTCCTCGGTCAGCGCCGCGACCCGTTCCAGCCGCCCGCGCAAACCGCGCAGATAGGCGTCGGTGTCTCCCTCGCCCTCGAACCGGGCAATGCGGTCCCAGTTCTCGCGGGTATTGGGCAGGATCTGCGTCTGCGTGTCATGGACCATCTGCAGCCGGTGCTCCAGCTGCCGGTGATCGCGGTAGAGCGTCGTCAACTCCTGCGCGACGTTCTCAGGCACCCAGCCCTTTTGCGCCAGCGCCGCCAGCCCGCCGACCGTATCGCGGCGGCGAAGGTCGGTGTCACGGCCCCCGGCGATCAGCTGGCGGGTCTGGGTGAAGAACTCGATCTCGCGGATACCGCCCCGCCCCAGCTTCAGGTTATGGCCATCGAGCACCAGCGCGCCCGCCAGCCCCTTATGCTCGCGGATACGGCGGATCATCTCATGCGCGTCCTGAATCGACGCGAAATCCAGATGCCGCCGCCAGACGAAGGGCCGCAGCACCTCCTGAAATTTCTCGCCCGCCATCAGATCGCCCGCGCAAGGCCGTGCCTTGATCCACGCGGCACGTTCCCACGTTCGCCCGAGGCTTTCGTAATACCGTTCGGCCGCCTCCATCGAGATGCAGACCGGCGTCACGCTGGCATCGGGCCGCAAGCGCAGATCGGTGCGGAACACATAGCCCTCGCCCGTCGGGTCGTTGAGCATCGCCGCCATCTTGCGCGTGGCGCGGATGAAGGCCTGCCGCGCCTCGTGCCACGTATCCGGCTCAAAGCGGCTCTCGTCAAAGAGGCAGATCAGGTCAATGTCGGACGAGTAGTTCAGCTCGCCTGCGCCCATCTTTCCCATGGCGAAAACCACCATGCCCGCGCCGTTTTCCTCATCGCCGGGTTCCGCGCCGGGGATCTTGCCACGGCGGATCTCCTCGGCCAGATGCGTGGCCAGCGCGCGCTGCACGGCGGTATCGGCAAGGCGGGTGAGTGCGCCGGTCACCTGTTCCAGCGACCACACGCCGCCCAGATCGGCCAGCGCCGCCAACAGCCCCACCCGCCGTTTCGCGCGGCGCAGGGCAGAGCCGGTGGCGGCGGGTCCATCCGGGGTCAGTGCGCCCAGCGCGCCATTCAGCGCCGCCTCGGGCGAGGTGGCGAGCGCTTCGCGCAGCCAGTCCTGTTCCTGCCCCATGATCTGCTTGAGAAACGGGCTGCACCCCGCCGCGCCCGCCAGCAGCCCGCGCAGCTCGGGCGCAAGATCGGCGAAGCTCTCGGCGGCATCGCGCCCGGCGGCGGGATCGAAGGGCAAGGGCGAGCGGGTGAGTCGGTGCGCGAAATCATTCATAGCGTGATTAGCCATCGGCCAGCGGCTGAGGTCAACGCCAGCCCTCAGGCCAGCACCGCATCTTCGCCATCACTCTGCCAGCGGGCCTGCCGTACAAGACCTTGCGCCACCACGACAAACCCGTGGATCGCCGCCCCCCGGTCCCGGCGCAGCACGGCATCCGTGATCTGCACCGCCGTGAACCCCGCCGCCGCCAGCACGGCCTCGACGTAGTCCCGCGAATGGGCAAAACGGCGGCTTTCGCGCAGGGTCAGCGGCGCCTCGCCCGCCTCAACGGTGAAGGCCAGCACGCCCTCAGGTGTCAGCGACCCGGCGCACCACGCAACGATCCGCTCCAGAGCGCCGAGGTAGACGAAGACATCGGCGGCAAGGATCAGATCATACTGCGCGCCCAGTGCCAGCTCGGCCAGATCGGCCTTGCCCAGCTGGTCATAGACCCCCTTCGCCTGCGCCTGCGCCAGCATCGCCGCCGACAGATCGCAGCCCGCCAGCCAACCGACAGCGCCACGAAACGCCTCTCCTGCCAGGCCGGTGCCGCAGCCCAGATCCATGGCGCGGGCAAAATGCCGCCCCTCAAGCGCGGCCTGCAACAGATCGGGCGCGCGATACTCCAGTTTCTCCACCAGCGCGGTGTCGAACTTGGCGGCGTATTGGTCGAACAGCGTCTCGACAAAGGCCGAAGGCAGCGTCTCGATCACCGGCACCCGGCGTGCCAGATCGCGCTTGATGCCCGCCCCCAGCCGGTCCGCCGGGTCCAGCGCCAAGGCGCGTTCCCACGCAGCACAAGCGGCATCTTGCGCGCCTGCGCCCTCATGCCACTCGCCCAGCCGGAACCAGCCCGCTGCCCAGTCGGGCACCCGCTCCAACGCCTCGGTCAACAGCTCGATCGCCGCCGCCAGATCGCCCTCGGCCGCCAGCCCTTCGGCAAAGGCGAACCGCCGATCCACGATCAGGTCGCCCGAGGACGCGCCCCACGCTGCCATTCTCACGCTTTCAAAAGGGGATCGGCCGTTGGCCAGCTGGCCGCACGACGGACCCGAGCACAGCGCCCGGCCCGTCAGGCCCGCGTTGCAAGCGCTGCGATACGGCGGCGCGGGGCCAGCCGTCAAGAGGGATCGCAGGCTTTGCCGCCTCGTCACGCTTGTCTTGCAGCGCGCTCGTGTCACAGTGGCAGCGGGAGGAGCGATCATGCGCAAATTTTTCAAGAGATTGGGCTGGGTGGTCTTGGTGCTTGTGGTGCTGGCCGCCGCTGTGGGCTTCTGGAAGCGCGAGGATCTGACGCGGCTGATGGCGGTCAACTCGCTGTTCGCCGAGGACCGCATCGTGCAGAACTTCTCGCATATGGACACGCTGTTCCACAGCGCGGCCATGCAGGGCGGCACGCCCTCGGTCCTGCCGCAGGGCACGCCCGCGCAGATGCCCGAGGGGTTCGACGCGTGGCAAGAGGCCCGCCATGTGACCGCCACCGTGGTCTTGCACGACGGCGCGCTGGTGTATGAGAATTACCGACTTGGCACCGATCCGCAGGATCTGCGCGTCTCGTGGTCGGTGGCGAAAAGTGCACTGTCGCTGCTGCTGGGCACGCTGGTCGCTGACGGCACGATCCCCGATCTGGACGCCCCGGTGACGCAATACGCGCCTGAACTGCGCGGCTCGGCCTATGACGGGGCCAGCATCCGCAACGTGCTGAACATGGCGTCGGGCGTGGCGTTCAATGAGGACTATCTCGACTTCTGGTCCGACATCAACCGCATGGGCCGGGTGCTGGCACTGGGCGGCTCGATGGACGGGTTCTCCGCCGGGCAGACCGGTCGCATCGCCCCGCCGGGCACCGAATGGCATTACGTGTCGATTGATACGCATGTGATCAGCATGGTGATCCGGGGTGCCACGGGCCGCACGATCCCCGATCTGATGCAGGAACGCCTGTTCATCCCGCTTGGGCTCGAGCGTGCGCCCTATTACGTCACCGACGGCCACGGCGTCGCCTTTGTGCTGGGCGGGCTGAACCTGACGACGCGCGATTATGCGCGGCTGGGTCAGCTTGTCGAACAGGGCGGCGTCTGGCAAGGCCGCCAGATCATCCCCGCCGATTGGGTTGCCCAATCCACCGCCGCCAGCGCGCCGGGGGATGTCGGCTATGGCTATCAGTGGTGGATACCCCCCGCGGCTGCGCCGGGTGAAGTCTACGCGCGCGGCGTCTATGGCCAGTTCATCTGGATCGACCGCGACCGCAATGTGGTGATCGCCGTGAACAGTGCCGACCGCGCGTTCCGTGAGCCGGGGGTCATGGATGCCAACATCGCCATGCTCCGCGCCATTGCCGACAGTCTTTCGCCTCTGGCCACACCCCAGCCCGAGGAATAGCCAAGGGCCGGCATGCGTAAGGTATTGTGACCCGCCACGGGCTTTGGATTTGTGCTAGGCTGCCTGCCAAAGCCCGTATCGGCAAAAGGAGACGACATGCCCGACGCTTCACTCAACGTGCTCGGCGGGGCGCTGGAAGCCTGTTCGCTGGACCCGGTGACCGGCTTTTATCGCAACGGCTGCTGCGACACCGGCGACGAGGACACCGGCCGCCATACCGTCTGCGCCGAGATGACGGCCGAGTTTCTTGCCTTCTCCAAATACCTCGGCAATGACCTGAGCACCCCGCGCCCTGAATACGGTTTTGCCGGTCTCAAGCCCGGCGACCAGTGGTGCCTGTGCGCCGCGCGCTTCCTGCAGGCCCACGACGAAGGGGCCGCGCCCCGCGTCCGCCTGCGCGCCACCCACCTTGCCACGCTGGCGATTGTGCCGCTGGACGTGCTGCAAAGCTGCGCAGTGGATGAGGGTAGCGGCCTGTGACCATGTGTCTCTTGCACCAACGCAAGGCGCGGCGCAGATACCGTGCATGATACCGCCCCGTTTCGACATCACCCCTGAACAGATCGACGCCGTCGTCGCCGAGTTCTACGCGCTCATCCGCCAGCATCCGGGCCTTGGGCCGGTCTTCGCCGCCCATGTCACCGACTGGCCTGCGCATGAGGCCAGGATCGCCGGCTTCTGGCGCAACGCGATCCTGTATGAGCGCAGCTATGACGGCAATCCGATGCTGGTTCATAAAGCCGCCGGCAACGTCCGGCCCGGCATGTTCTCCGCCTGGCTGGGGCTGTTCGAACTGGCCCTGAACCGCCAGCTTCCCCCCGACATCGCCAAAGCCTGGCTCACGATGGCCGAACGCATCGGCTCCAGCCTGCGCGCCGGTCTGGTCGAGCGCCACAACGACGGCCCGCCGATCCTGCGCTGAAACGCAAAAGGAGCACCTCACGGCGCTCCAACTTTATGCCCTAAATATCCCGGGGGGCGGGCCTGCAAGGCCCGGCGGGGGGCAGCGCCCCCCGAGCGGGCCGAGGGGGCTCGATGCCCCCGAGGCCCGCCGCGCCCGGTCTCAGACCTTCATCTCGAAACCCAGATGCTTGGCGACGGTGAAGATGTCCTTGTCGCCGCGACCCGACAGGTTCACCACGATTATATGGTCCTTGGGCAGACCCGGCGCGATCTTGGCGACATGGGCCATCGCATGCGCGCTTTCCAGCGCGGGGATGATGCCCTCGGTCCGGCACAGCTGCTGGAACGCCTCCAGCGCCTCGTCATCGGTGATCGACACATACTCGGCCCGGCCGATATCGTGCAGCCACGAATGTTCCGGCCCGATGCCGGGATAATCGAGGCCCGCCGAAATCGAGTGCCCCTCAAGGATCTGACCGTCCGCGTCCTGCAACAGATACGTCCGGTTGCCGTGCAGCACGCCGGGGCGCCCGCCGGTCAGCGAGGCGCAATGCTCCATGCGGTCGTCGACGCCGTGGCCGCCGGCCTCGACCCCGATGATACGCACCGATTCGTCATCGAGGAACGGGTGGAACAGCCCCATCGCGTTCGAGCCACCGCCGACACAGGCGACGATGGTGTCAGGCAGACGACCAACGCCTTCCTGCTCTTCCAGCTGCCAGCGGGTTTCCTTGCCGATGATCGACTGGAAATCGCGCACCATCGCCGGGTACGGGTGCGGCCCGGCGACCGTGCCGATGCAATAGAACGTGTCGCGCACATTGGTCACCCAATCGCGCAGCGCGTCGTTCATCGCGTCTTTCAGCGTGCCGCGACCGCTGGTGACGGGGATCACCTCGGCCCCCAGCAGGCGCATCCGGAACACGTTGGGGGCCTGACGCTCGACGTCGGTGGCGCCCATATAGACGATGCATTTCAGCCCGAACTTGGCGCAGACCGTGGCCGTGGCCACGCCGTGCTGGCCCGCGCCGGTTTCGGCGATGATCCGGGTCTTGCCCATGCGCCGCGCCAGAATGATCTGGCCCAGCACGTTGTTGATCTTGTGCGCGCCGGTGTGGTTCAGCTCTTCGCGCTTGAGGTAAACCTTGGCCCCGCCCAGCTCATCGGTCAGGCGCTGTGCCAGATACAGTGGCGAGGGGCGACCCACGTAGTTTTTCCACAGATCGTCCATCTCGGCCCAGAAGCTCGGGTCGGTCTTGGCGAACTCGTAGCGCTCTTCAAGTTCAAGGATCAGCGGCATCAGCGTTTCCGAGACGAAACGTCCGCCAAAGATACCGAACCGCCCCGCATCATCGGGGCCGCTCATAAAGGAATTTTTCAGGTCATCAGGCATGGGGATCCCCCTCGTGGCTTGTCTCTGCCTACTCTGTTCCGCCTGCCTCCTGCAACATGGCAATGACATCCGCAAAGCGCTCATCGGGGTCATTTGCCAGATTACCGGGGTCGCGGGTGCTTTGCGGACGTCCACGGTTCGCGAGCGCCCGCGCCATGTCGTGACGCAAGCGCGCCAGTGGCGTCAGCCCGCCGCTGTCTCGGCCGTTGGGATCGGCACCCGCGTCCAGAACGACGCGCAACACCTCGGCCTGCGCACTGCGCGCCGCGCGGTGGCACAGGGTTTCCCACCCTTCCGCGTTGGGCCATCGGGTCTGCGCCGACAACCCGTTGTCAAGCAGCCAGGCGATAACCTGCGGACGCGGCGGACGCATGGCGCGGTCAGCCAGTCGTCGCAGGTCCGGAGTCAGATCGGCCCCTCCATCAACCATCGCTTGCAGCACGGCAGGCGTGGGGCACGAGCCAAACGCCATAACAGGCCGTCGGCTTGTCCCTGCGAGCGGGCGCACGGCAGGGATGTCTGCTTGCGGCGCGGCGGCGCTGACAAAGGGGCTGACGTTGGGATCGGCACCGCGCGACAGGGCACGGCGCACACCATCGGCATCGCAGGTGCTGAGCGCGCTGCGCAGCGCGGCGTCCAGCGCGGGAGGGCTGCGTGCCTGTTCGAGGCTGCAATAGGCAACCAACCCGCCCGCCGTCACCCCGACCCCAACGAGAACGATCACAACAGATGACAACCGCCGCGACGGGCGTTCCCCTTCAGGGCCTTGCACCGGGCCTTTTTTCCGGTCTTGCGTCATGGGGGCCACGGTAGCGCCGCACGGACCGGGTTCAACCCCTCGTCCCGTAACTCTTTTCACCCCCGCGGCCATCTTTTCGGCGAATATTCCGCCGAGCGCCGGAAAAACTTCACAGCTGCGTGAAACTATCTGAACACGCGCGCGTTATCACCTGTAACCCGCGCAAGACGGCCCCGCACTCTGGAGTCCCTCATGGCCCACCGCCTTCTCGTCCTCCCCTTCATCGCTCTGCTCGCGCAGGGGGCGCTGGCGGCGTCTCCGGCACGCAGCACGCAAGCCAGCGGCTCGGTCGCCACGGCCTCGATCACCGTGGGCCTTGTCGGCACGCTCGTCATGACACCCCGCGTTCCCGATGCATCGCTTGATGAGGCAGCGAAAGACCGCCCGGTCACAGGTCTGTGATCACCGCGTGTTGAAACCCTAACACGCCTCCCCCGTTGGTTTGGCAAGGCGCCGGTACGCGGCAGCCAGCCCACTCTGATGAGGTTTCCCATGCGTTTGATCCTGACACTCTCGACCGCCGCGCTTGTGGCGGGCACTGCAGCCTCTGCGCAGACCGCCATTGGCCTGACCGGCGACAGCACGTTGGTGGTGATCAACACAACAACCGCAACGGTTACCGACACGGTCGAGCTGACCTCGGGTCGGCTGTTGGGCATCGACTGGCGGCCCAATACCGAGCAGCTGATCGGCGTGACCAATGACTGGCAAGTGGTCAACATCGACTGGCGCACCGGCCGAATCAGCACCATCGTCAACGTGAACGAGCGCCTGCCAATCGAAGACGGCGTGCCGGTGATCGTCGAGATCAACCCGCAAGCCGATGCGTTGCGCTTCATGTCCGGCACGGTCAACCAACGCGTCGATCTGACGTCGGGCGCGGTCGAGATGGACGGGCCGCTCAGCTTCGACCCGCAGGGAGAGCACAACACCCAGACGCCGATGGTCGTGGGCAGCGCCTATATCAACAGCGTTGGTCGCCCGTCCGAGACGGCGATGTACAACATCGACACCGAGATGAGCGCACTCCTGATGCAGAGCCCACCCAATGATGGCACCAATGTTGTGATCGGGATGCTGGGCGAACAGCTGTCGGGGCTCATCGGCTTTGACATTGCAAGCTCAGTCGAGGGGGAAAACACCGCGTGGCTGGCGGCGAATGGCGCGCTCAATGTCGTGGATCTTGAGACCGGCGCGGTGACGCAGTCGTGGGAACTGCAAGGCGTCGACGGTGAGATCCGCGATCTGGCGATCGTTCCGACGCGCTGACGCCTGCGCCGCGATGCCCGCGCGCCTCAGCCTTTGGCGGCTGCGGTGAAGCGGGCAATCGCGTCGGCGTCCTTGACGCCCGGCGCGCTTTCAACGCCCGACGAGACATCGACCTGCGTCGCCCCGGTGAGCAAAATCGCCTCGCGCACATTGTCTGGCGTCAGCCCCCCGGCCAGCATCCACGGCACCGGCCAGCGCCGACCGGCGATCAGGCGCCAGTCAAACGCCAGACCGTTGCCGCCCGGCAGGACGGCATCGCGCGGCGGTTTGGCATCGACCAGCAGCATGTCGGCCACGCTGCCGTAAGTCGTCAGCGCGCCCAGATCCTCGGGCCCGGCGACGCCGACCGCCTTCATCACCGGCAACCCGTGACGAGCCCGCAATTCGGACACGCGCCCGGGCGATTCTGTGCCGTGCAGTTGAAGAATATCCAGCGGGACTTCGGCCAGTACAGCATCCAGCAGCGCGTCGTCAGGATTGACGAACAGCCCGACACGCGCCAGCCCGACCGGGGACGCCAGCGACAGGTCGCGCGCTTGTGCGATGCTCACCGCGCGGGGGGATTTGGGGAAGAACACCAGACCGCCATAGGCGGCCTGCGCTGCAACCACGGCGTCAATGTCCTGCGGCCGGGTCAGGCCGCAGATCTTCACTCGAACGTTCGCAGACATCGCGGACTCATGTGTCCTTGTCGTCAAGGATCGCCAGAACCTGATCGCGCGGCGCAGTGCTGGTGGTGTTGGCTGGCGCGGCGGGCGTGGTGCCCGCATTGACCCGCGCCAGTTCTTTTTGCGCCTTCTTGCCCTCGACCCGCTGGCCACGCTCGCGCAGCCATTCCCAGATCAGGCCCAGCACCAGACCCAGCCCGACTGCCAGCCCGACGATCACAAACAGCGGCAAGGTCAGCGAATAACCAAACCCGATGAATGCGGTTACGGTGTCCGGCCACAGGGCCAGCGTCACCGGGTCACGGTTGGCCAGCGCCACGGTGACACAGAGCAGCAGGATGATGGCAAGAAAAGCGTAGCGTAGGTATTTCATAAGGTCAGATCAGGGCTCCAGCCCGTTCAGCCGGTCACGCAACAGCTTGCCGGTCTTAAAGAAGGGGACGCATTTTTCCTCGACCTCGACGGTGTCGCCGGTCCGCGGATTACGCCCAACCCTCGCATCTCTTTGTTTGACCGAGAATGCGCCAAAACCGCGCAACTCGACCCGTTCGCCGCGCGAGAGCGCCTCGATGATCTCGTCAAAAAAGGTGTTAACAATTCGCTCAACGTCCCGCTGGTAGAGGTGCGGGTTGGCTTCGGCTAGTTTCTGGATCAGCTCTGAACGGATCATTGCCTCCCCCCCAGGTGGCACATAGTTGAAAAAATGATGCCTTTTCAGGACACCGCGAAGTCTTGTCGACTATAGGACTTTCAAACACACACACAACGAAAACTGCACGAATCCGCATGTTTGCGCCGTCAAATCTCGTTTGGCAGGCATTTGGCCCGCAGAGCGCTGTCGCTTTTGTGACGTTGCGTCGCGAATCGTTTCCCAAAAAAGCGAAGGGCCCCGCTTTCGCGGAGCCCTGTGCTTGTTCTGGCAACCGAAGCTTAGGTGCGGTCGCGCAGAGCGGCGCCGAGGATGTCGCCCAGCGACGCACCGGCATCCGACGAGCCGTACTGTTCCACGGCTTCTTTCTCTTCGGCGATCTCGCGGGCTTTGATCGACAGGCCCAGCTTGCGGGTCTTCGAATCAACCGAGGTCACACGCACGTCCAGCTTGTCGCCGACGCCGAAGCGCTCAGGACGCTGGTCGACGCGGTCACGGGCAAGGTCCGAACGACGGATGAAGGACTTCATGCCGTTGTAGTCGACCTCGATGCCGCCCTCTTCGATCATCGTGACTTCGACCGTGATGATCGAGCCGCGCTTCACGCCGTCAACGGCTTCCGAGAAGGTGTCGGCGCCCAGAGCCTTGATCGACAGCGAGATACGCTCGCGCTCGACGTCGACTTCCAGAACGGCGGCCTGCACCACGTCACCCTTGCGGTACTGCTGGATGGCTTCTTCGCCGCGCTGATCCCACGACAGGTCC
Organism: Pararhodobacter zhoushanensis; assembly: GCF_003990445.1. Lineage (GTDB taxonomy): Bacteria > Pseudomonadota > Alphaproteobacteria > Rhodobacterales > Rhodobacteraceae > Pararhodobacter > Pararhodobacter zhoushanensis. Next base: position 502,637 of record NZ_REEZ01000003.1, on the reverse strand, counting down.
GAAAGGTGGACCATGCCGTCGATATCGCCGTCGAGGCCGATGAACAGACCGAATTCGGTGATGTTCTTGACTTCGCCTTCGATACCCGAGCCAGCGGGGTGCGATTCAGCAAACACTTCCCACGGGTTGCGTTGGGTCTGCTTGAGGCCCAGCGACACGCGGCGCTTGGCGCTGTCGATTTCCAGCACCATGACTTCGACTTCTTGCGAGGTCGAGACGATCTTGCCGGGGTGCACGTTCTTCTTGGTCCAGCTCATTTCCGAGACGTGGACCAGACCTTCGACACCCGGCTCCAGCTCGACGAACGCGCCGTAATCGGTGATGTTGGTCACGCGGCCTTTGTGGACCGACGCCAGAGGATAGCTGGCCTCGACCGAATCCCACGGATCGGCTTGCAGCTGCTTGATGCCCAGGCTGATGCGGTGGGTTTCCTTGTTGATCTTGATGACCTGAACCTTGAGGCTCTGGCCGATCGACAGGACTTCGGACGGGTGGTTGATGCGGCGCCAGGCCATATCGGTGACGTGCAGCAGGCCATCAACGCCGCCGAGGTCAACGAAGGCACCGTATTCGGTGATGTTCTTGACGACACCATCCAGCACCTGACCTTCGGCCAGTTTGCCGATGACTTCAGCACGCTGTTCGGCGCGGCTCTCTTCCAGAATGGCGCGGCGCGAGACAACGATGTTGCCACGGCGACGGTCCATTTTCAGGATCTGGAACGGCTGCTTCAGACCCATCAGCGGGCCGGCATCGCGCACGGGGCGCACATCGACCTGGCTGCCGGGCAGGAACGCAACAGCACCGCCCAGATCGACGGTGAAGCCACCCTTGACGCGGCCAAAGATCGCGCCTTCGACACGTTCTTCTTTTTCGTAAGCTTTTTCCAGACGGTCCCAGGCGGCTTCGCGGCGGGCCTTCTCACGGCTCACAACGGCTTCGCCACGGGCGTTTTCGACGCGCTCGAGGTAAACCTCGACTTCGTCGCCGACTTCAACCTCGGGGGCTTCGCCCGGGTTTGCGAATTCTTTCAGGTCGACGCGACCTTCCATCTTGTAGCCCACGTCGATAATGGCTTGGCCCGCCTCGATGGCGATGACCCTGCCTTTGACAACCGTCCCTTCAGAGGGGGTGTCAATTTCAAAGCTCTCTTCAAGAAGAGCTTCGAATTCAGCCATGCTGTTAGCGCTCATGTATGTCAGTTCCTTTGGGTCTGTTTCACTGGCCAGACGGTTGGCTCCGCCGGTCTTATCCTGCCCGTTCAAGAAAGCCGAAAGCGGGCGCCAGAACGGACGCCCGTTGCAAGCTCGCCTCGGGATGGGGCGGGCTATAGACCGAATGTGGCCGGCTGGCAAGCGTTCCGGCCTTGTTTTGCGGGGTCCGGAGTCCCTTGACGGCCTCAGGCGGCTTGCGCGCCGTATCGGCGCGGCGAACAAGGGGGTCGAAATGCGCGAATCCACTTTGAACCGGGGGGGGATGGGTGCTCTCGTCGCTGTTTGCGCTGTTCATGCTGGGGGCCTCGGTCGCGCCCAAGCTGCTGGGCCTGCCCGTGGCCACGCAGACACTGACCGATCTGGGCTGGCCCGATGCGCCGGTACTGCTGATCGGCGGGCTCGAACTGCTCTGCACCCTGCTCTATCTGTGGCCCCCCACCAGCGTTCTGGGTGCGGTTTTGATGATGGCGATCCTTGGCGGCGCGATCACCACCCAGTTGCGCGCGGGCTCGCCCCTTGCCAGCCACACGCTGTTCGGCATCTATCTGGGCGCGCTGATGTGGGCCGGGCTCTGGCTGCGCAACCCGGCCTTGCGGCGCTTGTTCCCGCTGCGGCGCGGCTGACAAACACCCCTTCCCGACTGCGTGAGCCCTGCCCCGGCAGGACTAGGCACAAGCCCGCTTGCTGCTAAGCTGCCCGCCGAGGGAGGAACCACCATGACCATCTATACTAGCCCGTACCCGGATGTAGCGATCCGCGACATCAGCATCACCGAGTACGTTTTCGAAGGGATAGACCCCGAGGCCACCGTACTGATCGACGGCCCGACCGGCCGTGCCGTCACCGGCGCGCAGTTTATGAGCGGCGTCAAGGCACTGGCAGGCGGGCTGACCGCGCGCGGCTATGCGCCGGGCGGCTGCGTCGCGCTGATGGCCCCCAATATCCCCGAGTTCTGCACCGTCTTTCACGCCGTCGCCTGGGCGGGCGGCACGGTGACCACGGTTAACCCGACCTACACAGCGCCCGAGCTGCGTCATCAGCTGATCGACGCAGGGGCCGAGCTGCTGGTGACCATTGCGCCTTTCCTCGACACGGCCAAGGCAGCGGTCGCGGGCACGCGGGTTCGGGAAATCATCCTGATCGGCCCGGATGTCGGCGAAACGCGCGGTCTTGCCGCCTTCATGGGCCAGCCGCTGGCCGAACAGGCGCCTGTCGATCTGGACGACCATCTCGTCTGCCTGCCCTATTCCTCGGGCACCACAGGGTTGCCCAAGGGCGTGATGCTGACCCATCGCAACCTGAGCGTGAACATGGCGCAGTCGCTGGCCCTGGCCCCGCTGGTCGAGCGCGAGCACACCGTCGCCTTCCTGCCGTTCTTCCATATCTACGGGTTGCAGGTTCTGATGAACTTCTATCTCGGGTCAGGCGGGACGCTCGTCACCGTGCCGCGTTTCGATCTGGAGCAGTTCCTGACCCTGTGCCAGACCCACCGCACACCGCGCATGTGGATCGTCCCGCCGGTGGCGCTGGCGCTGGCCAAGCACCCCATCGTTGAGCGTTTTGATCTGTCGACACTGGTTCAGGTCAACTCTGCCGCCGCGCCTTTGGGTGCCGATGTGGCCGAGGCCATGGGCACCCGTCTGAACACCGCCGCGACGCAAGGTTATGGCATGACCGAGGCCAGCCCGGTGACCCACATCACCCCGCGCGGCAAGGGGCGCGCCGGGGCGTCGGGCGTGACGATCCCCAACACCCAGTGCCGCATTGTCGATCCCGTCACGCTGCGCGATCTGCCCACCGGCGAGGATGGTGAGATCTGGGTGAAAGGGCCGCAGGTGATGAAAGGGTATCTGGGCAACCCCAAAGCCACCGCCGAGACCATCGTCGACGGTTGGCTGCGCACCGGCGACATCGGGCATTTCGATGACGACGGCTATCTGTTCATCACCGACCGATTGAAAGAGCTGATCAAGGTCAAAGGGTTCCAGGTTGCCCCGGCCGAGCTGGAGGCGCTTTTGCTCACCCACCCGGCGATCACGGACGCCGCGGTGATCGGCGTACAGGATGCGGATGCCGGTGAAGTACCGATGGCGTTTATCGTATCGGCCAGCGCGCCCAGTCTGGCCGAGGTTCAGGCGTTCCTCGACCCGCAGGTGTCGCATTACAAGCAGATCAAGCGGCTTGAGGTGGTGGACGCGATCCCGAAATCTGCCTCGGGCAAGATCCTGCGCCGTTTGCTGCGCGACAAGATGGCCGAGACCGCCTGACGCAAAGGGGGGGCGCGGCATCCGCGCCCCTGCCCCGGCTCACAATCGGAACAACCCCAGCGCCTGAACCAACGCGCGGTGCGTGTCCTGCGTGCGCGCCCGCGCCACTTCGGTCCCCTGCCGGATCACGTCGAGCACATAGCCCGGATCGCGCGCCAGCTCCGCCCGCCGGTCACGGATCGGTCCGATCAGAGCCTGCAAGACCCCGTCCAGCCGCCGCTTTATCACCCCATCGCCCAAACCGCCGCGCTGATACTGCTCTTTGAGCGCCGCGACCTCAGTGTGGTCCTCGTCGAACGCGTCGAGATAGGTGAACACCACATTCCCCTCCACCCGACCCGGATCGCTCACCCTCAGATGCCCCGGATCGGTGAACATCGCCCTGACCGCCGCCGCGATCTGGTCTGGCGAGGCCGACAGCGCAATCGCGTTGCCGCCCGACTTCGACATCTTCGCCTTGCCGTCTATCCCCGGCAACCGCCCGGCCTTTGGGATCACCGCCCGCGCCTCGGGCAGCACCGATTGGCCCGCCACCGCATTCACCCGGCGCACGATCTCGTTGGTCTGCTCGATCAGCGGGGCCTGATCTTCACCCACCGGCACCACCGTGGCGCGAAAGCCGGTGATGTCAGCGGCCTGCGCCGCCGGGTAACACAGGAACCCCGCCGGAATATCGCGGCCAAAGCCCCGCGCGCGGATCTCGTCCTTGATCGTCGGATTGCGCTCCAGCCGGGCGACGGTGACGAAGTTCAGATACAGCATCGACAATTCGGCCAGTGCGGGCAGGTGCGATTGCAAGCAGATCGTGGATTTCGCCGGATCAATCCCCACCGCCAGATAATCGAGCGCCACCTCCAGCACGCTGCGGCGCACCTTGTCGGGGTCATTGGCGTTGTCGGTCAGCGCCTGCGTGTCGGCCAGCAACAGGAACTGCTCGTGGCTGTCTTGCATCTCAAGCCGGCTTTTCAGCGATCCGGCATAATGGCCAATGTGCAACGGGCCAGTCGTGCGGTCGCCGGTCAGGATAACGGGTTTGGTCATGGTCTCTCCTTGGGGATAAGAGACCGCCGCCGAAGGGGAAGCATTCATGCAAAAGGCCGCCCATGGCGGCGGCCTTGTCGTGACAGGATAGGTTTCAAAACCTGTGTCGCAAGCCGCCTTGTCAGGAGGCCAGCCACCAAGTGTTGGAAATGCGCGTTACCCGTGTCATGCGCGCAGCCCTAGCGCAGGGCCGCGCGCCGCGCAAGCGCGCTCAGCAGAAGCGCTCGGGCCCGATCCATTGCGTGACGTCATAGCGGTCACCATGCGCCCAGCCTACCGGCAGCACCGCGTCGATCCGCGCCAGCGCCTCGGCCGACAGCATGATCTCGGCCCCGCGCAGGCATTCGGCAAAATGCGCGGTCGAGCGGGTGCCGGGGATCGGCAGGATATGCTCGCCCCGCGTGAGCAGCCATGCGTTCGCCAGCGCCGCCGCCGGTTCGCCCATCTCGGCGGCCAAGGCGCGGAAGGCGTCGGTGATCTTCAGGTTCGCCACCAAATTCTCACCCACAAAGCGCGGATTGCTGTGCAGGAACGCAATGTCGCCGATCCGGTCCGGCCGCACCGGGTTATCCGTCAGCATCGACCGCCCCACCGGCGAGAAGGCCACCAGCGACGTGCCCAGCTCGGCGCAGGTCTGCACCAGCCCCAGTTCGGGCGCGCGGGTCTGCAGGCTGTACTCGGACTGCACCGCATCAATCGGCGTCACCGCCGCAGCCCGGCGCAGGGAGGCCGGCGCAATCTCGGAAAACCCGACAGCGCGCGTCTTGCCCGAGGCGCGCAGCTTCGCCAGCGTCTCAGCCACCTCTTCAATCGGGCGATCCGCCTCGCGGCGGTGGACGTAGAACAGGTCCACATGGTCCACGCCCAGCTTCTCAAGGCTCTTGTCCAGCTCGGCTTCCAGATGCGCGGCACTGTTGTCGATCAAGCGCTTGCCCTCGGCATCGCGGCTGATCGCGGCCTTGGTGGCGATGACGAACTCACTGCGCGCGCCGGGGTTCCTGGCCAGATAGCTGCCCATCCAGCGCTCGGACCGGCCCATGCCATAGACGTTCGAGGTGTCGAAATGCGTCACCCCCCGCTCGCGCATCATGTCCAGAATGGCATGCGAGGCCGCTTCATCGGTCGGCCCGTAGAAATCGGCAAAGGACATTGCCCCATAGCCGATGGCCGAAACCTCGATCCCCGACGATCCCAGTTTGCGCGTCTTCATGGCAGTCTCCGCTTTGCTGTTGCCCTTTACCTGCGGCCTTGATGTCGCAGGGTCAAGCCCATGATGCGCCTCACTTTCGCCATTCGTGCACGGCAGGGTTGCGGCTCTTGTTGCTTTGCGAGGGTTCATGGATTTTTCCCCCAATCGTGCGGTGCCGGCCGCCGCCCGCTGTCAGGCCGTCGCCCTGCTGGTTGATGGCGAGAATATCGCCGCCGCGCAGGCTGACAGGATTCTGTCACTGGCCCGCAATCTGGGAACCTTGACGGTTCTGCGCGTCTATGGCGACGCGCGCCGACTGGGCGCGTGGCATGAACGGCCTGACTTCCGGCTGATGCACGCGCATTCGGGCAAGAATGTCACCGACATGCTGCTGGCGATCGAGGCCGTGGAGCTCAGCTATTCCGGTTCAGTCGACGGCTTCGCGCTGGCCAGCAATGACCGCGACTTCGCCCCCCTCGCCCAATCCCTGCGCGCCCGCGGCTTTCCGGTGCTGGGGCTTGCCGGTGCCAAAGTGCCCGACGCGTTTCTGCGCGCCTGTAGCGCCACAGCCTGCCTCACGGCGCCCGACCAGAAACCCGCTCCGCCCCGTCAACCTGCCAGACCTGATGCGCAATCCGAGGCTGCGATTGCACAAGCCGCCCGCACCCTGCTCCTGAGATCGCCAATGGATCCTGCCGCCTTCGGGCATGCGATGCGGGCCGCAGGCCATACACTGCCTGACGGATACCCCCGCTGGCGCAGTTTTCTTCGCGCCAAGATCGCTGATTTTGCGATCACCGGTTCCGGCGACACCACGCTCTTGCGTGTGACCTCAAGAACTCAGACACCCCCAACCGCCGCCCTGTCTGCCCTTGATGCCGAGATCCTCGCGCTCATCACAAAAGCCCCACAAACGCCGCTGACGCTCGGCAAGCATCTCAAGGCCAGCAACCTCGCGCGCGCAGCACCAAACACCCCGTGGGCGAAATATCTCGCCAGCAAGCTACCCCAGATCACCATCACCGGAACCGGCAACGACACCCGCTTCACGCTGGCGTCGAAACGCTGACCCCATCATCTGTCGATAAATATCCTGGGGGGTGAATTTGCGCAGCAAAGAGGGGGGCAAGGCCCCCCTTCTTCCCGTCCAGCGCTGTCAGAACCAGCTCAGAGCTGTTCCATCACCTCGTCCGACGCCTCGAAATTCGCCGTGACGGTCTGCACGTCATCGTCGTCTTCCAGCGCGTCGATCAGCTTCATCAGCTTCTGCATGCCGTCCAGATCCAGCTCGGTCGTGGTCTGCGGCTTCCAGACCAGCTTGGTCGACTCCGACTCGCCCAAAGCGGCCTCCAGCGCGGTCGAGACCTCGTTCACGTCCTCGAACTCGCACCAGATGACGTGCTCGTCTTCCGAGCTTTCCACATCCGACGCCCCGGCCTCGATCGCGGCTTCCATCACCGCATCGACACTGCCGACCTTGGCGGGGTAAACGATCTGCCCCATCCGGTCGAACATGAACCCGACCGAGCCGGTTTCACCCAGATTGCCACCGTTCTTGGCAAAGACCGAGCGCACGTTGGACGCCGTGCGGTTGCGGTTGTCGGTCATCGTCTCGACGATCACCGCCACGCCATTGGGGCCATAGCCCTCATAGCGGATTTCTTCATAGGCGTCGGCGTCGCCGCCAATCGCCTTCTTGATCGCGCGTTCGATGTTATCCTTGGGCATCGACTGCGATTTGGCTTCCTTGACCGCCAGCCGCAGGCGCGGGTTCTTGTCGGGGTCAGGGTCGCCCATCTTGGCAGCGACGGTGATTTCCTTCGAGAACTTCGAGAACATCTTCGAGCGCGCAGCATCCTGCCGGCCCTTGCGATGCTGGATGTTGGCCCATTTTGAGTGGCCTGCCATGGTCGTCTCCGATAATCGTGATCGGGCAGGCTATAGTGCAGTCACACCTCGGCTGGCAAGTCCGGCCTGCAATCCGCGTTGTTTTGCGGCCGTTACACGGCACAAACGCAAACACCCCAGGCTGTGCCCGGGGTGTGGAAATCAATCATCAGCCTTTAAAGCGCCGAGAAATCAGGCCGCGCGGGCGACCAGCACTTCACCGACCTGCTTGGCGGCCCCGGCTTCGTCGATGCCCGAAACGGCAGCGACTTCGCGGGTCAGACGCTCAAGCGCGGCCTCGTAGAGCTGACGCTCCGAGTAAGACTGCTCGCGCTGGTCGTCGGTGCGGTGCAGGTCGCGCACGACTTCGGCGATGGCCAGCAGGTCGCCCGAGTTGATCTTTTGCTCATATTCCTGCGCGCGGCGCGACCACATGGCACGCTTGACGCGGGCTTTGCCTTTAAGAGTGGCCAGAGCCTTGGACACGATGTCGGGCGAGCTGAGCGAGCGCATACCAACGGCTGTCGCCTTGTCGGTCGGCACGCGCAGCGTCATCTTGTCCTTTTCGAACGAGATGACGAAAAGTTCGAGCTGCATCCCGGCGATTTCACGCTCTTCGATCGAGACGATCTGGCCGACCCCATGGGCCGGGTAGACAACAAACTCGTTCGGGCGGAATTCGGCCTTGCGGGTCTTGCTCATGCTGGGCTTCCTCAAGTTGGGCCGGTTTTCAGCGACAGAGACACCCACGGGAAACGTCGTTTCCCGCCGGATCAATCACTGAGGCCAAAAAAAACATCGCACAGGCGAGCAGCACTGCGGATGCCGGGCAGATCATTGTTGTGGCACTCTTGTAACACAAAAATGGTCCGAATCAAAGCACGTAATAAAACGCCCGCTGCACAGCAGCGTGACTGTGAGCGCCATCATGCGCTGCACCTGCATTCCGTTACGTCAGCTGCCCTCGCCCGGCTTTTCCGAGAAGTATTTGGACAGCTTGTCGGCTTCACCGTCGCGATCTGGCGCGTCGGGCAGAGGTTCGCGGCGCTGGGTGATCACCGGCCAGACCTCGGCATATTTGCGGTTCAGTTCGACCCAGCTTTCCAGCCCCGGCTCGGTATCCGGGCGAATCGCGTCCGCCGGGCATTCCGGCTCGCAGACACCGCAGTCGATGCATTCATCCGGGTGGATAACGAGGAAATTTTCACCCTCGTAGAAGCAGTCGACGGGGCAGACCTCGACGCAGTCGGTGTACTTGCAGGCAATGCAGTTGTCGATCACGACATAGGTCATGGCTGATCTCGCAGTTAACTCGATGCGGACTTAACGTCCTTGGGACGATCAATCAAGGCAGGTCGGGCAAGTTGCGGCAAAGCAACCGCGATCTGACCGTTGATCGCGCGCAGTCAGCCCTCACCGCCCCGCAAAGCATCCAGCGTGCGGCGCGCCTTGCCGGTGGGTCGCCCGCCCTGATCGGCGTGCGGACGGCTGGCGCGCTCGGCGGCACGGGCAGCGATGTCCTCGGCTGTGGGTGGTGGCGTGAGATCGTCATAAAGCGCCTGCGCCTCAGGCGCGGGACCGCGCCGCAGGCCGGGGGCCAGAATCCGAACCACGCGGACCTGATGGCCCTGTGCGAAGGTCAGCACATCGCCGTGTTTGACCGCGGTCGAGGGCTTGGACACCGGCTGGCCATTGACCCGCATCGAGCCGCCGCAGGCCCCGGCGGCGAGGCTGCGCGATTTGAAGAACCGCGCGTGCCACAGCCATTTGTCCAGCCGAATCGGGCCCTCGCCTAAGCGAAGGCCCGTATCCGCGCTCACTTCTTGTCCTTCAGCCCCATCAACGCGGCGGCGAAGGGGTTGTCAGGGTCGATCTTGTCACGCTTGCGCTCGGGGCCCGAGGTGAAGCTGCGCGGCTGCTGGTTGTCGCGGCGCTGATCGCGCTCGCCGTCCCGCTTGCCACCGAACTTCCCACCGGGCTTGCCGCCCTTGGACCGGTCGTTCCGCTCACCCTGAGGCTTGCCGTCACGACGCGGACGATCCCCCCGCGGAGCGTCGCCGTCACGCTTTTCGCGCGGGGCACGCTCGCCCTGCGGCGCAGCGGCATCGCGCGGCTGACCCTGCGGTGCGCCCTGATCGCGGCCTTGGTCCCGGCGGGGACCACGGCGTTGCCCATCGTTGCGGGCCGGACGCGGACGGGGCGACCAGCGGAAGGTGTAGAACACCTCCATCTCTTCGGGCGCGACCGCCGGAGCGGCGGCTTCGGCCTGAGCCTCACCCTCAGCCACCGGCTCATCGGCGGCAGGAGCTTCGGCCTCTTCGACGATGATATGCGAGGCGTCGGCTTGCGCCTTGGCTTTCGCCGCGATCTCTTCGGCGGTAGCCTCAGAGCTGGGCGCCGGACGCTGCTTGACGCGCTCGCCGCGCTCGGCGGCATAGCCCAGACCCTGCATCAGATCGGCGAATTGCTCCAGCGTCATGCCGGTGATCGACAGCATCTCTGCCGCCGCCTCGAACCCGGCACGGGCGTCACGGGTGCGGACCAGATCGGCCAGACGTTCCAGCATATCAATGCGGATCGCGCGCGACCCGGCAGGGCGATAGCCCGACAGGGTGTAATGCTCGACCGGCACATCGGGGATGTTGGGGATCGTCACCAGACCCGGCGGCGGGCTTTCAGGGAAGGTATCCAGCCCCTGCGCCAGCGACCACAGAACCAGACGCAGACGGGTCGGTGCGGGTTTCAAGAGCGCGGGCAGGAAGATGGTGAACTGACCGAAACGCACGCCATGCTTGCGCAGCATGCCGCGCGATTCCTGATCCAGCGCTTTCACATCCTCGGCCACGCCTTCGCGCGGCAGGACACCCAAGCTTTCGACCAGCCGGAACGCAAAGCCGCGCGCCATGCCCGACAGCGTCTCATCCCGCTGCAGGTTCGACAGCGGCTCGAACAGCGCCGAAACCTTGCGGTCGATGAAATGCTGCAAGCGGCGACGCACCTTGTCGGCAACGTCGGTGCCGGCTTCGTCATCGACGAAGGCCACAACCTGCGGGCGCAGCGGGTCCGAACCCGCGACCAGCTTGCCCACCGCTTCGGCGCCCCACATCAGGCCACCCTGCTCGGTGAAGTCCATCTCGGTATCGGGCGCGTTATAGAACTTGTCCGCGCGCAGATTGAACGCCGGGGCGAGAGCCGCCACAGCGGCCTGGCGCAACGTGCGCGCCTCTTCGGTGGACTCCGTCTTGTCCTGACGGAACCGGAATCCTTCAAGACGGCCGATGAACTCGCCCTCGACCGTCACTTCGCCCTTGTCATTCACCTCGGCCACAAGGCTCTCCTTCTGGTTCAACCGCCGCAACAACACACTGGTGCGCCGGTCAACAAATGCTGCGGTCAGACGCGCGTGCAGCGCATCTGACAGCCGGTCTTCTACAGCGCGAGTCTCGCCGCGCCAATGGCTTTCGTCATCAACCCATCCTGCACGTTGTGCAACATAGGTCCACGTCCGGATAAAGGCCAATCTTCGCGACAAGGTATCAATGTCGCCTTCGACCCGGTCGATACCCTTGATCGCCCGCGCCAGCCAGTCGGTCGGTATGCGACCGCCGTCATGCACGAACTCGAAGAGCCGCGCCAGCAGGCTGGTGTGCTCAGTATGCGAGATTCCGCGGAAATCGGGAATACGGCAAATGTCCCACAGCAGGCGAACATCCTTGGCATGGCGGATGCGTGCCGAAACCTCTGGCGTCGCCGCCAAGGATTTCAGCGCCATGAGGTCGTCGGCCTCGCGCACACGGGTCAGCCATTCGTCCTGTGTATGCTGCTCAAGGCTACTGATCAGCCGGTCTGCCGTGCCAAACTCCAGCCGGGTATTGCGCCAGTGGAGTTTGCGGATCGGCAGGAAACGGTGTGTCTCGATCGCCTCAACAACCTCAGGATGCAGCGGCCGCGCTTCTCCGGTCACGCCAAAGCTGCCCTCGGCCGTGTGCCGGCCTGCCCGCCCGGCGATCTGCGCAAGCTCGTCCGGATTCAGCTGCCGCATCCGCCGACCGTCGAATTTCGACGTGCCGGCAAAGGCGACATGGCGAATATCAAGGTTCAACCCCATGCCAATCGCATCGGTCGCCACCAGATAATCCACATCGCCATTCTGATAGAGATCCACCTGCGCATTCCGCGTCCGGGGGCTGAGCGCGCCCATGACGATGGCGCAACCGCCCTTCTGGCGACGGATCAGCTCGGCGATGGCGTAGACGTTTTCGACCGAGAACGCGACGATGGCCGAGCGCGCGGGCATCCGGGCGATTTTCTTGGACCCGGAATAAGTCAGCGTCGACAACCGCTCGCGCCGCACGAATTGCGCGCCCGGCACCAGCGCGGCAATCGCGCCGCGCATGGTGTCCGACCCCAGAAACAGCGTCTCCAAGAGCCCGCGCGCATTCAGCAGCCGGTCAGTGAAGACATGCCCCCGGTCGGGATCCGCACAGAGCTGGATCTCATCAATCGCGATGAAATCCGCGCCGATCTCCAAGGGCATCGCTTCGGTCGTACAGACCCAATACTGGGTACGCTCGGGAACGATGCGCTCTTCGCCGGTGACCAGCGCCACCACCGACGGGCCGCGCAGCGCAACGATGCGGTCATAAACCTCGCGCGCCAAAAGGCGCAGCGGCAGGCCGATGACGCCGGTGCGATGGCCCAGCATTCTCTCGATGGCGTAATGGGTCTTGCCGGTGTTGGTGGGTCCCAATACCGCAGTCACCCGGCCCTTGCTGTTCATACGGAAATGCCTCTGCGGCGGTTGCCTGCGCCCGACGACCTAAAGCGCCTGCCCGGCCGAGGCAAGCGCGAGCCGCGCAACAGCGTCAATCACGTTCTGCTGGTGCGGGTTGATGGCGAGGGAGGCTTCATAGGCGGCCAGCGCATCCTCGGGCCGCTCCAGCGATTCGAGAATCATCGCCAAGCCGGCCAATGCGCCAAAGTGGTGCGGGTTGAGGCGCAGCACCTGCTCGATATCCGCCAGCGACTGCCCCATCCGGTTGGCCAGGAAATACGCTGTCGCGCGGCCATTCCACGCCTCGGCAAATTCGGGATCATAGTCGATCACCGCGCTGAAATGGTCGATCGCTTCATCGGCCTGCCCGGCCTGCAAGGCGGTCTGGCCGCGCTGGAACAGATAATCGATGGTGGCCGAGCCCGATTGCGACCATGCGCGCAGCACCTGACGCTCGACGCGCATCCAGCCTTCCTCGTCGGGATCGGCCAGTTGCTGCAGCAAAACCGTCATCTCGGTGCGATCTTGTTGTGCGAAAACCGGCCACGCCAGCGCTATTGACGTTAACGTAAATGTTGCCGCCACGACAGGATTGAGGAAGGAGAGCCGCTGCTTCATACTGGCCAGAATAGCGCACCCTCGGCAAAAGGCGAGGGGTCCCGGACAGCGCGTCCCTACCCAGCGATCACGATCAGGATACGAACACATGAGCGACATCATCGAAAAAGCCGTCGAGGCCCTGTCCGCCAAGGTCTCCAGCTTTGACGGCTCGGCGAAATTCGTCATTGCAGACGAGGGCTCGATCATTCTCGACAACGCCGGTGTGCGCGCGGGCGATGATGAAGCCGACGTCACGCTGACCGCCTCGGCCGAGACGTTCGAGGGCATGATGAACGGCGACATCAACCCGACGATGGCCTTCATGCAGGGCAAGCTGAAGATCGACGGCTCGATGAGCGACGCGATGAAGCTGGCCTCGGTTCTGGGCTGAACGTGCGATGGCCGGTCTGACCCCCGCCCCGCTGGCCGAGTGCGGCGCCCCCGATGGCGGGCGCGCGTATTGGGTGAAGGCGGCGGACGGGGTGCAGATCCGGCTGGCACATTGGCCCGGCGCGCGGCATGTGCTGATCCTGCCGGGCCGCACGGAATACATCGAGAAATACGGCGAACTGGTGCGCGACCTGGGCGCAGCGGGCTGGGGCGCGCTGGTCGTCGACTGGCGCGGTCAGGGGCTGGCCGATCGCGCGCTGAGCGATCCGCTTTGCGGCCATATCGGCGACTTCGCCGAGTTCCAGCGCGATCTCGACGCAGTGCTGGCGGTGGCCGGTACGCTGGCACCCGGTCCCCTGCCCTGGATCGCGCATTCCATGGGCGGCTGCATCGCCCTGCGCGGGCTGATGCGCGGCAAGACCCCGCCCGCCGTGGCCTTCAGCGCGCCGATGCTGGGGCTGCCCTTGCCTCCGGTGCAGGCTGCCTTGCTGCGCTTTGTGACACCCCTTGCGCGCTTGGTCGGGGCCGACACCGGCTATGCGCCGACCACCGGCCCGACCTACGGCCTCACCAGCATGGGTTTCGACGACAACAACCTGACCACCGACCGCGCGCAGTTCGACCGCATGAAGGCGCAGGTCCTGGGGGATGCGCGCCTCAGCCTCGGCGGCCCGTCGCTGCGCTGGATGGGCGCCGCGCTGCGCGAAATTGCCGCGCTCGCTCCCCTGCCCGCCCCTGCGGTGCCCGCCCTCTTTGGCTTGGGCAGCGACGACACCATCGTCGCCCACCCGGCGATCCGACACCGCGCAGACGGCTGGCCCGGCGCGGCGTTGATCGACTACCCCGGCGCCAGGCACGAGCTGTTGATGGAACGCCCGGAGGTCCGCGACGACTTCCTCGCCAGAACCCTGCACCTGTTCGAGCGGCACACGGGGTAAGGGGGCCTCGGCCCCCCTCTTCGGCTAAAGCCGAATTCACCCCCCGAGGATATTTCCAGACAGAAAATGCCGGCGCGCGTTAACCTTAACGCAAGGTTTTACGTCGAGAGTGATGGAGCGGTACAGGCAGGGATGCCGATGACCGTGACAGGAAATGGCACCCCGTTCCAGCTGGAGCGGGGTGTTATCATTTTCTGTCTCTCAATATCCTTGGGGGTTTCCAAAGGGGGTGGAAAACCCCCTTTGGGCAGGGGGGTGCGGGGGGGGCGGCAGCCCCCCCCGCCCTGCGCCGCTTAAGCCAGCGCACCCTCAGCCGTGATTCGCGTCTTGCCGCCCAGCCACGGATGCAGCGCGGCGGGCAGAGTGACCGAGCCGTCGGCCTGCTGGCCATTCTCCAGCACCGCGATCAGGCAGCGCCCGACCGCCAGACCCGACCCGTTCAGCGTCGCCAGAAATTCGGGCTTGCCGCCGCCCTCAGGCCGGAAGCGGCCGTTCATCCGGCGGGCCTGAAACTGGCCGCAGGTCGAGCAGGACGAAATCTCGCGGTAGGTGTTCTGCCCCGGCAACCACACTTCGATGTCATGGGTTTTCTGGCTGCCAAAGCCCATGTCGCCGGTACACAGCACGACCGTGCGGTAAGGCAGTTCCAGCTTTTCCAGAATCGCCTGCGCGCAGGCGGTCATGCGCTCGTGCTCGGCCAGTGCCTCGTCGGGGTGGCACAGGGTGACCATTTCGACCTTCTCGAACTGGTGCTGGCGCAGGATGCCGGTCGTATCCTTGCCCGCCGAGCCCGCCTCGGAGCGGAAGCAATGGGTATGCGCCGTCATGCGCACTGGCAGCGCGGCCCCGTCGAGGATCTCACCGGCGGCGAAGTTGGTCATGGTGACTTCCGAGGTGGGGATCAGCCACCAGCCGTTGGTCGTCTCGTAGCTGTCCTCGGCGAATTTGGGCAGGTTGCCGGTGCCATACATCGCCTCGGGCTTGACCAGAACCGGGGTCCAGCATTCCAGCAGGTCATGCTCGGTCGTATGCGTGTCGATCATGAACTGCGCCAGCGCCCGGTGGACGCGGGCCACGGCGCCCTTGAGCACCATAAAGCGCGAGCCGGACAGCTTGGCCGCCGTCGCCAGATCAAGGCCGGGCTTGACGCCCGCGATGTCGAAATGCTCGACCGGTGCGAAGTCCAGCGCGCGTGGGGTGCCCCAGCGCCGGATTTCGACGTTGTCGGCCTCGTCCTTGCCGTCGGGCACCACGTCCAGCGGCAGGTTCGGGATGACCTCGAGCGCGGCTGTCAGCTTGGCGTCTTCCTCGCCCGCCTCTACACCCAGCCGCGAGATCTCGGCCTTTTTCTCGGCCACAAGCGCGCGCAGGCGCTCGAATTCGGCGTCATCGCCCTTGGCCTTGGCCGCGCCGACTTCCTTGGACGCGCGGTTCTGCTCGGCCTGCGCGGTTTCGGCGGCAAGGATCTTGGCCCGGCGCGCTTCGTCCAGGGCCAACAGCCCGGCCGAGAGCGGTGCCAGCCCACGGCGGGCCAGGGCGGCGTCAAAGGCTTGCGGGTTCTCGCGGATGGCGCGGATGTCGTGCATGGTCGTCCTCAGGTCTGGATCGCGCCATGATATGCACCAAAGCGCCGCGCGGGAAAAGACCGAGGTTTTTTTTGCGCGGGCTGTGAACCGAACCGGTTGGCCGAGGCACTCTATAGCGAACCCCAAGGACCGACTGCATGTCGCAGGAAAAACGCAAAGCCCTGATCGCCTATCACGCCGCCGGCGCACGGCTGGGGCGCGCCGGTGACTTTGCGGCACTGGTGCGGCTGTGCGATCCGGTGCTGCGCGCCCACGCGCGTCGGCTGTGTGATGATGCCGAGACGGCGCGCGACATTGTGCAGGACGCGTGGATCGCCCTTGCCCGCGCCCTGCCCGGTCTGCGCGATGAGGGTGCGTTCATCGCCTTCGCGTTGCGCATCGTGACGCGGACAGCGGCCCGGGATCTGCGGCGCAAGCTCAGGCGGCGTCAGGCCGATGACGGCTTCGCGCAGGCGCAACCCGTTGATACCGCAGGCCCCGATGGGTCGGTCGAAACAGGTGCCTTGCAGGCAGCAATCGCCGCACTGCCCCCGCATCAGCGCGCCGCGCTGGCGCTGTTTTACCTTGAAGGTTTGAGCGTCGCTGAAGTCGCTCAGGCCCTCGACATCCCGCCGGGCACGGTCAAGACCCGGCTCATGCATGCCCGCGCCCGGCTGAGGGCGTTGTTGGAAGGAGACGACAATGGATAACCTGGACCGCATGATCGCCGAGGCACTGGCCGACGACGACACCGCCCCCGTAGACCCCGGCTATTTCGCACTGGCCTTCAGCATCTTTGGGGGCCGCACGGGCTGGACCACCTGGGTGGTGATGGTCGTGCAAGTGGTGATGTTTGTCGCCGCCGTCTGGGCCGGCTGGCATTTCTACACCGCCACCGAGGCCGTGGCCGCGCTCAAATGGGGGCTCAGCGCCGCGACGCTGGCGATCGTTGCGACGCAGCTGAAAATGGCGCTGATGCCGGTGATGCAGGCCAACCGCGTGCTGCTGGCGCTGCGGCGGCTGGAGCTGCGGCTGGCGCAGGGCCGCTGAGCGCTCCGGCACGCAGGCAAGGCGACGTTCCACTAGCCCTTTCGCGCCGCCCCGCCCTGAAACAAACCGCAAGCGCACCCACGCGCTTGCACCCCGCGCCCGGCGCGGCTAAACCGGCCCCGTTCCTGCCGGAGAAACCCATGTCCACCATCGACATCGAGACCGCGCGCCGCGTGGCGAAACTCGCCCGCATTCGTGTGCCCGAAGAGAACCTGCCGCAGCTGGCCGACCAGCTGTCCGGCATCCTGACTTTCATGGAGCAGCTCAACGAAGTTGACGTCGAAGGCATCGAACCGATGACCTCGGTCACGCCGATGCGGTTGAAACGCCGTCAGGACGTCGTGACCGACGGCAACATGCAGGCCAAGATCCTGTCGAATGCTCCCGATGCCCGCGAGGGTTTCTTTGCCGTGCCGAAGGTGGTGGAATGACCCTCAATACCCTGACCATCGCCGAGGCCCGCGACCGTCTGCGCAGCCGTGACGTCACCTCGGTCGAGCTGACGCAGGCCTGCCTGAGCGCCATCGACGGCGCCGGGGCGCTGAACGCCTTTGTGCACCACACGCCCGACATCGCGCTCGAACGCGCCGCCGCCGCCGATGCGCGGCTGCAAGCGGGCGATGCGCCTGCGATGTGCGGCATCCCGGTTGGCATCAAGGATCTCTTCTGCACGGCGGGCGTGCCGTCACAGGCGGCGTCGAACATCCTCAAGGGTTTCGTGCCCGAGTATGAATCGACCGTCTCGGGCCAGCTGCGCGACGCGGGCGCGGTCATGTTGGGCAAGCTGAACATGGACGAATTCGCCATGGGCTCGTCCAACGAATCCTCAAGCTACGGCAATGCGGTCAACCCGTGGCGGCGCGGCGATGATGCCACCCCGCTGACCCCCGGCGGTTCCTCGGGCGGCTCGGCCGCGGCAGTGGCCGCTGACCTGTGCCTCGGGGCCACCGGCACCGATACCGGCGGCTCGATCCGCCAGCCCGCCGCCTTCACCGGCACCGTGGGCATCAAGCCGACCTATGGCCGCTGCTCGCGCTGGGGCGTGGTCGCCTTCGCCTCGTCGCTGGATCAGGCCGGGCCGATGACCAAAACCGTGCGCGACGCGGCGATCATGCTGGGCGCGATGGCGGGCCATGACGCCAAGGATTCTACCAGCGCCGACATCGCCGTGCCCGATTTCGAGGCCGCGCTGACCGGAGACATCCGCGGCCAGACCATCGGCATTCCGCGTGAATACCGCATGGATGGCATGCCGACCGAGATCGCCAAGCTGTGGGACGACGGCACTGCGATGCTCAAGGACGCAGGCGCAAAGATCGTCGATATCTCGCTGCCGCATACCAAATACGCCCTGCCCGCCTATTACGTCATCGCGCCCGCTGAAGCCTCGTCGAACCTCGCGCGCTATGACGGCGTGCGCTATGGCCACCGCGCCACGCTGTCGGCCGGCGACGGCATCACCGAGATGTACGAGAAAACCCGCGCCGAAGGCTTCGGCCCCGAGGTGCAGCGCCGCATAATGGTCGGCACCTATGTGCTGTCCGCCGGGTTCTATGACGCCTATTACAACCGCGCCCGCCGCGTCCGCGCGCTGATCAAGCGCGACTTTGACGAGGCCTTCGCGGCTGGCGTCGACTGCATCCTGACCCCGGCCACCCCCTCGGCCGCCTTTGGCTTGGGCGAAATGGCCGATGCGGACCCGGTCGCGATGTACCTCAACGACGTGTTCACCGTGACCGTGAACCTTGCCGGTCTGCCCGGTATCGCACTGCCGACGGGTCTGGACACGCGCGGGTTGCCGCTGGGCCTGCAGCTGATCGGCAAGCCCTGGGGTGAGGCCGACTTGCTCAACACCGCGCATGTTCTTGAGTCCGCTGCCGGATTTGTTTCCAAACCCGGAAAATGGTGGTAATCTGCTCAAAAAAGAAGAACCGAGCAGAGGCAGATATGCGGATTTTGGCACTGGCAGGCCCTTTGGCCCTGCTGGGTCTGGCGGGTTGCTCCGCTGGCCCTGACAGCTATGCGACCATGACCAACGGCGTCGGGTTCGGCAATTACCAACGGTATTTGCACGAGCGCGAGTCCGCCCGCAGCAGTTCCGCGCCCTATTCCGTCCCGCCCGAGGTGGCGCAGCCCGCGATCCTGCCGCCAAGCGCCATGCCATCCGCCGCGCCGTCGACGCTGGATGCCGTGCCGCAACGCGCGCGCCCGGTGCAAACGGTGGCTGCGCCCTTCGGCCAACCGGCCCCTACCGTCGCGCCGATCAACACGCAGACCCTCGCCCCTGTCGCCGCCGCTCCCTTGGCCGCACCGATGCAGACCGCCGCGCGGCAACCGGCTCCGCAACCCGCGCCACAACCGCAAGACGCCGCGCTTCGCACGGTGCACACTGGCGCAGGCTTTGGCACGACCCCTGCCTTTGAAGCGGGCGATACCGCCCGCCCCGGCGTGTCCGATGAGCAGAGTTTCCAGGCCGTCTCGGCCCGCGAAACCATCGCCAGCGACCGCGAACGCCTGGCCCGCCAGCGCGCCCAGTATCAGGTGATCGAGGTCGACTCGGTGCCCGCGCCTTCTGAGCACGGCGGCCCCAATATCGTCGCCTACGCACTCAGCGTCTCTCATGCGCCGGGGACGGAAGTTTACCGCCGGATCAATCCCTTGCGTTGGTCGCGCTGGGAAAATGCCTGCCTGCAATACCGCAATCAGGATGCTGCGCAATCCGCCTTCCTTGCCGATGGCGGACCCGAGCGCGACCGCAACAACCTTGACCCCGATGGCGACGGCTACGCCTGCTGGTGGGATCCCACCCCGCTGCGTCAGGCCCTCGCCAGCCGCTGAGATGATCAGACACCCCTCGCCGAATTTCGGGCCGCGCCGCAACGGGTTGCGGCCCGACCTTGTCGTGATCCACTTCACCGAAATGCGCTCGGCCCAAGCGGCCTTGGACCGCCTGTGCGATCCCGCCGCCGAGGTTTCGGCGCATTACCTGATCGGCCGCGACGGGCAGCTTTGGCAGTTGGTGGACGAACCCCTGCGCGCCTGGCACGCGGGCGCAGGCGCGTGGCAAGGGCGTGTCGATGTGAACTCGCGTTCCATCGGCATCGAGCTGGATAATGACGGCCAGACCCCCTTCTCCGCGCCGCTGATGGCGCGGCTCGAAGCGCTTCTGTCCGGCATCCTCGCCCGCTGGTCCATCCCGCCCTCGGGCGTGATTGCCCATTCCGACATGGCCCCTGCCCGCAAGATCGACCCCGGCCCGCGCTTCGACTGGCAGCGACTCGCCCGGCAAGGTCTGGCACTCTGGCCCGCCACGACGGGTGACCCGGACGTCCCGCTGAAAACATCCCTCGACGCCATCGGCTACCCTGATGTGGCCGCCGCTCTGCGCCTCTCTGCCTTCCGCCTGCGCTTCCGGCCCGGCCATACCGGCCCCGAAGACGCCACCGACCGCGCCCGCGCCGAAGCCGTCGCAGCCTGCGTCTTGGCGGAAAAGTGGTAGGGCAGCGCCCCCATCAGTCCATTCAACCCATGCGAATCTCGCAAAGATGACTGTCTGACAGAGCGCCTCTTTGCTCGTTATATATCCCGGGGGGACGCGCGCAGCGCGATGGGGGGCAGCGCCCCCCAAGCAGGGCGCACGCCCTGCGCAACACAGGCGGGGGCGCGGCGGGGCCTTGCGTCCCGCCGCGCCCCCGTCACCCCGCTCAATGCAGCCGCGACCGGATCCGCCGCAGCCCCAGCCAGACAGCGCCTACCACCAGCGGCGTCAGCATCGCCGCCACACCGGTCTTGTGCAGCCCCACCGGCTCGGCCAGCGGCAGCACCACATTGGCCAGCAACCCGACCGCGTAATAACTGATCGCCACCACTGACAGCCCCTCGACCGTGTGCTGCAGCCGCAGCTGCAGATCCGCCCGCCGGTCCATGCTCTGCAGCAGCGCCTGGCTCTGCGCCGAGCGCGCCACCTCCACCTGAGTCGACAACAGCCGCCCCGCCCGCATCGCACGTTCCGACAACAGCGCCAGCCTGCTCTCCGCTGCCTTCACCGTCCGCATCGCCGGATCCCAGCGGCGGCGCATGAATTCCGCCAGGGTTTGCCGCCCGTCAAACCGCGTCTCGCGCAGCACGCCGATGCGGTCATGCACGATCGCCTCATAGGCCCGTGTCGCGCCGAACCGGAAGGACGAGGCCATCTCAAGCCGCTCCAGCTCGCCCGAGACCCCCATCAGCCCGTCCAGCACCGACTCCGCCCGGCTCGCCCCGCCGCCCATCTCGGCCTGAAGCTCGGACAACCGCCGCTCCAGCACCGCCATCTCGCCATTCACCCGCCGCGCGCGGGCCAGACCCAGCATCGACATCGCGCGGTACATCTCGACCTCGCACAGCCGCTGCACCACGCGCCCGACCCGTTGCGCCCCGGTCCCCGGACGCGCAAAGATCGCCATGCGCACATGGCCCGCCGGATCAATGCGGAAATCGGATGCGACGATGGCCGCCTCGTCCAGCACGAAGGCCACTGCCAGGCTTTCGCCGACGAACCAGTCGTCCAGCTTGCGGCGCAGCGCGGGGGTATCGCAGGCCCCGTCGATCAGCGGCATTTCCTCGATACGGAACAGGATCGAGGTCACCCGCACCCCTGGTGCCTTGTCCAGCCAGTCGGCGGGAAACACATCGAAGGACGCCGGATCAAACGGCCGGTCCGTCAGCGTGTCGGAAAAGCCGACCCAGGTGGTGAACTCGGTGTGGTTCTCCCATTTCACCCCGTGACGCCCGGCCATGGTCGCATGATGCGTCGCCTCGGGCGCCGGATGCGCCGCGCCATGCCGGTCGAGCAGGTCCAGAAGATGCGCGCGGTCCGCCTCCCGGTCCCGCGCCGCCGCGTCCTGTGCCGGTTTCAGCGCCAGAAACACCGCTGTGGCGGGCACCGGGATCACCGGCGACGGGCGGGCATGCAGCTCGTTGGTCAGCGCGTAGCGCAGCGGGTGGTCCTGGATCGGGGGCATGGCAGATCGCTGTCTCGCAAGGGATTTTGGCCACTAAGGACCATCCCCGGGTGCAAGAAAAGCGTCACAAACGCCGCACCGGCCCTCAGGCGCGGTGTGCGATAGTATCCTTGCAAACGCGCAACAAGTCCCGGCCTATCCGCGATCAAACAGCCCCTTGAGCGCCGTCGCCGTCACCACGCTGACCGAGGGCTTGCGCCCCATGCGGAAGGGCAGCGGACGGCACAGCTCCATCGCCGCCAGCCCGACCCGCGCCGTCAGCGCGCCGTTCACCACCCCCTCGCCAAAGCGGCGTGAGAGTTTGGACAAAAGCCCGCCCCCGGCGACCGAGCCGATCAGGTCATCGCCCACCGCCACCACGCCCGTCGCCATCAGATGCACCGCGACCGAGCGCGCCAGCCGCCAGTTACCGAACGCGCCCGGCCTGCCGCCATAGATTTCGGCGATCCGCCGGATCATGCGCAAATTGGCGGTCAGGGCCGCTGCGACATCGGCAAAGGCCAGCGGGATCAGCGCCGTCGCCATCGCCACCTGCCGCGCCGCGTTCTGGATTTCCATCTGCGCGCGGGCATCCAGCCCGATGAGCAGATGCGCCTCGGCCCCCTCGATCACCGCCTCGGCATCGAGCGCCTCAAGCGTCGGGTCTGCCGCGTTGTAGAGGCCCGCCACTGACGCCGCCACCGCCCGCGCCTCGGCCAGATCACCGCTGCCCAGCGCCAGTTCCGCCCGGCCGCGCAGCGCATCCAGCCGTCGGACGCGCCGATAGCCCAGCGCCTCGCGCCCGGCCCACAGGAGCAGTGCCAGCAGCAGCACCGCCGAGAGCACAGCCGCCAGATAGCCCAGCACCGGCACCCGCTCGACCAGCCGCGCCGCAAAATCATAGGCCGCGACGCCCAGTACCAGCGAGACCAGCGCCGAGCCCGCCCAAAGCGCCCAGCGCCCCGGCCCCGAGCCGCCACGCGCCATCCCTGCCACCGCCATCTGCATGGCGTGGCCGTCGGGCGCGTCAATCTCGGGGGCCGCGCCCACATCGACAGGCGGCTCGCTAGCGTCGAGTTCGATCAGGATCGGTCGGTGGTCGCTCATCTCTGCCCCCTCAGATCAGCTTGTCGCCGATCAGGAATTCCGCCGCCGAATCCAGCCGGATATGCGGCAACCCCATGCCCGGCGACCGGCTCAGCACCGGCGGCGCGAAATGCATCACGCCGTAATCGCCCTGCAGCCATTTCTGCGCGCCTTCGCGCGCCGGGGCCAGCAGCCGCGCGGGGTCTTCGGGAAGCATCCCGGCATTGACCGCCGCCTGCCGCCCATCGATCAGCCGCCCGCGCACGGTGTCGATCTCTTGCCCGCCGTGGCTGCGGGTTTCCTCGACCGTGGCGCGCAGGGCGGCGATGGACATCGCCACCGTCTCGGCGCCCGAGAACCGCGCCCGGTCGCGCGCCTCGCGCAGCATCGCCTCGGCCAGTGCGGTCAGGCGGGGGTGCTGGCTGTGGTGCAGATGGTCGGCCTTGGTCGCGGCGAAGAGGATTTTCTCGACGCGCTTGCCTCTAAGCAGGGATGAGAAGAACCCGTTGGCACCGGGGCGAAAGCTCGCCAGCACCTCGGCCATCGCCCGGCGCTGATCCTCCAGCGCCATCGGGCCACGGTGCACGGCCTCCAACACGTCGATCAGCACCACCTGCCGGTCGATGCGGGCGAAATGCGTCTCAAAGAACGGGCGGATGACTTGCGTCTTATAGCCCTCGAACCGCCGCGCCATCTCGCGCCACAGGCTGCCGCGCCTGCCCTCGGCCCCCGGAAGGGGCGCGAAGGTCAGCACGGGCGAGCCTGCCAGATCGCCGGGCAGCAGGAACCGCCCGGGCGTACAGTCGGACCAGCCATTCTCGCGCGCCTGCGTCAGATAGCCGGTGAACAGCCGCGCCAGTTCCTGTGCCTGACTCTCATCGTGTTTGGCCTGCGGATCGACGCCGTCCAGCGCCGCGCGGAACGCCGCCGCCTCGGTGCGCAGCGGCAGACGGGCGAGCACCTCGGCCGACCAGTCGGCATAGGTCTTGCCCATCAGACCCAGATCGAGCAGCCATTCGCCGGGATAATCGACAATATCCAGATGCAGCTTGCGCGGCCCGCCAAGGCCGCCGAGCAGCCCGGTCCGATCCAGCCGGAACGACAACCGCAGCTCGCTGACCGCCCGCGTGCCATCCGGCCAGCGCGGGCTGTCGCCGGTGAGCGAGGCCAGATGCGCCTCATAGTCGAAGCGCGGCAGGGTCATGTCCGGCTGCGGCTGCAAGTAAGCGCCCCGGATCAACCCGCGCTGCACGGCGCGCAGGCGCTGCATGCGGCCCGGTTCCATCAGATTATGCACCAGCGCGGTGATGAAGACAGTCTTGCCCGCCCGGCTCAGACCGGTGACGCCCAGCCGCAGGACGGGCTCGAAGAACGCCTCGGACACCGTGTCACCGACGGTCTCGATGGATTGGGCGATCCGTCCGGCGATGGCGTTGATCAAGGGGGCGGCTCCGGGGTTGTGTCGGTCACACAATAGGCATCGCGGCGACGGTTTTGAAGGGCACCCCCTTGCCGAGCTGCGCAACTGACCGTTAGGTGCAGGCTATGAACACGCTTCTCTCCATTGGGCACGGATATTCCGGCCACGCAACCGAGGCCGCGCTGGGGCCGGACTGGCGGGTGCTGGGCACGTCGCGCAAGGCCGGGGCGGCAGTGCTGTGGCCCGATCAGGCGGCGCAGGCGCTGGCGCAGGCGACGCATGTGATCTCATGGGTGTCACCGGGCGACAGCGACCCGGTGCTGCCCGTGCTGCGCGACCTGCCCGCGCCCCGGCTCGAATGGATCGGCTACGCCTCGGCCACCAGCCTTTATGGCGACGCAGACGGTGCGTGGATCGACGAAAGCGCCCCCGAGCAGCCCACGACCGAGCGCGGCTTCGCCCGCCAGCAGGCCGAGCGCGACTGGCAAGCCTTTGCCGACGCGCGCGGCGTGCCGCTGGCGCTGCTGCGGATCGCCGGGATCTACGGCCCGGGCCGCTCGGCGCTGGACGCGCTGAGGGCGGGACGCGCCCACCGGGTGGTGAAGGCGGGGCAGGTGTTCAACCGCATCCATGTCACCGATCTGGGCCGCATCGCCGCCGCCACAGCACAAGCCCGGCTTGCCGGGCCGCTGATCCTGTCCGACAACGAACCCGCGCCCATGGCCGATGTCACCACTTTCGCCGCCGGGCTTCTGGGCATCACCCCGCCCCCGCTGGTCGATTTCGAGAGCGCTGACCTCTCGCCCATGGCCCGCAGCTTTTACGCCGAAAACAAACGCCTGCGCTCAAACCGCCTTGGCCCCGAGCTGGGCGTTAGCCTGCTCTACCCCGACTACCGAACCGGCCTGAGTGCGATCCACGCCCAAACCGCCTGACCGCTTATCATCTGTCCTTAAATATCCTGGGGGGTGAATTGGCCGTCAGGCCAAGAGGGGGGGCAAGGCCCCCCTTCCCCCGCTAACCCACGAGCCGCCGATGCCCCGCTACGCCTTTCTCATCGAATACTTTGGTGCACCGTTCAACGGCTGGCAGCGGCAGGATAGCCAACCGACGGTGCAGCAGGCCATAGAGGAAGCAATTGGCAAGATCGAACCCGCCGAGCCGCGCATCGCTGCCGCCGGGCGCACAGACACCGGGGTTCATGCGACAGGACAGGTCGCCCATGCCGATCTGACCCGCCCCTGGACGCCCTACCGGCTGCAAGAGGCGGTGAACTATCACCTCAAGCCGCACCCGGTCGCGGTGACCGCCTGCGCCCTTGTGGATGAGGACTTCCACGCCCGCTTCTCTGCCCGCGAGCGGCGCTACACCTTCCGCGTGGTCTCGCGCCGCGCGCCGGTGGTGATCGACGCGGGCCGCGTCTGGCAGGTGCGTCAGCCGCTGGATCTTGAGGCTATGCGCCAAGGGGCTGCGGCGCTGATCGGCACGCATGATTTCACCACCTTCCGCGCCAGCCTGTGTCAGGCGAAATCGCCGGTGAAGTCCCTCGATGAAATCTCCATCGAAGAGGTCGACTATCCGGCGGGCCGCGAGTTCCGCTTCCACCTGCGCGCGCGCAGTTTTCTGCACAATCAGGTCCGCTCGATTGTCGGCACGCTCGAACGGGTCGGCGCAGGCGCCTGGCCCTCCGAACGCGTGGCCGACTCCCTCGCCGCACGCGACCGGGCAGCCTGCGGGCCGGTGTCACCCCCGCAGGGGTTGAGCCTGACCGGCGTCGGCTATCCGTCCGACCCTTTCAACCGCTGAACACGCCGCAAGGGGGGCCTTCTGCCCCCCTCTTCGGCTGACGCCGAATTCACCCCCCGAGGATATTTCTGGACAGATGATGCCGGTTAACAAAAGGTAAACCGCGCTTTCTTTGCTCGCCAAATATCCTCGGGGGGTGAGGCCCCTTGGGGCCGAGGGGGGCTGAAGGCCCACCTTCCCCGCTCTCAACGGGGTGATTTGCGCCGGGATTTTCTTGTGTCTGTGGAATTAGCTCTTATCTTTCAACGCAAGGATGTAGCGGCGGAGGAGGTTCGCTGTGCTGGAATTTCTACTGTCCGGGTCGCTGGCACCGTTCAGCGTTGCGCTGGCGCTGTTGGTGGGATTGCTGGCGCTTGAACTGGCACTCTCGCTTGTCGGCGGCTCGATCTTTGCGGGCGGGGCCGAGCTTGACGCACCCGAACTCGACCTTCCGGATCTCGATGCGCCCGATCTTTCCCCCGACGGTTTCGGGCATGGCGAACCCGCTGACGTGTCGGGCGTGTCATCGGTGCTCGGTCTGGGCAAGACGCCCTTCATGATCTGGCTGGCCTCTGCCCTGCTGGGCTTTGGTGTCAGCGGTGTCCTGCTGCAATCGGTCCTTTTGAGCACGCTGGGCAGCGCCCTGCCCGGCTGGCTGGCGGCGATCCCGGCTCTGGTCGCGGGCGGCGCCTTTGCGCGGGGCTTTGGCGGGTTTTTTGCCCGGCTGATCCCCCAAGACGAAACACAATCGGTCTCTGAAGCAACCCTTGGCCGACGTCGCGGCGTCATTACCCAAGGCACCGCCGAGCGCGGCCGCCCCGCCGAAGTGCGCGTTACCGACCGCCACGGCAACCCCCATTATCTACGCGCCGAACCGCTTGAAGACGGGGCCCGTCTTGTTCAGGGCAGCACCGTTCTGGTGCTGCGTGACCATCGGCTGGGGCTGTATCGCCTGCTGCCCGTGGAGTGATTTCCAACACCGCTTTTGTTCAGGAGTTCCCATGCCATTCACATCGCTCTTAATCATTGTCGGGGCCATTCTGGCCTTTCTCGTTCTGCTGGGCCTTGTTCTGGGCCGCCTTTATCGCCGCGCCACGCGTGAGATCAGTCTGGTCAAGACCGGCGCGGGCGGAAAGCGGGTCATCATGGACGGCGGCACCATCGTCATTCCGCTGCTGCATGAGGTCAGCCCGGTCAACATGAAGACCCTGCGGCTGGAAGTGCAGCGCAACAATGAGGCCGCGCTGATCACCAAGGACCGCATGCGCGTCGATGTCGGGGTTGAGTTTTATGTCTCGGTTAGTCCGACCGACGAGGGCATCGCGCGCGCCGCGCAGACGCTGGGTCAGCGCATCTTTGACGTCGATCAGCTGCGCGAGATGATCGAGGGCAAGCTGATTGACGGCCTGCGCTCGGTCGCGGCACAGATGACGATGGATGAGCTGCACGAGAACCGCTCGATCTTTGTGCAGGAAGTGCAGAACGCGGTGTCCGAGGATCTGCTCAAGAACGGTTTGTCGCTGGAATCCGTCTCGCTGACAGCACTCGACCAGACGCCGTTCGAGGCGCTCGATGAGAACAACGCCTTCAACGCGGTGGGGATGCGGCGGCTGGCCGAGGTGATCGCCACCTCGAAGAAAGAGCGCGCCCAGATCGACGCCGACGCCGAGGTTTCGGTGCGCCGCGCGGCGATGGAGGCGCAGCGCCAGAAGCTGGTGATCGAGCAGGACGAGGAACAGGCCCGCATCGAGCAGACCCAGCGCATCGCCACCCTGCGCGCCCTGCAAGAGGCGCAAACGGCGACGGATAACGAGAACTCGGCCCGCGAACGCGAACGCGCACGGATCGCGCGCGAGGAATCGATCCGCTCGCGCGAGATCGAGCGCGAGCGCACGCTGCGCGATGCCGAGATCAGTTCCGAACGCGAGCTGGAAGTGGCGGATCAGGAACGCCAGATCATCGTTGCCAAGAAGTCGGAAGAGGAAAGCCGAGCGCGGGCCTCGGCCGATCTGGCGCGGGCCGAGGCGACCAAGGCGATGGAATCGGTCACCACGGCGCGGCAGGTGGCCGAGGCCGAACGGGCCAAGCAGATCGCCCTGATCGAAGCCCAGCGCGAGGCCGAGCGCGACTCGACCCGCGTCCGGGTTGCCGCGCAGGCCGAGCGCGAAGCGGCGCAGGATCGGGCCGAAGCGCGGCGTGAGGAAGCGCGGGCTGACGCTGACGCCATCACCATCCGGGCTGAGGCCAAGAAGCTGGATATGCTGGCCGAGGCTGAGGGTCGCCGCGCGATCACCGAGGCCGACAATGCCCTGTCTCCGGCCATCGTGCAGATGAAAATCGACCTCGCGCGGCTGGAAGCCTTCCCCGAGATCATGGCGCAGATGGTCAAGCCGGTGGAAAAGATCGACTCGATCAAGATCCACTACGTTGGCGGGCTGGGTGGCCAGAACGGCGGCGGCATGACCGGCGCCGGTGGCGAGAAACCGGTGGTCAATCAGGCGCTGGATTCCATCATGGGCATGGCCGTGCAGATGCCCGCGCTGCGCAAGCTGGGTGAGGAACTGGGCCTGTCGATGGAGGGCGGCATCGCCGGAATGGCTGATGGTGCACTGAACGGCAAGCCAGTCGCCGAGGCGAGTGACGACTGACCTGTGATATGGTGCCGCCATGGCCCTCGCCTTCGGCGGGGGCCTTCTCGTTTCGGGGACGGGTTTCGTGGTTGAGCAGGAAGCCTTTCGAGACCAGCGCCGTGGTTAACCACAAAGGAACCGTGATTCCGGTTTCTGCCCCGAACGATCATCTTGGCTATTGAAAGCGCGCCGCTTCGAACGCTGTGTCGCAGGGCTTTGCCCGCAGGCTTGCGGATCAGGGGGTGACGGTCGCGGAATGGGCGCTGCTGCGTCTCCTCTATGACGGGCCTGCCATCGTCCCCTCGGACCGGGCGGCGCGGATGGGCCTGACCAAGGGTGCGATCAGAAAACTTTCCGACCGCCTGCAGTCCAAGGGTCTGCTGACCCGCGCAGACCATCCTGTCGACTAGCGGGGGGCATTTGCTGGACCTGATCGCGACCGGACGGGCGGTAGTGCCGCTCCTTGCCGCTATCACCGACGCCAATGACACCGCGTTCTTCGACGTGCTGGACGCAACCGAGAAAGCCACCCTCGACCAGTTGATCAAGGCGCTTGTCATCCGGCACGGCCTGACCGGCACCTCCGTTGATTTAGCCCGCTCCCCCCGAACAAACGGACCGGCGCGATGGACGCGGCCTATGACGGCACGATGGATTTCCCCCCATGCTGCGTGCGCTGACCGCTGCTGTGGCCGAGGTCTTCGACACCGCAGCGCTCGAGGCGGCGATCCATGCCGCGCAACCCAACGCGCCGGGATACAGCTATGCCGGGTTCAGCGCGCAGGCGACGCAGGCCGGGTACGCCGGGGTCATCGTCGCGATCCCGGGGCGGCGTCTGATTTATCTTGGACGCAGCGCCGAGCCCCCTGTCGCGCGTTTCGCGCGTTAGGACACCCCGCGCATGGCGACGAATGACAAAGGCCCCCACCGCAAAGTGAGGGCCTTTCTTTCCACCGCAGCAACCGTTTCAGGCGCGTGCAGCGCCCTGGTTATGCTTGCGGGCGACCAGCGTCTTGGCGGTTTCCACCGCAACGGCGGCATCGCGGCAATAGGCGTCCGCCCCGATGGCGCGGCCGAATTCTTCGTTCAGGGGCGCGCCGCCGCACAGGATGATATAATCCTCGCGCAGGCCCTTTTCCTTGAGCGTGTCGATAATCACCTTCATATAGGGCATCGTCGTGGTCAGCAGCGCCGACATGCCGATGATATCGGCATTCTCGGCCAGCGCGGCGTCGATGTATTTCTCGACCGGGTTGTTGATGCCCAGATCGACCACCTCGAATCCGGCGCCTTCCATCATCATCGCGACAAGGTTCTTGCCGATGTCGTGGATGTCGCCCTTGACCGTGCCGATCACCATCTTGCCCATGCGCGGTGCGCCGGTTTCCACCAGCAGCGGCTTGAGAATGAACATCCCCGCCTTCATCGCGTTGGCGGCCAGCAGCACTTCGGGCACGAACAGGATGCCATCGCGGAAGTCGTCGCCGACGATCTTCATCCCGGCGACCAGCGATTTGGTCAGGATGTCGTAAGGCGTCCACTTGCGCTCGAGCAGGATGTTGACGGCCTCTTCGATCTCTTCCTTGAGACCGTCATAGAGGTCATCGCCCATCTGCGCGACAAGTTCGTCGTCGGAGAGGTCAGACAGGATGATGTCGTCTTCATCGGCCATGGGGCGTTTCCTCGCAAGAGTGACTTAAAGCCTGAATGCGGCAGAAGCCCTGCCGCGACTGATCCATTCCCGACATGCTCCGATTGAAAGGCGACAGCAAGGCTTTGTTATCCAGCCTCCCTTGAAAATTGTTCATGATCTGTTCATCATCAGACTCATGTCGCGCCCCCCTTCCGCCTTGCCCCCCACGGACCCCACGCTGCGTGCCCCCGCCCGCGCGACGATGGCGCAACCGGCCACCCGCTTCGACAAGCATACGCGCAGCTGGGAGCATGACGGCTGGGACATCCCCGAGGAGGAGCGCCTGCTCAGGCGCGAGGTCAGTATCGAGCAGCCGCGCAGCGTGATCTCGTGGAACCAGTCGCCGGATCTGAGCTTTGACCGGGCGATCAACAGCTATCGGGGCTGCGAGCATGGGTGCATCTATTGCTTCGCCCGCCCCTCGCATGGCTATCTGGGCCTGTCGCCGGGGCTGGATTTCGAGACCCGGCTGATCGCGCGCCCGACCACGGCCAAGGTACTGGAGCGTGAGTTGGGCAAGAAGGGCTATGTGGTGCGTCCGATGGCGATGGGCACCAACACCGACCTGTGGCAACCGATCGAGGCACAATACCGCATCACCCGGTCGGTGCTGGAGGTGCTGCACGACTGGCGGCATCCGGTGATGATCACCACACGCGGCGCGCTGATCGAACGCGACATGGATATCCTGTCGGCGATGGCAGCGCTGAACCTTTGCGAGGTGGGGATCAGCATCACCACGCTCGACCCGGTCCTGGCGCGCGACATGGAACCGCGCGCGCCCACGCCTGAGCGGCGACTGGGCATGATGCGGGCTCTACGGGCGGCGGGAATTCCGGTGCGGCTGATGATGGCGCCGATCATTCCAGGCCTGACCGATCATGAAGTAGAGAAAATCCTGACAGCCGCGCGCGAGGCCGGGGCGGATACCGCGCGCTGGGGTCTGATCCGCTTGCCGCGTGAGGTCAGCCCGTTGTTTCAGGACTGGCTGGAGCGCAAACGGCCCAACCACGCCGTGAAGGTGATGAAACTGCTACACGAGATGCGCGGCGGTCAGGATAATGACAGCAATTTCCACAGCCGCTTTCGGGGGGCCGGTCCCTATGCCGACCTGCTCGCGCAGCGCATACGAAAAACCCGCGCGCGGCTTGGCTATGCCGAGGCCAGCAAAGACCTCGACTGCGGACAATTCCGCAAGCCGCCGCGCGCGGGTGATCAACTCAGCCTGTTCTGACCAGACGAGGGGCGCCGGTCAGTCAGGCTGACAGATCACGCAATGTCAGATCACGGGCAAGCAGCGCGGTAGTAACCGCCGCGGCCATCCGCATAGGCGCAATCGCCCTGCGCCGAGTTACGCGCGACCAGAGCGCCAGCAGCAGCGCCGCCCAGAGCAGCAACGATGGTCCAGTTGTCATTCGCATCGAACGCATCAGCCAGCAGCAGACCACCGGCAGCGCCAGCAAGACCACCCACGGCGGTGCGCTCGTTCGAGCTCATGGTGCACGCACCAAGGGTAAGGGTGCCGACAGCAGCGGCGATCATCAAAGCTTTCATAGAATGTCTCCTAAATGGCGTTCCCCGGGCAAACGCACAGGTCGCCTATCGGTTCCACGAAATGATCACGGACGCGAGACACGGAAACGTTACCCAGCGGAAAACCGCTGGGAAACAGGCCCCTAGGGTACAAGATTGGCCGCAGTTCCCTTGCCTTTCATCAATCTTCGAACAGCTCGGTCTGGCCGGGATTTTCCTCGTCCTCGTCCTCACTGCTGCGTTGCTGGCCCGGCATGCCACGGCTGTCGAGCAGCCCGGCTTCGCGCAGTTCCTTGACGCCCGGCAGATCGCGCGGGGTTTCCAGCCCGAAATGGTCGAGGAACCCGTCGGTGACTACAAAGGTCAGCGGACGGCCCGGTGTCATGCGGCGACGGCCAAAGCGGATCCAGTCGAGCTCCATCAGCTGATCAATCGTGCCGCGCGAAAGCGACACACCGCGAATTTCCTCGATCTCGGCCCGCGTCACCGGCTGGTGATAGGCGATGATTGCCAGTGTCTCGATGGCCGCGCGGCTCAGGCGGCGGGTTTCGACCTGCTCGGTGCGCATCAGCCAGCCCAGATCGGGGGCCGTGCGCATTGCCCAGCCGCTACCCACCCGCACCAGATGCACCCCGCGCCCGGCATAGCGCGAGCGCAGATGCACCAGCGCCTCGCCCACATCGGAACCCTCGGGCAGCCGGCGCGTCAACTCGGCCGCGGTCACCGGCTCGGCGCTGGCAAAGAGGATCGCTTCGATCATGCGCTCTTGCTCGGCAATCGGCGGCACCGGGAACAGGCCGGGGGCGTCGTCATCGTCGAGGTCGGTTTCGTCGGTCATCGATCCCCCTGCGGGCGCAACCGCACCCGGATTGGTGCGAAAGTCTCACCCTGTTGGATTTCCAGTTGCCCCTGTTTCGCCATTTCCAGCGACGCCGCAAAGGTCGAGGCCAGCGCCGAGCGCCGCCGCCCACCGGCAGCGCGCCAGCCGGGCGGCAGGAAACCCGCCAGATCCGACCAGTTGATCGCCTCGCCGATCATGCCACGCAACCGCTCAAGCGCCAGTTCCAGCGGGTAGACATCGGTGCGATCGAACGCATAGGGGCGAAATTCGTCGCGGGTGCGCAGGCGGGCATAGGCCTGCACCAGTTCCAGCAGCGTTGCCGTGTGCTGGGTGCGTTTTTCGATGGCGTGGGTTTCCGGCTCTCCGCGGGCAAAGAACTCGCGCCCCAGCCGGTCGCGGCCCATCAGGCGCCCCGAGGCCTCGCGCATGGCTTCCAGACGTTCCAGCTGGAACGCCAGATGCGCGGCAAGGTCTTCGGCGCTGGGGCCTTCCTCGGACGGGTCGGGCGGCAGCAGCAGGCGCGATTTCAGGAAGGCGAGCCATGCTGCCATCACCAGATAATCCGCCGCCAGCTCGATCCTGAGCGCGCGCGCGGCTTCGACAAAGCGCAGGTATTGCTCGGCCAGTTGCAGCACCGAGATGCGGCGCAGGTCGACTTTCTGGCGGCGCGACAGGGTCAGCAGCAGGTCGAGCGGCCCTTCATAGCCGTCGACATCGACGATCAACGCCTCGTCTTCGAGGCGGGCGGCAACCGAGTCACCGCTCTGCGTCGCCTCGGCGTCACTCATTGCGCATCAGGCCCTTGCGTTGCTGAGGCGCTCAAAATCGGCGGTGGCGGCGGCAATGTCAATCGCGGCTGGCGCGCGGCGCGCGGCAAGCGCCCGGGCGGCGCGGATCGCTGCCTTGGCACTCAGCGTTCCAGAGGCCGCCACGACGCCCGGCATTTCGCCCATCTCGCCCGAGCAATGCAGCACGATATCGCAACCCGCCGCGATGGCCTTCGCCGCGCGGTCAGGCAAGGTGCCGCCCAGCGCGTTCATGTTCAGATCATCGGTCATCAGCAACCCGTCAAAGCCCAAGCTCTCGCGCAGATAGCGTAGAACGACGGGCGAAAGGGTCGCGGGCGTGTCGGGATCGAGCGCCTCGATCACCATATGGCCGGTCATACCCAGCGGCAGGTCGGCCAGCGCGCGGACCGGCACGAAATCATGCGTTTCCAAGGCCGCCAGCGGGGTTTTGCAGCGCGCCAGTTCCAGATGCGTATCGGCATTGGCCGCGCCGTGGCCCGGCAGGTGCTTGATCACCGGCAACACGCCGCCCGCCAGCAGCCCCTCAGCCGCCGCGTGCGCCAGCACCGCAACCTCAGCCGGGTCCGATGACCAGATGCGGCGTTGCAGGAAGGGGTGTGTCTCGGGCCCCGCCACATCAATCACCGGCGCGCAATTGCCATCGACACCGCAGGCGCGCAGCTCTGCCGCCATCAGCCGGTGGCGCAGGCGCACGGCCTCAGCCCCACCCGCCTGTACGTTGGCATCATCCCAGCTGCGGGCCAGCGGCGCGCGCAGACGGGCGACGGTTCCGCCCTCTTGGTCCATGAACACCGGCGCGTCACGGCCCACGGTCTCACGCAGCGCCGCCGTCAGCGCGCGCAGCTGCGCGGCGCTTTCGACGTTGCGCTTGAAGAGGATAAAGCCCCACGGGTCGGCATCGCGAAAGAACGCGGCCTCGGTGGTGCTCAACACCGGCCCGGCACAGCCCAGGATCGTGGCGCCGGTCATGCGCGGCTCAGCGGATCAGCGTCGGGATACAATCGACGCTCTCGGCCATCAGCATGGTGCAGAAGCGCCGCGCTTCGGGCTCGTCCGAGAAACCGGCGGCACGCAGACGGTAGAACACCCGCCCGCCCGAGGTGGCAGGCTCGATGATCCGACCCCGGCTTTCAAGGAAACTGGGGAAACGCTCGTTGATCGCCTCCCATGCGCCCCGCGCGGCGGCCTCGTCGTCGTAGACGCCAAGCTGCACCAGACGGGTGCCGGGGGCCAGCGTGTCCGGGTCAACCTCGGTCACCGGGCTGGTGCTGAGACGGGTGACCAATTCTTGCAACAGGGCCTCTGCCTGCGCGTCGGTGCCCCCGCTGAGCGGGGCCTGCGCCACGGCCTGAACGGCGGCCACCGGGCGGGAGGCGGCGCTGGCGACGACCGTGGCGTTGCGCGCCCGGGGATAGGGTGAGCGCGACACGCCTGGGGCCGAGGCGGGAATGATCTGCAGATTTTGCGACGCGGCAGCCTGCGTGATCGACACCGGCGCGGCGTTGGGGGCAGCAACCGGGGCCGGAGCCGCGACCTGCACCGCACCGGGCGCGGTGATCGGCGAACCGCGCGCGGTCATCACCTCAGCCGAGCGATCCTCGGCCGACAGATCCAGCGATTGCGGTGCCAACGCGATGGTCTGCGCGGCGCTTGCCGCGCCGCCCTCTGCCGCGACGGTATTGACGGCAAGACCCTGATACGCCGCCTGACGGCCACCGGGATCTTCGGGCGATTGACGGGCGGGACCGGCCAGCGCGCGGATCACCGGCACACCGGTCACATCGCGCACCATCAAGCGGTAGGACCAAACACCCACCCCGCACAGCAGCGCCACAGAAAGCGCTGCACCTGCCAGATTGACCATCCGCCCCATGCGGCCCGGTTGGGCCGCGTAGGGATCGCCGGACGGAATCCGTCCGGGCTGCGGGGCATACTGCCCCTCATAATAGCCTTGTGCCATGCTCGCCTCACAAACCCGCCGGGTTGGTCCCGGTCTTGGCCTACGTTCAATACACGCCCGCTTTCACGAACGCCCCTGCCCGCGCGCTGGCCTGTAGTTCAGCGCATTTCCTCGACGGGGGTGACGCCAAGGATAGCAAGACCCGCAGAAATAACAACGCCCACGGCGCGTGCCAGAGCGATTTTGCTCGCCATTGTGGCCGGATCGTCCTGCACGAAGCGCAAGCCGGGCTCGTCATTGCCCTTATTCCAGTGGCCATGCAGGTCTGCAGCCAGCTCTCCAAGGTATCCGGCGACGCGGTGCGGCTCATGCGCGCGGGCGGCGATTTCGACCTGACGCGGCCAATCGGCCATCTTTCGGATCAGCGCGATCTCGGCCGGGTGGTCCAGTGCGGCCAGATCGGCCTGTGCCAGCGCGGCGTCCGAGGTGTCGA
Organism: Pararhodobacter zhoushanensis; assembly: GCF_003990445.1. Taxonomy (GTDB): domain Bacteria; phylum Pseudomonadota; class Alphaproteobacteria; order Rhodobacterales; family Rhodobacteraceae; genus Pararhodobacter; species Pararhodobacter zhoushanensis. The sequence continues at coordinate 466,550 of NZ_REEZ01000003.1, read as the reverse complement.
TCCCGGCCGCAGCGGCTTTGCGCAGCACCGAGGCGACGCGGGCGCTGGCGTATTGCACGTACCAGACCGGGTTGTCGCGCGATTGCTCCTGCACCTTGGCAAAGTCGAAATCGAGCGCGGCATCGTTCTTGCGGGTCAGCATGACGAAACGGGTCACATCGGCGCCCACCTCGTCGACCACGTCGCGCAGGGTGACAAACGTCCCTGCCCGCTTGGACATCTTGAACGGCTCGCCGTTCTTGTAAAGCTTCACCAGCTGGATAAGCTTGATATCCAGCGGCACGCGGCCCTCGGACAGCGCCGAAACGGCGGCCTTCATCCGCTTGACATAGCCGCCATGGTCCGCGCCCAGAATGTCGATCAGCAGATCGAAGCCGCGCTGCACCTTGTCGTAGTGATACGCGATGTCGGGGGCGAAATAGGTCCAGCCACCGTCGGATTTCTTGACCGGGCGGTCCACGTCGTCGCCATGCGCGGTCGATTTGAACAGTGTCTGTTCGCGCGGCTCCCAATCGTCCAGCGTCTTGCCCTTCGGCGGCTCCAGCACGCCTTCATAGATCAGGCCCATGCCGCGCAGCGTGTCGATGGCCGCTTCGATCTTGCCGGTGCCGTAGAGCGCCTTTTCGCTGGAATAGACGTCCATCTTGACGCCCAGCGCTTCCAGATCGCCCCGGATCATCTCCATCATCGCCTGGGTGGAGAACTCACGGAAAATCGGCAGCCAGTCGGCTTCGGGCGCGGTCAGGAAGCGGTCGCCGTATTGCTCCTTGAGCGCCTCGCCCACCGGGATCAGGTAGTCGCCGGGATAGAGCCCCTCGGCGATCTCGGGGCTGAGGCCGTTCGCCTCGCGGTAGCGTTCAAAGGCCGAGCGCGCCAGCACATCGACCTGCGCGCCGCCGTCGTTGATGTAATATTCGCGCGTCACGTCGTAGCCCGCGAAATCCAGCAGGCTGGCTAGCGCATCCCCGACCACGGCGCCGCGCGTATGGCCGACATGCATCGGGCCGGTCGGGTTGGCGCTGACGAATTCGACGTTGACCTTCTGGCCCTTGCCCAAGGTTGCGCGACCGAAATCCGTGCCCGCGCCCAGCGCCGAACCGACAATCGCCTGCCAGGCCGAGGGCACCAGCCGCAGGTTCAGAAAGCCCGGCCCTGCCACCTCGACCGCCGCGATGCGCGGGTCCGCCGAGAGGCGGCTCGCCAGCGCGTCAGCGATCTCGCGCGGTTTCAGGCCCGAGGGCTTGGCCAGCACCATCGCCGCATTGGTCGCCATATCGCCATGCGCCGCATCGCGGGGCGGCTCGACCGTCACCGCTGCGGTTTCCAGTCCTGCGGGCAGAAAGCCCTCGCTGGCCATCGCGCCGAGACACTCGACCACCAGCACGCGAATATCGTTGAACAGGTTCATATCGTCGTCCTTTGTTGCCCCTGCACTACCACGGCGGCGGCGAAGGTCAACTCGCCGAACGCCTTGTTTAGTGCTCGGACGGGGGCAAAGACGGCGCTGCGGCCTTGTCGGTGTTCACCCTGAGCAGGAAAACGATCGGCAGAGCGCAGGCGGTGAAGATCAGCATCAGCAGGAAATTGTCGACATAGGCGATCATCGCGGCCTGTTGCGTCACCAGCCCGTCCACCTGCGCCGCCACCGTCAGATTGCCCTGCAGCAGGCCCGGCACCAGCTGATGCACGGCCTGCGAGTCCGCGCCAAGGCGCGAGGCGAGTTCCTCGTGGTTGGTCGCGATCATCCGCGCCAGCACCGAGGTCACGATGGAAATCCCCAACCCCGAGCCCACGTTACGCACCAGCGCGAACATCGAGGTGCCATCGCTGCGGTACTTGGCCGACAGCGTGGCGAAGGTCAGCGTCGAGAAGGGCACGAACACAAAACCCAAGCCAAAGCCCTGCATCACGCCCGACCAGACGATCGGCCAGACATCCATCATCGTGTCATAGCCAGTCATCATCCAGAAAGCGCCGATGGTCAGCGCCATGCCGAAAGTCACCAGCAGGCGCGGGTCCACCTTGCCCATCAGCCGACCCACGACGATCATCGACAGCATCGTGCCGATCCCGCGCGGGGCCATGGCGATGCCGGTGGTGATCACAGGATAGCCCAGCAGATTTTGCAGCAGCGGCGGCAGCAGCGCGAGGCCCGAGAACAGCGTCAGGCCGATGACGAAGATGAACAAGAGCCCCATGGAGAAGTTACGGTCGGCGAACATGCGCAGGTCGATGAACGGCTCGTCCGCCGTCAGGCAGTGGACGATGAACACCCACAAGCCACTGATCGACAGGCCGATATAGATCCATGTCTCGGGCGAGCCGAGCCAGCCGACGGCCTGCCCGCGGTCCAGCATCAGCTGCAACGCGCCAATCGCCAGCCCCAGCATGGCAAAGCCGAAGAAGTCAAAGCGCCGGGTGCGCGTCGGGGTTTTGGGCATGAAGGCGGCGACGCCCAGCAGTGCCAGAATGCCGATGGGCAGGTTGACCAGAAACACATAGCGCCAGCCGAAATCCTCGGTCAGCCAGCCGCCCAGCGTCGGGCCGACAATCGGCCCCAGCATGATGCCCGCGCCGTAAACGGCCATGGCCTGCCCCATACGCTCGCGCGGGTTGATGTCCAGAATGGTGCTCTGCGCCAGCGGGCTGAGCACGGCGCCGAACAGGCCCTGCATGACGCGGAACATGACCATTTCCTCAAGCCCCGTGGCAATACCACACAGCAGGGACGAGGCGGTGAAACCGGCGATAGCGATCAGGAACAAGAGCCGCGCGCCCAGACGGTCCACCAGCCAGCCGGTCAGCGGCGTGGCGATGGCCGAGGCGACGATATACGAGGTCAGAACCCAGGTGATTTCTTCCTGACTGGCCCCGAGGCTGGCGGTCATATGCGGCAGCGCGACATTGGCGATGGTGGTGTCGAGCACCTGCATGATCGTCGCCAGCATGATCGCGACCGTCAGCCAGCCGCGATGCGCGACTTCGAGGTTCGGGCGCGAGACAGCGGCGGTCATGGCAGCAGATGGGCAAGGTTGAGCCGGTCGTAGCGGCTGGCCCCGGTATCGACCGAGACCCCGGCGCTCAGCCCCCCGCGCAGCGGGTGGTCCGAGTTGCTCTCCAACCGGATACGCACGGGCACGCGCTGCACGACCTTGACCCAGTTGCCGGTCGCGTTCTGTGCCGGGATCAGCGAGAATTGCGAGCCGGTCGCAGCGCCGATGCTCTGCACCGTGCCGCGCAACTCCAGCCCGGAATAGGCGTCCAGCGTCACCGTCACCGGCTGCCCGGGTATCAGCGCGCCGACCTGCGTTTCCTTGAAATTCGCCTCGATCCACGAGGTGTCAGATTCGACCAGACTGGCCACCATCGTGCCGGTGCTGATGTACTGACCGATGTTCAGGCTGGCCGTCTGGCTGACCACACCGGAAGCCGGGGCGCGGATCACCGTATGCGCCAGCGCCCGCTCGGCAGCTTCGCGGGCCGAGATGGCGGCGCGCACCGAGGGCATGGTGTCAATCTCGCGCTCAGGATCGCCGCCCAGCGCGGCGGCGGCCTGGGTGACGGCCAGCGCGGCCAGCGTCACATCGTTTTCCGCCGATTGTACAGTCAATGAGGCGGAATCGAGCGCCGTGTTCGAGATCACACCGCGTGTTTCCAGTTCGGTCTGACGCTCGAATTCATGCTCGCGCAGCGCCTGAACCTGCCGTGCCGCATCCAGCCGTCCCTGCGCGGTGACCAGCGCCGAGCGCAGCTGCTCGGCCCCCAGCCGCGCGGCGGCCAGCGCCGCGTCGGCCTGATCCAGCGCGATGCGGTAGGGTTCGTCGTCGATGCGAAACAGGATATCCCCGGCCTCGACATGCTGGTTCTCGACCGCGACCACCTCGGTGATGCGGCCAGACACATCGGCGCTGACCGGCAGGATCGCCTGCCGGACATAAGCGTTATCGGTCGTCTCGTAGCGCCCGCCGGACAGCCACGCGTAGCCGCCGCCCAGCGCCAGCAACAAGGGCACGGACAGCATCAGCACCCGGCGGCTGCGCTTGCGGGCCGGTTTGGCGGGGGCGGTCGCGGGCGTGGTGTCGGCCTGCGACGGGTCGAAGGCAGCGGTGGTATCTTTGGGGCTCATGGCTTCATCATTCATTGACGGCGGCTTCGCAGGGGGCGGCGGTTTCAAGGTTGCTCATGATCTGGCCCAGCAGCCGGACCAGCGTCTCGCTCTCGTCGGGCTCGATCCCGGTGAGCGCGCGCGCCATCATGTGCTGCGCGACCAGTCGCATTTCCTCGATGATCGGCAGGGCGGCGGGGGTCAGCAGGACCAGCTTGGCGCGGCTGTCGGTCGGATCGGGTTCGCGCCGGACATAGCCGTGCTTTTCCAGCCGGTCGATGGTGTCGCTCATCGTCATCGGGCTGACCTCGATCCGCGCGGCAAGCACCGACTGGGTCATCCCGTCCTGCCGGGCCAGCACACCCAAAGTGCGCCATTGCAGCAGGCTGAGCTTGTGATCACGCGCGCGTCTGCTGAACTCGCTGCGCATCACGCGCGCGGTGTCGATGAGCAGAGCAAGAACAGGGGAGGTTTGAGTCGGCACGGGAGTTCCTTTGTTACGGACCGATATAATATTGGTCCGTAACAAAGCAAGGGCCAAAAATGCTGCCCTGCAGCAGAAGGCTCAGCCCGAGACGATATACCGGGTAAAGCGCACCATATCCGAGCCCAGCAGCCGCGAATGCTCTTGCAGCGCGAAACGGTCGGTCATGCCCGCCACGTAATCCGCCACGATCCGCCCCAACGCCGCCTCATCACGCGCCCGCGCCACGTCGTCGCGCCACTCGTCCGGCAGACGGGCTGGATCCTGTATGAACAGCGTGAAGAGATCGCGCACCACCTCCGTCACCTCGGCCCGCATCGCCACCACGCGGGGGGCGCGGTACATGCGGGTGAACAGGAACTGGCGGATCACCTTCAGTTCGCGAAACAGCTTGTCGGAAAAGCGGATGATCGTCGTACCCAGAAAGCGGATCGCATCGGCATCCTTGGGCTGCGCCGCTTCAAGCCGGTGGTGGGCGACGGCGATCACATCCTCGACCATCACGCCAAACACGCGGCGCAGCGCTTCATGCCGGCGACGCATCTTGTCCAGACCGGGATAGAGCGCGTCGACCTCGGCAAAGGCGGGGCCGGTGATCGGCAGCTCCATCAGGTCTTCCTCGGTGAACAGGCCCGAGCGCAGACCGTCGTGCAGATCGTGGTGGTTATAGGCCACGTCATCGGCAATCGCCGCGACCTGCGCCTCGGCGCTGGCATGCGTGTGCAGCCACAGGTCGTGCTGGGCGTTGTATTCGGCCAACGCCGCCGGGATCTGGCCTTTCTTGGGCGTGCCATCGGGCAGGATGATCGGACCGTTGTGCTTGGCGATGCCTTCCAGCGTCTCCCAGCTCAGGTTCAGCCCGTCGAAATCAGCATAGTGCCGCTCCAACGCGGTGACGATCCTGAGCGCCTGCGCGTTGTGGTCAAAGCCGCCGTACGGCTCCATCAGCTCGGACAGCGCGTCTTCGCCGGTGTGGCCGAAGGGCGTGTGACCCAGATCATGCGCCAGCGCGATGGCCTCGGCCAGATCGGTGTTCAGCCCCAGCGACCCCGCCAGCGTGCGCGCCACCTGCGCCACCTCGATGGAATGGGTCAGGCGGGTGCGGTAATAATCGCCCTCATGCTCGATAAACACCTGCGTCTTGTGCTTGAGCCGCCGGAAGGCGCTGGAATGGATGATCCGGTCCCGGTCGCGCTGAAAGGGTGAGCGGAAGGTCGAGATCGTCTCACGGTGCAGCCGCCCACGGCTTTGCGTGGGGTCTGCAGCGAAGGGGGCCTTGTCGGTCATATCGTCCTACTTGCCGGGTGCGCTTGCCGCACGCCTTTAGCCTGCTTATATCTACACTTGCATAACAGGAAAACGCTGATCCGCCATGAAACTGCCCCCCCGCGTCACAGATCGCGCCTTTGCGCGCCTCGCCGAGATCGCTGAAAACGCCGGTCAGGACCAGGTCCTGCGCATCGCCGTGTCGGGCGGGGGGTGTTCGGGCTTTCAATATGAGATCACCCTTGACGCCCCGGCCGAGGATGACCTCGTGCTGGCCGCCAAGGGACAACAGGTGGTCATCGACCCCGTGTCCCTGCCCTTTCTGGACAACGCGGTGATTGATTTCACCGAAGAGCTGATCGGGGCACGGTTCGTGATCGAAAACCCCAATGCGGCGTCCAGCTGCGGTTGCGGGATCAGCTTCTCGATGTAATCGCAGCCCGCCGGGCATGAAAAAAGGGGCCGCGAGGCCCCTTTTTGCGTTTCCACTGCGCTTAACGCTGTTGGTTCAACGACGACGGTCGCGGCGCGCCTGCATCGGCTGGAACGCGACCGAGACATGCGCCTCGCAATACGGCTTACCCGCAACCGAGGGCAGACCGCAGAACCAGAACTCTTCCGTCGCCGGATCGCCGATGGGCCATTTGCAGGTCCGCTCGGTCAGTTCCATCAGCGACAGCTTGCGCGCGGTCTTTTCCACTTCGCGCACCGAGGCCAGTGCCTCGGGCGAAATCTCGTTGGCCGAGGGCTGCGGCGGCAGCGGCTGACCGGCGGGCACAATCTGCCGGCGGCCCGGCAGCGCGACCGGCGTCACACCGATCGACACGCCCGACGTCGGCGGCGGCACGGCGGCGGCGGGCTTGGCCGCGACCGGCTCGGGCTTGGCCGCAGGCTCGGGCTCAGGCGCCGGAGCAGGCTCGACCCGCGCGGCGGGTTCGGGCGTTTTTTCGGGCGCAGCGGCCGGGGCTGCGGTTTCCGCAGCGGCCGGGGCCGCAGCCGAGGCATCGCCCGTGCGGCTGGACAGACCCAGCCGGTGAACCTTGCCGATGACCGCATTGCGCGTCACCGAGCCCAGCTCTTTTGCGATCTGCGAGGCCGATTTGCCCTCGGCCCACATTGTCTTGAGCAATTCGACCCGCTCGTCGGTCCAGGACATCCGTGACGCTCCACAAGAATTTTGGGCGGCTTCAGCGTGCAAACGCGCACGCGGGACTGGCCGCCGATCGCCCCTATTCTATCTTGGAGACGGTGAGATACAAGCAGGCGACGGCGAGGACAAGCCCCGCCCCTTTTGTTTGCCTGCACGTTTATTAGACCGGAGCCCTATCATGACCAGCACAGACCTGCCCAACGCGGCCCCCGAGGCCGCCCGGATCACCGCGTTGCGCGAAATGGGCGCGCGCCGGTTCGGGCGTTTCAACTGGCTGGGTACGCTCACGCTCGCCAAGCGCGAGATCATGCGCTTTCTGGCCGTCTGGCAGCAGACCGTCGCCGCACCGCTGGTCACGGCGGGGCTGTTTCTGGGCGTCTTTTCGCTGGCAATGTCGGGCCGCGCGCCGGTGATGGGCGTGCCGTTCCTGCATTTCCTTGTCCCCGGCATCCTGATGATGTCGGTCATCCAGAACGCTTTCGCCAACACCTCCTCGTCCATCGTGGGGGCCAAAGTCATGGGCAATATCGTCGACACGCTGATGCCGCCGCTGTCCCCGGCCGAAATCGTCGCGGGTTATCTGGCGGGCGGCATCGCGCGCGGCCTGCTGGTGTCGGTGGTGATCGTGCTGGCGGTGGGGTTCGTGCTGGGCGTCTGGCCCGCGCATCCGGTCTGGCTGCTGGCGATCACCATCACCGGCGGCGGCTTGCTCGGCGGATTGGGGCTGGTCGCAGGCATTCTGGCCAACAAATTCGACCAGATCGCTGCCTTCACCAACTTTGTCGTAACGCCGCTGTCGTTCCTGTCCGGCACGTTCTATTCTTCGGCCTCGATGCCTCCGGCGATGGCCGCTGCCAGCCATCTTAACCCGTTCTTCTACCTGATCGACGGTGCGCGCTTTGCCTATCTGGGCACGTCTGACACCAACCCGGTGCTGGGCCTCGGCGTGACGTTCGCCGCGGCGCTGGCGCTGGCGGTGCTGGCCTGGATCTGGATCACGCGCGGCTTCCGGCTCAAGGCCTGACGGCTGACAGGACTGTGACAAATCGCTGCAATCCCTAGACCGCGGCCCCACAGCCCCCCTATAAAGCGGTAAGAAACCATTGCGAGGGGTCGCCCTGACCGCTCATAGCCCCCGACCCTTTTAGCCGGAGTGAAATCGTATGATGAAAGCCCTGACCCTGTCCGCCGCCGCGCTGCTTGCGCTGGGTGCGACTCCGTCCTTTGCTGAAGGCGACGCAGAAGCCGGTGAAGGCCTGTGGCGCAGCTGCCGGAGCTGCCACGCGATCACCGATGCTGACGGCACCACCATCCAGCGCGGCGGCCGCACCGGGCCGAACCTGTACGGCCTGCCGGGCCGCGCTGTCGCCTCGCAAGAGGGCTTCCGCTACAGCGCGCCGCTGCTCGAATTCGCTGCAACGGAAGAGGGCGCGGTCTGGACCGAAGAGCTGTTCGTCGAATACGTCGCCGATCCGACCGCCTTCCTGCGCTCGCATCTGGGCGAATCCGGCGCGCGCTCGGGGATGAGCTTTCGCATGACCTCGGGGGCCGAGGATATGTGGGCCTATCTGGCAAGCGTCTCGCCTGACGTCGCTGATGATGCAACCGAATCCCACGAGGCAGACGAGTAATCACTGCCGCGTGTCAGTAGAAGCGCCCTGCCCCTTCGGCGGGGCGTTTTACGTTGCACAGCAGACGGTTACGCCACCAACTCCCTAAACCCGGGGATCGCGCAACCCGTGATGCCTGAGCGCCGCCATCCGCGCGAACTTCAGCGTCAGCGCCTTGCGCCGCGCGCCGGGCAGCGCATCCAGCGGCCCCATCGAGACGATCTCACCGCTGTAATCATCGGCGATGATCAGCCCCGCCCCTTCCGGCAGCAATTCAACCGGGAAATCTGTCGTCACCGCCCAAAAGAAGCGGTCGCACCACTCCAGATAGCCCTGCCACTTGTGATCCGCCATGAAATCGGCGCGGCTCGACTTGCACTCGACCACCCAGATCTCGCCCTTTGGCCCCAGCGCCATCACGTCGACGCGCAGCCCGGGGCGCGGCACGACCTCTTCCAGCGTGGCGAAGTCATGACTGCGCAGCAGGCGGCACACGCCACGTGCAAGCCTTTGGCCGGGAAGGAGCAGATCGTCGGTCATGAACGCAAGAATAAACCAAGAACACGCGCTGTCCAGACCTCATCCCCAGTGGGAGAGCCCGTCATACCGCCCGAAACTTGATGCCGCGCTCGGTGACGCAATCGCGCGTAACAACGACAGCAAGAGGCGAGAATCGAAGGGATCCGTAGAGCTCTCAAATCGTCGGATTATGCGACGATCTATGCGCTGGAACTGGGCCTGCACAGCTTGCCCCGATGGCAAGCGCGTAGCACCGGGCGCTAAGTGTTGCGGTGGTTGTCGGGATCATCGTGATTTTCACCAAGCGCAAGACGACGCTGCTGACTGCCGATGGCCGCTCACAGGCCTTGATGATCGACAGTCGTTGACAATCAACGGGCCTTGATCACCGACGGGCCTTGATGAAACCAGAACGCCGCCCTAGATGTAAGGGCGGCGGGTTCTGCTCTTCACGTCGACGGCATTTTTCCAGTGGCCGATAAGCACTTCCGAGGGAGCTGGCTCTGCCATGGTCCTGGCCTTGGTATCTGGCGCCCACCTGATAACCTCAGGCTCTCGGGAAATCTCACCAGAAACGGTTGCTGCGGGCCCGCCACCCTTCCCAACCGTCCGACCGGGCGCTTAGCGCCGGTCGTCAGCGCGAATGCGAATCGGGATCAGCTGGCCCTGACGCACAGGCGCGCGGTGCCCGCCCTTGGGGCCTTTATCCTCGGGATCGGCCATGCGCATGATGGCGATGGCGAATTGCACCCCGGCGAAAACCAGTCCGTTGAAGAAAAACAGCATGAGGCCGGCGATCCAGCCCCCATCTGTGGCAAACATCAGGTGGCGCAGATTGGCGACATTGAAGCCCAGAAGCATGCCGACAAACACCGCCGACAGCACAAAACCGTAGGCTACCTGTTTGATGTAAAGCCGCACGAGACGCGGAATACCATCATCGGGATCGGGCATCATGGACATGGGTAAGGCCTCCTGTTGACCCGCAATGTAAGCTTTTTCCGACCATACACCAGTGGGTCTATTGTCGCGGTGCGATGGCGCGGGGCGACAGGTTCTGCGCCAGCGTCTCGAATACCGCGCGCGCAACCTGCCGCCACAGCGGACCTGCGTCCGCGTCCAAGGGCGCTTCGAGCGTATCGAGCCGGGCCACCAGCGCGCCCAGACGCGCCCGCGCCTCGGCCAGTTCCGGCGCAGTGCTGCGCGCGTCCTGCAACACCGCAAGTGTCTCACGCGCGGTGTCGCGCGTGGTCTGCACCTGCGTCTGGATCGCCACCAGCTCGGCCTGTACGCCGCCGCGCACATCCTCGGCCAGCCCGCGCATCTGCCAGACCAGAACCGCTGCCGCGACCAGCGCGGCAACCACCAACAGCAGCGTCGCGTTGAGCAACGCCAGCCCCAGCGCCCTGAGCGTGGATTTCACGTCAGACGGCATTTGGCAGCGTTTTGTTGTGCTTGAACGCGATGCAGTTTTCCACCGCCATCAGCCCCATTTGCGTGCGCACTTCCAGCGCTGCCGTGCCCAGATGCGGCAGAAGCGTCACGTTCTCCATAACGCGCAGAGCCTCGGGCACCGCGGGTTCAAACTCGTAGACATCCAGCCCTGCCCCGGCGATGCGCCCCTCTTGCAGCGCCGCGATCAGCGCTGCCTCGTCAACGATATCGCCCCGGGCAATGTTGATCAGATGCGCGTGCGGCTGCATGGCCTCCAGCGCAGCGGCGTCGATCAGGTGATGCGTTTGCGGCGAGGCCGGAACGGCGATCACCACCACATCCGCCAGCTCCATCAACGCGCTCAGGCTACCCACCGCCTGCGCGCCGGGCAGATCCGGCAGATCTTTGGGCGTGCGGGTCACATAGGCGATCTGCATACCGAAGCCATGATGCGCGCGCTTGGCAATCGCCTGCCCGATGCGGCCCATGCCCACCACGCCCAGTGTCTTGCCCGACAGGTGCAGGCCCAGCATCTGCGTCGGATGCCAGCCCTCCCATTGGCCCGAGCGCACCAGCCGCTCGCCCTCGCCCGCCCGCCGCGCGCTCATCAGCACCAGCGTCAGGGCGATGTCAGCGGTGGCGTCGGTCACCGCGCCCGGCGTGTTGGTCACGGCGATCCCGGCAGCCTTGGCCGCCGCGACGTCGATGTGGTTATAGCCCACACCGAAATTGGCCAGCAGCCGGGCGCGCGGTTCGGGTGCGGCGGCAAAGATCGGCGGCTGGAAGCGGTCGCCAAGGGTGGGCAGCACCACGTCATATTCCAGCAGGGCGGCGACCATCTCGGCCGGGGTCAGGGGCGCATTCGACTCGCGCATCGTCACGTCAAACTCGGCGCGCGCAGCCGCGACGACCGGGTCGGGCAAGGGCCGGGAAAGATAGAGTTTCATCAGCACATCCTCGCGCCATTGGGAACGCTGCGTTCGGGGCCGATCACCACCACCGCGCCGTCGTCATCATAGAGCCCGAGCACCAGCACCTCGGACAGGAACGGGCCGATCTGGCGCGGCGGGAAATTGACCACGCCCATGACCTGACGGCCGATCAGATCCGCGGGCGCGTAATGCTCGGTGATCTGGGCGGACGAGCGTTTCACGCCCACCTCAGGCCCGAAATCCACCGTCAGCTTCCACGCCGGCTTGCGCGCCTGTGGGAAGTCCTCAACCGCAGTCACCGTGCCGACGCGGATGTCGAGCTTCTGAAAATCCTCAAAACTGGCGCTCACTGCCCCAGCTCCCGCGAACGATCCGTCGCCGCCTTCACCCCGCGCTTGAGCAGCGCCGGAAAGCCGTCCGTTTCATTCATCAACACCGCCAGCGCAGCGGCGGTCGTCCCGCCCGGCGAGGTCACGTTGATACGCAGCTGCGAGGCGCTCTGGTCCGACTGTTGGGCCAGCTCCCCTGCCCCGCAGACCGTCGCCCGCGCAAGCTTCATGGCCATGTCTTCGGGCAGCCCCTCGGCCACACCCGCCGCCGCCAAGGCCTCGATCAGATGGAAGACATAGGCAGGCCCTGAGCCAGACACGCCGGTCACCGCATCAATCTGCGATTCGCTCTCCAGCATCACCGTTTCGCCGACCGCCGCCATCAACTGCCGCGCCAGATCCAGCGCATCGGCACTGACACGAGCATTGCCGATCAGCGCGCTGATCCCCCGGCCCACGGCGGCAGGCGTGTTGGGCATCACCCGAACCACGGGCGTGCCCGCCCCCAGCGTATCCTCGATGGCTTTCAACGACGTACCGGCAGCGATCGACACAAACACCGTGTCCCCGCCCCCCAAGGCCTGCAACGACGGCAACGCCGCCCCCATCATCTGCGGCTTGACCGCCAGCAACGCCATCGCCGGTGCCGCCGGCAGCGGGCGGTTCAGCGCAACGCCCGTGGTCTTCAGCCAGTCAGACGGGTTGGGTTCGATCACATGCACCGACGCGGCAGGCAGCCCGTCCTTGAGCCAGCCCTCCAGCAAGGCCGAGCCCATCTTGCCGCAGCCCAGCAGCACCAGCCCGCGCGCTGCAATATCGCTCATATCCATAGGTCACCCCCGTGTTTTGCCCGCACCCTAACGAGGGCGCGGCACCGGGGAAAGCCCCTGATCGGGATCGGGGTCAGGCGTGACCGTAGGCCTGGCTGATCGCCAGCTTCAGCGCATCCTCAGGGCTGCGATCCGCCCAGGCGACCAGCTGAAAGGCAGGATAGAACCGCTCGCAAGCCGCGACAGCACTCAGGATCATCTGGTCGATCTGCTCGCTGGCCGCGATCTGGCCACCGCTGAGCAGCAGGCCATAGCGCCACACCAGCAGCGTCTGCGCGGGCCAATAGGTAAACCCGCCGGACCAGCACAGATCATTGGCGTGGTTAAGGATCTCGTAAAAATCGGCCATCCGCTCGGCGGGTGGCTCCATCTCGAACGTGCAGATCAGGCGCAGGGTCTCATCCCCGCCCGACCAGGCAAGGGTGAGCGAATAGCTGCGCCACTGGCCCTCAACCGCCATGGCGATCTGGTCGTCACCGACCCTATCGAATTCCCATGCGTGATGTTCGGCCAGAGTCTCGACGATGTCGATCGGGTGGATCTCATCCGTCAGTAGATGGTCCTCGGACAGGGGCATGTCCTGGCTTTCTCTGTTCTAGCCTCAACGGACGCCTGACCCACTATGACTGCGGGCCTTGGCAAGGTGCGGCGGTTTGGTCTCGCCGTCATTACTAGATATGGTGGTGGAAAACCGAAACCCTGTAAAGGAAATTTTCCTGTGGACAAGGTTTGAAGTGAGTGTGCGTGTGCGTTGACACCAATTCTTGCAGAAAAGCGGGAACAGGTGATAACAGCCGAAAATAGGCGATATCCGCTAGGGTTTTCAGACACTTGCTGGTAGCCCGCGAGGCTTGAATGCCGCTCTGGAAAACTTGCAGAAACTCCGCGAAAAACCCATCTTTCATGCTCAAGGCACTCTGCGCGCAACTCCCCTTAACGCGGTTTGAAGCCTGATTTCAAAGGGTTTTGTGAGCAAACGGCCTCGGTCACAAAAATCGGAACATGCACGCGAGCGCGCAAGTTACCCTACCCGCGTGCATGTTCGGGATATCGCATTGAAAATTATAGGCTTCGCCCACAACGGGACCGCCTCAACCAGCTCGCGAACATGCACGCGATTATCGCGCTGATCCGTAACAGTAGTCCTTGCCGAATTTGCGGGGAAGCAGCGATGATCAGTCATAGCAAAGAAACAACGTCCCCCAAGAGAACGAGCCGCATGCGCACTTTGCAAGTTGCATGACCTCCCTGCGGACGCGCGCCTTGACGGCAAGCCGATGTGGGAAAGCTACCTTGAGGAGGTCGATGCTGTACTGGCGGCAGCGCTGGACAGCGCCGCCTATGCAGCCTTGCTCAAGGAGGAGTGACGCAAAGGGCGTATTTTGTTGAAAAACTCTTCCTTGATTGCGGCCTGAACTACTGATTCAATTCCCGTATTGTGGGTGGGATTTGGCGATGTTGGGACCGAGGCAAGAAGCGCAGGCGGCACTGTTTTACGAGTTTTCGCTGGAAGATCATGTCCCACAAGATCACCTGCTGCGATCCATTGATCGTTTCGTCGACCTGAGCAGCGCTCGCGCCTATCTGGCAGATTTCTACAGCCACACGGGCCGCCCTTCCGTCGATCCTGAACTACTGATCCGCATGTTGCTGGTCGGATATTGCTTCGGCATCCGGTCTGAGCGGCGGCTCTGCGAGGAGGTACATCTGAACCTCGCGTATCGCTGGTTTTGCCGCCTCGACCTGACCGACAGGATCCCGGATCATTCAACGTTTTCCAAGAACCGGCATGGGCGTTTTCGCGACAGCGAACTTCTGCGACACCTGTTCGAGACGACCGTCGCCCGCTGTATCGAGGAAGGTCTCGCCAGCGGTCAGCGCATGGCAGTCGATGCCAGTCTGATCGAAGCCGATGCGAACAAGCAAAACTCAACACCGAAGGAAGAATGGGATGCGTCGTCCATCAATGCCGTAGATGCACCCCGCGCAGTACGAGAGTATCTCGACACGCTCGACGAGGCAGCCTTCGGCGCGGCGAGCGATGTCCAACCCAAGTTCGCCTCGCATTCCGATCCCGCCAGTCAGTGGACAGCAGCCCGCAAAGGCCCTGCATTCTTTAGCTATTCCGACAATTATCTCATCGACACGGATCACGGTGTCATCTTGGATGTGGAACCCACACGCTCCATCCGGCAAGCCGAGGTTGGATCGACAAAAACCATGCTGACGCGGGTGAAAGAAAAGTTCGGCTTGGTCCCTGACTGGATGATCGCCGACACAGCCTATGGTTCAGGCCCAATGCTCGGCTGGCTCGTGGAGCGCAAGATCGATCCTTACATCCCGGTGATCGACAAGGCCGGACGCCCCGATGGCACCTGGACACGCACAGATTTCGACTGGGATGCAGAGAATGATCAATATATCTGCCCCGAAGGTCACGCGCTCAAGCAGTTCCGCCGGAATTACTCTGATCCGAACCGGGGACCGACGGGCAAGGGTACAGCCCGCTATCGCGCCTTGAAACAAGTCTGCCAGGTCTGCCCGTCCAAGCAAAAATGCTGCCCCAACGCTGATGCGCGCAAGATCACCCGCGAAGAGCACGAAGATGCGCGTCAGGTCGCCAGGGATCTGGCTAAGACCGAAGAATACCAGACCGCGATGAAGCTCAGAAAGAAGGTCGAAATGCTCTTCGCCCACCTCAAACGCATTCTCGGGCTGGGACGACTACGATTACGTGGGCCGTGCGGCGCAAATGACGAATTCCTCCTCGCCGCCACCGCCCAAAACCTCCGCAAACTAGCCAAGATCCTTCCTGCACCGCAGCAAACACGAAAAGCCTGATCAGAAAGGCGCTTGCGCACTCTTCAGATCGCTATTTGCTGCGGTCGCGAACGGGTGTTTTTCCACAGAATCGGCGGAGAGCGGTCATTCGCTGCAGAAGAACAGAATACCCCCTTGCTGGTCGAAACGGGACTTCACCTCTGCCAAAGCCGCGAGGATCAGCGAATCGCTCGTAGGCTCTCCACAGATTGAGTCTTGGCGTGGCGAGGTCCGTGGGACGGGCCGACCGGCCCGCCGCTTCAGCAGAAATGACTTGCAGCGCGCCACTCCAACCAGCAACGTGACGTGAAACCGGGGGTGCCCTGGAAATCTGGACAGGACGGTCTGCGACGGCCCGATCGGAGACGTTGGAATCGCGCGGTTCCCAAGTGAAGCCAAAGGCCCTCGGCGCGACCGATCCACCTTCGGTGCCGACAACAGGAGGATATGCCAAATGATGCGCATCTGGTCGACATCGGGTTACGCGATCCTTGCATTTTCCGTCCTGGTCGCCAGCGGAGCCAAAGTCGCCGCCAGCCCTCCCGCCGCCGTTGCGCCAGCAGCGGCATCGGTCATCTATCCTGCCGCCGGCACAGCCCAACGCCGGGCCGCGCTGGACCGGTTCTGGCAGGACTGGAAAGACGTCTATCTGCATGAGGGCTGCGGCGGCGCCTATGTCGACATTGCAGGCGACGGCAACCCGACCTACGGCGATAGCGTGCCCAATACGCTCACCGTATCTGAGGCCCATGGTTATGGCATGCTCGCCCTCGTCAGAATGGCGGATCGGGACAGCGAGGCAAGACCGCTTTTCGACGAGATGCTTGCCTATTTCCGGGCACATCCCGCCGAAAGCGGCCCTGGCCTGATGGCGTGGAACCAGACCCGCGATTGCAGGGACGCGCCCGAAGGCGAGACGACGGCCAGCGACGGTGACATCGACATCGCCCTAGCGCTGCAATTGGCGCAGCAGACATGGGGCGGCTATGCCGAAGACGCCGCCGAGGTGCGGGCGGCCATTCTCGACCGCGAGATCACCCGCCATGATCTTGTCAAACTGGGCGACTGGGCGAACTATGAGATCTATGACGTGGCGTCCCGGTCCTCGGACTTCATGCCTTACAACTTTTCCGTCTTTGCAGCCGCACCCGGTTCGGATGCGTCCCGGTGGACTGAGATCCGGAGCACCGGCTATGACGTCTGGGGCAGGATTTCCGAGACCTACGCCCAAGGCACTGGCCTCGTACCGGATTTCATGGTCGGAATGCCCGCCGATCCGCGCCCGGCCGCAGCAGGGTTTCTCGAAGGGGACTACGACGGGTTCTATTCGTGGAATGCCCTGCGCTACCCTTATCGGTTGGCCGCCGATTACCGGATCAGCCACGATCCGCGTGCCGCCGATCACCTGCGACGGATCAATGCGTGGATCCGCACGGCAACCGGCGGGGACCCGTCCCGGATCGCCTCGACCTACCGGCTGGATGGTAACATCCCCCCGGACGGCCGGTGGACAGGAGAGCCCGGCTGGATCTCCATGTTCGCAGCCGGTGCGATTGCCGGCAGCGGCAATCCGGAGGCAGATCAGGCCTGGATGGACGCCCTCTGGGCCGCCATGGTCGCCATTCCCATCGAGGACGGAGATTATTTCGGCAACACTCTCAAGCTTCTCGCGTTGATCGATCTGGCAGAGATGTGACTGCCGCGCCGGACGGACCGGCATGACCCTGATGGCAAGGCGCGCGACTAAACACCTAAAGCTGAATGAGGGAAAGGGGGTCTCATGCCTCGGGCATGAATTGCGCAACAACGCCGTTACAATGTAAGAAAATGTGATAAACTGATCGTTCTTTCCGGTGAACGTTACACTTTGGAAAGCTGAAAATTGTAGTGTCGCTGTCTGTTGAAACGCGCAAGAAGGCAGGCTCGGCGCAAAGAAGGTTTTGCTAGTCGGAAATTGTCAGGTCGTCTCCTGTGCTGCGCTTCTGCGGGCAGCAGGGTTCACTGATGTCACGGCCCACAGGTTCAGTCAGATCAACCCTGAAGATTTGTCGCCTGATCGCGTCAAGCAGTATGACCTGATCGTTGCGCACGAAACGATCCGGAACCGTCCAACCTTTGTCGCCGCATTGGCGGATAAGCCCAATCTTATTACTATACCACCTCTCTTTTTTAATGGGTTCACCCCCGATGATGAACTGGGCGGGGTCACTTTTGGCAACGGCACGGTTATCGAGCTATCGCGGATCGCTGTAGGGGCGTTTCGTCACAGTTTAAGCCGTGACGAGGCCGTGGCACTATACTCGCCTGAATTTTGCGATCTGATGGGCTATCCCCAGGCCTTGGAACGAGCAAGAAATAATCTCATTCGAACCTTGGCGCCCTATATACCGGAAATTGAACAACTATACGCAAAATGGTACGCTCAAGGCCCGTTTTTTTATACGGGCAATCATCCAAAACTCTTTGTTGTGGAGGATATGTTTCGGAACGTCCTGAAAAGAAAAGCGGGGATAGTGCTGCAAGAGAACCTCTCAAGCTTTTGTCCTGACCCGTTGCAGGACTACGCCGCATCGCCGCAGATGAACCACCCGAATGTCCGCAATGCCCTGACAAACCCGAACCATCTTAGAAAACTAGGTTCAAAGCTTGTCAGCTGCGCTGATTTTGTCGATTTTTGCTACACAAGGCTATCAAAGCTAGGTGATACAGTTACTTACAGCGACGCCTCCAACGCACAGTTTGACAGCGCACTGCTCCGCTGGAGAGACCGGCCACCTCTGGAAAAGGCAGAAAACCCCTATCGCAGTCAGCCCGCGCGCGCGTTCTGGAAACAGGCGGTCGCACGCCCCGCATCACATGAGGTGCGTCCGATTGGCGATGCCACGGCAATAATTTGGCCTGAAGCCCGCGTTGCGACGGCTGGAAGCTGCTTTGCACAGCATGTGGCTCGCGCGATGGTAGCCGACGGGCTTGACTACTATGTGTCCGAAAAGGCGCCTTCGGGCATGCCCGAAGACATAGCAACAGCGCGCGGATACGGACTTTTTTCGGCACGCTTTGGCAATATCTACTCAAGTCGGCAACTATTGCAGCTTATTAAACGGGCGTATGGTGAATTCGTTCCTTTTGACACGGCATGGCCTGTAAAGGATGGGTTTGTCGATCCTTTCAGACCAAATTTCGGGCAGGTTTTTGAAAGCCCTGAAGCCGTAGAAGCCGAACGCGCGACACATATGGCTTGCGTCAGGGAGATGTTTGAAAATCTGGACGTATTCGTGTTTACGATGGGCTTGACAGAGGGCTGGGTAGACCGACGCGACGGCGCCGCGTTTCCGGTGGCTCCGGGCGCTGTCAGTGATCAAATAGATCCCAAGCACTATGAATTCGTCAACTCTGGTTACACTGCAGTTTCAGCTGAAATGACTGAGTTTCTTGTCCGCCTTGGCAGGGTAAACAAGAACGCCCGCGTTGTTTTGACTGTTTCTCCGGTTCCGTTGATCGCAACCTATAGCGATACGGACGCGCTGACCGCCACCACGTATTCAAAATCGGTTTTGCGGTCGGTGGCTGGTGATCTGGCGCAGAATTTTCCGAATGTCTTCTATTTCCCATCATACGAGATCATCACGGGATCGTTCAACCGCGGTGCCTATTATGAGGCGGATCTTCGATCGATCCGACCTGAAGGTGTTGCCCATGTGATGGAGGTTTTCCGCGCGGTTCTTGTCGGACGGACGGAACAGATCCGCATTGAAGAGGACTCACCCCGGTTTGGTGTCGATGCCGAGTACCAACGCCAACTCGATGTGGTCTGCGATGAGGAAATGCTGGTGCGGTGAGTGCAGTGCCTGACGCGCAATACGCTCAGGCCTTGCGGCGGTGCGCCGGTCGCGTTCGGCGTGCCTGCTGGCTTCCGGCCCGTCCTGCCGCCTCGCCGTCCCCCGTTTATGGTTCGCCGGGGGCGACGAAAGACAGGCCGGGGCACCGCGGCTGTGCTGCCGCGCCTTTAGCGCCGCGAGGGCCACAAGCAACAGGTGTGGCCCTCCTCAACGCACGCTCAGGCGCGCAGCATGACCTTGCCGGCGCGCCCCGGTGTCAGGGCAGCTTTCACCGCGTCGGTGATCTGTTCCAGCGGATAGACCCCGCCGTCGGTCAGCACCAGCTGCCCGCTGGCGGCCAGGGTCACCAGTTCGGTGATCAGGCGAACCCGTTCTTCGGGTGCCATCTGCTGGCTGACGCGTGACCCCCAGAAGCCCTTGATCGTGATGTGCTTCATGATCAGCGCGCCCGAAGACAGCGGCATCACGGCACCGGTCGCAGTCCCGAACACCACCAGCTCGCCATCCATTCCCAGCAGGTCGACCAGATCGCCGGCAATGTCGCCGCCGACCGAGTCGATCGCAGAGGTGGCCCCTGCCGTCCCGATGATCGCGCGCGCGGTCGTTTTCCAATCTGCGTCCGAGGTCGACAGCACATGCTCGGCCCCCAGTGCCGTCAGTTCCCCGACCGCCTCGGCCCGGCGCACGAGGTTCAGCAGGTTGATGCCGCGCGCCTTGGCCAGCGTGACCATGATCTTGCCGACTGCGCCATTGGCCGCGGTCTGGATGATCCAGTCGCCTTTCCTGGCCTTCAGCGTCTCCAGCAGCGACAGGGCGCTGAACGGCATGGCGATCAGCTGCGCGCCTGCTACGTCGGAAATCGCGTCCGGCAGTGGCAAGACGCCAGCGGCGGGGACCGCGAAATACTCGGCCCAGGCGCCGTGCAGGCCGCCGACGGCCACGCGCTTGCCGATCAGCGCCGCATCGACGCCCTCGCCCACCGCTTCAACGGTGCCCAGTGCCTCAGATCCACCGATCGCCGCGGGCAGCGGCGGTTTGTAGCCGTAGTTGCCACGGATGGTCCACAGATCGTGGTTGTGGATCGGCGAGAGGGTCATCTTGACCAGAACCTCGCCTTTGGCCGGCGCGGGCTTCGCGACGTCGCGGGTGACCAGAACCTCGGCCGGTTCGCCGAAGACGTCATGCAGGGCAGCTTTCATGGGATATTCCTTTCAGGAAGTCGGTTGGGGGGCGAGCATGCGGGTCGTTTCGGCCAGCGCACGCTGCAGAGGGGTTTGGTTTTGGGCGAGTTTCGCCAGAATGGCGGCCCCCAGCCATGTTGCGTAAAGGGTCTGGGCCGTGGCCTCGGGCTCGTCGAAAACCCGAACCGAGCCGTCCTCGGCCCCCGCCCGCAGCAGGGTGGCGAGGCGCTGGACGAACTGGCCCACCCCGTCGTTCAGGATCTGGCGCATGGCGTCAGACAGGTCCGCCACCTCGGCCCCCAGTTTGACCACCAGACATTGCGTGGCGATGCCTTCGGTGCCCGAATGGGCCAGCCAGGCATTCCAGAAACTGGTCAGCTTGGCACCGGCGGACCCGGGACCACCGATCAGCGCGTCGATGCGGGTCAGGTAGCCGTCGACATAGTCCTGCAACAGCGCCTCACCGAACGCCTCTTTCGAGGCGAAGTAGTAGTAGAACGAGCCCTTGGGCACCGCACTCTCGGTCAGGATCCGCGACAGGCCAACGCCGCCGAAGCCGTGCTTCACCACAAGGCGGCGGCCTGTTTCCAGGATCTTGTGTCGGGTCTGATCTGATTTGGTTTGTTCGGTCATGATCGGCATCTAAGGAGTAATAGACCGGTCGTCTAGTTAAGCTCACGCATTCGTGAGCTTGCCCTGCCGAACCCCTTCCCCGCATCAGCGCTTTGCTTTGGTGACGACACGCCCGACCTGCCCTGCGAACCAAGAGGCCCGCCATGCGCACCACGCTTTCCACTGCCCTGTTCGCGATGGGCATCACCGCAACCAAACCGCAGCAAGACCGCCATGGCGACCCAAAGGCCCCGATCCGCAGCGTTCAGGATCTGGACCTGCCGCGCTATGCGGGCCTGTGGTACGCGCTGGCGCATTACCCCAACCGGTTCGAGCGCAACTGCTACGCCACGACGGCCACCTACACCCTGAACCCCGACGGCAGCGTCACGGTCGAGAACCGATGCCGCAAAGGCTCGCTCAACGGGCCAGAGGACGGGGTGACAGGCAAAGCCGTTGTGGCAGGGCCGGGTCAGCTGAAGGTGGGGTTTGTGAAATACCTACCGTTCATTCGCGGCGACTATTGGGTACTGGACGTAACGCCTGACTATCACCTTGCCGTGGTCGGCGAACCGGGGCGCAAATACGGCTGGGTGCTGTCGCGCGACCCCCACCCCAGCGCCGAGCTGATGGAACACGCCGAGGCGGTGCTCAAACGCAATGGCTATAACCCGGCGCTGCTGGAGCGCGTGGTTCAGCCCTGATCGCGGAACTGCGCAGCGGCTGAGGCAACGCGGGCCAGCGCGGTCACCAGACAAAGCACCGCAAAGGCCCAGGCGACAGCCGCAAAGGCCGCCGGGAACAAACAGAAGGTGACAAAGAACGCGATGGTCTCGCTGCCCTCCAGCAGACCGCCCGCGTGATACCACGACTTCTTGCCGCGCGCTTCGGTGCTCAGATTGTGCTTGGCCGCCAGGATCGCAAAGCCAAGAAACGAGGCCGCGTTGACATAGAATGCCCCCAGCAGCGCCGCCCCGGCCAACCCGTTGGCGGCGGGGTCCAGCCAGACGAAGCCCAGCGGGATGGCGGCGTAAAACCCGAAATCGGCGAGAATGTCGTAATAACCGCCCAGATCGCTGGGCCGAGTCGCGCGGGCGACGGCCCCGTCCAGCCCATCTGCTAACCGGGAAGCCAAGATCAGGCCCAGCCCCCACCCGAACCACCCCGCACCGATCGCCAGTGCTGCCCCAAGGCCAAAAGCCAGCCCGATCAGCGTCACGCTATCCGCGCCGAACCCGGCGCGGGCCAGCCAGACGCCGATCCGGTTCAGCGGTGGGTCGATGAGGGGGCGCAGGTGGCGGTCCAGCATGGCGGGCCGCCCGGGCTCAGGGTTCGAGAACGGCGCGCAGCACGGCACGCTCGCCGTCGAGCAGTTCGAGCACGCCATTGTCCAACCGCCAACCGTTCACCTGATCGACGATTGTGTTGAACTGCGCCTCTATCTCACCGCCGCGACCCCGGCACGCCATCCGCGTTGACGCCAGCGCACCGAAGGCGAAGCCGTCATCCAAGGTATAGCTGCCGTTATAGCGGTTGCAGCCCGAGCGGCCGCTGGCCTGCCCGTCCTGCAACGTCAGCGTCACGTCATCCGCCGGCTCGATACTGGTGCCGTCCAGCGCAACCACGCGCCACGCGCCCTCAGGCGAGGCGGACTCACCCATGGTGCAGCCGGCCAACGTCGCGCTGACCAGCACCACCGAGGAAAAGAGTGCGGCGCGCAGCATGGCTCAAGCGCGTTCCGAGTACTCGAACGTCTCGGTGTTCACGATGATGCGCTCATCTTGCCCGACGAACGGCGGCACGGTGATGCGCACACCGTTGTCCAGCAGAGCGGGCTTGAAGCTGTTGGCGGCAGTCTGGCCTTTGACGACCGGCTCGGTCTCGACGATCGTGCAGGTCACCTTTTGCGGCAGCGACACGTTCAGGGCTTCTTCACCATAGTATTCGATGGTGACGGTCATGCCGTCTTGCAGGAACGGACGGCGGTCGCCCAGCAGGTCGGCGGGCAGTTCGATCTGCTCGAAGCTTTCGCTGTCCATGAAAGTCAGCATGCCGTCGGTCTCGAACAGGAACTGCTGGTCCTTCTGGTCCAGACGCACTTGTTCAACCTTGTCAGCCGAACGGAAACGCTCGTTCAGCTTGCGACCGTCGCGCAGGTTCTTCAGCTCGACCTGAGCAAAGGCACCGCCCTTGCCCGGCTTGACGTGGCTGACCTTGACCGCAGCCCAAAGGCCGTTGTCATGTTCAAGGATGTTGCCGGGGCGGATTTCGTTACCGTTGATCTTGGCCATGAGAAAACTCTTAGGAAATCGTTGAGATCGTCTTGGCCAAGCCTATATCTTGCGCAGTGGAACCGCGCAAGCCAACCAAATAAAGCTAGGGGTTTTGCACAGCCATGCTTTATACGCATGGCGGGCATGCAACAGATCGGTAGCGAATCGCATGCTGATACAGGTAGAGAGGCGGACGCCAAAAAATGCAAGAGCAAGAATAAGGACGGTATAATGTTCGATTCCGTGGACGCCACGGCGTACAACCATGAGCAGGGTACGCGGGCGCGCAAACTGTTCGCTGCAGTCGTACTGGCTGCGCTGGATGATGCGATCGCTGATGACAAGAAATACGGCAATGGTCCCGAGCAGATCGCCCGTTGGGCACGCTCGCGTGATGGCCGTGAAGTGCTGAGCTGCGCCGGTATCGACCCCAACGAGCGTGTCGTGTCGGGCCTGATGAACTTTGTTGCCGCTGGTGTGCGCACCTCGGTTGCTCTGTCGCGCGAAGAAAGCGAGCGCCGCATGGCCGCAACGCAGGCCGAAGCCGCCTGAACGCTCTGACGCCCCGTTTGGGGCGCACCGCAGAAAAGCCCCGCGTCCCACAGGACGCGGGGCTTTTCTTCGTATCACCGCGTGCGTGCGCGCCACTCATCTATCACCGCTGCTGTCTGTGCCGCATGGCTGATCGGCACCATATGCCCTGCCCCGTCGACCACCGCGATCTCGGCGCGCGGCAAACGTCGCTGCAGCCCTTGCACAGTTGCGTGAAAGATTTGTGTCGTTTCACTGCCGACGATCAACAAAACGGGCGCCTCGAAACGCTCCATCATTCCCGGCGCCAGCAACCCGCCGCTGTCCTGGATCAGCCCGGCCTCGCCCGCCGCGACCAGCTTTATCTGTGCCTCCATCAGCGCCCGCGCGTGATCGGCCAGCGTGTCGTAATCGGGCGAGCCGACGTTCTGACTCAGAAACAGCCGCACAGCAGCAGGCCAATCCCCGGCATCAAAGGCGTCCTGCAGCGGCTGCCGCCCGCGCACATAGGCGTCCAGGTCGGTGTTCTCGGCGGCGGCAAAGAACACCGGTTCGATCAACACCATCCCCTGCGCGGTGTCGGGATGATGCAACGCATGCCGCAACATCGAGGCAGCCCCGAAGGAATGCCCGATCAGCAAAGACGGCCGCGTAACATGCGCGGTGATTGCCGCGGCGACGAGTGCGTGAAAATCACCGGGATCGACCGGCATGGCGCTGCGTCCGTGGCCGGGCATGTCCAGCGCCAGCGCGTCCAGCGGATCGGCCAGACGATCGATCATACGCGCCCAAGTGCCGCTGTAGCCCAGAAAGCAATGGGCCAGAACCGCCGCTTGACCGTCAGGCTGACCCAACCGCCTGCTGTGGATCCCGTCCACGCTGGCCGCCTGCGTCACAGCTTGCCGGCCAGAAACAGGTCCAGATCCTCGATCCGGTCCTGTCCCCAGAAGCGCTCGCCATCCACGATGAAGAACGGAAAGCCGAACACCCCGGCCAGCCGCGCCTCTTCCAGATATTTGCCATACAGATCCGCCCCCAGCATCAGGCCGGACATCGTCAGCCCCGGATTGAACCCGGCCCGCTTCAGGCAGTCGGTGATCACCGCGTCATCGGCCACGTTCTTTTCCTCAGCCCAGCAGGCCGCGCAAAGCGATTGCACCAACCCGTGCAGATCTCCGCCCCCGGCCTCTTGCGCGGCAATGATCGCATAGGCAGCTGGCGCCGGGTTGGTGGGGAAAAACGCGGGTTTCAGCGTCAGCGGCATGCCGCGCTTGGCCGACTGACGGCGCAGTTCTTGCAGACGATACTCCTGACGGCTCTCATGCCGATCCGGCAACGCGACCCCGCCGGTGCGCGCGAACAAGGCCGAAGGATCAACCGGTTTGTACCGCAGGACAGCGCCATGCCGCGCCGCAACCTCGGCTGCGCGCTTGCCCACCAGATAGGTCCAGGGTGAAATGACAGTCAGGTAGTAATCAATCTGTCGCATCGCGTGCGCGCTCCTGGATCCTCGGGTTTGCAAGACCCTATCGGGGTGATAAGCGGTGTCAACATCCCGAATCCCCGCCCCTTCGAGGTTGCAGATGCCTGCCATGACAGAACCGAAACTCATCTCTGGCAATGCCAACAAACCCTTGGCCAAAGCCATCGCGCGGCGCATGTCGCTGCACCGGGGGATGAGCGTCAACCTCGTCGACGCCCGTGTCGAACGGTTCAACGATCAGGAGATCTTCGTCGAGGTCTACGAGAATGTCCGCGGCGAGGATATGTTCATCATCCAGTCGACCTCGCGGCCCGCGAACGACAACCTGATGGAACTCCTGATCATCGCCGACGCGCTCAAGCGCTCGTCCGCGGCGCGGATCACCGCCGTGATCCCCTATTTCGGCTACGCCCGTCAGGACCGCCGCACCAAGGCCCGCACGCCGATCTCGGCCAAGCTGGTGGCCAATCTCATCGCGCAGGCGGGTATCGACCGCGTTCTCACCCTGGATTTGCACGCCACGCAGATTCAGGGTTTCTTCGACATGCCGGTCGACAACCTCTACGCCGCGCCGATCTTTGCGCTCGACGTGATGCATACGTTCCGCGACCGGATGGCCGATGTGATGGTGGTCTCGCCCGACGTTGGCGGCGTGGCCCGCGCCCGCGAACTGGCCAAGCGGATCAACGCCCCGCTGTCGATCGTCGACAAGCGCCGCGAGAAACCCGGCGAGATTGCCGAGATGACGGTGATCGGCGATGTGCGCGGCAAGACCTGCATCATCGTCGACGACATCTGCGACACGGCCGGCACGCTGTGCAAAGCGGCGGAAGTGCTGATGGAAGCCGGCGCTACAGAAGTGCATTCCTACATCACCCACGGCGTGCTGTCGGGCCCTGCGGTCGAGCGGATCCGCAATTCGGTGATGAAGTCGCTGGTGATCACCGATTCCATCGAAGCAACCGAAGCGGTGAAGGCCACATCCAATATCCGCATCGTGCCGACCGCCCCGATGTTCGCGCAGGCGATCCTGAACACCTGGAACGGCACCTCGGTCTCGTCGCTGTTCGACATGGAAACGCTGACGCCGATCTACGAAGGCCTGTATTCGCCGATCTGAGCGGGAAAGCCGGGGGGCTGCCGCCCCCCGGACCCCCTGCCCAGAGGAGGGGGCACGCCCCCTCCTCTGGACTCCTCCCGTGGATATTTATCAGACAGAAAATGATCACGGCGCGCGGCGGATGACCAGCTGAGGTACGCCGTTCGAGGTAAGGGCGGGCGATCGCCCTGTTCGGTCAATAACGCTCTGCACCTGTCTGCGCAGGTTGGAGAAGCTGTCGAACCGTACCGTGTCGATGAGCGCATCAAAGCGGATCTGCACACGGAAGCCGTCACCTTTTCGCGCGATCGCCCGGAGCGTGCCGGTAAAGGCAATCCCGAGATAGGCACCCTCAACCCGGTCACCCGGGGCAAAGGGCATCTCAAGAGCTTGCGTCAGGCGCGCATGCAGCGTGTTCCAGTCCCGCGCGCCGTTCTGATGCGCGATATGCTCCAACGCGGCGGCATGGCTGATCGTCTGACCCTGCGCAGCCATCGTCTGCCTGAGCGCTCGGGCCAGCGCCTTGGCTTGCGTTAAGGTTAACGAGGTCATGCGGTGCCCCGAGTGGCGAGACCGCTGGACCACAGCCCTAGAGCCAGCGCGATAACCACCGCATCGCCCACCGGAAACGCCGCCCAGAGCGCGCCGGGCCCGAACGCCGCCGCCAGAGCGACGACCAGCACCGGGCTGAGCAGGAACGGCTTCACCAGCGTCAGCGCCGCCGTCCGTCCCGGCAGGCCCACCGCCTGAAAGTACAGCGCCAGCACCAGCACCGGACCCGAGGCCGCATAGAGCAGTATCTGAACCCGCAGGATAGCGCTTACCTGCGCCACGACGCCGGTATCGTCGACGAAAGCCAAACCGATCCAGCCGCTCGCGCCCAGCAGAACCAGCTCAACCCCAAGGCAATAGACCCCGGCCACAATCATCGCCAACCGCAGGGTACCCGCGGCGCGCGCGTGCAGCCCGGCCCCGTGGTTGTTGCCAACGATGCTCTGCGTCGCCAGCGCGATCGCCATCTGCGGCAGGAAGGCGAAGCTGAGCAGCCGCGTCGTCACGCCGTACGCCGCAATCGTCACCCCTGCCTCAGGGGCGCCCGCCAGCACCGCTATCACCGTACCCGAGACCAGCGCCATGCCCAGAAAGCTCAGGCTCACCGGCGCACCCAGTTCCAGCAACCGGCCCCATCCGCGCACCCAACCGTGCCGCACCAGCGCCGACAGCGGCACCACCCAAGCAGCCCGCAGACGGAACCCGACCAACAGGCCCAGCCCCGCCCCCTGCGCCACCACCGTGCCCCAGGCCGACCCCGCAACGCCCCACTCAAGCTGAACAATCAGCCCATAGTTCAACGCGATATTGGCCAGCGTCACCCCCAGCGACAAGAGCGCCATCAACCCGGCGCGTCCCTCGCTGCGCAACGCATCAGCGTGCAGGCCCAGCAGAAACTGCACCGGCGTGCCCCAGATCAGGATCTGCAGATACACACCCGCCTGCGCCGCAATCGCGCCCTGCCCGCCGGACAGCCAGCCCAGCACAGCCGACCCAGCCAGCACGAACCCGGCGATCAACAGCGCCGCGACCATCAGCGCCAACCCATGCGCCTGTGCAAAGACCTTGCCGGCGTCGCCGTACCTTCCGGCCCCCAGCGCCCGCGCATAAAGGCTCGCCATCCCGCCTGACACCAGACTGGACAGCGCAATGGTGACCATCACCGCCGGAAACGCCAGACTGACGGCCGCCAGAGCCTCGGGTCCGACAAAGCGGCCCAGAAAGACCGCATCGACCACCGTCAGCAAGCCGTTCATCGCCATGACCAGAGTCATCGGCACAGCATTGCGGACAAACACCCGCCCGATCGGGGCGGTCAGAAATGAATTTTGGACAGCGCGCGCAGACGGCATCGCTCACTCCTCACAGATGAGGCATTCCAGATCGGAGGGGCGCCTGCATTGCCCACCAGCGAAATGCATCGAGGGTGAGTAGATCGTCCAAGCCGGGCTTCACCGTGACTTTCGTCCGCAGGCGGCAGGTGCCGGATACCATGCCGCGCTTTAGCGCCACAGTCCCAGCCCTGTCAACGCCGCACCAACTTTATGCTCTAAATATCCTGGGGGGTGAATGCGGCGCCAGCCGCAGAGGGGGGCAACGCCCCCCTGCCCGGTCGTCCGAGGGCGCGGCGGCGACAGCCGTCTCGGCCAAGGGCGAAACCCGCCCCGCTGCGCAAACGAAAAGGGCCCCGCAATCGCGAGGCCCCTTCCCAAATTGAAAGCAGATCAGAAGTTCGGCACGTTCGGGTCCAGCCCGATATGTGTGCCCATGGCGACCATGTCGGCCAACATCTGCGCCGCATCGTCAACCACGGTGTGGTGGGCTTCCTTATGCGCCTTGTGCGCCTCGGCAACCCATTCATCCAGCACCGGCTGCGTCACTTCCGGCTTCGGCAGCGAGCGCTCGGCCAGAACCGAGACGCCCTCAGGCGAGATCTCGGCAAAGCCGCCGGTCACGGCGAATTCGGTCACCTGACCGTTCACCGTCACCTTCAGCAAACCGGGCCGCAGGGTGGTGATCATCGGCGTATGACCGGGCATCGCCGTCAGTTCACCGTCAGCGCCGGGGATCTGCACTTCGCTGGCCTGAGCGGAAAGAAGTTTCCGCTCGGGCGAGACGAGGTCAAACTGCATCGTATCGGCCATGAGGGCCTCCTTTGCGCGTCAGATCAGGCGGCGGCGGCGAGGCGCTGCGCCTTGGCGATCGCTTCGTCGATGTCACCGACCATGTAGAAGGCTGCTTCCGGCAGGTGATCGTATTCGCCCGCAACCACAGCCTTGAACGAGGCGATGGTCTTCTCGAGCGGAACCTGAACCCCGTCCGAACCGGTGAACACTTTCGCCACGTCGAACGGCTGCGACAGGAAGCGCTCCAGTTTCCGGGCGCGGGCCACGGTCACTTTGTCTTCTTCGCTCAGTTCGTCCATGCCGAGGATGGCGATGATATCCTGCAGCGACTTGTAGCGCTGCAGCACGCGCTGCACCGAGGTCGCCACCGAATAGTGCTCGTCACCGATGATCAGCGGATCCAGCAGACGCGAGCTCGAACCCAGCGGGTCCACAGCCGGGTAGATGCCTTTTTCCGAGATCGCGCGGTCCAGAACCGTCGTTGCGTCCAGGTGGGCGAACGAGGTTGCCGGTGCAGGGTCGGTCAAGTCATCGGCGGGCACGTACACGGCCTGAACCGAGGTGATCGAACCGTTCTTGGTCGAGGTGATGCGTTCCTGCATCGCGCCCATATCGGTGGCCAGCGTCGGCTGGTAACCCACGGCGGACGGGATACGACCCAGCAGAGCGGACACTTCCGAACCGGCCTGCGTGAAGCGGAAGATGTTGTCCACGAAGAACAGCACGTCCGACCCGGTGTCATCGCGGAACTGCTCGGCCAGCGTCAGGCCCGACAGAGCGACACGCATACGCGCACCCGGCGGCTCGTTCATCTGACCGTAAACCAGCGCGATTTTCGACTCGGCCAGGTTATCGATGTTGATAACGCCCGATTCGATCATCTCGTGATACAGGTCGTTCCCTTCACGGGTCCGCTCACCAACACCGGCGAACACGGACACACCCGAGTGCACTTTGGCGATGTTGTTGATGAGTTCCATGATCAGAACGGTCTTGCCCACGCCGGCACCGCCGAACAGGCCGATCTTGCCGCCCTTGGTGTAGGGGGCCAGCAGGTCGATAACCTTGATGCCGGTAACCAGGATCTCGGTCGCAGTCGACTGCTCGGAAAATTCCGGGGCCTTGCCGTGGATCGAGCGGGTCTGCGTGGCGTCAACCGGGCCCTTTTCGTCCACCGGCGCGCCGGTGACGTTCAGGATGCGGCCGAGGGTCGCGGTGCCAACGGGAACCGAGATCGGTGCGCCGGTGTCGCTCACGGCCTGACCGCGAACCAGACCTTCCGAGGCGTCCATGGCGATGGTGCGCACGGTGTTCTCGCCGAGGTGCTGCGCAACCTCGAGGATCAGGGGTTTGCCGTTGTTTTCCGTGGTCAGCGCGTTCAGAATCGCGGGCAGGTCACCCTCGAACTGAACGTCGACAACCGCGCCGATCACCTGGGTGATCTTGCCTTGGGCTTTCGCTGTGGCCATTGTGTTTCTCCGGTTCCTCAGAGCGCCTCGGCGCCCGAAATGATCTCAATAAGCTCGTTGGTGATCACAGCCTGACGCGAGCGGTTGTACTCGATCGTCAGTTTCTCGATCATCTCGCCTGCGTTGCGCGTTGCGTTGTCCATCGCCGACATCTGCGCACCGTTGAACGAAGCGTTGTTCTCGAGCAGCGCGGTGAAGATCTGCGTTGCCACAGCGCGCGGCAGCAGGTCAGCCAGGATCGCCTCTTCCGACGGTTCGTAATCGTAGACCGTATCGACGTCAGCAGCCTCGCCCACCGGCGCAGGAATGACCTGCTGGGCCGTCGGGATCTGCGTCATCACCGACTGGAAGCGGCTGAAGAAGATCGTCGCAACGTCGAACTCGCCAGCGTCAAAGCGCGACAGCACGTCTTGTGCGATCGAGCGCGCATTGCCGTAGCCGATGCGCTTGACCTCGGACAGATCGACATGGCCGATCATCAGACCCGAGAAATCGCGGCGCAGTTGCTCGCGGCCTTTTTTGCCAACGGTCAGGATCTTGACCGTCTTGCCCTGGGCCGTCAGCTCGCGGATGCGGGTACGGGCCAGACGGGCGATCGACGAGTTGAAGCCACCGCAAAGGCCCCGCTCGCCGGTCATCACGACCAGCAGATGCACCTTGTCATCGCCCGTCCCGGCCAGAAGCCGGGGCGCGCTGTCCGATCCGGCAACCGAGGTTGCCAGACCGTTCACGACAGCTTCCATCCGCGCGGCATAGGGCCGTGCGGCTTCAGCAGCTTCCTGGGCACGGCGGAGCTTGGCCGCCGCAACCATCTGCATGGCCTTGGTGATCTTGCGAGTGTTCTTGACACTCGTGATCCTGTTTTTCAGGTCCTTGAGGTTAGGCATCTACCGACTCCTCTCCTCCCGCCCTCAGGCGAAATCTTTCGCGAATTCATCCAGAGCGGCACGGATCTTGTCTTCCAGCTCGCCTTTGACCTTGCGGTCGTTGTTGGTGATATCGGCAAGAAGATCCGCGTGCTTGCTGTGCAGATGCGACAGCAGCTCTTTCTCGAAGCGGCTCACGTTGCTCAGCGCGACGCTGTCCAGATAGCCCTGCGTACCGGCGTAGATGACGCAGACGATCTCGGCGTTGCTCAGCGGCGAATACTGCGGCTGTTTCATCAGCTCGGTCAGACGCGCACCACGGTTCAGCAGCTTTTGCGTTGCGGCGTCGAGGTCCGAGCCGAACTGCGCAAAGGCAGCCATTTCGCGGTATTGAGCCAGCGACAGTTTCACCGGACCCGCAACCGAGGACATCGCCTTGGTCTGAGCCGACGACCCCACGCGCGACACCGACAGACCGGTGTTCACAGCAGGACGGATGCCCTGATAGAACAGTTCGGTTTCCAGGAAGATCTGGCCGTCGGTGATCGAGATCACGTTGGTCGGAATGAACGCCGACACGTCGCCGCCCTGGGTTTCGATGATCGGCAGCGCGGTCAGCGAGCCCGAGCCGTTGTCTTCGTTCAGCTTGGCCGAACGTTCCAGCAGGCGCGAGTGGAGGTAGAACACGTCGCCCGGGTAGGCTTCACGGCCGGGCGGGCGGCGCAGCAGCAGCGACATCTGGCGATACGCAACGGCTTGCTTGGAAAGGTCATCATAGATGATCAGGGCATGCTTGCCGTTGTCGCGGAAGTATTCGGCCATCGCGGTCGCGGCATAGGGGGCCAGGAACTGCAGCGGGGCAGGCTCGGACGCGGTTGCAGCAACCACGATCGAGTATTCCATCGCGCCGGCTTCTTCCAGCTTCTTCACCAGCTGGGCCACGGTCGAGCGCTTCTGACCGATCGCGACATAGACGCAATACAGTTTCTTGCTCTCGTCGTCGCCAGCGGCTTCGTTGTACGACTTCTGGTTCAGGATGGTGTCCAGCGCCACAGCGGTCTTGCCGGTCTGACGGTCACCGATGATCAGCTCGCGCTGGCCACGGCCAACGGGGATCATGGCGTCAACCGATTTCAGGCCGGTTGCCATCGGCTCGTGCACCGATTTCCGGGGAATGATGCCCGGTGCTTTCACGTCGGCAACGCGACGCTCGGCGGCTTCGATCGGGCCCTTGCCATCCAGCGGGTTGCCCAGACCGTCGACGACGCGACCCAGCAGGCCGGGGCCTGCGGGAACGTCCACGATGGACTTGGTGCGCTTGACGACGTCACCTTCTTTGATCGAACGGTCATCACCGAAAATAACGATACCGACGTTGTCGGTCTCGAGGTTCAGCGCCATCCCGCGGATACCGCCGGGGAATTCGACCATCTCACCAGCCTGAACATTGTCCAGACCGTGCACACGGGCGATACCGTCCCCGACCGACAGAACGCGACCAACTTCGGTAACTTCGACCTCTTGGCCAAAGCTCTTGATCTGCTCCTTGAGGATCGCAGAGATCTCAGCTGCTTGGATACCCATTTATCCGGCCTCTTTCATGGTGTTCTGGAGGGCAGCGAGCTTGGAACGGATCGACGTGTCGATCATCTTCGAGCCCACTTTGACAATCAGGCCGCCGATGAGCTTTTCATCAACAGCGACGTTCAGTTTCACGGTCTTGCCAAGCTTGGCCTTCAGCGTCGCGGCCAGTTGGTCCGCCTGCGCCTTGGTCAACACGGTGGCCGAGGTGACATCAGCGGTCACTTCGCCCTTGGCTTCGGCAATCAGCTCACGCAGCACGATAACCAGCTGCGGCAGCGTAAAGAGGCGGCGGTTCTGGGCCATCATGCCCAGCGCGCCGCGCATGGTTTGCGACAGCGACATCTTGTCGGCCAGGGCGGTGATCGCCTTGCCCATGTCATCGCGGCTGTAGACCGGCGACGTCAACATCGCGCGCAGGTCGGCGCTCTCGTTCAGAGCGGTTTCCAGCGTGTCGACATCGGCTTCGAGCGCGGCCAGAGCCGAGCCTTCATTCGCCAGTTCGAAGATCGCGGTGGCATAGCGTTTCGCGATGCCAGTGGAAATCGAAGCAGGTTCGGACACGTCAACCCTTTCGTTCTGAAAACACAGCCCCCCAATGAGCAGGGCGCAGGTCCGTTTGCCGCGCTTGAACGCGCGTCATGAATTGGGCGGTTCTCTAGCAGAGCAATGCCCACCCCGCAACCGGGTTGGTCGCTAAAACGTGACCGTTGGCGGCAACATTTGGACCGGCATGCCACACAGGGCGCAGCGCTGCGACTCTTTGTAGCGATTGAGCAAGCCCATCAGGGGGTTGCAGCCGCCAAACCGGGTGCCTGACGGCGGATTCGCCCCCTCTCGGCGGGCGTCCCTACAGCCGGGAGGGCGCGACGGATTCGGGCGGCCGTCCGTGCCTCAGACTGGTCGTATTCAGACCTGCCAAGCAGGGCGGAACACTGGCTTTTCCCCCTCAGCGCGCCGGGTCGTCATCCTTGGCACGCGGCCACGCGGGCAGCGCACCGCTGGTGGGTATCCCCTCAAGCACCCGCAGCGGACGGCGGTCCTTGACCGGCAACCCGCGCGGGGTGGCGGTATCGCGGCGCACGGCTTCGACCATCAGCACGCCGCCCAGACGCTCGACACCCCAGCGTTTGCCCGCCTTCTCCAGCCCGCGCGCCGAGCGCAGCCAGAACCGCTTGGGCGACGGCGGAAAGAACAGCGCCGAGGTATGCGCCGAGCAGACGAACCCGGCCTCGGCCATCAACCGTTCCAGCTGGCTCAGCGAATAGGGCCGGCCAAAGCCGAACGGCGTCGCATCCGAGCGCGCCCACATGCCGCCCCGGTTGGGCACCACGATCAGCGCCCTGCCCTGCGGCGACAGCACACGGTGCATCTCATCGAGCAGCGCCAGCGGGTGATCGCTGGTTTCCAGCCCATGCATCAGCGCCAGCCGGTCAATGCTGTCATTGGCCAGCGGCCAGCGGGCCTCGTCACACAGAACCGAATGGTTGGATGCGTCGGCGGGCCAGTGCATGACCCCCTGCGGTCCGGGCATCAGACCGATGATCCCCTCGGCCCGCCCCAGAAACGGGCGCAGCAGCGGCACGGCAAAGCCATAGCCCGCCAGCGACAGGCCGCGCACATCGCCCCAACGCTCAACCACCCGATCGCGCACAGCTTTTTGCACCGCGCGCCCCAATTGACTGCGGTAATAGAAATCTCGCAACTGATGCACGTCGAGATGCATTGAACCCCGCAGCGGCCTGCGCCAAACTGCACCCTGCCCCATCGCACCGGCTTTGCAAAGCCCGTGTGTGCCGCCGTTGACCCCCACGGAGACGCCATGACCATCGAGATCATTCGCTGCCTTGCCGACAATTACGCCTATTTGATCCATGATGCCGCCAGTGGCGAAACAACACTGATCGACGCGCCCGAGGCCGCGCCAATCCTTGCCACGCTCAAGGGCAAAGGCTGGACGCTGACGCGCATCCTGATCACCCACCACCACAACGACCATATTGATGGCGTTGCCGATATCCTCGCCCAGGCCCCCGCCGAGGTCTACGGCGCGGCGGCGGATGCGCTCCGCCTGCCGCCGCTGGACCACGCCTTTGCTCCCGGCGACACGCTGCCCGGTGGCGCGCAAGTGATGGATGCGCCCGGTCACACGGTGGGCCACGTCGCCTTTTACTATCCTGCGCTCAAGGCCCTGTTCACCGCCGACAGCTTGATGACCCACGGCTGCGGTCGGCTGTTCGAAGGCACGCCGGACCAGATGTTTGACACCATCGCTGCCTTCGCCGCCCTGCCCGATGACACCCGGATCTATTCGGGACATGATTATGCCCGTGCCAACCTGACTTTCGCGGCGCAGTATGCGCCCGAGCCGTCGGCGCTGGCCGCCCGGCAGGTTGCGTTGCAGCAGTTGGCAGACAAAGGCCTGCCGACAACCGGAACGACCCTTGAAAGTGAGAAGCAGCTGAACCCATATCTTCGTTGTCACCTTCCCGCGGTGGCGCAAGCCGCCGGTGTTCCCGGCGCAGACCCCCGGCGCGTTCTGGCTGAAATCCGCCGCCAGAAGAACAACGCGTGATTGCAAACCCCGGAATCGCGGCGCCTTATTGTCTACATGGGGCGCCCACGCTGCCGCCCTAAAAGGCAGCAAACTGAAATGTGACGCAATTCTCTACCAGAAAAGACTTGAAGCGCCGCCGGGAAAACCAAAGTTTAATCTCATGGACCCACCCTGCGGTGACCCGGATCGAAACAGGGACAGAACGCTCCCCCGTCGATCCGCCCCCAGCGGCGAAAGCCGCGCAAAGTGAAGGAGCAAGGACGTGCCCTCGTTTTCTGCGACCCTTGAACAGGCGATCCACGGTGCGCTGGCCTTGGCCAACACGCGCCGGCACGAGCTTGCCACGCTCGAGCACCTGCTGCTCGCGCTTATCGACGAACCCGATGCCGCCCGCGTCATGCAGGCCTGCAACGTCGACGTAACAGATCTGCGAAAAACGCTCGAAGAGTTCATCGATGATGACCTCGCGACGCTGATCACCACCGTCGAAGGTTCTGAAGCGGTTCCGACCGCGGCTTTCCAGCGCGTCATCCAG
The DNA here is from genome assembly GCF_003990445.1 of Pararhodobacter zhoushanensis. GTDB lineage: Bacteria > Pseudomonadota > Alphaproteobacteria > Rhodobacterales > Rhodobacteraceae > Pararhodobacter > Pararhodobacter zhoushanensis. Next base: position 430,367 of record NZ_REEZ01000003.1, on the reverse strand, counting down.
CGCGCGGCCATCCATGTCCAAAGTTCGGGACGCAATGAGGTTACGGGTGCCAATGTGCTCGTCGCCATCTTTGCCGAACGCGAATCGAACGCGGCGTATTTCCTGCAAGAGCAGGACATGACCCGCTACGACGCGGTGAATTTCATCGCGCATGGCGTTGCCAAGAACCCCGACTATTCTGAGGCCCGCCCAGTCTCGGGCGCCGATGAACCGGCAGCCGAGCCTCAGCAACCCAAGACCGACCCCAAGGATTCGGCGCTGGCCAAGTATTGCGTCGACCTGAACGCCAAATCGCGCAAGGGCGATGTCGATCCGCTGATCGGCCGCGCCGCCGAGGTTGAGCGCTGCATTCAGGTGCTCTGCCGCCGCCGCAAGAACAACCCGCTGCTGGTGGGTGATCCCGGCGTGGGCAAAACCGCGATTGCCGAAGGTCTGGCCAAGAAGATCGTCGACGGGGAAACCCCCGACATTCTGGCGGGCTCGACCATCTACTCGCTCGACATGGGCTCGCTTCTGGCCGGCACGCGCTATCGTGGCGACTTTGAAGAGCGGCTGAAAGCCGTGATGAAAGAGCTGGAAGAACACGAAGACGCCGTGCTCTTCATCGACGAGATCCACACGGTGATCGGCGCGGGTGCGACCTCGGGCGGGGCGATGGATGCTTCGAACCTGCTCAAGCCCGCCCTGCAGGGCGGCAAGCTGCGCTGCATGGGCTCGACGACCTACAAAGAGTTCCGTCAGCACTTTGAAAAGGACCGCGCGCTGTCGCGCCGGTTCCAGAAGATCGACGTGAACGAACCCACGGTCGAGGATTCGGTCAAGATCCTGATGGGTCTGAAGCCGTATTTCGAGAAGCACCACGACCTGCGCTATACCAATGACGCGATCCGCACCGCGGTCGAGTTGTCGGCGCGCTATATCAACGACCGCAAACTGCCCGACAAGGCGATCGACGTGATCGACGAAGCGGGCGCGGCGCAGCATCTGGTTGCGGCCAGCAAACGGCGCAAGACGATCACCCCCAAGGAGATCGAAGGCGTCGTGGCCAAGATCGCCCGCATTCCGACCAAGAACGTCTCCAAGGACGACGCAGAAGTGCTGCGCGATCTGGAAGCGGCGCTCAAGCGGGTGGTGTTTGGACAGGATTCGGCGATCAGCGCCCTGTCCTCGGCGATCAAACTGGCCCGTGCGGGTCTGCGCGAGCCTGAGAAACCGATCGGCAACTACCTGTTCGCAGGGCCGACCGGCGTGGGTAAAACCGAGGTGGCCAAGCAATTGTCGGCCTCGCTCGGGGTCGAGCTTCTGCGTTTCGACATGTCGGAATACATGGAGAAACACGCCGTCTCGCGCCTGATCGGTGCCCCGCCGGGCTATGTCGGCTTTGATCAGGGCGGTCTGCTGACCGATGGCGTGGATCAGCATCCGCATTGCGTGCTGCTGCTCGACGAGATCGAAAAGGCCCACCCGGATGTCTACAACATCCTGTTGCAGGTCATGGACCACGGCAAGCTGACCGACCACAACGGCCGGACAGTGGACTTCCGCAACGTGATCCTGATCATGACCTCGAACGCCGGGGCCTCGGAACAGGCGAAAGCCGCCATCGGCTTTGGCCGCGACCGCCGCGAGGGCGAGGATACCGCCGCCATCGAGCGGACCTTCACGCCCGAGTTCCGCAACCGTCTGGATGCGGTGATCAGCTTCGGCCCGCTGGCCAAGCAGACGATCATGAAAGTGGTCGAGAAGTTCGTGCTGCAACTCGAAGCGCAACTCATGGACCGAAATGTGGTGTTTGAGTTGAGCGACGAAGCGGCGGCCTGGCTGGGTGAAAAGGGCTATGACGACAAAATGGGCGCGCGGCCGCTGGCCCGTGTGATCCAGGAACACGTCAAGAAGCCGCTGGCGGAAGAGCTGCTGTTTGGCCGCTTGACCAAGGGCGGGCTGGTCCGGGTTGTCCTGCGCGACGACAAGATCGTGCTGGAAGTCGAAGAGACCGAGAAAGCGCGGATCGCAGGGTCCAAGCCCCCGTTGCTGACCGCGGACTGATCACTGGGCGGGCGGGGTTTCGGCCTCGCCCGCCGCACCCTTCGGGTGAGGCGCGCTCACCCGACCCGGCGCCACGCTGCGCGCGGCGCAAGGCAGGGGGGCTTTCCGCCCCCCTCTTCGCTTGCAGCGAATTCACCCCCCGAGGATATTTTCAGACAGATGAGGGGCTCAGGGGCGCAGGCCCTGAGCGAGGGTTTTGGCCATGGCGTCGATTTCCGCCGCGTCGTCACAGTCGCCCGGCGCTATCATCGAGCGGGTGACCCAATAGCCGATGATGGACGAGGCGAGGAGGCGCAGGAACCGGCGCACCGGGATCGGGCGTAGTTGGCCGTCCGTCACCCCTTGCGCGATGACCGCCTCGGCGAGCGCCATCACCGAAGCGCCCGGTCCGTGCTGCATAAGGCCCTGAACATCCGGGTTCACCGGCAGTTCCTAGAGCAGGATGCGGACAATCGGGGCGTGCGCGTCGGCGAAGGCAAGGCGCAACAGCATGACGCGGCGAATCACCTCTTCGATATCGCCGGACGCGTCGAGTATCAGCGCGCGGGAGTCATCAATCGAAGGCAGGATGATCCGCTGTGCCAATGGCCGGACGATGCGCAGCAATAGGTCGGATTTCGACACGAAATGTCGGAAGATTGTTGCCTCGGCCACCCCTGCCCGGCGCGCGATCTCGCGGGTCGAGGTGGCCGCATAGCCCTGCTCGGCAAAGCAGAGCAAGGCCGCCTCGATCACCGCGCGCTTTTTTGGGTGCGAGGGGTCCCTCCCCGGCCTCGATCGCGATGAGGATCGCGGCCGTCGATGTCGGCAGATCGGAACTCATGCGGTCACAGGGATGCGGCCGCGCACGAGCAACGCGCGCAGGATCAGCATGCCCAAACCCAGAACCGCCGCGCCTGCCGCCAGCCCCCAGGGGAACGGATGACCGCCCGCGATGATCAGGCTGCGGTAATGCGCACCGATCTGGTCGATGCCCAGCGGGGCCAGCCAGTGCAGCCAGACCGGGGCTGCGGTCATCTGGACCTGCGCGCCGCCGAGCACCGCCTGCCAGAAGACCAACGGCACCAGTACCAGCAGCGCGACCGGGCCAACCAGCGCAAGCGCCCCCGCCGCGAACCAGCCAAAGGCGATCCCCAGAAGCGCGATCGCCAGCCAAAGGCCCACAAAGGCGCCGCCAGCAAAGCCCGTGACGATGGACGCCATCACCAGCGCGGCGACCGGCATGGCGACGACCGCAAAAATGACCCGCAACCGCAAGGCCCGCAGGCTGCCCAGGCCGCGCGTCCCAACCCAGCCGATGATCGCGCCGACCATCGCCGCCAGCGCGGTGGCGAAGCCCGCAACGAATGGCGCGATCCGGGCGGCGGGGTTCGCCGATGGGTTCACCGTCTCAGCCGTCAACGCAACGGGCGACGCCATATCCGGCATCCGCCCCTGTGCCATCGCCAGCCGGATCGACTTGAATAGCCCCCAGTTTCCTAGACGCCTTGCAGTTTCAGTTTCTGCTGCTGTTCGAAGGCAATCGGTGACAGCATGCCGTTCCTAACGTGTTTGCGCAGTGGGTTGTAGAAGAACTCGATGTAATCGAACACGTCGCGCCGGGCTTCTTCGCGGGTTTTGTATTTCTTGCGCCTGATCCGTTCGCGTTTGAGCAGGTTGAAGAAGCTCTCCACCACAGCGTTGTCCCAGCAGTTTCCGCGACGGCTCATACTGGGGACCAGATTGTGCTGATCGAGGAACTCCTGCCACTCGTAGCCGGTGAACTGGGAACCTTGGTCGGAGTGCACGTGGACCTTGGTCTTTGGTTTGCGCCGCCAGACGGCCATCAGCAGAGCTTGCAGCGGAAGATCGGCATAGGTGCGGCCCTGCATTGACCAGCCAATGACGCGCCGGGAATACAGATCAATCACGACCGCCAGATACAGGAACCCCTCGTGGGTGCGGATGTAGGTGATATCTGTGACCCAAAACTGGTCGGGAGCATCGACATCGAACTCCCGGTTCAGCGTATTGTCGGCCACGACGGCCGGGCTGCCACCGTAAGATCCGGGCTTCTTTTTGTAACCAATCTGAGCCCTTATGCCCGCCAGACGTGCCAAACGCCAAGCCCGGTTGGGGCTGATGTCTTCGCCAAGGTCACACAGATCATCCCTTGCCCTCTCGTTGATTGCGACGCAATCAACGAGAGGGGGCAACTTGCGGTATCCGTAGACCTCGCCACTTTCCTTCCAAGCTGTCTTGATGAGCTTGGTTTGACGCTGATCCTCCAGCGCCCGCGGGGAAAGGGGTTCGCGCAACCACGCATAAAAGCCGCTAGGATGAACCAGCAACATCCGGCAAATGGCCCTGACCGCAAAAATCAGCCGGTTCTCCGCAATGAACGCATACCTCACCGGGATTCCCTGGCGAAGTATGCGGTCGCCTTTTTTAAGATGTCCCACTCCTCCGTCACCCGCGCCAGATCGCGCTTCAGCCGGCGGATCTCGTCGGCTTGGGCATCAACCTCCTGGATCACCTTCGCCGGCCGCGAAAACTGCTTCTGCCAAGTGTAGATCGACTTGGTGCTGACCCCCAGCCGCTCGGCCACCGCGCGCACCGGGTAACCTCTCTCATCGACCTGAGCGACTGCATCGCGCTTGAACTCGTCTGTGAATCTAGCTCCGGACATCGCGTCCTCCTTGCTTCCAAAATTACCAAGCAAGGCGTCTACAAATCTAGGGGCAATTCAACTGCACCGCCGCTGCCACGCCGGATTCCACCATCCCCGGCAACGCGCCGGTAAGCTGCGACACGGCCATGGTCAGACTGCCCGAGGTGATCAGGGTCAGCGGCACCGGGTCGCTGCCTGACACGCTAAGCGAAAACTCTTGCGGGAAGATTAACACCGCCTGCACGTCTTCGCCTTCAAGCGCGGCGCGGGCCTCGGCGTCGCTGCCATAGGTCTGCAGAGGCATCGGCAGACGCTGCGACAGACCGCTGATCATCCGCTCGGCGACATTGATGGGGGGAAACGGCAGACCGGCATCATGGTTAACGGTAGCGATGGTGATGTGGCTGGCCAGCGCCGCCGGGTCGGGCGCGGCCGAGAGGTTGAACAGCGAGAAGATCAGCGCGATGACCGAGGGGACGATCAGCGCGCCGCGCAGGATCGGCCGCTCGCGCAGGGCAGAGGCGATAAAGGACATGGGGGCAACTCCGGGGGTTTGTGAGTGAGTGATCACTCACACCCCCCGATCGCGCACGCCCTGCCCCATCGCAGGCCGCGTTCAGCGCTCTGTCAGTTTCAGTTCAATCCGCCGGTTGGCCGCCCGCGCCTCGGGCGAAGAGCCCGGCACGACGGGCCGGTATTCGCCAAACCCGGTCGCCGCCAGCCGCTCGGGCGGGAAGCCCAGCGCGTCGATCAGATACAGCACCACCGACAGCGCGCGCGCCTGGCTCAGTTCCCAGTTCGAGGCATAGCGCCCGCCCGGACGGATCGCCGCGTCATCGGTATGGCCATCGACGCGCAGCACCCAGTCGATCGAGTCCGGGATCTCGCGCGCGGCGTCCAGCAGGATCAGCCCGACATTGGCAATCTGCGCCTGACCGGCCGCCGACAGATCCGCCGAGCCCTGCTCGAACAGCACTTCGGACTGGAACACAAAACGGTCCCCGACGATCTGCACGCCCTCGCGCCCGCCGATAATGTCGCGCATTTGGCCAAAGAATTCAGAACGATACCGCTCAAGACGCTGTGCTTCGGCCTCAAGCCTGCGGCGCTCGGCCTCTTCCAGCTCTGCCCGTCGGCGCTCTTCTGCGGCGACGCGGGCCAAGGCCGAGTTCAGGTCCGAGCCCAGCGATTCGATCTGCGTGCTTGCCGTGGTTTCCCGCGCGCGCGATTCTCCCAGCAGATCCTGCAGCCCGGCCACCTGTCGCTGCAATTGCGCAACCTGTTCGTTGAGCAACGCCAGCCGGCGCTGATCTTCGGTTGAGGCGCTCTCGGCGTCGCTCAGCTGTTGCTGGGCCAGTTGCAGCAGGGCATTGCGGGTTTCGGATTCGGTCAGTTGCTGATCGCGCGCGGTCTGCGCCTCGTCCCGCGCCGCCTGCGCGGCAGCGAGCAGGGTCAGCGTTTCCTCGGCCCGCTGGCGCTGCGCCTCCAGTGCCATGGTCATCGCGGTCAGTTCGGCATCGGCCCCGGCCAGCCGCTCGCGCAGCGCTTCGGCGGCAGCGCGCTGCGCGAGGCGGTCGCGCTCGGCCTCATCCAGCGTTTCCTGCACCCCGGCCAGCCGTTGACGCAGCGCTTCGGCTGCAGCCGCCTCGGCCAGACGGGCGCGCTCGGCTTCGTCCAGATCGGTCCCCAGCGTGTCGCGGGCCTGCGCCAGTTGCGCCAGCGCCAGTTGCCGCGCCACGTCGGAGTCGCTGAGTTGGCCCTCAAGATCGGCCACCCGCGCCCGGGTCGCCGCATCCAGCGTGGCCAGATCGGCCAGCGCCTGCTGCCGGGCCAGATCACTGTCGCTGAGTTGCGTTTCCAGCGCGGCGATGCGCGCCCGGGTCGTGTCATCCAGCGTGGCAAGCTGGGCCAGCGCTTGCTGCCGCGCCAGATCGGTGGCAGAGAGACTCGCCTCAAGTTCGGCGATCCGCGCCTGAGTTTGCGCATCGAGGCTGGCCAGATCCGCCAAGGCCTGCTGGCGCGCCAGATCGGCGTCGCTCAGGCTGGCCTCAAGCGCGGCAACTCGCGCCTGCGTCGCCGTATCCAGCGCGGCAAGATCGGCCAGCGCCTGCTGCCGCGCGATCTGCTCATCCGACAGCGCCGCCTCCAGGGCAGAAACCTGCGCGCGCGTGGTGTCATCCAGCGTGGCAAGATCTGCCAGCGCCTGCTGCCGTGCCAGCTCGGCATCGCTGAGCGAGGCTTCCAGCTCGGCAATCCGCGCCTGCGTGGCCTCGTCCAACGTCGCCAGCTCAGCCAGCGCCCGCTGCCGCGCCAGATCGGCGTCGCTGAGCGAGGCTTCCAAATCGGCGATCCGCGTCTGCGTGGTCTCGTCCAGCGCCGCCAGCTCGGCCAAGGCCTGCTGCCGGGCAAGCTCGCTGTCGCTCAGGGTCGCATCCAGCTCGGCAATTCGCGCCGCCTGTGTCTCGCTTTGCGCCGCCAGACTGGCCAGCGCCGCTTCGCGTTCAGCCAGCGTCGCCGCCGCGCTCTGTTGCAGGCGCAGGGCGTCGTCGCGCGCAGTCTGGGTCTGTTGCAACTGCGTCAGGGTCTCGGCCTGCTGGGTGCGCAACAGGGCCAGTTGCTCGGACGTCGCATCCAGCGCGGCCGTCGCCGCCGTGCGCGCCGCCTCGGTCTCGGTCAGGCGCGCCAGCATTTCGGCCAGCGAGGCCTCACCGGTTTCTGCCCGCGTCCGCATGTCGGCCAACGCCGCCTCGACCGCTTCGCGTTCGGCGGCAGCCAGTCGCGCGGCCTCGACCTGCGCGTCCATCTCATCGCGTGAGCGGGCCAGCGCCGCGTTCAAAGCTTCGGATTCGCTGAGCAATTCGTCGCGACGTGCCTCGGTGCTTGCCAGCTGCTCGGTCAGATCCGTGCGCTGTGCAATCAGCGCGGCGACCTGCGCTTCAAAGCTGGTGATCTGCGTGCGCGCGGTCTCAAGATCCGTCTCGCGCGCGGTCAGCTCGCGGCCCAGCGCGGCAATCGACGCCTCTTGCTGCCGAGCCGTGTCGCGCAGCGCCTCAAGATCGCTGTTCAGACCCGCCACCTGCCCTTGCAAGGCCCCGACGCGGGTGCGCGACAGGCCCAGCGCGTCGGTCAGGCTGGCAACCTGCGCGGTCAGCCCCTCAAGCTCGTGGTCCTGCGTGGTGATCGTCTCGCGCAGCACGCTTTGCACGATCAGAAAGATCGACAGCACGAACATCAGCACCAGCAACAGCGCCGTCATCGCATCGACGAATCCCGGCCAGATCGAGGCCGAGAACCGCTGCCCGCCGCCGCGCCGGGACAGTCCCATCAGTAATTGTCCTCGTATCCGACGCTGGGCGGCTGCTGCCGGTTGAGCATGCGCACCGCTTGCGTCAGGCTGGCCAGATCGCCGCGCAGATCGGCCATCGCTTCTTGCCGCCCGGCCGAGAGTTCCTCAAGGATCCGAACCAGTTGCACGTCCATCGAGCGCAGGCGCATCCGCGTCTCAGCCTCGATATGCGGCTCGTCTTCGGTCGCGCCCTGACGCTCGATCAGTGCGATCAGACGCTCTTGGCCCTCGGCCAGCTGTTGCAAGGCGCGGCCTGTCGCCCCGTCGTTTTGCCCCCGGTCCGCCAGTCGCGACACGGCGCCGGCCAGTGTTTCCAGCGCCCCGTCCAGCTGCGCGCGTCCGGCCTCGGCCTGCGATTGCAGCTCGCGCATGCCTTCCATCTGTTCGGCCAGACTGTCGAGAACTTCGGCAATCATGCCCAGCCCTTCGCCGCCTTCACCGTCGCCTTGCGCCGTGCCCAGACGGGTGATCGAGGACAGCCATTCCTCAAGCTGGCGGTAGAAGCGGTTCTGCGCCTGACTGGCGAAGAGTTCCAGAATGCCGACAACCAGCGATCCGGCCAGACCCAGCAAGGATGACGAGAACGCCGTCCCCATCCCGCCCATCTGCGCCTCAAGCCCGGTCATCAACCGGCCAAACCCGTTCAGCGCGCTTTCCCCCTCTTGCGGGGCGAGCGAGCGGATGGTTTCGACCACAGCGGGAACCGAGGTGGCAAGGCCATAGAACGTGCCCAAAAGGCCAAGGAAAATCAGCAGGTTGACCAGATAGCGCGTGATGTCACGCTCTTCTTCGATCCGGGTGCCCACCGATTCCAGAATAGAACGCGCCGAAGTGGCCGAGATATGCCCGCCGGTCCCATGCGAGCGCAGCAAGGACGCCAGCGGTGCCAGCAGACGCGGGGCGATGGTGATCTGGTGGCCCGGCGTCCCCGCCACAAAGCCGCCGATCCAGCGCACGGAAGAAAACAGCTGCGACGTCTGCCAGATCGTCGCGAACACGCCGATCACAAAGACCAGCGCGATAAAGCCGTTCAGCCAGACGTTAGCCAGAAAGATCCCCGAGACGCGCGGATAGGCGAACGACACGCCCGCGCTGACCAGCGCCAGCGAGATCACCATCAGGGTAAGCTGGCGCAACGGCGGGGTGAACTGGACCCGGTCAATCGGTCCCAGAGCCCCTGCTCTCAACGGTCTCGCCATTCGTGCCACCTGCTTGTGTCCCCACAAAATCTAGAGGTCTGGCAAGGATTTGCCAATATAGAACTACGTCGCTTGTAACACCTTCACGCGAGAAGACAGCCATTCCAGCTCGTCATCCGGCAAGCCCAGCGCGGCAAGATGCGCCGCTGTCTGGTGCAGATATTCACTGTTGGGCCCGCGCCCGCCGACAGCCCCGGCGATGCGCTGCGCCTGATCTTCCAGCGTCAGCGCGCCGCAATATTGCCAATGCGCGCGGTCGATCACATAGACCACGGCCTGAACCTGCCGCCCGTCTTCAAGGCTCAGCGTCTCGACCCGCTCCAGATACGCCGCCGAGATCAGCTCGCGCGCCCGCAGATACTCGAGCGTCTCATCGGCAATCTCGCCTGACACCTCGAACGCGACGCCGTTGCAACTGGCGTCTTCCGCGGCGTCCAGTGCCAGCACCAGTCCCGGCTTTTCCTCGGTCCCGCGGTGGTGGATCGACAGCATGCAGAACGACCGGCGAAACCCCGCCAATTGTGCCAACTGACGTGAGGACCACGCGAAACCGGGGTTCCACACCAGCGATCCGTATCCGAATATCCAGAGCGACTGCATCATGGGCCTTTTGTGAGCGCAGCAGGTCTGGCAGCGCCGTTGCCGGGCATGTACACAGCAAGGGCAGCAAAAAGCAACGGGGACCAGGGATGCGAGCGATCAAGGCATTGACGGTGCTGGCCGTCTTGGCAACTGCAGCCTGGTGTGGCTATTGGTTCATCGGTATGCGCGCGCTGGACCGTGCGATCACCAACGGACTGGCCCATGTACCCGAAGTGTCCGCCGAAGCGCATCACATTCAGGGCTTTCCCAACCGCTTTGACGTCACGCTCGACCAGCCCCGCCTCGCGGTGGACAGGGTCGAGTGGACCGCGCCTTTCGTGCAGCTCTTTGCGCTGACCTACCGCCTGAACCATCTGGTCGCGGTCTTTGCCCATGATCAGGCGATCAGCGCCAATGGCGTTCAGGCGACGCTGCACAGCAGCGACCTGCGCGCCTCGCTGCAGATGGAGGCCGGGCTGGACCTGCCGCTCGACCGCTTCACGCTGGTCGGGCGCGATCTGGACCTGCAGCTTGACCAGAGCACGCACAGCTTTGACGCCTTGCGCTTCGCCACCCGCCGCGTTGCCGGGAACGAGCACGAGCTGGCCGTTCTGGCCGAGAACGTCTTCCCCGATCCCGGCCTGATGACGCAAATCGACCCCGAGGGCCTGTGGCCCCGGCGCTTCGAGGTCCTGCGCGCCGATGCCGAGCTGGAATTCGACCGCCCCCTCGACCGCCACCTCTTTGACGGCCCCGAGCCGCGCCTGACCCGCGTCACGCTGACCGGCGGGCGGATCAAATCGCCCGAGTACGACATTCTGGCCGCCGGTCGCCTGACCCCCGGCGACGACGGCATGCTGTCGGGCGATGTGACGCTGACCGTCACCGGCTGGCGCCTCTTGCTGGAACGCGCCCGCGACGCCGGGCTGCTGACGCCGGAATACCACGGGCTGCTGTCTGAGACGCTGGCCGCGATGGCGGTGGGCGAGTCGGGCGATACCATCGAAGCACCGCTTTCAGTACTCAATGGCGATGTGCATATCGGGCCGCTGCTGCTGGGCACCCTCCCCCGCGTCTGACCTGCAAACCAAGGGCTTTTCCGGCCAGAGGGCCCTCTGCGGCGCCGATTCATTTTAAGCTTGAAATTTAAAGTTCGAAATGTCACGCTCTGGGTGAAGAGGGAGACCTGATCGATGAAAATTCTGTGCCTTGGCGGCGGCCCTGCGGGCCTCTATTTCGCAATTTCGATGAAGCTGCGCGACCCTTCGCACCAGGTCACGGTGCTGGAACGCAACCGCGCCAATGACACGTTTGGCTGGGGCGTTGTGCTGTCAGATGACGCGCTGACCCGCATGCAGAAGAACGATCCCACCTCGACCGACGCGATCCGCGATCACTTTGCCTATTGGGACGACATCGCCGTGGTCCATCAGGGCCAGCGCAATGTCTCGGGGGGTCATGGCTTTGCCGGGATCGGCCGCAAGCAGATGCTGATCATCCTGCAGCAGCGCGCCCGCGAACTGGGCGTCGATCTGCAGTTTGAGACCGAATTCGCCTCCGCCGAAAGCTACCGCAAGGATTACGACATCGTTGTCGCCTGCGACGGCATCAACTCGCGTGTCCGCACCGAATATGCCGACGTCTTCCAACCCGACATCGACATGCGCAAATGCAAGTTCGTCTGGCTGGGTACGCATCAGAAATTCAACGACGCCTTCACCTTCATCTTCGAGAAGACCAAGCATGGCTGGGTCTGGGCGCATATCTACCAGTTCGACGACCAGACCGCGACTTTCATCGTCGAATGCCTGCCCGAGACGTGGGACCGCTGGGGCTTTGAGGGCATGTCCAAGGAAGCAATCGTCGAGACCTGCCGCGAGATCTTTGCCGAGCATCTGGATGGTCACGCGCTGATGTCGAACGCCGAACACCTGCGCGGCTCGGCGGTGTGGATGCAGTTCCCCCGCGTAATCTGCGAGACGTGGTATCACGAGAACGTCGTGCTGATGGGCGATGCGGCGGCCACCGGCCACTTCTCGATCGGCTCGGGCTCGCGTCTGGCTTTTGACAGCGCCATCGCGCTGGCCGATTACCTGCATTCCGAACCCACCCTTGAGGGCGCCTTCAAGCGTTATCAGGAAGAGCGCCGGGTTGAGGTGCTGCGCTTGCAGTCCGCAGCGCGCAACTCGCTGGAATGGTTCGAGGAAGTCGAGCGTTACCTTGACATGCCCGCCCCGCAGTTCGCCTATTCGCTGCTCACCCGCTCGCAGCGCATCAGCCACGAGAACCTGCGCCTGCGCGATCCCAAATGGCTGCGCGGGGCCGAGGACTGGTTTCAGGAGCAAGCCGGAGGCCAACCGGGCCGCGCGCCAATGTTCGCCCCCTACCGCTTGCGCGACATGACGCTTGCCAACCGCGTCGTCGTCTCGCCGATGGCACAATACAAGGCCGTGGATGGCTGCCCGACGGACTGGCACTTCAGCCACTATGCCGAGCGCGCCAAGGGTGGCGCGGGGCTGGTCTATACCGAAATGACCTGCGTCTCGCCCCAAGGGCGCATCACCCCCGGCTGCCCCGGCCTGTATGCGCCGGAACACGAGGCCGCGTGGAAACGCCTGACCAGCTTCGTGCATGCCGAAACGCACGCGAAGATCTGCTGCCAGATCGGTCACTCGGGCCGCAAAGGCTCGACCAAGCTGGGCTGGGAAGGCACCGATGTGCCGCTCGACAGCGGCAACTGGGAAATCATGAACCCCTCGCCCCTGCCGTGGTCGCCCGCTAACGCCATTCCGCGTGCGATGACCCGCGCCGATATGGACATGGTGCGCGACCAGTTCGTCGCCTCGGCGCAGATGGCCGAGCGCGCGGGCTTCGACATGATCGAGTTCCACGCCGCCCACGGCTACCTGATCTCGGCCTTCATCTCGCCGACTTCGAACATCCGCTCGGACGAATACGGCGGCAGCCTGGAAAACCGCATGCGCTATCCGCTCGAGGTCTTCACCGCCATGCGCGCGGTCTGGCCTGCGAACAAACCGATGTCGGTGCGGATCTCGGCCAACGACTGGGTTGGCGACGATGGCGTCACCCCCGACGACGCGGTTGAAATCGCCCGGATGTTCCACGCCGCTGGCGCGGATATCATCGACGTCTCTGCCGGTCAGACCACGACCGACGCCAAGCCGGTCTATGGCCGCATGTTCCAGACCCCGTTCTCGGACCGCATCCGCAACGAGACCGGCATCGCCACCATGGCCGTCGGCAACATCTTCGAGACCGATCACGTCAACTCGATCCTGATGGCCGGGCGTGCGGACCTTGTCTGCCTTGCCCGTCCGCATCTGGCCGATCCCTACTGGACCCTGCACGCCGCCGTGGCGTTGGGCGACACCGGCACACAATGGCCGCAGCCCTATCTGGCGGGCGCGGATCAGGCCCGCCGTCTGGCCGAGCGCGCGCAGCAGGACGCGATCCGGGCATGAGCAGTGCCGTGACACCAAGGCGGGTGCTGATCACCGGCGGTGGCTCGGGCATCGGGCGCGAGGTTGCGCGTGCCTTTGCCGATCAGGGCGACGCGGTAACCATCACCGGACGTGGGCTCGAAGCACTGGCCGAGACCGACGCCGGGCGGGGCATGACCTGCCTCGCCGCCGATGTGACCGATGAGGACGCGGTCACAGCACTGTTCGCCACACCGTTTGACGTGGTTGTCGCCAATGCGGGCGGCGGCCCGGCTGGCGGGCTGAAATCGGTCACGCTGGCGCAATGGAATGCCACACTGGCGGTGAACCTGACCGGCACTTTCCTGACCTTCCGCGAGGCTTTGCGCGCCGGCATGGCGCCGGGCGGGCGGCTGATCGCCATGGCCTCGGTCGCCGGGCTCAAGGGCGGGGCGACGATCCCGGCCTATGCGGCGGCCAAACATGGGGTGATCGGGCTGGTGCGCTCGGTCGCGCTCGATGTGGCCAAGCGGGGCATCACCTGCAACGCGATCTGTCCGGGATTCGTGGACACGCCGCTGGCACAGGTCGCCGTCGAGGCGGTCCAGAACCGCTATGGCCTGACCCGCGCCGAAGCCGAGGCGCAACTCGTCGCCGACAACCCGATGAAACGCATGATCGACGTTTCCGAGGTGGCTGCAGCCGCGCTGTTTCTGGCGTCGCCCGGTGCCTCAATGATCAACGGTCACGCCCTGTCCGTCACCGGAGGAGAAATATGAGCGCGCTGTCCAAACGCCGCCTGCGCACCTGGATCCGCCTGCTGCGGCTGACCCGCAGCGTCGAGGCGGATCTGCGCGACTATCTGCGCACGGCCCATGACACCACGCTGCCGCGCTTTGACGTGATGGCCGCGCTCTATCGCCAGCACGGTGATGTCACCATGTCCGAACTCTCGCGCATGCTGCTGGTATCGAACGGCAATGCCACGGCGGTGGTGGACCGGCTGGAGAAGGACGGCTTTGCGCGCCGCACGCCGGCACCGGGCGACCGCCGCACGGTGCATGTCGCGCTGACCGATGCGGGTACGGTTGCGTTTCAATCCATGGCCACGGGACATGAGGAACGGCTCGACGGTCTGCTCGAACATCTGACCGAGGCCGATCTCGACAGCCTGCGAGACATCCTGCGCCGCGCCCTTCCCGACGCCGATCCGTCCCACACCCCGGCCCATGCCGTTGCCGACAAGGAGCCCACATGACCCAGCTCGCTGACCTCAAACCGCAGCATTTCCTCTGGTCCGTCGAGGACCGGGTCGCCACGATCCGCCTGATGCGGCCCGAGCGCAAGAACCCGCTGACCTTCGACAGCTACGCCGAACTGCGCGACACCTTCCGCGCCCTGCCCTATGCCGACGATGTGGATGTGGTCGTGCTGGCCCCGAACGGCGGGAATTTCTGCTCGGGCGGCGATGTGCATGAAATCATCGGCCCGCTGGTGGCGATGGAGATGCCCGAACTGCTGGCCTTTACCCGCATGACCGGCGATCTGGTCAAGGCGATCATCGCCTGTGGCAAGCCGGTGATCGCGGCGGTGGACGGCGTCTGCGCCGGGGCCGGGGCGATCTTGGCGATGGCCGCCGATCTGCGCATCGCCACGCCGCAGGCCACCTGCGCCTTCCTCTTCACCCGCGTGGGTCTGGCCGGGGCTGACATGGGCGCCTGCGCGATCCTGCCCCGCATCATCGGCCAAGGCCGCGCGGCCGAACTGCTCTATACCGGACGGTCGATGAAGGCCGACGAGGGCCACGCCTGGGGCTTCTGGAACGCGTTGCACGACAGTGACGCACTGGAAGCCGCCGCCGCCGAGATGGCCCGCCGCATCGCCGCGGGGCCGAATTTCGCGCATATGATGACCAAGACCCAGCTGAACCACGAATGGTCGATGGGGCTGGAACAAGCGATCGAGGCCGAAGCGCAGGCGCAGGCGATCTGCATGAAAACGCAGGATTTCGCGCGGGCGTATCATGCGTTTGCGGCAAAACAGAAACCGGTGTTCGAGGGGAATTGAGGGGGCACCGGGGGGCTGCCGCCCCCCGGACCCCCTGCTTCAAGGGGAGCGCACGCGCCCCCCTTGAAAATCCCCCCGTGCGTATTTGAGGCAAGATGATATGGCGGATCGTAGTTTTCTGGACTGGCCGTTTTTTGAGGAACGGCATCGCGAATGGGCGCAGGCGCTGGATGGCTGGTGCGCGCTGAACCTGCCGGTGGATCATTCGGACGTGGATGGTGCCTGCCGGGCGCTGGTCGCCGATATGGGCAAGGCCGGTTTCCTGAAGCCGACGGGGCTGGCGGCGGGCGAGGTCTTTGATCTGCGCATACTTTGCCTGTCGCGCGAGACCTTGGCGAGGCATGACGGGCTGGCGGATTTCGCCTTTGCGATGCAGGGATTGGGGATGGGGGCGATCAGCCTCTTTGGCTCGCCCGAGCAGCGCACTTGGCTGGACAAGACCCGCAGCGGCACGGCGGTCTCGGCCTTTGCGCTGACCGAGCCGGGCTCGGGGTCGGACGTCGCGGCGACCGCGATGAGCGCCGAGAAGGTCGCCGGGGGTTGGAAGATCAACGGCGAGAAGACCTATATCTCGAATGGCGGGATTGCCGATCTCTATGTGCTTTTCGCCCGCACCGGCGAAGCGCCGGGCGCACGCGGGCTGTCGGCCTTCCTTTTGCCCGCCGACACGCCGGGCTTCGAGATCGTCAGCCGGATCGAGGTTATCGCGCCCCACCCGCTCGCCCATTTCCGTCTGACCGACGCGTTCCTGCCCGACTCGGCGCTGATCGGCACCGCCGGCAAAGGCTTCGCGCAGGCGATGGCCGTGCTCGACGTCTTCCGCCCCTCGGTTGGCGCCGCAGCACTCGGCTTTGCGCGCCGCGCGCTGGATGAGGCACTGGCGCGGGTGCAATCGCGCCGGGTGCAGGGTGCGCCGCTGAGCGACCTGCAGATGGTGCAGGGCCACATCGCCGACATGGCGCTGGGCATCGACGCCTCGGCCCTGCTGGTCTACCGCGCGGCGTGGACCCGCGACATGGGCGCGCCGCGCATCACGCGCGAAGCCGCGATGGCCAAGCTGCACGCCACCGAGACCGCGCAAAAGGTCATCGACACCGCCGTGCAGCTGTTCGGCGGCGACGGGGTGCGCCACGGAGAAATGGTCGAAAGCCTCTACCGCGAGATCCGCGCGCTGCGGATCTACGAGGGCGCGAGCGACGTTCAACGCGTGGTCATCGCGCGACAGGTATTGGGAGGTGCCCTATGAGCATTCACGACATCCTTCACCCGAAAGGCTGGAAAGCCACGCCGGGCTATTCCAATGGCATCGCCGCGCGCGGCAAGACGCTGTTTCTGGGCGGCATGATCGGCTGGAACGCCGATCAGGAATTCGAGACCGATGATTTTCTGGGCCAGGTCGATCAGGCGCTGGCCAATATCGTCGCCGTGCTGGCTGAGGGCGGCGCGGGCCCCGAGCATGTCACCCGTCTGACCTGGTTTGTCACCGACAAGCGCGCCTATCTGGACGCGCTGTCGGATCTGGGCCGGGTCTACCGCAAACACATGGGCCGCAGCTATCCGGCGATGGCCCTCGTGCAGGTCGTGGCGCTGGTCGAAGACCGCGCTCTGGTCGAGATCGAAGCCACCGCCGTTATTCCAGACTGAAGCGGCATAAAGACCGCGTAACCAGGGAGTTACCTCAATGCTGGGCCCCAGCGCACATACCGACACTTTCGCCAGAGACAACCTGCCGCCCGCTGACCTCTGGCCAGACCTGCTGCTGGGCGGTTTTCCCTACCCCGAGCGGCTCAATGCCGCCGTCGAGCTGACCGACCGCATGGTCGAGAAGGGTTTCGGCGACCACACCGCGCTGATCGGCAATGGCCGGGGGCGCACCTACAAGGAACTCAGCGACTGGACCAACCGCATCGCGCATGCGCTGGTAGAAGATTACGGTGTGAAGCCCGGCAACCGGGTGCTGATCCGCTCGGCCAACAACCCGGCGATGGTCGCCTGCTGGCTGGCGGCGACCAAGGCGGGCGCGGTGGTGGTCAACACCATGCCGATGCTGCGCGCAGGCGAGCTGTCCGCCATCGTCGACAAGGCGCAGATTACCCACGCGCTGTGCGACACGCGCCTGATGGATGAGATGACGGCCTGCGCCAAGACCTCGGCCACGCTGAAAACCGTCGTCGGCTTTGATGGCACCGCCAATCACGATGCCGAACTCGACCGCGTCGCGCTGTCGAAATCGGTGCGCTACAAGGCGGTTGAGACCGGGCGCGACGATGTGGCCCTGCTGGGTTTCACCAGCGGCACCACCGGCACGCCCAAGGCAACGATGCATTTCCACCGCGACTTGCTGATCATCGCTGATGGCTACGCCAAGGAAGTTCTGGGGGTGACTGCGGACGACGTTTTTGTCGGCTCGCCGCCGCTGGCCTTCACCTTCGGCCTTGGCGGTCTGGCCATCTTCCCGCTGCGCTTTGGCGCCACCGCCGTGCTTTTGGAAAACGCCTCGCCGCCCTCGATGATCGAGATCATCCAGAAATACCGCGCCACCGTCTGCTTCACTGCGCCCACCGCCTACCGCGTCATGCTCAAGGCGATGGAGGAAGGCGCTGACCTCAGCAGCCTGCGCGCTGCCGTTTCGGCGGGCGAGACCCTGCCCGGCCCGGTCTATGACGAATGGAAAGCCAAGACCGGCAAGCCGATGCTGGACGGGATCGGCGCGACCGAGATGCTGCATATCTTCGTCACCAACCGCTTTGACGACAGTCAGGCCGCCTGCACCGGTCGCCCGGTCACCGGCTATGAGGCGCGCATTGTCGGCCCCGACATGCAGCCCGTCCCCGATGGCGAGGTCGGCCGTCTGGCCGTGCGCGGCCCCATCGGCTGCCGCTACATGGACGATCCCGAGCGCCAGCAGGTCTATGTCAAAGACGGCTGGAACCTGACCGGCGACAGCTTCTGGCGTGACGACAAGGGCTATTTCCACTTCGCCGCCCGCTCGGACGACATGATCATCTCGGCCGGTTACAACATTGCGGGCCCCGAGGTCGAAGCCGCCCTGCTGGCCCATGCCGATGTGCTGGAATGCGCTGTGATCGGCGTACCCGACGCGGATCGCGGTCAGGTGGTCGAGGCGCATGTGGTGCTGACGCAAGGGGTCGAACCCGACGCCGCCTGCGTCAAACGCCTGCAGGATCATGTGAAGGCTGTGATAGCGCCGTACAAGTACCCGCGCCGGGTGGTGTTTACCGAAAGCCTGCCCAAGACGCAGACGGGCAAGATCCAGCGCTTCCGCCTGAAACCCGATCAGTGACGTCTGCCTGATCAGTGACGAGGCAAGCCGCGTTCCTCTTCGGAACGCGGCTCTGACGCGGCTGAGGCCGAAGGTTGTTCGCGGTTCAGCCCCTTCAACTCCTCGCGCAAGACCTCGCGCAGCTCGTCCATCAGTTCGGTGCGCATCGCTTCCAGGCGCAGCGCTTCACTGGCCGCTTCATCACCTGTTTCCAGCGGTGCATCGACGGCAAAGAACTTGTCGCGAATGCGGTCATGCAGCAACTCGGCCAGCGCTGCCCCGGCCAGAACGCCGGTGATATCCGCACCGAAATCCAGCCATTCCGCCCCGCGGCCGACATAGGGCTGGATCAGCTCAATCGCGCCGCCATAGGCAATCGCCAGCGGCACAGCCCAGACCCAGCGGCGCGAATCGGTTACGATGACGGGAAAGATCAGCGTGGCGAAAGCGACAAAGTGATACACTTTGTCGATGCCACCCGTCAGAAGGTTGGGCGCAGGCAGCGGTGTCAGGGTCATGAAAGCGATCAGGATCGCCAGCAACAGCCCCACGACCAGCCCCGACCAGCGCCACAGCCAGATCTGATGCACAAAGAGCGTGCGCAGCGCCCCCGAAGGAGCGTCGCGCATTGTTTTCAGGCGGGCCTCATTCTGGTCGCTCTCGGTCATACCGTACCCGTTTCAGGAACAAAGGCATCATACAGGATTTAACCTATCCTTAACACCTAAGCAGAAACACGGGAACCGTGTGGCGAAACAAGGGCCTAAGCCTGGATCGTGCTCGCCGACTGGACCAGCGCCGTCAACCGCGACAGCGCGCGTTCTTCCAGCTGACGCACCCGCTCTTTCGAGATGCCCATCGCCAGACCCAGATCGCTCAGCGTCGCAGGGTCTTCCGACAGATGGCGGGCGGCGACGATGCGGCGCTCGCGTTCGGGCAGCTGTTCCACGGCGGAATACAGCACCTTGCGGCGGTGCTGACCGTCCAGCTTCTCGACCACGTCGGCCTCGGTCGCGACGTCCTGATCCTCGATCGTATCGACCCAGGACCGCCCGTCCTCGTCCGACGACTGCGGCGCGTCCAGCGACAGATCGGGGCCAGCCATGCGGCCCATCATCGCCTCGACATGCTCGACCGAGACCTCAAGCTCCCGCGCCACGCGAACCGACAGCGGCTCGTCGCTCTCATCGCGGGCGTGTTTCTGCATCGCGCGGCGCAGATGGAAGAACAGCTTTTTCTGCGTCGCATTGGTCCCGGTCCGCACCAGCGACCAGTTGCGCATCACATAGTCCTGCATTGACGCACGGATCCACCAGGCGGCATAGGTCGAGAAGCGAGATCCATTTTCGGGATCGAACTTCTCCGCCGCCCGCATCAGGCCCAGATTACCCTGCTGGATCAGATCCTCATAGGGCACGTCATAGCGCTTGAACCGGCCAGCGAAGGACACCGCAAGACGCGCATAGGCCTGAATAAGCCGGTGCAACGCGGACTCATCCTGATGATCGCGCCACGCGACGGCCAGCTCGGTCTCAAGCTCGGCGCTGAGGATCTCCTCGGCCATCGAAGCACGAACATAGCGACGGATATGCGGATCCTGGAAACCCATGACGATTGTCCTTTTGCGGCCCAGATAATAGCGGGTCGAATTCATTTGATGTTGTTACGCTACTATCTGGGTCCGTGGTTGTCAAGCCGCCGTCCCCCTTGTCAACAAACCAAGGCGACATTACCTCAGCCCTCATGAGCGAACCCTTTGCCTTCAAGTCCCGGACTGTCAGCCCCGACTTCATTTCGGCCCCGTGTCACACGGCCGAATTGTTGGTGCATCTGGCACGCCTCGTGCATGGCTCGGCGGCGGATCCCAGCCTGACACCCGCGCAATGGACGGCGCTGCGCTACTTCGCCAGCGCCAACCGGTTTTCGCGCACCCCGTCGGGCTTTTCCGAATTCAACGCCACCACGCGCGGGACCGCCTCGCAGACGGTCAAATCGCTGATCGCGATGGGATTGTTGGAGAAGCGGGTCCATGAAAGCGACCGCCGCTCAGCGCTGATCGAAGTGACCGAAACCGGGCGTGCCAAGCTTTGCGCCGATCCGCTCAGCGATCTGATCGAATGCATCCGCGCGCTGCCCGAGCCGCAACGCGAGGCGCTGACCGACACGATCACCACCCTTGGCGTCGCGCTGGCCAAGCGACGCTCGGCCCCGACCTTTGGACAATGCGGTGACTGCGGGCATTGCGACGCTGCCGACTCGGACGAGTCGTTCTGCCACTGCACCCAGCAGATGCTGTCCGGGATCGAGATGAAATCGCTGTGCATCGACTTCGCGCCGACCAAAGGTCCAAAGCGCTGACTGTCAGTTTTCCAACATTCCCGTTTTGAAGACCGGCTCGCGCCATGACCGCGCTGTGTATCGAAGCGACTTAAACCCGATACCCAGCAGCTGCTCGCACGCCCACACCGGCCAATAAAGCAGCGAGCGTCAGAATATCAGGCATTCAAACGCCTGACATCTGGAGGTCCGCAGGCCTGGCGGCGCCCTGAAACTGCGCTCTCTCCAGACCCTTCCTTTTCCAACATATGTGCGAGAGTTGACACGCCCCCTCCCCCGCTTCACCCTGTTGCGAAATGGAGGCGCGCATGATCCCTGTCCTGACCCTTGAAGCGGTTGAACCCCTGCTCGACTGGATGGCGCTGGGCGATGCGATCCTTGACGCCCACCGCCGCGCCCCGGCCCAGATCAAAGACGTGCTGATGGAGCGCGGAGCAGATCGGCTGCTCTCCCGCGCCGCCTGGATCGACGGCATGGGGTTGGGCGTGAAATCAGTGTCTGTCTTCCCCGGCAATGCCGCCAAGGGCCTGCCCAGCGTGCAGGGCGCGATGCTGGTGTTTGACGATCAGACCGGCGCGATCGAGGCGGTGATCGACAACGCCCTGATTACCAAATGGAAGACCGCCGGCGACTCGCTTCTGGGCGCGCGGCTGCTGGCGCGGCCTGACGCGCAAAGCCTTCTGATCGTCGGCGCAGGCACCGTCGCGGCCTCATTGATCGAGGCCTATCGCGCCTGGAAACCCGATCTTGCCATCACCCTGTGGTCCCGCCGGCCCGAGTCCGCGCAGGCGCTCGCCGCCCGCTATCAGGGTGTCCGCGCCACAACCGATCTGCCTGCCGCCGTCAGTGCCGCCGATATTGTCAGCACCTGCACCATGGCCACGGATCCGTTGCTCCACGGCGCGTGGCTGCGCCCCGGTCAGCATCTGGACCTGATCGGCGCCTATACCCCCACCATGCGCGAAGCCGATGACGAAGCCCTGCAACGCGGGCGGCTTTTCGTCGACAGCCGGGCGACGACGCTGGGACATATCGGCGAGTTGATGATCCCACTGGCCAGCGGCGCGATCACAGAGACCGATGTACTGGGTGATTTCCACGATCTTGCAGCTGGCAGCGCGGGACGCCGCGGTCCGCAGGACATCACCGTGTTCAAGAACGGCGGCGGCGCGCATCTCGACCTGATGACCGCCCGCATGATCCTGTCACGCTGGCGCGAGGCGCAAACCTAAGGCTCCTAAACCCGACGACTGCGAAATCGCTGCCCGTGTCCCGCGCCCGTCACATGACCGCATCAACAAATCAACTACAGGTTGCCACTATGGAAATTACACCCCCTAAAGGTGCAATCGGATTAATAAGCCTGATTTATCGATAAAATCATACTACTTTAGGCGAAGTTCTGCCGTCTGCTTCTGCAAAACCCTTGTATTTCAGCAACCTATGGGGGATGTAAAACCATGCCGGAGGACAAGAGCCCACCTGAAACCGCCTCAAACACCCGTGCGACGCACTCGGCTTTGCGCCATGCCCTGCACGAGATCCGCGCCTTATTCAGCCGTCGCTCTTTCTGGACCGTGCTCGTTGGCGGGATTGTCGTCGTCACACTTTCAGGGCCGTTCTACACGCTCGAACGCTTTGCGCTATTCGATCGGCTGGTGTTCTGGGGGTTGACCGGGCTCTTCGCCACGCTGTTGATGGCCTCGCTGACGACCATTTCGAACGCGCTCAACCAACGCTGGGGGCTGCCCTGGTTCGTTCCGGCGCTGATCACCGCAAATCTGGGCATCCTGCCCGTCATGAGCCTGGTTTATCTGGCAAACCTGATCACCAGCGGGGCCCCTCCCTCGGGTGGATTCTGGAGTCTGTTTCCCTTTGTCTCGGTCCCGCTTGTTGCCATCCACCTGACCACCAACGGCTTTTTCGCCGCGACGCGCCGCACCCAGCAAAGGGCGCGCGACGCCTCGGCCCGGCTGGAAACGGTGCAGGATCACGCGGTCGAAGCCGCACATTCGCCGCATCCGCCGCTGCAGCTGGCCACAGCGCCGCATTCCCCGGAGCGCGGCGACAGCCGCGAGACACCGGTGCCCCTGCTGTTTGAAAAATTGCCCCAGTCCCTGGGACGCGATCTGATCAGCCTGCGCGCGCAAGACCATTATGTCGAAGTCACCACCGCGCTTGGCACCACAACCGTGCTGTTGCGGCTGTCGGATGCCGAGCGGGACTTGATCCCGTTCAAGGGCATGCGCGTTCATCGCTCGTGGTGGGTCAATCTGGACCACGTCTGCGATCTCACCCGGACCGAGGGCGGCGGGATGGAAGTGACCACCATCGACGGACAGATCATCCCTGTCGCGCGCGGCCAGCGCACTGCCGTACGGCAGGCGCTGGACGAACGGCGCTCGGCGGCGGAATAAGCGTTACTCCAGCCGCGCCGGGAACCCGGCAGCGCGCAGATCGGTGCCCAGCGCGTCCTCCAGCAGCTTGACGATCTGCGTCGATTGCGCCCCGCCGCCATAGGCCGCGCGCCCTTTCACAAAGGTCTGCTCGGTCATCGAGGCCAGATCCAGCGGCACACCGAAGGCCCGGCCAAACTGCATGGCAAAGCCCAGATCCTTGAGCGCCAGATCCATGGTGAAGGCTATGTCATAGCTGCCGTTCAGGATCAGCTGGCCCTCGGTTTCATGCACGAAACTGCTGCCAGATGACGCCGCGATCGCCTCCCACGCGGTTTTCAGATCCAGCCCGCCGCGCTTGGCCAGCATCAGCGCCTCGCCATCCGCGACCAGATGGATGAAGGCCAGCATGTTGGTGATCACTTTGATCAACGCCGCCGAACCCAGCGGTCCCATATGGAAAATCCGGTTGCCCAACGCCTCAAGCGCCAGGCGGTGGCGCGCGAACTGCGCCGCCTCACCGCCCACCAGCACCGTGATCTCGGCCCGCGCCGCCAGATGCACGCCGCCGGTCACCGGGCATTCGAGCACGCCCATCCCCGCATTCTGCGCCCGCGCCGCCAGCCGGAGCACGTCCTCGCGGCCCAGCGTGGACATCTCGATCCAGTCGGCACCGGGGCGCATCGCGGGCAGGATCTGTTCCAGCACCGCTTCGCTGACCACGGGCGACGGCAGGCAGGTGATCACTGCATCCGCGCCTTGCACCGCTTGCGCCGGCGTATCGGCCCAGTCCACACCCAAGGCATCGAACCGCGCGCGCAGCCCGGCGTCGCGGTCATGAACGACCAGCGACAGCCCCGCCCCGGCGAGCGAAGCCGCCAGATGGCCGCCCAGTTTTCCCAGTCCGATGAAAGCGTAGCGCATCGCGCCCTCCGTGCTTGCCCGCCCTCAGGCTGGCACAGACACGCAGGGCTGCGCGTTTATCCGCGACATAGGTTTGTCGCTGACCGGCAAAGCTCGGTCAGTTGCCGACGCGGGCGTGTGCCTGCACCGGCATCGACGGCGTATCCAGACAGGTGCCGTAAACCCCGGCGAAATCGGACGGGAAACCGTCGTTCACAAAGGTGATTGTGAAGGTGCCCCAGAATGCCGACTTGCCGCCCAGCGGATCGACCATTTCGGTCACGCAGGCCGTGTCGCTTTCGGCTGCGACCCACACGCCGGTATACGAGCCGCGGCCCCCCATCGTGTCGCGCGCCAGCCCCGGCACGAACAGGCGCAACAGGCCGTCGCCGTCCCCCAGACGCAAGATGGCGTCGTCGCCGCGCGACTCTTCCCAGGCGATCTCGCCCATATTCGTGTCCCAAACTTCGTCGGCAAGAGCAGGCATCGCGCCCAGCGCCGTGACGGCAAACAACGTCAGTGCAGTCAGTCGCATAAACGGTCCTTTCATGAATACGGGTCCAGGCAATCTTGCACGAAAGCGGGCATCGCGATAGCGCGCGCACCATCACGACATCGCGCGCGCGCCCGCAACTGTGACCGCAATACCGCCCTTTTCAACGCTTTGCGCCTTGTTCGCGGCTTGAGCCACGCCTCTGTCTTGCCGCTTGTCCCGGCCTGCACTAAGCAGAACCCGACAAAAGGAAAGGCGATCCATGCGCATTCTCGTGACCAACGACGACGGCATCAACGCCCCCGGACTCAAGGTGATCGAGGCGATCGCAGCCGAAATCGCCGGACCCGGCGGTGAGGTCTGGACCGTCGCCCCGGCCTTTGAGCAATCGGGCGTCGCCCACAAGATCAGCTATACCCATCCGATGATGATCGCCAAACTGGGCGAGCGTCGCTACGCGGCCGAGGGCAGCCCCGCCGACTGCGTGCTGGCGGGGATCTTCGACGTGCTCGACGGGGCGCGGCCTGATCTGGTGCTGTCTGGGGTGAACCGGGGCAACAACTCGGCCGAGAACACGCTCTACTCTGGCACCATCGGCGGCGCGATGGAGGCTGCTCTGCAAGGCCTGAAGGCCATCGCGCTGTCACAATACATCGGCCCGCGTTCGCAGGACATGGACGGCGGGATGTTTGAACCCGCCGTGGCGCATGGCGTCTCGGTCGTGCGGGCACTGATCGACAAGGCTGTGTGGGAAGAGGAAGATTACCGCGTCTTCTATAACGTCAACTTCCCGCCGGTTCCCGCCGATGAGGTCAAGGGCATGAAGGTCGCAGCGCAGGGTTTTCGCAAGAATACCTCGTTCGGGGTCGAGCCGCATATCTCGCCCTCGGGCCGCAAGTTCCTGTGGATCAAGGGCGGCCCGCAAAACGTCGCCACCAAGCCCGGCACCGATGCGGCAGCAAATCTGGACGGCTGGGTGTCGATCACGCCGATGCGCTGCGATCTGACGGCACATGACACGCTCGACCTGCTGCGCGAGCGACTCGAATGACAGACGCCGAACGCGCTGAGCAAATCATGCGCTTCATCTACACGCTGCGTTCGCGCGGCGTGACCGACCCGGCTGTGCTGCGCGCGATGGAAAAGATCGACCGGGGCGCCTTTGTCACCGGCATCTTTGCCGAGCGCGCCTATGAAGACACGCCACTGCCCATCGCCTGCGGGCAGACCATCTCGCAGCCGTCGATCGTCGCCCTGATGACCGAAGCGCTGGAAGTGAACGCTCGCGACAAGGTGCTCGAGGTCGGCACGGGCTCGGGCTATCAGGCGGCAATCCTCAGCCAGCTGGCCCGCCGGGTCTATACGGTTGAGCGTCACCGCGCCCTGATCAGTGAAGCGCGCGCGGCGTTTAACCGTCTGGATCTGCACAATATTACCGCGATTGCCTCGGATGGCAGCTTCGGTTTGCCCGATCAGGCACCGTTTGACCGCATCATCGTCACCGCCGCCGCCGAAGACCCGCCCGGCCCCTTGCTGGCGCAACTGCGCGTCGGAGGGATCATGATCGTGCCGGTGGGCCAGTCGGACGCCGTGCAAAGCCTGATCAAAGTGCGCAAGCTCGACAGCGGCTTTGACTATGAAGAACTGCGCCCGGTGCGCTTCGTGCCGCTGCTGGAAGGCATGGCCAAGGACTGAACCGTGGTGGAAGAGGGCGTTCCTCACGATATCCTCAGCGAAAATCCACTACACGTTGTGGTGATGGGGTGTATCACCCCTATTTTTCAGCTATAAAAGGCGAAAGCCCCGCGCATGCCGGATGTCTGGTTGCAGACGGGACAAGAAACGGCGTGGACAGAATGAGCAGACAAGACTTGGGCACCTCCGGCAAAACCCCGATCCGTGCAACCCGCACCCTGACGCTTCTTGCGTCCGCCAGCCTCGTGCTGGCCGCTTGCGGCTCCAGCTCGACCCTCGACTGGGACCTGCGGCCGTCGGACCGGTTCTCGACCTCGGACGCCGCCCGCGACGCCACCGGCTCGCGGCCTGCACCGGATGCACGCGGCGTGATCTCGTACCCGGGCTATCAGGTCGCGGTGGCGCAGCGCGGTGAAAGCGTCGGCGACATCGCCGCCCGACTGGGGCTGGATGCGGCCACGCTGGCCCGGCATAACGCCATCTCCCCCGATACCGCCCTGCGCGGCGGCGAGCTGCTGGTGCTGCCCTCGCGCGTCGGTGACGCCACGGACTCCATAACCGCCACGCCGCTGGCCCCCATGACCCCGGCAGGCAGCGAACCGCTGCGCCACACGGTCGAGCGCGGCGAAAGCGCCTTTACCATCGCGCGTCTCTACAGCATCACCCCGCGCTCGCTGGCCGACTGGAACGGCCTGCCTGCGGATATGAGCGTGCGCGAAGGCCAGATTCTGGTGATCCCGGTCACGCAAACGGCGGCTGTCGCGGGCGCACCGCTGAACGCCACGGGCGTCACCACCCCGACGCCCGTGGCGCTGCCCGCCACCGAGACGGCGCCGGCGACGACATCGCAACCCGGCATGGGCTCACCCACCCCGGTGCCGCCCTCGGCCACCACGCCACTGCCGACGAACACCAACCCGACACCGGCCGGTCAGGGCACCACCACGCCTCAGCCGCCGGTCGCCGACATGGGCAGCCAGCGCACGCAAACCTCGCGTCTGGCGATGCCTGTGCAGGGCCGCATCATCCGCGCCTATGCTCAGGGGCGCAACGACGGCATCGGCATCGGCGCCCCTGCGGGCACATCGGTGACCGCAGCGGCGGCTGGCACGGTTGCAGCCATCACCCAGGACACCGATCAGGTGCCGATCCTGGTGATCCGGCATGACAATAACCTGCTGACGGTCTACGCCAACATCGACGATATCCGCGTCGCCCGCGGTGACCGCGTGACCCGTGGCCAGACCATCGCTACCGTGCGTGGCGGCGATCCGTCCTTCCTGCATTTCGAGGTCCGCGAAGGCTTTGAAAGCGTCGACCCGATGCCGTACCTGCAATAAACGAGCGAGGGGTTTCGCCTTCGGCCAGAACGGCTTGCGCCGTCCCGCCCTCACGCGACCCACGCGCCGCCTTGCGGCGCCGCAGGGGGCATTCTGCCCCCTCGGCCCGTGCCGGGCCTCACCCCCTGAGGATATTTGAAGAGCAAAGAAAGTGCGGTTAACCGATCGTTAACCACCATTTTCTGTCTGAAAATATCCTCCAGGAGGGTTCGGGAGGATGGAAAATCCTCCCGAGCGGGTCCGGGCGGCAGCCCGGCGCGGCGCGAGGCCCCTCAATGGGGCCGAGCGCCGCTCCCCCTTGACGTAACCGCCCCGCACCGGCACATCCGCTTCATGCTGCCCAAAGACACCCTTGACCAGATCACCCGCCGTTTCGAGTATCTCGAAGCACAGCTCGCCGCCGGGGCCGATCCGTCGCGTCTGGCCGATCTGGGGCGCGAGTATCAGGAGCTCAAGCCCGTCACCGCCGCCATCGCCGAATGGCACGGCGCGCAGGCGCAGCGGGTCGAGGCTGAGGCTATGCTTGCAGACCCCGAAATGAGGGCTCTCGCGCAAGACGAGCTCACCGCGCTCGACCAGCGCCTGCCCGCGCTGGAGGCCGAGCTCAAGCGCGCGCTTCTGCCCAAGGACATCGCCGACGAGCGCCCCGCTATTCTGGAGATCCGCCCCGGCACCGGCGGCGATGAGGCTGCGCTTTTCGCCGCCGACTTGCTGCGCATGTACCAGCGCTATGCCGACACCCGCGGCTGGCGCTGCGAGATGATCGCCTTCGCCGAGACCGAGCTGGGCGGCCTGCGCGAAGCCGTCATGCGGGTTGTGGGCGAAGGCGTCTTCGCCCGGCTCAAGTTCGAATCCGGCGTCCACCGCGTCCAGCGCGTGCCCGTCACCGAATCCGGCGGGCGCATCCACACCTCGGCTGCGACCGTCGCCGTGTTGCCTGAAGCGTCCGAGGTCGATCTAGACATCCCCGACAGCGATCTGCGCATCGACACCATGCGCGCCTCGGGCGCCGGCGGTCAGCACGTCAACACCACCGATTCCGCCGTGCGCATCACCCATATCCCCACCGGCATCATCGTCACCAGTTCCGAGAAATCCCAGCACCGCAACCGCGCGCTGGCGATGGAGGTGCTGCGCGCCCGGTTGTTCGACCTTGAGCGCCGCCGGCAGGAAGATGCCCGCGCCGCCGACCGCAAGGCGCAGGTCGGGTCGGGCGACCGCTCGGAACGCATCCGCACCTATAACTTCCCGCAAGGCCGCCTGACCGACCACCGCATCAACCTGACGCTCTACGCGCTGGCGCAGATCGTCGCCGGCGATCTGGACCCGGTGATCGAGCCGCTGATTGCGCAGGATCAGGCCGACCGACTGGCCGAGCTGGAGCAATGAGTGCCGCCGAGGCCCTCCGCGCCGCCGTCGCGCAACTCGCCGCAGCAGGCGTACCCGACCCCACCCGCGACGCCCGTCTGCTGCTGGCCCACGCGATGGGCATCGCGCCTGACCGCGTGACGCTGCACCTGGCCGATACGCTCACACCGGACGCCAGCGCCCGCTACGCCGACGCCCTCGCCCGCCGCGCCGCCCGTCACCCGGTCAGCCATATCACCGGCCAGCGGCTGTTCTGGGGCCGCTCCTTCCGCGTCACCCCCGATGTGCTCGACCCGCGCCCCGAAACCGAAACGCTGATCGCCGAGGCGCTGAGCCGCCCCTTCACCCGCGTGCTCGATCTGGGCACCGGTTCGGGCGCGATCCTGCTGACCCTGCTGGCCGAACGCCCCCTGGCCACCGGCCTTGCCACCGACCTCTCGCCCGCCGCCCTGACCGTCGCGCAAGCCAATGCTCAGGCGCTGGCCCTCACCCCCCGCGCCCGCTTCGCTCTCTCGGACTGGTTCGCCAGCGTTGAGGGCCGCTTTGACCTCATCGTCTCGAACCCGCCCTATATCGCCGAGGCCGAGATGACCGCCCTCTCGCCCGAAGTGCTGCACGAGCCGCGCATGGCGCTGACCCCCGGCGGCGATGGGCTCGCCCCCTACCGCGCCATCGCCCGTGACGCGCCGAGCCGCCTGACCCCCGGTGGTCGCCTGATGGTCGAGATCGGGCCGACGCAGGGTGCCCAGGTCGCGGAACTCTTCGCCGGCGCCGGTCTGCAGGCCGTGCGAATCTTGCCCGACCTCGATGGCCGCGACCGGGTGGTGAGCGCGCAGAACCCGGAATAACCCCGCCCCACCCGGCGGATTTATGCTTTTTCAGCCACGTTTTAGCGAAAACACGCAGAACTTAGCAGGTTTTTCACACATTCGGACTTGTCTAGACCAAAGTGGCGTGATTAGTCGAAGCAGAGCCGGTGCTGTTCGCGCCTCGATCGCCGATCCACGCCGCTCAATCATTCAGACAGCCTGACCCTGTCGCGCCGCTCCTGGTGCCGCCTGTGGGTCTAACGTCCCGACCAAGGCCGGAACCCGCTTTCATGAGACCATCGAACAAACGTTCGCGATCCAAACAGAATCGTCCGCGCTCGCTGGGCAATATCATCAACCGCGTTTTTGACAGCTCGGGGCCTGAGGGGAAGGTGCGTGGCACCCCCCAGCAGATCATCGACAAATACGCCCTGCTGGCGCGCGATGCGCAGCTGTCGGGCGACCGCGTCGCGGCTGAGAACTTCCTGCAGCATGCCGAGCATTACACGCGCATGCTGAACGAAGCGCAGGCCGAGATGAACCGCGAGGCCGAGCAGCGTCAGAACCAGCCGAACAATGGTCAGAACGGCCAGAACGGCAATGGCCAGAACAACGGCCAGAACAACAACAACGGCAACAACAACGGGAACGGCCAGCACAGTGGCCAGAACCGTCGTGCCGATGGCGATAGCGACGGCGACCGCCAGAGCGACAGCCGGAACGATAACCGTCAGGACAATCGCGCCGACAACCGGTCGGATAACCGCGACGACAACCGGGGCGACAACCGCTCCGAGCCGCGCGCCGATGCCCGCTCGGATCAGCCCCGCACTGAGAAGTCCGACGCGCCGCGCCCTGAGTGGAAAGAGCGCCGCAACAAGCGTTTCGACGAGCGCCGCAGCAAGCGCGACTCGGGCGATCCGCGCGAAGAGGGCACGCCGTCGGACGGCGACTCGATGCTGGTGGAAACGCCGGAATCGCGCGCACAGACCCAGCCTGAGGCCAAGCAAGCTCCCGCGCCCACGCCGGCCCCTGATGCTGTGGCCCCCGCGCCCCAGCCTGCGGCTGAGACCACGGACGAGGCCGCAAAGCCCGCCCCCAAGCCGCGCCGTGCCCGCAAACCGCGTGTCGCCGCCGACAAGCCCGACACTGCCGGTGACCAGCCTGCAGCTGCCCCCGACGCTGCCGAATAACGGCGTCTGCACTGTGATCAAGACGGGGGCCCTCGGGCCCCTGTTTTCGTCTTGGGCGGCCCTTTCCCGCCCAGCCCGCGCACCCAGCCCGCTGAATCACCGATCGTGATCGCCCAACAGTAGCGCATCGGCCCCCTGCGCCCTATATCTGACTCCTCTCGCCCCCGTCCCAGCCCCGGAATCGCCCCCGTCCATGTCCTTGCCACCCGGATTTCTTGACGAACTGCGCAACCGCGTCTCCATCGCGCAGGTTGTCGGCCGTGCTGTGACCTGGGATCTGCGCAAATCCAATCAGGGCAAGGGCGACTTCTGGGCTCCCTGCCCGTTCCACCACGAAAAGAACGCCTCGTTCCACGTCGATGACCGCAAGGGGTTCTACTATTGCTTCGGCTGTCAGGCCAAAGGTGACGCGCTGAGCTTCCTGCAGGAAACCCAGAACCTCAGCTTCATGGAAGCGGTCGAGGCGCTGGCGCGTGAGGCGGGCCTGCCCATGCCTGAACGCGACCCCGGCGCGCAGCAGCGTGACGACAAGCGCGGCGCGCTGGCCGAGGTCATGGAAAAAGCCGTGCGCTTCTACCGCATCCAGCTCATGGGCTCGCAGGCCGCCGAGGCCCGCGCCTATCTCGACCGCCGGGGCCTGTCCGAAGCCCAGCGTGAGCGTTGGGAGATCGGCTTTGCCCCCGATCAGCGGCAGGTTCTGTTCCACCATCTGACGCAGGCGGGCGTGAAGCCCGAGGCGATCATAGAAGCCGGGCTCTGCGCCAAGCCCGACGATGGCGGCGCGCCCTTCGACCGCTTCCGCGGCCGGATCATGTTCCCCATCCGTGACGCCCGTGGCCGCGCCATCGCCTTCGGCGGGCGCGCCATGGCCGAGAACGCGCGTGCCAAGTACCTGAACTCGCCCGAAACCCCGCTGTTCGACAAGGGCCGCAACCTGTTCAACATGGGCCCTGCCCGTGCCGCCGCAGGCAAGACCGGCCCGCTGATCGTGGCCGAGGGCTATATGGACGTCATCGCGCTGGTCGGCGCGGGGTTTGAGAGCGCCGTCGCTCCCTTGGGCACCGCCGTGACCGAAGACCAGTTGCGCCTGATCTGGCGCCTGCATGACGAGCCGATCATCGCGCTGGACGGCGATGCTGCGGGCCTGCGCGCCGGGCTTCGCGTGGCCAATCTGGCGCTGCCGCTGATCAGCGCCGGGCAAAGCCTGCGTTTTGCGCTGCTGCCGGGCGGGCAAGACCCGGACGATCTGATCAAATCCGGCGGACCCGGCGCGATGAAAGCGGTGATCGACAAGGCCGTCCCCATGGCCAAGCTGCTGTGGGAGGCCGAAATTCAGGGCCATGTCTTTGACAGCCCCGAACGCCGCGCCGCTCTCGATCAGCGACTGCGCGCGCTTCTGGACCGCATCACCGACGCCAATCTGCGCGAGCATTATTCCGAAGAATTCCGCCAGCAACGCCGCACGCTCTTTGCCGACAAGGCCGGCCCGTTTCAGTCCGGTTTCCGCCAGTCCTACGGTTCAGGCGGTTACGGCAAGGGCAAAGGCAAGGCCCCGCCGGGCCTGCCGCTGCCCGGCACCCGTGGCTCGGTCCTTGCCGGGGGCAATGAGGGCGCGGATGAGGAACTGCGCGAGGCGCTGATCCTCGCTGTGCTCTTTGCCCACCCTGCCCTGCTGATCGAGTTCGACGACCGTCTGGTCGAGATGGATTTCCGCCGGGATGAACACCGCGCGTTGCAGACCATCCTGCTGCGGGCCGCGCAGGAAGAGCCCCAGCCAGACGCCGAAACCCTCGCCGCCCGCGCGGGCAATACCCTCAGCGACCTGCGCGCCCAGCCGCATGTCTCGATTGCACCGATGCTGCGCAGCCAGGCCGAACCCGACTTCGTGCGCCGCTGTCTGGCCGAGGATTTCCAGATCCTGCGCAGCCGCCGCGCCCTGCGCCGCGAGCTGGCGGAACTGACCGCCGATGTCGACCGGATCGCCGATGAAACGCTGACCTACCGGCTGGGCGATGCCTCGGCCCGGATGGATCGCGCGGGTCGCGGCGATCTGGGCGAATCAGCCACAGACCTGGGCGAAGACCGCGCCAGCCTGTCTGCACAGCTTCAATCCATGCTCGATTCGCAGATCTGGCTGAAGAAAAAGCGACGAGACGGACCAACTTAGAGGTGATTCGCCCCGCGACTCACTGAATTTAACCGATACCCCTGTGATTCGGCCCATCGGAACGCTATCTCTGGACCAACACGAATCACGCCGCGCCCCCTGCCGGAGGAACCATGGTCGCCAAAGATAACGACGACGCGAAACCCGAAGACCAGGAAAACGAATTCACGCTCGACATGAGCCAGGCTTCGGTCCGGCGCATGATCGCAGCTGCGCGTGAACGCGGTTTCATCACCTATGAGCAACTCAATCAGGTGATGCCCCCGGATCAGGTTTCGTCGGAACAAATTGAAGACGTGATGTCGATGCTCTCGGAAATGGGCATCAACGTCGTCGAGGAAGAAGAAACCGAAGAGGGCGAAGGCCCCTCGGTGCCCGACGTCACCGCGTCGGGGACGACCGATGTTGTCGTCGCCGCCTCGACCAGTGAAACGCTGGATCGCACCGACGATCCGGTGCGCATGTACCTGCGCGAGATGGGCTCGGTCGAACTGCTGAGCCGCGAGGGCGAAATCGCCATCGCCAAGCGCATCGAGGCCGGGCGCAACACGATGATTGCCGGGCTGTGCGAAAGCCCGCTGACCTTTCAGGCCATCATCATCTGGCGCGACGAACTGCTGACCGAAGAAGTGCTGCTGCGCGAGGTCATCGACCTTGAAGCAACCTTCGGCAACTCGCTTGAGGATGAAGATGACGAGCCCGTCGTCAACAGCCTCAACGCCGATGGCACCACGTCCGAACGTCCTGCCCGCCGCGCCGATCCCGAGATGGATGCCGACGGCAACCCGCTGTCGAACAATGACGACGACGACGACGAGTACGACCAGACCAGCATGTCGCTGGCCGCGATGGAAGCCTCGCTCAAGCCGCGCGTGCTCGAAACGCTCGACCAGATCGCCCATGACTATGATCTGCTCGAACAGATGCAGCAGCAGCGCATGCAGGCCACCCTGCAGGAACAGGCCCGCTTCTCGGCCTCGGAAGAGACCGCCTACCAGAAGCTGCGTTCGGAAATCGTCGTGCTGGTGAACTCGCTTCACCTGCACAACAACCGGATCGAAGCGCTGATCGACCAGCTCTACGGCATCAACAAGAAGATCATGACCATCGACTCGGCCATGGTCAAACTGGCCGATCAGGCCCGCATCAACCGCCGCGAATTCATCGACGAATACCGCGGGTATGAGCTGGACCCGACCTGGTGCGACCGCATGGCGAAAGCCAAGGGTCGCGGCTGGCAGACCATCTTCGACAAGTTCGGCGACAAGGTCGTCGAACTGCGCGAGGATATGGCCGAGGTCGGGCGCTACGTTGGCGTCGACATCTCGGAATTCCGCCGCATCGTGTCTCAGGTCCAGAAGGGCGAGCGCGAAGCGCGTCAGGCCAAGAAGGAAATGGTCGAGGCGAACCTGCGTCTGGTGATCTCGATTGCCAAGAAATACACCAACCGCGGTCTGCAATTCCTGGATCTCATCCAGGAAGGCAACATCGGCCTGATGAAGGCCGTCGACAAGTTCGAATACCGCCGCGGCTACAAGTTCTCGACCTACGCAACCTGGTGGATCCGTCAGGCCATCACCCGCTCGATCGCCGACCAGGCGCGGACCATCCGCATCCCGGTCCACATGATCGAGACGATGAACAAGCTGGTGCGCACCTCGCGCCAGATCCTGCACGAAATCGGCCGCGAACCCTCGCCCGAGGAACTGGCCGAAAAGCTGCAGATGCCGCTCGACAAGGTCCGCAAGGTCCTGAAAATCGCCAAGGAACCGATCTCGCTCGAAACGCCGATTGGCGACGAGGAAGACAGCCAGCTTGGCGATTTCATCGAGGACAAGAACGCCGTTCTGCCGCTGGACTCTGCCATTCAGGAGAACCTGCGCGAGACGACAACGCGGGTGCTCTCGTCCCTCACCCCGCGTGAGGAACGCGTCCTGCGCATGCGCTTTGGTATCGGCATGAACACCGACCACACGCTCGAAGAGGTCGGTCAGCAGTTCTCGGTCACCCGCGAACGCATCCGTCAGATCGAGGCCAAGGCCCTGCGCAAGCTCAAGCACCCCTCGCGCTCGCGCAAGCTGCGGAGCTTCCTGGACCAGTGAATACCTCGGAACAGGACCGCTATCACATCGAGCGCGTTCAGGGGCGGATCGAGAGCGAAGACGCTCTCGCCGCCTTTGAGCGCCTCATGGCGTGGTGCGACTCGACGCGCGGGGTCTTCGTCTACCCGCTCAGCCGGGGGCCGCTGTCGGCCATCTACCTCGCCGCCCGCCCGGTCTCGCGCAAATACGCCGACTGCCCCTTCGGCTTCCTCGGCGCCCGCGACCACCTGCGCTGGATCTTCCGCGGCCCATGCTTCGACACCGGCCTCTGCGACCAAACCGACGTCGAACGCCGCTTCGAGTGTGACGTGAACGACAGCTCGGGCGAGCTGATGACCAACCTGCACACGCTCGCCAACGCGAACGCCGTGATTGCGTTCATCGCGCCGCTGCTGGCGCGGCGGAAGGGCTGAGGCCTTAGCAGCTTTTGCGCGCAGGGTTAATTCGACGAGCCAGATGATCGCTCGTCCGTACAATTGCCGCCGAAATAGTACCCGTTCTGTTGCTTGCTTCCGGGCTCTTACTGCAACTTGGTGACCCTGCTAAGCACATATTGTGCACGTTCGTGCCCGCAAGAAAAGCACCTTGTGCATGCGCGTTGCTATTGGCATGCTATGCGAGATCACGGTCAATTAAGCCAGCCAGACTTTCTAGTGATGTGCCAATGTTTTTGCAGGATTTTGACCAACGCGCGTCGCAAGGTCATCGATCCGAATGTAAAAATGATCTCAGCACCGTGCGGGATCTTCAATGAATTAGTGCCCGAAAGGGCAGACTTGTCAGCTATAGGAAAGCGTCCGCAGTGGCTACATTAGATGCACTAATTATTGGTTATTTATCTCACCACCGTCCGAAACTTCGGAGTCACTTAGCTCATTATTCAAGCGCGCCAGACATTCGAGAAGCAATTGCTCGGGCATCCAGAGCGGATTTTGAAGGCCCAAACATCAAGCATCCGCACCAATACCGCTTACCGAAAACTGCAATTACTTCAGTTTTCGATAAACTAAGCGCTAACGAACTTATCTTGCAAGACGCAACAGATTTTTTGCAGCTCTATGGCATCGTATCTAAGGCCATTGGAGGCGTGCCTGACGTAGGTCCATTGATGATCTACGACACCGCTTTGAGGATCGGTGCGTTTCTCAAGGTTTCCCCAAATGACGTTTTTGTCCAACGAGGCGCTCTTGGTGGTGCCAAGAACTTTTTCGTCCATATCAGGAAAAAGCCACGGAAAATCAAAGTGCGCTATTTGCCGAGTTCCGACTTCCTACCTGAGTTAGCAAGGTTGTCTCCTCACGAAATTGAAAATTTTTTGTGCGTCTGCGAAGATGAACTACTGCTTACGCGCTAGGCATAACTAAGCGCACATCCATTACGCACCTTCTCCCCCAAATAGGCCAGCGCCCGACACGTAGGATTGGAGCGACTGCTCCCGCCGTCGTGCCACGGGCACGGGTCCTGCGTGACTGGGCGGGTCGGGCGCTGCCCGGCGCTAACGCCGGGCTGCCGTTATCCAACCTTTGTGACGTGTTGTCAGGTCTCCCGTTAGCGAGCCGTAGGGTGTGCATTCATAGCGCACCACCGCGTAGGTCGGGGTTCACCCCGACACTCCCCTCCTGCCGTCCATCGGTTGCCCCCTCACCCCATCGCCAGAGCCACCAGATGCGCCACATGCAGATCGAGCGCGTCGATCACCGGATAGCCCGGATCATACCCGTCAAACGCCAGCCCCAGATCGGTCCCCGCCAGCAGCACCGCCTCGGCCCCTTGCTCGATCATCCGCGCGCCTTCGTCGAACAGCAGCGCCCGCGCGTCCGGCGTGCACGCGCCCGAGGTCGCCATGCCGACATAAGCGCTGTGCACCGCCTCGATCTCGGCCGGGGCCAGCGCCTGCGTCTGCACCAACTGGCCATAAAGCAGCGATCCCGTCACCTGCCGCGTCCCCAGCACGCCGACGCAGCGCAGGCCGCGCGCCGCCAGCCCGGCATCGACCGGCGCAATCGCGCTGACCAGCGGCAGGGGGCTGATCGCTTCGGTCTCGGCATAGCAGAAATGCCCGCCGATCGAGGTGATCGTGCCGAAATCCGCCCCCGCCCCCTTCAGCTGCGCCAGATGCCTTGCATAGACGGCAGCCTGCGCCGCGCGGTCGTCAACCTCGGCGTTGCGCGCCAGCACCTGCACGTCGGCCTGCGCGATGGTCAGTTCCAGCACCCGCCCGCGCGCGCGAAACGCCGCCACCAGCCGCTCGTAATAGACCACCGTCGCGGCAGGGCCGATGCCGCCGATCAGACCGATATGCATGGCGCTCTCCCTGCCTGCGCGCCGCCCCTGCGGCGGCAGGCCCCACGCTGCGGTTGTTTTGCACGCGGATCAAGGGCTGTGTCGGGTGCAAAACCCCGCGCCTGCCCGGCCAAACCCTAACAATTGGTAAATCGTGCCCCGCAACCCGCTGAAATACAACGCGCAGGAAAATGTCCCATCGTGGGACAGCCCCTCTGCGCCCCCTTCCCGACGCAGGGCAAACCCGCTAGGCTGGGCCGCATCATGCACAGCCAATTCACCCTGCAAACTCAGGGCCCCGGTCTTTACGAGATCACCCCGCAGATCACCCAATGGCTCGCCCGCCAGACCGTGGACGAAGCCCTGCTGACCCTCTTCATCCGCCACACCTCGGCCAGTCTGCTGATCCAGGAGAACGCCGATCCCGACGTTCAGCGCGACCTCAAGACATGGCTGAACCGGCTGGTGCCGCCGGCAAATGACCCGTCGATGCGCTGGATCACCCACACGCTTGAGGGCCCTGATGACATGCCCGCCCATATCAAGGCCGCCCACCTGCCGGTCAGCCTGCAGATCCCGGTGATCACCGGATCGCTCGCCCTGGGCAGCTGGCAGGGCATCTACGTGGTCGAGCACCGGACGCGGCCGCAAAAGCGTCAGGTCGCCGCCCTGTTGCGGTGAGCTTCGCCCTTCCCGCCGCCCGGCTCGCCCCGCGCCTGCTGGGTGCCGTCCTCACCGTGCGCGGCTGCGCAGGCCGTATCACCGAGACCGAGGCCTACGCCCCCGACGACCCCGCCTCGCACTCGTTCCCCGGCCCCACGCGCCGCAACGCGGCCATGTTCGGCCCCGCCGGTCACGCCTATGTCTATCGGATCTATGGGCTGCACTGGTGCCTCAACGTCGTCGGCCTGCCCGGCCACGCCGTCCTGATCCGTGCGCTCGAGCCGCTGAGCGGCCTCCCCGCCATGCAGGCCCGCCGCGGCCCGGCAAAGGCGCTGTGCAAAGGCCCCGGCATGCTCGCGCAGGCCCTCGGCATCACCGGCGACGATGACGCCCGCGCCTTCGGCCCGCCGGACTTCCACCTTGCGCTGAACCCGCCCCAGACCTGGCTGACCGGCCCCCGCATCGGCATCACCAAAGCCGCCGACTGGCCGATGCGCTTCGGCCTGCCCGGCTCAAGGCATCTCTCAAAGCCCTTCTGAGCGCGCCATCATCTGTCCTTAAATATCCTCGGGGGGTGAATTCGGCGACAGCCGAAGAGGGGGGCAGAAAGCCCCCCCCTGCCCGCTCACCCCCATGCGAAAGGGCCGCCCCGAAGGACGGCCCTGTCTGAACTCTCAACCGATCCGTGAAAGGATCAGGCCTGCGCTGCCTGCGCCTGAGCCACGATCTGGCCGAAGGCTTCGGGCTCATGCACGGCGAGATCGGCCAGAACCTTGCGGTCCACTTCGATCCCGGACAGAGCCAGCAGGTTGATGAAGCGCGAGTAGGTCAGCGCCGGATCGATGGCGCGGCAAGCCGCGTTGATCCGCTGGATCCACAGGGCGCGGAAGTTGCGCTTGCGGGTCTTGCGGTCGCGGGTTGCGTATTGGTTCGCTTTGTCGACCGCCTGGGTCGCCGTACGGAAGTTGCGCGAGCGTGCGCTGTAATAGCCAGCTGCTGCCTTGACGACCTTGCGGTGACGGGCGTGGGTGACCTTACCGGATTTGACGCGTGCCATATGTCTGGTCTCCTCAGCGAGCGTAGGGCATGTAGGACTTGACGATCTTCGTATCCGGCTCGCTCAGCACCATGGTGCCCCGCGCGTCACGGATAAACTTGGTCGTCCGCTTGATCATGCCGTGGCGCTTGCCTGCCTGGGCCGATTTGATCTTACCGGTCGCGGTGACCTTGAACCGCTTTTTCGCGGCTGATTTGGTCTTCATCTTGGGCATTTCCGTCTCCTGTCTATTCGAGCGGTGATAACGCGCGACTCGGCATGCCACACTGGCCGGCCACGCGGGCTTAAGAAGGCTGCCCATTACCGCGCGTTCAAAGGCTTGGCAAGGGCTGGCAGGCCAATGAGCACCATTCGCGCCAGAATACGTCCCGACGCAGGGTCATCTCTGCCAGGGACTTGCCCTAGCGCACCCGCAGGGGCACTTCCAGACCAAAACCGGAGACACGCCATGACCGAGACCCCCGCCCCTGCCGGCATCTGGAAGACACCTTTCACCATCGAGATGGCCAACCGTTACGGTCAGGGCACCGCGAACGCGCATATGGGAATCGAGATCACCGAAGCCGGCCCCGACTATCTGGTCGGCCGCATGCCGGTAGACGAGCGCACCAAGCAACCGGCGGGCATCCTGCACGGCGGTGCCTCGGTCCTGCTGGCCGAGACGCTGGCCTCCTGGGCGGGGAATTTCGTCATCGACGCTGCCGCGCAAAGCGTCGTTGGTCAGGAGATCAACGCCAACCACCTGCGTCCGGGCCTCGGCGGCTGGGTCACCGGCATCACCCGCCCGATCCATATCGGCAAGCGCAGTCAGGTCTGGGAAACCCACATCACTGACGAAGCAGGCAAGCTGGTGTGCATCTCGCGCATGACGCTGGCGGTCATCGACCGGCCTGTGCCGCGCACCAAGGGCTGATCAGCGCCGCCAGTAGCGCGCGACGGTTTCGACCGCCAGATCCGGGAGGCCACGCCAGTCGTAGCCCCCCGGATTGGTTGCATAGGCCCAGCCTGCCACGCCGACCCCGATCACCGTCAGGACAAGCGCCGCCGTCGGAAAGCGCCGGTCGGCCCAAGCCGATACAAGCGCCACGAAAGCGAGCGGCAAAAAGATCAGGCCGGTGAGAAAGAGCAGATCGCGGTCCATACGGGGGGGCCTCCTGTGGCCCCCGAGTCAATCCGCCTCGGCCCGGTAAATCAAGCGCTCATCGCAGGGCGCGACGCGCAGGATATTCGTCGTACCCGGCACGTTGAACGGCACGCCCGCCGTGACCACGATCTGATCCGTCGTTGTGCCCATACCCAGTTCGCGCACCGCGCGGGCCGCATTGACCACGGCTGATTTGAAGCGGTCGACGGTGCCGGTTTCGACACAGATCACCCCCCAGACAAGGCACAGACGGCGCAGGGTCTGCATCGACGGGCTGAGCGCCAGAATCGGCACCTGCGGGCGCTCGCGGGCGACCTTGATCGCCGTGGTGCCCGAGTCGGTGAAGCAGCAGATCGCCTTGATGTCGGTCGATTCCGCGATCTCGCGCGCGGCAGAGACAATCGCATCAGCGACCGAGACGCGCTCATATGTGCGGAAGGCCGCGATGACCTGACGATAGGTGGTGTCGCCTTCAACCGACAGCGCGACGTTGTGCATGGTGCGCACGGCCTCGACCGGGTAGTTCCCCGCCGCCGATTCCGCCGAGAGCATGACGGCATCGGCGCCTTCATAGATCGCCGTGGCCACGTCGGACACCTCTGCCCGGGTCGGCATCGGGCTTTCGATCATCGATTCCAGCATCTGTGTGGCCACGATCACCGGCTTGGCCAGGGCGCGGGCGCGGCGGACAAGGCGTTTCTGGATCGGCGGAACCGAATGCACCGGCAGCTCGACCCCCAGATCGCCGCGCGCAACCATCACGCCGTCGCTGACTTCGGCAATGGCATCGAAGGCTTTGACGGCGGCGGGTTTCTCGATCTTGGCAAGGATTGCCGCACGGCCCTTGGCCAGTTCGCGGGCTTCGGTCACATCTTCGGGGCGTTGCACAAAGCTGAGCGCCAGCCAGTCCACGCCCAGTTCGCAGACGAATTCCAGATCGGCGCGGTCCTTGTCAGACAGCGCGCGCAGCGGCAGTACGACGTCTGGCACGTTCACGCCCTTGCGATTCGAGATGACGCCGCCCACGGTCACGGTGCAATTGGCATAATCAGCGCCACAGTCATCGACGACCAGACAGATCTTGCCGTCATTGACCAGCAACCGCGCGCCGGGTTCGAGCGCGGCGAAGATTTCGGGATGCGGCAGGGTCACGCGCTGGTGGTTGCCTTCCGCCGAGTCGAGGTCGAAGCGGAACTTCTGGCCCTCTTCCAGCTCGACCGAGGTGACCGCGAAGGTGCCGACGCGCAGCTTGGGCCCCTGCAGGTCAGCCAGCAGCGCGATGGGGCGGCCTGCTTCACGCTCAACCTGACGCACGATGGCGTGGCGGGCGGCGATTTCATCATGCGTGCCGTGGCTCATGTTCAGGCGGAACACATCGGCTCCGGCCTCGAACAAGGCGCGGATCGTTGCGAGATCGGATGACGCGGGGCCCAGCGTGGCCACGATCTTGACATTGCGGTTGCGGCGCATGGCGCGTCCTTTTCTGAAAGCCAGTCCCGTTCAAACGGGTCAATTTCACTTGGTATCGCCCAATTATGACCAAGCGGCAACCGTGCCGCGGGCAATACCGGTATCGCTAACGCGAAATACTGTCTCTGCCGGATGAATAGGCACGCAGCGCACCCGGGGCTGGACGGCTTGACCCCATGCAGAGAAGAGCACAGGTCTTGGTCAACCATCTGCAACCTCGCGAGGCCCTCATGGACGACGCCACCCGCACCCGCATTGAAGCCGCCACCTATCGTCGGTTGATCCAGCATCTGATGCAGGACCGCCCCGATGCGCAGAACATCGACCTGATGAACCTTGCCGGGTTCTGTCGCAACTGTCTGAGCCGCTGGTATGGCGAGGCCGCCGCCGGGGAAGGCATCGCGCTGAACAAGGAGCAGGCGCGCGAAGTGGTCTACGGCATGCCGTATGACGACTGGCGCGCTCAGCATCAGGCCGAAGCGACCGGCGATCAGCTCAAGGCGTTCGAACAGAGCTTTGCTGCCAATGTGGGCAAGAAGGACTGACGCCGCAAAGGCTGGATGAGCCGCGCATTTTGCACGGCTTTTCCGACGCTTGCAGCGCACAGCCCGAATCGTTTCCATTTTCGCAACAATAGGATCAATTTGATGCTATTGGAGATGCCCGTTTGGGCGCGCACATGCCCTTACGGTTGTATATCCATGGAATCACTTGACCTTACGGCCGCGATCCCAATGGTTAACGAAAGATTAACGTCCCATTTTATAACGGTAGCCCCCGCTGCCGCTGCAACGCTTGGAGTGTTCAATGGCTTACATCGGTGTTTTCCTCTTACTCGCGGTTGTTCTGGGACTGAGCAGTACGGGAAGCGATAGTGGCGAAGTCGACACCGTTGACAGTCTGGACGGCACCAATGACGACGACACGCTGATCGGCACCGACGGCGATGATCTGATCAATGGCTTTGGCGGTAACGACGACCTCTCTGCCGGCGCCGGTCAGGACGAGGTGAACGCAGGCTCTGGCAACGACACCGTGGACGGCGGCGACGGCGATGACTTCCTGCGCGGCGAGCGTGGCGACGACTCGGTTCTGGGCGGCGCAGGCAATGACCTGCTGTGGGGTGAAGGTGGCCGCGACACGCTGGACGGGGGCGACGGTGCCGACACGCTGTATGGCGGCGACTGGGATGACTCGCTCGACGGCGGCAACGGCTGGGATTCGCTCTATGGCGGCAATGGCATGGACACGCTGAACGGGGGTCAGGGAAATGACCGGCTGTTCGGCGAAGCCGGCTATGACCTGCTGGACGGCGGCGCGGGCGACGATTCGCTGTATGGCGGCAACGGCGATGACACGCTTCTGGGCGGCACCGGACGGGACCTGCTGGACGGCGGTGACGGCAACGACAGCCTGAGCGGCGGCGACTGGAACGACGTGCTGCTGGGCGGCGCGGGTGCTGACACGCTGATGGGCGACGCCGGTAACGACAGTCTGGACGGCGGCGCGGGCGCGGATTCGATGGATGGCGGCATCGGCGACGACACGCTGCTTGCCGATCGTCTGGACACTGTA
This sequence comes from Pararhodobacter zhoushanensis, assembly GCF_003990445.1. Taxonomy (GTDB): domain Bacteria; phylum Pseudomonadota; class Alphaproteobacteria; order Rhodobacterales; family Rhodobacteraceae; genus Pararhodobacter; species Pararhodobacter zhoushanensis. The sequence continues at coordinate 386,759 of NZ_REEZ01000003.1, read as the reverse complement.
ACCACTGGCAGCGGCGCGGATGTCGTCCAACTGGACGAGCGCTTTTCGGACACTGACAGCGGCGACACTCTGGTGGTGACCGACTTCGTGTCTGGCACCGATACGCTGGTGCTGAACATCGAGCATACCGGCGACACCGCGCCCGACGTGACCACCGAAACCGACGCCGAGAACAATCTGGTCAACGTCTATGTCGGCGGTCAATTGTGGGCCACGTTGAATGGCACGACCACCTTCGATGCCAATACCGACCTGCAGGTAAGCTGGACTCAAGCGGCGGCCTGACGCCCCTCAGCCACGATCACGACAAAACGCGGAGGCAGCGCAAGCGCCTTCGCGTTTTTTAATGCGCGGGCGAAAAGCGGGTCTTGCGGGGACAGCGGTTGCCGGACGCACCGGGATTCGAGGCTTTCGCGCGACAATTATCCAACTTTGGCCATCCAGTTTCCACAAGGGAAACAATTTCCGCTGCAGCCTTCCAATCGCATTTTGCAACGCAATTTCATAATGTTGAATTAAATTGACTCAAGCGCGCAATGTCCTCAATTCTGCAACTGTGTGGTGTGTAGTTCCGAGTTCCCGATGGTTATTGCGTTTGCGTTTCTCGCCCTTGTTCTCGCCGTTTCCCTGAATGGCGGCGACTCTGATTCCGTCGAGACCGACGAAGACATCACCGGCACCGATGGCGATGACGCACTCCAGACTGGCGACGGCAATGATCTGGTTCAGGGCCTTGACGGCAATGACTCGATCATCGGAGGCGCTGGCGACGACACCCTGATGGGCGACGGCGGCGACGACTGGCTGGATGGCGGCGCGGGCATCAACGAGGTTCACGGCGGCGACGGCAATGATACGCTGGTGCTGAATGACGGCTTCGACGCCCTCACGCTCTATGACGCGAACGGCAACATCAGCGGGTTCGAGCAATCCTTGCTCGACGGCGGTGAGGGCGATGGCGATCTGTTCGACGCCTCGGGCATGAGCGAGAACCTGCACCTCTATATCGGCCAAACCAATGCTTACGCCGGCACGTCACCGCTGTCGGATCGCGCGGTGACGCTGGACGGGTTCGAGCGCTATGCGCTGGGGTCGGGCATGGATGTGGTCGAGATGGACCTCTGGGAACGCGGGGTCGCGGTTGATACCGGCGCAGGGCGCGATCTGGTCTCTCTGACGAACGCGGCCCATCAGGTCAATCTGGGCGACGGCGATGACGACCTGTCGATCTGGGCGAGCGACGCGTTGGATGAGGGTATGTTCATCGACGGCGGCGACGGACGCGATCTGCTGGAGGTCAATAGCGACGAGGGGCACGCGCTGGCTGCGCTGGTCGTTGACGCCACCGGCTCGGGCGTATTGACCGACACGCAGGGCGGCACGCTGCATTTCGCCAACATGGAACGCTTCGATGTGATGGGCGCTAGGGCCGATGCCTCGGCCACTGGCTTCGGCGTCGAGATCACGGGCGCGACCACGGTCCTTGGCGGCACCGGCGACGACACACTCGCGGGGGGCGATGTGTTCGGCGGCGATGGCGATGACGTGCTGCGCGGGACGGTCCTGGACGGCGGTGCGGGCGATGACACGCTTTTCGCCAGCCAGATCACCGACCGGATGACCGGCGGTGAGGGCACTGACAGCTTCACCATCAACCGCACGATGCGTGACGGCTACGCGCCCAACGATCCGCTGGTGATCACCGATTTCGAGCCGGGTGAGAGCGTGACCATGGTCCTGCACTATAACGAGCAGGACACCGAGGATTACACCGTCTCTCACCCAGAGCCTGTGATCACCATCGAACAAGACAGCGTTGCCCATGAGGTCCGCATTCTGGCCGATGGCCAGCCGGTTGTGATCCTGCAAGGCACCGACAGCCTGCCAGAGGGCGCGTTCACCGTGTCGGTCTTGGCCAACGACATCCGACCCGAATAGCCAAAGGCCTTGATGGCCGCGACCTGAATAGTGTGGAGTTTGAGATGATTGCTGCCGTTGTTTTGCGCGCCCCTGCCCCGTCGGTCGGCATGACCGGCGTGTCTGACGGTGCGGCGGCGACTCTCTGCCTGGTGGCGATATGATCGACGACCCCGACACCAAGCAGACCCTCATCAGGGTCCGCGTCCAACACGCGATGGCGCTTGAGGGTGTGACCAACCTCGCCACCGATGTGCTGATTGTCTCTTGCAGCCCACATGATCGCCGTTTTGCGGCAACCACCATCGCCGTGTCGTACAACCGGAGTGTGCCATGATCTACGCTTTTATGTTGCTTGCCCTTGCCCTGACTCTGGGAATGGGCGGTCAGACCGATGCCACCGACCCGGTGGACCCCACCGACCCCGACGAAGGGCCGACGGAAGGCAACGACAGCCTGAACGGCACCAGCGACGCGGACCTGATCGACGGGTTGGGCGGCGATGACACGCTGGCTGGCGGCGACGGGGACGACACGCTGATCGGTGGCGACGGCGACGACTGGTTGCGCGGCGGCGAGGGCAACGACGAGCTTGACGGCGGCGCAGGCGATGACGAGCTGCAGGGCGGGCCCGGCGACGACCGGCTCTTTGGCGGCGAAGGCGATGATACCCTGAACGGCGGCGCCGGAAACGACTGGCTCGAAGGCGGCGAGGGCCGCGATACGCTGACCTCGGGCGGCGGCTCCGACACGATGCTCGGGGGCGACGGCGCGGATTTGCTCTACCTGACCCGCGGCTTTGGGGATGGTATCATCGACGGCGGCGAGGGCAGCGACAGGCTGAGTATTGACGAGCGGCAGACTGTGGCGCTGACGCTTGAGACGCCTAATTCCGGCACCATCAGGGGTGACGACGGTGTGGTGACCTTCGAGAATATCGAAAACTATACCCTCAGACCGGGTGACCACAGTATCGACGCCACCGCCCTGAACGAAGGCGTCCGCATTACCATCAGGCCGCAAGAAGGAAACCCGCAGGCCGACACCTACGGCGACACGACCATACTCGGCGGCGGCGGCGACGACACTTTCATCGGCGGGCACCTGATGGATGGCGGACTGGGCAACGACAGGCTGGAAGGCTGGTTCGACTCGACCCTGATCGGGGGTGAGGGGGACGACGTTTTGGGGCTTTACAGCGCTGGCGATGACGCTGAAGGCTCACTGTTGCAGGGCGGCGCAGGGGATGATCATCTGACGAGCTGGGGCGCCAGCAGCCTTGAGGGCGGCGACGGCAACGATTTTCTGTTCGGTCAGGACGGCACGTTCATGACCGGCGGCGACGGCACGGACGCATTCGGGACGGAGATCTATCTCGACAGCGACAATATCACCCCCACGCTGTCAGAAGTCACCGTCACCGACTACGACGGCAGCGAAGACACGCTGAGACTCACCGTCGTGTATAACACCAGCGACTCGGATACCCCCGAACCGGCCCCTGACCTCGTCCTGGATACACGCACAGATCCCGACACAGGCGATGTGTCGATCACCATCAACGGCACTGTGGTGATGCAGCTTCAGGCACCCGCGAACTTCGATGTCTCGCAGGTGGTCGTCTACGCCACGCCAGCCTAAGGACGGCGGTGGCCCAGCCATAACAATCCGGAGCTCCCCATGACCTTCGCCCTTGTCGCACTTCTCTTCGGCCTCGCCTTCGCCTTTGGAAGCGGCGGGAACGCCGATTCCGATCCGGTCGAGCCCCCCGTCGACCCCACCGACGGCGACGACAGCCTGACCGGCACTGACGGTGCTGACCTGATCGACGGGCTGGGCGGCAATGACACGCTGGCTGGCGGCGGAGGGGACGACACGCTGATCGGGGGCGATGGCGACGACTGGTTGTTGGGTGGGGACGGCGACGACGATTTGCGGGGCGGCGCGGGCAATGACCTGCTCGAACAGGGCCTTGGGATCAACACGCTGGACGGCGGCGAGGGCGACGACACGATCACCCTATCCGACGATTTCGAGATGCGCACCGTCGACAACCCCGACGGCGGTCGCCCGCTGCTGGAACGCTCGGAACTCTCCGGCGGCGACGGCGGCGAGACCGAGGGCGACCTGCTCGACGCCTCGGGCATGACGCAAGCGATGCATCTCTATGCCGAAGGAAATACAAACTTCCTTGCCACCAGCCCGCATTTCGAACGCGCTGTCCTGTTGGACGGATTCGAACGCTATGCACTGGGGTCCGGCCATGACGTTGTCGAATATCACCGCGAGGACATCGCCCTCCAGATCAACACCGGCGCCGGGAGTGATGCGCTCTATCTCACAGCGGGTGCGCATCAGGTCCACAGCGGCAGCGGTGACGATTTGATCAGTGTCGAACTCATCGACGACCTGTTCCTCGACGGTGGCGAGGACGTGGATAGCCTGCATCTCTTTGGCAACGGCCCGCTTTCGATGGTGATCGATGACAGCGGATCCGGCGTTGCGAGCGATGCCGACGGCAACATCGCCTCCTTCGAGAATTTCGAAGCCTTTGAAATTGTCGGATCAGTCGATGCTTCCGCCACCAGCTTCGGCGTCGATATCGATACCCGCGGCGAGGGGACGGTGTTCGGCGGCACCGGGAACGATACGCTGAACGGCGACGAGGTCTACGGCGGGGACGGAGACGACCTGATCCTGGACAGCTATTACGCCGAGGGCGGCGCGGGAAATGATACGATCACGGCCCTGATCGCCGACGGCGGCGAGGGCGACGACACACTGGACGGCGACACCCTGACCGGCGGCGAGGGCACCGATCATTTCATCGCGCGCATCGGCGTCGGCAATGGCTTGCCCCCAGATTTTGCACCGAACCTGATCACCGACTATGAGAGCGGCGAAAGTGTGGCCGTAACCATCGGCTACAACACGGTGGATTCCAACGATCCCTCGATCACCTATCCGGAGCCTGAGGTCACAATCGAGGAAGACGCGGCCAACAATCAGGTGCGGGTGCTGGTCGACGGCCAGCCGGTGCTGGTGGTGCAGGGCACCTCCAGCCTGCCGGACGACGCGCTCGAGCTGCGCGTCGCCGGCAGAAATCCGTGGGCCTTCTAACCCCGGCGGTTCAGATCGCCGCCTTGCGCATTTCGTCGAGGTAAATCTCGCGCATCCGCGCCGCCACCTTGCCCGGCTTGCCATCGCCCAGCACCGCGCCGTCAATCTCGATCACCGGCATCACAAAGGCCGAGGCCGAGGTGATGAACGCCTCGTCGGCTTCCTGTGCTTCGGCGATGGTGAAGGGGCGCTCGATCACTTCCATCTGCGCCTCACGCGCGAAGCGCAGCACGGCGGCGCGGGTGATCCCGTGCAGGATGTCATGCGACAGCTCGCGGGTGATAATGCTGTTGCCCTTGACGATATAGGTGTTGTTCGAGGTGCCTTCGGTGACAAACCCGTCCTCGACCAGCCACGCGTCGTCGCAGCCCGCTTTCTTGGCCATCATCTTGCCCATCGACGGGTAGAGCAGCTGCACGGTCTTGATGTCGCGGCGGCCCCAGCGGACATCGGGGATCGAGATCACCTTCATGCCGACCTTGGCCGCCGGGCTCTCCGCCAGACCGGGCTTTGACTGGGTGAACAGCACCACCGTCGGCGGGCAGGTCTCGGGGTCCGGCCAGGCGAAATCGCGGTCGCCGGGGGCGCCCCGGGTGACCTGCAGGTAGATCATGCCATCCGTGATCTCGTTCACCGTGACCAGCTCGCGGTGGATCGCCAGCCATTCGTCGGCGCTCAGCGGGTTGCGGATCTCCAGCTCGCCCAAGGAGCGGGCCAGACGCTTGAGGTGGCCGTCGAAGTCGATCAGCTTGCCACCCAGCACCGAGGTGACCTCGTAGACGCCATCGGCCATCAGAAAGGCACGGTCGAAGATCGAGACCCGCGCCTGATCCTCGGGCAGGTAGTCGCCGTTGACGTAAACAGTGCGGGTCATGGGGTCTTCTCCGTCAGAGGGTTTCTTGGCAGCAGGTTTCGGGTTTCATCGGTTTTGCGGGTCGCCCCGTCAAGAGGGGATCACGCGGTGATCCAGCCGGTCTTCACCGCGCTTGCCCACTCATCACGGCCCTGCGCCGTGGCACGCGCGGCCATACGGCGGCTGTCATAGGGCACGCGGCGGAACGTCACGTCCCAGCCGCCGGGCGTCTGGTCGAGCAGCGCATAGCTCGCCTCGGGGAAACCGGCCTCGACGGCATGCGGCACCGGTTCGGCATCGGTGTAGGCCGGACAGCCGACGCTACCGGGGTTCACCACCTGCCGCCCGTCCGGCAGGCGCAGGGCGCGCGGCAGATGCGAATGGGCGCACAGGATGAGCTTGGCCTCGATCCCGGCCAGCAACCGGGCGATGGTCGGTGCATCCCGCTGCGCGACGCCGCCATCGGGCGTGATACGCTCGCACAGATAGGTCTCGTCGCTGGCGGGGGTGCCATGACAGCAAAACACATCGGCAAAGCGCAGCGTCTGCGGCAGACTGGCCAGCCAGTCCAGCGCGTCCGCGTCCAGCTCGTCATAGGCGGCGCTGTCCGACCGCCCCATCGCCGCGCGCGGGGTCTCCAGCAGAGTGCGGTCGTGGTTGCCGCGCAGGGACTCCAGATCAGGCCGCGCCGCCAGCAGCGCCCAGGTCTCACCCGCCGCCAGCGGTCCGCTGAAGTGATCGCCCAGCACGACGACCCGGTTCGCCCCCTGCCCCGTCAGATCCGCCAGCACCGCGCGCAACGCATCGGCGTTGCCGTGAATGTCGGCCAGCGCCGCGATCCGCATCAGCCCCAAAGCTCCGCCGTCGAGGGGTGCACACCGGCCTCGTCATAAGCCAGCGGCGGCACGCGATCCTCGGCCAGCAGCAGCGGGCCGTCCAGATCGACCACCTCAACCCCCTGCGCCACCAACACCGCCGGTGCCATCGCCAGCGAGGTGCCGACCATGCACCCCACCATCACGCGGTACCCTTCTGCCTGCGCGGCGGCGCGCAGCGCCAGCGCCTCGGTCAAGCCGCCGGTCTTGTCGAGCTTGATGTTCACCATGTCATACTTGCCTTTGAGGTCAGGCAGCGAGCCCCGGTCATGGCAACTCTCGTCCGCGCAAACGGGCAGCGGCCGCGCGATCTCGGCCAGCAGGTCATCCTTGCCCGCAGGCATCGGCTGCTCGACCATCGCCACGCCCAGACGCAGCAGATGCGGTGCCAGCTCGGTGTAAACCTCGGCCGACCAGCCCTCATTCGCATCCACCACAATGCGCGATTTGGGTGCGCCCGCGCGCACCGCCTCCAGCCGTGCCATGTCATCCGGCGTGCCCAGCTTGATCTTCAGCACCGGCCGATGCGCATGCCGCGCCGCCGCCGCCTGCATGCTCTCGGGTGAGCCCAGCGACAGGGTGAAACAGGTGATCATCGGCCCCGGCGCGGCCAGCCCGGCCAGTTGCCAGACCCGCTTGCCCGCCGCCTTCGCCTCAAGATCCCACAGCGCACAATCCACCGCGTTGCGCGCCGCCCCCGCTGGAAGCGCATCCTGCAACGCCACCCGGTCGATCCCGGCAGGCAGGCCGTCAACCTGAGCCGCCACCGACTCTAGCGACTCGCCATAGCGCGCATAGGGCACGCATTCGCCCCAGCCGACCATGCCGTTGCGCTCCACCCGCACCGTCAGCACTTTCGCCTCGGTCCGCGACCCGCGCGAGATGGTGAACACCTCGGCCAGTCGAAAGCTCTCTGCGGTCACGGTGATCATGCGCACCCTCATCATCTGTCTAAAAATATCCACGGGGGGTTTCCAAAGGGGGGCGCGTGCGCTCCCCTTTGGCGAGGGGGTTCGGGGGGCGAGCAGCCCCCCGACGCTGCCCTCAGATCCCCTCGAGCGCGTCCACCAGCTTGGCCGCGCCATAGCGGAACGGGTCCGTCGCTGGCAGCCCGACACGCGCCTCGACCTCGGCCAGATAGGCCTTGGCCTCGGCGTCCGACATATGCTGCGTGTTCACCGACACACCCACCGCCACACAGGCCGGGTTCGCCACCCGCGCCAGCGTCAGCGCCACATCGCGCACCGCTTCGATGCTGGGCAACTGATAGCCCGGCAGACCGCGCATATGCGCGCGGGTCGGCTCGTGGCAGATCACCAGCGCGTCGGGCTGGCCGCCATGCACCAGCGCCAGCGTCACGCCGGAATAGCTGACGTGGAACAGGCTGCCCTGCCCCTCGATCAGATCCCAATGGTCGGGGTCGTTGTCCGGCGTGAGATACTCGATCGAGCCCGCCATGAAGTCGGCGATCACCGCATCCAGCGGCACGCCGCCGCCGGTGATCAGGATGCCGGTCTGGCCGGTCGCCCGGAAGCTGGCCTTCATGCCCCGCTCGCGCATTTCCTTTTCCATGCACAGCGCGGTGTACATCTTGCCGACCGAGCAGTCGGTGCCAACGGCCAGCAGGCGCTTGCCGGTCCGCTTTTCCCCGTTGGCGATGGGATATTTCACCGACGGGATGCGCACGTCATGCAGGGTGCGGCCGGTGGCTTTGGCGACAGCGGCCAGATCGGCCTCGTCGCGCAGCAGGTTATGCAGGCCCGAGGCCAGATCGAAGCCCTCTTCCAGCGCCTCGACCAGCACCTTTTTCCACGTCTGACTGATAACCCCGCCGCGGTTGGCAACGCCGATAACCACCGTTTTCACGCCGGCCGCCTTGGCTTCGGCCAGCGTCATGTCGGGCAGGCCCATATCGGCCTTGCAGCCGTCCAGCCGCAGCTGACCCAGCGCGTATTCAGGGCGCCAGTCCTTGATGCCTTGCGCGACCTTGGCGGCCAACATGTCGGGCGCGTCGCCCAGAAACAGCAGATACGGGGTTTCGATCATAGCGGACTCCATCGCGCAGGTTCATCGAAGAATGCAGCGAGGCGCGGCGAATGTCTTTGATTTCTTGCGTCAATATGGCGGCTGTTATCGAAGATTGTTCGATCTTTCAGCAATACGGCAGAAGAAACGTGCAGCCTGCCTTCAAGGAAGGATGAAACTGCCCAGAACGCCACTCTCGCGCAGCGTTTCCATCAGCTCGGCCAGCGGGATCAGCGCCAGAAAACCCAACGCATCGGCGAGGTTGCGGCGAAGGACCAAAGCGTCGAAGGTCACCTCAACCGGTGTCTGGAACATCGACGGCTTCGGCCAGATCCGAGGCACCCGCTGGGCATAAAGATCATAGGCCGGTGCAAATTCGGCGCGCAGGAAAGTCTCTTCTCGCGCCGCCGTCATGCTCAGGATCACAAAGGCCACGCCCCCGAGCAAGGCCGCCAGCACGAAAGATCCCAGCATCAACCCCAGCCCGATCGCGCCGATTGTCGTGCTCAGATACAGGGGATGACGGCACATCGAATAGGGGCCGTCCTGCACGACCTGATTGTTCTTGCGCCCGCCGATGTAGAGGATCGACCAGAACCGCCCGAGCACCGCCGCAACAACGACCAGCGCGCCGACAACCTCGAACACCGGCTGCACCAGGGTGTCTGACCAAGCTGACTGCATGAAAGCGATGAAGGGGATGCAGGCCAGAGCCACACCGCGGGAAATCCACACGCGGATTTTCTGGTTCACAGGTGATACGGTGGCTTGGGTCATCGCAGATCCTCTCGCTGAGCGCCTCACCGCATAGACCCGCTTGCGTCGCTCGGTCAATCGAACCGATGTCGCGCGTGCTGCGCAGGCAGCATCGCACCTCGCAGGTGCAGAATCCCCCTTGCGCATAGGTGCGCAACATTATATCCACCACCCCGAGTCAAACGTAATATCCTTACTCAAGGAACTGCATGTCCTTTCGCATCCAGCCCCCCTCGCCCGCCCGTCCCAACCGCTGCCAACTTTTTGGCCCCGGCTCACGGACTGCGCTGTTCGAGAAAATGGCGGCATCGGCGGCGGACGTGATCAATCTGGACCTTGAGGATTCGGTTGCGCCGTCGGACAAGGACAGCGCGCGGGCCAACATCATTCAGGCCACGCATGACGTGGACTGGAACACCAAGTACCTCAGCGTGCGCATCAACGGGCTGGACACGCCCTATTGGTACAAGGACGTCGTCGACCTGCTGGAGCAGGCCAGCGACCGGCTGGACCAGATCATGATCCCCAAGGTCGGTTGCGCCGCTGATGTTTATGCGGTCGATGCGCTGGTGACGGCTGTTGAGCGCGCCAAGGGCCGCACCAAGCCGATCAGCCTTGAGGTGATTATTGAGAGCGCAGCGGGCATTGCCCATGTCGAAGAGATCGCGGCTTCGTCCCCGCGCCTGCAGGCGATGAGCCTCGGTGCTGCGGATTTCGCCGCCTCGATGGGGATGCAGACCACCGGCATCGGCGGCACGCAGGAAAACTATTACATGGCACGCGAGGGGGCGAAATACTGGTCCGATCCCTGGCACTGGGCGCAAGCCGCCATCGTCGCCGCCTGCCGGACGCATGGCGTGCTGCCGGTTGACGGGCCGTTCGGCGATTTCAGCGATGATGACGGGTTCCGCGCGCAGGCGCGCCGCTCGGCGACGCTGGGCATGGTCGGCAAATGGGCGATCCACCCCAAGCAGGTCGCGCTGGCCAACGAAGTTTTCACCCCGTCCGACGAGGCCGTCGCCGATGCCCGCGCCATTCTGGCCGCGATGGAAGAGGCCAAGGCCAACGGTCAGGGTGCGACGACCTACAAGGGCAAGCTGATCGACATCGCGTCGATGAAGCAGGCCGAAGTGATCGTGAAACAATCCGAGCTGATCGCACGCGGTTAAGCTCGGGACAGAGGTACCGAGGCCCGAAGCCGGGGAGGGCTGGCGGGCTACGGAGGAGGGACGCGCGCCGGGCAACTGGCGCGCGTCTTCCGTTAACGGGTACTTAGGTCTGACATTTTTGCAATGTTGGAAAATTGATAGAAATTTCGCTCTTACAGCGAGAACCAGCGCTCAGGATGTTTAAAGAGTCTAACTCTTCGCTCTCACCGGCTGCCGGATAATCGTCTTCAGCTTCTCGGGCGCGGTGCGGTTGGGGTCGGACAGGTAGATCTCGTGATGCTGCCCGTGCAGAGCGAACCCCTGCTCCGCAGCTTGCGCGTGCATGCGGGCGATCAGTGGGGCCTCGTCCGCATAAGCGCCCAGATGCAGGGCCTGCAGGCACTCCCCCTCGTCCACGACTTCAAGCGTCACCTCGGCCAGCGCGTCTGCCACCTCGGGCTTGTCCTTGCGCCGCTTGGCAATCGCCGCCGCGCGCAACTGCGTCAAGACGGCGTCATCCAGCCAGTCCGGTGCGCGGATCATCATCGTCCAGCGCCACACCGCCCGGTCGCCGGTCAGAAACGCCGCCATATTATCAGCCCACCACAGCCCCTCAAGCGGGCCGACCTTCTCGTCGTGGCCCAATGCCTTGCCCGCAAACCGCGCGCCATAGGCCAGACCATAGAGTGCGGCCACGGCGGTGCCATAGACGTCTCCACCCGGCGCGCCCTGCCCGTCGATGGCGAAAAAGCGCAGCGGCGGCACCTGAACGCGCTGGATGACACCGGGCTTGCCAGTCAACAGCGGGTCTTTGCTCATGCCCGGTCCTCGAGCGGCAGCAGGATGTCGGTGCGCAGATCCTCGGGCGCGGTGTTCATCGGCGTGTTGAGGTAGAACTCCCACGACGGCGCGTCGCGCATCGCCTCGCCGCTTGCCGCCAGCCAGTCGCCAAAGAGCCACTCATACGCCAGACCGAAGCCGGTATAAGGCCCCTTGAACGCCATGCGCGCATAGCGGCCCCCGGCAATCGCCAGTTCATCCAAACCAGCGGGCAGTGGCAGGTCCGCATCGACGATCACGCCGGCGAAACTGCGCAGCGCTTCGGGTGCGACAATCGACGGGTCATCGAAATAAACGCCCACCAAACCGCGCGTCTGAGGCCATAAATCCAGAGAGGCCAGCTCGGCGCTCAGCTGATCATAGGCCGCCCCGATCTGCATGTAAGGGCCCGCGTGCGGCAGACCGATGGCCCGGCGCGGGGCCTCGTTGGTGATGGTGACTGGAAACATGCTGTGTCCTCCTTGGCCAATGGTTCTGAGTTTGAGCGGCAGCGCCTGCCCCGCCTTGCGGAATTCGCCGGGTGCGACGCCATACGCCGCCCGAAACGCACGGGTGAAACTGGCGGCATTCGGATAGCCACAGGCCCGCCCCACAGCGGCCACCGGCGCATCGCTGCGCGCCAGCGCATGCGCCGCGCGGTTCAGGCGGACGCGGCGAACGGCCTCTGACACTGTCTCGCCCGTCATCGCCGCAAAGACCCGGTGAAAGTGGAACCGTGACAGCGCCGCGACGTCAGCCAGCTCATCGAGCGAGTGCTCGCGCGCCGGGTCATCGTGAATTGCCGCGTAGACTCTTTTCAGTCTTGCTTTGTAATCAACCGTCATTCACACCTCTCTTGCGGCGTTCTGGCATAGCCGTCCTGTGCATGTCTTGCTATTCTTACCCTATACAGCGCCGCCCTCGGAGCGTATGGGGGCGGCTTGTGTTTCAAGGATACCGCCACATGACCGCCGCTCTTCCCCCCCTTCCCGCACCGCTCGCCCGTGCCCTGGCCGAAAAAGGCTACGAAGCTCTGACGCCGGTGCAAGCGGCTGTGGTGGACCCCTCTGTCGCGGGCAAAGACCTGTTGGTCTCGGCTCAAACCGGGTCGGGCAAGACGGTGGCCTTTGGTCTGGCGATGGCCGACAACATGCTTGACGATGGCGGCATGCTGCCCCCGCCCGACACCGCGCGCGCGCTGGTCATCGCGCCGACGCGCGAACTGGCCCTGCAAGTCCGCCGCGAACTGGAATGGCTCTATGCCGAAGCCGGTGCCGTGATCGCCAGCTGCGTTGGCGGCATGGACGCCCGGTCCGAGCGCCGGGCGCTGGAGCGGGGCGCGCATATCGTCGTCGGCACCCCCGGCCGTCTGCGCGACCATATTGAGCGCGGCGCGCTGGATCTGACCACGCTGACCACCGCTGTGCTGGACGAAGCGGACGAGATGCTGGATCTGGGCTTCCGCGAGGATCTGGAATTCATCCTGAAAGCCGCCCCCGAAGAGCGCCGCACGCTGCTGTTCTCGGCGACGGTCCGCCCCGAGATCGAGCGTCTGGCCCGCACCTATCAGCGCGACGCGCACCGCATTGCCACCGAAACCTCACGCGAAGCGCATGGCGATATCTCGTACCGCGCGCTGATGGTTGCGGCCGAGGAATCCGAGCGCGCCATCGTCAACGTGCTTCGCTATTACGAGGCGCCCAATGCGCTGGTGTTCTGCAAGACGCGTGTGGCCGTGAACCACCTGACCGCCCGCCTGCTGAACCGTGGTTTCTCGGTTGTGCCGCTGTCGGGCGAGCTGGCGCAGGAAGAGCGTTCGCGCGCCCTGCAAGCAATGCGCGACGGGCGTGCCCGCGTTTGTGTGGCCACCGACGTGGCGGCGCGCGGCATCGACCTGCCCGGTCTTGAACTGGTGATCCACGCCGATTTGCCGTCTAACAAGGAAACCCTTCTGCACCGTTCGGGCCGTACCGGACGCGCCGGGCGCAAGGGGGTCAGCGTGCTGATCGTGCCGTCTTCGGCCCGCCGCAAGACCGAGCGCCTGCTGAACATGGCCGCGCTGGATGCCGAATGGGCTTCGGCCCCGACGGCCGCCGAAGTCTCGGCCCGCGATACCGAACGTCTGCTGACCGACCCCATTCTGGGCGCTGCCGAGCAGGCCGACGAGATGCCCATCATCACCATGCTGACCGAGCGTTTCAGCTCGCGTGAGCTGGCCGCTGCCGTCTCGCGCTTCTATTTCGCCGCCCGTTCGGCCCCTGAGGATGTCGTTGCCGTGTCGGCGGATGGTGCCAAGCCGCGCGCCCGGACCGAGTTCGAGCGCAGCTTCTGGGTGCGTCTGGGTGTTGGCCACACGGGTCGCGCCGAAGCCCGCTGGCTGCTGCCGATGCTGTGCCGTAACGGCGATCTGACCAAAGCCGACATCGGTGCGATCCGCATCTACCCGGATTACACGCTGGCCCAGCTGCATGACGATTGCGCCGAGCGGTTCTGGAACGCGCTGGGAGAAGCCCGCTCGCTTGAGCAGGAAATCCCGGTGGAACCCGCCGAGGCTCCGGCGGAAGGCGACCGCCCTGCCCCGCGTCCGCGCCCGGAAGGTGACCGCCCGTTCAAGGCCCGTGCGCCGCGCGAAGACGGCGAGCGCGCCTACAAGCCGCGCGCCCCGCGTGAGGACGGCGAACGTCCGGCCTACACCCCGCGCCCGCCGCGCGACGATGCCGAACGTCCGGCCTACAAAGCCCGCGCGCCGCGCGATGACTCGGATCGCCCGGCCTACAAGCCGCGTGCGGCTGGCGAAGGTTCAGAGCGTCCCGCCTACAAACCCCGCGCCGCTGCGGGCGAGAAAAGCGACCGTCCGGCCTATAAGCCACGCGCCGCTGGCGAGAACAGCGACAGGCCCTACAAGGCCCGCGCCCCGCGCGAGGATGGCTACAAGCCCCGCAGCGCCGATGGTGATCGCCCCTACAAGCCGCGTGCGGCCGCTGGAGAGGGTTACAAGCCCCGCTCGGCGGATGCCGATGGCGAGCGTCCGCGCAAGCCGCGTGCTGCTGCGGGCGAAGGTGCGCCGCGCACGGCGAAATACACCCCGCGTCCGGCGGGTGACAGCGCCAAGCCTGCCCGCCCGCGCATCGACCCCGATGCCGCGCGCAACCCCTCGGCCCGTCTGGGCAAGCCGCCGGCGCGCAAGCCTGCCGGCAAGCCGACCGGGAAACCGGGTGGCAAGCCCTTCGGTGGCAAGCCGTCAGGCTCGGGTGGTCCCGGCGGCAAGCCGTTCCGTCCGAAAAGCTGATCAAGAAAGGGGGCCGATGGCCCCCTTTTTCGTCTCTCAGACCGAGCGCACGCTGGGCACCCGCCGCGCCCTGCTGGCCGGTTCCAGCATCAGCGCGTGCAGCGCCCAGACCAGCGCGTCCAGCCGGTCGGGGCTGCCCTTGCCCTGAAAGCCCTTGGTGGTCATCAGCGCCATCTGCTCTTCCAGCTTGGCCAGACCGGCAACATGCCTGACCCGCCCCTGCTCGTAGAGCGCCGCCACCGGCTCGGCCCGCGCCTTCTTGTTGGCGGTCGCATGCACCTGCGTCACCGGCACCAGCGGGTCCACGCTGCGCAGCACGCTTTCCACCAGATTGCCGCCCTGATTGACCTCGGCGACCAGCCGGTCGGCCCCGTGGCGGTCCATCGCGGCAATCGCGGCCTCGGCCCATTGCGTCGGGCTGGTGGCGCGGATGCTGGCGTCCTCCAGCACCACCGCGCGCCAGTCTTTGACCGGGCCTTTCGTCATCGCCCCGACCACGACGATCCCGCACAGGTCCGAGCGTGGCCCGGCGCTGACTGCCGGGTCGACGGCCACCACGACGCGGGAGAATGCGGGCAGCCGCTCGGCCCGGCATCCGGCCAGCAACGAGACGGGAAACAGCGTGCCCTCGGCATCTTCCAACAGCTGCCCTTCCAGCTCTTGCCGGCCCAGATGCGAGCCGCCATAGCGCGCCTCGACCTCGGTCAGAAAAGACGCGGCCAGAAAGGCGCGGTTGGCGGTGGTGGGCGCACGGGTCACCGTGGTCGAGGGTAGGCCCAGCACCTCCTTGAGCACCCCTTGCGCGCGTGGTGTGGTGGTGACGACGCAGCGCGGGTCGTCGCCCAGCCGCAGGGCGAATTGCAGCTGGTCCCAGACCTCTTCGGATTTCTTCCACTTGCCCAGCTCATCCGCCCAGGCCGCGTCGAATTGCGGCCCGCGCAACGACTCGGGCGCATGCGCCGAGACGCTTTGCGCCACCGCCCCGTTCGGCCAGACCAGCCGCTTGCGCGTGGCCTCCCATTTCGGGCGGCGGTCGGGCGGCGAGCAGGCCATGATCCCGCTTTCACCAAAGATCATCACCTCGCGCACCTGATCCAGCGTCTCGCCGACCAGCGCCACCCGCCGCGCCACACCCGGGTCGCGCGGGCCTGCCCCTTCGACCTGCGCGCGCACCCATTCGGCCCCGGCGCGGGTCTTGCCCGCGCCGCGCCCGCCCATGCACACCCATGTGCGCCACGCGCCTTCAGGCGCGCGCTGATGGGGCAGTGCCCAGAAGTCGAAGAGCCAGGGCAGCGCGGTAAGGGCGCTGTCACTCAGCCCCGCCAGAAACGCCTCGCGCAGACTGCGCGGTGCGCAGGCAAGCCATTCGGCGTCGCACCTCGGCGCCTGCAGCGGCGAGATCCAGCTCTCCGTCTCGGGCTCCTGACTGCTCGGTGATCTTTTCAAGTTTTGCGCGTTCACTGAACACTGCCTCCAATGCCTTGCGCAGGGCGGCCATCGCCGACGCAAGATCGCGCGCCGGTCCCAGATCCCCTGCCTTGATACTTTCGATGACCGCATCCAGCTCTGCACCGCAGGCAGCCAGCTGCCGTTCCGCCTGCGCCACCAAGTGCCGCGGCGGGTCTTCCCCCTGAGGGGTCTTCCCGTCTGTCATAGCTACGTTCCGCTGTTTCGCTGCCCGTGCGAGCAAAACGAAAACGGCCCGGGGAGGACCCGGGCCGTTGTTCATTTCTTCCAGCGTGCGATAACTACTACACTTTAGCGTGCAAAAAGTCAATCCGGGGCCGCAACAGCGGCACCGGGATAGTCGCTAAAAGTTTAGTTATCCGTCTCCGCTTCCAACCGCCGCCAGCGCGCGACGTTGTCGTTATGCTCGGCCAGCGTCACCGCAAAGGCATGCCCGCCCGAGCCATCGGCAACAAAGTAGATGTAGTCCGTCGTCTCGGGGTTCAGCACCGCCTCGATGCTGGCGCGGCCCGGGTTGGCGATGGGTGTCGGCGGCAAGCCGTCGATGCGGTAGGTGTTATACGGCGTGTCCGCGTTCAGCTCGGACCGGCGCAACCCGCGTCCCAGCACCCGCTGGCCCAGCGTGATGCCATAGATCACCGTCGGGTCTGTCTGCAGCCGCATCGGCACGGCCAGACGGTTCAGGAACACGCTGGCCACCACGCGCCGCTCTTCGGGCACACCGGTTTCCTTTTCCACGATCGAAGCAAGGATCAGCGCTTCCCCGGGCGTTTCGAAGGGCAGGCCTTCGACCCGGTTTTCCCACGCCGTCGCCAGAATCCCCGCCTGACGCTCTTCCATATCGGCGATCAGCGCCGCCCGGTCAGCCCCGCGCCGGACCTCGTAGCTGTCGGGGGACAGCACGCCCTCGGCCGGAACCTCGGGGATCGTCCCCTCAAGGAATTCGGCGTTGGTCAGCGCGTTCCAGATCTGCCAGCTGGTCGCGCCCTCAGCCACGGTGATGCGGAAGCGGGTGTCGGGCAGGTTGGCAACCGTCTGATATTCGGCAGGAAACTCTTCGGTTTCCAGCGGCAGCGTCACCGCCTCTTCGAAGCGGTTGGTCGCCGGGTCCAGCTCGCGCACCAGATAGCTGACCTGTGTCACACCGATACGCAGCACCACCTCGGTCCCGCAGGTCGAGGCCCCGCCGCGCGTCACGATGTCGAGGATCTCATCCATCGACGCCCCGGCGGGCACCAGATACGAGCCAAACCGCAACCGCCCGTCGCGCCCGTCGTACTGAGCGCCGATGCGGAAGATCATCGGGCTGCTGACGGCCTCTTGCGCGTCAAGCGAGGCCGCTACTGTGCGCAGGTTTGCCCCCTGATCGACGCGCAGGCAGATTGCCTCGGTCAACGGGCCCTGCGCGACAAAGGCGCGCTGCCCCATGGCCACGACACCGCCCAGCACGACAAACGCCACGATCAGCAGCGTGAAGACATTCGCAACGACGTGCTTCCACATCAGGGGCGGACCTTGCCCATCACAAGGCTTGCGTTGGTGCCACCAAAGCCGAACGAGTTCGACAGAACGATGTCGATCTTGCGCTCACGCGCGGTGTTGGCCACCAGATCCAGACGTGGAGCCACGGCGGGATTGTCCAGATTGATCGTCGGCGGGGCGATCTGGTCGCGCAGCGCCAGAATGCAGAAGATCGCCTCGACCGCGCCTGCAGCGCCCAACAGGTGCCCGATGGCGGATTTGGTGGACGACATCGTCGCCTTTTCCGCCGCGTCGCCCAACAGGCGCTCAACGGCGGCCAGCTCGATGGTGTCGGCCATTGTGCTGGTGCCATGCGCGTTGATGTAGTCCACCTGCGCCGGGGTGACCCCAGCACGCTCAAGCGCGGCTTTCATGCTGCGGAACGCGCCGTCGCCATCCTCGGCCGGGGCGGTGATGTGATACGCGTCACCCGACAGGCCATAGCCCAGGATCTCGGCGTAAATCTTCGCGCCGCGCGCCTTGGCGTGCTCGTATTCCTCAAGCACAACGATGCCCGCGCCCTCACCCATGACGAAGCCGTCGCGGTCGGCGTCATAGGGACGGCTGGCGGTTTCGGGCGATTCGCCGCGTTTGGTCGACAGCGCCTTGCAGGCGTTGAAACCTGCGATGCCGATCTCGCTGATCGGGGATTCAGCCCCGCCAGCGACCATCACATCCGCGTCACCCAGCATGATCAGCCGGGACGCATCGCCGATGGCATGCGCGCCGGTCGAACAGGCGGTGACGACAGAGTGGTTCGGGCCCTTGAACCCGTAACGGATGCTGACATGGCCCGAGATCAGGTTGATCAGAGCACCGGGGATGAAAAACGGCGAGACCCGCTTGGGGCCGCGCTCTTTGATCAGCAGCGCTGTTTCGGCAATCGTCGAAAGACCGCCGATACCCGAACCGATCATCACGCCGGTCCGCAAGCGGCCTTCTTCATCCTCGGGCTCCCAGCCTGAGTCGCGTACGGCCATGGTCGCGGCGGCCATGCCGTACAGGATGAAATCATCGACCTTGCGTTGCTCTTTGGGCTGCATCCAGTCATCGGGATTGAACGTGCCGTCAGTGCCGTCGCCGCGCGGAATTTCGCATGCGTAAGTCGTCGCCAGATGACTGGCGTCAAAACGGGTGATTGTCCCGGCACCTGATTGCCCGGCAATCAAGCGTTTCCAGGTCTCTTCGACCCCGCAGGCCAGCGGTGTCACCATTCCCAGACCCGTCACCACGACTCGGCGCATCTGTCATCCTCCGACTAGGGCTTCGCTTTGCGACATATACATTGTTTAGCGTCGGGAAAAGCCCGACCGCAATGGGTGGCGGAACCCTGCCCGCTGGCGTGCCGCCCGGCGGACTGCTAAAACCGGGCCCAACGTCCGGGCACCCCGGCTTTGCCCCTCACCTTGCCCCCAGTACGCCGGGGGTGAATTGGCCGCATGGCCAAGAGGGGGCTGGCCCCCTGCCCGGCCGGCACCGACGCAACGACGAAAGGATATCCCATGTTCGACCTCAGCGGCAAACGCGCCCTGATCACTGGCGCTTCGGGCGGCATCGGCGCCGCCATCGCCCGCGCGCTGCATGCCGCCGGGGCCACTGTCGGCCTCTCGGGCACGCGCGAAGAGCCGCTGCAGGCACTGGCCGCCGAACTGGGCGAGCGCGCCTATGTGCTGCCGTGCAACCTGTCCGACCCGGCAGCGGTCGAAGCCCTGCCGAAAGCCGCCATCGAGGCGATGGGCGGGCTGGATATTCTGGTCAACAACGCTGGCATCACCCGCGATCAGCTCTTCATGCGCATGTCGGATGACGAGTGGGCCTCGGTGCTGGACGTGAACCTGACCGCCACCATGCGCCTGTGCCGCGCGGTCATGCGCCCGATGATGAAGGCGCGCTGGGGTCGGATCGTGAATATTTCCTCCATCGTCGGCGCCACGGGTAACGCGGGTCAGGTCAACTATGCCGCGTCCAAGGCCGGCATGATCGGCATGACCAAGTCGATCGCGGCTGAAGTCGCCTCGCGCAACATCACCGCCAATGCCGTCGCGCCGGGCTTTATCGCCACGCCGATGACCGACAAGCTGACCGACGACCAGAAAGCCAAGATCAACGGCCAGATCCCCGCAGGTCGTATGGGCACGCCCGAGGAAATCGCGGCAGCGGTGCTCTATCTCGCCTCGCCCGAGGCAGCCTATGTTACCGGGAGCACGATTCATGTGAACGGCGGAATGGCGATGCTGTGACGCCGGGGCGGGTCACAGACTCACCCTCGACAGCCGGGCCTGCAAAGCGCAGGATGACAGGCAGCGTTAGGGGGTGGCGGGACTCCACCCCCAGCCGTTGAAATCCACGGTTTTCAACCCCAACTAGAGTCTCGCAGGGCACCGGAAAGGGCTCACAACGCGGTGAGGGAAAGCGTTTGCCTATCTGCCGGCTTGTGCTATAGGCGGCGCTGATTGAGCCGGGGCCTGCCCGTGCTGGTCCGGCCCGCCGCCTTGTTCGCCGTCGCGGCCGTCACAGCTTGCGAGAGCCAATTCAACATCAGGGCGGGTTCCGCCGAACGAAAACGAGGACAGAACATGAGCGATATCGCTGATCGCGTTAAGAAGATTGTGGTCGAACATCTCGGCGTCGAGGAAGACAAGATCACCGAGAACGCGTCGTTCATCGACGATCTGGGCGCTGACAGCCTCGACACCGTCGAGCTGGTCATGGCCTTCGAAGAAGAGTTCGGCATCGAGATCCCCGATGACGCGGCCGAGAACATCCAGACCTTTGGCGACGCGGTGAAATTCATCAGCGAAGCGGTCTGAGGTCAGGCGGCCTTGCTGCCGCAAGACCCCTGACGCTATGATCGCGCGGCCGTTCCCCACCCGGATCGGCCGCGTTTTTCATTGGCGCACCCGGTATGACGCAGAACCCACCCCCCACTCCCCGGCGCGTAACGCCGCGCGACCGCGCCACGCTGGCGCTGGTGGGCCTGCTGATGCGCCTGCCCTTCGGATTGCGCGTGCGGCTTGCGGGCTGGCTGGGGCGCACCGTGATCGGCCGCTTTGGCGCGATGCCGCACCGTGTCGCGCAGGCTGTGCACCATTTCCGCCCCGATCTGCCCGAGGCCGAGGTACAGCGCATCGCGCGTGAAGTCCCCGGCTCGATGGCGCGGATGATCACCGAGGTTCTGTCCGGCCCCGACCTTGCCGCCCTTGCCGCCACCCTGCCGCTGGAAGGCCCCGGTCTGGCCGCGCTGGATGAAGCCCATGCGCAGGGCCGCCCGGTGATTCTCGTCTCGGCGCATTTTGGCAATTACGACGCCTGGCGGCTGGCGCTGATCGCGCGCGGTTTTGCCATTGGCGGTTACTTCAAGGAACTGGGCAGCCCTGCCCTGAATGCCCGCTACGTCGAGGCCGTCTCGGCCTCGGGCGCGCCGATGTTTCCCGATACCGGCGAAGGCCTGCGGCGGTTGGTGAAATTTCTGCGCGGAGGCGGGATGCTGGGCATCCTGTGCGATCTGGACCGCCCGCAGGGGGTGATGCTCGACTTCCTCGGCCAACCCACCCGCACCGTGCTGTCCATGGCCGAGATGGCGCTGCGCTATGATGCGCTGCTGGTGCCGATCTGGGGCATCCGCACGCCCGGCAAGCCGGGCTTTCGCGTGCAAATCGACGCACCAGTGCCCGCGTCGGACGCCGAGACGATGACGCAGGCGCTGAACGACGCTTTCGCGGCGCAGGTCCGCGCGAACCCCGAGCAGTGGATCTGGTGGCACAACCGCCGCAAGGGCTCGCATCCGTGACGCGGCGGCGGGCGTGCTGGACACAGCCGCGCCCCGTGACTAGATACGAGCGCATGTCAGATGCCCCCGCCCCCGCCCGCCTTTCGTTTCGCCATTGGGTCGAAGACCGGGCAGAGGCGGCAATCTTCCGTGCAATTCTGGTGCTGCCCTACCGGCGGCGTATCCCCGCGATGGGTTGGTTCAGCCGGACCATTCTGGGACCGCTGGCGATGAATCGGCGGATCAAGGCCAATCTGGCCTATGTGTTTCCCGACATGCCGCAGGCGCAGGTCAAACAGATCTGCCGCGACGTGGCCGATAACTTTGGCCGTTCGCTGATCGAACTGCATTCAGGCGCCGAGTTCGCCCGCTTTGTCGCCACCCAACCCATCAGTGGCCCCGGTCTGGCGGCGCTGGATCAGGCCCATGCCGAGGGTCGCCCGGTGATTCTGGCCTCGGCGCATTACGGCAATTATGACGTGCTGCGCGCAGGTCTGACGGCACGTGGCTTTCGCGTTGGGGGCCTTTACCGGCCGCTTTCGAACCCGGCGGCGAACAAGCGGTACGTCGCGACCATCGAAAGCATTGCCACCCCCCTGTTTCCGCGCGGCAATGAAGGGCTGGGCGCGATGATCCGCTTTGTGAAATCGGGCGGGATGCTGGGGTTTCTGGGCGACCAGCACATGGCCCATGGCGAAATGCTGGATTTTCTGGGCAAGCCCGCCGCGAGCGCCACCTCGGCGGCCAAGATGGCGCTGAAATACAACGCACTGCTTGTGCCGCTCTATGCAACGCGCAACCCTGACGGGCTGACCTTCACGGTCGAGGTCGAAGAGCCGGTCCCGCACAGCGACGCGGTGACCATGACGCAAGCGATCAATGACAGCGTCTCGGCCAAGGTGCGTGCGCATCCGGGGCAATGGTTCTGGGTTCACCGCCGTTGGCGGCACACCGCCTGACGATCAGCGGATGCGCGCCGTCGCCATGACCTCGCCCTGCCCGCTTTCCTGAATGATCACCACAGCGGGGTCATCCCCTTCCAGCGGCACCGTCAGGCTGAGCGGCGAGAGCATGTCCCAGCTCGACACGGGTTCCCAACTGGTGACGATATTGGCGTATTGCGCCACGCGACCGGCGTTTTCACCGCCGCGGATATCGACGGTTTCCATCGGATGATACCGCACCAGCTGCACCGTGTAGGGGCCGACAGCCGGTCGTGGCGCCGGCACCGCGCCCGGTGCTTCCGACCCGGCCTGCGCCGAGCCACCCATGCTGAGCGTGCCGACAACCGTATTGGTCTGCATCCCGGTGATCGCCGAGCGGCGCGAGGCCATGGCGATCTGCGGTGCGGCGGCACTGGTCGGCGTGGCCGTGATCTGCAACGCGCCATCCTCGGTGCGCGCAAGGGTCAGCGAGACCTCGGCCTGATCATCCCGCTGCGCGGTGATGGCATCCATCACCTGCATCACAAGATAGCCTTCCATGATCTGCGTGCCGTTGATGACCACCTGCGGCGTGTAGATGGTCGAGTGGCCATACCGGCGGGCATAGCGCTGCTGACGTTCGGTATAGGCGCGCTGCGCGAAGGTATCGGCCCAGCCGATATAATCCCAGTAATCCACGTGCAGCGACAGGGCGACGACATCGTCGCGACCGGCCAGCTCCAGCATCATCTCATCGGCGGGCGGGCACGAGGCGCAGCCCTGCGCGGTATAAAGCTCAAGCAGAACAGGATGATCGACCGTGGTTGTCGGCGTGCCCTGCGCCACAGCGCCCGAGGCCAGAACAACAGCCAGCGCCGCCGAGCCACAGACCCGGCGCGCGCCGACCAAGCCTGCGCGCATCGATCCGTTTCTGGTCCGCGATCCGATGCCTGTCCGCATCCGTGCGATCAGCGTCATTCCCCACTCCTGCAACTTGTGGCTACTCAACCGGCAAATGCGCCGAGGTGCAAGCGACGGCAACCGCCTGGCGCTGCGTTACACCGCCTTGTGACAGCTCGGCAACGATGCGTGACCCGGAGACCGCCCGATACCCTTTCAAGGACGGGGTTTCGCGCCCTGCCCTGCGTCCCGTCGGGGTGGTCTTGCGCCCCGGTCGTCAGGATCTTTTTGTGCACAATGGTATACAAAAACACCCTCACCCCCTTGATCGACGGGGCCAGATAAGGCATGAGCAGCCTCAGCCAAACCCCTCTTGACCCGAAGGGAGCCTCCCCCAATGACTGTATTCGTCGGAAAAGACACCGCCAAGACGCGCAAGACGCTGACTGTTGGCGGTCAATCGATTGCGTATTACTCGATCCCCGCCGCTCAGGCCGCTGGCCTGGGTGACTTCAGCAAGCTTCCCGCTTCGCTGAAAGTCGTTCTGGAAAACATGCTGCGCTTCGAAGATGGCGGTTTCACCGTCTCGGTCGATGACGTCAAAGCGTTCTCTGACTGGGCCGACAACGGCGGCAAAAGCGCGCGCGAGATCGCCTATCGCCCCGCCCGCGTGCTGATGCAGGACTTCACCGGCGTTCCCGCCGTGGTTGACCTTGCCGCCATGCGCGACGGCATCAAGGGCCTCGGCGGCGACGCCCAGAAAATCAACCCGCTGGTCCCCGTCGATCTGGTCATTGACCACTCGGTGATGATCGACGAGTTCGGCACGCCCCGCGCCTTCCAGCGCAACGTCGATCTGGAATACGAGCGCAACATGGAGCGTTATGAGTTCTTGAAATGGGGCCAGACCGCGTTTGAAAACTTCCGCGTTGTGCCCCCCGGCACCGGCATCTGCCACCAGGTGAACCTTGAGTACCTCGCGCAGACCGTCTGGACCGACAAGGACCAGAACGGCGAGCAGGTCGCCTATCCCGATACGCTGGTCGGCACCGACAGCCACACCACCATGGTCAACGGCATGGCCGTTCTGGGCTGGGGCGTCGGCGGGATCGAGGCTGAGGCCGCGATGCTCGGCCAGCCCGTGTCGATGCTGATCCCCGAGGTCGTCGGCTTCAAGCTGACCGGCCGCATGATGGAAGGCACCACCGGCACCGATCTGGTGCTGAAAGTCGTGCAAATGCTGCGCAAACACGGCGTTGTCGGCAAATTCGTCGAATTCTACGGCGAAGGTCTGGACAATCTGCCGCTGGCCCAGCGTGCGACGATCGCCAACATGGCCCCGGAATACGGCGCCACCTGCGGCTTCTTCCCGATCGACGCCGAGACCCTGCGCTACATGCGTCAGACCGGCCGGGACGAGGACCGCATCGCGCTGGTCGAAGCCTATGCCAAAGAGAACGGCTTCTGGCGCGGCGCGGATTATGCGCCGATCTACTCGTCGACCCTGTCGCTGGACATGGACACCATCGTCCCCGCGATCTCGGGCCCCAAGCGCCCGCAGGACTATGTTGCGCTGACCGCCTCGGCTGAAGAGTTCGAGAAAGTCGTCGCCGGCTACCGCGGCATCGACATCACCGAAGCGGCCAAGGACATGGCCGATGAGGGCCCGGTCGCGACCAAACCTGTCGACATCCGCAAAACCGCCGCGGTTGAGGGCGAGGATTACGCGATCCGTGACGGCTCGGTGGTGATCGCTTCGATCACCTCGTGCACCAACACCTCGAACCCCTATGTGCTGATCGGCGCCGGTCTGGTGGCGCGCAAGGCGCGCGCTCTGGGCCTGAACCGCAAGCCTTGGGTCAAAACCTCGCTGGCCCCCGGCTCGCAGGTTGTCGAGCAATACCTGAAAGCGGCCAACCTTCAGGAAGACCTCGACGCCGTCGGCTTCAACATCGTCGGCTTTGGCTGCACCACCTGCATCGGCAACTCGGGCCCCCTGCAGCCCGAGATCTCGAAAGCGATCAACGACAACGACCTGATCGCGACCTCGGTGCTGTCGGGTAACCGCAACTTCGAAGGGCGCATCTCGCCCGACGTGCGCGCCAACTACCTGGCCTCGCCGCCGCTGGTCGTGGCCTATGCACTGGCCGGTGACATGAACATCGACCTGACCACCGAACCGCTGGCGCAGACGCCGGATGGCAAGGATGTCTATCTGAAAGACATCTGGCCGACCGATGCCGAGATCGCTGAACTGGTCGACCGGGTCGTGACCCGCGAAGCCTTCCTCGAGAAATACGCGGATGTGTTCAAGGGCGATGCCAAATGGCAGGCCGTGGAAGTCTCGGGCGGTGAAACCTACGACTGGCCGCCGACCTCGACCTACATCCAGAACCCGCCGTATTTCCGCGGCATGTCGGCCGAGAAAGGGCATATCGCCCCGATCACCGATGCGCGCGTGCTGGCGGTGCTGGGCGACATGATCACCACCGACCACATCTCGCCCGCAGGCTCGTTCAAGGCGACGACCCCGGCTGGCCAATACCTGACCGAACGTCAGGTCGCGGTGAAAGACTTCAACAGCTACGGCTCGCGTCGCGGCAACCATGAAGTCATGATGCGCGGCACCTTCGCCAATATCCGCATCAAGAACGAGATGCTGGACGGCGTCGAGGGCGGCTACACCAACGGGCCGGACGGGGCACAAACCTCGATCTACGACGCTGCGATGGCCTATATGGACGCCGGCACCCCGCTGGTGATCTTCGGCGGCATCGAATACGGCGCAGGCTCGTCGCGCGACTGGGCGGCCAAAGGCACCAATCTCCTGGGCGTCAAGGCCGTGATCGCCGAAAGCTTCGAGCGTATTCACCGCTCGAACCTCGTTGGCATGGGCGTGATCCCGTTCGAGTTCACCGGCGGCGACACCCGCAAATCGCTGGGCCTGACCGGCAAGGAAGTGGTGAGCATCGAAGGCCTGTCCGACGACATCAAACCGCTGTCGACGGTGCCCTGCACGATCACCTTCGCGGATGGCACGGTCAAAACGATCGAACTGAAATGCCGGATCGATACCGAAATCGAAGTCGACTACGTCAAGCATGGCGGCGTGCTGCACTATGTGCTGCGCGACCTCGCCAAGAGCTGATCGGCTGACACAAACAAAAGGCCCCGCCCTCGCGCGGGGCCTTTTTGCATGGAAAGAAGAAGGGGGGCTTTCCGCCCCCCTCTTCGCTTTCAGCGAATTCACCCCCCGAGGATATTTGAAGAGCAAAGAAAGCGCGGTTAACCCGTCGTTAACGCCGCTCTTTGCTCGCTAAATATCCCGGGGTGAATGGCGCGGCACGCGCCAGAGGGGCAGCGCCCCTCAAACGCACGCAAAGGCTTGAGCCCGCAGGGCTCTCCGCGCGGTCGCTCAGGTCAGAGCGAGGCGTCCCAGTCGCGCATGCGGGCAACGTAGCGGGCCAGTGTGTCGATCTCGAGGTTAATCGCGTCGCCAACGACCACATCGCCCCAGGTCGTCACCTCTTGCGTGTGCGGGATCAGGTTGATGCCGAACTCGCGCCCGTTCACCTCGTTTACCGTCAGCGACGTACCGTTCAGCGCCACCGAGCCTTTGGGTGCGATAAAGCGCGCCAGTGCCTCGGGGGCGCGGAAGGTGACGCGGGTGCTATCGCCCTCGCGCGCCATACCGACCACCTCGGCAACCCCGTCGACATGGCCGGACACGATATGCCCGCCCAACTCATCGCCCACCTTCAGCGCGCGTTCCAGATTGACGCGTTTTCCGGCGGCCCAGCTGTTGGGTCCGATGGCTGTCTTGCTCACCGTCTCGGCCGAGATATCTACGTCGAACCAGTTCTGCGGTGTTGTACCCAGTGCCACAACGGTCAGGCAGACCCCGTCGCAGGCGATGGAGGCACCAATGTCGATGCCCTCGACATCATAGCGCGTACCGATGCGCGCGCGCAGGTCGCCGCGCTCTTCCAGCGCCAGGATTTGGCCAATATCCGTTACAATGCCTGTAAACATGAGCGTATTTCCCCGATCCGACGCCCGAGAGGCCACGCTTTGGTCACCTTCGGGCTTTATGCTTGGCTCAATCTCTGGCATCCTTTTCGCAAAAGGGGAACACCCCACGGGCAGCAGGCGGGCCAACCTATGATCAGAACGACCGGCGATGACCGGCGCTTCCTGTTTTTGCAGGGGCCGCATGGTCCGTTTTTCAACCAGCTGGGCGCGATGTTGCGCCGGGCGGGGGCTGAGGTTTGGCGCGTCGGCTTCAACCGGGGGGATCAGGCCTATTGGGGGCGGCAGGGCTACATCCCCTATACCGGCCGCCAAGAGGATTGGCCTGCAGCCGTTGAAACCCATTTTGACAATCTCGCCATCACCGATCTGGTGCTCTACGGCGACACGCGCTTTATCCATGCCGAGGCGGTCGCCCGCGCCCAGACGCGCGGCATCACCGTGCATGTGTTCGAAGAAGGCTATCTGCGCCCCTGGTGGGTCAGCTATGAGCGCGGCGGCTCGAACGGGCATTCGCGGCTGATGGACCTGTCGATCCCCGAAATGCGCCATGCGCTTGAGGCCTGCGAAACCGACCTGATCGATGCGCCTGCGCATTGGGGCGACATGCGGCACCATGTTTTCTACGGCTTTGCCTATCACGCGCGGCTCTTGCTGGCCAATGGTGCCTACCGCGGCTTCCGCCCGCACCGTGCATTGAGTGTCACGCAGGAATTCCGCCTGCACCTCAACCGGTTGATCGCCATGCCCTTCCACGCCATCGAGCGCCGCCTGGCGACCCGGCGCGTGCGGACTGGCGGCTTCCCCTATCATCTGGCCCTGTTGCAGCTAGAGCATGACGCGAGCTTCCAACAGCACTCCCCGTTTCGCACGATGACCGAGTTTCTGGAGATGGCGATTCAGGGCTTTGCCAGTGGGGCGCCCCAGCATCATCATCTGGTGTTCAAGGCACACCCGCTGGAAGACGGGCGCACACGGCTCAAAGCGGATATCGCGCGGCTGGCGGCTGTGGCAGGTGTCGCGGAGCGGGTGCATTTCATCCGGGGCGGCAAGCTGGCCGCACTGCTCAACCATGCGCGTTCGGCCGTGACGGTGAACTCGACCGCCGCCCAGCAGGTGCTCTGGCGGGGCATGCCGCTCAAGGTGTTTGGCAGCGCCGTCTATGACAAGCCCGAGTTCGTCTCGACCCAGCCACTCCCTGAATTCTTTGCCCATCCGACCCGGCCCGATCTGAAAGCCTATCGCGACTATCGCCGGTTCCTGCTGGAGACATCGCAGCTTCCCGGTGGATTCTATTCGGCAGCCGGGCGACGTCAGTTGCTGCGGCAGGTGGTCGATCTGATCCTGTCGCCGGAAGACCCGTACAGCGCCCTGATCGCGGGACGTGCGGCTCCGCGGCAACACCTGCGGCTGGTGCCCTGAAGAACGTCTGACATCCAATGTCAGTCCATTGCCGCATGGCTCCAGCCACAACATCCGGGCTGTTGTCGGCGCTCAGCCCCCCTCATCTTGCTACACCGCGCCGTTGCTCTGCGCCGTACAACTGTCACGCGCGAACTGTCCGAGAACCGCTTGCGCCACTACGGCGCGTGCTCTGCCGGGGTCCGCGACATCCCACTTGGAAATTTCTGTATCTCTGTCTATACTTGCGTAAAAAACTTGAGGCAGATCCACCAAAGGAGCCCGAGCAGTGACTGTCAGACATTATCGCCGCGCATCAGCGCTGGCGCTCGGTGTGTTTGTGGCGGGCCTCAGCGCCTGCGGCATACCGCGTCCCGGGCCCAGCATGAACGAGATTTTCGCAGGTTCGGTCCTGCGCGAAGGCAACGCCTATATCGTCGCCGTCGGTGACCGCGTGAACCGTGCCGCCAACGTCCCCTTGTCGCTTGGCTTTTCGGATGCGTTGCGGTCAGCACGCGTTCTTGCGGGCGACACCATCCGCACCGGCGATACCGTCTCTGTCACTGTGTTCGAAAACGTGCCCGAAGGTCTGCTGACCTCGGCCGACACCCCCGGTGCGCGGCTGACCGAGCTGCAGGTCGACGATCAGGGCTATATTTACGTGCCCTTCGCCGGTCGCGTCCGCGCCTCGGGCCAGTCGCCCGAAGCCCTGCGTTCGGCCATCGCGCGCCAGCTCGACCAGCAGACGCCCGATCCGCAGGTCTATGTCAGCCGCACCGCAGGCGATGGCGCAACCGTCAGCGTCATCGGGCGCGTGGGTGCGCAGGGCGTCTATCCCATCGCGCGGCCCAACCTGCGCCTGACGGCGATGATCGCTTCGGCGGGCGGCATCAGCGTGCCAAGCGAAACTGCCGTTGTCACCGTCGCGCGCGGCGGCATTACCGACCGCGTCTGGTTGAGCGATCTTTTCGCCCACCCCGAACTGGACATTGCCATGCGCGGCGGCGACCGGATTTCGGTCGATGCCGACAACCGCCGCTTTACCGTGCTGGGCGCGACCGGATCGCAGGCGCTGATCACCTTCGACCAACCGACCATCACCGCGATCGAAGCATTGGCACAGGTCGGCGGTCTGGACGCCACCCGCGCAGATCCGACCGGCGTTTTCGTGTTCCGCGACGAACCGGCGGAAATTGCGCGCAACGTGCTGGGTCAGCAGGGTCTCGTGGGGGATCAGCGCATCACCTATGTTCTGGACCTGACGGCACCCAACGGCATGTTCCTGGCCCGCGATTTCGAGATTCGCGATGGCGACACGCTTTATGTCACCGAAGCCTCGGCGGTGACCTGGAACCGTCAGATCGCAGCCCTGTCCGGTTCGCTCAGCCTGACCGGATCGGCGGTGTCGGCGTATAATGACGCGACCTCCCCGTGATCGCAGCGGGCGCGCCCTTGGTGGCGCGCCCGGTTCGCCATGGTTACTGACCCCTCTCCTTTTGCCGGACGCCTGCTCGCCGCCAGCGGCGGATTTCTGGGGCCGTCGGCTCAGGCCCGCCGCATCCGCCGTATTCTTGAGCTGGCCGCTGCGCGCCCGCGTCTGGGCTGGCCCCGTGCGGAAGACGCCGTGCTCGCCTGGGGCCACAGCCCGCGCGCGCACCGGGCCGAAGCCCTCGCCGCGCGCTCGGGCGCGCCTCTGTGGCGCATCGAGGACGCCTGGATCCGCTCGATCAACCCGGGCCGTTTGCGCGGCGAGCCGCCGATGGGTCTGCTGCTGGACCGCGCCGGGATGCACTACGACCCTGCACAACCCTCTGATCTGGAACGCCTTCTGGCATCACACCCGCTGGACGACGGCGCGCTGATCGCCCGGGCCCGCACCGGCATCGACCGGCTGCGCGCGCTGCATTTGTCAAAATACAACACCCATGACCTCGCCCTGCCCGCGCCGGAACCGGGCTATGTGCTGATCATCGATCAGGTGCGCAGCGATGCCTCGCTCACCCACGGCGCGCCGCAACCCGCCGAGCGGCTGTTCCGCGAAATGCTGATCATCGCGCAAGAGGAAAACCCCGGCGCGCGCATCCTGATCCGCGCCCACCCCGAAAGCATGGCGGGCGCGCGTCCCGGCTATTACAGCGCCAAGGATGCGCAGGGCTTTGTGTCGTTCGTCGACGGCCCCCATTCACCCTGGTCGCTGCTGGAAGGGGCCGTGGCTGTGTACACTGTCGCCTCTCAGGTCGGGTTCGAGGCGATCCTCGCAGGCCACCGGCCACGAGTCTTTGGTGCGCCCTTCTACGCGGGCTGGGGGCTGAGCGCCGATGAAAACCCCGTGCCGCGCCGCCAACGCGTCTTGACCCGCACCCAGCTGTTCGCGCTGGCGATGCTGGAGTATCCGCTCTGGTACGACCCGCTGCGCGACCGGCTTTGCGCCTTCGAAGAGGTCGTCGACCAGATGGAGGCCCGCCTCACCGCCTACCGTCAGGACCGCAAGGGTCATATCGCCCGCGGCATGCGGCGCTGGAAGCGTGGGGCGATTCAGGCGTTCTTTGGCCGCGAGACACCGGTGCGCTTTGGTGATGAGGGCGCGACGCTTGCCTGGGCCTCAACCGCCCCTGCCGATTTCAACGGCTTGCGCATCGAGGATGGCTTTCTGCGCTCGCGCGGGTTGGGGGCCGATCTGGTCCCGCCGCTGTCGCTGGCCGTCGATGATCGCGGCATTTACTACGATCCCACGCGCGAGAGCCGCCTTGAAGCGCTGATCGCTGCGCCCCTGCCGCCCGGCGGCGCCGAGCGGGCCGACCGGCTGCGTGCCGCGATTCTGGCCAGCGGCGTGACGAAATACAACCTCTCCCCCGCGTCGTCAGACACCGCGGCCCAGGTCGCCGCCCTGCGCGCCGCGCACCCGGACGCGCCGGTGATCCTTGTCCCCGGTCAGGTCGAGGATGACGCCTCGATCCGCCTCGGCACCACCGACATCCGCACCAACCGCGCGCTTCTGCAAGCGGTGCGCGATGCCTCTCCCCAAGCCATCGTGCTCTACAAACCCCACCCCGATGTCGAGGCGGGCTTGCGCCCCGGCACGGTGGACGACGCAGAAACGCTCGCCGATCTGGTCCTGAACCATACCGACGCCCAATCCGCCCTTACCCTCGCCGACCGGGTCTGGACCCTCACCTCGGGCCTTGGCTTCGAGGCCCTGCTGCGCGGCATCCCCGTCACCACCCTTGGCGCACCGTTTTACGCAGGCTGGGGCCTGACCGACGACCGTGGCACCGTGCCCGAACGCCGCACCAGCGTCTTCCCTCGCCCTGACCTGACCCGCCTCACCCATGCCGCGCTGATCGCCTACCCGCGGTATCTCGACCCGCTGACCCGCCAACCCTGCGCGCCCGAACTGGCCGTCGAGCGCCTCGCCAGCGGCCAAACCGGCCGCCGTTCGCCCCGCCTGCGGGCGATGGCCAAACTGCAAGGCGCCTTCGCCAGCTACGCCCACCTCTGGCGCTGAACGCCAAAAGCGCAGCCTGCCGCTGCGCCCATCATCTGTCTGAAAAATATCCACGGGGGGCTTCCAAAGGGGGGAGCGTGCTCCTCCCTTTGGGCAGGGGGGTCGGGGG
The DNA here is from genome assembly GCF_003990445.1 of Pararhodobacter zhoushanensis. Taxonomy (GTDB): domain Bacteria; phylum Pseudomonadota; class Alphaproteobacteria; order Rhodobacterales; family Rhodobacteraceae; genus Pararhodobacter; species Pararhodobacter zhoushanensis. Next base: position 354,333 of record NZ_REEZ01000003.1, on the reverse strand, counting down.
GCGGCAGCCCCCCGACACGCGCCCTCACATATTCGCGCGCGACACCGTCACCAACCCCAGCATCTGCGCCGCCTGTAGCGACAGCACACCACTATCCAGCCCCTGCGGCGCCTGCATCCGGCGCACGGCCTGCGAGGTCTCGCTGTCCCATTCGCCGGTGATCGGTCCGGCGTAATGCCCCCGTGCCGCCAGCGCACGCTGCAAGGACGCGATCATGTCGGTGTCGATCTGCTCGGGACACGGCACGGCGAAGAGGCGATCTTCGGCCGGATGAACCAGCCGCTCTTGCGGATGAACGCCCTCGCGGCCGGCCACCGGCACCAGCACGGTTTCGGTCACGGCGGGAATGCGGTCATTCGCCCAGCAGGCGCCATCCGGCGGGGTCAGCGTCTGACCGATCAGCGGCGTGACCTCGGCGCGTTGGGCTTCGGGTTGGACAGGCGTCGACTGGCAGGCTGCCAGCGCAAGAGACAAGATGAGAGGGAGGACAAGGCGTGTCATGAGACCCCGGGCACCGATTCGGCGCATTGTTTCTATTGTTGCCCCCAATCTGCCGCTGAAAGCGGGCATTTTCCGGGCAAGGAAACGGCGGGCAGCGGGCGCTTGCCGCACGATTTTGCGGCGAAGCGCCCGGCGCGCATGTCTGGTAAAAGCCCGGCGCGTGCCTTATGTCGGAACGGAACCAAACCACACGCGACCCCTTCACACGACGGACGAACGAGGCACCTATGGTCAAGATCACCTATCTGGAATTCGACGGCACCGAGCATGTCGTGGACGTCCCCGTCGGCCTGACGGTCATGGAAGGCGCGCGCGACAATGGCGTCAAGGGGATCGAGGCCGATTGCGGCGGGGCCTGCGCCTGCTCGACCTGCCACGTTTATGTCGACGAGTCCTGGGTCGAGAAGCTGCCGGCCAAGGACCCGATGGAAGAGGACATGCTCGATTTCGCCTTCGAGCCCGACCAGCGCCTGTCGCGCCTGACCTGCCAGATCAAGGTGACCCCCGCGCTTGAGGGTCTGGTCGTGCGCATGCCGGAAAAGCAGATCTGATCCATGGCCCTGCCTGTCCGACGCCAGTTGCAGTTCTGGGGGGTCTTTGCGGCCCTTCTGGTGTTGGTGCTCTGGTTTCTGGGCGATGTGCTGCTGCCCTTCGTGCTGGGCATGACGCTGGCCTATTTCCTTGATCCGGTCGCTGACCGGCTGGAAAGGCTGGGCATGGGGCGTACCGCTGCGACGGTGACCATCTCGCTGGGCGCGACGCTGATCTTCGTGCTCGGCATCCTGCTGATCGTACCGACGCTGGCGCAGCAGTTGCAGGCGCTGTTCACCTCGATCCCCGAGCGGACAACCCAGCTGACCGATCTGCTGACCGATCGTTTCCCGTCGCTGATGGACGAGAATTCGACCCTGCGTCAGTCGCTGGCCTCGCTGGGCGAAGCGGTTCAGTCGCGCGGCGGTGAACTGGCGCAGGCGATTCTGGGCTCGGCGGCCTCGGTGCTCAACATCGTGCTGCTGATTGTCGTGGTGCCGGTGGTAGCGTTCTACATGTTGCTCGACTGGGACCATATGGTCGCGCGCATCGACGAACTTCTGCCACGTGACCACGCCCCGGTGATCCGGCGTCTGGCCTCGGAAATCGACCGTACCGTCGCCGCTTTCGTGCGCGGGATGGGCACCGTCTGTCTGGTCATGGGCGTTTACTACGCCGTCGGACTGGGGCTGGTGGGGCTGCAATTCGGGCTGGTGATCGGGGCGATCACCGGGCTGATCACCTTCATCCCCTATGTCGGCGCGCTGGTCGGCGGCACGCTGGCGCTGGGTCTGGGGCTGGTGCAGTTCTGGGGCGATTGGGTGCAGGTCGGACTTGTCGCCGCGGTCTATATTGGCGGGCAGGCGATCGAGGGCAACGTGCTGACGCCCAAACTGGTGGGCAAATCGGTAGGCTTGCACCCGGTCTGGCTGATTCTGGCCCTCAGCGTGTTTGGCGCGCTGTTTGGCTTTGTCGGCATGCTGGTCGCTGTACCGGTCGCTGCCGCCATCGGCGTCATGGTACGCCATGCCACCGAGGTGTATCAGGAAAGCTCGCTTTATGAGGGCACCGAATCCGCCGGTCGGCGCAACGTCCGTGTCAGCGCACCGCGCGTAGCGGATCAGCCCGATCCCCGTGGTTAAACCCGTCGAACAACTGTCGCTCGCGCTGCCCAGCGCGGCGGCCATGGGGCGCGAGGATTTCCTTGTCGCGCCCTCGAACGCGACCGCGCTGGCGGCGCTGGACGACCCGCGCGGATTGCCCGCCGGGCTGACCGTGCTGATCGGCCCCCCCGGTTCGGGCAAGACGCATCTGGCCCATGTCTGGGCCGCGCGGGTTGGCGCCCATTGGCAGACACCCGAGACGCTGGTCGATACACTGCCCGCCCTTCTGTCCGAAGAAGCCCCTCGCTGCGTGGTGATCGACGACGCCCAGAAACTGGCGCAAACACCGGGCGAAGAGGCGCTTTTCCATCTGGTCAACCACTTGCGCGGCAAGGGGCAATTGTTGCTGACCGCGCCGGTGCCGGTGCGCGACTGGGGTCTGCTGCTGCCCGATCTGGTCTCGCGTCTGTCCGCCGCCGCGCATCCAGCGCTGGCCGAACCGGATGAGGGGCTGCTGGCCGCCGTGCTGGTCAAACTGTTCACCGACCGCCAGTTGCGGGTCGAGCCTGCGCTGATCGACTTCCTACTCAGCCGGATGGAGCGCTCTCTGGCCGCTGCCGGTGACGTTGTCGCCCGGCTTGACCGGCTGGGGCTGCAAACCAAGCGCCGCATCACCCGTGATCTTGCGCGACAAGTTCTGGCCGAGGATCTCGACAATCCCGACCCAGACGCGGCATCATGAGCGACCATCACCAAACTGTCGCAATTCCGGGATATCGGAGCGTTATGAGCACCTCAGATTTCCTCCACGGCCCGTTCCCCGATCCGATCGACCCTCCTGAGGGGTTTGACCCGGCCTCGCCTGCGCGGTTTTTCAACCGTGAGCTGTCCTGGGTCGCGTTCAACTGGCGGGTGCTGGATGAGGCGTCAAACCCCCGCGTGCCGCTGCTGGAACGGGTGCGGTTCCTGTCGATCTCGGCGACCAATCTGGACGAGTTCTATACCGTCCGCGTCGCGGGCCTGCGCGAGCTGTACCGGGCGGGCAACACCACGCCCTCGACCGATGGCCTGACGCCGCAAGAACAACTCGACCAGATCAACGAGGACGCGCGGCAACTGCTGTCCAACCAGCAGGAAACCTTCGGCGTGCTGCGCGCCAAGCTGGAAGAGGAGAACATGTTCATCCTCGACCGGCAGGCGCTGACGCCGCAGGATCGGACCTTTCTGGACGAATATTTCCTGTCCAATGTCTTCCCGATGCTCTCGCCGCTGGCCATCGACCCGGCGCACCCCTTCCCGTTCATCCCGAACGCCGGTTTCTGTCTGGCCCTGACCATCGAGCGCAAGGCCGACGGGTTGCGCCGCAGCGCCCTGCTGCCGGTGCCGCAGCAGATCGACCGGTTCATCCGCCTGCCCGCCGAGGGGCTGGCCTACCGCTTCTTGCCACTGGAAGAGCTGCTGCTCGACCAGTTGCACGCCCTTTTCCCCGGCTATGTCGTCCGTAATTCCTGTGCCTTCCGCGTGCTGCGCGATTCGGACATGGAGGTCGAGGAAGAGGCCGAGGATCTGGTGCGCGAGTTCGAGGTCGCGCTCAAACGCCGCCGCCGGGGCGAAGTGGTCCGCATGACCCTGACCGCCGGGGCCGAACCGTCGCTCCGCGCGCTGATCATGCATGAACTGGGTGTCACCCCCGATGAGGTGATCGAACTGGACGGGCTGGTCGGCATGTCCGACGTCAAGGAACTGGTGGTCGACGGGCGGCGCGATCTGCAATGGCCGCCGTTCAGCCCGCGCGTGCCCGAGCGTGTCCAGGACCACGACGGCGACATGTTCGCGGCGATTCGCCAAAAGGACATGCTGCTGCACCACCCCTACGAGACGTTCGATATGGTGGTGCGCTTCCTCAAGCAGGCCGCCATCGACCCCAACGTGCTGGCGATCAAGCAGACGCTCTACCGCACGTCGCGCGACAGCCCGATCGTTGACGCGCTGTGCGAAGCGGCCGAGGCAGGCAAATCCGTCACCGCCTTTGTCGAGCTGAAAGCCCGCTTTGACGAGGCTGCCAACATCCGCCAGTCGCGCCGTCTGGAACGGGCGGGCGCGCATGTCGTTTACGGCTTCATCCACTACAAGACCCACGCCAAGATTTCGGCGGTGGTCCGGCGTGAAGGGGACAAGCTGGTCACCTATACGCACTGGGGCACGGGCAACTATCACCCGATCACCGCGCGCATCTACACCGACCTCAGCCTGTTCACCTGTGAGCCCGCACTGGGGCGCGACGCGGCGCGGGTGTTCAACTATCTGAGCGGCTATGCGCAGCCCGAGATGCTGGAGAATCTGGCGATTTCGCCGATCTCGCTGAAAGACCGTTTGATCGAGCTGATCGCGCGCGAGGCCGATCACGCCCGCGCCGGACGGCCTGCGCAGATCTGGGCCAAGATGAACTCGGTCGTCGATCCTGACGTCATCGACGCGCTTTATGCGGCGGGTCAGGCGGGGGTGCAGATCAGTCTGGTGATCCGCGGGATCTGTGCGATCCGGCCCGGCATCAAGGGCTTTTCGGAAAACATCAGGGTCAAGTCCATCGTTGGCCGCTTCCTTGAGCACTCGCGAATCGTTTGTTTCGGCTCGGGCCACGGGCTACCGTCGGAACACGCGCGGGTCTTCATGTCCTCGGCGGACTGGATGGGGCGCAACCTGCTGCGCCGGGTCGAGACGCTGGTCGAGATCAAGAACGCCACGGTGAAGGCGCAGATCGTCAGTCAGATCATGGCCGCGAACAATTTTGACGAGGCACAAAGCTGGATACTGGACGGCAACGGCCGCTATCTGCGCGCCACGCCGGATGTCGGGGCCGAGGATCGGCCGATGTTCAGCTGTCACCGCTTCTTCATGGAGAACCCGTCGCTTTCTGGTCGCGGCTCGGCCGGGGCGCATGACGTTCCCGAATTGGCGCATGGGCCCGAGTGACCCCTTTGGATCTGACTGACGCGGTAGGAATGTCGGAAGGCGCGGTTGACGCCGCGCCGCAGCGCCGACTAAATGCAAGCAGCCGCCCCAGATCGAAGAGGAAGGCCATGGAAGACGGTAACGAACCCATGACCACCCCGACCCCCGTCCGTGGCTATTTCGGCGGGACACCCCTGTTTGACGATGACGCCATGCGCCACCTTGACCGGGTGGGGGTGATCGACGTGGGCTCGAACTCGGTGCGGATGGTGGTGTTTGACGGTGCTGCCCGCTCGCCTGCGTATTTCTTCAACGAAAAGATCCTGTGCGGTCTGGGCCGTGGGCTAACCGATACCGGACGCCTGAACGCCGAAGGCCGCGCCCGCGCGCTGGCGGCGATCAAGCGCTTTGCACTGCTGGCCGACGACATGGCGCTGACCAGCATGACGGTGGTGGCCACCGCCGCCGTGCGCGAGGCCGAGGACGGCGAAGACTTCAAGGCCGAGGTCGAGGCCGCCACCGGCATCGAGATGATGATCATCCCCGGCACCGAAGAGGCCCGGCTGTCGGCGCAGGGCGTGCTGCTGGGCTGGCCCGGCGCACGGGGGCTGGTGTGCGACATCGGCGGCTCGTCGATGGAGCTGGCCGAGATCGGCGACAACACCGTGGGCCGCCGTGTCAGTTCGGCGCTGGGGCCGTTCCGGCTGCAACAGGTCACCGGTGGCAAGAAGGGTCTGCACGACCATATTTCCAAGACGCTGAAACAGCTGCGCGAAGAGGTCGGCGCCGATCACCACGCGCTCTATCTGGTCGGCGGGTCGTGGCGGGCCCTCGCCCGGCTGGACATGGAGCGGCGCGGCTATCCGCTGACCGTGCTGCATGAATACCAGATGACGCCCAAGTCGATCCGCAAGACCATCGACTGGCTGGCGACGCAGGATCTGAAAACCCTGCGCAACAAGACCGGCACCTCACCCGAGCGCATCGCGCTGGTGCCATTGGCGACAGTGGTGCTGCGCCAGATGCTGACGATCTTCCGGCCCAAAGAGATCTTCATTTCAAGCTATGGCATCCGTGAAGGCATCCTGTTCGAACAGATGCCCGACGAGTTGCGCGCCCGCGATCCGTTGATCGAGGCCGGTCGCCATCTGGAATCGACCAACGCGCGGATGCCGGGCTTTGGGCGTGCGCTGTATGAATTCCTGATGCCGCTGTACCGCAATGTCTCGGACGAGCGGCTGCGCCTGATCAAAGCGGCCTGCCTGCTGCATGATGTGAATTGGCGCGCGCACCCCGATTACCGGTCGGAAAGCTGTTTTGACACGGCGACGCGGGCCAATCTGGGCGGGCTGGATCACAAGGGCCGGGTCTACTTAGGTCTGGCGCTGATGAACCGCTATAAATCGCCGGGCGCGGACAGCCGGATCACGCCGTTGCTGACTCTGTTGGACGAAGAAGAAATCCGCCACGCGATCATGCTGGGCAAGGCCATGCGCTTTGGCGCGATGTTCTCGCTGGCCGGACCGCAAGCGGCAGGTGAGCTACGCTACTTCCCCAAGAAAAAGGTGCTGGAGCTGATCCTGCAACCCGAGCGCAAGGATCTCTTCGGCGAGGTTGCCGCACAGCGCTTTGCGGCATTGGCCAAGACCTTGGGCGTGACCACCAACCTGCGCGTTGCGCGCAATCACAGCTCCAAGCTGCCGTCCGAACCCTCGACGGAAGGCTCTGAAGGCGCTTGATCCTCGTGCCGGCGGCGGATGAGAATATCGCCGTTGGGCAGCACCTCGGGCGCGTGCCAGCCGGACAGATCGCCCAGCATAGCGCTCAGTTCACGCATCCACGGGTCAATCGCACCCAGCATGTCGGAAAACAGCTGATCCAGCCGCCCGGGTTCGTCCGCCTCCTGCGCCACGGCCGGTGTGCCCAGACTGACCAGCAGTGCCAGTATCATCGCGCGTGTGTGCATGATCCCCTCCCCTTCAGGCCGCGTGTCGTTGCTGCACCTCTTCCCAGGCGCTGTTGAGCGCCTTGAGCCGCTCTTCGGCCAGACGCACCGCTTCGTCCGGCACCCCCCGCGCGCGCAGCTGATCGGGGTGTGTTTCGCGCACCATGCGCCGGAACGCGGCGCGGGCCTGATCCAGCGTGGCATCCTGTGGCAGTTCCAGCAGATCCAGTGGGTCGGGGCTGGCACCCGGCACAAACCGCGCCTGCATCGAGCGATAATACGCCTCACCCAGCCCGAAGATGCCGGCAACCTCGCGCAGGAACGCATCCTCGGCCGGATGGAAATCCCCATCGGCCAGCGCGATGTGGAACAGCCCCTCCATCAGATCGCGCAGCACCGGATCATCCGGCGGAAAGAGCCCGGCGATCTTGCGCGCATAGGCGTCAAACCCGGCCACGTCCTGCCGCGCCAGATTGAAGACGCGGGCGGCGCTGGGTTCATCTTCGGGCGGGATGGTGAACACGGCGCGGAAAGCCGCGACCTCACCCTTTGTGACGGTGCCGTCAGCCTTGGCCAGCTTGGCCCCCAGCGCGATCACACCGATGGTAAAGGCGACCGTGCGCTCAGGGCGCTGGCGCAGGCGGTCAAACACGGCGCTGAGCGGTTCGCCCGTGCGCAGAGCCTCAATTGCATCGGTGATCCGGGTCCAGAGTGACATGCGATCATTCTAGCCGCGCGCGCGCGGTTTGAACATGCGACGATCACAACATTTTCTGCATCAGCACAAGATCGTGCCAGCTGCCCAGTTTCCAGCCGACCTGCGGCAGGCGGCCGACCTCCAAATAGCCAATCGCCGCGTGAAACGCGATGCCTGCCGGGTTCGAGCCACTGACCCCGGCGATCATGGCACGGTGGCCGTGGTCGCGCGCGATCCCCTCGATCGCCGCCATCAGCGCCCGGCCCACGCCCTTGCCGTTGGCTTGAGGCGACAGGATGATGGTGTGTTCCTGCGCAAAGGCATAGCCGGGACCGCTGCGGAATTGCGCGTAGGTGGCAAAACCCACCGGGCCGTCGCCCGGGTCGGCGACGACAAAGACCTGCTTCTGTGTGATCATCGCGATGATCTCGTCGGGCGAGCGTTCAAGCGGCGAAAAGGTCACCACTGTGTCGCGAATCAACGGGTTCCAGAAACCCGCGATGGCCGGCGCATCGCCGGGAACGGCGGGCCGGATCATCACAGCGTCTTGCGCCCACTTGGTGTATCGAAGGTCGCCGAGATCCCCGGCGCCCCCGTAATCACTGTGACCCGAGGATCGTCGATCAGCGGTGCCAGCGCCGCCTGCAAGACCGAGGCGCGCGGGTGGCTGAGCGTCAGCGCCACCAGCCGCACACCGCGATCAGGCAGGCGTGTGCTCGGATGCGGCACACCCGGCCCCCAGGCGATCAGCGCCGGGGCGCAATTGTCGAAGGGCAGCACGCCGCTGTCTGGCAGGGCAAATTCCCAGGTCAGCGCGTCGCGGCGAAACGGGACCGGCGTGCCGGTGCCCATTGGCGCCTGTGCCAATGTCTCGGCCATGTCGTCACAGCGCAGGATCCAGTTGCGCACGGCGGGCGGGCCGTCGAAACTGTCCATCGCAAACCAGCGCGGGCGGTCGGGGGTCTGACCCTCGGGGTCGATGGCGATCAGCTCGAAATATTCCCCCTCGCCCAGCGATAACAGCCGGTTATGCGTGCCCATCTGGGCATGCTTGCCGCCCGGCTCCAATGGGACGCCGAGCAGGGCCTCGATGGTCGGAGCGTCCGCCGCAAGCGAGCCACAAGCGACGGCGAGATGATCGAAGAGTGCCATAGGAGTCCTCAGGACAGCGCGACCAGTGCCCAGAGCACGGCCACCACGCTGGGGTAGAAACTGGCGGCAAAACCGAGGCCCCGCAAGGGGGGTGACAGGTGATACCCCAGCCAGAACAGCACCCGCGTCAGAGCAAAACTGACGCCCAGCACGGGCAGCAAGCCCCAGCCCAGCACCCAACCCGCAAAGGGCCAGAGCGCGGCGGCAAGCACCAGTTGCTCGGCGGTGTTACTCAGGACGCGCTGGTCGATTTCGGCTCCTGAGCCGGTGGCAAAGGGTTGGCCGTCAATGATCGCGTCGTCAAAGAAACGCCGCTGCGCCAGCCGCCCGATCATCGCGGCCATGATCAGCCCGCCGGGCATCAGCCCCAAGGCGATGCTGTTGACCGGATCGCCCGGCCCGCGGCCCAGCCAGACCAGCCCCAGCGACCAGAGCATGCCTAAAGCCATCGAGGCGGCGATCACGGGTCGTTTCGATGTCATGAGAACTCCCTACGTGCTGCACCGGCAGTCTGCGCGGGGTCGGCGCATAAAGAAAGGGGCGGTCATCCTCCTGACCGCCCCTTGGGGTCGCTCCCCCCTCCCCGGGGTTGCAACCAAATGTCGCAGGTTCGTGCCCTTGCCTATCAGGAACGCGCCTGTCTGATCAAGTGAAGGATGTCGCGAGCCGCGTTCGGAATGTTGGTTCCCGGGCCGAAAATGGCCTTAACCCCGTTCTGATACAGGAATTCATAGTCCTGATGGGGAATCACCCCGCCGCAGATCACCAGAATATCGCCCGCACCGGCCGCCTTGAGCGCGGCGATCAGCTTGGGAGCAAGGGTTTTGTGCCCCGCCGCCTGAGAGCTGATTCCAATGACGTGCACGTCATTGTCGATCGCATCCTGTGCGGCTTCTTCGGGGGTCTGGAACAGCGGCCCCACATCGACGTCAAAGCCGATATCGGCAAAGGCGGTGGCGATGACCTTGGCGCCCCGGTCGTGGCCGTCCTGCCCCATCTTGACCACCAGCATGCGCGGGCGGCGGCCTTCGTCCTCGGCGAAGGCCTCGACGTCGCGCTGGATGGCGGCGAAACCGTCGTCGCCCTCATAGGCGGCACCGTAGACACCGGCGAGGGTCTTCACCTCGGCGCGGTGACGGCCAAACACCTTTTCCATGCTCATGCTGATTTCCCCTACGCTGGCCCGTGCCCGGGCGGCATCGACGGCGGCGGCCAGCAGGTTGCCACCCTCTTTGGCCCGACGCTCGACCTCGGCCAGAGCGGCCTGACAGGCGGCTTCGTCACGGCTGGCGCGCATGGCGGCGAGACGGGTGATCTGCCCGTCGCGCACCTTGACGTTGTCGATGTCCAGAATGTCGATCGGGTCTTCCTTACCCAGCCGGTATTTGTTGACCCCGACGATCACCTCTTCGCCCCGGTCGATCATCGCCTGACGCCGCGCGGCGGATTCCTCGATCCTGAGCTTGGGCATGCCGCTGGCGACGGCCTTGGTCATGCCTCCCAGTTCTTCAACCTCGCAGATCAGTTCCCACGCGGCTTCAGCCAGGTCGGCTGTCAGTTTTTCAACATAGTACGAACCGGCCAGAGGATCGACGACGCGGGTAACGCCGGTTTCTTCCTGCAGGATCAACTGCGTGTTGCGGGCGATCCGGGCGCTGAATTCGGTGGGCAGCGCGATAGCTTCATCCAGCGCGTTGGTGTGCAGCGACTGCGTCCCCCCCAGTGCCGCCGCCATCGCCTCATAGGCGGTGCGCACCACGTTGTTGTAGGGGTCTTGCTCTTGCAGCGACACGCCCGAGGTCTGGCAATGGGTGCGCAGCATCAGCGAGCCGGGTTTCTTGGCACCGAACTCGGTCATGATCCGGTGCCACAGCAGCCGCGCGGCCCGCAGCTTGGATGCTTCCATGAAGAAGTTCATGCCGATGGCAAAGAAGAACGACAGCCGCCCGGCGAAGGCATCCACATCCATCCCGCGTGCAATCGCCGTGCGGACGTATTCGCGACCGTCAGCCAGCGTGAAGGCCAGCTCCTGCACCAGATTGGCCCCGGCTTCCTGCATGTGATAGCCGGAAATCGAGATCGAGTTGAACTTGGGCATCTCGGCGGCGGTGTATTCGATGATATCCGCGATGATCCGCATCGAGGGCTCGGGCGGATAGATATAGGTGTTGCGGACCATGAACTCTTTCAGAACGTCGTTCTGAATGGTCCCCGACAGCAACTTGCGGTCCACGCCCTGTTCTTCGCCCGTCACGATGAAATTCGCCAGAATCGGGATCACCGCGCCGTTCATCGTCATCGACACGCTGACCTTATCCAGCGGGATGCCGTCGAACAGGATCTTCATGTCCTCGACGCTGTCAATCGCCACCCCGGCCTTGCCGACATCGCCCTCAACGCGCGGATGGTCGCTGTCATAGCCGCGGTGCGTCGCCAGATCGAAGGCGACCGAGACGCCCTGCTGCCCGGCGGCCAGCGCTTTGCGGTAGAAGTTGTTGGATTCCTCAGCCGTCGAGAAGCCCGCGTACTGCCGGATCGTCCACGGACGCCCGGCATACATCGTGGCGCGCGGGCCGCGCGTGAAGGGGGCGGACCCGGGGGTCGAGCCGAGGTGCTCAAGCCCCTCAAGATCGGCCTCGGTATAGAGCGGCTTGACCGGAATGCCCTCAAGCGTGTTCCAGGTCAGATCCTCAACGGGCTTGCCCTTGAGCTCTTTCGCCGCCAGCGCTTCCCAAGCGGCCATCTTGTCGTTGTGGGACATGGTGCGTTCCTTTGGTTCGTCAGGCCGCCGCCGACAGGGGCCGGGGCGAAATCGGTTCGGTCACGGGTGTATTGTCGGCGCGAACGCCTATATCAGAGCGGAAGGGAGACCCGCCGCCGATGAAATTTGCCTTGTACGCGCTGCTGTTGAGCCTCACCGCCGCACCCGTCTTTGCGCAAGAGGTGCTGATCACCCCCACGCCGTCAGACCTTGCGCTCGACACCGAAGCGCCGGTGGCAGAGCTGCGCATTCTCGACGCGGCCGGGATCGACCCCGAGAGTTTCCTGTGGGAAGCGCGCATCGTCGCCGTCTTGGCCGACACGCCCAACGACCCCGCGTTCCAGCGCCAGATGCGCGACATCCGCGAACGGGCCGCCGAGCTGGCGCTGCGCGACGTGGTCGTGATGTTCGACAGCGACCGCGCGTCGGGCAGCCCGTTGCGGCTGCGGCTGCGGCCGCACGGGTTCATGCTGGCCATCATCGAGAAAGACGGCGAGATCAAGCAACGCCGCCCCGCCCCGCGCAGCGTGCGCGAGATTGCCTCGGCCATCGACCACTTCCCGCTGCGGCGCGACGAAATGCTCGAACGCCGGCCGGCAGGCCGGTAAGGGGCGGGGCTGGCGGTCACTCGAACTCCATGATCACGTCGTCCACGGCCATCGAGCCGCCGACGGTGGCGTTGATCTTCTTGATGATGCCCTTCTTCTCGGCACGCAGGATGTTTTCCATCTTCATCGCCTCGACGGTGCACAGCGCCTGCCCCTCGAACACCTCTTCGCCCTCAGCCACGTTCAGTTTGACGATCAGGCCAGGCATCGGGCAGAGCAGCAGTTTCGAGGTATCGGCGGGCTGCTTTTCGGGCATCAGGCGCGCCAGTTCGGCCTGACGCGGGGTGCGCACATGCACCTTCAGGTCCGCGCCGCGCAGCCGCAGACGGAAGCCGCCGCTGATCCGCCCGACCTTGAGCACCAGAGGCGTGCCATCCACCAGCACGCGCGCCAGCTGCTGACCCGGCACCCAGTCCGATTCAACCCGCATTGCCTGACCATCGGCAAAGGCGATGGTCGCGCCGCCCTTGTCGGCGTTGATTGCGACCGGGAAATCAACACCTTGCAGCGTCACCACCCAATCGTCACCGACATGCCGCTCGTGGTTGTCCATCCGGCCCGAGATGCGCGTGCGGCGGATTTCACCCACACGGTTCATAGCCGCCGCCGCTGCCGCAACCCGGCGCAGCATGGCGTCGGGCAAGGCCACACCGGTGAAGCCTTCGGGGAATTCCTCGGCGATAAAGGCGGTGGTGATCTCGCCCGAGACAAAGCGCGGGTGGTCCATCACAGCCGAGCAGAACGGCAGATTGTGGCCGATGCCCTCAACCTCGAACGTGTCCAGCGCCAGGCTCATTTCCTCGATGGCCGAGGCGCGGTCCTTGCCCCAGGTGCACAGCTTGGCGATCATCGGGTCGTAGTACATCGAGATCTCGCCACCCTCGAACACGCCGGTATCGTTGCGCACGATGCCGCCGCGCGGGGTCGCACCCTCAACCGGCGGGCGATAGCGGGTCAGGCGACCGATCGAGGGCAGGAAGTTGCGGTAGGGGTCTTCAGCGTAAAGGCGGCTTTCCATCGCCCAGCCGTTGATCTTCAGATCTTCCTGTTTGAACGGCAGTTCCTCACCATTCGCGACGCGGATCATCTGTTCGACAAGATCCACGCCGGTGATCAGCTCGGTCACCGGATGTTCTACCTGCAGGCGGGTGTTCATCTCAAGGAAATAGAAATTCCGCTCACCATCGACGATGAATTCCACCGTCCCGGCGCTGGTATAGCCCACAGCTCTGGCCAGCGCGCAGGCCTGCTCGCCCATCGCCTTGCGGGTCGCTTCATCGAGGAACGGCGAGGGCGCCTCTTCGATGACTTTCTGGTTGCGGCGCTGGATCGAGCATTCGCGCTCGTGCAGATAGACGGTGTTGCCGTGCTTGTCGGCCAGCACCTGAATTTCGATGTGACGCGGTTGCGTCACGAATTTCTCGATGAAAATCCGGTCATCGCCAAAGCTGTTGGCCGCTTCGTTCTTTGAGGACTCAAAGCCTTCCTTGACCTCGGACTCGGACCACGCGATGCGCATGCCCTTGCCGCCGCCGCCGGCGCTGGCCTTGATCATCACCGGATAACCGATCTGGTTCGAGATCGTCACGGCTTCTTCGGCATCGGCGATCAGGCCCATATAGCCCGGCACCGTGCTGACCCCGGCTTCCATCGCCAGTTTCTTCGAGGTGATCTTGTCGCCCATCGCCTCGATCGCGGGGCTGGGGGGGCCGACGAAAACCACGCCCTCTTTCTCCAGCGCCTCGGCGAATTTCATGTTCTCGGACAGAAAGCCGTAGCCCGGATGCACGGCCTCGGCACCCGATTTGCGCACCGCCTCCATCACCTTGTCGATGACGATATAGGACTGGTTGGCGGGCGACGGGCCGATGTGGATGGCCTCGTCGGCCATCTTCACATGCAAGGCATTGCGGTCGGCGTCCGAATAGATCGCGACGGTCTTGATGCCCATCTTCTGCGCCGACTTGATGACCCGGCAGGCGATTTCACCCCGGTTGGCGATCAGGATTTTCTTGAACATGCTCAGTCCCCCTGCCCCGTCAGGGCCCCCAAAAGTGTGTGCACAGCGATGATGATCATTCGTCGTCATCCTCCCAGTCGAAGTCTTCGGCGTCCTCGTCGAAGATTTCGGGGAAAGAGATGCGCGCCTGCTCGACGTTGATCCGGAGCAGGGCTTCATAGCTTTTGGGATCGAAGGGATCTTCGGCGGGCACGACCTCGCGGCCAAACAGCCACGACAGACGTCCGGCGTCCAGATTGCCACGCTCGAACGGCTCTTCGCCGAAATGCTCCCAAAGTGCTGCCATAAAGCCGGTGTCGGCCCGCCGGTCTGCGGGGCGGCGATCCTTGAAGCGCTTGCGCTCGATCAGGGGCGAGGCCCCTTCCTTGACGTTGGCGCGTCGGATGGTGAATTGGAAGTCGGTGCTGGGCAAACGCCCGGGAAAACCGCGATGCTTCAGCACGAGGCACCCCCCATGTGAATTGCGGACAGAGTGTTCAGGACGCGAACGGGCGGGGCCAAAAGCGGCCCCGCCCGGCGCATTACGCCCGAAGGCGTGAAATCAACGGTATTTCGGCGTGACCGGCTCGACGTAAATCGGCTCGGGCGCGGGCTCGACCATGACGAATTCTTCTTGGCGGTTCTGGTTGCAACCGGCCAGGAACGACAGGCCGACGACGCCCGCGAAGGCGGCGATGGTAAACTTGGACATGCGTTACTCCTGCTCTCGTTTCGGTCCGGTCGCCGGGAAGCCCCCAAGCGCCGGATGCTCTTATTTGCACAAACCACGGCGGTTGCGCTGTTCGCGACCATAACCCATCCAAAGGGCCAAATCCAGTTTTTGTGTTCAAACATGGGGGCTTGCAAGGCGTTCTGTGGTTTTGGCGCACCAAGGCGCGGGTGAGACAGGGTTCAAAAAACAACATCTAGCGCAAACCAGCGGGAATATAGCAGCCGCTGGTAAGGCCATCCCGCCGTCAAAGCGGGATGTTGTCGTGCTTTTTCCAGGGATTTGTCAGCTTTTTATTGCGCAGACTGGCAAAGGCACGGGCGACACGGCGGCGGGTCGAACGGGGCTGGATCACCTCGTCGATAAAGCCTTTCTCGGCCGCGACAAAGGGGTTCGCGAAGCGATCCTCATAGTCCTTGGTGCGCGCTGCGATCTTGTCTTTGTCGGCCAATTCGCTGCGGTAAAGGATCTCGACCGCGCCCTTGGCCCCCATCACCGCGATCTCGGCGGTGGGCCAGGCATAGTTGAAATCCCCGCGCAGATGTTTGGAGGCCATGACGTCATAGGCGCCGCCATAGGCTTTGCGCGTGATCACCGTGACTTTCGGCACCGTCGCTTCACCATAGGCAAAGAGCAGCTTCGCGCCGTGCTTGATAACCCCGCCGAATTCCTGGCCGGTGCCGGGCAGGAAGCCGGGCACGTCGACCAGCGTCAGGATCGGGATTTCGAACGCGTCGCAAAAACGCACAAAGCGCGCGGCCTTGCGGCTGGAGTCTATGTCCAGGCACCCGGCCAGCACCATCGGCTGGTTGGCCACGACGCCGACGCTCTGACCTTCGATGCGGATGAAGCCGGTGATGATGTTCTTGGCGAAATCGGCCTGGATCTCGTAAAAATCCCCCTCGTCCGCGACTTTGAGGATCAGCTCCTTCATGTCATAGGGCGTGTTGGGATTGTCGGGGATCAGCGTGTCGAGGCTGGCTTCGATGCGGTTCTGATCGTCAAAGAACGGACGGACCGGCGCTTTTTCGCGATTGTTGAGCGGCAGGAAGTCGATCAGACGGCGCACTTCGGCCAGCGCCTCGACGTCATTCTCGAACGCGCCATCGGCAACCGAAGACTTCCGGGTGTGGGTCGAGGCCCCACCCAGCTCTTCCGCGGTGACGATCTCGTTCGTCACCGTCTTGACCACATCGGGGCCGGTCACGAACATATACGAGCTGTCGCGCACCATGAAGATGAAGTCGGTCATCGCCGGGCTGTAGACCGCGCCACCGGCACAGGGCCCCATGATCACGCTGATCTGCGGCACCACGCCCGAGGCCATGATGTTGCGCTGGAACACGTCGGCATAGCCGGCAAGCGAGGCCACGCCTTCCTGAATGCGCGCGCCGCCCGAGTCGTTCAACCCGATGACCGGCGCGCCGTTCTGGATCGCCATATCCATGATCTTGCAGATCTTTTGCGCGTGGGTTTCCGAAAGCGAGCCACCAAAGACGGTGAAATCCTGACTGAAGACATAGACCATGCGGCCATTAACCGTGCCCCACCCCGTCACCACGCCATCCCCGGCGGGCCGGTCCTGCTGCATGTCGAAATCGGTGCAGCGATGGGCGACGAACATGTCGAACTCTTCGAAAGAGTCCTCGTCGAGCAGCAGCTCGATCCGCTCGCGCGCGGTGAGCTTGCCCTTGGCATGCTGCGCGTCGATGCGCCGCTGACCACCGCCCATACGGGCGGTCTGGCGACGGGTCTCAAGCTCTTGCAGAATGTCCTTCATCAACGCCTCCTCGGATGTGAGACGCAATCTACGTTTGCACGCGCAGCAAGGGAAGGAAAAACAAGAAAATTTGCAAAGACACCGCAGATGTGAAGATGCGAATTGCAAATCAGCAAAGTTTCATCGCCGCGGGGCAAGGCTTCCCCCTGCCCCGCGCGGCTCAGCGCATCAGGCGGGCAGCAGGAAGCACGCCGTCGCCGGCAGGCGCAGCAGTTCTTCGCAGCGGGCGACGGTGGCCGGGTCAAAATAGCCAGCAACGTCCAGCATGTTCAGCGTACCAAGGATCTGCCCCTGTACGCGCACCGGAATATTCACCACCGAGGCACAGCCAAGCGAGGCAATCGTGTCGGCGTCGGGGAACACCTTCGCGATGTCCTCGATGGTGTTGGCGACGAAAGGCTGGCCACGGCCATGCACCTGATCGAACCACCCATCGCGGCGGATCGGCTTGTCACCCGACACCGGGTATTCAACCGGATGGCTGGTATAGGCGCGCCGCGCGACACCGGCGGTGAAGTCCATGGTCATCACGGTGACCAGCTTGATGCCCAGCGTGTCGGCAACCAGACGGCCCAGCGCCTCGAAGGCCTCGGTCCGGGTGGTCGCCTGTTCAAGAGCGGCGGTGAAAGTGGCGGTGGGGGTCATGGGGTCTGCTCCGTTTGGTCAGGTTCGCTCAGGCGATAGAGGTCGCGCGCATAGGCACTGTCGAACTGGCCCGAGCGCAGGGTGGCGACGTCAGCGGTCTCGACAATCTTGCCGTGGCGCATCACCGCCAGCCGGTCGCACATGAAAGACACGACGGGCAGGTTGTGCGTGACCATCAGATAGGTCAGCCCCCGCTCGCGCCGCAGCCGTTTGAGAAGGTTCAGGATCTCGGCCTGAATGGACACATCCAGCGCGCTGGTGGGTTCATCCAGCAAGAGAAGTTTGGGCTCAAGCGCCAGAGCGCGCGCGATGGCGACGCGCTGACGCTGACCGCCCGACAGCTGGTGCGGAAAACGGAAGCGGAAGCGCGCGTCGAGGCCCACTTCGGCCAGCAGCTCGACCACCCGTTTGTCGCGGTTGGGCTTGCCGTGGATCAAGAGCGGCTCGGCCAGCGCCGCGTCGATGGTCTTGCGCGGGTGGAGAGAGCCGTAAGGGTCTTGAAACACCATCTGGCAATGCGCCGAAAATGCGCGGTCGGTGCCGTGGCTGCGGGCTGCGCCGTCCACTTCGATGGTGCCGGTCCAGTCCGGGGCCAGCCCCATGATCGCCTTGAGGATCGTGGACTTGCCCGAGCCGCTTTCGCCGACCAGCGCAAAGCTCTCGCCCGAGGCGACGTCGAGGTTAACCCCCTGCACAGCGCGGCTTTCGCCGTAGTAGATGTCGAGGTCTTGAAGGTGGATCGCGGTCATGTGGCGGCCCATTGGCTGCGGTCGAGGGTCGGCAGAACCTCGCGCGTTTCGTTCATCCGGGGGACGGCGGCGAGCAGGCCCTTGGTGTAAGGGTGCTGGGCGGCGTGCAGGTTCCTGGCGTCCAGCGTTTCGACCACGCGCCCGGCGTTCATCACCATCACCCGGTCGCAATAGCGTCCGACCAGATGCAGATCGTGGCTGACGAGCAGCAGACCCATGCCGTTGTCGCGCACCAGATCGTCGATCAGGTCCAGCACCTGCCCCTGCACGGACACATCCAGCGCGCTGGTTGGCTCGTCCGCGATCAGGATGCGCGGGCGGGGGATCAGCATCATGGCGATCATGATGCGCTGCCCCATGCCGCCGGATACCTCGTGCGGGTACAGGCCCATGACCCGCTCAGGATCGGTGATGCGCACCGAGTGCAGCATCTCGGCCACCCGCGCCTTCACATCGCGGCGCGGCAGGTTTTCGTGCGTGCGCAGGGCTTCGGCGATCTGGCGGCCCACGGTCATCACCGGGTTGAGCGAGAATTTCGGATCCTGCATCACCATCGAGATCCGCGCGCCGCGGATCTTGCGCATCTGGCGGGCGCTCAGGCTTTGCAGCTCGGTGCCCTCGAACGCCAGCTTGTCCGCCGTCACGCGCCCCGGCGGGCGGATCAGGCCAAGGATCGCGCGGCCGGTCATCGACTTGCCCGAGCCGCTTTCGCCCACGATGCCCAGCCGCTCGGTTCCCAGCGTCAGGCTGACGCCATCGACCACATTGACCGGCCCACTGGGGGTGGGAAAGGTGACGGTGAGGTTTTCGACCTCAAGCAGCGGCGCGCTCATGATTTATCCCCGCTCTTGGGGTCCAGCACGTCGCGCAGCCCGTCACCCAGAAAGCAAAAACCCAGCGACACCAGAATGATGGCAAAGCCCGGCATGGTGGCGACCCACCATTGATCCAGAATGAAACTGCGCCCGCGCGAGATCATCGCACCCCATTCCGGCAGTGGCGGCTGCGCACCAAGGCCCAGAAAGCCCAGACCGGCAGCGGTCAGGATGATCCCGGCCATGTCCAGCGTCACGCGGATGATGGTGGACGAGGTGCACAGCGGCAGGATGTGCAGCCCGATGACGCGCATATGGCTTGCCCCGGCCAGCCGCACGGCCTGCACGAATTCAGAGTTGCGGAAAGTCAGCGTCTCGGCCCGCGCGAGGCGGGCATAGGGTGGCCAGGCGGTGATCGCGATGGCGATGATCGCGTTTTCGATCCCCGGCCCCAGAGCGGCGACAAAGGCCAGCGCAAGGATCAGTTTGGGCATCGACAAGAACACGTCGGTGATCCCCATCAGCACCCGGTCCGTCCAGCCACCGAAATAGCCCGACACCGCGCCAAGGATCAGACCCAAGGGCGCCGAGATCACCGCGACCATACCGACGATCAGCAGCGTCAGGCGCGCGCCATGCACGACCCGGGAAAAGATATCGCGGCCCAGCTCGTCCGTGCCCATCCAGTTGGTTGCCGAGGGCGGCATCAGCCGCGCGCCCAGATCCTGCCCGATGGGCGAATAGGGCGCGATCCACGGCGCGAAGGCAGCGCAGACGATCAGCACGGTCAGGATCGCCACGCCCAGCGCCGCCAGCGGGTTGCGCAGCAAGCGGCGGGTCACGTCATAGGCGCGGCCCAGATTGGCCTGCAGGCGCGAGGCCGGGGCATCATCCGTCAACCAGGTTGTCAGGGTCATGAGCGGCTCCGCGGATCAAGGACGCGGTAGAGCACGTCCGACAGTTTGTTGATGACGATGAACACCGCCCCGATGACCAGCGTCGCACCGAGCACGGCGTTCATGTCCGCGTTGAACAGCGCCGTGGTCAGGTAGTTGCCGATGCCGGGCCAGCTGAACACCGTCTCGATCATCACCGAGCCTTCGAGCAGGGCGGCATAGCTGAGGCCGATCACGGTAATCAGCGGCACACGGATTGTGCCGAAAGCATGCACCCAGATCACCCGCCATTCCGACACACCCTTGACCCGTGCGGTGGTGACGTATTCCTGCCCCAACTGGTCCAGCATGAAGCTGCGCGTCATCCGCGCGATATAGGCGAGCGAGAAGAAGCCAAGGATCGTGGCGGGCAGGATGATGTGCGACAGGGCGCTGAAGAAAACCTCCGGCTCGCCCGCCAGCAGACTGTCGACCAGCAACAGGCCGGTGACCGGATCGACCAGCCCCTCATAATAGATGTCCACGCGCCCCGGTCCGGCAACCCAGCCCAGACCCGCATAGAACAGCGCCAGACCGACAAGCCCCAGCCAGAAGGCGGGCACCGAATAGCCCAACAGCGCAAACACCCGGATCAGCTGGTCGGTGATCTTTCCGCGCTTGATCGCTGCCAGCACACCCAGCGGCACACCCAACAGCACGCCGATGATGATGCCGATGGTCGCCATTTCCAGCGTGGCCGGGAACACGCGGATCAGGTCGGTCGAAACCTCGCGGTTGGTCGAGACCGAGCGCCCCAGATCGCCGCTGAACACGTCGCCGACATAGGCGATGAACTGCATCGGCAGCGGCTGGTCCAGCCCCATGGCGATGCGCGCGGCCTCGTACTGGGCGTTGGTGGCGCGGTCGCCGACAACGGCGAGCACCGGATCAATCGGAATGATGCGGCCAATGAAGAACGTGATGGCCAGCAAGCCCAGAAAGGTGAGCGCCAGAATCACCGCGAATCCAAGCACGGATCGAAGGTGACGGGACCATGCGGACGGGCCTCTGCGTTGAGGTTTCATGGGGCTCCTGTTCTGGATCGCTGGGTCTGAAAGCGTCCGGTGACTGTCGGCAGTTTCCAGCAAAGCGTGCAACAATTTTCTTGGCTCTAGCAAAAAACTTTGCTTAAATCAAAAAAATTTTGATGGACGGACACAGCGAATCCCTATGGCCCGACCCAAACCCAAGACCGACCCGAACCTTGGCGCGCATATCAGGCGGCGGCGCAAGCAGCTGGGCCTGACCCTGCAGGCGCTCTGCGACGAGGCCGGTTTGTCGCCCGGTTTCCTCAGTCAGGTCGAGCGCGGGCTGGCCACGCCGTCGCTGGGCACGCTGGCGCAGATCGCGCAGGGATTGGACGTGGGACTGGAGCATTTCATCGGCGCAACCCGCCCCGCCGATCAGCTGACCCGCGCCGGTGAGCGGCCGCAATTCTCCATCGACACCTCGGCGCTGGGATACGAGACGCTTGGCGCCAGCTTTCCGGGTGCCGGGCTGTCGTCCTACATACTGCACGTCCCGCCGGGCTTTGAATCCGAAGTCACCTCGCATGAGGGCGAAGAGATCATCTTCATCCTAGAAGGTGCGGTCACCCAGATGCTGGGTGGCGAAACCTTCACCCTCAGGACGGGGGACAGCCTGCATTACAGCGGCTCGACCCCCCATTCCTGGGCCAATACGACCGATGCACCTGCACGCATCCTGTGGACCGGCACACTGTCGGTCTTGCAGAGCGGGCGGTCGTCTCGCCTGCCGGAAATGATCCCGGCCAATATCAACACCTGACCCAACCCCGGAGGTTATCCTGATGTCCCTTATCCGCCCCGCCCTGCTTGCCGCAGTGCTGGCCATGCCCCTGCCCGCGCTGGCCGATACGCCCGCCGACACGCTGGTCGTTGCCCAGAACATCGACGATATCGTCGCCATCGACCCGGCGCAGGCCTATGAGTTCACCTCGGGTGAGCTGGTCACCAACGTCTATGACCGTCTGGTGCAATATGACGCCGCCGACACCACCACGCTGGCCCCCGGCCTTGCGTCGTCGTGGGAGATCGACGCCGAGGCCAAGACCATCACCTTCACCCTGCGTGACGGGGTGACGTTCCACTCGGGCAACCCGGTCCGCCCCGAGGATGTCGTCTTCTCGCTGTCGCGCGTGGTTCAGCTGAACCTGACGCCCGCCTTCATCCTGACCCAGCTGGGCTGGACGCCCGAAAACGTGGCCGAGATGATCACCGCCGGCGACGGCACCGTGACCATCCGCTACGCCGGTGATTTCTCGCCTGCCTTCGTGATGAACGTGCTGGCCGCGCGTCCGGCGTCCATCGTTGACGAAGTGACGGTGATGGAGCACGCTGAGGGCGACGATCTGGGCAACGCCTGGCTCAACGCGAACTCGGCCGGCACCGGCCCGTTCTCGCTGCGCATGTTCCGCCCGGCTGAACTGATCCGTCTGCAAGCCAATGACGCCTATTTCAACGGCGCCCCGGCAATTGACAGCGTGATCATTCGCCACGTCTCGGAATCCGCCACGCAGCAGCTGCTGCTGGAACAGGGCGACGTCGACATGGCGCGCAACCTGACGCCCGACCAGATCGCCGGTCTGGACACCGACGCCCTGACGGTCGAAACCTTCCCGCAGGCCGCCGTCCACTTCCTGTCGTTCAACCAAGCCGACGAACAGCTGACCAACCCCGCCGTGTGGCAGGCCGCCCGCTATCTGGTGAACTATGAGGGCATGGTCGACAGCTTCCTCGCCGGTCAGATGGAAGTGCATCAGGCGTTCTGGCCCAATGGTTTCCCCGGCGCGCTGAACGACACGCCCTATACTTATGACCCCGAGCGTGCCGAGCAGATCCTGTCCGACGCCGGTGTGGACCTGCCGATCACCGTCACGCTGGATGTGATCAACGCCGCGCCCTTCACCGATATGGCGCAATCGCTGCAGGCCAGCTTTGCCGAAGCCGGGATCAACTTTGAAATCCTGCCGGGCAGCGGCAGCCAGGTCATCACCCGCTACCGCGAGCGCAGCCATCAGGCGATGCTGCTCTATTGGGGCCCGGACTTCATGGACCCGCATTCGAACGCCAAGGCCTTCGCCTATAACAGCGACAACAGCCAGGACGCCTATGCTGCCACGACCACCTGGCGCAACTCGTGGGCCGTGCCGCAGGAAATGAACGACCTGACCACGGCCGCGCTGACCGAAGCAGACCCGGCAGCGCGTCAGGAGATGTATCTGGACCTGCAGCGTCAGGTGCAGGAAAACTCGCCCATCGTCATCATGTTCCAGGCGGCGTATCAGGTCGCGATGGCGCATGACGTCACCGGTTATGTGAATGGCGCGACCTCGGACTTCGTTTACTACCGTCTGGTCGAAAAAGCCGAATAACCCGGCCCCGCGCTGACGCTTTCCGGGCCGCCCGCCACCCGTGCGGGCGGCCCTTCCCGTTCCACGAATGAGGCCCCCATGAGCATCCACGACACCCGCCTGCGCGCTCTGCGCGCCGAGATGGCCAAGACCGACACCGACCTGTGCATTCTGGGGCCGTCGAGCCATATGCTGTGGCTCACCGGCGTTGACCCGCATGGCGATGAGCGCCCGGTGCTGGTGATCGTGTCGCAGGACTACGCCGGGTTCCTGATGCCCGCGCTGAATGCAGACGCCGCCCGCCAGAACACCGCGCTGCCTTTCCACAGCTGGGGCGATGCCGATGGCCCCGCGCAGGCACTGACCGACATCCTGACCCAGGCGGGCGCAACCCGGCCCGGCCTGTCGGTCGTGCTGGACGAAACCATGCGCGCCGACTTCGCGCTTCTGGTGCTCGATGCGCTCGACAGCCCGCGCCGCCGGTTCACTGCTGACACTGTGGGCCGGTTGCGCGGCCACAAGGACGCCGCCGAAGTCGAGGCCCTGATCGCCTCGGCCCGGCTGAACGATGACGCAGTGCGCGCCGCGATGGCGCAGCTGAAAGTCGGCATGACCGAGCGTGACGTGCAGGCGATCATCCACGACTACTATAAGGCCCATGGCGCACAGCCCGAGTTTACCATCATCGGCTTTGGCGCGAACGGCGCCTTCCCGCATCACCACACCAGCGATGCGGTGCTCGAAGACAACATGGCCGTGCTGATCGACACCGGCTGCCGGATCGGCGGCTATCCCTCGGACATGACGCGCAGTTTCTGGTTCGGCACCGAGCCTGACGAATACCGCACGATCCGCGCCACGGTGGATCACGCGGTCAAGGCAGCGATGGCGGCGGCGCGTCCGGGCGTCAAGGCGCGCGAGGTTGACGCCGCCGCGCGTGGTGTGATCGAGGCGGCGGGCTATGGTCCCAAATTTGTGCACCGCACCGGTCACGGGTTGGGCATCGACGTGCACGAAGGCCCTTATATCACGGCGACCAGCGAAACCGTGCTGGAAGAGGGCAATGTGTTCTCGATCGAGCCGGGGATCTATCTGGCCGGGCGCTTTGGCGTGCGGCTGGAAGAGATCGTCGTACTGCGCAAGGACGGGCCGGAAATTCTCAGCGCCCTGCCCCGGATGCTCGACCTCTGAAGCCGACATCTACT
Organism: Pararhodobacter zhoushanensis; assembly: GCF_003990445.1. Lineage (GTDB taxonomy): Bacteria > Pseudomonadota > Alphaproteobacteria > Rhodobacterales > Rhodobacteraceae > Pararhodobacter > Pararhodobacter zhoushanensis. Next base: position 329,852 of record NZ_REEZ01000003.1, on the reverse strand, counting down.
TTCTGTAGATTTACTCTACGGTCTGTGTAAATCTGTCCCCCAAGGCCTGCTCAGGGCAAGGGGGACAAATGTTCAACGACTCAACCATCGCGGCACTGCGCCGGGATTTCCCCTATCTGGCGCAGTGCACCTATCTCGACAGCGGCGCGACCGGGCTGGCCGCGCCCGGCACCGGTGCCGCCGCGGCGCGTTTCTATGACGAGATGCAGAGCCGGGGCTTTGACGGACGCCCCGAATGGATGGCGATGCGCACCCGGGTTGAGGGCGAGCTGGCGGCGCTGCTCGGCGTCTCGCCTGACTGGCTCGATTTCGGTTCCGGCAGCACCGACGTGCTGAACCGCGCGATGCAGGCGGTGCCAGTGGCGGCTGGCGACCGGGTGGTGCTGGCGGCGGACGAATTCCCTTCGGTGCTGGCGGTCGCGCAGGGGCTGGACGCGCGCGGCGCGGTGCTGGATCTGATCGACATTCCCGATGAGCGCGACCGAACGGCCCGGCTGATCGCCGCCCTGCCTGGCGCGCGCTATGTCGCCGTGTCGCATGTGCATTGGGAAACCGGCACGCGGGTCGATCTGGCCGCGCTGTCCACAGCCTGCCGCACGGCGGGCGTGGTGCTGGTGGTGGACGGCGTGCACGCGGTTGGCGCGGTGCCGGTCGATGCGGCGCTGGCCGATCTCTACGTCACCTCGTTCTTCAAATGGACGATGGCCGGTTTCGGGCTGGGCCTGAGCGTGACCTCACCCTTGCTGCGTGCCCAGATGGCACCGCAGCAGCGCGGCTATGCCAATCTTGCGCCCTCGAAACTGCTGCAACCCTCGCATGTGAACTACCCCGGCCTTGCCGCGCTTGAGGCGGCGTTGAAATATCTGACCGGCCTTGGCTGGGAGGCGATCTTCGAGCGGGTGGCCCTGTTGCAACGCACGCTGGCGGATCAGCTGCGTGCCGCCGGTTTCGAGGTGGTCACCCCCCGCGATGCCGCTGCCGGGCTGGTCGCCGTCAAGGTGCTCGACCCCGAACGCTGGGCCGCCGATCTGGCCAAACGCGGCATCAAGCTCAGCGCGCGTGGCGCGCTGCTGCGGATCGCGCCGCATATCTACAATACCCAAGCCGATCTCGACGCCTGCTGCGCGGCCCTGATCGCCATCGCAGGAAACCAGCCATGACCCCTGAAGACACGCTCGCCGCCTTGGGCCTGACCTTGCCCATGGCACAGGGGCCGCTGGCTGCGTATGTCCCGGCGCGGGTGCATAACGGGTTGCTCTATCTGTCCGGCCAAGGCCCGATCAGGGACGGCGCGCCCACAATCACCGGGCGGCTGGGCGAAGACGTGACGCTGGAACAGGGGATCGAGGCCGCGCACCTGACCGCCCTGAACGCGCTGGCGGCAATCAAGGCCGAGATCGGCGAACTGTCGCGGATCGAGGCGGTTCTCAACCTGACCGGCTATGTCGCCTCGGCCCCCGGTTTCTTCAGCCAGCATCTGGTGATCAACGGGGCCTCAGAGCTGCTGGTCGCCATTCTGGGCGATGCCGGACGCCACGCCCGCGCCGCGGTCGCCACCCCCGCATTGCCGATGAACTTACCCGTGGAAGTGTCTATGATCGTTGCGATGACCCCATGACCCTGCAACAAAGGCCCGGCCCTGTGATTGTACCCTCGACCCCGCGTGAATGCGCCCTTGTCCTGTCGACCCTGAAATGGGTGGTCAACCATACCGGCGCGCTGCTCGGCCCCGATCTGGAGCTGGTGCTGCATGATCTGTCCCATCCAGACAGTTCGGTCGTCGCCATCGCCAATGGCCGGATCAGCGGCCGTGGCGTGGGCAGTGCGATCTTTTCAGGGCCATTCGACGACAAGGGGCTGAAAGCGCTGATCGAGAATGGCGACGCGAATGAGGCCTGCACCGTCGTCGCCGATTACCGCACCCGCCTGCCCGACGGGCGCGAGCTGGACTCGCTCAGCCTGATGTTTCGCAATCAGGACGGCCGCGCCTTTGCCGCGCTCTGCGCCAATGCCGACCGCAGCCGGCTGCTGCAATTGCGCGGGCTGATCGAAGGGTTGTTTGCCCCGATAGACGAGCCTGCGCCGAAGCCCGACGAAAGCCCCTCGGTCGATGTGATGGTGCACAGCATCATCGAAGAGAGCATCGCCAGCGTCGCCGCGACCACTGGCGCGTTGACCAAAGACGAGCGCGCGCAGGCGGTGCGGCTGATGAATGATCGCGGGCTGTTTCTGGTGCGCTCCAGCGTCGAAATGGCAGCCGAGCGGCTGGGGGTCACCCGGCACACGATCTACAACTATCTCGACAAAGGGTGAAGTTACCCGACCGCATTGGTCGATTTGTTGAATTTTTGTTGACGGATGTGAAATTCCATGTGAACTTTCGACAAAATGTAGAAACTTGACGAAGAGTCCAACACGCCCTCAGTCACGGCACCCGCCGCGCTGAAGGCCTCATTCGGGAGGGATCACTCAATGAAAGTTACCACCACCTACCACCGCGCCGGGATCTACGGGCTTGCCGGGGCGGCACTTCTGGCGTCGGTCAGCACCGCTGCTGCGCAAGAAGGCTCGCCCACGCTGGACGCCGTGCGCGAACGCGGCGAGCTGGCCTGCGGCGTGATCGGCAGCAGCTTCGGCTTCTCGCTGCCCGATTCACAGGGCGTGATGCAGGGCATGGATGCGGACTCGTGCCGCGCTGTGGCCGCTGCCGTTCTGGGCGATGCCAATGCCGTGCGCTGGGTGCCACTGGTGCCCTCGCAGCGCCTGACCGCGCTGCAGACCGGCGAAGTCGATCTGCTCTTCGCGCAGCTGACCTGGACCATGTCGCGTGAGACGGATTCGGGCGTGCAGATGACCTCGGTCAACTATTTCGACGGCACCGGCTTTCTGGTTCCGACCGCGCTGGGTGTCAGCTCGGCGATGGAGCTGGACGGCGCGAATGTCTGCTCGATCCAGGGGCCGGGCGAAGTGACCGCGCGTGATTTCTTCTCGTCCAACGGGATGGAGTTCACCCCGGTGCTCTTCGCCGAAGGCCAGGAACTGCGCGCGGCCTTCCTTGCCGGCCGCTGTGATGTCTACATGATCGACCAGTCGGCGCTGATCAGCTTCCGCGCTTCGCTGGGTGAGAACAGCGCCAACTACGTCGTGCTGCCCGAGATCATCAGCAACGAGCCGCTCAGCGGCGCGGTGCGCAAGGGCGATCCGGTCTGGTACGACATCGCGCGCTACGCCCATATCGCCATGGTGAACGCCGAGGCGCTGGGGATCACCTCGGAAAACGTCGACAGTTTTGACGCCTCGGCCAGCCCGGCCATCCGCCGCTTCCTCGGGCTCGACGGCACGCTGGGTCAGGCGTCGGGGCTGCAGCCCAACTGGGCGCATGACATCATCGCGCAGGTCGGCAACTATGGCGAGATGTGGGAGCGCAGCTTTGGCCAGTCGGGTGCAGACCGGGGCGCGAACCGTCTGGCGCGTGACGGCGGGCAGCAATACCCCTACCCGATGCGCTGAGCGAAACAGGACATGACGCAGTCCCGATCCCACAGCAAGCTTCGTGTAGCAAGCGCGCAAGCAGTTGTTTTCGCGGCGGTCGGGCTGCTCTTGTTCTGGCTCTTTGCGATCACGGGCGCCGAATTGCGCGCCCGTGGTATCGAAACCGGCTTTGGCTTTCTGTTTGAACCGGCGCGCACGGCCATCGCCAACGCGCCCTTTACCTTTACGCCCGGCGTGAACAGCAATGCGCTTGCACTGATTGCCGGGGGGCTCAACACCCTCAAGATTTCCGCGCTGGTCATCGTGCTGGCAACGGTGCTGGGCCTTGGCCTTGGGCTGGGTCGCCTGTCACGCAACCGGCTGCTGCGCGGCGTGTGTCTGGGCTATATCGAGCTGGTGCGCAATGTGCCGGTGCTGATCCATATCTCGCTGTGCTACGCCGTCGCCCTGTCCCTGCCCGGGCCGCGTGAAACCGCGCCCTTCATGGGCGCGCTGATCACCAACCGGGGCTTCTTTCTGCCCTATCCCGCGCCCGACATGCTCTGGCTCGCTTCGGCCCTGACCGGCGTGCTCGCCGCGCTGGGCGTCGCCCGCTGGCGGCGGCACGGCGGGCGATGGCATCCGGGCGCGTTGGTCTTCGTGTTGCTGACGCTGGCCGCGATGGCGCTGCCCTGGCTGCTGCTGGGCCGCGCGCCCGAGATGGTGACGCCGGCTGTCGCCGGGTTCCGCGTCAATGGCGGCTGGTCGCTGTCACCCGAGCTGATCGCGATTGTCGCCGCGCTGACCCTCTACACCGCGACCTTTCTGGGCGAGATCATCCGGGGCGCGATCCAGTCCGTGCCGCGCGGCCAGTGGGAAGCGACCGAAGCGCTGGCCCTGCCCCTGCGCACCGTGCGCCGCTCGGTGATCTATCCGCAGGCGATCCGGGTGGCATTGCCCGCGCTGTCGAACGAATACATTGGCGTGATCAAGAACAGCTCTCTGGCGGTAGTGATCGGCTATCAGGAGATCGTCGGCATCGGCAACACAGTGCTGTTTGACACGGGCCAAGCGGTTGAGGTGATGGCGGTGCTGGCAGCGTTCTTTGTCGTGGTCTCGCTGGCCTTCAGCGCCCTGATGAACTTCCTCAACACCCGCACGGCCTGGGCGAGCCGCACATGACCCGCTTTCTTGCCCCCACCATCGCCACCCCGCGCCCTGCCCCGCAGGACCCGCGCCAATGGCACGACCGGTTGCGCGAGGATCTGTTCTATTCCCCCGGTGCGACGCTGGCGACGCTGGGCATGCTGGCGCTGCTGGCCTTCGCGGGCTGGCACCTGCTGAACTGGGCGCTGCTCGACGCGGTGTTCACCGGCACAGCTGAGCTGTCCCCCAGCGACGCCTGCCGCACCCCCGGCGTGACTGGCGCGTGCTGGGCGGTGATCGGCGACAAGCTGCGGCTGATCCTGTTCGGCGTCTATCCCTATGCCGAGCAATGGCGCCCGGCCGTGGCCTGCGTGCTGATGATCGTGCTCTACGTGTTGTCGGTGCAACGCCGGTTGTGGCGGCCCTCGCTGGCGCTGATCTGGGTGGTGTTTCTGGGGGCCGTGATCGTGCTGATGCGCGGTGGTGTGTTCGGCCTGTCATCGGTCACCGATGACCAATGGGGCGGCCTGCCGGTGACGCTGATCCTGTCCACGCTGGGGCTGGGCATGGCGTTTCCCGTGGCGATCCTGTTGGCGCTGGCACGGCAGCAGCGCAAATTGCCGATGCTGCAAGCGGCCTCGGTCGGGCTGATCGAATTTGCGCGGGGCGTGCCGCTGCTGGTGGTGCTGTTCATGGCCAGCGTGATGATGCCGTTGTTTCTGCCCGCCGATTGGCAAATCTCGAAACTGCTGCGCGTGCTGATCGCCTTTACCCTGTTCGGCGCGGCCTATCTGGCCGAGGTCATTCGCGGCGGGTTGCAAGCCATCCCGGCGGGCCAGTACGAGGCCGCCGCCGCGCTGTCGCTCAACTACGCCCAGACCATGCGCGACGTGATCCTGCCGCAAGCCCTGCGGATGGTCATTCCCGGCATCGTCAACATCTTCATCGGCTTCTTCAAGGCGACTTCGATCGTGGTGGTTGTCGGCATCTTCGATCTGATGACGGCGGCCAAGCGGGCGGTGTCCGATCCGCTCTGGCAGAATGCCGGGATTGAAGTCTATCTTTTTGCCGCGCTGATCTATTTCGTCTTTTGCTTCTCGTTGTCGCGCTACAGCGCCCGGCTTGAGCGTGATCTCGCGCGCGGCGCGACTAACTGAACAAGGGGCCCTCGCCCATGACGCAACCGCTGCTGACCATCACCGGGCTGAACAAATGGTTCGGCGAGTATCACGCCCTGCGCGACGTCGATCTGAGCGTGGCCAGCGGTGAGCGGATCGTGGTCTGCGGGCCGTCCGGCTCGGGCAAATCGACGCTGATCCGCTGCATCAACCGGATCGAGCAGTTCGAGCAGGGGTCGATTGTGCTGGAGGGCGTGACCGAAAAAGGCGCGCGCCAGACAGAATCGATCCGCCGGCAGGTCGGCATGGTGTTCCAGCATTTCAACCTGTTCCCGCATATGAGCGTGCTGGACAACTGCACCCTCGCGCCGATGCGCAGCCTCAAACAGCCCCGCGCGCAGGCCGAATCCTATGCCCGCGAACTGCTGGACCGCGTGCGTATCGCCGATCAGGCTGACAAGCTGCCTGGCCAGCTGTCGGGCGGCCAGCAGCAGCGCGTCGCCATCGCGCGGGCCTTGTGCATGAAGCCCCGGCTGATGCTGTTCGACGAACCCACCTCGGCGCTGGACCCCGAGATGGTGCAAGAGGTGCTCGACACCATGGTCGGTCTGGCCGAGGATGGCATGACCATGATCTGCGTCACGCATGAGATGGGCTTTGCCCGGCAAGTCGCCGACCGCGTGGTGTTCATGGACCGCGGCCAGATCCTTGAGGTCGCCCCGCCCGCTGCCTTCTTCGACCACCCCGAGCACGAGCGCAGCCGCGAGTTTCTGGGCAAGCTGCTGCACCACTAAACCTCCCCTTCCGTCACGACTTTACCTTGCTGCGCTCCGCAGCGGGACCCGCCCGCCTGTCACGTCGGTGCTTGACACCGGCGTGGCGTCGGTCAAATATTTCGTATCATTGGACGTCGTTCCAATATGCGGAACAATTGAGCGGGGAGGCTCGACATGACGCGCACACAGCCCATTGGCATCGACCGGGTCATCGCCCCGCAGTCCATCGCTCTGATCGGCGCCACCGAGGATTACGCCAAATTCGGCGGCCGCTTTTTGCACCACATCGTCGATCACGGTTACAAAGGTCGCATCTTCCCGATCAACCCGCGCCGCGAGAGCGTGCTGGGGCTGACCTGCTATCCGTCGATCATGGATCTGCCCGAGGCCCCGGATCTGGCGCTCGTCGCCGTTCCAGCGCCCAAGCTGGCGGCGATGATCGAGGAATGCGGCAAGGCCGGTGTCGGGGTCTGCGTCGTCGTCACCGCCAAGATGGCCGAATTCGGGGCCGAGGGTGCGGCACTTGAGGCCGAGATCGTCGCCATTGCCAAGCGTTACAACATGCGGTTGGTCGGCCCCAACTGCATGGGTTTCATCCTGCCGTCGATCAATCTGGCGCTCTCGTCCACCCCGACGCTGCGCTATTCGGGGCCGTTCCGCCACGGTGGCGTGTCACTGATCAGCCAGTCGGGCGCGCTGATGGGCTCACTCTATGTGCAGTCGCATGACCACGGCGTCGGGCTGGCGGGCATGGTCAGCATCGGCAATCAGGCCGATCTTGAGCTGTGCGACTTCCTTGAGGGCTTCATTGCCGATCCCGCGACCAAGGTGATCTGCCTCTATATCGAGGGCGTCAAATCCCCATCCCGCCTGCGCGCACTTGCTCTGCGCGCCCGTGCGGCGGGCAAGATCCTGCTGGCGGTCAAAGCCGGGCGCACGGATGCAGGCTCGACGCTGGCGCATTCGCATACCTCGTCGCTGGCCGGGTCGTTCAGTGCCTTCGAGACCCTGTGCCGCGAGACGGGCATTCAGGTGATGGACGATCCCGACAGCATGATCCTTGTCGCCGGTATTCTGGACCGCGCGCCCGCGATGGGGCCCGGGGGCATCGGCGTTGTGTGCAGCTCGGGCGGTGGCGGCGCGGTGCTGGCTGACCGGATGGATCTGGCAGGTCTGCCGGTCGCCAGCTATGCCGAGGTGACGCGCGCACGCATGGACGCCGACTTCCAACGCGCGCATCAGAACAACCCGTTGGATCTGGGCGCGCATACCGGCGATCTTGAGTTCGGCATTTTCGAGCGCGGGATCCACGCGGTCCATGATGACCCGGGCGTCGCGCTGCTCGCCTATGTGCTCACGCCCCAGCCGCTGATGCCGCAAACCGCACAGGCGCTCATTGATGTGTGGAAACGGCAGGAAAAGCCGGTGCTGGTGGTGCTCAACACCTCGCGCTTTGCCGAAGACCTGCGCCAGATGTTTCTGGCCGCGGGCGTTCCCGTTGTGGCGCGCATTGACGATGCGCTCCGGGTGATGAGCACCGCCTTTGCGCTGCGCGATGCGCAGACGGGTATCCGCGAGGCGGCAACCGAGCGCCCTGCCGAACTGGTCGTGCCTGACGCGCCCCGCAGTGGGTTCCTGACCGAGCCGGAGGTCAAAACCCTGCTCTCCGGCTACGGCGTTGCCGTGCCGCAAGCGACCCCCTGTGCAACGCCCGATGACGCGGTGTCAGCGGCAGAGACGATTGGCTATCCCGTGGTGCTCAAAGGCGTGGCCGACGGCGTGGTGCATAAATCCGATCTGGGGCTGGTGCAGGTGGGTCTGGACAGCGCCGATGCCGTGCGCACCGCCTTCGCCACGATCGCCGGGGCGATCGCGCAGGCCGCGCCGGGCACTGCCCTTCGCATCGACGTACAGCAGATGATCGGCGCGGGTACTGAGCTGATCGTCGGCGTAACCAACGAGCCGGACTTTGGCCCGCAGCTGGTCGTCGGCGCGGGGGGCATCCATGTCGAGCTGCTCAAGGACGTCACACAGGCCAGCGCCCCTGTGACCCCTCTCGAAGCTGAAGCCATGCTGCGCCGCCTGCGCATCTGGCCGCTGCTGGCGGGGGTGCGCGGGCAGGCCCCGGCGGATCTGGCGTCGCTGTGTCAGGCGATCAGCCGGATCTCGTGGCTGGCCGCCGATCTGGGCGAGGCGCTGGTGGATCTTGAGGTCAACCCGCTGCGCGCCACGCCGCAGGGTGCCTATGCGCTCGACGGTCGCGCCACGCTGGACTGACCGCGCCAGCCATCGGCCCAGGCGGCCTCGATCAAGAGGATCGTTTCGCGCAAAAGCGCCACGTAATGCGCGATCAGGTCGTTGCCCAGCCGGTCCATCGGGCCTGAGATGCTGACGGCAGCGACCACATCGCCATGCCGGTTGCGCAGGGGGCAGGATACGCCCTTGGCGGCCTCGTTCACCTCGCCGATGGCGACGGCGTAGCCTTGCTCGCGGATCTGCGCCAGCTGCGCGCGCAGCACGACCGGATCCGTCACCGACAGCTCGGTCACCGCGACCAGATTGGCGCAGACCTTGGCCAGCAGCGACTCGGGCCCATAGGCCAGCTGAACCTTGCCGCCCGACACCAGCTGCAACGGCGTGCGCGCGCCCAGATGGGCCAGCGTGCGCACCACCGAGCGGCTTTCGATCCGGTCGGCCACCAGATTCATCAACCCGTCGCGGGTGTTGAGCATGACATTCTCGGGCACCTTGTCGGACAGCCGCACCAGCTCGGGATGCGCCACCGAAATCAGCGAGTTGCGCGATACCGCCCGCGCGCCGACCTCAAAGGTTTTCAGGGTCAGCTCATAGAGCGTGCTGTCCTCGACCTGCCGCACATAGTCCAGCTCTTGCAGCGTTTGCAGCAGATGGAAGGCGTTCGAGCGGGTCATATCGTTCATCCGCGCGATGTCGCTCAGCCGCAGCGGGCCATCGGCCAGCGACATGGATTCCAGCACGCGAAAGGCTTTTTCGACGGATTTGATCATGACGCCACCGGCTCGGCCTGCGCCATCGCCCGCGCGCGCGCGGCGATCAGCGCCGACAGCTGGGCCGGAACCTTGTCCGCGTCATAGCGGCTGGCCGGACCCACCAGCCCGATAGCGCCCAGCGCGGGCAATCCCCCTTCGGCCAGCGGGATCGCCAACTCGAACGTGTGGCGCTCGGGGTGATCGGGGCGCAGGGCATGCCCCGCGCCCGGCTCAAGCGCCTGACCAAAGGCGGTATCGCCGGGATCATAGCGTGCGTTCTCGGGCAGGACAGCGGCCAGCGAACGGCCCGGCAGGGCGTGGGCCAGAAACACCATCCCCGCCGCCATCGGCAGCGCGAAGGCGGCAGTTTCGCCGGTCTCGGCGGCCAGCGCCTCAAGATGCGGCATCAGCGACGCGCGGAACGGATAGCGCGCCGCGACCTGCTGGCCCAGGATCACCGGCTTGAGCGACGGGGTGTAGTGCCGCTCGACCGGGTCGTGTTGCAGGTAGCCTGCAGCGGTCAGTGTGGTCAAAGTGCGGTGGATATTGCTTTTCGGCAGGCCCATGGCCCGGGCCAGTTCCGAGACCGTCACCGGGCGCTCGGCATTCACCGCGCGCTCGAAAATATCCAGACCTTTCAGAAGTGTGCTGTCCATGATCCGCCCTGTATCCCGCGCCTCACGATAGGCGGTAGCCGGGCCGAGCGTCAATGTGATCAGGATTGGGATTTGTTCCATTATTCAGAACCCATTCATTTATTGCGAGACAAATTCCCGCGTGCTAGCCTTTGAGTCGTCTGGGAGGACAGCGCCCCATTGGGCGTGCATACGGGAGGACACCATGAACAAGACCTTTACGTCGGCGCTGGCCTTGAGCCTGTCGATCACCGCAACCGCCGCTCTGGCCGAGTGGCCGGATCACCCGATCACCATGATCGTGCCGTACAATCCGGGCGGCACCACCGACATTCTGGCCCGCGCTGCCGCCGAGGCGATCTCGGCTGCTGTTGGCCAACCGGTCGTCGTGGAAAACCGGCCCGGTGCAGGCGGCGTCGTCGGTGCAACCCAGGCCGCGCAGGCCGAGGGTGACGGCTACACGATCTTCTTCGGCAACAACGCCACGCAGGTGATCCAGCCGCTGATCAACCCGGCGGTCAGCTATGACCCGCAGGCCGACTTTACCGGCATCGCCACCGTCGCCGATGCCGCCAGTTTTCTGGCCGTGAACGCCGATCTGCCGATCCAGAACATGAACGACTTCATCGCCTATCTGGGCGATCACGAGGCCAAGTTCGGCACCGCCGGTGTCGGCTCGATGGGGCAATTCACCACCGAGATGATCCTGATGGCCGCAGGCGTCGATGCCACGCATATCCCCTATCAGGGTTCGAACAACGCGATGGCCGCCGTGATGTCGGGCGAGGTTGAATTCCTCGCCGACCCGGTCGCCGCGACGCAATCCGACGCCGACCATCTGCGTATCATCGCCACCCTGACCGCCGAGCGTCACCCCAACCTGCCCGACATGCCCACGGCCCGCGAGCAGGGTCTGGATGTGGCGATCACCGGCTGGTTCGGCGTCTTCGCCCCCGATGGCACCGACCCCGAAATGCTGGAGGCGATGGCCGCACCGCTGGCGGAACTGGTCGCTTCGGATGCGTACCGCGAGCAAGTGCTGCGCATGGGCCTGCTGCCTCAGTTCCGCGATCCGGCTGAAACCGACGCCGCTGTTGCGGATGGCCTGACCACCTTCGGCGCGATCCGCGACGCTGCTGGCATCTCGATCGAGTGACACCCTCAGGCCCCGCCCGCGCTGGCGGGGCCTTTTTGATCTGACAGGCGACCCGATGCAGTTTGACAATATCGACTACGACGAGGCCGATGGCATCGTCGAAATCACCCTACGCCGCCCGGAAAAGAAGAATGCGCTGACCGCCGCGATGTTCCGCGATCTGCGCACCTGCTTTGACACATTCGCCGCCGGTGACGCCCGCGTGGCGATCCTGAAATCGGTCAGCAATGACGTGTTTTGCGCCGGGGCCGATCTGAACGATCCGCCCGAACATTTCTGGCAAGGCGTGCCCGAACTGGGCTTTCGCTGCGACAAGCCGATCATCGCCGCGCTGTCGGGCAAGGTCATTGGCGCGGGTGTCGTGCTGACCCAGATGTGCGATCTGGTGGTGATGACCGACGATGCCAGCCTGATCTACCCCGAGGCCAAGGTCGGTGTCGCCAAAGGCGCGGTGTCGATCCTTGCGCGGCGCATGCCCCTGCGGCTGGCGCTTGAGATGATGATGACCGGCGAGCCCCTCACCGCCGAGCGCGCCTATGCCGTCGGGCTGGCCAACCGGCTGGTCCCTGCCGGCCAGCACGTGGTCGAGGCGCGCAAGCTCGCAGCCGGGATCGCAGCGAATGCGCCGCTGGTGGTGACGATGCTCAAGCGGATGGCGCTGGATGCGGTGGGCGACGCGCCGATGCAGACACAGTATGAGCTGATGTCGCGCGTCGATACGGTGCTGAACTCGCAAGACGCCGCCGACGCGCTGGCGGCCTTCAAGGACAAGCGCAAGCCCGTGTTCAACGGGCGCTGACAGGAGGTTCCCAGCCATGACGCAGCCCTCACCCCCGACGCAAAACCGGATCGCAGCGCTGCTCACGCGGGATCGTGTCGGCGCGGCGCTCTTGCTGATCTGCGCGCTGATCACCGGCTTGCAGGCCTCAAGCCTGCGACTGGGCAGCGCGCGGATGATGGGACCGGGCTATTTCCCGTGGATCCTGACCGGGCTGTTTGTGCTGTTTGCCGCGATCCTGCTGCTCAATGCCCGCACCGACGACGAGCCCATCGACACCGGCCCGCTGCGCCCGGTTGGCCTGATCATTGCCAGCGTGGCGGTGTTTGGCCTGCTGCTGCCCATAACCGGCGCCGCCGTGGCGATTGTCGCGCTGGTGGTGCTGGCTGCACTGGCTGAAAGCGGGCGCAAACCGGTGAGCGTGCTGGTGCTGGCTTTGGTGCTGGTGGCGATGGTCTGGCTGGTGTTCCGCTTCGGCCTGAACCTGCAATTGCAGATGTACCCCGGAGATCGCGGATGATCGACAATCTGATCCTGGGCTTCGGTGTCGCCTTTTCGCTCTCAACGCTGACATGGTGCTTCATGGGCGTTTCCATCGGGATGTTCATTGGCGTGCTCCCCGGTGTCGGCCCCCTCGCCGCCATCTCGATGCTGCTGCCGTTGACCTATTACACCACCCCGACAAACGCGCTGGTGATGCTGTCGGGCATCTACTACGGCGCGCAATATGGCGGCTCGGTCGCGTCAATCCTGTTGCGGCTGCCCGGCACTGCCTCGTCCGCCGTGGTCTGTCTGGACGGCTACGAGATGACCCGCAACGGTCGCGCCGGGGCGGCGCTGTTCCTGTCGGCGGTGGCGTCGTTCATCGGCGGGTCTATCGGCATCCTGCTGATGTCGGCCTTTGCCCCCTCGCTGGCCGAGCTTGCGTTGCAATTCGGCTCGCAGGAATACTTCATGCTGATGACTCTGGGCCTTGTCGCTGCATCCACCCTCTCGGAAGGTTCGGCGGTCAAGGGTCTGGCGATGGTGGTGCTGGGGCTGGCGCTGGGTATCGTCGGTCTGGACACGATCTCGGGCACCATGCGCTTTACCTATGGCAACATGGAACTGGTCGACGGCATCAGTCTGGTCGCCTCGGCCATGGGTCTGTTCGGTCTGTCCGAGATCCTTGCCAATATCGGCAAGGGCGAGCGCGGCTCACCGCTGGCACAAAAGATCTCGCTGCGCTCGATGATCCCGACGGGGCGCGAGATACGCGACAGCCTGCCGGCGATCTGGCGCGGCTCGGCGATCGGGTCGTTCTTTGGCGCATTGCCCGGCACCGGCTCGACCGTCGCATCGTTCTTTTCCTACGCGACCGAGCGCAAGGTCGCGCGCAACCGTGCGCAGATGGGTCAGGGCGCGGTCGAAGGCGTCGCAGGGCCCGAAGCGGCCAACAACGCCGCCGCCCAGACCGCCTTTATTCCCACCCTCACCCTGGGCGTTCCGGGCGATGCGGTGATGGCGCTGATGCTGGGGGCGATGATCGTGCACGGCATCCAGCCCGGCCCCGGCCTGCTGAACGACACGCCCGAGGTCTTCTGGGGCCTGATCGCCAGCTTCTGGATCGGCAACCTGCTGCTGGTGATCTTCAACATCCCGCTGATCGGGATCTGGGTCAGCCTGCTGCGCATCCCTTACAAGCTGCTTTATCCCGGCATCATCGTGCTGATCGTGATCGGCACCTACTCGGTGCATCTGTCGGTGTTCGACATCTATCAGCTGCTGGGCTTCGGTGTGCTGGGCTATGTGCTGCGCATCCTGAAGTTCCCCACCGCACCGCTGGTTCTGGGCATCGTGCTGGGCCCGATGATCGAGGAAAACTTCCGCCGCTCGCTGATGCTCGCCAGCGGCGACTACCTGACCTTCGTCACCCGCCCGATCAGCGCCGGGCTGCTGCTGGCCACGATTGCCATCGTTGCCTCCCAGATGATCGCGCCGCTGAAGCGCTGGCGCCGGGCACGGTGAGACAGGCAGCTGCCCGGTTCGCAGCTTGAGCGACCCGGGCAGCAACGCCTGCACGCACACCAGAGGGCGGGCAACAATCGCCCACAAAGTGGACACAGCCGCATCGCAGCTATGGACACCGCACGCGTGCAACAATACGCTTGTGAAATGAATGGTTCCACGCCCAAGTTTCTGGACAGAAACTCTCCCCCGCATCTGGCAACACTGATCCTTCTCTCCGGGGTTTCGGCCCTGTCGATGAACGTGTTCCTGCCCTCGCTGCCGAACATGGCCGAGTATTTCAACACCGACTATCGGCTGATGCAGCTGTCGGTCTCGGTGTATCTGGGCTTCAGCGCCCTGTTGCAGCTGGCCATCGGGCCGCTGTCGGACCGCTATGGCCGCCGCAATATCCTGCTGGTGTCGCTGGTGATCTTCGTGATCGCCAGCTTTGGCACGCTGGTTGCGCCCAATGCGGCAATCTTCCTTGTTTTCCGTATGCTGCAGGCCGCTGTCGCCACCTCCATGGCGCTGAGCCGGGCAATCGTCCGCGACATGGTGGACGAGGACAAGGCAGCCTCGATGATCGCCTATGTCACGCTGGGCATGTCGATCGTCCCGATGATCGGCCCGATCATCGGCGGCGCGCTGGACGAGGTGTTTGGCTGGAAGGCCAGTTTTGCGCTGCTGGCCGTGCTGGGTGTCATGGTCACATGGCTGACCTGGGCCGATCTGGGCGAAACCATGGTGCGCAAGGAAACCAGCTTTCGCGAACAGATGCGCGACTATCCCGAGCTGCTGACCTCGCCACGCTTCTGGGGTTTTGTGCTGTGTACCGCCTTCGCCTCGGGCGTGTTCTTCGCCTATCTGGGCGGCGCGCCGTTCATTGGCACCGTGCTCTATGGCCTCAGCGCCAGCGAGCTGGGGATGTATTTCGGCACCACCGGCCTGGGCTATGGCCTGGGCAACTACCTGTCGGGGCGGTATTCCACCCGGATGGGGGTCATTCGCATGATCGTGCTGGGCAACTTAGCCATGGCCGGCGGCATCGCCCTTCAGGCGCTGTGTGTTGCCACGGGCTGGGGCGGTGCGGCGGGCTTCTTTGTTCCCTTCCTGCTGGTCGGCGTGGGCAATGGGCTGGTGCTGCCCAACTCCAACGCCGGGATGTTGTCGGTTCGTCCGCAACTGGCGGGCACGGCCGCCGGGCTTGGCGGGGCGATCATGATCGGCGGCGGCGCGGCCTTGTCAGCCCTGTCTGGTGCCTGGCTGACCGAAGAAACCGGTGCCTGGCCGCTTCTGGTGATCATGGGTGCCTCGTTGCTCGGCTCGTTCCTGGCGATCTTGCTGGTCATCCGGCGCAATCGCCAGCTGGGCCTCTGATACTGCTTGGCAGCGCGGCTTTGCAAAGCTAGCCTTCCCTTGTTGCAAACTGGGGGAGCGACTGAATGGCCGTGCAAAAACTGTATGCCGGTGCCAAGCTGCGCGAAATCCGGTCGCGTCTGCAGCTGACGCAAAAGGAATTTGCCGCGCGTCTGGGCGTCTCGCTGCCCTATCTCAACCAGATGGAAAACAACAACCGCCCGGTCTCGACCGCGGTGGTTCTGGCACTGGCGCGTGAGTTCGGCACCGATGTGACCGAGCTGAGCACCGGCGACAGCGAGCGTATGGTCTCCGATTTGCGCGAAGCCCTCGCGGATCCGGTCTTCACCGCCCCAAGCCCGTCAGCCGCCGACCTGCGGCTGGTCGCCTCGAACGCACCGGGCGTGGCGCGCGCCTTGCTGGCGTTGCACCGGGCCTACCGGCAGACGCACGAGCGCCTTGCCTCGCTGGACGAGGCGTTGGGACGCGAAGACCGGACCCTGCGCGCCGCCCCTTGGGAAGAGGTGCGCGACTTCTTCCATTACTGCGACAACTACATCGACGCCGTGGACTGTGCCGCCGAGCATTTTGCCCAAGGTCCTGACAGCATCGAAACCAAAGCCGCAAAGCTGCTGGAGCGCAAAGGCGTAGCCTTGCAGTTTTCCGATGATCCCATGCTGCGCCGCTACGATGCGCAGCGCCGTATTCTCACAATTTCAACCAAGGCGGCTGGCCCCACGCGCCGCTTTCAGATCCTGCACCAGATCGCGTTGCTGACCCAGAACGACCTGCTCGAAGCCACGCTGGATCTTGCCCGGTTTCAGACGGATGAAGCGCGCGACATCGCCAAGGTCGGGCTGGCCAACTACTTCGCCGGAGCTGCGCTGCTGCCCTACCGAGCTTTTCAGGCCGCCGCACAAGAGACCCGCCACGATATCGAAATGCTCGCCGACCAGTTCGGCGCGTCCTATGAGCAGGTCGCGCACCGGCTCTCGACGTTGCAACGCCCCGGCGCCAAGGGCGTGCCGTTCTTCTTTGTGCGCGTCGATCAGGCCGGGACGATCACCAAGCGCCACTCGGCCACCCGCTTGCAATTCGCGCGCTACGGCGGGGCCTGCCCGCTGTGGAATGTCCATCAGGCCTTTGAGACGCCCGGACGTTTCCTGCGTCAACTCGCCGAGACGCCGGACGGCGTGCGCTACTTTTGTCTCGCGCGCGATGTGTCCAAGACCGGCGGCTCGTTCCGCGCGCCGGTGCAGCGCTATGCCATCGGGCTGGGCTGCGAGATCCGCCATGCCGAGGCCCTGACCTATGCCGATGACATGGACCTGACCAACCCGCAAGCGTTTGAGCCGATTGGTATTTCCTGTCGAATTTGCGCGCGGCCCAATTGCCACCAACGCTCGATCCCGCCGTTGGAACAGGGGTTGATGATCGACCCAGACAAGCGCGGATTGCTGCCCTACGCGATTGCCGGGCAGACGCTTTAAGCGAATGGGCCGCCCCAAGGGCGGCCCGAGGCTAATCACGTTTCCGCTTTGATTACTTGGCGGTGCGCAGCATTGCCGCGATCTCGTCCTTGAGCGCCAGACGCTGTTTGCGCAGCGCTTCCTCGTGCTCTTCCGCCATCGGCTCGACCTTGGTCTCGGCGCGGTGGATGGTTTTGTTCACCGCGTGGTAGTCATCGAACAGCTTGGCGAAATGCGCGTCTTCCGCTTTCAGCGCGTGCATTTTCTCGACGTCGCCGGGAAACTCTTCAGCCAGTTCGTGAGGGGTGTGGGACATGGTCTTCTCCGTCTTGCGTTACGGACAGAGTCTAGCCTGTGAGCCCGGGCACCCCCTTGATCTGGATCATAAGCTGAGCGCGTGATGCAGGATAATCGGCACGACGAGCTCTTCCTCATCCGACAGGTGCCGGTCGAGGAACGTGGCGAAGGGCGTCAGCGCCTCGTCCAGCAGGGCGGCGGTTTCGCGCGGCGGCTGGCCTTCGTGCACGGTGCGCAGCACGGCGTTGGTGCGGTCGGCAAGGTCTTTGATCCGCGCATCCAGCGTGTGGTGATCGGCGTCGAGCAGGGTAAAGCCGTGTTCCAGCTTGGGTTCGGCCTGCATCAGCATCGGGAAATAATGGTGATCCTCGATCTGGTGGTGGCCGTGCAGCTCATTGAGCAACTGCCCCGCCAGCTGGATCAGCCGCCGCGGGTCCGGCTCGGCGTCGCGCTCGATGATGGTGCGGGTATGGGCCTGCAACATCGGCAGCAGGGTGCGAAACCCCTGGTGCCGGTCCAGCCAGAAGCGGGTCAACCCGTCGAAATTGCGGTGACTTTCCCAAATGTCGCGCGGGTAGTCATCCAGCAGCAGGCGCAGGGTGTCGGGCAGCGCGGCGCGGTGTTCCAGATCGTCCAAACTCAGGCCTTTCAGCGGGCAGCCCGGCGCCAACCGGCGGCGCGGGCCTCGTCTTCGGTGCAAAACCAGCGCTCGCCGCGGGTCTCGTCGATCCGCGTGCGCTCATAGTCGCGTTGGCCGGGTATATGATAAACCCGTCCGCTAGCCGAGACATTGCCCTTGATCGCACAGGCGCCGTGCGCTGGAGCACGTTGCGGCGGTTGCGCCTGCGCAGCCCGGCTTTCGGCGCGGTATTCGGCAGGCGTGGTGAAATTCTCGCCGCCATTGTGCCAGACCCCGCGGCGGCGATAGCGCGCTGCACGTTCGGGATAGATATAGTCGCGCGCATAGGCGCGATAGGCGATCGCCGCCCCGCCCTGCACCATCGCCGCGCCCAGATCGCCCTGCCCCGCATCGCAGCGCGCCACCAGTCGTTCATACCGGTCCCATTCCACACCGTCGCAGCGGACCGTCCGCCCACCGATCCACCGCGTCAGTTCCTCGCCCGACCAACGACCGCAATCCCAGTCGCCCTGCGGTCCCGCGCAGGTTTGCGAGCGTTCCGGCGCGTCGATCCCGAACAGGCGCACGCGGGTGCCCGCCACTTCAAGCGTGTCGCCGTCGATGACCCGCGCCGCACCCTCAATCGAGAGGCGGTCAGCGGCGTGAACCGCGCTGGCCATCATGAGGATGAAGAGTGAACAAATCCTTAACATGCCCCCCGTTTAGAGGGCCGGCCCCGGTCTCGCAAGACAAAGCCTAACGAAACCTTAACGCTGGGCCGTCTGCCAGTCGGGATTGATCCACGGCTCAAGATTTGACGCCGGCAAGGGCGTGCGCCCCAAGATATGGTCGGCGATCTTCTCACCCACCAGGATCGACGGCCCGTTCAGGTTGCCATTGGTGATGCGCGGAAAGATCGAGCTGTCGGCCACGCGCAGCCCGTCGACGCCGATCACCCGACCCTCGGGATCGACCACCGCCATCGGGTCATCCGCCCGACCCATGCGCGCCGTGCCGCAGGGGTGATAGGCCGATTCGGCGTGCTCGCGGATGAAGGCATCCAGCGCGTCATCGTCCTGAAGGGCGCTTCCCGGCTGGATCTCGTGCTTGACGTGCTGGGCCATCGCCGGTTGGCCAATGATCTCACGCGTCAGGCGGATTGCCGTGCGGAATTCGGTCCAGTCGTCAGGGTGGGACATATAGTTAAAGCGGATCAGCGGGTTATCCGACGGGTCCGCCGACCGCAGCCGCACTGTGCCGCGCGATTTCGAGCGCATCGGGCCGACGTGGGTCTGGAAACCGTGCCCCTCGGCCACCGCCTTGCCGTCATAGCGCACGGCTATGGGCAGGAAGTGGTACTGGATGTCGGGATAATCGACGCCCGCCGCCGAGCGGATGAAGCCACAGCTTTCGAACTGGTTCGACGCCCCCGGCCCACGCCCCATGAGCAGCCATTGCGCCCCGACCCAAGCCTTGCCCCAGAGGTTCCAGTATTTGAATAGCGAGATCGGCTTTTTTGTCGCGAATTGCAGATACAGTTCCAGATGGTCCTGCAGGTTCGACCCGACGCCGGGGCGGTCAGCGATGACCGCGATGCCATGCTCGGCCAGATGCGCGGCGGGGCCGATGCCGGAAAGCATCAACAATTTAGGGGTATTGAGGGACGAGGCCGCAAGGATCACCTCGCGCGTCGCGCTCACCGTGCGCCCGTCAACCAGCGTCACGCCCGTCGCGCGCCCATTCTCGATCACCACCCGCGCGGCCAGCCCTTTGACCAGCTTCACCCGCCCGGTTTTCATCGCCGGTTTCAGATAGGCCTTGGCCGCCGACCACCGCTCGCCGCGATAGATCGTCGCCTCCATCGCGCCGAAGCCTTCTTGCTGCTGGCCGTTATAGTCGGGAGTGACGGGATAGCCCGCCTGTTTCCCGGCCTCGATGAACGCGTCAAACAGCACGTTTTCGCGCTTGCCACGGCTGATGTGCAGCGGGCCGTCACTGCCACGCCACTCGTCACCGCCGCCCGCGTCCTGACCGCCGTGCCAATGCTCCATGCGTTTGAAATAGGGCAACACATCAGCAAAGCCCCAGCCATCGGCGCCCTGCTCTTCCCAATGATCATAGTCGCGCGCATGGCCGCGCACATAGACCATGCCGTTGATGCTGGACGATCCACCGATCACCTTGCCGCGCGGCGTGGCCAGACGGCGACCGCCCAGACCCGGCTCGGGCTCGGAGGCAAGCCCCCAGTCGTAGCGTTTCATGTTCATCGGATAGCTGAGCGCGCCCGGCATCTGGATGAACGGCCCGGCGTCCGAGCCGCCGAACTCGATCACCAGCACCGAATGCCCGGCCTCGGCCAGCCGGTAGGCAACAGCCGACCCGCCGGACCCGGCCCCAACGATCACATAATCCGCGTTCATCTCAGTCTCTCAATACGGCGCGTCGACGGGGCCGGTGGCCACATAGACGGATTTCACCTGCGTGTAGTGTTCCAGCGCGGCGTGACCGTTTTCACGACCTACGCCCGACAGTTTCGAGCCACCAAAGGGGGCTTCCACAGGGGTCAGGTTATAGGTGTTGATCCAGCAGGTGCCTGCCTGCAGCTGTGCGACAACCCGGAGCGCACGGGCCAGATCCGAAGTGAAGACCCCCGCCGCCAGCCCGAATTCGGTGTCATTGGCGCGGGCGATAACCTCGTCCTCTGTGTCGAAATCGAGGACGACCATTACCGGACCAAAGATCTCCTCGCGCGCGATGGTCATCTGGTCGGTGACATCGGCAAAGACCGTGGGCTGCATGTAGTTGCCTGCCCGGTCAAGCCGCTTACCGCCGGTGATCAGGGTCGCGCCCTCGGCCACACCGGCCTCGACATAGCCCATCACCTTGTCGAGTTGATCAGCCGTAACCATTGGGCCCATCTGCGTTTCGGGGTCCAGCGGTTCGCCGATCAGAATGGTTTCGGTACGTTCCTTGAGGCGCGACAGGAAGCGCTGCTTGAGGCCCTTTTGCACAAACACCCGCGTGCCGTTCGAGCAGATCTGCCCGGTGGAATAGAAATTCCCCAGCATCGCGGCCCCGATGGCGTCCTCAAGGCTGGCGTCGTCAAAGATCACCAGCGGCGACTTGCCGCCCAGTTCCATCGTCACATGGCGGATGCCCTGCGCGGCGGCGGCATAGACCTTGCGGCCCGTGGGCACCGAGCCTGTGAGTGAGACTTTCGCCACACGCGGGTCGGTGACCAATGCGGCACCGACAGAGCCACGGCCCTGCACGACGTTGAACAGACCCGCCGGGGCACCGGCCTCCATCAGGATCTCGGCCAGTTTCAGCGCGCCAAGAGGGGTGACTTCGGATGGCTTGAAGACCATCGAATTGCCAAAGGCCAGCGCAGGGGCGGCTTTCCAGCAGGCGATCTGGGTGGGGTAGTTCCACGCGCCGATGCCGACGCAGACGCCGAGCGCCTCGCGGATGGTATAGACGAAATCGCCGCCGCCGACGGGCACGGTCTGGCCGGTCACGGTGGCGGCAAACCCGGCGAAATACTCCAGCGCATCTGCGCCCGAGGTCGCATCGGCCACCAGCGTTTCCTGAATCGGTTTGCCGGTATCGAGCGTTTCCAGCTCGGAAAGCTCCTGATTGCGCGCGCGGATGATCTGCGAGGCCTTGTGCAGCACGCGCCCCCGCTCGACCGGACGCAGCGCGGCCCAATCGGCCTGCGCGCGCGCAGCGGCGGCCAGCGCGCGGTCGATCAGCGCGGGCGTCGCCTCGTGCAGCCGGGCGACGATTTCGCCGGTTGCGGCATAGACGCACTCGATGGGCGCGCCGGTGGTGTCCTCGACATACTCGCCGTCAATGAAATGGCTGGCCGTGGGTTGTGCGCGCATCTCAGGTCCCTTTCAACGCCAATGTCAGATAGTCCTCGATCCGGGCCTTCACCCGGCGGGCGTCTTGTTCTTCATCGCCCAGAGCCGCGTGCAGATAGGCCCCGTCGATCATCGCTGCGATGGAATGCGCGACATCGACGGCGCGGTCGCCCAGCGGCGGACGCAGCGCGTGGGTCAGGTTCGACACCATGCGGCGCTGGTAGATGCTGAGCAGACGGCGGGCTTCGGGCCGGCCCTGCGCCAGCACGTAGAAATTGAGCCACGCGGCGACGACCTCACGGCGAAAGTTCGCCCCGGTGAACGACGCCCGGATGACAGCCTTGGCGCGGGCCTCGGGGCTGTCGGCAGCGGCCAGCGCGCCGCGTACTTCGGCACCGTAGACGGTCATCACATGACGCATCGCGGCCAGAAACATCGCCTCTTTCGAGCCGAAATAATGGTGCGCCAGCGCCGAGGACATCCCTGCCCGCTTGGCGATCCGGCTGACCGTTACCTCCAGCGATCCCACATGGCCGATTTCGGCGATTGTGGCCTTGATCAGCGATGCCCGTCGTATAGGCTCCATCCCGATCTTGGGCATGTTTCGTTCCCTTCCAACCGGCGCGAGACAAGCCCGCCCCCGAAAAACTGTTGATTCTGTGCTAGACGATCGTTTATTGACTCGTCAATCAACAAAAACCGCCAACAGGAGTGACCTTATGTCCCTAACCCGTTTGAGCATGACCACAGCTACCCTCGCGCTGGCCTCGGCCCCTGCGCTTGCCAACTGTGATGTTGTCCGCTTTTCCGATGTCGGCTGGACCGACATCACCGCCACCACCGCTGCCACCTCGACCATTCTTGAGGCGTTGGGCTATGAGACCGAAGTGACGGTTCTGTCGGTGCCGGTGACCTATACCTCGATGGCCTCGGGCGATATCGACGTGTTTCTGGGCAACTGGATGCCGACGATGGAGGGCGACATTGCCCCCTACCGTGAGGCAGGCACCGTCGACACGGTGCGCATGAACCTTTCGGGCGCGAAATACACGCTGGCCACCAACGCCGCCGGTGCCGCGCTGGGGATCACCGATTTCGCCAGCATCGCGACGCATGCCGAAGCGCTGGAAGACCGTATTTACGGCATCGAGCCGGGCAATGACGGCAACCGGCTGATCATGGACATGATCGACGCCGACGCGTTCAGCCTTGACGGCTTTGAAGTCATTGAAAGCTCGGAACAGGGCATGCTGGCACAGGTCGAGCGTGCCGACCGCCGCGACGAGCCGGTGGTGTTCCTGGGCTGGGAACCGCACCCGATGAATGCCAATTTCGACATGACCTATCTGGCCGGGGGCGATGACTATTTCGGCCCGAACTATGGCGGGGCCGAGGTCTATACCAACACCCGCGCCGGCTATGTCGGTGAATGCCCGAATGTCGGCACGCTGCTGAACAACCTTGAGTTCACGCTGGCGATGGAAAACGAGATCATGGGCGCGATCCTGAACGACGGCACCGATCCGAACGAGGCCGCCGCGAGCTGGCTGGCCGCGCATCCCGATGTGCTGGGCCCGTGGCTTGAGGGGGTGACCACCCGCGACGGTGGCGATGCGATGGCGGCTGTAACCGCCGCGCTGGCAGGATAAGACAGGATTTGGGGCCGGCCTTGCGCCGGCCCCAAGCATTAACAGGGCGCAAAGCCCGGCGCGTGGGGGAAGATTTTGGTGGAATGGATCAAGGCAGCCGGTCTGGCTGTGGTCAATGCGGTTATCTGGATCGCCGTTGCGCTCTATGATTTCGTGATCTGGGCGGTGTTCGCGCTGGTCTGGTTCGTGCAATGGCTGCCGCAACGGCTGCTGGGCCTGACCGACGAGCGTCTTCCCGTCGGCGACACCGCCGAGCGCGGCTTTGACTATGTGCAGGCCGGGGCCGAGTCGTTCTTCGACGGGCTGTCCGCCGTGCTGCAAGCGATCATTGACCTCATTCTGGCCGTCATGCTGCGGGCACCGGGGATCAACTGGTTCGACGGCGGTCGCCGGTATGAGCCCTATTTCGACTGGTGGACGCCCGAGCGTCATAGCCTGCTGATCATCGCCGGTTTCGTGCTGCTCGCCTGGACCTTGCAGCGCAACTGGAAGGTCTGCCTGCTGGTGCTGATCGGCTTCGTGTTCATTCTGGATCAGGGCTATTGGGAGCAGACCGCCGAAAGCCTGACGCTGGTGCTGACTGCCTGTCTGGTTTGCATGGGCATCGGGGTGCCCATCGGCATCGCCGTGGCGCACCGGCCCAAGCTTTACGCGTGGATCGCGCCGGTGCTGGACCTGATGCAGACGCTGCCGACCTTTGTCTATCTGATCCCGGCCATCGTGTTCTTCGGTCTGGGTATGGTCCCCGGCCTGATCGCCACGGTGATCTTCGTCGTCCCTGCCCCGATCCGCCTGACCTATCTGGGCATCTCCAGCACCCCGCCCTCGCTGTTGGAGGCCGCGCAGGCCTTTGGCGGCACCAAGCGGCAGGTGTTGTGGAAGGTCGAGCTGCCCTCGGCCTATCCGCAGATCATGGCGGGCCTGAACCAGACCATCATGCTGTCCCTGTCCATGGTCGTCATCGCCGCGCTGGTCGGCGCGCGCGGGCTGGGCGTGCCGGTGGTGCGGGCACTGAACACGGTGAACACCTCGCTGGGCTTTGAAAGCGGCATGGTGATTGTCGTGGTGGCGATCATTCTGGACCGGATGCTGCGCGTGGGGAAAAAAGCATGAGCGATACCGTTGCAGCCCCCGAGGCCCCCGTCGAAGACGCTGGCCCCAAGACCGTGGTGTCGTTCCAGCATGTCTCGATCGTGTTCGGTGACAACCCCTGGAAAGCGATCCCACTGATGGAAACCGGCCAGTCGCGGGCCGATATCCAGAAAGAGACGGGCCAGGTTCTGGGCGTGCATGATTGCTCGCTCGACGTGGCCGAGGGCGAGATCCTCGTGCTGATGGGCCTGTCCGGTTCGGGCAAGTCCACGCTTTTGCGCGCGGTGAACGGGCTTAACCCCATCGTGCAGGGTGATGTGCTGGTGCATGACGGCAAGGATATGGTCAGCGTGCCGAAGGCCAGCGCCAAGGTGCAACGCCAGATCTGCACCGATGCGGTGGCGATGGTGTTCCAGCAGTTCGGCCTGCTTCCGTGGCGGACCGTGCGCGATAATGTCGGCTTCGGGCTGGAGCT
Organism: Pararhodobacter zhoushanensis; assembly: GCF_003990445.1. Taxonomy (GTDB): domain Bacteria; phylum Pseudomonadota; class Alphaproteobacteria; order Rhodobacterales; family Rhodobacteraceae; genus Pararhodobacter; species Pararhodobacter zhoushanensis. Next base: position 304,955 of record NZ_REEZ01000003.1, on the reverse strand, counting down.
GGCGGGCATCAAGCGCCGCGAGCGCAACCGCCGGGTGGACGAGCAACTGGCGCTGGTTGGCCTGTCGCAATGGGCCGAGCGCAAGGTCGGCGAGCTGTCAGGCGGCATGCAGCAGCGCGTCGGGCTGGCGCGCGCCTTTGCCACCAACGCGCCGATCCTCTTGATGGACGAGCCGTTCTCGGCGCTCGACCCCTTGATCCGCACCCGGCTGCAGGATGAGCTTCTGGACCTGCAACAACGCCTGAAGCGCACGATCATCTTTGTCAGTCATGATCTGGACGAGGCGTTCAAGATCGGCAACCGCATCGCAATCATGGAAGGCGGGCGCATCATCCAGTGCGGCACCCCGGCCGAAATCTACACCCGGCCCGCGAATGCCTATGTCGCGGAGTTCGTCGCGCATATGAACCCGCTGGGCGTGCTGACCGCGCGCGATGCCATGGTGCCAGCCCCGCGCCCGGCGCCGACCGGCCTGACCCTGCCCGCCAACACGCCGCTGCGCGACGCGATGATCAGCCTGAGCGACGCAAGAGGGCGCATTCTGCTGACCGAGAGCGGGCAAGTTGTGGGGATGCTGACCGATGCCAGCGCGGTTGCGGCGCTGGTCGCCAAGCGCGGTGATGAGACGGCGAGCGAGGAAGAGGCGTAAGCTCGGTGCGCTGAAACGCACCCTACCCCGCTGTCACTGCTGCGCGGCGGCCACCATCGACCAGTGCAACTGGCCATCCCCGGCCCGTGCGACGCCATAGCCTGCGTCGCGCACCGCCGGGTTGAGCATGTTCACCCGGTGCTCGGGCGAGACCATCCAACCGTGAATGATCTGCGGCGCATCGCGGTGGCCCATGCCGGTATTTTCGACCGCCGTGGCATAAGGATAATCCTCGCGCCGCAACCGTCGTCCCAAGCCGGCGAACCAGCTGCCGCGATGCGACAACCGCCCACGGTCGGCCATTCGGCAGGCCTGCGTCTGGGCAGCCTCGGTCAGGCGGGCATCCATGCGCAGGGCGGGAAGGCCCTGACCGGCACGCTCGGCATTGGTCAGCACCAGCAGCTCGGTGCGCAAGATGCCGAGGCTGCCCGGCACCTCGCACGCCGCCCAGAGCGGCGTGGCAAACATCATCAGCAGGGTGAGAACGCGCAGGATCATGTCGAAACGCTGGCCGATTTTTCTGCACGGCGCAACTGGTGCTCGCGAAAGGCGATGAAGATCACCGCCGAAACGATCATCCCGCCGCCGCCAACCACCCACATGTCGACCGGCTCGCTGAACAACAGCGCGCCCAGCGTGACAGACCAGACCAATTGCAACGCGGTCACCGGCTGCGTGACAGAGATCGGCGCGGCGGCAAAGGCAAAGGTCATCAGGTAATGCCCGGCCGTGGCGAAACCGGCCAGCAACAGGAACCAGCCGGCCTGCGTCCAGGTGATCGGCTCCCACACGGCGATGGCAAACGGGGCCAAACCGATGGTAACGGTGATCGAGAGCATGCCAACGATCATCGTCGGCGAGACCTGATCGCTCAGCCGTTTGGCAATCAGATATGAGGCAGCGAAGAACAGCGACGTGACCAGCATCGCCAGATGCCCGGCGTTCAACTCTCGCAGGCCCGGCCGCAGGATGATCAGCGCGCCCAGAATGGCGATGACGATGGCGACGATCCGCCGAAGGCGTATGCGCTCCCCCAGAAACAGCACCGCGCCAATCGAGATCCAGATCGGGTTCAGATAGCCCATCGCCGACACCTCGGCCAAGGGGATGCGGGTCATGGCATAGAACCACAGGATCACGCCGATGGTATGCATCGCCCCGCGCCAGCCAAACGCACGCCACAGGCTGGGCGTCATCGGCTCGCGCCGCATGGTGTTCACCATCGGCAACAGAAAGATCAGGCCCAGAAAATACCGCAGAAAGGCCGATTGCGCGGCAGGGATCTCTTGCCCCAGATGCTTGACCCCGGCAGTCAGGCCGACAAAGCACAGCCCCGAGGCAATCATCCACAAAACCCCGGCGACCGGCTTGTCGCCGCGGACCGCCGTGGGCGTCGTTTCAAGGATCGGAACCGCGGGCGAGGAGGTGCTTAACTTATGCATGATCTCCGGACATGCCGCGCCCAGCCCTTGAGTGCAAGGCCGAATCGCTCCCCTACCACAGCGTCAGAGCGGCCAGATCCACGGAACGATGGTGCAAACGGTGATCGCCATCAGGACGTTCAGCGGCACGCCAACCTTGAGGAAGTCGGCGAACCTATAGCCGCCGGGGCCATAAACCAGCGTGTTGGTCTGATAACCGATCGGCGTGGCAAACGCCGCCGAGGCCGCGAACATCACCGCAATGACCAGCGGACGCGGGTCGACGCCCATCGTATGCGCCAGACCAATCGCCACCGGTGTGACGATAACGGCAACGGCGTTATTGGAGACCACCTCGGTCAGCACACCGGCAAGGGTATAGACCGCCAGCAGCAGCGCCCAATGCGGCAGGTCTTGCAAATACGGCGCAATCGCGTCGACCAGCAGCTGCACCGCGCCCGAGGCCTCAAGCCCCGCGCCCACGATCAGCATGCCGAAGATCAACGCAAGCAGACGGCCCTCGATAAAGCCGAAGGCCTCATCCGCGTCGATGCAGCGGGTGAGCAACACAATCACCACCCCGATCAGCGCCAGCATCTGGATCGAGGCCACACCCAGCGCAGACAGCCCCACCACCCCGGCGAGCACGCCGATAACGATGGGCGCGTGGCTGCGCCGATAGGCGCGCTCGGACGGCTGGGTCACATCGACCAGATCCATATCGGTGGCCAGACGGCGGATATCCTCCATCGCGCCTTCCAACAGCAGCGTGTCGCCGACCTGCACCACCAGATCGTCAAGTTGACGCCCGATGTTCTGGCTGCGCCGGTGCACGGCCAGCGGGTAGACGCCATAACGACGGCGCAGACGCATGTTGCCCAACGAGCGGCCGATCATCCGGCAACCGGGGGTGATCAGCACCTCGACGGTTGAGGTGCGCACGGTGCTCAGCTGGTTAACCAGCCGCAGCTCGGGGTTTTGTTGCAAGCCCAGAACCTCGGACATCTGGGTACGCAGCACCACGCGGTCGCCTGCCTCCAGCACCACATCCGCCAGTGCCCGCCGCAACGAGGCGTCGCCACGCAGCACGTCAATGACCCGCGCGCCGCCCCGGCTGAACACATCGGCATCTTCCAGCCGCTTGCCAACCAGCGCCGAACCCTCGGGAATCGCCACTTCGGTGAAGAACTTCATCGGCGCGCGGTCGCCCAGCAGCGCGGCCATCGAATCGCGCTCGGGCAACAACCAGCGCCCGGCCAGCGCCAGATAGGTCACACCCACGACAGCCACGGCGATGCCGACCAGCGACATCTCGAAAATGCCGAAAGGCTCCATCCCGGCCGCCTGCGCCACCCCATCGACCAGCAGGTTGGTCGAGGTGCCGACCAGCGTGATCGTACCGCCGAAAATCGAGAAATAGCTTAGCGGAATCAGCAGCTTTGATGGTGCCACCTCCATCGCTTTGGCCAGCTTCATGAAGATGGGGATCATCACCACGACAATGGGCGTGTTGTTGACGAAGGCCGACATCGCCAGAACGGTCATCGTCAGCACCACCAGCGTCAGGCGCGGATGATCGGCGGCGTGACTGACCGCGCGCTGCGACAGGAAATCGAGCGAGCCGGTGCGCACCAACCCGCCGACGATCAAGAACATCGCAGCGATGGTCCAGGGCGCGGGGTTGGCGAAAACGGCCAGCGCGCGCGTCTCGGGAACAATGCCCAGAATCAGCATCAAAGCGGCGCCCGACAGGGCAACCACCTCAACCGGATAGGTTTCGCGAATGAACATCGCCAGCATGCCCAGCATGATGACGATCGACACAACCGGCGACCAGGCCGCGAGGCTCTCAACACCCAGCATGCGACGCTCCTTTGCCGCGGATTACCGATGCTTCGTCCATCACCAACACCGCCCACTTCATCTGCGCACCAGCCGCTGCACGTCTACCGCGCATAAACACTGTTCCGAAAGCAACCGGCAAGTGAGAATGCGTTCGGGCGCCCCATGAGCGACGGCGTGATCACAGGTTGAGCGCCGAGAATAGCCTCACCGATTATCGGCTGTGCAGACCCGGCCTCAACGGCTGATGTCACGGTTTGGCCTGCCCGACAGCGGGTGTCGCGACTTTCGGCGCGGGCCCCGACGGCGCCAGACGCCCCCCCTGTCGCACCATGGTGACGCTGAGTGCCTTGCCGGTGCGGTCGTCGGTCTCGATGAACACGCCAGACAGGGTTGCCTCGCCCGCGGCAGGCTCGAACCGGGCCTTGGGCATGCCGGTGATGAAGCGCCGCAGCGGCTCGTCCTTTTGCATGCCGATGACGCTGTCATAGTCGCCGCACATGCCCGCATCGGTCTGATAGGCCGTGCCGCCGTTCAGGATCATCGCATCGCCCGTGGGCACATGGGTATGCGTGCCGACCACCAGCGAAGCGCGGCCGTCGCACCAGTGGCCCATCGCCATCTTTTCGCTGGTCGCTTCGGCATGGACGTCGATGACTGCGGCCTGCACCCGGCTGCCCAGAGTGTGGGTGCGCAAGACCGGCTCGATGGCGCTGAACGGGTCGTCGAAGGGGCGCTTCATGAAGACCTGGCCCATGACCTGCGCCACCAGAACCTGCCTGCCCTCTGTTGCCGGGAAAACCCGCGCCCCGATACCGGGCGCAATCTTGGAGAAATTGATCGCGCGGATCAGGCGGGGCTCGTTTTCGATATGGCCCATCATCGTCTTCTGGTCGAAGGCGTGATCGCCCAGCGTCACGCAATCCGCCCCGGCGTCGAACAGCGCCGTGGCATGATCGGGGGAAAGCCCCATCCCCGATGTCGCGTTTTCGCCGTTCACCACGACGAAATCCAGACCCCAATCGCGCCGCAGCGCACCCAGCCGCTCGGTCACCGCACGGCGACCGGACCGACCCATCACATCGCCCAGAAAAAGAATTCGCATATCTGATCTGTAAGCCGCCAATCAGGCCGACGCAAAGAGAAAAACCGCTGAAAGGGGGGCTCGCCCCCCTCGGCCCGTTCCGGGCCTCACCCCTGAGGATATTTGAAGACAGAAAATGGCGGTTAACGAAAGGTTAACGCCCCTCTTTGCTCTTCAAATATCCTCGGGGGGTGAATTTGGCTTTAGCCAAAGAGGGGGGCCGAGGCCCCCCTACCCCAGCGCCGTCATCCAGCCCCAGGCGGTAAAGATGCACAGCCCCGTTGCAATCAGCACGGTCGAGGCCGCCACCCGACGCGCACGCCCGTACATATTCGCAAAGAGATAGGCATTCACCCCCGGTGCCATGCCTGCCGTCACCACCGCCGAGCGGAACGGGCCCGGCTGCACATCAAGCAACCGGCCCAGCACCCAGGTGATCGACGGGTGCAGCACCAGCGATATCGCCACTGCATAGGCGATCAGCCGCAGATCGCCCTCGGGCCGGTAGCGAAACAGCACGCCACCCAGCCCGAACAGCGCCGCCGGCAGGCCGGCGCGCGCAACCAGACCGGCCGCATCCGCGATCACGCCCGGCAGCGCCTGTCCCGACAGGTTGACCAGCACACCTGCGCCGATGCCGATGACCAGCGGGTTGGTGGCAAGGCTCTTGACCACCCGCCCCGCCGTGCGCGTCAGCCCCGCGCCGCGCGCGCGCACGCCCTCCATCACCAGCACGCCGACCAGATAGCAAAACGGCGCGTGCAGGGCGATGATCGCATAGTTCGGCGCCAGCGAGTCGCTGCCATAGGCCCGCTCGGAGATCGCCAGGCCTAAAAGGACCGAGTTCGAGAACAGGCACACGAACCCGACCGCAACCGCATCTTCCCAGTCGCGTTTGAACAGGAACCGCGCACCAAAGAGCCCTGCCAGAAACCCGCAAAACGCGCCCGTGTAGAAACTGACCAGCATCCGCCAGTCGAACCCCGACCCAAGATCCAGCCGGGCCAACGCCAGAAACAACAGGATGGGAATGGCAAAGCTCTGGGCGAATTTCATCAGCCCTTCGATGCCAGCCTCGGAGATCACCTTGCCCCAGGCCGCCAGATACCCCAGCCCGACGACCAGAAACACGGGCAGGATGACCTGGATCAGCGCTTCCATGTCAGACCTTCACCCGGCCCCGGTTCACAGGGGGAACTCCAGCACCATGCCGTCATAGGCCGGCGTGATATGCGCGGGTGTCTCGGCCGCAAGGCGCTCGTAGTCGAGATCGACGTGCATGTTGGTCAGCACTGCCTGACGGGGGGCTGCCTGCGCGATCCATTCGAGGGCCAGATCGACATGCGCATGGGTGGGATGCGGTTTATAGCGCAGCGCATCGAGGATCCAGCAATCGAGCCCGTTCAGCACCGGCCAGCTTGTCTCGGGGATGCGGACCACATCAGGCAGATAGGCCAGCCCCGCGATGCGGAAACCCAGCGCGTCCATGCTGCCATGGTCGACGCGGAACGGCGTCAGCACCAGCGGACCGCCCGCGCCGGAAATGGTCACATCCCCGTCGATGGTGTTGAGGTCCAGAATCGGCGGATACGGAGACCCGGCGGGCTGCACGAAGGCATAGCCGAAGCGTGACAACAGCGCGTCCTGCGTCGGGTGGTCGGCCCAGACCGGCAGCCGTTTGCGCGTGTTGAACACCACCATGCGCAGATCGTCGATGCCGTGGACGTGGTCGGCGTGGCTGTGGGTGTAGACCACCGCGTCCAGCGTACCGACGCCGGTATCCAGCAATTGCTCACGCATGTCGGGCGTGGTGTCGATCAGCACGCGCGTGGTACCCTCCTGCGTGATCCGCTCGACCAAAAGCGAGCAGCGGCGGCGGCGGTTGCGCGGATTGGTGGGATCGCAGGCGCCCCATTCGCCGCCCAGACGCGGCACGCCGCCGGACGAGCCGCAGCCCAGAATGGTGGCGCGCAGCAAGGCCATCAGGCGGCCCTCGCCTTGGTGAACAGCCGGTCGAAATTCTCGGTCGTCTGGCGGGCGAAGTCTTCGTAGCTCAGGCCAAATTTCTCGGCGACGATCCGGGCGGTCAGGGCGACATAGGACGGCTCGTTGCGCCGTCCGCGGTGCGGTGGCGGCGCGAGATAGGGCGCGTCGGTTTCCACAAGCAACCGGTCCAGCGGGGCGGCGGCAAGGATCTCGCGGACTTCGGCGCTTTTCGGGAAGGCGGCGATGCCCGACGCAGACAGGTAAAAGCCCAGATCGAGCGCCGCCTGCGCCAGTTCCGGCCCGGACGAGAAGCAATGCATCACGCAGCTATAGGCTCCGGCGCGGTGCTCGGCCGTCAGGATGCGCGCCATATCCGCGTCCGCGTCGCGGGCATGGATGATCAGCGGCAGGCCGGTCTGGCGCGCGGCCTCGATATGCACCAGCAGGCTCTTTTGCTGGATACCGGCGCTTTCGGGGGTGTAGTGGTAGTCCAGCCCGGTCTCGCCGATGGCGACGAATTTGGGATGCGCGGCCAGTGCGGTGAGGGTCTCGACCGCGACGACCGGCTGCTTGTCAGCCGACATGGGATGGATCCCGGCAGCGTAGTAGACTTCCGGGTACTTTTCGGCCAGCGCGCGCACGATCGGTTCGCGTTCCAGCTTGGTGCAGATCGACACCATGCGCGACACGCCCGCGGCGCGGGCGCGCTCGATCAGCGCGTCGTGCTCGCCGTCGAACTCGGGGAAGTCGAGATGCGTGTGGCTGTCGACGATTTCGGGGGCGGTCTGTGAGGTCATCGGGCGTTCCGGAAGTTCATCCCGCCGCCTTGAGCGCCGCGGATTCCAATCGCAGGAACATATCCAGCACCAGCGCGCCGGGGTCAAGGTTGACGGCCCGTCCTGCCCGGGCGCGGGCGCCCAGATCGGCGGCGAGCTCGGCCCAGCGGCGGGCGGCGCGGGCGTCAGGCGACAGACGCGCGGCGAGCGCGGCTTCGCCCGGCACGGCTTCGATCAGGGGCTGGCCCGTGGCCCCGGCGCGGGCCAGACGGGCTAGCGCAAGGTCGAGCAGGCGGACGGTCAGATCGAAGCGGGGTTCGGCTTCGCGGCCCCCAAGAGAATTGCACATTTTCAACACGGCAGGCCGCGAGAGGCGGGGAAGATCCGAGAGAATGTCCACAATTGCTGCATAGAGCTCCAACCCGCCGCCGTTGAGCACACGGATCGCCTCGCCGACCGAGCCGCCGGAAAGCTCGGCCAAAGCCTCGGCATGCGTGACCTCTCCGAGCGCCTGCTCCAGCGCGCGCGACATGGCATCGGGGTTCAGCGGATGCAGCCGCAGCTCGCGGCAGCGCGAGCGGATGGTGGGCAACAGACGCGAGGGTTGATGCGCGACCAAAAGCAGCATCGCCCCCGCCGGCGGCTCTTCGAGCAGCTTGAGCAGGGCGTTGGCGGCGTTGGGGTTCATCTCGTCGGCGGCATCGACGATGACCACACGGCGGCCCCCTTCGGCCGAAGACAGCCCGAAAAAGTCGCGCAATTTGCGCACTTCATCGACGGTGATCTGGGTTTTCAGCTTGCCGGTCTTGTCGTCAACGGCACGGCGGATCGGCAACAGGCCAGACTCAGACCCCGCCGCGATGCGGTGCGAGACCGGGTGGTCGGGGTCCACATCCAATGACTGCGGCGCGCCAAACAGCCCGCCGCCCGGCTCGGTGGCCAGCAGAAACCGCGCCAGCCGCCACGCCAACGTTGCCTTGCCGATGCCGCGCGGGCCGGTGATCAGCCAGCCGTGGTGCAGCCGGTCCTGAGCGAAGGCGTCGAGAAAGCGTTGCTCGGCATCCTCCTGCCCGTAAAGCTTCCGCGTATCGCGCGGATGCGGCGCGCCGTCGATGCGGTCGGGTTCGGCCGCCTCAGCCATGCGCGGGCATATCCAACGCAGCGCCGACGGTCGCCAGCACGTCGGCGGCGACTGCGTCCAGCGGACGCGCGCCGTCGATCACGCGAAACCGGTCGGGGAATTCAGCGGCCAGCGCCAGAAAGCCGGCGCGCATCTGACGTTGCAGCGCGGGGCCGAAATCCTCAAACCGTTCCTCGGTCCCGTGCCGTCCCTTGGCGCGGGCAAGGCCGACCTCGGGGTCCATGTCGATGAGCACGGTCAGATCCGGTTCGCGCGCGATCATCAGGCGGTGCAGCTGATCCACCAGCGCGCGCAGATCGCCCCGTGACAGGCCCTGATACATCCGCGTGCTGTCGGCGAAACGGTCGCAGACCACCACCTGCCCGGCGACCAGCGCCGGTTCGATGGTGCGTTCCAGATGGTCGCGGCGGGCGGCGGTGAAGAGCAGGATCTCGGTCTCGGCGGACCAGCGGTCAGGATCGCCTTCCAGCACCAGCCTGCGGATCTCCTCGGCCCCCGGCGAGCCGCCCGGCTCACGCGTCAGCACCACATCCCGGCCCTGAGCGCGCAAGGCATCGGCCAGCAGCCGCGCCTGCGTCGACTTGCCTGAGCCGTCGATGCCTTCGAACGTGACAAACACCCCGCGATGTCCGGATGTCACGGCGTGACCAGACCCAGATTTTCGCCCAGAATCAAAGCGGCGGTGCGCATGCGGGGCATGAAGCCGCCCTCAGGCACCGCCTCTCCGGCGACAAGAGGCAGCGTGAAGGGGTTGGGCAGGCCCGGCACCTCGACGATCAGCTGCGCGACTTCCTGACCCTGCGCGATCGGTGCTGCCAGCGGGCCGTCGTACTCCACCCGCGAGACGATATCGCCTTGCTGGATCGCCGGAACTAGCACGGCCAGATCGGCTGACGCGACCAGCGACACGGTGGACTGGGTGCCCATCCAGACATCCGCCTGTGCGACGGCCTGCCCCTCTTCAAGCACGTCACGCTCAACGAACTGGCGGAAGGCCCAGGTGATGATGCGCTCGGATTCTTCGGCCCGCTCGGCGGTGCTGTTCAGGCCCGAAAAGACATAAACGATGCGGCGGCTGCCTTGACGCGCCGAACCGGCAAGCGAGTACCCGGCTTCTTCGGTATGGCCGGTCTTGAGCCCATCGACGCCCGACCCCGAGCCCAACAGCGGCACACGATTGGGCTGGGTGATGCCGTTCCAGGTAAATTCGGTTTCGCCCAGATAATGATAGAGATCGGCGTGATCCTCGATCAGGTAGGTCGCCAGAACACCGAGATCATGCAGGCTCATGCGGTGGCGCGGATCGGGCCAGCCCGAAGCATTGGCAATCGTCGTCTGCGTCATGCCGATCTGCTCGGCGCGCAGCTGCGCCATTTGCGCGAAGGCAGCCTCGGTGCCACCAAGACCTTCGGCGATCGCAACGGCGGCGTCATTGCCCGACACAACCGCCAGCCCGCGGATCAGATCCTCGGTCGTGGGGCGGTCGCGGGTTTCGAGGAACATCGACGAGCCGCCCATCTCATGCGCATGCGTCGACACGTTCCACGTGGTATCCAGCGACACGCGGCCCTCGGACAGGGCGTCGTACAGCATGGCCAGAGTCATCAGCTTGGACATCGACGCCGGCGGCAGCGGGATATCAGCATTCTGTTGGGCCAGAACCTGCCCCGAACCGAAGTCGTAAATGTAGAAGTTCGGCGCGCGGCCGCCATAGGGCGACTGGGCCAGGCTGGCTGTCGCGCTGGCGATAACGACAACGCAAGCGGTCAACAGGCGCATCAGCGGCATGGGTGTCTCCTTGAGGCAAGCACACGAGGGACCGGCCCATCAGGGCCGACCGTCGCGCGCGAGTGTAGCGTTATTTGGGGGCGGGTTTCAAACCCGCTCAGCGCACAACCGCGTAAGCATCGGCGAATCCCAGCCCGCGAACCCGTTGCAGCATCTGGCCGCGCTCGGTTGTGGTGCTGGCCGGGCCGACGACGACGCGCCAGAACTGGTTCTCGCCCACCTGACCGCGCCGGATATCCGCCGTCAGACCCGCTTGCTGCATCTGCGCGCGGGCGTTGATCGCGTTCTGCTCGACACTGAAGATACCGATCTGCACGAAGGGCCGGTCGATGCGCGGCGCGGGCTGCACGGGGGCTGCGGCCGGTGCCTGCAACGGCGCGGTTGCGGCGGTCTGCGTGCCGGTGACATCCGGCAAGGCGATCATCGTGGTGTCGGGCGCAGGTTCGGGTTCGCGGCGGCGGAACAGACCGAAGAGACCGCGACGCTCGGATGCAGGGGCGGCGGCTTGCGGAGCGGCGGCGGCAGCGGTGCCCGCAGCCGGTGCCAGCGTGGATTGCGCAATGGCAACCGGCGCGGGATCAGGCGCGCGGCGACGGAACAGATCGCGCAGACCCCGGCGCGGGGCTTCATCGGCGTCGGTGATCGCCACCTGCCCTTGCGGTGCGCCCGCCGGAACCGGCGCCGCCGTGGCAGGTGCCTGCGCGGTGGTGACCGGCGCAATGGCCAGCGTCTCGCCCGCTGCGGTGGCGGGTTCGGGGGCCGGGTCGATCTCCATTTCGACGCGCTGCAGGCGCAGGGCGGTCACTTCGATATCGGTGGGCGCACCGGCCAGGATGCCTAAGGCGTTCGCGGCTTCGGACGAGACCTGAAAGCGCGGTCCGGGATTCTCGCGTTCGCGTCGGAACAGCGCGCCGATCACCGTAGCGCCGGTGGTGGTGTTTCGGATCAGCACGCGCTCGGGGTCATGGGCTGTCGGGTGGGCGACCCAGACGCCGCCCAGCGACGGACGACCGTCCCAGAGACCCGCTTCATCGACTTGAAATACCTCGGGCGCTTCGACATCGCGCTCGATCACCCGCTCACTGTTTCCAGACGCCTGCGGCACGCCGCTAGTCATCGCGGCCCCGTCGCCGGCGCCTTGCGTCATCTGGCAGGCGCCCAGCGACAGAGCAGCCGCTAACGCCAAGACCGGCGTAGCGGCCAGTCGCGGAAATGCGGTGCTGACTGTTCGATCCATTCTGCCCTCATGCCCCTTATGCGCAGGATCCCGGCCGGATGGCCCTTGCCCGTGCTTGTCCTTGTCGCCCATCAAACAGGCGCGGATCTTTGCGCGTGAGGATAGCGCCAACGGGGGCACAAGAAAAGCCCGATGGCAGCGGGACTTGCCCTGCGCGACATCAACTTGCCGAAAACAAGGCAGATTGGGCCGAGCGGGCGGGCGTTTCGCCCCCGGACAAGCGCCCGAAGCGGGCGCTGGCCCCTGGGCGACCCGGGCGGCGACCCGCGCTGCGGGTCGCCGCCCGGAAGGGGCCGTTCCGCCCCCTCGGCCTGCGGCCTCACCCCCTGAGGATATTTGGGGCATAAAGTTGAGGCGGGCGTGGCGCGCAATGCGGACAATTTTAGTAAAAATCCCCGCATTGCATCGGAGAGATCAGGACGGATCGCGCCAGCGGTTTACCATGGGATAGCGCCGATCCAGCCAGAAGGCGCGCGTGGTAAGGCGCGTGCCGGGGGCGGACTGGAAGCGTTTCCACTCGGAAATCATCAGCAGATGCTCGACCTTCTTGATCGTCTCGCGCTCAAACCCTTCGGCAACCAGATCGGCCACCGAACATTCGCGCTCGACCAGCCCTTCCAATATCGCGTCCAGCACCGGATAGGGCGGCAGGCTGTCTTCGTCCTTCTGGTCCTCGCGCAGCTCGGCCGAGGGCGGCTTGTCGATGACCCGCGGCGGGATGACGGTGCCTTCAGGGGCCAGCATCCACGGGCGGTGGTTCGCGTTGCGCCAGCGGCACGTCTCGAACACGCGGGTCTTGTAGAGATCCTTGATCGGGTTGTAGCCGCCGTTCATGTCGCCGTAGATCGTCGCATAGCCGACGGCCATTTCCGATTTGTTGCCGGTGGTCAGCAACATCGCGCCCGTCTTGTTCGAGATCGCCATCAGCAGCAGCCCGCGCAGGCGGGACTGGATGTTTTCTTCGGTCACATCGGGTGCGAGGCCGGTAAACAGCGGTGCCAAAGCCTCGGTCACCGCGGCGCGCGCGCCGGAAATCGGCACGGTGTCCAGTTTCGTGCCCAGCGCCTTGGCCACCGCTGCGGCGTCCTCCAGCGAATGGGCCGAGGTGTATTCCGACGGCAGCATCAGGCAATGCACATTCTGTGGCCCCAGCGCATCCGCCGCAATCGTCGCCACGATCGCCGAATCGATGCCGCCCGAGAGCCCCAGCAGCACACGCTTGAAGCCCGACTTGTGCAGGTAGTCGCGCGTTCCGGTGACCATCGCGTGGTAATCGCGCTCCCAGTCATCTGCGAGCGGGGTTTTCTCACCGTCTTCGGCACGCCAGCCGTCGGCGGTTTCGACAAAGTCGACATGTGTGATGGTTTCAAGGAAACCGGGCATGAGGTGGGTCAGCTGCCCTCCCGGATTCAGGACGAACGAGGTGCCGTCGAACACCTGATCATCCTGCCCGCCGACCATGTTCAGATAGACCATCGGCAGCCCCGTCTCGACCACCCGGCTGACCATCAGCCCCAACCGCGTGTCATGACGGGCGCGCGAATAGGGCGAGCCATTGGGCACCAGCAGGATCTGCGCGCCGCTTTCAGCCTGCGCCTCAGCGACATCCTCGTGCCAGGCATCCTCGCAGATCGGCGTGCCGATGCGCAACGGGCCGACGCGGTAGGGGCCGGAAATATCGGCGGGGGTAAACAGACGCTTTTCGTCAAAGACCATCTCGTTGGGCAAATGGTGCTTCTTCACCACCGACGCGATGCGCCCCCCGTCGAGAATGTAATAGACGTTATAAAGCTGCCCGCCGTCCAAGAGCGGCCCGCCAATCCCGATCACCGGGCCATCGGCACAATCCGCCGCCAGTGCCTCAACCGCGGCCATTGCCGCGCGGGCAAAGGCGGGCTTCATCACCAGATCCTGCGTCTGATAGCCGGTGACGAACATCTCGGTGAAGGCGACCATATCGGCCCCGGCCGCCTTGGCCTCGCCCCACACCCGGCGCGCGGTCTGGGCATTGGCGTCAAGCGCGCCCACCGTAGGGTTCAGCTGGGCCAGGGTCAGGCGAAAACGCTGGGTCATCGGTCGTCCGTTCTAAGGGTCAGAAGATACATAGCACCCCGCCTGTAAAGGAAAAGCGCCAACGCCCGTGCATTTTCTGTCCTCAAATATCCACGGGAGGAGTCCAGAGGAGGGGGCGTGCCCCCTCCTCTGGGCAGGGGGCCCGGGGGGCGGCAGCCCCCCGGCCTTGCTCACTCCTTGATCACGTAATTTTTGAGCGTGGTCTGCACCACTTCCCACACACCCGTGAACCCGGGCCGCAGGATGATGCTGTCACCGGCGCGCAATTCGTGGCGGGTGCCTTCGGCGTCGGTCAGCACAGAGTGACCCGCCAGAATGTGACAATATTCCCACTCGTCATAGCTGACACGCCACGCGCCGGGGGTGGATTGCCACAGGCCCGCATAAAGACCGTCACGATCCTCGATATCCCAGCTGGTATGGATCGGGTTGCCCGAGACCAGTTTCTCGGGCGCCGGGCGGCTTTCGCTCGCCGTGGTCCCGTTGCGGGTCATGCGCAGAAAGGTGTCGGTCATGCAAGGCTCCGAAGTTTCTTGCAAAATGCCGCAGCCGGTCGGCAATCACAAGAGCAGGCCGGACGAAAACCCGCGGCATGGCAGAACGCAACGTCGCCGCTGGACAAGCCCGGCGCGTGCCCCCTACCCTTTTGGGCAACGCGGAGGACCATTATGAAACGTCTCGACGACCTCGATCTCACCTTTACCACGCTCGAGGTCGATGCCGAGGGCATCGCCACCCTCACCCTGAACCGGCCCGACAAGCGCAATGCACTCAACGCCGCCACGGTGGATGAGCTGATCGACATTTTCACCGCCGTGCCGCGCGCAGGCGTGCGGGCGGTGGTGCTCAAGGCCGCAGGCACGCATTTCTGCGCCGGGCTCGATCTGGTCGAGCACCATCAGGAAGACCGCCGCCCGGAAGAGTTCATGCATGTCTGCCTGCGCTGGCACGAGGCGTTCAACAAGATGGAATACGGCGGCGTGCCGGTCATTGCCGCGCTCAAGGGCGCTGTCGTGGGCGGCGGGCTGGAACTTGCCTCGTCGGCGCATATCCGGGTGGCGGATGCCACCACCTATTTCGCCCTGCCCGAAGGCCAGCGCGGCCTCTTCACCGGCGGCGGGGCGACGATCCGCGTCGCCGATCTGGTCGGCAAGGCGCGGATGATCGACATGATGCTGACCGGTCGGGTCTATCAGGGCGAGGAAGCCATCGCGCTCGGCCTTGCGCAATATCTGGTCGAGGACAGCGAGGCCAAGGCCTATGAGCTGGCCCGCGCCGCCATTTCCAACCCGCCCCTCTCGAACTTCGCCATCTGCTCGGCGATCAGCCATCTGCAGAACATGTCGGCGATGGATGCAGCCTATATGGAGTCCGTGGTCGCGGGCATCGTCAACACCCAGCCGGCCAGCCGGGGGCGTCTGGCAGCCTTTGCCGATAAGTCCGCGGCGCGGGTGCGTCCGAACGAGTAGGCGCCCCACCCCGGCGGGGCGCAGACTGCGCCGGGGTGTTTTGAGTATTTGGAACAAGATGATGGGACTATGGGCGCGCGGATCTTGCGTGTTAAGAGGGTCGTATGACCCAAGCACCCGCCCCCAGCCTCTTGCGTCCCGCGCCCAGCCGCACTGGCGTCTGGGCTGTTCTGGGGGTGCTGGCGATGATGCTGGCGCTGGGACTGGGCTCGCTGGCCTATCAGCGGCTGCACCGCGCGGCGCTGGCCGAACTGACCGAGCGCGGGACAAGCACACTCAATCTGGCGGTGGCGGCGCTGAACGGGCAGTTGCGCCGCTTTGACCGGCTGCCGGGGTTGCTGGCGCAGAACCCGGTTTTTCACACCTTGCTGCGCGCGCCGGTCAATACCGGCCGCGTACAGGCGGCCAATCTCTATCTGCGCGACACCGCACGGCTGCTGCAGGCGACCGACATCTATGTGATGAACCTCGACGGTGACACGCTGGCGGCGTCGAATTTCGACCAGCCGCTCAGCTTCATCGGCCACAACTTCGCGTATCGTCCTTATTTCACCGATGCTCTGAGCCAGGGCGACGGGCGCTTTTACGCGCTGGGGACGACCTCGCTGGTGCGGGGCTATTACTATGGCGCGCCGGTGTATGTGGATGACGAGATCGCGGGCGTGCTGGTGATCAAGCTGGATCTGGACGCCATCGAGCAGGGCTGGCGCGGCTCGGGCACCGAGGTGATCGTCACCGATCCCGAAGACATCGTGTTCATGTCGACCGAGCCCGACTGGACCTTTGGTGCCACCCGCCCGCTGACGCCCGAACGTCTGGCGCGCACGCGCAGCACCCGGCGCTACGCCGACCGCGTGCTGCGCGAGCTGCCGTTGACGCGGCTGTCGGGCACAGACGGCGGCGCGCTCTGGCGGATCAGCCAACCCGGTGGCAGCGCCGAATACCGCATCCTGTCCGAGCGCATGCCCGAGGCCGACTGGACCGTGCAGGTGCTCATCAACACCCTGCCCGCGCGTCAGCAGGCACTGACGCGGCTGGCCTTGGCCGGGTTGCTGGCCGGGCTGGCCGTGCTGGGCGCGGTCATTGTGCTGCAACGCCGCGCCCGGCTGCGCGAGCGGATGGCGCTGCAATCCGAAGCGCGCGCGCAACTGGAACGCCGGGTCGAGGAGCGCACGCGCGAGCTGGCCTCGGTCAACCACCAGCTGGCCGGCGAGGTGGCCGAGCGCACTGCGACCGAAGCGCAGCTGCGCGCGACGCAGGCCGATCTGGTGCAGGCGGGCAAGCTGGCCGCGCTGGGGCAGATGTCGGCGGCGCTGAGCCACGAGTTCAACCAGCCGCTGGGCGCGGCCCGCAACTTTGCCGAGAACGCGCAGCTGTTGATCGAGCGGGGCCGGATCGAGGATGCCAAGAGCAATATCGAGCGGATTCTGGCGCTGATCGGCCGGATGGGCGATCTGTCCAAACATCTGCGCAACTTTGCCCGCAAGCCAAATGCGCAGCTCTCGGATGTCTCGCTACCCGAGGCCGTGGCAGCGGTGCAGGAGATCATCGGCTGGCGGCTGCGCGCGCAACGCATCGATCTGCAACTGGATCTGCCACCGCTTTGGGTACGCGCCGGGCCGGTGCGCTTGCAGCAGGTCCTGGTGAATATCCTGTCCAACGCCATCGACGCCGTCGAATCCACCGATCAGCGCCGCATCACCCTGCGCGCCCGCGCCCAAGGCGGCACCGCCGTGATGACCATCGCCGACAGCGGACCGGGCGTTGCACCGCAGCTGGTCGAGCGGATCTTTGATCCGTTCTTCTCGACCAAAGGGGTCGGCAAGGGGTTGGGTCTGGGCTTGTCGATATCCTATAATATCGTGCATGACTTCGGCGGCACCCTCTCCGTGCGCAACCGCCCTGAAGGCGGCGCCGAGTTCACCCTGACCCTGCCGCTGGCGCACGAGGCCCGATGACGCGCGGACGTATCCTGCTGGTCGATGACGACCCCGACCTGCGCCTGTCCACCGCGCAGAGCCTCGATCTGGCCGGGTTCGACGTCACCGATACCGACCAGCCCGAGGATGTGCCCGCCCTGATCGGCTTTGGCTTCACCGGCATCGTCGTGACCGACATTCGCATGCCGCGGCTCGACGGCATCAGCCTGATGAACCAGATCCACGCCATCGACCGCGAGGTGCCGGTGATCCTGATCACCGGGCATTCGGATGTGCAGCTGGCCGTGCGGGCGATGCGCGAAGGGGCGCATGACTTCATCGAGAAGCCATTCTCCGGCTCGCAACTGGCC
Organism: Pararhodobacter zhoushanensis; assembly: GCF_003990445.1. Lineage (GTDB taxonomy): Bacteria > Pseudomonadota > Alphaproteobacteria > Rhodobacterales > Rhodobacteraceae > Pararhodobacter > Pararhodobacter zhoushanensis. The sequence goes on along the minus strand of NZ_REEZ01000003.1, from coordinate 287,199 downwards.
GAAACCTGCGCGCGGGCGCTCGATTACCGGCGGCTGGTGCTGGAAAACCGGGTGTTGCGCGCGGCGGCGGGGCAAAAGGACGATCTGGAGCAACGGCTGGTCGGGCGCTCGAATGCGATGATCGACCTGCGTCGCCGGATGCGCACGATCGGCCCGGCGGAAACCGATGTGCTGATCACCGGAGCGACCGGCACCGGCAAGGAGATCGTCGCACGCGCCTTGCACGATCTGTCGGCGCGAGCAGCCAAGCCCTTCATCGCCATCGACTGCGCCGCCCTGCCCGAAGCGCAAATCGAAAGCGAGCTGTTCGGCCACGAGCCGGGCGCGTTTCCCGGCGCGATGCGGGCGCGCTATGGCCGGTTCGAGCATGCGCGCGGGGGAACGGTGCTGCTGGATGACATCGGCTCGATGCCGCTGGCGGTGCAGGGCAAGCTGTTGCGCGTCATTCAGGAGCGCACGATCCAGCCCCTTGGCGCGAATGAGGCAAGGCCGGTCGATATCCGCTTCATCGCCACCTCGCGCAGTCCGCTGGAGGCCGAGGTCGAGGCCGGGCACTTCCGCGCCGACCTGTTCTACCGCCTCGCCGTGGTCAGCCTGACCGTGCCGCCGCTGACCGCCCGGCGCGAGGATATTCCGCTTCTGTTCGCCCGCCTGCTGGCCGAGGCCGCAGGCCGTCACCGCGTCGAGCCGACAATGCCGACCCCGGCGCTGGTCGAGGCGCTGCTGGGTCGCGACTGGCCTGGCAATGTGCGCGAGCTGCGCAACGCCGCCGAGCGCAGCGCGCTGGGGCTGGGGATCGAAGCGCCGTCCGAGTTGCCGGACACCGGCCCCGCGCCGGGCAGCCGGTTGTCCGACCGGGTTGCGGCGTTCGAGCGGGACGAGATCGTGCGGGCGTTGATCGCCTCGGGCGGGACGCTCAAGCAGGTGTATGAATCGCTCGGGCTGTCGCGCAAAACGCTCTATGAGAAGATGCAGAAGCTGGGCATCGACAAGAGCCACTTCACCGACGGCTGACCCTGCCAACGGGCGGGATTCCACCCACGCCCCGGCCCGATGTGTCGGAATCCACCCATTTCCCGCTCATGACCCGCGCTTTTTTCGCGCGGCGCCGTTGCGCGTGCTTGCTTCACGCCCCGGTGATCCGCCTGATGCCTGCATGCCCCGGCTGTCTGAGGAGCCGGACGGGGCCTGCCAAAAGCAAACCAAGTCCATGGGAGGACTATCATGAGTCTGTTCAAGTTCACGGCGCTGGCCGCTGCCGCGCTGATTACCGCCGCCCCCGCCGTCGCTCAGGATCGCACGGACTGGCCGCAGTCGATCACCATCGGCACGGCCAGCCAGGGCGGCACGTATTTCGTCTATGGCAACGGTCTGGCGGGCTATATCGGTGAAGCCCTCGGCATCAACGCTTCGGGCGAAGTGACCGGTGGCCCGGTGCAGAACGCAACGCTGGTGCAGCTGGGCGACCACGCCATCGGGCTGGTCACCATGGGCCCGGCGTATGAAGCCTGGACCGGCCGCAGCGAACTGGCCCCGGGGCTGGAGCACCACGACCTGCGCGCGCTGTTCCCGATGTACCAGACGCCGTTCCAGGTGATCACGATGGCCAACTCGGGCATCACCTCGGTCACCGAACTGGCTGGTCGTCGCGTCTCGGTCGGCCCGGCGGGCGGCACGCCCGGCACCTACTGGCCGCGCTTCCTGGAGACGCTGGGCGTTGACGCCAACGTGTCGAACGCCGGGGCTGCCGATGCTGCCGGTCAGCTGAAAGACGGTCTGATCGACGCCTTCGCCTTTGCTGCCGGTGTGCCGATCTCGGCCTTCTCGCAGCTGGCAGCCGAGGCTGACGTGCGCATGTTCGGTTTCACCGAATCCGAACTGGCCACCCTGCTGGCCGCTCATCCCGAAGTCGCACCGCTGAACATCCCGGCGGGCACCTACCCCGGTCACGACTATGACCAGCAGTCGGTTTCGATGTGGAACTACGCCATCGCCAACGCCTCGATGCCGGAAAGCCTGGCCTATGAGATCGTCAAGCTGGTGATGGAGAACCCCGACCGCATGATGGAAATCCACCGTGCCGCTGCGGAAACCATCATGGACAACGTGCTGAACAACACCTTCATGCCGTTCCACCCCGGAGCCGTGCGCTACTATCAAGAGCACGGGATCGAGATCCCCGAAAACCTGCGCGGCTGATCGGCAGCCAGACACCATGGGGCCGGGAGCAGAACAACTGCCCCGGCCTTTTTGATAAGGGGCGGAGGGATTCCCATGTCGACAACCAAGCTTGCGGCCACTGCGGCCGAACCTGAAATCGCATCCGAGACCATCGCTGAAGGGGTCGATGATGAGGTAATCTCGTCCAACCAGCGCGTCTTCGGCGGCAATCTGGGCCTGGCTATGGCAGCGCTCTGCGTGCTGTATACCAGCTTCCATATCTTCGTGATGAACGTCTACCCGCTGGAACCCTGGGTGTACCGCCTGATCCACGTCGGTGGCGGTCTGGCGCTTGGCTTTGTGCTCTACGCCGCGCGCGGGCTGCCCGACACCGGCGCGGATGCGTCGCTCAGCGTGACCGAACGCGCCCTGACGCTCGGCGCGGCCGTGCTGCTGGCCGTGGCTGGCGGGCAACTGGCGGCAATGTGGATCATGGGTGATCTGGTGACCACGGGCGCACCGGCGACCAAACACCTCTTCACCTTTGGCTATCCGCTGATCGGCGGTACGCTGCTGGCGCTGGGGGCCTCGTGGAGCGCCCCGACCCGCCGCCGCACGACGCTGAGCTGGGCCGACAACCTACTGTCGCTGGCTGCGGTGATCGTCGCGCTCTACATTATCCTCCACGCCGATTTCCTGCGCATCCGCGCTCAGGTCTTTCCGCATCCCAATGATATGTGGGCCTCGATCGCCGGGATCGTGCTGATTCTGGAACTGACCCGGCGGCTGGCAGGCCTGGCACTGGTGATCATCGTCGCGGTGTTCATCGCCTATGGTTTCCTCGGACCGTGGCTGCCGGGCGTGTTGTTCCACAACGGCTATGCACCGGCGCGGTTCTTCGCCTTTATCTATACCGATAACGGCATCCTCGGGCCCACCACCTCGATCTCGTCGACCTATATCATCCTGTTCATCGCCTTTGCCGCCTTCCTGCAGGCGTCGCGGGTCGGTGAGTATTTCGTCAACTTCGCCTTCGCCGCCGCCGGTGGCTCACGGGGCGGTCCGGCCAAGGTGGCGGTGTTCGCCTCGGGGCTTATGGGGATGATTAACGGCACCTCGGCGGGTAACGTCGTGGCGACGGGCTCGCTGACCATCCCGCTGATGAAGAAGGTCGGCTACAGGCCGCAAACGGCAGCTTCGGTCGAGGCTGCGGCGTCGACCGGCGGGCAGATCATGCCGCCGATCATGGGCGCCGGTGCGTTCATCATGTCGGAAATCACCGCCATCCCCTACCGCGACATCGCCATCGCGGCGCTGATCCCGGCGATCCTGTATTTCGTGTCGGTCTATTTCATGGTCGACAAGGAAGCGCTGAAGCACAACATGAAGGGCCTGCCGCGCGACCAGCTTCCCTCGTTCCGACTGATGCTGAAACGGGTGTTCCTGTTCATCCCGATCATCATCCTGATCGGCGCGCTGTTCATGGGCTATTCGGTGATCCGCGCAGGCACGTTGTCAATGGCAGCGGCGGCAATGGTCAGCTGGCTGACCCCGACCAAGATGGGCATCAAAGAGATCTTCTGGGGTCTCGAGATCGCCGCCCGTATGGCGCTGCAGATGGTCGCCGTCTGTGCGGCAGCCGGGGTCATCGTCGGCGTCATCGCGCTGACCGGGATCGGCACCCGCTTCTCGTCGCTGTTGCTGAGCCTTGCGGGGCAAAGCCAACTGGTTGGCATGATGTTTGCCATGCTGGTGGCGATCATCCTTGGTATGGGGATGCCGACAACGGCGGCCTATGCCGTGGCGGCTGCGGTGATCGCGCCGGGCCTGATCCGCATGGGGATCGATCCGCTGACCGCCCACTTCTTCATCTTCTACTACGCGGTGATCTCGGCCATTACCCCCCCGGTGGCGCTGGCCGCTTATGCCGGCGCCGCGATTGCGCAATCGGATCCGATGAAGACCTCGGTCGAAAGCTTCAAGTTCGGCCTCGCTGCCTTTGTCGTGCCGTTCATGTTCTTCTATTCGTCCGAGATGCTGATGCAGGGCGAATGGATCGACATCCTGCACGTCTTTGTCACGGCGTTGTTCGGCATCTACATGATGGCCTCGGCGGTGCAGGGCTGGATGTTCGGACGGCTGAACACCGTGTTGCGGGTGATCACCCTGATCGGCGCGCTGGGGATGATCAAGGGCGGCTGGATGACCGATCTGGGCGGGCTGGTCATCGCGGTCGTGGTGATTGCCATCCAGCGCGGGCTGTTGTCGCCCAGGACCATCACCCGCGGGATGGACTGAGACCGGGGAATGCGAGGGGCTGCGCGCCCCTCGCGCTCCCCCGCCAGAGGAGGGGGCACGCCCCCTCCTCTGGACTCCTCCCGTGGATATTTTCAGACAGAAAATGG
>NZ_REEZ01000003.1:0-282624 GCF_003990445.1 Pararhodobacter zhoushanensis | reverse complement strand
ACCCTTATCATCTGTCCTTAAATATCCTGGGGGGTGAATTGGCCGTCAGGCCAAGAGGGGGGCAACGCCCCCCTGCCCGGTCGCCCGAGGTCGCGGCGGCGACAGCCGACAGGGGCCGAGGGCGAAACGCGCCCTAGCGTTTGACCTGCTGCCAGAGCCAGATCAGCACCATCGCGCCCAGAACGGCCAGGACAAAAGTGATCGCCCAGCCACCCACAGTCACGATCAGGCGCAGCGCAAAGCCGCCGACCAGAGCACCGACGATGCCAATAAGCATTGCCGTGGGCAGATCGGCGTCCATCCCCATCAGACGGGTTGCCAGCAAGCCCGCTGCCGCGCCGATCACGACCAGCAGCAAGACCGCGGCCATGCGTCAGTGCCCCGCCGTCTCGGCCGCGATCTGGGCCGAGGATTTGCGGCCCCGTTCGGTGGCGGATTTCAGCTGGCCGCAGGCGGCCATGATGTCTTCACCACGCGGCGTGCGGATCGGCGAGGCGTAGCCCGCCTTGAAGATGATGTCGGCGAAGGCCTCGATCCGTTCCCAGTCCGAGCGTTGATAGGGCGCACCGGGCCATTCGTTGAACGGGATCAGGTTGATCTTGGCCGGGATGCCCTTGATCAGACGGACCAGCCGGCGCGCATCCTCGTCCGAGTCGTTGACGTCCTTGAGCATGACATACTCGAAAGTGATCCGTTCGCTGTTGGACAGGCGCGGGTAGTCACGCAAAGCGCCCAGCAGCGTCTCAAGGTTCCATTTCTTGTTGATCGGCACCAGCCGGTCGCGGACCTCATCGGTGGTGGCGTGGAAGCTGATCGCCAGCAGGCAGCCGATCTCATCCGCCGTGCGGGCGATTTCGGGCACCACGCCGCTGGTCGACAGGGTAATCCGGCGGCGCGACAGCGCGATGCCTTCGCCATCCATGACGATCTTCATCGCGTCGCGGACATTGTCGAAGTTGTAGAGCGGTTCGCCCATGCCCATCAGCACGACGTTGGAAATCAGGCGCTCTTCGCGCCGCGCCTCGCCCGGGATCGACCATTCCTGCAAATCATCGCGCGCCACCAGCACCTGGCCGACAATCTCGGCCGCGGTCAGGTTGCGCACCAGTTTCTGCGTGCCGGTGTGACAGAACGAACAGGTCAGCGTGCAGCCGACCTGACTGGAGATGCACAGCGTGCCGCGCCCCTCTTCGGGGATATAAACCGTCTCGACCTCATGCCCGCCATTGATCCGCAGCAGATACTTGCGCGTGCCGTCGGCCGAGACCTGTTTGGTGACAATCTCGGGCAACTGGATCTGAAACGTTCGATCCAGAAAGGCGCGGTAATCCTTGCTGAGATTGGTCATCGCGGTGAATTCGCGCACGCCCCAGTGATAGAGCCATTGCCAGATCTGGCCTTCGCGCATCTTCGCCTGTTTCTCGGGCGTGCCATGCGCGATCAGCGCCGCGCGCAATTGCGGGCGGGTCATGCCGATCAGGTTGGGTGTCTCGCTTTCGATGTCCTTGCGCGGGATGGTCAGGACGTCTTGCGTGATGGGGGCAGTCATGCGCGTCTCCGTTTGGCACCGCAGCGGTCTGCGCAGCATATAGGAAAAAGCCGCCGGGCAGAACAGCCCGGCGGCCCTGAAATCGTCAAACGCGCGGCGCTTATTCGGCGCAGCGGCGTTGGGCTTCTTCCGTTGCGGCGGTGATGCCGAACAGGTTGAACGTATCTTGCGTCTGCGTCCCGCGCGACGAGCGCGCGACCAGAACAGCGCTTTGGCCCCGGCGCATCGACGCGAGGATGCGCGCATCCTCTTCCGGCGACGCGGCCCAGGCCCATTCGCCATCGACGATCAGCTGGAACACATCCGCACCGATGGTGACCTGCACGGTCGAGTTTTCGGCGAAGGGATAGCCGCCGGTAAAGGAAATCTCACCCGTTGCGCCCTGCCCCTGACGGTAGGTCGCAAACATCAGAATGTCGCCACGCCGCACTGAAACCGCACGGCCGTCGCGCGTGTTCACGGTTTCCGAGGGCGAAGAAACCGCCCAACACTCGCGCGGGGTGCCGTCAACAAAGACGCTCCACGCGGTTTCCACGGCGACGCGGTTGGTCGAATCCTGCGCCTGAGCGGGGAGCGCGGCCAGCAAAGCCATCACTGCACCTGCCGCGCCGAATTTGAACGTTGTTGCCATCTGCCTCATCGCCTCCAGCCTGTGTCATCAACCCCGCGAGCGGCCTTGTTGCACAAGGCTTTGAACTGGCGCAACGGGGGTTTGCCCGGTAGCTTGCCTATTACCCCGTTTTAAGGGGGGTTAGAAACCCCCGTTGGCGGAAAATTGCGCAACTGTGAAGGAGATATGGCCATGAGCGACGTGGGAACAGGGGCAGTACCGCTGGTGGAGCTGTGGCGCGGGGGCATGCTGGAGAGCCAGCATCTTGGTCATGCCGTCATCTGCGACGCGTCGGGCGTGATCGAATCCTGGGGGAATCCGGCGGCAGTGATCTATCCGCGCTCGTCCTGCAAGATGATCCAGGCCTTGCCCTTGCTCGAATCAGGGGCGGGCAAAGGGCTGGACAGTCGACGACTGGCGCTGGCCTGTGCCTCGCATCAGGGCTCGGCACTGCATACCGAGGCTGTCGACAGCTGGCTGGGTGAGATGGGGCTGAGCGAACAGGATTTGCGCTGCGGCGCGCATGAACCCACCGACATCCCCGAGCGCAATCGCCTGATCTGTTCCGGCGATGCGTTCTGCCAGCTGCACAACAACTGCTCGGGCAAACACGCCGGCTTCCTCATGCTCAACAAGCATCTTGGCGGCGGGTCCGAATATACCGAGGTCGATCACCCCGTTCAGCGCGCGATCAAGACCGCCTTCGAAGAGGTCACCGGCGAGGACAGCCCCGGCTACGGCATCGACGGCTGCTCAGCGCCGAATTTCGCGACCTCGGTCACGGGACTGGCCCGCGCGATGGCCCGGTTTGCGTCGGCGCAAGAGACCGATGGTCGGGGCCGCGCCATGGTCAAACTGCGCGAGGCCATGGCCGCCCATCCCGAAATGGTCGCGGGCGAAACCCGCGCCTGTACCGAACTGATGCGGGTCATGGACGGCGTGGCGATCAAGACCGGCGCCGAGGCGGTATTTGTGGCGATCCTTCCGTCAAAAGGGCTGGGTGTTGCGCTCAAGATCATCGACGGCGGCACCCGGGCGTCGGAGGCCGCCATCGTGGCGATCCTGGCACGGTTGGGGGTTCTGGACCCGGCGCATCCGATGGCGCTGAAACGGCTGGGTGCGCCTCAGGCCAACTGGCGCGGCAAGGTCTGGGGCGAGTTGCGCCACGCCGAAGGCTTTTGCTGAGGTTGCCGGGCTATCGGTGCGGCGCGCGGGGGGCATCGAGCCCCCCGCGCGCCGGTGGGCTTTCGCCCACGCACCAGCCTTCGGGCGTCATGCCCCGGATACGCGTCCCGGTTTGCGTATTTGGAGCAAGCTGAAGCACAGGACACTTGAACGATTGACGCAATTTGGCGCAGGATTATGTGCGGGAGGGCCTGTACATGGCGTTCGACTATGTGATTGCCGGTGGCGGATCGGCCGGGTGCGTTCTGGCGGCGCGGTTGAGCGAAGACCCGAACGTGTCGGTCTGTCTGGTCGAAGCTGGCGGCGCGGGCAAAGATCTGGCCATCCGGGCCCCAGCGCTGGTCGCAGCGATGGTCTCGGGTCGACCCAAGATCAACAACTGGGCGTTTCGGACGGTGCCGCAGCCCGCGCTGAACGGGCGGCGCGGGTATCAGCCACGGGGCAAGGCACTGGGCGGCTCATCGGCCATCAACGCCATGCTCTATGCGCGCGGTCAGCCCGAAGACTACGACGGATGGGCGGATCTGGGGGCCGAGGGCTGGGACTGGGCCGCGTGCCGCCCGTATTTCCTGCGCGCCGAAAACAACCAGCGCGGCGCGTCGGACCACCACGCAACGGGCGGGCCGTTGCAAGTGTCGGACCAGTCCGAGCCACGCGCCATCACCCGCGCCTTTCTGGACGCCTGTGGAGAGTCGCAAATTCCCGAAACGGCTGATTTCAACGGCGCGCAGCAAGAAGGGGCCGGGTATTATCAGGTCACGCAATTCCATGACGGGCCGCACAAAGGCGAGCGCTGCTCGGCAGCGGCGGCGTACCTGCATCCGGTGATGGCCCGGCCCAACCTGACCGTGCTGACCCGGTGTCTGGTGCAAAGGGTGGTGATTGAGGAGGGGCGCGCGACGGGCGTTGAGCTGCGCCGGGGACGACGGTTAGAACGGCTGACCGCCCGGCGCGAGGTGATCGTCTCGGCAGGTGCCTTCGGCTCGCCGCACCTGTTGATGCTGTCAGGCGTCGGCCCCGAGGACGCGCTGCGCGCGCAGGGCATCACGGTAAACCACGCCCTGCCGGGCGTTGGCCAGAACCTGCAGGACCATCTGGACTATGTGATCAGCTACACCTCGGCCCGCCGCGATGTCATCGGTCTGAACCCCGCTGGTCTGGCGCGGCTGGCGCGCGAGGGCTGGCGCTGGCGCAAGACCGGGAGCGGGGCGTTTGCCTCGCCCATGGCCGAAGGCGGCGCCTTCCTGCGCTCGGCGCCCGATATCGACCGCCCGGACCTGCAACTGCATTTCGTCATCGGCATCGTGGATGATCACTTGCGCAAGCTGCATCTGGCGAACGGCTTCTCGTGCCATGTCTGCCTGCTCAGACCCTACGCGCGCGGCTCTGTCGGCCTGACCTCGCCCGACCCGGCAGCGCCGCCGCGGATTGACCCGGCGTTCCTGTCCGACCCGCGCGACCTGCCCGCCCTGATGCAGGGCGCGCGGCTTATGGACCAGATCCTGCAAGCCCCACCCCTCGCGCCGTGGCGCAAGCGCAGGCTTTACCCGCATGACAATTCGGACTCTGCACTCGAAGCCGACATCCGCTCCCGCGCCGATACGATCTACCACCCCGTCGGAACCTGCCGCATGGGCACCGACCCGCTGGCCGTGACCGATCCACAGCTATGTGTCCACGGCATCAAGGGCCTGCGCGTCGTCGATGCCAGTGTGATGCCAACCGTGGTCAGCGGCAACACAAACGCCCCGACCATCATGATCGCCGAGCGCGCCGCCGACATGATACGCAACGGCTGACACCAACTTTATGCCCTAAATATCCACCAGGGGGTCCGGGGGACGCGTGCGTCCCCCGGGCGGGGGCGGGTGGCAACCCGCGCGGGCGCGAGGGGGCTCGATGCCCCCGAGCGCCCGCCCTACCCGGGCAGATGCCGCAACGCTTCCTTGCGTGCGAAGGACTTCAGCCCCGCGCCGTGCTCGGCCATCCACGAGCGCGTGCGCTCGGGATCGTGCTTGGACAGATCGCGCAGCCACCAGCCGACGGCTTTCTGGATGAACCAGTCGCGGTCGGTGACATAGCCCGCCGCCCAGCCCAACACGCGCTCGCGCACCGCCAGATCTTCGGGTTTCGGGTTCGGCATCCGCGCCCAGGGCAGCGTCATCACCAGCGCGGCGCGGCGGGTCCACATGTTGGGGCTGGCCGTCCAGCCCTCGACCCCGTCCAGCCGTGACGGATCCACCACCAGCCGCCGACCGCCTGCCGAGCTGGCGAAATCCGACACGGCCCAGCCCTCGAACCCTTCGGCCCAGCTGGCAATCAGTTCCCAGACGGCGGTGTCATCGGGCCGGATGCGAGCCTGCGCCAGCAGTTTGGCCGCCGCAAGCATCGCCTCGTGGATACCGCTGTCCCAAAGCCCCGCCGCCAGCGCCACGCGCTCGTCCAGCGTCGCCGCCACGCGCCAGCCCTTGACCAGCTCGTCAATCTGCGGGTTGCTCAGGCCCAGATAAGGCCGGTCGATCTTGTGATAGGCGCGCATTTCTTCGGCCCGGACCGGATCGGCAAGGGCGTTCAGCGTGGCGAGGGCGGCGTCGGGTGATACGTCTTGTTCATTCATACTCGGGTCATTTCAAAGCGGACACGCCCGACGGGAAGACCCCAGCGGCGCACGATCGCCTCATTGATAACCCGCCCGTCCGGCGCGCGATAGATCACGTCGGAAAACGCCAGCCGTGTCACGCCCTCAAGCGATTCGAAATCGGCCGTGTAGGTCAGGCGGATGGTATCGCCCTCTTCCACCACCTCGGCCACCCCTACGGTATCGTCACGGCGTCCGGTCCAGCGGCCCGGCCCGGCGCGGTCGAACACCCAGGTCAGCCGCCCCGTTTGCCCGTCGTCATAGGTGAAATCCTCGGCAACGGTCAGGCGATCGCCCTCCAGCCGTCCGTGTAGTTGCGCGCTGAAACGACGCTCCGAGCCGGTCAGGTCAACGTGGAACACGCCGCGGCCACGCACTTCACCGACGAACACATCGGTCAGGGTGATCGGCCCGCCCGACATCGCGGGGGCATCGGGGGTGCGCGCGCACCCTGCAAGGGTCGCGGTGCCGAACGCGGTGGCACCAAGGATGACAGAACGGCGGGTGAGGGTCATGGCGGGGCTCCTGATCAGGGTTCCCAAGTGATACGACCCCCTGCCCCGACCGGATCAATCCAGAAGGCCGGTCGGAAACCCGTCAATCGTCTGGCGGTTCTTTTGCTCCCAATAGGCGCTCAACGCTTCGTCGTCCCGCTGGCCCGCCCAGGTCTTCAGCGTGTCGCGCTCACCGGCGAAGTCGAAGAAAGGCACGGCGTAACCGCATGAGGTCTGCACCAGATCGACCTCCAGCACATAGATTTGCCGTGCGCCGGCGATCGGGATGAACTGCGCATAGAGCGCGTCCCACTCGGCATCACGGGCATAAACCGCCCGCGCCGAACCATAGGCACGCAGGATCACCGGGCGTTTGGTAAAGCTGCACCACATCACCGTCATGCGCGGGTCAAGCCGCAGATGGCCGTCAGTCTCATTCCCCGAGCCGGTCACATTCAGCCAGATCAGCTGGTTCGGCCCCGTGACGCGCAGGCTGTCCATGCCCTTGGGCGACAGGTTCACCCGTCCGGTGGGCGCGGCGGTGGCAACGAAGAACATCTGCTGCTCGGCGATCAGCCGCAGGTGGTCATCCGCGAAGCTGGGAAATTGTTTGGCCATGTTACTCCACCATCACCGTCACTCCACCGTCACCGATTTCGCCAGATTGCGCGGCTGGTCCACATCGGTGCCGCGTGCCAGCGCCGTGTGATACGCCAGCAATTGTGCCGGGATCGCATAGACGATGGGCGCGATGAGTTCGGGCACCGTCGGCATCGCCAGCTGGGCCCAGACCTTGCCGGCCTCTTCCAGACCCGCGCGGTCCGAGATCAGCACGACCAGACCCTGCCGCGCCATGACTTCCTGCATGTTCGAGACGGTCTTGTCATAAAGCGCATCGCGCGGTGCCAGCACGATTACCGGCATCGTCTTGTCGATCAGCGCGATCGGCCCATGCTTCAGCTCGCCCGACGCATAACCCTCGGCGTGGATATAGCTGAGTTCCTTGAGCTTGAGCGCCGCTTCCAGCGCCAGCGGGAACATGACGCCCCGGCCCAGAAACAGCGCGTGCTGCGACTCGGCGATCTTGGCGGCCAGCGTCTTGATGTCATCCTCGCGGTCCAGCGCCTGCGCCAGCAGGCCGGGCAGCACCTTGATGTCGGCCAGCTTTGCGGCCAACTGGGCCGCATCCAGCCGACCCCGATCCTGCGCCGCTTTCAGTGCCATCAGCAGCAGCACCAGCAATTGCGCGGTGAAGCCCTTGGTCGAGGCAACGGAAATCTCAGGGCCCGCCAGAATCGGCAGCGCCACATCGGTTTCGCGCGCGATGGACGAGGTGGGGACGTTGACCACGCCAATCGTGCGCGACAGCTTGCCCTCGACATGGCGCAACGCCGCCAGCGTGTCGGCCGTTTCGCCTGACTGGCTGACGAAAATCCCGATGCCCTTGTCGCTGAGCACCGGCTGGCGATAGCGGAATTCGCTGGCGATATCGATATCGCAGGGCAGCCCGGCGATCTGCTCGAACCAGTATTTCGCCACCTGCGTGGCATAATGCCCGGTGCCGCAGGCGACCATCGTCACCCGGTCGCAGCTGCTGAAATCGACCTCGGGCGGAAAGGCCAGATCGGTTCCGTCGGGGGTCAGATGGAACGCCGTCACCGCGCCAAGAACCGCCGGTTGCTCGGCAATTTCCTTGGCCATGAAGTGCTTGTGCCCGGCCTTGTCGATGCGGGTCTGTTCCAGCTGGATACGGGTAACCGAGCGGTTCACCCGGTTGCCAGCCATGTCGTAGAAGGTCGCTCCGGCGCGGGTGAGGACAACCCAGTCACCCTCTTCGAGATAGGTCACGAGATCCGTCATCGGTGCCAGCGCGATGGCGTCCGAGCCCAGATACATCTCGCCGGTGCCATGCCCCACGGCCAGCGGCGAGCCTTTGCGCGCACCGATCATCAGATCGTCGTGGCCTTCAAACAAGAAGGCCAGCGCAAAAGCCCCTTCCAGCCGCTTGAGCGTCTCGCCAACGGCCTCTTGCGGCGTCATGCCCTGATCCAACAGGTGGCGGGTCAGCAGCGCGACGGTCTCGGTGTCGGTGTCGGTCTCATGTGCCAGCCCGGCGGCGGCGAGTTCCTCACGCAGGACGCGGAAGTTCTCGATGATGCCGTTATGCACGACCGAAACCGGGCCCGAGCGGTGCGGGTGGGCGTTGCCGACATTCGGCTCGCCGTGGGTTGCCCAACGGGTGTGGCCGATCCCGGCCTTGCCCGCCAGCGAGTCATGCACCAGCAGATCCGACAGGTTCACCAGCTTGCCGACCGCGCGGCGGCGGTCCAGCACACCGGCGTTCACCGTGGCGATGCCCGCACTGTCATAGCCGCGATATTCAAGCCGCTTGAGCGACTCCAAGATCAGCGGTGCCACCTCATGCGACCCCAGTACCCCGACAATGCCGCACATGCTCAGCCCTCTTTCTTTTTTGCTTTCAGCGCCCGCAGACGCTCCATCAGGCGAATGGCCAGCCCCGGCTTGTTCTCTTGCTTGGCCCGTCCCAGCGCCAGAGCACCCGCCGGCACATCACCAGTGATCACCGACCCCGAGCCGGTCATCGCGTCATCGCCCAGCGTGACCGGTGCCACCAGCATGGTATCCGAGCCGATGAAGACCCGTTTGCCGATGGTCGTGCGGTGCTTGAACACGCCGTCATAGTTGCAGGTGATGGTGCCCGCGCCGATATTGGTCTTCTCGCCGACGTCGGCGTCACCGATATAGGACAGGTGATTGACCTTCGCCCCCTCGTCCAGAATCGCGTTCTTGATCTCGACGAAGTTGCCGATGTGGACATCCTCGGCCAGTTCGGCCCCCGGGCGCAGGCGGGCGAACGGCCCGACGGTGGCGCCGCGGCTGACGTGGCAGCCCTCAAGATGGCAGTAGGCGCGAATGGTCGCTTCGCTTTCGATGGTGACGCCCGGGCCAAAGACGACATTGGGGCCGACGACCGCATCGCGACCGATCACCGTGTCCAGCGCGAAATAGATCGTCTCGGGCGCGATCAGGGTCACGCCATCGTCCAGTGCCTCGGCCCGTTTGCGTGCCTGAAAGGCGGTCTCGGCGGCGGCAAGTTCGGCACGGGTGTTGATGCCCAGCGTCTCGGCCTCATCGCAGCGGACCACGCCGACCGAGAGCCCCTTTTGTCTGGCAATAGCCACGATGTCGGTTAAGTAGTATTCGCCCGAGGCGTTTTCGTTGCCGACCCCGTCAATAAGTTGGAAAAGTGTCATCGCGTCCGCGCAGACCACGCCCGAGTTGCACAAGCGGATGGCCCGCTCGTCTTCGGTCGCGTCCTTGAATTCGACGATCCGTTCCAACTGATCGCCCTGCATCACCAGTCGCCCATAGCGACCGGGATCAGCAGCCTCGAACCCCAGCACGACCACAGCATGCTTGCTCCGAGCATCGCGCATCCGCTCCAGCGTGTCGCCGGTCACGAACGGCGTGTCGCCATAGAGAACGACCGCATCACCCTCGAACCCGTCCAGCCCCTGCCGCGCCTGCGCAACGGCATGGGCTGTCCCGCGTTGCTCGACCTGATGGGCGATCAGCACATCGGGGTCTTCAACCCGCGCAGCCTTGGCCACGGCCTCGGCACCGTGGCCTGTAACGACCACCACACGCTCAGGCCCCAATGCAGCACCCGCGCGCATCGCATGTGCCAACAGCGGGGCTCCGCCAAGAGGGTGCAGCACCTTGGGTCGTTCAGAGTTCATCCGGCTGCCAAGACCGGCAGCGAGGATCACGAGGGATACGGACATAAGGGACGCCTGCTCTGGTTTCGGCCCGTTTTACGCTAGCCCGGGGTCAATGCAAGGAGCGGGCCGATCACACCACGTGACAGGCTGAAACACAGGCAAAACCGTGCTCAAAAGACCGCGCTTGCGTTTGTCGGCTTTGTTTGGTCCTGTCGCGAAAACACAAGCGAAGGGGGAAAGGGCATGGCGCTCGAAGATGCAAAGACCGAGGTTGACGGGGCTTTCACCCGACAAGACCGGCGCGGACTGTCCTTCGAGAATGCCTTTGGCGGGGCCACCAGCTTTCTACGACGGCGGTATTCCAAGGATCTGACCGGGGTAGACCTTGCTGTGACCGGCGTGCCTTTTGATCAGGCGGTGACGCACCGGACGGGCACCCGCTTTGGCCCGCGCGCGATCCGCGAGGCGTCGACCCTGCAACCCTATGACCCACCCTATGGCTGGGGTTTCGACCCGCTGGGCGAGTTCAGCGTGGTAGACTACGGCGATCTCGCGTTCGACTACGCCAAGACCGCGGACTTCCCCGCCACCCTGCGCGCCCATATTGGCGGTATCCTCGACGCGGGCGCAGGCTCGCTTGTGCTGGGCGGGGATCATTCGATCACGCTGCCGATCCTGCAAGCCCATGCCGAGCGGTTCGGGCCGCTGCGGGTGATCCAGTTCGACGCGCATTCCGACCTGTGGGTCGATGACGACATGGATCGGATCGACCACGGGACGTTCATGTACAAGGCGGTCAAGACCGGGCTGGTGGATGCGAAGAATTCCGTGCAGATCGGCATCCGCACGGAATGCGAGGATTACCACGGTTTCAACGTCATCGACGCACCGGCAGTGCACCAGATGGGTCCGGCAGCCGTGGCAGCACGGGTCAAGGAGATCGTCGGCGACGCACCGTGCTACCTGACCTTCGACATCGACGCGCTGGACCCAGCCTTTGCGCCGGGCACGGGCACGCCGGTCTGGGGTGGGCTGGCCAGCTGGCAGGCGGCGGCGATCCTGCGCGGGTTGGCCGGGATCAAGCTGACCGGCGGCGACGTGGTCGAGGTCTCGCCGCCCTATGACACCACCGGTGCCACGGCAGTGGCCGGGGCGCATGTGGCGATGGAAATCCTGTGCCTGTGGGCCTGGACCCGGCGGACGTGATGGGCGGCAAACGGGGCGCCTACGCGCCGGAAATCCGACGCGCGGCGCTTTTCTGACCTTTGAGAGCCGCAGATCTGTTGACACATGGCTCTCGCACGACACTGTCGAAACACTGGTTCCCGGGCGAGGATGGTATGGTTCGTATGGCGACTTGGTTTCTCTATCTGGTGCTGATCGTGGCGCTCGCCTTCATCGGCTTTGCCGCCTGGGTCCGCTTTGCGCCGTCTGATCCGGCGGTCTGGCACGTTGATCCCGTCACTGCGCCGATGCCCTCTTCGCCCAATGCCGCGCGGGTCGAGCGGCTTGTCGCGATGCCGGTGGATCAGGTCGCCACCTATATCGAGACGCGCGCCCGTACTGAAGGCGCGACGCTTTTGGCCGGGGACGTCCTGTTCGGCACCTGGATCGCGCGCACGGCTTTGATGCGCTACCCCGATTACGTGTCGATCCGCCTGACGGCTGAGGGAGAGGGGACGCGCATCGTCGCCCTGTCGCGCGCGCGGTTTGGCTATTCGGATCGGGGTGTCAACGCGGCACGTCTCGGGCGCTGGTTGCCGCAAGCTGAACCATGACGGTGCGCTGAAGCGCACCCTACCCCGACAAGCGACGGCGGTTCCGACCGGTGTAGGGTGCGCTTCAGCGCACCGTGCGTCAGATCGCCTTGCCCATCCGCCCGGCCAGATCGCAGAAGAACTGCCAGGCGACGCGGCCCGAGCGCCCCCCGCGCGTGGCTTGCCATTCGATCGCCTCGGCGCGCAGCACCTCGGGGTCCACGGTCAGGCCATACTCGCCGACATAGCCGTCGATCATCGCCAGATAATCGTCCTGCGTGCAGGGATGAAAGCCCAGCCACAGCCCGAACCGGTCCGAAAGCGAGACCTTCTCCTCGACCGCTTCCGCAGGCGAAATCGCCGTCGAGCGCTCGTTCTCGATCATGTCGCGCGGCATCAGGTGGCGGCGGTTGGACGTCGCGTAGAGCAGCACGTTATCCGGCCGTCCCTCAAGCCCGCCATCCAGCACGGCTTTGAGCGATTTGTAATGCGTGTCGTCGTGGCTGAAGCTGAGGTCATCGCAAAACAGCACGAACCGCCGCTCGGGCGCGCCGCGCAGATGGTTCAGCAGGCGTCCGACCGAGGGCAGATCCTCGCGCTGGATCTCGACCAGCGTGCAGGGCAGGCCCTGCGCCAGCACCTCGGCATGGATCGCCTTGACCAGCGACGATTTCCCCATCCCGCGCGAGCCCCAGAGCAGCGCATTGTTGGCCCCATAACCGCGCGCGAACTGCAGGGTGTTCTCCAGCAGGATGTCGCGGACCCGGCCGATCCCCTTGAGCAGCGCCAGCGGCACGCGGTTCACGCGGGCGACGGGTTCCAGCCGGTCAGGCGCAGTGTGCCACACAAAGGCGTCGGCCCCGGAAAAATCCGGGGCGGGCGCAGGTGCGGGGCTGAGACGCTCGAGCGCCTCGGCGATACGGGTCAACAGCAGGTCGGTCATTCCAGATCTTCGGGGTCCAGGAGGCCTTCGGCCATCAGGTCAGCGTTGCGCTTCTTCTCGACGCGGGTGACCAGGATCACCGAAATCTCGTAGAGCATGTAGACCACGCAAAACAGCACGATCTGCGAAATCACATCCGGCGGCGTGGCCACGGCGGCCAGCGTCAGGATGCCGACGACCGCCCATTTGCGCCCGCGCCGCAGGGCGTCAGCCGAGATCAGCCCGGCTTTGCCCATCAACGTCAGCAGGACCGGAAGCTGGAAGCACAGGCCAAAGGCGATGATGAATTTGGTGGTCAGCGACAGGTATTCATTGACCGAGCCCTGAAACGCGATGCCCGCACGCTGGAGCGATTCAATCGCGCCTTGCGGATCGGCGATGGCGTCAGGGGCGGTCGTTACCGGCCCTGCCCCGTCCATACCGAATTGCTGGAAGCCCAGAAAGAACGTGTAGCCCATCGGCATGATCACGTAATAAGCGAAGGCGGCGCCCAGAAAGAACATCAGCGGCGAGGCGACAAGAAACGGCAAGAACGCATTCTTTTCCGTCTTGTAGAGGCCCGGCGCCACAAAGCGCCACAGCTGGAACGCGATCACCGGGAAGGCCAGCACGAAGCCGCCCAGCATGGCGATGTTGACGGCGACAAAGAAACCTTCCTGCAGCTGGATCAGCACGAGGTTACAGGCTTGCCCTTGCGATTCCAGCGCGTCACAGAGCGGCTGGGTCAGGAAGTTGAAGATCGGGTTCCAGACCATGAAGCACAGCAACATCGCGATCACGAAAGCGACCAGCGACTTGATGATCCGGTTGCGCAGCTCGGCCAGATGCTCGATCAGCGGGGCCGAGCTGTCGTCGATATCGTCAGGTGTGGTTGACTTGGCCATGCTCAGGACTCGGTCTTGCTCGAGGGTTCAGGCTCGCTCGAAGGTTCAGGGCGCGCCGGCGCAGCGGCAGCGGCTTCGGCGTCACGCTGCGCGCGCAGTTCGGCGGCTTTCAGACGCGCGGCCTCGGCCTTTTTGGCGCGCTTGATGCGTTCGGCCTCGGTGGCCGAGGCGGCTGCGTTGCGGGCGGCCAGATCGGCATCATGAGACTGCGCCTCGACCTCGTCAGCCGACGCTTCGTCAGGCTCGACATCGACGGGCTTGGCGACGGGTGCCACCTCGATCGGCGTCATGCCCGGCTTGGCGTTGGCCTTGGTCTGCGCGGCGGGTTTGCCCGTGCGGCCAATGTCACGGAACTCTTTTTCGATGTCATCGAACCCGGCGGCTTCCTTGATGCTCGCCCCTGAGGTCGTGCGCTTGAAGTCCTTGACCAGATCGTTAACGCCCGTCTCCTTGGCCGCAACGTCCATCGCGCGCTGAAACTCGCGCGCCATGCCTTTGGCCTTGCCGGTGATTTCGCCCAGCGTGTGGAACATCTTTGGCAGGTCTTTCGGACCCACCACGATCAGCGCCACAACGCCAACCACCAGCATTTCAGACCAGCCGATGTCCAACATAGACCCGCTCCTTGTTGCCGACCGTGAAGGGTCAGGCGTTGTCGCGGTTGGTGGGGGTCACGTCGCGGGCAGTATCAGCGCTCGCATCAGCGTCGCGCTGGTTTTCCAGCTCTTCGCTGCCGTCCTTGATGCCGCGCTTGAAGGCAGTGATGCCCTTGCCGACTTCGCCCATCAGGCCAGCGACTTTGCCGCGCCCGAACATGACCAGAACCACGACAGCGATGAGAAGCAGGCCGGGAAGGCCGATATTGGTCAGACCCATGCGTCACTCTCCTTGGGTTGATAGCAATTCGATGAGGCAGGTTTATTGCGCATTGGGGGCCGATCAAAGGGTCGAATGGGGTGGCGCTGCGGCTCTGCTGACAGTATTTTGTCAGTTGGGGGTGCGCGATGAACCGCGATCAGCGACTTTACGACCTGGTGCAGATCCTGCGCGACGGCAAGCTGCATACGGCGGATGAGCTGGGTCGGACCATGGGGGTCTCGACCCGCACGATCTGGCGCGACATGGCGATGATGGCGGCCACAGGTATCCCGGTCGAGGGTGAGCGGGGTCTGGGCTATATCCTGCGCACGCCGCTGGTACTGCCGCCGACCGCGCTGACGCAGGACGAGGCCGGGGTGCTGGGCGAGGCGCTGCGCGCCATTGCCGATGACCCGACGCATCCGCGCGCGCGGGCAGCGAAAACGCTGCTCTACAAGATCGCCACGCTGTTGCCGCAGGCCGGGCTGGGGGAACCGTGATGTCGCTTGCTCTTGAACCGGGGGCCGTGCAGCCCCTATCTGCGATCCCGTGCGGCACGGTGAGCGGCGCGGCAGTTTTGAGGTCTGAGACATGCGCAACGCAGCCCTGATTCTGGGCATCATCGGCGGCCTTCTGGCGATGATCGTCGGCTTCTTCAGCTATGGCTACACGGTGCTGACCGAGACCCATCAGGAAGTGAGCCAGTTCTTCGGCCAGGTTCACGATGTGCAGATGATCCGGCTGGCCAGTTTCCTTGGCCCCCTTCTGGCGATAGCGGGCGGGGCGATGGCGCGGGTGCGGGCACTTTGGGGCGGCGTGCTGATGCTGGTCGCGGCGGGGCTTTTTTATGTGGCCTTCGGGTTCGGCGTGTTCACCATGTTCCCGATCGGGTTCTGTCTGGTGGGTGGGCTGTTCGCCCTGGCGGCGGGTAAGCCCGACGAACCCAAGGCGCATTTCTGAAGGATAGGCGGTGGGGTGAAACCCCACCCTACGCCCCGGCGCACCGTAGGGTGGGGTTCCACCCCACCGGAACCGGGGACAGCCATCCTCACACCGCGTCGAGGATCGCCTCGGTATCCAGCGGTCCCACTGCCCCCGCCACCCGGCCCCGCGCATCCATCCGTACCGCCAGCCATTCGCCCGCCAGCGGGCTGTCGGCCAGCATCACCGCGCCGGTCAACAGCGCCGCCAGCGACTCGGCGAACCAGCGCGCCTGTGCCTCGGGCGGCAGACCGGGCCAGCGGTCGCGGTGCGCGCTCAAAGCCGCGTCAAAGCGCCCGTCCAGCCCCCGCGCCGCGTCCAGCCGCGCGTTCAGCTGCGCGCCCGCGTCGGGTTCGCGCGCCAGAGTGCGCAGGATGTCGAGGCAGATCACATTGCCCGACCCTTCCCAGATCGAGTTAAGCGGGGCCTCGCGGTAGAGCATCGGCAGCGGCGTGTCCTCGACGTAGCCCATGCCGCCAAGGCACTCCATACATTCATAAATCATCCCCGGCGCGGCCTTGTTTGAGGCAAATTTCGCCAGCGCCACGGCCAGCCGCGCATAGGGCCGGCGCGCCGGATCATCGAAGGCCTGCGCCACATCCAGCGCAAGCAGCAGCGCGCCTTCGGCCTCCAGCGCCAGATCGGCCAGCACCGCCTGCATCAGCGGCTGATCGACCAGCCGTTTCTGAAACACCGTCCGCCCGCGCGCCCAGTGCAGCGCCTCGCCTAAGGCCGAGCGCATCAGGCCAGCGGGGGCCATCGCGGTATCGAGCCGGGTGTGATGCACCATCTCGATGATCGTCTGCACCCCCCTGCCCGGCGCGCCCAGCCGCTGGGCATAGGTGCCGTCGTATTCGATTTCCGAGGACGCGTTGGCCTTGTTCCCCAGCTTGTCTTTCAGCCGCAGGATAGTGAACGGATTGCGCGTGCCGTCGGGCAGCCAGCGGGGGACCAGGAAGCACGTCAGCCCCTCGGGCAGTTGCGCCAGTGTCAGGAAGCCGTCGCACATCGGCGCCGAGCAGAACCATTTGTGACCGAAAAGGCGATGGCCCTCGCCGTCAGGTTCCGCCCTTGTTGAATTGGCCCGCACATCCGAGCCGCCCTGCTTTTCGGTCATCGCCATGCCCAGCGTCGCAGCGCCCTTGCGATCCACCGAGATCATCGCCGGGTCATAGGCCCGCGCGGTCAGCCGGGGTTGCCAAAGGGCGGCGAGGTCAGCGTCAGCGGCGAGCGCGGGAACGGCCGCGTAGGTCATGGTCATCGGGCAGCAGACGCCCGGTTCGATCTGACTGACCATGTAGTTGATCGCGGAATGCCTGAGGTGGCTGCCCGTCCCGTCCCAGGCGGTTGCCGCATAGCCGGCCTCAAGCCCCAGCGTCATCAACGTGTGATAGCCGGGATGGAAGTGGACCTCGTCAATGCGACGACCAGTGCGGTCAAAGGGGCGAAACTCGGGCAGCCGGGTCTGGGCATCGTGCGCCGCTTCGCGCATCTCGGGCGAACCCAAGGCCGCGCCCAACGCGGCCAGATCTGCATCCTCCCCCACGATCCGGCGCAGGCTGCGGTCGGCGGCCCAAGGGTCACGGAAACCAGGCGTCGGCTGGTTGAACACCTCATGCGTGCGCAGATCACTGCGCGGGGCGCTGGCGGGGGCGTCTGTCATGGCTGTCTCCCTTTGATCCGAACGGTGCCCCCGGCAGGTTGAGTCGGGCAAGCATAACCCCGCGTCGGCGTCGGCGTGCCGCCGGAGCGAACGGGGGATTCCTTTTGTCGCCGCGCTGTGGCACACTGCGCGAAAGGCCCGTTCAGAGGCCATGAGCAGCAGTATGAACCGCAAACGCCCCCGGTTTACCCCGGTTATCTTCTACGCCATCGCCGGAACCTTCGGCGTGTACCTGACCTTTGCCGCCGTGCAGGGGGAATACGGGTTGTTCCGCCGCATCCAGATCGACGCCGATGCCGCACAGTTGCGCGATGAACGGGACCGGCTTGCCGCCGATCTGGTGGTTCTCGAAAACAACACGCGCCGGTTGTCAGACCAGTATCTGGATCTCGACCTGCTGGACCAGCAAGCCCGCGATGTGCTGGGCTATGTGCGTGGCGACGAGATCGTCCTTCGCTGATCCGATTTTCATGTTAGGCTGGCCCTCTGCCGTGCCCTGCACGAGCGGGTGGGAATTCGCACTCGCTTTTTTGGAGGGTTTCGTGTAATAAATGGTTTAGTGTTAAACTATTCCCGACGCGACCAGGGGAGGCGCCGATGGCTGCGAGAAAAACGACCGAGAAATCAAACATCTCGGGGGAAGAACTGCTTAAGTATTACCGTGAAATGCTGCTGATCCGGCGATTCGAGGAAAAGGCCGGCCAGCTCTATGGCATGGGTCTGATTGGCGGTTTCTGCCACCTCTATATCGGCCAGGAAGCCGTCGTCGTCGGCCTTGAGGCTGCCGCGAAAGAGGGCGACAAACGCATCACCAGCTACCGTGACCACGGTCACATGCTGGTCGCGGGGATGGATCCCAAAGGTGTGATGTCAGAGCTGACCGGCCGGTCTGGAGGCTACTCCAAGGGCAAGGGCGGCTCGATGCACATGTTCTCGAAAGAGAAGCATTTCTACGGCGGCCATGGCATCGTCGGCGCGCAGGTGCCGCTGGGCACGGGCCTCGGCTTTGCCGACAAGTACAAGGGCAATGACAACGTCACCTTCGTCTATTTCGGCGACGGCGCTGCGAACCAGGGCCAGGTCTATGAGAGCTACAACATGGCCGAGCTGTGGAACCTCCCGGTCGTCTATGTGATCGAGAACAACCAATACGCCATGGGCACCTCGAACAAGCGCTCGACCAAATCCCCCAACCTGTGGGAACGCGGCGCGGCCTACGGCATCAAGGGCGAGTCGGTTGACGGCATGGACGTGCTGGCGGTCAAAGCCGCCGCTGAAAAAGCCGTTGCGGCCTGCCGTGCGGGCGATGGCCCCTATATCCTTGAAATGATGACCTATCGTTACCGCGGTCACTCGATGTCGGACCCGGCCAAATACCGGACCCGCGAGGAAGTCGAAAAAATGCGCAGCGAGCGTGACGCCATCGAGCGGGTGCGCGAGATGCTGATGACCGGCGGTCTGGCCTCGGACGAGGATCTGAAAGCCATCGACAAAGAGATCAAGGCCATCGTCAACGAAGCCGCTGAATTCTCGAAAGAAAGCCCCGAGCCGGACGTTTCCGAGCTTTGGACCGACATCTACGCCTGAGGGAGGACACTCAATGGCCATTCAGATTTTGATGCCCGCCCTCTCGCCGACGATGGAAGAGGGCACGCTGGCCAAATGGCTGGTAAAGGAAGGCGATACCATCACCTCGGGGATGATCATCGCTGAAATCGAGACCGACAAGGCGACGATGGAATTCGAAGCCGTCGACGAAGGCACGATGGGCAAGCTCCTGGTTGCCGAAGGCACCGAGGGCGTGAAGGTCAACGACCCGATCGCCGTGCTGCTGGAAGACGGTGACAGTGCCGATGCAGGGGTCGAGGCCGCTGCCCCCAAGGCCGAGGCCGCGCCCGCCGCTGCCCCCGCCACCGCCAAACCGGCCGAGGCTCCGGCCCCGGCTGCCCCTTCCGCGCCCGTCACGCCCGACTGGCCAGAAGGCACCAAGATGAAGTCGATGACCGTGCGCGAAGCCCTGCGTGAGGCCATGGCCGAAGAGATGCGCGGCAATGAAAACGTGTTTCTCATGGGCGAGGAAGTCGGCGAGTATCAGGGCGCTTACAAGATCAGCCAGGGTCTGCTGGACGAATTCGGTGCCAAGCGCGTCGTCGACACGCCGATCACCGAAGCCGGGTTCACCGGCCTTGCCGTCGGCGCGGCCTGGGGCGGTCTGAACCCGATTGTCGAGTTCATGACCTTCAACTTCGCCATGCAGGCCATCGACCACCTGATCAACTCGGCCGCCAAGACCAACTACATGTCCGGCGGCCAGATGCCCTGCCCCATCGTGTTCCGCGGCCCCAACGGCGCTGCGGCCCGCGTGGGTGCTCAGCACAGCCAGTGCTATGCGGCGTGGTACAGCCACATTCCGGGCCTGAAAGTGGTGATGCCCTACACCGCCGCTGACGCCAAGGGCCTCTTGAAGTCGGCGATCCGCGACGGCAACCCGGTGGTGTTCCTTGAGAACGAGATCCTCTATGGCCGCACCTTCGAGGTGCCGGATATGGATGATTTCACCATCCCGCTCGGCAAGGCCCGCATCGCCCGCGAGGGCAAGGATGTGACCATCGTCAGCTTCGGCATCGGCATGACCTACGCGCTGGAAGCGGCGGAAAAGTTGGCCGCTGACGGTATCGACGCCGAGGTCATCGACCTGCGCTCGATCCGCCCGATGGACACGGCGGCGATCCTGAACTCGGTGAAAAAGACCAACCGTCTGGTCACCGTGGAAGAGGGTTTCCCGCAAAGCTCGGTCGGCAACTTCATCACCTCGGTGGTGATGCAGGAAGCCTTCGACTATCTGGACGCGCCGGTGATCAACCTGTGCGGCAAGGATGTGCCGATGCCCTACGCCGCCAATCTTGAAAAGCTCGCGCTGATCACCA
The DNA here is from genome assembly GCF_003990445.1 of Pararhodobacter zhoushanensis. Classification (GTDB taxonomy): domain Bacteria; phylum Pseudomonadota; class Alphaproteobacteria; order Rhodobacterales; family Rhodobacteraceae; genus Pararhodobacter; species Pararhodobacter zhoushanensis. The sequence goes on along the minus strand of NZ_REEZ01000003.1, from coordinate 262,392 downwards.
CTGCCGAAGTGGTCGAAGCCGTGCACAAAGTCACCTACCGCTAAGGAGGCCGTCATGCCCGTGGAAATTCTGATGCCCGCGCTGTCGCCCACCATGGAGGAGGGCACGCTGGCGAAATGGCTGGTCAAAGAGGGCGACACCGTCACCTCTGGCATGGTCATCGCTGAAATCGAGACCGACAAGGCGACGATGGAGTTCGAGGCCGTTGACGAAGGCACGATCGGCAAGATCGTCATCGCCGAAGGGACCGAAGGCGTGAAGGTCAACAGCCTGATCGCCGTGCTGCTGGAAGAGGGCGAAAGCGCCTCGGACATCAGCGCGCCCAAGGCCGAGGCGGCTCCGGCCAGGTCTGAGGCCAAGCCAGAAGCCAAAGTCGAGACCAAGGCCGAAGCGGTGACCGCCGCCCCGGCAGCGCCCGTGGCCGACGGCAAACGCGTCTTTGCCACGCCGCTGGCGCGGCGCATCGCCAAGGACAAGGGCCTCGATCTGACGGCCGTGACGGGTTCCGGCCCGCATGGCCGCATCGTCAAGGCGGATGTCGAGGGCGCAACGGCCAGCCCGAAAGCCGCGCCTGCCGCTGAGGCGGCCCCGGCTGCTGCCGCCGCCCCGGCCAAAGCCGCGATGGCCACCGGCGCTTCGGCTGAAACGGTCATGAAGATGTTCGAGGGCCGCGCCTATGAAGAGGTCAAGCTCGACGGCATGCGCAAGACCGTTGCCGCCCGCCTGACCGAAGCCAAGCAGACCATCCCGCATTTCTACCTGCGCCGCTCGGTGCAGCTGGACGCGCTGATGGCCTTCCGCGCGCAGCTCAACGGCCAGTTGGAAAGCCGGGGCGTCAAGCTTTCGGTGAACGACTTCATCATCAAGGCCTGTGCCATGGCGCTGCAAAAAGTGCCCGATGCCAATGCGGTCTGGGCCAGCGACCGGATCCTGCGGCTCAAGCCGTCGGATGTGGCGGTGGCGGTGGCGGTCGATGGCGGGCTGTTCACGCCGGTGATCAAGGACTCGCATCTCAAATCGCTGTCGGCCCTCTCGGCCGAGATGAAAGACCTCGCCACCCGCGCCCGCAACCGCAAGCTCGCGCCGCATGAATACGTCGGCGGCAGCTTCGCGATCTCCAACCTTGGCATGTTCGGCATCGAGAATTTCGACGCCGTGATCAACCCGCCGCATGGCTCGATCCTGGCCGTGGGCGCGGGGCTGAAACAGCCGGTGGTCAAGGCGGATGGCACGATCGGTGTCGCGACGGTGATGTCGATGACCCTCTCGGTCGATCACCGGGTCATCGATGGTGCGCTGGGGGCCGAGTTCCTCACCGCGATCATCGAGAACCTCGAGAACCCGATGGCCATGCTGGCGTAACGCCCTCTTCTTGCACACGAAAAGCCCGGACGGCCCCGCGCCGCCCGGGCTTTTTTCTGCCTGTTGCATTTTCTGTCTGAAAGTATCCACGGGGGGATTTTCAAGGGGGGCGCGTGCGCTCCCCTTGAAGCAGGGGGTCCGGGGGGCGGCAGCCCCCCGGCACCTACCGTCCCGCAAGGTGCCCCAACACCCGCCGCGCCCGCAGACCCGCCGTCACCAGCGTGCCAAGCGCAATGACCGTCAGCGCGACGGTCAGCACGACCGCCGCCTGCGCCGTCCAGAAGGCCGCGACCACCGCGCCAAGGGTCAGCGCTGCCATCCGGTGCTGCTTGGCCATCGGGCCGCCGAAGTCGGGCGCGAACCCCTCAGCCCGGCCAAATTCGCGCAAATACGCCGTCGCGACCGCCAGCACCGCGCAGCCCAACCCCAGCGCCGGATGCCCGGCGGCCAGCCCCGCGCCCCACAGCAACAGGGTGTCGGCAACACGGTCAGGGGCCTCGTTCCAGAAGGCACCTTGCGGCGTTGCGCGCCCGCCCTCGACCGCAACCAGCCCATCGACCAGATTGCACACCAGCCGCCCCTGGATCATCAGCGCCGCCAGCAACAGCAGCGCCCCCTGCCCCCAAACCCCCGCCATCGGCGCGGCCCAGAAGGTGCCAAACCCGAGCGCCGCAAAGACCATCGAGACCTGTGAAATCCCGTTCGGCGTGGCACCCCATTCCGTCAACAGCCGGGCCAGACCTTGCATCGGTGCCAGCCGGCGGGCGGCAATCGGGCGGCGGTTGGGATCATCCATGGCTCAGGTCCAGTAATAGCGGGTGAGGTGAAAGAAGATCGGTGCCGAAAAGATCACGCTGTCCAGCCGGTCGAGGAACCCGCCGTGCCCGGCGATCACCGCGCCCCAGTCCTTGACCCCCTTGTCGCGCTTGATGGCTGACATCACCAGCCCGCCCAGCGTGCCCATCAACGTCACCACCAGCGCCATCAGCGCTGCCCCGGCGGGGGTGAAGGGCGTGAGCGGCCAGAGCGCAGTCGCCACCGCGACGGCGCTGGCCACCCCGCCGATCATGCCTTCCCAGGTTTTCGACGGGGACAGTTCGGGGGCCAGCTTGTACCGCCCTGCCAGCTTGCCCCAGATGTATTGCATCACATCCGACAGCTGCACGGTAAAGATCAGGCACGCGATGAGCTGGATATGCTGCGCCTCGCCACCGGGGATCGCCAGCGACAGGATCGCGGGCACATGGCTCAGGCCGTAGACGCAGACCATGAGACCCCATTGCGTCTCGGCCGCGCGGGCCATGAAACCGCTGCTTCCGCCCGCAAGGGCAGCAACAGCGGGCATCAGCAAGAAGGCATAGACCGGGATGAAAACGGTATAGAATCCGTACCAGTCGATATAGACCGCCCAGAATTGTACTGGCAGTACAATGGCATAGACCCCGGTGATCACCCAGACATCGGCGCGTCCGCAGGCCGTGACCTTGAGGAATTCGCGCAACGAAAGGGCGGCGAGGGCGGCGAACAGCAGCACGACGCCCGCGCGCCCGGCAAGGAAGGCAAGCGCCAGCAGCGCCACCATCACCCACCACGCAGCGATCCTTGCGTTGAGATTGGCGATGACCGCATGCCCTTGCGGGCGGCGGCGCTTGAGGATCTGGCCAATGAGCGTCGCCAGCGCAAGGAACGCGCCAACGCCGCCCAGCAGCCACAACAGGCCCGCGGGTATTGAGATCAGGGACAAAAGGGAGGCCTCCGGGCGAACGAGGTTACGGCAGGCACGAACTGTCGTCCGTGGTTGCAGCTGTGTCGCCCGGCACGACCGTCGGGTTCAAACGCGCCTCGCCTGGCCGCGCGGCGCGAAGCCGTGCGGATCGGGCGCGCCGGGAAACAAGGACGTCACTCGCGGAAGCGATGATCCATCGACAGCGCCGGCTGCGGGCAACCCGCTTCCCCGACGATTTTCGCCGGTATCCCGGCCACCGTTTTGCACGCGGGCACGTCGATCAGCACTACCGACCCCGCGGCGATGCGAGTATTGGCCCCGATATGGATGTTGCCCAACACCTTGGCCCCGGCACCGATCAGCACGCCGTCGCCGATCTTGGGGTGACGATCACCGTCGACCTTGCCCGTCCCGCCCAGCGTAACCGAATGCAGCATCGAGACGTTATCGCCTACCACCGCCGTCTCACCGATGACGATGGAATGCGCGTGGTCGATCATGATGCCCTTGCCGATTCGCGCCGCCGGATGGATATCCACGCCGAACATCTCGGAAATCCGCATTTGCACGAAAAGCGCCATGTCGCCGCGACCCGTAGTCCATAGCCAATGGCCAACGCGGTAGGCCTGAATTGCCTGATAGCCCTTGAAATACATCAGGGGCTGCAGGAATCGGTGGCAGGCCGGATCGCGCTCGTGCACCGCAACGATGTCAGCGCGCGCCGCTTCGCCCAGCCAGGGCGAGGTTTCATAGGCCTCTTCGGCGATCTCGCGCAGGATCTGCTCGCTGATCTCGGCCGAGGAAAGCTTGAGCGCGAAACGGAACGCCAGTGCCCGCTCCATCGTCGCGTGGTGCAGCAGATTGTTGTGCATCACGCCGCCCAGCAGCGGCTCGTCGCGCACAACCTGATTGGCTTCTTCACAGATGCGCTGCCAAACGGGGTCGAGCTGGCTCAGTCTGGGTTTGGTTTCGGGCATCGCGCTTCTCCGCAGCTTGTCTGCCCACAAAGATAAACGATCGGACCGGATTTTCCAGTGGCCCGAACTCAGCTTGTGCGGTTGCGCGCCACAAGGGCGTCGAGCACCAGTGAGAGGCAGGTCAGATAGTCCTGCGTGCCGGGGCTTTGCGGCTCGGCAAACGGATGCGCCAGAGCCGCTGCCAGCAGCGTGCCATTGCCATAAGCCGGATGGTTGCGCCCTGTGTCACGACGATGCTGCTCCGCCGTCTGAGCCCGCGCAAGTAACGCCGCCAAACCCGCCGCGCGCTGTGCCTCTGGCAAAGCCAGCAGCACCCGCGCGGCGGCGGCAAGATCGGTCAGCGTGACCGGCCGCATCAGCCCGCCACATCGACCGTCGCGTAAAGCCCCGGTCCGTAGCTGGCCGAGACCTGCGCAACCTCGACCACAAACGCCCCGCTCACCCCGTCGGCTGCTTGCTGCGCAGGGGTGTAGCTGTAAGACGGCGCGCTCAGCGTGACCGTGCGCACCACGTCCCCACCGGACCGGATACGCAGCTGATAGGTCTCGCTTTCCTCGCTCAGCGGTACCTCGGGCGCGTCCCAACCATCGCCCCCCTTGCGGGTCCGCCGGGTCCAGCGGATCGCCAGCGCGCCCCCGCCTGCGGGCCGCTCGGCCGTCAGGAAAGCGGGCGCATAGGGCCGCAACCCGTTGCCCGCAAAGGCCTGCGTGCTTTCGACATAGACCGGATCGTCATAGGCCAGCGCCGCCGGTCCCACCCGCCACCGCCGCGCCACGCCGCGTGCCGAGGAGGGCAGATCCACCTGTTGTGGCGCACCGTCGAGCAACACTACAACAGCGCCCGGAGCCCAGGTATCGGGCATCACTCGCTCGGTCCCGAACTGACCGCGCCACAGCCCCGTGAGCCGCCACACACCCGGCTCGATCAACGCGGCCTGCGCGAATTGGAACAGCTCCCAGTTTCCGCCGATGCCAATCGCCGCGATATTCGCACCATCAAGCCGTTCCGCCTCGCTGACCGAGGCCAGCACCGCCCCTTGGGCAAACGTGACGTCGACCCCGTGACCACGCTGCTCGACCATTGGTGCCGCGCGGTGCAAAGGCGTGCGTGTCTGCCCGACCGTCGCGCGCAGCCCCACCAGTGTGTTCAGCGAAAAACTGCCTGCCACAGGCGCGTCATATGCAGCGACGACGCCCGGCCACGGCGTGCCCGTGACGGCCAGATGCGGCGCGTGCTCGACCTCGTCGCCGCGCATCAGCGGCAGGTCCAGGAAGATCGGCAAGACCGGGACCGGGGGCAGATACGCCCCCGCGACCGGCAGGTCGTCGCTGGCATCGCGGTGGCGGTAAAGGCCCGGCTCGATGCGCACCGCCTCAAGCGCGCGCTCGCCGGTCAGCTCCATCCGGTCGATCCGGTAGTGCCGCGTGCTCTCACCCTGCCCCAGTGCCACGACGTCGCCAACGGCGAGTGACGACGACATCGGCAGGCCGAATTTCGCCACGTCCCGCGCGATGCGTGATTCTGTCAGCCAGCGCTTGACCGCCGTGCGGGCTTCGCCGCGCGTCAACGTCAGCGGCAATTCACTGTCGGCCACGCTGCCGGCCGGATCGTCGGGGTGAACAGCCTCGGCGGCGCGCGTCTCGAAGCCGCCCTCGGCCTCGATATACGTAAGCCGCAAGCGCCCGGCCGTGTCGGGAGCCGAGGCGCGCGACAGCTCCAGATCACCGCCCTCCCGCGCCACCAGATCGCCCGCGTCCAGCGCCACCGGCGCGCGCCCGGTCCGCATGCGGAACACCAGCACGCCGTCGCGCTCGACCGCTTCGAACCCGTGCGCCAGCATCAGCGGCTGCAACGCCGCGCGGCCTGTCGCGGTCGAGGGCACGGCATAGCCGCGCACCACGCCATAAAGCCGGCTGACGTCAAAGGCAGCAATCCCGGCGCGCTGGCAAATCTCGGCCACCAACGCGTCCAGCGGCTGCGACGCTGCGCGCCCGGTCAGCCAGTGCCCGCGCAGCCAGTTGTCGCCATCCGCCCATGTATCTGTCGCTGCCGGGAACTGTGGCCAGGGCCGCGCGTCCCAGGCCCAGGCGTGGCTGCGTGACCAGTCGAGCATCCGCCCAGCATAGACATCCGAAACCGGGTTATTGGCCGGATCGGTCCAATAGCCATGCATTGCGCGCAGATATTGCATCTGCATCAGGTCATCGCGCACGCCGGTAGAATAATACGGTGCCTGCGATTCCGAGGATTTCGGGTCGATGAATTTGTTGGGCTGGTTGGCCCCTTTGTCGATTGCCGCGCAGCCGTATTCGGTGAACCAGACGGGTTTCGAGCGCGGCTGCCAGTCGGTCGACTCTGCGGCCCGAACGCCGCCGATCCGCTCGGTGTGCGGGTTCTCCCACCACGCGCGCAGATCCTTGTAGCGCCAGATCCAAGGCTCGGCTTCGCCATCGGTGATCGGCGTGCGCTCTTGCGCGTCACGCTGGGGATTGTCGGAATAGTACCAGTCGTACCCCTCCCCACCCGATATATTGGCCTGAAGATAGTCGAGATTATAGAAGTCGCGCCAGCCCGCCTGCCAATCGGCATGCCCCTCACCCTCGCGCCAGTCAGCGAGCGGCATGTAGTTGTCGATGCCGATCACGTCGAGATCATCATCGGCCCAGAGCGCATCGAGGTGGAAGTAGCGGTTCCCCTCGCCTGCGTCATAGCCGAAATATTCCGACCAGTCGGCGGCATAGACCAGCTTGACCGACCCACCCAGCACCATGCGCACCTCGTGCAGCAGATCGACCATCTGCACCACGGCGGGGAAGCTGTCATCCGCACCCCGGATCTGCAACAGCGCCCGCATTTCCGACCCGATGCAGAACGCCTCGACCCCATCCGAGGCCGCACAGAGCGCCGCGTAATGCAGGATGAAGCGGCGGTAGGACCACTCGACCGGGCCGGAATAGCTGACCGACCCCGGCGACACGGTGAAATCCGACGCCTGCGCGGTGCCAAAGAACGCGGCGACCTCGGCTTCGGCCGCCGCCGAGCGATCGGTTGAACCGGTCTGACCCGGTGCCTTGTCCAGCGTAATGCGTCCGCGCCACGGCAAGACCGGCTGGTCCTCGGCCTCGGACCACGGATCGGGCAAACCGTTCCCGGTCAGTTGCTCCATCAGCAGGAAGGGGTAGAATACCACCGCCTGCCCCGCGTCGTTCAACGCTTCAATCGCCTGCAGGATCGACCGATCCGAGGGCGTGCCGCCATAGACCGGCTTATCAGCGACTTGCGGCACCAGCTCGGCATCATCCCGGCCCAACCCGGCCACTTGCCACGCATGGTCCTTGCCTATCCGGTTGTCGAACTCGATCTTGGGTTTGATCAGACACTCACTGCAGCGCAGATCATCCCCGAACCACGAGGCGATGAGCAGGCTCGACTGCGCCTTCGGCAACTCCGTTTGCAACGCCGTCAGCGAGGTCGGAAAATCCGCCGCACCCGAGGGGCTATGCGCATTGGCGTAACCCTGTGTATCCTGACCCGAAATCGAAAACTCGGGTGCGAAAAGCTCGGCCTCGGACGAGGCCAGCAGCACCTTCTCCGTCGCCAGCGCATATTCGCCCGCTCCCGGCAACCATGCCACGCCCTGCACCGCATCCTGCAAGGTGCTGACCCCCTCGGCCTGCGCGGCGCGGATCACCTCGAAACTGAGGTTCGGCAGCCGGTTGCCAAACGGCCCCAGATCCAGATCCTCGATCACCACATAGGCCGTGCCGCGATAGGCTGGTGCCGCGCCGTCGCCCTCGACCGCCTCGATTTTGGGATCGGGCGATTGGTCCATCGTGCCGGGGTAAACCCGCAGGTTCAGGTCGCTGCGCGCGATCTCGTCGCCGTAAGCCCAGATCCGGCCAATGCCGCCGATCTCGCCCTCGCAGAGCGCAATCGCCACGCTTACCACATAGCGCGACTGCTCGGTGACCTTCGGCCCAAGCCCACCCTTGGCGCGGCGCGAGCCGCCGGGGATTTCGTTGAAATCCGAGGCCCAGATGACATGCCCCGCCGTGCGCATCCGCCCCCAGATACGAGGGATCGGCACGCCTTCACCCGCGCCGGTAATGTGCAGCCGCTGAATGCGCGCCGTCTCGACCGAGCCCGAGCCCAGCCCCAGCAACCGTTGGTCGATCAGCCGCCCGACAGTCGCCCCAATCGCGCGCCCGATGACCAGCCCCGACAGGCCCAGCACCGCACCACCAAAATTCGCACCAATGGCCGCACCGGCGGCAGACAGAAGCAGAGTCGCCATACCGATGGCTCCTTTTCGATCACGTCATGTCAAAGCGCGCCACGATCCGGCGCGCCCAAGGGGGGCTCAGCGGGCTCTCGACAACCCCGTGGCCGCTGTAGGCGTGGACAAAGCGCGGCTGTGCACCGGCTTGCGTCAGGATGCCCAGATGCTTGGCGACAGAAGCCGCGCGCATGCGAAACAGCAGCACGTCGCCCGGCTGCAAGGGCTCGGACGCCGGGCGCAGGTGGTGTGCCAACGCGCGCCACAGGGCCTCGTCGCGCGCCGGTTCCGACCAGTCCGGGCCGTAGGGCGGGATCGCCACAGGTTCGGCCCCGTGCCGCGCCCGCCACACGCCACGCACCAGACCCAGACAGTCGCAGCCCGCGCCAAGTGTCGAGGCCTGATGGCAGTACGGCGTGCCAATCCAGCGCCGCGCCTCAGTCACCAACAAGCCCCGCGCGTCAGCCATTGGGCCGCTTGCCGCCGGTATTGGGGCCATCCGCGCGCGGCGTGGCCTGCAGCCAGTCGTCGCTGGGTACATGCGGGAAGCCCTGAAAATTCAGCGTATTGAGGAACTTGAAGCGGCAGGTCTGGAATCGCTTGTCGCACCCCGCCTCAACCCGCACCCGGTCGCCCGCCGCAGGTGCAAACCCCGGCACCGACCACAGATGCAGCCGCCGCAGCGTGCCGGCCCGCTCTTCGCGCCGCACCGGCACCGCCATGCCTGCGGCCGCGCCCGTCAGGAACCGCGCCTGCCCGTCGACGAACCAGTCGGCGGCGTAGTCGGGCAGCTCGGGCAGATCGAGCACCGCGCCGCCCTCATCGACGCCCAGCAGATCCACCTCGGCCACGAACCCCGGCTGATCCAGATCGAAGCCACAGTCCGCATCGCCCAGCACCGCCGGGCACAGCGCCCCAAACACCCGCCCGCCGCTTTGCGACAGCGGCTCGGTCAGCCCGCGCAGCTCGGCCTTGAACGCCCCGCCCGCCCGCGTGATCTCGCCCAGCGCGCCGCGAAACAGCACACGCCGCCAGGTGGGGTCAGTCCAGTCGACCTCCCAGATGGTCAGCTCGGCCCCGTCATAGCGCCCGGCAAGGATGTCATCCTCACGCAGCGCCGCGTCGCTCAGCGCGCCTGCGGCCTCGGTGTTGTCCACCGCCAGCCCGGTGCCCTGCATGATGGCGCTGGCGGTCATGCCGGTCCCGGCCCGAAACGCCATCCCGTCAAAGCTCAGATCGCGGTCATGGTCGGTAAAGCCCAGCACCGTGCCATCGGCGCGGCTCAGCGCCCAGGCGCGGGCGCGGGTGGTGATCACCTCGCTCATTGGCGCACCTCGATCACCGGCACCTTGGGCACCTCGCCCGCCTTGAAACTGGCGACCGAGACCTGCACCAGATCGGTATCAAACCGCACCGGCACGTCGAACTCGCAGCCGATGGTGATCTCGGCCCCTACACCCGGCGGCGAGGTGAAGGTGATCTGGCCGCTGGAGGTGTCGACCGACCACTCCACCGCCTCACCCACTTCGGTCCCGCCAATCGCCGCCCGCACCGTTCCGGCCACCGGCTTGGCAATCACACGGGCTGACGCCCACTCGCCCGAGCGATAGGTTTTCGACAGCTGGAACACGGTCGTCACCCCGTCGCCAAAGCCCAGCGACTGGTCCAGCGGCCCCACCGATTGCGAGGCGCGGCAGGTCTTGAAATCCGCCCAGTCTTTCCAGCGGAACCCGTGCAGCATGCCCTGACGCGCCTCGAAAAACGCGATCAGTTGTTCGACATCGTCGAGCGAACGCAGCCCCAGCCCCGCGTCATAGCGCCGCCGGGCCTGCGCCCAGGGGGTGTTTCGTTCCTCGAACCCGTTCGCCAGCGTGACGATCTCGGTCCGGCGCTCCGGCCCGCCCAGCGAGCCAAAGCTCAGCGTGGCGGGAAAGCGGATATCGTGAAATGCCATGGTCAGTAATTCCTTTGCCCTTGCGCCAGCAGGCGCTGCATCTGCGCGGCGATCTGGCTCTGGCTGCGCTGAAACCCGGCGACATCGGGCGTGTGGACGTTGATCACCACGCTGGTTGCCCGCCCGCCACCAGCCCCACGCACCCCCAGCCGCCCGTCAGCGCCGCGCGCCAGCGGCAGGATCGCTTCGGGTCCGGCCTCGCCCATCAGGCCGGTGCCGCCGCGCATCGGGAAACTCACCGGCGAGGACACCACGCCGCCCTGCGCGAAGGGCATCACCCGGCCCTGACTGAACGACGCGCCATTGGCAAAGGGCAGCACGCTGTTCATCAGCCCGCCAACCACCGACGACAGTGCCCCGCCCAGCGCGCCCTGCACCGGGCGCATCGCGGCGGAATAGAGCGCATCGCTGATCGACCGACCCAAGCCGCGCATCGCATCCGACAGACGCATGCCGTCAAAGATCACCCCGTCAAAAGCGCGGCGCACCCCGGTGCCCAGACTGCGCGACAGGCCCGCCATTTCACGGCTGGTGTCGCCCAGAGAGCGGCCCATGTCGGCCAGAGACGAATCGAGCGACCCCACCAGATCCGCCGTCGATCCCATCCGCGCTTCCAGCTCGGCCAGCTGCGCGTTCAACTCGTCCAGTGTTGCCATGTCCTGCCTCTTTTCCCTGCCCCGGACCGTCCGGGTAGCGCGCCAGCAGCGCGTCCAGCCGGGCGCGGGTGAACCCGCTGCCCGCAGCCTCGTCGCGGCCCAGCATGATCATCAGTTCCGCCGGGGTCAGCGCCCAGAACTCAATCGGACGCAGCCCCAGCCCGTGCATCCCGGCGCGCATCAGCCCCGGCCAGTCCAGCGCACTCACCCCGCCGCCCCCGGCGCGCTGAACGCGCGTGCCAAAAGCTGCCCGGCGACCCGCGACGCCTCGACCGGGCCACCCTCGATCTCGGCGCTCAGCAGGACCGAGGCCGCCACCGGCGTGCCGCCGCCATGCAAACCGGCCAGGATCAGCGCCATAACGTCGCGCGCCGAAAATCGCCCCGTTTCAAAGCGTTCGACCAGCGCCACCAGACTGTCCGCGCCCAGCGCCTGCTCGAGTTCGACCAGCGCGCCCAGCGTCAGCTTCAACCGGTGGCGCTGACCGTCCAGAACCAGCGCCACCTCGCCCGCCAGCGGATTGGCCATCAGACCGGCTCACCGCTGCCTTCGTCCGGCTCGGGCTGATCGCCGCCGTCGCCCTCGTAATCCTCGGGCGCCAAGGCCAGTTCGGTCGCCGACACGAACGACAGCGCGCCGGCCGAGGCCATCGACAACTCATAGGTCGCCTCGCCGTTGTAGCTGCCCGCATAGTCCAGACTGGTGATCTGGAACGGCCCTTCGACCGTGCCGAAATCGGGGATCACCACCTGAAACGCCGGGATCTCGCCGTTGAAGAACACCGCCCGCGCCCGCTCATCCGTGCCCTCATCCCGGAACACGCCCGACCCCGAGATCGACGCCGCCTTGACCCCGGCACCGGCCAGCAACTCGCGCCAGCCGCCTTCGCTGTCCAGACTGGTCACATCGACCGTCTCGGCGTTGAAGCTGATGCGCGTGGCGCGCAGCCCCGCGATGGTTTCGAACTGACCGGCCCCGGTCACGTCCAGTTTGATCAACAGATCCTTGCCGCTTTGCACAGCCATGCCCGCCACTCCTTATGTCTGAAACTTAACCCTCGACCCGCACGCGAAAGCGCAGATCGATCCGCCGCAACGCGGCCCCTTCGGCCCGGCGCGCCTGCGCCTGATGGAACCAGATCGCGACCACCCGACCGCTGCTCAGGCTCGGCTGGCTGCCCGGCAGGATCTCTCCGATCCGCGCCGCCGCCGTCTTCGAGGTCAAGAACCCCGCCGCATCGCTGACCACCTGCACCAGAACCCGGTGCTCGGCCCCCGGCCCACTCACGTCCGAGCGGTCGATGACGTCCTCTTCACCCAGCACCACATAGGTGCCCTGCGGGGTGGCCGGGGGCGGCGCGTCGAAGATGCCGCCAGGCACCAGACCCGCCAGTGTCGCATCGCCGCTCAGCAGGTCATAAAGCGCGACCTGTACGGCCGCCGCGTTCTGATAGCTCATGCCGGAACCTCCTCGCGCGCGTGGCACACCAGATAGGCCCCGCTCGGATCGGCCTCGCTGACCGCCAGAATGGTGAAGATCCGCCCGCCTTCGCGCAGGCGTTGATCCGGTCGCGGGCGCTGCGGGCTGCCCTGAGGGGCGGCGCGCAGATAGACGCGATACAGCATCCGCCCTTCGGGCGCGATCAGCCCGCGCCGCTCAGACCCCGACCCCGCGCGCAACTCGGCCCACAGCGTGCCCAGCGCCGTCCAGCTGGTGGTGAACCCGCCCGCGCCATCGGGCGTTGTGCCGGGTTCCTCCAGCACCATCGGGCGCGTCAGTGCATAAGCCATCAGCGATGCCCCCCTGCCGTCACCCGAACGGGCATCCAGCGCGCCACCAGAGCCGCCACCGGTCCCGAGCCCAGTTCACCCCCCGTGCGCCCCTCATAAAACTGCGCCGCCAGCAGCATCACCGCCTGTTGCAGATCGTCCGGCACCGCGTCCCAGCTCGCCCCGAACCCGGCGGTGAAGTCGACCTCGACCCGGCCGTTTGTCGGCACCCCCGGCAACACCGCACCCGTCGCCAGCAGCTGCGGGCGGTGACGGTCCACCACCAGACGCCACCGCGCCGGATCGACCACCGCGGGCACGCCGTCGCCGCCAATCATCGTCACCGCTGCCACCGCCGTCACCGGCGCCACCGGCAGCGCCTGCGCATCCGCCCAGCGCCAACAGGGCAGGATCAGCCGGAAATCGCGGCTCATCAGAGCCTTGCCGATCCGCGCCTCAACCGCCGCAATCGCTGCCCGCAGGTATTGCACCAGCAGCGGGTCTCCTGTCGCCTCGTCAGCAAAGCCCGCGCCCAACCGCAGATGCGCGCGAAAGTCAGCGACCGGCAGGTCGCCGTCGTCCACAACGCTGGTTTCGATCAGATCCATGCTGGCCTCCTTGACCCGTTCAACGCGCTGACCGGCGCAGACACGCTCCCGCACCGCTCGCACGGAGGGGAGCAGCCGGACGGTGCGGGACGATGGGTCCAACCGGACCTTCCCGCGCGCGCCTGCGCCGCCATCGAACCGGCCCCGACGGGACCGGCCCAATCTCACTCCACGCTTACGACGCGGCGAATTTCAGCAGTTTGATAGCGCTGAAATCGGTCACATCACCGCCCACGCGCTTGGTCGCGTAGAACAGCACATGCGGCTTGGCGCTGAACGGATCGCGCAGCACGCGCAGATCGGGGCGTTCGGCCACGGTATAGCCCGCGCGGAAGTCACCAAAGGCGACGGCATGGGCGTTGGCGGCGATGTCGGGCATGTCCTCGGCGATCAGCACCGGATAGCCCATCAGGCGCGCAGGCTCACCGGCAGCCAGACCGTCCGACCACAGGAAGCGGCCATCGGCGTCCTTCATCTTGCGCACGGCACCGGCGGTCTTCGAGTTCATCACGAAGGCCGCATTGGCGCGGTAGCCCGCCTCCAGCGCATAGACCAGATCGACGATGGCATCCGCCGGGTTGGTGGCGTCGAAATCGCCCGCAGCGCCGGTGGCGACATAGCCCAGTTCGCCCCAGACTTCGGTGCCATTGGCCACGATGTCATGGTCCAGGAACCCGCGCGGCTGATCGGTGCCGGTGCCGCTGATGAAGGCCGCCGCTTCGGCGCGGGCGAATTTCATCGCGATGCGCTCGGCCAGCCAGCCCTCGACGTCAAACGCGCTGTCTTCCAGCAGCCGCTGCGAGGCCTTCGGCATCGCCGACAGTTCGTGCAGCTTGATCGAGATGCGGTCGATGGCCGCGCTGCCCGTCTCGGTGATCGACGACGATTCCGTCTCCCAGCCCGAACCGACATCGCCGTGATCGACCAGCACATCGAACGAGCCCGCCTCGACCTGCACCACGCTGGCAATCGCGCGGATCGACGCCGAGGCATCGAGAACCGCGTGAATACGGTCCGAGGTCTGCGGATCGACCAGATAGCCGCCTTCCGAATTGACGGCGGTATTCAGCCCCTTGCCCTCAAGCACAAGGCCGCGCAGGCCGTCGTCGTCGCCCTGACGCAGATAGGCGTCGAACGCCTTGAGGTGCAGGCCTTCGCCCGCGTCAGCCTGTGCCAGCACGGGGCGGGCGGTTTTGGTGGTGAATTTACGATCCAGCATGGTCAGTCGCTCGTCCTGTTCTTTCAGAGTGCCCATCATATCAGCGCGGAAGGTTTTGATTTCCGTCACGAAACCCTCCAGCGCCTTCGTCACTTGCGTCGCCTCGCCAATGGGCTGCCGCGTCGCGCTTTTCTCCTGGCTCACAGGGCCGGGAAACTCGCTGCTCATCGCATCCATCCTTTCATGGTTGCCACTGCGCGGGTTCCCTCGGGCAACCCGCCCCCACCGCGCTCCCCGAAGGGGGCACGTGTCTCACCTAAAATCGGAAACGCCTCAGCGACTGAGCGCCTCACGCGCCGCCTCAAGCGCCCGCGCCAGCTCACCCATAAAACCGGCGTCGGACTTGGCCGAAACCCGCGCGTCGGGCAGCATCGGAAAGGTCACCAGCGACACTTCCCACAGCTCCAGCTCGATCAACTTGCGCCCACCGTCGGGCAGCTTTTCCGCCCGGATCGTGCGGTAGCCAATGCTCAGCCCATCAACCGCCCCCGCCGCCATCAGCGCCGCCGCCTCGCGGCCCTTCTCGACTTCGTTCAGCAGGCGGCCCTTGACGCGCAGTCCGTGCGCATCCTCGACCACCTCGTCCCAGACACCAATCGGCTGGCCCTGATCGTGCTGCCACAGCATGCGCACCCGGCCCGAGGCCGCCTTGATCCGCGCCAGCGACGCGGCATAGGCACCGGGCATGACCACATCACCGCCCCGGTCGCGCACCCCAAAGACCGAGGCATAGCCCGCAATCACCGACCCGTCCGTCAGCGCCAACCCGGCGCCGCCCGGCTGATGAAACTTCGTCTCAAGACCGTGCATCCTGCCTCCTCACATCTGCGTTGCCAGAAAGGCCACCGCGCCATGCACCAACACGCCCGAGGCCACGCCGTACACCGCCAGCCACAGCCGCTTCTCAAGCCGCAGCAGCTCGTCCTCGATGCGACCCAGCCGGTACTCCAGCCCCGCGCGGCGCTCGTCCTCGACGCGCTCCTGCGCATCGATCCGCGCCTGTGCCAGATCGAAACTGTCGTACAGAAACCGCGATCCACCGACTGCCTTGCGCTGCGCGTTCATGCGCCGTCAGCCACAGGGGGCAGCCCCAGCATCGCGCGCTTTTCGGCATCGCTCAGAAAGCCTGCACCCAGCACCCGCTGCCATTGCTGATCCCGCTCGACCGCCAGCGCGGGCACCTGATCCAGATCGGGTTTCAGCGCCAGATCGACCCCGGCAAAACCGGACAGCCAATGCGACAGCGACTCGGCCACCTTGCCCGCCAGCGGCAGCACCGTCAGGCGAAAGAACGCCCGGTTCGCCTCGGCGTAATTGGCATAGGTCGCATCGCCGGGGATGCCCAGCAGCATGGGCGGCACACCAAACGCCAAGGCGATCTCGCGTGCGGCGGCTTCCTTGGTCTTGTGAAATTCCATGTCCGAGGGGCTGAAGCCCATCGGTTTCCAGTCCAGCCCGCCCTCCAGCAGCATCGGCCGCCCGGCGTTGCGCGCACCCTGATGGTGGGTCTCCATCTCGCTCTGCAACCGTTCGAACTGCTCGTTCGACATCGTGCCCACGCCATCGTCGCCCTTGAAGATGATCGCCCCCGAGGGCCTCGCGGCATTGTCCAAAAGCGCCTTGGACCAGCGGCTTGCGCTGTTATGGACATCCAGCGCCGAAGCTGCGGCCTCAATGGGCGACAACCCATAGTGATCGTCCAACGGATGATAGGCCCGCACATGACAGATCGGTGCCGCGCCCTCTCCCATGTGGAAACGGTGTTTGCGCCCGCTCACTGCGTAGTCATACGCCGCCGGCCAGCCGTCCGCGCCCGGCACCACGCTCATCCGGTCCGAGCGCAGCACATGCAGCTCACCCGGCACGCCCCCCTCCGCTGCGGCCACCGCCTCCACATAGGCGTTGCCCGACAACAGCAACTGCGCATAGATCGCCTCAAGGAACTCGGCCCGCCCCTGCGCCGGGTTCGGACGGCGCAGCAGCGCCAACAGCGGGTGCTGCTCGTAGCGGCGCTCGCAATCTTGCAAAACCAGCGGCAGCGCCGCCGCCGCTTCCGAGATCAGCCGCACCACGCGAAACCCCACCGGGTTGCCCTGAAACCCGGCACGGGTCAGCGACACCGTATCGCGGGCGGTCCAGCGCGGCTGGGTCGTTCCCTGCATCGCCGCCATGCGGCCCACACCCCCAGCCGTCAGCGGGCCAACGGCCGAGGCCTTGGCCTCGGGTGCTCCCGACGGCTTGCGAAAAAGATCGAACATGCACCTGCCTCCCTGTCACGCTGCCCCGGAAACGGCCCGGTGCCTCGGCTTGGTGAGGGGTTATCGACCCTATTTCTTGAAGAAGCGCAGAGCCTGCGTTCGGTGCCCGCCGAACATGCAACACCCGCTCCGCCATGCGTTTTGCAAGCGCCAAGCCCCAAACAATGTATACATTCCCCGGATTCGCGCAGCGCAGCATAATCGACACGCTTGATTTCTCACAAATATGCACCCGCAGCAGAGCATTTTTCTGCAAATGCGAGGCAAGCAGCCCGCATTCCAAACCCTTGCGCTCACTGCATACCGACCCGCTAACCCAGCGAAAACTTTCGCAAAAAGGGGTTGAAATGCCGTTTGAAGGGTGCATTCTGTATACACGAGCGGATGACGGGAGCGTCCGCCACGCGTCGCTGTCGAGAGGGATCGCAAGGCTCTGGTCGTTGTCCTGAGGAGGGGATGGCCCAAAGCCCGGCGATCACGGCTCTCTCGCTATCGCGCGCTAAAACCGGGCGGCCCAGCCGCCTCAAACGATAGGGGGAGATTCCATGTTTCGCAGAACTCTGATGACCACGGCTGCCGTGGCCGCGCTGGCGGTTGCCACGCTGTCAAGCGCCTCGGCGCAATCGTTGATCCGTCTGGGGGCCGCTGCCCCCATGACCGGCCCGCTCGCCGGGGGCGCAACCGTGACGCACTGGCCGGCCGTTCGCCTGTGGGTGAGCGAAGTCAACGCGCGCGGAGGGTTGCAGCTGGCCGATGGCCCGGCGACCATCGAGCTGATCGAATATGACGACCAGACCAACCCGCAACAGGCGATCATGGCCGCCCAGCGCCTTGCCACGCAGGATCAGGTCGACTTCATGGTCGCGCCCTATTCCACCGGCATGAACCTTGCCGCAGCGCCTGTCTTTGCCCAGCTCGGTTATCCGATGATCACCGGCACCGCCGTGACCGACCAACAGCCGGAACTGGCCCAGCAATTCCCCAACATGTTCTTCGTGCTCGGCCGCACTTCGGTCATGGCCGAAGACACCGCCCATGTGCTCGTTGACCTGCGTGAGCGCGGCGAGATCGGCAACCGCGTGGCGCTGGTCAACGTCGCCGATGCTTTCGGCATCGAAATGGCCGGCATCTCGCGCAGCGTGCTGGAATCCAACGGGTTCGAGATCGTCTACGAATCCTCGTACCCGCTGGGCACGCAGGATCTGGCCCCGGTGATCGACGGTGCCAAAGCCTCGAACCCTGACGCGTTCATCGCGTGGTCCTATCCCGGCGACACCTTCGCGCTGACCGATCAGGCCATCGTGCAGAACTTCGCCCCGCACGTGTTCTTCACCGCCGTCGCCACCGCTTTCCCGGCCTATGAAGCCCGCTTCGGCGCTGCCGCCGAAGGCGTCCTGGGCATGGGGGGCGTCAATGCCGATGATCCCGCGTTTCAGGCTTTCGCCACGGCCCACACCGAGCTGAACGGTCAGGGACCGGACTTCTGGGCCTCTGCCGCCACCTACGCCACGCTGGAAATCCTTGGTCAGGCGATCGAGGCTGTCGGCGCCCCTGACCGCGCCGCAGTCCTCACCTACCTGCAGGACCGCTCGCATTCCTATGAGACCGTCCTCGGTCCGGTATCGTTCAACGAGAACAACGATAACGAGGCCTACTGGACCGTCGGCCAATGGCAAGACGGCGTGTTCCGCGGCGTCGCGGCGCGTGGCCGCGAGGGTGCTGTGCCGGTTCAAGTCTTCGACGGCTGGGAATAACCCAACCGCGGCGGCGCATCCCTTGCGCCGCCGCCCCATTTTCCAGACGGCGGACGTACCCTGATGTTCATCCTGATCACCGGCCTTTTGCTGGGCGGCACCTATGCGCTCATCGCCATGGGGCTGAACCTGCAATACGGCGTGGCGCGCATCATGAACCTCGCCAATGGCGAGATGCTGGTCGCCGGAGGCTTCGCTGCCTTCTGGGTCTACACCGCCGGTCAGGTGAACCCCATCGCCGCGCTGATCGTCGTGGCACCCCTGGCCTTCGCCGTGAACTGGGTGCTCTACCGCGTCATGCTGCAACCGCTGGTCACCCGCGCCAAAAACCGGGGCCAGCTGGAAACCGACAGCATTCTTGCGACCTTCGGCATGTCCTTTGCCTTTGTCGGCGTGATGACCTGGGTTTTTGGCGGCGGGTATTTCAACTATGCCTTCCTTGCCCAGCCGTTCGAGATGTTCGGCTCGTCCTACGCGCAGAACCGCATCGTCGCCTTCCTGATCGCCACCGTGATCGCCGCTGCGCTCTGGCTCTGGCTCACCTATTCCCGTGCCGGGCTCAGGATGCGCGCCGTCGCCGTTAACCCGCGCTCGGCCCGGCTGGTCGGCATCGACGTCAAGGCCACCTCGGCCCTCGCCTTCGCACTGGGCGGTGCGATCACTGCGACCGGAGGCTCGCTAATTTCAATGTTCTTCACCCTCGATGCGTCGGTCGGCGTGCTCTTCACCATGAAAGCCCTGATCATCGTCATTATGGGCGGCGTTGGTGACATCCGTGGCACCATCATTGCCGCGCTAATTCTCGGCATTGCCGAAACCGCCGTCGCCCGGCTGATCGACCCCGGCCTCACCCTCGCCGCCGCCTATTTCCTCTTCCTAGCCGTGCTGCTGTTCCGCCCGCAGGGTCTGTTCGGAAAGAAACCGACATGAGCACCCGCGAGATCCGCAACCTGATCGTCTCGGCCCTGCTGATCGGCCTCTGCTGCCTGCTGCCCGTCTACGGCTCGCCCTATTGGCTGACCATGGGCACCACCATCGCCATGTATGCCGTGCTCTCGACCTCCTGGGCGCTGTTCTCCGGCCCCACGCATTACATCTCGCTCGCCACCGCCGCCTTCTTCGGCGTCGGCACCTTCGTCACCGGCCTTGGGTTTCAGGACCTGCCGTTCTGGACCCTCCCCGTCATCGCCGCCGCCCTCGGCGCGGTGTTGGCCGCACTGGTCGGCATGGTCACCCTGCGCCTGTCGGGCGTCTATTTCGTCATCTTCACCCTCGGTCTGGCCGAGATGGTCCGGCAGGTCGTCACCTGGGTACAAAACCAGACCGGCCACCGGGGGATGTATGTCCTGACCTCGCTGACCGAGCGTGAAATCTACTGGATGCTCATCGCCCTTGCCTCCCTCGTCTTCCTTGCGGGCTGGCTGATCGGGCGCTCGAAACTGGGCTTTGCCCTGCGCATCATCGGCAATGACGAAACCGTCGCCAAGCATTCCGGCATCGACACCGCGCTGGCCAAAGTGCTGCTCTTCATGGTGCCCGGAGCCGCCGCTGCCGCCACCGGCGCCATCCTCGCCCCGCGCTATATCTACATCGAACCCTCGACCGCTTTCGCGCCGCTGCTGTCGTTCCAGGTCGTCATCATGGCGCTGCTTGGTGGCACCGGCCGCCTTTGGGGCCCCATCGCCGGGGTGATCCCCTTCACCCTACTGTGGGAAGCGATCACCCGCCAAGCCCCCAACCAGACCCTGCTCCTCCTTGGCCTCGCCTTCCTGCTGATCGTCTACGTCCTGCCCGGCGGTTTCGTCGGCCTCTGGGACCGCCTGCGCCGCCGCTACGGGGGCAACCAATGAGCAAAATCATCCTGCAAGCCCGCGACGTGACCAAGCGTTTCGGCGGTCTGGTCGCCGTGAACGGTGTCAGCTTTGACGTGACCGAGCATCAGGTGATGGGCATCATCGGCCCCAACGGCTCGGGCAAATCGACGATGATCAACATGATCTCGGGCAGTTTCGTGCCCAGCGCCGGGTCGATCCAGCTGAACGGTCGCGAGCTGGCCGGGCAGCCCGCCCACAAGGTCGCGCGCCTTGGGGTCGGGCGCACCTTCCAGCTGGTCCGCCTGCTGCCCGAACTCACCGTCACGCAAAACGTCCTTGCCGGTGCCGCCTTCGGCCATCGCCGCCGCTGGGGGCCCGAGGCCGAGCGTTTCGCCCACACCCTGCTCGACCGCCTCGGTCTGGGGCAGGTCGCGGGCCTGCCCGTCTCGGCCCTCACCTATATCGACACCAAGCGCGTCGAACTCGCCCGCGCGCTGGCCGGAGAGCCCGAGGTGCTGCTGCTCGACGAATGGCTCGCCGGTCTCAACCCGACCGAGCTGTCCACCGGCATCGACCTGATCAAATCCTTGCGCGACGAGGGCCGCACGATCATCCTTGTCGAACATGTCATGGACGCCATCCGCAGCCTGTGTGACCGCTGCGTGGTCATGTCTTCGGGCACCAAGATCGCCGAGGGCACACCCGCCGAGGTTCTCTCTGACCGCGAAGTGATCCGCGCCTATCTGGGGGATGACGATGCTTGAAATCGCTGGCCTATCCGTCCGCTACGGCAAACACACCGCCCTCACCGACACCGCGCTCAGCGTGAAAAAGGGTGAGATCGTCGTCATTCTGGGCGCCAACGGGGCGGGCAAGTCCACCCTGCTCAAAGCCATCGCCGGGATCTGCGAAGGGCAGACGACCGGCAGTGTCACCATGGGGTCCGACCCCGTGCTCGGCCTTCCCGCCCACAAGGTTGTCGAACGCGGCATCGCGCTGGTCCCTGAGGGGCGCGGGATCTTCGGCGACCTCACCGTGCGCGAGAACCTGCTGCTGGGCGCGAACCCGCAGCGCGCCCGCGAAGAGGCCGACGCCAATTTCGAGCGCCTCATCCGCCTGTTCCCCAAGCTGACCGACCGCGCCGGACAGACCGTGCGCACCATGTCGGGCGGTGAGCAGCAGATGGTCGCCATCGGTCGCGCGATGATGTCCAACCCGGAAATCCTGATGCTGGACGAACCCAGCCTCGGCCTGTCGCCCCTGCTCGCCAAAGAACTCTTCCAGAACCTCAAGGCCGTGCGCGCTGCCGGTCTCGGCATCCTTCTGGTCGAGCAAAACGCCAAGCTCAGCCTTGCCATCGCCGACCGGGGCTACCTGCTCGAAAACGGCCGCATCCTGCGCGAGGATAAAGCCTCGGTCCTGCTGCACGACCCCGCCGTCCAAGCCGCCTATCTCGGCGGTGCCGCCAGTCACGCCACCGGCCCGGCCAAGCCGACCCCAGCCCCGCAACCCGCGCCCGTCACCCCAACCCCGCGTGCAAGGCCGACAGCCACCGTCCCCTCATCACAGATCGCGGGCCTCGACATCGACGCCCTCGTCGCCAGCGCCGCGCAAAAAGCCGTGCGCCCGCCCAGCACGCTCACCCCCGCCTACACGGCCAGCGCCCCGCGCCCCGACCATTTGCACCAAACCCTTTCGGCCATCGAGAGCGCCGCCCGCCAACCGCGCCCCTCCTCGCTGCCGCCCCTGCGCCCGCAAGCCCGCACCAACGCGCCCACCGCCGCCGCACCCATAAAACAACGCCCCACCACCGGCGCCCCCACCCCGATCCCGGGAGGCCGCGTCGACATCTACCGCCGCCGCCCCGGCACATCGCAGTTCGACAAGACCGAGGTCTGACATGCTCGACGCCCCCGCCGCCAAAACGATCCGAGGCCAGTACATCAACGGCCAATGGGTCCGCACTGCCCGCAACTTCGCCGACATCAACCCCTCGACCGGCGCGCTGTTCGCCGAAGCCCCGGACGGCACGCGCAGCGATGCCCGCGCCGCCATCGAGGCCGCCCACGCCGCCTTTCCGGCCTGGGCCGAGATGAAATTCACCGAGCGCGCGCATCTGCTCAACCGCATCAGCGACATCTGGGAACGCCGCGCGCCCGACTTCATCGCCTGCGCGCAGGCCGAGGGCGGCGGCTGGTACGGCAAGGGCGCGTTCGAGGCGCATTACGTCACCGAAGTCTTCCGCTCCGCCGCCGCCATCTGCTACCAGCCGCTCGGTGAGGTGCTGCCGTCCGAATACGGCAAGGTCTCAACCGGCGTGCGCTACCCGATGGGCGTCATTTCGGTGATCAGCCCGTGGAATTTCCCCGGCGTCCTGACCGCGCGCGGCTTCGCCTTCGCGCTGGCCGCTGGCAACACCATCGTGCTCAAACCGTCCGAGGACACGCCCTGGATCGGTGGCCTCTACTTTGCCGAGATTATGGAAGAGGCCCGCGTCCCCCCCGGTGTCTTCAACGTCGTCACCTGCGCGCGCGAAGGCGTCGCCGCGATGGGCGATGAGCTGATCGAGCACCCCTATGTCAAAGGCATCTCCTTCACCGGCTCCACCCCCGTCGGCCGCGCCATCGCCGCCAAGGCGGGCGCGCATCTGAAAAAGGCCTGCGTTGAGTTGGGCGGCAAGGACAGCCTGATCATACTCGACGATGCCGATCTGGACCGCGCCGCCCAGGCCGCCAATTTCGGCAGCTTCATGCATCAGGGCCAGATCTGCATGAGTGTTGAAAAAGTGCTGGTGCATGAAAAGGTATACGCTGAATTCCTGCCCAAATTCGCCGAACGGGCTGCAAAACTGAAAGTCGGCGACAGCGCCGACCCTGCTAACGTCATCGGCCCCTTGATCAACGACCGCCAGGTCGCCCGCGTCAAAGCCCAGCTTGATGACGCCATCGCCAAGGGCGCGAAAGTCGTCACCGGCGGCAAGATCACCGGGCGCTTTGTCCAGCCGACGCTGCTGACCGGCGTCACCCCCGACATGCTGATCTACCGCGACGAGACCTTCGGCCCCGTTGTCCCGGTCATCCCCTTTCGCACCGATGACGAGGCCATCGCGCTCAACAACGACACCGAATACGGCCTCTCGGCGGGCATCTTCAGCCGCGACGAAGCCCGCGCGCTGGCCATGACCAAGCGGTTGGAAACCGGCATGTGCCACATCAACTGTACCTCGGTGAATGACGAACCGCACGTCCCCTTCGGCGGCTCCAAAGCCTCGGGCCTTGGCCGTCACGGTGGGCGCTGGTCGATCGAGACCTTCACCGAAACCCGCTGGATCACGCTGGATCGTGGCGGCCGCCCCTACCCGCCGGTCTTCTGATGCCCGATCTGCCCCGCCTCCTGCTCAACCGCCGCATTGCCGTGCTCGGCTCGGGCCATGGCCTTGGCCGCGCCGTGGCCAAGGCAGCGCAGGCCGCGGGGGCCGAGGTCTTGGGCATCGACAGCGACGCCCGCTTTGACCACATTGACGCCCTCTACCGCACCGACCTCAGCGACCCCGCCGCGATGGACGCCGTCGCGCAGACCCTGCCAAAGGGACTCGACGGCCTCGCCCTCTTCCCCGCCATCCCCGACGCCGACCCGGCTACCCAGCTAGCCCAGGCCCTCGCCGCTCCCAAACGCCTCGCCGAGGCCCTCGCCCCCACCCTCGCCCCCGGCGCGAGCCTCCTCACCCGCGCCGCCCCCCGCCACGCCGACTGGCCGCGCGCGCTCGACCTGATCCGCGCCGCCGCCGCTCTGCGTCCCGGCGAGGCCGACGATTTCGCCTCCCGCTGGGCGCTGCAGGCCGAAGCCATTGACACCCCCCGCCTGATCGGCTGGGCGATGCTCGCCTGGACCCTCACCCATTGCCACAGCTGGCCCGGCCTCCGCGTCAACGCCCTGACCCCCGCCAGCCCCGACGGCCACCTGCCGCCCGCGATCAGCGTCGCCAGCGGCCTCGACGCCGCCCAAGGCCCCGCCCTCGCGGCACAGGCCGCCGTCTTCTTGCTGTCCGGCCTCTCGGCGGGCCTGACAGGCGCCACCATCGCCGCCGATGCCGGGTTCTCTGCCCAGATACAAACGCGTCTCGAAGGGCTGTAAGCCCCCCGGAAAGGAACATCAGATGAGCACCATCTTCTGGATCATCGCCCTGATCATCGTGCTGGCCGCCCTCATCGCGCTGGCTGCCGCGTTCTACCAGCGGGGCACCAACGCGATCAGCCTCGTGCGCACTGGCATCGGCGGGCGCAAGATCGTGATCGACGGCGGGATGCTGGCGCTACCCTGGTTCCACGAGGTCGCGCGCGTCAACATGCAGACCCTGCGCCTGCATCTGGACCGCCGCGCCGACCAGTCGCTGATCACCCGCGACCGGATGCGCGTCGATGTCGGCGCGGAATTCTACCTCTCGGTCCCGCCCGATGAAGCCTCCATCGCCCGCGCCGCCCAGACGCTGGGCCGGCGCAGCTTTCAACCCGATGAGCTGCACGCGCTGATCGAGGGCATGTTCGTCGACGCCCTGCGCGCCGTCGCCGCCCGCCACACGATGGACGAGCTGCACGAAGGCCGCGCCGAATTCGTCGCCGCCGTGCGCAACGCGCTGGCCGAACCGATCACCCGCTACGGGCTGCAACTCGACTCCGTGTCACTCACCGCGCTCGACCAGACCCCGGTCGCAGCACTGGATGAAAACAACGCCTTCAACGCCGTCGGCCTGCGCAAACTGGCCGAGGTTGTCGCGCAATCGAAGAAAGAGCGCGCCGAGATCGAGGGCGACACCGCCGTCTCGGTCCGCCGCGCCGCGATGGAAGCCTCCCGCCGCAAGATGGAGATCGACCTCGAGGAACGCCGCGCCGAAATCTCGCAGGCCCAGCAGATCGAAGCCCTGATGGCGACCCAACTGGCCGAAGTCGCCCGCGCCAAGGCCGAGGCCGAACGCTCTGCCGCCCAGTCGCGCATCCAGATGGAACAGCAGATCCAGACCGCCGACATCGCCCGCGAACAGGCGATCCGCGAGGCTGAAATCCTGCGCGCCCGCGCACTGGAAATCGCCGAACAGGACCGCGCCGTGCAGGTGCTCGCCAAGAGTCAGGAGGAAAGCCGCGCGCAGGCCGACGCCGATCTGGCCCGCGCCGAGGCTGTGCGTGCCCACGAATCCATCGAAACCGCCCGCGCCGGGGCTGAAGCCGAGCGCCGCCGCGACCTCGGCGTCATCGCCGCCGAAGCCGACGCCGCAGCCAGCGCGCGCCGGGCGGAAATCGCCTCGGCCTCGGCCCGCGCGGTCGCTGCCGACACGCTCGAAACCGCCAAGCTCGACGCGCAAGCCTCACTCGCCCGACGACACGCCGAGGCCGAAGCCCTCACCGCCCGCATCGCCGCCGAAAACACCCGCTCGGACGCCAGCCTCGCCCATGCTGTCGAACTCGCCCGGCTCGAAGCCCTGCCCAAAACACTGGGCGAGATGATGAAGCCGGTCGAAAAGATCAAGGAAATCAACATCCATCAGGTGGGCACGGTCGAGGGGTCGCGCGGCGCGATCCTGCAAGCCCTCGAAGGCGTGCTCGATCAGGCCGTCAGCGCCCCCAACCTGCACCGCGTCCTCGACCGCCTCACCGACGACATCCGTCACGGCGACATCGACCGAAAGCGCCGCCGCGACGACTAGCCCCCATCATCTGTCCCCAAATATCCCGGGGGCGGGCCGGCACGGCCCGGCGGGGGCAGCGCCCCCGAGCGGCGGGCGGCCCCCTCGATGGGGGCCGCCCGCCGCCCCCCCCTTACCGGCAAACACGCGCCTGTCATCGCGCTTTTTCGCCTCACCCCTCTCGCTTGAACTCACCAAAGCCCCCATATAGGGTGCGCGCGACCTGACGTCGGGGGCTATCCCCGGCCCGATGATGACCCGAGGAGCCCCATGTTCATCACCCCTGCCTTTGCCCAGACCGCCGGCGCTGCCGGTGCCGGTAGCCTGATTTCGTCACTCGTCCCCTTCGTCCTGATTTTCGGGATCATGTGGTTCCTGCTGATCCGCCCGCAGCAAAAGAAAGTCAAAGAGCATCGCGCGATGGTCGATGCCCTGCGCCGTGGCGATCAGGTGATCACGGCAGGTGGCCTGATCGGCAAGGTTGCCAAGGTCAAGGAAGACGGTGAAGTCGAGGTCGAGATCGCCGAAGGCGTGAAAGTCCGCGTCGTGCGCTCGACCATCACCACCGTGATGTCCAAGAGCGAACCGGCAGCCAGCTGATATCGCCTTCTGCGGTCGCGGCGCACAGCTCGTGCCGCGGCCCTGACCGGGCGCTCACAGCGCCCTTCCCGGCCCCCGTTGCCCGGCTCCATCGCAAGGCCTCACCATGCTGCAAGTCTCCCTTTGGAAGCGCGCGCTGATCATTCTGATCTGTCTGGGCGCTGCCGTCTTCGCTGCGCCCAACCTGTTCTACGATCAGGTCGAGCGCCATAATGATGCCGTCGCGACGATCGAGGCTGGCACCTCGACCCCCGAGCTGGAAGCCGAACGCGCGCTTTGGCCCGACTGGCTGCCCTCTGATCTGGTCAACCTCGGGCTCGATCTGCGCGGCGGCGCGCATCTGCTGGCCGAAGTGCAGGTCTCGGACGTCTACGCCGACCGCATCGACGCCCTCTGGCCCGAGGTCCGCGACCTCCTGCGCGCCGAGCGTTCCACCGTCGGCGGTGTCCGCCGCATGCCCTCGGACGATCCCGGCGTCCTGCGCATCGCCATCGGCAATACCGATGCCCTGCCGCAAGCGCTCGAAACCGTGCGCACGCTGTCGCAGCCCATGCAGACGCTGACCGGCATCGGTCAGCAGGATCTCGATATCCACCTCGATGGCAACGAGATCGTCGTCACCCTGTCCGAGGCCGAGCGTCTGGCCACCGATGACCGCACCATGCGCCAGTCGCTGGAAATCATCCGCCGCCGCGTCGATGAAGTCGGCACCCGCGAGCCGACGATCCTGCGTCAGGGCACCGACCGTATCCTGATTCAGGTGCCCGGCATCGGCTCGGCAGACGAACTCAAGTCGCTGATCGGCACCACGGCACGCCTGACGTTCCACCCGGTCGTGCGCACCACCTCGAACGCGAACGAAGCCCCCGGTCCACGGCAGGTGATCTACCCGTCGATGGACCAGCAAGGCGTCTACTACATTCTGGAACAAACCCCCGTCGTCAACGGCGAGCAGCTGACCGACGCGCAGCCGACCTTCGACCAGAACGGCCGTCCCGCCGTCAGCTTCCGCTTCAACCCGGCGGGCGCACGGGCCTTCGGGCTCTATACCGCGGAAAACATCGGCAGCCCCTTCGCGATTGTGCTGGATAACGAGGTCATCTCGGCCCCGGTCATCCAGTCGCATATCTCCGGCGGCTCGGGCATCATCACCGGGCGCTTCACCGTCGAGGAAAGCACCAATCTATCGGTCCTGCTGCGCGCCGGTGCCCTGCCCGCCGAAATGACTTTCCTTGAAGAACGCACCATCGGGCCCGAACTGGGTCAGGACAGCGTCGACGCCGGCAAGACCGCCGCCATCGTCGCCATGGTCGCGGTGCTGCTCTACATGGGCCTCAGCTATGGCCTGTTCGGCTGGATCGCCAATGTCGCGTTGGTGTTCAACATCATGATGGTGTTCGCGG
Organism: Pararhodobacter zhoushanensis; assembly: GCF_003990445.1. Classification (GTDB taxonomy): domain Bacteria; phylum Pseudomonadota; class Alphaproteobacteria; order Rhodobacterales; family Rhodobacteraceae; genus Pararhodobacter; species Pararhodobacter zhoushanensis. The sequence continues at coordinate 234,339 of NZ_REEZ01000003.1, read as the reverse complement.
TTCTCTCGCTGATCGGCGGCACGCTCACGCTGCCGGGCATCGCCGGGATCGTGCTGACGATCGGTATGGCCGTCGACGCCAACGTGCTCATCTTCGAACGTATCCGCGAGGAGTTGCGCACGGCGCGTGGCCCGGCACGGGCCATCGAGCTGGGCTATGAAAAGGCGATGTCGGCCATTCTCGACGCCAACATCACCACCTTCATCACCGCCGCGATCCTCTTTGCACTGGGCTCCGGCCCGGTCCGCGGCTTCGCCATCACCCTGGGACTGGGGATCATCACCTCGGTCTTCTCGGCGATCTTTGTGACGCGCCTGATCATCATCTGGTGGTTCGAGCGTCGCCGTCCCAAGACGATGTCCCTGTAAGGATCGACCCATGTTCCGGCTGAAAATCGTTCCTGACGATACCAACATCAACTTCATGGGGCCGTGGCGTTACACCTTCGGCCTGTCGGTGCTGCTCATGGCAGCCTCGATCGCGGTGTTCTTCGCGGTCGGGCTGAACTTCGGCATCGACTTCCGCGGCGGCACCTCGATCCGTACCGAGGGGACGCAGCCCGTCGATATCGGCGCTTACCGCGAGTCGCTGGCCCCGATGGGTCTGGGCGACATCGCCATCACGCAGGTCTTTGACCCCACCTACGGGCCAGAGCGGAACGTCGCGATGATCCGCATTCAGGCGCAGGGTGACACCGAATCCGTGACGCCCGAGGTGCTCAACCAGGTCGAAACCTCGCTGCAAACCTACGATTCGACGCTGCATTTCACCTCGGTGGAATCGGTCGGCCCCAAGGTTTCGGGCGAGCTGGTGCAAGAGGCGATCCTCGCCGTCGCTGCGGCACTGGGGGCTGTGCTGGTCTACATCTGGCTGCGTTTCGAATGGCAGTTCGCGCTGGGGGCCGTGGCAGCACTGGTGCATGACATCACGCTGACCATAGGCGTCTTCGTCGTGCTGCAACTGCGCTTTGATCTGGCGATCATCGCAGCATTGCTGACCATCGTCGGCTATTCGCTCAACGACACCGTGGTGGTGTTCGACCGCATGCGCGAAAACTTCATCAAGTTCAAAAAGCGCAGCATTCTCGACGTGATGAACCTGTCGCTGAACGAGACCCTGACGCGAACCTTGATGACCTCGTTCACCACCCTGATCGCGCTGATCGCCCTGTTCGTGCTGGGCGGCGATGTGATCCGTGGCTTTGTCTTCGCGATGATCTGGGGCGTGTTCGTGGGGACGTGGTCCTCGGTCTATGTCGCCGCCGTCATCGTCAAGTACCTTGGCGTCAAGCGCGATTGGGACAAAGGTGGCGACAAGGCTGGGACGCAGTTCACCACCTCGGACGCGAAATGAAACTGACCGAGATCGACTTTGGCGCCGCCCAACCCATCGAGGGGTATGGCCCTGGCTTTTTCCGGCTGGGCGGCGTTGTCCACCCTGCCCCGGTGCTGTTTGTACCGGGACAGGTGGTGACATGGGGCGGCTTTGACGACATAGACGCCTTGCTGCCGCTGGCCGATCAGGTCGATGTGCTGTTCATCGGCACCGGGCGTGACATCGGCCACATCCCGGCCGACCTGCGCCAAACGCTCGAAGCCGCCGGTCTGGGGGTCGAGGTCATGTCCTCGCCCGCCGCCTGCCGCACCTATAATGTCCTGCTGTCCGAGGGCCGGCGCGTCGCCATCGCCCTTTTGCCCGTGGGCGAGGCCGAGGCTTAAGCCTCGCCTCCCACGCTGACCTCGACGCCATCGGCGGTCAGCGGCCCGTCGATCCGGTCCATCCGCACCAAGGCCAGCCCCTGCCCGCCCGCTTGCGTGTAGAGCACGCCGGCCTCGCGCCCGTCTTCCATCAAAACCGGCGTTCCCACCGGCACCGCGCCCGCGACCTGCACCGACACCAACCCCCGGCGCAGCGTGGTCTTGTGGTGCATCCGCGCCGTGACCTCCTGCCCTACGTAGCAGCCCTTGCGGAAATCGACGCCGTTCAGGCGCTCGAACCCCAGCTCCAGAATGAAACTGTCGCCGGGCACCAACTCGGCCCCCGTCTCGGGCACCAGCGCCGCAATGCGCCGCGCGTCCCAATCAACCGCCTCACCCTGCGTCAGCGCCTGCCCATAGAGCCGCCAGCCCAGCGCCGCGTCGCGCGGATCAGCCAGCGCGCCCTCAGGCGCCGGACCGATGCCCCGCGTCACCGGCATCTCGACCCGGTCAACCACCACCTTCGAGCGCAGCTTGAACATCGTCAGCCGCCGCGCCAGATCGTCGGCCAGATCCTCGGCCACGTCGATCAGCACCGCGTCGGGTTGCGCAACCAGCAGAAAATCGGCGATCAGCTTGCCTTGCGGCGTCAGCAGCGCGCCGTAACCGATGCCATCGCGCACCACCCGGCCCATATCCTGCGTGACCAGCCCTTGCAGATACTTCACCCGGTCCTCTCCCGTCACACGCAGCATGGCACGGCCCTCAACGGGGGCGCAGCGGTTCTCGGGGTTCAGAACAGGTGTCATTTCGGGCATGTCAGTCTCCTTGGCCGCAAAGATATAGGCCCCGCCCCAGCCCTTGCACACCCCTTGACGCAACGCTGTATTGCGCGCGGATCGCATCAGGTCACATTGACGCTTCCCGATGCCGCACCTAGGATCCGCCACCTTAGTGCACATGTTCAGGAGCCGCCCCATGTCTCTCGCCAATGGCCGTCAATATCTGGCCATTCCCGGCCCTTCGGTCATGCCTGACCGCGTCCTCAACGCCATGCACAAAGCAGCCCCCAACATCTACGAGGGCGAGCTGACCGAGATGGTCGGCGGGTTGCGCGATGATCTCAAGGCTGTCGCCCGCACACGCCAGAACCTCGCCATCTATATCGGCAACGGGCATGCCACCTGGGAAGCCGCCAACGCCAATACTTTCAGCCGGGGCGATACCGCCATCGTGCTGGCCACTGGCCGCTTCGGCCACGGCTGGGCCGAGAATGCCCGCCAGCTGGGCGTGAAAACCGCCGTCACCGATTTCGGCAAGGCCGCCCCCATCGACCCCGAGCGCGCCGAGACCGCCCTGCGCGCCAACCCCAACGCCCGCGCCGTGATGGTCACCCACATGGACACCGCCACCTCGGTGCGCAACGACGTGGCCATGGTGCGCAAGCTGATGGACGATCTGGGCCACCCCGGCCTGCTAATGGTCGATTGCATTGCCAGCCTCGCCTGCGACCGGTTCGAGATGGATGACTGGGGCGTCGACGTGATGATCGCGGCCAGCCAGAAGGGCCTGATGACCCCGCCGGGTCTGGGCTTCGTGTTCTTCTCGGACAAGGTCAAGGCCGCGTGCAAATCCTCGGACTTGCGCTCGCCTTACTGGGACTGGACGCCGCGCAACGACGCGCAGTTCTTTTATGAAAACTGGTACGGCACCGCCCCGACCCACCATCTGCTTGGCCTGCGCGAAGCGCTGACCATGCTGCACGAGGAAGGCATCGAGAACGTCTGGGCGCGCCACACCGCGCTGGCCTCCGCCGTCTGGGCCGCCGCCGGGGCGTGGGGCACCGAGGGTGCCTTCCGCCTCAACATCGCCGACCCTGCGCACCGGGGCCATTCGGTCACGGCGGCGCGGCTCTCAGGTGATGACGGCACCCGCCTGCGCCGCTGGACCGAATTCGAGGCCGGCGTGACGCTGGGCATCGGCCTTGGCATGACCGAACCGGGCGAGCCGGGGGCGGATGCCTTCTTCCGCATCGCCCATATGGGCCACGTCAACGCCCACATGACGCTGGGCGCGCTTGCGGTGATCGACACCGGCATGAAGGTTCTGGGCATCCCCCATGGCCCCGGCGCGCTGGACGCCGCCGCCGCCGCACTGGCCAGCGCCTGAGCGATCCGGCGCGGCAGTCACCCTGCCGCGCCGAAATCGCCTTTGCCAAAGGGCGTGGTCTGCGAGAAACTGACCCGGTCCCGGTTGCGGGAATCGTCACCTGTGTGACTTTGCGTTAAGGAATTGGCCGATGGAACCATGGAAACCGACGTCCTATCCCTCCCTGAGCCCCTACCTGATCGCCTCTGACGCCGAGGCCCTGATCGCCTTTATTGAAACCGCCTTTGACGGCAAGCTCTTGCGCCGCTTTGACCGCGACGACGGTTCGCTGATGCATGCCGAGGTCAAGGTTGACGACAGCGTGGTGATGATCGGCGGCGGCGCAACCGACGTGCAGGGGTCGTCCCCCCATCTGCACCTCTATGTCGCCAACGCCGCCGCCGTCTTCGCCCGCGCCGTTGCCGCCGGCGCCACGGTCGTGCAGCAACCCCAGCGACGATCGGAAGGCGACGATCTGCGCGGCGGCGTGCGCGATCCGTCTGGCGCGACGTGGTGGATCGCGTCGCAATAGCCGGGCGCGGGATTGAACCGAATCGGCATCTGGGCCGACCCTATGGCACGGGCCAGTTCCGCCCGCGCCGCATCGGAGCCGCCAATGCCCCCACCGTCCCTGACTTGGCGCGCCTGGACCAGCCGGGCGAGCTTTGGCTTTGTGCTGATGTTCCTGCTGCTCGCAGCGATCATGGTGCCGTTTGCCGTGTTCCAGATACGCGATGCGGCCCTGCTGGCGCGCGACGGCGTCGATGCGCGCGGGGTGATCGTCGACCGCGACATCACCACCCACCGCCGCAACACCGGCGCGACGACGCACAGCTATTACCTTACCGTGCGGTTCAGCGATGGGCAGAACCAGACCCGAACCGCGCGCCATTCGGTGTCGCACAGCACCTACGACCGTGCGCGGATCGGCGCAGCGATGTCGCTGCGTTACTCGGCCTCGGACCCGACAGTGAGCGAGTTCGGGCAAGGCGACACCCGTTGGCACAGCCAGCTGATCGCGGGTGTCGGGGCGGTTTCGGCCACCGTATCGGCGGTTTTTGCCTGGGTGCTGGCGGGCTCCCTACGCTCACAACGCCGCGCCGCGCGGTTTGGCGAGCGCCGCATGGCGCGGGTCACCGAGCTGGTGCGCAATGGCAAGAAACGCTCGAAATACTATTTCGTCCATTGGCAGGCTGGCGATCTCAGCGGCAGATCCATGGCCCAGCACCTCACACGCCTGCCCGCTCTCGGCGATGAAATCCCCGTCTACATCGACCCGCGCAACGGACGCGGCTGGTGGGAGGGCGAGTACTGAGCCCGCTCCTGCGCCTTGCCGCCCGCACGCCCCTTGGCCAGCCGGTTGCGCTGGCCGTGCTTGCGCTTGCCTTGGCCCGGACGCCGCCCATCCCGATCAACGGCGGCCCCGGCGTCACGCTCGCCCCATGGCTGCTGGCCCTCGCAACCGCCCTCGCCCTCTGGCGGCTGCGTCACGCGCCGTCGATGGCCCGCGCGCTGACCAGCGGCCAGACCAGAACCGCCACGGTCACCGATGCCCCCGGCCCCCGCCTCACCTGGACCGACACCACCGACACCCAAGGCCACAGCTTGCGCCGCCAGCCTGATGACTGGCGGCCCCCGGCCGGGCATCGCATCACCCTGCTCGCTGATCCCAGGACCGGCAAAGCGTGGTGGGAGGGCGATCTGCCCGGCGATCTGCTCGCCGCCGACCTGCCCCACCACCCTGACGCCCCGCAAATTCCGTGGAGCCGCCTTGTCGAAAACCCCTTCGCCTGGCTCACCGGGGCCTTCGCGCTTTTCGCCCTGTTGCTGACCTTGGCCCTGCAACGCGGTGATGGCCCGCTGCTGGGCTGGATGATCCTCGGCCTTCTCGGCCTCACCGCCTGGACCGCGCCCAAAGCCGCCGATGACATCATGGCAATGAACCGCGCCGCCCGGCGCGGCGTGCGGCTGTCGGCCAAGGTGACGGGCCACACCGCCACCGGCAACAGCCGCCACCACCAGATGCTCTGGACAACCAAGCAAGGCCACAGCGGCGAGACGCGCCCCAACCAAGGCAAACTCCCCAAACCCGGCGCCAGCATCCGTGTCTATATCGACCCGATCACCCGGCGCGGCTTCTGGAGCGGCGACTACCCCACGTGAGGTCAGGCGATCCGGTCGATCCGTGTCGTCAGATGGATCAGGCTTTCGGACGAGCGCACCCCCGGCAAGGCCCCGATCCCGTCCAGCACCGAATCAAGCTGCTCGGTCGTGGCCGCCGCGACCTGCAACAACAGGTCGAATCGGCCCGAGGTGGTGAAAGCGCGCTCGACCTCGGGGATCGAGCGCAGCCGGGTCAGAATCGACGCCTGATTGCGCGGCTCGATCGACACCAGAATCGACGCCCGGATGCGTGGCCGCTCGGCACTTTGGCCCAATTTCAGTGTGTATCCGACAATTGCGCCCGTCGCCTCCAGCCGTTCAAGCCGCGACTGCACTGTGGTGCGCGCCACCTTCAGCTTGCGCGCCAGCGTCGCCAGAGGCTGACGCGCGTCAGCGGTCAAAAGAGCGATCAGCGCCCGGTCGAGGTCATCCATGGCACCACCCGTCATTCTGCCGAAAATTTCGTCATATTAACGACCCCACGCAGCGATTCAATTCTTTTGATTGGTGGGTTTTCATCCTATTTGCGCCATCCTGTCCTATAGTGCCGGAGGTGGTCCGGACACGATGAACAGCGAGGCGAAAGGTTACGCCATGGGTTTTTCCGAAAGCATCTGGTCCGATCCGGTCGAATATCTCCGGTCGGTGAACCCGAACGACCCGGTGATGTTCCTGTCGCCGGCCGCCCTGCAGACGCAGGCGCAGCGTTTCCTCGACGGGTTTCCGGGTCTGGTGACCTATGCCGTCAAATCCAACCCCGATGAGGCTGTCGTGGACAACCTCGCGGCCGCCGGTGTGTCGGGTTTCGACGTCGCCTCGCCCGAGGAAATCGCCATGATCCGCCGCCTCGTCCCCGACGCGGCGTTGCATTACAACAACCCGGTTCGTGCCAAGCATGAGATCGTCTTTGCCGTTGGCCGCGATGTGGCCAGCTACTCGGTCGATTCGCTCAGCGAACTGGACAAGCTGTTCGCGCTGGTTCCCACCCACCGCGAGAACGGCGAGCGTGTCGAAATCACCGCCCGCTACAAGCTGCCGGTCGCCGGTGCTGCCTATGACTTCGGCGCGAAATTCGGCGCGACCGAGGAACTGGCGACCGAGATCCTCACCCGCGTCGCTGCGGCAGGCTACACGCCGTCGCTGACCTTTCACCCCGGCACGCAATGCGTCGATCCGCAGGCATGGGACGCCTATATCCGCGCTGCCAAGCGCATCAGCGACGCCGCTGGCGTACGCATCCACCGCCTGAACGTCGGCGGCGGTTTCCCGTCGCACCGCGTGCAGGCGATTGTCCCCTCGCTCGACGCGATCTTCCACCTGATCGGTCGCGTGACCGAAGAAGCCTTTGGCGAAGACGCCCCTGCCCTGATCTGCGAACCCGGTCGCGCGCTGGTCGCCGATTCGATGGCGCTGGCCACCCGCATCAAGGGCCTGCGCGACGACAACCACGTCTTCCTGAACGATGGCGTTTACGGGGCCTTCTCGGAACTGCCGCTGATGGGCGCAATGGACCGCATCACCGCCTGGTCGCCTGAGGGCGTGCAGCGCGAGGGTGACACCCGCCGCCGCACCGTCTTTGGCCCGACCTGCGATTCGGTTGACCGCCTACCGGGCGAAACCCCGCTGCCCTCGGACATCGAAGAGGGCGATTACCTGCTGGTTCAGGGCATGGGTGCCTATTCCGTCGCCACCAACACCCGCTTCAACGGCTTTGGTGCGCTGGCGGTTCACATGGTGATGGACCTCTCCGTCTGATCATCGGCCCTTGTCCTCGCGGCGCTGGGGGTTATCCTCGCGCCGCGAGCAGACAGGGGAGCACCATGCGGGCATTCGGACAATCTCAAGGCGTCAAGCGTCGCGAAGATCTGCGGTTTCTGACCGGGACCGGTCAATACATGGCCGACCTGCATCCTGAGGGCCTGCTGCAAGCGGTCTTCCTGCGCTCTCCCGTCGCGCACGGGGTGATCCGCAAGATCGACACCAGCGACGCCGCCGAGATGCCGGGCGTTCAGGCCATCCTCACCGTTGAAGACCTCAAGTCCGCCGGCGTGACCGAGGGCCTGTGGGCCGCCGTCTCGACCGATCGGCGCGGCCTCAAGGGCGCGGTTACCTACCGTCCCATTCTGGCCGACGGCGTGATGCGCCATATGGGCGAACCGGTCGCGATCATCATCGCCGAAACGCGCGAGCAAGGCCTCGACGCCGCTGAAGTGATCGAGCTCGACTACGACGAGAAACCCGCCCATCTGGCCCTGCACACCGGCGGACCGCTGGTGCATGACGAGGTGGCCGACAACCTGCCCGTCGACTGGCATCTGGGCGACACCGACGCCGTCACCGCCGCCTTCGCCAAAGCTGCGCGCGTCACCACGCTGTCCGTGCGCCAGAACCGCGTTGCCGTGGTCAGCATGGAACCCCGCGCCGCGCTGGCCGACTGGGACGGCGAACGGCTGCACTTCGCCTTCAACGGTCAGGGCGTGTGGACCCACAAGCGCGAACTGGCCCGCGTGCTGGGCCTGGACGCTGAAAACGTGCAAGTCACCACGCCCGATGTTGGCGGCGGCTTTGGCATGAAAACCATGCTCTACCCCGAACAATTCGCGCTGGCGCAGGCCGCGCGGGTGCTGGGTCGCCCGATTGCGTGGGTTTCTGACCGGGCCGAAGCGATGCTGTCGGACAACGGCGCGCGCGATCTGGAAAGCGTGGCCGAGCTGGCGTTCGATGACACCAACAAGATCCTCGCCTACCGCGTCACCACCCGCTCGAACCTGGGGGCCTATAACTCGATGTTCGGCCAGAACATCCAGTCCGAGCTGTTCTCCAAGGTGCTCACCGGCGTCTATGACATCCCCTGCGCCACGCTCGACGTGCAGGGCATCTACACCCACACCACCCCCGTCGATGCCTATCGCGGTGCCGGACGCCCTGAGGCGATCACGCTGCTGGAACGCGCCATGGACAACGCCGCGCGCGAACTGGGCGTCTCGCCCTTCGAGCTGCGCGCGCGCAACTTCATCGCGCCGGACAACTTCCCCTACACCACCCCGTCCGAGGTCACCTATGACGTCGGCGACTTTGCCCGCGTGCTGAACCGCGCGCATGAGTTGGGCGATGTCGCAGGCTTCCCTGCCCGCCGCAAGGCCAGCGAGGCCAAAGGCCTGCTGCGCGGCATGGGGCTGAGCTATTACATCGAATCCATTCTGGGCGACGACACCGAAGGCGCGACCGTCGAATTCACCGACGAGGGCCGCGTGAACCTCTACGTCGGCACCCAGTCAAACGGTCAGGGCCATGAGACCGTCTATGCGCAGTACCTGTCCGACCTCACCGGTCTGCCCTTCGATCTGATCGACGTGGTCCAAGGCGACAGCGACCGCATCGCGCGCGGCGGCGGCACCGGCGGCTCGCGCTCGGTCACCGTGCAGTCCGTCGCGACGCATGGCACCGCCGAGGCGATGGTCGCCGCTTTCTCGACCTTCCTTGAGGAAGAGATCGAAGCGACGCCTTTCACCTTTGATGACGGCATCTTCTCGGCCCCCGGCTCGAACCAGCGCCTGACGCTGCTGGAAGCCGCCGATCTGGCCCGCGCCAAGGGCCGCAAAGACCTGCTCAAGCACGAAAAGCGCACCAAGCTGGAAGGCCGCTCGTTCCCCAACGGCGCGCATATCTGCGAGGTCGAGATCGACCCCGAAACCGGCGCGCTGGTCATGGATCGCTATCTGGCCGTCGATGACCTTGGTACCCTGATGCACCCGCAACTGGCCGAAGGTCAGGTCCACGGCGGCATCGCGCAGGGCTTTGGTCAAGCGATTGTCGAAGACACGCAGTTTGATGAGGACGGTCAGTTGCTGACCGGCAGCTTCATGGACTACGCCATGCCCCGCGCCACCGATTTCCCGGCGATCCGCTTTTACAGCGAACCGACGCCGTCGAAAAACAACCCGATCGGCATGAAAGGCTGCGGCGAGGCGGGCACCGTTGCCGCGCTTTCTGCGGTCAGCAATGCCACGCTCGACGCGCTCTGGGATCAGGGCGTTCACCATGTTGACATGCCGATGACCCCGCAACGCATCTGGGGCTGGCTGCAAGACGCCCGGAAAGTCGCCGCTGAATGAGCCCGCGCTATACACGGCTGGTCGATAGCCTGCCTGCCACCGTGCCCTTCGTCGGCCCGGAAACCAACGAACGTGCCCGTGGCGCGGTGTTTGACGCGCGGCTGGGGGCCAATGAGAACGGCTTTGGCCCCTCGCCCCGCGCGATTGCCGCGATGTCGGCGGCCTCGGCCGACCAGTGGATGTATGGCGATCCCGAGAATTTCGATCTGAAACAGGCGATTGCGGCGAAGATGGGCGTCACACCGGCGCATGTCATCGTCGGTGAGGGCATCGACGGCTTGCTCGGCTACCTCGCCCGCCTACTGATCGAACAGGGCGATCCCGTTGTCACCTCGGACGGGGCCTATCCCACCTTCAACTACCACATCGCAGGCTTCGGCGGCGTGCTCCACAAGGTGCCGTACCTCGGCGACCACGAAGACCCCAGCGCGCTGATCCACCGCGCCCGCGACGTGCACGCCAAGCTGATCTACCTCGCCAATCCTGACAACCCGATGGGCAGCTGGCACAGCGCCGAGGTGATCGAAACCATGGTCGCGCAGGTGCCGGACGGCACCCTGCTGGCGCTGGACGAAGCCTATATCGAATTCGCCCCCGCCGGGACGGCCCCGGTGATCGACCCCGACGACCCCCGCGTCATCCGCTTCCGCACCTTCTCGAAGGGCTACGGCATGGCCGGCGCCCGCGTCGCCTATGCCATCGGCGCGCCGGGGCTGATCGCAGCGTTTGACAAGGTGCGCAACCATTTCGGCATGAACCGCGCCGCGCAGATTGGCGCGCTGGCCGCGCTGCAGGACGATGCCTATCTGGCCGAGACCGTCGCCAAAGTCACCCGCGCCCACGCCCGCCTCAACACCATCGCGGCCGAGAACGGGCTGCGCGCCCTGCCGTCGGCCACGAATTTCGTCACGATCGACTGCGGCAAGGACGGCGATTTCGCCCGCAAGGTGCTGGCCGGGGTGGTGAAACGCGGCGTGTTCATCCGCATGCCTTTCGTTGCGCCGCATGACCGCTGCATCCGCGTCAGCGCCGGGCCGGACGCCCAGCTCGACGCCTTTGCCGCCGCCCTGCCGCTGGCGCTGGCCAACGCGCGCGGCTGATCACACGCCCGATCACACGACCGTCATTTGCCTTCCAGTGAGGGGAATCCCGCCAAGGTTTCGGGCACATACACCCGGAGCTCCCCATGCGCCCCTCACGTCTTCTCCTTGCCCTGCCGCTGATCATTCTGACCCTGCCCGCCGCCGCGCAAATGGCCGGGCATCAGAGCCATGCAATGCCGATGGCCGACACCCCGGCGGCCACCGCCTATGCCGAGATCAATGCCCGCATGCATGCCGAAATGGGGGCCGAGATGACCGGCGACGCCGATGTCGATTTCGTCCGGGGCATGATCCCGCACCATCAGGGCGCGGTCGATATGGCGCGCGTTGTGCTGGAATACGGGCAAGACCCTGAAATCCGCGCACTGGCCGAGGGCGTGATCGCCGCGCAGGAAACCGAGATCGCCTTCATGCGCGACTGGCTCGCCCGCCACGGCCAGTGATGACGTTGCGTCGGGCCGCCCCGTCAGGGCTGGCCCGACGCCGCCCGCTTGCCTAGCTTCCCCCACAGCCAGAAGGGAGGCCCGTCATGGCCGAGCAATACCCCGCCAGAAGCCCCGCCGACCTGCCCATCCGCGACGTTGTCGCCAAGATGACCGGGCTTGAGTATATGCAGGCCATCGTCGAGGGCCGCATCGCCGGTGCGCCGATTGCCGAGGTGATGAATTTCCGCATGTATGAGATGAAATTCGGCGAAGCGGCCTTTCGTGGCAGCGCCGAATTCAAGCATCTCAACCCGATGGGCGGCGTTCATGGCGGCTGGTATGGCACCGTGCTGGACAGCGCGCTGGGCTGTTCGGTCGCCACCACGCTGGAGGCGGGCGCGGGCTATACGACGCTGGAATACAAGGTAAACCTGACCCGTGCCCTGAAACCCGGCGTGCTGGTCGAATGCCGGGTGCGGGTCCAGCACGCCGGACGCTCGACCGCGGTGGCTGAGGGCACGATCATCGGTGTCGAGGATGGCAAGCTTTACGCCACCGGCTCGACCACCTGCATCATCCTGCGCGGGTAAGCCGGGGGGCTTCTTGCCGCCGTCGCCCAAAAAAGGTGAGTATTTAGAACAAGGTGAGGATCAGGGGCGGCGTGCCACGAAGTCGATGAGCGCAGAACGCCCGCTGTGACCGCGCCCTTCCTGCACGTCGCGTTCATAGGCGGCGAGGCGCTCGATGCGCCAGCCGGGGAAGGCCGCGACCAGCATCTCGGGCGTCCACATCTGCGCGGTGTCTGACGGCCCGCCGGTGCCCAATGCCACCTGTTCGGGCGTGTAGCCATGCAGCGCGACACGCCCGCCGGGCTTCACCGCCCGCGCGATACTGGCGAATTGCGCGGGGCGCTCGGCGGGCGGCATGAACTGGATGAAGATCCCTACCACCAGATCGAACTGCCGGTCCCAGTCCCAGCCCTGCCAGTCGCTTTCGCGCGTATCGAGCGCCACACCAGCCTTTGCCGCCAGTGCCTTGGCCCGGCCTACCGCCGTCGGCGACAGATCGAACGCCGTGACCTGCACCCCGGCGCGCGCCAGCTGCACCGAATTGCGCCCTTCGCCATCCGCCACGCTCAGCGCGGTTTCCACCCCATCAGTCAGCCATGGGTTCTCGGTCAGAAACAGCGCCGGGGCGGTGCCGAACAGATAATCGGTGGTCTTGGAATAGCGGTTTTCCCACATGCGCGGCGCTCCTTGTGCTTTACGCTTAGATAAGCCGCATCGGCGCGATCACCAGAAGCTTTGCGGATCAATATCCACCGCCAGCCGGGTATCTCCCGGCAGCTTGAGCGGGGCCAGCCACGCCCGGATCGCCTGCTGCAACGGCGCACCCTTGGCCGCCTTGACCAACAACCTCACCCGGTGACGCCCCCGCACCCGCGCAATCGGCGCGGGCGCAGGGCCGTAAACCTGCGCGCCGATCTTGTGCAGCGCCTCGGGGTTCCGGGCGAGCAGGTTGCCCATCTCGAACGCATGCTCCAGCGAGGTCGAGGACAGAATGATCCCCGCCAGCCGCCCATAGGGCGGCATGGCCAGCGCCTTCCGCTCGTTCGCTTCGGCCTGCCAGAAGCCTTCGTCATCGCCCGACAGGATCGCCTGAATGACCGGATGGTCCGGTTGGTGCGTCTGCAACAGCGCCAACCCCGGCTTGTCATGCCGCCCCGCCCGTCCGGCCACCTGCCGGATCAGCTGGAACGTGCGCTCGGCCGCGCGCAGATCGCCGCCGTGCAGGCCCAGATCGGCGTCGATCACCCCCACCAGCGTCAGCAGCGGAAAGTTGTGCCCCTTGGCCACCAGCTGCGTGCCGATGACGATATCCGCCGCCCCCGCCGCAATCGCCGCAATCTGTTCCTTCAGCGCACGGGCCGAGCCGAACAGGTCCGACGACAGCACCGCCACCCGCGCATCGGGCCACAGGCTGCGGGTTTCCTCATCCAGCCGCTCAACCCCCGGCCCGATCGGATGCATGGAGCCTTCGGTCTTGCACTCAGGGCAAGCGGTCGGCACGGGCGCGGTCGCACCGCATTGATGGCACATCAGCCGGTTGAGGAACCGGTGCTCGACCATGCGCGAGTCGCAATTTTCACAGGCGATCTGATGCCCGCAGGCGCGGCACGTCGTCACCGGTGCATAGCCGCGCCGGTTCAGGAACAACAGCGACTGCTCGCCCGCCGCCAGCCGCGCGTCCACCGCGTCTTTCAGCGCCGGTGCGATCCAGCGCCCATGCGGCAGTTTCTGCCCGCGCAGGTCGAGCGCGCGCATCTTCGGCAGCTCGGCCACGCCGAAGCGCGCGTGCAGATCGACGCGCTTGTACTTGCCCGCCTCGGCATTGGCCCAGCTTTCCAGCGACGGCGTGGCCGAGGCCAGCACCACCTGCGCCGAGGCCAGCGAGGCGCGCAGCACGGCCATGTCGCGGGCGTTGTACATCACGCCGTCGTCCTGCTTGTAGGACGTATCGTGTTCCTCATCGACCACGATCAGGCCCAGATCGCGGTACGGCAGGAACAGCGCCGAGCGCGCGCCGACCACCATCGACACCCGCCCCTCTCCGGCCATGCGCCACAGCCGCCGTCGCTCGGTCATCGTCACGCCCGAGTGCCACTCGCCCGGCCGCACGCCAAACCGCGCCTCGACCCGTTCCAGGAACCCCTCGGTCAGGCCAATCTCAGGCAGCAGTACCAAGGCCTGCCGCCCCTGCCGCAGGCAATTCGCAACGGCCTCCAGATACACCTCGGTCTTGCCCGAGCCGGTCACGCCCTTGAGCAGCGTCACGCCGAACCCGTCGCCCCCCGCCGCCAGCGCGTCCACTGCCGCCTGCTGATCCTCGGACAACGGCTTGCCCGCAAGCTCAGGGTCCAGCCGTGGATAGGGCTGATCCTTGGGCGCTTCGCCTTCGATCAGCGCGCCCTGCGCGGCCATCGTGTTCACCACGGAACTGGTCACCCCCGCCGCGCGCGTAATCTCGCCGATGGTCAGCGCCGAGCCGCCATAGCTGTCGAACACATCAAGCACCCGGCGGCGCGCGTCGGTCATGCGCACGGGCTCGGCATCGCCCAGCCGGAACACCCGGATCATCGCCGGGCCGGAACTGAGCCCCGGCGCACGCGTCGCCAGAAACAGCATCAGGCTGAGCGGGGTCAGCGTGTATTCCGCGGCGCGCATCAGGAAACTGTGCAGCTCGTCGCGCATCGGCGGCACATCCAGCACCCGGATCACCGCCCGCAGCTTCTCCAGCGGCAGCCCGCTTTCCGACGGCCCCCACACGCAACCCAGCACTTTGCGCGGCCCCAAAGGCACCTCGACAAAATCGCCGATCACCGCGCCACCCTCGGGCGCGCGGTAATCCAGCAGCCGGTCCAGCGGCTGCGTGGTCAGCACGGCGAGCGGCTCGCCGGGGGCAAAAGTGGAAACCGGGGACGCTTGCACGGGGGCAAAAGACCTTTCAGGCGGGGGTGCGATAGGATATGACGCCCCCGAACCTCTTCCGCAACCGCCCCCCTTCTTTCAGAGGAAATAGAGCGCGATGAAATTCTTTGTCGATACCGCCGATGTAGCGGCCATCCGTGAGCTGAATGACCTCGGCATGGTCGATGGCGTCACCACGAATCCCTCGATCATCCTGAAATCGGGCCGTGACATCATCGACGTCACCAAAGAGATCTGCTCGATCGTTGACGGCCCGGTTTCCGCCGAAGTCGTGGCGCTGGAATCCAGCGCGATGATCGCCGAAGGCAAACGCCTGGCCGAGATCGCGCCGAACATCACCATCAAGCTGCCGCTGACCTGGGACGGCCTGAAGGCCTGCAAAGTGCTGACCGGCGAAGGCCACATGGTCAACGTCACCCTGTGCTTCAGCGCCAATCAGGCCCTGCTTGCCGCCAAAGCCGGTGCCACGTTCATCTCGCCCTTCATCGGCCGTCTGGACGACATCAACTTTGACGGCATGGACCTGATCGCGGACATCCGCCAGATCTATGACAACTACGGGTTCGAGACGCAGATCCTCGCCGCCTCGATCCGCACGGTGAACCATGTCACCCAATGCGCGCTGGTTGGCGCCGATGTGATGACCGCCCCGCCGGAAGTGATCCGCAAGCTGGCGCAGCACCCGCTGACCGATGCAGGTCTGGCACAGTTCATGAAGGACTGGGAAAAAACCGGTCAGAAAATCGTCTGATCTGGTGTAGGGTCAGGGCGAAGGCACAAGATCGGGGCAGACATGGCAGCGACGGGACCGGCACAAGACGTCCGAACGCAGGATGAATGGCGGGCACGCGTGCTCGCCGATCCCGGCCTTGTGCTGGATGACCCCGATCTGATGCGCGCCCTTGTGCTGACCTCTGAACGCGCGATGGGCGGCAATGTCGTCGATCTGCGCGGCATGGCGATGGAGCGGTTGGAGTCCCGGCTGGACCGGCTGGAAGACACCCACCGCGCCGTCATCGCCGCCGCCTATGAGAACCTCTCCTCCACCAACCAGATCCACCGCGCGCTGCTGCGCCTGCTGGATGCCGAACGCTTCGAGACTTTCGTGCTCGATCTGGGTGGCGCGGTAAGCGAGATCCTTGGCGTCGATGCCGTGCGTCTGGTGCTCGAAAGCCCCGAGCCGTCCAATGGTCTGGGCAAGCTGGACGCGATCCTTCGCGTCAAGAAACCCGGCTACGTCGAAACCTACATGAGCGCCGGGCGTCCCGCGCCCGCGCGCCCCATCGTGCTGCGTCAGGGCGTGCCGCCCTCGGCGGGGCCTTATGGTGAAGTGGCCGCCGATCTGCGGTCTGAGGCGCTGATGCGCCTCGATCTGGGCAAGGGCCGTCTGCCCGGCATGCTGGCGATGGGCTCCGAAGACCCGCACCGCTTCAAGCCCGGTCAGGGCACCGACCTGCTCAGCTTCTTCACCGGCAGTTTCGAGCGCGTGCTCCGGCGCTGGCTGTCGTGACCAAGGGCGCGCCCAGCGCCATTTCTCCGGCTTTGCGCGACGCGCTTTCGCAGTGGCTGTCGCACCTGGGCGCGCTGAACGACGCCTCGGACCACACGGTTAACGCCTACCGCGCCGACGTCACCGAATTTCTCGATTTTCTTGCCCGTCACCACGGCGGCGCTGCCGGTCTGGACCAGTTGCGCGCGGTGGAAACCCGCGATCTGCGCGCTTGGATGGCCCACGCCCGCGCCGAGGGGCGCGGCGCGCGCACCCTCGCCCGCGCCCTGTCCGCGCTCAAAGGCTTCGCGCGCTGGCTGGCCGACCGTGAAGCCGGTTTCGACGCCACCGCCGTCCTCAGCGCCCGTGCCCCGCGCCACCAACGCCCGTTGCCCCGCCCGCTGGATGAAGACGCCGCCCGCGCCGTCACCGAGACGATCAGCGACGAAAAGGCCGAAGCCTGGGTCCGCGCCCGCGATGCCGCTGTCGTCTCGCTGCTCTACGGCTGCGGCCTGCGGATTTCCGAGGCGCTGGGTCTCACCGGTCGTGATGCCGCCCGCATCGCCACGCCGGGTGGCAGCCTGACCATCCTTGGCAAAGGCGGCAAAGAGCGCATGGTCCCCGTCCTTCCCGCCACCGCCGAGGCTGTCGCCGCCTATCAGCGCCTGTGCCCTTGGGACATCGCGCCGCAAAGCCCGCTCTTTCGCGGCATACGGGGCGGCCCGCTGAACCCGCGCCTGATCGCCCGCGCGATGGAGAGCGTGCGCCTGCGCCTTGGCCTGCCCGCCAGCGCCACGCCTCACGCGCTGCGCCACTCGTTCGCGACGCATCTGCTGTCGGCGGGCGGTGATCTGCGCGCCATTCAGGAACTGCTCGGCCACGCCAACCTGTCTACTACGCAGGTCTACACCGGCGTCGATACCGCCCGCCTGATGGAGGCTTACCGCGCCGCGCATCCGCGCGCGAAATCGGCAGGCTAAGCCAGCGCGACCAACGGCCCAAACATCGCCCGCAAGAAACTTTGAACCCTTTGCGCGGCCCCTGCGACGTACCGGTATCCTTCCTTGAACCGGAGCCCGTCGATGAAAACCCTCGCCCTGACCCTGATCGCCGCGACCGTCTTGTCGGTCACCACCGCACATGCCGAGATGGACGCCTCGTCGCCCTATGTCCGCGCCCCCGGCCACGGTGCTCAGCCCAGCCCGCCTGTCGTCCTCGGTGACGGCTCGGTCCGCACCATCCGCCGCTGACCCGGAGCCCGCCATGACCAAGCGTTTCACGATCTTCTCGCCCAAACCCAAGCTGCACGCACCGCGCCCGCTGCCGCTGCCCACGCCCCGCTGACCTCAGGTTTTTCGTCCATGAATACCCCCCAAACCGCCCTGCGCCTTGCCGTTGCCTTCGGCCTGCACGCGCTGACCGCTGTCGCGGGAAACGCCGCGCCCCCGCAGACCCCGCTGCGCCCGGTCCCCAGCGCGTTGATCATTACCGGCGACACATTGCCCGGCCCGGTCAGCGTCAATCTCTCGGGCGGCCAATCCCCGCAGGGCGACCCCGGCGTGCATGGCGTCATGGGTGCGCTAACGCTGTAAGCCACCCTGCACGCGGCACAATCATCCCCCGCGCGCAAGGATCACGAGTACCCATCCGCCGCACACAACGGGTTGCTTCGGCGCGGCAAACGGGTCAGACAGAAGGGCATGATCGAAACCTTTCGCGCCTATTTCGTACACATGTTCACCGCCACCGGGGCGGTGTTTGCCATGCTGGCCATGCTCGCCGCCGTCGACTCGCAATGGTCGCTGATGTTCCTGTGGCTGGTCGTCGCGCTGATCGTCGATGGTGTCGACGGACCGATGGCGCGCAAGTATGACGTCAAGACCAAGGCGCCGATCATCGACGGCGTGCTGCTCGATCTGATCATCGACTACCTGACCTATGTGTTCATCCCGGCCTTCGCGCTGTTCAACTCGGGGCTGCTGCCCGGCTGGACCGGCTGGATCGCGATCATCGTCATCACCTTCGCCTCGGTGCTCTATTTCGCCGATACGCGGATGAAGACCGCCGATGCCTCGTTCTCGGGCTTTCCGGGCTGCTGGAACATGGTCGCGGTGGTGGTCTTTGCCATACGCCCGGATTTCTGGGTCATTCTGGGGCTGGTCTTCGTGCTGTCGGTCACCATGTTCCTGCGCCTCAAATTCGTGCACCCGGTGCGCACCCAGCGCTGGCGGGCGATCACCCTGCCGATGGCGCTGGCCTGGGTCGCTTTGGCGACCATGGCCGCCTGGGCCGATTTCGCGCAGCCGATGCTGGTCACCTGGGGCCTCATCATCACCAGCGTCTACCTGCTTTGCGCCGGTTGCGTGCAGCAGGTGCTCTACCGCGAGCGGCTCTAGAGCCGCGTCAGCACCACGCCCGCCACGATCAGCACCGCCGCCAGCACCTTGCCCCGGTCCATCCGGTCGCCAAAGAACCACCAGCCGATCAGCACCGCGAACAGGATCGAGGTCTCACGCAGCGCGCCGACCAGCGCGATGGGGGCCTTGGTCATCGCCCAGACCGCAATCGCATAGGCCCCGAACGAGGCCGCAGCGGCCACCATCCCCAGTGCCCAGCCGCGCGCATCCGTGCGCAGCACTGCCCGCCCGCGCAGCGCAATCACGGCAGGCGTGTAAAACACCGCCGCCACCACCATCAGCCAGCCGACATAGGCCACCGGCTCGCCCGAGACCCGCGCGCCCAGACCATCCGTCAGCGTATAGCCCGCCGTCGCCAGTGCCGAGCCGAAGGCGAAGGGCAACAACCGCCGCGACTCGCCCGAGGTCAGCACACCCCGCGCCATCAACGCGATACCGCAGCCCAGCACCGCGATGCCCCACAGCGCCCCCGCTTCCAGGTCGTCCGACAAAAACAGCAGGCTGACCACCAGCACCAGCATCGGCGCCGCCCCGCGCGCGATGGGGTAGACCCGGCTCAGATCGCCCTGCTCATACGCATAGGCAAGGAACAGCTGGTAGCACATATGCACCACCCCCGAGGCCAGCAGCCACGGCCAGGCCTCGGGCGCAGGCAGCGGCAGACAAAGCGCCACGACCAGCCCGATCACCGCCTGCCCGGTCGACAGCAGGAACATAGACGTCTGCTTGCTCAGCCCGGTCTTGATGATCGCGTTCCACCCGGCATGCAGCAGGGCAGCGCACAGGACGGCCAGAAACACACCAAGGGTCATCGGACAGGCCTTTCACGGCGGTAAATCTGTGGACCAGAAATCACGAGCGCCTAAGATAATCAAAACAGAAATTCTCGCCGCTTTGTGAGCCTGATGAACATAGACCGCCGCACCCTGCCGCTCACCGCCCTGCGCGCTTTCGAGGCCTTCGGCAGGCTCGGCTCAATGTCTGCCGCCGCCGCCTCGCTGGGTGTCACCCACTCCGCCGTCTCGCGCCAGATCCGCCAGCTGGAGGATCTGCTCGGCGTCACGCTCACGACGGGCCCGCGCAGCGCCACCCGCCCCTCCGCTACCGGGCTGCTCCTGCTCCCCGCCCTTGCGCGCGGCTTTGACGCGCTCGAGGACGCCCTGCGCGCCCTGCCCCGCACCGCCGACAGCGTCGATGTCTCCAGCCTCGCCACCTTCGCGATGCGCTGGCTGATCCCCCGGCTGCACGGCTTTCAAGCGCTGCACCCGCAGCTGCGCGTGCGCCTGACCTCGGACCACGCACCGGTGGATACCTCAGCCTCGGGGCCGGATGTGGCGATCAGGGTTGGCACCGGCGCGTGGCCGGCGGGCTATGCCGTGACACCGCTTTTTGCCGACCTGACCGGTCCGGTTGTGGCCCCCGCCCTTGCTGCGCAGGTCACGCCCGACTTCGCCCATGTCCCGCGCCTGTCCAGCAGCTCGCGCGTCGGCACGTGGGAGGATTGGGCGCATGTCGCGGGCCACCGGCTGGCCCCGGCCAAGGATACCGTGTTCGAGCATTTTCACTACAAGATTGAAGCCGCGCTCTCGGGCCTTGGCGCTGCCGTCTTGCCCGAAGCCCTGATCCGCAACGAACTGGCCGCCGGACGGCTGATCGCCCCCTACGGGTTCCTGCCCACCGGCATGGAGTATGTCGCGCTACTGCGCCCCAACCCCTCGCGCCCGGCCCGGCAGTTCCGCGACTGGCTGGTCGAGGCCGCGCGCGCCTAGATCAGCAACCCGCCCGCGCGTTCGTGTTTCAGCAGCCAGACCTTTGTCTCAACCCCTTCGGGCGCGGAAAACCCGCCCAGCCCGCTGGCCCCGAGCACCCGGTGACAGGGCACGATCAGCGGGATCGGGTTGTGCCCGCACAGCTGCCCCATCGCCTGCGCGCTGACCTTCAGATCCCGCGCGATCTCGCCATAGGTCTGCGTCTCGCCCATCGGAATCGCCGCCATCGCCGCACAGGCCGCCTGCTGCGCCGCACTCGCCTCGATCCGCAGCGGCAGGTCAAACACCCGCCGCGTCCCGGCGAAATACTCGGCCACCTGCGCCGCCGCCATGGCCAGCAACGGCGTCTCGTCGTCGCCGTCATCCTCCCCCCAATGCGCCGCCGTGATCGCGCCGTCGCGCTCGATCAGCGTGAAAGGGCCGGTGGGGGTGTCGATGGTCAGGCGGGGCATGGGCATCACAAAGGAAAGGGGCGGGAATAACCCCGCCCCATCCTATCCCCAATCAGCGCCCGTTCAACCCAGCGCGGCGTCACAGCGCGCGCAGGTGCCGGGGTGTTTGTGCGTGCCCACATCCGGCAGGATCTTCCAGCAACGCTGGCATTTCTGCCCCTCGGCATGATGGAACACCACGCCGACGCCCGGCACATCGTCCATCGCAAAGGCCCCCTCAGGGGCGGCATCGGTGGTCAGCGTCAGCGCCGAGGTGATGCACAGCGTCGCGAAGGTGTCCGGGTTGGTCACGATCTGCGCCAGTTCGGGCGACAGGTACACCGTCGGCGCGGCCTCAAGGCTTGCGCCGATGGTCTTGGCCCGACGCTCGACTTCCAGCGCCCCGGTCACCACACGGCGCACCGCGCGCACGGTGGTCGAACGCGCGGCCAGGTCCGGTGCCAGCCACTCGGCCGGCGTGTCGGGGAAGTCCTGCAAATGCACGCTCCCTTCCTCGCCGGGGAAGCGCGACAGCCAGACGTCTTCCATCGTGAATGGCAGGATCGGGGCCAGCCAAGTCGTCAGCCGGTGGAACAGCGCGTCCATGACGGTCAGGCAGGACCGGCGCAGCGTGCTGTCGGACGGGTCGCAATAGAGCGCGTCCTTGCGGATGTCGAAATAGAAGGCCGACAGATCCGTCGTGGCGAAGGTGAACAGCGCCTGAAACACGCCCTGAAAGTCGAAGGCCGCATAACCCTTGCGCACCACCGCGTCCAGTTCCGCCAGCCGGTGCAGCATCAGCTGCTCCAGCTCGGGCATATCGGCATAGGCCACCGCCTGCGACGGCGCATAATCGCCCAGCGCGCCCAGCATGAAACGCAGCGTGTTGCGCAGGCGGCGATAGCTGTCCGCCGTGCCTTTCAGGATCTCTTTGCCGATCCGCTGGTCGACCGTGTAATCGGCCTGCGCCACCCACAACCGCAGAATGTCAGCGCCGTATTGCTCGATGATCTCTTGCGGCACGATGGTGTTGCCGATGGACTTGGACATCTTCATGCCCTTCTCGTCCAGCGTAAACCCATGCGTCACCACATTGCGGTAAGGCGCGCGGCCCTTGGTACCGCAGCCCTGCAACATCGAGGAATGGAACCACCCGCGATGCTGGTCGGTGCCTTCCATATAGACGTCGGCGATGCCGTCCGGCACGCCATCCGCGCGGTCGCGCAGCACGAAAGCATGGGTCGAACCAGAGTCGAACCACACGTCGAGAATGTCAAAAACCTGACTATACTCTTCGGGATTATGCAGGTCTTTCAGGATCTTCTCCTTGAAGCCTTGCACATACCAGACATCCGCGCCCTCAGCCTCGAAGGCCAGAACGATCCGCGTGTTGACGCGAGGGTCGCGCAGCAGGAAGTCTTCGTCGCCCGGTTTCGCACCGTTCTTGACGAAGCAGGTCAGCGGCACGCCCCAGGCGCGCTGCCGCGACAGCACCCAATCGGGCCGCGCCTCCATCATCGAATGCAGGCGGTTGCGGCCCGAGACCGGGGTGAACTTGACCAGATCCTCGATCGACTTCACCGCCCGCTGGCGGATCGTGTCGCCATACTGGCCCATGCCGTCGTCGAGCGGCTTGTCGATGGCGGCGAACCATTGCGGCGTGTTGCGGTAGATCACCGGCGCTTTCGAGCGCCAGCTGTGCGGATAGGAATGCTTGAGCTTGCCCTTGGCCAAGAGCGCGCCCGACCACGCCAGCTGCTTGATCACCGACACGTTGGCCGGGCCTTCCTTGCCATCGGGCAGGATGATGTGCTGACCGGCGAACAGCGGCAGATCGGCGCGGTAGCTGCCATCCGGCTCGACGTTATAGGTCATCGGCAGCTTGAACTTGACGCCCAGCTGATAGTCGTCATCGCCGTGGCTGGGGGCGGTGTGGACAAAGCCCGTCCCCGCATCCTCGGTCACATGGTCGCCCGGCAGCATCGGGACGTCATAGTCCCACTCGCCCTTGCCATTTTCCACGCCCCGGAACGGGTGCGCCAGAACCAGCGCGCCCAGTTCTTCGGCCGTGACGTCACGGAGCTTTTCAAAGCCCGTGACCTTGGCCGTGCTCAGGACGCCCTCGGCCAGCGCATCGGCCAACAGGACCGTCTCACCCACCGTCGCCGTCGATTTCTCGTCGGCTTCGGTGACACGGTAGAGGCCATAGGCGATGCCCGGATTGTACGCGACCGCGCGGTTCTGCGGCAGAGTCCACGGCGTCGTGGTCCAGATCACCACCGTCGCCCCGTCGAGAGCGCCGTCAACCGGCTTGAACCGCACCCAGACCTGATGGCTGGTGTGGTCGTGGTATTCAACTTCGGCCTCGGCCAGCGCGGTTTTCTCGACCGGCGACCACATCACGGGCTTTGAGCCCTGATACAGCGAGCCGTTCATCAGGAATTTCATGAACTCCTCGGCGATCACCGCCTCGGCATGATAGTCCATCGTCAGATAGGGGTCATTCCACGTGCCGGTGACGCCCAGCCGCTTGAACTCCTCGCGCTGGATATCCACCCAGCCCTCGGCAAACTTGCGGCATTCCTGACGGAAGGCGACGATATCCACGTCGTCCTTGTCCAGCCCTTTGGCGCGGTATTGTTCCTCGATCTTCCACTCGATCGGCAGACCGTGGCAATCCCAGCCCGGCACATAGCGGCTGTCGAAGCCCATCATCTGATGCGAGCGCACGATGATGTCCTTGATCGTCTTGTTCAGCGCATGGCCGATGTGCAGATGGCCGTTGGCATAGGGCGGGCCGTCATGCAGCGTGAAAGGCTTGCGCGCGGTGGCCTTGGCTTTCTCGCGCAGCTGCTCGTAGACGCCCAGCCGCTCCCAGCGGGCCAGCCATTCTGGCTCGCGCGCAGGCAGACCCGCGCGCATCGGGAACTCGGTTTCGGGCAGGAACAGGGTGTCTTTGTAGTCAGGGTATTCAGACGTCTGGGGGGTATCGGCACACATCGCGTGGGCTCCGGATCAACGAATTCTGGAAAGGATCTAGCAAGCTTCGGCGCAGGTCTCCATACGCCTTGTCCCGGCAACTCTGATCAGAGCGCCGGGCCGCTAATTCGAATGATGATCGCGCGCAAAGGCGAAAGGCGATACGTCATGCGCGCTCTATACGACGCCGCGCGGGACGGAGCAACGGGGACAAAGCACAAGGCAAGGGACAGTTCCTGTGCCGCGCTACAACCCAAGTGCAGCATGACTCGCGACAAACTGCTTCACCCGTGAAAAACCACTTGATTTTGCGGCGGCTCGCGCGCGAATGTTACCGTATGAAAACAGCTTCCAACCCGACTCCTGCAGCACTTCCCGACGGCATCCCGTCGGGCAAGGAATATTATGAACGCTCGCTCACCGTGGCCTTGCTGCGGGCGCGAGAATCGACGATGCGGCGGTTCAAGAAATATTCCGACGCCAGCGACCTGTCGCCGCCACAATGGCGCGTGCTGCGCGCCCTGGCCGATGGCGTGCCGCTGGACGCGGGCACGCTGTGCCAACGCTGTGTGATCCTGCCGCCATCACTGACGCGGATCCTGCGGGCGCTGGCAGAAAAGGGCATCATCCGGCAGGTCGACTGCTCGGACGCCCGCCGTCACATGGTCACGCTGACCGAACACGGCCAGACGATGTTCGGTCAACTTGTCGGCCAGTCCGAGGATTCGCGCCGGGAAATCGAGGAAGCTTTTGGCGAGGAGAAGATGTCGCTGCTGCTCGATCTGCTCAACGAGTTGCGTGAGATCACCGAGGCCCTGCCCCCCAACGCCTAAGCGCGACCGGCCACGGCGGACAGGCTCATCGGGTCCACGCCCATGGACCTGAGCGCCGCGTTCCACTGATGCTCGCCCGGCTGGGCGTCAAAGATCAGGCTGCGGGATGCTTCGCAGGTCAGCCAGGCATTCTGGCCGATCTCGCTTTCCAGCTGTCCCGGCCCCCAGCCCGAATAGCCCAGCGCCAGCAGCCACGCCTCGGGCCCTTCACCCCGCGCGATGGCGCGCAGGATGTCGGTCGAGGCACTCAGCAACAGCCCCTCGGGCAGTGCCTGCGCCGTGTCATCCACCGGGCTGCCGCCCTGATGCAGCACAAAACCGCGCTGCGTTTCGACCGGGCCGCCGGACAGCACAGCGGCCTCTTCGCGCTCGGGCGTGCAGGCGATGCCGATCTGGTCCAGCACCGTGCCCATGGTCAGCCGGGGCACCGGACGGTTCAACACCAGTCCGAACGCGCCCTCGGCACTATGCGCGCAGATATAGATGATCGCGTGCGAAAACCGCCGATCCCCCATGGACGGGGTCGAAATCAACAGCTTTCCGGTCAGATCGAAATCCATCACCGCACCGTTCCGAAACCTTGTGTCCCTACCAATGTGGCGTTGCCCCGACCAAAAGCCAAGGCACGCTCCCGGGATCTCTCGCCCTTTTGTGACTTTTCGCGCGCTGCCGTTCTGCTAAGCATTTGCCATGACCCTGACATCCCTGCCCCGTATCCTGACGCTCTGCGCTCTCGCACTGTCGCCCCTGTCGACTGCGGCCCAAGCGCAGGTGTCGAACCCTGTCCTGTCGGCCGAGATTCTACCCGGCTGGACCACCGAGCGCGGCACGCGCATGGCGGCGCTGCATCTGGTGCTGGCCCCGGGTTGGCACACGTATTGGCGCAACCCCGGTGAGGCAGGTATCGCGCCGCGCTTTGACTGGGGCGCGTCGCAGAACGTGGCCAGTGTGCGCGCCATCTGGCCGCGCCCGCAGATCTTCGACCAGAACGGCTATCGCAGCTACGGGTACGAGGACGAGTTGCTTCTGCCGATCGAGGTCACCCCGCAGGATGGCGCACATCCGATGGCACTGCTCGGCGCGTTGGCGATTGGCGTTTGCGCCGACACCTGCGTGCCTGCCGATGTCGCCGTGCAGGGCGTGTTGCGCGGTGCCGGTGAACACGACCGCCGCATCACCGCCGCGCTGGACAACCGGGCCGAGCCGGGCGCTCAGGGCGGCCTGACCCGCGCGATCTGCCAGCTGCACCCCGGCGACCGCGACGCCGAGCTGACGCTGCGCACCTCTGTCCCCTCGATCGGGCGGACCGAGGCGGTGATTGTCGAGGTGCCCGGCTACCGCGTCACCGACGCTCAGACCCGGCGTGAGGGTGGCGATCTGGTCACGCAGGCCCGCCTGCGCGCGCCGCGGCGCGGCGACCCGATGATCTTTGACCGCGCAAGCATCGTGTTTACCGTGCTGTCCGAAGAGCAGATGCTCGTCTCGCAAGGCTGCACCGGCGGCTGAGCCGCCGGTTCGTCCCCCGTTCTGAGCGGCCAAGCCGCCGGTCTTACCGCGACCGCTTACTCGGCAGGCTCAACCGGCGGTTTGCGCCGCAGCGCCATGGTCAGCGCGCCAGCCAGCCAGACAGCCAGTATCCCCACCGCCACCGTCACCACGAAAACCCCCAGCGCGGCCAGCAGGCCCGTCGCGCCCGGCAGCGCCAGCGCCGTCAACGGCCCTGGCACCTGCATCACCAGCCCCCAGCCCAGTGTCAGCGCGAACGCCACCGCCACCAGCGCCGCCGCCAGCCACGGGAGTACCCGCACGCCGCCGCCCACCTGCCCCGCCGGCATGCGGAACGCGCGCCGGGCCGAGCGGACGGCCCGCTCCAGATCATGCCCTGCCGCCAGCATCGCGGGCACGATCAGCAGCACCAGCACCATGCCAAAACCCAGCCCGTATGACAGCGTGACAACGGTTGGCCGCAGGAACTGCGCATCATTCGAGCGCTCGAACAACAGCGGTCCCAACCCGAAAACCGTCGTTGCCGTGGTCAACAGCACCGGACGCAAGCGATCCCCAGCCGCGTCGGCAATCGACGGGAACAACCCGCGATCTTTGGAATACTCATCCACCGTCGAGACCAAGACAATGGAATCGTTGATGATAATCCCGGCCATGCCGATGATGCCCACGACTGAGAACATGGTCATCGGGATACCCCATTGCGCGTGACCATAGATCACCCCGATCATCCCGAAGGGGATCACCGACATCACCACCATCGGCCGCACCCAGCTGCTGAACACCCAGGCCAGCACCAGATAGATTGCGATCAGACACCCAATCGCGCCCAGCGTCGCATCGCCGAGGAACTCGTTTTCCTGCTCGCTCAGGCCCGACAGACGGAAGGTCACGCCGTAATCCTCGGCCAGACGCGGCAGCATCTGCGTCTCCATCTGGCTGAGCAGATCGCGCGCCGCCGCAGGGTCACCCTCGTCCAGCACGCCCGACACCGTCACCAGCTGCAACCCGTTCTCGCGCTGGATGGAGGAGAAGCCCTGCCGCGTCTCGACCCGCACAATATCGCCCAAGGGCAGGTAACGGCCCGATGCACTGCGCAGCAGCGTGTTCTCCAGAAAATCCGCCGCGCGCTCGTTCTCGGGCAGCGTGACCCAGATCGACGCCGAGCGCACCCCGTCCGGGAAGGTCGCCGCTTCGATCCCGCTCAACCGTTGGCGCAACTCGCGCGCCAGCGTGTCGGTGGAAAAGCCCAGCGCCTGCCCCTGTGGGGTCAGTTCGAGCACCAGCTCTTCCTTGTCATAGGCCAGCGTATCTTCAAGCCCGGTCACCAGCGCAAACTGCGCCAGCTGCGCCTTGAGCGCCTCGGCAGCCGCCTTCAGCGTCTCGGCATCGCCGCCGATCAGATCGACCGACAGCGAATCCCCGCCCGGCCCCATGCCGAACGAGCGGAAACTCAACTCCTCCAGCAGCGGGCTCTGGCGTACCTCGTCTTGCAGCATCGAGGTGAACTCGAACGACGAATACGGCCGGTGGTCCGCCCCGATCAGGTCGATGGTGATCGACCCCAGCTGATCCGCATCCCGGTTCTCGGCTGCCGCCAGCGACCGCCCCGCGTTGCCGCCGACCTCGGCCACGATCGAGGCGATGGGCCAGGTGCCATGCTCGGCCTCCAGCCGCGTCGCCAAGGCATTCGTCGCGCGTTGCAGCTCGAACATCATCGCCTGCGTGTCGTCACGCGTCGCATCCGCAGCCATCAGGAAATTGGCGCTCAGCGTGCCTTGCTCGGGCGATGAGAAAAACCGCCACGGCACGTCCCCGCGCAGGAACATCGTCCCGGTATAGGCCAGCGCCACCATCAACGCGGCCAGAACCACGTAACGCGCCCGGATCACCAGCCGCATGAAGGGCAGAAACATGCGCTGACGGAACCAGTCAAACCCCTTGTTCACGGTGCGCGACGGCCAGTCGTACCAATGCTCCTTGGCCGAGCCCGCCAACGCATGCGCCATGTGGTTGGGCAGGATCAGGAAGCATTCAATCAACGACGCCAGCAGCACCATGATCACCGTCCAGGGGATATCGGCAATCATGTCGCCAAAGCGCCCGCCGATCACGGTCAGCCCGCCAAACGCGATGATCGTAGTCAGCGACGCCGCTAGCACCGGCATTCCCATGCGGGTCGCGGCGTTTTCCGCCGCCTGATAGGGCGTTTCTTTGAGAACCCGGTAGCGATAATCGGCGTGCTCGCCCACCACGATGGCATCATCCACCACGATGCCCAGCGTGATGATCAGCGCAAAGAGCGAGATCATGTTCAGGCTCATGCCGGTGACATACATCATCGCGACGGCGGCCAGCATGCTGACCGGAATCCCCGCCGCCACCCAGATCGCCGTGCGCGCGTTCAGGAACAAGAACAGCAACAGCACCACCAGCGACAGCCCTTGTAACCCGTTGCTCACCAACAGGTTCAACCGGCCCGAGATCATATCGGCCCGCGCATTCGCCAGCTCGATCCGCACGCCCTGCGGCAGCGACAGCATCATCTCGTCGGCGACGTTCTGCACCGTCTCCTGAATGCCAATCGCATCGCCATTGGCCGAGCGATCCACCCGCACCACCACCGCCTGACTGTCGCCGACATAATAGGATCGGTCCCGGTCGATATCGCGGCTCAGCACGGTCGCGACATCGCCCACGGTCAGCGTGCTGCCATCAGCACCCGAACGCAGGACGATGGCGTTGATCTCCTCGGGCGTGCGGCGGGCCGAGCCGGTGCGCACCCGCTGCGCGCCCCCGGCCAGCTCGCCGGACGGGTCCGCCGCCACCGATGTCTCGATGGCCGCCGCGATCTCTGCCAGCGTCACGTCGTATTGCACCAGCCTCATAGCCGGCACCTCGACCGACACCTCGGGCGAGGCGATGCCCTGGATCGACGCCCGCGTGATCCCGGCGGCAAACAGCCGCGCGACGAATTCATCGGTGAACAGCGCCAGTTGCTGAATGCCCACCGGCCCGGTCAGGATCACATTCGTCACCCGGTCGCGCCAGTTCGACCGCGTTACGCGCGGGTCATCGGCATCGGTGGGCAGCGTGTTGATCGCGTCCAGCGCGTCCTGCACATCCGAGGCCGCGCGCTCGGTGTCATAACCCGGCTCGAACTCAAGCGAGATCTGCGCGCGCCCTTCCGACGCAGTGGACGAGGTCGAGGTAACACCCTCGACCGCCATCATCACCGGCTCGACGATCTGGATGATGGCGGAATCCACATCCGCCGCCCCCGCGCCGGTCCAGGGGATCGACACATTGACCGTATCGACGACGATATCGGGGAAAAACTGAGCATGCATGCGCGGCACGGCGACGATGCCAGCCGCCAGCATGAGCACCAGCACCAGATTGGCAGCGGTTCTGTGGCGCGTGAAATACCGAAAGAGCCCCAGCGATGTCTCTGCAATCACCCGTCAGCCCCCCTGCCGCCCGCCGCCCTGCTCCAGCCGTTCGATCAGCTGCGAGGGCACGCTTTCCTGTTCCAGCTGCGCCAGAATGCGCGTGCGCACCTGTTCGGGCATCCGGGTATTGGCCGACACCCGCGCGATCAGCTCGGCGCGGCGTTCGGGGTCCAGCGCGACCAGATCAGGCGCGGCAGGGATCTCTGCCGCGGCATCGCGCTGCGGGCGCACGCGGATGCCCGCGCCCAGCAGCGGGTTACGCGCCGCGACAATCTCGCGCCCGGTCAACGCGCCGGTGCGGATCAGCACGCTGTCACCCTGACGGCGCACCACTTCGACCGTCGCCGCCTCAAGCCGGTCCTCAGCCGCCAGCACCAGAACCCCGCCCTGTGCATCGACCGCAGCGGCGGGCACCATGGCCACACCCGGCAGCTCGGGCTCGGTGATCCGCACGGTCACGAAATCGCCGGGGCGAAAGCCGCGCGGCGCGTCGATGGCGGCATAGACCAGACGGCCCGACTGCCCCTCACCGACCGAGGGCGCCGCCCGGCTCAACACGGCAGGCGAGGTGATTTCCAGCCCGCCCAGCTCCAACGCCACCTGCGCGCGCGCGGCGATCAGCGCGCCCTGCGCATCGAGCAGCCGCAGGTATTGCGCGGTAGACAGGCGGAACGACACTTCCAGCGAATCCGGGTCGATGATCGACGCGATCCGCTCGTTCGAGGCCACATGCCCGCCCGCTACAGCATTGGTATCGCTCAACACGCCGTCGAAACTGGCGGTGATCGCGGTTTCGGTCACCCGGCGCTCGGCCTCGGACAGATTGATGCGTTGACGCTCAACCGCCGTTTCAGCCGTGGCCACGCGAGCCTCGGCCTGTGCCTCGGCCTGACGGCGGGCAATCACGGCAGCGCGCGCGGCGGCGAAGGCCAGCTCGGCCTCTTCAACAGTCGCTTCGGTGCCCACGCCGCGCTCGCTCAGCGTCTGCCGCCGCTCGAACGCGCGCTGGCGCAGATCGGCCTGCGCCTCGCTCTCGGCCCGGTCCAGATGCGAAAGTTCCAGCGCAGCCTGCGCATCGCGCAGCTCGTCCTCGGCCTGTGACAGATCCGTGCGCACCAGATCGCGTGCCGCCGTCGCATCCGCCGGGTCCAGCCGCACCAGCACCTGACCCGCTGTCACGGCAGCGCCCTCTTCAAATCCGTCGGCCATTTCAAGGATCCGCCCGGCCGAGGGTGCCCGCAACTCCAGCGTCCGGCGCGAAACAACCTCGCCAAAGGCTGACAGAACCGGCGACATTGCCCCCGGCTCCAAACGCATCACCCGCACGGTGAACACCCGTTCGCGCGCCATGCGGGGCATGTTTTCCTGCGCCGCGCGATCCGCCAGCGTGTCGCGAACCATGCCACCGGCGACGGCGAGCAAGCCCAGAGCCAAGGCCCCCAGAAACACAGCGATCAGGCTGCGGGTCATAAAGCGCATTATGGGTCTTTCATCTGTGTAGTGACGATACGAGACATGAACCGCAGCAGATCACCGCGCAAGTCTTGTACGCAAGGCGCGGTCACTTCCGTCGCAGATGTTCATCCAAACGGGGCATGATTTCGACGAAATTGCACGGCCGGTGCCGAAAATCGAGCTGCCAGTGCAGGATTTCGTCCCACGCGTCGCGGCACGCCCCCGGCGATCCGGGCAACGCAAACAGATAGGTTCCGCCTGCTACACCGCCGGTTGCACGGCTCTGCACCGCCGATGTGCCGATTTTCTGCATGGAAACCATGGTGAAAACCGTGCCGAAGGCCTCGATCTCTTTTTCATAGACATCACGATGCGCCTCGACCGTCACATCACGTCCGGTCAGGCCTGTGCCGCCCGTGGTCAGGATCACATCTATGTCAGGATCCGCGCACCAGACCCGCAACTGAGCGGCGATCTGCGCGCGCTCGTCTTGCAGGATCATCCGCGCCGCCAGCACGTGCCCGTCGGCCTCAAGCCGCTGCACCAGCGTGTCGCCCGAGCGATCCTCGGCCACCGTGCGGGTGTCGGACACGGTCATCACCGCAATGCGCACCGGGATGAAGTCCTTGCTCTCATCGATCCTGCCCATGGTTCAGCTCCTCTGCATCAGCGCCAGACGCAGCGCCAAGGCCGTAAAGATACCCGCCGAGACGCGCCCCAGCACCGTGGCAAACCGCGCCGAGCGCATCAGGCGGCCCGCTGCCCCGCCTGCCGCCAGCCCGACCGCACCATTCACCACCAGCCCGCCGACCGACAGCACCGCGCCGAACAGCAGGAACTGCGGCAGGATCGGGCGCGCAGGGTCAACGAATTGCGGGATGAAGGCCAGTACGAAGAGGATCACCTTGGGGTTCAGCAGATTGACCACGAGGCCCTCGCGAAACGCCCGCCCCGGCGAAACCGGCGGCACCTCGGGCAAACCGCTGGCGCGCAGCGACTTGACCGCCAGCCAGAGCAGATAGGCCACGCCCAGCCAGCGCACCGCCTCGAACATCCCCGGATGCGCCGCCATCAGCGCGCCCAGACCCAGACCGGCGACCAGCACATGCACCATGCCACCGCAGGCAATCCCGACATTCGCCGCCATCGCCGCGCGCGGACCACCCCGCAGGCCTTGGCCCAGACAGAACATCATATCCGCCCCCGGCGTCAGGTTCAGCGCCAGCGCGGCAGGGATATAGGCCAGCAAGACAAGGGGCTCGATCATCCGCGCTCTCCTGCGATCACACGAAACGCCAACAACCCGAATATCCCGGCGCTGATCCCCCGCCACCAGCGTGATCCGGCCAGCAGCGTTCCCAACCGCGCGGCCTGAGCGCCGGCCAAAGCATTCACACAAAACCCGCACCCCGCCATGACCACCGCCAAGCCCAAGGTCTGCGGTAAAAGCGGATGCGCCGGGTCCAGAAACTGCGGCAGGACGCCCAGCGAAAAGCCTGCCCCTTTGGGGTTCGTCAGCGCCACCAGCAACCCGCCGGGCACGCCCGCCGCGCGGGCTGGCCCTGCGTCACCAGACTGCCAGGCGCACCACGCCAGCCAAAGCAGATACCCCGCCCCGAACCAGCGCAGCAGCGAGAAGGCGTCCGGCGCGTTGACCAACAGCGCCGACAGACCCAGCCCGGCGAGCGCAGCCCCGGCGAAAGCCCCCAGCGCCATGCCCAAGGCCGACCGCAGCGCCCTGCCCGCGCCGAACCGTGCGCCTTGTCCGATGCAGAACATCATCTCGGGCCCCGGTATCAGGGCAAGCGCCAAGGCGGCAGGGAAAAACGCCAGCAGCACCAGCGGGTCGATCATGGCAAATCCCGCATCCGCGCCTGCAGTGACAACAGATCGGCCCAGGCCTCGCGCTTGGCTTCGGGCGAGCGCAGCAGATAGGCCGGGTGCAGCATCGGCAGCGCGGGACGGCCCTGCGCCTCGCCCCATTTGCCGCGCAGCCGCAGGATGCCGCGTTGTCCCATCAGCGCGTCGCAGGCGACGTTGCCGATCACCACGACCAGATCGGGATCGGCCAGCTCTATATGGCGCAGCAGGAAGGGTTTGAGCATCGCCAGCTCGTCCCGCGTCGGCTCGCGGTTGCCGGGTGGACGCCACGGCACGGTGTTGGTGACATAGAACGCGGTTGCCGGATCAGGGCTGTGACGCGACAGACCGATGGCGGCAAACATCTTGTCCAGCAGCTGCCCAGCGCGGCCCACGAAGGGCTTGCCTTGCTGGTCTTCCTCGGCGCCGGGGCCCTCGCCGACCAGCATCACGCGGGCCTTGGGGTTGCCATCGGAAAACACACAGCTTCGCGCCCCGCGCCGCAGCTCGCAGTGACCGTAATCGGCCAAGGCCTCGGCCAGCGCGGGCAGATCCTGCGCGGCGGCGGCGATGCGCCGGGCCTCGGCCACCGCGTTCGCTGTCTCTTGGGCTGGTGTGGCCTTGGGGACGATGGTGGGGGCTTTGGCCTCGGCCTCGGGCGCGGGCTCACGCGGAGCCTCGCGCGCGGCGCGAAGCTCGGCGGCATGGGCAAACCGATCCACCGGCTCCGCGAGAATCGCGTCCGTCACGCCCAGTTCGACCTGCCATTCCAGCAGCGCCCGGGCCAGGTTCCAGTCCATGGCAGCCGTCATGGCGCTGACCCTAGCGGATCACGCGCGGCTCGCCAATGAGTCGCGGGCAGGTCGGGGGGCTGCTCGCCCCCCGAACCCCCTCGCCAAAGGGGAAGCACGCTCCCCCTTTGGAAACCCCCGTGAGTATTTGGGACAAGATGATGAGGCGGGGTTGGGGGCTTTCTTCTTGCCCGTGCGCCCGGCGCTTTCTATACCGCCAGCAAATCCCTGCGAGGCCCGCATGACCTATACGCACCGCCATCTTCTTGGGATCGAGCCGCTGGATCCCGCCGAAATCACCACGATCCTTGATCTGGCCGAGGATTACGTGACGCTGAACCGCTCGACCGACAAGCATTCCGAAGCGTTGCGCGGGCTCACCCAGATCAACATGTTCTTCGAGAACTCCACCCGCACGCAGGCCAGTTTCGAACTGGCCGGCAAGCGGCTGGGGGCGGATGTGATGAACATGTCGATGCAATCCTCTAGCGTGAAGAAGGGCGAGACGCTGATCGACACCGCGCTGACCCTGAACGCGATGCACCCTGATCTGCTGGTCGTGCGGCATCCCCATTCCGGCGCAGTCGATCTTCTGGCGCAGAAGGTGAATTGCGCCGTGCTCAACGCCGGGGACGGCAAGCACGAGCACCCGACGCAGGCACTGCTCGATGCGCTGACCATCCGGCGCAAGAAGGGCCGGTTGCACCGTCTGACCGTGGCGATTTGCGGCGACATCGCGCACAGCCGGGTGGCGCGCTCGAACCTGATCCTGCTGGGCAAGATGGAGAACCGCGTACGCCTGATCGGGCCGCCGACGCTGATGCCCGCGGGCGTCGCCGAGTTCGGCTGCGAGGTCTATGACGACATGCGGCAAGGGCTGGAAGGCGCGGATGTGGTGATGATGCTGCGCCTGCAAAAAGAGCGGATGGACGGCGGGTTCATCCCGTCCGAGCGCGAATATTACCACCGCTACGGGCTGGACGCCGAGAAGCTGGCCTTCGCCAAGGAAGACGCCATTGTCATGCACCCCGGCCCGATGAACCGCGGCGTCGAGATCGACGGCACCATTGCCGATGACATCAACCGCTCGGTCATTCAGGAGCAGGTGGAGATGGGCGTCGCCGTGCGTATGGCGGCGATGGACCTGCTGGCGCGCAACCTGCGGGCGGCGCGGGCGGCCTGAGGCCGCCTTGCCAGCGCCGCCGCGGGTTGGCACGATGCGCGGATGGATCGCCTGACATTCAGCGGAGCCGTTTTGTGACAGCACATCCCCCCGGCTGGGAAGGCCTTCTGGCCGCCGATGAGCGCATCCTGTGGCAAGGACAGCCTGAACCGGGCATCCTCTGGCGCGACCTGCTCAGCCCGTTAACCTTAATGGGTTTGTTTTTCCTTGCCTTCTCAACCGCGTGGCTCTTTGGCGTCAGCGTCATGCTCGCCAGCATGCCCGAGCGCCCGATGCTCTGGCCGTTTCGCGTGGTCTTCCCGCTGATCGGCGGGTTTTTCTGGCTGGTCGGGGCCTATCTGCTCATCGGACGGCTGTTCTGGGAGGCCCGTCAGCGCCGCCGCACCTGGTACACGCTCACCGACCGCGCAGCGTTTATCGCCACGCAGGGACCGGGGCGGCGCGCCCTGCAACGCTATGGCACCGAGGACATGCGTGCCATAGAACTGGTCGATACCACGCCCGGCACCGTCTGGTTCGCGCAGGAGCTGATCCGCTATACCACCGGCAGCCGCCGCCACGGCGGCGTGCACCGACAGCAGATCCATCGCAAACGCTCCGGCTTTCGCAACATCGCCGAGGCCCGGCACGTCTTCGCCCTGATGGCCCCGCATCGCGCGGCGGTGACGGGATGACCCCGCGCGTCCTGCCGGACCCGTTGCACCGCCCGGCGCACAGCGTCCCGAGCGCGGCCACGTCACGCCCCAAGACTTGCCACGCCGCCCCGGGCGCGGCACGATGAGCGTCTTGATTTCGTGATTGTATTCGGAGTTTCCCCATGACCAATCCGCCTCCGGGATGGGAGGATATCCTTGCCCCCGACGAACACATCCTGTGGCAGGACCGTCCGCAAACCGGGATTGTCTGGAGCGATCTGATCAGCCCGGTCAGCATCATGGGCGTGTTTTTCACCGGGTTCTCGATCTTCTGGGTCACGCTCGCGGCGTCGATGGTTCCGGCAGGCGATCCGGTGTTCCGTCTCTTCCCGCTCTTCGGCCTGCCCTTCATTGCGGTTGGTTTATACCTGCTGGTCGGGCGGCTGTTCTGGGACGCCTATGTCCGGCAGCGGACGTGGTACACGCTGACCAACCGCAAGGCCTATATAGCCACCGACGTGCTCTTTGGCCGCTCGCTCAAGCCGTTCGATCTGCGCGAGATGAACTCGCTGGCGCTCGACGACAGCGCGCCCGGCACCGTGTGGTTCCACTCGCAGGCCTATACGCGCCGGTCGTTTCGCACGGCCAGCGGCGGGCGGAGCGGCGGATCGCGACGCCAGACCACCGTCGTGCGCACCGGGTTTCGCCGCATCCCCGATGCGCGGCGGGTCTACCGGCTGATCACCGACGCGCGTGAGGCCGTGATGGCATGAGCGCGCGGCGCTTAATCCCCCCGCCTGCGGGCTTTTTCTGGGCAACCGCAGGGGCCGGGCCTTGCTGCTGAATGGCACCGCCCCTACATCGGAGGGCATGAAAAGCCCCCTCGCCCTGCCCGCGCGGCTGTTTCGCCGTGGCCCCCGTGTAAATCTCGTGCGACTGGAGGGCATGATTGCCGCCGGTGGTCGCGGGCGTCTGTCTGATCAAAGCGTTGCGCCCTTGCTCGAGCGTGCGTTCCGCACCGGCAAGCCCGTCGCCGTCGCTTTGGTGATCAATTCGCCGGGCGGCTCGCCGGTGCAATCCTCGCTGATCGGCGCGCGTATCAGGCGGCTGGCCGAAGAGACGGAAACCCCGGTGCATGCCTTTGTCGAGGATGCCGCAGCCTCGGGCGGGTACTGGATCGCCAGCGCCGCCGATGACATCCACTGCGACCCGGCGTCGATCCTTGGCTCGATTGGCGTGATTTCGGCCGGGTTTGGCCTGACCGAAGCCATCGGCAAGCTGGGAGTCGAGCGCCGCGTCTATACGGCGGGCAGCTCGAAAAGCCAGCTCGACCCGTTCCGCCCGGAAAAGCCTGAGGATATCGAGCGCCTGACCAGCCTGCTCGAACAGATGCACGGCGTGTTCATCAACCAAATCAAGACCGCACGCGGCGACCGGCTCAGCACGACGACCGACCTCTTTGACGGGCGCTTCTGGCTGGGGGCCGAGGCCGTGTCGCTCGGCCTCGCCGATGGCATCGGCCACGCGGTGCCGACCCTCAAGGCGCGCTATGGCAAAAAGCTGCGCGTCCGAGCCTATGGCCCGCGCCGCAGCCTGCTGTCGCGCTTTGGCCTGACGCTAGCGCAAGACGCGCTGGCTGGGGTCGAAGAAGCCGCCCTCTGGGCACGGCTGGGCGCCTAAGATGTTGATCCGCGTCGTCATTCTGTTCCTGATCTTCATCCTCGTCATGGGGATGGTTCAGAAAATGTTCCGCCCCAATGCGCGGCTGACCAAACGAAACACCCCGACGCTGGACCGGCTGCGCTGCCCGACCTGCAAGCGCGTCAACCTGACCAACACCCCCGCGCCCTGCGCGCGCCCTGACTGCCGGTACCGACCATGATTATTGACGCTTTGATGATTCTCGCCGGGCTGGCATTGCTGGTCGTGGCGGGCGACGCTTTGGTCAAAGGCGCGGTCAACCTCAGCCTGCGGCTGGGCGTGCCGGCGCTGATCGTTGGTCTTACCGTTGTGGCCTTCGGCACCTCCGCGCCCGAGCTGCTGGTCTCGGTCGATGCGATCCTTGACGGCGTGCCGGCGCTGGCCATCGGCAACGTGGTCGGCTCGAACATCGCCAATATCCTTCTGGTGCTGGGCATCCCGGCACTGATCGCGGCTGTCCCTGTCTCTCGCGATCTGATGTTCGATTTCCTTGTGATGATGGCCGCGACCGCCTTGTTCATCGCGCTGGCATGGTTCGGCCCGCTGGGCTGGCCGCACGGGCTGGCACTGCTGGCGGGTCTGGGGCTGATGCTGTGGAGCAGCTATTCCCGCGCGCAGGCCCACCGCGCCGCCGCCGAGCCCGAACTTGAGGGCGTCGACCATGGCATGTCGCGCCTGCACATCGGGCTTTACCTGCTCGGCGGCATCATCGGCCTGCCGCTGGGTGCCAACCTGCTGGTGGGCGGTGCCACCGACATCGCCACCACCTTCGGCGTCAGCGAGGCCGTGATCGGCCTCACGCTGGTCGCCGTCGGTACCTCGCTGCCCGAACTTGCCACCACCGTCACCGCCGCCCTGCGCCGGGAAACCGGCGTGGCGCTGGGCAACGTCATCGGCTCGAACATCTTCAACCTGCTGGGGATCATCGGGATTTCGTCGCTGGTCGGACGCATTCCGGTCCCCGTCGAGATGCTGCACCTTGACCTTTGGGTCATGGCCGCTACCTCGGCCTTGCTGGGGGTCTTCGTGCTCAGCGGCCGCAGCATCGGCCGGGTTGCCGGCGTGCTGCTCATTGCGCTCTATGGCGCGTATCTGTTCTCTCTGTTTCACTGAGGCTTGGGATGGCTGGCAAGGCACTGATCACGGGGGCGGGACACCGTCTGGGCGCGGCAATGACGCTCGAGCTGGCCCGGCGCGGCTATGACGTCGCGCTGCACTACGCCTCAAGCCGCGACGGGGCCGAAGCCACCGCCGCCGAGGCCCGCGCCCTGGGTGTCACCGCCAGCGTTCATCAGGCCGATCTGCTGGATGAGGACGAGACCCACGCCCTCCTCCCCGCCGCAGCCGAGGCGCTCGGCGGGCCGCTGACCGTGCTGATCAACAACGCCTCGATCTTCGAATACGACAGCCTGCAAAGCGCCACCCGCACCAGCTGGGACCGGCACATGGGCTCGAACCTGCGCGCGCCGCTGATCCTGACGCAGGCCTTCGCCGCGCAGGCCCCCGCGACCGGCACGGACGCCCGCGGAGAGGCCGTGGCACTGGCGCAGGTCATCAACATGATCGACCAGCGCGTGCTGAAACTGACGCCTGAATTCCTGACCTACACACTGGCCAAGGCGGGCCTGTGGACCCTCACCCAGACCAGCGCACAGGCCCTCGCGCCAAGGATCCGGGTCAACGCCATCGGCCCCGGCCCCACCCTTATCGGCACCCGCCAGACCCCCGAACACTTCGCCCGCCAGCGCGCCAATACCGTGCTGGGCCGGGGTTCGGACACCGATGACATCACGGCAGCGCTTGGGTATCTGCTCGACGCGAAGGCGGTCACCGGCCAGCTGATCTGCGTTGATGGCGGCCAGCATCTGGGCTGGAAAACGCCTGATATTCTGGGTCTGGAATAGCCCTTTGGCCGGACGCCGCGTCAGCTTGTCCACCGGACCGCAAGCTGTCACAGAAGCGTTATGAAATTGTTAAGCTTTTCAGTAGGTTGCCATGCATTGTTTTTCTTCTCTTTGATTTCAATGACTTAAGGCAGCGCCCAAAAATTGGGCATTCATCCGAACCAGCCCTGAAACCTAGGTTTTTCACCCTTCCCAACAGCACCTCCACAGGTTTATCCACAGATTCCGTGGAAAGCTTTGCCCTTGAACTCACGCGCGCTAGAGTGCAGCCAGCGAGCAGAATCACCCGGCCCCTTTGATGACCGAAACACCCGACGAATCTGGCGCTGACGAGCTTGGCCCCGACGATCTTAACGTTGAGCTTGGCGCACGGACCGATGGCCTCACCGGCCACGCCCTTATCGCCAGCTACGTGCGCACCCTTGACGGCTCTCCCGGCGTGTACCGCATGCTGGGCGACGACATGCGCGTGCTCTACGTCGGCAAGGCGCGCAACCTGAAGGTCCGCGTGTCGAATTACGCGCGCCCTTCCGGGCATTCGGGCCGCATCGCGCGGATGATCTCGGAAACCCGGTCGATGATGTTCCTAACCACCAAGACCGAAACCGAGGCGCTGCTGCTCGAACAGAACCTGATCAAGCAGCTCAAGCCGATCTACAACGTGCTGCTGCGCGACGACAAAAGCTTTCCCAATATCCTGATTTCCAAAGATCACGCCTTTCCCCAGATCCGCAAACACCGGGGGAAGCGGACGGAAAAAGGCAGCTATTTCGGCCCCTTCGCCAGCGGAACAGCGGTCAATCGGACGCTGAACCAGCTGCAAAAAGTGTTCCTTTTGCGATCTTGCACCGATGCGGCCTTCCAGAACCGCACACGGCCCTGCCTGCTCTACCAGATCAAGCGCTGCGCCGGTCCCTGCGTGAACCTGATCACGCCCGAGGATTACAGCGATCTGGTATCCGACGCCGAGCAGTTCCTGTCCGGCAAGACGACCCGCATTCAGGCCGATCTGGCGCGCGGTATGCAGGAAGCGTCCGACGCGATGGAATTCGAGCGCGCGGCGGCCCTGCGCGACCGCATCCGCGCGCTGACCGCCGTGCAGCAGTCGCAGGGCATCAACCCCAAAGGGGTCGACGAGGCCGACGTGATCGCGCTGCATTTGGAAAAGGGGCAGGCCTGCGTTCAGGTTTTCTTCATCCGGGCGCATCAGAGTTGGGGGAACAGCGACTTTTACCCCCGCACCGGCTCGGGTGCCGAAGAAGGGGAGATTCTGGAGGCGTTCCTCGCGCAATTCTACGACGGCAAACCGCCGCCCAAGCAGATCCTGCTCTCGCATCCCGTTGAGAATGAGGATCTGATCCACGAACTCCTCAGCGCCCGCGCCGGGCGCAACGTCGACTTGCGCGTCCCCCAGCGCGGTGAAAAGGCCGAGCTGGTGGAAAACGCGCTTAGAAATGCGCGCGAATCGCTGGGCCGCAAGATGTCGGAAAGTGCCGCGCAGTCCCGCCTTCTGGCCGGTCTGGCCGAGGCGTTCAATCTGGATGAGACCCCGCAACGGGTTGAAATCTATGACAACAGCCACATTCAGGGCGCGCATGCCGTGGGTGCCATGGTCGTGGCCGGGCCCGACGGCTGGATGAAGAACCAGTACCGCAAGTTCAACATCAAGGGCGACATGGCCAAGCCCGGCGACGATTTCGGCATGATGCGCGAGGTGCTGACGCGGCGCTTCGACAAGCTGCTCAAGGATGACCCGGGCCGCGAGTCCGAGGCCTGGCCGGATCTTCTGCTGATCGACGGTGGCGCCGGGCAGATCTCGGCCGTGGCCGAGACGCTGGCCGAACTGGGGCTCGATGACATACCGTTTATTGGCGTCGCCAAGGGCGTCGACCGCGATCTGGGGCGCGAGGAATTCCACCGCCCCGGCCAGCGCCCCTTTGCGTTGCGCCACAATGACCCGGTGCTCTATTTCATCCAGCGCCTGCGCGACGAGGCTCACCGCTTCGTCATCGGCACCCACCGCGCCGCCCGTGCCAAGACGACCACCCGCACCCCGCTCGACGAGGTGCCCGGCGTTGGTGCGACCCGCAAACGCGCGCTGCTGGCGCATTTCGGCTCGGCCAAGGCCGTGACCCGCGCGGGCTTGCCCGACCTGATGGCAGTGCCGGGGATCTCGCAGAAAATCGCGGAAACTGTCTATAATTTTTTCCACGCCGAGGAATGACAGCACAGAAACCGGCCCGGCGCTAACGAAGCAGTAATAAGTCGGCGCCATGCTCACCAGCAATGTCCCTCACATGCGTTGGCGATCATGGCTCAGGCTCCTTCCACCTTTAACTCTTCAGCGCGGGACACCGGCCAGGAGGTGCCTTTTGACCTTCTTGAGCTGATCTATTCGCGGACCGACACGCGCGGCGTAATTTGCGCGGCGAATGACACGTTCGACCGGCTTGCGGGTTACGGGTGGCGCGACACCATCGGCGCGCCGCATAAACTGGTGCGCCACCCCGATATGCCCAAGGGGTTTTTCCATATCTTCTGGTCCATGCTGAAATCCGGGGAACCGGCTGTCGGCTACGTCAAGAACCGCAACAAGGACGGACGCTATTATTGGGTTCTCGCTGCGGCAATTCCGTGTGAGGGGGGGTATTTCTCGGTCCGGCTCAAGCCCAGTTCGGCCCTGTTCCAGACCATGCGCGAAGAATACGCGCGCCTTCGGCGGCGCGAACAGAACGAATCGCTGTCGGCCGAAGCGTCGGCAGAAATCCTTCTGACGCGGCTCACCGAACTTGGCTTCCGATCTTATCCCGAATTCATGAGCCAGGCCCTGCAGGAAGAAACGCTTGCGCGCGACCGTGGGCTCGATCGACCGGTGGACAAGGTGGCGAACCATCTCGCTACGCTGGTCAGCGGCCTGACCGCCGCTCTGGAAGAACAGACACGGCTGGTCGGATTGTTTGACAGCCTCAAACTGCTGCCAGTGAACATGCGCCTGATCGCCTCGCGGCTGGAACCGCAGGGCGGGCCGATCAGCCAGATCTCGATGAACTACAAGACCTCGTTCGACAATATCGCGGAAAGGCTAAGTGCCTTTGTCACCGGTGAAAAGAACATCTGCGGGAGCATGGATGCCGCGGTTCGGCGCAGCCTTATTCTGACCAATTGCTCACGCCTGCATCTTGAGATGTCGCAACAGATCCGTCAGCCGGACGAAAACTTCGCCGGCGAAGAGAACCGTCAGGAACACACGATCATCGCGAAGCTCGGCGATGAAAGCCAAACGCTGGTGCAGGTGTCGCTGGCCGAAGCGTCCAGACTTGCCGCAACGCTGATCGCCTCGGCCTATGAAATCCGCCGCATGGTCCTGGGCCTTGATACCATCCGCATCCTTGGCCGGGTCGAAAGCCGGCGCGACCGGGTTTTCGAAAAGGCCTGCTCGGCCACGCTTGACCAGATCGACACGGTACAGGCGGCCATTTCGGAAAGCCTGCAGACACTGTCCAATCTCGCTGTTTCGATCCAGACCGGACTGGCCATGATCAGCGCCGTGCGCGAACCGGGCAAGGACCGCGTCAAGGCGACGGGTGCAGCGCCCAAACCCGTGTCGTCCCCGGCCAAAACACACACCCCGCAAAGCGGCACCACCGGGCAGCCGGGCACCACACCGGCCGCCGCCGTCCCTGTCAGCAGCGGCTGGCGCGACGATGCTCCGCCAGATGCCGCGCATGGGCCAACGCAGCACATCGCGGCCGAGTAGTCCCCCTTTCGCAACGCGCGCGCTTGGGCTACCTATCGTGCATGCGCTGGACCATACCCAACACCCTGACTGTTATGCGCCTGGTCGCCGCCCCGGGCGTTGCGATCATGTTCTTGTATTTTGCCCGCCCCTGGGCCGACTGGTTCGCGCTGGTCCTTTTCTTGGGCGCCGCGATCACCGACTATTTCGACGGCTACCTCGCCCGCCTGTGGCGGCAGGAAAGCCGCATCGGCGCCATGCTCGACCCGATCGCGGACAAGGCGATGGTCGTCATCGCCCTGCTGGTGATCACCGGCTATTCCGGCATGGATCCCTGGTTGATCCTGCCCGCGACGGTGATCCTGTTTCGTGAGGTGTTCGTGTCAGGCTTGCGCGAATATCTGGGCAATACCTCGCGCCTGCTGGCGGTAACGCAGCTGGCCAAGTGGAAGACCACCGCGCAGATGGTGGCGATCTCGACGCTGTTCGCCGCGCTGGGTCTGGAGTACGTGCGCGAGCAGGCGCTCGCGCGTAACCGCTCGATCATCGCCGAGATGGCCGATACCGGGCTGGATGCCGATATCAACCTCTTGTCGATCGCTAACAACATGGGCCAGGTCGTCTGGGCGATCGGCCTTGCGCTGATCTGGATCGCCGCGATCCTGACCGCGATCACCGGCCTCGACTATCTGCGCAAGGCGATGCCCCATTTGCGGGACAGCAGCGAATGACCCTGACCATTCTCTACTTCGCCTGGCTGCGTGAACGCATCGGCCTGCCGCGCGAAACGGTGCAGACCGAGGCCGCCACCGTTGCCGACCTGGTCGACGAACTCCGCGCCCGCGAAGAGCGCTATGCTTTCACCTTCGCCGACCTCAAGGCGGTGCGCGTCGCGCTGGACCAGGAACTGACCGATTTTGACGCCCCTCTCGCCGGCGTGCGCGAAGTGGCGTTTTTCCCGCCCATGACCGGCGGCTGAACCCATGACGATTCGCGTTCAGGCCCAGCCCTTTGATTACGGTGCCGAAAGCAACGCTTTTGCCCGGTCCAGTGATGGTGCGGGCGCCATTGTCACCTTTTGTGGGGTGGTGCGCGACAATGACGGCACGCTGCGCGGCATGGAGATCGAGCATTACCCCGGCATGACCGAACGCGCGCTGAGCACGATCGAGGCCGAGGCGCGCAGCCGCTGGTCGCTGAGCGATGCGCTGATCATCCACCGCCATGGC
The DNA here is from genome assembly GCF_003990445.1 of Pararhodobacter zhoushanensis. GTDB lineage: Bacteria > Pseudomonadota > Alphaproteobacteria > Rhodobacterales > Rhodobacteraceae > Pararhodobacter > Pararhodobacter zhoushanensis. The sequence continues at coordinate 189,830 of NZ_REEZ01000003.1, read as the reverse complement.
GCGCTGAACCCCGGCGAGATGATCATGATGGTCGCCACGGCCTCACGCCACCGCGCCGATGCCTTCGCAGCGGCAGAGTTCCTGATGGATTATCTGAAGTCCCGCGCGCCGTTCTGGAAAAAGGAACGCACCGCTACGGGTGAAGGCTGGGTCGAGGCACGCGAGGCCGACGAAGACGCCCTCAAGCGCTGGTAAACGGGCTATTTTCGCAGCGCATCATCGGCCGTCTGAAACACCACCGGCAAAGTGAACTCGGCCTGCTGACCGCTTGCCCGGTCCACCACCTGCGTGCGCAGCTGGTAAGCCCCTTCGGCCCCGGTGACACGATAGGTCAGGTGGAAATACCCGTCCACCGGACGGCTGTAGCTGTCCAGCTGCACCTCGCCCATCGGGATCATCGCGTCGGTCATCTGCTCGCCCTCGGGGCTGTCGAGCGTGAAAGACACGTCGAACAGCAACCGATTCGCGCCATTGGCCAGCGACGTCATGGAAAACCCGTAAACTTCGACATAGGCATAGATCGGCTCGCCAATGTCATAGACGTTGTCCGCGCGCGGCACGAACATGCCATAGCCCTCGGCCTGCCCGGCGGTGAGCTGGGCGTTGGTCACGCCAAACCCGGCCTGATCGGTCACGGTGCGCATAAAGCGGCGGGCCGCAACTACGGCATCATCGGTGCGCCCCTCGGCGAGCATCGATTCGATGGATTGGGCCGCCTGCGTCAGGCTTTGTGCCCCCACCACCAGCGGCGCGACACCAACCAGAGCCGCAAGAGCAAAGGGCCTCAGGACGTGCCGGGCCAAAGGCATCGCTGGGCAAATCGACCAGAATTTCATCGTTCGAACTCGCTCGGCAATGTCATGACGCCACTTTGCCCGGACAGCGCCGAGCGGGCAAGTCCCGCTCGCGGCGATGTGTATCGCCTGGCTTATCTATCGTGCCCGTCGAGCTGCTGACGCAGCGTCTCGGCCTCGTGCCGCGCACCGCGCAACCCGTCCATCGCCGCCCGCAATTCCGCCTGCACCTGCGCCATTTCGCGCCCGACTTCCTCGTCACGTTGCTGGATATAGGCGATGGCCTGATCGCGCGTTTCCTCGGCCTCGTGCAGCGCCTGCGCCATGCGCTCCAGTTCGCCCAGATCGGCCTGCGTGACGCGGGTGAAACGGTGGATCAGCCAGTTGACGAACCAGCCTAGCGCAAAGGCCGCCGTCAGCACGATCACGGTGACAATTACGAATTCGGTGCGGTTCATCGGGCGGTCTCCGGGGTGCGCGGGCGCGCGTCAGTTGTCATTCGGGGCGTCTTCTTCGGGCGCATCATCGCCGCTGCCGACGGTGGGCACAACCGCCGGCTGGCTACCGGGACGCGGGCGCGGGCGGATTGTGTCGTCATCAGCCGTCTGGATCTCGAACACCAGCTGGGCCTCCAGCGCCGGGTCCATCGGCTCGGGGTCCGGCTCGGGGCGGATCAGGGTGAATTCGATGCGGCGATTGGCCTCGCGCCCGGCTTCGGTGCCGTTGTCGGCGATGGGATCTGCCGCGCCATAGCCTTGCGCCACCAGCGAGGCCACCAGCACCCGCCGCGCCAGCAGGGCGTTGATCACCGCTTCGGCCCGTGCCTGGCTCAGGTTCAGGTTGGTCTCGTCGCGGCCCTGACTGTCGGTATAGCCCGCCACCTCGAAGGGCAGTTCGCCGCATTCCCGCAAAACATCGGCGATACGGTCGATGATCACGCCCGAGGCCTCGTTGATCTCGGTCGAGCCGGGATCGAAGGTGATCTTGTCGGCGGCCAGAATCGCCTGCACCCGCGCCTCGCAATTGTCGGGCGTGGGGGCGTTGACCACCGGGTCCAGCGCCTCATCGTAGCGCACGTTCACATCAATCACCGCGTCCGAGCCAAGCCCTTGCAGCAAAACCTGCGTCACCTGACTGCTGGCATCCGGATTACCCGACACGCCCGAAACGGCAACCCGACCGGCCTGCACGGTGGCCTGGCCATGGTGCAGCTCGGCCAGAGCCTCGATCACGGTGAGCACGCGAACCGACCAGCCGGCGGGCAGATCCGGGTCCAGCCGGGTGGCGACATCCACCGCGCCCGAGCCAAAGCGCGCGCCCGAGAACGCGGTGACAGCGGCGCGGATGCGTTCGTCCGGCAGTCGGCCCGACAGGGCCATGCGCCCCTCTTCGGTCAGTGTCATGCGCACTTCGGGCGCAGCCTCATCGGCGGCGTTCTCTTCGGCGGGCGGGTCCAGTCGGCGGGCGTTCAGACTGAAGGCATCGGGCAGCGCGGTTTCCAGACGCCCCACGGCGCGGTCGAAATCGGCACTGGCAATGGTGTGCGGCACGGCCAGAATCACCGTCCCGTCCGAGATCGTCAGGCTGCCATCCCCCAGCGCCGCCAGCGCATTGATCGCCACCGCCGCGCCTTCGCCCCACCGCGGCGTGGGCGCGCCCAACGCCAGCGGACAGGTCAGCCGCCGGGTCACCCCCGCCTCAGTCAGCGCCGCCGCGATGCGGGTTTGCGCCTCGTCGGTATCCGCAACACAGCTGCCGACGCGCAGCGCGCCCTGCGCCGCATCGACGCGCAGCAGGAACGGGGCGGCCACCGGGCGCGGCGCGACCAGATCCAGCGTCAGCACCTGCCCGCGCGGAGCCAGCGCGCGCAGGTCCTGTTCCAGCGTGCGCCGGGCCTCGGGTCCGTCGACCAGCGCTTCGATCTGAATGCGACCGGCTCTGACGCTGACCCGGCCGACCTCGAACCGTTGCAACGCCTCGACAGCAAAGCCGACAGCCGTAACCCAGCCGCCCGGCACCGGATAATCCGATGACTGAAGCATGTCCTCGACCCGCAGGTCCGGCATCGCCGCGCGCAGCCGGTCCACAATCGCGCCCCCCTCGGCCCGGGCCGGAACCAGCCCGATCACCGACAGATCGTCCCGGTTGCGCATCAGCTCAATGCGGAACACCGGAGCGACGACACCGTTGCGCACCGCCACGCTGATGCTTTCCGACACGCGCGAGGCGTCAATGACACCCCCCGCGACCTGCAAGGCACGAATGCGGGCGCTTTCCGTCGGCGCGTTGCCGCCCAGTTCTACATCCAGACCGTTCAGAGAAATCTGCACCCAACCGATGCCCGCGTCGGTGAACGCAGCACTCAGCGAATCTGCGGTCCGCCGCTCGACCAGCGCCACCAGACCCAGTGCCGTGACCATCGCCAAAACCACCGCCAGCAAGAAGGCAGCGATCGAAACGAGCAGGGTTTTATGTGACATAGAGGGTCCGTGGCAGCGGCCGACAGCGGCCGGTCAGGCATTGACCTAGCCCCATGCGCCCAGCGATGCAATCAAACCAGCAAGGCAGCGGCGAAAATCAGCACAAGGATCAGGCCCGCATCGCGGTTCGAGCGGAACAGGCGCAGCAGCACATCGTTGTCGTTGATGTTCAGCTGCCCCAGCTGCCAGTTCAGATGCGCGCCAAACGCCCAGGCCCCGGCCAGCGTCAGGGACAGACGCATCGGATCGGCCAATGGGGCCAGCGCGTAGATAATTGCCAGCGAAATCAACACGACCGAGGCCACCAGAAACCCGCGCAGCCAGTTTTCGGTGTTGTCGCCAAACAGCCTCGCGGTGGATTTCACCCCGATCAGCGCGTCATCTTCGCGGTCCTGATGGGCATAGATCGTGTCGTAAAACAGCGTCCAGGCAATGCCGCCAAGGTACAAGATCACTGCCGGCCAGCCCAGACTGCCGGTCTGCGCCGTCCAGCCCAGCAGCGCGCCCCAGTTGAACGCCAGCCCCAGAAAGACCTGCGGCCACCAGGTAAAGCGCTTGGCAAACGGATAGATCGCCACCGGCAGCAGCGCCAGAACGCCCAGCATGATCGCCGCAGCATTGAAGGTCAGCAGCAGGAAAAAGGCCGCCGCCATCTGGATCCCCATCCAGATAAACGCCTCGCGCAGGGTGACATGCCCCGCCGCCAATGGCCGGTTGCGCGTGCGCTCGACCAGCGGGTCGATATCGCGGTCGGTGATGTCATTCCACGTGCAGCCCGCCCCGCGCATCAACAGTGCGCCCAGACCGCAGGCCAGCAGGATCCACAGCGTGATCCCGCCGCGCGTCTCAGGCACCGCCAGCGCGCCCAGCATCGTGCCCCACCAGCAGGGCAGCAACAGCAGCCAGGTGCCAATCGGCCGGTCGATCCGGCTCAGCCGCAGATAGGGCCGCATCTCTTCGGGGGCTTTGGTATCGACCCAGTTGTCTTCGACCCGATCCGCGATGCCAGCATCGCCTGCAGACACCCCGGCCTTGGTCGCTGCGCCGTTTTCGGCCTCTGGTGTTTGCTCTGACCCGGTCATACAGTCGCTTCCATGCCGACGATTCCGCCCCGAAACGATGACCGCCCCAAGGTGCGCCTCTATGTAGAGCAAGCCTTGGCCCAAGGGCAACACGTAGCAGTGACGCAAGACCAGTCCCATTATCTGGGCAACGTCCTGCGGCTGGCGGCAGGGGCCGATGTCGCCCTTTTCAACGGCAAGGACGGCGAATGGCGCGCGCGGATCGGGCATCTGGCCAAACGCGGCGGGTTGTTGACCTGCGAGGAACAGACCGCCCCGCAGACCAACCCGCCCGACCTGTGGCTGCTGTTTGCGCCGATCAAGAAAGCCCGCACCGATTTCATCGTCGAAAAGGCCGTTGAGATGGGCGCGGCCCGCATCCTGCCCGTGCAGACCGAGTTCACCAATTCCGAACGCATCCGCCGCGACCGCCTGCAGGCCCACGCGGTTGAGGCCGCCGAGCAATCCGCCGGAACCTTCGTGCCCGAGGTCGCCGAACTAACCCGCCTTGACCGTCTGCTGGCCGACTGGCCCGCCGACCGCGTGCTCTGGTGGGCAGACGAAAGCCTCAAAGGCGAGGACATCGCCGACCCGGCCCCCGCCCCCGCCGCGATTCTCATCGGGCCCGAGGGTGGCTTTTCCCCGGCCGAGCGCGCGCGCCTGCGCGCCCTGCCCTTCATCCGCCGCCTGAGCCTTGGGCCACGCATCCTGCGCGCCGATACCGCCGCCGTTGCCACCCTGACCCTCTGGCAGGTACGCCACGGCGACTGGGCCGGCCCGCGATGACCTTCTTCTGGCGCCCCGAAGCCCTCGCCACCCTGCGCCGCTGGGGCGAAACCCTTGGCGCGCTGGCCCTCACCGCGCTGGGCGTCTGGTGGGCGCTGCAAGGCCCCGGTCCGGTCTACTGGCTGGGCTGGCTCCTCGCGTTGGTCGGCGCGGGCCTGACCCTGGGCGCGGTGCAACGCGCCCGCTTCACGGCGCGCGGCGATGCGGCAGGCGTGATCGAGGTGATCGAGGGCGAGATCCGCTATTTCGGCCCGCGCGGCGGCGGCGTCATCGCGCTGGACCTGATGCAAACGCTGATGCTCAGCGCCGATGGGGCGTTCTGGCTGGTAGAATCGCTCGACGGCACCATTCTGGCAATTCCGCGTGCGGCCAAGGGAAACGAGGCACTTTTCGACGCTTTCGCCGCGCTCGGCGGGCTGGATATGCCCCTGCTGCTGCGCACCATCGCCCAAGGCCCCGCCCCGCGCGCCCGCGCGATCTGGCAAAGACGGTCGCAGCGCCTCTTGACTTGAGCCGGTCGGCGCTACAGGTCAGAGGTCCATAGACATCAGCCCGGAGCCCCTTGACATGTCCATCCCCCAGTCCGGCGGCGGGCCGATCGAACATCGCGATCAACTGGCAGAATTTCTGTCATCAGGCTCGAAGCCCGTCGAAGACTGGCGCATCGGCACCGAGCACGAGAAATTCGGCTACTGCAAAGACAGCCTGAAACCCCTGCCCTATGACGGCGACCGCTCGATCCGCGCCATGCTCGAAGGTCTGCGCGACCGCTTCGGCTGGCAGCCGGTGCTCGAAGGCGACAAACTGATCGGCCTGACGCATAACGGCGCGAATGTCAGCCTCGAGCCGGGTGGCCAGTTGGAACTCTCGGGCGCGCCGCTCGAATCCATCCACCAGACCTGCGACGAGGTGAACGAACACCTGCGCGACGTCAAAAGCATCGCCGACGAGATCGGTGTGGGCTTTATCGGCCTTGGTGCCGCCCCCGTCTGGTCGCATGACGACATGCCCCTGATGCCCAAGGGCCGCTACAAGCTGATGGACAGCTACATGCAGACCGTCGGCACCCACGGCACGCAGATGATGCGCCGCACCTGCACGGTGCAGGTCAACCTCGACTTCGCGTCCGAGGGCGACATGGTGCAGAAATTCCGCGTGGCGCTGGCGCTGCAGCCCGTCGCCACCGCGCTTTTCGCCAATTCGCCGTTCTTTGACGGCAAGCCCAACGGCCATAAATCCTGGCGCTCGCGCATCTGGCGCGATCTGGACCCGGCGCGTACCGGCACGCTGCCCTTTGCCTTCGAAGAAGGTTTCGGCTTCGAGCGGTATGTGGACTATGCCCTTGATGTGCCGATGTATTTTGTCTACCGCGACGGCAAATACATCAACGCCCTTGGCCAGTCCTTCCGTGATTTCCTGAACGGCAAACTGCCCGCCCTGCCCGGCGAAGTGCCGACGCTCAGCGACTGGGCCGACCACCTGACCACCATTTTCCCCGAAGCCCGGCTCAAGAAATACCTTGAGATGCGCGGTGCCGATGGCAACCAGTGGCGCCGCCTGTGCGCGCTGCCGGCACTGTGGGTCGGCATGCTCTATGACCAGTCCTCGCTCGATGCGGCGTGGGATCTGTGCAAGAACTGGGACACCGAAACCCGCGAGGCCCTGCGCGTCGCGGCCAGTGTCGACGGGCTGCAGGCCGAGACGCATGGCGTCAAGATGATGGATCTGGCCCGTCAGGTCGTCGACATCGCCGACGCCGGGTTGAAAGCCCGCGCGCGCCCCGGTGCCGGTGGGCTGGTGCCCGACGAGACTCACTTCCTCAATGCGCTCAAAGACAGCCTCGACACCGGGATGACCCCGGCGGATGAGCTGCTGGCGCATTACAACGGCGACTGGGGCGGCGATCTGAACCGCGTTTACGCCGACTACAGCTACTAAGACGCTGCGGCGGCCCTGTGCCCTGCCCGGCACAGGCCGCTTGCCACACCGCAAAAGCCGTGGTTTCCTGCTTATTCTTCAGGAAACCACCTCTTTATGTCGGAGTGTTTAATGCGCGATATTTTCATCAATCTTCTGGAAAAACTGATCACCGTTCTGGTCGTCATCATGATGATCGGCGTTGTTGTCGCCGCTGGCGGGGCGTTGTTCATGCCGCAGCCCGGCGTCCCCGGCCCGCTGATGGCGCTCGCCATTCTGATCGGCGGCGGCATCTATGTCGTGGTGATGGGCGGCTTCATGTACCTTGGGCTCGGCATCTACCAGAACACCCGTCGCACCGCTGACGCGATCGAGCAACTCGCCGCGCGCTGAGCGCAAAAGAAAAGGGCCGCTCAATCGAGCGGCCCTTGTTCTATCGGCAATGCCTTGTGGCTCATCCCGCTTTGGTGCGGAATTCGCGTAGCAGGAACTCGGGCACATGGTCGCCCATGCCGACCACCGGCTGATCGTCGCGGTCACGGCGGCCACGGCCACCCCGGTTGCGATTCTCGTTGCGGTCGGTGTTGCGATCATTCCGCTCGCCGCGATTGTCCGACCGGCTTTCCTCACGTGGGGCACGCACGGCAACAACCTCAGCCACCGGCGCGGCCTGAACCGGCTCAGCCGCCGCGACCGACGCCTCGGCGACAGCCTCGACTGCTTCCTCGGCCACAGGCTCAACCGCAGCGGCCTTGGCCCCACGCGGCTTGCGCTCACGGCGCGGACGTTCGGTCTTTTCGCCGCGCGGCTTGCGCGCGGGACGCTCGTCCTTGTCGGGACGACCGCCATCCGCTGTCTCGGAGTCCACAGCAGCCTGCGCGAATCCGGCAGGCTCTTCGCCACGCGGCAGCGGCTTTTGCAGCAGCGCTTCGATTGCGGCCAGATACTTCTCATCCGACGGCGTGGCGATGGTAAACGCCTTGCCCGAGCGACCTGCCCGGCCGGTACGGCCAATGCGGTGCACGTAATCCTCGGCGTGGCTGGGCACGTCGAAGTTGAACACATGGCTCACCGCCGGGATGTCCAGACCGCGCGCGGCCACATCCGAGGCAATCAGCAAGCGCACCGTACCATCGCGGAAACCGTCCAGCGTGCGCGTGCGCACCGACTGGTCCAGATCGCCATGGATCGGAGACGCGTCAAACCCGTGCTTTTTCAGCGACTTGGCGACAACATCGACGTCAATCTTGCGGTTGCAGAAGATGATCGCGTTGGTGCAGGCGTCGCCCTCGGACTCGATCAGCTGACGCAGCATCGCGCGCTTTTCGGCAAAGGCGCGGTCGCGGCGCGTCGGCTTCAGCTCGATCAGCTTTTGCTCGATGGTTTCCGCCGTCGTCGCCTGACGCGCCACTTCGACGCGCACGGGGTTCGACAGGAAGGTGTTGGTAATCCGCTCGATCTCGGGCGCCATGGTGGCCGAGAAGAACAGCGTCTGCCGGGTGAACGGCGTCATCTGGAAGATCCGCTCGATATCGGGGATGAAACCCATGTCGAGCATGCGGTCCGCCTCATCGACGACCATCACTTCAACGCCGGTAAGCAGCAACTTGCCACGCTCGAAATGGTCGAGCAGACGGCCCGGCGTGGCGATCAGCACATCGACGCCACGGTCGATCAGCTTGTCCTGCTCCGAGAACGAGACGCCGCCGATCAACAGTGCCTTGGTCAGGCGCGTGTACTTGGCATAAACGTCAAAGTTCTCAGCCACCTGCGCGGCCAATTCGCGCGTCGGTGCCAGAACCAGACTGCGCGGCATGCGCGCCCGTGCCCGGCCCCGCGCAAGGCGCGTGATCAGCGGCAGCGTGAAGGACGCTGTCTTGCCGGTCCCGGTCTGGGCGATGCCCAGCACGTCGCGGCCGTTCAGCGCTTCAGGGATCGCCTGCGCCTGAATCGGTGTGGGGGTTTCGTAGCCCGCTTCGGCCACGGCTTTCAGGACCTTGGGGTCCAGCTTGAGATCAGCAAATTTGGTCATCAGTGTCCGTCATGTTGCGGCATCGGGCCGCAAGGGAATGATGGGACGCCAGATACTGCGCCCCGGCAGCAATCGGTCAGGTTGCACAGAGCACAGCAACCGATGGGGGGCGATAGCGCAAATGCGGGCTCGGGTCAATCCGGGGCGCTTGCAATCGCGCGTTTTCAGGCTCGCCACGGGTGATTCATGGTGTATAATGTCAGGAAGGCCCGCCGCGTGGCCGATTTTGGCCTCATTCCTTGCATTCCCGGACAAGTTTCTGGCGAAAGTAAGGCAGAAAAACGCTGCGCGCCTTAGTTAACACCCAATTAATCTTGTTTTGGCCACATACGGCACAAATGCAGGCCGCATTTCAGGATCAAGTATAGGCTGACCGCAAAAAATTTGCAGGAACAAGCCGATGTTAGCCACCGTTTCGACCTACAGTCCTGACGATAGAGCGCTCAACTCGGTCGAGGTGATGTCTATGTACCAAGCTCCCGTCCAAGCTGCCCTGCCGTCGCCAGCCCATTTTGCGGCGGTCAGTGCGCTGATCAAGTCGGTCTTCCATGTTCCGGCGGTTGCGGTTGCCCTGCACGGGGCACCGGCCAACGCCGAAGGCGGCGTTTACCGCTCGTTTCTGGAGATCCCGCTGATCAAGGACCACGAAACCATCGGCACCCTGCGCATTCTCGACACCTCGGAACGCGCCTTCAACGAGCGCGACTGTCAGTTACTAGAAGGCTTCGCCAAGCTGGTCGTCGATCAGGTCGAACTATGGTCCGAAGCCAGCCGCGACGGGCTGACCGGCGCGATGACCCGCCGCGCCTTTTCCGAATCGCTGCGCAAGTCCTTTGCCTCGCGTCAGCGGACCCGCTCCAAGGCCTCGCTGATTCTGTTCGATCTGGATCACTTCAAGCGCGTCAACGACACCTGGGGCCATGCGGCCGGCGATGCCGTGCTCAAAGCCGTCAGCCGTACCGTGCTGCGCGAGATGCGGGTCGAGGACAGCTTTGGCCGCGTCGGCGGCGAAGAATTCGCCGTGCTGGTGTCGAATGCCGGGGCCACGACCGCCGGGGATGTCGCCGAGCGTATGCGCCGCGCCATCGAGAGCACGGTGGTCGAGGGTTACGCACATATCAAGGTTACCGCCAGCTTCGGCGTTGCCGAAGCCTCGGACGCGGTGCTGGATGTCGAGGATTGGTCGGATCGCGCCGACGCCCAGCTTTACGCCGCCAAGGAAGACGGCCGGAACCGGGTCGCCATCGCCCCGATGGCCAAGCCACTCACGCCCGTTAACTGAGCCAACACTACAGTGCCACACACCCGCGCGCCCCTCGGCGCGCGGGTGTTTTTTGGTGCCACTGGTGTTGGGGGCTACCGCAGCGTTTGCTGCTGGATGCTGCACCGCAGTACATGCGTCGGCCTGCCAGGACCGGGCAGGCCCCACTTGATACGCTGGCCCTGACGGGTGAAAATGGCCTGTGATGGCTGGATTTTTGGCGACCATTCGCGTGTCTGGACGATCGGCCATCACCGCCGCAAGCCAAGAATTTGATGACAAAATACGGAATTTACATATGAAAGTCAAAGCACTGACCGCTTTCGCCCTATTCGCAACCGTCACCGCCGCAACCGCGCAGGATCAAACGCCCGGCAGTGTCGCCTCGGCAATTCTGAACGGCTATGTCCATCAGGACGTGACGATGATCGCGCCCTACTCCAACGAAACCAACGCGAATTTCTTCGCCCGACTGCTGGCTGGCGACGAAAGCCCGTCAGAACTGTTTGACGGCACGCGCGGCGAAGCGGGAACAGGGTGGGACGGCAAGAGTCTGCCCGTGCGCTACAACGACCGTGGCCAGGCAATCGTCCCCTTCGCGATTGAAGGGGAAAGCGGGCCTGCCGGCCTCTTCTCCGGCGCGGACGGGCGATACATGGCCATCGTGCTCACGCTCGACGGGCCGCAGGACACAAGCTGGGGCTTTGAAGACATCAACTACATCGCGCGCTCGGATTACGCCGCCATGGCCGAGTCGCGCTAACCCGGAGCTGCCCTCTCACGCAGGCCCGCGTGAGAGGGCACCGACACGCAACGTCAAAGCCGACGCGCTTCCCTTGCGCCCGACGCCGCGTGGCCGAAAGCCCGGGACCGGTCGTGCAAAGCGTTCTGTCACCCGTTTCAGCCGCATTCCTGTCGCCCGGGCAACGGCTGACCCCGAGCGCAGGCCGGGGCTGCGATTTTCTTTGAACCATCCCGCGCAATCCGACGACCCATAGGCAATTCAACGCACTGCCCTGCGCAAAGGAATTGACCGATGACCCGTTTTGCCCTGACCCTCGCCGCTCTCTCCACCCTGACCCTGAATGGCTCGATGGCTTCGGCCTCGATCTCGCTGAACCCGATGCCCGTCACGCCGGTCTCGGCCAGCTGCACGCCCGCGACGCCTTGCGTCATCTCGCTGCGCATGTTGTCCGCGCCCCCGGCCCGGCCCGCCGATCTGGCCGCGCGCCACGCCCAACAAGCGTCCTACAGCATTCCCGCGGTTGGTCGCCGCTGACGACACCTGCCCCTCCCTCCCCACCTGACCAACGCCCCTGCGGGGGCGTTTTTTTTTTGCGCCCGCCCCTGCCGGGCGGGAACTTCCGCCCGGCAGGTCCGTTAACCTTCAAACGCGCCCTGAGCGCCCGCCACCCGAGAGCCACATCATGACCCGCGCCCTTCTCGCCTGTGCCACCGTGCTGACTTTGCTGCTGAATGGCTCGATGGCCGTTGCTCTGCCGCTGCTTCCCTGACCGCGGCGCACCCGGCGCCAGTGGACACGCGCCGCGCTTTCGGCTAGAGGCCCGGCCATGCTGGACAACCGCCCCGATCTGCCCGCCGAAATCGCCCGCCGCCGGACCTTTGCGATCATCTCGCATCCCGACGCCGGTAAAACGACTCTGACGGAAAAATTCCTGCTGTTCGGCGGCGCGATCCAGATGGCCGGACAAGTCCGCGCCAAGGGCGAGGCACGGCGCACGCGCTCGGACTTCATGCAGATGGAAAAGGACCGCGGCATCTCGGTGTCGGCCTCGGCGATGTCCTTCGATTTCGAGCAGTACCGCTTCAACCTCGTCGACACCCCCGGCCACTCGGATTTCTCGGAAGACACCTACCGCACGCTGACCGCCGTTGACGCCGCGATCATGGTGATTGACGGTGCCAAGGGCGTGGAAAGCCAGACGCAGAAGCTGTTCGAGGTCTGCCGCATGCGCGACCTGCCGATCCTGACCTTCTGCAACAAGATGGACCGCGAGGCCCGCGATACCTTCGAGATCATCGACGAGATTCAGGAAAATCTGGCCATCGATGTGACCCCGGCTTCGTGGCCGATCGGTCAGGGCCGCGAGTTTCTGGGCTGCTACGACATCCTGCACGACCGGCTGGAACTGATGGACCGCGCCGACCGCAACCGCGTCGGCGAAAGCCTCAAGATCAACGGCCTGGACGATCCCAAACTGGCCGACCACATCCCCGCCGACATGCTCGCCACCCTGCGTGAAGAGCTGGAAATGGCCCGCGAACTGCTGCCCGCCTATGACCGCGAGCAGGTGCTGAACGGCTCGATGACGCCGATCTGGTTCGGCTCGGCGATCAACTCGTTTGGTGTGCGCGAACTGATGGCGGGCATGGCTGAATTCGGCCCCGAACCGCAGCCGCTGACCACCGACAAACGGCAGGTCTCGCCCGAAGAAACCAAAGTCACCGGCTTTGTGTTCAAGGTGCAGGCCAACATGGATCCCAAGCACCGCGACCGCGTGGCCTTTGTGCGCCTCGCCTCGGGTCACTTCCTGCGCGGCATGAAGCTGACGCATGTGCGCTCGGGCAAGCCGATGGCGATCACCAACCCGGTGCTGTTCCTCGCCTCTGACCGCGAGCTGACGGAAGAGGCCTGGGCCGGCGACATCATGGGCATTCCCAACCATGGGCAGCTGCGCATTGGCGACACGCTGACCGAGGGCGAGCTGATCCGCTTCACCGGCATCCCCTCGTTCGCGCCGGAACTGCTGCAATCGGTGCGCGCGGGCGATCCGATGAAGGCCAAGCATCTGGAAAAAGCCCTGATGCAATTCGCCGAAGAGGGCGCGGCCAAGGTGTTCAAACCGATGATCGGCTCGGGCTTTATCGTCGGCGTCGTCGGTGCCCTGCAATTCGAGGTCCTCGCCTCGCGCATCGAGCTGGAATACGGATTGCCGGTGCGCTTTGGCCCCTCGCAATTCACCTCGGCGCGCTGGATCTCGGGCAGCAAGGCAGCGGTTGACGCGGTGGTCGAGGCCAACAAGGGCCATATCGCCACCGACCACGACGGCGACATGGTCTATCTGACCCGCCTGCAATGGGATATCGACCGCATCCAGCGCGATCACCCCGAGGCACGGCTCACGGCGACCAAGGAAATGATGGTCTGAGCGGCCTGATTGTTGCGAAAACACCAATCCGGGTCACCGCGGCCATTAATTGTTGCTATCTGCGCCTCGTCTCGTCACTCTCGACGCCTTCGAAAAACAACCGAAAAAGGCGTCTCATGCGTACATTTCCCCTCGTTGCCCTCCTGCTATTTGCTGCGGGTTCGCCCGCTCTGGCGCATGATTCCGCCCGCTCCGCCTCGGTCCGCGATGGCGAGGATTGCCCGTCCTGCGACCTCGCCGGGGGTGATTTCGCCGAAGCCGACCTGTCTGGCCTCAACCTCGCCGGGGCCGATCTGGCCGGCGCGGATCTGTCCGAAGCCGATCTCTCGGGTGCCAATCTGGTCGGTGCCGACCTCGCGGGCGCCAACCTGAGCGAGGCCGACCTGTCAGGCGCCGACCTCACCGACGCCGATCTGGCCGGGGCAAACCTGTCTGAAGCCGACCTGACACGCGCCACGCTCGTCCGGGCCGATCTCGCCGGGAGCGATCTGACCGAGGCGGACCTGTCGCGCGCCGACCTGACCGAAGCGGACCTTTCCGGTGCCGACCTGACCGAGACCGATCTGTCGCGCGCAACCCTGACGCAGGCCGATTTCTCGGGCGCGACATTGACCGAAACCGATCTTTCCGACAGCAACGCCGACAACGCCAATTTCGCTGGTGCGGTGCTGGATGACGCGGATTTTTCCGACGCCAGCCTTGAGAACGCGCGCTTTGGCGGTGCAAACACCGCGGACGCCGAGATGCCGGAGGGCTTTGGCCAAGACGCGGCCAGCCCGGCAGAGGACGCTGCCATCGCCGAGGATGGCGACAGCGCCGCCGCCGGTGACGAGGCGGCCGAGCAAAGCAACTGACACGGCGCGCGCGGTGGTGGCTGGCCACCGCCGCCGCCCGTTGATCCCCCTTGCAAAAGTCCCGCCCAGACACCAGATTCACCGAGCAGGCATCGCCCCGGCTTTTCCTTGGGCGGGCAGCCCTGCTGCTTGTCGAAAGCCACCGCCCGGTGCGGACCACCCGGCCTTCTTGACTTTCCCCTAGGCAACGGACCGGCGGGCATCAGCCCGACGGTGGTTCGGCAACGGAGAACACCATGGGCAAGGGCGACAACAAACGCGGCAACAAGGAAGTGAAGAAACCCAAGGCTGAAAAGCCCAAGGTTCTGGCCACGGCCAATTCCAACGCGGGCAAAGACCTCACGATCGGCGGCAAAAAGGTCAAGTGACCCGAGCGGGAGCGCGCGAGGCCTCGCGCGTTCCCCCCCTTCAGGCAAATTCAGGCGGGCGCAGGTTGCCTTGGCGGCCCGGGTCCGCCACGATGGGCGGCCCCGAAAACCGCCCGGAAGCTTTGCCATGTCCCACCTGCCCCTCTTCGCCGCCGCCCTCTCGCTGCTCGCTTCGCCGGCGCTGGGCTATCGCGAGGGCTCGGTTCAGGCCGTGATCAGTGGGGGCACCTGCAATGCCTGCAATCTGCAAGGGGCGGATCTGTTCGATCAGCACCTGCCCGGTGCCAGCCTCAGCCGCGCGCGGCTCTCGGGGGCCGATATGGCCGAAAGCGATCTGAGCGGCGCGATCATGGAAGCCGTGATCCTGTACGGCACCGATCTTTCCCGCGCCACCCTGACCGACGCCCATCTGCGCAACGCCGCCTGTGCTGGCGCCAGCTTCGAGGCCAGCGACCTGACCGGCGCGACCCTGCACAAGGCCGCCTGTCAGGGCGCAATCTTTGACGAGGCCAACCTTACCGGCGCAGACCTGTCCGAAGGAACCTTCGACGGCGCGCTCTTTGGCGGCTCGATCCTGAATGATGCCAATCTGGCCGAGGCCGATCTGCGCGGCGCCGATCTGCAAGACGCCCTGCTGGTCCGGGCGGACCTGCGCAGGGCCGATCTGCGCGGCGCGCTCTTTACCGGCGCCGATCTGACCGGTGCAAACCTGACCGGTGCCAATACCGCCGGCGCGGATTTCACCGGCGCGCTGCTCTGCGGGTCGACCGGCGCGGATGGCGTGATAACCCATTGCTGAGCAGGGCGCGCGCCGCTTTCGCAGCGCGCACGGGTCTCACACCAGCCGTGACACCTCGACCGCCGCGCGCACGAAATCGGCGAACAGCGGGTGCGGGGCGAAGGGCTTGGACTTCAGCTCAGGGTGGAACTGCACACCGACGAACCACGGGTGGTCCTTGTGCTCGACGATCTCGGGCAACCGACCGTCCGGCGACAGGCCTGAAAAGACCATCCCGCAGGCCTCGAGCTGCTCGCGGTATTTGCCGTCCACCTCGTAGCGGTGGCGATGGCGCTCTTCGATACGGGTGCTGCCATAGATCTTCGCGACCAGCGAGTCGGGCACCAGACGGGCATCATAGGCCCCCAGACGCATGGTCCCGCCCTTGTCGTCGCCCAGCTTGCGCTCGACGACATGGTTGCCCTGAATCCATTCCTTGAGCAGATAGACCACCGGCGTGAAGCGTTTGCCGCCCGCCTCATGGTCGAACTCCTCGGACCCGGCGTCCTTGATGCCCGCCATGTTGCGCGCGGCCTCGATGACCGCCATCTGCATGCCCAGACAGATCCCCAGATACGGGATCTTCTTTTCGCGCGCCCATTGCGCGGCGCGGATCTTGCCCTCGGTGCCCCGCTCGCCAAAGCCGCCGGGAACGAGAATCGCGTGGAAGCCTTCCAGCCGCGGCGTCGGGTCTTCGCGCTCGAAGATTTCGGCGTCGATCCACTCGGCCTTGACCTTGACCCGGTTCGCCATGCCGCCATGGGTCAGCGCCTCGGCGATGGATTTATACGCATCTTCCAGCTGGGTGTACTTGCCCACGATGGCCACGCGCACCATCCCCTCGGGATGCGTCAGGCGGTCCATCACATCCTCCCAGCGGGCCAGATTGGGGCGCGGGGCGGGGTTGATGCCGAAGGCGTCCAGAACGGCCTGATCGAGCCCCTCCTGGTGATAGGCCAGCGGCGCCTGATAGATCGTCTTCAGATCATAGGCCGGGATCACCGCATCGGGCCGCACATTACAGAACAGCGCGATCTTGGCGATTTCCTTTTCGGGAATCGGATGCTCGGACCGGCAGACCAGCACATCCGGGGCCAGACCGATCGACTGCAGCTCTTTGACCGAGTGCTGGGTCGGCTTGGTCTTCAGCTCGCCCGAGGCCGCCAGATAGGGCAGCAGCGTCAGGTGCATCAGGATGCACTGGCCGCGCGGGCGCTCGTGGATGAACTGGCGGATCGCTTCAAAGAACGGCAGACCCTCGATATCGCCGACCGTGCCGCCGATCTCGCAGAGCATGAAATCGACCTCGTCATCGCCGATGCGCAGGAAGTCCTTGATTTCATTGGTGACATGCGGAACCACCTGGATCGTCTTGCCCAGATAATCGCCACGGCGTTCTTTTTCCAACACGTTGGAATAGATCCGCCCGGACGAAATCGAATCCGTCTTGCGCGCCGGAACGCCGGTGAAACGCTCGTAGTGGCCAAGGTCCAGATCGGTCTCGGCCCCGTCATCGGTGACAAAGACTTCACCGTGCTCGAAGGGCGACATCGTGCCCGGATCAACGTTGAGATAGGGGTCAAGTTTGCGCAAGCGGACCGTGAAGCCGCGGGCCTGCAAAAGCGCCCCCAGCGCGGCCGAAGCCAGACCTTTGCCAAGGCTCGACACCACACCGCCGGTGATGAAGATATAGCGCGCCATGCTGGAAACTCCCGTGTTCGTCGCCGTCAGAATCAACGGATCACGGGATTCGAGCTATAGCCTAAACCCCGACGTTCCGCAATACGGACGCAACATCCTGCGTGAACGGGGCCGGGGCCCCAAAATATTGAGTGAGCTCGGCCCTGCCATCCGGCAAGGCCCGTTTGTCAGATCAGTCCTGCCGCGGCGGCAGGACAGGAGCGTCACCGGCGGGCGGCAACTGGATATCGGGCAGCGGGATGCTGGTGCCCGCATCCGGCGTGGCCGGAGCAGTCGGGAAGCCCAGACGCTCAAGAACCGAGGTTTCGGTCGAATTGGACGCGCCAATCACCGTCAGCGCCAGCGAGGTCAGGATGAATGCCCCGGCAAAACCCCAGGTCAGCTTGGCCAGACCCGTCAGCGGCGGACGACCCGCCTGCGGGCCCATGCCGCCCCCACCGATCCCCAGACCACCCCCCTCGGAACGCTGCAGAAGCACCACGCCGATCAGCGCAAGCGCCAGGAGGAGGTGGATGATCAGCACAACGTTCTGCATGGGGCGGCCTTTTCAACGGTTCGAGCCTATCTATGCGCAGCCGGAAAAGGGTGCAAGCCCTTTGCCCTGCCCTTTACCGCGCGGATCTGGCCGCGATGCGCTCAGGCCTCAGCGTCGCAAACCGCCGACAGCTTGTTGCCGTCAGGGTCGCGCAGATACGCCGCATAGAAGACCCGCCCGTAAGGCCGCAGCCCCGGCGCGCCCTCATCCCGGCCGCCTGCGCGCAGCCCGTCGGCGTGAAACGCGTCCACGGCCGCCCGGCTGGGCGCCTCAAAACAGGGCATCGAGCCATTGCCGACGCTCGCCGGCAGCGCATCATAGGGCCGGTTCACCCAGAACCGGATCGGGCCACCCGGCGCGCCATAGCCGATCTCGCGCGGGTCCGTATAGAGCCGGACATAGCCCAGCGCGCCCAGCGCGGCGTCATAGAACAGCGCCGCCCGCTCGATATCGTCACTGCCGACGGTGACGTAGCTGAGCATCACTCGACATCCACGTCGTCGACATCTGCCTGCCCGCTGATTCGGCGCCGCACGATGGACCAGCTCAGCCCGACCCCCAGCACCAGCGAGCCGATCAGGATCGCCAGCCACTGGTTCAGCTTGGAATTGTCGGTGCCCAGCACGCCCCAGTCGATCAGCACCCAGACCAGCGCGGCAAAGATCGCCGCAACCAGCGCCATGCCCAAAGGCCCGATAGAGCGCAGCGTGGCGCGCAGATAGATCGTGTAGCCGACGATCAGCACCAGCCCCGACAGTACCAGAATCGGCAACTCGGCCATGCCGTTGTCCATCGCCCAGCGCACGAAATTATACGGCGTCGGGTTCCATGTGGCGGCGACCAGCACAAAGGCAATCAGCCAGCGGATAAGAAATGACATGGGCGCTAATCCTCGCAAGATGACCCTTGGTGCAGAGGAAACGCGCCTGTGTCCAGCCCGCATCCCCGCTTCGTGACCGCGCGCCCTGCCCCCGCGCCGCAGCACCAGACACGGCGTGCGTGACAACACAGCCAGCGCGTTGGGAACCGCAGCGCCCGGGACACCGTGTTGTGATGGCGCTCAAAAACACCCGATTGCCGGATGCAGGCGGGGAAAGACCGCGCCCTTCAGGAAAATCAGTCTCATCCCGCACAGGCGACACGGGTGCTGGCGCGTTCTATGGGCTTCCCATTGCCTTATCTTTCCCACGCTGCACGTCCGGCCCGCCCCGGTTCAGGCCGCGACGAAAAAACGTGTTTCGTTGCTGCGCGTGCATCGCTATAGAACGCACGGTTTCACCAAACCGGGGAAGGACTCCTGTCATGGCCAATGTTGTTGTCGTAGGCGCTCAATGGGGCGACGAAGGCAAAGGCAAGATCGTCGATTGGCTCTCAGAGCGCGCCGACGTCATTGCGCGTTTTCAAGGCGGCCATAACGCTGGCCATACGCTGGTCATCGACGGGCAGGTCTACAAGCTGAACGCCCTGC
Source organism: Pararhodobacter zhoushanensis (assembly GCF_003990445.1). Classification (GTDB taxonomy): domain Bacteria; phylum Pseudomonadota; class Alphaproteobacteria; order Rhodobacterales; family Rhodobacteraceae; genus Pararhodobacter; species Pararhodobacter zhoushanensis. The sequence continues at coordinate 170,625 of NZ_REEZ01000003.1, read as the reverse complement.
CTTCGGGCGTGGTGCGCGGCGGCAAGCTCAGCGTCATCGGCAATGGCGTCGTGCTCGACCCCTGGCATCTGGTGCGCGAGATCGCCAAGATCCGCGAACAGGGCGTGGTGATCACCCCTGAGACGCTGATGATCGCCGAAAACACCCCGCTGATCATGCCCTACCACGGCGAGCTGGACCGCGCGCGCGAGGATCAGGCCTCGGGCTCGAAGGCCAAGATCGGCACCACCGGGCGCGGCATTGGCCCGTGCTATGAGGACAAGGTCGGCCGCCGGGTGATCCGCGTCGCTGATCTGGCCGACACCGCCACGCTGGAGCTGCGCGTTGACCGCGCGCTGGTGCACCACAACGCGCTGCGCTCGGGTCTGGGGCTGGAAGCCATCGACCGCGATGCGCTGATCGCCTCGCTGAAAGAGATCGCGCCCGAGATCCTGCAATACGCAGCCCCGGTGTGGAAAGTGATGAACGACCTGCGCCGCGCCGGCAAACGCATCCTGTTCGAGGGCGCGCAAGGCTCGCTCCTGGACATCGACTTTGGCACCTACCCCTATGTCACCTCGTCCAACGTGATCGCCGGACAGGCCGCCACGGGCGTCGGCGTCGGCCCCAACGCGATTGATTTCGTGCTGGGCATCGTCAAGGCCTATACCACCCGCGTCGGTGAAGGCCCCTTCCCGACCGAACTGCACGACGACGACGGCGAACGCCTTGGCACCCGCGGCCATGAATTCGGCACCGTCACCGGGCGCAAGCGCCGCTGCGGCTGGTTCGATGCGGCACTCGTGCGCCAGACCTGCGCGATTTCCGGCATCAACGGCATCGCGCTGACCAAGCTCGACGTGCTCGACGGGTTCGAGACGCTGAAAATCTGCGTGGCCTATGATCTGGACGGCAAGCGGCTGGACTATCTGCCCACCGCCGCCGACCAGCAGGCGCGCTGCACGCCGATCTATGAAGAGATCGAAGGCTGGTCCGAATCGACCGAAGGCGCGCGGTCCTGGGCCGATCTGCCGGGGGCGGCGATCAAATACGTGCGCCGGATCGAAGAACTGATCCAGTGCCCGGTCGCGATGCTGTCCACCTCGCCCGAGCGTGAGGATACCATCCTCGTCACCGACCCGTTCGAAGACTGATGGCCCTCTCGTACAAAGCCCGCCGCCGTCTGTCGCTACTGATCCTGATCGTGGCGCTGCCGCTGTATATCGTGGTCGCCGTCACGCTGGTCGGCCTGATAGACCGCCCGCCGTTCCTGCTGGAACTGGCGATCTATATCGGGCTGGGCGTGATCTGGGCCTTTCCGCTGAAAGCGGTGTTCAAAGGCGTCGGCCAGGCCGACCCCGATGCCCGCGACGAGTAACGAACCTAGCTCGGCGGGGTTGCTTCGGCGACCCCGCCGAGGCTGACGCTGCCCCCCTCGGCAAAGCGCCGCGCATCGCGGCGAGAAGCGCACGGCAGGATTTCCGCGAGCTTCGCGGTTAATGACCGGCTGAACCGCCTAAGAGAAGCTGATTTCAGCCGCCGCGACACGGCTTATCAAGCCGCCAGTGTTCACAGCATGATAGAGCGATCTCGGCGGGCGCGCAGCCTGATCGACAGTGCGCTCCACCCAGTTTCGAACCTCCATGGCTTTGAGCGACTGTGACAAGGCGCGATCCGTAATCGTGCGCAGGTTTCGTCTGATATCGTTGAAGTGGGTCGGCCTGTGGAGTGCTGTCAGCACCGGCAAGGTCCATGAGCGGCGGAGCAGATCCTGATCTTCGTCAGGCGTGACACGTTGAATTCTGTTGGCGATGGCAGCGGCGGTAACGCCAAGCGGGGTCAAACGGAACTCGGGGCGTAGCGGATGACCATAGCCGGGGTTTCGTTCCATCAATCCGATCGTGATCAAGTGTTCCATGCTTTGCGCAAAAGCCGTCCTGCTTGCACCGGTCGCCACCAACAGCGGCGCCTGTCGCGCGGCGACGCCCGCATGCAGGTTCGCAAGGATCGGTATGGCCCACGCTCTTGACGTGGTGTTGACAAAGGCCTCAATGTCCATAAAGTATAGTTAGTATAAATTTAATCACAAGGAAAGACCATGTCGCTTATTTCGGTGGATGAGACGATCACCATCTCACTTTCGGTCAAAGATCGCCACGCCAGCGCCGCGTGGTACGGCAACATCCTCGGGTTTGACGTTATCTACCACGCGGATGATGCGGGATGGTCAGAGCTTCGGACCAAGACAGCCGGGGTGACGATCGGATTGGGCGAGCATACAAAGCCCGCGCCCGGAAACTGTGTCCCCGTTTTCGGTATCGCTGATCTCGATTCAGCGCGGCGAGAACTGGAACGGGCCAACGTGAAATTTGACGGCGAAACCGACGTCATTGACGGCATGGTCAAGACAGCGACGTTCTATGACCCTGATGGCAACGCGTTGATGCTGGCCCAGGATTTGACCGGCGGGGGAGTGTAATGCGTGGGTATGCCTTACATTTGGCGGACCTCTGAACCCTGAGCCGCATTCGCAAAGCCGGGGGGCTGGAAGCGGATTTTCAGTCCATGCCCTGCCCGCACGACACAGGGCCCCGGCACGGCAAACCCGCCCCAATAAAAAAGGCGCCGCAATCGCGGCGCCCTTTTTCATTGTCCCGTCCAACACCTCACCGCTCGGCGAACCGCTTGGCCTGTTCCGCGAATTCGGACCCCGGCGACAGCTCGAACTGGCCGCGGCGCGAGCGTTGCATGGTGCCCTGACGCATCAGCATGCCGAAGGTCCGCAGCAGGTTCTCGCGCGAGCGGGTCATCGGCTGGCCGGTCGACACCACATGCCGCATGACCTGCGGGCGGGTGAATTCCTCCAGCTCCTCCACATGCGTGACATAGGCCGCAGCGGCCTCGGTCAGTTCGGCCAGCGTGGTCAGATGCATCGGGCCGACGAAATCGCTGAACGCCTTGCCGCGCGGGACGATGGCAACCGGCGCGTCCTCGTCGAACAGCTCTTCCATCGCCAGCGCGCCGGTGTTGATGCGGCGCGGATGCACGATCTCGGTATCCGTGGGCCGGTCGATGCGTTGCTCGGACACCAGCACCAACGGCGGCTGCGCCGAGCGCGGGCGCTCGGTGCGATGGGTCTGCGACCGGGACGGACGGCGCGGCATACCTTCTTCGACACCCTCGGCGGCCGGAACCCGCACGCTGCGTTCCAGATCGGCGCGGTAGCGGGCGATTTCGGCGCGCTCCTCGTCCTCGGGATTGCGCGGCGCACCGGCTTCCTCGTCGGCGCGGGTCGCCACCACGGCGGCCTTCAGATGCGACAGCGTCGACAGGCGGCGCTGCGCTTCGGCCCCTGACAGCTGGCTGTCGGCCTGAATGATCAGCCGGTCAACCGAGGCATCCGCCTCGTCGCCCAGAATCGAGCGGCGCTGCCCGTCAGGGCGGCGCGAGGTCTGCACTTCGCGCTCGACCGCCGCCAGATCGGCGACCAGAGCCGCCTCTTCCTCGGCGCTCAGCCCGGTCTCGCCCAGCGTCTGCGCGATACGCGCCTGCAGCGCGGCATCGTCGAGCGGGGCATCCTCGTCGTCCTGCGTCTGTGCTGGGGTCGCCCCTTCGCTGGCCGCACCATCGGCGACCTCAGGAGCCGCCGCCGCAACCGGAGCCTCGGCCAGCGCGTCTTCATCGGCAAATCCATCGGCAGCAAACGCCGCCATCGTCGCGCGGACATTGTCCGACGCGCCCTGCGCCTGCGACGGCGCTGCCGGCTCGACCGGTGCAGGCCGCGGGGTCATCGCGCCGGCGTTCGGGCGCACCACGACCACGCGACGCCCCTGCCGGGGCACCGCCGCACCACCGGCACGCGCATCACGCTGCGCGATCTCGGCACGAATTTCGCTTTCCAGCTGCTCGCGTTCGGCGGCCAGCCGGGCGGTGACGGCATCGCTGTCAGCCTCAGCCTCAGCCTCAGCCTCAGCCTCAGCCTCAGCCTCAGCCTCAGCGGCGAGACGCTCGGCTTCGACCCGCTCAGCGTCAATCGCGGCCTGACGCTCGGCAGCTTGTGCCGCCTCGCGCTCGGCCTCTTCGCGGGCCAGATCTTCACGCGCGGCCGCCTCAACGGCCAGACGCTCATCCTCTGCCCGGGCTGCTTCCTCTGCCGCGATCCGTTCGGCGTCCATACGGGCAGCCTCGGCACGCTCGGCCTCATCAGCCGCCAGACGCACCTGCTCGGCCCGCGCCGCTTCCTGCGCTGCCCGCTGCTCGGCTTCCAGCCGCTCGGCTTCTTCAGCGGCCAGACGCTCTGCTTCAAGCCGCGCAGCTTCCTCAGCGGCCAGACGCTCTGCCTCAAGACGCGCAGCTTCTTCAGCCGCCAGACGCTCCGCCTCAAGTCGCGCCTCTTCCTCTGCCGCCAGACGCTCCGTTTCCTGACGGGCAAATTCTTCCTCGGCCAGACGGTCTGCCTCGGCCCGCGCTGCCTCTTCCGCTGCCAGACGCTCCGCTTCAAGCCGCGCAGCTTCCTCAGCCGCCACGCGCTCCGCCTCAGCCCGCGCAGCTTCCTCAGCCGCCACGCGCTCCGCCTCAGCCCGCGCAGCCTCCTCAGCCGCCGCACGCTCCGCCTCAGCCCGCACAGCCTCCTCAGCCGCCACACGCTCCGCCTCAACCCGCGCAGCTTCCTCAGCCGCCACGCGCTCCGCCTCAGCCCGCGCAGCGTCCTCAGCCGCCACGCGCTCCGCTTCAAGCCGCGCAGCCTCCTCAGCCGCCGCACGCTCTGCCTCAGCCCGCGCTGCCTCGTCAGCCGCCACACGCTCTGCCTCAGCCCGCGCAGCCTCCTCAGCCGCCGCACGCTCTGCCTCAGCCCGCGCGAGTTCGGCTGCGGCCTCGTCCACCGCGACGGTGTCGGCCACCAGCGATTCGGTCTCGGGCGACTCAAACATCGGCGCGTCGTCGATCGCGGTCTCGTCGGGATAGCCCGGAGCGCTGTCGTCATCCTCGGCCGCCTCAAAGGCGCGGACCTGCGCCACGGCAGCGCGGATGCGTTGCAGCTTGGCCGAGATGCCCGTGGTCGTCCCGTCCTCAACCGGGGCAGCCGGAGCCGCATCAGGCTCGGCGGCTGCCTGCACGGCCGCAGCCGCCGCGCTCACCGGATTGACCGCAGCTTCGGCCCGGAACCGGCTGGGGCGACGGTCGCCCGGCGCCTCGTCAGCCTCGATCTGCGGACGCAGAACAACGCCATTCTCTTCGATCTTGGCTTCGACCCGGCGCTTGATCTCACGCTCGGCAATCCGGTGCAGCATCTCTGCATCCGGCGTCGGAGGTTCAGCCCCGAAATAGCGATCCTCGGCAGCGAGGTCGCGGAAATACTCGGCAATCGCCTTCATCGTGTTGAACGGCTCGTCAAAACCTTCCAACGTGCAAGAGAAGGTGCCGTAAGACACCGTCAGGATTTTGCTCGGACCGACCATACGCTTACGTCCCTTGTCATACTCGAGCTCGAATGTGCCTGCCTCACGGTGCGCCAGTGTGGAGCGCACAAGGTTATTTCTTGATCGGATTGTGGCCAAGCTTGCCTTCCGACGCCTCAATTGACAAGAACACCATATGGTGGCGCGCTTTGCAAAATCTCAAGGGATCACACTTGTGGGGGGCGGCGTGCCCTCGCGCGATGCGTTGGCCCGTGCGCTGACCATCGCGCCGCATCTGGTGGCAGCCGACGGGGGCGCGGATGCGGCGCTGGGATTCGGGTTCACGCCGGATCTGGCGGTCGGCGATTTCGATTCGATCTCAGAAAGCGCGCGCGAGGTTCTGGGCGCGGACCGCCTGCACCACAACCCCGATCAGGAAACCACCGATTTCGACAAGGTGCTGGCGGCGGTCGAAGCGCCCCTGCTGGTTGCCGTGGGGTTCAGCGGCGGACGGATGGATCACACGCTGGCAGCGATCAGCACCATGGCGCAGAACCCGCACCGCCGGCTGGTGATGGATACGGGCGAAGACCTCTGCCTGATCTGCCCGCCCGCGTTGACGCTGACCCTGCCCGCCGAGTGCCGCGTGTCGCTTTATCCGCTCGCGCCTGTCCGCTGCGCCTCGACCGGGCTGAGCTGGGCCACGGATCACCATCTCTTTGACCCGCTGGGCCGTATCGGCACCTCGAACGCAGCCAAGGGTGGGCCGGTGACCCTGCATCCGGCCGGGCCACAGATGTTGCTGATGCTGCCGCTCGATCAGCTGGGCGCGCTTACAGATGGATGGGCAGACGCGCCGCTCTGGCCAGCGCCCGCTCGCGCGCAATGATGTAAAGGCCCGAGGCCACGATCACCGCAATCCCGGCCCAGCTGAGAAGATTGGGCAGATCGCCAAAGAAGAACCAGCCGAACAGAACGGCGTTGATGATCTCAAGATAGTGCAACGGGGCCAGCGTGGCCGAAGGCGCAAAGCGCAGCGCCACGGTGATCGCCATATGCGACACGCTTGCCGCCAGCCCGACACAGATCAGCTGCACCCAGACAATCGCCTCAGGGTTGCTCAGGGTGAGCAGCTCCCACCCCCTGCCATGCCCCAGTGCCAACACCGGCAGCATCCAGACCACGCCGATCCACGCGGTGTGAAACTGCATCGCCACCGGCGCCACCATGCGCGAAACACGGCGGGTCAGCAGCATATAGAACGCAAAGAACACCGCCGTCGCCAGCGGATACAGCGCCACCGCGCCGAAGGCGGCAAAGTTCGGCTGGATCACCATCAGCGCGCCGCAAAACCCCACCACCGCCGCGCCGATCCGTCGGGGGCCGACCTGATCGCCAAAGAACAGCGCGCCCAGCGCCAGCAGGATGAAGGGCTCGACAAAGGCGATGGCCAGCGCATCGGCCAGCGGCATCACCTTGACCGCACCGACGAACGCATAGGTCGACCCGATCAGCATCAACGCCCGCGCCGCCACCCACAGGGCGGGCCGCAGCCCGATCCGCAGGCTCTGACGCAACACCAGAAGCACCGGCAGCATGAGCACGGCCTGCACAACCATCCGAAAGAACGTCACCTGCGTGACGCTCACCGCCTGCGAGGCGAATTTGGCCGAGACGTCGATCAGCGGCGCGATGGCGCAGAACGCCAGCATCATGCCAATCGCCAGAGGCACGCGGTCGAGGGTCGGGGGTTGGGCTGCTGCGGTCATGGATCACGCCTTACCCGCGTTGCCGGGGGTCCGTCCAACGCGTTTGCGACACTCTCGTTCCGGTTGCGGCGCAGCGCGCGCAAACAGGCGGCGCGTTCCTCGGTGAACCGCGCACCGGTGAGCGAGGCGCTGACCATCCGGTCCAGCCGGAAATGCCGAATCGCGCCGCGCAACCGGCACCATGCGCCCAGCACCTGCGCCTCGACGAAGTAGGTCAGATCCAGTGGCAACACCGCGCGCGTGCTCTCAAGCCCGGCCTCGTCGCGGTAGGTCAGGCGCAGGACGCGCGCGTCGCGGATCGCCCGCCGCAAGACCTGCGGATCGACGCCCGACGGGATCTCGTGCCAGCCCGAGGCCGACAGCGGCGCGCCCGTCCCCGCCCCCAACTTATGCGCCACACTTTCAGCCGCCGCGATCAGCCCGGCATCGCCGGTGCGCGGCAAGAGCGCGAGGGCGACGCGGATCGCCTCGGCCTCGTCGGCGTTGAAATGCAGCGGCGGCAGATCGAAGCCGGGCCGCAGCACATAGCCGACGCCCGCCGCCCCCTCGATCGGCACGCCCGACGCCTGCAACAGCGCAATGTCGCGGTAAACGGTGCGCGCCGAGACCTCGAGCCGCGCGGCCAGCGCCTGTGCGGTCATCCCCCGGCGCGCGGCGCGCAGCAGGCCGATGGTCTCAAGCTGGCGGATCGCGCGGCTCATGGCTCTTGGTGCCCGGCGCTTGCGCGGATGGCAAGAGGCGGGGGGCCAGCCCCCCGCACCCCCCGCCAAAGGGGGCGCACGCGCCCCCTTTGGAAACCCCCTGTGGATATTTGAGGACAGATGATCGGGCGAAATCTGTGCTGACAGCTAGGTGGCAGGAAGGGTGTGGGACAGCGGGGCGTTCAGCCATGGGAGTGCCGTATGCCGCCATCACATCGTTTGGGGAGTCTTTTGGTCCTCGCCTCGACCCTGCCGTTTGCGCTGGCGGGGATTTTCACCAAGGCGATCAGCGCCGATCTGTGGACGGTGCTGGCCTGGCGCGGGGTGATCGGCGGGACGCTGGTGGCACTTTATGCGCTGCGCGTCGAGGGGCGCGCGCCGATGGGGCGCTGGGGCTGGGCGATTGCGCTGAGCAGCGCCGCGGCGAGTGCGGCGTTTCTGGGGGCGTTCCGGCAGGCACCCGTGGCCACCGTGGCGCTGGTCTATGCGCTGGCACCCTTCGCGGCGGCGGGCTTGAGCCGGGCGTTGGGTGGTCCGGCGGCAGGGCGCGGCGTGCTGGGGGCGGCAGCTGTGTCGCTGGCCGGGGTGGCGCTGGTGGCGGGCGGCGGGGGCGGCGGGTCGGTGCTGGGGATCGTGCTGGCGGCGCTGATGACCGGGCTGATGGCGCTGACGACGGTCTTGATCCGCGCCCACCCGCAAGCCCCGGCGCTGCGCGCGATGGCGGCGGCGGCGCTGCCGCTGGCGATTGCCGGGCTGGCCTGGGGCGCGCCCTTTGCGGTGAGTCCCGCGGACGCCGGGCTGCTGCTGGCCTTCGGTGCGGCCTTTGCGCTGGCAACGATCCTGATCACCGAGGGCGCGCGCCGCCTGCCTGCGGCGCAGGTGGCGCTGCTCGGCGGGGCCGAGGTGCCGCTGGCGGCGCTGCTGGCCGCCCTGCTGCTGGGCGAGGTGCCGCCGCTCACCACGATACTTGGCGGTGCGCTGGTGCTGGGCGCGGTCAGCTGGCAGGCGCTCAGCAGTTCGGGACGTTGACCGCCAGCCCGCCCAGCGCGGTTTCCTTGTATTTCTCGCTCATATCGGCGCCGGTCTGGCGCATCGCCTCGATGCAATTGTCGAGCGGCATGAAATGCTGCCCGTCGCCGCGCAGTGCCAGCGAGGCGGCGCTGATCGCCTTGATCGCGCCCAAGCCATTGCGCTCGATGCAGGGCACCTGCACCAGCCCCTTGACCGGATCGCAGGTCATGCCGAGGTGATGCTCGAGCGCGATCTCGGCGGCGTTCTCGACCTGCTCGGGGCTGCCACCCAACACGGCACACAGGCCCGCCGCCGCCATCGCGGCGGCCGAGCCGACCTCGGCCTGACAGCCGCATTCCGCGCCGGAAATGCTGGCGTTATGCTTGATCAGCCCGCCAATCGCGGCGGCCGTGAGCAGGAAATCCTCGATCTTGTCCTGACGCGCGCCCGGCACATGGTCCTGCCAGTAACGGATCACCGCCGGGATCACCCCCGCCGCACCATTGGTCGGCGCGGTGACCACCTGCCCGCCCGCCGCGTTTTCCTCATTCACCGCCATCGCATAGAGCGACATCCAGTCGTTGATCACATGCGGCGCGGTCAGGTTCAGGCCGCGCTCGGCCAGGAGCTGCTCGTGGATGCCCTTGGCGCGGCGGCGGACCTTGAGACCGCCGGGCAGGATGCCTTCGCCCTCAAGCCCGCGCTCGATACAGGCATTCATCACCGCCCAGATCCGGGCGATCCCGGCCGACAGGGCGGCGGGATCGCGGCGGCTCAACTCATTGGCGCGTTTCATCGTGGCGATGTCCAGTCCTGAGTCGCGGGCCATGGCCAGCATCGCCTCGGCGCTCTCGAACGGGTAGCGGACCGGCGGGCCCGAGGTGGCGGCGCTGCCCGCGCGCAGCTCGGCCTCGGTCACCACGAAGCCGCCGCCGATGGAATAATAGACCTCGCGCAAGATGACATCGCCCTGCGCGTCGGTGGCCATCAGCACCATACCGTTGGCGTGGCCGGTGAGCGGGTTGGCGTAGTCGAAAATGAGATCAGCCTTGGGATCAAAGCGCAGCGCGGGCAGGTCGGGGGGCGTGACTTGATGCTCGGCGTGGATCGCGGCCAGCGTCAGCTCGCCGCGCTCGGCATCGAAGCTTTCGGGCAAGAACCCCGCCAGCCCCAGGATCACCGCGCGGTCGGTGCCATGGCCGACGCCGGTGAAGGCCAGCGAGCCGTGCAAGGACGCGCGCAGCCCGTGCGCGGTGAAGGGCGAGGCCCTGAGCCGGTCCAGAAACCGCCCCGCCGCCACCATCGGCCCCATCGTGTGCGACGAGGACGGGCCGACGCCGATCTTGAAGATGTCAAAGACGGAGAGAAACATGCGCAGGGCTCCGGGGTTCGGTTTTGGCCAGCCTAACCGAGGGGCCGGGGCCGTGTCAGCCAACAGCGACCCTCGGGTTGCCGTTTGCGCCGTGTGGGGGTGGCGGAGGGGGGCCTTCTGCCCCCCGCTTCGGCCAGGGGCCGAAGCCCCCCCGAGGATATTTATCGACAGATGATGGGGCGTTTACGTGGTGTTAACCTAATGTGGGGAGCCTTCGGGGGGTGTGCAGGGCTGTGGGTTGGTGAAGGGGTGCGGGCCAAGGCCCTCGGCGGTGCTGGCCGTGGCGACCGAGGTGCGGGTTTCCAGCCGGGCGAGCATGGCGCGCAGGTTGGGGCAGTCCGCAAGGCTGAACCACGCCCCACCCGGCGCATAGAGCGCGGCCCAGCGCAGCGTGGCGGCGACGTAAAAGTCGAGCACCGAAGGCTGCGCGCCGCCGAACCACGGCACCGTCCCGCACAGCGCGTCGAGCAGCGCGTAATGCTGCTGCAAGCGCGCGGTGACACCGGCGTGCAATGCGGCTTCGGCGCCGGGCGCGTATTGGCCGGGGTAGAACACCATGCGCAGGTCAGCGTGCAGGGTGTTCGAGGTGAAGAACAGCCATTTCAGGAACGCACCGCGTCCCGCCTCCCCCACCTGCGGCCCCAGCGCGCCGTAGCGATCGACCAGCCACAACAGCACCGCCGCCGTCTCGCTGACCGGCCCCTCGGGCGTTTCCAGCACCGGGATCAGCCCCGCCGGATTGAGCGCCCGGTAGGCCGCGCTCTTGTGTTGACGCGCGCGGCGGTCGACCAGCGTGGTGGTAAAGGGCACGCCCAGCTCGAGCAGCGCGAGGCGCACGATCAGCGAGGCGTTATCGGGGGCGTAATGGAGGGTGAGCATCGGGATCTCCGGGTTAACGCTCGGTCGCGCCCTTGCCGGCAAGGATATGAGGGCGGAATTTCTCGATCCGGGCGCGGCGGGTGGCGGCTTGCTTTGCCTGATTGAGCGCGAAGGCATAGCTCTTTTGCCGCCCCGGTGTCAGCGCGTGAAAGGCGTCGGCCAGCTCGGGATCGGCGTCCAGCGCCTCGGTCAGCTCGTCGGGGACCTCGATCTCGCGCGTCACCCTGGGCGGCCGGGTGCCCGCCTCGGCATGGTCCATCAGCTGGCGCAGATAGGCGCGGATCACCGGCTCCAACGTCGCGACCTGCCCAGCATCGGTGAAGCGGAGCACCCCCGGCGTCTGGCTGTTCGGACCGGCGGGTTCCAGCACCCCCTCGGTGTCGTCCAGCAGACCCGGATTGAGGAAACTCAGCCGGAAATCCCCCCGGAACGCGCCAAAGAGCGCGATGTTGCGCCCGGCATGCACATAGGTCGGATGCGCCCATTTCACCACCTCCTCAAGCCCGGCGTCCAGACAGATCCGCCGCAGCGCCGTCAGCCCGTCCCGCCACAGCTGCACCGAACACGCGGGCGTGTCGAAGCGGTCACACCGGCCACAGCCCCTGGTGAAGAAATCCTCGATGTCGGTGATCATCGCCATAAAACACCCTCCCGCGCCGCCAGGCATACCCGCGCCGCGCGCCCCGTCACCCGGGGTCTTCGTATCCGCTTTCCAACGGTCCGCAGACCGGCTACTCATCCCCATCCTTGAGGATCTGGGGCAAATCATGGCGCAAAACGCCACCATTTACAAAGTTGAACTCTCCGTCTCGGACATGGATCGCCACTATTACGAGACGCATAAACTCACCGTCGCCAGGCACCCCTCCGAGACGGACGAGCGGCTGATGGTGCGCCTTGTCGCCTTTGCGCTGAATGCCCATGAGCATTTGGAAATGACCAAGGGCCTGTCCACCGATGACGAGCCCGACATCTGGCAGAAAAGCCTCAGCGGCGCGCTCGATGTCTGGGTCGCGCTGGGGCTGCCCAGCGAGAAGGTGGTGCGGCAGTCCTGTGCCAAGGCCGACAAGGTCTTCGTCTATCCCTATGGCGGCCGGACCGCCGAGATGTGGTGGGACAAGATCAAGACCAGCACCACCCGGTTCGACAATCTGCAGGTCGTCAATTTTTCCGAAACCGACACCCGCGCGCTGGCAAAACTGGCAAGCCGCGCGATGAAGTTGCAGATCAATATTCACGAGGGCGAGGTGATGGTCAGTGTCGACGATCACATCGTCAACCTCACCCCCGTGATGTGGAAGAGCGCGGCGTAAGACTGGCTTGGCTTGCGGTCGGTTGTTGGCAGCCCGAACCGGTCTTCCTGCCGCGCCGGTCCTGCCGCTTTAGGCGTGCCCCGCGTCCTTGATGCCGCTAAGGCCCGAGAGCCTCACTCCCCCTCCCGCCGGATCATGCCCGTAACGGCGGCGGCGGCCAGCGCCACGACGCCCCAGCCCAACGTCGACAACACCCAGCGCGACCACCACGCCGTCACCCCCCAAGGCCCGCGCTCGGTCGAGGGCGCCCAGGCCTCGGCCTGCCCCAGACTGAGGATCGGCACCACCACATCGAAGCCCCAGGCATAGCGGTTGAAGGTCTCCCAATCCTGTCCCGGCGCGCCCGTGTCCGTCCACAGGGCCGAGGCGTCGCGTTGCTCGGCAACCGCGCGCCATCCCTCGGAGACAAGGATCACATCCGAGTTCGGCACCATCGAGCCTTCGTTCCACGCTCTGTTTGCAACGAAAACCGCCACGACAAACAGAACCGCCAGCACGATCACCGACCGCGCGGGCTTGAAGCCATACCCCGCAACCGCGCGCACAGCGAAATCCCAAAACCAGCGCCACGCATTCAGCAAATCAACGCCCAGACCGCGAAACGCGACGTCCCAGTCGCCATTGGGGGCGATCCTTGCCCGCTTGCGAATGTGAAAAGCGATCAGTTTTCGCTGCTCGACCATAACATCCTTGGCCGCCCGCTCATGCCCCATCTCACGCAGGACCTTGGCCAGATGGGAATAGGGCTGGGGGTGAAACTCCCCCTTCCAAATCGTCCCGCGCGACAGCCACTTGAGGCGGCGCTCGGCATCGATGAAAGAGGCTGAAATGCGTTCATAAATGAAGCCGTCAAGGTACAGGCGGTTCTCGCCCGAAGGCCAGCTTTTCAGATCATCGACTAGGTCCCCAACCCGAGCCGAGGCCAAATTGACACTACCCTTATCGACCGCCACCTCGCGCCAATAGAAACCCTCATTCACCGCCATCCGCTGCCCGTCAAACGCAGAGCCCTTTGCGTTGCGAAACTTGCTACCGTTGCAGGAAAGTTGCCCGCCTATCGCGGCCCCCAATAGGTAAACCCCTCCTTCGGCGCCAAACCCGTCGCTCAGGAACACTGCGCCCGAAACTTGGACGCTGTGGGCGTTCAGAGCGATGCCTTCAGGGTTGCGAAACTTGCCACCCCTGCACACCAGCTGGCCGCCGATCACAGCCCCCGACAAGCGGACCTCGCCCTCGGCCTCGAACCCGTCGCACAGGAACGCACCGCCCGTCACGCGTGCATTTTGGGCTTGAAGGGCCTTGCCCTCAGGGTTGCGAAACTTGCTACCGCTGCACTCCAGTTGACCGCCGATCACAGCCCCCAACAAGCTGACCGCGCCCTCGGCCTCAAACCCGTCGCGCAGGAACACATCGCCTGTCACCTGTGCGCCTTGCGCGCTAAAGGCGTCGCCCTCAGGGTTGCAAAACTTGCTTCCACTGCAATCCAGTTGCCCGCCGATCACCGCCCCCGAAAAGCTGACCGTGCCCTCGGCCTCAAACCCGTCGCGCAGGAACACATCGCCCGTCACGCGTGCGCCTTGGGCGTTCAGGCCCTTCAGGGCGCTGCCGGTGAGATTGAGAACCTCGAACGCAGTTTGCAGCGCCAGCACCGGCTTCTCAAACCCACACCTGATCAACAAGGTCTGCCCCTTGGCCGTTGCAAAGGACAGATCCAGCTCACCGCTGATCCACGCCCCTGCCAGCAGCACCCCCCATTCATGCACAAGGCAGTCGGCGCAGCCGCCGAGGATCAGGTAGCGCAGCAGATCGGCGCGGATGGTGCGGGCGGGGTCGGCTCCCTCGGGACGCGTGCCGTCGCCTAGCACGCATTCCACGCCCGCCTTGCACGCCTCAATCAACTGCCGTTCCGGCGCGGTCAGGGGCGGGTCCAGCGCTTCAATATCGCTCCAGCTGCGGATCATGGGGTCGCCTCCAACCGGGGACACTCGTTAAAGATGTATGAATCGACCTTGGTAACCCCTTGATTTCCCGTCAATCGAAAAATGTCCCATCGTGGGACACCCGGGCCCCGCCGAAAATCCCCCCTGCCCCCTTTGAACACGCAAACCCCGTGTTATAACGGCCTCAACCCGCTCAGGAGCCCTGTCATGGCCATTCAGCTGACCCCCATCGACCGCGCGAAATATGCCGCTGCCCGCCGGGCCGTCGATCTGGTCGAGGACGGCATGAAGCTGGGCCTCGGCACCGGCTCGACCGCTGCGTGGATGGTGCGCGCGCTGGCCGAACGGGTGCGCGAGGAAGGGTTGCGGCTGAGCTGCGTGCCGACCTCGGCGCGCACGGCGGATCTGGGGCGCGAGCTGGGGCTGAAGATCGTCTCACTCGACGAGGCTGGCTGGCTGGACCTGACCATCGACGGCACCGACGAGTTCGATGCGGATCTGACGCTGATCAAGGGCGGCGGCGGGGCGCTGTTGATGGAAAAGATCGTCGCCACCGCCAGCGACAGGATGGTGGTGATCACCGATGCCTCCAAGGAGGTAAAGACGCTGGGCCACTTCCCGCTTTCGGTCGAGGTGATCCCTTTCGGCTGGCAGGCAAGCCGGATGCTGATCGAAGAGCTCTTGAACGCCATGGACGTCATGGGCACCAGCGCGACCCTGCGGATGAACGGCGCGCGACCGTTCGTGACCGATGAGGGCAACCATATCCTCGACCTTGCCCTGGGCCGGATCGGCAATGCGCGGCAGCTGTCGCTGGCGCTCAATCAGGTGCCCGGCGTGGTCGAGAACGGGCTGTTCATCGACATCTGCGACGCGGTGGTGATCGGCTATGGCGATGGCCGGGTCGAGACGCGCGATATCGGGCAAGGCACGGTCGAGCACGAACAGATCATCTTCGAAGACGACGGCAACATCTTTCGCGACGTCTGAAACCCGGCGCGCCCCGCCTGTCAGGCGAGGGTCAGCGTCACCCGGCGGTTCTGCTTGCCCTTCTTCTCGACCTTGCCCAGCGCGATACGACCAATTTCGGCGGTGGTGCGGACATGAGTGCCGCCGCAGGGTTGCAGGTCGATCTGTTCATCCGCCGTGCCGATCCGCACCAGCCGCACCCGGCCCTGGCCCATCGGCGGGCGCACGGACATGGTTTTCACCAGCCCCGGATTGGCCTCGAGTTCGGCGTCGGTGATCCAGTTGTCGCTGACCACCAGATCCCGCGCGATCAGGGCGTTGAGCTGATCTTCCAGCGCCTGCTTGTCTTCGGGTGGCTCAGCCATGTCGAAATCGAGCCGCCCTTTGCCCGGTCCGATCGAGCCGCCGGTCACCGGCAGCGGGATCACCACCGACAACAGGTGCAGCGCCGTGTGAATGCGCATGCGCTGATAGCGGGGCTCCCAGTCGAGAACCATCTCGACCGCCGTGCCCGCTGGCGGTGTCTCCGCGCCCGCCTCAGGCACCAGCGCGACGCCGGTTGCGTCTTCCTTGCGGGTGGTGGTGATGGCGATATCGCCGCCGTCCCAGATCAGCCGCCCGCTGTCGCCCGGCTGTCCGCCGCCGGTCGGATAGAACACCGACTGGGCCACCACCAGCGCGCCATCCTCGGCGATACGGGTGACGGTGGTGCGGCAGCTGCGGGCATAGGCATCATCGCGAAACAGGGCAGCGGTGTCGGTCATCGGGCGTCCTCGGGGGGTATGTCGTCACTCTCGTCAGAGCTGATCCCGGCGGAATCTGCGGTGTCGCGGTCCATGCGTGGCTCGGGCTGGAACTCTCTGGCTGGCCGGTCTTCGGGCTCAACCGGCTTCTTCGCCGCCGGCGGCATCTGCGTCAGCGCCTCGGGGTTGCGCAGCCAGATGTCGCGTTGCGCATAGGGGATCTCGATGCCTTCCTCGATGAAGCGCGCAGCGATCTTGTGGTTCACCTCGGACGCGACAACGACCTTATAGGTCACATCCCGCAGGATCGCCCGGATGCGGAAATCGAGCGCATCCGCCCCGAAGCCCAGAAAATCGATGCCCGGCGCCGGGTCGAGCACAACCAGCGGCTCGGCCTCGATGATCTCGCGCAGGATGCGTTCGACCTTGCGGGTATCGGTGCCGTAAGCCACGCCGACGGTCATCACCACACGCCCGGTCTTGGACGACTTGGTGTAGTTCGTCACCGCGCCTGAGATCAGATCCGCGTTCGGCACGATGACCTTGGAGCGGTCGAACGTCTCGATCGTGGTCGAGCGCACCGAGATCCGCTGAACGGTACCCTGCGTCGGGCCGACCTCGATCCAGTCGCCCTCGGACACCGGGCGCTCGATCAGCAGGATGATGCCGGACACAAAGTTCGACACGATGGCCTGCAGACCGAAACCGACACCGACCGACAGTGCGCCGGCGACGATGGCAAGGCCGGACAGGTCGATCCCGGCAACCGAGAAGGCCGCGAGCGCCGCCGCCGTGATGCCGACATAGCCGACGCCAGAGATGATCGCCTTTTGCGCGCCCTTTTCCATCGAGGTCTTGGGCAGCACCGAGGTGCCCAGCGCGCCTTGCAGCGCGCGTGTGACCAGAAAGCCGATGGCAAAGACAATGAAGAACCAGAACACGCTGGCCGGAGAAATGCGCGCGCCGCCAAGGCTGACGCCTTCGCTGAAGCGGGTCCAGATCTCGACCAGATCGGTCTGACGCGCGCCCCAGATCAGCGCCAGCGGCGCCAGCGCCAGCATCGACAGCAAAAGCCCGGCCAGCGCCGGAACCAGCCCCCGTGCCGAGCGTTCGTCATCGCCCACAATGGTGATGTAGATCGCCGTGATCAGCCGGTGCAGCACCATGATCAGCGCAATCAAAGCCAGCGACTTGATCGCCGGATAGGTCAGTTGCAGCGCGGCGGCCATATAGCCCGCGGCCCCCAGCAAGGGGGCGGCGATGCCAAAGAACATCAGCACCCGGCTGCCCAGCGTGAGCATGCGGTCGAAATAGGGCGAGGTGTCGACCTCGACCCCGTCTTCGATGGCCCGGCGCGGCTCGTGCCGGCGCAGCAGGCGCGAGAAGCGCAGCATGGTCAGCGCGCAGAGCACCACCAGCGGGAAATTCAGCGCCGACATCGCCGTGTCCGGCTGCCATTGCGGCGCGATGAACGGGGTGAACAGGGTCTCGATGGCCGACAGGAAGCCGAACACCAGCGCCAGCCCACGCGCGCGGCGGCGGTCAATGGCGTTCAGGTTCAGCGACAGGCGCGGGTCATCGACGATGGGGAAGATATGCAGCGACAGCCAGCGGGTGAAGAATATCGCCATGCCTGCCGGCACCAGCGCGTCCGAAATCTCAAGAATCGTCGGGCCGGTCATCCGCGACAGTTTGATCGCCGTCGACAGCAGCAGCAGCCCCAGGAAGGGTACGATCAACTGTGACAGGGACAGGAAGAACGCGGCAACCGCCCGCCCCCGCAGCAGCGTGGTGCTTTGCAGCAGCCGCATGGTGAGCGTTTCCATCCAGTGCCGCCCGCGAAACAGCAACAGCGCGGCCAGCGCCAGCGTGCCCAGCGTCAGGGGCAGATCGCTGATCATCTCCTCGCGGTGCGCCGGGTCCTGCCAGGCGTTCATCGCCTCGCCCTTGAGCGTCAGCACCGAATTGATCACCGCGTCTGCCGCGTCCAGCCAGGTGGACGGGTTCAACGGTGTCGGCCCCAGCGTCATCAGCGCATTGGCCTGACGCAGGCGCAGCTCGCGGTCGATGTCGCGGATGATACGCTCGGCGCGGGTCAGCGCCTCATCCGCCGCGCGCATCGGCGCTTCGCGTTCGGCCAGCAGCGCGTTCAGCTCGTTGCGGCGGTCTGCCACCTCCTGCGACTCGGTCTGGCCCTCTTCGGGCACCGGGCCAAGGGCGGCAATCTGTTCGCGCAGCGCATCGATCCGGCCCTGCATCGCGGTCTGCGCATCGATGAACTGCGTGCGCATGGTGACGACTTCGGCGCGGATCGAGTTCAGCACCTCATCCGCCGCGCCGCTATCCTCGAGCGTCTGCTCGGCCAGCGACGCCAGCGCATTCCAAGCGTCGTAGTTGATCTCGGTCGGTGCCGCCTGAGCGGTGGCGGCAGCCGTGGGGTCAGAGGTTTGCGCGGTGAGCGGCGCGGCAAGGCTGAACGCCAGCAGCACCGCGATCAGTGCCGCCAGCGGCCAACGAACCATCAAGACAGGACGCATGGCGGACCCGATCACTGCGCGCGCATGTCCGGCAGCGCGCGCGCGTCGCGGTCCAGCCAGCCGGGAACCGGCAGGTTTTTGGCGCGCAGGAAGGCCGGATTATACAGCTTGGACTGATAACGGGTGCCGTAGTCGCACAGAATGGTCACGATGGTATGGCCAGGCCCCATCTCTTTGGCCATGCGGATCGCACCGGCCACGTTGACGCCCGACGAACCGCCAAGGCACAGCCCCTCGTGTTCGAGCAGGTCGAACACCACCTGCACCGCCTCGGCATCGGAAATGCGCCACGCCATGTCGGGCGTGAAACCTTCCAGATTGGCGGTGATCCGGCCCTGTCCGATGCCCTCGGTGATCGAATTGCCCGGATTTTCCTGCCCGGTGTAGAGCTTGAGCAGACCGGCACCCTCGGGGTCCGCCAGCGCCACTTTCACGCCACGCGGCTGCAACGCCATGCCGACCCCGGCCAGCGTGCCGCCAGAACCTACGGCGCAGGTGAAGCCGTCAACCTTGCCACCGGTCTGCGACCAGATCTCGGGCCCGGTGGTTTCGATATGCGCCTGACGGTTAGCCACGTTGTCGAACTGATTGGCCCAGATCGCCCCATTGGGTTCGGTTTTCGCCAGTTCCTCGGCCAGACGGCTGGAATAGCGGATGTAGTTGTTGATGTCCTTGTAGGGCGCTGCCGGAACCTCGACCAGCTCGGCCCCTGCCAGACGCAGCATGTCCTTCTTTTCCTGACTCTGCGTCTCGGGGATCACGATAACCGACTTGAAGCCCATCGACGCGCCGACCAGCGCCAGCCCGATGCCGGTATTGCCCGCCGTCCCCTCGACAATCGTGCCGCCCGGCTTCAGATCGCCGCGCGCGATGGCATCACGAATGATGTACAGCGCGGCGCGGTCCTTGACCGACTGGCCGGGGTTCAGGAACTCGGCCTTGCCGAGAATCTCGCAGCCCGTCTCTTCGCTGGCTTTGCGCAGCCGGATCAGGGGGGTATTGCCGATGGCTTCGGCCAGATTGCGGCGGATCATCGCAGAAATCCTTTCAAGGACGTAGAGATTAGTGCAGCACACCCGCACGGTTCAGCGTGCGGGCATAGAGCCAGCCCATCAGCGGCACCACGACCAGCAGGCCCAACAGGGCGGGCAAGGGCAAGGGCAGCACCAAGACCGGCGGTGCGTTCAGGATCAGACCGACGGCCAGCGCCACATTGGCAGCGGCAGCGGCGAAGAACAAAAGGACCGAGGCATCGTCTTTCAGCGCCAGAAAAAGCGCCGCCGCGACGCCCAGCCAGACGCCCAGCGCCCAGACGACCCGCATCCACAGCGCGTCCAGCGGCAGGGCGGACATCAGCGCGGGCCAGCCCGGCTCGCCCAGCGCGAAACGCTCGATGACGTAATCGGCCCCCAGCAGCCCGTGCCAGAGCAGCAAAAGCAGGGCAACGAAGATCAGATGCGACGGGGCAGGAGCAGTGGGTTGAGCCATGGTCGGGTGCCTTCTCGGTTTCGCCTCAAAGTGGCGCGGTCAAGGGGCAGTGTCCAGCCCCCGGGTCGGATATCGCGCGCTTGCGACCTTAGCGCGCGGCCGCGGAGAACAACGGGTCCGAGGTCAGGTGAAGCGCCAGCGACACCGGCACGCCGCGGGTGATCATGCGGCGATAGACCGCCTCGGCCCGGGTGCCTGCCTGCATCGCCGGGGGCAAGGCGGCGGCATTGGCCGCGCGCAGAGACGCCAGTTGCTCGGGCAGCGGGCGGGTGTCGCGTGCCGCGACGCCGGGGCAGCCCTCGGTCAGGCCGTCATGCGCGGGCGTGCCATTGGCGGCCAGCATCGTCACCGCGCGGTCCAGCAGCGCGCATTCGGCAGCGATCCGGTCCTGCGGCGCGGGTGCAGGGTCGGGCCCACCATCGGGCACGGCGCGGGGCGACGCGGTACAGGCGGCAAGGGCGAGGGGAAGGAGAAAGGCAATACGCATGTCTCGCGTTCTACTGCGCCCCCCGCCGCCTGTAAATCGCGCCTCACGCAAGCGTTGCTTGGGCTCACCGGCAGCAAGGCGCAGAGTCCGCGCGGAAACGCGACAGGAGAGCGGATGCAACGCGGTTGGGTACTTGCCGGATTGATGATCATTGTCGGCCTGTTGCCGGTGTTCGGCATCGCGCTGGCCTGGGCCTTGGCCGGTGTGAGCGGCTGCACGGTGACACAAAGCGGCGCGCGGCCTTGCGTTATCATGGGTCTGGACGGGGGCCGGTTCCTGTATGCGCTGTCCATCTCGGGCTGGTTTCTGATCCTGACCGCCCCCATCGCATTGGCCGGGATGGCGCTGGGGATCTGGCTGGCGCTGGTGTCGCTGATCCGCCGGGCGCGCGATTAGGATGCTTCCCCCTTTCCGAACCGGCGCTCTGGCGCTAGGGAAGGGGCAAGGAGCCCCGCCATGCTGAAAACCCGCATCATCCCCTGCCTTGACGTCGCCGACGGGCGCGTGGTCAAGGGCGTGAACTTCGTCAACCTGATCGATGCCGGCGACCCGGTCGAGGCCGCCAAGGCCTATGACGCGGCAGGCGCGGACGAGCTGTGTTTTCTGGACATCCACGCCACGCATGAAAATCGCGGCACGATGTTCGATCTGGTGACCCGCACGGCCGAGCAATGCTTCATGCCGCTGACCGTGGGCGGCGGGGTGCGCACGCATCACGATGTGCGCGCGCTTTTGCTGGCGGGGGCGGACAAGGTCTCGTTCAACTCGGCGGCCGTCGCCAACCCCGATGTGGTGGCCGAAGCCGCGGATCGCTTCGGCTCGCAATGCATCGTCGTGGCGATTGACGCCAAGACGGTCGAGACGGGCCGGTGGGAGATCTTCACCCACGGCGGGCGCAAGGCGACCGGCATCGACGCGGTGGCGTTCGCGCGGACGGTGGCGGCCAAGGGCGCGGGAGAGATCCTGCTGACCTCAATGGACCGCGACGGCACCAAAGCCGGTTTCAACCTGCCGCTGACGCGCGCGATTGCGGATGCGGTCGACGTGCCGGTGATCGCCTCGGGCGGCGTGGGGACGCTGGACCATCTGGTCGAAGGCGTCACCGAAGGCCACGCCTCGGCGGTGCTGGCCGCGTCGATTTTCCATTTCGGCACCTATACCATCGGTCAGGCCAAGGCCCATATGGCCGCCGCCGGCATCCCTGTGAGGCTGACATGAGCGCTCTCCACCGTCTCGCCGCTACCGTTGAAGCGCGCAAAACCGCCGACCCCGACACCAGCTGGACCGCCAAGCTCTTCGCCAAGGGCCCCGAGAAATGCGCCGAGAAATTCGGCGAAGAGGCGATCGAGGCGGTGATCGAGGCGGTCAAGGGGGACAAGGCGCGGCTGACCGCCGAGGCCGCGGATGTACTGTTCCATCTGCTGGTCATGTGTACCGCCCGTGGCGTTTCGCTGGACGATATCGAAGCCGAACTGGCCCGGCGTGAGGGCGTATCGGGCATCACCGAGAAAGCGTCGCGCGGGTAATCGGGGGGGCTTCTCGCCCCCCCGAGCCCCCCTCGCCAGAGGAGGGGGCACGCCCCCTCCTCTGGACTCCTCCCGTGGATATTTAGAGACAGAAAATGAAGCAGGGTTAAGAAAACCTTATCATCTGTCCGTAAATATCCTGGGGGGTGAATGCGCGCTTGCGCGCAGAGGAGGGCTAGCCCCCCTGACCCCGCCCTCCCTGCGCGCGGCGGGTCGACATCAAGAGATGGGTTTCCGACTGGCTGACGCTGTCGAGCTTGCGGATGCGCGAGATGGTTTCGTCGAGCGCCGACAAGCTGTCGGTCGCCAGATCCACGATCACATCCCAGCGGCCCGATGTAGAATGTACCGCCCGGACGGCAGGCATCGTCAGCATTCGACCGACCGCGCGGTCGGTGCCGGTTCCTTCGATCGCCACCATCATCAGCGCGCGCACCGGGCTGTCGGCAAGATCACTGCGGGTCAGGACGGTGAAACCCTGCACCTCGCCGGTCTCTTGCAGCCGGGCCAGCCGGTTACGGACCGTCGCGCGACTCAGCCCCAGCCGGGCAGCAAGCTCGGAGAGCCCCGCCCTCCCGTCGCGCTTCAGGGCAGCGATGAGGGCGAGATCGGTTTCGTCGAGCATTGGAATTCCAATCCGGGCAGTTTGACTGATCATTTTGCGCTATGATCCGACCGAAACGGTCATTCCGTCAAGTGGAACGCGTCCCGTCAAAGGCTACACTGACCCGAACACGCCCCACACAAAGGTTTCCCCATGCCCCAGACCCATTGCCTGCTCATCGGTGCCCCCGTCGACTCTGGCCAGCACCGCCCCGGTTGCCTGATGGGCCCGGCCGCCTACCGTACCGCCGGGCTGGCGGGCGCGCTGGAGGCGCTGGGGCATAGCGTGACCGATCTGGGCGACGTTGCCTGCGCGCCGATCCCTGCGACCAGCGCCAATTCTGCCGTGCATCACCTGCCCGAAACCTTGGGCTGGACCCGCGCGCTGGCCGAAGCCGGAGAGGCCGCATGCGCAAAGGGCATGCCGATTTTCATGGGCGGGGATCACAGCCTCGCGTTGGGGTCTGTCGCCGGGGTCGCCGCCGCCGCCAAGGCGTCGGGCAGGCCGCTGTTCGTGCTCTGGCTCGATGCGCACAGCGACTTCCATACCCCCAGCACCACCGTCTCGGGCAATCTGCACGGTACGCCTGTCGCCTATCTGGCCGGGCGCGAGTTTCCTGAGTTCCCGCCCTTCCCCGCCCCCGTCCCGCCGGAAAACATCTGCCTGTTCGGGATCCGCAGCGTCGATGCTGCCGAACACGCCGCCCTGCTGGAGCATGAGATCGCCATCAACGACATGCGGGTGCTCGATGAGCGCGGCGTCGTCGCGCCGCTGCGCGAGTTCCTTGAACTGGTTGAGGCCGCGGATGGGTTGCTGCATGTCTCGCTGGATGTCGACTTCCTCGATCCCTCGGTTGCCCCCGCTGTCGGCACCACCGTTCCGGGCGGCGCGACGTTCCGCGAGGCGCATCTGGTGATGGAACTCTTGCACGAATCCGGGCGCGTCACTTCGCTGGATCTGGTCGAGCTGAACCCCTTTCTGGACGAGCGCGGCCGCACCGCGCATCTGATGGTCGATCTGGTCGCCAGCCTGATGGGCAAGAAAGTCTTTGACCGCCCGACCCGCAGCTTCAGGGGGCAGATGTGATGCGCGATCTTCCCCAGCCCTCGGCGCAGGCTCTGGTGCCGTTCATTTCTGTCGCGGATATGATGGCGATCATTCACCGGGTCGGGCTGGAGGCCGCGCTGCGTGATCTCACCGACCGGATCGAGGCCGATTTCCGCCGCTGGGCAACCTTCGACAAGACCGCCCGCGTCGCCTCGCATTCCGACATCGGGGTGATCGAGCTGATGCCGACCTCGGACGGCGAGCGCTATGCGTTCAAGTATGTGAACGGCCATCCCGCCAATACCCGCGCCGGGTTGCAGACGGTGACCGCCTTTGGTGTGCTCTCGCAGGTGGCCACCGGCTATCCGCTGATGTTCGCCGAGATGACGGTGCTGACCGCGCTCAGAACCGCCGCGACCTCGGCCCTTGCCGCGCGGCATCTGGCGCCCAAGGGTGCGCGGGTGATGGCGTTGATCGGCAATGGCGCGCAGGCCGAGTTTCAGGCGCTGGCGCTCAAGGCGGTTTGCGGCATCGACACCGTGCGGCTTTATGACGTGGACCCCGCTGCGACCGAGAAATGCGAACGCAACCTCAAGGGAAGCGGGCTGACCGTGATCGGGTGTACCAGCGCCGAAGCCGCCATAGAGGGCGCGCAGATCATCACCACCTGCACCGCCGACAAGCGCAATGCGACCGTGCTGCATGACAACATGATCGGCGCGGGCGTGCATATCAACGCGATTGGCGGGGATTGTCCGGGCAAGACCGAGCTGGCCCCGGCCATTCTTGAGCGCGCGCAGACCTTTGTGGAATTCGAGCCGCAAACACGGGTCGAAGGCGAGATCCAGCAGATGCCGGCGGACTATCCGGTCGCCGCCTTGTGGCAGGTGATCACCGGCGCGGTCGAGGGGCGGCGGGACACCGGGCAGATCACCCTTTTCGATGGTGTCGGCTTTGCCATCGAGGATTTCACCGCGCTGAACTGGCTGTACGATCAGGTCCATGCCGGATCGCAGATGCTGGATGTGATCGCCGATCCCGATGATCCGCGTGACCTCTACGGCATGCTCATGCGCGCACAGCGGCCCAAGGCCTGAATCGAGGGCTTGGGGCCTGCCGCAGGCAGTGTTAGCGTCTTTCCTGAACAGGGAAGACGAGGGAACCTATGCGCCTGATCGGGGCCGTTATCGCGCTGCTGACCGCCCTGCCTGCGCAGGCACAACAAACCGACTGCGACCGGTTGGCGGGCTATCCGCTGATCCCGCGGGTTGAGGGGGCGGTCGGCGTCTATGCCGTCCGCGCGCCGGTGGAGGCGGTTGCGGCCTGTGAAGCGGCGCGTGCCGCAGCGCCCAATGACGCCTTTCTTGCCATCCTCGAAGCCCGCGCGCGTCTTGCGCTCGATCCGCAGGACAGCGGCGCGTTGCCCCTGTTGACCGAAGCGACGCAGACCCTGCCCGCGCTCGCCTCCGGCGTGCTTGGACAGCTTTATGAAGTCGGGCTGGCCGGTTTGCCGCAGGCAGACCCCACCGCCCGCGCGCACTACCAGACCGCCTGCACCGACTGGCCCGACCGCCACGCCGCCGCCGGCTGTGCCGGGCTGGCACTGATGATGATACAAGGGCGCGGCGGTGCTGAAGATCTGCCGGGCGGCGCTGCCCTGCTGGGTGACCTGTGCACGGGCGGCTGGGCCGAAGCCTGCACCGAGCTGGCGTTTCAGACCGATCTGAACGGGCTGGGCGATCTGGAAACGATCTCACAGCGCGTCGCGGGGCTGTTTGAAGCGGGCTGTGAGGGAGGCGACCTGCTCGCCTGCTCGCAATTCGGCTTCCGGCTCGAACTGGGCGACGGGGTCGAGATGGACGTGTCCCGCGCCGCCACGCTCTACAGCCAGTCCTGCGAAGGGGGCGAGTCGCAGGGCTGCAGCTATCTGGGCGAAATTTACCGCTCGGGCCTAGGCGTTCAGCCTGACATCACCGAAGCGGTGCGCCTGTTCGCGCTGGGCTGCGACGGCAACGATCCCTATGCCTGCGTGACGCTGGGCGATATTCTGGCCGAGGGACGCGGCGTTCCCCCCGACGTTCCCCGCGCGCTGGCCGTGTTGGAGCGTGCCTGCACATTGGGCGATCCCGACGCCTGTTTTCTGGCCGACGATCTGCGTTGAGCGCAGGGGTTGCGGTGCAGCGGGTGAGCCGCTATGCCCGCGCGCCTGATCTCAAGGGGGTAAGCATGGCACGCAAAAGCAAAGGTCGCGCGATTTCGGGCTGGCTGGTTGTAGACAAACCGGCGGGGATCACCTCGACCTCGGTGGTGGGCAAGGTCCGCTGGGCACTGGGCGCGCAGAAGGCCGGGCACGCGGGCACGCTCGACCCGGCGGCAACCGGCGTGCTGGCCGTGGCGCTAGGCGAGGCGACAAAGACCGTGCCTTATGTCACCGATGCCGCCAAATGCTACCGCTTCCGCGTCAATTTTGGCGCTGCCACCGATACCGACGATGCCGAGGGCCAGGTGATCGCCCGCAGCGAAACACGCCCCGACGACGCGCAGATCGAAGCCGCGCTTGAGGCCTTCCGCGGCCAGATCGAGCAAGTCCCGCCGCAATACTCCGCCGTCAAGGTCGAGGGCGAGCGCGCCTATGACATTGCCCGCACCGGTGAGGCGATGGATCTGGCTGCCCGCCCGCTGCTGGTGGAAAAGCTGGTGCTGACCGCCCGCCCGGACGCCGATTGCGCCGAGTTCGAGATGGTCTGCGGCAAGGGCGGCTATGTGCGCTCGATCGCCCGCGATCTGGGCGTGGCGCTGGGCTGTCTGGGCCATGTCGCGTGGCTGCGGCGCGAATGGTCGGGGCCGTTTCAGGCCGCACAGGGCATCACGCTGGAAGAACTGGACGCGCTGGCCAAGACCCCCGAGCTTGAGGCCCGCCTGTTGCCGCTGGAAATTGGCCTGTTCGCCCTGCAGGAACTGCCGCTGTCGGCCGAAGGCGCTGTGCGGCTGAAGAACGGCAACCCCGGTCAGGTGCTCTCGTCCCGCGCCGCGCCCGGCGAAACCGCCTGGGCCAGCTATGAGGGCAAGCCGGTCGGCGTCGGCGTCTATATGGGCGGCGAACTGCATCCCAACCGGGTGTTCAACCTCTGAAAGCGACGCTGCGCTCCTCTGGACGCCCGGCATCACAGGGTGTTTAACAGGCGCAACACGCTTCAGGGAGACGCATCATGGCTGTCGGTTCACGCATCCGCACGTATTTTGAGGGCCGCTGGCACGAGGGCGACGTCCCCGTCATGAAGGCCGCCGACCACGGCGCTTGGCTGGGCACCACTGTGTTTGACGGCGCGCGGCTCTTCGACGGCATGACGCCGGATCTGGACCGCCACCTTGCGCGCATCAACCGCTCGGCCGAGGCGCTGATGATCAAGCCGACGATGAGCGTCGAAGAGATGCTCGAAATCACCCGCGAGGGGCTCGATGGCTTTGCGGATTCCGTCTACATCCGCCCGATGTACTGGGCGATCAACGGCGGGCCGTCGGGCGTGCTGGCCTCGCAGGATGCGACTGGGTTCTGCATCTGCCTTGAGGCGATCGGCATGGCCCCGGAAACCGCGACAACCTCGCTGACGACCACCCGCTTCCGCCGCCCGACGCTGGACAGTGCGGTGACCAATGCCAAGGCAGGGTGCCTGTATCCCAACAACGCCCGCATGCTGGCCGAGGCCAACGCCAAGGGCTTTGACAACGCGCTGGTCTGCGACAGTCAGGGCAATGTGGCTGAAAGCGCCACGGCGAATGCCTTCATGGTCAAGGATGGTGAGGTTTTCACCCCCATCGCCAACGGCACCTTCCTGTCGGGCATCACCCGCGCGCGCCACATCTCGAACCTGACCGCCGATGGCGTGAAGGTCCACGAAACCGTCCTGACGCTGGACGATTTCCGCGATGCCGATGAGGTGTTCCTGTCGGGCAACATGTCCAAGGTCACGCCGGTTTCGGCCTTTGACGACCGCCGCTATCAGACCGGCCCGGTGACCAAACGCACCCGGCAGCTTTACTGGGACTGGGCGGCCTCGCAACGGTGAGTGAACACCCGCTACACCGGGAACTTCGGCTGCTCTATAACGGACGCAGCGAGCGCGCCAAGCGGTTCCGCTATGCGCTGATTGTTTTCGATGTGGCGTCTATTTTGTACTTCATCGTCGCGGCGGCGCTTCCTTATACGACGCCGCTGACGGTGACAAACGCAGTCCTGGGCGTGATCATCTTTGCCGATTTTCTCGCCCGGCTCTGGGTTGCGCCCGACCGGCTGCAGATGCTGCGGCGGATCTACACGATCGCGGATATCATCGTGCTGGTCTCGCTGTTCGTGGCCCCCTTTGTACCCGATGACATCACCTTTCTGCGCATCCTGCGCGGGCTCAGGCTGCTGCATTCGTACCATCTGGTCCACGATCTTCGGCGCGATTCCGACCTGTTTCGGCGGCACGAGGATACCTTTCTGGCGGGCATGAACCTGTTCGTGTTCATCTTCGTCACCTCCTCGCTGGCCTTTGCGCTGTTCTTCGAGGCCCATACAGGCGTCACCGCCTATATCGACGCGCTCTATTTCACCGTCGCCACCCTGACGACCACCGGCTTTGGCGACATCACGCTGGATTCGCCCGGCGGCAAGCTGTTCTCGGTGCTGGTGATGGTGGTGGGCGTTGCCCTGTTCGTCCAATTCGCCCGCGCGCTGTTTCAGCCCAAGAAGGTGAAATACACCTGTCAGGAATGTGGCCTGAACCGCCACGACCCCGACGCCGTGCATTGCAAACATTGCGGCGCACCGGTGAAAATTCCGACACATGGATTTTCTGACTGAGACCTTTCCCGGCGGCCCCTGGCCCTGCTGGACAGCTTTGCGACCATGCGCCATGATGGCGCGCACAACCGGAGTTGATGATGCGCAAGTTTCTCGTCGTGCTGGATGACAGCCGCGAATGCCTGAACGCGATCCGTTTCGCGGCTCTCAGGGCCGCGCACACCGAGGGCGGCGTGACGATCCTGTCGATCATCCCGCCCGAAGAGTTCCAGCATTGGATCGGCGTGGCCGACCTGATGCGCGAAGAAGCCCGTGAACGGATCGAGGCCCATTTCGAAGTCTTCGCCAAATGGATGCGCGACAAGCACGCGATCCAGCCTGAACTGGTGATCCGCGAAGGCCAGCCCGTGGACGAAATCCTCGCCCAGATCGCGGAAGACCCGCAGATCGGCGTTCTGGTGCTGGGTGCAGGTTCGGACCGCTCGGGCCCCGGCCCGCTGGTCACGCAGCTGTCACGCAGCTCAGGCTCGCTGCCGGTGCCGATCACCATCGTGCCGGGCACGATGGACAAGGAACGCATGGAGTCCATCGCCTGATCTGCGGCTAAGCCGTTGAGTTTCGTCGCAGGCAGCGCGTGTCGAACACCACGATATGCGCAAGATCCGGCCGCGAGCGCGAACTGTACAGCATCGCCTGCGCCCCCGCCGCCCGAGCGGCATCCGACAGCGCCCATGTCGGCGCAGGCTGACCGGCCGCGCGGATGTCCTGCCAGACGACAGACACTGCCGGGTTGCCGCGCGCATCATCCACACGCTCGGCGCGCAGCCACATCGGGATGAGCACCCGCTCAGCCCCGTCACCCAGATACCGCTTGATCGCCACATGCGCCCCCTCGGCACTCAGCGAGGCATAGGCCGCGATCTGTCCGGCATGGTGAAACCGCCCTTCGGGCGCGCGGGCCGCAGCATCAGCGGCCATGCCGCGCGGCAAGAGCCGCCACACCGGACCGTCAAAGGGCAGCATCAGCCCTTACGCCCAGCTCTCGACCGTCAGCCCAGCGGCCATCCCGTCGCCAAACCCGGCCTCGGCACCCAGCGCCGTCACGGGCGCAAGCAGCGCATCGCGCGCGGTCTCGCCCTTCAGGTGCCGGTCCAGAAATGCGGCGGCGAAATGCTGGGCGATGGCGTTCATCCGTACCGAGTCCCAGACCGGATCGGCGTAATGCAGGAACGGCGCCCAGCCGAGTTTCTCGCTATGCGCATGGCTCTCGGCCGGGGCCGGGATCGGCGCACCGGCATTGTGGC
This sequence comes from Pararhodobacter zhoushanensis, assembly GCF_003990445.1. Taxonomy (GTDB): domain Bacteria; phylum Pseudomonadota; class Alphaproteobacteria; order Rhodobacterales; family Rhodobacteraceae; genus Pararhodobacter; species Pararhodobacter zhoushanensis. The sequence continues at coordinate 140,771 of NZ_REEZ01000003.1, read as the reverse complement.
CGGCGTTGACGAAGGTCTGAAGCGTGCCGCCCGCGTCCCGGGCGATGCCGCGCATCCCCTCATAGACCGACACGGTATCGACGCTGCCCGCGATCACCAACAGCGGCAAGGCGATGCCGCTCAGCCCTTCGGGTGACCAGACGCCATGCCCGTTGCCCCACGGCCCAAAGGCAATGACCGCGCGCAGATTGGCAGGCGGCAGCGGCAGGTTTCGCGCCAGATGGACGGCGAGCAGCCCGCCCGCCGGGGCTTGCTCATGCGCCTCCATTCCGTCAACCAGCCCGGCCCCGGCGGTCACCAAGGCGCCGTAGCCCCCCATCGAATAGCCGATCACGGCCGCGGTATCAGGCAGCGCCAGCGGATGCCCGGCCAGCGCTCCCAGCAGAAACCGCTGATCCAGCGGCCGGTGATAAAGCGTCGCGCCAAACGGGCCCTGATCCTGATAGGTGCTCAACGGATGATCCGCCGCGGCGACCAGATACCCGCGCGAGGCCAACGCCTCGGCCAGATGGCTCATCAGAAAGCGGTTGCCGGGATAGCCGTGGCTGATCAGCACCAAAGGCCAGCGCGCCTGCGCAGGGTCGGCATCGCGCGCGGCGCTGCCGTGCACGGTGACCGGCGTCTCGCCGTCGCGCAGCAACGTGTCGTAGCTGCCGCCCGGTGCGGTGCCGGGCGCGGCGGGATACCACAGCTCGACGGTCAAAGGGCGTGGGCGAGTCTCGCCGTCCAGATCGACCCGCGCGGGATCGGTCAGCGTCAGGGTCTGCACCCCGACGGGCCATGTGCCATGCCCGGAAAGACAGGGCGAATCGGGGCGGGTGCCGTCAATGCGGTTGGGGGCTGTTTGCGTCATGACGCCATGCTGCCCCCGGTGCAGCCAATGCGCAAGCTTGCCCGGCTGCGGCAATGCGCGTATCAGCGCGCCAGCCCCCAAGAACCCGTGCCCTCAGGAGACTGCGCCATGTCCATGCCCGCCCATGCCCAAGACAACCTGCCCGCCGACGACCGCCTGATCGTGGCGCTGGACGTGCCCAATGTGGTGCAGGGACTCGAGATCGCCGAGCGGATCGGTGATCAGGTCAGTTTCTACAAGATCGGTCTGGGCATGCTGACCGGCGGCGGGCTGGCCCTGGCGAATGAGCTGAAACAGGAACGGGGCAAACGCATCTTCCTGGACATGAAGTTTTTCGACATTCCGGCAACGGTTGAAGCGGCAGTACGCGGTATCGCCCAGTACAATCTCGACTTTCTGACCGTGCATGGCGATCCGATGGTCGTGCAAGCCGCCAAGCAAGGCGCGGCGGGCACGGGACTGAAAATTCTGGGCGTCACGGTGCTGACCTCGATGGACCGCGCCGATCTGGACGGAGCCATGATCAAGCCCGGCGACATCGCCGAGATCGTGACCGAGCGCGCGGCGCGGGCGTTCGAGGCCGGGGCTGACGGCGTGATCGCCAGCCCCTTCGAGGCCGCGATGATCCGCGCGCTGCCCAATGCGGCAGGTCGGCTGATCGTGACGCCGGGGGTACGCCCGGCTGGCAGCGCCTCGAACGATCAGAAACGCATCGCAACGCCGTCAGACGCGGTGCGCAACGGCGCGGATCACATCGTCGTCGGCCGACCGGTCTGGGCGGCAACCGACCCGGTCGCGGCAGCCCGCGCCATCGTGGCGGACCTTGCAAGCCGGTGAGGGGTTTCGCCCTCGGCCGAGACGGCTGACGCCGCCTCGCCCTCACGCGACCCGGCGCGCCGCTGTCGCGGCGCGCAACAAGGGGGTCCTCGGACCCCCCTCTTCGCTTTCAGCGAATTCACCCCCCGAGGATATTTAGGGAGCAAAGAAAGCGCGGTTAACCCTTCGTTAACGCCCCTCTTTGCTCTGCAAATATCCTCCGGGAGGGTCCGGGAGGGTGGAAAACCCTCCCGGTCGGCCTGTGGGGCGCGCGCCGGTAATGCCCTTACTGCGGCCAGGTTTTGGCCACCATGGTCAGCACGTCGTATTGCGCGACCACCGCTCCGTCCTGATTGGTCACCTGACAATCCCAGCGCACCTCGCCGTGTTCGGCGTTTTCGCGGGGGTTGATCTCTTTGCAGGTCAACCGGACGCCGAGCACGTCGCCGGGGTTCACCGGGGTCAGGAAGCGCAGGTTGTCGACGCCGTAATTGGCCAGCACCGGGCCGGGATCGGGCTGCACGAACAGCCCGGCGGCGAAGCTGACGATCAGGTAGCCGTGCGCGACGCGGCCGTCGAAGAACGGGTTGGCGCGGGCGGCGTCTTCGTCCATGTGGGCGTAGAAGGTGTCGCCGGTGAAGGCCGCGAAATGCTCGATGTCCTCAAGCGTGACCTCCCGCGTCGCCGTAACGATCTGGTCGCCGACCTTTAGCGTTTCCAGCGATTTGCGGAACGGGTGGCAGTCGGCGCGGGTTGGAGCGCCCTCGATCCAGCGCCCCGTCACCGCACTGAGCAGCGCGGGCGTGCCCTGCACCGCCGTGCGCTGCATGAAGTGTTTCACGCCGCGGATGCCGCCCATTTCCTCACCGCCACCGGCGCGGCCCGGCCCGCCGTGCACCAGATTGGGCAGCGGCGCGCCGTGGCCGGTCGAGGTTTTCGCGCTGGCGCGATTGCCCAGCAGGATGCGGCCGTGGAACGGGGCCATGCCGAGCACGGCGGCCTCGGCGACCTCGGGTGCATTGGTGAACACCGACGCGGCCAGCGAGCCTTTGCCGCGTTGCGTCAGGGCAATCGCCTCATCGAGGTCGTCATAGGCCATGACGGTGCTGACCGGCCCGAAGGCTTCGACATCATGCGCGGCTTTGGCGCTCAAAGGCTGATCGCAATAGAGCACCACCGGATTGAGGAACGCGCCCTCGTCGGGATCACCCGAGCTGACGCTCACCGCGTCCGGGTCGCCGACGACGATCTCGCCATCGGCCTGCAGATCGCGGATGCGGGCGCGGACTTCGTCGCGCTGCGCGTGGCTGGCCAGCGCGCCCATGCGGGTGGCGGCGTCGCCCGGCAGACCGGCGTTCATCTTGCCCAGCGCCTCGCCCAGCGCCGCGATCACCGCGTCAGCCTGCGCCCGGGGCACCAGAACGCGGCGGATAGCGGTGCATTTCTGGCCCGCCTTGACGGTCATCTCGCGGGTGACTTCCTTGACGAAGAGGTCGAACTCGGGCGTGCCTGCCACGGCATCCGGCCCCAGTACGGAGGCGTTCAGGCTGTCAGCTTCCATCGTGAAGCGCACCGAATTCTCGACGATCGCTTTCGACGTGCGCAGCATCCGCCCGGTCGAGGCCGAGCCAGTAAAGGTCACCACGTCCTGCCCGGTCACATGGTCCAGCAGGTCGCCGGTCGAGCCGCAAATCAGTTGCAGCGCGCCCGTCGGCAGGATGCCGGTCTCGATGATCGCGCGGACCACCAGTTCGGTCAGATAGGCCGTCTGCGAGGCCGGTTTGATGATCGCGGGCATGCCCGCCAGTAGCGTCGGTGCCAGTTTCTCGAGCATCCCCCAGACCGGGAAGTTGAAGGCGTTGATATGCACCGCCACGCCCTGCAGCGGCGTCAGAATGTGCTGGGCGCTGAAGCTGCCGTCCTTGGACAGCCCCTCAACCGAGCCTTCGACCAGCAGCTTGGTATTTGGCAGCTCGCGCCGTCCCTGGCTGGAATAGGAAAACAGCGTGTGAAAGCCGCCCTCGATGTCGACCATGCCGTCGCGCGGCGTGGCCCCGGTGGCCAGCGACAGCGCGTGGAAGGCATCCTTTTGCGCGCTCAGCGCCTTGGCCAGCGCCTTGAGCATCTCGGCGCGCTGGTGGAAACTCATCGCCCGCAGCGCCGCACCGGAGGCACGGCCATAGGCCAGCGCCTCGGCCATGTCGATGCCGCTGGCGTCGATGGTCGCAACCGGCGCGCCGGTGCCCGCATCGCGCAACAGCACGCCGTCGCGGGCCCCGGCTTTCCAGTCACCGCAGATGTAGCTTTTCAGCGCGTAAGGGGTCTGAGCGTTCATCGCGCGTCCTTTCAGAGAGACAGATCGGCCAGCGTGGTGGCAAGGGTCGCCTCCCACTCGGCCAGCATGGCGGCGTTAGGGCGGTGGCGCAGGCCAAGCCGCGACAGCCGCTCGTAACGGGCCGAATTGGTCGCGCCGAAACCGGCGGCAACATGGGGCCGCCAGTAGGCGATCGAGGCTTCGGCGGCGGCGCGCCCCTCTTCGGACTGGACGATCTGCGCCAGCCCCTCGACGCCCAGCTCGGCATGGCGCGTCTCGGTCGGGGCGATGGCGCGGAACACCTCGGCCAGCGGCTGGTACGAGACCTGCGACAGCTCGGCCAACTGCACCTTGGCCGCCAGCCCCTGCAACACGTTCATCACCACGGCGTCGATCCAGCCGGTCAGCGGGTAGTGGAACACCGACAGCCGCATGTCGCCGCCATGGCGCTGCGCGCCCAGATCGGCGTCACGCGCGACGCGCGCAGCCCAAGGGTGGACGTCTTCATACCGCTCGGTATCGACGCCGAATTCCGACATCAGGCGCAACACGCGCTCGGCATGGTCGGCCTTTTCCAGCGTGATCCGCGCGGCGGCGATGCGGCTTTTGATGCCCGGCGCATCGTTGATCGTGTCGGCGAACCCGGCCGAGGCCGCCAGTTCGCTGTCCACAAATGACGCCATCAGGCGCAAAAGCTCGCCGCGATAGCGCGCCGGAACATTCCCCGGCGAGGTCAGCTTGCCGCCATGGGCGAGATAGTCCTCGATGCTCATATCGGTCATGATCGCTCCCCCGGGTTACTGGTCATAGCTCACGACCACGCGGTCGCTTAGTGGGTAGCATTGGCAGGTCAGCACATAGCCTTGCCGGACCTCGTAATCCTCAAGCGCGTGGTTGGTCATCATCTCGACCTCGCCCTCAAGCACCTTGGCGCGGCAGGTCGAGCAGACCCCGGCCTTGCAGGCATAGGGCGCGTCCAGCCGGTTCGACAGCGCCGCGTCGAGCAGGCTCTCCCCGGTCTTGGGCATTCGGAAGGTACGGGTGGTGCCGTCCAGTGTAACGGTCGCCTCGCAAGCCTCGCCGCTGTCGGCAACCGTGCTCACCGCCTTGGTCTTGGCGCGGCCCGGCTGCCCGCTGGCGAACAGCTCGAACTTGATCTGCGTGTCACTCAGTCCGTTGGCCTTGAGGCTGTCGGCGATGGTCAACATCATGGGTTCGGGCCCGCATATGAATGCGGTATCGACACTGGCCGGATCGACCCAATGGGTGAAAAGGGCAGACATTTTCTCGGCGTCGATGCGGCCTGTGAACAGGTCGATTTCCTGACCTTCTGCCTCGAGCACATGCAGCACAGACAGCCGCCCAAGGTAGGAATTCTTCAAATCCTCAAGATCTTCGCGGAACATGATCGAGTTGATCTGCCGGTTTGCATAGACCAGCGTGAAGCGCGATTTGGGTTCGCGCGCCAGCACGGTTTTCAGGATCGACAGCACCGGCGTGATGCCTGACCCGCCGGCAAAACCCAGATAGTGCCGGGGTGTTTCAGCCTGCAAGGCAGTGTGGAAATTGCCCATCGGCGGCATGGCTTCGATCACCGCGCCGGGTGCGAGGTTCTCATTCGCCCAGGTGCTGAACGCGCCGCCATCGACACGCTTGATGCCAACCTTCAGCAGCCCCTCGTCCAGCCCGGCGCAGATCGAATACGAGCGGCGCAGCTCCTCGCCGTCGAACTCGCGGCGAAAGGTCAGGTACTGGCCCTGAATGAAGGCAAAGCGCGCCGCATCCTCGGGGCGCGGGCGCAGGGTGACGACGACGGCGTCGCGGGTGTCCTTGCGGACGTCGGTCACTTCAAGGGGCAGGAAACGGGCCATGTCAGTGCCTCAAATACATTTGAAATAGTCGAAGGGTTCCAGACAGTCGCGGCACTGATACGCCGCTTTGCAGGGGGTCGAGCCGAACTGGCTGATCTTCTCGGTATGGTTTGACCCACAGCGCGGGCAGGCCACCACCAGATTGCCAGCCCCGCCCAGCCGCGCGATGCGCCCGGCCAGCACGCCATCGGCGGCGGTGCCGTCAATGGGCGGCGCGATGCCGTAGTCCTTGAGCGCCTCGCGCGCAGCCGGGTTGATCCAGTCGCTGCTCCAGGGCGGTGACAACTGACGGCTCAGGCGCAGATCGGTGACGCCGTTGTCGCGCAGCTTGTTCTCGATATCGAGATTGATCACCGCCGTCGCCGGGCAGCCCGAATAGGTCGGCGTGACCGTGACCACCAGCGTGTCGCCCTCATAGGCGACGTCGCGGATGACCCCCAGATCGGTGAGCGAGATCACCGGGATTTCCGGGTCCGGCACCTCGCCCAGCCACTGCCAGACCTGTTCGACGGCGGGTTTCATCTTACCACGTGGCGTCAGGATACGAGCGCTGCAGCCACTGCATCGACGTCAGCAGATGACCCAGATGCTCGCTGTGCCGGCCCTGCTTGCCACCCTTGTGGGCAAAGTCGCTCGCCGGGCGCTCCAGCGTCGCCTCGGCCAGCACCGCGTTGACGGTCCGGTCCCAGTCGGAGCGCAGGCTTTCGGGCGCGGGCATGACCCCGGCCTCGCCCAGCCGGGCGTCAACCGCATCGCCGATAAACGCCTCGCCGGTATAGCCCCAGAGCGCGTCCAGCGAGGATTGCATGCGCGCGTGGCTCTCGTCGGTGCCATCGCCCAGCCGGATCACCAGATCGGCGGAGCGCTCGACGTGATAGGCCACTTCCTTGCCCGCCTTCGCCGCGATTTCGGCGATGCGCGGGTTGGTCGAACCTTCCAGCGCCTTCAAGAGCGGCAGGTGATAGGCGTCAAACAGGAACTGGCGCATCAGCGTCCGGCCGAAATCGCCATTCGGGCGCTCGACCAGCAGCAGATTGTGGAACTCCCAGCCGTCGCGCCGAAAGGCCAGCGCATCCGCGTCGCGGCCCCGGCCCTCGACCTCACCGGCCAGCCCCAGCCACAGCTGCGTCTGCCCGATCAGGTCCAGCGCCATATTGGCCAGCGCGATGTCCTCTTCCAGCACCGGCGCCAGCCCGCACCATTCGCTGACCCGGTGTCCCAGAATCAGCGTGGTATCGCCCAGCCGAGTCAGCCCGGTGAAAAGGTCATGCTCGGGCGAGCCCGTCTCCAAGGGCGCGCGCCCCTCGCCGCCCGCCGCCTGCGCCAGTTGTGCGGCGTCGGGGGTCATCACATCGGGAAGCGAGGGCATCACATATGCCCCACTTCATCGGGAATGTCGTAAAACGTCGGGTGACGATACACCTTGTCATTCGCCGGCTCGAACAGCGGACCCTTGTCCGACGGGGCCGAGGCGGTGATCTGCGCCGAGGGCACCACCCAGATGCTGACCCCCTCGTTACGCCGGGTGTAGACATCGCGCGCATGGCGCATCGCCAGTTCGGCGTCGGGGGCATGCAGGCTGCCGACGTGCCGGTGGTTCAGCCCGTGCTGACCCCGGATAAAGACTTCCCATAGCGGCCATTCATTGGACACGACGTAGCCCTTTCATCTTGCTGAAAATACGCTGGGGGGTGAATGGGCCAAGGGCCCAGAGGGGGGCTAGCCCCCCTCCCTGTTACTCTGCCGCGACCTTGGCCGCCACGCGCCGGGCTTCGGCCTTCTTCGCATGCGCCATCAGCCCGTCACGGAACCACGCGCCGTCGCTCCAGGCCTTCTGGCGCGCCGACAGCCGGTCCGTGTTGCACGGCCCGTTGCCCTTGAGCACGTCGTAGAACTCGTTCCAGTCCGGCTCGCTGAAGTCCCAGCCGTCCTTATCATCGTTCCACTTCAGGTTCTCATCGGGCACCGTCAGGCCGAGGTATTTCGCCTGCGGCACGGTCTGATCGACGAATTTCTGCCGCAGTTCGTCATTGGTGTTGATCTTGATCTTCCACGCCATCGACTGCGTGGAATGGACCGAATCCTTGTCGGACGGCCCGAACATCATCAGCGACGGATACCAGAAGCGGTTGAGCGCATCCTGCGCCATCGCCTTCTGCTCAGCCGTGCCCTGCGCCATCTTGGTGATCAGGTCATAGCCCTGCCGCTGGTGAAAGCTCTCTTCCTTGCAGATCCGCACCATGGCGCGGGCATAGGGACCGAACGACGTGCGCTGCAGCGGCACCTGATTCATGATCGCCGCGCCATCGACCAGCCAGCCGACCGCGCCAATATCGGCCCAGGTCAGGGTGGGATAGTTGAAGATCGAGGAATATTTCATCCGGCCCGACAAGAGCTGCTCGGTCAGATCGTCGCGCGTGACGCCCAGCGTCTCGGCGGCGCAGTACAGGTACAGCCCGTGCCCCGCCTCATCCTGCACCTTGGCCAGCAGGATCGCCTTGCGCTCCAGCGTTGGGGCGCGGGTGATCCAGTTGCCCTCGGGCAGCTGACCGACGATCTCGGAATGCGCATGCTGGCCGATCTGGCGGATCAGCGTCTTGCGGTAAGCGTCGGGCATCCAGTCTTTCGGCTCGATACGCTCGCCCGCGTCGATGCGGGCCTGAAACGCGGCCAGCAGCGCGGGATCGTCGTTTGCCGCTTCGGACTTCACCATTTGAGCATACATGACAGTCTCTCCTGTTCAGACCCGTTCAAGGATCAGGGCGATGCCCTGACCGACGCCAACGCACATGGTGCACAGCGCATAGCGCCCGCCACTGCGTTGCAATTGCCACATCGCGGTGCCGACAAGGCGGGCACCGGACATGCCCAGCGGATGCCCCAGCGCGATCGCCCCGCCCAGCGGGTTCACGCGCGGATCATCACCCGCAAGGCCGAGGTCGCGCAGCACGGCAAGGCCCTGCGCGGCGAAGGCTTCGTTCAGTTCGATCACGTCCATCTGCTCAAGGCTCAGCCCCGTCCGCGCCAGCAGTTTGCGCACCGCAGGCACCGGACCGACGCCCATCACGCGCGGCTCGACACCGGCGGCAGCCATGCCGACGACACGGGCGCGCGGGGTCAAGCCGTTGGCCTTGGCGCTGGCTTCCGAGGCCACGACCACCGCCGCCGCCCCGTCGTTCACGCCCGAGGCATTGCCCGCCGTCACGCTCAGCTCGGCGCCATTCACGCCGCGCAGCTTGGCCAGTTGCGCCGCCGTCACGTCGGGGCGCGGGTGTTCGTCGGTGTCGACGATCCTGGGATCGCCCTTGCGCTGCGGGATGAGGACTGCGGCGATCTCATCCGCGAACAGCCCGGCAGCATGGGCCGCCGCCCAGCGTTCCTGACTGCGCAGCGCGAAGGCGTCCTGATCGGCGCGGTTGATGCCCCAGTCGGCTGCGACGTTGTCGGCGGTCTGCGGCATGGAATCCACGCCGAACGCTGCCTTCATCGCCGGGTTGATAAAGCGCCAGCCGATGGTGGTGTCATAGACCGCATTGGCGCGCGAAAAGGCGCTGTCGGCTTTCGGCATCACGAAGGGCGCGCGGCTCATGCTTTCGACGCCACCGGCGATCAGCATGTCGGCATCATCCGCCCGGATCGCCCGCGCCGCCATGCCGATGGCATCCATGCCCGAGCCGCAAAGGCGGTTCACCGTGGTGCCCGGCACGCTGACCGGCAGGCCCGCCAGCAGCACGGCCATGCGCGCCACGTTGCGGTTGTCTTCACCGGCCTGATTGGCGCAGCCATAGATCACGTCATCGACCTGCGACCAGTCGACAGCGGCGTTGCGCGACATCAGGGCTTTGATCGGGGCTGCGGCCAGATCGTCGGCGCGGACCGAGGACAGCGCCCCGCCGTAGCGACCAATCGGTGTGCGCACGGCATCGCAGATAAAGGCCTCAGTCATCGTCCCCTCCCAAATTCGCTGACCGCTCGGTCATTGTATAGACTTTGACGTGTCACAAATCAACGCTCATGTTCAGAAATCTTGTGACATGTCATCCCGCCAGCTGTGCCGCCGGGTAAAGCCCTTGGCCCGGCTCGGAATTCTCAACCGCAAGCCGCGCGGTGAGGTGCGGTGTGCTGACCGGCAAGGGCCCCTGCGCGCCCTCGAACCGCGTGCCGATCTGCGAATCGGCAGCGGGGGACAGCGTGGCATAGAGCCTGTGGAACAAGGCCCGCGCGGCGTGGCCGGGCCAGTCGGCGGGCAGTGCGGCATCGGGCAGGCGCGGGTCGCGCAACAGGGCGTGACGCCAGGCGTGGACCAGCAGCAGACGCGCGGTCAGCGCCGCTGCGCCGTCGTCGGGCGGCACCCCGTCCAGCGGGCCGAACTGCGCCAGCAACGTCGCATAAGCGGCAGAATGCGGGGTCAGATCCCAGGCCTGTGCCGCGAAGTCGGCCAGCAACGCCTCGCCCGCCGCAGGCGCGGCGTCGAACACCAGCACGCCCTTGGGCAGCGTGCCCCGCGCCGGGCCGACAGCCAGTTGCGGACGCAGGCGCGCGAAGCCCTCGCGCTCCAGAAGCGCCATCAGACTGTCCGCGCCGACCTCGGGCAGATGCACGAAACGCCAGCGCCACGGCTCGGGCGGGCCGTAGATCAGGCGCGAGGCCGCCTCGGACTCGGCCTGCAGCCGCTCGCTCAGCCGATAGAAACTGCGCCGTCCGCGCCGCCAGCCCTCAAGCTGACCAGCCGCGACCAGCCGCGACACCGCCGTGCGCACCAGCGTTTCCGAGATGCCGACCAGCGCGCAGGTCTCGATGATCGTGCCGATCCAGATCTCCCCGCCGCGCGGCACCACCGCGTCGCCATACAGCGTCACGATGAACCCCGCCGCGCGCAGCGGCATCGCCTGAACCAGCGCCCCGACCTTGCCCGTGAACCCGTCGCTGTTGCTCATGCTGCCTCCGATCCTGCGCTATCCTGACACGCTGTCACGCTCATGGCGAGGGGGAGGCTCTTGCACATGTTCAGCGTCCGTGGGACGTCATGCGGGGAGGACCACCATGACCGACATATCCAGCCCCAGCAAACCCAGTCTTTTGAACTGGCTTGAAGTCGTTGCCCTCGGGATCATCTGGGGCGGCAGTTTCCTGTCGGTGCGCATCGCGCTGGACGGGATGCAGCCGCTGTGGATCGCCACGGGCCGCATCGCGCTGGCCGCGCTGACCCTTGGGGCGCTGAGCATGGCCATGGGGCTGCGCCTGCCCCCGCTGGCCGAGCGCAAGGTCTGGCTGCATGCGCTGGGTTTTGCGGTGTTTTCCAACGCGCTGCCGTTCACGCTGATCGCCTGGGCACAAACGCATGTGCAATCCAGCTTTGTCGGCATCACGATGGCGCTGGTGCCGCTGTTCACGCTGGTGCTGGCGCATGGGTTCCTGCCCGGTGAACGGCTGACGCTGTCGCGCATGGCAGGTGTGGCGCTGGGTCTGGTCGGGGTGGTCGTGCTGATCGGCGTCGGCGCGCTGGACATGGGCAACAATGCGCTGGACATGGTGGCCCGGATCGCCTGCATCGGCGTGACGCTCAGTTATTCTGTCGGGTCGATCATCACCCGGCGCAGCCCGCGCGTGGACCCGATCGCGTTTTCCACTGCCGCGCTGATTCTGGCCGGGATGATCATGGTTCCGCTGACGTTCGCGGTTGAAGGCGGGTTGCCCCCGATGCCGCCGCTGCGCTCGGCGCTGGCGCTGGTGTATCTGGGTCTGATGCCCACGGCGCTGGCGACGCTGATCATGGTGCATGTGATCCGCTCGGCGGGGCCGACCTTCCTGACCCAGACCAACTATCAGGTGCCGGTCTGGTCCGTGCTGTTCGGCGTTCTGGTCCTGAGCGAACCCCTGCCGCCACAGTTTCTGGCAGCACTGGGGCTGATCCTGACCGGGCTTGCGGTCAGCCGGGTCAGCTGGCGCCGCCGCCGCGCGCCGGTTTAGAGCGCGGCTTCGATTTCGGCGACCAGCCCGGCGACGATGGTATCCAGCAGGCCGGGATCCTCGCACTCGGCCATGACCCGCACCAAAGGCTCGGTGCCCGATTTGCGGATCAGCAGACGGCCACGGCCAACCAGCTGTGCTTCAGCCTCGGCAATGGCTGCGACGACCGAGGCGGCCTCCATCGGTACCTGCCCCGCCGCGTAGCGCACGTTCTGCAGCTTTTGCGGCACCGGCTCGAACTGGCGGGTCAGCGCGCTGGCCGGTTGGCCGGTTTCGGCCATCGCCAGCAGGAATTGCAGCCCGGCGATCAACCCGTCGCCAGTGGTGGCGTAGTCGGTCATCACGATGTGACCCGACTGCTCGCCCCCCAGATTGAGCCCCTGCGCGCGCATCCGCTCGACCACGTAGCGGTCACCGACAGCGGTGCGTTCCAGATGCAGCCCCTGCCCTTGCAAGAAGCGCTCAAGCCCGAGGTTCGACATCACCGTCGCCACCAGAGTGCCCGCGTTGAGCCGCCCGTCCGCCCCCCAGCGCGCGGCCAGCAGCGCCATGAGCTGATCGCCATCGGCCACCTGACCGTGTTCGTCGATCAGAATGACCCGGTCGGCGTCGCCATCCAGACAAATGCCCAGATCCGCGCCATGCGCCACCACGGTTTCCGCTGCGGTCTTGGGCGCGGTCGAGCCGACGCCCTGATTGATGTTGGTGCCATTGGGCGTGACGCCCAGCGGGATTACCTCGGCCCCCAATTCCCACAGCACCTCGGGCGCAGCCTTGTAGGCCGCGCCATTGGCGCAATCGATCACCACCTTGAGACCGCCAAGCCGCGCCCCGCGCGGCAGCGTCGTCTTGGCGTATTCGACATAGCGCCCCAGACCATCGTCAATGCGCCGCGCCCGGCCGATTTCCAGCGGTGCGGCGAGCTGCGCCTCGGCGGCAAGGATCGCTTCGATCTCGGATTCCGCCTCGTCCGACAGTTTGAACCCATCAGGGCCAAAGAACTTGATGCCGTTATCGGTGGCCGGGTTGTGACTGGCCGAGATCATGATCCCCAGATCCGCCCGCATCGAGCGGGTCAGGAACCCTACCGCTGGCGTCGGCACCGGCCCCAGCAGCAGCACATTCATGCCCGTCGAGGTCAGCCCGGCGGTCAGCGCGTTTTCCAGCATGTAGCACGACAGGCGCGTGTCCTTGCCGATCACGACGCGGTGGCCGTTCTTGCCGTCCTGACGGAAATAGCGACCGGCGGCGGCCCCCAGTTTCAGCGCCAGCTCGGCGGTCATCGGCCATGAATTGGCCTGTCCGCGCACGCCATCGGTGCCAAAAAGTTTCCGGCTCATTTCCCGTCCTCCGCCGTCGTCAGCGCGCGCCAGAGCGCCAGCGCCTGTACCGTCTCCGCGACATCATGCACACGGATGATCTGCGCCCCCTGCGCGGCGGCGGCCAAAGCCACGGCAAGCGAGCCGGGCATGCGCGCCGAGGCTTTCTGAACGCCCGAAATGGCGCCAATGAAGCCCTTGCGCGACGCTCCCAGCAGGATCGGCGCGCCCAGAGAGTGCAGCAGGGCGAGGCCCTGCAATAGAGTCAAATTATGCTGTACTGTCTTGCCAAAACCGATGCCGGGGTCGGTGATGATACGCTCGGGATGAATGCCTTTCGACACCGCGTAATCCATGCGGCGGGCCAGATAGTCGTAAACCTCATGCAGCACATCGCCATAGCGCGGATCGCTCTGCATGGTCTGCGGCGTGCCCTGCGCGTGCATCAGACAGATCGGCGCGCCGGCCTCGGCGGTGACACGGGCCAGATCGGGATCCCATGTCAGCGCCGACACGTCATTGACGATGTCCGCCCCGGCCTGCAGCGCCGCCTCGGCCACGGCGGCCTTGCGTGTGTCAATCGAGATCGGCGTCGTGATCCCGGCAGCGCGGATGGCGGCGATCACCGGGGCGGTGCGCGCGATCTCATCAACCAGCGGCACCACCGAAGCACCGGGGCGCGTACTTTCGCCGCCGATGTCCAGAATATCGGCCCCGGCATCCACCAGCGCGCGCGTCCGCGCCAGCGCGCTGTGCAGCGTGTCCGCCGTGCCGCCGTCGCTGAAGCTGTCGGGGGTCACATTGACGATGCCCATGACCAGAGGGCGGTCGGTGGGCAATGAGGGCAGAATAACCCGCGGCGCCATGATCCGGGCGCGGCAGACAGGGTTTTGTGCGGCACTCTCGTCGCGCCACCAGACATGGGCACTTCCGGCAACCGGCAGCGCATTCTTGGGACGCGGGATATCGGTACGCGGGCTTACTCGGAACGGGATGAAGGCTGTCATGACACTTGGTGAATCAGATCGCGGTCCGCTTGGCAAGAATCCCGCATGTCAGGCTGGAAATGTTTCAACCGGCACGCGACTTCCGGCCGAGAGCTTGACGCCCCACGGCAAGAGCAGCGCCTGCGCCGCCAGCGACTCGGCCAGCCATTGCGCCAGAGCGGGGCCGTTATGCGCATGGTTCAACGGGCCGTCGGGCGCGTCGAGCACCAGCTTGGACGGCGCCCAGACGATGGTGTTGCCCTGCCGGATCGCCCAGTCAATCTCGGTCCGGCTTTCGACCACCAGACAGCGGCGGTCGCGCGCGGCCAGCGCCCAGGCGTTCTGCTCGACCGCCAGCAGGTTGATACGGCGCTGCACGGCGGTCACGCCGACCTGCGGCACCGTGGCTTCGGGCAAGCCGACGCAGATCACCACCGGCGCGCCACGCTTCTCCAGCCGGTCCAGCCGGTCGCTGAAATCGGCGGCGGCGATGGCGGCGTTGTCGAAATAGACCACGATGGGGTGAAGATCCGCCCCCTCAATCTGGCTGGCAACGGGTTGCGCGGCGCGGGTCCGCACGATCTCGACCCCCAGCTTGAACGGCCCGCGATCCAGCTTTTCGACCCGCACAAAGGCGCGCATCGCCTGCGGCGAGGCTAGCACGCGCTCGGCCACATGCTCGGCCAGCGTTTCGAGCAGGTTGAGACGGCCCAGAGCCAGCTCATCGGTGATCGACTCGGTGATGCGGTCATAGGACAGGATGCGGTCCACGTCGTCATCGACCGGGCCGGTCTGCGGCCGGACCTCGACCACGACATTGAACATCAGCCGCTGGGTATGGCCACGCTCGGTCTGGAAGGCGCCGATTTCGGCCTCGACCAGAAAATCGCGCACCGAGATGCGGTCGCGCGGATCTGCCGAGGCGGTCGCCTCGGCGCGCTCTTCGGGATGGGCAAAGGCCAGATGGATGTCGGTGCTCATGGCGAGCCTCCGGTCAAGGGAACCTGTCAGGGACTTACTCTGCGCAGGCCCCGATGCCCAGTCTGAACCCGGCAAGAAAAACGCCCGAGGCGACCCCCGGGCGTTTCCGATCGGCGCAACGCGAGCGCATGGCGGTCAGTTGCTGGTCAGCTGCACCGGCTCGCGGTAAAACAGATGCGATCCATACTGCGCGGTGCGGTGAAAGCTGAGCGCCCAGCGGGGCCGCACCCCGTTGGTGTGGAAATGCGTGGCCCCGTCGGTCAGTTCACGCGGCGCACCGCCGAGCATGACCTGCGCGATGGCATTGGCCAGCCGGCGCGCACCCGGCTCTGTCATGGCGCGCGAGCGGCCATTGCAGGCATAGGAAAACTGGCAGGCGTTGAGGCGGCTGGCGTTCTGATGAACCACGCCGCAGACGCTGCCGGGATAGTTCGGCAGATCAACGCGGTTCAGAATCACCTCGGCCACGGCGAACTGGCCATACACGTCTTCGCCGCGCGCTTCGTGGTAGATCGCTTCGGCCAGACACTGCACCGTTTCGTCGCTCGATTGCGGCATGGTCACCAGATAGCTGGCGTCATAGCGCAGGATCGCCGTCGGATCGTCCAGCGGCGTCGTCGCCCGGCTGACCAGCGACGAGGTCATGCCGCGCATCGCCTCACGCTCGGCGCTGAAGGCCAGCGCCAGTGACTGTTCCAGCGGCAAATCAGCCGCCGCGCTTTGCGCAGACAAAGCGACAGCAAGGGCGACCCCGAGGGGTGCCAATTGGTTCACGAGTCCCATACCGTCCATCCTGTGTCAGCCAGAGGCAGCTCGAAGGCTTTGCCAAGGGCGTCCGGTGTGCCGCCCGGAAAGGGCGGCCTCTTTTGGTTGTTTTGGGGAGTATCGCGGCCCGGATTCCCCCCCCGGCCGCAGTATCACCGTCACATCGGATAGCGCAAAACGCGTCACAAGTCCAGAAATCGAAACAGTTTTCCCGGATCAGCGCCCAAGCCGATTGCCGCAGCGCCGCGACTCGGGCGCAGCGTGCGGGTTCATCGGTCCGTCACAGGTTAAATTATCGCTAAGATTCAAGCGCAGACGTCAGTCATCGAAGGTCTGGCATTTGATCCGACGCTTCGTCGCCCTTGATCGTCAGCTGCGCCGCAGCGAGCCGTGCGACGGGCACACGGAACGGCGAGCAGGACACATAGTCAAAGCCCGCATCGCGACAGAACGCTATCGATTCGGGGCTGCCGCCATGCTCGCCGCAAATGGACAATGTCAGACTTTTACGCGCCTTGCGGCCGCGCTCGGCAGCGATGAGCAAAAGCTCTCCGACCCCATCGGTGTCGAGCACATGGAACGGGTCTTCGGGGAAGACCCCGGCCTGCACATAGTACGACATGAAGCGCCCGGCATCGTCGCGCGACAGGCCATAGGTCATCTGCGTCAGATCGTTTGTGCCAAATGACATGAACTCGGCATGCTGAGCGATCTCACCGGCGCGCAGCGCAGCGCGTGGGGTTTCGACCATGACGCCCAGCCGGTATTCGAACCCGTTGCCGCGCTCGACCCGGACGGCAGCGGCGACGGCGTCGATACGGGCCTTGACCAGCTCGACCTCACGCATCGCCGACACGAGCGGGATCATGATCTCGGGCACCACCTTGCCGCCCCGCCGTCCGATGGCAATCGTCGCCTCGAAGATCGCGCGCGCCTGCATCTCGTAGATCTCGGGCAGGGTCACGCCCAGCCGGACGCCACGCAGGCCCAGCATCGGGTTGAACTCGGCCAGTTCCTCGGACCGGCGCACAACTTCGCTGAGCGGCTTGTCCAGCGCATCGGCCAGTTGTTTCATCCCCTCGCGGGTATGGGGCAGGAATTCATGCAGCGGCGGATCGAACAGGCGGATGCAGACCGGCAATCCCTCCATGATCGAGAACAGCTCGATGAAATCCGAGCGTTGCATCGGCAACAGCCGCGCCAGCGCCGCCGCCCGGTCAGGGCCGGTGTCGGCAAAGATCATCTCGCGCATGACCGTCAGGCGATCATCCTCGAAGAACATATGCTCGGTACGGCACAGACCGATCCCTTCAGCCTTGAAGCCACGCGCGATGCGGGCGTCGGCGGGGGTGTCGGCATTGGCGCGCACGCCGATGTCGCGCAGTGCGTCCGCCCAGTCGAGCAGCGTGGTGAACCATTGGTCCAGCGCCGGTTCCAGCATATCAGCCTCGCCCGGCAGGATTTCCCCGGCGGTGCCGTCGATGGTGATCAGATCGCCCTCGGACAGAACGCGACGGCCCGTGTGCAACTGACGGTTCTTCAGATCAATGCGCAGCCCCGTTGCCCCCACGATGCAGGGCACGCCCAGCCCCCGCCCGATCACGGCGGCATGGCTGGTCATCCCGCCACGCTCGGTCAGGACACCGGCGGCGGCGTGCATGCCGCGAATATCCTCGGGCGAGGTTTCGCGGCGCACCAGAATGCAGGGTTCCCCGCGTGAGGCACTGGCCTGCGCGGCAGTCGAGGTGAAGACCAGCCGCCCGGTGGCAGCACCCGGACTGGCGGCGATACCGCGCGCCAGCACGTCGCGCGGGCCGCGCGGATCGACCTGACGGTGCAGCAGCTCGGACAGCGCACGCGGTGTTACGCGCATCAGCGCTTCCTTGCGGGTGATGATGCCATCCTCGGCCAGCGACACGGCGACGCGCACAGCGGCACGGCTGTTGCGCTGCACCTTGACGGCATCCAGCACCGAGACCTCGCCATTCACCACCGTGAACTCGATCTGCATCTCTTCGCGCAACTTCTCGCGACAATCGGCCCCGTGGCGCACGAGGCTTTTGAACGCGGCGGGGTGCAGTTCTTCCAGCGAGGCGCCCCGTGGGTCGCAGGTCAGGTACATCGCTTGCGGGTTGTTCGAGACCGCCTCGCGCCCCTGCCCCCGCTCGGCATAGCGCCCGGTGATCTGCGGCGCGCCCGTCACCGGCTCGATGAACTGGATGACACCGGCGCCGGTTTCGGGCGCGCCGTAACCCCCTGCCATTGCCTGTACCACCAGCCCCAGCCCGGCCTCGGCCGACGCGCCCTTGGCCTGACGCAACAAGCGGGCCGACGTCCCCTCCCACGCGCGGGCCATCGAGCGCAGCACCTCGGCCAACTGCTTCTTTGGATCTTGCGGAAACGGCTCTTCCATTTCCTTTTCATAATCGTCGAGCGCAGCTTCCAGCGCCCGCGGGCTGGGTTCACTGACGGCGAACATGTCGGGGTCCAGCCGCGCGACGTGCTGGGCGTAGGCCTGCACAAAGCTCAGATACAGCGCCGTGGCGACTTTCTCGCCATGGGTTTCGGTGATGTCGGCATAGCGTGCGTTGTTCATGCCGATATTGAGCACGGCACCGGGACCGCCCCAGTCGGTATTCTCGGCCGAAGGGCGCACCGACAACAGCTGCCCCGCATCAAACCGCCCTACCAATCCGCTGAGATCCGGCATCGACCCTGCGGCAATGGCGCGCACGGCCTCGAACGACAATGCGACCGTTTTGGGCACCGGCATGTCCAGCCGGACCAGCCGCTGCAGGCATTTGGCCCGCCAGCCATGGGTGCGCAGCGCAATCGGCGCCGCTCCGGTAATTTCCGAATAATCCAGCAAGTTGAGGTTCCGGTTCGCCATCAGCGTCCCTCCATTTGCCGGGCAGAATAGGCTTATCCCGCTACCGTGCAAGCGCAGAAAACCGCGTTTGGGCTACCGGTTTGCGCAGGCAAGCAGCAGGCGGTTCCCCGCCGTGCGAAAAATTTGTGCCGGAACCGATCTGAGGGGGCCGCTGTTTTCACCCCGTGACCGCAGGCAGCGACTGCCCGAGCGGAGAATGAATGGAGTGACCTATGATCAAGAAACCCTATACCATCGCCGCTGCGTCGATTCTGGCCCTTGCTACCTCGGGCGGTATGGCCGCTGCGCTGACGGCGTCGGCGACCTCGGATCTGAACCTGCGCGCCGGTCCCGGGCCGCAGTATAACATCCTCGACGTGATCCAGAGCGACGAGAGCGTGATGGTTTCCGGCTGCCTGTCCACCCAGGATTGGTGCGAGGTCAACAATGGCGATGCACAGGGCTGGGCCTATGCCCCTTACCTGATGTTCGATGACGAAGGCACGGCCAAACCCCTGCCCGAGATGACCGCGCAGACTGTCACCGTGATCGAAGACACCGGTGAGCGCGACGAGGCTACGGCGGTGATGGCCGGTGCAGGTGCCATCGCGGGGGCGCTGATCGCGGGTCCGGTGGGTGCGGTTGTTGGCGGCATGGTGTCGGGCATTGCGGCCAACGCGACCGTTGACCCCGAGGTCACCTATTACATCACCGAAAACCCGGTCGAGCCCGTGTTCCTGACCGGTGAGCCGGTGGTTGGCGCGGCGGTTCCGGCTGACGTCATGGTGTATGACGTGCCGCAGGCCTCTGAACTGGCCTATCTGAACGTCAACGGCGATCTGGTCGTTGTGGAACGCGAAAGCCGCCGCATCGTGCAGGTGGTCCGCTAACAGCTCCCCCCGGCCGGGTCTTCGGACCCGACCACCGGCGCGGCCCACCTTAGGTGAGCCGCGCCTTTCCTTTGGGCGAAATCCCGCTTATCACATTGATTTTATAAGAAAATTATCCGCCGATTCGCGAAAGAAATCTGCCCCGGTCAGGAACCATCCACCCAACCTTGCGTTGTATACCCAGAAGACGCAGCAACGCGTCGACATGATGGAGAGAGATTATGCGTACCAACAAAGCTCTGCTTATCACCATGATGCTTGGCCTGACCGCCGGTTCGACCGCCGCTTACGCCCAGACCATGGACGCCAACACCAATACCGACGTGACCATCCAGCCTGAAGCCCCGGCAGCGACGCTCCCGGCAGATCAGGCGACCGACGATGCGACCTCGCCGCTGCTGATGACCGACGACAACGCGACCGCCACCACGCCGATGGACGCGGCCCCGTCGATTACCACGCTGGCGACGGCTGAAGAGCTGGTCGGCGTCCGCGTGTTTGACCAGAACGAAGAGCTGGTCGGCGAAATCAGCGCGGTGCTGCCTGCTTCGCAGACCCAAGGTGAAGAGCGTCTGGTGATCGACGTGGGTGGTTTCCTGGGCATCGGTGAAAAGCCGGTTGCGATTGACGCCACCTCGGCCACCGCGTCGATGGATGACAATGGCGATCTGGACTTCGTGACCGTGAGCTACACCGAGGAAGAACTGGAAGCCATGCCGGAAGTCGAGATGTAATCCGGTAACTATGCTACATAGAGCGGGGCCTTTGGGCCCCGCTTTTTCGTAAGTGCCCCCACCCCTCTCACCGCACAGGTTCCCCATGTCCGCCTTTCTGCGCCAACGCTGGCCCGAGACGATCATCGCCTTGCTGCTTGTCGCCGCTGCCCTGCGCGAGGCCGAAGTCGTCCTCGCGCCGCTGGTGTTGGCCTTCGTCACGGCTCTGGTGCTTGCGCCGGCCCAGAACGCCTTTCGCCGGATGGGCGCACCCGCCGCCGCCGCTGCGCTGGCCACGCTGTTTCTGGCGCTGTCGGTGATTGCGGCGCTCATGCTGATCTTCCGGCCCTGGGTGGCCGATATCATCGCCGACTGGCCGCAACTGGTGCGCGAACTGCGCTCGGCCGGGCTGGACCTGCGCAGCAAGCTGACCGGGCTGTTCAACCTGCAACGCGAGGTGATGGAGGCGATCGCCCCCGATAGCGCCGGTGCAGATGCCGGCGGCGATGGCAGCGCCCTGCCCTCGCTCGCCGATGCGGCATGGCTGGCGCCGCAGGTGATGGCGCAGGCGCTGCTGTTTCTGGGCGGGTTGTTCTTTTTCCTGCTGGGCAAGGACCGGGCGTATGGCTGGGCCGAAGTTGCCGGTTTCACCCGCGCGGATTTCGAGAACGCCGAAGCGCGCGTCGCGCATTATTTTGGTGCGGTCTCGCTGATCAACGCCGGGCTCGGGCTGGCGGTGGGGCTGGCCTTGACCGCCTATGGCCTGCCTGGTGCTCCGGTCTGGGGCATGGTCGTGGCGCTGGCCAATTTCGTGATCTATCTCGGCCCGGCGGTGGTGGCCGGTGCCCTGTTGCTGGCCGGGACCGTCAGTTTTGACGGGTTCGCCGTCGTGGTTCCCGCTGTGATCTATCTGTCGATCAACCTGATCGAGGCGCAATTCGTCACCCCGATGGTTGTCGGCCAGCGCCTGAAACTGGACCCGCTGCTGGTGTTCTTGTCGCTGACGATCTGGCTGTGGCTGTGGGGGCCGATCGGCGGCATCGTCGCGATCCCGCTGGTGCTATGGTCGCAAGCGCTGTGGAGCGCGGCGTCGCAACGGCTGGCTTCTGATCCAAGCTATTCGTAACGGATCATCACCGCGAAAGCCAAACACCGCGCAGGGCACATGCCTTGCGCGGTGTTTGTTCAATCGCTGTCGCCCTCGCGGTCGAGTTCAACATCCTCGACGATGGTTTCACGCTCTGAGGGATCGAAAGCCTCGGCCTCGAACGTCAGGCGAAAGTCGTAGAAATTGTCATCCACCAGCGTCTCGACCGTGCCACCCACCTGCGTCGCAAAGCCGGCAATCAGCGAGCGACCAAGCCCGGAACCCGCCACCTGATCAGGTGGAATGAACGGCGTGCCGCGCGTGTTGTTGACGCGCAGCATCGCTTCATCCTCGGTCACCGAGGTCAGGGCAATGTCCAGCTCGGCGCGGCCATCGTCCAGACGTCCGATATATTTCAAGGCGTTGGTGACGGCTTCGCTGGCCAGCAGCAACAGCGGCACCGCCTGATCGGGATACAAGAGCACCGGCGCATAGGTCTGGTTGATCTCGACGCTCCAATCCTCGGTCGTGCCCGCCATGATGGTCGAGTCGATCACCGAGCGCAGCAGTTCGTCGGCGCGAACCTGCGCGTTGCTCGGGCTGGAATAGAGCGCCCGGTGTACCGACGCGATGCTCATCACCCGGCCCTGCACCTCTTTCAAGGTGCGCCGGGCTTCGGGCGAATGGGCGCGCCGGATCTTCAGGTTCACGATCGAGGCGATCAGTTGCAGGTTGTTCTTGACCCGGTGGTGCACCTCTTTGAGCAGCACGTTCTTTTCGTGCACCATGTTCTCAAGCTCGGCCTCGTCATGCACCAGTTGGCTGGCCAGATCGGTCCAGGCCTCGTCAATCTCGGCCAGCTCTTGCGCCATGCCCCGGCCATTCGACAGCGGCACGATGCGGCGTGAGCCCGAGAAGACCTTGAGGTTGTTCTTGAGCCGCCGGATATGGCGGATCACCAGCGCATTCACCGCGCCAAAGGCCACGATCAGCCCGACGATCAGCATCAGCACCGGAAACAGCACGGGGGAAAGGCGCGACCATACGATGGTCTCGCGCGGCCAGCTGCCAAGGGCGTAGATCACGCCGGGGATGATGGGAACGACGGCGAACATCCGGTCCTCGCCATCCACGGAACGCCCGGAAAACGCATACTGGCGCGGACTGACCAGCGAGGTAAGCGCGCGCCCCACGGGCAACGTGTTCTCCAGCCGGTCGAACGCGCGATCCGCCGACAGCACGGCACCGTCGGCGTTGAAGGTGACGATGTTCAGGGCACTTTCGGTGCCTACACTCCCGGGAATCCCAAAAATACGCGAATGCGGCACCGAGACCGCAACGAACCCCAGATAGTCGGTGCCGCGATAGACCGGCGCTGCCGACACGATCACCGACGTTCCGCTGATCGAACCATAGCCGCTGGCCAGAACCAACGGGCGGCGTTGTTCGTCCATGATCGGAAAGACCATGCCGTCGCGCATATCGCGCCCTACCCCTTCCGAGGCACATTGCAACGTGCCGTCGAGATCGGTGTATCCGGCGAAGGAAAACTGCCGCGTGTATTGCACCAGCGTCTCGAACATGTCCGAGCAGTTGTCGCCCGTCCTGCCATCGGCAGCCATATGCGCGGCCAGTGTCGACACTGCCCCGGAAGCCGAGGCGATTGCCAGGGCTTCACCGGCAGACGCTTCGGCCGTTGAGGTCAGCAGGGCGGCTTCAAGGCGCCGCTGTTCTTCCGCCCCGATCTGGACGGCCTGAAACACGGCAATCGCCCCGATCGGCAGCAGCGCCACTGCCAGTGTCCCGGCGACCCGAGCCGCCAGGCCCCGGAACGGCCACCAGGATGTCTTTGTCACGCGATCAGCCGCCCCTGTGCACCGGAATTGACGATAGCCGTTGTGACACGGTCCGTCATGTCGGCATAGCCCTCTTCGCCGGTGTGCATCAGTTCGGCAAGCCGCGCACGACCGCGGTTCGCGCGGCTCTTGATCGTGCCGACAGCAACGCCGCACATATCGGCCGCTTCTTCGTACGAAAAGCCAGATGCCCCGACCAGCGCCAGCGCTTCGCGCTGTTCGACCGGCAGCTTGGCAAAGGCCTCGAAGAACTCACCCAGTTGCAACCGGCCATCATGCGCAGGTTTCACCGACAGCTGCGAGGCGGCGATCCCATCGGGATCCGACACTTCGCGCGAGCGTTTGCGGCGCAGCGAGTAGAACGTGTTGCGCAAGATGGTGAAGAGCCACGCCTGCATGTTCGTGCCAACCTGGAAGCTTTCGATGTTCTTCCAGGCTTTCATCACCGCTTCTTGTACCAGATCATCAGCTTCGGCACCGTTGCGCGTCAAGGACAGCGCAAAGGCCCGCATCGGTCCGAGGTGATTGACCAGATCGTCTCTCGGATCGATCTGTGGCGTGTCATTGGCCATTCATTTGCTCTCCGTCCTGATCACGGAGTTGACGAAGGAGATCGAGGAACCGATCCGGAACCTTTTCATCCGCGCGCTCTTTGAACGCCCGGCGAAGATTCTCTGAGATCTGGTCCTCGATGTCGTGTTGATTTGTTTCTTGATCCATGTGCCCTTCTCGGGATGCGTGCCTGTGGCGCAAAAAAGTTGTACGTCGTTTGGAACCGAACGTCCTGAGCCGCGTTTGGTTCCAAGAAAATTCGCGAAAGGACTGATAAAAAATGCCGACCTCCCAGAAGGAGCAGTTCCTCTCTGTCATCGTCGCTGATCTGCTGCCGTTCCTGCGCCGTTACGCGCGTGCCCTCAGTGGAAACCAGTCCACCGGCGACCGCTATGCAGCCGCCACGCTCGAAGCCTTGCTGACTGATCGTTCGGTGTTCGACGAAGGGCATTCGCACAAGGTTGCGCTGTTCAAGTCGTTTCATGCGATCTGGTCCACCTCAGGCGCCCTGACCGAGAGCACCGATAGCGGTATCTCTGCGCGCGCCCAACGCCATTTGTCGCGTCTGGCACCCAACACCCGTGAAGTGCTGCTCCTGCGCACCATCGAGGAATTCACCGAAGACGAGATCGCCGAGATCATGGGCGTCGAGAAAAGCGAAGTGACCGAGCTGTACCGCATCGCCCTGCGCGACATGGAAGACAGCATCGCCGGCCGCGTCCTGATCATCGAAGATGAGGCAATCATCGCGCTGGATCTGCAATCCATCGTCGCCGACATGGGCCACCGGATCACTGGTGTCGCACCGACCCACAAGGCTGCAACCGCCCTGTTTGGCAAGGAACGCCCGGATCTGATCCTGTCGGACATCCAGTTGGCCGATGGCTCGTCGGGCATCGAGGCCGTGAACGAGATCCTCAAAAGCGCCGCCGATGTGCCGGTGATCTTCATCACCGCCTTCCCCGAGCGTCTGCTGACCGGCGACCGGCCCGAGCCTGCGTTTGTCATCACCAAACCCTATACCGAAGAACAGGTTCGCTCGGCGGTCAGCCAGGCGATGTTCTTCGCGTCGACCGAAACACTGCGCGCCTGATCCGGCATTTGCAGTCGCTTTTATCGCATGAGGGCGCCCTTCGGGGCGCCCTTATTTGTTACAGCGCGGAAGGCGACGGAAAAGAAAGCCCCGCGCCCGTCTGGACGCGGGGCAGTTTTACAAGCCCGAGCGGTTGTACGAGGGATCGATCGGAGCCTGCACCAGACCGTCAGTGCGCGATCATCGACCGCAACATCCACGCGGCCTTTTCGTGAACCGTCGACCGGGCAGTCGCCAGATCGGCCGTCACCGGATCCTTCGCCTTTTCGGCAATCTCGACCAACTCGTGCGACAGACGCGCCAGCGCCTCGTGCCGGTCTTTGAGCATTTCGACCATCTTTTCGGCCGTTGCCGGTGCCGCGTCCTTTTTGGGCGCGTCGGGATGGACCAAGCCACCGGGCTGGATCGGCGCGAGTTGACCAAGGGCACGGATACGCTCGGCCAGCACATCGGTCGCGGTGAAAAGCTCGCCGTACTGGCCTTCGGTCAGCATGTGGACAGAGTAGAACATCGGACCTTCGATATTCCAGTGCACTTCATGCGTGCGGATCAGCAGATCGTAGGTGCCCGAGAGCAATTGCGTCAGCGATTCCGCGACTTTTTCGGGGTTCTTGACGCCGGTGTTCACTTTGGTGGCGTCGGGCGTAACGGTGCGAAGATCTTTCATGGTGTTGTCTCCTCAGAATAGTCTCAGGGTGCTGAAAAAGCAGGGGGCGAGCACACTGCCCGCCCCTTGATTGGTCAGCCTTTCAGGACGGTCGTCAGGCTGACTGAGCCTTTTACCGGCGCGTCAGACTGGCGGCTGACCGCGCACGGCGCGGGCGATCAGGGCAATGACGAACAGCGCCAGGAAGATAACGAACAGGATCTTGGCGATCCCGGCCGAAGCAGTGGCGATGCCGCCAAACCCAAAGACGGCGGCGATGATGGCGATGACAAAGAACGTGAGGGCCCAACCGAGCATGGCAGTTCTCCTTTGAAAATGTGGCGAGCAAAATGCCCGACCTTCACCACATCAACAGGGGCCTGCGACAATTGGTTCCGAAAAAAGAGTCTGCTTGCGGTGTGGAACCCGATCCGCGCTGACGCGTTTTACCACCAGACGTGGAAACGTATTCAAAGGAGGCCACCATGGCCAGAACGACCCAGCCTAGCACTGCCGACCTGAAGAAAGAGTTCGACACCCTGAAAGCAGACCTCGGCGCGCTGACCAGTGAATTGCGCGCCTTTGCTTCGGCGCAGGAACGCTCGATGAGCCAACGCGCGGCCGACACGGCTGCCTCGGTGCGCGACACCGCAGGCTCGGTGACCGCTTCGGTCCGTGAAACAGGTGAGAAGCAGCTGCAAAACCTGCGCTCGACGGCGGAAACCGTCGCAGGGAACGCGGAAGATCTGCTCAAGGAACACCCCGCAGGTGCCGTTGCCGGTGCCGCTGCGGTGGGCTTTCTCGTCGGCGCTCTGGCGACGCGCCGCTGATGCTGCCTGACCCCCGTCACATCGCTAAAACGGCGGTCGTCGGGGCCCTCGGCCTCGCCCTCACCGGGGCGGGGCTGGTTTTGCTGCTGCGCGCTGTCTGGATCGCCTTGGTCTTGAGTTGGGGCCCGATGTGGACCGCCGCTGCCATGGGCGGTGCCTTGCTGATCATCGGCGGCGCGACTCTGGCCCTGCTGATACGCCGGCCCCGTCGCCTGCCGCCGCCCCCGGCAAGCCCCCTGACCGCGGTAATCGCCGCCTTCGCGCAAGGCTATGGCTCGGCTCAGGCCCTGAAGTCCCGCCGCTGACAGGACAGTAGAAAGGGGGGCCTTCTGCCCCCCTCTTTGGCTAAAGCCAAATTCACCCCCCGAGGATATTTAGAGCATAAAGTTGGGCTTAACTTTTCGTTAACCTTGTCCAACTTTATGCCTGAAATATCCCGGGGGCGGGCCGGAACGGCCCGGCGGGGGCAGCGCCCCCGAGCGGCGCGAGCCCCCTCGATGGGGGCGAGCGCCGCCCCTGCCTATCCATTCAGTTCAGCGCACCAGCGCGGCGCAGCGCGTCCGCGAAAGCGCGGGTGTCGACGGCAAGATGCGACGACGACATCTGTGGGAACGGCGGCTGCGCGTCGAAGAACTGGCTGTCCACCGCGATCAGCCGCCACTCGCCGTTGATCTGGTGCAAGATCGGCGAACCGCTGTCGCCCCGGGTGGTGTCGCAGGTATGGATCATCGAACCGTCGCGATAGGCCGTAAGGATCCGGCAATCCATGTGCCCCGACAGATAACCGCCCGTATCCCAGCTATAGCCCGCCTGGCTCACCATAAATGTCCCGGCTCTGATCGCCGACAGGTCGGTCTTGTCGAACACGTAGGGCCGCACAAAGCCGATTTCGGTCCCCAGATCGCGGTCCAGCGTCAGGATCGCCCAGTCGTCGCCATTCCCCCCATTGGGCGGGGCGCTCTGATCCGAGTAATCCGGCGCGACCACGCTGCTGATCACACCGGCGCGGCCCTGTTCGGTATCCCCGCGCGCCCCGGCGCGGAAGCTGACCACTTTGGCCATCGCGCCGTTCTCGCCCTGCATGCAATGCGCTGCCGTCGCGATCAGTCGCGGTGCGATCAGCGTTGCGGTGCACGAGCCATCTTCGAGCGTCAGCAAACCGACAGCCCGCCACGGCATTTGCGTGACATCGACCTGAACGCGGTCGTCATGGCCAAAGTAATGGTCACGCCCGGTCACGGGCCGATCCCGGCCCACGCAATCGGCGGTGTCGGTATAGGCCCGGCACGAGCCGCGCCCGCTGCCCGGCTCTTCGCAGATATCGTTGAACGCGGTCTCACAATTGTTCGAGCGGTTGCGCAGGAAAGCCGCTGCCGCGCAATCCGACGTATCCGTGCCCGAGGTACAGACCCCCGTGCCGATCCCCGGTTCGTCGCATTCATTGTCATGCGCCCAGCGGCAGCTCTCGTCGCCGCCGATTGCCAGCGCCCGGCAGTCGGACGCATCGGTGCCCGGCGAGCACGCCCCGGTGCCGCCAAAATTGATGTCGTCGCATTCTCGGTCATTGGCCCAGCGGCAGCTGTCGGTGCCCAACGAGGCCCGCACGGCCGAGGGCACCGCGTCCATCAGCCGCTGCCACGCCGCGGCCTCGGCCCGGCAATCATTGGCGTCGGTGCCATTGTCGCAGGCCCCGGTCCCCTGATAGCGCGCTTCATCGCATTCGTTGTCATTCGCCCAGCGGCAGGTGTTTTCCTGCGCCAGAGCCGCCCCCGGCAGCCCGATCATCAGGCTGACGCCAAGAGCAAAACCCAAACGGGTCAAAGAATCAGTGGAAAAACGCATGGGAACCCCCCGGAAATACGCGTCGGCAAAATAGCGTGGTCGCCCCCCGGCGCAAAAACCGGGGGGCGGGGCGTGCTCAGTGCTCGCGGTCCATGACCCATTGCGGCGAGGCAATGGTGACACCCAGCGTCGCCAGACCGCCATCGCCGCCATAGCTGCCCGCAAAGACAGCATAGGGCCCGGGCTGCGGGTTGGGGATCATCACACCGGGGTTCAGTTGCTCGAAATCATCGTTGCAATAGATCTGACCGTCCGGTCCGACCACAGCCAGCGTGCTGTCCACATCGCCGACCATGTAGATCATCAGCTGCGGCAGTCCGCTTTGCGCATCGATCACCAGATCCGGCTGGCTGGGCGAGATGAACCCGGCACAGCCGGTTCCCATGCCAAAAGCCTCGGTGGTGCTGGCCTCGATATCGAAGATGATACGCGGATCAAGCAGAGTGTCCGGCCCGAAGGACAGCGTGCCCACCGTCGGTTCGGCCGTGACGTTCAGGCTGTCGGGCGCCATCGAGCCCCCGGCCGGGACCGCACCGCCCCAGTTGGGCGACCCCATCGACGCGTAGAGGTTATACTCGCCCGTCACGTCGGACATATAGGCGCCGACATAGACCAGATACTCACCCGGTTGCGCATCGGTGAAACTCAGGCCCGGGTTCAGCTCGAAACTGTCATCGTTGCACGACCAGCTGCCGTCCGGCGCGCGCACCGCCATGACCAGATCCGTCTCGGAGCGTGCGTAGAGCGAGATCATCGGCTCGGCGGCATCAAGCGTCATGACCAGATCGGGGGCCGACAGATCGGTGTACCCCCGGCAATCGCTGCTCATTGGCAACAGATTGACCGGATCAAACGCGTGGACCGGCCCGGTCGCCAGCAATTGCCCCTGCCCCGCATCGCTCAGATCGAAGCTGATTGTGCCTGCGCGCGGCGCGCCGTCCAGATCGACGATGGCGTTCGAGAACGCCGGCGCGCCGACCGAGGTGTACAGATCATAGGTCGAGCCGTCGCCTCCCTGTCCATAGCCGCCGACGAAGATCTGATAATCGCCTGCCGCCCCTGTCAGCGTGACGCCGGGATTCAGCTGGTACACGTCGTCGTTGCAATGCACCTGCCCCGAAGGATCGACCACCGCCATCACCAGATCACGATCCGACATCGCAAAGATGCTGAAGTCATCGCCGTCTTCGTCCAGCGTCAGCACCGCATCGGCGGCATCGAACTGACTGTAGCCCCAGCAGCTTTCGGGCGCGAGTGGGCGCATTTCGGTGTTGGCATACAGAACGCCGTCCTGCACCAGATCCTGACGGCCGGTTTCGGCGCTGGCGGCGAAGACAAAGCGACCGGCGCGCGGTTCGCCCAGACGGGCGACATTCAGCCCGAAGAGCTCCATGGCCGACACCGCACGCTCGGAGGCAAAGAGGCGTGCGTCAATCGTGCTGCCTTCCTCGCCGCCCAGCCAGACGGTGTAACGCCCCGGCGCGACACCGGCCAGCTGCGTGCTCACAAAGCCCTCGTCATCGGCCAATGCGCATTGATACAGACCGTTCGGCGAGCCCACCACCAGACTGCGCAGCCCCTCGCCCGCAGCGGTGAAGGCCAGCGTTTCCATCCGGTCCGTAACCTCGAACGCCGCCCCTGACGCTTCAGGGATCATCGCCCCCTGACAGCCACGCACGAAGCTTGCGGCCGGGTCGGTGGCCGTCCCGAACACACGCGCGCCGATCCGGGTGCTGGAATAGGGATCGGTGCCCGGCCCGATTTCGATGGCGAATCCCGAGCTTTGCGCCAATGCCACGCCCGCCGTCATCGGCAGGAACAAGGCCACTGCGGCAGTACTCATTGACAATCGGTTCCGTTGAATACGCGTCATTCACAATTCCTTTTTAGCTTCGGCAAATGCCCACAACGAAAGCTTGCCTTGTGCGCTTGGTGGGCGTCAATCACCTTGCCGCCTTCTCACGGCAAGGTGCACTGGGGATGGAAGCAAGCGTCACCTTGCTGTAAGGACAGGCAAATCCGGCATACGGCAAGACAGGGACATCCCCACATGGCGCGCATCCTTATCACCTCTGCGTTACCTTATATCAATGGGATCAAGCACTTGGGCAATCTGGTTGGCAGCCAGTTGCCCGCAGATCTCTATGCCCGCTACATGCGGGCCCGTGGCCACGAGGTCATGTTCATCTGTGCAACCGACGAACACGGCACCCCCGCCGAACTGGCCGCTGCCAAGGCAGGCAAGCCGGTGGCCGAGTATTGCGCCGAAATGCACGATGTTCAGGCCGAGCTGGCAAATGGTTTTAAACTGTCGTTCGACCATTACGGCCGCTCGTCCAGCCCCGAAAACCACCAGCTGACGCAGCATATGGCCGGGCGTTTGAAAGCGGCGGGCCTGATTTCCGAAGTCAGCGAAAAGCAGGTCTATTCCAATGCCGATGGCCGCTTTCTGCCTGATCGCTATATCGAGGGCACCTGCCCCAACTGCGGGTATGACCGGGCGCGCGGCGATCAGTGCGAAAATTGCACCAAGCAGCTGGACCCCACCGACCTGATCAACCCGCGCTCAGCGATCTCGGGTTCGACCGATCTGGAGGTGCGCGAGACCAAACACCTGTTCCTGCGTCAGAAGTCGATGCGCGACAGCCTGCGCGACTGGATCAAGTCCAAGCACGACTGGCCAATCCTGACCACCTCGATCGCGCTGAAATGGCTTGATGACGGCGACGGACTGCAGGACCGCGGCATTACCCGCGATCTGGACTGGGGGGTTGCTGTCAGGGACGGCGACGCGCCGTGGCCCGGCATGGAGGGCAAGGTCTTTTACGTCTGGTTCGACGCGCCCATCGAATATATCGCCGCGACCGCCGAATGGGCCCATGCGCAGGGTCTGGGCGATGACGCATGGGAACGCTGGTGGCGCGAGGACAAGGGCGCGGCGGACGTGCGCTATGTCGAGTTCATGGGCAAGGACAACGTCCCCTTCCACACGCTCAGCTTCCCCGCCACGCTGATGGGTGCCAATTTCGACGGGGCCGAGCCGTGGAAACTGGTCGATTACATCAAGTCGTTCAACTACCTGAACTATGACGGCGGCCAGTTCAGCACCTCGCAGGGACGCGGCGTGTTCATGGATCAGGCGCTCAGCCTGCTGCCCGCCGATTACTGGCGCTGGTGGCTGCTCAGCCACGCGCCGGAATCCTCGGACAGCGAGTTTACGTGGGAGAATTTTCAGACCTCGGCCAACAAGGATCTGGCCGATGTGCTGGGCAACCTTGTCAGCCGGGTGACCAAGTTCTGCCGCTCGAAATTCGGCGAAGTGGTGCCCGAGGGCGGCGAAACCGGCCCGCGTGAAGCGCAGCTGGTGGCCGACCTGACCGCGAAGATCCGCAGCTATGAGCAGCTGATGGAAGCGATGGAAGTGCGCAAATCGGCCAACGAGCTGCGCGCGATCTGGGTCTTGGGCAACGAATACCTGCAAGAGGCAGCGCCGTGGTCGACCTTCAAGACCGACCCGGCGCTGGCCGCGGCGCAGATCCGTCTGGCGCTGAACCTGATCCGGCTCTACGCCGTGATCTCGCAGCCCTTCATCCCCGAGGCGGCGCAATCGACCATGTCGGCGATGGCGTCCGACGACTGGAGCTGGCCGGATGACGTGGCCGCTGCCCTGCAACTGCTGCCCGCCGGCCACGCGTTTACCACGCCCGAGGTGCTGTTCACCAAGATCACCGACGAGCAGCGCGAAGACTGGCAAAGCCGCTTTGCCGGGGTGCGGAGCTGATGCGCTGACCCCCGCTGGGTTGACGCGAATCACCCTGTACACGACCCTGACCCCGCCCGCTGATTTTGGGCGGGGTTTTGCATGGGTCATTTTTGCTATGAAATCTAAACCATTCAGGGCTTTTGCCCTTTCCTCTGCGCTGGCATTGCTTGCCCTTCCGGGTCTGGCGCAGGTCACCCTCACACCGTTAAGCGTCACCGCCCGTTCGTATGAATCGGCCAGCAACTGGCAGGAACGGCCCTACCGTCCTGCGGGTCTGGTCGAAACCGTGCGCATACCGGGGCATGTGCTGGTCGACGTGCGCGCGGTGTTTGACGGGCCGTGGTCCGACAGCATCGAGCGCGTGCAGGCCAATACCCGCGACATCCTGCTGGTGCTGCCCGACGGGACCGAATTGGAAGCACAGGGCAGTTATGCAACCTGGGGACAGTTGAGCCTGCAATCGCGAACGATGTCCGCTCGCCGCCCGCGCAATTTTCCTGACGAGGATCAGGATGTCTATTGGAACGGCATGTTCCGCGTGCCCAAGGGCGTGAACACCGCAACCCTGCGCATTGGTGGCGACGATGTGCGCTTCGAGGGGCAGGTCAGTATCCCCGGCCCGGTGATGGAAGAGGACGCGGCCGCGTTCGCCAGCTTCCGCCCCACTGCCGTGCGCCGCTTTCGCACGGTCGCGCTGGAGGACGGGCGTGGGGATGAGATGATGAGTTCGACGATCACCGCCCCCGCGGGAATGGTGCTGGCCGAGGTCGAGATCGAGGTGACGGGCGTCACGTCGAACCAGGTCGACGACGGCGAACGCTTTACTTGGAACACGCATAACTTCCGGCTGGTCGACGCCTCGGGTGCGACGATGGGGATGATCGGCGAACGCTTCATGCGCCGCATCCTCGATTCGCAGTTCAACGGCACCGATATCGGCGACTCAGCCGAGCGCACGGTGATCTGGGTGGTGCCCGAGGGGCTGACCGAGGCACGGCTGCTGTTTGGCGAGACCGAGGTGGCGCGGGTTGCGCTGGGGTCTGCGGCGATCACCGAGACGGATTGAGCGAGCGTCGGGGGGCTGCTCGCCCCCCGAACCCCCTCGCCCAAGGGGGGAGCACGCTCCCCCCTTGGGGATCCCCCCGTGGATATTTACGGACAGAAAATGGCAGGCGATTTCGATTGCGCGTGGGGATGGCTGCGCTAGGCTTGGCGCATGTTCACCATCGAGCACGAATTCGACGCCACCGTGATCACCCTTATCGACGAGGGGGAAACCCCCTTGCATGAGGATGTGATCATCGAAAGCCACGACGCGGGCGTATCGCTGTTGCAGGTCGATCCCGACACCGATGAGGTCAGCGCGGTGCATCTGTCGATGCACCAACTCAAGGAATTGAGCGCGGCGCTGGATCTGCCCGAGGGCGTGTACCGGCTGCGGCCTACAGGCAATCCTCAGTCCAGCTGAAACAGCTTATCGCGTGCCGTCTGGCCGCGCAGCAAGGTGAGCCTTGTGGGCGCGACGCCCAGCGATTTCGCTAAAATTTTACGAATTGCGTCGTTGGCTTTGCCGTCCTCAGGCGCGGCGGTCACCCAGATCCTGAGCGGATCAGCGTCCTCGATCGCATTGCGGCGGGCCTTGGGCGTCGCGCGAACGGTGAGCCGCGCGCCGGGAAGCGCGCGGGCCGAGAGGTCCGGCAGGCTCATGTCGCCAGCGCGCGCGCCATCATCGCCCGGTCGACGTTGCCGCCCGAAGCGACCGCGATCACCGGCCCGGTGCCGGGGCGGAAGAGGGCAGCGGCCAGCGCCACGGCCCCGCCCGGTTCCAGCACGATCTTGAGCCGGTCATGGGCCAGCGCCATCGCTTTGAGCGCCTCATCCTCGCTCACCACCAGCCCCGGACCGCACAGATCGCGCAGCAGGGGCCAGGTGAGATCGCCCGTCTCGGGCGTGATGATCGCGTCGCAGATCGAGCCCGAGAGCCGGTCGTTGCGCAGCCGCTGGCCTGCCGCCTGCGAGCGCGCCACGTCGTCGAAGCCCTCCGGCTCGCAAGGCCGCACCACCATGCCCGGCGCGCGTGCCGCCAGCGCCAGCGCGATGCCCGAGGTCAGCCCACCGCCGCCGCAGGGGACCAGCACCTCGGCCGCCGTCACCCCGGCCTCGGCCGCTTGCTCGGCGATCTCCAGCCCCGTGGTGCCCTGCCCCGCGATGACCTCGGCCATGTCGAACGGCTTGATCAGCGTCAGCCCCCGCTCGGCCGCGATCTTCGCGCCCAGAGCGTCACGGTCCACCGTGGCGCGGTCATAGGTGATCACCTCGGCCCCCAGCGCGCGGGTATTGGCCAGCTTGATCGCGGGCGAGTCGGCGGGCATCACGATCACCGCCGGGATCCCGTGCAGCCTTGCCGCCAGCGCCACGCCCTGCGCGTGGTTGCCCGAGGAATAGGCCAGCACCCCCGCCGGTTTCAGCGCCGAGACCGCATTCCACGCGCCGCGAAACTTGAACGAGCCGGTGTGTTGCAGGCATTCGGCCTTCACAAAGACCGGCCGCCCGGCGATCTCGTCCAGAAAGGGTGAGGTCAGCAGGGGCGTGCGCCGCGCGTGGCCGGCCAGCCGCCCGGCGGCGGCCTCGATCATCGTGATGTCACTCATATCAGCAGTCCCAGAAAGCGGTGGATGGCGCGCAGCGCCTCGGGTTCGTCAAGGAACGGGATATGCGCGCGGTCGGGCACTTCCTCGTAGATCATGTCAGGCGCGCGCTCGGCCATCTCATCCGCCGTCGCCTGCGTCAGCAGGTCCGAATTGGCCCCCCGGATCAGCGCCAGCGGCTTGGTCTTGCAGGCGTCAAACAGCGGCCAGGCATCGGCGGCGGGGGCTTTCATCGCCTCAAGGAAGGCGGTGCGCAGGGCAGGATCATAGGTCAGATCAAGCCCCTGATCGGTCAGGATATAGTGCTTCTTCGCCTCTTCCATCCAGCGACTGGGAGGCACCTCGAACCCGTCCATCATGTGCTCCAGCGCCACCGCCATTGCGGCATAGCTGCGCGCCGAGGGGGCGCGACCGATGTAGTCGCCAATCCGTGCCAGCCCCAGCGGGTCGATCACCGGGCCGACATCGTTCAGGATCAGCCCGCGCACCCGGTCAGGGGCGATTGCGCTCAGATACATGCCGATCAGCCCGCCGCGCGAGGTGCCCAGAATCGCCGCGCTCTCGAGCCCCAGATGGTCGAGCAGCGCCAGCGCATCGGCGCCCTCCTGCACGATGGTATAGCTCTCGGCCCCGGTCCAGTCCGACTGCCCGCGCCCGCGATAATCTATGCGGATCAGGCGCAGGGGCGGCAGATGCGGGGCAAGGTAATCAAAGTCCGAGGAATTGCGCGTCAGCCCGGCAAGGCAGAGCAGCGGGATACCGTGCCCTTCGTCGGTGAAATAGAGACGCGCACCATCGGCGGCGGTGAAATGGGGCATGGGCCGAACTCTCGTTTTGATGCACTAGACCACGCGGCACGGGGGCGGGCAAGGTTCAGAGCAGCGCGCTGGCGATCAAGTCGGCTTCCAGCGCCTCAGGCGTGGTGAAGAGGTGCGCGGCCATGCCGACGGCTTGCGCGCCGGTCACATTGGCGGGGCTGTCGTCGATGAACAGGCAGTCCTGCGCCTGCAAGCCGTTGCGCTTGAGCAGGCAATCAAAAATCGCGGGTTCCGGCTTGAGCAGTTTCTCGAACCCCGACACCACGACATCCTCGAACACTTCGCCCAGCCGCGGGTGAACCTGCAGGGCCACCGGCCATGTCTCGGCGGCGAAATTGGTGATCGCGAACAACCGGTGCCCGCGCGCCTTGAGCCGGTCGAGCAGCTCCCAGGTCCCGCTGATCGGCTCGGCAATCGTCTCGCCAAACCGCGCGACATAGCTGCTCAGCGGACCACTCTGCCCCGGATGGGCCGCTTCCAATGCCGCAATCCCTTCGGCAAAAGACCGCCCGCCGTCCTGAGTATAGTTCCATTCAGCAAACCCGACGGCCTCAAGATAGGCCAAAGCCTCATCCCGATCAGGATAGACATGCGCCACCGCCCGCTCAGGCCGCCAGCGGATCAAGACATTCCCGACATCGAAAACCACGTGCACCGCAACCCCCTGTCCCTGTTTCTTTGCTCTGAAAATATCCCGGGGGGCGGGCCGGAACGGCCCGGTGGGGGGCAGCGCCCCCCGGCGGCGCGAGGGGTGAGGAGCGAAAAGGCAATCGTCCAGTGGACGATTGCCCGTGACGCAAGATGCCCCCGAGCGCCGCTCCCCCCCCCCCTTTACATCGTGGTGTTCACCGCCCCACCGTCCAGCAGCAGGTTCTGCCCGACGATGAAGCCGGCGTGCTGGCTGCACAGGAAGGCGCAGGCAGCGCCGAACTCGGCGGCCGTGCCGTAACGCCCGGCGGGGATCGACGCCTGCCGCGCCTTGCGCGCTTCGTCCATGCTCACACCCTGCGCCTTGGCTGCGCCCGTATCCAGCGATACGGCACGGTCGGTGTCATGCGTGCCCGGCAGCAGGTTGTTGATCGTTACGCCGGACCCGGCGACCTGCCGCGCGGTGCCTGCAACAAAGCCCGTCAGTCCGGTGCGCGCCGAATTGGACAGGCCCAGCACACCCAGCGGGGCTTTGACCGCCTGACTGGTGATGTTGACCACCCGGCCCCAGCCGCGCTCCATCATCCCGGGCAGGCTGGCCTGCATCAGCGCGATCGGGGTCAGCATGTTGCCATCCAGCGCCTTGATGAAATCGTCGCGGGTCCAGTCGCTCCACATCCCCGGAGGGGGGCCGC
Organism: Pararhodobacter zhoushanensis; assembly: GCF_003990445.1. GTDB lineage: Bacteria > Pseudomonadota > Alphaproteobacteria > Rhodobacterales > Rhodobacteraceae > Pararhodobacter > Pararhodobacter zhoushanensis. The sequence goes on along the minus strand of NZ_REEZ01000003.1, from coordinate 103,946 downwards.
CCGCGTTGGTGACCAGAATGTCGATCTGCCCGGCCGCGTCGAGCACCTTGCGACGGCCCTCCTCGCTGGTGATATCCGCCGCGACGGCGATCACCTCGACGCCGTATTTCGCCCGGATCTCGGCCGCTGTCGCCTCAAGCGCCTCGGCCCCGCGCGCGTTCATCACGACTGTGCAGCCCGCCTCGGCCAGCGCCTCGGCGCAGCCCCGGCCCAAGCCCTTGGACGAAGCGCACACCAGCGCGCGTTTTCCCTTGATCCCCAGATCCATACCGATGTCTCCTGCTGTTTTCCCAAGACCTAGCACCCGTCCCCTTCGGCGGCAACGCGCAGGCTTGCGCGACCGCCTGCAACCGCCGATTGACGTTCAACACCCCCTACCCGTAGTATCGCCGCTTGTTCACCCGCAGCCGGAAATCACCTATGCCCGCCCAGCCCCTGACCGCGCGCTCTTCGGCCCCGGCTGCGCATGCGGTCACGGTCTACGCCGCCGACGGCTTGCGCGTGCTTTCTGGCGCGAACGCGGGCGATCCGTTGCCTGCGCCGGTGGACAGCATCCATGGCGATTACTACCGGCTGGCCGAGGACGCCGCACCGATCACCCTGATGCTGGACCTCGAGGCCGGGCGACTGGCCGACGGCTGCGCCTTTGGCGGGGCCGGGGACACCGTGCAGCTGCAGGGCCGGCTGTCCCTGATGGCCCCCGATGGCGATCTGGTCGAAGTCCTTGTGCTGGCCATCACCGGCGCACGGGTTGCGCTGCCGCTGTCGCCGTTGCGCGCCAAGCTGACCTATACGCTCATCGCCACCGATGACGCGCCCGGCCCGATCCGGCTGGCCGATGTCGTCGCCGGGGCCTTCGCGCGCGGCACCCGCATCGCGCTGGCCGACGGGCGGCAGCTGCCGGTCGAGGATCTACAACCCGGCGACGTGGTGATCACCCGCGACCATGCCGCCCAGCCCCTGCGCTGGAAAGGCGCTGTGACGCTGAGGGCCGAGGGGGGCTTTGCCCCGGTCGTGGTACTGCCCGGCGTGATGGGCAATCCCGGCCCGCTGTCGGTCAGCCCCTATCACCGCCTGTTCCTCTATCGCCGCGACGCCCGGGCGCTGGCGGGCGCGGCAGAGCTGCTGGTGCAGGCCCGTCATCTGGTCGACGATGCCACAATCCTGCGCCGCGAGGGCGGCTTCGTTGAATATTTCTCGCTGGTCTTCGACGCGCATGAAGTCATCTATGCCGAGGGTGTGCCGTGTGAGAGCCTGATGGTCTGCCCCTCGGTCCTGACCCGCCTGCCCGAGGATCTGGCCGCGCCGCTGCGCGATGCCTTCCCCGGTCTCAGTCAACGCCTGCACACCGGCGCCGATCTGCGCCCCGAGCTGGTCTCGCGCCTGCGCGACCGTCCCAGCGCCCTCCGCGCCTGAAAGCCCGCCATGCCCTTTGCCTCTGTCATCGCCGCCACTGACCTTACCGACCGCTCGGCGCAGGTGCCCGGCCGCGCCCGCCTTCTGGCCCGGCAGCCCGGCGCGCAGGTCTTGCTGGCGCATGTGCTGCCCGACGAGGGCAAGAAGCGCCGCAACCGCGATGAAATCGAGGCCGCGCTGACCCGCGTTGCCAGCGACGCAGGGTCGAACGGCATCCGGGTGCTGAGCGGCGAATCCGGCGCGGCGCTGTCTGAACTGGCAACAACCGAACACGCCGGACTGATCGTGCTAGGCCTGCACCGCGAGCGGCGGGTGCTGGACCTGTTGCGCCTGACCACCATGGAGCGCATCGTGCTGGCCGCGCCCTGCCCTGTGCTGATCGCGCAGCTACCGCCCGAGCGGCCCTATCGTCAGGTGCTGCTGGCCACGGATTTCTCGCCCGGCTCGGCGGCGGCGCTGATCGCTGCCGCGCAGCTGGCCCCGCAGGCCGAATTCCACGCCATTCACGCGCTCGAGCCCGGCTCGGCGTTCAGCCGGGGAAGCCGTGACAGCGAGGCTGCACTGGAGAAAGCCGAAGCCGCGCGCGACGCCTTCCTGCAGACCCCCGGCCTGCCCGCGCTTGCCGAACCGCCCGAGATCGTCCCCGGTGGGGTCCATCAGGTGCTGGCTTTCCGGCGCGAGGAACTGGGTGCCGATCTGATCTGTCTGGGCGCGCAGTCGGGCAAAGACCCTCAGACCCTGGGCAATTACGCCCGCGACCTGATGCGCGCGCCGCCCACCGATGTGCTGGTTGCCAAGGCCCCCTGACGTCAGGCCGACGTCTCGTCTTCCCAACGTTTCTGCATTTGCGCGGGCGTGACCGTCTCGACGGTCTGCGACAGAATCCAGCGGTGGCCGAACGGGTCCATTACCGTCGCCGTGCGCTCGCCAAACGACTGATCTGCCGGCGCGCGCAGCACGGTGGCCCCGGCGTCAGCTGCACGGGCCACGTCAGCATCGACAGCCTCGGTCGCCAGATGCAGCGTCACCGCTGTGCCACCCAGGGTATCGGGGCTGACCGCGCCGAAATCGGGATACTCATCGCTCAGCATGATCCGCGAGGTGCCGATGGTCAGTTCGGCATGACCGATGCGCCCGTCGCCGGGGTCGGTCATGCGGAATTCCTCAACCGCGCCGAAGGCTTGGACATAGAAAGCGAGGGCCTTTTCAGCCCCCTTCGCGACCAGATAGGGCGTGACAGACAGCGGCATTGTTTGATCCTTGGCTTGCTTCATATTTATATTTACGTTACGATCCGTAATATAATGAGTCAAGACATCCCCAAACCCCGTGGCCGTCCGCCCAGTCAGGCCGCAAAGCGCAAGGCCTTGGCCGCTGCCTTCGAGATCCTCATGCAGGATGGCTTTGGCCGCCTGACCATCGAAGGCGTCGCGGCGCGGTCAGGCGTTGGCAAGCCGACACTTTACCGCCACTGGGCGAATGCCAGCGAACTGGCGATGGCCGCCTTGATGGAGGGGCACCCCGCCGCCGCCGCACACCCGACAGGAAGCCTGCATGAAAGGCTCGAACAACAGATCCTCGGCATTGTGACCGCCTTTGCCACCACGCGGGGGCGGCAGATCGGGCTGGCACTGGCGGCAGCGGATCGCGACAGCGAGATGACCCGCGCGTTCCGCAACCGCGTCATCCTGTCCGGGCGCGAGGCCGGGCGGGCGCTGATCGCCGAGGCCGTAGCATCGGGTGAAATCGCCGCGCCCCGCGACGGGGACGTGTGCCTCGACATGATCTACGCACCGATCTTTTACCGCCTGCTGGTCGGGCATCTGCCGCTGGACAAGGCCTTTGCGCTGGGGCTGGTCGCGCAGGCGATGGCGCTGCTGAAAGCCGCGTGAGCGCGAAGCCAGGTGTCGCGGTTCAAACGCTCACCCGACGCGCCGACCGCTGGGTCTGGCAGACGCTACAGCGCTCCGCGCGCAAGGGCGGCGGCGAGGGCTGCAGGCTCAGGCAGCTCAAACAGGATATCGGCTGTCAGGGTCTGCCCGGTGGCGGCTTCAAGATCGAGGATCATCTCGGTGATCATCAGCGAATCCAGCCCCTGATCGGCCCAGGCGAGCATCGGGTCGACCGCGTCCACCTCTTGCTGCGTGGCGACCGCGATCCAGTCGGCGAAAAAGCCAAGATAGGCGGCATAGGGATCGCCCGTCCCGGCCAGCGCCTGTTTCAGCTGCGCGATCGCCACCGCGCGCGCCTGCGCCGTCTGAGACGCAGCGCGCGGGGACCAGTCGAGCAACACCCGCTCCGGTGTCTCGGCAAGCGCGGCATCGCTGTCGGCGCGGCGCAGTTTGCCGCTGGTTGTCCACAACAGACTGCCCGTGCGCAACAACAGGACATGCGCCGCCTCGACCCCTGACCGGTCCAGCAATTGCCGCCAGATCCGCGCGGCCAGCGCCTCGCCTTCCGCCAGCCGCCCGGGCGTGATCTCGCACAACACCGCCACCGCGCCGTCCGGGCGCTGATGCACCGCAACCCGTCCCCGGCGCAGACCGGGGTCGACGCCCTCAAGGCTGGTCTCCAGATCCGAGGCATGCAGCGTGCGCCCGTGCCACAGCACGACGTCCTTGATCCGGCCGGTCACGAACAGCTCACCCAGCCACAAAAACCCCAGATCGCCGCTGCGCAGATAGGGGCCCGACCCATCGTCCAGCCGGGCACCGAAAGTGGCCTCACTGGCGTCGGGGCGGTTGTGATAGGCCGAGCCGAGGCTGTCGCCAGCGATCCAGATCTCGCCGATCCTGTCCGGTGGGCAGGTACGGCGCGCGTCGGGGTCGACGATGCGCACGGGGTGCGAGGTGCGCACCAGGCCCGACGACACCAGCCGCCGCCCCTGCCCCTCAGCCACCTCTGTTACCTGCCGCTGGTCCAATGCCGTTGGGTCAAACCACGCGGAAAGCGCGCCGCTGCCGCGTACTGCTCCGGCGACCAGCAGCGTTGCCTCGGCCAGACCGTAGCAGGGCATGACGGCACCGGGCGACAGGCCTGCATCCGCGAAAGTCTCGACAAAGGCGTCGATCGTCTCGGGGCGCACCGGTTCCGAGCCGTTGAGCAGCACGCGGCACGACGACAGGTCCAGTTCGGCCCGACGGGAGGGCGATATGGTACGCACACAAAGCTCGAAGGCGAAGTTGGGCGCGACGGTGATCGTGCCGCGATACCGGCTGATCGTGTCCAGCCACAGCACCGGACGGCGCACAAAGCTTTGCGGGGACAGGATATAGACCGACCCGCCAAGCCAGCAGGGGAACAAGACACCGCCGACAAGCCCCATGTCATGCTCGGGCGGGAGCCAGGTAACGACGCGCTCGTCCTCGCTGCCTTGCACCGCGCGCTGGATGGCGTGCATCTGACCCAGCAAGGCCCGGTGTGTCACCACAACGCCTTTGGGCGCACCGGTCGAGCCCGAGGTATACTGAAGAAAGGCGATATCGTCCGGGCTGGTTTGCGGCGCGATCACCGGCGAGTCGACCGCCGTGTCGACCCGCAGACACCGCGCGCGCGCGATCTCGGCGGGCCAGCTGTCGGGCACACCGACAAGAGTTTGCGTGTCGGTCAGCACCGCCCTGCAGCCGCTCTCGCGCAGGATGGCATCGGCGCGCCCGCGCGCCTTGGCGCTGGACGGAACCGCGACCGGCACTGCCGCGCAACCGCCAAGGAACGCGCCCAGCAGGGCGACGGCAAAGTTCAGACCGGGCTCGAAAACCAGCGCGACCCGTGCGCCCTTGCCACAGTCCGCCGCGCGCAGCATCGCGGCGACACCCGAGGCGCGCGCGAGCAACGCCGCATAGCTCAGTTCTTCCGGCTCGGACGCAGGCCCGACAAAAGCATACGCCAGTTTTTCGGGCCGCCGCACGGCGCTCCGGGCGATCTGCTGTGGCAGCAGAAGGGCTGGCAAGCTCACGTGCGGCTCACCGGTGCAAGAGCCATGTCTGACGGCTGCTCTCGATCTCGAACCCGTGCTCGTGGGCGAAGGCCTTGATGTGATCCTGCATGACAAATTTGCCGGTTTCGTCCGGCCAGAGCCAGTCGTCGCCGCTCAGGATCGCATTGGGATAATAGGCATAGGCCGCATCCAGATCGTCGCGGTGCTTGAACGCGTCGATATAGATCATTTCGATCGGGATCTGGCGTTCAGAGAGATAGAACAGCGCCTCGGGCGAGAAGCGGCGCACGGGGATGAAGCGCTCTTTGTAAAGCCGCAGGTTATTCAGCGCGACGCCGTAGTTGCCATACTGGCGCAGCATCTGGACGATGCGCGCGACCTCGGCGTCGTCCATGTGCCAGACGTGACGCGCCATTTGCGGATGGTTCACCATCCGCTCGATATAGGCCGCCCAGTTGCCATCCCACGGGTCCACTCCGATCACGGTAAGGTCGGGCTTTGCATCCAGCCAATGCCGCACGGACCCGCCCAGAAAACAGCCGACCTCGGCCATCAGGGTGACATTCTTGTCGACGATCTCACGCGTGATGATCTCGCGCCCGCCCCGTCCGTTGGCGTCGAGGGCCAGCATGAACGGCGCGTGCTCGCCCCAAGGGAATTCCGGCCACGGGTTGTCCCGGCGCAGAAACTTGAGGCCATGGGTGATTTTTGAGCCGGGGAAGACATCTTCTTTTGGAAAGGCCGGCGGCGCTTTGGGCGCAGGCGCGGCAGTAACGGGCTTGGCGTCAGCGGGGGATTGCCCGCCCTTGCGGTAGTAAAAAATGCTGTGGCCAGAAACGCCCTTCCACGCCTCTGCCGGGATAGCGGCGCGGCGCAAAACCTCCGGTTCAAACAGCGCCAAGGGGTCGATCAGATGCTTTTCGGGCCCCCAGACCTGCGCCAGTTGCGCTTGCAGATCTCTGCTGCCAAACACCCGCACATGGTCTTCCTGCCCGAAGCGTTCCATGCGCTCGGCGTCGGTCAGGCTGCGGGACAGATCCTCGATCGTCTCGTCCCCACGGATGGGCACGCAGAGGAAATGCAGGCCGCCCGGCGCAAGAATGCGATCAAGCTGCTGCAACACGCCCGTCACATCGCAGGGCACATGCTCAAGCACATGGCTGTGCACGATAAGATCATAGCTGTCGTCGGCGATCCCGGCGAGATCGCTGCACATATCCATTTTGCCGACCGTGAACACCTTGCTTTTATAGCGTTCGGGAGCGAGATCGACGGGGTGATACTTTTCGCCCGACAGCGCCAGAAACCGCCGCCCCAGCCCCAGTTCGGGGGCAAAATGCAACACGCGCTTGCCTGCTTCGAAGCCGCCCAAGCGCTCAATCGCCATGTACATCAACCGCGTCCGCTCGACCCCCTGACAGGTTGAACAGCGCGCATCCTTGCGCCCGCCAAAGTCCTGAAACGTGGTTCCGTCGCAGATCGGGCATTGCTTGGTCGCGGTCATCGGGCTTTGATCTTTCGTCGTCACGGTCGGTGATGCGGGCGCAGCGGCCCCTGTGCGGGGTGTCTGCCGGGCTGCAGTTACCGGCCCCAGTTTACGCATTACGAAGGTCGCGTTGGTGTTACATGTCTCGAGCACGCCACTGCGCCGCACCACGGACAGATGCCCGCCCAGCGAGCGGATCAGATCCGTCAGATCCGCGCCGTAGTCAGTGTACACCAGACACGTCGAGCCATCACCCGAGTTATGATACACCGGCGGCTTGAGGTTGAACTCTTGCCCGTCGCGGATTTCCACCCGCGGGCTGGTGGTCTCGGGAAAGGGAAAGTCATTCGGGATCGAGCAGACGTGACACCCACCGGGTCGCAGCACGCGCAGGATCTCGGCAAACGCGGCCTCGATATCAGGCAGATGCTCCATCACGTCGCTGGTGATCACCAGATCAAAACTGTCATCGGCAAAGGTCAGCTGCGTCAGATCCTCGTTGCGCACGCCGTCGTCCCGGGTGCTGCCCAAGGGCAGTTCGGGGGTGAAATAAGACTGCACATAGCCGGGGAGACCACGAAAACGGCGAACGAAGGGGCCTCGCAGCGCGGGCTCGAAAATATCGACGGTATCCAGCAGGCCTTTTGCGATCAGTGCATCCAGCGAAACCGCCTGCCCGCGCGCGAACTCGTCCAGAATAACACCCGCCTGATCGCGCCACCGCAGGGTGAACCGGCACTTCGGACAGGGGTAGGATTCGCGCACAGACCGGTGGTCGCCGCGCACGAACGTACCCGCCGCGCCGCAGATCGAGCAGAGCCCGTCGAAATCACGTCCCGTCAAAGCCACGCCCTTCCCTTGTCCTTGCCGCTGCGCACGCTGGTCAGCCGTCGTCACCGGTCAAACGCGTCGCGCACCAGATCCCGCAACAGCCCGCTGGCCATCGCAGGCATGCCGACATGGTGGGTGGTCGCCCCCGGAACGGCGATGACCGTCGCGTTGGCGATCCCCTTCACCGCGTCACTGCGCGCGACATCCGGCGCATAGCTGTCGCCGATAACCAGCGTCAGATGCGTCTGCGGCTGGCCCGCCAGTGCCGGCCTCAGGTCCACCGGCTCTTTGGCCTCGCGGAACAGCTCGGCGTCGCCCTGCCTGAGATGCGTTGCCTGCGCGTCGTGGTCGCGCGACGGCGCAACCAGCCCGGCCAGCGATATCACCGCGTTTGCCTTGATCGCCAGACCTGCGCGCAAAGCGGCGTAGCCCGCCGCCGAACTGCCCAACGTGACGATCTTCGAGCCGCCCAGCTCCGCTGCCAGCACTTGCAGCCTGTGATGCAAATCGGCTTCCCCGTCACCGAAACCGGGCAGGCCCTTCAGAAAGGCCCTCCCGTAGGGATCGCGCAAATAGACGACATTCACCGCAAGATCGGCAAACAGCGCATCCAGATTGCGATTGGGCACATAGTTTACCCCGCCCAGAAAACTGCCGAAGACAAACAGCGTCCCTTGAGGGTTCTCTGCCCTGACCACGCACAGATCCGAATCCTGCAGCACCCCTGCCCGTGGCGGCGCGTCGCCCAGCGCCTCAAGCGCCGCCAGCACGGAAAGCACCGTCTCACCGATGCGCGGATCCTGCGTGAGCTGCCTCAGAACCCGCTGCGCCGTGTCCACCTGCCCCGCACGCAGCGCGAACAGGGCGAATTGCAGCTGCCAGTTCTGGTCAACCTCGCCACGCTCGGCCTGCGTCGCCAGACGCGCGTACACGGCGGTATCCTGCGCGGCAGGCAGGAAGACCCGGTTGAGCCGGTAAAGCACCCGCCAGTCCGCCGGAAACAGATCGAGCGCGCGCATCAGAGCACGCTCCGCCTGCTCGAAATTGCCCGCCGCTGCCGCAAAGCGGCACAGGCGGCACAGCGCTTCCGAGGTCTCATTGCCCTGGCTGATGTCCTGCGCGACCCGCTCGGCCGAGTCGGCCATGCTGGCCGTCATCGGATAAAGACGGCTTTGAATGCTTTTGGCATAGGCTGGCAGCGGCCCTGTCTCTTCGGCCTTTTGCAGCAGTTGCTGGGCAAGATCGAACTCGCCGACTTGCATCGCACGGCTGGCAAGACGCAGTTGCACGGTGCGGCTGTCGGGTTGCCGGGCAAGCGCGTCTTTCAGAAAAGCGACCTGCGCAGACCAGCTGCCCAGCGCGGGCAACAGCCCGTTCACCGCCGCCGTGAGCGCGTTTTCATCGGGCGAAAGCCGCGCCTGACCGTCGCCAAACAATGCAACGGCACCCTCGATGTCACCGTCCTGCGTCAGGGCCTGAATGCCAAGCGCCCAGACCCAAAGATTGTCAGGTGCGTCGGCCAGAAGCTGCGTTGCCAGGGCGCGCGCCTCGGCTCCCTCGCCCGTCGCCAGATGCAACCGCACCCGTGCGATCCGTGGCGCGACCGACTTGGGTTGCTGGTCCAGAAACGCGGCGATCTGCGATGCGGCGTTTGCGTAGTCTTTCTGTTCGATCAGCCGATTGACCCGTGCATGATCCCAGGTTTCGCTTTTGGCCTGATCCATTATGCCCCTCATTCGCTCTGACGCCCAAAACAAGCGGACACACAACCAAAACGTGTTAGACGCATCACTACGATACCCGAAGCACCTTTTCCAGCGCGGTGTCGGGATCAGGATCGTCGAACACCGCCGCCCGCTTCTGGCGCGGCTGCTCGGCTTTCGCCAGGGCGCTCACAGCCTGCCAATGGGCTTGCAGCCGTGTTCCAACTGCGGGATCGAGAGACCGGCGCGGCGCGGTCACAAGCGCGGGCAGGTCGGCCAATGCGGCCGTCCAGTCTGAGGCCAGCTCGTCCTGACGGGACGTTTGCTCGGCCTGCCCCATGAACTTGTGCAGCGCCGGAACCGCCACCAGCCGCGCGGGCGTCCCATACGCGACCGCCGTGATGTGGCCGTGCAGCGAGGCTCCGATATGCGCCTGCGCGCCCGCGATCACTGCTGCCACGTCGCCCAGCGCCTCGGCCCCGTCGAAGGGAGCAGTGCGGTCGGGGATCAGCCCGTGCAGCTCCTGCACCAGCTCGTGATCGCCATGGCATCGTCCCAGCGCCAGCAAGATCCCCACCGCACCCGCCTGTCCCAGCGCCGCATCCAGCGCCGCCGCAAAGCGCGCGACATCCAGCGCGCCAAGGCTGCGGCGCTTGACATGCACGGCGACAACCGGCGTTTGCGCAGCGACGCCGAGGCTTTTCTTGACGGTGCCGAACCGCGCGGCAAGCGTTGCAGGAGACCACAGGCGCGGCAGATCCAGCGCCGTGTCAGGCAGAACCTCTGGCCTGCGCCCCGACCACCGCGCCAGTGCGCGGGCGCTGGCCTCATCGCGCACCATGAAGTGGTCCGCCGCCTCGACAACCCGCCGCAACCACGCTGGCGGCTCGCCCGGATCACGCGGAGCCAGCACGCCGGGCGCATTCCACAGCACCGCTTTGCCGTGCAGCACCGCATGCGCCGTGGCACCGACCCAAAGCGACGGGTAGGCGCTGGCGGCATAGGTCGGCAAACCGAAATCATGCAGGTGGACGATATTGCCGCCACCAATCAAAACAGCATCGAAACTCTCGATTGTCGCGGTCATTTCCTTGAACGATATTGGCCGGATCGCATCGCGATAGCGGGTCAGTTCCGAGGTCGGCGACACGGCAACGACCTCGATCCCGCTCTCTGCAAGACACGCCTGCGCGACCAGCGGGAACAACAAATCGCCGTAATTCTCGACGTCAAATGTGCCCAGGATGGCGACGCGACGGGTCTGGCGTGCAGTTGCCATCTTCAAGAGCCGCTTGTTTTCGACATGACACCCGTTACCCCTGCATCGGACCACGGAACGCTCGCCGTCGACCCCCTGCCTTCTACCGTTCTGAATTGATTTGGCTATTGCATTAGTAAATCATCCCGGCAACACCCTCAGCAACCGCATTCGTGCGTTTTGGCCAAAAGAACCGGACCCTGCGACAGCGACATGAAAACTCTGGACGGCAAGACCGCGCCGCATCTGACGAAAGGCCCCGAGCAGACCGCGCCAGCGCGGCCTTCGGACACCGACAGCCCCTCGTATAATACCTTGCTGATACAGGGCGAAGCCCAGTTCAACGCGGGTCAGTTTCAACAGGCCGCGCAGCTTTATTCGCAAGCACTCGACAAGGCCGGACCGACCGCAGTCGTCTTGATCCGGCTGGCCGATATCTGCATTAAAACCGGGGCGCTGGAGAACGCGGAAACGCATCTTGCGACCTTGCGCACAATCGCGCCTGCATTCCCATGGACACCGCTGATCGAAGCCGACCTGGCGATGTGCCATGCCGACAGTGATCGCGCGCTGGTTCATCTGCGGGACGCGCATGCGCGCATGCCCGACAACGCGAAAATCAAGACCCGGCTCGACAAGCTGGCCGAGGAGGTCGAGAAACAGCGCACCCGGACCGCGCCCGCGCCGCTGCGGATCTGGCCCGCGAAAGGGCCGGCAGATTTCCTGACCGCGACCCCGCAAGAACGTGTGCTGGTTGTCTCCTGGGACATAGCCCACAACGTGGTGGGTCGGGGGATCACCATGGCTGAAACGATCAGCGATGCCGTGCCCACTGCCGTCGCCGGACCAATGTTCCCGATGTATGGCACCGAGCTGTGGCCCCCGCTGGCCGACGCCGACCGCACGGTGCCGATCATAGGCTGGAACGCCCCGCATTTTCGTCACCTCGTTGAAGGCAGCTTGCGGCTGGTACAGGAATGGCCGGCAAAGACGGTGTGGATCTCGAAGCCGCGCTTTCCGTCGATGCTGATCGGTTTGCTCTACAAACACGTACACGGCGCGACCGTGCTGTGCGACCTCGATGACGATGAGCTGGCCTTTGTGAACGGCGAAGCGCCGCGCGACTTTCAAAGCTTTGTCGAGCGCATGGAGCCGCAGGACTGGCAACGCCCGCAAGGCAAGATCTGGACCGAGCTGGGGATGGGCATGGTGCCGATGGTCGATGGCCTGACCGCCTGCAACCCGGTTCTGAGCGCGCGCCACGGTGCGGCTCTGGTCCGGCACGGCCGCCGGGACGCGGACGCCGAACGCGCGATTGCTGCGCGCGCGCAAACGCGCCTGACGCACGGGTTTGCGCCGCAAGACCGGGTGGTTCTGTTTCTGGGCACCCCGCGTCGGCACAAGGGCCTGCTGGAACTGGCGCAGGCGGTCGTGGCTCAGAATGATCCCGATCTTGTGCTGTGCATTGCCGGATCCGCGGTCGATACCGACATGGAAAACGCGCTCAAGGCCCTGCCCGGCCTGCGCCTGAAACGGCTGTACGAGCAGCCGTTCTCGCGGGTGCTGGACCTGAATGCGATGGCGGATCTGGTGGTGCTGCTGCAAGATCGCGAAAGCCCGATCTCGCAAAGCCAAACCCCGGCGAAGCTGACGGACGCGGTGGCCGTCGGCTCGCCTGTGCTGATCACCGATGTCCCGCCCGTTGCCGATGTCATCGAGGCCGGGGCCGCCATGGCGATTGCCAAAGGCGAAGTTCTGAGCGAGCGCCTGCGCGCGGTTCTTGCCCAGCCGCGCCCCCAAGGCGTCCATCCGTTCTTTGCGCAAGAGATGGCGTACGGGCCCAACCAGCGTCGCGCGCTGGACGCGATCACGACCGCCCGTCAGTCCACCCAGCGCCTGACCGCCGATGCCGGGCGCCTGCTGCGTTTCATCGACACCGAGATGCCGGGCGTCTTGCCGGCAGATCTGTCGGCCCTTGCGGCACCGCATTTGCGCTGCGCCCCGTCGCTGGCCCGCACGATCGACTCCGACAAGCCGATCAACGTCGCCTTCTTCTGGAAGCAAAACGATTCCGGGCTGTATGGCCGCCGTCAGGACATGCTGGTGCGCGAATTGGCGCGCCGCCCCGAGATCGGGCGCGTCCTGCATATCGACGCGCCGATTGCGGCCAAGCAGTTGCAATTCAACACCAACCCGATGCGCCCCCCGGTTGACAACGAACGGCAGATGAGCTCGGCCAACGCGCTGTTGCGGTTGGCGGGACTGGCGGATGAGGGCAATCTGTTTCGCCGCAGCTTTGTGATGGGAACTGCGGGTGACACCGTGCTGGGCACGCGCCTGCTGTCGCCTGACAGCTTCCCCAATGTGGTCGAGTCCTGGCTGCGCGGACTGGAGATGATCGACAACTGTATCGCCTGGGTCTGCCCGGTGGTCGACGGGTTTGCCGATGTGCAGGCGCGGCTCAACTTTCCTTTTATCGTGTCCGATTACATTGACGACCAACGGTTCTGGACGAACTCGGCACTCAAGGATCGGATGATCCGCGACAACTACCGTTTCATGGCGCAACACACCGATTTGGCACTGGCCAATTGCGTGCCGGTTGCCGACGCCCTGGCAGGCGAAGGGTTGCAGACTTTGATGGTCCCCAATGGCGTCGACACACCGCAGGCACCCCCGCGCCCGGCGGATGAGATCACGCGGCTGGGGGGGCCGGTCGTTGGCTATTGCGGCAATATGAACGACCGCTTCGATTTCGATCTGGTCGAGTCGCTGTCGCGCGCACGGCCCGATGTGCAGATCGTGTTGATCGGCAAACTGTCCCTCAAGGCTGAACGGGCGCGGATGCTTGCCTTGCCGAATGTGCATGTTCTGGGGGTCCGACGTCACGACGCGGCGCAGGCCTGTATCGCGGGCTTTGATGTCGCCATCGTTCCGCATATCCGCAACGATATGTCCGACCGGATGAACCCGCTGAAGGTGTACGTCTATCGCTCGCTGGGGGTGCCCGTGGTCACGTCTGGCGTCGCCAATCTGGACGACATGCAGGGCGAGATCCGGGCAGCGACCGACACCGACGGCTTTATCCGCGCCGTGAATGACACGCTGATCGAAGCGAGCACTCAGCCACGCAAGCAGATGCCCGATGCGCTGAAAAAAGCGCTATCGTGGGAAAGCAAGATGGACACCATCTGGGCGCACGTCGATGAACGGTTGCGCGCGCGGTTCCCATAGTACTCAGATCGGCTCAACGACCAGCGGGCACCGCTCGTAGCCCCGAATGACCGACCAGGTCGCAAGCTCGCACCGGGCTTCAGCAGCCGACGCGGGCAGGCTTACACGCCAGCCGTCGAGCAGCGCGTCCAGAACGCGCGCCAGAAACAGACGGCTTGCCAGGGCGCCGGTACAGCCCAAAGGCCCAAAGGCGAAACTTGCAGTCACAGCGCGCGGGCGATCCAGACGCAGCGTGTCGGGCTCGTCCCAAACCGCCGGATCGCGATTGGCCGAAACCAGATCGAGCAGCACCAGACTGCCGGGCGGCAGCGTGACATCGCCCAGTTCCAGCGGCTGCGCCCCGCTTTGGCGCCACACATACCGCAAGCTCCCATAAAGGCGCTCTACCTCCAGCAGATAAGGCGCGCGCAGCGCGGGCTCGGCGCGCAGGCGCTCTTGCAGATCGGGCGTTTCGGCAAGGTTGCACATCATGTTAACGGTGAGATGCGTCAGCGGTCTCAAGGCCAAAAATGCCGGTGAGAGCCAATGCAGGGCAGGTATGTCGCCGCAGGTCGAGTGCTGAACATCCAACTGCTCAAGCAGCGCAAAGGCCTCGGCCGCGCGGGATTGCAGACGCGACAGATCGTCTATACCCAACTCGTCAATGTCGTAAAGAGTCTGGGCAAACTGGGCTTCGGTCGCGTTTGCCAGCGCCTCATCCAGCCCGAACGCCGTCGCCCGCAACCGGCCGAGAAGCGGTCGGACAAGCCCGGCAGTAACTTCGATTGTCGTCCGGCAGGTAATGCGGTCGCGCAAAAATCCGGCGACGTCGAGATCCGGCACCTGTTCGGCCAGACGCTTGGTCAGCGCGTTGGCCGCGCGCCGTTCGGCGTCATTGGGTACACGGTGAGCACGCAGGACAGCCCCAAAGACCGTCAACAGCGAGGCGTCGGTCTGGTTCTGGCGCTGACATTCCAGTGCAAGTCGTTTGGACAGGACAAGATCGACGGTGGTCGCGGCGTCGGACATAACGCCGCGAACATCGGCCATCCGCGACACGCGCCACTTGCCGAACCCGATCCTGTGCGGCGCTCTGCTCTCGATCGGATCGCGACAACCGTCCGCGATTGACGCCCGCCGCCGTGCCTGATTGTCCGCATGGGGCATTGTTGCAAAGGCCTGACATGACTATGGTCCGGTCAACCTAGGCCTTTCACATCATTGAGGAAAGCGAAATTGGCCGACTCTCCTGAAATCTCGGTTGTCGTGGTTTGCTGGAACATGGCGCGCGAGTTACCACGCACGCTTTGGTCATTGTCGCGGACCTTTCAACAAGGCATTGATGATCTGCACTACGAGATCATAGTCGTGGACAATGGCTCGGACTCGTTGCCCGTTGCCCCCGCGATGGAGCCCGCGCCGCAGATCCGTCGTGTCTCGCGACCCAGCGCCTCACCTGTCGGCGCGATGAACGAGGCATTGGCGCTGGCAAAGGCCCCGCTGATCGGCGCGTGGATCGACGGGGCGCGCTTGGCCTCGGCCAATCTGCTGGACTGTGTCCGGGCGGCGGCTGCCCATCACCCTGCCCCGGTCATCGCCACGATGAACCGCCAGTTCGGCCCCGCCCACCAGTCGGTCAGCGCGCGCGACGGATACAACCAGACCGTTGAGGATGCGCTTCTGGAGACGGCGGGCTGGCCAAACCCCGAGGCGGATCTCGTCGCGGTGTCCTGTCCCGAAATGTCCAGCACTTCGGGGGCTATTCTGGAATCCAACGCGCTGTTCATGGCGCGGCACACCTGGGACGCTCTGGGCGGCTACGATCCGGCCTTTACCGACGCTGGCGGCGGGATGTGCAACCCGGACATGCTGACGCGCGCCGTGGCCCATCCGGGTACACAGTTGATATACATGAAAGGCGTCTCGACCTTTCACCAGATCCACGGCGGCACATCGACCAGCGATGCGGACAAGACCGTCGCAATGGTCAAGCAAGCCTCGCGGGCCTACAACGCGCTGCGTGGCCATCCGCCGCGCATGGTCCGCGAGAAAGGCTGGGTCTTTGACGCGGCCAACGGCACGCTGGCCAAAGGCTAAGCGCCGTCGAGCTGCGCCGCCTCGGCCGCGACAATATCACGGGATCGTTGCAGGATCGCCTTGTGGCGGCGCAGCGCCTCCGGCGACAGGGCCTTGTCGGGGCGTTGCTCCAGATCGTACGTGCCGTGATCGCGCCCCCGCACCAGCGTCGCAAACCCCCGGCTGCCATGCCGTTGCGCCACATCGCCCGCGATATAACGGATCGCAAAGCCGATGCGGCGCCCGCTGGGCGCCCGGTTCGGGTGCGACCCATGGACCAGCATGACGTGGTGCATCGACATTTCGCCCGGACGCAGCGGGCAATCGACGATCTGGTCCTCATCCACCTCCAGCGCGACCTCTTCGCCCAGCGGCAACATGCTGGATGGCGCGTTGCGGATGGCGTGGCGAACCGGGGTTTTGTGGCTGCCGGGCAGCACGCGCAGGCAACCCATCTCGGGCGTGCTGGGGGTCAGCGCCAGCCACACGGTCAGCGCCTTGGGCTGATCCAGTCCCCAACAGGTGCCGTCCTGATGCCACGGCACGACATCATCGGACCCGGCGTCCTTGGAGAAAAAGCTCGACCCCCAGCACAACAGATCCGGCCCGAGGATCTGCGCAACGGCGTCCAGGATACGGGGATCGTGAACAACGTCCCACAGGAAGGGAAACAGCAGATGCGCCTTGGCGTTGATCGCCATCGGGAACTGCCCGCCGAACCGCGCTTCTGCGGCCAGCAGCTGGGACAGGATCGCGTCGACCTCAACCGTTTCGAGTACCGGGATCGGCGCGGCATAGCCGCTCTGGGCGAAGCGCTCGGACAAGGTGTCGGTCATGACTGGTCCACCGGTTTTGCCGACGAAGCTGCCAGATGCGCCAGCTTGCCGTTTCTGATCACCCGCCCGGCACGACGGACGATGTCGCTGTGGCGTGCCAGCGCGTCGGGGTGCATTTCGCCCTCGGGCGCGCGTTCAAGCTCCATCCCCGACAGGTTGCAGCCCCGCACCAGCGTTGCCGTCCCGCCTTCTTGCCGGACACTGGCCGCGACGTAGCGGATCACAAAGCCCAACCGGCGCTGCGCCGTCGTGTTCCGACCCGAGCCATGCAGCACCAGCGGATGATGCAGCGACATCTGGCCGGGGTTCAGGATCAACGGGCGCGCATGTGCCGGATCGACCTTGACCGCCACTTCTTCGCGCGCGCCAAGCATGTTCTGCGGATCTTGCGTGTCGAGATGGTTCAGCTGCCGGGTCTGGGTGCCGGGGACGACCTCCATGCAGCCAGACTCATGTGTCGACGGGGTCAGCGCCAGCCACGCCGTCGCGCCATCGGTGGCGCTGAGCCCCCAGAAGGTCGCATCCTGATGCCAGGCAACATACCCGTCCGATGCAGCAGGTTTGTCGATCGAACTGCACCCGATACACAAGATATCAGGCCCCAGAACGCTGGCCACCGCATCGACGATGCGCGGATCGTGGACCACGTCCCACAGGAACGGCAGCAACAAATGCGGCTTGATCCGCACCAGCCCGGACAACCGCCCGTGGCGAGTCTCCTCGATCCGCTCGAAATCGGCCAGCAACTGGCGGGCGTCCGCCGGCGGCAGGGCGTTGATCGGCGCCACCACCCCGTCGCGCGCGAACTGCGCGACGGCATCGGCGGAAAGCGCATTGGACATGGGGCGGGCGTCGGTCATCTGTCAGAACGGCTCCTTGTGCGCGACATCTTCGCCAGACAGGGCTGCGGCCCTGTCGCGGGCGGAGGTATAGGGAAGCATGGCCCAGAGTGCGTTCTCCTGCCGCATCCCCTCGCCCATCGACAGCGCCGCAAACCGCAGCCGGGCAGCACGGCGCGGCGTGGCCCCGCCTTCGATCGCCGCAACGATCTGGTTCCAATGCTGCGTCAGCGCGTTCTGGACAGCCGATGACAGGGTGGTGCGTGGCTGGCAGATGGCATCGGACAACCGGCCCAGCGCCTGCGACCAGTCGTTCACCTTGTCCGCGTCCCGGTCCAGATGCTGCACCAGACCGTCAAACTTGCGGTAGGCCGGACGCGCGACCAACAGCCCCGGCGTGCCATAGGCAGCCGCGGCAACATAACCGTGCAGCGACGATCCCGCATAGGCCGAGGCATACGCGATCAGCGCCGCAATATCGCGCAACTGTTCAGGCTGATCGAGCGCCGCGTTCGGGCAGCCCATCGCGGTCAACGCCGCCGATACCTCGCGCGCGATCCGGTCATCGCTATGCGCGCTGCCCAGACCGATCATCACCGGCGTCAGGTTCAAGGCCTTGCACCGCGCGCCCAAGTCTTGCGCAAACGCTGCGACGGGCACATCGCCGAGCGAGCGGCGGCGCACGCTGACGGCCAGAATCCCCTCGCGTGTGGTTAACCCGAGGCGCTGCGCCAGCCGGTCAAAATCGCCACGCAAGCTGGCTTTGGGCCACATCCGCGCAAGGCCGAGCACCGGGTCAGGAACCACCTGCACCGGGCCACCAGCAACCAAACCCGCCATACGGACCGAACCCGGGTCGCGCAGGGACAGGTAATCCGCCGCGTCGAAGGCAGCGCCTGCGAGGGGTTGAAAACTGGGCCGCAGCGGGTGCGGAACACCCGGCGCATTCCACGCCAGCGGCACATCACGCAGCGCCGCCGCTAGCGTCGCGCCCAGCCACATCGACGACGCGGCACAGGCCCCGACACCAAGGCCGCGGTATTCGTGCAGCATGTCCATGCGGTGCGTGTGGACCAGATACCCGCCGCCGATCACCACGGCGGCGCAGGGCAGATCCGGGTCGAAAAGCTGCGCAATCGGGCGCGAAGGCATCGCGTCGCTCAGCCCGGTAGCCGCGCCGGTCGGCGACACAGCCTGCACGTTGTATCCGTGCAGACCCAGCTCATGCTCAGCAATCAGCGGGAACAAGAGATCGCCAAAGTTGCGCATGTCGAACATGCCGCAAATCATGACGTTGCGGACGTCTCCCCGCTGATCTGCCGCCGTTGTCACGCCGCGGCAGACCTGTCTTTGAGCCGTCCTGCGATATGCTGAGACAGCTCGGTGACGCTGGGATGATCAAAGACTTCGGTCGGCCCCACCTCGATTGCATAGGTTTCTTCCATCATGCCGCACATGATCGTAATCTCAATGGAATCAAGGCCATAGTTGTCAAATCGTTCGGCAACCGGAAAGGGGTCCGCGGCAACATCGATGACCGAGGTGATATAGGTCACCATCCAGTTCTGGATAGCCTCGGCATCGGCAGGGGGTGACAGGTGCGCGTCGGAGGTCATGAAGCGCCTTTCATATAAAGAGGGAGGCTGCGAAGTGCGCTTTGAGTATCCCTTACCTTCGCGCGCTGCGCAACCAGACCGCGAATCGAATACAGGTTGGTAATTGTCGGCTTTATTTATCGGTTATTTTTGACGCCTTCCGCCTGCCCTTCATCCGGCACGACATGGATGGTCTGGGTGGGAAAGGCGAAATGGATGTCGAGCGACTGGGCAAGCTCGACAATATCCCCGATCAGCCGGTGCTGGGCCGCGACGTGCGCGGGGTAGTCGGCGACAAAGAAATACCCCCACAGTTCAACATCCAGCGACGAGGCGCCAAGCGCCTTCAGACCGACAAAACCGGTCGTTGCATCAGCGCCCGGCTGCGCCAGATAGAGCGCGCGCAGGCGGGTGACAAAGACGTCGAGCCGCTCTCGCGGGGTGTCATAGGTCAGCGAAATCACCAGCTGGACCTTGCGCTTGCGGCGCTGTCCCCAGTTGATGATCGACTTGTCGGTCAGCTGCGAATTCGGGATGATCAGCGTGCAATCGTCAAAGGTCCGCAACCGAGTCGAGCGCAGGCCGACTTGCTCGACCCTGGCGCGGGTGTCTCCGGTCTCGACCAGGTCGCCACGGCGAAACGGCCGGTCGCTCATCAGGATCGCGCCACCGATCAGGTTGGTGACCGTCTCGCGCGCGGCAAAAGCCAGCGCGACACCGCCGACGCCCAGCCCGGCGATCACCCCTTCATAGGGCAGCCCGGTCACGTCAGCCATGGCGATGAGCGTCAGCGCCACGATGATCACCTTGAGGATTCCCAGCGTCAGCGAGGTGGCGATCTCATCCACAAATCCGCGCGTGCGCTGCGCGCGACGCTGGAAATAGCCGCCCAGAACCTCGACCCCGACATAACACAACCAGCCCACGGCGACGGTGGCGATTGCCGCCAGCACGACGGTCAGCGTGCCCAGCAACGTCTGCGCCAGCCCGGCCTTGGTGAACAGCCAGACCGCCGCACCGCTGGCCACCAGCGTGCCGGTCGGCCGCCCCAGAAGCCGCGTCGCATCGACCCTGACCCCGCGTTCGGCGTGGCGCAGGGTCGTGAACGCCAGCAGCGTCACCCCGTGCCCCGCGATCCAGCCCAGCACCAGCGCCACCGCGACGGACAGCGGCAGCGCGATCCATTGCCACAGATCCAGCGGGCCAATGCGGTGCAACAGCCGCGGCGACAGCGCGCGGAACCATTCGCGGATCTCGAAGAAACGGGTAACGGGCGCCGACGGCGGAATGCCGTCAGCCGTGGGCAGATCCTGCATTGCCGCAAAGAGCGCGGGCGCATCGCGCAGGGTTTCGGCCGTGAACAGCCAGCGATCCGGCGCACCCTCGGCCCCCGCGACGCGGTCGATGACGATTGACCCGGCGGGGTGACGATAGAAGACATAGGGCAGCGTGCGCTCGGGGTCGTCGGGGATTTCCTGCCACGTGACATAGCCCGCGCGGTCTATCACCTGCTTGAGGTATTCGGCCAGCAGCGGTGCCTCGACCGTATACAGCCGGGGCGGCACGCCCGACAGATCGAGCGTTCTCAGCGTCTGCGCCTCACCGCCCGAATTCCACGCACGGATGCCTTGCAGAAAATCGCGCATCGTCTGCCGGGGGCTGTTTTCCCGCGCGGCATTCAGCGCGGCCAGCGTCGGATAGCCCAGCGTGGACAGAAAGCGATCGAGCGTTGCACGCAACGCGGCCTCGGACGGGGCAACGAGGTGCCACGCACCATCACGGCGCTGAAAGTTCAGGGTGAAATCGGCCGTCGCGGCAGACGGCCCCAGTCGGAACTCGGCACTATCCTCGGCAACCTCACCCGGCGCGTCGTACAGACGAAAGGTCGACAGGTCGATCAGCGTCCACAGCAGGTTGCGCCGGTGTCGCTGATCGCGGTCCCCCAGAGGTTCGCCCGCATAGAGCATCAACCCGTCCAAGGCGCCCACCGCCGACAGGTTGCTGCCATAATCGGCTGCATTTTGCAGCGCAACGAAGCGCTCGAGCGCCTCTCTCGGGGTGGCAGCTGGGGTCGTGGGCTGGGACATCTCCTGCGGAGCGACACGGCTGCCGTTCCAGTATTCGCCATCGACATAGCGGCCGGTAAAGCTCTGGCCGTCTTCTGCCAGTGAGAATACGATCGGCCCTTCCAGCCCGTCCTGCCGCCAGATCCCGGTCATCACACGCCCGTCGAGTGTCCCCTCGACCGACCCCGCCCCGGGCACATAGCTGCCGGTCACGCGATCCCCGTCGCGTTGCAGGGTCATCCGCGCCTCGCCATCGCGCCAGAACGTATCCCAGACCCCGGTCCAGTCGCGTCCCTCCTGCCCCAGCGCGGGGCAGGCAAGCAGACCGAACGCCAAAAGCGCAAGACGGACAACAGCGAGCAAATCACTCTCCTGGATAAACCCAAGGAGACAGCTTACCGCATCTTCGCAAAGTTCCTAGCACGCAGCGCGGCTTTCTCCCCCAACGTAGGCCTTGCGGGCCAAGGCGCCCCCCCTCCTTGAGACGCGGCGCGAACCAGTCCAGACAGACCCCAAACTTTTGGGCCGCGGTTGCGGCACGGCTCCGACCAAGGTACGGACCACACAATGTCAGCGGCGGCGCTGTACGGCCAATGCATTGGAATATAAGGACGATCCTTCATGAAAGCCGGTGTCTCTGGCCATCACCCGGACCTGCACCCCGGCTTCAACGCCTTGATGTCCGCCAATCTCGTCTAAGGGTTCTCGCGCCTCGGCCATGACGTCACGCTGCTTCTGCCTGAGGTCGGGATCCGCTCGCAGCACGCGCGGCTTGCCAAGCTCGGCAAGAGCGTGAGCGACCTCGATAGCGTCGACGCCGAAGCCTTCGACATCCGCGTCATTGAGCCGGACACGGATCTGGGACGCTTCGATCTGGTAATCTGGCAAAGCTATTTCAAAGAAGATGAGGCTTTCTGGCCCGCCATCCGCAAAGCTGCGCGGATCGTCGCCAAGAATACACCGCGCCTTCTGGTCGGCGACCCCGGTCGCGATGCCCGGATCTTCAAGGGCATAACAGACCGCTATGATATCGTCGGTCTGGCCATGAACAGCGACTTTGCCCTTGCCACCAAGAGCTTTGCCGCCAGCCAACGGCCGCACCGTTTATCCCGGGCTTTACGAAAACCAGGTCGTCGAGGCCCAACTGGCCGGTGCCGCTGTCGTCGGTCAGGCAGATGCCTTGCCCGAAGAGCTGGTTGGATCGACGATGACAGGGATACGGTTTGATCGGTATTCCCAGACGGACGAGATTGTCGAATTTCTGGATCAGGTCATCCGCAACCGCCCGACCGTCAGCGCCTCGGCCAAAGCCTGGGCCCGAACCCACCATTCCATCGACGCCATGATCGCTCCCCTTCTGGCGATGGCGGAGTAAAACGCCCGCCGGCGCATGATGCCGCAAGCGGGCGGACTGGCCGGACCGCATCAAAATGTTCTGAAAAAGGAAATGTGGTAGCGGAGGAGGGACTTGAACCCCCGACACGCGGATTATGATTCCGCTGCTCTAACCAACTGAGCTACTCCGCCACGCTGCCGGACCCTTGGGCCTGCTGGCTGGCGGCTTCCTAGGGCAGCCTCGCAGGGGCGTCAAGAGGGAAATGGCGCAGTCTGGCGGTGCTTTGCCCTCTCGCTTTGCGCGGCTGTGCAGTCTAGGTCTGGATCAGCCCGGAGGCCCCATGCAAACCCTGCCCCAGACCCGTGATCTTGTCCTAATCGGCGGCGGCCATGCGCATGCGCTGGTGCTGCTGCGCTGGGCGATGAACCCGCTGGCCGGGGCGCGGCTGACGGTGATCGACCCGCATCCGACAGCGCCCTATACCGG
Source organism: Pararhodobacter zhoushanensis (assembly GCF_003990445.1). Taxonomy (GTDB): domain Bacteria; phylum Pseudomonadota; class Alphaproteobacteria; order Rhodobacterales; family Rhodobacteraceae; genus Pararhodobacter; species Pararhodobacter zhoushanensis. Next base: position 80,868 of record NZ_REEZ01000003.1, on the reverse strand, counting down.
CATGCTGCCGGGCTTGATTGCCGGGCACTACGCCCGTGCCGATCTGGAGATGGACCTTGTGGCGCTGGCCCGCCATGCCGGAGCGCGGCTGATTCTGGGCCGGGCGGACGGGCTGGATCCGGTGGCGAAAACGATCAGCGTGCCGGGGCGTCCGCCGGTAGCCTATGACGTGGCGTCGGTGGATGTCGGGATCACCTCGGACCTGCCGCAGTTGCCGGGGTTCACCGAACACGCCGTCGCCGCCAAGCCGCTGGGCGATTATGCCGAGCGCTGGGCGCAGTTTCTGGCGAGCGGGCGCGCGGCACCGCAGATTGTGGTGCTGGGCGCGGGCGTCGCCGGGGTCGAACTGGCGCTGGCGATGGCGCATCGGCTGCGCGCGGTGCCCGGACGGCGCATCACGGTGATCGAGAAGGACAACGCGCTGCCCCATCTGGGCGTTTGGGCGCGCGGTCGGCTGCAGGCGCTGTTGGCCGAGCGCGGGATTGTCCTGCTGACCGGCACGCAGGCGGCGGCAATCGAGGCGGATGGCGTGGTGCTGGCCGATGGTCGCAAGATCCCCTCGGATTTCACGCTGGGTGCGGCGGGCAGCCGCCCGCAGGGCTGGCTGGCGGGCACCGGCCTGCATCTGACCGACGGGTTCATCACCATCGACCCTGAGCTGCGCTCGACCTCGCACCCCGATGTCTTTGCAGTTGGCGACTGTGCACACATGGCCGCCAGCCCGCGCCCCAAGGCCGGGGTGTTTGCGGTCCGCCAGGCCCCGTTCCTGCACCACAACCTGCGCGCCGCGTTGAGCGGCGGGCCGATGCGCGCCTACAGACCGCAGCGCGATTACCTCAAGCTGATCTCGCTGGGCGAGCGCAAGGCGCTGGCGGATAAATGGGGCTTGCCGTTGGCGGGCCGGGGTCTGTGGTGGCTCAAGGACCGCATCGACGCCAAGTTCATGCGCATGTTCCACGCCTTGCCTGAGATGCCCACGCCCCCCCTGCCCCGCGAGCACACGCTGGGTCTGGTCGAGGCCTTGGGCGACAAACCGATGTGCGGTGGTTGCGGGGCCAAGGTCGGGCCCGACGCGCTGCGACGGGCGCTGAGCGGGCTGGCGGCCAGCGGCGCGGTTGAGCTGGGCGCGGGCGATGACGCGGCGGTGCTGGCAATGGGCGAAACGCGGCAGGTGATTGCCACGGACCACCTACGCGCGGTGACCGAAGACCCCTATCTGATGGCCAAGATCACCACGGTTCACGCCTTGGGCGATGTCTGGGCAATGGGCGCGAAACCGCAGGCAGCGCTTGTCAGCCTGATCCTCCCGCGCCTGTCCGAAGAGCTGCAAAGCCGAACGCTGGCCGAGATCATGGCGGGCGTGTCCGAGGTGCTGAGCGCTGCCGGGGCCAGCATCGCGGGCGGGCACACCACGCAGGGGGCCGAGCTGACGATTGGCCTGACGGTGACCGGGATTGCGGGGAACCGTATCCTGACCAAGGGCGGCGCGCGCCCGGGCGATGCGTTGATCCTGACCAAGCCGATCGGCTCGGGCACGCTGCTGGCGGCTGAAATGCAGAAACGGGCACCGGGCCGCGCGATGGCTGCGCTCTGGCCCTATCTGACCCAACCGCAGGGCGCGGCGGCAGCGATCCTGACGCCGGTCGCCCATGCGATGACCGATGTGACCGGGTTCGGGCTGGCCGGGCATCTGGACGAGATGATGCGGGCCGGAGACGTCGCGGCGGATCTGGCGATGGCGGCGATCCCGCTGTTCGACGGGGCCGAGGCAATGGCGGCGGCGGGCGTCGCCTCGACCATCGCACCCGCCAACCGCGCCGCCTTGCTGGGCCGGATCGCCGCGCCGCAGACAGCAGCGGCCGCGCTGCTCTTCGATCCCCAGTCCGCGGGCGGGTTGCTGGCGGCGGTGGCCGAGGCCGACGCCGTGCCGGTGCTCAGGCAACTGGAGCAGGCTGGCTTCACCGCCGCCAGCATCGGCACGATCCGCGCGCGGGACGATCAGCCCGCGCTGCGGGTGATCTGAGCGTCAGTCGGCGAAATACTGGTCCAGAATCCGGCGATAGACGGCCTTGAGCTGCACGATATGCGCGGTTTCGACGTGCTCATCGACCTTGTGCATCGACTGGCCGACCAGCCCGAATTCGACCACCGGGCAGTGGTTTTTCACAAAGCGTGCATCGGACGTGCCGCCGGACGTGGACAGCACCGGGCGGATGCCGCACTCGGCCTCGACGGCATTGGCGACCATGTCGGTGAAATCGCCCGGCTCGGTGACGAAGCTCTCGCCCGAGATCTTGATGGTCAGGCCCAGCTCGATCCCCGTCTCTGCCTGCACTTGCGCCGCCTGGTCGTGCAGCCATTGCGACAGGCTCGCGCCACTGTGCAGATCGTTGAAGCGGATGTTCAGCGTCGCGCGGGCCAGCGCCGGGATCACGTTGGTCGCCGGGTTACCCGTGTCGATGGTGGTCAGCGCCAGCGTCGAGGGGTCAAACAGCGCGTTGCCCTGATCCAGCTCATGCGAGGCAAGCCGGTCCAGCAGCCGCACCAAGGCGGGCAGCGGGTTCTTGGCACGGTGCGGATAGGCCGCGTGCCCCTGCACGCCGCGCGCCTCGACCCGTGCAGTCATCGACCCGCGACGCCCGTTCTTGATCATCTCGCCCATGACCGACGGGCAGGTTGGCTCGCCGACCAGACAATGCGTCATGCGCTCGCCCTCGGCCTGCATCCAGTCGAGCAGCGCCACGGTGCCATCGGTCGCGTCGCCCTCTTCATCACCAGTGATCGCCAGAACCACAGCCCCGTCCGGCGGCGTCTCGCGCACGAAATCCACGGCGGCGGCGACAAAGGCCGCAACGCCCGATTTCATGTCACAGGCCCCGCGCCCCCACAGCTTGCCCTCGACCAGAGCACCGGAAAACGGATCAAAACGCCAGTCCGCAGCATCGCCCGGCGGGACCACGTCAGTGTGACCGTTGAAGCCGAAACTGCGGTTCGCGCCCTTGGCACCCCAGCGGGCGAACAGATTGACCGTTCCATTTCGGTCAACGCGGGTGCAGGTGAAACCTGCGGCGGTCAATTCGGCGGCGAGTAACCCCAACGCACCACCGTCATGTGGTGTGACCGACGGGCAGCGGATCAGGCGGGCGGTCAGGTCGATGGCATCAAGCGGTCCGGGCATCCGACATGTCCATAATTCGAGGATTTTGATCGACTTAGTAGCTCAGGTCACCCCCTGTCGCAAGTCGGGGCTGGAAACTGCCTATGCACAAACCTCGCATTGACGTGACGAGTGCGACGGGGCAAAGTCTTGGATAACTAATAGTGAAGCCGTGTGATGTTGCACGAGATTCAAGCGAAGCAGTTTTTAACGAGTTCTTGGCAAACCGATGAATGGCAAGGAAACGCGCGTCGCTCGTTTCTGAGAGCCGGGAATGACGGGCAGGCATGAACGACGAGATTATAAGCAACGAGACACGCCTGACACGCATTCAGGCGCTTGTGGTTGACATTTTAAGCAACCTTCTTCGTGCGCCCATCGACCAAACCGACCACGTCGTGAACGAGGCCATCACCCGGCTGGGCGAGTACTGCGTGCGCGACCGCGCGTATGTTTTCGTTCATGAAGGCGACGCCACCAACAACACGCATGAATGGTGCGCCAACGGCATCGAACCGATGATCGAGCACCTGCAAGGGCTGCCGATCGAGCTGTACGGCCCGATCGCCGAGGCCCTGGATCTGGGTGAGCCGTTCCACGTACCCGATGTTCAGAAACTTCCCGAAGGGTCGCCGTCCCGCGAAGTGCTCGAATCGCAAGAGATTCGCTCGATCCTTTTGGTGCCGATGCGCTCGGAAGGAAAAACTTACGGCTTCGTCGGTTTTGACGGCGTCCATAACACCCACGCGTTTTTGCCGGGCGAAGTTTATCTGCTGCAATCTTTGGCGGATGTCATTTGCTCGGTATTGACCCGCCGTGAAAAAGATCAGGCCGTGCGCGCCGCTCAGGCCGAGCTGGCGGGCGAGCGAGCCTTCCTTGCTTCCATTCTGGCGACCTCGGCGATGGGTATCATCGTGATCGATGCCGCAGGGATCATCCAGTTCTGCAACGACTCGGCCGAGTCGATCATGGGCGCGTCGCGCGAACAGATGATCGGCCGTCGCCACGATTCGCGCGGCTGGGCCTATACTCGTGAGGATGGCACGCCGTTCCAGCCCGGCGAGACGCCTTACGACCATACGGTCAGAACCGGCGAGCCGTCGCCACCCGAACGCTTTGCGCTGCATTGCCCTGAGGGGCTGCGGTATTGCTCGGTCCACGCGGCCCCGGTGCGCGGTGACGCGACGGCAGCGCGGGTGGTGTATGCCCTTGTCGATGTGACGGAGCAGGTCGCGGGCGAACGCGCCCGGCAGGAAGCTCTGGAAGAGGCGCATCGCGCCAACGCCGCCAAGTCTAATTTCCTGGCCAAGATGAGCCATGAGATGCGCACCCCGCTCAACGGCGTTCTGGGCGTGGCCGAGGTTCTCGATTCACTAATCGTCGACGAGGATCAGCGCCGGATGGTGCATGTGATGCACGAATCTGGCGAGCTGTTGCTGAGCATCATCAACGACTTGCTCGACATGTCCAAGATCGAGGCCGATCTGCTCGAAATCGAGATGACACCCTTCGTCCCGGCGGATCTGGCCAAACGGATCGAGTCGGTGCACACGCTCAAGGCCACCGAAAAGCACATCGGCTTTGACGTGGTGGTCAAGGGTGAGGACAAGTCCATGCGTTTGGGCGATCCCAACCGCATCTTGCAGATCATGCACAACGTCATCTCGAACGCGATCAAGTTCACCGAAGAAGGCTCGGTCGAAGTCGAGATGGACTGCACCGAGCCCGACGCGATCACCCTGCTGGTGCGCGACACCGGCATTGGCATGACCGACGAACAGAAAACCCAAGTGTTCGAAGAATTCGGTCAGGCTGACAGTTCGATCGCACGGCGCTTTGGCGGCACAGGGTTGGGCATGCCGATTGTCCGACGTCTGGTCGAGATGATGGATGGCACGATCTCGCTGGAATCCGTGCCTGATGAGGGCACGGCGGTGATGATCACCCTGCCCCTGCGCCGCACGGACACGCCCGAGCCGCGCGCGCCGCGCACCTCAGCCTCGGGCGGGCCGTCGGCGGACCTGCAAGGCATGCGCGTGCTTGCCGCCGATGACAACCACACCAACCGGATGATTCTGGGCGCGATGATGGGCCAACTGGGGATTTCGTCGGTGCTGGTTCAGGATGGCACCGAAGCGCTGGACGCCTATGGGCGCGAAGGGTTCGACCTGATCATTCTGGACATCTCGATGCCGAATCTCGACGGCGTGTCGGTCCTGCGCGAAATCCGCGCGCGCGAAGCCAAGCGCGCCGAGGAACTCGGACCCAAAGCGCCCGAGACCCCGTTGCCGATCGTGGCCTTCACCGCCAACGCCATGTCGCATCAGGTAGAGGGCTATCTTGCCGCCGGGTTCGACGATTGCCTGACCAAGCCGCTTCAGCTGGACCGGCTGCGTTCGGCGCTCAACACGCTGGTTGAAGAGCGCGGACGCCGCCACACCCAGCCTGACGGCCGCAGCAACGCCGCCGAATAACGCGCGTCAGGCGTCGTCCCAGGTCAGGATCGCATCAACCGCCTCTTGCGCTGTTTCCACGAACCGGAACAGCGCAAGATCTTCACGCGAAATGGTGCCCGCCTCGGCCAGCATGTCCCAGTTCACCACGTTTTGCCAAAACTCGCGGCCAAACAGCAGGAACGGGATGCGCTTCATCCGCCGTGTCTGGATCAGCGTCAGGGATTCGAACATCTCATCCAGCGTGCCAAATCCGCCCGGAAACACCACCACAGCCCGCGCCCGCATCAGGAAATGCATCTTGCGCAGGGCGAAGTAGTGGAAATTGAAGCTGAGTTCGGGCGTGACATAGAGGTTCGGCGCCTGTTCATGCGGCAGCACGATGTTCAGACCGATCGACTTGCCACCCGCCTCTGCCGCGCCCCTATTCCCCGCCTCCATCACGCCGGGGCCGCCGCCGGTGGTGATGATGTACTCCGTCCCGCCGCCCTGCATCGAAATTTCGGTCATCATCCGCGCGAAGATCTGCGCCTCGGTGTAGTAGCGGCTCAGATCGGCCAGCATCGGGGTCTTTGCCGTCTCCTTGCGCTCGGGCGCGGGGATCCGCGCGCCGCCGAACAGCACCACGGTCGAGGTCACGCCTGCCTCGTTCATCGCCATCTCGGGCTTGAGCAATTCCAGCTGCAACCGCACCGGACGCAACTCGTCGCGGCACAGAAAATCGCTGTCGGCAAAGGCAAGGCGATAGGTCGGCGACAGGGTTTGCGGCGTCTCGGGGATCTTGCGCGCAGTGGCGATGTCCTGATGGCTGTCGCGAAACGCGTGGCTGCGGTGGTCTGTCATGGTGGTTTCCCTTTCCTCGCCGGTCGCCCCTGAGTATCGTCCGCCACGCGGCAAGACCAGCCGCAGGAATGACAAGTGGGTGAACGATGGACTGGCGGGCAGAAATCGACGCGGCGGCAGCACGGATCGAAGGGCATATCCGCCGCACGCCGGTGATGGAGATCACGCTGGGCGGCCACACCGTCGAGATCAAGCTGGAGCACTTACAGCACACCGGTGTCTTCAAGGCACGCGGCGCGTTCAATTCGCTGATCAAGGGGCCGGTTCCGGCGGGGGGCGTGGTGGCGGCCTCGGGCGGGAACCACGGCGCGGCGGTGGCTTACGCGGCGGCCAGTCTGGGAATTCCGGCGCAGATTTTCGTGCCAGAAATCGCGGGCCCCTCAAAGATCGCGCTGATCGAGCGGACCGGCGCAGGGCTGACCGTGGTGCCCGGCCAATTCGCCGACGCGCTGAACGCCGCCCTCGCCTATGAAGCCGAAACCGGCGCGATGCAGGTTCATGCCTATGACGCGCCCGGCACACTGGCCGGGCAAGGCACCTGCCTGCGCGAATGGGAGGAACAGGGCCTGCAAGCCGACACGGTGCTGATCGCCGTGGGCGGCGGCGGGCTGATCGGCGGCGCGATGGGCTGGCTGCAGGGCACGCGCAAGATCGTCGCCGTCGAGCCGGAAACCTCCTGCGCGCTGCATGCGGCGCTGGCGGCGGGCAAGCCGGTGGATGTCGATGTCTCGGGCGTTGCTGCCAACGCGTTGGGCGCGCGCAAAGTCGGCGCATTGTGCTTTGAGCTGGCGCAGGCGCAGGGGGTTGAGTGCGTGCTGGTCAGCGACGACGCGATCATCGAGGCCCAGCGCGTGCTCTGGCAAGAGGCGCGCCAACTGGTCGAACCCGCCGGGGCAACCGCGTTGGCCGCGCTGCTCAGCGGTGCCTACAAACCCGCGCCGGGCGAGCAGGTGGCGGTGCTGCTCTGCGGGGCGAATGTCGCGCCCGAGCCGGTCTAGAGATACCGCCCGCCGCGCTGCAGGACTTCGATCTGATAGCCATCGGGGTCAGCGACAAAGAAGAACCGCGCGATGACCTCACCTGCCGGGGCGAAGTCGACCAGCTTGCGGGGCTGCAGGCCCTCGGCCTCGAACCGCGCATGTTCTGCGGACACATCCTCGACCGACACCGCCAGATGGCCGTATCCGTCGCCCAGATCATAGGGCTCGGAGCGGTCCTTGTTGACGGTCAGTTCCAGTTCGAACCCGGTTTCCGGGTTCGACAGATAGACCAGCGTGAAGGTCGGAAAATCCAGCCGGTCGGCGATCTTGAGCCCGAAAGCTGCGTCGTAGAACGCAACCGAGCGCGCCTCGTCCAGAACCCGGATCATGCTGTGAATGGCTTTGGCCATGGGAAAGCTCCTTGCCGCAGGGGGACAGATGCCCCCGCAATGCCATGCAGCCCGGCCCGGATGCAACGGGCGGCACCTGCAAACGCCGCATTGTTTGTCCCCCCCTTGCCCGCTATAGGCAGGGAAATGCACGACGGAACCGGGAGAAACGCCATGTCGAACGCGCATCTGGAAGCCGCCATCGAAGCCGCCTGGGAGGCGCGCGAGCAGATCACGCCCGCGACCACCGGTGAGACCCGCGAGGCCATCGAAGACACGCTCAACGAGCTGGATAGCGGCAAGCTGCGTGTGGCCGAGCGGCAGCAGAATGGCGACTGGCACGTCAATCAATGGGCCAAGAAAGCCGTGTTGCTGGGCTTCCGCATCAAGGACATGGAACAGCAGGACGGCGGCCCACAGGGCAGCGGCTGGTGGGACAAGGTCGACAGCAAGTTCAAGGGCTGGGACGACAACCAGTGGAAAGCCGCCGGCTTCCGCGCCGTTCCCAACTGCATCGTGCGCAAATCGGCCTATATCGCGCCGGGCGTGGTGCTGATGCCGTCCTTCGTGAACCTCGGTGCTTATGTCGACAGCGGCACGATGGTCGACACCTGGGCCACCGTCGGCAGCTGCGCGCAGATCGGCAAGAACGTCCACCTGTCAGGCGGCGTCGGCATCGGCGGCGTGCTGGAGCCGATGCAGGCGGGTCCGACCATCATCGAGGACAACTGCTTCATCGGTGCCCGCTCGGAAGTGGTCGAGGGCTGCATCGTGCGCGAAGGCTCTGTGCTGGGCATGGGTGTGTTCATCGGCAAATCGACCAAGATCGTCGACCGCGAGACCGGCGAAATCATGTATGGTGAAGTGCCTTCTGGCTCGGTCGTGGTCTCGGGCTCGATGCCGTCCAAGAACGGCGTGAACCTTTACTGCGCGGTGATCGTGAAGCGGGTGGACGCGCAGACGCGCTCGAAGACCTCGATCAACGAGCTGCTGCGCGACTAACGTCAAGGGGCGCCCTGTCGGACGCCCCCTATCATCTTGTCGAAAAATACTCCCGCCGGAGGCATCGCCCGGTCGCAGCAGCGACCGGGCGATTTTCTGTCTTACGCCTTGGGTGCATCCGGCCACGCGGTCGGATCGGTGTCCAGATCGGGGAACTTGGCCGGGTCGAACACCGGACGCTTGATCCCCGACTTCAGCTGTGCGCGGTAATCGTTGATGATCCGCAGCGCCACCGGGAACAGCATCATCAGCGCCAGCAGGTTGACCACGGCCAGAATGCCCATCATCGGGTCCGAGAACGAGAACACAAAGGTCGCCCCCGGCGCCACTGCGCCCAGAAACACGATGGCCATGATCGACACACGCAAGACATTCCGCGCCATCATGCTGTCGGTCATGAAGCTGAGCGCGTTTTCACCCAGATAGTAATTGTACATGATCGACGAGAACGAGAAGAGGAAGATCGCCGCCGTCAGGTAGTACTGCGCCCAGGCACCGACATGGCTGACCATGGATTGCTGGGTCAGGATCACCCCGTCCACACCGTCCGCGCCGGGTACGTACACGTCACCCAGCAGGATGATGAACGCGGTGCACGAGCAGATCAGGATCGTGTCGATGAACACCGAAAAGCTTTGCGTGATGCCCTGGCTGACCGGGTGGCGCACATAGGCCGTCGCCGCCACATTGGGCGCCGAGCCGAGGCCCGCCTCGTTCGAGAACAGACCGCGACGCAGACCCTGCGCAATCGCCGCCCCGACGCCGCCCGCGACAGCCTCGCGGAAGCCAAAGGCGTTGGCGACGATGTCGATGATCACGCCCGGAAGGCTGGTCAGGTTCATCACGATGATCAGCAGCGCCATGCCCAGATAGCCGATGGCCATGACCGGCACCACGATATCCGCGGCCTTGGCGATGCGGTGGATCCCGCCAAAGACGATCACGCCCGTGGCCAGGGACAGCACAACCCCGGTATAGATCCGTGGGATCGACAGGCTGTCGAGCGCCGCGCCCGCCACGGTATTGCCCTGGAACGCGTTGAACCCGATGGCGAAAGACGCGATCAGGCAGACGGAATAGATGATGGCCAGCCAGCGATAATTCTCGCCCAGCCCGTGGATGATCGACCGTGCCGGACCGCCGCGATAATCGCCGCCCGGCTCAGTGCGCTTGTAAAGCTGCGCCAGCGTTGCCTCGATCAGCGCCGAGCACATGCCGATCAGCGCAATGGCCCACATCCAGAACACAGCCCCCGGGCCGCCTGCGGTGATCGCCACCGCGACGCCCGCGATGTTCCCGCCGCCGACGCGCCCGCCGACCGAAACGAACAGGGCCGCGCGGGCGCTGATCCGGCTGGGGTCAGCATCGGCGTCGCTTCTGAGCACGCGGAACATCCGCTTGAAGAAACGAAACTGCGCGAAGCCACTGGCAATGGTAAAAAACACGCCCAGAACGACAAGGAACGGGATCAGCGCCCAGCCCCACGTCAGATCATTGATTGCGTTGAAGATCGTGTCGAGAAAACCCATCCGTCTGTCCCTTCTGGCACTAACCGCCTTGTCGGCGTCGGGCAGGCACTGGTGTGCGGCCTGCCCCGTTCCGATCTCGAACTTTTTGCCCGACGCTGCGTCGAACTGTCACAGCTTAGGCGGAAACCGTCAGGACAGACAAGGAAGAGCCGATTTTTTGACCGCAACTTGGGAAATTGACCACAGTGTCAAAGCGCCTGCCTGCCAAATGCGCAAACCGCATCGTGCGCGGTCCCTGTGTTGCGTGCGCGATTACCCGTTCTTTTGCGGCTTGTCGCCCACCGGACCGCCCGCTGCCTTCCAGCCGGTGAACCCGTCGGTGATGTGCATCACATTCTCCAGCCCCATCTCCTGCACCAGCCGCGCCGACAGCGCAGAACGCCAGCCGCTCGCACAGTAGAACACGATGCGGTTGCCGGTCTGGAATTGCGGCTTGGCGTAGGGGCTGGTGGGGTCGACCCAGAATTCCAGCATCCCGCGCGGGCAGTGAAAGGCGCCGGGGATCATCCCCTCGCGCTCCAGTTCACGCGGGTCGCGCAGATCGACAAAGGTAACGCCTTCGTCGCCATGCAGTGCCAGCAATTCGGCGGCTGGTGCGTGGTTTACAAGGCGGTTGGCCTCGGCGACCATATCGGCGGTTTTCTTCATGGCGTTCTCCCTTTTCGTCAGGTTTTCATGCCGCTTTCTACCGCGCAAGTGCGCATTTCCCAGCCCCGGCCCTGAGGCCCTTACCATGCTCGCTCTCCTGCCCGTCCGCCTTGCGCTGCTGCCCGTCCTGCTCCCGCAGGCCATCGCCGTGCGCCGTCGCGCGCTGGTTCTGCCCGAGGCAGCCGGCCCGCGATGGGGCACCACCGGCAGCGGCCCGACCCTGCGCCTGCTGATCGCGGGCGATAGCTCTGCCGCCGGGGTTGGCGTGGCCGTGCAGGATCTGGCATTGGCCGGGCAGTTGGTCGCGGCGCTTGCGCGCGATTTCACCGTGCAGTGGCGGCTTGAGGCGCGCAGCGGTGCGACGAGCGGACAGGTTTTACACCATTTACAGGGCCTTGATCTGGGGCCCCTCGACGTTGCTGTGACGGTCTCGGGGGTCAATGACGTCCTCCGTCAGGTATCCTTGCGCCGCTGGCGGCGGCAACAGGCCGCGCTGTCGCAGCTCCTGGTCACCCACGGCGCGCGGCAGGTCTGGCGCTGTGGCGTGCCGCCGATGCGGCAGTTCACCCTGCTGCCCCGCCCCTTGCGCGACGTGCTGGGCGCGCAGGCCCGCCGGTTCGACGCGGCGCTGGCGGCGGATTCCACCGGTCCGCTGCATCATCTGCCCTTTGATCCCGCGCGCCTCACGCCCGCGATGCTGGCCGAGGATGGCTTTCACCCCGGTCCGCAGATTTACGCGCTCTGGGCGCGCGAACTGGCCGAGAAGATCCGCTTGCACGCCTGAAAACCGCCACCTTCCCCTGCCGCGCCGTTGGCTGTATCACCCCATACGAACAGCCCGAGGTGCCCGCCATGACCGACAAACCCAAACGCCCGCAAAAGGTCTTTACCCTGTTGGTCGAGGTTGGCCGCTCGGCGGGCGATGGCCTGCCCAAGGGCAGCACCGGTGCGGGGCTGGTCTGCTATGCGGCGGGTGTGGATGAGGCCGAAGCGGTGCGCGAAACCGTGGCGATCCTCAAGCAGGCCGACATGTCGCCGCTTGACGTCACCGGCTACGGCACGCTGGAGGAACGGCTGGAGCAGGGCGACGAAATCGACCCCGAAGAGCGCGAGTTGATGCAGCGCGCGCTCGACGAGAACGCGGTGATCGTCGCGCAGATGACGCCGTTCAACGACTGATCCGAGCGGCGCGCAGCCAGCGCGGAAAACGCTGGAGCTTTGCTTCACCCCACCCTAGCATGAAAATGCAATTTCATCGCTGGGCCTCATGACCGACCGTCCCTTCCTTTCGCGTGTCCGCAAGATCCTGCCCGACCTCCACCCCGCCGAGCGCAAGCTGGGCGAGCTGGTGTGCAACTTCCCCGGTGAGCTGGCCAGCTATTCGGCCTCGGAACTTGCCGATCTGGCCGAGGTGTCGAACGCCACGGTCAGCCGGTTCATTCGCCGTCTGGGCTATAAATCCTATGAGGAAGCGCGCCGCCACGCGCGGTTGGAAAAGGATAGCGGGTCGCGGCTGTATCTGGGCACGGTCAAGGTTCCCGCCCCGCATGCACCGCAAGCCTATGCCGAAACCGACATGCGCAACATCCAGCGCACCATCGACGCAATCGACGAAGCCGACATCGACCGTCTGGCCGAGGCGCTGCTGAGCGCGCGCAAGGTCTGGGTGATCGGCTTTCGCGTCGGCGCGCCGCTGGCGCATTACCTGCAATGGCAACTGCTTCAGGTGGTTGAGACTATCGTCGCCCTGCCCGGCGCAGGGCAGACCATGGGTGAAAATCTGGCGGGGGTGCACCGCGATGACGTCGTCGTCCTGTTCGGCCTGCGCCGCCGGGTGACGCTGATGGAGCCCGTGCTTGCCGAGATCGAAGCCAGCGGCGCGCAGCTGGCGTTCATCACCGACGAGAGCATGCCCACCCACGCCCCTGCCACCTGGCATTTCCGCTGCGCGACCGAATCGTCGGGGCCGCTGTTCAGCCATGTCGGCGTCATGGCCCTGCTGAACCTCGTGGCGAATCGCACCATCGACACCGCCGGTGAGGCCGGGCGCGCGCGTCTGGCAGCGATCGAGGCGCTCAACGACCGTCTGGGCGAGCTGTAAAGCGCCTGTCTTCTGCGCAGAGCGGTGAAAAATCGCTTTCGTCCTGTGCGAAAACAGATGACAGGACGAGAAAACATGTTTTCATTGGATCACGCCGACACGGCCATCATGAAAATGTGTTTTCATGACCAGCACCGGGAATCGGGTTCAACCGGTCTGTCCGGCCCCCACAGAGAGGACTTCTTCATGCGCACCGTTCTTATGACCTCCGCCGCCCTTTGCCTTGCCGGGGCCGCCTCGGCTGACACGCTTTCGTTCCGCGTTCTGGGCCAGCCCGTTGGCTCGGGCCTGATCCAGCAGCAGGTCGAGCAGCCCTTCTTTGAAGGCCTCGCCGCCGCCAGCGGCATGGATGCGACGTTTGATTACCTGCCCGTCGATGTCGCGGGCATCCCCGACAATGACGGCATGCGCGTCGTGCGCACCGGCCTGTTCGACATCGTGTCCTTCCGGGGCCCGCAGGTCAGCCGGGACGAGCCGACGATGCTGGGCCTCGATCTGGTTGGGCTGAACCCCGATTACGCCAGCGGCCGCGCCCATGCCGAAGCTTTCCTGCCCACCGTCAGCACCGCCGTCGAGAGCCGCTTCAACGCCCGCGTGCTGGGTGTCTGGCCCGCCGGTCCGCAGGTGTTGTTCTGCGTGCCCGAAATCACCGGGCTGGCCGATCTTGAGGGGCTGAAGGTCCGCGTCGGCGACCAATCCGCCGCTGCCTTTGTCGCGCAATTTGGCGCAACCGGCGTGCCGATGCCCTTCGGCGAGGTGCAGCAATCACTCTCACGCGGCGTCGTGGATTGCGCGATCACCGGCCCGGCCTCGGCCAACTCGGCGGGCTGGCCCGAGGTGACGACGACCGTGCTGCCGATTGCGCTGCAGCTGGCGATGAACGGCTATGTCATCAACAACGACAGTTGGGCCGAGATGAGCCCCGAGCAACAGACGCAGTTGCAAACGGCGATGGACGGGCTGATCGACCAGATCTGGACCTATTCCGAAGAGTTGTATCAGGACGCGCTGAACTGCAACACCGGGCAGCAACCCTGTGTGCATGGCACGCCCTACACTCTGACCGCCGCGCCGATCTCGGACGCTGATCTGGCGGCGGTGGCCAGCGCGCTGGTCGGCAGCTCACTGCCCGCGTGGACTGCGCAGTGCAACGCGGTCAACCCGACCTGCGAGGCGGACTGGATGGCCACGGTCGGCACCCAGCTCGGCCTGTGATCTGACGAAGGGGCGGTGCCATGAAGACCTATTCGCGTCTGTGTGCGGTGGCCTTCGGCCTGATGATGACGGCGCTTTGCGTCGTCATCTCGGTCGAGACGGTGCTGCGCAAGCTGTTCAACCATTCCCTTGCCGGGGTGGACGAACTCTCTGGCTACGCCATCGCCATCGGTGCGCCGCTGTGTTTCACCATCGCGGCCATCGAGCAAAGTCACATCCGTATCAACCTGTTGCACATGCGGATGCCGCGCGGGATGCAGGCCGCGCTGAACCTGCTGGCGGCGCTCTCTCTGGCCGCGCTGTCGCTCTATCTGGTGACCTTCACCTATCGCACCGTGGCTGAAACGCAGATGTTCGGCTCGGTCGCGCAGACCCCGTGGATGACCCCGCTTATCTGGCCGCAAACCGCGTGGCTGGTGGCGATGGGCGTGTTCACGCTGGCGACGGTTCTGCTGGCCGCGCGCGCCGTTCTGCTGGCCCTGCGCCGCGACACCAACGCCCTGCTCTCCGACTTCGGCCCCGACGCGGTCGAGGATGAACTGGCCAGCGAACTGTCCGATCTGGAGCAACGCTCATGAGCATCACCGTCATTGCCCTTGGCTTTCTGGCCATGCTCGCCCTGATGTTCCTGTCCATGCCCGTCGCCGTGGCGATCCTGACCGTGGGCGGCATCGGCGGCTATATGGCCTATGGCATGCCGCTGGTTGAAACCATGGGCGGCGTGGTCTGGGGCACGCTGAACAACCCGGTGATGACCGCGATCCCGTTGTTCATGCTGCTGGGCGAGCTGCTGCTGCGCGGCGGCATCGCCGACAAGATGTTCGACGCGCTGGCGGTCTGGCTGGGGCGGTTGCCTGGCGGGTTGCTGCATACGAACATCGGCACCTGCGCGCTGTTCTCGGCGACCTCGGGCTCGTCGGTGGCCACGGCGGCCACGGTCGGCACCATCGCCCTGCCCGCGCTCAGCGAGCGTAACTACCCGGTGCGCCCTTCGCTGGGCACGCTGGCAGCAGGCGGCACGCTGGGCATCCTGATCCCGCCCTCGGTCAACCTGCTGGTCTATGGCTCGCTCGCCAATGTCTCGGTCGGGCAGTTGTTCATCGCCGGGGTTCTGCCGGGCGTGATCCTGACCCTGCTGTTCATGCTCTACGTTGCCATCAGCTATCCCAACGCGGGACGCGACAGCGAGGCCATCGCCGTCCCCCGCGCCGAGAAACTGCGCCTGCTGCGCCATCTGGTGCCGCCCGCGATCATCTTCGGTATCGTCATGGGCTCAATCTATGGCGGGCTGGCGACGCCGACCGAAAGCGCCGCCCTGGGCGTCATGGCCGCGTTCTCTTTCGTCTGGAAAAACAAGCGCCTGAACTGGGCGCTGCTCGAGACCTGCTTTATCCAGTCCGCCCGCACCTCGGGCATGGTGATCCTTGTGATCGTCTGCGCGCTCTTGCTCAACGTCACCCTGTCGATGACCGGCGGCACGCAAGCGGTGACGCGCTGGGTCACCGGACTGGGCCTGAGCCCGACGATGCTGCTTTTGCTCTTCGTGGTCTTCTACGTCATCCTTGGGATGTTCATGGACGCGATGTCGATGCTGGTGCTGACCGTGCCGATCGCCGTGCCGATGGTGACGGCGCTGGGGATCGATCCCATCTGGTTTGGCGTCTTTGTCGTGGTGATGTGCGAGATCGGCCTGATCACGCCGCCGGTCGGCATGAACCTGTTCGTCGTGCAGGGCGTGCGCAAGGGCGGTGGGGATTTCAATGATGTGATCTGGGGCTCGGTCCCGTTTGTGGTGATCATGATCGTGTTTGCCGCTCTGTTGATCCTTGTTCCCGGCATCGCCCTGCTGCTGCCCGACCTTGCTTCGGGTCGTTGACATGACCGACACGCCCAGACGGTTGCTGATCGTCAATCCCAACGGCAACCCCGAGGTCACGGCCCGCACGCAAGCCTGCGCGGACCGCATCCTTGGCCCGGGCTGCAACGGCTTTGCCGTGCAGCCCGCGGGAAGCCCGCATGCCATCGAGACCCCCGCCGACCGCGCGCTGGCCGAGCCGCTGGCGCTGGCGCTGCTGGCGCAGCATCCGGGCTATGACGCCTATGTCATGGCCTGCTTCGACGACATCGCCATCGCCCCGGCGCGGGCCTTCCTGAAGGCCCCGATCCTTGACGCGGTCGAGGCTTCGGTCGCCGCCGCGCGCAGTCTTGCGCAGCGGTTCAGCATCGTGACCACGGTCGAGGCGATGGTGCCGGGGATCGAGGCTCTGGTTGCACAACTGGGTGCTGCCAGCCAGTGCAGCATCCGCGCGGCGGGCATCGGCGTCGCGGCAGCGGCGGCGGGCGAGCCCGAGGCGCTGAGGCGGCTCGACGCCACCATCGCGCGCGCACGCGATCAGGACGGGGCGCAGGCGATCATCCTTGGGTCGGGTGGCCTGACCGGTCACGCCGCGCGCCTGTCGCAACGGCACGGCCTGCCGGTCATCGACGGCATCGAAGCCGCGATCCGCAGGGCCGAGGCGGCCTCCCGCAACCCGGCCGAGGTGCCTTGAGCGCCCCGTCACTGCGGAAAAGAGTCCCCCCGCCCCTAGGCAGGATGGCGCAAACGTCAGTCTCGGACACGCATTCTTCAAAACTCCCTCAAGCAAGTTCGCCCCTCACAGGTTAAAGTCGGGAAACAGCGGGCATTGGGCCTTGCTGATCGAGAGGGGGAGACTGCACTCATGGACGCCAAAACCATACGCTCGACCAAAGGACGCGGACGCCTGTACGACAGCATCCTTGAAACGGTCGGCGACACGCCCGTCGTGCGGATCAACAACATCGCGCCCGCAGGAGTTCGGGTCTATGTGAAGGTGGAATCCTTCAATCCGGCGGCCTCGGTCAAGGATCGTCTGGCGCTCAACATCATCGAAGCGGCGGAACGCGCGGGCACGCTCAAGCCCGGACAAACGGTGGTCGAGGCGACCAGCGGCAACACCGGCATCGGGCTGGCGATGGTCTGCGCGCAAAAGGGCTATCCGCTGGTGGTGACCATGGCCGAGAGTTTCTCGGTCGAGCGGCGGCGCTTGATGCGGATGCTGGGCGCTAAGGTCGTGCTGACCCCGCGCGCCGAAAAAGGCACCGGCATGTATCTGAAAGCGGTCGAGCTGGCCGCGCAACACGGCTGGTTTCTGGCACATCAGTTTGAAACCTCGGCCAATGCCGACATCCACGAATCGACCACGGCACGCGAGGTCATCGCCGATTTTGCCGGGGACCGTCTGGACTATGTCGTTTCGGGCTATGGCACTGGTGGCACGGTGACCGGGCTTGCCCGCGTGCTACGCAAAGAGCGGCCGGAAACGCGGATTATCCTCAGCGAGCCGTCCAATGCGCAGCTGGTCGGCAGCGGCGTGGCGCAAGAGCGCAGCGCGGACGGCGGGCCTGCCACGGGCCACCCCAGCTTCGAGCCGCATCCCATTCAGGGCTGGACACCGGACTTCATTCCCAAGGTGCTGCAAGAGTGCCTCGACACAGGGGGCTACGATCAGCTGATCCCGGTTTCCGGTGCCGACGGCATCGCCTGGGCGAAGAAACTGGCGCAGCGTGAGGGGATCCTGACCGGGATCTCGGGCGGCGCCACCCTCGCTGTTGCCATGGGACTGGCCGAGAAAGCCGAGCCGGGGACGGTCATTCTGGCGATGCTACCCGATACCGGCGAACGCTACCTCACCACGCCCTTGTTCGCGGATATTCCCGAAGACATGGACGCCGAAGAATCCGCGTTGTCACTGTCAACGCCGGGGTATCAGATGGGCTGACGCCCCCAACGCAACCGCGGACTGGTGCGGCCTGTGTCGCATCCAGACAGCGTTTTCGGCCAAGTGACCCTCGCCCCCGTCACTGGGGACGAGGCCCGCGCCAAGGCGCAAGGGAATGTCGAGGATGCTGCTGGCCGGATGGACGGCCTGCGCGTTCGGACAGTCTGGCCTCACCACCACCTCATGCCGCATCCGAAAGCGCAAAAGGTCGAAAACTACCACGCCCCTGAGAGGTCACAGTCGCCTCTCTTCTTGCGCCGTCACGCTTGCCGCCCCGCCCGGACGTCAGCGCTGTCTGCTTGACCGGGTGCCGTCATTCCCGCTCAGGCGTTGGCGCCTTCAGCAATCGCGGCGCGCATCAGTCGCCCGTCGCCGTCGCCCCGTCGTCGATTTGGGCGAGGCGATAGGCCATTTGCGGCCGCGTAAGGCCAAGAAGACGCGCGGCCGCCGCGATGTTGCCGCCTGCGTCTGTCAGCGCACCGCGAAGAAGCATCGCGTTGAGGCTGTCGAGGGTGATCTTGCCAGCACGGAACTCCTCGGCAACACGGCTCCACGGATCGGTTCCGGCAACGGCTTCGGCCATGGGCGGGGCAACCGCTTCCGCCGCCGCCAGATCCTCTCCCCGGATGATCCCGGGTGTCGCCGCCAACAGTGCTGCACGGCGGATCAGGGTCCGCAGCTGCGGGATGTTGCCCGGCAAGTCGATCTGCGCCAGCCGGGCCAGCGCGTCGTCGCTCAACACCTGGCTTACGGCGCCCTCGGCCGAGGCCATGGCCGGCAGCAACCCGCGTGCGATTGCCGGAATGTCGGCGCGGCGCTCGGAGAGCGTGGGCATCTGAATCGGCAGCACGTTCAGGGCATGGGCCAATTCCGGCAGAAAATCCGGCAAGGAAAACAACGCCTCAGTGCTGCATCCGGCCAAGGCGACCACCTGAGGTGGTCGGCCCTTCTCGGCCGCCAGCAGATCAAGCAGCATCCACTGTCGGTCGGCCGACAACGTCTCGATGGCGGAAATCGCCAGCAGCGGCGTGGTGCTGCGCCGCAGCCCGTGGGTCTGGCGCAGGCTGGCCAGCCGATCGCCCAACTCGGCTGCCTGGGCATGGGTGATGGTGAAGCCGGTCTCAGCCGCGCGCTGCCGGTGGAGCCAGCGCGCCGCGGACCGCAGCCCGGCGCCCGAGGGCCCGGTGATGAGCGCCGGCGCGCCGGACCGGGCGAGGATCTCCAGCCGGTCGCGCACAGGGGCGACAATCAGCGCGTCCAGATCCTCGGGCACGGTAGGGCGCAGCACCCGGGTCGGGGCAAGCGTGGGCTCGCTGGTGTTGCCCAGCACCTCGTCCAGAAACATCCGCACGAAGGGATCGTCGCGGCCCCAGCCGTCCACGGTCTTGCCGACCACGCGGCAGGATTTGTGGCCCATGGCCGAGCAACTGATCTCCTTGTAGATCACCAGCTTGCGGAAGAAGACGCTGGCATAGCCTGCGGCATAGCCCGTCTGCATCCAGCAGACCGGCTTCGTCGCCCGCCCGTGCGAGCGGTGATAGGCGGACGCCTCGACCGATTCGTGCCAGAGGAAATCGCCGGAAAAACGGTCGTTGGCGAAGTCGAAATCGTTGGAGAGGGTTTCGACCTTCACCGTCCCCGTGACCATGTGCAGCCGCGTGCCGGCGGTGAAGGCATCGCCGGGGTCCAGGGTGGGCCAGGACTTGCGGATGAATTCCGCGTCTTCGCGCCCGGCGCGGAAGCCCAGCCGCAACATCAACACCATGGCCTCATGCTCGGAATAGCGGCGGATCAGCTGGTCGCGGATGTCCGCGCCGAGGCTTGCACGGGTCAGCAGCATCCGCTCGCCATTGAGCAGAATCGTGCCCTTCGCCGGGCTGAATTCCAGCAGGTCGAGCAGGTCGCGCAGCGTCGGACGGCCACCGCGGGTCAGCAGGTCATTCTGGGCGCTATCGGTTTTCATCAGGTGCATGTCATCATATCATCAACCGCCTGTCATCAAATGATAACGCGGCAGCGCAGAAAGCCGGGGGCGGGAACAGGCTTCGGCAACGCCTCGGTCCCCTTCCCGGATTAATTTCTGCCTTCCTGGCAAGCCTTTGCACGCAGCGTTGCTCAAACCGCATGCGAAGGCGCGTTTTTTCCGTTTGACCGATTCCGAGAGCGACCTGTCGGATAAAGGCATCCCATCGGCAAGGTCAGAGGAGGACCAGATGCCCAAACCCGAACTCATCACCGCGCTGCCACCCGAACCGCATGAGGCGATGATTCGCCGCTTCGGCAAGGAAGGCGCCTTCATCCCCGGCGACGACGCGAACAACCCCTGGGTGCCCTTCGGCGATCAGGCGGCGATCAAACATCTCTCATTCGACGTGCGCACCAACACGGCCGCAAACATCCTGTGGGTGAAGGGTGGCGGGCGGATCGGCACGCACAAGCATCGCGGCGTCGTCTCGGCGGTCACGTTAGAGGGGTCGTGGGGCTATTACGAATACGACTGGGTCGCCCGTCCCGGTGATTTCGTCTACGAGCTGCCGGGCACGGCGCACACGCTCTATTCCGACGACCCGAATGGCATGAAGGCGCTGTTCTGGCTGAACGGGGCGATCGAGTTCTTCGACGACAACGGCAAGTACGATTTCACCGCCGACGTCTTCTGGTTCATCGACCATTACGTCAGCTACTGCGAGGCCAACGGCATCGCCATCAACAAGGACATGTTCATCTGAGCCCGGCTCGGATGGATGCGGGGAGGAGAACGCGCATGTCCCTGGAGACGATGTTCGACGTGGCGGGCAAGTCGGTGATCGTGACCGGCGGTGCCTCGGGGATCGGACGGGCCTATGCCGAAATCATGGTCGAGAGAGGCGCGCGGGTCTGCGTGCTGGATCTCGATCAGGCGGGGCTGGACCGCACCGTGGCCGAAATCGCCGCGCAGGACTGGCCCGGCACCGTCTGGGCACACAGGCTGGATGTCAGCGACCGCAAGGCGCTGGCCGAGGCTTTCGATGCGGTGGCGGACAAACACGGCCGCATCGACGTTGTCTTTGCCAATGCGGGGGTCGATGCTGGTCCGGGCTTCCTGACGCCCGACGGCGCGCGCGACCCGCATGGCCAGATCGACGCCATGCCCGAGGATCACTGGGACCGCGTGATCGCGGTGAACCTGACGGCGGTGTTCCTGACCATCCGCCACGCGGCGCGGCACATGAAGGCCACGGGCGGCGGGCGGATCATCGTCACCTCGTCCGTCGCGGCGCGGGTGAACGAGAGCTTCGTCGGCACCCCCTACATGCCCGCCAAGGCCGGGGTCGATCACCTGGTGCGGAATGCGGCGATGGAACTGGGCGCCTTCGGGATTTTGGTGAACTGCATTTCGCCGGGGCCCTTTGCGACCAACATCGGCGGCGGACGGCTGAAGAACCCCGCCGATCGCGCGGCGTTCGAGGCGCAATCGCTGCTCGGGCGGATCGCGGATCCGGACGAGATCAAGGGCCTTGCGCTGTATCTCGCCTCGCCGGCCTCGGCCTATGTGACCGGGGCGCAGATGACGATCGACGGGGGATCCTCGCTCAGGGGGTGATCCCGACTGCACCGCGCGGGGACCGAGGAGGCGCCGCGCCAACCACAGATCAGCTTTTTCCCAGGGAGGAAATGGAATGAGCAAGTCGAAGATCTGGACGCCGTCGCGGCGGACCGTGTTGCAGGGGATGGGGGCCAGCGTTGCGGCCCTGTCGGCCCCATCCATCGTTCGCGCCCAGAGCGCGGGCACCATCAAGGTCGGTTTCATCACCCCGGCCACCGGACCGCTGGCGCTGTTCGGCGAGACCGACGGCTTCACCGTGGACCGCATCCGCGAGGCGCTCGGCGGGCGCATCGAGACGGCGGCGGGCACCTACGATCTGGAGATCCTGGTGCGTGACGGCCAGTCCGACCCGAACCGCGCCGCCGAAGTCGCGGCGAACCTGATCCTGAACGACGAGGTGCACATGCTGCTGCCCGCGTCGACCACCGACATCATCAACCCGGCGGCGGATCAGGCGGAACTCTATGGTGTGCCCTGCCTTTCGACCGCGGCACCATGGCAGGCCATCGTCTTTCCGCGCGGCGGCGGCGAGCAGCCCTTCGAGTGGACCTACCACTTCTTCTGGGGTCTCGACGAGGCGCTCAACACCTTCGTGGGCCTCTGGAACAGCCTGGAGACGAACCGCAATGTCGGCATGCTGTTCCCGCAGAACGCCGATGGCGAGACTTGGGGCAACACCGATTACGGCCTGCCCTCGCCCACGCAGGCAGCCGGGTTCCAGACCAACATGCCGGGCTTCTTCCAGCCGCGCACCAATGACTTCTCGGCGATCATCTCGTCCTTCAAGAATTTCGAAGCGGATATCGTTGGCGGCATCACCTATGTGGACGACCTGACCACCTTCGTGAACCAATGTGCGCAACAGGGCTTTCATCCCAAGGCGATCACCGTCGCCGCGGCGCTGCTCTTCCCCTCAGGGATCGAGGCGCTGGGGGATCTGGGCGTCGGCATGTCGTCCGAAGTCTGGTGGACACCCGCCTTCCCGTTCCAGTCGTCGATCACCGGCCAGACCAGCCGCGCCGTCGCCGATGCCTGGGAGGCCGAGACCGGTCGTCAATGGACGCAGCCCCTGGGCTACAGCCACGCGATCTGGGAAGTCGCCATCGACGCGCTGAAGCGCTCGACCAACCCGCTGGACCGCGAGGCCAACCGTGACGCCCTGCGCGCAACGTCGATGCAGACGCTCATCGGGCCGGTCGATTTCGGTTCCGGGCCGCATCCGAACGTGTCCACCACGCCGATCTTCGGCGGTCAGTGGGTGCGCGGCGAGCGCTGGCCATTCGAGCTGAAGATCGTGGACAACACCGTCAATCCCCTGTTCGAACCGGAACAGGCGATGGTTCCGCTGCCCTGGTCGGTCTGAGGTCATAGAACGATGGAACGAAACGGAGACAGCGCGCCCCTTCTGGTGGCACGCGGGCTGGGCAAGTCCTTCGGGGCGGTGCGGGTTTTGCATGATCTCGATTTTGAGGTCCGGCAGGGCGAGGTGCTGGGCATTCTGGGCCCCAACGGGGCAGGCAAGACCACGCTGTTCAACCTCGTCAGTGGCGACATCCGCGATCATGCCGGAGAGATCCGTTTCCGGGGCCGGCCCTTGGCCGGCCCCCCGTTCCGCCGCGCGCGGGCCGGGATCGGGCGTACCTATCAGATCCCGCTTCCCTATGCTGGCATGACCACCTTTGAAAACCTGCTCGTCGCCGCGACCTTCGGCGGCGGCATGACCGAGGCGCAGGCCTACGACCATTGCGCGCAGATCCTCGAGGAGTGCGAGCTGTCGCCGCGCGCCAATACCGAGGCAGGCTCGCTCACGCTTCTGGATCGCAAGCGGCTGGAACTGGCGCGGGCGCTGGCCTCGAAGCCGGACCTGCTGCTGCTGGATGAAATCGCGGGCGGCCTCACCGATGACGAGGGCAAGGCGCTCGTCGCCCTCATCCGCCGCATCCGTGACGGCGGCACCACGATTGTCTGGATCGAGCACGTCCTGCACGCGCTCTTCGCCGTGGCCGACCGGCTGATGGTACTGAACTTCGGCGAGAAGATCGCCGAGGGTCTGCCCGCCGCCGTGATCGAGGACCCGGACGTGAAGCGTGTCTACATGGGAGTCGAGGCATGACCCCCCTTCTGTCCACCCACGGCCTGATCGCCGGTTACGGCGACATGCGCGCCCTGCACGGCATCGACCTGACCGTTAACCCCGGCGAGACCGTGGCGCTGATCGGGGCGAACGGGGCCGGAAAATCCACCCTCCTGCGCGCGATCATGGGTCTTCTGCCCGTCGCGCCCGAGATGATCCGCCTCGATGGCAAGCCGGTCGGCGGCCGGGCTCCGCATCACATGGTGCGCGAGGGGCTGGCCATTGTTCCCGAGGGCCGTCGCCTCTTCACCGGCATGAGCGTCGAGGAGAACCTGCGCGTCGCCAGCGAACATGCCGCAAAGCCTGTGGCCGAGCCCTGGACGCTGGAGCGGGTCTTTACCCTGTTCCCGATCCTGCAGGAAAAAGCCCGCACGCCGGTCGAGAACCTGTCGGGCGGACAGCAGCAGATGGTCTCCATCGGACGCGGGCTTCTGGCCCAGCCGCGCATTCTGCTGTGCGACGAGATCAGCCTCGGCCTTGCGCCTAAGGTGGTGCGCGAGATCTATGCCGCCCTGCCGGAAATCACCGCGAACGGCACGGCGCTGATCCTAGTCGAACAGGATGTCGGCCTCGCGCAGCGCGCGTCGCATCGTCTTTATTGTCTGCTGGAAGGGCGCGTGACCCTGCACGGCACCTCTGGCGAGATCAGCCGCGACGCGATCTCGGCCGCCTATTTCGGAGCCAGCCATGCACTGGATTGACGGTATCGTCCAAGGCGTCCTTTTGGGCGGCCTTTATGCGCAATACGCCCTCGGCATGGCGCTGATGTTCGGCGTGATGAAGATCGTCAACGTGACACACGGCGACCTGGTCGTGCTGCTGGCGCTGATCGGCATCTCGCTGGCCAATTTCGCCGGGCTGGGGCCGTGGGCGGTGCTGGCGACGCTGGTGCCCATCGGCGCGGCGCTCGGCTGGCTGCTGCAGCGTGCGCTCTTGAACCGGGTGGTGGGCAATGACCCGCTACCGTCGCTGATCGCCACGTTCGGGCTGTCCATCGCGCTGCAAAACGCGATGCTGGTGATCTGGTCGGCTGACACGCGGTCGCTGTCGGGCGGTGGGATCCAGCAAGCCTCGATCTCGCTGGGGCCGATCTTCATCGGCGTGCTGCCGCTGATCGTGCTGATCTGCGCCACGCTGCTGACCGGGGGCCTCGATCTGACCATGCGCCGCACCCGCTTCGGCCGGTCGCTGCGCGCAGCGTCTGCGGATGTCGAGGCGGCAGCGATGGTGGGCGTGAACCCCCGCAACGTCTATGCCGCCGCGACCGCGATTGCCGTGGGCATTCTGGGTTTCGCCGCGACGTTCCAGGCAATGCGGTCGACCGTGGCGCCTGCCGACGGGCCGTTCCAGCTGATCTATGCCTTCGAGGCGGTGATCATCGGCGGTCTGGGTTCGATCTGGGGCGCATTCGCCGGGGCGATGATCCTCGGCATCAGCCAGGCCATCGGCTTTCGCATCTCTCCGGGCTTCGGCATCCTTGCCGGGCACCTCGTTTTCCTGGCCGTGCTGGCGATCCGCCCGCAAGGCATCTTCCAGCGCAAATCCTGAGGGGGCCCCCATGTCCAAGTATCGTGTCGCGCGCATGACCCTTTCGGGACAGCTTGCGCTGGTCCTGTTCACCGCCGCGCTTGTGGGGATCTGCGCCATGCCGTGGTGGGCCTCGCAAGGTCTGATCCGCGATGTTGTGACGCTCGCCTGCTATATCGCGGTGGCGCAGATGTGGAACATGCTGGCGGGCTACGGCGGGGTCGTCTCGGTCGGGCAGCAGGCCTTCGTCGGCGTTGCCGCCTATGCGATGTTCGTCCTGGCCCAGACCTTTGGCGTGAACCCGTTCCTCGCTGTGTTCCTCAGCCTGATCGCCCCGGCGATCCTGGCTGTGCCGATCTATGGCCTGCTGCACCGGCTCGAGGGGGCCTATTTCGCCATCGGCACCTGGGTCGTGGCCGAGGCGCTGCGCCTTGTCGCCACCAACATGTCGATGCTGAACGGCGGGGCGGGCATGAGCCTGCGTGTCATGACCCAATTCTCGGCACATGAGCGGGCCGTCGCCTCGTCCCTGCTCGCGGCGGCGCTGTTGCTGGTCACGCTCGGCGGCAGCTATCTGTTGCTCCGTTCTCGCTATGGCATCGCGCTGACGGCTATGCGCGACAACCCTGTCGCGGCGGCCAGTCAGGGCGTCGATGTGGGACGGCTACGGCTGTTGATCTTCATCGCCACCGCCGTCGGTACGGGCTTTGCGGGCGCGGTCTATTTCATGGCGCAACTGCGTATCACCCCGCCGTCCGCCTTCGACGCAAGTTGGGCAAACCTTGCGATCTTCATCGTCATGGTCGGCGGCATCGGCAGCCTCGAAGGCGTGATCATCGGTGCGGTGATCTATTTCTTCGCGGACCGCTGGTTCGGCGAATACGGCGCCAGCTACCTGATCGTGCTGGGCCTGTTGACCCTCGTCTGCGCTCTGTACTTCCGGGGCGGGATCTGGGGCCTGTGGTCGAAATGGGTCGAGGCACCATGGTTCCCCACAAGACGACGGCTGATCCGGCTGGACGGAGACAAGGCATGAAAGCGCTGGTGTTCGACGCCTTCGGCCAACCGTTGCGCAAGGCTGAAGTGGCAGACCCCACCTGCGGCGCGGATGAGGTGGTGCTGAAGATCTGCCGTTGCGGCATCTGTGGCAGCGACCTGCACATGACCGAGGATCAGACCTTTGGCCTGCAGGGCGGCGAGGTCATCGGCCATGAATTCGCGGGCGAAGTGCTGGAGGTCGGGCGCGAGGTCACGACGCTGAAACCCGGCGATCTGGTCGCCGCCGCACCGATCCGCGGCTGTGGCGCGTGCCCCGCCTGCCGCGAGGGGCAGCCTGCATGGTGCGAGATGGGCATGACCTTGATCGGCGGCGGCTACGGCGAGTTTACGGCGCTCGCGCATCATCAGCTACGCAAGATGCCGGTCGATGTCTCGCTGGCCGATGGGGCGCTGGCCGAACCGCTGGCGGTTGCCCTGCATGGGGTGATGCGCTCGGGCATGAAGCCCGGCGACCGCGTGCTGGTGGTAGGGGCCGGGGCCATCGGCCTCGCTGTGGTCTATTGGGCGCGCAGGCTCGGGGCACAGACGGTCGTCGCGGCCGACCTGCACCGCCATCAGGAGGACCGCGCAGGCAGCCTCGGTGCCACGGCCTTCGTACAATCGGGGCCGGACATGGCGCAGCGCGTGGCCGAGGCCTGCGGGGCTGCGCCCGACATCGTGTTCGAATGCGTGGGCAAGGTCGGGCTGATCGACCATTGCATCGACCTCGTGCGCCCGCGCGGGACGGTCTGCGTGTTGGGGCTCTGCACCGGGACCGACCGGCTGGACAGCTTCCGCGCGATCTCGAAAGAGGTGACGGTCATCATGTCAGTGTTCTTCGACATGCACGAATTCCGCACCTCGATCGACGCACTGGACAAGGGCCGCTTTGCGCCGCAGCATCTGGTGTCTGATGTGGTCGGACTCGACACGGCACCGGCTGCCTTCGAGGCGCTGCGGCAGCGGACGACCCAGTGCAAGGTGCTGATCGACCCGTTCGGGTGACATACCCAAGGATTGGCCTGAGGAATGGCAGAGTCGATCAACGGGCTTTTCAGGGCCTGGACTATCCACCACCGGGGCGTGGTGTCGCTTCGAGACCGTTGAGGACGCCAGACTCGATTGGATCGTCGGGTTCAGCAACCACCGGCTGTTCGAACCCGCCGGGAGCATCGCGCGGGCCGAAGCCTAGCCGACCTTCTACGGCGCTCTCAACGCTGAACCCATGGCTGCACGACTGACCGAAATCAGCCTCCGGCGACCTCGGCGCGGTTCCGTGCGGCGGCTGATACCCAGCCGCCGCACCGGTTTCCTTTGTCGACGAACGGCTTATTGGCCGACATCCGGTCGATCATCGAGGACAAACCCATCCCTGTTCGGCATTTCAATGGCCGGGAGGCTGTCAGCGTCCAGAACGGTCCCCTCGTCGACGATACCGTTCAACATCAGGATATAGGCAGAAACCGCGTAGACTTCGTCGGCGGAAAGGCTCTGCGGCGAGTCGAGGGGCATCGCGCGTCGGATATAGTCGAAAAGCGTCGTGGCATACGGCCAGTAACTCCCCACCGTCTTGATCGGCCTCTCATCACTCAGGGTTCCCTGACCGCCAACGAGCCGATCTCCAATGCCCCCTTCTCCGGACTCTCCGTGGCAGGCAGAGCACCGTTGTTCAAAGACCTCAGCGCCCGCGACAGTGTCACCGCTGCCCGCAGGGAGATTGTCACCGTCGCGACCGATCGAGATATTCCAGCCGGCGATCTCTTCCGGGGTTGCCGGTGTCCCTATGCCATAATCGGCCAAAGCGGCTGCGGTCGAGGCGAGCACAATCGCAGCACTCAGCAGTCCATCACGCATTCGCATTGCTGACCTCCCCATTTGCCGCGATAGCCCAGGGTTGAATCGCGTGGTTGTGGTAGACCGAGTTTCGACCCCGCGCATCAAGCAGTGCTTCCAAGGTGGGCTGCACATAGCCAGTTTCATCTATGGCGCGGCTCATGATCGTCACCGGCTCTCCCTCCCAGGCCCACGGCAGACGAAAGCGCGTCAAGCATATAGGCAGGACCGGGTCTTGTAGCTGAGCCTCTTGCCAGGTCTCGCCGCCATCGACGGACACTTCGACGCGCTCAATCTTTCCATAGCCGCTCCACGCGAGGCCGCTGATCTCATGATACCCTTGCGCGGAAAGCTGCTGGCCGCCGGACGGGTATGTGATGATCGACTTCGCCTCCATCATGAAGCTGAACTGGCGTGAATGACCGTCCGGTAGCAGATCAGTATACTTGGACGTCTCTTCACGGGAGTATATCGGCTCTTCGCGGACCTGTAGGCTGCGAAGCCACTTTACCGACATGTTGCCTTCGTAACCCGGCACGAAGATGCGCAGGGGATAGCCTTGCTCTGGCCTGATACGCTCACCGTTCTGGCTATAGGCAAGGATCACGTCGTCAAGGCACTTTTCCAACGGAATGGATCGCGTCATCGCGGCGGCATCGGCCCCTTCGGCAACAACCCAGCGCGCATTGCTTTGCACGCCGCATTCTTCCAGCACTGTCTTGAGCGCCACACCCGTCCACTCCGCACAGCTTACAAGCCCCATGAGTTCTTGCGCAGTATTCCGTCCGGTCGCGGTAAAACTCTGGTTTCCCGAACACTCCATCATGTGAATGCGGCTGACCGACGGGAAGCGCTTCAAATCGTCCATGGTGAAAACCAGCGGACGGTCCACGAGACCGAAAATCATCAGCCTGTGCTGCGCGGGATCAATCTCGGGGATGCCGCCATGGTGACGCTCGTAGTGCAAGCCGTTGGGAGTGATGATCCCGTCCAGATCTTGCAGGGGCGTCCGCGACGACGCCGCGGAATAGGTTTTCGGCGTGCCGAGAACCTTTCTGACGACGTGTTCTTCGTAAGGTGAAGGCAGCCCGTAAGGGTTATGCGCCGTATCGTCGCCCGGGTAGGTCATCCACTCCGGCACGTTCGGCGGCAGGTTGTTTGCCTGCTGGGCCTGGGCCGCAGTTGCCAGCCCCGCTACGCCGACGATGCCACCTCCGATTGCTGCAGTGCTGCCTTTCAGGAAGTTTCGTCGAGAGGGCTGATCCACATCGACATCACGGTCCGCAAACTCATCCATTTTTTCCTCCCAGAAAGAAATCAAGGTCGGTCGGCCCGCCGGTTTGGAAGGCCCAAACCTCGGCCCGACACCGGAAAGATGGTGGGCCGAACGCATATCAATTCAAGGAAAAATTTAACATGTTACAGAAAAATGCACTCTGCCTGCGCCCGTCCGACCGACGCGTCGATACATGGACGCGCTGAACGCCGGCCTTGATCCCCGCTGAAGTGACTAGCCCTCCGATGACATGCGCCGCGACGGGACGCCTTCTGCCGAATCTGGCGGACAGCAGGTTTCGGAACGTCAGCCCCGTGCATACCGATGCAGGAAACCCACCGGGCTTTTCCGGGCGCCTAGCAACCGGTTTTCCCGGTTGGACGCCCAAATCTCTGGGTGAGATTCCCCAGAAAACATCGCGATAACAGATCCTTATGAAAATGCATCACAAACATCAAAATTGTATGCAATTTTTCTTTACAGAATGCAAAATGCTGGTTTAGCGTATCGAGACAGGAGAAATCATGCCTCATACACTGCGCCAGAAGATCGCTGACCTCGTTATCAAAGGAGAGCTGAAGCCGGGCGACCGGCTGGAAGAACTTTCACTTGCCGACCGCTTCGGCGTGTCCCGGACCCCGATACGCGAGGCTATCAGGCAACTCGGCGCCTCCGGCCTGATCGAGATCCGGCCTCGCCGTTCCGCTGTCGTACGGAGCTTTGACCGGGCCGAGTTGAGCGAAGCCTTCGAGGCGATGGGAGAGATCGAAGCCCTGTGCGCGTCTCTGGCCGCCGTGCGCATGAACGAAGCCGAACGGCTGAAGCTGCGGGCGCTCATGGCCGCGTCGCAGGATGTCAGCCAGCGCAATGACAGGCCCGCCGCGCTTGAGTTGGATTTCGAATTCCATGGCCATCTGCATGACGGCGCGCGCAACCGGATGCTCAAGACCGTGGCCGAGGAAACGCGGCTCCGGATCACACCCTACAGCGCCGCGCTTTTCATGATGGAAGGCTACAACGCCGATCTTGAACTCCCGCATCAGCAACATGCGGCTATCGCCGACGCTGTTCTGGCCGGAAATGGCAAGGAAGCCGCGCGGCTGATGCGCGAACACATCGCGCAGGCGCTTATCTCGCTCCAGCAATTCTTTGAAGACACGCAGTCGCGGTCAGACGCTCCCAAAGTGAAAGGCGAAGTCAGGTGACACACTCGTATCAAGGGCCCGGACGCGCGCCGATGTATGCCACCGAGGCGATGTGCGCCACGTCGCATCCCGCGGCGGCCCGCGTTGCCCTCGACATTCTGGCCCAAGGCGGTAACGCCGTCGATGCCGCAGTCGCCGGTGCCGTCGTGCTGGGGTATTGTGAACCCGCGATGGCCGGGCTGGGCGGCGATGTCTTCGCGCTGATCCACGATGCAAAGACCGGGGAAAGCCGGGGGCTGAACGGATCGGGCCGCGCACCTGCCGCGCTTCAAGCTGCCGATCTGCGGGACCGGGGAATGACGGCGGTGGGTCTCGACTCGATCCATGCCGTGACCGTGCCTGGCGCCGTCGACGCCTTCGACCGGCTGATCGCGCAGGAGGGGCGGCTCGATCTGGCCACCGTGCTCGCGCCCGCGATCCGCGTGGCCGAGCACGGCGTGCCGGTCCATCGCCGCACCGCCATCGACGGGGCGACGTTTGCGGGCCGGCTGAAGGGCGCAGGGCGACAGTACTTCCTGCGCGACGGCCAGAGCTTTCGCGAGGGCGACGTTTTCACCGCCCCCGGGCAGGCAGAGGCGCTGCGTCTGATTGCCCGCGAGGGCGCGCGCGCCTTCTACGAAGGCCCGGTGATGGAAGACATCCTCGCCACGCTTCGCGCAGCGGGCGGCCTGCACACGGCCGAGGATTTCGCAAAGACCGAGGCCACCCCGGTCACACCGATCCGGCGCGCCTACCGCGGCCATGACCTTGTCGAACTTCCGCCGAACGGTCAGGGAGCAACCGCGCTTTTGTTGTCCGGGATTCTGGAGCGGTTCGATATCGCCCGTCTCGATCCGAAGGGCGCCGAGCGCGTCCATATCGAGGCCGAAGCGACGCGGCTGGCCTATGGCGCGCGCAACCGTTTCATCGGCGATCCGGGAGAGGGAGCGCTGAACCTCGACGGGATGCTTTCCGAAACGGCCATCGACGAAATGGCAGCCCAGATCGATCCGACGCGCGCAGGGTCGCCCCTTACGCCCCGCCCCGAGGCGCTTCACAAGGACACCGTCTATATCACCGTGGTCGACGGCGAGGGCCTGTGCGTTTCGTTGATCTACTCGCTCTTCTGGCCTTACGGATCGGGTTTCGCGTCCGAAAGGTTCGGCATTCCGCTGCAAAATCGCGGTGCCGGGTTCACCTTGCAGGAAGGCCATGTGAACGAGCTGGTCGGCGGCAAGCGGCCGCTGCACACCCTGTTGCCCGGTTTGCTTGAGGTTCCGGGCCAGTATGCGATGCCCTTCGGCGTGATGGGCGGCGCCTATCAGGCGACGGGACACTCCCATTTCGTTTCGAACCTCGTCGATTACGGAATGGATGTTCAGGCAGCGATCGACGCGCCGCGCAGCTTCCTCGACATCACGTCGGGCAAGCTGGAGATCGAAAGCACCTTCGACGACGCGGTCGCGGCCAAGCTTGCCGAGATGGGGCACACCGTAACGCGTGCAGCCATCGGAATGGGCGGGGCGCAGGCGATCCGGCGGGACGCCGCGACCGGGCTTCTGACCGGCGGCAGCGATCCGCGCAAAGACGGCCTGGCGCTGGGGATCTGAAATGACCACGCAGCCCCCCAGAACCCGTATGAAAATCAGTTTTTCCGGGACGCTGCGCGGGGTTGCTGCCCTTGCCGTCGTCTCTCTGCTGATGGCGCAGATCGTGATCGTCGCCCTGCGCTATGTCTTCTCGCTGGGGGCGCCATGGGCGACGGATCTGCTCGCCTATCTGTTCTTCCTCATCGTGTCGCTGCCGCTGGCCGGGGTCATCCTGAACAATGAGAGCGTCAGGGTCGACGTGTTCAGTGACCGGTTCTCGCCGCGCACCCGCCGCGCCATCGACCGGATCGCGTTGCTGGGCCTTCTGTTCCCGGCGGCAGGCTGGGCCGCCTGGACCTCGGTGCCGATGGTGCGGACATCGTGGCGGGTTCTCGAGAGTTCGCCCACCCTCGGCGGCCTGCCGGGCTTCTTTATCCTCAAGACAGTGATGGCGCTGGTGTTCGCCACGCTCGCACTGGTTGCGCTGATCGTGGGCCTGCGCCCCAGTCTTTACGGAAAGGAAGACGACAGATGAGCGCTGTGCTTCTTGCTCTTCTCGGTGTTCTGCTGCTGGGCGGCATCCTGTCCGGCGCGCCCGTCGGCTTCGTCCTGCTGGGTGTCCCGACGCTGGTGGCGTTTCTGGGGGCATCGCTCGGCGTCTTCGACCTTGCCTTTCTCTCGGCCTTTCCGTCGCGGGCCTTTGGTATTCTGACCAACGACGTCTTCCTGTCGGTGCCGCTTTTCGTGCTGATGGGCGGGCTGCTGGAGCGTTCGAGCATCGCCAAACGGATGATGCTGACGGCCGGGGCGCTGTTCGGCAACCGACGGGGTGGCATGGCCTATGCGGTCGTGATCGTCGGTGCCTTGCTCGCCGCCTCGACCGGGGTGATCGGCGCGACCATCTTCATGCTGGGTCTGATCGCGATGCCCGCCATGTTGCAGGCAGGGTATTCCAAGTCGCTGGCCTCGGGCGTCATCTGCGCCTCGGGTTCGCTGGGGCAGATCATCCCTCCATCGATCCTGCTGATCCTGCTGACCGATCAGATCTCGTCAGCGTATCAGGCCGGGCGGCGATCGGCCGGGGAATGGGCGGTTGAGCCGGTCTCGGTTGGTGACCTGTTCGCGGGTGCCTTCATTCCGGGCCTGATGCTGGTCGGGCTTTACCTTGTCTATATTTTCGTCACCTCGCTGCGCCGCCCCGAAAGCTGCCCGCCGGTGATCCAGCGCGACGAACAGGGAAACAGAACCCGGCCCGGTCTGGGCGAAGTGACCTATTCGCTGGTTCTGCCGCTGCTTCTGATCCTGATCGTTCTCGGGTCCATCCTTGGGGGGATCGCCACCGCAACCGAGAGCGCGGCGCTTGGGGCCGCGGGAGCGCTGGTCATGACGGCGATGGACCGCGACGGGGTGCCCCGCTGGCGGTGGGCGCTCATGGCCACAGTCCTGCCCGCCGCGTTCGCCTTGGTGCTGGTCAAGGTTCTGGGCGGGGCACAGGCCTCACCGCTGATCGCCGGAATCGGCACCGTGGCGCTGGTGACGCTGAGCATCGGCACCCTTGCCGCGCTGGTGCAGGAAATTCATCGCGGCGGCATGTGGGACGTGACGTTGAGCACTGCGAGCATGGTGTCCATGCTGACGCTGATCGTGCTGGGGGCGACCATGCTGTCGCTGGTCTTCCGGGGCTTGCATGGTGAAGCCATCGTCGAGGAATTTCTCCACGGGCTTCCGGGCGGCAGCATCACGGCGGTGCTGGTCGTCATGGCCATCATCTTCGTG
Source organism: Pararhodobacter zhoushanensis (assembly GCF_003990445.1). Taxonomy (GTDB): domain Bacteria; phylum Pseudomonadota; class Alphaproteobacteria; order Rhodobacterales; family Rhodobacteraceae; genus Pararhodobacter; species Pararhodobacter zhoushanensis. The sequence continues at coordinate 46,808 of NZ_REEZ01000003.1, read as the reverse complement.
CTCGGCTTCATCATCGAATATGTCGAGATCATCTTCATCGTCGTGCCGATCGCCGGTCCGCCGCTGATGGCCGCCGGGGTCGACCCGGTGTGGTTCGCCATCCTCGTAAGCCTGAATCTGCAAATCAGCTTCCTTACACCGCCCTTCGGCTACGCGCTCTTCTACTTCCGGCGCGTCGCACCTCCGGCCGTGCAAACCATCGACATCTACAAGGGGATCGTGCCGTTCATCTTCTTGCAGATAGTCGCGCTGACCATCGTCTTCCTGGTCCCTGACCTCGCGACGTGGCTGCCGAACGCGATCTACCACTGAACGGCGCAGACAACAGGGATCAAAAGACAATGAAAAGAAGAACGTTCCTCTCCAGCGCAGCGGTCGCTCCGGCGGCTCTTGCGGCCCCCACGATTGCGCGCGCGCAGGCGCAACATAACTGGAAACTCGTGACCTCAGTGCCGCGCGGCCTGCCCGGGCCGGGTGTTTCTGCCCAACGCTGGGCCGAGCGCATCACGCAGATTTCCGACGGCGCGATCAACGTTCAGGTGTTTGGCGCAGGTGAGCTCGTCGCACCCTTTGCCACGCAGGAGGCTGTCGAAAGCGGCACGGCCGAGGTCTATCACGGCTCCGGGACGTGGTTCTCGGGCCGAGACATCGCGCATGCCTTCTTCACCGCCGCACCGTTTGGCCTGACCTATGACGAGATGCACGCCTGGATGTATTTCGGCGGCGGGCAGGAGCTTCTGGACGAATTCACCAACGACCGGGGCCTGAAGATCTTCATTGGCGGCGGCTCGGGTGTTCAGACCGCCGGCTGGTTCAAGCGGGAAATCACCTCGCTCGACGACCTTCAGGGGCTGAACTTCCGCGCCGCCGGGCTCTACGGCGAAGTGCTGCGCAAACTGGGCGTGAACCCGACCTCGATCCCGCCCGGTGACATCTTCGCAGCCCTTCAGGCTGGTACGCTGGACGGGGCCGAATGGGTGGGGCCGTCCAACGACCTCGCCTTCGGCCTGCAAAACGTCGCAGGCTACATGTATGCCCCGTCGCCTGTCGAAATCTATGGCGGCATCGAGTTCGGGATCGGCATGGAGGCCTGGGAAGCGCTGACCGACAGTCAGCGGCTCATGGTCGAAACGATCACCGAGGCAGAAGCCAACCGATCCTCTGCCGACACGTTCCATGCGAATCTCGCCGCCTTCGAAAGGCTGCGGTCGAATCCCGACCTGACCATTGCTGAGTTCCCCGACGATGTCTGGGACGGGATCGAGACGGCCTGCGCCGAAGTCATCGAAGAAGTGAAGGAGACGAGCGCATTCCACCGCCGCTTCGTCGATGCCTACTACGACTATGTGCGGCAAGCGACCGGCTACAAGCAATTCTACGATACCGGGTTCATGGTGCGTCGTCAGAACTTCTTCGCGTGACACCAAGGGCGGACCCGTCGTCAGGCGGGTCCACCCCAGATCGAAAGACACCCCTTCATGACCATGGATCCTGTGCTGCTTGTGCAGTTGGTGTTGCTGCTGCTGGTTATCGGCGCGTTTGCCGGCGTCTTGGCGGGCCTTCTCGGCGTTGGCGGCGGCATCGTGCTTGTACCGGCCTTCTACTACGGTTTCACGCTTCTGGGCTTTGGCAGCGACGAGCTGATGCAGATCTGTATCGCCACATCGCTTGCGACGATCGTCGTCACCTCGGGCCGGTCGCTTCACGCCCATAACAAACGCGGTGCCGTCGACTGGTCCGTTCTGAAGAGCTGGGCGCCCGGCATCCTGATCGGCGCGGCCATCGCGGTGTTTGTGGCGGCGCAATTGCGCTCCACCACGTTGCAGGGAATCTTCGGTGTGCTGGCGCTGATCGTCGGCCTGTATATGGCGTTCGGACGCGAAAAATGGCGGCTTGCCCCCGAGATGCCCGGCGGTTTCGTGCGGGCCGCGTCCTCGCCGCTGATCGGTTTCCTGTCGGTGCTCATGGGGATCGGCGGCGGATCGTTCGGCGTCCCGTTCATGACGCTGCACGGGGTCGCCATTCACCGCGCGGTGGCAACGGCTGCAGGCTTCGGCCTGTTGATCGCGGTGCCGTCCGTGATCGGATTTGCCTTTGTTCCCATTGCCGTCCATCCGCCCCTGACACTGGGGGCCATCAATATTCCAACCTTTCTGGTCGTGGTGTCGATGACGCTTCTGACCGCCCCCCTTGGCGCGCGCCTGGCGCATGCGACGCAACCCGTTTTATTGAAACGCATTTTCGGTGTGTTCCTGATTTTGGTTGCGCTCAACATGCTGCGCCGCGCGCTTGGGCTCTGACATGGATGAGACAGCCATGACCACCGATACCCCTGCCTATTCCGGCCCCGACCTGTGCGCCCTGAGCGCGGTGGCGGTGGTCGACCTGCTGCGCCGCGGTGACGTGTCGCCAGAGGAACTGATCGCCGCGTCAGAAACCCGTCACGCGCAAACGGATCCGGCCATCAACGCCATGCCGACCACCTGCTTCGACCGTGCCCGCAAGGCTGCCCGGTCGCTGCCGGTGCCCTCCGAGACGCGCGGCGCGCTCTATGGTTTGCCCGTGGGCATCAAGGACCTGACCGCGGTCGAGGGGGTGCGCACCACCTGGGGCACCGCGGCGCTTGCAGACTACGTGCCTGAGGCGTCAGACCCTCTGGTCGAGCTGATCGAACGACGCGGCGGTCTTGTCATCGGCAAGACGAACACCCCGGAGTTCGGCGCTGGCGCCAATACCTTCAACGCCATCTTCGGCGCGACCCGCAACCCGCATGACACGCGGCTCAATCCGGCGGGGTCGTCGGGCGGGGCGGCAGCCGGGCTGGCGGTGGGCCAAACGTGGCTGAGCCATGGATCCGATCACGGGGGCAGCCTGCGCACACCGGCCGCGTATTGCGGTGTCGTCGGCCTGCGCCCCAGTCCCAGCGTGGTGGCGGGCGGCCCCGCGCAGGCGGGCTACATCACCGAGGGTGTGCAGGGGCCGATGGCCCGGTCGGTCACGGACCTTGCGCTGTTTCTCGACACGATGACCGGGTTCGACCCGCGCTACCCGCTGTCATACCCCGCCGATCCCGCGCCCTACCGGGACGCCGTCACCCGTGCCGAGCCTGCCGGCCTGCGCATCGGGTACCTGCCCGACCTGTCCGGCGAAAGCGCCGTCGACCCGGAGATGCGCGATCATATCGACACGGCGATGACCCGCATGGCGTCGGCGGGGGCGACGGTCGATACGGTGACCCCGGACCTGTCGGGCATGCGCCGCGCCTATTATGTGCAGCGCGGCCTGTTGTGGGCGACGCTCATGCGCGACATCGACCCTGCGGTCCGGGCAGAGTTCAAACCGACGCTTGAGGGCAACCTGCGCGACGGGCTGGCGCTGACCATGGATGACATCATCGACTCGCAGCTGATCCGGTCGCGGCTTTACGACACCGTGCAGGCGGTCTTTGACCATGTCGACGTGCTGGCCTGCCCGGTGGTGGGGACGATGCCGCACCCGGTCGGGGAAGAATGGGTACGCCGGATCGACGGGAAAGAGCTGACGTTCTACATGGATTGGCTGGATTGCGGTTTCCTTGCCACCGCGCTTGGCCTGCCCGCCCTTTCGGTGCCGGTGGGCCGCAATGCGGCGGGGATGCCGGTGGGACTGCAACTGATCGGCAAGCCGCGCGGCGAGCGGAATCTGATTGCCGCAGCGCGCAGCGTCGAACTGGTTTTCGGAGGCCCCCTGCCCGCGATCGACCCGGTGGTCCGCCACGGTTAGGCGGGTCTTTTCTCAGGCGAGAGAGATGCCCGGGTTCCCGCCGGCTCTCCGGTCGTGGCCGTCCGTCTGGCCCGCGCAACAGAGGAACCAAAGGACACCGCGAGAGGACGATCTGTCTGACCTTCGCCACGGTTGGTTTCGGCTTTGCCACCCAGGCGTCGGCATCAGAGCCTTGGTCAGCGCGTAGTCACTGCGCAGTCGGCGGAATGCACAGAAAGGCATGCACTCCAGTGTAGTCACTGACCTGACCAGCAGACATAAAAAGAACCTGATAAGGCGCCCTTCTGTGTCGGTCACCGTGTGGAGTTTGAAGTTCATCGCGCCCTTGGTGCGACCGCTCTGAGTAGTGGTCAGTTCCACCGTTTCAGCGGCCAGCCCCCCGGATTTTCTGGCGAACGTCCGCGCTGACTTCTGCCTGCAGCGGGGGCCACGGGCCTTGCATCCTCTGATCCAGACCGAAGCTACTGTAACTACGCTCAAATCTCCGCGAAAACATGCATCTGCCATCGATGATTTCATTTTCACCGGGCAATGCGGCGCTTCCCTCGTGCAAGACTCGGCACTCAAGCCAGCGAGCGACGCACCTCCCTGGCGACGCGATCCGCAACGCGCGGCCGTTGGAAACTTCAATAAAATCAATGCCCTTTAGCTGCATGCACTTAATGATGGTTTATGACTCAACAAATATCTGGCCTCGTTTCCCGCCGCGCGCTAGCCTGAGTTGAGCGCGCATGGGAGGCGCGCATGGGAGGATAGCCAAGATGCCAACACTCGTCGTGAACGGGACCAGCATGGATTTCGATGCCGAGCCCGATACCCCTCTGCTGTGGGTCCTGCGTGAGCAGCTGGGCCTGACCGGCACCAAATACGGCTGCGGCGTCGCTGCTTGCGGCGCCTGCACCGTGCATATCGACGGAATCGCCACCCGGTCTTGCCAGATGCAGATCCAGGACATCCGCCCGGGCGAGGAGATCACCACAATCGAGGGTCTGTCGCCCGACCGCTCGCATCCGATCCAGCAGGCCTGGGCCGAACTGGACGTGCCGCAATGCGGCTATTGCCAGTCAGGTCAGATCATGGCCGCCGCAGCCTTTCTGCACGATTTCCCCGAACCCACGGACGAGGACATCAAGCAGAACATGACCAATCTGTGCCGCTGCGGGACGTACAACCGGATCAAGGCGGGCATCAAGCGCGCCGCCGAACTCAGCTGAGGGGGACACCATGACACATCGCTTCACCTTGTCCCGCCGGTCGTTTCTGGCCGGGACCGCCGCTGCAGGCGGGCTGTCGCTGGGCTTTTCGCTGCCCGCGCTGGCGCAGGACGCCCCAACCGGGGATATCCCCGAGATGAACGCCTGGGTTGTCATCAACCCCGACAACACCGTCGTGGTCCGGGTCGCCAAGATCGAGATGGGCCAAGGCACGCTGACCGGCCTTGCCCAGCTGGTAGCCGAAGAACTGGAATGCGACTGGGACAACGTCACCTGGAGCTATCCGACTCCGGGCGAGAACGTCGCGCGCAGCCGGGTCTGGGGCTCATTCGGCACCTTCGGCAGCCAGGGCATCCGCACCTCGCACCAGATGGTGCGCGAAGGCGGCGCCGCGGCGCGAATGATGCTGGTGCAGGCCGCCGCGAACCGCTGGGGCGTCGATGCCGGCACGCTGAGCGTATCCAAGGGTGTGATCACCGGGCCGGGCGGCGAGACGCTGACCTATGGCGAGGTTGCGGCAGATGCGGCCAATCTTGAGGTGCCGACCGAGGTGGCGCTCAAGGATCCCGCCGACTGGACGATCGCGGGCTCCCGGGTGCTGCGGCTGGATACCACAGGCAAGCTTGACGGCAGCCAGAAATACGCCATCGACCTGAAAGTCGACGGCATGATGCTGGCGGCGATCAAGCAAACGCCGGTCATGGGCGGCAAGATTGCCAGCATCGACGCCGACGCCGTGATGGGCATGCCCGGCGTGCAACGCGTGGTGCAGATCAGCGACGAGGCCGTTGTGGTCGTCGCCGATACCTGGTGGCGCGCCAAGACCGCGCTGGATGCGCTGCCGATCGAATGGGATCTGGGCGAGAATGCCAGCTTTGGCATGGCCGATCTGGAGGCCATGCTGGATGAGGGGCTCAGCGCCACCGAGGCCTTTGTCGGCAACCAGTCCGGCGATGTCGCCGCCGCGTTCGAGAGTGCCGCGCAGGTCCTCGAGGCCGATTATCACTACCCCTGGCAGCATCACGCGACCATGGAGCCGATGAACGCCATGGCGCTTGTCACCGACGACAGTTGCGAGGTCTGGGTGCCTACCCAGAACGCCGAGACGGATCTGGCGGTGGCGGCAGAAACCACCGGGCTGGAAATCCCGCAATGCGAGATCCACCGCATCAACCTGGGTGGCGGTTTCGGGCGGCGGGCCTCGGCGGCGGATTACACCGTCGTCGCGCTCAAGGTGGCGATGGAGATGAAGGGCACGCCGGTCAAGGTGATCTGGAGCCGTGAGGAAGACACCACGCATGGCACCTATCACCCCACCACCAAGGCCCGGATGCGCGGTGCGCTGGATGCCGATGGCAACCTGACCGCGTTGCACATGCGGATCTCGGGGCAGTCCATCTTCGCCGGGCTGATGCCTTTTGCCCTGCAGAACGGCATGGACCCGCTGACCTTCCAGGGTCTGCAGGCCGACGGCCCCGAAGGGCAGCTCGGCTATACCGTGCCGAACCTGCTGGTTGATCACGCAATGCGCAATCCGCCGGTCCGTCCGGGTTTCTGGCGCGGGGTGAACAACAACCAGAACGCGTTCTATCTGGAAAGCTTCATGGACGAGCTGGCGGATGCTGCGGGCAAGGATCCGCTGGAGTTCCGCCGGGGCCTGATGCAGAACCACCCCAAGCACCTTGCCGTGCTCGACAAGGTGGCCGAGGGCATCGGCTGGGACACGCCCGCGCCTGAAGGCCGGTTCCGGGGCCTGTGCCAGCACATGGGCTATGGCTCCTATGTGGCGGCGGCGGCCGAGGTGTCCGTCGATGACCGTGGCGCGTTGACGATCCACAAGATCGTTGCCGCCACCGATTGCGGCCATGTCGTCAACCCGCAGCAAGTCGAAGCGCAGATCGAAGGCTCGTTCGCCTATGGTCTCAGCGCCGGGCTTCTCAGCCAGGTGACGATGGAGGAAGGCCGGGTTCAGGAAGAGAACTTCGACACCTATCCCATCGTGTCCATGTGGGAGATGCCCGCCGTCGAAAGCCACCTGATCCCCTCGGGCGGATTCTGGGGCGGGGTGGGCGAGCCGACGATCTTCGTCGCCACGCCCGCCGTGATGAACGCGGTCTACCGTGCCACCGGCCAGCGGATCCGTGAATTGCCGCTCAGCAAGCACGACCTGACGCCGCAATAACGGCGCCCTGCGGGTGGCCCCGTTGCGGGCCACCCGTCCGAGTTCCCTCGGGAAAAAGGAATCCATGATGCGCAGTTTGCTGGTTCTTTTGCTGTGCCTTGCCGCAGGCGGGGCGCAGGCGCAGGTGCCTCCGCCGGGTGCCACGATGTGTTCGGGCTGCCATGGCGAGGGCAGCATCCTGCCGCTGGACGACTGGACCGCGGCAGAAATTATCGCAGCGATGGCTGGCTTCAAGGACGGCAGTCGCCCCGCCACGCTGATGCCCCGTCTCGCCGCCGGTTTCTCGGACGAGGACATCACGGCCATTGCCGACTGGATCGCCGCAGGGGGGATGCGCCATGACACTCGATAGACGCCAGATGATCGTCGCAGCCGGTGGCGCGGTGGCCGCACTGGCCCTGCCCCGCCGCCTGTCCGCGCAGGACCGGGGCCGCGTCGTCGTGGTCGGCGGCGGCTTTGGCGGCGCCACGGCGGCGCGCACGCTGGCGCGGCTGGGGCATGAGGTGACGCTGGTGGAACGCGATGCCACCTATGTGACCTGTCCGTTCTCGAATGCCGTGCTCGGCGGGTTTATGGAACTGGAGTCGCTGAGCTTTCCGCTGGCGGGCGCCACGCTGGACGGCATGCGGCTGATCGAAGACAGCGCCGTGGACGTCGACCCTGAGGCCCGGACGCTGACACTGGCGGGCGGCGAGGTGCTGGAGTGGGACCGGCTGGTGCTCTCGCCCGGTGTCGAGTTCCTCTATGACGCGCTGCCCGGCTATGACGAGGCCGCGGCCGAGCGCATGCCGCATGCGTGGAAAGCCGGTCCGCAGACCGCGCTGCTGCGCGCGCAGCTTGAGGCGATGGCGGATGGCGGGCTAGTGGTCATCGCACCGCCCGCCAACCCGTTCCGCTGCCCGCCCGGCCCCTATGAACGCGCCAGCCTGATCGCGCACTACCTGACGCAAGCCAAACCCGCGTCGAAGATCCTGATTCTGGATGCCAAGGAGACCTTTTCCAAGCAGCCGCTGTTCCAAGAGGCCTGGGCGCGGCTCTATCCCGGCATGATCGAGTTTCGTCCGCCGTCAATGGGCGGGCGGGTGATCGGCGTCGATCCCGCGGCAATGACCCTGCAGACCGAATTCGGCACTGTCGCCGCCGCCGTCGCCAATGTGATCCCGCCCCAGCGCGCCGGGGCCATCGCGCAGGTGGCCGGGGTCAGGGACGAGACCGGCTGGTGCCCGGTGTCCGGCGTGACCTTCGAGTCCGATCTGGTGCCCGGCATTCATGTGATCGGCGACGCCTGCGCGCCGGGGGCCATGCCTAAATCGGCGTTTTCCGCGAATGCGCAGGCCAAGGTGCTGGCGCAGGCGCTGGACGCGCTGTTCCGGGGGGAAGAGCCGCAAAGTCCGCGGCTGATCAACACCTGCTACAGCCTCGCCGCGCCGGATTTCGGCTTTTCCGTCGCCGGGGTCTATGCCGAGGCGGAGGGAAAGCTGACCGAGCTTGCGGATGCTGGCGGGTTGTCGGCGCTGGAGGCACCGGCGCAAGACCGCGCGCAGGAGGCGGATTATGCGAGGTCGTGGTATGCGGCGACGGTGCGCGAAGCCTTTGGCGGCTGAGAAGCGGCGGCGGGGTAAGGTGGGGTTGAACCCCACCTTACGGGCTACGCTGGCCGTGCTGGCGCTCTCGGGGACGGCGGCCGGGGCCGACGGGCTGGCCACGCCCCTGACCGCCACGCCCGGCGATCCGGCGCGCGGCGCACAGATCGTTACCGATCCGCAGCACGGGCTGTGCACGCTGTGCCACGCCGGGCCGTTCCCGCAGGTGGCCTTCACCGGCACGCTGGGGCCGGACCTGACCGGCGTCGGCGCGCGGCGCACGCTGGCGGACTTGCGCCAGCAGATCGTCGACAGCCGCCGGGCCAATCCCGACACGATCATGCCGCCCTATCATTCGACTGAGGGCCTGAACCGGGTGGGCGAACGCTGGCAGGGCACTACCTTGATGACAGCGCAAGAGGTCGAAGACGTCGTTGCCTATCTTGCCACGTTGACTGGAGACACGCCATGATCCTGACCCGCCGTACGACGCTTGCCACGCTGATCGGGGGACCGCTGGTGCTGCGGTTCGGCCCTGCGGCGGCGACGCCGGAAACGATGCAAACCGCGATCGACGGGTTCACCGGCGGCGCCGATATCACCGAAGGCCGGGTCACTTTGCGCATCCCGCTGCTGGTCGAGAACGGCAATTCCGTGCCCCTCACCGTTTCCGTCGACAGCCCGATGACGCCGGACGATTTTGTTGAACAGATTGCCATCTTCAACGAGATCAACCCCTTGCCCGACACGGCGCGCTTTCATCTCACCCCGCGGTCGGGCCTTGCCACGGTCGAGACGCGCATCCGCCTGAACGGCAGCCAGACGGTGCACGCCATCGCCCGCCTGAGCGACGGCAGCTTCTGGTCCGCCGCGACCGAGGTGATCGTCACCGCCCCAGCCTGCCGCGAGGTCTGAGCATGTCCGTCCTGATCAACGTCCCCGAAACCGCCGCCCCCGGCGAGATCGTGACGATCCGCATCCTGATCCAGCACCCGATGGAGACCGGATTTCGCACCGGGCGCGATGGCGCGCTGGTGCCGCGCGACATCATCGAAAGCGTCGCCTGCCTGTATCAGGGCGAGGAAGTGTTTCGCGCCGACCTGTTCCCGGCGATCACCGCCAATCCGATCCTCAGCTTTCATCTGCGCGCCGGGGAAACCGGGCGGGTAGAATTTGTCTGGACCGATAATTCCGGCGTCACCGCGCGCGATGGCCGGTTGCTGACTGTCGCATGATCCGCGCCGCCGTTCTTGCCGGTATCGTCCTTGCCCTGCCCGCCGGGGCACAGGACCGCCGCACGGGCTATGACGACATGAGCCCTGCCCTGCAGGCGATGCAGGACGATCCGATGAACCCGGCAGCTTTCTGGCTGATCGACGGCGAGGCTCTATGGTCCGAACCGGCGGGCACCCGTGGCCAAAGCTGCGCCGATTGCCACGATGCTGCCGAAGACAGCATGGCGGGCGTCGCCGCACGCTACCCGGCCTGGGACGAAGAGCAAGCGGCGCCGGTCGATCTGAACGGCCGCATCGCCCTGTGCCGCGACCGCCATCAGGGTGCCGGGCCACAGGATCGCGCCGATCCCGACATTCTGGCGCTCTTGGCCTATGTCACGCACCAGTCGCGCGGCATGCCGCTGACGCCTGATCCCGATCCCCGGCTTGACCCTGCCCGCGCGCGCGGTGAGACGCTGTTCACCACGCGCATGGGCCAGTTGAACCTGTCCTGCGCGCAATGCCATGACGACAATTCCGGCGGCCATCTGGCCGCGGCGCTGATCCCGCAGGGGCATCCGACCGGCTATCCGCAATACCGGCTGGAATGGGAGACGCTGGGCACGCTGGAACGCCGAATCCGGGGGTGCCTGACCGGGGTCAGGGCGGAACCCTTCGCGCCCGGATCGGCGGATTTTATCGCGCTGGCCCTCTATCTTCAAAGCCGCGCCGCCGGCCTTCAGGTCGAAACGCTGCCAATCCGGCCGTAACGGCGGACCCACCTGAACCGCAGCAGAACCCTTGCGTCGAACGCTACAACCGGGCGGTCGGGTATGAATGGCTGGACCTCGATCTTTGAACCCATCGCGGAACGCTGCGGCCATTTTTTAGCATGTCGGGCTCCCGTTCCCTCACGCGGTGCTCTCTGCCTTCTCAGGGTAAAAACCAGGCATCCTTGGGCACCTCGTGCGCCTGATGAAATCCTGACAAAAACACTCTTGTAAATGCCAGCGGAGGCTTGTACCCAAATCCCGACAAAACTACTCGAAAATGAGACGTCTTCGATGCCGAACACTTCCGCTTTTACACTTGCAGTCGCCGCGCTGGCCTCTTTGACGGCTGCGGCTCAGGCTCAGACGGTGTATCCTCTGACACTTGAAAACTGTGGCCAAACCGTCACTTTCAGTCAGGCGCCGCAGAATGCAGTGGCGCTGGGTCAGAACAGCGCCGAGATCATGCTGCTTCTGGGGCTGCAAGACCGGATGGCGGCCAGCGCCTTCTGGCCAAACTCGGTTCTGCCCGAGCTGGCCGAGGCGAATGCCGAGGTCGAAGTGCTGACCGTCGAATTCCCGACACTGGAAGCCGTGCTCTCGCGCCAGCCCGATTTCGTCGCCGCGATGCTGACGACGCTGATGGGCCCGGACAGCACCGTCGCCAACCGGTCGGATTTCGAAGAGCTGGGCATTCCGACCTATCTGTCGCCAAGCGCTTGTTCCACGACGCTCAATGCTGGCGATGCCTATGGCTCGCGCGGGGAACTGTGGAGCATGGACCTGCTCTACAAGGAGATCGAGGATCTCTCGCGCATCTTTGACGTGACCGACCGTGGCGCGGCGCTGATCGAGGATTTCCGGACGCGTGAGGCAGCCTTGCGCGCGCAATTCTCTCAGACCGAGGGCCTGACCTTCCTTTTCTGGTTCTCCAGCCCCTCGCCGGCGGATGATGCCTATCTGGGCGGCGGCAATGGGCCTTCGGGTTATATCGCGGATCTGCTCGGCGGCTCGAACGCCATCCGGACCGAAGCCGATTGGCCCGCCGTCGGCTGGGAGGGCATCATGGCCGCCAATCCGACGGTGATCGTGGCGGCGCAGGTCGACCGCAACCGCTGGAATCTGGACACGGCCGAGGCCAAGATCGAGTTTCTGACCTCGGATCCCACCGTCAGCCAGATGGACGCGGTCCGCAACGGCCGGATCGTGGTGATGAGCGGGGCGGCGATGAACCCCAGCATCCGGACGCTTTACGGGGCCGAGCAGGTGGCAGAGCAGCTGCAAGCAAGCGATCAGCAGTGATGTCTTCCGATACGTCCGAGGACGGGGCCGCGCGCCTCGTCCTTTTCCTTTGCCTGTCGTTCTTGACCCTGATCCTCGCCGTCGCCGCCGCGACGGCGATCGGCGATTACAACATCGCGCTGCGCACGGTTTTCCTGTCGGTCACCAACGAACTGGGCCTGACCGGGGCCGAGATCGCCCCCATCGAACAGAGCGTCATCTGGAACCTGCGCCTGAGCCGGGCGCTGGTGGCGGCGCTTGCGGGGGCGGGCCTCGCGCTCTGCGGGGCGATCCTGCAGGCGCTTTTGCGCAACGCGCTGGCCGAACCCTTCGTGCTGGGCGTCTCGGCCGGGGCTTCGACCGGGGCGGTCTGCGTGATCGTGCTGGGGATCGGTGCGGGCAGCCTGTCGTTGTCGCTGGGCGCCTTCGCCGGGGCTTTCGCCGCCTTCGCGCTGGTGGCGCTGCTGTCGAACGGTGCGACCAGCGGGCCGAACCACACCATTCTGGCAGGGGTCGCCGCGTCGCAACTCTTCAACGCGCTGACCTCGTACATCGTCACCACGTCGGGCAATGCGCAGCAGGCGCGGGATGTGATGTTCTGGCTTCTGGGCAGCTTCGGCGGCGTGCGTTGGCCGGATTTCCAGCTTCTGCTGGGCGTCGTGATCGTCAGCCTCGCAATCTGCATCCTCATGGCAAGGTCGCTCGACGCCTTCACCTTTGGAGACGAAGATGCCGCAGCCCTCGGCGTGCCGGTGGTGCGCATCCGTCTGGTGCTGTTCGGCGTGACCGCCCTGTTGACCGCGACCATCGTCAGCATGGTCGGCGCCATCGGCTTCGTCGGTCTCGTGGTGCCGCATGCCGCGCGCTACGTCGTCGGGCCCATGCATATGCGGCTTTTGCCCGCCAGCGCCATGGTCGGCGCGGTCTTCATGGTGATCGCCGATATCGCCTCGCGCGTGATCGCCGCGCAGCAGACGGTGCCCATCGGCGTCGTCACGGCGCTGGTCGGCGTGCCCTTCTTTGCCATCATCCTCTACCGGGCGAGGCCGCAGGCATGAGCGTCATCGCGGAAAACCTGAGCTGGGGCGTGAAGCGTCGCATGATCGTGCAGGATGTCTCGCTCAGCGTCGCGCCGGGCGAGACGCTGGGCCTGATCGGCCCGAACGGATCGGGCAAATCCTCGCTGCTGCGGCTTCTGGCCGGGCTGCGCCGCCCCGCCTCGGGCCGTGTCGAGATCAACGGCCAGAACATCGCGCAGGTATCGCGCAAGGCTCTGTCGCGACAGGTCGCCTTTGTCCAGCAGAGCGCAGCGACCGACACCAATGTCACGGTGGCCGATGTGGTGCGGCTGGGCCGGACGCCACACCGCTCGGCGCTCGCAGGCTGGTCCGAGGCCGACGAGGCCGCGGTGACCCAGGCGCTTGGCCGCGTTGAAATGGCGACACGCCGAAAGCAGGCGTGGCAAACACTCTCGGGGGGCGAGCGGCAGCGGGTTCATATCGCCCGGGCGCTGGCTCAGGCACCGCAGGTCATGTTCCTCGACGAGCCGACCAACCACCTCGACATACATCACCAGATCGAGATCCTGCGCATGGTGCGCGCGCTTGATCTGACCAGCGTCATCGCGCTGCACGATCTGAACCTTGCCGCCATGTTCTGCGACCGGATCGTGGTGCTCGACGCAGGGGCCGTTCGCGCCTGCGGCACGCCCGAAGAGGTGTTGACACAAAAGATCCTGCGCGACGTGTTCCGCGTCACCGCCCATGTCAGCGGATCGCCCGAGAACGGCCGGCCCCATATCCGGTTCAGCCCTCAATGAATCGCGCAGGATCAAAGGCGCCTCCAGCCGTCGTAACGCGCGCACCGGAGGCAAGTGAAACGCTCGGCATCACCTTGCGTATCCTGTCGACGCTGGCCTTTGCCCTGATGGGGGTCTGCGTCAAGGCGCTCGGCGACACTGTACCCCTGGGGCAGTTGGTGTTCTTCCGGTCGGCTGTCGCGCTGCTGCCTTTGGTGGTGTTCCTGTGGTGGCGTGGCGACTGGCCGCGGGGGCTTGTGACCTCTCGGCCCTTTGGTCATATCGGGCGCTGCCTGATGGGCGCGGTGGCCATGTTCACGTCCTTCGCGACGATCCGCCTGTTGCCGCTCGCCGAAGCGACCATGCTGTCCTACTTGTCACCGGTCATGCTCGCGGTGCTGGGCTGGGTTCTTCTCAGGGAGCAACTGAGCGCGCGGCGGATCGGTGGCGTGGCGCTCGGCCTCGCTGGCGCGGCCGTTTTCTTCCTGCCAGCCTCAGCCGGTGTGTTGCCGGATGCGGGCGGGTTGGGGGTGGCGCTTGGCCTTTTGACGGCTGTCCTGACGGCAGGCGCGCTGATCCAGGTGCGCCGGCTGACGCTGCTGGGTGAAGGCGCCGGGGCCATTGCGTTCTGGTTTGCCATCGTGTCCGCCCTTTGCGGCCTCGCCACCCTTCCGTGGGGATGGGTCTGGCCAGGTGCCGCAGGCCTGACCCTGTTGATCGCAACCGGCCTCGCGGGCGGGCTCGCCCATATCTTGATGACGCTGTCCTTCAGCCACGCGGACGCTTCTGCACTGGCGCCGTTCGAATACCTGTCGGTTCTCTGGGCCGTTGCTCTGGGGTTTATCGTCTTCGCCGAAGTGCCCGGTTTGGCCTTTCTTGTGGCGGGGCCTCTGATTCTTGTCGGCGCTATCGTCGCGCGGTCCGGCAGGCCACGATAAGCGCATACCGAAGGCAATTCGGGCGCTGCGGAAGCTAAAGCGACAGGTTTCCAGACGATCCGACATCGCGAACGGGTCAGAGATTGCGGGATGACAGGGAGGCAGGTCAGAACTGCTCCCGGCGTAAGCCGCGTCGCGGCCATCAATGCCCTGAGGGGCGCTGCTTGAAGCCAGTCGACCTCTGCGCGTCCGATTGAACGCTCGGGAGCACCCTCAATGAACGCAGTTCCACCGCCGGACAGCGCCAAGGTGCCCACGCAAAGGGGACGCGCGGCACCTTGCGGGTGACGGATCGATGCTAGGTATCTCTTTGTGAATACAGGGAAATATGGTGCTGTGAGAGAGGATTGAACTCTCGACCTCTCCCTTACCAAGGGAGTGCTCTACCACTGAGCTACCACAGCATCTTGTTTCCAGTCCTTAACCTCAGGTACGATCCCAAGGCAAGAGCGATCTGGAAGAACCACTCTCTTTTCAGTCTGTTAGCGACGCTTTCGTCCGGGTCTCGAGCAGTGCTCTGGCACCCGGTTTTTGCAACGTCGCCACGGGCGGCTGATTAGACGCAAAGCGCGCGCCGCGCAAGCCCATCTGGACGGTTTTTTCATCACAGGGTAAGACAAGCGTCATGACCAAGCAAACCGACACCGATCCCTCGCAACCCGCACCGCTTGCGGCCGCAGCGCGCAAGGTGCAATCGGTCAAAGGCACCAAGGGCGATCCGAGCAAGGAAGCCCGGGTCAAGGCCGCGCTCAAGGCCAATATCGCAAGGCGCAAGGCACAGTCCCGCGCCCGCAACGAAGGTGAGACAGACGTATGAGCGACGCGACATTTGAAGACGGGGCGCAAAAGCCCCTGCGCCTGATTGCGCGCGACAGCGCCGATCTGCGCATCCTCTCGGCACTGGCACAGGATGCCGTCCTGACCGGCAGCGATCTGCGCTATGCCAAAAACCGGCGGCGATTCTCGCTGCTGTTGAACCGGTTCCGCTGGGAAGACGAATCACAAGCGCGCTCGGCCGGACGCCAGTTCGAGCGGGTACGCGCAGTGCTCGACTTTGGCGATGTGACAGCGGTCGCGCATCAGGGCCTGTCGCGCGAAGAGGACACCGTGCTGTCCCTGCTCTCGATCGACTTTACCCCCGACGCCGATACGGCTGAGGGCGAACCCGCCGGCCCCGGCCGCGTCGTGTTGACCTTCGCGGGCGACGGCGCTCTGGCACTGACGGTAGAATGCCTCGAGGTCGAGCTGAGTGACGTCACCCGGCCCTATGTCGCCCCCTCGCGGCAGGCCCCCAGGCACCCCGAATGAACCACGGCGCGGGGCGCGACGCTGCGCCCGCTTGCCCCGCGCGGCGTGATCCCCTATCCCGACCCGGACGCAGGAGACCCGCCATGCCCCAGATCCTTAGCAGCACCGACGCCGATTTCGAGGCCCGCTTCACCGCCCTTCTGGGCATGAAGCGCGAAGACAGCCCCGATGTGGATGCCACCGTGGCGGCCATCATCGCCGATGTCCGCACACGCGGCGATGCGGCGGTGATCGAGCTGACGGCAAAATTCGACAAGCTGGAGCTGACGCCCGAAACACTGGCCTTCTCCCCGGCCGAGATCGACGCCTATTGCGCGCAGGTCACGCCAAAGGACCGTGCAGCACTCGAACTCGCCGCCGAACGCATCCGCGCCTATCACGCGCGCCAGAAGCCCGACGATGCGCGCTGGACCGATGCCACGGGCGCCGAGCTGGGTTGGCGCTGGTCGGCGGTCTCGGCGGCCGGGCTCTATGTGCCCGGCGGACAGGCGAGCTATCCGTCCTCGGTGCTGATGAACGCGATCCCGGCCAAGGTGGCGGGGGTTGAACGCCTCGCCATCGCCTGCCCCACCCCGGGCGGTGCGGTGAACCCGCTGGTCATTCTGGCGGCGAAGATCTCGGGCGTCGATGTGATCTACCGCATCGGTGGCGCACAGGCGATTGCAGCGCTGGCCTATGGCACCGACAGCATCGCGCCGGTTGACAAGATCACCGGGCCGGGGAACGCCTATGTGGCGGCGGCCAAACGGCGGGTCTTCGGGCGCGTCGGCATCGACATGATCGCCGGACCCAGCGAAATTCTGGTGATCGGTGATGGCACGGGCGATCCCGACTGGATCGCACTGGACCTGCTCAGTCAGGCCGAGCACGATCAGGTCGCGCAATCGATCCTGATTACCACCTCGCAGGCCGAGGCCGACGCGGTGATCGCAGCCGTCGAGGCACATCTGCAGGTGCTCGAACGGCGCGAGATCGCTGGTGCCAGCTGGCGCGACTACGGCGCTGTGGTGGTGGTCGAGACGCTGGCGCAGGCGGCGGCGCTCTCCAACCGCGTCGCGCCGGAACACCTGGAGCTTTGCGTCGACGATCCCGACGCGCTCTTGCCCGCGATCCAGCACGCCGGAGCAATCTTCCTCGGCCACTGGACGCCCGAGGCCATTGGCGACTATGTCGGCGGCCCGAACCACGTCCTGCCTACTGCCCGTTCGGCGCGGTTTTCGTCAGGGCTATCGGTGCTCGACTTCATGAAGCGCACCACGCTGGCCCGCATGACCCCCGACGCCCTGCGCGCCATCGGTCCGGCGGCAGAAACGCTGGCGATCAGCGAAAGTCTGCAAGCCCACGGCCTGAGCGTCCGCGCGCGCCTGAACAAACTGAACGACTGACCCCGACCGGCAGGAAGGCGTGACCCCCGGGAGGGTTTTCCACCCTCCCGGACCCTCCCGGAGGATATTTTCAGACAGAAAATGCGGCGTGGTTAACAAAACCCTAACGCCCAACTTTATGCTCTAAATATCCTCGGGGAGTGAATTCGGCTATAGCCGAAGAGGGGGCTGAAGGCCCCCTGCCTTCAGGTCTGGCCAAACAGACGTTCGAGCACTTTCAGCCCCGCGTCCACGGTTGCGCGTTCCTCTGCGCTGAGCGGGGCCAACATGGCCTCGGTCGCGGCCTCCATTTCCGGGCGGATGTGGTTAAAGGCGCGTTTGCCTTTCAGCGTCAGCGCCGCATGCGATACCCGCCGGTCCAGGGGATCGGTCTGGCGCGTGACCCAGCCGCGCTGCTCCAGCGCTGCCAGCGCACGACTGACCTTGGTCTTGTGCGCCGGCACCCGTTCACACAGCGCGCTGGCGGTGAGCGAAGGGGCCTCGGCCAGATTGACCAGCACACGCCACTCAGGCCGGGTCAGATCATGGCGGCGGCGATAGATTTCGCGGGTCTTTTCCGAAGTCAACTCAGCCAGAAGATTCAGCCTGTAGGGTAAGTATCCCTTCAAAAACATAGCACTGACCTTCCCCGTTGATAGTTACATTTTCAACCAATATCCTGCCCAAAGATGATTCGCATAGACAAGAAACAAAGAGAGAGACACCCATGAGCAAGGCCTTTGCCTCTGCCGGCGACATGGCGGAAAAAGCGATTTCCTTCACGCAAGTGGGTGAGGGCCTCTATGCCTTCACCGCTGAGGGCGATCCCAACTCGGGCGTCATCATCGGCGACGAGTCGGTGATGGTGATCGAAGCGCAGGCCACGCCGCGTCTGGCGCGCAAGGTGGTGGAATGCATCCGCTCGGTCACCGACAAGCCGATCAGCCACCTCGTGCTGACCCACTACCACGCCGTCCGCGTGCTCGGTGCCTCAGCCTACGGCGCGCCCGAGATCATCATGTCCGACACCGCCCGCGCCATGGTGGTCGAGCGCGGTCAGGAAGACTGGGACAGCGAATTCGGCCGCTTCCCGCGCCTGTTTCAGGGCCATGAGGAAATCCCCGGCCTGACCTGGCCGACCACCACGTTCAGCGACTCGATGACCGTCTATCTGGGCAACCGGAAGGTCGAGATCCTGACCCCCGGCCGCGCCCACACGGCGGGCGACGCCGTCGTCTGGGTGCCCGACGCGGGCGTGATGTTCACCGGAGATATCGTCGAATACCACTCGGCCTGCTATTGCGGGGACGGGCATTTTGCCGACTGGGGCAATACGCTGGACGCCATCGCCGCCTATGACCCGATCGCCATCGCGCCGGGTCGGGGCGATGCGCTGGTTGGCCGCGAGATGGTCGCGAGCGCCTTGGCCAACACCCGCGATTTCGTCGAGAGCACCTACCGCCCAGTGCAGCGCGTCGCGGCGCGCGGCGGCTCGCTGAAAGAGGCCTGGGACGCGGTGCGCGCCGAATGCGACCCCAAGTTCAAGGATTACGCGATCTACGAGCATTGCCTGCCCTTCAACGTCGGCCGCGCCTATGACGAGGCCCGCGGCATCGACACCCCCCGCATCTGGACCGCCGAGCGCGATCAGCAGATGTGGAAAGACCTGCAGGGCTGACCCCGTGCGCGACCCGTTCCTGACCATGGCCCTGAACAATGCCTGGGCGAACGCAACGCTCTATGCGTCGCTCAAGGACGTGCCGGACGAGGCGTTCGCCGCCCCGAGACCGGGGTTCTTTCCCTCGCTCAAGGCGACGCTGAATCACATCTGGCTGGTCGATCTGTACTATATCGACGCGCTGGAAAAGGGCGGGCTGGGGAGGTCGGTCTTTGACACACAGGAAGCGGGCAGCGTTGCCACCCTGGCATCGGCGCAGGCGGCGGCGGATATGCGACTGGCAAGCTTTTGCCAGTCGCTGACCCCGGCGATGCTGGACGCCCCGCGCGTCACCGACCGGCCCGAGGGCCCGGTGACCGAGCGCGTCGGCCCGCTGCTGCTGCATCTTTTCCAGCACCAGATCCACCACCGGGGTCAGGCGCATACGATGATCGGCGACGCAGGCATTGCACCGCCGCAACTGGATGATTTCCATCTCGACTATGGCCGCGTGCCCAGCGCGCAGGCTTATTTCGGCTAAGCCCGGAGGACCCCCAATGACCGCCCCGCAAAAGATCTTCGAGATCCCGCTCTACCCCTATGCCCGCAGTGCCGATCAGGACGCCGCGACCCCAGCGCGCCATACCGTTGTGGTGATCGGGGCCGGGCCGGTGGGACTGGGTGTCGCGCTTGATCTGGCGCAGCAAGGGGTCGAGGTGCTGGTGCTTGACGACAATGACAAGGTCAGCTTTGGCAGCCGGGCGATCTGCTTCGCCAAGCGCCCGCTCGAGATTCTGGACCGGCTGGGCTGTGGTCGCCCGCTGGTCGACAAGGGCGTGGTATGGAACCTTGGCAAAGTGTTCTTCGACGACCGGCAAGTGTACGAATTCAACCTGTTGCCCGAGGATGGCCACCGTTTTCCGGCCTTTATCAACCTGCAACAGTACTATTTCGAGGAAGCGCTGGTTAAACGCGCGACCGAGATGCAGGCCGAGGGTGCGCCCGTCAGCCTGCGCGGGCGCAATCGTCTGACATCGGTAGATCAAAAGGCCGACCATGTCGTCCTGACCATCGACACGCCTGAAGGCCCTTACACGATCACTGCCGACTGGCTGATCGCCTGCGACGGTGCGGGCTCGCCGGTGCGGCAGATGCTGGGGCTCGATTTCGTCGGCAAGGTGTTCGAGGACAATTTCCTGATCGCCGATGTGGTGATGGACGCCCCCTTCCCCACCGAACGCTGGTTCTGGTTCGACCCGCCCTTCAACCGGGGTCAGTCGGCGCTGCTGCACAAGCAGCCCGACAACGTCTGGCGCATCGATTTTCAGCTGGGCTGGGACATCGACCGCGACAAGGAACTGCGGCCTGAAAACATCGACACCCGCCTACGCGCCATGCTGGGTGACGAGATCCAGTACTCGCTGGAATGGTCGTCGATCTACACCTTCCAGTGCCGCCGGATGGAGCGCTTCGTGCACGACCGGGTGATCTTTGCCGGGGATTCGGCGCATCAGGTTTCGCCCTTTGGCGCGCGGGGGGCGAATTCTGGTGTGCAGGACATCGACAATCTGGCATGGAAACTGAAGCTGGTGCTGGACGGCACGGCGGATGAGCGCCTGCTGCACAGCTACGACGTCGAGCGCGTGCACGGGGCCAAGGAGAACATCCTCAACTCCACCCGCTCGACCGACTTCATCACGCCGAAATCCGAAACCAGCCGGTTGTTCCGCGATGCCGTTCTGGATCTGGCCGAGACGCAGGATTTCGCCCGGCCCTTCGTCAACTCAGGGCGGCTGTCGGTGCCGTGCACCTATGACGGCTCTCCGCTCAACACGCCGGATGCGCTGCCGCAGGGGCCTGCCCGGTCGCGCCCCGGCTCACCCTGTCTGGACCTGCCGCTGGGCGACGGGTTCCTGCTTGACCGGCTCGGGGCGCGAGGCGCGCCGGGCTTCCAGATCCTGGCGATTGATGCCGAGGTGCCGACGGGTTTCACCGCGCAGGGGCTGCCCTGCGAGATCATCGCGCTGAACACCCAGACCGCCCCCGGCCTGACCGCCCGCTATCTGGGTGACGTCAAATCGGCGGTCTACCTGATCCGCCCTGACCAGCATGTCGCCGCCCGGTGGGAGACCTGGGACGCAAGCGCCGTGGACGCGGCTTTGAGCCGCGCCCTTGGCAAGGAGGCCTGAACCATGACCATGCTGAACACGACCCGCAACACGCCGCGCGCCGATGACGTCTACCAGATGCTGATCGACGCGCATGAGGGCAAGACCAAGGCCGAAAGCGATGCTTTCAACGCCCGGCTGATCCTGACGCTGATCAACCATATCGGTGACGCCGACGTGATCGCCCAGGCCCTGAAGGTCGCGGAAGGGTAAGGCAGGCGGCGGCGGGCATTGAGCCCGCCGCCGCCTGCGCGGGTTGCCACCCGCACCCGCTCGGGAGGATTTTCCATCCTCCCGAACCCTCCTGGAGGATATTTTCAGACAGAAAATGGGCGGGGTTAAGCTTTTGTTAAGGCGCCCGCTTTGCGTGGAAAGTTTCCATGCGGGTGAATTCCGCTGTGCCAACGAGGGGCACAGAGCCCCCCTGCCCCGTCCCAACCACAATGAAGGGTCAGAGCGCGTGCTGTGCCAGCGCCTCGTAGGCCGGGAGCGCCGCCTCCGCCAATCGGGCATATTCGGGCGGCAGATCGGGCAGCGGCCCCTCGGCTGCGTCGAAGCCGGTGGAGTCGTGCACCGCGTGATACCAATGCGCGGCCCAGACGCCGTCATAGGGCTTGCTTCCCTTGGACCAGTAAAGCATCCGCTCGGTCCACGGGATCTGAAGCGCCGCGCAAAGCGCGCTCAACTTCTCGCGGGGAGCCGCGCGCAAGGCGGTAGAATCGAGCACCGGTGGTGTCTCGCCCGTCGTCTGGATCAGCCGCTCGAACAGCGCGCGCTGCTGGGGGAAGCCCAGATCCTCAAGCACCGGTGCCTCGCGTTTACGCACGTACGAGGCAACCACCCGCGCCGGGTGCCTGATCAGGAACGCGTGCCGGCACCGCGTCATCCAGTCCAGCGGAATGCCGGGAACCATGTGATGCGTCATATGCTTTTGATACCAGATCGGCGCAGCACCGGGGGCGTCCCCGGTGACCACGACCTTTTCCGGGTCTTGCTGCTGGCTGGCCAGAATCTGTGCGCGCATCGGGTGCTCCAGCCCGGTGAGGGCCAGATAAGCGGCGTAGAACGGCTCATCGCTGACGGCACAATCGCCGCGCGCCGCAAAGGCATACATCATCGCTGTCGACAGGTTACGCGGCCCCGACCACATGGCGATCCGCACGGTCATCGGGCGGACTTTCTATTCGACAGCATGCGGCGCTCCTGACGCTGGGATCCGCGCAAAATGCCTGTTCGCCCTTCGCACCGCAAGAGCGACCCGTCGCTGCCGCTCCCGCGCCCCTGAGCCGCGTCCTCTAGCGCTGCTTTTCTGCCGCTTTCGCCGCATCCCAGAGCAGATCCATTTCCGCCAGATCGCTGTCCCTGGGGCTGCGCCCCTGCGCGGCAAGCGCGGCCTCGATCGACCGAAACCGGCGGGTGAATTTGGCGTTCGCGGCCCGCAGGGCCGCTTCGGGGTCGATATCCAGATGCCGGGCCAGATTGGCCATGACAAAGAGCAGATCGCCGTATTCCTCGAACTGGTCTTCGGGCGCGGCCTCGGTCAACTCGCGCGCCTCTTCGGCGATCTTGTCGACCACCTGCCCGACCTCAGGCCAGTCAAACCCCACCCGCGCCGCACGGTTCTGCAGCTTGATCGCCCGCGTGAGCCCGGCGTGCCCCACCGGCACGTCATCGAGCACCCCGGTTTGCGCCTTGGCCGCCCGCTCGCGCATCTTGCGGGCTTCCCAGGCCTCGGTCTGCGCTTCGGCCGAGTCGATCTGTTCGTCGCCAAACACATGCGGATGGCGGGCGATCATCTTGTCGGCGATGCCCCGCAGCACATCGTCCAGCGTGAAATGCCCGGCTTCCTCGGCCATTTGCGCATGATATACCGACTGGAAAAGCAGATCGCCCAACTCGCCCTTCAGTCCGTCCCAGTCCTGCCGCTCGATGGCATCGGCGACTTCATAGGCCTCTTCGATGGTATAGGGTGCGATCGAGGCGAAATCCTGTTCCAGATCCCACGGACAGCCGCCAACCGGCGCGCGCAGCCGCGCCATGATATGCGCCAGCCGCGGCAAGCCGCCGTCGGGGTCATTCAGGATTGAGTCGTTCCCACCAAGATCGTCGGCCATTGCGCCCACCCGGTTAATTGCCGATGGTCGGTATATCCCAAAGCCCGGCCCCGGAGTCCACCATGCCCGTCCTCAACCGCATCGCCGATTACGCCCCGCAGATGACCGAATGGCGCAGATATCTGCACCAGCACCCCGAAACGCGCTTTGACTGCGAAGCGACAGCGGGGTTCATCGCCCAACGCTTGAGGGACTTCGGCATCACCGAGATCCATGAGGGAATCGCCCAATCCGGCATCGTGGCGATCATCGAGGGGCAAGGCGACGGGCCGACCATCGGTCTGCGCGCCGATATCGACGCGCTGCCGATCACCGAGGAGACGGGGCTGCCGCATGCCTCGACCGTGCCGGGCAAGATGCACGCCTGCGGGCATGACGGGCACACCACCATGCTGCTGGGGGCGGCGCGGTATCTGGCGGAGACACGGAATTTCGCCGGGCGCGTGGCGCTTATTTTCCAGCCGGCCGAGGAATGGGGCGGCGGGGCCGAGGTCATGGTGCAAGAGGGCATCATGGAGCGCTTCGGTATCGCCCAGGTCTATGCGCTGCACAACGCACCGGGCGTGGCGCTGGGACGGTTCGAGGGCCGGGCGGGGCCGCTGATGGCGGCCGTGGATACGCTGACGGTGACGGTCACCGGGCGCGGCGGGCATGGTGCGCATCCCGAAGAAACTGTCGATCCGGTTGCAGCACTCGTGCAGATGGTGAGCGCCCTGCAAACCATCGTCAGCCGCAACCGCAAGGGCACCGACGCGCTGGTGATCAGCGTCACGCAGATCCACACCGGCAGCGCCGATAACATCATCCCGGAATCCGGCTGGTTCTGTGCCACGGTGCGGACCTATGACAAGGCCGTACAGGACATGGTCGAACGCCGCTGCAGCGAGATCGTGCAGGGCGTGGCAGCAGCGATGGGTGTGAGCGCCGAGATCACATTCCAACGCGGCTATCCGGCCACCGTCAACCATGAGCGCGAGTTCAACGTAGCGCTTTCAGTCGCAGCCGAGATCGGTTCGGAAGCGGGCGACTGCGAACCGGTGATGGGCGCAGAGGATTTCTCGTTCATGCTTGAAAGCCGCCCAGGCGCCTATCTGTTCCTCGGGCAAGGCGACAGCGCCGGGCTGCACCATCCGAAATACGACTTCAACGACGCTGTCGCCCCGGTCGGTGCCAGCTTCTTCGCCCGGCTGGTCGAGCGCACGCAACCCCGGTTCTAGCCGTTGGGGGGCTGCCGCCCCCCAAACCCCCTGCCCAAAGGGGACGCACGCGCCCCCTTTGGAAACCCCCGTGGATATTTTCAGACAGATGATGGAGCGTGGTTAACGAACCCTTATCATCTGTCCTTAAATATCCTGGGGGGTGAATGCGGCGTCAGCCGCAGAGGGGGGCAAGGCCCCCCTGCCCGGTCGCCCGAGGGCGCGGCGGCGACAGCCGTCTCGGCCAAGGGCGAAACCCCCTGTCACCCCATCAGGCGTTCGGTCGCCCGGCGGGTATCGCGTGCCAAAGCCTCGGTGTCGAGCGTCAGCATATGGCCGTCTCGCACAACCTGCCGTCCCTCGACCAGCAGGTGCCGCACCCGGTGTGGGCCGCAGAGAACCAGTGCGGCGACCGGATCCCACGAGCCCGCGGCCGGCAGGGTACGCAGGTCCCAGATCGCCAGATCGGCGCGCTTGCCGGGTTCGAGCGAACCCAGAACATCCGCCCGCCCCAGTACCGTCGCGCCGCCCAGCGTGACGATCTCCAGCGCCTCGCGGGCGTTCATCGCGTCCGCGCCGCGCGCGACGCGTTGCATCAGCATCGCCTGCCGCGCCTCGCCGATCAGGTCGCCCGCGTCGTTCGAGGCCGAGCCGTCCACCCCCAGCCCCACCCTGACGCCTGCGTCTCGCATCGGCCGCACGGGCGCGATGCCTGAGCCGAGGCGGCAATTCGAACAGGGGCAATGCGCCACCCCGGTCAGGCTGCGCGCAAACAGTTGGATCTCGCTCTCATCCAGCTTGACGCAATGCGCGTGCCAGACGTCGGGGCCGGTCCAGCCCAGATCCTCGGCGTATTGTCCCGGGCGGCAGCCGAATTGCGACAGGGAATAGGCGATATCCTCGTCATTCTCGGCCAGATGGGTGTGCAGCATCACGCCCTTGTCGCGCGCCAGCAGCGCTGCGTCGCGCATCAGCTCCCGCGAGACAGAGAAGGGTGAACATGGTGCCAGCCCGACGCGGGTCATGGCATTGGGGCTGGTGTCGTGGAAAGCGTCCACGACGCGGATGCTGTCTTCAAGGATCGCGCGTTCGTCCTCGACCACAGAATCCGGTGGCAGCCCGCCCTTGAATTCGCCAATCGACATCGCGCCGCGCGTGGCGTGGAACCGCAGCCCGGTTTCGCGTGCCGCGTGGATCGTGTCGTCAAGCCGCGACCCGTTGGGGAAGAGGTAGAGGTGATCGGACGACATCGTGCAGCCGCTCAGCGCCAGTTCGGCGAGGCCCAGCTGGGTGGAAACATGCATATCTTCGGGCGTGTAACGCGCCCATATCGGGTAGAGCGTTTTCAGCCAGCCAAACAGCAGCGCGTCCTGTCCGCCGGGCACCGCGCGGGTCAGCGTCTGGTAGAGGTGGTGGTGGGTATTCACCAGACCCGGCGTCACCACGCAGCCGGCGGCGTCGATCACCTCGGCCCCCGGCGCCGTCAGGCCGCTGCCGACGGCGGCAATCGCGCCGTCCTCGATCAGAACCGACGCGCCTGCCAGTTCGCGGCGGGTGGCGTCCATGGTGACAACGACATCGGCATTGCGGATCAGGGTCTGAGTCATGGTACGCTCCTGAAAACGGCGCGGGCCCGAAGGCCCGCGCGAAACTCAACGCCCGTGGCCAGCCATCCCGCCCGAGATTTCCTCGGTCGCGGTGGCGCCCAGCGGGCTGGGCAGCAGCAGGTTCAGCGTCACCGCGATAGCAGCGGCAGGCAGCAGGCCCGAGGTCAGGAGGATCTGCAGCGTGCGCGGCAGGTGTTGCAGCGCCGAGGGTTCCAGCTGCAGGCCAAGGCTGACCGACAGGGCGACGGCGAAGATCACCATGTTGCGCCGGTTCCAGTCGACATCGGCCAGCATCGAGATGCCCGAGGCGCAGACCATGCCGAACATGACGATCACGCCGCCGCCCAGCACGTTGATCGGCACGGTGTTGATGAAGGCACCCACCTTGGGCACCAGCCCGCACAGGATCAGGAACAGCGCCCCGAAGGTCACGACATGGCGGCTCATCACGCCGGTGATGGCGATCAATCCGACGTTCTGGCTGAACGAGGTGTTGGGCAAGCCGCCGAACATCCCACCGACCGCCGTGCCCAGACCATCAGCGAAGGTCGCGCCCTTGATCTCGGTATCGGTGGCCTCGCGCCCCGCGCCGCCCTTGGTGATGCCCGAGGTATCGCCCACGGTCTCGATGGCCGAGACCACGGCCATGAAGCACATGCCCAGCACGATCGCCCAGTCAAAGCTGAAGCCGAAGTGGAAGGGCGTCGGCACCATGAACCAGTCGGCACGGTCGAGCGAGACGAAGCTGACCTGCCCCATCGCCAGCGCGACCAGATAGCCGCAGATGATGCCGATCAGCACCGAGGCAACCGAGGCAAAGCCATCGGTGAAGAACTTGATGCCCAAGGTCACAAACACGACGACCAGCGCCGGGGTCCATTTGGCGAGCGAGCCGAAGGCCTCGGTTCCCATCAGCGGCACACCACCGGCGGCGTACTGGATGCCGACCTTGACGAGCGACAGGCCGATCATCAGCACGATCAGCCCGGTGACCAGCGGCGGCAGGGCGAAGCGGATCTTGCCGATGATAAAGCCAAGGCAGAAGTGGAACATGCCGCCGATCAGAACGCCCGTCATCAGGCCCGACAGACCGGCAGTGCCCAAGCCCGCCACAGCGGGGATCATGATCGGGATAAAGGCGAAGGAGGTGCCCTGCACGATGGGCAGACGCGCACCGACCGGGCCGAGGCCAATGGTCTGAAACAGCGTGGCGATACCGGCGAAGAGCATCGACATCTGGATCATATAGGTCATGTCCGGAAACCCGAGCGCCCCCTGATCCGAGCCGAAGCCGATCCCTGCAGCGCCACAGACGATGATGGCCGGGGTGACGTTGGCGACGAACATGGCGAGCACATGCTGGATGCCGAGCGGCACGGCCATGCCGAGCGGCGGCGTGTAATTCGGGTCTGCCAGTTGCTCTGGCGTTCCAATCGAAGACTTGGCCATTCGTGTTCCTTTCCCTGGGGGTTTTTGTTTGTTTATTCGCGCCGTCTCCGCGTCCTCCCCCAAGGCAGCGGTCCGGTTAGAGGCCCGGGTTGACCCGGATCTTTATGACTGCGGCCCCCTTTAGGGGGGCCGGGGTTTTAGCGCCCGGTGACGGTGTAGGGTGCGTCGAACCAGTGTTCCTGCAGGTTGGCCGTGGTGCCGATCCGGTCGACCACGGCGAAGAACCCGGGCGCGGCGAGCGGCGTCAGCACGCCGTGCCAGGTGCCCCGGTGCAGATTGATCGCCTGCGCGCCGTCGGTGACAAAGGCCAGCGGGGTGCCGGGCACGCCGCCCTCATCGGGGGCGACGATGACCAGAAACGGGTGCTGGTGCATCGGAATGAAGGCCTGCGAGCCTTCGGGGTGACGCTCGACCATCTCAAGCCGGTAGGGCAACTCGCGGGGTTCGGCGTTGAACAGCGAGATCCCCGCCCGGCCCTGCGGCCCGAAATCGAGCGTCGCGCGGTCGTGGTGACGACCGCACAGGCCCTGATTGATAATCTTGTCCGGTGTGCCCGTCACGTCGAGCACGTCGCCGAAAGGGGCGAAGGCGGCGGCGGTGAGGAGTTGGCTTGGGATCGTGCGCGTCATGTCGGGCGTCTCAAAAGTTGAGAGGCCGGGGGTTTCACACCCCCGGACCCCCGTGGGATATTTTCGGACAGATGATCAGGCTGCGTTTGCACCCTACCTGCCAGCCCAGGGGCCGCGCAGGCGGGGGTGGCGGTTGACGTCCTTGTAGAGCAGGTAGCGGAACGGGCCGGGGCCGCCGGCGTAGCAGGCCTGTGGGCAAAAGGCGCGCAGCCAGAGGAAATCGCCGGCCTCGACCTCGACCCAGTCGCGGTTGAGTTTGTAGACCGCCTTGCCTTCGAGCACGTAGATGCCGTGTTCCATGACATGCGTTTCCTCAAACGGGATCACGCCGCCGGGCTGGAAGGTCACCAGATTGACGTGCATGTCGTGGCGCAGGTCTTGCGGCTCGACGAAACGGGTCGTGGCCCAGTCGCCCTTGGTACCGGGCATCGCGGCGGGCGAATGGTGCTGTTCGTTGGTGATGATGGCGTCAGGCACGGCGAGGCCCGGCGCGGGCTCATAGAGCTTGCGCACCCAGACGACGGTTGCCTCCATGCGCTGCGGGTTGTGCAGGCGCCAGTTGGCACCGGGGGGCAGATAGACATAGCCGCCCGGCGCCAGCGCATGCTCGCGCCCGTCGAGGGTAAGGACGGGGCGGCCATCGGTGACGAAGAGCACCGATTCCACGCCGTCGTCCGGTTCGGGCGTGTCCGAGCCGCCCTCGGGGTCGATCCGCAGGACGTATTGCGAGAAGGTTTCGGCAAAGCCCGACAGCGGGCGGGCCAGTACCCAGACATGGGTCTTGTCCCAGCCCGGAAGGTAGCTGGTGACGATGTCACGCTGCACGCCGCGCGGAATAACCGCGTAGCTTTCGGTAAACACGGCGCGGCCGGTGTGCAGCGCGGTTTGCGGCGGCAGGCCATCGGCGGGCAGGCCATAGGTGCTCATGGGAGGAGATCTTTCAGGCGGATCTGCGCGATACGCTCGACCTGACGGCAGGCCGTGGCGAATTCGGTGGCAGTGTCGTTGGCGATACGGGTGTGGAAAGCGTCGGTGATGCTGGCTTTGGTGTTGTCGCGCACGGCGATGATGAAGGGAAAGCCGTGCTTGGCGACGTACTCGGTGTTGAGGCGCTGGAACTCGGAGCGCTCGTCATCGGTCAGCGCATCGAGGCCCGCTGACGACTGCTCGTGGGTCGATTCCGCCGTGAGCCGCTTGGCCTGCGCCAGCTTGCCCGCCAGATCGGGGTGGGCGTTGAGCACGCCAAGGCGCTCGGCCTCGCTGGCGCTGCGGAACATGCGGGCGAGCGCGTTGTGCAGGCCAAGCGCCGTGTCATGCGCCGGGCCCAGTTCGAGCTGGTACGCCCGTTCGGCGATCCACGGCGAATGCTCGAAGATCGAGCCATAGGCGGCGACAAAGCTGTCGCGGTCCATCTGGCTAGGCCGCGTATAGCGCTGATGCGGGTGGTTGGCCGCCCAGAATTCGGCGATCTGGCTGCGGGTAGCGAACCACGCGCCGCCCTGCTGCGCCACATGATCGAGAAAGCGCAACAGCCCGGCCAGCTTGCCCGGACGCCCGATCAGGCGGCAGTGCAGGCCGATGGAGAACATGCGCCCGCCCTCGGCATGCAGCGTGTCGAAGCTGTCGATCAGGTACTGGCCGAAATCCTGCCCCGTCACCCAACCCGGCGACGTGGCAAAGCGCATGTCGTTGGCTTCCAGCGTGTAGGGGATGACCAGCTGGTCGCGCTCGCCCGCCTCAAGCCAGTAGGGCAGATCGTCGTCATAGGTGTCGGAAATCCAGTCCAGCGTTCCCGTCTCGGCGGTCAGCCGCACGGTGTTCACGCTGCAGCGCCCGGTGTACCAGCCGCGCGGCGGGGTTCCGACGACTTCGGTATGCAGGCGGATCGCTTCGGCGATCTGGGCGCGTTCCTCGGCTTCGGGCATGTCCTTATGCTCGACCCATTTCAGGCCATGGCTGGCGATGTCCCAGCCCGCGTCGATCATCGCTGCGACCTGTTCGGGCGAGCGGGCCAGCGCCGAAGCGACGCCGTAGATGGTCAGCGGCAAGCCGCGCTCGGTGAACAGCTTGTGCAGCCGCCAGAACCCGGCGCGGGCGCCGTAGTCATAGATCGACTCCATGTTCCAGTGCCGCTGACCGGGCCAGGGCGCGGCCCCGGCGATGTCGGACAGAAAGGCCTCGGACTGGCCATCGCCATGCAGGACGTTGTTTTCACCGCCCTCTTCATAGTTCAGCACCAAAGAGATCGCGACGCGCGCGCCACCGGGCCAAACGACCTGGGGAGCGCGGGGGCCATAGCCGATCATGTTGCGGGGGTAGCGGGGAGCGTCGGTCACGGGAGCGATCCTTCAAAGGCAGTCTTATTGTCAAGGTAGACGAAAAAATCGGCGGGTTTATCAATTTCTGCCTGAAAGACCTTTGCGCTTGCAGCATACTGGTCATTGCGCGCCGCACAGGCAAAATAGGCAAGACTTTGAACAGGAGAGCGTCATGGCCGGATATCTGACCACGCATGTATTGGACACGGCGCGCGGGGTGCCGGCTGAGGGCATCAAGATCGCGCTTTACAGCGTCAGCGGCAATTCCCACCGCAAGATCGCCGAGACGGTCACCAACGCGGACGGGCGCACGGACAGCCCGATCCTGCCGGAGAAGGCGTTCAAGACCGGCACTTATGAGCTGGTGTTCTTTGTCGGGGATTACCTGACTGCCACGGGTCAGGCCGGCGACGCACCGCTGTTTCTGGACCAGATACCGATCCGCTTCGGCATGAGCGACGCGCAGGCCCACTACCATGTGCCCCTGCTGCTGTCGGCCTACGGGTATTCCACCTATCGCGGCAGCTGAGCGCTCAGGCTGCCCAGGACGGCAGGCGCTGCCACGCGCCGTCATGGCGCTGGAAGTCGTCCACCACAACCGGCTCGAACCCGGTGCGCCCCGCGCGGTGGATCGTCACCTGCGCGTGGTCGGCGCTCAGGTCGAGCAGACTGAACCCGTTCGCCTCCCCGCGCCGCCGGGTGCTGAGCGCGGTCCCGGCCTGCACAAACAGCACGCCGGGGGCGTCGCGGAACGGGCCGGAATAGCTGACATGCACATGACCTGAGAGCACGACCTGAACCCCGGCCTCGGTCAGCGTGGCCAGCGTGTCTTTCGCCCCGTGCATCAGGGGATCGACGCTGAGGGCCGCGTGTTCCAGCGGGTGGTGCATCACCAGCACACGGCTGCGGTCTTCGGCGGTTGCGAAGGTCTCGCTCAACTTGGCGCGCTGCGCGTCGGACACGTAGCCACGCTTCCACTGCCAGCGGTCGGCGGTGTTGATCCCTGCTGCCAGCGTATCGGCATTCTGCCAGACCGGCGCCATCTCGGGCCCCGCCGCGCGGTGATAACGCCGGTAAGGGCCGAAGACGCGCAGCAGCGGGTTCCAATGCGGCAGATCGTGGTTGCCGGGCACGCAAAGCAGCGGCCCCGGTACACGGTCCAGAAACGCCTTGGCCAGCCGGAACTGGCCGGGCGTGCCGCGATGCGCCAGATCGCCGGACACGACGATCAGATCAGCGCGCGCGGCCTCGACGGCTGCGAGCAGAGGGTCGATCAGGTCAGGCTCGTGCGCACCGAAATGCAGGTCCGAAAGATGTACTATCCGGGTCATGCGGCCACTTGATCGGCATCATCGGGCACGATGATGCTGAGCGATTGCTCGTGAATCTTGAAGTTGAGGGGTGCGGACATGCGTCGTTTTTCTCCGTCATAGGCGACATGCGGGCGACGATGCGCGGTGTCGATCCGCATCTCGCGGGCGGCGATCAGGTCGATGTCGCGCCCGGCCTGCATGGTTCCCGTCGCCAGCCTGAGCGCCAGATTGACCAGATGGGTTCGCGTACCGCCCCTGGCGACATAGACCGCGAACTGGTCATCGTGAATGGCATCGGCCCCGTCGAGGCCGAAATATGCCAGTTGATAGGCCGAACGTGCGACAAAGATCAACGGCGTACGCACATGCCGGATCTGGCCATCGTCGGCCTGCATCGTCAATTTATAGGGCCGCTGGAAGCGGATCAAAGTGCGCAACAGCGACCAGTTAGCCATCAGCCGCGAACGGCCCCAGCGCCGGTAAATGTCTTCGCGCGCTCGCAGCACGGCGGGGTACAGGCCGATCGAGGCGTTGTTGAGAAACACCTGACCGTTGACCGAGCCGACTGAAATGTTGTGCCGTTTGCCGTTCAGGATCGCCCGTGCGGCTTCTTCGGGGTCTTGGGGCAAACCCAGCCCACGGGCGAAATAGTTGAAGGTGCCAAGCGGCAGCACGCCCATGCTCACCCCGGCTTCATCGCCGTCCTGACGCAGATCATCGCCCAGCAGTGCTTGCGCGACGCCGGTAACCGTGCCATCGCCGCCCGCGGCGACAATGATGCGATAGCCGTCGGCGATGGCGCGCTGGACCTCGTCCTGAAGCCCGTTGTCGTCGGTCCACCGACGCAGCTGCGCCTCGACCCCCAGCACGGCCATGGCCCGCTCGATGGCCTGCGCATCACGGCTGTTTCGCCCCGATTTCGGATTGGCGATAACGCAGATGTCGCTACTCTGGATCGGTCGCCGTATCGCTCGCTGTGCGGTCATCACCGCTCCCTTGCGTGGGGTCTGGCAGCACCAGCCCCTGAACCTGAGCGGCCATATCCGAGCGAATGCGCCCGACGATGAAATCCGCGAATAACCGCACCTTTGGATCGCGCAGCCGCCGGTGCGGGGTCAGCAGGCTCAACGAGACGGACAGCGGCGGCGTGGCCTGCGCCACCGGAACCAGCGCGCCCGACCTGAGATAAGCGCCGACCTCGAACAGGGGTTTCAACACGATCCCGTGACCTGACAAGGCCCAGTCGGTCAGCACGTCGCCGTCATCGGATTCGTAGGGGCCGGAAATGTCGTATTTCTGCACACCTTGGGGCGTTTGCAGCGCCCATTGGAACTCTTTTGCCCCGGGATAGCGCAGATTAAGACAATCGTGCCGCTCGCGGATCAGCGTCGCGCCATCCGCCGGATTGCCCCGGCGCTCGATATACGCAGGCGCGGCGCAGAGCACGCGCGGGCACTCCGCGATCACCCGCATCTTGAGCGCGCTGTCCTCCAGCCGGCCCAGATGCAGCACGGCGTCCAGCCCCTCGGCGGTGACGTCGATGATCCGGTCCGACAGGCGCAGGCGCAGGTCGATCTGCGGATAGGCGGCCTTGAAGGCGGGCACGAACGGTCCGACGAACCGCCGACCCACGCCCAAAGGCGCGCCGACGAACAACACGCCGCGCGGGTTCTGCGTGGCATCGGCGACGGCGGATTCCGCGTCCTGAATGGCTTGCAGGATACCCAGCGCGCCCTCGTAAAAGATGCGGCCGTTTTCGGTCGGTTGCAATTTGCGCGTGGTGCGGTTGAACAGCCGCACGCCCAGATGTTTTTCCAACTCGCTGATCCGCCCTGACGCCACAGCGGGCGAGGTGCGCTGATCCCGGGCAGCGGCCGACATGCTGCCCAATTCATAGACACGCACGAACATCCGGACCATGTTGACATAGGACATTTTCAGGCCCCGCTTGAAAGTCCTCAGAGATTTGACGGACTAACAGAAAGACCAGCGGCGGTATAGCCTGCCCAAAACAAAGGAGTCAGGGATGTTCGAACTCGCCATCATCGGGGCCTGGGCCGAGTTCGCCCTGCGCTGGCTGCATGTGATTACAGCCATGGCATGGATCGGCTCGTCGTTCTATTTCATCGCGCTGGATCTGGGCCTGAACCGCAACATCCCCGGCCCGGCGGATGGCGAGGAATGGCAGGTCCACGGCGGCGGGTTCTACCATATCCAGAAATATCTGGTCGCGCCCGCAACGATGCCGGACCACCTTATCTGGTTCAAATGGGAAAGCTACATGACCTGGATCTCGGGCTTTGCACTGATGTGCATGGTCTATTATCTGGGGTCCGAGTTTTACCTGATCGACCCGGCGGTGATGGATCTGGCCCCCTGGCAGGCGATCGGGATCTCGCTGGTGTCGCTGGCTTTCGGCTGGCTGGTCTATGACCAGATCTGCCGCCGCTTCGTGAATTCGAACCAGACGCTTGTGATGGTGGCGCTCTATGTGGTGCTGGTCGGCATGGCGTATTTCTATACGTCGGTGTTTACCGGGCGCGCGGCGATGATTCATCTTGGCGCGTGGACGGCGACGATCATGACGGCGAATGTGTTCATGGTGATCATGCCCAATCAGCGGATCGTCGTGGCCGACCTGCAGGCCGGGCGCAAACCGGACGCCAAATACGGCAAGATCGCCAAACAACGCTCGACGCATAACAACTACCTGACGCTGCCGGTCATCTTCCTGATGCTGTCCAACCACTACCCGCTGGCCTTTGGTACGCAATACACCTGGATTATCGCCTCGCTGGTGTTCCTGATGGGCGTGACGATCCGGCACTATTTCAACTCCAAACACGCGCGCAAAGGCAACCCGACCTGGACCTGGGCAGTGACGGCGGTGATCTTTATCGTCATCATGTGGCTCTCGATTGCCCCCGCGATGCGCGCCGAGGAAGACCTCGCCGCGCTCCCGCCCTCGGTCGCCCGCTTCGCGCAGGCCGAGGAGTTTTCCGAGGTCCACAATGTCGTCGTCGGCCGCTGCTCAATGTGCCATTCCGAGTATCCGGTCTATCCCGGCATCAACTGGGCCCCGCACGGGTTGATGCTGGACACCGAAGCCCAGGTCGCCCGCGCGGCGCGGCTGGTCTATCTGCAAGCCGGGCGCGCCCACGCCATGCCCCCGGCGAATGTCAGCTGGATGGAGGAAGACGAGCGCGCGCTGATCCGGCAGTGGTATCAAAGCGTCGCTGGCACGCTCGGCTGATCCGCGTCCAAGACACCTGACACCAGTTCCTGGCTCGAAGCGACGGCCGGGGGGCTGCGCGCCCCCCGCACCCCCTCGCCAAAGGGGACCCACGGCCCCCCTTTGGAAACCCCCGTGGATATTTTCAGACAGATGATGGAGCGTAGTTAACGAACCCTTATCATCTGTCCCTAAATATCCTGGGGGGTGAATTGGCCGCCAGGCCAAGAGGGGGGCAAGGCCCCCCTGCCCGGTCGCCCAAGGGCCAGAGCCTGCAAGGCTCTTGACCGAGGGCGAAACACCTCATCCGGCGAAGCGCGACGCCAGGCGGTTGCGGGCTTGGGGCAGAGGTTTGTTTCCCAGCGCAGGGGCCAACACCTCGCGCAGGAAATGCCCGGTCGTTTGCAGCCCCTGCGCCATCTGTTCGCGGCTTTCCGGTGCAGCGGCGTCGAGCAGCAGAGGCGGCAACGGAAGCAACCGGTCGGCCCAGTCGCCCGCAGCTTCAGCCGTCACCGCGCGCCCGGTCTTCGGTGAGACATAGGCCAACCCGTCGATCTCTCCGCTCACTGCGCAGGCGCTCAGGTCGAGACCATAGCCGGTCTCGTCCAGCAACAGGCGCTCCCACAGCAGATAGGTACCGAACCACGCGTCGCCCTCGGCCAGCCGGTCGAGCAGCGCGGTGGTCAGGGCATACAGCCGCGGCTGGGGGTCACGGTCGGCCAGCGCGAAGACCGCCAACGCGCTCAGCGCGTTCAGCGCCGCCAGCCGTTCGGCGTCGAGCATGATGGTGCTTGCCCGCGCCCGCAGTGGCTCAACCGTGAAGTTGCCCAGATGGTCATCCAGCCGCGCCCGCCAGCTCAGCGCCAGCGTGTTCCCCGGTTGCAGCACCGGCGTCAGCTTGCGCCCGGTGCCGCCGCGCACCGCGCCGCGGTGCAGCCCGTGCTCGGCGGTCAGCACCTCGATGATGGCGGTGTTCTCGCCATGCGGACGCGCGCTCAGCAGGATGCCGTCGCCCGTCCAGTCCATCGCTTACAGCGCCCGCCAGCCGATGTCGCGGCGGCAGAACCCTTCGGGCCAGTCGATCCGGTCCACCATCGCATAGGCGCGCTGATGCGCCTCGGCCAGCGTTGCCCCCCGCGCGGTGACATTCAACACGCGCCCGCCGTTGCTAAGGATGGCGGCACCATCGGCCTTGGTCCCGGCATGATAAACCATGTTGAAACTGTCTTCGGGCAGCGCCTCGAGCCCCTTGATCGGCGTGCCCTTGGCATAGGTCCCCGGATACCCCTTGGCCGCCATCACCACCGTCAGCGCATGGTCGTCGGCCCAGTTGACCCGTGCCTCTTCCAGCCGGCCTTCGGCGCAGGCCAGCAGCAGGTCGAGCGCCTGCGCACCCAAGCGCAGCATCAGCACCTGACATTCGGGATCGCCAAACCGGACGTTGTATTCCACCAGCCGCGCCACGCCGTTCTCGATCATCAGTCCGGCATAGAGCACGCCCTGATACGGTGTCCCGCGCCGCGCCATTTCCACCATCGTCGGGCGGATGATGCGTTCCAGCGCCTGCTCGGCAATCGCGTCGGTCAGCACCGGCGCGGGCGAATACGCCCCCATGCCGCCGGTGTTCGGCCCGGTATCCCCGTCACCGACGCGCTTGTGGTCCTGCGCCGTGCCGATGGGCAGCACGGTCTCGCCATCGACCAGCACAAAGAAACTGGCCTCTTCGCCGCTCATGAACTCTTCGATGACCACCTCGGCCCCTGCAGCGCCGAAGGCTCCGCCGAAGATCTCATCGAGGCCCGCCAGCGCCTCGTCCAGCGTCATCGCAACGATCACTCCCTTGCCCGCCGCCAGCCCGTCGGCCTTGACGACAATCGGCGCGCCTTGCGTGCGGACATAGGCTTTCGCCGCCTCAACATCCGAGAACCGCGCCCAGCCCGCCGTTGGCGCCTGCGCCGCATCGCAGATCTCTTTGGTGAACCGTTTGGAGCTTTCCAGCTGTGCCGCCGCCGCCGAGGGCCCGAAGCACAGGATGCCCGCGTCGCGCAGCGCGTCGGCGACACCGGCGGCCAGCGGCGCCTCGGGTCCGATGACCACGAAATCCACCGCGTTCTCTTCGCAGAAGGTCACGACCTCAGCCCCGTCCTCAGGATTCAGCCGCGCGCATTCAGCAATTGCGGCGATCCCGGCATTGCCCGGCGCGACGATCAGCCGGTCGCATTTCGGGTTTTGCTTGATTGCCCAGGCCAGCGCATGTTCGCGCCCGCCGCCGCCCAGAACCAGAATGTTCATCGCTCACCCCTTGGCCACCATTGGCGGGCGTTCTAAGGTCTGCAGCGAGGCGACACAAGCGAGAGACATGGACCTTCTGGACGACGACGACGGCCCCGAGCCGCGCGGCAACGCGCATGACTTCACCGTTTCCGAGCTTTCGGGCGCGGTCAAGCGGGTGATCGAGGGCGAATTCGGCCGTGTGCGGGTGCGCGGCGAGGTGGGCCGCGTGATGATCGCGCGCACCGGGCATATGTATTTCGACCTCAAGGATGACCGCTCGGTGATCTCGGCGGTCAGCTGGAAGGGTCAGGTCGCACGTATGGCCGTGCGCCCTGAGGAAGGCATGGAGGTCATCGCCACCGGGCGGATGACCACGTTCGGCCCGCAATCCAAGTACCAGTTGCAGGTCGAGAACGTCGAACCCGCCGGAGCTGGCGCGCTGATGGCCATGCTTGAGGCGCGGCGCAAGGCGCTGGCCGGTGAGGGCTTGTTTGATGCCGCGCGCAAGCGTCCGATCCCGTTTTTGCCGCAAGTGATCGGCGTGATCACCTCGCCGACCGGGGCGGTGATCCGCGATATTCTGCACCGGCTGGCGGATCGTTTCCCGCGTCGGGTGATCGTCTGGCCGGTCGCCGTGCAGGGCGAGCGTTGCCCGCGCGACGTGGTGCGCGCAATTGAAGGCTTCAACGCGATCAGGCCGGGCGGCCCGGTGCCACGCCCCGATGTGCTGATCGTGGCGCGCGGTGGCGGCTCGATCGAGGATCTGTGGGGCTTCAACGATGAAGCGGTCGTGCGGGCCGCTGCGGCCAGTGACATCCCGCTGATCTCGGCGGTGGGCCATGAGACCGACACGACTCTGATCGACCACGCCGCCGATCTACGCGCGCCCACCCCCACCGCTGCCGCCGAACTGGCCGTGCCGGTGCGCGCCGATCTGCTGGCGCATGTGGCGAATTTGGGCGCGCGCCTGCACCGAGCCGGGACCGGCGGCACGCAGCAGCGCGCGCAGCGGCTGCGCGATCTGTCGCGCGCCCTGCCCCGGCCCGAGGCTTTGCTGGCCACACCCATGCAGCGCTACGACCGCGCCGCCGACCGCTTTGCCGGGTCGCTGCGGGCGCTGGCGCAACGCAAGACGCTGGAGCTGAACAAGGCGGCGGCGGGCCTGCGTCCGGGCGTGTTGCGCGACCGAGCTGAGCGGCGGGCCGAGGCACTGGTGCGGGCGGGGGTGCGGCTGACTCCGGCGCTCCAGCAGGGGTTGGTGCGCAAATCCGAGCGTCTGACCGGCCCCCGGCTGATCGAACGGGCGGGCGCGGCGCTTGCGCAGCAACTGGCGCGGCAGCGCGACAAGCTGGAATCTCTGGACCGGATGCGCCGTTCGCTGGGCTACCCTGAGACGCTGGCGCGCGGCTATGCCGTGTTGCGTGACAGTGACGGCGCACCGCTCACCACCGCAGCGGCAGCCCGCAAGGAAACGCAGTTCAGCGTCGAGCTGCGCGATGGCACGCTGGAAGCCGTGCCGGTCACCGCCCCGCCCCGCCCGCGCAAGAAGGCACCCGAGCCGGGGCCGGGGCAAGGCTCGCTGTTCTAAGGGTTAATAGCCCAGCGCTTTGCGCAGCATGTTCAGCGCCATGACCATGATGAACACCGCGAAGACGCGTTTCAGCGGCTTGGGGTCCATCGCATGGGCCAGTTTCACGCCCCAACTGGTGGTGATCATGGTCATGGCGATGACCACCAGAAATGCCGGGATATTCACCGCGCCCAGCGTATAGGGCGGCGCGCCCTCGACCCCCAGCAACAGGAACCCGGCGACCGAGGGCGCGGCGATGATCACCCCGAACCCCGCCGCCGTGGCCACCGCCCGGTGGATCGGCACGCCATAAAGCGTCATCAGCGGCACCCCGAACGAGCCGCCGCCAATCCCCATCAGCACCGACAAGAACCCCATGACCGAGCCCATGATGCCGCGCTTCGCCCCGCCCGGCATTGCGTCGCCCAGCCGCCAACTTGCCCGGCCAAAGGCCAGATACAGACCCACGGTCAGACCCAGCACGCCAAAGATGCCCTGCAGGATCACCGAGCGCAGCCCCGAGGCCGCGATCATCCCAAGAAGCGCCCCGCCCGCGATCCACGGGGCCCAGCGCTTGAGGATCTCCCAGTCCACCGCGCCGCGCTTGTGATGCGCGCGCACCGATTTGACGGATGTCACGACAATCGTCGCCAGCGAGGTCGCCAGACAGACCTGCATCAGATGCGGCCCGCCGTAGCCCAGCGCCGTGAAGGCGTAGAAGAAGGCAGGCACCAGCACGATGCCGCCACCGACCCCCAGCAAACCCGCAATCACCCCGGCCACCGCGCCGATTGCTGCCAGCAAAGCCACCATCAGCGCCAGAAGGCCGGGATCGGGCATGCTCAGCTCTCCTGCGCTTCGGTGGCGACCAGCCGGATGCGTTCCACCATCGCCCGCAGCCCGTTCGAGCGTTGCGAGGACAGATGCTCATCCAGCCCCAGCCGCTTCAGGGCGGCCTGCGCGTCCAGCCCCGGCACCTCGGCCAGCGGGCGGCCCGCGTAAAGCGTGTGCAAGACGGCGATCAGCCCGCGCACGATCATCGCGTCGCTTTCGCCATAGAAATCAAAAATGCCGTTTTCGATATTCGGGTACAGCCAGACCTGACTGGCGCAGCCGTTTACCTTGTTGGCGGGAACCTTCAACGCCTCGTCCATCTCGGGCATCTCGCGGCCCAGTTCGATGACGTGGCGATAGCGGTCTTCCCAGTCGTCAAGGAAATCGAAGGTCTCGGCCAGCTCGTTGAACTCGTCCTGTGCCATGCCTGCTCCGCTGCTGTCGTTGCGGGTTCAGACCTAGGCCGAGACGCGCCAAAGGTCCAGCCCTTGCCCTTTTCAAGCGGACCGCTTTGCGCTAGGTCTGGCGCGCGTTTTGCACCGAGGGAAGCCCTATGAAAACTCCGCTTGCTGCCTTGCTGATGTCGTCGCTGGCCCTGTCTGCGTGCGGGGGCTTCAGCGACTCGCGGATGAACCCGCGCAACTGGTTCGGCGCGTCGAGCGTTGAAGAGCGCCCCGATCTGGGCCCGACCACCCTTGTCGACGACCCGCGCCCGCTGGTGCCGCAGGTCAGCGAGATGGTGATCGAGCGGACCTCGTCCGGCGCCATCGTGCGCGCCTCGGCGGTGATGCCCTCGGCTGGCTGGTGGGACGCCGAGCTGGTGCCCGAAAACTACGGCCGCCCCAGCGGCGGTGTGCTCAGCTTCCGCTTTGTCGCCATCCCGCCACGCACCCCCGTGGCCGGACAAAACCCCGGTGCCCGGACGATTGTCGCGGTCTACGCGCTGACGCAGGCGCAGCTGGATACCACCGCCGACATCGTGGTCATCGGTGCCGAGAACACCCGCCGCGCCCGGCGCTGACCTCTCCGCTCACGCAAACGGGGGCCCCGCAAGGCCCCCGTCACAGCGCGCCTCAGGCGCGCGTTTTGCTGCCGGGGGCCGGGCGGGGCCTTGCGCCCTGCCCGGCCCCCGGCGTTCCCGTTACTTCACGGTGATACGACCGTCGGTATAGGGCTGGTAGGGATTATGCTCGGCCAGATACTCGGCCAGCACATCGGCCAGATCCGGGCCAAAGTCATAGGCGTTCGTGGCGTGGTCGCGGAACACCGCATAGCCGTCACCGCCGTTGCGCACATAGTCGTTGGTCACCAGACCATAGGTCGCGGCCGGGTCAATCGGCACCCACGCGCCTTCACGCATGACCATGACGTCGCTGACCCGCGACCCCACCGGTGCCGAGGCGTCGAAGGCATAGGTCAGGCCACCGACCTGCGCAAAGCGCCCCGCGCCTTCCTCGATCTGGCTCACACCGTTTTCCAGCGCTTCGATGACATACTCACCGGTCAGTTCGAACGTGGCCATGGTGTTCTGGAACGGCAGAACCTCCAGCACGTTGCCCATGGTGATCGTGCCGTCGCCAATCGAGGCCCGCAGACCGCCGCCGTTCTGGATAGCAATGGTGATGCCCTGGCCGGCAACGCGGGCCAGCATGGCGTCCGTCACCAG
This sequence comes from Pararhodobacter zhoushanensis, assembly GCF_003990445.1. Lineage (GTDB taxonomy): Bacteria > Pseudomonadota > Alphaproteobacteria > Rhodobacterales > Rhodobacteraceae > Pararhodobacter > Pararhodobacter zhoushanensis. The sequence continues at coordinate 5,367 of NZ_REEZ01000003.1, read as the reverse complement.
ATTGCCCATCGTGCATTCCATCGCCCGGCAGGTCGTCCGGTCGCCGTCGATAGCCTCAACCGCTTCGGAAACCAGCTCGCTGCGGGTCTCTTCGATCGGACCGGCCAGCGTCGCCACCCAGGCGGCGATTTCGGGGTCGGGGGTGACTTCCGAGTTGATCTCGATGGTGTCGCCGGTGGCGTAGATCAGCTTGCCTTCGTCATCGAGGTCCAGAATCAGGTGGCCCAGATAGCGGCTGTAAGCCCCCGCCTGCACGACCGGCACGATGGAACCGTCGACGTTATCCACCCATGTCGGATACGGGCCTTCACGGCGCGGATCGCTGGCCGACAGGTAGGTGTGGCTGTGGCCGCCGACCACGGCGGTCAGGCCCGGCACTTCGGCGGCAATGCGCTGCTCGCCGACATAGCCCACATGGGTCAGCGCGATGATCGTCGTCACCCCCTCGGCGTGCAGCTCTTCAACCGAGCGCGCCACGGACTCGACGGCGCTCGAAAACGCGATGGTCGGCCCGGGCGAGGCGATATCGGGCGTGTCTTCGGTCAGCGCCCCCACGATGCCGACCCGCAGCCCGCCGGTTTCCAGAATGGCCCAGGGCACGATACGCCCGGCCAGCAGGTTGTTCTGCGACACGTCGATGTTGGCAGCGACGACCGGGTACTGATCCTGATCGGCGAAGACCAGCAGCCCCTCAGGGCCGTTGTCGAATTCGTGGTTGCCCACCGCCATTGCATCCAGACCGATGCGCAGGTTCATCTCGGCCTCGACCGCACCGCCATAGGTGGTGAAATACAGCGAGCCCTGCGATTCGTCGCCCGCGCTCAGCACCAGCACCGGGTTGCCCTCGGCGGTGATCGCATCGCGCATCTGGTTGATCAGCGTGAACAGCCGCGCCGCGCCGCCAAAGCACTTGCCTTCGGCCTCATCCCCCGCCGAACAGGTCGAGTTGAAGCGGTTGATCGGCTCAACCCGGCTGTGGAAGTCGTTGAAATGCAGGATGTGCAACTCGGTCGCATAGCTCGGCAACGCGCTGGCAGCCGCCAGCGCTGTCGAACCGAGGATGGCCCTGAACTGGGTCTTTAAGGACATTAGACTTCCCCTGTTGGAATTTTTCCCGAAGGTCAAAGATTGCGCGCCTTGGGCGCAGAGTCAAAGGTCACGTCACTGGGTTTCCCAAGGGAAGGCGACGGGCGCATGACAGTGCCCGCGCGGCGCTCACCCCCTGCTGCCCCATTGACCAGAGGCCGCGCTTTGGGCAAGAGCATCGCATGCTCGTGTACAAGATCTTTCGCCGCTCCGAATGGGATGCTTTCGCCGCCGCCGGTCACACCGAGGGTGCGCCGGTCGATCTGGCCGATGGCTATATCCATATGTCCACCGCCCAGCAGGTTGTCGAAACCGTCGCCAAGCATTTCGCCGGAGAAAGCGATCTGGTGCTGCTCGCGATCGAAACCGACACGTTGGGCCCTGCGCTGAAATGGGAGCCGTCCCGCGGCGGCGCACTCTTCCCCCATCTTTACCGCGCGATGGTCCGCGCCGATGTGGTCTGGGACAAATCCCTGCCGCTGGGCGCTGCCGGGCATATCTTCCCCGAAGGGGTGATCTGATGATCGAACAGCTCGGCCTGTGGGCGCTGCACCGCATCGACCCGGAAACCGGGCATGGTTTATCGCTCAAAGCGCTGAACGCCGGGCTGGTGCCCCTGCCCGGTCAGATCACCTCGGATCGCTTGCGGACTGTCGTGGCGGGTCTGGAGCTACCCAATCCGCTGGGACTGGCCGCTGGCTTTGACAAGAACGCCGTGGCCTTGGCCCCGCTGGCGCGCTCGGGCTTCGGCTTTATCGAGGTCGGCGCGGCCACGCCCCGCCCGCAACCGGGCAACCCCCGCCCCCGCCTGTTCCGGCTGTCCGGGGACCGCGCGGTCATCAATCGCTTCGGCTTCAACAACGAAGGGGCCGAGGCCATTGCCGCCCGCCTCATGCGTCGCAAGGCGGGGCCGATTGTTGGCCTGAACCTCGGTGCGAACAAGGACAGCACCGACCGTGCCGCCGATTTCGCCTCTGTGCTGCGCCTGTGCGGCCCCTATGTCGATTTCGCCACGGTCAACGTGTCCTCCCCTAACACCGAGAAATTGCGCGACCTGCAGGGCGCCGATGCCCTGCGCGGTCTGCTGGCCGGTGTGATGGCCGAGCGCGATGCGCTGGAACGCCACATCCCGGTGTTCCTGAAGATCGCCCCCGATCTGAACGCTCAGGAATTGTCAGACCTTGCCGGTGTCGCGCTGGAGTCCGGTCTCGATGCGATCATCGCCACCAACACCACGCTGGGCCGCGATGGCCTGAAAAGTGCCCACAAGGGCGAGATGGGCGGGCTGTCCGGCGCGCCGCTGTTCGAAAAGTCCACGCGCGTTCTGGCCCAACTCTCGACCCTCACCGAAGGCCGCCTGCCGCTGATCGGCGTCGGCGGTGTCGATTCAGCCGAGACCGCCTATGCCAAGATCCTCGCCGGGGCGAGCGCGGTGCAGATGTATTCGGCGCTGGTCTATGGCGGTCTCTCGATGGTCGGCCAGATCCTGCGCGGGCTCGACACTTTGCTTGAGCGCGACGGTTTCGCGAGCGTGGCCGAGGCTGTCGGCACCGGGAGAGACGCATGGCTCTAGAAATCTGGCACAACCCGCGCTGCTCGAAATCACGTCAGGCGCTGGCCTATTTGCAAGACCAAGGGCTGACGCCCGAGATCCGTCTGTACCTCAATGCGCCGCCCAGCCCCGAAGAGATCCGCTCGATGCTTGCGTCTCTGGGATTGCCGGCCGCCGACCTTTTGCGCAAAGACGGCGCGGCGCTGAAATCTGAGCCTGAGGATGCCATCATCGCCGCCATGGCCGCCGACAGCGCGCTGATCGAACGCCCGGTGATCCGCAACGGCGACAAGGCGGTCATTGGTCGCCCGACCGACGCCATCGACCGGATCCTCTGACCCCCCAGAATCATCCGCCATCATCCGGCCGTCCGCACCGCCCGGATCGCGAACACGCAGCCATCACTCGGCAACTCGGGCACCGTCGCACACAGCCCGCGCGCGATCTGCCACGCCGCCAGTACGCGCGGGACATAATCGCGGGTCTCGGCAAAGGGTGGCACCCCGCCGTTGCGGCGCACCGCCCCCTCGCCCGCGTTGTACCCGGCCAGCGCCAGCACGACATCGCCGCCGAACTCGCCCAGCAACCAGTCGAGATAGGCCACGCCGCCGCGAATGTTCTGAGCCGGATCATTGGCGTCCTCGACACCAAAGCGCGCCGCCGTCGCCGGGATCAACTGCATCAACCCCTGCGCGCCCGCGTGGCTGATCGCTCCGACCCGCCCCGCCGATTCCACCGAGATCACCGCCAGAGCCAGCGCCGGTGACACCCGCGTGCCGACCGTCGCCAGCAGAATCGGAGCGCTATGGGCCGCAGCGATGTCTTGCAGATGCTGCACGCTCGGCTCGGGCACCCGCGCCTCCTCGGGCGCATCGCGCAGCGCGGCCATCGCGGCCAAAAAGCGCCCCTCGCCCTGATCGAGATTTGGCGAGACGCTCTCCCAGAACCACGCAAACCTTGAGCCATCCGGCCCCGCCTCTGGCAACGGCTGCGCGGCGCGCGCGATCAGCGGGGCGACCGGCTCAGGCGGCGCGAGGCGGCGCGCCTGCTCTTCGGGATCGACTTGCACGGTGATGCGCGGCCCGTCCGACGGCGGCGCGACCCCGATGCGGCGAAAGGTGAAATCATCGGCCATGGCCGCGCTGGCCACGACAAAGCAGACCGCCCCGGTCAGGGCCGCCGCAATTCGCGCTGGGAAAATGGGCAAGCTGCTCGGCATGGCCCCGGTTTCTTGGTCTTATTGCGCTCACGGTGCCAGAAAACCGCCGGTTTCGCAAATCTTTGCTTCTCAGGAGCTTGTTAACACATCAGGGCGCAAGATCGGGGCTGTCAGCGGTCACGCTGTTCTGGCCCCAGGGCTCCACCTGCGCGGATTGGGCGTCGCGTCCCGGCGACTCGGGCGCATGATCACGTCGCGCGCCCCCCCCCATTCCCTGAGTCGCTGCAGCGCCTTTTGTTGCCAATTTAGACCTAAAGAACAAAGAAAAGCTGCAAGGTTTCTATAAAAGCATCAAGTCACAACAAAGCACCAAGAATGCCTTACTTCCGTTGTATTTGACCCATTTTGCCGCCGCGTTGCGCCCCGATAACGGCCTTGTCGAAACGGTGAGCGGTCAAAAACCCTCAACCTCCCGCGCTCCGGTCCGACACGTTGAAAACGAAGTTTAAACCCCGGAGAAACGCATGACCTTCCTGAACCAAATCAAAACCTTTGCCGCCAACGAATCCGGTGCCGTCACCGTTGATTGGGTCGTTCTGACCGCCGCGATCGTCGGCCTGGGGCTGGCCGTCATCTCGTCGGTTCGCACCGGCGTTGGCTCGCTCGCGACCGACATCTCGAACTCGCTGAGCTCGGCCTCGGTTGCCTCGCTGGGTACGCTGGGCGTCAGCCAGTAACAACTACCCCATCGTCGAATGAAAAATGGCCGCTCCACTGGAGCGGCCATTTTGCATTTCATCCCCAGCGCCGAACACAAAGGACGTGAGTCGCGCACCCGGCCCGGACCAGATGACCAACCGCATTCAAACACTCTTTCAGGATCAATAATCACCAACTACAACTTCCGTTTCTTTAACATAAACAATTCACATTAATAGACCAACATTGCCTTTCTTTTGCCGTTTTGCGCCCCTTTTGCCGCCCCTTTGCGCCGCGATAACAGCCTTGTCGAAACGGAGAGCGGTCAAAACCCCTCAACAACCCGAACTCCTGAACGGCACGTCGACCCTGCATCGCCCTTGTTACTTTTATCCTGGAGACTGCCATGACCGTCCTGAACAAAATCAAAGCTTTTGCCGCCAACGAATCCGGTGCCGTCACCGTCGATTGGGTTGTCCTGACCGCCGCCATCGTCGGCCTGGGTCTGGCCGTCGTGACCTCGGTGCGTACCGGCGTTGGCTCGCTGGCCACGGAGATCTCCGATCAGCTGGGCTCGGCTTCGGTTGCATCGCTTGGCACGCTGGGCGTCAGCCAGTAAGTCTCTGCCAGTAACCAGTTATAAACGGCCGCTCCTGGGAGCGGCCGTTTTTGTATTCGCCGCCAGCGCTGCCAAATCGCGTTCACCCGCGCCAAACCTCACCGGCGCTAACCGCCTTTGAGCACATCCCTATTTAGTCCAGAAACCAAGATCTAAACGACAACCCCGGACAAGCGCTAGGTTCCAGACTCATTGATTTTCAAAGCCAGAAGAGAACGGTCGCAGCGAGGGCGATGGCCGAGAGGAACACCT
>NZ_REEZ01000029.1 GCF_003990445.1 Pararhodobacter zhoushanensis | reverse complement strand
AGGAGAAGCCATCATGGCGAAGGCAAAGTTTGAACGTAACAAGCCGCACGTGAACATCGGGACGATCGGTCACGTTGACCACGGCAAGACGACGCTGACCGCAGCGATCACCAAATACTTTGGTGACTTCCGGGCCTATGACCAGATCGACGGCGCGCCGGAAGAGAAAGCCCGCGGGATCACGATCTCGACGGCGCACGTGGAATACGAGACGGCGAACCGTCACTACGCCCACGTCGACTGCCCCGGCCACGCCGACTACGTGAAGAACATGATCACCGGTGCTGCCCAGATGGACGGCGCGATCCTGGTCTGCGCTGCCTCGGACGGCCCGATGCCCCAGACGCGCGAGCACATCCTGCTCGGCCGTCAGGTCGGCATTCCGTACATGGTCTGCTACATGAACAAGGTCGACCTGGTCGACGACGAAGAGCTGATCGAGCTGGTCGAGATGGAACTGCGCGAGCTGTTCTCGTCCTACGAGTACCCCGGCGACGATATTCCGATCATCAAAGGCTCGGCCTTCCAGGCGATGATCGGTGAGATGAAAGAAATCGGCGAGGATTCGATCCGCGCGCTGATGGAAGCCGTCGACAGCTACATCCCGACCCCGGCCCGCGCCATCGACCAGCCGTTCCTGATGCCGATCGAAGACGTGTTCTCGATCTCGGGTCGTGGTACGGTTGTGACCGGTCGCGTTGAGCGTGGCGTGATCAACGTTGGCGACGAAGTCGAAATCGTCGGCATCCGCGACACCAAGAAATCGGTCTGCACGGGCGTGGAAATGTTCCGCAAACTGCTGGATCGTGGGGAAGCTGGCGACAACGTCGGCGTGCTGCTGCGCGGCATCGAGCGTGACGGCGTTGAGCGCGGCCAGGTGCTGTGCAAGCCGAAATCGGTCAACCCGCACACCGAGTTCGAAGCCGAAGCCTACATCCTGACCAAGGAAGAGGGTGGCCGTCACACGCCGTTCTTCGCCAACTACCGCCCGCAGTTCTACTTCCGCACCACGGACGTGACCGGCACCGTCAAGCTGCCCGAGGGCACCGAGATGGTCATGCCCGGTGACAACCTGAAGTTCGAAGTCTCGCTCATCGCCCCGATCGCGATGGAAGAGAAACTGCGCTTCGCCATCCGCGAAGGCGGCCGTACCGTCGGTGCAGGCGTCGTCTCGAAGATTCTGAAGT
>NZ_REEZ01000028.1:786-1227 GCF_003990445.1 Pararhodobacter zhoushanensis | reverse complement strand
AAAAATCTTAAATAATTATTAATTTATTTTTATAAAATATTAATTTTTTTAGTACAATGAAATAATTTTTTTAATAATAGTTTATAAGTATTGTGAGAGAAATTTGAAATAATTGAAAGATTTAAGATTTTTAAAGAAAAATTAAAATTTTGTACCTTGTGTATCAGGGTTAATTAATTTTATTGTTTTTATATAAACTGGTCTCGAATTAAGAGGAGCTAAGATCTTATTTATTTTAATGTTTTATAATTATTTATAATAAGTTCTTTGTAATGAAACGTTATACGTCTCTTTATATATCTAGTTTTTTAAGAAAAAATTTTAATTTTATTATTCTTTTTTATTTTACTTTTTTTGTAATTTATTTATGGATTAATTTATATTTTGAGGGATAATCTTCAATTTATATTTTTATAAAGTTTAATTATTTAATGTTTTGTA
>NZ_REEZ01000028.1:0-737 GCF_003990445.1 Pararhodobacter zhoushanensis | reverse complement strand
AATAATGATTAAATTAGTAAAATTTTTATTTATAATTAATTTTAGTTGTAAGTTAATATAAAGGAACTCGGCAATTTTAGTTTTTGCCTGTTTATTAAAAACATGTCCTTTTGTTAAATATTTAAGGTCTGATCTGCCCAATGAATTTGTTAAATGGCCGCGATATTTTGATCGTGCGAAGGTAGCATAATCATTAGTTTTTTAATTGAAAGCTGGAATGAAGGATTGGACAAAAAACTTTCTGTCTCTATTTTATTTATTGAAGTTTATTTTTGAGTTAAAAAGCTTAAATTTTAATGAAAGACGAGAAGACCCTATAGAGTTTAATATTTTTATGTTTTAAGGTAATTTTAGTATAAAATTCTTAAATTTAATAAAATATTTAATTGGGGTGATGGAAAAATTTAATAAACTTTTTCTTTATAAAATATTAATTTATAGATATTTGACTTATTTTTTTAGTTATAAGATTAAATTACCTTAGGGATAACAGCGTAATTTTTCTTGAGAGTTCTAATCGAAAGAATAGTTTGCGACCTCGATGTTGGATTAAAGTTAAAATTTGGTGTAGAAGCTAAATGATTTAGTCTGTTCGACTATTAAAACTTTACATGATCTGAGTTTAAACCGGCGTGAGCCAGGTTGGTTTCTATCTTCAGTATTTTATAGTATTTTAGTACGAAAGGACCAAATATTTTTTATAATAATTTTTTATTGATCAATATTAAAAAAAAAAA
>NZ_REEZ01000027.1 GCF_003990445.1 Pararhodobacter zhoushanensis | reverse complement strand
TGAGCTGCTCCCCAAAAATCGGACAGTGACGGAAGCTACGATCTGACGTCTGCTGGTCTCCAAGAACGAGGAGATCAGAACATGAAGAAACGCAGGAACCATGACGCGGGGTTCAAAGCCCGTGTTGCGCTGGAAGCTGTGAAGGGCGAGCGCACGGTGTCGGAGCTGGCCGCCGAATATGGCGTGCATCCGACGATGATCCATCAGTGGAGCGAGCCATAGTCCGCCATTGGTCCGAGGACAATGGCGAGCGCTCTTCTGGAGGGCGCGGCTGACATCTTTGAACGGGGCGGCAAGAGAGCAGCCGAGATCGACGAGGACGCGGTGCGGTCGCTGCATGCAAAGATCGGGGAGCTGGCTGTGGCCAACGATTTTTTGTCCAGAAAGCTCAAGCCCTGGACCGGCAAGTGAGGCGCGGGATGATCGAGAGGAACCACCCGAGCCTGTCGGTCAGGGCACAATGCCGCCTGCTGTCGATCCCGCGGTCGTCGTTCTACTACGAACTGATGGGCGAGACGGCGATGAACCTCGACCTCATGGTGGTGATCGACAAGCAGTTCCTCGAAATGCCGTTTTACGGCGTCCAGCAGATGATGTGGCACCTGCGGAACGAGGGGTATGTTGTGAACTACAAGCGCATTCGTCGACTGATGCGGCTTATGCGCTTGATGCCGATCTACCAGAAGCCCGATACCAGCAAACCCGCGAAGGGGCATAAGACCTACCCCTATCTGTTGGGTGGACTGCGCGTGGAACGGCCCAATCAGGTCTGGTGCGCCGACATCACCTACCTGCCCATGCGCCGCGGCTTCCTCTATCTGGTTGCCATCATGGACTGGCACACCCGGAAGGTGCTGGCCTGGCGGATATCCAACACGCTGGAAGCCGACTTCTGCGTCGAAGCGCTGAACGAGGCTATCCTCAAGTTCGGCCCGCCCGAGATCATGAACACCGATCAGGGGTCGCAGTTCACATCATTCGCCTGGACCGACCGGCTGAAACGGGTCGGCAGCCGGATCTCGATGGACGGCAAAGGGCGCTGCATCGACAACATCTTCATCGAGCGTCTCTGGCGGTCCCTGAAGTATGAATGCGTCTATCTGTACGCCTGGGAAACCGGGTCGCAGGCTCGGGTCGGCATCGGGCGCTGGATAACCTTCTACAACCACCAACGCCCTCACACTGCCCATGGCGGACAACCGCCCGCCGTGGTCTACTTTAACCGCATTGAAACCGATCAGCAGGTGCAGGCAGTAGCTTAAACAACCCGGAAATCTGTCCAAGTGTTGGGGAGTAGCTCA
>NZ_REEZ01000026.1:686-1454 GCF_003990445.1 Pararhodobacter zhoushanensis | reverse complement strand
TAATTATATAAAATAGGTAATTCAGAATATCTATGTTCGGCGGGAGGAGATAATTGAAGTCACTCAATTGAAGTAGGAAGATTTAAAGAGGATAGTGATTTACGTATTGAAATTATTCTTTCTCAAATAATAAAAATTAAAAATACAGTTCCAATAAAAGAAATAAGGGAGCCAATAGAAGAAATAATATTTCATCTTAAATAAGCATCTGGGTAATCAGAATAACGTCGAGGTATTCCTCTTAAACCTAAGAAATGTTGTGGGAAAAATGTTAAATTAACACCTAAAAATATGATAGCGAATTGGATTTTTAATAATTTATCATTTAAGGTTAAACCAGTGAATAAAGGGTATCATTGAATAAAACCTCCTATAATAGCAAAAACAGCCCCTATTGAAAGTACATAATGAAAATGAGCTACTACATAATAAGTATCGTGTAGAATAATATCAATTGAGGAATTTGCTAATACTACTCCTGTTAATCCTCCTATAGTAAATAGGAAAACAAACCCAAGAGCCCATAACATTGAAGGTGAAAAATTTACTTGAGTTCCATGGAGAGTGGCCAACCACCTGAAAATTTTAATTCCTGTTGGAACTGCAATAATTATTGTTGCTGAAGTAAAATAGGCTCGAGTATCAACATCTATTCCTACAGTAAATATGTGATGGGCTCAAACAATAAAACCTAATAAACCAATAGCTAATATAGCATAAATTATTCCAAGAGCCCCGAAGGTTTCCTTTTTACCTCTCTCCTGTCTA
>NZ_REEZ01000026.1:0-640 GCF_003990445.1 Pararhodobacter zhoushanensis | reverse complement strand
GGGTCAAAGAAAGAAGTGTTTAAATTTCGATCAGTTAATAATATGGTGATAGCCCCTGCTAAAACAGGTAAAGATAAAAGTAAAAGTAATGCAGTAATTGCAATTGATCATACTAATAATGGTGCTCGGTCTAATGTTATACCCGAAGCTCGTATGTTAATTACTGTTGTAATAAAGTTAATGGCTCCTAGAATAGAAGAGATTCCCGCCAAATGTAATCTGAAAATTGCTAAATCTACAGATGCCCCTCTATGGGCAATATTAGAAGCTAAAGGAGGGTAAACAGTTCACCCTGTACCAGCACCTCTTTCTACTATTCTTCTTATAAGAAGAAGAGTTAGTGATGGAGGTAATAATCAAAATCTTATATTATTTATTCGAGGGAAGGCTATATCTGGGGCACCTAATATCAAAGGAACCAGTCAATTACCAAATCCCCCTATTATAATAGGTATAACTATAAAAAAAATTATAATAAAAGCGTGTGCGGTTACAATAACGTTATAGATTTGATCGTTCCCGATTAAAGCTCCTGGGTTTCCTAATTCAGCCCGAATTAATAAACTAAGCGCGGTTCCTACTATACCTGATCAAGCTCCAAAAATAAAATATAATGTTCCAATATCTTTATGATTTGTTG
>NZ_REEZ01000025.1:307-1572 GCF_003990445.1 Pararhodobacter zhoushanensis | reverse complement strand
CTAGAAGTGGAAAATTACATTTAACATGTAGAAACATTTATGGAATAATAATAAAATGCGTGAAATTCTAAATTTCGGAAGCGGTTACTTCTTCTTTTGAGCTTTTTCGGCAGCTTTCGTTACTTTGCCGGAGGAAGGATCTTTGAAGTTGACACTCTTGATGACTCCTACAGCAACCGTCTGCCTCATGTCACGAACAGCAAAACGACCAAGGGGAGGGAATTCTTGGAAAGATTCTACGCACATGGGTTTAGTAGGAACCAAGTTGACGATGGCAGCATCGCCGGATTTGATGGCTTTTGGATTTTCCTCAGTTGTTTTTCCTGTACGACGATCAACCTTCTCTTTGATTTCAGCGAATTTGCAAGCAATATGGGCGGTGTGACAATCAAGGACAGGAGTATAGCCACTAGAAATTTGACCAGGATGGTTGAGAACAATAACTTGGGCGGTAAAGTCAGCTGCTCCTCTGGGTGGGTTGTTCTTTGAGTCTCCTGCTACGTATCCACGACGAAGTTCTTTTACTGATACGTTCTTTACATTGAAACCTACGTTATCGCCAGGCACGGCTTCCTGAAGGGCTTCGTGGTGCATTTCTACTGATTTTACTTCAGTAGTAATGTTAGCTGGGGCGAAAACAACCACCATACCAGGTTTAAGCACTCCAGTTTCAACACGGCCGACTGGTACTGTTCCAATACCTCCAATTTTGTAAACATCCTGAAGTGGTAGACGGAGTGGTTTCTCAGTTGGTCTACTGGGGGGCAAAATGGCATCTAAAGCATCAATAAGGGTCTTGCCTTCAGCTTTGCCTTCTTTACGTTCGATATTCCATCCCTTGAACCATGGCATTTTGTCAGAGGGCTCCAACATGTTGTCACCATGCCATCCAGAGATTGGTACGAAGACCACAGCAGTAGGATTATAACCAATTTTTTTGATGTAGGAGGATACTTCTTTTTTGATTTCTTCAAAACGGCTTTCGCTATATGGAGGTTCAGTGGAGTCCATTTTATTAACTCCAACGATAAGTTGTCTTACACCAAGAGTGAAGGCCAACAATGCATGTTCACGTGTTTGGCCGTTTTTAGAAATTCCAGCTTCGAATTCACCAGTACCGGCTGCAACTATAAGTACTGCACAATCAGCTTGAGAAGTTCCTGTGATCATGTTCTTTATGAAATCTCTGTGTCCAGGAGCGTCGATGATGGTTACGTAGTATTTCGAAGTTTCGAACTTCCATAAAGCGATATCAATTGTAATAC
>NZ_REEZ01000025.1:0-297 GCF_003990445.1 Pararhodobacter zhoushanensis | reverse complement strand
TCACGTTCTGCCTTCAACTTGTCCAATACCCAGGCATATTTGAAAGAACCTTTACCCATTTCTTGGGCTTCTTTTTCGAATTTTTCGATGGTACGTTTGTCGATACCACCACATTTGTAGATCAAATGTCCAGTAGTAGTAGATTTACCGGAGTCTACGTGGCCGATAACCACGATGTTTATATGAACCTTTTCTTTACCCATTTTAATAAGTTTATAACGTTTTTAAACTGGTTAAAACAAACACTAAACTTTAAAACAAATTCAAAACCACGAAGTATCCAGCAACCGCACTCGG
>NZ_REEZ01000024.1 GCF_003990445.1 Pararhodobacter zhoushanensis | reverse complement strand
CGAGAGTTTAAACAAGTTATACAAAGCGACTTTTTGAGAGCTATCTCAAAGCGATTCATTGTGATATATTTATTGAGTGATACAAGTGAATTATCAAAGCATCAAAATGGTGAAAGTTCCAGCAATTGGTATTGACTTGGGAACCACATACTCCTGCGTGGGTGTGTGGCAACAAGGAAAGGTCGAGATCATCGCCAACGACCAGGGCAACCGCACAACACCTAGCTACGTTGCCTTCACCGATACAGAAAGACTTATTGGAGATGCCGCCAAGAACCAGGTAGCATTAAATCCATCCAATACAGTATTTGATGCAAAAAGACTGATAGGTAGAAAATATGACGATCCTAAAATCCAAGAAGATATGAAACATTGGCCCTTCAAAGTAGTTAACGTAAGTGGCAAACCAAAGATCGAAGTAGAATACAAAGGTGAAACCAAACGATTTGCACCTGAAGAAATCAGTTCAATGGTATTAACAAAAATGAAAGAAACAGCAGAAGCATATTTAGGTGGCTCAGTACGAGACGCAGTTATCACAGTACCTGCATACTTCAACGATTCACAAAGACAAGCCACAAAAGATGCAGGAGTCATCGCAGGCCTCAACGTACTTAGGATAATCAACGAACCAACGGCTGCCGCACTCGCCTATGGTTTAGACAAGAATCTCAAAGGCGAAAAGAACGTATTAATATTTGACCTGGGTGGCGGTACCTTCGATGTGTCAATCTTAACGATAGACGAAGGATCGTTGTTCGAAGTCAAAGCCACCGCCGGTGATACTCACTTAGGTGGTGAAGATTTTGACAACAGACTAGTCAATCACTTCGTAGAAGAATTCAAACGCAAATACAAGAAAGATCTACGTACAAATGCCAGAGCAATCAGAAGACTGAGAACAGCGGCAGAACGGGCGAAACGCACATTGTCATCCAGCACCGAAGCTACCATCGAAATCGATGCTCTGTTTGATGGCATAGACTTTTACACCAAGATCTCACGAGCCCGATTTGAAGAATTGTGCTCTGATCTATTCCGCAGCACCCTCCATCCAGTGGAAAAGGCTTTAGCAGACGCAAAAATGGACAAAGCGATGATCCACGACGTGGTTCTGGTTGGCGGTTCTACACGTATCCCTAAAATTCAAAGCTTGTTGCAGAACTTCTTCTGTGGCAAGCAGCTGAATCTTTCCATCAACCCAGATGAAGCTGTTGCTTATGGTGCTGCAGTGCAAGCTGCTGTACTAACGGGTGACACCAGTGACAAGATTCAAGACGTCCTCTTGGTCGATGTTGCTCCTCTATCGCTGGGTATCGAAACCGCCGGTGGAGTCATGACGAAGATCATTGAACGTAACTCACGCATTCCATGCAAACAAACTCAAACATTCACCACCTACTCTGACAACCAGCCTGCCGTTACCATCCAGGTGTTTGAAGGTGAACGTGCAATGACCAAAGATAACAATTTACTTGGTACCTTCGACCTAACGGGAATTCCACCAGCGCCCCGTGGTGTACCGAAAATCGAAGTTACATTTGACATGGATGCCAACGGTATCTTAAACGTTTCTGCAAAAGATACTAGCTCTGGAAATTCTAAGAACATTACGATCAAAAACGACAAAGGCCGCTTATCACAGAAAGACATCGATAGAATGGTATCTGAAGCAGAAAAGTACCGCGAAGAAGATGAAAAACAACGGGAGAAAATATCAGCTCGAAACCAACTCGAGAGCTACATCTTTAACTTGAAACAAGCTGTTAGCGATTGTGGTGACAAAATTAGCCCTGATGATAAAGCCACAGTCGAACGAGAGTGTGACAGTTGCTTGAAATGGTTGGACTCCAACACCTTAGCAGAAAAAGAAGAATATGAAGATAAACAGAAACAACTTACCCAGCTCTGCAGTCCGATCATGGCTAGGCTACATGGGGCAGGACAACCTGGTGGCAATCCCTATGG
>NZ_REEZ01000023.1 GCF_003990445.1 Pararhodobacter zhoushanensis | reverse complement strand
GTAAGCGACGTCTCCGCCCCATTGATGTTCCGCTTGCGGTCGCCCGCTCGGTGGCGCTGTCGACTGGCGTTTGCGGATTTCAGAACTCATATGAGCTCACCGGGGAGTCCCGGATGAGGTCATTTTCCCGGATTTGAGGCGGTCTCCAGTTTGGGAGCCGGGACGTAGGCCCAGGGCATCAGCGTGTCGATGTCCTTGTGGAGATGGCCGTTGGCGAGCCGGGTGAACAGATCGACGAGATAGCCATAAGGTTCGACCCCATTGATCTTGCATGTGCCGATCAGGCTGGCGAAGCGCGCCCAGGACCGGCCGCCCTCGTCATGACCTGCGAAGAGCGCGTTGCGGCGGTTCATGGCCGGGCTGCGGATGGCGTTCTCGACCAGGTTGGAGTCGATGTCGACGTGGCCGTCGTCCAGGAACAGCCGGAAGCCGTCCTGGCGGCGGAGCATGTAGGCCATGGCCTCGCCAAGATCGGACTTGCGCGAGACCCGGGCGGCCTGGGCGGTGAGCCAGCTGAAGAAGGCGTCCACCAACGGGCGGGACAGTTCCTGACGGACTGTGCGGCGGTGTTCGGGGGCGGAGCCGCGGATGGCGTCCTCAACCTTGTAGAGGGCCGCGATCCGCAGGAGCGCCTCGTCGACGATGGGCGAGCCCTTCTTCGGCTTGGCCTTGATCAGCTTTCTCCGGCCGTGGGCCCAGCAGAACGCCAGCGCCAACGGCTTGCCGCCCTTTCGGACAGGCTTGGCCAAGTGGCTGTAACCGCCGTAAGCGTCAACCTGAATGGTGCCATCAAAGCCGTCGAGGATTTCGTCGGCATAGTCACCGCTGCGGCCGGGGCGGTAGTGGAAGACCACGCCGGGTGGCAGGGGACCTCCCCATCCCCGGTCGTCCCGAAGCATCGCCCAGAGATAGCCGGTCTTGGTCTTGCCGCGCCCGGGGTCCAGCACAGGCGCCGTCGTCTCGTCCATGTAAAGCCGTGAGCTGCCGGTCTTCAGCAGCGCCGCCATGCGGTCGACCACCGGCGCGATCAGCGCGCCGGTGCGGCCCAACCAGTCCGCCAGCACTGAGCGGTCGATCGGCACGCCGAGCCGGGCCATGACCACAGCCTGCCGGTTCAGCGGCATATGCTCGGAATGCTTGGCCAGCGCGACATGGGCAAGCAGCGCCTCGGTGGGCCAGCTCCCCTCCAGCAGATGCGCCGGTGCCTTGGCCTGAACCACCCCGGCCCGCCCCTTCGGGCAGGCGTATTTCGGGCGGATGGTGACGATCACCTGGTAACGGGCCGGGATGATGTCGAGGCGCTCGGCCTTGTCTTCCCCAATGCGGACCATATCGCCACAGCCGCAGGGGCAGCCGATGCTGGCCGGCTCGATCACCCGTTCGATCCGCGGCAGGTGGTCCGGCAGGGCACGGGCCTTGCGAGGCGCGCGGGTCATCGTCTCTGGAGTGGTTGCGCTGGCCGCGATTTTCTCCTCGACCGCGGCGATCTGCGCCTGGGTCTCGGCGATGGCGGTTTCCAGGTCCTCCAGCGCCAGTTCCAGCTGTGCCGGATCGAGCTTTTCGGACTTCGGGCCGAACTTCGCGTGTCGATATTGCCCGACCTGGCCCTCCAGCTTCGCGATCAGCTCCTTCAATTCGGCGATGAAGGCCTCCTTCTCGGCCACCACCGCCTGCTCGTGCAGCCGGGCGGCGCGCTCCACCGACAGCTCGAATTGCGCGGCCTCGAACGCCCTCACCACCTCGGGTGGAAGGTCGGGATACTGGCTGAGATCAAGGGGCTGCGACATGCCCCCTTTCTACCCGATCAGGCTGGAAAGCCCAACAAAACAAGACCTGAAAGGACCGCCTGAGTCACCCTGCCGCAGCTGGAGGCACCACCCGCTGCGCCACCACCCGACGCCACTCCAGGCCCTCGAACAGCGCCTCGTATTGCGCCCGCGACAGACGCATGACCCCGTCCTGGATCTTCGGCCAAGCAAAGCTGCCTTGCTCCAGGCGCTTGTAGATCAGCACCAGTCCGCTGCCGTCCCAGACCAGGATCTTCAGCCTGTCGCCGCGTTTCGACCGGAAGATTACCGTCACGCCCGAATGGGGATCAAGCTTCAGTTGTTCCTGCACGATCAGCGCCAGCGCCTGATGACCGCAGCGGAAGTCGACGGGCCTGGTCGCCACCACGATCGGCAGCCGCTGGCCAGCGACGATCACGCCACACCTCGCAGCGCCCGCACCAGGGCCGCCGCCCGCTCGGCCGGAACATCCCCCGGAACCCGCAGAACCACATCGCCGATCTCGATAGTAATCGCCCCGGCAGAGCCACCCGGCTCCGACGCGGCTACGGGGTCCGGCTCCACCGTCACGGGAACGAAGGCTGCTTCCAGTCCTTCCATGGCATCCTCGGGCAGAGCCAGAAGACCCTGGCGCGCGTGACGCCGCCAGTCCGAAAGCTGGTGCGCGAGCACCCCGTGCCGCCGCGCGACGTCCACAACCCGAACGCCAGACCGGAAGCTCTCGGCCACGATCCGGGCCTTCACCTCCTCCGGCCATTTCCGATACCCCCGCGTCCGCTGGACTACCGCAATGCGGCCCTCGAACCCATCCCCACCGTCCGCCATCGCCGTCTCCCTCTGAAGCTCAGAGCGAAACTCGCTTCTCGGTCAGTGCTGGGGAACCGGCGAAATCAATGGGGCGGAGACGGCGCATAC
>NZ_REEZ01000022.1 GCF_003990445.1 Pararhodobacter zhoushanensis | reverse complement strand
TCATTGCCCCCATCAGTTCGCGAGCATGAATCACGCAGCCAAGCAGTCCGCAAGACGATTAATGGGTCCTGAGCCTACGCCACTGCCTGCCCAAGGCAAACGTGGCATGGAAGACACGCTTAGGGGAAGCCCTCAAAACCCGGGAACACCCTTGCCAAAAGGTTAACGCGACCCGCCAACCCCTTGTTTCCAATCACCCCAGACCCCTGTCCCATCAGGGGACACCGCCAAAAAAAGAACGGGCCCCCTTTCGGGAGCCCGACCTTTGTTCACAGATCTTGACGGGCGTTAGCCCACCAGACCACCATCCTCACGCGTCACCGCGATCACCGACGAGCGCGGCAGACCATTGCCGGTCGGCCAGCTGCCGCCCGGGTGCTGGATGCCGACGAACATCGTGCGGCGATCCTCGGACCAGCACAGCCCCGTGACCTCGGACCCGTTCGGCCCGGTCAGGAAGCGCGCCATCGCGCCCGTCGCCGGATCACCGGCCAGCATCTGGTTGTTGCCCTGACCGGCAAAGTCACCCTCGTTGCTGTCGTCGCCGTCGGTCTGCACCCAGAGCAGCCCGGTCGAGTCAAACGCCATCCCGTCGGGCGAGTTGAACATGTTGCCCGCCGTCACGTTGTCCGAGCCGCCGTAAGCGTCCGAATGCACCGCCGGGTTGCCCGCCATCACATAGAGATCCCAGGCAAAGCCGGTCGCCGCATGGTCGTCGTCATTGGGGAACCAGCGCACGATCTGGCCGTACTGGTTGGCCTCACGCGGGTTGGGGCCGCCCACCGGCGTCTCGTCGCCGCCCGCATTGGGGCGGGTGCCGCGGCGGGTGTTGTTGGTCAGGCAGCAATAGGCCTCGACCGCGTAGGGGTTGACCGCGACCCACTCGGGCCGGTCCATCGTCGTCGCACCGACCGCCGAACCCGCGCTGCGCGCGAAGATCAGCATCTCGGCCATCTCCATGCCGGTCGATTCGGGCGTCAGGGCCAGCCATTCGCCGGTCATGTCATCGTTGAATTTGGCCGCGTAGAGCGTGCCGTCATCCAGCAGACCCTCGGTCGAGCCGCCCGGGGTATAGACCCCGTTCGAGACGAACTTGTACAGGAACTCGCCGCGCTCATCATCGCCCATATAGACCACGACACGCCCGTCACGCGCCAGAACCACCTCGGCGTTCTCATGCTTGAAACGGCCAAGTCCGGTGTGCTTGACCGGGGTCGAGGTCGGATCGGTCGGGTCGATTTCCACAACCCAGCCCGCGCGGTGCGGCTCGTTCGGCTCTTGCGTCACGTCGAAACGCGCGTCCCATTTGTGGTAGTCATAGCCCCAACCCTCGGCGCTCACACCATAGCGGGTGTAACCGGCGGCGATCTTCTCGTCCGACGGCATCTCGCCGGTCGCCCCGAAGTAGCCGTTGAAGTTCTCTTCGCAGGTCAGATACGTGCCCCACGGCGTCTTGCCCGAGCCACAGTTGTTCAGCGTGCCCAGCGCCTGCATCCCCGTGGCATCGGCCGAGGTCTGCATCAGCGCATGACCCGCCGCCGGGCCGGTCAGCGTCATCGGCGAGTTGTGGTGCAGGCGGCGGTTGAACGGGCTGTCCACGACAACCGACCAGCCGTTCTCATCCTCGGCGATCTCCATCACCGAGACCCCCTGCAAGTGCTGCAGCTTGAGAACGTCCTCGGCATTGGCCGGAACCCCCTCTTGCGCGGCGGGCAGGTTGATGTCGTTGTTGGTGTATTCCTGGTTGATCGCGATCAGCTGGTGGCCGCGGAACGAGAAGGTCTCCATCCCGTCGGTGTTCTCACCGAACACGCGGTCCGACCCGGCAACCGGGCCACCCTCGGCCACATCGTAATCCGCAGCGTCCGAGAACAGCGCATCGCCCCAGCTGACCAGGACCTTGCTGCGGTAGCCGGCGGGCACATGCACCACGCCATCGGTCTGCGCATCGATCGCGGTGAAGGGGAAGCGCGCGGTCGTCGAGGCCAGCGCGCTGCGCCCGGTCAGCATCCCGGTGCCCATCACCATAGCGCCCGAGCCAAAGGCCAGCACGCCGCGCAGGAAACCCCGGCGGTTCAAGGCGCTCTCGACCACACGGTCAAAATCATTCTCAGGAGAGCGCGGGAAGTTCAGCTCGTCCCACTCGTCGGCGGAGAGTTTGGTCTTGTCGGTCATCGTGGCTATCCGTTTCTTGCGTTGGCTGCACGGGGTCAGTCGCGCATCGGATAGGCGAGTCGTGAAACGGAGAGGTGACAGGAGGGTGACGGGTTTGTGACGGGAGGGGCTTCGGCCCTGAGCGGCCGTTCGTCCTTCGTGCAGCATTTTGGAGTTTGAAGGTCGGCAGGGCGTGACAGAACCGTCGGTGATTAGACGGGAAAACTGGTTAAATTGCCCTTCAGGTACTATTCTTTAATCATGAGCCATGTAGTCAGATGACCTAAGCCTTCTTGTGTCTTTCCCATTTGGCTTGTTGAAAACACCAAATAGACGACTTTCCGCTTTGACTCGTTCCCAGTCGTGTTTAAGGAGCCGGGCAACTTGGGCCAAGAACTTTCTTCTCAAGAAGTCATCAGGTGTCTCTACGGCCCTGTTAAGAGTTTCAAGGATGTCATTGTCATCACTATCATCGGGATTGAGACGAATCCGGAACTCTCCAATAATTATGAGAAAATCAGGTAATTGAGTTTCTTTGCTCAACATCAACCTTACCGCTTCGGTCGTGAGCTGTCGTATTCGGTCACGCCACTCCTTGCGCTCTTCAACTACATCTTTTGAGTAACCAGACGCCTTCGCTGTTGTATATGCAACGATGACCGAAACAAGTGCGCTAAGAGCGATTGTGATTAACTCATTCATATTTCGGAATTTTCTCTTGTAGTGCTCTGACTTGGCTCCGCTCGCATGAGGATAAGTTGATCCCGCAGTCGATGATAGTCTGAAAATAGAAAAATATTCTAAACGGTCACCGTTAAGGCAGTAATGGACTCCGAATTCGATCTGCGGCGGTGCAGCAGAGGTTCAGCTTGCCGCCTCGAGCGCGCGTCGCCTCCGGCCCTAAGCGGCCATTCGCTAGAATGCTCCTAGCTGCGGGGCAGCTTCTCCAGCGTTGCCGTTTATGCAAACTTGCAGCAAAGTCCAACGAACTGAGATCAACGGTGTAGACAAAACGGGCTTGCGCTTCTGTATAGCATCTCAAGTGGTAGAAAGTGTCGGACGGCTGCAACGTCGGCTTTCCCAAGAGGCTACATATTTCCTCAATAAGTGTTGAAATCATTGTAGGGCGTGTCTAGCACAATACAAACATAGCTCTCTAACAGAGCTTGTCGCATTTGGTCACTCTCCTCGACAAAGCGGTAGTCCATTTTTCGTATGCGTGCCTTCGCTTCTGAAAAGGCGTCAGCATAGTCTTGGCGTAATATTAAGTCGGCCCGTCCTTCGCCTTTTCGATAGGTGGCTTTGTGTCCGACGACCTCCGCCATTAGCTTCCATGCAAATGAGGCTTGGTTGTGTTTTGCGAATTTTCCGCAGTGCAGTCTATATCGTTCAGCAATACGATTAGAGCGACCGACATATAAGTGGCGGTCTCCCTCGCTGAACAAATAGATACCACTTCTCGGAGTAGATTGTCGCGACGGAGGGGTCCCGCGCAACGGCTTCATCGCCATCAATCGCTCGAATGACGGCTCCAGGCTATCAACCACTTTGATAAATCTTGAATGCATACTGAGGTTTCCAAGGTGTCGGCAGCCAAGAGCTTTATTCCGAATAAAAGCAGTGTCGCATCGTATCACGCACAAGTCCCCTTCTGGCACACTGATGCCACGTCGAGCAAAGCAAAAAATGCTCGACCGGTCACGCGGAGGCGCGGCAGCACTCTTACTCAGATCAGCTAGGCTCAGGACCCATTAATCGTCTTGCGGACTGCTTGGCTGCGTGATTCATGCTCGCGAACTGATGGGGGCAATG
>NZ_REEZ01000021.1:0-2500 GCF_003990445.1 Pararhodobacter zhoushanensis | reverse complement strand
ACTTAGTTAGATGGATCAGACCCGAAACCGAGTGATCTAGGCATGAGCAGGATGAAGGTAAGGTAACACTTACTGGAGGTCCGAACCCACATCCGTTGAAAAGGATCGGGATGACTTGTGCCTAGGGGTGAAAGGCCAATCAAACTCGGAGATAGCTGGTTCTCCGCGAAATCTATTTAGGTAGAGCGTCAGACGAATGCCTCGGGGGGTAGAGCACTGCATGGGTGATGGGGTCCCACAGACTTACTGAGCCTAAGCAAACTCCGAATACCCGAGAGTACTATCTGGCAGACACACGGCGGGTGCTAACGTCCGTCGTGAAGAGGGAAACAACCCTGACCTACAGCTAAGGCCCCCAATTCATGGCTAAGTGGGAAAGCATGTGGGACGACCAAAACAACCAGGAGGTTGGCTTAGAAGCAGCCATCCTTTAAAGATAGCGTAACAGCTCACTGGTCTAGATAAGTTGTCCTGCGGCGAAGATGTAACGGGGCTCAAGCCATGAGCCGAAGCTTAGGGTGCACGTAAGTGCGCGGTAGCGGAGCGTTCTGTTCAGTTCTCCTTGCTTCTTTTGCGCCTCAGGGCGCACCGGAAGCATCGGAGACGGCTTTGAAGCCGGCCCGTGAGGGACCGGTGGAGCGTTCAGAAGTGAGAATGTTGACATGAGTAGCGACAAAGAGGGTGAGAGACCCTCTCGCCGAAAGTCCAAGGGTTCCTGCTTAAAGCTAATCTGAGCAGGGTAAGCCGGCCCCTAAGGCGAGGCCGAAAGGCGTAGTCGATGGGAACCAGGTTAATATTCCTGGGCCGTGAGGTGGTGACGGATCTCGAAGGTTGTTCTTCCTTATCGGATTGGAAGGGCCGCTTAGAGGTTCCTGGAAATAGCCCCTCTATAAGACCGTACCCGAAACCGACACAGGTGGACTGGTAGAGAATACCAAGGCGCTTGAGAGAACCATGTTTAAGGAACTCGGCAAAATACCTCCGTAAGTTCGCGAGAAGGAGGCCCGGTTCGTACGCAAGTATGGGCCGGGGGCACAAACCAGGGGGTGGCGACTGTTTACTAAAAACACAGGGCTGTGCGAAGCCGTAAGGCGACGTATACAGTCTGACGCCTGCCCGGTGCTGGAAGGTTAAAAGGAGAGGTGCAAGCTTTGAATTGAAGCCCCAGTAAACGGCGGCCGTAACTATAACGGTCCTAAGGTAGCGAAATTCCTTGTCGGGTAAGTTCCGACCTGCACGAATGGCGTAACGACTTCCCCGCTGTCTCAAACATGGACTCAGCGAAATTGAATTGTGTGTCAAGATGCACACTACCCGCGGTTAGACGGAAAGACCCCATGCACCTTTACTCCAGCTTTGCACTGGCATCAGGATTGTGATGTGCAGGATAGGTGGTAGGCATCGATACCGGGACGCCAGTTCCGGTGGAGCCTCCCTTGAGATACCACCCTTCGCACTCTTGATGTCTAACCGCGGCCCGTCATCCGGGTCCGGGACCATGCATGGTGGGGAGTTTGACTGGGGCGGTCGCCTCCCAAACAGTAACGGAGGCGCGCGAAGGTTGGCTCAGACCGGTCGGAAATCGGTCGTTGAGTGCAATGGCATAAGCCAGCCTGACTGCAAGTCTGACACGACGAGCAGAGACGAAAGTCGGCCATAGTGATCCGGTGGTCCCACGTGGGTGGGCCATCGCTCAACGGATAAAAGGTACGCTGGGGATAACAGGCTGATGATGCCCAAGAGTCCATATCGACGGCATCGTTTGGCACCTCGATGTCGGCTCATCTCATCCTGGGGCTGAAGTCGGTCCCAAGGGTATGGCTGTTCGCCATTTAAAGAGGTACGTGAGCTGGGTTTAGAACGTCGTGAGACAGTTCGGTCCCTATCTGCCGTGGGTGTAGGAGACTTGAGAAGAGTTGCCCCTAGTACGAGAGGACCGGGGTGAACGGACCACTGGTGGACCAGTTATCGTGCCAACGGTAGTGCTGGGTAGCTATGTTCGGACAGGATAACCGCTGAAGGCATCTAAGCGGGAAGCCCCCTTCAAAACAAGGTCTCCCTTGAGAGCCGTGGTAGACCACCACGTCGATAGGCCGGAGATGTAAGTGCAGCAATGCATTCAGTTGACCGGTACTAATGGCTCGATTGGCTTGATCTGATCCAGTAAAAGCAAGACTGGATCAAAAGCTAAATAGACAAAAGACAGTTGCGTAAGCAGCCGATGGTTCTGTTTCTTCTCTGGTTTGGTGGCAATAGCGATGGCTAAACACCCGATCCCATCCCGAACTCGGCAGTTAAGGGTCGTCACGCCGATGGTACTGCGTCTTAAGACGTGGGAGAGTAGGTCACCGCCAAACCTGACAAGAAACAGAAAATAATCTCTCATCAACGATAAAAACTACAAACCGAACAGACAAACCCGGCGCGGGGTGGAGCAGCCCGGTAGCTCGTCAGGCTCATAACCTGAAGGTCGTAGGTTCAAATCCTACCCCCGCAACCA
>NZ_REEZ01000020.1 GCF_003990445.1 Pararhodobacter zhoushanensis | reverse complement strand
TGAAGCTCAGAGCGAAACTCGCTTCTCGGTCAGTGCTGGGGAACCGGCGAAATCAATGGGGCGGAGACGGCGCATACAATACGGCCAATCGCGGGGATGCTCGACCAAGCCGTGTTTTACTGGATTGAACCAACAATACCGGATGTGATTGTCCCAATCCGTCTCGTCGCGGATGTGATGTTCCCAAAACCGCTTCTGCCACACACCCCACTCGGACCGCGTAGGTCGGGGTTCACCCCGACTCTCCCCACACCGACTCTCTTTCCAACGCTCCCCACCCTCCCGCAGCCGCGCGCCACCAGCGCCGTAAGGGTTGTGGGGAAAGGGAGTCGGGGTGAACCCCGACCTGCGCACCGCCCGTGTA
Organism: Pararhodobacter zhoushanensis; assembly: GCF_003990445.1. Classification (GTDB taxonomy): domain Bacteria; phylum Pseudomonadota; class Alphaproteobacteria; order Rhodobacterales; family Rhodobacteraceae; genus Pararhodobacter; species Pararhodobacter zhoushanensis. The sequence continues at coordinate 29,342 of NZ_REEZ01000020.1, read as the reverse complement.
AACCGCGCCTTTATCGCTGCCATCCGCACGGTATATCCCGCGTCCCCCTCGGGCAGCGCCCAGACACAATGCATATGGTCCGGCAAGACCACCCACGCATCAATCCCGAACGGGCGTTCGATCCGCGTGCGCTGCACCGCGTCGCGCAGCGCCGCGATCTCGCGGGTCAGCAAATCCGCCCCGCGCTCGGCGAGGGTCACCGTAAAGAACACCCGGGCGCCGGGTATGAGGGGGCGGCGGTAAGACGACATGGGGCGAGGCTGTGCTGATTCTGGTTAACAAACCGCCAACACCGCGCCATCCGTCACCGCGATGGTGGGTTGAAAACCCACCCTACGGGCGGCCAAAACCCGGGGACAATCCTCAACAAAACCTTAACGCCTCCAGCTAACCTCTTGAAAACGCGAAACCCGGTCCGATGTCCCATCGTGGGACACCCCTTGCCCCCATCCAAAACCAAGGGCATCCTGACCCCATGAACGCGCAAGCCCTCATCACCGCCCTCGACCTGAAACCCCACCCCGAAGGCGGCCATTACCGCGAGACGTGGAGAGCCCCCGCCGCGCCCGGCCAGCGCCCCTCGGGCACCGCGATCCTGTTTCTGCTGGGGGCAGGCGAGGTCTCTCACTGGCACCGCGTCGATGCGACCGAGATCTGGCTGTTCCACGCCGGTTCCCCCCTGACCCTCTCGCTCAGCCCCACCAACACCGGCCCGGCCACCGACTACACCCTCGGCCCCGACGTCCTGTCCGGCCAGTCGCCCCAACTGATCGTCCCGCCCCACCACTGGCAAGCCGCCCGCAGTCAGGGCCCGTTCACGCTGGTTTCCTGCACCGTTTCCCCCGGTTTCGACTTCGCCGGCTTCACCCTGGCCCCGCCCGGTTTCGACATCCCGCGAATGGTGTGATTTTCCCCGCCAGACCCTCTTGCACCCGCCTCCGAACCCCGCTAAATCCCCCTCACGTTGACCATCTAAGCGCGGAGAGGTGCCGGAGCGGTCGAACGGGGCGGTCTCGAAAACCGTTGTGGGTGAGAGCCCACCCAGGGTTCGAATCCCTGTCTCTCCGCCATTCTCCCCATATCGCAGATCCCTTGCTGGCTTTCCGTGGTGACCGGGGTGTCCCTGAATGGTCAGGCAACCGTCGTGAGAATGGCGCAGGTGTCGGATCGGGTGATCTGAGGCCGTGACCCTCCGTCCGTCGTTGCGTTAGCACCACCGCACCAATTGCGTTGGACCGGCAATCCTGTGCACTCTGGACCCGCGTCCGCCCCCGCGGCGTGGAATTCTCCAGGTCATATCGTTCACTTTCAGGAAGCCGAGATCCGCCATGACTGATCGTCCCATCCTTGCCGGGCCCATCCTTGCCGAGGTCGTGCTGCCGACGCAGGAGCTGCGCAACGACATCCCGTTCTTCACCAAAACACTGGGCATGCGGCTGGAGACGATCTTTCCTGCGGACGATCCGTCGGTCGCTAGTTTCTCCGGCCACGGGCTGCGCGTAAGGATCGAGAAGGGGGCCGCCACGCCGCCCGGTCATCTGCGCATCCTGACCGATGATCCGGCAGGCTTTGCCGACGGGCAGCGCCAGTTGACCGCGCCCAATGGTACTCGGATCGATGTCGTGCCGCTGACCCCTGTGGCGGTGCCGATTGCCGCCGAGCACGCCTTTGTCGTGCGCCGCCTGCGCGACGGGGCGCCATGGGTGATCGGGCGGGCGGGCATGCATTACCGCGACCTGATCCCGACCCGGCTGGGCGGGTCGGTCATTGCCAGCCACATCCGCATCCCCGATGGCGGCCCGGTGCCCGATATGGTCCATTACCACACCGTCGGGTTTCAGCTGATCTTTTGCTATCGCGGCTGGGTTGACGTGCTGTACGAGGATCAGGGTGAGATGATCCGCCTGCACGCGGGCGATTGTGTCAACCAGCCGCCGGGTATCCGCCACCGCGTGGTCGAGGCCTCGCCGAATATCGAAGTGATCGAAATCGGCGTCCCGGCCGAGCATGTGACAACGATTGACCATTCCCTGAGCCTGCCCAACGGCAAGGGCGATCCTGCGCGCGAGTGGGATGGCCAGAAATTCGTCCACCACGTCAAAGACAAGGCCAGCTGGGGGCCTTTCCGCATCCCCGGGTTTACCGCGCGCGACACGGGTATGGCGGCAGGCACCAAGGGCGTGGCGGGGATACAGGTGATCCGCAAGGGCGACGGCACACCCGTCGCATCGCGCCATGACGCCGATATCCATTTCACCTTTGTCATGGACGGCACGCTGCGGCTGGATGCCGACGGGCAGGAGCCCCGCGATCTTGAAGCCGGTGACGCTTTTGTCATCCCACCGGGGATGGTTGTCACCTATGCCGAGGCCTCGGAGGATCTCGAACTGCTCGAAGTCGCACTGCGCGGGGACTTCGCCACCACTCTGGCCGATTGATCACCAATAACACCGCCGCTCGATCATGAGGGGCGGTGTTGTGCCGGATGCAGAAACCGCGGACCGGGCTCAGTCCTGCCTCTGGGCCAGTATCTCGTGATACAGGTCTAGACCCCGGCCTTCTGGGCGTGCGCAAGCCGGCCAGGCGCGACCACGGGCGCAGATTGTGCTGGAGCATGACCAGAAAGGGGACGCGCAGACTGGCATAGAACAGTGACTTTTCGATCATGTCCCGACGGGTTGCAAAGAACCCGCGAAACAGCTCGAAAGGGAACGCCGTGACACCAACCAGAAGGCTGCACAGCGCCAGGCCAAGGAATGCAGCGCATCGCCAAAGCCGGAATACGGGATATTGGTCCGGAAGCGGCTGCTGAGATTGTCTTCTGCGGACAGATCATACAGCGACTGACCTGCTCCCTTTTTTGCCCCAAGGCTTGAGTCCATGCGATGTGCTGTGAGAGAGGTCGCGTCGATGGAGATCGCCTTGTTGTCGGGGGCCTCTGCCGCCGAACCCGTCATGATCCGCGCGAACACGCCCCTATCGCTCTACCTTTTCCAGCGGTTGTAGAGCGTCTTGTGCAGCCCATACTGAAGAGGCGCGTCATGCCAGCGCAAGTCGTTGTGATTAATGAAGATATTCCCGCTGAGGACCCGCCGGTCATCGGAGCCATGGTTCTCGGGGGAAGAACGGTCTCAGCCGCTCCATCTGAGCCCCGCTCAGCCAAGACAGATCGCTCATCTGGCCCCTTTGGTTCAGGGACGGTAAAGCAGGCAGGCCTCGCAGCCGCAATCCGATCAATGGCTGCCGAAGCTAACACAATGCTGCATTCGCAAAAAGCTTCAAAATCGGAGTCTGGACAAAGGCTCGCCTGTCGCGTCGACGTTTCGGGCTCAATGCGGCTGTTCGGGTTTCGTCCCACGGCGGTCTCGGGCGGGGTGCCGGAACGGCACACTGAAGGCAGCTAACAGCAGAATACCCTTGAATATGGCGACAATTCCGGCAACCCTGTGCATCTGTTTGCGTCGGTTTTGTACCGCAGGCTCATCTTTGGCAGCGGCCTTGCGGCCCCCGTGTGAGAGCCGCGAAAAGTCGTTACCATTTTGGTGGCGCGCTTAGACGTTTGTGCTTGTTTTTTAGACGACAGTTTTTCTTCGATCGTTCAGGGCCAGAGCTTCTGTTCTGGTTTCATTTTGCAACGGGTCCGAGAGTCAGGCGTTTCAAGGGTCACTTATGACTCAACGAGGGAACTTGTTTGAACACCACAGTTGATATCAGCGTCGTTGTCCTGATCGCAGCCATCATGGTGGTGTTCTCACTGCTGATCTGCCTGCTGGCCCGCCGCAGCCGGATCGTGGATTCGGATCTGGAAAACGGCGCCGCCTGGATGATCGCGGCCAATTCGGCCTTGCTGGTCGGGGCGCTTGCCTTGCTCTTTACCCAGGTGGTCCCGTTACGGCTGATTACCTGCATTACCATGGCGGGGGCGTATCTGGGCTTTCTGTTTGGCTACTTTGCCATGCACAAGGGTCTTGGCCAGCGGCCTTACTATGCCGTGTTCGGCATCATCGGTGCGGCGGGTATCGCCCTGCAATGGGTGACGGTGCTCACCGTTCCGGGCATGACGCAGTTGTTTGCCGGAACCTCGATCATCAACGGTTCCGTCGCGCTGGCGATGGGGATCATCGTTTTGCGCGCGGCCAAACGCTATGGGCGTGAGCTGGGCCTGCTGGTCAGCGTGCCGTTCTTTGCCATATCCGCCGGGTTTTTCCTGCGTTTGTTCATGATTGCGATCCAAAGCTCGACCTTCGCGGTCCTGACGATCACCGCGCTGAACGCGTTCATCTTTGCCTATTCGTCGCTGCAATGGGCCTTTGGGCTGATCGCGTTGCGGGCGGCGCGTCTGAACATGACGCTGGACGTGGAACGCCAGCGGGCCGAGGAACTGGCCCGCGCGCGGGCGCGTTTTCTGGCCCATATGAGCCATGAGATCCGCACGCCGCTGAATTCGGTTCTGGGCATGGCGGATGTGTTGGAAGGCATGGTCAAGCATGATGAAGCGCGCGAGATGGTCGGGCATATCCAGACTTCGGGCGATCTGTTGATCCATATCCTGAACGATATCCTTGATGTCTCCAAGCTTGAGGCGAACGCGGTCACCATTGAACAGCGCGCCTTTGGCATCGACACGCTGCTGCGCCAGATCGAGGCCAGCCATAGCGCGAAATGCCGTGAGCGTGGTCTGGCGCTGGTGATCGACACGCAGCCCGAGGTTGCCGGGCAATGGTTGGGCGATCCGCACCGCGTTAACCAGATCCTGCACAATGTGGTGGGGAATGCCGTCAAGTTCACCCAGACCGGTAGCGTCAAGGTCTCGGCCAGCGTCGGTGAGCAGTTGCTGCTGGTCGTGGAAGACACGGGCATCGGCATGACCGAAACGCAGATCGCGGCCATGTTTGACGAGTTCACTCAGGCCGACGAAGGCATCACCCGGCGTTTTGGAGGCACCGGGCTGGGCATGGCGATCGTGCACCGGCTGGTGACGCTGATGGGCGGCGCAATCACCGTGGTCAGCAACCCGGGCGAGGGGACGCGCTTTTCCATCCAGCTGCCCCTGGAACGCGTCGAGGCCGGGGCCGTCGAGGCCCCGGTCGAGGTTGCGCCACCGGCCGCCGTTGATTTCTCGTCACTGCGGGTGCTGTGCGCGGATGACAGCAAGGGCAATCTGATGGTGCTCAGCAAAATGTTGCGCCAACTGGGGCTGGAGCCGCACACGGTTGAAGATGGCCATGCGGCAGTACGCGCGGTGAAGGCTGAGGCGTTCGATCTTTACCTTCTCGACATTTCGATGCCTGGCTTCTCGGGCATCGAGACCCTGCACCAACTGCGCGAAATCGAGAAGGATGAAAGCCGTCTGCGCGCCTTTGCGGTGGCAGCCACGGCGAATGTGATGGCTTCGGATCTGGCGTATTATCTGTCGTCAGGCTTCGACGCCCATCTGCCCAAACCGATCCGGCGCGATGCGCTTCAGGCGGTGCTGCGCGACTGTCAGATCGAAAGACAGGGCGGGATCGAACAGCCTGATCTCTCGGCGCAGGCGGAACCCAGGGCCTCGGTCATCATTTTGTAACGCATCACCGCAGTGTGCGCAGTTTCTTGAAACTGGCGGTCAGCGGACCCAGCGGCGTTTGCATGTTGATCGACTGGCCGTTGGCGAATCCTGCGGGCAGGTCGATCTTGATCGTCTGGGTGTGCATCGACGACATGGTTTGTCCCGTCGCCAGTGTGGTTCCCGGCGAGGTTTTCAACACGACACTCACCGACACCCGTCCGCTGTCACTGGTCGAATACGTGCCGTCCAGAGAGCCGCCCATTTCGTCAGACCCGGTGACAATGCCGTCCATCATCACCAGAACGGCAAGGCCAACGCCCCCAGAGCCGGTAAAATATACCGCATAGATGCCTTCCATCGCCCTTACCTTCCGCTCTCAGTCAGGCTTGCCTACAGGAGTTGGAAGCCTTTGCGGGTCTGGTAAGAGGGGATTGTGTCTTTTTCCAGTGAAACTTGGTGCGTGCTGCGCGAAGAATCGACCCGCGCCGTCTTTTCCTGGGTGCGGCCGGGCAACAGCGCATTGGTCAGGACGCGCTGAAAAGTTAATGGAGAACAGCGCATTAATGCTAGTTGCCGGGGGCGTCTGGTCCGTGGCCCCGCAATTTACCAAGCTTTCACATAGCAGGTCGGCCACAGCCAGCGGATCTGTCCCGGTGTCCGCACAGGGCATCGTCGCCATTCCGCAGGATTATGGCACCGGCGGGGTGCTCTGCTGTTGGCTCGCCATCTTGAGCGCATCAAGCAGCAAGGTTCTGTTCAACGGCTTGCCAACGCAGCTGACAAAGCCCTCGTTCAGATACTCGGTGATCTGATGCGCCATGACATTCGCGGTAAAGGCAATCGCCGGCGGCAAATGGCGTCCGGTTGCGGCAGCCTCTTGCGCGATCTGCTTCAGAGCGGCGATCCCGCCCACCACCGGCATCGAAATATCGAGCATCAGCACGTCGAAGTCGCTCTCGCGCCAGGCGTCGATCGCTTGCTGGCCATCCTCGACAAGGGTCAAAACGATACCAGTGCCACGCAGCATGGCTTCGAGCACGCGCCGGTTGGTGGCGTTGTCATCCGCGGTCAGCAGGCGCAGCCCGCTGAGGTTCAGCGCAACGCCGCTATCGATCTCGGTCTTGCGGACCAGTTCATGTTCCGGCAAGGGCAGCGTGATCAGGATCGTGGTGCCTTTTCCCGGAGCGGATTGCACGTCGATTTCGCCCTGCATCAACTGGATCAGTCGTTGCACGATGGACATGCCCAAGCCGGTTCCGCCGTGCCGCCGCGCGACCGAGCCGTCGCCCTGAACGAAAGCATCAAAGAGCCGGTTCAGCGCTTCGTCCGACATGCCCGGGCCGGTATCGGTGATCTTCACGGTCAGGGCCTCGCCCGGCCGGTTCGACATGTCGACGCTGACCTGTCCTGACTCGGTGAACTTGACCGCGTTGCCGATCAGGTTGTGTAGGATCTGCGCGAAACGATGGGTGTCGCCGCGTCTTGACGGGCCTTGCGGCGTCAGGCCGCTGGTGGTCAGCTGCAGTCCCTTTTCCTCGGCGCCAAGCTGATGCAGATTCATGATGCGCTGGAGCGTGGCTTCGGGCTGGAAGGGGGTGTTCTCAAGTTCGAGCTTGTCGGCCTCGATCTTTGAGAGGTCCAGAATATCGTTCAGGATATTGTGCAGACTCTGGCCGCTTTCACGGATCGTTGTCACCATGGCCCGTTGGTCGGGATCGGTGACAAGGCTTTCAAGCACCTGCGCCATGCCCAGCACCCCGTTCAGCGGCGTGCGGATCTCATGGCTCATGTTGGCCAGAAAAATCGACTTGGCGCGGCTGGAATCGTCCGCGGCCTGACGCGCGCGCTGCGCGGTGGTGATGTCCATTCCCGCGCCGCGGTAGCCGCGCAGGGCGCCCGCTTCGTCAAAGACCGGGCTGCCTGACAGCTGCAACCAGACCTCGCTGTCGTCCGCCGTGGCGGCAAGGCAGACGAAATCGCTGAAATCTTCCTCTGCGCTCATGCGCGCCGCCAGCGCCTCCCAATCGGGCCTCGGTTCGAAATGCGGGCTGTTCTTCGCCAGATCCTCAAGCCTGTGACCCAAGAGCGGCTGGCGGTGCTGGCCGGTGATATGTTGATAGCTGCTCGACAGATAGGTCAGCCCCCGCTCGGCATCCTGTTCCCAGACGAATGTCCGGCTCACGCGTGAGACGCTTTGGTAGCGGCTGTGTGCCTCGCCGCGCCGCCGAAGGGCCACGTGCAAGCGCTTCACATTGCTCGCCCGCTCGTCCAGCAGCCGCCCCATGATCAGGCTGGGAATGACGATCAGCATCGCGCCCAGCAGCAGCCACAGGCGCAGGCCCCAGGCATTCGACGGCGTATCGCGCCAGCCGCCTCGCGGGATCGCCGAGATTTGCCATGTGCCGAACGGCAGATTGACAAAGACCTGCACCGGGTCGTCGTCAAGGATCGCGGCATCGCCAAAGAAGACCGCGTCTTCCGACCCCTGACCGAGATGGCCGCTCAAGGCCAGCTGAATGGAGAGAGAGTCGTCGTTCAGGCCGGTTGCCGTGTAAAACCGATCCGCATCGATCACCGCCGACACCAGCCCCCAGAACTGTCCCTGTTCCGTGCCGTCGGGGATAAACACGGGAAATCGACCGATAAAGCCAGTGCCGCCCTGAACCAAGTCGACCGGTCCGGCCACCACCAGTCTGCCGCTGTCGCGTGCCAGCATGGCACCGACACGTTGCTCGGGGGTGTCGAGGTAGCTCAGACCCAGCGCCGCTGCGTTTCCCTCAAGCGGATAGACATAGCGGATCACCATGTCGGGCGCGGCGGCCAGATTACGCAGCAACGAGTTCTGGTTCATCAGGCCGCTGGAAAGCGCGGCGAAACGCTCGGCGCTCATATCCGGCTCGGTGATCAGCGTGGCGATAAGGCCGCGCACCAGCTGGATATTGGACGACAAAGTGCCCTCGATCTGTGCGCGCACCACGCTGGCGCTGCCCAGAACTTCATGGCGAAGGCTCTCTTGGTAGACATAGCGGTTTTGCAGCTCGGCAAAGGTCCAGATCAGAACGACGACCGCCAGAGAAATTGCGGCAGGAATATTGGTTACACGAAGGATGCGCTGCAACCGACACTCCTTGACTGACTTGACCTTGATCTCACAATGACCCTGCCGACCGGTCAGTTCAATGCCATTGTCGTACCCGACAGGGCCGCAATCCGCCTGACGGGCGGATCTGTGTCATTTCGACCGATGATTGCCCCGCCCTGTGGCCAAAGGCACACGGCGGGGCGGCGTCGTGGGCGTTTGGCTCACCGAAAGGATGCTGAACCGGCGGCAACGCAGGTCGTTTTTGTGCGCGTCTGGCCCGTGGTTCAGCCCTCAGCCTGCGCAATCAGCGCCTGTGCGGTGGCAAGTTCGGCTTCGTCCCAATAGCCGATGACCACGCCCTGTTTCAGCACCGGATCGGCCCCGATCCGCAGCAGCTCGTCGGCTTGGGTGAAGTCGGTATCCGCGCAGCTGATGCGGTTGCGCCCGTCGTGATACCAGCGCCGGATCGCGTCAAAGAGGCGGGCGCGGATCAGATCATAACCGGGCGCGCGACCCAGATCGCACAGCTCGTCGGGGTCGGTCTCAAGATCAAACAGCATCGGCGGCAGGCCCCGGCAGTCGATCATCTTCCAGCGGCCGTCAAACACCATGGTCAGGCGGCTGTCCTGAACGCTGGTGCCCAGTTTGACGCGCACCTGATCGGACGCATAGTCGTACTCGGAAAACACGTGCGTCCGCGCCAGCCCGGCCGTGGGGTCGCGCAGCAGCGGCAGCAGCGAATGGCCCTCGAGCACATGCGGCTTGGGCGCAGCACCTGCGAGTTCCAGAAATGTCGGGGCAAGATCGATCATCTCGACCAGCGCGTCCGAGGTCGTGCCCCGCGTGGCATCGGCCTCAGGCGCGGGATCGTACAGGATCAGCGGCACTTTGACCGAGGCGTCGTGAAACAGGTATTTCTCGCCCAGCCAATGATCGCCGAGGTAATCGCCATGGTCCGAGGTAAAGGCGATCACTGTCTGATCCGCGATGCCACGGTCCTCCAGAAAGGCAAAAAGCCGCCCGAGGTGGTCGTCGATCTGCTGGATCAGGCCCATATAGGCCGGGATCACGCGCTCGCGCCCGCCGTCGCGGCACAGCGTCAGGGCGTGCCGCTCTTGGGTGAAAGCCGCGTAGAGCGGGTGCGGGTCGGCCAGTTCGGACTCGCTGCGGACAGGGTCGAGCAGATCCTCGGCACCATAGAGGTTGTGATACGGGGCAGGCGCCAGATACGGCCAGTGCGGCTTGATATAGCTCAGATGCGCGCACCAGGGTTTGCCCTTGGCGATGGCCCCGTCGATAAACGCCATCGCCCGGTCGGTCAGATAGGCGGTTTCGGAATCCGCTTCGGCGACCCGCGCCGGTTTGTCAGAATGCGCCCAAAGCCAGCCGTTAAGCCGCTCGCCTGCCGGGCCTTCGGCGCTGTTGGTCCATTCCTCCCACAGATTGTCGCCGTCATAGCCCTTGGCCCGCAGATAGGCTTGATAGGCCTCGCCACCGCCGCCGGGATGCTTTGACGGATGCAAACCGTCGTGGCGGTCGAAAGGGTCAAAGCCACATTCCGCGCTGCGCACGCCGATCAGCGAGTCCGCCTCGATCCCCAGCCGTGCCATGCCGTCGCGGTCCGGGGTCATGTGGGTCTTGCCCAGCAACACACAGTCCATCCCTGCCTCGCGCAGATGGTCGCCCAGCATCGGCTCGCCCACCCGCAGCGGCACGCCGTTATAGGTTGAGCCGTGCGAGCGCACATAGCGCCCGGTATAGGCCGACATGCGCGAGGGGCCGCAGATCGTGGATTGCACATAGGCGTTGGTGAAGCGCACGCCCCGCGCAGCCAGAGCGTCGATATGGGGCGTTTTCAGGGATGGATGCCCGGCACAGCCCAGGTAGTCGAACCTGAGCTGGTCGCACATGATCCACAGAATGTTTCTCGCCACGTCGTCTCTCCGTTTCCAAGGGGCAGGCCGCTGATACCGCGTTGGGCTGACGCGACATATCGGCTCAACGGTTCATCAGGTCCGGCAGCAGGGTCGCCGTCTGTGGCACCAGCAGCACAAGGATCAGCGCGATCACCATGGCGATGACAAAGGGCCAGACGCCGCGAAACACGGTCCAGATGTTGACCCCGGGCACCGCCGATTTGACCACCAGCACGTTGATCCCCACCGGCGGCGTGATCAGCCCCAGCTCGACCGCGATCACCGCGACGATGCCGAACCAGATCATGTCCACACCCATCGGTTTCAGGATCGCGGCAAAGATCGGCACGGTCAGGATGAGCATTGCCAGACTGTCAAAGACACAGCCCATGATCAGATAGATGACGCAGATCGCGGCGACGAAGAGCAGGGGCGAGACGTCGAGCGCGATCAGCGCTTCCGAGATCGCGGTGGTGAAGCCGGCAAGATTGACGAAGTTCGAGAAGATCGTCGCACCGAAGGCGATGACAAAGATCATGCCGGTGGTGATGCCGGTTTCCACCAGACTTTCGCGCAGCTCGCGCAGCCCCATCTTGCCGCGCGCCACTGCGAACACAAAGCTGGTGGCGACGCCGATGCCTGCGGCCTCGGTCGGGGTGAAGATGCCGAAATAGATGCCGCCGATGATGACGACAAAGATCACCACCACGCCCCAGACCCTGAGCAACAGCCGGAACCTCTCGGGCCAGGCGACCTTGTCGCCGCGCGGACCGATTGCGGGGTTGCGGTAGGTCAGAAGGGCGATGGTGGCAAAGAACAGGCCGATCAGGATCAGGCCGGGGATGATGCCAGCGATGAACAGTTTGGCCACGTCGGTTTCGGACAACAGGCCAAAGATCACCATCGGCACCGAGGGCGGGATCATGATCCCCAGCGTGCCACCTGCCGCGATCACCCCGGTCGACAGGCTGTCGTCATAGCCATAGCGCCGCATCGAGGGCATCGCGACCTTGGAAATCGTCGCCGCCGTGGCCAGAGACGAGCCGCAGACCGCCGCAAACCCGCCGCAGGCCGCAACCGTGCCCATCGCCAGCCCGCCGCGCCGGTGTCCCAGAAAGGCGTTGGCGGCGTCATAGAGTTCCTGCGCCAGTTGGCTGCGGTGAATGAACGCCCCCATCAGCACGAACAGCGGGATCACGGTCATGCCGTAAGACGCGACCTGATCGTACATCTGCTGGCCGGTCATCACGAGCGCACCGTTGATCGCACGCATGTTGAACTCGAGGCCGCCGTCGCCCCAGGACAGCAGTGCCTGTCCGACCATATCGGCGCGGACATAGGCAAAGCCGATGACCCCGACGAACATCAGCGCAAAGCCCAGCGGGACGCCGACGAAGATCATCAGAAGAAGGACGGCAAAGCCGATCAGCGACACGATCATTCGAGAGTCCCTCTTGCGGGTTTGGCGTCCAGATCGCGCCCGGCGATTGCGCGGATCACAAGGACCAGCGCGACCAGTGCCGACAGCCAGCCAAGCGCCGACATGACCGCTGCAACCGGCCAGAGCGCCAGACGCAACGAGCCGGTGGCGATCTGTGAGTGGTAGAAGATGCTCGTCTGGATCCCCATGCGCCAACCGATGAAGGCCAGCGCAAGGAAGCTGATGATCTGGATGGTGATCCGGTGGATCTGCCGCGTGCGGCCGTAGAGGTGATCGGTGAAAAGGCCGATCGTCAGATGGCTCTCCGAGCGCGTCGCCAGCGGCAGCGAGGCAAAGACCGTCAGCCCCATGAGCAGTTCCGAGATTTCGAACGCGCCCTGCAGGGGCATGCCGAAAAAGTAACGGCCCGCCACGTCAATGACCGTCAGGGCGGTCATGGCGACGAGACACAGGCTGATCACCAGCTCGAGGAAGATCTCGACCCATCGCCATGAACGTTTCATCGGTCAGTTCCCGGTCACGACATTGGCTTGTTCGGACAGGTAGAAGTCCAGCGCTTCTGCCCCGTCGATGCCGTGGGCCGCGACAGAGTCGATCCAGTCCTGCCGGATCGGCGCAAAGGCGTCGGTCATCGCCTGCGTGAAGCTGTCATCGGCCTGAATCACCGGAATGCCCGCGTCGATGGCCCGCTGGCGCGCCGCTTCTTCAGGTAACTCGCCGAAGCTGCCGCGATGGGCCAGAGACTCGCCCGAGACGGCCAGAATGGCCTCCTGGTCGGCCGGGTCGATCGAGTCCCAGACATCCTGACGCACGAAGATGGCAAAGGCGGGGGCAAAGAGCGAGCCGGGCACTTCGGTGACCGAACCGATGTATTGCGCGACGTTGAACACTTCGAGCGACTGGAAGTTGATGCAGCAGAAGGCATCCACCACGCCGCCCGAGATCACCTCATACATCCGCACCGCCGGTCCGGGTGTCACCACCGCTCCCAGCGCCGCCAGCGCCTCGGCAGTGACGCCGGGCAGGGACCACATCTTGACGTTCTGCAGATCCTCGACGCTTTCGAACGGCTCGGGCTGCATGTTGAAGAAGCTGCCCGACGGCGTGGTGATCAGCCCCAGCAGCACCACGTCTTCCAGATCATTGTGACCGGCGAAGTACCGCTCATACGTGCGCCACAGCGCAACCGAGGTCTCTTCGTTGCCGAAATAGGTCATCGGCAGCAGCGGCAATTGAAGCTCAGGATGAGACTCGCGCAGAAAGCCGACCATCTGGAACGCACCGTCGACCACGCCTTGCTGAACCGCGTTCAGCAGGCCCGGCGGTGGCGCCAGCGAGGCGGCGGGGACCGAGAAGGTCACGCGCCCGTCAGTGGCGCTTTCGATGTCGCCGATCCAGGGGGCCAGGACATCCGTCCACAGGGCGTCATTCGACCCCAGGAAGTTGTTGAACAGTATGGTGGTGTCCGCAAGGGTGGGTTGGGCCGCCAAAAGCGCAGCCGCTAACGTCCCGTACTTAAAGGGTTTCATGCAAGTCTCCCGTGGGGTTGCGCCGCTTGTTGCGACTGTTGATCTTGATTTATATAACACGTTATATGTAGCCAGAAGCAAGTCAAGTGCTATGATCGGCACCTCAGGAAGGGCGTTGGAGATCGCGATGCCGGGTAATGATGAGAAGCAAGCCAAGGAGGCAACGGCTATGAAAATGCGCGGTTTTGAATCCGCTTTGCCGCTGTCGCTGGCGCGCGCGCGCGCCGCAACGGCGCAGAAGTTTCAGGTCCACACCCATGCTGTCGGTCTCACGCCGCCGCAATGGCAGGTGATTCGTGCCCTCGGCGATGGCGAGGCGCTGGACGTCGGCACCATCGCCACGCGCTGCGCGCTGTTGCAGCCCTCGGTCTCGCGGCTGCTCAAGTCGCTGCAAGAGCGTGCGCTGGTCGATGTGCTGCCCGGCGAGGACAGCCGCCGCCGCAAGGTAACCCTGACGGACAAGGGCCAGGATCTGTTCGCCCGCATCGGCGTTATTTCGGAAGCGGTCTACCGCGACATCGAGGATGCCTATGGGCGCGAAGAGCTGGAGCAACTGGTCCGCATGCTCCACCGCCTGCGCGAAGTCGTCGATGCCATGCCGCCACTCCCGCTGACCATGCCCGCAACCGAGGAACCGCGCGAATGACCCAGACCCCGACGCTGATACTGACCGATGCCCGGATCCGCACCATGGACCCCGCGCGCCCCTTTGCCGAGGCCTTGGCGGTTTGCGCCGGGCATCTGCTCGCGGTCGGTCCGGCGCAGGAGGTCGAGGCGCTGGCCGGTCCGGGCACAAAAATCGTGCGACTCGGGGGCAGGGCGGTGATGCCCGGTCTGATCGACAGCCATACGCACGGGTTGTGGGGGGCGTGCCGCGATCTGTTCGAGGTCTATGTCGGCCTCAGCGGATCGCTCCGGCTGTTGCTCGACAGCATTGCCGCGCGCGTGGCGCAGACCCCGCCGGGCGAGTGGATCGTCGCCGGGCCGTGGCGTCCGTTCGAGCGCCCCTCGCTGGGAACCGTGCCGCGCGCGCTGCTGGACACGATCGCGCCGAACCATCCGGTCGTCGTCAAGGATCTGTCGCAGCATAACATGTGGCTCAACTCCGAGGGGCTGCGCCGTATCGGCTTTGGCCCCGACAGTCCGGCAATCCCGGGGGGCGAGATCGAGCGCGACGCCAGCGGCGTGCCGACCGGCATCCTGATCGAGGCAGCCACAGCGCCTGTTCATCCGCAAATCGCCCCGACCGCCGCGCAACTGTCGCAGGCCGTGCTGCATATGGCGGGATATTTTCACGCGCAGGGCATCACCGGCTTCAAAGAGCCGATGGCCTTCGCGCCCGAACTCAAGGCCTATGCCGAGGCCGATCTGGCGGGCAGGCTGAACCTGCATGTCGGCGCGCATCTGACGCGGTATTCGGCGATCACCGGCGATTGGGTCCCGATGGAAGACATCGCAGCCCTGCGGGCGCGCTACCGCAGCCCGCATCTGCATACCGCGTTTGCCAAATTGTTCCTTGATGGCGTGCCGGTGGCCAGAACGGCTGCGTTTTGCGATCCATATCCGGGTACCGATCCGGCGATGCACGACCCCGAGGCGATGCTGCTGGTGCCGCCCGCGCGGCTGAATGCTGATGTAACGGCGCTTGATGCTGCCGGGTTGACCGTCAAGATGCACGCCGTCGGTGACCGCGCCATTCAGGCGGGGCTCGACGCGATCGAAGCGGCGCGGCACGCGAACGGGGCCAGCGGGCTGCGCCACGAGATCGCGCATGCCAACTTCATCCGGCGGCAGGACCTTGCACGCTTCGCCGCGCTGGGGGCGGTGGCCGAGATGTCGCCCAAGCTGTGGTTCCCCAACCCCGTCACGCCCGGCCAGCGCGCCGTGTTGGGCGATGCGCGGGCCGAAAGCTGCCATCCGGTGCGCAGTCTGCTCGATGCCGGGGCCGAGGTGATCTACGGCTCGGACTGGCCCGCCGCCGCCCCCGATGCCAACCCCTGGACCGGGATTGCCGGCATGGTCACGCGCGCCGACCCGGCGGGCCTCTTTGACGGCCATGTCGGGGCGGATCAGGCAATCGCGCTTGACCGGGCCTTGCCGATTTTCACCGTGAACGGCGCGCGGGCGCTGCGGCTTGAGCAAACCACCGGCGCATTGCGGCCCGGTCTGTCGGCGGATTTTATCGTGCTGGACGCGCCGATCGAGACGCTGACGGCGGCGGAACTGGGCGCGGTGCAGCCGCGTCAGACATGGTTCGAGGGTGCGATGGTCTTTGAAGCCTGAAGGCGACCGGTGCCCTTGATACGCCAGGCTTTTCTGGGGCGGCCCGGTCGGATAGACCGGGCCGTTTTTTAGAGAAAAGCCAGCGGCTTGCAGGTCCTTGGTGCCATGTTTGCACCCACGCGCGCCACGCGACGCCATGCCTGAGGTGCAGAATTCTGGGAACTCTTGGGCGTCTCGCCGGTTGAGTCCGCATGAGGGCCGCCCCTACGCGGATATTTCGCGCGCATGCGGTCTCAATGGCTGCCTCGACCTTACCGGCCCCTCGTGCCGCAGCGCGCCCCGCGCGTTCGTCCTGACAGCCAGATCATGCGTCGGGAACACAACAGGGGCCGCACCGCCATGCCACCAGACTTCACCAAACCAAGCCGCCGCACTTTCCTTGCCGGAACAGCTGCGGGGGCGGCGCTGAGCGTTTTTGCTATGCACGCCCGCGCTCAGGCCGCGCGAGAAGTGCCGCTGGACCAATACCAACCTGAATACCTCACCGCTGCCGAATACGCGTTCATCATGGCCGCGACCGACCGGATCATTCCCGAAGACGGCGAGGGGCCGGGCGCGCTTGAAACCCGCGTGCCGGTGTTCATCGACCGCCAGCTGGCGGGCGACTTCGGCACCGCGGCTGATCTCTACATGGAGGGGCCATTTACCCCGACAGCCGATCCGTTTCTGGGCACGCAGACGCCCCTGACCCCGGCCGAGATCTATCGCGGCGGCATTGCCGCCTTCGACGCGTGGTGCGCCCAGACCCACAACGCCAGCTTCGCCGATCTTGACGCCGAAACGCAGGACGCCGCGATCACCGCGCTGTCGGAAGGTGACGTCCCGCTTGGCCCCGAGCTGCGCGAGTTCTGGAGCCTGCTGCTGCAAAACACCCGCGAGGGGTACTTTTCTGACCCGCAATACGGCGGCAACGCCGGGATGGCGTCCTGGGTCTATATCGGCTTCCCCGGCGCGCGGGGCAGTTTCTTTGAATGGGTGGGACGGCCCGAGGCGTATCCGCTCGGCCCGGTCAACATCGCTGGTGAGAGGGCCTGAACCATGGCACGCACAGATCCCAAGAAAGACGTCGTCATCATCGGGCTGGGCTGGACTGGCTCGATCCTTGGCATGGAACTGGCGCAGGAAGGGCTTGAGATCCTTGCCCTCGAACGCGGACCAGACCGCGAGACGGTGCCCGATTTCCAGTATCCCAACGTGATTGACGAGCTGAAATACGGCATCCGGCTGGGTTTCATGCAAAAGCCGCGCAACTCGACCCTGACGGTGCGCCGCTCGCTGACCGAAACCGCGCAGCCGTATCGCCGGTTGGGGTCGTTCCTGCCCGGCGATGGTGTCGGCGGCGCGGGCATCCACTGGAACGGCCAGACTTGGCGCCCGATGGCCGAGGAGTTCCGCCTGAAGTCCTATGTCGAGGAAAGCTTCGGTGCCGACATCATCCCCGAGGGCATGACCATTCAGGACTGGGGCGTCAGCTATGACGAGCTGGAACCCTATTTCGACCGTTTCGAGTATATGGCCGGGATCGCGGGCAAAGCGGGCAACCTGAACGGCGAGATCCAGCCGGGCGGCAACCCGTTCGAGGCCCCGCGCAGCCGAGACTACCCGATGCCGCCGATGAAACAGGGCGTCGATGCGCAGATGTTCGAGCAGGCAGCGCGGGCCATGGGCCTGCACCCGTTCCCGCGCCCTGCCGCCAATGCAACGCAAGCCTATACCAATGAATACGGCATGCAGCTGGGCCCGTGTAACTACTGCGGGTTCTGTGAACGCTACGGCTGCGCCAACTACTCGAAATCCAGCCCGCAGACCTGCGTGCTGGACGCGCTCAAGCGGATGCCGAATTTCAGCTACAAGGTGAACTCCGAGGTGCTGAAGATCGAATTGGCCGAGGACCGCGCCACCGCCACCGGCGTCACCTATTTTGATGAGGCCGCGCAGGAGGAAGTATTCCAGCCCGCCGATCTGGTCATCGTCGCTGCGTATTCGCTGCACAACGTCCACCTGATGTTGCTCTCGGGCATCGGTGATCCGTGGGATCCGGTCACGCAGACCGGCACGACGGGCAAGAACTATGCCTATCAGATGAACGGCGGCACCTCGATGTTCTTCCGCGATGTCGAGTTCAACCCCTTCGCTGCCGCCGGATCAAACGGCGTGTCCATCGACGATTACGCCATCAACCAGATCGACTTTGCGCGGGAGGGGTTCATCGGTGGCAGCTATATCACCGCAGGGATCTCGAACGGGCAACCGATCCGGGGCATCTCGCTTCCCGCTGGCACGCCGTCATGGGGGGCAGGCTGGAAGCAGGGGATCGGCGACTGGTACGGACATTCGATGTCCATCGGCTCGCATGGGTCGAACATGGCGTACCGCGACTGCTATCTGGACCTCGACCCCACCTATACCGACCGCCATGGCCGCCCGCTGATGCGCATGACCTTCAACTGGAAGGACAACGACATCCGCATGACGCAATTCATGCGCTCCAAGATCGAACCGATTGCCGAAGCGATGCAACCTGACAGCTGGCGCTCGTCCTACAAGAGTGAGGGCGCGCAATACGACGTGCGGCCCTATCAGACCACGCATAACGTCGGCGGCGCGATCATGGGTGAGGACCGCGAAACCTCGTCGCTGAATCGCTACCTGCAGACCTGGGGCCAGCACAATGTCTTCGTGATGGGGGCCTCGGCCTTCCCGCAGAACATCCAGTACAACCCCACGGGGGCGGTCGGCGCGCTCGCCTACTGGGCCGCAGATGCGATCCGGCGCGACTATCTGCCCAACCCCCGGCCGCTGGTGTGAGGAGAGCATCATGAAAACCTTCCTGCGTCTCATCCTCGTTCTGGCGGTCATTGGTGTCGTGGCCCTCATCGCCTTCATCTTCATCCCGGTCCAGCGCACCCCTGCGCAGACGGCGCTGGCGGCGGATTACACCGTGCCCGAAGGGCAGGGCGAATACACCATGCGGCTGGCCGATTGCGCGGCCTGCCATACCGCCGATGACGGTGTGCCCTTCGCGGGCGGGCGGCCCATCGAAAGCCCGCTGGGGACGATCTATTCCTCCAACATCACGCCTGACCCCGAAACCGGGATCGGCAATTACACGCTGGCCGATTTCCGCGCCGCGCTGGTCGACGGCCTGCGCCGCGACGGCACGCATCTTTACCCTGCCATGCCGTATGAAAATTACCGCATGCTCAGCGAGGAAGACATCCGCGCGCTCTATGCCTACTTCCACGACCAGCTCGAGCCGGTGTCCAACCCGACGCCCGAGACCGAGCTGTCCTTCCCCTTCAACCAGCGCTGGGCGCTGCGGGGGTGGAACTGGCTGGCGCTGGGCGATCCGGGCTTCACCAGCACACTCAGCGACGCCGAGCTTGCGCGCGGTGAATACCTTGTCACCGGGCCGGGCCATTGCGGCGCGTGCCATACCCCACGCAGCCCGATCATGACGCAGGCGGCGCTGACTGGTGCGGATGATGCCTTCCTGTCTGGCGGCGAGATCGCCGGCTGGACCGCACCCGCCCTGCGCGGTGCCAACAGCGCGATCCGGGGCTGGAGCGCAGCCGACATTCGCCTGATCTTTGCCACCGGCCGCAATGCGCATTCCGCCGTCAATGGCGAGATGCAGCTGGTGATCCGCGATTCCACGCAATTCTTCAGTGATGAGGATCTCGATGCCATCGCGGGCTATCTGGTCCACCTCAACAGCGGTGAGCAGGCACCTGCGGAGCCGACGGAGACCGCCACCGAACAGCTGCTGGCGTCGGCTGACCCGTCGATGGATCTGGGCCCAAGGCTGTACCTCGACAATTGTGGCGCCTGCCACTTTGTCAACGGGCGCGGCGCGGATGAGGTGTTTCCGGAACTGGACGGCTCGTCGCTGGTCACCGCCAACAGCCCGACCGGCCTGATCTCGATGATCCTGCACGGCGGTGAACTGCCCTCGACCGCCGAACGCCCCGAGCGGCTGCGCATGCCGGGCTTTGCGCACCGTTTGTCGGATGACGAGGTTGCCACGCTGGCCAGTTTCCTGCGACAGGGCTGGACCAATGACGCAGGACCAGTGTCCGCCGCCGATGTCTCGGCCCTGCGCGATGAGCCGGCGACGAACTGAGCATCGGTGCGGTGCTGACCCCGGTGGTCGGCACCGCACCCACCACAATTGCCAGGGGCGTTTACCATATCTTATTCGCCCGCCCGCTATGCCTGTTCGGACCCCTTCCTTAGAACGAGGACATCCGACCTATGGCAAAAGATCTTGCGCTGACCTCTTTGGCAAAACATCAGGGTTTACAGGCGTTTGCCTATCTTCGTCTGCAAGAGGCAGACCGCCTTGTCCAGCGCGCGACGCTTGAGCCGCTGACCGATGGCGGCCTGCGCACCGCGCAACTGCTGGCCGATGCGCTCGCCCTCGCGCCGCACCATCATAAGGCGCAAGTCCTGCAACAACGGCTCTATCAGATGTTCGTCCCGCGCTGGCATTTCCCCATGCTCGCTGACAGCGCCCGCAACCGCGCCTATGCCGCTGCCATCGCGGCGAAGGTCAAGCCCGGCGATATCGTGCTCGACATCGGCTGCGGCGCGGGGCTGACGGCCATGCTGGCGGCGCGGGCCGGGGCAAAGCACGTCTACACCTGCGAACAACAGCCCCTGATCGCGCAAGCCGCCACGCGCGTGATCGCCGAAAACGGGCTTGCGGACCGGATCACGGTGATCCCCAAGATGTCGCACAATCTTGTCATTGGCGTCGATATGCCCGAACCCGCCGATGTGGTGATTTCCGAGATCGTCGATACACTGTTGCTGGGCGAAGGGGCGCTCGACACGCTGTTTCACGCCATGCACCGGCTGGCCAAGCCCGAGGCGCGCACCATTCCCGAGCATGGGGTGCTCAAGGCGCAACTGGTGGAAAGCGATGCCCTCATGCGTCTGTGGCGTCCTCATCAGGCCGAGGGGTTCAATCTGTCGGCGTTCCACCACTTTGCCACCATCGCACAGATTACCCCGAATGATTTTGCCATCTGTGGCCTCAAGCCCCTTGGGCCTGCAAAGCCGCTGTTTGCGTTCGATTTCACCCGACCCACCACCAAGCCCGCGCAACGGATCGAGGTTCTGACAAGCGCCACCACGGGCACCATCCACGCGGTTTTCGTGTTCTTTGAAATGCGCTTGGCACCGGGTATCCGGGTGACGAACGGCGTGCAGGCTGATGGCCATTGGGGCCGGACGGCGTTTCTGCTCGATCACCCGATCCCCGCGCAACCGGGCGTGCAACTGAGCGTCTGCGCCCATCACGACGCGGCGCATCTGAGCCTGTCTGTCGCGCAGGATGAAGCGGTCAGGGTCTCCGTCTCGGCAGAGGCAACGCTTCGGGTTGACGACCCGGTGGCGGATATCCCGGAAAATGCCGAGTATGCCGTTGATCATGGTTTCGCGCCCCCGTCGACCTGGGCGCGTGCCAAAAGCGCCGCGTCTCCCGCCGGACAGGCCGAACGCCGCGCCTGAGGCCTGCGGCGCGACGCAGTGCGGGGTAGGGGGGGGGGGGAATCGTGCGGACCCCGCCCAAAAGGACACTGGCCTCGGTCCATGCCCTTGGCAGCTTTCGGGTCACCGTTTCCAGACGGCGTAAGGCATGGAAATAACAGAGAAACGAACGGATCACGGCGCTTAAGAAAGCGCCTTTTGCCCCCGGTCAGCCAGCCGCTGCACCCGTTACGGCGCGTAACCGGTGCGCGGCTCGCCTTGCGCCGTCGTCAACTATCGCGCAAAACCAAGTCTTCAAGTTTTCGACACCGGATGACCCCGACATGAGGACGCCATGACCCCGCGAGCGCCTGTCATAGCCCTGTATGGATCGTCCTTCCCGGTCTGGCTGTTCGCGGCGCTGGCCGGGTTGGTCATGGCGCTGGTGCTGCGTGAAGTGCTCATTGCCACGGGCCTGTCCCGGCATCTGCCCGCCCCGGCGGTTTTCCATCTGTCGACCGCCGTTCTGTCGGGCGTCGGGCTCTATGTTCTGTGGATCGGAGGCTACCAATGACGCTGCGCGCCTTTCTGCGGGTCGGTGTTGCGGTTCTGGCGCTGGGTGCCGGGGGGCTGTCGTTCTGGGCCTGGCAGCAGTCGGAAAGCCATCCGATGACCGACGCGGCCACGGTGGATGCGCCGGTGGTCGAGATTGCCGCCATCGTGCCGGGTCTGGTGATCGAGGTTGCGGTCGAGAACAACGAGCACGTCGAGGCCGGTGAGCTGCTGTTCCGGCTGGACCCCGAGGTCTATGATCTGGAGCTGCAGCAGGCCCGCGCCGCGCTAGCCGCCGCCGAGTCCGAGCTGCGTCAGGGCGAAGGCAACCGCGCGCTGGAGCAATCCAACGCCGATGTCGCCTCGAGCCAGATCGACCGGGCCGAGGCCAATCTGATCCTTGCACGGCAAACGCTGATGCGGCTCGAACCGCTGCTGGAGCAGGGCTATGTCACCGCCCAACAGGTGGACAGCGCCCGCACCGCCGTCCGCGATGCCGAGGTGACGCTGCAACAGGCGCGCAGCCACGCCAGCGGCACGGGTGCCTTTGTCGGCACGCTCGATACGCGCCGCGCGCAGGTGGATTCCGCCCGTGCCGCTGTGGCGCTGGCCGAACGCAACCGTCGCAACACCGAAATCCGCGCCCCGCGCGCGGGCTATATCGCCGGGCTGACGATGACGACGGGCGAGTTTGTCGTCACCGCCGCACCGCTCTTTTCGCTGATCGACGACAGCGAATGGCGGGTGACCGCCCTGTTCCGCGAGACGGATCTGCCGCAGATCGCGTTGGGCGACAGCGTGCGGGTGTTCCTGCTGGCCGCCCCGTCGACACCGATCCGGGGCCGGGTAACGGGCGTGGGCTGGGGCGTGCGCTCGAATGACGAGGCGCAGCTGCTGGGCTTGCCGCTGGTGGCGAGCAAACTCGACTGGGTGCGCGCCGCGCGGCGCTTCCCCGTCGAGATCGAGCTTGAGGACGCCCCCGCCGGGCTGGTGCGGCTTGGCGCCTCGGCCTCGGTGCGCATTCTGGGGGTGGAAGCGGACGCGGCGCAATGACCGACGCCTCGGCACAGACCCTGCTGGCCGAGCTGGCGCCGCGCGACGGGCGGCTTTCCGGCGCGCTGACGATCACCGGGCTGGTGCTGGTCACCAGCGCCATCGCCATGGCGCTGCGCGTGCCCGAGGTGGCGCTGTCGTGCTACCTGATCTTCTTCGCCCACCGCGACAACGCGGGCGACAGCATCTTTACCGCGATCAAGCTGACCATCGCCGCCTCGCTGGGGATTTTTCTGGGTGTGCTCTTGCTGCGCGGCGTGATCGAGGAACCGATGCTGCGGCTGGCCGCGCTGGTGGGGTTTACCTTTCTGGGGATGTTCCTGTCGCAGGCCTCGAAACTGGGACCGCTGGCGGGCACGGCGGGGTTCGTCTTTGCCTTCCTGCTGACGCTGGCCGATGTCATCCCGGTGCCCGAGCTGATGAACCGCGTGCTGGAATGGATGTGGGTCGTGCTGGCGCTGCCGCTGGGCCTGATGGCGTTCTGGGCGGCGCTGGCGGGCAAACGACCCGTGCGCTGCGCCGAGGAACGGATCACCGCGCGCACCCGCGCGCTGGCCGATCCGCAGGGGGCATCCGCGCAGGCCTTGCTGGATGAGGGCATGGGACCGCTGGACGACTACCGCAAATTCGCCCGCATGCTGGGCGAGGCACGTGGCGAGGAAGCCGCGCGCCTCGCCTACCGTGCCGATGACAGCTTTTACCAGCTCGCGCTGGCCGAGGCCGGGGTCTTCCCGCAGCGCAGCCACGCGGCACCCCCGCCCGAGCCGGTGCCGTTTTTGCGGCCAGACGCGTTCACCGACCCCCGCCATGTGCGCTTTGCGCTGAAGGTCTCGCTGGCGGTGGTGATCACCTACGCCTTCTACACCGCCTTTGGCATGTTCCAGATCCACACGGCGATGATCACCTGTTTCTACGTCGCACTGGGCACACGTGGCGAGACGCATCATCGCATCGCCCTGCGCTTTTCGGGCGCGGTGATGGGCGCGGTGGCCGGGTTCGCCACCATGCTGTGGCTGATGCCGCTGGTGGATGACATCGGCGGGCTGTTGCTGCTGCTCGCCGTGCCGACCTTTGTCGCGGCGTGGATCGGGCTGGGCAGCGAGCGGATTTCCTATGCTGGCTGGCAGCTTGCGTTGTGTTTCTTCCTTGTGGTGCTCACCGGCTTTGGCCCGCCGACCGGGATCGGCGCGGCAGTCAGCCGGGTGATCGGCATCCTGTTTGGCAGCGCGGTGATCATGGTGGTCTTTGCCGTGGTCTGGCCCGAATCCGCGCGCGATGACGCGCTGGCCGCGATCGACGAGATGGACACGGCCCTCGCCACTGCCCCGCCGCCGCGCTCAGGGCGCGACATCGCCCGGCTGCGCGCACCGCTGGCGCAGGCGATGCGTCTGTCCGAGATGGCCCGCTATGAGCGGCTTGCCGATCTTTCCCCCCAGATTGCCGCTGCCAAGGTGCGGTATCACGCCTTTCTCAGGAGCACTGCGCATGCCGCTGCCTAAGGCACTTCGACCGTTCCCGCTGATGCTGCTGATCGCCGCCTGTGCGCAGGTTGACACGGCAGGGCTGGCCCCCGCCGATCCCTCGGCCCCGCCTGACGGGATGAGCAGCTTCACGCTGGCCGCCGATACCCGCGTTCCCGGCGCGACTGCAAGCCGCGCGGCGGTGCCCGGTCAGGTCTATGACCTGCCAACCCTGATCGACATCGCCCAGACCAACAACCCGGTGACCCGCGCCGCGTGGCTCAGGGCGCGGCAGGCGGCGCTGGCGGTCGGGCTGGTCGAGGCAACCTACCTGCCGCGCATCAGCGCCGAAATTCTGGCCGGGCGGCATGCCTCGGACAGCACGGCGGTCAATGACCCGCTGGGCGTTCTGCCTGCGGGCTCGGTCGCGACCGGAACCGGCGCGGATGCGGCGGTGCTGTCGGTGCAATGGCTGCTGTTCGACTTTGGCCGCCGGTCGGCGCTGCGGCGCGGGGCACAAGAAGCGTCCTTTGCGAGCAACGTCACCTTCGTGGGCGCGCATCAGACGTTGATCCATGACGTCACGCAGGCCTTCTACGACCTGCAGGCTGCCACCCAGCGCGAGGCTATCCAGCGCCAGCGTCAGGACGCCGCGCTGGAAATCGCCGGCATGGCCCGCGCGCGCCGCGAACAGCAGGTCGCCACGGTGACCGAACTGGCGCAGGCCGAACAGGTCGTGGCGCAGGCGCGCTTCGATCTGACCCGCGCCCGGTCCGAAACCACAGCGGCCTCGACCCGGCTGGCCACGCTTTGCGGGCTGTCGCCGCGCCAGCCGATCCGCGTCAACCTCTCGAGCACGCTCCAACTGCCGCCGCGCCCGCCTGCGGCGGTCGATGCCTTCCTGCAAGACGCGCTTCAGCGCCGCCCCGATCTGCAAGCCGCCTTTGCCCGCGCCCGCGTCAGCGAGGCCAATGTCGCGGCGGTCGAGGCCTCGTTCCGGCCGCGTATCGTCGCGTCGGCCACGCTGGGCGAGCGGGTGCTGAGCGGCACCATCGATGACTCCCGCCTTGGCAGCGCCGGGATCGAGCGCTCGCAGCACGTCGCGGGCGTCTATCTGGGCGTGTCGATCCCGATCTGGGACGGCAACGCCCGTCAGCTGCGGCTGGCCGAGGCACAGGCCGGGCATCAGGCCGCGCTGGCCGAGGCCGAGAACCTGCGCGCCATGGCCGAGGGCGAGATCATCGCCGCCTATGAGGCGCTGCGCGCCTCGCTCGCGGCGAACACGGCGGCGGTTGAAATGGTCTCGACCGCGCAGACCACCTATGACGCCGCGCGGTCGATGGCCGGACGCGGGCTGGCCACGGTGGGCGAGGTCGATACCGCGCTGCGCATGCTCTACGACGCCCAGTTGTCTCGGGTTGAAGCGCAGCGCACCGCCCGCTCGTCGGCGGCGCTGCTGGCTTTCGCCTCGGGTCAGATCGCGTCGGGGCGGTAACAGCGGCCCGGCGCAGCACCGGACGACCGGCGGGGCGGGTAAGAGCCGCCCCTCGGACAGTCTTTGCGACATAGCCGCTGCGTTGCTACAAGTGCGGGGCTTGCGGGACCGCTGGATACCGGACAGGAGGAACTGACACATGCCCGACGCCGTGCCGATCATCGCTGCCAAATCGCCCGCAAAAGTAGAGCTTGAGGCGGGGAAAACCTATACATGGTGCCGCTGTGGCCGCTCGTCATCGCAACCGTTCTGCGACGGCTCGCATGCCGGGACCGGGATCACGCCGCTCAGCTTCACCGCTGAAAAGACCGGTTCAGCGGTGCTGTGCCGCTGCAAGGCGACCGGCGATGCGCCTTTTTGTGACGGGACGCACACCCGGCTTGGCGACCGCGCGGTCGGCGACGCGTCGCCTCAGACCAAAAGCGAAACACCCACCGCACAACCGACACCCGAAGAGCCCACCGTCGCCCGCATTCATGCGCTGGCCCGCGACGGGCTGTCCAAGCTGGGCCACCACGGCGAGATGGGCGCGATGGGGGTGCCGCGCAAAGACCTGCCGCAGTGGGACGATATCCAGATCCTTGCCGCGCAGATGGCGCGCAAGCCGCTGCTGGATGATGTGACGGTGGCGACCTCGGTGACCATCGGGCCCCGCGCGAAGAAGCCGTTGACCCTGACCATCCCGCTGTTCGTGTCGGACATGAGCTTTGGCGCGCTGTCGCAAGAGGCCAAGACGGCGCTGGCCCGCGGCGCGGAGCTGGCAGGAACCGGCATCTGCTCGGGCGAGGGGGGGATGCTGCCCGAAGAGCAACAGGAAAACAGCCGCTATTTCTACGAACTCGCCTCGGCCCGGTTCGGCTGGGATCCAGCCCTGATGGAACGGGTGCAGGCGTTTCACTTCAAGGGCGGGCAGGGGGCGAAGACCGGAACCGGCGGGCACTTGCCCGGCGACAAGGTTCAGGGTCGCATCGCCGAGGTACGCGGGCTTGAACCGGGGCAGGCAGCCGTGTCGCCTGCAACCTTTCCCGACCTGCACACGCCCGACGATTTCCGGCGCGTCGCGGATGAAGTGCGTGAACGCTCGGGCGGCATTCCCATCGGTTTCAAGCTGTCGGCCAACCATATCGAGGACGATATCGACTTCGCACTGCAGGCCGGTGCCGATTACATCATTCTCGACGGTCGTGGCGGCGGCACAGGGGCTGCGCCGCTGATCTTCCGCAACCATATCTCGGTGCCGACGATCCCCGCGCTGGCGCGCGCCCGGCGTCATCTGGACGCGCGAACGGGCCGCGAGGTGACTCTGGTTATCACCGGCGGGCTGCGGGTGGCTGAGGACTTCGCCAAGGCACTGGCGCTGGGGGCCGATGCGGTGGCGCTGAGCAATGCGGCGATGCAGGCGGTCGGCTGTGTCGCGGCGCGCATCTGCCACACCAACAACTGCCCGGTGGGCATCGCCACGCAAAAGCCCGAACTGCGCAAATGGCTGGATGTGCAGGTGGGCGCAGACCGCCTCGCGCGGTATTTCGGCGCGAGCGTCGAGCTGATGCAGGTGCTCGCCCGTGCCTGTGGTCATGCCAGCCTCTCGGCGTTCAGCCCACGCGACCTGACCACCTGGAAGCGCGAGATGGCCGACCTCAGCGGGGTGCGTTTCGGCGGTGTTTCAGGGTAAGGCGCTGATGATACGCGCCGAATGTTCGCCGCCCAGCCAGTGCCCTCGCTGGAGCGGCAGCCCTTTGTCGGCGCTCCGAGCGCAGGGTCTTTGCTTGGCGTGAACCGGAGTGTTCGAGGCGTACAGCGCTGTCTGGGGTTGATGCGTTCCGGGTCACCGCAGCATGTCCTGTCCCCGTTGGGGCGCATGTCGAAGACGGGTCAGCGTCGCCCCGGATGATCTAGTGTGTGTTATGGCACGACCTCATTTCTCAGCGCCAAGGCCGCGCAGGCGACCAGCGGCACCGGCGCGCTTCACGCGGCGCCGCACTTGATCGCCCTGTCCGCTCGATCCCCACCAGCGCGTCGACCCCGAAAAGATCAAGCATCAGGTGCAGGCCGCCGCACTGATCAGAGGACCGTCTCGGCGCGGCCTGTCACAAGCGCAACGATGGTGATCCGGGCAGGGAGATCGATTGCAACAGGGTTAACTGTCTGTCCCCAACCCCCTGCGACGTCTGCCAGACCGTAAAAATGCCCGCGTCCCGGACTACCGGTCTGTGGATAAAGTGTTGGGTTTCCGATTCGGCCAAGTGTTCTGGCTGAAAGTTTCTTAGGAATGTCACGCCTAGCGACGCGCAAATTCGCATTCTGCAACGATCACCTCCGCGCGCATCGTTGACGGCGGGTATTACGTCGCGCCGCCATGCCATCGCCGGATTCCGTCAGACACCCAGCGGGCAATTCCCTTTCTTACCACTGGGAATCTTAATGCCGTCGCGCCTTTCACGGGGCTTTACGGCGAGGATTTGCGTCCCCTCGGTCAGCAAAACCCGACCACGCAAAATGTGGCGCGTTTGCCGCAACAACGGGGAAACCCGTATGCAACCTGAAAATGAGTTGTTGTACATCCGTGAAGCTTCTAACCCATTGTGATGAAAGCTGTACGCGTACAGGCACGTGGCGCGATGTGAGATTGATGGGGATGGATGATGTTTAAGTGGTTAAGCGGTGTATTGAGCGTTGCGTCAATCATGGGGGGCCTTGCAACGCCATCCGACGCATTGACTTCGACTGGCTCAGAGGTTTTTGTGGCAACGGCGCTGGGCAGCTGCTCTGTCAGTTCCTATCAAAGCGCGACCGCGGGCGTTAATACCGCATGGATTTATCTGGGATCCTACGCTTCCGGTGGCAGCTATTGGTTCAGCAATAATATCACAGCTTCTTCTCCCATAACGCAAAGTGTCATTGAAGGCTGCGGCTTTTCCGACGTCTCTGGCTTCACGGCAGACGGGGCAAATGGGTCGTATGCCGGGGACGCCTATATCGGTTTTTCCTTCACCGGGACGCCGACCGGCGGTGTGCCGACATTTCATGAATTCGCCTTTTCAGGCGCAAACCCGACCACGCACATCGTCACGATAACACCCTCTGCCCCCGCCAACACGGTGCCCACCGCCGATGCTGGCATCGCCCAGTCGGTGGCGCAGGGCGCTGTGGTGTCGCTGGACGGCACCGGCTCGACCGCGAATGACAGCGGCCAGAGCCTGACCTACACCTGGACGCAGACCGCGGGCACCGCGGTGACGCTGTCGAGCGCCACGGCCGCCAGCCCCAGCTTCACCGCGCCGAGCCTGAACATCGGTGACACCGCGCTGGTGCTGACCTTCTCGCTGGTGGTTGACGACGGCTTTGACGCCTCGACCGCCGATACCGTGCAGATCACGGTAAACGCCCCCGCCAACACCGTGCCCACCGCCGAAGCGGGGATCCCGCAGTCGGTAGCGCAGGGTGCTGTGGTGTCGCTGGACGGCACCGGCTCGACCGCGAATGACAGCGGGCAAAGCCTGACCTACGCCTG
>NZ_REEZ01000002.1:3120-695859 GCF_003990445.1 Pararhodobacter zhoushanensis | reverse complement strand
CAACGTGACCGATCGTCCCGATGTTCACGTGCGGCTTGTTACGTTCAAACTTTGCCTTCGCCATGATGGCTTCTCCTCAAGTCGTGATCCGCGCGGCGGGGGAGGCCCCGCCTGTTGGGTGTCGAGCGCGCGGGGAAAACCCCGCATTTCGGCGGGCCGCGTCGCGCGCGAGATAACGGCGAAACACGGGAAAATCAAGACGATTGGCGTCGTTTCGGCACTAAAACGCTGGGCTGTGGCGGACCCGGCGTTGCAGCCGGGTGCCTACCGTCGCGTCAGCGCCGCCCGCAGCCGCGTTGAGGCGCGGTGCCGTCGCCGGCAGAGGCCGTTCCTGTCGGATCCGCGGCGGGAGTTGCAGCTGCGTCGGCTGGCAGAACGACGGCGTTTGCGTCGGGGGTCGCGGCGTCCGGCACGGGTGCGTCAGTGGCCGCTGCCGCGGCATCGGCAGGCGCTGTCTCATCCCCTGCGTGCTCGAACCACTCAGGGTGTTCCAGCATCCAGGTCTCGATCCGCAGGGCTGCGTTCGCGGCCAGCGCGGCCATCTGCTGCTCGGCCGTCTGGGTCAGGCCCGAGCCGACGATGGACGACCCTCCGGCGCTTTCCAGAATGGTGAACTGCTCGGGCTCTTCGTTGAGCGGGCGGCCCAGACGGTCATCCCACAGATTGGTCGAAATGATCAGCGCCGAGCGCGGCGAGGCGACGATGGGGATACCCGGCACGGCCAGCACATAGGCGTCCATGTGGATGGCGATGTGGTAGAGGCGGTCGCCCTCGTACCGGCCAAAGCGGCGGTCGATCTCATCGCGCATGACGTCGGCGAAGTCGTCGAGATTGGCTTCGCGCGAGAGCGGGCCCTGCACCGTGTCATTGGTGGTGACGATGTTATAGCACAGGCGGAAATCGCTGAATTCGGTGCGCATGTCTTCAAGCTGGGTGCCGTCCCGCGAGCAGGCGGCCATCAGGGCCAGGAGGCCCGCAGCCAGCGTGGTCTTCAGCGTGATGCGCGCGATGGCCATGGGCGTCCCTCGTGTTTGTGCCTGAAATCCTTAGCCGATTGACCCCGGCATAGCAACGCCGGGGCCTGTGGCCAAAGATTTACGCAAAGCGATTGTCACGCGGGAAGCCGCGCGGGGCCATGCGACCGGCGGTGGCGCGCTTGGCCAGCCATTCGGTCAGGTCCGGCTCGTGCCGGGTGCGACCGGCGGGATCTTTCCACGACAGGCCTTCGGTGAGCGTGAGGGTGGTCAGGTCGGACAACCCGCCATCCTTGAACTTTTGCAGCCGCACGCCCTTGCCGCGGCCCATTTCGGGCAGCTCGTCCAGCGGGAAGACCAGCATCTTGCGGTTCTCGCCCACGGTGGCGATGTGATCGCCGCTGACCGTCTTGCAGACCAGCGCCTTGACGCCGTCGCGCAGGTTGAGCACCTGCTTGCCCGTCCGGGTCTGCGCCAGCAGCTCGTCGGCGGGGATGATGAAGCCGTCGCCCTCGGCCGAGGCGACGATCATCCGGGTACCGGGCTGGTGCAGGAAGATGTCGAGGATCTGCGCCTCGTTCGGCAGATCGACCATCAGCCGCACGGGTTCACCCATGCCGCGCCCGCCGGGCAGGTTGGCACCCAGCAGCGTGTAGAATCGCCCGTTCGAGCCATAGATCAGGATCTTGTCGGTGGTTTCGGCGTGCAGGGCAAAGGCCCCTTCGTCGCCGTCCTTGAACTTGAATTCGCCATCCAGCGCGACATGGCCCTTCATCGCGCGGATCCAGCCCATTTTCGAGCAGACCACGGTGATCGGCTCGCGCTCGATCATCGCTTCGGGCGCGAGGATCTCGGCCTCACCGGCGACGGCGAAATCCGAGCGGCGTTTGCCCAGCGCGGTTTCCTTGCCGAACTGTTTGCGCACGCCTTCCAGCTCTTCGCCGATGCGTTTCCACTGACGGGCGTCCGAGTTCAGCAGATCGTCCAGCGCGGCGCGTTCCTTGAGCAGGGCGTCGCGTTCCTTGCGCAGTTCCAGCTCTTCCAGCCGCCGCAAGCTGCGCAGGCGCATGTTGAGGATGGCTTCGGCCTGCACCTCGGTCAGCTCACCCTCGCCCGGGGGCGGGCCGACGTAATCGGCCTCATTCATTGCGCGCGGGAAGGTACGGCCCCATTCCTCGCGCATCAGCGCGTCGCGCGGGGCCTCGTCATAGCGGATGATGTCGATCACGCGGTCGAGGTTGAGATAGGCGATGATGAAGCCTTCGAGCACCTCAAGCCGGTGGTCGATCTTGTCCAGACGGTGCTGCGAGCGGCGTTGCAGCACAAGGCGGCGGTGGTCGAGGAAGGCGCGCAGCACTTCGCGCAGGCTGCAGACCTTGGGTGTGCGGCCGTCGATCAGCACGTTCATGTTCATGCTGAAGCGCAGTTCCAGGTCGGTGACGCGCATCAGCATGCCCATCATCTGCTCGGGGTCGACATTCTTCGAGCGCGGTTCCAGCACGATGCGGACATCATCGGCGGATTCGTCGCGCACGTCGCCCAAGAGCGGGACTTTCTTGAGCTGGATCACCTCGGCCAGCTTTTCGATCAGCTTGGATTTGGCGACCTGATAGGGGATCTCGGTCACGATCACCTGCCAGGTGCCCCGCGACAGCTCCTCGATCTCCCACCGGGCGCGCAGGCGGAAGGCGCCGCGGCCGGTGCGGTAGCTCTCAAGGATCGACTCGCGCGGCTCGACGATGACGCCGCCGGTGGGGAAGTCGGGGCCGGGTATCAGCTTGACCAGATCGTCGTCGGAGAGTTCCGGGTCCTTGATCAGCGCCTGACAGCCCGAGATCAGCTCATCGAGGTTATGCGGCGGGATGTTGGTGGCCATGCCGACCGCGATGCCGCTGGAGCCATTGGCCAGCAGGTTCGGAAAAGCGGCGGGCAGGACGATCGGTTCTTCCAGCGTGCCGTCATAGTTGGGGCGGAAATCGACGGCGTTTTCGGCCAGCCCATCCAGCAGCGCCTCGGCGGCGGCGGTCAGACGGGCCTCGGTGTAGCGGCTGGCGGCGGGGTTGTCGCCGTCGATGTTGCCGAAGTTGCCCTGACCGTCAACCAGCGGGTAGCGGACGTTGAAATCCTGCGCCAGACGGGCCATCGCGTCATAAATCGCGCTGTCGCCATGCGGGTGGTAGTTGCCCATCACGTCGCCGCTGATCTTGGCGGATTTGCGGAAACCGCCGGTCGCGGTGAGTTTCAGCTCGCGCATCGCGAAGAGGATGCGGCGGTGCACGGGCTTGAGCCCGTCGCGCGCATCAGGCAGCGCGCGGTGCATGATCGTCGACAGCGCGTATTGCAGATAACGCTCGCCCAACGCACGGCGCAGCGGCTCGGCCAGAGGGGCGTCGAGCGGGATCGGAAGGGGGGGGACGTCTTGGGGTTCGTCGGTCATGGAGGCGTTTTAGCGCAGGGCGGCGGCGAGGGGAATTGGTTTCGTCAGCGAAAGCCGGGGGGCTGCCGCCCCCCGGGCCCCCTGCTTCAAGGGGGACGCACGCGCCCCCCTTGAAAATCCCCCCGTGGATATTTGAAGCATAAAGTTGGGCGCGGTTTAGAGGGGGTTTTCGGCGTCCCAGGTTTTGAGCCAGCGTTTGGGGGCGAGGGCGCGCCAGGCCTGCGTCAGGCGCGGGGCGGCCCAGGTGGGGTCGATGTGGCCGGCCTTGACCAGAATGAAGCGGTGGTTGGTGTAGTGGGGGTGCAGGGTGAAGGTGTCGGGATCGGCTTGCAGCAGCATCTCGCGTTCGTCGAAATCGCATTTGAACACGGCGGCGTCGATATAGGGCGACCACCAGACCCACATCTTGCCATGCGCCTTGAGGCAAGGATTGCCCCAGGCTGTGCTGTCCGCGACCTGTGGCAGGTCAAGGGAGAGGGCGAAGGCGCGGAGCTCGGCGTAGCTGTGGATCATCGGGGCCTCGCGGCGGCGGCGTTAACCTTGATGGGGGGTTAATGAGCCTGTGCCCAGTTGTCCCCGACACCGGCATCGACGATCAGGGGCACGTCGATCTGGACCGCCGGGAGGTGGGCGTTTTCCATGATCTCCTTGACCACGGCGATGGTCTCGTCGATGGCGCTTTCTTCCACCTCGAACACCAGTTCGTCATGGACCTGCAGCAGCATTTTCGCGGGCAGATGCGCGATCTGGTCGGGGATGCGGATCATCGCGCGGCGGATGATGTCGGCGGCGGAGCCTTGGATTGGCGCGTTGATCGCACCACGGCGGGCGAAGCCGGCGCCGGGGCCTTTGGCGTTGATCTCGGGCGTGTGGATGCGGCGGCCGAACAGGGTTTCGACGTAGGTGTGTTCCTTGGCGAAGGCGATGGTGGCCTCCATGTAGTCCTTGATGCCGGGGAACCGCTCAAAATACGTGTCGATAAAGGCCTGCGCATCGGCGCGTGGGATGCGCAGGTTGCGCGCAAGGCCGAAGCCGGAGATGCCGTAGATCACACCGAAGTTGATCGCCTTGGCGCGGCGGCGGATTTCCGAGGTCATCTCGTCCAGCGGCACGCCGAACATCTGGCTGGCGGTCAGCGCGTGGATGTCGAGCCCGTCGCGGAACGCCTGTTTCAGCGCGGGGATATCGGCGACATGGGCGAGGATGCGCAGCTCGATCTGGGAGTAGTCGAGCGAGACCAGCTTGCAGCCCTCACGCGCGACAAAGGCCTCGCGGATGCGGCGGCCTTCCTCGGTGCGCACGGGGATGTTTTGCAGGTTGGGATCGGTCGAGGCCAGGCGCCCGGTGTTCGCGCCGGTCTGGGCGTAGGAGGTGTGGACGCGGCCGGTTTCGGGGTTAATGTGCTGTTGCAGCGCGTCGGTATAGGTGGATTTCAGCTTCGACACCTGCCGCCAGTCGAGCACCTTGCCGGGCAGTTCATGCTCGGTGGCGAGGTCTTCGAGGATGTCGGCGCCGGTGGAATAGGCCCCGGTCTTGCTGGTCTTCCCGCCGGGCAGGCCCAGCTTGTCAAACAGCACCTCGCCCAACTGTTTGGGCGAGCCGACGTTGAAGACCTCGCCGGCCATCTCGTGGATCTCGGCTTCCAGCCCGGCCATCGTCTGCGCGAAGGCTGAGGACATGCGGCTGAGCGTCTGGCGGTCAACCTGAATGCCGTGCATTTCCATCTGGGCCAGCACCGGGACCAGCGGGCGTTCCAGCGTCTCATAGACCGAGGTGACCCGCTCTTGGTGCAGGCGGGGGCGCAGGGTCTGCCACAGGCGCAGGGTGATGTCGGCGTCTTCGGCGGCGTATTTCGTCGCGTCCTCGATGCCGACCTTGTCGAAGGTGCGGGCGGATTTGCCCGAGCCGAGCAGCGGTTTGATCGGGATCGGGACGTGGTTGAGATAGGTCTCGGACAAAAGGTCCATGCCGTGATTGTGCAGGCCCGAGAACATCGCGTAGCTCATCAGCATGGTGTCGTCGATCGGCGCGACCTTGACGCCGCGACGGGCGAAGATCTTGGCGTCGTATTTGATATTCTGGCCGATTTTCAGGATCGAGGGGTCTTCGAGCACGGGTTTGAGGGCTTTGAGCGCCTCCTCCGGGTCGATCTGGCCATCCAGCTTTTTGGCTGCGCCGAAAAGGTCGTCCACGCCCTCGCTATGGGTGAGCGGGATATAGCAGGCCTCGCCGGGGATCAGCGACAGCGAGATGCCGACCAGTTCCGCCTGCATTTCGTCCAGCGAGGTGGTTTCGGTATCGACGGCGACATAGCCCTGCTCGCGGATGCGCGCGACCCATTGGTTCAGCGTGTCGAGGTCGCGCACGCAGGTGTAGTTTTCCGGCGTGAAGGGCGGTTGTTCGAGGGCGGCGGGCGAGGTGGCGGCGTCCGGCGCGGGGGCCGCGGCCGGGGCTTCGCTGACGGCGGGGGCGGTGACGCCCAGCTTGTCGGCAATGCGGCGGGTGAGGGTGCGGAATTCCATCTTGGCGAGGAACTCCATCAGCGGGCCGGACTCGGGCACCGTGCAGATCATCGAATCGAGGGATTCGTCCAGCTCGACGTCCCGCTTGAGCGACACCAGATCGCGCGACAGCCGGATCTGGTCGGCTTTCTCCAGCAGGGTTTCGCGGCGTTTGGGTTGCTTGATCTCAGCGGCGCGGGCCAGCAGGGTTTCCAGATCGCCGTATTCGTTGATCAAAAGCGCGGCGGTTTTCAGCCCGATGCCGGGCGCGCCCGGGACGTTATCGACCGAATCGCCCGCCAGCGATTGCACGTCGATCACCCGGTCGGGACCGACGCCGAATTTTTCCATCACCTCATCGGGGCCGATCAGTTTGGATTTCATCGGGTCGAACATATCGACGCCGGGGCCGACCAGCTGCATCAGATCCTTGTCGGACGACACGATGGTGCAGGTGCCGCCCGCTTCAGTGGCAAGGCGGGCGTAGGTGGCGATGATGTCGTCGGCCTCGAACCCCGGTTTTTCGATGCAGGAAATGTTGAAGGCGCGGGTGGCTTCGCGGGTCAGCGGGAACTGCGGGCGCAGATCCTCGGGCAATTCGGGGCGGTTGGCTTTGTACTCGGGGTACAGCTCGTTGCGGAAGGTAATCGAGCCTGCGTCGAAGATCACCGCGATATGGGTGGGCTTGGTCTTGGTCGGGGTGCTGGCGCTCAGTTCGTTCCAGATCAGGTTGCAGAACCCCTGAACCGCGCCCACAGGCAGCCCGTCAGACTTGCGCGTCAGCGGCGGCAAGGCGTGATAGGCGCGGAAGATAAAGGCCGAGCCGTCGATCAGATGAAGGTGCGCGCCTTTGCCAAAGTCCATGCGAGACGCCCCCTGTTTGCGCTTCGTTCCTTGGTATCGGTCCGAAGCCGGGGCGTCCAGCGGGGAAGGGGCGCGTCAGCCGCGTCCCCCTGCACCCTCAGCGGATAAAGGTGCCGTTATTGAGTTCCTTGAACGCCTGCTGCAATTGCGCCTTGCTGTTCATCACGATCGGGCCGTGCCACGCCACAGGTTCCTTGATCGGCTGGCCCGAGACGAGCAGGAAGCGCACACCCTTGGGCCCGGCATTCACCACAATCTCATCGCCGGTGCCAAAGCGCACCAGCGTGCGGTCGCCGCTCATGTCGCGGATGTTCAGCTCGACTCCGTTCACTTCTTTCTCAACCCGCACACCGACCGGGTTCGAGGCATCGCGGAAGGTGGCGGCACCGGCAAAGATATAGGCGAAGGTGTTCATGTAGGTGTCGACCGGCAGCACCTTGCGGGTGTTGGGCGGGACCGAGACGTCCAGATACAGCGGCTTGGCGGCGATGCCATCGACGGGGCCGTATTTGCCCCAGAACTTGCCGGTGATGATGCGCACGGCGGTGCCGTCATCGTCGATCACCGTCTCGATGTCCGAGCCTTTGATGTCCTGATAGCGCGGCTTGGTCATCTTGAGCTTGCCGGGCAGGTTGGCCCACAGCTGGAAGCCGTGCATCTGGCCCTTGGCGTTTCCCTTGGGCATTTCCTGATGCAGGATGCCCGATCCGGCGGTCATCCACTGCACCGAGCCTGCGCCCAGCTTGCCCTTGTTGCCCAGCGAATCGCTGTGCTCGACCGAGCCTTCAAGCACATAGGTGATCGTTTCGATCCCGCGGTGCGGATGCCAGGGGAAACCCTTGGAATAGAGATGCGGCTTGTCGTTGCGGAAATCGTCGAGCAGCAGGAAGGGATCGCTGACCGAGGGCTCGCCGAAACCGAAGGCGCGGTGCAGGTGAACGCCTGCGCCCTCAAGCGTCGGTTTGGCCAGCGAGGTCGATTTGACGGGGCGAAAGGTCATGGGCGCTCTCCTTGATCGGTTGACAAGGATATCGGTGCTGGGCCGGATTTTATCCAGCCCCGCCTTTGCGCGTCAGAGCACAGGGCCTGTTCGGCGGCCCTTAGTGGCTGTCGGTTGCCGCCGGGTCCAGCATGTAACGCGCGTCGCAATAGGGGCAGTCGACCCAGCCGGTATCGTGCGGAACGGTCAGCCAGACGCGGGGATGACCCAGCGCGCCCTCACCGCCATCGCAGGAAAAACGGCGCGCGGCGACGACGTGGGTGGCGGGCGCATCATGCGCGGGTTGGGTGGCGGACATGTCTGCTTCCTTGTCTCGGCGGGGCAATCGACCTAGGTGATGGGTCCGAACATACCCCGTTTGGCGTCAGGAGCAAGATGACCCAGAACGCGATTGAAATCGAAGGCCTGAAGAAGACCTATGCCGCCAGCGGCAAGTCTGCGGCCAAAGAGGCCCTGACGGGCATTGACCTGACCATCCCGCAAGGCGCGGTCTTTGGCCTGCTGGGGCCGAACGGTGCGGGAAAATCCACGCTGATCAACATCATGGCCGGGCTCGTGCGCAAGTCCGAGGGCCGGGTGCGGATCTGGGGGTTTGATCAGGACCAGAACCCGCGCCAGTCCCGCGCTGCCATCGGCGTCATGCCGCAGGAGCTGAACGTCGATCCGTTCTTCACCCCGCGTGAGTCGCTGGAAACGCAGGCGGGTCTGTACGGCGTGCCCGCGCGTGAGCGCCGCACGGATGAGATCCTGTCGCTGATCGGCCTGTCCGACAAGGCCGATGCCTATGCCCGCACGCTCAGCGGCGGGATGCGGCGGCGCTTGCTGTTGGGCAAGGCGCTGGTGCACGGGCCGCAGGTTCTGGTGCTGGACGAGCCGACGGCGGGCGTGGACATCGCGCTGCGCCACATGCTGTGGTCCAACGTGCGCGAGCTGAACCGGCAAGGGATGACCATCATTCTGACCACGCACCATTTGGAAGAGGCGCAAGAGATGTGCGACGAGATCGCCATCATCGACCGCGGCCGTCTGGTGGTGCGCGATTCGACGGCGGCGATTCTGGCGCGGATGGACAGCAAGACGCTGTTGGTGCGGGCAGCCGGGCCGATCGGCGCGGTGGATCTGCCGCATGGTGTCACGCGGGAAGACCGGGCGGATGGCTGGCTGGCGCTGACCTATCCGCAGAGCACGGTCAAGGCGGGGGCGCTGCTGGCCTCGCTGCACGGTGCGGGGGTCGAGGTGATCGACCTGACCACCGAGCAGGCGGATCTTGAGGATGCGTTCCTTGAGCTGACCGGCGACAAGGCGGCGGTCTAAGTCCGGCGCAGCGCGCCCGCCAGCGCGCTGATGCCCAGGGCCAGCACGGCGATCATCCAGAAGGCGACGGGCAGCGACCACAGCTGCGCGACGCCGCCGATCACCGCAGGGCCCAGCACCATGCCGCCGTATCCCAGCGTAGCCACGCCCGCGATGGCGCGGCCCTGCGGGATCTCGGGGTCGTTGGCGGCGCGTGAAAAGGCCAGCGGGATGACGACGGAATAGCCCAGACCCAGCAGCGCCAGCCCGATCAGCCCGGCACTCAGCGTGCCGCCGGTCAGGGCGACGGCCAGACCGGCGAAGGCGACAACCCCGGCGATGCGCGCGGTGCGCACGGGGCCAAGCCGGACGATCACCGCATCGGCGCTGAAACGCGCGACGAACATCGCGGCGGAATAGACGCCGTAGCCAAGCGCGGCGCGGGCTTCGTCGGTGCCGGTCACCTCGATCAGGAACACCGCGCTCCAGTCGGCCATCGCGCCTTCGCCCAGCGACGAGCAAAAGGCGACCAACCCCACCAGCAGCAAGCCGCGCGCGGGCAGGGCGAAGCCGGGACCGGCGGCGCTGCGGCGCGACTCCCACGGGATCGCGGCCAGAAACAGCGTGAGGCCCCCGGCGATCACCGCGATCAGCACGAAATGCCCCAGCGGTGCCAGTCCCAACGCGACCGCGCCGCCGCCGGTGAGCGCGCCGACACCTGCGCCGAGGCTCCACATCGCGTGGAACGCCGCCATCATCGGGCGTTCGCGGGCGCGTTCGACTTCGGCTCCCCAGCCGTTCATCGCCACATCCATCGCCCCATGGCCCGCGCCGAACAGCAGCAGAGCCAGAGCAAGGAATGCGGTCGAGGGCGCGAGGGCAATGAGGGGCAGGGCAAGCGCATAGCCGATGCCGATAAACCGCGTGGCGCTGGCCGCGCCGATGCGGTCGCTCAGCCACCCGGCCAGCGGAAAGGCCAGAATGGCACCGCCGGCAAGGCAGAGCAGCAAGCGGCCCAGCATGCCGGGCTCCAGCGCGAAAGCCTCGACAAAGGCGGGGACGCGCGCGGCCCATGCCCCGAAGAGAATGCCATTGAGAAAGAACATCGCCGAAACGGCAAGGCGGGGGCTACGCATAAAAGGGCCTTTGCTCAGGTCAGGCTCCGGAATGCCCGAACCCGGCGCGCGGGGAAAGCCCCTGTTGCGCGGCTCAGCCCATCTCTGCCGAGGGGATGATCGGGAAGAACGCGCCGCCCGACCACAGGCCGAACCAGCTGTCGCCCTCGTGCTCGGCGTGTGCGCCCAATTCCACCAGCCGGTAAAAGCTCTTGCGGTCGATGAGCGCCTCAAGCCCGGCGCGGATCATCACGTAAGGCGCAGGCTCGCCCGTCTCGGGGTCGCGGGTGACGCGCAGGGGATGGTCGGGGCCAGCTTCGACAAAATCGCCGACGTTGGTTTCAAACCGCAGGGATTGCGCAGCTCCGGTGCCGCTGGCGGTGAAATCGACCGCGACAAAGGGGGCGTCATCGACGGTGATGCCCACCTTCTCGACCGGCGTGACCAGAAAATACTTGCCGTCTTCCAACTTGAGGATGGTTGAGAACAGCCGCACCAAAGGTGCGCGGCCAATCGGGGTGCCCAGATAGAACCACGTCCCGTCGCGCGCGATGCGCATGTCCAGATCCCCGCAAAACGGCGGGTTCCACAGGTGGACCGGCGGCAATCCCCCCTTTTTCGCCGCCTTTTGGGCCGAGGCGGCCAGCGAGTCGGCGTTCGGGGTCGGGTGAGAAGACATAGATACTTTCCAGTTGGGGGCGGGTTCTTGTCCGTACAGGATTATATAGACGCCCCTGACATAAAATCACGCGCCGAAGGAAACGGGTGCGCGAACGAGAGTGGAAAACCCGGCGCATGTCCGACGACCCTTTCCTGTACCATCCGGGCCTGCGGGACCTGATCATCGACCCGGCGCACTCGGCATTCCGCGGGTTAACGACGGCCTCTGTCCGCGAGAGGGTCGAAGCCAAGGGTTATTCCACGGCATGGCTGCGCACCGACGCCGAACGCGAGGCGCTGCGCCACGCGTTTCTGGCGGACTGGGCGGGCGATATGTGGGTCTTTGCCTATGGTTCGCTGATGTGGGATCCGGGCATCCACTTCACGCAGGTCCGCCGCGCGCATATGCCGGGCTATGCGCGGCGCTTTATTCTGCGCGATGTGAACGGCGGACGCGGCACGCCTGAGGCACCGGGCCTGATGGCCGCGCTCGACCACGGGGTTGAGGGCTGCGACGGGCTGGCATTTCGCATTGATGCGGCGCAGGTCGATGCCGAGACGACAGTGCTGTGGCAGCGCGAGATGATCGGCGCGGGCTATATTCCCATCGTCGCCCCGGCGCAGACCGAAGCCGGGACGATCCCCTGCGTGGCCTTCTTGGCCGATCACGCGGCGGACAGCATCGTTGCCGGTCTCAGCCGTGCCGAGCAGGTACGGTGTCTGGCCACGGGCGAGGGGTTTCTTGGCACCAGTCTGGACTATCTGCGCGGTATCCACCGGCACTTTGCAGCGCTGCGGATCGAAGATCCGCACGTTTCGGGGCTGCTGACCGAGGCCGAGGCGCTGGCAGCGCATCTGGCGGCTAAATAGCGGTCATGGCACCGGGGTTTCGGGGCAGGTCTGTCACATTGTCTTGTGACGCCGTCATTTTATCCAACTTGGTCTGGGCGAAATGCGTCGGCCTGACGTATAAACCGGGCGAACACAGATCACGCCCGGAGGAAATGCGCCCATGAGCGACACGTTGGTCCCCGCGATCGAGGCGCTTGGCGCCCGGCTTCAACAGGCCCGCGCCGCCATTGCGCCCCGTTTTATCGGTCAGGAGACGGTTGTCGACCTGTCGCTGATGGCGCTTCTGTCGGGCGGTCACGCGCTGCTGGTCGGCCTGCCGGGCTTGGGCAAAACGCGGCTGGTGGATACGCTGGCCACGGTGATGGGGCTGCAATCCAACCGCATCCAGTTCACGCCGGACCTGATGCCGTCGGATATTCTGGGCTCGGAAGTTCTGGACACCGACGCCGATGGCCGCCGCGCGTTCCGCTTCATCGAAGGGCCGGTGTTTTGCCAGCTGCTGATGGCCGATGAGATCAACCGCGCCAGCCCGCGCACGCAATCGGCGCTGTTGCAGGCGATGCAGGAGCGTGAGGTGACCATTGCCGGTCAGCACCGCAAGCTGGGCTTGCCGTTCCACGTTCTGGCCACGCAAAACCCCATCGAGCAAGAGGGCACCTATCCGCTGCCCGAGGCGCAGCTTGACCGTTTTCTGGTGCAGATTGACGTCGACTATCCCGATCTGGCGACCGAGCGGGCGATCCTGCTGGCCACCACGGGCACCGAAGAGGGCGTGGTGCATGAGGTGTTCTCGCCCGCCGATCTGCTGGCCGCGCAAACCCTGATCCGCCGGATGCCGGTGGGTGAAAGCGTCGTGGCGACGATTCTGGAATTGGTGCGCGCCTGCCGTCCGGGCACGCCGGATGCCGACCCCAGTCTGGGCGACTCGCTGGCATGGGGCCCCGGCCCCCGCGCCGCGCAGGCGCTGATGCTGGCGGTGCGGGCGCGGGCGCTGTTGCAGGGGCGGCTGGCCCCTTCGGCCGAGGATGTCGCGGCGCTGGCGCGACCGGTGCTCATTCACCGCATGGCGCTGAGCTTTGCGGCGCGGGCACGCGGTGAGACGCTGGGCGGCGTGATCGACCGGGTGGCGGGCCGCGTGACCGGCACGTTCGAGGCTGCCGCGTGAGCCAAAACAGCGCCTCTGGCGGCAGTGCAGGTCTGCGCCGCGCCGGTGAGGCGCTGTCGGGCGCGCTGCCCGCATTGCTGGTCAGCGCCGAGCATCTGACCGCCAGCGTGCTGCCCGGCGCGCATGGGCGCAGGCGTTCGGGGCCGGGGTCCGAGTTCTGGCAGTTCCGTCCGATCGGGCCGGGCGACGAGGCGTCGCGCATCGACTGGCGACGCTCGGCGCGCGGTGATGATCTGTATCTGCGCGAAAGCGAATGGCAGGCGGCGCGACCGGTGAGTCTGTGGGTCGACGGCGGTGCCGCGATGAATTTCACCGGCGACAAGGCGCGTGAGACCAAATCTTACCGCGCCCGCCTGCTGGCCATGGCGCTGTCGCTGGTCCTGCTCCGCGGTGGCGAGCGGGTGGGGCTGGCCGAGGCCGACATGACCCCCCGCGCCGGGCGCGCGCAGGCCAACCGGCTGGCCGTGGCACTGGCGGAAGAGCCGGGCGTCGCCGGTGAGCACGGCGCGATTGATCTGCAGGCCGCGCCGACCGGAGGGCATGTGGTGCTCTTTTCCGATTTTCTGGGCGAGTTGCAGCATATTGAGGGCGCGCTGGCGCTGGCCGCCGCACGCAGCATGCGCGGCATTCTGGTGCAGGTGCTCGACCCGGTAGAAGAGGCGTTTCCCTATGATGGCCGCACCCGGTTCGAGAGCATGTCGGGCCATATGAGTTTCGAGACCCTGCGCGCCGGTGATCTGCGCGAGCAATACCGCGACAAACTGGCCGCGCGCAAAGACCGGCTGGCGGCGATGGCGCGGCAGTCGGGCTGGCACGCCACCACGCTGCACACCGACAGGTCGGCGGCTGAGGGGCTGTTGTGGCTCTATCAGGCGCTGAGCGGGGGGCAGAAATGAGCGTGTTTTCGGCCCTTGGTTTTACCACGCCCGTTTTGCTCTGGGCGCTGCTGGCGCTGCCGATCCTGTGGTGGTTGCTGCGCGCCGTGCCCCCCGCGCCGGTGCGCCGCCGCTTTCCCGGCATCGCGCTGCTGCTGGGTCTGCGCGAGCGTGACCCCGAGAGCCAGCGCACCCCGTGGTGGTTGCTTTTACTGCGTGTGGCGGCTCTGGCGGCGTTGATTCTGGCGCTGGCGGGTCCGGTCCTGAACCCCTCGCGCGCCTTGCCGGGGCAGGGGCCGCTGTTGGTGGTGCTCGATGGCAGCTGGGCGAGTGCCCGCGACTGGCCGCGCCGGATGGAGCGGGCGGGGCAAGCGCTGGAGGCCGCGCAACGCGCTGGGCGTCCGGTCGCAGTGGTCACGCTGACCGATCCGCCGGTCGGTGAGATCGAGTTCCGCGCCGGTGAGTTCTGGCGTGAGCGCCTGCCGGGACTGGCACCGCGTCCGTGGACCCCG
Source organism: Pararhodobacter zhoushanensis (assembly GCF_003990445.1). Lineage (GTDB taxonomy): Bacteria > Pseudomonadota > Alphaproteobacteria > Rhodobacterales > Rhodobacteraceae > Pararhodobacter > Pararhodobacter zhoushanensis. Next base: position 681,611 of record NZ_REEZ01000002.1, on the reverse strand, counting down.
GGCGCTGCGCTGCCCGACTGGCCTGCGGCGCTGCCCGAGGCGGTTGAGACGCTGTGGATTTCCGACGGTCTGGCCCGCGATGGTCGTGCAGCGCTGTTGGCGGCGCTTGAGGACCACGGCCCGGTGCAGGTGTTCGAGCCCGCGACCCCGGTGCTGGCGCTGGCCCCGGCCACCTTCGACGGTGAGGCGGTGACCGTCACCGCGCGCCGCACCGGCGGGCCGGAACAGGCGCTGACCCTGCTGGCGATTGGCCGCGATCCGGCGGGGGCCGAGCGCGATCTGGCCCGCGCGCCGCTGGGCTTCGCCGCCGATGCGCTGAGCGCCGAGGCCAGCTTCACCCTGCCGCCCGAGCTGCGCAACCGCATCACGCGGTTCCAGATCGAGGGCGCGCGCGGGGCCGGGGCAGTCAGCCTGAGCGACGACAGCCTGCGCCGCCGTAAGGTGGCGCTGCTGACCGTGCGCGAGGGGAATGAATCGCTCGCCCTGCTCTCGCCGCTGCATTATCTGCGCGAGGCGCTGATGCCGACCTCGGATCTGGTCGAAAGCGCCAGTCTGGACGATCTGCTGCTGGCCGGGCCTGATGTGCTGGTGCTGGCCGACATGCCCAGCCTTTCGCAGACCGAGACCGACGACCTGACCACCTGGGTTGAGGGCGGCGGGTTGCTCTTGCGCTTTGCCGGGCCGCGCATGGCCGGGGCGGGCGCGAACGCGCTGCTGGGCGCGCCGGGGCAGGCCGATGACCCGCTCTTGCCCGTGCAATTGCGCGCCGGGGGCCGCACCGTGGGCGGCGCCATGAGCTGGGGCGACCCGCGCTCGCTGGCGCCCTTCCCGGATAATTCGCCCTTCGCGGGGCTGCCCGTTCCCGCCGATGTCGGCATCCGTGCGCAGGTTCTGGCGCAGCCGGGGCCGGATCTGTCCGAGCGCACGATTGCCGCGCTGGCCGATGGCACGCCACTGGTGACCCGCCGCGCGATCGGCGCGGGGCAGGTGGTGCTGTTCCACGTCACCGCCAATGCCGAATGGTCGAACCTGCCGCTGTCGGGGCTGTTCGTGTCGATGCTGGAACGGCTTGCCGTCAGCACGCAGGGCGGCGCGCCCGAGGCGACGGAGCTGGCCGGGACGCATTGGCAGCCGGAACAGGTGATGGACGGGTTCGGCCTGCTCTCCGACGCCGGTGACCGCGCCGCTGTCACGGGTGAGGAACTCGCCCCCGTGCTGGCCGGAACCGCGCAACCGGGGCCGAACCTGCCGCCGGGCCTGTACGCCGGGACGGCGCTGCGGCTGGCGGTGAACGCGACCGACGCGCAAACCCCGCTGACCCCGGCGCAATGGCCGCTGGGCACCAATCTGGAAACCGGGGTCGAGCGGCCTGAGGTGCCTTTGGCGGGCTATCTGTTCGCGCTGGCCGCCGCCGTGCTGATGGCCGACGCGTTGGCGACCTTGGCGCTGGGCGGGCGGCTATTGCGCGCTGCTCTGGTGCTGCTGGCGCTGGGTGCTGCGGTGCCACAGGCACAGGCGCAGGACATCGACCCGCGCATTCTGGAGGCGACGGAATCGGTGGTGCTGGGGGCCGTGTCCTCGGGCGATGCACAGGTGGATGAGGTGGCGCTGGCCGGGCTTCGCGGCTTGTCCAACGCCTTGTTCCTGCGGTCTTCTGTCGAGCCTGCCGCGCCGATGGAGGTGGATATTGAAACCGATGAGCTGTCGGTGTTCCCGTTTCTTTACTGGCCGGTCACCCCTGACAGCCCACTGCCATCCCCGGATGCCAACGCCCGGCTGAACCGCTATCTGCGCTCGGGCGGGATGATCTTGTTTGACACCCGCGATGCCGAAGCGGCGCGGCTGTCGGGCGGCACCACCTCGGCCGGACGCCGCCTGCAGCAGATCACCGCCGGGCTGGATATTCCGCCACTGGAACCGCTGCCCGTCGACCATGTGCTGACCCGCACCTTCTATCTGCTGGGCGACTATCCGGGCCGCTATCAGGGCGGCACCGTCTGGGTCGAGGCCGCCCCCCCCGACGCGCAACGCGCCGAAGGCATGCCGTTTCGCAACCTTAATGACGGGGTGACCCCGGTGGTGTTTGGCTCGAACGACTGGGCCTCGGCCTGGGCGGTGGACGAGCGTGGGATGCCGCTGTTGCCGGTGGGCCGCGGCTCGACCGGCGAGCGGCAGCGCGAAATGGCGATCCGCTTCGGGGTCAATCTGGTGATGCATGTGCTGTCGGGGAACTATAAATCCGATCAGGTGCATGTGCCCGCATTGCTGGAAAGGCTGGGCCAATGACGGGCGTTGAGGTGGTCTTTGACCCGCTGCTGATCTGGCCGGTGATCGCCGCGCTGGGCGCTGCGGCACTGCTGGTCACGCTGCTGTCCGTCTGGCGCGGGCTGGCGGGCTGGGCGTTCCGCGCGCTGGGCTTTGCGCTGATCCTGACGGCGCTGGCCAATCCGTCGCTGCAGAACGAGGACCGGCAGGCGCTGAGCGACATCGCGCTGGTGCTCCGCGATGAGACCGGCTCGAACCGGCTGAGCGACCGGCAGGCGCAGAGCGAGGCGGCGCTGACGCATCTGTCAGCCGAGCTGGCACGGCTGGGGATCGAAGAGCGCGTGGTCTCGGTGCCCGATGCGCCGGACAACGGCGGCTCGACGCTGAACACCGCGCTGGATGCGGCCTTGGCCGACCTACCGCGCGACCGGCTGGCGGGGGTGTTTGTGGTCTCGGACGGGCTGGCGCATGACGCTTCCACCACCCCGCCGCCCGCCCCTGTGCATCTGGTGCAGACCGGCGCGGCGCAGGAATGGGACCGCCGGCTGATCGTGCGCAACGCGCCCGCCTACGGCATCCTTGGCGAAACCCTGCGCCTGACCCTGCGGATCGAGGATGAGGGCAACGTGCCCGAAGCCCTGCGCGGTCGCCCGGTGCAGGTGGGCTTTGCGCTCAATGGCGAAGATCTGCGCTATGCGACCGCCCCGGTGGGCGAGGATATGGGGCTGGACCTGACGCTGGATCGCGGCGGGCTGAACGTGCTGCGCTTCGTGCTCGACCCGCAAGAGGGCGAGCTGACCGACCGCAACAACGCCGCCGTGGTGCAGATCAACGGCATCCGCGACCGGCTGCGGGTGCTCTTGGTCTCGGGCGAGCCGCATACCGGGCAGCGGACGTGGCGCAACCTGTTGAAATCGGACCCGTCGGTGGATCTGGTGCACTTCACCATCCTGCGCCCGCCAGACCGGCAGGACGGCGTGCCGGTGAATGAGCTGTCGCTGATCGCCTTCCCGACGCGCGAGCTGTTTGTCGAGAAGATCGACGAGTTCGACCTGATCATCTTTGACCGCTACCGGCGGCGCGGCATCCTGCCCAGCTCGTATTTCGAGAACATCCGCCGCTATGTCAGCGAGGGCGGCGCGCTGCTGGTCGTCGGCGGGACCGAGTTGGCCAGCGCCGAAAGCATCTACCATTCGCCGCTGGGCCGCATCCTGCCGGGTGAACCGACGGCGCGGGTGTTCGAGCAGCCGTTCACGCCACATCTGAGCGACATCGGCCAGCGGCACCCGGTGACGGCGGGGCTGGACGCCGACTACCCGCCGCGCGCGGGCAGCGATGTGCCCGGCTGGGGCCGCTGGCTGCGCCAGATCGACCTGACGCCGCGCGGCGGCGAGGTGGTGATGCAGGGGATCGATGAGCGGCCGCTGCTGATCCTCGATCACGCGGGCGAAGGGCGCGTGGCGATCCTCGCCTCGGATCAGGCCTGGCTGTGGGATCGCGGCTTCGAGGGCGGCGGGCCGCAGGCCGAGCTGCTGCGGCGGCTGGCGCATTGGATGATGCGCGAGCCGGATCTGGAAGAAGAGGCATTGGTGGCCGAGGCCGACGGGCAGGGGCTGCATATCACCCGCCGCTCACTGGACGACGGGCCGCATGGCGTGACGATCACCGGGCCGGATGACAGCACAGTCGAGGTGCCGCTGGTCGAGACGGCGCCGGGACGGTTTACCGCCGACTGGCAGGGCGCAGAGCCGGGGCTCTACCGCCTGCGGTCCGAAGATCAGGAGACGGTGGCCGTTCTGGGCACGGCGAACCCGCGTGAGTATGAGCGCGTGGTGGCAGACGGAGCACCGCTCGCGCCCCTGCTGGACGCAACGCGCGGCGGCACCGCTGCGATCGCTGCCGGTCTGCCCGCCCTGCGCCTGATCGACGCTGGACGGCAGGCCTATGGGCGCGGCTGGCTGGGCGTAACGCCGCGCGGTGCCTACGTCACCACCGACCTTCGCCTGACGCCGCTGTTGCCTGCCTGGGCCTGGTTGCTGCTGGGGGTGGGCTTCGTGTTGGGCGGCTGGCTGCGCGAAGCGCGCCGGTAGGGGCGGCGCTCGGGGGCATCGAGCCCCCTCGCGCCGCGCGGGTTGCCACCCGCACCCGCTTCAAGGGGGACGCACGCGCCCCCCTTGAAAATCCCCCCGTGGATATTTGAAGACAGAAAATGAAACAGGGTTAACGGAACCTTATCATCTGTCCTTAAATATCCTGGGGGGTGAATTGGCCGTCAGGCCAAGAGGGGGGCAAGGCCCCCCTCCCTGTTTTTGCAGCAATCAGAGGCAGCTCTCAAACAGCGCGCGGGTGTTCTCTGCTGTCATCTCGATCGGGTTCCCGCCGCAGGACGGGTCCTCCAGCGCCATTGCCGTCAGCGTGTCCAGATCCGGGTTGGTGACCCCCAGCGCTGTCAGCGTTTGCGGAATCGCCAGCGTTTCGCGCAGGTCCATTACCGCCGCGCGGAATCCGTCGAAGCCGCCGTCGATGCCCAGATAAGCCGCGGCGCGGGGCAGGCGGTCTTCGATTGCTGGCCGGTTGAAGTCCAGCACCATCGGCATCACCACCGCATTCGTCGTGCCGTGGTGGGTGTTGTAGACCGCGCCGATCGGGTGGCTGAGCGAATGGATCGCGCCGAGCCCCTTCTGGAACGCCACCGCGCCCATCGCCGCTGCCGACATCATATGCGCGCGCGCCTCAAGGTCGGTCGGATCGGCGTAAACCTTGGGCAGGTTCTCGAACACCAGCCGCATGCCTTCCAGCGCGATGCCCTGGCTCATCGGGTGGTAGAAGGGCGAGCAATACGCCTCAAGACAATGCGCCAGCGCGTCCATGCCCGTTCCGGCGGTGATAAAGCGCGGCATGCCGACGGTCAGCGCCGGGTCGCAGATCGTCACGGTGGGCATCAGTTTGGGGTGGAAGATGATCTTCTTCTTGTGCGTCACCGCATTGGTCAGCACCCCCGCGCGCCCGACCTCGGACCCCGTCCCCGCCGTCGTCGGCACCGCGATGATCGGCGCGATGGCGCTGGCATCGGCGCGGGTCCACCAGTCGCCGACATCCTCCAGATCCCAGACGCTGAGATCGGCGCGTTGACCGGCCATCAGCGCAATCATCTTGCCCAGATCCAGCGCCGAGCCGCCGCCAAAGCAGACCACCCCGTCATGCCCGCCGGCCTTGTACACCGCGATTCCGGCGGCCATGTTGGCCTCGGTCGGGTTGGCGTCGACGTCGGAAAACACGCCGCGCCCCAGTCCGGCGGCGTCCAGCACATCGAGCGCCTGCGCGGTGATCGGCAGCGCCGCCAGCGCCTTGTCTGTCACCAGCAGCGGGGCTTTCAGGCCCACGGCCTTGCAATGATCGGCCAGTTCGCCGATCCGTCCGACGCCGAACTTGATCGAGGTCGGGTAGGACCAGTTCATGGTGGGAACGCTCATTTCGTCACCTTCTTGAGATGGTAGGATTTCGGCCGCGTCACCGCGTAATAGCCCAGCTCGGACAGGCCCGCGCCGCGCCCGGTGTCCTTGCACCCGGTCCAGCACAGCGCCGGGTCGAGATAGTCGCAGCGGTTCATGAAGATCGTGCCGGTCTCGATCTGCGCGCCGATCTCGGCGGCGGCATCGGAGTCTTGGGTCCAGATCGAGGCGGTCAGGCCATAGGGCGAGTCGTTCATCAGCGCGATGGCTTCCGCATCGCCCGAGACTTTCATGATCCCCACGACCGGGCCAAAGCTTTCCTCGCGCATGACGCGCATGGAATGGTCCACGTTCACCAGAATCTGCGGCGCCAGATACGCCCCGCCATCATCGGCGGGGAACAGCGCCGGGTCGATCAGCGGGGTCGCGCCCGCCGCCAGGGCCTCGGCCACCTGCTCGCGCACGGTGCGCGCGAAGCGGACATTCGCCATCGGGCCGATGGTGGTGTCGGCGTCGAAGGGGTTGCCCAGTTTCAGCGCCGAGACCCAGGCAACTGCCTTTTCGACAAAGGCGTCATAGAGCGACTCGTGCACGTAGATCCGCTCGATCCCGCAGCAGCACTGCCCCGCGTTGAACATCGCGCCGTCCATCAGCCCGTCGACCGCCGCGTCCAGATCGGCATCGGCGCGCACATAGCCCGGATCCTTGCCGCCCAGCTCCAGCCCGGTGCCGGTGAAGGTGCCCGCCGCCGCGCGCTCGATGGCCGCGCCGCCGCCGACCGAGCCGGTGAAGTTCACAAAGCCAAAGCTGCGCGCGCCGATCAGTGCCTCGGTCGTCGCATGGTCCAGCGTGACGTTCTGGAAGACGCCCTCGGGCACGCCACCGGCGGCAAAGGCCTCGGCCAGACGCTCGCCCACCACCAGCGTTTGCGAGGCGTGTTTCAGCATCACCGCATTGCCCGCGATCAGCGCGGGAACGATGGTGTTGATCGCCGTCAGATAGGGGTAGTTCCACGGTGCGATGACGAAGACCACGCCGACCGCCTCGCGCGCCAGCGCGCGGTGGAACCGCTCGGACTCCTCAACGATCTTGGGGGCCAGCGTCTGTTCGGCGATCGAGGCCATATACTCGGCCCGCTCGTTCACCCCGCCAAATTCGCCGCCATAGCGCGTGGGGCGGCCCATCTGCCAGGCCAGTTCCTCGACCGCCTGCGCGCGCGTTGCGTTCAGCGCGGCGATCCCCGCCTTGACGATGGCGATCCGCTCAGTGAGCGGGCGCGCGGCCCAGGCCTTTTGCGCCGTCTTGGCGCGGGCAACGGCGGCTTGCGCCTCGGCCAGAGGCAGGGCCGGGCGCTCGGCATAGACCCGCCCGTCGACGGGCGAGATACATTGGATGGTCTTGGTCATGTCACACCTTGCAGGGTTCCCGGCGGGGTCTGGATTTGGTCAGCGCGCCGCCCGGGTCGTTAAAAATCTGCGGCCCCCGGGGCCAGTCGGGTTACGCCCGTTCCAGCCCGCGCTTGAGCTCCCAGTCGGTCACCACGCGGTCGGTTTCGGCGATCTCCCAGCGCGCGGCGTGCACATAATGCTCGACGACCTCGGCGCCAAGAGCCCCGCGCAACCAGTCCGAAGTTTCGGCAAGATCCGCCGCTTCGCGCAGCGTCTTGGGGATCTCGCGCACGTCCTTGGCATTGTACATATCGCCGCTCAGCGCCGGTTCCAGCTCGAGGTTCTGCTCGATCCCGTCCAGCCCCGCCGCCAGCAGCGCCGCGCAGGCGGTATAGGGGTTCAGATCCGCTCCGCCGATCCGGCATTCCACCCGCACGCCCTTGGTCTTCTCGCCGCAGACGCGGAAACCGGCGGTGCGGTTGTCGGGGGACCAGACGGCCTTGGTGGGGGCGAACAGGCCGACGGTGAAGCGCTTGTAGCTGTTCACATAGGGGGCCAGAAACAGCGTGATTTCGCGGGCATGGGCCAGCTGACCGGCCAGAAACTGCTTCATCAGCGCGGACATGCCATGGGCGTCGTCGGCGTCGGCAAAGGCCGCCGAGCCGTCCGCACCCCAGAGCGACTGGTGCACATGGCTGGAGCTGCCCGCTTTGTCGGTGTCATACTTGGCCATGAAGGTGACCGACTTGGCCTGAGCGTGGGCGATCTCCTTGGTGGCGGTCTTGATCAGGCTGTGCTGGTCGGCAACGGTCAGCGCGTCGCTGTAGCGCACATTGACCTCGGCCTGTCCGGCATCCGCCTCGCCCTTGGTGCATTCCACTTCGATGCCCGCATCATAAAGCCCGTTGCGCAGCGCGCGCATAAGCGGCTCTTCCTTGGACGTCTGGAAGATGTGGTAATCCTCGTTATAGCCGGAGATCGGCTGCAGATCGCGCGCGCCCTTGTCGCGCAGCTGATCATAGCTGTTCTCGAAGACATAGAATTCCAGCTCGGTCGCCATCATCGCGTCAAAGCCCATCGCTTTGGCGCGCTCGATCTGCCGCTTCAGGATAGCGCGCGGCGATTGCGGGACCTCCTTGTGCGTCGCGTGGTCGAGCAGATCGCACAGCACCAGCGCCGTGCCCTCAAGCCACGGCACCCGGCGCAGCGTCGCCAGATCCGGCTTCATGACATAGTCGCCATACCCCTGCGCCCAGCTGGCGGTGGCATAGCCGGGAACGGTGGTCATCTCCATGTCCACGGTCAGCAGGTAGTTGCAGCAATGCGTCTCTTCCCAGCCATGCTCAAGGAAATGCGCGGCGTGGAAGCGCTTGCCCATCAGGCGGCCCTGCATGTCCACGGCGGCGACCACCACCGTGTCAATCTCGCCCGCCTCGAAAGCCTTGGCCAGGGTCTCCAACGTCAGAAGTCCGCGCATCATGTCCTCATCTCGGCCAACCGGGGATCAGCCCCATTTTCTGTCTTCAAATATCCACGGGGGGTGTCCAGAGGGGGGAGCGTGCTCCCCCCTCTGGCGAGGGGGTCCGGGGGGCGAGCAGCCCCCCGGTTCCCGGCTTACGAATAGCGATACGGCCGCCCGGCGCGGTCCATCGCGGCGTTGTAGTCCTTGAAGATCTGCACCACCTGCGCCTTGACCTCGGACTCGGCACCGATCTCGTCCCAGAACGTCCGCGCGGCGGTTTCCACGCCTGCCCATTCCGCATCGGGGATCGAGGTCAGCTCCAGCTTGCCGCCTTCGGTCCGGTAGCGCGCCTCACCGGCCCAGTACCAGTGCTGGCGGTGGTAATGCGACTGCTCGAAGCAGGTCGCCAGCAGGTTCTGCAGATGCGGCGACAGCTCGTTCCAGCGCTCCATGTTCGAAAAGAAGTGACCGATCCACGCGCCCGAGATGTTGTTGGTCAGGAAGTAATTCGCAGCATCCGCCCAGCCGACGGTATAGGCCTCGGTCGCGCCGCACCAGGCGACACCGTCGATCTCGCCGGTTTGCAGCGCGATCTGCACGTCCTCATAGGGCACGTTGACCGGCACCACGTCATACTGGCTCAGGAAGCGCCCGGCGGTCGGGAAGGTGAACACGCGCTTGCCCGCCAGATCGGCCAGCGAGGTGATCGGGTCGTTGGTGATGAAGTGGCATGGATCCCACGACCCGGCCGAGATATGCTTGACGCCGACCTTCTCGTATTCGCTTTCCCAGATCGCTTTCAGGCCCCAGTTGTTGAACAGCGCGGGCACGTCCAGCGAATAGCGGCTGGCAAAGGGGAAATAGCCGCCGAACACCGTCACTTCGGTCGGCGAGGCCATGCTGTCATCGTCCGACTGCACGCAATCAATCGTGCCGCGCTGCATCGCCTGAAACAGCTCGCCCGTCGGCACCAGCTGGTCGGCGTAATAGAGGTCGATCTGCATTTCGTCGCCGGCAAGGCTGTTGAACATATCAACCGCCGGTTTCACCACAAACTCGCCCAGCGCCGAACCGGCATAGGTCTGCATGCGCCAACGGATCGTCGATTGCGCCTGAACGGCAGGAGCGGCCAGTGCCGCAGCGCCGCCCAGGGCGCTGGTGGTCAAGAACTTCCGTCTGGTCGTCGTCATGGTCATATCTCCATTCTGTTGGACTTGGGGTGGGGGCCTTGAGGCCTCTTGGTATCAGCGGGCATACAGGGTCTGCGGCAGCCACAGCGCGATCTGCGGGAAGGCCATGATCAGCGCCAGCCCGAGGATCATCACCGCAACAAACGGCACAATCGAGCGGTAAATATCGGCCAGCGACACATCGTTGGGGGCCATGGCGCGCATCAGGAACAGGTTATAGCCGAAGGGCGGCGTCATATAGGCGATCTGGCAGGTGATCGTGTAAAGCACACCGTACCACACCAGATCGAATTCCAGCATCCGCACGATGGGCACATAGAGCGGGGCGACGATGACCAGCATCGCCGTGTCATCCAGAAACGTGCCCATGATGATGAAGCTGAGCTGCATCAGGATCAGCACTTCCCAGCGGTTCAGGCCCAGATCGGTCAGGAACAGCTCGCGCACGAAATCCACCGCGCGCAGCCCGTCGAAGATCGCGCCAAAGGCCAGCGCTGCCAGAATGATCCACAGGAACATGCAGCTGATCGACAGGGTTTGCAGCATGCAGGTCTCGAACACCTTGCGGTTCATCCGGCCCTTGAGCACCGACGCCATGAAGGCCGCCAGCGCCCCGATGACCGAGCTTTCCACCAGCCGCGTGTAGCCCAGCACAAAGGGCACCATCATGACAAAGAAGATGCCCAGCGGCAGCGCGCCCGCCATCACCAGGCGGTATTTCTCGGCTTTGGTGATGCTGGCGCGTTCTTCTTCACTCAGCGCCGGACCCAGCGCCGGATTGATCCGGCAGCGGATCCAGATATAGGCGATGAACAGCCCCGCCATCAGCAGCCCCGGCAGAATGCCCGCCAGCCACAGCTGCGCCACCGGCTGCCGCGCGATCATCGCATAAAGCACCATCACGACCGAGGGCGGGATGAGGATGCCAAGGGATGAGCCCGCCTGGATCACCCCGGTGACCATGCGTTTGTCGTATCGTCGTTTGAGCAGTTCCGGCAGCGCAATCGTTGCGCCGATTGCCATGCCCGCGACCGACAGCCCGTTCATCGCCGAGATCAGAACCATCAGCACGATCGTGCCAATCGCCAGCCCGCCCGGCACCGGGCCGAACCAGACGTGGAACATCCGGTACAGGTCATCGGCCAGACGGCTTTCCGACAGCACATAGCCCATGAAAATGAACATCGGCAGCGTGATCAGCGGAAACCAGTTCATCAGCTTGAAGGCTTGGGCAAAGGCGATGTCATGCCCGCCCCGGTCACCCCACAGGAACAGCGCCGCGACCACGGCGACAAAGCCGATCACGCCGAACATGCGCTGACCGGTGAGCATCAGCATCAACAGCGTGCCGAACATCAGCGCGGCGATTAATTCCGTGGGCATCAGATCTCCTTGCCGCGCAGGCGCGCGATGTCACGGATCAGGAAGGCGGTGCATTGCAGCAGCATCATCAGGATGCCCAACACCATGATGATCTTGATCGGCGCCATATAGGGCCGCCACAAGCCGCGCCGCCGTTCGCCGTATTCCAGCGCGTATTGCAGGCTTTCCCAGCCGCCCCAGAGCAGGACGCCCAGATAGAACAGCAGCGTGCCGATGGTCAGCACATCGACCAGCGCGCGGGTCTTGTCGGACCAGCGCGAATAGAGCAGGTCCATGCGCACGGCGGACCCGAGCTGCAGCGCATAGGCCCCGCCGATCATGAAATAGCCCATCAGGATGAACTGGGCCATTTCGTCGGTCCAGATCGGTGGCGAGCCTGCGGCGCGGGCCACGGCGCCCCACAGCAAGACACCCATCAGCGCCAGCAGCGAATACATCGCCACGCGGCCCAGCAGCCAGTTGAACCGCTCAACCCAGCGCACGTAAGCGACGAAAATGCCGGGCATCACACCGCCCCCGTTTCGCGCAGCGCCGTTGCCAGCACCGGGGCCAGACGCTCGGCCATGGCGTCCTGCGCGGGGGCGTCGGTGATCAGGTCGTTGCGGATTTCCAGCATGGTGTTGGACAGGCGCATCGGCACGGCATGCAGGCGGATGGTGTGGGTGACGTCTCCGGCGGCGGAATAGGGCTCGTTCAGGCGGGTATCCAGACCGCAATCCTTGGCCGCCAGCATCACCGCCATGGTCAGCGTGGTGTCGTCGTCATGGATCACGCCGAATTCGACGTCGCGGGTCTGGCCGAAATAGACCGGCGTGAAGGAATGCACCGCGATCAGCGCCGGGCGGCGGCCGCGCGCGACCAGTTGCGCGATCTCGGACGCCACCGTGGCATGGAAAGGCTGGCAGATCGCCTGCGTGCGCGCCACGCGGTCGGCGGCGGTCAGGTTCTGGTTGCCGGGCACCAGATGCAGCTCGGATTTCGGCGGCATCGCGGCCAGATGATCGGGCGCGCGGTTCAGGTCATAGGCCAGCCGCGACAGCGGCGCATGCACCAGCACCGCGCCCCCTGCCACCCGTGCCAGCCTCGCTGCCAGCCCCCGCGCCAGCCCCAGCGCGCCGATGTCATAGGCGGCATGCGAGGCGCGGGTGTCGGCATCCAGCCCCAGATCGCCGCCCAGTTCGGGGTAATCCTCGGGCAGCGTGTTCGAGGCGTGTTCGCAGATCAGCACCACTCCGGCCGGGGTTTCCCCCTTGCCCGGCGTGCCATCGGCGCGCCAATGCTCGACCACCCCGTCGAAACGCGGTAGGGACAAGGCTTGGCTGTTGGCGGCGCGCTGGGCGGGCTGAGACATCGACGAAATCTCCGGTCGCGAATGGCTCAAGCCTCGGCCATCGGCCCCGAATATGTCAAGTTCTTTTCGGGTGTGGAATTTCTGTTACAAATCGAACAAACGGCGCTAGGCTGTTTTCTGTGCATAGTAGTGGCAAGACGATGAGCGACGCACCAACCCCTGAGTCCCCGGACACCCCCGAAGCCCGCCTGCGCGCAGCGATGCCCGATCTGACGCGGGCCGAACGGCAATTGGCCGCGCATATGCTGGGCAATTATCCGGTGGCCGTGCTGGGGTCGGTGGCCTCGGTGGCGCGGGGTGCGGGTGTGTCGGGGCCGACCGTGGTGCGGCTGGTGCAGAAGCTGGGCTATACCGGCTATCCCGATTTTCAGGCGCAACTGCGCGAGGAAGTTGGCGAAAAGCTCGCCTCGCCCATCGCCAAGCGCGAGAAATGGGCGCGGGCCGAGAATGCTGATCCTGACCATGTGCTCGATGCTTTCGCGGCCAAGGTGATCGAGAACCTCAGCGCCACGCTGGGCCAGATCGACCATGCGGGCTTTGACGCAGTGACCGAGTTGCTCGCCGATCCTGCGCGGCGGATTTCCATGCTGGGCGGGCGGCTGACCCATCCGGTCGCCGAATATTTCGCCACCACGCTGCGCGTCACGCGCGGTGAGGTGACGCTGTGGTCCAACCTGCCCAACTCATGGCCGCCCGCGCTGCTGGACATGCGCGAGGGTGACGTGCTGGTCGCCTTCGACATCCGCCGCTATGAGACCAGCGTGCTGCACATCGTCGAAATGGCGCGGGCGCAGGGGGCGGTCGTGGTGCTGATCACCGACCGCTGGGTGTCGCCGGCGGCGGCGCATGCCCAGCATATCCTGCCCTGCCACATTGAAGCGCCCAGTGCCTGGGATTCGATCACCTCGCTGGTCATGCTGACCGAGGCCTTGCTGGCCGGCGTGCAGAACCGCAGTTGGGACAAGACCTCGGAACGGCTGCAGCGTATGGAATCGCTGTATGCCCGCGCTCAATTGTTCCGGCGGGCGCGGTGAGGGGCGGGCGATGCATCCGATTCTGATCATCATCAATCTGGCGGCGGCGGTGATGCTGCTGCTCTACGCCGTGCGCATGGTGCGCACCGGGATCGAGCGCGCGCATGGCGCGGCGCTGCGCGACCGGCTGCAAGGGGCGGCGGGCAGTCGCATCGGTGCGGCAGCGGCGGGGGGCGTGCTGGCGATGCTGCTGCAGAGCGCGACGGCGGTGGGTGTGTTGGCGGCGGGCTTTGCGGCCAGCGGTGTGATCGGCGTGGCGACGGGGCTGGCGGCGCTCTTGGGCGCGGATCTGGGCTCGGCGCTGGTGGTGCGGTTGCTGGCGCTGGATCTGAAAGCGCTGGTGCCGATCCTGATCCTGACCGGTTGCGTGCTGTTCCTGAAAATCGAGATCCGCCGTGCCAAGCAATATGGTCGGATCATTCTGGGCGTCGGCTTTGTGCTGTTGTCGCTGCAAATGATCAGTCAGGCGACCGAACCGCTGCGCGATTCCGCCGCTCTGCCGGTGGCGATGGAATATCTGGGCCGCGACCCGCTGACCGCCTTTGTGCTGGCGATGCTGCTGGCCTGGGCCGTGCATTCCTCGGTCGCGATGGTGCTCTTGCTCGCCGCTTTGGCGCAGAGCGGTGCGTTGCCGATGGCAGCGGCGCTGCCGATGCTGCTGGGCGCGAACACCGGCGGCGCGCTGATCGCCGTGTGGCTGACGCGCGGGATGGTGCCGGTCGCGCGGCGTATCCCCTTGGGCAACCTGCTGCTGCGCGGCGCGGCGGCGCTGGCGCTGTTGGCAGGTGTTGCCGTGACAGGCGCAGAGCTGCCGGTCTGGCTGGGTCAGGGCGAAGCGGTGCGCATCGTCAACGGCCATCTGCTGTTCAACGCCGTGGTTGTCGTCTTCGCCCTACCGCTGATCGCCCCGGCGATCAAGCTGGCCGCGCTCTTCGCGCCGGTCTTGCCTGAACCGATCCAGCCCGGCCAGCGCCGCAAATCCGCGCTGGACCGCGCGACGCTGGCGCTACCGCAGCTGGCGCTGGCCTCGGCCAAGCGGGAACTGTTGCTGATGGGGGCCGCGCTTGAGGAAATGCTGCGCCCCGCGCCCGAGATGTTAAGCACCCCGACGCCCGAGATCATCGCCACGGCGACGATGCTGGACGACGAGATGAACCGCCGCCACGCCGACATCAAACTGTTCCTTGCCGCGCTCGGTGAGGGCGGTCTTGACCCCACAGAGGCACGCGAGTCGCTGCAACTGACCGGGCTTGCGATCAATCTGGAGCACGCGGGCGATATCGTCGCCAAGACCCTCGCCCCGCTGGCGCAGAAAAAGGCGGCGAGCGGGCGGCGGTTCTCGCAGGTCGGCAAGGAAGAGCTGCTGGCGATGCACGCACGGGTGATGGTGAATCTGCAACTGGCGATGAACGTGTTAATCTCGGGCGATCCCGACGCGGCGCGACGGCTGATGCGCGAGAAGGAAGTGATGCGGGCGCTGGAACGCGACAGCCATCAGGCGCATCTGGCGCGGTTGAGCGCGGGCAACCCCGAGAGCCTTGCCACCAGCCACTGGCATCTTGAGGCGCTGCGCGCGCTCAAAGAGATCAACTCGCTGCTGGTGTCCGTGGCCGTGCCGATCCTTGAGGAACGCGGCGAAGTGCTGCGCTCGCGCTTGGCGCCCGGTCAGTAGGCGCTGGGCAGCACCGCCACCAGCGCGCCCGCCAGCGCCAAAGCCGCGCCGAACGGAAGGCGCCCCAATCGCCGCAGGCTGCGCCCTTTGCTGCGCGCGCGCAGCAGGGCCAGCGTCAGGGCGGTTCCGGCGGCGAAGAGCACGACCAGCGGCAGGCGCACCGGTCCCAGTGCGAGTCCAAGGGCGGCCATCAGCAGCACGTCGCCCAGCCCCATCCCCTCGCGCCCCGTGCGCCACGCGTAAAGCATGCGGACCAGCCAGAATGCCCCGCCCCCCAACGCGGCCCCCCACAGCGCGGTGGTCAGCCGCTCGCTGAGGTCGGGCCAGCCGGTGCCATCCCCGACCAGCGCCAGCGCCAGCCCCAGGGCGGCGGTCAGCGCCATCAACGGCTCGGGCAGGCGAAAGCGGCGCAGATCGGCCAGCGCCAACGCCAGCAGCGACCACATCCACGCGGCCAGCAGCAGCGCGCGCGCCGGGTCCGGCGCGGCCCATGCTGCCGCCGCTCCCATCACCAGCCCGGTGATCTCGGCCTGCCACAGCACCGGCGGGATGCGCGCATTGCAGTGCCCGCAGCGCCCGCGCAACAGCGGATAGGACAGCAGCGGCACCAGATCCCGCGCCCGCAGCGTCGCGTTGCACGACACGCAGCGCGAGCGGGCCAGCGCGAGCGGCTCACCCCGCAACAGCCGCTCGGCGGCCAGCGCCGCGAACGAGCCCATCGCCGCGCCCAGCAGGGCCAAAAGGACCATGATGCTCATGCCACGTTTCCAACGCCTTGGGGGCGGCGACGCGGTTGTGATGCGCGCGACGCGGGGCTAGTCTGCGGCGAAGTACGTGTAAGCAGGCAGGGGTTGGGCATGGCGACGGACGCTATCAAGGGGCGGGGCAAGGTCAAGAACCGAAAGGCGTTGCGCCGCGATGCCGGTCTGACGTTGATTGAATTGATGGTTGTCGTGGTCATTCTGGCCCTGCTGGCCGTGGTCATCGTGCCGCGTGTCATCGACCGCCCGGATCAGGCCCGCGCCGCACGCGCGCAGGCCGATATCGCGGCGATTACCTCGGCGCTGAACCTCTACCGGCTGGATTCGGGCAGCTATCCGACCTCGGATCAGGGTCTCGCCGCGCTGGTGACCCGCCCGACCTCGGCCCCGGTGCCGGCGAACTGGTCGGACGGCGGTTATCTTGAGCGGGTGCCGGATGATCCGTGGGGTCGCGAGTATCTCTACCTTTCGCCCGGTGTTCACGGGCCCTTTGACATCGTCAGCTATGGCGCCGACGGGCGCAGCGGAGGCAGTGGCGCCGATGCGGATCTCACCAGCTGGCAGGGCGAATAGACGGCGTCGGTCAGCGTCAGGCTTCACGCTGATCGAGCTGCTGGTCGTCATCACCATCATCGCCATTCTTGCCGTCGGCACCGGGCTGAGTGCCGGTGGCGTCTTCGCGCGTCCCTCGGGCGTGTCGGATGCCGCGCGCTTGGAGCAGGGGATCGAGCGGGCGCGTGATGCGGCATTGCTGGGACGGACGGTGACGGGGATCTATCCGCGCGCCGACGGCTGGGTGCTGGCCAAGCTGGACAGCGCGGGCACATGGGAGAGGATCGGCGCGCCGCTGGTGCTGCGCGGAGCCGCGCTGAGCTGGCAGGTCGGCGGGCAGCCCTACATGCCCGGCCTCAACGCGCCACGCGCGCAGGATGCGCCGCCGATCCGCTTTGCCTCGGACGGGCGGAGTACGCCCTTCGCGATGAGCGTGCTTGGCTCGGCAACCCGCCGCTCCTGCTCCGCCCCGAACGGAGAGGCGCTCCAATGCGACGCGCCGTAAAGGGGTTCACGCTGATCGAACTGGCGGTGGCCGTGGCGATCCTCGCCATCGGGACGGTCGCGGCCTATCGCAGCTTTGACAGCGCGCAGCGGGGGATCGGTGGGCAGCTGGACCGTGCCTTTGCCACCGAAGTGGCGCTGAACCGGGCGGCGATGGTGCGGCTGCCGGGCGGCACGGCGGCGCAGGACTTGCCCCTGCGTGAAACGATGGGCAGCATCGTGTGGGACGTGGACCAGCAGGTCGCCAACACCAGCGCCGGGCTGATGGAGGTGACGATCGTGGTCAGTGCCGACGGCCGCCCCGGCGCGCGCTATGTCGTCGCCGTGCCCCGGCAGGCGCGCTGATGCGGCGCGGCTTCACCCTGATCGAGCTGCTGGTGGCGATGGCGATTCTGGCCGTCGTGTCGATCATGGGCGTACAGGCGCTGAGCGGCGTGTTCTTTCAGCGCGAGATCCTGACGCGGACGGATGTGCAGGCGGTTGCGGTGATCCGCACGCTGTCACTGCTGCGGCAGGATTTCGAGGCGGTGGTGCCACTTCCCGCAACACTGGAGGAAACGGAGCTCGGGCTGGCGCTGGGGGACAACCGCATCACGCTGGCGCGTGGCGGGCTGGCCGAGGTGCCAGGGGACGGGGCGCTTGCCGTGGCGGTGGTCGAGTGGCGCGTCGAGGGCGGCGCTTTGGTCCGGGGCGAGCAGGGCGGTCCGGCGCGGCAGATGCTGGAGGGTGTGCGTGGGCTCAGTGTGGTGCAGATCGGGCGCGAGGATGGCGACGAGAGCACCGGCCTGCCCCCCGGCCTGCGCGTGACCATCGAAACCGATCGCTGGGGCGCGCTGGACGTGGTGGTGGTGCGATGAGGAAACACCCGCGCGGCATGGCGCTGATTCAGGCGTTGCTGATCGTCGCCGCCATCGCTGCCGTCGCGACCGCGCTGATGCTTCGCGCCGAGCGGGCACGCGAGCGGCTGGACTGGCGGCAGGGGGCCGAGCAGGCAACGCTCTATATCGGCAGCGCGGTTTCGCTGCTGCGCACCCGCTTGCCCGACGGTCCGGTCAACCGCCGTCAGGACTGGGCGCGACCGCGCGACGGGATCGAGATTGATCGCGGGTTCTTGGCGTGGGAGATCACCGATCTTTCAGGCCGCTTTAACCTTAATCTGCTAAAGGCCGACGAGGACGGGCGCTGGCACGCCGCATTTCGGCTTCTGGCCGAGGGGCAGGGCCTGTCCGACGATGCGGTCACTGACATTCTGGCCGAAATCGACAGCCGCGAGGATGCTGAGCCGATTTCCGCACCGCTGTTTCTGCGCGGCGTTGTGGGCGACGCGCGCGATGACTGGGACGCGTTGCTGCCCTTCCTCACCGCCTTGCCGCGCGCGACGGCGCTGAACATCAACACGATGTCCGACGCGGTGTTCGCCGCGCTGACCCCCGATCTGCCCGGCCTGACCCGTGACGCGATCCTGCGGCAGGTTCAGCGCGAACCGGCTGACGAGATCGCGACGCTGAACACATGGATCGCGCAACGGTTCGGAGACGAGGTCGCCGCCGCCTTCGAGACGTTGCCGCTGGGGACGACCTCGCGCTACTTCGAGGCGCGTATCGAGGCGCGGCTTGACACCCTTGCCCTGCGCCGGTCTGTTGTGATTGACACGGGCGGGCCTGAGGGTGACAGCGCCGTGTTGATGTCGTTGCCCGAGTTGCCCTGATGCCCCCTGTCGCCCCCTCCCGCCGCCGCCGAGCCGCCCCGCCCGCGACCTGGCGTCTGGGCGAGGATGCGCCGCCTTCCGGGCCGTTCATCGCTTTGGTGCCCGGTGCCGATGCGCCCCTGATCGCGCTGAGCCTGCCCCCTGCACTGAAGGGCGCCGCCCGCGAGGATGTCGCGCGGCGGCAGGCGCAGGACCGGCTGGGTGCTGGGCTTGAGGTCCGTCCGGCGCGGCTGGCCGGGGCCGATGACTGGACCCGCGTTGCGGTGGCCGAGCGTGCGGCGGTGCTGCGCTGGCGGGCGGCGCTGGGCTCTGCCGCGCCGCGGTGCCGGGGGCTGGTGCCCGATTACTTTGCCCTGCCCACCGCGCCGGGATTGTGGTGCGTGCAGGCGGACCGCGACGGCGTGACGGCCCGGATGGGGGTCGGCGACGGGTTCAGCGCCGAGCATCCGCTGGCGCTGCGCATGCTGACCTTGGCACTGTCCGAGGCCCGCGCGACCGGCGCGGCTCCCGGCGCGGTGTTGCTGACGGGCGAGGCGGGCTCGGCCTATGCCGCGCTGTTCGAGGGGGTGACGCTGGCGCGCGCGGCAGGGGATCTGCCGGCTGCGATGACGCCGGTTGTGCTGGAACATGGCGAAGATGCCGTCGATTTCGCCCGCGATCCCCGCGCCGATGCCGTGGGGGTCGAGGCCCGTCTGCGCCGGTTGATGTGGCCTGCGGTCCTGGTGTTGCTGGGCGCTTTGGGCTGGGCCGGGGCGCAAGCGCTGGCGATCCGCAATGACCGCGCGCTGGCCGTGGCCGTGCAGGCCGAAACGCTGGCCGCTGTGCGCCGGGATGTGCTGCCCTCGGGGCCGATCCTTGACCTGCAGGTGCAGGTCACGCGCGAGATCGAGCGCCGCCGCGCCGCTACGGCTCCCGTCGCAGCACCCACCGGCCCGCTGGACCTGCTGCGCGCCGCCGCGCCGGTTTTGGCCGGGGTCGAGGTGCAGTCGGTCTCGCTGGGCATCGACGGGTTGAGCGCCGCGCTGCGCGTCCCCGATTTCCGCGCGCTCGACGCGCTGGCGGGCGCGCTGGCCGAGGTCGGTGTGACAGCGCGCACCACCCGTTCGGGCATCGACCCCGATGGCGGCGTCGCCGCGACCCTGTCGCTGGAGGCCGCCCCATGATCGCCGCGCTTGCCCGTCTGCTGGCCGGACGCAGCCCGCGCGAGCGGCTGTTGCTGGCGCTGCTGGCGCTGGGTGCGCTGCCGGTGGCCTTTGTCGCGCTGGTCGCCCTGCCGCTGATGGACGCCCGCACCGCAGCCCGCGCGGATCTGGCCGCCGCGCAGGCGGTGCGCGACTGGTACGCCGCGCGTCAGCTGGACATTGCCGCGCTGCCGCGCCCCGGCACCGCGACCCAGACAGAGCGCCCCGCACCCGTGGGCCTTGGCGGGATCGAGCTGCGCCTGATCGACGCCGGGCTGCGCGATGCCGTGACCCTGCTCGCCAACGGTCCCAACGGGCGCGTCGCGCTGACGCTGGCCGAGGTGCCGTTTGGCGATCTCATGGGCTGGCTGGACGGGATCGAGGATGGCGCGGGCTACCGCATCAACGCGCTGCAGGTGGAACGATCCGCGCCCGGCGAGGTTGATGCAGAGCTGCAACTGGAGCCGCTGCGATGATCCGTTGGTTTGCCATCTTCCTCGGCCTCTGGCTGGGCCTGTGCGTCGCGGTGCTGTTTGGCGGCACGCTGGCGCATCTGCGGATGACCGGGCTGAGCCTGCCTGCGTGGGTTGATGGGGTCGCGGATGATGCCCATTTCACCGAAGGCCGTGGCACGCTGAACGGGGCCGCGCTGCACTGGCGGTTGAGCGGGTGGAGCGGGTTTGACGTCACGCTGACCGGCCCCGACTGGCAGGCGCAGGGGCGGGCCGAGCCGGAAGGGACAGCCGTGCGCATCTCACAGATCACCGGGATCGTGCCGCTGAGCTTTCTGGACGCAGGCGCGGGGGATCTGGCGCTTGAGGGCGGCGAGATGCTGGTCGGGCTGGACGGCACGCTGCGCGAAGGCCAGCTTGAAGGGCAGGCGCGGGGCAGTGATCCTGCCGGAGCCGTGACCGTGATCTGGGAGGATGGCTGGCGGCTGGCTAGCCGGTAACCAGCGCCTGCATGTCAAAGATCGGCAACAGGATGGCCAGCACGATGGTCAGCACCATGCCGCCGACAATCACCATCGACAGGGGTTCGATGATCACCGAGACGCGCTTGCGTTCGGTTCTGAGCCAGCTTTCCGCCAGCACCGCCGCGCGTTCGGTCATCGGCCCCAGCCGGGCCGAGGCTTCGCCCGCCTGCACCAGTTGCCGAGCCACGGGGTTGAGGAACGGCAGGCGGGCCAGTGCCTGTGACAGGCTCTCGCCGCGCTTGAGCGCCTCGCCCGCTTCCTCGGCCACCGAGCGGTAGCGGCTGATGTCCAGCACCCCGGCCGAAAAGCGCAGGGCCTCGGTCAAGGGCAGGCGTGAGTTGATCACCACCGCCAGCGTGCGGAGATACTGCGCCGCTGACGCCATGCGCAGGAAGCGTCCGATCAGCGGCGTGCGCAGCAGCAGGGTGTCGCGGCGGTCGCGCAGGCTGGGGGTGCGGTTGACGGTGATGATCGCCGCAATGACCAGCCCCAGCAGCGCCAGCAGCGCCAGCCAGTGATCGCGGATGAAATCGACGATGCCCATCACGGTGACGGTCAAGGGCGGTAGCGGGCGGCCTGAATCCTCGAACATGGCGATGATCTCGGGCGCGACGGTGGTCATCAGGATCGCGCAGACAACGATGGCAACGATCGTGACAAACGCCGGATACACCAACGCCGAGGTGATCGCGGCGCGGTCGCCGGCGCTGGTTTCCAGATGCTCGGCCAGCGTGTTGAAGACCACGGCCAGATCGCCCGACTGCTCGCCCGCGCGCACCGCCGCCGCGTACCACGCGGGCAGCGCGCCCCCGGCGCGGGTCAGCGCATCGGCCATCGAGTCGCCTTGCAGCAACCCCGCGCGGGCCTCGGCCGCCAGACGTTCGATCCGCGCCGCCCCGGCAGCGCCCTGCACGGCCTCAAGCGCGGCGTCAGCCGACAGGCCCGCGCCCAGCAGGACGGCCATCTGGCGGGTGAACACGCTGAGCAGATCGCGGTCGATGCGGCGCTCGCGTTTGCGGGCCTTGGCGGGGGCGCCCGCCTGCGCTTCCAGCGTCGAGGGCATCAAGCCCAGCTCGGCCACGCGCAGCGAGGCGTCGCTTTCATCCTCGGCCACCACCACGCCGCGCTTGCGTTTGCCGTCCGGCGTATAGGCGGTATAGGCGAAGGTTTTCACGGGGATTCACCCAGTACGCGGCGCACCTCGGCCAGCGAGGTTGCGCCCTCGGCAACCAACATCAGCGCCGAGGCCATCAGTGTGGGGCGCGGCCCGGCAGCCTCGCGCAGGGTGACTTCCGAGGCGTCGCTGTCAATCGCGGCGCGCAAGGTTTCGTCTATTTCGAGAATATCAAAAATACCGACACGGCCGGTGAAGCCGGTCTCATCGCATTTTTCACACCCCGCCGCGTGGCCGATCATCTCAGGCAATGGCACGCCATGGGCGGCGAACTGCGCCGCCTCCTCCGCCGTGGGCGCGGCCTTGCGCGCGCAATCCGGGCACAGCCGACGCACCAGCCGCTGCGCCACGACGCCGCGCAGGGTGGCGGCGATCAGATAGCCCTCAACGCCCAACTCGCGCAGGCGCACCACGGCGGCCAAAGCGGTGTTGGCGTGCAGGGACGAGAACACCAGATGCCCGGTCAGCGCCGCTTCGCTGGCGGTTTGCGCGGTCTCGGTATCGCGGATCTCGCCCACCAGGATTACATCGGGGTCTTGCCGCAGGATCGAGCGCAACCCGCGCGCGAAGGTCAGCCCGATCTCGGGGTTCACCGGGGTCTGGCTGATGCCGGGAAGATCGTATTCAACCGGATCTTCCACGGTCAGGATCGTGCGCTCGCGCCGGTCGGCCAGCCGCAGCAGGGAATAAAGCGTGGTCGTCTTGCCCGAGCCGGTCGGCCCCGTCGCCAGAATTATGCCGTTGGGCAGGGCGGCCAGCCGGTTCAGCCGCTCGGCGTTGAGCGACGACAGGCCCAGCCGGTCCAGCGCCATCAGCCCGCCCGAGCGGTCCAGCAGACGCATCACCACCCGCTCGCCATGATGGCCGGGCAGGGTGGACAGACGCACGTCGATGGCCCGCCCGCCCAGACGCAGCGCAATGCGCCCGTCCTGCGGCAGGCGCGTTTCGGCGATGTCCAGACCGGCCATGACCTTGAGCCGCGAGACCACGCGCTTGGCGGGCACGTCGCGGCGGTCGAAGACCGATTGCATGGTGCCGTCGATGCGCATGCGGGCGCGCAACCCGTCCTCATGCGGTTCCAGATGAAGGTCCGACGCCGAGCCGCGCACGGCCTGCCGCAGCATCTGGTTGACCAGCCGGATCACCGGCGCGTCTTCGGGATCTTCCAGAATGTCGCGCGAGGTGCCGCGTTGGGGCGAATCCTCGAGGTCAAAGGCAACCTCGCCGCCCTCATCGCTGCCAGTGTCATAGAGGCGCGACAGCCGCGACAGGAACCCTTCACCATCGTGCGTTTCAGGCTCGACCGCCTGACCCGCCGCGCGCCGGGCGGCGCGCAAGCCGTTCATCGTGACCTCGGGCCCGGTGAGCAGCGTGGCCTCGTCCAGCGCGACCTGATTGTCGCGGGCAAAGGCGAAGGGCAGGCGCGCGCCGCTCATCGCTTACTGGCCCTGATCCACTTGCAGGCGGGGCGGCAACGGCGGGAACAGACGGTCACGCACCGCCTGATCGACATAGGGATCGTCGAACGGCTGGTTCAGATCCACCCCGTCGAAGGGAAAGCCGGTGCGGCGCACCTGCGGATACAGGCTGTCGTTGTTGCGCGGCGAGACGAGACGGCCCAGCCGTTCGGTCTCGCGCGCGATCTGGCGGCTGAGCGCGGTGGCCTGATGGTCATCGCGCACGACGCGCGGGCGCAGCATGATCAACAGCACGCGCTGGCCCTCTTGCAGCGAGCGACCCCGGAACAGCGCGCCCAGCACGGGCAGGTTGCTCAGGCCGGGGACACGCTGGTTCTGCGCGGTCGAGTTATCCTCGATCAGCCCACCCAGAATGATCACCTCGCCGTCGCCGACCAGCGCGTTGGTGCTCAGGCGGCGGCGGGCGGTGACTTCGCCCCCGGCGGCGGATGTCGTGCCGGTCAGGTTGGACACCTCCTGCGCGATGGCCATGCGCACGGTGCCGTCATCGGTGATCTGCGGGCGCACGGTCAGGGTCAGGCCGACGTCCTGCCGTTCGATGGTCTGGAACGGCTGGTCGGGCACGGCGCTGTCGCCGACGGTGGAATACTGGCCGGTCACGAAGGGCACGTTCTGCGCCACGATGATCTCGGCTTCCTGATTGTTCAGCGTCAGCACGGCGGGGGTGCTGAGCAGCCGGGTCGAGCGTTCACGGGCAATCGCGGTGAGCAGCGCGGCGAAGTTGCCGTCCGAGGCACCCAGCACGCCGCCATTGCCGGGATTGACATTGTTGCCCGCCATGGCCGCCGAAATCAGCGTGATCAGTGAGGTTCGGCCATCCAGCGCGAACGAGGTGCCGCCGCCGATGGCATCATTGAGCAGCCCGCCGAACTGCACCGACAGGTCCGAGAAGTTCTCGGCGCTGACCTCAAAGATCACCGCTTCAATCAGCACCTGCGACGGGCGGGTATCAAGCGACTGGATCGCGCGGGTGATCGCCTCGACCCGATCCTGCGGCGCGGTGATGATGATCGCGTTGGACTGCGGTTCGGCCACAACGGTGATCGCCGCGTCGCCTTCGCCGCCCGCGCCCATCGACTGGCGGATCACCTCGGCGAGCTCGGCGGCCTGCGCGAAGTTCAGCCGCACGACGCGCGAGGTCGGGCGCATCTGGGGCGTATCAAGCTGCATCACGACCGAGCGCACGCGGTCGCGGAATTCGGACGGGCCGGACACGACGATGGCATTCGCGCCGGGATCGGCGGCGATGGTGCCGGTAGCGGCGGTCGGTGGCAGCGCGGCCTGCAACACGGTGATCATCTCGGATGCGCGGCCATGGTTCAGGCGGATGGTTTCCACCGAACGGCTGCTGGCGGTGTTCAGACGCTCGATCAGCGCTTCGATCCGGGTGATGTTTTCGGTGCGGTCCGACAGCACGAACAGCCCGGCTGAGGGGATCGGTGTCAGGATCGCATCGGGCGCGACCAGCGGTTCGAGCACATCGTACATCTCGACGATATCGCCGCCGCGCACCGGGATCACGCGCGTCTCATATCCGCCGCCGCGCTGCGCGCGTGCCGCTGCCAGACCCGAGGCCAGATGCATCGGCACGATCCGGTCGATGCCCTCGCCCTCAAGGATCGTTACGCCGTTGATTTCCAGCACGTTCAGGAAAATTTCGTACATCGACGCCGGCGTGACCGGAACGGGCGCATAGACCGAGACCGTGCCCTGCACCTCGGGATCGACCAGAAAGTTGCGTCCGGTCTGTTCCGAGACAAGCTGGATATAGCTGCGCAGATCGACGTCGCGCAGATCCAGCCGGATTTGCGCCAAGGCCGGGCGCAGGGCGCCAAAGGCAAGCAAGAGGCCGAGCAGCAGGAAAGCGGCGAAGCGGGTCATGGCGCGATTGTTTCCGTTTGGTAAGCAAGGTCAACTGGTAAGAGCAGGAAGATCGGTGTCATCGGCTGATCCCGAACCGGTCGCGCGGACTGGCCGGCACCGGTCCGTCCCGATAGCGGTCGGCGTCAATCGGGCGTCTGCGCGTGGGGCCTTCATAATCGGCGCCCATGCTGCCGTCATAGGCATCGGCGTTAACGGGGGTGGAATCTTCGGCAAATCCGATCAGGTAGGGTTCGCCATACAGATCAATGACCACGCCCTCTTCGGTAATGTCGTCGACAGCATAGCCGTCGGGCAGCAGATCGCCGACGTGCAGCATCATGACCCCCTCGGGCGTTTCGAGCAATGCGAAACTCTCGCTGGTCCCGTCGCTCATCGCCAGCCCGCGCAGCACATACGCGCTGTCATCGAAATCGTCGGCAGGGTCATAGGCGGGCTCGGGGACGCGGGGCGCAGGCGGAGCCTCGGCGACAGGGGCGGCGGTGGGCGGCGTGCCGAACAGCGCCGCCCAGCTTTGGCGCGCGGGGGCCATGTCGGTCGCGGTGCCAGCGGGTTGGGTGACAGCGGCGATGGGGGGCAGGGGGGCTGCTTGCGGTGTCGGGGCGAGCAGGGCCAAAGCGGCCAGACCCAAACCGCAACCCGCGACCACTGACGCGCAAAACAGCAACAGCGCCGACGGCCGGGCCGTCGGGGAATGCGGCAGGGCAGTCGTCACGCGGGCGGGCGTGGCAAGGGTCATGCGCGATGGGCCTCTTGGGTGTTTTTGTGGACATTATCGGCCTCTCGGCCTAGGATGAAAAGAAAAATAAGGTGAGAGCAGTGATCCAATTCCTTCGGTTCAGGGGCCGGATACCGGCGCTGTGCGCAGTGCTGCTGCTCGCGTCATGCGAAGCGGCAGGAACGCTGGCAGGGGGCGGTGCGCAATCGACCTATCTGGTTGCCCGTCAGGCGCTGGAGACCGGCAATTACGATCTGGCCATCCGCCGCTATGGCGCGCTGATGGAACAGGTCGATGCCGCCTCTGCCTCGCGGTTGCAGCTTGAATACGCCCACGCCCTGTTGCGCGGTAACCGCTATGACGAGGCGATCGTGATCTGCGACACGCTGATCGCGCGGCAAACCGGCTCGATCCATGCCTCGGCTCTGTCGGTGCGCGGCACGGCCCGCCACGAAGCCGCGCGGCGGCTGCTGGATGCAGGGCGCGACCCGTCAACCGCCCGTGCGCTGCTGGTCGCGGCAAGCAGTGACATCGACGCATTTCTGGCTGCACCGGGCGCGCTGGACGCCGCCGGGTCAATGCGCGCCCGCTCGCAACTGATCACCGCGGATCTGGGCCGGTTGAGCTGATCCGCACCGTCGCATCGTGACGCATCGCCAACGCCTGTCAGAGGCCGCCCGCCACAATGGGCGGTCTTTTGGTTGGGCGGTGCGTCGGTCGCAGGCGGCCGCTGTGCCGCTAAAACGTCAAATTTGTTGCAATTTTTCGTCGAAATTTGCCTAACTTCGGCCCGGTTCGGTCGTCAGTTTGCCCCCAACAGACAGTGACAGTAACGGTACAGGGGCGGCTTCATGGGTATTGAGAACACAACCGCGCGGCGCGTCGCCTTCGCCATCATGGCGGCTGGCGTTGCGCTGGCGACGCCAGCGGCGGCGACGACCGAGATGCTGGGCGGCGGCTTTATGGTCAGCCGGTGGGGTGGCTGCGAAGACTACGGCTGGGTCGGCACCCAGCAGGTTCTGGCGCGCATGGAGCCGCAGGGGGCACCCGGCAATCTGGCCAACGAGTCCCAGCTGTCCCTGCTTCTGAGCACCGGCACCATCGCCATCCGGTACAACAACGAGGGTGGCTATCGCCGCAATCAGGAGATCACGCAGGCCACCTATGTCTGGAATGGTCCGTGGACGCCCGACGAGCCGTCCATGACGCTGTCATGGGATCTCTACGGCGAGATCCCCGAGGCAAGGGACAGCGCTCTGGACCAGCTGGTCATCAATTTCCAGAACTTCAACGAGCACCCGGGTTGCCGCATGTCGGTTTTCCTGGTGATGCAACGCAACTGAGGGGCTCTGTGATGAAACCGTTTCTGCGCCGTCTTTCCGCCCGTCTCGCCCCGCTTGTTGCCGTTGCGCTGATGGGTGTCTCTGCGCCCGCCCATGCCGAGTTCATGGGCGGCGGCTATCTCACCGATTACGCTGGCTGCGATCAATACGGCTGGCCGGTCAATGTCGAAATGGTCCGCGCGCGCTATAGTGCCCGCGAGATCGACGGCGGCCCGTCACAGATCGTGCTCAATTTCGCCGTGGGTGGCGTGAACACCTTTGTCTACTATGGCGACCTGTCGCCCAGCCGCGCGTGGCGGCAGGCGTCGGGTCAGGTGATCTGGGGCACCACGGGGGCCATCCGGCCTGCGCCGCGCCTTCGGGTGCTCGAACGCGAAAGCATCCCGTTCGCCGGTGCCAGCTTCGATGCGCATGTCGAGAACATCCGGCTGCGCCTGCGTATCCGCCATTTCAACGGCATGCGCGGTTGCACGGTCACGGCCGTGCTGATGCTGAACGACTGGAATAACGAGATTAACTGAAGCTTACGCAGGCTCGACCGGGCGGCGGATCTGATCTGCCGCCTCGATCACCAGAGGGGACAACCCCTCGCCCCCCGCATCCAGCAGCGAGAACAGCTCGCGGCGCATCCGGGGTTCCCAGAAATCGTTGATGTGCATCGCCAGCCCTTCGACGCCCTCGGCATGGGGTTTGGACGCCATGAAGGTGGCGATCTGATTGGCCATGCGGGTGATCTTTTCAGCGGACATTCTGTTCTCTCGTCTCAATACGGTCGGTATGGGTGAAAGCCTCGAACCGGTCGGGGCGGGCCTGCGCGATCAGGGTGATGCCCAGATGCTCGGCCAGCGCGACGGCGTCGGCGGTCGGTGACGATACGGCAATGATCGCCGGGGCCCCCAGCGCGGCCACCTTTTGCACAAGGTCGATCGACACGCGGCTGGTCAGCACCACCGCGCCATTCCCGGCGCGGGTGCCCGCGCGCAGCATCGCGCCTGCCAGCTTGTCCAGCGCGTTGTGCCGCCCGACATCCTCGCGCGCCGCGACGATTTGCGCGCCGTCCCAGAACCCGGCGCAATGCACCGAGCGGGTGGCGTCATGCAGCTTTTGCTGCGCGGGCAGGGCGGCAATCGCGGCCATCACCTGCGCGGGCGTCAGGCGGAAGCTGCCATGCGGCACCGGCTCCATCTCGCGCAGCGCCTGTTCCAGACTGTCGATCCCGCACAGCCCGCAGCCCACCGGCCCGGCCATCACCCGGCGGCGGGCGGTCAGCCGCGCCTCGGCGTCCTTGGACACCCAAAGCTGCACATCCAGCCCGCGCGGGGTTTCGACAACCTCGACGCTTTCGATCTCTTCGGGCCGCGCCAGCCCTTCGGTCAGCGCGAAGCCATAGGCGAAATCGGCAAGATGGTCGGGCGTGGCCATCATCACCGCCTGCGTGGTGCCGTTGAAGCTGAGCGCGACGCCGACCTCTTCAGGCAACACCCGTTCGCCCGAAGCGATGGACGCGCCGAACGACAGGCGGGGAAGAGGCCGCGCGCCTTGCATTACTCGGCAGCGGGCAGGATGCGGCGGGCCATTTCGGCCTGCGCGTTATAATCTTCCTGCCATTGCGACGGGCCGTTCGACGGCGCGATCTGCACCGCCGTCACCTTGTATTCCGGGCAGTTCGTCGCCCAGTCGGAATAGTCGGTGGTGACCACATTGGCCTGCGTGTCGGGGTGGTGGAAGGTGGTATAGACCACCCCCGGCGACACGCGGTCGGTGATCGTGGCGCGCAGTGTGGTTTCCCCGGCGCGGCTGGTCAGGCGGACGTAATCCCCCTCATGGATGCCGCGGTTCTCGGCGTCATGCGGGTGGATTTCCAGCACGTCCTGATCGTGCCAGACCACGTTCGCCGTGCGCCGTGTCTGCGCGCCGACGTTGTACTGGCTCAGGATGCGCCCGGTGGTCAGCAACAGCGGGAAGCGCGGGCCGGTTTTCTCATCCGTCGCCACATACTCGGTGCGGATGAACTTGCCCTTGCCGCGCACGAACGCGCCGATGTGCATGGTCGGCGTACCCTCGGGCATCGCCTCGTTGCAGGGCCACTGGATCGAGCCCAGCTCATCGAGCCGCTCGAAGCTGACCCCGGCGAAGCTGGGCGTCAGCAGCGCGATCTCGTCCATGATCTGGCTGGGATGCGCATAGTTCCAGTTGGCGCCCATCGTGTTGGCGAGCATCTGGGTCACTTCCCAGTCACCATAGCCGTTCTTGGGGGCCATCACCTTGCGCACGCGGTTGATGCGGCGCTCGGCGTTGGTGAAGGTGCCGTCCTTTTCAAGAAAGGTCGAGCCGGGCAGGAAGACATGCGCGTAATTCGCCGTCTCGTTCAGGAACAGGTCATGCACGATCACGCATTCCATCGCGGCCAGACCGGCGGCAACGTGGTGGGTGTCGGGGTCCGATTGCAGGATGTCTTCGCCCTGACAATAGAGGCCCTTGAACGTGCCCTCGACCGCCGCGTCCAGCATGTTGGGAATGCGCAGACCCGGCTCGTTGTCGATCTTGACGCCCCAGGCGTTCTGGAACAGGTCGCGCACATCGTCGTTCTTGACGTGGCGATAGCCCGGCAGCTCGTGCGGGAACGAGCCCATGTCGCAGCTGCCCTGCACGTTGTTCTGACCGCGCAGCGGGTTCACGCCGACGCCCGGCTTGCCGATGTTGCCGGTCAGCATGGCGAGGTTGGCGATGCCGATCACGGTGGTCGAGCCTTGGGAATGCTCGGTCACGCCCAGGCCGTAATAGATCGCGCCATTGCCGCCGGTGGCATACAGGCGCGCGGCTTCGCGGACGGTCTGTGCCTTCACGCCGGTCAGTTCCTCGACCGCCTCGGGCGAGTTTTTCTCGTCCGCGACGAATTCGGCGTAGTCCTGGAATTCATCCCAGTCGCAGCGGGTGCGGATGAACTCTTCGTCCATCAGCCCTTCGGTCACGATCACATGCGCGATGGCGGTGACGATGGCGACGTTGGTGCCCGGGCGCAGGGGCAGGTGATGCGCGGCCTTGACGTGCGGGCCTTCCACGATGTCGGTGCGGCGCGGGTCGACGACGATCAGCTTCGCCCCCTTGCGCAGGCGCTTTTTCAGGCGGCTAGCAAAGACCGGGTGCCCGTCGGTCGGGTTCGCGCCGATGATCATCACCACATCGGACTGCTCGACAGAATCGAAATCCTGCGTTCCGGCCGAGGTGCCAAAGGTCTGGCCCAGCCCGTAGCCGGTGGGCGAATGGCAGACGCGGGCGCAGGTGTCGGTGTTGTTGTTCATGAACACCGCGCGGGTCAGCTTCTGCACGAGGTAGGTTTCCTCATTCGTGCAGCGGCTTGAGGTGATCACGCCGACCGACTGGCGGCCGTGCTTTTCGATCAGACCCTTCATGCGGTCGGCGGTGAAGCGCATAGCCTCGTCCCACGACACCTCCTGCCACGGATCGGTGATCTTGTCGCGGATCATCGGGTTCAGGATGCGGTCCTTGTGCGTGGCATAGCCCCAGGCAAAGCGGCCCTTGACGCAAGAGTGGCCCCGGTTCGCCTTGCCGTCCTTGTGCGGCACCATGCGCACCAGCTCATCGCCGCGCATCTCGGCCTTGAACGAGCAGCCGACGCCGCAATAGGCGCAGGTGGTGATGATCGCGCGCTCGGGCGTGCCGATCTCGACGACGGATTTTTCCACCAGCGTGGCGGTCGGGCAGGCCTGCACGCAGGCGCCGCAGCTTACGCAATCGGACGACAGGAACGTGTCACCCTTGCCCCCCGCCGAGACGCGGCTGTCAAAGCCCCGACCCTGAATGGTCAGCGCGAAGGTGCCCTGCACTTCTTCGCAGGCGCGCACGCAGCGCGAGCAGACGATGCATTTGGACGGGTCATAGTCGAAATACGGGTTCGACGAATCCTTGACCATGTATTGCGGGTTCGCCTCGCCGTTGTGGCGCGGGCGGAAATGGGTATCGACAGCCTCATAGCGCACATCGCGCAGACCCACGGCCCCAGCCATGTCCTGCAATTCGCAATCGCCATTGGCGGCGCAGGTCAAGCAGTCGAGCGGGTGGTCAGAGATATAAAGCTCCATCACCCCCTTGCGCAGCTTCTTGAGCGGCTCGGTTTGGGTGTGAACCTTCAGCCCCTCTGCCACCGGCGTGGTGCAGGAGGCGGGCGTGCCGTTGCGGCCCTCGATCTGGACCAGACACAGACGGCACGACCCAAAAGCCTCGACGCTGTCGGTCGCGCAGAGCTTGGGAATGCTGATCCCGGTCATCGCAGCGGCGCGCATGATCGAGGTGCCTTCGGGCACCGTGACCTCGAACCCGTCGATGGTCAGCGTGATCTGCTTTTGCGATTTGGCGGCGGGAGTGCCGTAGTCGCGGTCATCCCAGGGAATGATAAAGTCTTTCATTTCGCATTCTCCGGTTGCTGTTTGGCTTTGGGCTGGTGGCAACGGTCAAGAAGTTCACTGCGCAGGAAGGTCAGCAGATCGACGGGGCAGGTCGGCGGGGGCGTTGTCATCTCACTCTCCCTGCGCTTTGGCGTGGGCCACGATGGCATTGGCGTGCCCGTGGCCCAGACCATGCTCGGTCTTGAGCAGGGCGACGACGGCCATGTGCGGCTTGTCCTTCAACCCGTCGCGGGCAAGGGTCAGCCAGTGCTCGATCGGCTTGCCATAGGTCTTTTCGATCGACGGAAAGTACGAGGCCGGGCCTTTGACAGTATCGCTCATTCCGCCGCCTCACGGGTGCGGGCGAAATCGTCGGGGAAATGCGTCAGCGCCGACATCACCGGATAGGGCGTGAAGCCGCCCAAGGCGCAGAGCGAGCCCGATTTCATCGTGTTGCACAGATCTGCCAGCAGCGGCAGGCCCGAGGCATCGCCCGCCGCCACGCGGTCCAGCGTTTCCACCCCGCGCACCGCGCCGATGCGGCAGGGCGTGCATTTGCCGCAGCTCTCGATGGCGCAGAACTCCATCGCGAAGCGGGCCATTTTCAGCATGTCGGTGCGGTCATCGGCGATGGTCAGCCCGGCGTGGCCGATCAGCCCGTCCTTGGCGGCGAAATCCTCATAGGTGAAGGGCGTGTCGAACAGCGAGGGCGGGAACCACGCGCCCAGCGGTCCGCCGACCTGCACCGCCTTGACGGGCCGACCCGAGGCCGTGCCGCCGGCAATATCCTCGACAATCTCACCCAGGGACAGGCCGAAGGCGGTCTCGAACAGCCCGCCGTATTTCACATTCCCGGCGATTTGCAGCGCCATGGTGCCATGCGAGCGGCCCATGCCGTAATTCTTGTAGAACGCCGCCCCGCGATCCATGATCACCGGGACCGAGGCCAGCGAGATCACGTTGTTGACCACGGTGGGCTTGCCCATGAAGCCCTCAAGCGCGGGCAGCGGCGGCTTGGCGCGCACCACGCCGCGCTTGCCTTCCAGCGAGTTGAGCAGGCTGGTTTCCTCGCCGCAGACATAGGCGCCCGCGCCGACGCGGACCTCCATGTCAAAGGCGTAGTCGGACCCCAGCACGCTTGCGCCCAGCACGCCGGCGTCACGCGCGATGCGGATCGCGGCTTCGAACTGGCTGATCGCGATGGGATATTCGCTGCGGGTATAGATGTAGCCCTTGGTCGCGCCGACTGCGATCCCGGCAATCGCCATGCCTTCGATCAGGGTAAACGGATCACCCTCCATCAGCATGCGGTCAGCAAAAGTGGCGCTGTCGCCCTCATCG
Source organism: Pararhodobacter zhoushanensis (assembly GCF_003990445.1). GTDB lineage: Bacteria > Pseudomonadota > Alphaproteobacteria > Rhodobacterales > Rhodobacteraceae > Pararhodobacter > Pararhodobacter zhoushanensis. The sequence goes on along the minus strand of NZ_REEZ01000002.1, from coordinate 648,391 downwards.
GCGTTGCAGACGATGTATTTCTGCGCGGCGGGCGCGTCGTGCACCGTCTTCCACTTGATGCCGGTCGGGAACCCCGCACCACCCCGGCCCCGCAGGCCTGAGTCGGTGACTTCCTTGACCACCTCGGCGGGCGTCATCGCCAGCGCGCGGCGCAGGCCTTTCAGGCCGTGGTGCAGCTCGTATTCGTGCAGCGACAGCGGGTCGATCACGCCGACGCGGGCAAAGGTCAGCCGGGTCTGGCGGATCATCCACGGCAGTTCTGCGGTCAGGCCCAGATATTTGGGATGGCTTTCGCCGTCGTCGAAAATCGCGGACACGTCGTCCGGCGTCATCGGACCAAAGGCGATACGGCCCTCATCGGTGACCATCTCGACCAGCGGCTCCAGCCAGACCATCCCGCGTGAGCCGTTGCGCACAACGGTGACGGCGATGCCGCGTTTTTCGGCTTCGGCCTTGATCGCGGCGGCGACGTCATCGGCACCCAATGCTACGGCGGCGGAGTCGAGGGGGACGTAGAGTTTCATCAGCGCGCCCCCTCAAGGATCTTGTCCAGCTTGGCGGCATCAGCCCGGCCCACCAGTTTGCCGTTGACCATCGCGGCAGGACCGCAGGCGCACAGGCCCAGACAGAACACCGGTTCCAGCGTCAGCGCGCCATCGGCTGAGGTTTCGTGCCAGTCCAGCCCGGTTTTCGCCCGCGCGTGATCGGCCAGATCGTCTGCCCCTACGGCCTGACAGGCCTCGGCCCGGCAGAGTTTCAGCACCGTGCGGCCTGCCGGATTTTCGCGGAAATCGTGGTAAAAGCTCATCACGCCATGCGCTTCGGCGCGGCTGATGTTCTGGTCCTTGGCGATGATCGGCAGGGCGTCCTGGGGGACATGGCCAAAGGCCGCTTGCACCGCATGCAGGATCGGCAACAGCGCGCCCTCCATCCCGCGATGGGTGGCAAGGATCTGGTGCAGGGTCTCAACCCCTGCTTCCCCGAACGCTGGTGTGGCTGGCATATGGCTTCTCCGGTCGATTCACGCGTGCGTAGCGGCAAAGCGATTGAATTTCAAATTGTGAATTCCGTTATCTGATAGAGAGCGTCTATCAAAACGGCTTAACTCACAGTCTTCAGAAACGCATCCAGCAGCAGCGTCCGCCGCCCCACCGGCGGCAGGATAAAGGCGACCGTGGCGATGCCGCTGACCCCGCCGGTGAGCGGAATACAGGCCAGTTCGCGCCCGGTGGCGTAGAAGGCAGCGGTGCGCGAGGGCAGGATGGTGGCGTGGTGCGGCGCGGTCACATGGCTGATCAGCGCGACGATCGAATTGGACTCGATGCGCGGTGAGACGGTGATGCCCGCGCGTGCCAGATTGGTGTCGATGATCCGCCGGTTCTGCATGTCGGTGGTCAGCAGGCCCAGCTCATACCCGCCGAGATCCTCCCAGGCCAATGTGGCGGGCAGGTCGGGGCGCGCGCAGGTGACCAGCGCATAGCTTTCCTCATACAGCAGCACCGAGCGATCCGCCGCCAGCTTGTCCTGCGGCGCATCAACAGCGGCATAGCTCAGGCCCGCGTCGATCTCGAACTCGGTCAGGCGTTCGAGGATCTCATGGCTGTTGAGTGAAACGATGCGCAGCCGCACGCCGGGATGCGCCGCCAGAAACGGGCGGGTCAGGTCATGGATCGAGGACAGCGCAGTCGGGATCACCCCCAGCCGCAGCGTCCCCGACAGACCTTCGCGCGCCACGGCCACATCGGATTTCATCGCCCGCGCCTCGGCCACGATGGTCTTGGCGCGGGCCAGCACGCGCTCGCCTTCGGTCGTCAGGCCAATATACCGCGCGCCGCGCTGCACCAGCTGCACGCCCAGGCTTTGCTCCAGCGCCTTGATGCCCGACGACAGCGTTGGCTGCGTGACATGGCAGGCCTCAGCCGCGCGTCCGAAGTGACGCTCGCGGGCAAGGGCGATGAGCATTTCCAGCTTGTCGATCATATCCGCCAGCTTGCCGCAAACCGCTGTCGGCGGAAAGGGTCCGACTGCCCGGCTAAAGCGTTTGCAATGCTGAACGGGCCGCGTGATGCTGCGTTCGAAGACATGCACGAGAGCACGGAGGGACGCGATGCACATCCAACCATTCGGCGTTGAGATCTGGATGAACGAGTGGGAAACCCGCTGCGATCTGAACCTTGCCGAGACCTGCGTCGAAAGCCTGACCATCGCGCAACTGCTGGAACTGACCGGGCGGAATGGCGACGATCTGTCGGCGCTGTTGCCGTTGCAGATGACCTATGGGGCGATTGAGGGCTCGGACCGGCTGCGCGATGCGATTGGGGCGCTTTATGCGAAACAGCAGCGCGAGAACGTGATCGTCACCCATGGGACGATTGGGGCGAATATGCTGGTGCACAAGGCGCTGGTCGGGCCGGGCGACCGGGTGGTGGCCGTGGTGCCGACCTATCAGCAGCATTACTCGATCCCCGACAGTCTGGGCGCGGATGTGCACCAGCTGGCGCTGCGGGCCGAGGATGGCTGGCTGCCAGATCTGGACGCCCTGCGGGCGCTGGTGGTGCCGGGCACCAAGCTGATCGCGCTGACCAATCCCAACAACCCCACGGGTGCGCTGATTCCGGTCGAGATGTTGCAAGAGATTGCCCGGATTGCGCGCGAGGTCGGCGCATGGGTGCTGTGCGATGAGGTGTATCGCGGCACCGATCAGACCGGCGACGGGCGAACGGCCTCGATGGCGGATCTGTATGAAAAGGGGATCAGCACGGCGGGGATGTCCAAGGCGTTCTCGTTGGCCGGGCTGCGGCTGGGCTGGGTGGTGGCACCGCAAGAGCTGCTGGCCAAAGTGTCCATCCACCGCGACTATGACACGATCAGCGTCGGCATGATCGACGACCACTTCGCCACACTGGCGCTGGAAGCTGCGGACCGGGTTTTGACGCGGGCGCAGGCGATCACGCGGGGCAATCTGCAGATCCTGTCCGACTGGATCGACACCCAGCCGCGGCTAAAGTGGGTGCGTCCGGCCTCGGGCACGACGGCCTTCGTGCGCTTTGACGCGCCGATGACTTCGCGTGAGTTCTGCATTGCGTTGCTGGAGGACACCGGGGTGATGTTCACCCCCGGCTCGGCGCTGGGCGTCGAGGGCTGGCTGCGCATCGGCTACGCCAACAACCCCGACATCCTGCGCGAAGGGTTGCGGCGGACGGGCGAATTTCTCGCCCGTCTGCCAGATCCTGCGCTGGTTTAGACCGCTAGCCGCCGCATCGGCAGCGACAGCGCGGCGGCGGCGAAGGCCATCACGCCACACAGCGCGATGGCTGCCGTCATGCCCATGGCCGAGTTGTCCAGCAACAGCCCGGTGATCACGATCATCACGCCGCCGGTCAGCATCTGGATCGTCCCGCCCAGCGACGAGGCCAGCCCGGCGATATCGGGATGCGGGTCCATCGCCATGACCATGGCGGTGGGGATCACCAGCCCGAGGCAGGCGTTGGCGATGAACAGACCCGCAACCACCACGGGCAGCGAGGCCATACCCGCAAAGGCGACGATCGCCAGCAGCACAGTCGACGCCATGAAGCCGCTGATCGCCAGCACGATCACGCGCTGCATGCCGTAGCGGGCCGAGAAACGACCCGCCAGCTGCGAGGCACCAAAGAAGCCGATGGCGTTGATCGCGAAGGCGATCGAAAAGCCGGTCGGCGACAGGCCGAATTCGCGCGTGTAGACAAAGCTGCCGGTGGCGAGGAACACAAAGAAGCTGGCCATGCCGAAGCCGCCGATCATCGTCAGGCCCATGAACGAGCGGTCTGTCAGCAGCCGGCGGAAACCGGCCAACATGGCGCGGACGCGCACCGGGCGACGCTCGGCGACCGGCAGGGTCTCGGGCAGGGCGAAGATGATCAGCAACAGGCTGATCACCGAGGCCACGGCGAGCACCATGAAGATCTCGCGCCAGCCGCCAAAGGCCAGCACGATCGAGCCGGTCAGCGGTGCCAGCATCGGCGAGATCGAGATGACGATCATGATCGCCGCCATCATCCGCGCGGCATCGGGGCCGCTGGCCATGTCGCGGATCACGGCGCGCGGGACGGCCATCAGCGTGGCAGCGCCGAGCGCCTGCAAGGCGCGGGCAGCGACCAGCGTGGACAGGTCGGGCGCCATGGCGGCGAGCACCGTGGCAACAAAGAAGATCGCAACGCCGATCATCAGCGGCTTCTTGCGGCCGATGGCATCGGCCAGCGGGCCATAGATCATCTGCGCCACGCCGAAGACGAGGAAATAGGCGGTCAGGGTCAGCCCTGCGCCGGCTTCGTCTGTGCCCAGATCAGCGGCTACCTGCGGCAGCGCGGGCAGGTACATATCAATGGCGAATGGTCCGACAGCGGACAAAAGACCCAACAAAAGGGCCATGCGGAAAAGCGGATCGCGCATCGGAAAACCTGCGAAAAATTGGTCATGGGAAGGGCCCGCCCCGGAAATCGGGGCATGGGCCGGACGCGTAACATCGTTCGCATGTGCAGAAAGTCAACGACCGCCGGTTGATTTTCCGATTTTCGTGCAGCGCCTGTGTCAGCCAAGCCCCAGCGTTTTGGCCTGCGCGGCCAGCCGGTCGCGCTGATAGGCGATGGTGTCGGCATCCGGTTGGGTGGCCTCGATCATCGGCAGCGTGGGGTCTTGCACCTCGGTCCGGTGGCCTGAAAGTTGCTCGATCACCGCCAGCCCGCAGAAGGGCACGATGGCTTCGGCATAGCCGCCCTCATGCACCACCACCAGCTTGCCGCCGCAGAGCTCATCCGCAAGCGCCATCGCCCGCCGGGTCATGTCACGGAAGGTTTCGGAATGCGCCTGCATGCGTGCCATCGGATCAAAGCCGTTGGCGTCATAGCCGCAGGCGATGACGATCAGGTCGGGTTGATAGGCGCGCAGGGCGGGTTCCACGATCAGATCGAAGCTGTCGAGATAGGTCTGGTGCCCCATCCCCGCCATCAGTTCGATGTTCAGGTTATACCCGTCGCCCGCGCCGGTGCCGCGGTTGTCGGCCTTGCCCGAGAAGGCCGGGTAGCAATGGTATTGGTGGATCGAGACGGTCAGCGTGTCGTCGCGCGCGATATAGGCCGCCTCGGTCCCGTTGCCGTGGTGGACGTCCCAGTCCACCACCGCCACCCTGAGCGCGCCGTGCTGCGCCCGCGCGGCCTCAAGCGCGAGGGGGATGTTGGCGAGCAGGCAGAAGCCCATGCCATGCTCGGGCATGCAGTGATGCCCCGGCGGGCGCGACAGCGCATAGGCGCGGTCGTGGACCCCGGCCAGCACATCAAGCACGGCCTGTTTGACCAGCCCGGCCGAGAGGGCGGCAATCTCATAGCTGCCCGCGCCAAAGGGCGCTTCCGGCCCGGCCATGCCGCCGCCCGCGTCACTGGTGGCCTTGAGCCGGTCCAGATACGCGGCGCTGTGCACGCGCTCCATATCGGTGCGCGTCGCGGGCGCGGCGCTGCGCACGTCCAGCTTTGCGGTCAGGCCGGACACATCCATCAGCGCCTTGAGCCGGCGCTTGGTGTCGGGCGATTCCGGGTGACCGGCAGCGGCAGAGGGCTGCACCCAGCCGCCGACGGGCAGAATCATCGCGTGCGCGCCTTGCTGGTGCCACAGGCACAGCTCGTCAAAATAGAATCCGGTCGTCATGGGGCCTCCGACAGCAGGGGGAAATGGTGGGGAAGGGGCAGGGCGTCAGCCCTGCAGGCTGGCCTGATCGGTCAGGATCGCACGGGTCAGCGCCGCCCGGCTGGACACGCCCGCCTTTTCATAGATGCGGGCCGTCTGATTGCGCACGGTGGCCGGGGCCAGCCCCAGTCCGCGCGCGATCTCCTTGTGCGTGAAGCCCTCGGCGATCAGCTCGGCAATCTCGCGTTCGCGCGCGGTGAAGCGATCCACCACCCGGCGTGGCATCAGCCGCAGCTCGGTCAGCTGGTGACCGTCGTTCAGGGCGGTGGGCGAGGCCAGCACATTGAACCCGCGCGTCTCAAGGAAATCGTCGAAACTCTCGGCCGGTTCGCGCTTCTTGGGCTCGGCCTGCCAACCCGACCACAGGGTCAGCGCTGCGGCATTGCCCGCGACCGGGCGACCGCGCGCGTCGACCAGAAGACGGAAGCTGCCATCGCGCGCCCCCTCCTGATCCAGCACCGATTGCATGTGGTCCAGCGCGCAGGACAGGAATTGCAGCTCGCGTTGCACCAGACTGCGCGCGCCTGCGCCGCCGCGATAGGCCGACAGGAACAGTTGCGGGCGCAGCGGGTCCAGCGCGCGGGTGACCACCGACAGCTTGCGCAGCCCATAGCGGTCGGCGAGCGCGATCATCCCGTCCGACTGGCGAGGCCCATCGCGGTCGTATTGTGCCCAGAACCGGCCGGTGGATTTCATTGATTGGACATCGGCGGCGAGCAGGTCGTCGTTGCGGATCTCGCTCCAGAAGGCGACGTAATCGGCGGGCAGGTTGTGCATGGTGGTGCCGATGATATCGACCTCGGGCGGGACGGTATCGGCCCAGCCCAGCCATGCCGCGTCAAAGCCGACGATGCCCGACAATTCCCCCGCCGCCCAATCCAGCAAAGCTGGGCCATCCATGCCGCGCCGCACCTCGTGCAATGCGCCGACAAAGCGGCTGAACGCCTGCAGTTCCGTGCCTTCGCGCAAAGGCTGGCCCCCTGGGCAATCGGGTGAACCCACAGCGTAGAGCGGCCCCGTGCTTTGAGTCAACGCCACAGCTTTTCCTCTCCGACAAAGGCCCCGCCGGGCAGCGGGCCGGGGCGCGCAAAGGCATCGACCACGTTCTTCATGAAGCGCGCGACCGGGTTCTGCCCGTGGTTGATCGGCAGCGCCATCGACCAGGCGATTGATCCGATGCCCAGACAGGCGCCGTTGTCACGGGTGCTGAAATAGGTGATGTCGGCGCGCACCTGCGGATCTTGCGTGCCGCCGCGGCCTGGGAAGGCATAGGTGATCTCTTCGCTAACCAGCGGGTAGTTGTCGGAAAACCCGTCGGCCATGCCCAGCAGCATGGTGTGCGGCGGGGTGCCCAGCGACAGGTCGTAGCGGTCGATCTCGATCCCCGCCGCGCCACCGAGGCCCAGACCGGCGGTGCCGATCTTCTCCTCAGCGCCGATCCCCTCGAACATCCAGTCAACGCGCTTGTGGAAGCTGTCGGGCATCCGCTCGAAATGGGTGGAATGGTCCATCCCCTCAGCCGTAAAGCCGATGCCGACGATCTTCTGCGGGGCCCGCCCGCGCGAGCGCCAGAGGCCCGAGCGTTCGCCGGTCGAGGCCAGATACCCCTCGCCCGCCTCGGCCTGCCACGCCCGCGATCCGGTGTCGAGCTTGCGGACTTCCATGATTTCCGGCTCACCCTCACGCAGCCCGGACACCCAGTAATACCCGTTCCCGCCCGCATAGATCACCCGCCCGCCGCTGGTCAGATACTCTTCGGTCGCGTCGAGCATCCGTTCGGAATAGTATTCCGGGTGGGTGCAGTTCAGCACGACATTATAAGGCTTCAGCGCCGCGACGCCCTCGGCATGCAGGTCGTGGTCGGTCAGGATTTCATAGTCATAGCCCGAACTCTCCAGCCACCAGATCAGCGACAGATCGGCGGGTAGCGCCCAGGGCATCCCCATCGCCGAGCTGCGATAGCGCGGGCGGATGTTCAGGATCGGGCGCAGATGGCTGGAATAGCAGCAACCCGCGCCGTCGGAATGGTGGTCATAGGTGGACAGGCCGAACTCGTTCAGCTTGACGAATTCCACATCGCGCGTGGTCAGGATCGGCGTGTGCGCGGTGATCGCCTGCGCGATGGGGGCTTCATAGGCCAGATGCTCGTTGGCATAGGCGAGGTAGGTGAAGGTGGACATCAAGACCGCGATGGGTGCCTTGGGGGTGACAGCGCGCACGAAGAAGGGGACGTGATCCTCGGCCCCGGCGGTGGTCAGGCGCAGCGCGTAGACGCCGCTTTTCAGACCCTGCGGCACGGTCCACTCAATCGTCGGCTCCCAGCGGCAATCGGTCATCGCGTCGTCGTGGAAATGCACGCCGCCGTATTGGCCGGGGTTGAGGCGATAGCAATCGTCGCGGCCCTGCCAGTTCCAGCCGGTCATGCCGCGCACCGGTCGGTTGACGCCCTCGGCGTGCAGGGCGTGGGGGCCGGTGTCCACGATCGTGTCGCCGATGCCGGTGTCGGTGTAGCCCAGCGTAGTGTCCCACAGCGCCACCGCGCCGTCCACGGGGAACGCCCCGCCATCCGCAATCGCGTGCAACGCGTCGTCGTCCAGCACCCGGTTCCACAGGCCCGTGCGGTCGATCTTGCCGTTATAGAGCGTCGAGACAAACCGCCCGCGCCGGTCGTTCCAGTCGCTGGCCCCGGCCCACAGGAACGGTGCCTCGGCCACCGCCGCCTTGGGCGTGACGCGCAGGGGGGCGTCGGTGATGCTGTTGTAATCATAGGGCACCACCGGCCCCAGATGCCCATTATAGCGCCCGACCCGGCCCAGCTGGATCAGCCGCGCGCGTTTGGTTTTGGCGTCCCAGGTGGCGGCGACGAAGTACCAGGTTTTGGGGATCACCGGCACTTCGGCGGTGACTTGGTCAACATCCTTGCCATTGCCGACCCAGAACTCGACATGCCCCTCAGGGTTCAGCCCCAGCGCCCAGCCCTGCGAGCCGGAAATGTCCCAGCGCCCCAGCAGGGTCTGGCGTTGCTTGCCCGGCGCGGTGGGGCAGATGAACGCGGCAAGGGTGAAGCTGCCATCGGCCACGTCATGCGTTTCCAGGCCCGGAACGGTCGCGTAGGCACCTTTCTGGGTGAACTGGCGGCGCACATGCAGCCGCTCGGTCACCGCACCCGGAATTTCCTCTTCGATGAATCCGGGGCCGTCGGGGTTCTCGTCGCCATGGATCAGGCGGACCAGCATGGCGTCGGCTTCCTCGACCCCCTCGCCCGAGATCATGAAGCGCATCGCCTCGCCGGGTTTGACCGACCACGGGGTGCAATATCCAAAGATGCGGTGCTTTGCCATGGTCTCAGCTTTCCAACAGATCGTTGACCCGCAGCAGGAAGACGGCGTGATACGCCTCGTCGCGGGTTTCATAGACGCGGTCATCGACCACGCGCGGCGGTTTGCCCGGCTCACCCGACAGCGCCATCACGCTGTAGCGCCACGCGCCCGCGTCGCCCTCTTGCAGGATGGCGTATTTGTCGGGCATCTCGCCGCGGCGGAAATAGTTCAGCACGCGGGCCAGCGCGTCGGAATGCGGACCCAGCGGCGCTGACCGGTGCTGTTCGATCAGTTCGGGCGTGACCATCTCCTTGAGCCGGTCGCGCAGGCGGCGGTCAAAGCGGCGATAGGCGATCAGTTGCTTGTCAGCGATCTCGGTGGCTTCTTCGGGCATGACTTCCCCTCCCTTGCGGGTGCTGGCGGCGCGGCGTTCGGACCGGATCCGGTGGCGCCAGCCCCGGAACTGGCTGCGCACATCGGCCAGACCGTGATGTGTGGTAAGCGTGACGGCGATCATCACCGCCGCAATCAGGATGATACGCAAAGGCCCCAGGTCGATCAGCGCGCGGTCGATGACGACGACGATGGCGGTGCCGATCACCGCGCCCTCGGCCCGGCCCATGCCGCCGATGACGATCATGGCGAACATCAGCAAAAGCTGATCCAGCGAGAAGACGTTCAGGCTGATCGAGCGGTAGAGCATCGCGTAATACGCGCCGACAAAGCCCAGCGCGGCGGATGAGATCAGGAACACATGCAGCCGCGCGCGGCGATAATCGATGCCGACGGCTTCCGAGAAATCCTCATCCTCGCGCGCCGCTTGCAGTTGCAGGCCCAGCCGTTCCGAGTTGATGACCCGGAACAGCAGCAGCGCCAGCAACAAGAGCACGAAGGCGGTGGCAAAGCCCAGCAGCAGACCTGGGCGTTGCAGATACCAGTCCTGCGGGATGAACGAGCCGACGTTGTTGATCGACGAGTTCTGCGGCGCCAGCGCACGGATCTGGCTGATGGAGACACGGCAAATCTCGGCCACGCCGATGGTGAGCAGGGCGTAATAGAGCCCGTCGATGCGGGTCGAGGGCAGGGCGAGCAGCCCGCCGACCACCAGCCCGACAAAGGCCCCCACCGCGAACATCAAGGGCCAGGGCACGCCGAGATACACATTCGCAGCGGCAGCGGCATAACCGGCCAGACCCACCACGGCCATGGTCGCGAGCGACAGGATGCCCGCAGCACCAATGATCAAGGTCCAGATCACATTGATCGCGGCAAAGACGCAGAAGACCACGGCGACCTGCAGCAGCGTGTCGGGCAGCATCGGCGCGGCGCAGGCCAGCCCGCCCAGACCGATCAGCCACCACAGGGGCCGCTTGTCGGCCAGCCGCCGCTCGCGTTGCAGGGTCTTGGGGTTATAACCGCCGCGCCATTTCAGCCAGTGACGGCTCAGGCCCGGCACGCGGCCCCGGTGCCAGTCGCGGTTGCCATCGGGAGCAAGGGTGAATTCATGCCGCCGGTTGCCGACGCGGTGAAAGACAGGAGCGATGGGTTGGGTCATTTGCGCGTCTCGCTCAACAGGCCGCCGATACCGCGCGGGCGGATGATCAGAACGGTGATGATGAAGCCGAACTGCACCACCAGCACCATCCGCTGGCCAAGGAAGGGGATCGCCCCGGTGACGGCCTCAAGCGTGCCGACCAACAGCGCGGCAATCGCCGCACCGGGCACGGACCCAAGACCGCCCAAGAGCGCGATGATCATGCCCTTGATCAGCGGCATCGCGCCTGCGCCGGGGCTGACATAGACGGTCTGCGAGAGCAGCACCGCCGCCGCGCCCGCCATGGCACCCGTCACCGCCACTACCGGCAGCGCCGTGCGGCGGACCGAGATCCCCGACAGCGCCGCGCCCTCGGCGTTCTGCATCATGGCGCGGATCTCCAGCCCCTTGCGGCTGAGCCGCAGCCACGCCAGCACCACGCCCAAGAGCACCACGGTGGCACCGATGGTCATCGCCTGATCATAGCGCAGCGGGATGCCGAACAGGTTCAGGCGGCCAAAGCCAAACACATTGGGCAGCGCCTGTTGCCGGGGGCCGAACCACCACAAGAGCGCCTGCACCGTGGCAAGGTTGATCGCCAGCGTGACGATCATCCCGCGCACCGGGAAGTTGGCCTTGTCGTGGATCGGCAGGAAGCCCAGCAGATAGATCAGCCCGCCAAACAGCGCGCCAACCGTGACACCGGACAGCAGCAGCACGGTCATTTTCAGCAGTGGCAGGATGGCCCAGCCGTCAAACACCGCCTCGACCAGCGGCAACAGCGCGTTGCCCAGCACCAGCGTGCCGTATCCGGCCACGGCGAAGGTCGCGCCATGGGCCATGTTCAGCATCCCGATCGAGGACCAGAGCAGCGAAATCCCGATCGCCATCAGCGCGTAGATCGCGCTCAGGTTCAGGGCGTAAACGATCAGCGCAGCATCCATCAGCCCAGCTCCACATGTCCGACATCGCCGCGCAGACGACCGGCGTGCATGCCGATCATCCGGTCGACCTGTCCGTCCAGCAGCGTCACGTTCTGCTCGGCGATAATGATGGCCCCGTCTTTCACGTCGATCTCACGCAGCGCGGCGATGACGCGCTGGCTGATGACAGGGGCCAGGCCCAACGACGGCTCGTCGATCAGATAGAGCCGTGCTTCGGTCATCAGGGCGCGGCCGACGCTGACCATGCGCCGCTCACCGCCCGACAGGGTGCCGACGGTGGTGTTTTCCAGTTTGCGCAGGGGCGGGAACAGATCGAAGATCGCCTCGCGCCGTTTCGCCCGTTCGCGCCACGCCTGCTTGGACCACGCCCCGCAATCGAGGTGTTGGCGCACGGTCAGGCCGGGAAAGATCGCGTCGCCCTGCGGGGTCATCGCCACGCCAAGGCGCACGATGCCGGGGGTCTTGCGGCCTTCGCCAAGGCTGCGCTGGCCGCCGATCTCAACCCCGTCGAACAGGATCGAGCCGCGTTGCCAGCCGACCAGATGGGTGATGGCGCGAAAGAGCGTGGTCTTGCCGTGGCCGTTCAGCCCGACAATCGCCAGCCGCTCGCCGCGTTCCACGGTCAGGTTGATCTCGTGCAGCACGCGCAGCGGGCCATAGCCTGCGGACAGGTCGGTGATCTTGAGCAGGGTCATCCCGTCCCCTCGAAATAGGCGGCGCGCACGGCGGGGTCGGCAAAGACGCCCTGCGGCGTGCCTTCGGCGATGACTTCGCCCAGATTGAGCACGGTCACGCGGTCCGCCAGTGCTTCCAGCAGTTCCAGCCGGTGCTCGATGACGATCACCGCCAGATGGTATTCATCGACCAGCGTGCGCAGCAGCAGGTCCAGCTCGTCGATTTCGGTGTTGATCAGGCCCGAGGCGGGCTCGTCCATCAGCAAGACCTTGGGCCGTCTCATCAACAGGCAGGCGAGCAGCAGCTTGCGCCGGTCGAAGGTGTCCAGACTGCCCGCCGGGCGGCTCCACGGTACGGTCAGATTGACCAGCCGGGCGGCCCATTCGGCCTCGTGCCGAGAGCGGAAGGGCAGGTAGGCCATGCGCGCGGCGCGGAAGGTTTCGCCCACGGTCAGGGCCGAGGGCACGACGGGGCTTTGAAAGGTGCGCGCCAGACCCCGGCGCGAGCGGCGCACGATGTCTTGTCTGGTGACATCCGTGCCATCCAGCACCACGCGACCCGATTGCGCGACATAACGGCCCGAGAGCACCTCAAACAGCGAGGTCTTGCCCGCGCCATTGGGACCGATCAGGCCCAGAACCTCGCCGCGGCTGACGTGCAGGCCGACATCCTTGAGGATCTGACGACCGCCCAGCGCAAGGCTCACGCCTTCGCAGGCGAAGATGGAAGAAGGGGGGGACATGGCGTCTCTTGATCAGAGGACGGGAAGGGGTCGGCGGGTGGCACCGGGCCACCCGCCGGGCAGGATCACTCAGCCCAGTGCGGGGTCTGGTACTCGGCCTCGGCCAGTTCGGCGGGCAGGATGATCGTGTGGTGGTTGTCCTGCACCTGATAGATCAGATGCGGGATGCCCTCGGCCATGACATCGGTTTCCCACGGGTAGTTCAGCGGGCGCTGCTGGTCGCGGTCGAAAGTATAGGTGCCCGCAAGGCCCTGATAGCTGAGGTGGCGGATCGCCTGACCCACGGCGTCGAAATCGGCGGGGTCGGTGGTGCGCCAGACTTCAGCCAGCATCTGGATCGTGTCATAGCCCGAGGCCGGATAGACCTCGCCCATGTTCTCGCCATGCAGCGCCATATAGGCGTCGCGGAAGGCCATGCCTTCCTCGGTACGCGGGGTGCCCAGGACCGTACCCCAGATCATCCCCTCACCCGCGCCGCGCGCAAGGTCCAGGAATTCGGGTTGGCTGGGGCCATATTGCAGATAGACCAGCGAGTCGGGCGTGGGGTCATAGGCGAATTGCTGGGCAAAGGCGGCCAGCTCGGCGGCGATCCAGTGGCTGACAAAGATCACGCCCGCGCCCTCGTCCTTGAGCGCGTTGATCACCGGGGTCCAGTCCTGCACGGGGAACTGGATGTCGGTCACCTCGGCCAGCTCCCACCGGCCATCCGATTCCGCGATGGCGCGCTGGGCGGCCTGACTGATCACCTGTGTATAGGCGATCTGCTCTTGCACGATGTGGATGCGGTGGTTGGCCGGGCTCCATTGGCCGCTGGCCTCAAGCTGGTCCAGATAACGGATAAAGCCGTAGCCGTACCACGTCTCGTCAGGGTCGATCATGAAGATGTTGCGATACCGCTCGGGGTTCTGGGCGACCAGTTCGACCGACGAAAGCGAGGTGTTGCCGTGCATATAGGGTACGCCGCTGGCAGCGGCAGCATCCATCGCGGGCTGCGGGATGATCACGAAGGCCGAGGCAATCGCGCTGACGCCGCGCGCGTTCAGGGCCTGAAACGCGCCCACGGTGCCCTCGGGCGAGAGCAGGTCGATATCGACCACCTCGGCGCGCAGCATGCGCCCGTTGACGCCGCCCTCTGCGTTGATGTCGTCAATCGCCATCTGCGCGCCGTTCAGCCAGTCGGCATGGTCGGCCACGCCGACGACGCTGGACTGCGCGGTGGGGATGCCGATCAGGATGTCTTGGGCAAAGGCGGGGGTTGCAAGGGTAAGCGCCGCTGCGGCGGCGTATCCGGCCAGTCTGGTGGTCATCGTCTGTCTCCCGGTTGTTTTTGTTATTTGACTGTTACGAGACCATGATTCGGACGGGTGGCCTATGATGCAAATGCACCCAATCGGGCGGTCTGAGCGTTTATAATAAGGGAAAAGCCGCCGTGGCAGGCTGCCTTCGGCCCCCCTATGCGACCAAAGCACGCCAGTCGCGCACGCTAAGCGCGATTGTCCGGTGATCCGGGCGCAGGTATCGTGCCGCGCAGGAGGGGCCGCCATTTCACGCCACAGTCACCATATCGACCGGGTTCTGGAATCGGTCAGTTCAGGCTCGGCCGCCGCGCGGTCGGCGCTGGCAGCGTCGTGGCATCGTTCGGTCCAGCACCACGGGCTCGATCCGGCCGAGCATCGCGAAGCCCGCAGGGTCGGCACCGATGCGCTGACCGCCCGCAGGGCGCAGCTCGACAGCTTCCTTAACGTATCGCGTCCCAAGCTGGATCAGCTGTTCGGCCTTGTCGGCAGCTCGGGCTGCGGGGTGCTCTTGACCGACGCGGACGGGATCGTGCTGGAACAGCGCTGCTCGGACTCGGATGCGGCGGTGTTCCAAAGCTGGGGGCTGGCGCTGGGCGCGGACTGGAGCGAGGCGCACGAGGGGACCAACGGTATCGGCACTTGTCTGGCCGAGAAAACGCAGGTGATCATCCACCGCGACGAGCATTTCTTCGCCCGCAACATCGGTATGAGCTGCATGGACGCGCCGATCTTTGGCCCCGACGGCCGCGTGCTGGCGGCGCTCGACGTGTCCTCGGCCCGCGCCGATCAGACGGCGGGCTACAACCGGCTGATCGCGGCGATGGTCACGCAGACCGCGCGGGCGATCGAGGCGGATTATTTCCGTGCGTCCTATCCCGGCGCGCGCATTGTCGTGGCGGGGACAGATGAGGCCGATGCGGCGATGCTGATTGCCGTGGATGCCGATGATCTGGTGATCGGTGCCACGCGCGGCGCGCGGCGGGCGTTCCGTCTGGAACTCAGCGGCGCGCTGAAACCGCGCCCGGCGTCGGACCTGTTTGGCCGTGAGGATGGCCCGACCGGCTTTGAGCGCGCCGAGCGCGCGGCGGTCATCCGTGCGTTGAGCCGTGCGCAGGGCAATGTGACCGAGGCGGCGCGCGCGCTGGGCGTGGGCCGCGCCACGCTCTATCGGCGGATGAAACGCCTGAGCATCGGCGAATAACCCGCGCGAAGTGTCTCAGTTCTGAGACGCCTTGTCGCTGCGTTCCTCTGCACCCCCCTGACGACTCGGCCCCCCTGCTGACAGCCTGTGTGCAGTCCGGGCGGGGGAGCCCGGTGTTTCAGGAGGAAATACCATGAACGAGATGACTCAGGCTGAAAGCCGCTTCGCGTCGCCCTTCAAATCGCGCTACGACAACTTCATCGGCGGGCACTTCGTGGCCCCGGTCAACGGGCGCTATTTCGACAACGTGACGCCGATCAGCGGCGCCGTGGTCTGCGAAGTCGCTCGCTCGGACGCCGCCGATATCGCGCTGGCGCTGGACGCGGCGCATGCGGCGAAAGAGGGTTGGGGCAAGACCTCGGCCACGGAACGCTCGAACATCCTGCTCAAGATTGCCGACCGGATCGAGGAAAACCTCGCGCTGATCGCCACGGCCGAGACCTGGGACAACGGCAAGCCGATCCGCGAAACGATGGCGGCTGACATTCCGCTGTCGGTCGATCACTTCCGCTACTTCGCCGGCGTCCTGCGCAGTCAGGAAGGCACCATGTCCGAGATCGACGCCGACACCGTGGCCTATCACTTTCACGAGCCGCTGGGCGTTGTCGGCCAGATCATCCCGTGGAACTTCTCGATCCTGATGGCGGCGTGGAAACTGGCCCCGGCGCTGGCGGCGGGCAACTGCATCGTCATGAAGCCTGCCGAGCAGACCCCCGCCGCGATCATGGTGCTGGTCGAACTCATCGCCGACCTGCTGCCCGCCGGTGTGCTCAACATCGTCAACGGTTTCGGGGCCGAGGCGGGCGACGCGCTGGCGCGCTCAGGCCGGATCGCCAAGATCGCCTTTACCGGTTCGACCGCGACGGGCCGCAAGATCATGGAGGCCGCGACGGTCAACCTGATCCCGGTCACGCTGGAACTGGGCGGCAAGTCGCCCAACATCTTCTTTTCCGATGTGATGGCGCAGGATGACGCGTTTCTGGACAAGGCGGTCGAGGGTTTCGTGCTGTTCGCCTTTAACCAGGGCGAGGTCTGCACCAGCCCCTCGCGCGCGCTGATCCAGGAAGATATTTACGAGGAGTTCATCGCCCGCGCCATTGCCCGGGTGAAGGCGATCAAGCAGGGCGACCCGCGCCTGCCCGACACCATGGTCGGCGCGCAGGCGAGCCGGGCGCAGCAGGACAAGATCCTGTCCTATCTGCAGATCGGTGTCGAGGAAGGGGCCGAGGTTCTGGCCGGCGGCGCGGCGGCGTCCTTTGACGGCGAGTTGTCGAACGGGTTCTATATCCAGCCGACGATCCTGAAGGGCCACAACAAGATGCGCGTGTTCCAAGAGGAAATCTTTGGCCCGGTCGTGTCGGTGACCACCTTCAAGGACGAGGCCGAGGCGCTGGCGATTGCCAATGACACGATGTACGGGCTGGGCGCTGGTGTCTGGACCCGCGACGGCACCCGCGCCTACCGCTTTGGCCGGGCCATCGAGGCCGGGCGCGTCTGGGTGAACAACTACCACGCCTATCCGGCGCATGCGGCCTTTGGCGGCTACAAACAGTCGGGCATCGGGCGTGAGACGCACAAGATGATGCTGGACCACTACCAGCAGACCAAGAACATGCTGGTCAGCTACAACCCCAACAAGCTGGGTTTCTTCTGATCCCAGACACGAACCCCCAAGGCGCTTTGCGCGCCTTGGGGAACTTAATCAGCCCGCCATGTCCATCTCGGACGGCTCCACGTCCAGCGTCGTCGCCCGGCGCAGCTCGCGCGGTTTGGTGACGTCGAACCGGCGGCCCCGGTGCAGCATGCAGCGGTTGTCCCAGATGACCAGATCGTTGGGTGCCCATTTGTGGGCATAGACGAACTCGGGCTGCGTCGCGTGTTCCAGCAAGTCGAGCAGCAACATGCGCCCCTCGGCCAGCGTCATCCCCTCGATCGCACAGGCATGCACCCCGCCGAACAAGGCCTTGCGCCCTGATCCGGCATGGGTGCGCACCAAGGGCCACGTCACCGGTGGCATCATCGCCTTTTGCTCGTCGGTGTATTCGGTATCGCCCAGCAGAAAGCGCGAGTGCAGCGCGAAATGCTCGGCTTGCAGCCCGTCGATCTCGGCCTTCATGGCGTCCGGCAGCGCATCATAGGCCGCGCGCAGGTCGGCAAATTCGGTGTTGCCGCCTTCCTCGGGCACCCGCACCGCCGCCAGCATCGAATAGCGCGCGGCGGGTTTCTGGAACGAGCTGTCTGAATGCCAAAGCTGGTTGGCGATGTTGCTGACCAGCTTGCGGTCCGTGCGTTCGACCGGCGCGCCGTCGGCGCTGACGTTTGAGATGTCAGCCAGCTCGACATGTTCCATCCGGTCGGCCTGCTTTTTCACCCGCTTGAAGCCGATGTCCAGCGGGCCAAAGGATTTGGCCAGATCCAGCTGCTGCGTCTGGGTCAGCGGCTGGTTGTGGAACACCAGCACGCCGTATTGGTTCATCGCGGCGTTGATCGCATCCACATCGGCTGCGCTCAGCGGTTTGGACAGATCGACGCCGGTGGCTTCGCCGACAAAGTGTTTGTGGATCTGGGTGACGGACAGGGTCATGGAAATACTCCTTGAAGGTCAGGCGCGCTGCGGTTCGGACGGCGCGGGGATGGGGGCCGGGCGCAGCGCCAGCAGGGCTGCGAGGATCACGAAACCGACCACGGTGCTGGACCATTCGGGGAAGCCGATCAGCAGCCCGGTGGCCAGAATGGGCAGCCGGGTCCAGGTGCGCAGTCGGCCGAAGAAGGCCAGCTGTCCCTCGGACGCCCCGGCGATGACGATGATCGCGATCACGTTCAACACCAGCCAGATCGCCGTCAGATAGAGCGGGCCCTGGAAGATCAGCGCAGGCTCGAACAGGAAGAAGATCGGCACGAAGTACAGCACGATCCCCAGCCTTGCCGCATGCATGCTGGTCTTGAGCGGGTCACTGTCGCTTATTCGCGACGCCAGGAACGCGGCCAGCGCGACCGGCGGGGTGATCGCGGCGAGCGTGGCGTAATAGGCGATGAACAGGTGGATCGCGAGGGTGTTGAGGCCCGCGATCTGCTCCAGCGCCGGGGCAAGGGTCAGGGCCAGCATCAGATAGGCCGCGACGATCATGCCCAGCATGCCGAAGATGATGCAGACCGCGACGCCGATGGCCAGCACAGGCACCACCGAATCCCCGCCCATCCGCACCAGACTGGCGGCGATGACCGGGGCGACGCCGGTGGCCATCAGACCGCCCAGAATGAAGCTGGTCGGCAGCAACAGCGCGATGGTCTGGCTGAGCAGCTTGCTGATCTGGAAGAACAGCTCGGGCACCCGGTTCAGCCGGATCCGCAGGCGCGGGTTCACAAAGGTCAGCGCCAGCAGCAGGGCCGAGGCATAGAAGGGCGTCAGACGCTCCCAGCGCATGAAGACCAGACCCCAGACAAGGAAGGCCAGCACCAGCAGGAAAGGCCAGCCTTCCTTGATCGTCGGCCAGAGCTTGGGCAGCTCGGATTTCTCCAGCCCCTTGAGGTTATGGCGCACGGCATAGCCGTCCACATGCATGTAGAGGCCGAAGTAATAGAGCAGGCTGGGGATGATCGCGGCGACAACGATGACGCTGTATTCGGTGTTGGTGAAATCGGCCATGATGAAGGCGACAGCCCCCATCACCGGCGGCATCAGCATTCCGCCGGTCGAGGCGCAGGCCTCAAGCGCACCGGCATAATGGGCCGGGAAGCCGGCGCGTTTCATGCTGGGGATGGTGACCGAGCCGGTCGAGACCACATTGCCAAAGATCGAGCCGCTGAGGCTGCCGAAAAAGCCGCTGGCCAGCACGCTGACCTTTGCCGGACCGCCGCGCGCCTGACCCATCATGGCCATCGCCAGTTTCAGGAAGAAATCGGCGGCACCCGTGGCCACCAGCAACGCGGCAAGGATCAGAAAGCCGATGATCAGTTCACCCACCACGCGGGTGACGACACCCAGCATCGCATCGCCCGAATAGACGTTGAACGCCAGGGTGCGCGACAGCGAGGTCGGCGGCGCCCACAGGATGCCGGGCATGTATTCGGCAAACACCGGATAGAGCGCCAGAAACGCCACGATGAACAGGAAGATATAGCCGCCCGAGCGCCGCGCGGCGTCAAGGATCAGCACGAAAATGCACGCCGCGACTACCAGTTGCCACGTATAGGCGACGGGAACCCAGGTCTGCATCACCAGCGAGCGGCTGACATAGGCCATGAAGATCGTCAGGCCAAAGATCGCCAGCGCGGGCAGATAGCTGGCCCATGTCACGCCGTTTTCGCGCCCGTAAGCGGGCAGCAGCAGAAAGGCCATCGGCAGGAACATGGCCATCAGGATGAAATAATAGGTCAGGTCGAGCAGCGGGTAGAGGCCGAAGATATAGACCACCGCTGTCGCCACGCCGATGGCGGACATGATCAGCGTCACGGCGCGCACGGCGACGGGCATGGTCATGAAACGCTCGGTTGTGCGGTCCATATACGCCTCGGGCACGGTGCCCGGTGCCAGCTGTGCGTCCGGTGTCTGGGGTGTCAAATCGCTGGGCATGGGGGCCTCCTGATCACGGGGCGGATCGTCTTGAGGGTATGAAAAAAAGGGCGAGGGCCGACGGCGCGGATTGCGCCGTCGGCCAAGAGGTCAGGGCAGGGCCAGAACCATTTCGCCGTAGCTTTGCGTCACGCCAGCATCGGCCAGAGCCTGTTGCCAGAACTCGACCCAGGCGGCGTTCTCGGGGTTGGTATCAATCCCTTGCGCCTGTGCGTCGGCCACAGCCTGCTCGAACAGCGCCACGCGGGTTTGCGCCATCTCGACCAGTGCATCCTGATGAGCCTGATACGCGGGCGTCCAGACGCCGATTTCCTCCAGATACCGGATCGCGCCGGGATGCAGGGGCTGCAGGGCACCGGCCTCGATGAACGCCACAAGGCTGTCGACGCTCATCATATTGGCGTGGGTAAAGGCCTCGCGGAAGGATTCATGCTCTTCGGTCAGCCATTTGAGCAGCTGGTAGACCAGTTCCTCATCCTCGTCCGCGCGGACGTGGTTGGCCTGAAAGGCATGATCCATGGGCACGCCGATGGACGAGGTAACTCCGGCCACCGTTTCGCGCGGGACATAGCCCGGCTGGAAGGCGCGGTAGCGGGCAAAGGCCTCGGGGTCAGCGGAGGGGTCGGGCAGCGCCAGCCAGCGGACACCGCTGGGCGCTGCCTCTGCCTCGTAGCTGGGACCGGACAGCGGCGAGGTGAAGGTCACATCGGCGCGGCCTTCGACGACGATACGGGTGTTGGCTCCGTAGTTGCCGACCTCGACCAACTCAACGTCGCTGGCATCAAGCCCGTTATAGGCCAGCAGCGCGTTGACCCCGGCGACCAGAAACGACG
Source organism: Pararhodobacter zhoushanensis (assembly GCF_003990445.1). Lineage (GTDB taxonomy): Bacteria > Pseudomonadota > Alphaproteobacteria > Rhodobacterales > Rhodobacteraceae > Pararhodobacter > Pararhodobacter zhoushanensis. The sequence goes on along the minus strand of NZ_REEZ01000002.1, from coordinate 627,553 downwards.
AGCTGGGCGAGAACGAGATTCGCGTGCCCGGCCCGATGTCGGTGATCGACTGGATGTCGCTGTCGCCGCGCACCATGTAGCCCCATGGCGTGACCATGTTCATGTTGGCAACGCGGGTATCCGCCGGTCCGGCCATAGGCGAAGCGAAGCCTTCGACCCCGTCCATCTGGTCGAAATAGTCCGACGCCTGCAGCATGGCGATGCGGCCCTCGTCGGTGTTGAGCCATTGCACCCGCGTAAAGCCGTTGGGTGCGGGCAGAACCCGCGCGCGTGAGCCGGTCTGTGCGGAAAATTCCGACGTCCACGCCACGGCGAGCGAATGGTTGGCCGTGCCGACAATCGGCGTGATGACGTTGATGAAGCGCGGCCACTCATAATCGTCGTCTGCCGCGGCACTGGTCGCTGTCACAAGGCCAAGCGCCATCATCGCGCCGCCGATCTGTGACCATCTGGATACTGTCATGTGTCTATTCCTCCCTAAATCGTTCTGTTGTTCAGACGGTCCTCCACCGTCGTCTTGCCGTTCGGTCTCAGCCCTTTCGTTTGGTGACTGTGATGGTGCCTGCGTCGGCGTCGATCTCGACCCAGTCTCCGGTCTCGATCACCGTCAGCGGGTCCTGGTCGCAATCGGTCATGGCGGGGACGCGTGTCACCACGGCCCCCAGCGCGATCTTGGTGGTCATGCGGGTAAAGATCATCGCCGCCGGGGCGACGCCGTTGATCCGCGTCATGTGGAAATAGGCCGACCAGCCGGACGAGCCCTTGGCCCCCGGAAACACCAGGATCTTGCCCGCAAAGGACTGATCGCGCAGCTCATGCTGCAATTCGATGACCGTGCCGGTGCTCTCATTAATGCCGCCCCAGCCCGAGATCGTCTGCGAGGTGACCATGGCCTCGCCAGCGGCCTTTCCGCCGACCACCTTGCGCCCGGTGAGTGTGAGTGTGCTCATCCCGCCACCCCCTGCCATTCGCCGGTGACGGCGGCGTTGATGCAATCCGAGACCGTGCCGAACCAGCCCTGCACCTTGGTGATCGCGGGCAGGTAATGCGCCTGCTTGGCGCTGTCGGTGGCGATGACGCGCACCCCGGGCGGCATCCGGCGCGAGATCGCCGGGCAGGTATCGCTCATCACCACGCCGCCTGCGGCCTCGATGATCTCGCAATAGCCGCTGCGTTCGGCGATCTGGCGGATCGCGCGGGGGGTATGGACCCACAGCGCGACATCGGCGTGGATGCGCTTGCCTTCCAGCATATGCGCGATCAGCGCCATTTGTTCGATCGAGGCATGCGGGCAGCCCAGCATGATGAAATCGACCTTGCGGTCGGTGGCGTTCTGTAGCCGCTCGTAGGTCGCCAGCCGTTCGCGCGCGCCGTAGCGGATGGTGCGCACAGCGCGTTTGGGGCCAAACGCCTCGGCCACCGAACGCGCCTCGGGGGTGACGCCGGGGATATGGTACATCTCAACCCCGCCGGACGAGGCCGCCGCTGCGCCGAAATGCTTGAGCTTGACCAGATTGGGCTGGTGCGAGATGCCGTTCAGCACGGGGATATTCTCTTCGACCTCGCCGCCGATGAAATAGCCCAGCACGCCCCAGTCGGCCATGTCGTCGACCTCGATATCCAGCTCGATCAGATGCGAGCCGAAGCGGTTTTCGGGCAGGTGATAGCCCCAATACGGGATGCGCCCGGTCAGCGCGGCAGCGCCGGTGCTTTCCTTGCCCTCGACATTGGTGCGGGCACCCAGAACGCTGTTGCAGTAGATGACGGCCGAGGATTCCATCCACGCGCAATGCTCGCCCAGCACCGGCACATTGCCGACCTGATAGGGCGTGCAGGTGGCCATAAGGTTCACGCCACGCTTGCCGAGGAATTTCTCGGACTCGCGCTGCATGCGGGCCAGTTCGGGATCGACGCCCTGCAGTTTCCAGTTGTCATTGTCGATGCCGGTGATCAGCTGACAGGTTGGCACCGCCATATGTGGGATGTCCACAGTGTCATCGCTGTCGAGGTTCAGCTCGGAATAGACCCGGTGAAAGCCCTTGGCGGCAATCGGCGCGATGGACGGCGTTGACGCGTTGAACGCCCCGGCGACATTGGCCGTCTCGACCAGCCGCTCGGCTCCCAAAGCCTCGCCATAGCGTTGCAACAGGTCCATGGCGCGGGCCTTTGCCGGGCCCTGATCGCCGTTCAGCAGGGATTTCTCATAGTCTGTCAAATACATGGGGTCGCCTTTCTTGGCTTCAGGCGGTGACCGGGTTTGCCAGTTGTTCAGGCGTCCAGCGATAGTCGCGGCGCTCGACGTTGTCCGACACGCGCTCGCGCAGTTTCGCGCGGTCGATCTGATGCACCGAACCCGAGCCCGCCAGATCCAGCGCCTGCGCCGCCGCCATGCCCATCGCCATACACGGCCCCATCACCCTCACGCTGGACAGCGCGGCACTGTCAGCGTCGATGCAGCGCCCGGCGGCAACGAGGTTGTGACATTCCGGCGAGATCAGGCTGCCCAGCGGGATGTAATGCACATGGTCCTCATCAAAGGTGATCCAGTGGTGCCCGTCGCCGTGGTCGTGCAGCTCAATAGGCCAGGCGGTGCGGCCAATGGCATCGTCGAACTTGGTGCCCGCCTTGATCTCTTCGACCGTCAACTGGTGCTGGCCGACGATCCAGCGCGTCTGGCGGATACCGGGCAGACCGAACGAGCGCACACGGGCGGCACCGAAACACTCGGGGAATTCGGCGCGCAGGAAATCGACGGCGATCGAGGCCTGCTGCTTGCCCTCAAGCGCCTTGATCGACGCCTCGACCGGGTCCAGCGGGGTTTCGACATGGGTCATGTTCATCGCGACGATGCCGCGACCGGGGATGGTAAAGCCCAGCCCCTCGCGCCGGGTCAGCCCGTAGGCATCGCCGCGCTCTTTCATCCGCGCGCTGATCGCCTGCTTCGAGGGCTGCGCGGCCTCATTGATGTTTTCCAGCACAACCATCTGCGTGCCGAACACCTTGTGATTTTCCGGCTCGCGGCACGCCAGCCCGGCCTGCCACGCCAGCGCGGCATCGCCGCTGGCATCGACAAAGCCCTCAGCCTCGACCGTCACAGCGCCGTAACGGGTCATGAACTGCGCGCTCAGGATACGGCCATTCTGCACATCGGTGGCCATCAGCGTGGCCCCCAGCACGGGCTGGATACCGGCGGTCAGGATGCTGCTTTCGACCCAGCGACCCAGCGCCACCTCGTCGTAATAGACCACCGTGGTGGTCGGCCCGTTGCGATAATGCAGCGCCTGATCCTGCGCGCCCAGCGCGTTCAGGATGTCATTGGCGATGCCATAGGTGAACTGATACCCATGCGTGCCGTTTGAAAACAGCCCGCAGAACGTGGCGATGATCGAGTTGACCGCCTGCCCGCCCAGCGCGGGCTGGCTGTCCACCAGCACCACACGACGGCCCAGCTTTGCGGCCTCCAGAGCCGCCGCCACGCCGGAAATCCCCGCGCCGACCACGCACACATCCGCCACCAGCTTGCGCGGCGCAGGCGCGTTCCGCCGGACCTCGATTGTCCCCGTGTTGGGAGAACCCCCCATAAACCTAACCTCCCAAATTCCTCAGTGGTTGCGCCCTGCCTCCCTGCACGGGGTCCGATCCTGAGATCGGGCAACCAGAAATTCATTGTTAACGAATCGATTTTGATGAAAAAGATCTATATCGACGCGTCAGCTTTCGCGGATCGCGAAAGGGACGGGGCGCGGCTGGGGGGCTTTCATGGATACGCTCGACAATATCCGCACGTTTCTGGCCGTGGCGCGGCACGGCAGCTTCTCGGCCACCGCGCGGGCGCTGGATACCGTGCCCTCGGTCGTCTCAAAGCGCGTCTCGCAACTGGAGCACCAGTTGAAAACACCGCTCTTCGTGCGCTCGACGCGTGAGCTGGCTCTGACCGAAGCGGGCCGCGTCTATAGCCTGCGCTTTCAGGCCGCTTTGCCCGAACTGGACGCGGTTCTGCACGATGGCTGGGGGCCGCGCAGCGCGCTGCAGGCGCATCTGCGGATCAAATGCCCCACGACCCTGTCGATGTACTATATCGGTGACGCGCTGGTGAGTTTCCGCAGCGCGCATCCGGGGGTGCGGATCGAGCTGGTGTTGATGGATCGCTCGGTCAATCCGATCGAAGAGCGCTTTGACATTGCCATCGGTGCGCTGCCGACGACCTACACCAACGTCGTCGATATTCCCCTGTGCGGGATGAAACGGCTGCTGGTCGCCTCGCCCGACTATCTGCGGACCCATGGCATGCCCGATCACCCGCGCGATCTGGCGGGGCGGGAGTGCAACGTCTTCGCCGCAACCGGCGCAACATGGGTGTTCGAGGGGCCGTCCGGCACGGTCAGCGTCGAGGTGCAAAACAGCTTCACCGCCAATGACAGCACCATGCTGCTCAAAGCGGTCGAGCATGGCCTCGGCTTTGCGACGCTGGCCTCCTACATCGCGCAACCGGCGGTCGACGCGGGGCGGATCGTGGCGGTGCTGCCCGACTTCCGGCTGCCCGATTTCACCATCAAGGCGATGGTGCCGGATAACCGACGGCTGAATCCGGCGGTGCAGGTCTTGCTGCAACACCTGATCGACGCTTCGCAGGACGCGGTCCAGCGGGCAAACACGCTGTCATCCGTGCCGCACGCCTGGGTTGGCTGAGGGCGCAGAGCGCCGTCAGGTCAGATAGATCGTGAACCACGTGAGGGTGCGCTGCCATGCCAGTGCGGCGGCGGCTTCGTCGTAGCGCGGCGTGCTGTCGTTGTGGAACCCGTGGTTCACATGGGGGTAGATATGGGCCTCATAGACCTTGTCGCTTTCGATCAGCGCGGCTTCCATCGGCGGCCATCCTTGCAGGATACGCTCGTCCAGCGCGGCGTAGTGCAACATCAACGGTGCCTGGATGCGGGGAACGTCGGCGGCATCGGCCTGACGGCCATAGAACGACACGCCAGCGGCCAGTTCAGGATAGGCCACCGCCAGCGCATTCACCACGCCGCCGCCATAGCAAAAGCCGACAGCGCCGACCTTGCCGGTGCAATCCTCACGCGCCAGCAGGTGCTCGAACCCGGCGAAGAAGTCGTTCATCAACTGCGTGCCGTCGACCTGACTTTGCAACGCGCGCCCCTCGGCGTCGTTGCCGGGATACCCGCCAACCGAGGTCAACCCGTCCGGCGCCAGCGCCATGAACCCGGCCTTGGCCAGACGGCGGGCGACGTCTTCGATATAGGGGTTCAGGCCGCGGTTTTCGTGGATGACCAGCACCGCCGGGAGTGGTCCCTCGGCCGAGGCCGGGCGCACCAGATAGCCGCGCACGTCGCCGGTGCCGTTCGGGCTGGGGTAGGTGATGGTGTCGGCGGTGATCTCGGGGTCATCGGCGCTGACCTGCTCGGCCAGCGCGTAATCGGGCGACAGCATCCCCAGCAGGGCACCCGCCGTCACGCCGCCAATCGCGTATTTCCCGGCGCGGTCCAGAAATTCGCGCTTGGTCAATTTGCCATGGGCGTAGAAATCGTAGAGATCGAGCAGACCTTGATCGAAATCCTTGGCCGTCATGCGCGTCATCTGCGGTCCCTCCCCGGGTGATCCTATGGATCAGAGATAGGACAGATTGGCCCAAGTCACGCGGCTGGCCATGCGCTGACGCAAGCGTGATCAGTCCGTTGTGGCTGGCGGCACAACGGTACGCCACCAGTCCAGCGCCGCTTGCAACAGCGGTTGCATGGGCAGGTTCTCCGCTTGGGTCACCAGAAACAGCCGTGGCACCGTGCCTGCATTATACAGGCTGACCATCAGATCGCCGACCGGCAGGCTGGCGAAACCTTCGGGGGGGATTTCGGTGGCGATCAGCGCAAGATGCGGGCCGTTCGCGCTGCAGGCGGTCAGGTCCATCAGCGGCCCGAAGGCCGGATCGGCGGCCCGCAAGGCGGCGCGGAAGGTCAGGATGTCACCCGCCCGCCCCAGGGTCGGGGGCAGGGTTGAGCGCCGCGCATGGGCCAGATCCGACAGGCGGTCCAGCGCCACGGCGGCGTGCAGGGCATGGCGGGCAGACAGCGGGGCGTTGCGGCTGTCCGTGACCGCCTGAACCGCTGCCTGCCATCCGGCGGCCAGCGCCGCGTCCGTGCGCGCCATGCTCAGGCGAGGTGCCGGGCGAAGAACTCGGCGGTGCGGGCGAAGGCGACAGTCGCCGCCGGGGCATCGAAGGTCGGCTTGCGCTCGTCGTTGTAAAAGCCGTGATCGGCGTCATAGACGTAGATCGGCAGCTGCGGATAACGGGCACGCAATTGCTCGACCTGCTCCAGCGGGATACCCGCATCGCGGTCGCCGTAATGCATCTCGATCGGAATCTGCGGGGCGGCGTCGATATAGTTCATCACCCCGCCGCCGTAATAGCCCGAGGCCGCCGACAGCCCCATCCCGGCATGCGCCGCGCGCCAGGTCAGCATGCCGCCGAAACAATAGCCGGTGACGCCGACCTTGCCCGCTTTGGCGGCCTCGGTCACCGCCGCTTTCACATCCAGCAGCGCCTGATCCAGCGCGAAGCTGCCGATGAAACTGCGCGCCTTGGTGAACTGCTCGGGCGAATAGTCATCGGTGAAAAAACCCGGCATCGCCCGGTCCTGAACGGCGGGTGCGATGGCCAGATAGCCAAGCTGGGCGAAACGGTCGGCGGTGCTCTGGATCTGGTGATTGACGCCAAAGATCTCTTGCAACACCACGACACCGCCGCGCGGCGTGCCCTCGGGCTCGGCCCGGTAGGCGCGCAGCGGGACGTTATCCTCGGTTGGCAGCGTGATGAACTCGCCCATGGTGTCTCTCCCGTTAACTTAGAATTTGGCGCGAGCAGAGCAAAGTTTGCCGCAGGGCGCAACCGGCCTTTCAGGCCGCGTCGTTCACGAACCCGCCGTCCACCGCGCGCAGGATCGGCGTTGCGAAGACACCCTTGACCCGCTCAGGCCCCGGCACCGTCTGCCGCCACTTGGTGCCTTGTTCCATTGCGACGGCAACGCCGACCGGCGCGATCCCGGCCTTGTCCAGCAGCCTCAACACGGCTGCCAGAGAACTACCGGAGCTGACCACATCGTCCACCAGCAGCACCCGGCGGCCTTGCAACAGGGGCAACATGCGCGGGTCCAGATAGATGTCCTTGCCGCCGCCGGGGGTGGTGATCGACTTCAGGGGCTCGCTGAGGGCCTCGTCGTACCAGAATTTGCGCGAGGTGCCCAAAGCCACCATCCGCGCATGGCCAAACCGCCGCGCCAGCGATGTGGCGAGCGTCAGGCCCAAAGTCGGAACACCGATCACCACGTCGGCCTTTGCGTCGGCCCACAGTGCCGCCATCCCCTCGACCAGCGCGTCATGCACAACAAACGAGGCCTGATTGACGATCAGCGAGGCGACCGCCTGCGTGCCATCCCCCGGCAGCACCCGGATCGGCAGCAGGATCTGGCGGCCATCGGGCAGCGTAGCGGGGTAGTGGTGAGTGTGGACGGTGCCGGAGCCGGTGGCATAGCTACCCGGCGCAAAGATCTGCTGCCAGAAGTCGTGCGGGGCGAGCGTCATGGCGGGTCTACCTCTGGCATTCGGCGGGGGGATGGGTCACTTTGCGGTATGGCAAACTCCCTGACCGATTGGCAAGACATGTCCGCGACCCTTCCCGATGATGAACAAGCGATGCTGGTCGCCCTGCGCCACGATCTGCACGCGCATCCCGAATTGGGGTTCGAGGAAACCCGCACTTCCGCAATCGTCGCCGAGAAACTGGCCGAGGCGGGTATCGAGGTGCATCGCGGGCTGGGTGAAACGGGCGTGGTCGGCACGCTGCGGCGGGGTAACGGGCACGGGCGCATCGCGCTCAGGGCCGACATGGACGCGCTGGCGATGCCCGAGCACACGGGCCTGCCCTTCGCCAGCCAGAACCCCGGCCGGATGCACGCCTGCGGCCATGACGGGCACACGGTGATGCTGCTGGGCGCGGCGCGGCAGCTGGCGCGGGACGGGGGCTTCAACGGCACCGTCCATTTCATCTTCCAGCCTGCCGAAGAAGGACGCGGCGGGGCGCAGCGCATGGTTGCGGACGGGTTCTTCGAGCAGTTCCCGGTTGACCGCGTCTATGGGCTGCACAACATGCCCGGCCTCGATCCTGACGAGATGGCGGTGGTTGAGGGGCCGCAACTGGCGTCCTCGGACCGCTGGGAGGTGGTGTTTACCGGCACCGGCACGCATGGCGCCAAGCCGCATCTGGGGCGCGACGCGATCACGGCGGCGGGGGCGTTTCTGACGGCGATCCATACCATCGTCGCGCGGGTGGTCGATCCGCTGGCCCCCGCCGTGGTCAGCGCCTGCGCGCTGTCGTCGGGGGATTTCTCGGCGCTGAACGTGATCCCCGAGACCGCGCGGGTCGGCGGCACGGCGCGGGCTTATTCCCCCGATGTGCGCGACCAGCTCGAGGCCGAGCTGACCCGCATCGCCGAAGGTATTGCGGCGACCTATGGCGTCACGGCCAACTTTGACTACCGGCGCGGCGTGCCGCCGGTGGTCAATGACCCCGACGCCACCGCCCGCGCCCTGAAAGCCGCGCAGCGCGCGCTGCCCAAGGTGCGCCGGGCCTTCCCGCCCTCGACCGCAGGTGACGATTTTGCCGTTTTCTCGCAGCAGGTGCCGGGGTGCTATGTCTGGCTGGGCAACGGCCCGGCCGTGGACGGTGCGCTGCATCACAACACGCGCTATGATTTCAATGACGCGGCGATTGCCTCGGGCGTGGCGTTCTGGACCGAGCTGGTCCGCGCTGAGCTTAACGACTGACCGAACGGCACAGCCCTGCCCACAGGGTTTCGCGCGCGGCTTCGGCGTCAATCCGCATCGCCACATTGATGGCGGGGCGGGCGTTGTCGGGGACCAGACGGCCCGGATGCCCGGCAGTATCGACGCGCAGGCGCATCGGGTCGATGCCGAAGATCTGCGGCGCCAGCGCCAGCAGCATCACGCATGGGTCATGCAGCGGGCGGGATTCACGGGTCGAGCCGGTGAAATACGCCTCGATCAGCGCGGCGGCGGTGGTGGCCGCAGGCGTTCCGGCGGCGCGCAGCTCGGCCAGATGGGCAGGGGTCGCGCGGAACTGACGGGTCACGTCGAGCGGGATCAGCGTGAACGGCACGCCCGCGCCCAGCACGATATCGGCGGCCAGCGCGTCGGCGGCGAGGTTGAACTCGGCGTAAGGGCCAGCGTTGCCCTGCTCATGGATCGTGCCGCCCATGGCGATGATACCGCCCAGCCGGGCAAAGGCCGCCGGGTGGTCGCGGGCCAGCAGCGCAAGGTTGGTGAGCGGGGCAAGGGCGAGGATCGTCACGCTGCCCGCCGGTTCGGCCATCAGATGCGCGGCCATGAAACGCACGGCATCCGGCAAAGCCTGCGCCATTGGGTCGGGCAAGGTCACGCCGCCCAGCCCGTCCGCGCCGTGGATCGCCTCTTCGCTCAGGCCCTCACCGGCCAGCGGCCCCTCGGCCCCCTGCACCACTGGCACATCCGCGCCGCATACCGCCAGCAGCCGCAGCGCGTTGTCGGTGGTGCGGGTGATGCCGATGTTGCCCGCGACGCTGGTGATCGCCTGCACATCAAAGCCCGGCGCGCCCAGCGCGAAAAGGATCGCCACCGCGTCATCCAGACCGGGGTCGGTGTCGATGATGACCTTCATGAAACCCTCGCGTCGATGGCGGCCATTTCGGCCTGAAACTGCCCGGCGATCTGCAGCGCGTCGGCCATGACTTTGGCGGGCTCCAGCGTGGTGACCTGCCGGTCGCGCATCAGCCAGTTCCCCGCCACCATCACGTCGCGCACATCGCTGGCCATCGCGGCATAGACCAGCATCGAGAAGACATCGTAAACCGGGTGCAGGCGCGGCGCGTCCAGCGAGATGCGGATCAGATCCGCCTGCTTGCCGGGTTCGAGCGAGCCAATCCGGTCGTCCAGCCGCAGCGCCCGCGCGCCCTCGATGGTGGCCATGCGGATCACCTCAGTGGCAGGCAGCGGGCCGCGCGAGTGGCCGAGGATCTTGGCGAAGATCGACACCGGGGCGAACTGCGCGAACAGGTCCAGCGTGTTGCCGCTCATCGGCCCGTCGGTGCCGATGCCCACGGCGATGCCCGCCGCGCGCATATCCTCAACCCGCGCCATGCCGCGCCCGCCCTTGCCGTTGGCACGCGCGTTATGCGCGACACCGGCACCCGAGGCGGCAATCAGCGCGATGTCGGCGTCATCGACCAAGAGGCAATGCGCTGCCAGCGTGCCGGGGCGCAAGAGGCCGGTGGCGGCGGTCAGCGCGGTCGTGGTCATGCCGTGCTCGCGCTGGGCCCAGGCGACCTCGGGCTCGGTTTCGGCCAGATGGATCTGAATGCGGGTGTCGGGGTGGTCGTCGTGCCAGCGCGCGGCACGTTCCATCAGCGCGGGGCCGGTGGAATAGGGCGCATGCGGCGCGATCGAGGCGGTCAGGCGCGGGTGCCCGGCCAGCCGGTCGGCCAGCTGATCGCAGAGCGCGAAGCCCTCATCGAAACTGGCGTGGTCGGGCGCGGCGAAATCGGCGAGCGTCTGGCCCAGCACGCCGCGCAGGCCCGCGCGGTCCATGACCTCGGCCACCACGGTCTCGAAGTAGTACATATCGGCGACGGTGGTGACGCCGCCCTGAATCGACTCCAGCGCCGATAGGGCCGTGCCCGCGCGCACCATCTCGGGCGAGACGAATTTGCGTTCCAGCGGCAGGATGTAGCGGAACAGGCGGTCGTCCACATCCTCGCCCAGACCGCGAAACAGCGACATGGCCAGATGGCAATGCGGATTGACCATGCCGGGCATGACCACATCGCCGCCCATGTCGATCACGGTATCAGCGGGGGGCGGGGTGCCGCTGCCCATGGCTTCTATCCGGTCGCCGTTGACCAGCAGCCAGCCGTTGCGGTGCTGGGTCAGGCCCGCGTCCATCGTCAGCAGCCAAGCGTTGGTGAGCAGGGTGCTCATTCCGGTTGCAGGATGGCGCATTGCTCAGGGTTCGGCGTCAGCCGGACGGCTGCACCCGCGTCCAGCGGTTGCGACAGGGCGCTGTTGGCAACGACGGACAACCCGCCCGCCTTGGCCTGATACTGATACGCCCGGCCCAGATAGGTGCGCAGGCCCAGCGTTGCGGGCAGGCCAGATGCAGCAGGGTCGGTCGTCACCACCAGCCCGTCGGGGCGCGTGGCCAGCGTGAAGCGGTCAGGGATCGGGCCGAGCTGGTCTTGCGACAGTTCCAGCACCGCGCCCTCTGCCGTCTGCGCCGTGACGAGCGCGCCGTTGCGGGCGCTGACGGTCAGCGGGATCAGGTTCTCGAACCCGACGAAATTGGCCACGAAGGCATTAGCCGGGCGCTGATAGAGCACCTCGGGCGTGTCCAGCTGCATGATCCGGCCCTGATGCATGATCGCCACGCGGTCCGAGATCGAGAACGCCTCTTCCTGATCATGCGTCACATAGAGCGCGGTGGTGCCATTGGCGCGTTGCAGTTGCCGGATCTCGACCCGCATATCGACGCGCAGTTTGGCGTCGAGGTTGGAGAGCGGCTCATCGAACATCAACAGCGGCGGCTCGATCACCAGCGCGCGGGCCAGCGCCACGCGCTGCTTTTGCCCGCCCGACAATGCCGCAGGCAGCCGGTCGGCCAGATGCGCCAGCCCCACGCGGTCGAGCATCGCATCGGCGCGTTTGAGGCGCTCGGCGGTGGCCACTTTGCGCTGTTTCAGCCCGAAGGCCACGTTCTCACGCACCGTCAGATGCGGGAACAGCGCATAGTTCTGAAACACCAGTCCGATGTCGCGCTGATGGGCGGGCAGGCGGGTCAGATCCTTGCTGCCCAGCGTGATCCGCCCCGAGGTCGGTTGCAAAAACCCCGCCACCAGCCGCAGCGTCGTGGTCTTGCCGCATCCCGACGCGCCCAGCAGCGAGACAAGCTCGCCCTCGGCCAGCGACAGCGAGAGGTCTTCAAGCACCTTGGTGGTGCCGTAATGGGCGGTGATGGCGTCGATGGTCAGGGGCAGGGTCATGGGCTTTGGTCTTACTTGGCGACGATGGCCAGGCCGAGCGTGCGCTCGACGATGATCATCACAATGATGGTGAGCAGCATCAGCACGACCGAGACCGAAGCAATGGTCGGGTCGAAGAATTGTTCCATATGCGCCAGCAGCTGGATCGGCAGGGTCGAGATGCCGGGGCCGGTGAGGAACAGCGATACCGAGACGTCGTTGATCGAGGTGATGAACGACAGGATGAAGGCGGCGATGACACCCGATCGGATGTTGGGCAGCACGATGGTGAAGAACGTCTTCGCCGGGTGCGAGCCGAGGCTGACGGCTGCCTCTTCAATCGAGAAATCGAAGGACGCGAGCGAGGCTGACACGACGCGGATCACGTAAGGGATGACCAGCAGCGTGTGGCCGATGAGCAGCGCGTACCACACCGGAATGCCCGCCTGCACCGTGACCGAGCGCAAGAGCGAGAAGCCGATGACGATCTCGGGCACGAGGATCGGCAGCACGAACAGCGTCGACAGCCAGCCCGGCAGCGCAATCCGGTAGCGGTTGAGCGCATAGGCCGCGGGAATGCCGATCAGCAGCGCGATCGAGGTGCCAAGAATGGCCATTTGCAGCGAGGTGACGATGGTGCGGCGAAAGGCCGAGATTTCCCAGATATTCTCGAACCAGCGCAGGCTCAGGCCCTGCGGCGGGAAGGTCAGATAAGTCGTGTCCGACAGCGAGGCGCCGAAGATGATGATCAGCGGTCCCAGCAGGAACAGATAGATCAGGATCGTGAAGGCGATCAGAACGGGGTGGATGCGGTTTGTCATGTCAGGTCGCCATCGGGTTCAGGCGGCGCGCGAGCCGGGTCATCACCAGCACCGTGGCCACGATGACCGCCAGCATGATCGCGGCGACCACAGCCGCGCCGGGCCAGTCAAAGGCGACCATCGCGCGTTGTTGCAGGAAGGTGCCCATCATCATCTGCCGCGATCCGCCCAGCAGATGCGGCGTCGCGTAAGAGGTGAAGCTGGCCGTGAACACAAGCACCGCGCCGACGATCAGACCGGGCACGGCCAGCGGCAGGGTGACTTGCACAAAGCTGGCCACCGGTCCCGCGCCCAGCGAGGACGAGGCTTGCAGCAGATCCTCAGGGATATTTTCCAGCACGCCGACCAGCACCAGCACCATCAGCGGCACAAAGATATAGACCATGGCGACGATCACCGCGCCGGGGGTGTAGAGCATGCTAAGGGGCGCCTCGATCATCCCCGTCCAGAGCAGGAATTCGTTGATCATTCCCTGACGGCCCAGCAGCACCAGCCACGCGAACGAGCGCACGACAACACCGGTCAGCAGCGGGAATACCGCCAGCACCACCAGCGTGGATTTCATCCACGGCGGGCAGCGTGCGACGACATAGGCGGTCACCAGACCGGCGGCGAGCGAGATTACCGTGACCCAGCCTGCCACCTCGAACGTGCGCCACAGGACGCGGCGCTGAAAGGCCGAGTCAAAGAAATTGGCGTAGGGTTGGACGATGCCCCAGGGCCCGCCATCACTGGGACCAAAGGTCATGCCGATGGTCGCGGCGACCGGGAGCACCAGCAACAGGGTGATCGCCAAGGTCGCGGGGCTGGCCAGCATCCATCCGGCTATTCGTTTCATAAGCGTATCCAGCGATGCGGCCCTGACCGGGCCGCCTTGGTCAGAAAAGGCCGGTCCCGGGGGTTGCGGGACCGGCCAAGGGGCTCAATGCCCGGATTGGTGTCGTTCGGTTACATGCCGAAGGTTTCGTTCCAGCGGTCCAGCCACTGGGTGCGGGCCGGGTTCAGCTGGCTGTAGTCGATGCGGTGCAGACTGGCAATCTGATCGGCGCCATAGGTCCAGGCGGACGCCTGCTCCGGGGTCAGATCAACCATCGTGTTGACCGGGGCATCGACGCCCTGCTCGGCCAGCTGCTGCTGGATTTCAGCCGACAGCACGAAGTTGATGAACTGATGCGCCAGCTCGACGTTCTCGGAACCCACCGGGATGTTCAGCGTGTTCAGCACGGCGATTTCGCCATCTTCCAGCTGTGCCCATTCGATCGTCGGCACGGCGGCGCGCAGCGGGTTCAGGGTGAAGTCCTGCGTCATCGACACGGCGATCTCGCCGGTCGAGAACAGGTTGATCATTTCCGAGCCGGTGTTGTAGTTCGTCACCACATTCGGCACCAGTTCAGCCAGCGCACCAAAGGCCGCATCGGCATCCTCGAACGCGTTGACGCCCGCATGGGCACCGGCGCGCAGCACAACCATCGGGCCCGAGGTCGTGGTGATGTTCGGCAACGAGATCATCCCGGCCAGATCTTCACGCCACAGGTCGTTCCACGATGTGATCGGCGGGCTGACGCGGGCCGAGTCATACACCAGACCGATACGCCCGACGGTATAAGCCGGGCCGAATTCGCCCTGCGGTGCCTGTGCCAGATCATAAAGCTGGTCGATGTTGGGGATCTGCGCGCGGTCGATGGGCTGGAACAGGCCCTGCTCGATGGCAGCCTGGCTGTAGCTGTCGGTCAGATAGATCACGTCCACTCCGGCACCGCTGCGCATCTGCAGGCGGTTCACGCGGTCACCGTTGTTGCCGGTCTCGAACACGACTTCACAGTCGCACATTTCCTGAAACGGGTTGACGATGATGTCTTGCAGCTTGTCGCCGTTGAAGCCCCACCAGGAAATGGTGAACGTGGTGGCGCCGGCAGGCGCGGCGGCCAGCAGGGCGAGGGTCGAGAGCGACGACAGGGTGAGGCTTTTCAAACGGGGCATCATGGGTATCCACGGGCTGGGGGGTGATTGGGCTCGGGCCAAGATGCCGGAGCGGTTTGCCCAGAGACGCTAAGGGCGCGAAAACGGCAATGCAAGGGATCGCGTCACCAAGCCGTGATCACCAGACGACTGGATGCGTCTGGCCGGTGGCGACATTGACGAACCCCTCGGGCGCCAGCGGCGACGGTGCCACAAGCACCCAGCGCCACGGTGCGCACGTTAGGGTTGCAAAGGCCAGACGCTCGGGGAAGCCGGGATACCACCGGGGGCTGAATGTCGGCTCGTACATCCAGTCAATTTTCGCGCCTTCCGTGTAAAGGCGCTGCATTTCGGCATCCAGTTCCTCGGGCGAGCGGCAGGTCATCAGCCCGGCGATCTCATAGCGCACGGTCGCCACCAGTTGCCCCTCGCGGACCAGTGCCCAGCCCCCCTGAATGTCATTCAGCGCGTTGACGGCAAGGGCCATTGCCTCATCCGACGACCCGACTGCCCAAATATTGTGCTTGTCGTGGCCCATCGAACAGGCCAATGCCGAATCAGGCGTCTTTGGGCCGGTGCCCAGCCAGAACATGGCCGAGGTTTGCCCCTCGCCCGAAAACCGATCCACGATGGCGAATTTGGTCACATTGCGCGACGCATCGCGTTGGACGTGGCCGTTTTCGACCGGCAGTTCCATCGTCAGGAAGTCATCGGCCCAATGGAACGGCCTGAGCAAAGCCGCCTGCATCGTCTCACGCCCCGGTTCGGCGGGGATGGCGAAGTCGGCGGCAGTCATCTGGCGGTCGATCTTGACCGTCTTGGTCGCCCATTCCGGCCAGTCCATCTGCGGCACGGGTTTGAGGTAGAGCGCGCCGTCCGACACCTGCGCGCCATCCGCCCAGACCTGCGCAATCGACAGCCTGTCCAGATCGTCCAGCAGCACCACATCGGCAAACCGCCCCGGCGCAATCGAGCCGACCCACGGCGTCAGACGCATGTGCCGGGCGGGGTTGATGGTGACCATCTGGATGGCGATTTCGGGCGTCAGACCGGCCTCGATCGCCAGCCGCACGTTGTAATCCGTGGCCCCCAGTTTCATCGTGTCCGAGCATGAGCGGTCATCGGTGGTCAGCGCAAACTGGCTCCACTCGGTCAGGCCCGCCTCCAGCAGCCCGGCGATCATCTCTTTCACCGAATGCGGGCGCAACTCCATGAACAACCCGCGCCGCAGTTTGTCCAACACCTCTTCCGCCGTCCATGCCTCGTGGTCCGAGGCCAGCCCGGCCGCCGCAAAAGCGTTGATGTTCGGCAGGTCGCGCATGCCCGCCGCGTGCCCCTCGACCACGCCGCGCGCGGCGAAGGTCGCCTCGATCATCCCCCAGAGCCGGTCATAGGACGGGTTCTCGGGCGACCAGACGGCGGGCCAGTCCATCACCTCGTCCAGACCCGCGACCATCAGGCTTTCGGCCATGAACGCCGCCTGCTCGTCACGGCCAAACCAGCCACCGCCCCATTCATAGGCGGTCGGCGGGACAGCGGAACCCGGCAGCGGGAAGATCTTTTGCGGGCTGCCCGCCAGCCGCGCGGCCAGCCAGAATTCCAGCGTGCGCGCGCCGTTGACGTTGGAAAACTCGTGGCTTGCCTCACAGGTCCAGGTGTTGCCATGCGGCAGGACCAGCGCTGCCTCCCATTCGGGCGAGACATGGCTCGACTCGATATGCTTGTGAACCTCGCCGAACCCCGGCACGGCCATCAGGCTGGAACGGTCCACCGTCTGTGCCGCCTCGCCGGGCCAGCTGCCATAGGGACCGACATAGGCGATGCGTTTACCCGCGATGATGATTTCCTGATCGCTCAGCCACATACGCGAATGCACATCCAGCAGCCGCCCGACCCTGAGCCGCGTGTCGGCGGGCAGATCGCCGCGCGCAACGCGGGTCAGGCGCTGGCGGATTTTCACTTCATCAGGGGCGTTGATCAGCAGATCGGCAGGAAAAGTCATGCAGAAACCGAGGCCGCGTAGAGAGCAATCACGCGCGCGATATCGGCCTTGCGCAGCAGCGTGACGGGCGGCGTTCCCAGCCGCCCGGAAGGGTCCACCACGACCATGCCGCGCGTCAGCCCGGGGGCGAGCGCAACATCGAGCGAGGCGGTGAGGGTTTCGGTGGCAATCGAGGGGTCGATCAGGACAGCTGCGGCGAGGGGATCGACGAAGCGGAAGAAATCCTTGCCGGTGAAGCCCTTGATGACTTTCATCGCATGGGCCGACAGCGCCGCCGAGAAGCGGCTGTGCGCGGTTTCGGGCGTGTCTTCAAACAGCGCCGCCACCTGATCGCCCGGCATGCGGTGATCGGCGCAGGTCTCCCACGGGACCAGCAGCGTCTCCAGCCCGGCCGTCAGCACGATCTGCGCGGCTTCGGGGTCGGCGTAGATGTTGAATTCGGCGGCGGGCGTCACGTTGCCGCGCCCGTCGATGGTGCCGCCCATGATCACCAGTTTGCCGACTCCAGCGGCGCAATCGGGCGCGCAGCGCAGCGCCAACGCAAGGTTGGTCAGCGGGCCGATCATCAGCAGATCGACCTTCCAGCCCCCGGCGATGGCCGCGCGCAGCTCGGCCACCAGAAAACTGACAGCGTCCGCGCCTGCGGCCTCAGGCTGGCTGTCGGGTCGCGGCGCACCCCCCAGCCCATCCGCGCCATGGATCTCGCGCGCGGCAATCGCCGGATTGACCAGCGCTGCGGGCGCGCCCTTGTGCACCGGCACGTCACCGGCCCCGGCGACGGCAAGCACCGACAGGATGTTACGGGTCGCGGCGTCGAGATCGACATTGCCAAAGACCGTGGTCACAGCATCGGGCGTGCGCCCGGCTGCAATGAGCATCAACAGCGCCTGTGCGTCATCAACGCCGCCGTCTGTATCGAGAATGAGTTTGGTGTGCATGCCGCCGATCAAAACAGTCAAGACGCGCGCCGGCGCCACAGCCCCAGTGTTCGCCCAAGGCCGGGAGGTTGTCCAGACCGAACCCGGCGTCGCCCGACCCTCGTGCGCGCCGCTGCTCTGCTGTTCGATCAACGGGACGGGCTGGCAGGCTCGGTTGGGCTCAAACCCGTCACCATGTCATTCAAAGCGAGGGTTTGCGATGCAGGCTGGCATGAGGGGAAGCGCACGTTATGGCACAGATCTTTCTTCTGGCGCGCGGCTTATACTCTCCAAATTTGGCCACGTCTCAGCGAGAAAAGCGGGCGCTAAAGGGAAACCCTCACGGCGTGGGGAACGGCAACGCCTCGCGCAGCAGAGCTTTGGGATGACTTAGCTTTTGCGCTCCCCCTCGCTCTCACGCCTGGTCCCAAGATTCCGCAGTTCCTGCGGGATCCGTGAAGGTCGGGCAGATCATGCGAGACCCCAGCCGCAATGCGGACGCGGCAAACTTCGTGATACATGGGTGCGTGTTGCGCGCAGGTCGAAGAGCCCGCAGGCTTTACTCTCAACAAGGGGCGAGCAGAACTTCGGGCCCTTGTATCCGACTTAATGCAACCGGATGAACCGCTCGGTGCTCTCAACGATTGCAGGCCAATAGCGCGGAAAGCATTGACATTACCGCCGTGGGACAACGACGATCACGCCTTGTCACAACGAGCAGGGAACACAGTGATGTCCGGGCCTCACGAAAACCCCGCTTGGCCGATGCTGATGTCGCGGCTGTCCCTTCGGCATATGCAGTTTCTGGATAAAGTGGCGGAAACCCAGAATATTCTGGGGGCCGCGCGGGCGCTGAACATGACCCAGCCCGCCGTTTCGCGTGCGGTCCACGAGGTCGAGCGGTTGCTTGGTGTGCAGTTGTTCCAACGCAAGTCCCGCGGGGTCGTCATGACCCCCGAGGGTGAGGTCTTCGTCAGTCACGCGCGCGCCGTTCTCAATGAGATGCGCGCTGCTTGGCAGGGCATCGCTGATCTCGATCGGGCCAATGCCGGGCAACTTGCCATCGGCAGCTTGCCCAACGGAGCCTCGGGTCCGTTGCCGCGCGCGCTGATGCAGGTGCGGCGGCAACGACCGGGAATCCGGATCTCGGTCTATGAGGGTCTGTATGATCAGATGATCCCCAGTCTTCGCGAGGGGCAGCTGGATTTCGTCATTGGCCGCCTGAACCAGCATCGGCCCGATCCCACGCTGGCGACCAAGCGACTGTTCCGGCAGAGCTGGGCGGTTTTCGCGCGCTCGGGTCATCCGCTGAGCGAGCGTCACGGGTTGCGCCTCAAGGATTTGCTCGAGTTGAGCTGGATCTTGCCCGTCAATGCCTCGCCGATCCGCTCGATGATTGAATCGCTGTTCCTGCGTGAGGGGCTGGCCTTGCCGACAGAGCGCATAGAAATGAGCGCCCTTGGCATCACGCGGGCATTGCTGCTCGACAGCGACGCGGTGATCTTTCTGCCGCGCGGCACCTATCAGAGTGACGAGGAAACCGGGCATCTGGTGCTGCTGGACGTGGCGTTCGAGCAGCCCGAGGACGACGTCGGGCTGTTCTGGCGACGCGGGCATCAGCGGACCCCGGCAGAGGCCTATTTTCTGGGCGAATTGCAGAAGGCGGTGACGGAAATGGGGTTGGGCTGACATCGGCTTGGCGTGCCGGTGATATGCATAAGAGGCATAGTTAATGTCCGTTTTTGCGTAAATGTTTTCATGAAACCGGCACTAAGCTGACCGCATGGACCCCAACGAATGAGGGTCGCGCCAATCCGACAGGAGTTCCTTCATGCCTTTAGCTTTGTTGCCAACGGCCTTGCGCCAGACCGGTTTCGCGGTTGCCCTTGCTGCCCTCGCCTCGGTCTCTGTCCCCGCCACCGTGCAGGCGCAGACCCTGTCTATCGGCTCGCTTCCGCAGGGGACTCTGGCCTTCGCAGTTGCCGCCGCCCTTGCCCGCGTCGCGACCGAGAACAGCCCTCTGCAGGTTCGCGTGGTGCCGCAGGGCGGGCCCGAGGTCACGATGCCGCTGGTTGAAACGGGTGAGCTGGAGTTCTCGATCGCGTCGTCCGATATCGCTGCAGCGGCGGCGATGGGGGTGGGCAATTTCGACGGCCGGACCATGGGAAATCTGCGGCTGGTGGCGAACCTCATGCTGTTTCATTCGGGCATCTTTGTCGCAGCGGATTCCGACATCCATAGTCTTGCCGACCTGCGCGGCCACCGCCTGCCCGGTGAGTTCCCGCAACAACGCGTGCTGGCGGGCTATATGGCAACGACGCTGGCCACCGTCGGGTTGACCCCGGACGACGTCACCATTGTTCCTGCGCCCAACGGAACGCGCGGGATCGACGATCTGATGGCGGGTTCGGTGGATGCCGCGATCCTGACGCCGGGATCCGGCGCGGTGGCACAGGCCGATGTGGCGCTGGGTGGTATCCGCTTTCTGGCCGTTCCTGACACGCCCGAGGCTGATGCCACGATCCGCACGATGACGCCGGGTGCCTTTCTTGGCCATGTCCAGCCCATGCCGAACCGCCCCGGCATCGACGGCGTGACGCCGATGATGACCGGCACCTTTGTGCTACTGGCCGGGGCCGAGGTGTCAGACGCGCAGGTCGAAACCGTCCTCGCCGCGCTGAACGAGAACCGCGACGCGCTGATCGCCACCTTCCCGGGGCTGGCGGGCATGACCGATGATCTGATCGCCTCGCCGATCGAGGGTCTGCCGATGCACCCCGGTGCACAGGCCTATTTCACCGCACACGGCCTCTGACCCCGACGCGCCACCGCATGAGGCCCGCTATGACCCAGCCAGACACTCCGACCTCTCTCCCGCATGGCCCGCAGGGCGCTCTGGCCTGGGCCATTTCGGCCCTCGCCACGGCGACGACGCTGATGGCGCTGGCCTGGGCGGTTGATCTGTTCCGCGCCGCCGGCCTGAACATCTATAACGAGCAGTATGTCGCGGCGATGCTGGGTCTGGCGCTGGCCACCGTGTTTCTGGCCCGACCGGCGCGGGGTGCCGTTCGCACCCGGCTGCCGTGGTATGACCTTCTGGCCGCGCTGATCGGGGCAGGGGCCTGCGGCTATGTGGCGGTGCGGTATCCGTCGCTTCTGGACCGCCTGTGGATGCGACCGACCGATGCGCTGATCGTCGGCGGGGTGATCCTGACGCTGGTGCTGGAGGGTCTGCGCCGGGCAACCGGTTGGGCGATGGTGATCCTTGTTCTGGTGGCGCTGGGGTTCGGGCTGTTGGGCCATTTCATCCCCGGTTCGCTGCAAGGACGCAATGTGGCGACCGACCGGCTGGTGATCTTCCTCGCGCTGGATACCGGCGCCGTGCTCGGCATGCCGTTGATGATCGCCTCGACCGTGGTGGTGGTCTATGTTTTCTTCGGCAACCTGCTGAACCGCAGCGGCGGCGGCACCTTCTTTACCGATCTCGCCATGGCGATGATGGGGCGCTACCGGGGCGGGGCGGCCAAGGTCGCGGTCACGGCGTCGGCGCTGTTCGGTTCGGTTTCGGGCTCGGCCGTGGCGAATGTCGTCTCGACCGGCGTGATCACCATCCCGCTGATGAAGCGCGGGGGCTACAAACCGCACCACGCCGGCGCGATCGAGGCCGTGGCCTCGACCGGCGGGCAACTGATGCCGCCGGTCATGGGCGCTGCCGCCTTTCTGATGGCCGAGATCATTCAGGTACCTTACGCGTCCATCGCCGCTGCCGCCCTCCTGCCCGCGCTGCTCTATTACGGCGCGCTGCTGATTCAGGTCGATCTGATGGCCGCCCGTGACGGTCTCAGCGGCGCCCCGCGTGAATTGCTGCCACGCCTTGGGCGGGTTCTTGCGAATGGCTGGCCCTTTGCGCTGCCCTTTGTCGTGCTGATCTACGCGCTGTTTGTGCTGAACGAACGGCCCGAATACGCGGCCTTCCTTGCCTCGCTGTCGGTCATCGCTGTCGGCCTGTGGTTCGAGTGGCGCAAACGCCGCGCAACGGACCCGGATGCCTCGGGTTTCAGGCTGCGCATGGTGCTGGATACGCTGCGCGAGACAGGGCTTTCCGTCACCGACATTCTGATGATCGGTGCCGCCGCCGGGATCATCATCGGGGTGATGAACATCTCATCGCTTGGTTTTGCGCTGACGCTGGTTCTGGTGCAACTGGGGCAAGGCAATCTGGCGCTGCTTTTGCTGATCGCTGCTCTCACCTGTATCGTGCTGGGCATGGGGATGCCGACGCTGGGCGTCTACCTGCTGTTGGCCACCCTCATCGCCCCCTCGCTGGTCGAGGTCGGGGTCGAGCCCATCGCCGCCCATCTTTTCGTTCTCTACTTCGGCATGATGTCGATGATCACGCCCCCTGTCGCCATCGCCGCCTTTGCTGCCGCCTCGATCTCGGGCGCCAGAACGATGCGCACCGGCTATGCGGCCATGGTGATGGGATGGTCGGCCTATCTGATCCCGTTCCTGTTTGTCGGGGCGCCCGCCTTGCTGCTGATCGGTACGCCTCTTTCCATCGCCTGGACCTTTGCCACGGCGCTGCTGGGCGTCTGGTTCGTTTCGGCCTCGGTCGTCGGGTATCTCTTCACCGCCGCCAACCCCATGCAGCGGGTGTTGCTCGGGCTGGGCGGTCTGCTGCTTTTCCTGCCCGCCCAGGTCGGCGGGTTGTGGAGCGATTTCGTGGGTCTGGGGCTGGGGCTTGCCGCCATGCTCTGGATGCAACGAGCGCCGCAGACTGCCAAAATCTGACGAGGCATACCACCATGCACCCTGAGACCAACACCGGCCCCGACAAGGCCGCCGATACCCGCCGCCCGAATTTTCTGGTGATCATGACCGATCAGCAGCGTTGGGACCATCTTGGCTGCTATGGCAATCAAGTGGTCAAGACGCCGCATATCGACAGCATCGCTGCCGACGGGATGCGTTTCGATGCCTTCCACGTTTCAACCCCGATCTGTCAGCCCAATCGGGCCTGCCTGATGACCGGCCAGATCTCGACCGTGAACGGTTGCCGCCAGAACGGCATACCGCTGGGGCTGAACAGCGTCACCTATGCCGAGGTGTTGCGCAATGCGGGCTGGCGGACAGGCCTGATCGGCAAGGCGCATTTCCAGAACGTCACCGCGATTCCCGCCCCGGCCCGCGTACCCCGCGGCGCAGGCAAAATGCCGGTTCCGATGCGCGCCGAAGCGATGCAGCGCGACGGAGCGGCCTATGGCCACGAGGTGCGCACCAGCTGGGCACGAGACCCGGCGCAAGAGGTGCCGCTGCCGTATTATGGCTTCGAGCATTTGCGCCTTTGCATCGGCCATGGCGACGAGATCGAAGGCCATTACACTAACTGGCTGCGCGAACGGCACCCCGATCCGTCCAGCCTGCGCGGTCCGGGCAATGCTCTGGACGCCCCTTCGGGCGACCTGCCGCAAAGCTGGCGCTCGGCATTGCCCGAGGATCTGCACCCCACGCGCTATATCGCCGACGAGGCCTGCGCTTTCCTCGACGATCCGGCGGCGGACCCTTTCTTGCTGGTGCTGTCCTTCCCCGATCCGCACCACCCTTTTACCGCGCCGCCGCCCTGGGCGGATCTGTACGACCCGGCGTCGGTCGACCTGCCCGACAGCTTTCACCGCCCGCTGTCGCGCCGCGATGACCTGCCACCCGCCGCCCTGCGCCCCTACGCGATGGGCGACGCCGATCCGCATTCGCACTGGCCCTTCCATCTGGATGAGGCGCAGATGCGTCGGATCATCGCCCTGAACTATGGCGCGATCAGCTTTATCGATCACGAGGTCGGCCGGGTGCTCGCGCATCTGCGCGCCCGGGGGCTTGAGGACGACACCGTCGTCATCTTCATGTCAGACCACGGCGATTACATGGGCGACCACGGGACCGTGCTCAAGATGGGCCTGCATTACCAGAGCGTGGTCCGAGTGCCCTTTCTGTGGCGTGACACCGCGGAGCGCCGCCAGCAAGGGTGCAGCGCGCGACAGGCCAGTGCCATCGATTTCGCGCCCACGCTGCTGCAACGCGCAGGCCTGCGGATTCCGCTGGGGATGCAGGGCGAAGACGTGTTCGCCGATGACGGGCCGGGTGCGCCGATCCTCATCGAAGATCCCGGCATCGCTGTTTTCGCCGATGCGGACGCGCGAACTGCGGTGACGTCATTGGTGCACCAGGGGTGGCGGTTGTCCCTTCTGGAGGATGCGCCGACATGGGGGGAACTCTATGATCTTCATGCCGATCCCACGGAATCGCGTAACCTGTGGGACGACCCGTCTGCGGCGGGTAAGAAACTTTTCCTTCTGGAAGCGATGGCGCGACGTCAGATTGCGCTCCGGAACATGGACTTGTGCCCGACTGGCCGCGCCTGAACCCGCGTCATGCTATGGGAGCTGTCCGGCGCATGCGCGTAGGTGACGGATCACCGGCGCTTGTCCTTTGCACGGAGGGGAGGGGCTGGATTACCAGTGACGTTGCCTACTTGTAGACGCGCAACGGCAACGCGGTCTGCCCTGACCGCCGCGCCCGATTCCTCCATCCCTTGCCCCAACTCTGGCGCGAGAAGCGCTTCGGTCAGCATACACGAAACAGTTCTCTTTGCGATCAACGGGTTGGGTTGGTAGGCCCGGAGGGACTCGAACCCCCAACCAAGGCGTTATGAGCGCCCTGCTCTAACCATTGAGCTACAGGCCCAGCCGCCAACTGCGTACCCATGTTGAGGGCGGCGGTCAAGATTGGCGCAGCGGGTCGGATCAACGCTCTGTGACCGGCACGCGGGTCTCATCGGGCGCAAGCGCCTTGACCCGATGATTGCATCGTTCGTATCGTCACATTTATTTTGCAAAAGTCTTAACATCGGTCACTTTAATGCGCAGGGTTTCACTGGCAGCAATTTTTGGCGTGCTCATGGCCTTGCGCGCCGGGGCCGATGTAGCTGTGGAAGATCCTGTTCTGTATCGTCACACAGGCCCCGATTCCGGCCGCCCTGCGGGTGTTCTGGCCGACGGGCGTACCGGCGCGATCGCGGATTTTCAGCACGCGGTCAATCTGATCCTGCTGGCCTGCGGCGAGGATCTGCGCCTTGACCCCGACGGGCGCTTCGGGGTGCAAACCCGGACGGCCATTGCTCTTGCCGCCACCTGCCCGCCGATTGCTGCGCGCCTGCCAGAAGGGTCTGCTGCGCATGAGGGCGCGATCACGCAGGCGTTCTGGGAATTGCTGCTGCCAGACCGCCCGGTGCCCGATGCGCGCACGCGCGCAAGGGCATTGTTGCTGGCGTTTGAGGGCACCGAGATTACCAGCCCCGCTGAATGGAATTTCTGCCAGAACAACAGCGAGATTTACGACCCTCTGGCCGAGGATCCGACCTGCTACACCACAGACCGCGCGTCCTACCTGACCTGGGGTCCGAACGGGGCGACGGCGGGACATGGGCACGAGATCCTTGCCATTCTGGCACGGGTCGAGCGGCTGGACCGGGCACTGGTCGACAGCGCCTTTGGCGCTGAGGCCGGGGCGCTGCGCCGGATGTTCGATTTGCAGATCACGGCAGAAAGTGATGACGAACTGCGGCGCTATCTTTGCGGGATCTACGTCGATTTTCCGCGCCGGCAGGCATGGTCGCAGGGTTTCGCGGCGCTGGGGTCGCGGGCCGAAGTGCGGGCGATTTACGCAGCACTCTATGAGTCGGCCAGTTTCGATGGCGGCAAGATCCGCACCTTCATGAACGCGTGGCGCGATGCCGGGCTGGAACCGACCGAGATAGACTTTGCCTTCTTCGCCGACCGCGCCGCGCATACCCGCGTACGCAACATCGAGGTGCGGCGCATCTTGCGCCGGGTCCTCTCGGCAGGCGATGCGCTTACCCCCGCCGAGATCCGCCGCCGGTTTTCGCGGCTCGCGCGGGTGTCGAACCTGTCGCAGCGCGGGCCCCGGCTGGGCCGCGATGTCGCGTTTTTTGTGGATGCGTTCGAGCCCGTCCTCAGCCGTGCCGAAAGCCACAACTGGCGCAGCCGTGGCGCAAGGCGCGCGGCAGCGGCGGGGTTGAGCGACGAGCGCCCGGCACCCCTTTTTGTTGCGGGGCCGCGCGATGACTGGCAGGCGACGGGATTGCGCCCGTTGACGCCCGACGAAGCCGCCCTGTGCCCGGCCC
Source organism: Pararhodobacter zhoushanensis (assembly GCF_003990445.1). GTDB lineage: Bacteria > Pseudomonadota > Alphaproteobacteria > Rhodobacterales > Rhodobacteraceae > Pararhodobacter > Pararhodobacter zhoushanensis. The sequence continues at coordinate 601,583 of NZ_REEZ01000002.1, read as the reverse complement.
CCGTTCTGAACCCGCGCAGACCGTCTTGAGCAGATTTTTTTGACCTGAACGACCCTTTTAATCCTGCCTTTTTACCAACGTTGAAAGATTCCCATGTCCAGACTTACCCCTGAAAAGATGATCGAAATTCTGACCCCCGCCCTGCCGCAAGGCGAAACGCTTGAGCATTGCGCCTATGGCATTCGGCAACCCAATTTTCTGATCGTCCTGCCCGCGTTTTTGCTGGCGATCCTGCCGGGCGTGATCCTGATGCAGAAACTGACCAAGCATCTGGTGGTCGGGACTACGCAGAACAGCCTCGTAATCGCCGAGATCCGGCCGAAATGGATGGCGCTGACGTTTTCGGTCGCCTCGGTCGCCTCGACCCGCGTGATCCCGCTGGCGCAGGTGCAGGACGCGCAGGTCAAGTCCGGGTCGCTGTTCACCACGATCCGGTTCGATCACGACAGCTTCAAGGCCAAGTTCCACCGCGCCTTTTCCAAGGTCAACCGGCCTGAAGCCATCGCGATCGGCGCGGCCCTGACCGGCGCTGTGCCTTAGAAACCCCGCGCGCACGGGGGAAGCGCATTGAACCCCATCCCGGGATGGGGTAACGCGGCGCAAACCACCTCGGGGGGCGCGATGACCGGGACCAAGGGACTGACCTATGCTCAAGCGGGCGTCGATATCGACGCGGGCAACGCATTGGTGGAACGCATCAAGCCAGCGGCCAAGCGCACGGCGCGGCCCGGCACCATGTCGGGCCTCGGCGGCTTTGGCGCGCTCTTCGATCTGAAGGGTGCGGGCTATTCCGATCCGGTCCTCGTGGCCGCGACCGATGGCGTCGGCACCAAGCTGCGCATCGCCATTGATACCGGCAACGTGGACACCATCGGCATTGATCTGGTCGCGATGTGCGTCAACGATCTGGTCTGCCAGGGCGCGGAGCCGCTGTTCTTTCTGGATTACTTTGCCACCGGCAAGCTGGACGTCAATCAGGCCGCCCGCATCATCGAGGGCATCGCCGAGGGCTGCGCGCTGTCGGGCTGTGCGCTGATCGGTGGCGAGACGGCGGAAATGCCGGGCATGTATCACGCGGGCGATTTCGATCTGGCGGGCTTTGCTGTCGGCGCGATGGAGCGCGGCATGGATCTGCCCGCTGGCGTCGCGGCGGGGGATGTGCTGCTGGGCCTCGGCTCGAACGGGGTGCATTCCAACGGCTATTCGCTGGTGCGCAAGATCGTCGAGGCGTCGAGCCTGACCTGGGACTCGCCCGCGCCGTTTGGCGAAGAGGGCACGCTGGGCGAGGCGCTGCTCGCGCCGACGCGGCTGTATGTGAAACAGGCGCTGGCGGCGATCAAGGCGGGCGGCGTTCATGCGCTGGCGCATATCACCGGCGGCGGTCTGACCGAAAACCTGCCGCGCGTTCTGCCCGAGGGGCTGGGCGCCGAGATCGACCTGACCTCGTGGGAACTGCCGCCGGTCTTCACATGGATGGCAGGCGTGGCCGAGCTGTCCGAGCCGGAACTGCTCAAGACCTTCAACAGCGGCATCGGCATGATCGTTGTGGTCAGCCCTGAACAGGCCGACTCGATCGAAGCGCTGCTGCTGGCAACCGGCGAGACCGTCTCGCGCATCGGTTCGGTGGTCGAGGGCGAGGGCGTCGCCTATAGCGGCCATATCCTTTGAGCCAGCCGCCGAAACGGGTGGCGCTGCTGATCTCGGGCGGGGGCTCGAACATGGTGGCGCTGGCGCAGTCGATGACCGGGGATCACCCGGCGCGGCCGGTGCTGGTGCTGTCCAACGATCCCGCCGCCAAGGGTCTGGCGCGCGCCGCCGAGATGGGCATTCCCACCGCCGCCGTCGAGCATCGCCCGTTCAAGGGCGACCGCGCAGCGTTCGAGGCGGCGCTGCTGGAGCCGCTTCTGGCGGCTGAGCCCGACGTGATCTGTCTGGCCGGGTTCATGCGCATCCTGACTGGCGCTTTCACCGGGCGTTTTGCCGGGCGGATGCTGAACATCCACCCGTCCTTGCTGCCCAAATACCCCGGCCTGCACACCCACCAACGCGCGCTGGATGCCGGCGATACCGAGGCCGGCTGTTCGGTCCATGAGGTGATCGCGGATCTGGATGCCGGGCCATTGTTGGGTCAGGCGCGGGTGCCGGTACTGGCCGGCGATGACGCCGACAGCCTTGCCGCGCGGGTGCTGGTGCAGGAGCACCGGCTCTACCCCGCCGTGCTGCGCCGGTTTGTCGCCGGGGACCGCACGCCGGTTATCCTTTAACCCGCCACGGCACCCCGGCCAGAACGGCCAGCGACACGGCGGCCAGCAAGGCCGCCAGCCCCAGCGTGATCGACGCGCCCCAATACGCCAGCGATCCGGCCATCGCGAACGGCGCGACTGCCGCCACCAGCCCGCGCAGGCTGGCCAGTTTGCCCAGCCGCGCCGCATAGCCCGCCAGTCCGAACAGCACCAAGGGCACCGTGCCGCGCACCATCGTGGCCAGCCCTTGCCCGATGCCGAACAGCACTGCAAAGACCGAGGCCGAGGCGATCCCCACGGGGGCCACCAGCAGCACCAGCGCGGCAGCGCACAGGCAGCCCATGGCGAAGATCGCAGTGATCATCGGGTGACGGTGCCCGGCAAAACGCATCTCGGCCAGTCGCGCCAACACCTGCGCCGGTCCCATCAGCGCCCCCGCCGTCACCGCCGTCGCCTGCGACAGCCCGACCGCCGCCATCACCGGCACCCATTGCGCGCTGAAGGCGGACATCATCGCCCAGCTCAGCGACAGGCCCAGCGCCAGCAGGACCATCGCGCGCCCGTGCAGATGCGGGGGCAGGGGCGGAAAGGCCGGGGCGGATGAGGGGGCGGCGGTGCCCTGTGCCGCCAGCTTGGGAAGCGACAAGTGCAGTGGCAGGCAGACCAGCAGATGCAATGCGGCGAAGGCCATGAACGCGCCGCGCCAGCCGACGGCATCCTGCAAGAACAGCGTCAGGGGCCAGAACACGGTCGACGCAAAGCCGCCCAGCAGCGTCATCAGCGTGATCGCCCGGCGCGCCCGCGCCTCGCCCACCGCCTGCGCCAAGGCGGCGAAGGCAGCGTCGTAAAGCACCAGCGGTGCGATCAGTTCGACCAGCACCAGTGCGGCGGCCAGAGTCCAGGCCCCTGCACTCTGTGACAGCAGCGCAAAGCCCGCCGCCGCTGCCACCGAACCCGCCGCCATCATGCCGCGCGCGCCGCGCAGGTCGATCAACCGGCCCGCGACCGGGGCGGTCAGGCTGCCCGCGAGCAGGGCGGCGGAAAGCAGGCCATAGGCAAAGGTCGGGGTCACCCCCAGATCCGCGCTCATGTGCGTGACCAGCACCCCAAAGGCGTAGTAGATCGAGCCAAACCCAACGATCTGCGTCAGCCCGAGCGTCAGGACGGGCCGCAACAGCCCGGCGGGCTGCGACTCGGCGCCGGGTTCTGTCGCGTTTTGGGTGCCTGCCATGCCGTTGTCGCCCGTACGAGTCGTTGCGCCGTGAGTTCGTCTGCCCGAGGTGACCACGTCCGCAGCAGTTGTGATCACACATTTTCTGGCTGTGATCACAAAGCCGAGAAAAACCCCACATAGCGCAGATTTGCACGAATATTCCATTTGTGCCACGCTGCACATGTGCCATTACACAGCCAAATTCGCAGCAGACGGGGGCAGTTCCGTGAATATCCATGAATACCAAGCGAAAGCTTTGCTTCGCACCTACGGGGTTCCGGTGTCGGACGGGCGTGTCGTCCTTCGCGCCGAAGACGCCAAGACCGCAGCCGGTGAGCTGGATGGTCCGCTCTGGGTGGTGAAAGCCCAGATCCACGCGGGCGGTCGCGGCAAGGGCAAGTTCAAGGAAGCCGAAGCGGGCGAAAAGGGCGGTGTCCGTCTCGCCAAATCGGTGGAAGAAGCCGAAGCGATGGCCAAGCAGATGCTGGGCCGTACGCTTGTCACCCACCAGACCGGCCCGGCCGGCAAGCAGGTGAACCGCATCTACATCGAGGATGGCTCGGACATCTCGCGCGAACTCTACCTTGCGCTGCTGGTCGACCGTGGCACCTCGCGCGTGTCCTTCGTCGTCTCGACCGAAGGCGGCATGGACATCGAAGAAGTCGCCGCTTCGACCCCTGAGAAGATCATTTCCTTCTCGGTCGATCCGGCCTCGGGTCTGTCCGATTTCCACGGCCGCCGCGTCGCCTTCGCGCTGGGTCTGGAAGGCGCGCAGGTCAAGCAATGCGTCGCTCTGGTGAAGAACCTGTACCGTGCTTTCATCGAGAAAGACATGGAGATGCTTGAGATCAACCCGCTGATCGTGATGACCGACGGCAATCTCAAAGTGCTCGACTCGAAAGTCTCGTTCGACGGCAACGCAATGTACCGTCATGGTGACATCGCCTCGCTGCGCGATGAGACCGAAGAAGACCCCAAGGAACTGGCCGCGTCGAAGTTCGATCTGAACTACATCGCGCTGGACGGCGAGATTGGCTGCATGGTCAACGGCGCGGGTCTGGCGATGGCCACGATGGACATCATCAAGCTTTACGGTGCCGAGCCTGCCAACTTCCTCGACGTCGGCGGTGGCGCCACGAAAGAGAAAGTGACCGAGGCGTTCAAGATCATCACCTCGGATCCCAACGTCAAAGGCATTCTGGTCAACATCTTCGGTGGCATCATGCGCTGCGACATCATCGCCGAGGGCACGATTGCCGCGGTGAAGGAAGTCGGGTTGCAGGTTCCGCTGGTCGTGCGCCTTGAGGGCACGAACGTCGAGCTGGGCAAAAAGATCATCAACGAAAGCGGCCTGAACGTCATCGCCGCCGACGATCTGTCGGACGCCGCACAGAAGATCGTGAAAGCGGTGAAGGGGTAATTTGAATGGCCATTCTCATTAACGAAAACACCAAGGTCATCTGCCAGGGCATCACCGGCTCGCAGGGGACATTCCACTCCGAGCAGGCCATCGCTTACGGCACCAAGATGGTCGGCGGCGTCACGCCCGGTAAAGGCGGCGGCACCCATCTGGATCTGCCGATCTTCAACTCGGTCCACGAAGCCAAGGCTGTGACCGAAGCGAATGCCAGCGTGATCTACGTCCCGCCGCCCTTCGCTGCGGACTCGATCCTGGAAGCCATCGACGCCGAGATGGAGCTGATCATCTGCATCACCGAGGGTATCCCGGTGCTGGACATGATGCGGGTCAAGCGCGCGCTGATGAACTCGAAATCGCGTCTGATCGGGCCGAACTGCCCGGGCGTGATGACGCCGGATGCCTGCAAGATCGGCATCATGCCGGGGTCGATCTTCAAGCGTGGCTCGGTCGGCGTTGTCTCGCGTTCGGGCACCCTGACCTATGAGGCGGTCAAGCAGACCACCGATGTGGGTCTGGGCCAGTCGACGGCTGTCGGCATCGGCGGCGATCCGATCAAAGGGACCGAGCACATCGACGTGCTGGAAATGTTCCTGGCTGATCCCGAAACCCAGTCGATCATCATGATCGGTGAAATCGGCGGCTCGGCGGAAGAAGAAGCCGCGCAGTTCCTGGCCGATGAGAAGAAAAAAGGCCGCTGGAAGCCGACCGCTGGCTTTATCGCGGGCCGCACGGCACCTCCGGGCCGTCGCATGGGTCACGCCGGGGCGATTGTCTCGGGTGGCAAAGGCGACGCCGAGTCCAAGATCGAGGCCATGAAATCGGCCGGGATCGTCGTGGCCGACAGCCCGGCGACGCTGGGCGAAGCCGTGATGAAAGCGATCAAGGCTTAAACGTCATGATGGTGTCGGCCACTCTTGTGTCCCGGTTTTTCGCCCCTGCCATACTGGCGGGGGCGTTGGCCGGTTCGTGTCTGGCCGACACGACCCCTGCCGCCGACGCGGTTGTCGCGCAATGCGCGCGGCTGTTCTTTCCAGCGTCGTCGCTGGCTGAAAGCCTCGATGCGATCCCCGGTCTGACCCGGTTGCCGCTGGACAGCTTCGCCCCTGAGGCTGAGCACGGTCGCGCGCTGCGGATGGCGCTGGCTTACAACCGGGCGCTTCAGGGCATCATGGCCACGGCGCTGATCGCGCCCGAGGACCAGTTGATGCGGGAATTCGAGGTGGTCGCGGCGGACACGCCCTGGCTCTATTCGACCCCGGGTCAGGGCGGCGGCGTTGCGGCCTATGCCGATGCGGCGGGAACGCTGTTCATCATCGACCGGTCGATCACCACGGGACGTCAGGGCCGTCGTGAGACGCGCTGCCTGTTCATCGCCCCGCCTGATACGGCCCCTTTGGTGCCTGTGCTGCCTGAAAATGTGACGATCACCGACACGCCGTCTGCCTCGTCACGAGGTTTTAACGTCAGTGCAAGACAAGGGCGTATACCGTTCGATGACGACCCCTCGGTGTCGACGGCCAGCGCCGGGTTCTCGATGGTGACGATGCCCGTCCCGCCTGGTACGCGCGTTGCCGATCTCGCCGGGATCGGTGGCGTGACGATCTTCCGGCAGAGCACCTCGAACCGATCTTCTCAGTAACATCCCTTCCCTCACCCCGAGGACCAGACCCATGAACGACCAAAGCCCCAACGACGCCCTGCATGCCACGTCCTTTCTGGATGGGGCGAATGCCGATTACATCGACCAGATGCAGGCGCGGTTTGCAAAGGATCCGTCCAGCGTAGACGCTGCATGGGCGCAGTTCTTTGAGGCGAATGGCGACGATGTCGCCACTGCCACCCGTCAGGCCGAAGGCCCCAGCTGGGCACGCGCCGACTGGCCGCCGCAGCCGCAGGACGAGCTGACCTCGGCCCTGACCGGCATGTGGCCCGCCGCCGCGCAGGAAAGCAAAGCCGCCGGCGACAAGATCCGCGCCAAGGCCGCCGAAAAGGGCGTCGAGATCACCGACACGCAGGTGCAGCGCGCTGTTCTGGACAGCCTGCGCGCCCTGATGATCATCCGCGCTTACCGCATCCGGGGCCACCTGATCGCCGATCTGGACCCGCTGAAAATGCGCGACGACTCGCTGCACAGCGAACTGGACCCGGTGGCTTACGGCTTTGCCGAAAGCGACATGGACCGCCCGATCTTCATCGACAACGTGCTGGGGCTGCAGGTTGCCTCGATGCGGCAGATCATGGAGATCCTCAAGCGCACCTATTGCGGCACCTTCGCGCTGCAGTTCATGCATATCTCGAACCCGACCGAAGCCGGTTGGCTGAAAGAGCGCATCGAAGGATACGGCAAGGAAATCACCTTCACCAAGATGGGCCGCAAGGCGATCCTGAACAAACTGGTTGAGGCAGAGGGCTTTGAAAAGTTCTGCCACGTCAAGTTCATGGGCACCAAGCGCTTTGGTCTGGACGGGGCTGAGGCCCTGATCCCCGCTATGGAACAGATCATCAAGCGCGGCGGCAATCTGGGCGTGAAGGAAATCGTCATCGGCATGCCCCACCGCGGCCGTTTGTCGGTGCTGGCCAACGTGATGGCCAAGCCCTACCGCGCGATTTTCAACGAATTTCAGGGCGGCAGCTTCAAGCCTGATGAAGTCGACGGCTCGGGCGACGTGAAGTATCACCTCGGCGCCTCGTCGGACCGTGAGTTCGACGGCAATGTCGTGCACCTGTCGCTGACCGCCAACCCCTCGCACCTTGAGGCGGTGAACCCGGTTGTTCTGGGCAAGGTCCGCGCCAAGCAGGACCAGCACAACGACCCCGAGCGTCGCTCGGTCCTGCCGATCCTGCTGCACGGCGACGCCGCGTTCGCCGGGCAGGGCGTTGTGGCCGAATGTCTGCAGCTGTCGGGGATCAAGGGGCACCGGACGGGTGGCTGTATCCACGTCATCGTGAACAACCAGATCGGCTTCACCACCGCGCCGCATTTCTCGCGCACCTCGCCCTATCCGACGGATATCGCGCTGATGGTTGAAGCGCCGATCTTCCACGTCAACGGCGACGATCCCGAGGCTGTGGTTCACGCCGCCAAGGTCGCGACCGAGTTCCGCCAGCAGTTCGGCAAGGATGTCGTCATCGACATCTTCTGCTACCGCCGCTTTGGTCACAACGAGGGCGACGAGCCCATGTTCACCAACCCGGCGATGTACAAGTCGATCAAGCGCCACAAGACGACGCTGCAGCTGTACACCGAGCGTCTGGTCGAAGACGGCCTGATCCCCGAGGGCGAGATCGAGGATATGAAAGCGGCGTTCCAGTCGCATCTGAACACCGAGTTCGAGACCGCCAAGGAATACCGCCCGAACAAGGCCGACTGGCTGGACGGACGCTGGAAAACGGTCAAGACCAAGGATCGCGATCAGTATCAGGCCGGTCACACCGGGCTGAAGCCGGAAACCTTTGCCGAGATCGGCGTCGGCCTGACCACGCCCCCGACCGACTTCGACATCCACAAGACCGTCACGCGCCAGCTGGACGGCAAGAAGAAGATGTTCGAAACCGGCGAGGGCTTTGACTGGGCCACGGCCGAGGCCATCGCCTTTGGCTCGCTGCTGGTCGAAGGGTTCCCGGTGCGCCTGTCGGGTCAGGATTGCTCGCGCGGGACGTTCTCGCAGCGCCACTCGGCGCTGGTCGATCAGACCACGGAAGAGCGGTACTATCCGCTGAACCATATCCGCTCCGGTCAGGCCCGCTACGAGGTCATCGACTCGATGCTCTCGGAATACGCGGTGCTGGGCTTTGAGTACGGCTATTCGCTGTCCGAACCCAACGCGCTGACCCTGTGGGAAGCCCAGTTCGGCGATTTCGCCAACGGCGCGCAGATCATGTTCGACCAGTTCATCAGCTCGGGCGAAAGCAAATGGCTGCGCATGTCGGGGCTGGTCCTGCTGCTGCCGCACGGGTTCGAAGGGCAGGGCCCCGAGCACTCGTCGGCCCGGCTTGAGCGCTTCCTGCAGAACTCGGCCGAGGAAAACTGGATCGTCGCCAACTGCTCGACCCCGGCGAACTATTTCCACATCCTGCGCCGCCAGCTGCACCGCGATTTCCGCAAGCCGCTGATCCTGATGACGCCGAAATCCCTGCTGCGCCACCCGATGTGCGTCAGCAAGGCGGCCGATTTCACCGATGGCTCGACCTTCCACCGCGTGCTGTGGGATGATGCGCAATACGGCACCTCGACCGTGACGCTGAAACCCGATGCCGAAATCAAGCGCGTCGTGCTGTGCTCGGGCAAGGTCTATTTCGACCTGCTGGCCGAGCGCGACGCACGCGGGTTGGACGACGTGTATCTGCTGCGTGTCGAACAACTGTATCCGATGCCGAACAAGTCCCTGCGTCAGGAGCTGCAACGCTTCCCGACCGCCGAGATGGTCTGGTGTCAGGAAGAGCCCAAGAACCAGGGCGCCTGGTCGTACATCGAGCCCAACCTCGAAGCCGTGCTGACCGAGATCGGCGCCACCCACAAACGTGCCCGCTATGCCGGGCGCACCGCTTCGGCCTCGCCCGCCACGGGTCTGGCCAGCAAGCACAAGTCGCAACAAGAGGCGCTGGTGATCGAAGCGCTGACGTCGGAAGGGAACTGAACAATGAGCATCGAAGTCCGCGTCCCCACGCTGGGTGAGAGTGTCTCGGAAGCGACCATCGCCACCTGGTTCAAGAAACCCGGTGACACCGTCGCAGCCGACGAAATGCTGTGCGAGCTGGAAACCGACAAGGTCACGGTCGAGGTTCCGGCCCCCTCTGCTGGCGTGCTGTCGGAAATCATCGCGCCCGAGGGTGAGACGGTCGGTGTGAACGCCCTGCTGGCGATCATCACCGAAGGCGACGGCGCTGCCGCTGCCCCGGCCAAGGCCGAAAAGCCCGCCGCCGAAGCGCCCAAGGCCGAAGCCGCCAAGACCGAGAAATCGGTCGAGGATGCCCCTTCGGCGAAAAAGGCGATGGCCGAGGCTGGCCTGACGTCGGATGACGTCAAGGGCACTGGCCGCGACGGTCGCGTGATGAAAGAGGACGTGCAGCGCACGGTCGCCTCGGGTGGTGCCGCTGCCCCGGCCCCCGCGCCGGTTGCCGTCACCCGCGCCCCGGTGGCTGCCGATGACGCGGTGCGCGAAGAGCGCGTGAAGATGACGCGCCTGCGCGCCACGATCGCCCGCCGCCTGAAAGACGCGCAGAACACCGCCGCGATGCTGACCACCTACAACGAGGTGGACATGTCCGGCATCATGGAGCTGCGCAACGAGTACAAGACGCAGTTCGAGAAAAAGCACGGCGTCAAGCTGGGCTTCATGTCGTTCTTCGTGAAGGCCTGCTGTCACGCGCTGAAAGAAGTGCCCGAGGTCAACGCCGAGATCGACGGTCAAGAGGTCGTCTACAAGAACTACGTCCACATGGGCGTGGCCGTGGGCACGCCCTCGGGTCTGGTGGTGCCGGTTGTGCGCGACGCCGACCAGATGGGCTTTGCCGCGATCGAGAAGAAGATCGCCGAAATGGGCCTGCGCGCCCGCGACGGCAAGCTGTCGATGGCAGAGATGCAGGGCGGTTCGTTCACCATCTCGAACGGCGGCGTCTATGGCTCGCTGATGTCCTCGCCGATCCTGAACCCCCCGCAATCGGGGATTCTGGGCATGCACAAGATCCAGGACCGTCCGGTCGTGGTGAACGGCCAGATCGTCATCCGTCCGATGATGTATCTTGCGCTGTCGTATGACCACCGGATCGTTGACGGCAAAGGCGCTGTGACCTTCCTCGTCCGCGTCAAGGAAGCGCTGGAAGACCCGCGCCGCCTGTTGATGGACCTCTGAAGGTGGGTTGAAAACCCACCCTACGCCGGCGCGCCCGGTGTAGGGTGGGGCTTCGCCCCACCCCTGTTTCGCTTGCGTTTCCAGCATCGGACCTGCCGCCATGCATCGCCGTTTCGTCCTTCAGACCCTCGCCGCCGTCGCCGTGATCGGCGGTGCGGACAGCGCTTCGGCCCAGTCGCGCAACCGACCGCCGCCGCCGATGGCCCCGGCGCATGAACAAGCGGATTTCGTGCTGGTGCTGAAGGCTGCACGCCGCCTGATCCTGTACCGTCAGGGTCAGCCGCTGCGCGAATACCGCATCTCGATGGGCGACGGGGCCAACGATGGCCCCAAACGGTTCGAGGGTGACGGGCGCACGCCCGAGGGGCGCTATATCATCGACTGGCGCAACCCCAACTCGCTGGCCTATCTGAGCCTGCACATCTCGTACCCCAATGAGCAGGACGTGGCTTATGCGGAATCGCAGGGCCGCCGTGCCGGGGGCGACATCATGATCCACGGGATCAACAACGGCTGGGGCTTTCTGGGTGTGCTGCAACGCTCGCGCGACTGGACGGCCGGCTGCATCGCCGTGACCAACCGCGAGATGCGGCAGATCTGGTCGCTGGTGCCCGACGGAACCCCGATCGAGATCCGCCCATGACGCCGGAACTCGCCGCCCTTTCCGCCACCGCGCTGATCCATTTCGCCACGATTTTCACAGCCCAGCGGTTCCTGACCCGTGACGTCGGCAAGTCCGGCAACTGGGGCACGCGCGAGGGGGTCGAGGACGACCTGTCCCCGCTCACTCTGCGCCTGCGCCGGGCGACCGCGAATTTCACCGAGAATGTCGGCCCCTTCATCATCGCCGTGCTGGTGGTGGTGCTGGCAGGCAAGACCTCGGGCCTGACCGCCGCCCTGGCCTGGATCTTTGTCGCCGCCCGCGCGCTTTATGTCCCGGCCTATGCGCTGTGTTGGGTGCCCTGGCGTACGCTGATCTGGGCAATTAGCGGGCTGGCGACATTGGCGTTGCTGGTCCTCGGCCTTATCTGAGAGAGATGATGACCCCTGAACTCCTCACCCTCGCGCTCGCCATCCTGCTTCAGGTTGCCCAGTTCGTCACCTATTCCGTGCTTGCCCAGCAACAGGTCGGCCCCCGATACGCCGCCTCGCCGCGCGATACGCCGCGCGAGTTGTCCGGCCTCGCGGGCCGCGCCCAACGTGCGCTCAACAACCATTTCGAAGCGCTGATCCTGTTCACCGCCGCCGTCGTCGTTGTCACGCTCTCGGGCCAGTCCACCGGCGTCACGCAGGCCGCCGCCTGGGTCTACCTCGCCACGCGCGCCCTGTATGTGCCCGCCTACCTCTTTGGCTGGGCGCCGTGGCGCTCGCTGATCTGGTTCGTCGGGTTGCTCGCCACCGTTACAATGATCATCGCATCGCTGATCTGATGCGGCATCATCTGTCCCTAAATATCCTCGGGGGGTGAATTCGGCGGATGCCGAAGAGGGGGGTCCGAGGACCCCCCTGACCCCCGCTACCATGGAGACCATAGCAATGGCTGACTTCGATCTCATCGTCATCGGCGCCGGACCCGGCGGATACGTCTGCGCCATCCGCGCGGCGCAACTGGGGCTCAAGGTCGCTTGCGTCGAAGGCCGCGAGACGCTGGGCGGCACCTGCCTGAACGTCGGCTGCATCCCGTCGAAAGCGCTGCTCAACGCCACGCACCAGCTGCACGAGGTTCACGAGAACTTCGAGAAGATGGGCCTGATGGGGGCTGCGCCGACGGTCGACTGGGACAAGATGCAGGCCTACAAACAGGACGTGGTGAACGGCAACACCAAGGGCATCGAGTTCCTGTTCAAGAAGAACAAGGTGACCTGGCTCAAAGGCTGGGCCTCGATCCCGGCGGCCGGTCAGGTCAAGGTCGGCGATGAGGTGCACAACGCCAAGAACATCGTCATCGCCACGGGCTCTGAAGCGGCCAGCCTGCCGGGCGTCGAGGTCGATGAAGAGGTCATCGTCACCTCGACCGGCGCGCTCAGCCTGCCCAAGATCCCCAAATCGGTCGTGGTGATCGGCGCAGGTGTGATCGGGCTGGAGATGGGCTCGGTCTATGCCCGTCTGGGCGCCACCGTCACGGTGATCGAATACCTCGACGCCATCACGCCCGGCATGGACGCCGAGATCGCCAAGAGCTTCCAGAAAATCCTCACCAAACAGGGCTTCAAGTTCACGCTTGGGGCCGCGGTCCAGAAGGCCGAGCGCACCAAGTCAGGCGCAACGGTCACCTACAAGCTGCGCAAAGATGACAGTGAGCACACGGTTGACGCCGATGTGGTTCTGGTTGCCACGGGCCGCAAGGCCTATACCGACGGGCTGGGTCTGGATGCGATCGGGGTCGAGCTGCTGCCGCGCGGACAGGTCAAGACCGACGCGCATTGGGCGACCAGCGTCAAAGGCATCTACGCCATCGGCGACGCCGTGACCGGCCCGATGCTGGCCCACAAGGCCGAGGATGAGGGCATGGCCGTCGCCGAGGTGATCGCGGGCAAGCATGGCCACGTGAATTACGATGTCATCCCCGGCGTGATCTACACCACGCCCGAGGTATCCTCGGTCGGCAAGACCGAAGAGCAGCTCAAAGAGGCAGGCGTCGACTACAAAGTCGGCAAATTCCCCTTCATGGGCAACGCCCGCGCCAAGGCGGTGTTTCAGGCCGAGGGTTTCGTGAAGATCCTCGCCGACAAGAACACCGACCGGGTTCTGGGCTGCCACATCATTGGGCCGGGCGCCGGCGATCTGATCCACGAGATCTGCGTGGCGATGGAGTTCGGTGCCTCGGCGCAGGATGTCGCGCTGACCTGCCACGCGCACCCGACCTATTCGGAAGCCGTGCGCGAGGCGGCGCTGGCCTGCGGCGACGGCGCGATCCACGCCTGACGACGGGGCGCGGCGCTCGGGGGGCATCGAGCCCCCCTCGCGCCGGCCGCGCCTGCGCGCGGCGTCAGCGCTCTGGGCCGGATGGGCCGTTTGGTGGCGAGCCGGGTGTGCGTATTTATGACAAGGTGATGAGAGGCGGTACTCGAGTGAGTGCCGCCTTTTTGCGTCTGGAAAGGGTTTCGCTTTCGTCGGCTGCCGCGCTAAGCTTAACAGGCGAAACAACGGGGGTGTGGCATGCAGGTTTTTGACGGGCACAATGATGTTCTGAGCCGTTTGTGGAGTGCAGGCGGTGATCCTGTGGCCCGGTTTTCGCGGCTTGAGGGCCATATCAACGCGCCCGCCGCAGAGGCGGGTGGCTTTGCCGGTGGATTGTTCGCCTTGTATTCACCGCAGGTCCGGCGGAGCTTTGACTTCAGCAATTTCAAGGGGGGCGAGTTGCCGTTGTCGGCGGCGATGGAGCAGGCGCCGGCCTTGCAATCGGTGATGGCCGAAGTGGGCATCGCCCAACGCTTGCAGGCGGCGGGGTTGCTGCGCCTGTGTACCGATGTCGCCGGGATCGAAGAGGCGATGGCGGCCGGAAGGATTGCCGCGGTTCTGCATCTTGAGGGCGCCGAGTGCATCGATCCCGAGCTGTTGGTTCTGGATGCGCTTCACGCGCTGGGTCTGCGCTCGCTGGGGCCGGTGTGGTCGCGCCCGACGATCTGGGGCGACGGGGTGCCGTTCGGCTTTGGCGGTGACGGAGATACCGGGCCGGGCCTGACCCCGGACGGCAAGCGTTTGGTAGCGCGCTGCGCCGAGTTGGGCATCGTCGTCGACACCAGCCATCTGACGATGAAGGGTTTTTGGGACATCGCCGGGATGGGGCACCCCCTGCTCGCCACGCATTCAAACGCCTGGAATGTCTGCCGGACGACGCGCAACCTGACCACCACCCAGTTGAGCGCGATCGGTGAGACGGGGGGGATGGTCGGGTTGAACTATGCGACGGTCTTTCTGTCCGAAAGTGGGTGGAGCACCGGGCGCGCGACACTGGATGACTGCCTGCGTCAGCTTGATGCGCTGATAGAGGGCGCAGGTGAGGATCACGTGGGGCTAGGGTCGGATTTCGACGGAGCGCCTTTGCCGCAGGGGATGGCCAGCTGCGCCGATCTGCCCGCGCTGGTGGCGGCGATGGAAGCGCACGGGTACGGCGACACGCTGATTGCCAAGCTGTGCCACGGCAACTGGCTGGCGTTTTTGCGCCGGGCATGGGGCAGGTGACCGCGCCCTCTTGCACCCGTGCGACGGAGCGGCTAAAGCAGTCGCAGTCTCGGACAACGGTGGGTTGGCGGAGAGGTTACGCACCGGATTGCAAATCCGTGAAGACCGGTTCGATTCCGGTACCCACCTCCAAGACTTTCCCGCCAGATACGTTTGCCCCGGCTCACACGCTGCCGTCGTCGCCGTGCGCGCGACTCAAGGTGGGGTAAGGGCGGACAGGGCTCAGGTTTTGGTGGGCGCGCATTGGGCCGGTGGGGCTCAGGCAAGCGTCTCACGCCGTGCCGCTCTCAGAGATTGTCAGCGACAGGACCGACGGATTCAGGCGGTTCGCCCGGGCTACTAGAACAAATGCACCACGGTGCCGTTGCCCGAAGACCGGACGTCCAGCTGTATCCCGGTGTCCGCCGCCCGCTGCCGCATGCCTCGCAGGCCAAGGCCGCTTTCGGATGGCTGGGCCTCAGAGGCCTTGCTGGTGTCAAAGCCGCAGCCATTGTCGGTGATGCGGATCGCCCGGTCTTCTGACTGGACAGTGATTACCGTGGCAGACGAATGTTTCACCGCATTGCTGATGGCTTCCTGCACGATGCGCATCAGCGCCAGCACGTCAGAGGGGGTCTGGTTGTCCAGCCGGGTCGTCGCGTCGACCTGCCACGCGAACCGTGCCTTGTGGCGATGCAGCAGAGGCTCCAGCCGGTTTCGGATCATGCCGAGCATGACCGGAATGTCGTCCTCAAGGTGGAGGCTGTCGATCATCAGGCCCATATCACGCAACGCATCTTCGATCGCGTTCTGCAGCACCGGGTCTCGATGGCCCGAATTCTCCATGTAGGCGAGCGTGTTGACCAGTTGACCGCCGATGCCGTCGTGCAGATCCAGCATGATGCGTAGCCGCTCCTGCGTGATCAGCCGACGCTGGGATTGTTGTGCCAAGGCCGCATACGTGGGTTCCAGCTCGGCCGGTTTCTGTTCGACCTGTTCGGCGAGCGAGGCGTGCAGCCTGTCACGCTGGCGCCGCAACTCATCAAACCGCAGCAGAAGTGACCAGCTCAAGCCGATGATGAGGATCGTCATCGCCTGCGGACCAAGCGGCGCAAGGACCGTATCCGGCGGCCAGAAGGCGTTGATCCAGACCGTGGCGGCCAGCGCCGACGCAAGGCTGAACATGAAGAACAGGGTCATATGAGGTTGCTTGCCGCCCCGCCGCGGCAAGGACAGCAGCCAGCCGAGTGTCAAGAGCGCCAGAACGGCAACGCCTGCAAAGAAGATCGCGTCGGATTCAAAACCCAGCACCGGTCGGTTCACGATCAGGACCAGTGTGTTGGGCACGATCACCCCGTGCATCAGCCTGAGATACAATCTCGACGGGTCGCCGAAGAACCCGAGCAGGAAGCGAAAGATGAAATAGACCATCGCCTGGATCGAGAAACACCACGCGGCGACCCAGAGGGGATGCTGCGGAGCAAGGTTCGGAAAGGCCCATTCCGACCCGAAGACAAGCGCCGCCCCCATCGTCAGGGCCAGCCAGCCGAAACCCAGCGAACGCGGGGACATGCGCCACAGCGCCAGCGACGCCAAGACCTGGATAATGGTCGTCGCCCAGTTCATTCGGATGGTCCCCGGTCCGGTGGCAAATTGCTCAAACCACTCTGCCTGAAGCACTGCGGCATTGCCGACGTAAAAGGGATACAGCGCCAACCTTCCCTCGTTTGCCCGTCGCAGCATGATCTCGATCGTGGTGTCGCCGTCCCTCAGGACCGGTGCGGGCAGACCGAGATAAAGCGGCTTGTTCCAGTCATGCCAAAGAGGCTCGCTTGCGTCGCGCGTGGGGGTGAGGACAGTCCCGTCGACCGTAACCTGCACGCTGTCAGATGCCCGCGGGATGAAAAGGGCCTGAAGGTGCGTCCGGTCCTCGACCGTCAGGGTCTATGCGATAGGTCGCGACTGTATCTGAATCGGCGGGAATTGGATCGGGAAGCGTGGACCTGCGGGTGACTGTGCAGGCACCCTCCTGCGCCCCCGACTGCCGCAGGCAGAGCTCGGCCGCGTCAATACGCTGCGTGCCCGCGACCTCGGGGTGCCCACGCTGTCGAGCGCACCGTTCACAGCGACGTCTACCTTCAGCGAGACGGCCGACGACTTTGCCCTTGGGGACATTGCGCTTGAAAACGCGACGGGTGTGCTCAGCGGCACTGGCACCCGCGACACGCTGGTCGTCCCGCCGCTGCCATCGGGCACCGTCTCGGCACAGGTCACGGCGGGAAGCTTCACCGATGCGGCGGGCAATGCCAGCCTTGCGTCGGATGCGGTGCGGATCACCAACCGGACGGTCGCCGAAACTCAGGGTCAGATCACGCGGTTCATGCTGCACCGGGCAGAGCAGCTGGTGTCCAATCAGCCCGGCCTCATCTGCCTGATGCAGGGAACCTGTGCCGGGGGGTGCTGAACGTCAACGCCAACGAGGACGGGCTGCGGTTCAGTGTGAGCACGATGTCCGGCGCGCTGACGGCGGACTGGCCGCTGTGGGTGCAGGTCGAGGGTTCGCGCAGCGCTGATCCGATCGGCGATACGGAGTACCTGATCGGCACCATCGGCGGGCATCACCGGCTCAGTGACACGCTGTATCTGGGCGCGATGCTGCAGGTCGACCATGTCGCGCGCAATGACGGTATCGGCCGGATCGAGGGCAGCGGATGGCTGGCCGGACCTTATGTGGTGGGGCGGCTGCCGGACCATCCGCTCTATTTCGAAGGCCGGTTGTTGTGGGGTGCAAGCCGCAACACGATCAGCCCGTTCGGCAGCTATAGCGACCGCTTCAACACCGAGCGGATGCTGGCGTTGGCGCGGATCACCGGCGAGGTGGCGCTTGGCGACGTGAGGCTGATGCCGATCTTCGCGGCTTCGCATACAACCGACCGGCAGCGGGCTTATACCGACAGCCTTGGCAACGTGGTCGGCACGCAGGATATCGCGCTGACGCGGGTCGAGCTGGGGCTGGACGTTCGATGGCCGGTGGTGCTGGGGGTGTCGGAATGGATCTGGGTCTCAGGCACATGACCGGGTCAGGCGGCGAGTTCTCGATGAGCGGCTATTACGACGGGATCGGCCAGCGGGACTATGAAGGCTACGGCCTGGCAATCGGCTACCGGCGGAGTTTTTGACACCGGTCTCAGGGTGACAAGGAAACGGGGCGCCCCGTTCGCGTTCAGTCCCTTTGCCCGATTGACGCCTGGGGGTGCCGCGTTGACCGGATGCTGGGAACCTGAGCCAGCGGCAAAGCGGGCCGACGCTTTGTCGTTTGTGAGGATGAGGGCATGTCCCACGATGGGACAGAGAGGTGAGGTGAGGAATTTCAGGGGTTTAGAGAGAGGCATTAAGGATTTGGCAAGGTGTCCCCGGTCAACCCATGCGACCCTACGCACCTGCCGCCGCTGAGCCTTGCGGAAGGGGCCGACGCCAGCCCCCTCCTGTTTTCATCACCCTGCGGGCGGTCAGCCTGTGCAGGGCATCAGGCGAATGACCGGCGGCGCGCGATCAGATGGGCGGCCACTTCGATCGCCGCCAGTAGCAACATCGACAGCCCGACCAGGGGAAAGAAGATCCCCGCCGCGATCGCCATCACCAACAAGGTCCGCGGGATGCGCCAGTCGGTCGGGACGCTCGGGATGCCCAGCGCGCCCGAGGGGCGGCGCTTCCACCACATCGTTGCCGCCGATACGCACAGCATCACCATGGCGAGGCAGGCCAGCAGAAGGACGATCTGGTTTACCAGCCCCCATTCCTGACCCATGTGGACCGAGATCCCCCATTCCGCAAAACGCCCCAGCGCGCCAAGATCCTCGAACCCGGCGTCGTACAGTACCGCGCCGGTATAGCGATCAAGGTGGATCGTCCGTTCAAAGCTGATGTCATCGGGATAGACCGAGGCGGTGAAGACCCCGGTCGGACCGCTGGGCAGGCTCAACGCGTAGCCGGGCACGATGCCAAGGCCTTCGACCGTGGCCACCACCGCGTCCAGTACCTGCGGCGCAACCAGATCCGGCTGATCCGATGCCATCGCGGCGGCGGTGTGGCCCGCGTGCTCTCCGGCATCGGGGAGGGGCGAGGCGGGGATCGGCTGGCGCTCCATGATCCAGGGGGCGCGGTCAACCACCGCTTCGGTGGGGACGCTCGACAGCGGCAGACCCGTCCAGTAGCCATCCGGCATCCCCAGCCCCAGATCATAGGCGATGTCGTAGAACTTCGTCCCCCAGACGCCGGACCACGGCAGGCCGGTCAGCGCAAGGAACACGATGAAGACACCGGTATAGATCCCGGTGACCGCGTGCAGATCGCGCCACCATGGACGGCCCCGCGTGGCTTTGATGCGCAGCGTGCCGACAGTCTTGCGTCCGCGCGGCAGCCACAGGTAGATGCCGCTCGCAACGAGCAGGATCATCCAGCCCGCCGCTGCCTCGATCAGCCGGTTGCCGAACCAGCCGACGTATTCCAGCGAATGCAGTTTGCGCACCACATACATCGCCGGGCTGCCCGCCGCGCCGCCATCCCACAACGTGCCCAAAACGCGGGCGTCATACGGGTCGACGTAGACCGTGTTGCGCAACCCGTCTTCGCCGGTGATGTCGACCTCGGCGCTGCGGTCGGGGGCCGGTGCGGGCGAATAGGCCCGCAGCGTGCCGGGATGGGCAGCAAGGGCGGCGGCGGTGATCTGCGAGGCCGACAAGGCGTCGGCCCGGGGTTCGACGAAGCGCAACTGGTGATGCGCGGCGTTGTTGATTTCATCCTTGAACAAGTAGATCCCGCCGGTCACGGACAGGATCAGGACGAAGGGCAGGACGATGAGTCCCGCGATGAAATGCCAGCGCCAGACAGCGCGGTAGAGCGCGGCCGTGGCCGTGCGGTTTGTCTCTTGGGTCATGGGTACATTCCAACAGCCCGTCTGCGGGACGGGCGGGTCAAAGGGCGGCCCTGCGCGCGGTCCGCGCTGTGGCCATCGGATCTTTTGCCGGTCAGGCGATCCGCGGGGGTGCACGTGTGGAATGGTTGATGTTTCGTCCCTGCGCGGCACGGCGCAATGCCTCACCCTGCCGCCACAGATCGTGCGGGCGGAAGGCAAGGCTTACAGCGGGCGAGGTGACATGGGGGGGCTGCGAGATGGTATGACAGAAGGGGCAATGGTATTCATGCCCGCCGTGCCCCGAATGATCGCCGCAGATATCGCTCTGCGAGGCCCCGAGGATCATCGCATAGACCGCCCGGGCATGGCTGGTCTTGTCGGGTGCCATGAGAGCCGCCGAGACAACGCTCGTCACCGCAAGGCAAACGCCTAGCGCGAGAGCGAAAATCAGGGGGAACCGGACCGTCATGCTGCCGATATGCCAGCATCGCACGGCAAGGTGAAGACGGTGATTTGCCACGGCAGTCTTTTGCGCGTTGCGATGCGGCGTTGACGTTCGTGGCATCCGCCAGCCCCGCTGGGGTTAACGCCTGCCCATGGCGGCGAATGCGCCGGGCGACTGGCCCTCGTGCCGGGCAAAGGCCAGTCCGAAGGCGCTGGCGGACCCGTAGCCGATCTTCAGCGCGATTTCGGCATTGGTCAGCCCGCCCTGCCGCAGCAGCGTCTTGGCCACAGCCATACGCCAGTCGATGACGTATTCCATCGGCGCGCGGCCGACCTCTTTGCGGAACCGCGCGTAGAAGCCCGAGCGTGACATTCCGGCCTCTTTCGCCATGCCGGTCACGGAAAGGCTGCTGTCGGTGTCATCGTGGATACGCCGCAGGGCGCTGGCCAGATGCGGATCCGAAAGGCCGCGCAGCAGTCCCGGCGGCAGGCGCGCCGCAGGGCCAGAACGCAGGGATTCGATCAGCAGCACCTCAAGCAGGCGCTCAAGGATCATCTCACGCCCCGGCCGGTGGGCACGGGTTTCTTCGTGGATCATCGGCACAAGGGCGGTCAGGCGGCTTGGGCTGGAAATATGGATCATCGCGGGCAGCAGCGACACGAGCAGGTCACTGGCGGGCGTGTCAAAGCGGCAGTGGCCGACAAGGGCGCGCACATCGACCGGGGCGTCGGACGGGCCAAGGCGAAAGCGACCGGGGCCGGTTTCCAGCGGAAGGCGCGGGACATGCGGTGGTGGCGGCACCGCGCTGGACATGGTGAAGCCCTGCAGGTGCGGGATCAGGACGAAATCCCCGGCAACCAGTGTGACAGGGGCACGCCCGGCGACGTGCAGCTGACAGCGCCCCTCGACCATCGCGCAGTAGAAGGGGCTGGCCAGATCGCGCCGCTCGACCAGCCACTGGCCCCCGGCCTCGACCATCTTCGAGATCGAAACCGCGGGTTTGAGCAGCGAGACGACGCTGGAAAGGGGGTCTGCGGGACTATCGGGCATGTTTCTGGACGATCAATGGATGATTGCGGACATTCGTATATCGAACAAACGGATCTTGGCGCGTATTTCTCGATCTCACAAGACAAGGATCGTTCCTATGCCCCGAATTCTTATCACTGGCTGTTCCTCGGGTTTCGGCCAGGCCATCGCCGCGCAGTTCCTCGATCAGGGGTGGGAGGTTGTCGCGACGATGCGCAGCCCCTCGGCTGACGGCTTGCCCGCGTCCGACCGCCTTCACCTGCTGGCGCTGGATGTGACCGACCCCGACAGCATTGCCGCCGCGCTGGCTGCGGCGGGGCCGATCGACGCGCTGGTGAACAACGCCGGTGTCGGCATGCTCAACGCGCTGGAAGGCGCGGATATGGCACGCGCCCGCGAGCTGTTCGAGACCAACGTGCTGGGTGCCATGGCGATGACCCGCGCGGTGATGCCGACGATGCGCGCCCGGCGCAGCGGCGTCATCGTCAACGTCAGTTCCAGCGTGACGCTGCGCCCGTTGCCCGCGCTGTCGATCTACAGCGCCAGCAAGGCCGCGTTGAATGCCTTTACCGAAAGCTTTGCACTGGAGGCGGCTGAATTTGGCATCCGGGCGCGTCTGGTGCTGCCCGGCAGTGCGCCGGGAACGTCCTTTGGGCGCAACGCCGTGGCGCGGATGGGCATGGCGGTGCCCGAGCCGTACGCGGATTTCGTGCAGGGCTATTTCCAGAGCCTTCAGTCCGCCACGCAGAAGACCGAGGCGCGGGATGTCGCGCGGGTCGTCTGGCGGGCTGTCACGGATGAGACCGCGCCGATGAAGCTGCCCGCCGGTGCGGATGCGGAGTGCTGGTTCCGCGAAGAGGGCCTGGCGACGGCCTGAGACCGGCGACCCAGCCAACTTTCAACAAGGAAAACACACCATGAACCGACTGATCACCCTGTCCCGCGCCCTGCCAACGCCCGAGCCGGAAATCACCGTAGCCTATACCCCGATCCGGCTGCCGATGCCGGGACGCCAGCCGCTTGAGCTGCGCCTGACCGCCCCGGCGGTGGGCAATGACCTGCCCGTCGTGATCCTGCTGCACGGTTTCGGCCCCTCGAACTATATCCCGTCAAAGGACGGCTATGCGCCCTTGGCGCAGTTCTGGGCCGAACGCGGCGTGGCGGTCATCCAGCCGACTCAAGCCAGTTCGCGGGTCGGGGGACTGGACCCCGATCAGCCCGGCGGGCCTTTTTTCTGGCGCGAAAGGGTGGCAGAAGTGCACGCCATCCTCGACCAGCTGGCCGCGATCGAGCAACAAGCACCTGCCATAGCCGGGCGGCTGGACCACGGGCGCGTCGCCGTGGCCGGGCATTCCTTTGGCGGCTTTACCGGCGGCCTTCTGCTGGGCGCGCGTTTGCAGGGCGAGAGCTTCGCGCATCCGCGGATTCGTGCCGGTATCCTGCTGGCCGCGCCGGGGCGGGGTGGTGCGGATCTGACCCCCGAAAGCGCTGCCCGCTTTCCCTTTTTCGATGTGGATTTCAGCGCGATCACCATCCCGACGCTGGTGGTCATCGGCGCACAGGACGCCCCGCGTTTCACGCCCCGTGGTGCCGAGTGGCACGCCGACGCCTTTCATGACGCACCGGGTGCCGAGGCGCTGCTGACGATCGAGGGGGTCGGCCATGGTCTGGGGGGAGTTGCCGGGTGGGACGCTCGCGAGACCGAGGTCGAAGACCCCGACGCTTTGGAAGCGACGCGTCGGTTGACGCTGGCCTGGCTGCGAAGCGCGTTGGCCGTGGCACCGGACGCCTGGACAGAAAGCCAGTCTGCGCTTGCAGAGCACGCGGCATCGATCGCACAAATTACGGTGGGATCGACAGCCAACGCCGGGTGATCGGCATCGCGTCACGGCAGCCTGTCGCGTTTTCGCCACGTCCCTAGGCTTGCAGCCTGCGCCCAGAGCCGGGCAAAAAGAGGGGCGCTGTCGCTCAATGCGCAGCGCCCCTCTTATCGTAGACTCTCCGACGGCCCGTGTCCCGCCGCCGCTCACCAAGCGGCGGCTGTCAGCATCAGGGGCGCACAAGCCTGTTGCGCAGAATGCCGATGCCTTCGACCTCAAGCTCGATCACGTCGCCGGGGTTGAGAAAGCGCATCTGCTCCAGCCCGCAGCCATTGCCGACGGTGCCCGAGCCGATGAACTCACCGCTGTGCAGGGTCTCCGAGGCCGAGACATGTGCGATCACATCCTCGAACTTCCAGTGCATCGTGCTGGAATTCCCCCGGCCCCATTCCTCGCCGTTGACGCGGCAGATCATGGTCAGGTTGTAGGGATCCGTCATCTCGTCGGCCGTCACCAGACAGGGGCCCATCGGGTTGGCGGTGTCGAAATCCTTGCCCTTGGCCGGTCCCAGCTGGCCGCCCATTTCGGCGGTCTGGGCGTCGCGGGCGGTCATGTCGTTGAAGATCGTGTAGCCGAAGATGTGGCTGCGCGCGTCTTCCTTGCGGATGTCCTTGCCCGGTTTGCCGATGTAGCAACCGAATTCCAGCTCGAAATCCATGAAGTTGGAATAGTGCGGCCAGAGCACGTCCTGCTCGGTGCCGATTACCGAGAAACGGTTGGCTTTGTAGTAGATCGGCTGATCGTAGAAGGTTTGCGGAATCGACAGGATGCCTTTGGCCTCCATGTCCTTGAGCGCGGCCTCAGGGTCATCAAACGCTTGCGCGCGCAGTTTGCGGGCGTTGGCGAAGGCCTGCTTGAGATGGGTCTCAAAGCACAGCGCATCACGCATCTGCGGCGGCGGCTGGATCGGTGCCAGCAGCGTGACCGCCGTGCGCGCATGCCCGTGGTTCGCCGCGCCGCGCTGTTCGGCGTCCTGCGCGGCGGCCAGCGCGTCGGGCCCGCCTTCGGCGATGGCCAGCACCGAGGCCACGCGCGCGTCTCCGCCCGATGCGGCCAGCAGGTCGATCACGCGCGTGCCGCCCTCGACCAGCGCGCCTGCGCGTTTCACGCCGTCGCCGGCGTCATATGTCACCAGTTTCATCCTGTTCCTCCTGTCCAGAAATCTGTAGGTCAGCGGGCGCGGTGGCGCAGCCCGGCGACCAGTATTGCGACCAGATGCTGCGAGGCTTCCTCGTTGCGGTCAGGGTCGGCGGCACCGTCGCTCAGGCGCGCGATGCGGCCCGTGTCGGCCATGAAAAACATCATCGCGCCGAGCATGGTGTTATAGGCATAATGGATTTCGGCCTTGCTCCAGTCGGGCAGGCATTCGTGCAGCGCCGTCAGGATCATTCGCGCTACCGGGTCGAACATCTCGGTGAAGATGCCACGCTCGACATTGGCGGGTTCGGTGATCTCGCGCGCCAGAATCGCGCCGAAATGGCCTGAATTGCGCAGGCCCAGCATCGGCACGATCAGCGCGCGGACCACCAGTTCAAGCCGGCGATCCAGATCGCTTTCCATGCGCGCGATTTCCAGCCCGATCTGCCGCTGGCCGACGATGGTCGGCACCCGCAGGCGGAAGATCGAGCGGTAAAGCTCGAGCTTGGAACCGAAGTGATACGAGATCAGCGCCACCGGCACATCGGCCCGTGCGGCGATGGTGCGCAGGCTTGTTCCGGCGAATCCCTGCTCGGCAATGACCTCTTCGGCCACCGCAAGAATGCGGTCGCGGGCCTTTTCCGACTTCGGTTCGGTGCCGGACGCGTCGGCGTCCTGAGAAAGCGGCGAGGGGGTCTTGGGCATTGGTCTTGGAGGCTCCGGGGCTTCGATGTGATCATTGTATAAATATTATTGACAGGCAGGTCAATAATATTGAACACCTGTTCAAGACGCGGAAGGAAGAGGGTCGGAGCGATTCGACGCCGCGCCTGATTCAGGGGAGAGAGACATGATGACCAAGACTTTCGGGGCGCTTGCCCTGACCGCTTCGACGCTGGCGCTGACCGCGCCTGCCTCGGCGACCGACACGCTGCGCCTGACCGTGGCCATGGGGCACCCCGAGGTGTTCTTGTGGGTCAAGCACATCCACGAGACGTTTATCCCGGCGCTGGAACGCGAACTGGCGCGCACGGGTGAGGTGCAGGTCGAATGGACCGAAGCCTATGGCGGCACGCTGGTGCGGCTGGGGTCCGAGATCGAATCCTTCCAGACCGGCATCATGGACGTCGGTCAGATCTCGGGCGTGTTCAATCCGGCCGAGGCGGGCATCCTGAACGTGACCTATGCCATGCCCTTTGGCCCGACCGACCCGGCGCAAGTCACAGCGGCCGCGGAAGAAGCGTTGCAGGTTTCCGGCGCGCTGGACCTGCTGCAAGAGGCGACAGGCGTCGTCTATATCGGCGGGGGCGTGGCGATTGACGGCTATAACATCGGCGCCAACCGCGAAATCCGCAGCCTGTCGGACATGAACGGCCTGCGCATCGGCGGCGCGCCGTCGAACCATGCGTGGTTGGATGGCAGCGGGGCCGTGGCGGTCGGGGGGTCGTACACCAGCTTTTACAACGACATTCAGACCGGCGTTTACAGCGGCCATATCGGTTGGATCACCGCCTCGACCCCGGCCCGGCTGTACGAGGTCGCGCCCTATTGGAACCAGGTTGATTTCGGCTCGATGTATATCGGTGGCCTGGGCGTGTCGCAGGCGCGCTGGGACAGTTTCTCGGACGACACGCGTCAGGCGTTCCTGACCGCCGCCGCCGAGTATACCGAGGCCTATCACGCCGAACAGGCCGCCCGCTATGACGCCGCGCGCGAGGCGTATGTGGCCGGGGGCGGGGAGTTCGTCGAGATGGAACCGGGCGAACGCCAGCACTGGATCGACGCGATGACCAACCCGACCACCGCCTTCATCGCCGCCGCCGAGGCGCGCGGAGAGCCGGGGCGCGGGGTGCTGGAAGCCTACCGCGATCTGCTGGGCGAGCAGGGCTTCACCTTCCCGCGCGACTATCTGGCGCCGTGATCAACCAGAGCGGCGCGGGGCTTCCCGCGCCTCCCATCCACCAATGAACGGTGATTTTTCCCATGGTTGGCACTGACCCTGCACTTCCTGAGGCCGCGACAGATCGCGGCCCCGTTTCAGCGATCACGGCGGTGCTCAACGCTGTCGGTACGGTCTGGATCGTGGCGCTGATGCTGCTGATCGTTTCCGACATCGCGATGCGCAACATCGCCAACGCCCCGATTGCGGGCGTGCCCGAGATGGTCTCGTTTTCCATCGTCGGCATCGTCTTTCTGCAATTGTCGCACGCGCTGCGCGCCGGGGGGCTGACCCGCTCGGACATCCTGCTTGATGCGCTGGCCGAGCGCGCGCCGATGGCGCGGCGGCTGTTGCTGGCGCTGTTCAACCTGACCGGCGCGGGCATTCTGGCCATCGCTCTGTGGTGGTTCGTGCCCTCGCTGACGTCAGCCTGGACCAACCCCGCGCGGCATTTCATGGGCTCGCCCGGCGTGTTCACCCTGCCGCGTTGGCCGCTCTATGCGCTGATGTGCATCGGCATGGCGGCAACGATCCTGCAATTCCTGACCTTCGCCTGGTCAGCCCTGAGAGGAGGCAAGGCATGAGTGGCGTCGCCGTTGCCCTGATCACCATCGCCCTGATGCTGGTGCTGATCTATGCCGGACTGCACGTGGCCATCGCGCTCTTGGTGCTGTCCTTTGCCGGTGTCTGGATGCTGCGCGACAGCTTCGACATTGCCGCCAACATGATGGTGCTGGCGTTCAAGGATTCGATCTCGGACTACCTGTTCGGGGTGGTGCCGCTGTTCGTGCTGATGGGGCTGGTCGTGGCCGCCGCCGGGATCGGCCGCGATGCCTTTGACGTGGCGCATCAGGCTTTTCGCCGGGTGCGCGGCGGGCTGGGGATCGGCACCGTGGTTGCCAATGCGATCTTTGCCGCGATCACCGGAATCTCGATTGCCTCGGCGGCGGTGTTCAGCAAGCTGGCCGTGCCCGAGATGCGCCGCCGGGGCTATACCAAGTCCTTTTCGGTCGGCGTTGTGGCGGGTTCCTCGGTGCTGGGCATGCTGTTGCCCCCGTCGCTGCTGTTCATTCTCTACGGTGTCCTGACCGAGCAATCGGTGGGCGCGCTGTTCGTCGCCGGAATCCTGCCGGGGCTGCTGCTGACAGTGATCTATAGTCTGGGCATTCTGCTCGCCGCGCGCGTCAGGCCAAACTGGGTCGGCGGCACGTTGCCCGATGACGATGACACGCCTCTGATGAGCGGGGCCGAGATCGCCCGCAAGATGGCACCGATCATCCTGCTGGTCGCGCTGGTGATGGGCGGCATCTATGGCGGGATCTTCACCCCGACCGAAGCCGGGGCCGCCGGTGCCTTCGCCGCCACGCTGATCGCCATTGCCAAGCGGCGCATCACCTGGCGCGTGTTCCGGGATGTGCTGATCCAGACCGGCCATACCACGGCGGCGGTGTGTTTCCTGATCCTGTCGGCCTCGCTCTATTCGCGGATGCTGGCGATGTCGGGGCTGCCCAGCTGGCTGGGTGCGCAGGTGATGGGCGCCGGGCTGGATGCCTCGACCGTGGTGCTGCTGGTGGCCTTGGTGATGATCGCGCTGGGCACGATTCTGGACAGCTCGTCGATCATGCTGCTGGTCATTCCCATCGCCTACCCGGTGCTGACCGCGCTGAATGTCGATCTGATCTGGTTCGGCGTGCTGGTCATTCTGGCGGTCGAAATCGGGCTCCTGACCCCGCCCTTCGGCATTGCCGTCTTTGTCGTCAAGGCCGCGCTCGGGCCGACCAGCGACATCACCCTGTGGCAGATCTTCAAAGGCGCAGCCCCCTTCGCGCTGGCGATGGTCGGTCTGCTGCTGCTGGTTTTCTTTTTCCCCTCTCTCGCGACTGCGCTTCTGTAAGGAGAATCCCATGTCCAAATGGACCTTCACCAAAGGCCTGCACGAGGTCGGCAACGGCGTCTGGGCTTACCTGCAACCCGATGGATCGTGGGGCTGGTCGAATGCCGGCGTGATCGTGGACGGCGATCAGTCGCTGCTGGTCGATACGCTGTTTGACCTCAAGCTGACCGGCGAGATGCTGGACGACATGCGCCGCTCGATCCCTGCCACGCGGCAGATCGATGTGCTGGTCAACACCCATGCGGATGGCGACCACACCTTTGGCAACCAGCTGGTCGAGGGCGCGCGGATCATCACTTCGCAGGGCACGGCTGACGAATTCTCGATCATCCAGCCCGCTGTCTGGCAGAACATCGCGGATAATGCCGCGCAGTTCGGCGCGGCCGGGGAGTTCATCAGCGAGTGCTTTCGCCCGTTCGACTTTTCGGACGTGGTGCTGACCCCGCCGACCGAGACCTTCTCGGGGCACAAGGAGATCAGGGTCGGTGACAAGATCGTCGAGCTGATCGAGGTCGGCCCGGCGCATTCGCTGGGTGATACGCTGATCCACGTGCCCGCCGACGGGGTCGTCTATACCGGCGATATCCTGTTCAACGGCGGCACACCGATTGCGTGGTATGGCCCGGTGCATCGCTGGGTGCGCGCCTGTGACGTGCTGCTGGATCTGGACGCCGAGGTGATCGTGGCCGGGCATGGCCCGATTGCCACCAAGGACGATGTGCGCCGCATGAAGCAGTACCTCACCGACATCACCGGCGAGGCGCGGCGGTTCTATGACGCGGGCGTCAGTTGGGAAGAGGCGGTGCGCGAGATCAATCTGGGCGCATACGCCGACTGGGACGATGCCGAGCGCGTCGCCGTGACGTTGCAGACCCTCTACGATGACTTCTCGGTCGGGGATCAGCGCCCGGTGCGGGACAAGATGCCGTACTTTGCCGTCATGAAGGCGATGCGCGAAAAGCTGGGCAAACCGCCGGTCCATGCGCATATCTACGGCTCGTGCGATTGCGGCAAAGATCACTGAGGGGGCATCCATGCCAATCCAGACCTATATCACCGGCACCGGCCACAGCCGGTTCGGCAAACTGTCGGCCACGCTTGAAGAGCTGATCACCGACGTCACCCGCGAGGCGCTGGCGGATGCCGGGTTGCAGGGTTCGGATATCGACGCGGTGTATCTGGGCCATTTCAACAGCGGTCTGGTGCCGGACGGCTTTGCCTCGTCGCTGGCGATGCAGGCGGATGCCGGGCTGCGCTTTGCCCCGGCGACGCGGTGCGAAAACGCCTGCGCCTCGGGTGCGGCGGCGTTTCACGGCGCGCTCAACCTGATCCGGGCGGGCGGGGCGCGCAACGTGCTGGTGATCGGCGCGGAAAAGATGACCCACCGCACGACCGCCGATGTCACCCGCGCGCTGGCGGGGGCGGGTTACCAGAATGACCCGACCGAGGCAGGCTTGAGCTTTCCGCAAGCCTTCGCCTTGCTCGCACAGGGCTATGCCGGGCGCTACGGCGATCCGACCGAGACGCTGGCCCGCATCGCCGTCAAGAACCACGCCAATGCGCTCAACAACCCCTTGGCGCAGATGCACAAACCGCTGGATCTGGCCGTCGCGCTCACCGTCTCGGATCGCAACCCGCTGATCGCACCGCCGCTCAAGCTCAGCGATTGCTCGCTGATTACCGACGGGGCGGCGGCGGTGGTGCTCAGTTCTGCCGATGCGGCTGCCAGTGCCTCGCGCCGGGTGCACGTCGCAGCGGCCAGCCATGTGTCCGACCTGCTGCCGATGGCCGCGCGCGACGTTCTGGCCTTTGAAGGCCCGCGCCGGGCGATCGAGGCTGCGTATGCGCAAGCCGGGATCAGCGTGCAGGATCTGGACTTCGCCGAGGTCCACGATTGCTTCACCATCGCCGAACTGCTGATCTACGAGGCGATGGGGCTGGCCGCGCCGGGTCAGGGCGGCAGCGTGATCGCCGAGGGGACAGTGCTGGCTGATGGCGCGCTGCCGGTGAACCTGTCGGGCGGGCTCAAGGCCAAGGGGCACCCGGTGGGGGCCACGGGCGTATCGATGCTGGCGCTGGCCGCGCGGCAGTTGACGGGCGGGGCCGGGGCGATGCAGCTGGAAGCGCCGGAATGGGCGCTGGCCTTCAACATGGGCGGGGCGGCGGTGGCGAATTACGCGACCCTCCTGCACGCCGACCGGGCCTGAACGCAGGGAGAGCGACGATGAATCTGGCGCACTGGTTGTGGCAACAGGCGCAGGCCCATCCGGGCCGTCCGGCGCTCTATTCGGGCGACGCGCTGGTGTGCGATTACGCCGGGCTGGCGCAGCGGGTGCGCCTGCGCGCCGCAACTCTGGCGGCGCGGGGCGTCGCGCCCGGCGACCGGGTGGTGCTGTGGGCGGCGAATGATCCCGCGTATCTGGTGTCGCTCTATGCGCTGTGGTGGCTGGGCGCGGTCGCCGTGCCGGTCAACGCCAAGCTGCACCCGGTCGAGGCCCGCTGGATCGCCGACCATGCCGAGGCCGGGCTGGTGCTGACCGACCGGCGCGAAGACTGGCCGGCGGATTGGGCGGGCGGCATCCTTGGGCTGAACGCGGTGGATGATCCCTCAAACCCCGCGCCGCAACGCCCCGTGCGGGTCGCGCCGGACGCTTTGGCGTGGCTGTTCTACACCTCGGGGACCACCGGCAAGCCCAAGGGCGTGATGCTCAGCCATGCAACGCTGGTGCAGATGACCCTGTGTTTCGCCACCGATGTCGAACCGTTGAGCGCCGCTGACCGCATGCTCTATGCCGCGCCGATGTCGCACGGCGCGGGGCTGTATGCGCTGGCCGCCGTGCGGGCGGGTGCGGGACATGTCGTGCCCCAGTCCCGCGGGTTTGATGCGGGCGAAATCATGGATCTGGCCGCCAGCCACGGAAACTTGGTGCTGTTCGCGGCACCGACCATGGTCAAACGGCTGGTGCAGGCGGCCGAGCCGCGCGGCTATCGCGGCGCGGGGATCAAGAGCATCATCTACGGTGGCGGGCCG
The DNA here is from genome assembly GCF_003990445.1 of Pararhodobacter zhoushanensis. GTDB lineage: Bacteria > Pseudomonadota > Alphaproteobacteria > Rhodobacterales > Rhodobacteraceae > Pararhodobacter > Pararhodobacter zhoushanensis. The sequence continues at coordinate 570,421 of NZ_REEZ01000002.1, read as the reverse complement.
ATGTACGCGGCGGATATCGACGCCGCGTTGCAGGCTTTTGGCCCGCGTTTCGCGCAGATCTACGGGCAGGGGGAATGCCCGATGACGATCACGGCGCTGCCCCGTGATCTGGTCGCTGACAGTGCCCACCCGGATGCGGCCCGGCGCCGGGCCTCGGTCGGCTACGCGCAAGCGGCGGTCGAGATCGCGATCATGGCCCCCGACGGGAAAGAACTTGGCCCCGGCGAAACCGGCGAGATCTGCGTGCGCGGACCGCTGGTCATGTCGGGCTACTGGCGCAACCCGCAGGCCACGGCGCAGGCGATTCGCGACGGCTGGCTGTGGACCGGCGATCTGGGGCATCTGGACGCGGGCGGGTTCCTGTTCCTGACGGATCGTTCCAAGGACGTGATCATCTCGGGCGGGACGAACATCTATCCGCGAGAGGTCGAGGATGTTCTGCTCGAACACCCCGACCTGCGCGAGGTTTCAGTGATCGGCGCCTTTGACGACGATTGGGGCGAGGTGGTGGTGGCCTGCGTGGTCGCTAAGGGCCCGCTGCAGGCGGCCGATCTGGACGCGTTCTGCACGGCCCGGATGGCGCGGTTCAAGCGGCCGAAGCGGTATCTGTTCCTGCCGGATCTGCCCAAGAACGCCTATGGCAAAGTCCTGAAGACAGAATTGCGCCAGATCGCGGGCGAGGCGGTTCCCGGCTAACCCTTGGGGTAGGCCGGTCGCGGCCTGCGGCACTATTTTGCGCAGAGCACGCAACCGAAAGCTGCGGCGGGCGTTGGTACAGGCGACATTTGCTCGCGCACCCCCCGGACTGGAGTTCAGATCATGATTGACGACACCCCGCAAAACGACACCGACGCCGAAGTCGAAGAGATCAGCCAGCAATTGGCATCCTTGCGTGAAGATCTGTCGGCGCTGACCAAGTCCATCACCGGGATCATCGGGCGTGGCGGCGACAGCATAGCCGAGGAGCTTGCAGCCGGGCTGAACGACGCAAGGCGGCAGGCCGAACACTCTGGCCGCTCGGTCGAGGCACGGCTGGAACGCTCGGTGCTTGCGCATCCGCTGCTGGCGGTGGGGCTGGCGGCTGCCGCTGGTGTGCTGCTTGGCGGATCGATGGCGCGGCGGTAAGGGGTTCGCCCGCTGCTTTCGCTGACCTGACGCTGATACAGACCCTTGATGACAGTGACCTACGGTGGTTTCATCGTGGGTCAATGTCACGACTTTCGTGCCTTCCTTGCGGTCCCTCTGCGCGATCAGGTCCTTTGATTGCAGGGCCAAGTCCTTTGATTGCAGGGCCGTGCCACCATTGCAGGGCCGTGCCACCCCGGCTGTCGTCACCTTGACCTGGATCAGTGACGGCAGACCTTGGGTCATGGCATCCAGACTCAGGCAACCCCGGGCTGCCGGGCGGACGAAAAGGAGCGGCGATGCTCAACGACCCTTACAAAGCGCTTGGCCTGAGCAAAACGGCCACGGCGGACGAAATCAAGAAAGCCTACCGCAAGCTGGTGCGCACCAGCCACCCAGACCTGCACCCGGATGACGCCGGGGCAGAGGCGCGCTTCAAGGCGATTTCGGCGGCCTATGATGTGCTCAAAGACCCTGAGACCCGCGCGCGCTATGATGCCGGTGAGATCGACGGGCTGGGTGCCGAGCAACCCAGACGGCAGTATTACCGCGACTTCGCCGGGGATGCCGAGAACCGCTATCAGCAGCGGCGCGGGGCCGGGCCCGAAGCCGACCCCGCCGACATCTTCGCCGAGATCCTGCGCAACCGCGCGCGGGGCGGGCAGGGGTTCGGCGGCGGCTTTGGCGATCAGGGGTTCTCAGCCGCTGGTCAGGACGCGCGCTATGCGTTGGAGGTGCCGTTTCTGGACGCCGTGCGCGGGGCGGAAACGCCGATTACCTTGCCTGATGGCAACGCCTTGTCCGTCAAGATCCCGGCGGGGACCGAGGACGGCCAGACCCTTCGCCTGCGCGGCAAGGGCATGCCCGGTTTCGGTGGCGGCCCTGCGGGCGACGCGCTGATCACCATCCGCGTGCAGCCCCATGCCGTGTTCCGCCGTGAGAGCGATGACATCCTGTTGACCCTGCCGATCACGCTGGACGAGGCGGTTCTGGGTGGCAAGGTCACCGCGCCCACCATCGCCGGGCCGGTCGGGCTGACCATCCCGCCCGGTGCCAGTTCGGGCCGTATCCTGCGCTTGCGGGGTCGGGGCGTGGCGCGGGCCGGGGGCAAGGCGGGCGACCAGAAGGTCGAGCTGAAGATCGTCGTCCCGTCCGAGCCTGACGCCAGCCTGCGCGACTTCCTGACCGAATGGCGCAAGACGCACAGCAGCGATCCCCGCGCAGATCTGATGAAAGGGGCCGGATTATGAGCGAGCGTTTTTTCGAAGACGACGTGGTGATGAGCGTCACGCGCCTGACCCGCACGCAGCTGGTGCAGTTCATCGACACCGAGCTGGTCAAACCCCAGCGCGATGGCGGGCGGTACGTGTTCCACCGCATCGACATCGCGCGGCTGGAGTTGCTGTGCGATCTGTCACAGGATCTCGATCTGGACGAGGCGGCGCTGGGCGTGGTGATCTCGCTGATCGATCAGCTGCACGCGGCGCGCGATGATCTGGCCAAGATCGCCGGCGCGCTGGATGCCCTGCCGCCCGATGTGCGCGCCAGCATCGACGGCGCGCTCAAGCAGCGGTAATCGCGCTCAGCAGTTCGGTTGCTTCCCAGCGCCGGGGCGTGACCGCCGCATCGCGCACCAGCGCGGTCAGGCAGGCGTTGACCGGGGCCTCGCGGCACAGCTGCGTGGCCAGCCGCCCCACCTCGCCGTTGATCGCGTCCAGTTCGGGCGCGCGACCCAGCGCCAGATCATCGGCCATGGACGAGCGCGCCAGCGGGTCGATCCTGAGCATGCTGCCCGCGATCGCGCGGAACATCGGATCGGGCAGGCGCAGCACAGAGGGTATCCACGCGGCGGGCAGCGGTGAGAGTTTCGCCAGTGGCTGCCCGGCCTGCGCGCACAGCATCAACAGTTCCGATTGCGCCAGCGCCAGACAGCGGCGGAAATCGCGCTGGGCCAGTTGGTCGCGCAGCGGGACACCCGACAGTGCGTTGATCGCGTTGTTGAGGTTCAGCATCAGCTTGGCCCATAACACCGGCCCCATATCGGCATGGGTTTTCAGTGGCAGACCGGCGCGGGCGAACAGGTCCAGCGGCAGACCGGGCGCGGCTGCGACATGCAGATCGCCCTGCGTGCCCTGATGGAACCGCCCCTCACCCTGCGCCGCGACGTTGAAGCCGACCATCCCCGCCAGCACCGGACGCTCCATCCCCCCGGCCAGCACCTCGGCATTGCGGATGCCGTTCTGAAAGCTGATCACCTGCGCGCCCGTCGCCAGATGGGGGCGCAGCGCCTCGGCGGCGGCCTCGCTCCCCGGCGATTTTACGCAGACCAGCACCAGATCCGCCCTTGCCGCACCCTCGGCCCCGTCGACAAACGGCACCGGATCACAGCGCACCGACCCGCCGTGATAGTCGCTCAACACCAGCCCCTGCGCCAGTTCGGCCGCGATCCGCGCGCGGCCGATCAGCACCACATCGCCCCCCGCCGCCGCCAGCCTGCCGCCGATATAGCAGCCGACCGCCCCCGCTCCGAATACCGCAATCCGCATGCAACAATCCCCTTTGCACGCACAGTATCAGGCCCCACTGGCAACGTCGCCCGTTTCCGCCTATATGCCCGCGCATGGATACGGCGACTCCCCCCAGCCTGACGTTTCGTAAAATGCACGGAGCGGGCAATGATTTCGTGGTGATCGACTCGCGCGGGCGCGAGCCGGTGACGACGTCTGCGCTGGCGCGTGCACTGGGCGACCGGCATCGCGGTGTGGGGTTCGATCAGCTGGCCGAGCTGCGCACCGGCGACGACGCCGATTTCATCCTCGATTTCTGGAACGCTGACGGCACGATGGCCGGGGCCTGCGGCAACGCGACCCGCTGCGTGGCGTGGCTGGTGATGGAAGAAACCGGGCGCGACGCGCTGACCATCCGCACCGCGCGCGGGCTGTTGCAGGCACAGCGCGTTGACGGTCAGGTCTGGGTCAACATGGGCTTGCCGATCTTCGACTGGCAGGCGATCCCGCTGAATGCCCCGCAAGATGCCCTGCATCTGCCGATGGCGGGCGATCCGGTTGGTGTCGGCATGGGCAACCCGCATTGCGTGTTTGTCGTGCCCGATGCCGAGGCCGTGGCGCTGGACACCGTTGGCCCGCAGGTCGAGCATGACGCGCTGTTCCCCGAACGCACCAATGTCGAATACATCAGCCTGCTCGGCCCCGACCGCCTGCGGATGCGGGTCTGGGAGCGCGGCACCGGCGTCACGCTGGCCTGCGGCTCGGGCGCTTGTGCGGCGGCGGTGGCGGCGGTCGAGCGGGGGCTGACGGCCCGCCGTGTGGTGCTGGAACTGGACGGCGGCATTCTGGAAGCCGACTGGCGCGAGGATGGCGTCTGGCTGACCGGCCCCGTCGCCGATGTCTTCACCGCGACCCTGACCCCCGCCTTTCTGGCCGCCGTATGAACGCGCCCGTCTTCACCACGCTCGGCTGCCGTCTCAATGCCTATGAGACCGAGGCGATGAAAGACCTCGCCCAACAGGCGGGCGTGGCGAATGCGCATGTGGTGAACACCTGCGCGGTGACGGCTGAGGCCGTGCGCAAGGCCCGGCAGGAAATCCGCAAGATCGCGCGTGAAAACCCCGGCGCCTCGATCATCGTCACCGGCTGCGCCGCGCAGACCGAGCCCGAGACCTTCGCCGCCATGCCCGAAGTGACGCGGGTGATCGGCAACCATGAGAAAATGCAGCCCGAAACCTGGGCGGGCCTTGCCCCCGATCTGATTGGCACGACCGAGCGCGTGCAGGTCGATGACATCCTGTCCGTGCAGGAAACGGCGGGCCATCTGATCGACGGTTTCGGCACCCGCGCGCGCGCTTATGTGCAGGTTCAGAACGGCTGCGATCACCGCTGCACGTTTTGCATCATCCCCTATGGGCGCGGCAATTCCCGCTCGGTTCCCGCGGGCGTTGTGGTCGAGCAGATCAAGCGGCTGGTGGGGGCGGGCTATAACGAGGTGGTGCTCACCGGGGTTGATCTGACCTCATGGGGGGCCGATCTGCCCGCGACGCCGAAACTGGGCGATTTGGTGCGCCGGATCCTGAAACTGGTCCCCGACCTGCCACGCCTGCGCATCTCGTCCATCGATTCAATCGAAGCCGACCCGGCCCTGATCGAGGCCATCGCCGCCGAGCCGCGCCTGATGCCGCATCTGCATCTTAGCCTGCAGGCGGGCGATGACATGATCCTCAAACGCATGAAGCGCCGTCATTTGCGCGATGACGCGATCCGGTTCTGCGAGGATATGCGCAAGGCCCGCCCCGATCTGATTTATGGTGCCGATATCATCGCCGGCTTCCCGACCGAGACCGATGAGATGTTCGCCAACACGCTGGACATGGTGCGTGCCTGCGGCCTGACATGGCTGCACGTCTTCCCCTACAGCCCGCGCAAGGGCACGCCTGCGGCGCGCATGCCGCAGGTGCTGAAAGCGGTGATCAAGGACCGGGCGGCGCAGCTGCGCGCCCTTGGCGATCAGCTGGCGCAAGCTCATCTCGCGCAGCAAGTGGGCCGCGATCACCGCGTGCTGATGGAAAGCCCGCGCATGGGTCGGACCGAGCAATTCACCGAAACCGTCTTCGACACCGACCAGCCCGTCGGGTCCATCGTGCCCGCGCGGATCGTCGGGCACGACGGGGCGCAGCTGCGCGCCGGTTAAGCGGTTACGCGCGGTCCCACGGGATCGTGTATTCGCCCATCAGATGCGCCAGCTTGGCGGCGTCCACCGACTCCGCCGCTTTGATCTTCGCCACCAGCCCGCGTTTCTTGTCCTCGACGACCTCAACGACCTCGGCCTCAAGCCCGGCGGTCTTGAAGGCGCCGTTGAACACCCGGGTGATCGCCATGCGCCGCAGATCGGGCTTGAACACCTTGCCCACGGCGGTCTTCGGCAACTCGTCCATCACCTCGACATGCTTGGGCACCGCAGCACGCTCAGGGATCCGCTCAGCTGCGTGCTGCGCCAACTCCTTGGGCGTCACGGTCTTGCCGCCGACCAGCTCGACATAGACGCAGGGCAGCTCTCCGGCCACCGCGTCCGGCTGACCGATCGCGCCGGCAAAGGCCACGGCGGGGTGGCTGAGCATGGCTTCCTCGATCATTGCCGGGTCGATGTTGTGCCCGCCCCGGATGATCAGATCCTTGGCCCGCCCGGTGATCCACAGATACCCATCGGCGTCCAGCCGCCCCAGATCGCCGGTGCGCAGCCAGTTGCCATCGGCGTAAAGGCCCTTGTTCTTGTCGGTCTCGGTATAGGTCGAGCCGGGGATCACGCCGGGGTTCGAAATGCAGATCTCGCCGACCTCATCCACCGCGCATTCCTTGGACACGCCGCCATCGGCCCCGTGATGCAGGATGCGCACATTGGTATAGGGGAAGGGGATGCCGACCGAGCCGACCTTCTTGTCGCCCTTGGGCGGGTTGGCCGACACAAGACAGGTCGCTTCGGTCAGGCCATAGCCCTCAAGGATCGACACGCCGGTCGCCTGCTCGAAGCGCTTGTACAGCTCCACCGGCAACGCCGCCGAGCCCGAAAACCCGCCCTGCAGTGACGAAATATCGGCATTCACCGGGCGCTGCATCAGCGCCGACACGGCCGTTGGGACGGTGAAGATGAAGGTGACTTTCCAGCGCTCGACCAGCTTCCAGAAATTGTCGAACACCCCGTCGCCGCGATAGCCCGCAGGGGTGGGGAACACCACATGCGCGCCCGAGGTGATGGCGCTCATCATCACCGGATAGGCTGCAAAGACGTGGAACATCGGCAACGGGCACAGGATGATGTCCTGCTCGGTGAACAGCAGCTCGCCCCCGACCCAGCCGTTATAGATCAGCCCCGAGAACTTGTGTTGCGCCACCTTGGGCGTGCCGGTGGTGCCGCCGGTGTGGAAGTAGCAACACACCCGGTCGCCGCCCTTTTGCTCAAAGCTCAGCGCGGCGGGCTGGCGATCCAGCGACGGGCCGAAACGGTGAATGCGGGCCGAGTGGCGCACCGGGTTCTTGGGCCGGATCAGCGGCACCAGCAGCTTCTTGACGCCGGTCAGATAGCGGTTGAGGTCGATCTCGACCACATGCTTGACGTCGGGCGCATGCGCCACGGCCTCGGCCACCTTCTGCGCGATGTCCACCTTGGGAAAGGCGCGCAGGGTGACGACGACCTTGGCCTTGGTCTCGCGCAGGATACCGGCGATCTTTTCGGGTTCCAGCAGCGGGTTGATCGGGTTGACGATCCCCGCTGTCATCGCGCCAAACAGCGTGATGACGGATTCGTTGATCGACGGCAGGATATAGGCAACCGTGTCCCCTTCGCCCACACCAAGGCTGCGAAAGAAGTTCGCGGCCTGCGTTACGCGGGTGTGGAACTCGTTCCAGCTGAGCGTCTCGGCCTTCGCCCCGTCGTCGGAAAACATCTGAAACGACAGCGCATCGCGGCTGCCGAAAGACTGGCGGGTCTGGCTGAGCAGATCGTAGACGGTGACCGGCAAATCCCGCTCGACCCACGGCATTTCGGCTTCAATAGCCTTGGTGTCGGCAACACTGGCAAAGGGGCGCGTCATGGTTTCCTCCCTGGCGCGAGTTCTTGGGTACTCCCTGAGAAGATGGGCATTTTTGCACGCCGATGCAATCGCGACGCAGCCCTGCCGTCGCGTCCCGCCTCTTTGCTCTGAAAATATCCCCGGGGGTGAAGACGGCCCCGACGCAGGAGGGGCCGGCGAGGGGGCAGGAAGCCCCCTGCCTGGCGGCGCGGGGCCGCAAGGCCGCGCGCCGCCGTGGGTCGCGTGAGGGCTAAAGCCCGCAGGGCTTTCGGCCGAGGGCGAAACCCCTCACCCGTCGCGGCCCTTACCCGTCGATCGTGGCGAAATCTGCCGCGCCATCGGTGAACTGCAAGCGTGCCAGCCGGGCATAAAGCCCACCCTGCGCGACCAGCTCGGCATGGGTGCCCTCGGCCTCGATCTTGCCGTTCTGGAACACCACGATCCGGTCTGCCTTGCGCACCGTGGCCAGCCGGTGCGCGACCACGATGGTCGTGCGCCCCTGCGACAGCCGCTCGACCGCGCTCTGCACCAGCCGCTCGCTTTCGGCGTCCAGCGCCGAGGTTGCCTCGTCCAGCAACAGCACCGGCGCGTCGCGCAGGATGGCGCGGGCGATGGCGATGCGTTGCTTCTGCCCGCCCGACAGCATCACCCCGCGTTCGCCCAGCTGGGTGTCATACCCCTCGGGCAGGGCGGCGATGAAGTCATGCGCGGCGGCGGCTTTCGCGGCCTCGTCAATCTCGGCATCCGTGGCGCTCAGGCGGCCAAAGCGGATGTTCTCGCGCGCCGAGGTGGCAAAGATCACCGGATCCTGGGGCACCAGCGCCATCGCGCCGCGCAGATCGGCGCGGGTCAGGTCGCGCAGGTCGATGCCGTCCAGCGTGATCGCGCCCTCTTGCGGATCATAAAAGCGCATCATCATCTGGATGATCGTCGATTTCCCGGCACCCGAGGGTCCGACCAGCGCCACCGTTTCACCCGGCTTGACCGACAGCGAGATCCCGTCCAGCGCCGATTGCTTGGGGCGCGAGGGGTAGTTGAAGCGCACGTTCTCGAACGCCACAGCCCCGCGCACCGGCGACGGCAGCGCGACCGGCGCCTCGGGGTCCAGCACCGTATCGACGACGCCCAGCAATTCGACCAGCCGCTCGGTCGCCCCCGCCGCGCGTTGCATCTCGCCCCAGATCTCCGAAAGTGCGCCCACCGCGCCAGCGACCAGCACCGAATAGATCACGAACTGCACCAGCTCGCCGATCGACATCGTGCCCGCCCGCACGTCCAGCGCGCCGATCCACAGCACGCCGACGATGCCCGAAAACACCAGCATGATGATCAGGAAGGTCATGATCGCGCGGGTCATCGTCCGCGTCATCGCGACGTCAAAGCTCTTCTCGGTGACCGTGTCGAACCCTTGGATCGAGCGCGGCTCATGCGTGAAGGCCTGCACCGTCTGCGCTGCCCCCAGCGCCTCGGACGCGGTGCCCGACGACGCGGCGATCCAGTCCTGGTTTTGCCGCGACAGTGTGCGCATGCGGCGGCCCAGCACGATGATCGGCACCACCACCGCAGGCACCAGCAGCAGCACCAGCCCGGTCAGCTTGGCCGATGTCAGCCCCAGCAGGGCCAGACCGCCGACCAGCATCAGCAGGTTGCGCAGGGCGATGGACATGGACGAGCCGACAATCGACTGGATCAGCGTCGTGTCGGTGGTGATGCGCGACAGCACCTCGCCCGACATGATCTTTTCAAAAAACGCCGGTGACATGCCGATCACACGGGCAAAAAGCGCCTTGCGCAGATCGGCCACCACGCGCTCGCCCAGCCGCGTGACCATATAGTAACGCGCCGCACTGCCGGTCGCGAGCAGCGCCGCCAGCCCCAAGGCCGCGACGAAATACTCATTCAGCAGCACCAGATCGCCGCCGCTGAACCCGTCGACCACCCGGCGCACCGCCAGCGGCAACGCCAGCGAAATCCCGGCGGTGATCACCAGCGCCAGAAACGCGCTGATCAACAAGACACGGTAGGGTCTGAGATAGGGCCACAGCCCGGACAGCGCCCCGATCCGGCGCGACACCGCACGGGTCTCGGTCTGCGAAACGTCGGTCATGGGGTGCCTTTCCTGAAGCTGTGCGCCTTCGCATGTAGGCAACGCAGGCCCATTGAGCAAGCGACAGCCTGACGCGGGGTGCCAATGTGTGTCCCAACGGTTGGGGCCAGGCAGCCGGTCACGCGCCCGAGAGTGCCGGCAAGAGCCGGAGGCCCGGACGGTCTGCGCGCCTTTCCGCGCGATCACGCGGTGCTGCCACATTGGTGATCGCCGCACACTTGTCGGTTGATCGGCGCAAAGGCATTCTGCGGCTTTCCCCACCCGGAGTTCTAGTCATGACATTTCCCCTGATCCGTCTGCGCCGCGCGATGATTTTGTCGCTCAGCGGGCTGGCGCTGGCACTGCCGCTGGCCGCCGAGACCGCCATCCATGCCGTCACCCTGTCCACCGCTGGCCTCGCCATGATCGAAGCGGAAGGCCAGCTGGGCACCGAGCCGATCCGCCTGTCGGTCGCCCGCGACGACATCGACGATTTCCTCAAAAGCCTGTGGGTGCTGGACCCCGAAGGCGCGGTGCCCTTTGTCACCATGACCGGCCCCGGCTCGTTCGAGGATGCCTTTGCACATTTCCCCTTTGGCCCGCAGGACGTGACCGACCCGGCCCGCCTGATGTCCACCATGGTCGGCGCGGCGCTGGTGGTCGAGCGCCGTGGCGAGACGTGGAACGGGCTGAACATGGGCGTCACGCAGCGCCCGTGTGAGAATGGGCCGTGCAACGTGCTGAACCTGCAGGCAGACGACGGCGTGATGCACAGCTTCGTCATGGATGACGCGCTGGGTGTCCGCTTTGCCGATGCCGCCGATCAGGCCACGCTGACCGACGCCCTGCGCGCCTGGCGCGGTGCCGCCAACCCGCGCCGCGTCGAGATGGTGCTGGACAGCGACAACGCGACGCCGCGCGATGTCGATCTGGTTTATCTGCAGAACGCGCCGCTCTGGCGCACCGCCTGGCGCGCGGTCGACACGCCCGACGGCATCCGCCTGATCGGCTGGGCCGTGGTCGAGAACACCACGGGCATCGACTGGGATGACATTGAGCTGACGCTGGCCACCGGCTCGGTCCGCGCGATCTCGGCCCGCCTGTACGAGCGCCGCTATGCCGAGCGCGAAGAGGCGGCGATGGGTGGCCGCAGCGCGCCGGTGCCGCAGGCGGGGCTGTTTCGTGGCGCGATGGGCGCGATGGCTGAAAGCGTCCCGGCCCCCGCGCCGATGGTGATGGCCGACAGTGTGGCCTCGATCGGGATTACCGCCGATGATGGTGACAGCTTCAGCCGTTTCACGCTGGATACGCCGGTAACGCTGGCCGCTGGCCAGATGATGAGCGTGCCGTTCCTGTCCGAATTGCTCACCGATGCCCGCCTGACGCTCTATCGCGGCGGCTCGGGCACGCTGCACCCGGTGATCGCGCTGTCGCTGGAAAACCCGCTGCCCCTGCGCCTGCCTGCCGGTGTGCTGACCCTCTATGAGGACGGTCGCGGCCATGCCGGCGATGCGATGATCCCCGAAATGGCCCCCGGCGCGACCGAAGTTGTCGATTTCGCCCGCGACACGGCGGTCGAAATCCGCGAGGACCGCTCGAACACCGAAACCGTGCGCGAGATGCGTCTGGCCAACGGGCTGCTCTACGTGACCGAGGATCTGGAGCGCCGCGTCACCTACCGGATCGAGGGCGCGCCGCAGGCTGACCGCGAGATCACCATCGACCACCCGCGCAGCCCTGACTGGACCGTTTCCAGCACCACCGGGGCCGAGGAACGCCCCGACGCGTGGCGCTGGGTTGTGCCGGTCGCCGCCGGGGAAAGCGCCAGCCTTGTGGTCACCGAGCGCCAGCCGCGCATCCGCCGTGTCGGGTTGATGGACATTGATCTGGGCACGCTGGCCTATTGGCAGGGCCGCACGCTGGACCCGGCCGTGCGCGAAACGCTGGAACAGCTGGCCGACCTTCGCCGCCAGATCAGCGACACCGAGGTCGAGCAGCGCCGGCTGGCCAACGACACCCAGACGCTGGAGCGCGAGCAGTCGCGGCTGGTCAACCTGATCGTGCAACTGGGCGATGACAGTCAGGCCAACCGCGAGCGCCGTGCCCGCGTCGATGCCATCGACGGCCAGATCGCCGATGCGCAGGCAGCGTCCGAGGCGGCAGCGCAACGGATCACCGACTTGCGGGCCGAAATCGCCACGCTGATCGGCGGCTGAGACACCAAAGCGGCCACCCGGGGTTCGGGTGGCCGCTCTCTGTATCGATCAGGCGTCAGCCGAACTGATAGCTCGACGCGGTGACGCCGCCCATCAGGCCGACGTCATGGTAGATCCGCGTCGCGGCCTCCCCCTCAGCCGCGCCGAGTGCCGCGAAGATCGGGATGAAGTGATCCTCATCCTTGTGGCAGACGCGGGCATAGGGCGCGCTTTCCCAGTCGAGCAGGCTTTGCGTGCGGGCCTCGGGCGCTTCTTGCAGGGTCTCGCCCAGCCAGGCATCGAACGCTTCGGACGGCACCTTCGCCCCCGGCCCGAAAAGCCGCAGGTTGTGATAGCTCAGCCCCGAGCCGACGATCATCACCCCCTCATCGCGCAAGGGCGCCAAGGCGCGGCCCATCGCGAGGTGTTCGGCGGGCGAGTAGTTCTTGTTCAGCGAGATCTGGTAGACCGGCACATTCGCCTCGGGGAACATGATGTAGAGCGGCGCGAAGGTGCCGTGATCATAGCCCTGCGTGGTGTCCAGATGGGTCGGCAGACCGGCGGCTGCCAGCAGATCGCGGGTCCGCGCGGCCAGATCGGGCGCGCCGGGGGCGGGGTAGGTGATCTCGTAGGTTTCCTTGGGGAAGCCGTAGTAATCATAGACCATCGGCGGGTTCGGGTTGGCCATCACGGCGAAATCGTCGCCCTCCCAGTGGCCCGAGATCGACAGGACCGCCTTGGGGAGTTCCGGCAGATCGGCGACCATCTTCTTGAGCGAGGCCTCCAGATTGACGAACTGCGCGCGCATCTGCGGGATCCACGGCCAAGGTCCGCCGCCGTGCGAGATGAAATAGGTGGGAAGACGGGTCATGTCGGGGCCTCCTTGAGGGAACTGACCCTTGATATGGCGGACCGGGGCCCCGCTGAGAAGCCACATCGGCGCACAGGGAGTGTGCGGTTGGGGACTGTCCCACGATGGGACATTTGGGTGGGGTGAGGGATTACAGGGGGTTAGGGGGAGGGGTTAGGGTTTTGGTAAGGGGATTTCCCGGACTTGATTAGAGACGAAGTGTTTCGCAAAAAGGACGACCCCGCAAACCAGTAGATTTCGTCACTTGCTATCGGCAGTTATACTTCTGAAACCAATCGCTTCCGCGATCAAGGGCCTTTGAGCTGCACATTTTTCACGTGAAGCCCATTAGAAGCTTGCGCTACGGAAGAAGCCTCGTACAGTCGAAAGTATAGTTAACAGAGGTGATTTATGCTTGCCGCACACCTTTCTCGCCTCGCAAAAGAATATGCCTATGAACGCGCAAAGCCTTTCAACGGCTCGAATTTTGGTGAATTTGTTAGGCGTGATATCGCGGTAGAGGCAAAGAAAACTCTGACGCTTTGGCCTTTCGACCTAAAGGTAAAAGCCAGCGTGGGACAAGGGCTATGGGCATCCGTGCCGTGGCTTGCATTTTTCGACCCCCTGGTCACTGAAACTGCAACGAAGGGTTTCTACGTCGTCTACTTGATCAATCCAGACGCGCAAACCATTACATTGTCGATGAACCAGGGGACTACTGCAATTTACAATGACTTCGGGCAATCTAGGGGTCGAGATGTTCTCAAAAGAAGGGCTCGCGATATGGCAGATCGCGTTCCAGATTTCGCAAAGAATTTTTCTGAAGAATCGATTGATCTTGGTTCGGAGGCCGGGCTCCCAGCCGGGTACGAGGCCGGGCACTCCTTTGGCAAAGTTTACAAATATGGTGAACTTACCGATGAAACGCTAGCTGCGGACTTGTATCAGATGCTGCTTGCATATGAAGCGCTTGTAAATCGTGGCGGCACAACACCTAGTGAAGTGATGCAAGAAGAGGCGAGTGGGAAAGACATCGAGGAGACTCGCCGTTACATTCTCTCGCGTCGTATTGAACGCTCGCCAAAGGTTCGGAAAGATGTCCTCAAAGCGAAGCTGCCGATTTGTGAGAGTTGCGGCCTCGATCCTAAGCGCGACTATGGTTTCAATGGTCCTTCCCATGAGGCGCCGCTAGACGTACATCACGCCGCCCCATTGTACGGATTGGCAGAGGGCGAAACACGCCGTTACAAAATCCCTGATGATTTCATGGTTCTGTGCCCCACTTGCCATCGCATGATTCACAAGCTTGGCGATCCATCTAATCTAACGAAGCTGAAGCAGACCTTGCGTTTCAAAATTGCACGCGAACTGACGTACTTCATTCCTTGAAGGTTGACCGCCTGCGCACGATCAACATAGCTGAAACTCTTCATCAAAGAACTTCGCAGCGATCTATTGTATGCGAAGCACCCGCTGTCGGAATGAAGCTACGGGCGGCGTGAATTGTCCCCGCCGCCCCAAAGAGTTAAACCGACGCCAGATCCGCCCCGATCCGCAGGTTCCTGAGCTTTTTCCACGTCACCTCGGGGTCGATCTTGCCATAGCCTGCAAAGGTGCCGAAGCCGCAGTCGGTGCTGGCGATGACGCGGTCCTGACCGACGATGTCGATAAAGCGTTGCAGGCGTTGGGCGATCAGGCGGGGGTGTTCGACGTAGTTGGAGCAGGTGTCGATCACGCCCGGCGCGAGGATCTTGTCGGCGGGAATGTCGGCGTCGCGCCAGACGGTCCATTCGTGCTCGTGGCAGGGGTTGGCGCTCTCGAACAGCACGGTGTTCGGGCGGGCCGAGAGGACCACGTCGATCACTGCCTCAAGCGGGATGTCGTGGTCATGCGGCCCCTCGTAGTTGCCCCAGCACAGGTGCATGCGCATGCGGTCGGCGGGCAGGCCCTCGGTCGCGGCGTTCAGGGCTTCGACATTGGCGGCGGCGATCTTGACGAACTCGTCCTGCGACAGGTCCTGATAGCCGGTATGGGCGGACATGGCGAGGTCGGGGCAGTCGAACTGGATGTCCAGCCCGGCGTCGAGGATGGCCTCATATTCGGGCCGCATCGCGGTGACGAGGGCGTCGAGATAGGCCTCATGGCTGGGGTAGTAGCGGTTCACCTGAAAGGCGGTGATCAGGCCCGGCGAGGCCGCGTTCATGAAGGCGCGGGTGCCCGAGCCGTCAGCGGCCAGCGCGGTCTTGAAGCGGCGGATGTCGTCGAGGGCGGGTTGCAGGTTGACCAGCTTGACCTCACCGATGCACGAAGCACGGGTGAATTCCTGACTGCCCATGATGGCGCTGAGCTTCTTGGCGAGCGCGGGGTGGGCGGCCATGTCCTTGGCCGGTTTGCGGTCGATATGGCCGCCAAAACCGCTCAGGCGTTCCTGCATGTAGGTGGAATAGCCGACCTTGCCCAGCTCACCATCCGATATGATCGAGACCCCGGCGTCGCGCTGGTGTTTGATCGCGTCGGCGATGGCGGCTTCAACAGCGGCTTCAAAGGCGGCGGGATCGTAGGCGTCGCCCTTGTCCTTGGCGATCAGCAGGGCCGAGAGGGCATCGCCGCGGGGCAGGCTGCCGACATGGGTGGTTTCGATGGTCATGAGGGGGTTCCGGTTGGGTCAAGGGGATGCGTTGGGCGCATTTGATCACCGGGGGGGCGGAAAAACAACTGGGGATTGGTCAGCGCGGGGCGTGTCCCCTGATGGGACACAGGGCCGGGGTAAGCGATTCCAGCGGCTTAGGGGGAGGGGTTAAGGATTTGGTAAGGGGTTGGCGGGGCGAGGGCAAAGCGAGGCGAGCGTGTCAGGATGGGGAGCCGGCACTGATACTGTGCGCCCGCGATGGGCCGCAAGGAGCGCTGGCAAGACACCCGGACAGACAGGGGCCGCACGGAACGCTTCGCGGGCAGCCGCTGACGCGGGTCTTAGCTGCCCGCCGCCCGCCATGCCATCCACCGCTTGTGCAGCTCGCCTTTGCGCAGGCCGTTGGATTCGTCCAGCACTGTGCCCGAAACCAGCCTGTCCGTCAGGAAATAACGGAAATCGTTGCGCAATTCGCACCACGCCACGATCACCCTGCTTGCCTCGCCGTAGCCAAGGACGACCGGCCAGACCGTGCGCTCGGTCTCGCGACCCTCAGCCGACCGGTAGCGCAGATGCAGTTTTCGCCCGTCACGGATCGCCTGACGCAACACCGCAGGGTCGATCGGCTCAACCGGTTGTGCGCGTGGCGGTGGGGTGCCCACCGTCGGCTCGACGATAAAGGGGCGCAGGGTTTCGGGAACCACCATCGTGATCTTGGAGATGAGATCCCGTGCGGCCCTCGCCAGTGTTGGATCGCCTCTGCCGGCCACCCATTGCGCGCCAAGCACGACCGCTTCGATTTCGTCCGGTGTCAGCATCAGGGGGGGCATGTCGTAATCGGCATCGAGCAAGAACCCGTATCCCGCTTCGCCAACGATGGGCACACGCTGGCCGACAAGAACCGCAATGTCCCGGTAGACGGTGCGGCGCGACACTTCGAGTTCCTCGGCCATACGCGCGGCGGTGACCGGCTGGGTCGAGCGGCGCAGGATCTGGATGATCTGAAAGAGGCGGTCGGCGGGGCGCATGGCTGATGACTCCTGTTGCCATGATGCTGGCAACAGGCCTGTGTCACAAGCGGCTGACCGCAGCAATCGCTGCGGACCAACTACAAAGGAAGACACCATGATCTCGACCGCCATCGCAGCCATCAACCTCTGGGGGGTTCTGGCCGCTGCAGCCTTTGCCTTTGTTTTTGGTGGCGTCTACTTCGGGGTGCTGACGCCGAAACACTACGCGGTCGCGATGGGGCGCGCGGGCGAGCCCGCTGCAAGCCTCTCGCCCTTGTTCATCGTCGGGCCGTTTGTGTGCAATGTCGTGATGATCATCGCGACGGCCATTCTGTTGCAGGCGACGGGCATCGAGGCGATTGCCCAGGCGGTCGCTCTGGGGCTCTTGATCGCAATCGGCTTTCTGCTGCCGATGTGCATGATGATCGCGATCAACCCGAACTTTCCCAAGCCGTTCTATTACACGGCGTTGAACGCGCCCTATTTGCTGGTGAGCGGGGTGATGTACGCGGTCATCCTGACGCTGATGGCGTGACGCAGGGTGGTGGAAATTACGTCAGAACCCCGTGCCTTTGCGTCGGCGGCAGAGCTGGACATCTGGTTGGCACAGCACCACGGCACGGCGGCGGAACTCTGGGTTCGCCTTTGGAAGAAAACCAGCGGCATCCACGGGATTACGCGCGAGGCGTGCATCGTCAATGCCCTTGCGTGGGGATGGATCGACGGGATCGGCAAATCCTTTGATGACCAGTCCTACGTCGTCCGGCTGACCCCGAGGCGGCCCAGATCGGACTGGTCGCAGCGAAATTGCCTCTTTGCCGAGCGCCTGATCAGTGAGGGCCACATGCGTCCGCCCGGGCAGGCGCAGGTGGATGCTGCGCGGGCCGACGGCCGGTGGGCGCGTGCCTATGCCGGATCGGCGTCCATGGAGATGCCTGCAGATTTTACCGCAGCACTGGCGGCAAATCCGGCGGCAGCTGAAAGCTTTGGCCCCTTGAGCAGGGCGCGGATGTTCGCAATTTACCTCAGGCTTCAGCGGATCAAACGCCCAGAGAACAGGGCGCGTGCCATCCGGCAGATCATCGCGGATCTGGCGGATCGGCAGGGGGCGTAAGGCACCATGACCGGGGCGCTGGCGACTGCTGTGCGGGACAGCGCATCCCGCCGCCCGTGGCGGGTTTTTGCCTTCCACATCACAGCGCGTCGGATCAGCCTAGCTCCATGGTCGCTATCGCCTGAAACCGGGCCGGATCGGTCGCTGGCAGAGCGCCGCTGAACATTCTGGCGGTTTCAAACGTCGCTTCGAAGCCGAGCGACGTGAGCATCGTTGCAAGGGGTGCGTCGGGGTTCAGGACATCGACAAAGCACGGCTCATCGGCGGTGGCGAAGGGATTGGCGGCCAGGAGCGCGCGCGCGTCGGTGGCGGAGCGTGCGTAAACCGGACCGATCTTGCTGCCCAGCCGGCAGCGGCGGAAGGTGGCGAACCCGGCGATCTCGGCGCCATCCCGCAACACCTGCGTTTGCCGCGTCGGTGACGGGCCAAACCAGCCTGTGGCAAACGCGGTGCGGGTTATGCCGCATGCCAGCGTGTCAAAGGCTACCAAGGCGTCGAGATCGTCCGGTGACGCCGGGTGGATGCGGGGGTCTGCGATCGGGGTTATGTGGCCCTCGTAACGGATGGTGGCGCCCGTTTTGACAAAGCCCGACCGGGCGTAGTTATCCTGCTGGTCCGGCACCCCGTCCAATCCGATACTGCGGGTTCCCGCATGGGCGATACCGGCGCGCCAAACCTCGATCCCATGTCCCCGGCCCCGGAACGCAGGTTTACAAAGATAGAGGCCAAGGAAGGCAAAACCGGGATCGTGATTGACGACCGAGATCGCAGCGACGGGTTCACCGGCGATTTCCTTGATCAGAAAACCCGTCGGATCGGCTGCATGGAACGCCTTCGCGTCGTCCAGTCCGGGGTTCCAGCCCTCATCAGCGGCCCAGGTCAACACAAGGTCCAGATCCTCAGGGGTCATCGCACGGATGGTCATACGAAGAGAGCGTCCTTCACGTTAGCCTTGCCGCGGGGCCCATGACCTCACGGATCGTGGATGCGGTTGGAGTTTTTGAAGATGACGGAGATGCCGGAAAAATTCAATGCCGGTGGCGGCCACGCACTCGCCTTCAGGTTTTGCTGGACAGCGGCTGTTCGCGCAGCCTAATTTTAATCGCGATGCCTCTATTTTCCATCGCAACTTCAGAGCTGGATACACGGTCCCGTGTCGCGGGTTTTCAGGACACGGTGGCCGAGCTGTGCCGTCTCGAATTCACGCCTGACAGTCTTGAAGGGTTTCGATCCGCAACGGCGATCGGCGTCTTGCCTGAGGTGATGCTGGGCTGGGGTCGGCATTCGACTTGCCGGGCTGTTCGCACGGTCGAACTGGCGGCGTCGGGGTCGGACAATGTCATGGTCCACTTCCCCCGCAGCGGTGCGTTCCGCATGCAACAGACCGGCGGCGCAGAGGTGATCTGCGGGCCGGGGCAGATCTATATCGACCCGAACGAAACCGCCGGAGTTTCGCGCTTTCTGGTGGACAGGACGGATGTCTTCTACATCTCGCTGCCGCGCCCTTTGGTGACAGGGCTGCGGGGGATCAACGATCATCTGAGAACCCGCCTTGATCTCACCCCGCAATGGCGGCTGCTTCAACGCTATGGCGAGGCACTGTTTGAAGAGTTGCCAGAGCTGACCCCCGATCAGCTGGCGCAGTCGTCAGCGCATCTGCACGATCTGGCGCTTTCAGCGTTCAGCGCGCGCGATCCGGGGCCCTTGCCCGGAACGATGGCCGCGCGGTTGCGGATGATCAAGGACGATATCGCGGGCCTCTTGCACCACCCTGACCTGTCTCCGGGGCTTGTCGCTGCGCGGCACGGGATCTCGACGCGCTATCTGCGGATGATGTTCGCCGAGGAAAAGTCGAGCTTCCGCGCTCATGTTCTGGAAGAACGGTTGCGTCGGGCTCACGGTGCGCTCTCGGCCTGCGAATCCGCCGGGCAGGCGATTTCCGATATCGCTGGCGCTGCCGGGTTTTCCGACCTGTCGTGGTTCAACCATTGCTATCGGCGCCGTTTCAACCAAACCCCGCGCGAGACCCGCGCCGAAGCGGGTCTGGCCGCGCGGTACCGCCACACGGCCTGACCTGGCCGCGGGCTGTTCACAACTGCGACAGAACCGGCGCGTTGTCGGCGGGTGTTTCCGCCCGACCCTGTTTCCTGCCGTCCAGCCCAAGACGTGCGTCCCTTCGCCCGCTAGCGTTCCGGTTGCACGACAAGGGTCTGGGGTATGTGGTTTTTCTCGATGTTTCCGGCGATTGCATGGTCGCCGGGGCGCGCCATCACTGGCGCAGATGGAAGCGTGGCGCTGTCTAATGGGTGGGACGTGGCATGACTGGCCCTGCGGCTGCGCAGCCACCACGGGGCACGCTGCTCGGTCTGCTCTCCCTGCTTGGCGGGCCGCATCAGCGGGGCCGTCAGTTCGGCTCGCTCGGCCGTCCACGGCAGCCCGGGCCGGTGCTGCCAGAGGGACAGCTGGCGGGGTTGCAGGCGCGCCTTGGCCCTGTGCTGGCCCGTCTCGACGCGGAACGGCAGTCGTGGGTCCGACAGACCGAGCGCGAGTTGCGGCTTGCTGCCGGGGGTGCGGCGCTTGGCGGTCTGGGGCTTGGCTGGAGCATGGGCGGGCTGGTTACGGGCGTGGCGCTGATGCTGGGCGGGGCGGGCTTTGCGCTTTTGCTTCTGATGGGCCGGGCGCAGGGTACGACGCGCGAGGCGGCCAAACAGGCCATCGCCGAGGCACTGGCACCCGAGCTGATCGGTCTATCCCCAGTGCCACCGGGCGCGCGGGCGCAACGGTTCACACCCGAACGGCTGGCGGGGTGGGGGCTGTCCCGCCCTGTCCATACCGTCACGGTGGACGAGTGCCTGACCGGCGAGCGGGGCGGGTTCAAGGTCTCAATCGCGCGGGTCGGGATGTTTTTCGGCAACGAAAACAACCGCACGGCCGAGGTGGGCGGCGGTGCCTGCTTCGTCGTGGCCGAGGTGACAACACCCGGCGCGGCCGAGGGTGACGCGACCGTTGTCGTCCCGCAGGACGCGGCGCTGGCGTTTCGCACTGCCCCTTCCGCCGGTCGCCCGCCCGCTGCGACGACGGGCGATGCGGATTTTGACGCGCGCTACCGGGTCCATGGCGATCCTTCGCTGCTTGGCCCCGAAGCCCGCAAAGCCTTTGCGGCGCTTGAGGCCGTGACCCGCGCCGATCCGACCTGCACCCGTGACGTCACCCCCGGCACAGGCCTGCGCCCCTTTGTGATCCTGCGGCCCGGTCCGGTCACCGTGCTGACACCGCTTGCGCTTTTCGACGGCGCGTTCGAGCCGCCGCCCTTCTTGGTCGCGCTCGACGCCGCTTCCCTTACCCCACGCTTCGCCTCGGACCTGTTGATCCTGAACGATCATCTGGCCGCCGCGATGACCTTGACGAAAGGACTTTTCCGATGATCCGAGCCTCTCGACTTCTGGCCGGGCTTTGCTTTGCCACGGTCCTGTCCACCCCGGCCATCGCCGAACGGGTTTCGGTTCTGGTCTTCGACGCTTCGGGTTCGATGTGGAACCGGGTCGAGGGCGACCAGAGCCGGGTCGAAGTCGCCCGCGACGTCATCAGCGACTATTTCGCCAGCCGGGACGCGGCGGTGCCGTTGTCGGTCACCGCGTATGGCCATAACCGGCGCGGCGATTGTCGCGATATCGAGATCGTGGCCCCGATGGGGCAGGGGACACCGGCCGATCTGGAACGCCGCCTGCGCGGGTTGATGCCACGGGGCATGACACCGCTGACCGACAGTCTGGCGCTGGCGCGCGACCAGATCCCACCGACGGCCGAGGCGGCGGATATCATCCTTGTCACCGACGGGTTGGAAACCTGCGAGGGTGATCCTTGCGCTCTGGCCGCGACGCTGGCCGCCGAGGGGATCGACATCCGCGCGCATGTGGTGGGTTTCGGCCTGAGCCGGGTGGAGCTTGAGGGACTGTCGTGCATCACCGAGCAAACCGGCGGACTGATGTTCGACACCAATTCCGGCGCGGAACTGGCCGAGGCCTTGCGGCAGGTAAGCACGGCTGAGCCCATCCCCGCGCCGGAACCGGAACCCACACCCACACCCGAAGCGGCTTTCGACATCGGCGACCGGGCCGAGGCGGGGTTCGCCTATGTGATCCGCTGGAATGGCGAGGCGACCAACGTCGATTACATGGGCTTCGTGCCGCAAGGCGAGAGCCGCGCCTCGGCGGGCCCGGCCTATGGCACGATCGGCGGCACCTCGCGCCAGCCGCACAACCCGGTCCGTTGCACAGCGCCTTTGGAGCCCGGGTTTTACGACCTGATCCTGCGCACGGCGCGCGACGGGGTCATCGCGCGGCAGGCCATTGAGGTTGTGGCACCTCATATGGGGTTCGAGGCCGTGGGCTCGGTCGAGCCGGGAAGCCGCGTGCGCTTTGCGTTCCGGGGGCCTGAGCGTATCGAGGAACGCATCGTCATCGCCCGGCCCGGCGACCCGCTGGACGCGCAGATCGGCGATTGGGACTATGCGTTGCACAAGAACGGCGTGATCACCCTGACCGTGCCGCAAGAGCCCGGCGCCTATGAGATCCGCTATCTGGCGCGGGGGCGGTCCGAGATCCTGTTTGCGCGCGGGTTCGGCGTGGGCGTGCCTTACGCGGATGACGACCTGACGACCGCCGCAGGGCTCGCTGCCTCGGCGGCGGCGGCCACGCAGGGCGATGCGTCTCAGGATGACATCGGCGCGGTGTCTGCGACCTTCCGCCTGCCAGACGGAGTGCCCGACAGCGCCGTGTCGTGGGACGGGATCCCGCTTGACCCGGACATGGCGCCCGAGGCCTGGGCACCGGAGGAGACCGGGCGCGCCGTTTCGGGCCTGTTCGAGCCGGGCCGCTGGCGCATCACCGCCCGCGCGCCGGGAGAGGTGGTCTATTCGGCCGACGTGGCGATCTTTCCCGGCCAGCCCAATGACATCACGCTGTCCGTGGTGGAGGACGTGCTGGAGGGTGCTCTTGCCGGTGGCTGGACGGTCTGGGCGATTCCACCGCGCGCCGTCGATGATCAGCCGATGACCATGGCGCGGATCATGTTGCGGCTTACCGACGAGCGGCAGGACTACACCGGCCAGATAAAACCCGGCACCGGAATGGGGCCGGACGCGGTGCCGGGCGACCTGCTTTCGGTCGTGATCGAGGGCGACACCCTGTCCATCGCGTTCGCGCAGCCCCGCATCGCGCGTGAGCCTCTGCGCCTTGCGCTCTCGCCTCAGGGTGCGGGGTTCGTGGGTACCCTTTTTGCCGGAGCTGAGCGCCTGCCGGTGGCTTTCTGGCCCGAGGCAGTGGCGCAAGACCTGCCGCTCTGGCGCGGTGCGGCCTTCGGGCCTGATCGGCCTGCGGCACAAGACCCGTCCGACGGGGCCGAGAGTGCCTTTCGCTGCACCGAGGTCCGCTGCGCCGTGACGCTCGACGGGCTGTCGGCGACGCTGGAGCAGGGCTGGTCGATGACACCGCCCGCCTGGGTCAGCGCGACAGCCGGGGCGCATCCGCTTTCAGCGCCCCGGGTCGATTTCTACGGACCGGGCGGGGCAAGTCTGCATCTCAACCCGCATCAATGGCTGGTCAGCAACGGCCCTTGCATCGAGACGGCGGCGGGGCTTCTCTGCCGCTTCCACGACAGCCCCACCGCTGCCGCCGAACCGCTGGCGCAATCGCTTGCCCTTGTGTCGCGCAAGGCGGGCCGTGCGCCTGCGGCAGCGCAGCCGGGACTTGTCCCGGTTCCGCTGCCTGAGGGGCTTGATGCCGATGCGCTCTTTGACCTTCTCCTTCCCGGCCTGACCACGGAGTGATGCCATGACGACCGCTTTTCTTTCCCCTGTCCTGACAGCGCTTGCCGGTCTCTCGCTGATGGCGCTGCCCGGGGTCGCGCAGGATCTGCCCCGGCTCTCGAACGGTGTGACACGGGTCGATGCGGCGGGCCTGATCGTCGCGACCTGCCGGACGGGCGAGGGCTGCCACTGCTACCAGTCCAACCATTCCCTCGCGACGCTGCAGACGCAGACCACGATCGCGCCGCCCGAGGGTCTGGTGAACCCGATCCTTGTGCGAGCCGGAGACGGGGTCTTTTGGAGCGGCGAGAGTGGCCACGCCATCGACCTTGTCTATGGCGGCGACGGGCTTTGCGATCCGCAGGTGTTTCCGGCCGAGGAAACCGGGCTGCCCCGCAACGGCCCGTGGACGATGACGATCACCGGCAACAGCCTGTCCGGCTGTCCGGCGCAGGTAGCCTCGGCCATTTCGGGCGCGGTCGATCTGGGCGGCAGCGAGCGGCGCAGCATCGTCTGGCCGCGCCCGTTCTCGATGGCACCGCTGACCGCCGACAACCCGGCGGCTGGCCCGTGGATCGATCAGGGCGGTGGCGTGTGGCACAATGAGGTGTTCAGCGTGAACGGCGCACTGGGCCGCAATGCTCAAGTGTCGATGACGGCGCGCATTGTCAGTCCGGTCGAGATCGCGCTGACGCAGGTCTTCTCGATGGACGTGCTGGCGATCCTCACCGGCGAGGCCTGCCGCTCGACGACCCAAGCGCGGCTGCGGTTCAGCGGCTGAACTCGCGAGCTGCAGTTTCCGCTTTCCACCCGGCCTTTCCCTATGGCGGATAGAAGAAAGGCGCCGGTTTCCCGGCGCCTTTGGGGTTAGTGGACCACTTTGCCACGCGGCTGGTCGTCATCGTCGGTATGGGTGTGCCCCGCGATGATCAGTCCCTCAGGCCCGGCGGAAACCGGCACCGTCGAGCCGTCGAGCACATCGCCCGACAGCAGCATCTGCGCCAGCGGGTCTTGCAGGTAGCGCTGGATCACCCGCTTGAGCGGACGCGCGCCATAGACCGGGTCGTAGCCCTTGTCGGCCAGCCAGACCCGCGCCGCGTCGTCCAGATCCAGCGCGATCTTGCGCGATTCCAGCCGCTTGAGCAGGCGCTTCATCTGGATCTTGACGATCCCGTCCATATCCACCCGCTTGAGCCGGTCGAAGATGATCGTCTCATCCAGACGGTTCAGGAACTCGGGCCGGAAATGGGCGCGGACGGCCTCCATCACATGCGCCTTGGCTTCGTTCACGTCGGTGCCGTCGGGCAGGTGGCTGAGCGCCTGCGACCCCAAGTTCGAGGTCAGGATGATCAGCGTCTGCTTGAAGTCCACCGTGCGCCCGTGGCTGTCAGTCAGGATGCCGTCATCGAGCACCTGCAACAGTACGTTGAACACGTCGGGGTGGGCTTTTTCCACCTCGTCAAACAGCACCACCTGATAGGGCCGGCGGCGGACGGCTTCGGTCAGCACGCCGCCCTCATCATAGCCGACATAGCCCGGAGGCGCGCCGATCAGCCGGGCGACCGAGTGTTTCTCCATGAACTCGGACATATCGATGCGCACCATGGCGCTGTCGTCGTCAAAGAGGAACTCGGCCACGGCCTTGGTCAGCTCGGTCTTGCCCACGCCGGTTGGCCCCAGGAACAGGAAGCTGCCCAGCGGACGGTTCTCATCATTCAGACCCGCGCGCGCCCGACGCACCGCGTTGGCGACGGCGTGGACGGCGTGGTTCTGGCCGATGACCCGCTTGTGCAGACCCTCTTCCATGCGCAGAAGCTTGTCGCGCTCGCCCTCCAGCATCCGCGTGGTGGGGATGCCGGTCCAGCGCTCGACCACCTCGGCGATCTGCTCGGGGCGCACGGCGTCGCCGACCATCTTCTCGGTCTCGCGCGCTTCGGCCTCGGCCAGCGCGCGCTCCAGCTCGGGGATGCGGCCGTATTGCAGCTCACCGGCCTTGGCGAAGTCGCCGACCCGCTTGGCGGTGTCCAGATCGATGCGGGCTTTCTCAAGCTGCTCCTTGAGACCGCGCGCCGCTTCCAGCATGTCGCGCTCGGCCTGCCATTGGCCGGTCATCTCGGACGATTGCTGCTGCAGCTCGGACAGCTCGACTTCGATCTTGGACAGACGGTCGCGGCTGGCCGCGTCGTCTTCCTTGCGCAGGGCTTCGACCTCGATCTGCTTTTGCAGGATGTCGCGGTCCAGCGCGTCCAGCTCTTCGGGCTTGCTGTCGATCTGCATGCGCAGCCGCGAGGCCGCCTCGTCGATCAGGTCGATCGCCTTGTCGGGGAGGAAACGGTCGGTGATGTAGCGATGCGAGAGCGTCGCCGCCGCCACCAGCGCCGAATCGGCGATGCGCACGCCGTGGTGCAGCTCGTACTTTTCCTTGATGCCGCGCAGTATCGACACGGTATCCTCGACCGTCGGTTCTTCAACCACGATGGGCTGGAACCGGCGGGCCAGAGCCGCGTCCTTTTCGACGTATTTGCGGTATTCATCCAGCGTGGTGGCACCGATGCAATGCAGCTCGCCGCGCGCCAGCGCCGGTTTGATCAGGTTGGCGGCATCCATCGCGCCTTCGGATTTGCCCGCGCCGACCAGCGTGTGCATCTCGTCGATGAACAGGATGATCTCGCCCGCCGCGGCGGTGATCTCGCCAAGCACGCCTTTGAGACGTTCCTCGAACTCGCCGCGGTATTTCGCCCCGGCGATCAGCGCTCCCATGTCCAGCGCCATCAGCGTCTTGTCGCGCAGGGATTCGGGCACATCGCCGTTGATGATGCGCAGCGCCATGCCCTCGGCAATCGCGGTCTTACCCACGCCGGGTTCCCCGATCAGCACCGGGTTGTTCTTGGTCCGGCGGCTGAGCACCTGCATGGCGCGGCGGATTTCCTCGTCGCGGCCGATGATCGGGTCGATCTTGCCATCGCGGGCGGCTTGGGTCAGATCGCGGGCGTATTTCTTCAGCGATTCATAGGTATCCTCGGCGCTGGCGGAATCCGCCGTGCGGCCTTTGCGGATATCGTTGATCGCGCCGTTCAGCGCCTGCGCGGTCACGCCGCCTGCGTCCAGCGCCTCTTTGGCGGCGGATTTCACCATCGACAGCGCCATCAGCACACGTTCGACGGGCACAAAGCTGTCCCCGGCTTTCTGCGCCAGTTTCTCGGCCTCATCCAGCACGCGGACCAGCGCAGAATCGGTATAAACCTGCCCCGCATCGCCCGAGACCTTGGCGTGTTTGCCCACCGCCAGATCGACGGCCTGAATGACCTGTTCGGGCTTGCCGCCCGCGTGGCGGATCAGGTTGGCGGCCATGCCCTGATCGTCATCCATCAGGGCCTTGAGCAGGTGTTCCGGGGTCAGCCGCTGGTGCTGCTCGCGCGCGGCAATCGTGTTGGCGGCCTGCAGGAACCCGCGGGCGCGCTCTGTGAACTTTTCAAGGTTCATCGCATTCTTCCTTTCAAGCGCCCGACTGGCGCGGCACGCCCGACCATCGGCGCGTGCCCCTCGCGGGCCTTGATCCTTATGTGGGGGGCGAAATCCCCCTGATCAAGAGAGCTGTTAACCTGACAGAAACCTCTGGCGCGCAGGATCTGGAAAAAGCCATGCGGGAGAACCACCATGCTAAACCGCGCTCTGCGATTGCCAACGCGGGCGTTTGTTCAGGTCCGCTCGCCCCGCGGGGCGTTCGACGCGACACTCGGGAACCTGACCGAGGCAGGCGCGCGTCTGGTCGGGATACCCGAGCGAACGATCATTGTCGGCGACTGGATCGGCATTCACTGTGTCGGGCAAAATTATTCGGCTGAAGTGCGCTGGCATTTCGATGATACCTGCGGGCTGATGTTCGAAGAGCCGCTCAGCGAGTATCAGATCATGACCATTCTGGGCTCTCGCATGGCGCTGTGACGGCGTGCCGCCCCCGGCTTCCTTGACTTGACCCCCCGGCAGTCTCATATCCGGGGTCAAACCGGAGGCCTGTGCCATGTTCATCCAAACCGAATCCACCCCGAACCCCGCCACGCTGAAATTCCTGCCGGGGCAGGACGTCCTCGGCCAGGGAACGGCCGATTTCCCCGAGGCTGCCGCCGCCAGCGCCTCGCCGCTGGCCCGCGCGATCTTCGCCGCACCCGGCGTGACCGGCGTGTTCCTCGGGGCTGACTTCATCACCGTCACCAAGGCCGAGGCCAACGACTGGTCGCACGTCAAGCCCGCCATCCTTGGCGCGATCCTTGAGCATTTCCAGTCCGGCCGCCCCGCGATCGAGGGTGAGGCCGAAGCGGCTCATGCCGTGCAGGAAGGCCCCGACGGCGAGATCGTCGACCAGATCAAGGAACTGCTCGACACCCGCGTGCGTCCTGCCGTGGCGCAGGACGGCGGCGACATCACCTTCCACGGTTTCGACCGGGGCGTGGTCTATCTGCACATGAAGGGCGCCTGCGCGGGCTGCCCGTCGTCGACGATGACGCTGAAAATGGGCATCGAGAACCTGCTGCGCCACTATATCCCCGAAGTGACCGAGGTCCGGCAGGTTGCCGTCTGATACCGTCCTTGGTTTCGACAGCTCGGGCGGCTGGATCGCCGCGGCCCTGATCCGCGGCGATACCGTGCTGGCCGAGTGTTTCACGCCGCTGCCCAAAGGGCAGGGCGAGGCGCTGATGCCCGCGCTTACCGCCCTTCTGGCCGAGGCGGGCCTCGACTGGTCCGACCTCGCCGCGATTGGTGCGGGCATCGGGCCGGGCAATTTCACCGGCATCCGCATCACCACCGCCGCTGCGCGCGGGCTGGCGCTGGGGCTGGGCGTCCCGGCCATTGGCGTGAACCGGTTCGAGGCGCTCGCGCTCGATGGCCCCGACCTCCCCACCGTAGTCCCCGCCCTGCGCGGCCAGGTCTGGGTCCAGACCCAAGGCCAGCCCCCGGTCCTGACCGACACGCCTCCGGCCACAGGCATCGGCGACGGCCTGACGCCGCCCGTCCATCCCCTCGCCGTCGCCATCGCCCGCCTCGCCGATGCGCGCCGCCACAGCCCGCAGCCGCGCCCCGCACCGCTCTACCTGCGCGACGCCGACGCGGCCCCGCCGTCCGAGCAACCGCCCGCCCTCATCGGCTAAGCCTATCATCTGTCCCTAAATATCCTGGGGGGTGAATTTGGCGAAGCCAAAGAGGGGGGCGACGCCCCCCTTGCCCGGTCGCCCGAAGCCATGACGCTGAAAGCGTCAGGGGCCGAGGGCGAAACCCTTCCCCCGCAGCCCCCGACGCGCTATCCCCGCCGCATGACTCCTGACGCGCTTGCCACTCTGCACGGCCTCTGTTTCACCGCGCCCCCGCCGTGGAGCGTGCGCAGTTTTGCCAATCTGCTCGACAGTCCCTTCACCTTCCTGACCCACGCGGCGCAGGGGCGCGCCTTTGCGCTGGGCCGGGTCATCGCCGGCGAGGCCGAGCTGCTCACCCTCGCCACCGATCCGGATGCGCGCCGACAGGGCCTTGCGCGCGCGCAGCTGGCCGCGTTTGACGCCGGCGCAAAGGCGCGCGGGGCCGGGACCGCGTTTCTTGAGGTCGCCGAGGACAACATCGCCGCCCGCGCGCTGTATGAGGGGGCAGGATGGGTGCAGACCGGGCGCAGACCGGCGTATTACGTCGCTGTCGACGGGCGCAGTGTCGCCGCATTGATCCTTTGCAAGTCGCTCGCCTGACAATTAACCTTGCTGCTGCCAGACGATTCCCCTGACTTGTCCGTTTGGTAAAATTTGCTTGACGGCTCATGCGCGCATGGACCTAGATTACCTATGAACCGAAAGTTCGGATCAGCCGCAAAAGAAGACGCGCTCTGGCGGCCCATGACGACCCAACTGGGAGAAAAAACCAACATGAAACTGACCCGCACCCTCTTCGGCGCGACCGCTGTTCTGGCTCTGATGTCCGGCGCTGCGCTTGCCGATCCGGCCCTGATCTACGATCTTGGCGGTAAGTTCGACAAATCCTTTAACGAGATGGCCTATACAGGCGCGATGCGTTGGGCTGAGGAAACCGGTGGCGAATACCGCGACATCGAATTGCAGTCAGAAACCCAACGTGAGCAGGCCATTCGCCGCTTCGCCGAGGCCGGCTACAACCCGGTCGTGATGACGGGGTTCTCGATGGCGACGCCACTGGAAGTCGTTGCAGCCGACTATCCCGATACCACGTTCGTCATCATTGACGGCGTCGTCGATCTGCCCAACGTCCGCTCGGTACTCTTCGCCGAACACGAAGGGTCGTATTTGGTGGGTATGGCCGCCGCTATGGCGAGCGAAACGAACACCGTCAGTTTTGTCGGTGGTATGGACGTTCCGCTGATCCGGGCATTCGCTTGTGGTTATGCGCAGGGCGCGCAAGCTGCAAATCCAGACGTGAACGTTATCGTTAACTACACCGGCAGCACGCCTGCTGCCTGGAATGACCCTGTTCGCGGAAGCGAAATCACCGCTGCGCAGATCAGCCAGGGGTCGGATGTGGTCTTCGCCGCCGCTGGCGGTACGGGTGTCGGCGTTCTCCAGCGCGCATTGGATGACGGTATTTTGTCGATCGGCGTCGATTCTAACCAGAACTATCTGCACCCTGGCCACGTGTTGACTTCGATGATGAAGCGTGTGGACAACGCCGTTTTTGACGCGTTTTCGGCAGGGCCCGACATGGAAACCGGCGTGCAGATCATGAACCTCGCGTCCGGCGGTGTGGGTTGGGCGGTCGACGAGAACAACGAAGCGCTGATCACCGACGAGATGCGCACTGCCATCGGTGCTGCCGAGACCGCAATTGCGGCAGGCGATCTGGAGGTGCACGATTATCGCACCGACAGCACCTGCCCGATCTCGGTCGAGTAAGGCACGCGCGAGATGATCGCTGACGTGACCGGGGGGGCGGCGGCAGACGCCGCCCCCGCCATCGAGCTTCGCGGGATATCGAAGGCATTCGGCCCGGTCCAGGCGAACAAGGACATCAACATCCGGGTGCGCAAGGGCACCATTCACGGGATCATCGGCGAAAACGGCGCGGGGAAATCCACGCTGATGTCGATCCTGTACGGGTTTTACCGGTCGGATTCAGGCGAGGTTCTGATCGACGGCAAGCCCACGCAGATCACCGATTCACTGGCCGCGATCCGCGCCGGGATCGGCATGGTCTTTCAGCATTTCAAGCTGGTCGAGAATTTTACGGTTCTGGAGAACGTCATTCTGGGGGCCGAGGGCGGCGCGTTGCTGCAGCCCTCGAAGGCGCGGGCGCGCAAGTTGCTCACGCAGCTGGCCGA
This sequence comes from Pararhodobacter zhoushanensis, assembly GCF_003990445.1. GTDB lineage: Bacteria > Pseudomonadota > Alphaproteobacteria > Rhodobacterales > Rhodobacteraceae > Pararhodobacter > Pararhodobacter zhoushanensis. The sequence continues at coordinate 539,702 of NZ_REEZ01000002.1, read as the reverse complement.
TGACTATGAACTGAGCGTCGATCCCGATGCCGTGGTCGAAGACCTGAACGTCGGTCACCAGCAGAGGGTCGAGATCCTCAAGGCGTTGTACCGTCAGGCCAATATCCTCATTCTGGACGAGCCGACCGGGGTTCTGACCCCGGCCGAGGCCGACCATCTGTTCCGCATCCTGCGCGGGCTCAAAGAGCAGGGCAAGACGATCATCCTGATCACCCACAAGCTGCGCGAGATCATGGAGGTGACCGATGAGGTCAGCGTCATGCGGCGCGGCGAGATGGTGGCGACGGTGAACACGGCGGACACCAACCCGTCCGAACTGGCCGAGCTGATGGTCGGCCGCAAGGTGCTGCTGGACGTGCAAAAGACCCCGGCGCAGCCCGGTGAGGTCGTGGTGTCGGTGCGCAATCTGCAGGTCATCGACCGTCACGGTGTCGAGCGTCTGCGCGGCATTGATCTGGACGTTCGCGCCGGGGAAATTCTGGGCATCGCGGGCGTGGCGGGCAACGGCCAGTCGCAGCTGCTTGAGGTGCTGGCGGGCATGATGCCGGGCACCGGCACGATGACCATGAACGGCAAGGACATGGATCTGAGCCTGCGGCGCGACAACGCGCGCACGCGGCGCGAGGACAGCATTGCGCATGTGCATGAGGATCGCCACCGCTGCGGGCTTATCCTGGACTTCATGGCGTGGGAAAACGTGGCTTTCGGCTATCACGACCGGCCCGAGTACCAGAAGAACGCGCTGCTGATGGATAACGCCGCGATCCTTGAGGATGCCAAGGGCAAGATCGAGCGGTTCGACGTACGCCCGCCCAACCCGATGCTGACCGCCGAGAGCTTCTCGGGCGGGAACCAGCAGAAGATCGTTCTGGCCCGCGAGATCGAGCGCAACCCCGATCTGCTGCTGGTCGGCCAGCCAACACGCGGCGTGGACATCGGCGCGATCGAGTTCATCCACAAGCGGTTGATCGAACTGCGCGATCAAGGCAAGGCGATCCTGCTGGTCTCGGTCGAGCTGGACGAGATCCTGTCGCTGTCGGACCGCATCGTCGTGATGTTTGACGGCAAGATCATGGGCGAGCGCGATCCCGAACAGACCAACGCGCAAGAACTGGGTCTGCTGATGGCCGGTGTGGTCGGAGACTCGGTCACGGGGGATGCCGCATGAGCAGCCGAAACATGCCGAAATGGGCCGATGTCCTGCTGGTCCCGCTGTTCTCGCTGGTGATCGCCTTCGCGATCTCGGCGCTGGTCATTCTGGCGATTGGCGAAGACCCGATCAGGGCGATGGAGCTGATGGTCACCGGCTCGCTGGGGTCGACCTATGGCTGGGGCTATACGCTCTACTACACCACCAACTTCCTGCTGACCGGTCTTGCCGTGTCGATCGCGTTTCAGGCCAAGCTGTTCAATATCGGCGGCGAAGGTCAGGCGCTGATCGGCGGTCTGGGTGTTGCGCTGGTCTGTCTGTTCGTGCCCTGGCCGAACTGGTGGACGGCGATGATCGGGGCGATCCTTGCCTCGGCGGTGTTTGGCGCGCTGTGGGCGGCGATCCCGGCTTATTTGCAGGCCAGACGCGGCAGCCATATCGTCATCACCACGATCATGTTCAACTTCATCGCCGCCTCGGTGCTGAACTACATGCTCAGCCATGTGCTGCGCCCGCCCGCGTCGATGGACCCGGCGACCGCGCGCTTTGCCTCCGAGCTGCGCCTGCCGCGTCTGGCCGATGTGCTTGAACCCTTCGGCATCGCATTTTCGCGGTCAGGTCCGGCCAACGTGATGCTGTTCGTGGCGCTGGCGTTTTGTGTGCTGGCCTATGTGATGATGTCGCGCACCAAGCTGGGGTTCGAGATCCGTGCCTTTGGTCAGTCCGAACCTGCCGCGCATTATGCCGGGATCAGCGCCTTCAGGATCATCATGATCGCGATGCTCATCTCGGGCGCGCTGTCGGGGGTGATGGCGGTCAACTCGGTGATGGGCGGGCCGCAACGGCTGGTGATGAACGCGGTCGAAGGGGCGGGCTTTATCGGCATCGCCGTGGCGCTGATGGGGCGCTCGCATCCCATCGGCATCATCGCCCCGGCGCTGCTGTTCGGCTTCCTGTTTCAGGGCGGCTCGGAACTGGCGATCGAAACCACGATCCCGCGCGAGATGATCGTGATCATTCAGGCACTGGTGATCATGTTCACGGGCGCCTTGGACAATCTGGTCAGGCAGCCGCTTGAAGCGATGTTTGCCCTGGGCCGGAGGAAGAGCTGACATGGATCTTGCAACCATCGTCCAGATTCTGGAATCCACCCTGCGGCTGGCCACGCCCTTGCTGTTCACCTGCCTTGCCGGGCTGTTTTCCGAGCGCGCGGGCATTTTCGACATCGGGCTTGAGGGCAAGCTGCTGGTCGCTGCGTTCTTTTCGGCGGCCTTTGCGTTCTACACCGGTTCGGCATGGCTGGGTTTGCTGGCGGGCATCGCGGCCTCAGTCGTGTTTGCGCTGATCCATGGCTTTGCCTCGATCACCTTCCGGGGCAATCAGCTGATCTCGGGTGTGGCGATCAACTTTCTGGCGGCAGGCATGACGGTGGTCGTGGCGCAGAGCCTGTTCCATCAGGGCGGGCGCACGCCGCCCCTGTCGGGCAATGCCCGGTTCGAGCGGATCGACCTGCCCTTCGCTGATGCGCTGCGCGATGTGCCGGTGATCGGGCCGCTGTACAGCAACGTGCTGTCAGGCAATTCGGTGCTGGTCTATCTGGGCCTGCTGGCCGTGCCGCTGACGTGGTGGGTGCTGTATCGCACGCGCTTTGGCCTGCGGTTGCGTGCCGTGGGTGAGAACCCGGCGGCGGTGGACACGGCGGGCGTGTCGGTGGTGCGGATGCGCTATTACGCGGTGATCATCGCGGGCGTGCTGTGTGGCATTGGCGGGGCGTATCTGTCGACCTCGCTGGCGGCGGGTTTCGTCAAGGATATGTCGGCGGGGCGTGGCTATATCGCGCTGGCCGCGCTGATCTTCGCCAAGTGGCGCCCGTGGCAGAGTCTGGTTGCGGTGCTGCTGTTTGGCATGCTCGAAGCCATCGCCAACCGCTGGCCGAATCTGGATCTGGGCCTGATCACCCTGCCCAACCAGTTCATGGCGGCGCTGCCCTATATCCTGACCGTGGTCATTCTGGCCGGGTTCGTCGGCAAGGCCATTCCGCCGCGCGCGGGCGGCGAGCCTTACGTGAAAGAGCGCTGAAAACAGCCCCGGCCTGCCGTTTTTGGCCGGGGCGTTTCACCGGGCGAAATATTGTCTCAAAGCCCCTGTAAAACGCAGGGGCTTTGTCCTATTCAGACTCATGTTGGTCTATCTTCCCATTGCCGAGATCTCGACGAATCTGTTCACCCTGCTGGGGGTTGGAGCAGGGGTCGGCATGTTGTCGGGCATGTTCGGGGTCGGTGGCGGGTTTCTGATCACGCCCTTGCTGTTCTTCATCGGCATTCCACCCGCTGTGGCCGTGGCGACCGGGGCGAATCAGGTGGTGGCCTCGTCCATCTCGGGCGTGCTGGCGCATCTGCGGCGCAAGACGGTCGATCTGAAGATGGGCACGGTGCTGCTCATCGGCGGCCTCATTGGCTCGTCCATCGGGATCGTGGTGTTCCGCTGGCTGAGCGCGCTGGGGCAGATCGATCTGGCCGTACAGTTGTCGTATGTGCTGTTTCTGGGCGTGGTCGGCACGCTGATGCTGCAGGAAAGCCTGCGCGCGTGGTATCGCACCAAGAAGACCGGCAGCGGGCGGCGCAAGGCGCACAAGCACACCTGGGTGCATTCGCTGCCGTTCAAGATGAAATTCCGCGTGTCGGGCCTGTATATCAGCGTGATCCCGCCCTTGCTGGTCGGCGCGTCGGTGGGCGTTTTGTCGGCTGTGATGGGCGTTGGTGGCGGGTTCATCATGGTGCCCGCGATGATCTACCTGCTGGGCATGCCCACCAAGGTGGTTGTCGGCACCTCGCTGTTCCAGATCATTTTCACCACGGCCTATACCACCGTGATGCATGCGGTGACCGGGCATTCGGTCGACATCATGCTGGCCTTCTTCCTGATTCTGGGCGGCGTGATCGGTGCGCAGTTCGGCACGCAGATCGGCCTGCGGCTGAAGGCCGAGCAGTTGCGCATTCTGCTGGCGCTGCTGGTCATGGCGGTCTGTATCAAGGTCGGTCTGGATCTGTTGATCCAACCCGACGAGCTGTATTCCATCCGCATCGCGGGGGGGCCGTGATGCGGGGGCTGCTGTTGATCGCACTGATCCTGCTGTCGCTGCCTGCGCGCGCCAGTGAGATCGTCGGCGCGCTGAGCCAGAACCGCGTGTCGTTGACGGCGAATTTCTCGGGGTCCGAGATCCTGATCTTTGGTGCGATTCGCCGGACGGCCGACGAGGTCACGATTCAGGAGGCCGACGAGGCTGCCGGGTCCGAGGATTTCGACGTCATCGTGGTGATCGAGGGCCCGCGTCAAGCGGTCGAAGTCTGGCGCAAAGAGCGCCGGGCGGGGATATGGATGAACGTGGATTCGGTCGGCATGGCGTCGGTGCCGTCATTCTACGCCGTGGCGAGCACGCAGCCGCTCAACCAGATCCTGTCGCCCGAGGCGGACGAGGCATTCCGCATCTCGGCGCGTCAGGCCATACGGGCGGAACAGGTCGGTGACGGCTCACCCGAGACGCTGCTGTTCGCCGAGGCGCTGATGCGCATCCGCGAGCGGTCGGCACAATATTTGTCGTTGGAACGGTTCGTTCACATCGACCGCGACATCCTGTTTCGGACCAATGTCCGGCTTCCGTCGAATCTGACCGAGGGTGCTTACACGACGCGGATGTATCTGGTGCAGGACGGGCAGGTGGTCAGCCAGTTCCGCACGGCGATCTTTGTGCGCAAGGACGGGATCGAGCGGTGGCTGCACGAACTGGCGTATGACCAGCCTTTTGTGTACGGCCTGCTCGCTCTCGTCATTGCGCTGATTGCAGGATGGGGGGCGTCAGCGCTGTTCCGGATTATCCGACAGCAGTGACGCTTTAGAGCTGAGCCTGGGCTTACAGCTGGGCCTGGGTCTGGCGGGCTTCCTGGCTCACCGTTTGACCGGCGCTTTGCAGGTCGCGGCCTGCACCTTCGACGGTTTCACAGGCGCTCAGGGTCAGAACGGCAGCAATCAGGCTCAGAATGGCAAAGGGTTTCATCGCGGTCTTCTCCGGGTAGTGGACGTTTCGGAGACAACGCACACCCCCGGGGACTGGTTCCGTCACCCGCGCCCGATAAAGGGCATATTTGTTGCCATCACCGTCAGGAACGGCACATTCGTGCCCGCCGGCTGCGTGGCCATATAGAGCACCGCCTGCGCGACCTCGCCCACGTCCATCATCGGCTCGGCCTTGATCGCGCCATCGGCCTGCGGCACGCCCTTTGAGATGCTGGCGGCCAGATCGGTGCGGGCATTGCCGATGTCGATCTGCCCGGCGGCGATGTCGAAGGGGCGGCCATCCAGTGCCAGCGTCTTGGTCAGCCCGGTGACGGCGTGTTTGGTGGCGGTATAGGCCACCGAGCCGGGGCGCGGTGCATGGGCCGAGATCGAGCCGTTGTTGATGATGCGCCCGCCCTGCGGATCTTGCGCGCGCATCTGTCGGAATGCGGCGCGGGCGCACAGGAACATGCCGGTCAGGTTCACATCGACCATGCCGCGCCAGTCGGCGACCGACATCTCGTCGATCAGCTGGCCGGGCAGCATCTTGCCTGCGTTGTTGAACAGCGCGTCGATGCGGCCAAAGCGGGCCGCGATGGCCGCAAAGGCTGCGTCTACCTGCGCCTCATCGGTCACGTCGCAGGGCAGGGCCAGCGCGTAGGGGTCTTCGCCCGCCACCTCGGCCAGTTTGTCGGCGTTGCGGGCGAGCAGGGCGACCTGCCAGCCTTGGTTAAGGAAGCGCTCGGCGGTGGCGCGGCCGATCCCGGCGCTGGCCCCGGTGATGACGATGACCGGCATCAGAACGCCTTGTAGGTCATGGTGGTCAGTGTGCGCGAGATGCCCGGCACGTCGAACAGCTGTTCGCTGAGGTAGTGGCCGACGTCCTCGCCTTCAGGGATATAGACCTTGGCCATCAGATCCCAGTCGCCCGAAGTCGAGAACAGCTCGGACACGATTTCGCGGTCATAGATGGCGCTGGCGACCTCGTAGGTTTTGCCGGGGATGCAGCGGAACTGGACAAAGACGCATTGCATGCGGGAAGCCTCCTGAATTTGGCTCAGGTTACGGCAGCGCGCGCGGCGGGTGCAAGGTCAGAAGCGGAACGGATAGCGGGCGAGCGGGTCATAGACCGGCCCGTCCGCGCGCAGGGTCGAGCGCATGAGGACCAGCTCGGGCGGGGTCCAGGGCGGGCTGGTGAGGGGCCCCAGCTTGCCGATGGCGCTGGCCAGCGTGTCGGGCTGCATCTCACCCTTGCGGAAGCGGGCAAGGGTGATGTGGGGCACGAATTTGCGCGCCTTGACCGTGATTCCGATGCGCCGCGCCGTCTGCGCCAGCTTGGCCTGCAGGGCGGAGAGCGCGGGGTCAGGGGCAACGCGGGCATAGAGCGCGTCGGGGTCATTGCCGCCGAAGGTTCCCAGCCCGTCGATGCGCAGCGAAGGGGCGGTCAGGGTCAGGCCCTCGATGGCGTAATGAAGCTCTTCCAGCAGCGGCTCGGGCTGGCTGTCCAGAAACACCAGCGTCAGGTGGAAGTTTTCCTCGGGCACCGGGCGCGACAGGGGCAGGCGGTGCTGGGCCACACTCAGCGTGTGGACCAGTGTTTCGGGGACAGGCAGGGCAAGAAAGGCGCGGATCATGGCGTCGGCGTAGCCGCCCGCTTGCGCCAGATCAAGGAAAACGGGCGGGAAGGGCAGCAGATTGGTGCAGAAGCAGGGAAGGGAATCAACGCGTGACCGGAGGATTGACCATGAAGGACCGCTTCCTGAAGATGTTTCGCCGCAGCCGCGATCTGAACACCATTGCCGAGATGAGCGACGCCGATCTGGCCGACATGGGCGTCAGCCGCGCGCAGGCGCTGGCTTTGGCCACGGTCGAGGATTCGGTGCCTGTGCGTCTGGCCGAGATGGCGCGTTCGCAGCACGTACCGGATGCCGTGCTGGCGCGCGACCGCGACAGCTGGCACGAGTTGGTGCACCGCTGCGCCGAGTGTCATGACGTGCCCGCCTGCGAGCGGTATCTGGCGCGCGATGAGGGGATGGATGCCGAGGCCGTGGCCTTTTGCCCCAACATGGCGATGTTCAACGCGCTGGCAGCGCGCTGAGCGCAGCAAAAAGGGCGACGCAGTGCGCCGCCCTTTTCCATTTCCTTGCGTGTCGCGTCAGTCGCGCGGCTCGTCCATCAGCCCGCGCACCAGCGCGTAACAGGCCAGCAGCAGCACGATGGCAAACGGGAAGCCCGTCGAGACCGCCATGGCCTGCAACGCCCCCAGCCCGCCGCCGATCAGCAGCGCGATGGCCACCAACCCTTCGAACGAGGCCCAGAAGACCCGCTGCGCCACCGGCGCATCGACCTTGCCGCCTGCGGTGATCGTGTCGATCACCAGCGAGCCCGAGTCCGACGAGGTGACGAAGAACACGATCACCAGGATGATCGACAGAAGCGAAGCGATCCAGGTGAAGGGCAGTTGGGTCAGCATCTCGAACAGTTTCAGCTCAAGCGACGCGTCCTGTGCGCCGGTGAACCCGTTGACCACCAGCTGATCCAGCGCGGTGCCGCCCAGAATGGTCATCCACAGGATCGACACAGCCGTCGGGATCAGCAGCACGCAGGTGATGAATTCCCGCACGGTACGGCCCCGGCTGACGCGGGCGATGAACATGCCGACGAACGGTGACCAGCTGATCCACCACGCCCAGTAGAACGCGGTCCAGCCTTGCGAGAAGTTGGCATCTTCGCGGCCAAACGGGTTGGACAGCGGGATCAGCTCGGTCGCATAGGCGCTGACGTTGTGGAACAGGTCGGCAAACAGCGTCGTGGTCGGTCCGGCGATGATGATGAACAGCACCAGCAATGCGGCCAGCCCGAGGTTGATCTCGGACAGGATCTTGACCCCGCCGTCGAGTCCCCGGAGCACCGAAATCAGCGCAGCGCCGGTGATCAAAGCGATCAGGATGATCTGCGCGGTCACGCCGATCTCGATACCGAACAGATAGTTCAGTCCGGCATTCGCCTGCTGCGCGCCGATGCCCAGCGAGGTGGCAAGGCCGAACAGCGTGGCAAACACAGCCAGAATGTCGATGACATGGCCCGGCCAGCCCCAGATGCGCTCGCCGAAGATCGGGTAGAACATCGAGCGGACGGTCAGCGGCAGGCCCTTGTTATAGGCAAAAAGAGCCAGCGACAGACCGACGATGGCATAGATCGCCCAAGGGTGCAGACCCCAGTGGAAGATCGTCGCGGCCATGCCCAGTGCTTGCGCAGCTGCGGCGTCGCCCTCGGCCCCGCCCAGCGGTGCCCAGTCGGTGCGCATCCCGTTTTCAAGCGTGACGCCCCCGAACGAGGTGGAGTAGTGGGTGATCGGTTCGCTGACGCCATAGAACATCAGGCCGATGCCCATGCCGGCGGCAAACAGCATCGAGAACCAGCCAGCATAGCCGTAGTCCGGCGTCGCATCGCGCCCGCCGATCCGAACACGGCCCAGCGGGCTGATGATCAGGCCCAGACAGACCAGCACAAAGACGTTGCCGGCCAGCAGGAAGAACCAGTCAAAGTTGCTGGTCAGGAAGTCACGCAGCCCGGTGAAAACCGGACCGATGGTGTTCTGAAAGGCCATGGTGACGATGACAAAGGCCACCACGCTCAGCCCGGAAATGGCGAAGACTGGGTTGTGGATGTCCAGCCCGAACAGCTGGACATTGTTCTGGCCGATCTCGAAATCGGTGTCGATGATATCTGACGGGCCTTCCGGTGCGCGGATGGCCTCGCCGTCTGTGGATTCCGTCATACGGTTTCCTCCTGTGTGTGAGGGGATCGGCGCTTAACGCACCACAAAGACCGAAACTTTAGCATGAGCCGCAAGTCCGCCCCCGTGCGAACCCCAGAAATAATCGGCAAATCCGGGTTTGTGCGATGCCATGACCACCAGATCGGCCCCGGTGTCGTCGATCGCCTTCAAGAGCAGCTTGTCGATGTCGAGGCTGGGATCATGCGCAGTGTAACTGCGCGCCGTGGCTTTCGCGCCGCCCGCGTCCTGCCGTGCCTTGGCGAAGGCGTCGAGCTTTTGCGCGAACTCGGTCGGGTTGTGGGCGATGGCGGTAGGGGTTTCGGCGGTAACCGAGACATAGACGATCTCGGCCCCATGCAGTTTGGCGAGATCCTCACTGATCTGAAGCGCCGTGGAGAGGTGCTCGAGATGCGTCAGATCCACGGGGACCATGAGTTTTGAAAACATACGTTCCCTCCTTTCTGCCGTTTGGGCTTGAAACCGGGTCGATTGCCCGGATGAAAGTAAGGGTTAACAGGTCGTTAAACGACATCGAAGGCCAAAAGCGACATGTTTGCCCCAAAAAGATGCAAAGCGCCTGTCGGTTCGCCCACGCGGCTGTGAGTTTATTCCTCTTGAATCGCCAGTGTGAGCGGTGCCGGGGCCCCGCCCAGATCGTCGATTCTCAGCGGTCCGGTCGGCCGTGCCAGCCGGTTGCGCACCACCCAGTGCAGGCGGTGCTCGGCCCGGGTGATGGCAACATAGGCAAGGCGTTTCCATAAGGGCAGCCCGGCCTCGGTGCGTCCGGCGCGCGCGGCGGCATAGAGGTCGGGTGCGAAGACCTGCACCTCGGGCCACTGGCTGCCCTGCGCTTTGTGGATGGTGACAGCAGCACCGTGCAGGAAGGCCGCGCCCATATGGGCGGCGAAGGGGATGAAGGGCTCTTCCTCGCCCTCGCGCTCGATCTTGACGATCGAGGCCGCCGAGACCTGCGGCTCTTCCGCGCCCATGACATGCAGGCGCGAGAAGCCGGGGCGTTTGCCCGGTCCCAGATAAATGCACTGCGCGCCTTTGATCAGGCCGCGCGCCTCCAGATCGACGCGCTTCTTGCGGTGCTTGAGCGGCAGTTCCAGCCCGTCGCAGATGAGCGGCTCGCCGGGCAGCAATTCGGTTTCCGGCGCACCATGGGCGGCGCGAAAGGCGTGGATCAGGCGGATGCGCGTGGCGTTGCGCCAGACCAGCACGGGCGAGCGCGCCATCAGGTCGCTCTGCACCCGCTGCGCCCAGACCACGCGGTCATCCTTGCGCGCGGCGGCCTCGATCTGCGCCTCGAAGGTTTCAAACGTCAGGTCGGGATCGGCCAGCGAGTGCGCCAGGTCCAGGATCGGGTTGTCCTGACTCTGGCGGTGAATGCGGTGCAGTTCCAGCTTTTGCGGCGCGGGGAGGGTGTCGAACACCATCTCGCCGGACTGGCCGACAGGGGCCAGCTGGGCCGGGTCGCCGAACAGGATCAGGGTCTGGAACAGCTCGTGCAGGTCGGTGAATTGCCGGGCGTCGAGCATCGAGCTTTCGTCAATGAACCCGATGTCCAGAGGATCATCGCGCCGCTTCCAACCCTTGATGAAATCGCTGCCCCTCAGGCCCGCAGCCGCGAGCGCGCCTGGAATGGATTTAACCGTCTCATAGAACGCCTGCGCCCGGTCGAGCGCGGTATCGCCCAGATCGGGCATCTCGGGGCGCGGGCCGTTGCCGGCCAGCCACTCGGCGATCTTTTCGTATTCGGGGTCATAGACCGGGGTATAGAGAATGCGGTGAATGGTTGTCGCGGGCACGCCACGGTTGCGCAGCACCGAGGCGGCCTTGTTGGTCGGTGCCAGGATCGCCAGCGTCCGCCGCTCCTTGCGCCGCCGGCCTTCATAGTCGCCGCTGACGGTTTCCACCCCGGCGGCGATCAGGGCCTTGGTCAGTTCGGACAGCAGCATCGTCTTGCCGGACCCGGCCTTGCCCAGCACGGCCATGACGGTGTTGTCACTGTCCAGATCGGGGGCCGAGATATCCTCGTCGAGAATATCGATCCCGGCCTTGGCGAGCACCTCGGCCATGCGGTCCCAGGCGGCGGCCTGGTCATCGGAAAACGTCACGGGAAGGGGCGCGGCTGTCATGGTGCCACCCTAGGCCAAGGGGCGGGGAGAGGGAAGCGGGGGCGAGCGGCGCTCGGGCCCATCGAGGGCCCTCGCGCCGCGCGGGTTGCCACCCGCACCCGCTTCAAGGGGGACGCACGCGCCCCCGTGAAAATCCCCCCGTGGATATTTGAAGACAGAAAATGAAACAGGGCTAACGAACCCTTATCATCTGTCCTTAAATATCCTGGGGGGTGAATTGGCCGTCAGGCCAAGAGGGGGGCAAGGCCCCCCTGCCCGGTCGCCCGAGGGCGCGGCGGCGACAGCCGACAGGGGCCGAGGGCGAAACCCGCTCAGGCCTCGTTAAGCCGTGCTTCGCGGCCGCCGCGGCGTTTTTTCAGCAAGGTGGCGCGGTCGGGCAGGGCGGCGGTGACGCTTTGGCGCGCCTCGGCGCTCATGGTGGACCATTCGGCGATCTCGTCCAGCGTGCGGTAGCAGCCAGCGCAGATCCCGACCCGGGGGTGGATCACGCAAAGCTTCACGCAGGGGCTGTCGAGTTCGGTGCGCATCCAGATCGTATCGGTGGAGAGTTTGTTCATCGTGATTTTCCAGTGCCGTGCGGCCAAGATACCCCCGGTTCCTGTCGTTTCCAGCCTGTCAGCGACGCATCACGGCGATTCTGTCCAGCACGCCCTGCAGGATGAACCCGGCTGCGACGTGGTCGATCACCTGTGCGCGTTTCGCGCGCGAGGTGTCAAAGGCCAGCAGCGCGCGTTCGGCGGCGACGGTCGACAGGCGCTCGTCCCAGAAGCCGATGGGCAGATCGGTCAGCCGTTCCAGATTGCGCGCAAAGGCGCGGGTGGATTGGCAGCGCGGGCCTTCCGAGCCGTCCATGTTCAGCGGCAGGCCCAGAATGAACCCGGCCAGAGCCTTGGACTTGGCGATGTCCAGCAGGCGGGCGGCGTCCAGCGTGAATTTCGACCGTTTCACCGTTTCCAGTGGCGTGGCGACCGAGCGGCGCAGGTCTGACACGGCTACGCCGATGGTCTTTTCCCCAAGGTCCAGCCCGGCCAGAGCGCCCTGCGCGGGAATCGCGGCGAAGAAGGCGTCGGGATCGGCAAAGACACTCATTCGCCGAACCCCGCGCTGCGGGCGGCGGCGTCGATCTGTGCCAGCCCGTCGGGTTGGTCGGCAAACACCAGCCGTGCTTCGGCCCAGATCGCGCGGGCGCGCTCTTGTTGGCCCAGCACCCCCAGCGCGCCGATCAGCCGCGCCCATTCCTCGGCTGTGCCGCCCTGATTGGCCAGTCGAGAGGCCAGACCGTCAACCATGCCGCCGATCATCTGCTGGCGGTCCTCGTCCGACATGTCCGCTGCTGCCTGCATATCCTCGGCCGAGGGCCCGCGCCCGCCCGTGGTCAGCGGCGGCAGGGTGTAGCGGACACCGGCGATCTGCGAGAGTTCCTCGATGGTGCCGCGGATCGCGGGCACCCAGGGGTCGGTCGGCTGGCTGTCTTCGAGCAACCCGCGCCACAGGCGGAAGGTCAGGTCGGGCCGCCCGGTCTGGGCGAACATCAGCCCGAGGTAATAGCGCGCCGTGCCATTGCGCGCGTCGCGTTGCAGGATGCGGTCGAGCACAACTTCGGCCTGCGCCGAGACCAGCCCGCCGGTGGCCAGCACCATGCTTTCGCCCAGAGCTACCAGATCTTCGACCGGCGCCTCCTCGCCTTCAAGCTCGATCAGGCGTGCCCAGGCGGTGGCCGAGGCGGCGTTGTTGCCGATGTTGCCCTCGTTCACCGCCAGCAGGCGCAGCCCGCGGGGATCATCGGGGCGTTGTTCAATTGCCGTGCGCAGTTGCGCCATCAGGTCGAGGTATTGCTGTTCGACCTCGGGCGCAGGCGGGCGCGTCGGGTCGGCCTGCCACGCGGCCTCCATGGCTTCCTGACTGAGGCGCGCTTCGCGCAGGTCGTTGGCGGCGGCATAACGGGCGCTCATCGGCATGTCGCCATAGAGCGGCGTGCCTTCGCTGAAATAGAGCGCGAAGGCCCCCAGCGGCACGGCGAGCACCAGAACCAGCGCCACCCATTTGGCGCCGCCGGGCGATTCGCGCAGCTCGCTGCTGCCGCGACGGTCGGCATCCAGCAACCGGCGCGCGGTTTCGGCCCGCAGGCGCGCGGCCTCGTCATCGGGGATCACGCCGCGCGCGCTGTCGCGTTCGATTTCCTTGAGCTGGTCGGCATAGATGCGCATCTCGCGCTTCTGGCCCGAGTCTGCCCCCTGCACCCGTGCGCCGTGGCGCAGGCCGAGCACCACCAGAGCCGCCACAAGCACACAAAGGGCCAGGGCCGGGCCAAAGAACCACCAGATCGCCATGCAAACTCCTGTTTCGCGCCCCCTCACATAGCCGGTTGGCGCTCAATAAAAAAGCCAAACCGCCCTCACCTTGCCGCGACAAAGGGCGCGTCGGGGGCTGGCGGGGTGCGACCAGTCGGCGCAGGATTGGGGGCATGTCGGTTTTGTCCGCATTGTGCCGCTTGCAGCCAAGGGTTTGATCGCCTGCGGCCCCATCACCGCACAAAACCGCGGCCCAACGCAGGGAGTGCGCCCATGACTCGGTATTCGGTCTTTGCCATCGCGCGTGAGGCGATGCGCCAGCACAGCGGCTGGACCCGCGCCTGGGCCTCGCCCGAGCCCAAACCGCATTACGATGTGATCATCGTCGGTGCGGGCGGGCATGGCCTGGCCACCGCCTATTACCTGGGCAAGAATTTCGGCATCACCAATGTCGCGATTATCGAAAAGGGCTGGCTGGGGGGCGGCAACACGGGCCGCAACACCACGATCATCCGGTCGAACTATCTGCAGGACCCCTCGGCGGCGATCTATGAAAAGGCGCGCAGCCTTTATGAGGGGCTGAGCCAGGATCTGAACTACAACGTCATGTTCAGCCCGCGCGGCGTGATGATGCTGGCGCAGACCGAGCATGAGATCCGCGGCTACAAGCGCACCGAGATGGCCAACAAGCTGCAAGGCGTGGAAACCCGCTGGATCGGTCCGGCCGAGGTCAAGCGGCTGGTGCCGATCATGAACATCGACGGCCCGCGCTATCCGGTGCTGGGCGCGCTGTGGCAGTCGCGCGGCGGCACCGCGCGGCACGACGCCGTGGCCTGGGGTTATGCGCGGGCGTGCTCGGACATGGGCATGCATGTCATCCAGAACTGCGAAGTGACAGGTATTGAAAGCGTCGGCGGCAAGGTGTCCGCCGTGCAGACCACCAAAGGCACCATCGGCTGCGGCAAGCTGGGGCTGGTTGTGGCCGGGCATTCGGGTCATCTGGCCAACATGGCCGGGTTCCGGTTGCCGATCGAATCGGTGGCCTTGCAGGCGATGGTCAGCGAGCCGATCAAGCCCTGCATGGATGTGGTCGTGATGGCCAACACGGTGCACGGCTACATGAGCCAGTCGGACAAGGGCGAGATGGTGATCGGCGGCGGCGCGGATCATTTTAACAACTACACCCAGCGCGGCTCGTGGCAGCATATCGAGGAAACCGTACGCGCGCTGATCGAGACCTTCCCGATGCTGTCTCGCCTCAAGATGCTGCGGCAATGGGGCGGGATCGTCGACATGACCGGCGACCGCTCGCCGATCATCTCGAAAACCCCCTTGGGCAACACGTTCATCAACTGCGGCTGGGGCACCGGCGGGTTCAAGGCGATCCCCGGCTCGGGCTGGGCCATGGCCGAGATGATTGCCAAGGGCGAGCCGGGGCCGCTGGCCGCCGAATTCTCGATGTACCGGTTCCGCGAAGGCAAGTTCATCGACGAGAGCGTCGCGGCGGGGGTCGCGCACTGATGCACATCGCCCGGGTCCAGAGTGAACCGGACGCGCGTTTGGCGCGACTGACGGGTCAGTGCCAGTCAGTCCCGGAGATCCCTCATGGCCGCGAAAGAAACCCTCAAACCGACCACGGCGCTGCGCGCGGTGGCCGTCACATTGTTGCTGGCAGCGGGCTATGGCGCGTGTTCGGCGCTGGTGCCGCTGATCAAGCTGGATGTGATCATGCTGGCCCTCGCCGTGCTGGCGCCGGTTGCGCTGCACATGGGATTGATGCGCGGGCTGATGCCCAATCTGCTGGTCGGGATGCTGAGCGGCGTGCTGGCCGTGGTGGCGATGTGGGCGGTGTGGTTCGGGTTCGAGCATGGCTGGACCCCACTGTGGCAGACGGTGCAGCAAGGCCCCAAGGCGATCACCACCACGCTGCGGCATCTGGCGGCGACCACCTCGGTCAGCGTGACGATGAGCGGTTCGACCACGACGCACGGGCCCGACACGATGCGGCTGCTCTGGGCGCTGGAAACCGCGCTGATCGGCGGCGCACCGGTGCTGGGCGCGCTGCTGTCGCCGATTGGTCAGGCGCGCATTGCCCGGCGGGTTCCCGCCACCTGAGGGCGAGCATTTGGAACCGCGCACCCCTCGCGGTCGTTTTTTCCCCAAGCTCACAGCACTTGGAGAAAATCAAATGGCTTACACGACCAACGGACCCGCGCCTTACCCCCAGAACACCGGTCAGGCCGCACAGCCGGTCGATCCCCGTCTGGCCCAGCCTGCCTATCAGCCGCCGCAGTACCGCGAAAAGCGTGACGGGGTCGGCATGTTCGGCATCGGCATGGTTGTTGCCGCGCTGGCGCTCATCGTCGGCGCTGTTGTCTGGGGTGCGGCTGAGAACGACGCGGCCCCGGGTACGGCTGGTGGCAACACGACGGTCAACATCGTCCCTGAACCTGCCCCGGCCCCTGCGCCGCCCGCTGACACGGTCGAGCGCACCGCTCCTGTCGAGCCCGCGCCCGCTGTCCCCGAAGCCCAGCCAGCACCGGCTGAGCCCGCTCCGGCTGGCACCAACCTTGGCCCGATTGACCCCGCGCCGGCGCCCGCTCCGGCCAACTGACACCTGTCCCCTGACCGGGCGCCTGCGCGCGCCCGGTTGCTCCCGCCTCCCCCGGGCGGGCCGGATCGTCGGGTCGGCTATGCCGCTCCCGACGCTTCGCGTCGCGGGGAACCCAAAGGCCATGACGCGCGTTCTTCTGGCAACACGTCTTTGCACAGGAATGCACTCATCATGGCTCAGAATTCCAACACCCCGTCCAATGGCAACAGCACCGCTATTGCTCTCATCGTCGGCGCGCTCGTCGCGCTGGTCGCGGTGCTGGGCTGGTATGTTCTTGCGCGTCCCAGCGACGACGTCACGATCACCATCGACGGTGGCGGCTCGGCCCTCGAAGACGCTGCCGGTGCGGTCGAAAACGCCGTCAACGGCAACTAACGCCCTTTCCCATCCCCCCTACGACCAAGCCGGTCGCAGCGCTGCTGCGGCTGGTGTTTTGCCTGCTTGCGGTCCGTCGGTGCCGCGCGCGGGGGCAGCGATGACGGCAGCTTGTCGGCACCCAACACGGCAGCCCCGGCTGACGTGGCCCCCGCTGTCGTCCCGCAACAAGGTGATGCGGCTCCGGCACCGCTGGTCCCGGCCGAATGACCTGACGGGCGGCGTGCTCTCGGACCTCGGGTGCGGTCACGCATCCGGGGTCGCTCTGCCCTCAGCCGCCGCTGCCCTTTCGTCCTTATCCACCGTCCCCCTGACCGACCCGGCTGGTCGCGGCTTTGCCGTGGCCAGCCCCTTTGCATGCCGCGCATGTGCTACGGAGGCTTCATGCTTTTGCTGACCTGTCCCTGCTGCGGTGTTACCGCCGAGGAAACCGAATTCGCCAATGGCGGCGAAGCGCATCTCAAGCGGTTTGGTCCGGGTTCGGATGATGCCGACTATGAGGCCTATATGTTCGCCCGCAAGAACCCGCGCGGCGTCCATTTCGAGCGCTGGCGCCACATCTACGGCTGCGGCAAGTGGTTCTTGATGGCGCGTTGCACGATGACGCTGGAGGTGTTCGGGACATACCGCGCGCAAACCAGCGAACCACCCGCCGAAATTGTTGCCAAGATCAAGGCCCGCCGGCCTGAATGGGAGGGCTTCTGATGAGCCATCGTCTGGGAACCGGGGGCCGGTTGATCGACCGCACCCGTCCGATGGAATTCACCTTCAACGGCAAGGCGATGCGCGGCTATGGCGGCGACACGCTGGCCTCGGCGATGCTGGGGGCCGGACAGGTGCTGGCCGGGCGCTCGTTCAAATACCACCGCCCGCGCGGGGTTGTGGCCTCGGGCGCTGAGGAACCCAACGCGCTGGTGGGCTTGGGCGAGGGGCAGCGGTTCGAGCCGAACCAGCGCACCACCACGACCGAGCTGTTCTCGGGGCTCAAGGCCACCAGCCAGAACCACTGGCCCAGCCTTGAGTTCGACGTGGGCGCGGTCAATTCGAAACTGTGGCGCTTCTTCCCGGCGGGGTTCTATTACAAGACCTTCATCGCGCCGCGCCCGTTCTGGAAGCACGTTTACGAGCCGATCATCCGCCGTTCCGCCGGTCTGGGCAAAGCCCCGGCCGCCGAGAGCCGCGATGCGGATCGGTACGAGCAGATCTACGCGTTCTGCGATGTGCTGGTGATCGGCGGCGGTATTGCCGGTCTGGCGGCGGCGAAAGCCGCGGCTGACAAGGGCCAGCGGGTTGTGCTGGTCGAACAGACGGTGGCGTTCGGTGGCCGGGCTGTGGTCGACGGCGCGGTGATCGACGGGCAAAGCGCCGAGGCCTGGGTCGCGGCGCAACTCGCGGCGCTGCATGGCATGGACAATGTGACGGTGCTGAGCCGCACGATGGCTTCGGGCGTGTACGATCATGGCTATGTGCTGGCCTACCAGCGCGTCGCCGATCACGAACCGGGCGCGGACAAGCCGCGCCACCGGCTGTGGCGCGTCCGCGCGGGGCATGTGGTCACCGCGACGGGGGCGATCGAGCGCCCGCTCAGCTTTGCGGGCAACGATCTGCCGGGCGTGATGCTGGCGGCGGCGGTGCGCGACTACGTGGTCAACTGGGCGGTCAGCCCGGGCAAGCGCGTGGCCGTGGTCACCAACAATGATGACGCCTACCGCACGGCGCTGGCGCTGCACGCGGCGGGTGTAGCCGTCGCGGCGGTGATTGACGCGCGGGCCGAGGCGACGGGCGAACTGCCCGCCAAGGCGCGCGCGGCGGGCATCCGGGTGCTGGAAGACACGGCGATCCGGCATGTCGAGGGCGGCAAAGCCGTCACCGGCGTCGCGCTCTGCCGCTTCGACAGCGACGGCGGCGCGGTGTTCGAGACGCTCGCCTGCGATGCCGTGGCCATGTCGGGCGGCTGGTCGCCGGTGGTGCACCTGTGGTCGCATTGCGGTGGCAAACTGACCTGGGATGAGAGCGGCGCCTTCTTCCGCCCCGATCCTGCGCGCCCGCCGCTGGGCCAGGACGGGCAGGGCTTTGTCACCGCCGTCGGCACCGCCAATGGCGTGCTGGATACGGCAGGCGTGCTGGCCGACGCAGGCAGTAGCGCCGTGGTTGAGGTCGAGGCTGAGGCCCCGATGAAACCCGTCTGGATGATGCCCGCGCAGGCCGATTACCTGCTGCGCGCAAAGATGTGGCTGGACCCGCAGAACGACGTGAAGGTCTCGGACGTGCAGCTGGCGGCGAAGGAGGGCTATGCCTCGGTCGAGCATACCAAGCGCTATACCACGCTGGGCATGGCGACCGATCAGGGAAAGCTGAGCAACATCAACGGTCTGGCGATCCTGTCGGACGCGCTGGGCCAGCCGATCCCGCAGACCGGGACGACGACCTTCCGCCCGCCCTATACGCCCATCTCGCTGGGGGTGATCGCGGGTGAGGCGCGCGGCGGCATCTTCCAGCCCTTGCGCAAGACCGCGATGCACGACTGGCACGAGGCCAAGGGCGCGCATTGGGAGCCGGTCGGCCACTGGCGCCGCCCCTATTGCTATCCGCAGGGCAATGAGAGCCACAAGGACGCGGTGGCACGAGAGATCAATCAGGTGCGCGGCTCGGTCGGGTTGCTGGATGCCTCGACGCTGGGCAAGCTGCTGGTCAAGGGACCGGATGCGGGCCGCTTCGTCGACATGCTCTACACCAACCTGATGAGCACCCTGCCGGTCGGCAAATGCCGCTATGGGCTGATGTGCAACGAGAACGGTTTCCTGTCGGACGACGGTGTGGTCGCGCGTCTGAGCGAGGACAGCTTCCTGTGCCACACGACCTCGGGCGGGGCGGACCGCATCCTTGCGTGGATGGAGGACTGGCTGCAATGCGAATGGTGGGACTGGAAAGTCCATGTGATCAACCTGACCGAACAATTCGCGCAGATCGCCGTGGTCGGCCCGAACGCCCGCAAGGTGCTAGAAAAGCTGGGCGGCATGGATGTGAGCCGCGAGGCGCTGCCGTTCATGGAATGGCGCGAGGGCGCGTTGGGCGGGGTGCAGGCGCGGGTGTTCCGCATCTCGTTCTCGGGCGAGCTGAGCTATGAGATCGCCGTGCCGGCCTCGCAGGGGCAGGCGTTCTGGGAGCAGTTGTTGGCCGCCGGGGCCGAGTTCGGCGTCGCGCCCTATGGAACCGAGGCGCTGCACGTGCTGCGCGCCGAGAAGGGCTTCATCATGATCGGCGACGAGACCGACGGCACGGTGATCCCGCAGGATCTGGGGCTGAGCTGGGCGATCTCGAAGAAAAAGGCCGACTTCCTGGGCAAGCGCGGGATGGAGCGCACGGCGATGGTCTCGGCGGATCGCTGGAAGCTGGTCGGGCTGGAAACGCTCGACGGCTCGGTGCTGCCCGATGGGGCGCTGGCGCCGCTGCCGGGCAAGACGCCGAATGGCCAGCAGGCGACGCAGGGGCGCGTGACCTCGACGTATCACTCGCCGACGCTGGGCAAGGGGATTGCCATGGGTCTGGTGCATCGCGGGCCCGAGCGGATGGGCGAGGTGATCGCCTTCCAGTCGGCCAGCGGTGGTGAGGTCTCGGCGCGGATCGTCGATCCGTGCTTCTATGACAAGGCCGGGGAGAAGCAGGATGTCTGAGGTGGTGAGCGCATTGGCCGGGGCGCGGGCTTCCGGCATGGTCGAGCTGGCGGATGCCGGGGCGACCGGGATGATCACGCTGCGCGGCGACCACGCGCTGCTGGGCGCGGCTGTGCAGGCGGTGTTGGGGCTGGCGATGCCCGAGGTGCGGCGCGTGGTGGCGGGCGAGGGGGCGCAGGTGCTCTGGATGTCGCCGGATGAGCTGCTGGTGATCACGGGCTATGACGTGGCACCGGGGCTAGCGGCTGATTTGCAGTCGGCGCTGGGCGATGCTTTCGCGACGGTCGCCGTAGTCTCGGACGCCCGCGCGTTGATCAGGCTCAGCGGCGCACAGGCGCGCGATGTGCTGGCCAAGCTGTGCCCGGTCGATTTCGCCGACTTTCCGGTCGGCGCGCTGCGCCGCACCCGCGCGGCGCAGGTCGCGGCTGCGGTCTGGCGCACATCGGACAGCGACTGGTCGCTGATCTGCTTCCGCTCGGTGGCGGGCTATGTCTGGGAGGCGCTGGTCACGGTGGCGCAGCCGGGTGGCGAGGTGGCGCTTTACCGCTGAGTTGCACGGGTTGAGGTGTCGGCAAGGGGGGCTTTCTGCCCCCCTCTTTGCTGCGCAAATTCACCCCCCGAGGATATTTGAAGACAGAAAATGCGCGGCAAGGTTTTGTTAACCGTGTCTTCTGTCGACTTCGGATGCTTGCGCGCGTCTGCCGGGTGCAGTGGGTGGGGGTTTCCTTGACCTGCGTTGCCGTTTACCTCGTGCCCTATGACACGCCCTTTACACCCCACCGCCCTCGTCACCGGCGCCAATCGCGGCATCGGTAAAGCCATTGCTGCCGGGCTCAAGGCCCGGGGTTGCCTTGTCACGCTAGGCGCGCGGGATGCTGCCGCGGGGCGGGCTGAGGCGGCGGCGATGGGGGTCGGTTTTGCGCGGATCGATTTGCAGGAGCCCGAGAGTTATTTCGAGGCGGTCACCCAGGCTGGCGGTTTCGATATTCTGGTTAACAACGCCGGGGTTCTCAAGGATGTGTCGTTGCTCGACCGCGGGTCGGATTTCGATGTGGCGATGGAGGTGATGGTGCACGCGCCGCTGGATCTGATCCGGCTGAACACCCCGCATTGGCGGGCCAGCGGGTGGGGGCGGATCGTCAATCTATCGTCGGGGTGGGGGTCGCATGCCGAAGGGCTTCAGGGGCCGGGCGCTTACGGTGTCGCGAAGGCGGCGTTGAATGCGCTGACGCGGGCCTTGGTCCGCGATCTGCCGCCGGGCGTTAAGGTTAATGCGTGCGATCCGGGGTGGGTTGCCACGCGGATGGGCGGTGCTGATGCGCCCTTGAGTGCCGAGGAGGGGGCCGATACCCCGCTTTGGCTGGCGCTTTTGCCCGAGTATGGCCCGACCGGCGGGTTTTACCGCAAACGGCAGCCAGCTGCCTGGTAGCGTCTCCGTCTCTTTCCTGAACGTCTTCCGATCCCGCGCCCGCAAGCGCGGGATTTTTCTTTGTGGGGGCAGATTTTCTTCTTGCTAGATTTAGTAAAATTAGGGTAAGAAAAATTGAGGCAAGAAAATATCAAGCAAATGGCCGCCCAGCCCCCAAGACCGAAATTGCCGCCGCTAACCGCGTTGCGTGCGTTCGAGGCCGCGGGACGGCTGGGCGGTTTTGCTCCCGCCGCCCAGGAATTGGGCGTGACGCCGGGAGCCGTGACCGCTCATCTCAAAAATCTGGAAACCACGCTGGGGGTGACGCTGTTCGAGCGTCTGCATCGGGGTGTTTCGCTGACCAGTGTGGGCGCGCGGGTCTTGCCGGATTTCACCCGCGCCTTTGCCGCGCTGGATGCCGCCGTGCACCGGCTTGAAGATGAGGCAGCGCCCGGGCTGGTGCGCATCGCCACCACAGCGGATCTGGCGCAGCTGTGGTTGTCGCCGCGCCTGCCTGCGTTGCGGGCCGAAGGGTTGCAGGTGGTGCCGCTGCCGATGGACTCGCCCGAGGCCGCGCGGGGGTTGGCGGAGCTGGCGCTCTATCCGCAGGTCGGCGGTGCGATCCCTGCGCCGCTGATCGCAGTGGCGGCGCCCGGGTTTACCGGTGGGCTGGAGCCGGCGACGGCGCTGGTGCTTGCCGGGCCGCTGGGTGACTGGGGGCGTTGGGCGGATGCGGCGGGGCGCGCGGGGTTTGTGCCGCGCGGGCCGGTGCATGGCTCGGCCGCGCTGGCGCTGGAGGAGGCGGCGAATGGGGCGGGGGTGCTGGTCATTGCGCGACCTCTGGCCGAGGCCGCCTTGCGCGCCGGGCGGGTGGTGCAGCTGTGGGGGATCGAGGCGGAGAGCGGTCTGGGACTGGCGCTCTGGCCGTTGCGCGCGGTTGCGCCGGGGTCGGCGACCGAGCGGGTGATGGCGGCGCTAGGCGATCAGCGCGGGCCAGATGGCGGCGTTGCGGGGTGAGAACACCCGGACGTGGCCGAGGCTTTCAAGCCCGGCATCAGTGGACCTGAGCAAGCGGTGCTCCACCTGCGCGCGAGGGAACCACGCGGCCATTTTTGCGACGCAGGGCGGCGGCATCATGATGTCGTCGGCCATGGCGACTAGGGTCATCGGCCCGCTGTAGCCCGGTTGCGCCAACCCGCCCAAGGCCGGATCGGCGGGCAGGCTGCCCCGGCTCAGCAGCCAGCGCCGCCATTGCCGGAAGACGCCCTTGGGCAGGCTCTGCCCCAGTCCGAAGCGCGCAGCGGGGAAGTGGTCGCGCCGCAGGCACGACAGCGGCCCCGCGACGTACCACAGCAGGGTGGCATAGGCGCGGAAGGGCCAGGGATGGGCGCTCAGGTGGCCGTGACCCGCCGCGACGGTGATCACCCGGTCCACGCAGTCCATGCCGGGCTGGAACCCCGCTGACATGCCGCCCAGCGAATGCCCGATCATCCAGAGCGGCAGCGCGGGGAACCGCGCGCGCAGCCAGTCGCGGGCGGCCGTGGCGTCGTCGATGGCCCAGTCGGTCATCGTGGCGCGCGAGCCGCCGGGCTGACCCGAGGCACCGAAGTCGCGATAGTCCCAGCAGAGCACGGCGGCCTGACGCTCGACCGCCAGCCATTGCGCGAAAGGGTAATAGAACTTGGCAGGGACGCCGGTGGCCGCATTGATCACCACCGCCATTTGCGGCTGTGGGACGCTGATCAGCGTCCCACGCAGGGCAGGGGTCAGCGCGACCGGCGCGGCTGTGACGTCGTTCATGGGGCCGGGTGCCTCAGGCAACGATCTCGCGCGGGACGATGAAGTCACGGGTTGCGCCAAGGCCGTAGGCCAGTTGCGCCCAGTCGTCGATCTCGAAGCTGGCGACGAGGGTGGCGCCGGTGGGGAAATGGCGGAATTCGGGCGACATCGGCGGCTGGGCGACGATGCGGGTGGCGAATTCGGCAATACCGGGGTTGTGGCCAATGACCATCACCGTGTCGCTTTGCGCGTGGCGCAGCACGGCCATCATCACGTCAGGCCCGGCGTTGTAGAGCGAGGGCTTGAGCGAGAGGGTCGGCGAGCCGGGCAGCGCGGGCGCAATGCCGGACCAGGTCTTGCGGGTGCGCAGCGCGTCCGAGCACAGCACCTCATCGGGGACATACCCGCGCGAAGCCAGCCAGGTCCCCAGATCCGCAGCCGCGGCCTTGCCACGCTCATTGAGCGGGCGGTCGTGGTCAGACATGGTGGGATCGTCCCAGCTGGACTTGGCGTGGCGCGTCAGAATCAGGCGCTTGGTCATACGTGGAACTGGCTCATGTGATACTGGGATTGGGACTGCATTCTTGCATGGCTTTGTGACGCGGGGCAAGCGCGCCTTGCGCGGCAGCCGTTGCTAAGACACTCGCCTCCGGCGGGCGTGTCGAGATAGGCGTGACATGCAGCGGTGTCGTAGCCGTCCCTGCCCAGCGCGTTGACGGGGCAGGCGGTGCGGCAGGGTTGGGCCGTGCAGGTGTCGCAGGGGTTCGGGGTGGCGGGCAGGGACAGCGGGAAGGGCAGGGCCAGCGCGCCGCGAAACGACACCCACAGGCCCGCGTCGGCGTGGACCAACATGCCGACCGGGCTTTGCCACAGCGCGCCCGAGTCGCGCGCCCAACGCAGGAAGGGCGGATAGGGCGGGCCGTCCGAGGGGAACAGGGCCGCGCCGCCGAATCGCCCGGCCAGCGCGGTCAGCGTGCGGTGGGACCAGCGGTCGACGGGATCGGGCGTGCCGTCTTGCCATTCGGGCGAGGCTTGCAGCCGGTCCCACCAGACCGCGCCGCCTTGCGGGCCGATCAGGACCAGCGCGCAGGCGTCGGGCGGGCAAAAGCCGGGGTCGGGCCGGGTCACGGCGAGCGCGACCAGGCCCTGAGCGTCGAGCGCGCTTAGAAGCTCACTCTTCGTGTCCACGGGGGGTCACGCGCGGTGTGGTCGAGCGGATGATCGACCCGGCACCATGCTCGGTGAACAGCTCCAGCAGGCAGGCGTTGGGCACACGGCCGTCCAGAATGACCACCGCCCGAACGCCCGCTTCCAGCGCGTCCAGCGCGGTTTCGGTCTTGGGGATCATGCCCCCGGCGATGCTGCCATCGGCAATCATCGCGCGGACCTGATCGGGGTGGATCTCGGTCAACACGTTGCCGTCGGCGTCCTTGACGCCGGACACATCGGTCAGGAGCAGCAGGCGATCGGCCTTGAGCGCCCCGGCAATCGCCCCGGCTGCGGTGTCGCCGTTGACGTTGAAGGTTTCGTTCGCGCTCATCCCCGTGGCGACGGGGGCGACGACAGGGATGATCCCGGCGTTGAACAGATCGCGCAGCACCTGCACGTTCATCTCGACGGGGCGTCCGACAAAGCCCAGTTCGGGGTCGTCGGCAACGCAGACCATCAGGTCGTCATCCTTGCCCGACAGACCCACCGCGCGGCCGCCCTCATCCATGATCGCCTGCACGATGCGTTTGTTGACCAGACCGGTCAGCACCATTTCGACCACCTCAACCGTGGCCTTGTCGGTCACGCGCTTGCCGCGCACGAATTCCGACTTGATGCCCAGACGGCCCAGCAGGTCGTTGATCATCGGCCCGCCGCCATGCACGACGACCGGGTTCAGACCGACCTGACGCATGAGCACGATGTCACGGGCGAATTCCGCCATGGCGTCTTCGTCGCCCATCGCGTTGCCGCCAAATTTGACGACCACGACGGCACCCGAAAAGCGCTGAAGATAGGGCAGGGCCTCGGACAGGGTCCGGGCGATGGCTTTCCAGTCGCGATTCATGTTCTGATTTCTCATGGACATTACTGCATGGTGGCGATGAGCGCGCGAAGCGTTTCAACACCCTCACCTTTTTCCGACGAGGTGACAAGCAGCTCGGGAAACGCCGCCGGGTGTTTGGCCAGCGCTGCGCGGACCTGTGCCAGCGTCTGTTCCTGCTGCGCCACGCCGATCTTGTCGGCCTTGGTCAGCACCACCTGAAACGGCACGGCGGATTTGTTCAAAAGGTCGAGGATTTCCTCATCCACCTTCTTCACCCCGTGGCGCATGTCGATCAGCACAAAGGCCCGGCGCAGGGTCGAGCGGCCCGCCAGATAGCTTTTGAGCAGCGCCTGCCATTGGCGCACCACGGCGACGGGGGCTTCGGCAAAGCCGTAGCCCGGCAAGTCGACCAGATAGAGCTTTTCGCCCACATCGAAGAAGTTGATTTCCTGCGTGCGGCCCGGCGTGTTGGATGTCCGCGCCAGCGATTTGCGCCCGGTCAGGGCGTTGATCAGGCTGGACTTGCCGACGTTCGAGCGCCCGGCAAAGCAAATCTCCAGACGGTCGGCAGGGGGCAGCCCCTCCATCGACACGACGCCTTTGACGAAATCCACCGGCCCGGCAAACAGCTTGCGGCCGATTTCGGCGGTTTCCGCGCTCGGGGTTTCGGTCAGGGGAAACGGGAGGGAGGTCATGCGTGAAGCTCCATCTGATCGCCAAGCGTCACAGTGCCCGAGGCAACGACGCTGGCATAAACGCCAAGATCCTGATGGCCCCAGCCAGCGCGCAGCGCGGCGAGCGTGTCGCCGTCGGCTTCGCCGGTTTCAGGGTCATAGGTGGTGGCAACGCAACGCGTAATGCGCTCTTCGACGCGCAGGCGCGCGCTGCCAAGGGTGAATTCGCGGCCGATCAGGTCGAACTCCTGCCAGGCGGGCATCTCGTCCAGCCACAGGTTGCCGCGGAAGCGGTGGATCGACAGATCCTGCCCCATGCTCTCGCCCAGTGCCTTGAGCGAGGCGAGGTTCAGCACCGCGAGCCACGGATCGGGCACATCGGTCATCGTGCCGCCGTCCTGCCGCGCGACCAGCCGGTCGGGGGCAGGGCGGGCCGCGGGCCAGAGCGGGCGCAGCCAGTCGACCAGCGCCGCGCCGTCCTCCGGCAGGGTGCCGGTGAACAGCTCTTGTGCGGGGTGCGACAGGTGGATCACGTTGGTCTCTTCGTCGAACTCGGCACGGATCGCCTGCAGCGTTCCCGCCGCCGCGCCGCGCACGAAGTTCATCTTGGCCATCCAGCCCTGTGGCATGCCATCGAACTTGGCGCTTTGCGTCGCCACCGCCCAGACCCGGTCAAAGGGCATCGGGCGGCCCTGCGAAAGGACCGCCCGGTTGAGCATCTGGAACCCGGCGGATTTCACCGGGTGCCTGACGATATGCGCAAGCCGCGCGCCGCTCACTTGGGTTTACTGCCCTTTGGCAGCCGAACCGAGGCGCGGATATTGCCGAAGATATCCGGCTTGGACCCATGCGCGCGCATGATGAAATACTGCTGCGTGAAGGTGATCACGTTGTTGCCGATCCAGTACATCAACAGGCCCGAGGCAAAGCCGCCCATGACGAACATGAAAATCCACGGCATCCAGTTGAAGATCGTCGCCTGCATCGGATCGGCCGGGGCCGGGTTCAGGCGCATCTGGAACCACATCGAGGCGCCAAACAGAAGCGGCAGCAGACCCAGGAAGGCGGTCGCCATCAGGCTGCCCGTCTCAGGGGCTGCCCAGGGCAGGGCGCCAAACAGGTTGAACAGCGAGGTTGGATCGGGTGCGGACAGGTCGTTGAACACCCAGAACCACGGCGCGTGTCGCAATTCGATGGTGACGAAGATCACCTTGTAGAGCGAGAAGAAGATCGGGATCTGCAGCAGGATCGGCAGACAGCCGGCTGCAGGGTTAACCTTTTTCTCACGGTAAAGCTTCATCATCTCTTGCTGAAGCTTCTGGCGGTCGTCGCCGGCACGCTCTTTGAGGGCGGCCATTTCCGGCTGCAGCTCTTTCATGCGCGCCATCGAGACGTAGGATTTCCATGCCAGCGGCAACAGGATCGCTTTCAGCGTCAGGGTCAGTGCCAGAATGGCCCAGCCCATGTTGCCGATCAGCCCGTGATAGAAGTTCAGCACGCGGAAGATCGGGCGGGTCAGGAAAAAGAACCAGCCCCAGTCGATCGCATCGGTGAAACGCTCGATGTTGTCGTCGTTCTGGTAGTGGTTCAGAACGGCAAATTCCTTGGCGCCGGTGAACAGCATGGACGAGGCACTGGCGGTCTCACCCGGTTGCACGGTCACGGTGGGCTGGCGCAGGCTGGCCTGATAGATGTCAGCGCCGGGCACATACTGGGCCACACTGGTCACGGCCTGACCGGGTGCGCCGACCAGCGTCGCCATGAAGTATTTCGACGTGAAGCCGATCCAGCCGTTGGTGGTGGCGGTGGTTTCATGCGTCGGGATGCGTTCGCTCTGGCTGACCGGATAGTCCACCATGTCGCCGTAATCGGCTTCCAGCAGCGCACCGTCGGTCATCTGCACGAGACCTTCGTGCGAGATATAGTATTTCTGGATGTCCGTCGGGATGCCGTGCTGCGCGATCAGCGAATACGGGTCCAGCGAGACGGCGGTGTCGGTGGTGTTCTCGATCTCTTGCGCGACGGTGAACATGTAATCGGCGTCGACGCTGATCACGCGGGTGAAGATCAGGCCCGCGCCGTTGTCCCATTGCAGCGTCACGGGGGTTTCCAGCGTCAGCGCGTTGTCGCCGACCTGCTGCCACGGCGTTGCCGGACCGGGGACCAGATCGTAATCCAGCGCGCCGCGCGGGCTCCAGCCGAAGAAGGCATAGAACGGGTGGCGGTTGCCGCCGCTGGGGTTCAGCAGGTGAACCAGATCGCTCTCGGGATCGACGGTTTCGGTGTAGTCGCGCAGGCGGATATCGTCAAAGCGACCGCCGGTGACGGCAATCGAGCCGGCCAGACGGGGGGTGTCGATCTCGATCCGGGCGGTTTCGACCAGCGGCTCGGCCACGGCCACGCCATCAGCCCCCAGCGCCGCGGCTGCAGCCGGCGGCGGCAACAATTCGGACTGGGCAACGGTGTCACCGGGCTGCGGTTCGGCCGGCGGGAACAGGGCAAACCAACCCATGATCACCGCGAGGCTGAGGGCGAAAGCAAGGATCAGGTTCTTTGTTTGATCGTCCATCAGGTCTTTCCGGGCACGATTTCAATGTTGCGAGGGTTCAACAGACCTTGCCCGGAAAGGTCAAGCGGATTCCCCGCCCAAGCGCCGCGATGCAGCCATTCGTCGCTGTCGTTTGCGTCAGAGTCGCCGACGATGGACCGCTTGCGCCATTGGCTGCGCCACTGGGCGGGGCAGGGCACGGTCGTGCGTTCACTGCGGGGGGGCGCGGGCCTTGGGTGGCGCTGTTTTCACCCAAGGCGGGCGCGGCGCGAACGACCTGCGCTATTCGGCGGCGGTGCCAAGCGCGGGCGCATCGGTGGTGATGGCGCTGCTTTGTCGGGCGTGGGGCGGTACCGTTTCCTCAACCGCACTGTCCGCAGCGGCTGCGCCGGGCTCGCCCCTGGCAAGTGCCTGATCATAGGCGACGATCCAGTCGACCAGCTCTTCGGCGGGCATCGGGCGCGCGATGCCGAAGCCCTGCAGATGATCGCAGCCCAGTTGCGCCAGTGTCACCTGCTCTTCGGGGTGCTCGACGCCTTCGGCCAGCGTGCTCAGCCCCAGTTGCGCTGCCATCGACAGGATTGCCGCGACCATGCGCTGCTGATCGGGATCGCGGTGCAGGTTGGTCACGAAACTGCGGTCGATCTTGATGCGGCCCACGGCAAACCGGCGGATCGCGGTGATCGAGGCATTGCCGGTGCCGAAGTCGTCCAGATCAATGCCGCAGCCCATGCCCGAAAGCCGGGCGATGGTGCGCACCGCGATGTCATCGTCGTGCCGTGTGACCACGGTTTCCAGAATTTCCAGCGCCAGCCGCTCAGGTTTCAGGTCATGGCGGTCCAGTTCCCAGGCAATTTCGTCGGCCAGTCTGGGATTGCGCAGCTCTTGCGCCGACAGGTTGACCGAGACGCAGGGCACCGACAACCCGGCCTTGTCCAGCGCAGCCAGGGTGTTGAGCGCGTCGCGCAGCATGACCTCGGCCAGCCGGGGCGACAGGCCCGCCGCTTCGATCTGGGGAAGAAAGTCAGCCGGTGAGAGCACGCCTTTTTGCGGATGGTGCCAGCGGGTGAGCGCCTCAAGCCCGCTGATGATGCCGCTGTCGGTGCGGATCTGCGGTTGGAAATGCGCCCGGATCTCACCCGAGTCGAGCGCGCGCCGCAGCGTGGCGATGCTGTCGCCGCTGAGCGACGCGGGGAAATCCACCACGGAATAGCTGCTCAACGCGCCCGGACCGCTGCGCAGCGCCTTGTCCGCCGCCGATTCTGCCGCCTGCAGCATGTCGATTCCGTTAAGCTGCGCCGCGCGCGGTGACAGCGAGAAGCCGATCGAAACGCTGGGCCAGACCGTCACGCCGTTAAGCGTGACCGGCGCCGCCAGTTGCGATTGTGTGCGCTGCGCCACCGCCATGACGGCGCCAAGGTCCAGTCCGCGATGCGGAAAAAGCGCGACGCCGAACCCGTCCGGGTGCAACGCGCAGACCAGATCCTGTGCGCGCAAGGCGTCGGCGAGTCGCGCGGCAAGCGTTTCGGTCAACTGCTGAAACCCGCTGTCGCCATGATGCTGGCGCAGCCGCTCTGCACCGTCCAGCCGAAGCGCCAGCGCTGCGCCGTTGATCCCGGCCCTTGGCAGCAGTTGCGCCTGCACGGCCTCGCGTGTGGTGATCCGGGCAATGCCGGGGCTGTCGCCCACCACCGCCGCGTCGCTAGTGCCCTGCATGGCGGTCCACAGGAACAGGGCCTGCACCGTAACCACCAGACCGACACCCCACCATGGCATCTCAGCGGCCCCGGCCACCAGCATCAAGGTGACGGTCGGGATCAGCGCCACGGCCCAGATGCGTCGCAGGGCGGCAAGGTGCTGCGTGCGTTGGGCCGACTCTCTGCTCATCCTGCGTCCTTCCGATGGCCTTTGCCCGAGCCCGGGCGATTGGCAGCATCAGCTTTCGCGCAAAGGATGAGCCAAAGCTTAACGCAGGTTCGGAATTTCGCTCAAATTGTCCGGGTCAGGCGTACCGGCGTCGGGCCAGAGGTTGGCAAAGTCAAACAAGGCCGGGTCCGCCAGATGGGACGGGCGCACGTTCATCAGCGCGCGGAACATGATGTTGCGGCGGCCCGGCGTGCGGCGCTCCCACTCATCGAGAATACCCTTGACCTGCACCCGTTGCAGCCCGTCCTGCGAGCCGCACAGATCGCAGGGGATCACCGGATAATTCATCGCACGGGCGAATTTCTCGCAATCTGCCTCGGCCACCAGCGCAAGCGGGCGCAGCAAGGTCAGATCGCCATCCTCGTTCACCAGCTTGGGCGGCATGCTCGCCAGCCGTCCGCCGTGGAACAGGTTCATGAAGAAGGTTTCCAGAATATCGTCACGGTGATGGCCCAGCACCACCGCCGTGCAGCCCTCTTCGCGCGCCACGCGGTACAGGTTCCCGCGGCGCAGGCGCGAGCAAAGGCTGCAATAGGTGCGGCCCTGCGGGATCTTGTCGACGACTACGGAATAGGTGTCCTGATACTCGATCCGGTGCGGCACGCCCATTCTGGTCAGGAACTCGGGCAGGACGGTCGCCGGAAAGCCGGGCTGGCCCTGATCCAGATTGCAGGCCAGCAGGTCAACCGGCAGCAAGCCGCGCCATTTCAACTCGTGCAGGATGGCGAGCAGGGTGTAGCTGTCCTTGCCGCCCGACAGACACACCAGCCAGCGGTCGCCCGGGCGGATCATGCCATAGGTCTCGGTCGCCTCGCGCACCTGCTGCACCAGCCGCTTGCGCAGCTTGCGGAACTCGGTCGATTTGGGCGCGCCGTGGAACAGCGGGTGGATGTCGTCTTGATCGTCGAGCATGGGCGGATCTCCTGCCCCGAGGCATAGGGGGATGCGCGGCGCGCCGTCAAGGCGCTGTGGGGTCAGTGTCGATGGGCGTCATGCTCGGGATCAGCGCCCGGCACCGGGTCATACCCATGCCCGCCCCAGGGCTGACAGCGCGCAATGCGTTTGGTCGTTAACCATGTGCCACGCAGCGCGCCGTGGCGCTGCAGGGCCTCCATCGCATACGCTGAGCAGGTGGGCTGGAACCGGCACCCGTGCCCGACCCAGGGACTGAGCAGCAAGCGGTAGGCGCGCACCGGCAGTGAAACGATCCAGGCGGCGGGGGTCATACGGGGCGTGTCACACATCGGGCGGTCCTTGGGGCTGCGCTGGATGTGGGGCGCCTGGCGGCGCAGCGCAAGGGCGATCAGCCCAGCCGCGCCGCGAGGTCGGTGATCTGCGACGGGGCGAAGACGGTGATGCCGTGGCGGATGAGGTGCTCGGCCACCACCCCGCGGCCTGCGATGCGGGTGCCATCATGACGGCCGGCATAGACCTGAAGTGAACCGCACGAGGGGCTGGCGTCGGTCAAAAGCGCGAAGCTGCAGCCCTGGGCAAGGGCTATGCGCAGGGCGATCTCGGCGCCGCGGACAAAGGCGTGGCTGACATCAGCGTCTTGATCGGTGCGGATGCTGCCCGTGCCGTCGAGAACCTGCGCGGCTGTCACGCCGGGGGCAAGTTCTGCGGGTGGGCGCGGGGTTGGCAGACCGGCGGCGACCTCGGGGCAGAGGGGGACGAGCCGACCCTCGGCCTGCCAGCGCGTGAGCAGGGCGTCAGTCAGGGTTTTGGCGCGGCCGTCGTAGCGCACGGGCGCGCCCATCAGGCAGGCGCTGATCAGGATGCGGGACATCGGCTCAGTCTAGGGGGTGAGGGTGGCAGGGTAAAGGCGGGGCGGCGCTCGACCCCATCGAGGGGTCTCGCGCCGCTCGGGGGCGCTGCCCCCGCCGGGCCGTTCCGGCCCGCCCCCGGGATATTTAGGGCATAAAGTTGCAGGTTAACAAAGCGTTAACGCCGCATTTTCTGTCTGAAAATATCCTCGGGGGGTGAATGGCGCGGTACGCGCCAGAGGGGGGCAGAAGGCCCCCCTGCGCCGGTTCAGCCGTGAATGCGGTTGAGGGCGCTGTGCAGGTCGCGTTGCAATGCCGCGTAATCGCTTGCAATCGTGGCCTGAGGTTTGCCGACCAGGACGTAATCCCAGCCGCTCAGCCCGCGATCGGTGAGGATTTCGCGTGCCAAAGCCCGCAAGCGGCGTTTGGCGCGGTTGCGGGCGATGGCGTTGCCGATTTTCTTCGAGCAGGTGAACCCGACGCGCACGCCCTCGCCCGGCTCGCCCGCTGCGCGCTGGCGCGCTTGCAGCAGGAAACCCGCCACGGCAGCGCGACGGGCTCGGGCGGCGGCGAGGAAATCGCTGCGCTTGGTCAGCACCGTCAAGCCTGACAAAACCGCCGGTGCTGCCCGGTCTCCAGCCTCAGGGCTGGTCAGGGGCGCGTCCGGCGGTGTCATACCTGTGACAGGCGCGTGCAGGCCTTAGGCCGACAGGCGCTTGCGGCCTGCCGAACGGCGTGCGTTCAGGATCTTCTGGCCGGCTTTGGTTGCCATGCGCGAACGGAAGCCGTGGCGCTTTTTGCGAACCAGGTTCGAAGGCTGGAAGGTGCGTTTCATTGCGCAAGTCCTTATGTGGTTGCCCGAATCCAACCCGTGGGATTCGAGGGCTTATCATTCTGAAGGCCGGGCAATAGCCAAGGCGGGCGGGCAAGTCAATCGACGCCGGGGCGGATTCGGAAAAAAGACGCGCGGCGCTTGACCTTCCTTAACGCCTTGCGCTGGATAGCGCCATGACCCTGCTGGCCGCAAACCACCCGTTTCGCCTGCTTGTCGTGGCGAATGCGCGGTCGGGCAGTGGTGAAACCCTCGGTTCCGCTTGGCCGTCTATGGCGGGCGGTGGTTGCGGTTCGACGTGGGGACTGCCACCTAGGTGTAACGAAGCGCCGCGCCGGGTCGTCCTGCCCATGGCCCGTACCGGAGATCCAAGATGCCCCCGACCCTGCGCCGCTGGCTCCCGCTGATCATCATCGCAACCGGCGCGGTGCTGGGACTCGTGCTGTTGCGCGACCGGCTGAGTTTTGAGTCGCTGGCCGCGAACCACGACGCGCTGCTGGCCTACCGCGCTGCGAATCCGCTGCTGACCCCGGCGCTGTTCATCGCGGCCTATGTGGTGGTTGTGGCTTTCTCGATCCCCGGCGCGATCTGGGTCACGCTGACCGGCGGGTTCCTGTTCGGGGTGTTTCCGGGCGTGCTCTATAATGTCAGCGGGGCGACGCTGGGCGCGCTGCTTCTGTTCCTCGCTGTCCGCGCCGGGTTTGGCGAGCGGCTGCGGGCGCGGATTGATGCGACGGATGGCGCGGTGCGGCGGCTCAGCGACGGCATCCGTGCCAATGAGGTGCCGGTGCTGTTGTCGATGCGCCTGATCCCGGCGGTGCCGTTTTTCGTCGCCAACCTGATCCCGGCCTTTCTGGGTGTCGCGGTCTGGCGGTTTGTCTGGACCACGCTGCTTGGCATTCTGCCGGGCGCGCTGGTCTATACATGGGTCGGTGCCGGGCTGGGCGAAGTTTTCGCGCGGGGCGAGACGCCTGATCTGGGTGTCATCTTCGAGCCTTATATCCTGGGGCCACTTCTGGGGCTGGCGGCGCTGTCTCTGCTGCCTGTTGTGTTGAAAAAACTGCGGAGGGCCTGAGATGAGCATTCTGGAAACCGATATCTGTGTGATCGGCGCGGGCTCGGGCGGGCTGTCGGTGGCCTCGGGCGCGGCTCAGATGGGCGCGCGGGTGGTGCTGGTCGAGGGGCACAAGATGGGCGGCGACTGCCTGAACTATGGCTGTGTGCCCTCAAAGGCGTTGCTGGCGGCAGGCAAGGCCGCTGCCGCGCACCGCACAAACGGGCCGGGCGTGGCCGCGGATGAGCCCGAGGTGAGCTTTGCCGCCGCCAAGGACCACGTGTCACGGGTAATCGCCGCCATCGCGCCGCATGATTCGCAGGAACGCTTCGAAGGGCTGGGCGTGACGGTCATCCGGGATTGGGCCCGCTTCACCGGCCCGCGCGAGATCGAGGCAGGCGGCAAGCGCATCCGCGCGCGGCGTTTTGTCATTGCCACCGGCTCGCGTCCGCTGATCCCGCCGATCAAGGGTCTGGACGCGGTGCCCTATTTCACCAACGAGACGATCTTCGATCTGCGCCAGCCACCGGGTCATCTGCTGATCATCGGCGGCGGGCCCATTGGGCTGGAAATGGCGCAGGCGCACCGGCGGCTGGGCAGCAAGGTGACGGTGATCGAAGGCGCGCGGGCGATGGGGCGCGATGACCCCGAAGCGGCGGCGATGGTGCTGGCCAAGCTACGCGCCGAGGGTGTCGATATTGTCGAACAGGCCAAGGTCGAGCGGGTCGGCGGACGCTCGGGCGCGCTGGAGGTGCGGGTCGCGGGGGGCACGATCTTTGTCGGCACGCATCTGCTGGTCGCCGTGGGGCGCTCGCCGTCGCTGGAGCGGCTGAACCTTGAGGCGGCAGGCGTGCTGACCAACCGCGCGGGCGTGCAGGTCGACGACCGGCTGCGCAGCTCGAACCGCCGGGTCTATGCGATCGGCGATGCGGCGGGGCGCGGGCAGTTCACGCATCTGGCGGGCTATCACGCCGGGCTGATCATCCGGCCCATGCTGTTCGGCCTGCCCGCCAAGGCGCGCGGCGATCATATCCCGCGCGTGACCTTCACCGATCCCGAGCTGGCGCAGGTCGGCCTGACCGAGGCCGAGGCGCGCGAAAAGCATGGCGACGCGGTGCAGGTCTTGCGGCTGGACTTCGACGCCAGCGACCGCGCGCAGGCTGAGGGCAAGACGGTCGGTCTGATCAAGGTGATGGCCTTCAAAGGCAGGCCCATAGGGGCCACGATTGTCGGTCCCGGCGCGGGTGAGCAGATCGCGCTGTGGTCGCTGATGCTGGCCAATCGCCTCAAGCTGAGCGCCATGGCTGCAACCGTTCTGCCCTATCCGACGATGGCAGAGCTTTCCAAACGCGCATCATCGGCTTATTTTACCCCCAAACTCTTTGATAATCCTTTGATCAAGCGGGTGGTTCGGGCTGTGCAGTATTGGGTGCCCTGACTTTCTCTGCGAACTGGGACGGGTATGTTCTTTCGAACGCTTTCAGGCCGTTTCCTGCTGCTGACACTGCTCTTCGTGCTTCTGGCCGAGGTGCTTATTTTCGTACCCTCCGTTGCCCGGTTCCGAGAAGACTATCTGCTGACCCGTCTTGAACGGGCGCAGATTGCATCGCTGGCTTTGCTGGCGTCCGATGGCAGTATCAGCGACAAGCTGGCCGAAGAGCTGCTCAACACCGCCGGGGTCTATAACGTCGTGCTGCGGCGCGATGCAGTGCGCGAACTGGTGCTGTCCTCGCAGGTGCCGGGGCCGGTGTCGGCGACCTATGATCTGCGCGCGCCGCCGATCTGGACGCTGATGCGTGACGGGCTGGCGGCGATGTTCATCCCTGACAACACGGTCATCCGGCTGATCGGCGACCCGGTGCAGGAAGCGGGGTTGCTGATCGAAGTCACGATGAACGCCGGGCCGTTGCGCGGTTCGCTGCGCGACTACGCGCTGCGCATTCTGTTTTTGTCGCTGATCATCACGCTGGCCACCGCGGCGTTGCTGTTCTTCTCGGTGCAACGCTTGATCGTGACGCCGATCCGGCGCGTCATTGCCTCGATGGCGGCCTATGCCAAGGCGCCCGAGGATGCACGGTCGATCATTGACCCCAACAGCCGCGTGACCGAGTTGCGCGAGGCAGAAGAAGCCTTGCAGCATTTGCAGACCGATCTGGCGCAGGCGCTGCGGCAGAAGGAACGGCTGGCGCAGCTGGGCGGCGCGGTGGCGCGCATCAGTCATGATCTGCGCAACATCCTGTCCACGGCCTCGCTGCTGGCCGACCGGATCGAAAGCTCAAGCGATCCGGCTGTTGCGCGCGCTGCGCCCAAGCTGCTCAATTCGTTGTCGCGCGCGATCAGCCTGTGTGAGAGCACGCTGGCTTTCGGCAAGGCCGAAGAGCCGTCGCCCCGGCTCAGCCAGTTCGCGCTGCGGCCAATGGTTGAGGAACTGATCGAAAGCGAGCGCATGGCGGCGGGTGAGGCCGGCGATGCGGTCGAGTTCCTGGTCGATGTGCCCGCCACCATGATGCTGCGCGCCGACCCCGAGCAGTTGTTCCGCGTGCTGACCAATCTTGTGCGCAACGCGCGTCAGGCGATCGAGGCCACGCGTAAGCCCGGCTCGATCGAGGTGACCGCGCGGGAGACCGACACGAGCACGGCGATTCGGGTGATCGACACGGGGCCAGGCCTGCCGCAGCGTGCCAAGGAGAACCTGTTCGCGGCCTTTCAGGGCGGCGCTCGCAAGGGCGGCACCGGTCTGGGACTGGTCATCGCAGCCGAGCTGGTGCGCGGTCATGGCGGCAAACTGGAGCTGATACGCAGTGATGAAGACGGCACCGAGTTCCGGCTTTCGCTGCCTCTTGGCGGCTGAGAAAAAGGTGTGAAGAAAAGCGCAGATACCCCCTTGCGCTGCCCGGCGGTGGACGCTAAATCACGCCACACAGTGCACCCGTAGCTCAGCTGGATAGAGCATCAGACTACGAATCTGAGGGTCGGGCGTTCGAATCGCTCCGGGTGCACCACTTTCCTTTTTATTAAATTCAGACAGACGGCGTTGCGCCGTCTTTGGCGGTTGTCCTGGCGTTGGCGGGTGATTGCGCGCTTTGGCTTTGGCCGAATTGGCGGGCGGCGTGGGCGCAATCCGTCAGGCGGATTTCGAGGTGTGTCTTCCTCTTGTTTTAATGCCTGCCGTTCTTTGAATACTGATGAGCCGTTGCGGCTATTTACATTTCCGCCCGAAAGCGCGCCTCGGAAGACGGTATAAAAAGCCGATAAAAAATACCCAACAGATGGAGTCAGTGCTGGCGCCGTCGCGCAGGCATGCCCGTTTGTTGAGGGTTTTAGATGTTACGTAACGTAAATTTCTGCGAATCGATCAGATCATCAGGCCCGATCCAAAGGGCGTTACATCCTGAAATGGCGCGCTTTTCTGAGTCGCGGCTTTCGCCCGTGATGGTCTGCCTGCACCCCGCAGATTTTCAGAATGAACGCGGAATCTTCGTCGCTGAAGTAAAAAAGCTACAAAAATATGCGACACGGTTGAGGCGGCCATCTTATTGCCATAGTGAGACTTGTTATTGTCAAATTGGGCCCGGTTTTGCTTGACCGGTGTGGAGCGTTGCACTTACAACTAGTATCAAAAGGATACTTAACTTGGAGCACCTTACAAATGCGGACCGCCACATATCATGAGCCCTCTGCGGAGGCTGATTATGTAGGTTTCCAAGAAGCGCGTCGCATCATCGAGCTTGAACTTGAGTTCGAGCGGGCAGTAGCAAAGAACCGGGATCTGGCCTTGTTCCGCCGAAATGCGGCAACGTGGGAGATGCTTCTGGCCGCGCTCGCTGCCGGCGATGATGACCGGATCGGTGTGTATGATCTGGTTGAATCGGTGACGTCGACGGGTCTTGGCAGCTCAGCCTTGCTGCGTTTCGTGCGCGATCGC
This sequence comes from Pararhodobacter zhoushanensis, assembly GCF_003990445.1. Classification (GTDB taxonomy): domain Bacteria; phylum Pseudomonadota; class Alphaproteobacteria; order Rhodobacterales; family Rhodobacteraceae; genus Pararhodobacter; species Pararhodobacter zhoushanensis. The sequence goes on along the minus strand of NZ_REEZ01000002.1, from coordinate 501,679 downwards.
CGGGACGATGGACTTTTCATTTTCGGTGCCGATCCGAAAAAGAAAAGCAAGCATCGGATCAGCCTCAATGACGACCTTGCCGAAGCGGCCATGGCGCTGCTCGAGCAACGCAATCAGGCGGTGCGCACTGCGATGCTGGAAACCGCCAACGCGCCGGTCCCTTTCCAGTCTGATAACCGCCTGCTGCGCACTGCGGGCCGCCGTGACTAGACTATGGAACGCTCGCTCAACAGGGCCGGTGCCGCAGCAAGCGACGCCGGCCTTTTTCGTCGGCACGCAGGTCGGCGAACTTGTGCCACGTCAAACGCTAATCGGCGAACAACTCGCAGGGAGCGGTTGCGCAAAGCCGTTTTCTGGGGGTAGCATAAGAACATTGTAGTGATGAGTTTGACTGCGTGAGGCAAAGCATGACACACGGATTGCTTGCACAGCTGAGACGAGCGGTGCGCCAACTGGAACACGATATGGGCCTGGCGCGATATTCTGAGTGTGAGCGCGACATTGTGTGCTTCGGTCAGGATTTCCCGTCAGAGGCAAGCTTCGACGTCCGAAATTTGCTCGCGGACGAATCGATGCGGAACTATTCGCGTCCGACCATCTTTCGCGGCCTCAAGACGCTGGTCGATGACCAGATCATCGAGAAGGTCGGCGGACCGCGAAGCGGGGTCTACCGGGTAGTGCGGCGTTCAGTCCCTAGGGGAGCAGCCGTTGCAGCCGAAAGAATGCCATCAACATCAAGAGCAGGGTAAGCAGCCCGATACTGTCCCCTATGACCTGGGTGACAATCGTTGGTAGCAGCTGATCCGAATACAGCGTCTCGCCCGGCAACAGGATCAACCCTGCCGCGTTCACAAGTGACGCCAGGAACCCGGCTGTGAGCAGGTCGCGGTAGAGCTTGCCGTCCCTGCGCTGTGGAGCGAAGAACGCGCCGCGTCCGCACATGGCCAGAATGGCAAACGCCACATAGGCCGCGAATGCCGACACCAGCAGTTGCGGAATCGCGTCAAAGGACAGGTTCTTGCCGTAAATAAACTGCGTTGTCAGGAGCTGCGCCAGGAACACCGCAGGGACAGCCTTTTCCCGGTAGAACCAGATCGCAATCACCCGGACGCCATGCGGCAGATAGCACAGGCTGCCTTGCGGCGTGACCTCAGGCAGGAGCAACGCCTGTACCGGCGTCAGCACCGCGAACACCACAATGGCGGCTGCGACATAGCACAGCACGATCTCGGAAACGGTTTTCAGCTTCAACACTCGCAAGCCCTTCTGCGCCTCACGCCCTGCCATCCATGATTCAGCGCGCTTTTTTAGCGCGAAAATTGCCCGGTAATTGGCAGTGTTGGTTGCTGGGTCGTGCGAAACGCCTGGCAGAACGACGACAACCGCGCAGCAAATGCGGTCACGTTCGCTTAGGAATGCAACCAGATTTGGCCAGAATCCACCCAAAAGTGACGTTCAGCAGCGCACCTTGCTCAGTCGCGCCGCTGTTTATACTGGTAACGATAGCCGTACCCGTAACCATACCCATAGCCGTAGCCATACCCTGCCTTGGCCTTTTTGGGGTCAAAGCCGTTCAGAATGGCACCGCTCATTTTCGAGCCCGCGGCTTCGAAAGCCTTCAGCGCCGCCGTGATTTCACCGGGCAGCGTGACAACGTGACGCGCCACCAGAATCGTGGTGCCGACCGAATGGCTGACGATAACCGGATCGGTCACGGCAAGGATGGGCGGGCAGTCAAAGACCGACAGGTCAAAGTAGCTGTCCAGTGTCGTCACCAGCGTCGCAAGGTTGTCGCGCATCAGCAGTTCAGACGGGTTGGGCGGGTATTTCCCGGTCGGCAGGAAATACAGGTTCTCCACAGGCCCGCGCACGAGGCAGCTTTCGAGATCGGCATCGCCGGCCAGAATATCCGCCAGTCCCGGCCGGTTGCGCTCGACCCCGAAATAGCGCCGCAGGTTGCCGCGCCGCAGGTCGGCGTCGATCAGACAGATGCGCTGCCCAGCCTGCGCGGCAATGACGGCGAGGTTGACGGCAGTAAAACTTTTACCAGCCTCGGGGTGCGTACTGGTGATCGCCAGGGACCGGCTTTTCGCGTCCAGCATGCCGAAATGCAGGCTGGTGCGCAGCGAGCGGAAGGCCTCGACGGCCAGATCGGTGGGCTCGGTGATGGCAAGAACGCCAAGCGAATCGCGCCGGTTGCCGTGGGTGTCGCCCTTGGCCGAGTAGTTGATGGTGGCAAAGACCGGCAGGCCGAGCTGCTCGATGTCCGAGGCGTCCTGAACGCCCTTGTGCATCCAGTTGCGTACCAGAACGACGCAAATGCCGAGTGCCAGACCCAGAATCAGCGACACAAGCAGCACGCGCGCCTTTCTGGGGGCAGTCGGGAAGCGCCCGGCAGCTGCCGAATCGACAATCCGCACGTTGCCGACCGTGCTGGCGCGAAGAACTTCGACTTCCTGCTGCCGGGTCAGCAGCTCGGTGTAGATCCGCTGCGCCAACTCGACGTTGCGGCTGAGGTTGAGGATCTCGCGCTGGGTTTCGGGCAGATCGCCGGCCTGCGAACGCAGATCTGCCAGACGCAGTTCAAGGCGCTGGCGGTCTTCGAGCAGCTGGCGATAGACCGGGTGGCTGGTGGTATAGCGCTGGCTGACTTCATCTTCCTGACGCTGCAATTCGGCCAGCTGGCTTTCGACCGTGTTGATCTGCGTGAGGATGTTCTGCGTCTCGAAGGTCAGGTCGATGGCGACCTGACGCTGGCGGTAATCGTTGAGAGCCGCCTCAGCCTGACGCAGTGTCGATTCGGCCTGCGGGAGCTGGGTGTTGATGAAATCGAGGCTGCTTTGCGCTTCGGCGGCGCTGCGCGAGATGTTCTGCTGCACATAGGATTGTGTCACCGCGTTCAGGATACGAACGTTCTCGCCGCGGTTGCCGCCCATGAACCGCACTTCAAGGATGCCTGAACCACGGCCTCGTTCCGATACGGCAATCTGGGCGCGGATGCTGTTGATGGCGGTCAGTTCGTCTATCTGCGAGATCACATACTGCCGCCCCGACCGAGCATTGAGGCTTTCGACATGAATGGCGAAATTGTCTGCTTCCAGCGACAAAAGCGTGCCCACGGTGCCGGACACTTCCTGCCCGTCGGGCAGCGTCAGCGCATAGCCGTCGTCGGTTACTTCCAGCTCAATCTCGCGATTGAGCCAGCGCGGAGGGACAGAAAGCAAGGCCAGTGTCAGCGAATCACCAGCGCGCGCGTAGCTCGACAGGAAGCCGATTTCGGGGATCGGCAGCGAATGGCGCGCAAGGATTTCGCCGATCAAGGGCGCTTTCACCGACGTCACGCGCCAATCAAGGTTCAGATCCGCCACCACGCGGCCAAGGACCATACGCGAGCGGAGCACCTCCATTTCGGTGGCGCTTTGGGGCGAGTTGTCCACCAGATCCTGCATCGCCGAGGGCAGTGCCAGCTGTCCCGAGCGCTCTTCGAGCTGAAGCAGAGCGTCAGCCTGAAAGGTTGGGGGCGTGCGCGCGAACTGAAAGGCACCGGCCATCAGCGCCAGCACCGTAAAGGTTGCGATGATGATCTTGCCCTTCCACGCCGTGAGGGCGATCTGCAGAAGGTCAATCTCGTTTTCGTCAATCGCCTGGGGTTCTTTGGCCATTGTCGGGTCTCATTTATGCTGTGGGTGCGCTAATAACACTGCGCTTTATGGGGATATCGATGTAAGCGGTCCGACCCGTCGTCTGGCGTAACGTCAGTTGGTTTGACCGGCTGGGCCAGAAGTTATGACCGACGGTGCCAGTTTGGCGGCCCAGTCTTGGGCACCGTCGTGGATCAAGAGAAAAACGGCTTCGTGGAAGTCTTTGGAGCGGCGATACGGATCAGCGATTCCCTTGGCGCCGCTCCATTGGTCAAAGAGGAATACCTTGCCCGACAACGCCGGAGAGGTTCGGGCAATTTCAATCCTGTGGGCCGGTTCCATGACCAAAATCAGGTCATGGTCGCGACCCATGTCGTTGGTGAACCGCCGTGCCTGATGGCCGTCCAGCGAGACGCCACGCTTCGCGGCGACGGCAAAGGTTTCAGTGTCGGCGGGGTGGCCGACGACGGCATGCAGACCGGCAGAGGTAACACTGATCTGTGCGCCACGCTTGTCGAGTTCAGCCTGCAAGAGCCGTTCGCCCAACGGCGAACGGCAAATATTGCCAACGCAGACCACAAGGACCGACTCGATCTTCATCCCGGCCGACCGATCAGTTCGAGATCGTGTCGATGGCATCGATAGCGCGGACCGACGGCAGCAAGCGGGTGATGGTGTCGTTCCAGCGTTGCAAGGGCGAGCGGACGACATAGACCACATCGCCGGGTTCGAGCACAAAGCGCGTGCCCAGCAACAGCCCGGTGGGCGAACTGGTGTCGAGCTGGAACACCCGCGGGCGGGCCTCGGTCATGCGAAAGACGAAGATCCCGCGCATATCGGCACGCGGCGCGGCAAGACCGCCCAGCCGCGTGACGGCTTGTGTCAGCGTGACCGGCTCAAGCGACAGGTCGATCGCATCGGGGCGCGCGACTTCACCCAGGAAATAGGCTTCCTGCGCCAGTCGGCGCGGCACGCTGACCACGTCGCCATTGCGCAGAACCGGGTTGTTCTGCACGATGCCTGCGCGCAGGAATCCTTGCACATCAACAGGATAAACCTGACCGCTGCGTTGGACGGTCACGGCCCGCAGGTCCGCTGTATCCGACGCGCCGCCAGCGGCGTTGATCGCTTCAATCAGGGTCAGCGGAACGGTCGTCAACGGCTGACGGTTGGGTGCGCTGACTTCGCCGGACACGACGACGCCTTGCGAGTTGAACGCTGCGACGCGGACATCGACCTGCGGATCAGGGATGAAACGGCTCAGTCGCTGGGTGAGATCGTCGCGGATCTGCTCGGGTGGGCGGCCGCGCGCGGTGACTGCACCGACGAAGGGATAGTTGATGGTCCCGTCGCTCTGCACGCGAAAGCCGCTTTCGGCCGAGGACCGGTTCTCGCCCTCGGGCAGGGTCAGTTCCGGGTGATCGAAGACGATCACCGACAGAATGTCGCCGGTCCCAACCAGATAGTTCCAGCTGCGTCCGCTGGGCAGTGCGGTGCCCGCATAGCCGCGCGTCGGCTCTGAGAAAGACGCGATGTTGCTGGCGTTCAGGTGGATGATTTCGACCTGCTCGGTCATCGAGCGCTGCGCATCGGCGGAAACCGGAAAGCGCAGGTAGCCGTCCGAACAGCCGGCAAGGCCAAGCGTTGCGCACAAAAGCACCGCTAGCGCGCGCTTTGCCTCGATCCGGCGGGGTGCCGTCATTGCAGAAGCGATCTGCATGGGCGGGTCATTCGGGAAAAGGTAAGTCACTCGCGGCTGTCCTTCAAACTGTCGATTGCTGCCCATGTGTTTGCGGGACTGATGCCCGTTCTATCGCGCCCATTGAAACGGGGCGTTCTCCTCAGCCGCGGCGCGCAGCAATTGACGATTGCGCGTGTCCAGCAACTCGATGAGTTGCGCGACAAGCTCTTCGTTCAGCTGAAGCGTCCACTTGCTTTTCTTTTCATGTTCAAGGAATTGCACCAGCCCGTCATCACGACGCTCGCGGATGAATTTCAGCAGCGCTGAATTTCCCAGATACCGCGTCCCGACCGAATCTATGGTGTTATAGACGCCTTCGTTGCTGCCATTTTTATATCGCGCGAGCAGAAGTAATAACTCCCATGTGGTGGGATTTCTTCTGAAAAGAGAAAGCCCGCGCGATTGGGCGACTTCGCGCTCGAAGTTGAGCTCGATGTTGACGATTTTTTGGTGTTCCATTTAGAATTGCAACCTGCACTTTGCTGAATAGACCGCAAGCACGAGTCTTCTCTCGCAATTGCAATCGAACACCGGGCTTATTCACGTTTATCGACCCGTAATTTTGCAAGGCGCATCTTGTGCGACTTGCAAGATGACGCGGATCGAAGCGTCTGGTTGCCCTCGATCGCTCTGCGTTCCTCGCATTATTCAAGTGTTCACCTACTGGCGGCACATAAACACAACCGTGAGGAGAAAGTATCAGCAAAATAAGCCGATAATGCCGGCCTTAGCGGCAAAAAAGGGCGACAAAAAGCACCCTCAAAAGATGTAGGTATTAGAAGTGTGCAATCTAGGGTAGTATACTTTTAAGCGAACTAGCGCGACAACCTTATCCAGTGAGGCTTTTAATGGCCGGGCTGTTGTGGCGCACTTGTATTTTGCATCGAGATTAGTCTGCGGGCGAAGTAGTAAGTTTTTATTCTGCCCAGTCTTCAGGCGATTTGCAATTATAAAGCACATACTCACCCGGTTGAGCAAGGGCTGACCCCAAAAACAATACCGCGAGTGAGGTAGTTCGACATGGAAACGTCACATTTGACGATCTCGGCAATCGCAGCATTTGCGCTGTCGCTATTGCTATGCATGGCGCTGGTGGGGCTATCGCGGACGCGGTGGCGCTCATTGGTGCGCCAGGGGGATCTCGGCGCGGTGCAAGCTGCGCATTCCTCCCCGACGCCCCGGGTTGGTGGGGCTGCTATTATCTTCGGTTACTTGCTTGGCTGCGCAATTGCGTATTTCAGCGGTGGCACTTTGTGGCTGCTTTTGATGGTCGCGGTGGTTCCGCTGTTTGTTTCTGGCGGGGCAGAGGATCTGGGTTTCCGGGTCTCACCCGCCGGTCGGCTGGCAGCGGCCGTGCTTTCGTCGGCTCTGGCGGTGATCCTGACCGGGGCCTGGATCGGACACACGGGTCTCTACGTGCTGGACCCGCTGTTCGCCTGGAGCCCGTTCGCCGTGGTGATCACCGTCGTCGCCGCCGCGACCATCTCGCATGCGTTCAACCTGATCGACGGATTGAACGGTCTGTCGGGGTCGACGGCGATTCTGGCCAGCGGTGGTATCGCTGCGACGGCCTTTCTGGTCGGTGATACCGAAATCGCCATGATGGGGGTGTTGCTGGCCGCCGCGACGATGGGCTTTCTGGTGCTGAACTTCCCGTCCGGCAAGATTTTCCTGGGCGACGCCGGTGCGTACACGCTTGGCTTCCTGCTGGCCTGGATGGGGATCGCGCTGATCTCGCGCAACCCTGACGTGGCGCCGATCTCTGTGGTGATGGTCATGTTCTGGCCGCTGGCGGATCTCTCGCTTGCGATCTATCGCCGCTACCGCTGCAACCTGCCTGTGTCTCACCCGGACCGGTTGCACTTTCACCAGATCGTCATGCGTGGGCTCGAGATCTGCGTGCTGGGGCGCGGCCGCCGGTCGGTGGCGAACCCGATGGCAACGCTGGTTCTGCTGCCGCTGATTGCCACGCCGGTGGTTGTGGGTGTCCTGATGCACGATCTGCCGCGTCTTTCCTTCTTGGCGCTGGTGGCCTGCCTTGCGGCGTTCTTCGGGATTTACGGTCTGGGGATGCGCCTTGCGACCAGTCGCGCGCGGTCGTCGCTGATGTCGTCCCTGACGTCCCCGCGTGGCCGTGTCTTGGGCCGAGCTTGATCCGGCGGATTTGACCGGAACGGAAGATGATTTCTCATGTTTGACGATGCCAGCTGGCTTGAGGCTGCAGCGCAACGTGTCGGCGGAGGGGATACCCTCCGCTGGTTTCTGGCGCAGCTGAAGCCGAATTCCCTGTCGATCGCGACGAAGAACCTGAACAGGCAGGGCTTTCGGTCGTTCGCTCCCCAGACAATCGAGACGCGCCGCTTTGGCCATCAGTTCAGAACGCAGCAGCGCCCGCTTTTCCCCGGCTACGTTTTCGTGTCGCTGGATACCACTCAGGGGCACTGGCGGGCTGTAAACAGCACCTATGGTGTCACCAAGCTTGTCGCTTTTGGCGGCAAGCCAAAGCCTGTCCCGCGTGGTCTGGTCGAGCAGCTCGCCTTGCGGTGTGATGCGCAGGGTCAGCTTCTGCCGTCCGAGGCCCTGACACCGGGCGACCGGGTGCTGGTCACACACGGACCCTTCGTCGATGTGGTGGCCGATGTGGAGACGATTGAGCCGGATCGCCGGGTGTGGATCCTGCTGGACCTGATGGGGCAGCAAACCCGCGTTCAGGTTGACCGGGAAACGCTAAAGCGCGCCTGAGCGCGCTTTAGTTCCGGGGTTTTCGGGCGACGATCTTTTGATACCGGACCGCTCCGCGATCCGGGTCGGGCTGCGTGCCGCCGCCAAAGCACACATGGTAGCCCAGCAGCCCGGCGACGGTATTGCGGGCCAGATGCCGCGGCATCACCTTGAGGGCCAGACGCCATTTCAGGTCGGTGAAGGCCTTCATCGAGCGGCGGTGCAACGAGGACAGCCCGGTCAGCGTCTTTGCCGTCAGGTCGTCACTGGCCGTCAGATCCAGCCCGGCTTTGACAAAGGCCCGTTCCCAGGCGCCATCGGTGTGAAAGCCGCGCGTGACGGCGGTGGTGATCTCGTACAGGCGCGTCGCGGTCACGCTGTCGGCGGGAAGGCTGTCGAAATTGTCCCGGCGATGGGCATCAAACAGGATAATCTGCCCGCCGGGCCGCAAATGCTGCGCGATCTGAGCGGCGACACGGTTGAGATTGGTCGCGTAGCACAGGGTTTCCACCGCCAGAATGACGTCAAAGCTGCCCAGATCCCGCGGCAGGTCTTCGAAGCTGGCGCATTGGAAGCGGGCATTGGGCAGGCCTTGTGCCTTGAGCGTTGCGCGTTTGACGTGCTCGGGCATGAGGTCGATGGCGACAAAGTCGACATCCGGGTGGCTCTCGGCCAGATGCAGCGTGTTCGCGCCAAGGCCGCAGCCCAGTTCCAGCACCCGTTGACCCGTCCCGACACCCAGCAGCTTGCTGACCGCGCTCGCTTGCGCGAAAAACGCCTGCTTTTCGGTGTTGGCCGTGTCGTGGAGCGCGACATGCATGCACTGCCACTGGTTATAGAGCGACGCATATCCCGGCAAGGATTGTCGGTAATAAGTGTCGACAATCGGAATGCCGGTGTCGGCCAGAATTCTCTGGATACCAAAGGCGCCGTCAACATATCCCAGCGACGTGGCCAGTGTTTGACGGACCATGCCGTCGGTCGCGTCCGGCTGGGGCGGCGTATAGAGGGCGGTTTGGTTCAGATTGACGTTCATGACTCAGGACAGGTTCACTTGCAAAGAGGGCATGGTTCCCGACCGGTCAGGGTCGAAGCGAAAACGCCACCGCGCCGGGGCGCGATGACAGGCAGGCAAACGCCGTGCGACGTTGGGCGCGGGTTGCGCTTAGCAGCTGCTGACGGCGGTCGACACGCAGGCGCCGATCGGCGTGGTGCCGGGTGCAGCCCCCCCGACCGTCGACACAACCGTCGAGGCTACGGACGTTGCCCCGCTCGACGAGACATCCCCCGCAAGGCTGGCGGTCGGTGCTGCGATCAGGGTTGCGAGGATGAGGGCGATGGTGGTTTTCATGAGCTCAGTTCCCGAACAGGTTGAAGGCATAGCCAAAGTCAAAGCCGATCCCGCGACGGTCGGAATCATCGAGGTTGCGCAGCGACAGCTGGACCACGGCATTGGGCATGAAGGACGGGAAATAGCTGACACCGATCGAGTTGTTGTCGCCATAGACCCCGGCGCTGACCGCCCATTCCTCATTGATCCCGACGCCAAGCCCCAGAATCCCCTGCACGTCCTGCGCCATGTTCAGATCATTCGCCACGCCGACGCTGATCATGTAGGGCCGGGTTTCGCTGCCGGTGACAAAGCTGGCGACCAGTGAACCGCCGATCTCGCGCGCGGATGCGGTGCCGTAGGCTCCGACACCCGACACCGTTGCGTTGATCGAGCCATAGCCGTTGGTCAGTCGGAACTGCCGGTGCGCCGAGAGGTTGAAATAACCCGAATCGCCGAAATCATCGTCGAGCGAGGTGATGTCGGCGCTGATCCCGAAGCCGATGGCGTTAACCGCGTCACCAAAGCCCAGGGCAATGCCGATATCACCATCAACGTCGATGGGCGGGTGATAGGGGCCGTAAAGCCCCGAGAGCGAAACACCAAGGATGCCGTTCGCCATGCCGAAGCCCGAGGGCAACGACGTGATGGCCGCACGGGTTTGCGCTTGGGCGAAGCCGGGGGCGATCACCAGTGCGATCGCGATGAGGGATGCTCTTGTCGCTGACATGGGGCTCTGTTCCTTTGGCGCATTCCGCGCTCATTGCTGCGTCTGCGAGATTTGAATATACGAGGCTTTGTATTGCAATTAACGTTCCGTCACTTTGCGAATTAACGGCGCGTGTGAGGCTATAAATACACTCAGGTAAAATCGGCAAAATAGAGCGATACAGCGCGGTTGTGCCGCGTCGAAGGGTGGGGCGGGGCGGTGGGCCGTCCCGGGGGTGTGACCGGGACCGGCGCGGCGGGGCGTTGCGGGCGTCAGGATCGTCGCTGAATGCCCGAAATTAAGGTGATCAGGTGCGAAACTGGCGGATCTTTGACAGGTTCTTCATCGCAAGAGTCGAGATCCCGCCCACCCGGTTGCGGCGGATCGCGTGGAAATCTTCCCCCATCTTCTGACGGATCTTGGCCAGATTGCGGTTGCTCACACCGCCGAGGCGCATTTTGTAAAGCACCTCGGGGATATAGACCGATTTTTGCATCGTTTGCGAAAAGTACCGCAGGATGAAATCGTAATCAGCAGAGATGCCGAATTTAATATCGTAAGCGCCGTAGTGTTCGTAAACCTCGCGCCGCAGATACAGCGTCGGATGGGCGGGCATCCAGCCGCGTTTCAGGCGCTCGCGATGGAAGGGGCCGGTCGACCAGTGACGAATGACGCGCGAGGTGTCTGCCTGGGAAACATAGTCCAGATCGCTGAAAACGGCCTCGACCGCGGGGTCTTCGAAGGCAGCGGCGATCTGTTCCAGAACGCCGTCATGCGCCAGAAAGTCGTCGCTGTGAATAAAGCCAACCACATCGCCGGTTGCGTTGCGGATGCCCTTGTTCAGCGCGTCATAGATGCCGCCGTCCGGCTCGCTTATCAGCCGCATGCGGTCATGGGATGCGTTCCGGATCGCGGCCAGAGAGCCATCCTTCGAGTTGCCTTCGACGATGACATGCTCAATGTCGCCATGGGTCTGGCGCGCGACACTGGCAATCGCGGCGCCAACGGTCGCCTCGGCGTTATAGACGGCAGTGATGACAGAGATTTTCAAGAGCGGGCCTTTTTAGCAAAGTGCGACGTGGTCATGCGCGGTCGTCCCTGCGCAAAGCACGCAAGGCTGGCCGTATTCCGAGCGGGCACTCCATCCGAGGCACAAGCGCTACGGGCTGTGCTCATCTGGTAAAATGGGAGGCAAAAACGTGGTGGTATCCAGTGCTATAAAAGCCGGATCGCGGTGCGATTTATACCATCCATAATGGGCGACAATTCAGGTTGCCTGCGCTGCCGGGCGCTTGGTCTGGACCCGCGCACGGGCTTCAGGCCGGGTTTGCCAGCTTGTCTGAGATCGCGGCGGCGCCCTGCATGACGGCTTTTGCGACGGCCATGGCGTCGCTTGCGTTGAGGGCGGTGTCGTGCTGCGTCAGGCATAACGCGCCAATAGGCATGCGGCTGCCGTCGATGATCGGGGCCGAGGTGCCGTTGACCCCCGCCGTCACCTCGCCGCGGGAATGGGCGAAGCCCTGGCGTTTGATCTTGCGCAGGTTGGTGAGCACGGCCTCGGTGGTTTCACCAAAGCCCGAGGCGCGAAAATCGCTCAGCAGGCTCTCGACCAGGGGCAGCGCCTTGCGGCGCGGCAGGGCCGCGATGATCGCCCGGGCGGTCGAGCCGTGGCTCATGCCCATCGGCTGGCCGCGCATATAGCCGACCATGGGCGCTTGCGGCGTGGTTTCGTGATGAATGCAGACCATGCGATTGCGATACCAGCGTATCAACATCGCCGTTCCTTTGAATTGCGCGGCCAATTCCGCCGCGACCTGCGTTCCCGCCAGGATAAGCGGATCAGACATGCGCAGCAGGTGGTCCAGTTCAACCACACGCGGGCCCAGCAAATAGCGTCCCGGCGGCAGCGAGCTGACGAGCCCTGCGTCGGTCAGTATTTTAAGGTAGCGATACAGTGTCGGACGGGTGTAGCCGAAAAAATCGATCAGCTCGTCCGCAGTCCATTCGTATTGTTCGTCACTGAAGACGGACAGGATCGATAACATGCGTTCCAGACTGTTGGTGTCGCCCATGACAATAGACACTCCGCCTAAATATGCGGGAACTAGCTAGGCTCTTGACGGGCCGTTGCCAGAGTTGATCATGGTTTTAGTCGGAAAATATAGATATTTTTTACAGCTTTTTTGCCGAGATACAATTCACGCATCGCCAAGTGTCGTTCCCTTGGTCTGAACCAACCTGTCGGCGGTGGTTCCGGCGCTGCAAGCTCTGCGCAAACCTCGGCAGATCGGTGCGCAGTGTTTCCTTTTTGGGCGGTGGCGCGGTAGAGATCAGAGCAACAACGAGCGTGGCAGGGCAGCGATGAACGAACAGACATCTTCAGCACAAACCAGCCGCGCGCCGGCCATCGATCTTGCGCGGGGCATCGCGCTGATCGGCATGGCGGTGTTCCATTTCACCTTTGATCTGGAGTTCTTCCACCTGATCGCGCCGGGCACGATCACCAGCCTGCCGTGGATCGTGTTCGCGCGGACCGTGGCGGGCAGTTTCGTGTTTCTGGCCGGCGTCTCGCTGGTCATGGCCGCGCGCGGCGGGATGCGCTGGCCGTCCTTCTGGCGCTCGACCGCTGTGGTGGCGGTGGCGGCGCTGGGGGTCACGGTGGCGACGTGGTTCGCGATCCGTCCGGCCTTTGTGTTCTTTGGCATCCTGCACATGATCGTTGTGGGGCGGCTGTTGGGGCTGGCTTTCCTGCGCGTGCCGCCGGTGCTGACGGCGGTCATCGGCGTGGCGGTCTGGGCGCTGCCGTATCTGGTGCAATCCCCGATGTTCAATGCGCGCTGGATGGCGTGGATCGGCTTTGCTGAGGTCCAGCCGTTCAGCATGGATCTGGAGCCGGTCTTCCCGTGGTTCGGGCCGTTCCTGCTGGGCATGGCCATGGCCGGGCTGGCGCAGGCTTGGCTGCGGGGCGGGGTGCTAGTGAACCCCGTTTTGCGCGGGCTGGCATGGGCCGGGCGACATAGCCTCGCGATTTACCTCATCCACCAGCCGGTGCTGCTGGGCTCGCTATGGCTGTTCTTCGGCTGAGCGCGGCGCGCCGATGTTTTCGGGCGCGACGGCGACGGTCTTGATCACCGCGTGACAGCGGACACCGGGGCCAAGCCCCAAAGCCGTGGCCGAGCGCCCGGTGATCCGCGCGAGCAGGCGACCGGCGGGCGTATCGAGCGAGACCATCGCGCCCGGCCCGTCGCCCGCGCGGACCTCAACCACCACACCGGGCAGGATGTTGAGCGCGGACAGCCCTTCGGGCCGGGCGCGCGACAGGATGACGTCATGCGCGGCGATCCGCAGGCGCAGGGTGCTGCCGGGGGCTTGCGCGACATGGGGCAGGAAGAGGGGGTGGCCGCCCGCGTCCAGCTCGCTCAACCCGTCATCGTGGTGGTGCCTGACCGTCGCCAGCAGCAGCGCGCCCGCCTCCCGCGCGCCCAAAGGGGTGACCGAGGGGTCGCCCAGCACCTCGGCGGCGGGGCCTTGGCGGATCACGCGGCCGTGGTCCAGCACGACAACCGTTGTTGCCAGCCGTGCCACTTCCGCCGCCGAGTGGCTGACGTAGAGGATCGGCACCTCGCCGCGCAGGCGCTCGAAATAGGGCAGGATCTCGGCCTTGCGGGCCTCGTCCAGTGCCGCAAGGGGTTCGTCGGCAAGGATCAGACCGGGCGAGGCCAGCAGCGCCCGCCCGATCGCGACGCGCTGCTTTTCGCCGCCCGACAGCGCGGCGGGGCGGCGCTCAAGCAGCGGGCCGATGCCCAGCATCTCGACCACGCGGGACAGGTCGGCGCGGGGGGCGGTGCGGGGAGCAAACCAGCGGCCGTAAGCCAAGTTCTGGCGCACGCTCAGATGCGGGAACAGGCGGCCTTCCTGAAACACATAGCCTAGACGGCGTTTATGCGGCGGCAGGCAGACGCCCGCCTTGCTGTCAAACAGCACATGATCGTCCACGGCGATCCGCCCGGCCTGCGGGCGCAGCAGACCGGCGACGGCGTTGATCAGCGTGGTCTTGCCCGAGCCTGAGCGGCCAAAGAGCACGGTGATGCCCGGCGGAGCCTCGAACGCGACATCCAGCGTGAAATCGCCCTGGGCGTGGGTGATCTGAACCGAAACGCTCATGCCCCGTTCACCCGTTTCTGTACCCGCCGCGCCAGCACCTCGGACGCGATCAGCGCGCCCATGGCCAGCACAATGGACACCAGCACCAGCCGCAGGGCCGAGGCTTCACCGCCCGGCACCTGCAGGAAGGCGTAGATGGCTGAGGGCAGCGTCTGCGTCTGGCCGGGGATGTTCGAGACAAAGGTGATCGTCGCGCCGAACTCGCCCATCGCCTTGGCGAAGCCCAGCACCGCCCCGGCCAGCACACCGGGCAGGATCAGTGGCAGCGTGACGGTCAGGAAGACCCACAGACGCGAGGCGCCCAGCGTGGCGGCGGCTTGTTCCAGCTTGGGATCGACCGCCTCGAACGACAGGCGGATGGCGCGGACCATCAGCGGAAAGCCCATGATCGCGGCGGCGAGCGCGGCCCCCGTCCAGCGGAAGGCGAAGACGATGCCGAGGGGTTGGAGCAGTGCGCCAATCGGACCGCGCGTGCCGAACGTCAGCAACAGCAGGTAGCCGGTGACGACGGGGGGCAGGATCAACGGCAGATGGATCAACCCGTTGAGCAGCGATTTCCCCCAGAACTCCCGCCGGGCAAGGGTATGGGCGGCGAGGATGCCAAAAGGCAGCGAGCACAGCGTCGCCCAGATCGCCACCTTGAGCGACAGGGCGACGGCTTGCCATTCCTCAGGGCCCAGCCAGTCCATTCAGCCCCCTGAGGTGAAGCCGTGGCGGGCGAAGATCGCCTGCGCCTCGGGCGTTTGCATCCACGTCAGAAAGGCGGCGGCGGCTTGGGGTTGGGCGGCGTCGGTGGTGACGGCGCCGGGGTAGGTGATCGGCGGGTGGCTGTCCGCGGGGAAGGTCATCACCACGCTGACCTGCGGCTCGGTGGCGGCGTCGGTGGCGTAGACGATGCCGTAAGGGGCCTCGCCAGTGGCGACCAAGGCGAGGGCGGCGCGGACGTTGTCGGTTTGGGCAACCAGCGGCGCGACGGCGTCCCATTGGCCGAGGCTTTCCAGCGCCGCGCGGCCATAGATGCCAGCGGGCACCGCGTCGACCAGCGCCATGGCCAGCCGCCCGTCACCCAGAAGCGCCGGCAGGTCCAGCGTGTCGGGGGACACCGGCGCGGCGATGCCGTGGCCGATAAGCACCAGCGCGTTGCCTAAGACATCGGCACGGGTGGCGGGGTCGATGCGGCCTGCCTGTTCCAGCGTGTCCATCCAGTCGGTGTTGGCCGACACGAACAGATCCGCCGGTGCGCCCGCCTCGATCTGCCGGGCCAGGGCCGACGACCCGGCGAAGACCAGCGTGGCGTGGTCGCCCGAGGTGGCCTCATGCGCGGTCGCTGCCTCGGTCAGGGCATCGCGCAGGCTGGCGGCGGCGAAGATGGTGAAGTCGGTGGCCTGCGCCGGTGAGGCGAGCAGGGCGAGAAGCAGCAGGGCGCGCAGCATGGGGGAGGCTCCAAGTGATATGTTCGGTGAAACATATCGCAAGGAGATGCGGGTCTGGCAAGCGTTATTTCCCATCGGGAATATCGCGCAGCAGCGCGCCGATGGCGGCAATGTCCCCGGCCCCGGCCTGCGCCGCGTGATCCTCGAAACTGCGGAAATGCGCCAGCACCTGCGCGCCCGTCTCGGTCAGCTGCGCGCCGCCGCCCTGCGGACCGCCGCGCGCACTGAGCACCAAGGGCGCGCGAAAGGCTGCGTTCATCTCTTCGACCAGCGACCAGGCCCGCTTGTAACTCATCCCCATCGCCCGCCCGGCGGCCGAGATCGAGCCGAGATCGCGGATCTGCTCAAGCAACTCCGCCTTGCCCGGCCCGAGCATGGCATCCTCGCCAAAGACCAGACGCAGGCGCAAACGGGGAGAGGGGGAGGGCATGGGCATGCCTCTAGATGCCAGCAGGGCAGGGGCGCTGGCAAGCGGGACGTTGGGGTGCCTGAAAAGTGACCGCATGACGGTTCAGGAGGGCAATACTTGTGCATCTGGCAAAACGGCCACCCTAATTGGCCACCGCCTTTTGTCATTGCCGCGCCGCAGCGATATGCCAACAGGCAGAACGCCCAAACTCGCGGCGCCTGGATGATGATGTCCGACCGTCTCTCGATCGTTGTTGTTGAAAAAGACCGCGACCGCGCGATTCAGATCGTCGATGCGCTCAAGGTCACCGATGATTACGACATCTTCGTCATCGCGGATGAGCGCGGGCTGGCCCGCCAGATTGCCGCGCGTGCGCCCGATATTGTGCTGATCGACATCGACAACCCCTCGCGCGATACGCTGGAAGAACTGACGCTGGCCTCAGGCCCGCTGGAACGGCCGGTGGCGATGTTCGTCGGCGGGCAGGCCGGGGGACTGGCGACTGCGGCGATTGAGGCGGGCGTGTCGGCCTATGTGGTGGACGGGCTGTTGCCTGACCGGATCAAGCCGGTGCTCGACACCGCGATTGCCCGGTTTCAGGTGTTCCGCCGGATGCGCACCGAACTTGCTGAGACCCGCAAGGCGCTGGAGGAACGCAAGGTCATCGACCGCGCCAAGGGCATGTTGATGAAGGCGCGTAACCTGAGCGAAGAGCAGGCCTATGCCCTGCTGCGCAAGGCGGCGATGGATCAGGGCAAGAAGGTGGTTGAGGTGGCCGAGGCGCTGGTCACGGCGGCGAGGCTGCTGGGATGAAGACCGTCACGCTGTCTGCCGCCTATATCCCGCTGGTCGATGCGGCGCCGCTGATCGTGGCGCAGGAGATGGGCTTTGCCGAGGCCGAGGGGCTGACGCTGGACCTGATCCGCGCGCCGTCATGGTCGTCGGTGCGCGATATGCTGGCCTTCGGGCGGGTCGATGCGGCGCATCTGCTCTCGCCGGTGCCGGTCGCCATGGCGCTGGGGCTGGGCGGGGTCACGACGCGGCTGGCAGCGGTGTCGGTGCTGTCGGTCAACGGCGATGTCATCTGCGTCAGCACGGCACTGGCCGACAAGCTGCGCGAGACGGGGTTTGCCTTCGACTTTGCCGATGCAACGGCGGCGGGCGAAGCGCTGAGCCGCGTCGTTACCGACACGCTGCGCATCGGCGTGCCCTTCCCGTTTTCGATGCAGGTCGAGCTCTTGATGTACTGGCTGACCGCGCTGGGCATGCCGCGCTCGCGGCTCGATGTGCGCACCATCCCGCCGCCGCTGATGGCGCAGGCGCTGGCTGCCGGTGAGATCGACGCGTTTTGCGTCGGCGAGCCCTGGGGCTCGATCGCGGTCGAGCAGGGGTTCGGGGCGCTGCTGTTGCCCGGCTCGGCGATCTGGGCGTTCTCGCCGGAAAAAGTGCTGGCCGTGCGCGAGGACTGGGCCGAGACCGAGCCGCATCTGACCGACCGGTTGATCCGCGCCGTCTGGCGGGCGGGGCAATGGTTGAGCCGTCCCGACAGCCGCATCACCGCGTCCGAGATCCTGTCGCGGCGTCACTATCTGGATGTCCCCGCCGAGGTCATCGATCGCAGCTTTGAGGGCCGTCTGGTCCTCTCGCCGCGCGGTGAGCAGCGCGCGGTGCCGCAGTTTCAGGTGTTCCACGACGGGCTTGCCACCTTCCCGTGGCGCAGTCAGGCCGCGTGGATCGCGCGGCAGCTGGCGCTGCGCGCGGGTCTGAACCCGCAATCGGCCATGCACGCCGGGCGCGGGGTCTATCGCTCGGATCTGTACCGCCGCGCCGTGCGCTCGCTGGGTGCCGATCTGCCCGGCGCGTCGGAAAAGCTGGAGGGCGCGATTGCCGCCCCGGTGACGCAGGCCGCCGTCGAGGGCAGCGTGCATCTGATGAAGGATCTGTTCTTCGATGGCCGCATCTTTGATCCCGGCCAGCCCTGACGCCTAAATTTCGGGCAGAGGCACAGGGTTTTTCTGCGTCGCAGCGATACCGGTGTGAGCGCAGCAAAACACGGATTGCGAATCATGCCCGGCTGAGGAATCGTTAAAGAGTGGAGGCAAAGGCGTCTCCGAAAGAACCTCTTCCCATTGATTGGGACCCTGAGCACAGCCGCTCGACACCCTTGCCCCTCCCGCAAGGTCTGTCAGCGGCTGTTTTTCTTTTTCTCGCTCTCATTCCGTATCCGAGCCCCGCTTCTGGATGCCAGGAAAGGACACGACTCCATGAACCGTCTTTTTGCCGCCCTCATCGCCACCACGGCCCTGACCGGCACGGCCTGTGCCCAGGATCTTGAGATCGACGAGCTGACATTTGGCTTCATCAAGCTGACCGACATGGCCCCCCTCGCCATCGCCTATGAGCGCGGATATTTCGAGGACGAGGGCCTGTATGTGACGCTGGAAGCGCAGGCCAACTGGCGGGTTTTGCTGGATGGTGTGATCTCGGGCACCCTGCAGGGCGCGCATATGCTGGCCGGTCAGCCGCTGGCCGCGACCATCGGCTACGGGACCGAGGCGCATATCGTCACGCCCTTCTCGATGGACCTGAACGGCAACGGCATCACCGTGTCGAACGAGGTCTGGGAGATGATGCTACCCAGCCTGCCCCTGATGGAAAACGGCCTGCCGCAGCACCCGATCAGCGCCTCGGCTTTGGTGCCGGTGGTCGAGGACTTCCGCGATCAGGGACGCCGGTTCGACATGGGCATGGTCTATCCCGTCTCGACCCATAATTACGAGCTGCGCTACTGGCTGGCCGCTGGCGGTCTGAACCCGGGGCTGTACAGCCCTGAGGATAGCTCGGGCCAGATCGGCGCGGATGTGTTCCTATCGGTGACCCCGCCGCCGCAGATGCCCGCCACGCTCGAGGCCGGCACGATCAGCGGCTATTGCGTCGGTGAGCCGTGGAACCAAGCCGCCGTGCAGCGCGGTATCGGCGTGCCGGTGATCACCGATTACGAGATCTGGCCGAACAACCCCGAGAAAGTCTTTGGCCTGCGCGCCGATTTCGTCGAGGACTACCCCAACACCACGCGCGCCATCGTGCGCGCTCTGATCCGCGCCGCGATCTGGCTGGATGCCGACGACAACGCCAACCGGATGGAGGCGGTCGAGATCCTCAGCCGTCCGACCTATGTTGGTGCGGATGCGGCGGTGATCGCGGCGTCGATGACCGGCACGTTTGAATACGCCCCGGGCGACGTGCGCGATGTGCCTGATTTCAACGTGTTCTTCCGCTATAACGCAACCTATCCCTATTATTCCGACGCCATCTGGTACCTGACCCAGATGCGCCGCTGGGGCCAGATCGCCGAAGCGCACCCGGATCAGTGGTACACCGACGTCGCCGCCAGCGTGTACCGTCCCGACATCTATCTGGACGCTGCGCGCAGCCTCGTGGATGAGGGTCTGGCCAATGCCGCCGACTTCCCCTGGGATACCGACGGGTTCCGCGAACCGGTCAACACGCTGATCGACGCAGTGCCCTACGACGGCCGGACCCCCAACGCCTATATCGACAGCTTTTCCATCGGTCTGACCGGCGAACAGCAGCTCGTTGACGGCGCGGTTCAGGGCTGAGCCCCGGCCTTGAAGGGCGCGCCCGACCTGCGCCCTTCGACACCCCTCGAAAATCCCGTGCCTGCCCCGGCCCTGATCGAAAGGACCCCCGATGACGACGATAGATCCGCAATTCGCCGCCGACGCTGCCCGCGAAGCCCGTCGCGCCCGGCTCTTTACCCGCATCAATACGCTCGACAGCTGGTTGAAAGTCTTCGGGCTGGCCTGGATCACGCCGATCCTGCGGGCCGTCGCCGGGGACAACCCGCGCGGCCAGATGAAAGAGGTCTGGCGCCTGCTGGGCGTGCCCTTGCTGGCCATCGCGGTCTTCCTGATGCTGTGGTCCGCTCTGGCGCCGCGTGTGCAAACCTCGCTGGGCGCGATCCCCGGCCCGATGCAGGTCTGGGAGCAGGTCGAGAACCTGCACGCCGACCACGTCCGCACGATGGCCGACGCCGACGCGTTCTATGCCCGGCAAGACGAGCGCAACGCCACCCGCATCGCCAATGGCGACGAGCCGCGCTATCGGACGTTTACCGGCGCACCGACCTATTACCAGCAAATCTGGACCTCGATCAAAACCGTGTTCTTCGGCTTTGTGCTGGGCACCGTGATTGCCGTGCCGATGGGCATCGCTGCCGGTCTGTCGCCGACCGCCAATTCGGCGATGAACCCGCTGATCCAGATCTTCAAACCCGTCTCGCCGCTGGCCTGGCTGCCCATCGTGTCGATTGTGGTTTCCGCGCTCTACACCGCCGATGACGGCTGGTTTTCCAAGAGCTTCCTGATTTCCGCGATCACCGTGACGCTGTGTTCGCTGTGGCCGACGATCATCAACACCGCGCTGGGCGTGGCATCCATCGACAAGGATCTGGTGAATGTCTCCAAGGTGCTCAAGATGAGCACCTGGACCAAGATCACCAAGCTGGTCCTGCCCTCGTCCCTGCCGCTGATCTTCACCGGGCTGCGCCTGTCGCTGGGCGTGGGCTGGATGGTGCTGATCGCCGCCGAGATGCTGGCGCAGAACCCGGGCTTGGGCAAATTCGTCTGGGACGAGTTCCAGAACGGCTCGTCGCAGTCGCTGGCCAAGATCATGGTCGCGGTCTTCACCATCGGCATCATCGGCTTCCTGCTGGATCGGCTGATGTTCGCGATCCAGTCGATGTTCACGTTCTCGAACAATCGGTGATCCCCATGAACATTCTTGAATTGCGCAATGTGTCCAAGGGTTTCGGTGAGGGTACTCACCGGGCTGAGGTGCTGCCGAACATTGATCTGGCCATCGCGGATGGCGAATTCGTGGCGATCCTGGGTTTTTCGGGCACCGGCAAATCGACCTTGATGAACCTGATGGCCGGGCTGACCTTGCCCGACAAGGGCGAGGTTCTGTTCAAGGGCAAGCCGGTCGACGGGCCGGGGCCGGAGCGCGGGCTGGTGTTTCAAAGCTATTCGCTGATGCCCTGGCTGACCGTGCGCGGCAACGTGGCGCTGGCGGTGGATGCGGTGAACCCCAAGCTGTCAAAGGCCGAGCGGGCCGCGAAGGTCGCGCATTACGTCAAGATGGTGGGCCTTGGTCACGCGATGGAGCGCCGCCCGGCCGAGCTGTCGGGTGGCATGCGCCAGCGCGTCGCCGTCGCTCGCGCCTTGGCGCTGAACCCCGAGATCCTGCTGCTGGACGAGCCGCTCTCGGCGCTGGATGCGCTGACCCGCGCCAAGCTGGCGGATGAGATCGAGCGGATCTGGGAGCAGGACAAGAAAACCTGCGTGCTGATCACCAACGATGTGGATGAGGCCATTCTACTGGCCGACCGCATCATCCCGCTGAACCCCGATGGCACGCTGGGCACCGAATTTGCCGTCACCTTGCCGCGCCCGCGCGACCGGGGCGCGATGAACCACGACGCTGGTTTCAAACGCCTGCGCGCGCAGATCACCACCTATCTGATGGACGTCGGGATCGAGAGCAAGATCGAGGGTTCGCGCATCCTGCCGAACGTGACGCCGATTCATGGCATGGCCGGGGACGTGCCGCAGTTGGTGGCCGATGCTGCGGCCTCGCCGCTCACCGACCGCTATCTGGAGTTCTGGAACCTGCACAAGGTCTACCCGACCGCCAAGGGCCCGCTCACCGTGGTCGAAGACTTCAACCTCAAGGTCAACAAGGGCGAGTTCATCAGCCTGATCGGCCATTCGGGCTGCGGCAAATCCACTGTGCTGACCATGGCGGCGGGGCTGAATGCGATCTCGAAGGGCGTGATCACGCTGGACAACCGCACGGTTGAAGGGGCCGACCCCGAGCGCGCCGTGGTCTTCCAGTCGCCCAGCCTGTTCCCGTGGCTGACCGCCAAGGAAAACGTCGCTGTGGGCGTGGACCGGGTCTATCCCCGCGCCAGCACCGCCGAGCGGCAGGAGGTGGTGGAATACTATCTTGAGCGCGTGGGTCTGGGTGACAGCATGGACCGCGCCGCCAGCGAGATGTCGAACGGCATGCGCCAACGCGTCGGCATCGCCCGCGCCTTTGCGCTCAGCCCCAAGCTGCTGCTGCTCGATGAGCCCTTCGGCATGCTCGACAGCCTGACCCGGTGGGAGCTGCAAGAGGTTCTGATGGAGGTCTGGTCGCGCACCAAGGTCACTGCCATCTGCGTCACGCATGACGTCGATGAGGCGATCATGCTGGCCGACCGGGTGGTGATGATGACCAACGGCCCGCAGGCGACCATCGGCAAGGTGATGAGCGTCGATCTGCCCCGCCCGCGCACCCGCAAGGCGCTGCTCGAGCACGCGGATTACTACCTGTATCGCGAGCAGGTGTTGAGCTTCCTTGAAGACTACGAGGGCGGCGCGCGCCCGATTGAAAAACCGGCGGCGCAAGCGGCACCTAAATCCCAGGAGGCCGCGTGATGGATGTGACGCTCGACCCGCAGGCGCGGACCTTTATCGAGGTCGCCGAAGTCTGGGTGCCGCAAGAGGGCCGTCTGGTCCACGCGCAGGGCAGCTATGGCGCGCTCGACGGCTTCGCCGAAGCCTCAGCCCGCGAGAGCTTTGCCAAGGGCGAAGGTCTGCCCGGCAAGGCCTGGGCCGAGGCGCGGCCCGTGGTGCTCAAGGCTTTCGACGGCTCGTATTTCAAGCGGGCCGAGGCCGCGAAAGAGGCGGGCCTGACCGCCGCCGTCGCCATCCCGGTCTTTGCCGGTGCCGAGCTGAAAGCGGTGCTGGTGGTGCTCTGCGCCGATGACGCCGAGCGGATCGGCGCGATCGAGGTCTGGGCCGAGACTGACGGCCTTCTGATGCTGGAAGACGGCTATTTCGGTGCCGCCAAGCATTTCGAATGGGTTAGCCAGCACACGCATTTCCCCATCGGGCAGGGTCTGCCCGGCGGCGTCTGGGCGGCGCGCACGCCGATGCTGATGCGCGATCTGGGCTCGGGCTATCGCTTTGTGCGCGCCGAAAGCGCCGGCAAAGCAGGGCTGACCACCGGGCTGGGCCTGCCGGTCCCGGTGCCCGGCAGCAAGACCTATGTGCTGACGCTGCTGTCGGCGCGCGGCACGCCGCTGGCCCGCCGGTTCGAGATCTGGGACGCCCGCAGCGCCCGGGTCGGCAAGACCGGTGCGGCGCTGCTGGTCGATGGCACCTGCGCGCGCGACGGCAGGCTGTGGGACGCCGACAACCCCCGCCGCGCCGCCGCGTGGGAGGGCCCCATCGGCACCGTTCTGGGTAACGGTCTGCCGTTGGTTCTGGCGGGCAATCCGGCGCAGACCGCGGGTTACGACTCGCTGGTGGCGCTTCCCATCCATCAGGCAGGCGAACTGGCGTTCGTCATCGCCTGGTATTGCTGAGGGCTGAACATGAAAAAACTGGTCGTTATCGGTGCTGGCATGGCCTCGGGCCGGATGCTGGAAGAGCTGTTCGACACCGCGCCCGGTGCCTATGCGGTGACGCTGTTCAACGCCGAGCCGCGCGGCAACTACAACCGCATCATGCTGTCGCCGGTGTTGTCGGGCGAGAAAAGCTATGCCGAGATCGTCACCCATGACGATGCCTGGTACGCGGCGAACGCGGTGACCTGTCGCTTTGGCGAGGCGGTCACCCGCATCGACCGAGCGCGCAAGGTGGTGGTCGGCGCGCAGGGCGAGGTGCCTTATGACCAGCTGGTGATCGCCACCGGCTCGGCCCCGTTCATCATTCCGGTGCCGGGGCGTGATCTGCCCGGCGTGATCACCTACCGCGATCTCGACGATACCAACGCGATGATCGAGGCCTCGGGCAAGGGCGGCAGCGCGGTGGTGATCGGCGGCGGGCTCTTGGGGCTTGAGGCTGCCGCGGGCCTGCGCTTGCGCGGGATGGAGGTGACCGTGCTGCACCTCAGCGGGCATCTGATGGAGCGCCAGCTGGACGAGGCCGCAGGCTTCCTTTTGCGCCGCGATCTGGAGCACCGGGGCATCAAGGTGATGACCAAGGCCTCGACCACCGCGATCCTGGGCGACGACCGGGTCGAGGCGGTTCTGCTCGAGGATGGCACGACCTTGCCCGCCGATCTGGTGGTGATGGCCGTCGGCATCCGACCCGAAACCCGGCTTGCCACGGATGCCGGGCTTGAGGTGGCGCGCGGTATCGCCATCGACGCGCAGATGCGGACCTCGGACCCGGACATCTTTGCGGTCGGTGAGTGCGTTGATTTCAATGGGCAATTGTTCGGTCTGGTCGCCCCGCTCTATGATCAGGCCAAAGTTTTGGCGCAGACGCTGCTGGGGGCCGAGGCGGTCTTTGTGCCCAAAGAGCTGTCCACCAAGCTCAAGGTCACCGGCTGCGATCTGTTCAGCGCCGGGGATTTCGCCGAAGGCCCCAACCGCGAGGACATCGTGTTCCGCGATCCGGGGCGCGGCGTCTACAAGCGGCTGGTGATCGAGGACGACGCGATCATCGGCGCGGTGATGTATGGCGACACCGCCGACAGCAACTGGTTCTTCGGCCAGATCCGCGACGGCGCCGACATCAGCACCCTGCGCGACACGCTGATCTTTGGCCCGGCGTTTCAGGGGGGTGCTCCGGTGGACCCTATGGCGGCCGTTGCAGCCTTACCGCCTGAGGCGGAGATTTGCGGCTGCAACGGCGTCTGCAAGGGCACCATCGTCGCCGCGATCAACGGCGGGGCCAGCGATCTGGCCGCCGTCAAGGCGCAGACCAAGGCCAGCGCGTCCTGTGGCACCTGCACCGGGCTGGTCGAGCAGGTTCTGGCCTCGACCCTGGGCGACAGATTCACCCGCAAGGCCGTGCAGCCGGTCTGTGGCTGCACCGAGTTGACGCATGAGGATCTGCGCCGCCTGATCAAGTCGCAATCGCTCAAATCCATGCCCGCTGTCTGGCAGGCCGGGGCGTGGAAGACGCCCGACGGCTGCCACGTCTGCCGCCCGGCGCTCAACTTCTACCTGCTGGCCGACTGGCCGCTGGAGTATCGCGACGACCTGCAAAGCCGCTTCATCAACGAGCGCAAACACGCGAATATCCAGAAGGACGGTACCTTCAGCGTGATGCCGCGCATGTGGGGCGGGATCACCACGCCGGATGAGCTGCGCGCGATTGCCGACGCCGCCGATAAATTCGCTGTGCCGACGGTCAAGGTAACGGGCGGTCAGCGCATCGACCTGCTGGGCGTGAAATCCGAGGATCTGCCGGCGATCTGGGCTGATCTGAACGCGGCCGGGATGGTCTCGGGGCATGCGTATTCCAAGGGCCTGAGGACGGTGAAAACCTGTGTAGGGACCGATCATTGCCGGTTTGGCACGCAGGATTCGACCGGGTTGGGGATCAAGCTGGAAAAGGCGCTGTGGGGGTCGTGGACGCCGCACAAGGTCAAGCTGGCGGTCTCGGGCTGCCCGCGCAACTGCGCCGAGGCGACCTGCAAGGATGTTGGCATCATCTGCGTCGACAGCGGGTTCCAGATCGGTGTCGCGGGGGCCGCGGGGATGGATCTGAAAGAGACCGAGCGTCTGGGGCAGGTCGAAACCGAGGAAGAGGCGATTGCGCTGACCATCGCCTTTGTCCAGCTTTATCGGGAAAACGCGAAATATCTGGACCGGCCCTATAAATGGGTCGCCAAGGTGGGGCTGGACTGGGTGAAAGAGCGGGTCGTGGACGATCTGGCCGAACGCCAGCGCCTGATCGACGCCTTCGCCGTCTCGCAATCGGTCTATCAGAAAGACCCGTGGGCCGAGCACGTCCGCGAGCGGTCCGAGCAGTACAAACCCGTCAACTTGTCCGGCTTCGCCGCCGAATGATCCTTTTGCCGCAGGAGAAACCCATGACCACCTGGATCGACATCGGCCCCCTCGACGCCATCCCGCCGCGCGGCGCGCGCAAGGTGACGACGCCGCTGGGTTGCGTCGCCGTGTTCCGCACCGGCGCGGATGAGGTCTACGCGCTCGAAAACCGCTGCCCGCATAAGGGCGGGCCGCTGGCGGACGGCATCGTGCACGGGCATGCGGTGACCTGCCCGCTGCACAACTGGGTCTTCGACTTCACCACCGGCGAGGCCCAAGGCGCCGACACTGGCCGCGTCGCCACTTATCCGGCGCGGGTTGAGGGCGGGCGCGTGTTGCTGGACGCCGCGCGCCTGCAAGCCCGTTCACAGGCCGCCTGACCCATGGCGCGCCCGGACAGCCCTCCCGCAATCCGCACCACCTGCCCCTATTGCGGGGTCGGTTGCGGGGTGATCGCCCGGCCAGACGGGCAGGGGGCTGTCCGCATCACGGGCGATCCGAACCACCCCGCCAACGCGGGACGGCTGTGTTCAAAAGGCTCCGCCCTGGGCGAAACCCTGTCGCTGGAGGACCGCCTGCTGGCCCCCCGCGTTGGTGGTCAGAACACGGACTGGGACACCGCGCTGCAAACGGTGGCGGACCGTTTTCGCGCGGTGATCGACACCCACGGGCCGGACGCGGTGGCGTTCTATGTCTCAGGCCAGTTGCTGACCGAGGACTATTATGTCGCCAACAAGTTGATGAAAGGTTTCGTCGGCTCGGGCAATATCGACACCAACTCGCGGCTCTGCATGGCCTCGTCGGTGGCCGGTCACCGGCGCGCTTTTGGCACCGACACGGTGCCCGGCCTCTATGATGATGTCGAGCAGGCCGATACCGTCGTGCTGGTCGGCTCGAACCTCGCGTGGTGCCATCCGGTCCTGTATCAGCGCCTCGCCGCTGCCAAGGCCGCGCGGCCCGAGATGGTGGTCATCACCGTCGATCCGCGCCGCACCGCGACCTCGGATCTGGCCGATCTGCATCTGTCGATCCGCCCCGGTAGCGATGTGGCGCTGTTCAACGCGCTGCTGGTGGCGATTGCCGATCACGGCGCGCTGGATGCCGGTTTCATAGCTAACCACGTTGACGGCTTCCCCGAGGCCCTGCGCGCTGCCCGCTCGGATGACGCTTCGGCCACCGGCCTCACCCCCGCCCAGATTGCCGCCTTTTGCGATCACTGGATGCGCAGCGACAAGGTGGTGACGCTGTATTCGCAAGGCGTTAACCAATCCAGCAGCGGCACCGACAAGGTTAACGCGATCCTCAACTGCCATGTGGCGACGGGCCGCATCGGTCATCCGGGCATGGGGCCGTTCAGCATCACCGGCCAGCCCAATGCGATGGGCGGGCGTGAGGTGGGCGGGCTGGCCAACATGCTCGCCTGCCATCTCGACATCGAAAACGCCCAGCACCGCGCCGCCGTGCAGACCTTCTGGAACGCGCCGGTGATCGCGGATCAGCCGGGGCTGAAGGCGGTCGAGATGTTCAGGGCGGTGGGCGACGGGCGGATCAAGGCGATCTGGATCATCCACACCAACCCCGCCGTCACCATGCCCGACGCCGATGCGGTACGCGAGGCGCTCAAGGGCTGCGATTTCGTCGTGGTCAGCGATGTGACCGACCGGACTGACACCGCGCGTCTGGCGCATGTATTGCTGCCCGCGACGGGCTGGGGCGAGAAGGACGGCACCGTCACCAATTCCGAGCGCTGCATCAGCCGCCAGCGCGCTTTTCTGCCCGCGCCGGGTCAGGCGCGGCCCGATTGGGCGATGCTGGCTGAGGTGGGGCAGCGCATGGGGCACACTCAAGCGTTTGACTTTGCCGCGCCCGCCGAGATCTTCCGCGAATACGCCGCACTGAGCGGGGTGGCGGGCGGGCTCGGGCTCGACTTTGACATTTCGGGCCTCGCGAACTGCTCGGACGCCGAGTATGACGCGCTGGAGCCTTTCCGCTGGCCCTTGAGCGGCACCCGTACGGGTGGGCGGTTCTTTGGCGACGGGCGCTTTTTTACCCCCTCGGGCAAGGGTCGGATGCTGCCGCTGACCAGCCGCGCGCCGGTTGCCGTGCCCTCGGCGGAATTCCCGCTTGTCCTGAACACCGGCCGGGTGCGCGACCAGTGGCACACGATGACCCGCACCGCCAAAGCCTCGCGCCTGAACGCGCATATGGCCGAGCCGTATCTGGAAATTCATCCGCAGGATGCCGAGGCTTTGGGCCTTGCCCCGGCCACGCTGGCACGGGTGCAAAGCCCGGTCGGTCACGCAATTCTGCGGGTGCTGGTCAGCGACAAGGTGCAGCCGGGGCAGGTGTTCGCGCCAATGCACTGGACGGGCGAGATGGCCAGCGCCGGGCGCATTGATGCGCTGGTGGCGGGGGTGACCGATCCGGTCTCGGGCCAGCCCGAGAGCAAGGCGGCGATCTGCCGGGCGGAACCGTTCAAGGCGCTGTCCTACGGGTTCGGGCTGTCAGTGGCCGAGCCACAGCCGGACGC
This sequence comes from Pararhodobacter zhoushanensis, assembly GCF_003990445.1. GTDB lineage: Bacteria > Pseudomonadota > Alphaproteobacteria > Rhodobacterales > Rhodobacteraceae > Pararhodobacter > Pararhodobacter zhoushanensis. The sequence continues at coordinate 473,148 of NZ_REEZ01000002.1, read as the reverse complement.
CGCCTATTGGGCCAAGGCCCGCGCGAAGGACGGCTGGCGGGTGGAGCTGGGCTATGATGTGCCGGTGACAGATTGGGTGGCCCAGGCGCGCGTGCTCTTTGCGCTGCCGGACGATGCCGAGCCGGTTGTCGTCTCTGACCCCGCGCGCGGTGTGCACCGGCTGGCATTTCTGGAACAGGGCCGCCTGATCGCGGCGCTGTTCATCGCACCCCAGCCGGTCGCCGTCTCGCGTCAGCATCTGTTGGGGTTGCTGGGTCAGGTGCAGGGTGTCTCCGTGCTGGCCGGGCAACCCGGTGCCGACCGGCCTGACCCCGGTGCGACGCTCTGTGCCTGTTTCGACATCGGCGTGAACACCCTTCGCGCGGCAATCAGCGACCAGCGGCTGACCAGCGTCGAGGCGATCGGCGAGGCCTTGCGGGCGGGCACCAACTGTGGATCGTGCAAGCCAGAGCTGCGTGCGCTTTTGCAGGCAGCAACCCCAAGGATGGCTGCCGAATGAGCCTTGCTCCCTTTGTTCAGATTTTGGGCCGCGGCCCCGGACGCTCGCGCAACATGACGCAGGACGAGGCGCGCGCGGCGATGGCGCTGATCCTGTCGGGCCAGGCTGCGCCCGAGGCGGTCGGCGCGGTGCTGATGCTGATGCGCTTTCGCGGCGAGAATGCCGACGAGATCGCCGGTTTCGTGCAGGCGATCCGGGCGCAGGCTTCGCCGTGGCAAGGGCCTGCGCCTGCGCTTGACTGGCCCAGCTACGCCGCCGGTCGGTCGCGCGGGTCGCCGTGGTTTTTGCTGGCGGCAAAGCTGGTGGCGCAGGCGGGGTATCCGGTGTTGCTGCACGGCTGGAATACAGCGGATGGCGCGGACCGCGTGCGTGGGGCGCTGGCCGGGGTGGGGATCGCCGCGGCGCAATCCACGCCGGGGGCGGGGAGCCTGCTGACGCGCGACGGGATCGCCTATCTGCCGCTGGAAGCGGCCTCGCCCGAGGCGCTGCGCGTGTTGCGGTTGCGCGATGTGCTGGGGTTGCGCTCGCCGATGAACACGGCGTTGCGGCTGTTCAATCCGGGGATGGCGGCGGCCAGCGTTCAGGGGGTGTTTCATCCGCCCTATCGCGGATTGCAGAGCGATGCCTCGGCGCTGCTGGGGCAGCCGAGCCAGATGGTGCTCAAGGGCGCGGGCGGCGAGTTCGAGCGCGCGCCGTCCAAGGCCATCGCGCTGATGGGCCTGCGCGCAGGCGTGCCGTTTGAAGACACTGCCCCCGCGCTGATTGCCGCGACCGGGCGGCTGGCCGACGGGCCGGAACTGATCGAACCGGACGCGCTGGCCGCACTCTGGCAGGGCCGCGCGACCGACGCTTATGCCGAGGCCATCGTCACCGGCACCGCCGCCGTCGCCCTGCTGACACTGGGTGCGGCGGATACCATCGCGCAGGCGCAGGACGCCGCGCAGCATTTGTGGACCACCCGCCCGCTGGGCTGAAATCGGAGAGCGCCATGAAGACCTTCCCCATGTTCCTGCAGATGGCCGGACGCCTTGTGGTGATCGCCGGGGGCGGCGAGCAGGCAGCGCAAAAGGCGCGGCTGATGCTGAAGACCGAGGCGCGGTTACGGGTGGTTGCTGCTCAGTTGGAGCCGGAGCTGGCGGGGCTGGTGGCCTCGGGCCGTGCCGAGCAGGTGCGCGAGGCGACGGTTGAGGCCTTTGCCGGGGCCGCTCTGGTGTTCATCGCCACGGGGGACGCCGGGCGCGACACGGCGCTGCACGCGATGGCCAAGGCGGCGGGCTGTCTGGTCAATGTGGTGGACCGGCCCGATCTGTGCGACGCCGTGACCCCCTCGATCGTGGACCGTGACCCGGTCGTGGTGGCCATCGGGACCGAGGGCAACGCCCCGGTGCTGGGCCGCCAGATAAAGACGCAGATCGAGCAGTTGCTGGAGCCCAATCTGGGCGGGCTGGCTGCGCTGGCCGGTCGGATGCGCAGCGCGGTGGCGGGGGCGGTGCCGCATGCGCAGCGGCGGGCGTTGTGGGACTGGGTGTTCGCGGGGCCGGTGCGCGCCGCCCATGCGCGCGGCGGCGAGCGTGAAGCGGCGCGGATGCTCAAGGAGGCTATCGCACAGGGGCAGGCACCCGACGAAACGGGTCAGGGCCATATCGCACTGGTCGGCGCGGGGCCGGGTGCGCGCGATCTTCTGACCCTGCGCGCGGTGCAGCGGTTGCAGCAGGCGGATGTGATCTTCTACGACCGGCTGGTGGACCCCGAGGTGATGGAACTCGCCCGCCGCGATGCGCAGCGGATTTACGTGGGCAAGACGCTGGGTGCGCATGAATGGCCGCAAGAGCGGATCGACGCGGTGATCATCGCCGCCGCCCGGCAGGGCCAGCGCGTGGTGCGGCTGAAATCCGGTGACCCCTCGCTCTTTGGTCGCGCCGAGGAAGAACTGCGCGCCGCCCACGCAGCGGGCATCCCGGTCGAGATCATCCCCGGCGTCACCGCCGCCAGCGCGGCGGCGGCCAGCCTTGGCCGCGCGATGACCGAGCGGGGCGCGACGGATCACCTGATCCTTGCCACGGCGACGGCGCGCGATGGTGTCGCCGCGCCCGACATCGCCGCCATGGCCCGCCCCGGCGCGACGCTGGCGCTGTACATGGCGGTGCGCCAGCTGCCGCGCATCCGCGCCGACCTGTTGGCCGCGGGCTGGCCCGAGACGACCGAGGTGGAGGCCGTCGCCAGCGCCTCGACCGCGCATGAAGTGCAGTGTCGCTGCACCTTGGGCGATATGGACCGCGCGCTGGCCGATGTTGCCAACCCGGCGATCATCTTCCTGCGCTTTGCCAAGGACGCGGTGGCGATGCCGCAGGCCCCGCAATTGCACGTCGTCAGCGCCTGACGCCCCTGCGCCTTGCCGCGCCCCGCGCGCGTGCTACTGTCCGCGCATGACACACGCCGCCGCGCCCCAATCTCCCGCCCTCGTGCGCTTTTTCGGGCTGCTGCTGGCGCGTCCGCTCTGGCCGGGGCTGGCACTGGCGCTGATCACGCTGCTGTCGGTCTGGCAGATCACCAACCTGCGGGTGGCGGTGGATCTGTCGGGCCTGATCGGCCCGCAGACGGACGGCGCGCAGGCGCTGGTGCGGTATGAGGAAACCTTTGCGCCGTTCCGGGCGGAAGAGGTGCTCTTGGTCCGCGCGCCCAGTTTCGCCGATGACGACGCGCTGGCGGCGCTCGACGATCTGGTGCTTGAGCTGCAATTCGTCGACGGGGTCGAGACGGTCATCTCGCTGGCTGCCTTGCCCGCGCCCGGTCGCACGGGGTCATGGCTGAACGGGCCTGAGCTGGCCGCGATGCCACCGGCTGAGCGCCTGCGCTTCATGCGCGTGCAAAACCCGCTGGCGGCGCAGCTGATGTCGGCGGATCTGACCGATACGGTGATCGCCGTCGGGGCCGAGCGCGGGCGGGCCGGCGACGGGTTTTCGCAGCGGGTGCTGGCGGCGGCGCAAGAGATCGACGGGCTGTCGGTCGAGCTGGTCGGGCTGCTGGAAGTGCAGCGCTCGATTGCCGAAGAGCTGATCCACGACCTTGTGCTGCTGGTCCCGGCGGCGGTTCTGCTGTGTCTGATCGTGTCGATGATCCTTTTTCGCAGCGTCCGTGCCGTGGCGGTGATCGCGCTGCCGCCGATTGCCGGGCTGGTCTGGTTCATGGGATTTCTGGGGTGGAGCGGTACGCCGATTGATCCGGTGATGGGCTCGCTGCCGGTGGTGCTGATCGTGCTGGCGTTCTCGGATGCGATCCACGTTTACCATGCCGCGATTCATGCGCTGGACACGCCGGGCGACCGCCGCGCGGCGCTGGCGCTGGCGTTGGGCCAGACCGCGCCTGCGGCGGCGCTGACCTCGCTGACCACGGTGATCGCCTTTGCCTCGCTGGCGCTGCCGGATTCGCCCTCGCTGAACGCGATGGCGTGGACCGGGGGCGTGGGGATGGCGTTGTGTCTGGCCTCGGTCTTGTTGATGACGCCGGTGCTGATGTGGGCGCTGGGCGTGCCGCGCGCGGGCGGGCGGGTGCCCCGGCTGTTCGACGCGGTGGTGCCGCCGGCGCAGGCCATATCGCGCCATACCCGTCTGGTGCCGCTGGCGGCGGCGCTGGTGTTGGTGGGGGTCTGGGCGTTGCAGAGCCAGTCGACGCTGGGCTTTCGCTATTCCGATTACCTGCCGCGCGGCGCCGCCGTCACGCAGGCGCTGGGCGAGATGGAGGCGGCAGGGCTTGGCTCGGACCGGATGCTGGTGATCGTGCAGGACGATCCCGCCGACCCGCTGGCACGGGTCGAGGCGGCGGCGGGCGCGCTCTGGGGCCCTGAGGGCGCGGCATGGGTCGCGTCTGATGCGGGGCAGGGGATGCTGGCGCGCATGGCTTCACGCGATGGCACGGCGCATGCGCTGCCGGTGCAGCTGCCCATTGCTGCAAGGGATGTGCGCGCGGATGAGGCGTTGGCGCAGCTGTCGGACCGGCTGGAGGCGGCGGGCGTCGGCGATGAGACGCAGGTCATCGGGCCGGGCTATGCGCTGCTGACCGAGGGGCCGAAGATCGTGCAAAGCCTGCGGTTGGGGCTTTACACGACCATTCTGGCGATCACGCTGCTGGTGGCCCTGGTGCATCGCTCGATACGGTTGGCGCTGGTGGCGCTGGTGGTCAACCTGATCCCGATTCTGGGGGTCGAAGCGTGGCTGGTGCTGCTGGGGCGTGAGGTCACGATCATGAACATGATCGCTCTGACCGTGGCGTTTGGCATCGCCGTGGATGACACGCTGCATTTCCTCAACCGCTACAAGCTGGCGGTGGGCAGCACCGAGGCCCGCGTGCGGCAGGCGGTGGCACAGGCCGGTCCGCCGATGGCGGCGACAACGGCGATCCTGCTGGCCGGGCTGATCGTCACGCTGTTCTCTGCGCTGCCGGGGCTGTCGATCTATGGCGGGCTGATCGCGCTCGCTGTGGCGCTGGCGCTGGCGGCGGACCTGTTCTTGTTGCCCGGCCTGATCCGATGGAGCGTGAAATGATCCGAGTGCTGCTGTTTCTGGCCATTGCCAGCCCCGCCGTGGCGCAGAACCTGCCTGCCTTTGAAGGGCGCTGGCGCGGAGAGGGGGATCTGGCACTGGGCACCGAACCCTTGCAGCGCTTTCGCTGCCAGCTGCGGCTGGAACCCTTGCGCACGGGCGAAACATTTCTGGTCGGGCGCTGTGCGACGGCGCAGGCGCATCAGAGCTTTGCCTATCTCTTGAGCGAAGACGCCGATGGCACGCTGCACGCGCGACAGTCGGATACTGAGAACGACAGCCTGCCGGTCGAGCTTCTGGGCACCGCTGCGCCCGGCGTCTTGCGGCTTGAGGGGTCGCATGACGCGCTGCTGGAGCTGCGGCGCGCGGACGAGACGCTGCATTTCACCATCGCCGGGCATGATTCGCGCGGTCCGGCGCGCGGCGAGGCGGTGCTCGAACGCCGCGAATGACGGCGCAAACCCCGTTTTCGCCCCGTAAACGCAGGGCTTGTGGTCTTTCCATTCGCCGTCTCGGCGCTTATAGCCGAAAAGACGATCCGCGGGACGACCCCGCGCCTTGCGAGGCTGTATGAACATCATCACCACGACCGAGGCTTTGGCTGCGCTCTGCGCCGAAGCGGCGCACGAGCCGTTTGTCACCCTCGACACCGAATTTCTCAGAGAACGCACCTATTACGCCAAGCTGTGTCTGGTGCAGATGGCGCTGCCCGGCAAAGGCCCGGATCGCGCCTATCTGATCGACCCGCTGGCCGAGGGGATCTCGCTCGATCCGCTGCTGGAGCTGATGCGCAACACCGATGTGGTCAAGGTGTTCCACGCCGCCCGGCAGGATCTGGAAATCTTCTTCATCGACGGCGGGGTAATCCCCGAGCCGCTGTTCGACACCCAGATCGCCGCGATGGTCTGCGGTTTTGGCGAGCAGGTCGGCTATGAGACGCTGGTCAAAAAGATCGCCAAGGCGCCGCTGGACAAGACCTCGCGCTTTACCGACTGGTCGCAGCGCCCGCTGACCGACGCGCAGATGCGCTATGCGCTGGATGATGTGACCCATCTGCGCCAGATCTACGAATATCTGAAAGCCGATATCGAGAAAAGCGGCCGTGCCGCCTGGGTGGCCGAGGAAATGGGCATCCTGACCTCGCCCGATACCTATGTGACCCACCCTGAGGACGCCTGGCAGAAGATCCGCACGCGCGGCCAGTCAGGCAAGTTCATGGCGATGGTGCGCGAACTGGCACGCTTCCGCGAAGATTACGCCCAGACCCGCAACGTGCCCCGCTCGCGGGTCTACAAGGACGACGCCCTGCTGGAACTGGCCTCGACCAAGCCCGAGAGCCTCGAGGCGCTGGGCCGCTCACGCCTGCTGCTGCGCGAAGCGCGGCGTGGCGAGATTGCTGACGGGATTCTGGAATCGGTGCAGGTTGCGCTGACCATGGACCCCAAGAACTGGCCGCGTGTCGCCGATGAGGGCGCGCCGTTGCAGGTGAACCCGGCGCTGGCGGATCTGCTGCGCGTGCTGCTCAAGGCCAAGGCCGACACGGCTGGCGTCGCGCAAAAGCTGATCGCGCCGACCAGCGATCTGGATGCGATCGCCGCCGGCAAGCGCGACGTGGCCTGCCTGAAGGGCTGGCGCGGCGAGCTGTTCGGCAACGATGCGATCCGTCTGTGCAAGGGTGAGCTGGCGCTGGCGACCAAGGGCCAACAAGTCATCGTCATCGAAATCTGACGCCTCTGTGTGCACCGTCCCGCGCGGTTGCAACACCGGCGCAGGATGGGCATATAGGGCACGTCCTATGGGGTGTTGCCAATGAACTATCTGGAATTCGAAAAACCGCTGGCCGAGATCGAAGGCAAAGCCGCCGAGCTGCGCGCGATGGCCCGCAATACCCCCGAGATGGACGTCGACAAAGAGGCCGAAGCGCTCGACAAGAAAGCCGAGCAGCTGCTGGGCGACCTCTACAAGAACCTCGCGCCCTGGCGCAAATGTCAGGTGGCCCGTCACCCCGACCGGCCGCATTGCAAAGACTATATCGACGCGCTGTTTACCCAATACACGCCCTTGGCCGGGGATCGGAATTTCGCCGATGACCACGCCATCATGGGCGGTCTGGCGCGGCTCAATGACCGTCCGGTGATGGTGATTGGTCAGGAAAAGGGCTCGGACACCAAATCGCGCATCGAGCGCAATTTCGGCATGGCCCGACCCGAAGGCTATCGCAAGGCGATCCGCCTGATGGATCTGGCGGCGCGTTTTGGCCTGCCGGTGATCACGCTGGTCGACACCCCTGGTGCCTATCCCGGCAAGGGCGCGGAAGAGCGCGGTCAGGCCGAGGCCATCGCCCGCTCAACCGAGAAATGCCTTGCAGTGGGCGTGCCGGTGATCTCGGCGATCATCGGTGAGGGTGGCTCGGGCGGGGCTGTGGCGCTGGCGACGGCGGACAAGATCCTGATGCTGGAGCATTCGGTGTATTCGGTCATCACGCCCGAAGGCTGCGCGTCGATCCTGTGGAAAGACAGCGACAAGATGCGCGAAGCCGCCGAGGCGATGCGCCTGACAGCGCAGGATCTGCTGAAGCTGGGCGTCATCGACCAGATCATCGCGGAACCCCGTGGCGGCGCGCAGCGCGACCGCGACGCGGCGATCGCGTCGGTCGGCAAGGCGCTGGAGTCGGTCCTGGCCACGTTCGACGGCAAATCGCCCGCCGATTTGATCGCCGCGCGTCGCCGCAAGTTTCTGGACATGGGGCGCAAAGGGCTGGCCGCGTGATGCTGCCCGGCGGTCCCTGGGCCCTGCTTTTTGCCGCCGGTCTGCTCGAGATCGTCTGGGCCGTTGCGCTGAAAGCCTCGGACGGGTTCACCCGCAAGGGCCCGACGGCGCTGACCGTCGTGGCGGCTGCGGCCTCGTTCTATCTGCTGGCCCGCGCGATGCGCGATCTGCCCGCTGGCACCGCCTATGCGGTCTGGACGGGGATCGGCGCGCTGGGCGTGGCGATTCTGGGCATGATCTGGTTCGGGGACGCGGCAACCCCGCTGCGCATCGGGGGGATCGTGCTGATTGTCGCCGGGATCATGGCGCTGAAACTGGCATGAACCTGACCATCCGCCCCAGTGTTGAAGCAGACGCCCCGGCCTTGGCCGAGGTGCTCAACGACATCATCGCGGCGGGCGGCACCACGGCCTATGAGACGCCTTTCACGCCGCAGGCGCTGTGGCAGTCCAGTCTGGGCGGCGCCAAGGTTCTGTGCTGCCATACCGTGCTTGAGGGCGACACGCCGGTCGGCTTTCAGACGCTGGCCAAGCATCCCGATCTGCCCGCAGGCTGGGGTTCCATCGCCAGCTTTACCCGCCGCAACCCGCCGGTGCGTGGGGCGGGCACGGCCCTGTTCGAAGCGACCAAGGCCCGCGCAAGGGCGCTGGGGCTGGTCGCCATCGACGCTACGATCCGCGCTGATAACGTGCCGGGCTTGGGGTATTATGGCAAGATGGGCTTTGTCGATTACAACGTGATCCGCGCGGTGCCGCTGTCGGATGGCACGCTGGTCGACCGCATCCAGCGCAAATTCACCCTCTGAACGCCGCTTTCGCGCGACGGAACCCGGCAGTGACCGCGTAAAACCTGTTCACGGTTTTGAGAGGTCTTATGTCTTTTCCCGCACGCGCGACGCTTCCGCTGGCTTTTCTCTCGCTCCTGTTCACTGGCGCGATCTTTGGCTTTTTCTATGCCTGGATCGTCTCGACCATGTGGGGCCTCGACGCGGCGGACCCGCGCCTCGCCATCGGTGCGATGCAGGCGATGAACGCTTCGGTCCGCAACGCCGCCTTTGCGCCGGTGTTCTTTGCCACGCCCTTTATCCTGCTCGCCACCGCAGCGGCGGCGATGGCCGTCAACCGGGGCACTGCCTGGGTCTTCGCGCTGGCAGGGGTGGTGTATCTGGTCGGCGGGCTGATCCTGACCGCGACCGTCAACGTGCCGATGAACGAGGCGCTGGGCGCTCTGGCCGTGCCCGATGATATCGAACAAGCCCGCGCGATCTGGACCGACTATTCCCCCCGCTGGCAGACCTACAACCAGCTGCGCACGCTGTTCAGCGGGCTGACGCTGCTGCTGACCGGCTACGGGCTGTGGCGTTTGGGCCGGGCGCGCTAACTCACCACATCGTCTGCGCGGCGCGGGCGGGCCAGACCTGATCATATTCCGCGCCGTCAAACGCGCCTTGAGTGATCTCGGTCAGAATCTCGCCCACGGTGGGCAGGCCCGCGCTGTCATCGCGCGCCCAGATCCCGGCGCGCAGCAGGGCGCGGGCGCATTGGGCGTAAACCTCGCCCACCGCGATCACGATCACCAGATGCGGATGCTTGCCCGCCTGCTCGAAGCGCTCACAGAGAGCCGGGTCGGTGCTGAGCCGGGCCGAGCCATTCACGCGGATCACGGTGTTCGATCCCGGTATCAGGAAGCTCAGCGACACGCGACCGTCGCGCACGATATTGCGCAGCGAATCCACGCGGTTGTTGCCGCGCCAGTCGGGCATCAGCAGCGTGCCGGGGTCCATCTGCTGTACCACCGGGCCGTTGTCGCCGCGCGGCGTGCAGTCGGTGCCTTCGGGGCCGACCGTGGCCAGCATGCAAAAGCGCGAGGCCTCGATCCAGCGGGCATAAGCGGGCGTCAGGCGGCGGGTAACCTTGACGATGGCAGCCTCGGGCGGGGCGCCGAACATCGGTTCGAGTTGGTCGAGGCTGGTGATCCAGGTCATCGGACGATCCTTGCGGCTGGGGTTGCCGTCACCCTAGTTGATGCCATTCGCCCGCTGCAAGGTACGAACATACGCAATCACCGCCGCAACATCGCCGCGCGTCAGGCCTTCGATCCGCGGCATGTTGCCAAACGTCCAGTGATGCGCCCGCACGCCTTGAGCGACGGCGATCTGGAACGCCTCATCCGCGTGATGCGAGGGTTCATAGATCCTGTGCACCAGCGGCGGGCCGATCCCGTCGCGCCCCACCGCCGCCTCGCCATGACAGGCGGCGCAGGTCTGCGCGAAGATGCCTTGCCCCAGTTGAGCCTGCGCATCGAGCGTCTGCGGCAAGGTGATCTGCACCAGCGCATCCGAACCGGCCCGAGAGGGCGGCGGCGGGGGAGCGGCTGGTTCCGGGCGGGTGGTCCACCACAGCCCGCCAGCGAGGGCGAGGATGGCAAGAGCAGCAAGGGGTTTGAGCATGAAGGCCTCCTGCGCCGGGTTCCTAGGGGTTCCAGCGACAGGAAGGTCAAGCCGGATTTTCCGGCTCAGGCCTTGGGTTTGCGCTGTTTTTTGGGTTTGGGCACGGGCAGGTCGGCCCAGATGGCAAGCGCCACGGCGATCAGGGTGTCGGGCTCGTCCAGCAACGTATCACCGATCAGATACGGCTTTGAACCGGGATAAGGATGCCCGGTATCCGGCGCGTCCAGCAGCGCGCGGGCACCCGGCGTATCCTTGAGATAGAGCGTGTCGTCGCAGATCAGGGCAATCGCCTTGCCATCCAGATACAGCGCGTATTCCCCGAACATCGCGCGGGTGCTGACCACCCCTGCGGGGTCCATCTGTTCACGAATAAACTCGACGGTTTCGCGGGTCGAGGACATCTCAGCGCTCCAGTGCGGGAAAACCTGCCTCAGCCATCAACGCGTCCGAGCGGGTCTCGACGACCTCTTCGACCGTCGCTAGAAACTCGCGGATCGGCAGGCCCGGCTCAATCGCGGGCAGGAACTCGATCACCGCCGTGCCGGGCTTGCGATAGACCGCGTGCCGGGGCCAGAACACGCCGACATTGCAGGCGACGGGGACCACGGGGGCTTTCAGCTCGTTATACAGCACGCCGACGCCGACTTTGTAGGGCATCGACACGCCCGCAGCGACGCGGGTGCCCTGCGGGAAGATGATCAGCTGCCCCGGCTCCACGGCATTGGCGCGGACCTTTTCCACCATGCCCTTGATCGCGGCACCGCGCCGACCTCGGTCCACCGGTACGCAGCCGATGCGCAGGGCGTACCAGCCGACGATGGGGGCCCAGAGCAGCTGCTTTTTCATGATGAACTTGGGGCGCGGCAAGGCGCTGCAGATCAGGATGATGTCGAAAAAGCTCTGATGTTTGGCGGCGATCATCACCTCGCCCTCGGGGATCGGCCCGCGGATTTCGGACTTCAGGCCAACCATCCAGCTGGCCGTCCAGCGAATCCAGCCGGTCCATGCGTGCACCGCGCCAAAGGCCCCGCGCCGGTCGATCAGCGCCCAGGGCAGGAAGATCAGCGCGATGGGGACCATCGCGAAATAGGCCTGCGCCGAAAAGATCAGCGAACGCAGCCATTGGATCGCGTAGCGCATTATCCCTCCTGCCTCAGTACCCGCATCGCCGCCGTGCGGGTCGCGGCCCAAGCGATGACCCCGGCCAGCGGCGGGATCGCCAGCGGCATGAACCAGCCTGCGCCCGAAAAGCCCAGACCCGTCAGGAAACCCGAATCCCCCGCCACCGGCAAGAGCGCAAAGGCGGCAACGCCGAGCACCATGCCGGCCACCGCGCCGATCACTGCCAGCACGGTGAAGCGGTTGGTAAAGGCGCGGGCGATGAACGCATCGCGCGCCCCGACCAGCCGCAACACCCGGATCACCTGTGCATTGGCGGCCAGTGAAAAGCCCGCAGCCAGCGTGATCATCGCGGCCATCATCACCCCGATCAGCGCCACCGACAGCCACGCCAGCGCGCGCAGACTTGCCGCCGCCTGCACCAGCGGGCGGCGCCAGCGGGTGTGGTCATCGAGCATCGCGCCCGGCGCTTCCGACGCCAGTCGCAGGCGTAGCCCGACCGAGTCGAACCCCTCAGGCGCTTCGATAATCTCGATCAGACGGGGCAGGGCGAGGCTCTCGATCGGCAGATCGGGCCCGAACCACGGTTCCAGCAGCGCGCGCTGTTCGTCGATATCCAGTACGCGGGTCGAGGCGATGCCGGGCGTGGTGCGCAGCACCTCCAGCACGGCAGCGGTCTGCGCGGCGATTTCCGACGGCGGGGCCGAGATCCGCAGCGTGGCGCTTTGCGACAGGGTCGAGGACCAGCGCTGCGCCAGTTGCCCTGCCGACATCGACAGCGCCAGCGCGAAGACGGCCAGAAACGCCATCGCCCCCGCCGTGATCGCGGTCAACAGCGTGGCAATGCCGGACGAGGGCACGATCCGGGCGGGATCGCCGAAACCGGGCGTAGGGCGGGCGCCGCCGAGGGCGCGCAACGCGTTCATAGCTCGGCCCCGGCAGTTTGCAGCGTGCGGTCGGCAATGCGCAGCACGCGGGCCGAAACCATCGACTTGGCGCTGCGGATCATCGGCAGGTCATGCGTGGCGATCATCACGGCGGTGCCCATGCGGTTCAGCTCGACCAGCAGGGACAGCAGGCGCTGCGACATCTCGGGATCGACGTTGCCGGTGGGTTCGTCGGCCAGCACCACCTCGGGCGACAGAATCACGGCACGGGCGAGGGCGGCGCGCTGACGTTCACCGCCCGACAGGGTGGGCGGCAGCGACTCGGCCTGACCGGCCAGACCGACCCAGCTGAGCAGTTCGCGCAGATCCGCCTCGGGCACCGGACGTCCGGTGGCCACGAAGGGCAGTGCGACGTTTTCGGCCAGCGTCAGGTGGTCCAGAAACTGGCAGTCTTGGTGAATCACCCCGACCCGGCGGCGCATGTCAGCCAGCGCATCGCGGCTGAGGCCGCGCAGCGGTTGGCCGAACAGTTCGATCTCACCCGCACTGGGGCGCAGTTCACCATAACACAGCTTGAGCAACGTGCTTTTTCCGGCACCCGAAGGCCCGGTCAGGAAATGGAACGCACCCGGCGCGATATGCAGGTCGATTCCGTTCAGCAGGGCGCGTCCGCCATAATCGTGCGATACGTTTGCCAGTCGGATCAACAGTAACCCCTTTACCTCTGGTCGAAACTGGGCTCTGCCCTTGGAAGTTGGTTTTGGGATTGCTACAACGTTGAGACACCGTAGCCAATGGCCGAGGCGGGCAACGGGCGGATTTCGTCCTGTAGGAGAGCCGATGCGACTGACCTGTCCGAACTGCAATGCGCAGTACGAGGTAGATGAGAGCGTCATTCCCAAAGCTGGGCGCGACGTTCAGTGCTCTGCCTGTGGAAATACCTGGTTTCAATACCCCATGGAGGTCGCGCTGCAGATGCGCGCAGCCGAGATGGAGGAAGACGACGACGAGGATGGCCCCGACGACGAAGACAACGCGCGCCCGGTCGGCTCGACCATGGGCGAGCGCGCCGCGCCGCGCATCGACAAGACGGTGCTCGACGTGCTGCGCGAAGAGGCTGACCGCGAGATGGGCGAGCGCAAGCGCGCTCAGGGAGCCATCGAAACGCAGGGCGATCTGGGGCTGACACGGCCGACCCGCTCGAAAGCCGCGCCGTCGCGGGTGTTTGGCGAGGATGATCCAGCCCCCGCGACGACGGTGGCACCCGCCGGCGAAGAAGGGCCGGTCGAAGAAGAGAACATCAGCCGCCGCAACCTGCTGCCCGATATCGAAGAGCTGACCTCGACACTTGAGCCGGGCAGCGATCGTCGCAATGCCGATACGGCGTCTGATTCTGGCGTTTCCAGTGAAAGGCGCAGCTTTCGGCAGGGCGTGTCGCTGATTTCGCTGCTCGCGATTGCGTTGGTGGTCGTGTATCTGCTGGCACCGCTGATCGCCACAACCGTGCCTGCGCTGCGCGACCCCCTGGCAAGCTATGTCGGTGCGATTGACAGCGCCCGCATCGCAGTTGCCACCATGATGCGCGGGCTTTTCGGCGGCTAACGCCCCCATTGCCCCCAGAGCAGCACGACCCAAGCAACGCCCGCCGCCAGAGCGGTCAGCGCCACGGCGGCGCTGCCGCAGTCCTTGGCTTTGGCGGCGAGGGGGTGTCGGTCGGGTGAGACCATGTTCACCACGGTCTCGACAGCGGTGTTCATCAGTTCGACCGCCAGCAGCAAGATCCCCAGCGACAGGATCAGTGCGCGCTCAGCCGGGGTGAGCGGCAGCCAGAACGCCAGCGCCGCCGAGGCGATGTTGGCAAGGCTCCATTGTCGAAGCGATTTTTCGCTGGTCCAGGCCGCGGTCCAGCCGCGCCATGTCCACAGGCAGGTCCGCCCGATACGCAGCCCTTCGGCTGCCAGCCACGCCAACATCATCGCCCCCCGCTTCCTGACGCAAGCAGCCTAGGCTTAGTTGACAATACTGTGAAGCGGCCTCAGCCGTTCTGGCGGGCTTCCATCGCGTCGAGCCGGGCTTTGAGCGCCTCGTTCTCTTCGCGGGCCTTTTGCGCCATGGCGCGCACCGCGTCGAATTCTTCGCGCGTGACAAAGTCGCGGTCCGCAAGCCAGCGGTCCATCAGGCTTTTGACGGCGGTTTCGGCCTCGGTCCGGGCACCTTGGGCGACGCCCATGGCGTTGGTCATCAGCTTGGACAGGTCATCGAAAATTCGGTTGCCGGGCTGCATCGCGGGCTCCTCAACTGGGTTGTGACCTATATGGGATGGGCGTGCCCGATGCGCAAGGTTGACTTCCCCCGGCCCTCACGGGAAACCCAAGGGATCACAGCCAAGGGTTGCCATGCCGTTCGTCATCGAATTCCCGTCCTTTCTGCGCCCCGAGATCTTTTCGCTGGATCTGGGCGGGTTCCATCTGGCGCTGCGCTGGTACGCGCTGGCCTATATCGCCGGGTTTGTCATTGGCTGGCGGCTGATCGTCGCCGCCATGCGCCGCCCGGCGCTGTGGCCGGGCGACCGCGCGCCGATGACCGCCGAGCTGGTCGAGTCGCTGCTGACCTGGATCATTCTGGGCGTGATTCTGGGCGGGCGGCTGGGCTTTGTGCTGTTCTATCAGCCCGAATATTACCTCTCGCATCCGCTTGAGATCCTGAAGGTCTGGGAGGGCGGGATGTCCTTCCACGGCGGTCTGATTGGCGCCACGCTGGCCGGGTTCATCTTTGCGCGCCGCAACGGCGTGCCGGCCTCGGCGGTGGGGGATTCCATGGCGATGGTGATCCCGGTCGGGCTGGGGCTGGGGCGCTTGTCCAACTTCGCCAATGCCGAACTGTGGGGCCATCCCACCACCCTGCCGTGGGGTGTGATGTTCCCCGGTTCGGGCGGTGTCTGCCCGACCGACTGGATGCATGAATGCGCCCGCCATCCCACGCAACTGTATGAGGCGGGGATGGAAGGGTTGCTGCTGGGGCTGGTGCTGTGGTTCCTCGTCACCCGCCTGCACGCGCTGAAAAAGCCGTGGCTGGTTACGGGCGTATTTCTGGCGGGCTATGGTCTGGCGCGGATCATTGTCGAGTTCTGGCGCATGCCGGACGACCAGTTTCTTGCGGCGGACCCGGCGGGATATGTGGTGCGGCTGGGTGATTTCGGCCTGACCATGGGCCAGACGCTCAGCCTGCCGATGGTGCTGGCAGGGCTTGCGCTGATCGGAGTCGCGCAACGTCGGCGGGTGCCATGACCGCACTCGCGGACATCCTGACGCGCCGGATCGCGGCGACCGGGCCGATCACGCTGGCCGAGTATATGGCCGAGTGCCTGCTCAACCCGCAGCACGGCTATTACGCAACCCGCGACCCGCTGGGTGCCGCCGGTGATTTCACCACCGCGCCCGAGGTCAGCCAGATGTTCGGCGAGCTGATCGGGCTGTGTCTGGCGCAGTCGTGGCTGGATCAGGGCGCGCCTGAGGGCGTGCTGGTCGAGGCCGGACCGGGACGCGGCACGCTGATGGCCGACATCTGGCGCGCGACGCGCGGCGTGCCCGGCTTTCATCAGCGCATGACGGTGCATCTGGTCGAGGCCTCGCCCGTGCTGCGCGCGATGCAGGCGCAAGCGCTGGCCGGTGTGCCGGTCGAATGGCATGAGACGCTGGCCACCTTGCCCGACGCGCCGCTGTGGTTCGTCGCCAACGAATTCTTCGACGCCCTGCCAATCCGCCAGTTTCAGCGTTCAGGTGACGGCTGGCGTGAGGTGGTCGTGGGGGTGCAAGACGGCGCATTGACGGCGGGTCTGACCCCGGCTGCGCCACTGGCCGATCTGGCGCACCGGCTGGCCGATACGCAGGACGGCGACGTGGTGGAAACCCGCCCTTCGGCCCGCGCGTCGGTTGAGGCCGTGGTGCAGGTGATCGCCGCGCGCGGCGGGGCGGCGCTGATCATCGACTACGGCGACTGGCGCAGCACCGGCGACACGTTTCAGGCGCTGCGCGGGCACGCCTTTACCGACCCGTTCGCAGAGCCCGGCCTTGCCGACCTGACCGCCCATGTGGATTTCGAGGCGCTGGCGTTGGCCGCTGCCCCTCTCCAGCGCAGCGCGCTGACCGGGCAGGGGGCTTTGCTCTCGACGCTGGGAATTGAGGCACGCGCCGCCCGACTGGCCCAAGGTCTGACGGACGAGGCTCTGCGCCAGCACCTTGCCGCGCTTCGCCGCTTGACCGATGCCGCAGAAATGGGAACGTTGTTCAAAGCGCTCGCGCTGGTTGCGCCGGGCGCACCGATGCCGCCGGGATTTTCCCCGGCACAGGATACCGAGGCCGTAACATGACCATGGAGATCCTCACCTCAGATGCGCTGAGCGACGCGCGCCACGGGTTTTTCACCCGGCGCGGCGGCGCGTCGTCGGGGATTTTCTCGGGCCTCAATTGTGGCGCCGGATCGTCGGATCAGTCCGAGATCGTCGCCATCAACCGCAACCGGGTGGCCAGTGCCATGGCGGTGATGCCCTCGGCTCTGCTGGGTGTGCATCAGGTGCATTCCGCCAAGGTGGTCACCGTCACCACGGGCGGCCCGCAGGGCAAGGCCGACGCGATGGTCACCGATGTGCCGGGGTTGGCGCTGTCGATCCTGACCGCCGATTGCATGCCGGTTCTGCTGCTGGACACCACCGCGCAGGTGATCGGCGCGGTACATGCCGGGTGGCGCGGCGCGCTTGAGGGCGTGCTGGAAGCGACTCTCGATGCGATGGAAGCACTGGGCGCGGACCGGGGCGAGACCTCGGCCATCATCGGCCCCTGCATCAGCCAGCGCGCGTATGAGGTGGGGCCAGAATTCCTGCAGGCTTTCCTTGACGAAGATCCTGATAACGAATGGTTTTTCGCCAACGGCGAAGGGGATCGCTATCTTTTCGATCTGCCCGGTTTCGGCCTGAAACGCCTGCGCGACGCGGGCGTCGGTCATGCCGAATGGACCCGGCACTGCACCTATTCCGACCCGCGCCTGTTCTATTCCTATCGGCGCTCGGTCCATGCCGGTGAGGCGGACTATGGCCGCCTGATCTCGGCCATCCGGCTTTAGTCTCGGAAATTCCCGCCCCCAGCCGCGCGCGGGCCGCGATCGTGCCCCATTCCGCCGCCAGAGTCAGCGCTGGAACGACGCGCCTAAGAGCGTCGACAGGCAAGGATATGCACGATGGTCAAGACCCCCTCCCGCTGGACCCAATGGGTCATTTCCGAGAGCGCCAATCCGCGCATCCCGATGCCCTGGGCACTGCGCCGTCAACGCCGCAAGGTCGCGAAACCGGTCTTCGCCTGAGCGGTGTCAGACCTGCCGCCGCGCTGCAAGGGCGGCGGAAATCGTCCCGTCATCGAGATAGTCCAGCTCGCCCCCCATCGGCAGACCCCGCGCCAGCGCGCTGACGGTCACGCCGCTGGGGGCCAGCGCCTCGGCGATATAATGCGCCGTGGTCTGGCCCTCAACCGTGGCGTTGAGCGCCAGAATCACCTCACGCAGGTCTTCGCTCTCGATCCGGGCGACCAACTGCGGGATGCGCAGAACGTCCGGCCCCACCGATTCCAGCGCTGACAGTGTCCCGCCGAGCACATGGTACCGGCCCTTGAAACCGCCTGCGCGCTCCAGCGCCCACAGATCGCTGACATCCTCGACCACGCAAACCACGCCCGTTGCCCGCCGGTTGTCGGCGCAGATCGGGCAGATGTCATAGTCCGAGATATTGCCGCAGCTCCGGCAATCGCGCGCCGTCGCGGCGACCCGCGCCAACGCCTGCGCCAGCGGGTCCATCACCACGGCACGCTTCTTGAGCATATGCAGCACCGCCCGGCGGGCCGAGCGCGGCCCAAGCCCGGGCAACCGCGCCATCAGCGCGATCAGCGCCTCGATCTCGCCGGGCGCCTGCGCCATTTACAGACCCGGCAGGTTCATGTCGCGGGGCAGGCCCATCGATTCCGCCAGATTGCCCATCTCGTATTTGCTGCGCTCCTGCGCGCGGCTCTGCGCATCCTTGATCGCGGCAAGGATCAGATCCTCGACCACTTCCTTGTCCTCGGCATTGAAGATCGACGGATCAATGGTGAGGCCGCTCAGCACGCCCTTGCCATTCGCGGTCGCCTTGACCAGCCCGGCCCCGGATTCGCCGGTCACCTCGATGGTGTCCAGCTTCGTCTGGAGATCGGCCATCTTCTCCTGCATTTCCTGCGCGGCTTTCATCATCTTGCCCATATCACCAAGACCGCCGAGTCCGCCCAACCCTTTCAGCATCGTTCTTCTCCTGCATTCTGAAGTTGCCCGAAAGATAGGGACGCGCGGGCAGAGCCGCAAGGCGGGGTCAGTCCTCGAACGGATCCCATTCGTCCTCGACCTCGGGCAGGGCGGCCTCGGCCACCTCCAATGCGGTCTCGACGGGGGGCAGGAAGGCGGCGATCTGGGCCTTGGGGAAGGCGGCGAAGATCGCCTGCACCAGCGGGTCGTGGCGGGCCTGCGCCTCGCGCTCGGCCTTTTCGGCGTCCTGCACTTCGGAGATGGTCTTGCCGCCGCCCTGCGCGATGCTCACCCCCCAGCGCGCGCCGGTCCAGCCCTGCAACCGCCCGGCAAGGCGCGAGGCAAAATCGCGTGAGGCGTTGCCGGTCGGCTCGAACTCGATCCGGCCGGGCGAGTAGCGCACCAGCCGCAGATTTGTTTCCACCTCATGCAGCAGGTGGATGTCGCGGCGCTCCTCGATCAGCGCGACGACGCTGTCAAACGTCGCATAGCGCACCAGCGGGGACACATCGCCCGCCAGCGCCGCCTGCGCGCCGCCACTACCGCCACCCGAGGGCATCGCACTGCGGCCCATCGCCTGCGCGCCGCCACCGTCACCGCGCCCCATCGGCGCACCGCCACCCGTCGGCGCGGGCGGTGGCGGGCTGTCTTGCAGCCGCTTGATCAACTCATCGGGCGTCGGCAGTTCGGCCACATGGGTCATGCGGATCACCGCCATCTCGGCGGCCATCATGCTGTTGGGGGCCTGCCCGACCTCTTCCAGCGCCTTGAGCAGCATCTGCCACATCCGCGCCAGCACCCGCAGATCCATCCGCGCCGCCAGATCGACGCCGCGCGTGCGCTCGTCGGGGCTGACGGTGGGGTCTTCGGCGGCGGCGGGGGTAACCTTGATGACCGAAACCCAATGCGTGATCTCGGCCAGATCGCGCAGCACGGCGACCGGGTCGGCCCCGTCGGCGTATTGCGCGGCAAGTTCCTCAAGCGCCGAGGCTGCATCCCCGCGCAGGATCGCCTCGAACAGGTCCATCACCCGGCCCCGGTCGGCCAGCCCGAGCATCGCGCGCACCTGATCCGCGCCAGTCTCGCCCGCGCCATGGCTGATCGCCTGATCCAGCAGCGACATCGCGTCACGTACCGATCCCTCGGCCGCCCGCGCGATCAGCGCCAGCGCGTCCTCGGCGACGGAAGCACCCTCTTTGCCCGCGATCTTCTGCAGATGGGCGATCATCACCTCGGGCTCGATTCGCCGCAGATCGAAGCGCTGGCAGCGGCTCAGAACCGTCACCGGCACCTTGCGGATCTCGGTCGTGGCGAAGATGAATTTTACATGGGGCGGCGGCTCTTCCAGCGTTTTCAACAGCGCGTTGAACGCGCTGTTGGACAGCATGTGCACTTCGTCGATGATGTAGATCTTGTAGCGCGCCGAGGCGGCGCGGTAGGCCACCGAGTCGATCAGCTCGCGGATGTCGCCCACGCCGGTGCGGCTGGCGGCGTCCATCTCCATCACGTCAACATGCCGCCCTTCGGCAATCGCCTTGCACGAATCGCACACCCCGCACGGCTCGGTCGTCGGCCCGCCGTTGCCATCCGGCCCGGTGCAGTTCAGCCCCTTGGCGATGATCCGCGCCGTCGTCGTCTTGCCGGTGCCCCGGATGCCCGTCATCACGAACGCATGGTGAATGCGGTCCGCCGCGAAGGCGTTCTTGAGCGTGCGCACCATCGCCTCTTGCCCGATCAGATCGGCAAAGGTCTCGGGGCGGTATTTGCGGGCAAGAACCTGATAGGTCTGGGTCATCGGCATCCTTTCGCGCAGAGACTAGGCAGCGCAAAGGGCGAGGTCCAGCCCCGCCCCCTCTTTGCTCTTCAAATATCCTCGGGGGGTGAATTGGCCGTCAGGCCAAGAGGGGGGCGGAAAGCCCCCTTACCCGCTCACCTTCATCACGATCTTGCCGATATGCTCCGAGGTTTCCATCCGCGCATGCGCCAGCGCCGCGTCTTCCATGGCGAATTCGCTGTCGATGATCGGGGCGATCCGCCCGGTCGCCAGCAGCGGCCAGACCTCGCGCTCCAGCGATTCCGCGATCCGGGCCTTGGCGACGACGGATTGGGGCCGCAGGGTCGAGCCGGTGATGGTCAGCCGCCGCATCATCAGCTGCGCGAAGTTCAGCTCGACCTTGGGGCCGGTCAGAAAGGCGATCTGCACCAGACGCCCGTCGTCGGCCAGCGCGTTGACGTTGCGCGGCAGATAGCTGCCGCCGACCATGTCGAGGATCAGGTTCGCGCCACCCTCGGCCTTCAGCACCTCGACGAAATTAGCCTCGCGGTAGTTGATCGCGACCTCTGCCCCCAGCTCGGTGCACGCCGCGCATTTCTCGGCATTACCCGCCGTCGCGAAGACCCGCGCCCCGCGGGCTGCGGCCAGCTGGATCGCCGTCGTGCCAATGCCCGAGCTGCCGCCATGCACCAGAAACCGCTCACCCGCCTGCAACCGGCCGCGGTCGAAGACGTTGGTCCAGACGGTGAAATACGTCTCGGGCAGACAGGCCGCCGCGCGCAGGTCCATGCCCTCGGGCACCGGCAGCGCATGGGCGGCGGGGGTGGTGACGTATTCGGCATAGCCGCCGCCCGGCAGCAAGGCGCAGACCTTGTCGCCGATGTGCCAGCGGCTGACGCCCGGCCCGATCTCGGCCACCACGCCCGAGCATTCCAGCCCCGGCAGATCAGACGCGCCCGGCGGCGGGGCATAAGAGCCCGCGCGTTGCAGCGTGTCGGGGCGGTTCACGCCAGCATAGGCGACACGGATGACGATTTCGCCTTCGCCCGGCACCGGTACGGCGCGCTCGGCGGTGACCAGAACTTCGGGCCCGCCGGGCTTGGAAATCTCGATCACGCGCATGGTGTGGGATTGGGGCATGGCTCTCTCCGGCTGATTCGGGCGCAGCATAGCCAAGGCAGGCGGTGGCGGAAATAGCCGGGGTAGGGTGTGCGCTTGCGCGCACCATCCGTCGGCTGTGGTCAGCGCGACAGCGCCCAGTCCCAATACATCTGCCGCACGCGCGACCCCACCGGCGTCTGCGCAAACACCCGGTCGTCCAGCGCCGCGACCGGCATCACCTTGGCGATATTGCCGGTGACAAAGATCTCGTCGGCACTCTGGAAATCCTCAACCCGCAGCGCGCATTCCACCACCTCGACGCCATTGTCGCGCATCAGCCCGATCACCCGCTGCCGGGTCAGCCCGTTCAGGAACATGCCGTTCGGCACCGGGGTAAACACCACCCCGTCGCGCACCAGAAACACGTTGGTCGAGGCCGTCTCGGCCACATTCCCCTCAACGTCCTTCGACAGCGCATTCGAGAAGCCGCGCTTGCGCGCTTCGGCCATGATCCGCCCATTATTGGCATAGAGCGACGCGGCCTTGGCCTCGGTCAGTGCCATGTCCGGGCGGGGGCGGGTGTAGGGTGAGACGGTCAGGGTAAACGCGCCCGGCTGGGGCATCGGCATCGATTCGATACACAGCGCGAATCCCGTCGATTCTGGCACCAGATCAATCACCCCGGGCGTGCTTTCGCAGGCCCACATCATCGGGCGCAGATAGAGCGCGGCGTCGGGCCGGAACATCTTGCAGCCCTCTTCCAGCAGCCCCTGCACCGTCTCTGCGGTGACCGGCGCGATCATCCCCATGGCTTGCGCCGAGCGGATGATGCGGGCGCTATGCAGGTCCAGATCCGGGCGCACGCCCTCGAACTGCCTTGCGCCGTCGAACACGCCCGAACCCAGCCAAGCCGCGTGATCGCCCGCGCGGATCACCGGCACGTTGCCCGCGTGCCATTTGCCTTCAAACCAGGTTGCGAGTTCGGTTCCGACTGCCATGTTCAGGCCCTCCCAGAGCGTGCAAGGGATTTACCCTTGGGGCAGGGCAGGCGTCAACTGGGCGCGTAACAAAGTTGCGCGATTGCGCAATATTATTACTGTGTGCCGCCCGGCATCGGCCCCGTTGCTTGCGGCTTTTTCAGGCTTTCCAGCAGCCGGAAGGGCAGGCCAACGGTCGCATTCAGCACCGGCGAGGCTTTGATCTTTGCCTTGGTCTGCTCGAACTGCATCACATTCTCGATCCGCCGGTCAAGGAAACTCCACGTTTCCTGCTGCCCCTCGCTGTCATCGCCCAGCCAGAACAGCACGGTCGAGGAATGCACTGCCGACAGGATCGCGCGCTTGGAATACCAGTTGCCGTCTTCGCTGGTGTCACCCAGCGCGGTCCAGATCGCGTCCGCGGTGGCCCAGACGGCGCGGGCGGCTTGAGGGGCGTTTTGCGGCAGCGACAGCAGCGTGGCCGCGCGGCGCACGGCTTCGCGGTCGGCGTTCTCCAGCCGCAGGCGGATCGCCAGCGCGATCTTTTCGCGGAAACGCAGGGCGGTCAGATCCTGCTCGGCCAATGCCGCCAGCATCTGCACATCGCCCCGGCGGTGATAGGCCAGCGCCAGATCGACCCCGGCGCGCGGGAAAAGCGCCTTGGCCAGCGCCGGGTCGAGCCCGGTATCGCGCGCGGCGGCGGCGAGCGTGGCCTCGGACCAGCCGTCAAAGGCAACATGCACGAGGGCTGCATCAAGCAGGCGGTCGGCTGCGGACTGGGTCATCGGGGCCTCGCTTTCTGGGGTTGCCCGGAATGTAGGCCGAAACCCCAAGGCGTCCAAGCCCGAAGGGCCGCAAGGTCAGCGGATCATGGCCGATCCGGGCAGGGTGAGCACAAACTCGGCACCATAGGCCGTCGACGGTGTCTGATAGCCAATCGGTGCATCGCCCTGCATCACCCGCGCGCCGATCTCGGCCATGCTGAGCGCGGTCAGCTGATAGGCCTCGGCGGTGCGCAGGCGCAGCTCGACCACCATACCCTCGGCATTCACCACCCGGCCGTAAACCAGCGCATGACCTTCGGCCCGCGCATGAGCGTCGGGGCCGTCGGGCAGGTTGGCCAGCGCCTTCTCGACCCGGCCCTTGCCCCAGGACGAGGTCAGGAACTTGCGCAGCAGCCACGGCGCGGTGACCAGTTTGCGGGAGTCGGGCGGCAGGACCATGAAGGCCTCGATCTCGGCAATGCCGGTCGAATGCCACGCCGTCACGATGTCGCCCCAGCTGACCGCGCGGGCCTTGACCGGGCCGTCGCCGAAATCGATCCGCGCCTCACGCCGGCCGCGCCGGGGGGCCAGTTCGCCCTTGCGCCGCACCAGGGGCGCATCGGCAAGGTAGGCCGCCGAGGTCCGCATCGTCCCGCGCGACGCCCCTCCTGTGGTCGAGAACGCCAGCGTCAGCTTTGTCGCATCCGGCAACCGGGCCTTGAGCATGGCGGCGATGCAATCGGTCGGCACCACATCGAACCCGCCGCCCGACATCAGCATGATCCCAGTCGCGCGCGCTGCGGCGTCCGCCTCGGCGCTGGCTTGCAACACCTCAACTTCGCCGGTGATGTCGATGTAATGCGTCCCCGTCGCCAGACAGGCCGCGCGCATCGGCGCTGCCGTGTCGCGGAACGGACCAGCGCAATGCAGCACCGCCGCCGCGCGCTTGGTCAGCCCGCGCAGCCCGGCGGCATCGCCCAGAGCCACCGCGACCCGATGACAATTCATCGATTCCGCCACCGATTGCAGCCGCGCGCCGTTGCGCCCGGCAAGGATCGGGTGCAGTCCGCGGGCCACCAGCGCCTCGGCCACCAGCTTGCCGGTGTAGCCATACGCCCCGTACACCACCAGTTCCCGCGCCATAAATAGGGCTCCCTGCGATCAGGCGTTCCGTCTTTCAGGGGCGGGGTGCCACAAAGCTTCGGTGCCGACCCTTGGTGCCTCCCGGTCGGTGCGCAGCGTCGTGGCCGATCCCCCCACCGTCAGCCAGTAGCAAATCTTTGCCGCGGGCCTGACGGCTGTCAAGCAAAGCCACTCAGCCCCGGCGATCCCCCGCCGCGCAGAGAATCAGCGTGGACAAACGCTGCGGCCCTTGTTAAGGCAGCGCGTCCTGCACTTTACGAAACTCAAACCTAGAAAGGTGGTGAAAACCACATGCAGGTATCGGTTCGCGACAACAACGTCGAACAGGCTCTCCGCGCCCTGAAGAAAAAACTTCAGCGTGAAGGTGTGTTTCGGGAAATGAAGCTCAAGCAGCATTTCGAGAAACCCTCCGTCAAGAAAGCCCGTGAGCAAGCTGAAGCTATCCGTCGTGCGCGCAAACTCG
Source organism: Pararhodobacter zhoushanensis (assembly GCF_003990445.1). Classification (GTDB taxonomy): domain Bacteria; phylum Pseudomonadota; class Alphaproteobacteria; order Rhodobacterales; family Rhodobacteraceae; genus Pararhodobacter; species Pararhodobacter zhoushanensis. Next base: position 448,347 of record NZ_REEZ01000002.1, on the reverse strand, counting down.
CGCGCAAGAAGGCACAGCGCGAAGGCATGCTCTGAACTGCTTCGCCCCTTTGGGGGTGATGGACATAGAGAACCCCCAGACCCTTGCGGTCCGGGGGTTTTTCTTTGACCCAAGCGCCGGGCTGGCCGACAAAGGCCCAAACCAGCCGGAAGTCCTATGACCGACCCTTCACACCCGCGCGTTCTGATCGTTGCCGACAATGCCTCGGCCCGGTTCGGCGGCGAAGCCATCTTGCCGCTCAAGTATTTCACCCTGCTGGCCCGGCGCGGGCGCGATGTGCGGCTGATCACGCATGAGCGCAACCGCGCAGGGCTTGAGGATCTGGCCCCCGATCTGGCCGACCGTATCACCTATTCCCCCGACACCGCCCTGCACCGCTGGCTCTGGCGCATCGGCGCGCGGTTTCCCGGCGCGATCCGCGACCATCTGTTCGGCAATCTGATGGGTTTGGCGACGGGGCTGCAGCAGCGGCGGCTGGCGCGCGGGCTGATCGCGGCGGGGCAGGTGGATCTGGTGCATCAGCCGATCCCGGTGTCCCCCGCCGCGCCGTCGCTGTTGCACCGGCTGGGGGTGCCGGTGGTGATCGGGCCGATGAACGGAGGGATGTCGTATCCGCCGGGGTATGAGGATTTCGAGGGCCGCGCCTCGCGCCTGTTCGTGGTGGTGGGGCGACCTCTGGCCGGGCTGGTGAACCGGCTGATCCCCGGCAAACGCCGCGCGGCGCTGCTCTTGGTGGCGAATCAGCGGACGGCGCAGGCGCTGCCGTTGTCGGGACCGCCGGTGGTCGAACTGGTCGAGAACGCTGTGGATTTCAGCCTGTGGCCGCAGCCCGTGGATGCCCCGCGCGGTGAGGGCCCGCTGAGGCTGGTGTTCATGGGGCGGCTGATCCGGTTGAAGGCGCTGGACAGTGTCCTGACGGCGCTGATCCAGACGGCCAAGCCGGTGACACTGGATGTTCTGGGCGACGGACCCGAGCGCGCCGCGCTCGAGGCGCAGACCCGCGCCCTTGGCCTGGCCGGGCGCGTCACCTTCCACGGCTTCCTGCCGCAAACCGCCTGTGCGGCGCATCTGGCCGCAGCAGACGCGCTGATCCTGCCCAGCCTGCGCGAATGCGGCGGGGCGGTGGTGCTGGAAGCGATGGCAATGGGCCGCGCGGTGATCGCCAGCGACTGGGGCGGGCCGGCGGATTATCTGGATCCGACCTGCGGCATCCTTGTGCCGCCCGCGCCGCGTGAGGGGTTTGCGCAGCGGCTCACCATGGCCATCGACATTCTGGCCTCTGACCCCGCGCAGGCCCGTGCCATGGGGCAAGCGGGCGAGGCCAAGGTGCGCAGCGATTACGACTGGCAGAAAAAGATCGACACGATCGAGGCGCTCTACATCCGCGCGCTGTCCTGATCGTCGTTGCGAAACAGCCAGCCGCCCATCACCATTCCGGCCAAGGCGCCGATCACCTGCGCCGCCCAGAACCCCGGCAGATCAACCGGACGGATGCCCGCGAATGTATCCGAGAACCCGCGCGCCAGAGCCACGGCAGGGTTGGCAAAACTGGTCGAGGCGGTGAACCAATAGGCCGCCGTGATCCACAGCGCGACGACAATCGCCACATTCGCCTGCGCCCTGATCGCCCCCAGGATCGACAGGATCAGACCAAAGGTCGCCACGCCTTCGGCCAGCCATTGCGCGCCGCCGGTGCGGATATGGGTCGAGGCTTGCAGCACCGGCTGTTCGAACATCAGATGCGCCAGCCAGCTGCCCGCTACCCCGCCCACGCACTGCGCGGCGACCATGGCGACGGCGGTGGTCACGGCCACCTCGCCACGCAGGGTGAAAACCAGCGTCACCGCAGGGTTGAAATGCGCGCCTGAGATGGGCCCGAGCACCGTGATCAACATCACCAGCGCCGCTGCCGTGGCGATGGTATTGGCCAACAGCGCCAGCGCGACGTCGCCGGTCAGCGTTTCGGCCATGATGCCCGAGCCGACAACGGCAGCGACCAGAAGCAGGGTGCCGAGCGCCTCGGCGGTCAGCATCCGCGCGTTCATTGCAGCGCGCCGATGGCTTTGAGCTGCGCGTCATAGTCGGCTGCTGCGGGGTCCAGCGCCACCAGCGCCGCCATCCGCCGGGCGATCACGCCATACGCATCCGCGAAGGCCGCCGCCTTCTCGGCGTCCGATCCGCTGACGGCGGCCGGGTCTGGCAGGCCCCAATGCGCCCGCTTGGGCGCGCCGGGCCAGTAGGGGCATTCCTCAGCCGCGGCGGAATCGCAGACGGTAATCACCAGATCCAGCGCGGGCGCGCCCTCAACCGCGAACTCGTCCCAGCTTTTCGAGCGGGCAAAGCCGGGGTCGATGCCCTCGGCCCTCAGCTGCGCCAGGGCAAACGGGTTGGGGGCGCCCGTCGGCTTTGACCCCGCAGAATAGGCAGTGAAGCGCCCGCCGCCCAGCGCGTTCAACGCGCCCTCGGCCATGATCGAGCGGGCCGAATTGCCGGTGCAAAGGATCAGAACATGGGTCATCGCAAGCTCCTGCTGTGTCGCTCGCGCTTAGGCCCGCTGCGTGACGGTTTCATGACAATCCGGCGTTACAGGTCCAACGCCGTCGTCTTGACCACCGTGCGCAGCGCAAAAGACGACTGCATCTGCGCCACGCCGGGCAGGCGGGCCAGATACTGCCGGTGAATGCGCGCGAAATCCTCGGTATCCTCGACCACCAGTTTCAGTAAGTAATCCGCGCTGCCCGCCATCAGGTGACATTCCAGCACATCGGGGATCTTGGCCACGGCCTTTTCGAATCCGTCGAGCAGTTCGTCCGACTGGCCGTTAAGCGTGATCTCGACAAACACCGTCGTCGGCTTGCCGATCTTGCGCGGATCGACCAGCGCGACATAGCCCGCAATGAAGCCGTCGGTTTCCAGCCGCTGCACACGCCTGTGGCAGGCCGAGGGCGACAACACGATCTGCTCGGCCAGCTCGGCGTTGGACATGCGCCCTTCACGCTGAAGCGTTCTCAGGATGCGGCGGTCTGTAGCGTCTAGCTGCATTGCAGCGCAACTTTCATCGAAGGGTTGGTGTAAATGTCGAAGCTTCTTGCGCGATCTTTCCTTGTCTCGCCGAAAAAATCAAGCACCTGTCAGTCCCGATGCGCGACCCTGAGCGCACAAGCAACAGGAGAGCACGATGCTGATCGGATGCCCCCGGGAAATCAAGCCACAGGAATTTCGCGTCGGGATCACCCCCGCCGCCGCGCATGAGGCCGTCGCAGCGGGCCACCGTGTGATCATCGAGACCGGCGCGGGGCTGGGGTCTGGCTATAGCGACGACGACTACCGCGCCGCCGGGGCCGGGATCGTCGACACCGCCGCCGAGATCTTCGCCACGGCGGAAATGGTGGTCAAGGTCAAGGAACCGCAGCCTGTCGAGCGCAAGCAGTTGCGCGAAGGCCAGCTATTGTTCACCTACCTGCACCTCGCGCCCGACGCCGCGCAGACCCGCGACCTGCTCGACAGCGGCGTCACCGCCATCGCTTATGAGACGGTCACCGACCGCAACGGCGGGCTGCCGCTTCTGGCGCCGATGTCCGAGGTCGCGGGCCGTCTGGCCCCGCAGGTCGGCGCTTGGTCGCTGCAAAAGGCCAATGGCGGGCGCGGCGTGCTGTTGGGCGGCGTGCCGGGTGTGCGTCCGGCCAATGTGGTCATCGTCGGCGGCGGGGTCGTCGGCACGGCGGCGGCGCGGGTCGCGGTGGGGATGGGGGCGAATGTGACGGTGCTCGACCGCTCGATCCCGCGGATGTCCTATCTCGATGACATCTTTCAGGGCCGCCTGACCACGCAATACTCCAGCGCCGCCGGTCTGGCCGATCTGCTGCCCGTCGCGGATATGATCATCGGCGCGGTGCTGATCCCCGGTGCCGCCGCGCCCAAACTGGTCAGCCGTGCGCAGCTCTCAGCCATGAAGCCCGGCGCGGTGCTGGTCGATGTGGCGATTGATCAGGGCGGCTGCTTTGAGACCTCGCATGCCACCACCCACGCCGACCCGATTTATGAGGTGGACGGCGTGCTGCACTATTGCGTCGCCAACATGCCGGGCGCCGTCGCGCGCACCTCGACGCAGGCGCTGGGCAACGCGACGCTGCCGTTCCTGATGGCGCTGGCCAACAAGGGCTGGCGTCTGGCCTGCTCAGAGGATGCGCATCTGATGGCAGGCCTCAACACCCACGCGGGGCACCTGACCTACGCCGCTGTCGGCAAGGCGCTCGACCTGCCGGTCATGGACCCGCGCGAGGCGCTCCGGGTCTGAAGCGCAGTCAGCGCGGACCCTTCTCACGCCAGCCCGTTCATCTTGCCCCAAATACGCACGGGGGTTTCCAAAGGGGGCGCGTGCGCCCCCTTTGGCGCGGGGAGCGCGAGGGGGCGCGCAGCCCCCTCGCTACCTCGGTGCCGCCGCGCGCCGCAGCCGGTCGTTCACCGCGCGGCCCAAGCCCACCTCAGGCAGCGGCGCAAAAGCGATGCGCCCGCCGGGTCCGGCCAGTGCATCGGCCTCGTGCAGGGCGTGGAACAGGCGGGCGGCGGCTTCCGTCGTGTCGCCTGCCTCACTCAGCGTCAGCGATGCGCCTGGGCAGGGGCCAAAGCCGACCCAGACCTCACCGGCCTCCGGCGATACGACCCCCAGCCGCACCCGCCCGCGCGGCGCGTAATGGGAGGCCAGCTGCCCCGGCGCGGTGATCGCGCCACCCGTCACCGTCCCCACACGCAGCCCCAGCGCCTCGACCGCCTCCACCGCCAGCCCGCCCGCGCGCAGCAGCACCGGGGCATCGCCGGTGGCATCCAGAATCGTCGACTCCAGCCCCACCGCGCAGGCCCCGCCATCGACTACCCCATCGATCCGACCGCTCAATCCGTCCAGCACATGCTGCGCCGTTACCGGGCTGATCCGCCCCGACGGGTTGGCCGAAGGCGCGGCCAGCGGCCCGCCGAAGGCTTCCAGCAACGCGCGCGCCACCGGGTGCGCGGGCACGCGCACTGCCACGGTCTCCAACCCCGCCGTCACCAGCGGTGAAAGCCCGCCATCCAATCGCAGCGGTAACACCAGCGTCAAAGGGCCGGGCCAGAACGCTGCCGCCAGCTGTTCAGCCAGCGGCGTCAGTACCGCATAGCGCGACACCAGCGCCACATCCGGTACATGCACGATCAGCGGATTGAACCGCGGCCGCCCCTTGGCGGCAAAGATCCCGGCAACCGCATGGTCCTGCGTCGCGTCGCCGCCCAGCCCGTAAACCGTCTCGGTCGGAAAGGCGACCAGCCCGCCCGCGCGCAGCAGCGCGGCGGCCCGGGTCAGGCCCGGCGCATCGGCGGTCAGAAGGCGGGTCTCGGGCATGGCGGGGCGGCCTCGGGTGACGCTGCGTTTTGATTTCTGCGGGTAGCGAAAGGCGCTGAACTGGGGCAATACAACCCTCGACCGGGCTTGCCAAGCAGCCCTTCTTTCACTGGTCCCGCGCGTCAGCCACGGAGATAGCCAATGCCCTACACCTCACCCGTCGCCGAAACCCGTTTCCTGCTCGACAAGGTTCTGGGCTACGACCGTCTCGCCCAGACCGACCTCTTTGCCGAGGCTGGTGCCGACGTGACCGATGCCATTCTGACCGAAGTCGGCCGTCTGTGTGACGAGGTGCTGGCCCCCCTGAACCGTGGCGGCGATCTGACGCCTGCCAAGCTGGAAAACGGCGTCGTGCGCAGCTCGCCGGGTTTCAAGGACGGCTACAAGGCGATTGCCGAGGGCGGCTGGGTCGGCCTCTCTGCCTCGCCCGAGCATGGCGGCATGGGGCTGCCGCTGACGCTGAACACCGCCGTGTTCGAGATGATGGCCGGGGCCTGCCTGTCGCTGCAACTCTGCCCGCTGCTGAGCCAAGGCCAGATCGAAGCGCTGGATCACCATGCCAGCGACACCCTCAAGGCGCTGTATCTGCCCAAGCTGATCTCGGGCGAATGGACCGGCACGATGAACCTGACCGAGCCGCAGGCCGGTTCCGACGTCGGCGCGCTGCGCACCAAGGCCGAGGATAACGGCGACGGCAGCTATGCGATCACCGGGCAGAAAATCTTCATCACCTGGGGCGATCATGACGTGGCCGAGAACGTCTGCCATCTGGTGCTGGCCCGTCTGCCCGATGGCGCGCCCGGCACGCGGGGCATCAGCCTGTTCATGGTGCCCAAGCTGATCCCCGACGCCGCCGGCAACCCCGGCGAGCGCAACAGCCTGCGCGTGGTCTCGCTGGAGCACAAGCTGGGCATCCACGGCTCGCCCACCTGCGTGATGAGCTTTGAAGGCGCGCAGGGCTGGATGGTCGGCAAGCCGAATGGCGGCATGGCAGCGATGTTCACCATGATGAACAACGCCCGTCTGGGCGTCGGCGCGCAGGGCATCGGTGTGGCCGAAGCCGCCTATCAGCACGCGCTGGCCTATGCCAAGGACCGCAAGCAGGGCCGCACGCCGCTGGGCGACGGCGCGATCATCGATCACGCCGACGTGCGCCGCATGCTGGCGGTGATGAAGGCCGAGATCTTCGCCGCCCGTGCCATTGCATTGGATTGCGGCATGGCTATCGACATGGCCAAAGCCACCGGCAAGGACAGCTGGAACGCCCGCGCCGCGCTGCTGACCCCGATTGCCAAGGCGCAAGGCACGGATATTGGCTGCGAAGTCGCCTCGCTGGGCGTGCAGATCCACGGCGGCATGGGCTTTATTGAGGAAACGGGGGCGGCGCAGTACCTGCGCGATGCCCGGATCACGCCGATCTATGAGGGCACCAACGGCATTCAGGCGATGGATCTGGTGGGCCGCAAGATGATGGACGGCGGCGAAGCGGCCTTCCGGCTGCTGCAAGAGGTCGAGGATACCGCCGAGGCTGCGCGCGCCAAAGCGCCCGAACTGGCCCACAAGGTCTGGGATGCGGCTGAAACCCTGCGCGAGGCGACCGAATGGCTGGTTGCGCAGGATCCGGGCGACCGCAACGCCGGGGCGACCGCCTTCCTGCGCGCCTTTGCCCGCATTCTGGGCGCGCATTACCACCTCAAGGCCGCGCTGGCCGATCCTGACGGGCCGCGCGCCCGGCTTGCCACCGTCTTCATCGACCGTATTCTGCCCGAGCACGAATCGCTCCTGGTGCAGGCCCGCGCCGGGGCCGAGCAGCTCTATGCTCTGAGTGCCGAAGATCTGGAAAGCGCATGACCCAAACCACTGCCCCGCGTCCACAAGACCCCGGTATCCGCTTTCCGCATGAAGAGCCGCCCTCGCCGGGTGAGGCGATCACGGTGGCGCCGGGCGTGCTGTGGATGCGGTTGCCGCTGCCGATGCAGCTCGACCACGTCAACGTCTATGCGCTGGATGATGGCGACGGCTGGACGGTGATCGACACCGGCTTTGGTGGTGGGAAATCGAAAGAGGCATGGCTGGGGCTGATCGCTGGTCCGCTGCAGGGCCGACCGATCCGTCGCGTGGTGGTAACGCATCACCACCCCGACCACATCGGGCTGGCAGGCTGGATGCAGACCGACCACGGGGCCGAGTTGGTGACCACCCGCACCTCATGGCTGTTCGCGCGCATGCTGCTTCTGGATGTGCACGACCGCCCGGTGCCCGAGACCGTTGCCTATTGGCGCAGTGCGGGTGTGGACGAGGCCGAGATCGCGCGGCGGATGGAAGAAAACCCCTTCAATTTCAAGGATGTCGTGTCCTATCTGCCGCTGGGCTACACCCGCGTGGCTGAGGGTGATGAGATCACGATGGGCGGCCGCCGCTGGCGTGTGCGTTGCGACAACGGCCACGCGCCGGAACATGCGACCTTCTGGAGTCTGGACGACGATCTGGTGATCGGTGGCGATCAGTTGCTGCCCGGGATCAGCGCCAATCTGGGTGTTTACGCGACCGAGCCCGACGCCGATCCGGTCGGCGAATGGATGGAAAGCTGCACCCGTCTGGCGCAATTCGCCGAGGAGCGGCATTTCGTGCTGCCGGGCCACAAGCTGCCCTTCACCGGCCTGCCGCTGCGCCTGCGCCAGATGGTCGAGAACCATGTCGGTGCGCTGAACCGGCTGGAAGATTTCCTGACCGAGCCCAAAACCGCCGCGCAATGCTTTCTGCCGCTCTTCAAGCGCGAGATCACCGGTGCGTCGGCGGGCATGGCGCTGGTCGAGGCGGTCGCGCACCTGAACCACTTGCTGCGCCATGGCCGCGTGCGCCGCTGGCGTGATGACCCGCAGGGCGCGTGGTTGTGGCAGGCGGTAGGCTAAGCCTCGGGCTTCAGGCGCAAATAGCGCCGGGCCAGCGTTAGCACCTCTTCCATAAATGCCGCATCGTCCAGCCGCGCAATCGACGCGACACGCTGGCTGGCGTCCGAGCGCGCAAAGAGCATCGCGCCCAACTGGTCGATGAAGAACCCCACCGCCTGCTCGGGCTCAGGGTGGCCGATGTCGTCGCGGCGCGTCAGGATACGGTCGCGCAAGGCACGGCGTCCGTCCGCCTGCAGTTCCGCCACATGGGCGCGCAGGTCTGGCTGATCGGCGATGACCGCTGTCACGGCGGCCTTGGCGTTGCCCGCCTGCACCTTCACGCTGAGCATGATCTCGACATAGCCGCGCAGCAGTTCGAGCACCGTTGCCCCCTCCCACAACGCCGGGTCCGAGGCGCGGCGGGTGAAATCGGCATACTCCTGCGTCATGCGGTGAAAGAGCGCGTAGTAGAGCGCCTTCTTGTCCTTGAAGTGGTGATAGACCGTCCCGACCGAGCACTGCGCGCGCTGGGCTATATCGGCGATCGAGGTCGCGTCGGGCCCTTTTTCCACGATCAGGGCCTCAGCCGCGTCCATCAACGCGGTCTGTGTCCGCTCGCTGCGGGTCTGCTGGCTGGGGCGGCGCCAGTGCAGGTCTGAAAGCCATCGATCTTTGGTCATGGGGCCCTGAAACTGAATTTCTATTCGGCTTTCTTGACAGATTGCGATTCATCTGTCAAAACCGAACCTGAATTCAGTTTCTGGTTTCCGCGAAAGGACACAGCATGAGCGTTGCAGATCAAGTCCCGGTCAACTCCGGCTTTCCCGCCAAATCGACCGGCGCCGAGGTGCTGGCCAAGATCGACCTGACCGGCAAGACCGCGATCGTCACCGGCGGCTACAGCGGGATCGGGTTGGAAGCGGTGCGTGCGTTGGCGGCCAAAGGCGCGCGCGTGGTGGTGCCGGTGCGCAGCCCGGCCAAGGCGGCCGAGGCGCTGGCAGGCGTCGACGGTGACGTGGTCAGCGTGCCGATGGATCTGGCCGATCTGCGCTCGGTGCGTGCCTTTGCCGACAGTTTTCTGGCCGAAAACAAGCAATTGAACCTGCTGATCAACAACGCGGGCATCATGGCCTGTCCGCTGGAGCGCGTCGGACCGGGCTGGGAATCGCAGTTCGGCGTCAACCACATGGGCCATTTCGCGCTGGCACAAGCGCTGTTCAGCCTGCTGGAAACCACGCCCGAGGCGCGGGTGGTTGCACTGTCCTCGACCGGGCACAAGATTTCCGACGTGCTGTGGGACGACATCAATTTCGAGACGACCGAGTACAACAAATGGGTCGCCTATGGTCAGGCCAAGACCGCCGACGCGCTCTTCGCCAACGCCCTGTCGCGGCGGCTGAAGCCAAGCGGCGGGCATGCGTTTGCCGTGCATCCGGGCGGCATCTTCACCCCGCTGCAACGCCATCTGCCGCAAGAAGAGATGGTCGCGCTGGGTTGGCTGGGTGAGGACGGGCAGCCGTCCGAACTGGCCAGGGCCGGGTTCAAGACGCCCGAGCAGGGGTGCTCGACAACGCTCTGGGCGGCAACCTCGCCGCTGCTGGTGGGCAAGCCGGGCGTCTATTGCGAGGATTGCGATATCGCGCTGCCGACCGATCCCGACAGCCCGACGGCGCGCTTTGCCGGGGTCAACGCCCACGCGGCCAATGACGAGTCGGCGGAACGGCTGTGGGAGATCAGCACCAAGATGCTGGCTGCTGCCTGAGCCGAGTCCCCAAAGCGCTGAAATCGTACGAGAAGAGCGGGCCGCGGCCCGGGTGTGGCATCCCTGCCGTGCCCGCGCTGCTGTGCCATAGCGACACAGTCCAATGCAGGTGACAGGGGTTTCTCAATCCGCTAAGGAAGGGGAAATCCACGCTTACGGGAGTTCCGACAATGGCGCATGAACACGGCTCGATGGACACCACCTCGCAGGAAAAAACCTTCAACGGTTTCATCCGTGCGTCGATCATCGTTGCAGCATTTTCAATCGGCTGCCTGATTTTCATGGCGCTGGTCAACGCCTGACGCGCCGGGCCGGGCGACCGGCCGACGCGGACACCTCTGTGCGGCGGCGCGCGCCCAGCGGGCGCGCCAGCCCTTCGGTGAAGGACATCTCATGCCCCTGCTGACGCGCCTTGTGGCCCTTGTGGCGCTGGCCTTGCTGGCCGCCTGTACCAAACCCGTCGTCTGGGCGCCCGAAGCCGATGTGATCGCCGCCCGCTATCAGCATGACGGCCCGACCGAGATCGTTGTGTTCAACGTGATCAACAATGAAACCGGGCGCGGCGAGCATTCGGCGATGATGATCAACGCGCCCAGCCAACGGGTTCTGTTTGACCCGGCGGGCACCTGGACGCATCCCGATGCGCCGGAACGCCACGACGTGCATTACGGTTTCGATGAGCGGCAGCTCTATCGCTACACCTATTACCACGCGCGCCGGACGCATCATGTGCTGATCCAGCACCTGCAAGTCCCACCCGAGACCGCCGAATACATCCTGCGGCTGGCCGAGCAGGAAGGCCCGGTGCCCGACGCCTATTGCGCGAAATCCATCGTGCATATCCTCAATCAGGTGCCCGGCTACGAATGGATCCGCTCGGGCTTTCAGCCCAACCGCCTGTCCGAGCAGTTTGGCACTATCGCAGGTGTTGTCGAAGAACGGATCTATTCCGACGCCGAACCGACTGAGCGACAGCAATACACCGAGTAAGATACGAACAAGGGGCCGCGAGGCCCCTTTTTTTCTTATGCGCCGATCAGGGTGAGGGTGGTCAAGACCACCGCGCCGCCGACCATCGCCCAGATTGCGTTCTTGGTCCAAAGCCCCACAACCAAAGTGACGCCGACGGTCGTCAGCAGCACGGGGTCCGGCAGGCCGGTGTCCGGCTGCAGGCGAAAGATCTGCGGGGCCATCAGGCCGGGGATCACCGCCACCGGGGTATAGCGCAGCAGACGCAGGGCCCAGGCGGGCAGGGGGCGGTTGCCGATCAGGCCCAGAAACGACAGGCGCAGCGCGAAGGTGCCCAGCCCCAGCAAGACGATCACCAGCCAGATTGTTCCGTTGGACATGATCATGCGCTGTTCCCCCGTCGGCGTGTGGCCCAGATCTCGACCAGGGCGCCGGTTGCCATCGCTGCCAGCGCGGCCAGCAAAAGGCCCAGATTATACGGCAGCGCGGCCAGCAGCAGCGCGCCCGCGACCGACACAAACGCCGCCGCCACATGCGCCAGCGTGCGCAGCATCGGGCCGATCAGCGCGATGAAAGCGATGGGCACTGCCGCGCTGAGCGGGATGCTGGCGGGGATCTGATTGCCCAGCACCGCACCGGCCAGCGTTGACAGATACCAGACCGGGCAGATCAGCGCGACAGCACCGAAATAATAGGCGATCTTCACCGCCGTGCTGAGTTCGGGCTCTTGCTCGAAGCGCAGGATCGACAGCGCATAGGCTTGGTCGACCATCGAATACGCCACCAGCGCCCGCTGCCAGAAGGGCGCATCGCCCAGATGCGGGGCCAAGGACGCCGAGTACATCGCCATCCGCATGTTCACCGCAATCGCGGTGATCAGCACGATGATCAGCGGTGCCTGGTCGGTCATCAGTTGCAGGGCGGTCAGCTGCGCGGCACCGGCGATGACCACCACCGAAAACGACAGCGCCTGCAGCACGTTGAGGCCGGTTTCCATGGCGACGACACCGAACACCAGACCGAAAGGTCCGACGATCAGCACAAAGGGCCCGCCGTGGCGCATGCCCTGAAAGAAGGCCCCGCGAGGGGTGAGAATTGGCGCTGTGGTCATTGCTTTATCCGAATATGCCGGTGACGCGGCCCAGCAGCATGAACGCGCGGGCCGAGCGGGTCTCGGCGAACTGGGCGATCTCGCCGTCCGAGGCCAGCGCCTCGAACACGGTAAACCGCCGGTCGAAGGCGCGCAGGAAACGGTGCGCGGCATCGCGGAACTCGGGGTCCGAGCGCATCCGGGCCGTGGTCAGCGCCAGACACGAGCGGTCGCGAATGCCGCCCAGCCCCGCCACTTCGGCACCGCGCACCCCCATGGCGAAAGCGCGCCAGACCTCGGGGCGGGCGCGGTCGGGGTGCAGGTCATCCATGAAGATGCCCTCTTCCGACAGGGTGGTCAGCACGTCCTGTGCGGCCCGCACCAGAATCGCCGCGCCATGATCGGCCAGTGCCCGGCGCAGGGCGGCAAAGCCGGCCTCGTCGGTTTCGGTCTCGGGGAAATTCAGGGCGCGGATGAAATCGGCGGGTGGCAGCGGCTCGGGCGCGGGGGCCGGGTTTTCCAGCGCCAGCAGCGGTTGGGTGCCGTCGCTGTCGCCCTCGATCAACAGGCTGCGCGGCAGGCTGCGGCGGGTGGTAAAGCTGACCAGACGGTCCTCGGTCGCCTTTTGCGCCGCCGCGATCTCGTCGAGCTTTTCCTCGACCGTCGGCTTCAGCGACAGGCCTGCCGCCTGCTGTTCGCGAATCCAGCCGCGGCGCATCGCCTCGACCGTGGCGTGCAGCCGCACAGATTCGTCGCGCATGTCACGGGCGGCGCGCAGGACGAGCACGGCCAGCCAGATCAGCGCGATCGGCAGGAACACCGCCAGTGCCAGCACCACCAGCCCCAGCGTGTCGGCAATCTGCATGCCCTGCTGGCCCAGAACACCAAACGCCGCGACCAGCAAGACAAGCCAGGCAAGCGAGAGCACAAAGGCCAGCATCTCGGGCGAGATGCGGGGCTTATGCGCCTTGCGGCTCTTGCGTGCGCGGTGTTTCGAGTCCTCGGGCATACCCGGGGCCGTCAGCGAAAGTCGACGGAGATCACTTCGTAGCTGCGCTCGCCACCCGGCGTGCGGACTTCGACCGAATCGCCCGGCTCTTTCCCGATCAAGGCCCGCGCGAGCGGCGACTTGATGTTGAGCAGGTTGTTCTCGATGTCGGCCTCGGACTCGCCCACGATCTGATAGGTGCGCTCTTCGTCGGTGTCTTCGTCAACGATCTTCACCGTCGCGCCGAATTTGATCGACCCGCTCAGTTTCGAGGTGTCGATGACTTCGGCGCGGCCGAGAAGGCCTTCGACCTCTTTGATCCGGCCTTCGATGAAGCTCTGCTTCTCGCGGGCCGCGTGATACTCGGCATTTTCAGACAAATCGCCATGCTCGCGCGCCTCGGCAATTGCGCGGATCACAGCGGGGCGCTCCACGCTTTTCAGCTGGCGCAGTTCCTCGTCCAGGGCGTCAAAGCCGCGGCGGGTCATGAGGATCTTTTCCATGGGGTCTCACATACAAATGAAAACGCCCACGGCCATAGGCCGGGGCAATTCGGATCAACCCGTGTACCTGACAACATGGGGCCGAGGAATGCAAGCCCCGCCACGACAGCGGGCGGGGCGTGGGCGTTCGCGCGCCGGTTGTCTCAGGAATAGCTGACGACTTCGTATTCCACGCCGTCACTATCGTTGAAATAGAACCGGCGTCCGGGTTCGTAATCGGCGTGGCTATGCGTGGTGAAACCCTGGGCGCGCACCCGCGTTTCGGTGGCGTCGAGGTCGGACACGGTCACGGCGATATGGTTAAGCCCGCCGATCGTGGCATAGCTGCCTGCCGCGTTCGGGGTGGGCGGGGTCTTGGGCTGATAGAGCGCCAGATAGCTGTCGTCGGACCCGACGTGGACCGAGAATCCGTTGTGAATGGACGGTCCCTGCCAGCGGGTGTGCCAGCCAAAGACCGATGCCATCCATGCCGCGGTGGCCAAGGCGTCGGTGACGGTGAGGTTGGTGTGTTCCAGCGTGGTAACCATGCGTGGGTTCCTTGTGATTCGGCTTGCAGGGATCAGCGTAATTGCTAAACTTAACTTTAGGTCAAGCCTTTCAGGAGCCCGCCCATGCCCCCCGAACGCGGCCTCGCGATCGGCGCTTTGGCCGAGCGCACCGGCCTCGCCGTTTCGGCGATCCGCTATTATGAGGCACAGGGCCTCATCACCGCCGACCGCAACGCGGGCGGTCAGCGCAGATTCGCCCGTGCCGCGATCCGGCGGTTGAGCTTTGTGATGATCGCCCAGCAATTCGGCGTCTCGCTGGCCGACATCCGCGCGCTGCTGAGCGAATTGCCGGGAAACCGCACGCCCACCCCCGCCGACTGGGCGCGCATCAGCCTGCGGTTTCGCGCGCAGATTGACCAGCGCATCGCCACGCTGGAGCGGTTGCGCGACGATCTGGACGGCTGCATCGGCTGCGGCTGTCTGAGCTTGCCCAAGTGCCGGCTTTATAACCCCGATGACCGCGCGCATGCCAAAGGCAGCGGCCCGCGCTATCTGATGGGGGATAGTGCGGCCTCGGTGTTGAATTCTGACGTGTAGTCCTGATTGACCGGGGCAGGGTGCGAGGGTATCCACCACGAAACAAAATTGCGCCAAACGGCAGCCAACCCGACGCGAGGAGCCACCATGTCCGATATCGAACGCGAATCCATGGAGTATGATGTCGTCATCGTTGGTGCAGGCCCGGCTGGCCTGTCCGCAGCGATCCGCCTGAAGCAACTGGATGCCGATCTGAGCGTCGTGGTGCTGGAAAAAGGGTCCGAGGTTGGCGCGCATATCCTGTCGGGCGCGGTGCTGGACCCGTCGGGCCTGAACCGCCTGATGCCCGACTGGAAGGAAAAAGGCGCGCCGCTGAACGTGCCGGTCAAGCATGACAATTTCCTGCTGCTGGGTGAGGCGGGCAAGATCCGCATTCCCAACTGGCCGATGCCGCCGCTGATGAACAACCACGGCAACTATATCGTGTCGATGGGCAACGTCTGCCGCTGGATGGCCGAACAGGCCGAGGCTCTGGGCGTCGAGATTTTCCCGGGCATGTCGGCCTCGGCGCTGGTCTATGACGGCGACCGGGTCAAAGGCGTGGTTGCCGGTGAATTCGGCAAGGAAAGCGACGGCTCGATGGGGCCGAACTATGAGCCGGGCATGGAGTTGCACGGCAAATACGTCTTCATCGCCGAGGGTGTGCGCGGTTCGCTGGCCAAGCAACTCATCGCGAAATACGAGCTGAGCAAAGACAAATGCCCGCAGAAATTCGGTCTGGGCATGAAAGAGATCTGGGAGATCGACCCCGACAAGCACCGCGAGGGCACCGTCACCCACACGATGGGCTGGCCGCTGGGCGGCAACGCGGGCGGCGGGTCGTTCATCTATCACTTCGAGAACAATCAGGTGCTGATCGGTTTCGTGGTGCACCTGAACTACGCCAACCCGCATGTCTATCCCTACATGGAATTCCAGCGCTTCAAGCATCACCCGGTGATCGCCGAGCTGCTCAAGGGCGGCAAGCGCGTGGCTTACGGCGCACGCGCGATCTCGGAAGGCGGCTATCAGTCCGTGCCGAAAGTCACCTTCCCCGGCGGCGTGCTGCTGGGTTGCTCGGCCGGTCTGGTCAACGTGCCGCGCATCAAGGGCAACCATAACGCGATGCACTCGGGCATCGAGGCCGCCGAGGCCGCCTATGCCGCGCTGCAGGCCGGGCGTGAGGGCGACGAGCTGACCGCCTATGAAGACACGCTGCGCAGCGGCGTGATCGGCAAGGATCTCAAGAAGGTCCGCAACGTCAAGCCGCTGTGGTCCAAGCTGGGCCTCTTCCCGTCGCTGGCCTTTGGCGGGTTCGACATGTGGACCAACACGCTGGGCTTCTCGGTCTTCGGCACGATGAAGCACAGCAAGAACGACGCCAAGGCAACCGGCGAGTCGGCCAAGTTCAAGCCGATCGACTACCCGCGCCCCGATGGCAAGCTGTCGTTCGACCGGCTGACCAACGTCGCCTTCAGTTTCACCAACCATGAGGAATCGCAGCCCGCGCACCTCAAGCTGACGGACCCGACGATCCCGATCAAGGTGAACCTGCCGATTTACGACGAACCGGCGCAGCGCTATTGCCCGGCGGGGGTGTATGAAGTGGTCGAGAAGGACGGCAAGAAAGAGTTCGTTATCAACTTCCAGAACTGCGTCCACTGCAAGACCTGCGACATCAAGGATCCGTCCGAAAACATCACCTGGACCACGCCGCAGGGCGGGGACGGGCCGAATTACCCGAATATGTGACCGATCTCGCGCGTGCGTGATGCGTCACGCACGCGCGACGGCGCCCTGCGCATTGCCCTTGGGCAACCGGGTCGCTACACCTTGAGGTCTGACAATCCCTCAGCACCGCTGGAGTGACCTTTGCCCTTTCCCCAACAGTTTCGTCCGGCCCTACTGGCCCTGCTGATGTCCACCGCCGCTGTGCTGGCACCGGACTCGGGGCAGGCCCAGAATGCGGCGGGGGCCTTTCTGGCCGCACGTGAAGCGGGGGTGCTGAACGACTTCGCGGGCTCGCTGCCGTATCTTGAGCGGCTGCACGCGGATGACCCGCAGAACGTCAACACACTTGAAGGGCTGGTGGTCAGCGCGCTGTCAGTGGGCGAGCGGGAAATCGCAATCCGCAACGCGCAGGCGCTGAACGTGCTGGATCCGACCAGCCGTTCGGCGGCCATTGTGCTGCTGACCAAGGCTTTCGACGAGCAGGACTACGCGGCCGCGCTGGATATCATCAGCGGCGACACTGTCCGCGTTCACCCGCTGATCGACGGGCTGGCCCGGGCCTGGGCGCATCTGGGCGCGGGCCGCATGTCCGAGGCGCTGGACACGCTGGATCAGGTCGGCGGCATGGACGGCATGCAGGACTTCTCGCTCTACTGCCGCGCCCTGGCGCTGGCCCTTGCCGGTGATGTCGAGGGCGCGGTCGAGATCATCGAAGACCCCGACGCTGGTGTGGCCGCCGCGCTGAACCGGCGCGGCTATATCGCCTATGCCCAGTTGTTGGGACTGACCGAGCGGTTTGACGACGCGATTGCGCTGATTGACTCGGTGTTCCCCGGCGCAAGCGATCCGGCCCTTGTCCACATGCGCGAGTCCTACGCGGCCGGGCAGGCACTGCCGTTCAACGTGATCTCGTCACCGGCGCAGGGGATGGCCGAGGTCTACGGCGTCATGGCCAGCGCGATGCAAAGCTCGGACAACGCGCTCGAGGCACTGCTCTATGCGCAGGCCGCCGTCTGGGTGAACCCGGCGCTGAGCGATGCCCAGCTGATGATCGGTCAGGTCTTTGAGTTCCTCGACCAGCCGCAAGCCGCCGCCGCCGCCTATGACGCGATCCCGGACGGCGATGTGTTCGGTACCGCCGCGCGCATGGGGCGCGCGCAGGTGCTGGAGACTCTGGACCGGCGCGATGAGGCCATTGCCGACCTGACCGCCATGGCACAAGAGAACCCGCAGAGCTTTGCCGCGCAAAGCGTGCTGGGCGATTTCCTGCGCCGCAACGACCAGTTCGCCGAGTCCGCGCAGGCCTATACCCGCGCGATTGATCTGCTGACCGCTGCTGGCGGGCGGCCTGACTGGCAGTTGCTGTTTGCCCGCGCCGTGGCCTATTCGCGCGCCGATGACTGGCCAGCTGCCGAGGCGGACTTCCGCGCGGCGCTGGCGCTTCAACCCGATCAGCCGACCGTGCTGAACTATCTGGGCTATTCGCTGATCGAGCGTGGCGAGAATTATGACGAGGCGCTGGACATGATCGAACGCGCCGTCGCGGGCGATCCGACCAGCGGCTATGTGCTCGACAGCCTCGCCTGGGCGCTGTTCAAACTGGGCCGTTATGACGAGGCGTTGCCGCATATGGAACGCTCGGTCGAGATGGAGCCGACGGATGCCATCCTCAACGACCATCTGGGCGATGTGTACTGGGCGGTCGGCCGTCAGCGCGAGGCACGGTTCCAGTGGCGTCGCGCGATCTCGTTTTTGCCTGCCGAGAACCTGGACGAAGAGCAGCTGCGCCGCAAGCTTGAGGTCGGTCTGGACGTCGTGCGGGCCGAGGCGGGCGAGCCGCCCCTTCACCCGGCCAACTGATGCGCGCGGCGGTTTCACGCCTCGCCCCGGCCAAGATCAACCTCACGCTGCACGTCACCGGCCAGCGTGAGGATGGCTATCATCTGCTGGATTCGCTTGTCGTCTTTGCCGAAGCTGGCGATCTGCTCACCCTGCGCACCGGCCCTGGCCTGTCACTGGACCTGACCGGCCCCTGTGCCGCTGCCCTTGCCCCTGAGCCTGACAATCTGGTCCTGCGCGCCGCGCGTTTGACCGGCGCGCAAGGCGTGGCGTTCACGCTGGATAAGCAGCTCCCTGTGGCCTCGGGCATGGGCGGAGGCTCGTCTGACGCCGCTGCCGCGCTGCATCTGCTGGCCGAGGAGCGCGACCTGCCGCTGCCCGGCACGCAGGCGCTGATGCGGCTGGGGGCGGATATGCCGGTCTGCATGGCCGCGCCAGCACCGATGCGGATGCGGGGCTTGGGCGAGCGGGTTGATCCGGTGGCGGGCATACCCGCGCTGTGGCTCTTGCTGGTCAATCCGGGGCAGGGGCTGTCCACACCGGCGGTCTTCAAGGCCATGACCCTGCGCCAGAACCCAGCGATGCCTGACGCGCTGCCACGCTTCGATGATGCGAAGACGCTCTGCGACTGGCTGGCAGGGATGCGCAACGATCTGCAAGCGCCTGCGATTGCCCTGATGCCGCAGATCAAGGCGTTGCTTGCGGACATCGGCGCTCAGGATGGCTGCCTGCTGGCCCGGATGACTGGCTCGGGCGCGACGTGTTTCGGGATCTTTACCAACGAAGCCGCGATGCGCGCCGCCGCCACGGCGCTGAGCGCGCCGGGCCGCTACATTCTGCCGACCCGCAGCCTGCCGTCGCCGTAAGGACTCAGTTCACCCGTTCGACCACAAAGCCCGCCAGATCGCTCAGCAGCGCCTTGAGCGGGTGGTCGGGCAGCGGGGCCAGCGCCTGACGCGCGCGCTCTGCCCAGTCCAGCGCCGTCTGGCGGGTGCTCTCAAGCGTGCCATGCCGGGACATCAGCGCCATCGCCTGCTCCAGATCACCCGCCTGCTGTTTGCCGCGCCCGATGGTGCGGTCCCAGAAGACGCGCTCATCGGCATCCGAGGCGGCAATCGCGCGGATCACCGGCAGGGTCAGCTTGCGCTCGCGGAAATCGTCGCCAAGGTTCTTGCCCAGCCCATCGCCTGCGCCGCCGTAATCCAGATAGTCATCGACGATCTGAAAGCAGATCCCCAGCGCGTCACCGTAGTCATAAAGCGCCTGCACCTGTGCCTCAGGTGCGCCCGCGATCACCGGCCCGACCTGCGTCGCCGCTGAAAACAGCGCCGCCGTTTTGCCCCGGATCACCGTCATATACGTCGCTTCATCGGTGGCGACGTTCTGCGCGGCGGTCAGCTGCAGCACCTCACCCTCGGCGATCACGGCCGAAGCATTGGACAGGATGGTCAGCGCGCGCAGATTGCCCGGTTCGACCATCAACTGAAACGCCCGCGCGAACAGGTAATCGCCGACCAGCACGCTGGATTGGTTGTCCCACAAAAGGTTGGCCGTCGGACGCCCGCGCCGCTGTTCGCTCTCATCGACCACGTCGTCGTGCAGCAGCGTGGCGGTATGGATGAACTCGACCGTCGCGGCCAGCTTGATATGCGCGTCACCCTCGTATCCACACAGACGTGCCGCAGCCAACGTCATCATCGGGCGGATGCGCTTGCCGCCAGCCTCGATCAGATGCGCCGTGACTTCTGGAATGCGCGGTGCATGGTCCGAAGCCATGCGCTCGCGGATCAGCACGTTCACGCGCTCCATGTCATCGGTCAGAACGCGCGACAGGGCCTCAAGCGGGCTGATTTCGGTGACGCTCATCGGGCATTCGCCTCTGCTTTGACAAGCGCGAAGGCTTGCCGTCTACTGTCTGGATGAAAGAACTGCTACGCACGTCAGACCCGACGGTCATCCCTTTTGCAACGGCCCTTCTCGCGGCGGAAGGTATAGAGACGTTTGCCGTTGACGTCCATATGAGCGCGCTGTCTATCGTGCCGCAGCGGCTGATGGTACGCGACGAAAATCTCTTTTTGGCCAAGGCCATCCTGCGCGACAACGGCGTGGAATTGAATGGATGAACCCCTGACGCGCGATGTCTTCCTGGGCGGGCGCTTGTCTATCTGGCAGCCGCGCGCAGGATACCGCGCCGCAACGGACCCGGTGCTGCTGGCGGCCAGCGTCGGCGCGCGGCCCGGCGACAGCGTGCTTGAACTGGGGTGCGGCGCGGGTGTGGCGCTGCTGGCGCTGGGGCAACGGTTGCCCGGACTGGCGCTGAGCGGGGTCGAGCGGCAAGAGAATTATGCCCAGCTGGCACGGCGCAATGCTCAGGAAAACGGGCTGGACGCGCGGATCGTAACTGCCGATCTGACCGATCTGCCAGCCGATCTGCGCGTCACCTTCGATCATGTGATGGCAAATCCACCGTATTATCGCCCCAGCTCACCGGCGGCGCGGGACGCAGGCCGCGCTGCGGCGTTGCGCGAAGAGACGCCGCTGGCTGACTGGATCGGTTGCGGCTTGCGGCGGCTGAAAAGCGGCGGCACCCTGACGCTGATCCATCTGGCCGAACGCCTGCCCGCGATCCTTGCAGCGCTTGACGGACCCGCAGGATCGATTGCCGTGCGACCGGTTGCTTCACGCGTCGGGCGGCCCGCTGGACGGGTGATTGTGCAGGCGCGTAAAGGCGCGCGCGGTGTCTTCCGGTTGCTGGCACCGCTCACCATGCACGCAGGCGCTGAGCACCTGGAAGACCGCGATGATGCCTCGGATGATGCGCGGGCACTGTTGCGCGATGCGCAGGCACTCGACTGGCGCTGAGTCCGGGAATCGGCTTGTTCCTGCCGGCAAGTCCAAATTGACGCAAATTCGGTCCGGGTTTTGTGTGACAAAACGATGAATCTGTGGTGCACTCTGAGGACGGACACCCGTTACAGGAGGATATCCATGTCGTTGACGTCTCATCTTCAGGAACTGCGCCGTCGCCACCAGACCCTTGCTGATCAGGTCGAGGACGCGCAGCGCGCGCCCGGCGTGGACGATCTTGCAGTCGCCGACATGAAAAAGCAGAAATTGCGCCTCAAGGAGCAGATTACCCGGCTTTCGGCCGAGTAACGCGCGTCCCGGCGCGCGCGGCCAAGGCCGCGCCGCCGGTGATCAGCACCGCCGCGAAGGCCAGCGTGACGCTTCCCGCCGCCATCCCGGCAACGACCAGCACCAAGGTAGACAGCAGCGGCGCCGCGTAAGATGCCGTGCCGAGCAGCTGGATGTCACCGCTCTTGACCCCCACGTCCCACGTATAGAATGCCAGCCCCACCGGGCCCAGACCAAGGCCGAGAACAGCCAGCCACCCCAGCGGGCCAACTGGCCAGGCCGTTGTTTCCAAAGCCAGATGTGCGGCGATGGACAAGAGGGCGGTCATCAGGCAGGTGACGGCTACGGCGGCTGTGGGCACGGATTTCAGCCGCCGAGAACCCAGCGAATAGCCCGCCCATGTCAGCGCGGCCAAAAACGCCACGCCATACCCTGTCAACGCGCCCGAGACGGTGCCAATTCCCCCCGCCACAATCAGCGCCGCGCCTGCAAAGGCAAGCAGCGCCCCGGCGATGTGGCCTGCGCGCAGTGTTTCGCCTGGTAACAGGCCTGAAAACAGCACGATGAACAGCGGCCACAGATAGCAGATCAGCCCGGCCTCGGCGGCGGGGGCCATGCGCAGGGCGGTGAAATACAGAAAATGGTAGCCAAAGAGCCCAAGAGTGCCAAAGGCATAGGCCGACAGCGGCACTGACTTCAACTGCGCCAACCCGCCAGTTGCGATCACCCAGATCAGCCCCACGCCGCCGCCAATGGCAAAGGTCAGCGCGTTCAGCAGAAGCGGGGGAACGGGGGAAGAGGCGACGGTGAACAGCGCCAGCAGCGACCACAGCGCCACGGCTGAAAATCCGATTGCGGTGGCTTTGCTGCGTTCCATGGTGCCGTCCGTTCTGCCCGCTATCCGGGGCAGGGCCCGGCGCCACAGACAACCGCACCCCGGTCAAAAGAACAAGACGATGTTCGGGATTACAGGCGTTGGCCCGCGTGGTGCACGCGCGACCGGGCAGAGAGGCGGCAGAGCGGAAGTGACCGCTCTGCCGCGTTGTTTTTACACGAAGAACTGGCCGCCGTTGGCGCTGATCGTCGAGCCGTTGATGAAAGCGGCGTCATCCGAGACCAGGAAGGCGACGCAGCGCGCGATCTCTTCGGGCTCGCCCAGACGCCCCGTCGGGATGCCCGCGATGATCGACTCGCGCACTTTTTCCGGCACAGCCATCACCATTTCGGTGGCGATGTAACCCGGGCAGATCGCGTTGGCAGTGATGCCGAAACGCGCGCCTTCCTGCGCCAAAGATTTCACGATGCCCAGATCGCCCGCTTTGGTCGCGGCATAGTTCACCTGACCGAACTGGCCTTTCTGACCATTGATCGAGCTGATCACCACCACGCGGCCAAACTTGCGCTCGCGCATCCCCGGCCACAGCGGGTGAACGGTGTTGAAAACACCGGTCAGGTTGGTGTCGATCACCTGTTTCCACTGGTCGGGGGTCATCTTGTGAAACGGGGCGTCGCGGGTGATGCCCGCGTTGGCGACGACCACGTCGACCGGGCCCAGATCGGCCTCGACCTGCGCGATCCCGGCTTTCGACGCCTCATAGTCGGCCACATCCCATTTATAGGTCTTGATGCCGGTGTCGGCGGTGAAGCTTTTCGCCGCTTCGTCATTGCCCGCATAGCTGGCGGCAACCGAATAACCCGCGTTTTTCAGGGCAATCGCAATCGCTGCGCCAATACCGCGCGATCCCCCCGTAACCAATGCAACCCGTCCCATGTCGTCCTCCTCACGATTTCCCTTGAAATTCTGTTACCCAATAGAAAGGGCGGACGCAATATTCTTGCGCCCGCCCATCCGCGTCTTAAGCGAAATTTTGCGGTGTTTACCGCTCAAGGCACATGGCAACGCCCATGCCGCCGCCGATGCACAGCGTGGCCAGACCTTTTTTAGCGCCCCGACGCTGCATTTCAAACAGCAGCGTGTTCAGGATGCGCGCGCCCGAGGCACCGATCGGGTGACCGATGGCGATTGCGCCGCCGTTGACGTTCACCACGTCGGGGTTCCAGCCCATGTCCTTGTTCACGGCGCAGGCCTGCGCGGCGAAGGCTTCGTTCGCCTCGACCAGATCCAGATCGGCGGCGTCCCAGCCGGCTTTGGCCAGCGCCTTGCGCGAGGCATGGATCGGGCCGACGCCCATGATCGACGGGTCGACACCAGCGGTGGCGTAGGACGCGATGCGGGCCAGCGGGGTCAGGCCGCGCTTTTCGGCTTCCTCGGCGCTCATCACCATCACGGCGGCAGCACCGTCGTTCAGGCCCGAGGCGTTGGCCGCGGTGACCGAGCCGTCCTTGGTGAAGGCCGGGCGCAGTTTTTGCATGGCCTCGATGGTGGCGCCGTGGCGGATGTATTCGTCGGCATCCATGCTGGTCTCGCCCTTGCGGGTCTTGATCAGGAAGGGGACGATCTCGTCGACGAATTTACCGGCTTTCTGCGCGGCCTCAGCCTTGTTCTGGCTGGCGACGGCGAAGATGTCCTGCTGTTCGCGGCTGATCTGCCACTGTTCGGCGACGTTCTCAGCGGTCTGGCCCATGTGGTAGCCGTTGAAAGCGTCCCACAGACCGTCCTTGATCATCGAGTCGATGAACTTGAAATCGCCCATCTTGTGGCCCGCGCGCAGGTTCGCGACATGGGGCGACATGGACATGTTTTCCTGACCACCGGCGATGACGATGGACGCATCACCAAGCTGGACATGTTGCGCGGCCAGCGCGACGGCGCGCAGACCCGAACCGCAGACCTGGTTGATGCCCCAGGCGGCGGCTTCGATGGGCAGGCCCGCCATGATGGCAGCCTGACGGGCGGGGTTCTGGCCCTGACCGGCGGTCAGCACCTGACCCAGGATGGTTTCCGAGACCTCGGCCTTGTCGATACCGGCGCGGGCAACGACCGCCTCAATCACCGCGGCGCCGAGTTCATGGGCCGGCGTATTGGCAAAGCTGCCATTGAATGAGCCCACGGCAGTGCGTGCAGCGGATACGATCACGACGTTGGTCATTGGGGATCCTCTCGCGTTGGGCGTGGCCAACGGGGCCCCGCAACTGGGCGAAGGTTTACGCCTGCCCCCTATTCAAATCAATGCCGCAGTGCGGAAATGAGAGGCAAGCCGCCATATTTTGCGACGTTAGCGACACCGGGTAGCGCAACCGACAGCGGATCATCCCTGTTTCGCCAGACGCGATGTGAGCCACGGTGCCTCGGTCGTGGGGACGCCGTAAAAATAGCCCTGAAGGCAGTCGAAGCCAATATCGACCAGATATCGCGCGTCCTCTTCGGTTTCGACCGATTCGGCGACGGTGAACATGTCGAAGTGGCGGGCAATCGACACCAGCGCCTGCGCCAGCACCTGATTGTCAGGGTCATGGGCAATCCCGCGGATGAACTGGCCGTCGATCTTGATGATGTCGAAATAGAAGTCCTTCAGGTAGCGGAACGCCGTATAGCCCGCGCCGAAATCATCGAGCGCAAAGCAGATGCCGCGCGCCTGCATGTCGGACATGAAAACCGTCACCAGATCCGGCATCAGCATGGCCGAGCTTTCCGTGATCTCCAGTATCAACCGCTCGGCCACATCGGGTGCGGCCCTGAGCCCCCGCTCCAGCACCGCCAGCCATTGCGCATAGCCGATAGAGCGGGCGGACATGTTTACGCTGAGGCGGATCGACGGTTCCTGCGCCAGCGCCGCCAGCGCCATTTCCAGCGCAAGGCAGTCGATGCGGCGACCCAGTTCATGCGTTTCAACCGCGCCGACAAAATCGCGCGCGGGGATGACCCGACCCTGCTCATCCAGAATGCGGATGAACGCCTCATAGAAGGCGGCGCGGTTGGTCATGCGCGCCTGCACCACGGGCTGAAAGGCCAGCCGCCCGCGCCGCTCATCCAGCGCGCGGCGCACCATGGTGATGGTCTCTTCCCGCCTGAGCCGGTCGGCAACGGAAAGCGGGCTTTCCATGCCGTCGACGGGCAGGTCTGTGGGCGGTCTGAGGGTCATTGCGCGCGTCCTTGCTCCAACAGTCCTGATCCTGACGCCCAGCCGTTAACAGCCGGTGAACCGCCGCAGCAAAGCCCCAGCCGATTGCACCGCAGGCCCCCCGCGCGTATACCGGCGCCGCAACACTTCAGGGGACAGATGATGAGCGACGGCGCGAACAGCATGTGGGGCGGGCGGTTTGCCGGGGGCGTGGACGCGATCATGGAGGCCATCAACGCCTCGATCGGGTACGACAAACGTCTTTATGGCCAGGACATCGCCGGGTCGCGCGCGCATGCCGCGATGCTGGCTGCGCAGGGCATCATCACCGCCGAGGACCGCGCGGCCATCGACGCAGGTCTGGTGCAGGTTCAGGGCGAGATCGAGGCGGGCACCTTCACCTTCCGCCCGGCGCTGGAAGATATTCACATGAATATCGAAGCCCGGCTGAAAGAGATCATCGGCGAGCCTGCGGGCCGTTTGCACACGGCGCGCTCGCGCAACGATCAGGTGGCGGTCGATTTCCGCCTGTGGGTGCGCGATCAGGCCGATGCCGTGGTCACCGGGCTGGACAGCCTGATGCGCGCCTTTCTGGCGCAGGCCGAGGCCGGGGCGGATTGGGTCATGCCCGGCTTCACCCATCTGCAGACCGCGCAGCCGGTGACCTGGGGCCATCACATGCTGGCCTATGTCGAGATGCTGGGCCGCGACAAATCGCGCTTTGAAGACGCGCGCCGCCGGATGAACGAATGCCCGCTGGGCGCGGCGGCGCTGGCTGGCACCTCGTTCCCAATCGACCGCCATGCGACCGCCGCCGCGCTGGGCTTTGACCGGCCGACGGCGAACAGCCTCGACAGCGTGTCGGACCGTGATTTCGCGCTGGAGTTCCTGAGTGCGGCGTCGATCTGCGCCATGCACCTGTCGCGCTTTGCCGAAGAGCTGGTGATCTGGTCCTCGGCCCAGTTCCGTTTCGTGCGGCTGTCGGATGCCTTCACCACCGGCTCGTCGATCATGCCGCAGAAAAAGAACCCGGATGCGGCCGAGCTGATCCGCGCCAAGCTGGGGCGGATTCTGGGGGCGACGGTGGCGTTGTTCACCATCATGAAGGGTCTGGCGCTGACCTATTCCAAGGACATGCAGGAAGACAAAGAGCAGGTCTTTGATGCTGCCGACAACCTGATGCTGGGCATCGCCGCGATGGAAGGCATGGTCAAGGACATGACCGCCAATCAGGACGCGCTGGCCGTGGCCGCCGCCAGCGGCTTTTCCACCGCGACCGATCTTGCCGACTGGCTGGTGCGCAGCCTGAACCTGCCGTTCCGCGAGGCGCATCACGTCACCGGCTCACTGGTCGCCATGGCCGAGAAAAAGGGCTGCGATCTGCCCGATCTGGGGCTGGCCGAGATGCAATCGGCGCATTCGGGCATCACCGAAGAGGTGTATTCCGTGCTGGGCGTAGACAACTCGGTGCGCTCTCGTGTCTCCTATGGGGGGACCGCGCCCGCGAATGTCCGCGCGCAGGTCGCCCGCTGGAAGGAGATCCTGGGATGAAACGCTCTCTCTTTGCGGCGCTGGCCGGGCTTGCCCTGCTCAGCGCCTGCGGCGCGGGTGATCCACCCGAGGCCGAAGGCGGCATCGACCTGACAGCGTTCTGGCAGGCTGGTTCGTGAGGCTGGTCTGGCTGGCGCTGGCGGTATGGGGCACGGTGCATCCGATGGTCTGGTTCGTGACGTGGTTCTCGCAGAATGGCGTGTCGATCAGCGGGATGATCGAAGCCTGGCATGCCAATGCCGCCTCGTCCGGGCTGGTCTGGGATCTGACCATTGCCGCGATCACGCTGAGCGTCTGGGTGGTGTGGGAGAGTATCCGCACCCGCAACTGGATCGGGTTTCTGGCGATCCCGGCGTGTTTTATGATCGGCGTCAGCTGCGGTTTGCCGCTGTACCTATTTTTGCGTGGGCAGCCGCGTACCTCTTGATTTAGGACCTGCGCGTTTGCGCGCGCATTTCTTGACTTAGTGCCTGCGCGCGGACGCGCGCAATTCTTGACTTAGTGAAAGCGCCGAGCGCGCATTCGGGGGCGAAGTTGGACCATTTTCTCTATCGTGACGGGCAGCTCTATGCCGAAGATGTTGCAATGTCGGACATTGCAGCCGCTGTGGGCACGCCGTTTTATTGCTATTCCAGCGCCACGCTGACCCGGCATTACCAGCTGTTCAAGGACGCGCTGGACCCGCTGCCCTCGCTGGTCTGCTTTGCCGTCAAGTCGAACTCGAACGTCGCCGTGCTCAAGCTCTTGGGTGATCTGGGCGCGGGCATGGATGTGGTGAGCATCGGTGAATATCTGCGCGCCAAGGCGGCGGGTGTTCCGGGCGAGCGGATCGTGTTTTCCGGCGTTGGCAAGACCGCGTCCGAGATGCGGCAGGCGCTTGAGGGCGGCATCCGGCAGTTCAACGTGGAAAGCGAGCCCGAGCTTGAGGTGCTGTCCGCCGTTGCAGCCTCGCTGGGGGTTGAAGCCCCGATCGCGCTGCGCGTGAACCCCGATGTTGATGCAAAGACGCATGAAAAGATCTCGACCGGGCGCAAGGAAGACAAGTTCGGCGTGCCGATCAGCCGCGCGCGCGAGATCTATGCGCGCGCCGCCGCACTGCCCGGCATCAAGGTTATCGGCATCGACATGCATATCGGCAGCCAGCTGACCGATCTGGCCCCGTTCGAGGCCGCCTATACCAAAATGGCCGAGCTGACCCGCGTCCTGCGTGCCGACGGGCACACCATCGAGCGGCTGGATCTGGGCGGGGGTCTGGGCATTCCCTATACCCGCTCGAACGAGGCACCGCCGCTGCCCACCGACTACGGCGCGATGGTCAAGCGGGTGCTGGGCGATCTGGACTGCGAGATCGAGATCGAGCCGGGGCGCCTGATTTCGGGCAACGCGGGGATGATGGTCTCGCAGGTGATCTACCGCAAAGAGGCGGAAGAGCGCGCCTTCCTGATCATCGACGCGGCGATGAACGATCTTGTGCGCCCGGCGATGTACGGGGCGCATCATGATATCCTGCCGGTGAATGAAGCCGAAGCGGGCGTCACGCTGGCCGCTGCCGACGTGGTCGGTCCGATCTGCGAATCCGGCGATACCTTTGCCAAGCAGCGCGCCCTGCCGCCGCTGGCAGCGGGCGATCTGGTCGCGTTCCGCTCGGCGGGCGCTTACGGGGCGGTGATGTCGTCGGAATACAACTCGCGGCCGCTGATCCCTGAGGTGCTGGTGCACGGCGATCATTTCGCCGTTATCCGCCCGCGTCCCTCCTATGACGAGATGATTGCCCGCGATACGATACCGGCCTGGCTGTAAGGGGTTTTCATGGCGGCACCGACCGATCCGCTGGCGTCTGTCGCGCGTGCGCTCTGGCTCACGCGGGCCGGAATGGTGGCGGAACGGGTGGTGCGGGCGTTGTGGCTGCCGGTCTCGCTGGCGCTGATCGCAGCGACGCTTTGGGCCTTTGGACTGCATGGCAAGCTGCCGGGCGATGCGGCGCTGTGGGTGGCGGGCGCGTTCGCTGTGGCCATCGTGGTGACGCTGGGCTTTGGTCTGTGGCGCTTTCGCTGGCCTGCGCGGGCCGAGGCGATTGCCCGACTGGACCGTACCTTGCCGGGGCGTCCGCTGGCCGCGCTCACCGATTCTCAGGCGATCAACGGTGGCGATCCGGCTTCTGCAGCGTTGTGGACGGCGCACCGCGGGCGGATGGAGCAGCGCGCGGCCAAGGCCCGCCCGATTGGTCCCAAGCCGGACCTCGTCAAGCGCGACCGCTACGCGCTGCGGCTGGTCGCCCTGACCGCCGCGCTGGTCGCGCTGCTGTTTGCGGTGCCGGGGCAGCAGGGGCCGCTCAGGGGCGCTGGTTCAGCTGGCGCGGCGATCGGGCCTAGCTGGGAGGGGTGGATCATGCCCCCGGCTTACACCGGGCGGCCCGGCCTGTACCTGAACGAAATCGACCGCGACGGGTTCGAGGTGCCGCAGGGCAGCCGCGTTGTGCTGCGCTTTTACGGCCCGCCGGGCGCGCTGACGCTCGAGCAGTCGCTCGATGCAGGCGTGCAGTCCGATGACACCGGGCAAGCGCTGGAATTCGACGCGCGCCACAGCGGGCGGCTGGCCATCGACGGGCCGAACGGGCGCGAATGGCAGATCACCGTCGCCCCCGACGCCCTGCCGGAAATCAGCGCTACCGGCGCGATGACCCGCGCGCGGGGCGGGGTGCTGGAACAGGAATTCACCGCCAGCGACGATTACGGCGTGCAGGCGGGCGAGGCCGAGATCACCCTCGATCTGGCCGCCATAGACCGCCGCCACGGGCTGAGCATCGACCCGGAAGCCCGCGAGCCGCTGCGACTGCAACTGCCGATGCCGATGAGCGGCAACCGTGCCGAGATCACCGAGATGCTGCGCGAGGATATGTCGCAGCATCCTTGGGCCAACCTGCCGGTGCAGGTCGTCCTGCACGCAACGGATGCGGCGGGCCAGACCGGCTCCAGCCCCGCCGAGGTTGTGGTACTGCCCGGTCGGCGGTTCTTTGAACCCTCGGCCAAGGCGCTGATCGAAATCCGCCGTGACCTGCTGTGGAGCCGGGACAATGCCCGCCGCGCCGCCGGGCTTATGCGCGCGATGCTGCACCGCTCGGAAGGCGCGTTCCTGTACGAAGGCGCGCCGGTCCTGATCCGGGGCGCGGTCGAGTTCATCGAATCGCGCCTGACCACCGATGACGGCTTCACGCCCGAGGCCCGTGATCAGCTGGCCAGCCGGCTGTGGGAACTGGCGCTGCTGATCGAAGAAGGCGAGCTGGCCAACGCCCGTGAACGGCTGCAACGCGCCCGCGAGCGGCTGGACGAGGCAATGCAGAACGGCGCCGATCCCGCGGAAGTGCAGGAACTGATGGACGAGCTGCGCGACGCGACGCGCGACTACATGGAAATGCTGGCCGAACAGGCCGAACCCGCCGATCAGGGCGGCGACCAGCGCGATCAGGGGGGCGACCAGGAGCGGCAGGCGGTCTCGCAAAGTCAGATTCAGGAGATGATGGACCAGATCCAGCAGCTCATGGAAGAGGGCCGCATGGACGAGGCGGCGGCGCTGATGGCGCAGCTGAACGCCCTGCTCGATAACCTGCAGATGCAGCGCGGCGAGGGCGGCGATCCGATGCCCGGTGGCGAGGCGATGGAGGGGCTGGGCGACACGCTGGGTGACCAGCAGGGGCTGGCGGACGAGACCTTCCAGCAGCTGCAGGACCAGTTCGGGCAAGAGACCAAGCCGGGACAAGAGGGTGACAACGGCCAGCAAGATCAGCAGCAAGGCCAGCAGCCGGGGCAGGAAGAGGCGATGCGGCAATTGGCCGAGCGCCAGCGCCAGCTGCGCGAACAGCTGCGCGAGCAACAGCTGAGCGAGCTGCCGGGCGAAGGCACGGCCGAGGGCGAGGCCGGGCTGCAGGCGCTCGAGGATGCCGACCGTGCGATGGAAGGCGCGGCGCAGGCGCTGGAAGACGGCGACATGCGCGGCGCGCTGGAACGGCAGGCTGAGGCGCTGGAAGCGCTGCGCGAAGGCCTGCGCGAGTTCCGCGACGCCACCGCCGCCGATCAGCGCGAGCAGCAGGGCGTCGAGGGCGAGGCGGACACCGCGCAGGGCCAGGGGCAGGGCCGCGACCCGCTGGGCCGCGAGATGGGGCCGAACGGCGAGAACGGGCAGTTCGGTCAGGGCTTGCCGGGCCTCGATCCGCGCGAGCGTGCGCGCGAACTGATGGACGAGATCCGCCGCCGCTCGGCCGAGCGGGAGCGGCCCGAGACCGAGCGGGATTATCTGAACCGGCTGATCGAGCCCTATTGAGGCGGCGAGAGCGGGGGGGCGGCGCTCAGGCCCATCGAGGGCCTTCGCGCCGCGCAGGGGGCGCTGCCCCCTACGGCCTGACGGCCTACCCCCGGGATATTTAGGGCATAAAGTTGAGGCGCGTCTGATTATTAGCGCACGATCAGTTCGAGCGGGTCGTAAAGGGGGGCAGTTTGGGGCTGGAAGGCGACGTCGATCAGGCTGTCGGGCTTGAAGCGCAGGCTGCGCAGCTCGTCTGGCGTGACCCAGCGGCGGCGGTTGACGACGCCTTCGGGGTCGGTCCAGTCGGCGCTGGTGGGCGTGCCGATGACCTGTCCGCGGAAGTAGAGGTCGACCTGATGAAAGCCGCTGTCGGGGTCGTGGAATTCGTTGATCAGGCAGGGCGCTCCGACGCGGATGGCAAGGCCGGTTTCCTCATACACCTCGCGCTTCAGATTGTCGGGGAGCGAGGCGCCTTTTTCGACGCCGCCGCCGGGCGCGCACCACAGGTCGCTTTGATCGCCGGGATAGGCGTTGACGATCAACAGCCGCCCCGCGCGCAGGATCACCGCCCGGGCGGCCAATCTGGGGCCTCGCGTCATCGTGTCCCTCGTGAATTGCCGCATCTGCACTCTGTCGCTTTTGCAAACGCATGGCGAGGGTTATACTGCCCCGCATGCGCGCTCTTGCCCTTCTCATGATGCTGCTTCCCGCCACGGCCCGCGCCGAGTGCGTCGTGCTGTTGCACGGGCTGGCGCGGTCGGAAGCGTCGATGCTGGTATTGCAGGAAGTGCTGGAGTTTCACGGCTACCGCGTGATCAACGAGGGTTACCCGTCCGAGGATGCGCCCATTGAAGATCTGGTGCGCTATGTCGGCGAATCGGCGGCGCTGTGCGGCGCCGAGCGGATGCATTTCGTCACCCATTCGCTGGGCGGCATCCTTGTGCGGGCCTGGCTGGCGCAGGCGCATCCCGAGAACCTGGGTCACGTGGTCATGCTGGCCCCGCCGAACCACGGGTCCGAGATCGTCGATACGCTGGACAGCAACAGCGTGTTGCGCGACATCGCCACCTTCTTCAACGGTCCGGCGACGCATGAGCTGGGCACGGGTGCGCAATCGGTGCCCAACCAGCTGCCTCCGGTGGATTTCGATCTGGGCGTGATCGCCGGGAACGTGCCGATCAACCCTTTGGGCGCGGCGGTGATCAACGGGCCGAGCGATGGCACGGTGTCAGTGGAAAGCACGCGGGTGGAGGGGATGCGCGATCATATCGTCATCAATGCCTCGCACACGCTGATCATGATGAACCCGGTCGCCATGGCCGAAGTGCTGGAATACCTGCGCAACGGGGTGTTCGACCACAACATCACCCTGCCCAGCGCATTGCGCAAGCTGTCGCAGCGTCAGGCAGGCTGAAAAGTCAGGTGTGGCGGGTAACCATGCCCGCCAGCGAAACGCGGTCGGTGCGGGCGGTGTTGGCCGGGTGATCGGGGTCTTCATAGCCAAAGGCGATGCCGCACATCAGCTGCGGACCGGGGGTCAGGCCAAGCTCGGCGCGGATCACATCGGGATAGAGCGACAGTGCGCCCTGAGCGCAGCTGCCCAGTCCCTGTGCCGTCAGCGCCAGCATCAGGGTTTGCACAAAGCCGCCCAGATCCGCCGCCTCGCGCGTGCCGAAGCCTTCGGGCAGGAAGACAAAGGCTGCGTGCGGCGCGCCAAAAGCATCGAGGTTGCGCAGAAACGCTGCCGTGCGCCCGGCGTGATCGTCACGCGCGATGCCCATGGCCCCGTAAAGTGCCACGGCTGAGCCGATCTGGCGTTTGCGAAACTCATCGCGGTACGCGGTGTCCATCGGCACATCCGGCGCGGGCTTGCCGCTTTGCGCCTGCGCGATCATCGCCTCACCCAATCGGCGCAGCCGCGTGCCTGAGACCAGATGCACCGACCACGGCTGCACGTTGCAGTTGGACGGCGCCCAGAGTGCGGTCTGGAAGGCGGCGTCGATCACGGCGTCTGCAACTGGCTCGGGCCGGTAGCCGCGCACCGAGTGGCGGGCACGGACCACGGCGTCAAAAGCGGTGGGGTCAAGCGAAGTCATGGAAGTCTCCGGTTTTCAAGCGCGCATCTGGCGGAGCAGGCCCGTCAGGGTGCGGATGACGGGCAGGCGGTCAAACCAGCGCGCGGCGGCGATGTCCGAGCGCGACGAGCGCTGAATGGCGACGGCGGGTGAGACGGCGAGCGCGATCAGGTCAGGAGTTGTGCGGCGGATCCAGTTGAGCGCGCCGTCGACATGCATTGGTCCGCCGTCGGCGCTGCCGGGTTCCCGGGTCAGCATCGCTTGCAGCTGTGGCACCATCTGCGCGGCGGCCATACGGGTCAGGCCCAGAAAATGCAGCTGGATAAGGGCCAGATCGGCGGGCAGGGTGATCAGGCCCTGTGCGTCCGCGGCGGGTGTGTGCTGGGGGCGGTCACCGGGATGACCGTACAGGATGCCCCAGTCGCGCGTGCTCAGCGCCGCCGCCACGATCGGCAGGCGGGTCAGCGCGCCGGGGGCGAAGGCCATGTCGTCTTCAAGCACCAGAACGCGGTCCCAGCCCTTTGCCAGCATCATCTCCATCACGCCAAGATGGCTGAGAAACGCGCCGCGCACCCCGATTGCCGGGAAGCCGCCGGGTTCTTCGGGGCGGATCGCGCGGAAGAATGTCACGGCCGGATGGCCGGGAGCGATGCCCGCTTTGCTCAGCTCAGCTTCGATGGCGCGGCGACGGTCCTGACGCTCGGGCAGGTTGATGATGACGATGTGGCCGAAGGTCTCAAGCAAGGCCTTCGCGGCAGGAGAATCGCTCATGGACGCCTTCCGTTGCGCAGTTGGCCCTTTTTGCCGCGCGCCCGAGGCGGATACAACCGGCGATCCGGGCAGGCTCTTGCAGCGGCGCGGGCGGCGTGGAACACAGGCGCGGCATCTGTCAGCTTTGGAGACACCCATGACAAGCCCGATCACCCGCCACGAACCCGGCACCCGCATGAGCCAAGCCGTTGTCCACGGCGACATGGTCTACCTTGCCGGTCAGGTCGGCGAAGGCGACGACGTGACCGCTCAGGCAAAATACGCATTGGCCGAGGTTGACCGCCTGCTGGCGCTGGCCGGAACCGACAAGTCACGCATCCTGACGACGACGATCTGGCTGGCCGACATCGCCGATTTCGGCGCGATGAACGCGGTCTGGGATAGCTGGGTCGATCCGGCCAACCCGCCGGCCCGCGCCACGGGTGAAGCGAAACTGGCGACGCCGTATTACCGCGTCGAGTTCATCGTCACCGCCGCGCGCTGAACGGGCAGCTTAGTCCCAGGCGATCAGGATCATATCCGAGCGCCACAGCGGGCCGGGATCGGTGAAGCTGCCGATCTCTCGCCCGCCCTGGGCGGCATAAAACGCCCGTGCGCGGGCGTTTTCGCGCACCACGCCAAGGGCCGCGCCGGGAAATCCGGCCCGCGCCAGCGCCTTGCGGCCCTCGGCCAGCAGCATGGCGCCCAGACTGAGCCGTCGTGCATCGGGGCTAACATAGAGATGCTTGATCTCGCCGCGCCCGGCATAGAGTGGTGCCTGCGTTGGACCGACACTCACCAACCCCATAATCTGCCCGTTCTGCTCTGCGATCACCGTCACCCGGCGGGGATCGGGATCAGCAAGCGACTCACGCCAGGCAGTGAGCCGCCGTTCGAAGCCGAGCTGCGCGACAGCCTCGGGCGGGGCCATGTCGCGATAGGTCTCGTGCCAGACGGCGACATGAAAGCGTGCGACGGGCTCGGCATCGGCCAGTGTGGCTTTGCGACAGACAAGACTGGCGGTGGATTTGGCGGTCATTAACGCGTCTCAAACTCGGGTGGGATAGGCGTTCGCTGTGGGCGAGGCTACCGCAAGCACGACGGAATGCTGCAGCTGCACCGTAGGACAGCCAGCGTGGATTTTACAACACAGGGAATGATGATGTCTGCTTTGGTCTCGAAATACAGTCTCACCCAGCGGGCCCTTCATTGGCTGACGCTGCTCTTGCTCTTTGTGAGCTTCTTCAGCCATGAGTCGATGGTTGCCGTCTGGGATGCGCTTACCGAAGGCGGTGGTGACGCGGTGACCCCAGCGTTGGGGTCTCAGATCCACGTGTATACCGGCATCGCGATTCTGGTGCTGACGGTTCTGCGCCTGATCGTTCGGGTAACGCAGGGGGCTCCGGCCCCTGTTGTGGGCATGCACCCGCTTCTGGCCAAGGCATCCTCGGCGGTGCACGGGCTGCTCTACCTGGTGCTGCTGGCGATCCCGCTGAGCGGCATGGCGGCGTGGTTCGCGGGTTTCACCGAACTGGGGGACGTGCATGGCGTGCTGTTCAACATCGCCCTTGGGCTGGTTGCGATCCATATCGCGGCGGCGCTCTACCACCAGTTCGTGCTGCGCGACAACCTGATCGCGCGGATGCGCTGACGGGGGGGAGCCCGGCGTATTGCGCCGGGCGTTCCCTCTTAGCGCACCATCTCCATCAGCTGATCGACCCGGTCCCGGCCCAGCGTGATCTTGCACGCCGTGATCGCGATCCCGGTGCCCGAGCCGCCGCTGTAGGTCGTGCCGACATAGTCGCATTGAGCATCCCGCCACGCGCTCCACGCCGCCTGTGCGGTATCGAGCGCAGGGACGGTGACGGGGCGACCCGTGGCGCTGTCGAGTTCCTGCGCCGAGGCCTGCGCGAAGCCGAGCGCGCTGTCGATCGCAAGATCCACGGCAGCGAGCGTATCGGTGACACAGGCCCCGATCTCGATCTGGCTGGCGCCCGGGCATTCCATCGTCGGATCGGCCAGTGCGGCGGCCGGGACAGCAAAGGCAATCAGGGTAAGGCTGAGAAGGCGCATCACGCGGTCCTTTGGTGGCTGAGCGGTGCGTTGCAGTGTACCCTGCCTCGGCGCCGAGGCCTATACTCTTGGCCGCTTGCGCCGCTCGAAACGCTCACGTGGGTGTGACGGGGTAGGGGGGCCTTGCCCCCCTCTTCGGCTGGCGCCGAATTCACCCCCCAGGATATTTGGAGACAGATGATAAGGGTTCGTTAACCTTGTTTCATTTTCTGTCTGAAAATATCCACGGGGGAAGTCCAGAAGGGGGAGCGTGCTCCCTCTTCTAGCGAGGGGGCGAGCAGCCCCCCGACGTACCCGTGATCCGGCCAGCCTTGCATTGGGGGCCTCTCTCGGGTCACATGGCGCCGAAATCTCAGCTGGAGTCCCCATGTCCGAACCCCGCAAGCAACCCTCGGCGCTGGTCAAGCAGCTGTTGGAATTCGGACCGCTGCTGGTGTTCCTGGGCGTCTATCTGTGGATGCGCGATGCGACCGTGGTCTTGGCCGGGCGCGAGTATGCCGGTTTCGTTGTGGCGGTCATCGCTTTCGTGCCGCTGCAGATTGCCTCGACCATCACCATGCGGTTGCTGACCGGGCGGCTCAGCCGGATGCAGGTGGTCACGCTGATTTTGGTGATTGTGCTGGGCCTGGGTACGGTGCTGTTCAACGACGAGCGGGTGTTCAAGATGAAGAGTACCTTCATCTTTGGCCTGTTCGGCATCCTGCTGTTCATCGGCCTGTGGCGCGGCCAGTCGTGGCTGGCGTTTGTGCTCGATCAGGCGTTGCCGCTGGACCGCGAGGGCTGGATGATCCTCACCCGCCGGATGGCGTGGTTCTTCATTGCCTTCGCCGCGATGAACGAAGTCGTCTGGCGCAATTTTTCGACAGATACCTATGTGTTGTGGGACACGTTCGGCCAGATGGCGGTGATGTTCGTCTTCCTGATGGCCAACTACAAGCTGATCGAAAAGCATTGGATCGGCGAGCGTTGAGCCCGCCGGATCACAAAACCAGCTCGTAGGTCGTCAGCATCTCGCGCGCGCTTTCGGTGCCCGAAGGGCGCAGGATGTTGCGGCTGACGAGCTCGGCCTCGGCCAGCACGGCATAGTCCACCAGCGCTCGGGCGACGGACAGGTCATCCTGACCGATATAGTCGCGGAACGTGGCGGCGATCCGGGCGTAGGTCAGGCTGAGATCGGTCGCGCTCATCGCGCGCAGGGCAGATTGCACTTCGGCGCGGGCCGGGTCGGTCATGCGCAGGTCGGCCAGCGGCAGGGTCAGCGCGACCTCGGTCTGCATGGCGGTTTGGGCCTGCGCATTGTCGATCACCCGCCCAAAGCCGAACACAGCCGCCGCAAACACCGACGCCGACAGCGCGATTGCGTTGACCGACGTGCCCCCGAACTCGTCTCGAAAGAAGGGGTGTTGTGTGGTTTTCATAGCCATCTATTCCCGCTGTTCTTTTCTCGTCTCTCTGTTTAACGGGCCAAAACGGGCGATTCGGGGGCAGGTCGCGGGTGATTGCAGGGCGATGTCGGGTCAGGCTTTTGGCGCAAAAGGACCGAAATGCGGCGCGGGAGCGCCGCCAGCATTGACCTGAACCGGGTTTTGGGCTTATGCGATCCCCCATGTGGGGCTTTGTGCCGGCTTGCGGCCCACAATAAAGAAACCGCTAAAGAGGCAGGGCCGCGTCGCATGCGACAGGCCCCCTCGTGCCGGTTTCGGACAGCGCGGCGTGACCGCAGAGGGGCAGAGCTCATGAACCCGCAGAGCAAATGGAACAAGCGCACCATCGCGGTGCATGGTGGCGTCCGGCGCAGCCAGTATGGCGAAATGGCCGAGGCGATTTATCTCACTCAGGGCTTTGCCTATCCCGACGCCGAAACCGCCGAGGCGCGGTTCATCAAGTCGGGCGCGGATGAGTTCATCTACGCGCGCTATGGCAACCCGACCACCGCCGCCTTTGAGGACCGTATCGCCGCCATCGAGGGCACTGAAGACGCCTTTGCCACCGCCAGCGGCATGGCGGCGGTGTCGGGCGCGCTGACCGCCTTGCTGAAATCCGGGGACCGGGTCGTGGCGAGCCGGGCGCTGTTTGGCTCGTGCCTTTATGTTCTGGAGGAAGTGCTGGGCCGCTACGGCGTCAAGGTCGAGTTCGTCGATGGGCGCGATCTGGCGCAATGGCAGGCCGCGTTGGCCACGCCCGCGCAGGTGGTCTTTCTGGAAAGCGTGTCAAATCCGACGCTTGAGGTCATCGACCTGCCGAAAGTCTGCGCACTGGCCCACAAAGCCGGGGCGCTGGTGGTGGTCGATAACGCTTTCGCCACGCCGACCTTCAGCCAAGCGGTTCAGCACGGCGCCGACATCGTGGTCTATTCGGCGACCAAGCATATCGACGGGCAGGGCCGCTGTCTGGGCGGGGTGATCTGCGGCACGCGTGAGGTGATCCGCGGCCGGATCGAGCCCTACATGAAGCACACCGGCGGCGCGATGAGCCCGTTCAACGCCTGGGTCTTGCTCAACGGCCTGACCACGCTGGACCTGCGGGTCAAGGCGCAGGCCGCCACGGCGCAGACGCTGGCCGAAAAGCTCGAAGGCCATCCCGCGATTGCCTCGGTCCTGTTCCCCGGCCTGCCCAGCCATCCGCAGCACGCGACCGCGGTGGCGACCATGTCGGGGCCGGGCACGGTGCTTGCCTTTGACCTCAAAGGTGGCAAGGACGCGGCCTTTGTATTCATGAACGCCCTGCAGGTTGTCCTGATCTCGAACAACCTTGGCGATGCGCGTTCGATCGCCACGCACCCGGCCACCACCACCCACCAGCGTCTGCCCGCCGATCAAAAGGTGCTTCTGGGCATCACGCCGGGCCTGATTCGCCTTTCCGTGGGGCTGGAAGACGCCGACGACCTGCTGAACGATCTGATCGCATCGTTGAATGCGACGCTGTCGCAGGGGTAATCGTCGGTCTGGATGATCCATGGCGGCGCTCGCGGCGTATACACGTTGAAATTCCGCGTTTTGCTCTTAGGTTACGCGGGCGCCAGTCGTGGGGGGCTAGGATGAATATTCAAACGCCAGTCGAGGACCGTGAGCCGGGCCGGATCGAGGTTGAGGCCGCGCTCGACGTGTTGCGCGCCTATGCTCAACATGCGTCGGACAGCGATATGGCCGGTCTGGACCCGCGTCTGCGCGCCATGCTGACGGGTTCGAACGAGTCGATCTATCCTGACTTCAACAGGGTTTATCCGGCCAGCTTCCGCCCCGATGCGGCCTATAAAGACACGATGCCCGATTTGCAGAACGGGCCGTCCAGCCTGATCAAGGGCGCGAAAACGCAGATCCAGCATGTCGGGATCTCGAACTTCCGTCTGCCCGTGCAGTTCCGCACCCGTGACAAGACCGGGCCTGTGACCCTGCAAGCTTCGGTCACCGGGACGGTCAGCCTTGAGGCGGACAAGAAGGGCATCAACATGTCGCGCATCATGCGCAGCTTTTACCGCCACGCGGAAAAGCTGTTCAGCGCCGAGGTGATTGCCGCCGCGCTGGACGACTATCGCAACGATCTGGAGACGGTCGATGCCCGTATCCAGATGCGCTTTTCCTTCCCGATGAAGATGAACAGCCTGCGCTCGGGTCTTTCGGGCTGGCAGTATTACGACATTGCGCTGGAGCTGGTCGATCAAGCGGGCGTCCGTCGGCAGTTCCTGCATCTGGACTACGTCTACTCCTCGACCTGCCCCTGCTCGCTGGAACTGAGCGAGCACGCCCGCTACGGGCGCGGGCAACTGGCCACGCCGCATTCGCAACGCTCGGTCGCGCGCGTCTCGGTCGAGGTGCTGCCGGGCGACGTGCTGTGGTTCGAGGATCTGATCGACCTGTGTCGCAAGGCCGTGCCGACAGAAACGCAGGTCATGGTCAAGCGCGAGGACGAGCAGGCCTTTGCCGAACTCAACGCTGCCAACCCGATCTTCGTTGAAGACGCGGCGCGTTTGTTCTGCGAGGCGATGGACGGCGATGCGCGCATTGGGGATTTCCGCGTGGTTGCCAGCCATCAGGAAAGCCTGCACAGCCATGACGCGGTCAGCGTGCTGACCCGTGGCCCGACGTTTGACAGCGAAAGTCTGGACCCGCGTCTGTTTTCGACGCTGATCCACGTCGGTTAATCGCATGACTGCCCGCCCGGGCTTTCGGGCGGGCGCGCAGAAGGGTAGGATGGCGGCAACGTCTCCTGACTGGCGCTGCCCGCGATGACCCATCTTCTCACCGTGACCCTGAACCCGGCGCTGGATGTCAGCGGCGCGGTTGATCATGTCCTGCCCGGCCCCAAGCTGCGCATGGGCGCGCCGCGCTACGAGCCCGGCGGCGGTGGGCTGAACGTCGCCCGCGCGGCGGCCAAGCTGGGCGGCGAGCCGCGCGCGCTGGCGGCGCTGGGCGGTAGGGCGGGGGCGCAGATCGCGGCGCTACTGACGGGCAGCGGTGTGTCACTGCGCACTGTCGCTGTGGACGGCGAAACACGGCAGAGCCTTGCGGTGAATGATCTGCAAACCGGCGAACAATACCGCTTTCAGATGCCCGGCCCTGACTGGAACGCCGCAATGGAAGCCGCGATGCTGGCGGCGATCGTGCAAGAGGCGGCGCTGATTGGCCCTGGCGCGGTGGTCGTGCTCAGCGGCAGCCAGCCGCCCGGCATGCGCGACAGCTTCCCGCAGGCGCTGGCGCGGCAGATGGGCGCAGGGGCGCGGCTTATCATCGACACGTCCGGCCCCGCCCTGCAGCGCCTCGTCGCTGCGCCCGAGAGCGACGCGATGCCCGCCGTCCTGCGCATGGATCAGGCGGAATCCGAGGCCCTCACCGGGCATCCGCTGCCCGATGTCTCGGCCAGCCTCGACTTCGCCGCCTCACTGGTCGCGGCGGGTGTTGCGGGCTGCGTCGTTGTCGCACGTGGGGCCGAAGGCTCGGTTCTTGCTGCTGCCGACACCCGCCTGCACTGCCAGCCGCCCGACGTTGCTGTGGTCTCCAGGATCGGCGCAGGCGACAGTTTCACCGCCGGTTTCGGCCTGTCGCTGGCGCGGGGTGAAGACTGGGCCACGGCCCTGCGAGCAGGCACCGCCGCGGCGGCTGCAGCGGTGATGACGCCGGGCACCGAACTGTGTCGCGCCGAAGACGCAGCCACCCTGACACCCCGCTGTACCCTGCGGCGCGCTTGACAGTTTCCGGGCTCCCGGCCAAGGGTTTCTCATGATCGATATCCGCCCCGTTGCGAACATCATTGGCTGGCTGCTCGCGGCACTGGGAATGATCATGATCGTCCCCGCCATCGTCGATTTCTGGGCGGGCAACCCGGATTGGCGGGTGTTCATGATTTCCGCCTTTATTACCGTGGTCGCGGGCGGGTTGCTTATTCTGGCGACCTCCAATGCCCAGGGCTCGGGGCTCACGCTGCGCCAGTCGTTTCTGGTCACCACGCTCAGCTGGACGGTGCTGCCCGTTTTTGGTGCCATCCCTTTCGAGATGGCGCTCGACCACATCCACTGGACCGATGCGATTTTCGAGGCGATGTCGGGCATCACCACGACTGGCTCAACGGT
The DNA here is from genome assembly GCF_003990445.1 of Pararhodobacter zhoushanensis. Classification (GTDB taxonomy): domain Bacteria; phylum Pseudomonadota; class Alphaproteobacteria; order Rhodobacterales; family Rhodobacteraceae; genus Pararhodobacter; species Pararhodobacter zhoushanensis. Next base: position 406,665 of record NZ_REEZ01000002.1, on the reverse strand, counting down.
GTTTACGGGGCTGGACGCGATGCCGCCGGGGATTTTGCTCTGGCGCTCGACCCTGCAATGGCTGGGCGGGTTGGGCATCGTGCTGGTCGCGCTGATCTTTCTGCCGGTGATGAAGGTCGGCGGGATGCAGCACTTCCGGTCCGAGGGCTTTGACACCATGGGCAAGGTGCTGCCGCGCGCTGCCGATATCAGCTGGATGCTGCTCCAGATCTACGCGGGTCTGACCATCCTGTGCGCGGCGGCTTATGTGCTCACCGGGATGAGCGTCTTTGACGCGGTCAACCACGCGCTCACCACGCTGTCGACCGGCGGCTTTTCCACCCGTGATACCTCGTTTGCGCTTTATGACAGTGCCGCGCACTGGGTCTGCGTGATCTTCATGTGGCTGGCCGGGTTGCCCTTTATCCGCTACCTGCAATTCATCAATGGCTCGTACCGGCCCCTGTTCAACGACATCCAGATCCGCGCCTATTTCCGCTGGACGCTCTATGCGATCGGCGCGGTTTTCGCCTTCCGGCTGCTGCGCGAGGATACGGCTGTCGAGGGCATGTTCCGCGAGTCTGCGTTCAACGTGGTGTCGATGTTCTCGGGGACTGGATTTGGCAGCGCCGATGTGTCCGCCTGGGGCGATTTTCCGATCCTTGTGCTGGTGGTGGCCGGGTTTATCGGCGCCTGCACGGCCTCGACCGGATGCTCGATCAAGGTCTTCCGCTATCTGGTGCTGTTCGAGGCGATCAAGGCGCAGCTCAAACAGCTGGTCTATCCCAACCGGGTGATCCCGCTGCATCTGGACGGGCGCCGGCTGGATGAAGAAGTCGTTGTGTCGGTGGTGGTCATGTTCACTGCCTTTGTCGTCGGATTCGGTGTGCTGACGGTTCTTCTGTCGCTTGCCGGGCTGGACATGCGCACGGCGTTTACGGCTGCCTGGACCTCGATCTGCAACGTCGGCCCGGCCTGGGGCAGTGAAGTGGGTCCGACGGGCGCGATGAACGAGTTTCCCGTCTTCGCCAAATGGCTGATGATCGGGGCGATGATGATGGGGCGGCTTGAGATGGTCGCGGTGCTGGTGCTGGTGCTGCCGCGCTTCTGGCGCGGCTGAATGCGCAACTTCCGGGTCGCTGGAGAGGGAGGTGAGCGGCACAAGAAGGGCGTCGCAACCTTGAGGCTCTCATGCACCCGATCTTCCTTCCGCTCTCCGATGCCATCGTCGCGCATTACCGCCGGGGTGGGCTCGATTCCAACGGGCAGCCGCCCGAACGCCGTGTCGTCCAACCCGGCGATGGCGTTCCGTGCCGCCATACGCTTGAGCGCCTGCCCGAGGGCAGCGCCTATCTGGTCGTTGGCCACCGCCCGTTCGAGGGGCTGAACCCCTATACCGAAACCGGCCCGCTTTTTCTGGCCGCGGATGAGGTGCCCGGCGCTGCACCGTCGCGCAGCCTGCCGCCGTTCCTGACAGCGCCCGCGTATATCGTGCGCGGCTACTCAGCCGATGAGCGGATCGTTTATGGCACGGGGGCCGTAACCCCGACCGACCGGATCATCGAGCGTTGCGCCGACTTGCTTGCGCGTGACGATATTGCGTTTGTGCATGTCCGCTCGGCCAGCAACAACTGTTACCACGTGCGCGTCGAGCGCGGCGACGGGTGAGGGGTTTCGCCCTTGGCCGAGACGGCTGTCGCCGCCGCGCCCTCGGGCGACCGGGCAGGGGGGCGTTGCCCCCCTCTTTGGCTTCGCCAAATTCACCCCCCAGGATATTTGAAGCATAAAGTTGTCAGGTTCATGAAAGAGGCGCGGCCCTTGCGGACCGCGCCTTTTCATCTTGTCTCAAATACTCACCCCGGCCTCTCGCTCCGCGATGCCCTGACCAAGAAAGCGAGGGCGCGCGAGCGGGGGGTGGGTGGGAGCGACGCGCGCGCGCTGCTCCCGTTGCCCGGTCAGTTCCAGCAGGACACCAGCACCGTCAGGTCCGCCGACATGCGCGTCAGCATTTCGGCTGACATCGGCGAGGTCGTGCGGCTCACGCTGGGGGTGGCCCCGCCGGCGGTCAGCGCGGACTGGATGGCAGCGCCGTCGACGGCGAAGTTGACGTCGTCGGGCAGCATGCGCCCCGGGGTTTCGGTGCGCGGCAGCAGCATGCCGATCACCGCGCCGTTGCTGTCGAACACCGGGCCGCCCGAGTCGCCGGGTTGGGCGCTGAGCGTCAGGCGGCGCAGGTTGGCTTCGCCGTCGAGGCCGGTCATCTCGCTGAGCTGGCCGAAGGTGACGATGGGCCGGGTCAGCGTGTCCTGATAGCTGAAGCCCGACACGCGGATCTCGCTGCCCAGCGACGCCGGGTTCGGTGCGAACTGGGCAAAGGCCAGCGGGACCAGCGGGTCTTGCGGCGTCAGCACGGTGATGCCGGTGGCCGGGTCGACCGAGCGGACGGTGGCGCGGTACGCCTCGTCAATCGTCACCCGGTCGCACATCGCAACGGCTTCGGCGGTGGTCACCACGGTGCCGACGCTGTCCACGAAGAAGCCCGAGCGCGAGCGATCCGGGCGGCGGACCTCAAGCCCGGCGATCAGGTCGCGGCGCGACACGGTCGAAGCCGTCGCGCCCAGCGTCGAGGGCAGCACGCCGTCGATCGGGCGGAAGCTGTCGCGCATGGTCGACATGATCACTTCGGCGTCGTCGTCCGTCTCGGGGCCCCAAAGCAGGATCCAGCCCTTGATCTGGCCGTTCTGCAGCCGGGCCTCAACCTGCGCGCGCGCCGTGGCGCTTCGGCCGGTGATGGTGAAGCGATCGCGCGAGCGGTCACGTTCGCCGTCCAGCGGGATGATTTCCAGCGTTTGCAGGATTTCATACAGACCATAGAACGTGCTTTGCGAGCCTTCCTGGCTGATCAGCAACACGCGCATGCCCGACCCGTTGATCGCGTTGAAATGCGAGAAGGGCGCTTCATGGCGGTCAAAGGCGACCATGCCCAGCGGCAGGGTCAGTTCGATCCCGGCGGCTTCATCGCGGAAAGGACCGAAGGAATAGCGGGCAACGGCGCTTTCATAGCCGGTCAGCAGCACGGCGCGCTGGCGGGTGGTCAGGTAGCCCGTCGGCTCGAAGTCGCGCGCGCTCTGCCAGTTGCCGATCGCGTTGCGGGTGCCGGGGCCGAAATCGGCGTCGATGAGGCTGCGGTAGAAACCGAACCATTGCAGGGCGGTCTGGATCTCCATCCGGTCTTCGCGCGACCAGTCGCGTTCCAGCTGGCGCGCCTGAGCCAGCGGTTCGTTTGGCAATTCGTCAATCGTCGGCTCACGGGGCGTGACCGGGGCTTGGACGACCGGCTCCGGCGTGACGGGCGTCTCGGCTTGCGCAACGACGGGCTCTTGCGGTGCCTCGGCGACCGGCTCTTGCGCTGCGGGTGCCGTCGGCTGCGTCACGTCACGCGACGGTGCCACCACGGGCGGCTGGCCGCCAACCGGCCAGAACTGCTGGCCGTAGATGGCGTTGTCGGTGACATAGCTGTCTTCGCGGATCTCTCGCGTGGCGATCAGCTCGGCGCGGCGGGCCTCAGCCTCGGCGGCGGTGGCGAAAGGGCCGACAGCCAGCGCGTACCAGCCCCCCGCGATGCGGAACCCGGCGATGCCGCCGATGCGCGTCTGATACCGCGTGGCGAAATCCTCGGCGGTGCGCAGGGTGGCATGGGCTTCGATTTGGACCCAATGGGTCGCCTGAGCCAGTGCCGCAACGGGCACAAGGATAAGGGCAAAGAGAGCGGCGAAAATAACTTTGACGATACGGTCTGTCACGGCGGTTCCACGAATTATTGAACGGCTTGATTCCTGGCGACCCTATCAGGGTCGTCAAGGAGATACCGATAAAAAGTAAGTCAAGTCGGTGGACTGTCCACAAGGCGTGTCATTTTTTCCCCGGCCGGGGGCGGCCAAGTGATTCCTGCCCCCGGCGCTGACGTTGACCCCGCGCGGCGGCACGCCTATTGAGGCGCTAAACCGCACAGGCCGAGGCCCCCGATGTCCGTCAGCACCGACAAGCCACGCAGCTTTCAAGAGATCATCTTGCGTCTTCAGGCCTATTGGGCCGCCCAAGGCTGCGCGATCCTGCAACCCTATGACATGGAGGTCGGTGCAGGCACGTTCCACCCGGCCACCACGTTGCGCAGCCTCGGCAGTCAGCCCTGGGCTGCCGCCTATGTGCAGCCCTCGCGCCGCCCCACCGACGGGCGCTACGGCGAGAACCCCAACCGCATGCAGCACTACTACCAATATCAGGTGCTGATCAAACCAAGCCCCCCCGCGATGCAGGATCTGTATCTCGGATCGCTCGACGCCATCGGCATCGACACCGCGCTACATGATGTCCGCTTTGTCGAGGATGACTGGGAATCCCCCACCCTTGGCGCCTGGGGGCTGGGCTGGGAGGTCTGGTGCGACGGCATGGAAGTCAGCCAGTTCACCTATTTCCAGCAGGTCGGCGGGCATGACTGCCGCCCCGTCTCGGGCGAGCTGACCTATGGGCTGGAACGGCTGGCGATGTATGTGCTGGGCATCGATCACGTCATGGACATGCCGTTCAACGACCCGCAAGCGCCGATCCCGCTGACCTATGGCGATATCTTCCGCCAGACCGAGCAGGAATACTCGCGCCACAACTTCGACGCTGCCACCACCGAGATGCTGCTGCGTCATTTCGAGGATGCCGAGGCCGAATGCAGCCGCCTGCTGGCGTTCGAGCCTGCCGACCCCAACAGCGGCAAGCGCATCATCATGGTCCACCCGGCCTATGACCAGTGCATCAAGGCCAGCCACCTGTTCAACCTGCTTGACGCGCGCGGCGTGATCTCGGTCACCGAGCGGCAGGCCTATATCGGCCGTGTCCGCGCCTTGGCCAAAGCCTGCGCCGACGCCTTCGTGCAAACCGAGGCCGGCGGTTGGCGCGCCGAGGTCACCGCGTGACCGGCCGGATCGCGGCCATCGCCATCGTCGTCTGCGCCGCCGTTGCAGGCATCGCGATGTATTACCTGCAGGTCTACGGCTATTACACCACGCTGGAACCGCAGATCGGCTATCAGGTCGCCGCGCCCGGTGGCGGCACGGCCCGTCTGGATATCGCGGATTTCGAGGGCATCGACAGCGACTCGTCCCCGCTGCGTTACCGCGCCTGTTTTGACGTGATCGGCACCCTGCCTGACATGGTCGATTATGCCGAGCCGACGCCTCTCACCGGCCCCAGCTGGTTCAGCTGCTTTGACTCTGAAACCATCGGCAGTGACCTTGAGGCCGGACAGGCCCGCGCCGTGCTGGTCGACGGCGATTTCCGCTATGGTTTCGACCATGTGATGGCTCTCTACCCCGATGGTCGCGCCTATGTCTGGCCGCAGGTCAACACCTGCGGCGAAGCCCATTTCGACGGACGCCCCCTGCCGCAGGGCTGTCCGCCCCCGTCCGAGAGATAAGCCATGCCCGATGTCCTGATCGAACTCTTCTCCGAGGAAATCCCCGCCCGCATGCAGACCCGCGCCGCCGAGGATCTGCGCAAGCTGGTGACCGATGGTCTGGTTGAAGGCGGGCTGCACTACGCCCACGCCCGCGCCTTCTCGACCCCGCGCCGGCTGGTGCTGGCCATCGAAGGGCTGAGCCTTGAGAGCCCCACCCAGCGTGAAGAGCGCAAGGGGCCGAAGGTCGGCGCACCGGAAAAGGCGCTGGAAGGCTTCCTGCGCTCGACCGGGCTGAGCATGGATCAGCTGCACACGCATGAGGACAAGAAGGGCGCGTTCTACGTCGCCCATCTGACCAAACCGGGCCGCCCCGCGCCTCAGATCCTGTCCGAGGTTCTGGACAAAACCATCCGCAATTTCCCCTGGCCCAAGGCGATGCGCTGGGGCTCGGGCAGCCTGCGCTGGGTCCGTCCGCTGCATTCGATCATCGCCCTGATGGTTACCGAAGCGGGGGCCGAGGTGGTGCCGCTCGACATCGACGGCATCGTCGCCGGCAACACCACGCGCGGGCACCGTTTCATGGCGCCGGGGGCGTTCGAGGTCAGCAATTTCGACGATTACGCCGCCAAGCTGAAACGCGCCTTCGTGGTGCTGGACGCGACTGAGCGCGCCGACATCATCGAGCACGAGATCCGCAATCAGGCCTTCGCGCTGGGGCTGGAACTGGTCGAGGACAAGGGCTTGCTGGCCGAGGTCGCCGGTCTGGTCGAATGGCCCGTGGTGCTGGTTGGCGAGATCGGGGCCGACTTTCTGTCCCTGCCGCCCGAGGTGCTGCAAACCTCGATGCGCGAGCACCAGAAATTCTTCTCGCTGCGCAAACCCGGCAACGGGCAGATTGTCCGTTTTGTGACGGTGGCAAACCGCGAGACCGCCGATAACGGCGCGACCATCCTGCAGGGCAATCAGAAGGTGCTCGCCGCCCGGTTGTCGGATGCGAAATTCTTCTGGGAGAACGACTTGCGCGAGGTGGCGAATGTCGGGCTTTCGGGCATGGCCGAAGGTCTGGCCAATGTCACCTTCCACAACAAACTCGGCAGCCAGAAAGCGCGGATAGATCGCATTTGTGCCCTCGCACGCGAAATCGCCCCGCTGGTCGGCGCCGATCCCGACCCCGCCGAAACAGCCGCCCGCATCGCCAAAGCCGATCTGCAATCCGCCATGGTCGGCGAGTTCCCCGAGCTGCAGGGCACGATGGGCGTCTATTACGCCAAGGCCGACGGCCAGCCCGACGCCGTGGCCAACGCCTGCAAGGCGCATTACCAGCCGCTGGGTCCGTCCGATGACGTGCCCTCCGAGCCAATTTCCGTCGCCGTCGCGCTGGCCGACAAGATCGACACGCTGACCGGATTCTGGGCGATTGACGAGAAACCCACCGGCTCGAAAGACCCGTTTGCGCTGCGTCGGGCGGCACTGGGGGTTATTCGGTTGGTGGTGGGGAATGGGGTGCGCGGCTCGCTCAATTCATTGGCTGAGGTAGCTTCCGTCATTGCTTTGAAGCAGCTCGCATACCAGAAACGTCTATACGCCGAATTTCGGGGGGAGGGCGCTGGCGATGGAGCCGCTGGCGGTTTCAATTTCGATCACAAATATCTGGAAGATAGCACCTTTCAGTTGCATGTCCTTCGCGTCCCATATCGTGAAGAGGAAGTGCTAGCTTCGACTGACGAGGCCGCTTGGCTTTGCTCCTACGAAAAACCAGCAATCGTTAGCGCCGACCTCCTCGCCTTCTTCCACGACCGCCTCAAAGTCTACCTACGCGACCAAGGCATCCGCCATGACGTCATCGACGCCTGCCTCGCCATGCCCGGCAACGATGACCTCACGTTGCTGGTCAACCGGGCGACGGCGCTCAGCGATGTGCTGAAAACCGACGACGGCGAGAACCTGATCCAGGGCTACAAGCGCGCCAACAACATCCTGTCCCAGGCCGAGGCCAAGGACGGTGTCGAATACTCCTTCGGTGCCGATCCCAAATTCGCCGAGACCGATGAGGAGCGTGCGCTCTTCACCGCCCTTGATGAGGCCGAAGCCGCCATCGCGCCCGCCATGGCCAAAGAAGACTTCGCGACCGCCATGGCCGCCATGGCCACCCTGCGCGCCCCGATTGATGCGTTCTTCACCGCGACGCAGATTAACACCGACAACGCCATCGTCCGCCGCAACCGGCTGAACCTGCTCCACCGCATCCGCGCCATCTGCGCGGGTGTCGCAGACCTCACGCGGCTGGATGGCTGACCGGGCGGATAGGCGTATTTAGAGCAAGATGAAGCGCAAGGTTAACAGCCCGTTAACCGCGCCCCTCTTTGCTCTTCAAATATCCTCGGGGGGTGAATTCGCTGAAAGCGAAGAGGGGGGCAGAAGGCCCCCCTTTCTGTTTCCCGCTCAGATCGACCATTTCGGCGTGAACGGCAACTGCGACGACAGCCCGCCGTCCACCGCCAGCACCTGCCCGTTCACATAGCGCGCCGCGTCCGAGGCGAGCCAGACGACCGCCTCGGCGATCTCCTGCGCCTCTCCGCCGCGCCGCAGCGGGTTAAGCTGGCCGATCCGGTCCTCGCGTCCCCGCGCACGGGCGTCGTCGAACAAGGGCGCGGTCATCGGCGTGTCGATCAGCCCGGGGGCGACACCGTTCACCCGGATGCCGCGCCCGGTCAGCGCCATCGCCGTGCTCTGTACTAGATTGACCACCCCGGCCTTGGACGCCGAGTAGGGGATCGGCCCCGCCCCGGCGCGCAACCCCGCGACCGAGGCGGTGCAGATGATCGCCCCGCCCGCCTGCATCTGCGGCAGGGCGGTGCGGATCGCGATCCAGGGCCCCAGCAGGTTGATGCGCAGCACCTCCATGAAATCCGCGCTGGAGGTGTCGAGGCGCGGCAGCAGCCCGCCGGTAATCCCTGCATTGGCGTGCAGGATGTCCAGGCTGCCGAAACGCTCCATCGCCCGCGCGACGATCGCCTCGACGCCCTCATCCGTCGCGCAATCGGTAACGAGGGCCTCGGCCTGACCACCCGCTGCCTTGATCATCGCAGCGGTTTCGAGCACCGCTTCATTTAGGTCGGCGACAACGACCGCTGCCCCCTGCTGCGCCATCAGCCGCGCCGTGGCGCGCCCGATACCGCCTGCGGCGCCGGTGATGAGGGCGGTTTTACCGGTGAGATCCATGGCGGGGCTCCTGTGGTTGGGGCGGGGGAGGGGGCCTTGCCCCCTCGGCGTGTGCCGCGCCTTCACCCCCAGAGTATTTGCGACAAGATGATGGAATCAGGACAGCGCGGGGTTGCGGCCGCGGCTGGTGACCATCGGCTCCCAGCCCGGGTGGTTCAGGCCCTTGCGCTTCTTGATCTCCATCCGCGCCAGCTGGTCGCGGTGGACCTCGTCGGGCCCATCGGCCAGCCGCAGCGTACGCAGCCCGGCATAAGCCAGCGCGGTGCCGAAATCATTGCCAGTGCCGCCGCCGCCGCAGGCCTGAATGGCCCAGTCGGCAATCTGGCAGGCCATGGTGGGGGCGGCGATTTTGATCATGGCGATCTCGGCGCGGGCTTCCTTGTTGCCGACGGTGTCCATCTTGTGCGCGGCGTGCAGCGTCAGCAGGCGGCACTGGTCGATCATGATCCGCGCCTCGGCGATGCGTTCGCGGGTGACGCCCTGTTCGGACACCGGTTTGCCGAAGGCGACGCGCTGGAGTGTACGGTCGATCATGATTTCCAGCAGGCGCTCGGCCATGCCGATGGTGCGCATGCAATGGTGGATACGCCCCGGCCCGAGGCGGCCTTGCGCGATCTCGAACCCTCGGCCTTCGCCCAGCAGCAGGTTGGCGGCGGGGACGCGGACATTCTCGAACAGCACTTCCGACGCTCGGTCGGGCACGCCGTAATAGCCGAACACCGGCAGCGAGCGGGTCACGGTGATACCGGGCGTGTCCATCGGCACCAGAATCATCGACTGTTGCTTATGGCGGTCGGGGTTCGACGCATCCGTCTTGCCCATGAAGATGCAGATCTTGGTCTTGGGGTTCGACGCGCCGGTGGTGTACCATTTATGCGCGTTGATGACGTAGTCATCGCCGTCGCGCCTGATCTCGGCCTGAATATTCGTCGCATCCGACGACGCCACGGCGGGTTCGGTCATCGCAAAGCACGAGCGGATCTCGCCGTTGAGCAGAGGCTTCAGCCAGCGTTCCTTGTCGGCCTCGGAGCCGTAGCGCTCGATGACCTCCATATTGCCGGTGTCGGGGGCGTTGCAGTTGAACACCTCGGGCGCAAGGAAGCTGCGCCCCATGATCTCGCACAGATAGCCGTATTCGACATTCGACAGACCCGCGCCCCGGTCGCTGTCGGGCAGGAAGAGGTTCCACAGGCCCGCCGCGCGCGCCAGCGGTTTGAGTTCGTCGAACAGCGGATAGACGGCGAAGGGGCCGAGTTCCTCGGCGTCGCGGAAAAACCGCGCCTCGTTGGGGTAGATGTGCTCGTCCATGAACGCCGTGAGGCGGGCTTCGTAGTCAAGCACACGGGCGGATTTGTCGGGAACCATGCTATCCTCCTCCTGAGTTCGGGTGAGCCTAGCGGGCACATTGGCATCTGACAAGATCGTCTGACGATCTACCTTGACGGCCCGGCGACCGCCCGCCATCCTTACGCCAAACGGGGAGGGTGCCACATGGCCGAAGCAGAACTGAGCGCGTGGATGCAGGCGCATGTCGCGGGGTTTCAGGGGCCGCTGACCATGACGCGGCTGGCGGGCGGGCAATCCAACCCGACCTGGCGGGTCGAGGCGGCGTCGGGCCGCTATGTGTTGCGGCAAAAGCCGGTGGGCAAGGTGCTGCCTTCGGCGCATCAGGTGGACCGTGAATACCGCGTGATGAAGGCGCTGGGGGCCACCGATGTGCCGGTCCCGCGCATGCTGGCGCTGTGCGAGGACGAGAGCGTCATGGGCTCGATGTTCTTCGTCATGGAGTATCTGGAGGGCCGCACGCTGTGGGATCCGCGCCTGCCCGCCATGACCCCGGCAGAGCGCGGGGCGGTATTCGAGGCGATGAATGACGCCATCGCAAAGATTTCACTGGTCGATCCCGTCGCCGTGGGTCTGGGCGATTACGGGCGGCAGGGCGGCTATGTCGAGCGGCAGATCTCGCGCTGGTCCAAACAGTACCGCGCCAGCGAGACGGTTTCGATCCCCTCGATGGATGCGCTCATCGACTGGCTGCCACAGGCGATGCCGACCACGCCCGAAGAGGTGCGCATCGCGCATGGCGACTTCCGGCTGGACAACCTGCTGTTCCACCCGACCGAACCGCGCGTGCTGGGGGTGCTGGACTGGGAGTTGTCGACGCTGGGCGATCCCTATGCCGATTTCGCCTATAACGTGATGGTCTGGCGCATCGTGCCGGGGATCTTCCGCGGGCTGGGGGGCGTCGATCTCGCGGCGTTGGGCATCCCCACGGAAAGTGACTATATCGACCTGTGGTGCGCCAAGACCGGGCGCGAACGGCCCGAAAACTTCGACTTTTACATCATTCTCAGCCTTTTCCGTATTGCCGCCATCGTGCAGGGCATCGCCAAGCGCGCGCAGGATGGCACGGCGAATGACCCCAAGGCGGCCGAAATGGGCAAGGTCGCCGGACCGCTGGCCGACATCGCCTGGGGCATGGTGAAACGGTGAACGCCGACGCGCCGTCCGGTCCCGAGGCGCTGGTGCGCGATGTGCTGCAAGGACTGGCCGAGGGGCGCTTTGTCCCCGGTCAGCGGCTGGCTGAACCGGATCTGATGGCGCGCTACGGGCTGGGGCGCTCGACCGTGCGCGAAGGGCTGGGGCGGTTGGCGGCAAGCGGGATCGTGGTGCAGGCGCCCCATCGCGGCGCGCAGATCCGCCTGCTCGGCCGCCGGGCGGCGCAAGATGTGCTGCGGGTGACGGATCTGTTGCTGGGCCTCGCGGCGCGGCAGGCCGCCGAGGCGGTGGCGGCGGGGGCCGATCCCGCGCCGCTGATCGCGGCAGCGCGAGACTATGACGCCGCGGTTCCGGGCGAACGGGCGCGCATCCGCGCGCGCTACTACCGGGCGTTAACCACGTTGGCGGGCAATGCCGAGCTCGACCGGCTGTTGCCCCTGCTACAGGTCCACCTGATCCGCGCACAGCTGCGCCTGAACCGCCCACCCGGCCGCCCGGCGCGCACTGCGCTTGTGGCCGCCGTCGCCGCAGGCCGACCCGATGCCGCCGAAGACGCCGCCCGCAGCCATATCCGCGCCCTCATCGCCGCGCTGCCAAACCTCCCCGACAACGCTTTCGCGCCCGACTGACCATCCGATTAACCTTAACACCCCCTTAACCCTCATTTTCTGTCTGAAAATATCCTCCGGGGGGTCCGGGGGGTGGAAAACCCCCCGGGTCTCGGGCACCGGCGCGCCGCCGCCAGTCTTACCAGACGTTGTACTGCAGATACTTGCCCGACATCTCGACCTTCACGCGGTCGCCCTTGGGATTGGCCTGCCGTGTCACCGACATCTCGAAATCAATCGCCGACATGATTCCGTCGCCGAATTCCTCATGGATCAGCGCCTTCAGTGTCGGGCCATAGACGCCGACAATCTCGTAAAACCGATAGATGCAGGGATCGGTCGGCACCGTCTGGGCGAAGACCTTGCTGGGACTTTCCGCCAGCACGCCCACGGCCTCGTCCGGCAGGCCCAGCAGGGCAACCAAAGCCTCGGCCTTCGCTTGCGGAAAGGCGTTCATGCCGACGCAGGCGGAATGGGTGAACACCGGCGACAGGCTGAGGCTGTCGGCGATGCCGGTCCAGGTCAGGCCGGCGGCTTTCTTGGCGGTCAGGATCAGCAGGGCAACATCGTCTTTGGTCATCATCGCAAGGCTCCTTCAGGGGGTGTTGAGCAGGGTTATCAGCAGGGACGCGCAGGCCAGCGCCAGCAGGGCCGAGGTGGTTTTCCAGAACCGCTCGGGGTTGCGCTCGATCAGCGGCGGTTTGGTGCGGGCGCGGTAGGTCAGCGAGGGCGCGCGCAACTCGGCGGCGAAGGCGGACAGCGCCTCGGGCCGGCGCGCCGGGTCGGGGTGCACGGCGCGGGCCAGCGCGGCATCCAGCCAGTCAGGCAGCGGGTTCTTTTCCGTTCTGGCCGAGCGATACCGCAGCCGCATTCGGTCGCGCGGGCTGCGCACCTTGGCGACCTGCGTGCCATAGGGCAGGGTGCCGGTGAGCATCTCGTAGGTGATCACCCCCAACGCATAGAGATCGGCGCGCCAGCTGACCGGCTCGTTGGCGAAATACTCGGGTGCGGTGTATTGGTAGGTGCCCAGAATGCCGTCCTCCTCGCGCGACGGGGCGGCTTCCTGCACGCCCGCCACATACGCCGCGCCAAAGTCGATCAGTTTCACCGTGCCGTTGGTGTCGATCATGATGTTCTCGGGGCGCAGATCCTGATGCAGCATCTCGCGCCGGTGCAGGGCGCGCAGGCCCTTGATCACCTGCTCGACGATGTCGCGGACCTGTTCGATCTGCGGTTTTGGATGATCGGTCATCCATTGCCTCAGGGTCTGGCCGTCGATGTAATCGGTCACCGCGTAGAACGCGTTGCGCGGGGTCAGATCCTCGGGCGCGCTCATCAGATGGGGCGAGGACAGCCGGCGCGCGATCCATTCCTCCATTGCAAAGCGGCGCAGGGCGTCCGGGTCGTCGCGCATCTCGCTGGCCGGGATTTTCAGCGCCACCTTGCGGCCATCCGGGGCGAGGGCGAGGAACAGATGCGAGCGGTGGTTGCCGTGCAGGCTGCGCAGGATGGTGTAGCCGTCCATCCTTCCGCCGTTGGCCGGCAGCGCGGGGATCGGGAGCGGGCTGGGTTCCAGCCCGGTGGCATCACCGGGCGGCAGCGCGTCGATGCGCAGGATCTGGACCGTCAGATTGTCCGTGCTGCCTGCGGCCAGTGCGGCATCGACGATGTGGCGGGCGGTGGCCGCAAGATCGTCCGACACGGCCAGCAGCTTGGCAACCTGACGCGCGTCCCAATGGTCGTGCACCCCGTCGGTGGTCAGCAGATAGACGTCGCCCACACGCAGGGCCTCGACCCGATGGTCGATCTCGACCCGGTCCTGCGCTCCCATGGCGCGCGACAGGACACTCTCGCCACCCAGCGCCAGCCGGTGATCCTGCGTCAGCGGCTCCAGCGAGCCGCCTGCCAGCCGCCAGATCCGGCTGTCCCCGACATGAAACAGATGCGCGCTGCGGGCTTTCAGGATGAGGCAGGCCAGCGTGCAGACATAGCCGTGATCCGCGTCGCTGGTCCCGGCATAGCCGCTTTGGGCATGCAGCCAGGCGTTGGTTGCGTCGATCACCCGGCTGGCAGCGGTGCGCACGGTCCAACTGTCGGGTGTCGCGTAATAGTCGGTCAGCAGCGCGGTAACGGCCGTCTGCGCGGCTGCTGCGCTATGGGTCGAGGTCGAAATCCCGTCCGCCAGCGCGATCACCGCACCTTTGAGGGCCAGAACCGGCCCCGAGGGGATCAGCGCGCCGTGGAAATCCTGGTTAACCGGCTTCACCCCCGCCGAGGATGCCTGTCCGAGCGACAGCGCAAGCGCGGGGCTGGTGGTATCTTTGGGCATGCCGGTGATCCCTGTCGTGAAAGCCCCGGCCCACTGAAGGGCCGGGGCAGGCGCGTTCATTCGGCCGGGACGCCGACGCTGCTGCCCGCGTTGCGCTTGGGCGAGGTTTTGTAATGCGTGGAATAGATCATCGCGCCGACAAAGGTCAGGCCGCCGACAAGGTTACCGATCACGGTGGGGATCTCGTTATAGAGGAAGTAATCCGCCCAGGTGAACTGCCCGCCCAGCATGATGCCCGAGGGGAACAGGAACATGTTGACGATCGAATGCTCGAACCCAAGGTAGAAGAACACCAGGATCGGCATCCACATCGCCATGATCTTGCCCGAGACCGAGGTCGACATCATTGCCGCGACAACGCCGGTCGAGACCATCCAGTTGCACATCACCGCGCGGACAAAGAGCGTCAGCATGCCGCCAAACCCGGCAGCGGCGTAGCCCAGCGTGCGGCCTTCGCCGATATGGCCGATGCGCACGCCGACGTCATTGGGCTCCTGTGTGAAACCCATGGTGAAGATGATCGCCATGAACAGCGCCACCGTCAGCGCGCCGCCAAAGTTGCCGACAAACACCAGCCCCCAGTTGCGCAGCACGCCACTCCAGGTGGCGCCGGGTCGCTTGGCGATCACCGCCAGCGGGGCCAGCGTGAAGACGCCGGTCAGCAGATCAAAGCCCAGCAGATAGAGCATGCAGAACCCGACCGGAAACAGCAGCGAGGCCACAAGGAAATTGCCGGTGTTCACCGCGATGGTGACGGCAAAGGCCGCCGCCAGCGCAAGGATAGCGCCCGCCATATACGAGCGGATCAGGGTGTCTTTGGTCGACATGAAGATCTTGGATTCACCGGCGTCGATCATCTTCGCCGCGAATTCAGCAGGTTGTACATATGACATGCAGGGGGCCCTTTGTTGAGAATGTCGGCGGTCCGTCAGAACCACGTTTGAAGGGGGGAAATCACCGAGCCGAACCGCACGCAGGCCGCTGCCGCGAGCAACAGCTTTGGATGGTTGGCCGGGATGTGTCGGAAAACAGGGGCATCGGGCGATCCATCTTTGCCAAGGCCCCGGAGTGGAGCCGTCGTATTGGAAAGATGCAGCGCCGTTGCTGCGTGCCCCGGTGGGGCGATAAGCGCGGACCGCGCCCTTGCGATCCCTCGACGCGTGAAAAGCGCCTGTGGTGATGCTGTCGCGGCGCGCGTTCTCAGGCAAGTCCCGGCGCGGCACGACAGGGGGTTTTGCGGGCAAACGGACGCAGCCCGACGCATAGCGCCCAAGCTTTCAGCGACCGCACGGCCCGCGTGGCACTGGCTGCCCGGTTCCTTGGCGCGTTGTAAACAGGCGCGTCTGTAGCGCGCGTCCCACCAGCGGCGAATCGCGGGGCGATCAGGCCTCGGCGGCGTCGCCGCGCGCGGTGGCGCTTGCGTCCAGCAGGATCGGCAGGGTGCGGGAATGCGATGCCAGCACATCCGTCAGCGTTGTCTGGTCCAGCATTTGATAAAACGTCTCTTTTGCATGCCGCAACGCGCCGACCAGTCCGCACGAGCCCTTGAGAATGCAGGTTGAGCAATCCACCAACTGATCATGTCCCTGCATGTGCCGCACGATCGCGCCGACGCTGGTTGCCGTTGCGGGTTGCGACAGGCGCACACCGCCAGCCCGTCCGCGCGTGCTGCTGAGAAAGCCGCCGTCGACAAGCCGGTTGACGACTTTCATCACGCTGCTTTGCGGGATCCTGTGCGAGCGGGCCAGTTCCGAGATCGGGACGACCCGCTCATTATGTGCCGCCAGATACAGGCAAACGCGCAGCGAATAGTCCGTAAACTTTGACAGATTCATCAGCGATACACTCGATGCAACGGCGCCGAAGGTACAATGCGGGGCGCAAGGCGTGCAGGCAAGGGTTGTGACGCCGTGCGCTTACCCGCGTCCGGTCAGCCGGTTGCCCCATGCGGCAAGGCGCGACGGCGGTCCGCCCGCCGCCTCGGCCCGGTCGGCCATGGCGTAGAGCCGGTACATCGCCCGCACGCCCATCCAGCGCAGCGGCTCGGGCTCCCAGGCTTTCGGGCGGCGGTTGACCCAGGGCAGCGTGGTCAGTGGCCCGCCCGTTCCCAGCGCCAGCGCCGCCAGCGTGCGCCCCGCAAGGTTCGAGGTGGACACCCCGACGCCCACGTAACCGCCCGCCCAGCCGATCCCATCCGCGCCCAGGCCCACCGTTGCGCACCAGTCACGCGGCACGCCCAGTACGCCGCACCATGCGTGGTCGATTTTGGCCTGCCGCGCGGCGGGGAAATGGCGGTGCAGGATCGCGGTCAGGCGGCGCACGGTTTCCGCATCGGGCGTGCCGTCCCGGTCGATGGCCGAGCCGAAACGATAGGGGATACCGCGCGCACCCACCGTGATGCGCCCCTCGCGGGTGCGCTGGCAGTAGCAATAGGTGTGGTCGAAATCGCCGAGGATCTCATGCCCGTCCCAGCCGATCTGCGCCCAGATCTCGGGCGAAAGCGGTTCGGTGACGATCTGCGCCGAGTTCATCGGCAGCCATTCGCGGTCCAGACCGGGCAGGGTGGCGGTGAAACCCTCGGTACAGCGCAGGATGATTGGCGCGCGGACGGTGCCACGGTTGGTGGTGACATGGCCTGCGGCGATGCCCGTCACCTCGGTTTCTTCATGGATCGTCACGCCCAGCCGTTCGACCGCCTGCGCCAGACCGCGCACCAGTTTGGCGGGCTGGATGCGGGCGACGCCGCTGATCCCCATGGCCCCCAGCGCGCCGGGGATATTGATGCGGGCGCGCGTCGCCTCGGCGTCCAGTTCAAATACCCGCTCGCCTTCGCCCCACTGCGTCCTGTGCGCGGCCTCGGCGCGCAGGCGCTCCAGTTGGGCGGGGTTGGTGGCGACCATCAGCTCGTCGCAGCGGCGGATGTCGGCGTCGATGCCCTCATGCTCGGCCACGCGGATCACCTCGTCCACGGTGCCCATCATCGCCGCGACCATGCGGCGCACGGCCTCGGGGCTGCTGGTTTGCGCGTAGCGCTCCTGGTTCCACGCGAAGCCGCCCGACAGCCAGCCACCGTTGCGGCCAGACGCGCCGTAACCCGCGAAGTGCTTTTCCAGCACGGTGACGCGCAGGCCGGGGTCTTGCTGCTTGAGGTAATAGGCGGCCCAAAGCCCGGTATAGCCCGCCCCGATGATCGCGACGTCGCAGTCAGTGTCGCCGGGCAGGGGCGCGCGGCGGTCGGTCGGAAGGCCGATATCGGCGTACCAGAATGACAGCTTGCCGAGCGTTGTCATGCCATCCCCAGCGTCTTGAGGATCTCGGTGCGGTGCTGGTCGCGGGCCGGGGCCGGGCCGGGGTCGCGCGCAATGCCGTCAAAGCGCGGGGCCGGGCGCGGTTGCAGCGCGCCGCCTGTGTCCGTCCATGTGCCGCGCGCCACCAGATGCGGATCGGCGGCTGCCTCGGCCGGGGTCAGAACGGGCGCGACGCAGGCATCCGAGCCCGCAAACAAAGCCGTCCAGTGATCGCGGGGTTGGCTGGCAAACAGCGCCGCCAGTTGGCCGGTGGCTGCAGGCCAGCTGGCCGGATCGTTCTGGCGGGCGAAGGCGGGGTCGTCGGACAGGGACAAAAGCGACAGGAACTGGGCGTAGAACTGCGGCTCGAGGCATTGGACCGAGACAAATCCGCCATCTGCACAGACGTAGCTGCGCGACCAGTGCGGGCCGTCCAGCATCGACGCGCCGCGCTGGGCCTGAAAGCGCCCGCCGGCCTGCATCAGCATGATCAGCGACATCATATGCGCCGAGCCGTCGACGATTGCCGCGTCCACCACCGTGCCCATGCCGCTGCGTCCGGCGTGAAGAAGCCCGGCCAGGATCCCGCTGACCAGATAGAGCGCGCCACCGCCGATATCGCCGACCAGCGTCGGCGGGGTGACCGGCGGCTGGCCGGGGAGCGAGGCGTACCACAGAGCGCCCGACAGCGCGATGTAGTTCAGGTCGTGCCCGGCCTCCAGCGCGCGGGGGCCGTCCTGCCCCCAGCCGGTCATGCGCCCGTACACCAGACGCGGGTTCCAGCCGTGACATTCCGCCGGGCCAAGGCCAAGGCGCTCCATCACGCCGGGGCGAAAGCCTTCGATCAGCGCGTCGGCGCGTCGGATCAGGGCTTGCAGAATGACGCGGTCGGCCTCGGATTTCAGGTCCAGCGCGATGGTTTTCTTGCCGCGGTCCAGCAGCGAGGTTTCCGGCGCGCCGGGCAGGGGCGCGGCTCCGGGGCGCTGCACGCAGATCACCTCGGCCCCCAGATCGGCCAGCATCATCGCGGCAAACGGGCCAGGGCCCAGCCCCTCGATCTCGACGATCCGTATCCCTTCCAGCATCAGTCCCTCCATTCGCCGCGCGCGATCAGCACGTCCTTCAGAACCGACGGTCGGTCGGTCATGATGCCATCGACGCCCAGATCCAGCAGCCTGCGCATCTCGGCGGCGTCATTGACCGTCCAGACCTGCACCTGCACACCCCGTTTGTGCGCGGCGCGCACAAAGCGCCGCGTCACGATGTCGATGCCGCGATATTTCAGCGGCACCTGCACCACCGGGAAATCGGCGCGTGGCAGCGGCAGGCCCCAGCCGCCCAGCCACACTCCCAGCACGCCGCGATACGAGGGTGACCAGCACAGTGGCGCGCCCAGTTGTGCGCGCAGCCGGGTGGTGCGCGACCCGGTGAAGCTGGCCGCGCCGCAGCGGGTCATTGCCCCCGAGCGCTGCAGCAGGCTGGCCAGCGGGTCGATGACCGCGTCGGACTTGGCCTCGATATTCACCAAAAGCTCGGGATGCTCTTCCAGCAGATCGCTCAGCCGGGGGATCGAGGCGCCGCCGGGCGTGCGCACGCGCGACAGTTCGGCCCAGCTCATCGTCGCAATCGCACGCGGATCGCCGGTCATGCGGGCCAGCGTCGGATCGTGGTGAATGACCACCTCGCCGTCGCGGGTCAGGTGGACATCGGTTTCGACATGGCGATAGCCCATCGCCACGGCGCGGGCAAAGGCGGGGAGGGTGTTTTCCTCGGCCTCGAGCGAACCGCCGCGATGGGCGATGGGAACGGGGCGCGCATGCGCAAGATAACCGTGCGGGGACATCGGCTCAGGCCTCAACAGGGCGGCGCAGGATGCGCGCGGTCAGGGCCAGCACCAGCAGATAGGCGACCGCGCCGTAAGAGATCAGATCGCGGGCGACGGCTGTGCGCTGCTCCCACGGCATCCCGGCCATGATATGCGCGTGAACCAGACCCCAGCCACAGGCCAGCCAGACCAGCACCAGCAACAGGGTCTTCTCAACCGTGGTGGCCCGAGCCAGCAGGTCGCGGGCGATCAGGGCCAGCCCGACCCCGGCAATCGTCATGTCATAGGCGTAAAGATAGGGGCTGACCAAGGCCGAGCCAAAACACGCGATGGCCAGTGTCTGGTGCAAAGGCAGGCGTGCGCGCACCGCCAGCGCGATCAGCGCGCAGGCGGTCAGGCCGATGCCAATCTGCACCCACAGCGCGATCTGCGGCGGCACGCCCAGCGAATGCAGCAGCGCATAGACCGACGTCATCAGGAACAACGGGTAGAAATCGGTGGACAGGGCGTGGCTTGCCGCCGCGACGCCGCTGCGGAAGGCGGTCCAGATATCGGGGCCAAAGGCCAGCGTGGCCAGAGCCGCGAAGGCGAGCGCGACGGTGCAGGCCACCGCAAGAACCCGCCAGCGCCCCGCGATGAGCGCATGCACACCCAGTCCGACCGCCAGATGCGGCTTGATGACCATCAGCCCCAGCGGCAAGCCCGCAGAGGTCTTGCCGCGCAAGCTGAGGGCGACAAACACCGCCACCAGCCCGCCGGTCAAAAAGGCGTTCTGGCCGACGTTAACGTTAATGTAGATGAGCGGGGTCATCGTCAAAAGGACAGCCAGAAAGGCCGTGCCCGACAGGCGCGCGATCATTGCCAGATAGAAAGCGAGCGTCACGCCGGTGAACAGCGCATAAGCGATGCCGCGCGGCAGCAGGGGCAGCGGCGCGACGACCAGATCGAACATCGGCGGATAGGTCCAGGGCATGAAGCTGTTGTGCCCCAGCAGCGCCGACTGGATTTCCGCCATGACCGCAGGATCATAGGCCTGTGCCGCGCGCCCCTCGGCGATCAATTGCCCGACGATGTAGAACGCGTCGAAATCGACCAGCGAATTGCCTGCGCCAAGGGTCGGTCGCATCTGGGCGGCCAGATAGATCGCCAAATAAAAGAAACCGATCAGCACAAGCGCCAGAACGCGGTTGCGCAACAGCCGCGATGGCGGTGCGGTCTGTGGCGCAATGTCTTGCGATGCTGTCATGCCATGCCCCTGTGCCCGGTTTATCCGGGTTTGGGGCAGAGCCTAACCCTGACCGCGCAGGGGCGCAACGCGGGTAGCGGGGTCAGGCGACCCCGCCCACCGTCAATCCGCCGATCAGCAGCGACGGTTGCCCCACGCCCACCGGCACCCATTGCCCGGCCTTGCCGCAATTGCCGATGCCGGGATCCAGCGCCATGTCGTTGCCGATCCCGCGCACATTGCGCAGCGAGGTCGGCCCGTCGCCGATCAGCGTTGCGCCCTGCACCGGCTCGCCGATCTTGCCGTTGCGCACGCGGTACGCTTCGGTGCACGAGAACACGAACTTGCCCGAGGTAATATCCACCTGCCCGCCGCCAAAGCCCACGGCCCAGATCCCGTCCTTCATGCTTGAGACAAGATCCGCCGGATCGTCGGTGCCACCCAGCATATAGGTGTTGGTCATGCGCGGCATCGGGGCATGGGCATAGCTTTCGCGTCGGCCGTTGCCGGTGGCCAGAACACCCATCAGCCGGGCGTTCTGGCGGTCCTGCATGTAGCCGACCAGCACACCGTCCTCGATCAGCACGTTTCTGGCCGATGGCGTGCCCTCGTCATCCACGGTGATCGAGCCGCGGCGGTCAGGGATGGTGCCGTCGTCCAGAACCGTCACGCCCTTGGACGCGACCTGCTGGCCCATCAGCCCGGCAAAGGCCGAGGTCTTCTTGCGGTTGAAATCGCCTTCCAGCCCATGACCGACAGCCTCGTGCAGAAGGATGCCGGGCCAGCCGGGGCCAAGCACCACATCCATCATCCCGGCAGGGGCGGGCACGGCGTCGAGGTTGACCAGCGCGACGCGCAGCGCCTCGCGGGCGATGGGTTGCCAGTGGTCGGCTTCCATCAGCCCATGCAGGCCAATGCGCCCGCCGCCGCCGTAATGGCCCGATTCGCGCCGCCCGTCGCGTTCGACGATCACCGCGATCGAGATCCGTGCCATGGGGCGGATGTCGGTGGTCAGGCCGCCCTCGGGGCGCAGGATCGCGACCTCTTGCAGCGAAGCCGCAAGGCTGGCCGTCACCTGCACGACCCGGGCGTCCAGAGCGCGGACGAAATCGTCGATGGCGCGCAGGGTTTCAAGCTTGGCGGCAAAGCTGGCGTCGGTGATCGGGTCGAAATCGCCATACAGGTGACGGTTGGTGCCGAGCGGCGCCTCGGCCAGCGTGCCGCCGCCGCTGCCCACGGCCAGCCGGGCCGTCGCTGCGGCGCGGCGCAGGGCGGATTCTGTCACTTGCGTCGAATGCGCGTAGCCTGCGACATCACCGCGCACCGCGCGCAGGCCGAATCCCTCGGCCGCGTCATAGGTGGCGTTGCGGATGCGTCCATCGTCCAGGACGAGTGATTCGGAGCGGCGACGCTCAAGGAACAACTCTCCGTCGTCAGCACCGGCGACGGCCTCGCGCAGGACGACAAGCGCCGAGTCGCGGTCAAGAAGGGTCTCAAAGGGCCGAAAACGGCTGGCCTCGGGCAGGGATTGGGCGGGCGCGGGCATCGGGTTCCTTTCGCGGCAGTGCAGCATGTCTTTGACACAGGTCAAATGGCGGCAACCTGACGCATTGGTTTGGCTTGTTCTGACGATGCTAATATGATTTTAGGTGAGAGGGAAACCGCCCCCGATTTCGTGAGGCCGGTCAAGGTTGATCGGACGCTCTGTGGCGGGGCGGCGGAGAATGACGGTCGAAGGGCCGCGTAAAACGGGAACATACAATGCATCTTTTCAAGGACCTCACCCGTCGTGCTGCCGGCCTGGGCGGTCTTGTGGGCGGTGCGGCGCTGTCGATGACGGTGGCCGGTCAAGCACTGGCGCAGGAGCTGAACTTTATCGGCGAACCGCATGCCGGCGGCATCGCGCTGCAAGAAGCGCATTCGCCGGTCTCGGTGACCAGCCACGCCATCGACCACATGCTTCTCTATATTATCATCGCGATCTCGGTGTTCGTGACGGGTCTGATGGTCTGGGTGGTCATCCGCTACAACCGTCGCTCGAACCCGACGCCCTCGCGTTTTACGCATAACTCGCCGCTGGAAGTGGCGTGGACGATCCTGCCGATCTTCATCCTGATCTTCATCGGTGCGTTCAGCGTTCCGGCGCTGTTCAAGGACCAGACCATGCCTGAGGCTGACGTGACCATCAAAGTCACCGGCTATCAGTGGTTCTGGGGCTATGAATACGTCGATCACGGCGTCGAATTCTCCAGCTACCGTCTTGAGCGCGACGAGCTTGAGGCCGCAGGCTACGAGCCGCGCCATTACCTGCTGGCCACCGACACGCAGGTTGTCGTGCCGATCAACCGCAACGTTGTCCTGCAGATCACCGGCGGTGACGTGATCCACTCGTGGGCGATGCCTGCGTTCGGCATCAAGCAGGATGGCGTCCCGGGCCGTCTGGCCGAAGCCTGGTTCAACGTTGACGAGCCGGGGATCTATTTCGGCCAGTGTTCCGAGCTGTGCGGTCAAGAGCACGCCTATATGCCGATCACGGTCCACGCTGTGACCGAAGAGGAATACATCGCCTGGCTGCAAGAGCAGGGCGCGACCAACCTCGCTGCTGCGCCGGGGTACACCCCTGCGGTCGAGCTGGCCTCGAACTGATCTGACCAAGCGGGCGCCGCGTGAGGGCACTGACCCACGCGGCGCCTGACCTATTTTGAGGATACCATGACAGACATGCGCGCAGAGATCTCAGGGCAGGGCGGAACCGGCGAAGCCGGTTTCAACGACTATGTCCAGCTGCTCAAGCCCCGCGTTATGTCGCTGGTGGTGTTCACGGCGATGGTCGGCCTGTTCGTCGCCCCCGTCCCTTTGCACCCGATCGAAGCGCTGGCGGCGATCATCTTCATCGCGCTGGGGGCCGGGGCCTCGGGCGCGCTGAACATGTGGTGGGACGCCGATATTGACCGCGTCATGCGCCGCACGGCCAAGCGCCCGGTCCCGTCGGGCCTGGTCGAGCCGGGCGAGGCGCTGGGTCTGGGTCTGGCGCTGTCGGGTCTGTCGGTGGTGATGCTCGGCCTTGCGACCAATCTGCTGGCCGCCGGTCTGCTGGCCTTCACCATCTTCTTCTATGCCGTTGTTTATACAATGTGGCTGAAGCGCTCGACGCCGCAGAACATCGTCATCGGCGGCGCGGCCGGCGCATTCCCTCCGATGATCGGCTGGGTCGCGGCGACCGGGCACGTCGGTCTGGAAGCGGTGCTGATGTTCGCGCTGATCTTCATGTGGACCCCGCCGCATTTCTGGGCCATGGCGCTGTTCATCAACAGTGATTACGAAAAGGCCAAGGTGCCGATGCTGACCGTGACCCACGGCCGCAAATCCACGCGCACGCATATTCTGGTCTATACGATCCTGCTGGCCCCCGTTGCTCTGGGCGCGGCCTTCACCGCGATCGGTGGACCGATCTATTTCGCTGTCTCCCTTGTGCTGAACGCTCTTTTCCTGTTCGGCGCGGTCCGCATCTGGCGCCGCCGCGAAGAGGCCGCCGAGGCGGACTCTTACGCCGTAGAAAAGCGCTTCTTTGCGCTGTCGCTGGCCTATCTGTTCTTGCATTTCGCGGCGTTTCTGGTCGAAGCAACGCCTTGGGCCAACGCCTTGTCGACCACATTGGGCTGGGAGTCACTGATATGGCGCTGAACCAAGAACACGAGCTGCACCAGCGCCGCCGGGGCCGCAATCTGGGTGTCGGGCTGACGCTGATGGCGTTTGTCCTGCTGGTTTTCGGCCTGAGCATTGCCAAGGTGCAACGCGGCGAGCCGATGCAGGGCTATGACCACGTGTACCAGCCTGAATCCGACCCGACCTTGCGTCGCGCGGGAGCCAGCGAATGAGAAACTGGTGGGCAGGACTTGATGGCAAAAGCCGCACGGCAGCGGCTTCGGTCTGCGTTGTGGTTGTCATGGCCTCGCTCGCCTGGGCAGCGGTGCCGCTCTACAACCTGTTTTGCCGCGTGACCGGCTTTGGCGGCACCACGCAGGTGGCCGAGGTTGCCTCGGATGAGATCCTCGACCAGACGATCAACATCCGCTTTGATGCCTCGGTCGAGCGCGGCTTCCCGTGGGAATTCCGCCCGGTCGAACGCACCATGACCCTGCGCATCGGTGAAACCGGCATCGCCTTCTATGAAGCGTATAACCCGACCGATCACGTTGTGGCGGGGACGGCCAGCTACAACGTCACGCCTTACGCGGCGGGTGGCTATTTCACCAAAATCGCCTGCTTCTGCTTCACCATGCAGGTCTTGCAGCCCGGCGAGCGGGTGCAGATGCCCGTGACGTTCTACGTTGACCCCGATCTGGTCAACGATATGGATGCGCGCGACATTAACACGATTACGCTAAGCTATACTTTCCATCCGGCCGAGCTGCCCGAAAGCGCAGCCCCGGTCGCTACGAACTGACTGACCGCACCCGGGGAGGGTGCGACGAACGCAGGACCGCGCCAGCGGCAAGAAACGGGAACGTCTGAGGGAATCCACATGGCCCACGCAAAGAACCACGATTACCACATCCTTCCGCCGTCGATCTGGCCCTTCCTCGGTGCCGTCTCGGCCTTCGCCATGCTGACCGGCGCGATCCTGTGGATGCACGGCTCCGGGCCGTGGATCTTCCTGATCGGCCTTGTCGGTGTGCTTTACATCATGTTCGCCTGGTGGTCGGACGTGGTGACGGAAAGCCAGTCGGGCGACCACACGCCGGTCGTCGTGATCGGCCTGCGCTATGGCTTTATCCTGTTCATCATGTCCGAAGTCATGTTCTTCGCGGCATGGTTCTGGAGCTTCTTCAAGCACGCGATGTACCCGATGGGTCCGCAATCGCCTGCCGTGGACGGTCCCTGGCCGCCCGTCGGCATCACCACGTTCGACCCCTGGCACCTGCCGCTGATCAACACGCTGATCCTGCTGCTGTCGGGCTGCGCGGCGACCTGGGCGCACCACGCGCTGGTGCATGAGAACAACCGCAACGATGTGAAAACCGGCCTGATCATCTCGGTCGTGCTGGGGATGATCTTCACCGTGTTGCAGGCCTACGAGTACAGCCACGCGGGCTTTGGCTTTGCCGGCAACATCTATGGCGCCAACTTCTTCATGGCGACCGGCTTCCACGGTTTCCACGTGGTGATCGGCACGATCTTCCTGTTCATCTGCTACCTGCGCGTCCGTGCCGGGCACTTCACGCCCGAACGCCACGTCGGCTTTGAAGCTGCTGCGTGGTACTGGCACTTTGTGGACGTGGTCTGGCTGTTCCTGTTCGCCGCCGTCTATGTCTGGGGCCAAGGCTGACACCAGCGCATCTTGCTGAACGCTTAACGGGGGGCTATCTGCCCCCCGTCTCTATTCGACGGAGTGGTATCGTGAACACACGAATGATCGGCGCGGGTATTTTCGGGATCGTGGGCATCGCGATCCTGTTGTCGCTGGGCACGTGGCAGATCAAGCGGCTGGCGTGGAAAGAGTCGCTGATCGCCCAGATCGAAGCGCGCATCCACAACGAGCCTGTCGCCGTGCCCGAGGCGCCCGTCGAATCGCGCGACCGCTACACCCCCGTTCTGGCGCATGGTCGCTTTACCGGCGAGTCGGTCGATGTCCTGTCCAGCCAACGCGAAGCCGGGCCGGGCATGCAGGTGATCGAGGTGCTGGAAACCGACACCGGACGCCGCCTTCTGGTCGACCGGGGCTATGTACCCGAGGCACAGCGCGACGGGCTGATGCTGGTCTCGCAAGACGTGACCGTAACCGGCAACCTCGACTGGCCTGACGAGACCGACAGCTTCACCCCCGCGCCGGACATGGGCCGTGGCCTGTGGTTCGCCCGCGATCCGGCCCCGATCGCCGCCGTTCTGAACGCCGAGCCGTTCCTGATCATCGCCAGCAGTGACAGCGCCGCCGTCTCGCCGCTGATGACGATGCCGATGAACACCGTGTCGATCAAGAACGACCATCTGGAATACGCGATGACCTGGTTTATGCTGGCCGCCGTCTGGGCAGTGATGACATTCGCGCTGGTCTGGCGTATGAGGCGCAGCACGGTCTAAGGATATCTCCATGCAGTACATTTCGACCCGGGGCGCTGCGCCCGTTCTGACGTTTGAACAGGCGATGCTGACAGGCCTCGCACGGGACGGGGGCCTTTATGTGCCCGAAAGCATTCCAACCCTGACCGAGGCCGAGATCACGGCGATGGCCGGGTTGCCCTATGAAGAGATCGCCTTTCGGGTGATGAACCCCTTCATCGGCGAGACCTTCACCGACGCAGAATTCAAGACCCTGATTGCGCAGGCCTACGCCGGTTTCGGCCATGCCGCGCGCGCGCCGCTCAAGCAACTCGCGCCCAACCACTTCCTGCTGGAACTGTTCCACGGCCCGACGCTGGCGTTCAAGGACTTCGCCATGCAGCTGATCGGTCAGCTGTTTCAGGCCTCGCTCACCCGGTCGGGCGACCGGGTGACCATCGTCGGCGCGACCTCGGGCGATACCGGGTCTGCCGCGATCGAGGCCTTCAAGGGCCTGAGCAACGTCGATGTGTTCATCCTGTTCCCGCATGGCCGCGTGTCCGAGGTTCAGCGCCGTCAGATGACGACGCCGGCCGAGTCGAACGTCCATGCGCTGGCGGTCGATGGCGATTTCGACACCTGCCAAGGCCTGCTGAAGGACATGTTCAACGATTTCGACTTCCGCGACCGGGTGCGGTTGGCGGGGGTCAACAGCATCAACTGGGCGCGCGTTCTGGCGCAGGTAGTCTATTACTTCAGCGCCGCCACCAGTCTGGGCGCGCCGCTGCGCCCGGTCGATTTCACCGTGCCCACCGGCAATTTCGGTGACATCTTCGCGGGCTATATCGCGCGCAAGATGGGCCTGCCGATCGGCAAGCTGGTGATCGCGACGAACCAGAACGACATCCTGCACCGGTGCCTGACCACCGGCGTGTACCAGACCGAAGGCGTCACGCCGTCGATCTCGCCGTCGATGGACATTCAGGTCAGCTCGAACTTCGAGCGGGCGCTGTTTGACGCCTATGGGCGCGATGGTAACGCCGTGGCGCAGCTGATGGATGAGCTGAAGACGACCGGCCAGTTCACCGTAAGCCAGGGCGCGCTGCAGGCCCTGCGCGAGGTCTTCGCCTCGGGCCGGGTGAGCGAGGCTGAAACCTCGGCCACCATCAAGGCGACGCTGGCCAATTCGGCCGAACTGCTCTGCCCGCATTCGGCGGTCGGTGTGGCCGTGGCTGAGGAGCATCTCGGCACCAACCCGATGATCACGCTGGCCACCGCCCATCCCGCCAAATTCCCCGACGCCGTCGAGGCCGCAAGCGGCATCCGCCCGCCGCTGCCGCCGCGCATGGCTGATCTGTTCGAGCGCGAGGAGCGCGTTACCCGTATGCCCAACGACCGCGCCGCCCTGCAGGCGCTGATCCTGCAACGTATTTCCAACGTGACGACTTCTAACGCGGCGGGGGTTTGATGCATCGCATCACGACGCTGTCCAACGGTTTCCGCATCGTTACTGAACCCATGCCCGGACTTGCCAGCGCGGCGGTCGGGATCTGGGTCACCGCCGGTGCGCGCCACGAAAAAGCCGACCAGAACGGCATCGCGCATTTTCTCGAACATATGGCGTTCAAGGGCACGGCCAAGCGCACGGCCCTGCAGATCGCCGAGGAAATCGAGGATGTTGGCGGCTATATCAACGCCTATACCAGCCGCGAGATGACCGCCTATTACGCCCGCGTGCTTGAGGCCGACGTGCCCCTCGCGCTGGACGTGATCGCCGACATCGTGCTGAATCCGGCCTTTGACCAGCGCGAGATCGAGGTCGAGCGCCATGTCATCCTGCAGGAAATCGGTCAGGCGGCGGATACGCCCGACGACGTGATTTTCGACTGGCTGCAAGAGGCGACCTACCCGGATCAGCCGATTGGTCGCCCGATCCTCGGGCCGGCTGAGCGTATCGCCAACTACGGTGCCGCCGATCTGCGTCGCTTTGTCGGCGGACACTACGGGCCGGGGCAGATGATCCTCGCCGCCTCGGGTGCAGTGCATCATGACACGCTGGTCAAGCTGGCCGAGGCGCTGTTCGGCAGCCTGCCCGCCGTGGCCCTGCCGGTCATCGAACCTGCACGATTCGAGATGAACGAGCGGCGCGAGATCAAGGACCTTGAACAGGCCCATTTCGCGCTGGCGTTCGAGGCCCCCTCGTTCCGCGACGCCGATCTGTTCACGGCGCAGGTGTACTCGGGCGTGATGGGCGGCGGCATGTCCTCGCGCTTGTTCCAGAAACTGCGCGAGGAACGCGGCCTGTGCTATACCACCTTCGCGCAGGCGGGGGCGCATGAGGATACTGGCTCAATCACGCTCTATTCGGGCACCGGGGCCAAGGACGTGCACGATCTGGCCAACCTGACCATCGACGAGCTGCGCCGCGCGACCACTGACCTGACCGAAGCCGAGGTCGCCCGCGCCCGCACGCAGATGAAAGCCGGGCTGCTGATGGGGCTGGAAAGCCCGTCCAGCCGGGCCGAACGTCTGGCGCGGCTGCTGGCGATCTGGGACCGCGTGCCCAGCCTTGAAGAGACCGTCGAGCGGATCGACGCCGTGGACCTGACCGCGCTCAAGACCTATGCCGAAAAGCTGGTCAGCGAAGGCCGCCTGTCGATGGCGCTCTATGGTCCGGTCGACACCGCGCCATCGCTGGAGGCGCTGCGCGAAAGGTTGGTGGCGTAATGTCCGGCTTCCTGCTGGCATCGAAGCGACGATTCCGGCTGGACACCGAACGGCTGAGCCTGCGCCTGCCCGAACACGCCGACTTTCGCATGTGGTCGGCGGTGCGCGAGGCCTCGGCCAGTTTTCTGGTCCCGTGGGAGCCAACATGGGCCGATGACCATCTGACGCGGCGCGCGTTTACCGGCCGGGTGCAATGGGCGGCGCGGGTGCGCAAACAGGGCACGGCGCTGCCGCTGTTCCTGATCCGGCGCAGCGACGAGCAGCTGTTGGGCGCGATCACGCTGGACAACATCCGGCGCGGCCCGGCGCTGTCGGGGACGGTGGGCTACTGGATCGGCCAGCCCTTTGCGCGCCACGGCTACATGCGCGAGGCATTGCGCGCCGTGGTGCATCACGCCTTCACCCAGCTCGACATCAGCCGGATCGAGGCCGCCTGCCTGCCCGAAAACGCCGCCTCGCGCGCGGTGCTGGAGAAGTCGGGCTTCAAATACGAGGGCGTGGCGCAGAGCTATCTGCAGATCAACGGTCGCTGGCGCAACCATGTGCTCTACTCCAACCTGCGGGGCGACCGGCGCGGGCGCACCGATGTCGCCTGACCCGCGCATCCTGCTGTTGCGCGGCGTCAATGTCGGCGCGCACCGCAAACTGCCGATGGCGGATCTGCGCGAGATTCTGGCGGGGCTGGGGCTGGTCGACGTGCGCACACATATCCAGAGCGGCAACGCGGTGTTCCGTGACCCACAGGGGCGCGAGGAGCTGGGTACGCTTATTTCGCAAGCCATCGGCGCGCGGTTTGCCTTTACGCCCGAATCGCTGGTGCTGGACCTGCCAGCCTTCGAGACTGTGCTGGAAGCGAATCCGTTTGCCGGGGAAGATCCGGGCAAGGTGTCGATCGGGTTTCTGGCCAGCCCCAGCACCGTTAGTGTGGACGTCTTGGAAGAACTCGCCGTCGGTGACGAGCGCTGCGCCCTGACCCCGGCGGCCTTCTACCTGCACGCGCCTGCCGGGATTGGCCGCTCGAAACTGGCGGCGCAGGCCGAGCGCAAGCTGGCCGTGGCGATGACCGTCCGCAACGCGCGCGTGGCTCAGGCCATCGCGACCCTGGCTCAGGAGCTGTGAGCATGCTGAACCCCTGCGATTCCGGTTTTCTGGACGCTCTGGAAGCGGCGCTGCCCGCCCGCACCCTGCGCCCGGTCGAGGACCGCTACCTGCGCGAGCCGCGCGGGCGGTATCTGGGGCAGGCGGGGGCGGTGGCCTGCCCCGCGTCAACCGCTGAGGTCGCCACCATCGTCAAGGCTGCGCAGGTGGCACGGGTCGGTGTGGTGCCCTATGGCGGCGGCACCGGGTTGGTCGGCGGGCAGGTGATGACCGCAGGACCCGCGCCGCTGATCCTGTCGCTGGAGCGGATGAACCGGGTTCGGGCGGTCGAGCCTGCGGGCAATGTCATGGTGGCCGAGGCGGGCTGCATTCTGGCCGATGTGCAGAATGCTGCGGCCGATGTGGACCGGCTGTTCCCGTTGTCGCTGGGCTCGGAAGGATCGGCGCGGATCGGCGGGCTGCTGGGCACCAACGCGGGCGGCACGGGCGTGCTGCGCTGGGGCAATATGCGCGAGCTGACGCTGGGGCTGGAAGTGGTGCTGGCCGATGGCTCGGTGCTCAACGGCCTCAAACGCCTGCGCAAGAACAACATGGGTTATGATCTGCGGCACCTGATGATCGGCTCGGAAGGCACGCTGGGGGTGATCACGGCAGCCTCGTTGCGGCTGTTCCAGCGGCCCGCGCGCACGGGTGCTGCGATGCTGGTGGTGCCGTCGCCCGAGGCGGCGCTGAAACTGCTGGCCTTGGCGCAGGCGCGGCTGGGCGAGGGGATCTCGGGCTTTGAGCTGATGGCCGGGCAGGGGCCGCGTTTCGTGGCCGAGGTGCTGCCGCAGGTGCGCCAACCTTTTGCCGACGTGCCCGACTGGATGGTGCTGATCGACCTGGGCCTGATCGCCGCGCTGGACCCGGTGGTCGAGCTGGAAGCGCTGTTCGAGGCCGCCGCCGAGGACGGGCTGGTCAGCGACGGGGTGATTGCGTCGAACGAGGCACAGCGCGCGCAGTTCTGGGCGCTGCGCGAGGCGATCCCGGAAGCCAACCGGCTGATCGGGGCGGTAGCCAGCCATGATGTGTCGGTGCCGCTGGCGGCGATCCCGGACTTCATCGAGCGCGCCACGGCGGCGCTGACGGCATTGGGGGATATGCGGATCAACTGCTTTGGCCATGTCGGCGACGGCAATCTGCATTTCAACGTCTTCCCGGCCCAAGGCCGTGACCGCGCCGAGTATGAACCGATCCGCGCCCAGGTGATCGAAACGGTGCATGATCTGGTGGCCGATTTCGACGGGTCGGTCAGCGCCGAGCATGGCATCGGGCGGCTGAAGACCGACGATCTGGAGCGCTATGGCGATCAGGTCGGGTTGGCGGTGATGCGGCAGATCAAGGCCGCGCTCGACCCGCACGGCATCCTGAACCCCGGCGTGGTGCTCAGGGACTAGGCGCGCGCGCGTCGCTCCCACCCACCCCCCCGCTCGTGCGCGCGCCCGTGCCTTTCGGGCGAGGCGCGCGCGGGTTGAGAACGGGTGGGCGTATTTGCGGCAAGATGAAAGCGCTGGTCGTCTCAGCTTTCGCCGGGGCGGGAGAGTTCGAACGGGTCGTCGACATAAGCGTAGTCGCGGTAGCCGAGGCGGCCGACGGGGGTGAAGGTTTCATAGGCGAAGCGGCCGTCGATCAGGCAATCGGGGTGCAGGTGGATGCCGGTGACTTCGCCCAGCACCAGCGTGTTGGCCTTGCCCTTCAGCGGGATGATCTGGGTCACGCGGCATTCCAGCGAGGCGGGCGCGGCGGTGACGCGCGAACAGGCGATGGTGTCGCAGTCGGTGCGCTCAAGCCCTGCCATGCTGAACTCGTCCACCTCTTTGGGCCACGGGCCGGAGGTGGTGTTCATCGCGTGCAGCAGCGTCTTGGAGACCACATTCACGCAGAAGACACCGGTTTCGCGGATGTTGGCGATGCTGTCCTTGGTGTTGTCGCGGTCAGGTTTGGCACCGGTCGAGGCGAACATCACTTGCGGCGGCACATAGGCGACAGCGTTGAAGAACGAGTAGGGCGCGAGGTTTTCGCTGCCATCCGCGCCTCCGGTCGAGATCCAGCCGATGGGCCGGGGCGAGACGAGGGCGTTGAACGGGTTGTGGGGCAGGCCGTGGCCATCGGCGGGGCGATAAAACATGGGTATCCTTGGGGCAGGTCTTGGGGTGCGGCGGGGATTTGATCTTGGATTTAACGCGTGTTAGGGGCGAGTCCAGCCTTTCCGCATCCCCCACGGGTGCCGCGGCAGGGATAATCCGGGCAGAGGTGGAGGGGCGGTTGGATCTGGAGCGGGAAGAGCCTGCCGATTGGTGGGAAGTCGAGGCGCTGTATGACCTGTGCTTTGCGCCCGGGCGCACGGCGCTGTCTTCGTACCGGCTGCGCGACGACGTGCCGCCGGTCGCCGATCTGTGTCTGGCGCTCTGGGATGAAACCGAGGCATTGGCGGGCGTGATCCGCTACTGGCCGGTGCGGGTCGGTGGTGTGGCGGCGTTGCTGCTGGGGCCGGTGGCCGTGCACCCGACGCGGCAGGGCGAGGGGCTGGCGGGCCTGTTGATCCGCGAAAGCCTGCGCCGGGCGCGGCGGCTGGGCTGGGAGCGGGTGATGCTGGTCGGCGACGCGCCCTATTACCAGCGCTTCGGCTTTACGCGGCTGCCCGGCGTGCTCATGCCACCGCCGACGAACCCGGACCGGGTTCTGGGGCTGGAACTGGCCGAGGGCGCGTGGGCCGGGATCACCGGAGCCGTGACGCGCTGGGAGGCCGGTCAGAGCGATGACAGGCTGCGCACGTAATCGTTGATCAGCGGGCGCAGGCGCTCTTCGCCGCGCGCCTTGGCCTCTTCGATGATCGACGACACCACCGAGCAATCGGCGCGGCGGATCAGATCCTTGACCGGGCCAATCGACGCCGGACGCATCGACAGCGAGCGCACACCGGCACCGATCAGCGTCAAGGCCTCGACCGGGCGACCGGCATCCTCACCGCAGAAACTGAGGGCGGTGCCGTTTTCGGCGCAGCGCTGGACGATTTTCTGGATGAAGGTGATGAAGGACGTCGACAGCGTGTCGTAGCGACGGCGCACCAGTTCATTTTCGCGGTCAGCCGCGTAGAAGAACTGTTTGAGGTCATTGCCACCGATCGAGATGAAATCGGCCATCTTGAAGAACGCATCCGGCGCAAAGGCGAGGCTGGGGGTTTCCAGCATCGCGCCGACTTCCAGTTTTTCGGGCAGCAGGTGTCCCAGATGGGCCTCGCGCTCGATCTCGCGCAGGAGCAGCTCACGCGCCTGCACAAACTCTGACATTTCGGCGACCAGCGGGAACATCACGGTCAGCGGTCGCCCGGCCGAGGCGCGGATCAGCGCCTGCAGCTGCATGCGCATCACGCCCTTTTTGTCCAGGCCGACCCGCACCGCCCGCCAGCCCATCGCGGGGTTTGGCTCCTCGGGCCGGTTCATGTAGGGCATCACCTTGTCCGAGCCGATGTCGAGCGTGCGGAACACCACGCGCTTGCCGTCGGCGGCCTTGAGCACGCGGGCATAGAGCGCGGCCAGATCCGAGCGGCGCGGCATCGAATTGCGCAGCAGGAACTGCAGCTCGGTGCGGAACAGCCCGACGCCTTCGGCACCAGAGCCACTGAGCGAGGGCAGGTCAGCCATGATGCCCGCGTTCATGTGCAGCCCCACCAGTGAGCCACAGGTCGCTTGTGCGGGCAAATCGCGCAGCGCGGCAAAGCGGGCGGCGGCCTGCGTCTGCATGATGATCTTGTCGCGGTAGGCCGAGGCCACGCTTTCATCGGGGCGCAGATGCACCACGCCTTCGTCGCCATCGACGATGATCGTGTCGCCGTTCAGCGCCTCGGTTGTGACACCGTCGCAATGCACGACCAGCGGGATCGCCAGCGCGCGGGCGACCACGGCGGCATGCGAGCCGACCGAGCCTTCCTCCAGCACGACGCCCTTGAGCAGCTTGCCGTATTCCAGCAGCTCGCCCGGCCCGATGTTGCGCGCCACAAGGATCGGGCGGTCGGGCATGGTAGCGCCGGTGTCGCGGCCTTGCCCGGTCAGGATGCGCAGCAGACGGTTGGACAGGTCGTCCAGATCGTGCAACCGGTCGCGCAGATAGGGGTCGGGCACCTGTTGCAGGCGGGCGCGGGCGTCGGATTGTTCTTTTTCGACCGCCGCTTCCGCTGACAGGCCGTTCTCAATGCTCTGTTCCATCCGCCGCAGCCAGCCGCGCGAGTTGGCGAACATGCGGTAGGCTTCGAGAATATCGGCGTGTTCCTTGTCGCCCGTCGCGGCGGCCTGCATCAGGTCATTGACCGAAACGCGCAGCCGCTCGACCCCGACACGCAGGCGCTCGCTTTCGGCCACCGGGTCGTCGTTGACCAGATTGGTGACCACGACTCGCGGCTCGTGCAGCCAGACGTTGCCTTCGGTCGTGCCCTCTTGGCCTGAGCCGCCGCGCAGCATTACCGGGTGCTTGTGCGGGCGGGCGATGGTGGTGTCTTCGCTGGTGAAGGCACCCAGTTCGGTCATCTCGGCCAGAACCATGGCCACGACGTCCAACGCGTAGACTTCATCCTCAGAGAACGCGCGGGCTTCGTTCGATTGCACGACCAGAACGCCCAGCTTCTCGCCCAGCCGCTGGATGGGGACGCCCAGAAAGCTGGAGTAAATTTCTTCGCCGGTTTCGGGCATGTAGCGGAAACCGCGTTCGCTGGGGGCGTCGGCGGTGTTCACGGCGGTGGCGGTGCGCGCGACGCGGCCGACCAGACCCTCACCCAGACGCAGCCGGGTGCGGTGGACGGCTTCCGCCTTGAGCCCGCGCGTGGCGCAGAGTTCCATCGTCTCGCGGTCGCGAAACAGATAGATCGAGCACACGTCGGTATTCATCGACTCGGCGATCAGGCCGACGATGCGGTCGAGCCGCTCTTGCCCCTGCCCGGGTTCGGCCAGAGTGTCGCGAAGGCGCTGCAGAAGGCGGCGGCTATCGCTTTCGCTACGGTCCTGCATCGGTGCGAATGTCCTGTCCATCTTATCGGGTGGCGCGACTGGACCTTAGATCAACTTAAGGCCGAAAGGAAACGCCTTTGCGACGCCGCAGCGCGGCGACGCCGGGCCGCATTCCATCTGCCGGAATAGCAGGCGTCGGCAGAGCCGACTGCCTGCACACCGTCACGCCGCAGAATCCAGAGCGAAGGCGTCGTGCAGAATCTGCACGGCAAGCTCCATATAGCGCCGGTCGATCAGCACCGAGATCTTGATTTCCGAGGTCGCGATCACCTTGATGTTGATGTTCTCGGCCGAGAGGGCTTTGAACATCCGCGCGGCAACCCCGGCGTGGCTCCGCATGCCGATGCCGACGACCGAGACCTTGCTGACATCGGTGTCGATGATCAGCTCGTCATATTTGATCTTGCCCTCGGCGCGGGCTTCTTCCATCGCCTTCTTGGCGCGGGCGACCTGATCGACGGGGCAGGAAAAGGTCATGTCGGTGACAGCGCCCGCATGGGCCGCGTCATAGTCCTTTTCGCTGATGTTCTGCACGATCATATCGACATTCACCCCCGCATCGGCCAGCGGGCCAAAGATCGCGGCGGCGATGCCGGGGCGGTCCTCGATGGTGAAAAGGGTGATCTTGGCCTCATCGCGCGAATGGGCGACGCCGGACACGACTTTCGATTCCATGATTTCCTCCTCGTCACAGACCAAGGTGCCGGACGTTTCATCGGTTTCGTCAAACGAAGACAGCACCCGCAGGCGCACTTTATAGCGCATCGCCAGCTCGACCGAGCGGGTTTGCAGAACCTTCGCGCCCAGAGACGCCAGTTCGAGCATTTCCTCGAAGCTGATCTTGTCAAGCTTGCGCGCTTTGGAGGTGATGCGCGGATCGGTGGTATAGATCCCGTCGACATCGGTATAGATATCGCAGCGCTCGGCATCGAAGGCGGCGGCGAAGGCGACGGCGGTGGTGTCCGAGCCGCCCCGGCCCAGCGTGGTGATGCGGCCTTCGGGGCTGACGCCCTGAAAACCGGCCACGACCGCGACCTTGAAGCCTTCGGCGAATTTCGCGTCGATGTTGTCGCGCGGGATGCTTTCAAACCGCGCCGCGCTATGGGCCGAGGTGGTGTTGATCGGCACCTGCCAGCCCTGCCAGCTGCGGGCCGAGATGCCCATCTCTTGCAGGCGCAGCGCCATCAGGCCAGCGGTGACATTCTCACCCGACGAAACAACGGCGTCATATTCGCGCGCGTCGTAAAAGCCCGAGGTGTCATTGACCCATTTGACCAGCTCATTGGTCTTGCCCGACATGGCCGAGACAATGACGATCACGTCATAGCCACGCTCGACTTCGCGTTTCACCTTTTCAGCGGCGTTGGCGATCCGACCCAGGTCAGCCACCGACGTTCCGCCGAATTTCATAACCAGGATCGGCATAGACCCCCCCGCAACAGGTGCGCGGCACCCCTTGTGCGACGCGCGCTTCTCTTACGCGCGGGTTGCGGGCGGTGCAAGGGTCGCGAAACCGCTTACAGAGCGCTGGCGTGCAGCAGGGTTTGCGGGCGCTGGTTGGTGTCGAAACCATCGCTGCCGGCAACGCCAGAGGCGATCGAGATCGTGGCGGCAACGGCGATACAGGCAGCAGCGGCCCCCATCGTGACCCAGTCGATGCGACCTTCGGTCGACACGGGACGAGACGGGGCGGTCATGGACATACGCGACATTGTTGATCCTCTCTCCATGGCTGGCTTGTTGACAAGCAAGACACAGAGACAATGCGCCCAAATCGTGAAAAGTTCCTGACCAAGCCAAGAATGCGCGGTTTACTGCGCGGTTTGTCGCCGGATCTCAGTTCGTGCGGGCCTTGGGGATAAACGGCAGCGGGGCGACGGGAACGCCTTCCTCTGCCAGCGCGCGGGCCTCTTCAAAGCGCGCTTCGCCCCAGATCGGACGCTCGGGTGCGTCGCCCAGATGCATGGCGCGGGCCTGTTTGACGAAATCGGTGCCGACGTAATCCGAGTTTTCCTCAACATGACGCCGCAAGGCCGCGAGCTTTTCCTCGGGTCCGCCTGCGACGGGCGTCAGCGCTTTCGCGGTGCTTTCACCGTCGGCATTGGCGACCGAGGGGGCCATCAGCGCCTTTTCGACCTGCGTGCTGCCGCAGTGCGCACAGCTCAGATGCCCCGCTTTCTTCAACGTGTCAAAACCCGACGCCGAGGCAAACCAGCTCTCGAACGCGTGTCCCTGATCGCATTTCAGGCTGTATCGGATCATTGTCTCTCCATAGAGCCACTCAATCGTTAAAATAGTCTTTGCGCCAGCCCCTGCAAGCGTCTCGCTGCGCCGCCGCGTCATTGGCATGGCGGGCTTGTACGCCGCCCATAGCGGTTTACCTTTTGCCCAAAGGAGACTTGCCGTGCATCACTATTCCATCCTCGATCTGTCCACCGTGCCCGAGGGCGGCACCCCCGCCGATGCGTTGCGGGGCTCTGTCGCGCTGGCGCAGGCGGGCGAGCGGCTGGGTTTCAACCGTTTCTGGCTGGCCGAGCACCACAACATGACCGGCATCGCCAGCGCCGCGACTGCTGTCGTCATCGGCCATGTCGCGGGCCACACCAAGACGATCCGCGTTGGCGCGGGTGGCATCATGCTGCCCAACCATGCCCCTCTGACCGTGGCCGAGTCCTTTGGCACGCTCGAAACCCTCTATCCGGGCCGCATTGACCTTGGGTTGGGCCGTGCACCGGGTACCGATGGCGCGACGATGCAGGCGCTGCGGCGTTACATGCAGGGCGAGGATACTTTCCCGCAGGATGTCGTCGAACTGCTGCACTATCTGGGCGACGAAGACCCCAAGGCGCAGGTCCGCGCCGTGCCGGGGACGGGGACGCATGTGCCGATCTGGATCCTCGGCTCCAGCCTGTACGGCGCGCAGCTGGCAGCCTATCTGGGTCTGCCGTATGCCTTCGCCTCGCATTTCGCCCCTGCTGCGCTGGATGACGCACTGGCGATCTATCGGTCGCGCTTCAAACCCTCGCAATGGCTGCAAAAGCCCTACGCGATGGTCGCCGCCGGGCTGTTTGCCGCCGACACCGATGACGAGGCGCATTACCTGCGGTCGTCGCAGATGCTGTCCTTTGCCCGGTTGCGCAGCGGCCAGCCCGGCAAACTGCCGCGCCCGGTCAAGGACATCCGCGAGCATATCTCGGCCCCGCTGCTGGCGCAGGTGTCGGGGGCGTTTTCGGTGTCTGCTGTGGGATCGCCGGCAACGCTGGAAACCGAGCTGAAAGCGATTATCGAGCGCACCCGGCCCGACGAGATGATCTTCACCGGCGCGATCCATGATCCGGCCAAGCGCATCCGTTCGTTCGAGATTGCGTCGGACGTGCTCAAAGGGCTGGTGAAGACCCCGGCCTAAGCCGCCAGCTGCACGATCACCGCCCCCGCCGCAATCATCGCCATCAGCGCGACGCGGCGGGGGCCGGTGCTTTCGCCCAGCATCACCCAGCCGATCAGCGCGGCGAACACCGTCGAGGTTTCGCGCAACACCGCGGCCTGACCGACCGGCCCCAGCCGCGTGGCCAGCATGATGCCGCCAAAGCTGCAAAAGGCGACCAGCGCGCCAAAGAACCCGCGCTTGAGCAGGTTGCGCAGATCCTCGCGCGGCATCGCCATCATGCGCCGGGCGCAAACCACCGGCATGAACACGCTGTCGATCAGGAAGAACCACGCCAGGAAGGTGAACGGGTCCGCCGTCGCCCGAATGCCGTAAGCGTCATAGGTGGTGTAAAGCGCCACCATCGCCCCGGTCGCCACGGCAAAGCCCAAGGCGGGCACCAGCGTTTCACGGTTCACGGTGATCTTGCGCAGATTATACAGCGCCAGCCCGTAAATCCCGCCCAACAGTACCCCGACGCCCAGCCATTGCACGGCGTTGAAATGCTCGCCAAAGATCAGCCCCGCGCCGATCACCGCGAACAGCGGGCCGGTGCCGCGCACCACGGGATAGACCACCGTGTAAGCCCCGCGCGTGTAGGTCATCGCCTGCAGGATCTTGTAAATCACATGGATCACCCATGCCCCGGCGAAGATCGGCCACATATGCGGCTCGGGCCAAGGCACGACGAACAGCACCAAAGGCACTGACAGCGAGAAGGTGAAGACGTCGATCCCGGCGCGCGAGATCCACGGGTCATGACGCCCCTTCTGCAATGCGCCGAAGACCGCGTGCAGTACGGCGGCAGCAAGGGCGAAGGCCATCGACAGGTAAAGACCCGTCTGCGTACCTTCCTGCGCGATCAGCCAGTTGCTCAATTGGGGAAACCTTTGGCGGCGGTCCTCGTGCTTGTGCACACAAGGGCAGGCGGGGGCAAGACCGGCACGCACTGGACGCCGATCCGCGCCGCCCTACAACAAGGGCATGTGGGACATTATCTCAAGCGAATTCGCCCCGGCCAGCACCGTCGTCTCCACCCCGGCGGCGTTGCTGCGGCTGTTGAGTGCGTTGGTGCTGGGGGCCGCCATCGGTATCGAACGCGAGTGGCGCCAGAAGGCCGCAGGGCTCAGGACGCATATTCTGGTCTCGGTCGCCGCCTGCCTTTTTGTCATTCTGGGGCTGGAAATCAGCGCGCTGGATTTCGGCGCCGCCGGCGAGCAGCGCAACGATCCCTTGCGCATGATCGAGGCGGTGACGGCGGGTGTGGCGTTTCTGGCAGCGGGGATGATCTTCACCTCAAAGGGCGAAGTGCGCAACGTCACCACCGGCGCCTCCCTGTGGCTGGCGGGCGCCGTCGGGCTGGGCTGTGGCACCGGGCGCGAATCACTGGCGTTGATGGCCACGCTGATCGTGGTCGCTGTTCTGGCCATGCTGCGGCTGGTCGAAAAGGACAAACACCAGGAGTGAGTCGCTCAGTCCGCGCTTCCCGTCAGCGCCACGGCGAAATCGCGCGCATCGAAGGCGTCGAGATCGTCGATCTGCTCGCCCACCCCGATGGCATGGATCGGCAGGCCGAAGCGGTCGGCCAGCGCCACCAGCACACCACCGCGCGCGGTGCCGTCGAGCTTGGTCATGATCAGACCCGAAACATTGGCCATCTGGCGGAAGACCTCGACCTGAGTGACGGCGTTCTGGCCGGTGGTGGCGTCGAGCACCAGAAGCGTGTTGTGCGGCGCTGAGGGGTCTTTCTTGCGGATGACGCGGACGATCTTGGCCAGTTCCTCCATCAGATCGGCGCGGTTTTGCAGCCGCCCGGCAGTGTCGATCATCAACAGGTCTGCCCCTTCGGCCTGCGCGCGGGTCAGCGCGTCGAAGGCGAGCGAGGCGGGGTCCGAGCCTTCGGGCGCGGTCATCACCGGCACGCCCGCGCGCTCGCCCCAGACCTGCAGTTGCTCGACAGCGGCGGCGCGGAACGTGTCCCCGGCGGCGATGA
The DNA here is from genome assembly GCF_003990445.1 of Pararhodobacter zhoushanensis. Lineage (GTDB taxonomy): Bacteria > Pseudomonadota > Alphaproteobacteria > Rhodobacterales > Rhodobacteraceae > Pararhodobacter > Pararhodobacter zhoushanensis. Next base: position 365,922 of record NZ_REEZ01000002.1, on the reverse strand, counting down.
TCACCGACTTGCCCGCCGCGCGGAACTGCGAGGCCAGCTTGCCGATCGTCGTGGTCTTGCCCGCGCCGTTGACGCCGACCACCAGCACCACCTGCGGGCGCTTGGGGTAAAGCGGCATGGGCCGGGCGACGGGTTCCATGATGCGGGTGATCTCGTCGGCGAGAGCTTCCTTGATCTCGGCCGTGCTGACCCGGCGGCCAAAGCGGCCCGCCGCGATGTTGGCCGTCACCTTGAGCGCGGTTTCCACGCCCAGATCGGCCTGCACCAGAAGGTCTTCAAGCTCCTCGACAAACGCATCATCCAGCACCCGGCGCGGCGCGTCGCTGCGCCCGGTCAGGCGCGAGAGCAGACCGGGTTTGGTGATCTCGACGGGAGCGGCGGGACTGGCGGGCGGAATGTCCGGCGCAGACGTGGCATCCGCCGCGACGAGCGCATCAAGCCCCTCATCGAGTTTCGAGGAGGAGCGGAACATCCGTTCCTTGAGTTTGCCGAAAAAAGACATGGGGCCTCCGTGCCGGTTGGGCCTTTGTTTACATCTTGCAGTTAGCCTTTGCGGGCCGCAGATGGAAGGGGCCTCACCCTCTTCTGTGTGGCGCATCGGCGGTCTATGATGCCTGCATGCAGCTGATCGCCTATGCCATCGCCACCCTGACCCCGGCCGTCTTGCTGTTGCTGGGCGCGTTGTGGGGCGGTTGGTTTATCTGGGCGGCGCCAATGTCGGTCGGGCTGTTGTGGCTGGCGATGGACCGGCTGCCGGGCCCCTCTGAGGGGGGCGAGCTGCCCACCGGGGACGGGTTGCTGGCGGTGCTGGGTCTGGTGCAGCTGGCCTATCTGCCGCTGGCGCTCTGGGCGCTGACCGGCCGGTTGCATGGGGTGGACTGGGTGGCGGGGCTGATCGGGTTCGGGCTTTTCTTTGGCCAGATCGGCAACCCGGCGGCGCATGAGCTGATCCACCGCTCGAACCGCGGGCTCAGGCGACTGGGTACGGCGGTCTATGTGGCGCTGCTCTTCGGGCACCATGTCTCGGCCCACCGGCTGGTGCATCACACCCATGTGGCGACACCCGCAGACCCCAACTCGGCGCGGCGCGGGCTGGGGTTCTGGCGGTTCCTGCCGCGCGCGTGGATCGGCAGCTTCCGCGCCGGTTACGCGGCGGAAGAGGCGCTGCGGCGGCGCGGGGCAGGGCGGCGCAATCCCTATACGCTCTATGTCGGCGGGGCGGTGCTGCTGATGCTGGCGGCGCTCGCGGTGTTCGGGGTCAGGGGGCCGCTGGTTTATGTGCTGCTCTGCGCACATGCGCAGTCCCAGCTACTGGTGTCGGATTACGTGCAGCACTATGGCCTGCGCCGGGCGCAGCGGCCCGATGGCCGGTTCGAGCCGGTCGGCCCGGCGCATAGCTGGAACGCGGCGGGGTGGTACTCGGCGGCGGTGACGCTGAACGCGCCGCGCCATTCCGACCATCACGCGCATCCCGCCCGGCCTTATCCGCAGCTTGAGATGCCAGCGGGCGCGGCCATGCTGCCCGCGCCCTTGCCCGCCATGGCGCTTGTCGCGCTGGTGCCGCCGCTCTGGCGCCGCGTGATGAACCCGCGTCTGGAGGCGGTGCAGCGTCTCGCGGCATCGTGACGGCGGGGTGCTGGCCCTTTGGCGAACCCTCTGGCACAGTGCAGCAGTCCTGCGACCGAGGTGCCCATGACCCTGCCGTTCCCGATGCCTAACCGTGGCCCGTCAGCGCTGCGCCTTGCCGGTGCGCTGCTGCTGGCCCTCAGCTTTCCTGCCCTTGCGCAAGAGATGAGCCGGCCCATCGGGGCCGACGAATTCCAAGCCTATACCGAGGGGCGGACGCTGAGCTACAACTTCTCAGGCACCCCCTACGGGACCGAAGAATACCTGCCCGACCGCCGCGTCCGCTGGGCGTTCCGCGATCAGGAATGTCAGGACGGCGTCTGGTACGAGCGCAACGGCAACATTTGTTTCCTCTACGACAATGACCCGACCGACGAGCAATGCTGGTCCTTCTATGCCACCGGCGACGGCCTGCGCGGTGTGTTTCAGGGGCCGGATGGACCGACGACCGAACTCTACGAGGTCGAGCAATCCAGCGCCCCGCTCAGCTGTATGGGGCCAGAGGTTGGCGTCTAACGTCTGACCAATCGCAGATGTGGGGAATGTGACAGGGCGCAGGGGAAACCCCACGCCCGTCCTGCATTACAGGGTCAGAAAAATGACAACTCAACGCTGCGGCACGGCCAGAACCGCCAGCGTATCCCCGCGCTGCACCAGCCCCGGAAAGTGCCGCGCCGCCAGCACGCCGTCGCGCTGGGCAAACACCGTCACCGGCTGCGCGCCGGTGCAATCCGTAGCCCAGATCCGCGCCAGCGGCTGATCCGGCACGATGGGATCGCCCAGATCGGCCAAAGGCTCGATCAGGCCCGAGGCCGGGGCGGTGTGGTAACAGGCGTCATCCGGCATCTCCAGCATCACCGACGGCTCTACCTCAGGCGCGCCACTCAGCATCCCGCCGTGGATCAGCACATTCCGCAGCCCCCGCCGCGCGATCCGCGCCGTGCGTGCCGAGGCCGTTCCACCGCCGCCCAGTTCCGTGGTCACGAACACCTTGCCCTGCGCCTCGACGGCGGTGTCATACATCCCCACCGCATCAATCTCGCGCAGCATCAGCGACCAGGGCGCGTTGAACGCCTCGACCGCGGCGACGCAGGCGGCCTGCTGCACGGGGTCATCAAGGTAATGCGCACAGGCGAAGGGCAGGAAATCCAGCGTCTTGCCGCCCGAGTGGAAATCGACCACCAGATCGGCCAGCGGCACCAGCGTGTCGTTGAAGTAGTTGGCGATCTTCTGCGTCACGCTGCCATCAGGCACACCGGGAAAGGCGCGGTTAAGGTTAACCTGATCAATCGGCGAGACCCGGCTGGCCGCCGTGAACGCCGGGAAATTGAAATAGGGCACGATGATCAGCCGACCCGTGACCTCCTCGGCCTCAACCTCATGCGCCAGCGCCTGCAGCGCAATCGGCCCCTCGTATTCATCGCCATGATTGGCCCCGGTCAGCAGCGCTGTCGGTCCCGGCGCGCCCACGATCACCGTCAGCGGTATCATCACCGAGCCCCAGGCGCTGTCGTTGCGCGAATAGGGCAGCTTGAGGAAGCCGTGTCGTTTGCCGGGTTCGTCCAGCGAGACGGTCGGGCGGATCGGATTGGCGGGCATCAAACCTCCTGATTTGCGCCCATCCTGCCGCGCCCGCGCGCTCAAGGCCAGAGGGTTCACGCCAGCGGCTGAACGCGTTAGCCTGCCCGCAACAACAGGAGGCCTGCCATGCTGACCAACGACCAACTCGCCCACTGGGACCGCGAGAGCTTTTTCCACCCCTCGACCCATCTGAGCCAGTTCGCCCGCGGCGAGGCCCCGCAGCGCATCATCACCGGCGGCGAAGGCGTGTTCATCACCGACCGCGACGGCAACCGGCTGCTCGACGGGTTCGCGGGGCTCTATTGCGTCAACGCGGGCTACGGGCGGCGGCAGATCACCGATGCCATCGCCAAACAGGCGCAGGAACTGGCCTATTATCACTCCTACGCCGGTCACGGGACCGAGGCGTCGATCACGCTGTCGAAGATGGTCATGGACCGCGCGCCCGAGGGCATGGCGCGGGTGTATTTCGGCCTCGGCGGGTCGGATGCGAATGAGACGAACATCAAGCTGGTCTGGTTTTACAACAACATCCGTGGCCTGCCGCAGAAGAAGAAAATCATCTCGCGCTGGCGGGGTTACCATGGCTCGGGGCTGGTTTCCGGCTCGCTGACCGGGCTTGAGCTGTTCCACAAGAAATTCGACCTGCCGCTGTCGCAGGTCGTCCATACCGAAGCCCCTTTCTATTACCGCCGCCCCGATCCGGCGATGAGTGAGGCCGATTTCACCGCCTGGCTGCTGGCCAAGCTGGAAGAGACCATCGAGCGCGAGGGCGCCGACACCATCGCCGCCTTCATCGGCGAGCCGGTGCTGGGCACGGGCGGCATCGTCCCGCCGCCGGTCGGTTACTGGCAGGGCGTGCAGGAGATCCTCAAACGCCATGACATCCTGCTGATCGTCGACGAGGTGATCACCGGTTTTGGCCGTCTGGGCACCATGTTCGGCTCGCAGCACTACGGGCTGCAGCCCGACCTGATCACCATCGCCAAGGGCCTGACCTCGGCCTATGCGCCACTGTCGGGCTCCATCGTCGGCACCAAGATGTGGGACGTGCTCTGCCAGGGCACGGATGAGAACGGCGTGTTCGGCCATGGCTGGACCTATTCCGCCCACCCGATCGGTGCCGCCGCCGGGGTCGCCAACCTCAAGCTGATCGACGAGATGGGACTGGTCGAGAACGCAGGCAAAGTCGGTGCCTATTTGCGCCGCGCCATGACCGATGCCGTCGGCGACCACCCCAATGTCGGCGAGATCCGCGGCGAAGGGATGCTCTGCGCGGTCGAGCTGACCTCGGACCGCGCCAGCCGCGCCAGCTTCGACCCGATGGGCAGCGTTGCGCCCAAGGTCGTAGCCGAGATGCTCAAACGCGGTGTCATCGCCCGCGCCATGCCGCAAGCCGACATGCTCGGCTTCGCGCCGCCGCTCTGCCTGACCACGGACGAGGCCGACCAGATCGCCCGTGTCACCGGCGAAGCCCTGCGCGCCACCCTCGGCTGACAAACCGAGGGCGCGGTTAACACCCCGTTAACCGCGCCCCTATCATCTGTCTGAAAATATCCTCGGGGGGTGAATTCGCTGCAAGCGAAGAGGGGGGCTGAAGGCCCCCCTGACCCGCTCACCCCATCGCGCGCAGCTTGGCCAGCACGTCGCGCAGCCGCTCGGCCTCGTCACTCTTCTCGGCCAGTTGCCCGCGCGTTTCCTCGACCACTTCCTCCGAGGCATTGGCGACAAAGCGCGGGTTGTTCAGCCGACCGGACAATCCGTGGATGTCCTTGTCCAGCTTTTCCAACCCCTTGGCCAGACGCTCGGCCTCGGCCGCGATGTCGATCACGCCCTCCAGCGGCAGCGCATAGGTCGCGCCCTCGACGGCAACGGTCAGCGCAGCCTTGGGCACCACGCGCCCCGCGTGCAGCCCGTCGATCCGCGCCAGCCGCTCGATCAGCGTGGCGTTGCGGGCATAGGCCCCCTCGGCCGCCGCGTCCTGATCCACCACCAGCATCGGCAGTTTCAGCCCGGCCGGAACGCGCATCTGGCTGCGGGTCGAGCGCACCTGTTCAATCAGATTGATCACCCAGCCCATTTCGCGGTCCGCCTCGGCATCGGCGATCTCAGGCCCATAGGTCGGCCAGTCACCATGCACCAGCAGCTTGGCGCGGGTGCCGGTCTGGCCCCAGAGCTCCTCGGTGATGAAGGGCATGATCGGGTGCAGCAGCAGCAGACACTGATCAAGCACCCAGCGCATCGTCTCGCGCGTCTCGCCCGCCGCCTCGCCGTCGAACAGCGGCTTGGAGAACTCGACATACCAGTCGCAGACCTTGCCCCAGACAAAGCCATAAAGCGCCTGCGCCGCGTCGTTGAAGCGGAAGGCCGCCATCGCCTCATCCACCGCCACGCGGGTGCGGGCGGTTTCGCCGATGATCCAGCGGTTGACCGTCGCGGCGGCGGCGGGCGGCGTGGCAGATTGCGCCACGCCCGGTTCGAACACGCCGTTCATCTCGGCAAAACGGGTCGCGTTCCACAGCTTGGTCGTGAAGTTGCGATACCCGGTGATGCGCTGCATATCGAGTTTCAGCACCCCGCCAAGACTGGCCATCGCCGCATTGGTGAAGCGCAGCGCATCGGCACCGAATTCGTCAATGATTTCCAGCGGGTCGATGACGTTGCCGACCGATTTGGACATCTTCTTGCCCTTGGCGTCGCGCACCAGCCCGTGCAGATAAACCGTGTGGAACGGCACCTGATCCACCACGGCCAGCTGCATCATCATCATGCGGGCGACCCAGAAAAACAGGATATCCTGCCCGGTCACCAGCACATCGGTGGGAAAATATTTGCCCAGTTCCGGCGTCTGCTCGGGCCAGCCCAGCGTCCCGATCGGCCACAGGCCCGAGGAGAACCAGGTGTCGAGCACATCGGGATCTTGCGTCAGGGTCTTGCCCTGCGCCATCGCCTGCGCCTCGGCAGCCGAGGCCGCACAATATTGCTGGCCGTCCTCGTCATACCAAACCGGGATCTGGTGCCCCCACCACAATTGGCGCGAAATGCACCACGGCTCGATATTCTCAAGCCAGTGGTAATAGGTCTTCTCGCCCGATTCCGGCAGGATGCGGGTGTAGCCTGCGTCGATGTCAAACGTCCCGTTGCGGTCGGCCTCGCAGCCCTTGCGCACGGCGTCGAGCGCCGGTTCGACGATTTTCGACGTGTCGACGAACCACTGATCGGTCAGGAACGGCTCGATCACCACTTTCGAGCGGTCGCCGAAGGGCTGCATGATCAGCTTGTCCTCGACCACCGGCAGCAGTTCGAGGTGCTCTGCGTTGGTCTCGGGGTCGATGGATTTTTTCAAATAGGTGACCGCCAGCCCCTCAGCCGTGACCGCCGCGATCACCGCCTTGCGCGCCTCGAAGCGGTCCAGCCCGCGGTATTCCTCGGGGACGAGGTTGATCTGCGTGACATCGCCCGCCTCACGCTCACCGCGGGCGATCTCACCGGCCAACGTAGCGCTTTCGGCGTAGGACAGACCATCGGCGCGCATCTGCGCCTTGGTGTCCATCAGGTTATACAGCGGGATCCCGTTGCGCTGGGCGACGGCGTAGTCGTTGAAATCATGCGCGCCGGTGATCTTCACTGCGCCCGAACCGAAGGTGGGGTCGGGGTAGGGGTCGGTGATGATCGGGATCAGGCGGCGGTGCTCCTTGGGGCCGACCGGGATCTCGCAGAGCAGGCCGACGATGGGCTTGTAACGCTCGTCATCCGGGTTCACCGCAACCGCGCCATCGCCGAGCATGGTCTCGGGGCGGGTCGTGGCGATCGAGATATAGTTGCGGGTCTCGCGCAGGGTGACATTCCCGTCCTCGTCGCGCTCGACGTATTCATAGGTCGCACCCCCGGCGAGCGGGTATTTGAAGTGCCACATATGGCCCTGCACTTCGGTGCTCTCGACCTCAAGGTCCGAGATGGCGGTCTCGAAATGCGGGTCCCAGTTCACCAGCCGCTTGCCGCGGTAGATGATGCCCTTGTTGTAGAGGTCGACGAAGACCTTGATGACGGCGTCGTGGAAGTTGCCGTCCTCGCCCGCCGGGGCACCGGGGGCACCGGACATGGTGAAGGCGTTGCGCGACCAGTCGAGCGAACAGCCCAGACGCTTGAGCTGCCCGATGATCGTGCCACCGGACTTGGCCTTCTGCTCCCAGACCTTGGCGGTGAAGGCCTCTCGCCCCAGTTCGCGGCGTCCGGGTTGCTGGGAAAGGGCCAGCTCACGCTCGACCACCATCTGCGTGGCGATGCCCGCGTGGTCCTGACCGGGCTGCCATAGCGTGTCGAAGCCGCGCATGCGGTGCCAGCGGACCAGAATGTCCTGCAGGGTGTTGTTGAACGCATGGCCCATGTGCAGGCTGCCCGTTACGTTGGGCGGCGGGATCATGATGCTGAAGGTCTCGTCGCGGCTGGCATTCGCGCCCGCCTTGAAAGCGCCGGTCTCTTCCCAGAGCGCCGCGATGCGGGCTTCGGCCTCGGCGGCGTTGAAGGTCTTGTCCATGCTCATCTGATCGTTCCCTCGAGGCTTTGGCCGGGTTTTATCCAAGCGCGGGGCAAAGGGGAAGGGGAGGGGCGCGGCAACGGGGGCATTGAGCCCCCGCCGCCGCGCGCGGGGGCGCTGCCCCCACGGCCTTGCGGCCTCCCCCGGGATATTTGAAGCATAAAGTTGGGCATGGTTAACGAACGGTTAAGTGCCAACTTTATGCGTCAAATATCCACGGGGGGTTCCCCAAGGGGGGCGCGTGCGCCCCCCTTGGGCGAGGGGGTCCGGGGGGCGAGCAGCCCCCCGGTTGGCTCACTCGGCCGCGTCGAGATAGTCGCTGAGCGGCGGGCAGACGCAGCTGAGGTTGCGGTCGCCCCAGACGTTGTCGACCCGGCCCACCGGCGGCCAGTATTTATCGACCCTGAACGCGCCCGGCGGGAAGCAGCCCTGCTCGCGCGAATAGGCGCGGGTCCAGTCGGCGACCAGATCTTCGACGGTGTGGGGGGCGTGGCGGAGGGGAGAGTCCTCGGCGGTTATCTCGCCCGCTTCGACCGCGGCGATCTCGGTGCGGATCGCCAGCAGGGCGGAGATGAAGCGGTCGATTTCGGCTTTGGTCTCGGACTCGGTCGGTTCGACCATCAGCGTGCCCGAGACCGGCCAGCTCATCGTTGGCGCGTGAAAGCCGTTGTCGATCAGGCGCTTGGCGATGTCTTCGACCGTCACGCCCGCCTCGGCGAAGGGTCGGGTGTCAAGGATGCACTCATGCGCCACGCGCCCCCGGTTGCCCATGAACAGCACCTTATAGGCCCCGCGCAGCCGGGCCGCGATGTAGTTGGCGTTCAGGATTGCCACCCGCGTCGCCTGCGTCAGCCCCGGTCCGCCCATCATCAGGCAATAGGCCCAGCTGATCAGCAGGATGGAGGCCGAGCCGAAAGGCGCGGCGGACACTGGGCCTGCGTCGCCGCCGGTTTCGGGGTGGCCGGGCAGGTGCGGCGCCAAGTGGGCTTTCACGCCGATTGGCCCCATGCCCGGCCCGCCGCCGCCATGCGGGATGGCGAAGGTCTTGTGCAGGTTGAGGTGGGACACGTCGCCGCCGATCTCACCGGGTTTCACCAGCCCGACCATGGCGTTCATGTTCGCGCCGTCGATATAGACCTGCCCGCCGAACTGATGGGTGATCGCGCAGACCTCTTTCACCATTTCCTCGAACACCCCGTGGGTGGACGGATAGGTGATCATGCAGGCCGCCAGCCGGTCACCCGCCGCCGCCGCCTTGTCGCGGAAATCGTCGAGGTCGATGTCGCCGTTGGGGGCCGATTGCACCACCACCACCGCCATCCCCGCCATATGAGCTGAGGCCGGGTTGGTGCCATGGGCCGACATGGGAATCAGGCAGATGTTGCGCTCGGGCTGTCCCTGCGCGCGGTGGTAGGCCTGAATGGTCAGCAGCCCCGCGTATTCCCCCTGCGCGCCCGAGTTGGGTTGCATCGACATCGCGTCATAGCCGGTGATCTCGCAGAGTTTGGCCGAGAGGTCGTTGATTACCTCGGCATAGCCCTGCGCCTGATCGGCGGGGCAGAACGGGTGCAGGGCGCTGAAGTCGGGCCAGGTGATCGGCATCATCTCGGCTGCCGCGTTCAGCTTCATCGTGCACGAGCCCAGCGGGATCATTGCCCGGTCCAGTGCCAGATCACGGTCCGACAGACGGCGCATGTAGCGCATCATCTCGGATTCGGCGCGGTTCATGTGGAAGATCGGGTGGGTGAGATAGGGGGTTTCGCGGGCCAATTCGGGCGGAAAGCCCAGCTGGGCGTTATTCGGCGGCAGGGCGTCGATGCCGAAGGCCTTGAGCACGCGGGTCAGCACCTCTTCATCGCTGGTTTCATCCAGCGCGATGCCGACATGCCGGGTGCCGATCTTGCGGAAGTTCAGCCCCTCGTGCCGGGCGGCGGCCAGAATACCCGCCTGACCCACGCCCACCTCGACGGTGATCGTGTCAAAGAAAGCGTCCGGCTTGACCACCGCGCCCGCTGCCTTGAGCGCGCGGGCCAGACGCTCGGTCCGGAAATGCACGCGTTCGGCGATGGCGCGCAGCCCGTCGGGGCCATGGAAAACGGCGTACATCGAGGCCATGACGGCCAGCAGCGCCTGCGCGGTGCAGACGTTCGAGGTCGCCTTCTCGCGCCGGATATGCTGCTCGCGGGTTTGCAGGGCCAGCCGGTAGGCCTTGTTGCCGCGCGCATCGACCGAGACGCCGACCAGCCGTCCGGGCATCTGGCGTTTATGCGCATCGGCGCAGCTGAGGAAGGCGGCATGGGGCCCGCCATAGCCCATCGGCACGCCAAAGCGCTGCGAGGAACCGACGGCGATATCAGCGCCCATCGCGCCGGGTTCCTTGATCAGGCAGAGCGCCAGCAGGTCGGTCGCCAGGATCGCGATGGCTTTGGCGGCGTGCAGGGCGGCAATCGTCTCGGAATAGTCGCGCAGGCGGCCATGGGTGCCGGGATACTGGAAGATCGCGCCGAAGACGGCGGCGGGGTCCAGCGTGTCCGGCTCGCCCACGATCACCTCGATGCCCAAAGGGGCGGCGCGGGTTTGCATGACGGCGATGTTCTGCGGGTGGCAGTTGGCGTCGATGAAAAAGCCCTTGGCCTTCGATTTGGCGACCCGCTGCGCCATCACCATCGCCTCGGCGCAGGCGGTGGATTCGTCGAGCAGCGAGGCGTTGGCGATGGGCAGGCCGGTCAGGTCCGCCACCATCGTCTGAAAGTTCAGCAGCGCCTCAAGCCGGCCTTGGGCGATTTCGGGCTGATAGGGGGTATAGGCGGTGTACCACGCCGGGTTTTCCAGAATATTGCGCTGGATCGCGGGCGGGGTGATCGTGCCGTAATAGCCCTGCCCGATGAGCGAGGTCATCACCGTGTTGCGCTTGCCCACCTCGCGCATTTTCGCCAGCAGCGCACCCTCGGACAACGGTTCCCAGCCCAGCGGCGTGTCCTGCCGGATGGCGGGCGGGACGGTTTCGTCGATCAATTGGTCGAGCGTGTCGCAGCCGACAGCGGCCAGCATCTCGGCCATTTCGGCCGGAGAGGGGCCGATATGGCGGCGGTTGGCGAAATCATAGGGGTCATAGGCGGAGGGCGTGAAGGACATGGGAGCCTCAGGGCTAAGGGTCAGCGCGCTTCGGAATGGGCGGCGACATTCACAAGATTGCCGTCGGGGTCGCGCAGGTAGAACCGGCGCACGCCCCAGGGTTCGGTGACGGGGCCGTAGACCGGCTCGGCCCCGGTGGCGCGCAGGCGGGCGAGGGCGTCGTCCAGATCATCGACCGCGATGGTCAGCGCGGGCAGCGCGGTGCCCGAGCCACCCTCGGTCGCCATTTGCAGCTGGGCGCGGGGTTGCGGGGGACCGCCGAGAAAGGCGATCCACCCCATGTCGAACTCGACCTCAAGATCGAAGATCTGCGCATAGAACCGCGCCAGGGCAGCGGGGTCGCGCGTGGGCAGGTTGGGAACGATGCGCAGGACGGTCATGTCAGCCGATGAAATCCTTGTATTCGTCTTCGGTCATCAGGTCGTCCAGAACGCTCAGATCCTCGATCTGCATCTTGAAGAACCAGCCCTCGCCCATCGGGTCTTCGTTCACCAGACCGGGGTTGGTGACGATGGCGTCGTTGATCTCGACGATCTCGCCGTCCAGCGGGGCCAGAATGTCCGAGGCGGCCTTGACCGATTCGATGACGCTGACCTCGTCGCCCTTGGCGACCTTGGTTTCCAGTTCGGGCAGTTCGACAAAGACGATGTCGCCCAGCTGCTCGGCGGCGTGGTCGGTGATGCCGACGATCACAACATCGCCGTCAACCAGAAGCCATTCATGTTCTTCGGTGAATTTCATCGCTGAGACCTCATGTGCGATAAGAGGAGGGACGGAAGGGAAGCGTGCACACCCGGGCGGGCAGGCGTTTGCCGCGCAGCTCGGCCCAGATCAGGGTGTCGGGGGTGGCCAGATCGGCGGGCAGATAGCCCATGGCTATGGGGGCCTGCAGCGAGGGGCCAAAGCCGCCCGAGGTGATGGTGCCGACGGGGTCGGTTGCCGTTTCGGACGCGAAAAGCGGCGTGCCTTCGCGCATCGGCGCGCGGCCTTCGGGGCGCAGGCCGACGCGTTTGCGCGCGGGGCCTTGGGTCAGCTCTTGCAGGATGCGGTCGGCACCGGGGAAGCCGCCATTGGCGCGGCGGGATTTCTGGATGGCCCAGCTCAAGCCCGCCTCGACCGGCGAGGTGGTCGTGTCGATGTCATGGCCATAGAGGCAAAGACCGGCTTCAAGCCTGAGCGAGTCGCGCGCACCCAACCCAATCGGCGCGACCTCTCCCATCGCCAGCAGGGCGCGGGCGAAAGCCTCGGCGCGGGCCTCGGGCAGGGAAATCTCGAACCCGTCCTCGCCGGTGTAGCCCGAGCGCGAGATCCACAGCGCGGTGCCGTCCCAGTCCAGCGTCGCGACGTCCATGAAGCGCAGCGCGGTCACACCGGGCACCAGCCGGGCCAGCGCCTGCTCGGCCAGCGGCCCTTGCAGCGCCAGTAACGCGCGGTCGGTGACCGGCTCGACGCCGGGCAGATGGGCTTGCAGATGGGCGATGTCGGCGTCCTTGCAGGCGGCGTTGACGACCAGAAACAGATGGTCGCCCCGGTTGGCCACCATCAGATCGTCCAGAATGCCGCCGTCCGCGTTGGTGAACAGCGCATAGCGCTGTCGCCCCACGGCCAGCCCCTGCACATCGACCGGCACCAGCGTCTCAAGCGCCCGCGCAGGCGCGCGCAGGATCACCTGACCCATGTGGCTGACGTCAAACAGACCGGCCTTTTCGCGGGTGTGCAGGTGCTCGCCCATCACCCCCAGCGGATATTGCACGGGCATCGCATAGCCCGCGAAAGGGACCATCTTTGCCCCCAGTTCGACATGAAGATCATGAAGGCACGTCTGCCGCAGTTCGGTCATTCCGATCACTCCCCGACCGGTCGAATGACCGGCACCAAGCCCGGCGCAATATGCGCCCGTATGGTGCCCCCTCTGTCCTTGCCCGCTCGGGGCGCCTGAGATCGTTATCCCTTCGGCGGGCGCGAACGCCACTCTCCAGAGTTCCAGATGTGAACGCGGTCCTTTGCGCCTGAGAGTTTACCGGGGCGGTTGCTCCTTCGGCACCGGCGGGGTGGAGACCGCCGGGTTCTCCCGTGTTCACGACGCTTTCGATAGCAGCAGCGACACGGGGCTGGCAAGCCCCTCGCGATGCCGGGCTTGCGCCGGGGGCAGGGTTTGGGCATCCCTTGGGCACACGACAGGAGAATGCCCTTTGTCCGAACCGTTTTTCTTTGGCTATGGCTCGCTGGTGAACCGCGCGACGCATATCTACACCCCCGCCTACCGTGCCCGGCTGACCGGCTGGCGGCGCGCGTGGAAACACACCGATGGCCGGGGCGCGCCGTTCCTGACGGGTGTGCCCGATGAGGGCTCAACCATCGACGGGCTGGTCGCGCATGTGCCGGGCGGCGACTGGGCGGCGCTGGATCTGCGCGAGGAAGGCTACACGCGCCACCTGATCGGTGCGGGGCTCAGCGTGGAGGGCGACGAGCCGGTTGCCGCGCAGGTCTATGCGGTGCCACCGCTGAGCATGATCACGCAAGCCGATCCCGCGCCGATCCTGCTGAGCTATCTCGACGTGGTGGTGCAGGGCTATCTGCGCGAATTTGGCGAGGCGGGCGCGCATGATTTCTTTGCCACGACGGACGGCTGGGACACGCCGGTAGTCGATGACCGCGCCGCGCCGATCTATCCGCGGCATCAGGCTTTGACGCCGGCCGAACGCTGGTTCGTCGATGCGCGGCTGGTGGATTATGGGGTGAGGGTGGTGTGATGCGGCTGGTCTGCCTGAACGGCTGGGGCGGCACGCTGCACGAGGCGCTGATGCCGTGGCTGGCGCAGGCGGACCCGGATGTGCTGTGCCTGCAAGAGGTGGTGCACACGCCCTTGTCGGGCAAGGACTGGCTGGAATACCGCGACGGCGACCATATCCTGCCGCAACGCGCCCGGATGTTCGACGAGGTGAAAGCGGCGCTGCCCGGTCACGCCGCCTGTTTCTGTCCGGCGGCGACGGGGGTGCTGTGGGATGGCGCGCGTCCGGTGCCGTCGCATTGGGGGCTGGCGACCTTCGTGCGCGGCACGATCCCGGTGATCGGGCAGGCGCAGGGCTTTGTGCACAAAGGCTACTCCGCCGATGGTTACGGCGAGCATCCCCGCTCGCGCAGCGCGCATGCGGTGCGGATCTGGGACAACGGGCCGGTGGTTATTGCGCAGATGCACGGGCTGCGCGATCCGGCGGCGGGCAAGGCCGATACGGTTGAGCGCGCCGCACAGGCCGAGCGCTTCGCCGGTCTGATCTCGGGGCTGGCGCAACCCGGTGACGGGGTGATCGCTTGTGGGGATTTCAACGTCCTGCCGGGCAGCGAGACCCTGACGCGGCTGGCGGCGCTGGGTCTGCGCGAGCTGGTCACCGAGGGCGGCTTTCCCGGCACCCGGACGGCGCGCTACACCAAGCCCGGGCGCTTTGCCGACTACCTTCTGGTGAACGACGCTGTCGGGGTCCAGCATTTCGACGTTCTGCAGACGCCCGAAGTCAGCGACCACTGCCCGCTGATCCTGCAGACATAAAAAAACCGGGCGCTGGGCGCCCGGTTTCGAGGTGTACGAGGTAACGCCTCTTCTGGGTCGTCTTAGTCGACCGACAGCGCCACGAACCGCGGATCGCCGCCCGAGCGGATCATCAGCAGCAGGGTGCGGCGTCCGGCCTCGCGGGCTGCATCCAGCCGCGCGTGGAAGTCTTCAACCGAGGTCACGGGCTGCTGCCCGGCTTCGGTGATGATGTCCCCGGCGCGCAGGCCTTTGGATTCGGCATCCGAACCCGGTTCAACCGCGCCGATCACGACGCCGGTGGTGCCCGGTGCCAGACCCATCTGCTCGCGCATCTGGTCGGTCAGAGCGGTCAGCTCCAGACCCAGAACCTGCGACACGTCTGGTGACTGCGGTTGCGCGCCGGCGGCGGTCTGCGTCAGCTGCTCTTCATCGCGCTGGGCAAGGGTCACTTGCAGCGTCTGCTCGGCCCCGTCGCGGAACACCACAACATCAACCTCACGGCCCACGCCCGCATCGGCCACACGGCGGACCAGCTCACGGGTATCGGCAACTTCCACGCCATCGAAGCTGAGGATGACGTCACCCGATTCCACACCAGCGGCTTTCGACGGACCATCCATCACCTCGGTCACCAGCGCGCCACGGGCGGCGGTCAGACCCAGTGCCTCGGCGACATCGCCCGACACGTCCTGAATGCGCACACCCAGCCAGCCACGGCGGGTTTCGCCGAACTCTTGCAGCTGGAACACCACGCGTTCAACCACATGCGAGGACATCGCGAAACCGATGCCGATCGAGCCCCCGTTGGGCGACAGGATGGCGGTGTTCACACCGATAACCTCGCCATTCATGTTGAACAGCGGCCCACCCGAGTTGCCGCGGTTGATCGCCGCGTCGGTCTGAATGTAGTCGTCATAGTTGCCCTGCAGCGCACGGCCACGGGCCGACACGATCCCGGCAGAAACCGAGAAGCCCTGACCCAGCGGGTTGCCGACAGCCAGCACCCAGTCGCCGACACGGGCGGATTCGCTGTCGCCAAAGCTGACGAAGGGCAGGTCGTGATCGGCCTCGACCTTCAGCAGCGCGATGTCAGTGGCGCTATCGGTGCCGACCAGCGTCGCGTCCAGGCGGGTGCCGTCGCGAAATTCGATCTCGATCTCGTCGGCACCTTCGATGACGTGGTTGTTCGTCACGATATAGCCATCAGCCGAGATGACAAAGCCCGAACCCAGCGCCTGGCTTTGACGCGGGCGTGGCTGTTGGCGGCCATCCTGATTGAAGAAATCGTTGAAAAAGTCCTGAAACGGTGCGCCGTCCGGCAGCTGTGGCCGCGTCCGGTCGAGGCTGGCGGCAACGGTCGTCGAGGTGGTGATGTTGACCACCGCCGGGCTGACCAGATCGGCCAGATCGGCAAAGCTGACCGGACGGTCCTGCGCGTGCAGCGGCAGAGCCATGGCGGCCACGAGCAACACCATTCCCAGGAGGTTGAACCAGCGCAAGGCAACCCATCCCGGGGTTGGTCGCGCAAGGGCCAGAGCGCTTGCCGCGCCCGCCTGGTGATGCGTCATGATTGTATCCCCTTGGTCGTTCGATACGCGCCTGGATCCCCGCCCTGGCGCAGTCCTGAACTTAGGAGCATTCGCCAAGAGTGCAAACAGACATTGAGGGTTTCAAGCGAAGGTGAAGGTTCGGTGAATATCCGTGTTCAAAAGCGGTGATGCCGGTTTGAACAGTGTCTTGGCGCTGTGCCCAAGGCCGCCGACAGGCCTGCCCGAACCATTGTGGACTAAACGTTGACCAAGGGTTTTCGCTGTGGCAGTGACGATCTGCAACATAAGGCGGGGCTCGTGATGACCAGCGCTATCGCACTTCAGGTGTTCAATAAGCCGGATCTGACGTTAGAGCTTTTGACCTCTCTTTCCAATGCTTTCGGGGTTGAGACGTATCGCGTGTACGTGCTGCAGGACTCGTTGAGCGGTGCCTTGTCTTCCAAGCGGTATGCACCGGATCACGCGCGCACCAAAGCCGTCGTCGAGGCTTGGCTCCAGCAGAATGCAACGCGGTTCGTAGCGGCAAGTTTTCGCGAAAACGACACAAACCTGGGCACCTGCAAAACGACCCAGGCGGTTATCGACTGGGCGCTGACCGACTGCGACGATGTCATCTTTTCCGAAGATGACACCACGTTCGAGCCTGATGCCTTGATGTGGTTTCGGGCGATGTTGGCGCATGAAGCCTTTGCCGCCGGTGACGTCTGGGCGGTCGCGGGGGAATCCAAGATCTTTGACTCCGGCGGAGCGCCCGTGACGCAAGAGCAACTGGCCGAGGGACATGCCGCCGTTACGAACGAAGGGCTGTTGGCCGAATTCATCCGTCTCAGCTTCCTCCCGTCGACCTGTTTTGCCACCAATCGGCAGAAATGGTCCGAGTTCGGAGCCACGCGGGGCCATCCCAATGGGGATCGGGATGTGAATATCCGTTGCAAGGAAGAGGGCCGGTTCTCGCTCTGGCCCGTTGTTGCCCGCGTTTCTGACAACGGGATGCACCACCCCAACGGGTTCTCAGTCCTGGTGCACAAGAGCCCTGAGCGTGTTTCAAACAAGAAGCAAAACATCGCTTCCGGGCAGTTCGGGGTGTGCGAGCATGGCTTTGTCGAGAAAACCAGAAATGTCGGTGGCCTGTTCAGTCGGTTCTCGACAGGCTGGAGGAACACGTGACGCTTGAAGCGGTCTACGATGATGCAAACATAGCAGTTCTGCATGTCGATCGCGGCAACACGGGGCCGCTTTTCGTGACCTTCTCTGATCTTGCTTTCCACCCGGTTCCGGGACGCTTTTCAGCCGACACCGTTGCCGAGGCTCTTGGATACTCGGTCATTGGCATCGTGGCCAAGTCACCCGCCTGGTACCCGGCTGCAAGCCTCCGTGCCGCAGCCGGGTCGCTCGGGGGTCTCCTGCAGCGCGATGGCGCGCGTGTCCTCTACGGGGGCTCGATGGGCGGCTATGCCGCGCTCAAATTCTCGCGCCTCTTTCACGCCACGCATGTATTGGCGATGTGTCCGCAGGTGACGATTGACCCCGCGACGTGCCCCGCATTCGACCGCAGGTTTTCGCGCTACTGGAACGAGGAAAGCGGCGGAGAGCTGGTGACGGCTGACGACCTATCAGGCCGCGCTTACGTCTTCTACGATCCTTTTCATCCCATCGATTCGTGGCACGCTACTCAGATTTTTGCCCTCGACCCAGACGCTGCCGAGGTCAGGATGCCGTTTACCGGACATCACACCACAAGCGTTCTTGCGGGAACAGGGCGCGTGAAACGGCTCCTCGACTGCGCGCTCTCGGGCCGCGACGCTGCGTTGAGGGCCGAAGTGGCGGAAATGCGACGCGGACATGACCTGCGGGCGCGGGTGCTCCTTGAGGCCGCCTTGGCTCGTCACCCTCACCTCTGCCACCGGGTCCTGAAGGGATTGAAAGCCAAGGGCGGCACTCTGCCGTTCAACGAGAGGTTCTGGACATGGGCAGATCCGCTGCTTGAGGCCGCGTCGTCGTAACGGGAAATCGCGCGCGTAGGGAGGAGCCTGAGAGGGCATCCAGAGGGCACGAGATCGGTGGGGCCGGGGTGTGACGAATCGGAATTATCCCGCTACGGGCTCCTCGAAAAATAGGGCACCTGTTCACGTAAGTACCTGTAAATGCGCTGAACACAGGTGGCGAACGTGGTTCAGCGCTTCATCGAAAAAGCCCTTGTTCTCCCGCCACATGGCCAATATACGGGTCGACGGAGATGTGGCCGAGTGGTCGAAGGCACACCCCTGCTAAGGGTGCAGGCCCGGAAGGGTCTCGAGGGTTCGAATCCCTTCGTCTCCGCCACTTTCCCCTGAATTTTCTGGACTTTATTAAGTTCGAACAGCGTTGGTCTGCGCGGTTGGGGCGTGCTCTCGTTGCCGGGCTGTAAAGGCCTATCAGGGTCTTGTTCGATCAGGACGCGTTGGCGAGTATACTCCAACCTCTACTCAGGTAGCCACGCCATTGCTGCGACCGCAGCAGCGGAATCTGGTCGCGCGGCGGTATAGGCCTCGTCTTGAAGGACTTCGATGAACGCCATCTGCGGCGCGGCGGTTTTCGTGATGCCGAGATGCGCCTCTGTCGCGCCGAGCGTCCACAGCCAGATACCGTGTCCATCGGGTACGCGTGCCGTCTCACCGCGCAGAAACCGCGTTGTTTCCTTGGGTTGACTTATGCGGGGTTGGCCAGCCTCAACGGCGGCGCAAACCGGGTCGGCAAGAAAAGCGTGTGGGCCTTCGAAGCGACGACGGGCGAGGACAAGCTTGTTGTGCTCTTCGGGGGCGTGGCTGATTGGATAATTTCTCGCAGGATCGTAAAAGTTGCGGCCGCCCGGAAGGTCTTCTTGCGACACCTCCGGGCTGATGGGCTGATCGGCTGATCGGCTGATCGGCTGATGGGCCGCGCGGCAGCCCCAAATGGCCTGAGCAGAGGCGTTCGACGGCCCCGGAAATCCGCGGCCCTCGATCCTCAGCCCGCTGTCAGAATCCGGCGCGGGGTTTGTGTCAGACGCCGCCCGCCGGCGGGCGTGACGACCACGGTTTCGGAAAACCCAAGCCCCTCGGCCGTTGTGTAGACATGGAACACCATGTTTTCCTCCAGCGCCCAATGTTGGTCCGGAAGGAACACGCGCGAGAAATCGCTGCTGCGCGGGGTGCGTATGTACAGGCCCAGCGTGTAGGCGGTGACGTTGGTGTACTCGCCGCGCAGTCCAGCCTTCAGCGCGCCGTTCCGCACGATGCGGTCCACGTCTGAGGCGATCGCGCCGGGTCGCATGGCAGCGATCTGTTCGTCCTGCAGGGCAATCAGGGCCTGCGCAACCTCCTGCTGCCGAGGCGACGGCGTACCGATGACGATCGGCCGCATGATCCGCGCGCCATAGCGGCCGACATAGGGGATGAGTTCGACATGCAGCACGTCGCCCGTCGCCAGAGTGTGAGGGCGGAACAGGCCGTGCAGGAATTCGTGATTTCCGCGACCCAGAACGATCGGCCCCGTCTCGCCAGTATCCGCGCCGTGGCGCAGGAAACAGGCGGCTGCCGTGATGGCGGCTTCGTTCGTGGTGAGGCCGGGCAGGGCCTTGGCAGCGATCTCTGCCAGAGCGCGGTCGGCAATGGCCGAGGCTTCGGCCAGCTTGCCGATCTCATGAGCCGACTTCACCCAGCGCAGGGATTCGGTCACCCCTTCGAGGTTGACGAACGTGAGGTCCGGCAACAGGGCCGCGATCGTCGCCTGTCGCGCCGGACTCCAGCTGATCGAGTTGAAATCAACACCGACCCGACCCGCGCCGAAACCCCGCTGCGCGATCTGTTCGGCCATCACCCGCTCAGGTTCGTGGCTGTCCGGGTAGCCCACGATATCCGCGATCCAGCCGCCCTGACGGCAGGGCTCGGCATCGAGATGGCGCAGTACGAACCACGGCTCGCCTTCGCGCGGCAGGAACACGGCCCGGTACATGGTTTCCGACACGCTGTAGCCAGACAGCCAGGCCAGAGCCTCGCCGCTGTCGAGCAGCAGCAAGTCGCAGCCCGCCCCGGCCATGACGGCGCGGGCCTTGTCGACCCGCCAGCGGTATTCGGCCGGGATCTCAGACGCCATCGTCCATGCCGCAGATGGCGATGATTGTCAGCATGTAAACCTTGATCAGGTCGAGGTAATCGACGATGTCCACGCGCTCGTCGGGCATGGTGTTGTAACGCCCGCCGCTGCCGCAGACGATGCCTTCCATCCCGCCCAGTTCATAGAGGTGCCCGGCGTCCGAGCCGTAAAAGCGGGTGGGGGTGATGGCACCGGTCGGCTGCTCCTCGCCGCGCACCTGACGGTAGGCGGCGTTGATCGCGGTGACGATCGGGCTGTCGCGGCGGACCTCATAGGGCGGCATCAGCGACAGGCCCTTCTCCTCCATCGTGTCCATCGAGATGAGCTTCGTCTGCAGCCCCGGATAGCGGGCGCGCAGGGCCGTCAGCTCGACTTCCATATCGGCCAGAACGCCGTCGCGCGTCTGGCCCGGTGCATAGCGCGACGAGCCCTTGAGCACGCAGAAATCCGCGACCTGCGGAGGGCGCCATTCCTCAAGCTCGCGACCCAGCGCCGCCTTGATCACGCCGACATGGCAGCGGTTGACGGAGGCATGTTCTGGCGTCGCCGCGCCCGAGAAGGTCATGGCATTGAGGCGCCCGACCAGATCGCAGCCTGCGACCAGCGCATCCACGGCTTCCTCACGCTTCGACAGATGGCGGGTGTCGCCGGTCAGCTCGATCTGGAATTTCAGCGCGGCGGCGTGCATCGTCACGGCAACGAGATCACTGGGCTCGCCATTGATGAAGTAGTCGGCACGGTAGCCGTCGTGCATCAGCGCCTCGGTGCCGACGCCGCCCTGTAGCTCGCCCACCACATAGGTCAGGACCACGTCGCCCTTCAGCTTCACGCCCGCGTCCTGCAAGGCCTTGATCGCGCAGAAGAACGCCGCGTTCGACGATTTCATGTTCGACACGCCGATCCCGTAGATGAAACTGTCATCCACCAGCCCGCCCCACGGGTCCACCGTCCAGCCCTCGGTTACCGGGTTGGTATCGAGATGGCCGTTGTACATCAGGCTCGCGCCCCCGCCGGTGCCCTTCAGCGTGCCGATCGCGTTCGCGCGGCCCTTGTCACCGAAGCCGTGGACATGGGCGTCGATGCCAATCGCACCCATTTCCTGCACCATCCGGCGGACCAGAACGGTTTCGCCCTCGGTTTCGGAATAGGTCTTGTGCCGGACCATCATCGACACGAAGTCGAGGGCGGCTTTCGCATCGACAGTGTCGAGCAGGGAGTTGAGGTCCATCGAAATAAGTCCTTGAAGTCAGGCGCTATGCGTCGAGGCAGGGGGCGTGACCGCCTCCAGCAGCTTGCGCGTGTAGGGGGCACGGTCGGCGTCGGCGATGCGTTCGGCATCGGCGATCTCGACCAGATCGCCGCGGTACATCACGGCGATGCGGTGCGCGATCTGCCGCACGAGGTTGATGTCATGGGTGATGAAGACATAGGCGGCGCCGGTGTCGCGATGCAGCTCCATCAGAAGCTCGATCACCGAGGCCTGCACCGAGACATCCAGCGCCGAGGTGATCTCGTCGCAGATCACCAGACGCGGGTTTGACAGGAAGGCGCGGGCGATGGCGATGCGCTGCTTCTCGCCGCCCGACAGCTCGTGCGGGTAGCGGTCGATATAGCTGGCGGGCAGGCGCACGCGTTCCAGCATCGCCACGATCCGCTCGCGCACTGAACCGTCGCCCTTGCCATACAGCTTGACCGGCCGGGCGAGGATTTCCGAAATCCGCTGCCGCGGGTTCAGCGAGGCGTCGGGGTGCTGGAAGATGATCTGCACGTCGCGGCGATAGTTGGCGTCCATATCCGACAGGCCCCGCACAGGCTTGCCGTCGAACTCGATCAACCCTTCGAAGCGGTTGAGCCCGGTCATCGCCTTGGCCAGCGTCGATTTGCCCGAGCCGCTTTCACCGACGATGCCCAGAACCTCGCCGGGGCGCAGGTCGAGCGTCACCGCGCGGCTGCCGACCACAGGCGCGAAATCGCGCCGCAGGAGGCTGTCGAGCAGCGATTTTCGACCGTAATTCACCGTCACGTCGCGCACCGACACGAGCGGCTTCGCGGCGCGGTCCAGCGGTTGCACCAGACGGCGTTCGGGCTGCGGCGCGGCGGCGATCAGCGTCTGGGTGTAGGCATGCTGGGGCGCGCGGAACAGGGTGCCGGTCTCGCCTTCCTCGACGATCATGCCCTTTTGCAGCACGGCCACCCGGTCGGCGGTCTGCGACAGAAGCGCGAGGTCGTGCGAGATATACAGCGACGCCACGCCCGTCTCCTGCTGCAGCGCCGCGAACAGGTCGAGGATCTGGCGCGCGGTGATCACATCCAGCGCAGTCGTCGGTTCGTCGAAGATGATCAGTTCGGGGTTGCAGGCAAAGGCGGTGGCGATGACCACGCGCTGCTTCTCGCCGCCGGAAACCTCATGCGGCATCCGCTGCATCATCTCGCGCGGGGTCTTCAGGCCCACATGCGCAAGCCGCGCCTCGCCCTCGGCCCAGGCCTGCGCCATGGTCAAGTTCTGGTGGCGGATCAGCACCTCGGCCAGCTGCTCGCCCAGACGCAGGGTCGGGTTCAGCGAGGTCGCCGGATCCTGAAACACCATCGACACGCGGCGGCCACGGATCGCGGACATCTGGTGTTCGGACTGCGTGCGCAGGTCGGTTTCGCCCAGCCAGATGCTCCCGTCGTTCTCGCGCGCATTACCGGCAAGATGGCGCATGATGGCGCTGGCCATGCTCGACTTGCCCGAGCCGCTTTCGCCGACCAGCCCGAGGATCTCGCCCCGACGGATCATCAGATCGATGCCGTTCAGCACCTGCACCGCGCCGCCCTTGACGTCATAGGCCAGCGAATAGTTTTCGACCTGAAGAACCGTGTTCGTTTTCACCATGGTCCGGTCCTCAGGTGCGGGGGTTCAGGGCGTCGCGCAGCCCGTCGCCCAGAAGGTTGAAGCCAATGGCGGTCAGCGCGATGGCGGCGCTCGGCCACAGCAGGATCCAATAGGACCGGTGCAGATACTGCCGTGCCTCGGACACCATGAGCCCCCAGTCCGTCGCCGGTGGCTGCGCGCCGAGACCAAGGAAGGACAGGGTCGCGAACAGCATCACCGCAAAGGATACGCGGATCGTCATCTCGACGACGATGGGCGCGATCACATTGGGCAGCATCTCGCGCAGGACGATATAGGTGGCGCCTTCACCGCGTGCGATGGCGGCACTGACGTAGTCCTGCTTGCGTACCGTCAGCGCGACCGAGCGCGAGATGCGGGCCATCGACGGCATGAAGGCGATGGCGATGGCCAGAAGCGCGTTGAGCGAGTTCGACCCCAGCAGCGACACCACCATCAAAGCCATCAACAGCGAGGGGATCGCCATCACCGCGTCGTTGGTGCGCATGATGAATTCATCCGCGCGCCCGCCCAGATAGGCGGACCCCGTGCCGATGATCGCCCCGCCGAGTGTGCCGATCACGGTGGCAACCACGGCCAGCAGCACCGTCGAGCGCGCGCCGTCCAGAAGCCTGCTGAAGATGTCGCGGCCGTATTGGTCGGTGCCCAGCCAATGCTCGGCCGAGGGGCTCTTGTAGCGGGCGAGCGGGGACATGTGCTCGGGCCCGTAATGGGTAAGGTAGGGGCCGAAGATCACCGCGATCAGGATCAACCCGACGACGAGGCAACCCAGTGCTCCCTGAGGGCTCCGCAACAGGCGGCCCAGAAAATCAGTCATACTGGATCCTCTTGTCGAGCCACGCATACATGAGGTCGGCGGCGAAGTTCACGATGGAATAGGTGGCCGCCATAATCATCACGCCGGCCTGAATAACCGGCAGGTCACGCGCCTGAATGGCCGACATGAGCGAACGGCCGATGCCGGGGATCGAGAAGATCTCCTCGACGACGATGATCCCGCCCAGAAGATACCCCACATCCAGCGCGACGATGGTGATCGTCGGCAGCAGGGCATTGCGCAGGCCGTGGCGGAACAGCACCCGGCGCCGCGTCAGACCCTTGAGGCGCGCGGCGCGGATGTAATCGGTGTGCATCACGTCCACGAGTTCCGAGCGCACCATGCGCGAGACATGGGCGATCATCATCACCGAGGCTACGCAGACCGGCAGGATCAGCCGCTGCATCCCGCCCCAGAAATCCTCGGACAGCGGGATGTAGCCGGCGGGAGGCAGCAGGCCCCAGAGATCCGCGACCAGCACCACGGCCAGCGTAGCGGTGACGAATTCCGGCAGCGACACGCCAATATACGAAAGGAAGCCTACGACCAGATCCGACAGCTTGCCCCGACGCACAGCCGCAAGGATGCCCATCGGCACGGCCAGTATCAGCATCAGCGCCAGCGCGAGGACAGCAAGCGTCAGCGAGGTTCCCAGCGCCGAGAACAGCGCAGGTCCGACCGTCTGGCCGGTGCGCAGCGAGGTGCCGAAATCTCCCTGCACGACGCCGCCGGCCCAGTGCAGATATTGCAACCAGATCGGATCGTTGAGGCCCATCTGATCGCGCAGCGCCGCCAGCGCACCCTGCGTGGCGTTCTCGCCCAACATCATCACCGCCGCATCGGCCGGCAGGATCTGGGTGATGCCGAACACGAGGATCGAGACGACGAACAGCGTATAGAAGATCAGGGCGATACGCTTGAGGATATAGCTCGCTGACACGGAAATTCCCTGTGGCTTGGCCTGCCCCGCAAGGGGACAGGCCCTCTGTCAGTGGATCAGCCCCGGGTGGGCGCGGAGGCTTCGAGCCAGGCGTGGTCCAGACGGAACACCGAGGCGCGCGGGTGGATGTCATAGCCCTGCATCCAGCTGCGTTTCGCGCCCAGCACGTCGAAGAACGCCGGGATGATCGACGGCACCTCGTCGTTCATCAGCACCTGAGCCTGCGTATAGAGCTCGGTACGGGCGGCGGGCTCAACGGTGCCGCGGGCGCGGGCGACCAGATCGTCGAACACGGTGTTGTTCCAGCGCGTCTCGTTCCAGGCGGCGTCCGAGGTGAACAGCAGCTTCAGGATGCCGTCCGGCGTCGGCTGCATGTTGTAAAAGCCCACGTAGAAGGCGCCCTTGGTCCAGACCTGATCCAGATAGGTGGCGTGGGGCATGGTCGTGACGTTGATGGTAATCCCGGCGGCACGGGCCATTTCGCGCAGGGCAACAGCCAGCTGCACGCGGATCGCCGGACGGTCGGATGCGATCAGCTCGGCCTCGAACCCATCGGGGAAGCCGGCCTCGGCCAGCAGGGCGCGCGCTTCTTCGATATTCTGTTCGCGCTGGGGCAGGGCCTCGAAGAACGGATAGGATTCGTTCAGCGGCGTGTCGTTGCCCTTTACGCCGAAGCCCTCGGTCATGAAGCCGACCATGGCCTCGCGGTCCACGGTCAGCGCCAGCGCGCGGCGCACGCGCGGGTCGTTGAACGGCTCGATGTCGGTGCCGAAGTTCACGTTGCAGAACTGGCCCGAGGCCGAGCGCAGCACGTCGATGCCGTCCTGACCTTCCAGACGCAGGTAGTCGTTCGGCCCGACGGTGGCGATCATGTCGATGTCACCGGCCATCAGCGACGAGACCTGCGCGCCCAGATCCGGGAACACATGCATTTCGATCCGGTCGAGGTAGGGGCGCGCCGGGTCGTAGTAGTCGGGGTTCTTCTCGACGACGATCAGGCGGTCAGGCTCGTAGGACACCAGTTTGAACGGGCCGGTGCCATTGGCTTCCGAGCGCAGGCTCTCGAACGAGCCGTCGATGACCGAGGCCGGGATGATGCGAGCGTTGTTATAGGCCAGCGCCACCGGAAGGTCGGCATAGGATGAGGTCAGCGTGAAGCGGACGGTCACGTCGTCGACCGCTTCGATCGAGTCGATCGGGCCCACGTTGTTGCGGGCGGGCGAGGCGAAGTCGGGGTTCAGGATAGCTTCGAACGAGGCCACGACATCAGCGGCAGTGCAGCTCGCGCCATCGTGGAAGGTCACGCCCGGACGCAGCGAGAAGGTCCAGACGGTCAGGTCGTCGTTGGCGCTCCATTCGGTGGCGAGGTCGGCCTCGGCCTGCATGTCGCGGCCCAGTCTGGTCAGGCCTGAATACAAAAGCTCGGCCGCCATGTATTCGGGGTTCACGCGGGTCATCAGCGGGTGGAGGACGCTCACGGCCTGATCGACCGCGACGCGCAGCGTGCCGCCTGCCTCGGGGGTGGCCTGCGCCATAACGGCGCGGGGCAGGACGGTCGCCAGCGCGGCAAGCGCAACGCTGCTGGAAAGGAAGGCACGGCGATTAAGGGACATCGGGGGACTCCTGTTGGGGATTTAGCGGTCGGGATTGAGGTCAGGGTTCAGCTCAGGGGCGAAATCCGACGCCAGATAGCTGAGGATCGTCTTCGCCAAGGCGGCCAGATCGGCGCGCGTGGTATGTTCTTGTGCGCCATGCGCATTCGATTCCGGGCGGATCAGACCGCCGAGGTTGATCTCCTGCAAGACGCCGGCGCGCTGCACGTAGCCGGAATCGGACGCGCTGGCGGCGGCGTACTTGACGAAGTCACCCGGGGCATAGCCGAAGCCCTCCTGTACGGCACGGATCCAGCGGGCGGTATGCGGGCCCTCGGGGTCGGCGGTCGGGATCAGATGGCCGATAAGGTCGAATTCCAGCGTCGCGCCGGCAGGGCAGGCGGCGCGGATCACGGCCTCGATCTCGGCGCGGGCAGTGGCGAAATCCTCCTCGGGCGCATAGCGCCGCGACACAAGGAAAGTGAAGCGGTCCGGCACCTGTCCACCGCAGGTCCCGCCTTCGGCCACGGTGACGGCGATCTGCGCGGCCAGCGGTGCCGCGCCCGGCGGCACGGGCAGGGCAGAGGTGCGGGTCGTGACCACGGGGCGCAGGACCTGAATGGCCTGCATCATCGGCAAGGCGGCCTCGATCGCGTTGACACCCTGCTTTGAGCGGTCGGCGGCATGGGCGGCGAAGCCGGTCACGGTGACCTGCAGGTTGAAGCTGCCAAAGCAACCGCCCCAGATGCGCGGCCCGGCCGAGCCGTTGAAATTCAGAAGATGCCCGCCGATCAGCCCCTGTTCCGCCAGATAGCGGATGCCGGGATAGAGACCGCCTTCCTCATCGGTGCACAGCAACAGTTGCGGGCGATAAGTCAGCGGCACATCCAGCTTTTGCGCCACGCGCAGGGCATGGACCGCCGCCGCGACCGCGCCTTTCATGTCCGCAGCCCCCAACCCGACCAATTTGCCATCGGTCTCGGTCAGGGTGAAGGGATCGGTCGTCCAGCCCAAGGCCGCGCAGACCGTGTCGACGTGGAAATAGAGGCTGCAGACCGGGCCGGAGCCCGCGGTGTCAGCGATCAAGTTGACCCGCTCGCCCCGTGCCGGGCCTCGGGCGACGCGCCACAGCTCCTCGGGGACCGAGACGCGCGCGGTGGTCATCGGCAGGTCCGCTAGCAACCCTTCCATCAGCGCGGCGAAATCGGCATAGCCGGCGCCGGGTGGAAAGGTCGTGTCGACAGCCACCATCCGCGACAGGTCCGCCACGGCGTGGTCCAGCTCGGCGTCGATCATCGCCATGGCGGCGCGGCGCAGTTCGGTTCCGGTCATTGCGAGGCCTCGTGCTCGGTCACTTGGCGTCCTTATCTGTAAACTATATAGAAATAAGCGCAGGGCCGGGCTTGACGTCAATGCTGAATCAGCGAAGGTCTTGGTAACGGCGCCCGCTTGCGGCCTGAATGCGTTGGAGTGGTCAAATTTCAATCAATATTCCACTCGGCATGCCTATTTATAGGGCAATTGCTGAGCAGTTGACCGCCAGAATCGAGTCCGGCGCCTGGCCGGCGGGTACCGTGCTGCCTTCCGAAACGGCACTTGCCCAGGAATTCCGCGTCTCGGTCGGGACGATCCGCCGCGCTCTGGGGGAATTGACTGCCGGCGGTGCCTTGTCGCGTCGCCGCAAGACCGGCACCGTCGTCACCGGCCGCACGCCGCGCCATTCGCTGCGAATCGTCTATAATTACTTCCGCCTGCATTCACGGGGCGGCGAGCTGCAGAACTCGAAGGCCCGCGTCCTGAGCATATGCCAGCGCCTTTCGACACCCGCCGAGACCGAGCGCCTCGCGCTGCCCGAGCCGATGATGATACACCAGATCCACCGCCTGCGCCTCGTCGGCGGGCGGCCGGTGATGCACGAGACGGTGATCCTGCCGATGCATCTGGTGCCGGATTTCCCGACCGAGGCCGACGAGGTGCCCGAGCTCATGTATCTCTGCCTGTGGTCGGATTACGGTCTCAAGATCTCGGCGATCCGCGAGCAGATCGAGGCGGAACTCGCCAACGAGACCGATGTGGCACTTCTCGGCCTGTCCGCGCCAGCCGCCGTGCTGGTGCTGTCCGAAGTCGCCTATGACGAGCAGGCACAGCCGATCCTGTTGAACGACCACCGCGCTTGCACCCGCGATGACGTCTATATCAATGAGATTCAATAACACCCGGTATTTGCGCGAAAGCCCCGACGATCGCCTGTTCGGTGCGTTTCGGATCGGCGTCCAGCGGGGCCAGCGCATTGCAGGGCCTCGCCTGCGTCGCCGCTACGCATCAAATACTTCCAAGACCCGGCACTGCATGACGGTCAGGAGAGGAACTTCCCGTAACCGCACGAAGAAAGGTTGAGGCGGCATTAGCAGTTGTCCGAGACCCGGGAGACAGTGGAAAACCTGAAGCGGCAGCCGCAGAAGGTAAGGGCGGTAGCTAGGCTCAACTGTCGTTCGGTATTGCGAGGCTGGGGCTTAAGGGGGCCGACAGGATGTCGCTGACAGCTGCCGTGCAGACGATCATTGCGGATCATCAATGATCGGCCCCGCACAGTGTTGGTTTGCAACAACGCTGAATGACGAGAATGAGAACCGAAAGCTCATGGCACAAAGGGACGACTACCGCCATCCCGTCTGTGTTTCCAGAATTCCGACACCGCTCTCGCCACATTTTCTGGAGTGCTTCGGTATCCTGTCCTGTCAGCTTTTCCGACGGCTTTTTTAGCGTCACTTTGTCGATCCGCTGAGAAGGGACTTGGCGACAAGGAAAATCGCGGTCATGCCAAAGAGCGCCGCAACCGACCAGAACAGGATGCGGAAATTCCCCCCTTCGATGATCGGTTGCGAGAAGAAGGGCGACGCGAATTGCCCCAGAAAGAGCGCGGTTGTCATAATGCCCGAGGCGATGCCGCGCCGGGACGACGGCACCACATCGAACATCCAGGCCATGATCGACGGGATTACCGCCGCAAACCCGGCGCCGATGAAAGCCGCGCCGATGAACTGGAACGGCAACGCCTGGTTCGCCGCGATGATGACAAATCCAAAGGCCAGGATCGCCTGACCTGCAACCAATGACCAAAGGTGCCCGGCGCGCTTGCGCCACCCGCCGGATGCCAGCGCCGCGATGCCCCCGGCAAGCGTCAGAAGGCCGAGCAGGAACCCGACCGTCGAAGGGGGGACGCCGACGACCTCTTGCAGGTAAAAGGGAAACTGGGTTGGCATCACATAGAATGCAGAGATCGACAAAAAGGCGACAAGGCACAGTCCGAGCAGGGGCACTCCCCATGCTCCCGATCCGTTGACCGCGACGGTCCCGTCCTGCGCGCGCGTGGGGCGGGCGTTGTCGAAGGCCTGCCAGAAATACGGCAGCATTATCAGCGCCATACCGTAGATTGCAAAGGGGTA
The DNA here is from genome assembly GCF_003990445.1 of Pararhodobacter zhoushanensis. Taxonomy (GTDB): domain Bacteria; phylum Pseudomonadota; class Alphaproteobacteria; order Rhodobacterales; family Rhodobacteraceae; genus Pararhodobacter; species Pararhodobacter zhoushanensis. The sequence goes on along the minus strand of NZ_REEZ01000002.1, from coordinate 336,163 downwards.
GCGGAACGAAATCGCCGCGAGCAGTCCCGCCAGCGTTATCGCCAGAAAGCCGCCGAAATTCGTCGCGGCTATCTGGTAACCGAGGAAAGTCCCCCGGTCGGGACCGGCAAAAAGGTCACCGATAAGCGCCGATTGGGCTGTCATCGCAAAGGCCACGCCCGCCCCGAGGAAGAGCCGACTGACGAAGATGGCCTCGAGGCTTGGCAGGTAGAGCCCGGCCGTCCCCGCGACGCCGAAGATCGCCGTGCCGATCAGCAGCACGGGCTTACGCGCGATCCTGTCGACGAGAATGCCAGCCAGAGGAGAGAGCATGGCGACCAGAAGGGCCGGTGCCGTGACCAGCAGGCGCGTCAGAAGCTGGGCGTTCGGGTTGGTGTCAAAGGCTATGGCGATCTGCGGAAGGGCAGGGCTGATTGTCGCATTGGACAGGATCGTCAAACAGGCAGCCATGAGCAGGGCAACTGTCGTTGACGTGAATTTAATGGCCATGTCAGGCTCCGGAGATTGCGCAGAGTGGTTGAATCAGTTAGTTGGTAAGACCAACATATATTGTTGGTTAAGCCAACAAATGCGAGGCTGTCAATGTCCGAGTTCGAACAGACGACCCCCTACCTGAAATCGCTGCCCACGCGCCTTCTGGCGCTTGCGGGAACGCGCGGCTCCGCAATCAGCCGGGCCGCGCTGATGCTTCAAGGGGCCACGCATTTCGACTTCGCGGTGATGGCGACCCTCGTTGGCGAAGGATCCATAAGCCAGGCGGAACTGTGTCGGCGCACCGGCCTCGACCGCAAGGACATCGCAACCGTCGTCACGGCTCTCGAGGGGAGGGGGGATGTCGAACGATCTGCCGACGCAGGCGATGCACGCAGGAAGATCGTGACGATAACGCCTCAGGGCAGCGTCCGCTTCGAGACCCTCAAGCGGGCCATGGCAGGCAGTCAGGACGAAGCCACAGCGATGCTGTCGGAGGAAGAGACGGCGACCCTCGTTGCCATCCTCAACAAGATGTTGACCAGCGCATAGGTCTGGAACCGTCCCCGAAGTGCGGCTTTGGCCAGCCTGCGCGCGGGCTATCAATCGGCGTCTAACATTGACCCCTCGCGTTGCCGCGAAGAGGGTCTGATGTACTGCTTTCAAAACGCGCTTGCCACCCCCTCGTGCGCTAGGGTTTTTGTCAATGACACAGGGGGGAGCTATGGTCGCCGCATTCGTGGGGTTGTTCAGCGCGACCGCGATATTCTATCTGCTGTTCGGCGCGTGTCATGGACCGATCGTCGGCATTCTGCCCGCACTTGGTGGCGCTGCCTGACTGTCGCTGCTGATCCCTGTTATCTATGGCATGGACCAGCCGCCCGCTTACCAGATCGTTCAGCGCCAACTCGACCTGCGCGATGGCGACGCCAGGCCCAGACAGCGCGGATTCGTACACCAGCGTCGAGTTCGAGAGCGCCAGCATCGGCCGCTGATCAATCTGGGGATCGCCCGCAGCATCCAGCCATTGCTGCCAATCCGGCATCCGGTTGCGCGAGGCGATGCGGGCCACCTGCGCCAGATCTTCGGGTTACGACATACGCGCCGCAAGGATCGGGGCGCACACCGGCGTCAGGCGCGGCGTCATGATTTGTCTGCGCCTCAGCTTTCGCGTTGGCGCCGCCTGCACGGACAAAGCCAGATCCGCGTCTGTGCGGCTGAAATCCACGGCCTCGATGCCGGTCTCAGTCTCGACCGCGACATCGGATGGGTGCGTGTGAAGCTTTCCAGCCGCGGCACCAGACAACGGTTCGGCCAGGTCTGATACAGCCGGATCTTGACCGATTGCGCGCCCCCGTCGGTCATCGCCTGTCGCACCCCGGCTTCAACCAGCGCGAACGTTTCTGACAGCGCATTGCTCAGGCTGTCTTCGATGCGCTTGATCTGCTGGCTGACCGCGCTCGGCGTGACATTCAGTTCCTGCGCGGCCAGATCAATCGAACCGAGCCTGACCGAGGGCTCAAGATACCGCAACGAGCGCAAGGGTACTCGTACAGGGGTGTCGGATTTCATGGCTGAGGTTAGCAGACCTGAATCAAGGAATGCATGCACAGATTGCCGGGCGTCTCCGCTTCACAGCCTTGCGCGCGCACGCGCTGTCGCCAGCATTTTGGCATGACTGAACCGAGACAGCATGTGGCTGCGCGACTGGAAAGCTTAGTTGCCCACCGCCTTTTTTTGCCGCGGCCGCGTGTCGTGGCCTGCTCAGATCGACTCGCGCTCGATCAGTTCGCATTCGACCTTGATCTGGTTGTGCCGTGGCGTGAGGCCGGCTGCGATGTCGAGGATCTGATCCGCCGCCGTGGCGCCCATCTCGTAATGGGGCAGGATGAGCGAGGTGAGGGGCGGGCGCATGAACTGGGCGATCTCGCGGTTATCGAACCCGATCACGGCCATGTCCTGCGGTATCCGCAGTCCGGCCTCTTTCAGCGCGTCGTAGCACCCGGCAGCCATCATGTCGTTGGCGCAGAAGATCGCATCGGGCGGTGTGTCGAGCGCGAGGAACGCCCGCGTGCCGTCATACCCCGATGGCGGTTCCCACGAGCCGTTATAGACAAGCGCGGGGTCGAAGCTGATGTCATTGCTTGCCAGCGCCTGCCGGTAGCCGCGCAGCCGGTCGCTGGACGCGTCAATTCCTTCCTGGCCGTTGATGAAGCCGATCCGTTTGCGCCCGGAATCAATCAGCTGTTGTGTCGCTGTGCGTCCGCCCTCGAGATCGCCGGGCATCACCGACGGAAGCCGCCGTTTCGCGTCATAGCAATTCAGCAGGACCGTCGGTGCCTGCGGGAAAACGGCCTGCGACGAAATCTCGCGGGTGAGCATGGTGCCATAGATGAAGCCGACGACGGGAATCTGGCTGTATTGGCGCACCAGATCGTCGTCGATGACATTGGCGTTGCGGCAGACGGCGAGGGACATCGACACCCCACGTTCAAGCGCACGCTCGCGCGCACCCTCGAACGCAAGGGCCATCCATGGATCGCTGGTCAGTTCATCGACCACAAAGACGATGAGATTGGCCGCCGAGGTCATTTGCACCGGGCCGCGCTGCGTCAGGCGATAGCCTAGGGCCTGCGCCGCTTCGCGGACTTTCAGGCGGGTTTCCTCGCTGAAGCGAGCGCCCGGGCTGCCGTTCAGGATCAGCGAGACCGTCGCTTGCGACACGCCAGCCTTGGCGGCAACATCCATCATCGTCGGCTTCGGCAACTTCATGTCAGAACTTCCGCTTCCTGATCCTTTCGTCATCGTCGCCACGTTCAGGCGCTTCTCCGGTTTCTGAACCTGTCGAATGCAACGGCGACGATTATGAAGGTTCCTATGAACATGCCCTGCCAGAATGTCGAGATGCCGAGCAGGATAAGGGAGTTGCGGATTACCTCGATCAGGAAGGCTCCGACCACGGCTCCGACGGCTGTTCCCTCGCCGCCGGCAAGGTTGGCGCCACCGATGACCGCCGCTGCGATCACGGCCAATTCCATCGACTGGCCAAGGTTGGTGGTGACCGATCCCAGCCAGCCGGTCATCAGGATGCCGGTCAATCCCGCGGTGAAGGCCGCGAACATGTAGATCGTCACCTTCTGAAACTTGACCGATATCCCGTTGAGAATGGCCGCCTGTTCGTTGCCGCCAATGGCAAAGACATACTGCCCCCAGCGCGTCCATCGCAGGATCAGCGCCATCGCGACCATCAGGCCTGCAAGCACAAAGGTTGGATGCGGGATGCCCAGACTCGAGCCGCCGCCCAGCCACAGCAGCAGGGATTGATCGGGGCCGAATTCGTAGATCATCTGGTTGTTCGACAGCACCATCGCCAGCGACCGCGCGCCGGACAACGTTCCGAGTGTCACCACAAAGGGCGGCATACCGGCATAGGCGATCAGCACACCATTGAACGCACCGACCGCCAGCGCCGCGAGCAGGGCGACGAAGGCCGCCGCCGGAAAGCTCCAGCCTGCGGTCATCAGCACGCTGAGAACCATGGCCGTCAGCACCACGGTCGAGCCGACCGACAGGTCGATGCCCCCGGAGGCAATGACAACGGTCATGCCAATCGCGATGATCGCAACAAAGGTAAAGTTGCGCATCACATTGAAAACGTTGCGCTGGGTGGCGAAGGTATCGGTCAGCAGCGTCAACGCCACGCAGGCGGCGATGGCGGCAAGGATGACCCAGAAGACGGGGACCGAGGTGATGCGGTTGGCGGCGCTCTTGTGCTCAGACCGGCCGATGATGTCGTCGAGTGTCGTCATGTGATCTCTCCCTGCCTCACGCGGTCTCAATGGCGCCGGTGATCAGTCCGGTGACTTCTTCGGGTGACGAGGTTGCGGTTGCTTTGCTTGCAACCAGTTCTCCGCGCCGCAATACGGCGATCCGGTCGGCGACGCCGAAGACATCGGGCATCCGGTGGCTGATCAGGATCACGCTGATGCCGCGGTCACGCAGGCGTCGGATCAGGTCGAGAACTTCGGCCACCTGCCGGACCGAGATCGCCGCAGTCGGTTCGTCCATCAGCACGATCTTGGGTTCGGAGAGCAGGGTGCGCGCAATGGCGACAGCCTGCCGCTGCCCGCCGGACATCCGTCGCACAACGTCGCGGGCACGGGTTTCTGACTTCAGCACCTTGAACAGCTCGCCCGCCCGCCGGTTCATCGTCGGATAGTCCAGCAGCCGGAGCGGCCCGAACTTGCGCATCGCCTCGCGGCCCAGAAACACGTTCGAGGCCGCTGTCAGATTGTTGCAAAGCGCCAGATCCTGGTAAACGACCTCGACCCCGCCGGTCTGGGCGTCGCGCGGCTTGTGAAAGACGACAGGCGCGTCGTCGATCATTATCTGGCCCGAGGATGGGCGGAAGTTGCCGGCGATGATCTTCACCAGCGTGGATTTTCCTGCGCCGTTGTCGCCCATCAGTCCCAGAACCTCGCCGGGTGCGACGTCGAGCGTGACGCTGGACAGCGCCTGAATTGCTCCGAAATTCTTTGATATTCCCGTCAGTTTCAAGCGAGACACGTCTGTTTCCCCCCTCTCGTCGATCCCCGGTGTGGCGCAAAAAAGTGGCGCTGGCCGGGTTTGGTACGCCCAGGGCCTCCCGCCCCTGCATCCTCAAAGGCGTACTTGACTTAATATTATTAGTAAATATGAATTGAGGATATTATTAGCAAATATGAATCGGTCTTATGCCCGGGGAGGGGACATGAAACTGCTGATCACGGGGGCCACCGGCAAGGTGGGGCAGCATCTGCTGTCGTCGCTGCTTGCGGATCCGCGTCATGCGGAAACGCAGATGGTGGCCCTGTGTCACAATCGCAGCGTGTCGCAGGTGGACCGGCTGCGTGTGGTGCGCGGATCCATCGCCGATCCTTCCATCGTTGCGGAGGCGATGGCGGGCGTGACCCATGTGCTGCACCTTGCTGCCGTCAAGGAATCCCCCGATCTGGCCATCGACGTGTCGGTCAAGGGCATGTTCGTGCTGCTCGAAGCTTTTCGGGCCAATCCGACGGCCAAACGGTTCGTCCTGCTGAGCGGCGACTGCTCGGTCGGGCACATCTTTCAGGACTATCCCGCGCCGATCACCGAAACCGACCCGCGCCGTGCCTATCCGGGCTGCTACGCGCTGACCAAGGTGATCGAAGAGGTGATGCTCGAGCAATACGGGCATCAGTACGGCCTGGACGGCTGTATCCTGCGGGCGCCGTGGATCATGGAAAAGGACGATCTGCGCTATGCGATGAGCTTTGGTGAGGATCAGTTTGGCGGGCCTGCGTGGTCCGACCTGATGCCACCCGAGACGCTGGCGGCGGCGCGCGCGGGCGATCATGTGCCGTTGATACGCGACGTGAACGGCGCGCCCCTGCGGCGCAACTTCGTTCATGTGGATGATGTTGTCTCCGCGCTTCTGACCGCGCTCGACCATCCCGCCGCGGCACGGCAGACCTTCAACATCGCGATGGCTGAGCCGCTCGACTATGGGCAGTTCGCCGCGATCATGGGCCGCCGCACGGGCGCGCGGCCCGTCGATATACCCACATCGTTTCACAGCAACTGGCTCGACTGTTCCAAGGCGGGCTTGCGGCTGGGATGGCGACCAACGGTGGATCTCGAAACGCTCATCGAGCGGGCATGGAGTTACGAACGCGCGGCAAAAGACCCGCGTGTCGTGTGGTATCCCGGCTGACCGCGGGAGGCGGCTGGCCGGTGCAAGTCTTCAACAGGGAGAGAGAAGAATGACCTACAAACTTGGAGTGACGGCGCTTCTGGCGACAATGACGGCAAGCGCTGCGATGGCGCAGGACGCCAACACGCTGGCAATCGTCGTGAAGGGCCTCGACAACCCCTTCTTTGAACAGATCAACCTTGGCTGCCAGCAATGGATGGCCGAGAACCCGGACAGCCAGTACAATTGCCTCTACACCGGGCCTGCGTCCTCGTCGGACGAAGCCGGTGAGGTCCAGATCGTGGACGATCTGATCGCGGCGGGTGTTGCGGCCATTGCGATTTCGCCGTCGAACGCACCTGCCATGGCCAACCGCATCCGGGCGCTGGCCCCCGACATCCCGATCATGACCATCGACGCCGATTTCCTGCCAGCCGATGCCGATCTGCGCGCGACCTATCTGGGCACCGACAACTACCTGATGGGCGTGCAGATGGCCGAACAGGCGATGGCGCTCAAGCCCGACGGTGGGACGATCTGCCTGCAGCTTGGCAACGTGGCGGCGGCGAATATCAACGCGCGGGCACAGGGGTTCCGTGACACGGCGGGTGGCGCGGAAGGGCTGGACCGCCTGACCGGTGAAAACGGCTGGACCGAGATCGAGGGCTGCCCGGTCTTCACCAACGATCAGGCCGATCTGGCCAACCAGCAAATGTCGGACGTCTTCACCGCCAATCCTGACCTGGATGCGTTCATCCTGATCGGCGGCTGGGCGCAGTTCGCGCCGCAGGCCTATGCGCAGGTGACCGATCAGGTCATGGACCGCATGCAGTCCAATGAGCTGATCGTCATCGCTGGCGACACCCTGCCGCCGCAGACGCAGGCCTTCCGCGAGATGCGCAGTCACGCGCAGGTCGGACAGCGCCCGTTTGAGATGGGCCTGCGGGCGCCCGACGTGATGATCCAGTTGCTGAACGGCGAGACCGTCGAGGATCCGCTCTTCACCGGCCTTGACGTCTGCACCCATGCCGAACCCGGCTTCTGCGCCGACAACTGAGCTTGTCTCGGGCCGGACCTGAGCGTCCGGCCCGTCGCTCCCCATCCCCTTTTCGATCAGCAAGGCGACGCCGGTTCCGGTGCCGCACAGCATCTTACGGCCTTTCGGGGCCGCACAGAGGAGTACCGAAATGAAACGCTCATCCTTATTTCTGGCGTCCGTGGCGCTGTGCCTCGGGGCCGGGGCCGCTCGGGCGCAAGAGCAAACCTCGATGGCTTTCGTGGTGAACGCGGCGTCCGATTTCTGGAAACTGGCCGAGGCCGGGGTGCAAGCCGCGCAAGCCGAGATGCCGGACTATGACATGCAGTTCCGCTATCCGGCGCAGGGCACGGCGGCGGGTCAGAACCAGCTGATGGACGACCTCGTGGCCTCGGGCGTCGATGCCATCATGATTTCCTCGGTCGATCCGGGCAACTCGATCGACGCCTTCAACCGCATCGCGGCACAGATCCCGCTGTTCACCACCGACAGCGACGCCCCGCAGAGCAACCGCATCGCCTATCTGGGATCGTCAAACACGGCGGCGGGCATTCAGGCGGGCGAAATCGCCGTGGCGGCGATGCCCCAGGGCGGGCGCTGCATGGGCTTCGTCGGCTTCCTTGGCGCTGACAATGCGGTCGAGCGGATCGCGGGCTTCCGGCAGGCCGTTGAAGGCTCGGGCATCGAGCTGGTCGATGTGCGCGGCGATGACGTGGATTTTGCCCGCGCGCGCTCGAATGTCGATGACGTGCTGGCCGCCATGCCCGATATCGACTGCATGGTCGGTTTCTATTCCTACAACCCGCCCAAGATCTACGAAGCCCTGCAAGCGGCGGGTCAGCTGGGCGAGATCACGGTCATCGGCTTCGATGAAGACCCCATCACCCTGGGTGCCGTGCGCGAGGGCAGCTTTGCCGGCACCGTGGTACAAGACCCCTATCAGTGGGGCTATCAGGGCATGCATCTGATGGCGGCCTATTTGGGGGGTGATACCTCGGGCGTGCCTGAGGACGGGCTGATCATCGTGCCGACCGTGATCATCAACCAGAGCAATGTGGACGCCTTCGAAGCGCAATTGCGTGAGCGTCTCGGAGGCTGAGCGGACGTTCCTCCCTCCGCTCGGTCGAGCCGCACCGGTGCACCCTGTACCGGTGCGGTTTCGTCGCACTACCGGCAAAGGCTGACCCACGTTGACCCATGATCCGATCACCCTGACACTTTCGGGCATCACCAAGATTTACCCCGGCGCCGTGGCGCTCGACTCCGTCGAGCTGGGCATCCGGGGCGGGGAAGTCGTGGGGCTGGTCGGTGAGAACGGCGCGGGCAAATCGACGCTGATGAAGGTGCTCGGCGGGACGATCACGGCCGATGCGGGGCGGATCACCATTGACGGCGTGTCCCACGCCGCGCTGACCCCCGCGCAGGCCGCAGCGCTTGGCATCGCCTTTGTGCATCAAGAGCTGAACCCTTTCACCAATCTGGACGTGGCGGGCAATGTGTTGCTCGGGCGCGAGATCCGGCGCGGGCGTCTGGGCCGGATTGACCGCAGGGCGATGTCGCGCAAGGTCGCAGGCATCCTTGAGACGCTGGGCACGCGGTTTGGCCCCGACGATCCGGTGCTGGGCCTGTCGCTGGCCGATCAGCAGATGATCGAGATCGCCAAGGCGCTGTCGATGGACGCGCGCCTGATCATTCTGGATGAGCCGACCTCAAGCCTGACGCTGTCCGAAACCGAGCGGCTTCTCCAGGTCGTCTGCGACCTCAGGGCCCGGGGCGCGGCGGTCTTGTTCATCACCCACCGTCTGTCCGAGATCGAAGCGGTGGCGGACCGCGTGGTCGGTCTGCGCGACGGGCGTAACGCGGGTGGGCTGCCGCGAGACGATATTACCCGCGACGCCATGGTCCGGCTGATGATCGGTCGTGACGTGAAACGGGTGTGCCAGCCGCTGGATCATGCGCCCGGCAAGCCGGTGTTAGAGGCGCGGGGCATTCGCACCGAAGCCTTCCCTGAGCGTGACGTAGATCTGACCCTGCATGGCGGCGAAATTCTGGGCCTTGCCGGGCTGGTCGGCGCAGGCCGGTCCGAGCTTGCTCGGGTGCTGTTCGGCATCGACGGCGCGCGGGGCGGCACGATCACGGTGAATGGCCACCCTTTGGCGCGCCAGTCGGTGGCGGAGGCCATCGCCGCCGGTGTGTGTCTGGTCCCCGAAGACCGCAAGGGCCAAGGGCTGCTGCTGGATTTCCCCATTTGCGACAACATCGCGCTGCCCAGCCTGTCGCGCCTTGCGCCCGGCGGACGGCTGAGACCCAGGGCCGAAACGGCGCTGGCCGAGGCCTCGCGCGAGCGGTTGCACATCAAGGCCAGCAACCTGCGGCGCGCGGTGGCCGAGCTTTCGGGGGGCAACCAGCAGAAGGTCGTGCTGGCCAAGTGGCTGGCGATGGACCCCAAGGTGCTGATCTTCGACGAACCGACCCGCGGCATCGACGTCGGCTCGAAAGCCGAAGTCTACGCGCTGATGCGCGCGCTTGCTGACCGGGGCGTCGCGATCCTGATGATCTCGTCCGACATGGAGGAAGTCATCGGCGTGTCGGACCGCGTGGCGGTGATGTGCCGGGGGCGCATCGCCGGAACGCTGGATCGCGCCAAGGTGTCCGAAGAAGCAATTCTGCATCTGGCAGTGGAATAGGGAGACGATGATGGGGCGCAAGGATATCGGACTGCTGATGCTGGTCCTGACTGTCGGGGCGGTGGTGGCGCTGATCAATCCGCGCTTTCTGTCGGCGGTGAACCTTGCCAATACGGCCAATCTGATCGGGCTGTTCGGCCTGTTCTCCATCGCCGAAGCCTTTGTGATCGTGACCGCAGGCATCGAGTTGTCCGTCGGGTCGGTGATCGCGCTGCTGGGGGTGCTCTTTGTCGATATGGTCGCGCAAGGCGTGCCCTGGCCGGTGGCGGCACTGATCGTGCTGGCGCTGGGTGCGGTGATCGGCCTGACGCACGGCTGGCTTATCACCCGGCTGCGCCTGCAACCCTTCGTTGTCACACTCTGCGGGCTGTTGATCTATCGCGGCATCGCGCGGTTTTACACCAACGACGGCACGGCGGGCTTTACCTTCGGATCGCATTTCCCGACGCTGGAGTACCTCACGACCGGACGCACGGCGGGCGTGCCGCATTCGGTCGTGGCCTTTGTGATCGTGGCGGCGGGCGCGTGGTATCTGCTGCATCGCACCGTGTTCGGGCGCCACCTGTTCGCCGTGGGCAAAAATGAAGAGGCGGCGCGCTATTCGGGCATCAACACCAGCCGGGTCATCGTGCTCGCCTATATCCTATGCGCCGTCCTCACCGCCTTGGCGGCGATTTTCTTCGCGATGTACACGCGCTCGGTCCAGCCGTCATCGCATGGGAATTTCTACGAACTCTACGCCATTGCCGCCGCCGTGCTGGGCGGGTTTTCCCTGCGTGGGGGTGAAGGGTCGATCATCGGCGTTTGTCTGGGGGTCGTGCTGTTGCAGGAGCTGCAGAACCTCGTGAACCTCCTCGGCATCCCGTCGTCGCTGAATTTCGCGGTGATGGGCAGCGTTATCCTGATCGGGGTGATCGCCGACACCCAGTTCGAGCGCTTTCGCACGGCGCGACGGCAGGCCGCGACCCGGGCTGCGGTCGATGCGACATCAGCGAAGGGTTAGCCATAGAGACGCACAGAGTCGGGACATATGCCGATGGCCCCGCACCTTGTCAGCGGTTTTCCGTCTATCCAACCGGACCAGCCATGCGGGTGTTGCCTTGACGAAAGAAGTTGGGCATCACGACCGGGCTTTGGGGGCATAAGTGCCCTCCTGATCCAAGGACATCCCGTGGCTGTCACGCTTGCACCTTCTGAAGTGCCACCCAAGCGCCTGCGCGCGCTGGAAATTGTTCTGGCGTTGGCGGCGGGTAGCCTGTTGAGCTTCATGCTGCTGTGCAACAGCAGCCTCGCGGCCTATGGCACGCCTTTGTTCTCTTCGCTGACGGCGCATGGCGTCGGAACGGTGGTGGCGGGTCTGACGGTGGCCGGGCTGTGGCGCTGGCGCGTGCGGCCGGTGGGCCGTCGCGGTCGTGCGCCGCTTTGGGCGTATCTGGGTGGGTTGTCGGGGGCGTTGACCGTGCTGGCAACCTCGATCGCGGCCAATTCCCCGCTTGCACTGACCGGCACGCTGGCGCTGGGTATCGCAGGGCAGGTGTTTCTGGCCTTGGTGTTCGACGCGATGGGGGCGATGGGGCTGACCCGCCGTCTGCCCAGTCTGCGCGATCTTGCGGCGCTGGCGGCGATCCTTGCGGGCACCGGGCTGATCATTGCCGCGCGGGGGATGGGCGCATGATGGCGGCAGTGATATTCGCCCTTGGTGGGGGCATGCTGATCGCGCTGTCCCGGCAGGTCAACGGACGGCTGGCGCTGCAAAGCTCGGCGCTGGAGTCGTCATTTTGGAACCATCTGGTGGGTTTTGCCGCGCTCATCGCGATCACAGCCGCGGTCGGCAGCTTCTGGCCCGACGGCGTCGAAAATGCGCCGTGGTACGCTTGGGCCGGGGGCGCTGTGGGGGTGGTGTTCGTCGCTGCCGGCAGTTGGCTGATCCCGCGACTGGGGGCGACGATGACCGGCGCGTTGCTGGTGGCCGGGCAGATGCTGTCAGGCGTCACGCTGGATGTGCTGCGCGGTGTGGATGCCGTGTTGTGGATGCAGATCGGCGGCGTCGCGCTGATCCTCGGCGGGGTGCTTCTGGCCCGGCGTTAAGGGTGAACGCTTTACCCGGTCTGCCTGCCGTTGGCCGGGGCAGGGCGCTCGTGTCAAACCAAAAGCTCTCCTGACGTTACGGAAGGATCCGACCCGTCGCGGCCGTTTTGCCGGTCCGCAGCGGTCGATCTGACCCGTCAGCCGCGAATTTGGTCGTTTTTCGACAGGAATCCCGCAACTGAACGAAAAATTACAAAAACGAGGCGGTCCGCGCATCAGAATGATTGTCACGAATCTGTTTCCGATGTTCAGTAGCTGGTGTCAGTCGCGTCGCACCGGGCCCTCCGGGGCAGAAATGCGGCGGCTTTGCCAACAGGAGGCTACGATGAAAACGACGACCGCGCTGGCCGCGTCGGCCAGCATTCTGGCCATGATGACCACCACGCCGGGCATGGCCCAGAGCATGGACGACCTGATTGCCGGTGCCCGTGCCGAAGGCATGCTGACCACCATCGCGCTGCCCCATGACTGGTGCGGCTATGGCGCCGTCATCGATGGGTTCCGCCAGATGTACCCGTTCCTTGAGATCAACGAACTGAACCCCGACGCCGGTTCCGCCGACGAGCTGGAAGCGATCCGCGCCAACCGCGACAACACCGGCCCGCAAGCGCCCGACGTCATCGACGTGGGTCTGGCCTTTGGCCCGACCGCTGCCGCCGAAGGGCTGATCACGCCCTATATGGTCTCGACCTGGGACACGATCCCCGAGGGTGCGCGCGACGCCGAAGGCCATTGGTACGGCGACTATTACGGTGTGATGTCGTTCATCGTGAACACCGATCTGGTCGAAAACGTGCCGACCTCGTTCGCCGATCTGCTCAAGCCGGAATACGTGGGTCAGGTCGCGCTGGCGGGTGATCCGCGCGCCTCGAACCAGGCGATCCTGGCGGTAATGGCCGCAGGCATGGCGCAGGGTGCCGAGCCGGGTACGGCGGCCGCCGAGGCCGGTCTTGAGTATTTCGCGCAGCTGAATGCCTCGGGCAACTTCGTGCCGGTCATCGGCCGCACGGGCACGCTGGCGCAGGGCACCACGCCGATCCTGATCCAGTGGGATTACAACGCACTGTCCGCCCGCGACACGCTGGCCGGAAACCCGCCGGTTGAAGTGGTCGTGCCGACCGACGCCGTTCTGGCCGGTGTCTACGTGCAAGCGATCAGCGCCTTCGCGCCGCACCCGAACGCTGCGCGTCTGTGGATGGAGTACCTCTATTCGGACGAGGGTCAGCTGGGCTGGCTGGCAGGTTATTGCCACCCGATCCGCTTCAACGATCTGGCCGCACGCGGCGTGATCCCGCAGGACATGATGGACGCCCTGCCGCCGGCAGAAAGCTATGCCGCCGCTGTCTTCCCGACGCTGGATCAGGTGAACGCGAACCGTGATGCCGTTGTGGCGAACTGGGACGCTGTCGTCGGCGCCAACGTCAACTGATCGACGCATACGAACGGGGCCTGCCGCCACTGGCGGGTCCCTCTTTCGCTACCAAGGATCGCCGATGCCCGCCTCGCGCCCTGCACGCCGTCCCTTGCCGCTGACATGGCTGGGCGTGGCTCCGTTCTTCGTGTTCGTGGGTCTCTTTCTGCTGCTGCCCACCGCCTATATCGTCGTCGGCGCCTTCCGCACCCCTGAGGGTGGTTTCACCTTCGATAATATCCTCGCGCTTAACACGCCGACGATCCTGTCGGCCTATTGGGTGTCGATCAAGATCAGCTTCTGGTCGGCGCTGATCGGCTGTGTCGTGGGCTTTGCCATCGCCGCGGCACTGACCGTCGGGGGCCTGCCACGCTCGGTCCGCAACCCGATGATGACCTTCTCGGGCGTCGCGTCGAACTTTGCCGGGGTGCCGCTGGCCTTTGCCTTTATCGCCACGATCGGACCGGCCGGGATCATCACGCTGTACCTGCGCAGCGAGTTCGGCATCAACCTGCGTCTGATGGGCTTTAATCTGCTCTCGACCTTGGGTCTGGTGATCACCTACCTGTTCTTCCAGATCCCGCTGATGATCCTGATCATCACCCCCGCGCTGGACGGGTTGAAACGCGAATGGCGCGAAGCTGCGGCGATTCTGGGCGCAACCGGGTTGCAATATTGGCGCATGGTGGCGTTCCCGATCCTGTTTCCGTCAATCTTGGGCACGATGGCGCTGCTCTTTGCCAATGCGTTCGGCGCCGTGGCCACGGCGATCGCGCTCACCGGCCCCTCGCTGAACATCGCGCCGATCCTGCTCTATGCGCAGATCCGGGGTGACGTGCTGGGCTCGCCCAACCTTGGCTACGCGCTGGCCTTTGGGATGATCGTCATCACCGGCCTTGCCAATGCACTCTACATCGTGCTGCGCGCTCGCTCGGAAAGGTGGCTGAAATGACCAAGCTCTGGTCCTGGGGCGCGCTGCTTTTCGGCGTTCTGTTCTTCCTGATGCCGCTCTATGGCATGACCGAATTCTCGCTGAAAATGCGGCGCGGCGAGTATTCGCTGGACGCCTATACGGCGGTGATCAACAACCCTCAGTTTCAGGCGACGTTTTCCTATTCGGTGATCATGGCGCTGGTGACGATTGCCTTTGGCGTGCTGCTGGTGGTGCCAACCGCGTTCTGGGTGCGGCTCAAGATGCCGTGGCTGCGCCCGTGGGTCGAGTTCATCACGCTGTTGCCGCTGGTCATCCCCTCCATCGTCGTCGTGTTCGGCTATATCCGGCTCTACAACACCTCCAGCTGGCTGCCGCTGACGGGCACGGCGCTGGGCACCAATATCCTGCTGATGTTCGGCTATACCGTGCTGGCGCTGCCTTATATGTACCGCGCCGTGGACACCGGGCTGCGCACCATCGACGTTGCCACCCTGACCGAAGCCGCGCAATCGCTGGGCGCAGGCTGGGTGACGATCATCGCCCGGGTGATCCTGCCCAACGTGCTGGGTGCGGTGCTGTCGGGGGCCTTCCTGACCTTCGCCATCGTGATCGGTGAGTTCACCATGGCAGCACTTCTGGACCGTCCCGCCTTTGGGCCGTTCATGCAGCTGTTGGGTGCCAACCGCGCCTATGAACCCGCCGCTTTGGCGGTGATCGCCTTTGGCATCACCTGGGCCTGCATGGGGTTGATCCAGCTGGTCACCCGCTTTTCGAAACATAACAGACTGGCACGCTGATGGCTTTCCTCGATATTTCGCACCTCGAAAAAGCCTTTGGCACCATGCGGGTGGTCAAGGATTTCAATCTGGGGATCGAGAAGGGTGAGTTCATTTCGCTGCTCGGCCCCTCGGGCTGCGGCAAGACGACGGTGTTGCGCATGGTCGCCGGGTTCGAGCGCCCGGACATGGGCGCGATCACCATCGACGGCAAGGACATCACCGGGCTGAAATCCAACCAGCGCAATGTCGGCATGGTGTTTCAGTCCTATGCGCTGTTCCCCAACCTGACCGTGGCCGAGAATGTCGGCTTTGGCCTGAAGGTTGCCGGGGTCGCCCGTGATGAAGCCGCTGAGCGCGTGCGTGAGATGCTGGCACTGATCGGCCTGCCGGATCTGGGCGCGCGCTATCCGTTCCAGCTGTCGGGCGGCCAACAGCAGCGCGTGGCGCTGGCCCGCGCGCTGGCCCCGCGCCCGCAGGTGTTGCTGCTGGACGAGCCGCTCTCGGCGCTGGACGCCAAGATCCGCGTCAGCCTGCGCACCGAGATCCGCGAGATCCAGCAACGTCTTGGCATCACGACGATCTTCGTCACCCATGATCAGGAAGAGGCGCTGTCGATCTCGGACCGTATCGTGGTGATGAACGGCGGCATTGCCGAACAGGTCGGCGCGCCCTTTGACATCTACAACCGCCCCGAGACGCGCTTCGTCGCGAACTTCGTCGGCACGCTCAGCATGCTTGACGGCACGGTCATGCAGCCGGACACCGGCCAAGTGCGCCTTGGCGACACCGGGATCACGCTTGGCCGTCCGCTCACCCAAAAGAGCGGCAGCACCGTGACGCTGGCCTTGCGGCCCGAGACGGTGCATCTGGGCCGCGCGCCGGGCTGCGAGATCATCCTGCCCGCGCGTATTCTGGAAGTGCATTTCCTCGGCTCGGTGATCCGCATCCGGGTCGAGGCGGCGGGCACCCAACTGTCGCTCGACACCTTCAACCGCGCCGACATGCCCCCGCCGCCGGTCGGGGCTGCGACCGAAATCAGCCTCGCGCCCGGCGATATCATCGTGCTGGGCGACCGTCTTCCGGGCGGTGACTGAGGGAGCTTGCATCAAGCGAGGTTCACCGATTGCCGCGCGTTCCGAAAGGTGACAGGCTTGGCGGGCTCGCGTGATCCGAGCGCGTCGATCTGGCGGCTGTTGATCACACGCACAGCCCGAAAGGCCCCATCCCATGCGCAGATCGTTCCATGCCGAAACCCACCGGGTGCACCGTATCGGCTGGCTGCGCGCCGCTGTTCTGGGGGCGAATGACGGCCTCGTCTCGACCGCCAGTCTGGTGGTCGGGGTTGCGGCGGCCGGGTCAGGACGGCCCGAGATCCTGATCGCCGGGCTTGCCGGTCTGGTTGCGGGCGCGATGTCGATGGCGGCGGGCGAGTATGTCTCGGTCAGTTCGCAAACCGACGCCGAACAGGCCGATCTGGCGCGCGAAACCAAGGAACTGGCCGAAACGCCCGAGGCTGAGCTGGACGAGTTGACCCAGATCTACGTCGCGCGCGGGCTGGATCAGGGGCTGGCACGGCAGGTGGCGGTGCAGCTGACCGAAAAAGACGCGCTGGGCACGCATGCCCGCGACGAGCTGGGGATCTCCGAGACGGTGACTGCGCGGCCCATTCAGGCGGCGCTGGTGTCGGCGGTGACCTTTGCCGTCGGGGCGGTGATCCCGGTGGTCATCGCGCTGCTCGCCCCCGCCACGCTGATCAGCGCGGTCGTTGCTGTTACCACGCTGATCGCGCTGTCGGTGCTGGGCGGGCTTGGCGCTTCGGCCGGTGGCGCAGGGGTGGTCAAGGGCGCGATCCGCGTGACTTTCTGGGGGGCGCTGGCGATGGCGGCGACGGCGGGCGTGGGGCTGATGTTTGGTGTGGCCGCCTGAAAATACAGGCTTTGACATTAATGGACGGTTTGGTCTATTAATGCCGCATGACGGCAAATCACGCCCCCACTCCTGAACCCAAACGCCGGGGCCGGCCCAAGGCCGATCCGGCGACCTCGGACACGCGGGCGCGGCTTTTGCGCACCGGGATGATCCATCTGACCGAACGCGGTTATGCTGCGACGGGGGTGGACGAGATCCTTGCAAACGCTGGCGTGCCCAAGGGCAGCTTTTACCATCACTTCGGCTCAAAGGCCGCCTTCGGCGCTGCGTTGATCGAGGCGTATCACCTCTATTTCGTCGCCATACTGACCCGCGCGCTGGACGACACCGGCGTGCCCCCGTTGGACCGTCTTCGCCGCTTTACCAAGGACGCCGAGGCGGGCATGGCCCGGCACGGCTTCACGCGTGGCTGCCTGATCGGCAATCTGGGGCAGGAAATGGGCGCGCTGCCCGAAGAGTTCCGCGCCCGGCTGATCGAGGTGCTGGCTGACTGGCAGGCGCGCACCGCCACCTGCCTGCGCGCAGCTGAAGACGCGGGCGCGCTGAAACCCGCCATGAACCCCGACGCGCTCGCCGCCCTGTTCTGGACCGGGTGGGAGGGGGCCGTGCTGCGCGCCAAGCTGGAACGCAGGCCGGACCCGCTGCACCACTTCGCCGACACCTTCTTTGATCTTATCGCAACCGAGAGGCCCTCATGTTCGACGCCATCCTGATCGACAAAACCGGCGACGCGCAAACCGTGTCGCAAACCACCGTGTCCGAGGGCGATCTGCCCGAGGGCGACGTGCTCATCGACGTCGCCTATTCGACGTTGAACTACAAGGACGCGCTGGCGATCACTGGCGCGGCCCCGGTGGTGCGCCGCTTCCCGATGGTGCCGGGCATCGACTTTTCCGGCATCGTGCGTGAGAGCAGCCACCCCGACTACGCCCCCGGCGACGCGGTCATCCTGAACGGCTGGGGTGTGGGCGAGACGCATTGGGGCGGCTTGGGCAAAGTGGCGCGGGTCAAGGGCGACTGGCTGGTGCCGCTGCCCAAGGGGATTTCCCTGCGCCAAGCGATGGGGATCGGCACGGCGGGCTATACGGCGATGCTGTGTGTGATGGCGCTGGCGCAGCAGGGCATCACGCCGGACCAAGGCGAGATCGCCGTGACCGGCGCTGCCGGGGGTGTTGGCTCGGTCGCGACGGCGCTGCTGGCCTCGCGCGGCTATGACGTGGCGGCGGTCACTGGGCGCGCATCCGAGGGAGACTACCTGAAAGACCTCGGCGCCAAGACCATCGTGGACCGGGCCGAGCTGTCGGGCAAACCCCGCGCGCTGGGCAAAGAGCGTTTCGCCGGTGGCGTCGATGTGG
This sequence comes from Pararhodobacter zhoushanensis, assembly GCF_003990445.1. GTDB lineage: Bacteria > Pseudomonadota > Alphaproteobacteria > Rhodobacterales > Rhodobacteraceae > Pararhodobacter > Pararhodobacter zhoushanensis. The sequence goes on along the minus strand of NZ_REEZ01000002.1, from coordinate 317,763 downwards.
CGGGCAGCACTGTGCTGGCCAACCTCTTGTCGATGACCCGCTATGGCGGTGCCGTGGCGGCCTGCGGTCTGGCGGCGGGGATGGATCTGCCCGCCTCGGTCGCGCCCTTCATCCTGCGCGGCGTCACCTTGGTGGGTGTCGATAGCGTCATGTGTCCGGCGGCGCGGCGACGCGAGGCGTGGCTCCTGCTGGCCAAGGAGCTGGATCTGGCCAAACTGGACGCGCTTTGCGTCGAGCTGCCCTTCGATCAGGTAATCGACACCGCGCCGAAATTCCTGGCCGGACAAGTGCGGGGCCGGGTGATCGTGCCCGTCTCGCCCGAACTGGGGTGAGCGAGCGCCATGTCCGAGACCGAGAGCCGGCTGTTCGAGCACCCCTCATGGCTCTATCTGCTGCGCGAGTTCGACTCGCTCTACCGGCACGGCTCGGCCGGGGGCAGTCGGCTGATCCGCGCGCATCGCAAGCGGGTGCGCGACACGCTGTCGATGGTGATCGATGCGAACCCCGCAATCACCCTGCGCGCACCTGAGGTGAAGCCGGTGAGCGCTCATTTGCCCCGCGCGCTGGATCTGGGCGAGCGGGGCGTTGTCGGCAGCATGGCCCGCGCGCTGTCGCGGGTCGCACCGCTGCTGACGTGGGAATACGGGTACGAGAAAGTGCCCAAGGCGCTGGCCCAGAAATACGCCTATTGCGAGGTTCTGGGGCCGCGTGGTCCGGTCCGTTCGGAACGGCTGGTGCTGGGGTTCGTGCTTTTTGCGCCCCGCACGACGTATCCGCAGCACAGCCATAAGGAGATCGAGGAAAGCTATATCTCGGTCGCTGGGGCGTGGTCTGAGAATGACACGGCGGTGCATGCGCCCGGCTCGCTGATCCTGAACCGCCCGGATCACGAGCACCGCATCACCACCGCTGATCTGGACCCCTGCCTGCTGGCCTATGCCTGGGTCGGGCCTGAGGAACGCCTCAGCGCGCCGGGCATGAAGCTGAGCGCCAGCCGCAAACAGCGGATGAGCGAAGGGATCTGAGCGGGCAGGGGTGCCGCATAAGGCGGCACTCCGGGACTGCATCGGCGCTAAACGGCCCGGTCGCCTTGCATCTGGGCGACCGGGCCCTACACTTGACCCATGTTGACACAAATGAATGAACCCGCCGGGCTTGTGAAAGCTCAGGACCGGGATTGGTGGCGCGGCGCGGTAATTTACCAGATTTACCCCCGCAGTTTTCAGGACTCCAATGGCGACGGGATCGGCGATCTGGCCGGGATCATCCAGCGCCTGCCGCATATCGCCGAGCTGGGCGTTGATGCGATCTGGATCAGCCCGTTCTTTCGCTCGCCCATGGTCGATTTCGGCTATGACGTCAGTGATTACCGCGATGTGGACCAGATTTTCGGCACGCTGGGCGATTTCGACGCGCTGATCGAGCGGGCGCATCAGCTGGGGCTGAAGGTGCTGATCGACCTCGTGCTCAGCCATACGTCGGAACAACACGCGTGGTTCCGCGAAAGCCGCTCTGGCCAGGATAACGCCAAGTCAGACTGGTACGTCTGGGCCGATGCCAAGCCCGACGGGACGCAGCCGAACAACTGGCTGTCGATCTTTGGCGGCCCGGCGTGGGAGTGGTCGACCGAACGGCAGCAATATTATCTGCACAATTTCCTTGTCGAACAGCCCGATCTGAACTTGCACAATCCCGATGTTCAGGACGAACTTCTGAACATCGTGCGTTTCTGGCTGGATCGTGGGGTTGACGGTTTCCGGCTGGATACGGTGAACCTGTATTTCCACGATCCCGAATTGCGCAATAATCCGGTTTTGCCAATTGGCGAGCGCAACGAGATCCTGACGCCCAGCGTCAATCCCTACAACTGGCAAGACCACCTCTACGACAAGAACCGGCCCGAGAATCTGGCGTTTCTCAAGCGGTTGCGGGCGGTTCTGGATGAATATCCGGCGACCACCAGCGTCGGCGAAGTGTCGGATGCGCAGCGCGGACTGGCGATCCAGTCGCAGTATACGTCCGGTGACGATATGTTGCATATGTGCTATGACTTCGCCTTTCTGTCGGGCACCTACCCGACCGGCGACCGGGTGGCGGATGTGCTGGACACGTTCGGCGAACTGGGGCCGGAAAGCTGGGCCTGCTGGGCTTTTTCCAACCATGACGTGATGCGCCACATCTCGCGCTGGGAGCTGCCCAAGCCCGCCATCCGCACCTTCGCCGCGCTGCTCCTCAGCCTGCGGGGCAGCGTGTGTCTCTATCAGGGCGAGGAGCTGGGGCTGAGTGAGGCCTACGTTCCCTTCGAGGAACTGCAAGACCCCTACGGCATCCGCTTCTGGCCCAAGTACCACGGGCGCGACGGCTGCCGCACGCCGATCCCGTGGGTGCATGACGGGGTGAACGGTGGTTTCTCGACGGCAAAACCATGGTTGCCGCTGCCGGTCGATCATCTGGAACATGCAGTTGCCCGGCAGACCGACGACTGGGACAGCATGCTGCGGTTCTATCGCAAGATGATTGCCTATCGCCAAAGCCGCGAAGCGCTGCGCACCGGCTCGTTCGAGGTGATCGAGCGACGGCCCGAGATGCTCAGTTTTATCCGCCGGTCAGAGAATGAAACGCTGTTTTGCGCCTTTGCGCTCAGCGACGAGCCGCAGGCGATCAGCCTGCCGCCGGGCCGGTGGCAGGCCGACGACAGCGCGCCATTCCGCGCAACGCTGCTGGGCCCCGAGCGGACGCTGGAGCCGTGGCAGGTGCTGTACGCGCTTAAGAAGGACTGAAGAAAAGCGGGGCGTTCGGAGCAAATATCCGAACGCCCCCGGCTTTTACGCGGCGGTTTGCGGCACCGAACGGACCGAAGCGCCCCCGGCGTGGTCATGGCTGTCGCGCACGGCGTTGCCCCAAGCCTTGACGTCATAGGTGCGCACCGTTTCGCGCAACTGGCGCATGCGCGACACGCGCTCTTCGGCGGGCATGGTCAGCGCGTGCAGGATCGCCGTGTCCATCGAGCGGTTCGAGAACGGGTTGGTGATCACCGCCTGATGCAGCTCGACCGCTGCCCCCGCGAATTCCGACAGCACCAGAACCCCGTCGTCATCGGTCCGCGCGGCGACAAATTCCTTGCACACAAGGTTCATGCCATCGGCCAGCGGGGTGATCCATGCCACATCGGCGGCGCGGTAATACGACACCAGTTCCTCGAACGGAATCGCTTGCGAGATCAGCGCGACAGGCTGCCAGTCCAGACGGCCATACCGCCCGTTGATCTGGCCTGCAGCCTGTTCAATCTCGCCCTGAATGTCCGAGTAGATCGTCATGTTCTTGTTGGCACTGACCGAAACATGCATGAGGCGAACCTTGCCGTGCAGCTCGGGATGCGCTTCGAGCAGGCGGCCAAAGCTGGCCAGCTGTTCGACGCCGCCCTTGGTGTAATCCGTGCGGCCCACCGACAGGATCAACTGTGCCTCGCCCAGATCCTCGCGGATTTCCTTGACGCGGGCGTCGGTCTCGGGCCGGCGCGCGCGGTCTTCGATGAAGCCGACATCCACGCCAACCGGCGTCACGCTCAGCGTGACCTGACGGCCCTCATAGCTGAGCGCCTTGGGCACGCCCCGTTCGGACAGCGCAGTGCCGTCGGAATAGAGATGCGGCGGCACTGGCGCGCGGGCCGCGACCACAACGTCGCATAGGCTGCGCGCGACCGAGGCGAAATTCTCGGCGTACCGAGGGATGTGGAAACCGACATCGTCGCAGGCCAGCAGGCTTTCGACGATCTCGCGCCGCCAGGGCAGCACGTTGAACATATCCGCCGCCGGGAAGGGCGTGTGGTGGAAAAAGGCGATGCGCACATCGGGGCGCAGTTTGCGCAGATAGCCCGGCACCAGCCACAGGTTGTAGTCATGCACCCAGACCAGCGCGCCATGCGCCGCTTCGCGCGCGGCGGCTTCGGCAAAGGCCCAGTTCACTTCGCGGAAATTGGGCCATTCGACCCGGTCGTAGTTATACTTTTCCTTGAAGCTGTGCAGGATCGGCCAGAACGCCTCTTTCGAGGTGACGTGGTAGAATTCGCGTACCTGTGCGGCGGAAAGCGGCAGCCGGGTGACCGAGTAGGTGCCGAAATCATCGGTGATCTCGATCACCGGCTCGAAGTCCGGGTTGGCGGGGTCTTCCGCCAGCTTCCACGCCACCCAGGACCCGCGATCGACCGCGCCGAAGAAGCTTTTCAGCGTCGGCACGATCCCATTGGGGCTTTTGTTCTCGCGAAGGACGATCTTGCCGTCCACTTCAACCTCTTCATAGGGTTGTCGATGATAGACGATGACCAGATCAGACGGCATGATGACCTCCTATGCTGCGGTTTGGGTGATGAAATTCTTGGCGATGATGGCTTCTGCGATGCCCCCTGCGCCATGAGCTTCAGCGATATGGACATGGTCCAGACCGGCCAGCTTGTCCAAAAGGCCCTGCTCGGAATTCCCCACCGCAACGGCCGGAAGGCCCAGCGACAGCATCGACAGATCGTTGAGCGTATCGCCCGCAACCAGACAGCGGCGGGTGTCGATTTCAAGATAGGTCAGCAGGCGCAGCAGCGACGGGCCCTTGCTCACGCCCTTGGGCAGAACGTCGAAGAAACGGTTGTCGGAAACCAGCGCGTCGAGGCCCATTTCGGCCACGATATCCAACGCGCGGGTATCGAACAATTCGGGGTCCATGTCATAGCTCAGACGGTAGCGGAAACCGGTCGATTGCAGGGACAGGCCGGCAAGGCCTTGCAGCGCCACTTGCGCGCGGGGGCCGGTGTTGACCCAGGCGGCTTCGATCTCGCGTTCCAGCTCAAGGATCGGCGCGACGAAGTTGTTGTCGTCGAACTCGGCAATCGTGGTGCCGACATCGCCGATAACGTAATCCGGCTTGGGCACTTCGCCCGAGCGCGTCAGATCGCGCACGAACTTGGGGTCGCGGCCGGTGACGAAGATCAGGCCGACCTGATGGCGGTTCTCTTCGATCCAGCGGTACAGACCGGCGCGGGCATTGTCGTTGCCGCCCAGAAACGTTCCGTCGAGATCGGTTGCGAGGACCAGCTGCTTTTGCGAGATGGCGCGAGGTTGAACGGAGGGAATGATGTTCATGAGATCCTTTCTGCAAGATTTTGGATAGCTTGCGCTGATGCCGGGTGGTCAAAGACCAGATCCATCGAGCGCGGTTCAGATTCAATCGGACGGGCCCAGAGCGCGGCAAAGGTCGCGCCCAGATCAGCGCCGTCGCGCAGGATGGTTTGTACGGCCACGCAGATCGGCATCGACACGCCGACACGGTGGGCAAGGTCAGTGACCGATTTGGCGTTCATTTCGCCTTCGACCACCACGGGTTTACCGTCAAAGCACTCGGCCCGTGGCACGCCTTCGCCCAGCTGAAAGCCCAGCGACATGTTGCGCGAGGTCGGGCTGGAGCAGGTCAGCGTCAGATCGCCGATGCCCGACAGGCCGGTCACGGTTTCGCGCCGCCCGCCCAGAGCCTCGGCCAGTTGCTTCATCTCATCAAGGCCCCGTGTGATCAGCGCGGCGCGGGTGTTTTCGGCAAAGCCCGCACCCGTCATCATGCCGCAGGCGATGGCGATGACGTTCTTGACCGCGCCGCCGACCTCGACCCCGACCAGATCGTCGGACACATAGGCGCGGAAGCTTTCGGTCGTCAGCGACAGGGCCAGACGCACCGCAGGGCTGGAGCCGGGGTTGATCCGGTCCGAGGGGCCAAAGGCGAAGGCAACGGTGGCGGCGGTCGGGTGGTTCAGCGCGGTTTCGCGGGCGAAGGTCGGCCCCGAGACGACGCCGACCGGGTGGCCCGGCAGTTCCTCTTCCGCCACTTGAGTCATCAAAAGGCCGGTTTCAGCCTCGATCCCCTTGGCGCAGACGGCAACCGGCATGCCCTTGGGCGCGAACAGCGCCACCTGACGCGCCACGCTGCGCACGCTGCGCGAGGGCACGACGATCAGCGCCGCATCGGCCCCGTCCAGCGCATCGCGCATTTCCTTGACGCCGAACAGCCCGTCAGGCAGCGGCACGCCGGGCAGATGGCGGGTGTTCTCGCGCTGGCGGTTGATGTCGGTGATGACCGCCGGATCACGGCCCCACAGCCGAGCGGTGGCGCCCGACCGGGCAAGCGTGGCGGCAAGGGCAGTGCCCCATGACCCGGCACCGATCACGGCGACGGTGTCATAACGGCGGGCGGGTTGCGGCAGCGAAGGACCGGGAATCGGTTGAAGCTTCATCGTCTTCCTTTCGTTCTGCTCGGCTCTGGGCGCATCGCGGCGACGCAGGATGCTCAAAGCCATGTGCGGCGGCAGGGGGGCACGCTATCGTCGGGTTGTGCGGTGCACCCCTCATCGAAATATGTTGCGGTGCGGCAAATCGTCGAGCGCAGGGCTAGCCAACGGCGCTCGACGGATCAGCGAAATGGGCTCCCGCCCATCCGTTGTGCACTATCATGCACTTGTTGCCAGCTCGATCCGCGTCTTTAGCTTAATATAGGCCGCTTTCGACATTCTCAACGTCGTTTTTTGACATTTCGTGACTATAGCCTAGTTTCTGCGGTGCAGCGGCACAATTCGCCCTCTGTTGACCCGTTACCGCAACCAGATCTCAGGAGACCCGCATGAGCACGACCGTCAGAACCGCAATTTTTCCGGTGGCAGGGCTTGGAACGCGGTTTCTGCCCGCGACCAAGGCGACGCCGAAAGAGCTGCTGCCGGTCATCGACACGCCACTGATCCAGTATGCGATCGACGAAGCGCGCGCGGCGGGGATCGAGCGGATGGTGTTCGTGAGCCACCCCAGCAAGGCCGCCATTGAGCGCTATGTGATGGACGACAAGCGCCTGAGGCGGAACCTTGAGGCCAAGGGAAAGCATGCGCTTGCCGAGCAGTTGCACGACAGCGCCTTGTCCGCGGCTGACGACGATGTGGTGTTCACCATGCAGGACGAGCCGCTGGGTCTGGGTCACGCCGTGCTCTGCGCGCGCCCGCATGTGCTGCCGGGGCCGGTGGCGGTGATCCTGCCCGACGATCTGATCCTCGGCGCGACTGGCGCGCTTTCGGAAATGATCGCGGCCTATGACTCCGCGCTCGTCGGGCACATGGTCGCCGCGATGACCGTCGACCGGGCCGAGACGCGGAAATACGGCGTTCTGTCGGTGACGGGGCAGGAGCGGGATGTCATCCTGGCGGACGGCATGGTCGAAAAGCCCGAGCCTGACGCAGCCCCGTCGCGTAAGGCGGTGGTCGGGCGCTATGTGCTGGACGCGTCGATTTTCGACGATCTGGCGCAGATTGCCCCCGGTGCTGGGGGCGAGATCCAGCTGACCGACGCGATTGCGCAGGGCGCGGCGCGACTGGGGTTGGGCGGTTTTGCCTTTACCGGGCGGCGCTTTGATTGCGGGTCCAAGGCCGGGATGCTGGAAGCGACCCTGCATCTGGCCCAGCAGGATCCCGAGTTTGCCGCTGTCCTCGCCGCCTTCAGCGCAGCACCACGCGCTGCCGCCTGATCACGCCTCGCGCGTTCTGGCTCGCACCGTGCGGTGGGTGATCTGGCTGCCTGTGCGCGCGTCGACCAGCACCGGCTGGATGGGTTCGTCGGTCTCGCGCGACATCAGCGTGACCGATGAGCCGCCCTCAGCCGGGACATGGGTATTCGCCCAGTCAATCAGCGTAACCAGCAGCGGATAGAGCGCCTTGCCCTTGTCGGTCAGGCGGTACTCGTGGCGCAGGGGCCGCTGTTGATACGCCTCGCGGCGCAGCACACCGTCGGCTTCCAGTTTGCGCAGCCGGTCGGCCAGGACGTGCCGCGTGATCCCCAGCCGTTCCTGCATCTGGTCAAAGCGGCGGATGCCAAAGAAGCACTCGCGCACGACAAGCATCGTCCAGCGATCACCGACCACGGACAGGCCGCGGGCGACGGGGCAGGCTTCGGTTTGCAGCTCGGTCCATTTCATCGGGCCAGTGTATCAGCGGTTGACAGGTTCCGAAAGAGAACTTACGCCATAAGGGTTCCGAAAGGGAACTTACCTAACCCCGACGGGAGAGATCGTATGACCACGCAAGACGCGCCCCGGACCAGAACCCGCAGCTACAGCTATGCGCTGGAGGTGCTCGATACCGGCGCCGCGCTGCGGATGTCGGGGCTCGAGTACATGCGTGCGCTGGCCGCCGGAGAGATCGGAGCGCCGCCGTCGATGATCACCACGCTGGGCTTTTCAAATCCGCTGGATCTGGAGGATGGCAAGGCCGCCTTTGAGGCGGACGCGGCCGATTTCCTGCTCAACCCGATGGGCGCGGTTCACGGCGGGTTTGCGGCGACGCTGCTCGATACGGTGATGGGCGCGGCGGTCCACACGTCACTGGCGCCGGGTCTTGGCTTCACCACCTCGGATCTGTCGGTGAAATACACGCGGGCGATCCTGCCGGGCACCGGCCGCTTGCGGGCCGAGGCGACGATTGTTCACCGGGGCCGCCAGATGGCGACAGCGCAAGGCACGGTGATCGGTCTGGCAGACGGCAAGCTTTATGCGCATGGGTCCACAACCTGCCTGATCTTCCCGCTGACCTCGGTAAAGGGCTGAGATCGTGAACCAGACCCTACCGCCCCTCGACCCCGCCGCCCGCGCGCGCGCTGCGCGCACACAGGCTCTGCTGAGCGCGCCCATCGGCCCGACGCTGGCCAAACTCGCCGCGCCCAATGTTCTGGCAATGGTCGTGCAGGCGGCGCAAAGCATCGCCGAGGCCTATTTCGCCAGCCGCATCGGCGTCACCGCGCTGGCCGGGCTGGCGCTGGTTTTCCCGCTGGTGATGCTGACGCAGATGCTGTCCGCTGGGGCGATGGGCGGCGCGATTTCGGCTTCGGTGGCGCGGGCGCTGGGGGCGGGAAACCCAGCCCGTGCTGCCACGCTGACGATCACCGCGTGGAGTCTGGCGGTCGGTTTTGCGCTGGTGATGGCGGCGATCATGCTGCTGTTTGGTCCGGCGATCTTCGGCACGCTGGGCGGCGGGCCTGAGTCAGTGGCAGCAGCCGTGACCTATGCGGCGGTGTTCTTCCCCGGCTGTATCGCGATCTGGATGTGCCACGCCTCGCTCAGCGTCATTCGCGGCACGGGCGACATGGGGATGCCGTCGCTGCTGTTGCTGCTGGTCTCGACGGTCTCGATCCCGCTGGCCGGTGGCTTCGCGCTGGGCTGGGGGCCGCTGCCCGCGCTGGGCATGGCGGGTCTGCCGCTGGGGCTGATCGTGGCCTACGGCGTCGGCGCGCTGGTGGCTGTCGGGTATATCGCCGCCGGGCGGACAGGGCTGGCTTTCAAGGGTGCGCTGGGGCGCATCGACGGCGGCATGTTCCGCGATATCATGAGCGTGGGCGCGATGGCCTCGGTCAATACGGTGCTGACCGTGCTGACGGTTGTGATGATGGTCGGCATGGTCGGCAGGCATGGCGAGGGCGCGCTGGCGGGCTATGGACTGGGCGCGCGGCTGGAATTTCTGATGATCCCGGTGATCTTTGGCATCGGTGCGGCAATGACGTCGATGGTCGGCGCCAATATCGGGGCAGGGGCCAAGGCCCGCGCGCTGCGGGTTGCGTGGACGGGATCGCTGGCCGGGGCGGCGATTGTCGGGGTGATCGGCACGGTGCTGGCCCTGTTCCCCGATCTGTGGCTGGGCATCTTTCTTGAGTCCACGAACACCGAGGCCCTGACTGCCGGGCGCGCATATTTCCACATCGTCGCGCCGTTCTATCCGTTCTTCGGGCTGGGTCTGGCGCTCTATTTCGCCTCGCAGGGGGCAGGGCGCATGCTGTGGCCGGTGATCGGGAGCTTCTCGCGTATCGGGGTGGCAATTGGCGGGGCGGTGCTGCTGAGCTCGATGACGACGCTCGGGGTCAACGGGGTGTTCATCGCGATTGCCTTTGCCATGCTGGTCTATGGATCGATCATCAGCATCGCCGTCTGGCGCGGTCGCTGGGCATAGGATGGAAGGCGATGCTCTATCTTGAGGATTTCGCACCGGGGCAGACCTATGGCTCGGGCACGCTGACCGTGACCGGGGCCGACGTGATCCGCTTCGCCACCGAGTTTGATCCGCAACCGTTCCATCTGGATGCCGAGGCGGCCAAGGGCAGCCTGTTCCGGGGACTGGCTGCAAGCGGCTGGCACACGGCGGCGATGACCATGAAGCTGTTGCAGGGCGGAGAGCTGACGCCGGCTGGCGGTATCATTGGTGCCGGGTTCGAGGAATTGAACTGGCCACGCCCGGTGCGCCCCGGCGACGTGTTGCGGGTTCACAGCGAAATCCTTGACGTCCGCGCCTCGCAGTCCCGCCCCACGCAGGGGCTGATCAAGGTGCGTGGCACGACGTTTAATCAGGACGACAAGCCGGTGCAGGTGTTCGTCGGTCATCTGATCGTGCAGGCCCGCCCGACGGTGTAAGCGGGCCCTTGCCGTCGGACCAGTCCCCTGTCTATCGTAACCTCAACGCGCGATGAGGGGGCGGGACGATGAACAAGGTTGAGACTGCTCGCGCTGTCGTTGCGGCCCGCCTCGGCGCGATCCCGTCAATCGCCGCATGACCCTTGATCACCTGATTTCGCAATACGGCCTGTGGGCGGTGTTCGTGGGCTGCTTTTTTGAGGGCGAGACCGCGGCCATCACTGGCGGTGTCTTTGCGCACCGGCATCTGCTGCTGTTGTGGCAGGTCACGCTGGTCGCGGGTTTTGCGGCCTTTCTGGCGGATATGAGCTTCTTTCTGGCAGGGCGGCGGTTTCGTGACCATCGGTTTGTGCGCAAGCTGGCTGCCCGCCCGCGTTTCGCGGTCGCGCTGCGCGGCATCGACCGGAACCCCGCGCGCTTTGCCACCGTGTTCCGCTTTATCCCCGGCATGCGGATGATCGGTCCGTTGGCGCTGGCGCAATCGACGATCTCGACCGCGCGGTTTGCCCTGCTCGACGCGCTGGCAGCGGCGGTCTGGTCGGTGCTTTATGCTGCGCTCGGGCATGTCATCGGGCAGATCCTGGCCGCGCTGTTCGGCCCGATCGAGCGGGTCGAGGTGCTGTTGATCGGCGCGCTCATTGCCGCGCTTGCCGTCGCGGCTGTGATCCTGTGGCGTCGCCACCGTCGGGGTTGAACGCAGAGCCTTGCTGCGACAGACTGTCCTGTGAGGGGCGTTTTGGGCGGAAAGATGAGCAAAGTCAGGGCTCTGTCGGTGCGACATGAACGAACCTACCCGGTGCTAACCTGGAGGCGTATGGTCTGCCTAAGACTCAGGTATAGTACCTGAGAGGGGCTGCTGCCGCGTCGATGCGTCGATCAGGGCGCGGCCGCGCCCGGTGGGGTGCTCAAGAACCTGAGTGAGGTGTCCGAATGTTCAACGATTTCGCCGCGATTGATCTGGCCCGTTTCCAGTTCGCCTTTACCGTGTCGGCGCATATCATTTTCCCGGCCTTCACCATCGGTCTGGCCAGTTTTCTGGCGGTCTTGAACGCCCTGTGGCTCTGGTGGCGCGACGACGTATATCTGCGGCTCTTCGACTACTGGAAGACGATCTTCGCCGTGACTTTCGGCATGGGCGTCGTGTCGGGGATCGTGATGTCCTACCAGTTCGGCACCAACTGGTCGGTGTTCTCGGACCGTGCCGGGCCGGTGATCGGGCCGCTGATGGGCTACGAGGTGCTGTCGGCCTTTTTCCTCGAGGCGGGCTTTCTGGGCATCATGCTGTTTGGCCGTCAGCGCGTCGGCGAGAAACTGCACATGGCTGCTACGGCGATTGTCGCGGTGGGCACGCTGTTCTCGGCCTTCTGGATTCTCAGCGCCAACAGCTGGATGCAAACCCCGGCAGGCTACGGGATCAACGAGCTGGGCCAGTTCGTGCCCGAAAACTGGTGGGCGATCATCTTCAACCCCTCGTTCCCGTATCGTCTGGTGCATATGGTGCTGGCCGCCTACCTGACCACCGCCTTTGTCGTCGGCGCGGTCGGCGCGTGGCATCTGCTGCGCACGCCAGAAAGCCGGGGCGCGGCGATCATGTTCTCGATGGCGATGTGGATGGCGCTGATCGTCACGCCGATCCAGATCTTTGCCGGGGATGCGCACGGGTTGAACACTCTGGCGCACCAGCCCGCGAAAATCGCTGCCATCGAGGGGCATTATGAAAGCTACCCCGAGGGGCGCGTGCCGCTGATCCTGTTCGGCCTGCCCGACGATGACGCGGGCGAGATGCGCTATGCGGTCGAGATCCCGCTGCTCGGCTCGCTGATCCTGACGCATGACCTGAACACGCCGATGCAGGGGCTTGATGCGTTCCCCGAGGATGAGCGCCCGAAATCCGCGCTGATCTTCTGGACCTTCCGTATCATGGTCGCCGTCGGCTTCGCCATGTTGGGCCTTGGCCTGTGGGCCGCTTTCGCGCGCTGGCGCGGACACTTGACCACGTCGCCCTGGCTGCACCGCGCGGCGGTGTTGATGGGGCCGACCGGCTTTCTGGCCGTGCTCTGCGGCTGGATCACCACCGAGGTGGGCCGTCAGCCCTATACCGTCTACGGGCTGCTGCGCACCACCGACAGCGTCGCGCCCTTGCAGGCCGAGGCTGTCGCCACCTCGCTCATCGCTTTCATCATTGTCTATTTCTTCGTCTTCGGGTTCGGCACGCTTTACGTCCTGCGCCTGATGAGCAAGCGGCCCAAGGACCGGGTCGATATCGAGGAAATCGGCCCGACCCGCTCGTCCGGGATCACCCCGGTTGCCGCCAGTCCCTCAGCACCGCACACGACGGCCAAGGAGTAAGCCATGGTCTTTGACCTTTCCTTCATCTGGGCCGGGCTGATCGCCTTTGGTGTGCTGGCCTATGTCCTGCTAGACGGGTTCGATCTGGGGATCGGCATCCTGTTTCCTTTCCTCAAGGACCGACAGGAACGACATCTGGCGATGAACACCATCGCGCCGGTCTGGGATGGCAACGAGACATGGCTGGTGCTGGGCGGCGGCGGGCTGTTTGCGGTGTTCCCGCTGGCCTATGCCATCGTCATGCCCGCGCTCTATCCGCTGATCATCGCCATGCTGCTGGGGCTGGTGTTTCGCGGTGTGGCGTTCGAGTTCGTGCACCGCACGGCGCGGATGCAGGGGTTCTGGGAGATCGGCTTCTGGGGCGGCTCGCTTGTTGCCACGCTGGCGCAGGGCATGGCGCTGGGCGCGCTAGTGCAGGGCATCACGGTCGAGGGGCGGGCCTATGCCGGGGGCAACTGGGACTGGTTCACACCGTTCTCGGTGCTGACGGCGCTGGCGCTGCTGGTGGGCTATGCGCTGCTCGGCGCGACATGGCTGATCCTGAAGACCGAAGGCGAAACGCTGCAACGCGCGCAGCGCTTCGCGCGCCCGCTGGCGCTGGCGTTTCTGGTGGCGATTGCAGCGGTCAGTCTGGCGACGCCCTTCCTGCACCCGCAGTACCTTGAGCGCTGGTTCGGCTGGCCGAGCGGCCTCTACAGTGCCATCGTGCCGGTGCTGCTGGCGCTCGCCGTGTGGCAACTGTGGAGCGGCTTGTTCCACGGCCACCCTATGCGCCCGTTTCTGGCCACGGTGGCGATTTTCGTGATCTCGTTCGCCGGGCTGGGGGTCAGCTTTTACCCCAATCTGGTGCCCCCGAGCCTGACCATCGTCGAGGCCGCAGCACCCGATGCCTCGCTCAAGTTCCTGCTGGTCGGTGCTGTGGTGCTGATCCCGGTCATTCTGGCCTATACCGCGTTCTCGTATTGGGTGTTTCGCGGCAAGGTGAAGCACAGCGACGGGTATCACTGATGCGCTGGCTGTGGTTCGTCGGGCTCTATGTCGGCAGTGTGCTGGCGCTGGGCGCGGTGGCCTATGCGATCCGCTCGGTGCTGATGTAGTCAGCTGACATGGATGGCGAACAGCGCCAGCAGCACGAAGACGGCGGCGACCAGCAGTGCCAGAAACGCGTCGCTGGCCATCGCGCCGTCATCAAAGCTGTCCTGCGCGTCGATGCGTTTGCGCAAGTGGCGCATGCGCAGATAGGCGACCAGCACCACCACGCCGCCCGCGATCAGCATCAGCACCTCGGACCACAGCGGCGCGGGCGTGTCGCGCAGCCGGGCCGAGGCCAGACCGAAGCCGACAATCGCCACCGCCGTGCGCACCCATGCCAGAAAGGTGCGCTCATTCGAGGAGTGGTCCGCGTAATTGGTGATCATGGCCGCATCCTTGTGTCACCGCCCTGTACCTGTGCCATGGCGCGCGCGCGGCGCACAAGACAGCGCTCAAGAGGCGTGCTCGGCCAGATCGAACACCTGCAACCCGTCCAGCCCGGTCTGCCGTGCGATCCAGTCCGGGTGGTGCAGGGTCGTCTGCGCATCCTTGGCCCCGGCTGCCCAGTGCTCATGCATGCTCAGGCGCGAGAATTCGTAATCCTTTGACTGCGTCTCGAACCGTTCCTTGCGGTGGATCAGATGCACCAGCGTCCGTGCGCTGCCGCCGCCGATGGCACAAAGCGCGGCCAGATCGGGGTCGTCGCGCAGATCCTTGGGCAGGCGGTCACGCAGGCGCAGGGCGGCAGCGCGCAGGTCATGCAGGGTCTTGTAGCGGTCGGTGGTCAGCCGGGTGCGGCTGGAATACTGAATGTCCTTTTGCCGCTGCGCCACCGCGCCCAGATCCGGCGGCAACGGCCCGCGCGCGCTGAACAGGTCGATCTGGAAGACACAAAGCGGCTCATCCCCGGCGCTTTCCATGACGTATTGCAGCGGCGTGTTCGACACGAGGCCGCCGTCCCAATAATGCCGTCCGTCAATCTCGACCGCCGGAAAACCGGGGGGCAGGGCGCCGCTGGCAAGGATGTGTTCCGGGCCGATCCGCGTTGTGGCGCTGTCAAAATAGGTGAAGTTGCCGGTCTCGACATCGACCGCCCCGACAGACAGGCGCGGGCCCTTGTCGTTGAGATAGTCGAAATCGACCAGCGACTGCAGCGTCTCGACCAGCGGGGCGGTGTCATAAAGGCTGGCGGCGGGGTGATCGAGCATCGGCCAGAAGGCGGGCAGCGGGCGGGGGCGGAAGAAACCGGGCACCCCGGTCGAGGCAACGGCCATCGCTGCCGCTTCGGTATAGGCCCGGCGCGCCGCGTCACCGCCCAGCCAGAGCGGGGCGCGCAATTCCGACGTGATCGTCTCCCAGAAGGCGGTCAGGCTGGCACGGCGCTCGGTAGGCGGGTTGCCACAGATCAGCGCCGCATTGATCGCGCCGATCGAGATCCCCGCAACCCAGTCCGGCTGGTATCCGCCCGCCGCGAGGATCTCGTACGCACCCGCCTGATACGCCCCCAGCGCGCCGCCGCCCTGAAGGACCAGTACCGTTTTCTCACCGTTATTCATGGCTTTGCTTCCTGTGTCTCCGGCACCTTTGAGTCGTCTGCGGGTGCCTTCGGGCGGGAAAAGACCCCTTGTAACCTCTAAATAGGGGCGGTGTCCGCTTTGGTCGAGATTGACGGACAGTCAGCGCCCTTGGCATCAGCGCACCTTGCCGTGAACGTCCCTGAGAACCGCCCCATCAGGGCACTGCCGCTTTTCGCGGCGATCTGCGCACTGCGCGTCCCGGCCCCTGCGGTCGGCTCGTCAGCAGGGTTGCAATTTGATCAAAATGTTGCTCAAGTTTGAGTCGGACCAACGGAAATGAGTATTTCAGGCATGGCACTGGCGACGCTGATCATCACGAATGGCCGCGTATTGACGATGGATGCGCGCCACCCCCGCGCCGAGGCGGTCGCGCTGCAAGGCGATCAGATCATGGCGGTGGGCGACACGGCGAGCATCGCCGCACTGGCCGGTCCGGGTTGCCGGATGATTGACGCGGGCGGGGCTACGGTCCTGCCCGGTTTCGTTGAAAGCCACCTGCATCTGTTCATGGCGGGCAACGAACTGGCGCATCTTCAACTGCTGGGCATCGAAGGACCCGAAGCGCTGGGCGCCGCGCTGACCGCCTATGCCGCCGCCAACCCCGATGTGCCGGTGATCCGGGGGCAGGGGTGTGATTACGCGATCTACGGCCGCTCGCTGACCCGCCACGACCTTGACGCCATCGTCGCCGATCGCCCGGTGCTGCTCAGCGCCGCCGACCATCACACCGCCTGGGCCAACACCAAAGCGCTGGAAATGGCGGGCATCCTGCGGGGCCGTGACCTGCCCACCGGCAATGAGATCGTCATGGCCGAGGATGGGCTTGCTGCGGGCGAGCTGCGCGAGTTCAACGCTTTCGAGCCGGTGCTGGCGCTGAGCGGCGAGGAGCGGATCTCGGCGGGGATTGCCACGGGCGAAGAGCCGAACCCGATGCCCGGCTACGCCGACCTGATGCGCGATCTGGAGCCGATGGAGCGCGGGTTGAAGCATTGCGCCAAGCACGGCTTTACCTCGCTGGTGAATATGGATGGCAACCGCTACACGCTGCTGGTGCTGTCCGAACTGCGCCGTCAGGGCCGTCTGACCGCCCGTGTGCGTGTGCCGTTCCACTACCGCCCGCACCGCACGCCCGCCGATCTGGAACAGGCCAGTATTCTGAGCGCCGAGTTCAACGATGACTGGCTGTCCTCGGGGTTCGTCAAGCTGTTCATGGACGGCGTGATCGACAGCGAAACTGCCGTTCTGGTTGATGACTATCCCGCCACCCCCGGCTGGAAAGGCGACGCCCTGCACAGCGACGCCCGCTTCAAGGAGATCGCAATCGAGGCTGACCGACGCGGCCTGCAGATCGCCGTTCATGCCATCGGTGACGGGGCGGTGCGCCGCGTGCTCGACGGCTATGAGGCCGCGCGCAAGGCCAATGGAAAGCGCGACTCGCGCCACCGGATCGAGCATATCGAGCTGATCAGCCGTCAGGACGTCCCGCGTCTGGCGGAACTGGGCGTCGTCGCCTCGGTCCAGCCGGTACATGCGCCGGGCGCAATGGATTTCCCGGTTTTCCCGACCATGGACAAGATCGCCCGCGACCGCTGGGTTGATGCCTATCTGTGCCGCGATCTGGCCGAGGCGGGGGCGAAGCTGGCCTTCGCGTCGGACTGGCCGGTGGCCGATGTGAACCCTTTGCGCGGCATTCAGGCGGCAATGACCCGGCCCACTTATGAGGGCGCGCGCGATCAGCGCATCCCGCTGCTCGACGTGCTGGCCGCCTATACCACCGGCGGCGCCTATGCCGAGCATACCGAGGATCGCAAAGGCTGCCTGCGCCCCGGCTATCTGGGCGATGTGGTGATCCTGTCGGACGACATCGAGTCTGTGCCGGTCGATCAGATCGGCGCGATGCAGGTTGCGAAAACCATTTGCGGCGGTCGCGTCGTCTGGGAGGGTGAATGACCCAAGAAATCGAGATCGCCGGACTGAGCAAGGTTTTCGGACAGGGGGCCTCGGCCTTTCGGGCGCTGACCGACATCAACCTGAGCATCGACACCGGCGAGTTCTTTACGCTGCTTGGCCCATCGGGTTGCGGCAAGACCACGCTGCTGCGGATGATCGCCGGGTTCGAGCATCCGACCGGCGGCACGCTCAAGATCGCGGGCGAAGAGATGGCGGGCAAGGGGCCCAACGCCCGCCCGGTCAACACGGTCTTCCAGTCCTACGCGCTGTTTCCCCATATGACCGTGGCGCAGAACATCGGCTTTGGCCTGAAGATGCTGGGTAAATCGCGCAGCGAGGTGGACACAACGGTGGCCGAGATGCTGCGGCTGGTGCGCATGGAGCCGATGGCCGACCGCAAACCCAGCGAGATTTCCGGCGGTCAGCAACAGCGGGTCGCATTGGCCCGCGCGCTGGCGCCGCGTCCGCGCGTGCTGCTGCTGGACGAGCCGCTGAGCGCGCTGGACCTCAAGCTGCGCAAGGAGATGCAGAGCGAGCTGAAACGCCTGCAGACCGAGACCGGCATCACCTTTGTCTTCGTCACCCATGATCAGGAAGAAGCCCTGACCATGTCCGACCGCATCGCGGTGATGAGCGCCGGACGCATCCTGCAACTGGGAACGCCGCATGACATCTACCATGCGCCCGCCGAGCGGTTTGTGGCGGATTTCATCGGCGATACCAATTTCCTCGACCTGCCGGTCACCGCGATCAGCGGCGATGTCGCGACGCTGACCCTGCCGGGCGGCCAGTCAGCCGAGGCGCGACTGCCCGCAGGCTATCTGCCCGTGATAGGCGAGACGGTCACCGCCGTGGTGCGCCCCGAGCAGGCCGTGCTGGGCGAGCCGGGCAGCGGGATGCTGTCGGGCACGGTGGCTTCGAGCGTGTTCTTCGGCACCGACACCCACCTGCATCTGACGCTGTCCGACGGGCAGGACTTTATCCTGCGCCGTCAGAACACCGCCGATCTGCCCGTGCCGCAACCCGGCACGCCGGTCGGCATCACCCTTGGCGCGGGCACCCTGCGCGTGCTGAGGAGCTGAGCGCATGGCAGCCCAAACCCCCGACCCGGCCCCTGAGGGCGAACCGCAAGAGCGCCACGGCTGGAAATGGGCGCTGAACGCGCCCGCGCTGGCGGTGTTGATCCTCGCAGCCTCGGGCCCGTTGATCATCGTCGCCGTCTATTCCTTCCTCAGCCCCGGCAATATGGGGGGCGTGGCGTGGGATTTCTCGCTGGATGGCTGGTTCAAGGTCTTCTGGACGCGGGACATTTTCGACCCTGAAAATGTCAGCTGGAACTGGGGCAACCTGACGGTGTTCTGGCGCACGGTCTGGCTGTCGATCCAGACGACGGTGATCTGCGCCGTGCTGGGTTTTCCGACCGCGTGGTTCATCGCCACCCGCCCGCCGCACCGCCGCGCGCTCTGGTTGTTCCTGATCACCATCCCGTTCTGGACCAACCTGCTGATCCGTACCTTTGCCATTCAGGAACTGATCCGGGGTACGGGTCTGCTCAACACCGTGATGATGGGACTGGGCATCGTCAACGAGCCGGTGCAGATGCTCTACAGTGATTTCGCCATCCTTCTGGGCATGGCCTATGTGTTCCTGCCGCTGATGGTGCTGCCGCTCTACGCCGCGATGGACAAGCTGGACTTCCGGCTGGTCGAGGCGGGCTATGACCTGTACGCCAGCCGGTTCCGCGTGCTGTGGCACGTGATCCTGCCGCTGGTGAAACCGGGTTTTGTAGCGGGGTCCATTCTTGTCTTCATACCCTCGATCGGGGCCTATGTGACCCCGCGCGTGCTGGGCGGCGGGCGCACGATGATGCTGGGCAACCTGATCGGGCTGCAATTCGGGCAGGGGCGCAACTGGCCTTTGGGTGCGGCGCTGTCGATGCTCTTGCTGATCATCGTGATGATCGCGCTGATCGCCTATCTGCGCACTGTCAACCGTGACGACGGAGGCCGCCGTGGCTAAATCCTTTTCCGTCCGCCGCCTGCCCGGTTTCGGCGCTATCGCGTTGGCAACCTTCGTCATGCTCTACCTGCCGATCGTGGTGCTGGTGGTGTTCTCGTTCAACGCGGGTTCATCGCAATCGCAGTGGGAGGGTTTCTCGCTGCAATGGTACGCCGCCGCCTTTGCCAATCAGCAGGTGCAGGAAGTCTCGATCCGCTCGCTCTGGCTGGCGGCTGTGGCTGCCGGGGTGGCCACGGCGCTGGCCGTGCCTGCGGCACTGGGGACCACCCGGGTCAGCCGCTTTCCCGGCCAGACGATGATCTATGCGCTGATCAACCAGCCGCTGATGGTGCCCGAGATCGTCACCGGCATCGCGCTGCTGATCGTGGTGGCGTGGCTCAAGGTCCACACCGGCTATACCGGCATGGGCTATCTGGTGCTGGCGCATACCGCGTTTTGCATTCCCTTCGCCTATCTGCCCATTCGCGCGCGGCTTGAGACACTGGATGCGACGCTGGAATCCGCCGCCTCGGACCTTTACGCCAGCCCGTTTCAGGCGTTCCGCTTCATCACGCTGCCCCTGCTGGTGCCGGGGATCGCGGCGGGGTTCATGCTGAGCTTCGTGATCTCGCTCGATACCGTGGTGATCACCGAGTTTGTAAAATCGGCGGGACAGGATACGCTGCCGACCTACATGCTGGGCCAACTACGGCGCATCATCACGCCCGAGATGAACGCCATCGCTACGCTGTTTCTGGCGCTGTCGCTGATCTTTGTGACGGCGTTCTTCCTGATCACCCGCAAGCGCGGGTGATCCAACAAACCGCTACAAAAACCAACCAACCGGGAGTTACCAATGAACAAGACACTCGTATCGGCACTGGCGCTGATCGTGGCTTCGGCCTCGACCGCATCGGCGGATGGCGTGCTCAACATCTATAACTGGGGCAACTACACCAGCCCCGAACTGATCGAAAAATTCACTGCCGACACCGGCATCGAAGTCACCATCACCGATTTTGACAGCAACGAGACGGCACTGGCCCGTGTGCGTCAGGGCGGCCACGGCTTTGACATCGTCGTGCCGACGCACAGCTATGTGCAGGCGTGGATTTCCGAAGGGCTGCTGGCACCGCTCGACCCCGAGATCGTCACCGACCGGGGCAACATCGCGCCGCAATGGGTGGATGTCGATTTCGACCCGGGCCGCGAATACACCGTGCCGTGGCAGTGGGGTACGACCGGTATCGCGGTGAACACCTCGGTCTATACCGGCGATATCAACAGCGCCGACATCATCTTCAACCCGCCCGAGGAACTGGTCGGCCGGATCAACGTGATCCCTGAGATGTCGGACGTGCTGGCGATTGCCGTCTATGCGGTCGGCGGTGACGATGTGTGCACCACCAACATGGACACCTGGCGCGCGGTGCGCGACATGCTCGAAGCGGCCAAGCCCAGCTGGCTGTCGCTGGATTACGGCACGATCGACAACTACACGGCGGGCGACATTCTGGCCGGAGTCTACTGGAACGGCGCGACGATGCGCGCGCGCCTTCAGAACGCCGATGTTGCCTATGGCTATCCGGCGACCGGCTATCCCGTCTGGATGGACAACGCCGCCGTTCTGGCTGATGCGCAGAACAGCGAAAACGCGATGATCTTCATCAATTACATCCTGCAGCCGGAAAATGCGGCGATGCTGTCGAACTTTGCCCGTTACGGTAACGGTGTGGCCGGGTCCGAAGAGTTCATGGATGCCGACATGCGCGACGCGCCCGAGATCGTGATCCCCGAAGCGCTGGTTTCGGCAGGTCATTTCAACGTCCCCTGCTCGCAAGAGATCCAGGACGTGCGCACCCAGATCTGGACCGAGCTGCTGCAATAAGCCCTCGGGGCCTTGACTGCGAAAGGGGGGCCGGTTGGCTCCCCTTTCTTGTGCTCAGTTGGCGCTGCGCAGGATGCCCGCGAAGAACGCGGACAGGCCCGCGAAATCGTCCAGCGGCAGGATATGGGCGACATGCTGGTCCGGGCGCATCACCACCAGACAGCCTGTCTGACGGTTGATGCCGCGCATCGCAAAGATATCCTGATCGCCGCTGTGGTCGGCGCAGAACACCTTCTCATAATCGGTCAGTGCATAGATCCCGGTCGCGGGCCGCAGAAGGGCTGGCATCGCCTCGAAAGCCAGCTCGCGGAAGCCCTGCTGGAACACCGCGCGGGTGTCGATGACCGAGTCGAGGTCCGCGCCCTTGGGCGTGTGGCGCAAGATGGGCGAGGCTGGGTCGCTGTCCAGATACCGGCAGAGTGCCGCGATCGCACCGCCTTCAGCGCCGGTATCCGCAGCCCCGGCAAAGGCGAACAGCCGCCAGCGCGCGTCAGCCTCGACGCAATGGCCCAGATGCATCGGCTTGGCATCCGCCAGCCGGATCACCGGGGCCGAGTGGAAGCGCATGCCGATGTCGAACCCGGTCGCCAGATCTTGCCGTGCGTCGGCCGACGTGAGGGCGGAAGGCGCGTACTCAACCGTCAGCCCGCAGGTGAAGGGCAGGTTGTTGACGAACTCGCGCGCCACTTTGGGCAGGCCCGCCGTTTCCTCGGTTTCGGTCTTTTCCCCCACCACGCGCGACCATTTGTGGTCAAAGTCCACCAGCCCCTTGGCCGCCGCCAGCCGCTCGGACGAGTAGCTGTGCAAGAGCGACGCCTCGGACCGCCCGGTCAGCACCGAGATCAGCTTCCAGCCCAGATTGAACGTATCGCCCATCGACACGTTCATGCCTTGCCCGGCCTTGGGGCTGTGAGTGTGGCAGGCGTCCCCCGCCAGCATCACCCGCGGCGCGCGGGTGGTGATCTGGTCGTGGGGCACGTCGTCGAACTTGTCGGTCAGGCGGTGGCCCACCTCATAGATCGACCACCAAACGGTTTCCTTTACGTCCAGCCGGTAGGGCGCAAAGATGCGCTGCGCCTTGTCGATGATGGTGTTCTCATCCATCCCGCGATCCGCGACGCGCTCGTCCTCGCCCAGCCGGTCCAGCTCGACATAGAGCCGCACCAGATGCCCGCCTTCGCGCGGCAGGACCATCAGCGTGCCCTCGGCTTGTGAGCGCACAAATGCCTTCATCCGCCAGTCGGGGAAATCAGTTACGGCCAGCATGTCGATCACGCCCCAGGCGTGGTGCGCCGCGTCGCCATGCAGCGCGCCGCCAATGGCGCGGCGCACGTTCGAGCGCGCGCCGTCGCAGCCGACAACGTAATTGGCGCGCACGGTTTCGGTCTGACCTTCATTCCCCGGGGCGGTATGCTCCAGCGTCACTGTGACGGGGTATTCGCTGGCGTCTGGGTCGATGGTCAGATCGGCGACCTTGAGGCCGTAGTCGGGCACCAGACGGGTCGGCGCGTTCTTCATGACATCGAGGAACATGTCATGCACCCGCGCCTGATTGAGCAGGACGTGGGGCATTTCCGAGATCCCCTCGGGCACGTCCTGAACCCGCCCGACGCGGGTGATGCCGCCATCGCCGCCGGGGGTCCAGAAAGTTGCCTCGTTGATCCAGACCGACTCGCGCTTGACCTTCTCGGCAAAGCCGAACGCCTGAAACATCTCCATCGAGCGCACATTGATCCCGTCCGCCTGACCCTTTTCCATCGGCCCCATTTTGGGCTCGACGATCATCGTGCGGATCGAAGGCACGCCAGCCAGTTGCGCCGCAAGGCACAGACCCGCCGGGCCACAGCCCGCGATCAACACGTCAACCGTCCTGGGCAGCCCGTTAGTGCGGTCATGCGCGCCGGGGGCGGCGGCATGGATGTCGGGGTCGCCGGGGCGGAATCCGTTGAGATGGAACTGCATGCACACTCTCCGTTTGGTCGTCTGGGCGCCCTGCGGGGCGCTGGATGGTGAGATAGTTGCTATACTTATCATTTTGGGTCAATGGAAAAGATATGTGTACTTTCTATTTCTTCCAAGAGGCTGTAAAACTGCGAAAACCATGGCAGCACAGAGTGCAGGAGGGTCCGATGGAAGCCTACGACATGGCCGGGCACCTGATTCGCCGGCTGCACCAGATCTCGACTCAGGTGTTCATGGCCCGCGCGCGTGAGGCCGGGTTCGACCTGACGCCCGTGCAGTTTGCAGCGATGGATGCGATCCGCGTGAACCCCGATATTGATCAGGCCGGGGTGGCGGCGCTGATCGCCTATGACCGCGCAACCATCGGCGGCGTGATCGACCGGCTGGTGACCAAGGGCTATGTCGCGCGGACCGTCAGCGCCCGCGACCGCCGCGCGCGCGAGGTGCGACTGACCGACGACGGCGAGGCGCTGTTCACCGCGCTCTTGCCGGTGGTGCGGGATTTGCAGAGCGATATTCTGGCGCGGCTCAGCGAGGAGGAGCGCGCGACCTTTATGGCGCTGGCGCGCAAATCCATCGCCGAAGACTGAGCAACCTCACGCCACCTGCGCGTGACGGCGCAGGGCGTTAAGCAGAAGCTCAGCCGAGGGCGGCAGCAACCCCCGGCGACGGCGATAGATCTTGAACCCGCGTCGCCAGTCCAGCCTCGCCACCTGCAAGGCGCAAACCTGCCCGCGCTCGACATCCGCGCGCAGGATCGGCTCGGGCATCCAGCAGGCCAGATCGCCCGACAGCACCGCCGCCCGGATCACCGGCACCGAGCGCGATTGCAGCACCGGCGCGCGCGGCTCAAGCCGCTGGGCGTGGAACCGGCGCAGCCATTCGCGCGTCACGGGGGTCGGTTGCGGCGGCATCGCCCAGTCGAGCGTTGCAGCCTCGGCCAGCGTAATCGGGCGACCGGCGGCGGGGTGGCCGGTGCGGATATAGGGGTGGACGAGGTCGTGGAAGGTCTCATCCGTCGCCAGCCGCACCTCGTCATCCAGAGTCGGATCGGGCAGCACCGCCAGATCGACCAGCCCGGTTTTCAGCCCGTCGAGCAGACGGTCCTCCAGTTCTTCGACCACCACGAACGCGACCTCGGGGTGGCTGGCGCGCAGCTCGGTGATGGCGCTGACCAAGAGCCCGCTTGCGACCGATCCCACACCGCCAATGCGCACCACCCCGCGCCCCGCGCCGCGCATCTGGCGGATCAGGATTTCGGCCTGACTGGCCTCGGACACCAGCAATTCGGCATAGGGCAACAGCGCCGCGCCATACGGCGTCAGCTCGACCCCGCGCGTGGTTCGCTCGAACAACGGCGCGTCCAGCGCCGCCTCAAGCCGCGTCAGCGCGCGGGTCACGGCAGGCTGGGCCATGTTCAGCGCGCGCGCGGCGCGGCCGATGCTGCGGGCCTGCGCGCAGGCCAGAACGATGCGGGCGGAACGGACATCCAAAGTCATGCGAATAGGGTATGACTTTAGAACAAACATAGCAATTCTGCGCAGGGGGCGAATCGTGCAAGACTTGGGCTCCCACGGCGGGAGGGCCGCTCGGGTGGAGGAATGACATGAATGAACAAATGCGCCCGGCTCCGGTCGGCGTGAATGCCGGTCGCCAGACCGTCGCGCAGGCCGTGTTCGACCTGCTGCGCGCGCATGGAATGACGAAGATCTTTGGGAACCCCGGCTCGACCGAGCTGCCGATGTTCGTCAATTTGCCCAGCGATTTCAGCTATGTGCTGGGGCTGCAGGAATCCGTCGCCGTGGCGATGGCTGACGCGCATGCGCAGATCACCGACAACGCCAGCTTCGTGAACCTGCATTCGGCGGCGGGGTTGGGGCATGCGATGGGCAACCTCTATACCGCGATGAAGAACCGCACGCCGATGATCGTGACGACGGGTCAGCAGACCCGCGCGCTGCTGCCGGGCGATCCGTTTTTGGGCAATGAGAACCCGGTCGACATGCCCAAGCCTTGCGTGAAATGGGCGATCGAACCGGCGCGGGCGGCGGATGTGCCGCGCGCCTTGGAGCGCGCCTACTGGATGGCGATGCAGCCGCCGCGCGGGCCGGTGCTGGTCTCGGTGCCGCTGGACGACTGGGACGAACAGGCCGCGCCGGTCGAGCCGCGCGCGGTGTCGCTGCGGCTGGGCGGCGATCCGGTGGCGCTGGATCAGGTCGCGCAGGGGTTGGAGGCAGCGGCGCAGGTCGCCATCGTCGTCGGCCCGGGCGTTGACCGTGACGGCGCGTGGGAGGCCGTGGTCGCGCTGGCCGAACAACTGGCCGCGCCCGTCTGGGTCAGCCCGATGTCGCCGCGCTGCTCGTTCCCCGAGACGCACCCGAATTTCGCCGGCTTCCTGCCCGCCAAACAACCCGCGCTGTCGGATTGTCTGGCCGGAGCCGATGCCGTTCTGGTGCTGGGCGCGCCGGTCTTCACCTACCATTTCGCCGGGCCGTTGGAGCATGTCCGCCCCGGCACCGCGCTTTACCACATCACCGACGACGCCCAGCAGGCGGCGGGGGCGGCGATGGGCATGTCGGTGCTCGCCGACTGCCGCCTTGCCGCCGAGGTGCTGGTCTCCAAACTGACGCCACGCCCCCGCCCGACCCGTGCGTTTCGCGATGTACCGGGCGTGGCGCGGCCCGAGACGATCACGAATGAATGGTTCATGCAGGTGCTCTCGGATCTGCGCGATCCCGACAGCATCGTGGTCGAGGAAGCCCCCAGCGCACGCGGCGCGTTGCACGATTATTTCCCCATCGACCGGCCCGGCGGCTTCTTTGCCACGGCCTCGGGCGGGCTTGGCTATGGCCTGCCCGCCGCCGTGGGGGCTGCGCTGACCGGGCAGGACCGCCCGGTGGTGGCGATCATGGGCGACGGGTCGAGCCTGTATTCGATCCAGGCGTTGTGGTCGGCGGCGGAATATGACGCCGATGTGTGCTTTTTGATCCTGAACAACGGCGGCTACGCGGCGCTCAAGGGCATCGCCGAGCAGACGCAGGCGCAGGCGATTGCCGGGGTCGAGATCGGCCATCTGGATTTCGTCGCCATCGCGCAGGCTCAGGGCGTGCCCGCGCTGCGCTGCGCCGATCCGGGCGAGCTGCCTGCGGCCATCAAGGAAGTGCTGGCGCGCAAAGGACCGCGCCTGCTGGAAGTCATGATCGGGCAAGCGCCCGAGCCTTCAACAGATCAACGGGAGGAAACACCGATGAACGTGATGAACAACCCCACCGCCACGCGCGGGACAGGCGGGCTGAAGTCGCCCGAGAAATTCTTTATCAACGGTCAGTGGGTCGATCCGCTGTCCAAGTCAATGATCGAGGTCGTCTCGCCGATGACCGAAGAGGTCATCTTGCGCTACCCCGAAGCCGGGACCGCCGACATGGACCGCGCCGTCAACGCCGCGCGCCACGCGTTCGACGAGGGCCCCTGGCCGCGCCTGTCCCCGACCGAGCGCGCGCGCTATCTGCGCAAGATCGCCCGCAACATCGAGGACCGGCTGGAGGATATCGTCGAGGCCTGGGTCGCGCAGGTCGGCGTGCCGGTGATGCTGGCCAAGAAACTGGCGCCGCAGAACGCGCAGCTGTTCGACTATTATGCCGATGTGATCGAAAGCTATCCCTTCGTCGACGCCCGCAAACGCGCCGATGGCGGCACCACGCGGGTGGTGCAGGAGCCGGTCGGTGTCTGTGCGGCGATCTCGCCGTGGAACGCGCCGATGGTGCTGTTGACCTACAAGATCGCCGCCGGTCTGGCGGCGGGCTGCACCTTTGTCGCCAAGCCGTCGCCCGAAACCCCGCTTGAGGCCTATATCATGGCCGAATGCATCGAAAAGGCCGGGCTGCCGGCGGGCGTGTTCAACCTTGTGCCCGCCGGGCGTGAGAGCGGCGATTACCTGATCCGCCGTCCGCAGATCGACAAGGTGGCCTTCACCGGCTCGACCGCCGCCGGAAAGCATATCGCCGGGGTCTGCGCCGAGCGTCTGGCGCGGGTGTCGCTGGAGCTTGGCGGCAAATCGGCGGCCGTGCTGCTGCCGGATGCCGATTTCAGCAAGGCGATGATGCCGCTGATGATGTACTCGATGCCGATCTCGGGGCAGGTCTGCTTCTCGCTCACGCGCATTCTGGTGCCCGAGGCGCGTAAGCAGGAATTCCTCGATATGTTCGTGCCCGCGGTGAAAAGCATCAAGCTGGGCGATCCGGCCGATCCGTCCACGCAGATGGGCCCGCTTACCATGGACCGCCAGCGCGAGCGGGTTGAGGGCTATATCCGCGCCGGTCTGGATGGAGGCGCACGGCTGATGTGCGGCGGCGGGCGTCCGGCGGGGCGTGACAAGGGCTACTTTATCGAGCCGACGGTGTTCGCCGACGTGACCCCCGGCATGAAGATTTTCCAGGAGGAAATCTTTGGCCCGGTCGTGTCGGTCATCGGCTACCGCGATGAGGAAGATGCGGCGCGCAAGGCCAATGACTCGGTCTATGGTCTGGCCGGCGCGGTCTTCTCGCAAGACCCTGAGCGCGCCTATTCCTTCGCCCGCCGCGTGCAGGCCGGGAACATGAGCGTCAACAGCATGATCGTGGATATCACCATGCCGTTCGGCGGGTTCAAGCAGTCCGGCATGGGCCGCGAGGGCGGGCTTGAGGGCTTGGGCAACTATCTGGAAACCAAGTCGATCCACATGGGCTGAGCATCGTTTGGGTAGAGACGGCGAGGGCCCGGCGGAAACGCCGGGCCTTTTTCATCGGTGCGCAGGTGACGCTGAAAATGGCAGCGCCGTATCGTGCATTCTTGACAGAAAATTCGGCGCATGACGATGTTCGGGCCAAAGGATACCCCAATGACATCTCCGGCCATACTTCCGATCCTGCTGCTGATCTGTTCCAACGTCTTCATGACCTTCGCGTGGTATGGCCACCTGAAGTTTGCCAGCAAACCGCTGCTGATCGTGATTCTGGTCAGCTGGGGCATCGCCTTTGTCGAATACTGCTTTGCTGTCCCCGCCAACCGCATCGGCCATCAGGTCTATTCGGCGGCGGAACTGAAGGTGATGCAAGAGGTCATCACGCTGACGGTTTTCGTCATCTTTTCCGTCATCTATCTGGGCGAGCGGATCACGATGAACCACCTTGTCGGCTTTGGCCTGATTTTCGCCGGGGCCTTCTTTATCTTCAAAGGCCCGTTCAGCTGAGCCAGCGGCGAACAGGCCGTTGGTCAGTCCAGCGGCAAGCGCTGCACCAGCTCGGGCCATCCCGCCAGAAACGCCGCGCGCGCCATGATGCCCGGCGACTCCGCTTGCCGGGTCTGCGTGCGCGTCAGCCGGACGAAGACCACGCTCTGATCGCCCCGCTCCGCCCAGCCTACGTACCAGCCCCAGCCATGCGCATAGTCAAAGCTGCGGTCGGCGCGGCGGGGATAAGCGCCGCCGGTTTTGCCGTGGATGACCCAGCCGCCGCTCTGGTGCTGTTGGGTGCTGGCGCGGGTGTTGGCCATGGCCTGCGCGCTGACCGGCAGGGTGTCGGTGACAAGGCCGCGCAGGAAATGGGCTTGCTCGCGCGGCGAGACCAGCAGCGACGAGGCGATCCACGCGCGCTCTAACCCGTTGTCAAAGCCCGCATCGCCGCTGAAATCGGCGTTGCCATAGTCAAAGGCGCGGGCGTAGCGGGTCAGCGTATCCGCCCCCAGCGCGCGGGTGATGCGTTGCGAGTACCAGACAACGGAATAGCGCAGCCAGTCGGTGGGGTTGGTGTCGCGCCGCCAGTTTTCGCCGCCCCAGTCGGGATCGCCGGGCTGAAAGGACAGGGCGGGGTGCTGCGGGTCTTGCAGGAAGCCGGTGTCAAAGCCGATCACCGCCAAAGGCAGCTTGAAGGTCGACGCCGGAGTGACGCGGGTGTCGCAGTCGCCTTCAATCAGCAGCACCGCGCCGGTGTAGGCGTCCAGCGCCAGCGTGCAGAGCGTATCAACCTGCGCCAGCGCCGGAGAGGCGAGGCACAGGCACAGAGCAAGCAAGATCGCGCGCATGGAAGGCTCCCTTTTTGCCCCCCGTCCTATGGGGACGAAAGGCGCGGGGCAAGCCGCCCCCCTTCACCCCATCGTGCGCGGCAACCAGAGCACAATCGCCGGGAAAGCCACCAGTATCCCCAGCCGGAACACATCCGCGACGATGAACGGCAGCACCCCCCGAAAGATCACCGGCAGTTTGACGTCCTTGGCTATCATATTGATCACATAGACGTTTATCCCCACCGGTGGGGTGATCAGCCCCAGTTCAGCGGTCATCACGATGATGATGCCGAACCAGATCGGATCAAAGCCCAGATGCACGATCACCGGATAGACGATCGGCACCATCAGGATGATCATTGCCATGGAATCTAGGATGCAGCCTGCCACCACGAACACCAGCAGGATCAGCGCCAGCGTGCCCATCGGGCCGTAATCCAGCGCCACCAGCCATGCGGTCAGCTTTTGCGGCGATTGGGTGATGGCCAGGAAATAGCCAAACAGGATCGCGCCGATCAGCACCGTGTAGACCGAGACCGAGGTCCGCAGCGCCTCGGTCAGGCTGTCGACGATCTGGCGGAACGTCAGACGCCCGCGCACGATGCCGACGATCATGGTCAATAGCGCCCCGATGGCCGAAGCCTCGGTCGGGGTGGCAACGCCCCAGTAGATCGAGCCGATCACCATCACGAAGAGCAGCACAACGGCCCAGATCCCGGCCATGGAGCGCATGGCCTCACCCAGATTGAACGGCGTGCCCGGCGGCAGTGATTTGCGGTGGCCGATCAGCAGCGCGGCCATATACATGGTGATCGCCAGAATGCCCGGCACGATCCCCGCGATGAACAGCTTACCCACATCGGTTTCGGTGATGTAGGCATAGACCACCATCACCACCGACGGCGGGATCAGGATGCCCAGCGTGCCGCCCGCAGCAATCACGCCCGAGGCGGCGTCGTCCTTGTAGCCAAAGCGGCGCATCTCGGGCAGGGCGATCTTGGTCATCGTCGCGGCGGTGGCGACGGAGGATCCGCAGATCGCGGCAAAGCCACCACAGGCGGCGATGGTGGACAGGCCCAACCCGCCCTTGAACTGCCCGAGCCACGCGTTCCCGGCTCGAAACAGCTCGCGGCTGATGCCCGAGTTGGTGGCGAAGATGCCCATCAGGATGAAGAAGCTGACCAGCGTCAGGTTGAAGTCGGTGATCACGCGGATCGGCGAAGTTGCCAGCAGGTTCAGCGCCGGGTTGATCCCGCGGACCGCGGCAAAGCCGAACACCCCCACCAGCCCCATGGCCACGCCAATCGGCACGCGCAGCGCCATCATGCCGAACAGCGCAAGGAAGCCGACAACGGCGATCAGATCGGTATAGGCCATGTCAGTCCACCTTTTGCGCGGCGTCGCGCTCGAATTCAGGGTCGGCCTTGCCGGTCGCCAGCAGGAACATCCGCACGGTAATGGTAACGATGCTGATTGCCGTGCCAGCCCAGATCAGCGCCATCAGCGGCCAGACCGGGAAGCGCAGATCAAATGTCGCCTCGTTCGAGCGCATGGCGCTCTCAACGCGGGTGAACATTTTCCACGTCAGCAGGATGACGAAGAACAACAGCACCAGCCATGCCAGCAGCTCGACCCAGCGCCGCACGCGTTCGGGCATCATCTCGACAAACAGGTCAACGGTGATGTGTCCGCCGCGATACCCGACCGAGGCAAAGCCCCACATGATGCAGGCCCCCAGCAGCAGGCGCGACACGTCGAAACTGTCAGGGATCGGGCTGGTTAGGGCATAGCGTCCAATCGCGGACGCGACGATCAGGATCGTGCAGAGGCCGAGCAAAAGCCCGGCCAGCATTTCCACGACCCGGCAGAAATTTTCGAGGATCTTGACCAAGGGATACGTCCGTTCGTCAGAAGAAAGGCCCGGGCGGAAGGTCTCCGCCCGGTGCTCAGAGGGTCAGATCGACCGATGGTTCACTCGGCGTAGAGGCCGTCATACCGCGCCAGCGAGTCGCGCAGACCCTGCAGGATCGCTGGGCCGTCCTGGCCCTGGCTCTCCATCAGCGCCAGCCATTCTTCGGTCAGCGGTGCGGCGGCTTCCTGCCACATTGCGACCTGCTCGGCGTTGGGGGTGTACATCGTGTGCGCCGGATCGGCGGCGATGCGTTCACGGCCCGCAGCTTCAGCACCCGCCCAGCCGGTCGACATCTGCTCGGCCATTTCGGGCGTGCAATGGTCCATCATGACCTGACGCAGATCCTCGGGCAGCCCGTCGATCATGCCGCGGTTCATGACGAACGCGTTGATCGAAGCGTAGAAGGGCATGTCGAGGTGATGCGTGACCAGACTGTCGGCGCCGAAGATATAGAGCGACTCCCACGGGCTTTGCGTGATGTCAGCGGTGCCGTTCGACAGCGCCTCACGCATCGCAGGGGCGGGCACCTGAACCGAGGCACCACCCAGCAGGTTCACAAACCGCGCTTCGGTGGCGTTGGCCGGGCGCACGGTGTGGCCGCGCACGTCTTCGGGGACCAGAATCGGGGACTTGCCATGCATGGTTCCCGGATCATGGGTCAGGGCCATGCAGAAGTAGGTCTCGGACATCTCCTGATCGTCGTAGTTCTGATACCATTCGGTCAGGCCCCGCACCGCGCCTGTGGCGTTGGCGAACAGGAACGGCAGTTCGGCCGCCGCCAGAATCGGGAAGCGGCCCGGCTGATAGCCCGGGTTGATAAAGGCGATGTCGGCGATGCCGTCGCGCGCCATATCATAGTGGTCTGCTGCCGCGCCGAGCTGCTGTGCCGGGAAAATGTCGATCGCGATGCGCCCTCCCGACGCCTCCGAAATCGACTGGATCCACGGCTCAATTCCCAGCGTCTGCAACGGGTGCGTACCGGGCACCCAATGCGCGAGGCTGAGCGTGTATTCCTGTGCGAGAGCCGTTTGGCCAAGGCATAGAGCAACGGCCGTGGCAACTGCCAAGGTTCTGGTGTTCATTGATTTCCTCCCTCGAAGTCCGGGCTGCCACCTGTCAGAGCGCGGCGGCAGGGCTTCACCTGATATGTGTACATGTCGCAGGCCTCCTGACAAGGAATTTTCATGAACCATTCTCAATCTTCACTGTAATCCGGCGTGCGACTTCGGCGGTCGTGGCGGCAATTTCGGGAAAGCCGGAAACAAGGATCGGTCTTTGATTCCGGCGTCTTGCAAGGTTCTGCGATGATCCGGATCGGGAAAAGACAGCAAATTCCCGGCGTGAGCGGTTTTTCTGTCGGTGAGAACTGCGGCGCTGAAGCTGCGGCAAGGAAACCTGCCGCCGAATCAGTATCAGGGGCCCGAATAGGTCGCGCCCGTGCCCGATTTCTGCCGTGAAGCCGGACTAGCCAGCATCTGGCCCGTTGCGAAGGGCTCTTTTGTCAGGCAGACTGACAAGTGATGTATACATTCTGGGAGGGGTGGCATGAAAGTCGGAGATGCAATCGCCGAGATTCTCAAACGCGAAGGCGTTGAGATGGTCATCGGCTATCCGGTCAATCACGTGCTCGAATACGCCGCAATGGCCGATATCCGGCCGATCATCGTCCGGCAGGAACGCACCGGCGCGCATATGGCGGATGCCATCAGCCGGATGACCAGCGGCGAGAAAATCGGCGTATTTGTCATGCAATCGGGACCGGGGGCCGAGAACACCTACGGCGCCATCGCGCAGGCCTTTGCGGAATCCGTGCCGCTGTTGGTCATGCCGGGCGGGTATCACCGGCGGCTGGCGCATGTCTCGCCGAACTACAATTCGTCCATCTCGATGCGCGACATCACCAAATCAGCCGAGCCGATCAACGATGCCCGCGAGATCCCCAGCATCATGCGCCGCGCTTTCTCGCGGTTGAAAAACGGGCGCGGCGGGCCGGTTCTGGTCGAGATCCCCAACGACATCTGGAACGATGACGTGCCTGAGCCGCTGAACTACACCCCGGTTCTGCGCACCCGCTATGGCCCCGATCCGGCAGCCGTGGTGCAGGCCGTTGACCTGCTCGCCGGGGCGAAACGCCCGGTAATCTATGCGGGGCAGGGCGTGCATTACGCCAAGGCCTGGCCGCAACTCAAGGCGCTGGCCGAGCGGTTGTCGATCCCGGTCTGCACCTCGCTCGAAGGAAAAAGCGCCTTTCCTGAGGACCACCAACTCGCGCTCGGCTCGGGCGGCGCGGCGCTGCCGCTGACTGTTCGGCATTTCCTCGATAATGCGGATGTGATCTTTGGCATCGGCTGTTCGTTCACTGAAACCGCCTTTGGCGTCGAGATGCCTTTGGGCAAGCGGGTGATCCATGCGACGCTGGACCCCGACCACGTCAACAAGGACATCGAGGCCGAAATCGCACTGGTCGGTGACGCCGCGCTGATGCTCGACGCCGTGCTGGCCGAGGTTAACGCCCGCCGCCTGCCGACCCCCGACCCGCGCGCCGTGGCCGACGAAATCCAGCGCGTCCGCGCGCCGTGGATGAAGAAATGGATGGTCAAGCTCCGCTCGGACGAGGCCCCGTTCCGCCCTTACCGCGTGCTCTGGGATCTGCAGCACACCGTCGACGTCGCCAACACCATCATCACCCATGACGCCGGCAGCCCGCGCGACCAGCTCTCGCCTTTCTGGGTCTCAACCACGCCACTCAGCTATATCGGCTGGGGCAAATCCACCCAGCTTGGCTATGGTCTGGGGCTGGCGATGGGCGCGAAACTGGCCTGCCCGGACAAGCTGTGCATCAACGTCTGGGGCGATGCGGCGATCGGCTTTACCGGCATGGATTTTGAAACGGCGGTGCGCGAGCGGATCCCGATCCTGTCGATCCTGCTGAACAACCACTCGATGGCGATGGAACTGCCGATCATGCCGGTTTCGACGGAAAAATACCGCTCGACCGACATCGGCGGCGACTATGCCGCCTTCGCCCGAGCCATGGGCGGCTACGGCGAGCGCATCACCGAGGTGGCCGAGATCATCCCGGCGATCAAACGCGGCATCGCGGCGACCGAGGCGGGGCAACCGGCTTTGCTGGAGTTCATCACCTGCCAAGAGATTGAATCGTCGAAATATCCGCGCGGCAGCGGGAGCCTGTATCCGTGAACCTGACCAATACGATCACCGCGCTGCAAGCGCTGCTGGGCGAGCGTCTGGCCACCGCCAAAGCCGTGCGCGACCACCACAGCCGCGACACCGGCTGGCACGCCGCCGCGATGCCCGACGCTGTCGCGTTTCCGCGCACGGTTGAAGAGGTGCAGGAAATCGTGCGCCTTTGCGTCGAAAATGATGTGCCTATGGTGCCCTACGGCGCGGGTTCATCGATGGAGGGCCACACGATCCCCGCGCGGGGCGGCATCACAATCGACACCCGCGAGATGAACCATATCCTTGAAATCCGTCCCCAGGACGGGTTGGCCGTTGTGCAATCGGGTGTCACGCGCAAGCAGCTGAACACCGAACTGCGGGCCACGGGCCTTATGTTCTCGGTCGATCCGGGCGCGGATGCGTCGCTGGGCGGCATGGCCTCGACCCGCGGGTCGGGGACGATGGCCTACCGCTATGGCACGATGCGCGACAACGTTCTGGCGCTGAAAGTGGTGACGCCCGACGGCAAGCTGGTGAAAACCGGCAGCCGGGCGCGGAAATCCTCGACCGGCTATGATCTGACGCATCTCTTTGTCGGGGCCGAGGGTACGCTGGGTGTGATCACAGAACTCACTGTGCGCCTGCACCCGATCCCCGAGGCGATTTCTTCGGCGGTCTGCGCCTTTCCCGATGCCGCCAGCGCGGTCGAAACCGTGATCGAGGCGGTGCAATACGGCGTCCCGATGGCGCGGGTGGAGTTTCTGGACGCCGTCGCCGTGGCCGGGGTGAACGCGTATTCCAAAACCACGATGAAAGTCGCGCCGACCCTGATGTTCGAATTCCACGGGACCGATGCCTGGGTTGCCGAACAGGCGCAGATCGTCGCCGGGATCGCCGCCGACCACGGTGCCGAAGATTTCGTCTGGACCGCCGATGCCGAGGAACGCGCGAAACTCTGGCAAGCGCGGCATGATCTCTACTGGGCAACCAAGGCGATTCGCCCGGGCAGCGAACTCTATACCGGCGATATCTGTGTGCCGATTTCGGAATTGGCGGGCCAGATTGAAGCCGCCCGTGCCGATATCGAGGACAGTTTCCTGTTGGGGCAGATCATCGGCCATGTCGGCGACGGCAATTATCACGCGGCGTATATCATCCAGCCCGATGATCCCCGCGAGCTGGCCGAGGCCGAGCGTCTGGCCGAGCGTCTGGTTGAGCGGGCTCTTACGGTCGGTGGCACGGCGAGCGGCGAGCACGGGATCGGCACCGGCAAGTTGAAATACCTGCGCGCCGAGCACGGGGATGCGGCGGTCGATCTCATGAAGACGCTGAAATCGGCGATTGACCCCAAAGGATTGATGAACCCGGGCAAGTTGGGACAGGGCGGCTGACTGTCCCAGCCCGATTTGAAGAGATGCCGGTCCATGCGGGCCGGCATCCTCTTTTGGCGGCGCGCGGGCTGACGGCTGTTGCGCGGATCCATCACCGCGCAAAGCCCGAAGTTTTACCTTTCGGTTAGATACCGACTTTCCCGGGATTTGCTGACCGTCGGGACTGCCGGCTCATATTCGTCGTTCGCCAATGTTGGCTGGCGGTCGAAAAGGCCTCTCGTTCGCGGCAATGCGGGCCACGGCACGTTGTCCGCACCAAGTTGAGGAGATCCGTGATAGCTGATGCTCCCTTTCTCGGCGACATAAAGGTCGAAACCCCCGCGGATCCGGTGTTGTAAGAGTGCACTTGCCGGTTTGAGGACTGCACGAAAACCGGTGTCCACCAGACAGCGACCGCGGGCCGTCTGACCGACGTCATGATGGGGTTGTGCGATCCGCCGGTAGTCGCGCGCGACGCTTAACGCATTCGTTGCCAGATAAAGGCACGCCGTCAGACGTGGCCGCGATCGTCTATTGGCAAGCAGTGCTGGAACAGGCGCGCTGCGCTCACAATTGGGTTGGGATACTTCCGGGCAGCACTAATGTAGCCGCAAAGTCGCAAACCCTGCAGTTCGAAAGTCTGGCCAGCGTTATGAGGTGACCATGTTTGGCCGGGGTAAAATTCCGGGCCGTCCCGGACAATCGCGCCATTTCTCTGCCCCGTGCCGAACGTAGGGCCGGCGCCAGTGGCGTCAAGTAAATGCCACTTCATCTCTCCGCGCGGCTCAATGCTGCGAACCGCTAACCGGGCGAGGGAGGTTCGGGCTTCAGGGCAATCTTTGATGGTGGCTTAAGCGGGTTTCGTTCGGGTTTCTGTGGTCGTGTCGCTTGGTTCTGTGTGGTCAACAGCGGGTCGGCGTCCGGCAAGGCTTTGCTTTTGCACCTTATCCGACGCGGCGTTCCCAACGCGTTGAGCTACGCCCAACGCCGGTGAGGCGCGTGGTCTGCCCTCTTTGGTTGCAAGATAAGCCGCTAACCCGGCGCCGCAATCCCTTGGAAAAGCCGCGTTCTTGACCGACCCCATGGTGTAGATACCCTGATCGTTGCTTAGCTCAGGCAATGGCGCCTCGCTCCCTATGCCAGCTTCAGTAGCGGCAGATCGCACGGATCTTTTCGGCAGATTTTTCAAGCTAAAACAGTGTGATTCCTTCAGTGCGC
Source organism: Pararhodobacter zhoushanensis (assembly GCF_003990445.1). Classification (GTDB taxonomy): domain Bacteria; phylum Pseudomonadota; class Alphaproteobacteria; order Rhodobacterales; family Rhodobacteraceae; genus Pararhodobacter; species Pararhodobacter zhoushanensis. Next base: position 280,821 of record NZ_REEZ01000002.1, on the reverse strand, counting down.
GACGCGGGCGGCCGCACGGGTGCGCGCGCCGGCGTGACCGTTGTCTCTTCGTCGGGTGCTGTATGAATGACGCGGGCATACCCGGTCACGGGGTGGAAATTAACGCGCCGGGCGGCATTCCCGCCAAGATCGTGCGACTGAACCTCGAAATCCTCTGCCGCGAGATAGCGCAGTGCAAATTCGGCATTGCGCGGGCCAATATCGGCGAACCGTCCGGTCATTCGACTGCCACCAAACACCTTTGCACGCAGGGCGCCACGCTTGGCGCCTTGTTTGAGCAAGTTGTTAATCAACAGTTCCATAGCATGCGCTCCGTACTTCAGACTGCTTGCGTCAGACTCTGTCCCTTCAGCCAGCAGGTAGTGGTTCATCCCACCTATTTTCGCGCCGGGGTCGAACATGCAAACGGAGACGCACGACCCCAGAACCGTTGACAGGACAACAGACGGGTCCGACGAGACTTGAAAATCTCCGCGAATGACCGCGACGGTGCGGGTCTGAAAACCCGGTGGCCAGTGTTGCAAGGGTTGTTTCACGCCGTGTTCCTCTGCGCGGCTCGCAGCACTGCGGGCCCAATGTCACCGATTGGCAGTTCACTCCCGACAGCGCCCAGTTCAGCGGCTTGACCTGGCATGCCGTAGACCACCGAAGTCGCTCGATTCTGGCCAATGGTGCGCGCGCCGGCTTGGCGTAGCGCGAGCATTCCGTCGGCACCATCGCGGCCCATCCCGGTCAGGATTGCCGCTGTAACTTTTTTGGCGATCGGAACCGCCGAGGCAAAAAGCGCATCGACTGATGGCCTGTGGCCGCTGACGCGCGGGCCCTCAACCAAACGACATGACTGACCTTGTCGCGTGTGCAAGACGAGGTGCTGGTCCGAACCCGGTGCGAGCAGCACGGACCCACGGCGCAAAGGCTCGCCGTCGCGCGCTTCGCGGACCTGTGGGGCGACATTTCGGTCAAACAGGCGGGCAAGGCCACTGCTGAAGGCCGCACCGGTATGCTGCACGATCAACGTTGGCGGGCAATCTTCGGGAAAGCTACCAAGGACTTGAAGAAGCGCATCAATTCCACCGGTTGATGAGCCGATCAGAATTACTCCATCGTCAGAAGGTTGTCCCACGGACCGCAGCAATCCTGTATTTGCACGCGGCATTGGTGCGTTCCCGGAAGCAAGCCGAGCCCGCAGATTCTGCTGCAGCGAAACGTCATCGCTGGAAAGATCAGCAACAAGTTGGGTGCCCAAACGGGCTGCATTGCTGCGACTGAACACCAAAGGCATCCATCGTACCGAAAGCGAACGGAAAAGCATCTCCATCATTTCGAACTCGGGCTGCGCCACCAGTTCAGGCGCGATGAGAGCCAACGTCGGTGGCCTGTGCTCGACAGCGTTGAATGTAGCGGTTAGGTCAGCGCAAATGTCGGACACACGAATACCCGGAATCGCGCCCAGTCTTTCCGATGCCGCGCGTCTGTGAGGACAATCCGGGTCGGCTATCAGCAATCGCATTCTTTATCCTTTCCCGACCTGGATATTATTCACCTCAAAAGTCCTGCCAGCGCGCGAGATTGGCCGCGATCGGCGGTGCAGCTTGTGCCTGTCTTGGCGCTTGAACTGCGGTTGCGAAGTCGTCGTCCTCGCTCTCAGCCGGTCTGGGCGGGTTCTGGCGGGCGACAGGGTCCGTGAAAGCCGGGGCATCCCTGCTGACCTCGCTGTCGTTCAGTCTGAAGCGCGAAACGATCTGCGTAAGTGCCGAAGATTCCGTGTTGAGGGTTGTCGCCGCGGCGGTCACCTCTTCAACCATTGCGGCATTCTGTTGTGTGACCTGGTCGAGTTGTGAAACCCCAACATTGATTTCACCAAGACCGGCGGATTGCTCGCGTGAGCCGGTGGCGATGCCACCAATCAGTTGATCGATGTTGCTGACGCGTTCGATGATCATTCGGAGCGTGTCGCCGGCGCGGCCAACCAGGCCAACACCCGTTTCCACCTGTTCCGCACTACCGGTGATCAAGGTCTTGATCTGTTTGGCAGCTTCAGAGGACCGCTGCGCCAGGGCGCGCACTTCGGAGGCAACGACGGCGAAACCACGCCCTGCGTCGCCGGCTCGTGCGGCTTCGACACCCGCATTCAGCGCCAATAGGTTGGTCTGGAAAGCAATGTCGTCAATCACACCGATGATCTGAGAAATCTCATTCGACGATTGCCGGATCATCGACATTGCTGAAACCGCTTCCGAGACAACCTGGCCGCTTTTCTCTGCCTCTTTGCGTGCATCAGCGACCACGGACTCGACCTCTGAGGCGCTCTCGGCCGCCGTCCGCACGCTGGCCGTCAGTTCATCAAGCGCTGCGGCGGTCTCTTCGAGCGTCGCTGCCTGGTTCTCGGTGCGATGTGACAAATCATCGGACGAGGCGCTGATCTCTTCTGCACGGGCACGAATTTCCATGGCATTGGAGGCGATTGATCGCATCAAGCTTTCCATGGTTTCAACGGTCTCGTTGAAATCCGCGCGCAGCTGCTCATAACTGCCAGAATACGCGTCGGTCAGCCGCGTATCGAGATACCCGCTGGCAAGGCCGCGCAACCCACGGCCCAGGTCCTTGACGACAAGCTCTTGCTCGACCTGCGACTGGCGCTGTTGTTCATTTGCATTTTGCCCCCCCGATAAGCTTTTTGCGAAAGACATCGAGCCGACGCGACAGTTCGCCGAGTTCATCCCGTCGTTCAATGTCGACAACCGGCGTTTCGTAGTCTTCCGCGGCGATACGCTCCATGGAGTCTTGGAGCGCGCTCAAAGGCTTGGTGATGGCGCGCGCAATCAGGTAGCCAACAGCTAGAAAAACAGCAATTCCGATCACCATGAAGACAAGTGCCGTACGCTTGAATTTTGTCAACGCGGTGAAGGTTGCTACATGGTCCAGTTCGACAACGACCGCTCTCTCCAGGCCATGCGACTCGAAAGTTTCTACCCAGGCTGAAACCTCGTGCCCATGCAGGCCGGGCACGTTATCGATGTAGCCGGATTCACCAGCCCGGGCCATGGCGATCTGAGGCAAGTCGGGCAGAGGGCTGAGTACGCTGAGGGTGTCTTCCAATCGGTTCGGGCTGCGGCTTAATCCATCCGGTCCGATGATATAGGCATCATCCCTTGGATTCAGGGGCATGATGTTGTTCAAAGCGTCGACAATGCCTTCTTCTGGCAGTTGAATCGCGACGACACCGATTACGGGGGTTCCTGGCGTGTCAAGATCGACAATACGGCGCGCAAGGAACGATGCCGGAGCGTTTCCGCTGGGAAGGTAGTGTTCAAAATCCGCATAGGCTGTAACGGTGGCCGGCGCGTCCATTGCCGCGCGCCATGCTCGTGCGAGCCCCGTATCGGCGTAGAGTCCAGTCACGACGCTGGTCGCAAAGTCGTCCTCTTTGGCAACTGAATACAGGATGTTGCCATCGGTCGAGATTAGGAAAAGATCATAGTAGCCAAAGCGTTCCAGGTGGTCGCGCAAGTATTGATTAAAGGTGTCGTGGACCAGATCATACGCGGGACGGCTGGTGCCCTGGTCGAAGTTCTGGCGTTCACCGGCCGCGAAGGGGTTGTCATCGATATAGGCTTGCCGAAGATCGTTTTGCCAGCCATCAGGTTGCAGAGCCAGAGCGTCGTTGAACTGACGCAGCGCTTCTGGCGCAAGGCTCCCTTCAGCGAGATCTTCGGTCAGGCGGAACATGCCATCAAGCCAGACCCGATAGGCCGTTTCGGTGTGGCCTGCGAGCGACTCGGCCAGATGGTGAGCAAGCGTCTGTTGAGCAGTCTTGATGCTATAATAGTAAACGGCGCTCGCTGCCGCGAGACTGACCGCGAGGGCCACGACCACCATGGCAGGGAGGCGAAGGCCAATCCGCGATTGTGTAAAACGTGTAAGCATGGCTGAATCCTTGATGGAAAGAACGTCAACGCGAGCGCGGTTGGGACGTTTCGGCGATTGATCCTGTGTCGATGTCGCCGACTGTGGCCTCGTCGGGGGACGGTGCGAAAAGGTCTATGGTCGGCTTTTGCCGTTGGGGGTGCGCCTCGGCGCTACCTTGCGCGGCGGCCACCACACGGCGTCGGCTGCGCTCCAATTGGAGCTGCCCCAGACTAACAGCGGAATGCGAAACCAGATCATCGGGAAGTTCCAGGGCCAGTTTCCGCGCGATAGTTTCCAGGTCGTGCAATGATTGGATCGCAAGGTCGAAGTCCTGCACGGCTCGCTTGTTCTGCTGCGTTCGAGCGTCCCCTGTCATTGCCGCTTCGTAGGCGAGCAACATGTGGCGGATTTCGGCCATGACGTCGGCAATCGTGCCCAGGACCGGCGGAATCGGAAATGGGCCATGAAGTGTCATATCTTGCCCACCACCGCTTCGATTGAGGCTTTGAGGCTTTGCGTCGTGAAGGGCTTTTTTATCAGGTTGTTGAGCCCGAGTTTGACGCCCCTTTCCAGGAGCTCCTGACTTGGTGACCCGGTGATAAGGATAAAGCCGATCTGCTGCGTCAGCTTGTTGCTGCGCAGGTTTTCGAGCAAATCGAGGCCGCTCATGCCGGGCATGTTGTAGTCGCTGATCACCAGATGCGCGGGGTTTACCGCCAGACGGTTCAGCGCGTCCTGACCGGATTTTTGGAAGTCGATGTTCTTGATCCCAATTTCTTCCAGCCCTTGTGTCATCAAGCCTCGGCTGACCGACATGTCATCAACGATCATGACTTTGAGGATATCCTTTAGTGCCATTGTTGGTCCTCTTTCATCGGTGCGCATTGGTCGGGAGAGGGCCGGTTTTGCGATAGGCTGTGATGCCGACCGCTTCGAGCCCGTGTTCGGCGGGAGCCGTGATGCGTTCTGAATGTCCGATCAACAAAGAACCGCCATCGTTCAGCGCTTCGGAAAAACGCGTCCACAGTCGGGTTTGCGTCGGCTTGTCAAAGTAGATGGCAACGTTGCGACAGAGGATCACGTCAAAACGCCCGGAAAATGGCCAAGGCTGCATGAGGTTAAGCCGCCGAAACGTAATCAGGGGCTTGAGTTCGGGTCTGATCGTACGAAAGGCTTCAGGCGGGGTGGACGGTTTGGTGAAAAGCCGGGCCTCAAGCGCTGGCGACGGGAAAGCGCAAGACTGTGCCTCATAACGACCACCTTCGGCCGTCACGAGAACCGTCGGATCGACGTCGGTTGCAAGGATGCGGAGATCGAGAGACGCTGCGTCCTTGGCCAGCGCCAGAATGGAACCCGCCAACGAATACGGCTCTTGACCCGATGAGCAACCCGCGGACCACAGGCGCACCCGCTGACCCTTGCGGGCCCGCGCGATGAGACCGGGAAGAACCTCGGCCTCCAACAGCTCGAAGTGATGCGCTTCGCGGTAGAAATGGGTCACATTTGTTGTGAGCGCGGTGATGAAATGATCGCATTCCACGGTGTCGCCGGATTCGATGATCTCGCAATAGGGGTCGAAGCTGGCGAGATTCAGTGCCTTTAGCCGTCGGCCCAGACGAGAGCGAATAAGCGGCCGTTTTGCACTGTCGAGACTTAGGCCCCACCCCGCTTTGGCGATGCGCGCAATGCGTGCAAAATCCGCTTCGGTCAGCTGAAGCTCGGCGTCGGCCGGTGGTGAACGCAGTTGCGCGGTCATGCGGCTTCCTCAGTGCCTTTGGCGAAGAGTGTTTCGAGATCGAGGACACGCAGCATCACGTCATCAACGGGCAACAAGCCCACCACATGATTCCCGGTGCCGTCACGCCGCAACGTCGGGTTCGGGCGAATTGTCTCAACATTGACCGACAGAATCTCAGAAACCGAATCGACGACCAGTCCGACGATCTTGCTGCCGATTGCGGTAACGACGACAATATTGCGTGCACCGATCTCGGTTGCGCCGAGACCAAGCCTGGCAGCCAGATCGACAATGGGGATCACCGCGCCGCGCAGGTTCATCACACCAAGGACCGAATCTTCGGCGAAGGGGAGCGCGGTAACCTGACTCCAGCGCCGGATTTCTCGGATGAGCGTGATCTCGATGCAGAATCCTTGCCCCCCGGCGGTCAGAGAGACAAACTCAATCGTTCGCGCGCTTTCCGTTGTTTCTTTTTCGCTCATCTCAGGCCTCCAGTTCGACAAGTGGTCGGGACGTGCGGCGTGGCGCAACCAACCCGACCAAGGCTTCGGAATCGATGATCAGGGCGATTTTTCCATCGCCCAGAATTGTGGCAGCGGCGATGCCCGTAACGGTGCCGTAGTTCCCTTCGAGGCTTTTGATCACGACCTGTCGCTGGTCCCAGATGGCATCGACGGCGATGGCCACGCTGGTATCGCTTGCGTCGAGGATCACATAGGAGCGGTCGGCCGCGGCAGCGCGCACGGGACGCAAACCAAAGAGCTGGCATAGGTCGACAACCGGCAGGAATGTCCCGCGCACCGAGAGGACGCACTCCCCCGGACCGATTTCATGGATGTCGGAGCGGCTGGGGCGAACGGTTTCGACCACGCTGGACAGAGGAAGAACCATGGTTTCGGAGCCGACGCCGATCACCATTCCGTCGAGCACCGCCAGCGTCAGGGGCAGGGAAATGGTGAAGGTCGATCCTTTGCCGGGCACGCTGGTGATGCCGACCTTGCCGCCAAGCGAGGTGATGGTCGTCTTGACCACGTCCATGCCGACGCCGCGGCCGGAGAGATTGGTCACACTATCGGCGGTCGAAAACCCCGGAGCGAAGAGCAGGGCGTCAATCTCGGGTTCGGAAAGCTTCGCATCGGCGGGGACGAGGCCCTTTTCGATAGCCTTGGCGAGAATTCGTTCGCGGTTTAACCCGGCGCCATCGTCCGCGACCTCTATCACGACATGACCGGATCGATGCGCTGCGGTGAGACGAACACTGCCGATTGCAGGTTTGCCGGCCTGCTGGCGCTTTTCGGCGGATTCGATGCCGTGATCGACCGAGTTGCGCAGCATGTGGGTCAGGGGATCCGCGAGGCGCTCTAGGATTGTTTTGTCAATTTCGGTCGATTCGCCTTCTGAGATGAAGTTCACCGGTTTCGCCGTGGCTTCGCCCGCTTCGCGGACGACGCGACCCATCCGCTGAAACAGTGATTTTACCGGTTGGGCGCGGATTGACATCACCCCTTCCTGAATTTCACGGGCGAGGTAGCGATAGTCGTCCAGCGCGGCCATAATTTCGGAGTCGTTGTTGATGCCGCAGGCCGCCAGTTTCTGGCTGATGACGGCATGGTTGATGATCAGCTCGCCCACCGTGTTGATCAGCCGATCCACGCGATCGGGGTCAATGCGCAACGTCGTTGCGGTCTTCACCGGGGCTTTTGCAGCGGATTGCGCTGGCGTGGCGGCAGCGTTCGGAACGGCGGGCGACGTGGTTGGTTCGGTGATCGCTGGGGCGGTTGCAGGGCCAGACGGCGGGAGGTCCAGCGGGATGCCAAACAGGCTGGCGGGAGGGTCTGTTGGCTCGGGGCTCGTGTCGGGTTCTTGCGCATCGGCAAGGGGCGAAACGTCGAGCGTGCAGAGGCCTTCGGCGAAGGCGAAGACCGCCTTCACGGCGTCGGCGTCGGTGTCGCCGGACAGTGTCAGGGTCCACCGGAGGTAGTTTTCGTCGATATCGATGTCGGTCAGCGGAGGGATCGCGCTGGTGTCGCAGGCGACTGAAAGCGTGCCCAGAGCCGCGAGGGCTGCGAAATAGCGAGCGGGCTCATGGCCATTTGTGTAGAAGGCCGCCGTGGGTTGAAACCGGATGACGAAGCCGCTTGGCGTCGGCGAAGGGTCGTCAATCTGGATGACCGAGAGAGGGGCAAACACGAAGTCCGGTTCGGGCGGCTCTTCGGCTTTGACGGCTTCGGCGTGGCTTTCAAGGTCATTGATCAGGTCCTGGACCGGGTCCAGCGAGGCCGAGCCGGTATCGCGCGTCAGTTCGACAAGCTCCGCAAGCGCATCAGACGACCGTGTGATCAGCCGCAGGATTTCGGCACTGATGTCGAGCTTGTCCGCGCGGATCAGGTCGAGGACAGTTTCGTAGCGGTGCGCGAATGCGACAAGGTCGTTGAAGCCGAAGGCACCCGCCGCACCCTTGATCGAGTGGACCGCGCGGAAGATCGCGTTGATGGTTTCCTTGTCGCGATCCCCTTGGGCGATGGCGTCCAGCCCTTCGGTCAGGGATTCGATGAGTTCTTCGCATTCAGCGAAGAATGTTGCCCTTAGCGCATCGTTGCTCATGCTCCGTCGGCCCCCGTCACCAGTTTGAGGATATCGACCAGTTGATGGTTTTCGAATGGTTTGACGATCCAGCCGGTCGCCCCCAGACCGCGCGCGCGATCCTTGAATTCGACCGAACTTTCGGTGGTGAGCACCAGGATGGGCACCTTGCGGTTGGCGGTGCCCTTTCGGATGGCATCAATCACCCCGAACCCGTCCAGTTTGGGCATGTTGATGTCGGTGATCACCGCGTCGAACCGACTGTGCAGGAAGGTGGAAACCCCATCTTCACCGTCGACGGCGGTGGTGACGTCGAAGCCTGCTTCGGACAAGGTTTGCGACACCAGTTGTCGAATGGTGCGGGAGTCATCGATCGCGAGAATGGTTTTGCCGGTCATACCCCGTCCTCTGTCAACAGGTGGTCGAGTCCCAGCGCGGTCAGGCTGGCTTGGGCGGCCTGTGACGGCTGCGCGATGAGCAGGGTCTGATCCCGGGCCGCAGCGGTTCGTCGTGCGGCCAGAAGCAATTGCGCAACCGAGCCGGGGACAGCCCCGCTGTTCGATGCGTTGATGACCAGACGGGGTCCGGTACGCGCGAGGATGGCATCAATGACCGCCTGCGGCGCGTCCATCCACTCGTCCGGATCGAGGATCAAGGGTTCAGGTTCGGTTTCGGCCACGGCTTTCACCTTCGCAATTCAAGGAACGTCCTGTTGGCCTTGGTAGACGGCCAACTCTTAAGATTGCGTTCCCGCTGCAACGATCCGTTGCGCGTTTATCAGGCGAAGGGTTGGGCACGCTCTCGTCGGGGCGAGAGGGGTTCAGCGTTACGGCAAACCGGTAACGGTATAATTATATTGATGGAATCATGAAGGCTGCAGCGCGCGGCGATCAGGTGAGGCGCGCCGGTCTTTGGCCCCGTCAATCGGGGGCGCTTCGTCTTTGCTGAAAAAGCGACAGGATAAATCGCGCCCGTCACGGCATCGGGGCGCGATTCTTTTCAGGGGAAAGCGCGTTCACCGCCCGACAAATTCAAAGGAGAACCGCCGTTGGGCGCCGGGTGGCGGTGCCGGGAAGGGCGCGGCGCGGCGGATGTGATCCAGCGCGGCGCTGTCCAGCGCGCGACTGCCCGAGGCCTGCGCGATGCTGACCGAGGCCAGCCCGCCGCCGGGCGCGACGGTAAAGGCGACCACAGCCACACCGCGCGCGCGAACGGATTGCTGCCGGACGCGGCGGATCGCGCGCATCACCTGACCGGGATAGTTCGACGCCTCGGCGTTGCCGGGGGCGCTGGCGACGGGGGCCGGGCGCTCGGCGCGCTGTGTCGCGGCACCCGTGGTGCCGTCGGCGCTGCCACGGCGGGCGCTCCGTTCGCTGTTGCCCGCGGGCTGCGCGGCACTTGCCTGCCGCGGTGACGGGCGTTGCTGAGGGCGCGGCGTGGTGGCGTCGGCGGTGCGGACGGTGACCTCGGGTCCCGGGGTGGCCGTTGGCAGCGGAGGTGTGGGCGCTGCCTCGGCCAGCGACGGCGCGCTAGGCGGCGTGGGCTGAACCGGCGTGGCGAGCGCGGTTGCGAGCGGCTCGGACGGGCTGCTGGGGGTCTGGGCCGCAAGCGGGGTGTTGCCGGCAACGGCAGCGGGGGCCAGCGTTCTGGGGGCCGCTGCGGCTGCAGAGGTCTGCGGCGCAGCCGGGGTCTGGCTTGCCGCTGCGGCTGCGGGTGGCGGGGGTGGCGCGGTCTGTACGGGCGGGGTCTGCGGGGCAACGGGGGCTTGGGTCGGCTCGGCCATCGAGGCCGCTGAGGGCAGGGCGCCTTGCGTGAAATCCTCGAAGGCACTGCCCAACGCCGCGGGAGCCGAGGCTGCGCCACCGGCGATCTGCACCGGATCGGTCGAGGGCACGAGCGCGCTGAGCAAGATCCCATGCGCGGCGACCGAGACTGCGCCGGTCATCGCCAGCGCGCGCCAGTCGAAGGCAGCGCGCTTTGCTTGGGCAGACAGGATCATGGCTGCCCCCGTTCGCCCAGAATGACCACCCGTTCCGCCCCCGCCGCCCGCAACGCGGCGCTGAGCGTGACCAGTTGCGCGGCCGGAGCATTGCGGTCGGGCAGCAGGCGGGCGATGCGCGGCTCAATCAGCGAGGCGACATAGGTGTCCGCGTCGGTCGGCTGTTGCTGGTGCAGCAGCGTGCCGTCGGCGGTGATGACCAGCGCTTCGGGCGGGGCTTTGCCGTCCAGATCCGCGATCTGCACCAGCGCGATGCCGTCGCCCGGCGGCGGCGCGATGGTGCCAGCGATCAGGAAGAAGATCAGCATCAGAAAGACCACGTTGATCAGACCGATCGTCGGTTCACCCTTGGCACGGGTCGGGGGCGGGACAAGGCTCATGGCAGCACCTGAAGGTTCAGTTCGGCCCCGCGCAGCACGGCCAGAACATCGACCAGCCGTTGAGCGGTGACGCCCTCGGCCAAAGAGACCAGCACGAGGCCTTCGGTCCCCTCAAGCCGGGCGCGCAGGGCGTCCAGAGCGAGGGGTTCGGTGTTCACAGCCAGCGACTCGGGTGCAAGCTGGACGAAGAGGGGGGGCTCGGATGCGGAACCACCGGGCGTGCCGGCGCTCAGCTCCAGCTCGCCCAGTTTGGTGAAGGTCGAGGTCAGCATGAAGAACAACAGCAGCAGGAAAATCACGTCGATCAGCGAGGTGAGCGACAGGTTGGCCCGCCGCACCGGGGGCACCAGGCTAGGCATGGCGCGCGCCCACACCGGCGCCCAGACCGGCACACAGAGCGGTGTCGATGATCCGTTCTGCCATACGCGCTTCATGCGCGATACGCCCGTCGAACCATGTCAGCACCAGCGAGGCGGGCATCGCCACGACCAGCCCGACAGCGGTGGTCAGCAACGCCACCCAGATCCCCCCGGCCAGCGCCGAGGGATCAACCGCCGAACCCGCCGATTGCAGGCCCTGAAACGCCTCGATCATGCCCAGAACAGTGCCAAAAAGCCCCAGCAACGGTGCGACCTGCGCCACAGAATCCAGCACGCGCAGACCTGCGGAGAGCCGCGCCAGACGCCCGGCGGCAAGCCCGGTCAGACGGGCGCGCAGCGCAGGGTCGTCGCGGTGCGTTTCCTCGGCGGCGCGCAGGGCGACGACGGCGACGGCGGCGAGGTGCGTCGGGGCTGCGGCAGCCTCGGCGCAGGCGCGCTGCGCGTCACCCTTGTCCCAAGCGCCGAGCGCCTGATCCAGGGCGGCGTGACGACCGACCCCCAACCGCACGAATTGCCACAGCTTGGCCAGCACCAGCGCCACGGCAATCAGCGACATGGCCAGCAGGATCATCACCACCGGCCCGCCCAGATCGGCGACGCGGTTGAGCGCGTCCATCAACAGTGTCATTGCAGCACCTCGACCGGAACGCGGCTTTCCAGCGCCAAGGGTGCCGTGCAAGCGGCGCTGTCAGCGGGTGCGCAATCGTTGAGGCCGTTGATCAGCAGTCGGCTGACGTCTTCGCAGCCCAGTCCACCGATCTCGAACGAGCGCACGCGCATCCGGTCCGCTGGCAGATCCTGCAAGTCGAGCAGTGTCATTGCCGCAACCTGGCCCTGCTGGCCGAACAACACGGCTTCAAGCACCAGCCGCGACACGTCTGCCCCGGTTCCATTCTGCGCGACAAAGACCAGTTGGCAGGCACCGTCGCGCGGGTGCAGGGCGTTCAGCTCGATGCGCAGGGGATCGGCCTGCGCGGCTTGGGCAAAACTCGCCATGGCGCAGAGGGCCAGCGGCAGAAAACGGGGAAAGGTGGCCATGGGGGCTCCGGGACTGAGACGGGATCTGCTGGCTGGCCGATGGCTGGCGCGCTGCGAAAGCCCGGAAAGAATTCCGTTTTTCCGCTTGCATCTTTTCGCTAGAATACCTTACAGAACTTGTCAAGTAAGCCGCGTTTGCGAACGCGCTCCCTGCGCCATCCAGCTTTCCGCCAGAGCCGCGCCGTCCCCGACAGCCGAATTCTGACCGCAAAGGAAAGCTCATGAACACCATCGCCCCTGATTCGCCCGCCGCGCTGCGCAGCGCCCGTGCCGAGAACCCCAAAAGCCGGACCCGTGATCTGGCGCAGACGCTGGGCGTGACCGAAGCCCATCTCGTTGCCGCCATGGTCAATGGCACATCCGTTGTCCGCATCGACCCGTCGCCGGACCGTCTGTTCCCGGCGATCGAGACGCTGGGCACTGTGATGGCGTTGACGCGCAACGACAGCTGCGTGATCGAGCGTGACGGGACGTATCTGGACTATCGTTCGGGACAACACGCCGCGATGGTGCTGGGGCCGGACATCGACATGCGTATGTTCCCGTCGCATTGGGTGCATGGTTTCGCCGTGCACGACGGTGACAAGCGCTCGATCCAGATCTTCGACGCGGCGGGTGATGCCGTACACAAGGTACACCTGCGCGAGGCCTCGAATATCGCGGCGTTCGACGCGCTGGTTGCCGAGTTGCGGGTCGAGGATCAGTCGGACCAGATCGACACCACTGCGCGCGCGCCGACCGAAGCGGCCAAGTCGAACCCTGAAAAACTCGATATTCTGCGCAAGGAATGGGACGGCATGACCGACACCCATCAGTTCATGCGCCTGACCTCGAAACTGCGGATGAACCGCCTGGGCGCGTACCGCATCGCTGGTGAACCCTACGCCATATCGCTGACGCCTGACGCCTTTACCGAGGCGCTGCATCGGTCGGCTGCGGGTCAGATCCCGGTGATGATCTTCGTCGGCAACCGCGGGTGCATCGAGATCCACGGCGGGCTGATCCACCGGGTCGAGCCGATGGGTCCGTGGATCAACGTCCTCGACCCCGGTTTCAACCTGCACCTTCGCGCCGACCACATCGCCGAGGTCTGGCTGGTCAACAAGCCGACCAAGCAAGGCCCGGCAATCTCGATCGAGGCGTTTGACGCCGAGGGCGGGCTGATCCTGCAGATGTTCGGCAAACGGGATCCCGACACCGACGCGTGGATCGCGATGACCGAGGCGCTTGGCGCAGAAATGCCTGCCCAAGCGGGAGCCTGAGCCATGCGGCTTTCTCTGATCGCGGCGGCCTGTCTGGCCGCCACGCCGACGCTGGCGCAAGAGCGTGTGGTGGTTGCGGGCTCGGCGCTGGCCGAGATCGTTGCGGCGCTGGGCGCGTCTGACCGGCTGGTCGGACGCGACACCACGGTCAGCTACCCCGAGGCGCTGACCGCATTGCCCGATGTCGGCTACATGCGCGCCCTGTCGGCTGAAGGGCTGCTGTCGCTGGGGCCGGATCTGATCCTTGCGGATGTCGATGCAGGCCCGCAGGCGACGCTGGATCTGGTCGCCGCCACCGATGTTCCGGTTGTCCGCGTCACCGGCGGCTATACCGCCCAAGGGGTCATCGACCGGATCGAAGCCGTCGCGCAAGCGCTCAGCCTCGACCCCGCGCCGCTGGTCGGGCAGGTGCAAAGCGCCTTTGCCACGCTGGCCGAGGCGCGCGTGGATGCAGCACCCGTCAGTGCGATCTTCGTACTGTCGGCGGCAGGCGGTCGGATTCTGGCCTCGGGTCAGGGCACGGCGGCTGAGGGCATCCTGGAGCTGGCAGGCGCGCAGAACGCGATCACCGGGTTCGACGGCTATCGCCAGATGACCGACGAGGCGATCATTGCCGCCGCGCCGCAGGCCATCGTGATGATGGACCGCTCGGGCGATCACGCATTGAGTGATGCCGACATCCTTGCCCATCCCGCGCTGGGCCTGACCCCGGCGGCCGAGGCCGGGCGCATCATCCGGTTGGATGGCGCGTTCCTGCTGGGCTTTGGCCCGCGCACCCCTGAGGCCGCGCAGGCCCTGATGGACGCGCTGGAGGGCTGAGCCGATGGTCGCGATCCCCAGCGAGGCCCCAATGCGCAGCGGTGACCGCTCCCCGCGCGCCCGCGCGATGCTGCTGGCGCTGGTGCTGCTACTGGCGGCCACCGGCGCGGCCTCATTGGCCGTGGGCGCGGCGGGGGTCTCGCCGCTGGCGGTGCTGGGTGACTGGCTGGCCGGGGCCGAGATCGCCATGCGTGAGCGGGTCATCCTGTTCGACATCCGCCTGCCGCGCCTGATCACCGGAATGCTGGTCGGAGCCTCGCTGGCGGTGTCGGGTGCCGTGCTGCAAGGGCTTTTTCGCAACCCGCTGGCCGACCCCGGCATCATCGGGGTCAGCGCCGGCGCCGGTCTGGGCGCGGTGTTTGCCATCGTTCTGGGCGGTTTGTTGCCCTTTGGCGGGCCGCATCTGGTGCCGCTGGCGGCCTTTGTCGGGGGCTGGGGCGTGACGATGCTGCTGTATGCTGTCTCGACCCGGGCCGGGCGCACCTCGGTCGCGACCATGCTGCTGGCCGGGATCGCGCTGGCGGCGCTGGCCGGGGCAGGCATGGGGGTGATGATTGCGCGCGCGGATGATGCGCAGCTGCGGGATCTGACCTTCTGGAACCTTGGCTCTTTGGCCGGGGCCAGCTGGGCCAAACTGGCTGTCGCCGCGCCGGTGATGCTGGCCGGTCTGGCCGCCGCGCCCTTCCTTGCCCGGGGCCTCAACGCCCTGTCGCTGGGCGAGGCGGCAGCGATGCATCTGGGCATCCGGGTGCAGCGGGTGAAAGCGCTGGCGGTGCTGTCGGTCGCGGCCTCGGTCGGGGCGGCGGTGGCGATTTCGGGCGGGATCGGCTTTGTCGGCATCGTCGTGCCGCATCTGCTGCGCCTTGCCATCGGGCCGGACCACCGCTTTTTGCTGCCCGGCTCGGCGCTGCTGGGGGCGGTGCTGCTGTTGGGGGCCGACATGATTTCCCGCGTGGTCGTCGCCCCGGCGGAGCTGCCCATCGGCATCGTCACCGCGCTGGCGGGCGCGCCGGTGTTCCTGTGGCTCTTGCTGCGCAAACGCGGATTGGTGGACCTGTGAGCATACTGCAAGCCCTTGATCTGGCGGTCTCTCTCAGCCGCAAGCCGATCCTGCACGGCGTTCATTTCAATGCCCGTGCCGGTCAGTTGACCTGCATCGTTGGCCCCAATGGCTCGGGCAAAACCACGCTGCTGCGGGCCCTCACGGGCGAGCTGCCCTATACCGGCCAGATCCTGCTGGACGGCACCGCCCTGAGTACCCAGCGCCCCGAAGCGCTGGCCGAGCGCCGCGCCGTGCTGCCGCAGGCGATGCCGCTGGCTTTCCCGTTTACCGTGCTCGAAGTGGTGCGGCTGGGCCTGACCGGCACTGCCGCGCTGGCCTCGGACGCCGCCGACCTGCCACGCCGCGCGTTGGAGCGGGTCGGGCTGAGCGGCTATGAGGGGCGGCTGTTCCAACAGCTGTCGGGCGGCGAGCAGCAACGCGCGCATCTGGCGCGGGTGCTGGTGCAGGTCTGGCGGCCCGTGGTCGCAGGCCAGCCGCGCTGGCTGTTTCTGGATGAGCCCGTCGCCTCGCTGGACATTGGCCATCAGCTGCAAATCATGCGGCTGGCGAAAGAGTTCGCGCAGGCGGGCGGCGGGGTCATTGCCGTGATGCACGACCTCAACCTGACCGCGATGACCGCCGATGCCGTCTGCCTGATGGAGGGCGGGCGCGTGCTGGCCCATGGCGCGGCGCGTGACGTGTTTACCGATTCCATCCTGAGCCGCGCCTATGGCTGCGCGCTCAAGGTGTCTACCCCGCCGCCCGATGGCGGCGTGTTCATCCTGCCGCAAGCTGCGGCCTGATCACCCAAAACGCCAGCGGTCCAGCCAGCGAAATCAACCGTAAGAGGGACCCATGTCACCCACCATCCGGCGCTTTGGCGCTGTCTCGACCCTTGCGCTGGCAACAGCGCTTGGCACCCCCGCCGCCGCCCAGACACCACAGGACAACAGCGTCTTCACCATGCTGGGCCGCATCATTCTGGGCGCGGGCCGCGCCCGTGTCGCCATCGACACGCCACAGGCTGTGACCGCGCTTGAGACCGACGACATCGAGCGCGAGCAAGCCTCGACGCTTGGCGATCTGCTGCGCGCCGTACCGGGGGCCGAGGCCTTTGGCGGCTCGGCGATGACCGGGCAGTTCCTGAACATCCGGGGCGTCGGCACGTCGACCTCGTCCGATGAGAACCGCATCATCGTCACTATCGACGGCGTGCAAAAATACTACGAGCAATACCGCGTCGGCTCGCATTTCGGCGAGCCTGAGCTTTATCGCCGCGTCGAAGTGCTGCGCGGGCCGGGCTCGTCGCTGCTGTATGGCGCGGGCGCAATCGGCGGCGTTGTTGCGTTCGAGACGCGCGATGCCTCGGACTTCCTGACCGACGAGTCCAACACCGCCCTGCGGCTGCGCGCGGGCGGCAATTCCAACGGTGAGGGCTATCTGGGCTCGGCCATTCTGGCGCACCGGTTCAACGAACGGGTCGAGATGCTGGCGGCGGTCACCACCCGGTCCGAGGGCGATGCCGATGCGGGCGACGGCTCGCTGATCACCGGCTCGAACATGCAGTCACGCTCGGTGCTGGTCAGCGGCACGATCCGGCTGTCGGACGAAAGCGAACAAAGGCTGCGCTTCTCGGCCTCGCGCTGGACTACCAGCGGCGAGCAGGTGCCCTATTCGGCCTATGGCAATTTCTCGATCTTCGGCAATATCGACCGCGACGTGACCGACGATTCCGCGCAGATCACCTGGGAAAACCCGGCTTCGGACAACCCATGGGTCGATGCGCGTGTGCAGCTGTCGTGGACGCAGTCGCGGGTCGTGCAAGAGAATGCGACGAATTATCCGGGCTATCCCTTTGCCCCGCCCTCGGGCCTGTGGCAGGATTCCGAATATGCCTATGAAGGTCTGGCGCTTGATGCGCGCAACACCTTCACGATGATGGGCGATACGTGGGAAAACTACCTGACCATCGGCGGCACCGTCGCCCAGCGTGACCGTGTCGCGGTGGTTGGTGGAACCGGCTATGCGTCACAGCCCGGCGGCACCAGCGACACCTGGGGCCTGTATCTGCAGAACGAGTTCATCCTGAACGACCGTCTGACCATCCTCGGTGCGCTGCGCTATGACCACACGCGGCTTGAGGCGACGTCAGGCGCCGATGCCAGTCTGCTCAACCAGCCGGTGACGCATGGCGGCACGGCTGCCTCGCTGGCGATGCACTATGACATCAACGATGCGTGGTCGGTCTTCGGCTCGCTGGCTGATACCACCCGCCTGCCCACGATCGACGAGGTCTTCGACAGCGCCGATCCCACCGCGACCAACCCGCTCGGGCTGCGCCCGGAACACGCGCGCACCATCGAACTGGGCTTCTCGTGGCAGGGGCGGGACGTGTTCATGGCTGGTGACGGGCTGGACCTGAAACTGACCGCGTTCAACAACCAGTTCCGCGACATGATCACCCGCACCGGCGGCGGCGTGCCGTTTACCAACATCGGTCGCGCACGCATCCGCGGGGTCGAGCTGGAAGCTTCGTATCAAAGCGAGCGCTGGTTCGGGCGCGTGGCCGCCAGCATGATCGACGGGGTGGATCAGACGACCGGTCGCGTGCTGGCCTCGACGCCGTCGCATCAGATCCTGCTGGAACTGGGCCACCGCCTGCCGGCGCAGAACCTCGAATTCGGCTGGCGCGGCACGTTCGCAGGCGGCATGGAAACCGCGTCGGGTGACACGGTGCCGGGTTACGGCGTGCACGATCTCTTCGTGACCTGGCGCCCCGACCAAGGCGCGTTGCGCGGGGTCGAGGTCCAGCTGGCGGTCAACAACGTCTTTGACCGTTACTATTACAACGCGCTGGATGTCGGCGGCTACGGCTATGCCTTCTCGAATCCACGATCGGGTCGCGACGTGCGCCTGACGTTGGGTCGTACCTTCAACTTCTGATCCCTCGGGTTGGGTACGAAGGGATTGTCCCGGGTCACACCGGGGCAATCCGCTTTGACAGCACCTCTGCTGTCTGGCGCACGACACCCGCGATCTGGGTGAGCTGCTGCGCTAACGGACTGGAATTGCGCCAGATCATGCCGATGGTGCGCTGTGGTTGCGGCTCGGGGAAGTGCGACACGGCGACATCGGCCGAGCGGGTCTCAACCGCCACCGCCATTTCCGGGATCAGCGTCACGCCGATACCCGCGCCCACCATCTGCACCAGCGTTGACAGCGACGAGCCGTCGAGCAACTCGCGGGGCAGGGTGCTTTGCAGGTTGCAAAAGCTCAGCGCCTGATCGCGAAAGCAATGCCCTTCTTCCAACAGCAACAAGCGCATCTCGCGCAGGCGCTCGGGGCTTGGCACCGGCTTGCCCGCGTCGCTGTCGGGGCGCACCAGCACGAAGCTTTCGGAAAACAGCGCCACCTCGGTCAGCGCGGGTTCCGAGACGG
This sequence comes from Pararhodobacter zhoushanensis, assembly GCF_003990445.1. Taxonomy (GTDB): domain Bacteria; phylum Pseudomonadota; class Alphaproteobacteria; order Rhodobacterales; family Rhodobacteraceae; genus Pararhodobacter; species Pararhodobacter zhoushanensis. The sequence continues at coordinate 262,233 of NZ_REEZ01000002.1, read as the reverse complement.
GCAGGGCGACGATGGCCGTGTCCAGACGCCCTTCGTGTAACTCGGTCAGCAGCTTGGGCGTCACCGTCTCGCGGATGTGGATGTCCAGATCGGCGTTGATCCGCGTCAGGTTGCCGATCAGCGCGGGCAGCAGATAGGGCGCGATGGTGGGAATCACCCCCAGCCGCAACCGCCCGGTCAAACGATCGCGTGAGGCGCGGGCGAGATCCTCCAGCTCTTCGACCGAGCGCAGGATTTCGCGCACCCGGATCGCGAAGCCCTCACCGAAGGCGGTCAGCCGGACCTGCCGCGCGCCACGCTCGAACAGTGGGGTGCCGAGGGATTCCTCCAACTCTTTGATCTGCATTGATAAAGCAGGCTGCGAGATCGCGCTGGCCTCGGCTGCACGGCCGAAATGGCCGTGGCGCGCGAGGGCCTCGAAATAGCGGAACTGCTTGAGTGTGAGGTTTGTCATAACTTCAGCTTATCGGGATGATCAGAAAATACAACTTAGACTAATCGCAGCTCTGCGCTAGGCTCTCTCTAACGGAGGCTTGGAGGAGTCGGCATTCCAGCACGACACCCGTCCCACCGCTCGATCTATCGGGCAGCGGGGCGGCTTCAGGCCTGCGCCTTAATTGCGACCCAGACAGGAGAGAGAGATGGATGGGAATACCGCGGGCAAATGCCCGGTCATGCATGGCAGCAACACGGTCAGCTCGAAATCGGTGACCGAGTGGTGGCCGAATGCGCTGAACCTCGACATCCTGCATCAGCACGATACCAAGACCAACCCGATGGGCGCTGCGTATAATTATCGCGAAGCCGTCAAGACGCTCGATTTCGACGCGCTCAAGGCCGATATGCGCAAGCTGATGACCGAAAGCCAGGACTGGTGGCCGGCGGACTGGGGCCATTACGGCGGACTGATGATCCGCCTGTCGTGGCACGCGGCAGGCTCGTACCGGCTGGCCGACGGGCGCGGCGGTGGCGGCACCGGCAACCAGCGCTTTGCGCCGCTGAACTCGTGGCCCGATAACGCCAGTCTGGACAAGGCGCGCCGCCTGCTGTGGCCACTCAAGAAGAAATACGGCAACAAGATCAGCTGGGCCGACCTCATGGTGCTGGCCGGGACCGTCGCCTATGACATGATGGGGCTGAAAACCTTTGGTTTCGGCTTTGGCCGCGCCGACATCTGGCACCCCGAGATCGACACCTACTGGGGTGCCGAAAAGGAGTGGCTGGCCCCCTCGGACGGCCGCTACGAGGACGTGTCCAAGCCCGACACGATGGAAAACCCCCTCGCCGCCGTGCAGATGGGCCTGATCTATGTGAACCCCGAAGGGGTGAACGGGAAATCCGACCCGATGGCGACCGCCGCGCAGGTGCGCGAGACCTTCGCGCGCATGGCGATGGATGACGAGGAAACCGTGGCGCTGACCGCCGGAGGTCACACCGTCGGCAAGACCCACGGCAACGGCGATGCCGCGCTGCTGGGGCCTGAGCCCGAAGCGGCTGGTCCCGAAATGCAGGGCATGGGCTGGGCGAACCCGCTGCAGAACGGCCATGCAAACCGCGCGGTGACCTCGGGGCTGGAAGGCGCGTGGACGACCAACCCGCTGGTCTTCGACATGGGCTATTTCGACATGCTCTTCGGTCACGAGTGGGAGCTGCGCAAGTCGCCCGCCGGTGCCATGCAATGGGAGCCTGTGACCATCGCTGAATCCGACAAGCCGCTTGATGCCTCGGACCCCAGCCAGCGCCACAACCCGATGATGACCGACGCCGATATGGCGATGAAGGTCGACCCGATCTACAACGCGATTTGCCGCAAGTTCATGGCTGATCCCGCGTATTTCAACGACGTCTTCGCCCGGGCGTGGTTCAAGCTGACCCACCGCGACATGGGGCCTAAAGCCAACTATATCGGCCCCGACGTGCCCGCCGAGGATCTGATTTGGCAGGATCCGATCCCCGCCGGTCCGACCGGCTATGACATCGCGGCGGTCAAATCCATGATCGCGGCCTCGGGTCTGAGCCTGTCGGACATGGTGACGACGGCCTGGGACAGCGCGCGGACCTACCGGCAATCGGACATGCGCGGTGGTGCCAATGGCGCGCGCATCCGTCTGGCACCGCAAAAGGACTGGGCGGGCAACGAGCCTGAGCGTCTGGCCCGCGTGTTGTCGGTGCTGCAACCGATCGCGGCACAGAGCGGCGCCTCCATCGCCGATGTCATCGTGCTGGCGGGCAACCTGGGCGTCGAGCAGGCGGCCAAGGCTGCTGGCTTCGAGGTGACCGTGCCGTTCAACCCCGGTCGTGGCGATGCGACGGCCGAGCAGACCGATGCCGACAGCTTCGACGCGTTGGAACCGCTGGCCGATGGCTATCGCAACTGGCTGAAGGCCGACTATGTGGTCAGCCCGGAAGAGCTGATGCTGGACCGCACGCAACTGATGGGGCTGACGGCTGCCGAAATGACGGTGCTGGTGGGCGGCATGCGCGCGATGGGCACCAACCACGGGGGCACCGCGCATGGGGTGTTCACCGACCGTGTGGGCACGCTGACGCCGGACTTCTTCACCACGCTGACCGACATGGCCTATACGTGGGTCAAGGCGGGTGATCACTACGAGATCCGCGAGCGCAAGACGGGCGCGGTCAAGTACACGGCGACGCGGATGGATCTGGTGTTCGGTTCGAACGCGATCCTGCGCGCCTATGCCGAGGTCTATGCTCAGGACGACAACACCCCGAAATTCGTTGAGGATTTCGTGGCGGCCTGGGCCAAGGTGATGAACGCCGACCGCTTCGATCTGGCCTGATCGACGCGACGAAACGACAGCGGGCGCGACCGAAAGGTCGCGCCCGTTTTCATACGGTGCATCAGGGCGTCAGCCCGAATATCCGCCGGTCTTGTGCCAGGTCCACGCGTCCTTGATCATCACCTTGAGCGACGACCGCGAAGGGTTCCAGCCCAGTTCATTCAGCGCGCGGTGCGAGCCCGATATGAGCGCCGCTGCATCGCCACCGCGACGCGGGCCAAAGCTGTGCGGCACCTTGTAACCCGTGGCCGCGCGGGCATGGCCGATCACTTCCCTGACGGTAAAGCCTGCGCCGGTGCCCAGATTGAACACCCGGCTTTCCTTGCCGTCCAGCAGCCACTCCAGCCCCAACACATGCGCCTCGACCAGATCCATCACATGAACATAATCGCGGATGCAGGTGCCATCGGGGGTGTCGTAATCGGTGCCATAGATCACCAGTTCGGGGCGCTGGCCGTCGATGGCTTCCAGCATCACCGGGATCAGATGCGTCTCGGGGCGGTGGCATTCGCCGATCTCGCCCTCGGGGTCGGCACCCGCCACGTTGAAATAGCGAAAGATCACGTGGTTCAGGCCTGAGGCTGTGCCAAAATCGCGCAGCATCTCTTCGACCGCCTTCTTGGACGACCCATAGGCGTTGATCGGTTGCTGCGCGCTGTCTTCATCCAGCAGAACGCCGTCCTGCTCGCCATAGGTGGCGCAGGTTGACGAGAACACGAAATCCCTGACCCCCGCTGCCACAGTGGCCTCGATCAGCGTCAAAGACCCCATGACGTTGTTGCGCCAGTATTTACCCGGGTCGGACATCGCCTCGCCGATTTCGCTGAAAGCGGCGAAATGCATGACGGCAACGGGATCGTAGGCCGCAAACGCAGCATCCAGTGCGGCACGATCGTTCAGGTCGCCTTGAATGAAGGGGCCGTATTTTACCGCCTGTGCCCAGCCGGTCGATAGATTGTCATAGCAAACCGGCACATAACCGCGTGCCGCCAGAACCTTGCAGGCGTGCGAGCCGATATAGCCCGCACCCCCGGTGACCAGGACGTGTCTCACCGCCTCAGTCATTTTTCAGCCAATCTCGGCCTCGCGCTTTTGCAGTCTGTCGCGGATCAGGTCGTAGAACTTGTCGCGGAACTCGTCATGATCCAGAGCGTGGTCCACAATCGCGGTCAGGTAGCCCATCTTCGAGCCACAATCATAGCGCGTTGCGGTCATTTCCATCGCTGCAACCTTGCCTTGGGCGGCGAGGATGTCGATGGCGTCGGCCAGCTGGATCTCATTGCCGGCGCCGGGCTTGAGCGTGCGCAGGATGTCGAAGATCTCGGCGTTGAAGACATACCGGCCCATCGAGGCCAGATGCGACGGCGCATCCTCAAGCTTGGGCTTCTCGATCAGACCGGCAACGGTGACACGCCCGTCCGGGCCGACAGGGCCGGGTTTGACGATGCCGTATTTATGCACGACGTCAGGCTCAACCTCGGTCACGCAAAGATAGTTGGTCGGGTTCGCGTCATAGGCGGCGACCATCTCAGACGTGGGCAGGCTGGGACCCTTCATCAGGTCATCGGCCAGCAGCACGACAAACGGGGCATCGCCCACGGCAGGGGCGGCGCACAGAACGGCGTCGCCCAGGCCCTTGGGTTCGGGCTGGCGGATGAAGATGCAGTTGACGCCCTGCGGCACGATGTTGCGCACCATGTCGCGCTCGGCGTGCTTGCCCTTCTGGGTCAGCTGGAACTCCAGCTCGAGGTTGGCGTCAAAGTGGTCGCCAATGGCGCGCTTGGGGCGGCCGGTCACAAAAATGATGTCCGTAATCCCGGCGGCGATCGCCTCTTCAACAGCGTATTGGATGATAGGGCGGTCGATAATCGGCAGCAGTTCTTTCGGCATCGCTTTGGTCGCCGGCAAAAAACGCGTGCCCAAGCCTGCTACAGGAAAAACAGCTTTCTTGATCTTCGTCATAATATCCAACGGTTCCTTTGGAACGTGCAGTAACACTGTACCACTTCTAAAGGAGGACACACGCAACACAACCGGGAAAACGGGTTCAGGCCCGGCTTCACCCGTGGCGCGCTGCGCTGCGCGCAAGAAAACGCCGAACTCAACGCAGAATTCTGCCGCTCAGGCTGGCCGCGCCGTGGCGTTCACTCGACCCTGCGGGCCGGGTTGAGGACAACCAGAACCCACTCGAGCACGACAAACCCTGCAATGGTGGCAAAGGTGGCGCGGAACGCCAGTTCCCAGCCCGCACGGCTTACCGTGTCGGCCGAAAGCGCCCCTGACAGGATCGCCCCGGCGTCGCTGCCCGATGGCGCTACGGCAAACAGCACAAAGGCAGTCAGCGCCGTGCCGACCACCGCGCCGATCGAGCGCGCGAAGGTGATCGCGCCAATCGCGCGGCCGCGGATTTCATCGGCAGCGGTGACCTGCACCACGGTGTTGAGCACCGGCATCACCCAGCCAAATGTCAGGCCGATAAGCAGGTAATTTGCCATCAGCGCCGGGCGGCTCAGCTCGGCCCCATAGAACGCCAGAAACATCAGGGCGGCGACCGAAACGGGCAGGCTGAGGCTGGGAAACAGCACAGTGCGCCCCGTTATGGTGACAAGATTCCCGGCGATGATACCGGCGACGCCAAAAGCGACGGTCAGTGCCAGCATCGTCGTGGCGGTGACAAACGCCCCATCGGTGCGCAGGATCGCGTGAAACAGCGGGATTGTGGTGACCAGCGAGACCAGCGCCGCTCCGTGGCAAAAGATCGCCAGACTGGCGCGGTTCAGCGCCGGGGTTTTGAAGATCACCGCCGGGAACAACGCGTTCGCCGCGCGGCGTTGCGAGCTGAGCAGGCCGAAGATACCCGCCGCGGCTGCAACCGCGGCCAGCCCGGCCCAAAGCCGCAGGCCGGGCACCGAGACCATCTCGATCGCGCCGGTCAGGCCCGTGACCAGCAGGACCAGCGACAGGAAGCCTTGCAGATCAAAGCGACCGGCGGCAGCGGCGCGCCGGGGGATCTTGGTGCGCAGCAGCACGGTGATCGCCAGCAATGCCAGCGGAATGGTCACCAGAAACAGGCTGCGCCAGCCGAAGGTCACCACCAGAACGCCCGCCACCAGCGGCCCGGCGGTCGAGGCGAGCACGCTGATCGCCGCGATATTGCCTTGCGCACGGCCCCGGTCGCGCGGGGCCACCACATCGCCGATCAGCGCCTGACTGAGGGACATCAGCCCGCCGCCGCCCAACCCCTGCAACAGCCGCGCCGAGGCCAGCACCGGGAAATTCCACGCCATCGCCGCCAAGGCGGTTCCGGCGATATAGACGCACAGCGCGATCAGCAGCATCCGCGCGCGCCCGTAACTGTCGCCCAGCACTCCATAGACCGGCCCGGCGATGGTCAGCGCGATCATATAGCCCATCACCAGCCACGGCAGCCGCCGCACTTCGCCCAGATCGGCCCCGATATTGGGCAGCGCGACCGAGACCATGGTCTGATTGGCAATGGCCAGAAACGCCGGGATCGCGATCAGCGGCAGCAAGGAGAGGGGAGAGCGGTAGATCGGGGTGTCGGGCACAGGGGACGCATCCGCGGGCATGGAAAAAGGCGCCGTCCCGAGGGGCGGCGCCTTTCTTTAACGCGTTAAGCGTCTCAGGTGAAGCACTTCTCGATACGGTCGAGCGTGCGCATCGCATCCAGCACCTGATGGACCGAGCCATTCGGCTCGCGGCCTTCTTCGATTGCGGCGATGAACTCGCGGTCGATCAGCTCGATCCCGTTGTTCGACACCGCGACGCCGGTCAGGTCGATCGGCTGTTCCTTGCCGTCGAACAGATCGTCATAGCGCGCCAGATAGGTGCCGTTGTCGCAGATGTAGCGGAAGAACGTGCCGAACGGGCCATCGTTGTTGAACGACAGCGACAGCGTGCAGATCGCGCCCGAGGGCACTTTCATGCCGATGGACATGTCCATCGCGATGCCCAGCTCGGGATGATGGGGGCCTTCCAGCCCGTAGCACTCGCTGACCACTTCGCCGGTCTGATACTGGAACAGATCGACGGTGTGGCAGGCGTGGTGCCAGAGCAGATGGTCGGTCCAGCTGCGCGGCTCGCCCTTGGCGTTCATGTTCGAACGGCGGAAGAAATAGGTCTGGACGTCCATCTGCTGGACCTTCAGTTCCCCCGCTGCGATCTTGTTCTTGATCCACTGGTGCGACGGGTTGTAGCGGCGGACCTGACCGGCCATCGCCAGCACGCCCGTTTCCTTCTGCACGCGGCAGATCTCTTCGCTTTCCGCGACGCTGTCGGCCATCGGGATCTCGATCAACACCGGCTTGCCCGCCTTCATGCAGGCAATCGCCTGCTCGGCATGCAGCTGGGTCGGCGTGGCCAGAATCACCGCATCGACATCGTCGCGCGCCAGGCACTCGGCCAGGTCGGTCGCGGCGTGGCCGATGCCGCGATCTGCGGCCAGCTTGTCGATCTTTTCACGGGTCGGGCCCATGACCGAGGTCACGGTCACACCCTCAATGGCACTCAGCGCATCAAGGTGCTTGATCCCGAAGGCGCCATAAGCGCCGGCGACACAAATTCGCATCGGTTCCCCCCTTTAGGCGTTCTTGTTCTCAAGGATGATGTGGCCCACAGCCGTGTTCGAGGCCGGGACGTGGTAGTGACGATGCACTTCGACGACGTCGTCGTCCAGCGCGCCGCGCATCACGTGCCACATGACCATCTCGACGCCTTCCGAGCCTGCCTCACGCAGATAGTCAACGTGCGGCATCTTCGACAGACCGACCGGGTCCGAGGTCAGCTTGTCCAGGAACATGGTGTCGAATTCGGGGTTGATCAGACCGGCGCGCTTGTATTGCAGCTGGTGCGACATGCCGCCCGTGCCAAAGATCACGACGTTCAGGTCTTCGGGGAAGCTTTCGACAGCGCGGCGGATCGCCTTGCCCAGATTGTAGCAACGGTTGCCGGTCGGCGCGGGGTATTGCACCACGTTCACGGCCAGCGGGATCACCAGAACGCCCCAGTCATCTTCGGGCTTCTTGTCGCCATACATGACGCTGAGCGGCACGGTCAGGCCGTGGTCGACTTCCATCTCGTTCATGATGGTCAGGTCGAATTCGTCCAGAATCAGCGACTGGGCGATGTGGCTTGCCATTTTCTGGTGGTTCTTCACCACCGGCACCGGACGCGGGCCGTAACCCTCATCGGCGGGGGTGAAGGTGGCCGCAGCCCCCAGCGCGAAGGTCGGAATGCACGAGGCATCGAACGCCGTGCAATGGTCGTTATAGACTAGGAAGACCACGTCAGGCTTCTTCTCGGCCATCCATTTGCGCGAGAATTCAAAGCCTTTGAACACCGGCTGCCAATAGGGCTGGTCGGTGATCCCGGTGTCCATGGCAACCCCGATCGCGGGGACGTGCGAGACCCCGACGCCTGCAGTAATGCGAGCCATTATTCTTCTCCCCACTCGGATTTATAGCGGTTGCCTTCGATGGAGCGGCCCCCGTTCAGCATCATCTCGCGATAGGATTCGACACCCATCCCGGTCATCAGACCCGCAAGGTTCTGAAAGTTGATGCCGTCATTCGCCGCCAGCTTGGACGTGTAATAGACGTTGCCGCCCAGCTCGAGCAGGCGGTTCCACTGGCGCTTGAGCACGGCTTCGCGCTGTTCGGGCGTCATGGGGAAGCCGTCGAGATAGGCTTCTTCATTCGCGTTGAACGCGTCGCGGTTCTTTTGCAGACGCAGCGTGATGCAGAACTGGTTCAGATGATATCCTTCGCGCGAACGGTCGGCGTCAAAGACGAACGTTCCGGGGATATCCTCATAGTCCTTTTTCATTGGTGGCTCTCCCGATTATCGTGATGCTCCGAACCTTCGCGCAGGGGCGCGGGCGGGCAGGCGATCACGAGATGTATACATTGAAGCCGCCCTGCGACACAATTGAATCGCGCCGCCTTGCATTGAAAAAAGCTATTCGGGCGGCAGGTTTTCGCCAGCCCCCGCCGGGCTGCACTGGCGCAAAAGCGCCAGAAACCGGGCCTGCGTGTCGGTCGGACGCCAGCTGGTGCGATACGTCAGACCTATCGTGCGCAGGTCATTTGTCAACGGTACGTTGAGCGGGACGATATGACCGGCGCGTTCCTCTTCGCTGATCTGATGGCGCGAGACGATAGAGATATAGTCGCCTTCCGCCAGAATGCCGCGCAGGAACACCAAGGACGACGACACCACCCGCACGGGCGTGCGCGGGCGTTGGTCAATGCGCAGGGTTTCAAACAGATAGGTGCCCGCAGGCGTGTTCTTGGGCGGCGCAACCCAGGGGTACGCGAGGGTGTCTTCAAGGCTGATCTCGGCCCGGCCTGCCAGCGGATGGCTGGGATGGGCAACGATGGCCAGCGCGTCGTCAAACAGCGGCTCTTGCGTCACATCCTCGGCGGGCAGCGGGTTGCGCAGCGCGCCGATCAGGCAGTCCAGATCCCCTTCGCGCAGCGAGCGCAGCAGCGCGTCGTAGCGCCCGTCGACCACCTGCACCTGCACACCCTGCGTCGCGCTGATCAGCGCATGCGTGGCGCGCGGCACGATCAGCGTGCGCGCCATGGGCAGCGAGCCGAGCAGGAACGTGCCGCGATCATCGCCCATCTCGCGGCCGATTTCCTCGAACCCCTGCCGGATTTCGGCCTGCGCCAGCTTGGCACCCAGCACAAAGGCCTGCGCAGCGGTGGTCAGCTCGACGCCCGAGGCCGTGGTCAGGAAGAACGGCACGCCCGCCACGTCCTCAAGGCTGCGCGCGGCGCGGTGGACGGTGGGTTGCGACAGGCCCAGGGACTGCGCGGCGACGGTGAAGCTGCCGGTTCCGGCCACGGCAATGAGGGCGCGCAATTGGGCGGCGGTGATCAGATGATCAAACGACGCGCGCTTGCCGCCCGTATCGCGCGCGCCGCGCAGGGCCATCCGCGCGCCGGTGTTGAGGTGATCCAGTGCCGCCTCGACCCGCCGGACGAACAGCGCACCGCAGGCCGTGGTGCCAAAGCGCCGCGTGCGCCGTACCAGCAGGGGCGCGCCCACGTCCCGCTCCAGCCGGGCGATGGCCTGCGTGGCGGCGGGTTGCGACAGCAAACACCGTTCCGCCGCCGCCGAGACCGACCCGGTGCGCGCCGTCTCCAGAAACACGCGCATGTGGCGCAGGTTCGGCAAGCTGTCAGCCATTTGACACCTGAATAGCGAAAACTTATTTTACGGCCTTGGTTTGAAATAGGCAAACTGTGTTCATTGCGGCATGGTGCGCGCAAACGGCTGGGCCCGCTGCACGAGGCCCGTCGCAGGAGGAACAACATGACGACGCAACCGCAGCCGATGGATGCCGACTGGCTGGTCTATCACCCCAATCCCAAGACGCCCGATTTCGTGCTGCCCAAGGGCGCGGTCGATGCGCATTGCCACGTCTTCGGCCCCTCGGCCGAGTTCCCTTACGCGCCCGAGCGCAAATACACCCCCGGAGACGCGGGTAAGGACAAGCTGTTCGCCCTGCGCGATTTTCTGGGGTTCGAGCGCAATGTGATCGTGCAGGCGACCTGCCACGGCAAGGACAACCGCGCCATGGTCGACGCCTGCGTCGCTGCCGGTGACAAGGCGCGCGGCGTGGCTTCGGTGGGCAAGGACATCACCCGTGACGAGCTGAAAGCGATGCACGAAAGCGGCGTGCGCGGCGTGCGCTTCAACTTTGTGAAACGGCTGGTCGACGCGACCCCGCCCGAGGTGTTTCTGGGCATCGCCGACAAGATCCAGGAATTCGGCTGGTCCACGGTCGTTTATTTTGAAGCGCAGGATCTTGAGGGACTGGAGCCTTTCCTGACCTCGCTGCCCGGCATCATCGTCGTTGACCACATGGGCCGCCCGGATGTGACCAAGGGCGTCGATCACCCGGATTTTGAGCGTTTCATTAACCTGATGGCGCAGAATGAAAACGTCTGGACCAAGGTGACCTGCCCCGAGCGGCTGACCAAAACAGGCGCGCCCTATGACGATGTTGTCCCCTATTATCAGGCCATCGTGGACCGGTTCGAGGACCGCGTTCTGTGGGGCACCGACTGGCCGCATCCGAACATGAAATCGCACATGCCCGATGATGGCGCCTTGGTTGATTACATCCCCCGGATCGCCCGCACCGAGGCGCAGCGCCAGAAGCTGCTGATCGACAACCCGATGCGCCTCTACTGGGCCGACTGACCGACGCTTGCTAAACCAAACCGACGGGCGTGCCGAAAGGCGCGCCCGTTTCGCATTCCGCGCGCCGCTGCGTCTATAACTTCTCTGTCTGCGCTATTGGTTTCGCGCCGACCGGACCGCCCATTTGATTCAGGTCAAATTTCCGGGCGCGCCTGCATGGGACACTGGCCCTGCAAGCGATGGAGGACACGCGATGGACCAGCCCGGCTACGACTATCACATTGATATTCCTGGCACGACTTTGTTCGACGGCAAGATGGCCATGAAGGGCTATGCGCTGAACAAGATGTGCTATTCGTTCAACCAGCAGATCAACCGCGAGGCGTTTCTGGCGGATGAAGAGGGCTATATGGCCAGGTTCGGCCTGAACGACGAACAGAAAGAGGCGATCCGCAAGCGCGATGTGCTCGGCCTGATCGACGCGGGCGGGAACATCTATTACCTCGCCAAATTCGCCGGGATCTTCAAGCTTTCGGTGCAGGATGTCGGCGGTTTGCAGACCGGCAAGACCACCGAAGAATTCCAGCAATATCTGGCCAGTCAGGCATAAGGAGACGCGATCATGGCACGCATTCTGGGCGGTATCACCACCTCGCACATCCCCGCCGTGGGCAACGCGATCAACAAGGGCCTGCAGGACGATCCCTATTGGAAACCGTTCTTCGACGGCTATCCCAAGGTCCATAAATGGGTTCAGGACAACAAGCCCGACTATGTGATCAACATCTACAACGATCACGGGCTGGGCTTCTTTCTGGACCGCATGCCGACCTTCGCCATCGGTGCGGCGCATGAGTACCGCAACGAGGATGAGGGCTGGGGCCTGCCCGCCCTGCCGCCGTTCCCCGGCGCGCCGGAGCTGAGCTGGCACATCATCGAGTCGATGGTGGCCGATGAGTTCGACATCACCTCGTGTCAGGAACTGGCGGTGGACCACGGCTTTGTGGTGCCGATGCAGCTGTTCTGGCCGGGTGCGCCCAACAACCCCGACATGCCGCGCGCGGTGCCGATCAGCGCCAACACCGTGCAGCACCCGATCCCGACGCTGAACCGGGCGCTGAACTTCGGCAAGGCTTTGCGCAAGGCGCTGCTCAGCTTCCCCGAGGATGCCAAGATCGTCGTGCTGGGCACCGGGGGCTTGAGCCACCAGCTTGACGGCCAGCGCGCGGGCTTCATCAACAAGGAGTTCGACCGCTACTGCCTGGACAATATCGTCCACAATCCTGAGGAGCTGACCAAGATCACCCGTCAGGAACTGGTCAAGAACGCCGGTGCGCAGGGCACTGAATTCCTGATGTGGATGATGATGCGTGGGGCCTTGGGCGACGACGTGACCGAGATCACGCGCAACTACCACATCCCGATCTCGAACACCGCTGCCGGTACGCTGCTGATCGAGTGTGCGGCCTGAGAATGGGGAAGGGGGCCTTAGCGGCCCCCTTTTTTCACCGCTCCGGTGATCACCGACAGGGCAAACAGCGCCGATGCCGCGACGACGATGCTGGGCCCGGCGGGCGTGTCCAGCGTCAGGGACGCGCCCAGCCCCAGCACCACGCTGATTGCCGCCAGCGCGACGGAGACCAGCGCCATCTGCTCGGGCGTGCGGGCGAAATTGCGCGCGGCGGCTGGGGGGATCACCAGCAGCGCGCCGATCAGCAATGCGCCCACCACCTTGAGCGCCACGGCCACCACCAGCGCCAGCGCCAGCGTCAGGATCAGGCGTTCACGGTCAGGATTCAGCCCCAGTGAGCGCGCCAGATCCTCGCTGATCGTGGCGGTCAGTAAGGCCTCCCACCGCCAAAGCATCAGCCCGCAGACCGCCAAAGCGCCGCCCGCCATCACCCACAGATCCGTGCCGCGCACGGTCAGGATGTCGCCGAACAGGAAGGCGTTGAGGTCTACCCGCACCCCGTGCAGGAACGACACCGCCACCAGTCCCAGCGCCAATGCGGCATGCGCCATCACCCCCAGCGTCGTATCCAGCGCCCAGCCACGCCCGGCCAGTGCCGAGACAAGCAGCGCCATCGCCAGCGCGGTGGCCAGCGTCCCGGCGAACAGCGACACGCCGAATCCCAGCGACAGCGCGACGCCCAGAATCGAGGCATGCGCCGTGGCATCGCCAAAATACGCCATCCGCCGCCAGACCACAAAACAGCCCAGCGGCCCGGTCGCCAGCGCCACCAGCAATCCCGCCGCCAGTGCGCGCAGGACGAAATCGTCAATGATCATGGGTGCAGGTCTCGTGGTCGTGGGGGTGGTCGGGGTGATCCATGCCATGATCATGGTGGTGCTGATAGAGCGCCAGCGCGCCGCCGGTGCCCAGCCCGAACAGCGCGCGGTATTCCGGCGCGTTCGACACGACCGAGGGCGTGCCCTCGCAGCAGACATGCCCGTTCAGGCACACCACCCGATCCGAGGCGCTCATCACCACGTGCAGATCGTGGCTGACCGAGAGCACAGCGCAGCCGATCTCACGGCGGACCTCTTCGATCAGCCGGTAGAACGCGGCCGTGCCCGGTTGGTCCAGCCCCTGCGTCGGCTCATCGAGCACCAGAAGCTGCGGATCGCCGGCCAGCGCGCGGGCCAGCAGCACCCGCTGGAACTGACCGCCTGACAGGGTGGACAGCTCGCGCGCCTCCAGCCCCTGCGCGCCGGTGCGCATCAGCAGCGTGGCGATCTCGTCGCGGCTGAGTTTGCGCTCCAGCCGCAGGAACCGCGACACGGGCAGGGGCATGTTCGGGTCCAGATGCAGCTTTTGCGGCACATAGCCCACACGTAGCCCGGCGGCTCGGGTCACGCTGCCCTGAACGCCGGGGATCATGCCCAAGAGCGCGCGCAGCAGCGTGGATTTGCCCGAGCCATTGGGGCCGACAATGGTGACGATCTCACCGGGGCTGAGGGTAAAATCGACATGCGACAGGACCGGTGGCGCTGCCCCGTAAGCCACACTCAACCCGCGCGCCTGCAACAGGGCGCTCATGCGTCGGCGCTCGTCTGGCAGGCGGTACATAGGCCCAGAGCCTCGATATTGGCACGCTCGACGGTGAAACCGACGGCCCCGGCGCTTTGCGCGAGGACCTGGCGCAGAGGGGCGGCAGGCACCTCGGCCACAGCGTCACAGCCCCGGCAGATCAGGAAGGCCGCCTGATGCTCCTGACCCGGATGGGTGCAGGCGGCGAAGGCGTTCAGCCGTTGAATGCGGTGCGCCAGCCCGTGCTCGACCAGAAACTCCAGTGCCCGGTAGGCGACTGGAGGCTGATGGCCGAATCCGTCCTCGGACAGACGCTGCAGCACGTCATAGGCCCCCATCGCGCCGTGACGCTCGAGCAGGATCTCCAGCGTGCGGCGGCGCACCGGGGTCAGGCGCAAGCCGCGCGCATGCGCCAGCGTTTCGGCGCTGCGCAGGGCGGTGCTGACGCAGTCATGATGGTCGTGCGGCTCAAATGCGGGGGTGGTCATGCGGGGCCTTGCGGTCGGATATGTGATACTATAACAAGTAACAGTATAACATTTCCCACAGCGGTTCCAAGCCCCATGACATCTCGTATTCTCCCCTGCGCTCTGGGCGCGTCCCTCTTTGCGCTGCCCGCTTTTGCCGATGTGCCGCGCGTGACAACGGATCTGCCGGTGACCCAGTCGCTGGTCGCGCAGGTGATGGGCGATCTGGGCACGCCCGAGGTGCTGCTGGGTCAGGGTGCGGACCCCCACCACGCGCAACTGCGCCCCAGTCAGGCCCGTGCCCTGTCGGGGGCGGGTCTGGTCGTCTGGGTGGGTGAGGGGCTGAGCCCCTGGCTGGAAGGCCCGGTCGAGACGTTGGCCACCGGGCCGGTGCTGGAGCTTGCGGCAGTCGAAGGGCTGACGGTGCAGGGGTTTCAGGCGTCGTCTCTCCTGGGCGAGGGCGAAGACGACCATGGCCACGATCACGATCACCACGATCACGATCACCACGACGAAGACGGCCACGATCATTCCGGGCAAGACCCGCATCTGTGGCTCGCGCCCGAAAATGCGGCACTCTGGCTGAACGCCATCGCCGCCGAATTGAGCACGCTCGACCCCGAGCATGCCGACCAATACGCCGCCAACGCCGAAACCGCGGTGGCGGGCGTGTTGCAAACCCGTGACGAAGTCGCCGCCATCCTCGCGCCGGTCGGCGATGCGGGGCTGGTGATGTTCCACGACGCCTATGGCTATTTTGCCAGCGCCTTTGGCCTCAACATTCTGGGCACGATTTCGGAAGGCGACGCCACCGCACCCGGCGCTGCCCGCCTCACCACGATCCGCGCGGCACTGGACGGAGCAGGGGCCGTTTGCCTGTTCCCCGAAGCCAACCACCCGCTCGACTTCGCCCAGGTTGTGGCCGAGGGCAGCAGCGTCCGGCTGGGTGCACCGCTGGACCCCGCGGGCGTGATGCTTGAGCCGGGCCCCGCGCTCTACGGCGACCTGATGCGCGGGCTGGCCACGGCCATCGCCGCCTGCGCGACGCAGGGCTAACGGCTTGACGCGGTGCGCCGCACATGGCTCCCTTGGACCATGTGCGGCCGCTTCGCGATCACCTTGCCAGACGATGCGATGGCGCGGCTCTTCGATGCCGCGCCGGCCAATGACCTGCCGCCGGTGCCGCGCTACAACATCTGCCCGACCCAGCCGGTCGCGGTAGTGATCAGCGCCGAGGGGCGGCGGCGCTATGGGCCGATGCGCTGGGGCTTTATCCCGCGCTGGTACAAGACCCCGACCGATGGCCCGCTCCTGTTCAACGCGCGCTCGGAAACCATCGCCGAGAAACCCGCCTTCCGCGAGGCCGCCCGTCAACGGCGCTGCCTGATTCCGGCCTCGGGGTTTTACGAATGGACGAAGGATGGCGAGACGCGGTTGCCTTGGTACATCACGCGGACCGACGGCGCGCCGATGGTTTTCGCCGGGGTCTGGCAAAGCTGGCAAGGGACTGAAGGTACGCGGATCGCCAGTTGCGCCATCGTCACCGCTGCCGCGCAGGACGAGATGGTGGCGCTGCACGACCGCGTGCCGGTGGTTCTGCACCCCGACGACTGGGCCAAATGGTTAGGCGAAGACGGCCACGGTGCCGCGCGCCTGATGGAGGCCCCGGGGCAAGGGGTATTGGGCTTCCGGCGTGTTGGGCAGGCGGTAAACTCGAACCGCGCCGAGGGGCCAGAGCTGATCGAACCGTTTGACGGGTAGCGACGTGCGGGCCTCGGAGGCATCAAACCTCCTCGGCCCGCGCAGCCTGCCGCCCGCACCCACTTCAGGGGTGAGGAGCGATTGGACAATTGTCCAGTGGACGACAGTCCGCGACGAAACACGCGCCCCTTTGGAATCCCCCCGTGCATAGTTGAAGACAGAAAATGAAACAGGGTTAGCGAACCCTTATCATCTGTCCTTAAATATCCTGGGGGGTGAATTGGCCGTCAGGCCAAGAGGGGGGCAACGCCCCCCTGCCTCGGCCCCAATAGCAAAACGCCGCCCGGTGAGGGGCGGCGTTTGCGGTTCCGAAAAGCCGGGCTCAGCGGTTTTCGACGTCGCTGTAATCGCGGCGCGGCGCGCCGGTGTAGAGCTGACGCGGGCGACCGATTTTCTGATCGCTGTCGCCGACCATTTCTTTCCACTGCGCAACCCAGCCCACGGTCCGCGACAGGGCGAAGATCGGGGTGAACATCGCGGTGGGGAAGCCCATCGCTTCGAGGATGATGCCCGAGTAGAAATCGACGTTCGGGTAGAGCTTTTTGGACACGAAGTATTCGTCCTCGAGCGCGATGCGCTCCAGCTCTTTGGCGACTTTCAGGGTTTCGTTGTCGTGGATGCCCAGAAGTTCGAGCACCTCGTCGGCCGATTCCTTCATGACCTTCGCGCGCGGGTCGAAGTTCTTGTAGACCCGGTGACCAAAGCCCATCAGACGGAACGGATCGTTCTTGTCCTTGGCTTTGGCGATGTACTCGGGGATGCGGTCCACGGTGCCGATTTCGCGCAGCATTTCCAGGCACGCCTGGTTGGCGCCGCCGTGGGCAGGGCCCCACAGGCAGGCGATACCCGCAGCGATACAGGCGAAGGGGTTGGCACCCGACGACCCGGCCAGACGCACCGTCGAGGTCGAGGCGTTCTGCTCATGGTCGGCGTGCAGCATCATGATGCGGTCCATGGCCTTGGCCAGGATCGGATCGACCACGTAATCTTCGGCCGGGACAGCAAAGCACATGTGCAGGAAGTTGCCGGCGTAATCGAGCGAGTTCTTCGGGTACACGAAGGGCTGGCCGATCGAATACTTATACGCCATGGCGGCGATCGTCGGGATCTTGGCGATCAGGCGGATCGCGGCGACCTCGCGCTGCCACGGGTCTTCGATATCGGTCGAGTCGTGGTAGAAGGCCGACATCGCGCCGACCACGCCGACCATGGTGGCCATCGGGTGCGCATCGCGGCGGAAGCCGCGGAAGAAGTTGTGCATCTGCTCGTGGACCATCGTGTGACGGGTCACACGGGTCTCGAAGTCGATCATCTGCTGGGCGCTGGGCAGTTCCCCGTAGAGCAACAGGTAGCAGACTTCGAGGTGATGCGACTGGGCCGCCAGCTGTTCGATGGGATAGCCGCGATAGAGCAGCTCACCCTTGTCGCCGTCGATATAGGTGATGGTCGACGAGCAGGCCGCGGTCGAGGTAAAGCCCGGGTCGTAGGTAAAGACGTCGCCTTGTGCGTAGAGCTTGCGGATGTCGAGCACGTCGGGGCCGACGGTAGGCGAATAGATCGGCAGGTCCAGTGACGTATTGCCAATCGTGAGTTGTGCACTTCCCTTGGATTCTGCCATCATGTCCCTCGCTTTATGTCCAGTGTTTTGCAGCCCGGAGCGCCGGCGCCGCGGGTCTTTCTCAGCCGCCCGTCGCGGCATCTTGCAGCCGCGCGAGGGTTTCTTCACGTCCCAGAACCACCATCATGTCGAACACACTTGGCGACACGGTCCGCCCGGCAAGAGCGGCCCGCAGGGGTTGCGCTATCTTGCCTAAGCCGAGGCCATGTTCCGCCGCGAGGTCGCCCACAATGGTTTCGAGTCTCTCGCGTTCCCAGCTAGCATTTCGCAGATGCGGCGTCAATTCATTCAGTATACTACGGGATACCGGATCAAGGGATTTTCCCGCCTTTTCATCCGGTTGGATGGGGCGCTGGGTCAGAACAAAATGTGCCCTTTCAAGGATTTGACCAAAGCTTTTTGCTTTGTCCTTGAGCTGCGGCATGGCGCGCAAAAGCGCCTCTTCCTGCGTTTCGCTCAACGGTGCGGCATCGGTTGCGGTCAGGTAGGACCGCAGCTCTTGCAGCACTGCGGCATCGTCCAGCACCGAAAAATGCTGCGCCGTGAGATGGTCGAGTTTCTTGAGGTCCAGACGCGCCGGAGCCCGCCCGATTCCGCCCAGATCGAACCATTCCGTCGCCTGCGCATCACTGAAGAATTCGTCGTCCCCGTGGCTCCACCCAAGGCGGGCCAGGTAGTTGCGGATCGCAGCCGAAGGGTAGCCCATGCGCTGATAATCCTCGATCCCCAGCGCGCCGTGGCGTTTGGATAGTTTCTTGCCATCCTCACCGTGAATCAGCGGGATATGGGCGAACTGCGGCACCGGCCAACCCATCGCCTGATAGACCTGCGCCTGGCGTGCCGCGTTGTTCAGATGATCGTCCCCCCGGATAATATGCGTGACCCCCATGTCATGATCATCGACCACGACCGCGAGCATATAGGTCGGCGTACCATCAGAGCGTAAACAAACCATGTCATCGAGCTGGTCATTACGGAACACAACCCGCCCCTGCACGGAATCCTCGATCACCGTCTCGCCGTCACGCGCGGCTTTGACCCGCACGACATAGGGTGCGTCGGGATGCGTCGCGGGATCGGCGTCGCGCCAGGGCGATTGGTATAGGGTCGAGCGGCCTTCGGCCCGGGCGGCCTCGCGGAAGGCTTCGATTTCGTCTTGCGTGGCAAAGCACTTATACGCGTGGCCCTGCGCCAGCATCTGATGCGCGACCTCGGCATGACGGTCGGCGCGTTCGAACTGGCTGATCGCCTCGCCGTCCCAGTCCAGTCCCAGCCAGGTCAGGCCGGAAAGGATGGCCGCCGTCGCCTCGGGTGTCGAGCGGGCACGGTCGGTGTCTTCGATGCGCAGCAGGAACTTGCCGCCACGACCGCGCGCGTAGAGCCAGTTGAACAGGGCAGTGCGTGCGCCGCCGATGTGCAAAAAGCCCGTGGGCGAAGGGGCGAAGCGGGTGACCACGGGGGAATTCATCAGTCGTTAACCTTTCGGAAACCACGGGAGACGTAAGCTGGGCGCAAGCTCTAGGCAATGACGGGGGCAAGAACAAGTGTCGAGCCCCGTCGATCCCTTCGAGCCAGACCTGGCGGGCGGCTCTGCGTGTGACGGTGAAGATGGGCCGATCGCCGCGCCGGTCAACCCGGCATTCCGCGTGGTCATTGCGGTGCTGGACAGCCTTTCCGCAGCGCGCGGCGCTCTGTTCCCTTTTGCGCCTGTGGTGGTGGGGCTGGGGGTGGGGGCGTTTTTTCTGCTTCCGCGTGAGCTGATGCTGCGGGAGGTGGGCGTGTTGGCCGCTGGCATGGTGGCGCTGGCTGCTGCTGCCCTGCGCGGGCCAGAGGGCGCGCGTCCAGTTGCTCTGGCGCTGGCACTTGTCTGTGCCGGGACGTTGCTGGCCGCATGGCGCGCGCAATCGGTCGCGGCACCTGTGCTCGGCTGGCATCGGTACGGTCCGGTCGAGGGACGGATCGTGATGGTCGACCGCTCGGGGTCGGACGCTGTGCGGTTGACGCTGGACCGGGTCGTGCTGCCGGGCGTGGATCCGGCGCGGGTGCCTGCGCGGGTGCGGGTGTCGGTACATGGCACGCTGGAACTGGACCCGGTGGCGGGCACGCGGGTGATGCTGACCGGCCATCTGGCCCCGCCCGGCGGCCCGGTCGAGCCGGGTGGCTTTGATTTCCGTCGCCTTGCCTGGTTCGACCGGCTGGGCGCGGTGGGCTATTCCCGCTCGCCGGTGCTGGCGCTGGAAGACCCCGCGCCGGGTCTCGCGCTGGCCCTGACCCGGCTGCGGCAACGGCTGGCCGAGGGGATCCGCGCCCGTCTGCCGGGTGAAACGGGCGGCTTTGTTGCGGCGATCCTGACGGGGGATCGCTCGGGCGTCGGGCTGGAGACCATCGAGGATCTGCGTCGTTCCAATCTTGCGCATCTGCTGGCGATTTCCGGGCTGCACATGGGGCTGTTGACCGGCGTGGTCTACGCGACGTTGCGCGCGGCCCTTGCATTGTTCCCGCTGCTGGCGCTGCGCCTGCCGATCCGCAAGCTGGCCGCGCTGGGGGCCTTGCTGGCGGCGGCGGCCTATCTGGCGCTTTCGGGGGGGAATGTGGCGACGCAGCGCGCCTTTGTTATGGCGGCGGCGATGCTGGGCGCGGTGCTGGCCGAGCGGCGGGCACTGTCGATGCGCTCGGTCGCGCTGGCCGCGCTGATCCTGCTGGCGTGGCGGCCTGAGGCGCTGTTGTCCGTCGGTTTCCACATGTCCTTTGCTGCGACGGTGGCGCTGGTTGCGGTGTTTCGCTGGCTGCGTGACCGGCGGATGGGAGAACTGCGCGTGCGACCCTCGGGCTGGCGGCGCGCCCTGGCGCCGGTGGGCAGTGCGGCACTGTGCTCGCTGGTTGCCGGGGTGGCTACCGCGCCCTTTGCGGCGGCGCAGTTTCACCGCGTGGTGGAATACGGGCTGATCGCCAACCTGCTCAGCGTGCCGCTGATGGGCCTGCTGGTGATGCCGGCAGCGGTGTTGGCGGCGGTGCTGTGGCCGGTCGGGCTGGAGGGCGTCGGGCTGTGGTTGATGGGGCTGGGCACGCGCTGGATTCTGGGCGTGGCAAACCGGATCGGCAATTGGGACGGGGCGGTGACGATGGTCGTCACGCCGCCGGGCTGGGTAGTGTCGGTGCTGTCGCTGGGGGCTTTGTGGCTGGTGCTCTGGCCGGGGCGGGCGCGGCTGGCAGGGGTGCTGGTTGTGGCCGTGGCGCTGGGCGGCTGGGGGCTGGCCGAGCGTTCGCCCCTGCTGATCGACGGCGAGGGCGCGCTGGTCGGGCTGATGGGGCCGCAGGGCAGGGCGCTCAGCCGGGCGCGCGGCGCGGGGTTTGTGGCGCGCAACTGGCTTGAGGCGGACGGCGATGACGCGTGGCAGGAACAGGCCGCAGCGCGGGCGGGTTTCACGCCCGTCGAGGGCGGGGTGCGGTTCCATTTTGCAGGGCGCGACTGGGCGCATCTGACCGGGCGGCGCGGGCTGGCGGCGCTGTCTGCGCAATGTCGGGACGGGGCGGTCGTGGTGATCGACCAACGGGTCGACGCGCCACCGCAAGGATGCCGGCTGCTCGATCAGAGGGCGTTGCGCGCGACGGGCGCGATCGCCGTGGCCGCGGACGGGCACGAGGTGACAGCGCGCGAAACGGCGGGGCGGCGGCTGTGGAGCGGCTGGTAAAGCGCAAAGGTTGAGTCCTCGGCGCAACAGATCCGGGTTTTTCGCGACAGGGACGGGGCGTGTGGGAAGTTCCGTCTGGCCTCGCTTGCGTCTGCTGGCTATTTTTTCGGAAACAAACAGGCAAAATAATGAGCAGTGTTTCCGGGTTCAGCGGCGTGTACGCCGTCGGTTGGGCGCAGACTGCGCCCGGTGAAGAATGGGGGCTGGCCCCTGAGCTGGTGAGCGTCGGCATGTCCTGGCGCTGGCGCGGATCGGCGCGGCGGCTGGATGCCGGGGTGGCGGCGCTCTGGCTCGACAGCCCGCAGGACCGCAACAACCCGCGCCAGCGCGCCCGTCGGCGGCTGCGGCGGCTCTCGCTGGCCGAGATGCCCGAGGCGGCGCGCGAACCGGGCGCGGACGAGGGGTTGCCAAGCGATTCGCTGGTGCTGACCGATGGCAAGCGGCTCTATCCGGCGCGGATCGTGCGGCAGGCGGGGCGCATGCTGGCGGTGTTTCATCCGCTGTTGCCCCGGCCGGATGCGGAACTCTGGATCGCCGCCCTGAACATCGCGCCCCCGCAGGCAGCGCGGCGCACCGGGGTGATCTGCTTTCTGCCCGGTACGATGATCGCCACACCCGACGGTCCGCGCGCGGTGGAAACGCTGGAGCCGGGCGCCGCCGTCACAACCCGCGACCACGGCGCGCAGCCAGTGGTCTGGCGCGGCGAGACTCGGTTGTCGGGGGCCGAGCTGTATCTCTACCCCCACCTGCGCCCGCTGCGCATTTGCGCGGGCGCGTTGCCCGGCGCGCGACCGGATGCGGATCTGCTGATCTCACCGGGGCACCGGTTGCTCCTTGGCGCGTCTGGTTACAGCGGCGCGGGCGAAGTGCTGGTCGCGGCCGAGGATCTGGAGGACGGGCGGCGCATCCGGCGTGACTTCACCTTGGGGGCGGTGCGGTATGTGCATCTGATGCTGGCGCAGCACGAGATCCTTAGCGCGAACGGGCTCGCCTGTGAGAGCTTCCACCCCGGCCTCGCCGATGCGCGCGTGCTGCAATGGCACGCCAGATCGCTGGAGAAAGCCGCGCCGGGTTTGGTCGCCGACCCCGCGCGCTATGGCGATCCGGCGCGGCGCTGTCTGAGCCGGGGCGAGGCGGCGATCCTGCAACCGGCTTTTGTCTAACGCAGCCAGCGCCGGAACCGCGAACGCAGCCGCACCATCAGCCCGCCCACGGCGGGGCGCAGCAGTGGCAGATCCACGGCCAGCAACAACAGGCCGACGGGCAGCATCCAGACGCCCAGAATGGGCAGGAAGCCCAGAAACCCTCCGATGATCAGCAAAATGGCGGCGGGCAGCCGCATCCATAACCGACCCGGCGCGGTCAGTCGCTGCAAGGCACCGCCGATGCGGGGATAGCGACGCTCGATCTGGGCGATCTGGCGGCGAAAGCGGCGGTCGGTGGGCGTGGACATGAGGGCCTTGGGTTGTTGGTGGCTCTATGTGGGGCGCGCAGGCTGCGGGCGCAAGCGGCAGGGTTTGTCACAGAGCAGTCATTGACAGTGCCGGGACGGGCTGTATAAGCGCGCCGTCCGGGTGCCCTGTTCCGTAACAGGGTGACTGGCTTTTCATTGGTGTTGGTGGACCTCGCAAGAGGAACCCTGTCGCCCCGGTCAAACGGGGAAAGGACAACGCCCTTCGATACACAAAGAAGGAGATCAGCCGTGACCAAACGCACGACTGCCAAGTACAAACTCGACCGCCGCATGGGCGAGAACATCTGGGGCCGCGCCAAGTCGCCGGTCAACAAGCGTGAATACGGCCCCGGCCAGCACGGTCAGCGCCGCAAGCAGAAGCTGTCGGACTTCGGTACCCAGCTGCGCGCCAAGCAGAAGCTGAAAGGCTACTACGGCGATCTGACCGAGAAACAATTCAAGCGCATCTACGGCGATGCCGCCCGCGTCAAAGGTGACACCGGCGAGAACCTGATCGGCCTGCTCGAGCGCCGTCTGGACGCCGTGGTCTACCGCGCCAAGTTCGTGCCGACCATTTTCGCCGCCCGCCAGTTCGTGAACCACGGCCATATCACCGTGAACGGCAAGCGCGTGAACATCGCGTCGTACCGCGTCAAGGAAGGCGACGTGATCGCCGTTCGTGACCGCTCCAAGCAGCTGGCCATCGTTCTGGAATCGGTCAGCCTGACCGAGCGTGACGTGCCCGACTACATGGAAGTCGACCATTCCAAAATGACCGCGACCTACACGCGCACCCCTTCGCTGGCGGATGTGCCCTACGCGGTTCAGATGGAACCGAACCTCGTCGTCGAATATTACGCCAAGAACTAATCCGGTTTCGGCTTAGGTCTTGCTACGACAGGAAGGGCCGCGCCGGGGAACCGGGGCGGCCCTTTTCTCATGCGCGGTGCCGGTGGACAGGCCAAAGGTGCGTATTTTCGGCAAGATGAAGCCGCAGCCCACGCAGGCAAAGCTCAGGCGGGTAGCCGCCTTGGCGAAGACAGGGTAAACGCGCCAGAGCGGCGCCCGAGGATAGACCGATGCCCGAGGACAGACCGAGAACCGACGCCATCCGCCCGCAACCCGGGATCATGGAGATCGCCCTGTACGTCAGTGGCGAGAGCAAGCTTGCCGGGCACACCGATGTGCTCAAGCTGTCGTCGAATGAAAACCCTTACGGGGCCTCGCCCAAGGCACAGGCAGCTTTTGCCGCCGCCGCCGGGAATTTGCATCGTTATCCCAATACCGATCACGCCGGTCTGCGCGCCGCGATCGGCGAGATCCACGGGCTCGACCCTGACCGCATCATCTGCGGTGTGGGCTCGGACGAGGTGTTGCAGTTCATCACCCAAAGCTACGCTGGACCGGGCGATGAGGTGATCACCACCGAGCATGGCTTCTCGATGTATCCGATCCTCGCGCATGCTGCCGGGGCGGTTCCGGTCGAGGTCCGGGAAGTCGGGCGCCGCATTGATGTGGACGCCATTCTGGCGGCAGTCACTGAGCGTACGCGGATCGTGTTCATCGCCAACCCGGCCAACCCGACCGGCACAATGGTGGGCGAGGCCGCGCTGCACCGGCTGGCCGCCGGGCTGCCGGAAACGGCCCTTCTGGTGCTCGACGGGGCCTATGCCGAGTTTGCCGAGGGCTTCGATGGCGGTGCCTCGCTGGTCGACACCTACCCCAATGTGGTGATGACGCGGACCTTCTCGAAGATCCACGGCCTTGGCGGGTTGCGGATCGGCTGGGGCTATGCGCGGCGCGAGGTCATCGACGTGCTCAACCGTGTGCGCCAGCCGTTCAACCTGAGCGTAGCGCAGATGGATGCCGCCGAGGCAGCGATCCGCGACGTGGGTTTCACCCGCTTCTGCGCCACCGAGAACGCCAAATGGCGCGACTTCCTGCGGCAGGCACTGGTGCAGATGGGTATCGGCTGCGACGAGAGTTTCGCCAACTTCATCCTTGCCCGCTTTGCCAGCCCCGAAGAGGCCGACGCCGCCGATCAGGCGCTCAAGGCTGACGGGATTCTGGTGCGCAAGGTGGCGGGCTACAAGCTGCCCAACTGCCTGCGCATCACCATCGGGGATGAGGACGCTTGCCGCCGGATCATCGGCGTGCTGGCCGCGTTCAAAGGGGTGCGGTGATGGCACAGGTCTATGAACGCGTCGCACTGATCGGGCTGGGCCTGATCGCGGGGTCCATGGCGCATGCGATGAAGCGGCGCGGGCTGGCCGGGCATATCGCGGGCTATGCGCGCAGCGCCGAGACGCGGGCGGCGGCGGCGCAGATCGGCTTTGTCGACAGCGTGCATGACAGCGCGGCTGAAGCCGTCGCGGGGGCGGATCTGGTCGTGCTGGCCGTGCCGGTCGGTGCGATGGAGGCTGTGGCGGAAGAGATCGCGCCGTTCCTCAAGGCAGGGGCGACGGTGACGGACGTGGGTTCGGTCAAGCAGGCGGTGATCGACGCGGTCGGGCCCCATCTGCCTGAGGGCGTGCATTTCATCCCCGGTCACCCGCTGGCCGGGACCGAGCATTCCGGCCCCTATTCCGGCTTTGCCACCTTGTTCGAGAACCGCTGGTGGCTGCTGACCCCGGTTGAGGGATCGGACCCCGACGCCGTTGCGCGGCTGAGCGCGCTTTGCACCGGGATGGGCGCGAATGTCGATACGATGGACGCGCCGCACCATGATCTTGTGCTGGCCGTGGTCTCGCATACCCCCCACCTCATCGCCTACACGATGGTGGGGGTGGCCGACCACCTCCGCCGAGTTTCGCAGACCGAGGTGATCAAATACTCGGCCTCGGGCTTTCGGGACTTCACCCGGATCGCGGCCAGT
This sequence comes from Pararhodobacter zhoushanensis, assembly GCF_003990445.1. Lineage (GTDB taxonomy): Bacteria > Pseudomonadota > Alphaproteobacteria > Rhodobacterales > Rhodobacteraceae > Pararhodobacter > Pararhodobacter zhoushanensis. The sequence goes on along the minus strand of NZ_REEZ01000002.1, from coordinate 236,360 downwards.
GACCCGACGATGTGGCGCGATGTGTTCCTCACCAACAAGGAGGCGACGCTCGATATTCTGGGTCGCTTTACCGAGGAACTCTTTGTGCTGCAGCGGGCCATCCGCATGGGCGACGGGCCGCTGTTGCACGAGTATTTCACCCGCACCCGCGCGATCCGGCGCGGGATCATCGAGGCGGGACAGGACACCGACGCGCCGGACTTCGGCCGCGTCAGGAAGGACTGAACGAATGGTGCTGTTGCGGTGGGTTCTTGTGGTGCTGGTGCTGGTCCTTCCGGGGGCAGCGTGGAGCGATGCACCCGAGACCTCACCGCGCCCGCGCATGCGCCCGCCCTCGGGCGCGGTTGTGTCGATTGCCGATGCAGCGGTCGCCGAAGCCACGGCAGCCCGGCAGGCCGCCGAACAAGCCGAAGCTCTCCGCCTTGCCACCGAACGCGCTGCCGCTGAGGCGCTGGCTGCACGTCCACCGGTGACGGTTAATCCGCTTGCCGTGGCCACCAGTCTGTTCCCGCGCCACCGCACCGACAGCGTCATGCAGCGCTATGCCGCTATCGCGCGCGATCGCGCCCGCGACCGGCAGGTCGCCGCCCCCGCGGCAGTGACCGCGCCGACCCGCAGTGGTGGCCCGCAACAGCGCGGGATCTGCGGTGTGCGGGGGCTTGAGGGCCGCGAATTGCCGCGCATCACCTCGTCCACGCGCGGTTGCGGCATAGATCAGCCGGTCAGCGTGACCAGTGTGCAAGGCATCCCTTTGTCCATGGCCGCGACCATCGACTGCGACACCGCGCGCGCCTTTGATCGCTGGGTGCGCACCGAAATGGTGCCCGCCGTAGGTCGCACCGGCGGCGGTGTGGCGCAGATACGGGTGATCGGGGCCTATTCCTGCCGGACCCGCAACAGCCAGCCCGGCGCACGGATTTCCGAACATGGCCGGGGCCGCGCCATCGATGTCGCAGGCTACAGACTGGTCAATGGTGACACGGTGAGCGTGCTGCGGAACTACCGGCGCGGCAGCCACAGCCGGTCGTTGCGGCGCATGTACGAGGCTGCCTGCGGTATCTTCCGCACCACGCTCAGCCCGGATTCGGATCGCTTCCATCAGGACCACTTCCATTTCGATCTGGCCCAGCACCGGGGCGGCGGCACCTATTGCCGCTAAAGCAGTCTGACGCTGCGTGACGGATGCGATGCGCGCTTTGAGCGCGCGGGCACGGGGTGTAGAACCGCGCTGACATCAGACGAAAAAGGGATGGACATGGACGAGATCGTCATTCTGGGCGGCGCACGCAGCCCCATCGGCACTTTTGGCGGCAGCCTTGCCGATATCGCTCCGGCGGATCTGGCCACCACGGTCAGCAAAGCCGCGCTGGAACGCGCCGGTGTCGAGCCCGCACAGATCGGCAACGTGGTTTTTGGCCATGTGATCAACACCATCCCGCGCGATGCCTATCTGTCGCGTGTGGCGGCGATGGGCGCGGGTATCCCCGACACCACCCCGGCGATGAACGTGAACCGGCTGTGTGGCTCGGGGGCACAGGCGATCGTCTCGATCTTCCAGTCGCTTATGCTGGGTGACGCCGATTTCGGTCTGGCCGGTGGCGCTGAATCGATGAGCCGCGCGCCCTACATTGTGCCGTCGGCGCGCTTTGGCCAGAAAATGGGCGACACCGCCGCGCTGGACATGATGCTGGGCGCACTGACCTGCCCGTTCGGCACCGGTCACATGGGCGTCACGGCTGAGAATGTCGCGGGCGAGCATGACATCACCCGCGAAGCGCAGGACGCCTTTGCGATGGAAAGCCAGATCCGCGCGGCGCGGGCGATTGCCGAGGGGCGCTTTGCCAGCCAGATCGTCCCGATCGTCTCGAAGGGCCGCAAGGGCGACGTGGTCTTTGACACCGACGAGCACCCCAAATCGACGAGCCTTGAGAAACTGGCGGCCCTGCGTCCGGCGTTCCGCAAGGATGGCTCGGTGACAGCGGGCAATGCCTCGGGCATCAACGACGGCGCGGCAGCGCTGGTTCTGGCGCGCGGCGACGCGGCGGCCAAGGCAGGACTGAAACCGCTGGCGCGGGTTGTCGGCTATGCGGTCGCAGGCGTGCGGCCCGAGGTGATGGGCATCGGACCGATTCCCGCCGTGCAGAAACTGTGCGAGCGTACCGGCCTGTCGATCAGCGATTTCGACGTCATCGAGTCGAACGAGGCCTTCGCGTCTCAGGCGCTGGCGGTGAACAAGGGGCTGGGTCTGGATGCGGCCAAGGTGAACCCGAACGGCGGCGCCATCGCGCTGGGCCACCCGGTCGGCGCGACGGGCGCTATCGTCACGGTCAAGGCACTCTATGAACTGCAACGCACCGGCGGGCGCTATGGCCTGATCACCATGTGCATCGGCGGCGGTCAGGGTATCGCACTGGCAATTGAGCGCCTCTGAGGTTTGAAAACCGTCCGCGTTTAAGACTGTCTTTACCGTTCGCGGCAATTCTGAGCGGACCGGCCCTGCGCCGGTCCGTTTTCTTTTTTGCCGGGGCCGTCGCGGATGACATTGTTCGACAAGCTGACGCTGGAACGCCGGGCACGCCTGACGGCTGAGCGTCGGTTGGAGCAGCGCAATCGTGAACTGGACGCAGCGCTCGCGCAGCTGGACCAGATGCGCATCGATCTGCACGGGCTGCGCCAGAACGGGCGTGCTTCGGCGCTTGAAGATGCGCAGCGCGTAGTTGAGGTGCAAAGCAAGGCGCGCGCGGAAACCGAAAACGCGCAGCGTACCGCCACGATGGCTGAACGGCGGCTGTGGGACTCGATCAACACCATCCGCGACGGGTTCGCCGTCTTCAACCGCGATCAGGAGCTGGTGATCGCCAACCACGCCTATCTCGATGTTTTCTCAGGCATTCCCGAGGTTCAGGTCGGCATCAGCTATCGCCGTCTGGTTGAGATCCTTGCGCATGAGGAACGGGTCGCTTTCGACGGGATCACGCCCGAAGCATGGACGCAAACCATGCTCTCTCGGTGGGAGCACGAGCATATCGAGCCGATCACGCTGGTCTTCACCCGTGGCGATACCGCGCGTATCCACGACCGGCGCGCGCGCGGGGGCGATATTGTCAGTCTGGTACGCGACATCACCGAAACCCAACGCTACGCCGCCGAGCTGGAAGAAGCGCGCGAACGGGCCGAGGCGGCGAACCGCGCCAAGTCAGCCTTCCTCGCCAACATGAGCCATGAGATCCGCACGCCGATGAATGGCGTCGTCGGCATGGCCGAACTGATGTGCGACACCGCGCTGTCCGACGAGCAGCGCCTCTACGCCGAGACGATCCGCTCCTCGGGTGAGGCGTTGCTCAACATCATCAATGACGTGCTCGACTTTTCCAAGATCGAAGCCGAAAAGCTCACGCTGCACCCCGAACCCTTTGATCTGGAACGCTGTATCCATGAGGTGCTGATCCTGTTGCAGGCCGGGGCGCGCAAGCGGTCGATCGACCTGCTGATGGATTATGACCTGTTCCTGCCAACCCGCTTTCTGGCCGATCCGGGCCGCATGCGGCAGGTGATGACCAACCTGATCGGTAACGCCGTCAAGTTCACGCAAACCGGTCATGTCCTGATCCGTGTTGTCGGGATCGAGGCAGGCGAATTCGCTCAACGCATCACCGTCACCGTTGAAGACACCGGCATCGGCATCGCGCCCGAGCATGTCGAGCGGATCTTTGGTGAATTCGCGCAGGTGGATGAACAGGCGAACCGCAAGTTTGAAGGGACAGGGCTGGGACTGGCGATCACCCGCCGCCTGATCGAGCTGATGGGCGGCGAGATCTGGGTCGAAAGCGAGCTGGGCAAGGGCGCCTGTTTTGGCTTCGCGTTGACCCTGCCGCTGTCCGAGGATGCCGACCCCTTGACCGCCGAACCCATCCGGCTGGAGCGGGTGATGATCGCCGAAAGCCATCTGATCAACCGCACCATTCTGGAACGCCAGCTGACTGCGCAGGGTGTTCAGGTGACCCTGTGTGCGTCGGGCGCTGAGGTGCTGGAGAAATTCGAGCACGGGCAGGGGGATGGGATCGAGCTGTTGCTCACGGATCACCTGATGCCCGGTATCGACGGGTTGGATCTGACTGCCAAACTGCGGAAGGCGGGCTTTGACACGCCGATTGTACTGCTCAGCGCCAACCCCGCCAGCGTGCGCAATCATCCCGCCATAGGCGAGCTGCGCGCCGTGCTGCAAAAACCGATCCTGCGTCAGGACCTGTTGCGCCAGTTGCAACTGTCCTCCGCCCCGGGGGCGCTGCCTGCCGCCCCTGCCGCCGGCGCCGCGCCGCGCCCCGATCCGTCGCCGCTGGCGGGCGGTGGCCGACGCATGCGTGTCCTCGCGGCCGAAGACAACCGCACCAACCGGCTGGTGTTTTCCAAGATGCTCGACGGGCTTGAGGTCGATCTCAGCTTCGCCGAGGACGGTGAGCAGGCGGTTGAAGCCTTTCGCACCACCAAGCCAGATCTTGTGTTCATGGACATTTCGATGCCGGGCATGGATGGCCGCTCGGCGACCCGTGCGATCCGCCAGCTGCCCGGCGGGGCCCAGGTTCCCATCGTCGCGCTGACCGCCCATGCGATGGCTGGCGACCAAGAAGAAATCCTCGCCGCCGGGTTGGATCACGTGATGACCAAGCCGCTGAAGAAACCGCTCCTGCTGGAGATGGTCGCGCGCTATTGCCCGCAAGACGCCAGCCTGCCCGCCCCGTCGCTGGATCGCACCGGGTGATCGCGCCTGCGGGGTTGCGGCGCGGCCTCGCAGGCCTTACCTCAGGGGCAAAGCCGCATATGAGGACGCCATGCTGTCAGTGATCCAGATCCTGTTTCTTGTGCTCAACGTGATCTGGTGGATCGTGATCGCCCATGTGATCATGAGCTGGCTGATCAACTTTCAGGTTCTGAACCTCCGGCAGCCGCTGGTGGCGCAAATCTGGGACGGTCTGAACCGCGTGCTCGAACCGGTCTACAGCCGTATCCGGTCTTTCCTGCCCAATATGGGCGGTCTGGATCTGGCCCCTTTGATCGTGCTTTTGGCGATCTATGCGATCCGGATTGTGATCACGAACAACATCTCGGTTTTCCTCTGACCCCGTGGACAGCCCTGACATCTCTGCCCCTGCCGCCGATCTGACCCATGCCCTGTTGGCGCGGGTTTTTGGCTTCTCTGCGTTTCGCCCCGGTCAGGAAGAAATCGTCGATGCGGTGATCGCCGGGTCCGACGTTCTGGCGATCATGCCGACCGGCGGCGGAAAATCACTGTGTTTTCAGTTGCCTGCTCTCGCCCGTGACGGGCTGACTGTGGTCATTTCCCCTCTGATTGCGCTGATGCGCGATCAGGTGCGCGCGCTGCAGGAAGCGGGTGTGGCAGCGGGGGCGATCACCTCGGGGAACACACCGGAAGAGAATGAAGCGATCTTTTCCGCGCTGGAAGATGGTCGGCTCAAGATCCTCTACATCGCGCCGGAACGACTGGCGTCCTCGGCCACCACCAACCTGCTGCGTCGGTCGAACTGCCGCCTGATCGCGGTGGACGAGGCGCATTGCGTCAGCCAATGGGGCCATGATTTCCGCCCTGATTACCTGCGCATCGGTGATCTGCGGCAGGCGTTGGGTGTGCCCCTTGCTGCCTTCACCGCGACCGCCGATGCTGCCACGCGGGACGAAATCGTCCACCGTCTCTTTGCCGGAACCCCACCACAAAGCTTTCTGCGCGGTTTCGACCGGCCCAATATCCGGCTGGCTTTTGCGGTCAAGGACAACCCGCGCAAGCAGATCATGAGCTTCGCGGCGGCGCGCAAGGGTCAGTCCGGCATCGTCTATTGTGCGACACGTGCGCGCACCGAAACCCTTGCCCGCGCGCTGGAAGAGGCTGGTCACACCGCCTGCGCCTATCACGGCGGGATGGAGGATTGGGAGCGCCGCAAGGTTGAGGGACTGTTTCAGACCGAAGAGGGGTTGATCGTTTGCGCCACGGTGGCCTTCGGCATGGGCGTGGACAAGCCGGACGTGCGCTGGGTCGCGCATGCGGACCTGCCCAAGTCGATCGAGTCCTATTATCAGGAGATTGGCCGCGCTGGTCGCGACGGTTTGCCCGCCGATACCTTGACGCTGTACGGCCCCGACGACATTCGCTTGCGCCGCGCACAGGTCGACGATTCCAACGCCCCGCCTGAGCGCCGAGAGGCGGATCACGCGCGGCTCAACACGCTGCTCGGTCTGGCCGAGGCTTGTGGGTGCCGCCGCCGCATGTTGCTGGCGTATTTCGGTGAAGTCAGCGAACCTTGCGGCAATTGCGATCTGTGCGAAACGCCTGCCAAGACTTTCGATGCGACCGAGGCCGTGCGCAAGGCGCTGTCGGCGATGTTGCGCACAGGTGAGAGCTTTGGTGTGGGCCATCTGGTCGATATTCTGACCGGGACGATGACCGACAAGATCACCCAACGCAGTCATGACCAGCTTCCTACTTTCGGCGTCGGGCGCGAGCTGAGCAAGGCTGCCTGGAATGCGGTGTTCCGGCAAATGATGGGCCGTGATCTGGTCCGTCCCGATGCCGAGCGGCACGGCGCGCTGCGCATGACGCAGGATGCGCGGCCGATCCTGCGCGGCGAAAGCGCGATTACCTTCCGCGCTGATACGATCCAGCGCGCGAGTACACGGGCAGAGCCGCGTGCGCTGGTGTCGGACGAAGACGCGCCGCTGCTATCGGCGCTCAAGGCCCTGCGCCGGTCTCTGGCGCAGGCGGGCGGCGTGCCGCCTTATGTGATCTTCAACGACCGGTCATTGGTGGAAATGGCGGAGAAGCGCCCGCAAACGCTGGATGATTTCGCTGGAATTACCGGTGTCGGTGCAACCAAACTTGAGCGGTATGGCGCGCGCTTCCTGCAGGTGATCACCGGTGAAGAGACCGAGGCCGCGCATCCGGCACGGCGGAAGCTTGCGGGAACAGAGGCGGGCGGGGTCTTTGACCGGCTGACCGAAGTGCAGGCTCAACTGTCGCGGGGCGAGGACGGCACGGGCAAGTATCTGAGCTGCACCCACGCCACCTTGCGGACCATCGCCGAGCGCCGCCCGCGTAATCTGGCTGACATGGAACGTATCGCCGGGATGGGCGCGGCAAAGGTCGAACGCTTTGGCGAGGCGTTTCTGGAGATCTTGAGCGAAAGCTAGTCTCAGCTCAGGGCGGTTTCCGGCCCGAGCAGCACAAAGACCAGAACAGCGGCATAGAACACGAAGCTGGCTGCCAGAACAAAGACGTGCCAGATCGTGTAGTGGAAGGGCAGGCGCCGCCACAGGTAGAACACGACGCCAAGGGTATACAACCCGCCACCCACGGCCATCAGGATCAGCACCGGCAGCGGCAACGCCGAGAACAGGGTGCCGCCAGCAACCACTCCGGCCCATCCCATGCCCAGATACAGGATCAGCCCGGCCCATTTGAACCGTTCCGGCGAGATGATCTTGAGCGTGATCCCGGCGAAAGCCGCGCCCCACACGCCAATTGTCAGCGCAACGCCGTGACCAGAGAGCAGCGTAAAGGGCGTGTAAGTGCCTGCGATTTTTAAGTATATCGCGGAATGATCCAGTCGTCGCAGCAGCCATTCCTTGGCCGTCCCAACGCCAGAGGTTTCCCCGATATTGTACAGCGCCGAGCACAGGATCATCGCAAAAAGCGCGCCGCCATACACCGATACCCCGGTCACCGAGGCTACATCGCCCCGGTAAAGCGCGGTCAGCACGATCAGGACAGGAACCGCCATCAGGACCAGCGTCAGGCCCATGACATGCACAACAGCGTCCGAGACCTGTTCGGCCTTGGAATACGCGGTGCGCAGGGCGCTGGTCATTGGGGACTCCTGGGGCATGGTGGCAGCTTACGCCGTGGTGCTGTGTGGGGCAACGCCGACGCACGGTAAACTATGGCAGCCAAACGTAACCGTTTCGTCAACGCGCTGTATCGGCCGTGACGGCAAAGCCCGGTCTGACGCCGCGACGCGGCTTGACGCCATGCGCCCCCGGGTCCAGTGGACGGGCGCAAGAAAAGGGGTTGGTATGTATCCAGTCATCCGGCTGCTCAAGGAAACGTTGAAATTCCGGGGGAAATCTCTGTCCCCGTTCGACACGCATCTTTCGCATCATCGCTGCTGGCCGTGGGATCTGGACCCGTGGAGAGAGCTGAACAACGGTCGCACCCTGACCTTGTATGATCTGGGTCGGGTACCGTTTTCAGCGCGAATCGGCATGACGGCAGCGTTGATGAAACAGCGCTGGGGCATGACGGTGGCAGGCTCGAGCGTGCGGTACCGCCGGCGGGTGCGGATGTTCCAACGCTTTGAGATGCGGACGCGATCGCTGGGCTGGGACGGTCGGTTTTTCTACATCGAGCAGTCGATGTGGCGGCAAGGTGAGGCGCTTAACCATGTGCTGATCCGCGCCGCCGTGACGTCCCATAGCGGGATCGTATCGCCTGCCGCGCTGGTTGCTGCGATGGGCTATCCCGATCTGGTCAGCCCCGCGCTGCCCGAATGGGTGCAGGCCTGGATAGCGGCTGATGCACAGCGGCCCTGGCCGCCAATGGGCGATGGGAAAAGCGCGGGCCTCGTGTAGAGGCCCCGCGCCGAGGGGTCAGCAAAGGGCGACGTCGACGGTGATCTCAATCTCACTGTCGTCGCAGTTACCCTCGTCGGTAGCGGGCGGCAGGAACAGATCATGACCCAGATCTGAGACAACCTCTTCCACGGTGTCGCCGACCTTGTCGAACAGGCTCTCCAGATCCTTGCCGCCATAAAGCAGCGTCTCGTCCAGGTCCGACGTCAGCTCGGTGATCGCGTCGTCCAGCGCGCTGCCATCGAGCCCCAGATCGTCGAGCAGATTGTCGAGCAGGTCGCCGACATCCCCGCCCAGCAGACCGGTGCCCAGCCCGGTCGTGTCGAGCGTCTCGGCAACCGTCTTGCCCACCGTGTCGATCAGATTGTCCAGGCTTTCGCCCAGATTTTCAGGATCGAGCGGCGCATCGAGCAGGCCGTTGATGTCGTCGCCGAGCTGATGCAAAATCTTGTCGACTTCATTGCCGCCGTAAACCAGCGTCGTGTCCAGCGAGCCGCCGATATCGGACACCCCGTTATCCAGCGTGCTGCCCAGATCGCCCAGGCCAAGGGCGCCGAAGATATCCTCAACCGTATCGCCTGCCTCATCGGTGACGTCACCGACCGTCAACCCGAGTGAATCAGTGATTTCGGCCACGCCATCGCCGAGAGAATCGAGCAGACCGTCAGCGCCATTGCCGACTGTGTCGAGAAGATTACCCAACAGGCCGTGGTCATTGGTGACCGGGCTGGTCACAACGGGGGTGCGCCCGAGCGAGAGCGAGCCGAGCAGTCCAAAACGAAAACCCATTTTTACCACCTACAGATAGAGGACTAACAAGCGTCTAAGGTGGAGATGATTGCGCGATTTTAAGATTCATCAAATATGCATATTTTGAAACAGATTGTTTATGGCCACGAATAATCCCAGTTTCGCCACAATTGCCAAAGGCAGCAGGCGGGGCGGTCAGCTGCCTCAGCTGGGGCTTTTCTTTTCGCGCCGGATCTCTACCATTTCAGTCTGATAGACGGGATAATACGCGAGGTTCCCATGCCCGGACTTGGCCATAACAACGGACCGACGATGGAGCCGGGCGAGAGCTGGCGCCGCCACGCCTGGGGCAAAGCACGCGCGCAGCTGATGCCGGTGCTGCCGATTGAGGTGGTGCGCCTGCGGGTCAAGCGGGCGGCCGAGGTCGGGTTGGATTACAAGACCTACGCATCAATCCGTGCGGCGTCGGGCCATGATGTGATCGCGTTTCTCTTTTCGACCAATGCGTTGCGGCTCTTGGCGCCGCAGCCGTCGCTGCCGTTGGATCGACAGCAGAAACTGGCGGCAATCGTCGATACGGGCCGCGTCGCCCTGACCCGGGCGCCGTTGACCCCCGAGCACGTCCTCGATCTGGCCTCAGGTCTCATCGACCATGCAGCCAGCGCCCCGCGTCCCTTCGCGCCATGGGGCGAGAGCCGCAAGGCGCTGCTGGCCGCGATCAGCGCGCAGAAGTGGCCGGCGGACCGGGTGGTGATGGTGGGCGACACCTCGGAAGAACGCGTCTGGGCGCAGTCGGCGCGGCTGGGGTATTACCTGCCCGCCGACCGCTATTTCGCGGCCTGAACCCAGACCTGGAACTCAGGCCCCGAATTCAGGCCCCGAACTCAGGTCTTGTCGGTGGCCAACAGGTCGCGGACCATCGGGATCACATGCTCACCGTAGAGCCGCAGGCACTCCATGTTCAGCGCGTGGGGCACCGGGCCGCTGGTGTATTTCATGTCGAAGCGTTGGATGCCCAACCCCTTGACCGAGCGCGCAATTTTCCGTGCGACGGTTTCGGGCGAACCGACAACGAGCGCGCCTTGCTCGATCTCGTCGATGTAGCGCGCCTTGGTCATCGGCGGCCAGCCACGCTCGCGCCCGAGGCGGCCGAACATTTCCTGATGGTGCGGCCAGAGCGCCTCGCGCGCCTCCTCATCCGTCGCGGCGACAAAGCCGGGCGAGTGGATGCCGATCGAGCGCGCTTTCGTCTCCAGTTGAGTCACCGCGCGGTGGTACAGCTCGACATAAGGTTTGAACCGCAGCGGGTCGCCGCCGATGATCGCCAGCATCAGCTGCAAATCGTGCCGCGCCACACGCACCACCGATTCCGGGCTGCCGCCGACGCCCACCCAGGTGGTCATCGGCTGGCCCAGCGGCGGATAGATGGTCTCGTTGTTCAGCGGGCTGCGGGTTTTCCCGCTCCATTTGGCTTTGCCGTCGCGCAGCAGGCGGGCAAAGATATCGAGCTTCTCCTCGAACAGTTGATCATAGTCCTGCATGTCATAGCCGAACAAACCATAACTTTCGGTAAAGCTGCCCCGCCCCAAAATCGGCTCGGCGCGTCCGTTCGACACCGCGTTCAGCGTCGAAAACCGCTGGAACACCCGCACCGGATCGTCGGTCGACAGGATCGTCACCGCCGTGCCCAGCTTGATGCGATTGGTCTTCCCGGCAATCGTGGCCAGCACGATCTCGGGCGAGGAAATGGCGAAATCGGACCGGTGATGTTCACCCAGACCGATAAAGTCGATGCCCAGCTGGTCGGCATAGACCGCCTGATCCACGACATCGCGCAGAACCTGGTCCATCGGTTTGGGCTGGCCCTGATCGTCGTGGCTGACATCGCCAAACGTATCGAGGCCAAGGGAAATCTCGTGTGCAAGATCTGTCATGGCAAACTCCTGTTTGCAGCAGACCTAAGCTGCGCCCGGCTGCCGGTAAAGGCACCCGGGCGCATGGGGTCTGTGCGCAGGCTCACAGGTCGACGGCGATCACCCCGTCCGGCGCGTTGGCGCGCGAGCAGCACAGGATCACCCGCTTTTCGCGTTCCTTGGCCGACAGCACATAGTCGCGGTGCTCGATCCCCTCAGGCGTATGGTGGTTGGCCGAGCACACGCCGCAGATTCCGTCCGAGCACTTGGTGGGCACGTTGATCCCCATCTGAGCCAAGGCATCAGTGGCGGATTGATCGGCAGGCACCGCGATGTCGCGGCCCGATTGCGTCAGGCGCAGGGTGAACGGGTGGTTCACATATTCGGGCGCTTCGGGCACGGCGAAATATTCGCGCGCCAGTGCCTCATCCGGCCAGCCCTGCGCGCGGGCGGTGTCGAACACCGCATCCATGAACGTGCCGCCGCCGCAGGTGTAGAGCCGCGCGCCGGGTGTATAGGGCGGGATCAGCGTGGCCATATCGACGCGGGGTCCGTCGGTTTTGACATGGCTTTCCGCCTTGTCCGCCCAGGGCGCTGCGGCGATCTCGGCCCCGAACGGAGCGGTGCCGCGCGCGAGGTAGTGCAGGCGGAAATCGCCGCCCAGAGCGTGCAGCCGGTGCGCCATGGTCAGCATCGGCGTGATGCCGATGCCGCCGCCGATGAGCAGGGTAAAGGGTGCTGCCTCATCCAGCGGGAAGAGGTTGGTCGGCGGCGTGACAAACACTTTCCGCCCTTCGCGGAACACCCGGTGCATGAGCAGTGAGCCGCCCCGGCCTTGCGCCTCTCGCTGGACGCCGAGCACGTACTTCGACGCATCTGCCGGGTCGCCCGCCAGCGAGTATTCGCGCTGGAATTCGGGTGCGATAACCACGTCGATATGCGCGCCCGCCTCGAAGGGCGGCAGCGGCTGGCCGTCCGCGCGCGTCAGCTCGAAGCGCACGGTGTCGTCGCTCAGATCCTCGCGTTTGGTGATCGTCACGGGGAACACGGGCGGCTCTCCCGGCACTTTCACGCCGGGCACCAGACCCTCGGTCTCGCCGCGCGCCAGCCGGTTGCGGTATTCTTCGGGCGTGAGCAGGGTGCGGTAGCGCGCGATGCCTTCCTCGCGGTTCAGCGGATGGGTGATGGGGAAGGGCGGTGGCATGCTGTCGGCGGGATAGACGGCGAGCGTCTGATCCTCATAATTCAGCACCAGATCGCGGCTCAGCTCGCGCCGGTTGGTCGCCCCTGCCGCGACATAGCGCTTGCCCGCCTTGTCCAGCTCGATGTCCCACCACCACGCCTTGACCGGGTTGATCGACCCGCGCCCCAGCTTGTCATCTAGCGCCGCCAGCGCCTTGGCCGAGCCCGGGGCTTTCATCGCCAGCCAGCGGAATGGGGCCTCGGCAAACAGGCCCTGCAGGTTCCACGGGCAGGTCTTCATGCAACGCCCGCACATGCCGCCCGCGCTGTTGGTGATCCGGTAGCGGGCGCATTTCTCGGCGTCGGATTTCCAGATCTCATATCCGTTGTACATCAGTTTTGGACCAGCGGTGATCGCCCCGGACGGGCATTCACGCGCGCATTTGTTGCAATTGTCGCAGAAGGTCTGCAGACCAAAGTCGATGGGTTGATCATGGACCATCGGCATATCGGTGGTCACCGTACCCGATTTCAGCCGCGGGCCGAGGTAGGGGTTCAGGATCACCTCGCCGATCCGGCTGACCTCTCCCAACCCGCTGAGCAGCAGCAGCGGCGGCTGTAAAACGTCGCCGTCGATCACCGTATGCACCCGCGCGGAATAGCCCAGACGGCGGATCTGCTCGGCCACGACGCCGCCCAGCAGGGAAAAGCGCAGATAAGCGCGCATGGATTGCGCGACGCTGATCCAGTCATCGCCTGACGCGCCCTCCATCGTCTCATGCCCCTGATCCAGCAGCATGTTGACGGCATTGGCGTGATAGGGCGTGATCGCCTCACCGGCGGAATTGTGCGAGTAATAGGCCCAGTGCGGCACGCCGCACAAACCGACCGCATCGGTGCTCAGGTAGTAGCTGGCAGCTTTCAGATTTTCTGCATTACGCTCGGGGTCGGTCGCCTGAATGGGCCCCCGCGCCTCGCCAAACTGTAACAAAAGCAACGCGCCGAGGGCGCGGCGGGCGCAGGCGCCGATGGGGGATTTGGCGACATAGCGGCCGCCCTTGGTGGCCTCCTGCACCGATTTCCCCATATCGCCATAGAGCGCGCGAGCGAAGAAATCGGCGCGCTTGGGGAAGCGCGGCACACGGTCGTGGTCGATCAACGTGCTGGGGGTTTCGCGCCTTTTGAGCCGCTCGAAGGGGAAAGGGCCCTTGCGGAACTCGCGGTGGGCGAAGGGTTCGGCGGTAGCGGCGCGTCTGGGTGCGGCGGCCCCGGTCCACCAGCCCGGCCCATGGCTGCGGGCCGAGCGCCCGTCGCCGTCGAGCGGCGCGTCGGGGGCCAGCTCCAGCGTTGTGGTCACGGCGGCGAGGCCATAGCGGGTGCCCAGATAGGGGTTCACCGCCGCGCCGCCCTGAATCGACGCCATCCCGGCCGAGACCGCCAGCCGCGTCAGATCCACCTCGGACGTGCTGGCCGAATGCGCCCGGGCGTCATGCCCCAGCATGCGCAGATAGGACGACAGCACGACGGCAGTGTTGTTGGCCAGCAGCGCCGCACGCTGGGCCTGCGTGCCGTGTAGCCAGTCGGTGCCCGGCTCGCCCTGCGCGGGGTCGCGGGTGTAGCCGACGGCGATGACAAGGGCGAAACGATGCGCGGTGACCGGACCATGCGGGCTGCCCGCGGCGTCGAGGACATCGGCATAGATCGCGTCGATCCCGGCGGCATGGGTCTTGGGCTGGCCCTGTTCCAGTTCGACGCGCAGGGCATCGATCATCGGGTTGCGATGCGGCTCAGGCAGGTGGTGCTCGGGCAGCAACGCACAGACGCCCATTTGCGCAGCGTCGAAATAGTAACCAGCGGCCTTGAGGTGGTTCGAGCGCTCCTGCGGATCGTCAGGGATTTCCGCTTCTCCATGAACGATCGGGCCCTGCCGCACCGTGTCGAACATCGCCTGATAACGCGCCATGGCGTGGGCGAGCGACTGCGGATCGGGATGTTCGAAAGACAGCGGAGGCGACCAGGGCAGGGTGCTCAGATCAGGTGCCAAGCCCCGGCGCAGGCGTTCCAGCGGGAAGGGGCCCAGATGGACGGGCCGGTCGGCATGGGCGAAGACGGGCATCGGCGAGCCTCTCTAAAAATCGGTGGGATCGGGTTCATCGGCAGCGAGCAGGGCAAGCGCTGCGGTCAAGGCACTCAGGGCGTCCGGGCTCAATTTGGCGGCGAAATGCGCTTGCAGTGCGTCACCGGCGGCGCGGGCGCGGGTCAGTGCCGCCTCGCCTTTCGGCGTCAGCAGCACGCAGGTCTGCCGCCCGTCACCGTCGCCGGGTGCACGAGAGATAAATCCGCGCGTCTCAAGCCCCCGCAGCAGGCGCGACATCGCGGGGCGGGTGATACCGACATAGGCGGCCAGTTCCGAGGGCGCGCTCACCCCCTCGTCGCCGACACCCCCCAGAACCGCAGCGCCCAAGCGGGTGAGGCCATCCTCGGCCAAAGCCGCCTCGTGACGCGCCTGCATCAGCCGTGCCAGACGCGAGACGCGAAAACCCAGTCGGGTGTGCAAGCGATAGGTCATGAACAATCCTCCGACCAGATGATTGCCAAAGGTAATTATCAATGTCAATCAAATCCGCGCCCGATCATCTGTCCTCAAATATCCACGGGAGGAGTCCAGAGGAGGGGGCGTGCCCCCTCCTCTGGCGAGGGGGTTCGGGGGGCGAGCAGCCCCCCGACAGCTACAGCGGCCCGGGGCGGCGTTCTTCGCTCAACAGCACATTGGCGTCCACCGCGCCGATCCCCGGCAAGGTCATGATCCGCCGCCGCAAGACCCGCTCGAAATCGGCCAGATCCCGCGCGACCACGCGCAGGCGGTAATCGTACAGGCCGAGAACGTGCTGCACAGTCTGCACCTCCGGGATCGCGCTGACTGCGCGCTCGAAGTCTTCGAGCGACACGCGGCCCTTGGCGGCGAGGGTAACGCCCAGAAACACCGTCACCCCAAAGCCGAGCGCGGCCTGATCCAGCACCAGCCGCCGCCCGGCGATGGCGCCGGAGTCGGTCAGGCGTTTGACGCGGCGCCATG
Source organism: Pararhodobacter zhoushanensis (assembly GCF_003990445.1). Taxonomy (GTDB): domain Bacteria; phylum Pseudomonadota; class Alphaproteobacteria; order Rhodobacterales; family Rhodobacteraceae; genus Pararhodobacter; species Pararhodobacter zhoushanensis. The sequence goes on along the minus strand of NZ_REEZ01000002.1, from coordinate 220,805 downwards.
TGGCGGGCTGGCTGAGGCCCAGCTGCCGCCCCAGCGCCCCGGCGCTGAGCGTGGCGTCGGCGGCAAGGGCGCGCAGCAAGGCGCGGTCGGTGTCATCGAGGTCGATCATCGGCGGGACCATGCAGCAGGGGGCGCGGCGCGCGGGCATCGAGCCCGCGCGCCGCGCCGGGGGGCGCTGCCCCCCGCCGGGCCGTTCCGGCCCGCCCCCCGGGATATTTGAGGACAGATGATGGGGGTCACAGCGGCAGCGCCTCGCCACGCTTGATTTCGGCGACATGCATCAGGGCTTCGAGGTCGGCGATATGGGGCAGGGTGAGGATGCGGGTGCGATACACCTCGGTGTAGTGGGTCATGTCGCGGGCGATGACGTTGAGGCGGACATCGACGCGGCCAAGGAAGGTCTGGATTTCAATCACTTCGGGCACCAATCGGGCGGCAGCGATGAATTCGTCAAAGGCGCGCGGGTTGGTTTTGTCCAGCGTGACGCGCAGCGAGACCTCGACCTCCCACCCCAGTTTGCGCCAGTCGATCACCGCCTCGACCCCCTTGAGCACGCCGCGGGTGCGCAGCCGGTCCAGACGGCGCGAGGCGGTTGCCTCGGTCATCGCCGCTCGCCGGGCGAGTTCGGCGATTGGCTGGGCTGGGTCGGCCTGCAACTGGCGCAGCAACCTGCGGTCAGTGTCGTCGATGGACATGATTTCCTCGAAATTGGCAATCTGTGCGAATGATGCATAACAGGTTTGCGCAAATTATAGAGGAGATTGCAACGCCTTTGCTTAGAAATGCCCTATGATGCAGGGCAACCAACACCGACCAAGGAGCGCCCTCATGCGCGTGTATTACGACCGCGACTGCGACATCAACCTGATCAAGGACAAGAAAGTCGCCATCCTCGGCTATGGCAGCCAGGGCCATGCGCATGCGCTGAACCTGCGCGATTCGGGTGCCAAGAATGTCGTCGTCGCCCTTCGCGAAGGCTCGTCCTCGGCCGCGAAATGCGAAAAAGAAGGCCTGAAAGTGATGGGCATCGCCGAGGCTGCTGCCTGGTGCGACCTGATCATGTTCACCATGCCCGACGAGCTGCAGGCCGAGACCTACAAGAAATACGTCCATGACAACCTGAAAGAGGGCGCCGCGATTGCCTTCGCGCATGGTCTGAACGTGCATTTTGGCCTGATCGAGCCGAAAGCGGGCGTTGACGTCATCATGATGGCCCCCAAAGGCCCCGGCCACACCGTGCGCGGCGAATACACCAAAGGCGGCGGCGTACCCTGTCTGGTGGCCGTGCATCAGGACGCGACCGGTCGCGCGATGGAGCTGGGTCTGAGCTATTGCTCGGCCATCGGCGGTGGCCGGTCGGGCATCATCGAGACCAACTTCCGTCAGGAATGCGAAACCGACCTGTTCGGCGAGCAGGCCGTGCTGTGTGGCGGTCTGGTCGAGCTGATCCGCATGGGCTTTGAGACGCTGGTCGAGGCGGGCTACGAGCCGGAAATGGCCTATTTCGAGTGCCTGCACGAAGTGAAGCTGATCGTCGACCTGATCTATGAAGGCGGCATCGCGAACATGAACTACTCGATCTCGAACACCGCCGAGTATGGCGAGTATGTCTCGGGCCCGCGTATTCTGCCCTATGATGAGACCAAGAAGCGCATGAAAGACGTGCTGACGGACATCCAGAACGGCAAGTTCGTGCGTGACTTCATGCAGGAAAACGCTGTCGGTCAGCCCTCGTTCAAGGCGACCCGTCGTCTGAACGACGAGCACCAGATCGAACAGGTCGGCGAGAAACTGCGCGCGATGATGCCGTGGATCTCCAAAGGCAAGATGGTCGACAAGACCCGCAACTGACCTTGGTTGCTTGAAAGCAAGGGGCGCGCGACCGCAGGGTTGCGCGCCCTTCTTCATGCTGTGCACGTGGCTTTGACCTCGCCGTGGCGCGCAGGCGTGCTAGACTATGGTCAGACCCTTTCAGGAGCACCGCCATGCAACGCCGCCTTTTTCTGACCAGTTTTGCCGCCGCCCTCGGCGCAGGCAGCATGGCACAGGCCTCGGGCCGCGACCGGGTGCAGAGCGGATCGTCCTATCCGGTGATTGTTAACCGGGACGGGATGGCGGCGCGGATCGATCATCTGGTGATCACCGATGGCCAGCGGGCGGTGTCGCTGGACTGGAACCACGGGGCCGCGCTGTATGATGAGGATCGGGTGGATCTGTCGCGGGTCGGCGGATTGGGCTCGATCTTCCGCACGCCCTTCCGGCGTCGCTGGCGTGACGGCATTCCGGCGGGAACGGTCGAGATCATCCCTGACCGCAACACGCTCATTGCACGGGTGCAAGACGCGTCCCAATTCGCCGGCACGCAAGCAACGCTGGGTGCGGGCGATTTCAGTTGGGATCTGCCGGGGCGCTTTGCGGGGGCAGGGGTGCCAGGGACAGGGGCGCCTGCCGGGGCGATCCGTCTGGGCCGGGATGGCCGGGTGCTGATCGCGCTGCCGCAGATGGTGGCGCAGGTCTGAGGGCTGGACAGCGGCGAGCCTCCCGCGCTAGGGGCTGCCTATGACTCAAGATTTTGATGTCGAGATCGACGCCCGCGACCTGCTCTGCCCGCTGCCGGTGCTGCGGGCACGCAAGCGACTGGCCGGGATGAGCGCCGGGCAGGTTCTGCGTGTGCTGGCGACCGACACGGCCTCCATCATCGACATGCCGCATTTCTGCGCCGGGGCAGGGCACATCTATCTGGGCTGTGAGGAACAGGGCGGCGCGCTGGTGCACCGTATCCGGCGCGCTTAAGCCTCGCGGCGATAGCGCTCTTCGAGCACGTCGAACGGCACGCCCGGATCATCCTTGGCCACGCGGATGACCAAGGAGGTTTTCACGCTGGCGACGTTATCGGCTGCCAGCAGATCCTCGGTCAGGAAATTCTGGAACGTCGACAGGTCGGGTGCGACGCATTTCAGGATAAAGTCGATCTCGCCGTTGAGCATGTGGCATTCACGCACCAAAGACCACGCGCGGCAGCGGTCCTCGAAGGCGCGCAGATCGGCCTCGTTCTGGCGGTGCAGGCGCACCATGGCAAAGACCTGTACCTCGAACCCCAGTTCGCGAACGTCGACCCGCGCGTGGTAGCCCCGGATGTATCCGGCTTCTTCCAGCGTGCGGACGCGGCGCAGGCAGGGCGGGGCCGAGATGCCGACTCGCTTGGCCAATTCGACGTTGGTCATGCGTCCATCGGCTTGCAATTCGGCAAGGATCATACGGTCGATGGGATCGAGTTTCGCGCCGGGCATTGCGGCAGGTCTCCATGTCGGTTTGCGCTTATGTAGGCATGATCGCCCGGATGCGCAATAATCTTTCGTACTTAAGCAATTTCTGTGCCGCAGAGTGACACGAGACCGCATTTGCGCTGTGGGTCGTTGGAAAGGCAATGGCTCGGGTCGGCGGGTGCCGTCTTGCCACGCCCCGGTCCGAGCCGATAGGAGAATGCAAGCCCTTGCATGACGCTCTCGCGCGATTACATGCAGTGAAAAGAATATGTATGGAGCGCCAGATGTCCGAAACCAAACACACCCGCCTGCTGATCATCGGTTCGGGCCCTGCGGGCTATACCGCCGCTGTCTATGCGTCACGCGCGATGCTGGAGCCGGTGTTGGTGCAGGGCATGCAGCCGGGCGGGCAGCTGACCATCACCACCGACGTGGAAAACTGGCCCGGTGACGCGTCGGTCATGGGACCGGACCTGATGGTGCGCATGGAGAACCACGCGCGCGAGATGGGCGCCGAGATCATCACCGACATTATCCTGTCGCTGGATCTGTCCAAGCGTCCCTTCACAGCCGTCGGTGACAGCGGCACGGTCTATACCGCCGATGCCGTTGTGCTGGCGACGGGCGCACAGGCGAAATGGCTGGGGCTGGAGAGCGAAGATAAGTTCAAGGGCTTCGGTGTCTCGGCCTGCGCCACGTGTGACGGGTTCTTCTATCGCGGCAAGGAGATCGTCGTGGTCGGCGGCGGCAACACCGCCGTGGAAGAGGCGCTGTTCCTGACCAATTTCGCGTCCAAGGTCACGCTGGTGCACCGCCGTGACAGCCTGCGGGCGGAAAAGATCATGCAGGACCGGCTGTTCAAGCACCCCAAGATCGAAGTCGTCTGGGACAGCGAGATTGTCGAGGTCGAGGGCACTTCGATGCCGCTGGGCGTCAGCGGCGTGAAGATCCGCAACCTGAAGACCGGGGCCGAGTCGGTGCTGCCCGCCGAGGGCTTCTTTGTCGCCATCGGTCACGCGCCGGCGTCAGAGCTGGTCAAGGATCAGCTCAAGCTGCACTCGGGGAATTATGTCTGGGTCGAGCCGGGCTCGACCCGCACCTCGGTTCCGGGCGTGTTTGCGGCAGGCGATCTGACGGATGACAAATACCGTCAGGCTGTGACCTCGGCAGGGATGGGTTGCATGGCGGCGCTCGATGCCGAGCATTGGCTGGCCGCGCAGGACTAAGCGCGGCGTAGCGTCCCGCTCAATGGGCGGGGCGCTGCACCGTATCCAGAACGGACCGGCCGCCGTCCAGCCCGACGACTTGCCCGGTCATGAAGCCAGACGCGGCCGAGGCAAGGAACTGCGCCAGTTCAGCGACTTCTGATGCCGTGCCAATCCGGTGCAGGGGCGTGCCCGCGATGATGCTGTCGCGGTATTCGGGGTGCTCGGCGATCGTGTCGCGCAATGTGCCGCTCATCAACGAGCCAACGGCGATCGCGTTGACCCGGATCGCCTGCGGTGCCAGCGCCACGGCCATCGAGCGCGTCATCTGCTCAAGCGCCGCGTTCGAGATGGAAAATCCCAACAGCTCAGGTTGCGTGCGATGAGCCGCGATCGAGGACAGGTTGATGATCGTTCCGGCCTCTTGCGGTCGGTTCTCTTGTTGCTCGGCTTGCAGGATCATTCGCCGCGCAACCGCCTGGCTGGTGCGCAGGGCGACATTCAGGTTCTGGTCAAGCAGGGTTTCGACGCTGTTGTCAGCAGGGTCCAGCGGGTCGGTGACCATAAAGCTACGGGTTGCGTTGATCAGGATATCGACCCGGTCGAACGCGTCCAGAGCCGTGGACAACAGATTGGCAACGTTCAGCTTTTCGCGCAGGTCACCGGCAAACAGGCGGCAGTTGGGCAGCTCTGCCAAATCGTCAGCACCCGATTTCAGACGCTTTTCGTTCTGGTCCGAGAAGACGACATTGGCCCCCTGATCGACAAAATGCCGGGCAATCGCATGGCCGATGCCGGTGGCCGCACCAGTGATGATGGCGGTCTTGCCCTCGATCGAAAAGCTCATGCACGGCGTCCTTTGCTGTGGCCGGCGCGGGGCGCTGCGGTGCGTGACTTGGCGGCTTTGAGCTCGCGGACCGGGCCTTCGGCGACAAACAGCTTAAAGCCGGCGTTGCCGGGCTCTTCCGTCAGCTTGCGGAAACAAGCCGCCAGCGTCGTCTCATAGGGCAGGTGCCGGTTGGCGACGATGAACAGCTGGCCGCCCGGCTTGAGCATTTTGGCCGCGCTCTGGATGAACGCAACGCCCAGCTGTGGGCGCGCCTCGCGGCCCTGATGGAACGGCGGGTTCATGATCACCGCATCCAGCGGCAGGCGCGGCAGCGGGTTGGTGGCGTCGGCCCAGTGGAACTGAGCGCGCGGGTCGGTGACGTTCAGCCGCGCGCAACCCAGTGCACGGGCGTCGGATTCGATCAGGTGCAGAGCGGCGATGCCGGGGGCTTTGGCCAGCAGCTGTGCCGACAAATAGCCCCAGCCCGCGCCCATATCCGCCACTTGGCCTTTCAGGCCCGCCGGCAGCATCTGCGCCAGCAAGGCCGAGGCCGCGTCGATGCCATCGGCCGAAAACAGGCCCGGCAAGGTCTGATAGCTGCGGGTGTCGTCGGAAACTTCACCGGCCACCGCGCGCCAGTCGCCCAGCGTATCACCGGGCGACGGGAACCAGGCGATCTTGCCATGACCTTTGGCAATGACCTCGCTCAGTTCTACCCGAGCGCGCAGTTCGCGCAACAGCGCATCCGCGCCGTCGGTCTTCTGGCCATCCACGATCACCGGACCATCCGTCAGTGCCGCAGCCTGCGCCAGCAGATCGCGCGCTTCGCTCCGCGAGCGGGGCAGGCAGACGAGCGCGGCGCTATACGGGCCGGTCGCGGCTTGCGCACAGCTGTAACCCTGCGCGACAAACGCGGCATGGTCCGGCGCATGCGGGGTGACAATCTGCACGCGCTCACGCGGCAGCGGGTCCAGCCATTCACCGGCACGGGGGTGGAAGACGGCAATGGTGCCGCTCGAAGGCAGGGCAAGCCCAGCCTCGACGGCAAGCTCCAGCCGCAGGGCGCGGGGGGCCGGGTCAGTCAGCGAAATGGTCATGGGCAGACGCGAGCGCGTCCTACTCCTCTTTTTCCAGCGTGCACTGTAGCGGGTGCTGGTGACGGCGCGCAAAGTCCATCACCTGCGCAACCTTGGTTTCGGCGATCTCGTAGCTGAAGACGCCAACCACGGCGAGGCCCTTCTTGTGGACCGTGAGCATGATCTCAAACGCCTGTGCGTGATTGACGCCAAAGAAACGCTCAAGCACATGCACGACGAATTCCATCGGCGTGAAATCGTCGTTCAGCAGCATCACCTTATACATCGGCGGACGCTGGGTGCGGGTGCGTGTCTTGGTGGCAACGCCGGGATCCCCGTTGTCGGGGTCGTCTGTGCGATCGGACATCGTGGAGTGCAATACCATGCGGGTTTGGCCTGGGGTGACAGATTCGGTTTCCCGGCAGTATATAGCGCGCAGAACGCTCAAGTGAACCCTGCCAGGACATCCCTTACGATGCAGTTAACGACGATTGGTCTCGATGCGGACGATACGCTCTGGCACAACGAGCGGTTTTTCACCCTGACACAGAGCCGCTTTGCCGAGTTGCTGGCCGATCATGCCGAGGCCGAGCACCTGTCCGAGCGGCTGCTCGCCGCCGAACATCGCAACGTCGGGCGCTATGGGTTCGGCATCAAGGGATTCGTGCTGTCGATGATCGAAACGGCGGTCGAGGTGACCGATGGCCGCGTTCCGGGCCACGTGATCGGCCAGATCATCGCCGCCGGGCAAGAGATGCTGGCCCATCCGATTGAACTGCTCGACGGGGTGCAGGACACGGTCGAGGCTTTGGCCGACAAGCACCGGCTGGTGCTGATCACCAAGGGCGATCTGCTGGATCAGGAGCGCAAGCTGGCGCAGTCGGGCTTGGGCGAGTTGTTCGACGCCGTCGAGATCGTCAGCCACAAGACACCCGAGGCCTATGCCCGCGTCTTTACGCGGCATGGCGACGGGGCCGCGCACGCGCTGATGGCGGGCAATTCCATGGCCTCTGATGTTGTCGCGCCGCTCAACGCAGGGGCCTGGGGCGTGTTCGTGCCGCACGGGCTGGAATGGGCGCTGGAGCGCGCGCCCACACCCGAGGGCCACCCGCGCTTTCGGCGGATTTCCACCTTGGCCGATTTGCCTGCGCTGATTGACGATATCGAGTCGTCCTGAATGTTGTGGGCGCCCTGCGCGCCTCCGCCAGATATAGATCTCGTCTCAAGATCGTCCGAAAAGCTGTTGAAAAGGCGGGGGGTTTTCATATCGCCGCTTTAATGGTAGCCTTATCGTGAGCAGAAATGACGCCGCCGGCTAAACGGGGGCGCAGAGGCAGAGGTCAGGCAAGTGACAACGCATCGACAGCGTTGGCTCAGGGACATGTGTGCGTGGTCCGTAGCAGTATTCTGTGCGGCGATCCTCGCCACCGGCATGCCCATGCGAGCCGTAGCGCAACCCTATTCAGCCGTGATCATGGACGTGCGAACGGGTGAAATTCTTCAGGAAACAGACAACTCGACAGCACGCCTGCACCCGGCGTCACTGACCAAGATGATGACACTCTACATCGCCTTCGAGGCGTTGGAGAACGGGGAGATCACGCTCGACACGCGGGTGCGAATCTCGCAACACGCCGCTGCGCAGCCCCCTTCGCGGCTGGGTCTGCGCGCCGGGCAGACGATCTCGTTTCGCTATCTGATCCGCGCCGCCGCGCTGCGGTCAGCCAATGATTCCGCCGTCGCCATCGCCGAGGCGCTTGAAGGTTCGGTATCGGCCTTCGCCACGCGCATGAACCGCACCGCGCGGGCGATTGGCATGACCAGCACCCATTTTCGCAACCCTCATGGGTTGACGTCAGAGGGGCACTATTCCTCGGCCCGTGACATGAGCCGTCTGGGTCGGCAGCTCTATTTCGATTTTCCGCAGTATTACAACATCTTCTCGCGTCGGTCCGAGGATGCCGGGATCGCCACGGTCAACAACACCAACCGCCGTTTTCTGAACGGCTACCGCGGGGCGGACGGGATCAAGACGGGCTTTACCAGCGCGGCAGGCTATAACCTGACGGCGATGGCGGAACGCAATGGCGTGCGCATTCTGGTCACGGCGATGGGCAACCGGTCGTCCACGGCGCGCTATAACCGCGTGGTCGAACTGATGGACCGGGGCTTCCGGCTGGCGCCACGCAGGGCCGCCGTTCACCGTCCCTCGCGTCCCAGCTATGTGCCCGGGTCGGATGATCGTGGATCGGGCGTCGCTGCGGGCAGGGTGATTCGCCTGCAAACAGCGCCGACGACATCGCGCTTTCCGCGGCGCAGGCCGCAACCCGGCGATGCGCCGTCTGATGATCTGATCGCCGCACTGCGCGACGGGATCGACGAGGTGATCGACGATATCCGAGAGCCGGACTCGCTTGTCGACATCGCTGATTCGGGCGTCCTGCCCGGTGTCTCGTCAGAGGAGTCGGAGGAGGGTGAAGACGCCATCGCCGACGTCGCTGAAGAGGCCACGGTGCTGGTTGCCGCTGCCGCCCCTGAGCGGTCTCCCTTGCCGCGTGCCCGTCCCGAAGAGGCATTGGCGGCGTTGGCACCAGCCGACGAAACCGAAACAGCCGGTATGAGCGACACCGGCGTCGAGGTCGCACGCGCTGCCGGGTTCTCGATCATCGACCCCGAACAATATGCCGCGTTGACCGAGACGGATGCGGTTCCCGCCGTGACCCCTGCGCCGCGCCCGGAAGAGCTGGCAGCGCTGGTTGCTGCAACCGCGCCGACGTCGCCCGACCAGTTCGAGCATGATGCTGACGCCGTGGCCGAGGTGCAGGTGGCAGATCACGCCCTGACCATCCCCGGCCTGCCGCCCATCGCGCTGGACCAGGCCGCCGCCGCGCAGCCGACGGAGATGATCGCGGCTGCTGCCGCGGCACCCAGCCCGGACGCAGGCTTGCCCGCGATTGAACCAGCGGCGGTAGAGTTGGCGGTGGATGACGAAGGGCGCGTTCTGTGGCGCGACGAAGAACTGCTGCAGGCGCTGGATCACGAAAATCCCGAAGACCCGGTGCTGACCCCGGCGATCGTGCTGACCAGCGCTTCGGATGCGGATCCGGCCCCTATCGAAGCCCCGATGCCAGAGATTGTCACGCGCGTTTCCACTTCGGGCGGGCGGCTCTGGCGGGTCGAGTTGGGTCGCTTTGGCTCACCTTTTGACGCCGAGCGCACGCTGTTGCGCATCGCTCTGTCCGAGTCGACGACCTTGAGCACCGGTGTGCGCCGGGTCGCCACGCGCGGCGGGCGCTATGTGGCCGAGGTGAACTCGCTGTCGCAAGAACAGGCCGAAATGGCTTGCACCCGACTGATCGCCCGCGATCACGATTGCACGGTCGTCGCACCCGAGGGGTGATCCACGGCCCCGCCCCGCGACAGGTGCTTTCCGTTGGAATGCAAAACGCTCGCGAAGAGATCTTCGCGAGCGTTTTCAATGGCAAGGCGGCTGTGTCAGTCGCGCGAGCAGATCACCCGGACGGAATCGTATTTCTTGGCCGGGTCAGCCAGTGCCGTGGCGGCGAACAGCCCGAGCGAGTGGCGCACCTGACGGTCGATATCGGCCTGCAACAGGTCGCGGCCCTCCATCTCAGCGGTGATGCGGGCTTCATCGATCATCCAGTCCGGCATGAACTGACGCACATAGCCGCGATAGAGGACGGCGCGCACGCGCAACCCGGCGGCTTCGGCGCAGGCTTTCAGGCTGTCCGGCGTGAAGAAATTCAGATGCCGTGGCACATCCAGCCAGCGCCAGCGCGGGCCCATCCGGCGTGCGCCTTCGCTCGCCATATTGGGGACTTCAACCGACATGACGCCGTTGTCTGACAGCAGGTCACGCGCATTCGACAGGGCCAGTACCGGGTCCAGTGTGTGCTCCAGGACATGCGAGAAAACGATCAGATCATACAGCGAGCCCCGGATGGCAGCCGGCAACGATTCCGCCGTCCCCTCCCGCACGTCAAGCCCGCGGCTGCGCGCTACAGCGACCGCACGGGTGTCCGGCTCGACCCCCCGCACGGATTTCAGGTGCGGTCCAAAGGTGCGCATCCTGTCGCCATCGCCGCAGCCGATCTCCAGCCCGGTCTCGGCCTCCTGCGGGATGATCGACCGCCACCAGGCCGACGTCGGCTCAGCCCCGCGCTCAAACCGCCAGGCCAGACGGCCCAGCTGGCGGCCCAGCGTGCCCACACGTCGCGCTTCTTCGGCGACGTCGGGCGTATAGCGCTCGGCATGGGTGTAATAGGCGTCGATGTCATAAAAACTGGCCACGTCACTGGGGCGCGGTCGCGGAAAGACCTGGCCAAAGCCATCGGTCTCATTCCACCAGATCTGCCAGGCACGGCGATCTGCCGGTCGTCGCCAGTCGATGGGCACGGTCAGACCCGGGTGCATTTCCGACCCCGTGAGGGGGCAGATCGGGCTGAAACGCGTTTGGGCCATCGTCTGTGACACGCTAGCGAGATCCTTCATAAAGCCGACTCCGTTGGTTCGGTTCGGCTTTGGTGCCTCGGGTTTTTGTCAAGACTAGGGCAAAATAGAGCGCGAAGGGGCGATTTCCTCAGATTGCGCGCGACAAAGGCAGCCTGTGTGGCGGTGCTGTGTCGGATCCGGTGCCCGCCACGGCTACCGCGCCGGTGATCACCAGCACGATGGCGACGACGCTCCAAAGGCGGGCAGTCTTGAGGCGAACAGGCATGGCGGCTCCTGAGAGGCTGATGTCCCTTATGGGTCGTGCCCTGCGACGTATCGGTTCAAACAAAAGGCACCCCGTTGCACGGGCGGGGCGCTGGGGATAATCAGGCGTCATGAGCGTGACCCTCCCCACCCCCGCCGAACCCCTGAAGATCGGCACCCGCGGTTCGCCGCTGGCGCTGGCGCAGGCCTATGAGACCCGCGCCCGGCTGATGGCCGGCTTCGACCTGCCGCAAGCCGCGTTCGAGATCGTCGTGGTCACCACCACCGGCGACAAGGTGCAGGATCGCCCGCTCAAGGAACTGGGCGGCAAGGGGCTGTTCACCCGCGAGATCGAGGACATGATGTTGGCGGGCGACATCGACATCGCCGTGCACTCGATGAAGGACATGCCGGTCGCCCAGCCCGAGGGGCTGATGCTGGACTGCTACCTTCCGCGTGAGGATGTGCGCGACGCGTTCGTCTCGCCGGGGGTCGCGCGGCTCGACGATCTGGCGCCGGGGCAGGTGGTCGGCACCTCGTCCCTGCGCCGCCGAGCGCAGCTTTTGCACCGCCGGCCGGATCTGACAGTGGTCGAGTTCCGCGGCAACGTGCAGACCCGCCTGCGCAAGCTGAGCGAACAGGTCGCCGATTGCACCTTCCTCGCCATGGCCGGGCTGAACCGGCTGGGCATGGCCGATGTGGCCCGCTCGGCCATCGACCCCGAGCAGATGCTGCCCGCCGTTGCCCAAGGGGCCATCGGCATCGAGCGCCGCGTCGATGACGCGCGTGCGCAGGCGATGCTCGAGCTGATCCACCACCGGACCACCGGCTTGCGGCTGGCAGCCGAGCGCGCGTTCCTCGCCACGCTGGATGGCTCGTGCGAGACGCCGATTGCCGGGTTGGCGGTGATCGAGGGCGACCAGCTCTGGCTGCGCGGCGAGATCCTGCGCCCAGACGGCTCGGAGTCGCTTTCCGACGAAGGCCGCGCCCCGATTGCCGAGGGCGCCGCGCTGGGCAAGGCCGTGGCAGAGCGCTTGCTGGCCCGCGCGCCTGCCGGGTTCTTCGACTGGCGCAGCTGAACGTCAGGCCTTTGCGCGATGTTGGAAAAGCAAAGCCCCGGTGGCGCAAGCCCCGGGGATTTTGCGTTGCAATGTTGAAAAACTGTCAGCCCAGTACCGCCGCGATCTTATCCGCCAGCACCTCTTGCGCCGCATCGTCCAGCCGCTCGCTGCGCAGGTGATGCTCGGCTGCTGCCCCTTCGCGCAGCTTGGTGCGCGCATAGCGCGGGTCGTAATGCTCGGCCATCAGCCGAGCCGCCAGCGGGGTGAAATCACCAGCCTCGGCCAGCGCCTGCCACTCGGCAATCGTCGCTTTGGATTGGAACGGCCCCAGCGCCGCGATCCGCGCCGCCAGTTCACCGGGCGCGCCGGTGATGTCGGCATAGGCTGTGGTCAGCCATTGCGCGCGCGCCTCAAGGGGAGCGTCGATCTCGATCCGCGGTGCACCCTGCATCGCCTGCCACAAGGACGGCGGCAACCGGATCGCCCCGATGCGGTTGGACTCCGCCTCCACCAGCACCGGCCGCGACGGATCGAGCCGCGCCACCGTCTCGGCCAAAGCGCTCTCGAACCCCTTCTGCGCCGGTTGCGCATCGCCGGGCACCAGCCCGAACAGACTGCCCCGGTGCCGCGCCAACCCCTCCAGATCGATCACCTGCCCCCCGCGCGCCGCCACCTTGTGCAGGATCGCGGTCTTGGCCGTCCCGGTGTTGCCGTCCAACACCATCACCGGCGCCGGAAACGGCTCCTCATACAGGGCCTTCTGCACCAGCCGCCGCCACGAGCGCCAGCCACCGTCCAGCACCCCGACACGCCAGCCGATCTGCCCCAGAATCAGCGCGACCGACCCCGACCGCTGCCCGCCCCGCCAGCAATAAACCAGCGGTCGGTAATCGGTGGGTTTGTCGGCCAGATAGCCCTCCAGTTGCGATGCCACATTCCGCGCGACCAGTGCCGCACCCATCCGCCGGGCCAGAAACCGGCTCTCCTGGACATAAACCGTCCCGACCCGCGCGCGTTCTTCATTGCTCAGCGAGGGCAGGTTGACCGCACCGGGCACCCGGTCCTCGGCGAACTCGGCCGGCGACCGAACATCGATCACCTCGTCATAGGGCAAGGAGAACAGATCCGAGAGGGTAGTGAGCGTGACACGTTGCATCCTTCAGGGCTTATCGCCCAACCGGCCGAACTCAAAGCCCAACTTTATGCTGGATATATCCTCGGGGGATTCCAAGGGGGTGGAAAACCCCCTTGGCGGGGTGTGGGGCTGGCCCCACCCGGCGCGAGGGGGCTCGATGCCCCCGAGCGCCGGCCTCCCTCACTCGGCAACTCGCGCGATCAATTCCTCAACCGCAGGCCCCATCGCCTCGACCACCAGCAAGACCCCCGCTGGATTCGGGTGGATCATATCCCCCTGCATCACCGCGCGCGGCTCGATGCCCTCTGCCGTCAGTGGCGCCATCATATTGGCCACCAACAGCGCGTCATGTGCCTCTGCCAGCTCCGGGTACATCGCTGAGAACGCCTGCTGATACGCCGCCCCGTAATTCCCCGGCGCGGGCAACCCGACCAGCAACGCAGGCAACCCCTCATCGTCCAGCCGCGTCAGGATCGCGTCCAGATTGGCGCGGCTCAACGCGGGATCAATGCCGCGCAGCAGGTCATTGCCCCCCAGCGCCACGATCACCGCGTCAGGATTGTCCGCCAGCGTCCAGTCCAGCCGAGCGCGTCCGCCGGTCGTCGTATCGCCACTGACGCCCGCGTTGATCACGCTCACATCATGCCCGCGCGCCCTGAGCCAGGCTTCCAGCTGCGGCACCAGACCCTCGCCCTGCACCAGCCCATAGCCCTGCGTCAGCGAGTCCCCGAGCGCCGTGATGCGCAAAGTTTCGGCATCGGCGACGGAAACCCCTGCCAGCGCCGTGAAAAGCACAGCCGCCGCAAGGCCGCGCAACTTGCTATAAGCGCACGCGACCCCATATCGGCCTGAAGCGTTGCAAAGGATTGTTTTCATGCCCGAACCCGTTCTGTCCCTCAAGGATGCCTGCCTGACCTTGCAGGGCAATGCCGGCCCTGTCGAGATCCTCAAGGGCATCTCACTGGACGTTGAACGCGGCCAGTCCATTGGTCTGGTGGGCCCGTCCGGCTCGGGCAAGTCCTCGTTGCTGATGCTGATGGGCGGGTTGGAGAGCGCGACCAGCGGCTCGGTCAGAGCGCTGGGGCAGGATCTGACCACGATGAATGAGGACGCTTTGGCGCGCTTCCGGCGCGGCAATATGGGCGTCGTCTTCCAGTCCTTTCACCTGATCCCCACGATGACCGCGCTGGAAAACGTCGCCACGCCGCTGGAACTGGCCGGCCACAAGGACGCGTTCGAGCGGGCCGATGCCGAGCTGACCGCCGTCGGCCTCGGGTCGCGTATCCACCACTACCCCGCGCAGATGTCGGGCGGCGAGCAGCAGCGCGTCGCTCTGGCCCGCGCCGCCGTGCCCCGGCCCGCGATCCTGCTGGCCGATGAGCCGACCGGCAACCTCGACGGTCCAAACGGGCAGGCGATCATGGATTTGCTGTTCGGATTGCGCGACCGCCACGGCGCGACGCTGGTGTTGGTCACCCATTCCCCGGAACTCGCCGCGCGCTGCGACCGGGTGATCCACCTGCGCGACGGCAAGATCGAGACCGAAACCCGGGCCGAGGTTAGCGCATGACCCTTGCGCTTGCCGCAATCCTGGCCCGGCGCGAGCTGCGCAGCGGGATTGCCGGATTCCGCATCTTCCTGCTCTGTCTGGTGCTGGGCGTCGGGGCAATTGCCGCCGTCGGCTCGGTCCGCGCCGCGATCGAGGCCGGTCTGGCGCGCGAAGGCCGTGCGCTGCTGGGCGGCGATGCCGAGCTGCGCATGACCTACCGCTTCGCCGACGAGGCCGAGCGCGCCTGGCTTGATACGCAGGCGGCGGCCTGGGGCGAGGTCGTCGATTTCCGCTCGATGGCTGTCTCGCCCGATGGCGAACGGGCACTGACGCAGGTCAAGGCGATTGATGACACCTGGCCGCTGATCGGCGCGCCCGAATTTGACCCGCCGATGAGCGTGCAAACGATGCTGGCCGGGCAGGGGGGCTTGCCCGGTGCGGCGCTGGACCCGCTGCTGATTGACCGGCTGGGCCTGAGCATCGGCGATACGGTGCGCATGGGCACGCAGGATTTCGCCTTGATGACGGCGGTGATCCGCGAGCCGGATTCTGTCGGCACCAGCTTCGGTTTCGGCCCGCGTAGCATCGTCGCGACCGAGGCGCTGGCAGGCTCCGGGCTGCTTGGCGCAGGCTCGCTCTATGACACGTCTTACCGTCTGGTGCTGCGTGACGGTGACACGCTGGAACGCGTCCGTGCCTCGCTCATCGACACCTTCCACGATGCTGGCATCCGCTGGCGCGACGCCACGCGGGCCGAACCGGGGGTGGCCCGTTTTGTCGACCGGATCGGCGCGTTTCTGGTGCTGGTCGGGCTGGCCGGGCTGGCGGTGGGCGGCATCGGCGTGTCCTCTGCCGTGCGCGCTTATCTCGACGGCAAGACCGGCGTGATCGCTACGCTCAAGACGCTTGGGGCCGAGGGCCGGACGATCTTCGCGATTTATTTCATCCAAATCGGCGTGCTGACGCTGGTTGGCGTGGCGCTGGGGCTGGCGCTTGGCGCGGGGGCTGTGCTGCTGGCGACGCCGCTGGCGCAGAGCAGCCTGCCTGTGCCGATTGCCGCCGGGATCTACCCTCGCCCGCTGGCCGAGGCCGCGCTTTACGGCGCGCTCACCGCGCTGGTCTTTACCCTCTGGCCGCTGGCCCGCGTCCAAAGCGTCCGCGCCGCCGCTCTCTATCGCGGGATCGGCACCGAGTCGCGGGCCCGGCCCGGCGCCCTGCCGATGCTGGCGCTGGCGCTCTCGGTCGCCGCGCTGATCGGCGCGGCGGTCTGGTTCTCGGGGACGTGGCAACTGGCGCTGGGGGCTGCCATCGGCATCGCCGTAGCGCTGGGCATTCTGGCGCTGGTGGCGCTGGGGCTGCGCGCTCTGTCGCGACGCGCGTCGCGGGCCAAGGCGCTGCGCGGCCATACCGCGCTGCGGTTGGCGCTGGGCGCGGTGGGCAACCCGCGCGAGGGCGCGGTGGCTGTGGTGCTCTCACTGGGGCTGGGGCTGACGGTTCTGGCGACCGTCGGGCAGATCGACGCCAACCTGCGCAACGCCATCTCGACCCAGATGCCCGACCGCGCGCCGTCGTTCTTCTTTCTGGACCTGCAACCCGATCAGGTCGCGCCGTTCAGCGCCATGCTCGGCGGTTTTGACGGGGTCAGTGACATCCAGACCGCGCCGCAATTGCGCGGCGTGATCGCGCAGATCAACGGTCGGCCATCCAGCGAATATGGCAATCACTGGGTGCTTCGCGGCGACCGGGGCGTGACCTATGCCGCCGATCAGGGCGGGTTGCGGCTGACCCAAGGCACGTGGTGGCCCGAGGATTACGACGGCCCCCCGCTGATTTCCTTCGGGGCCGAGGAGGGGGCCGAGCTGGGCCTTGCCCTCGGCGACACGATTACGGTCAACGTCATGGGCCGCGACATCACCGGCACCATCGCCAACTTCCGCGAGCTGGATTTCCGCACGGGCGGTATTGGCTTTGTGATGACCTTCAACCCCGGCGCTTTTGCCGGCGCGCCGCATACCGTAATCGCGACCGCCCGCGCCCCCGAGGGGTCCGAGGGCACAATCCTGCGCGCGCTGGGCACTGCGTTTCCCAACGTGACCGCGATCCCGATCCGCGAGGCGGCGCAGCGGGTGGTCGAGGCTTTCGGGGCGCTGGCGGCGGCCACCTCGCTGGCCGCGCTGGCGACGCTGGCAACGGGCTTTGTCGTGCTGATCGGTGCCGCCGCGGCAGGCGAACGCGCGCGGGTGTTCGAGGCGGCGGTGCTCAAGACACTGGGCGCCACGCGAGGGCGCATCCTCGCCAGCTTCGCCCTGCGCTCGGCGCTGATGGGGGCGGCAGCAGGGCTGGTGGCGATCGGCGCAGGCGCTCTGGCAGCTTGGGCAATCCTCGTGCAGGTCATGGATCTGCCCTACCGGTTCGAGCCACTCTCGGCGCTGCTGATCGTGGTGGGGGGCGTTGTCGCTGTGCTGCTGGCCGGGCTGCTCTTTGCCTGGCGGCCGCTGGCGGCGCGCCCGGCGGGCATCCTGCGCGCGCAGGAATAAACCGGGGAAGAGCGGCGCTCGACCCCATCGAGGGGTCTCGCGCCGCTGTGGGGCCCGCCCCACACCCCGCTCGGGGGACGCACGCGTCCCCCGGACCCCCTGGTGGATATTTGAAGAGCAAAGAAGGTGCGGTTAACAAACCCTTAACGCCCAACTTTATGCTGCAAATATCCTGGGGGGTGAATGCGCGGCACGCGCAGAGGGGGGCTAGCCCCCCTGCCTTGGCCGCCAATCGCGCCTTGATCCCGGAGGTGCGCTGGGGCATCACCATGGGGCAAACGACGAAAGCCACGTGAATGAACCGCATCTGCCACATCGACATCGACGATTCCGGCCTGCCAGCTCCAACGCCCGAGATGGAGCAGGAGCGCAAGGTCGCGGTGTTCGATCTGCTGGAGGAGAATTGCTTCACGCTGCCGCAGCGCGAAGGTCGCAGCGTGCCTGAAGGGCCCTACCGGCTGGCACTGGCGATCCGCGACCGGCGGTTGGTCGTCGAGATCAGTCAGGAAACCGGGGCTTTGGTAGGTGAGATGCACCTGTCGCTCGGGCCGTTCCGGCAGGTGGTCAAGGATTACGACCAGATCTGCGCCAGCTATTTCGATGCGGTGAAACGCCTGCCGCCCAGCCAGATTGAGGCGATAGACATGGCCCGTCGCGGCATCCACAACGAAGGGGCGCGGGTGTTGCAAGAGCGGCTCGAGGGTAAAGCCGAGATCGATCTCGACACCGCGCGCCGCCTTTTCACCTTGATCAGCGTGCTGAATCGCGGGGCGTGATCTTGGGCGAACCCTTTCCCAGTTCCATTCTGTTTTGCTGCGACCACAATTCCGTGCGTTCGCCGATGGCAGAGGGGCTGATGAAGCAGCTCTACGGTCAGCGCGCCTATGTCCAGTCCGCGGGCGTTTACAACGATCTGGAGATCGACGGCTTCGCCGTCACTGTCAGTGCCGAGATCGGCGTCGAGTTGTCGCGCCACCGCTCGCGCAGTTTCGATGAGATGGTCGAGTGGGGCGATGATCTGTCAGGCTTTGATCTGATCATCTCGCTGTCACCCGCCAGCCAGCGCATGGCGTTGGAGATGACGCGCTATGCGCATGTCAACGTGGAATACTGGCCGATCATGGACCCCACGGGACTGGGCGAAACGCGCGAGACAAAGCTGCAGGCCTACCGTCAGACCCGCGATCAGATCGTCAAGCGGATGCAGGAGCGGTTTGGTCCGGCGACGCGCTGAGATCACGTGCAGGCTGATGGGCGGACAGGATCTCGCCCAAGGCCCCCTCGATCCAGCCGACCAGTCCGACCAGATGTTGCGCCGCCGTCTCGCCCAGCGGGGTCAGCGAGTATTCGACCCGCGGCGGCACCTCGCCATAATCCTTGCGATGCACAAAACCGTCGCCCTCCAGCTGCTGCAGGGTCTGCGCCAGCATCCGCTCGCTGACCCCGCCGATTTTGCGGCGCAGGGCGGCAAAGCGGTAGGTTCCGGTGGCCAGCACCGCCATCACCAGAACCCCCCAGCGGCTGGTCAAATGTTGCAGCACGGCGCGCGAGGGGCAGTCGGGGGCCAGAACATTGCCGCGCGCCATCGCGTCGAGCATGTTTTGGGCGGATTGCGCGGGGGTCATGGTCGTCTCCGGAAATCTTACACTAACATTTATGTAGGTACTTACGTTTCGTAAGTAAAGGTCTATGTCTCCCTCATCAACCCTGTGAGGATACCATGACACAGACCATCGCCATCACCGGCGCCACCGGCCAGCTCGGCCGTCTCGCCATCGCCGCCCTGAAAACCCGCGCCCGCGGTGCCACGCTGGTTGCGCTGGTGCGCGATCCGGCCAAAGCCGTCGATCTCGGCATCGAAGCCCGGGCGTTTGATTACACCGCCCCCGCCACGCTGGCGGCGCCGCTCAAAGGTGTGGATGTGCTGGTGCTGATTTCGTCGAGCGATTTCAACGATCGCGCGGGCCAGCATCGCAATGTCATCGCGGCGGCTGAACAGGCGGGCGTGGGCCGCATCGTCTATACCTCGATCCTGAAAGGCGATGCCTCGCCGATGCTGCTGGCGCAGGATCACATTGCGACCGAGGCTGCGCTGGCAGCCTCCAGCCTGACCGCGACGGTGCTGCGCAACGGCTGGTACTTTGAGAACTACACCGGCACTCTGGCGGGCGCGATCGCCGCCGGTGCTGTTGTCGGTGCGAACGCCTCGGCCAAGATTGCCCCGGCCACCCGCGCCGATTTCGCCGAGGCGATCGCCGTGGTTGCAGCCGACAATGCGCATGCCGGCAAGGTCTATGAGCTGGCCGGGGACGAGGCCTTCACCATGGCCGAATTCGCCGCCGAGGTTGCTGCGCAAGCGGGCAAGCCCGTCGCCTACGCGCCGATGCCGCAGGCCGCCTATGCCGATCTGCTGAAAAGCTTCGGCCTGCCCGAAGGTGCTGCGATGATCTTCGCCGACAGCGACGCAAAGGCGGGTGAGGGCGCTCTGTTCGATGACAGCCACACCCTGTCGCGCCTGATCGGACGTCCGACGACCCCGCTGAAAGACGCCGTCGCCGCCGCTCTGGCATAATCGTGTAGGGGGTCGGTGAGCAACCGGCCCGCTGCCACGTCTTTGGGGCTTTCGCCCGCAAATGACTTGGGTATCCTGCCTGCGAAAATCAGGAGAACCCGATGCCCTCGCAATCCGCCCGCGCCACGATCCAAGCCTATTACGACGCCTTCAACGCGGGCGATGTCGCCGGAATGGTGGACTGCCTGCACGACGATTTCGCCCATCATGTGAACGAGGGCGCGACGCGTCTGGGCAAAGCGGCTTTCGCCGAGTTCTGCGCGCATATGTCCGAAACCTATAAGGAGCGGCTCACCGATCTGGTGGTCTATGGCAGCGAGGATGGCACGCGCGGGGCGGCGGAATTCACCGTCAACGGCACCTATCTGAAAACCGATCCGGGTCTGCCCGAGGCACACGGCCAGACCTATGTGCTGCCCGCCGGGGGGTTCTTCAGCCTCAAGGACGGCAAGATCACCCGCGTCACCACCTACTACAACCTGCAAGACTGGATCGCGCAGGTCAGCGCGTGAGGGTCGAGGCGCTCACCGGCCCGGCGCTGAGCGCGGCGCTGGACGATGTGGGGCGGCTGCGGATCGCCGTGTTTCGGGACTGGCCGTATCTCTATGACGGCGATCTGGCCTATGAGCGGCGCTATCTTGAGCACTATCGCACCAGTGCGCGTGCGGTGCTGGTAGGGGCCTTCGACGGTGAGTCGCTGGTCGGTGCGGCGACGGGGACGCCGATGGAAGACCACGCCGACGACTTCGCGACCGCGTTCTCGCAAACCGGGCTGGCGCTGTCAGACATTTTCTATTGCGCCGAGTCGGTGCTGTTGCCCGCGTATCGGGGCAAAGGCACCGGGCATCGCTTTTTTGACAGCCGTGAAGCGCATGCACGATCCCTTGGTCGCCGTTATGTTGCATTTTGTGCGGTGCAGCGCCCGGAGAATCACCCTGCTCGCCCCTCCGGGTATCGGCCCTTGGATGCCTTCTGGCAGGCGCGGGGCTATGCGCCTTTGGCCGGGGCTGTTGCGAAATTCCGGTGGAAAGATCTGGGCGAGACCGTAGACTCGGAGAAACCGCTGCAATTCTGGATGCGAGAGCTATGACCAATACCGTGACCATCGCCGCTGCCGCCTATCCACTGGACTGGTTCGACAGCTTTGACGCTTTCGAGACGAAAGTCGCGCGCTGGGTCGCCGAGGCGGCAGGCAATGGCGCGCAGGTGCTGGTGTTCCCGGAATACGGCGCAATGGAACTGGCCAGTCTGGGCGGCGCGGCGGTGGCTGGCGATCTTGAGGGGGCACAGTCGGAAGTGGCCAGGCACCAGCCTGCCGCAGATGCGGTCTTTGCCCGTCTGGCTGCGGAGTACGGCGTCTATATCCTCGCGCCTTCGGGGCCGGTGTTTATCGGCAACCGCCCGGTCAACCGGGCGTCGTTCTTTGGCCCGAACGGGCTGATCGGGCATCAGGACAAGCAAATCATGACCCGGTTCGAGCGTGAGGAGTGGGATGTCATTCCCGGTGCCGACGGACTGGCTGCCTTCGATACGCCGCTGGGACGCTTTGGCGTGGTGATTTGCTATGACAGCGAATTCCCGCTGCTGTCGCGTGCTCTGGCCGAGGCCGGTGTCGAAATCCTGCTCGCCCCTAGCACCACCGAAACCCACGCCGGATTTACCCGCGTGCGTGTCGGTTCGATGGCGCGGGCGCTGGAAAATCAATGCGTTGTGGTTCATGCGCCGTTGGTTGGTGAGGCTGCGTGGTGCGTCGGGGTGGAAGAGAACACCGGCCGTGCGTCGATCTATGGCCCGCCGGATCGCGACTGGCCTGCGACGGGGATTATCGCTGAGGGCGAGATGAATGTGCCGGGGTGGGTCTATGCCACGGTGTCGCGCGATCAGATTGCACAAACCCGCGCTGACGGCGTTGTGCTGAACCTGACGCACTGGCCGGAACAGAGTGAACGCATCCAGAGCGCGACGCGGGTTATTAGCGCAAGTTAAACCTTGATTCTTCTGAAATGAAGGCGCATATCGCCATCGCCTGCTTCGTGCGGGCGGATACCCATTTGGAGAGACCATGGCCAAGGAAGAACTGCTCGAATTTCCCGGCGTCGTGAAGGAACTCTTGCCGAATGCGACGTTCAAGGTCGAGCTGGAAAACGGCCATGTTATCATCGCACACACGGCAGGAAAGATGCGCAAGAACCGCATCCGTGTCCTCGCAGGCGACCGCGTTCAAGTCGAAATGACCCCCTACGATCTGACCAAGGGCCGGATCAACTATCGCTTCAAGTGATGCGTCTTATTCTAGGTTCGGCCAGCCCGCGCCGGCTGGACCTGCTGGCGCAGATTGGCGTCACGCCTGACGCGATACGCCCCGCTGACATTGACGAAACCCCCAGGGCCCGGGAACTCCCGCGGCCCTATTGCGCGCGCATGGCCCTGGAAAAGGTGCAGGCGGTGACGGCGGGTGAGGATGAGATCGTCCTTTGCGCCGATACCACCGTGGCACTGGGGCGTCGCATTCTGGGCAAGCCGGAAACGGCGGTGCAGGCGGCGGAATTCCTGATGCTACTGGGCGGGCGTCGCCATTCGGTGATCACAGCCGTCGCGGTCAAACGCGGTGCACAGGTCTGGACGCGGGAAGTGGAAACGGCTGTGAAAATGAAGCGCCTGTCGGACGATGAATTGAACGGCTACCTCGCCAGCGATGAATGGCAGGGCAAGGCCGGGGCTTACGGCATCCAAGGCCGTGCCGGGGCGTTTATCCCGTGGATTCAAGGCTCGTTCAGCGCCGTTGTCGGCCTGCCGCTGGCGGAAACCGCCGTGCTGCTGAACGCTGCCGGGTGGCGCGCATGATCGGTCGGGTGATTGCGCTTGGCCAGATCGAGGGCCGCGAGGTTGCGGCGCTGATGGTCGATGGCCAGATCGAAGAACTGGCCATGGAAACCGACGCGCTGGGCACCGGGGCGATCCTGCGCGGCGTGGTCGGACGGCCGGTCAAAGGTCTGGGCGGCGTCTTTGTCGACCTGCCGGACGGCCAGAGCGGCTTTCTGCGTGCGCCCAAGGGTCTGGCACCGGGGCAACGCATTCTGGTGCAGATCGCCGGAGCCGTGGAGCCGGGCAAGGCCTTGCCGCTGACGCAGCGCCTGCTGTTCAAGAGCCGCTACGCGATCATCACGCCCGATGCGCCGGGGCTGAATGTCAGCCGCGCGATTCATGATGAAGACATCCGCGATGAGCTGACGGCACTGGCCGGTGCCGCGATGGCCGGGGCGAGCGAGACGCTGGGCCTGATCCTGCGCTCGGTCTGCGAGCAGGCGAGCGACGAGGACGTCACCGAAGACATCACTCAGATGCGGGCGCTGGCCGAGGCTGTGCTGGCCGATCTGAGCGGCGGGCCCGAGCTGCTGGTCGACGCGCCGGGGCCACATGAGCTGGCCTGGCGCGACTGGGGTGATGCGGATGAGGTCGACGACAGCGCCGAGGCGCTCGATCTTTCGGGCGCTCTCGACCAGATCGAGGCGTTGCAACGGGGTGAGGTGACGCTTGAGGGCGGCGCGTCGATGTGGATTCAGGCGACCCGCGCCTTTGTCGCGGTCGATGTGAACACCGGCGCGGATACGTCACCGGCGGCGGGGCTGAAAGCCTCGATCGCGGCGGCGCGCGATCTGCCGCGGCAGTTGCGGCTGCGGGGCATGGGCGGGATGATCATTGTCGATTTCGCGCCCTGTCCCAAGCGCGACCGGCATGTGCTGGAGCAGGTTCTGAGCAAGGCGTTCCGCGCCGATGCAGGCGAAGCGACGATGGCCGGGTGGACTCCGCTGGGCAATTTCGAGCTGACGCGGCGGCGCGACCGTGCGCCGCTGGCCGGGTGGCCGGTGTGAGCAAGGCGGCTACATGCGCGCATTGTGGCAAGCCGGTGGTCGAGGCGTACAAGCCCTTCTGCTCGAAGCGCTGCGCGGATGTGGACCTGGCGCGCTGGCTGCGGGCGGATTACGCGATTCCGGTGGCCGACGAGCTGCCGGACGAGCCGGAAGAGTAGAGGCGCGGCTCGGGGGCAGCGAGCCCCCTCGCCGCGCGCAGGGGACGCTGTCCCCTACGGCCTGACGGCCTACCCCTGGGATATTTATGGACAGATGATGGACACCCTTTGCGGGAGGTGGCGTCATGCTTTCGTAACAGCGGCTGCGGTCTTATCGTGTGGGAAAACTCAGGAGAGACAGCATGCGCATCCTTGTCTTCAACGCGGGCAGTTCGAGCCTGAAATTCGGTGTCTTCGAGGGCGCACGGGGAGCGGGCAGCGAGACGCGGCAGTTGTTGAAGGGCGCGTTCGAGCGGTTCCGGGATGGGGCCTGCGCGTTTGCGCTGGAGATCGACGGCGTGGCCGAACAGGGCGAGGCGCCGCATGCGGATCTGGGCGCGGCGATTGCGGCAGTGCCGGAGGTATTGGCGCAGCACGGGATCGACGGGATCGAGGCAATCGGGCACCGGATCGTGCATGGCGGGGCCGAGTTTGCCACGCCGGTCGTACTGGATGCACCGACGCTGTCGCGGATCGAGGCGCTGACGCCCCTGGCCCCGTTGCACAATCCGGCCAATTTGCATGCCGTCCGGCTGGCGCAGACGGTCTGGCCTGATCTGCCGCAAGTCGGGGTGTTTGACACGGCGTTCCATCTGACCAACCCGCCGCGCGTCTACAGCTATGCCGTCCCGGCGGCGTGGCGCGAGGCCGGATTGCGGCGATTCGGGTTTCACGGCACCTCGCATAAATACGTCGCCGAGCGCGCGGCGCAGGCGCTGGGGCAGCCCTTGGCGCGGCTCAAGATCATCTCGGTGCATCTGGGCAACGGGGCGAGTGTCTGCGCGATCAATCTGGGCAAGAGTTTTGAATCCTCGATGGGCCTGACCGCGCTTGAGGGGCTGGTGATGGGCACGCGCTCGGGCGACGTGGACCCCGGAGCCTTTGGCTATCTGCAACGCCAGCTGGGGTTGGGCATCGAGGAGATCGAGCACGCGCTCTATCATGACAGCGGCCTGAAAGGTCTGACTGGCTCGTCCGACATGCGCGATGTCGAGGATCGCGCGGCGGCGGGTGATGCGGCGGCGCAGATGGCGATCAACCTCTATGCCCACCGCGCGCGGAAATACATCGGCGCCTATGCGGCGGGGATGGGCGGTGTGGACGCGGTTGTGTTCACCGGCGGGATTGGCGAAAACTCGGCTTCGATGCGGCGGCGGATCTGTGACGGGTTGGACTTCATGGGATTGCGGCTGGATTTCGACCGCAACCAGTCGGTCGATCTGGCGGGGCGCGCGGCGCCGCAGATCCAGTCTTACGGCGCACGGGTGGCGGTTCTGGTGACCGAGACCGCCGAGCAATTGCAAATCGCGCGCGAGGTGGCGGCGCATCTGTCGCGGCCCGAGGCTGAGGTCAGGCCGATCCCGGTGGCGGTATCGGGGCGGCATGTGCATCTGGCCGATGACTCGCTGAAGGCGCTGTTTGGCCCGGAGTATGCGCTGACCATCGCCAAGCAGTTGCGCCAGCCGGGCAACTGGGCGGCCAAGGAGCGGGTGACGCTGGTTGGTCCCAAGGGGCGGCTGGAGAATGTCGCGATTCTGGGGCCGCTGCGGCGGCGCACGCAGATCGAGGTCTCGCGCACCGACAGTTTCGCGCTGGGGATCGACGCGCCGGTGCGCGATTCGGGCGATCTGGATGGCACGCCGACGGTCCGGCTGATCGGGCCGAACGGGCAGCTGGACACCGACGGGCTGATCGTGGCGGCGCGGCATGTGCATATGCACCCCGATGACGCACAGGCGATGGGGCTTGAGGACGGGCAGATGGTGTCTGTGCGGATCGGGCAGGGGGAGCGGGCGCTGACATTCGGCCATACCAAGATCCGCATCCAGCCCAACGCGTTTACCGAGATGCATATCGACACGGATGAGGCGAATGCCTCGGGCATAGGGGCCGATTGGGTGGGTGAGGTGATCGAGATGGAGGCGCATCTGGGCGCGTGACATCTTGCGAAGCGGCGTTTTGCGCGGGATAAGGGCGTGTTCTCAGGGCGGGGTGCAATTCCCCACCGGCGGTAAGCGGGCCTCCCGCAAGCCCGCGAGCGCCTTCCCTGCGGAAGGGTCAGCAGATCAGGTGCAATTCCTGAGCCGACGGTCACAGTCCGGATGGAAGAGAACCATCGCCCGATGCCGCGCAGCCGCGCGGCGCCGGGATGTATGGGATCGCCTTGGGTGACGTGTCGCTTGATAAGGAGATCCGCTATGACACACACCCGTTACGCCTTTGTTAAAGCCGGTTGGCACGCCGATATCGTCGACCGTGCCCTGGAAGGCTTCTTGCAGATAATTCCCGCTGAACAGGTCGATGTGTTCGACGTCCCCGGCGCGTTCGAGCTGCCGCTGATGGCGCGCGATCTGGCGAAAACCGGGCGCTATGCGGCTGTCGCGGCGGCGGCTTTCGTGGTGGATGGCGGCATCTACCGGCATGATTTCGTGGCACAAGCCGTGGTCAGCGGGTTGATGCAAGTGGGGCTGGAGACCGGGGTGCCGGTGCTTTCGGTCTCATTGACGCCGCACCAGTATCAGGAAACCGCGCATCACAACGCGATCTACCGGGCGCATTTCGTCGACAAGGGACGCGAGGCGGCCCAGGCGGCGGTGAAAATCACCCAAGCACGGGCCGCGTTGGCCTGACCGGCGTGGGGGCTCACGCAGAGAGCGTGATCCCCTCAGCGGCCAGGTCGGGGGCCAGATCCGCCAGCTGCCACAGCGTCTGGATATGATGCACGCCGGTCTCGGTTCGCGTGGCGATGTCGCGTGCCACGCGGGCTGCAACCAGCGCGGTGATCTCGGCTTCGGCTCGCCCGTCGAGGGTCAGGCGGCGCGTTACCCGCGCGCCGTCACGCCATCCTTCGGCGATGATCACCAGGCCGGTTCTGTCCGACCCCACACGAAAGCGCGGCAGGCTCCATCGCAGGAATTTGCGCACCATCGGGCGCGGGGCGAGGGCCGACAGCAGGCGGAGTGACGCACCGGTCACCAGCGGCGAGCCAAGGCCGAGGCGGGTGGTGACGGCAGGGATTCCGGCGCGGGTCAGCACATGCTGGTCCGCAAAATCGAAGGGGATGGTCGGCACCGGACCCGAGGCGAAGTCGAGCCGCTGCACCGCGTCCGGCGGCAGGGGCCGCAGGCTGTCGAGCGTCCAGTCAATCGCCGCAGCGCCATGGCTGTCGCCAAGACCCAGAAGCACGCCGATTGTCAGCGACTCGACCCGGTCGAGCCCGCGCAAGGCCTCAAGCGCCATGAGATTGGTCAACCCCGGCGCCAGACCGACCGACAGCACCGCCAGCGCCCCGTTCGAGCGGGCGAGAGGGTCGAGCGATTCGTGGCGTTGCAGTACGGCGTCGGTAGCCGAGATATCGACATAGCCCAGCCCGCGCGTCAGAACGGCGCTCGCGAACTGGGTCGTGGCGGTATCGAGGCAGACCACCAACGGCCCCGACTCCTTCAAGGCCGCGTCCCAGCTTGTGGCGTCGTCCAGATCGAGCCGCGCCGCGTCGGTGCCAAGCTGGTCGGCCAGCGCTTTAGCCCGCAGGACATCGCGCCCGGCGATGCGGACGGGCAATCCCGCATCGCGCAAACGCCGCGCTATCTTTGAGCCGACATGGCCGTAGCCGCCGACAAGGGTGATGGGTTTCATGGCTTGGTCTCCTGCGGTCGCGGCGGCATAGTGCCGCCTGCTGCGCTTCAATCACACCGAATCGACCCTTTCCAAATGGGAAGTCCTGACGATGCTGACCGCTGATCCTTGCCGCCCCGATCAATGCCTCGCCGAGGATTGGCTCGGATTTCTGGGCCACCGCTGGAACGCATTGACGCTCTGGCAGCTTGAGGCCGGCCCGCGCCGGTTTTCCGACTTGCAGGAACGTTTGCCGGGGATT
Source organism: Pararhodobacter zhoushanensis (assembly GCF_003990445.1). Lineage (GTDB taxonomy): Bacteria > Pseudomonadota > Alphaproteobacteria > Rhodobacterales > Rhodobacteraceae > Pararhodobacter > Pararhodobacter zhoushanensis. The sequence goes on along the minus strand of NZ_REEZ01000002.1, from coordinate 192,913 downwards.
TCGCCCAAAGTGCTGACCGAGCGGCTTGAGGGTTTGCAGGCGCGCGGATTGGTCAGCCGTCAGGTCTCGAACGGTTTTCCCCGCACGGTGACCTACGCGTTGACCGTGCAGGGCGCCGGGTTGCGCGGCGTGTTGATGCATCTCTATGACTGGGCCGAAACCCTGCCGGTGATGGACGCTGAAAACACGAACGCCGCGCTTTGAGGGCGCGGCGTTTCGGGGGAGGTTGGTGGAGCAGAGGGGGATCGAACCCCTGACCTCGTCATTGCGAACGACGCGCTCTCCCATCTGAGCTACAGCCCCACACGCGGGTGTTTTTGCGGTATTCGGGGGGCGCTGTCAAGGGTGGCGACGGGGATTTGGCGGGGCTTTGCAGGCGCAGCGAAGACGTTGCTCTCGACCCTGCACAAGGGTATGGTGAGCGACTGTTAACCAGCGTTTTCCCCAAGCCAAGGATCGACCTGATGTCGCTGCGCGCCCGGATCTCCGAGGACCTCAAGACTGCCATGAAGGCAAAGGACACGCTGCGCCTGTCCACGCTGCGCCTGATCAACGCCGCGATCAAGGATCGCGATATTGCCCTGCGCGGTGAAGGCGAAGACCGCGAGATGACCGATGTCGAGATCACGGCGGTGATGTCGCGCATGGTGAAGCAGCGTCAGGAAAGCGCGCGGGCCTATGAAGAGGGCGGTCGGCTGGAGCTGGTCGAGCGCGAACTCGACGAGATCAAGGTGATCGAGGGCTATCTGCCGCGTCAGTTGAGCGATGACGAGGTCGAGGCAGCGATTGCCGCGACGATTTCCGAGCTTGAAGCCTCGTCAATCCGCGATATGGGCCGGGTGATGAATGCCCTGAAAACGCAGTTTACCGGGCAGATGGATTTCGGCGCTGTCGGGCCGATGGTCAAATCCCGCCTCAGCTGAACGTGTCGGGCGCGTAGGTTTTCAACCGCATCAGCAGGTCTGACAGGGCGTCATGCAACGACGCCCGCTCGTCCGGGGTGAGGTATGCGCCCAGCTCGACCTCGCGCCCGCCGCCGGTCAGGATCAGGTAATTCTCAACCGGGCCGCCCCGGGGCACCAGCCGCAACGATACCCAATGCGGATCGGCGCGCCATTGCTGTTGCGGGCCGCGCGGGTTGGTTCGGGTCAGGGTGATTTCCGCCCGGCTCAGGACCAGTTCCTCAAGGATCTGCCGATCGCGCCAGTTGCGGTCCAGCCCGTACCACAGCCCCCACAGCGCGATGCCGGCAAAGGGCAACAGCCCCCACAGCACCGGCGAGCCGATCACCGCCAGCAGCGGAATCGCCAGCGTTCCGGCTGCCATGCCAACTGCCATGACAAAGCCGCGCGGGTTCAGCGCGTTATGCGGCCAGGCGCGCAGCGTGGCCTGCGTGGCGCTGTCTTGGGTCAGGGCGTAGGGCATCAGGCCGGGCGCAGCGCGTCGTACGAGACCATGACATGCTCGGCATAGGCCGGGCGCGCGCAGAGCCGGTCATAATAGGCCTGCAACGCGGGCAGATCGGCGCGCGCGATGTCGAGGGTGAAATAGCGGTACAGAATATTGCCCATGTGAATATCGGCCAGCGTCAGCGTGTCGCCCATCATATAGGGGTGCAGGGCCAGCCGGGCCTCGGCCATCTGAAACTTGGCAGTCAGCGCCTTGAGGCTGGCCGCAAGCGCAGCCGCATTCCTGACCTCGGGCTTTTGGAAAATCATCGGCATGAACACCTGTCCACCGAAGGGCAGCACGATGTTGACCTTGGCCCATTCCGCCCAGCGGTCAACATCGGCCCGCGCACCCGGCTCGACGGGCCAGAAGCTGTCAGGCGCGTAGCTGTTGGCCAGATACCGCAGGATTGCGGCGGATTCCCACAGCACCGGCCCGTCGCCGTCCTGTAGCACCGGGACCGTGCCATTGGGGTTCATTGCCAGAAACTCGGGCGTGCCTGTGACGCCGAAGCGGTGGCCTGCGTCGATGCGGGCGTGGGACAGGCCCAGCTCGGCCACCGCCCACATCACGGCTTGCACATTGGAGGAATCGCGTCGGCCCCAGATGGTCAGCATGGTTGCGCCTTGTGTTGGGATGGGTCTGTGTTCTGGGGTCTTATAGCAGGGTTTGCGCGCTGGCGATCACGCGGATCTCGACCAGCGCGCCTTCGCGGCGCTATCCCGCGACCTCGACAGCGGTCCAGGCGGGGAAAGGGTCTTGGACATAGCGGCGCCGGACGGCGGCGAAGGCGTCGAAATGGTCGCGCAGACCGACGTGGTAGCTGGTCATCTCGACCACGGCGTCAAAGCCCAGCCCGGCCTCTGCCAGCACCGCGCCGATCTTGTCGAAGGCGTTGCGGAACTGCGATTCGGGGTCGGCGGGCATCTCACCCGTCGGGGTGCTGCCGGTCATGCCGGTAAGGAACAGATGACCGCCCGAGAGCACACCCGGCGACAGCGCCAGCTGGCGGACGGTATCGCCGGACCCGGGCGGGATGATGGCTTTGGGGGGCATCGCGGGCTCATGCTTGGGGGAAAGCAAAAGGCCCCGGGGTGAACCGGGGCCTTTCGAAATGGTGTGCCTTAGTGGGCGTGGCTGTGATCCCAGTCTTCACGCTTGGGCAGCTGCTCGAACGTGTGCTCCGGCGGCGGGCAGGGCAGGGTCCATTCCAGCGTGTCGGCGTGCTCGTTCCAGTAGTTGTTCTCGGTGACGCGTTTGCCGAAGAACAGCGTGTAGAACACAACGCCGATGAAGAACACGAACGACGCGAAGGACAGGAACGCGCCCAGCGAGCTGACGTAGTTCCACAGCGCAAAGGCTTCCGGATAGTCGATGTACCGGCGCGGCATGCCCTGACGACCCAGGAAGTGCTGCGGGAAGAAGGTCAGGTTGGCACCGATGAACATCGCCCAGAAGTGCAGCTTGCCTGCCCATTCCGGGTACTGACGGCCCGACATCTTGCCAATCCAGTAGTAGATCCCGGCGAACAGCGCAAAGACGGCGCCCAGCGACATCACGTAGTGGAAGTGTGCGACGACGTAATAGGTGTCGTGATAGATGCGGTCGACAGGGGCCTGGCTGAGCACGATACCGGTCACACCGCCAACGGTGAACAGGAACAGGAAGCCAAAGGCCCACAGCATCGGCGTTTCAAACGACAGCGAGCCGCGCCACATCGTAGCGATCCAGCTGAAGATCTTGACGCCGGTTGGCACGGCGATCGTCATCGTGGCCATCATGAAATACGTCTGCTGGGTCAGCGACATACCCACGGTGTACATGTGGTGCGCCCAGACGACAAAGCCCAGCGCCGCAATCGCGACCATCGCATAGACCATCGGCAGATAGCCAAAGATCGGCTTGCGCGAGAAGGTGGCGATGACGTGGCTGACGATACCGAAGCCGGGGATGATGATGATGTACACTTCCGGGTGGCCAAAGAACCACAGGATATGCTGGTACAGGATCGGGTCCCCGCCACCGGCCGGGTCAAAGAACGTCGTGCCGAAGTTGCGGTCGGTCAGCAGCATGGTGATGGCACCGGCCAGAACCGGCAGCGCCAGCAGGATCATCCACGCGGTGACGAACACCGACCAGGCGAATAGCGGCACTTTGTGCAGCGTCATGCCCGGAGCGCGCATGTTCAGGAAGGTGGTGATGATGTTGATCGCACCCAGGATCGACGAGGCACCCGACAGGTGAACGGCGAAGATCGCGAAGTCCATCGAGTAGCCCGACTCACGGGTCGACAGCGGCGGGTACAGAACCCAGCCGGTACCTGCGCCGTTCTGGCCTTCACCGCCCGGGACGAACAGCGAGACGACCGCCAGCGAAGCGCCGGCGACATAGAGCCAGTAGCTCAGGTTGTTGAGGCGCGGGAACGCCATGTCCGGCGCACCGATGTGCAGCGGCATGAAGTAGTTGCCGAAACCGCCGAACAGCGCCGGGATGACGACGAAGAACATCATCAGGACGCCGTGGGCGGTGACGAGCACGTTCCACAGATGGCCGTTGGGCGTTTCGCAATCCGAGCTGGCCAACAGGCGCGCGCCTTCCATGCACATGTGCTGCACGCCGGGGTGCATCAGCTCAAGGCGCATGAAGACGGTGAGCGCTACTGCGACAAAACCCACAAGTCCTGCGGTGAACAGATAAAGGACGCCGATGTCCTTGTGGTTGGTGGACATGAACCAGCGGGTAAAGAACCCTCGCTGGTCTTCATGTCCATGAGCGGCTGCGTTGGCCATGAGTTGCTCCCGTATCCCTAGGCGAATTTTTTCATTGCGCGGAATCCCCCGCTGCGGCGCAGAACCGCAGCAGAGACCTTGATCCGTTCTAGATTGCCCGGCGCGCGGCGGCAACGTCCCTGATGTCGCAGAGTGGAAAAATTTGATGCAGATCATGGTCATTCTGGGGGACACACGGGATTCGCCCCCGATTTCCACCGGCGCGGGCCGTCCTGAGGCCCTGATCCGCCCGGGGTGATCACAAATTCCGGGGCAGGGCTGTAACAATAGGTCAGCTGCATTGACATAGTGCCCGGTCGGGCGCCTTCTCCGCTCCGATTTCGTAGGAGAATGGTCATGGATTGGCAAAAAGTGCTCGCCGAGCGCAATACACGCATGAAAGCATCCGAGATCCGCGAGCTTTTGAAACTTTTGGATCAGCCCGAGATCATCTCTTTTGCTGGTGGCATCCCGGATCCCGCCCTGTTTCCGACGCAGGCCTTTGCCGACGCGATGCAAGCGACGTTGACCGGCCCGGCCTCGGGCGGCGCGTTGCAGTATTCGGTGTCCGAAGGCTATCGGCCGTTGCGCGACTGGATCGCCGGGCAGATGGCTGACATTGGCGTGCCCTGCGATGCGGACAACATCCTGATCACCTCGGGCTCACAGCAAGCGCTTGATTATCTGGGGAAGCTCTTCCTTGATCCCGACGACACGGCACTGGTCACCTGGCCGACCTACATGGGTGCCTTGGGGGCGTTCAACGCCTATCAGCCCCGCTACGAACGCCTTGATCCGCACAGCAACCGGCCCGTCGAAGCGCTGGCCGAGGCGGCTGCCGAGGCCGGGGGGCGGGTGAAATTCGCCTATCTCTCGGCCGATTTCGCCAACCCCACCGGCGAGACGCTGGATCGGGCGGGGCGTGAGGCACTGCTCGACATGGCCGAGTCGCTGGACATCGCCGTGATCGAGGACGCCGCCTATCAGGTTCTGCGGTATGACGGCGCACCGGTCGCGCCGATTCTGGCGCTGGAGCTGGCGCGCAAGGGCGATCTTGAGGCGTGCCGCACGATCTATTGCGGTTCGTTCTCCAAGGTGCTCTCGCCGGGGCTTCGTGTGGGCTGGGTCGTCGCGGCAAAGCCGGTGATCGCCCGGCTGGTGTTGATGAAGCAGGCCGCGGACCTGCATTCCCCGACCCTGAACCAGATCGCCACCGATCACGTTGCCCGCGCGATCTTCCCCGAGCATGTCGCCAGATTGCGTTCGGTCTACGCTGCCCGCCGCGACGCAATGCTGGCGGCGCTGGCGCAACACATGCCCGAGGGCGTGCGCTGGACCAAGCCTGAGGGCGGCATGTTCGTCTGGATGACTCTGCCCGAGGGCATGGACGGGGCCGAGCTGCTGGCGCAGTCGCTCAAGACCGAGAAGGTCGCCTTCGTGCCGGGCCGCGCGTTCTTCGCCGATGGCTCGAACGGCAACACACTGCGGCTTGCGTTCTCATGCGCTGATGAAGCGATGATCGCAGAGGGGATGAAGCGGCTGGGCCGCCTCATCCGGGCGCATCACTCGAACGCGACGCCCTTGTCGGTCAACGTCACCGCCGCCAGCGTGCAATAGGGCACCATCAGATCCTGCGGCGTGCCATCGTCCCAGACGATCCGGGTGGCATGATCGCAGGCATCGTCCAGCATGCCCTGCAGGTTCAGGGTCAGGCCGATGCCGGGTTGCATCGGTCCGGCCAACTGATTGGCGGTATAATGCCCGCTGCTCAGCTGCACGGCATAGGCGATCATCGGACGGCTGGAATCGTTGAACACGTTGAAGCTGGACCAGTCAGCGTGCAGATCCTGCGCGAAGGCGGGCAGGCCAAGGCCAGCGGTCAACACGAGGGCAGACGCCAAGACCCGCGACACGCGGGTGGCCAGAGGTGCCAGGGGCATAAGGAATTTCCTGTGGAAAGGGTTAAGGCCCTGTATCGTTACGAGCGGCTTTCTGAAGAAACCAACGAATTCGCCGCCTGAGCTGTCAACACGACGTCAACGCGGCGCGACAGCCCCGAACACCCCGTCGAACTGTCGCCGCAGAGCGACGTCCAGATCGTCCATCGTCACCGGCAGCCCCAGATCGACCAGCGAGGTCACCCCGTGCTCCTTGATCCCGCAGGGCACGATGCCGGAAAAATGCTCCAGATCCGGCTCGACGTTGACCGAGATGCCGTGAAAGCTGACCCAGCGCCGCAGCTTGACCCCGATCGCGGCGATCTTGTCCTCTCGCACGGTGTCGTCGAGGTTGGGCGCCTTGTCGGGCCGGGTGACCCAGACGCCAACGCGCCCCGCGCGCCGCTCGCCCGTCACATTGAACTCCCCCAGTGTGCGGATCACCCAGTCTTCCAGCTGATTGACGAAGCAGCGCACATCGCGACCCCGGCGGTTCAGATCGAGCATAGTATAGGCCACGCGCTGACCCGGCCCGTGATAGGTGTACTGCCCGCCGCGCCCGGCCTTGAAGACGGGGAAACGGTCAGGATCGGTCAGATCCTCGATCCGGGCCGAGGTGCCGGCGGTGTAAAGCGGCGGGTGTTCAAGCAGCCAGACGGCCTCGTCCGCGGTGCCCGCGCTGATCTCGGCCACGCGGGCCTCCATCGCTGCCAGGGTCTCGGGATAGGGCTGAAGCCCGGGCAGCACCGACCATTCCATTTTTCTGTACGCCTGATTGTCTCGTTAGGCGAAAGGTAACGAACCAAGGGCTAGGGTCAATGATTGCTGGGTCCGAATCGTCTTTGACGGGCAATCCGTGCTTGGCGATTTGCGAGTCTGGGTGCTACGCTTCTCGCCATAGGGTTGCTTTATTATGTTGGGGGTATCATGAACCGCAAGATTTTCACGACGACCGCGCTTGTGGCGGCATTGATGACCGGTTCGGTCGGTCAGGCCCGCGCCGATGTCGGCAGCGCCATCGCGGGCGGAATTATCGGTGGAATTATCGGTGGGGCCATTCAGGGCCAGCGCCGACCGACGCGCACCACGCGCTATGTCGTGCCCTCGGCCGCCCGGCAAGAGGCGCGTGAGGTGCAGACTGCCCTCAACCATTTCTATTTCAACGTCGGTACGCCCGATGGGGTGCTTGGCCGCCAGTCCCGCGCCGGGATTTCGCAGTATCAGGCCTATCTGGGCTTTCCGGTTACGGGCACGCTGGCCGTGTTCGAGCGGCAGGTCCTGATCTCGGCCTATCAGCGCGCGCAGATCGGCGGGCCCGAGGTGACGCGCGTCACGCAGCGCCATCAGGACGGCTTGCGCGGGTTGCTGACCGTCGTGCGCGACGAGATGCAGGGCGGCGGCACCCGCATTCGCTCTGCCGGGGCTTATGGGCTGCCAGGCGAAGTGGCTGACGCGGTCGATGAAATCGCCGCCAGTTCGGACCCGACGGCCGAGCAGCTGGTGCAGCGATCGGGCTTCGTGCAGCTTTCGGATCTGAACGGTGACGGGCGCACCGACTACATCATCGACACCTCGGTGACCGGCTCGGCCTTCTGGTGTAACGCGCAGGCCTGCACGGTGCAGGTGTTTGTGTCCACGCCCGACGGCTATCGCCGCAACGACTTTCAGTCCAACAACGCCACGCCCGCGATGTTCGACTGCCAGCAATCGTCGTGCCGCCTGAATGAAGGCGGGACCACCACGGTGGCCGCGCTGGGTGGACAAGGCGACTCGCCGCTGGCCCCGCCGGTCTCGGCAGCACAGCCGATGGTGCAAAACCCCAACGCGGCGGCGCCGGGCGTTACCGCGACTGGCGGCGGTATGCCCAACTTCTTCGGCGGCGGCAGCCGTCCGGCACAGACTTCACTCGCGTCGCATTGCAACCGCGTGGGTCTGGTGACCTCGGCCAACGGCGGTTACAGCGATGTGAACACGATGACCGATCCGGTGTTTACCCTGAACGAACAGTTCTGCCTGGCACGCGGCTATGCCATCGCCGATGGCGAAGCGATGATGGCGCAGCTTGGCGTGGCACCGCAGGACGTGGCCGGTCAGTGCGCTGGTCTGGCGACCGCCCTGCAGGCCAATGTTTCCGCCCTGTCGCTGCAGCCGCGTGACGTGGTGCTGGCCGGGATGACGCAATGGATGCTGACCTCGGGGATGAGCACCAGCGATCTGGCGATGAACGCGCGGGTCTGTCTGTCCAGTGGCTATGCGACCGACAACCTGCCGGTGGCACTGGGGTCGGCGCTGATCCTGACCGCACTGGGCGAAACCGCCTATGGCGAGTTGCCCGCGCATCACCTGATGCAGGGCATCGGCGCCGTGCAGCGCCGCGATCTGGCCGCCGACTGGTTCACCGCCAGCATCCCCACCGCGATGACAACCGAGGTGGCGTTTCAGCCCGGCCCGGCCTCGCGCAATGCGCTGATCATGGCGGCGGTCAACGGGGCCACCGGAAGCGCGCCGAGCATGGCGGCACCGGTGCAGGCGCAGGTTCAGACGCCCGTCGCGCCAGCTGCGAGCAAGTAATCACTGACGCTTAATAAAGCGGCCGGGTTCAGAACAGCCCGGCCGCTTTCGCTGCGGCGGCATAGGTGCGGCTGACGGGGATCTCGTGCCCGTCCGACAGGGTCAACAGCCCGCGCGTGCCCTCGCGCCGCTCCGCGCGCCCCTGATCCAGCGCCACCCAGTGCGAACGGTGCACCTGTGAGCCGCCGTCGCCGCCGGTTTCGGCGATGGCGTCGGACAGGCGCATCAGCCGCAGGTCGCGGCCGCGGAGGGTCACCGCCTCGACAGAGTGATCCTGTATCGACAGCGAGATCAGCCTGAACCGCTTGTCCAGCCGCAGCCGGGCCAACAGGCGCGGCGGTTGCGGGCTGGTGGTTTACGGCGTGGCGGGCGGGGGGGGCAGATGAAGGCCGCGGTGACGACCAGCGCGATCGGTACGGTCAAGGCCAGCAAGTCGACCGCCGCGCCCCGGTCGGTGACGTAAAAGCCAAAGGCCAGAATGTTGAACATCCCCAGCACCGCCGCCGTCACCGCCGAAACCGTCAGGCTGGCGATCAGCCAGTGCCCGATCCGCCCGATTCCCCGCCGCGCCAGCGCATGCACGCACCCCTGAATGGCCAGCCATCCCGCGCCCAGTGTCAGCACGACCACCGCCGCCCAATACGTCAGGCGCGCGGTGAATCCCAATGAGGTCAGCGTGCCGAACGGCCTTGAATCCGCTAGGGCGACCACGACCGCGGCGACAATAAGCCAGGGGCCGGGACGGCTGAACGCTGCGTGCATTTCACGAAGCGCAAGGCGCAGGCGGTATCGTTCACGCAGATCTTCGTGTTTTTCACGTCTCGGACCACGACCAACCGGGACTGGGGGGCAATCGACCTCAACGCATAAAGACGCGACGAGGCCCTCCAATGACAAGCCTTGCCCCGATTATTCAAGCACCCCCCGGCGATCCGGATCCATGTCGCTTAGGCGGTTCTGGTCCTGCTGCTGGGGCCGCTGGCACTCTATCGCCACCGCCGTGACCGGCTGCACCGCGCTGTCGCTGTGGACGCTGTTAGCGCTGGTCCGGGGTCTGCGTGCGGCGACCCTCGGCGGTATCGCCGGCCGTCGCGGAACGATGCGCGGGATCTACCATTTCGGGCTGGCTGCGACCGCGCTTTTCACCCTTTTTCCCGAACGGATCATGCACCGGGGGATCTTTTGTGCAGACGGCAAAGCCGGACTGGTGGCTATCGCTGCCCTGTTTCTGGCGGTGGCCGCTGCGGTGCTGCTGCAACGCCGCTACGGGCCGCGCAGAAATGCGTGAAGCGGCCTGAATTCCCTCTTCACATCCCTTGGTGAACCCGCTATGAGCAGCGCACCAATCCAAGTGCGGTCGTGGCGGAATTGGTAGACGCGCAGCGTTGAGGTCGCTGTGGGCTAACCCCCGTGGAAGTTCGAGTCTTCTCGACCGCACCATTTTCCCCTTGCAGAGAAAAACCCTCCGGGGACCCGACCCGAGCCTGTCTCGAAGGTCAAACGCCTGTGAAACGATGCTTCATGAGGCCATTCTCCTGCACAGGACGCGATTCACGCGCCATTTGTCGCCTTTGACCCTCCCCATGTGGCCGTTCCTCGATAATGGGTTGAAATACGGTCAGTGCCTTGCTTTAACTTGAGGCACCAATAATGCGTAAAAATATACGCAAACACACATAAAAACAAAAACTTCCATCAGGGGGAAGCATACGTGTCTCAAGCCCGCGCCGACGGATTCGTCGTCTTTGATCGCGTGCAGAAAAGCTATGACGGCGAGATCCTCGTTGTCAAAGATCTGAACCTCAGTATGCCCAAAGGTGAATTTCTCACCATGTTGGGCCCGTCGGGCTCGGGCAAGACAACTTGCCTTATGATGCTCGCAGGCTTCGAGACCGCCACGCATGGCGAGATCCTTCTCGACGGCAAGCCCATCAACAACATCCCGCCGCACAAGCGCGGGATTGGCATGGTGTTTCAGAACTACGCGCTTTTTCCGCACATGACGATTGCTGAAAACCTGTCCTTTCCCTTGGAAGTGCGGGGGCTTGGCAAGTCCGAGCGCGAAGCCAAGATCACCCGCGCGCTGGACATGGTGCAGATGGTCAGCTTTGCCAACCGCCGCCCGGCCCAACTGTCCGGTGGCCAGCAACAGCGCGTCGCACTGGCGCGCGCGCTGGTGTTCGAGCCCGAGCTGGTGCTGATGGACGAGCCGCTGGGCGCGCTGGACAAGCAGCTGCGCGAACACATGCAGTTCGAGATCACCAATCTGGCGCATACGCTGGGCATCACCACGGTCTACGTGACGCATGACCAGACCGAGGCGCTGACAATGTCGGACCGGGTTGCCGTGTTCAACGACGGCCGCATCCAGCAGCTTGCGCCGCCCGAAGATCTGTACGAGCGGCCGGAAAACAGCTTCGTCGCGCAGTTCATTGGCGAAAACAACAAGCTGGACGGCGTGGTCGAAACCATCAAGGGCGAGCATTGCACCGTCCGTCTGGACGACGGCACGCTGGTTGATGCGCAGCCGGTGAACGTCAGCTCGGTGGGCGAACGCACCCGCGTGTCGATCCGGCCTGAGCGGGTCGAATCCAACCCCGAGCGCCTGCACCCCGATGCCCATCTGGTCGATGCCGAGGTGCTCGAATTCATCTATATGGGCGACACGTTCCGTTTCCGGCTGAAAGTGGCCGGGCGCGACGATTTCGTCATGAAATACCGCAACGCGCAGGACCAGCGCAGGCTTGCGGCGGGCGACAAGATCCGCATCGGATGGCGCCCAGAAGATTGCCGCGCGCTCGACGCCTGAGGGCAGGGCGCACAGGTATCTCTTGCCGTCTGGGCCCGCAGGACGGTTTGTGACAACAGCGGGTAAGTTCGACTAGGGAGAACTATAACATGAAAATCACCACCGTTCTGAAAGGTGCCGTTGGCATCCTCGCACTGAGCGCCGGCAGCGTCGCTGCCGAAGACATGACCATCGTTTCCTGGGGCGGCGCCTATCAGTCGTCGCAAACCAATGCCTATTTCACGCCGTATCTGGCGATGCATTCGGACATCAACATCATCACCGACGAAAGCTCGGCCGATGCCGTTGCGCGTCTGCGGGCGATGACCGAAGCGAACAACGTGACCTGGGATCTGGTCGACGTTGAAGCCGCGGACTCGCTGCGTCTGTGCGATGAAGGTCTGGCGATGCCGATCAACCACGACGAGCAGCTGGCTGCTGCGCCCGATGGCACGCTGGCCTCGGTCGACTTTGGCCCGATGATCGTGTCCGAGTGCTTTATCCCGCAGATCGTCTTCTCGACGACCTTCGGCTATCGCACCGACATGGTGCCCGAGGGCGTCGATGCCCCGACCGACGCCTGCGCGGTCTTCGATCTGGAAACCTATCCGGGCCGCCGTGCGCTGAACCGTCGTCCGGTCGGCAACATGGAATGGGCGCTGCTGTGCGACGGCGTGCCCTATGAAGAAGTCTACGCGATGCTGGAGACCGAAGAAGGTCTTGAGCGTGCGTTTGCCATGCTCGACACCATCAAGGACGAGACCATCTGGTGGTCGGCTGCCGCCGAAGTGCCGCAGCTGCTGGCCGATGGCGAGATCTTCATGGGCTCGACCTATAACGGTCGTCTGTTCTCGGCGATCGCCGAGCAGGACCAGCCGATCGGCATGGCCTGGGGTTACCAGATGCTCGACATTGACGGTTGGGTCGTTCCCGCCGGTCTGCCCGAGGATCGTCTGGCCCGCGTGATGGACTTCCTCTATTTCGCGACCGACACCCAGCGTCTGGCCGATCAGGCCAAGTACATCTCGTATGGTCCGGCCCGTGCCTCGTCGGCACCGCTGGTGGGTCAGCATGAAACGCTGGGCATCGAAATGGCCCCGCATATGCCGACCGATCCGGCCAACATGACCGGTGCCTTCGTGACCAACTACCTGTGGTGGGCTGACTACCGCGACGAGATCGACGCCCGCTTCCAGGCTTGGCTGGCTCAGTAAGACTTTGAGGGCCGGCCCCATCCGGGGCCGGCCCTTCGCATTGACCAGACCGGCTTCCCGCAAAAAGACGGGGACCGGCACCCCAGGGGGACGACGCGATGACCACCGATACCGCCAGCCAGGACATGCGCGGAGGCGAGCCGCTCAAGCGCTCGCTTGGCCGCGCGCTCAGACGCCAGAAGGCCCGCGCCTTGCTGCTGATCGCTCCCTTGCTGATTTTTATTTGTCTGGGTTTCCTGATGCCCATCGCCTCGATGCTGTTCCGCTCGGTCGAGAACGGCATCGTCGAGGAAATCCTGCCCAACACCGTTTCGGCACTGGATGTCTGGGACGTTGACAGCACCGAGCTGCCGCCCGAATCCGTGTTCCGCGCGCTGGTCGAGGATCTGCAGGTCGCCATTCCCGAGCGCACGGCGCTGAACGTCGCGCGCCGGATGAATTTCGAGGCCGCAGGCTTTACCACCATGGTCCGCCGTGCCCAGCGGGAAGTCCCGGGGTGGGATCTGGAAACCGACGGCCCGTTCCGCGAGCGCATGATCGATCTGCACCGCAACTGGGGCGATCTGGACACGTGGCGCGCGCTCAAGGCTTATTCCAGCACACTGACCGGCGGCTACTATCTGGCAGCGGTCGATTACACGATGGTCTCTGGCCATATCGAGCCGATGCCCGACAACCAGTCGCTGCATCAGATGCTGTTCTGGCGTACCGCGTGGATGTCCGGGCTGATCTGCTTTCTGGCGCTGCTGCTGGGTTATCCGGTGGCCTTCTTGCTGGCGAACATCAAAGAGCGCAACGCCAACCTGTTGCTGATCCTGGTTCTGCTGCCTTTCTGGACCTCGCTTCTGGTTCGGACGTCGTCGTGGAAGGTGCTGTTGCAGGATCAGGGCGTGATCAACCAGATCCTAGTCTCGGCGCATATCATCGCGGATGACAACCGCTTTCAGATGGTCAACAACAAGTTCGGCGTGATCATCGCGATGACGCATATCCTGCTGCCCTTCATGATCCTGCCGCTTTATTCGGTGATGAAGACCATCCCGCCAACCTATGTCCGTGCAGCGAAATCGCTGGGTGCGAATGACTGGACGGCGTTTTGGCGCGTGTATTTCCCGCAATCCATCCCCGGTATCGGCGCGGGCGCGATCCTCGTCTTCATCATGGCCGTTGGCTATTACATCACGCCGGAACTGGTGGGCGGCCCCTCGGGGATGTTCATCTCGAACCGGATTGCGCACCAGTGGTATGTCTCGGGCAACTGGGGACTGGTGGGGGCGCTGGGGACGATCCTGCTGGTTGCGGTGATGGTGCTCTACTGGGTGTATGACCGTGTGGTCGGCATCGACAACGTGAAGCTGGGGTAATCAGACATGGCACTTCCCATCTATGCGACGCCGCTGCAACGGGTCTGGTACTATGCGTTCCGGGTGATCTGCGGGCTGATCTTTTTCTACCTGATGTTCCCGATTCTGGTGATCATTCCGCTCAGCTTCAACGCGCAGAACTACTTCACCTTTACCCCCGAGATGCTGGCGCTGGACCCGGCGGGGTATTCGCTGCGCCATTATTTCGATTTCTTCACCAACCCCGACTGGCAACTGGCGACGCGCAACTCGCTGACCATCGCGCCCATGGCGACGCTGATTTCCGTCAGTCTGGGCACATTGGCCGCAATTGGCCTGAGCCAGAGCCACGTCCCCTTCAAACGCGCGATCATGGCGATCCTGATCTCGCCGATGATCGTGCCGCTGATCATCTCGGCGGCGGGGATGTATTTCTTCTTTTCCGCCATTGGCTTGCAGGGCACCTATTGGGGCGTCGTGCTGGCCCACGCGATCCTGGGCATTCCCTTCGTCATCATCACCGTGACCGCGACACTGGTCGGTTTCGACCGCTCGCTGACGCGGGCGGCGGCGTCGATGGGGGCGGGGCCGCTGAAGACCTTCTTCAAGGTCCAGCTGCCGTTGATCCTGCCGGGCGTGATTTCGGGGGCTCTCTTCGCCTTCATCACCTCGTTCGATGAGGTGGTGGTGGTGATCTTCGTCGGCTCGGCGGCGCAGCAGACGCTGCCGTGGCAGATGTTCCTGGGGCTGCGCGAACAGATCTCGCCGACGATTCTGGCGGTGGCGACGCTGATGGTGGCGCTGTCGATCATCCTGCTGGCGACACTGGAAGTGCTGCGGCGGCGGAATGAGAGGATGCGGGGCATGAGCCCGGGTTAAGCGGTGGGGTCGAGGGGGCTGCTCGCCCCCTCGAGCTCCCCTCGCCAAAGGGGCCCACGGGCCCCTTTGGAAACCCCGTGGATATTGAGAGACAGAAAATGTGCAGGCGCGGGGGTCAGCCGACCAGCGTGAGCTTTTCTTCCACGAAGCGGATCAGGTCGGCGGCCGGGCGTGCGCCGGCAAGGCGGGCGACTTCGCGGCCGCGATGAAAGAGGATAAAGGCGGGGATGCCGCGGATGTTGTAGCGCACGGTGGCGTCCGGGTTCGACTGGGTGTCGATCTTGGCGAGCCTGACGCGGGGCGAGAGCTGGCGCGCGGCCTTTTCAAACTCGGGGGCCATCTGGCGGCAGGGGCCGCACCACGGTGCCCAGAAGTCGACCAGCAGCGGCAGGTCATCGTTCTTCGCCATCTTTTCCAGCGTCTTGAGATCGAGCTTTGCGACTTTGCCGTCGTTGAGCGCATGGCCGCAGATCCCGCATTTGGGCGCGGCGGCGGCCTTGTCGGCGGGGAACTGGTTGGTCTGGCCGCAGTCAGGGCAGGTCAGGCGGATCTTGCTGGACATGGGGAGCCTCACGCATTCATCGGGTTGAATGTGATGTGGGGGTGTGGGGCGGGCAAGTCAAGCCCCGGCGGCTACATGCGGTTGCGCGGCGGGCGGGATTTGTAGACCGGGAGCTTCCAGCCGAAGGCCATGGAGCCTGCGCGCAACAGGAACGTCACCACGGCACAGGCGAGCAGGGCGAGGGGCGTCGGCCCGATGGCAAAGCGGACGGCGAGTGCAACCAGCGCACCGGCGAAAGCAGCGGAGAGGTAGAGTTCGCCCTGACGCAACACCAGCGGCACCTCGTTGCAAACGACGTCACGCATCAGCCCTCCAAAGGCCCCGGTCATCATGCCCATGATCACCACCACGGCGGGGCCATGGCCGAGGTTCAGCGCAACCCCGACCCCCGCAGGGACGGCAACGGCCAGCGCGCCCGCGTCGAGCCAATCAATGGCCCGGCGGCGGTTCTCCAGCAGATGCGCGGTGAAGAACACCAGCACGGCAGCCACACAGGCGGTGCCGATGTACCACGGGTTGGCGATCCAGAAGACGACCTCGCGGTTCACAAGCAGGTCGCGGACCGTGCCGCCGCCCACCGCCGTCAGCGAGGCGATGAACAGGAAACCCAGAAGGTCCAGCTGCGCGCGGCTCGCCACCAGCGCGCCGGTTAGCGCGAAGATGAAGACCGACAGGTAGTCGAGCACCACCAGCAGACTCATGGCTTGAAAGGGGCCATGCCGGCGCGGGCCAGTTCATCGGCGCGCTCGTTCTCGGCGTGGCCGGCGTGGCCCTTGATCCATTTCCACGTCACCTGATGTTGCTTTTGCGCGGCATCAAGGCGTTGCCAGAGTTCGACATTCTTGACCGGCTGCTTGCTGGCCGTCTTCCAGCCGTTGCGCTTCCAGCCGTGAATCCACTGGGTGACGCCGTTCTTCACATAGGCCGAGTCGGTGGTGATGGTCAGCTCGGTCGGTCGGGTCAGCGTTTCAAGCGCGGCGATGGCCGCCATCAGCTCCATGCGGTTGTTGGTGGTATCGGCTTCGCCGCCCTGAAGGGTGCGCTCCTTGACGACGATATCGTTATCCATGGCGCGCATCAGCACGCCCCAGCCGCCGGGGCCGGGGTTTCCGCTGCAGGCACCATCGGTCCAGGCGTAGAGTTCAGGCATGGGACAGGATCAGTATTCCAAGGTCTTCGCTTCCCGAGAGGCCGGTGTCGCGGCGCTCGATGGTCGAGACGAGGGTGAAGCCAGTATCGGCGAGTCGCGCGTGCAGCGCGTCGCGGGTGTAATAGGTGTAAAAGCGACCCAGCGCATCGCGTTTTTCACCCTCGCCCAGTTTGAGACCCAAAAAGAACAGCCCCTTGGGTTTCAGCGCGGCATGGATCGCAGCCAGATGGCCGGGCAGGGCGGCGCGCGGCGCGTGAAGCAGGCTGAAGCTGGCCCAGACAGCATCATACCGCTCGGTCAGCGGGTCATCGAAACTGGCGAGCCGGGCTGGCAGGCCCTGGGCCCGGGCTAGCGACACCATCTGGGGCGAGGCATCGACGGGATCGGGGTTGAGCCCGGCGGCGGCCATGCGGGCCGAGTCGCGGCCCGGGCCGCAGCCCAGATCGAGCACGCGGGCGCCGGGGGCGAGGCGGGCAATGAAATCGGTCAGTTCCGGAGCGGGATGCGCGTCGGCCATCGCGGCGTAGTCAGCCGCGCGCTGGTCATACACCGACAGGGTCTGCGCGTCGCTCATGCGCGCTCGAAGGCGAGGCGTGCACCCAGCGCCGCGAAGGAGGCGGCGAAGGCGCGGCGCATCCATGTCATCGCGCGCTCGGAGCCCAGTACGCGGCTGCGCAGCCAGCCAGCGGCGAGGGCGTAGAGCAGGAAGACGGCGGCGGTCATGGCGACAAAGCCGAGGCCGAGCTGGATCAGCAGGGCGGTGGCATGGGGATCACCGGCGGGAATGAACTGCGGCAGGAAGGCGACGAAGAACATCGGCAGCTTGGGGTTGAGGATGTTCAAGAGGATGCCGCGACCGACCAGCGACAGCGGCGAGCGGCGGGTTTCGTCGGGCTGGACCTGCAGCGCACCGGTGCCTTGCAGCGTGCCCCAGGCCATCCAAAGCAGATAAGCGACGCCGAGGTATTTGATCGTGGTGAACAAAAGCGCCGAGGTTTGCAGCACCGCCGCCAGCCCGGCCAGCGCAAAGCCGAGATGCACAGCAGTGGCCAGCGTGCACCCCAGCACCGCCCAAAGCCCGGCGCGCAGGCCGCGGCCCAGCGTGGTCGAGAGCGTGTAGATAATGCCGACGCCGGGGGCGAGGCAGACGATGAAGGCGGTCAGCAGGAACTCGGGGCTCATGCGGGCACTCGCAGCACGCGGGGGACTTTGAATTCGACGTTCTCGACAGCGGTTTCGACGATTTCCTTGGTCAGGTCATAGCGGGCGGCGAAGGCGTCGATGACCTCGTTGATCAGCCGCTCGGGGGCTGAGGCCCCGGCGGACAGGCCGACCGACGTGATGCCGTCGAGGGCGCGCCAGTCGATCTCATCCGCGCGCTGGATCAGTTGGGAATAATCGCAGCCAGCGGCGCGACCGACTTCGACCAGACGCTTGGAGTTCGAGGAATTGGGCGCGCCGATGACCAGCAGCGCGTCGATCTTGCCCGCGATCGCCTTGACCGCCGCTTGCCGGTTGGTCGTGGCGTAGCAGATGTCTTCCTTGTGCGGGCCGATGATGGCCGGGAAGCGCGCGTGCAGGGCGGCGACGATGTCGGCGGTATCATCGACCGAGAGGGTGGTCTGGGTGATGAAGGCCAGCTTCGCCGGATCGCGCGGGGTGATGGTGGCGACATCGGCGACGGTTTCGACGAGCAGCACTTCGCCGTCCGGCAACTGGCCCATGGTGCCGACGGTCTCGGGGTGGCCGGCGTGGCCGATCATCACCATCTGCAAGCCGTTTTCCGAGTGGCGCTCGGCTTCGATATGAACCTTGGAAACCAGCGGGCAGGTGGCATCGACAAAGGTCATGTTGCGCGCCTGCGCCGCGCTGGGGACGGATTTGGGCACGCCGTGGGCGGAGAAAATGACCGGGCGGTCGTCGGGGCATTCGTCGAGTTCTTCAACGAACACCGCGCCCTGATCGCGCAGACTGTCGACGACGAATTTGTTGTGCACGATCTCGTGGCGCACAAAGACCGGCGCGCCCCATTTGGCGATCGCCAGTTCGACGATCTTGATTGCGCGGTCAACGCCCGCGCAAAAGCCGCGCGGGGCGGCGAGATAGAGGGTCAGGGGGGGCTTGATCATGGGCGTCTCCGTCTGCTTGTCAGAGGTAATCCGTGAGGGCCGTGAGGTCCAGCGTTTCGGGGCGAAACCCGGGGGGCTGCTTGCCCCACTGTTTGCGGTGAAGCCGGGGGGCTGCTCGCCCCCCGGACCCCCTCGCCAAAGGGGGAGCACGCTCCCCCTTTGGAAACCCCCGTGGATACTTAGGGACAGAAAATGGCTCAGCCGAACAGGCCGGCGGTGATCAGCGCGAGGGCGATATAGCGGCCGGTCTTGGCGAGGGCGACGAGAAGGGTGAATTGCCACAGGGGGGTGCGCATGGCACCGGCCATGACGGTGGTCAGGTCGAGGACGGGCAGCCATGACAACAGCAGTGTCCAGATCCCCCAGCGGTCCCACCAGCGTTGTGCTTTGGCGAACTGGGCGTCGGGCACCTTGAGCCAGCGATGCGCCCCGGCGGTTTCCAGACGCAGGCCCAGCCAGTAATTCACGAAAGTGCCCAGCGTGTTGCCAAGCGAGGCCACGATGACCAGCAGCCACGCAGGTGCCATGCCGCCGACTTGCAGCGCGGCGAAGATCAGTTCGGATTGGAAGGGCAGGACTGTCGCCGCCACGAAGGCGGCGGCGAAGAGGCCGGCGAGCGCTGCGATCAGAAGGTCAGTCCTGCGACGGGGAGGTTTCGTCCTCGGCGGCAGCCTCTTCACGCGGGCGGATGTCACGCGGTTCGCGCGGCGGGCGGCCGATCACGTCGCGCAACTCGTCCAGCTCGATGAAATTGTCGGCCTGACGGCGCAGCTCATCGGCAATCATCGGCGGCTGCGAGCGGATGGTCGAGACGACCGAGACGCGAACGCCCTGACGTTGCAGCGATTCCACCAGCGGGCGGAAGTCGCCGTCACCCGAGAACAAAACGGCGTGATCGAGTCGGGGCGCGATTTCCATCGCGTTCACGGCCAGTTCGATGTCCATGTTGCCCTTGACCTTACGGCGGCCCATGGAATCGGTGTATTCCTTGGCGGGCTTGGTCACCATCGTGTAGCCGTTGTAGTTCAGCCAGTCGATGAGCGGGCGAATCGGCGAGTAATCGTCGTTCTCCAGCAAGGCGGTGTAGTAAAACGCGCGCAGCATCTTACCGCGGCGCATGAACTCCTGACGCAGCAATTTGTAGTCGATGTCAAAGCCAAGGGCTTTGCCGGCGGCAAACAAATTGGCACCATCGATAAACAGCGCGAGGCGCTCATCCTTGTAAAACATCACTGTTCCTTTCAAAATCGCTGCGTAATTAAAAGAAACGACACCGCGCCCTGAGAGCTGGCAAATTGTTCTTGCCGATTATCTGGGGCGGGTTGGTTGCCAAAAACGACACGAACCAGATCGGACAATACGAGTGACCCCTGCGCACCGCAACCCGTTCCTCTTGGCCTTGGGCAGCAATATGTCAAAGGACATGACCTCCAACACCACCCTACTTAGTGAGGCGATCGACAAGATCAAGCAGGCCGGGGTTGTAACCCTGCGTCGCAGCCGGAGTTTTGCCACCCCGGCCTTCCCCGCCGGTGCGGGCCCCGATTTTGCCAATGCATGCCTGCTGGTCGAGTCTGATCTGACCCCGGACGCGCTGCTGGCGCTGTTGCATCAGATCGAAGCCGAGATGGGTCGCGTGCGGGTCAAGCGCTGGGGGCAGCGCGTGATCGACATTGATGTACTGGCGGCGGGCGGGCAGGTGCTGCCGGACCGCGACACCGTCGGGCACTGGATGGCACTGCCGCCCGAGCAGCAGGCGCGAGTCGCGCCCGAGCAGCTGATCGTGCCCCATCCCCGGCTGCATGAGCGCGGATTCGTGCTGGTGCCGCTGGCCGAGGTGGCACCTGATTGGGTGCATCCCTTGACCGGACAGAGCGTGCGGGCGATGTTGGAGGCATTGGATCCGGCGGAAATTGCCGAGATCAGGCCGATTTGACCGCAACAAGCGCCGTTAAGCGGCCTCGTGCGCTTGTCATCTGGGGGAAATGCCGTTACACGCCACAGGCTGATCCTCCCCTTTGCCGCAGATGGAGTGCTTCATGGCCCGCGTGACGGTCGAAGATTGCGTTGATAAAGTACCGAACCGGTTCGAGCTGGTAATCCTTGCGGCCCATCGTGCGCGGGAGATCGCCGCTGGCGGTCCGCTGACGATTGACCGCGACAATGACAAGGACCCGGTTGTGGCCCTGCGCGAAATCGCGGACGAAACGCAAGGGGCTGAGTCCCTGCGCGAGCGTCTGATCGAGAGCATGCGCACCCAGAACGAGGTCGACATGCCGGAAGAAGACGACATGGCCTCGCGGATGAGCAGCCAGGCTGATCGTCCTCAGCTGGATGACCTGACCGAAGAGCAGATGCTGCGCCAGCTGGTTGCCGCACAGATCGAGCAGGACTGACAATGAATCGGGCAGGGTCGCGACGTGATCACGCCCGATGATCTGGTTGCGTTAATCCGCAATTATAATCCGACTACCGACGAAGCCCTGATTCGCCGTGCGTGGACGTATGGCGATGACATGCACAAAGGGCAGATGCGGCATTCGGGTGAGCCGTATTTTACGCATCCCGTCGCCGTTGCCTCGATCCTGACCGAGATGCGGCTGGATGATGCGACGATCATCACGGCGCTTTTGCACGATACCATTGAAGACACGCGCTCGACCTATACCGAGGTGCAGCAGCTGTTCGGTCACGAAGTGGCCGAACTGGTCGATGGCGTGACCAAGCTGACCAACCTTCAGTTGTCTTCCGAAGCCAAGTCCAAGGAACCTCAATCGGCGCAGGCCAAGCAGGCGGAAAACTTCCGCAAGCTGCTGATGGCCATGTCGCGCGATCTGCGGGTGATTCTGGTCAAGCTGGCCGACCGGCTGCACAACATGCGCACGATCCGCTCGATGCGACCCGACAAGCAGGCCCAGAAGGCCCGCGAGACGATGGAGATCTACGCCCCGCTCGCTGGCCGCATGGGCATGCAATGGATGCGCGAAGAGCTTGAGGATCTGGCGTTCCGGGTGCTCAACCCCGAGGCGCGCAATTCGATCCTGCGCCGCTTCATCACCCTGCAGCGTGAGACCGGCGATGTCATCGCCCGGATCACCGCCGATATCCGGTTCGAGCTGGAAAAGGCCGGGCTGGACGGCACGGTTTATGGCCGCGCGAAAAAGCCTTATTCCGTCTGGCGCAAGATGCAGGAGAAGGAACTCACCTTCAGCCGCCTGTCGGACATCTACGGTTTTCGCATCATCGTCGACCATGTGCACGAATGCTATGACGTGCTCGGCCTGATCCACCAGCGCTGGCGCGCGGTGCCGGGGCGGTTCAAGGACTACATCAGCCAGCCCAAGACCAACGGCTATCGCTCGATCCACACCACGGTGTCGGGACGCGACGGCAAGCGGGTCGAGGTGCAGATCCGCACCCGCGAGATGCATGAGGTCGCCGAGGCGGGCGTGGCCGCGCACTGGTCCTACAAGGACGGCATGCGCGCAGTGAACCCCTTCGCGATTGATCCGGCGAAATGGATCGAAGGGCTGACCGCGCGGCTCGATTCGACCGAGGATCACGATGAATTCCTCGAACATGTCAAACTGGACATGTACGCCGATCAGGTCTTTTGCTTCACGCCCAAGGGCGATGTGGTGCAACTGCCCAAGGGCGCAACGCCGCTCGACTTCTCCTATGCAATCCATACGCGGCTGGGCAATGCCACCGTCTCGGCCAAGGTCGACGGGCTGCGCGTGCCGCTGTGGACCCGGCTGCGCAATGGTCAGCAGGTCGAGATCATCACCGCCGACGGCCAGCGCCCACAGAATTCATGGATCGAACTGGTCCACACTGGCCGCGCCAAGGCCGCCATTCGCCGCAGCTTGCGCGAGGAAGACCGCGAACGCTTCATCAAGCTGGGGCGCGAACTGAGCCGCGTTGCCTTCGAGCGGGTCGGGCGGCGCGTGACGGAGAAGGCGCTGGATACGGCAGGGCGGGCGTTGGGTCTGCGCGGGCCGAATGAGCTGCTCGAAAAAATCGGCTCGGCCGAGATCAGTGCCCGTGCGGTGATCCAGCAACTCTATCCCGAGACCGCGACGATGGTGGAGCCCGAGGTTGACGGTGCCCGCCCGGTCGTGGGTCTGGACCCCGGCGTCCAGTTCCGCCGTGCGCTGTGCTGTCAGCCGGTGCCGGGCGAGCGGATCGTCGGCATCACCTATCGCGGCAAGGGCGTCGTTGCGCATACCATCGACTGCGGCGCGCTGGCGGCGCTGGAAGATCAGCCCGAGCGCTGGATCGACCTGCATTGGCTTGAGGGCAAGCACGCGGCAGTGCATGGTGTCCGTCTGGAACTGACCATTACCAACAGCGCCGGGGTTCTGGGCCGCGTCTGCAGCCTGATCGGTGAACAAAAGGCCAATATTTCGGATCTGCATTTTCTGGATAAAAAGCCTGACTATTTCCGCATTTCGGTCGAGATAGACGTCTCTGATGTGGAACATCTTCACAGGATCCTGACCATCCTTTCGGCTGAAAGTGATGTAGCCCAGGTCTTCCGAGCCCGCGACCTGGCTCGCCAACCCTGAACCCGGACCCTAGCGCGTGATCTTCAAGCGGCGAGACACCAGACCCCTGCTGCGAACGATCGCCGAATTCTTCTGGCCGCGTGGCGGGTGGCGGCGGGCCTCGACCTATGTTCTGCACCGCATGCGCCGCCTGCCGGATTCGCCCGAGCGGATCTGCCTGGGCATTGCCGCCGGGGCCTTTGTGTCCTTTCTGCCGCTCTATGGCCTGCATTTCCTGACCGCAGCCCTCGTCGCCTGGATCTTGCGCGGCAATATTCTGGCCGCGCTGCTGGGCACATTCTACGGCAACCCCATCACCTTTCCGATCATGGCCGTCAGCGCGCTGGAACTGGGCCACTGGCTGCTCGGCACCGGGGCGATGGTCAGCTTTACCGAAGCGATGGCGGCCATCGGCCGGGCCAGTGGCGAGTTGACGCATAACCTCTGGGCGCTGCTCACCGGCGGGCAGGTTCACTGGTTCCGCTTGCAACTGTTCTTTTGGCGGGTATTCCTGCCCTATATGATCGGTGGCGTGATCATCGGTGCCCCCGCTGCCGTCGCGATCTACTTCTTGCACTTGCCGCTGGTGCGCGCCTATCAACGCGGCCGCGCCAAGCGCCTGAAAGCCCGATTTGAAGCCGCGCGCCTACGCCAGCGCACGCGGGAAGCCGGAGACGAGACATGACCACCCCCCGCCAACGGTTAGGCGTCAACATCGACCACGTCGCCACCCTGCGCAACGCGCGCGGCTCGGCCTATCCTGACCCGGTACGCGCCGCCCTGATCGCCGAGGCGGCGGGCGCGGACGGCATCACCGCCCACCTGCGCGAAGACCGCCGCCATATCCGCGACGCCGATATCGACGCATTGATGGACGCGCTCAGCGTGCCGCTGAATTTCGAGATGGCAGCAACGGCCGAGATGCAGGCAATCGCGCTGCGTCACAAACCGCATGCCATCTGTCTGGTCCCCGAAAAGCGCGAAGAGCGCACCACCGAGGGCGGTCTGGACGTGGCGGGCGATGCCAACCGCCTGACCGGCTATATCGCCGCGCTGACCGAAGCCGGCAGCCGCGTGTCGCTGTTCATCGGCCATGACGCGCGCCAGATCGAGGCGGCAGCGCGCGTCGGTGCGCCGGTGATCGAACTGCACACCGGGGCCTATTGCGATTTTGTCGCCGACGGGCAGGCTGAGGCCGCAGCGCAGGAACTTGCCGGACTGCTGGCGGGTGTGGCGCTGGCCAGCGAGCTGGGGCTTGAGGTCCACGCGGGCCATGGGCTGAGCTACGCCACCGTTGCGCCCTTCGCCGCGACGCCGCAGATCCGCGAGCTGAACATCGGGCATTTCCTGATTTCCGAGGCGGTGTTCATGGGCCTCGACCCGGCGATCCGCGAAATGCGCCGCCTGATGGACGCCGCCCGCGTCTGACCCTTTACGCCCGAGGTTTCCATGTCGCTGTCCGAGCTTCTTCCCATCCTGATCGGCTGGGTCATCGCCATCTCGTCCCCCGGTCCGGCCACACTGGCCCTGACTGGCACGGCGATGGAGGGTGGCCGCGCGCGCGGGCTGGCGGTGGCGATGGGGATCGTCACCGGTTCTGCCGTCTGGGCGCTGATCGCGGGCATGGGGCTGGGGGCGGCGATGATGAGCCACGCCTGGGCCGTTGATCTGCTGCGCTACGTCGGCGCGGCCTATCTGGCATGGCTGGCGTATAAATCCGCGCGTGCCGCGCTGCGCCCCGGCGACGCCGTCGCGCGCTCGGCCGGGGCTGAAACCCTGCGCCACGCCTGGGCACGCGGCGCGCTGATCCACCTGACCAACCCCAAAGCGGTGCTTTTCTGGGGCGCAATGTTTGCCGTGGTGATCCCGGCGGATGCGCCTGTCTGGGTGCTGTGGCAAGTCGGGCTGGCGTGCCTTGCGACCTCGACGCTGACGATGACCACGATGGCTGTGGCCTTTTCTGCCCGTCCGGTCGCCGCCACCTATCTGCGGTTGCGGCGCTGGTTCGACGGGGCGTTTGCGGTGTTGTTCGGACTGGCCGCGCTCAAGGTGCTGACTGCCCGGCTGGCTTGAGATCACGGTTGCGCGCGGCCGGTTGAGTTGTCTTCAGGCATGGCGGATGATGGTGTCCTTCATAGTTTAGGAGAAATTTATGCGTAAAGCTTTCATCGCCGCCGCTTTTTGTTTCTTGCCGCTGAGCGCCACGGCACAGGTTATTGCCGAGTGTGATTGGGTCGGTAATCCGGCCAATATTTTCGAGCCCTGGGAGACTCATTCCCGCACCTTCGCCAATGGCGCGATCCGCGTGGCGCTGCTCGACACCGGCGGCGAACCCGCCTGCTGCTCGCGGCATCTGCTGATCCTGTCACCGTCGGGGGATGGCTCGGACGAGCCGATCTTCCGCCAGTGCCGCGTCGCCTCGGCGCAGGTGAATAGCGGTTTTTATGACGTGGATGTGCCCGGGATCACGGCCAGTTACGACCCGGCCAAGGGGCTGTTGTTGTTGGTTCCGGTCGGGCATTGGCACGAGGGGATCGAGGATGGCCGCCCGCCGATCGTCGAGCGGATGGAGATCCGTATCAACCAGTCGACCGGAACGGTTGCGGTGGAATGAGGGCCGTCGCGTGATCCTGGGCATCGGTACCGATCTGGCCAATATCGAGCGTATTGCCGGTACGCTGGACCGTTTCGGCGACCGGTTCCGTCACCGCGTCTTTACCGATCTGGAACTGGCCAAGGCCAGCAGGCGCAAGGACGAAGCGGGCACGTTGGCCAAACGTTGGGCGGCAAAGGAAGCCTGCTCAAAAGCGCTGGGGACCGGGTTGGCGATGGGCATATCGTGGAAGGACATGGGGGTGGTCAATCGCCGCGGCGGACAGCCGACCATGCTTTTGACCGGCTGGGCCGCAGAACGCCTCGCCGCGATGACTCCGGCAGGGTACGAAGCGGTGGTCCATGTGTCCCTGACAGATGATCACCCCTGGGCGCAGGCTTTTGTGGTCATCGAGGCTCGATCGGTCGGCTAGGCGTGGCGCGCGACCCCATCGAGGGGTCGCGCGCCACGCTGGGCTGCCGCCCAGACCTGCTCGGGAGGATTTTCCATCCTCCCGAACCCTCATGGAGGATATTTAACAGAGCAAAGAGGGACGTTAACGAAAGGTTAACCACGCTTTCTTTGCTCTTCAAATATCCTCGGGGGGTGAATTCGCTGAAAGCGAAGAGGGGGCAGAAGGCCCCCCTGCCGCCCTGGCCCTGAGGCACAAGAATGGAGGTCAATAGCTGCGGATCAGCCCGACAAGCCGGCCTTGCACCTCGACCTGATCATCGCGCAGCATCCGCGTTTCATACGCCGGGTTCGCGGCCTCGAGCGCGATCATCCCGCGCAGGCGCCGGAAGCGTTTGAGGGTCGCTTCCTGCCCTTCGACCAAGGCAACGACGATGTCGCCGTTATCAGCCGAGGTCTGCTCGCGAATCACGACGATATCGCCGTCATGGATCCCCGCTTCGATCATAGAATCCCCGCGCACTTCGAGCGCGTAATGCGAGCCCGAGCCGGACAGCATCGACCCCGGCACCGAGACATGGTGCGAGATTTCCTGAATCGCCTCGATCGGTGTCCCGGCCGCGATGCGTCCCATCACCGGCAGGTCCATGGCATAGCTTTGCTGCACGGCCATCGCGCGGGCCGGAGCCGGAGAGGGCGCCGGTTTTGCGCCGCCCTCGATCACCCGGGCCACGTTGCGCGGTTGTGCCGTGTCAGGCATGCGCAGCACTTCGATGGCACGTGCGCGGTGGGCGAGGCGGCGGATAAAGCCGCGTTCCTCCAGGGCGGTAATCAGCCGGTGGATCCCCGATTTCGAGCGCAGGTTCAGCGCGTCCTTCATTTCGTCGAACGAAGGCGGTACACCGTCGCGCCGCATGCGGGCGTCGATGAGTTCCAAAAGCTCAAGCTGTTTGCGGGTCAGCATCGCGTCCTCCAGCAGTCAAACGTCAGGCGTTTAGCCGCTGTTCTACGCTTGTTCCCCTTTTGTGTCAATCGCGATGTCGCAAAAGCGCCTTACAGCGGCAGCACTGGCACCATCTCACCCGCCTTGCGGGGCCGGTCGCCCAAAGGCCGTTCCAGCAGCGCATTGGCGTCCGACAGCACGCTGAGCAGCGAGCTGTCTTGCCGCGCATAGGGCGTGACGCTGTCGCCATCCAGCCGCGCGCGCATGAAATGCGTCCGTGGTCCGGTCGGTCCGACGTCCTGCGCCAACCGGGCCGAGACGCGCTTGGGCTGCACATCCTCGAGCCCCAGCCAGCGCTTGACCATCGGCACCAGAAACAGATGCCCGGTCACGATGGCCGAGACCGGATTACCCGGCAGCCCGAGATAAGGCACTGCGCCCAGCGATCCCGCGATCAGCGGTTTGCCGGGGCGCATCGCCAGTTTGTAGAAGGCGCGTTCCAGTCCCAGCCGTTCGCCCACACGCCCGACCAGATCGTGATCGCCGACCGAGGCGCCGCCGATGGTCACCGCGATATCGGCCTTGAGCATCTCGGCCATCGCCTCGGCCAGTGCGTCCTCGCGGTCGGGCGCGATGGGCAGGATGATCGCCTCACCGCCCGCGGCATCGACCATCGCCTTCAGCGCAAACACGTTCGAGGCGATGATCTGGTCGCGCCCCGGTGTCTGCCCCGGCAGCACCAGCTCATCCCCGGTCGCCAGCAGCGCCACCTTGGGCCGGCGGGCAACGATCACCTCGGGGACGTTCATCGCGGCCAGCAGGGCAAGATCCGAGGGGCTCAGCCGGCGCGGCGCTTCCAGCTCGAAATCCGCCGGGAAATCTGCGCCAGCCGGGCGGACGTTCGGGCCTGAGCCGAGGTTCGGCTGGAGGGTGATCCGGTCACCCTCGCGCAGGACATCCTCTTGAATGACCACATGATCCGCCCCCGCAGGCACCGGCGCCCCGGTGAAGATGCGCAGGGCCTGACCGGGGGTCAGCGTCCCATCCCAGCCGTGCCCGGCTGCTGATTCCCCGACGACCTCGAAGCTGGCGCCCACGGTGACCTCGGCATCGCGCACCGAGTAGCCATCCATCGCCGCCGAGGCGAACGGCGGCTGCGCCCGAAACGCCCGCGCCGCCCGCCGCAACACGCGGCTATGCGCGGCGATCAGGGGGACAATGTCCAGCGCATCGGTCGGGGTGACCAGATCGAGGCACAGTGCCTGCGCTTCATCGACGCCGATCATTGCGGCCCCCGTTCGTACGTGCCCGACTTGCCGCCTTCTTTGCGAAGGACGGCGATGCCGCCGATTTCCATCGATTTCTCAACGGCCTTGAGCATGTCGTAGACGGTCAGCGCCGCTGTCGATGCCGCCGTCAGCGCCTCCATTTCCACGCCGGTCTGCCCGGTGGTCTTGACCTCGGCGGTGATGCGGACGCCGGGCAGATCGGGGTCGGGGGTCAGGTCGACCGAGACCTTGGTGATCGGCAGCGGGTGGCAGAGGGGGATCAGCTCGCTGGTTTTCTTGGCCGCCATGATCCCCGCCAGCCGGGCCACGCCCAGCACGTCGCCCTTCTTGGCGGTGCCGGCGATGACATGGGCCAGTGTCTCAGGCCGCATCACCACATGCGCGCAGGCGATGGCGGTGCGCGAGGTCACCGGCTTGTCGCTGACATCGAC
This sequence comes from Pararhodobacter zhoushanensis, assembly GCF_003990445.1. Taxonomy (GTDB): domain Bacteria; phylum Pseudomonadota; class Alphaproteobacteria; order Rhodobacterales; family Rhodobacteraceae; genus Pararhodobacter; species Pararhodobacter zhoushanensis. Next base: position 163,909 of record NZ_REEZ01000002.1, on the reverse strand, counting down.
CATCAGCGCGCGCCCCTCGGCGTCGAAATGGGTCAGGGCGGGGGGCTGGGTCATGCGGGCACCGGATCGGCAAGTAGCGCACGGGTGGCGGCGGTCACGTCGCCCTGCCGCATCAGGCTTTCACCGATCAGGAAGCTGCGCGCGCCATAGCCCGCCATGTCGGCCAGATCACCCGCCGTAAAAAGGCCGCTTTCGCTGACCAGCATGCGCCCGGCGGGCACGCGGGCGGCCAGCGTGCGGGTGGTATCGAGCGTGGTCTCGAAGGTGTTCAGGTTGCGGTTGTTCACCCCGATCAGCGGCGATTTCAGCGACAGGGCGCGGTCGAGTTCGGCCCCGTCATGGACCTCGACCAGCACATCCATCCCCCAGCCGAAGGCGGCGTCTTCCAGTTCGGCGGCTTGCGCGTCGCTGACCGAGGCCATGATCACCAGAATGCAATCGGCACCCCAGGCGCGGGCTTCGGCGACCTGATAGGGGTCATACAGGAAATCTTTACGCAGGCAGGGCAGGGTGACCGCCGCGCGCGCCTGCATCAGGTACTCGGGCGCACCCTGAAAGCTGGGGGTGTCGGTCAGCACGGACAGACAGGTCGCGCCCCCCGCCTGATAGGCCTGCGCCAGCGCGGGCGGGTTGAAATCGGGGCGGATCAGACCTTTTGAGGGGCTGGCCTTTTTGATCTCGGCGATCAGGCCATAGCCGGTGGCCGAGGCTGCCGTCAGCGCCGTGGCAAAGCCGCGCGGGGCGTCGGCGGCGCGCGCTTGTGCTTCGATCTCGGCGAGGGGGCGCGCGGCTTTCGCGGCGGCGATTTCCTCAAGTTTGTAAGCCTTGATCTTGTCGAGAATGGTCGCCATGGCGTGGCCCTCCTTGCTTGGCCCTGACTAGCGCCTGACGCATGCGTTGAAAAGCCGCGTTTGTGTGCGGTTCAGGCGAGGGCGTCGCGCAAGGCCTGTTCGTGGCCGAGGCCGAGGATCCAGCCTTCCTCAGAGATACGCGGATCGTCGGGCGGGGTGAGGAGCGTTTTCAGGTCCGGTTGCCCGGCCAGCGCGCGGGCCAGCAGCGTAACTTGCACGCGGTCCTTGACGATGCCGGGGCGCAGGCGCGCGTTGACCTCGGGGCCAAGCAGCGAGGGGAAGACCTCAGCCAGCACCACGGGGGTGGTGAGCGGCTCGAAGGGCCAGACGGCGATCTGGCCGGGGAAGGCGGCGCGCAGGCGATGCAGGACGGGCAATCCGGTCAGGATCTGCGATCCGACCGCCCCGGCGCCGCCCAGTTTCCACGGCGATTGCGCACCCTTGGCGGTCTGGTCGGCCAGCCGGTGCTCGGCAAAGGGGTTGCCGTGGCGGGTGCTGCCTTTGTGCGGCAGGTCAGGGTAGGGCAGGCGCGTCGGGTTGAACCAGAACGGCCCAAGGCCGGGCAGGCGCGCGTTGATCTGCGCGGCCAGCGCGATGCGGTTGGAGCGGTTTTGCGGGTCGTCGTGAAGGTTGGCGGCCAGCCAGTCCCAGACGGCCAGAGCCTCGGGGCGTCCGGTCAGCGCCTGCGCAAATCCGGCGGGGTAGCCGAAGGCGAAATCGGCGCCGATCAGCAGGGTCTGGCGGCTGGCGAGGGTGGCCTCGACCAGAGCGCATAGCGCATCGAACGCCTCGGCCCGCGTGCGCGGGTTGGTGGCGGTGCCGTCATCCAGCCCCAGCCAGATCGAATCCTTGCCCCGGCGCGGGCGGTTCGCGGCGGACCAATCAAGGATGGCGATGCGGTCGAAATTCACAACAACGCCTCGGCGGCGCGCAGATCATCCGGCGTGTTGATGTTGAAGAACGGGTCGGGCAGGGCGTCAAACGGCACCGCCACCGCGCCGTGTTCGGCGGCAAAGCGGCCGACCTTGTTCTCTCCACGCGCCAAGGCCTCGCGCAGTGCTTCACGCAGCCGCACCGGCCACAGCCCCACCGTCGGATGTTGCCGCATCCGCCCGTCCGACGCACTGGCCGCCAGCGCGAACGCGCCCGCTTCGGACAGCCGCGCCACCAGATCCACCGGCAGGAACGGCGTGTCGCCGGCAACGCACAGCACCGCCTCGGCCCCCAGCCCATGCGCCCAGTCCATCCCCGCCAGCACCCCGGCCAGCGGCCCCGGAAACCCCGCCACCGGATCGGCCAGCACTGGCAGCCCGAAGCCCGCAAACCGCGCCGGATCGCCATTGGCACTGATCGCAACAGCCCCGACCTGCGGCCCGACCCGCGCCAGCACATGCGCCAGCAGGGGCCGCCCGCCAAAGGGCAGCAGCGCCTTGTCCCCGCCGCCCATCCGCGTCGCCCGCCCGCCTGCCAGCACAATCCCTGCGATCATCGTCTGCCTTTCGCCCTTGGTCGCTTCAGGCTATCAGGGCAGCAAGGCACCACAAGGGGGCAGGCCATGGCAGCGCTGGGATACGTGATCGGCGGGGCGCGCGGCGCGGGCGACAAGCTGCTTGCCGCCGTGGCCGAGCGGCTGGGGGCCGAAGGCTGGCCGCTGGCCGGGGTCGTGCAGATCAACACCGACCGGGCAAGCGGCGCCGATTGCGACATGGACCTGCGCGTGCTGGGGCGGTCTGAGCGTATCCGCATCAGCCAGAACCTCGGGTCTGGCTCGCGCGGGTGTCGGCTGGACCCCGAAGGCCTGCAAACCGCCGTCGGGCTGGTGGAAACCACGATGACCCCGGTGCCGCGCCTGCTGATCGTGAACAAATTCGGCAAGGCCGAGATCGAGGGTAGCGGCTTTCGCGCCCTGATCGGCGACGCGCTGGCGCAGGATATTCCCGTGCTGCTGGGCCTCAAGCCGCTGAACCTGCCGGGCTTTGAGGAATTCGCGCAAGGACTGGCCGAGGCCTTGCCCGGCGATCTCGAGACCATGCTTGACTGGTGCCGCGCGCAGGCCGCTGCAGAAATCTGATCGCCGCAGCCCTTGACCTTCCAGCTACGGGAACCTCCATATGAGGGAGGACCGTTAAAAGGAGGTCCCGATGACCGACACCCAAACCCTGCGCGTCGAGGGCATGACCTGCGCGTCCTGCACCTCGCGCATCGAGCGTCTGCTGGGCCGCGAAGACGGCGTGACCGGCGTGCGCGCCAATCTGATGACCGGCACCGTCGCTGTCGACGGGCAGGCGCAACCTGCTGATCTGGCTGCGAAACTCGGCGCCGCCGGGTTCACCGCGTCCGAGGATGTGACACGTCTGGCGATTGGCGGGATGACCTGCGCTTCTTGTGTCTCGCGGGTGGAGCGGGTGTTGGCGAAACAGCCGGGCGTGACCTCGGCCAGCGTGAACCTCGCCGATGAAAGCGCCACGGTGCGCCATCTTGCGGTGTCCGGTCTGCCCGAGAAACTGGCCGAGGCGGTCCGTGCGGCGGGCTATGAGGCCCGCATTGCCACCGAAACCTCGCGCGCCGATGTGGCCGAGCACAAGGCCGAGGAACAAGGCAAACTCGCCCGCGCCGTGATCCTTGCCGCCGTGCTGACCCTGCCGGTCTTCGTGTTGGAGATGGGCGGGCATATGGTCCCGGCGTTTCATCACTGGCTGCACGGGCTGGTCGGGCAATTTCCGCTGTGGGTCGCGCAATTCGTGCTGACGTCGGTGGTGCTGTTCGGCCCCGGCTGGCGGTTCTTCAAGGCCGGGGTTCCCGCGTTGCTGCACGCCGCCCCCGATATGAACAGCCTTGTCGTCCTGGGGGCCACCGCCGCCTGGGGCTATTCCACGATTGCCACCTTCGCGCCCGGCCTGCTGCCCGAAGCCTCGATCGCGGTTTACTATGAAGCGGCGGCGATGATCGTCACGCTGATCCTGCTGGGCCGCTATCTTGAGGCCCGCGCCAAGGGCCGCACCGGGGCGGCCATCGCCAAACTGGTCGGGCTGCAGGCGCAGACCGCGCGGGTGGAGCGGGACGGACAGGTTGACGAGGTTGCGATTGATCAGGTCGCTGTCGGTGACCTTTTGCACCTGCGCCCCGGCGAGCGGGTGGCGGTGGATGGCAACGTGACCAGCGGCCATTCGTGGCTCGATGAAAGCATGATCACCGGCGAGCCGGTCCCGGTCGAGAAATCCCCCGGCGAGACGCTGACGGCAGGCACGGTGAACGGTACCTCGGCGCTGACCTACCGGGCCGAGCACGTCGGTGCTGACACCGTTCTGGCCCGTATCATCCGCATGGTGGAAGAGGCGCAAGGTGCCAAGCTGCCCATTCAGGCCACGGTTGACCGGGTGACCCGCGTGTTCGTGCCCGTGGTCATGGCCGTCGCCGCGCTGACCTTTGCGATCTGGATGATCTGGGGCCCCGGCCTGTCGCACGCGTTGGTCGCCGCCGTGGCGGTGCTGATCATCGCCTGCCCCTGCGCGATGGGTCTGGCCACGCCGACCTCGATCATGGTCGGCACCGGGCGCGGCGCGGAGATGGGCGTGCTGTTCCGTCGGGGCGATGCGTTGCAGGCGTTGCAGGGCGTGCAGGTGGTCGCTTTCGACAAGACCGGCACGCTGACCGAGGGACGGCCCGAGCTGGTCGGGGTCCACACCACCCCCGGCGCGGATGAGGCTCAGGCGCTGGCCATCGCCGCCGCCGCCGAATCCGGCTCGGAACACCCCATCGCCAGCGCCATCCTGCGCGCCGCCAAGGAACGCGGCCTCACGCTGCCAAAGGCCGGGGACGTCACCGCCCTGACCGGTTTCGGCCTGCAAGCCCGCGTGGACGGCAAGGCGGTCCTCATCGGCGCGCAGCGCCTGATGGACCGCGACAGCATCGCGCTGGGCGATCTGCCTGAGCATGCCGCCAAGGGGGCGGCGCAAGGCCAGACGCCCCTTTACGTTGCGATAGACGGCAAGGCCGTGGCGCTCCTGCTTGTCGCAGACCGCCTTAAACCCTCGACCAAAGGTGCCATCGACGCGCTTCACGCGCTGGGCGTGGAGACCGCGATGATCACCGGCGACGCGCGCGGCACCGCGCAGGCCATCGCCGCCGAGTTGGGCATCGACCACGTCGAGGCCGAGGTTCTCCCAGACGGCAAGGTCGCCGCCATAGAGGCCTTGCGCCAAGGCGGTCGCAGCGTGGCTTTCGTCGGTGACGGCATCAACGACGCGCCCGCCCTGGCGGCGGCGGATGTCGGCCTTGCCATCGGCACCGGAACCGATGTCGCGGTCGAAGCAGCCGAGGTCGTGCTGATGTCGGGCGATCTGCGCGGCGTGGTCAACGCCATCCACCTCAGCCGCGCCGTGTTGCGAAACATCCGCCAGAACCTGTTCTGGGCCTTTGCCTATAACGCCGCCCTGATCCCCGTCGCGGCGGGCGTGCTCTATCCCGGCTTCGGCATCACCCTGTCGCCGGTTCTGGGCGCGGGCGCGATGGCGCTGTCGTCGATCTTTGTTCTCACCAACGCGCTGCGCCTGAAAACGCTGCGCCCCGCGCTGGAGGCCGCATGAACATCGGTGAAGCCGCCGCAGCCTCGGGCCTGCCCGCCAAAACCATCCGCTATTATGAAGAGATCGGCCTGATCCGCCCCAAACGCGACGGCAACGGCTACCGCGCCTTTGCCGAGGATGACGTGCACCGCCTCGCCTTTCTCAACCGCTCCCGCGGCCTCGGCTTCTCGATCGAGGATTGTCGCGCGCTGCTGGGCCTCTACGCCGATGACACCCGCGCCAGCGAGGATGTCAAACGGCTCGCCGCCGACCATCTGACGCGCATCGACGCGCGCATCAGTGAACTGCAAGCCCTGCGTGCCACGGTGGCCGGGCTGGTCGATGCCTGCGCCGGCGACGGTCGTCCGGATTGCCCGATCCTCGAAGACCTTGCCACCGGCCCGCTTTGCGCGCACCAACGCCCCAAGCCGCTGGCGTGAGCTTTCTTTGCTCTGGAAATATCCCGGGGGAGGCCGCAAGGCCGTGGGGGCAGGGCCCCCGAGGCGCGGCGCACCCCCTCGATGGGGGTGCGGCGCGCCCCCTCCCTGTCCGATCCGTTGACCGAAAGGAACACCCATGACCCAAACCCTGCTGGGCCTGAAAACCTGCGACACCTGCCGCAAGGCGCGCAAGGCATTGCCCGAGGCATCCTTCCGCGACATCCGGGAAACCCCTTTGACCGAAGGTGAGATCGGCGCGCTTCTAAACGAGTTCGGCGAGGTGCTGGTCAACAAATCCTCGACCACCTGGCGCGGGCTCAGTGATGTCGAGCGCACCCAACCTGCATCTGCTCTTCTCGCCACCCATCCCGCCCTGATGAAGCGCCCGGTGATCCAGTCCGGCGGCGTCTGGTATCTGGGCTGGACGCCTGCGGTGCGCGCGGCGCTGGGGGTGGCGTGAGTCGTTTCTTTCTTTTGACCGGCTGCTCAGGCAGCGGGAAATCGACATTGCTGGACGCCTTGGCGGCAGAAGGCATGGCCACGGTGCCAGAACCCGGCCGCCGACTCGTCGCCCAAGCGCTGGCAGGGGACGGGAAGGGCCTGCCCTGGGACGACCCCAAAGGCTTTGCCGAACGTGCCATCGCTCTGGCGCTCGACGATTGGCACGCGGCGCAGGCCCTGACCGGGCCGGTGGTCTTTGACCGCGGCTTGCTGGACGCGATTGCCGCGTATGAGCATGTCACCGGCGAACTGCCGCCGCAGGCGCAAACCCTCGGCGCATGCTACAATCCGCAGGTTTTCGTCGCCCAGCCCTGGCCCGAAATTTTTGCCACCGACGCCGAGCGTCAGCACGATTTTGATGCCGCCCTTGCCGAATACCACCGTCTGATCGCCTTCCTGCCCCGATTCGGCTATCGCGCCCTGCCGGTGCCTCAGGCGCCGGTTGCCCACCGCGTTACCTTTGTCCGCGCCGTTCTGGCACAACAAAACCCGCCGGGGGTGCCGGCGGGTTAAGCGACGCATTCGCATCAAGGTCGTGATGAAAGCTCAGAGCAGCCGCAGATCGGCGGCCGAGGCACGCCCGTCGCGGCCCGACTGCATTTCAAAGCTGATTTTCTGGTTGTCTTGCAACCCGGTCAGCCCGGCGCGCTCCACGGCCGAGATGTGCACGAAGATGTCTTTGCCGCCATCATCAGGGGCGATAAAGCCGTAACCCTTCGTCGAGTTGAACCATTTTACGGTGCCAGTGGCCATGTCCGTGTCCTTTCTCTGGTTTCCCACCGGCGGAGTACCGATGGGCCGTGCAGCCAGTCCTTCGAATATTGCGGGCTGCCTGTCAGAGGCCGGCGGACGCAGGAAGTCTGTTGTCACACCCTGAGGATGCCACGAATCTGCAACAAATCAAGGGCGCACTTGGGTGTTTGACGGCCAGACCTTGACTCCGGGCTTCCAAGAGCGCATCTGCCATATCTGACCGCGCGCCCTTCACGGGGCAGCGCGCACCGGCATTTGCGCCGCCCTTGGGGCCTGGCGCCCGAAAGGACTACCATGACCGATTTCTCTATGCTGGGGCTGAACCCGGCGCTGCTGGCCGCGTTGGAGCGCACCGGCAAAGACGTACCGACACCGATTCAGGCCCGCGGCATCCCCCCGTTGATGGAAGGGCGCGACCTGATGGGTCTGGCCCAGACCGGCACCGGCAAGACGCTGGCCTTTGGTTTGCCGATCCTGCACCGGCTGGCCGGGCAGGGCAAGCCCGCACCGAAGACCGCCCGCGCGCTGATCCTCGCGCCGACGCGCGAACTGGTGCAACAGATCGCCGAGGCGCTGACCCAGCTGTCGCATGGCACGCCCACCGCGATCACCACCGTCGTTGGCGGTGCCTCGATCAACCGTCAGATTGACCGCCTCGTGCGCGGCACCGATGTGCTGGTCGCAACGCCCGGTCGTCTGATCGACCTGCTCGAGCGGGGCTCGGTCTCGCTGGCCAAGGTGCAGATGCTGGTGCTGGACGAGGCCGACCAGATGCTCGACCTCGGCTTCATCCACGCGCTGCGCAAGATCGCCCGCTATCTGCCGGCTGAACGTCAGACGATGCTGTTCTCGGCCACCATGCCCAAAGACATGAGCGAGATTGCCGACGCCTATCTGGACCGCCCGGTCCGCGTGCAGGTTGCGACGCCAGGCAAAGCTGCCGACAAGATCACGCAGGCCGTTCACTTTGCGCCGCAGGGCGACAAGGCGGCGGTGCTCAGAGAGTACCTCTCGCAGCACCCCGACGAGCTGGCGCTGGTCTTTGGCCGCACCAAGCACGGGTCGGAAAAGCTGTCCAAGCTGCTGGCATCATGGGGCTTTTCCGTGGGCTCGATCCACGGCAACAAAAGCCAGGGCCAGCGCGAGCGCACGCTTGCCGCGTTCCGCGCCGGGGAAACCAAGGTTCTGGTCGCGACCGACGTGGCCGCTCGCGGGCTCGACATTCCGCTGGTCGCGCATGTCTACAACTACGAACTGCCCAACGTCCCCGAGAACTACGTTCACCGCATCGGCCGCACCGCGCGCGCCGGGCGTGAGGGTCGTGCCGTGGCGCTCTGTGCGCCGGCTGAAATGGCCGATCTGCGCGCCATCGAAAAGCTGATGAACATCAAGATCGAGGTTATCGGTGGCGATGTCTGGCCCGAGATCATGGCCGAAGCCGCCCGCGCGAAAGCCCGCGCCGCGACCGGTCAGAACCGTGGTCAACGTCCCGGCGGCGGCAAGGCGGGTGGCAAGCCCGGCGGGGCCAAAGGGGCTGGCGGTGGTCGTCCCGGTGGCGGCAAACCCGGTGGCAAGCCGGGTGTGGGGGCCGCTGATGCGGCTAAGCCGCGCAAACCCCGCGTACACCCGGCGCTGGCCGACGCGATGGCCGCTGAGCGCCCCAAGCGCCCCAAGCGTTTCAGCCAGAAACCGGCGCGTCGCAGCGACGGTTGAATTCAAGGCGGTGAGCCGAAAGGCTCACCGCATCCCGATCCCCAGTTGCATCAGACCCCGGCGCACCGGCGCCAGCGAATAGAGCGCGTGCAGCGCCGCCGCCCGCGCATCGCGCAGCGGCTGCGCGTCGATCATCGACGCCCGGTTCAGCGCATCGACCCCCGCCAGCCGCAGCTTGGCCTCGGGCCAGCGGCGGCGGTGATAGGCCTGAAGCGGCCCCGATTCGCCCAGCGTTTCCGGCGCGGCCAGCGCGATCAGCGCGCCCAGATCCCCCAGACTCATATTCAGCCCCTGCGCGCCAATCGGCGGCACCACATGCGCCGCTTCGGCCATCAGCGCGACTCGCTGGCCGTTAAACCGCTCGGCAATCTGGGTGATGATCGGCCAGACAGTCAGCGGTGTCGCCTGCTCCAGCCAGCCGTAAAGCCCGCAGCTGCGTTCGTTCATCGCCTGCTCGAACGCGGCGGGGTCCAACTGGCGCAGCCGGTCCACTTCGGGGCCCGTCTCCATCCAGACCACCGCCGAGCACGGCTTGCCCTGATGATCGCCCAGCGGCACCAGCGTGAAGGGCCCGCCCGAGCGATGGACCTCGGTCGAGACGTTGTTATGCGGCTCGGGGTGGGTGACAGCGAAGGCCAGCGCCTTTTGCCCGTAACGCGTGGTCTGCACCGGGATGCCCAGGGCCTTGCGGACAGGCGAGTGGCGGCCATCGGCGGCAATCACCAAGCGGGCGGACACGCGGCTGCCATCGGACAGGGTGACCAGTGCCTCGCTCTCGCGGGTGAACACGCGGCTGGTTGCGGTGCCGGGGCGGAAATCGACGTTTTCCAGCGCGTCCAGCCGGGCGACAAATTCGCGGCGCAGCAGCCAGTTGGGCAGGTTCCAGCCAAAGGGCTGGGCCGAGACATCGGCGGCGTTGAAGTCGTGGGTGATGCGGGCGACCGGCTCGGCCCCGCCCGCGTCAACGATGCGCATGACCTGCAAGGGCATCGCATGAGGCTGCAGGCGCTCCCACAGGCCCGCGGCCTCAAGCACCGGGATCGAGGGTTGCAGAAAGGCCGTGGTGCGCAGATCCGCGCCGGGGGCCGTGCCATCGGTAATCGGCGGCGCGGGATCGACGCAGATCACCGAATAGCCTGCCGAACCAAAGGCCGCCGCCGCCGCCAGACCGGCAACGCCGCCGCCTGAAACCAGCACATCCACCGATTGCCGCATGACCGTCTCCTACGCTTTGGCGCTTATCTAGCGCAAAGCGGGGGCCGGGGCGAGGCGGCAAGCCGCCTCAGGCAGCCGCGTCAGCCTCGGCTGATTGCCACCAGCACCACAACCATCAGCGGCGAGGCCACGACGGCGGGCAAATAGAGCGCGGGCAGGCCGAAGAAAAAGATCGCCAGCCCCCAGATCGAGACTAGCGCCAGGATCAGGTAAAGCGGATAATCGTCGTCACCCTCGGCCAGTTCGCGCGCAATCGCCCCGAGCAGCGGCACGCGGTAAACGGCGGGGGCAGGGGTGTAGCTGAGGTCAGCACTGGCCATGGGAAACTCCGGGTTAAAGCTATCCCGGAGATATGGCTTTCGCCCCTGCGTCTGAACATCCGGCGAGATGCCGCACTGCGGCAACGCGCCACCTGCGCGGCAATGTCACAGGGCGTTCAGGAACGCGGTCAGGTCGTCGGTGTGGTGGTGCACGTGGTCATGCGCCTCGACCTCGGGCGTGACAAGCACCGTGCGCATGCCCAATTGGTGCGGGACACGCAGGTTGCGCTGGTCGTCCTCGAACATCGCGGCACGGGCCGGGGTCAGCCCGTCCAGCCCAAAGATCCGCTCGAAGGCTTGCGGCTGCGGTTTGGGGTGATAGTCGGCGTTTTCTACGCCGTAGACCGCATCGAACAGCCCGTCCAGCCCGCGCGCCTCAAGCACCCGGCGGGCATAGGGGGCCGAGCCGTTGGTATAGACGATCCGCCGCCCACCCAGCCGCTCAATCGCGGCGCGCAGCGCGGGATCGGGGGCGAGCACGGTAAAGTCGATGTCGTGCACCTCGACCAGATACGGCACCGGGTCCAGCGCGTGATGCGCCATCAACCCGGCCAGCGTGGTGCCATAGGTCTGCCAGTAATCGTGCCGCAGGCGGTCCGATTCAGCCCGGTCCGCGCCGGTCACGCGCATCACCACGTCGGTCATCTTGATGTCGATCTGATCGAACAGCCGGACGCTGGGATGATAGAGGGTGTTATCAAGGTCGAAGACCCAGGTCTCGACGTGGTGGAAATCGCTGTCTGCCATGCGCACAGGGCTAGCCCGCCCCGCCGCGCGACACAAGGTTGCAGCGGCCAGAACAGGCCTTTTCATGCAGCGCCTGCGCCCCTAGTCTGCAGCGCTTCGGAGGACTGCCCATGAATGACCAGCGCCAACCCCTGCTCGATGCCTATTCGCTGATCCTCGCGGCGATTGACGATGGCGTTTACAAACCCGGCGACAGGCTGGTGGAATCCGAGCTGGCCGAGCGTTTCGGCGTCTCGCGCACCCCGATCCGCGAGGCGTTGCAGCGGCTGGAAACGCAATCGCTGCTGACCCGCGACGGGCGCTCATTGATCGTGGCCTCGCTCGACCATAACCAACTGGCCGAACTTTACGTGGTGCGCGCCCAGCTTGAAGGGCTGGCGGCGCGGCTGGCGGCCAAGCATGCCTCGGTCGAAGAGGTGCGCGTGATGCGCGACATGGTGACCGAGGATCGCCGGTTGATGAACGATCCCAAGGCGTTGAGCCGGGCGAACAAGCGGTTCCACAAGCAGATCCATCTGGCTAGCCACAACCGGTTTCTGGTGCAGCAGCTGGATCTGGTCCACCGCTCGATGGCGCTGCTGGCAACGACTTCGCTGGAGGCCGAAGGACGCGGGCGCGCGGCGCTCGATGAGCACGACGCCATGGTCGAGGCGATTGCACGCGGCGATGGCGACGCTGCCGACAAGGCGCTGCGCGAGCATATCAGCCGGGCGTTCGAGACCCGGCTCAAGCTGGAATCCGGCGACCGGCGGCGGCAACGCTAAGCCTGTTCGACGACTGAGGCATGCGCGGCGCCGTCGTGCAGGCCATGCGTGGTCTTGTCCCAGTAGAACGGGCTGGTTAGCATTTCCCAGATGCCCTTCCACGCGGCGATCACTGCCAAGGGGAAATAGAAATGCAGGCTGATCGCCCAGATTCTTAGCGCGCGGTGGCGTTTGTGTTGCAACGCGGTAAGGCTGATCGCCAGCGAGGACACCTCCGAGATCAGGAACACCGCCGAGACGCCAATCAGCGCCCAGCCCGGCAAGGCTGCAGCGGCGGGATGGCCAAGGCCGAAGAGCATCAGCCAGAAGCTCCACAGGATCGGGGCCAGCAGGAACTGCACAAGCGTGCCCAGAAACAGCAGCTGCACCCCGGCAAAACGCCACGCGCCCAGTTGCCGCCACAACAGCACCGGGTCGCGCATATGCACGGCATAGGTCATCGCGTAGCCTTTCAACCAGCGCGAGCGTTGCTTGATCCAGGGCCAGATCCGGCAGTTCGCCTCTTCCATGGTCACCGTCGACAGCAGTTCGGTGCGATAGCCGTGACGCGCCAGACGCAGGCCAAGATCGGCGTCCTCGGTCACGTTATGCGCGTCCCAGCCGCCAAGAAGTTCCAGCGTTTCGCGGCGGAAGAACAGCGTTGTACCGCCAAGCGGCACCACCAGCCCCAGCCGCGCCAGACCCGGTAGAATCAGGCGGAACCAGACGGCGTATTCGATGGTGAAACAGCGGCTGAGCCAATTGGTGTGCGGGTTCACATAGTCCAGCACCCCCTGCACGCAGGCCAGATCGGGCCCGGACCGGGCGAAACACTCAACAACGCGGTGGATCTGGTCGGGCGCCGGCGCATCCTCGGCGTCATAGACACCGATGATCTGCCCGCGCGCAAAGTTCAGCGCGTAGTTCAGAGCGCGCGGCTTGGTTCGCAGGGGCGAATCGGGCACCGGGATGACGCGCATCCACGTCGGCAACCCGCTGGCGGCCAGTGCGGTACGGGTCAGCTGGTCATCTTCTTCCACGATCAATAGCACGTCGAGCAGCTCTCGCGGATAGGACAACGCACCCAGCCGTTTGATCAGGCGCGGTGCGATATCCGGTTCGCGATAGAGCGGCACCAGCACCGATACGCAGGGTTTGCGCAACACATCCGTCGGTTCGGTTGCGTCGGGGCGTGCCCGGCTGGCGCGCAGTTGTGCGACGGTGGCGGCGATTTTCATCGCGTTGCCGAGCGTCAGAAATCCCAGCACCAGCCCGAAAAGGGCCAGAAAGCTGGCGACAGGCGCCACCAGGGTCAGCGTCACGAACGCCCCAAGCGCTGCTGCAACCCAGTGGCTGAAGCGCCGCCCGTCCCAGAGCCGACAGCTTTCTTGCGCCGCCACACAGGTTTCGGCCATCAGCCGCAGGCTGCCACTGCGCGAATCGATCAGCGCTTGTTGCAGGCCGGTTTCGGTGACGACGCCCATCACCACGGGGCCGAGCGCCGCCTCCAGCTCTGCGCGGTGGGCAAAGAACTGATCCGGTTCAGCACAGGCAACAAGGGTGACGGACCCGGCGCGTGTCCAGGGCAGGCAGCCGATGCGCAGGCAGCGGCGCGGCCCGACACGGTCGATCAGGCGCGGATCGGGGCGGGTATGCCGGGTGTCGATGACACCGGTGCCGAATTGCTCGGCCAGTGCCGCCATTACGGCTGTTTCACTGGCCAGCCCGTGGGCGCGCAGGATGTCGCCGAGTCGCAAGTGCTGGCGGGTCTGAATTTCAAGCGCGCGCAACAGATCGCACGACCGAATCGCCCCACGCCTTAGCAGAACCGCTCCCAAAGGCGTGCGCGGTCCGGGCGGTGATTCAGGTGGCGGAACAAGGGCCGGCTGCACGACCGCGGTCCCGTCGTTCAAGAGATCCCCCTCGACCGCAGGCCTTGCCTCAGAGTGCTGGCGTGCGACGTGTCGCATCTTGACCTCCGACCGGACCCCATCACTGATGCCCGGCGGAAGTTAAGAGAGCGTTAAGAATCGTCTACGCAGGCACTTTGCGCGCGGCCATCGCGTCGGCAAAACGCTCGAACAGGTAGTAGCTGTCCTGCGGGCCGGGGCTGGCCTCGGGGTGGTATTGCACCGAGAAGACCGGGCGGTCGGCCAGACGGATACCGCAGTTTGAGCCGTCGAACAGCGAGACATGGGTTTCCACCACACCGGCAGGCAGAGTCTGGCTGTCCACGGTAAAGCCATGGTTCATCGAGGTAATCTCGACCTTGCCGGTATCGCGGTTCTTGACCGGATGGTTGGCGCCATGGTGGCCGTGGTTCATCTTGATCGTGCGCGCACCCAGCGCCAGCGCCAGCATCTGGTGGCCCAGACAAATGCCGAAAACCGGCAGATCGGCGTCCAGAACCTGTTTGATCATCGGCACGGCATAGTCGCCCGTCGCCGCCGGATCGCCGGGACCGTTGGACAGGAAAACCCCGTCCGGATTGAGCGCGAGCACTTCTTCCGCCGTGGCGGTCGCGGGCAGGACGGTGACGTCGCAACCCGCCGACGCCAGACAGCGCAGAATGTTGCGCTTGGCGCCGAAGTCGATGGCGACAACCTTGTGCACCGGCGCGGTCTGCGGCTGGTAGCCCTGCGGCCATGCCCAGCGCATCTCGTTCCAGTGATAGCTCTGCGCGCAGGTCACGTCCTTTGCCAGATCGAGGCCGACGAGCCCCTTCCAGCCACGGGCCTTGGCCAGCAGGCGGTCCAGATCGAAGTTGCCGTCGGGATCATGCGCCAGCGCGACATGCGGCGCGCCCTGCTGGCGAATCGCCCGGGTCAGGCGGCGGGTGTCGAGGCCGCCGATGCCGATCCGGCCCTGCCGGGCCATCCAGGCGGTCAGCTCGCCGGTGGCGCGCCAGTTCGACGGCTCGGTCGGGTCCCATTTCACCACCATACCGGCGGCGACGGCCTGTTGGGCCTCTTCGTCTTCATCCGTCACGCCGGTATTGCCGATATGCGGGAAGGTGAAGGTCACGATCTGCCCGGCATAAGACGGGTCGGTCATGATTTCCTGGTAGCCGGTCATCGCGGTGTTGAAGCACAACTCGGCTACCGTCTCGCCGGTCGCGCCGAAGCCGAAACCGTAAAAGATGGTGCCGTCGGCGAGAACGAGGCAAGCGGTCGGGCGCGGCGACTCTTGGGCTGCGGGCATCGGACGGCTCCTGATCTGATATCGCGCTGTCTCTACGGGGTCGGCGGGGGGGAATCAAGGGCGCGCGCGCAGGGGCGGGCCTCGGGGGGCATCGAGCCCCCTCTCGGCCCGGCGGGTTGGCACCCGCAGGCGCGCGGTTTGTGCGCTCAGAGCAGCATCTCATAGGTCTTCCACTGCGCAGCCTTGGCCAGCTTGTCGTAAAGCCCACGGGCGCGGGCGTTGTCCTCGGCGGTGATCCAGCTCAGCGCGGTCCAGCCGCGCGCGCGGCCCTCGGCGGCGATGGCCTCGATCAGCGCTCGGGCCGCGCCTGAGCCGCGCGCGGCGGGATCGACGAAAAGATCGTCAAGGTAGCCGCCCGTTGAGGCGTCGAGCGGCAGGGCGTAGGGACGGAAATGCGCGAGGCCGACGAGGCCGCTGTCGCCTTCGGCCACGAAACACTCGACCTCATGCGCCGGGTCATGAAGCCAGCCCCAGACACGCGCGCGCATCTCGGCGCTCTGCTGGACGTGGTAAAACGCGGCATAGGCGGCGTAGAGGCGCTCCCAGTCGGCGCGGTCACGGCTGTGCGGTCGGCGGATGAGCATGGGGAACCTCCTGTTTCGCGCCTAGCCTAGACGCCGGGTGGCGGGCCTGAAAGGGGAGAATCCGCAGGTTCCCCTTTCCATTGGCGCGCCTTTCCCGTAAGGCCCAACGCTGTTCAGGACGGAGCCAGCGAAATGCAGGGAAGTGCCAATCTCAACCTCATGATCAAGGCCGCGCGTAAAGCGGGGCGTTCCTTGGTCAAGGATTTCCGCGAGGTGGAAAACCTGCAGGTCTCGTCCAAGGGGCCTGGAGATTTTGTGTCGAAAGCCGACCGCGAGGCCGAGCGGATCATCAAGGAAGAGCTGATGGATGGCCGGCCGAACTATGGCTGGCTGGGCGAGGAAACCGGCGAGGACGAGGGCACCGACCCGACGCGCCGCTGGATCGTTGATCCGCTGGACGGGACGACCAACTTCCTGCACGGGCTGCCGCACTGGGCGATCTCGATCGCGCTGGAGCATAAGGGCGAGATCGTTGCCGGTCTGGTCTTCGACGCGGCCAAGGACGAGATGTTCTACACCGAGAAGGGCCTCGGCGCCTATATGAACGACACGCGCCTGCGGGTGTCGGGGCGCCGGTCGATGATCGAGTGCATCTTTGCCACCGGCGTGCCCTTCGGTGGCCGCCCGGCACTGCCCGCGACGCTGCAGGATCTGGCGCGGCTGATGCCCGTCTGCGCCGGTGTGCGCCGCTGGGGCGCTGCGGCGCTGGACCTCGCCTATGTTGCCGCCGGTCGCTATGACGGGTTCTGGGAACGCGGGCTGAAACCCTGGGACACCGCCGCCGGTTCGCTGCTGGTGCGCGAAGCGGGCGGGTTCATCGGGCCGATCCGCGACGGGCAGGACCCGATCGAGTCGGGCAATATGATCGCCGCCAACAGCGTGATCTTCGACAGTTTCTCTAAAATTATCCGTACCCGCGACTGATCGCCGTCGCAAAGGGGGGCTTTCCGCCCCCCTCTTCGCTTTCAGCGAATTCACCCCCCGAGGATATTTGGAGACAGAAAACAGGGGCGGTTAACCAAACCTTAACCCGCATTTTCTGTCTCCAAATATCCTCAGGGGTGAGGCCCGGAACGGGCCGAGGGGGGCGAGCCCCCCTGACCCCGGCAGCCGGCTAGCGACCGCCCTCTTTCACCGATTCCATCGCCACGTGCGTCGAGGTCGAGGCGACATGCGGCAGGCTCGAGATCCGCTCAGCCAGGCTTTGCCGATAATCCAGTATATCGGCGCTGCGGACCTTGAGCAGGTAGTCGAAGGCCCCGGCGATCATGTGGCATTCCTCGACCTCGGGCAGGGCGCGCACTGCTGTGTTGAACGCCTTGAGTGCTGCTTCCCGGGTGTCGGACAGCCGCACCTCGACGAAGGTGATATGCGCCATGCCCAGCCGCAGGTGGTTCACCCGAGCCTGATAGCCGGTGATGAACCCCTCACGCTCGAGCCGGCGCAATCGCGCCTGTGTGGGCGATTTTGACAGGCTGATTCGGCTGGCCAGTTCGGTCACGCTGAGCCTTCCGTCCTGTTGCAACACACGCAGGATTGCCTGATCGAAGCTGTCGAGATCGTCGCGGGTCATTTGCCTGCCTTTGAGAACAAATGCAGCCAATTTGCCTGCCGTTGCAGCGTAATCGGGAAAAACTCAGGCGGCAATCGGCGTATTCTGGGGGTAATCGAAAATTCCGGGTGCCGCGATGCCGACTGATCCCCTGTTGTCCCCCCTCCCACAAGACGAAGCCGCCCTCACCACCGCTTTGGCCGAGGCTACGGCGCTCGACCCCGCCGCCCGCGCGCGCATCACCACCCGCGCCGCCGATCTGGTGCGCGCCATCCGCAGCGGGGCAAAGCCCGGCCTGATGGAAGTCTTCCTGGCCGAATACGGCCTGTCCACCGATGAGGGCATCGCGCTGATGTGTCTGGCCGAAGCGCTGCTGCGCGTGCCTGATGCGGGCACGATGGACGCGCTGATCGAGGACAAGATCGCGCCGTCGGACTGGGGCAAGCATCTGGGCCATTCGGCCTCATCTTTGGTTAATGCCTCGACCTGGGCCTTGATGCTGACGGGCCGGGTGCTGGACGAGGCCGAGCCGGGCATCGCCGGTCAGCTGCGCGGGGCGGTCAAGCGTCTGGGCGAGCCGGTGATCCGCACCGCCGTGTCGCGCGCGATGAAGGAGATGGGCCGCCAGTTCGTGCTGGGCGAAACCATCGCTTCCGCGATGAGCCGGGCCTCGGCGATGGAGGCGCGCGGCTACGCCTATTCCTACGACATGCTGGGCGAGGCCGCGCGCACCGAAGCCGATGCGCTGCGCTATCAGCGTGCCTATGCGGCAGCGATCGAGGCGATCGGCAAGGGCTGCAAGGGCCAGGACATCAAGGTTAACCCCGGCATCTCGGTCAAGCTGAGCGCCCTGCATCCGCGCTATGAGGAAGCGCAACGCGAGCGGGTGATGCGCGAACTGGTGCCCCGGGTGATCACGCTGGCGCGGATGGCGGCGCGGCGCGGCATGGGCTTCAACATCGACGCCGAAGAGCAGGACAGGCTGGTCCTGTCGCGCGATGTGATCGGCGCGGTGCTGGCCGATCCGGCGCTTGAGGGTTGGGACGGGTTCGGCGTGGTCGTGCAGGCCTACGGCCCGCGCGCGGGCGCGATGATCGACTGGCTTTATGCCGAGGCCGGTCGGCTGGACCGCCGCCTCATGGTGCGGCTGGTCAAGGGCGCCTACTGGGACAGCGAGATCAAGCGCGCGCAGGTGCTGGGCTTGCCCGGTTTCCCGGTGTTCACCGCCAAGACCGCGACCGACATTTCCTATGCCGCCAATGCGCGCAAGCTGTTGGGGATGACCGACCGGCTCTATCCGCAGTTCGCCACGCATAACGCGCAGACCGTCGCCACGGTGCTGGAGATGGCGCAGGGGCAGGGCCGCGACGCCTATGAATTCCAGCGCTTGCACGGGATGGGCGAGCGTCTGCACGACCTCGTGCTGGCCGCCGAGGGCACGCGCTGCCGGATCTATGCGCCGGTGGGCGCGCACCGGGATCTGTTGGCCTATCTGGTGCGCAGGCTGTTGGAGAACGGGGCGAACAGCTCGTTCGTACACAAGATCGTTGATGAGAGCGTCTCGCCCGAGGACGTGGTCGCTGATCCGCTGGAGGCGCATCGCCCCGTGGTGCTGACCACCGGGCCGGGGCTGTTTGCGCCGGAACGGGTGAACTCAACGGGCTGGGATCTGACCGATGCCGGGGATCTGGCGGCGATTGAGACGGCGCGCGCGCCGTTTGCGGCGCAGGTGTTCGCGGCGGGGCCGCTGCTGGCGGGGCCGGTTCAGGGGGGTGACACGCTGAGCGTCGGCAACCCGGCGCGGCCGGGTGAGGTGGTCGGGCAGGTGGTGCAGGCAACGGCGGCGGATGTGGAAACGGCGCTGGGGGCCGCGCAGGTGTGGGACGCTTCACCTGCCGAGCGTGCGGCGATCCTGAGCCGCGCCGCTGACCTCTATGAGCGCGACTTTGGTCCGCTTTTTGCGGTGCTGGCGCGTGAGGCGGGCAAGACGCAGGCCGATTGTGTCGGAGAGCTGCGCGAGGCCGTCGATTTCCTGCGCTACTACGCCGCCCGGATCACGCCCGAGATGGCCCCGCGCGGGAGGATCACCTGCATCTCGCCGTGGAACTTCCCGTTGGCGATTTTTACCGGCCAGGTCGCCGGGGCATTGGCGGCGGGCAACGCGGTGATGGCCAAGCCTGCCGAGCAGACCCCGCTGGTCGCCGCCGCCGCCGTGGCATTGCTGCATGAGGCGGGCGTGCCCCGCACGGCGCTGCAACTGCTGCCCGGCGAAGGCGCTGTGGTCGGTGCCGCGCTGACCTCGGACCCGCGCGTGGATGGCGTGGTCTTCACCGGCTCGACCGACACCGCGCAGGCGATCCGCCGGGCGATGGCGGCAAACCTTGCCCCCGGTGCGCCGTTGATCGCCGAAACCGGCGGGTTGAATGCGATGATCGTGGACTCAACCGCGCTGCCCGAGCAGGCGGTGCGCGATGTGGTCGCCAGTGCGTTCCAGTCGGCGGGTCAGCGCTGTTCGGCCCTGCGCTGCCTCTATGTGCAGCAGGACGTCGCGCCGCATCTGCTCGATATGCTGGGCGGGGCGATGGAGGCGCTGACCTTGGGCGATCCGTGGGTGCTGGCCAATGACGTCGGCCCGGTGATCGACGCCGAGGCGGCGCGCGAGATCCGCGCCTATGTGTCTCAGGCCCGCAAGGAGGGCCGCGTGCTGCACGAACTACGCGCGCCCAGTGCCGGGCATTTCATCGCGCCTGTGGTGATTGAGGTGACAGGGATCGAGGACATCCCGCGCGAGATTTTCGGCCCGGTTCTGCATGTCGCGCGCTTCAAGGGGCGTGATCTGCTCAAGGTGCTGGATGCGGTGAACGCGCGCGGCTTTGGGCTGACCTTCGGTCTGCACACCCGCATCGACAACCGCGTGCAAGAGGTGGTCGAGGCGATGCGCGTCGGCAACCTTTATGTGAACCGCAACCAGATCGGCGCGGTCGTCGGCAGCCAGCCGTTTGGCGGCGAGGGGCTTTCGGGCACCGGACCCAAGGCCGGCGGGCCCGAGTATGTCGCGCGGCTGGCGCAGCCTGTGGCGGCACCGGAAGCGGCAGCGACGGGGGCAAAGGCGGATCTTACCAAGCTCGCCCGCGATCTGGCTGTGGCGGTCCCGCAAGAGCCGCTGACCACGCTCGACATGCCCGGCCCGACGGGAGAGTCGAATCGCCTGAGCCTGCATGCGCGGCCGCCGGTGCTGTGCATGGGGCCGGGGCCGCAGGCCGAGGCGCAGCAGGCCGCCGCGATCCGGGCGCATGGCGGGGTGGCCGTGATGGCAGGCGGGGTGGTGCCGCCAGAGTGGTTGGAAACCGCTCAGGGGCTTTCGGGGGTGATCTGGTGGGGCGATACCGACACCGCGCGGGCCTGCGCGCAGGCGCTGTCGCGCCGCAAAGGCCCGATCCTGCCGCTGATCACCACGCAGCCGGATGCGGCCCATGCGCTGACCGAACGGCATCTGTGTATCGACACCACGGCATCGGGCGGAAACGCGCAACTGCTTGTTGAAGCGGCAGGTGCTTGACGGGCGGGCCATGATCGCCCATCCCCTTGGGCATGTTGCCAATCCGTGACCGAAACCCGTCGGGGCAGGTGCCCTATGTGACCTGGGGGCTGATCGCCGTGAACATTGTGGTGTTCATGGCGTATTACCCGCTTGGCACGGACGAGTCCGTTCTGGAGCTCTACCGCCGCTGGGCGATGATCCCCGCCCGCCTGAGCGCGGGCGAGGGGTTGGCGACGCCGCTGGTCGCAATGTTCGTGCATGGCGGCTGGTTCCATCTGGGCCTCAACATGCTGTTCCTGCGCATCTTTGGCGATAATCTTGAGGCCGAGTTCGGCCCGGTTCGTTTTCTCGCCTTCTACCTGCTTTGCGGGTTGATCGCCTTTGCCCTGCAATATGTCGCCGCGCCGCTCAGTCTGGTGCCGGTCGCTGGCGCTTCGGGTGCCGTGGCAGGGGTTATGGGGGGGTATCTGTTGATGTTCCCGCGCGCCCGCGTCGATGTGGCGACCTATTACGTCATTGGCCTGCGCACCTTTGCCGCGCCAGCGTGGCTGCTGCTTGGCCTTTGGTTCGCGCTGCAGGTCTGGGGCGGATTGGCGACGCCCGCCGATGGCGGCGTGGCGTTCTGGGCGCATATCGGCGGGTTCCTTGCGGGCGTCGGCTTGAGCGCCCGGACCTGGCGGTTGCGCGGCGGGCGGATGTTCTGGAGCCGCTTCCACGGGTTGCCGCCGCACCCGCAGGCGCCGATTGCCGTGCCGGTTGTGCGCCGCCGGGGCGCAATTTTGCCGCCACCACAGGCGCATGGGCTGTTCCGCCGCGAGGGCGATCCGCGCTGAGGCGCACAGGCTCTGTGCAGGCGCTGCGCGGGGCTTTTCCTGACAGATGACGCTCTCCATGTTAGGCATAACCATCGCCATAGGAGCCTGACATGAGCTGGAATCCCGCCTTCAATCCCGGCCCCCTGACCACCGATCCCGCCTCGATCGAGACCGTCATCGTCCCCCGCGCCCGCGATCTGGGGGGCTTCGAGGTGCGCCGCGCACTGCCCGCCGCCGCCCGCCGCATGGTCGGGCCGTTCGTGTTCTTCGACCAGATGGGCCCGGCCGAGTTCATCACCGGCAGCGGCATCGACGTGCGCCCGCACCCGCATATCGGGCTGGGCACGGTGACCTATCTGCTGAACGGCCACTTCATCCACAAGGACAGCCTTGGCACCGATCAGAAGATCGTGCCGGGCGAGGTGAACTGGATGATCGCCGGTCGCGGAATCACCCATTCCGAGCGCACCGATGCGACAGTGCGGCAGGCCAAGCATGAGCTGTTCGGCGTACAGACATGGCTGGCGCTGCCGGAAAACAAGGAAGAAATGACCCCGGCGTTCGAGCATCACGGTGCCGACGCGCTGCCGTTTCTGGAAGCCAACGGCCTGCGCGCCCGCCTGATCCTTGGCACGGCCTGGGGCGAGAAGGCCCCGGTCAGCACCTTCGGCGATCTGTTCTACGTCGATGCGGTGCTGGAAGCCGGTGCCCGCATGCCGATGCCGGACGGGCATGAGGATCGCGGGCTGCACGTGCTCGACGGGTCGGTGATCATCGCGGGACAGGAGTTCGAGACCGGCAAGATGGTCGTTTTCCGCCCCGGCGACGCGATCACCCTGCAAGCGGGCTCGCGAGGCGCGCGGCTGATGCTGCTCGGTGGCGATACGCTTAACGGGCCACGCTATATCTGGTGGAACTTCGTCAGCTCATCCAAAGAGCGGATCGAAGAAGCGAAAGAGGCCTGGCGGCGCGGGGATTGGGCGGATGGTCCCTTCCATCTGCCGCCGGGGGATACGGACGAGTTTATCCCGCTGCCGGGCTGAGGCGGGGTAGGGCGGAGTAAAGGGTGGGGTTGAACCCCACCCTACGGATGGTGTGCTTACGGGTGGGGTTAAACCCCACCCTACGGGCGCGCTGTAGGGTGGGGTTCAACCCCACCGACCTCACCACCGCAGCAGCCGCCGCCCGATCAACGCACCCGCTACCGTGACAATCGCCATCGCGGTGCCATAGGCCGGGAAGAAATACATCAGCGGGTCGTGCGGGCAATGCAGCGAATAGATCGCAGCCGCGCTGCCGCCGGCCACCAGCCCTGCCGCCGCGCCCGTCCAACCCGGGCTGCGCGGCGCGCCGGCGCGCAGGGCCCAGAGCGTGCCCGCCAGAGGCAAAGCGGCCAAAGCAGGCACCGAAATCAGGCAGTTGCTGAAATCGCGGGTGTCGAGGATCTCGGCGATCTCGGCCAACGACGTCGTCGCCAGCGCATAAACCAGCAGCGCCGCCAGCCCTGCCAGCAGCCCTCCCATCAGCGCGCGCTGCGCGGTCGCCCGCGCTTCGGGGCGGCTCAGCCCCTTCGCCAGCCACAGCGCCGCCAGCGCCAACAGTGCGGGCACCAGCGTCTTGTAGGCGGTGGGTGAGGTCAGCACTTCGGCCAGATCGGGCCGCGTGTGCCACAGCGTCACCAGCGCCAGTCCGGACACCAGCAGCGCGGGCGGCAAGGCACGCGCCATCCGCCGGGCGGGGGCCGGTCGGGGCGTGGTGTCGGCGGCCAGCGCCGCGATGAGCTCTTCGGTCTTCATTCAATCATCCTTTCGCGCAACCGGGCGACGCTTTTGAGCGCCCGGTGCAAGGCCACACGAACCGCCCCCTCGGTCATGCCCAGCCGCGCGCCGGTTTCTGCGGCGCTGTCTCCGTCTATCCCGATCGCACGCACGATCTGCGCCGCGCGCGGGTCGAGCTGGTCGATCACCCGCTCCATATCCTGGGCCTCGAACGGATCGGGGCCAGCGGGGGCGGGCAGCACCTCGGCGATCTCGTCCACCGGGATCTCGATCCGCTTGCCGCGCGCGCGGAACGCGTCGATCACCTTGTGCCGCGTGACGGCATAGAGCCACGGGCGCAGCGGCGCGTCCTCGTGCCAGGTCTGCCGCTTCAGATGGATGGTCAGCAGAACCTCCTGCACAATGTCTTCCCCGCTCTGCGTGCCCAGCGTCCCGCCGCGTGCCCGGACAATGCCGCGCACAACCGGCGTGATCGCGATCAAGAGCCGCCCATAGGCGCGCTGATCGCCGCGATTGGCGGCGCGCATCAGATGCTCCCAGCTCGGGTCTTGTGACGTGTTCACGTACTCTCCTTACGGGTCGGACCGGGGTGTTGTTACACCGCCCCTGCGTAATTTCGACGAAAAACGCGGCAATGTCACGGCTGCGTGATCGCTGTAACGGATCGCCGAGTGTCTGCGTCCTGACTGGCAGGCCCGCAACGGATGCGGGGCCTTTTCAGGGAGCTACCTCATGACCAAACACACCCCGATCCTTGCCGCCTCGATCGCCGCCGCCCTTTCGCTGGCCGCCACCGGCATGGCCGCTGCCGACGACATGGCGCAAGAGCGCTGCTACGGCGTCTCGATGGCTGGTGCGAATGACTGCGCCGCCGGTCCCGGCACCAGCTGCGCGGGCACCTCGACCATCGACTATCAGGGCAACGCCTGGACGCTGGTTCCCGCCGGCACCTGCGCGACGATGGAACTGCCCGCCGATGGCATGGGTCATGCCCGCATGGGGGCGACCGCCGAGCAGCTGGAAGCCGGTGGTTACGGGGCGGGTATCAAGCGCGACCTGCCGCCGACGCTGGCCTCGGAGATCGCCGACACCTACATGCCGACGATGATGTAACCCCGCTGGCCGCCCTGGCCCGGTGCCGGGGCGGCCGCTCTCCTGACGCACGCATCGCAGGACCGAAGCCATGATCTCCTCCCCCGATTTCCGCCTGCCCGCCGCGCCGGGCCTCAGCTTCAAGCCCGAGCATTTCGCGCAGGCAGTGCAGGCCAAAACCGCGCTGTTCTTCGAGGTCCACGCCGAGAATTACATGGGCGCGGGCGGTGCTCCGCATGCCATGCTCGAACGGCTGCACGCCGAGCACGCGCTCTCCATCCACGGGGTCGGTCTGTCGATCGGCGGGGCAGGGCCGCTGGACCCTGACCACCTGAAGCGCCTGCGCGGTCTGCTGGACCGCCATCAACCCGAGAGTTTTTCCGAACATCTGGCATGGTCCTCGCATGGCGCGGACTGGCTGAATGATCTGCTGCCGCTGCCCTACACGGATGAAACCTTAACCACGATCTGCGCCCATATCGATCAGGCGCAGACCGCGCTGGGCCGCCGCCTGCTGCTGGAAAACCCGGCCACTTACGTGACCTTTGCCGACAGCACCTGGCCCGAGGCCGATTTCCTGCGCGAGATCGCCCACCGCACCGGCTGCGGCCTCTTGCTGGACGTCAACAACGTCTTCGTCTCGGCCACCAATCACCGCACCGACCCGCGCGCCTATCTCGCGGCTTTCCCGCTGGAGCTGGTGGGCGAGATCCATCTGGCAGGTCACGAGGCCGAAGCGCTGCCCGATGGCCCCTTGCTCATCGACAGCCATTCGCGCCCGGTCGCCGATCCGGTCTGGACGCTTTACGCCGAGGTTCTGGCACGGACCGGCCCGCTGCCCAGCCTTGTGGAATGGGACAACGACGTGCCCGGCTTCGACACCCTGCTGGCCGAGGCTGCCCGCGCCGAGACCCTGCTGACAGAGGCCCGCCATGCACACGCCGCCTGATCACGCCACCACGCAGGCCCGGCTGCACGCGGCGCTCTGGTCGCCCCAGACACCGCAGGGGCTGGGCGAGGCGCAGGCGCTGGACCGCCGCTTTGCCGTCTACCGCAACAACGTCCAGCACGGCCTCAGCCGCGCTCTTGCCGCGCGCTTCCCGGTCATCGAGCGGCTTGTCGGGCCCGACTTCTTCGCCGCCACGGCCCGCGTCTTTGCCGCGCAGCACCCGCCGCAAACGCCGGTCCTGCTCGATTGGGGCGACAGTTTCCCCGATTTCCTCGCCACCTTTCCCCCGGCGCAATCGCTGCCCTATCTGCCCGATGTCGCCCGTCTGGAATGGCTGCGCGGTGAAGCTTACCACGCCGCCGACGCCGCCCGCGCCGACCCCTCCGCGCTGGCTACCGTCGATCCTGCGCGGCTCCGGCTGACCCTCGCGCCCTCGGTCCGCGCCTACGCCGCGCAGCACCCTGCCGTCTCGCTCTGGCACCAGAACCAGCCCGGCGCCCGGCCCGCGCCCCTGCCCAAGGGCCCGCAATACGCCCTCATCGCCCGCACCCCCGGCTTCGCCGTCACCGTCGATCCGCTGGCCCGAGACCAGCACACCATCCTCACCAACCTGCTGAGCGGCCAGCCCTTCGCCAGGGCCGCCACCACCGACCCAACCCCGCTGCTGGCGCTGCTCATCCGCCACCAGCTGATCGCCCAGATCGGAGAGACGCCATGACCGACACAACCCTCACCGCCCCCATGACCGGCCTGCGCCCCCGCATCCGCGCGCTCAATGCGCTGGCCGGGCGGCTGATGCCCAAGGATCTCGTGCAACTCGCCGCGCGGCTGTTCATCGGTATCGTCTTCTGGCAATCGGCCCGCACCAAGGTCGACGGGTTCATGATCAAGGATCAGACCTATTATCTGTTTGAAAACATCTACAATATCCCGCTGATCCCCTCCAACTGGGCCGCCGTCATGGCCACCATCGGGGAACACAGCCTGTCGGTGCTGATCATCCTCGGCCTCGCCGGCCGCTTCTCCGCCGCTGGCCTTCTCGTGATGACCGCCGTCATCGAAATCTTCGTCTTCCCCGAGGCTTGGGTCCTCCACGGCACCTGGGCCGCCAGCCTGCTGGTTGTCCTCGCTTACGGCCCGGGCCGCCTCTCGCTCGATCATCTGCTCAAGCTCGACCGCTAACCCTCTTTGCTCTGAAAATATCCCGGGGGGCGGGGCCGCATGGCCCCGGCGGGGGGCAGCGCCCCCCGAGGCGCGCGGGAGGGGCTCGATGCCCCTGCCGCGCGCCACCCGCTCGCCAAAGCACCAACGCCCAACCGTTTTCCGCCACCGCCGCCACACCCCCCATTGCACCCGCCCCGCCCACGCCTCTACTCTGCGCGCTCCCAACCCCGGAGCCGCCGATGACCGACACCCCCCTCTGGCAACTCAGCGCCACCGAACTCTCGGCCCTTACCCGCGCGGGCGACGTCAGCGCCGTCGAGGCCACGCAGGCTGCCATCGACCGGATGCAGGCCGTGAACCCGGGCCTCAATGCCGTTGTCGTCGATCTTTCCGAGTCCGCGCTCGCCCGTGCCCGCACTCTTGATGCCTCCGACACGCCCAAAGGCCCCCTCTACGGCGTGCCGATCACCATCAAGATCAACGTCGACCAAAAGGGGCAAGCCAGCTCGAACGGCCTGCTCGCGCTCAAGGACCACAGCGCCGGCGAAGACGCGCCGCTGGTGAAAAACCTGCTCGACGCCGGTGCCATCATCATCGGCCGCACCAACACGCCCGAGTTTTCCTTCCGCGTCGATACCGACAACCCGCTGCATGGCCGCACCCATAACCCGTGGGGTCCGCATCTCAGCGCTGGTGGCTCGTCGGGCGGTGCCGGGTCTGCCGTCGCCGCCGGGATCGGCGCGCTGGCGCATGGCAATGACATCGCCGGATCGCTGCGCTACCCGGCCTCGGCCAATGGCGCGGTGACCGTCAAGCCGGGTCTGGGCCGCGTCCCCGCCTGGAACCCCTCGCAACCGGCCGAGCGCGGCATGCTGGCGCAGGCCATGTCCGTGCAGGGGCTGATCACCCGTTCGGCCCGCGATCTGGCGCTGGCCATGCCGGCGATGATCCGCCCCGATCCGCGCGACCCCTTCCACGTGCCGCTGCCGTGGAAAGGTGCTGCCCATGAGGGCCCGGTCAAGGTCGGCTTTACCACCGATACGCTGGATTTCCCGCTGCACCCCGAAGTCGCCGCCGCCCTCACCGACGCCCGCGAAGCGCTCACCGACGCAGGCTATGTCGTCGAGGACATCACGCCCCCCTCGCTGCGCGACCTCGCCGAATGCGCGATCCGCGCGCTGATGACCGAAACGCAGGCGATGATGGCAGGCGACATCCAGCGGCTCGGTTCGGACACCGTCAAAGGCATCTTCGCCGAGTATTTCGCCACCTTCCAACCCTACGAGCCCGAAGACTACCTGCGCACTATCGCCAAACGCACGCATTTCGCCCGGCAATGGTCGCTCCTGCTGCACGATTACCCGCTGGTCCTGACCCCGTTCCTGCCGCAACCCTTCTTCGCGCCGGGGCGCGACACGCAAGGGCTTGAGGGGGTGCAGGAAGTTCTTGGCTCGGCGATCTGGTCCACCTCGATGAACTTTATCGGCCTGCCCGCCGGGAACGTCCCCGCCCGCCTCGCCGCTCTCGAAAGCGGGACGCAGCCGATCGGTGTGCAACTCGTCGGCCGCCGCTGGCGCGAGGATCTGATCGTCGAGGCGATGACCGCCATCGAAGAACGCGTCGGCCCCATGGCCCCGCGCCTGTGGTCGCGCATGGGCTGAACCCGTCTCCAACTTTATGCCGAAAATATCCCGGGGGCGGGGCCGCAAGGCCCCGGCGGGGGCAGCGCCCCCGGCGCGGGCGGCAGGGGCTCGATGCCCCTGCCGCCCGCCACCTGCTCACGCCGCCCCGCGCGCTTCCATCATCCGCGCCAGCATCGCCGCCCCCAGCGGCAGGGACGCGTCGTCAAACACATAGCCCGCGTTGTGCAATGGCACGCCGCTGCCATGGCCGACCGTGCAATAGGCCCCCGGTACGACCTGCAGCATGTCGGCGAAATCTTCGGACCCCATGACCAGCTCGGTCTTCTCCATCGCCAGATCGCCGACCAGCCCGGCCGCCACCCCCAGCATCGCCTGAGACAGCGTGGGATCGTTTTCCAGCACGTCGAACACGTTGCGCATGTTCAGCGTGACGGTGCAGCCATGGGCAAC
Source organism: Pararhodobacter zhoushanensis (assembly GCF_003990445.1). Lineage (GTDB taxonomy): Bacteria > Pseudomonadota > Alphaproteobacteria > Rhodobacterales > Rhodobacteraceae > Pararhodobacter > Pararhodobacter zhoushanensis. The sequence goes on along the minus strand of NZ_REEZ01000002.1, from coordinate 135,292 downwards.
CGCTGCCCCGTCGCACAGTGCCTGCATCCGCTCGGTGACCAGCGCCGCCGTCTCGCGGTTGAAATAGCGCACGGTGCCGGCCAGCGTGGCCTCGCCGGGGATCACGTTATAGGCGGCGCCTGCGTGGATCTGGGTGATCGACACCACGATCCGCTCGGCTGAGGGCACGTTGCGCGCCTTGATGCTCTGGATCTGCCCGACCAGATCGGCGGCGATCACCACCGGGTCGACCGAGCTTTCGGGCATCGCGGCATGCGCGCCTTTGCCGGTCACCGTGATGTCAAAGAAATTGGCCCCGGCCATCGCCTGACCCGGCTTGACGCCGATCTCGCCGGGCTGGTGGAAGGGCGAGTTGTGCAGCCCGTAGATCTCGTCACAGGGGAATTGCTTGAAGAGCCCGTCCGCGATCATCGCGCGCGCGCCGCCGAGGCCTTCTTCGGCGGGCTGGAAGATGAACACGGCGGTCCCCGCGAAATCGCGGTCCTCGGCCAGATAGCGCGCGGCGCCCAAGAGCATGGTGGTGTGCGCGTCATGGCCGCAGGCGTGCATGACGCCGGGGTTTTTTGACGACCATGGCAGGTTGGTCTGCTCGCCAATCGGCAGCGCGTCCATGTCGGCGCGCAGCCCGATGGTCTTGCCGGGGCGGTTGCCCTTGAGCACGCCGACCACGCCGGTCTTGCCCAGCCCCGTCGTCACCTCGATGCCCAGCCGCGTCAGTTCGGCGGCGACGATGCCCGAGGTTCGGACCTCCTGAAAGCCCAGCTCGGGGTGTTCGTGCAGGTCGCGGCGGATGGCGGTGAGGTCTTCGGCAAAGTCCTGAATGCGGTGGGGAATGGTCATGGCGGCTCTCCTGTTTGCGCGGCAGGCTGAACGGCAGCGGCGTGGAAAGCAAGGGGGAGCATCGCCCTGATCAAGCATGTCCCATGATGGGACATGCTTTGGTCGCCAATAAATTCAAAGGCTTGCTGAAAATATTAACTTTCAGTCAAGACCTTTGCCCTGCCTCCCCTCGCTCACCCCCGAGGGAACATCCCCTGCCTGAAGGCGGCGCGGATCGCGTCAGCAGGGCAGGGTTGCGGATAGGTGACGACCGGGTCGTTGGCTGCGCCTTCGGTCAGCGTTTCCGCCCGCAGGGCCTCGCCTTCGAGAAGGAAGCGCGTAACCTGCTGGAACTCGACCGGCCCGTCGCCGTTATCGACCCAGCCGGTGCAGGTCATGCTGTTATCAGCATTGGTCTCGCAGGTGCGTTCGGAATCGAGCCACAGCGCCGTGGTTTCCTGAGCCTCGACCAGCAGAAAGCTTTGGGCCGAGCCATCCGCGTAGACCAGCGAGAAGCCGGTTTCGCACGAGGCTGCCAAGGCGGCGGCGTCCAGACCGGGTTGATCGGGATAGGCCCAGAATCCCGGTTCCATCTGCGCCAAGGCAGGGAAGGGGGCGAGAAGGGCGGCGATCACCAAGGGCGTACGGGTAAATCGGGGGAAGCGCATGGGAGTATCCTGTCTTCTATAAGGTTGCGCCCAGCCTGTCAGTCCTGACCCCGCGTGTCGAATAAGAACTCTGTCAACGCGGGCGCGACGGGGTTCCGGCGACATAGGTTTCCACCACGCTGCGGTCGTCGCCAAGGATCAGCAGCGAGAACAGCTCGTCCTTGAGATCCTGCGCCGCCTCCATCCTGAGCGCCTGTTCCGGCGTCGCGCGGCTGTCGAGCACCACCAGATCCGCCTCGGTCCCGGCTTCAAGCGTGCCGATCCTGTCAGTCAGCCCCAGCACATCGGCATTGCCGCGGGTGATCCACCAAAAGCCGCTGAGCGGGTCCAGACTGCGCCCCTGCAGCTGCGCAATCGCATAGGCCGCGCCGCCGGTCTTGAGCATTGACCAGCTCATCCCGGCGCCAATATCCGTGGCAATCCCGCTGGTCGCCCCCTTGGCCGCCAGCGCCGCCTCATCAAACAGGCCCGAGCCGAGAAACAGGTTCGACGTCGGGCAATGCACCGCGTGCGAGCCGGTCTCGGCGATCACGCTGCGCTCGCGGTCGCTGAGGTGGATGGCGTGACCGAGCAGGGCCTTGTCGCCCAGCATCCCATAGCGGGCGTAGATGTCGAGATAGCCATCCGCCTGTGGAAAGAGCGAACAGGCGAAGGCGATCTCGTCGCGGTTTTCGCTGAGATGGGTCTGGACGTGGCAGTCGGGATGCTCGGCGATCAGCGTCTGGGCAGCAGCCATCTGCTCGGGCGTCGAGGTGATCGCGAAGCGCGGCGAGATGGCATAGAGCGCGCGGCCCTTGCCGTGCCACTGCGCGATCAACGCCTTGCTGTCGTCATAGCCGGTTTGCGGCGTGTCCTGCAGCGCCTCGGGTGCGTTGCGGTCCATCAGCACCTTGCCACCCAGTATGCGCATGCCGCGTTTCTCGGCTTCACCGAAATAGGCCATGACCGAGGCCGGATGTACCGAGCAGAAGGCCGACGCGGTGGTGGTCCCGTTGCGCAGAAGAAGGTCGTAAAACAGCCCGGCCATCCGGTTGGCATGAGCGGGATCGGCAAAGCGGGTCTCGGCCGGGAAGGTGTAGGTGTTGAGCCAGTCGAGCAGCTGCGCGCCCCACGAGGCAACGATCTGGCCCTGTGGGAAATGCAGATGCGCGTCGATGAACCCGGCGGTGATCAGATGCGGGCGATGATCCGTCACCGGCACGCCCGCCGGGGCCACCGCCGCGAAATCGCCGGTCGCCACGATCAGCCCGTCGCGGATATGCACCGCGCCATCCTCGAACCAGTCATAGGCCGAATGATCGCCGACACCCTCAGGGCGGCGGCGGAAAGTCAGTACTCGCCCGCGCAACACGCGTTCTGTCATGGCCCGGCTCCTTGGATCAGCGCAGAACAATAGGCAGGTAATTTGGCATGGCAAGCGGGCGAAAGCGTTTGACTGTCTGCTCGCAGCGTTGAAAATCAGCCAGCAATCCGCAGAGATTGTCAACGAAACGGGCGCATTTGCCCGCGTGGGAGCGGAAAATGCCCTATCTCGAAAGCATTCAGGTCTTTGTCCGGGTGGTTGAACTGGGCTCGATCACCTCGGGCGGTCGGGATCTGCGGCTGACCCCGGCGGTGGCGTCGAAGCGGATCAAGGAGCTGGAGACGCGGCTGGGTACGCGCCTGCTGAACCGCACCACGCGCAAACTGGTTCCGACCGAGGCGGGACGGCTGTTTTATGAACATGCCCGCAGCGTGGTCTCTGCGCTCAACGACGCGGAAGCCTCGCTTGCAGGGTTCGAGGGGCGACCGCGTGGCACGATCCGCGTCACCGCTCCTCTGGGGGTCGGTCGGCGGGTGATCGCGCCGCTGGTGCCCCGGTTCTGCGACCTGTTCCCCGAGGTGGACGTGCGCCTGCGCCTGTCGGACCGGCGGGTCGACCTGTTCGAGGACGAGCAGGATCTGGCCTTTGTGCTGGGGACGCCGCAAAGCTCGGCCCTGACCCTGCGCAAGATCGCCGATTGCCCGCGTATCCTGTGCGCCGCGCCCGAGTATCTGGCGCGGCAGGGTACACCGCTGGTGCCGCAGGATCTGCTGGATCAGGGGCACAACTGCCTCTTGCTGCGCTATCCGCGCTCGCCCGAATATTTCTGGGTGCTCGAGACCCCGGAGGGCCCGCAAAAGCTGGAAGTCAGCGGGCGCTATGACGCCGACGAGGGCGCTGTGCTCTTGAACTGGGCGCTGGACGGGCGGGGCATCGTGATGAAGCCGCTGTTCGAAGTCGCGCGCCATCTGGATAGCGGCGCGCTGGTGCCGGTGCTCGAACAGACGCCGCCGCTGCCGGCGGTGTTTGGCTGTCTGTATCCACACCGAAAGCTGCAAGACCCCAAGATCCAGCGTTTCATCGACTTCATGCAGCGCCATAGCCGGGCGGCGCTGGAGACCTTCTAACGTGCAAAGACTGTTTCTGTCTGCCCCATAAATGCCCAGTTTCGGGCCGAACTTCCGCATAGTTTCGCATGATAAATGCAACACCAAAGCCCTTGTTTCCCGTCTGGTGAGCAGGGCCCGGCGTAACGGGAAGAGGGGTACAGTCACCCCGTTTGTACAAGGGATGAGACCATGAGCGTAGTGTCGAACGTCTCTGGCAGTGTGTATGCCTATTCGGGCAGCCTGCTGGATCTTTACGCAGGAAACCTTCTTGGCGCGAGCGTGTTGAACGCGGTCGGCGGCGGTGTGGATGCCGAGTTCAGCGACAACAACGGTCAGCTGACGGCGGACGAGAGCGGGACGACCACGGTGTCGGTTGACGGCGGCGCAGACCTGCCGATGACCTACCTTGGCTCGGGGACCGTGGCGACGATCTCAGTGGTGGGGCTGGAAATCGACCCACGGCCGGTGATGATCTTCGAAGTCGGTGGCCAGATCTATCTGCACGCGCCCGATGGCCTGCCGATCCTGAGCTCGCTTTCGGTCTCGTTTGACGTGGACCCCAATGCGCCCTTCGATCTTACTGCCGCGGCGGACGGGGCGGTTGACGGGCTCGATACCGGCGAAGTGATGAACGTCGGCTACGTCGATCTGCAAGGCGATGAATTCACCAACACCGGTTCGCTGGTCAATGCTCATGGCGGTGACGACACGGTCTATGGCGGCCTTGGCGACGATACGATCAACGGCGGTGCCGGTGCCGATTCGCTCTTTGGCGGCGACGGCAACGACCTTCTGAATGGCGGTCTGGACAACGATACGATCTGGGGCGATGCGGGCGATGATACGCTCAATGGCAACGAGGGTGACGACAAGCTGATCGGCGGCACAGGCAATGACCTGCTGGACGGCGGTGACGGCGACAACCTGATGTTCGGCGACAATGTCGCCGGTGATACCGGCGGGCTGGACCCGACGGATCCGCCCGAAGCGGGCTATGGCAGCGACACGCTGGTCATGGGGACCGGCAATGACACCGCCTATGGCGGATCGGGTGACGATTATTTCCACGTCTTCGACGATTTCGGCAACCATCAGATCATCGGGGGCGAAACCGGCGAGACGCTGGGCGACAAGATCGACGCCACGCCGATGACCCAGGATACCTCGGTCGTCTATACCGCCGACGAACAAGGGACGATGGACAACGGCACGAACGTCGCTGACTTCTCGGAAATCGAGCGGCTGTTCCTCGGCTCGGGCGACGACAACGTTGAAGTGATCACCTCGACCACCGGCTATGTCCATGGCGGGTCGGGCTTTGACACGCTGGTCCTGCCGGACCCCGCGCCGGGCGATCCCGCGCCGGTGGTGACGGTGACCAGCGAGATCGACAACGGCGACGGTACCACGTCCAAGACCGGCTATGTCGATTTCCCCGATGGCTCGCGCATGGATTTCGAGAGCTTCGAAGAGATCATCTGCTTCACGCCGGGCACCCTGATCGACTCCACCCGGGGCCGCGTCGCGGTCGAGGACCTGGTGATCGGCGACAAGGTGCTGACCCGCGACCATGGCTATCAGGACCTCACCTGGACGGGCCGCCGCGATCTGACCGAAGCCGAGCTGGCGTCCTGCCCGGGCGCCGCGCCGATCCGCATCAAGGCTGGCGCGCTGGGCCGCGATCTGCCCGAGCGTGACCTTACCGTCTCGCCGCGCCACCGGATGCTGGTGACCGGCGCCCGCGCCGAGCTGATGTTTGGCGAGCGCGAAGTGCTGGTGGCCGCCGCCGACCTCATGGGTCTGCCGGGGGTCGAGCAGGTCACCGAGGGCGCGGTCAGCTACATCCACGTGATGTGCGAGGCGCACCAGATCATCCGCGCCGAGGGCAGCTGGACCGAAAGCTTCCAGCCCGCCGAAGCGGTGATCAACGCGCTGGAAACCGAAACCCGCGCCGAGCTGCTGGGGCTGTTCCCGGAACTGGCGACGCAAGCGGGCCGCGACAGCTTCACGGCTGCGCGCCCGGTGCTGACCGGCGCCGAAGCGAAAACGCTTTTCGCCGCCTGAGACAGCGGCGATCGAGAAGAGAAAGGGCTGCCCGCGCGGGCGGCCCTTTTGCATGGTGGCCTTTTGTGTGGCGGCTTTTTTGCGTGACTGGCCCGCTTCGAGCAACCGGGCAGGGGGGTGCGGCGCTCGGGCCCATCGAGGGCCCTCGCGCCGCGCGGGGGGCGCTGCCCCCCACCGGGCCGTTCCGGCCCGCCCCCCGGGATATTTCAGGCATAAAGTTGGTTAACAGAACCCTAACGCCCAACTTTATGCTGCAAATATCCTCGGGGGGTGAATTCGCGACACGCGAAGAGGGGGGCAGAAGGCCCCCCTGCCTTATTCACTCTCAAAGAGCTCGCTCTGCCCAGATGGGCGCGGCGGCGTAAGCCCCAGATGTCTCCAGCTTGCCTGCGTCAGCATCCGGCCCCTGGGCGTGCGCGCCAGCAGGCCTTGCTGCAGCAAGAAGGGCTCGATCACTTCCTCGATCGCATCGCGGCTTTCCGACAGCGCTGCGGCGATGGTTTCGACACCCACCGGCCCGCCGCCGTAGTGGTCGGCAAGAAGTTGCAGATAGCGCCGGTCCGCGCTGTCGAGGCCCAGATGGTCCACACCGAGCCGGGTCAGCGCGTTATCGGCCATCGCCCGGTGCAGCGTGCCATTGCCCTCGACCAGCGCGAAATCCACCACCCGGCGCAGCAGGCGTCCGGCGATACGCGGGGTGCCGCGCGCGCGGCGCGCGATTTCGAGGACGCCGCCATCATCCGCCGGCACGCCCAACAGTCGCGCGCCGCGGGCGACGATCTCGCAGAGCTCGGCCTCGGTGTAGAATTGCAGCCGCGTCGGGATGCCGAAACGGTCGCGCAGCGGCGTGGTCAGCAGGCCCAGCCGGGTGGTCGCGCCGACCAGCGTGAAGGGTTGCAGCTCGATGCGCACGGTGCGCGCGGCGGGGCCTTCGCCGATCACCAGATCGAGCTGGAAATCCTCGAGCGCCGGGTATAGCACTTCTTCGACCGCCGGGTTCAGCCGGTGAATCTCGTCGATGAACAGCACGTCGCGCGCTTCGAGGTTGGTCAGGATCGCCGCCAGGTCGCCCGCCTTGGCCAGCACCGGGCCCGAGGTCATGCGGAACCCGACCCCCAGCTCGCGCGCCATGATCTGCGCCAGCGTGGTCTTGCCCAGCCCCGGCGGGCCGTAGAACAGCGTGTGGTCCATCGCCTCGCCGCGCATCTTGGCGGATTGGATGAACACTTTGAGGTTCGCGCGCGCCTCATGCTGGCCGATGAACTCGTCCAGCATCTGCGGGCGCAAGGCGCGGTCGGTATCCTCGGGCTGGCGGTCCGGGCGCAGGGTGGGGTCGGGGGTGGTCATGGGGCGAGAGTGATCCCAAAGGACTGTCCGGGCAAGGGACGTGAGGATGTCCCACGATGGGACAGGGTCATGAGACGAATATTTTCAACGGGTTACAATATCGCGTTAGCCTTTTCTTCACAAACGTCCCCTGGCTGCACCTGTTAACGGACACTTCACGCATTCAACCCATACTGTCTGCTGTGCAGGCGCACCATCCATTGTTGTTCCGCGCGCGTCACCTCGTCGATGGTGGCCGCCGGGGAAAGGAGGTCGAGGATCGAGAAACGGAAACTGGCCGGGTTCCGGCGGGACAGTTTGGCGGTGACGCCGATTTCATGCGCGACATGCGCGCGCCAGCGACCGAGCAGGTTTTCCTCGCCGTAGGCCGCACCCACGTAGCGGGCGCCGTCCGTCTCGTCGACGATCAGGTAGATGCCGCGCCACTGGCGCAGCTGCTCGGCCCAGCGGGTCGGCAGGATGCGTAGCGTCGGGGTGTGCAGCGTCAAGTCCCGCCAATCGGGCATTGGTGGTGACAGGTCCGGGCTGCGCGCGATTTCGAGGATCTCAAGCGGTGTTGTCTCGGCAAGCCGCATGTAGGCGCGCGAACCGGGATCGCGTACCACAAGGCGACCCTTGAGTTCGGCGAGTTCGGACATCGGCACGAGGTCGAAACAGGCGCGCCCGAGCTGGTCGCCAGCTGTCGTGTCGACCGTCGTTCGGACATGGCCGCCGGTAAGATCGTCCACCTGCTGCAGCAGCGGGTCGTTCTCGAGCTCGTCGGCGGTGCGCTCGGTCCAGCCGTTCTGGCGATAGAGCCCGACGAAAACCAACTCGCCGGGGCTGCGCATCAGGAACGAGGCCATGATCCGACGGGCTTGCAGCGTTGCCTGCGGGCTGCGGGTATGGGTTGCCTGATAGGCCTCGAACAGGGCAGGTGCCGAGTCGATCATCAGGGCCAGGGCGTCGCGTTCGCGCCGGGTTGGCGGCTTGTGCAGGCAAAGCGCGATGCCCGTCAGCGGCACGTCGAGACCCTGCAGGAGGTGACGAAAATCCATCGGCTCAGCCCTTGGGCGCCAGCAGTTTCAGCGCGGCGCGGATCAGGCCTGAGGTTTCCGTTTCCTCCTCAGCTGCAGTGGCGACGGCCTGCGCGGCTTCGGACGGTCCATAGCCGAGGTTGGTCAGGGCCGACAGCGCATCTGCCTGCGTTTGCTGGGCCTGACGGCGGGCTGAGGGTTTGGCGGGGGCTTTGGCCACCGGTTCCGGGGCAGGGGCCTCGGTCGGTTCGATGACCATCGAATCGCCGTCCAGATCGGGCGCGGTTCCGCCCATGGCCATGATGGTGGGCGCCTTGTCCTTCAGCTCGAGCACCACGCGCTGTGCGAGTTTCGGACCGACACCCGGCGCTTTGCGCACGGCGTTGGCGTCACCGATCGCGATCGCGCGCGAAACGCCTTCGGGGCCAAGCGTGCCCAGAATCGCCATGGCTGCCTTGGCCCCGACGCCTTGGACGGAGACGAGCAGCCGGTGCCATTCCTTTTCCACCAGCGTGAGGAAGCCGAACAGCTGCAGCAGATCCTCGCGCACCAGAAGCTCGGTATAGAGCGCCGCCATGCCGCCGGGGCCGGGCAGGGCCATCAGCGTGCGGTCGGACACATAGACGATATAGCCGACGCCCTTGACGTCGAGCAGCACGTGGTCGGCGGCGCGGTAGTCGATGCGGCCCGAGAGTTTGCCGATCATGGCGATGATCCTGTGGTGAAAGGGCGAAAAGCGTTAACCGGCGGCGCGCAGGGCAGCTTGCAAGCGCCCGGAGGTCTGCATGTGAAAGGCGTGACAGATGGCGACGGCCAGCGCATCGGCAGCATCCGGCCCGTCGATCACCACGCCGGGCAGCTGCATGCGCACCATGTGATCGACCTGGACCTTGGCGGCCTTGCCCACGCCCACAACAGCCTTTTTCACCGCATTCGGGGCGTATTCACCCACTGTCAGACCGGCCTGCGCCGGGACCAGCAGGGCGATGGCGCGGGCGTGGCCCAGTTTCAGCGTGGCGACGGCATCTTTGTTGACGAAGGTCTGTTCGACGGCGGCGCAATCGGGGCGTTGGCTGCGGACGACTCGTTCCAGCTGCCGGTGCAGATCCAGCAGGCGTGAGGCCAGATCCTGCGTTCCGTCCGAATGCAGCACGCCGTTTGCAACATGGCGCAGGCGTGAACCGTCCACATCAATCACCCCCCAGCCGAGATTGCGCAAACCGGGGTCGATTCCCAAAACTCGCATCGGTGATTCTGCCTGTTCATCATGGTGGCTTGTTGTTCAAGCCTTGCCAAAGAGTTAGCACGAAAAGGGAACATTGGCCAGCGTAAAGGCCGAATCTTGCGTCGGGCTGTCACTTCTCTGTTGCATCCGACGCATTTGGCCGTAAGTTGTTCGTATTCCATCCGTGACTATCGCGAGAGGGGCTTGCCGTGCGTGCCCCAAGCTATGCTGCACCTGCATGGCGGGATTGCGCGTACTCTGTCTTCTCATTGCTGCCTGCTGGGGCTATTTGAACCCCAGAAGCACAATGCTTCATCAAAGTTGAAATGACAGGAGCCTACGATGGCCTTTTTTGCCTCCGCCCGCCCCGTTGCTGACGGCGTGTTCGGCCGCAGCCTCGGGTTCTCGTTCGCCGACGCCTTTGCCCGCTATGCGGCGTGGAATGACAAGCGCATCACCCGCCGCGAGCTGTCCCGGCTTTCGGATCGCGAGCTCGACGATATCGGACTGTGCCGCGGCGACATCGCCGACGTGATCGACGCTCTGCGCTGATCGCCACAGACCATGATGAAACCTGCGCCGCCCGGGAAACCGGCGCGGCGTTTTGGTTTTTTTGGGGTCAGAGAGTGACCGGCGCAGGTGCCGGCGCGCGCAGGGCATAGGCCAGCGTGCTGCTGATCGGGTCAGCGCCGGCGAACCAGTGATAGATCTGCGCGCCGATGCCGGGTTCGGCGGCTGTGGCGGCAAACGCCTGCCCGTCATGCGCCAGCGCGGCGGCTTTGAGCACGAAAAAACACACCAGCGTCCCGGCGATCACGCTCAAGCCGCGTACCAGTCGTTGCGCGGGCTTGTGGTCTTGCTCTTTGCGCGCCTCGACGCGGGCGGCAAGGACGTGATCAAGGCGGGTGCGGAAATCAATGCTGGGCATGTGAGACCTCGAAACTGAACAGGCGTGTCAGTTTGAGGGCTCAATGCGGCAAAAATCAGGCGCGGCGCAGCACCAGCGTGGTCCAGTCGCCGATTTCCTCGCGCTCGACCTCGGTGAAACCGGCGGCGGTATAGGCGGCCAGAACATCGGTGGCCTGAGTCGTCAGCAGGCCCGAGAGGATGGCAAGGCTGCCGATCTCGGTGTGCTTGGCCATGTCGGGGGCGATCTGGATCAGCGGGCCCTTGAGGATATTGGCGAAGACCAGATCATAGGGCGCGCGCTTGTGGATCACCGGGTTCTCAAAGCCCATCGCCTCAAGGCATTCGACCCGGCCATCGAGGCCGTTTGCCATGACGTTCGCCTCGGCCACGTCGACGGCGACCTGGTCGATGTCGGTGGCCAGCACCATATCGGGCCAGATCTTCGCCGCCGCCATCGCCAGAACGGCGGTGCCGCAGCCGACGTCGATGACATTCTTGCCCTGAAATCCGCCGCTTGCCAGCCGGTCGAGCGCGCGCAGGCAGCCCAGCGTGGTGCCGTGGTGGCCGGTGCCGAAGGCCATGGCAGCTTCGATCAGCAGGCCGATGCGGTCGACGGGCAGTTTGTCGGCATCATGGCTGCCGTAAACGAAGAAGCGCCCGGCCTCGACCGGCTTCAGCTCGCGGCGGACATGGGCGACCCAGTCGATGTCAGGCAGTTCCGACACGGCGAATTCGGCGGCACCGAAGGCGGCGGCCATCAGGGTCAGCGCGATGTCGTCGGGCGTTTCGGTGAAATAGGCGCCGACTTCCCACAGGCCTGAGCCATCTTCCAGCTCGAAGACGCCGACGCCCACGGGCGCCGGGTCAAGCTCTTCAAGCGCTTCGCCCAGGGCTTGCGCCCGGGTTTCATCGCCAAGGGTGGTCAGCGCGGTGAAAGTGGTCATGTCGGCTCTCCGGGAATACCCGGTTCGCGTAGCCTGTCAGCGCTCAGACCGCAAGGCCCACGGGGCAGGTGACCCCGGTGCCACCAATCCCGCAATACCCATTGGGGTTCTTCGCCAGATATTGCTGGTGATAATCCTCGGCCATGTAGAAGTGTTCGGCATCGCGGATCTCGGTGGTGATCGTGCCCAGCCGCGCGTCGCGCAGACGTTCCTGGTAGAGCGTGCGGCTTGCCTCGGCGGCCTCGCGCTGCGCGGCGGTCGTGGGATAGATGCCGCTGCGATACTGCGTGCCCCGGTCACCACCCTGACGCATGCCCTGGGTGGGATCATGCCCCTCCCAGAAGATCTTGAGCAGATCGTCATAGCTGACCTTGGTCGGGTCATAGACCACGCGCACCAACTCGTTATGCCCGGTGCGGCCGGTGCAAACCTCCTGATAGGTGGGGTTCGGCGTGTAGCCCGCGCCATAACCCACCATCGTCACCCAGACGCCGGGTGTGTTCCAGAACAACCGCTCGACGCCCCAGAAACAGCCCATGCCGAAGATCGCCACTTCCATACCCTCAGGCACAGGGGCGGTCAGCGGGCGGGCGCTGAGGAAATGCGTGTCAGCGGTGGGGATCGGCTGGGACCGGCCGGGCAGCGCCTCGGACGGGGTCACCATGTCATACGATTTCGATGAGAACAGCATCGCGGTCTCTCCCTTTGGATGCCCCTAAACATAGGGCAGCGCGCGCGCGAAACAATGCGCGTATTTTCTGTCTGAAAATATCCACGGGGGAAGTCCAGAAGGGGGAGCGTGCTCCCCCTTCTGGCGAGGGGGTTCGGGGGGCGAGCAGCCCCCCGACACGACCCGTGCCGTTACGAGTCGAACCCGGGTTCTTCCAGCAAGGTCCGCCCCGCGCGGTCCTCGACCTCGATCACCCACAGATCCGGATCGCGCGCGCGCTCGCGGGCGATCAGGGCGTCGATCTCGGCTTCCGGGCCGCTGGCGATCCGGGTCCAGCGGCGGGTGTCGGCCATCAGGTCGAACTGGCGTTGGTGAAGCGTGGCGGTGCGGTCGAGCGGGGATTGCTTGATCAGCACGGCACCGGCGGTTTCATCGCCTTTTTTCACTACGAACGCCGGGATGTCGGCCAGGCGCAGGCGGGTGAGGTAGGCATGGACCCAGAAGCTGGCGGTGAGGCGCGGGGTCATGCGGCGCAGGGCGGGGGGGCTGCCGCCCCCCCGCACCCCCCTGCTTCAAGGGGGACGCACGCGCCCCCCTTGAAAATCCCCCCGTGGATATTTTCAGAGCAAAGAGGGTCAGGCATGGCCGTCGCGGAAGTCGAGGCCCATTTCGGTGTAGCGCTCGGATTCGTTGAGCCAGTTCTCGCGGACCTTGACGGTCAGGAACAGGTGCACCGGACGGTCGAGGAAGGTCGAGATTTCGGCGCGGGCCTGTTGGCCGATGGTTTTCACCGTCTCGCCTTTGTGACCCAGCACGATGCCTTTGTGACCGTCGCGGGCGACGTAGATGATCTGGTCGATCTTGGTCGAGCCATCGGGGCGGTCCTCCCAGGCTTCGGTTTCTACCGTCAGCTCGTAGGGCAGTTCCTGATGCAGGCGCAGGGTCAGTTTCTCGCGCGTCATTTCGGCGGCGATCATGCGCAGGGGCAGGTCGGCGATCTGGTCTTCGGGATAGAGCCACGGTCCTTCAGGCAGGCTTTGCGCCAGCCATTCCTTGAGGTGCTCGGTTCCGTGGCCGCGTTCGGCCGAGATCAGGAAGGTTTCCTCGAACGGATAGAGCGCGTTGACCTCTTCGGTCAGGCGCAGCAGGGCCTCGGCCTTGACCTTGTCGATCTTGTTGATGGCGAGCGCGACGCGCTGCCCCTCGATCGCGCGGTCTTTCAGCGTCTGGATCACCGCCTTGCCGCCTTCGGTCAGCCCGCGATGGGCCTCGATCAGCAGCACGACGATTTCGGCATCTGCAGCCCCGGTCCATGCGGCGGCGACCATGGCGCGGTCGAGCCGGCGGCGCGGGCGGAACAGGCCGGGCGTGTCGACGAAGATGATCTGCGTCTCGCCCGCCATGGCGATGCCGCGGATCCGGGTGCGGGTGGTTTGGACCTTATGAGTCACGATCGAGACCTTGGCCCCGACCATCCGGTTCAGAAGGGTGGATTTGCCCGCATTGGGCTCTCCGATCAGGGCAACGAAGCCCGCGCGTGTGGTCATGGTTGGTCCTTGGCTGGTCAGCTGCGGGCCTTATACCATGCGCGGGCGCTGCGCCATACTGCTGCGTTAGCGTGGGCGGGAGCGCGCCAGCGTAAAAAGGCCCGATCCGACGATCAGCGCCGAGCCGAGCAGCATGATGCCGTCCGGTGTCTCGTCAAACAGCAGCGCGGCGAGGATCAGCGCGAAGACCAGCCGTGTGTAGCGGAATGGGGTGACGACCGAGACTTCGCCCGAGCGCATCGCCACGGTGAGCGAGGCATAGGCGATGCAGCCGAACACCGCCGCACCGGCGACGCGCAGCGCGGCCATCGGTTCGGGCAGCGCGAGGGGGGCGAGGGTGACCAGTTGCACGACCAGCCCGGCCACAGCCAGCGCGCCCATGCCCAGCACGCCGAGCTGCGCGTTGGTGACGCTGAGCGGTGCGGCGCGGGTGGCAAGGTCGCGCCCGGCAAAGCCAAGCATGCCCAGCACCGCGAACAGAGCCGCCGGGTCCAGCGCATCGCCGGTGGGCCGAAGTACCAGAAGCACGCCGCAGAGCCCCAGCGCGATGGCGACCCAGCGCCGCCAGCCGACGATCTCGCCAAACAGCCAGACCGCGCCTGCGACCACCACCAGCGGCGTCGCCTGCAGGATGGCCGAGGTCACGCCCAGCCCGGCAAAGGCCAGCGCCAGCGAGTAAAAGAGCCGCCCGCCGACCTCGATGCCGGAGCGGATCGCCAGCCCTTTGGTGATCCGTGGCATCGGCGCTTCGCCCCGGATCAGCGCGGCGATGGCGAAGATCGCCATGCCGAGCAGGCCAAAGCCCATCATCGCGCTGGGGGCGGGGATCAGCTGCGTGGCGGCTTTGAAAAATGCGTCCTCGGCCGAAAACGCGGCCATCGAGAGCACCATGAACAGCGCGCCGCGTCGGTTTCCGGCAGGGGTCATTCGGGGGCGACCTGCGCCAGCAGCTCGCGCGCCGCTGCCTGTTCTGCCGCGCGTTTGGACCCGGCGGTGGCGCTGGCGCTGGGGCCGTCCTGCAGCCGGGCCTCGATGGTGAACATCGGCGCGTGGGGCGGGCCTTCACGGCCGATTTCGGCATAGGTCGGCGGCGGGGTGCCGCGCGCCTGCGCCCATTCCTGCAGCGCGGTTTTGGGGTCGCGCGAATCGTCGTCGACATGCTCGATCTTGTCGTGCCAGTGGCGCAGGATCACCGCGCGCGCGGCCTCCAGCCCGGCGTCGAGGTAGACGGCGGCCAGCACCGCCTCCATCGCGTCGCCCAGCAGGGTTTCCTTGCGCCGTCCGCCCGAGAGCATCTCGGACCGGCCCAGCCGCAATACCGCGCCCAGATCAATCGCCCGCGCCACATCGGCGCAGGTTTCCTTGCGCACCAAAGCGTTAAAGCGCGGCGCAAGCTGGCCCTCGGTCGCCTGCCGGTCGGCGCGAAACAGCGTTTCCGACATCACCAGCCCCAGTACCCGGTCGCCGAGAAACTCCAGCCGCTGGTTATGGGGCCGCACGTTGGATCCAGCCGAGGCATGGGTGACCGAGCGGATCAGCAGCTCGGGCCGCTGGAAGACATGGCCGAGACGGTCAGCAAAGGCGACCAGTTCGGCCGAGAGTTTGGGGGCTTGGGCCATCAGTTCAACGCGTGAAAAAGGCGGTCGCTGCGCCAGGTCCAGAAGGCCAGGAGCGAGCTGCCCGCAGAGGAAAACAACACCCGGTCGGCGCGCCCGATCAGGTTCTCGAGGGGGACAAAGCCCACGCCACCCTGCGCCTGCTCAAAGCGCGAGTCGAGCGAGTTGTCGCGGTTGTCGCCCATGACGAAGACATGACCCGGCGGGACGGTGTAGGTGGTCGTGGTGTCGCCAAAGGCGCGGTCGGTGATGTTGAGCACCGGGTAGCTGACGCCGTTCGGCAGGGTCTCGATGCTGCGCGCTTTGAGACACGCGCCGCCCGCAACCGGGCGGTTCCGGCAACGCGGCTGGTGCCCGCCGGGGCCCTGCGGGGCGGCCGTTTCGACGAAGTCACCATCGGGGCGCTGCGGGACGGGCGTGCCGTTAAGCCAGATCTGGCCGCGACGCAGCTCGATTTGATCGCCGGGCAGGCCGATCAGGCGCTTGACGTAATCGTCGCCGCTGATGGGATGGTGAAAGACCACGATGTCGCCGCGCTCGGGCAGGGTTTCCCACAGGCGGCCCTCAAACGGGCACAGACCCATCGGGCAGGACCAGCGCGACCAGCCATAGGCGAATTTGTTGACGAAAAGGAAATCGCCGATGAGCAGGGTTTCCTTCATCGAGCCCGAGGGGATCCAGAAGGGCTGAAACAGCACGGTGCGGAAGAGACCGGCCAGCAAAAGAGCAAAGACGACGGTCTTGACCGTCTCCCACCATGCCCGTGCTCTGTGTATTTCGGTGTTGGCCACGGCGCCGCAGTCCCCTTGCGCCGCCCTTGTGACGGTTGGCGGCTTTCTGGGCAACCGGGGCGCGCGAGTCAAGCCACGCGCCCGGCGTGCCCGGTAGGATCAGTCGCCCAGATGCAGCGAGTGGAAGAACCGGTCGCTGCGCCAGGTCCAGAAGGCCAGCATGGAGGTGCCGGCGGATGAGAACATCACGCGGTCGGCACGGCCGATCAGGTTCTCGAAGGGCACGAAACCGACTCCGCCCGAGGCCTGCGCGAAGCGCGAGTCGACCGAGTTGTCGCGGTTGTCGCCCATGAAGAAGAAATGGCCTTCGGGGACGGTGAAGATGGGGGTGTTGTCGGCAAAGCCGTTGTCCTCGATGTTGAGGATCGTGTGGCTGACGCCGTTGGGCAGGGTCTCGATCTGGCGGCCTTTGAGGCACTCGCCGCCCTGACCGACAGGGGCATTTTCACAGCGCGGGTACTGGCCGGCCGAGCCCTGACGTTCATAGGTTTCGACGAAATCGCCGTCATCCTGCAGCTCAACGGCTTCGTCGTTGATATAAAGCACACCCTCGCGCACCTGAATGCGGTCGCCGGGAAGGCCGATCAGACGCTTGATCAGATCGTCGCCGCTGACCGGGTGGCGGAACACGACAATATCACCGCGCTCGGGGTCCGAGGCGAAGATGCGGCCCGTGATCGGGCACAGCGCGAAGGGGCAGGAATAGCGCGAGTAGCCATAGGCCCATTTGTTGACAAAGAGGAAATCGCCGATCAGCAGCGTTTCCTTCATCGAGCCCGAGGGGATCCAGAATGGCTGGAAAAACAGTGTCCGGAACACGCCGGCGATGAGCAGAGCCCAGACGACGGTCTTGACGGTTTCCCAGATGCCGTCGTTTTTCTCGGCTGCAGCGGCCATGTCGGCTCCTCGGGTTGATGCCCGGGGTTTCTGGCGCGGGGGCCGGGGGAAGTCAAGCTTGGGCGGGGCGGGGGAGGGGTTTCGCCCTTGGCCGAGACGGCTGTCGCCGCCGCGCCCTCGGGCGACCGGGCAGGGGGGCCTTGCCCCCCTCTGCGGCTGGCGCCGCATTCACCCCCCAGGATATTTAGAGACAGAAAATAAGGTTCCGTTAACCCTGTTTCATTTTCTGTCTCTAAATATCCACGGGGGGTTTCCAAAGGGGGGCGCGTGCGTCCCCCTTTGGCGAGGGGGTTCGGGGGGCGAGCAGCCCCCCGATGCCAACAGCCTCAGACCTGGAACACGTCCGCCCATTCCGGGTGTCGCTTGCGCTGGGCGTTCACGAAGGGGCAGAGCGGGATGATCTTGACCCCCTCGGCCCGCGCATCCGCGACCAGACGCTGCACCAGCGCCAGACCCGCGCCGGTGCCGCGAAAGCTGTCGGGGACGCCGGTATGATCTGCGATGATCAGGTGCGGTGTGGTGATCGAGTAGGTCAGTTCAGCCTCGTCACCCTCTTTGCGGATGACGTAGCGGCCCTTGGTCCCGGCCACTTCACGGGTGACGGTGTAATCAGTCGACAATCGTCGCCTCGGTCGCAGCGCGCAGCTCGGCCTCGGAAACACCGTCGGCGCATTCGACGATCTTCAGCCCACCCGGCACAACATCGAGCACGCCGAGGTTGGTGATGATCCGGTCGACCACCGCCTTGCCGGTCAGCGGCAGGGTGCAGTCCTTGAGCACCTTGGAATCACCATGCTTGGAGGTGTGATCCATCACCACGATCACCCGTTTCACCCCGGCGACGAGGTCCATGGCGCCGCCCATGCCCTTGACCAGCTTGCCCGGGATCATCCAGTTCGCCAGATCGCCGTTCTCGGCCACTTCCATCGCGCCCAGGATCGCCATGGCGATCTTGCCGCCGCGGATCATCGCAAAGGAGGTCGCGCTGTCGAAATAGGCGGTGTGCGGCAGGGCCGTCACCGTCTGTTTGCCTGCGTTGATCAGGTCGGGATCGACCTCATCCTCGGTCGGGAAAGGGCCGATGCCCAGCATTCCGTTTTCCGATTGCAGCGTCACTGTCATCCCCTCGGGGATGTAGTTGGCAACCAGAGTCGGGATGCCGATGCCGAGGTTGACGTACATGCCGTCTTTGAGTTCCAGCGCCGCGCGGGCGGCCATTTGATTGCGGTCCCAAGCCATGATCGTCTCTCCTCAAGCCGCGCGGGTGGTGCGTTGTTCGATGCGTTTCTCGTGCTCGCCCTGAATCAGGCGGTGCACATAGATGCCGGGCAGGTGGATATGGTCAGGGTCCAGCGTCCCGGCGGGCACAATCTCTTCAACCTCTAGCACGCAGATCTTGCCACAGGTCGCCGCAGGCGGGTTGAAGTTGCGCGCCGTCTTGCGGAACACGGCGTTGCCGGTCGTGTCGGCTTTCCAGGCTTTGACGATGGACAGATCCATCACCAGCCCGGTTTCGAGCACATAGGTCTCGCCGTTGAAATCCTTCAGCTCTTTGCCCTCGGCGATCACCGTGCCGACACCCGTCTTGGTGTAGAAGCCCGGGATGCCGGCACCACCGGCGCGCATGCGTTCGGCCAGCGTGCCCTGCGGGTTGAATTCCAGCTCCAGCTCGCCCGAGAGGTACTGGCGCATGAATTCCGCGTTCTCGCCGACATAGGACGAGATCATCTTCTTGACCTGCCGTGTGGTCAGCAACTGACCCAGACCAAAGCCGTCGACACCGGCGTTGTTCGACGCGACCGTCAGATCCTTCACGCCCGAATCGCGGATCGCCGCGATCAGCAGTTCGGGGATGCCGCACAGGCCAAAACCCCCGGCTGCGATGGTCATTCCATCGAACAGGATCCCGTCCAGCGCCTCTGCTGCCGAGCCAAAAATCTTTTGCATGCTATCCCCCGTGCTGATCGCCCCGCGTTTGTGACGCGGCACTGCGGCGAAGTCAATTGCACCGGCGGCGCTGCGCGGCTGTGCACGTCTGGGTCAAGTGTCATGGGCGTGTCTTGCGGATGTGCTGGGGGAGACTATTGTGCAGCCATGGTTTTCCGGCTGAATCGCCTGTTTTTGTCCCTGCTGATCGCGCTGTCTGCCTGTGCGGCGGCGCAGCGTGGCGTCCCTGCACCCGAGCAGGTACCTCTGGTCGCCGCGCCGGTGCAGGGACGCCACGCCATCACCGATCTTCCCTTGTTCGAGGCAGGCCCGTCCGACGGCCAGCATCGCGGCTATTTCAGTGCTGCGGGCGCGCGCGAGGTCTCGCTGCGCTTCATGGCGCATGGTCATATGGCGTACCGGGTCGTGGCCGTCTGCGATGCCCGCGCGCGGATTCAGCGTCGTGATGAGGGGGTTGGCGGGTCGGTCTGGGTTACCGCAGGCGTCCCCATCACGCTGCGCGTGCCACCCGGTGAGCGGTTGCGCAGCGGGTTGGAACTGGACCCGGCGACGCAGGCCTGCGACCTGACGGTGACGCCGGGCGGGCGACCCGGCTGGACGCTGCGTCTTGAGCGCGAGGATACTGCGCTGCCGGCCATCGCCGCGCTGGACGCACCGGTGCGCAGCTGCACCGGCGGCGGGGCGGATGCGCTGGAGCGGGCCTTTATGGACACCGGTGACCTGGCGGCGACCTGCCCGATGCCTGCCGGGCCGGTGACGATGCTGGCGGACGGGGCCGAGGCGCTGAACGCGCGGGTTGAGGCGCTGACCGGCAGCCGCCTGCCGCGCGAAGCGTTGATTGAGGGCGATCCGGCGGTGGCGCTGGATTACTCGAATGCCCCGGAACTGGACCTGATTTACGTCAACTACCTGAACATGAACGCGGATTTCGCGGGCTATCTGACCGCGCGGATGCTGGCCTGGCACGCTGCGCGCGGCACGGTGGTGCGCATTCTGGTGTCCGACGTGATGCTGACCGAAACCGACCGGCGGTTGTTTGAGGGGCTGGCCTCGCAGTACCCGACGGTGCAGGTGCAGCCCTACCGCATGCCCGCCGAGGCCGCGCGGGGCGTCGAAGGCCAGTTTGCGCGGCTGCATCGGGTGACGCATGTAAAGCTGTTTGCTACCATCGCGCGTCAACCGGGGCGCTCGGTCGCCATCGTTGGCGGGCGCAATATCCACGAGGGGTATTTCTTCCCCGAGCCGCGCGATCTGGACGATTTCCCCTTCCTGCATCAGTACAATCCCGAGCAGATGCGCCTGACCGGCGGGTTCACCGCCTATGAGGATTTCGAGCTGGCCCTGTATGGCGACGCTCAGGTGCGCGCAATCGTGCAGCAGATGGGCGCGCTGTGGAACCGCGACCGTGACACACAGGCGATGTGGCCCGCGCCGGTTCGGGCTGAAACGGTGCGCGCGCTGCCGGACCACGCGATGCGGCATCTGATTTCGGTGCCCTATGCCGATGGCGCTGCTCTGGACCGTTATTACGCCGGGCTGATTGACGCAGCGCAGCACCGGATCCGCATTGCCTCGCCCTATCTGAACCTGACACCGGCGATCAGCGCCGCGATGGAGCGCGCGCATGCGCGGGGCGTGAGCGTCGATGTGGTGGCGACGGTGCGGGTGCGCGAGGCGACGGATTTCATGGTGACGGGCCTGAACCGGCGCTTTGCCAACCGGCACGGCGATTGGGTGCGGTTCTTTGACTATGACCCGATGCCGCTTTTGCTGCACTCAAAGCTGATCGTCATCGACGACCGGCTGGTGCTGATCGGCTCGATCAACCTGAACCAGCGCAGTTTCTGGCATGATCTGGAAAACGGCGTGGCGATCCTTGATGCAGCTCTGGCGGCGCGGGTGGACCGGCTGATCCAGAGCTATATCGATCAGGGCGAGCGCGTGCCGCCGGGGCAGGAGCTGTCGCCCTGGATGCGGTTCTTCTCGCGTCTGGGGTTCATCGAGCGCGGGTTCTGAGGCCCGCGCCCGAAGGGATCATTCGTCGGCGTCAGTCGGCTTTGCCGCCTTTTTGGCCGCCGTTTTGGCCGGGGCCTTTTTCGCCGCCGGTTTCTTGGCGGCGGTCGTTTTAGCCGCCGTCGTTTTGGCTGCCGGTTTTGCGGCGGCTTTCTTGGCGGCGGGCTTCTTGGCTGCCGCTTTCTTGCCCTTGGGGCTGCTCGCCGCTTTGGCCGCGATCAGTTCCAGCGCCTGTTCCATCGTCACTGCCGCCGGGTCGATCTCTTTGGGCAGGGTCGCATTGACCTTTTCCCATTTGACATATGGCCCATAGCGACCGGGCATCACCTGCACCGGCCCGCCATCGGGGTGATCGCCCAGAACCTTGAGCGGTTCCGCCGCCGCGCCGCGACCGGGGCCGCGCGCCAGTTTGGCCGCCAGCACTTCCATCGCGCGGTTCATGCCGATGGTGAAGACCTCGTCCACTTCGGGCAGGTTGGCGTAGGTCTTGTTGTGCTTGACGTAGGGGCCAAAGCGGCCAATCGCGGATTCAATCGGCTCGCCATCCTCAGGATGCGCGCCGATCAGACGCGGCAGGCTGAGCAATTGCAGCGCCTTGTCCAGATCCATCGCCTCGACGTCCCAGCCCTTGGGCAGGCTTGAACGCGGGGGTTTGGGCACCTCTTCGGTCGCCTCGCCGCGCTGAACGTAAGGACCAAAGCGCCCGGTTTTCAGCCGGATTGCATCCTCGCCGTCAAAGCCCAGCACCTTGCCGTCGCCTGCCAGTTCCGCGTCGCCCTCATCGCCCGACAGCGGCCGGGTGTAGCGGCACTCGGGATAGTTGTTGCAGCCGATGAAGGCCCCGCCCGAGCGCGCGGTCTTCAGGTTGAGACGGCCCTTGCCGCAGGTCGGGCACAGGCGCGGATCGCTGCCATCCTCACGCGGCGGGTAGAGATGCGGCGACAGCACGTCGTCGATCTTTTCCAGCACCTCGGTGATGCGCAGATCGGCGGTTTCGGCCAAGGCGGCCGAGAAGTCACGCCAGAACCGGGCGAGCACATCCTTGTAATTCCGGCTGCCCGCCGAGATGTCGTCGAGCTGCTCTTCCAGATCGGCGGTGAAATCATATTCCAGATATTTGCGGAAATAGCTGGTCAGGAAGATCGTCACCAACCGGCCTTTATCCTCAGGCAGCAGGCGGTTCTTGTCCTTGCGCACATAGCCGCGATCCTGAATCGTCGTGACGATCGAGGCATAGGTGGACGGACGGCCAATGCCCAGCTCTTCCATCCGCTTGACCAAGGTGGCCTCGGTATAGCGGGCGGGGGGTTGGGTGAAATGCTGCTCGGGGTCGATGGCGCGTTTCTCGACGCTTTCGCCCTGTGCGAGCTGGGGAAGGCGGCCTTCGTCGTCGCCATCCTCGTCGCGGCCTTCTTCATAGACGCGCAGGAACCCGTCGAACAGCATGACCTGACCGGTAGCGCGCAGGCCGACCTGACCGTCTTTCGAGCCGATTTCAGCCGTGGTGCGCTCCATGCGGGCGGCTTCCATCTGGCAGGCGATGGTGCGCTTCCAGATCAGATCATAGAGACGGCGCTGATCGGATTCCGTCAGGCGGACCGACTCCGGGTCCGCGCTCATATCCGTCGGGCGGATACATTCGTGCGCTTCCTGCGCGTTCTTAGCCTTGTTCTTGTACAGCCGCGGGCTGGCCGGAACATACTCCTTGCCATAGCGCTTTTCGATCTCGGCCCGGGCGTCCTGCACGGCGCTGGGGTCCATGTCGATGCCGTCGGTCCGCATATAGGTGATGTGCCCGGCCTCATAGAGACGCTGGGCCGCCGACATGGTCTGCTTGGCACCCATGCCGAACTTGCGGCTGGCCTCTTGTTGCAGGGTCGAGGTCATGAAAGGCGCGGTCGGGTTGCGGCTGGCCGGTTTGGCCTCGACTGAGGTGACGGTGAGCGCGCGCGAGGTCACAGCCTGCACGGCCAGCTCGGCGGCGACCGAGTCGGCCAGATCGAACTTGTCCAGACGCTTGCCGGCCAGATTGGTCAGCCGGGCGGTGAACTCAGCACCGCGGGCGTTGGTCAACTGGGCGGTGACCGACCAGTATTCACGGGCGCGGAACGCCTCGATTTCCATCTCGCGCTCGACGATCAGGCGCAGGCAGACTGACTGCACCCGGCCCGCCGATTTCGCGCCGGGCAGTTTACGCCACAGGACCGGGCTGAGGTTGAAACCGACAAGGTAGTCCAGCGCGCGGCGGGCGAGATAGGCCTGTACCAGCGGCGCATCGACCTGACGCGGGTGCTTCATCGCCTCCAAAATCGCCGGTTTGGTGATCGCGTTGAAGGTGACGCGCGAGACGTTCTTGCCCTTGAGCTTCTTCTCCAGCGCCTGTTCCAGGTGCCACGAAATCGCTTCCCCTTCGCGGTCAGGGTCAGTCGCCAGAATCAGCGTGTCGTCGTCCTTGAGCGCATCGGTGATCGCCTTGATGTGCTTCTTGGAGTCGGTCGCGATCTCCCATTTCATGTCGAATTCGTGTTCGGTATCGACCGAGCCATCCTTGGGCGGCAGGTCACGAACATGGCCGAACGAGGCGAGAACCGTGAAGCCGGGGCCCAGGTACTTGTTGATCGTTTTGGCCTTGGCGGGGGACTCGACAACGACAACTGTCATGCAAACCTCTGATTACACTTGCCCTTTTGGCGCGGCGACCAGGGGGTGCCGCGCAGGGTGCGCCGCATAGATGGGGTTGAACGGGGGGGGATGTCAATTGAGCGGGTGATTTTGCTGCGCGGAACCCGGGCCTCGGGGGCATCGAGCCCCCTCGGCCCGGCGGGTTCCCACCCGCACCCGCCCGGGAGGGTTTTCCACCCTCCCGGACCCTCCCGGAGGATATTTGACGAGCAAAGAAACGCTCAGCGTCGGGCGAGCATGCCACCGGGCTGGCGCTGCACGCGACCGTCGAGTTCGAGGAACAGCAGGGCAGGCGCAACCACCTGTGCAGGCAGGGCGAGGTCGCGCAGGAGCTGGTCTTCGGCCACCGGCGAGGGGCCGAGCCGGTCGAGGATCAGGCGGTGCAGGGTGAGCGTGTCCGGCCAGTTTTGGGCGGTCGGGCCGGTTTTGGATTGCGGGGCGGGGGTTGGTGGATCGCGCTCAAGGCTGCCCTCTAGCGCGGCGAGGACATCGGCCGTGTCGCGTACCAGCGTCGCCCCCTCGCGGATCAAGAGGTTGCAGCCGGCGGCGCGGGCATCCATCGGGTGACCGGGCACCGCCAGCAGTTCTCGCCCCTGATCCAGCGCATCACGGGCGGTGATCAGGCTGCCCGAGCCCTCAGCCGCCTCAACGACGATGACCGCGCGCGACAGCCCGGCGATCAGCCGGTTGCGACGCGGGAAGTGGCGCGCTTGCGGGCGCAGGCCAAAGGGTTGTTCGGACAGCAAGAGGCCCTGATCGGCGATCGAGGCGGCGAGCATCTCGTTCTCGGCTGGGTAGATGACGTCCACGCCGCCCGCCATCACCGCGATGGTGCCGGTCTTGAGCGCGCCGCCATGGGCGGTGGTGTCGATGCCGCGGGCAAGGCCGGAGACCACAACGAAGCCATGATAGCCCAGCCCCTCAGCCAGTTTGCGCGCCATACGCCCGCCCAGGCTTGAGGCATTGCGGGCGCCGACGATGGCGACGGCGGGGCGGCCCAGCACGGCACCGCGCCCGCGTGCCCAAAGCACCGGCGGCGGGTCGGTCAGCGCGGCCAGCGGTAGGGGGTAATCGGGGGCACCAAGGAACAAGAGCCGCGCGCCTTTGCGCAGGCCCTGATCGATCTCGGCCTGAGCAGCGTCCAGCGGCTGCGCGGTATAGTCGTCAATCCCGGCGGCGCGCGCGATGCTCGGAAGCGCTGCCAGTGCAGCCTGCGCGCTGCCATGTTCGCCCATCAGGCGCTGAAACGTGCTGGGGCCAACGCGGCGCGAGCGAATGAGACGAAGCCACGACAGCCGGTCTTCTTCCGTGGTGGGTGGGGTGAAGGGTGTGGGAGAAGAAAGTGGTGTCCCGTCCATCGCAGCCTCGTCTCATTCGACTCTCAATCTGGGGGATAAGGGTTAACAGGACATGAAGATTTCCGGCCCCGCGCCCCTCTTTGCTCTGAAAATATCCTCCAGGAGGGTCTGGGAGGATGGAAAATCCTCCCAGCGCGGGGTGTGGGGGCTGGCCCCCACCCGGGCGCGCGGGGGCTCGATGCCCCTGCGCGCCCGGTCCCCGTCACTTCGCTCTTTTCTTTTCCGATCCCGGCCGTATAGTCCGCCCCATGGAACGCACGCGCCCCTTCATCATTGCCTCGCTGCCGGGTTTGCCCGTGGCCTGCGCGCGCCTGTGCGGTCTTCTGCTCCTTAGCGACCTCTGAGCGTGCCTTCGGGCGCGACCGCTCAGAGGTAGCCAGCGCCCGGACCCGCCGTTAAGGACACTCGCAGACAGCACGGAATTTCATCATGACCGATACGACCGACCAAACCCGCTCGAAACAAGACCGCGTTCTGATTTTTGACACCACCCTGCGTGATGGCGAACAATCGCCTGGCGCCACGATGAGCCACGACGAGAAGCTGGAAATCGCCGGCTTGCTGGACGAAATGGGCGTCGATGTGATCGAGGCCGGTTTCCCTATCGCCTCGGAGGGCGATTTCGCCGCCGTCAGCGAGATCGCGCGCCAGAGCCGCAACTCGACCATCTGCGGTCTGGCCCGCGCCAATTTCGCCGACATCGACCGTGCCTGGGAGGCGGTGAAACACGCCGCCAAGCCGCGCATTCACACCTTCATCGGCACCTCGCCGCTGCACCGCGACATCACCGCGCTCAATCAGGAAGAGATGATCGAGAAGATCGCCGCGACCGTCGCCCATGCCCGCAACCTGTGCGCTGATGTGCAATGGTCGCCGATGGACGCCACGCGGACCGAGCATGACTATCTGTGCCGCGTCGTGGAAACCGCGATCAAGGCGGGGGCCACCACGATCAACATCCCCGATACCGTCGGCTACACCGCGCCGCGTGAATCCGCGGACCTGATCCGCATGTTGCTGGAGCGCGTGCCGGGGGCCGACAACATCATCTTCGCCACGCATTGCCACAACGATCTGGGCATGGCGACGGCGAACTCGCTGGCGGCGGTCGAGGCGGGCGCGCGGCAGATCGAGTGCACGATCAACGGTCTGGGCGAGCGCGCGGGCAACACCGCGCTGGAAGAGGTGGTGATGGCGATGCGCGTGCGCAACGACATCATGCCGTATCAGACGCGCATCGACTCGACCAAGATCATGCATCTGAGCCGCCGGGTCAGTCAGGTCTCGGGCTTTGCCGTGCAGTACAACAAGGCTGTCGTCGGCAAGAACGCCTTCCTGCACGAATCCGGCATCCATCAGGATGGCGTGCTGAAGAACGTCCAGACCTTCGAGATCATGCGCCCTGAGGATATCGGCCTGACCGCGAAGAACATCGCCATGGGCAAGCATTCGGGCCGCGCCGCGCTGCGCGCCAAGATGGCTGAGCTGGGCTATGATCTGGGTGACAACCAGCTGAAAGACGTCTTCGTGCGCTTCAAGGCTTTGGCCGACCGCAAGAAAGAGGTCTATGACGACGATCTGGTGGCGTTGGTGGCCGATACGGCGGCCTCGGGCGGCGACGACCATCTGCAGATCAGGAAACTGCGCGTGGTCTGCGGCACCGAGGGTCCGCAAGAGGCCGAGCTGACCATGAGCGTCGGCGGCGAGGAGCATTACGTCGATGCCACCGGCGACGGCCCGGTCGATGCGGTGTTCAACGCGGTGAAGATGCTCTACCCGCATGATGCCAAGCTGGACCTGTATCAGGTGCAGGCGGTGACCGAAGGGACCGATGCGCAGGCCACGGTCTCGGTCCGGGTCAGCCGGGCGGGCATGGTGTTCACCGGGCAATCGGCGGATACCGACACGGTTGTCGCCTCGGCCAAGGCCTATGTGAATGCGCTCAACCGGATGCATGCGGGGCAGGGCCGGGCGAACAATTCGGCGCTGCAAACCTCGGCGGCGCACTGAGCCACCGGCGGGGGGCCGCTCAGGCCTCCCACCTTTGCGTGTTGTCCCCAGAATTGTCTTGACCGACCCCTCGGACAAGCCGATCCATAAGGCGTCGCGGGGGCCCCTAATCCCGCACCCATTCGTGAGATGGATCGCGGCAGATATGCGCCGATGCTGCGGACCGGGGGCCTTTACGCCAAGGGTCAAGCGAGCCTATAAGGGCCACGCAATCGCCCCCGCCCTTGTGCGGGGGCCTTCCATGATTATGGGATGACCGCCACATGTTCGGACTTTCTGGCCTCTTTTCGTCGGATATGGCGATCGACCTCGGCACGGCGAATACGCTGGTCTACGTCAAGGGCCGCGGGATCATTTTGAATGAGCCGTCGGTCGTAGCCTACCACGTCAAGGACGGGCGCAAGCAAGTTCTGGCCGTGGGCGAAGACGCCAAGCTGATGTTGGGTCGCACCCCCGGCTCGATCGAGGCAATCCGCCCGATGCGCGACGGGGTCATCGCCGACTTCGACGTTGCCGAAGAGATGATCAAGCACTTCATCCGCAAGGTGACCAAGCGCTCGACCTTCTCCAAGCCCAAGGTCATCGTCTGTGTTCCCTACGGCGCCACGCCGGTTGAGAAACGCGCGATCCGGCAGTCGGTTCTGTCCGCAGGCGCCCGCCGCGCCGGGCTGATTTCCGAGCCGATCGCTGCCGCGATTGGCGCAGGGATGCCGATCACCGATCCCACCGGCTCGATGGTGGTGGATATCGGTGGCGGGACGACCGAGGTGGCCGTGCTGTCCTTGGGCGACATCGTCTATGCGCGCTCGGTGCGTGTCGGTGGTGACCGCATGGATGAGGCGATCATCAGCTATCTGCGCCGTCATCAGAACCTTTTGATTGGCGAATCCACCGCCGAGCGGATCAAATGCACCATCGGCACGGCGCGGATGCCGGACGACGGGCGCGGCAAGGTCATGCAGATCCGCGGTCGTGACCTGCTCAACGGCGTGCCCAAGGAAATCGAGATCACTCAGGGCCAGATCGCCGAGGCGCTGTCGGAAACCGTGCAGACCATCTGCGAGGCCGTGATGATCGCGCTGGAAACCACGCCGCCGGATCTGGCGGCGGATATCGTGGACCGGGGCGTCATGCTGACCGGAGGCGGGGCGCTCTTGGGCGATCTGGATCTGGCGCTGCGCGAGCAGACCGGGCTGATCATCACCGTGGCCGACCAGTCGCTGAACTGTGTGGCGCTGGGCACCGGCAAGGCGCTGGAATACGAAAAGCAACTGCGCCACGCCATTGATTACGAAAGCTGAGCACCGCTCGGGCGTGAGGGACCACCGTGGCAACTGACCGTTCGAACGAGGCCGATTATGTCCGCCCCGTGCGGCGCCTCGTGGTCGGGGTGTTGGCGCTGGTCCTGCTGGCGCTGTTCCTGCTCTGGCGCATCGACAGCCCCCGGATCGAGCGGTTCCGCACCGCTGTGGTCGACGCTGTGGTGCCCAATATGGAATGGGCCATGGCGCCGGTCACCCGCGTGTCGCGGATGGTCGAGGATTTCCGCAGCTACGCGCGCATCTATGAGCAAAATCAGGAGCTGCGGCGCGAGCTGCAGCAGATGCGCGCCTGGCGTGAGGCGGCACTGCAACTGGAACAGCGCAATGCGCAGCTCTTGGACATGGCCCGCGTGCGGCTGGACCCGCAGCTGACGCATGTGACGGGTGTGGTGATGGCCGATGCGGGCAGCCCGTACCGGCAATCGGTGCTGCTCAATGTCGGATCGCGCGACGGCATCGTCGATGGTTGGGCGGTGATGGACGGGCTGGGGCTGGCCGGGCGGATTGCCGGGGTCGGGGACCGCTCGTCACGGGTGATCCTGCTGACGGATTCCAACAGCCGGGTGCCGGTGATCGTGCAGCCCACCGGCCAGCGCGCGCTGATCAGTGGCGACAACACCCAGCAGCCGGTGCTCGATTTTGTCGAAAGCCCCGAGGCCCTGCGGCCCGGCGACCGGGTGGTCAGTGCCTCGGATGGCGGGGTGTTCCCGCCGGGACTGTTGGTCGGCGAGGTGGCCGAGGGGGCCGACGGACGCCTCCGCGTGCGGCTGGCGGCGGATTACGGGCGGCTCGACTTCCTGCGCGTGCTGCGCTCGCGCCCTGCTGAACGGATCGAGCAATCCGGCGCGCTGCTGCGCCCGGTGGATGCCGAGGGCACGCCGCTGGACCCGACGACCGGGGTGCCCTTCATCCCGATGCAAGACGCACCGCTGGAGGAAGGGCCCGAGCCTGACGCCGCCGGGACGGTCGATGCCGTGCCCGCGCTGCCACTGCCGGGTGGTGCCGCCACGGGCGGGCCGCCCAATGAGTAGCGAGTTCTGGCGCCTGCGGACTTTGGTCTATCTGGGCCTGTGGGTGCTGATCGCTGCGGTGACGATTCTGGCGCGCATCCTGCCGCTGTCCAATCCCGAAGGCGGCTGGCCCGCGCCCGACTTCCTGCTGGCGCTGACCGTTGCGTGGGTGCTGCGCCGCCCGTCGCATCTGCCTGCGCTGGCCATTGCTCTGGTGTTTCTGGTCGAGGATCTGTTCCTCATGCGGCCGCCGGGCCTGTGGGCGCTGGCCGTGCTGGCCGGGACCGAGTTCCTGCGCCGCCGTCAGTCCGTGGTGCGCGAGATGAACCTGCTACTGGAATGGGCAATGGTGGCCGGGGTGATGCTGGCCATGTCGGTGGCTTACAGGCTTGTGCTCGTGATCGTGATGGCCGCACGCGACCCGCTGGACTTGAGCGTGGGGCGACTTGTGGTCACTATTGCCGTATACCCCCTGGTTGTCTGGTTCCTGCAAGGCGTGCTGCGCGTGCGCAAACCGGCAACGGGCGAAGTGGATGAACTGGGCCGCAAGCTATGAAACGACCCCCCAAGGATAACGAGGAAAGCGCGCGCAGGATCTCGCGCCGCGCCGCGCTGCTGGGCGGTGCCCAACTGGTGTTTGCCGGGGCGCTGGTGCTGCGCATGCGCTCGCTTCAGCTGGGGCAGGCTGAAGAGTTCCGCCTGCTGGCCGATGAGAACCGCATCAACATCCGCCTGTTGCCGCCCGCGCGCGGCACCATTCTGGACCGCAGCGGGCTGGTTCTGGCGTCGAATGTGCAGAATTACCGCATCGTGCTGGTGCGCGAGGATGCAGGCGCGCCGCGCGCCGCGCTCGAGCGGCTGGCCGAGTTGATCCCGCTGACCGAAGAAGAGATCGAGCGCGCCGAGCGCGAGATCATGCGCCACCGTCCCTTTGTGCCGGTGACCATCGTCGATCAGCTGAACTGGGAGGAGGTCGCGCGCGTCGCCGCCAACGCCCCTGCCATGCCCGGCATCACCCCCGAGGTCGGCTGGACCCGCTTTTATCCCTTCGGTGCCGAGTTCGCGCATTCGGTCGGCTATGTCGGCCCGGTTTCCGAGCGTGACCTCGAGGCGCTGGAAAGCCCCGATCCGCTGCTGATGATCCCGCGTTTCCAGATCGGCAAGATCGGCATCGAGCGCGAGATGGAGGACGATCTGCGCGGCTCTGCCGGGCATCGCCGCATCGAGGTCAACGCCGTGGGCCGCGAAATGCGCGAGCTGGACCGCCAGGAGGGTGACGCGGGGGCCAATCTGCAGCTGACGCTGGACCGCTCGCTTCAGGCCTTCGCGCTGGCCCGTCTGGGCGATCAGAGCGCCGCGGCGGTGGTGATGGAGGTGCAGACCGGCAATGTGCTGGCAATGGCCTCGGCCCCGTCGTTCGATCCCAATCTCTTTGTGCGCGGCATCTCTGTCGCCGATTACGCCGGCCTTCGCGATAACGAATACCGCCCGATGTCGAACAAGGCCGTGCAAGGCGCGTATCCGCCCGGATCGACCTTCAAGATCGTGACCGCGATGGCCGCGTTCGAGGGTGGTTTCGCCACGCAGGACGAGCGTGTCTTCTGCCCCGGTCATATCGAAATCAGCGGGCGGCGCTTTCACTGCTGGAACCGGGGGGGCCACGGGCGGGTCAATGTGACCTCGGCGCTGGCTGAAAGCTGTGATGTGTATTTCTACGAGATGGCGCAGCGCACCGGGATCGACCGGATCAACGCCATGGCCGAACGCATGGGACTGGGTCTGCGCTATGACCTGCCGCTGTCGGGCATCTCGAGCGGTCTGAACCCCTCGCGTGAGTGGAAGCGCGACCGGCGCGGGGCGGAATGGGTGGTGGGCGACACGATCAACGCGTCGATCGGGCAGGGGTTCGTACTGTCGACGCCCTTGCAGCTGGCGGTGATGACCGCACGGATTGCGACCAACCGGGCGATCCTGCCCCGGCTGGTCCACAGCATCAACGATATCGAACAGCCGCAGCCTGAACACCCGCCTTTGGGTCTGAACCCTGTGCATCTGGCGATGGTTCAGCGCGGCATGTTCGAGGTGTCCAACTCGCAGCGCGGCACCGCCTATGCCTCGCGCATCGTTGACGAGGCCATGCGCATGTCGGGCAAGACCGGCTCCAGTCAGGTGTTCTCGATCACCGCTGCCGAGCGGGCGTCGGGCATCCGGCGGCAGGATCAGCTGCCGTGGAACCGGCGCGATCACGCGCTTTTCGTGTGCTACGCGCCCGAAAGCGCGCCGCGCTATGCCGTGTCGATCGTGGTCGAGCACGGGGGCGGTGGCTCGTCTGCCGCCGCTCCGATCGCGCGCGACATCATTCTGGCCGCGCAAAACGGCGGGCTGCCCCCGGTCGAGGCCTATCCCGCCCCGCAAAGAAACCGTATCGAGTCGATGATCCGCACGATCAGCGACCAGATCGGCCCGGCCGTCGCTGCCTCAAGCCTGCGGGGCCGCGCATGAGCTATCTTGAGTACCACGTCAAACGCTCGCCCACCGGCCTGAGCAAGGTGCTTTACGTCAACTGGGCACTGGTGCTGCTGCTCAGCGCCGTGGCCTCGGTCGGCTTCTTGCAGCTTTATTCGGTCTCGGGCGGTAATTTCGAGCGTTGGGCCGAGCCGCAGATGCAACGCTTCGCGCTGGCGTTGACGGTGATGTTCGTCGTCGGCTTCGTCCCCTTGTGGTTCTGGCGCTCGATGTCGGCGCTCGGCTACGCGGTGTCGGTGATCCTGCTTCTGGGGGTCGAGTTCTTCGGCTCGATCGGCATGGGCGCGCAGCGCTGGCTGGAACTGGGACCGATCCGCATTCAGCCGTCCGAGATGACCAAGATCACCGTGATCATGGCGATGGCGGCCTATTACGACTGGCTCGATATCCGCAAGGTTTCGCACCCGGTCTATGTGGCGCTGGCGGCGCTGATGATCCTTGTGCCCGCGTTTCTGGTGCTCAAGCAGCCCGACCTTGGCACCGCCCTGCTGATTCTGGGTGGCGGCGGTATGGTAATGTTCTTTGCCGGGGTCAGCCTGTGGTATTTCGGCGGCGTGATCGGCGCGGGCGTCGGGCTGGTCACGGCGGTGTTCTCCTCGCGCGGGACCGATTGGCAGCTGTTGCGCGACTATCAGTTCCGCCGCATCGACGCGTTTCTGGACCCGTCGCTGGACCCTTTGGGGTCATCGTATCACATCAATCAGGCAATGATTGCGCTGGGCTCGGGCGGCTGGTCAGGTCGGGGCTTCATGCAGGGCACGCAGTCGCGGCTGAACTTCCTGCCCGAGAAGCACACCGACTTCATCTTCAACACGCTGGCCGAAGAGTTCGGCTTTATCGGCGGCGTGTTCCTGTTGACGCTCTATATCGGCATTCTGGTGACCTGCGTCATCGCCGCGATGCGGTCCAAGAACCGCTATGCCTCGCTGTTGATTCTGGGCATCGCGGGTAACTTTTTCCTCTATTTCGCGGTGAACATGGCGATGGTGATGGGCTTGGCCCCGGTCGTCGGCGTGCCTTTGCCGCTGGTCAGCTATGGCGGCTCGGCCATGCTGATGATCCTGATCGGCTTCGGTCTGGTGCAATCGGCCTGTATCCACCGTCCAAGGGAGCGTGCATGAAGGTTCTGTTTTCCGCCGGAGACTGGCGTTGGCCGCAGTGGGAGGCCCCCTTGCGGGCAGCACTGGCCGAGGCTGGCGTGCAGGCCGATTTGCTGCGCGAGGCCGATCCGGCCGAGGTTGACGCGATGATCTACGCGCCGGGCGGCGAGACGCCGGACGACTTCACCCCCTACGTCAACTGCAAGGCGGTGCTCAGCCTGTGGGCCGGGGTTGAGAGGATCGTCACCAACCAGACCCTGACCCAGCCTTTGTGCCGGATGGTTGATCCGGGCCTGACGCAGTCGATGGTCGAATACGTTGTCGCCTATGCGATGCGCGCGCATATCGGCATGGACCGCGCGCTGGCCCAGCAATCGGGCGAGTGGGAGCCGGTGGCCCCGCCGCTGGCAGGGGAGCGCCCGGTGGCGATGCTGGGTCTGGGTGCGCTGGGCGCGACCTGCGGGCAGGCGCTGGCCGCTTTGGGCTTCCCGGTGCTGGGTTGGAGCCGGACGGCCAAGGACGTGCCGGGGATCGCGTGCCACCACGGGCCCGAGGGTCTGCGCGATGTGCTGAGCCGGGCGCAGATCGTGGTGACACTGCTGCCCAAGACCGCCGAGACCGAGAATATCCTGAACGCCGAGACGCTGGGCTGGCTGCCGCAGGGCGCCACGATCATCAACCCGGGGCGCGGTCCGCTGATCGACGATGACGCGCTGCTGGCGGCGCTGGATACGGGGCAGGTGGGGCAGGCGGTGCTCGATGTGTTCCGGGTCGAACCGCTGCCGCCCGAGCATCCTTACTGGGCGCATCCGCGCGTCACCGTGACCCCCCATATCGCCGCCGAAACCCGGCCCGAAACCGCCGCCCGCGTCGTCGCCGAGAACCTGCGCCGGTTGCAGGCGGGCGAGCCGCTGCTGCACCTTGTCGACCGCACGACGGGTTATTGATGCAGATTGCGGTTGTCGGCGCGGGGATCATCGGTCTGACCATCGCGCATCGGCTGGCCGATGAGGGGCATGGCGTCATCGTCATCGCCCGCGAGGGGCAGCCGCATTGCGCCTCGACCGGCAACGCGGGCACGATTGCGACGTATGCGGTGGACCCGGTCGGCACGCCCGACGTGCTGCGCGATCTGCCCCGGCTCTTGTTCAACCGCGACAGCCCGCTGGCGATCCACCGCCCGTCGGCGCTGGGGCTGGTGCCGTGGCTTTTACGGTTCGCGCGGCAATCGCTGCCGGGCAGGGCGCAGGCCAACCGGCAGGCGCTGGCCGGGTTGCTGGCGGGCGCGGATGCCGATTGGCGCGCCTTGGCGGCAGCGGTGGGCGGGGCGGATCTGTTGCAGGATCGCGGCGCGCTTTACGCTTATGACACGCCCGAGGCGCTGGCCGGCGCGCAGGCGGGGATGGCGCGGCGGCGCTCTCTGGGCGTGGCAGTGGATATGCTGGGGGCCGAGGCGCTGCAGGCGCTGGAACCCGCGCTGCCCGAAGGCCGCTTTGCCGGGGCCGCGCTGTTCCCCGGCACGATCTGGCTGACCGACCCGGCCGCCATGCTCACCCGGATCGAAGCGGCAGGCCCCGAGCGTCTTACGGCGCGCGTGACGGCCCTGGAGCCGGTCGGGGCGGGCTGGCGGATCGGGCTGGCCACCGGCGAAGGGGTCGAGGCAGACACCGTCGTTCTTGCCGCTGGCGCGTGGTCGGCGTCGCTGCTGCGCCCGTTGGGCATCCGTATCCCGCTGACCGCCGAGCGCGGCTATCACCTTGAATTTGACGGCGTAGCCCCGCTGACCCGGCCCTTTTGCCCGGCCAGCCGGGGCTTCTATTTCACCCCGATGCAGGGCCGGTTGCGTGCCGCCGGAACCGTGGAACTCGGCGGCATCGACGCACCGCCATCCGCGCATCGCTGGGACCGTCTGGAAGACGCCGTGCGCAGCGTCTTCCCCGACCTGCCGCCACCCTCTCGCCGCTGGATGGGCCTGCGCCCGTCGATCCCCGACAGCCTGCCGGTGGTCGGCACGGCGCGCAAAGGTCTGGTGCTGGCCTTCGGTCACGGCCACATCGGCCTGACGCTGGCGCCCAAAACCGCCGAGCTGGTCAGCCGTGCTCTGGCAGGGGGAGCCCCGCTGCCTGCCCTCAGCCCGAGCCGCTTCTAACGCTGACGCTCGCGCTTGCGCCGCGCCTTGATCTTGCCCGCCTTCGCCGCCGCGCCCTTGCGCGGGGCATAGCCTTTACCCTTGTGGCGGCGGGGCCGGGCCATCGGCGTGCCCTCGACCTCGATCAGCTCCAAGAGCAACCCGCCGGTCATCGCCTCGGCCTCGGACAGCTTGACCACCACCCGCTGCCCCAGCCCCAGCACATTGCCCGAGCGCTCGCCGGTCAGCGTCTGCGTGTCGGCGTCATGGCGGAAATACTCATCACCCAGCGTGCGGATCGGCACCAGACCATCCGCGCCGGTCTCGTCCATCTTCACGAACAGCCCGAACCGCGCTACCCCGGCGATACGGCCCTTGAACACCGCGCCGATCCGGTCGGCCATGAAGGCGGCCAGATAGCGGTCGGTTGTGTCGCGCTCGGCGGTCATCGAGCGGCGCTCGGTCTCTGAGATTTGCGTCGCGGTTTCCGCCAGATGCTCAATGTCCCAGTCGCTGAAACCGTCATTGCCCCATTTATGGGCCGAGATCAGCGAGCGGTGCACGATCAGGTCCGAATAGCGCCGGATCGGTGATGTGAAATGCGCGTAGTTGCGCAGGGCCAGCCCGAAATGGCCAAAGTTTTCCGCGCCGTAATAGGCCTGCGTCATCGAGCGCAGGGTGGCGATGTTGATCAGCTCGTCGAACTCGCCGCCCTCGGCGGCGGCGAGCAACTGGTTCAGGTGCCGGGTCTGCAAGACCTGCCCTTTGGCCAGCGTCAGCCCGGCCCCGGCAGCCACCTCGCGCAGCGCTTCCAGCTTCTCTTGCGACGGTTCTTCGTGCACGCGGAACAGCAGGGGCGAGCGGCGGGCGATCAGCTCCTCGGCGGCGGCGACATTGGCCATCACCATGAATTCCTCGATCACCTTGTGGGCGTCGAGCCGGTCCTTGAAGGCGACCGACGTCACCTTGCCATCCTCGCCCAGAATGATCTTGCGCTCGGGCAGGTCCAGCTCCAGCGGCTGGCGCGCGGCGCGGGCCTTGAGCGTGGCGTGCCAGGCGGCGTAGAGATGGCTCAGCCCCTCGGCCAGCGGTTCAGTTGCGTCATCCAGCTGACCCTCGAACGCCGCCTGCGCCTGCTCATAGCTCAGCGAGGCACGCGAACGCATCAGGCCACGCACGAAACGATGCGCGGTCTTTTCCCCCTGCGCGTTAACGCTGAGACGCACGGCAAGGACGGGGCGCTCGACCCCCTCATGCAGGCTGCACAGATCGCCTGACAGCCGGTCGGGCAGCATCGGCACCACGCGGTCGGGGAAGTAGCTGGAATTGCCGCGTTTGCGCGCCTCGCGGTCCAGCTCGGAATTCGGGCGCACATAGGCGGCGACATCGGCGATGGCGACCCAGACGATGTAGCCACCCTTGCTGTCCGGATCGGGCGCGGCGCAAACCGCATCGTCATGGTCGCGGGCATCCCAGGGGTCGATGGTCAGCAGCGGCAGGTCCAGCAGATCCTCGCGCTTGCCCTTGGGCAGGGTAGGGGCGGCTTCGGCCTCGGCGATGACCTCGGGCGGGAAATGGTCGGGGATGCCGTGCTGGTGGATCGCGATCAGGCTGACCGCGCGCGGCGCGCCGGGGTCGCCCAGCCGCTTGAGGATGCGTGCGCGGGGCAGGCCCATGCGGGCGGGGGCGGTCTGCTCGGCCTCGACCAGCTCGCCGTCCTTGGCACCCTGCGAGTCCGCGACGGACACGCGCCATTCCATGTCGGCGCCCTTGTCGATGGGCAGAATGCGCCCACCCTCCGACCCCGCGCGGTAAATCCCCAGCACCGCCGCCGGACCCGATTGCAGCTTGCGGATCGGATGGGCGTGCACGCCGTCCTTCGTCGCGATCAGCTTGGCCAGAACCCGGTCGCCGCGCCCGAAGGCGGGCAGATCGGGGCGCGCGATGACCAGAATGGGCGGCGGGGTGTCCTCGCTCTGCCACTCGGCCGGCTCGGCCATCAGATCGCCCTGCGCATCGGGGCCGGTCACGCGGATGATCGCCACCGGCGGTAAGCCTGCGTCCCGTGACCGGCGCTTGCGGCGCTCATACAGGCCCTCGGACTCCAGCTCGGCCAGCAGGCGCTTGAGGTCGATCTTGGCCGCGCCCCCCTTGATGCCATGCGCATGCGCGATGTCGCGCATCGTGGGACGGCCGTCCTGTTCGGAAAGCCAGCGGGCGAGGTCTTCTTTTGAGGGCAAGCGGGTCATGCTTTCGCGCTACCACGCGGGCCGCGTGGCGTCACGCAGAAAGGCAAGCGCGCGCCCTGCACCGGCCCCGGGGGCCAGCCCCCCCCACAGCCGCGCCACGGGCGCGGCGTTCTCGGCTGAAACGCGCCACCGGCGCGTTTCCGAGACGCCGATCACCCCCCGGGATATTTATAGAGCAAAGAGGGGCGTTAACACATCGTTAACCGCGCCCATCATCTGTCCCTAAATATCCTCGGGGGGTGAATTCGGCGTTAGCCGAAGAGGGGGGCCGACAGCCCCCCTTCTTTTCACGCCGCTTCCAGCGCGCTGACGATCTGGCCGAAATCCGCCGCTTTCAGCGAGGCCCCGCCAACCAGCGCGCCCTCGACATTGGGCAGCGCGAAGATCGTTGCGGCGTTGCCGGGGTTGACCGAGCCGCCATAGAGCAGCCGGATACCGGCATCGGGGGCCTTGTCGCGCAGGAAGGCGTGCACTTCGGCGATCTGCTCGGGCGTCGGGGTGCGGCCGGTGCCGATGGCCCAGACGGGTTCATAGGCGACAACGGTGTTCTCGGCCGTCGCCCCCTCGGGCAGCGATCCGGCCAGCTGCGCGCCGATCACCGCCAGGGTCTCGCCTGCGTCGCGCTGCGCTTCGGTTTCCCCGACACAGACCACCGCGATCAGTCCCGCAGCCCAGGCCGCCTGCACCTTGGCGGCCACCATGTCCGAGGTCTCTCCATGGTCCGCCCGGCGCTCGGAATGCCCGAGGATCACATAGGATGCCCCCGCGTCCGCCAGCATCTCGGCCGAGATATCGCCGGTATGCGCGCCCTTGACCGCTGCGTGGCAATCCTGCCCGCCGACCGCCACGGCGCTGCCCAGCATCGCCTGCGCCATCGGGGCCAGCAGGGTGGCCGGCGGGCAGAGCAAGACATCGACCGAAGGTGACGGGTGGGCGCCCGCCAGTGCCATGGCTTCGGCCAGCTGGGGCATGCGCCCGTTCATTTTCCAGTTCCCGGCGGCGAGTTTGCGAAGGCTCATCTGTGTCTCCCTGTTCTGGCCCATAGTTAACCCGATGCACCCCCCGGGGCCAAGCGCGCATCCCCCCTAACCCTTGATCCCGCCCCGGTGACGCACGATTTCTAAGCGATCAGGTGGCAACCTTCCTTGTCCAAGCCGCCCGATCTGCGCTATTCAGCGCCGGACACAGCCATGAGGACCACAGCATGCCGCATTACCGTTCCCGGCGATCCACCCACGGGCGCAACATGGCCGGGGCCCGCGGCCTCTGGCGCGCCACGGGCATGACCGACAGCGATTTCGGCAAGCCGATCATCGCCGTCGTCAACAGCTTCACCCAATTCGTGCCCGGTCACGTGCACCTCAAGGATCTGGGCCAGATGGTCGCCCGCGAGATCGAGGCAGCCGGTGGCGTCGCGAAGGAATTCAACACCATCGCGGTCGATGACGGCATCGCCATGGGCCATGACGGCATGCTCTATTCGCTGCCCTCGCGTGAGTTGATCGCCGACAGCGTCGAATACATGGTCAACGCCCATTGCGCCGATGCGATGGTCTGTATCTCGAACTGCGACAAGATCACGCCGGGTATGATGATGGCCGCCATGCGTCTCAACATCCCGACGATCTTCGTCTCGGGCGGCCCGATGGAGGCCGGCAAGGTGCAGATCGGAGATCTGGTCAAGTCGGTTGACCTGATCGACGCCATGGTCGCCGCGGCCGATGACAAATATTCCGACGCCGAGGTTGACGAGTTCGAAAAGAACGCCTGCCCGACCTGCGGTTCGTGCTCGGGCATGTTCACCGCCAACTCGATGAACTGCCTGGCCGAGGCCATGGGTCTGGGCCTGCCCGGCAACGGCTCGATGCTGGCCACGCACGCCGACCGCAAGGAGATCTTCCTTGAGGCCGGTCGTCGCATCGTCGACATCACCAAGCGTCACTACGAGGGCAACGAGGCAGGGCTGTTGCCGCGTGAGGTTGCCACCTTCGAGGCGTTCGAGAACGCGATGAGCCTCGACATCGCCATGGGCGGGTCGACCAACACCGTGCTGCACCTTTTGGCCATCGCCTATGAGGGCAAGGTCAACTTCAC
Source organism: Pararhodobacter zhoushanensis (assembly GCF_003990445.1). Lineage (GTDB taxonomy): Bacteria > Pseudomonadota > Alphaproteobacteria > Rhodobacterales > Rhodobacteraceae > Pararhodobacter > Pararhodobacter zhoushanensis. The sequence goes on along the minus strand of NZ_REEZ01000002.1, from coordinate 95,928 downwards.
CATGGATGACATCGACCGGCTCAGCCGCAAGGTGCCGGTGCTGTGCAAGGTCGCGCCGTCGGTCGCCAATGTGCACATGGAAGACATCCACCGCGCCGGTGGCATCATGGGCATTCTGGGCGAGATGCACCGCGGCGGGCTGCTGCATGGCGATGTGGCGACCGTGCATTCGGCGACCATGGCCGAGGCGATTGCGACCTGGGACATCAAGACGGCAAACGACCCCAAGGTGGACGAGTTCTACCGTGCCGCCCCCGGTGGCGTGCGCACCACGCAGGCGTTCAGCACCGACAACCGCTACAAGGAACTGGACTCGGACCGCAAATCGGGCGTGATCCGCTCGGTCGAGGATGCGTTTTCCAAGGATGGCGGGCTGGCCGTGCTGTTTGGCAACATCGCGCTGGATGGCTGCATCGTGAAGACTGCGGGCGTGGATGATTCCATCCTGAAGTTCAACGGCACCGCCAAGGTTTACGAATCGCAGGACGATGCTGTCTCGGCGATCCTGACCGGCAAGGTGGTCGAAGGCGACGTGGTGGTGATCCGCTACGAGGGGCCGCGCGGCGGGCCGGGGATGCAGGAAATGCTGTATCCGACCAGCTACCTCAAGTCGAAGGGTCTGGGCAAAGCCTGCGCGCTGCTGACCGACGGGCGTTTCTCGGGCGGCACCTCGGGGCTGTCCATCGGCCATGCCTCGCCCGAAGCGGAAGAGGGCGGGCTGATCGGTCTGGTGGAAACCGGTGACCGGATCGAGATCGACATCCCCAACCGCTCGATCAATCTGGCGGTGGATGACGCGGTTCTGGCCGCCCGGCGCGAGGCCAAGGGGCCGCTGCCGTGGAAACCGGCGGCTCCGCGCAAGCGTGAAGTGTCGACGGCGCTCAAGGCCTATGCGATGTTGGCCTCGTCGGCGGCCAAGGGTGGCGTGCGGATCCTTCCCGGCGAGGAATGAGCGCCGGGTATACCCTCAGACAAGCCATCTCCGCCGATGCGGCGGGGATGGCGCGCGTGCTGCAGGCGCTGGTCGCCAGTGGGCAGCGCAGCCGCCCGGCGACCGTCGGGCATGTCCTGTCCCACTACATCGACGATCCCGAGCGTCTGTCGTGCCTGCTGGCGGTTGACGCTGGTGGCACGGTGCTGGGCTTTCAGTCGCTCAAGCGGGCCAGTGCGGGCAATCCGTATGACGTGACGCCGGGGTGGGGGATCATCGGCACCCACATCGCGCCGGACGCCGCACGGCGCGGGATCGGGCGCGGGCTTTTCGAGGGGACGCGCGCGACCATTCTGCGCGAGGGGTTGCCGGGCGTCGATGCCTCGATCGGCACCGAGAATGCGCAAGGGCTGGCGTATTATGAGGCCATGGGCTTTCGCGACTATGCGACCGCCACAGCTGTGCAGCGCAAGGCGTGGCACCCGGAACATGGCAATACCATGAAAATTTGAACTAAATTCGCCGCTCTTTGCTCCCCAAATATCCCGGGGGTCCGGGGGCTGGCCCCCGGGCGCGCGCAAAGGGCGTTACTCGGCGGCTTTGCTCGCCGCGTCCAGCCGGGCTTTCAGCGTCTCGACATCGTCGAACTTGACGCTTTCGCCGCAGCCGCAAGCCTCGGACACGTTGGGATTGCGGAACTTGAAGCCCGCTTCCAGCAGCCCGACCTCATAGTCGATCTCGGTGCCGAACAGGAACATCTGCGCCATCGGCGCGATCAGCACGCGGGCCGATCCCTGCTCGACGATCTCTTCATGCGCCGCGATCTCGTCGGCGAAGTCCATGGTGTATTCCATGCCCGCGCAGCCGCCTTTCTTGACGCCGATACGCAGGCCCATCTTGCCCTGCGACGCCATCAGCCGGGCGACGTGGCGCTCGGCGGCTGGGGTCAGGGTGACGGGGGATTTTCCGGGGATGCCGAACATAATTCTTACATGAATCCCAATTCGAGGCGGGCCTCATCCGACATCATATCCATGCCCCATTGCGGATCAAAGGTCATGTCGATGTCGACGTCCTGCACGCCGGGCACTGCGCCCACCGCGTCTTGCACCCAGCCGGGCATCTCGCCGGCGACCGGGCAGCCCGGAGCGGTCAGGGTCATGATGATCTTGACCTTGCTCTCGGGGTCGATGGTGACGGTATAGACCAGACCGAGGTCATAGATATTGACCGGGATTTCCGGGTCAAAGACCGTGCGGCACGCGTCAACCACCGCTTCATAAAGCGGGTGGTCGGTGGTCGACGGGGCAATCAGCGGGCTGCCTTCGGCCGGGGTGGTGTTCTGCGACGCGTCCATCCGTCTCTCGGTTCCTGTAATTCCTGACCGAAGATATAGGATTATGCCATGGATGCGTAAAGGGGTGCGCGGGAGTTTGTGACCCGGGCCCGGTTTTCGCGCCGTTCAGCCTGCGGCAAAGCGAGAGGTTTTATCCTGCGCCTGCAGCCTGTCGTCCATGAAATGCTCGATCATTTCGCGGGTTGCGAGCGCATAGGCGTCGGCAAGCGACAGGTCCAGATGCGCCTTGGTCGCCGCAATTCCCGCCTGCGACACCGGCGTGATGCGCGCGGCCAGTTGCGTCGCGACCTCGGCCACACGGGCAGCCAGCGCATCCGGGGCGACCACTTCGTTCACCAACCCGGCGTTGAGCGCCCAGACCGCGCCGCGGTTTTCACCCGAGAGCAGCAGCTCCATCAGGTGTTTGCGCGACACGGCGCGTGCCACGGCAACGCCCGGCGTGGTGCAGAACCCGCCGCGCGTGATCCCCGGCAGGCAGAAGCGCGCGCTGTCGGCGGCAATGGCCAGATCGCAGGCGGCGACCAGTTGCAGCCCCGAGGCCGTGGCGATCCCTTCGACCTGTGCGATCACCGGACGGCTGCTGTTGGTGATCTCCAGCATCAGCGCGGCGCAGGAGTCGAACAGATCGGTCAGATAGGCCCGGCCCTGATCGGCATCCGCGCGGTGCCGGGCGATCTCTTTCAGATCGTGCCCGGCGCAGAAGATCGAACCGGGGCCGTCGATGACGATCACCCGGACCAGAGTGTCGTGCTGCGCCGCCGAAATAGCGCCGTGCAGCGCCGCGATCATCGCGCGGGACAGGGGATGGGCCTTGCCGCCACCCAAGGTGAGGGTCAACACGCCGTTTGTGCAGGTACTCGTTACATTCTCGCTCATAGGGCGAGTGTGCCGTGACTTGGCTGGACTGGCAAGATGCGTGCTGTCACGCTAAAGCGAGTGCTGAAAGAGAGGGCACCCATGAGCGAGCGGTTTTCCTTTACCCTGAATGCCACCGATGGCGCGGCACGGACCGGCGTGATCCACACCCCGCGTGGCGACATCCGCACCCCGGCCTTCATGCCGGTCGGCACGGCAGCGACGGTCAAGGCGATGATGCCGGAATCGGTGCGCGCGACCGGGGCGGATATTCTGCTGGGCAATACCTATCATCTCATGCTGCGCCCCACCGCTGAGCGGATCGCGGCGCTGGGCGGGCTGCACAGGTTCATGAACTGGGACCGGCCGATTCTGACCGATTCGGGCGGGTTTCAGGTGATGTCGCTGGCCAGCCTGCGCAAGCTGACGGAAGAGGGCGTTCGGTTCTCCAGCCATATCGACGGCTCGAAACACATGCTCTCGCCCGAACGCTCGATGGAGATCCAGCGGCTGCTGGGCTCGGATATCGTCATGGCCTTCGACGAATGCCCGGCGCTGCCTGCGGATGACAAACGGGTGGCCGAGTCGATGCAGTTGTCTATGCGCTGGGCCCTGCGCTCACGCGAGGCGTTCGGCGACCGGCCGGGCCATGCGCTGTTCGGCATCATGCAGGGCGGCGTGACGCAAGAGCTGCGCGAGGAAAGCGCCAAGGCATTGGTTGATATCGGGTTCGAGGGCTACGCCATCGGCGGGCTGGCCGTGGGCGAGGGGCAGGAGGCGATGTTCGGCGTGCTCGACTATGCGCCGGGCTACCTGCCGCAGGACCGCCCGCGCTATCTGATGGGGGTGGGCAAGCCCGACGACATCGTCGGCGCGGTGCAGCGCGGGGTGGACATGATGGACTGCGTGCTGCCGTCACGCTCGGGCCGGACGGGGCAGGGCTGGACACCGCGCGGCGCGGTCAATCTGCGCAATGCAAGGCACCGCGACGACCCGCGCCCGCTGGACGAGGGCTGTGGGTGCCCCGCCTGCCGCAGCTATTCGCGCGCCTATCTGCACCATGTGGTGCGGGCCGACGAGATCATCGGCTCGATGCTGCTGACCTGGCACAACTTGCAGTATTATCAGGATCTTATGCAGGGCCTGCGCGACGCTATCGCGGCGGGGACGCTGGACGGCTTCGTCGCCCATTTCCACGCGCAGCGGGCGGAAGGGGATATCGAGCCGTTGTAAGCGGCGCGGCAGCGTCCCCGGCGGGGCGCGGTCAGCGGGTGACGTTGGCGCGCAGCCCCGGCTGCCACTCGCTGAAACGCAGACTGAAGTCGCGCGAGCCCCGGGTCGCGTTGCGGGCGCGCTCGACAGCGGTGGCGGTGGCGCAGGAATACCAGGCGCGTCCGTCGACCCCGGTCAGCATCAGACAAAGCCCGGCGAATTCGGCGCTGAACTCACGGGCGTAGATGTTCCAGTAATGCTCGAAATCGTGGCTTCCGCCGTTGGTCAGGTTGCAGGCGAACATGATGCGGCTCCCGCCGTCCCAGGCGAACTGCGTCGCCCGCATGATCCGCCCCATCGCGGCCGTTGGTGCGATTTCGGCGTCGGCGATATAGCGACCCCCCGCACAATCGAGTGCCTGAACCGGGGTGACAAACAGAGCCGCGACCGCGGCAAGGGCATAGATCAAGCGCATGAGAAGCCTTTGACACAAAAGAAAACCCCCGTGGCCCGGCGTCGGGCGAAGGCGGGGGTTCAGAGTTGCATGGCCCGGGGCGTCTGGTCAACCGCAGGTTGGGAGCGCACCGGGACTTCCCTTGCGTGCTGCGCGGTCACATCGCCCGGATGCGCAGCTTCGTCAGCAGGCGGTGGGATGAAATCCCACCCTACGTAGGGTGGGGTTTAACCCCACCTTACGCAGCGCCTTACATCGCGCGGATGCGCAGCTTGGTCAGCCGGTTTTCCTGACGCTCGGCCACGGTGAAGCGGAAGCCGTGGAACTGGAACACCTGTCCCGCCTCAGGGATCAGCTGCGCCTCGTGCATGACCAGCCCGGCCACCGTGTTCGCCTCGTCATCCGGCAGCGACCAGTCCATCGCGCGGTTGAGGTCGCGAATCGTCATGCCGCCGTCGATCTCGATCGCGCCCGACTCAAGCCGGGTGATCGGGTCTTCGGTGGGCAGGTCGTGCTCGTCGACGATCTCGCCGACGATCTCTTCCAGAATATCCTCAAGCGTGATCAGCCCCAGAAGCGCGCCGTATTCGTCGATCACCAGCCCGAAATGACGGCGCTGTTGCAGGAACTGGCGCATCTGTTCGTCCAGCGGCGTGGTGTCGGGCACGAAATACGGCGCCCGCGCGACCGAGGCGATGTCGATCTGCGCGACGGCTGAGAAATCGCCACCGGCCTCGGACACCACGCGGTGCACTTCGCGCATCAAATCGCGCACGTGGATGACGCCGACGATGTTCTCCGGCTCGTCGCGCCAGGCGGGCAGGCGGGAATGCGGGGAGTTCACGCTTTGCGCGATGATCTCGGCAGGCGAGGCGTCGATGTTGACGGTTTCCAGCTGCGAACGGTGCAGCATGACCTCTTCCACCGTGCGCGACGACAGATCCAGCGCGCCCAGCAGGCGGTCGCGGTCTTCCTTGTCGACGGTGCCCTCGGAATGCCCCAGCGCCAGCGTGCCCGCGATTTCCTCGTGATAGCTGAGCACCGCGCTGTCGGGATCGGTGCGCACGCCGACCAGCGCCAGAATCGCGCGCACGATCCAGCGTACCGCCGTGACCATCGGCGAGAACAGCAGCACGATGACCTTGATCGGGCCCGACACCAGCGAAGCGGCGGTCTCGGGGTTGGTGATGGCGTAGGTCTTGGGCAGCACCTCGGCAAAGATGAGGACCATCAGGGTCATCACCAGCGTGGCAAGCGCCACGCCGGAATCGCCGAATATCTTGGTAAACAGCGCTGTGGCCAGCGAGGCCGACAGGATGTTGACCAGGTTGTTGCCCAGCAGCACCGAGCCGATCAGCCGTTCGCTGTCTTCGGTGATTTTCAGCGCGGTTTCAGCCCCCGCCGAGCCTTTGTCGGCCAGCGCCCGCAGTTTGGAGCGCGACGAGGCGGTCAGGGCGGTTTCGCTGCCGGAGAAAAAGCCGGACAGGACGAGGAGCGCGATGATGGCGCCGGCGGTCAGCCAGGAGGCGGTGTCGATGCTGTTCATATCCAAAGATCCAGAGGTCCGGCATATTTAGGGGTCCGCCCCCCGGTTGTGCAAGGCCGCAACCGGGCCGAATAAAGCAACACCCCCGCAACCGGGAGGTTTGCGGGGGTGTCATGCGTGGCTGACGCTGGCAAAGGCGGGCTTAGCCGCCCCAGGTGCGGACCGGGCCGCAATCCATATGCGTGAAGTTCGAGCGCGAGTAGCGACCGACGCCCCCGGCGCTGCAGGCCGTGGCCGCGCGGGCGACCTGGCTGACCGAGCGGCCATTCAGGCGCACGTCGGCGGCCTGACCGACCATGTGACGCGAGTTGCGCGCAACACCGCTGGAACGGGCGCGGAGCATGGCGTTGGTTTCGGGCGAGCGGTAGCCCGACAGCAGCAGGTAAGGTTCGCTGATGTCGAGAATGTTGTGCGCCGCGGCCAGAATATCCAGCGTGCGGGTGTCGATGCGGTGGTTCCGGTCATTGCGCCAGTCGCGGAAGAAGTGGTTCACTTCGTCCAGAACCTCGGGGATGTAGTCGCCATCAACCCAGTAGATCGTGTCGAGCGTTTCGCCCGTCCGGGCGGAATGCATGTGCAGGCGGCGAATGTCGCCAGCGCCGCGGTTGAACCCGAATGCCTTGGACATTGTCGGGGCTGCGGTAACGGCGGTTGCGGCAAAGATGCCAAGCAGTGCACGCCGAGAAAATCCGGTGTTAACCGAGGAGGTCATTATTGTCCTGTCCCATCCCAAGTGTCTTGTGTAGCCTTACTGGCCTTGCTTCATGCTCATCGCCCCAGAGGGTGCCGCGTTGGGCGCGGACTGTCGGTGGGGTCGTGAGCAACGAAGATATTTTTTCGTCTGATGCTTCTATGCCACAACCTACCGTCTGGCCCAAGCCTTGAGTCGCCTCGCTGCGGGGGCTGCGGACAAAATAGGCGAGAATCTGCTGAGAATCGGTTAATTGGTGCAGAAATTGTCTCTTAACAAAGGGTTGCGGTTCATAGCTCAGGCGACTGGTGCTGAGGGAACTGCCCCGTGCGGGGCATTTTGCCGGTAAAATCAGGCGATGCCGCGAATTTTAGGGGAACCCGTTGCGCATATGGCGCGTTCACCGGGGATTCGCAGGGGGTGTCGTGATTGTGAATCGACCCCGAGTCGCCGATATTGGAACAATTCTGTGAACGCCCGAGCGCTGCCGCGCGACATACGGGTGATTTTGAAATGGAACGGAGATTGAGATGGGGATTGCAGGACGCAACACGCCGGGACTGCGCGCCGCGCTGATCGCGATGACGCTGGGAATGGGCGGGGTCCTGCCGGGCGTTCTGGCCGTGGTCGCGCCGACGCCGGCCATGGCGCAACAGTTTCCGGCCTTCCGTCAGGCCCTTGCCGAAGGGGTTGCCGAAAACCGCGCGCTGGCCGCCTTCTACCGTGAGAACGGCTATCAGGCTGTCTGGACGCGTGCCGAAGATGCCGCGCGCCGCACCGCGCTGGTCTCGGCGCTGAGCCGGGCGGGCGAGCACGGTCTGCCGGTTGCGCGCTATGACCTGCCGGGCCTGCTGGGCGCCTTCGGTGCCGTTGAGACCGAGCGTGACCGTGGTCTGGTCGAGGCCCGCGCCTCGATGACCTTCCTGCAATACGCGCGTGACATCCATTCGGGCGTGCTGGAACCGCATGAGCTGATCGCGGATATCGTCCGCGAACTGCCGCGCCCCGATCCGACCCAGTTGATGAACGATCTGATCTCGTCCGAGCCGGTCAGCTTCATCCGCAACCTTGCGCCGTCCTCGCCCGAATACGCCCGGCTGTTCCGCGCCAAGCTGGAGCTGGAGCAGACCATCGCCAATGGCGGGTGGGGCCCGCAGGTGCAGGCAGGCAGCCTGCGTCCGGGCGACACCGGCGCGAGCGTGGTGCAGCTGCGCAACCGGCTGATCGCGATGGGGTTCCTGCCCCGCGTCGCCACGGCCAGCTATGACGGGCAGATGCAGCGCGCGGTGCAGGATTTTCAGGAATCCGTTGCCATCGAAGCCGACGGCATCGCCGGCAGCGCCACGATCGATGCGATCAACACCGCGCCGCAAGAGCGTCTGCGCTCGATCACCGTGGCGCTGGAGCGTGAGCGCTGGCTGAACATTCCGCGCGGGGATCGCCATATCTGGGTCAACCTGACCGATTTCGTGGTGCGCATCGTCGATTTCGATCAGGTCACCTTCGAGACCCGCTCGGTTATCGGTGCCCGGGCAAACCAGACGCCCGAGTTTTCCGACCAGATGGAATACATGGACATCAACCCGACCTGGACCCTGCCGCGGTCGATCATCGGGGAATACTGGGCTGCTCTGTCCTCGGGTGGCGCAAACCACCTGAACCTGCTTGACGGCTCGGGCCGCGTCGTGCCGCGCGAATACATCGACTTTGCCGCCTATACGCCCGCCAACTTCCCCTTCGACGTGCAGCAGCCTCCGGGGCCGGGCAACGCGCTGGGTGAAGTGAAGTTCATGTTCCCCAACGCCTATGCGATCTATCTGCACGACACCCCGTCGCGCTCGCTGTTTGGCAACCGGGTGCGGGCCTATTCGCACGGCTGCGTCCGTCTGGCCGATCCGCGCGACTTTGCCTATGCGCTGCTGGCGCGGCAGGAAACCGATCCGGTGACCTATTACCACGCGATCCAGCGCACCGGGCGTCTGACGCGGGTGCCGCTGCTCGAACCGGTTCCGGTGCATCTGGTTTACCGCACCGCCTATACCTCGGTCACGGGGCAGATGAACTACCGCGCCGACATCTATGGCCGCGATGCGCGCCTTTATGACGCGCTGGTCAGCGCCGGGGTGGAAGTAGGCGCCTGAGCGCGTTACATCGGGCGGGCGTCATAATCGACGCCCGCCCGGAGGTTTCCTGACATGCCGCACACTGTAGCGCAGATCGCAGCCGCCCTTGGCGCGCGTTTTGAGGGTGCCGGCGATCTGACGGTCACCGGCGCTGCCGAGCCTGCTGCGGCTTCCCCCTTCGATCTCGCTCTGGCCATGGACCCGCGCTATGCGGACGGACTGGCCAAGGGACGCGCACGTGTGGCGCTGCTGTGGGAAGGAGCGGACTGGGAGGCGATGGGCCTGCAAGCCGCGATCTTTGCGCCGCGTGGACGGCTGGCGATGGCCGGGCTGACGCGGATGTTCGATCCCGCTCCCGCAATCACCCCCGGATTAAGCCCCCTTGCTGCCATCGACCCCAGTGCCGAGATCGGCGAAGGCGCGGCGATTGGCCCCTTCGCGGTGATCGGCGCGAATGCGGTGATCGGGCCGCGCGCGCGGATCGCCGAGCACGTGTCGGTGGGGGCCGAGGCGGTGATAGGGGCGGATGCGCTGCTGCTGGCGGGCGCCCGGATCGGGGCGCGGGTTCAGATCGGTGACCGCTTTATCGCGCAGCCCGGCTGCGTGATCGGCGGCGACGGGTTCAGCTTTGTGACCGAGGAACGCTCGCGCGTCGAAGAAGCCCGCGCGACGCTGGGCAAGCCCGAGCAGACCAAGCCGCAATCCTGGCTGCGCATTCATTCGCTGGGCGGTGTGACGATTGGCGACGATGTCGAGGTTGGCGCGAATACCACCATCGACCGGGGCACGATTCGCGACACGCAGATCGGGCGGGGCAGCAAGATCGACAACCTCGTGCAGGTCGGTCACAACGTGATCGTCGGTGAGGATTGCCTGTTGTGCGGTCAGGTCGGCGTGGCAGGGTCCACGCGGATCGGCAACCGGGTGGTGCTGGGCGGTCAGGTCGGCGTGGTGGACAACATCACCGTGGGCGATGACGTGGTCGCCGGGGCCGGGACGCTGATCACCTCGAACGCGCCCGCCGGTCGTGTTCTGATGGGATCGCCGGCAGTTCGGATGGATCAGCACGTGGAAATGTACAAAGCACAGCGCAGATTGCCAAGAATCCTTGCGCAAATCGCGGACCTTCAGAAAACTGTCAAGAACCTCGTGGAGAAGGGTCGCGACGGCGACCCTTGATCAGGAGATGACAGGATGGACGGTACGTTCTTGACCGCAAGTGATGACCTTCAAGGCCGGGTGATCGGAATTCTTGCCGCGCAGGCGCTGCGCGAACCCTCGGGCCTGACGCTGGACATGACACTTGACGGGTTGGGCATCGACAGCCTCGGCATGGCCGAGATCATCTTTGCCATTGAAGAGGAATTTGACGTGATGGTGCCTTTCAACGCCAATGAGTCAGACGCCGGGGCCGAGACCCTGGATCTGCGCACTGTGGGGTCGGTCTGCGCAGCAGTCGAACAGCTGCTGCGTTCGCGGCGGGGCTGAGGCATGGGCAGGCGCGTTGCTATTACCGGAGCCGGAACCGTCAACGCGCTGGGGCCCGATGTGACGACAACCTGGGCCGCTCTGGCAGCGGGCCGGGTGGCTATTGGCCCGATGGACTTTGAGGAAATCGACCGCCTGACGGTGCGCATCGGCGCGCAAATCAAGGACTGGGACGGGGCCGCACATTTCGCCCGGCAGGAAATGGCGCTTTATGACCGCGCCGTGCAGTTCGCCTGCGAGGCCGGGCGGCAGGCCGTGGCGCAAGCCGGGCTGGACCTGAGCGACGAAGAAACCCTGCGCGCGGGTGTGGTGATGGGCACCGGCGTCGGCGGGCAGACCACGATGGATGACAGCTACCGCGCGGTGCATGCGCAGGGCAAGAATCGGGTGCATCCCTTCACCATCCCGCGCCTGATGCACAGCGCGGCGGCCTCGCATCTGGCGATGCGGCACGGGCTGAAGGGTCCGGCGTTTACCGTGTCGACCGCCTGTGCCTCGTCCAATCACGCGATGGGGCTGGCGTTTCAGATGGTGCGCTCGGGGGCGGCACCGGTGATGCTGACCGGCGGCTCGGATGCGGCGCTGTGTTTCGGCGGGCTCAAGGCCTGGGAGGGGCTGCGCGTCATGTCCCCTGACGGCTGCCGCCCGTTCTGCGCCAGCCGCAATGGCATGGTGCTGGGCGAGGGGGCGGCGGTCTTTGTGTTCGAGGATTGGGAGCGCGCGGTGAACCGTGGCGCGACCATTCTGGGCGAGATGGTCGGTTTTGCGATGACCTCGGATGCGGCGGACATCGTGCTGCCGGACCCGGATGGTGCCGTGCGCGCGATGCGCGGCGCGCTGGGGGATGCAGGGCTGAACCCCGAGGATGTGGGCTACATCAACGCCCATGGCACCGCGACCGCCGTGAATGACCGCTCCGAGGCGCTGGCGATTCGTACGGTGTTTGATGCGCCGCCGCCGGTCAGCGCGACCAAGTCGATGCACGGCCACCTGCTGGGCGCTGCGGGCGCGGTCGAGATGCTGGCGGTGCTGATGGCGTTGGGCGATGGCGTCATCGCCCCGACCGTGGGCTGGCAGCGCGAAGATCCCGAGGTGCTGGGCCTGGACGTTGTTCCCAACGTAGCGCGCCGCGCCAAGGTGGGCGCGGCGCTGAGCAATGCGTTTGCGTTCGGCGGTATGAACGCCTGTCTGGCGGTGCGCAGGGCCTGAAGGCCCGGCGCAGGCCGTTCAGGGGTTGGCGCGCGCGGCGGCCGCAGCGGCGGCAAGACGCGTTTGCAGATCGTCATAAGCAGCGGTGAACCCGGCCAGCGAGACGTTGATCTCGACCGGCTGGTCGATGGCCACGAACGGCGCGATGGTGACCGTGGCGTTGCTGCCCGCTTTCATGCGGGTGATCTCGTCCGGGGACAGGCCCATGCGCACGACGCAACCGACCACGGTGCAGACGCGAAAGCCCTCAACGCGCATGTTTTCTTCCTGACCGATGCGAAAGCCCAGGCCCGTGGGCAGGAAGGTTTCCAGCGGCGTGGTCACGGTCGCGCCGGCGGCGAATTCGGCACCCAGCGGCAGGGCGGCGATGCTGAGCTCGGCGATCGGTGCGTTCGAGGGATCGAGCAGCAGCTGGTACATCTCGCAGGTCTGCGGCTGACCGGCGACCTCGGGCGAACAGATGATCTGCCAGTCGCGGAAGGTGGCCGCCAGAACCGGGCCCGCCGCTTCAGGTGCGGGCGCGGTCGGGGTGGCCGCATCAGCGGCCGGGGCCGGGGCGGTCTCTTGGGCGAAAGCCATCGGCGCGGCCAGCAGCGTGGCGCTGACAAGGCCCGAAACCAGGGCAGAACGGAACATCATGGAAGCTTCCTTCAGTGCGGGGCGTTGGCATGGCCCTAGCATGATCCGCGTCGCAAGTCAGGGGAAAAACCGGGGCGTTCACGGTCAGGTCAGGGCGGTGAGCCGGGCAGGGAGCGCGGCATCCGCCAAAAAGCGAAAGGGGCCCGCAAGCTGGACCCCTTCCGACTTTTTTTAGCTCCCTGTCGGACTGGCCGACTTATTGAAAGAAACGCTAGGCAGAAAAAAACAATGCGTCAACAGGAAATCAACGATCCGTGAGGAGGGTTGAAAGACGTCAATCATTGTCGCGCTGCCGGGCGATTTCGCGGGCAGTGTGGCGTTTTCTGCAGCGCGCGTGAATCGGATCACGCAGCGCGCGGGCGCAGTGCCAGCCAGATCAGCGCGCCGCCTGCCAGCACCAGGAAGGGCAGCATGGCCAGATTGACCAGCTGCCAGCCGGTTTCGACGTCGGAGCCCGAGCAGTTCATCAATTGCCCCGAGCTGAGCGACGCCACCGTGACACCGCCGAACACGATTGCATCGTTGACGCCCTGAATGCGGCCCCGCTCGGCACTGCTGTGCGCCTGCGCCAGCATCGTGGTGCCGCCGATGAAGGCAAAGTTCCAGCCGATGCCCAGCAGGATCAGCGCGATGAAGAACTGTTGCAGCTCGACCCCCGACAGCGCCACCGCGCCGCTTCCGGCCAGAATCAGCAGCCCGGCGGCGATGATCTTCTGCACACCAAACCGCGCAATCAGGTGGCCGGTGAAGAACGAAGGCGCATACATCGCCAGCACGTGGGCCGAGACGATATCGGCGGCATGGCTGGTCTGATAGCCGCAGCCGACGACCGCCAGCGGGGTCGAGGTCATCACCAGATTCATCAGGGCATAGGCCACCGTCGCGCAGATGATCGCCACCACGATGATCGGATCGCGCAAAAGCTCTGACCGCGACCGCCCTTCCATCGGAGCGCCCTGTACGGCAACCGGGGGCTTGGGGATGTCGAGAAAAACAAACAGCCACATGCCGACGAGGTTCAGCACGATCACGCCGAAATACGTGCCCAGGAAGGGGATCAGCATCGACTCTGCCGTGACCTTGACCAGCTGCGGCCCGATGATCGCGCTGAGCAGGCCTCCGGCCATCACGTAGCTGATCGCTTTGGGCTTGTAGGCGTCCGAAGCGGTGTCGGTCGCTGCAAAACGGAAGAACCCCTGCGCGGACATGTAGACGCCCGTGAACAACGCGCCGACCACGAACAACGTGAACGAACCGTTCAGCAACCCCAGCGCGGCGATAACCGCCCCGAACGCCCCTGAGGCCGAGCCCAGAATGAACCCCGCCCGCCGTCCACGGCGTTGCATGAAGGACGACAGGGGCGTGGCCGAAAGCATCGACCCCAGCACCGCCATGGTGATCGGCAGCGTGGCCCAGCAGGGGTTGGGGGCCAGCGTCTGCCCGGCCAGTCCGGCCGTGGTGAAAATCATCGGCATCTGCGCGCCCAGAATCGCCTGCGCGGCAACCAGAACCCACACATTGCGCTTGGCGCGGCGGTCATCGGAGAGGGGGAGCGTGCTCATACGCCCGGCGTAGCGCGGGGTCTTGGTAAAAGGAAGCGAAAATCTTCACACGATAAGCAACTGCGGCGCAGGGTCGCGCGGCCAGCGTGCAGCGGCGCTCGGCCCCATCGAGGGGCCTCGCGCCGCTCTGGGCTGCCGCCCAGACCCGCTCGGGAGGATTTTCCATCCTCCCGAACCCTCCTGGAGGATATTTCCAGACAGAAAATGGGCGCATTAAGCTTTTGTTAAGAATCCATTTTCTGTCTGAAAATATCCTCGGGGGGTGAATTCGCTGAAAGCGAAGAGGGGGGCTGAAGGCCCCCCTTGCCTGCGCAACCGTCAGGCTTTGAGGGCGGCGATGTCCTCGGGTGTTCCGATGGCTTTGGTCGCGCTGGCGCGCTCGATCCGTTTGATCATCCCAGACAGGGCCTTGCCCGCGCCGATCTCCCAGAATTCGGTCACCCCTTGCGCGACCATCCAGGCGACGGATTCGCGCCAGCGCACCGAACCGGTCACCTGTTCGACCAGCAGCGCCCGCAGCTGGTCGGGGTCGCTGACAGCCTCGGCACGGACGTTGGCAACGACGGGCACGCGCGGCGTGTTCACCGTCACGCTGGCCAGCGCTTCGGCCATGGCATCGGCGGCGGGCTGCATCAGGGCGCAATGGAACGGGGCCGAGACGGGCAGGATCAGCGCGCGCTTGGCACCGCGCGCCTTGGCCAGCTCGACGGCGCGTTCGACGGCGGCCTTGTTTCCCGACACCACGACCTGCGCCGGGTCGTTGTCATTGGCGGCCTGGCAGACGTCGCCCTGTGCCGCCTCGGCGGCGACCTCGGTTGCGGTGGCAAAGTCGAGGCCCAGCAACGCCGCCATCGCCCCCACGCCCACCGGCACGGCCGACTGCATCGCCGTGCCCCGGATGCGCAGCAGGCGTGCGGTATCGCTGATGCTGAGCGCGCCCGCCGCCGCCAGGGCCGAGTATTCGCCCAGGCTGTGCCCGGCGACAAAGGCGGCGTCGGTGATCGCAAAGCCTTCGCTCTCAAGCGCGCGCAGGGCGGCCAGCGAGGTCGCCATCAGTGCCGGCTGCGCATTGGCGGTCAGGGTCAGCGTTTCAATCTCGCCGTCCCAGATCAGCGTCGACAGCGATTCGCCCAGGGCCGCATCGACCTCGTCGAATACGGCACGGGCGGCGGGATAGGCGTCGGCCAGCGCGCGGCCCATGCCGATTGTCTGGGCCCCTTGGCCGGGGAACACGAAAGCACGGGTCATGGTAACCTCCAATTAGGGTTTTTCCCGGCATATCGTCACGAAAGGGTCGGCGCAATCGTCCGGCCTTTGGGGCGCGGGTCCGGGGCTGTCGGTACAAGGGAGTGCATGATGCGAGACGACAGGGGCAGGGGGCAGGGTGCGGTCGATGGCGACAGCGCCGATGTGATCCGCTCGATGGCCGAGGATGCGGGCGATCTGGCCGTGCAGATCGCGCAGGCGCATGGCCATGCCGATGCGATCTCGGCCGAACTGGCGCAGCAGCGCAGCGTGTTCGACGGTCTCCATTCCGAAGCGTCGCGGATGAATGAGGCCAGTGCAGCGGTCGAATCGGCGACGCGCACCGCGAAGCTGGCGACCGAGGCGGCGCATGAACGGCTGGATACGGCGCGCGGGGGCTTCTTGCGCGTCATGGATCAGGTGCGCACCCTCACGCGCGAGGCCGACGGGATGGGCGACAGCGTCGACGCGCTGGCGCATGCCATCGAAGGTGTGCGCCGGTCGGTTGAGGATATTGCCGAAGTGGCGCAACTCACCAACATGCTGGCGCTCAACGCACAGGTTGAGGCGGCGCGCGCCGGACAGTCGGGGCGTGGTTTCATGGTTGTCGCCGAAGAGGTGAAGGCGATGTCCGAACGCACCGCCGCCGCGACCTCGACGATCAGCAAGACGCTGCAGAACCTGCGTGGCTCGGCGGATGGGATTGCGCAGACCAATGCCGCCTTGCTGGCGCGCACGATCAGCATTCGCGACGAAACTTCGGTGTTTTCCGAGTCGATGGATGCCATCGACAGCGCGATGACCGAGGTCAACACCCAGCAAGAGCAGATCGAGGCGGCGCGCCGTGATTCAGCGCGGGCGATCGGCGTGGTCGATCTGAGCATCCGGCGGATGGCTGAGAGTGTCGGCACGGCCGAAAGGGGAATATCGGGGCTGCGCAGCGGCTTTGGCAAGATCGTGGCGACCTCCGAGAACCTCACGTCGGACTTTGCCACGCTCGGGGTCGAGACGGTGGATACGCCCTATGTCAGCGCCGTTCAGAACGCTGCGCGCGCCGCGAGTGAAGCCTTCGAGCAGGCGGTGGCGACCGGCGCGATTGCGCTCGAAGACCTCTTCGATACCCGCTACCGGCCAGTCCCGGGCAGCGACCCGCCGCAGATGACGACCCGCGCGCTTGCGCTGACGGACCGGGTGTTGCCAACGATCCAGGAGCCGCTGTTGCAGTTGTCGCCGCAGGTGGTGTTTTGCGCCGCGGTTGACCGCAACGGCTACCTGCCGACGCATAATCGCAAATATTCGCAGCGCCAGCGCGCCGGTGATCCGGTGTGGAACGCTGTCCATTGCCGCAACCGGCGTATCTTTGACGACCGTGTCGGGCTGGCGGCGGGCAAGAGCACGCGCCCCTTCACCCTGCAAGCCTATCGGCGCGACATGGGGCAGGGCCAGTTCGTCATGATGAAGGACGTCTCGGCCCCGATCTTTGTGCGCGGCAAGCACTGGGGCGGCATGCGGCTGGCCTACCGCGTGGAGGAGACGAGCAGGTGATCGGGGGTACGTGCGCCCAAGAGATAGTCACGGGTCTGCGGCACGGTCTTCACGTCGCGTGCCAATTGGATCTGGAAGACGTTCTGACCGGCAAAGCGAAACGTCTGTTCCGAGGCCGCCAGATAGAATTTCCACAGCCGCACAAAGCGCTCGTCATAAAGCGCCGCCGCCGCGTCCCGTTGCGCCATAAAGCGTGTGTACCAATGGTGCAGGGTTTCGGCATAGTGCAGCCGCCAGATCTCGACATCGGTGGTGATCAGGCCGCTGCGCTCGATTGCCGCTGCGGTTTCAGACAACGCGGGGATGTAGCCACCGGGAAAGATATATTTGGTGATCCAGGGATTGGTTGATCCGGGCGGGGTAAAGCGTCCGATGGTGTGGATCAGCGCCACGCCATCCGCGGCAAGCAGACGGTTCACCGTGTTGAAATAGGTCTGGAAGTTCGGCGCGCCGACATGCTCGAACATGCCGACCGAGACGATCCTGTCGAACTGCCCCTGCACGGCGCGGTAATCCATCAACTCGAACCGCACCCGGTCTTGCAGCCCGGCTGCCTGCGCGCGGGCGCGGGCGATCTTGAGCTGTTCTTCGGACAGCGTGACACCCAGCACATTCGCCCCGTGCTCTTGCGCCAGTGTCAGCGCCATTCCGCCCCAGCCGCAGCCGATATCGAGCACAGACATCCCCGGCTTGAGCAGCAGTTTGCGGGCGATATGGGCCTTTTTCTGCGTCTGGGCCTGGTCGAGCGTGTCCTGCGGCGTGCGGAAATAGGCGCAGGAATACTGCCGGTCGGTATCGAGGAAGAGATCGTAAAGCTCGGCCGAGAGGTCGTAATGATGCGCCACGTTGCGCTTCGAGCGGCGGGCGTGATTGCGCTGGCTGATGCCACGGGTCAGATCGCGAAACCGCTCTTGCGCGCGCGACAGCCAGGAATCATGCCCCGCCGCGATGTTGCGCATCGCCAGTTCCAGAAGCCCGTGCAGGTCATCATTCTCGATGGTCAGGGTCTGGTCCATATAGGCCTCGCCCAGTGCCAGATGCGGGTTCAACGCGAGGGCGCGCAGCGTGGCGCTGTCATGGATCGCAACGCTGACCGCCGGGGATTGCGGCCCTTCCGGGCCGAACCGCTGACTGCTGCCGTCCGGAAAGGTGAGCGACAGGCTCCCCACCCTGATCAATCGGCCAAGATAGAGGCTCAGAAGACGTTGCCACATGCCGGACCCCCGAATCCGATTGTTTTATGTAACAGGTTAACGATAATCCGAGATCGGCGTGCGTCAAGACATCGAACAAACGCCGCCTCAGCCCCTGTGGCCGTGAGCGGGCTGGCATGAACCCTTGCGCCACACGACAATCCCGCTATAAGGCCGCATTCCCGTCGCATCCTACGAATCCGGCGCAGACTCTCGTGGGCGGGCCGCGACGGGGCGAAATGCCCGCCTTATGAAATGCGCCCTGATAGAAATGGAGACCGCATGCCTCTGTATGAGCATGTCATGATCGCGCGTCAGGATCTTTCCAACGCGCAGGCAGAAGGGCTCATCGAGCACTTCTCGACCGTGATTTCCGACAATGGCGGCACGATCGTCGGCACCGAATATTGGGGTGTCAAGACGATGGCTTACAAGATCAACAAGAACCGCAAGGGCCACTACATGTACCTGCGCACGGATGCTCCGTCGCCAGCTATCATGGAAATGGAACGCCTGGCGCGTCTGCATGACGACGTCATGCGTGTGCTGTCGATCAAGGTCGACGCACATGAGGATGGCCCGACCGTCCAGATGCAAAAGCGGGACGAGCGCAGTGAGCGTGGAGACCGGGGTGATCGCGGCGACCGCGGTGATCGTGGCGACCGCGGCGACCGCCCGCGTCGTTGATCCAGGTAGGACAGGAGTAAGCCACCATGGCCACCAAACCATTCTTCCGCCGCCGCAAGGTTTGCCCGTTCTCGGGCGATAACGCACCCGCCATCGACTACAAAGATGTGCGCCTGCTGCAGCGTTACGTTTCCGAGCGGGGCAAGATTGTTCCCGCCCGTATCACCGCCGTCTCGGCGAAGAAGCAGCGTGAGCTGGCCCGTGCCATCAAACGCGCCCGCTTCCTCGCCCTGCTGCCCTATGCCGTGAAGTGAGGATCCAGCCATGCAAGTGATTCTTCTGGAACGCGTGGCCAAGCTGGGCCAGATGGGCGACGTCGTGAAAGTACGCGACGGCTTTGCCCGCAACTTCCTGCTGCCGCAAGGCAAGGCACTGCGCGCCACCGACGCCAACAAGCAATCTTTCGAGGACCAGAAAGCGCAACTCGAAGCGCGCAACCTGGAAACCAAGAAGGAAGCTGCCGCGCTGGCCGAAAAGCTCGACGGTACGGTTTACATCGTTATCCGTTCGGCCTCGGACTCGGGCGCTCTGTACGGCTCGGTCACGCCGCGTGACATCGCCGACGTCGTCACGGCTGAGGGTTTCTCGATCGATCGTCGTCAGGTTGTCCTGGTTGCACCGATCAAGGCGCTGGGCGTTCACGGGTTGAGCGTCGTGCTGCACCCTGAAGTCGAAGCCAAAATCTCGGTCAACGTTGCCCGTTCGGTTGAAGAAGCCGAGCTGCAGGCCTCGGGCAAGTCCATTCAGGAACTGGCCGCTGAAGCTGAAGCTGAAGCCGAATTCGAGATTTCGGAGCTGTTCGACGATATGGGCGGCGCCGTCGATGAGGATGCCGACCTGAGCTAACCCTCGGTTTGCGACTCTAAAGAACGAGCAGGGCGCGCTGTCAGATGACAGCGCGCCCTGTTTTTATGGCAAACCCTTGCGAAAACCGGGTTTGCGGCCTATCTTCTCCCATAAGATCGCGATCTTTGCATTTGTTTTCATCTGGAGACGCACTTATGGCCGGGCCTGCTGTTTCGGGGAATGCTGATACTCTCGACACGTTCTTCGGCGTCGATGCGCTTGACGGCGCGGGCGAGTGTGCGCAGCGTCCCGTCGACACCATGGTCGAACAGGCGCAGGCCGCAGCAGCTTTTCTCAAGGCGCTGGCGCATGAGGGGCGGTTGCTGATCCTGTGCTATCTCAGCACGGGCGAGAAATCGGTGACCGAGCTTGAGCAACTCTTGGGCTCGCGTCAGGCGGCGGTCAGCCAACAGCTTGCGCGTCTGCGGCTTGAGGGGCTGGTTGTCTGTCGCCGCGAAGGCAAGACGATCTATTACGCGCTGGGCGACGCCCGCGCGGCGCGCACCATTGGTTTGATGTACGACATGTTCTGCAGCGAGAGCGCTGAAGACGTCGCTGCCCCTACCGGTTGAGCCCGCCGCTTTGACAGATCCGTGACGCTTTCCGCACGGTTGTCCTCTGCACCCCCTTGCAAGACGTCGCGCGGGGGGCAAAGCTGGCCCGCATCACGAACTGAACCCGGATCATACCCGGCTTAACAGGGAAAGACGCGACGCCATGCCCGACAAAGTTCACCCCTTCCGCACCCTCGCCATGGCCGCGCTGGCCGCCGTTTCCTTCGGTGTTGCCGCGCAGGCGCAAGACACCGGCACGCCCGATGACGCGCGCCTTGTGCATCCCGGCATGCTGACCGTCGGCACCTCGGACCCGGTTTATCCGCCGTGGATGATGAACGACGATCCGGCCAGCGGCGAAGGCTTCGAAAGCGCGCTGATCTACGCGCTGGCCGATGAGATGGGCTTTGGCCACGATCAGGTGCAATGGGTGCGCCAGACCTTCGAGCAGATCATCGCGCCGGGTGAAAAGCCCTTCGACTTCGCCATCAATCAGGTTTCGGTCACGCCCGCACGGGCCGAGGTGATGGGCTTCAGCCAGGTCTATTACCAGTCCGACAAGGCCGTCATCGCGCTGCCCGGCTCGCCGGTGATCGGGGCTGCGTCCTTTGCCGACCTGCGCACCGCGCGCTGGGGCGCGGCAATTGGCACGACCGATCTGGCTTATCTGGAGAATGTCATGGGGGTCGCTGATGTGGCTGTCTATGACGATCAGGTCGGCGTCTTCCAGGCGATGCAGGCCGGGCAGATCGACGCGACGGTTGCTGCGGTGCCGACCGCGCTGTTCGCCACCGCTGTGCAAATCCCCGAGGCCAGCATCGTCGCGATCCTGCCGCCCGACGCGGCGGATGAGGGGCATGGGCTGATCTTCGAGCAAGGCAGCCCGTTGATCCCTTGGGTTGATGCCGCGCTGAGCAGCCTGATCGCGGCAGGCACGGTGCAAGAGCTGGTCGAGACCTGGCTGGTCGCCGACCCGGATCTGCCGATCATCACCGAATGATCCCCAAACAGCCCGACACGCCCCCGCCGCCGCCCCGGCGACGGGGTTTCGACTGGCGCACCGCGCTGGTGCCCGGCCTGATCGGCGCGGGCAGTATCGCGCTGGTGTTTGGCGGGCTGGCCTGGCTGGTCTCGCAGAACGAGAACTGGCCGCGCATTCAGCGACAGTTTTTCAGCCTGGACCATATGCTGGCGGCGCTGCCGCGCGTGGCGCACGGGTTCCTCACCAACATGCAGGTCTGGCTGATCGCCATGCTCTGCATCGGCGTCTGGGCGCTTCTGCTGGCGGTGATCCGCAGCCTGCGCGGGCCGTGGTTCGCGCCGTTCCGGCTGATGGTGGTGCTCTATATCGACATCTTTCGCGGGTTGCCGGCGCTCCTGCTGGTGATCCTGTTCGGCTTTGGCATCCCGGCGCTGCGCATCGCGGGGCTGCCCAACTCGGGCCTGTTCTGGGGCGGGGTGGCGATGGTGCTGAGCTATTCGGCCTATGTCTGCGAGATCTACCGCGCCGGGATCGACGCCGTGCACGAAGGCCAGCGCGCCGCCGCGCGGGCGCTGGGTCTGAACGAATGGCAGGTGATGGTCTACGCGATCCTGCCGCAGGCCCTGCGCAATGCGGTGCCGTCGCTGATGAACATCGTTGTGGCGCTGCAAAAGGACGTCGCGCTGCTGTCGGTCATCGGCGTGCGCGACGCGGTGCGCGAGGCGCAAATCTACACGGCGACGACGTTCAATTACTCGGCGCTGGTGGTGGCGGCGCTGTTGTTCTTGCTGGCAACCATCCCGATGGCGCGGCTGGCCGACTGGATCACCCACCGCGACCGGGTGAAGCGTTTGCAGATGGCGGGCTAGGGCGATGATCCGCATCCGGGGGTTAACCAAGTATTTCGGCACACATCTGGTTCTGGACCGGGTGGATCTGGACGTCGAGCGGCACGAGGTGGTCTGCCTGATCGGGGCCTCGGGCAGCGGGAAATCGACGTTGTTGCGGTGCATCAACCGGCTGATCGAGCCGGATTATGGCGAGATCGCGCTGGACGGGGTGTCGGTCGAGGATGCGTCCTTTGGCAAGACCGGGCTGCAACGCCGCGTCGGCATCGTGTTTCAAAGCTATAACCTCTTTCCGCATATGCGCGTCATCGACAACGTGACGCTGGCCCCTCGCAAGGTGCAGCGACTGGCACGGGCTGCAGCCGAGGCGCGGGCTCTGGAGGTGCTGGCGCTGCTGGGGATGGAGAGCTTTGCCCATGCCTATCCCGAGCAGCTGTCAGGCGGGCAACAGCAGCGCGTCGCACTGGCCCGCGCGCTGGCCGGACAGCCGGATGTGCTGCTGCTCGATGAGGTGACGGCGGCGCTGGACCCTGAGCTGGTCGGTGAGGTCATGGCAGCGATCCGCGGGCTGAAAGCGCGCGGCTTGACGATGGTGATCGTCACGCATGAAATGGGCTTCGCGCGGGGCCTGGCGGACCGGGTATGCTTTCTGGACGGCGGGCGGATCATCGAGGAGGCCCCGCCCGACCAGCTGTTCGCCGCGCCCGAGCATCCGCGCACGCAGGCGTTTCTGCATCGGTTGCTGGAGGCGGGTCGGCTTTAGGCGGCGAGGGGCGCGCCTCGGGGGCATCGAGCTCCCTCGGCGCGCTCGGGGGTGTCCCACCCCCGCCGGCGCGATGCGCCGCCCCCGGGAGTATTTGAGACAAGGTGAGGGAGGGTGCGTTGTGGGGGAATTGCCGATTGCGTTGATCGGGGCGGGGCCGATGGGGTTGGCCTGTGCCAAGCTTCTGGTCGAGCAGGGGATCGCGTTTCAGGGCTTCGAGCTGCATTCGGATGTCGGGGGTCTGTGGGACATCGAGGGGCCGCGCTCGACGATGTATGCCTCGGCGCATCTGATTTCGTCGAAGACCAAGACAGAATTCCGCGATTTCCCGATGGAGGCGGGGGTGGCGGATTACCCTAAACACTCGGTGCTGCGTGACTATTTCCGCGCCTTTGCCGATCGGTTCGATCTGCGGCGGCACTTTCGCTTCGGGGCTGAGGTACTGCGCTGTGAGCCCTTGGGCGAGGGGCATTGGCGGGTGGTGTGGCGTGAAGCGGGTGAGGAACACGCGGGCGAGTTCAGCGGCGTGATGATCGCCAATGGCACGCTCAGCGAGCCGAACCTGCCGGCGTTCCCCGGCGCGTTTGCCGGGGAGCTGATCCATTCCGCGCAGTACCGCCATCCCGACCAGATGCGCGGAAAGCGGGTGTTGGTGATCGGCGGCGGTAACTCGGGCTGCGATATTGCCGTGGACGCGGCGCATCATGGCGAGGTGGCAGATCTGTCGCTGCGGCGAGGCTATCATTTTGTGCCGAAATACATTTTCGGCAAACCGGCGGACACGATTGGCGGCGCGCTCAAGCTGCCGATGTGGCTCAAACGGCGGGTGGACGGAATGATCCTGCGCTGGTTCACCGGCGATCCGCAGCGCGTGGGGTTCCCGGCGCCGGATCACAAGCTGTATGAGAGCCATCCGGTGGTGAACTCCTTGGCGATTTTTCATGCGGGCCACGGCGATATTCGCGTGCGACCCGATATTGCCCGCTTCGAGGGCAGGCGGGTGGTCTTCACCGATGGCACCAGCGACGACTACGATCTGATCATCGCTGCGACCGGCTATCTGCTGCACTACCCGTTCATCGACCGCGCCTTGCTCAACTGGCAGGGGGCCGCGCCGCATCTGTACCTCAACTGTCTGCACCCTGAGCGTGACGATCTCTTCGTGATGGGCATGATCGAGGCGACAGGGCTGGGCTGGCAGGGGCGGCATGAGCAGGCCGAGATGGTGGTGCGCTATCTCAAGGGCATCCGCGCGGGCGATCCGGCGGCGCAGTCGATCAAGGCCGAGAAGGCGGCGGGCTTTGGTCGGGTGACCGGCGGGATGACCTACATCGACCTGCCGCGCATGGCCTATTACGTCGAGCGCGACACGTACCGGGCGGCGCTGGCCAAGCATATCACGGCATTGGGGGGCTGAGATGGATCAGATCGACGACGTCATGCTCAACTTCAGCCCCGCGTCCCTGACGCTGCTGAACGCGATCCTTGCAGTGGTGATGTTCGCCATCGCGCTGGATCTGCGGCCCGCGCAGTTCCGCGCGCTGGCGCGCGCGCCGCGCCCGGTGATCGCGGGCTTTCTGTCGCAATTCGTTGCGCTGCCGGCGGCGACCTATCTCTTGGTGCTGGTGATGCAGCCGCGCCCGTCGATTGCCTTGGGGCTGATCGTGGTGGCGGCCTGTCCGGGCGGGAATATCTCGAACTTTCTGACCCATAGGGCGGGCGGGAATGCCGCGCTGTCGGTCAGCCTGACGGCGATTGCGACGCTGGGGGCGATTGTCCTGACGCCGCTCAATATCGCGCTCTGGGGCGGGCTTTATGCGCCGACGCGCGAGATCCTGCACGCAACGACAATTGATCCGGTGCAGGTGGCGGTGACGGTGCTGTTCCTGTTGGTGCTGCCGCTGGCGGTTGGAATGTTGGTAAACGCGTATAAACCGGCGTTGGCGGCGAAGATCCGCAAGCCGATGCAGATCCTGTCGATGGTGATCTTTCTGGCCTTCATTCTGGCCGCGCTGGCCGGGAACTGGACCTATTTCGTCGCCCTCGCGGGGCTGGTCGCAGGGCTTGTCATCGCCCATAACGCGCTGGCTCTGGGGCTGGGCTATGGCATCGCCACGCTGGCGCGCGTGGCCCCGGCGGACCGGCGGGCGATTACGATTGAGACGGGGATACAGAACTCGGGTCTGGGGCTGATCCTGATCTTTGCCTTCTTCGGGGGCCTTGGCGGCATGGCGGTGGTCGCCGCCTTCTGGGGCCTGTGGCACGCGATCAGCGGGCTGGCGCTGGCCATGGCCTGGGCGCGGAGGCCGCTATGACCCGCATCCTGATCACCGGGGCGGCGGGCAATGTCGGGCGCGCGCTGATCGCCGGGCTTGGCGGGCACGAGGTGCTGGCCACCGATGTCGCCCCCGGCTATGAGCGGATGGACGTGACCGGCGACGATCCGGCCCGCGTGATCGCCGCCGTCCGGCCCGAGGTGGTGGTGCATCTGGCCTCGATCGTCACGCCGCCCAAGGGCTCGACCCGCGATTTCGAGTGGCGGGTGGATGTGCAGGGCACGCGCAATGTGCTCGACGCCTGTGTGGCGCAGGGGGTGCGGCGGCTGGTGGTGACCTCGTCGGGTGCGGCTTACGGCTATCACGCTGACAACCCGGTGCCCTTGCGGGAAACCGACCCGCTGCGCGGCAATGTCGAGTTCGCCTATGCCGACCACAAGCGGCAGGTCGAGGAGATGCTGGCCGAAGCTCGCGTTAACCATCCTGCGCTGGAGCAGGTGGTGCTGCGCATCGGCACCGTGCTGGGCGAGGGGGTTGAGAACCAGATCACCGCGCTGTTCCGGCGCAAGCGGGTGCTGGCGGTGGCCGGGTCGGGCAGTCCGTTCGTGTTCATCTGGACGCAAGACTTGGCGCGTATCCTGATTCGTGCGGCGACGGAGGGCCCGGCGGGGGTGTTCAACGTCGCCGGGGACGGGGCGATGAGCGTGCAGGATCTGGCGGCGGCGATGGGCAAGCCGTTGCTGGTGCTGCCTGCGTGGGCGCTCAAATTGGCTCTGGGGGTGGCGCGGCCTCTGGGGCTGTCGCGCTATGGGCCCGAGCAGGTGCGGTTTCTTCAGTACCGGCCCGTGCTGGATAACACGGCGCTGAAAGAGCGCTTTGGTTATACGCCGGACCTGACCTCGGCGCAGGTTTTCGCGCTGTGGCAGGCGTGGGCGCGGCCTTGAAAACGGCGGTGATCACCGGCGGCGGCGGGGGGCTGGGCCGGGCGTTGGCGGCAGGCCTGCAGGCGCGCGGCTGGTTCTGCGCCTTGCTCGACCTGCCCGGCGGATTCGGCGCGCTCAAGGACGGCGCGCAGCAAAGCCTGCACGCCTGTGACGTGACCGACTCCGAACAGGTGGCGGCCACCGTGGCGCAGATCCGGGCCGCGCGCCCCTCGCTGGATCTGGCGGTCTATAACGCAGGCGTCACGCTGATCGCCCCCTTCGCCGCGATGGACCCGGCGGCGCATCGCCGGGCGTTCGAGATCAACTACTGGGGCGCGGTGAACCTCGCCGCTGCGCTGCTCCCTGACCTGCGCGCCGCGCATGGCACGCATCTGGCGATCACCTCGGTCGCCGGGTTCGCGCCGCTCAAACACCGCACAGCCTATGCCGCCTCCAAGCACGCGATGACCGGGTTCTTCACCTCGCTCAGGGGTGAAGAAGCGCCGCACGGCGTCCGCGTCGCCCTCGCAGCCCCGTCCTTCGTGGCCACCAACCCCGGCGCAGAATACACCGTCAACGGGATCGGGCGACCTGGCGCGGCGACCGACGGGATCGACGCGATGACGCCGGATCAGGCGGCGGCGGTGATCCTCAAGGGCCTCGACCAAGGGCGCCGTTTCATCCCCGTCGGCCGTGTCGCCGCGCTCTCGGCCCTGATGATGCGGATCGCGCCGGGCTTATACGAACGCCAGATGTTGAAGAGGATGGCACGCGAATCGTCTTGACGGCCAAGGGCTTGGACCATGGGATAAGCCTCATGCGCATCCTCCTTGCTCTCTTCCTTTTGCTCGCCGCCTGCGGTCGCCCCCTGACGGCGCCTGAGACAGATCTGGCCCAACGCCTTTTCGGCCGCACGCTCGACCCCACCGCCGTGCGGTTCTATCGCAACGGCTTTGTCGGCATGCGCCGCCACGCCTTCGCGACCCGCCCGCGCACCACCTGCCGCGAGCGCATCCTGCCACCGCCCACAGCCGCCGTCGAATATGGCCGTGCCGCAGGGGTGGTGCTGTTCGAAACCATGCACGTGCGCCCCGACGTCCTGCAACCCGACTTCGCGCGCCGCCCGGATGGGACGATGACGCTGGGGGCGGCAATGTATCTGGTGCATGAGCTGACCCATGTCTGGCAATGGCAGAACCGCGAAAGCACCGGCTACTCGCCCCTGCGCGTCGGTGCGGAACACGCCAGCGCCGCCGACCCCTATCTCTTCGACCCGAACGACAATGCGCGCTTCCTAGACTTCGGCTACGAGCAGCAAGCCAGTCTGGTGGAGGAATACGTCTGCTGCGAGACGCTCGATCCCGAGGGCGCCCGCACCGCCCGCCTGCGCGATCTGCTGGGGCAGGTGATGGAGCCGGGCGCGATGCCCGACGTCCCTGTTTGGCTCCCCTGGGACGGCCTGCAACGCCGCGGCATTTGCAGCTAAGCGCGCGTCATCATCTGTCCAAAAATATCCACGGGAGGATTTTCAAGGAGGGTACGTGTACCCTCCTTGAAGCAGGGGGTCCGGGGGGCGGCAGCCCCCCGGCACCAACAGTAAACCCGGGGCGGCACCGCCCCACAGTACCAGCCTCAACTCTTCTTGCGACCGACCTTCGGTTCCGTCCCGTTCATCAACCGCGCGATATTCGCCGCGTGCCTCACCCAGACCAGCGCCGCCAGAACCACAGCCAGTGCGATCAGGCTCTGCGGGCCCCAGATCCACAGATAGAGCGCCGCTGCGGCCGAGGCGACCAGCGCCGAGGCCGAAGAAATCCGCGTCACCGCCAGTGCCACCAGCCAGGTGGCGCAGCAGGCCAGACCGATGGGCCAGGCCAGCGCCAGCAGCGTGCCGAGGAAGGTCGCAACCCCCTTGCCGCCTTTGAATCCCAGCCAGACCGGGAACAGATGCCCCAGAAAGGACATCAGCGCCGCTACCTGTGCGGCATCCTCGCCAGCCACGGCGCGGGCGATCAGCACCGCCACCGCGCCCTTGGCCGCGTCCAGCAGCAGTGTCGCCAGCGCCGCCGGTTTGTTGCCGGTGCGCAGCACATTGGTTGCGCCGATGTTGCCCGAGCCGATGGCACGGACGTCGCCCAGCCCCATCGCCTTGGTGATCACAACGCCGAAGGGGATCGAGCCCAGCAGGTACGATCCGATCGCGATGGCGATCAGCAGCAGCGGCGCGGTGGTCAGATCGGGGAGCATCAGGCGGCCTCGCGCACAAAGACCGGTTTCCCGGCGACATAGGTTGCCAGAACCTTACCCTGCAGCCGTGCCCCGTCAAAGGGCGAGTTCTTTGACTTCGAGCGCAGCAGGAACCGGTCCAGCACAAAGGGCGCATCGGCGTCAAACAACACCAGATCGGCGGGCGCACCGGCACTCAGCCGCCCGGCCTCCAGTCCCAGCCTGCGGGCCGGGTTCAGCGACAGGGCGCGCCAGAGCTGGGGCAGGGTGAGCTGGTCGTTGTGATAGAGCCGCAGCGCGGCGGGCAGCAGCGTTTCCAGACCCACCGCGCCGGGAGCCGCCTCTTCATAGGGCAGGCGCTTGGATTCCTCGTCCTGCGGCGTGTGCATCGAGCAGATCACGTCGATCAGCCCGTCGGCGACGGCCTCGATCATCGCCAGCCGGTCGTCTTCGGCGCGCAGGGGCGGGGTCAGTTTGAAGAACGACCGGTAATCGCCGACGTCGAATTCGTTCAGCGTCAGGTGGTGGATCGAGATCCCCGCCGTCACATCCAGCCCGTTCTTCTTGGCGCGTTCCAGCGCGGGCAGGGTGCGCGCGCAGGTGATCTGGTCGGCGTGATAGCGCACGCCGGTCATCTCCACCAAGGCCATGTCGCGGTCAAACCCCATCCGTTCGGCCATCGGCGACACGCCCGGCAACCCGCGCAGCGAGGCGAATTTTCCCGAGGTCACCGCCGCCCCGGCGCTCAGCCCCGGGTCTTGCGGGTGGCACACCACCAGCGCGCCCAGTGAGCGCGCATAGGTCAGGCAGCGCGACAGCACCTTGGTGTCGCGGGTGACGTGTTCGACGTCGGTAAAGGCGACGGCCCCGGCGTCCATCAGGAAGCCGATCTCGGCCATCTCGCGCCCTTCGCGGCCGCGGGTCAGGGCCGCCATGTGGCGCACGTTGACCGGGGCTTCGATGCTGGCGCGGCGGGCGAGAAAGTCGAGGGATTCG
Organism: Pararhodobacter zhoushanensis; assembly: GCF_003990445.1. GTDB lineage: Bacteria > Pseudomonadota > Alphaproteobacteria > Rhodobacterales > Rhodobacteraceae > Pararhodobacter > Pararhodobacter zhoushanensis. The sequence goes on along the minus strand of NZ_REEZ01000002.1, from coordinate 66,777 downwards.
GGGGTGTCCGTGGCCGGCAGGGTGTCGGGGCGGGTGATGAACGTGGTCACCCCGCCCGCCGCGGCGGCCTGTCCGGCCGAGCGGTAGCTTTCCTTGTGGCGCGCGCCCGGCTCACCGACATGGACGCCCCAATCGACGATCCCCGGTGCCAGACATCTGCCGCGTGCGTCGATCACCTCGGCCCCTTGGGGCGCGGGCGCGTTCAGGGCGGTTATGCGGCCGTTTTCGACGGTCAGCGAGCCTGTGGCATCGGTGCCCGCCTCGGGGTCGATCAGCCGAGCGTTGGAAAAGTGAAGGATCATGCGCGCCGCCTTGCTTGCCGTCCGGGCGGCCCTCAAGCCACCGGGTTCGGGCGGGCTTATAACGCCGGACGGGCCGGGGCGCTACTGCTCAAGCGCGTGTCGGATGAGCCGGGCGGTGGCGGGCGCGTCGGGCAGGCCGACCAAACGCACCGATTGCGTGCCGGAGCCATCCAGCTGCACCGACACCGCGCCAACCGTGATCCGGGCAATGTCCGACAGCGGCAACGAGGCCCCCAGCGCGGTGATCACCCGGCGGTCGGTGACCAGCCATTGTGCGCTGCCCTGCGCCAGAAGATGCACCAGCGCGGCAAGGGCAAAGGGCATGAGCGGCAGATAGGCGGTGCCGGGACTGGCGCCGAACAGCACCTGTTCGACCAGCGCCGCTGCGATCACCAGCGCGGCGATCCCCAGCGCATGCAAGGCCAAGACACCGGGATCGGGGCGGATCACGGCGATCAGGCGCTCATCGCGGGCCAGTTCGACAACGGGTTTTCGGGTGGCAAAAGCGCGGCGCACCGGGGCCAGCGCTTGGGTGCTGAACAGCAGCACCAGCAGCGGGATAAGGAAGAGGGCGGCGGAAAAACTGGTCGCAGGCATGGCATATCCCCAATTTCACAAGGTCTATGCTGGCCCGTCTCGCCTTTCTGTCCAGTAAACGGCCCGTGCGCGGGTCAGGCGGGGCGGTTTCTGGCGCGGGCATCGCGGGCGTTGGTGATCTTGGTGATCACCTCGGTCTCGTCCGCCAGAAATTTAAGCAGATATTTGTCGCCCGATCTGGTGATCAGCTGCACGTCGCCCAACAGGGGCCGCGCCTTGTCGATCTCAAGCAAATTCACCGAGCGGACGCCACCGGCCAGAATGAGCCGCCGGTCGGTCAGCAGCCAGCGCATCTTGAAGGTCTCGCCCGCCAGATAGAGGCCGCGCACGGCGACAGCGAGAATAGCGCCCAGCGAGCCGATGGCGGGGTAGGGCGAGCCGATCAGCCAGAGCACACCACCTGCCAGCGCCATCAGCCCGACCGCCATGATCCCGTGATCGCGCCAGTACCGGTTGCGGTCCGGGGCGAAGGTGGCGAGCAGGGGCTCGCCCGGCTCCAGCAGCGGGTGGTCGATGTCGGCGGGTGTCATGCGGGGGTCCAATAAGGCTGCGCCCCCGAAGCGGGGGCGCAGGAAGGTCAGTTTGCCGGAGCGGCTGCGGGTTCTTCGGCGGGCGCTTCAGCCGGGGCCGGAGCGGGGGTTTCCGCCGGAGTGGCCGGAGCCGCGTCTGCCGCCGGAGCCTCCTCGGCTGCCATTGCCGCATCATCGGCATTGTCAGCGGTGATCTGCGCACCGGTTCCCGTGGGGTCGATCTGCCGCAGGAAGCGGAAGAAGTCGCTGTCCGGGCTCAGCACCATCGAAGCATTGGTACCCGTCAAGGCGCGCTCATACGAGGTGAGCGAGCGCGAGAAGGCGAAGAACTCGGGGTCGCGGCCGAACGCGTCGGCATAGATCCGGTTCCGCGCCGCGTCCGCTTCACCGCGAACGATCTCGCTGTCACGACGGGCGCTCGACACCAGTTCGACCACGGTACGGTCGGACAGGGCGCGCACCCGCTGCGCGGCTTCGTTACCGCGCGCGATCTCGTCAGCGGCCTCGCGTTCACGTTCGGCCCGCATCCGGGCGTAGGTGGCAGCAAGGTTCTGCTCGGGCAGATCGGTGCGCGTCAGACGCACGTCAACCACGTCCGCACCCAGCGCCAGCGCCTCGCGGCGGGCCTGATCGCGGATCTGGTTCATCAGGCCCGTACGATCCTCAGACAGCACCGCGTTGGACGGCACCGAGCCCAGAACCTCACGGATCGCTGCGTTCAGGATGCGCTCGATGCGCCCCTGAGCCGCGCGCACACCGTCCACGCCGACAGCTTGGCGGAACCGTTGCACATCAGCGATGCGCCAGCGCAGGAAGGCGTCGACGACCAGACGGCGGTCATCGGCGGGCGTCACTTCCAGCGGTTGGGTTTGCAGGCCCAGAATACGCGCGTCATAGCGCACGACTTCCTGGATCAGCGGGATGCGGAAATAGAGACCGGGTTCGGTGCGGACCTGTTTGACCTGACCGAACTGCAGCACCAGCACGTTTTCGCGCTCATCGACGATGAACAGCGACGACAGCGCCAGCGCGACGGCAATCACCAAAACGGGGATAAACAGCGTGAGACGTTTCATCAGTTGCTCCCCTGGTTCGTGGTGCGGCTGGAGGTGCCAGCGGGTGCATTGCGCACCATGTCGAGCGGCAGATAGGGCACGACGCCCTGACCGTCAGAGCCGCCGACATTGTCGAGGATCGTCAGGTTCATGCCACCGAGCACACGCTCCATGGTTTCCAGATACATCCGCTCGCGCGTCACTTCGGGGGCGTTACGGTACTCTTCCCACACGGCCAGGAAGCGGCTCGCTTCACCTTCGGCGTTGTTGACCACCTCGGCACGGTAGGCCTCGGCCTCTTCCAGCACCTGCGCGGCTTCACCGCGGGCACCGGCGACGACACGGTTGGCATAGGCATCGGCCTGACGCTCAAGCCGGTCACGTTCCTGGCGCGCGGCCTGCACTTCGCGGAAGCTGTCGATGACCTCACGCGGCGGATCGGCGCGGTCAAAGTTGATCCGGATCACGTTGATGCCCGACTGATAGGTGTCGAGCACGCCCTGCACGGCCTGCAGCAATTCAGCGGCAATGGTGCCGCGATCGCGGTTGAGAATGGGCGAGAGTTCCGAGCGCGCAATAATGTCGCGCATCGCCGATTCCGCCACAGCGCGGACGGTATTGGCAGGATCTGCCAGATTGAAAAGATAGTTGCTGGGGTCGCGGACGTTCCAGACGACCTGGAATTCGATATCGACCACCGCTTCGTCGCGCGTCAGCATCAGGCCGGTATCCAGCGCCGAGCGCCCGGTGCCGACTTCGGTGACGCGTTCGGTCGTGACCTGTACGATCTCGGCCGAAATGAACGGCCAGGGCGCAAAGTTCAGACCCGAGGTGCCGGTGCTGTATTCCTGCCCGAACAAAAGCTCGACCGAGCGCTCTTCCGGGCGCACGGAATAGACCGAGACGTAAAGCCACAGCCCGGCCAGCGCCAGAGCGCCCAGCGCGATACCCCGCCCTGACAGGCCCGGGCCGCCCGGGCCACGCCCGCCGCCCGATCCATTGCTGCTGCCACCGCCGTTACCGCCCATCAGGACTTTCAGCCGTTGCTGGCCCTTTTTCACCAAATCCTCGATTTCGGGGATCTGCGGGCGTTGGGGGTCATTACCGCCGCCGTTGGGGCGGTTCCCCCCGCCCGAGCTGCCACGGTTTCCACCGCCGCCGCCCCACGGGCCTCCACTGTTGCCTGACATGGCCTCTCCTTGGTTCAGGTCTGTCATCATCTCGGTATCACCGACTCAATTGGGCACGAAGGGCGCGGATTCAAGCGCAATCGCCCCCTGCTCCCTGCGGCTGACTGTCATTTTACCCGCACAAGCGGTGCGGGACCAGTCAGCGAGTCGGCTTGCGCATCAACACCAGCTCTTCGCTCATCGTCGGATGAACGGCCATTGTGGCGTCGAAATCGTCTTTTGTCGCGCCCATCTTGACCGCGACGGCGGCGATCTGGATCAGCTCACCGGCGCCGGGTGCGACAATGTGACAACCCAGAACCCGGCGCGAGGCTTTGTCCACGACCAGCTTGAACAGCGCTTTCGTCTCGGCGTCGATGAAGGCGGTCTGCATGGGCCGGAAGCTGGCCAGATACACCTCGATCTCACCCTGCGCGCGCGCCTCTTCCTCGCTCATCCCTACCGTGCCCGCCTCGGGCCGGGTGAAGACGGCGCTGGGGACGTTGGTGTGGTCCACCTTGACGGGGGTGCCGCCAAAGACGGTATCGGCAAAGGCATGGCCTTCGCGGATAGCGACCGGCGTCAGCTGGATGCGGTTGGTCACGTCGCCCACGGCAAAGATCGACGGCACGTTGGTCTGCGACCAGTCGTCCACCTTGACCGCGCCCTTGTCCAGCACGACGCCTGCCTCTTCCAGTCCCAGCCCTTGCGTGTTGGGCACCCGGCCGGTGGCAAAGAGCACGGCTTCAAAGATCCGCTCGCGTCCCTGCGTGTCGCAGGCGCGGAACCGGCCATCGTTCAGCTTTTCCAGCGCGGTCAGGTCGGTGTTCACCTCCAGCGCGATGCCCTGCTGGGTCAGCGCCGCGGCGACATGGTTCTGCAGATCGGCGTCAAACCCGCGCAGCACTTGCTGGCCGCGGTACATCTGCGTGACGCTGGAGCCCAGCCCTTGCAGGATGCCCGCCATCTCACACGCAATGAACCCGCCGCCCAGCACCAGCACCGAGGCGGGCATTCGGTCCATCAGGAAAATCTCGTTCGAGGTCATTGCGCCGACACCGCGATACGGCTCGGGGATGAACGGCGTGCCGCCGGTGGCGATCAGGATATGCTTGGTCGTAACGCGGCGGCCATCAGCCAGCACGACGGTATGCGGATCGGCCACGGTGGCGCGCTGGTGGTAAATCGTCACGCCCGCAGTTTCGGCGTTGCGGGTATAGATGCTCTCCAGCCGGTTCAGCTCGGCATCCAGCCGGTGACGGAACCTGGTCCAGTCAAACCGGCCCTTTTCAACCTGCCAACCGTAAGCCGCGCCCTCGTCGATCGAGGCGCCATGCCCGGCGGCGAACACCATCAGCTTCTTGGGCACACAGCCCCGGATCACACAGGTGCCACCCATGCGGAACTCTTCGGCCATCGCCACCTTGGCGCCGTGATCGCTCGACGCAATCCGCGCCGCCCGCACCCCGCCCGAGCCACCGCCGATGACGAAAAGATCATAGTCGAAATCGGGCATGCTGGGTCTCCGTCGCATCAGGTTCCGCCCTTACCTAAGCGGCCCATCCCGCAAGGGCAAGCGCGGGCGCCGCGCCATTTTCTGTCCGCAAATATCCTCGGGGGGTGAATTCGCTGCAAGCGAAGAGGGGGGTCCGAGGACCCCCCTTCTGTGCCGCTTGTGATCGCCCCCCGCCTGCGCGATCCTGCGCGCATGACCACCCGCTCCGAACGCCTCCTTGCCGTCCTGCAGATCCTGCGCCGCCATCGCCGCCCGCTGGCGGCAACGCGGATCGCCGAGGAAACCGGCACCTCGTTGCGCACCGTGTACCGCGACATCGACGCGCTGCGGGCGCAGGGCGCGGTGATCGAGGGCGAGGCCGGGGTCGGCTATGTCCTGCGCCCCGGTTTCCTGCTGCCGCCGTTGATGTTTTCGCGCGATGAGCTGGAAGCGCTGGTGCTGGGCGCGCGGCTGGTCGCCGGGCGCGGCGATCCGGCGCTGGCGGGTGCCGCGGGCGAGGCCCTGGCGCGCATCGGCGCGGTGCTGCCCGAGGATCTGCGCCTGTTCGTCGACACCTCGCCCCTGCTGGTGCCGCGCGCGCCGAGTGTATCGGCACCGTTCATGCCCGCGCTGCGCGGTGCAATCCGCGACGAGCGCAAGGCCGAGATCCTTTATCGCGACAAGACGAATGCCGAAAGCCAGCGCGTGATCTGGCCCTTTGCCATGGGGTTCTTCGACACAACGCAGGTCATCGTCGCGTGGTGCGAGCTGCGCCAGTCCGTGCGCCATTTCCGCAATGACCGCATCGCCGCCTGCACGGTCACCGATCAGCGCTATCCGGTGCGCCGCCTGCGATTGCTGCGCGACTGGCGCGATGCGGAAAAGGTGCGGCTGGCTGGGGATGCTGACATGGTTTGACACTGGCCTGCGCGACAAGGGGTCATCGAAACCTTGGAGAGAGCCCATGCAACGCACCTCGATGTTCATCCTTTATGTCAGCAACCCCTCGGCCAGCGCCCGCTTTTATGCCGGGGCACTGGGCGCGCCGGTTGTCCATGACGCGCCCGATTTCGCCCTGCTGGTTCTGGGCAACGGCGTCCAGCTGGGGCTGTGGCGTACCACTGAAGTCACCCCGGCGGCGGACGATGTCGCCCCGGCCTCGTCCGAACTTTCCGTGACGCTGCCCGACGCCGACGCGCTGCAGGCGCTGCATGACCGGCTCAAGGCCGAGGGGGTCACCATCCTGCAGCCGGTGACGCAGCTCGACTTTGGCCTCAATTTCACCGCCGCCGATCCCGACGGCCACCGCTTGCGCCCCTATGTCCCGAGCGCGCGATGAGCGCGCGCTGCTGGATCGCCGTCGCCTCGGCCGAACACGTCAGGATCGGGCGCGCGGGTGGGTTCATGCAGGTCAACCACGGAAAGGCGGCGCCCCTGCGCCGCCTGACCCCGGGCGACCGCGTGGTCTATTACTCCCCGAACGAGCAGATCCGCGCCGGGGCACCGGTGCAGGCCTTCACCGCTCTGGGGGTGGTGGCCGAGGGCGCGCCCTATGTCGGTGCGATGAGCGGCGATTTTCAACCGTTCCGCCGCGACGTCCGCTGGCACGCGACCCGCGATGCGCCGATCCGGCCCCTGCTGGCGCATCTGTCCTTTGGCGGGCCGAACTGGGGCGCTCGGTTCCGGTATGGGCTGTTCGAGATCCCGGCCTCGGACATGGACCTGATCGAAGAGGCGATGTGCGCGGTCTCAAGCTGACGGCGCGGCAGGGGGCATCGTGGCTCTTGCCAGATGCAGGGTCAGGCCCGATGATTTCGCGCAGTAGGGAGGGACGTTCACCATGAAAACCATCACACTCACTTTGGCCGCCGCACTGACCTTTTGCGCCAGCGCCGCGCTGGCCGATCCGGCCGAGGGCCGCTGGGCCACGCAGCCCGATGACAACGGCAATTCCGGCATCATCACCATGTCGATGTGCGGCGACCGGCTGTGCGGCACTCTGACCGAGTCGCGCAATGCCAGCGGCGAGACCTTCGCCTCGGCCAATGCCGGACGCCAGATCGTCTGGGACATGGAGCCGCGCGGCAATGGCGAATACCGCGATGGGCAGATCTATGCGCCCGACCGCGACCAGACCTACCGCGCCCGGATGGATCTGGCGGGCAGCCAGCTGACGGTCGCGGGCTGCGTGCTGTTTATCTGCCGCGACCAGATCTGGACGCGCGCCGACTGAGCTTTGCGCAGGTTCCGGGTCGCGCAAGGCGGCCCGGAACGGTCACAACAGGCGCGGGCATGCTGAGGCCCTGATCGCATCTGAGGGTAGAATGTCCGGGTCCGACTGGCTGCGCCTGATCGTCTTGTCCGTCCTGTGGGGCGGCTCGTTTTTCTTTGTCGGCGTCGCCGTGCCGGTCTTGCCGCCGCTGACCATTGTGCTGGCCCGCGTCGGGCTGGCAGCGCTGGTGCTGGCGGTGGTCTTGCCGCTGATCCGGGTGCCGATGCCCAAAGGCTGGCGGGTCTGGGCCGCACTGGCGGTGATGGGGTTTTTCAACAATGTCGTGCCCTTCACCCTGTTCGTCGTGGCGCAGGGGCAGATTTCAAGCGGGCTGGCCTCGATCCTGAACGCAACAACGCCGCTCTGGGGCGTGGTCGTCGCGCATCTGGCGACGCGGGACGAGCGATTGAGCTGGCCCAAGGCGCTGGGCGTGCTGGCGGGGTTTGCCGGTGTCGCGGTGATGATGGGCGGGGCCTGGGGTTCGGGCACGGTGCTGGCGCAGGCGGCCTGTCTGGGCGCGGCGCTGAGCTATGCGCTGGCCGGGGTCTGGGGGCGCCGGTTTCGCGGCATGCCACCACTGAGCGCGGCTTTCGGGCAGGTCAGTTGCGCGGCGCTGATGTTGCTGCCGGTGGTGCTGGTGGTGGATCAGCCGTGGAGCCTGCCGATGCCGGGCTGGCCGGTTCTGGCGGCACTGGTGGGGCTGGCGGTGCTGTCGACGGCCTTGGCCTATCAGCTCTATTTCGGCCTGATCGCCCGCGCCGGGGCGGTGAATGCGTTTCTGGTGACGTTCCTGATCCCGGTCAGCGCCATTGCCTTGGGTGTGCTGGTGCTGGGGGAGGCGTTGCTCGCGCGCCAGGTCGCGGGGATGGCGTTGATCGCGCTGGGTCTGGCAGTGATCGACGGGCGTCTCTGGCGGCGGTTGCGCGGCTGAGAGCGGGGAATGCGAGGGGCTGCGCGCCCCTCGCGCTCCTGCGCCAGAGGGGGGAGCACGCTCCCCCCTCTGGACACCCCCCGTGGATATTTTCAGACAGAAAATGGGGCGTGGTTTACCATGCGCCGTGTTTGTCGAGATCGGCGCGCAGTTCGGCGGCGAAATCGAGCGCCTTGGCTTTGGGTTTGGTGAGCAGCGAGACCAGCACGAACAGCACAAGGCAAGCGCCGCCGACACTGAGTGCCAGCACCGGGTTGAACACGCTTACGCCCTGGATCATTGCCATCCACACCGCCAACGCCGCGCCGCCGAGGATCGACGCCAGCGCCCCCGCCGCTGTTGCCCGGCGCCAGAAGAAGGCACCGATGATCGCCGGGACGGTGACCATCAGACCGGCAGCAGACAAAGCGGCCAACTGGTCAACAATCTGCACCTTTTGCAGCGCGAAAAGGCTGGCGAAAAGGATGACGAAGATCACCACGATGCGCCCGGTCAGGATCTGCGCCTTGGGCTGGGCGTCGGTCATCAGATCGCGCGCGACCATGGCCGCCAGCGTCAGCGCGATGCTGTCCAGCGTAGACACCGCGGCAGCCAGAATGCCAAGGATCAGCAGCACCGAAACCGGTGCCGGGATCGCGCCCGAGATCAGCAGCGCGGGCGTGGCGGTTGCGGTGTTCTCGAGCCCCGGTGCCAGTTGCAGCGCGGCAAAGCCCCAGACAACGGCGATCAGGGTAAAGATCAGACCGAAGCCCAGCACCCAGAAGATCATCCGCTTCATCGAGGCCATATCGCGCAGGATGAACAACCGCTGGCTGACCTGCGGGTTCGAGATGGCGAAGAAGAACCACGGCAGCGACAGGGCAACGAATGTGTTGAGGCTCCACAGGCCCGGACCGGGGACGCTGAGCCGCTCGCTTTGGGTTTCCATCGAAACGCGGGCGAATTCTCCCCAGCCGCCGATGGCCGCCACGGCGAAGCCGATTGCCAGCGCGGCCGAGACCACCATCACCACCGCCTGCACCGCATCCGTCCAGGCGACCGAGCGTAGACCGGCGAACAGCGTCCAGATTGCCGCCAGCAGCGCGCCGGTGGCGACGGCCTGAAAGAGCGAAATCTCACCGCCGGTGACACCCGACAGCAGCAGGCCGATACCGGCCATCTGTGTCGTGCAATAAGGCATCAGGAAGATCAGCCCGACCAGCGCCGCCGCCCGCGCGACCCAGACCGACCCGTAGCGTGCGCCGAGCATTTCCGCCGGCGAGATGAAGCCCCAGCGCTTGGCGGCCAGCCAGAAACGCGGGGCGAAGATGACCAGAAGGCCGAGACCGGCGAAATAGATCAGCTCGAACCCCAGCGCGCCGATGCCGCCGCGATAGGTCAGGCCGGTGAGCACGACCAGCATGAAGGCGGAATAGGTGGTGGCCGCATAGCTGAGCCCGGCGACGAGGCCGCCAAAGCTGCGGCCACCGAGGTAGTAATCCTCGGCCGTGCCGGTGTTTTCGCGCGTGGCGCGCCACGCAAGGCCAAGGCCAAAGACGGTAAACGCGGCGATCGCGGCCCAGATGGTGAGAGGTGACAGCATCATTCGTCCTTCCAGCCTTTGACGCCCGCGGCGATCAGCACCACCACGGCCAGACCAAAGCCGCCCCAGAAGAGCGTGGTGAACCAGCCCCGGTGACCGGCGAGCAGGCCGTAGGGGACAAATCCCCCGGCCACGACCAGAATGGCCAGGGCGGCCAGCCAGGGGCCGAAGTTGCGACCAGTGTTCATCGTTCCACTCTCCTTGCCCGTCTTTCGGGATGGGGTGGTTTAGGTGGGCACGGAAAGCCGTGCAAGAAGGAAACGGCTTTCTCTTTGAATTTGCTAGATTTTTGACTATACGGTCAAGCAATTGTCCCGGCAGTCAGGGTTTGCATCCGGCGCGGCGCGGCGCTAAACCGACGCCCGAGCAACCCCGGAGCGACCCCATGATCCTTTACCCCGCCATCGACCTGAAAGACGGCCAGTGCGTGCGCCTGTACAAAGGCGCGATGGAGCAGGCGACGGTGTTCAACGACGACCCGGCGGCGCAGGCCAAGGCCTTTGCCGATCAGGGGGCCGAGTGGATCCATCTGGTCGACCTCAACGGCGCTTTCGCCGGTAAACCGGTTAACGCGGGCGCGGTGGAGAGCATCCTCAAGACGGTCAGCGTACCCTGCCAGCTGGGCGGCGGCATCCGCGACATGGCGACGATCGAAGCGTGGCTGAGCAAGGGCCTGCGCCGGGTTATTCTGGGTACGGTGGCGGTGGAAAACCCGGCGCTGGTGCGCGAGGCGGCGCGGGCGTTTCCGGGGCAGGTGGCCGTGGGGATCGACGCGCGCCAGGGGCGCGTGGCGACGAAGGGCTGGGCGGAAGAGACGGATGTGATGGTGACCGACCTTGCCCGCGCGTTCGAGGACGCCGGGGTGGCCGCGATCATCTACACCGACATCGACCGCGACGGGGCGATGCAGGGGCCGAATGTCGAGGCAACGGCAGCGCTGGCGCGGGCGACCTCGATCCCGGTGATCGCGTCGGGCGGGGTGTCGTCGCTGGCCGACCTGATCGCGCTGCGCGACAGCGGTGCGCCGCTGGATGGCGCGATCTCGGGACGGGCGCTCTATGATGGCAAGCTGGATCTGGCTGAAGCGCTGGCGGCGTTGAAAGCGTAAGCGGGCGGTTTCGCCCTCGGCCGAGACGGCTGACGCCGCCGCGCCCTTGGGCGACCCGGCGCGCCGCTGGTGCGGCGCGCAAGAAGGGGGGGCTTCGGACCCCCCTCTTCGCTTGCAGCGAATTCACCCCCCGAGGATATTTAGGGACAGATGATCGGGCGCTCAGGCGGTGTCTTCGAGGCGTTGACGAAAGGCGCGCGGCGAAAGGCCGGTGGCGCGGGTGAAGACGCGGGTGAAATAGGCCGGGTCTTCGTATCCCAGCGCGTAGGCGATGCGCGATACGGGCAAGTTCGTGTAAACGAGGTTGCGGCGGGCTTCGCGGATCAGGCGATCCTCGATCAGGGCCGAGGCCGGGCGACCGGTGGCCGCGCGGGTGACGCGCGAGAGGTGGGCGGCGCTGACGGACAGTGCTTTGGCGTAGTCGGTCACGCCCCAGTGCCGCAGGTACTGCGCGTCGATCAACGTCTCGAACCGGGAGAGCAAGTCAGGGCTGGCATTGGTGCCGGTCATCGTGCCGAGCTGTGCCAGGGCGCGGGCGGTCTGGCCCAGCAGCAGCCCGGCCAGCGACCGCAGGATCTGCGCGCGGGCAAAATCGCGTCCGTCGTAAGCGCTGAAAATCGCCGCTATGGTGGGGGGGATATCCGCCTCGACCGTCAGGATCACCGGGTTTGCGAGGATTTCGCGCAGACCCTCGCCGCTCTGCAGGCTTTGGTCGAGCATCTCGGCGGCGAAGGTGACGACGAAGCCATGCGTCTCGGGGGTAAAGGAAAACCCGTGCACCACGCCCACCGGGACATTGACCAGCGAGCCGGGTGGCAGCGGGCGGCGCTGGCCATCCAGCGTGGCCGTTCCGCCGCCACTTTGCAGCAGCAACAACTGGTGCAGCCGGGCATGGCGGTGCACGCTGAGTTCCCAGTCGTGCAGGCGCGACCGGATGCCGATGGTTTCGCAATGCACCACGTCGGGCAGGTCGTCGGCCTCGCCGAAGAGGTTGAAGTTGGGGATCGGGGGGGCAGGGGCGCGGGTCATGCGCGATTTGTACAAGTTTTGGCCCGCCCAAGCCATTTCAAATATCCCGCATGCGCCTAATCTGGTCAGCAAGTGCTTCCTGGAGTCGGGGGCCTCGTGAGGAGGAGATCACCATGAAAACCCAAGTCTGTATCATTGGCGGCGGGCCGTCGGGGCTGCTGTTGAGCCAGCTTTTGCATCTCAAGGGCATCGACACGGTGGTTCTGGAGCGTCAGAGCCGCGAGTATGTGTTGGGCCGGATTCGCGCGGGCGTACTGGAGCAGGGCTTTACCGAGCTGATGCGTGAGGCGCAGTGCGGCGAGCGGATGGACCGCGAAGGCGAGATCCACGAGGGGTTCGAGCTGTCCGACAACGGCGTGATGCGGCAGGTCGATCTGAAGAAATACACCGGCGGCGAAACCGTGATGGTGTATGGTCAGACCGAGGTGACGCGGGATCTCTACGAGGCGCGCGAGGCGCTGGGCGGGGTGGTCATTCACAACGTCGAGGATGTGGCGCTGCATGATCTGAACGCCGACACCAAACCCTATGTGACCTATACGCTGAACGGCGAAGCGGTGCGGGTGGACTGCGATTATGTGGTGGGCGCGGACGGGTATCACGGACCGAGCCGCAAGGCGATCCCGGCGGATGTGCTGACCGAGTATGAGAAGGTCTATCCGTTCGGCTGGCTGGGCGTGTTGAGCCGCACCAAGCCGGTGAACCCGGAACTGATCTATGCCAAGCACGACCGCGGGTTTGCGCTGTGTTCGCTGCGCTCGCAGGTGCTGAGCCGGTATTACATTCAGGTGCCGCTGACCGACAGTGTCGAGGATTGGTCGGACGAAGCGTTCTGGGACGAGCTGAAGAAGCGTCTGCCCGAGGATGTCGCCGCGCGGCTGGAGACGGGGCCGTCGATCGAGAAGTCCATCGCGCCGCTGCGGTCTTATGTGGCCGAGCCGATGCGCTGGGGGAACCTGTTCCTGGCGGGGGATGCCGCGCATATCGTGCCGCCGACCGGGGCGAAGGGGCTGAACTCGGCCGCGTCGGATATCTATTATCTGTATCACGGTCTGGTCGCCCATTATCAGAACGGCGATGACAGCGGGCTGGACAGCTATTCGGAAAAGGCGCTGGCGCGGGTCTGGAAGGCGCAGCGGTTCAGCTGGTGGATGACCTCGATCCTGCACACTTTCCCGGACAATCTGCCCTATGACCAGAAGCTGCAGGGGACGGATATGGAGTATCTGTTCTCGTCCGAGGCTGCCATGACCTCGCTGGCCGAGAACTATGTCGGGCTGCCCTACTAAGGGATGTCCCACGATGGGACAGACCTGCGTTTCCTGAGATAACAACGGCTTGACCCGTCGCATTAACCCGGCCTTAGGATTTGTCCCAAGGCCGGGTTTCTTTGCGGCTACGCTGGTTTGCGGGTCTGGCGGAAGATCAGCACAGCAACCAGCGCCAGACCGACGAGACGGGCGGCGATGATTTGCGGTTCGCTGTCGGTGACCGGGCTGGGCCAGATGACCAGCGCCGAGCCGACGGCCAGAGCGAGGCGTTCCAGCCCCGACAAGGGGGCCAGGAACCAGCCGCCAAAGGCCAGCGTCAGACCGCTGACGCCGACGGCGGCCATAGCGGCAGAGAGGGTGATCTCTGTCGCGGTGCCCACCATCAACAGGCCCGGCATGGTGGCGAACAGGAACGGCACCAGCAGTTTTACAAAGCCCAGACGCACGGCTTCCACGGCGGTCTTGTTCGCATCCCCGCCCGAAATCGACGCCGCCGCATAGGCGGCCAGCGCGACCGGGGGCGTGATGGCCGAGACGAGGCCATAATAGAAGATGAACATATGGGCGACGATGGGCTCCATCCCCATGCGGGTCAGCGCGGGCGCGACCAGCACGGCGAGCAAGAGATACGCCGCCGAGGTCGGCAGGCCCATGCCCAGAAAGAACGACACCAGAGCGGTGAGGGCCAGCAGGCCAAAAAGGCTGCCCCCGGCGACATCGACGATCAGGCCCGACAGCATCAGCGCCAACCCGGTCAGGTTGAGCACGCCGATCACCACCCCGGCGGCGGCGACGGCAACGACAATGGGCAGCGTCGCCATCAGCGTGTCGCGGCAGACGAGGGTGAGAGCGACGAGGCCGACTCGCGTCTCGGCCCGGAACGGCGAGATGACCAGCGCGACCACCATGCACATCACGGCGGCGCGGGTGGGGGTGTAGCCCATGGCCAGAAAGCCGATCAGGCCCAGCAGCGGCAGCAGCAGATAGCCGCGCCGGATCAGCACATCCTTGAGCAGATGCAGCCCGGCGGAGGTGTCGCGCGCAAGGTTCAGACGACCGGCTTCCAGCCAGACGGCGATCATCAGGGCCAGCACGTAAAGCAGGCCGGGGATCAGCGCGGCCAGCGCGATGGTGGCATAGGGAACGCCGATGATCTCGGCCATCAGGAAGGCGGCAGCACCCATCACCGGGGGCAGGATTTGCCCGGCGGACGACGCTGCAGCCTCGATTGCGCCGGCAAGATTGGCCGAGTAGCCCGCGCGTTTCATCAGCGGGATGGTAAAGGTGCCGGTGGTCACCACATTGGCGACGGCCGAGCCGTTGATCGTGCCCAGCATTGTGGACGACAGCGCCGCCGTCAGGCCCGGCCCGCCGCGCATCCGCCCGGTGAGGCCGCGCGCGAGATCGACGAAAACCTCGCCGGTGCCGATCTTCATCAGCAAATTGCCGAGCAGGGCGAAGAGGAAAATATACTGCACGGCCACGCCCATCGGGACGCCGTAGATGCCCTCGGTTGAGAGCATCAGCATCGAGGCAAGGCGGCGCAGGGTATAGCCGCGATGGCCGTATTCGCCGGGGATCAGGTGGCCCAGCATGGCATAGCCGACGGCCAGCAGGACCAGAATGAGCAGCGCCCAGCCGACGCTGCGGATGACCAGCAGGACCAGCGCCGCCATCAGCCCGGCGAAGATCCACATATCAATGCTTTGCGCCATGCCACCGCGCATGACGATGGCCATGTAGCTGTCCTGGATGTGCAGGCCCGGTAGCAAGGCCAGCGGCGCCAGCGCATAGCTGAGGGCGCGCAGCCAGAGCCATTTGCTTTTGAGCCCCACCACCAGCAGGCCTCCGGCGGCGATCAGCGAAAAGAACATCGCGCGCAAGACGAGCGCGGTGATCAGGCCGAAATACGCGCCGTATATCACCAGTGCCGTGGCCGCCACCGCAAGGGTGGCGACCATGAGAGAGATCAGCGTGGTCTCGGCGGTTGAGCGGTTTGGCGCCTCAAGTCTGAGCGCCGAGAGCCAGTCGTTGATCATGGTTTCGTTCCGTTCAGTGAGCCGCGAAATAGGCAGCCGCGCCCGGATGCATCGGGATCGGCACGTTCATCGCGTCGGTGTTGTTGATCCGGCGGGCGATGCCGTGGACCTGGATCAGCTGGTCGAGGTGATCGAAGATGGCGGCGGTCATGCCCTCAACCAGAGCCGGGTCGGCATCCGTGCGGGTGAAGATCGTCGCCGGGTCGTTGATCACGGTCACGTCCTGCGTGACATCCGGGTAGGTGCCGCCGGGGATGTCGTAGAGCTGGTAGAACGGGAACTCTTCCAGCATGCCCGCCACGGTGGCCGGATCGACGCCGAGCAGCACCATATCGGCGCGCGCATCAAGGTCGATCAGCGCCGCGACCGGCGCACCGGCCAGCACGACAGCCGCATCGACAGTGCCGTTGGTCAGGGCATCGACGCCCTCGCTGTAGGACAGGAACTGCGCGTTGTTGGCGTCAAAAACGCCATAGGCTTCGAGCAGGCGCATGGCCAGCACGGCCGCGTTGGAACCCGGAGGGCCCATGCTGACCGGGTGCCCGGCGAGGTCCGAGATCGAGGTGATGCCGGTCTGCGCGGTCGTGGCGATCTGCAGCACCGCGGGGTAGAGATAGGCCATCGAGGCGACATCCTGCGGATCGCCTTCGAACGCGCCGATGCCGTTGGCGGCCTCGTACAGCGTCGACGAGGACGAGAAGCCCATCTCCATCTCACCGGCAGCGGTGCGGCGGATGTTCTCGACCGACGCGCCGGTGACTTCGGCGCGGGCGGTGGTGTCGGGCATGTGCTCGGTGATCAGGTCGGCCATGCCGGCGCCCAGCACGTAGAACAGCCCGCCGGTGCCGCCGGTGCCGATGGAGACGCGTTGCTGGGCCGTGGCGGGGACGGCGAGCGCGGTCGCCAGTGCCGCAAGGGCGAGAGTTTTGGTGAAATTCATGGTGTCCTCCCTGGGGTTGCAGAGCGTTCGGCTTTCGGGCCGGTGGGGCTCGGCGTGTCGGGCGAGTTAGTCGCAAATTGCGCCAATTGTCCAGTTGCGGGCGACAGGGGGGCTTAGAACAGCCGCTCGATTCCCGACCAGATCAGCCGTAGCGCCAGCAGGAACAGGATGATGTTCAGCGCCTGTTTGAAGCGGGCGTCGGTCAGGCGGTTGAGCACCCGTTTGCCGGTCCATGTGCCCGCCAGGCCGCACAGGATGAGGGCGGCGATGAACGGGGCCCAGGCGGCATAGGCGAAGCCGAGCGCGCCGAAGGCCACGGATTTGAGCAGGTGTTGCAGGGTCAACAGCGACGCGGTGGTCGCCACATGGGCGTGGCGGTCCATGTCGAGCGATTTGACATAGGTGTTCACGAAGGGGCCGGAAGCGCCGAAGAACATCGACAGGATGCTGGTGATCGTGCCCGTCACCAGCGGCCAGTCGCGCATCCATGCGGGCGGTTTGGCCAGCACCGTCCAGATCAGGAACAGCCCGACGCCGATCAGGAGGACCGAGGGCGGGATGGCGATGACGATGGATGCGCCGATGGCGATGCCAAGGATGATCCCGGCGGCGAACCACCAGACCGCGCTCCAGCGTATATAGCGCGTCATCATCGCCGTGCGCCCGGCGTTCGAGCCGAATTGCACCACGCCATGCACCGGCACCAGCGCCATGGGCGGCAACAGCGAGGCCATGACCGCCAGCATCAACCCGCCGCCGCCGATGCCGAAGGCGATGGTGATGAAGCTAGACAGGAAGCTCATCGCCATGAGGACAAGGGCGACGGTGAGCGAGACGTCGGGGGGCAGGTAGGGGGCGATCAGGTCCATAGCTGGGACTCGGCTGGCAAAAGATCAGACATTTGGCGGATCACGGTGTGAGATTGATTTTATGCTAGGTCTTCGACCGGTTTATCGGTCTGGTCGGCTTGGAATGTTGGAAAATTGCGATCATCGCCCCACCGCATAGGCCTGCATCAGCCGCGGTGTGGCCGCGCCGCGCAGCAGGCCGTCGGGGCGGCGGCTGACGGCGGTCAGGCGGCCTGCGGACCACGGGGCGGCGACTTGCAGGTCGTGTCCGGCGTCGCGCAGGGCTTGCAGCGTCGCCTGCGGAAAGGCCGGTTCGGCCAGCAGATGCGCCGCGCGAAAGCCGCGCGGGTCGAAGCTGGCCTGCAGATGCTCGGTGTGGAACAGCGGCGCGTCGATGGCCTCTTGCAGGTTCATGCCATGGTGAATGAGGCGCAGCAGGAAGGCCGATTGCCATTGGTCCTGCTGATCGCCGCCGGGTGTCCCGAAGGCCACGCGCGTCCCATCGGGGCCGCGCGCAAAGGACGGCGACAGCGTGGTGCGCGGGCGGCGACCGGGGGCGAGCGAGGTGGGCAAGCCCTCATCCAGCCAGAACATCTGGGCGCGCGAATTGAGCGGCATGCCCAGCCCCGGCACGACGGGCGAGCTTTGCAGCCAGCCGCCCGAGGGCGTGGCGCTGACCATGTTGCCCCAGCGGTCCACCACATCCAGATGCACGGTATCGCCGGGGGCTTTGAGGTGGCCCATCGTCGGCTCGCCAATCCCCGGCCCGGTGTTGTCGGCCCGCTTGGCCAGCCAGCGCTGGCGGAAGACGGCGGCGTCGGCCTGTCCCTCGAACCCGTGCAGCATCGAGGGGCGCAGCTGGTCCGAGGCGCGCTCGGAAATCAGCGCGCGGCGCTCAAGCCCATGGGCGCGCGAGAGCAGGATCTCGGCCGGGATCTCGGCATCGGCAGGGTCGCCGTAATGCGCCTCGCGGTCGGCGAAGGCGAGTTTGAGCGCCTCGGTGACAAGGTGAACGAACTGCGCACCGGTCGGGTCCATCGACGCGAGCGGGTCACCGGCAAGGGTTTGCAGCACCTGCAGAAGCACCGGGCCTTGCGACCAGAAGCCGCCCTTGTAGACCTGCCAGCCGCCATGACGCACAGTGAGCGCGGATTCGTAGCTGGCCGACCATCCGGCCATATCCTGCCCGGTGAGCACACCTTTATGACGCGCGCCGCTGGCGTCCATCACATGCGCCGTGCGCATCCAGTCGTCGATGGCCTGCGCAATGAAGCCTTGGGAGAACACTTTGCGGGCAGCGTCGATCTGCACCTCGCGGCCTTTGGTTCCGGCGACCTCGGCCAACAGGCGCTCCCATGTCGCGGCAAGATCGGGGTTGCAAAACAGCGCACCTGCCTTGGGCACCGCGTTATCCGGCAGCCAGACGGCGGCCGAGGTCGGCCATTCGTCGCGGAAGAAATCGGCCAGCCCCGCGATGGCGCTGGCGGCATTGGCCAGCATCGGCACGCCGTTGCGGGCATAGGCGATCGCGGGGGCGAGCACATCGGCCAGCGGCCATGTGCCATGGTCGCGCAGCATCAGCATCCACGCATCGAAGGCGCCGGGAATGACCGTGGCCAGCAGGCCCGAGCCGGGGATCAGGTCCAGCCCCTGATCGCGGTAATGGGTGATCGTGGCCCCGGCGGGGGCGGTGGCCTGACCGCAGATCATCGTCGGCTGGTCGTCATCGGCGGGCCAGATCATCGCGGGCATGTCGCCCAGGGGGCCGTTCAGATGCGGCTCGCAGACATGCAGCGTGAAGCCCATGGCAACGGCGGCGTCATAGGCGTTGCCGCCGCGCTCCAGCACCGACATGCCGACCGCTGAGGCGATCCAGTGGGTCGAGGACGTCATGCCGAAGGTGCCGGAGAGTTCGGGCCGGGTGGTGAAGCTCATGGCGCGTCCTTTTGACGGATGCGCATCAGGCGGGCGGCGATGGGAGCGCCGGTGATCACCAGAAGGATGCGCAGGATATGGTGGACAACCACATAGCCCAGATCCGCGCCCGCGACGATGGCCAAGACGGTCATCTCGGCCTGACCACCGGGGGCGAAGGCGAGAAACGCTTCGACCGAGTGGGCGAGGCCAAGGGAATAGACGATTTCCGACATGATCGCGGCCAGCAGGGCGAGGATCAGCACAAAGCCGACGCCCGCTGCCACGTCGCGCCGGATCTCGCGCATCGTGACGCCGGTGTAGCCGACGCCGATGGCCGAACCGATGAAGAACTGCGCGACATAGATCGCCTCGGCGGGCGGGCGGTGGTGGATGAACCCGGCCAGCGAGAGCGCGCCGGTGACGATCAGCGGGCCAAGGATCGACGCGCCAAAGAGGCCGATCTTCTCGCCGCCCTTCCAGCCGATCAGCCCGGCGGCGGCCATGATCAGCATCTCGCTGACCGGCAGATCGCGGGCGGGTTCGCCGACGGGGTGGGACATCGACGCGCCGAAGACCTGCGTGATCAGGATCGGGGCCAGCGTGACGATGATCAGCACGCGGGTGGCGTGGATCAGCGACAGGGTGCGCGGGTTGGCCCCGGCCTCGGCCCCGAAGATGATCATGTCCTGCAGCCCGCCGGGCATGGCTGAATACCACGCCGTCGCCGCGTCATAGCCGCAGACCTTGCGGAAGAAGGGCACGCCGATCAGGCCGATCAGCGCGATGTAGAGCGGGATCAGCAGGATCGAGCCGATCATCGACGGCAGGGTGGCGATCAGCGCCGGGGTCAGCGTGGCACCGACGGCGATGCCAAGGATCGTGCGCGCGCCGATGCCGATCTGGCCGGTGCCACGCAGGGGCAGGCCCAGCAGCGCGGCGAGCAGGCAGGCGAACATCGGGCCGAAGAGGAAAGGCAGGGGCAGGCCGATCATCCTGAACACGACAGCGCCGACCATGGCCAGCCCCAGTGTCAGCGCGCTGCGTTGCCAGGGTGAGAGCGAGGTGAGTCGGAGGGCGGGCATGTCAGCGTTCCTTGACGGGTATTGTGTGCGATTGTATACCTATGGATGCAATCTGCAAGGTGCCTATGAAACATTCCGAACCCAGTGCCGATCTGCCGCAAGGCCAAGACGCTTACCGCCGCCTGCTGGCCGAAATCCGCGCCGGGTCGCTGGTGCCCGGCGACCGGCTGCTTGAGGCGGATCTGGCCCGCCGTCTTGGCATCTCGCGCACCCCGGTGCGCGAGGCGATCCGCCAGCTTGAGGCGGACGGGCTGGTGATCCACGTCGCCCGTGTCGGCGCGGCGGTGCGCAGTCTGGACCCGGGCGAAGTCACTGAACTTTATGAGATGCGCGGCGTGCTGGAGGGGACGGCGGCGCGGCTGGCGGCGCGGGCGGCCTCGGTCGTCGAACTGGACGAGCTGGCGGCGATCAATGCCGAGATGGCGGCGGGGTTTGGCAATCCGGCGCGGCTGTATGAACTGAACCGGCAGTTCCACGCCGCCCTGCTGGACGCGGCGCGCAACCGCTATCTGGCGCGCTCGCTGGCCGGGTTGCAAAAGACGCTGTTGCTGCTGGGCCCGACGACACTGGAAGAGGATGAGCGCGCGCGCAACGCGGTGACCGAGCATGAGGCGGTGTTGGTGGCGCTGAGGGCGCGCGATGAGCTGGGCGCGGAAAGCGCGATGCGGGCGCATGTCGCCGCCGCGCATTCGATCCGGCTGCGGCAGTTCCGCAACCGGGCCGCGGGGACGGATCTGGAGAGCTGAGCGAAAGGCCCGGTGCCGGTGTGCTGGCGGGCCATGCAAAAGGCGCCCGGCGGGGTGCCGGGCGCCTTTCAGGGTTTTCAGAAGCGGTGAGGGGCTGCCAAGGGTGCCGTGGCGGCCGGTCTCAGCTCAGTCCAGATGGGTGATGAGGGAGTCGTGTGATTTGCGGACCTTGGCCATCGGCAGCAACCAGTCGCCAGCGGGTTCGCGGTAGCCCAGCGGCAACAGCACGACCGAGCGCAACCCGCGCTCGCGCAGGCCAAGGATCGCGTCCACGGCGTCCGGGCTGAACCCTTCCATCGGCGTGCTGTCGACTTCCTGCTCCGCCGCGGCCACCAGCGCAACACCCAGCGCGATATAGGCCTGACGCGCGGCGTGGGCATAGTTCACGTCGGCGTCACGCGGCAGGTACGCGGCTTTCAGACCTTCGTAATAGGTCGTGAGCGTCGGCGTTTCGCCGCGGGCTTCGACATTCAGCGCCAGCACTTCGTCGATACGCTCGGCGGTGTAGTTGTCCCACGCGGCGAAAACCAGAACATGCGAGCCGTCGGTGATCTGCGCCTGACCGCCCGCCGCTTTTGCAAGCTGCGCACGCAGTTCCGGGTTGGTCACGACGATCACTTCGAACGGTTGCACGCCGCTTGAGGTCGGGGCCATGCGGATCGCCTCGACGATGGCGTCGACCTTGTCTTGCGGCACTGCTTTCGCCGGGTCCATTTTCTTGGTTGCGTAGCGCCAGTTCAGGTGGTCGCTCAGGGTCTTGGTCGTCATGTCTTGGTTCCGATTGTCAAAGCCCGCAATGGGCGGTATTCTTTTGTAACCGACGATGTATTGAGAACCGAAGCGTGCTTCAAGAAGGCACATGTCTGACCCTCGGTTACAAAAAGGGAACCACCATGCTGGACAGCGAACAATGCCCTGACTGCAAACGGATCGGCGCCGTTCTGTCGCGGGTGGGCGACCGGTGGAGCGTGCTTGTCGTCGTCTCGCTGGCCGAGCACGGGACGTTGCGCTTCAACGAACTCAAGCGCACGCTGGGCATCTCGCAGCGCATGTTGAGCCTGACGCTGAAGGAAATGGAGCGCGACGGGCTGGTGAGCCGGACCTATCATCCGACCATCCCGCCCAAGGTGGAATACACGCTGACCGCGCTGGGCCAGTCGTTTCGCCAGCCGGTGACGGCGCTGAGCCGCTGGGCCATCGAAAATCTGGGCAGGATCGATGACGCACGGACGGCCTATGACG
The DNA here is from genome assembly GCF_003990445.1 of Pararhodobacter zhoushanensis. Lineage (GTDB taxonomy): Bacteria > Pseudomonadota > Alphaproteobacteria > Rhodobacterales > Rhodobacteraceae > Pararhodobacter > Pararhodobacter zhoushanensis. Next base: position 44,622 of record NZ_REEZ01000002.1, on the reverse strand, counting down.
CGAGTGCAGCGCAATAAGGCGTGTGCCGCGCAGCGGTGACGCGCTGTCGGCGCGGCTTGCCGGGGTGCGCCTGACGAGGGAGGGGCGGACCCCCTCGCCTGTGGCTGGTTGCCGTGTTAACCAACCCTGAAACCAGCCGGAAACTGCCATGATCCAGATCTTTCTGACCACGCTGCCGATCTATCTGATGATCGTCTTCGGCTATGTTGCCGTGCGCAGTGGCTATCTCGGGCAGGGGCATATCGGCGCGCTGGCGCAGTTCGCACTCAAGATCTGCCTGCCCGCGCTGATCGTCTTTGCCGTAGCGATGCCACACGGCGAGGGCGGGCTGAACCCGTCGTTCTTTCTGGCCTATATGGGCGGGTCTGTGATCACGCTGCTGCTGGGCTACGCGGCGATGCGGCTGTTTCTGCGTCAGGCCGCGCCTGATTCATGGATTCTGGCGCTGGGCATGGCGAATTCCAATTCGGGCTTTCTGGGTTTTCCGATTGCCAGCCTGATCTTTGGCCCGCAGGGGGCAGTGGTTTTCGCGATGACCATGACGGTCGAGAACGCGGTGATCATTCCGCTGGTGCAGATCCTGACCGGGGTTTCGGGCTCGAACGAGCGCAAGCTGGGCGCGGTGCTGCGCGAGGCGCTGGGGCGGATCATCGCCAATCCGCTGCTGATCGCCGTGGCGCTGGCTCTGGTCTGGCGCGCGACCGGGCTGTCGATGGGCGTGCCGGTCGAGCGGGCGGTGACGGCGCTGGCGATGGCGGCGGCTCCCGTGGCGCTGTTCGTGATCGGCGGGACGGTGGCGTCGATGTCGGTGAGCGGGCATTGGCGGCGGGTCTCGGCGGTGAGCATCGGCAAGCTGGTGGTGCATCCGCTGCTGGTGGCGGCGCTGCTGTTCACCATACCCGGCGTGCCCGCCGATCTGATTCCGGTGGGGATCTTGTTCGCTGCCGTGCCGATGTTGACGATCTATCCGATCCTCGCCGCGCCGTTTGGCCTGCGCGAGGTCTGCTCGACGGCGCTGATCGTGGCGACGGGGTTGTCGGTGGTGACGGTGACCGGGGTGTTGGTGCTGCTCAACGTGCTCTGAGCCCGCCTGCCGCCGTATTGCGCGATCGGCCGGGCCGTGCCACCCTGCTAGCGATAACGCAGGGAGGGGCGGGATGCGGATCTGGGTGAGCGGCGTGGTCGTGGTGGTCGCCGGGGGCTTGGGCTTGCAGGCCGGGGGCACGGCAGGCACCGGGTTGCCCGCGCCGCTGAGCGACGCCGATTTCCGCCCGGTCGATCCGGCGGCGGCGGCGCTGGGGCAGCTGTTGTTCTACGATCCGATCCTGTCGGGCAACCGCGAAGTCGCCTGCGCAACCTGTCATCATCCGGCCTTTGGCACCTCGGACGGCGTGTCGCTGGGGCTGGGCGACGGCGGGATTGGTTTGGGGCCGCTGCGGCGCGCGGATGCGGATAATCTGCCCGAGGAACGCGTGCCCCGGAACGCGCAGGCGTTGTGGAATCTGGGCGCGGTCGAGTATCGCTCGATGTTTCATGACGGGCGGGTCGAGGTGGACCCATCGCGGCCAAACGGCATGCGGACACCGCTGGACGAGGATATGCTGGTCGGGTTCGACTCGATGCTGTCGGCGCAGACGATGTTCCCCGTGGTCTCGCCGGATGAAATGGCCGGGCATTATCAGGAGAACGAGATTTCCACCGCCGTGCGGCTGGGCATGCTGACCGGACCGGACGGGGCCTGGGCGCGGCTGGCGGCGCGGGTGGCGGCGGTGCCGGGCTATGCCGAGCGTTTCGCCGCCGTGTACCCTGAGATCGCGGCGGGGCGGGCGATCGGGTTTACCGATGTGAGCAACGCGATTGCGGCCTTCATGGAGTTCGAATTCCGCAGTGACAGCGCGCCGTTTGACGCGGTGCTGCGCGGCGAGGCGACGATGGGGCCTTTGGCGGGTGAGGGGATGGCGCTGTTTTACGGGCCTGCGGGCTGTTCGGGCTGCCATTCCGGGCCGTTCCTGACCGATCACAGCTTTCACGCGATGGGCGAGCCGCAGCTGGGGCCGGGCAAGGGCGCGCGGTTCGAGACGCATCACCGCGACGAGGGGCGCTACCGGGTGACCGGGGCGGCGGCGGACTGGTATGCGTTCCGCACGCCGGCGCTGCGCAATGTGGCGCTGACCGCGCCCTATGGGCACGCGGGGGCGCACCGGACGCTGGAGGCGTTTCTGGCCGGGCACGGGCAGGGCGCAGCGTTGGCGGGGTATGACCGCAGCGAAGCGGTGCTGCCTTCGCTGGCTGTCTCGGATTGGGCGGTGATGGACGACCCGGCGCAAGTGGCGGCGATTGCGGCGGCAGCAGAAGGCGGGCCGGTGCTGGAACCCGGGGAAATCGCGGCGCTGGTGGCGTTCTTGCAGACGCTGACCGATCCGGTGGCGGTTGAGGGACGGCTGGGGGTGCCCGAGGCGGTACCCTCGGGGCTGGTGGTGCCCAACCCCTAGGGCCGGGGCGGGTCGCCTGCGCGACCTCGGCCGCGACACCCGCCCGCCCGGCCTGCGCCCGTCAGCGCGTCAGGGTGAGCGATTGGTTGGGTGTCGCGTCGGTTTGCGTGGTCGTGCCATCCGGCCAGTCGACACGGATCTGCGCCGTGGTGGCGGGGCCGAGGCCGAAGTGGAGCGGCACCGATTGCCCCCCGGCGTGGCCGCCCCCGACGGTGACCTGTTGCGACTGGCTGCCGCTGTCGGTGGTGACGGTGACGCGCGCGCCGATGGCGCGGGTATTGCCGCCGGGTTGGCGCAGATCCACGGCAAGCCAGTGGCCGGTGTCGGCGGTGGTGTTGCGGTAGAGCTCCAACGGGGCACGGCGGTTGACGACGATCAGGTCGAGCAGGCCGTCATTGTCCAGATCAACCAGCGCCGCGCCGCGTGAGCGCTCGGCAGTGGCGATGCCCGCTTGGGTCGCTTGTTGGTGGAAGGTGCCATCCGGGGACTGCATCAGCAGGTCGTTGGGGTCGTGGATGGCATTGGTCGGCATCTGGTCGACATTGCCCTTGGCGATGAAAAGGTCTGACAATCCGTCGTTGTCAACATCACCGAATTGCGCGTGCCAGCCGGTCGAGGGGCGGCCGTCGCTGCCGTCATGCGGCAAGGTTGCATAAGTGCCAATCGAGTAGGGTGCTGCCGCGTAGGTTCCGTCGGGTTGTGCGATTTGTAGCAGTTGGTCGCCCATCGACGTGAGCATCACCTCGTCCCGTCCGTCGCCGGTCAGGTCGCGTGAGGCGATGCCCATGCCCCAGAGCGAGACGTGCTGCCAGCCGTCCTCGGGCGTCAGGAAGCGGTGCTCGGCGATGTCATACATCTGCTCATAGCCGCCGCGCACGTAGTAATGCCGATCGTTGGACATGCGCAGGGTGGGGCGGTCGCGCGCGTCGCGGGCGGCGAGCATGGAGAGGGCACAGAAGCCGGGTTCGAGCGGTTCGGCGCGCCAGCTTTCGCCTTGCGGGGTCAGCAGGGTGTTGGAGTCGCAGGCCTGAAACGGGCCGGAGGGATTGCCGCGATCGACGTAATGGCCGATGGCGAGCGTGGGGCGCTCGCCCTCCCACCAGGCGGTGAAGGCGGTGGTCCAGCGGTCCTGTTGCGGCAGGGTCCAGACCTCGGTCACGTCCTCAAAGCTGCAATCGGGGCCGCCGCGCAACACGCGGTCGGCACCGACGCGCAGGACGTAGAGGTCAAGAAATCCGTCGCCATCCATGTCCAGCGGGTAGGTGCCGGTGCTGTCGGTGATTGTTGGAAAAGGCGCAGGGGTGAACGCCATTTCCCCGCTGTTGAGCAGGAACAGCATCGGATTTGTGCCACCGGCGGCGAGCACTTCAGGCAACGCATCGCCGTTACAATCAAAGACCGCGACGCCACCGCCGACGAAATGCTCCCAGCCGCCGGCGTAGAGATGTTCGGGCAGGGTGGCGGAAAGATCCTCGAACTGCGGGGTGGCCAGGGCCGGGGAGGCCAGCAGAACCAGACCGAACCGCCAGATCATGCCACCGCTCCCTGACCAAGCGCTGTGTCGGTGACGTAACTGAGCGCTAGAGCGGCGGCGCCGCGCGCCCAGACCATATCCCCCCAGTTGTGGATCTCGATCCGGCAGGGCTGGCGGCCGTGGTTGAGGGTCAGGGCGAGGGTCTCGGCGATGACCTCGTCGGCGTAGAGATAGTCATAGCGCATGCGTTCGCCCGACAGGATGACCAGTTCAGGGTCGAAGATCTGGATGACATTGGACAGACCCAGCGCCAGATAACGCCCGGCGCGGCGAAAGATCGAACGGGCGGCCATGTTGCCGGTCTTGGCCTCGGCGAACAGGGCTTCGAGCATCGCTTGCGGGCTGGCCTGATTGCGCGGGTTGCGGCCCAACGCGGTAGCAGCCTCGCGGGCGAGGGCGTAATCGGCGAGATAGGCCTCAAGGCAGCCGCGCTGACCGCAGCGGCAGAGCGCGCCGTCGAGATGCACCTTGGTGTGGCCCAGTTCCATCCCCATGCCGCGCGTGCCGCGATAGAGCCGGTTGCCGACCACCAGCCCCATGCCGACGCCGTGCTCGATGGTGACGACGGCGAAATCGGACATGGCGCGCCCGGCACCGAACCACAGTTCGGCCAGCGTCAGCATGTTGGCATCGTTTTCGATCAGGACCGGGCGGCCCAGACGCTGCGTCAGCGCGTCGCGGGCGGGCAGGTCAGTGCCGATGAGCAGCGGCGACCATGGCACGGCGCCGGTTTCAGGCTCGACCAGACCCGACAGGCCGATGCCGATGGCCGAGATGGCGTCGAGGGGCAGGTCAGCCTCGGCCAGCAGGCGCGCGACCAGTTCGGCAGTTTCGTCGCAGATTTGGTCGAGCGATTTGCGCACCGGTGGGGTGGGCAGCATGGCTTCGGCCAGAATGGTGCCCGAGAAATCGGCCAGAACAGCGGTGTGGCGTTCGTCCGACAGCTTGATGCCGATGACGCGGTGCGCCTTGGGCACCACGGCGAGCGAGACGGCGGGGCGTCCGCGCGCCGGTTCGCGACGGTCGCGGGTGATTTCGGCGGTCTCGCACAGATAGCCTTGGGCGATCAGGTCCGAGGTCAGCTGCGTCACCGACCCGGCGCTGATCCCCAGCGCGCGCGAGACATCGGCGCGGGCGGCGATGCCGGTGGCGCGGACATGCTCGAACACGCGCTGGCGCAAGGGTTTGGAGTCGGTGGCGGGGCCGGGCAGCAGGGGGCCGCAGCCCGCGTATCCCTCGGGCGCGGTGACAACCGGAGGCAGAGGCGCGGGGGACATATGTTCATTCATCGAATTATTAACCCTCGCTGCGCTGCGGCGGAAACGCGATTGGCCTACGGTTCGCGCAAACTTATGGCGTATCACGCTAATCCGGCGGGTTTCGTAAGGCAATAAGGGAATATTTATTTTGACAGGTGAAAAAAAGATCCTATGCTTTTGCTGTCGGGTCAACCCCGCACCCCGGATTCGGGGCATCACCAGGGAGGAGATGCATGCGTAAAGCAGTATTCGCCGCTGTCGTTGCGACAGCGGGTATCACCACATCATTCGCAGCTCAGGCAATCACGGTTGGCGTCAGCTGGTCCAACTTTCAAGAGGAGCGCTGGCGCACCGACGAGGCGGCAATTGTCGCAGCGCTGGAAGCGGCAGGGGCCGAGTATGTGTCGTCGGACGCGCAGTCGTCCTCGGCCAAGCAGCTGAGCGACATCGAGGCGCTGATCGCGCAGGGTGTGGACGCGCTGATCGTTCTGGCGCAGGACGCGCAAGCCATCGGTCCGGCGGTGCAGGCCGCAGCGGATGAGGGCATCCCGGTGGTTGCCTATGACCGCCTGATCGAGGATTCGCGGGCCTTCTACCTGACCTTCGACAACGTCGAAGTTGGCCGGATGCAGGCCGAAGCCGTGTTCGCCGCCGCCCCCACGGGCCGCTATGTGATGATCAAGGGCTCGCCCACCGATCCGAACGCGGACTTCCTGCGCGGGGGTCAGCAAGAAGTGCTGCAGGCCGCGATTGACAGCGGTGCGATCACCATCGTCGGTGAGGCCTATACCGACGGCTGGCTGCCTGCCAACGCGCAGCGCAACATGGAGCAGATCCTGACCGCGACCGACAACGGCGTGGACGCGGTCGTGGCCTCGAACGACGGCACCGCTGGTGGTGTTGTCGCGGCGCTGACGGCGCAGGGGATGCAGGGCATTCCCGTCTCGGGTCAGGACGGCGACCATGCCGCACTGAACCGTGTGGCGCTGGGCACGCAGACCGTGTCGGTGTGGAAAGACGCGCGTGATCTGGGCCGGGTGGCCGCTGAGATCGCCGTGGCCATGGCCAACGGGACCGCGATGGCTGACATCGAGGGCGCGCAGGCCTGGACCTCGCCGTCGGGCACGGAAATGGTGTCGCGTTTCCTGGCACCGGTGCCGATCACTGCGGAAAACCTGGATGTGGTCGTCGATGCCGGCTGGATCACGCAAGAGGCCCTGTGCCAAGGCGTGACCAACGGCCCGGCACCGTGCAACTGATCTGACAGTCTGGCCCCGGCGATCGTTTTCGCCGGGGCCTTTCCCTGACGCACCGTGGCTTTGCCGGTGCCCGTCCGCCCCCCCCCTGAGTGAGAGAGACCGCCATGAGCGATACCGCGCGCCCCGTCGAGCAACCCCGGCGCCGCTCGCTGCTCGATTCCCTAGAGATCGACACGCGTCTGCTGGGCATGCTTCTTGCCTTTCTGGTGATCTGCCTTGCCTTCAATTACATGACCGGCGGGCGTTTCCTGAGCCCGCGCAACATTTTCAACCTGTCGATCCAGACGGTCAGCGTGGCGATCATGGCCACCGGGATGGTGTTCGTCATCGTGACGCGGCACATCGACCTGTCGGTCGGCGCGTTGCTGGCGACCTGTTCGGCCTTCATGGCGATGACGCAGCAAAACTGGTTGCCCGGCTATCTGGGGCTGGAGCTGGGCAGTCCGCTGATCGCGCCGGTTGCCATTGCCGTCGGGCTGGTTGCCGGAACGGTGATCGGGGCGGCGCAGGGCTGGTTGATCGGCTATCTGACGATCCCCTCCTTTATTGTCACGCTGGGCGGCTTGCTCGTCTGGCGCAACGTGGCGTGGTATCTGACCGGCGGCCAGACCATCGGCCCGCTGGATGAAACGTTTCAGCTGTTTGGCGGCATCAACGGCACGTTGGGCGTGACGCTCAGCTGGGTGCTGGCGGTTCTGGCCGCGGCGGCGGCGGTGTGGTCGGTGTTCTCGGCCCGGCGCGCCAAGCTGGCGCATGAGTTCCCGGTCAAGCCGCTGTGGGCCGAGGTCGTCATGGCGGCGATCTTTGCCGGTGCGATCCTTGGCTTCGTGGCGATCCTCAACGCCTATCAGGTGCCCGTCGGCCGCTTGCGCCGCATCTTCGAGGAACGCGGCGAGGTTCTGCCGCCCGATTTCGCGATGGGGTATGGTCTGCCGATCTCGGTCCTGTTGCTGATCGTGCTGGCCGTGGTGATGACGGTGATCGCCCGCAAGACGCGGCTGGGCCGCTATATCTTTGCCACCGGCGGCAACCCGGATTCGGCCGAGCTGTCGGGCATCAATACCCGCCTGCTGACCGTCAAGGTTTTCGCCCTGATGGGCTTTCTGTGCGGGCTGTCGGCGGTTGTCGCCTCGGCCCGTCTGACCAACCATGCCAACGACATCGGCACGCTGGACGAGCTGCGGGTGATCGCGGCGGCGGTGATCGGCGGCACAGCGCTGTCGGGCGGTATCGGCACGATCTATGGCGCGATCCTGGGGGCGCTGATCATGCAGTCGCTGCAATCGGGCATGGCGATGGTCGGTGTGGACGCGCCGTTCCAGAACATCGTTGTCGGTGTGGTGCTGGTCGAGGCCGTGCTGTTGGACATCGCCTACCGCGTGGCCGCGATCCGGCCCAAGGTTCTGGCGGTGCATCTGATCGTGCTGCCCGTGCTGATGTGGCTGTGGTTTGGCTGGCCGTTCGGGCTGGGGGCTGCTGTTCTGGCGGTGCTCGTGTGGCAATGGATGCGCAAGAAAGGGGTGATGTGATGGACCGGACGGGAACTCCTTTGATCGAGATGCGCGATATCTCGGTGTCTTTCGGCGGCATCAAGGCCGTGGACCGTGTGAGTGTGGATCTGTACCCCGGTGAGGTTGTCGGGTTGCTGGGCCACAATGGCGCGGGCAAATCGACGCTGATCAAATGCCTTTCGGGCGCGTATCGCAAGGATGCCGGGCAGATCTTTGTCGACGGGGTCGAGGTCGACATCCAGAACCCCCGCGACGCGCGGGAGTACAACATCGAGACGATCTACCAGACGCTGGCACTGGCCGATAACCTTGATGCGGCGGCAAACCTGTTTCTGGGCCGCGAGCTGACGACAAAACTGGGCTTTGTCGATGACGGCCGGATGGAGGCTGAGACGCGCAAGATCTTCGCCCGGCTCAACCCCAATTTCCGCAAGTTCAAGGCGCCGGTCTCGGCGCTGTCGGGCGGGCAACGGCAATCGGTGGCGATTGCGCGCGCGGTCTATTTCAACGCGCGCGTGCTGATCATGGACGAGCCGACCGCAGCGCTGGGTCCGCAAGAGACGCAGATGGTGGCCGATCTGATCAAGGAGCTGAAAAAGCAGGGGCTGGGCATCTTCCTGATCGACCACGATGTGCATGCGGTGAAAAAGCTGTGCGACCGGGCGGCGGTGATGAAGAACGGCGAGCTGGTCGGCGTGGTCAAAGTCGATGAAGTGACCGAGGATGATATTCTGGGAATGATCATTCTGGGCAAGAAACCTGACCATCTGGCGGCCTGAGTTATGTATATCGGACTGGATCTGGGAACGTCGTCGCTCAAGGCGATCCTGATGGATGATGACCAGCGCGTGCTGGCCGAGCATACCGTTGCGCTCAGCGTGCAGCGGCCGCATGACGGGTGGTCCGAGCAAGACCCCGCCTCGTGGGAGCGCGCGGCGACGGATGCGCTCAGGGCGATCCGCGCGCAGAACGACTGCCGGGGACTGCGCGGCATCGGGTTGTCGGGGCACATGCACGGCGCGGTTCTGCTGGACAAGAACGGCGACGTGCTGCGCCCCTGCATGCTGTGGAACGACACCCGCAGCCATGCCGAGGCCGCCGAGATGGACGCCGACCCGCGTTTCCGGGCGGTGACCGGGAATATCGTGTTCCCCGGTTTCACCGCGCCCAAGGTGGAATGGGTGCGGCGCAACGAGCCCGAGATCTTCGACAAGATCGCGATGATCCTGCTGCCCAAGGACTATCTGCGCTACGTGCTAACCGGCGAGTATGTCGCCGAGATGTCGGACGCGGCGGGGACCAGCTGGCTGGACACCGGCGCGCGTGACTGGTCGGACGAGCTGCTGGCGGCGTGCGGGCTGTCGCGGGCACAGATGCCGCGCCTGATCGAGGGCAGCGCAGCCAGCGGCGACCTGCGCGACAAGCTGGCGATTGATATTGACCTGCCAAGGCTCGTCGTTGCCGGCGGCGGCGGGGATAACGCGGCGGCGGCGATTGGCGCGGGCGTGGTGAAAGATGGCTCGGCATTTCTGAGCCTTGGGACATCCGGCGTTCTGTTCGCGGCGAATGATGGCTACCGGCCCGATCCGGCGACAGCGGTGCACACGTTCTGCCACGCGCTGCCGGAGACATGGCATCAGATGGGGGTCATTCTGGCGGCGACGGATGCGCTGAACTGGCTGTCCAAGCTGACCGGGCAGAGTGCCGCGCAGCTGACGCAGGGCCTGGGGGAGTTGCGCGCCCCGTCGCGCACGCTGTTCCTGCCCTATCTGGGCGGCGAGCGGACGCCGCATAATGACAGCGCGATACGCGGGCAGTTCCTGCATCTGGACCACGCGACCGACGCGCAGGCGGCGGCGCGGGCGGTGATGGAGGGGGTCAGTTATGCCTTTGCCGATTGCCGCGACGCGCTGGGCGCGACCGGCACGCGGATCGACCGGGCGCTGGCGATTGGCGGCGGGGCGCGGTCGGGGCACTGGCTGGACATGCTGGCGACGGTTCTGGGCTTCCCGCTGGACGTGCCCGAGCAGGGCGAGTTCGGCGCGGCTTTGGGCGCGGCGCGGCTGGGAATGATGGCGGCGACGGGGGCGGGGGCCGAGATCGCCACCCAGCCGCCGGTCGCGCGCAGCCACGAGCCGGACACGGCGCTGGCCCCGGCCTTTGCCGAGGGGCTGGCGCGGTATCGCGCGGCCTATGGGGCGTTGAAGGCGCTTTAACTTAGGCGGAGCAGGGGTTTGCGGCCACCGGGGCGTTGGGCCTCGGTCAGGGCTGCGCACCAGTCGGTCAGGGCGAACTCGGCGGTTTCCGGCAGGGGCGCGGTGCGCAGCAGCGGCCAGAGCCGGGCGAAACGGGTTTGCCACGCGGCGGGGCTGAGCGGGGCGAGGCTGTCGCGCAGGTGAAACCGCGCGTGGCGGGCGCGCACCGGGCCTGAAGGGCGCAGTGGCTGGCCGGTCAGCAAGCCGTAGCCGGTGAGCGCGGCCTCGGGGTGCAGGGCCTCCAGCACTGCGGTGGCGACCGGGCCGCCCAACGCATCGAACACCAGATCGGCACGGCGGGCGGCGTTCAGGACGGCAGCGGTGTCAGATTGCGCGACGGGGGTGATCCCGAGTGCTTGCAGGCGCGGGACGCGGGACGGCGAGCGAAAGAGGCCGGTGACCGAGGCCGCGCCCCGGGCGAGCGCCCAGAGGCCGAGATAATCGGCGCAACTGGACCCCGCGCCGCTGAGCAGCACATGACGCCCGGCGACGGGCCAGAGGTCGAGCATCGTCAACGCGGCGAGCGGGTTGATATAGGCGCGCGCGGCGGTGGTGTCGGGGATGTCACCCGGCACCGGGATGGCGAGAGCGGGGTCGGCGTGCAGATGGGTCTGCCAGGTGCCCTCGCCGCGCAGGGGCAGGACGCGCTGGCCGATCAGGGCCTTGTGCGCGGGCGGGGCGGCGATGACGCGGCCGACCCCCTCATAGCCCGCTGCCAGTGGCGGGGTGATGCGCTGGGCATAGGCGCCGGTGATCGGGATCAGGTCCGACGGGTTCACCGGGGCGAGGGTCATCGCGACGGTGAGCGCGTCGGGCGCTGGGGGCAGCTCGGTTTCGTCCAGCGTCAGCTGGTCGAGCGGGTGCCCGAAGGCGCGGTAGAGAAGGGTCTGGCGGCGCATGGGCGCGGTGTCGCGCCCCGCGCCGCCGGGGTCAAGGTCAGACGCGCTCGATGGCGATGGCGATGCCCTGACCGACGCCGATGCACATGGTAGCCAGCGCGCGACGACCGCCGGTTTCCATCAGCTCCAGCGCCGCCGAGCCGGTGATGCGAGCACCCGACATCCCCAGCGGGTGCCCCAGCGCGATGGCGCCGCCATTGCGGTTCACGCGGGCGTCGTCATCGGCGATGCCGAGCTGGCGCAGGGTGGCGAGGCCTTGCGAGGAGAAGGCCTCGTTCAGCTCGATCACGTCGAAATCGGCTTGGGTCAGGCCCAGACGGTCCATCAGCGCCTGAGACGCCGGGGCAGGCCCGATGCCCATGATGCGCGGCGGCACGCCCGCCGTTGCACCGCCCAGGATACGGGCGATGGGGGTCAGGCCGTATTTGCGCGCGGCGGCTTCCGAAGCGATGATCACCGCCGCCGCCCCGTCATTGACGCCCGAGGCATTGCCCGCCGTCACCGTGCCATCGGCGCGGACGATGGGTTTCAGGCGCTCCAGATCGGCCAGCGTGGTCTGCGGGCGCAGATGCTCGTCGGCGTCCACGGTGGTGATGCCCTTGCGGGTCTTGATCTCGACCGGCGTGATCTCGCGCGCCAGACGCCCCGAGGCCTGCGCCGCGCCCGCCTTTTGCTGCGAGCGCAGGGCGAAGGCGTCCTGATCGGCGCGGCTGATGCCGAAATCCTGCGCGACGTTCTCGCCGGTTTCGGGCATCGAATCCACACCATACGCCGCCTTCATCGCCGGGTTGATGAAGCGCCAGCCGATGGTGGTGTCGTAGACCGCGTTGTTGCGTGAGAAGGCGCTGTCGGCCTTGGGCATCACGAAGGGCGCGCGGGTCATGCTTTCGACGCCGCCGGCGATCATCAGTTCGGCCTCGCCTGCCTTGATAGCGCGGGCGGCGGTGATGATCGCGTCCATGCCCGAGCCACAGAGCCGGTTGATCGTGGTACCCGGCACAGAAACCGGCAGGCCCGCCAGCAAGGCAGCCATGCGCGCGACGTTGCGGTTATCCTCACCAGCCTGGTTGGCGCAGCCGAGGATCAGGTCACCCACCGCGTCCCAATCGACGCCGGGGTTGCGCGCCGCCAGCGCACGCAGCGGGATCGCGGCCAGATCATCGGTGCGCACGGGGGCCAGCGCGCCGCCGAAGCGGCCAATGGGGGTGCGGATATAGTCGCAGATATAGGCGTCGGTCATTTACAGCTCCGGGACGTTCAGGTCTTGCAGGGGGGTGTCGATGTGCAGGGGGGCACCGGTCAAGCTTTGCAGGTCATCGAGCGACAGCGCCGCCAGTTTCTCGCGCAGCACAAAGCGCCCGGCGTCGATATCAATCACCGCGAGCGAGGTATAGACCCGCGTGACGCAGGCCACGCCGGTCAGGGGCAGGGTGCAGTGCTCGACCAGCTTGGGTTCGCCCTTTTTGGTGGTGTGCTCGGTGATCACGGCGACGCGCTTGGCCCCGTGGACCAGATCCATCGCGCCACCGACGGCGGGCACGCCGCCCGGCCCGGTGGACCAGTTCGCCAGATCGCCCGATTGCGCGACCTGATACGCGCCAAGGATCGCCACATCCAGATGCCCGCCGCGCACCATGGCGAAGCTGTCGGCGTGGTGGAAGAAGGATGCACCGGGGTTCAGCGTCACGGCGCGTTTGCCGGCGTTGATCAGATCCCAGTCCTCTTGCCCCGCTGCCGGGGCCTGGCCGAAATCGAGCAGGCCGTTCTCGGTGTGATAGATCGCGCGGCGACCGGCGACTTGAAAACGCGCGACCATCTCAGGAAAGCCGATGCCGAGGTTGACGTAAGCGCCATCCTCGATGTCTTGCGCCGCGCGCCAGGCGATCTGGGCGCTGGTGAGTTTGACGGTGTCGAGCGTGCTCATGGATAGACCACCTGTTCGCGCGTCAGGACTTCTTCCTGCGCGGGGTTGGGAACGGCGACCACGGCGTTCACAAAGATGCCGGGGGTGATGACATGCTCGGGGTTGATGGCCCCGAGCGGCACGATGCGGCTGGCCTGCACGATGGTGTGCGCGGCGGCCATCGCCATCAGCGGCGCGAAATTGCGCGCGGCCATGCGGTAGGTGAGGTTGCCGTGCTGGTCGGCCTCTTCGGCCTTGATCAGCGCGATGTCGGCTTTCAGCCAGCGTTCGAGCACATACATGCGGCCGTCGAAGTCGTGCTGCGGTTTGCCCTTGGCCAGATCGGTGCCATAGCCGGTGGGGGTGTAAAACGCAGGAATGCCTGCACCACCGGCGCGGATACGCTCGGCCAGCGTGCCTTGCGGGACCAGTTCCAGCTCGATCTGACCGGCGAGATAGGCGGCGTTGAACACCTCGGCATTGGCCGAGCGCGGGAACGAGCAGATCATCTTGCGCACGCGGCCCTGTTCGATCAGCGCGGCCAGCCCGGCGTGGCCGGTGCCTGCGTTGTTGTTGATCACCGTCAGGTCGCGCGCGCCGTGGTCGATCAGCGCGTGGATCAGCTCGATCGGCGAGCCGGCGCCGCCGAAGCCGCCGATCATCACCGTCATGCCATCGCGGATATCCGCCACGGCGGCGGCGAGCGAGTCGCGTGTCTTGTCCATAGAGGGCTCCTCTGAAACTGGCTCAGCGATAGCGCGCGGGGGTTGACGGACAAAGCGGATTATTCGGATAGTGAACTTTGTTCGGATATTGAGGGGTAATGTTCGCATGGCGATCAAATCCACCGATTTCATCGGCTCATTGGCCAAGGGGCTGGCGGTGCTGGAGGGGTTTGGCGCGCAGGGGGCGCGGCTGTCGGTGTCGCAAGCCGCCGAGGCGGCGGGGCTTGACCGCGCCGGTGCACGGCGCTGTCTGCTGACACTGGCCGAGCTGGGCTATCTGCAGCACGACGGCAAGTTCTTTACCCTGACGCCCAAGGTCTTGCGGTTGGGGATCGGCGCTTTGGCGGCGATGCCCTTGGCGCAGGTGGTGCAGCCGTGGCTGGAGCAACTGTCGGAACGGATCGGCGAGAGCGTCTCGGTCAGCGTGCTGGACGAGACCGAGATCGTCTATGTCGCCCGCGCGGCGCAGAAGCGGGTGATGTCGATCGGGCTGATGCCGGGCTCGCGCTTGCCGGCGCATTGCACGTCGATGGGGCGGGTGCTGCTGGCGGCGCTGCCCGAGGGGCGGGCGTGGAGGTTGCTGGAACGCTCGGATCTGGCACCGCGGACGGTCTATAGCGTGACGGATCTTGAGGCGGTGAAGGCGCTGCTGGTTCAGGTGCGCGGGCAGGGCTTTGCGCTGGTGGATCAGGAGGTCGAGATCGGCCTGCGCTCTCTGGCGGTGCCGCTGCGCAATGGGCACGGGACGGTGGTCGCGGCGCTGAATGTCGGCGTGGCGGCGGCGCAGCGCAGCGCGACAGAGCTGGTTGACGCCGTCCTGCCGCAGCTGAAGGCGGTGCAGGACGGCGTCGCGCGGGTGTTGTTCTAGGCCGCGCGTCAGACCGGCGCGTTCCAGCGGCCATCGAAGGCATGGGCGCGGAAATGCTCGACCAGCGCGTCGATGAACAGGCGCGTGCGCGCGGGCAGGTGGACGCGCGAGGGGAAGACCACATTGGTGGTCAGGCGCGGCAGATCCCAGTCGGGCAGCACGCGCACCAGCCGTCCGGCATCAAGATCGGCGTCGATCACATAAATCGGCTGGGTCAGGATGCCGATCCCGTCCAGCGCCGCGCGGCGCAAAAGCTGGCCGTCATTGGCGGTGATGCGGCCCTTGACCGGCAGGCGGAGGGTCTCGGACCCGCGGGTGAAGGAAAGGTGTTCCCAGTCATCCGACAGGGTGTAGAGCAGCAGGTCATGCGCGGCCAGATCGGCGGGGGTTTGCGGCGTGCCATGGGTCTTGAGGTAGTCGGGCGAGGCGGCCAGCACCCGCGGGATCTCGGCCAGTTTACGGATGGTGACCGAGCTGTCCATCTCGACCCGGCGAATGCGGATCGCCAGATCGAGGTCGCTGTCGATCACGTCGAAATACCGGTTCGAGATTTGCAGATCGACGTCAACCTGCGGATAGCGGCGGGTAAAGGCGCGGATCACCGGCATCAGGTGGATCTGCGCAAAGGACAGCGAGGCCCCGACACGCAAAACTCCGCGCGGTTCGACCGAGACACGGCTGATGCTGTCCTCGGCCTGCGACAGCGTGGCGAGGATGTCGCGGGCATGCTCGGCGAAGCGCTCGCCCTCGGGTGTGAGTGACAGATGGCGGGTGGTGCGCTGGACCAGCCGCACGCCCAGCCGGTTCTCCAGCCCGCTGAGGTGACGGCTGACGCCCGAGACCGACATGCCCAGCGTATCGGCGGCGCGGGTCAGGCTGCGTTCGTCTGCGACACGCACAAAAGCGGTCAGTTCCGAGAAGCGGTCCATTGTTGACCTCAGCGCAAGAAATTTAAGGGAATATTCACATAAACTGCGGGGGCGCTCAAGGCGCGGCTCTGGCGGCTGGCGGAATTCTTGCATGTGTTGCAAAAGTGTTTCCCAATTAACGTGATTTATCCCGCAACTATGCAGTGCCACACTCAGCCACCTGAGTTTGGTCTGGACCCGATGACGCAAGACAATGCCCCCCTGCACGCGGCCGGCCCCGTGCCCCTTCCGGGTTACGATGGCCGGGGCTTCACCTATGTTGCCCGCCCCGGACGCGTGGTGTTCGGCACCGGCACACTGGCGCAACTGCCCGCCGAGGTGGACGCGCTGGGGGCCAGCCGCGCGTTGATCCTGTCGACGCCGCAGCAACGCGGCCAAGCCGACGCGGTGGCGCAGTTGCTGGGCGCGCGGGCGGTGGGGATCTTTGACGGCGCGGCCATGCACACGCCGGTCGAGGTGACGCAAACCGCGCTGGGCGTGCTGGGCGACGTCAAGGCGGATGTGCTGATCGCGATTGGCGGCGGCTCGACGACCGGGCTGGGCAAGGCCCTGGCCCTGCGCACGGATTTGCCACAGGTGGTGTTGCCCACGACCTATGCCGGGTCCGAGATGACGCCGATCCTGGGCGAGACCGAGGGCGGCGTGAAGCGCACGCAGAGCAGCGACAAGGTGCTGCCCGAGGTGGTGATCTATGATGTGGCGCTGACGCTGGGCCTGCCGGTGTCGATGTCGGTGACCAGCGGGCTGAACGCCATCGCCCACGCGGTCGAGGCGCTCTATGCCCAGAACGCCAATCCGGTGGTCGATCTGATGGCGCTTGAGGCGATCGGCGCGATCAGCGCCGCGCTGCCGGTGATCGTGCGCGAGCCGGGCAACGGGCAGGCGCGGTCGCAGGCGCTGTATGGCGCGTGGCTGTGCGGCATCTGTCTGGGGGCGGTCGGCATGGCGCTGCATCACAAGCTTTGTCACACGCTGGGCGGCAGCTTCGGGCTGCCCCACGCCGAAACCCACACCGTCATCCTGCCGCATGCGCTGGCCTATAACGCCCCGGCGATCCCCGGCGTGATGGCGCGGCTGGCGCGGGTGCTGGGGCCGGACCCGGCGCGGGCGCTGTTCACGCTGGCGGCTGAGGGGGGTGTGCCGACCTCGCTGGCGGCGCTGGGCATGCCCGAGGACGGGCTGGACCGCGCCACCGCGCTGGCGCTGGCCAATCCCTATTGGAACCCGCGCGCGCTGGAGGCGGCCCCCTTGCGGGCGTTGCTGGCCCGCGCGCAGGCGGGCGCACCGCCGATGCTGGAGGAGAGAGCATGAGCGCCTATCTGACCGAAGAGACCTCGACCCAGACAGTCAACGCCCGGATGAGCGACGGTGCGGACCCGCGCCTGCGCCGGGTGATGGGGGCACTGGTCGAACACCTGCACGCCTTCATCAAGGACGTAGAGCTGACCGAAGAGGAATGGGGCGTGGCCGTCGATTTCCTGACCCGGACCGGTCAGATCTGTGGCGATACGCGGCAGGAATTCGTGTTGCTGTCGGATGTGCTGGGCGTGTCGATGCTGGTCGATGCGATCAACCACCGCGTCGAGCAGGGCGCGACGCCGACCACGGTTTTCGGCCCGTTCCACGTCGAGGGCGCGCCTGAGCGGGCGATGGGCGCGTGCATCAGCGCCGATGGCAAGGGCGAGATTTGTCTGTTCGAGGGGCGGGTGACCGATCTGGACGGCAACCCGGTCGAAGGTGCCTCTCTGGACGTCTGGTCCGACAATGCCGACGGGTTCTATGACGTGCAGCAGCCCGGCATCCAGCCGCAATGGAACAACCGCGGGATTTTCCGCACCGGACCGGACGGGCGCTATGCGTTTCGCGGTATCCGCCCGATCTCGTACCCGATCCCCGATGACGGGCCGGTCGGCAAGATGCTGGCGGCGCTGGGGCGGCATCCGTGGCGGCCCGCGCATATGCATTTTCTGGTTTCCGCCCCGGGCTTTCGCCGCGTGATCACCCACACTTTCGTGGCGGGCGATCCCTACCTGACCTCGGACGCCGTGTTCGGCGTCAAGGATGCGCTGATCGTCGATTTCGAGCGGGTCGATACCGCGTCCGAGATCTGGCGCGCGCCGTTCGATTTCATTTTGCAGCGCGCCTGAGCGCTGCGGTTTCCCGTTCCTTTTTACAGAAAGACAGCGACATGAAGATCAGCCCCCCTGACGCCCTCGTCTCGGATATCGCGCCGGCGGTTGCCGATTTCCTCACGGCTCCCAAGATGCTGATCGGCCGCGATCAGGTCGCAGCGGCCAAGGGCGCGACCTATCCGGTCTATAACCCCGCAACCGGGTTGGAACTGGCACAGGTTCCGGCTGGTACGGCGGAAGATGTGGATCTGGCTGTGCGCGCGGCGCAGGCGGCGTTCACCGGGCCGTGGTCGCAGATGCTGCCGGTCACGCGGCAGACCCTGATGCTGAAACTGGCGCAGCTGATCGACGACAACGGCGAGGAACTCGCGCAGCTGGAGACGCTGAACAACGGCAAGTCGATCATGCTCTCGCGTCTGGTCGAGGTGCAATCCTCGGCCGAGTACATCCGCTATATGGCGGGCTGGGCGACGAAGATCCAGGGCGCGACGCTGGATGTGTCCATCGCGATCCCGCCGGGCATGCAGTATCAGGCCTATACCCGCAAAGAGGCGGTCGGCGTGGTGGCCGCGATCACGCCGTGGAACTTCCCGCTGAACATGGCGGTGTGGAAGATCGCGCCCGCGCTGGCGGCGGGGTGCACGGTGGTGCTGAAACCGGCGGAAGAGACGCCGCTGACCTCGATCCGTCTGGCGCAGCTGTGTCTTGAGGCCGGGTTCCCCGAGGGCGTGGTCAATGTGATCACCGGCATGGGCGAGGATGCGGGCGCGCCGCTGGTGGCGCATCCGGGCATCGCGAAGATCACCTTCACCGGCTCGACCGAGACCGGCAAGCTGATCGGTGTGCAGGCGATGAAGGACATGAAGCGCGTCACGCTGGAGCTGGGCGGCAAGGCCCCGATGGTGATGTTCGACGATATGGATCTGGACCTGCTGGGGGCGGCGGCGGGGATCGGCGCGTTCTTCAACTCGGGGCAGACCTGCTGCGCCGGGACGCGGATCTATGCGCAGAAAGGCATCTATGAGAAGGCGCTGGAGGTGATCGCCAATGTCACCCGCAGCCTGCCGATCGGCCCCGGCCTGAACCCCGGCAACCAGATCAACCCGGTGGTCTCGGCCCGGCATCAGGCGCATGTCAAAGCCTGCATCGCGCGCGGGATCGAGCAGGGGGCGACGCCCGTCATCGGTGGCAGCGCGCCCGAGGCCGGTTTCTACGTCGCACCCGAGCTGTTCACCGATGTGCGTCAGGACATGGGCCTGATGCAGGAAGAGATTTTCGGCCCCGTCGTCACCATGACGCCCTTTGACGACCCCGAGGACGCGATCCGCATGGCCAATGACACGCGCTATGGTCTGGGCGCGTCGATCTGGACCAGCGATCTCAACAAGATGATGCGCTATGTGCCGCGCATTCAGGCCGGGACGGTCTGGGTCAACAGCCACAACATTCCCGACCAGAACATGCCGTTCGGGGGCGTCAAGCAATCGGGCATCGGGCGCGAGCATGGGGCGGGGGCGCTGGACAATTACCTCGAAACCAAGGCGGTCTGCATCGCGTATCGCTAACACCAAAAAGGGGCGGCCTGCGGGCCGCCCCTTTTGCTATGTTTCGCGTGACCTCAGGGTTTCATCAGCATCGACTTGGACGGATAGTCCGACGCCCAGGTCGCGGGCAGCGGGGCAACAAAGACGTTCTCGGTCCGCGTCCGGGTGATGCGCCACTGGCCGTCGGCCTCTTTGCGGAACCCGTTGAACAGCCGCGACGAGCGCAGCAGCGCCTTGCCGTCGGAAAAGAGCCAGGGCTGCATGTGGACCCACTGTCCATCCGCCGTGACGCCATCGGCGTTCACGTAGATCTGCTCGGACGTCAGGTAATGGCAGTTCAGGATCAGCGCCGGGTCTTGCTTGCCGCCCCAGAAGCCCTCGAAGTGCTTGCGGATCGCCGGAGCACCGACGGCGCGGCCGAACTGGTTGTCGTAGTATTCGCCCACGCCTTCCCAGACGGCATCTTCGGTATAAAGCGCCATGATCAGGTCGATGCGTTCGGCATCATCGGCGACGCCGAATTCCGGCATCGGCGTGTCGCACAGGAACATGTAGCGGGCTTGAATCCGGCGGATCTCGGCCTCGGCTTCGAGGATCTCGATGCGGCGGGTGAGGGCGGCGAGTTGGGTGTCTTGGGTCATGGGGCCTCCTGAGCATCGGCCGTTGGGGGCCGGGGGATGATGCGGGAACGGTAAAGACACTGGGTCTCGGGTCAAGCGGTAATATTCACGTAAATCCGATCGTACCGCCGCAAAACAGTCTTGCGAATTGCGCAAAAGATAACGGTAATATTCATGTTATCGTTAGAAAGATGATCGCCCGAAGACAGGGCGCTCCCTGGCTGGTCCGCCACAGGCGACCGGCCCGCAGTGCTGTGTGCTTGACCTCATAAGCCCATGAAAAAACAGCAAATCATACGAAATTGGTGCTTGATCGCTTCTCCATTTACAGTAATTTTCACGTAGTAAATCACGCAATGAAAAGCCGACTCACCCATGTCCCTCCGCCCGACTGTTGCAAAACACGCTCTTGTCGCCCCGCTGGATCTGGGCGGTGACGGCCTGCGCGTGGTGGTCAAGGATTGCATTGATATTGCCGGTTACGCGACGCGCTGCGGCTCTCGCGCCTTTGACGACGCAGTGCCTGCTGACCGTCATGCCGATGTGGTGCAGGCGTTGCTGAACGCCGGGTGCCGGATCACCGGCAAGACCAACATGCACGAGCTGGCCTACGGCATGACCGGGGTGAACGAGGCTTACGGCACGCCGGTCAACCCGCACTGGCCGGACCGGATACCGGGTGGCTCGTCCTCGGGCTCGGCGGTGGCGGTGGCGGCGGGGATCTGCGATTTCGGCGTTGGCACGGATACCGGCGGTTCGGTGCGCCAACCGGCGATCTGCTGCGGCGTCTATGGCATCAAGCCGACCTATGGGCGGATCTCGCGCAGGGGGCTGAGCCCGGCGACGTCGTCGCTGGATTGCGTCGGCGCTTTCGCCCGCGACATGGACATGCTGATCGCCGCGATGCAGGCGATGGACCCGAGCTTTGCCCGCGTTACCCTGACCGCCGCGCCGCGTCTGGCGCGCATCAAGGCCGAGCTGGACGACGAGGTCGGTCAGGCGCTGGTCTATGCCCTGATGGAAGGCGCGCCCGAGGTCGACTACGTGACGCTGCCCTCGCTGGAGGCGGCGTTTGCGGCGGGCATGACGGTGATCGGCGCGGAAACCGTCGCGGCCTTCGGGCATCTGCTGGATGAGGGCGCGCCGTTGGGTGCTGACATCCGTGCCCGCCTGACCGCCAGCCGCGCGATCACCCCCGACCAGCTGGCGCAGGCCGAAGCCGTGCGCGCCGCGTTCACCGCCGAGGTCGACGCCGTGCTCGCGACGGCTGAGGCGCTGATCACCCCGGCGCTGCCGATGGTGCCGCCGACGCTGACCGAGGCGCAAGACCCCAAGACCGTGCTGCCGCTGACGCGCTTTTTGCGCCCGTTCAACCTGAGCGGCCACCCCGCGATCGTGATCCCCTCGCGCCGCCCGTCCGACGGGCTGCCGGTCGGGCTGCAACTGGTGGGGCGCAAGAATGACGATGCCCGGCTGTGCGCCATTGCGAAATGGCTGGCCGAAAGCCTTCCGGCCTTCAAGGAAAAGGACGCTGTCTGATGAGTGTGACAACCGAGCTGAAACCCGATCTGGCGGCGGAGAAAGCCCGCGTGCTGGCACAGATCCGCGCCCGGCGGGCCGAGTTCACCGCGCTGCGCCATGTGCCGGTCGATATGGTGGCCGAGCTGAAGAAGATCGGTGTTTACCGCGCCTTTGTGCCCGAGCGGTTTGGCGGCGACGGGCTGACCCCGTCGCAGTTTTGCCGTCTGATCGAGGATATCTCTGCCGCCGACGCCTCGACCGGCTGGGTGGCCAGCTTCGGGGTTTCGGCGACCTATCTGGCCGCGCTGCCGGTCGACACCTACGCCCAGATCTTCGCCAAGAACCCCGACACGGTGTTCGCGGGCGCGATGTTCCCGCCGCAACCGGCCGAGATTGTCGACGGCGGGTTCAAGGTGCGCGGGCGCTGGCCGTGGTGCTCGGGCGTGATGGGGGCCGATATCGTCGGTGCCGGGATCAAGGTGAGCGGCGACAACAGCCCGCTGCCGCGCGTCGCGGTGATGCCGCGCAGCAAGGTGACGGTGGACGAGACCTGGCGTTCGGTCGGTCTGTCGGCGACCGGCAGCCACGACACGGTGGTCGAGGATGTCGTGGTCGCGCCCGAGTGGACCTTTATCCGCGGGGGCAAGCCGATGATGGAGGACCGTGTGTTCCACTATCCGGCGATGGCGCTGGCGGCGCAGGTGCTGTCCGTTGTCGCGCTGGGCACTGCGCGCGAGGCGCTGGACTGGCTGCACGGCGACGCGATGCGCCGGGCGTCGATCACCGGTGCCCCCAGCCCGGGCGCGCGCCCTTATGTGCAGGCCGAATACGCCAAGGCCGAGGGTCTGCTGATGGGCGCGCGGGCGGCGTTTTACGACACGATTGATCAGGCCTGGGAGCAGATGCTCTCCAAGGGCGAGGTCGACCGCCAGACCCATGTGCGTCTGCGGATGGTAGCCAGCAAGGCCGCGCGCGACGGGGCCGAGGCCGCGCGGCTGGCCTTCGTTCTGGGCGGCTCGGACGCGATGTTCACCGGGCATCCGCTGGGCCGCTGCATGATCGACGCGGCCTGCGTCGCCCAGCACGCCTTTATGGGCGAGGGCACCTGGACCGCTGCCGGGGCCACGCTGTTCGAGCAGCCTACTGTGCCCGGCTTCCCCTGATCCGCCCCCTGCGGGCTGCCCCTGATTTTCCGAAAGGACCGTTTCATGACTGACCAGACCCCGATCCGCACCTTGCTGTGCATGAACAACCACCAGAGCTTTTTCGATCTGCCCTTCGACCAGATCGGCAAGGTCTGGAAGGCAACCCAGGCCTATATGTCAGGCGTCGCCGGTATCGAGGGGGCCACGATCATCGGCACCTTCGATGATGACCAGACGATGGTCGGCACCTCGCGCGGGTTTCCCTTCACCTGGTACATGCTGGTCGATTTCCCCAACCGCGACGCGGTCAAGGCTGCCTGCAACCTGCTGCGCACCATCGAGGTGAGCGACGAGGGGCACCGCCTTTGGAAATACATGAGCGTCGAGGCCCGTCTGGGCCGCGCGCTGGAAATCCCTCAAGCCCACAGGAGCTGAACCCATGTCCCTGGACACGCCAAAATTCAGCGATCTCGACGCGCTTTACAGTGCCGACTCCAAAATCGCGACCGCGATGTACGAAGACCCTGAGCTGTTCGCCGAAGAGATGGAGCGCGTCTTCAAGCGGACCTGGGTCTGGGTCGCGCATGAAAGCGAATTCCCCGACAAGGGCTCGTTCAAGCTGTCCACCGTCGGGCTTGAGCCGGTGATCGTGGTGCGCGACCGCAAGGACAAGATCCACGTCATGGTCAACCGCTGCCGCCACCGGGCGGCGACGGTCTGTGAGGTCAAGAAGGGCAAGACCAGCTCGTTCCAGTGCCCGTATCACGGCTGGGGCTATGGTCTGGACGGCAGCCTGCGCGCCGTGCCGTACCCTGAGCAATACGGCGATGATTTCGACAAGGCGCAGCACGGTCTGCTCAAGCTGCGGGCCGAAAGCTACAACGGCATGGTGTTCGCGACCTTCAACGAGGACGCCGAGCCGCTGGTCGATTTCCTTGGCCCGCAGGTGTGCCGCTACATCGACCTGTTCATGAAGCAGGGCGGCGGGTTCCCGATCAAGGTGCTGGGCGAGCATCAGTTCACTGTGCCGATGAACTGGAAGGTTCAGCTGGAGAACACCACCGACGGCTACCACTTCCCGGTCGTGCACAAGAGCTTCATGCAGACGCTCGACGGCGAGACGAACGACATGTTCGACTTTCTCGAAAAGGGCAAAGGCTGGATCGAGGATCTGGGCAACGGCCATTCGGTGATGGTGATGATCCCCGAGCTGGTCGATCTGGATGACAATCTCGACGCGCCGATCCCCGACCGCTTTGCCGAGCTGGCGCAGGAGCTGCGTGACGACGGGTATCCCGAGGCTCAGGTCAAGAAGATCGTGCGCGCCGTTGGCGGGGCCGGGTTCAACCTGAACCTGTTCCCCAACGTGTCCTTCAGTCTGGCCTTCTTCCGCGTGCTGACCCCGGTCACCGTCGAGCGCACCGATATCCGCCACCTGGCGCTGGGCATGGACGGCGGTCCTGCCGCCGCCAACCGGATGCGTTTGCGGCTGCATGAGCATTTTCAGGGCCCGATGGGCTTTGGCTCGCCCGATGACGCCGAGGTCTGGGAGCGCGTGCAGCGCGGGACCAAGGGCGGCGAGGCGCTGCCGATTCTGGTGAACCGCGGGCTGATCGACGAGGTGCCCGGCGAAGTGGGGCCGAAGGGGCATATCAGCGCCGAAACCGGCATGCGCGCGGCCTACGCGATGTGGAAAAGGATGATGGCGCAATGAAGGACGTGACCAACACTCAGGATCTTGCGCTGCTGTCGCAGGTCGCCGCCTTCATCTGGGCCGAGGCCGATATGCTCGACGCCAAGGCCTATGAGGACTGGCTGGAGCTGTGGACCAAGGATGGGCTCTACATCATGCCGATGGGCGAGGGCGAGGATTACGCCAACAGCCTGAACCTGTGCTACGACAACGACAAGATGCGGCGGGACCGCATCGGGCGCTTCCGGCAAGGGTTCTCTATCTCGTCCGCGCCTGCGGCGCAGACGGTGCGGGCGATGTCGCGCTTCGTGATCGAGAAAGTCGAGGGCGATGCCGTCACCGTCCGCTGCGCCGAGCAGCTGGTCGAAGACAAGTTCGGCCGCCAGCGCCTGTTCGCCGCCAACACCACCTACACGCTGATCCGCCAGCCCGACGGCGGGTTCAAGATCGCGCAGAAGGTGGCGCGGTTGCTCAATTCTGACGGGATGCTGACCTCGCTCAGCTATCTGTTCTGATGGGGGCCCCATTGCCAGAGCAAATCCAGACCGCCGTGATCACCGGCGCGGCGAACGGCTTTGGTGCCGTTGCCGCCCGCGCGCTGCACCGCGCGGGCTACCGCGTCATCATCACCGACATCGTGCACGAACCGGCGCTGGCACTGGCCAACGCGCTGGATCTGGCGGGCGACACGGCGGTTGCCGCGACGCTGGACGTCACAAAGCCTGAGGATTTTCAGGCGGTGCTGGACAAGGTGGTGGATCGCTGGGGCTCGGTCGAGGTGCTGGTCAACAACGCCGCGCGCACGGCGGTCAAGCCGGTGCTCGACATCGACCCGGCCGATTTCAACGCCATCCTGACCACCAACGCGGGCGGCACCTTTGCCGGCAGCCAGATCTTTGGCCGCTATTTCAAGACGCGCGGCTATGGGCGGATCGTCAACATGGCCTCGCTGGCCGGGCAGAACGGCGGCACGGCGACGGGTGCGCATTATGCGGCCTCGAAAGGCGCGATCCTGACACTGACCAAGGTATTCGCGCGCGATCTGGCGGCGTTCGGGGTGACCTGCAACGCCATCGCGCCGGGGCCGATGGACACGCCGCTGGTGCGTGAGGTGCTGGGTGACGGCATCGACAAGGCCATGGCGGCCATTCCGGTGGGCCGGTTGGGCGATCCTGACTTCGTGGCCGAGATGGTGGTGATGCTGGCCAGCCCCAAGGCGGCGTTCGTCAATGGCGCGTGCTGGGACGTGAACGGCGGGATCTATCCGCGATGAGCACTGGCACCCCCCTGACCCTGCGCGTCACCGAGCGGCTGGATGACCGCGGCGCAATCGCCCGCATCCGGTTGGAGCCGGTGCAGGGCACCTTGGTGCCGTTCACCGCGGGCGCGCATCTGGACCTGCATCTGGTCGAGCACACGCTTGACCTGTGGCGGCAATATTCGCTGTGCTCGGATCCGGCGGAAACCGGGTTTTACGAGATCGGTGTGCTCAAAGACCCGGCCAGCCGGGGCGGCTCGGAGGCTGTGCACAGGCTTGCGGTCGTCGGGGCCGAGCTGAGCGTCGAGGGTCCGCGCAATCATTTCCCGCTGGCCGAGGACGCCGCGCAATCGGTGCTGATCGGCGGCGGGATCGGCATCACGCCGATGATCGCCATGGCCCAGCGGCTGCACGCGCTGGGCCGGGATTTCGTGCTGCATTACTGCACGCGCTCTGAGGGCGTCACTGCGTTTCTGGATACGCTGCGCGACGCGCCTTTTGCCGACAGGGTTGTGTTCCACTTCGACGATGGCGCGGCAGAGCAGAAGCTGGATCTGGCCCGCGATCTGCCCGCCCCGGCGGCGGACACGCATCTTTATGTCTGCGGGCCGCAGGGTTTCATGGACTGGGTTCTGGGCGCGGCCGAGACGGCTGGGCACGCCAGCGGGCAGGTGCACCGCGAGTATTTCTCGGCGGATGTGGATCTGACCGGCGCGGGGTTCGAGGTCGAGGCGCGCGCTTCGGGGATCACGGTCACGGTCGGTCCCAAGGACACCATCGCCAAGGCGCTGATGGCGGCGGGTGTGAAGCTTGAGGTCAAATGCGAAGAGGGCGTCTGCGGCACCTGTGTCACCGACGTGCTTGAGGGCGAGATCGACCACCGCGACCAGTTTCTGACCGACGACGAACGCGAAGACGGCGATCTGATCTGCGCCTGCTGCTCGCGCGCCAAGGGTGCGCGGCTGGTGCTGGACATCTGAAAGGGGACAGCGCGATGGAACTGACCGAGACACAACAGGCGTTCCGCGAGGGCATGAGCCGTCTGGGCGCTGCGGTGAACCTGATCACCACCGATGGGCCGGGCGGGCGGCATGGCATCACCGCCTCGGCAGTGTGCTCGGTCACCGACAACCCGCCGACGCTGCTGGTCTGCATCAACCGCAACGCCTTTGCGCATGACCGGTTCGTGCAGAACGCGGTGCTCTGCGTCAACGTGCTGGCCGCCGACCATCAGGCGCTGTCGGGTCTGTTCGCGCGCTATGTCGAAGGCGTGGACCGCTTTTCCCATGGCGACTGGACGCTGGCCGAGACCGGCTCGCCGGTGCTGGCCGATGCCAATGTCGCCTTCGATTGCAAGGTGACAGCGAGCCACGCGCAGGGCACCCACACGGTGTTTTTCTGCGAGGTCGTCGCGGTGCGGATGCGCGAGACCGCGCGGCAGGGGCTGGTGTGGTTCAGCCGGGACTATCACCATCTGGCGACAGAACGCTGAGATGGGCGCGCAGGGATCAGAGCTTTTGCAACTGGATCTGCGCCTTTTCCAGCAAGGTGTTCAACTGCGCGACCTCGTCGTCGGTAAAAGCCTCGAAGGTCGCCTCGAAGATCCGCTTTGCCTCTTCCATCGCAGCTTTGCGCAGACGGTCGCCGTCGGGCGTCAGGCACACCTCGGTCACGCGCCCGTCGCTGGGGCGCACGCGGGTGGTGACCAGCTTCTCGCCGATCATCCGCTGCACGATCTTGGTCGTGGTGTTCAGCTTGAGCGCCGAGAAATCCGCGATTTCCGAGATCGACAGGTATTCGTCTTCAAACAGGCACATCAGCGCGCGCCAGCGGGCGATGTCCAGCCCCAGCGGTTTGATCCGCCGTTCCAGTGCGTTCACGTAGCCCGCGCTGACATGGCTGACCCAGAAGAACGGCCAGTGGCGTTTGAATTGGCTGGGATTTTCATCCAGGCGCGGTTGGTTCGTCATCGCTCGAAGTCCTCAGACAGCCCGCGCCGCGCAGTGCCGCGCTGCTTGCCCGCGACCGGCTAGCGCCAGAGCGGGCCCAGTTTTGCCTAACTATAACACTCAACAACAGGAAGGAACGTGAAAATGAATGCAATCTCGAAATTACTCGGCGTCACCGGGCTGGCATCCGCGCTGGCGTTTGGCGGGGCTGAGGCACAGACGGTTCTGACGCTCAACAGCTGGCTGCCGCCCTCGCATCCGCAGGTCGCGCAGCTGATGGTGCCCTTCGCCGAGGATGTCGCGCGGGTCACCGAGGGCCGCGTGCAGATCCAGATCCTGCCCGCGCCGCTGGGGCCGCCCTCGGCGGCGTTCGATCTGGCGCTGAACGGCGTCGCGGACATCACCTATTCGGTGCAGGGCTATACGCCGGGCCGGTTCCGCACGGCGGCGCTGGCGGAACTGCCGTTCCTGAGCGATGACGCGGTGGTGTCGTCGGTGGCCTATTGGCGCGTGCAGGACGCGATGCTGGCGCAAGCCGGCGAATACGCGGGGGTCAAGGTGCTGTCGGTGTTCACCCATGGACCGGGCGAGATCTTCTCGTCCTCGCCCATCGAAAGCGTCGATGACATCGACGGGCTGAAGATCCGCGTCGGCTCGACCGTGGCGCATGATCTGGCGACGCTGCTGGGGGCGGTGCCGATCGAAGGGCCGTCGTCGCGGGCCTATGAGCTGCTCAGTCAGGGCGTGGCGGACGGGATCTTTTTCCCGTTCGAGACGGTGAATTTCTTCAACCTGCAGGATCTGGTGAGCAGTGCCTTCACCGCGCCGGGCGGCCTCTATAACACCGCGATGTTCATGGTGATGAACCAGGGCGCGTGGGACCGTCTGTCGGCCGAGGATCAGGCCGCGATCGAACCCCTGCTGGGTGAGGCGCTGGCGCGCCGCGCCGGAGAGATGTGGAACGCTGCCGACGCGGCGGGCCGCGCGGCGATGGAGGACAGCGTGACGCTCCATCAGGCGACCGAGGCCGACGTGGCGCAGCTGCGCGCGCGGTTTGCCCCGGTGGTCGCGGCCAATCTGGCGCTGGTCAGCGAGACCGGCGTGGACGGAGCGGCGGCGTATCAGATGCTGCAGGACGAAGTGGCGGCACTTGAGGCCGGACACTGATGCAATCCTGGCTCGACAAGGCCAGCAGCTTTGGCGCGCTCCCCGATCGGGGGGCGCGTCTGCTGAAACTGGCGATCCAGATCGTCTGCAGCGTGCTGCTGATGGTGATGATGGTGCTGACCGTGACCGATGTGCTGGGCCGCTATCTGTTCAGCGCGCCGGTTCGGGGGGCGACGGAAGTGACGGAACTGTTGCTGGCGGCGGTGATTTTTGTCGGGCTGCCCGCAACCACGCTGGACCGCGAGCATGTCACGGTTGACCTGCTGACAGGGCGCATGCCCGGCTGGCTGCGCGCGGTGATCGAGCCTTTGGTGCTGTTGGCCTCGGCCGGGGTGCTGGCAGCGATTGCCTGGCGGCTTTGGGTCGTGGGCGTGCAGATCGGCGGCTACAACGGCACAACCCAGTCGCTGAAAGTCCCGCTGGCCCCGGTGATCGAAGGCATGGCCGTGCTTTGCGGGCTGGCCGTGCTGATCACGCTGGCCCAGCTCTTGCCGCGTCGCAAGGAGCACGCCGATGGCTGAGTGGGAAATCGGAATCGCGGTGCTCTTTGCCTTGCTGTTGCTGGGCGTGCCGATCAGCTTTGCGCTGGCGCTTGTCGGCACCGTCGGCACTGCGTCGATCATCGGCATCAACCCGGCGCTGTCGTTGCTGGGTCAAACCTATGCCGAGAACAGCCGCAGCTACACGCTGTCGATCCTGCCGTTGTTCCTGATGATGGGCAATTTCGTGGTGCAATCGGGCATCGCGCAGGATCTGTACACGGCTGCCTATGCCTGGCTCAGGCACAAGCGCGGCGGGCTGGCGATTGCCACGGTGGTCGCCTGCGGCGGGTTCTCGTCGGTCTGTGGCTCGTCGCTGGCGACGGCCTCGACCATGGCCAAGATCGCCATGCCGTCGATGCGGCGTTTCAGCTATCCCGACCATCTGTCGACCGCGTCCATCGCGGCGGGCGGCACGCTGGGCATTCTGATCCCGCCGTCGGTCATTCTGGTGTTCTACGGGATCATGACGCAGCAGGACATCGGCAAGCTGTTTCTGGCCGGAATCCTGCCGGGCATTCTGGGCGTTCTGCTCTATGCGCTGGCGGTGCGGATTTCGGTGGCACGGCTGCAAACCGATCTGCCGGTCGAGCCTAAACTGCCGCTGATCGAGCGTATCCGGGCGCTCAAGGGCATCACCGGCGCGCTGGGCCTGTTCGTCTTTGTGATGGGCGGGATTTACCTTGGCGTCTTCACCCCGACCGAAAGTGCCGGGATGGGGGCAGGGGGCGCGTTTCTGCTTGCGCTGGTGCAGGGTCGTCTGACCCTGCAAGACACGATGAACACGCTCTATGAAACCGCCAAGACCACGGCGATGATGTTCTTCATCCTGTTCGGCGCGCTGACGTTTGCCAATTACGTCAACCTCTCGGGGATGACGCGCGACGTGCAGTCACTGGTGATGTCGATCAACGATCCGCTGCTGGCGCTGCTGGCGATCACCGCGATCTATCTGCTGCTGGGCTGCGTGCTTGAGGGATTGTCGATGATCACCCTGACGGTGCCGATCTTTTACCCGATCGTGTCGGCCTTGGGCTATGACCTGATCTGGTTCGGCATCTTCGTCGTGATCGTGACCGAGGTCAGCTATATCACCCCGCCGGTCGGGCTGAATGCCTTTGTGCTGCGCGCGGTGGTCAAGGATGTGCCGCTGGGCACGATCTTTCGCGGGCTGACGCCGTTTCTGGCGGTGGATGTACTGCGGGTGGCGCTGATCGTGGCCTTCCCGATCATCGTCCTGCTGATCCCCAACATGATGTGACCCTACGCGTCCGGCTCTTGCGGGCCGGGCGCGTTTTCCTCCCAGCCTTTGCGCGCACGCCAGAAGGCGGTGCCATCGGCGTAGCCCAGCGCCGTGGCGACATCGCCGACGCGGGTTCCCAGCGCCAGAAGCCGGTCGGCGGTGGCGCGGCGGCGGTCGGTGACGATCTGGCGCAGACTGGTCCCTTCCTGCGACAGCTTACGCTGCAACGTGCGCGGCGATTCCCCCATCCGCGCGGCCAGCGCGACCAGCGTGACCGGCGCGCGGCCGAGGGTAGCCGAGACCAGCGCCTCGATCTGCTGGGTCACGGTGTCAGCCTCGGGGATCAGGCCGATCAGTTCCGCGATGTGGCGCTCGAGCGCCGTGATCAGCGGTTCATCCTCGACCCGGACGCCCTGTTTCGAGAATTCTGGGTCAATCAGGATGCGGTTGGCGGCCTGCCCGAACTGCAGCGGACAGCGAAAGCATTTCTCCAGCACGCTGGTATCGGCGGGGGCCGGGTGCTCGAACTGCACGCCCAGCGGCGGTGTGCGGCTGCCGAACCCGCTGCGCAGGATCTGCATCAGCGAGACCATCGAAAACTCGGCATCTTGCTCGCGTGGCCAGGCTTTGTCGGTGGCGATCCGGTACGAGAACACATGCGCATCGGCGGTCTCGACGAACGAGGCTTCGGTCATGTGCTGCAAGGCGCTGGTATAGCGGGCGAAGCGGTGCAACCCGGTGGCAATGCTGCTTGACAGCGACAGCAGGATGCCGACCGGGCCGACATCGCCCGCGCGAATCTCAAGCCCCAGCCGCGCGCCAAGCGCCGGGTCGCGCATTTGCACCGTTGCGTCATCGAAGAACGCAAGATACGCGCCCATCGGCACCGCGCCATACGGATCGTCCAGCAGGCTGCGGCTGATGCCGTGGCGGCGTAGCAGAAGGTCTGTGTTCTGGCGCGAGTCATCAAGCTTGCGCGCAATCGTCGCCAGAACCGAGCTGCGCACGGCGGCAAAGAGCGACGAAGAAGGCAGATTTGCAGGCTGCATGGCGCAAATTATCGGATAATTGGCGCGTGTTCCAATGGTTTTTGGACCGAGTCCTGCGAGACTTTTCGCAGGATTCCGGGCGCGGGATCAGGTCAGACTGGCCCGAGCGCGCTCAGGCCCCCCTTAAACGCAGACAGGACCAGCGCGATGCTTGACCGCAATAACTTTCTGAAGGACCAGAACACCCTTCACCAATTCCACCCGATGACGCACCCGCTGATTTCGCGTGAGCATCGCCCGCAGATCATCGTCGACAGTGATGGCTGTTATGTGACGGATATCGACGGAAACCGCATGGTCGATGGTCTGGGCGGTTTGTGGAACGTCAACGTCGGCCACAACCGGGCCGAGGTGAAAGCCGCGATCGTCACGCAGATGGACCGCATCAGCTATTATTCTTCCTTTGCCGGGACGGCCACCGCGCCGTCAATCGAGCTGTCGGCGCGGGTGTGTCAGATGGGCGCGACCGAGGAGGTCGACAAGGTGATGTTCTCGGCCAATGGCTCGGACGCGGTGGAAACCGCGCTCAAGCTGGCGCGGCAATACTGGAAGCTGGTCGGTGA
Organism: Pararhodobacter zhoushanensis; assembly: GCF_003990445.1. Classification (GTDB taxonomy): domain Bacteria; phylum Pseudomonadota; class Alphaproteobacteria; order Rhodobacterales; family Rhodobacteraceae; genus Pararhodobacter; species Pararhodobacter zhoushanensis. Next base: position 12,565 of record NZ_REEZ01000002.1, on the reverse strand, counting down.
GCCGATGCGCACCAAGTTCATCTCGCTCAAACAGGGCTATCACGGCGTGCATTTCGGCGGGCTTTCGGTGAACGGCACGCCCTATTACCGCACCGTGTACGAGCCGCTGCTGCCCGGCTGTTTTCAGATCGACTCGCCCTGGACCTATCGCAACCCCTATTCCGAAGACCCGGCCGAGCTGACCAACGCGGTGATCACCCAGTTGGAGCGCACGATCTATCACGAGGGTGCAGGCACCATCGCCGCCTTCATCGCCGAGCCCATTCAGGGCGCGGGCGGGGTCATCGTGCCGCCGGCGGATTTCTGGCCGCGGCTGCGGGCGGTCTGTGACCAGCACGGCATCCTGTTGATCGCGGATGAAGTGGTCACCGGTTTTGGCCGCAGCGGGTCGATGTTCGGCGCGCGCGGTTGGGGGGTGAAGCCCGACATCATGTGTCTGGCCAAGGGGATTACCTCGGGCTACGTGCCCTTGGGCGCGACCACGCTGAACAAGCGTGTAGCCTCGGCCTGGTACGACGGGTTCACGCCCGAGGGCGTGATCATGCATGGCTATACCTCGACCGGGCATCCGCTGGCCTGCGCCGCGGCGCTGGCGGTTCTGGATATCGTCGAAGGCGAGGATCTGCCGGGAAATGCCGCCCGCATGGGCGAACGGCTGATGGCCGGGCTGAAACCGCTGGCCGATACGTGCTCGGTGGTCGGCGAGGTGCGTGGCAAGGGGCTGATGATCGGGCTGGATTTCGTGTCCGACAAGAAGACCCGCACGCCGATTGATCCCGGCACCGGCATTGTCGAGCGCATCGCCGGCTATGCCCGCGAAAAGGGCGCGATTGTGCGTCCTGCGGGCTCGGTCATCATCCTGTCGCCGCCGCTGGTGATTGGCGAGGCCGAGATCGACGTGATCATCGAAGCGCTGACCTATGGCTGTGCGCGCTACGATGCCGAAACCCGGGCGTAAGGTCCGGGCTCAGCCTGACCCGGATGCCAGCAAGACGCGTTCTGGATGTCCAAAGGATATGCACACCGCGAATTCGGGTCAGGTTGCAATAAAAAGAACGTGAAATACGATATAAAAACCACCACTATGGACCCCAACAGGAGCCAAACCATGACAAAAACGCTGCTAACCGTCTCAACCGCGCTGCTCGCCCTGATGCCGCTGGCCGCTGCCGCCGAATACCCCGAGCGCCCGGTCGAATTCATCGTGCCCTGGCCGCCGGGCGATCTTGAGGACGTGCTGACCCGCATGATCGCCGACCGCTTCCAGGAGACCTATGGCGTCCCGGCTGCCGTGGTGAACAAGCCCGGCGGCGGCGGCGGTCCGTTCCCCGGCGCGGTCGATGTGGCGCTGGCCCCGGCGGATGGCTACACGGTCGGCTCGTTCGTGATCGACGTGCCGCTGGTCGGTCCGCATATCGGCATCCCGCCGCTGACGCCCGATCCCTTCGATCCGATCGGTATCTTTGTGACCTATCCCTTTGTCATCGCTACCTCGGGCGATGCGCCCTATCAGACGCTTGAAGAGCTGGCGGCTTATGCGCAGGACCATGCGGTCACCCTGGGCCATTTCGGCGACGAGACGACGCCCGCGCGGCACTCGATGGCTTTGGCGCAGGCTCTGGGCTTTTCCTATGCCAGCACCTCGGCGTTTGATGCGCTCGACTGCAACACGCTGGCTTCGGGCGATGCGGATGTGATCAACACCACGCTGCAACTGATCCGCCCCTGTCTGGACGATCTGACGGTTCTGGCCACCGTGACCAACCAGCGGATCTCGATCCTGCCCGACGTGCCGACAGCCGGCGAAGTGGTGCCCGAGCTGGATCTGTCGACCTGGAACGGCCTGTTCGTGCGCAGCGACACGCCGCAGGACGCCCGCGATCGCATCGCAGCGGTGGCGGCGGAAGTGATGGCCTCGGACGAGGCCGCGCAGCTGGCCGCGGACACGGGTGCGCTGATCTACTGGATGGATGCCGCCGCGTCCGAAGAGCAGATGGCCCGTGACACCGAGACGCTGGGTCGTATCAGCGCCTTCCTGGGCGAGTGATCCGCCGATCCTGAAAACCGCATGACGGGGTCCGGGTTGTCCGGGCCCCGCACCACTTGAGGGATCATCATGCAGCGCGTCCTCAGCTTTCTGGAAATGTTCCGCCGGTCGCGTCGGCCGGGCGATCTGATCTTTGCCTTGGGGTTTGTTGCCCTGTCAGCCGTTCTGGCTGCCCTGCTTCCGTGGCAGGTGCGCTGGCTGCCGCGGCTGCCCGCTCCGGCACAACCGGCGTTCTGGCCGACCATCGGCGTTGCGATGATGCTGGGCTTTGGCCTGCTGCATCTGGCCGCGACATGGGTGTCGCCCCGGCTGGCCGGACGGCGCGAGGAGGTGCTGCTCTGGCTGCGCTCGCTCGAATATGTCGGGTGGTTCGTCGCTTATGTGGTGATCGTACCGCTGCTTGGCTACCTGCCCGCAACGGTGCTGTTTGCCATGACGCTCAGCTGGCGGCTGGGTTATCGCACGGGGCGGACGCTGGGGCTGGCGGCGTTGTTCGGGCTGGGCACGGTGCTGGTGTTCAAGGCCGGGCTGGGCGTGCGCATCCCGGCGGGGGCGTTGTACAGCGGATTGCCCGACAGCATCCGGTCTTTCGCCATGAGCCGGCTGTAAGGGGGCAACCATGTCAGACATCATTTCCGCCGTTCACCTGTTGATGCAGTGGCAGGTCATCGCGGCCTTGCTGGTCGGCTCTGTCGGCGGGGTCATCATTGGCGCCATTCCGGGGATCGGCCCGGCCGTCGCCATCGCGATCCTGCTGCCCGCCACGTTCTCGCTGGACCCGCTGGTCGGGCTGGCGCTGCTGTTGGGTATCTATGGATCCTCCATGTATGGCGGTTCGCTCCCCGCCGTGCTTATCAACACGCCCGGCACCGCTGTCAACGCGCTGACCACCTATGACGGTTACCCGATGACCCAGCAGGGTCAGGCCCTGCGCGCGCTGGGGCTGGCGTATGGCGCGTCGTTCTTCAGTGCGATCGTCTCTATTCTGGCGCTGGTCTTGCTGTCCTCGGTTCTGGCCAAGGTCGCGCCGCTGTTCGGCTCACGCGAGATCTTTCTGGCGGCGCTGCTGGGGGTCGTTCTGGTGATCACTGCACACAAGGGGCAGGTCGCTGCCGCCGGGATGATGGCCGGGCTGGGCATCTTGCTGCAATCGGTCGGCATGGAGCCCGTGCAATACACCATGCGCTTCACCTTCGGGCAGGACTGGCTGATTCAGGGGCTGGATCTGATCGTGGTGGTGCTGGGGCTGTTCGCGTTCTCGCAAGCTTTCGTGCTGATGGTCGAGCCCGAGGATAAACCGACGGCCAAACCCATCGAAGGGTCCATGTTCCGCGCGATTGGCGAGGTGTTTCGCTACTGGCGCACCGCGCTGACCGGCAGCGGCTATGGCGTGCTGATGGGGATCATCCCCGGCGTGGGCGAGTTCACCGCGCAGTTTCTCAGCTACACCACCGCGCGCAAACGCTCAAAAACGCCCGAGATGTTCGGCAAGGGCAGCCCCGAAGGGCTTGTGGCCTCGGAGAGCGCCAACAACGCCGTGCCGGCCGCGGCGATGATCCCGCTTCTGGCGCTGGGCATTCCGGGGGAGGCGCTGACGGCGATGATGCTGTCGGTGTTCTACGTGCACAACGTCATCCCCGGCCCGGCGCTGTTCCGCGATCAGCTGGATTTCGTTTATGCGCTGTATCTGGCGCTGCTGGTGCTGAACGTGATCGTCATCCTGTTCATGCTGGTGTCGTCGAACTTCCTGATCAAGGTGATCCGCATCCCGACGCGCTATCTGGGGATGATGATCCTGCTGCTCAGCTTTGTGGGCGTCTACAGCCTGCGCAATTCGGTGATCGACTGCATGCTGGCTGCCGGGTTCGGGGTGTTCGGGCTGATCCTGAAACGGCTCAACCTGCCGATTGTGCCGCTGATTTTGGGCATGGTTCTGGGCTCGATCATGGAGGTCAAGCTGCGGGCCGCGATGGGCCGGGTCGACGGGCTGGCCGATTTCGTCTCGCGCCCGATCTCGGCGCTGTTGGTGATCGCGATCATCTGGCTGGTGTTCAACGCCATCCGCACCGGTGTGCGGGACATGCGGGTGCGGGCGGCCCTGGCGGCCGAATAGACCGTAACGCATCGGGCTTTTCGCGCCGGGCGGTCCGTGACAGGATCGCCCGGCGTTTTCCGTTCGGGGGCTTGGATGTCGGCTGAAGCTGCGTTTGCCGGGGTGGTCGGGGCCGAGCATGTGCTGGGGCCCGCGCGTCTGGCCCTGCGCGATCCCGGCTGGTGCGCGGGCTCGCAGGGGGCGGGGCTGCTGGTGCGGCCCGCGTCGGTGGGTGAGCTGTCGGGCGTGATGCGTGTGGCCGCTGCCGAGGGCCTGTCGGTGGTGGCGCAGGGCGGGCTGACCGGGTTGGTTGACGGGACATCGAGCGCGCCGGGACAGGTCATCGTCTCGTTCGAGCGCATGGCGCGGATTGTCGATCTGGACGCGGCGCAGGGCGTGGCGGTGGTGGAGCCGGGGGTGACCTTGGCCGGTTTGGATGCCGCGCTGGAACCGTTGGGCCTGATCGCAGGCGTCGATATTGCTTCGCGCGACAGTTGCACGATTGGCGGGATGGTGGCGACGAATGCCGGGGGCACGCGGGTGCTGCGTTACGGGATGACGCGCGCCTCGGTGCTGGGGCTTGAGGTGGTGCTGGCTGATGGGACGGTGCTGGACCTGATGGTGCCGCTTCTCAAGAACAACGCAGGCTATGATCTGAAACAGGTGTTTATCGGGTCCGAGGGGACTCTGGGGCTGGTCAGCAAAGTGGCGCTGCGCGTGTTTCCGCGTCCGGTGGGAAGTGCCTGTGCGCTGATCGGGCTGGAACCGGGCGCTTTGGGCGCGGTGATGGTCGCGCTGCGGGCGGGGCTGGGCGAAGGGCTGGCGGCGATCGAGGCGATGTGGCCGGGCTATTTTGACACCGTTGCCGGGCTGATGGGGCTGACGCGGCTGCCGATGGCGGGGCAGGGGCTGTATGTGATTGTCGAGGCGACGGGGGCGAGTGATCTTGCTGCCCGTTCTGCGTTGGAGACCTGTCTTGAGCCGCTCTTGGAAGCCGGGCTGCTGGCCGACGCTGTGATCGCGCAGTCGCAGGCCGACCGGGCGGTGATCTGGCGCATCCGCGAGGAGAGCGGGGCGATTGATGCGGCCTACGGCGTGGCGCTCAGCTATGACGTGGGGCTACGGCTGGCGGATTTGCAGGGCTATGTCGAGCGGCTGACGGCGCGCTCGCCCACGCTGCCGCTGGTGTTCGGCCATGTCGGTGACGGCAATCTACATGTGATGTTCGCACTGCCCGAAGGGACCGGGCGCGCGCCGTTTGACGCGCTGGTGTATGACACGCTGGCGGAATTTTCCGGCTCGACGGTCTCGGCCGAGCATGGCATCGGGCTGGAAAAACGCGCCGCCCTGCACGCCGCGTTGCCGCCGCCGGTGCTGGCGGCGATGCGGGCGCTCAAGGCGGCATTTGATCCGCAGAACCGGCTGAACCCGGGAAAGGTGCTGTAAATGTCCAACCTCGACCCCGAAAACTGGGATGAGTACCGCCAGCAGGCTCATGCGCTGCTCGATGCCTGCATCGACCGGCTGGCGAGCGCGCGGGAGCATCCATGGCAGCCGCTGCCCGAGGCCGTCCGCGCCAGCTATGCGCTGGACGGTGTGGCGCGCGGTGAGGGGGCTTTGGCGCAGGAACTGGCCGAGAGCGTGCTGCCGCATGGCACCGGCAACACGCATCCGCGCTTCTGGGGCTGGGTGCATGGCACGGGGCTGGCCAGCGGCGTGATGGCCGAGATGGTCGCGGCGACGATGAACGCGAACCTTGGCGGGCGAGCGCATGGCGCGGTCGAGATCGAGCGCGCGGTGATCGACTGGACGCGGCAGGTGATGGGGTTTCCTGAGGGTTCAAGCGGGGTGTTCGTGACCGGCACGTCGCAGGCGACGGTGATCGCGCTGGCTTCGGCCCGCGTGGCGGTGATGCCCGAGGTCCGCGCACGCGGGCAGGGGGCGGTGCCGCTGACCGCCTATGCCGGGGCCGGGGCGCATAACGCGGCGCGCAAGGCGATGGAGCTGCTGGGCATGGGCCACGACGCGCTGCGCCTGATCCCCGAGGGGCCGCAGGGCATGGACCTGCACGCGCTGGCCGAGCGGATCGAGGCGGATCGCGACGCGGGGCGACAACCGTTTGCGGTGGTCGGCACGGCGGGGTCGGTGGATCTGGGGCGCTTCGATGACCTGAACGCGCTGGCCGATCTGGCGCAGGCGCAGGGGCTGTGGCTGCACATCGACGGGGCATTCGGGGCGTGGACCCGGCTGGCGGGCGCGCCATGGCGGGCGCTGAGCGACGGGATCGGACGGGCGGACTCGCTGGCCTGCGATTTCCACAAATGGATGTTCGTGCCCTATGATTGCGGGCTGGTGCTGATCCGCGACGAGGCCACGCACCGCGCCGCCTTTGCCGCGCGCCCGGCTTATCTGGCGGCGCAATCGGCGGGGCTGGGCGGCGGCGAGCCGTGGTTTTGCGATTACGGCGTGGATCTGTCGCGGGGAAACCGCGCGCTCAAGGCGTGGTCAGCGATCCGCGCGCATGGGGCCGACGGGCTGGGGGCGGCGATCACCCGGTGCTGTATGCTGGCAAAGGCGATGGGCGACGGCGTGAGTGCCCGCGCGCCCATGGCGCTGATGGCGCCGGTGGTGTCGAACCTGTGCGTGTTCACGGCGGATGCGGGCTTGTCGGAAGCGGAACAATCCGCGCTCAACACCCGCATCGCGCAGGCGTTGCAGCTGGCGGGGGTGGCGGTGTTCTCGACCACTTCGGTCAACGGAGTCACCTGCCTGCGTGCAGCGATCACCAATCACCGCACGACAGCGGCGGATATTGAGGCCGCGTTACAGGCGGTGGCCGACGAACGCTGATCTCACGAATGTTTTATGCAGTTTTTCGCGCGCGACACGAAACATTCCGGTCTCTAGGCTCGTAAGGTCACTTGAACGCAGATGCGCACCGCAAGGAGATCCGCTTATGGCCTATCGCTGGAAGAACGACCTTTCCCCCACCGACGTCACGCCCAAGGGGCTGTGGCTGAACCGGCGGCAACTGATGGCGGGTGTCGGCGGCACGGCCGCGCTGGCCATGGCCGGCGGCTCGGCCCGGGCGCAGGCGCTTGAGCCGAACACGCTCGAGCAGATCTCGACCTACAATAACTATTACGAATTCGGCACCGGCAAGGATGATCCGGCGGCCTATGCCAGTGCGCTGGTCACCGACCCGTGGGCGATCACGGTTGACGGGATGGTGGACCGCCCCGGTGAATACTCGCTGGCCGATCTGATGAGCGGCCTCACCGTTGAGGAGCGCATCTACCGTTTCCGCTGCGTCGAGGCGTGGTCGATGGTCGTGCCGTGGAACGGTGTCGAGCTGGCCGATGTGCTCGACAAGGTCGGCGTGCAATCAAGCGCGCGCTATGTCGCCTTTGAGACCGTGGTGCAGCCGGAAAACATGCCGGGCGTCGCGCGGCAGGTCATTCCCTTCCCCTATGTCGAGGGGCTGCGTCTGGATGAGGCGCGCCACCCGCTGACCCTGCTGGCGACCGGGATCTATGGCCAACCGATGCCCAAGCAGAACGGCGCACCGATCCGCGTGGTTGTGCCGTGGAAATACGGCTTCAAGTCGATCAAGTCGATCGTCCGCATCACCCTGACCGATACCCAGCCGCCGACCACCTGGAACCGTCTGAACCGTCGCGAGTACGGCTTCTATTCCAACGTGAACCCGGAAGTGGATCACCCCCGCTGGTCGCAGGCCAGCGAGCGGCGCATTGGTGGCGGGATCTTTTCCAGCCGTCAGGACACGCTGATGTTCAACGGCTACGGCGATCAGGTTGCCTCGCTCTATGACGGCATGGACCTGCAGGAGAACTACTGAGATGGACATCGCGCAACGCCTTAACCGGGCCACCCGGCGGGTTCCTGCGTGGCCCGTCTATCTGATCGGTGCCGCATGGGCGGGCTGGCTGTTCTGGCTGGGCGTTTCCGGCCAGCTGGGGCCCGAGCCGATCAACGCGCTGGAACGCCGCTATGGGCTGGTCGCCTTGCAGGTGCTGGTGGCCGTGCTGGCGGTGACACCGCTCAGGGTTTGGACCGGGATCAGCCTGATCAAGTTCCGGCGCGCGCTGGGGGTCACGGCCTTCGGCTTTGTGCTGGCGCATTTTCTGGTCTGGGCGGTGCTCGACCTGCAAAGCCTCGCCCGGATCGGCGGCGAGATCGTCAAGCGGCCCTATATCACCATCGGCTTTGGCGCGTTCCTGATGCTGATCCCGCTGGCGATCACCTCGAACAACGCGTCGATCCGCAAACTCGGCGGCGCTGCATGGCGCAGGCTGCACAAGCTGACCTATCCGGCGGTGCTGCTGGGGGCGATCCACTTTGTCTGGCTGGTGAAGGGCTACCCGATGGAGCCGTTCCTCTATCTGGGCGCGGTGATCTTCCTGCTTGCCCTGCGTCTGGTGCCCAAACGCAAACCCGTAGCGCGCACAGCGCCGCAGGCAACGGCGACCGCCCGGTAAATCCGGGCGGCCAGCCGCTCTTATTCGGTAATCTCGGCGACGATCCCGGCCAGCAACGCGTTGACCGGTGCCATGCTCTCGGCGTCGCGGCGCATATAGCCGATCATCACCTCTTCCCCCGGACGCTCGATCACGTCGATCCCGTAAGGACAGTAGGCGATGTTGCGCCAGTCCGCCTCCATCACTTCGCGCGAGGTGGTGGCCGAGCAGAACATGAAGATCTCGGCATTGGTAAACAGCACCACATCGCTGCCGACATCGGCGCGGGTGCGCTCCAGCATCTCGCCGACATGGCTGGTGTAGTCGATATTCAGGCCCCGGCCGACGATGGCCGATTCCAGCGCGAAGGTGGTGTCCTCATAGGACATGCCGCTGGGGGTCAGCACGAACTCGTCAGCAGATGCGATGCCGGGCAGCGAAGCGGCCAGCAGGGCGGCGTACAGGGGGGTGCGGAACAGATGGGTCATGAGTGTCCTCCTCGATGCAGGGGCAGGGGCTGCCGCCGCGTGATATTCCCAATGATGCATATTGCCGGGCAGATTGCACGGGGGCTGAACGGACAGCCGACAGATTCGGCGGATTTCAGGGGCAGGGGCCTGCATGAGTCGCGAATCCGGCGGGTGATTCTGGTCTGGCAGGGGGACGATTCGAGCCAATCCTGTCCGTATGGTCAGGAAGTTGCGCCCCGAATCCCGCTCGCGCAACATCGTTCACGCCCCTCAATCGCGCAAGATTTGGGCGGCCGGCAGTCTGACCCAGTAAAACAAGGCTCTGTGACGGCTTTGCGAAAAACTTCGCCGAAGGACG
>NZ_REEZ01000002.1:0-3110 GCF_003990445.1 Pararhodobacter zhoushanensis | reverse complement strand
ATTGCCCCCATCAGTTCGCGAGCATGAATCACGCAGCCAAGCAGTCCGCAAGACGATTAATGGGTCCTGAGCCTAGATACGCACGCATCTCAGCTAGGGTTTTCCACTCCCTAAGCTGATCAATAGAGTGACTGGTGACATCCACGTCTACTAGCCTGCTACAGGTTTGGCAGAGCCAAATACCATTTTCGGCAGCGGCTCGTTCCTCTGCTGTCAAAGAAGGTTCATACCTTGGCCCTCCCTCAGCAGCGGCTGTAATGTGCGCGGCAACACCAATGCTGGCGCTTTCGTCCGCCCCGTCCGGCCCGATGGTCGGGCGCAAACAGGTCTGATTTGAACATCGATAACCTGCACGTTGTGCAATTTTTCTTATTACGGGTACTTTAAAATCGTCACGTTTTGCCATGCGAAGAGCAATACGGCATCAAAAGTTCTTTGAAAAGCAGTTGTCGTACGCGTCGGCGGGAGGGTCAGCTTTGTCCGCACAGAGGGCCTTGCCCCAAACCGTTCCGAAGGGTCGCTGTAGGTCAGACGTGCTTGACGTTCGGGCCACTATAGCGCGACACGGCCCCTTGATTGGCTTCAGAAAATCAGCAGCATAGAGTCAAAGCTTCGCGACGTTCGATATCATGCCCAGAACCCTGCCCACCGACCCGCCCGTCAATCTGCGCCTCGTCGCCCCCCTGGCGCAGCTGGCCTTTCTCGACATCCAGTCGATGGAACTTCCCCGGCCGATGACGCCGTTGCAGGCGTGGCGCTTCCTGAATGCCCGGCCCATCCCGCTGTTTGCCTTGGCCTTCCGCATCCGCGACGCCATCTCGGCCCGCTTTGGCATCAAGCAGCTGGGCGGCTTTCGTGGGCGCGTGGCCGAGACCGTAGCTGTCGGCGACCGCGTCGAGTTCTTTCTGGTGGAAGAAGTCACGCCACAGCTTCTGGTCCTGACCGAGCGTGACCGGCATCTGGACGTGATGACCTCGATCACGGTTGAGGGCCTGCGGCTGTCGATCACCTCCTCGGTGGTGACGCATAACCTCTTCGGGCGGGCTTACATGCTGCCCGTTGCGCCGGCACATCGGCTCATCGTGTGGTATCTTATGCGCCGTGCGCGCAGGGATGCTGCGACCGGGCAGGGGACAAGCGTTACCGAAACCTGAATCGGCGCTCCTAACCCGTTGAATCTATTGGTTTCAGAAAATGTCCCATCAGGGGACACCCCCTCGCGGAAGTCTTGACTTCCCGCTTCCCGCCGGGCCTCATCCCGTCAAACGGAGGCCACCCATGACCGATTTCACCGCTGAACTCACCGACCGCCTGACCCGCTATTGCGCCATCGACAGCCAGTCCGATTCCGACAGCCCGACCAGCCCCTCCACCGAGATCCAGCTCGACATGCAGCGCCTGCTGGTTGATGAACTCACCGCGCTGGGCGCGCAGGATGTCCAGCTGACCCCCTACGGCGCGGTCCTCGCCACCATCCCCGGCACGGTCGCAGGCCCCACCATCGGCTTCCTCGCCCATGTCGACACCGCCCCCCAGTTCAACGCGACAGGCGTGAAGCCCCGCGTGATCAAGGGCTACAACGGCGGCGCGATCACCTATCCCGACGATCCCGCGCTGACCCTGACCCCTGAGGCCTTCCCCTACCTGGCCCAGAAGCAGGGCCACGACCTGATCACCGCCAGCGGTCTGACCCTGCTGGGGGCCGACGACAAAGCCGGCGTCGCCATCATCATGACCGCCGCCCGCCACCTGCTGGCCAACCCCGACCTGCCGCGCCCCACCCTGCGGCTGGCCTTCACGCCCGACGAAGAGATTGGCCGCGGCGTGGATGCCCAGCTCCCCAAAGACCTCGGCGTCGACTTCGCCTATACCTTCGATGGCGGGAAGGTCGGTGAGATCGAGGACGAGACCTTCTCTGCCGATGGGGCCGTGGTGACCATCAAAGGCGTCTCCATCCACCCCGGCTATGCCACCGGCAAACTGGTCAGCGCGATCCATCTGGCGGGCAAACTGATCCAGACGCTGCCGCAGGCGACGATGACCCCGGAAACTACCGAAGGCCGCGAGGGCTTCATCCACGCGACCGACATGAAGGGCAGCGCCGCCGAGATGAAGATCACCTTCATCCTGCGCGATTTTGAGCGCGAAGGGCTCGAGGCCAAAGGCACCCTGCTGCGTCAGGTCTGCGAAGCCGTCGCCGCCACCGAACCCCGCGCCGAGATCACCTGCACCATCACGCCCCAATACCGCAACATGCGCTACTGGCTGGAATCAGACCGCACTCCGGTCGATCTGGCGTATGAGTCGGCGCGCGATCTGGGCCTCGACCCGGTGTCGATTCCGATTCGGGGCGGCACCGACGGCTCGCGACTCACCGAAATGGGCGTCCCGTGCCCCAATCTCTTCACCGGCATGCAGAACATCCACGGCCCGCTCGAATGGATTTCCGCCCAGGATATGCAGGTCGCAACGCGTCTTTGCCTCGCCATTGCAGGGCGTGCGGCAGGGGGGTGAACGGTCTGTTTGACGGGGCGATCCGGGGCGTCGTCAGCATGTTGTGGCTGACCACGCCAAGACCACAAATCCGGGGGTGCGGGGCGGAAGCTGGAAAGTCGTGAAAGAAATTTTCTAGTATTATCAATCTTGTAGCGATAATTCGCGCGTTCATGTGACGTATTTTTGGCAATCCGTGCTTTTTCCTCTTGCGGGTATTTTGAGGATTGCCTAGATACCGCCTCACCGAAGCGGAGACGCCGAGGGACGCGGCGGAGACGACGCGGGAAGATGGGAAGAACGGCAGCGCAGCCGATGAAGATCGGAAGCGCGCTGGAATTTTTGTCCTCTGCTTTTTGACAATTTGGTTATTTGAAGGGATATGCGGGCGGTTTGGTCCAGTTCGATGGATCGGACGTCTGTATATCAGCTCACTAGGTTTCGGCCGATGATGTGAGTGTCAGCTTCACTGTTTTGCGGTTCTTGTTTCCGATGGGAACTTGAGCACAAAACGGAAAGAAATGAAGGGTCGGCTTCGGCTGACCTGTGATGTGCAGAGGTTCGCTCGTCAAGGATACGCTGGTAACGGCGTTTCAACTTGAGAGTTTGATCCTGGC
>NZ_REEZ01000019.1 GCF_003990445.1 Pararhodobacter zhoushanensis | reverse complement strand
CCGCAAACGCCAGTCGACAGCGCCACCGAGCGGGCGACCGCAAGCGGAACATCAATGGGGCGGAGACGTCGCTTACGGTGCACCCGCACTTTGGTATGACTAGGTACTGCACCTCAGGGTACTTGCTTGAGCAAAAGAGTCGATTCTCAATACTTATCACACGGCCTCTCCGTCGGGAGCATTGATGTCTGAGTGTAGCGTGAACTCCTACCAGACTTTAGTCCGACCCGCAGGCTGTCTGGAAGGCACATTGTACCATTCCTATCCCGTTCTTAACGCCTTGTTAACCTTTCCACTGGAGAGTGGCCTAAGCCATCGTCCATCTGAGAGTGGAGCCAAGGCAAGCATCATTTGCGAGCGATCACAGCGATCACGGGGTAAGAGCGGTGGGTAGTCACGAAGATGCAGGGCGGGCAGCGGAGCAAAGAGCTGATCATCTGGCACATATTTACAAGGCTAGAAGTGGCGAAATCCTGATTGCTTCGGAACCTGTGCAAGCAGTCGATATGTGCCGAGGCGGCATCGTATCTTACGCTATCGGTGATACTTTGAGAGTCGAGTTTGTGGCAGGACGGTATATTTGGTGTACTGATCAGTTAGGCCGGGGTGTCACCTTTGATCGTGAAGGAGCCGATGGTCTCGATCGGTCTCCCACCGCCGGCTTCCCCTGATATTAGGGTCACAACCAGTGTCAGTGCTTAGTCGTTCTTGCGGTCATCTGAGCATATTTCTACCGTGAACCAAACGAGCTGCGGCGAAGGACATACAGAACTATGGCGATTGAACGTGAGGCACGCTCAACGGTTGTCGGCGCGAAAGTAACGCCGTCGCTCAAACTTGCGCTGCGCGAAGCAGCCAAAGACGAGCATCGTACAATAGGGTCCATGATGGAGAGGATTCTGGCTGACTGGTTGGCGTGCAACGGTTACCTAGATCGGAGTATCGTTTTCGCGAACTAGGCTGTTCCTATCAGTTGATTGCGCTCGCAGGGAGGGTGGCAGGCTGTCGCGCTACCCTCTCGTTCGTTCATAAGACGGCGGCCCTGCTTGGCACGCAGCTTCTAGGTGTTTGATCCCAAGGTTTGATGGTGCGGTCCTTGCTCAAGAATGGAAGGAAGCACTATGGGACAGGTTCGTCACGGAAGCGCCACGACAACGCACGCCGTCAGAGCAGCAATACAGCGATCGCTAGCTTCGCTCTCGCAGCTGAGCCGGGAATTGGGCATCAATTCCAAGACGGTTGCGAAGTGGCGCAAGCGCGTGACAGTCGAGGATATGAAGACCGGGCCGACGGAACCGCGCTCGACGGTTCTGACCGAAGCCGAGGAGGCGGCGATCATCGCGTTCCGGCGCCACACGCTCCTTCCGCTGGACGACTGTCTCTATGCCCTGCAGCCGTCGATCCCGCAATTGACGCGGTCAACTCTGCATCGCTGTCTGCAGCGGCATGGGATCTCGCGTCTTCCGGATGTCGAGGGGGACAAGCCCAACCATCCTTGGACCAACGGTCAGGTCGAGCGGATAAACCGCACGATCAAAGACGCGACGGTCAAGCGCTTCCACTACGAGAACCACGACCAGCTGCGAACACACCTCGCCAACTTCTTGGCAGCCTACAACTTCGCCCGAAGGCTCAAGACGCTGAGCGGCCTCACGCCCTACGAATACATCTGCAAAATCTGGACAGCGGAGCCGGATCGATTCACCATCGACCCGATCCACCAGAGGCCGGGACTGAACACCTAAGAGCGCGCGCACGGCAAGAGCCTAATATGGTCCTTTTCCTTTGTACTAAGGTCCGCGCAATTTAGCCATGGAAGCCGCCGATTTTGTGCCAGGTCCAGGCATCCTGAATCATCAGCTTCAGGCTGGAACGCTTTGGGTCCCAGCCAAGTTCGTGCAGTGCACGGTGTGAGCCTGAGACCAGCGCGGTTGCATCGCCACTGCGACGAGGACCGAAGCTGTGGGGCACCTTTTTCCCAGTCGCGGCACGGGCGTGGCCGATGACCTCTTTCACTGTGAACCCAGCGCCGGTGCCCAGATTGAACACACGGCTTTCCTTGCCATCCAGCAGCCACTGAAGCCCGAGCACATGCGCATCGACCAGATCCATTACATGGACATAATCCCGGATGCAGGTCCCGTCAGGCGTGTCGTAATCGGTGCCATAGATCACCAGCTCCGGGCGCTGGCCATCTATCGCTTCCAGCATCACCGGGATCAGATGCGTCTCGGGTCGGTGGCACTCACCGATTTCGCCGTCAGGATCCGCTCCCGCGACATTGAAATAGCGAAAGATCACCGAGCGCAGCCCATACGACACGCCAAAATCGCGCAGGATCTCTTCGACCGCGCGCTTGGATGAGCCGTATGCGTTGATCGGCTTTTGCGCGCTGGCCTCGTCCAGAAGTACGCCATCCTGCTCACCGTAAGTGGCGCAGGTAGACGAGAAGACAAAGTCCAGAACTCCGGCCGCAACCGAGGCCTCGATTAAATTGAGCGATCCAAATACGTTGTTGCGCCAATATTTTCCTGGATCCACCATCGCCTCACCGACCTGACTGAAGGCGGCAAAATGCATCACAGCGACGGGCTGATATACCGCAAAGGCAGCATCCAGCGCGGCACGGTCCATCAGGCTCCCTTCGACGATGGGGCCATATTTTACGGCCTGTAGCCAACCTGTCGACAGGTTGTCGAAACAGACCGGCACATAGCCACGCGCAGCAAGAAGTTTGCAGGCGTGCGAACCTATGTATCCCGCACCCCCACTTACGAGGACGTGTTTAGGTGTCTCGGTCATGCCTTGGACTAGCTCCACCTTGTGTTTTTGAAACCTGTCTCGAATCAATCCGTAGAACTTGCCGCAGAACTCGTCATGTTCCAGCCCTTGATTCACAATCGCGGTCACCTGCCGTTCAGCGCCACAGGTGGGGCGTTGCTCTTCCATCTGCTGAGCAAGCTCTACGAGCGAACTAGCCTGGTCATCACCACCGCCTTGCTCGACCGCCTCACCCACCGCTACCACATCCTCGAGACCGGGAACGACAGCTTCCGCTTCAAGGCCAGTTCAGCCGCCGCATCCGCCGCTAAAAGGAAGGAGGCAACACAGATCTTGACCCCAGCATGAACCAAAAACACATAATCAGAGGTGGCTCACTTCTCGGTGAAAAAACCGGCTCAGTTCTGAGTACAAATCAACAGTCATCATTTTTTGCGCATTTTTATCCGGGCAGACGACCCTTACCAATGAAAGGGAAACGCCACGCGCCGTTCAGCCATGAACCTGGAAATCTCTCGATATGAAGTACAGAAGAGAAGTCGACGGGCTGCGCGCGCTTGCGGTCGTGCCCGTCATGCTTTTCCATGCAGGGATTGGCCCGCTGACCGGTGGCTATCTGGGCGTCGACATCTTCTTTGTCATCAGCGGCTATCTGATCACGGGAATTCTGCTCAAGGAAATCGCCGCGGGTGAATTCTCGCTCTGGCGGTTTTACGAACGGCGGGCGCGGCGTATCCTGCCGGCCCTGTCGGTCATGGTTCTGGCCTGTATTCCGATGGCTTGGTTCTTCATGCTGCCGGACCCGCTGGAGAACTTCGGCCAGAGCGTCGTGGCGACGATGCTGTCGCTCAACAACGTCCTGCTGACCATGACGAGCGGGTACTGGGACCTCGCGTCCGAGTTCAAACCCCTCATCCACACCTGGAGCCTTGGGGTCGAGGAACAATTCTATCTGATCTTCCCCGTGTTGCTGATGGTTGCCTATCCGCTGTTGCGGGGCAAGACCGTCGGACTGGTCTGGCTGATCGTGATCGTCAGCTATGTCAGCTGCATCCTGCTCTATACGCGACACCCCGATGCCACGTTCTACCTGCTGCACACACGCGCCTGGGAGCTGGGAGCCGGGGCGCTGGCGGCGTTCTGGGAACATCGCCGCAAGTTTCAGGCGAACAATCTGCTGTCGGGTCTGGGTCTGCTGCTGATCCTAGCCTCGATGCTGCTTTTCACCGCCTCGACCCCGCATCCCTCGTACTGGACGGCCGCGCCTGTCATCGGCACGTTGCTGGTGCTTCTCTACGCCAGAAGCGGATCCGTCGTGGCAAGCCTGCTGGGCCTCCGGCCGCTCGTCGGGATCGGGCTGATCAGCTACAGCCTGTATCTGTGGCACCAGCCGCTGTTCACCTTCGCGCGCGTCCTGAGCTTCGACGAGCCGGGCAAGATGCTTTTCGTCCTGCTGCTCGCCGCCTGCTTCGTCATCGCCTATCTGAGCTGGCGCTTCGTCGAGCAACCCTTCCGCCGGGGCTCGGTCGTATCGGTCCCCGCGCTGGTCAGCTTCTCGCTGGTCTCGACGGTATCCCTGGCGCTCGTCGGCGGCCTGTTCCATATGGCGAATGGTTTCCCGTCCCGGGTTTTCGGCCCGGACAGCGACATCGCGGCGGGGATGCATATCTCTTATAACCACCGGATCTCGCGGTATTCCGCTGCGGCCTTCGACCCCGACGCCGGCACCAGGGTGCTGGTGATCGGCAACAGCCAGGCCCGGGACTTTGCCAATATCCTGATCGAGACGGGCCTGATGGACGCAGCCCAGATCATTTACCGCGTCACTCTTGCGGTCTGCGAGCCTGACACGCTGTCCGGGGAGGACCGCGCTCTGGTTGCCCAGGCGGATGTGATTTATGTCCCTGTCGTCGCCCTGCCCCCGGCCTGCAACGACCTGATTGCCAGCGCTGCGCCCGGTTCAGACAAGATCGTTTTCGTCGGACCCAAGCATTTCGGGTATAATCTCAATGCCTTCGTGCGTCTGCCCGTCGAGGGCAGACCGACCTATACGACGCAGATTTTCCCCGAAATCATTGCCGACAACATCGGCAATGCCCAGGCCGTTCCGCCTGAACACTACATTGATCTGATCGGCTGCGCGTCAGAGGATGGGGAAGCCATTCGTGTCTTCGACGATGCCGGGAACATCATTTCCGCAGACCGCGTGCATATCACCCGCGCGGGCGCGCAGTTTTTTGCGGCCTGCCTGATGAACCATCCTGCGCTGGCCATCCTGCGCCCGCCGGTGCCGCATGGTGCCTAGCAGGCAGAGCCTGACCTGCGCCGCCCCGGATTTCCGGGGCGCGCAGCGGTGACGCGGGTCCCTGCCTGCCTTTTGTGAGGCTGACGTGACGCCGAGCGTGTTCTTTCTGCTTTCCCAGCTCGTCAGCCTTGCCCTGAAGGGCGAGACATGGCTGGCCGCCGGACTTGTGGCAACCGTGGCGGGCGGCCTGTCGGGGCGCCGCCGCCTTGCGACAGGGGCCGGTGTGGTGACGCTGGTCGCCTTTCTGACCATCGGCCTGTTCCCGGTGGGAGAGCTCATCCTGCGCGGTCAGGAGGGCGCGTTTCCGCCCGTGTCAGCACCCGATTCCCTTGACGGCATTGTCGTGCTGGGCGGCGTCGAAGACCCGCGCGCCACGGCCTTCTGGGGGCAACCGCAGATCAATGACGCCGCAGAAAGGCTGACCGCAGCAGCGGCGCTGGCCCTGGCGCATCCCCAGGCCCGGCTTGTGTTCTCGGGGGGAAGCGGTCGTCTGAGCACCGGGCTCTTCACCGACCCGCCGCTGCCGGGCGTGGCGCTGGACTTCTTTACGGCGCTGGGTATCGATCCGGCCCGGGTCACCTGGGAGAGCCGCTCCCGCAATACGGCCGAGAACGCGCGTTTCGCCTATGAGGAAAGCGCGCCGCAGCCGGGCGAAACATGGCTGCTGGTGACCAGTGCGTTTCACATGGGCCGCGCCCTGGCCAGTTTTTCGGCGGTGGGCTGGGATACGATCCGGCCCTATCCCGTCGATTTCAGAACCGGAGAGTTCCGGACGGGCATCAGCTGGAACCTGCCGCGCAATCTGGGTCGTCTGAACGTTGCGCTCAACGAAGCCGTCGGCCGGCTGGCCTATCGTCTTCTGGGCCGCTGACGGCCTTCCGGTTTTCGGCTTTGTCCGCGCAATCGCGCCTCCGGACACGCAAAAAGGCGTGGCTGAACGCCACGCCTTGTCTCTGGACCGGCCCCAAAGGCCCTGTCGTCTTTCGGGGGACCGCGCCGGTCCTGCCGGGTGCGATCAGGATCCCGGCTCAGTCGTGACCGAACAGATCGCGCGTGAACACCTTGTCCTGAACATCGGCAATATCCGCGGTGAGCCGGTTGGCGATGATCACCTCGGCCTCGCGTTTGAAGGCGTCCAGATCGCGTACCACCCGCGAGCCAAAGAAACTGTCCTCCTGCATCGCCGGTTCATAGACGATGACCTCGATCCCCTTGGCCTTGATCCGCTTCATGATCCCCTGCACCGACGATTGACGGAAATTGTCGGAACCGGCTTTCATCACCAGCCGGAACACCCCGACAATCGCGGGCTGTCTGGCGACGATCTGCTCGGCCAGGAAATCCTTGCGCGTCCGGTTTGCATCGACAATCGCCGCGACGAGATTCTGGGGTACATTGGCATAATTCGCCAGCAGCTGTTTGGTGTCCTTGGGCAGGCAATAGCCGCCATAGCCGAAGGACGGATTGTTGTAGTGATCTCCGATGCGCGGATCGAGGCTGACCCCGGCAATGATCTGCCGGGCATCGGCCCCATGCGCCAGAGCATAACTGTCCAGCTCGTTGAAGAAGGCCACGCGCATCGCCAGATAGGTGTTGGCGAAGAGCTTGATGGCTTCAGCCTCGGCGGGTGCGGTGAAGAGCACCGGGACATCGCGGTCTTCCGCGCCTTCGACCAGCAGATCGGCGAAGACCCGGGCGCGGTCGGTATGATCCCCGACGATGATGCGGCTGGGGTGCAGGTTGTCGTGAAGCGCGCGGCCCTCGCGCAGGAATTCGGGACTGAACAGGATGTTCTGATTGCCGGTTTCCAGGCGCAGATTGTGCACGAATCCGACCGGAACCGTGGATTTTATAACGATTGTTGCCTCTGGCCGCAGTCGCGTGGCCTCGGCCGCGACGGCTTCGACCGAGGAGGTGTTAAAGAAGTTGGTCTTGGGATCGTAATCCGTCGGCGTCGCAATGATCACCAGATCGGCCTGCTCCAGAGCCTGCGGAAGATCCGTCGTTGCCTGCAGATCCAGCGTGCGGTTCGCCAGGAAGTCCTCAAGCTCGGGGTCCACGACGGGGCATTGGCGCGCATTGAGCATTGCGACGCGCTGGGGGGAAATGTCTACGGCAGTTACCGTATGGTTCTGGGCAAGAAGTGCCGCGTTTGACAAGCCCACGTAACCAATTCCGACCACGACGATGTGCATTTTCATTTCACTCATATTGGGGTTTTTCGACCGTGGCCGGGGGCGGAAAGAGGCACCGGCAGCGCGGTCTTCCTGTCCACAGCGACGCCGGGCAGACCTGCTTGTCGCGGTGTCTGCCCTGAGGGTGCTTCAGTCGTTTCTCAAGGATCCGCGCGGGCGGCTCAGCCCGGGCCGCAACCGGCGTTAACCGCCCGGCGCGCGTGTCGCGGTCGGGTCGATGTTCAGGATCGTACGGATGGCGGTCACCGCATCGGTTCCGGTCCTGCGCATATGCGCCCTGACCTCGAACAGTTTCATGTCGACCAGATAGCGGTACCAGAACCCCTGCAGCACGTGAAAGGCCGTGCCTTGCGGACCATCGAGGAAGCCCAGCCGCACCACATAGCGATAGAGGAAATAGGCAAGCGCCCGGAAACCCCCGGGAAGCCGCGTATAGACCTTGTCCTTGAGCAGCCGCTTGAACCCGGCGTTGCGTCCCGGATCGGCGCCGCGCTGGACCCTGCCCAGAAAGCCGAACTCGGCATCGAGCACCTCGATGGCTTCCCGGCTGGCATAGGCGTTGTGCTTGTCGATCCACCAGCCCAGCGGCTTGAGATTATCGTCCAGCAATTCGCCGTCGAGCTGGACAGCCGTCCCGTCGAGCAGGATGTGTTCGTCCATCCAGCGATCTTCGGAGCGCCCCCGGCCATGGCGAAGGACGCGCACGATCGGCACCGGAAACAGCCCGCCCCAGCGGATCTGCCGTCCCAGAAAGGCCATGCGGCGCAGAACCTCGGCCCCGGCGACCTCGGGCCCCAGCGCTGGCAGGCGTGTGGCCAGCGCCCGGGCCAGCTCGGGCGAAACGACCTCGTCCGCATCGAGCCGGAAGATCCAGTCGGTATCGGCCGGCAGCTGGTCGAGCGCCCAGTTGAACTGCCGGGCCTGGGTGACGAAGGGATGCACCAGCACCTCTGCGCCCAGATCACGGGCGATCTCGGCGGTGGCATCCGCAGAGCCGCTGTCCACCACAAGGATCCGGTCCGCGACTGCCTGCACCGACCGGATGGCCCGGGCGATATGCTGCGCCTCGTCCCGGGTGAGGATGACGACGGTCAGCGTCATTCCCGGATCTCCCGCTTTCTGAGCGCCCGGGCCGGAATGCCCGCATAGATGGTCCAGGACTCGAGGTTCCGGGTTGCCACCGCCCGCGCGCCCAGCACGGCGCCCTCCCCGATGGTCACGCCCGGCCCGACAAAGGCCTCGGCCCCGACCCAGGCATGCGTCTCGAGGGTGATCGGCGCGAAGATCAGCGGGCGCGACAGTTGGTCGGTTGCATGGCTCGCCGAACACAGAAAGCTGCGCTGGCTGACGGTCGCGTAATCGCCGAGGGTGATCGGGGCGACATTGTAGCAATCCACGGCGTCCGCGAGGCAGGCGTAATTGCCCATCCTCAGGTTGCCCGGCCACCAGATCTTGCACGAGGCATCGACCCGGCAGCCCTTGCCGATGGTCGCGCCGAAGCTGCGCAACAAGAACAGCCGCCAGCGCTTGAACAGCGGCCCCCGCAGCGGGGCGAAAAGCAGGCTGCGCGTGACATGCCACAGCGCGCGTCTGGCCTTGTCGCTATGGCTGCGGCTGTCGACATAAAGACGGGTCGGCTGGCTGGTCACGACCGCCTCCGCGAGAACAGCGCGCGCAGGCGGACAGACAGGATGCGGAAAGCCGCCGCCGAAAGTTCGAGGCGGCGCAAGCGCTTGAAGACACGCGCCATTTCCTGATCATAGATCGCAATATCGCCACGATCGAGCGCCGCGCGGAAGGCGGTGCGCGACCGGGTCGAGACCTCTTCGCGCAGATTGTAGATCCGCGCGCGCAACGGTCCCGGACGGACCATGTCCGGCAGGGCGCGCTTTTCGGGAACCCAGCGCTTCTTGGCCTTTGCCCGTGCCAACCGGTGTGCAAGCCCTTCGCGCCGCTGGCGGAACCCGCCCGCCTGCGCCTCTGCGGCCTCTTTCGCGGTCATCGGCTCGATGACCACGCGCCCCTCTTCGGCGGCGGCCCGGATCAGCCGGGTCAGGTCGGGATTGCGCGAGACAACCATGTTCTTGCCGCGCCAGTCGAAGGCGTAGCGCGGCAGCCAGGCATCGCCGATGGTGATGTCGGCGGTTTCTCCGACCACGTCGTCGCAGTAATTGCAGGCATCCGGCATCATGGCACCGAGGTTGAATTTCCCCCCCGTCAGCGGGGCGGAGTCATGGATGCTGACCGCGTCGTTGCCGCGCTGCCGGATGCCGAAGTAATAGGCCTTGGCCGGGACATTCTCGGATTTGACGCGAAAGGTGATCGCCTTGATGTCTTCGGGCGGGACACCTGCGCCCCAACCCAGCGACATGGCCCAGTGCACGCTCTTGAAATGGCCACAGACCAGGGCAAGCGTATAGGCAAGGCGCTCGGCGATAACCGGGTCCAGCAGCTTGGCCCGGTTGGCCGCCTTGACCAGACAGGGCACGCCCATGAACAGATAGCGCCCCGGGACGCGCTTGACCTCTGCCAGCACCTCCGAAATCTCGACCACATGGTAATGCGAATGCGCAGCCTCCCGGATCTCGTCGAGGCTGCGGCTGATCCCGTAGCGGAAGAACGGATCCTCGCCCCCGTCCCGGACCGCAGGCCGGGCGTGGATGACGCCGTCTATCAGACCCTTGCGCAGCAATTCGGCCGCCAGCCACGAGCCGATGCCGCCCGAACTGCCGGCGCGGCGGAACCCGCCTTCCTCGGCATGGGCGCTGAACACACTGTCGTATTTTCCGATCTTGTGATCGCGGTGCGCCGTCGCGGGCAGCAGGCGGTCTGCCAGAACGTCCTCGTTCAGCTCGGGGGCCAGAAAAGGACAGGCCGCGTCGAGTTCGCGACCCTTCGCCCCGCCCACCGCATCGTCCAGCACGGGCTGGAAAAACCCGTGCGTATCAAGTTCCATCCGCCCGCCGGCCGCAAAAGCGCAGCCGCCGCAGCCGACGCACAATCCGGAAGCAAGGACGCGTTCGACACCCTCGGTCAATTCAAAACCCTCTCTTTAAGTCCCGAAGCGCGGTCCGTCTGATTGCGGGCCGCCTCGATATTCGCGTCGAGATACGCTTCCGCCGTCGCGCGGACCGCCGCGAGCCGGGCGTTCACCTGCACCCAGTCGACCGGCGTCCGGGCCAGTTCGCGGACCCGGGCCGGATCGGCGGTCTCGACGATGCGGTCTGTCAGCCCGGCGAGCGTCAGCAGATTCTGCACACGGGCGTTCATGCCGGCCCGTTTGCCCGGCAGGGACACCGCGACGAAGGGCTTGTTCATCACCACGCTCAGCGCGACGCCATGGAAGGAGTTCGACACGACCATCCCGGCGCGCGCCAGCATGTCCAGCCACTCGCGCGGGCCCGGAATGACGCCCTGGCCGATGTCGCGCCAGCGCTGGTGCGGATTGCGCGGCGCGTAGAGCGCCCCCCCGGTGAGGCGGGCGGCCTCTTCGGCGACCTCGCGGATCCCCTCGTCGGTCCGCAGGGCGTAGCAGAACACGCTGTTGTCGGGCGCATTGCCGGAGGACAGCAAGCTGTCGAAGCGCCCCAGCAGGATGGTCGGGTCCGGCACGACCAGCGCGCGATCGCGCGGCAGACCGGCACTCTCGAGGATGTCGAGCCCGCTGCTTTCGCGGACCGAGATCGCGTCCAGCCCGCCCAGAAGCCGCCCCAGTTCGGCGCGATACCCCGGTTCGATCGTGCTGCGCCCGAAGCTCGGGGCATAGGCGGCCTTGCGCAGGCCGTCGCTGCCGGGAATGTCCAGAAAATACACCGGATCCAGCCCGCGCTGAATGGACGGATTCCAGATCTGGTCAGAGCCACAGACGAGCATGTCATAACCGGCCATCAGCGGGCGCAGATCTTCGGGCTGACGCAGCCGCGGGCCGCTGACGCCGAGATGCTCGGCGCGGAACCGGTCAAAGGCTGCCGTCTGCCGCTTGTCGCCAAAGAACCGGTGCCGGAGATGGGCCTGCTTCATGTAAAGGATCGTGGCATTCTTGCGCCAAAGCGACAGTTTCCAGGGCCGGTCCAGCGGCCCGCCCTCTTCCACATAAGGCGGATGGTAATTGACGAATTCTGCCTCGGCGCCGCGCTCCTGCAGCCAGCGCCGCAGGGCAAAGGCCTGGAACAGCGCACCGTAATTGTCGCTGAAATGATAGGTCAGCAGTCCGATTTTCATGATCTTCATCCCGTCGGAGCAAGACCGGGCAGAGCCCGGAACAGGGTGTGAGCGCGCCGGCGCGCCCGACGCCGGAAAGGCGGGTCAGTCGAGATGCACGAAATCCGGCTGGTCGCCGCGCTTGAGCAGCCAGCGATAGGCCTCGATCGACATCTGTGCGATCCTCGCCCAGGAGAATTCGTCTTTCATCCAAACCCGGCCGCGCGCGCCCATCCCGGCCCGCACCTCGGGCGGCAGCGCCAGGGCCTGCGACAGGGCACCGCCAAGCGCCTCTGCCGTGCTCTCGACCCACCAGCCACAATCCTTCTCGACAAGACCCGGCCAGGGCGTGCCGCGGGTGGCGATCACCGGAACCGCCAGCGCCAGGCTCTCGGCCACGGTCATCGCGAAGTTCTCGCTGCGCGAGGGCAGAATGAACAGATCGGCCTGCCCCATGGCGAGCAGCTTGTCCGCGCCGTATTTCGGCCCGAAGAAGGTGACGCGCTTGAGACCCAGTTGCGCGGCCAGCGCCTCGAGTTCAGCCCGGTGACCGGCCTGATCGGGGCCGATGATTTCCAGCTGCCAGCCGGGATGCGCGGCCTCGACCCGGCTCCAGGCGCCCAGAAGCAGGTCGAGCCCCTTCTTGGGATGCACGCGGCCCAGGGTGACCACTCGGCGCGGGGTGCCCGCGTCCGGGGCTGGTTGCAGTTCGGGCAGGTCAATCCCGTTGGGGATGATCGCCACCGGCTGGCGCAGGCCATAGGCGCGGATATCGCTCCGCTCGATCTCGGCCGTGGCATGGAACATCCCCGCCGCCGCAAAGGCCGCATCCTGCGAGATCCAGCGCATCAGGCGTTTGCGCATCGGCGAGAAACCCAGGGCCACCTCGGACAGCATGCCCCGCGGCGAGATCACAAACGGGGTCTGCGGCGCAAACCAGCCGTTCGCCATCAGCCACAGGCCATGGGTGTGGATCACGTCGGACTCATGCCGGCCTCCGCGGATCGCCTGCTGCATCTGCCGGGACAGACCCATCCGGCGCAATCCCGGCACGGTCGCGAAATCGCGCCGGTAGCGATGGTCCTGCAGGCCGGCCGCGGCGTGTTCCGGCTGCCCGCCGAGCGAATGCAGGGAAACCGTGGCCCCGAGGGCCGCCTGAGCATAGGCCAGACCCGGCACGCTGTGCGAGGGGCCTGCCGATTTGTTCTCGATGGACGACAGGGTATGCGCGATGCGCAGGTCTTCGCCCTGCGGCAGAGGGGAAGACAGGGTCATGCCGTCCCCTCGCTCTGCCGCGCCGGCCCGAAGCCCGGCCGCCATCCGACGATCCGCGCCGGCGCGCCCGCGGCAATCGCGCCAGCGGGAATGTCGCGGGTGACGACGGATCCGGCGCCGATCACAGCCCCCTCGCCGATCGCATGGCACTGCGGCAGGACGATGACGCGCGCGCCGATCCAGACCCGCTCGCCGATGATCTTGTCACGCGCGGTCGGCAGCGACTTCGGATCCAGGCCGTGATCATGCGTATAGAGAATACTGTCTTCCGAGATCAGCGTATCCGCCCCGATCACCAGCTTGCCGGTCATGTCGAGCGATACGCGCCGGTTGATCTGCACCCTGTCGCCGATCTCGATCCCGCGCGCCGCGCCATCGGCACTGGCGGTCACGCCCCCCCAGATCAGGCTGTCCGAGCCGATATGCACACGCCCGGGCTGCGTGAAGGTCACGCCGGCATGGAGCCGCGAATTAGCCCCCAGAGAGCCGAGCGTCGCCCGGTGCAGCATCGTCGCAAAGAACGTCGCCGCACGGCGGAGGACCGCACGCACCAGTCTCGGCCCGGCAAGCCAGGGGCTGCCAAGTTTCTGCAGTTTCATCAGGGGCTTCCTTTAAGCGGGCCGGTTGGCCGGCGTTGGCCGTGTGACGCGGTCTGTGGCCGGACCCAGCCGGAATCGAAGGGAGAACAGCTTCAGGACAAGGATCATCAGGAGGGCCTTGAACAGGCTCGTCGTCAGGGCTGCGGCGAAGGATGACTGCATGGTTGCCGTGATAAAGGGATAGGCAACGATAGGGTACATCCAGAACCCGTAGCGCCGCCGCAGGCCACCCGGCGAGAGGGTCAGATACTCGATCGCCCGGTAGAGAGCGCCAAGGCCAAACCCCACCAGCATGCCCAGCCAGCCGAAGTTGAGAAAGGCTTCCCCGGGCCCTGTCGGATTGACGCCCCCCACCGTGTTGCGGATGCCGAGAACCTCCTGCTTGACATAGGGCCCTAGGGTGACGACCGGCTTGTCCGGCCACAATGCCCGGGGGACCCAGGCAAAGGTCCAGTAGGTATAACTTTCCCCCCAGAACCGGTCATCCGGCCGCGACAAGGCGATGATCAGGATGGGTACGTTGACATCGAGAAAATAGGTCGAGCCGAAGATCTGGTTGGTCAGTGTCTCGGTCGCGCTTGCGGTCTGCGCCTGCGAGTGAGTGTTGCGCAGGTTGGTCATCGTCACGAACAGCGCCAGAACCAGAGCGACCCCGCCCGCCGCCTTGAAGATGCTGGCCGGCGAAAAACGCCGCCCCATCATGACCGAGACGAACACGAACAGCGCCAGGATGTTGACCAGTTCGAAACGTTTCCCTTCGAGAATGGTCAGAAAAAACTCCTGCGCCAGCAAGGCGAGCATGATCAGAAGATCCCGCCGAAGCAGCGTGTGTCGCGTGATGAACACCATGAGGGCCAGCGTCGGGATGAACAGGAGCGCGCGCGAAATCGCGCCGGTCGCCCCAAATCCCTCGACCCCTTCGATACGCACCACCCGCGACGAACTCATGGTCTCGAGCGTCTCGGTATCGAAGGCGGTCGCCACCCCCCCGAGGCCACGCGCCGCCATCATCGAGCCGATCACCGCCAGCGCCGTCGCAACCCCGACCAGCATCAGAACCCGGGGATAGCGCACCTGTGACACCACCCCCGCCACCAGCGCGTCGTCTCGCATGCGCCAGACCTTGCGGATCGACACCACATAACCAAGGCAGATCATCAGCACGAAGCCTGTGACGAACAGATACCCCTCGATCACCGCCCATGGGTCGTCGATGTAGAGCTGGAAAAACATCTCGCCGTCGAAAACACCAAGGTAAATGGTCTTCAGGAACATTCCGAAAAAGACGAGATAGCCAAGGATATGAAGCGGCGAGACGAGCGGCACGCTGCCGTAACGACGCGCCAGCAACAGCGGGATGGCAACGGACACGACCGAGGAAATGAACAGGATGGGGATCATTCACTCCGCCCCTTCCTGCCGGGGAGCAGGCTGAGAAGCGTGGTATCGACCCCCAGTCTTCGCCAGATCAGACAGGACAGCAACAGGTTCGACACGGCCACGGCAACCAGCACCGACAGCGCCAGACCCTGGCTGGTCATAGCGTCACCCTGAAGCAGGATTCCGCCCGCCATCAGCCCGAGACTGACAACCCGTGCCCCCAGCGAGAATTTTTCCAGCCCGCTTTGCGCCGCCACGGTGAAATTCACGCCGAAGGCGACATTCGCGAGGCTGCCAAGCGCCAGCAACCCGAAGATCGTCCAGGTTTCGGCCGAGTTTTCGATGTCATAGAACCCCAGCGCCAGCGGAAGCAGGGCGACGAGAATCAGCAAAAGGCCGATCCCCGGGAAGAAGGCGAGCTTCAGCCCCTGACGACAGGCCTGCTGCACATCCGCAAGCTTCCCCTGAGCATGCGACCTGCCGATGCGCACCAGCACGGACCAGTTGGCAATGACCTGCGGCTGGGCCGTCAGGTTCGCGATCCGCTTCAGGATCTGATAATGGCCCAGTGCCACGGGCCCGAGCACCAGCCCGCCGAGCAGAATATCGACCTGCGACACGGTCGCGCCCAGAACGGAACTGCCCCAGAAGCTGGGTTGTCCGCCCCGCGGCAGGCCGGGGCCGTCGCGCCATAGCGGTGTCCTGATGCGGATGAGGGCATAAAGCCCAGCAACCAGCATCAGGCCCAGGGCGGCAAACAGCAAAAGCGCGACATGGGCGTCCTGCAGGCCGACCAGTTGGCCGATCAGCACGGCCAGCATGATCAGGCTTTGCGGCGCGCCGTCACGCAGCGCCATCGACAAGGTTTCCCGTCCGTCCAGCCGGAACGGTGTCGCGGCATGCGTGAGCACCATCACGACAAGCGCGGCCAGTCCGACCGGAAGCACCTCGCCCATGTCCAGAGGGCCTTGGCCCAGAGCGCGCAGGGCCGCCTCGGGCAGCAGGACCGCGGCGAGACACAACACCGCCAGCATGCCGAGCGGCAGGATCAGGGCCACTTTCACCGCCTCAAGGCGCGAGAGTCCGCGCTGCGGGTCGCCCTGCCGCGCCGAGGTCTCGCGCAACAGATAGGCCGGGCTCCCCATACCCGCCAGCGCGGCGAGGAACAGGGTCAGGGACCACAGATAGACAAAGGACCCGAAGGCCGCCGGCTCCATGACGGCCGCAACCACCAGCAGAGACAGGACATTGACCCCGACGATGCCGCCGCGCGCGACAAACAGGGCGATGAACCCGCGTTTGGTCATTGCGTTACCAGTCGCCCGGGGTGATCCCGAGCGCGCGAAGCGCCCCGGGGACATGGGACAGGCGGAGCCTGAGCTCGGCCAGGGTTTCCTCTTCCAGGGCAACCTCCACCGGGGCGCCAGCCCGCCGCGACACGGCCTGACGCAGCACCTGGCGCATGCCATCGGGCACCAGACCGCGCAGCCGCTGGCGGTACGTGGTCGAATTCAGAAGCCGGGAGAGCATCTTGCCTTTGGGAACGCGCATGCTGTCGCGCGCATTCGACACCCCGCTGCGCGCGGGCAGGCGGTCAGGATCCAGTCCGATGAACGAGGCAACCGCGCGCGCGGTGCTGTGGCGTTCGGAAACGAAGCGCTCGAAGATCACCGGCAGGACGTTCTCGCGGCCGAAGGCCTCGATCCAGGGCGCCATCTGACGCGCATAATCGCTCCACGCAACATAGCGCGTCTCTTCCAGGGCCGCGCGGTCGAAATCTTCTGCCGCGACCCGCCCGGCGATATGGTCATGGCCGAGGTGGCTTTCGATACGGCGCAACGGATGGCGCATGATGTAGATGATCCGCGCCTCAGGCCCCAGGACGCGACGCGCCAGCCCGGAGACATCCGCCCGGTCGGGGGTCATGGTGTAATATGTCGAGCCCTCACCCCGCAGGGCGCCCTGCGGCGCGCCCCGGAAATGCCGGCGCCACATGGTCAGGACCTCATCCGGATCCTGGCCGCGATGCAGGATGTCAGGTTCCTTGTCGGCCGGCATGAAGCTGTCAGGATGCAGGGCCAGATCGTCATAAAGCGTGGTCGTTCCCGCCTTGCAGGCGCCCACGATCAGAAAATGCGGCGTGCCCTCGGGGACAGCGGGCAGGCCGCGGTCGGGATTCTGCACGGCCTCAGAGGCATCGCCGGGCGCGTTCTGGGTGTCAGCGTATGACATCGGATACTTCCTTGCCTGCAATCCTGAACAGGGTCGCACTCTCTGTTTGAAAAGGGTCGCCGCGCGGCCCGCCGCCGGATCAGCCCGAGCTTCTGCCAAATCCCGAAGCCAGCGCCTGCGCCGGGACGTCGGATCCCTGAAGCTCGGTCGAGAGCGTGTCGATCTCGTCCCGCAGCGCCTCGTATTCGCGGATCTTGCGCGCCAGAAACCGCCGCCCCAGCCGGGCTTTCTCGGCCAGTCCGCTCGGTGTCAGGATATATGCGTAGCGCCGCTTGTCGTCGGCGGCGGTGAAATTGCCCAGTTTGACCAGCCCGGTCTCGATCAGAGCGTTGAGAACGTAATGCACACCGCCGACGCTGATCCCCGCGGCCTCGGCCAGAGCGCGCTGGGACAATTCCGGGTTCTGCTGCAAAAGGCGCAGAACGCGAAACCGCGCGTCCTCTTGGCGCTTGCTACGCGTAACGCTCATTGGTCGTTCTGAACTTTGCGAAAGCTGCCGCACAAGGACCGCCTGACCGGCGCCTTGAGGTTGGGAACCCGCGTGCCCAGCATGACCACGGATCGTTCATGTCCGAACGATACCACGCAGCACAAGAAGGCAAAAAGCGTCAAAATCTGTTGGCAAGGCGCCCAGCCAGAAACGCGAGCCCTGCGATCTGACCTAAGCATGCATGGCGCTATCACGGACCAGAGGCAGCGTCTGCTTGGGGGATCGGGCGCCTTTTCCCGCAGTTTTGTGACGATTGCACGAAATCGCGGTTACAGAAGCCGGGATGTTGAAAAAAGGATCTGTCAGATTTTTAGAGGCCCCCCCCCGGGGGGGCGGCGGCGGGCAGCGCATTTCGCTGCCCCTTGCTGCATCCTGCTTCCCTTGAGGCGCTGAAAGGTGAGGAGACCGTGTCGGAACTGGCGCGCCCCTCGCTTAGCAAGCAAGTCCGAACGTCGGCACCGGCGAACTTGGAGAATAGGTTATCCACGATAAGGCGAACTTATCGGGAATGGAGGGGAACTGACTAGCTCTAGCAGGTAGTGCGCAAAAGCAATCCATTATGCACGTTAGAAGATTGGGTCACGGTCAAATATTACATTTCTCAATCGGGAATCCGCCATGCAGCTTCCCCCTCGAACGCAGCGACTCTCAGGTGAACGCGTCCCGCTTTTGTCGGCTGGCCGAAGAGCGGGGGCCCATGTTTGACGCGCAGCTGGTGTAGCATTGGCATTCGCGGCCATCAAAGAATCGAGGCATATAGCCAGCCCTTACGCAGCGCCCGAAAACTAGACCGCTCGAAGCTGGAGTCTTCGGCTAGCAAGTGTGTTTATCATAAGCGTCCGGCGTCGCGGCTCTGCCGCGCATAGAGGGTGATCGATAGTGTCCACTATGGGATAGTAGACACTGTGGGTGCGTGATGACGCGTCGGACGAAGCTGCTTTGGACGGACGAGGAGCCCCTCGCCCCCGACACCAACGCCACGAAGACGGCCTGGCTCTGGGCCTATGCCCGCGACGACAGCGCCTTCGGCGGCAGTGGCCCGCCCTTGGTTGCCTATCGCTTCGAGGACAGCCAGTCCGGCGACTGCGTGCGCCGTCACCTCGGCAACTACCGCGGTATCCTGCAGGTAAACGGCTATGCTGCCTACAACAAGCTGATACGCAAGAACGGGGGCAACGACAGCCTGCGCCTGGCGGGTTGTTGGGCCCACAGTCGGCGCCGCTTCTTCGAGCTCCATGTTGCCGGCGCCTCCGAAATCGCCACCGCCACGGTCGAGCGGATGACCGAGCTCTGGAAGCTTGAGGCAGAGGTTCGTGGCCAAGGCCCCGAGGTGCACGCCAGGCCGCCTCCGCACCCATCGACGCCGATCTGTTCGCCCTCTGGCAGCAGACCTTGCCCCGCATCCCGGGAAAATCGAAGCTGGCTCAGGCCCTGCGCTATGCCATCTCCCGGCGCGAGATCTTCGAGCGCTTCCTGACCGACGGCCTTGTCGAGTTCGACTCCAACATCGTTGAGCGCGCCATCAGACCCCAGACAATCACGAGAAAGAACAGCCTGTTCGCCGGTTCGGATAGTGGCGGTCGCACATGGGCCACCATCGCCACACTCTTGCAGACCTGCAAAATGAACAACGTCGATCCCGATGATCTGCTCGTCTGTGAATCTCGTTCGCTTCATTGTCCGTCCTCAAGTTGAGCCGGGCTCTAATCGTCGGTGGAATAAAAATCCCGTGGCAGATCATTGCCCCCGGCGCAAATCACTGGGCTACCCCCCGAAAATCGGACAGTGACGGAAGCTACGATCTGAGGTCTGCTGATCCCCAAGACGAGGAGATCAGAACATGTCGAACCGCAGGAACCGACCGTGCTAGGAGGCCGAGAACGGCGTATCTTGGGCCTTGCGCGCCTCAGCCAAGGTATGCTCAAGTGCGCTATAGGCCGGGACATGCCCAAAATGTGGGCGCAGGCGGTCCAGCCAGTTCGCGGCTTCATCCAAGAGACCGGCACTTATATACAAGCGCGTCAGACTGTGACCAAAGGCGAAGCTGGACCGTTCCAGCGGCGTTTCCTCAGCCAATTCACGAGCTTTTTTGATCGCACTGGACAGTTGCGCTGAAGGAGCATGTGCTATCAAAGGTGCCAGTATCCAAACATAGTGGGTGATGTCGGTCACAGTCTGCTGGTGCAAGGCCTGACTCTCTCGCATCCGAAAGATACTGTCGCGTGCCGCGCTAAGCCCTGACATCAGCGGTACCAGACCGGTCTGCTTGTCAATGATTGCACGGGCTTCGGAGCGGGTCAGCGACCGCGGACCGCAGGCTGGACCAAAATCAGCAACGAATGCCTGTGCGGCGGCCATCCAAGGGCCCTTCGACACCTCGGACACATGGGCACGGTACAAAGATGGTTTGACTCCGTCGAGAGCAAAAGCCGCAACCGTTTCGACGCTGGGAGACAACCCGGCGAAGGGCGCGATGGCGGCCAGCACCTGAGCTGGATTACGCAGCAGATCGGCATGGCTGACCACCATGGTGTTATCGTCGCCCAAGGCTGACAAAACCTCGTGCATTGAGACGACCCAAAGCGCGGCCATCGGTTCGGCCGCAGCAATAACTGGAAACTCCTGCGGACGACGCGCGACGCGCTGCACCTGGCTCTCGGCAACCTCGGCGGGATCCCGCAAAATAACGATACGCCGCAGGTAGAACCCCGCGGCAGGCACCACCCTTTCCCAGAAAGGGGCCAGGGTGGTGAGGCGAGGATCCTTGAGGACGAAGGGCCCAGGCCCTGCAAATGTATCCCGCAACATCTGGACAGCCTCGTCCTTCCAAGGCCCCAGTTCGGGTGTGTCAAAATCGACGCTGCTGGCCCGAAACCCCCAATTGTCCCACGACGCGCCTAGATAGCCCAGCAACCTATCATTGAACCCACGTATCAATGGGTGTTCAGCATAGCCGTCTGGATTGTCGGGATCGCGAGTATCATCGAACGCCCCCAATGAAGCCCCCATCGCCGCCAACCCATGTGAGAGGAGTGAGGTGCCAGAGCGATGAACGCCGAGGATAAGGGTTAGTATCGGGGGCGGCACTAAGAGTAACCAAGCTTTCTAGAGAGTTCTGCAAGGACACTATTTTCGGCCATCGCCTCCTCTAAATACCTATCGATTAACTTCGATACTTCAGGGTCGTTGCGAGCGGGGTTGGTCTCGCTAGCAACTTCAACGGATGACCTAACTGGTTCGGCCTCCAGAAAATCCAGAATAGCAGGGAATTCGTCGTCAGCTTGCTCGATTTTAACTGTGCGCGCCTGGTCAGCATTCGTCGCACAAAGCGCTTCGAAGTACTGTGTCGTCCCCACCCATCTATCAACATAAGATGCGACAAGACCGGCAATTTGGTTCTCCAGCGCGCCGGTATCCGTACCGGCATCGAATACCTCCCGGTTCCAGGCCCGGATCGAGCTCGAGATCGATGTCCTAGGGTCGCGCACGACGTGAATAATCTTTGCCGCAGGAAAGAGCGTCAGCATTCGCTCAGGGACTCCGGAATTGGGGCCGTACCGTATTTCCTTGAAACCCCAACGTTTCTTCCCATCAGGCAATCGACGCGAAAACAATTCGATAATAATGTTGCGTTCGATTTCTTCGATGTCAGACTTGTCGAAAGGGCAAACCCACGCCGCTCGGGTGCCGTCGCGCTGGAGCGTTTCGTAAGGATCCTCGCCGACATACGGAAAGCTGAAAGTGTTGAGCGCCTTGCTGCTGCGTGTGTTGCGCGCCCAAGTGAATAGCCCGCGAAGGATACCGTCATGCTCACCCCATATCCAAATATCACTGACACCAGAGAGAGAGGTTTGCAGATAAGTAGATCCACAGCGCCCAGTGCCGAGAATCAAGATAGGGGATACCATTTCCACGTTTGCTCTTGCCTTGTTCTTAACGTTCCAGAAAAAGAAGAGCGAAAGCCCAATCTTCCATTTTTAGCGTCTCTTAGAGCGCCTCATTTTCAGCTTCAAGCCCGGCTTCTCAACAATAGTTAATCCATCCAGTGCCGGCGCAAGACTATGATCAACTGTAGCTTGGCGAACTACCGAAAAACCGACATCCTCGGACATCGAGGCAAATTTTTCGCAGGTCATCCTGAAGCGACCACCGAGTGCGGAAAACGAGGCGAGGTCAGCATCGACATTTGAGTGATGCAAGATTGCTCGCCC
Source organism: Pararhodobacter zhoushanensis (assembly GCF_003990445.1). Classification (GTDB taxonomy): domain Bacteria; phylum Pseudomonadota; class Alphaproteobacteria; order Rhodobacterales; family Rhodobacteraceae; genus Pararhodobacter; species Pararhodobacter zhoushanensis. The sequence goes on along the minus strand of NZ_REEZ01000019.1, from coordinate 18,852 downwards.
GCCAACTTTGAGTACGCGATAGATATCGCGCAGATAAAGTTCAATCAAATCCGGAGACATAAAAATCATATCTCCGAATGAAAAAACTGTATCAATACTCGAGCTTTTACAAAAGCTTAACGACTTGCCATCGGAATGATAACCAACAGCGTTCTTTGAGCCGGCGAGCCTGCTCAAAGTCAGATCCACATTTCTATGGATGAGATCTGAAAATATGACCTTTTTTGCATGTCGAACAAGAATCTCGGTGTGTCGCCCATGACCACACGCGAACTCAAGAACATATCCCTTCAGGTCTATATCTTCAAGAAGACGCCCAAAAGGTGTTTCAGGATCCCAAAAGTATTCTGTAGAGTTCTCAGCATTTGTGTAGAATTCAGAGGCGGCCCAAATATCTTTCGCGCGCTCAAGTTCTTCCTCAATACCCGTCATGAATATCCCTTTCGCTCAACAGGCGTTCGATAGCGGCGATATTTCTCGAAACAAACTCAAGCTCGCCAGCCAAATAGTTATCGTCCCCAATTTTAATTGTTTTGATCACCCCCTCACCTTCTTTATCTTCAATTTTACCGTGGACATCATTCCAGCCAATTCTAAAAAGAATTCGCCGGATAATAATGGCGCTTGAGTCCACCATGTCCTCGTAAACTATCCTCATCGGCCTGATGTCATTTGAACGATAGAAACTATCAAGCCATTCTTCAGCATCTCTGATCCTGTTTATTTCGGACCAAAGAGCGTTATCTTCGAATGCGCCGTTTTGTATTTTGGAGGCATCAACAGATCTGCCTGATCCCTGAAACACATGCCATACGCCAGTCTGTTTAGCCCGCAGAAATGAAATACCTTGCTTGACTATATTTCTTCTGCGCATATCGATCCAAACGGGCTCTAAACTAGAAAAAGACGCCTTGATGTCGATGATTTCTGAAAGCCAACGAAGACGATTAGCATCGATTTTAAAACCAAACGTTTCACCGGTTCTTCCTTTTTGTATCAAAGATTCTAGAAATTCCTCAACGCTAGAAAAATCAATGTCTTTATGTTCGTGAGGTATGCGCTGTTCGGAAAAATACTCACTCGGCCGCCCAGCGTTCCCAAAGCAAGCAAGTTCGGAGGCGAGCCACGTTGATCCACACCTACCCGTCATGGAAATAATGTAGACTTTTTTTATGTGTAGACGTGCAAGGATGTCCGATATATCAATGAGACCATCAGGGAGTGAAATTCCTAGGTTTGAAATTGCCTTGCCAACAAGGTTTTCCATTCCCGTTGCTCCTTTTGATATTAAGTTAGAAAGCTAGCCATTCTTCGCCAAGTGTACTTCGCATTGGGTATAGTGTTTTTTTTGTTTCTCGATAGTGTCTCGGCTCAAAGAAATGCGTGAACCAACTCGGTTGTGCATCTCTGCAATCTCTGACAAGTGCTTATCTACTTTCAGGGCATGCGTCACGCTAACGCGGTGACGCCGATGGGTGTTCAGGGGTTCGGGGATGAAGCTGACGCGGTTGCCCTGCTGGGCACAGATTTCCGCGTACAGACACCAATCGCCGGCTACGCTGTAGGAATACAACTCTTCCCCCACTGCGTCGAAGGCGTCAAGCAGCGTCTGCCGATGAAAGATCACACCTGAGACGTTCAGGATCACGTTCTTGACCGCTAAAAAGCGCGCTAGGAATTCGGGGGCATCCATGTCAAAGGGCTTGTCGAAGGCACCCGGTTCGATTTGGTTGATATAGTGGCGATAGCTGTCGCCAAGCGGCGCTCCATTCTCGTCGATCTGGTTGCTGTCTGTAAAACCAAGCACACTGCCTGCAAGACGCATCTGGTCGATCAACCGCGCGACAAATGTTGGGTACGCTAGGTCGTCGGCCTCCCCGATCCAGACATATTCGCCCTGTGCCAGCTCGACTCCTTTGCGCCATTGTGGAAAGGGCGAACCACTGTTCTTGGCGTTAACGTGCAGGTCAATCTTCCGCCCCGCAGCCTCCGCAACACGTTGGATTTCAGCGACACTATTGTCGGGCGAGGCATCGTCGAGCACGATTACCTCGCGCAGCGGCATAGTCTGGTCAAAAACGCTGCGCAAACGTTCACCGATATAGGCTTCATATTTGTAGTTAGGTACTACCGCCGAGACGCTAGGCAGGTCGGGCATCAGCCGCTGAATCAGCCCAAACACATATTCAGGGAAGCTATAATTCTGTTCGATGTCGGCGCGGCGGGCATTCACGGCACGGCTGTTAGATGTGCTGACCGCAACCAACAGCGCACCGGCTAGCACCATTGGGTCGGACTTGTCGACCAGCGTTCCGTGTTTATCAATCAGCGCATCGCACCCGCCGCAGCCTTTGTGCCCGATGACCGGCAACCCGGCAGCCAGAGCTTCGAGCACGACCGAGGGGAAGGGATCCTCACGTGAGGACAAATAGAACGCGTTGGCTGCGGCAAAGAAGCGCGCGATGTCTTCGCGATGCCCCAGGATTCGTATCCGATCACCGAGACCAGAAGCGTCAATTTCCGGTTGGAACCAATGGATTGCCTCTCCTGCCGGGGCACCGACCCACAGGAAAACGATATCGTCATGCGTCGAACATAGTGACAGGCCCGCGCTCACGAAACGGTCGATGCCTTTGCGCAGGTCGGCATAGCCGACACCCAAAACGATCTTCGCGTTGATGCCCAGCCCTAATTCCGCGCGCAAACCGTCGTCGCCCAACGGGGTTTCCAAGACGCGAGTGTTATAAAGGCCCTGTGGAAAGATCTCGGCCTTGTGGGCAATGGTCCCGGCAAATCCTTCGAACCCATCCCGGACGATCTCGGCCGGGAAGATCACATGGTCGGCCTCATGCGCAATCGCCTCAGCTTCGGTGACCAAATCATAGGATTTCAGCAGCTTCGGCAATTCATGGATCAAAGAGATGACCGTGAGGCCCGCTTTTTTCAAAGCGGGCACAACACGGCCAGAAGGCGTGGTGTTCGTGATAGCAAAGGAGAAGCCCTGCTCTCTCAGAAAACCATTGATTTCTCTTTCACCGATCTGATCCAAAAAAACGAGTTCCCCAATTGATTGCATCAATTGCGTTGTCGTCTTGAACGAACCGTCGTGCGTGTTGCTGTCGATAACCAGAAACGTCACGTCGACGCCAAAGCGTTCCTTTAGTGTCGATCCGATTCGGCAAAGCAGAGTTTGTGCGCCAAATGCTAGAGTATCGTGGCCGACAAGCAAGATACGAGTGTGCTTGGCCACGCCTTCGTCACGGTTTACGCCGTGCAGCACGCGAGACATCGCGTTAAGGTATCCGCTCCCAAAATGGACGTCAGGTTCGAGATACGCGCCTTCGGCCCATTCGTTCCAAGCGTTGATACAAACTATGGGTTCGCCATAGATGGGATTAATTTCGCTGTATCTGATCGCCTCGTCCAGCCAAACAGCGAATTTTTCAGGCGTCGAGTTTGCAATAATGGTGCTCCGCCCTGGACGACGCGAGTCATTGTCCCAGGAAGGGAAGACTGTCCTAATTAAGGGAAAGTCAGCCGAATCTGGAGATAGAGCCGCAGCTGAAACCAGTGTTTCATAGTCACGAATGTCTCCTGAAAAATTGCTGTCAAAAAGCGATAGGTCTCCCGCAATGTTCGGCGCGCGGGACAGAACCTTGTGGGGTGGGAACTCGATAGCCCCATCAAGGCCGAAAACGCGCGGGTCATTATCACCAAAGGCCTGCGCGTTGAAGATCAACGGATCGAGGTTGTGCCGTTCACGGAAAATATCTCTCCATTCAGCCAATCGCTCCTTAGCGTTTGGAATGTGCCCGGGCCGATAGATAAAGAACACAGGCCTGTCGTCAACCCGGATGTAGCGCGGATCCTTCATGTGGCGGGCGACATCGTCGATGAAGGGAATATCATCTTCTTCGCGATAATTTTGGCCTAGGATGATCTCGTTCTCCGAGCCGTCCCAAGTGCGGGTCCAGTTTTCGTTGGCCCACATCAAGCAGAAGGGAAAGTCCAGAGTCGAGTCGGCTATCAGCCGTTCGACCGGGGTTTCCAGCACGCGTTCGCCATCGAACCAATAGTGGTAGAAACAAAAACCGAACAAGCCCGCAGCCTTTGCCATGGCGATCTGGCGGCGCATCACGTCCCCTTCGGACAGGTCGTAGCAGCCTAGGTCGCGCGGGATCCGCGGCTGAATATGGCCATAGAAACGCGGCAACGCACGCGGCAGATTGCGCCATTCAGTGAACCCGGTGCCCCAGCTTTCATCGTTGACCGGCACAGTATGAAATTGTGGTAGATAATAGGCCAGCACCTTGGCCCGTTTACGCCGCCCTACTCCAATCGTTGGGTCAAACTCCTCGAAATACGGCCCGGGAGCGACAGCGAAGGCCTGGGCATCGAAGACCGACTTACCGGGCTGCCGACCAAGTTGCGTCAGCGCACGACCCTCACGATGGCCCGCAACACAATAATGCAAGAACGGATTCATTCCAGCGGCAGCGACGTCTTGATGCATAGACAGGTAATGCCACGTCGAGAACCAGGGTGCTGGGTCACGGCCTTCTTTCCATCCCTTGGTTAGGTAGTGAGACTTGGGATCTTTCGGCCGTTCGTCGGACAGGAAACTGGCAAGATAGAAATCCTGTTCAAAGAATTCCGCGATAGCCCAAGCATCCGGATGCTCTTGATCGCTTTGCACGGTTTCCGGAGCGACAGTTTCGTCCGGTTGTTGCAAAACCTCGGGTACCTGAGGTTCCTCTAGCGTTGTATGGATCTTGGACTTTGAAAAAATCATTGGAGAATAGCTCGCGCATACAATATTACCGGTAGGATCACACAACTCGATCCGGGTGCTGACGTTGTCCAGAAGATCATTGGAGATCGACAGCTGTTGCTTTTCGGGTCCAAGCCACAGCAAGCCCGTGGGACGGTTATTGATCACCAGCGAGTAACGCCCAAACGCATCGGATGAGGCCACTAAGCGACCCTCTTCCAGAACCAGCCGCGCAGTATGGGGAGGTTTTTGCAGCAGAGGGTAAGCTCGCTCACCCACTATCAGCGTCACGTCACCATCCGTGGGCGGTACGGCAATTTCGTGCAACTGACCGTGGATCTCACCATCAGTGATCACCACCATATGCGAGCTGGTCGATGCCATCTGCGCAGACGGCATCAGATAGGGTCGCGTACACAGCACCACGGCCGGCTCGCCGTCCTCCTCATCTTTGCGACCCCAATAACACAGGCTGACGCGCAGGGTGCGTGGCCACCCCGTATCAGGGATCCGCACGTCGATCTTCTGGTAGTCCCCCACCGCAAACGCGCCGCGGAACTGGGGGTCCAGCTTGATCCACATTTCTTCCGTGTACCCATCGTCCACATCGTCATGCCACTGAATCAGCAAGTCGACATCGGCCCGATGAACCGCAGCACCAAAGCATAAATGTAGATCCCCAAATGTAGAAGGAAGTTCGAGCGGCACGATTAGTTCGGTGCGCACTGGCCCAATCTCGGGGTCAAAGGCGAAATTGATCGTAGACTGCCGTGGACAGGACCATTCCTGACCGGTTGTCAGCGTCTTGTAGATCCCTTCCTGTGCATCTTCGTTAAAATCCAGCACGAAGGGCAGTGGTGAACTACCTGAACGTTCAATCGCCTCGCTACGTTCACCGTTGGCTAGCAGTGTGCTGGCCGTCTGCCCAGCCGGTAGGTTGATTAGGATTTTCCCATGCTGAACAAGAAGGAAACTAACCTGCTCGAGCAAGCTCATCGGTTCATTGCCGGATGGGTTGGTCATATCCGTCTTTCTAAAAGGCAGAGGCATATCAACGTGGCTCATGGCAAAGCGCCGCTGAACTTGCAGTTTGATTGTGCCCCTAAGGCGTTGGATCAAGGCACGGTCGGCCGGGTTCAATTGCTCGATGAAATGAGCCATCTGATAATCGGCGGTATCCGAATTGTAGCTGCGTGATTTAGGGTGCGTGACGCGCTGAGACAGATCGCAGACGACTTCAAGGCCCTTGCGGGCGCAAAAGGCAATTGCCGCCCAATCAATCCCCCATCCTAAGTTGTTTTCTGAATAGTCCAGCGCCCCAAGCCGGGTCACAACGTTAGGGGTTATTCCCAGCACAATGGCGTCGGTCTGCGTCACATGGATCAAGTTGTCTTCCGCCGTGCCATCAGCGACGATCGCGACATCAAAAGGAGTGTTATCGATGCGCGGCACCCACAGCCCAACCGAAGGACGCTCTGACAGCACTTGTGCGAAACGGCAGATCAGGCCACCCCAGTCGACGCAGGATGCATCGGCCTGAATGAGCAGCAGCGCTTTATCTGGCATGATTGACGACAGCAAAACGTCGAACTTGCGACCGAAGAACAGTTCTTGCGATACATGGATCCAGCGCCCGCTAGCCTGTGGGCGGGTGTCCGCCCTATCAGAATGAATCACCACGACATCGGCGGCAACCGCCGCTGCCTGAGCCGCTATTAAAGCGGCGGCCTGCTCCATACCCTCCCAGGAAATGATGCCGACGCTGACACTGTTGATCGCTGGGGTCATAGTGGATGGTGGCTAGCTTCTCGTGCCACTTCAAGCAGATGCTTGCCATAATCGTTCTTTGCCATCGCGTGCCCGGTACTTTCCAGATCGGCCACGTCCAGCCATCCCTTGTTGAACGCGATCTCGTCGGGACTTCCGACCAGCGTTCCTTGGCGCACCTGCAGCGTGCGCACAAAGTTTCCAGCATCCAATAGGCTGCCATGTGTGCCGGTATCGAACCAAGCATACCCTCTACCCATTCGTGCCACGTCCAGCGTGCCATCCTTCAGATAGCTTTCAAGAAGATCCACTATTTCCAGCTCGCCGCGCGGCGAAGACTTGACCGCCCGGGCCCGCTGCGGGGCCGTACCATCAACAAAATAAAGTCCAGTCACCGCAAAGTTTGATGGCGGGTTGGACGGTTTTTCCACAATCTGCGTCACCTGCCCTTTGGCGCCATAGGCCACAACGCCATAACGCTCGGGATCGGCAACGTGATAGCCAAAAACCGTGCCACCCTCTGTACGCATCGACACGCGCAGCAGCGTCTCACGCAAGCCATGGCCGAAAAAGATGTTGTCGCCCAAGATCAGCGCTGAGGGTGCACCGGCGAGGAAATCTTCCGCTAGGATAAAGGCTTGGGCCAGCCCGTCCGGCGAGGGCTGGACGATATAGGTCAGGGCGATGCCCCACTGCGATCCGTCCCCCAGCGTGCGCTTAAACTGGTCTTGGTCTTGCGGAGTAGTAATCACAGCGATTTCGCGGATACCCGCCAGCATCAACACCGATAGCGGGTAATAGATCATCGGCTTGTCGTAGATCGGCAGCAGCTGCTTGGATACACCGATGGTGATCGGATACAGCCGTGTGCCCGACCCGCCAGCCAAGATGATCCCTTTACGATGTGTCATCAGATCGCTCCTAGCTCGGTCAATGCCAAAGTGGTTGCAGCCCGCCAGTCGGGACGTTCAAGACCGAACACCGCTAACTTCGAGCAATCCATGCGCGAATTCGCCGGACGGCGAGCGGGTGTCGGGTAGGCATTGGTTGGGATGTCGGTAATCGTACAGGCCAACCCGGCCTGCACCATGATCTCGCGCGCGAAATCGGCCCAACTGGTGTCGGGCGCGCCAGAAAAATGATATGTTCCACTCTTCCCCGCATCGGCGATCAAATCATGAACAATGCGGATGCAGGCCTCGGCGATGGCGCTAGCCGGGGTGGGACCGCCAATCTGGTCAGCGACGATGGTCAGCGCCTCGCGCTCGCGGCCCAGCCGCAGCATCGTCTTGAGAAAGTTGTTGCCATGTGCTGAAAACACCCAAGAAGTGCGCAAGATCGCATGAATGCCTCCCGCAGCTCGCACTCCCTCTTCGCCGTGCAGCTTCGATCGGCCATATGCCCCCAAGGGAGCGGTCGGATGATTTGGGGCGAAGGGCGTATCACCCATTCCATCAAAGACGTAGTCAGTTGAGATATGAATTAAGGGAATGCCAAGCGCGACGCAGGCCTTCGCCATTGCCGCCGGAGCATCACCATTGATGACGATGGCCGCCGCTTCTTCCGTTTCCGCCTTGTCAACCGCGGTCCAAGCAGCTGCGTTGATTACAGCCGCGGGACCATGTTCGTGGATGGCCTGTGCACAGCGTTCAGGCTGACCCAAGTCGGCCATATCGCGGCCCAGAAAGATTGCTTTTGGTAGCAAGCGCTGTAACTCAGTCGCAACCTGGCCAGTTTTGCCAAATACCAAAACCGGGTCAGACAAAAACCGTTCGGTCATGATGATCCCTCGGACTTCAATGCCAATACTGTCTGCTGGTTACATGGGTGGTTGAAGTGGCCAAGGGAATCGATCCGCGAGGGCAAGTCACGCGCGCCATCCGGCAATGCCACTTGCGTGGAGTGATAGGGCCGACGATCCGTATGGTTGAAGAAACCATCACCTTGAGCGTAGTACGGAGAAAGCGCGAATCCATTCGCCACACTCATCCTCGCACTCCCAGCCTTTGCCCGACTCCGTGGCGATCCTGCAGGGGCCTCCACCAAACCTCGTTGTCGAGATACCAGCGTACAGTCCGCTCGAGGCCCTCCTCTAGCGTTACCGAGGGGCGCCAGCCCAGCTCAGCCCGGATCCGCGACGGATCGATGGCATAGCGTACGTCATGGCCGGGCCGGTCGGTGACGAAGGTGATCTGGTCAGAATAAGATCCCTGCGGCTTTGGTTGTAACCGATCGAGAATCGCGCAGAGCGAATTCACAAGCTCGAGGTTGGTACGCTCGTTTTCGCCGCCGATGTTATAGCTGCGACCCAGTTCACCGTTCTCAACTACCAAGAGCAAAGCGTCGGCATGGTCCTCGACATAAAGCCAGTCGCGGATGTTCGACCCGTCACCGTAGATAGGCAGCGGCTTGCCGGCGAGCGCATTCAGGATGATCACCGGGATCAGCTTTTCCGGAAAATGGAAAGGCCCATAGTTGTTAGAGCAATTGGTCAGCACCACAGGCAGGGCATAGGTTTCGTGCCAAGCGCGGACCAGGTGATCCGAGGCGGCCTTGGACGCGGAATAGGGGCTGCGGGGATCATAGGGAGTGTCTTCGGTGAATTTCACCGAAGGATCGGCCGGCAGCGAGCCGAAGACCTCGTCGGTAGAGATGTGATGGAAACGGAACTTCTCGGGTTTGCCCCGGCTCACCCAGTAAGCGCGTGCGGCTTCCAGCATCTGGTAGGTGCCAGTGATGTTAGTCTCGACGAAGTCTCCCGGACCATCTATCGAGCGATCAACATGGCTTTCGGCCGCCAGATGCATCACCGCATCCGGCTGGTGAACAGCATAGATCCGATCCAACGCTGAGCGAACACGAATATCGGCCTGCTCGAAAACATAGAGCGGGCTGGCCGCCGCCTCGGTTACGTTGCGCAGGTCGGCTGCATAGGTCAGGGCATCGACATTGACCACCGAGTGACCGCGCGCAACAGCAAGCCGCACCACAGCTGAACCGATGAACCCGGCCCCCCCGGTTACAAGAAGCTTCATGGCAAATCACTGTAGGTGAAGGGACTGATGAAATCCGCGAAGGTCTGGGACTGAGCATCTTTCTCCGAAATTTCTGGAGTGGCCCCGGACAGAGGCCAGTCAATGCCACAGCTGTCCCAGCGCACCGAACCGTCACACTCAGGCGCGTAATAATCCGTGCATTTGTAGACGATCTCAGAATCCGCTTCGAGTGTCATAAAACCATGCAGGAAACCTGCGGGGACCCAGAGCTGACGGCCATTCTCCGCACTTAGCTCTTCGCCCATCCAACGACCATATGTCGGGCTGCCGCGTCTAGCATCAACCGCCACGTCAAAGATCCGACCGCGACCGCAACGGACCAACTTGTCCTGCGCATGTGGCGGAGACTGGAAGTGCAAGCCACGCACTGTTCCAACCTCGCGCGAGAGAGAATGGTTATCCTGGACAAATTCAGGGAGATGCAGGCCAGTAGCTTCCAACGCCTGACGGTTCCAGCTCTCGCTAAACCACCCACGCGTGTCGCCGAAACGGCGAGGAGTCAGTATCAAGATCCCGGGCAGAGCTGCTTCAATTATGTTCATAACGATCTAAAAATATCTGCATTTATAGGTCATTATCTTAAGCATAGTGAGGTCGAAGACAACAGGGAAACATCAGGATTCTTCGGCGTTTCGACACTCAAGCCTCAAGCCCGAAGGCTTTTCTCGGCAGGTATCAGCCGACACACACGACCTCGGCCATTGCGAGGGCAAAGAAGCCGTCATCAGTGCGTTCTGCGTCTGGACTTAGCCCCGCTCGCCGGTGCGCGGGTCGAAAATGTCATTTTTGCCGCGCACAATGGCGGTGACTTTGGGCACACCCTGTGGAAAGGTGTCCGTATCGTAGAAGAACCGGATGGCGATTGCAGCATACCCGGCGCATGACGCGGATTGCCCCCGCGCGCCTTGTAGCGCCCGCGCAATGCCGCGTCTTGACCTGTACTGCGTTGTGCACCGACGCCGCCTTTTCGCGGGCCTCGGGATCGTTGACCCACGCCCGGCAATGCGACAGCCGGTAAACATAAGAGCAACCCTGCCCACCCCGTTGCACAACCGGCATTCCGGTGCGCGTCCACTTCGCAACCGCGTTGACCGTCTTGCCGATCGCCTACTCGATTTCTTCCTTATTCATGTGGACGTCGGCGACACCCTCGGGCAAGGGAATCGCGGCCAGCATGCCGCGCAGATCGTCAGCGACGTCGACCGGAAAAAGCGCCGGAGTTTCGGCCATTGCCCAATCACAACCCCTATTCACACCCCCAGCGGATCACCCAGCCCCCACCCGAACCGGGGCGCGAATTACCCGCGTGCAGGGTTTCGGCGGGAAGGACCCAAACCGGGGGAGGGCGGTGCCGGAGTCAGCGCATGGTCTGCACCGCACGCTCGAAAGCACATTTCAGATTTGGTTCAGGTGCCAATCCATTGACGACATTGTGCCAGAACCACCTCCGCTTTGCGGCTACATGGACGCGAGCGCCAACTTGGGCGACAGCCCACCGAATAGCCCTCAACCGTCTCGACCGTGTCGCGAAAGCGCCGCCACGCCGAGACCTCACCCGGCGTGAGAAAGAATGGAACATCGTGACAGATCGCGTCGCTTTCATCCGGTCAAACACGTCGCTCAGGCGCAGGCGCGCGCCATGGTCGTCAGGCACGCTGACACAGTCCAGCACATCCGCGCGGCGCTCGTGTCTTGCCTTTCAGGCGCGAGATGATCTGCTCAGCCAGCGTGGCCAGATTGTCGGAGGTCAGATGTGGCAGCTTGCGCGCCAACTCCTCGAGCATGGCGTCAAACTGCTCCACCTTCATTCCCGCCGGGCGCAACAACCACAGCCCAACCAGTGGGTCGATCAGATACTCCGTAACCCTTTTCTCGCCCGCCTTTTGTGCCTCAGCATCCGTCATTATCCCCGCGTTTTCTAAGCCAAATCCGCTGCACCTCTCGCCGTGTCGGTTGGTCAATCTCGGTTCCCGCCAGTTTCTTTTCTTATTATTTCTTGTCTTTTCAGCGCGGAATAATTCGGAACGAAACAGGCCGCAAACATGCCAAATCCCTCCGCAATCGTTCCGATATCCTTCCGGTTTCCTTCCGCGACCCTTCCAACGGAAGGAAACCGGAAGGGTTACAGCCGGGTCGCTGCCCGCCACTCAAGCCCTCTGCACGCAACTGGAAAACCTCCAGTGCGCGGCGCAGGTAGACCGGGCGACGCATCTTCTTGGGGAAGAGTTCAACCAAGAATTCATCAAAGGCGAACAGCCTCGCCTCATCCTTTGCCATAACCGGGTTGGTTCTCCAAGCCTCTTCCAGCTACGCGTTCGCCAAAGGCCTTGAAGCAGCGGTTCCACAGTGCCCTGCCTAGTGCCAGGTGCACGTAGGGTTCCTGCTTCGAGCGATTACAGCTGGGCGGCGCTCTTCCATCGGTCATTTCTTCTTGCGGAACGGTTCAGTTGGAGTGGCATGCCAATCAATGACTGCCGCACTGCAGCGGCCCGTGTCCTAAGCGCAATCAGCGGCCACGGTGCAAAAATCTTAGCCTTCCGGAAAACGGCCGAGCAGTTCCGGTAGCATGGGACGATCCTCCAACACTGCTGAGGAGAAACCCACGGCACGGATGTACGACGTAGCGGCATCCATGCCCAAATGCACCTCGCGCTATTGGCAACGGCTCTGAAAAGCATGTTTGCAGGCCGGCCCGCTCCGAGATCGGCAACAACACCAGTTGTTTGCTTAAAAATGGCATGAAACATCCGGAATACCTCAACTCCTTCGTGTGGACATCAGGTCTTCAAGGCCTTGCCAGAGGGTCAAGTTGTGCGCGCGGCAGAAAACGCGAAATTCTTCGACAACACGCTTTGGCCCTAGAATCGAGACCTTGTCTTGCGGCTCGGTCAGGCCTGGATCAGGCATTAACTCTTCGCGGTTGCGACTTTCCTCAGATAATGCTGTTTTCTTAAGGGCTTCTACCGGGGGAGCAGGTCGATTCGAGACCAGCGCGCGCGTCAACAGCGCCAACTCCTTTTCCGCGCTGTCGGGTATTGCTTTACGCAGCCGGTCGCGCAGCCGGTCACGAAAACCCGGCACCTCGTCCAGCGCCTTGGCCAGCCCCAGACCCAGCCGTTCGGGAATCGCCTCGGCGAAGCGCAGCTTGTCATCCAGCGCCTCGACCAGCACCAGAAAGCTGCCGATCTTCGAGCGTTTGGCCCGGCTGCCCGCTGCGAACAGCGCGTTGACTGCAGCGCGCGCATCCTCGAACGCTCCGGCCTCGGCGGCACGAGCGGCAATGCGGGCGCGCTCGTAATAGGATAGGTTGGCGCGAATCTCGTTCTCTTCGACCATGGCGCGATACGCCTCGGCCGGACCTGCCGGTTTGCGCAGCAATGCCAGAATCTGGCCGAACCGCGCACCATCGTGCTCTTGTGACAGCACCCTGAGCGCGCGCAGACGCCGCCAGCCCGATATCAGGCCAAAGCGTCCATCTTCCAGCGCAACCACCTCGATCGGCACTTGCTGGCCCCGGTCGCGGATCGACTCGATCAGATCGGCCATCTCCTCATTGTCGAGAGACAACCGGTCGCGCACCAGCCAAGTCTCATGAACTGCCTTGAGCGGCAGGCTCTGCACCATCCGCCCGGCGGCCTGCGCTTCGACCCAGGCCTGAGTCATCTCGTCCAGAGCCGCCGTGGCCGACGCGTCACTGGCAACCCGGGCGATGGGCGGCACGCCAAGGCCCATCGCCCGGGTTGCCAGCCGGGGCGGAAGCGAAGAGGTGTCGAGCGGATCGCCCGCGGGCGGCGCGGCGAAGGGTCCGGTCAGGCTGAGGCGTTTGCGGGCCATGCGGCAGTCCTTTCGAGGCGAGGCTTGAGGGGAACAGCGTCACCCGGAAGGGCAAACATCGGGTGAGGACGGCGACCGCTGCCTGTTTCGCGTGCGAAACAGGGCTGGATCAACGCATTGATTTTAGGTGACTTTTCAAACGAACCGCTGGAAAGCGCGGGGCAGAGTGCCGGGCGGAAGGTTTCGCAACGGGCTGTTTCGCGCGCGAAACGCGTGCCATTTAATACATTGAAAAATAACGATTTTTTTTCAATGCTGCCGGATTTCTCCGCCCCCTGACCCTGCGTAAAACACCAAAGCCCCCTCATCCCGCGGCCTTTTCTTCGGCCTCACGCGCCAGCTCGTCGCGCCGCCAAGCCCCGATGAACAGGCGCTTCACCATGGCATAGGTTTCGTCAAAGGTTTCGCGGCCTCGGATATAGGTCTCGCGGTTGAAGTCGCGGTAATCGGCCTCGTAGATCCCGGCGACCTGCTCGCTGGCCTGCCCGATCAGCGCGGTGAACCCCTGGCGTGACGGCATCAGCGACCGGCCCAGCCAGGCCTGCATCAAGGAGGCCATCTCGGTCTGCTGCACCCCGTCGAAACGGGTAATCACCGCCCGCACCGCGTCCCATTCGAACGACAGCTCGGGCCGGCCCAACGCGCGGGCGGCCATGTTCTCGCCCTCTTCGATCGACTGGAAGGTGGCGTAGAGCATGTCAAAGAAACGGCCGGTGGAATCGAATTCCAGAAAACTGGCCCCGGTCGGCACCAGCAGGATATCGGCGGCGGCCAGCCCGTTGATCGTCAGATACCCCAGCGCCGGGGGCGTATCGAGGATCACCAGATCATACCGGTCGAGCACCCCGTCTTCGGCCAGCACATCGGTCAGCGCATCCCACAGCTTCCAGCCCCGCGCGGCCATGCGCCAGACGGGGATCTGGAACTCGGCCCAATAGAGGTTCAGTTGCGCGCCAATCAGGTCGATGTTGGGCCAGTGGGTGTGCTGGATGACCTCGTCGGACGTGATCTTCAGCGCATCGGCCAGCTGGTCGTCCAGCGGGATCGGCGCATCACCGCGATCAAGACGGCGCTGGTTGTCGGCGCGCAGATGTTTCGCGTAGTGCCGCGCCAGCAGCGGGAAGACGGTTTGCCATTCATCCTCGACCCGGTTGCCGAAGATCGAGGTCATGGACCCTTGGCTGTCGAGGTCGATCACCAGCACCTTGTACCCATCGAGCGCCGCCGACATTGCCAGATGCGCCGCCGTCGAGGTCTTGCCAACGCCGCCCTTGAAGTTCGCCACGGCAAGGATCTTGGCGGGCAGGCCCTTGGGCCGGTAGGGCTGATATTCCTTGCTGCGCGCGCCCTCGCTGGCGAAATGCGCGCGCAGGCGTAGAACCTCGTCCAGACTGAACCAGCGCGCGCCGCCCTCGCTTTCGCTGCGGCCCTGCGGCAGCTCGGGGTTGGCCTTGATCACCCGGCGGAAATGTCCGGGGGCGATCGGGATCAGGTAGCGGGTGATTTCCCAGGTCGAGAACAGCCGCAATTCGCGATGCCCGCTTTCATTCAGCCCGCGCTGTACCAGATCGTCATGGCCCCGCCCGCAGGCCTGCGCCAGAGACTGAAAACTGCCGGTGCCGACAGGGCCGCCCAGCTCGCTCAGGGCCGCGTCGGGCTGGATGCCAAAATAGGGGGGCAGGCTCTGCTCGCTGGTCACGAAAGGCTCCATGTTCGCCGTTTCCGGCAAGATACCCGATTTTCGCGAACATGAAAGCTTTTACGCTACATCTTTTGTATTCTCAGCCCTTTCAAAGGCTTCTCACCGGCGATCCGGCTGCCAGTTTTGCCCATCCTCAGCTGCGTCTTAGTTATTTTATGTTATTTATACGTTAAGGGTTCCAGAGTGCCTGGCTAGCCTGCTGAAATATAAGCTGAAATTCGCCATTCAGCCGGGCGCGGTGAATCTAGAACCACGTTTGGGCGATTCTGAAACCCCGACAACCCGACTCTGAACCCCCGAAGATGACGCGGCGCTTTCTGGACAGGCTCCAAGGCGACCCGTAGACTGGATGTCATTGAAACCACGAATCCGGGAAACCCCGAATCCGGCGCGGCCCGGACAGCAGCGGAAACGGAGGGGACACCGCGATGACCAGCGCTCTGCTTCCTGACCGCCATCCGCAGCGGGATTTCTTCCTGTGCGATATCTTCGATGCCTCGCCCAAGGATGATCTGGGCACAATGGAGCATCCGGTCTTCTCTTTGTCGACCCGGCCCGATCTACGCATCCTGAGCTATCGTCACAACGATGTAGCCATCACCGTGACGCCCTCGGTCCGCGGTCTGGCGACGATCCACGACAAGGACATCCTGATCTATTGCATCAGCCAGCTGATGGCGGCGGTGAATGCGGGACGCACGATCAGCCGCACCCTGCATCTGCGCGCGCATGACCTCATGGTGTCGACCAACCGCGAGACTTCGGGCGACGGGTACAACCGGCTGTGTCAGGCCTTCGAGCGGCTGGCGGGCACGCGCATCACCACCAACATCGTGACTGGCGGGATCGAGACGACGCGCGGCTTCGGCCTGATCGAAAGCTGGGAGATCGCGCGCAAGACGCGGGGCGGGCGGATGATCTCGGTCGCGGTGACGCTGTCGGACTGGCTGTACCGCGCGGTGCTGTCGAAATCGGTGCTGACCATCAGCCGCGACTATTTCCGCCTGCGCAAACCGCTGGAACGGCGCATCTACGAGCTGGCGCGCAAGCATTGCGGCCGGCAGGCGCACTGGGGGGTGCGGCTGGAGCTGCTGCATCTTAAATCGGGGTCAGGCTCGCCGTCGCGGGTGTTTCGCAAGATGATCCGCGACATGATCGCCGCCGACAATCTGCCCGACTACCGGCTGGAAGAGATGCCCGGCGACATCATCCGCGTGACCCCGCGCCGACCGGTCGCAGGCTTTGGGACGGGTCTTGGCCCCTTGGCCTCGGAGACACTGGAAGCCGCCCGCGCCGCGGCCCCCGGCTGGGACATCTACGCTCTGGAAGCCGAGTGGCGGGCGATGTGGGAAGCCTCGGGGCGCAAAACCCTGCGCGCGCCGGACAAGGCCTTTCTGGGCTGGATCACCAAGCGGATGGAGCGGGGGTAGGGGCAGCGCCCCTGCCGTCCAGACATCCCGTCACACGCCCCTTTTTTCGCGTGGCCTCTGCTTGTTTTTGTATCTACAAAAACCACATTGATGATGTAGGGTACACGCATGATGATCGCCTGGGATGCGCCCAAGAGGTTGAGCAATCTGGCCAAGCACGGGCTCGACTTTGCCGATCTGGACGAGATGTTCTTCCTGTCGTCCTTGGTCGTCCCGGCGAAGGGGAACCGCCATATGGCGATCGGCCGGCTGGCGGATGGCACGATTGCTGTCGTCTTCGCCGTGCTGGGAACTCAGGGCGTCTCGGTGATTTCGATGCGCCCCGCCAGTTGGAAGGAAAGGGAACTGCTATGACCAAGAAGCCGCTCAGCGAAGCCAGGATACAGGCGATGATCGCCAGCGATCCCGACGCCCCTGAAGCCACCGAGGCACAGCGCGCTCATGCGAAGCCCTTCGCCGAGGTCTTCCCGGCGCTGGCCGAGACGATGCGCAAGTCTGCGGGCGGGCGCCCGAAGGCCGAGAACCCGAAGGTCGCGGTATCCCTGCGTCTGGACCCCGAAGTGGTCTCGCGTTTCAAGGCACAAGGGGCGGGTTGGCAGACGCGGATGAACGAGGCGCTGCGACAGGCCGCAGGGCTGAACTGAGGCGCCGCTGAGGGGGAGAAGCGGTCCTGTACCCAGTCACCTCTCGGAACTGGCGGTTGGATCATGACGCCACAGGGTGTCCTTTCTGATACTGGAAAAGGCTGTGGGAGCTGACGCCTTTCCAGGCCTGTAGGGAATGCCGGTCATGCGCATTTCGTCCCTTGTGAACAGCTCTATCGGTTCGATCAGATGCCTGCCGGGCCCCCAGACAGCGGTCAGCATCTCTTGCAGGCTCTCTGCGCCGAAAATCCGCCGGTGGGTTTCGTGCCCGAACCGTGCCTTGCGTTCCGCCTCGGTGAGATCGGGCGATTGATCCTCGGACGTCCTGAGCCCCGTATCGGCACGGAAAAGATGTGCCCCCCCGGCGCAAGCAGCCTGTTCAACGCGTGCAGAACGCCCTCGACGTCGCAGGGCATGCGGGTTCGTTCTCGATGCCCTCTAACAGGCGGTCCATGAACGACGCCCGACCAAGGGCATGGGGCTCGTCCATCATTCGGACCGCGGATCGCAATATCTGTCCATCAAGTACACCGAGCGACTGGCCGAAGCAGGCATCGAACCCTCAGTCGGAAGTGTCGGCGACAGTTATGACAACGCACTGGCCGAGACGATCAACGGTCTGTTCAAAGCAGAAGGCATCCACCGTCGCGGCCCATGGCGCAACTTCGAAGTCGTGGAATACGCTACACTGGAATGGGTCGATTGGTTCAACAACCGCCGCCTGCTCGAGCCCATAGGGAACATTCCGCCATCAGAAACAGAGACCAACTTCTTCGCAGCTCTGGAAACTGAAGCCATGACCGCGTAACTAACGTCAATCAGCCTCCGGCGAACCCGGCGCGGTTCAGTCTACAAATCTAGGGCCGCCTCAGCATAATCAAAAATCTGACTGGTGCGCGGTATTTCTCGCGAGTTTGACGGCTTCTCGTTATTCCAGTATTTCCAAGTCATGTACGTCAACCACATGTCCCTCTTGTAGACTCTGGCAATCGACTCTCGGAGCTCTTTTGTCATGATCTGACTGCGAGATACGGGCTTGGGTGACTCGTTTCTTTCGACCTTGAGTATCGTCGGATCTAGCCCTGGAATGCGCGGTTCAAGAAGCATCTTCAGTGTTGTGTCAACATTGGCAAGCATCAATAATTTTAAGTCGAGCTGCTTCATGATAGGCAGTCGGTCGCTTTGAAGCGTCCAGTGGGAGTCCGCGCTCAGCTCTGCCTCGCCATTAAGGCTCATCTCAATCCAGTTGATAAGTATCTCACAGTTTCTGCGGTGTCCCTCAACGGTGTCAGCGTCTGGATTGAGACGGTGATAGTCGACCAAAACACCGCGAAGATTGACGAAATTGTGCCAACCCGGTCCAACTACTTTGTCAAAATACAAAGAAAGGAAGCGCTCGATCGGGTTTCTCAAGACCGTGAAGGCGTACCCGTTCTCGCGGATTTGTTCGGCGGTGAAGCCTTTGTCACCCGCTCGGCCGAAGTCCGCATCGTTGTCATGAACCCGGTTAGGGACAGGGTGCGGTGCCCCGTGATCTAGCTGCCAGAGGACATTTTTTACATAGGTGCACCGTATGCGCCGTCTCCGCCCCATTGATTTCGCCGGTTCCCCAGCACTGACCGAGAAGCGAGTTTCGCTCTGAGCTTCA
>NZ_REEZ01000018.1 GCF_003990445.1 Pararhodobacter zhoushanensis | reverse complement strand
AAAGGGGATGGGGGGCCAAGCGCGCCGTGCCGCCGAATCACCCAGCCGCCCCCGGTGCGCTGAAGCGCACCCTACCCCAGCGGCAGGCCGCCCAGCCTAGCGGGTGCCGTCGCCCATCTTGACGGCGATGGAACTGGCCGCGTCGCGCAGGCGCGACAGATGGAGGCGCGCGAAGTCTTCTTCGCTCATCGCGGTGCCGATCCAGACAACGTTGATCGCCGCGATCGGTTCGCCGAAGACCATCACCGGCACGGCCATCGCCATCACCTTGGCCTCGCTGGGGGCAGTGACGAAATAGCCGAGTTGGCGCGTTGCATAGCCGCGCGCGCGGGTCTCGTCGATCAGGGTCTGAACGGCGGCGCGGTCGCGGGCCATGCTCTCGGGGCGGGCGCTGTTGTGGGACAGTTCTGCAAGGATCTCGTCCAGCCGGGCAGGACTGCTCCAGGCCAGAATCGCGCGGCCCATCGCCGAAGGCAGCACGTGAATATGCCGGGCGACAACGTCGCGGTTGACGACAAAGGGTGACAGGCGGCGCGAGCTTTCCAGCACCCGGATGCCGCCCTTGTCATAGATGCCCACGTCGGATGGCCAGGCGATCTTGCCGCAGAGTTCGTCCAGCACCGGGGCGACGGTATCGGCCAGAATATCGCTGCGCGGGTCGCCGCCGTTGAAGCGGCTGAGGCTGGCCTGCCAATGCCCGTCGGTCCGCCGCCGCCGGGCAAACCCGCCGGTGCGCAGAGTCTCGAGCATGCGCAGCAGGGTGGATTTCGGCAACTCGGTGCGCTGTGCGAGGTCAGTCAGCGAATAGGCCCCGCCGCCTTCGAGGATGCCCAGCACCCTGAGGCCGCGTCCAAGCGATTCGATCTGCTTGACCATGGGCGCTGCTCCTCCGACTCCCTGTGCCACAGTGTGAAACTTGCCACGAAACGAGTTGGGGCGCGAGGGGGGCTGTGCCTATGATCGGGGCAGGAGGAGTTTCCATGTCAGACACCACGGCGCGCAGGCCGCTGCGCACGGTCGTGATCGCCGTTCAGGCGGTGGGGGCCATTGTTTTGGCGCTTATCGGCATCTGGGTTGCGGGATTCGGCAGTTTCAACGAGACGCTGTTGCGCGTCGGAACCTATGCGTTGGCGGCAGCCATTGCGACCGTAACGGTGGCCGCCGTCCGGTTCGACGGCCCGAAATGGGGGCGTTGGCTGTGGGCGCTGGATATTGCCCTGCTCGCCGGTCTGGCGCTGTCGGTCACGCGCTATTTCGAGATCGGCACAGCGCTGGAAACCGGTCTGTATTTCTTTTCCAAGCAAGATATCTGGGTGGGCGTCATCGGTCTGGCCGTGCTGCTTGAAGCGACGCGCCGGGCCTTTGGCTTGCCGCTGGTCATCGTGTGTCTGCTGACACTGGGCTATGCACTCTATGGCGACAGCCTGCCGTGGATTTTCCGCCATGGCGGCTATTCGCTGCAACAGGTGATGCAGGTCGTCTGGTACTCGTTCGACGGGGTGTTCGGCGGGCCGCTATCGGTCGTGGTGACGCTGATTCTGGTCTATATCGTCTTTGGTGCCCTGCTGGAGGGCATTGGCGCGGGGCCGGTATTGCTGAAATTCGCCTTCGCCGCCACCGGACGTTTCCGCGGTGGCCCGGCCCATGCGGCGATTGCCGCCAGTGGCGTGTTTGGCACCATGTCCGGTTCGGTCAGCGGCAACGTGGTGGGCACCGGGGTGATGACCATTCCGATGATCATCCGCCGGGGGTTTCCGCCGCGCTATGCGGGCGGGGTTGAGGCAGCGGCCAGTGCGGGCGGGCAGTTCATGCCGCCGATCATGGGGGCTGTGGCCTTCATCATGTCGGATGTGACGGGGATTCCCTATCTGACCATCTGTATCGCGGCGTTGTTGCCCGCGCTGTTCTATTACGTCTCGCTCTTCGTGGCCGTGCATCTGGAAGCCGTGCGCCGGGGGATCGAGCCCTTGCCGAAGTCCGAGATCCCCAAGATCGAGCGCCACGACTGGTGGATGGCCTTGTGCTTCGTCGTCCCGCTGGCGGTGATGGTGACGGTTCTGTTGTCTGGACGCTCGGCCGCGATGGCCGGATTTCTGGCGGTGCCGATTGCCGTGGTGCTGGGCTTTATCCTGAACCCCGAGCTGCGCCGCAAGCCGATGATGCTGATCGAGGCGTTGCGGCAGGGCGGGCAGGCATCGGCGCAGATCCTCGTTGCGGTGGCGTCCATCGGCATCGTGATCGGGGTGATGAACATGACCGGACTGGGCCTGCGCTTTGCCGGTGTGATCCGGGTCATCGCCGGGGATTCGCTGTTTCTGGCGCTGGTGATGATGATGCTGGGCTCGCTGGTGCTGGGCATGGGGATGCCGACGGTTCCGGCCTATCTGATCGTCATTCTGGTGATGGGTCCGGCGATCGAGCATATGGGCGTGCCGATGCTGATCGCCCACCTGTTCGTGGTTTATTACGGCGTGCTCAGCGCGATCACACCGCCGGTGGCGATTGCCGCCTTTGCGGCGGCGCCCATCGCGCGGGCCAATCCCGTGCTGATCGGGATCGACGCCTGCCGCGTGGCGCTGATCGGCTTCGTGATCCCCTTCGCGCTGGTCTACAACCCGTCGCTGTCGCTGGTCATCGGCTTTGACTGGGTGAGCTTCCTGTGGATCTGCCTGCGGCTGTCGCTGGCGATCTGGATGTTCTCGACCGGGTTCACCGGCGTGTCCTCGGCCCGGCTGGGCATGGGGCAACGCGCCCTGCGGCTGGCGCTGGGCTTTGGCGTGCTGGTGCCGGACATGTGGGTCGAAGTGGGCGCCACGGCGCTGGCGCTGGGGCTGGTGGCCCAAGACACGATCCGCCGCGAAAGACCCGTGGCGGCCTGACGGAGAAAGCGGGCGGGAGGCCCGCGCAACTGGGAGAAAAGACAATGAAACTGAGACACACGATTGCCGGTTTCGCGCTGGGGCTTGCGGCCCTTGCCGGACCCGCTCAGGCGCAGGAATACTTCCGTCTGGCAACGCTTGGCCCTGGCTCGTCGCCCTATCTGGTGATGAGCACCTTCGCGCAGATCGTCAATGACGCGCTGCCCGATGTCGAGGTTCAGGTCAACGCCACGGGTGCCGCGACCCAGCATGCGCTGGAAGCAGGCGCGGGGCAGCTGGACTTCTTCATGTGGTCGGCCAGCGTGCACCAGCTGATGATTGGCGGTCAGGCGATGTACGCCAATATCCCGCAGGCGGCCGAGCTGTCGACGCATCTGCGCGCCGTTCTGGCCTTCCCGCTGGGGCCGTATCACATCACCACTTACGCGGATTCCGGCATCGAATCGCTGGATGATCTGCGCGGACATTCCGTCTTCCTCGGCCCGCCGGGTGGCGGCGCAACGGCGATCATGCAGCGCACGGTCGAGGCTGCGACCGGGCTGGTCGCGGGCACCGATTATGATCAGGTGCAACTGGGGTGGGACGCTGCTGCGCAGGCGTTTCAGGACGGGCGGATCGACGTTTACATCAACTCGACGCTGGCCCCCTCGCCGGTGATCCAGCAGATGGCGCTGACCCGCGATATCCGCTTTCTGGGCCTGACGCCTGAACAACTGGCGATGCCGGCGGTGCAGGCAATCATGAACCGTCCGGGCGGCGTGCTGGTCGAGATCCCGGCAGGGATCTATGGCGACGGGCAGGTCAACACCGAGTCGGTGACGGTCCCCGGTTCGATCGTCGGCATCGGCGCGGGCGAACATGTCGATGCGGACGTGGTCTATGCGATGACCAAGGCCTTCTGGGAAGGGGTTGAGGGCATGGGTTCCTCGGCACCGTGGCTGCGCGCGATCCAGCTGGATCATGCGCTGGACGCGCTGAACCTGCCGCTGCATCCGGGGGCGCTGCGCTATTACGAAGAGATCGGGATGGAGATCCCCGACGCCCTGCGCCCGATGTAAGCGAGCCGGGTTGAACACGATAAGACGGGGGCGGGCGACTGCCCCCGTTTTGTTTGGCCCCGCTTTGCGTGACAGCGGTGCGCTGAAGCGCACCCTACCCCAAGCAGCGTAGGGTGCGCTTCAGCGCACCGATCCGGGCGCCAGTCCCAGATAGCCGTTGGCGGCACGCGTCATTCGCTCGGCCAGCGCCACGGTGTCGCTGTCGCCCGCCATCACCGCAGCATCCGCCCAGCCGGTCACCATCGCCGCCAGATCGAATGCCGCCTGTCGCGGGTCCGCGACGCCGCGCTGCGCCAGCACTTTCACCACCAGCGCGTCGATCTGCGCCTTGAGCGCGGCGGTTTCCGCATCCAGCGCCAGTGTCTTCTCCGCAGCCTCCAGCCGCTGTGCGAGCAAGGGGCGGTGCGCGTGGTGCTTGAGCGAGGCCGCGATCAGCAGCGGCACCGTGGCGCGCAGGTCCAGCCCGGCGGCCTGCTGCACCGCGTCTTGCAGGTCTGTCAGCAAGGCGGCGCGCTGGGCGCGGACCAGTTCGGCCAGAATCGCCTGTTTGGCGGGGTAGTACTGGTAGAGCGAGCCGATGGAGACACCCGCCACCTCGGCAATCCGATTCGTGGTCAGGGCCTCAGGCCCCGCGCTTTCCAGAATGCGAGCCGTGGCTTCAAGGATCGCGGCGCAGGTGGCGTGCGCGCGTTGCTGGCGGGGGGATTTGCGCGGTGTCGGGGCGGTCATGGGATGCGAGTTGGAAAGCTGAGGGATTGCTCACATTCTGCCTGTCATCAATTGAAAGGACAAGCCGATGACCCTGACGTTCTTCCTTCTGCTCCGCGCCCGTCCCGAATGGCTGGCCCTTCCCCGCGATCAGCGCAATGCGCTGGGGGCCGAGGTGCTGGCGGCAACTGGCCTCGCCGAGCTTGGCCCGGTGCGGTTTTTCGATGCCGAAGCGTTCGGCACCCATTGCTCGGATGTGCTGATGGTTGAGACCGCGGACCTGCCCGGCTGGTCCCGCGCCATCGACCGGCTGCGCGATTCGGCGCTGCTGGCGGTGCCCTATTTCGAGCTGGTCGCGATCGTGCCCGCCATCGAAGACGGCTTTCGCCGCTACGCGCCCGAGGCCGCGTGATGGGTTTCGCGGGAAAAATCGTGCTGCTGACCGGCGCGTCGCGCGGGATCGGGCGGGCGATGGCGGCGCAATTGGCGCAGGCGGGCGCGCAGGTGCTGGCGGTGGCGCGCCAGCCGGTGCCGGGTTTCGACAGCTTTGCCGTCGATCTGGCCGAGCCGGGCGCGGCTGAGGCCATAGCGGATTGGGTGGCGCGCGCGCATCCCGACTGCTCGGTCCTGATCAACAACGCCGCCGTGATGGAGCACACCCGGTACACCACCACCGACCCCGCCCATGCCGCCGCGATCAGACGCGAGGTGGCGATCAACCTGACCGCGCCCATTGGCATGTGCGTGGCGATGCTGCCGCATCTGCCACCGGGCGGGGTGATCTGCAACGTCACCTCGGGGCTGGCGATTCAGCCGACGGCCGAGGCCGCGACCTACTGCGCCACCAAGGCCGGTCTGCGCGCCTTCACCAAGGCGTTGCGCTATCAGCTCGACGACGCGCAGCGCGGTATTCAGGTGAGCGAGGCGATCATGACGCTGGTCGATACCACGCTGTCGCACGGCGATCCGCTGCGCAAACTTGCGCCCGAGGCGGCAGCGCGCGAGGTTCTGGCGGGGATCGCGGCGGGCAAGCGCGAGATCTGGGTCGAGCGCACGAAGCTGCTGCGGGTGGTCAACCGGATCTCGCCGGGCATGGCGGCGCGGATCTTGCGCTAGATATGGGCGATCAGCCAAGCGCGCAGCGGCTCGAAAGCCGTCATCTCACCGGCCAGCCGCTGCGGCGCGTCAGCGCCAAAGGCCGCGTCAACACCAAGGCTATCGTTCCACACCGCCAGCGATTTGTGCCGCAGCAGTTGGGCATTGGGGTGATCGGCGTCGAAAGGCGCGGGCGTGCGTTTCAGCTCGGGCGCGCTGATCCGCAGCCCCTTGGCGCGCATCGCATCCAGCCGTTCTGCCAACTCGCTGCCCGCCGGGCCATCAACCGCCGCGCGCCAGCGCGACAGCAGCGCGGGCGGGAACGCAAAGGCGCCGAAACCCAGCGTCAGCTGCCCTGGCTCCAGCCCGACCATCCATGCGAAGGGCACGTCAGGGGCGGTAAAGCTCAGGTGGACATGCGTGTTGTAGGGCGTCTTGTCCTTGGCAAAGCGCAGATCGCGATTCAGGCGATAGAACTTGGCGGTGACCGGCCCGCCCGCACGGCGCTCAAGCTCGGCGCTGAGCGCATCGCAAAACGCGCGGACCGGGCCCGCGACATGGGCGTCATAGCGCCCGCGATGGGCGATGAACCAGTCGCGGCTGTTGTTGGCGCGCAGGTCGGTCAGGAAGGTGAGGGTTTCGGCATCGAACATCGGCGGCCTCCTGCGTTCAGGATGCCGCGCGGCGGCTCATCGGTGCAAGAGGTAGATGTCCATGATCCAGCCATGCTGCGCCCTGAGGGCGGCGCGGGTGTCGAGGATCTGCTCGGCAACCTCGGCCAGCGGCCCGTGGATCAGCGCCTGATGCGGCATGCCCAGATAGGCGCCCCACCAGATCGTCACGCCGGTTGGGTCCAGCGCTGAAAACGCCCCGCCCGCATCCAGCATCACCGCCACGGCATCCGCGCCCGCGGGCCAGCCGCCATCGCGCAGCCGTCGCCCGGTGGTGATCACCACCGGCGCGCCAAGGTCGTTGAGCGGGATGGCGTGGGCAGCGGTCAGCACCGACAGCGAGGTCACGCCGGGCACCACGCGCGGCGTGATCCCCAGCCGGGCCGCGATGCGCAGGGTGGAATCGTAGAGCGAGGGGTCGCCCCAGACCAAGAGCGCGACGCGCCCGCCATTCGGCAGATGCGCGTCGATCGTGGCTTTCCAACGGGCGGCTATGGCGTCGTGCCAGTCGTTGACCGCGTCGAGATAGGCTGTGTTGGCGTCGCGCAGGGGCAGGTCGAACTCGACCACCCGCGACAGATCGGTCAGGTGGGCCGCGCAGATCTGGCGGCGCAGGTCCGCCAGATCGCTTTTCTCATCGCCCTTGCGGGGCAGAAGGATCAGATCGGCTTGCGTCATCGCCCGGATCGCCGCCAGCGTGACGTGCTCAGGGTCGCCGGTGCCGATGCCGATCAGATCCAGCGCGATCATGCCGCCGCGCCACGGTCCCATTGCCGCCCGGCCAGCCAGCCCAGCACAACCCAGACCACCAGACCAACGCCCAGCACGCGCGACGAGAAGATCGCGCCCACTTCGGTCGGGGCATAACCGTAATAGGCATCCAGAAGCGGCGCACCGATGACATGCGGCAGCGCCAGCAGGACGATCCCGGCCACGACGGTCAGGATGCTGCGGCCATAGGCCAGCAAGGCCAGCCCGCCGCCGGTGGCGACAACCGTGCCCCACCACCAGATCTGGCGCGATGTCAGATCAGCGGCAGCGCTGCCCGGCAGTTCAGGGGCCAGCCCCATGCCCGGCGCCATCTGGAAGGCGACGAACCCGGCCAGACCCCAGAGCGCACCCTCGGTCGCAGTGATCTTGCGGCCAAACTGCGCGGCGATGGCAAAGCCTGCGGTCAGCAGCATGCCGTAGGCGACATAGAGCAGAACCGTGAAGCCCACCGTCAGCGCGTTGCGCTGCAGGACGCTCGGCTCATCGCCATGCTCGTGGCTGCCGTGATCATGCTCTGCCACGGCGGCATGATCCTCGGTGGCGTGATCGGCAGGCGTCTGGAAATGCACCAGCTCGCCGGTTTCATACTGTTCGCCCAGCAGGATATAGCTTTGAACAAACGCGAAATGCAGCACGGCTGCAAGCAGCCCCGCCGCAATACCGGCGATCAACGCGCCGGTCATCATTTTTTGAAACATGTCAGGCTGCGCTGCTCAGTGGCAGGGGAAGCCGGTGGCGTGACGCATGTCATGCGCCGCGTCATGCAGGGTCGCCGATTGCGCGTGGCCGACGGCCAGCAGCACGGTCAGACCGATCACGGCCATGCCAAGGATCGGGGCCAGCAGCGATTGGGTTTTGGTTTGGGTCGTCGTGGTCATGTTTACTCTCCTTGCCGTCCCTCCGACGGCGATTTCCAGTTCTCGCGTGTCTGGCCGGTCTCCTGGCTCGCGGGTCGCTGCGGACTGCCGCCTTCCCGTCCCGGCTGGAACAGTGGCATGATGGCAGCCAGCTCGTCGCTGACAGTCGCGGGGGCGGCCGGGGCATTTCACCCCGTTCCCGTTTCAGCCCCAAGGCGGGGCACCTGACCGGTCCACAATTGCCGGAAGAGACCCCTGCGGTCAAGGCGGATCGCGGCACTGCGTCAGCCGTTCGCGACGTTTGGGCGTTTGGTGTCGCTATCCGGGGATGCGGGCCAGTGCCTTGAAGCGCAGAGCGCCCAGCGGACGGGCATCGGCGAACTGCCCGTCGGGGGATTGGGCGTAGAGCCGGGCAAAGCGGGTGAGGTCGGCCAGATCCGCCTCGGTCAGATCGCCGAACAGATAGGCCGTCTTGCCGGGTGCGCGGAATGCCACCGAGGAAGGGCGCATGCAGCCCGAGAGGCACTCGACCGTGCCCACCTCGGCTGAGACGCCTGCCGCGTCCAGCGCCTGTGCCAGCTTTGGCGTAAAGCCCCCGCGCCCCAAAGCGCAGGTATGGCACAGGGTGACCTTCATACTGACAGCGGCCCGTACAGGATCAACCCCGGCGCGCGCCCGTCGGCCTGCTCGAGCACCGCCGCCAGTCCGGCCACGGTCGAGCGGGTCAGGCGCTGGTCGGGGTGGCTGACGTTTTCCGCCAGCAGGGCAGGGGTGTCGCCTGGCAGGCCTGCCGCCAGAAGCATCTCGGCCAGCTTCGCGAAGGTGCGCTTGGGCATGAAGACCACCGTGGTCGCCTGTGGATCGGCCAGCGCGGCAAGGTTCAGCCCCTCGGGCAGCCCGCCGGTCACATCATGCCCGGTCACATACTGTACGCGCCGCGCCTCCAGCCGCCGGGTCAGCGGGATGCCCGCCGCCGCCGCCGCCGCCGAGGCCGAGGTGATGCCGGGAATGATCTCGAACCCGATCCCCGCCGCCCGCAGCGCGGTGATCTCTTCCTCAAGCCGCCCGAAGATCCCCGGATCGCCCGATTTCAGCCGCACCACCCGCGCGCCGCCTTGGGCGTAATCGACCAGCAACCGGCTGACATGGTCCTGCTTGGGCGAGGGGCGGCCCGCCCGCTTGCCCACCGCGACCAGCTCGGCCGCCGGATTGGCCAGCTCCAGAATCGCCCCCGCCGACAGGTCATCAAACAAGATCGCCTCGGCGGCCTTTATCCGGTTCACCGCCTTCACGGTCAACAACTCAGGATCGCCCGGACCCGAGCCGACAAAGGACACGAACCCACTCATCCCCGCCCTTTCATCTTGCTGAAAATACGCATCTTTTTCTTAAACCCCGTCCTGCGCGATCAGGTGAAAGAACGTCCCCGTCACCCGCCCGCGCCGCGATCCCGTCTCTGGCACCGCCGCGCCCTCGGCATCGGTTACCGCCGCCAGCGGCGCATCCGGTTGCTCCAGAATCGTCGAGTAATGGAACTCGTGCCCCCGCAGAACCGCCCCCGCTGCAAACCCCGGCATATCCGCCGTCAGCACCGCACGGCGATAGCCCAGATGCATCTTGCGCGTCTCATAGCTGGTGACCAGTCCCAACAGCCCGGCCATCCGGTGCCGCGTGCCCGCCTTGTCCACCAACCCCTCACCCAGCGCCATATACCCCCCGCATTCGCCATGCACGGGCCGGGTCTCGGCATGAACGCGCAGCGCCGCGCGGAACCGGTCAGCGCCAGCCAGAACGCCTGCGTGCAGTTCAGGATAGCCGCCCGGCAGCCAGACCAGATCGGCGCTGCTGTCAGGCGCCTCATCCGCCAGCGGCGAGAACGGCAGGATCTCGGCCCCCGCGCGCCGCCAGCCCTCGACCTGATGCGGATAGGCAAAGGAAAACGCCGCATCCTGCGCCAGCGCAATGCGCTGCGCCGGCGGGCTAATGCGCAACCCCGTAGGGTGGGTTTTCAACCCACTTGCCGCCCCACCTCCCGCCGCCGCCCGGATCGCACCCAGATCGACATTCTCGCGCAGGAACGCTGCATAATCCGCAATCGCGCGGTCCAGATCGGGATGTTCGACCGCCTGCACCAGCCCCAGATGCCGCTCGGGCAGCTTTAGATCGCCGCGCCGGGGCAGCACGCCCAGCACGTTGAGGCCCACCGCCTCCATCCCCAGCCGCGCCAGCCGCTCGTGCCGGGGCGAGGCAACCCTGTTCAGGATCACCCCCGCAAACGGCAGATCAGGCGCATATTTCGCAAATCCCAGCGCCGTCGCAGCCGCACTCTGCGCCTGTCCCGACACGTCGATCACAAGCACCACCGGCCAGCCCATCCGCCGCGCCGTCTCGGCGCTGGACCCGTGCCCGGTCGCGCCCGCAAAGGCTACACCGTCGTAAAGCCCCATCGAGCCCTCAGCGACGACAATATCCGCCCCCGCCGCCTCGGCCGCGATGGCGTCGAACAGCCCCGGCCCCATCGACCACGTATCCAGATTGAACGACGCCCGCCCGCAAGCCGCGCGGTGAAACGCAGGATCAATATAATCAGGGCCGGATTTGAACGGCTGCACGACCAGCCCGTCCTCGGACAGCGCGCGCAACAGGCCCAGCATGACCGTGGTCTTGCCGGTGCCCGAGGCGGGGGCCGAGATCATCAGACCCGGGACGCTCATTCCTTGCTGTCCGCATAGATCGAATCGGCGCTTTGCGGGCGGAAACGGCGGTCGTATTCCGTTGCATAGAGGCTGCTTTCGGCAAAGCCTTCCCCAGCCAGTGCCCGCCCCACAAGGATCAGTGCGGTGCGTTCCATCGACCCGGCGACCAGCGCCTCGATGGTTTCCAGCGTCCCGCGCACGATGCGTTGTTCGGGCCAGCTCGCCCGCCAGACCACCGCCACCGGGCAGTCCGCGCCATAGCCCGGCGT
Organism: Pararhodobacter zhoushanensis; assembly: GCF_003990445.1. GTDB lineage: Bacteria > Pseudomonadota > Alphaproteobacteria > Rhodobacterales > Rhodobacteraceae > Pararhodobacter > Pararhodobacter zhoushanensis. The sequence continues at coordinate 39,443 of NZ_REEZ01000018.1, read as the reverse complement.
CAGATCGGTCACGGTCTGCGCAAGGTTATGGATCGACAGATGGATCGCCAGCGTCGCCCCGGTCGCCGCGAAATTCGCCAGCGTCTCACCCTCGGGCATCGCGCTGGCACGGCCCGGCGTGCGGGTCAGCACCAGCGATTGCGCGATGCCCGGCAGGGTCAGTTCCGTACCCAGCGCCGCCGCCGCCGCTGCAAAGGACGGCACCCCTGGCGTCACGGTAAACGGAATGCCCAACGCCTTGAGCCGCCGCAACTGCTCGCCCATCGCCGACCAGACCGATAGATCGCCCGAATGCAGGCGCACCACGTCCAGCCCTTCGGCATGCGCCGCGCTGATTTCCTCCATGATCTGATCCAGCGACAAGGGCGCGGTGTTGACGATCCGCGCGCCTTGCGGGCAGTGGCTCAGGATCGCCTCGGGCACCAGCGAGCCCGCATACAGGCACACCGGGCTGGCCGCGATGATGTCGCGGCCACGCAGGGTGAGCAGATCGGGCGCGCCCGGTCCGGCGCCGACGAAGTGTACGGTCATGGGTTTGGTCCTTTCGCGATGGCGCAGGTTGCCAGCCGGTCGGCGGATATCACGCGGCCGGCCAGCAGATACGCCCCCGGCCCGGCGGCGGCAAGCGCGCAGGCCTCGGCGACGCTGCCGGTCTGGCGCGCGGCAAGGCTGGCGGGGGATTGGGTTTCGGTCTCGGGCAGCGGGCCAGAGACGGGGATCAGTGGCAGGTTCAGATGGTCTGCCAGTGCTTCGAGGGTGGGGGCCTTGTCCGCCAGCGTCGCCAGCGCCTGCGGTTGCTGGCCGGTCGCGTGGAGCGCCGATTGCAGCGAGGCAAGCGTTGCGCTGGAAGTGAAACCGAACCCCGCGACGATCACAGCGTGACGCTCCACTGCACGATGGGATACGCCGACTTCCAGCCCCGCCGCGTGCCCAGTGCCGCCGCCTCGGCCAGTTCGACCCTCAGCAACGAACCACCCTTCGCCGCCTGCCATTGCGCCAGCAACACCTCGGACTCCAACGTCACCGCATGCGCCACCAGCCGTGTTCCCGCCCGCAGCTGCGCGAACAGCGCCTCCAACAACGCCTGCGACAGCCCACCTCCGATGAACACCGCATCCGGCAAAGGCTGCCCGTTCAACACGTCCGGCGCGCGCCCCTCGACGATCTCCAGCCGCTCCACCCCCAGCGCCAGCGCGTTCTCCCGCGCCCGTGCGGCACGCGCAAGATCGCCCTCAAATCCAATCGCCCGCATCGACGGATGGCTCAGCAACCACTCGATCCCGACGGACCCCGACCCTGCGCCAATATCCCACAGCAACTCCCCGGCGCGCGGTGCCAGTGCCGACAGGGCCAGCGCCCGCACCGGGCGCTTGGTGATCTGCCCGTCATGCGCGAACCAGTCGTCCGCGCGGCCGGATGCCAATCCCAGCACCGCGCCATCCCCGGCAACCTCGATCCCTATCACAACCGGATGCCGCACATCCGCCAGCGCATACTCTCCGGCTATTACCCGCCGCACCCGCTCCTGCGGCCCGCCCAGCGCCTCCAGCACCTGCAAGACGCTCGCGCCGAACCCCGCGCCGTCCAGATACGCCGCCAGCCCCGCCACCGCCGCCCCGTCGCGCAGCGTCACCAACACCCGCGCCCCCGGTGCCAGCACCGGCCGCAACCGCGCAAGCGGTGCCGCATGCAGCCCCAGCACCGCCGTGCTCTCCAGCCCCCAGCCCAGCCGCGCCGCCGCCAGCGCAAAGCAGGACGGTCCGGGATGCGCCACCCACTCGCCCGGCTCCAACGCCCGGGCCAGCACCGTCCCGGCCCCGAACCAGAACGGATCGCCCGAGGCCAGCATCACCACCCGCCGTCCGCGCAGCGCGAGCAGGGGCGCGATCCCGTCGGCAAAGGGCACCGGCCAGACCCGCCCTTCCGCCGCCAGCCCCGGCAACAACGCCAGATGCCGCGCCGCGCCGGTGACAATCTCGGCCGCGTCCAGCGCGGCACGGGTTGCATCCGTCAGCCCGGCCAGGCCATCTTCGCCCAAACCCACGATGGTCAGCCACGGAGCCTCAGCCATGCCGAAAATCCTCGTCCTTGGGGGCACGACCGAGGCCAGCGCCCTTGCCCGCGCGCTGGCCGACGCGGGCCATGACGCGGTGCTGTCCTACATGGGCAGGGTCGAGCGGCCCAAACCGCAGCCGATCCCGGTGCGCATCGGCGGCTTTGGCGGGGTGCCGGGCCTGATCGCCTATCTGCACGACACTGCCATCACCCATGTGGTCGACGCTACCCATCCCTTCGCCGCGCAGATGAGCGGCAACGCGGTGCAGGCCTGCGCGCAAACCGGCGTGCCGCTGATCGCGCTGACCCGCCCGGCGTGGCAGCCCGGTCCCGGGGACCGCTGGCAGCGCGTGCCGGATATGGCGGCGGCGGTCGCGGCGCTCAGCGGGCCGCCGCAAAACGTCATGCTGGCTATCGGCCGCATGCATCTGGCCGAGTTCGCGCCCCAGCCCCAGCACCACTACCTGCTGCGTCTGGTCGATGAGCCGGGCGAAACACCGCCGCTGCCCCGTCACACCATCGTCGTGGACCGAGGCCCGTTCAGCGCCCAAGCCGACGAACAGCTGATGCGCGACCATGCCATCGACCTTGTCGTGTCCAAGAATGCCGGCGGCACCGGCTCGGTCTCGAAACTCGAAGCCGCCCGCGCGCTCAATCTCCCGGTCCTGATGATCGACCGCCCTGCCTTGCCGCCGCGCCACGAAACTCATGACATCGCAACGGTCCTCAACTGGCTGACCGCCTGACACAACTTTATGCCCAAAATATCCTCGGGGGGTGAAGGGCCGGAACGGCCCGAGGGGGGCAGAAGGCCCCCCTTGCCCGGCCCGGCGGTTCACACCGACCTCGGGGTATACAGGATCGGCCCGCGCGGCGTGTCGATGATCCGTGTGGTCGATGATCCGACAATCACCATCGTGCGCATATCGGCCATTTCGGGCGTGGCCTCGGTCAACGGCACGATGCGCAGGGATTGCTCGGGCGTCGATACGGCGCGGGCGAACAAGATCGGGCGGGCGTCCCGGCAGGCGTCACGCAAGATGTCCAGCGTGCGTGCGAACCCCTCAGGTCGGGATTTCGAGCGGGGGTTGTAAAAGGCCATGGCAAAGTCGGCCTCGGCCGCCAGCCGCAGGCGTTTCTCGATCAGCGCCCAGGGCTTCAGGTTATCGCTCAGATTGATCGCGCAGAAATCATGGCCCAGCGGTGCGCCCGCTGCTGCCGCGGCGGCCAGCATCGCGGTGATGCCTGGCAGGACGCGGATCTCCAGCGCGCGCCAGTCGGCAGGCCCGGCCTCCAGCGCCTCGAACACCGCCGAGGCCATCGCGAACACGCCGGGATCGCCCGACGAGACCACCACCACCCTCTTCCCCGCCGCCGCCATCTCCAGCGCGTGGCGCGAGCGGTCCAGCTCGACCCGGTTGTCCGAGGCGTGCAGCGTCAGCCCCTCGCGGGGCGCAACGCGGGCGACATAGGGGATGTAGCCGACAACATCGGTCGCGGCGTCCAGCGCGTCGTGCACTTCGGGCGTGACCATCGCTTCATTCCCCGGTCCCAGCCCGGCAATGACAACCCAGCCGCTCATGGCCGCCGCCCCTGTCCGTGGATCAGCGCGATCGAGAAATAGGGCGCGGTTTCGACCTCGGCCAGCGGCACGACCCGCTGATCGGGCATGGCGGCGTATTCGACCAGCCAGGCATCGGCCATCCGCCCCGCCTGCTCGGTCGCGCGTTTCAGTTTGCTCAGGTTCTGGCCGATCTTCATCACCACCAGCGCATCGGTCGAGGCGATCCGCGCGGTCAGCGCAGCCTCCCGCAGGGTCGCGGGGACCACGGTCATCACGTCATCGCCCCAGGTGATCGGCGTGCCGGTCGCCGACCACGCCGCCGACATGCCGGTGATGCCGGGCACGACGGTGACGGGCACATGCGGGCGCAGGCGGGTGTAGAGATGCATGAACGAGCCGTAGAAGAACGGATCGCCTTCGGCCAGCACCACGACATCCTCTCCGCGTTCAGCCAGCGCGCGCAGCGGCGCGGCGACGTCTTCGTAGAAGGCGGCAAGGGTTTCGGCGTAGCGGGGATCGCTGAGCGGGATCTCGGTGGTTACCGGGTAGTCCATCGGGTATTCGGTCACATCCGCGCGCAGCATCCCCTCGACGATGCGCCGCGCCTGTCCCGGTTTGCCCGCCTTGCGGAAATAGGCGACGTGGCGGGCGTTGCGGACCAGTCGGTCGGCGCGCACGCTCATCAGATCGGGCGAGCCGGGGCCAAGGCCGACGCCGTGAATCGTACCCGCCGTCATTCCTTGCGGCTCGCGATGGCGTTGATCGCGGCGACGGTGATCGCCGATCCCCCCAGACGCCCCTGCACGATGCAGCACGGCACCGGCTGATCGGCCCAGAGCGCGTCCTTGCTCTCCATCGCGCCGACAAAGCCGACCGGGCAACCGATGATCGCGGCGGGGCGCGGGCAGGCCGGATCTTGCAGCATGTTGAGCAGGTGGAACAGCGCGGTGGGTGCGTTGCCGATGGCGACAACCGCGCCCTCAAGATGCGGGCGCCACAGTTCCAGCGCCGCCGCCGAGCGGGTGTTGCTCATTTCCTTCGCCATGCCGGGCACGCGCGGGTCTTGCAGCGTGCAGATCACTGCATTGTCGGCGGGCAGGCGGGGGCGGGTGACGCCTTCGGACACCATCCGCGCGTCGCACAGGATCGGTGCACCGGCCTCAAGGGCTGCGCGCGCGGCCTGCGCGAAACCGGGCGAGAAGCGGATGAACTTCTCCAACCCCACCATCCCGGCAGCATGGATCATGCGCACGGCGATTTGTTCGTGATCTGCGTCAAAGGCGCTCAGATCGGCCTCGGCCCGGATCATGGCAAAGGACTGCAGATAGATCGCGGCCCCGTCGGTTTCATAGGTGTAAGTCATTCAGACGGCTCCGAAATGGGCGAGCACCTGCGCGGCGCTGAGGTCTTTGAGCACGGGGGTATCCCCGGCGCGGGCGTGGGTGGCAAGGGAATAGCGGCCGTTCTCGCCGGTCAGCACCAGATCGGCGGGGCCGGGGCAGGCGCAGCCCTTGGCGCAGCCGCTGACGTGCAGGCGATTGGTGACATGGGGGGCCAGCGCAAGCGCCAGAGCGCGGGTTTCGACGCTGGCCTGCGGGCAGAAGGGCGCGCCGGGGCAGGCATCGACGCGCAGCTCGGGCGCGTCGGGCGACCAGCTGAGACCGGCTTGGGGGCCGGGGGTGGCGTTCAGCAGCAGAAGCGCGCGCCACGGTGTGAGGCGCAGGGCAGTGGCTTTTGAGTCGGTGAGTGCGCGCGCCAGATCGGCGGCGCGGATCTGACCAAAAGCGCAGCCTTGCACCGCGCCCAGAGCGTGCGGGCCGGGGCGCAGCTGCTCGCGGCGGGGGGCGGGGGCCAGGGTGCCTTCGGCCCAGTCGGGGAGGGCGGCGCTGTGGCGGGCCATGCGCCCGGCTTGCGTGCCGCCGCTGTCGACGAACCAGTGGCACAGGCGGATCAGCATGTCGATCTCGGTGCCCGGCGTCAGGGGGATGCCCAGCGTGCGGCCATCTGCGCGCAGGATCAGGCGGCGATCGCTGCCGCGCTCGATGCGGAAATCGGCGGAGGTGTCGCCTAGCACCGGGCCAGCGCCTGCGTCGATGGCGAAGCCCATCTTGGGCGGCAGGACCGGCAGCTCGGCCAGCCGGTCGAGCAATTCCAGCGTCAGACGGTGGGTGTCATCCTGCGCGGCCCATGTGGGGTTCACGACGATGTTGCGGCGGGTCTCGGTGTCGGCATCGGCGTCGAGCAGGCCCAGCACTTCAAGCGCCGCCATCAGCGCGGGCCATGCGGCCTCACTCACGCCCCGGATCTGCACATTCGCGCGGTTGGTGATGTCGAGCAGCCCCGCACCGTGGGTTTCAGCTGCCGCGCACAGGCCCAACGCCTGAGCCAAGGAGAATTCCCCCAGCCGGGGGCGCACGCGCACGACATAGCCATCGCCCGACATCATCGGGCGATGCGCGCCCGGGCACCAGCCTTTGATGTCATAGCTCATGGGTCAGCCCCGCCAGAATCGAGTTCCTGCGTGTGACCCACAGGCCCGCTGCATGCAAGGCGGCAAAGCGGGCCTCCATCGCGGCCAGCGCCTGCGGGTTCTCGGCTTGCAGGAAGGCGCGCACGTCTTCGCGGCCCAGAGTCGCCTCGTGGTAGATGTCGATCAACTGCGGCGGCACGGCAGCGGCGAGATGGGCGAAAGCGCCGAGGTGGTCGAGCGTCGCGGCGATCTCGGCCCCGCCGCGAAAGCCGTGGTTCATCATGCCGTCCACCCAAACGGGGTTGGCGGCACGGGCGCGCACGACGCGGGCGATTTCCTCGGTCAGGCTGCGCGCGCGGGGGTTGGCCGGGTCGCGGGCGTCGAGGTGGTAGAGCGAAGCGCTGCCGCCGGTGATCGCTTGTGCTGCGGCGAAACCGGCCTCATGGGCGGCATAGTCTGCGGCAAGCAGCAGGTCGGTTTCGGGCAGGTCTTGCAGGTGGACAAAGGCATCCGCCTGCGCGACGCGGGTGGCGATGCCGGTACTGTCGCTGCCGTCGAGCGCGTGGGATGAGGCCTTGAGCCATGCCTCGCCCGCTGCTTGGCGTGCCTCGTCGGTGTAGGTGTCGGGCGTTTCGCCCATGCCCAGCCCATAGGTGCCGGGCGCGGGGCCGTAGACGCGGGCAAGGTCTTCGCGCCCGGCGTAGGGGTTCCAGTCGGGGGCTTCGTCGCGCGCGGCCAAGGCGCGGATCGCCTGACCGTAGAGCGCCGAGAGGTCGGGGAACACATCACGAAACAGGCCCGAGACGCGCAGGGTGACGTCCAGCCGGGGGCGGTCCAGTTCGGCGATCGGCAGGATTTCCACGCCATTGACGCGGCCCGAGCCCTCATCCCACACCGGCTTCACGCCCAGAAGATGCAGGGCCATGGCGAATTCTTCACCGGCGGTGCGCATCGTCGCGGACCCCCACAGATCCACCACCAGCCCGTGCGGATAGTCGCCGTGGTCCTGCAGATGGCGGCGCACCAGCTCCTCGGCCAGCGTCACGCCCTGCGCATAGGCGGCGCGGGTGGGCACGGCGCGGGGGTCGGTGGTGAACAGGTTGCGCCCGGTCGGCAGCACGTCCTTGCGCCCGCGCCACGGGCTGCCCGAGGGGCCGGGGGGCACGAAGCGGCCGCTGAGCGCGGCATGCAGGCCTTCGCGTTCCGCCGCGCCATGCTCGCCGGTGCCGAAGATATGCAGTCCCTCGCCGAACTGGCTTTCCTTGACGTCGCAGACGAAGCGGTCGATGCGCGTGATCGCCTCGGCCAGCGAGGTGGCGCGGGTCAGGCCCAGCTCGTCCTCAAGCCCCAGCGCCTGCGCCTCGGTGCGGATGCTTGATTGCAGCCGGTCGCGGCGGGCGGGGTCGAGGCCATCGGCGTTGGAGAACTCATCGAGCAGCGCCTCCAGTTGCGCCATCCCCGCACCCTGCTGCGCCACGGCCATCGGCGGCGGGACATGGCCCAGCGTCACGGCACCGATGCGGCGCTTGGCCTGCGCGGCCTCGCCGGGGTCGTTGACGATGAAGGGGTAGATCACCGGCAGGCCACGGGTCAGCGCCTCGGGCCAGCAAGCGTCGGACAGGGCGACGGATTTGCCCGGCAACCATTCCAGCGTGCCATGCGCGCCGATATGCACCAGCGCGTCGGCCTGCTGTTTGAGCCAGAGGTAAAAGGCGACATAGGCGTGGCGCGGCACGCGTGCGACATCGTGGTAATCGGCGTCGCGGGCGGTGACCACGCCGCGCTCGGGTTGCAGGGCGATCAGGGCATTGCCGGCGCGGATCGCCGCGAAGTGGAAGGCGCCGTCGATCAGGCTGTCGTCCTCATCGGGGTCGCCCCAGGCCAGATGGATCGCCTCTTGCAGCTTTTGCGGCAGGCGGGCCAGCGCGAGGCGGTAGTCGAACAGCGACCACTCGATGCGGGCGGTTTCGAGGGTTTGCGGATCGGCGGCGTCGATGGCGTAGCCCTGCGCGCTGAGGTCTTGCAGGATTGCGCGCGTGCTCTCAAGCGCGTCGAGGCCGACCGCATGCGCCATCTGCCAGCCCTTGCCGGGATAGGTGCTGAGCACCAGCGCAGTGCGGCGCTGCGCAGGCGCGGTCTGGCCCAGCGCGATCCAGCCGGTGACACGCGCCACCAGCGCCGCGATGCGCGGGGCGTCGGCGCGGTGCTGGACGCGGGCGAACTGCAGATCGGGGTCGGGGTCGGTGGCGTCCTTGAAGCTGACGACGCTGCCGAAGAGGCGCCCGTCCACCTCGGGCAGCACGACATGCATGGCCAGATCGGCGGGGGACAGACCGCGTTCGCCGCTCTCCCAACCCTGACGCGGGTTGGTGGCGAGGGCGACCTGAAACACCGGCACCCCGGCGGCCTCGAGCGGCGTGCCGCCTTCGCCCTGCGCGCTGAAGGCGGTGGCGTTGATCACCGCGACCGGGGCGAGCGCCTTGACCCAGCGCGCCAGCCAGCCGCGCGCTTGCGGGGCTTTGAGGGACGGCGCGAACAGGCCGATGACGTCATAGCCCTGCGCGTCGAACGCCTGCGCGATGGCCTCTAACGGCTCGGTATCGGCGGCGGTCAGATAGGCGCGGTAGAAGGTCAGGACGATGCGCGGGCGGGTGCCGAAGGACAGCGCGGCGGGGCAGTGCAGGCCCTGCGGGGTCCAGCCGCCAACCTCGGGCAGCGCACGAACGCCGCGCACCGGGGGCGCATAAAGCCCGCAGGCCAGCGCGAATTGCTGCAAGGCGGCCTGCGCGGCCACCGCGCCGCCCTGATCGCATAGGTGCTGCAACCGGCGCAGGGTCGAGACCGGCAGCGTGCTGATCTCATCCAGACGCGGATCGGGGCGGCCATCGGCGGGCAGCACGGCCAGCGCGATGCCGTGGCGCGATGCCAGCGCCTGCACTTGCTGCAACCCGTAGGACCAATAGGGCACGCCCCCGATCAGACGGATCAGGATGCCCTTTGCCCCCTGCAAGGTGCTCTCGACATAGGTATCGACCGAGAGCGGATGCTTGAGCGCCGCCAGATTGGCCAGCCGCAGCGACGGCAACGCCCCTGCGGCACGCCGCCACCCCGCCGCGAAAGCGCCAAGGTCAGAGTCCGAAAACGACAGCACCACAAGATCTGCGGGCGTCTGGCCCAGATCCTGCGGCGTGGCGCTTTCCTCCAGCCCGTGACTTTCGCGGAAGATGACGTGCATCGCGGTGTCAGACCCCCAGCGCGGCCTTGATGGCAGCGGCGTCGATGCGGTCATGCTCGGCGATGACCACCAGCTGCGTGACGCGCGGCTCTCCGGCTTTCCACGGGCGGTCGAACTGATGACGCACCCGCGCGCCGACCGCCTGCACCAGCGCGCGCATCGGCTTGCCGGCGACGGCGACGTAGCCTTTCACCCGCAGGATATCGAGATCGCGGGCCATCGCTTCGATCTTCACGGCCAGCGCGGGCAAATCGGCAATCTCGCCCATCTCCACCACAACGGTGTCGAAATCGTCATGCTCGTGGTCGTCATGGCCGTCGTGGTGCGAGGGGCGGGCGGCCAGATCATCCTCGGCGGCGGCATTGAGGCCCAGAATGACCCGAGCATCGACGATGCCTTCGGTCACCTCGACCACCGGCAGCGGGCGCGGGGCCTCGGCGGCAATCACGGCGCGGGCCTTGGCGACGCCTTCGGGACCGGCCAGATCGGCTTTGGTTAGCAGGATCACATCGGCGCAGGAGATCTGATCCTCGAACACCTCGCTGAGCGGGGTCTCATGGTCGATGCTGTCATCGGCGGCGCGCTGGGCCTCAACGGCGGCCAGATCGGGGGCGAAGCGGCCGGCGGCAACAGCCTCGGCATCGGCCAGCGCGATCACGCCGTCCACCGTGATGCGCGAACGGATCGCAGGCCAGTCGAAGGCTTTCAGCAGAGGCTTGGGCAAGGCCAGACCTGAGGTCTCGATCAGGATGTGATCGGGCGGCGGGGTCATGGCCAGCAGGGCCTCGACCGTGGGCACGAAGTCATCGGCGACGGTGCAGCAGATGCAGCCATTCGACAGCTCGACGATGTTTTCCGCCGGGCAATCGGGGATCGCGCAGGATTTCAGGATCTCGCCATCGACGCCCAAAGTGCCGAATTCATTGACCACGACGGCCAGACGCAGACCGCCCGCGTTGCGGATCAGATGCGAAATCAGCGTGGTTTTGCCTGACCCGAGAAAGCCGGTGATGACGGTGACGGGGGTTTTGTTCAGCGTGGACATTCAGGCCTCCAGAGGGGGGATTCGGGCAATGCAGTTCTTGCGGAAATGCTCGGGGCGCTCGCGCCAGGGCACCAACCCGTCAGCGCTGGCGTGGTACTTGGCGGCACCTTCGGCGACGGTGGCGGCCTGTTCGGGCGCGAGATTGCCGTAGATATAGGTCCACCGGCCAGGCGCGCGCAGGGCGACGGTGCAGCCACGGGTGCAGTTGGACAGACACTCGGTCTGGCGCAGGGTGATGCCCTCGGGCAACTGACCCGCCAGGGCATCGGCCAGCAGCTGGCCGGGGCGCGTGGCCTCGGGGTCCATCCCCTCGCGTTTGCAGGTCACGCAGACCAAAAGTTCGACCGTCTGGGCCATCATGCTCCTTTGCGGGGTAAGCGGGGAGGCTGACATGCCGAACCCGTCGCCAGAACACCCCGTCCGGCTGGTATCGTCAGGGCTGGCAGGTCTCCCGGCTTGCGAAGCTCAGGGGTTGCCCCCCGGTGGCGGCCCGCCTTCCCGGCGCAAAGGCCAGTGGCATTGGGCAACCTCTTCGGTCACGGTCGCGGGGGCGGCTGCGCTTTGGGGTTGACCCCCCGGACGCATTCCCTTTTCACCTGTCAGATGACAGGCACCAGCCCGCTGGACATGCGCTGCGGGGACAATCGAGTCAAGCAAGGAAGCGACCGGATGAACAGCGAGGGCGACGGCGAGGCCGATAAGCACAAGGCGAAGATGCAAAAGATCAAGGCGGCGCGCGACCGGATGAGCGAGGACCGGCAGGGCGAGAAAGGCTTGATCATCGTGCATACGGGCCCGGGCAAGGGGAAATCTTCGTCAGGGTTCGGCATGATCCTGCGCTCTATCGCGCATGGGATGCCTTGCGCGGTGGTGCAGTTCATCAAGGGCGCGTGGGATACCGGCGAGCGGCGGCTGCTGACCGAACATTTCGGCGATTTGTGCCAGTTTTATGCGATGGGTGAGGGCTTCACCTGGGAAACCCAGGATAAGGCCCGCGACATCGCAGCCGCTCAGCGCGGGTGGGAAAAGGCGAAAGAGCTGATCCGCGACCCGTCGGTGCAGATGGTGCTGCTGGACGAGATCAACATCGCGCTGCGGTATGAGTATCTGGATCTGGCCGAGGTGGTGGCGTTCCTGCGCGACGAAAAGCCGTTCATGACCCATGTCGTGCTGACCGGGCGCAACGCGAAACCCGAGCTGACCGAGATCGCCGATCTGGTGACGGAGATGGCGGTGGTCAAACATCCCTTCCGCGCCGGGATCAAGGCGCAGGCGGGCGTTGAATTCTGAAGTTTTTCGCCCTGTGGGCGACCGGGCAAGGGGGGCGTCGCCCCCCTCTTGGCCTGACGGCCAATTCACCCCCCAGGATATTTAGGGCATAAAGTTGCAGGGTTAACGGATCGTTAAGGCCCAACTTTATGCGTCAAATATCCACGGGGGTTTCCAAAGGGGGAGCGTGCTCCCCCTTTGGCGAGGGGGTCCGGGGGGCGAGCAGCCCCCCGGTCGCCCGGCGTGTCACCAGGGTTCCGGCTGGTGAGAATAGCTGATGTAGAGCGGATGCTTGGGATGCCCCGCAAGGCTGAGGCCCAGGTGCCAGAGCGGCTTGCCGGTCCCCCGCAGCAGCGCCTCCACCTGAGCGCCGCGCGCCAGATGGGCGCCGTGGGTGCCCCAGGCGCAGACGACCGTATCCGCCCAAGCGGCGCTTTCAGCGATGGCAGCGTCATTGCCCGGGCCGATGGGATCGTCCTGCGCGCGCATCACTTTCGGGTCCGTTGCGCGGTAGGCGAAGATGTTGCACACCCGGAACGCGCCGAACCCGAGCGCCCGCGCGCGGCGTTCGCAGCGCTCGACGGTAGGGTCGTTCTGCACCTCGGTCGCGGTCGAGGGGTTGAGCATGACAAAGAGCACACGCCGCCCTTGCGACTCCCACGTCCGGGTCAGCGTGTAGCGAAATTTCTGGCAGGGCGAGTAGACGGCGGTCGAGGGCGCGTCGCCCTTGGTATGCGTGCGGGTGATCATGCAAAGTTCATAGCCCAGCCGGGCGGCAGGCCGCCAGTCCCCGCGCGAGAGGGGTTTCGGTTGCGCCCCCGCGCGGCTAAGTTCGCCGCCTGTTCCCCGTTGAAAGGCCCCTCCCGTGACCCTTCCCGCTGACTTTCGCATTCCCCGTCAGATCGCCACTGAGATTGGCGCCCGCCCCGAGCAGGTCTCGGCCGCTGTGGCGCTGCTGGATGAGGGTGCGACGGTGCCTTTCGTGGCGCGCTATCGCAAGGAGGCCACTGGCGGGCTGGACGACACGCAGCTGCGCACTCTGGCGGAACGTCTGTCCTATCTGCGCGAGATGGAGGCGCGGCGGGCGGTTATCTTCGAATCGATCAGCACGCAGGGCAAGATGACCGACGCGCTGGCCAAGGCCATCACCGGGGCCGAGACGAAATCGGTGCTCGAAGACCTCTACCTGCCGTTCAAGCCCAAGCGCCGCACCAAGGCGATGATCGCGCGCGAGAACGGGCTGGAGCCGCTGGCCGAGGCGATTCTGGCCGACCGGGCGGCGGACCCTGAGGGTCTGGCGGCGGGCTATCTGTCCGAGGCCGTGGCCGACACCAAAGCCGCGCTGGAAGGCGCGCGCGAGATCATTGCCGAGGGGCTGGTCGAGGACGCGGCGCTGAAAGCGCAGCTGCGCGCTTATATGGCGCAGGCGGCTTTCCTTTCGTCCGAGGTTTTGCCGGGCAAGGAGAGTGAGGGCGCGAAATTCTCGGATTATTTCGCGCATTCCGAGCTGCTCTCGGGCGTGCCCAGCCACCGTGCTCTGGCGATGTTCCGGGGGCGGAATGAGGGCTTCCTGGCGCTGGATCTGAAGGTCGAGCCGGAAGCCACGCCCGGCGAGTCGCGGGCCGAGCAGATGGTGAAGACCGCGCTTAACGTGGGCCGGGCAGGCAAGGGCGATCAATGGCTGGACAAGCTGGCCGGCTGGGTCTGGCGCATCAAGCTGAAATTGTCGCTGACCATCGACCTGATGACCGACCTGCGCGAGAAATCTGAGGCCGAGGCGATCCGCGTCTTTGCGCGCAACCTCAAGGACTTGCTGCTGGCCGCTCCCGCCGGGGCCAAGGCGACGATGGGGCTGGACCCGGGCATCCGCACCGGGGTCAAGGTGGCCGTGGTCGATGCGACCGGCAAGGTGCTGGACCACGCCACGGTCTATCCGTTCCAGCCGCGCATGGATGTGCAGGGCACACTGGCCGTGCTGGGCGCGCTGATCCGCAAGCATACTGTCGGGCTGATCGCCATCGGCAATGGCACCGCGAGCCGGGAAACCGATGCGCTGGCGGCTGAGTTGTTGTCGAAACTGCCCAGCCCGCGCCCGGTCAAGGTGGTGGTGTCTGAGGCGGGGGCCTCGGTCTATTCGGCCAGCGAGCTGGCGGCCAAGGAATTTCCCGATCTGGACGTGTCAATCCGCGGGGCCGTGTCGATTGCCCGCCGTTTGCAGGATCCGCTGGCCGAGCTGGTCAAGATCGAGCCCAAGGCGATCGGCGTCGGGCAGTATCAGCACGACGTGAACCAGTCGGCGCTGGGCAAGGCGCTGGATGGCGTGGTCGAGGATGCGGTGAACGCGGTGGGGGTCGAGCTGAACACGGCCTCGGCACCGCTGCTGGCGCGGGTGTCGGGACTGGGGCCGGGGCTGGCTGAGGCCGTGGTGGCGCACCGCGATGCGAACGGACCGTTTGCCAAGCGGCGCGATCTGCTCAAGGTGGCGCGGCTGGGGCCGAAGGCGTTCGAGCAGGCGGCGGGGTTCCTGCGCATTCAGGGCGGTGCAGAGCCGCTTGATGCCTCGTCCGTGCACCCGGAAGCCTATGATCTGGCGCGCAGAATCGTCAAATCGGTGGGCAAGGATGTGGCCACGCTGATGAAAGACCCCGCGCCGCTGCGTCGGTTGGAGCCGCGCGATTTTACCGATGAGAAATTCGGTCTGCCGACGGTCAAGGATATCCTGTCCGAGCTGGAAAAGCCCGGCCGTGACCCGCGCCCTGAGTTCAAGACCGCGACCTTCGCCGAAGGTGTCAACGAGATCCGCGATCTGAAGCCGGGGATGCGGCTGGAGGGCACGGTGACCAACGTCGCGGCCTTTGGCGCGTTTGTCGATGTCGGCGTGCATCAGGACGGTCTGGTGCATGTCAGCCAGCTGGCCGACCGCTTCGTGAAAGACCCGCATGAGGTGGTCAAGGCGGGCGATGTCGTCAGCGTGCGCGTAGTCGAGGTGGACGTGGCGCGCAAGCGAATCGGGCTGACCATGCGCAAGGACAACGCGGGGGCCGAGGACCGTCCGGCGCGCGACCAGCGTGGCAATCAGCGCGGCAAGCCGGTCCACGGCGGCAGCGCCAGCCCGCCCAAGCGCGACGACTCAACCGGAGCGTTTGGGGCCGCGCTGCTGGACGCGCTGAAGAAGCGCTGAGTCGGCCAGAGAGTCTGGGCTGAATCGGCCACAGGTGAAAATCGTTATAGATTCGTGACTTGCCCGAATCCCCGGCTTGGGTTCTTGATCGGCCCATAGCTCGGGGGGGCATGAATTTATGGCGCAGTCTGCGGCCCAGAAACGAATCTGGGGCTGGTGGTGGTTCGATTGGGCCAGCCAACCCTACAACACTTTGCTGATCACCTTCATCTTCGGTCCATATGTGGTCGGGGTCGTCGGTGACGGCTCTCGCGCGCAGACCATCTGGGGCTATGGAATCGGCTTTGCCGGGATCCTGCTGGCCCTGCTGGCACCCCTGCTGGGGGCGATCGCGGACAAGAGCGGGCGCCGGATGGGGTTTATCTGGTTCTTCTCCATCCTCTATGTGATCGGGGCCTGGGGCGTGTGGTTTTCCGCGCCCGACAGCTTCAACATCTGGCAGGTGATGCTGTTCTTCTGCATTGGTCTGGTGGGCATGGAGTTCGCCACGATCTTCACCAACGCCATGCTGCCCGACCTCGCTCCGCGTGAGGAATTGGGCAAGGTGTCAGGCTCGGGCTGGGCGTGGGGCTATGTCGGCGGGCTGATCAGCCTGATCCTGATGCTGACACTGCTGGCCGAGGGGGACACCGGCAAGACGCTGATCGGCATTGATCCGATCTTCGGTCTGGATGCCGCAGCGCGCGAAGGCACGCGCTCGGTCGGGCCGCTGACGGCGATCTGGTATATCGTGTTCATGATCCCGTTCTTTCTGTGGGTGCGTGAGCCCAAGAAACCCGGCGCGGTCAGCATTGGCGCGGCGATTTCTGGCGCTTGGCCGGAACTTAAGACGACGTTGGCGAGTTTGCCCAAGAACCGCAGCCTGTTTGCCTTTTTGGGATCCTCGATGCTTTACCGTGACGCGCTCAACGGCGTTTACACCTTTGGCGGCATCTATGCCGCCGGTGTGCTCGGCTGGAGCGTGGTGAGCGTCGGCATCTTCGGCATACTGGCCGCGACGACCGGCGCGCTGTTCGCGTGGCTCGGCGGCAAGGCGGACAGCCGCTGGGGTCCGAAACCGGTGATCATGTTCAACGTGATTGTATTGGCGGTGGTCGCGTTGGCGATTGTGTTTGTCTCGCGCACCTCGGTCTTTGGCATCGCTGTCGGGCCTGAGTCGAACCTGCCGGATATCTCCTTTTACATCCTGGGCGCGATCATTGGCGCTGGTGGTGGCTCGCTGCAATCGGCCAGCCGCACGATGATGGTGCGCCAAGGAGATGAAGAAAAGATGACCGAGGGTTTTGGCCTGTATGCACTCTCGGGCAAGGCCACCGCCTTTCTGGCACCGCTGTCGATCGGCATCGTCACCGACATCACGGGCAGCCAGCAATACGGCATTCTGCCGGTGGCGGCGCTGTTCTGTATCGGGCTGATTTTGCTGATGTTTGTTAATCCTGAAGGCTCGAAGAGGGTGTTGGCATGAAGAAACTGGGTCTGGTTCTGGGTGGCTTGGTTCTGGCGGCCTGCGCGAGCACGACGGTTGTCGATTCGGCCCTCAGCCAGTCGCTGGCCAACCAGCTGTTCGGCGCCGCGTCGCGCGGGACCAGCGAACCTGCCCAGACCTATGGCTCATACGCGCGTGGCTGTGCCGACGGGCTGGTGCAACTGCCGGAAACTGGACCGACCTGGCAGGCGATGCGCCTGTCGCGCAATCGCAACTGGGGCCACCCCCAGATGATTGATTTCATTGAGGGGCTGAGCCGTCAGGCGGTGCAGATCGGCTGGCGGGGGCTTTATGTCGGCGACATCAGCCAGCCGCGTGGCGGGCCGATGACCTCGGGCCATGCCAGCCACCAGATGGGGCTGGACGCTGATATCTGGATGCTGCCGCCCGAAAGCCTGACGCTGAGCCGGAGCGAGCGCGAGAACATCAGCTCGGTGTCGGTTCGGACCGAGGATCAGCGCGGGCTGACCAGCCACTGGACCCCGCGCCACGCCGCCCTGTTGCGCGCTGCGGCCAGCGATCTGCGCGTGGATCGCGTGTTTGTCGCGGCGGCGGTCAAGATCGAGATGTGCCGCACCGCCACGCCCGAGGATACGGCGTGGCTGCAACGTATTCGCCCCATTGCGGGGCATAATTATCATTTCCATGTCCGGCTGCGCTGCCCAGCCGGATCTCCGCACTGCGAGACGCAAAGCCCGACCGTGGCCGAGCTCTCAAACGGCGGCAATGGCTGCGATGACAGCCTGAGATGGTGGGTGACCGACTACCTGAACCCACCGCGCACCACGGGTCGTCCCGCGCAACCAACGGAACCGGCACCGCCCCGGCGTCGCCACCCGCGCGAGTTTATTATGGCCGACCTCCCACGCCAATGTTCGGAAGTTGTACAACGATGAATGCTGCCAAATCATTAATCGCTACTCTCCTGGCCCTTGCCGCGTTGCTGCCCGCTGCCGCAAGTGCCCAACCCGCCACCTATTTCGCCGGGGTCGTTCAACACCCGGCGACGAATATCCCGCCTGTTCAGGTCGTTGCGCGCTACTCCCTGCCGTTGATGTCGGGGGGCATCAACGACTTTTCGGGGATCGCGACGCGTGACGGCGTGGATATCTACCTGCTGTCCGACCACGGCTTTATCGCCACGGGCCGGTTGCAACGCGGCTATGGCCAGCAGATCACCGGGTTTCAGCTGCGTCAGGTCGCCGTTCTGAACGACGATCAGAACCGCCCGCTGACCGGCTCGCTGCACGATTCGGAAGGGATCACCATCGGGCCGGATGGCTCGATTTATGTGTCTTTCGAACAGCACAACCGGGTGTTGCGCTATCGCCGCCTTGGCGGTCCGGGCGAGGATCTGGGCGCACACCGCGACTTTTCGCGCCTGCGGGCCGGGCGTGGGCTGGAAGCGCTGGCGATTGCCGGTGACGGGGCGATCTATGCGATCCCCGAGCGTCCGGCGCGCGCGACCTATGGCTTTCCGTCCTACCGGCTGCGCGCCGGTCTCTGGGATGGCTCGTTCCGTCTGCCCGAGGATGGCGCGTTCCTGCCGGTCGGCGCTGACTTCGGCCCTGATGGCCAGATTTATGTCCTTGAGCGCGAATACGGCGCGCGGGGCTTTCGCAGTCAGGTTCGCCGCTTTGCCATCCGGGGCCGCGCGATCAGCGAGCCGCAGGTGGTGATGCGCTCGGAGTACGGCCAGTTCGGCAATCTTGAAGGCTTGAGTGTCTTCCGCGACTGGAACGGTCGTACCCGCTTGCTGATGGTCGCCGATGATGACCTGCATCCCGACCGCAGCGAACTGGTTGATCTGGTGCTGAACCGCTGAGGTGATTGCATCCGGGGCCGGGGGATCCTACCTGAAGAGGATGTATCGCAAGAGGGCAACCCGTGACCGAGACGCAGCGCAACCTTGAGCCGGCCGTGCCGGTGATCTGGCTTCTGGGCAAGACCGGCGCAGGCAAGACCTCGCTGGTGCGCGCCCTGACGGGGGCGGGTGAGGTCGGCAACGGGTTCGAGCCGGGCACGCGCGGCGCGGCGGTCCATGACTTCCCGCCGCAAGCCGCCGCCGTGCGCTTTCTGGACACGCGAGGTCTGGGCGAGACGGGCTATGACGCCACGCCGGATCTGGAGCAGGCGGGCAAGACGGCGCAGGCTATACTGGCGGTGATCCGGCTGGATGATCCCGTGCAGGCGCCGGTGGTAGCGGTGCTGCGCGATACCAGTCTGCCGGTGCTGCTGGTCTTTACCGGGGCCGATCTGGTGACGGAGACGGGGGCGCAGGTGCGCGCCCGTGCGCATGTCACCTCGATGATCGGGCGCGAGTTTCCCAGCGTGACCATGGCGCTGCCCGCTGACGGTCTGGTGGTGGGTATCGAGGCGCTGCTTGATGCGCTCGACAGCTTCATGCCCCGCGCCGCGTCTATCCTGCGCCGGGCCGAGGAGGCGCGCGCCTTTGCGAAGAACCGCCCACTGGTGCTGCGCTATGCGGCGATGGCGGGGGCGTCGGACGTGGTGCCGCTGACTGGCCTTGCCACCGTGCCCGCAGCGCAGGGCGCGATGCTGCATGCTCTGGCGCGGAAATATGACGTCGAGTTGACACCGGCGCGGATGGGTCTGTTGGCCTCGGCCCTTGGCACCGGCGCGCTGGTGCGCATGGCCACGGGCATGGCGCTGCGGCAGGGGGCCAAGCTGATCCCGGGTTTTGGCCAGACGCTGGGCGCTGCTGCGGCGGCAGGCACCAGTTTTGCCACGACCTATGCGCTGGGCCGCGCGGCTTCGGCGTGGCTCCACGGGCTGTCGCGGGGGGCGGCACCGGACAGCGCGACCTTGCGCAGCCTCTATGATCAGGCGCTGAAAGGCGCGAAACATGCGGCTGACTGACCGCCTGCGCCACACGTTGTTGCGCTGGGACCGGCTGGGTCTGGCGGCGATTTTGGCGCTGCCGTTGACGATTTCCATGCTGCTGGGCTTTTTGTGGCTGAACGAGCACGGCTATCTGATGTGGTTCGCGCTGGGCACCGCCGGGTTCTACGCGGTCTTCCGGGTGGCGGTCGGGCTGGCCCGCTGGCGTACCCGCGTCGCCGGGGAACGCGAGCCGCGAGAGCTGGAAGGGCCAAAGGCCGATCCAGAATGGTCCCCCGCCGAAAAGGCCGCGTTCGAGCGTGCCCGCGCCCGCATCGACACCCGCCTGAAAGAGCCGATCCCGTGGGCCACTCTGCCGACCGAGGCGCTGACGGTGGTGGAAGAAGTTGCCACCGACATGTCCAACGGTCAGCGCAGCGCGCTGGATTTCACGCTGCCCGAGGCGCTGCTGCTGATTGATCAGGTGGCGCTGCGGTATCGGGCGTTCCTGCTGGACAGTATCCCCTATTCCGACCGGCTCTCGGTGCGCACGATGCACTGGCTGTGGCGCAAACAGGACGCGGCGCTGACGGCGTGGGAGACCGGGTTTCTGGCGTGGCGGGGGGTGCGGCTGTTGCTCAATCCCGCCGTCGGGTTGCTGCGCGAGGCCGAGCGGGTTCTGGCCACCGGGTTGCAGGACCGCCTGACCGAGAAATTCCGCCGCGATGCGCAGGCGATCCTGCTGGAAGAGGCGGCGCAGGCGGCGGTGGATCTGTTCTCGGGGCGGCTCAAGGTGAGCGAGGCCGATCTCAGCCGCCACGGCGCGCGGGTGATTGTGCCCGATGCCGCGCCCGAGGGGGCGGTGCAGATCGTCGTGGTCGGCCAGATTTCCGCCGGGAAATCGACGCTGGTCAACGCGCTGCTGGGCGAGGACGCGACCGAAACCGACGCCGCCCCCACCACCGACACCGCCGCCGGGCACGCGCTGGACAGCGGCGTGCGGGTGATCGACACGCCGGGGCTGGATGGCACCGACAAGGTGTCGCGGGCGATTGCGGCGCAGATGGTGACGGCCGATCTGGTGCTGTGGGTGCACCGGGCGAACAGGCCGGGGCGTGCGGCGGATGTGGGGCTGATGGCCGCGTTTCAGGCCGCGATGGCGCGCGATCCGGCGCGGCGGCACCCGCCGGTGGTGCATGTCGCCAACGCCTCGGACCTGTTGCTGCCGGGCTGGCCCCGGCCCGAGAACACGCTCACGGCTGAGGACAAGACCCGCCTGCGCGCGGCCACCGACTCGATCGCCCGCGACATGGGTGGGGTCGCGGTGATCCCGATCCGCGCCGAAGCGCCCGAGTGGAACATCGACGCGCTCAACACCGCCATCGACGCTGTGCTGCCCGAGGCCCGCATGACCCGGCGCAACCGGCTGCGGCTTGAGGCCTCGCGCAGCGAGGGGTTGCGTGGCAACATCGCCCGCGCCGGGCGCGGCGTGAGCGCCGTGGCCAAGGCGCTGGGCAGCCGCTGGCGGCGCTGAGCCGCGCAGCAAGGGGGCGGGATGATCTGGGATTTCTGTGTGATCGGCGGCGGGATTGTCGGGCTGGCAACGGCGCGGGCGCTGCTGGCGCGGCAGCCGGGGGCCAGCCTGATCGTGCTGGAGAAAGAGGTGGCGCTGGGGCGGCACCAGACCGGGCATAACTCGGGCGTGATCCATTCGGGGATCTATTACCAACCGGGCAGTTTGAAGGCGAGGCTCTGCCGCGAGGGCGCGGCGCAGACCAAGGAGTTCTGCCAGCAGCACGCCATTCCCTATGACGAACGCGGCAAGCTGATCGTCGCCACGCGCCAGGACGAGGTGCCCCGGCTGGACGCGCTGTTCGCGCGCGCGGGGGAGAACGGGATCAGGGCTGAACTGGTCGCAGGGCCGCAGATTGCCGAGCGCGAACCGGCGATAGCCGGGCGCAAGGCGATCTGGGTGCCCGAGGCGGCCATCGTCGACTACAAGCGCGTGCTGGCGGCGCTGGCGGACGAGATCACCGCGCAGGGAGCTGAGATCCGCTATAGTGCGGCGCCGGTGGGGATTGTCGAGCAGGGCGCGTGGGTCGAGGTGGCGCTGGCAGGCGAGACGGTGCAGGCGCGGCGGCTGGTGGCCTGCGCGGGGCTGCAATCGGATCGAGTAGCGAAGATGGCGGGGTTGGCGATCCGCCACCGGATCGTGCCGTTTCGGGGTGAATACTGGCGGCTCAGGGCCGAGCGGTCGGAGGTTGCGAAGGCTATGATCTATCCGGTGCCGGAACCCGGACTGCCGTTTCTGGGTGTGCATCTGACGCCGCTGATCGACGGCGCGATGACGCTAGGGCCGAATGCGATGCTGGGCTTTGCGCGCGAGGGGTATCCGAAATTCTCGCTGTCCTTGCGCGATACGGCCGAGATGCTGGGCTTTCCCGGCTTCTGGCGGGTGATCGCGCAGAACCTTCGCCCCGGCCTGACCGAGATCGGCAACTCGCTGTTCAAGCGCCGGTATCTGGACGAATGCCGCCGCTATTGCCCGTCGCTGACGCTGGACGACCTGCTGCCGATGGCACCGGGCATCCGCGCGCAGGCGGTGGGGGCCAAGGGTGAACTGGTGCAGGACTTTCTGTTTCTGGACACGGCGCGGATGTTGCATGTCTGCAACGCGCCGTCCCCTGCCGCGACCTCGGCGCTGCCGATTGGCGACCTGATTGCGGGGCGGCTGATCGGGTAAGGCGGGGGGCCAGCCCCCCGCACCCCCCGCTTAAGGGGGACGCACGCGCCCCCCTTAAGAAACCCCCCGTGGATAGTTGAGGACAGAAAATGCGGTCAGCGGGTCCAGCTGATGGCGAGCTCTTCGCGGAAGGCGAAGCGTTCGAGGTGGCTGGCGATGACGCCTTCCAGACGTTCGAGGGTCTCGGGCTCGGCGGTTTCGGCGGTCAGGGTCAGCGTTTCGCCTGCGGCGGTGAGGTGGCAGGTGCCGAAGGGGAAGTCGATCCTGCCCTTTTCGGTGTCGAAGCTGGCGGGGATCTTGTGGGCGAAGTGTTTGCACAGCTGTTGCAGGTAGCGGCTGGCGTTGGGGGTGGTGAGCACGGCGGTGCTGGTGGTGACGGTATTGCTCATGGCAGGGCCTTTGATCGGGGGAAGGATTGGCTGGCCGGCCGTCGATGCGGTCGCGTGGCTCTCAGCTGCGAAAATACCCCGCTTTTGGCGCGAATCAAGGGGCTGGCAGGTCCAGATCGACCCAGACGATGGCGTGGGTCGCGTCTGGCATGGGCCAGACAAGGCCGCTGTCGCGCAGGCGCAGCACTGCCGAGGGCAGCAGATAATCGACGCGCAGCGCGCCGGGGCCGTCCGGCCAGAGGGCAGTAGGCTGGCCGCTGAGCGGGTCTTGCAGCCGGGGATGGGCGAGGAGGGCGGCGATCTCGCCGCGCTCTCCGGCACCAGCGGCGGGGTCGAGGTTGGCGTCGCCGAGCAGGACGAACGGTTCGGGGACCGGGCTCAGGCCGCCATCGAGCCGCCAACGCCAGAAGGCGGTCTCATCCGCGTTGCGCCAGTGGTTGCGCTGGTGGGGGCCGCCAAAGACGGGCGGCCCGGCGTGCCAGGTGAGCAGGGTGAGCGGGCCCTGGGGCGTGGCGAGCGTGACGTCCCAGAAGCCGGTCGAGGCGAGGCGCTGGAGGGCGAAGGCCTGAGCAGAGGGGAAGGGCTGGCCATCGACATGCGGGAAGCGGCTGGCGGGAAGGTCGCGCCAGAGAAAGGCGCTGTGATCTGTGGCGGTCAGGATCGGATGGCGTGAGAGCAGGGCCATGCCGCCTGCGCCCGAGAAGCGACCCCAGCCCTGGGCATCGTCGGCCTCGCCCCTGCGCCCGTCGCCATCGAGATCAAGGTCGGTAGCAAGGCCGCTGTTGGGACGGGGCGCGTAGTGGTGGGGGAGGGGCAGGCCTGCGTCGTTCAGGAGCGCGGCGAAGGCGGACACTGCCAGCAGGTCGCGGTCATGTTCGAAATCGAGAAGCAGCACGGCGTCCGGGTACAGGGCGACCAGCGCGTCGCGGGCGGTGAGGATATCAGGCTCTGTCCGGCGGATGTCTCGCAGCAACAGACCGGGGCCATCGCGGCTGAGGCCGGTGTGGTACACCGCAAGCCGGATCGGTTGCGCAAGCAGGGGGCTGGTGAGCAGGGCTGCGAACAGCCCCGCAATCAGGCCGCGGCGAAGGCGTTCCCTTCGGAATCGGCGAAGCGGCGGCGGCTGGCGCGGATCATCTTGGCGACCCGGGCCATGGCGACACCGCGCATGACCAGACTGGCCGGGATATAGGCCCACAGCACGATCCCCCACACGAAGCCCATTGGCGACAGCAGGGTGACCGGGTTGATCAACAGCTCGGACGCGATCACCCCGGCTGGCAGCAAGAATGGCAGCACAACCCCTAACGCAATGTTAATGCGAGCATGGCGTTGCAGGCGCAGGACCACGTCATTGCCCGCGGTGGGGTCAAAGGTGGGCAGGTTGATCCAGACGTTGAACGGGCCCGTGCCCATCGGCCAGGCGTTCAGGCGGATCGCGGTGACAAAGCCCAGAACCGTGGTGATCGCCAGCACCAGCGCCAGGGCCGCGCCGTCGCGCACCATGTCCAGATGGACGGGCGGTGTCGAATCAGGCAGCGCGGCGATCAGCAGGCGGACCGGGCTGATGCCGAAGTCGAGCAACTGGCCGCAAAGATTGGCCGCCGATATGGTCAGCCCGCCGAGCAGCCCCGGCTCTACCCCGTTGCGCTGCATCAGCGACAACAGCACGGCGAGCACCGCGATCAGGGCAAAGCGGGTGCGGTTGAAGGGCGCGGCATAGCGGAATTCGATCAGGCCGGGATATTCGGTGGCGTATTCTGCAAACACGATGCCACCGGCAAAGACGGCCAGCAGCAGCATGCTTTGCGCGGTATCAGGGGCGGTAGAGGGCACGACGAGCGCAGGGAAAATGGCCAGCAGAACGACCAAAAGGGCGCGTGCGGCGGCGCCCGGAACGTTCGACTTCGATTTTTCGTCACCCATGCTCGACCCCCTTGCCGGCCGGTGAGAGCCGGTGGGTTGTTTGTGCCGCCGTCGGAATGTGGCGGCTTGCCTCAATTTTGCCACAATTCTGCCCACTTTCACGTACTCCCGCAAGAGACCTTCAAAGAGTGGGTGACGATCGCGATGATTTCGAGGCGGAAATGTCGCAGCTTTGCATCAAACATAAGGTAAAAATGAGGCGCCCCCGAGGGAGCGCCTTAAGGTATTGAAATTGTTTGAAATCAGACCCAAGGATACTGCAATTTTGCCCGTTCTTCATAGGCATCAATTGCAGACACTTTTTCCAAACTGAGGCCAATGTCGTCCAGACCGTTCATCAGGCAGTGTTTCTTGAACGCGTCGACCTCGAACGGGAAGGTTTTTCCGTCCGATGCGGTGACGACCTGCGACTCAAGGTCAACGGTGATCCGGGCGTTCGCCCCATTTGTGGCATCATCCATCAGGTAGTTGACGGCTTCGGCCGGCAGCACCACCGGCAGGATGCCGTTCTTGAAGCAGTTGTTGAAGAAGATGTCGGCAAAGCTGGTCGAGATCACGCAGCGGATGCCGAAATCGAGCAGCGCCCAAGGAGCGTGTTCGCGCGACGAGCCGCAGCCGAAATTGTCACCGGCAACGATGATTTCGGCGTTGCGGTAGGCGGGCTGGTTCAGAACGAAATCGGGGTTTTCGTTGCCGTCGCGGTCAAAGCGCATCTCGTCGAACAGGTTCTTGCCCAGACCCGAACGCTTGATGGTTTTGAGGAACAGTTTGGGGATGATCATATCGGTGTCGATATTGACCAGCGGCATGGGGGCCGCGATCCCGGTGAGTGTGGTGAACTTGTCCATGTCGGTCTCCGTGTGGCGGGCGCACCCGCGCGGATAGAAGGGTCAGCGCTTGCGGGCGGTCAGTCCCAGCGCGAGCAGGCCAATGCCGTCGGCGAGAAGCTGAATGCCCAGAAGCAGGCCAAGAAGCGTGGTGGCAGCCGCGGCGATGTTGCCGACGACCATGAAGCCGATCAGCAGCGACGCCGCGCCCGAGAGCAGCAGGAACCAGAACAGCCGCGTCTCGCGCAGGCGCCAGGCCATGCCAAGACGCGCGCCGCCGGTGATCAGGAACACGATCCCGACCAGCAGCGTCAGCGAGATGACCCCGGCCAGCGGGTTCGCGATCAGCGAGACCCCGGCGATCAGGCCAACCAGCCCGATCACCGCCGTCCAGATCCGGTGCGCCGCGCCTTTGTCGGTGAAACCGACCCACAGCTGTAGCGCGCCGCTGAGGATAAGGAGCATCCCCACAAGCGTGGTCACGGCCAGCGAGGCCGCGAAGGGGTTGGCGATGGCCAGAAGGCCACCGACCCCAAGGATCACACCCAGAACGATCAGAACGGTACTGCTGCGCATCGGTTTGCCCTTTCAGCTGCGGTTACGCGAAATCGCGCACATCGGTCAGATGGCCGGTCACAGCTGCCGCCGCGGCCATGCCGGGGCTGAGGAGATGGGTGCGGCCCTTGTAGCCCTGACGCCCCTCGAAGTTGCGGTTCGAGGTAGAGGCGCACCGCTCGCCGGGGGCCAGCTGATCGGGGTTCATCGCCAGACACATCGAGCAGCCCGCCATGCGCCACTCAAAGCCCGCGTCGATGAAGATCTGCGCCAGACCCTCTTCTTCCGCTTGCGCCCGCACCAGACCCGAGCCCGGCACGACCATGGCGCGCACGCCGTCGGCGATCTTCTTGCCTTTGAGCACAGCCGCCGCCGCACGCAGATCCTCGATCCGGCCATTGGTGCACGAGCCGATGAAGACGGTGTCGATCTTGACGTCGGTCAGCTTCTGGCCCGGCGTCAGGCCCATGTAGTCGAGCGCGCGCTTGACGGCCTCGACCTTGCCGCCGGTGAAATCGTCGGGCGAGGGCACGGTTGCGTTGATCGGCAGCACGTCCTCGGGCGAGGTGCCCCAGGTGACGACGGGCTGGATGTCTTCACCGCGCAGGGTGACGACCTTGTCGAAATGCGCGCCTTCGTCGGTGTAGAGCGTCTTCCAATAGGCCAGCGCTGCCTCCCACGCCGCGCCTTTGGGCGCATGCGGGCGGCCCATGACATAAGCGAAGGTGGTTTCGTCCGGCGCGATCAGGCCCGCGCGTGCGCCGCCTTCGATCGCCATGTTGCAGACGGTCATGCGGCCTTCCATCGACAGCGCGCGGATCGCCTCGCCGCAGTATTCGATGACATAGCCGGTGCCGCCCGCCGTGCCGGTCTTGCCGATCACCGCCAGCGTGATGTCCTTGGCGGTGACGCCCGGCATCAGCTTGCCGGTGATCTCGACCTTCATGTTCTTGCCCTTGCGCTGGATCAGCGTCTGGGTGGCCAGAACATGCTCGACCTCGGAGGTGCCGATCCCGTGCGCCAGCGAGCCGAAAGCACCATGCGTCGCGGTGTGGCTGTCACCGCAAACGACGGTCATGCCGGGCAGGGTCCAACCCTGTTCGGGCCCGACGATGTGCACGATGCCCTGGCGGACATCGGACACGGGGTAGTAGTGGATGCCGAAATCCTTGGCGTTCTTGTCGAGCGCGTCGACCTGAATGCGCGATTCCTCGTTGTCGATGCCCTTCACGCGGTCTTCGGTGGTGGGCACGTTATGGTCGGGAACGGCGATGGTCTTGCCGGGCGCGCGCACGCTGCGACCGGCCAAGCGCAGACCCTCGAAGGCCTGCGGGCTGGTCACTTCGTGGACCAGATGGCGGTCGATATACAGCAGGCAGGTGCCGTCTTCGGCTTCCTGGGCGACATGGGCGTCCCAGATTTTGTCATAGAGCGTTTTCGGAGCAGTCATGGCTCTCTCACTTCGCGTATTGGGAATGGATGGCGTGACGGAGTGCCCCGCGCGGGGCAATAAGGGTCAGGCTGGAAGACGCGCGAGGACAGACCGGTTTTCCCGGCAGAAACGCTGCGGCAAGCGCGCGTGATCGGTCATGTCAAAGAAGCGGATCATGGGGCATGTCTTACGCCCGAATGCGCGCTCAGGCAACAGGATTGCGGGTGCGTCGCCTGTGGTAAGGCGCTGCGCTGAAGCGCACCCTACCCCGGCGGCGACCGGGCGATCATGGCCGCGGATGCCGCCTGCGCTTGCCGGTCGGGTAGGGTGCGCTTCAGCGCACCGGCAGCAGGCCAGCCGTCGCCGTCGTGGACTTCTGCCGCGCTTGCCCTAAACTCTTTTCATGGATGGAGAGTTCACGACCTGGCTGAGCAGCGTGGCCGACAGTATCGCCGCCTTCTGGCAGGCACTGCTTGCCTTTGGCTCGACGATGCTGCTGCCCTCGCGGCTGGCGCAGATCGGCGTCGTGGTCGCGATGATCGTGCTGGCATGGCTCCTCTCCCGCCTGATCGTGCCGCGGTACGAGGCCTGGATGCGGGGCCTCGAAGGGCGGCCGAAATGGCAGCTTCGCTGGCTGATCGTGCTGCGGCGCCGGTTACCGCTGATCGAGTTCGTCGCGCTGATGTGGCTGTCCGTCGGGGTGTTCGCTGCGCTCTACACCTTCCCCTCGCGCCGCTATGTGCTGGTGCTGGTGGCGACGATCGCCACCGCCTGGCTGGCGATTCGAATCGCCGCGCAACTGGTGCGCAACAGGCTCTTGCGGACGGTGGTCGTCTGGAGCCTGTCGATCTGGGCGACGCTTTACTATCTGGGCCTGCTGGACGAGACATCCTACGCGCTGGATCAGGTTGCGGTGACTTTCGGCCAGTTCCGGCTGTCGCTGCTGACCGTGGTCAAGGCGCTGGCACTGACGGCGGCGTTGATCGTCGTTGCGCGTTTCATGACGGTCACCTCGTCGCAACGTATCCGGGGCAATGCCGACATCTCGCCCTCGATGCAGGAGTTGCTGGTCAAGCTGTTGCGCATCACGCTGTATGGCGCGGCGTTCTTCATCGGCCTGAAGGCCGTGGGCTTCGATCTGACCGGGCTGGCGGTGCTGTCAGGCGCGATCGGTGTGGGGCTTGGGTTTGGTCTGCAAAAGGTGGTGTCGAACCTTGTGTCGGGGGTAATCATCCTGCTCGACAAGTCGGTGAAGCCGGGCGACGTGATCAGTCTGGGCGACACCTTCGGTTGGATCAACACCTTGGGCGCGCGGTATGTTTCGGTCGTGACGCGCGACGGCAAGGAATACCTGATCCCCAACGAAGACCTGATCACCGGGCAGGTGGTGAACTGGTCGCACTCGAATGACCTTGTGCGGCTCGACCTGAAATTCGGCACCTCTTACGGCGACGATCCCCACAAGGTCCGCGCTATTGCCATCGCTGCTGCGGCGGGGGCACAGCGGGTGCTGAGCCAGCCCGCGCCCGTCTGCCACATCATCGATTTCGGCGACTCGTCGGTGG
This sequence comes from Pararhodobacter zhoushanensis, assembly GCF_003990445.1. Taxonomy (GTDB): domain Bacteria; phylum Pseudomonadota; class Alphaproteobacteria; order Rhodobacterales; family Rhodobacteraceae; genus Pararhodobacter; species Pararhodobacter zhoushanensis. The sequence goes on along the minus strand of NZ_REEZ01000018.1, from coordinate 10,860 downwards.
ATTATCTGCTGCGGTTCTGGATCCGCGACCCTTCAGCCGGGCTGACCAATATCCGCGGCGCGGTGTATCTGGCCCTGTGGGATGCGTTCAAGGAAAACGAGATTTCGATCCCCTTCCCGCAGCGCGAAGTCAGGGTGCTGGGTGACCGGCCCGTGGTGGCAAACCCGCCTTCGGCGGACTGATGCGCGTCGTCTGCGATCTGTCGTGCGCGCTCCATTGAGATTCGCTGCGGCAAGCGTTACATTAGGGGTCAGATTTACCTGCAGGAGGACAGTTCTCTGTCTTACATCGACCCGGCCGCCCCTGCGGCCCCCGCCCCGGAACCTATGGCCCGTGATTTTACGGCTGACGATGTACTGGCATTGGTCCTGCAATCCCTTGATGACGACAAAGCCGAAGAGGTCGTCAAGATCGACCTGCGCGGTCGTTCGTCGATGTCCGATTACATGGTGATCGCCTCGGGTCGCTCGTCTCGTCAGGTTGGCGCCATCGCCGAGAAGCTGATCGAGCGGCTCAAGGAGCAGTTCCGCATCACGCCCCGGTCCGAAGGCAAGGAAACCGGCGACTGGGTGCTGATCGACGCCAATGACGTCGTGGTGCACGTCTTCCGCCCCGAAGTGCGCGACTTCTATCAGCTCGAACGCATGTGGCAGGTGCCAACCGGCCAGGACTAAGGCGCGGTGCGGCTGCATCTGTGCGTGGTGGGCCGGATCCGCTCGGGCCCGGAACGCGTTCTGATCGACGACTATCTGAAACGACTCGACCGGACCGGGCGGCCTTTGGGGCTGGGCCCGGCGGCGGAGCATGAGGTCGAGGACAAGCGCGGCGGCGGCATGGAGGCCGAGGCTGCGCTGCTTGACCGCGCCTGCCCTCAGGGCGCCGTGCGCGTGATGTTGGACGAGCGCGGCGCGGTGATGTCCTCGCCCGAGTTCGCCGGGCGGCTCGAACGCTGGCGCGATACGGGGGCGCAGGATGTGGCGTTCTTCATCGGCGGCGCGGACGGTCTGGCGCCGTCGCTGCGCGCCGGGGCGGATGCGGCGGTGTCGTTCGGGCAGATGGTCTGGCCGCACGCCCTGGCGCGGGTAATGCTGGCCGAGCAACTCTATCGTGCAGCGACAATTCTGGCGGGCTCCCCGTATCATCGGGTGTGAGGGGGTGGCGGCGCTCGGGCCCATCGAGGGCCCTCGCGCCGCTCGGGGGCGCTGCCCCCGCCGGGCCGTTCCGGCCCGCCGCCGGGATATTTAACGAGCAAAGAGGGGCGTTAACGAAGGGTTAACTGCGTTTTCTTTGCTCTTCAAATATCCTCGGGGGGTGAATTCGGCTTTAGCCGAAGTGGGGGGCAGAAGGCCCCCCCCTTGCCCGCTCTGCCAGACGGCGAAACGCTCACGTCCCCGCGACATCTCGCGTAGCGTCGTCCCTTGGGCATTGCTCCTGCGCCGCCGCCCGCTTAGACAGTCGGCCAAGCAACGGAGACCGCTTATGACCCGCGCCAAACCTGTCGTTCTGTGCATTCTGGACGGCTGGGGCATCAACCCCAACCCCAAGGGAAACGCCGTCGCTCTGGCCGATACCCCCAATTTCGACAGGGTCATGGCGACCTGCCCAAACGCCACTCTGGTGACCTTTGGTCCTGATGTGGGTCTGCCCACCGGTCAGATGGGCAATTCCGAAGTCGGGCACACCAATATCGGCGCGGGCCGGGTGGTGGCGATGGATCTGGGGCAGATCGATCTGGCGGTCGAGGATGGCTCCTTCGCCGCCAATGCCGCGCTGGGCGAGTTCATCGCGCGGTTGCAGGACAGCGGCGGCACCGCGCATATGATGGCCGTGGTCTCGGACGGCGGGGTGCATGGGCACATCAGCCATCTGAAAGCTGCGGTGAAGGCAATTGCCGGTGCCGGGATTCCGGTTGCGATCCATGCGATCACCGATGGCCGCGACGTTGCGCCCAAGTCTGCGCAGGGCTTCATCGACGATCTGCTGTCGGACCTCCCCGAGGGCGCCAGGATCGCCACGGTGATCGGGCGCTATTGGGCGATGGACCGCGACTCGCGCTGGGAGAGGGTCGAGCGCGCCTATGACGCGATGGTCGAGGGGCAGGGCAAGCCCTGCGCCGGTGCCGCTGAGGCGGTGGCCGAGGCCTATGCCGCCGGGGAGACGGATGAGTTCATCACCCCCACCGTCATCGGCGACTACAAGGGCGCGCGGGGCGGCGATGGTCTGTTCTGTCTGAACTTCCGCGCCGACCGCGCGCGCGAGATTCTGGCCGCGATCGGTGCGCCGGCGTTCAACGGGTTCGCGGTGAAGAACCGGGTCAACTGGGCGATGCTGTTGGGCATGGTCGAGTATTCCGATGCCCACAACGCCTTCATGCACACGGCCTTTCCCAAGCGGGTGATCCGCAACACGCTGGGCGAGTGGGTGGCCAAGCAGGGTCTGCGCCAGTTCCGGCTGGCCGAGACCGAGAAATACCCGCATGTCACCTTCTTCCTGAACGGCGGCCGCGAAACGCCGGAAGAGGGCGAGGATCGGTTCATGCCCTCCAGCCCCAAGGTCGCCACCTATGATTTGCAGCCCGAGATGTCGGCGCCTGAAGTCACCGATCATTTCGTCGCGGCGATCGAGGAAGGCTATGACCTGATCGTGGTCAACTATGCCAACCCTGACATGGTCGGGCACACTGGCATCGTCGAGGCCGGGATCAAGGCAGTCGAAGAGGTCGACCGCGATCTGGGCCGCGTTCTGGCGGCGCTGGAAAAGGTCGGCGGGGCGATGCTGCTGACCGCCGACCATGGCAATTGCGAAACGATGATCGATTACGCCACCGGTGGGCCGCACACCGCGCATACCACCAATCTGGTGCCCGTGGCGCTGGTCAACTGGCCCGAGGCGGTGACGCTGGACAAGGGCCGTCTGGCCGATGTTGCGCCGACGCTGTTGGAGATGATGGGGCTGCCACAGCCCGACGAGATGACCGGTCACAGCCTGATCCGGCGGGGTTGAGGGATGCGGATTGCGCGGGTTCTGGCGGTTCTGGCCTGTCTGAGTAGCGCTCAGGCCGGGGCGGATACGGCGGAGAACGCGCAGGCGGCGGCGGTTGATCTGCTCAATGCCATCGATTCGCTGGCCGACGCGGGCCGCGCGCCCGATCAGGTCGCGGCGCTGACGCAGGCGATTCAGGCGCATGAGGCCGGGTTGTCGGCGTTGCGCGAAGGACTGCGCGAAGCCTCGCTGCGCGAGGCGGCAATCAACCGCGTGCTCGACGCGCAGCAGGCCGAGGTCAGCCGAATCCTGGGGGCGATGATGGCCGTCGAGCGGATTGAGGGGCCGGTGATGCTGGTCCATCCGCAGGGACCGCTGGCCACGGCGCGCTCTGGCATGATGATTGCCGATGTTGCCGCCGGTATGCAGGCGGAAGCTGCGCGCATAGGGGCACTGGCGCGGGAATTGGCGGCGTTGCGGTCGCTGCGCGAAACCGCCGTTGAAACGCTGGCCGACGGGCTGACCAGTTTGCAGGATGCGCGGGCCGAGCTGTCGCAAGCCATTGCCGACCGCCGTGATCTGCCGCCCCGTGTCGGTGATGACGAAACTCGGATGCTGGCGCTGCTCAATTCAGTGCGCACCTTGCAGGAACTGGCGACCAGTCTGGCCGAGCGTCCGTCGGGCGCGTCGTCGGATCTGCCGGTGTTCGCCAGTGCGCGTGGGCGGCTGGAACTGCCGGTGATCGGTGCGATCCTGCGCCGGTTCGGCGAGGCCGATACCGCCGGGATCAACCGTCCCGGTCTGGTGATGGCGACCGAGACGGGGGCGCTGGTGACCGCGCCGTGGTATGGCACCGTGCGCTATCGCGGCCCGCTTCTGGATTACGGCACGGTGGTGTTGCTGGAACCGGGCGAGGGCTGGCTGATCGTTATTGCCGGGCTGGACGCGGTTTATCCGCGCACCGGCGATGTCGTTGCGCAGGGCGATGCGCTGGGGATGATGCCCGGTGGCTCGGTCGCGGGTGACGAGTTTGTGCAGGCGGCCCCGGTAGCGGGACGCAGCGAAACGCTGTATCTGGAACTCAGACAGGGCGGGCAAGCCATTGACCCGGCCGACTGGTTCGACTTGAGTGGACAGCGGCCCTAGAGAGGCCGCAGAGGGTGCGCAGACGCGCTCGACCGACAGACGGGATGGAATGGATGAACAAATATCTGGTGGCGGCAGCGGCAGGCATTCTGGGCGGCGCGGTGCTGTCGACGCAGGTGGCCGGCCCGCTTCTGGCGCAGGAGCAGGACGCCGAGCAGTCGGTCTATGATCAGCTCGACCTGTTCGGCAATGTGTTCGAGCTGATCCGCTCGCAATATGTGACCGAGGCCGATAGCGGTGCTCTGGTTCAGGCGGCGATCAACGGCATGCTGAACTCGCTTGATCCGCATTCCAGCTATCTGCCCCCCGATGATTACGAAGACATGCGCGTGCAGACGCGCGGTGCCTTTGGCGGTCTGGGGATCGAGATCACCCAGCAGGACGGCTATGTCCGCGTTATCACTCCGATGGACGACACGCCTGCCGCGCAGGCCGGTGTCCAGCCGGGCGATCTGCTGACGCATGTGGACGGCGTCGGGCTGATGGGGCTGACCCTGCCCGAAGCGGTGGATCTGATGCGCGGCCCGGTCGGGTCCGAGATCGTCGTGACCATCCTGCGCGAGGGTGTGGCCGAGCCGTTCGATCTGTCGATCATCCGTGACACCATCCGCCTGCGCGCCGTGCGCAGCCGGATCGAGGGCAGCATCGTTGTGCTGCGCGTAACCACGTTCAATGAGCAGACCTATGACAACCTCGCCTCGCAGCTGGCTGATGGCATCGCCGAAATTGGCGGTATCGAGCAGTTGCAGGGTGTCGTTCTGGATCTGCGCAACAACCCCGGCGGCTTGCTGACGCAAGCCATTCAGGTGTCGGATGCGTTCCTTGAGCAAGGCGAGATCGTCTCGACCCGGGGCCGTTCCGAAGGGCAGGGCGACCGCTATAACGCCACCGCTGGCGATCTGATCGACGGGCACCCGATGGTGGTTCTGGTCAACGGCGGCTCGGCCTCGGCCAGCGAAATCGTTGCCGGTGCATTGCAGGATCATCGCCGTGCGGTGATCGTGGGTGAGCGCAGCTTCGGCAAGGGTTCGGTCCAGTCGCTGATCCCGCTGCGCGGTGATGGCGCGGTGCGTCTGACCACGGCACTGTATTACACGCCTTCGGGCCGGTCGATTCAGGCGCTGGGCGTTGCCCCCGATATCGTCGTGCACCAGCCGCCGCGTCATGACGAGGTTGCGGCACCGGAAGAGGCAGCGCGTCCGCAACGCAGCGAATCCACCCTGCGTGGTGCCTTTAACAACGAGACCATCACCGATGATGAGCGTCGGCAGATGGAAGAGGAAGAGCGCGCCGCCGAAGAAGTCTCGCAACTGCGCGAAGAGGATTACCAGCTGGCCTATGCGCTGGACATCCTGCGCGGCCTGTCGGTGATGAACGGCCAGTGAGCGCGCGCACGATGACGCCCGAGCAGATTGCGGCGCTGCCGTACCGGCCCAATGTGGGTGTCATGCTGATCAACCCTTCGGGGTTGATCTTTGCGGCGCAGCGGCTGGATAGCGCGGTGCCCGCCTGGCAGATGCCGCAGGGCGGGATTGACGAAGGTGAAGACGCCCGCGCCGCTGCCTTGCGTGAGCTGGAAGAAGAGACCGGCGTGCCGCCCGCGCTGGTGCAGGTGGTGGCCGAGTCGGACGGCTGGCTGACCTACGATCTGCCGCATGAGCTGGTTCCGACCATCTGGAAGGGCCGGTTTCGCGGGCAAAAGCAGAAATGGTTCCTGCTGCGCTATCTGGGCCGGGACGATCAGATCAACCTTGAGCAAGAACACCCTGAGTTCAGCGCCTGGCGCTGGATCAGCGGGGACGAGATGATCGCGGCGATCGTGCCCTTCAAGCGCGAGATCTACAGCCGCGTGGTGCAAGAGTTCCGGGCGCATCTGGCCTGAGACCTGCGATCACGTTGTATGAAAGAGGGGATGCGGGCAACCGGCTCCCCTTTTTTCATGCCAGCGGGCGAAGGTCTTACGGGAAAGAAAACCTGTATCTGCCAGTCCAGTCGCCGCCGCCCGAGACGCGCCATTGCCGTGGATGTTGATCCGCCCAGACCTTGCCATCCTGTGACCCGGTCACCGCGAAAGTGACACGCTCACCGGTGCGACCCCGCCATTGGATCAGGTTGCCCGGACCGGCCAGAACAACGCGGGCGAAGGGCGGCGGCAGGCTTCCCCCAAAGACCGGCTGTCGGGGCTGAACCGGATGCTGGACCATAGGTGGCCGGGGTAGCACCGGCTGTAGCGCGGTGCCGCCAAGGGGCTCCATCGCCAGCGTCGCGGTCCATGTTCAGGGTGTTGCAGGCGTTGGTGAAATCAGCCTGTGTGATCTGGACCTTTGGCACCCGTTACGCCAAGGTCGCGCCGACTGCGGCGCATCGGCGCTTCCGGGGGGAGCCGGCAAGACATGAAAATCGGTCTGTTCTTTCTGGTCATCGCCTATGTGCTCAGCCAGTTCTACCGTGCCTTTCTGGCCGTTCTCTCGCCGGTTCTGGGCAGCGAGATCGGCGCGGGCCCTGAGGATCTGGCGCTGTCGTCGGGCCTGTGGTTCCTCGCCTTCGCGCTGATGCAGATCCCGGTCGGCGCGGCGCTGGACCGGATCGGGCCGCGCTGGACAGCCAGCGTGTTGCTTGCGCTGGGTGGTGGCACCGGGGCGCTGGTGTTCTCGCAGGCAACGGGGCCGTGGGGCATCCATCTGGCGATGGTTCTGATCGGGGTCGGCTGTTCGCCGGTGCTGATGGCGTCTTACTATATCTTTGGCCGCAGCTTCCGCCCGGCGCTGTTCGGCACGCTGGCGGCGGCGATCATCGGGCTGGGCAGTCTGGGCAATCTGGCCGGGGCAGCGCCGTTGGCGGCAGTCGTCGCGGCCTATGGCTGGCGTGAGACGCTGATCGCGTTGGCAGGTGTGACGCTGATCGTCGCTCTGGCACTGGTGATCTTTGTGCGCGACCCCGAGCGGCTGGTGCACGCGCCGGGCGAGGGCGGCTCGGTGCTGGATGTGCTGCGCCTGCCGGGGTTGTGGTTGATCCTGCCGCTGGCGATGACCAACTACGCGGCGGCGGCAGGGATTCGCGGGTTGTGGGCGGGGCCGTATCTGACCTCGGTCCATGGCGCGGATGCGGCGCTGATCGGCACGGTGACGCTGGTCATGGGGCTGGCGATGATCATGGGCAATTTCGCCTATGGTCCCGCCGACCGGCTGCTGGGTAGTCACAAGCGGGTCGTTCTGGTCGGCAACATCGGCCTGTCGCTGGCGCTGGCCGCGCTGTGGCTGACGCCGGGGAGCGGCATCTGGGCCGCCGCGGCGCTGCTGGCGGCGGTGGGTTTTCTGGGCGCATCGTTCCCGGTGGTCATGGCGCATGGCCGCAGCTTTCTGCCGCCGCATCTGCTGGGGCGGGGGGTGACGCTGCTGAACATGTTCTCCATCTCGGGCGTGGCGCTGATGCAGTTCGCGTCGCGTCCCGTGTTCGAGGCGGCCTCAAGCGGGCGCGATCCGGCGCATGCCTACGGCCTGTTGTTCCTGTTCTTCCTGCTGCCCAACCTGGTCGGCATCGGCTTTTACCTCTTTGCCCGCGACAGGGGCGAGGCGGGGCGTTAAAACCCCGGCATGAGCACCGAAATCGACGTCATCGCCCCGAACCTCAAGCGCCGCCTGTCGGGTGTTACCTCGACCATCGTGCGGCTGGTGCCGGTTCAGGCGCGCACGCTTGGTATTGTAGCGACAGGGCCGGGCCTGCCGCCACATGTGCCGCATGTACCGCTGTGGAAAATCCCCTTCCTGCCGCGCCGCACCCGCGTCTGGCACGCGCGGCGCAATACCGAAATGGCGCTGGGCCTGATCCTGCGCGGGCTGGGGCTGAGCCGGTTGAAGCTGCTCTTCACCTCGGCCAGCCAGCGCAAGCATTCGGGGTATACCCGCTGGCTGATCGGCAAGATGGATGCGGTGGTGGCGACGTCCGCCCGCACGGCGGCGTATCTTGAGCGCCCGGCGACGGTGATCCTGCACGGCATCGACACCGATAGCTTCACTCCGCCAGACGACCGGGCCGCGCTGCGTCAGGCGCTAGGCCTCCCTGATGGTGTGCTGGTCGGCTGCTACGGCCGCATCCGCGCGCAGAAAGGCACCGATGCGTTCGTCGAGGCGATGATCGCGCTGCTGCCCGACCGGCCCGGTGTGACCGCGCTGGTGATGGGCCGCGCGACCGAAGGCCAGAACGGGTTCCTCGACCAGCTCAAGGCGCGGGTGGCCGAGGCGGGACAGAGCGACCGCATCCTCTTTTTGCCCGAGGTCAGTGTGGACCGCATGGCCGACTGGTACCGTGTGCTCAACCTCTACGTCGCGCCGCAACGCTGGGAGGGGTTCGGCCTGACCCCGTTGGAAGCGATGGCCTGCGGCGTGCCGGTGGTGGCGACGACCGTGGGCGCGTTCCCCGAGATCGTCACGCCCCAGACCGGCGCGTCGGTCCCGCCTGATGACATCCCGGCGCTGGCGGCGGGGGTTGCACCCTTCCTTGACGATGCCCAGATGCGGCAGAGCGCGGGCACTGCCGCCCGCGCGCATGTCGAAAACGGGTTCCGCCTGCAGGACGAGGCCGACGCGCTGATCGCGATCTACCGTCGCTTGCTGGCCTGAGGGCGCGTGTTTCGCGCACCACTGCGCCAGAAAAGACCAGTGCCTCTTTCCATTGCACCGGCAATCCGCTACTCGGCAGCGTTCTTTCGAGATGGAGGTCCTGATGGGCTATCGAGTCGTCGTTGTCGGCGCCACGGGGAACGTGGGCCGCGAAATGCTGAATATTCTTTCCGAGAGGGAGTTCCCTGTCGATGAGATCGCCGCGCTGGCGTCTCGTCGCTCCCTTGGTACTGAATGCAGCTTTGGCGACAAGACATTGAAATGTCAGGATATCGAGAATTTCGATTTCACTGGCTGGGACATCGCCCTGTTCGCCATCGGCTCGGACGCGACCAAGATCTACGCGCCCCGCGCTGCGGCCTCCGGTTGTGTGGTGATCGATAACTCGTCGCTCTATCGCTATGACCCCGATGTGCCGCTGGTGGTGCCCGAGGTGAACGCCGATGCGGTGCTGGGCTATAAAAAGAAGATGATCATCGCCAACCCCAACTGCTCGACCGCGCAGATGGTGGTGGCCCTCAAGCCCCTGCACGACCGCGCGCGCATCAAGCGGGTGGTGGTGTCGACCTATCAGTCGGTGTCGGGCACGGGCAAAGAGGCGATCGACGAGCTGTGGAACCAGACCAAGGGCATCTTCGTGCCGGGTCAGGAAGTCGCCCCGTCGGTCTACCCCAAGCAGATCGCCTTCAACGTGATCCCGCACATCGACGTCTTCCTGGACGATGGCTCGACCAAGGAAGAGTGGAAGATGGTCGCCGAGACCAAGAAGATCCTGGATCCCAAGATCAAGCTGACCGCGACCTGCGTGCGCGTGCCGGTTTTCGTCGGCCATTCGGAATCGATCAACATCGAATTCGAAGATCCGCTCGACTGGCAGGAAGCCACCGAGATCCTGCGCGAAGCGCCGGGGATTCTGGTCGTCGATAAGCGCGAGCCGGGCGGGTATATCACCCCCGTGGAATGCGTCGGCGAATACGCGACCTATATCAGCCGCATCCGTCAGGACTCGACCATCGAGAACGGCCTGAACATCTGGTGCGTCAGTGACAACCTGCGCAAAGGCGCTGCCCTGAACGCGGTGCAGATCGCCGAAGTGCTGGGACAGCGGTGCCTGAAGAAGGGCTGAGGCCCGACTGACGGGATCGATTTTGGAAAAGGGCGCCGCAGGGCGCCCTTTTTGTTTTGTCTGGTTAAGGGGGCGGCGGGTGCTCTTGCTCGCTTGGGGGCGGATATGGCGGCGTGCTTGCCCTGCCTGGTCCCCGGCGTGGACCCGTTGAGGGTCTGGCGGGCGGGGTGGACGCAGCCGCGCCGAGCTTCCCGGCAGTCGCCGAGCGCGACTCAGCGCCCGGTTTGGCAGAATCGCCCGCGCCCATTTCCCGCGATTCTCCGACGGCGAGCGCGACTCGCCCCCGGCAGGAGCCTTTCCCGACATTTATTTGCGATCCTCACGCCGCTTAGGGGTGAGTATTTCGCACAGCGAGTCGGAAAATCGCCCGGTCCGACTCGCCACCACCAGAGTGTCCGCGAACCTTACCTCGCAGCGCGCTGCGGCGGTTTCCATGGAGAATTCAATATGTTGTGGTTCCGCGGTGTTCTGCCACGATGGGTGCTTTCAGGCCGACCGGCGATGCACCGGGCGAAGGGCTGTGTGAAACTTTTATCGCAGTGACGTCGCTTTTTCTCTTGCGGGTCCGAGCCACTGGGCCTAGATACCGCCTCACCGAAGCGGCGAAGACGCGGAAACGCGACGAAGCAGCGACGGCGGCGGAAACGCTGAGAGATTATCTGGATGTAAGGCGAACGAAGGCGCTGGGTAACTGGCGAAGTCTTCGTGTTGTGTCTGGAACGCTTTTTGACAATTTGGTTATTTGAAGGGATATGCGGGCGGTTTGGTCCAGTTCGATGGATCGGACGTCTGTATATCAGCTCACTAGGTTTCGGCCGATGATGTGAGTGTCAGCTTCACTGTTTTGCGGTTCTTGTTTCCTTGTGGAACTTGAGCACAAAACGGAAAGAAATGAAGGGTCAGCTTCGGTTGACCTGTGATGTGCAGAGGTTCGCTCGTCAAGGATACGCTGGTAACGGCGTTTCAACTTGAGAGTTTGATCCTGGC
>NZ_REEZ01000017.1 GCF_003990445.1 Pararhodobacter zhoushanensis | reverse complement strand
TCATTGCCCCCATCAGTTCGCGAGCATGAATCACGCAGCCAAGCAGTCCGCAAGACGATTAATGGGTCCTGAGCCTAAGAATTAGCCCCGGCTGCGTCGGTGCACGCGAACCGGGGCCAGTTGCCCTTGGCACCAGGTGTCTGATCCCACGGTTTGATGGTGCGATCCCTTCTCAGGAATGGAAGGAAGCAACAAGGGACAAGTTCGTCACGGCTGCGCCACGCACTGTTACCCGGCAGGCGATTTGCAAGGCAAATCTGCCGAGAGGGCACGCACGCTGGCCGAGCAGCAATACAGCGATCGCAAGCTTCGCTCGCGCAGCCGAGCCGGGAATTGGGCATCAATCCCAAGACGGTTGCGAAGTGGCGCAAGCGCGTGACAGTCGAGGATATGAAGACCGGGCCGACGGAACCGCGCTCAACGGTGCTGACGCAAGCCGAGGAGGCGGTGGTCGTCGCGTTCCGGCGCCAAACGCTGCTGCCGCTGGACGACTGCCTCTATGCCCTGCAACCGTCGATACCGCATCTGACGCGGTCTGCACTGCACCGTTGCCTTCAGCGTCATGGGATCTCACGATTGCCGGACGTGGAAGGTGACAAGCGCAAGCGCCAGAAGTTCAGGCGCTACCCGATAGGCTTCCTCCACATCGATATTGCTGAGGTGCAGACCGCCGAAGGCAAGCTCTACCTGTTCGTCGGCATCGACCGGACGTCCAATTTCGTCGTCACTCAACTCGTTGCTACAGCTGACAGAAAGTCGGCCTGGGAGTTCCTGCAGCACATGCTCGAGGCCGTGCTCTATTAGGTCCACACCATTCTCACCGATAACGGTATTCAGTTCGCAGAGCAGCTGCGGAACCGCAACACCATTACCTCCCGGCCGATGCGCTTCGACATGATCTGTGAGGCCAACGGCATCGAGCACCGCCTGACCAAGCCCAACCATCCTTGGACCAACGGCTAGGTCGAGCGGATGAACCGCACGATCAAGGACACAACCGTCAAGCGATTCCACTATGACAGCCACGACCAGCTCCGCACACACCTTGCCGACATCAACTTGCGTCGGGGGCAACAGTCCACAGGACTGTCGCCTGTTCCCTCCTCACCTACAACTTCGCAAGCAGGCTGAAGACGCTGAACGGCCTCACGCCCTACGAATACATCTGCAAAATCTGGACATCAGAGACAGATAGATTCATCCTAAACCCGATCCACCAGATGCCGGGACTAAACACTTAGATCGACAATTCGAAAAAACTTCCTTTCTCCCTTACCGAAACAGAAAACTGTCTGGTTGTTCGGAATCGAGCAAAAACTGAGTCATATCCGCACCAGGGGGCAGACCGAAGTTCACGCCAATGGCGCGCACAGCGTCGCGCAGGCCTTCCTGAAGTGTCTCCCGCAAGATTGAGCGAACATATGTATCTTCAAGCGCGATCTGCATGAAACTTCGAATCTCCTCCAGATTCAAAACGGGTTTTGGGTCACCAAAGTATTGAGAGAACTGGCGCAAGCCCCTTAGTGCAGAAAGGACGGTCCCCCGCAAGTAGTCTGGTGAAATATCTGATTTCAGAATGAAATCCTGGCATCCGCTTTTCATCGCACTCACGGCGATGCGTTGATCGGCCTGCCCCGATATCATGATGGAAACGGCCTCTGACTGGTTCTTGTGGCTGCGAATTACGTCAAGCGCAGCAAGTCCATCCGATTCTGGCATCTTGTAGTCAATGAGAAACAGGTCAAAATTCTGCCGATCTAAACACTCCTTCAAGCCAGCAACCGAGGCCGCCTCTTCGATGCGCAGCTTAAAGTCGAGGCCATTTCCCATTCGGCAGATGCGTTTGCGATCAAAACTGCTGTCGTCCAGCACAAGTGTGCGGATTTCGGGTAGCTTTGCCAGGTTAGCAGAGGAGAATTCAGGTGATTTTGGCGCCACGTTGATTGCTCCCTCTCGCTCTTACTTCGCCTCGAGTCTGTGCAAAATGTCCTTAAGAACCGTAAAGAAGTCCGCCGACTGCCGCGTATCTTCATCCATCGATCCGACAGGTTTTCCTCAAATTCGCGGCGCTTCTTCGCAACCCGTGTCCGAAAACCACAGTTCGAAACCCACACCACGCCCGTCCGGCTGATCGACCCAGGCAAGGCGACCGCCATGGACTTTCAAAATCTTCTGGACATGCGCCAAGCCCATGCCGCTGCCCTCCACCTCATCGCGCGACTTTAATGTTGTCATTACCTGAAAGATTTTTTCGCGGAACTCAGGCCGAACGCCGGGACCATCGTCGCGAAACGACAGAACGGTTCCGCCCCCCTCTGCGCGGGAACCGATCGTGATATGGCGCATGTCAGCGTCGCGGTGGCGCAGGGCGTTGGATAGCAAGGCGCCCAGCAAGGTTAAAAGGTCACCGTCGCGCATGACTATTGTCGGCGTCTTCAAGACAACGTCCATCCGCACGTCCGGCGGAATTTTCTGTTCGGAACAGACAGTGGCAATCGCTGCCGCCAGATCATTTTTGCAGATTTCTTGCCCTCGACCGATGCGCGAATAGACCAAGAGATCGTGAAGCATCTGATCCAACCGCCTTGCGTGCGCATTCAGAAGATCCAGATTTTCGCCGAGCGTGCCTTCAACGCTGTGTCCGGCAGCTTCGAGATCCTCAGCGATCCATTGCGGCACCTCGATCAAAGCGCGGATGGAATTGCGCAGGTCATGGCTGATCACATAGACGAAGTCATCGAAGTCGCCGCTCTCATTTGCGGGCGGCCCTGCCCCATAACTGACGCTCGATTTGCTGTGCACGGTCGAAACCTTATTCAAGCTTTCGTCCCGGTATACGCTGGAAAGTGTTATGAAACCATTACCAGGAACGATGCGCTTGAAGCGCGCAGCGGTTCGATTAAGCCGCTGGCTTATTCCACCCATCTTTTCAAGGCTATCGAAAAGGAACTTCCGACACCCTGTCGCGACGTAAGACTGAGTTCGCCGCCTAGGTTGGCTGCAATTCGCTTGCACAGGGCAAGCCCGATGCCGCTTCCCGGATAGGCGTCATAGGTATGCAGGCGCTGAAACAGGGTAAAGATCCGCTCGAAATGTTGCGGGGCTATGCCGATGCCATTGTCACTGACCGTCACCCTGACTTGCGTGGGCTGAATCTTTGCCGTGATCAGGACGCGTGGCGGCCGACCGGGAGAGCGATACTTTATCGCGTTTGAAATCAGGTTCTGAAACAAAAGCTTGACCTGCATCGGGTCGCCAATGATCGACGGAACGTCGGCTACAGTGACTGTCGCCTCCGACCGGATGATGTCGAAACGCAGATCTTCAAGTATATCGCGCAGGACTTTGTTAACATCGACCCGCGCCAGAGGCGCTTGATGATCGAGGCAACGCGAATACGCCAGAACGTCATCGACCAGCCTGCCCATCCGCACAGACGTCATGCGGATCAGCGACAAGAGTTCTGCCGCATCCGCATCCAGGCGCTCGCTCAAGGAAATTTCCAGTTCATCCGAGAGCATGGTGATGGTGTTGGAGGGCGATTTCAGATCGTGGGAGATCGCATAGGTGAACTCGGCCTGCTCACGGTTTGCCTGCCGCAAATGGTCCAAAGTCTTGTCCAGAACTTCAGTTTTTTTCAACAAATCGCGCGTACGGTCGGCGACGAGCTTGTCGAGCGTATCTCGCTGGGCGGCCAGTTGTGCCGACGCCTGTCGCAATTCGGCCTCTGCCTTCTGGCGGTCGGCGACCTCTTGCAGCAATCGTGGGACGCTCGTTTTGTACCCTTTCAGGGCCATGTCATACACTGACAGAAATTCGACCACGAAACTCTCGATCTGGTCGCGGCATTGTTGTGAGTGACCGTGGTCGACAAGAAGCGCCTGGGAGGCCGCGAAATGTATGTCCATGATTTCCGTTAGCTGGATATCCAGTGGCAGGGCTTCACGCGCCAGCGAATAGGCTGCCATCAGCCCGGCTTCGCTGTCCTCTTCAACGCACCCGCGCAACGCCTCCTCATACCGCCGGGCAATGGCCTGCGGCTCGGCACCTGTTGGATCGAGGCGCGCCGGGTCGGTCGCGTCCGCAAAGGCCTCGTGTGGGGGCTGTGACTTTGTCATTGCAGGGCCCGCAGTTCGATCGCCAGAACGAGGGAATCATCGTCGGGGCGGCGGAACGCGTGCAGGATCTGCTCGGCGGCCGCTGCGGCCGTCAGGTCGGGGGCAATGTCCTGCGCGAACTCACGCCGCACCCCGTCGGTTGTCAGCACGATCAGAGAACCGGGCCTGAGCAACTGCGATTGCGGCGCAGCTCCGTTGAAGGTGAGACCCAGCGTGCCACCGATCCGGGTAAGCCCGCCTGCCGGTGTCCGACGGCCAGCCGTGTGAGCAAACAGCGTGCCGTCAACATCGCCCACCGCGGCCCATGTCATCATGCCCGTCTCATCATTGATCCTGATCAAGGCCAGCGCGGCGCCGCGGCCGCGTTTGAGAGCCTGATGGCAACGCTGAAAATCCGCGTCCAGATGCCCGGTCGATGCTTCCAGCGTTTTCAGACACAGATCGGTTGTCTCGGCCGCCTTTTGCCCACTCCCCGAGCCATCGGCGACGGCGACCAACAGACCATCCGGTTGTCGCCAGATGCCATAGCCGTCACCGCTGGGCTCATAAGTTTTCCTGGCGATGGCCATCACCGCCCAGCTGAGCATCAAACCACAGCCGGCAAGCTTGATGTCGCCCCCGGCGTTCAATGCAACCATTTGACAACCGTCACCCTGACGCCTTTGCCCGGCTCCGAGACGATATGGAAGTCATCGACCATCCGCCGCGTCCCCGGCAGACCAAGCCCCAGTGATCTGGTGGTCGAAAACCCGTCAGTCATGGCGGCTTCGAGGTTTTCGATCCCCGGCCCGTTGTCATTGGCGACGACCTGCAAGCCACGCTTGCGGCCGCGGTCCACCAGCGACAGTTCGATTGTTCCGGTTTTGGCGTAGTTGACGATGTTGCGCGCCAGCTCGGAAATGGAGGTGGCGATCAGCGCCTGATCCGGTCGGCTGAAGCCCATATCGGCAGCGACCGTGCGCCCCCGTTGGCGGGCCGAGACGACATCGGCATCGGACGTGATCTGACAGGCCATGACGATATCGCTTTCTACCGTGCTCATGCGACATGCCTTTGGCCCAGCAACGCCATGCCCGCCTCAAGGTCCAGCGCAGTGGCCACCCTCGGCAGCGACAACCCCAAGAGCACCATGGACATGGCGACATCGGCCTGAATGCCGACGATCACGGTCTTTGCCCCGCGCAACTGGATCGCGGCGGCAATATCGGACAAGGTCCGCGTGCCAAAACTGTCGAGCACGTCCAACGCGCTCACGTCGATGACGACCCCTGTGGCGTTGACCGAAAACACCTTGTCCAGAAGGTCCTGTTGCACATTCAGCAGGTCGCTGTCTGACAGCGCATCCTGCACCGACACGATCAGCACCTTTCCTTGCTGCAAAACCGGCACACGGATGGTCATGTTCTACCTCACCAGGATCGCTTCGGCTGCGATAATGCCGGATTCCAGATCGCCGGCGGTGTTCAGATCAGCCCCCGTCACGCCAATCTTGACCAAGGATTGCGCCACATCTGACGACACCCCGGTCAGGATCGAGCGCGCGCCCATCAACCGCGCGGCCTGCATGGACTGGATCAGGTGGTTGGCCACCGAGCTGTCCACGTCGGCCACCCCGGTAATGTCGAGCACCACCGCGCGGGCATGGAACTGGCGTATACCTTCAAGCAGCGACACGGTCAGACTGCGCGCCCGTGATCTGTCCAGCATCCCGACGACGGGGATCAACAGCAGCCCCGGCTTGAGTTTGAGCACCGGCGTGGGCAGTTCGCTCATCTGGCGTTGTTGCCGCTCGATCGTTGCTTCGCGCGTCTCGACATAGCTTTCGAGCGCCAGCGCCATGTCGAAATGAGCGATCTTGGCCAGCGACAGGAACAGCCGGAAGGCCGTTGCCGGATCTTCGGCCATCATGTCGCCGATCAGGGTGCCCAGCCGGTGCAAGTAATAGGCGTAAGAGCCGATATAGAGTGTGGGGGTGATCCCCGCCACCTCATGGATTCCGCCGATGCGGCGACGGTCGGCAACGTAGGCGTCGTCAAGTTCGGCCGAGATCAGGTCAGTGAAGTACTTTTTCTGCCCCGCCTTCACCTGATCGATCTGATCTTTGGACGAGAATTTCTGTGCTGCGTGGTCAAAGCGCAGAATATGGGCATAGAATTCCTCAATGATCTGGTCGGCCACCTGATCGCTGATCGGACCGAGCCTTGCTGCCTGATCCCGGTCGACCTGCCCCAGATCGAACCACGCCAACGCATCATGGGTGGCGTTGCTTGTCGCGCTGCTGCGGTGAGCCCTGTGAGACCCGGAGAGGAGTTCATTCATCTGCTTACCTGTCTTTGCCGAAAGCCTCGGTTCACGCACAGAGTTTAGACGCCGTTCATGAACACCCGCTTAATTCCGGTCAGGTTTTGACAGCGACCCCGTGCCCGGGGCCAGTTCGTGTCACCCTGCCCGCTCTGACCGCCCCACCCATCGGCGCGCAGCCGCCAAGGGCCCGCCACGCAGACCAAAAGAGCGTGTACGCCGCGCCCCGGGCTGATAGTGTCCAACTCATCCGACCGCTCACAGGTGAGGTCACCGTGTCCGACATTTTCGACGTCTTCACGCGCGGCCCGCTGGCCGCCCTGCGCGCGGCAGAGCTGAGCGAGACGTTGGTGAATGACGCTCAGTTCACACCGAAAATCTATCCCAGCTGGGACAATGAGGCTGCGCAGGTCACCCTGACTGCGACAAGCGCCCGAGACGAGCTTGTGCAGATTGCCGGTGCCGTGACCGGGGCACCGCGCTGGTTGACGCTCAATTTCGATCTTGGTTCCACGACGCTGCAGGTCGGAGACGTGCTGTGTCTGCTGGTCGAAGGCAGCATGGATCAGACAACGGACGTCGCGCTCTTTCTGCGCAGCGCGACCTCGTGGGGGACGGAAGACACGCCATGGCTGGAACCCTTGCGCCTGAACACCGAGAACCGCGTGACAGCAGCGTTTCACACGCTGGCGCCCTTCGACGCGATCTGCGGGAACGAGGGGTATCACACCCTTGCCTTCGACCTGCCAGCCGCCGATTTCTCACTGCATCTGCGCGCCATGCGGCTGTTTTGCATTCCGGCAAGCCGCGGGTTGGCGAGCGTACCCTATACCCTTTCCAGCGAGGCCTGACACTGCCACCTCAGCCGCACGGCTTCGTGGCTGGATTAAGCGAGTCGGATGTGTTTCAAGATATGATTGTCAGAATTTTGGTACCTTGATCTCTGGATGAAACGGACACGCAGCGACACGCCGACATCGGCGCAACCGGCGGTTTTCTTCCTGGATACGCCGGGACGTGCCACCCTGACCCGCATTTGCGACGCGCTTGGACCGGGAACGCGGCAAGCGCCTTCGCTTGACGGGTTGCTCGACGGTGACGGTCCGGTGCTTGTTGTTACCCTGAACCCGCTGGACAGTCTGGCGCTGGCGCTCGGCGAACACCAAGACACGGCACAGGCCTATCAGAACTGGCTGGCCACGCGCCGCGATCTGGCCGCGCATCTGCGCAAGGCACGTCGGCGACTGACGCTGATCGATCTGAGCAGTCTGACACAACCCGATGCCACCGCACTGTGGTCCGAGATCGCGCGGCGCTGTGGCCATGATGGCCCCGTTGCGGCACCTGCGATCGACCCGCCTGCCCTGCCGGATGCGATTTATCGCGTTGCAGCCCAAGCCCTGCTGCAAAGCGACGAGACGGTGACGGCGCTGATCGAAGAGCTCTCGGCCGGCACACTGGCCCCCGCTGCCCCCACCGATACCCTGAATACCGTGATCAGCGCGCTGACCCAGCGGCGCGCGCTTGAGGCGCAGTTCCGGCACTTGCAGGCAACCGTCGCACAGCAGACCGAAGCCGACCGCCACATTCGGGACAGCCACGACCACGCCCGGTCAGAGATCGGGCAGTTGAAGAAAGACAGCGCCGGGCAGCGGGCCGCGCTGGAAAAAGCGCGCGAGGCACAACGACAGAGCGCTGCAGACCTTGACGGCAAGACCCGTGCGCTTGGCGATGCACTGGCGCAGTCGGACCTGCTGACCCAACAACTGGTGCAGCTTGAAACGGCCCTCGTGCAAGCAAGCCGCGACACCGACCAAGCCCGCGCCAAGGTAACTGCGCTGGAAAAAGCCCTGACGCAGCACCGAAAAGAGCTGGCGCAGCACGCCGAGCAGGACCAGCAGATGGAGGCCGATGCCGCGCGTCACCGCGCCCGGATCGCCACGTTGACGGACCGGTTGGCTGATCGGCTGATGCTCAAGGCTACGAACGAGGCGCTCGAGCGTGCGCTGACCGAAGCGCATGACAGCGAACGGCGCAAGATCGCGCTGCTCTCCGCGCAGCTCCTTGCCGATTCAGCCACCGCTCAGGCCAGTGCCGATGCGCTTGCGGCAGCGCAGGCCGAACGTGACCGTCTGCGCCTCCAACGCCGCGAGCTGAGCGACGAGCTGACGCGCGTCTACGGCTCGGCCTCGTGGCGGGTGACGGGGTTGGCGCGGGCCGCACGCCATCATCTCGGGCCGAAATCGCCCGGCGCAAAAGGCTGATCGCCGGTGCGTCGTTCGGCATCCCCCCCTGACGGTGGCCCCAAGAGACCGGGCGCACCGTCTCTTGTGCGACGACGTCGGCCCCGCCTGTACCTTGACGCCCAGCATGGGCTTTGCAACCGGCTGCGCGCGCTCGCCTCGGGCGCGGTCATTGCGCACAACACCGGGCGCGATCTGGTCACCGTCTGGCACCGTGACGAGCATTGCAAAGCGACCTTGCACGATCTGCTCGCCTATGACGGCACCGTCATCGACGGCGAAGCGGGCGCGCTGATGCGCGAACGGGCTGCCCGGGTTTACAACTACATGGAAATCGAACCCGGCTCGCAGTTCCGCGAGGTGTTGAATGCCCGCGACTGGCCCGACGATGGCGATGTCTATGTGCGTTCCGCCTATACGCTGCACAGCCCCCACCGGACGATTCAGGCGGAAAACCGCTTCCTGCGCGCGCTGCGCCCCTCGCCCGAGGTGCGCGCGCTGGTCGCACGCGTTGATCATCCGGTCGATGTTGCTGCACATATCCGCATGGGCACCGGCCCGGAATTCGACCATCTGCCCTATGAAGCCCCCGACAACTGGCCACAAAGCCGTCACGCCGAACTGGTCGCATGGCGGCGGAAAAGCGATGTCAGCCGTTTCATCACGCGGCTTGACCGGATGCTGATCATCAAGCCCGACCTCAGCGTGTTTGTCGCCGCCGATCTGGCCGCAACCTATGGCGCACTACACCAACGCTACGGCACGCGGGTGCGGTTCTTGCGACGCGAGCGGTTCGATCGTTCGCCACAGCAAATGCAGTATGCGCTGGCCGATCTGATCCTTCTGACCGCCGCGCCACATTTTCTGGCAAGCGAATGGAGCTCGTTCTCCGAGGTCGCACAGCGTCTGGCGCGACCGTGGCGAACGCTGGAACGCAGCGGGATAGATTTTTGAGTGCGATGCGCAAAAAGGTGGCCGGAACGCCCACCGGGACGGCAGGTGCGGACCGGGTCGGCCCGGCCGATCCGGGAGGCCGCGCACCGCCACTTCGCGGTTGCACTGACCCTCGTTCCGCGCCACGATTGCTGCACCTGCATCCCCGCAGCGTCATGCGGCCAAACGGGCTGCAAAAGACGCCAGTATTTAGCTTCAATATAGGATTTCCAGCCGATCCCATCCTTTGTTGCACATGCAGCACCCCACCTGTAAAACGGCGCAAAGCGAAAAATTTCATGTTCGCCCGCCTCAAGGTTGCGTAGGAAAATGACAGTCAAAAAAGCGCTTATCACCGGCATCACCGGCCAGGACGGTTCATATCTGGCCGAATTTCTTCTTGAAAAAGGCTATGAAGTTCACGGCATCAAGCGCCGGGCTTCTCTGTTCAACACCCAGCGTGTCGACCACATTTACCAAGACCCGCACATCGACAACGCACGGTTCAAGCTGCACTACGGCGACCTGACCGACACCTCGAACCTGACGCGCATCCTGTCCGAGGTGAAGCCGGACGAGGTGTATAACCTCGGCGCCCAGAGCCACGTCGCGGTCAGCTTTGAAGCCCCCGAATACACCGCCGATGTCGACGGCATCGGCACGCTGCGCCTGCTCGAAGCCATCCGCTTTCTGGGGCTGGAGAAAACCTGCCGGTTCTATCAGGCCTCGACCTCGGAACTCTACGGGCTGGTGCAGGAAATCCCGCAGCGCGAGACGACGCCGTTCCACCCGCGCAGCCCCTATGCTGTGGCCAAGATGTACGCCTACTGGATCACGGTAAACTACCGCGAGGCCTATGGCATGTATGCGTGCAACGGCATCCTCTTTAACCACGAAAGCCCGCGCCGCGGCGAGACCTTCGTGACGCGCAAGATCACCCGTGGTCTGGCCAATATCGCGCAGGGCCTCGAGAACTGCCTGTATATGGGCAACATCGACAGCTTGCGCGACTGGGGGCACGCCAAGGACTATGTCCGGATGCAATGGATGATGCTGCAGCAGGACGCGCCGGACGACTTCGTCATCGCGACCGGCGTGCAGTATTCGGTGCGCGAGTTCATCACCTGGTCGGCCCGCGAGCTGGGCATCGAACTGGCCTTTACCGGCACGGATGTTGACGAGACAGCAACCGTGGTGTCGGTCACCGGCGACAAGGCTCCGGCCGTGAAACCCGGCGATGTGCTGGTCCGCATCGACCCGCGCTATTTCCGCCCGGCCGAAGTGGAAACCCTGCTGGGCGATCCGACCAAAGCCAAGGAAACATTGGGCTGGGTTCCTGAGATCACTGCTCAGGAAATGTGCGCCGAGATGGTCGCCGAAGACCTCAAAACCGCCAAACGCCACGCGCTTCTCAAGGCACATGGCATGGATCTGCCGGTATCGGTGGAAAACTGAGGTCCTGAAAGCTATTGTCCCTCCGGTGCTCGGTTAACCCAAGAGCATCTGAGGGACTTTTCAGAACTGAAGGTCGTTGCAGAAGGAAATCGTGACCTCAGATGTCTTGTCGTAAAGATAAAAGGATAGCGAATTCCAATGGATATTGCCCGTTTTGAGAGCTTAAGCGACAACTGCGAGTTCGGGTTTGTCATGGCGCGCCATCTGTCCGAAAATCTGGAACCGACCAGTCCCAAGATGTTGCTGGACCGGGGTACGGGTGTCCGGTTTCACACAGACAAGGTCCGCGACAGTGTCTTCATAGAGGATCACAAAGCGGTCTACTCAAAAGAGATCCACAAGGTGTCGCATCTGCGGCAATGTCTGGAAGAACAGCTGCAGAACCCGGATATGATCTTTGTCTACAAGGGTCGCCAGGAGCTGCCCAAGGCAGAGCTTCAGACCCTTGCCGATCTGGTGTCCAGGCGGGGAGGCGCGCAGCTTCTCTATGTGACTGACAAAGGCAATCTTCTGCCGGGGACCGTCGAAGCCTATGGCGACAATTTACACATCGCCCGGATCGATCGATTTGCCGATTATGCGACCGCCAATGTCACATCTGAGGCAGTCTGGGATCAGATCCTTGAGAATGCATCCAACAAGATCGCCCCGCGTACACGCTCAGCCAGCGACATGCCCGGGAGCAAGCCAGCAGGACAGGAAACTTCGTGAAAATCTACATCGCCGGACATCGAGGCATGGTTGGCGGCGCGATTTTGCGTCGGTTGAAGGCACGGCAGGAGGCAGGTGAGGATCTGACGCTGATCACCCGCACGTCTTCAGAACTTGACCTGACCGACCAGCCTGCCGTGCGCGACTTCATGCAGGCCGAGCGGCCCGACGTGGTGATCCTGGCCGCCGCCAAGGTTGGCGGGATCATGGCCAACAACACCTACCCCGCTGATTTCATTTACCAAAACCTGATGATCGAGTGCAACGTGATCCATCAGGCTTTTGCTGCCGGGGTCACGCGTCTGCTGCAACTGGGCTCATCGTGCATCTACCCCCGGGCCGTGCCGCAGCCCATGCGGGAGGATGCGCTGCTGACCGGCGTTCTCGAACCCACCAACGAGCCCTACGCCATCGCCAAGATTGCCGGGATCAAGCTGTGCGAAAGCTACAACCGCCAGCATGGCACCGATTACCGGTCGGTAATGCCGACCAACCTGTACGGACCGGGCGATAATTTCCACCCGCAGAACAGCCACGTCCTGCCCGCCCTGATCCGCCGCTTCCACGAAGCCGCACAGGCCGGGACCGAGGTGGTGACGATCTGGGGCTCGGGCAAACCGATGCGCGAATTCCTGCATGTCGACGACATGGCCGAAGCCAGCCTTTTTGTGCTCGACCTGCCGCAAGACGTTTACGCCGCGAACACACAGCCGATGCTGAGCCATATCAATGTCGGCTCGGGCACCGATGTGACGATCCTTGAACTGGCGCAAACCGTGGCGGCGGCGACCGGGTTCAAGGGCCGGATCGACACCGATCCAAGCAAGCCCGACGGCACCATGCGCAAATTGATGGATGTCAGCCGTCTTGCCGATATGGGCTGGCGCGCGCGGGTCGGCTTGGACGAGGGGATCGCCGGGACGTATCAGTGGTTCCTTGAGCAGGATTCTGGTAGCATCCGGGACAAGTAAGATGCGTCTGACCGCCCCAAGATCCTGCAATGATCGGGACCGCAAGGCGCTGAGGAACGACACGATGGGACAGACACCCAGTTTCTGACCGGCATGTTCAGGAGGCTACTTTTTGGGCAAAACCAGCGACAATTGCGTTCGAAGGGCCCGGCACCGTTCACGGACACCCCTCAACGGCCGACCCATCACCACGCGCGCCGGCGAACGCGACCGAACATCTGCAAATTTCGTCTGATTTCTTCCACCGCTCAGACACTTAGTTCTCTGAGTGCATCGGATAAGGCTCTCTTCGGATCACTCGGGCACACCACCAATTCTTTTTGAGGCTGCAACTTCCATGATTCATCCTGTTCTTCTGTGTGGCGGCTCGGGTACGCGCTTGTGGCCCCTGTCGCGCAAATCATACCCCAAGCAATTCTCGTCGCTCGTCGGGGACGCCAGCCTGTTTCAGACCTCGGCGCAGCGCCTGTCCGGCGACGGGTTCGCGCAACCCGTGGTCGTGACCGGCTCGGACTTTCGCTTTATCGTCACCGAGCAGCTGACCAGTGCCGAGGTAACGCCCGCCGCCATCCTGATCGAACCCTCGGCGCGCAACACTGCCCCGGCGATTCTGGCAGCCGCGCTGCAGATCAGCGCCAGCAATCCCGACGCGCTGATGCTCGTAGCCCCCTCGGATCATGTCATCCCTGACGCGAAGCATTTCCGCGATACCGTGCAGGCTGCGACTGAGGCGGCGCGCGCCGGGCAACTGGTCACCTTCGGCATCCGCCCCGACCGCCCCGAAACCGGCTATGGCTGGCTGGAGCTGAGCACCGCCCCCGACGCAGGATTTGCCCCCGTCGTGCAGCCGCTGGTGCGCTTTGTCGAAAAGCCGGACCTTTCCACGGCGCAAAGCATGCTCGACGGCGGTTTGCATCTGTGGAACGCCGGGATCTTCCTGTTCGAGGCCCGCACCCTGATCGCCGCTTTCGAGGCTTATCAGCCCGCCATTCTGGCACTGGTACGCGACGCGCTGGACCAGGCGCAGGCGGATCTGGGCTTTACCCGCCTTGCCCCTGATCCCTGGGCCGCGATCGAGGATATCTCGATCGACTATGCCGTGATGGAAAAGGCCGACAACCTGTCGGTCATCCCCTATGGCGGCGTGTGGTCGGATCTGGGCGGCTGGGAAGCCGTCTGGCGCGAGGGCGGGCCGGATGCGACGGGCGTCGTAACCTCGGGCGCGGCACTGGCGATTGATTGCCAGGATACGCTGTTGCGGTCGGAATCCGACGCGGTAGAGCTGGTCGGCATCGGCCTGAAGGACATCGTTGCCGTCGCCATGGCCGACGCTGTGCTGATTGCCCACAAGGACCGCGCGCAGGACGTCAAGAAAGCCGTCACCGCGCTGAAAGCCAAGGGGGCCAAGCAGGCCGAAAGCTTCCCGGTCGATCACCGCCCCTGGGGCTGGTTCGAAACGCTGGTGCTGGCCGACCGCTTTCAAGTCAAGCGCATCCACGTCCACCCCGGCGCGGCCCTGTCGCTTCAAAGCCACCATCACCGTTCCGAGCACTGGATCGTGGTGTCGGGCACGGCCAAGGTGACGGTCGATAGTGAGGTCAAGCTGGTGACGGAAAACCAGTCGGTTTATATCCCGCTGGGCGCCGTGCACCGCATGGAGAACCCCGGCAAGGTGCCGATGGTGCTGATCGAGGTGCAGACCGGTGCCTATCTGGGCGAGGATGACATCATCCGCTACGAGGACGTCTATTCGCGCGGTCAGGGGGCCAAGGGATGAGCCTGACCTGCTTCAAAGCCTATGACATCCGTGGCAAGCTGGGCATTGATCTGGACGAAGAGATCGCCTTTCGCATCGGTCGCGGCTTCGCCCGTGCGCTGGGGGCCAAGAAGGTTGTGCTTGGCCGCGACATCCGCGCCAGCTCCGAGGCCTTGGCGGCCTCGGTCGCCAAGGCGCTGGTGGCCGAGGGGTGCGAGGTTCTGGACCTTGGCCTTTCGGGCACGGAAGAGATGTATTTTGCCACCACGCAGTTCGGTGCGGATGGCGGGATCTGCGTGACGGCGTCGCATAATCCCATGGATTACAACGGCATGAAGATGGTCCGCGCAGGCTCGGCCCCGCTTGACGCCGCGACCGGCCTGTCGTCGATCAAGGCACTGGCCGAGGCGGATGATTTCGGCCCTGCCCTGCCCGGTGGCAGCGTCACCGACATCGCGGGGCCCGCCCGCGCGGCCTATGTCGAGCGGGTGCTCAGCTTTGTCGACGTCTCGGCGCTCAAGCCGCTCAAGATCGTGGTGAACGCTGGCAACGGCGCCGCAGGTCCGACCTTTGACGCAATCGCCGAGGCACTGGCCGCCAAAGGCTCGCCGCTGACCTTCATCTGCATGCACCACACGCCGGATGGCAGCTTTCCCAACGGCATCCCCAACCCCTTGCTGGTCGAAAACCGCCCGGTCACTGCCGACAAGGTGCTGGCCGAGGGGGCCGACATGGCCGTCGCCTGGGACGGCGATTTCGACCGCTGCTTCTTCTTCGACCACACGGGCGGCTTTGTGGACGGCGAATACATCGTCGGCCTGCTGGCCGAGGTTTTTCTGACCAAGGAACCCGGTGCCAAGATCATCCATGACCCGCGCGTGATCTGGAACACGCAGGACGTAGTTGCCAAGGCAGGCGGCACGGCGGTGCAATCGCGCACCGGACATGCGTTCATCAAGCAATCCATGCGCGATGAGAACGCCGTCTACGGCGGCGAGATGTCGGCGCACCATTATTTCCGCGACTTCGTGTTCTGCGACAGCGGCATGATCCCCATGGTGCTGATGGCCGAGCTGGTCAGCCGCAAGGGCGCGCTGGCCGATCTGGTGGCGCAGCGCCGCGCGGCCTTTCCGTCCTCGGGCGAGATCAACTTTCACCCGACCGACCCCAAAGCGACCATCGCCGCCGTGCGCGCCCGCTATGAGCCCGACGCCCGCGGCGTGGATGAAACCGACGGTATCAGTCTGGATATGGGCGACTGGCGCTTCAATCTGCGCTCGTCCAACACCGAACCGGTGGTGCGGCTGAACATGGAAAGCCGGGGCGTTCCGCTGGACGCATCGCTGGCCGCGATTACCGCAATGCTACAGGACTGACGCGGACCAGCCTTGCATTTGCCCGATTGAACCGGCAGGTCTGCCCCTGTTCTCAAAGGGTCAGACCTGTCGGGTGTGGCGCACAAATGCAGGTACTGTGCGATGAAAATTGCTGTTGCGGGACTTGGCTATGTCGGCCTGTCGAACGCCATTTTGCTGGCGCAGGGCAATGAGGTCTGCGCGCTGGATATCTCGGCCGAGAGGGTGCGCGCCGTCAACGAGCGCCGCTCGCCCCTCGTGGATGCCGAGGTTCAGGCGTATCTGTCGCATCACGCGCTGGACCTGACAGCGACCACCGATCCGGCGCAGGCCTTCACCGGCGCGGCCTATGTCGTCGTCGCCACTCCCACCAATTACGACACGCTGACCAACGCTTTTGACACCGCCAGCGTCGAGGCCGTAGTCCGCGACGTGCTGCGCTATGCGCCGCAGGCGGTTGTGGTGATCAAATCGACGATCCCGGTGGGCTATACCCTGCAATTGCGCGCCCGGACCGGGCATGACGCAATCCTGTTCTCGCCCGAATTCCTGCGCGAAGGCCGCGCGCTGTATGACAACCTGCACCCGTCGCGCATCGTCGTCGGCGAACGCAGCGAGCGCGCGCGGGTTTTTGCCGGTCTGCTGCGCGACGGGGCGATCAAGCAGGATTGCCCGATCCTGTTCACCGATCCGTCCGAGGCCGAGGCGATCAAGCTCTTCGCCAACACCTATCTCGCCCTGCGCGTCGCCTATTTCAACGAACTGGACAGCTACGCCCTGTCACGCGGGCTGGATACGCGGCAGATCGTCGATGGCGTGGGGCTGGATCCGCGTATAGGCGGGCATTACAACAACCCGTCCTTCGGCTATGGCGGCTATTGCCTGCCCAAGGATTCCCGGCAGTTGCTGGCCAATTATCAGGATGTCCCGCAAAACCTGATCGCCGCCGTAGTCGAGGCGAACCGCACCCGCAAGGACTTTATCGCCAACCAGATCATTGCCCGCGCCCCGCGCGTTGTCGGCGTCTACCGGCTGGCGATGAAAGTGGACAGCGACAATTTCCGCGAAAGCGCCGTGCATGGCATCGTGGAGCGGCTGCAAGAGAGCGGCATCACTGTCATCATCCACGAACCGGCGCTTGCGCAGGACAGCTTCAACGGCGCGCGGGTCGAGCGCGATCTCGCCGCGTTCAAGGCGCAGTCCGATGTCATCATCGCCAACCGCCACGCCGCCGATTTGAGCGACGTGGCGGACAAGGTTTTCACCCGTGATCTATTCGGGGTCGATTGAGCCCCAGACCGGCAAGTCAGCGAGCACTGCGTCCAAGCTCAGCGTCCCGCCTTCCTGCACCAATTGATCCTGTGCCTGATACATCGCTAGCCAGACGGCATCGCGCCACGCGATGAACGCCTGCGCTTCGGCGGCCCACTGCCCCACTGTTGAATTGGCATACCCGGCGCAGGCGGCGGCATCGTTGTAGCCCAAGGCGCGCGCTTGCGCCTCAACCCGGGCGTCCACCGCCGCGACGATCTGCGCCTTGAGCATTGCCAGAGCCTCGGCTGCGCGGTCTTCGGCGGTCTTTATGGTCAGGGTGAAAGTCATTGGCCTGCCTCCACCCGCACCGCCGGAAGGGCAACGGCCCCCGCCGACGCGCTCAGGCTCCAGCCGCTTTCCGGCTGATCGCGGGCAGCATCATCGCCCAAGATCACCCGCACCGTGCATCGGATCTCACCGCCCTGTCGGGTCACGACACCGATAAAGGGATGATCGCCGCCCACGGGCCTGCCTTCGCCACCTTCGGGCACGCCTGAAAGGTCATAAGCCACGCCGTCAACGGTCAGAACCTCGTTCATCACCGAGACAGTTGTTTCAGCGGCACCGGGCAGACCCTGACAGGGAGAGAGTGTGATATGCATGCGTTCCTCCTTAGAACCACAGACCAAGGGCAAAGACATCCGCCGCTACGGCCGTCGCATCGGTGCCACTGCTGGCGCGGTGCGCGCGGATGTAGGTCACGGCGGTTGTCGTGAGCGTCGCGTAGCTGATGTTGAAAATGCGATCACCGATCGGCGCCGGTGCCCCCTGACACGCAAGGCCCATGAATTTGGGCGCCACCGCAAAAGCTGCAGGCAAACTCCAGTCGGCGCTGTTGGTGTAGAACGGTGCAGCACGCGTGCCCGAGCCGTTGGCGGTTGGCCCGCCAAGGCTCAGCGTATGCCAGCAAAGCTGCAATCCGTTGGCCAAGCGGACATATTTGCCGTTGGCATTGCTGCCATACTCCATCACCGCCCCCGTCGGCACCCCGCCGACCTGCGAGACCGCACCCGCGATGTTGCGGGTATGCAGCAAACGCGCCCAGGCGCCAAAGACGCTTGACCCTCTGTTGCGCACGAAGGCCTCGGTTGCATCGGCGCCATTGGCCCGAACGGCAAACTGTGCTCCCGAGCCAACGGACGCCGGCATGTACTGGATCGCCATCCCGCTATAGGCAGCGGGCAGTCCCGTCGCGCCGCTGTTCGCCCCGTTCGTGGCAAGGCCACCATAGAGAAAGGCGTCCAGATCCGAAATGGTCGGTGCCGTCGCGCCCAGCACCCCGGCATCCCCGGTCTTGAGCAAACGCCCCGCCGTTGTGTCGACCGCGCTCTGCGTCACCGCCGTCCCGGTGACGCCCGTGTTGATCACCGGCGCGCTCAGGGTCTTGTTGCCAAGCGTCTCGGTCCCGTCGCGGGTCGCCAGCGTGCCCACAGTCGGCAGTGTCAGCGACGTTGCCGCCGTCGTGGTCAGCGTCACGGCATGATTGCCCACCCGCGTCAGGGTTGCGGCCAGATCATTGGCGACACCGGTGCCGCCTTGAGCCGGGGACAGAGCGCTGCCCAGAAGCAGCTGGGCCACCGTCGTGGCATTGGTGGCGGCATCGACGCTGAGCGCGGTTGTCCAGGCCGTGCCGTCCGGGCTGACCTTGACGCCGAAACTGTCGTCACCCAGCGTTCCCATCTCGGCACGGCCTGAAAAGCCGGTCTGGAACACCAGCGATGCCGTGTCGCCACTCGCCGCCTTGTTGACCTTCAGCTGGTGGCCCGCGCCGTCATGGGTCATCAGCGTCGCTGCTGCCGCCACGGCCAGCTTGTTGGTGCTGTCATAGCTGGTGTTGACGCCCACACCCGGCACATTCTGCAAATCAGGCAGATCGGGCGCAACCCAGCCCGCGCCGTCCCAGACCCGGATCTCGGTCTCTAGGGTCGCGCGCCAGCCTGTCTGGGGTGCCAGAAACAGCCAGCCGCCATTGGCATAGGCTGCCAGGACACCCGCCTGCCCCGCCCAGTCGTTGACCGGCGCCGGGCCGACAGCCCAGACCTGCCCTTCTTGAGGCGTCAGCGGCGGCGTGTTTTCGGAAAAACTTTGCACGCTCAACTGGACGATCACGTCCAGTTTTTCCAATGCAGCATTGTGGGTCAGGTGCTTTTGCGCCTGCGCGGCCTGCAAATACGGCAGGCTCAGATTGGTGGATGTCTCGTCCATGTCGGCCTCCTTGTCGAAGGCGGACCATAGGGTCAGACCCGCTAGGAAGCGTGGAGTGCCCGACCCGACGCAACACGGCCCCATGCAACAGACCGGATGTCAGCTTTCGTCAGCTGGCACCACATCGACCGAATGGCGGCTGTCCTGCCCGCCCGTGGTGCGCATCACCCCCATAACCGGCGACACATCGCGGTAGTCCCGCCCGCGCGCAACGGTGATGTAATCCACGCCGGCGGGCTGGTCGTTGGTCGGGTCAAACTCGATCCAGCCGGTCACCGGCCCGGCCCAGGCCCGCACCCAGGCGTGCATCGCATCCGCGCCCTCCAGCCGGGGTTCACCGGGCGGCGGCAAGGTGCGCAGAAAGCCCGAGACATAGCCCGCGGGGATCCCCAGCGCGCGCAGCCCGGCGATCATCACATGTGCAAAGTCCTGACAAACCCCGCTGCGCTGCGCGAATGCCTCGGCCGGGCCGGTCTCGACCGAGGTTGCCTCGGCGTCGAACGCCATCGCTTGATGCAGCGCACCGCCCAGCGCCTCGATTGCCTGCCGCGTTGTCATGCCCTTGCCGACGGTCTTGCGTGCAAAGGCCGAAATCTCAGCCACTTCAGGCACCCGGGCAGACGGACCACGAAAATGATGCGGCGAGTCGGGCCCGAGATCTGTGCACCCCGCCAAGGCGTCATCCAGATCGCGCAGCAGCGGCGACAGGTCTGCGCCCTCGACAGGGACCAGTCGCTCGATCTTCAGGGCCAGAGTCAGCGCCAACGCCCCGATCGGGCGGTGCCAGACGGCCGTCGTCGTGGCGTTGCCGAAAAAATCTTCCATCTCCCGCTGTTCGTCGGGCCGGGGCTCAAGCGTCAGGCGCTGCGACAGCACCTGCTGTTCGCCCGGCAGGCTGGGTGCCATCAGCCGCACCAGGGTGCGCGAGCGGTCCGACGGAGCCGCATAGTCATAGTCAATCGTCAGGGCGATGTCATAGATCATGACGCATACTTAACGCAGATACGCCGCCGTGATCAGGTCAGAAATGCCTGCCAGCTCGGCGCGAATGTGCAAAAGCTGATCCGCGTCGATCTTATCGGGGCTGACCACGCTGAGCAGCGAGTCCAGCGGCACGATGCCGCGCAGAAGCGGCGACAAACGCCCGTTATCCATCGCGTTCGGCAGCGCCGACGCCTGCGCACGCATCACCTGCATCTGAAACAGCACCGAGCGCGGGTTATCCGCATCCAGCGCCAGCAGGTCGATGACCGTATCGCGCGAGGTTTCCACCGAATAGCGCCGCCGGTGGGTGATCACGCTGTCAGCCACCTCGACCGCCAGATCCAGCGCCCCCTCAGGCGCCTCGGCATCGGTCAGCCCGTGCAGCAACGCGGTCAGCGCATCGGCCCGCTCCAGCGCACGGCCCAGCGTCAGGAACCGCCAGCCCTGAAAGCGGTACATATTGTCCTGCACCAGCCCCGAGAAGCCCGAGAGCTTGCGCACCAGAACGCCCATCGCCCGCGCCGCGTCATCGCCGGGCTTGATATCACGCAGTGTCGTCTTGGCCGTGCGGTCCAGATCGACCACTGCGGCCCAGCCATCAACCGAAAAGCGATCACGCACCTTGGCCGCACACGACCGCGCCACGCTGATCCGGTCCAGCAGCGCATCGGGCATGGGTTGCGCAATATCGACACCGTAGCCGCCCAGAAATGCCCTGAGCCGCCGCAGCAGCGGGTCCGCCGAGTTGTCCGTGGCCGCCAGCCGCAGGTGATAGGCACGGATCAGCCGCGCCGCATCCTCGGTCCGCTCGATATAGCGGCCCAGCCAGAACAGATTGTCCGCCGCCCGCGCCGGCACCACGCCGGGGCTGGCCCGTCGGAACGGCGCCCCTGCGCTGGGTTGCAGCGACACTTTGGGCACCAGCCGGTCCGAGACGATCCACACATCGGCGACCGAGCCACCCTTTTGCATCGCCAGCGCCGTCGCATCGCCCGAACGCCCGATCCGCGCATAGCCGCCCTTCATGAACCGCCAGCCCTGCGGCGTGCGCGTGGCAAACACCCGCACCGTCATCGGGCGCGGTTGCAGGCGTCCTTCGGCCAGCGTCTCGCCCGGCTCGGTCACCCAGGCGGGCGTCGTGGACAGCGCTACCGCTTCTTGCCCGACCAGTGCCGCGCCCTGCGCCTCGATCCAGTCGGCCAGTTTGCCCTCGACCCCGCCCGCGAACTGCCCGCCCAGCGCCGAACGCGCGGTGACATCAAACGGCAGGTCAATGGTCGAGGCCGGACCGATCAGCATCTTGTGCGCGTTCTGGCGCACATAGGCGCGCTCCTTGGCCCCGCCGCACCACCATGTCGCGATGTTGGGCAGCGCCAGCGGCTGCCCCAGCAACACCTGCGCAATGCGCGGCAAAAACGCCATCATCGCGCGCATCTCCAGCACGCCCGAACCCAGCGCATTGACCATCGCCAGCTTGCCCTGCCGCGCGGCCTCGACCAGCCCAGGCGTGCCGATGTGGCTTTCGGCGTTCAACTCAAGCGGGTCAGCAAAGCTGGCGTCAATACGCCGCCAGAGCACGCCCAGGGGCTTTGGCCCCTCGATCGTGCGCACCATCGCCTCGCCGTTCTCGACCAGCAGATCCTCGCCTTCCAGCAGCATCAGGCCGAGATAGCGCGCGATATAGGTATGCTCGTAATAGGTATCGTTCGACGGCCCCGGCGTCAGAATTGCCGCCCCGGCCAAGGGGTTACCCCCAGCCGTCGCCAGCCGGTCCAGCGTCGCGCGGAAATCGAGGAAGAAACTGGCCAGCCGGTGAATATAGGCGCGCGGGAACCGCTCAGGGAAGATCCGCCCGGTCGCCATGCGGTTTTCCAGCGCAAAGCCAGCCCCCGACGGCGCTTCGAGCCGGTCACCTAGCACCAGCCACGAGCCATCCGGCGAGCGCCCGATCTCGAAGGCCAGATGATGCAGGAAATGCCCGCCCGCAGGCTCGACCCCGACCATGGGCCGCAGCCATTGCGGCGATCCGGCGATCAGCGAGGCTGGCAGATGCCCCTCGCTCACCAGCCGACCGGGGCCGTAAAGATCCGCAACGACCGCTTCAAGGAGATCGGCCCGCTGCTCCAGCCCAGTGCAGATCTCGTCCCATTCGCTGTCGTGCAGGATCACCGGGATGGGCGCGAGCGGCCAGTCCCTCTCGGCCAGCGGGTCGCCGGTGTATTGCCGGTAATAGACCCCGGTGTCGCGCAGATACGCATTGCCACGCTCGAACCGAGCGGCCAGATCCGTCACGCTCAGCCGGGCAAACCGTTCGACAAAACGCTGCCAGACCGGGCGCATTTGCCCGGCCCCGTCAAACAGCTCATCGGCGACGCCGGGCGTCAGCCCGTAATCGGCAAAGATGTCGCGCGTCTTTTTCACAGCGGACGGTGGCATAGGGCACC
This sequence comes from Pararhodobacter zhoushanensis, assembly GCF_003990445.1. Classification (GTDB taxonomy): domain Bacteria; phylum Pseudomonadota; class Alphaproteobacteria; order Rhodobacterales; family Rhodobacteraceae; genus Pararhodobacter; species Pararhodobacter zhoushanensis. The sequence continues at coordinate 77,137 of NZ_REEZ01000017.1, read as the reverse complement.
TGACGTGTCAGTGCAGACCCGCTGGACGGCGCAAGTCCAGCGTGAGTGGGAATTCCGGATGCGGCGTCTCGGGCGCCGGGCGATACGATCCTGCGGTGTGCCCGAAGGGTTCGAACCGCGCAAGACGCCGCGCTTCCGCCTCATAAGCATTGACCGGGAACGTGTCATAATTACGCCCCCCCGGATGCGCCACATGATAGGTGCAGCCCGCCAGCGCCCGCCCGGTCCAGTCATCGTAGATGTCAAACACCAAGGGCGTATTAACGGGCAACACCGGATGCAGCGATTCCGCCGGTTGCCACGCCTTATAGCGCACCCCGCCGACCGACACGCCCGAGGTCTGCGTGCGCGCCAGCGGCACCGGCCGCTGGTTCACCATCACCCGGTAACGGTCCTGATGCAGCGTCGTCAGCTTGACCTGCAGCCGCTCGACCGAGCTGTCGGTATAGCGCACCGTGCCGCCAATCGCGCCCGTTTCGCCCAGCACATGCCACGGCTCCAGCGCCTGACGGACCTCCAGATGCACGCCCTCGACTTCCAATTGACCGCAGAACGGGAAGCGGAACTCGGATTGCGCCTCGAACCAGACGGGATCGAAATCGAACCCGTTCTGGCGCAGGTCGCCCAGCAGGCTGAGCAGGTCTTCCCACAGGTAATGCGGCAGCATGAAGCGGTCATGCAGCACCGTGCCCCAGCGCACCGGCTTGCCCACCACCGGGCTGTTCCAGCAGCGCGCGATGATCGCCCGCAGCAAGAGTTGCTGCGCCAGCGACATGCGCGGATGCGGCGGCATCTCAAAGCCGCGGAACTCGACCAGACCCAGCCGCCCCGTGGGACCGTCGGGGGAATAGAGCTTGTCGATGCAGATCTCGGCGCGGTGGGTGTTGCCGGTCACATCGGTCAGCATGTTGCGCAGCAGCCGGTCGATCAGCCAGGGCGGCGGCAGATTGCCGCCCTGCACCGGATCGCCGATCTGGTTCAGCGCGATTTCCAGCTCATAGAGCGTATCGTGCCGTGCCTCGTCGATACGCGGGGCCTGAGAGGTCGGCCCGATGAACAGCCCTGAGAACAGGTAACTGAGCGACGGATGCCGCTGCCAGATCAGGATCAGCGATTTGAGCAGATCGGGCCGCCGCAGGAACGGCGAATCCGTCGTCACCGCACCACCCACGACCACATGGTTGCCGCCGCCGGTGCCGGTATGGCGCCCGTCGATCATGAATTTATCCGCGCCCAGCCGCGAGTTGCGCGCTTCCTCATAGATCGCCTCGGTCGTTGCCACGCAATCGTCCCAGCTGTGGGCCGGGTGAATGTTAACCTCGATCACGCCCGGATCGGGCGCGACACGGATCACGTTCAGGCGCGGATCATTCGGCGGCGCGTAGCCTTCGATATGGATCGGCAGGTTCAGCTCCTGCGCAGTCACCTCAGCCGCGGCCAACAGCTCCAGATAATCCTCAAGCGTATCACAGGGCGGCATGAACAGGTTGAGCCGCCCGTCGCGCGGCTCAATCGCAATCGCCGTGCGCACAGCGCCCGTCACCGGGTCCACCCCCTGCTCGTTGACCGCCTGCTTGTCGCTGTCATCCTCGGCGCTGCGCGTCACCTTCTGGTCATGCTGGTCGGTAACGCCGGGCAACATCGCCTTGCGCTCGGCGGCTTCCAGCGCGTCGCGCTCGGCCTCTTCGGCGGCCAGCCGGTCGATTTCCTCCTGCACCTTGCTGCGCCGCGCCTGAATCGCCTCGTGGAAATCGGGCAAGGCGGCATAGGGCAGCGTGGTGTCGGCGGGATAGGAATAGGGATACTGCGCGGGCGGCACATAGGGCAGCGCGCCCAGCGGCAGGCGGAAGCCGACAGGGCTGTCGCCGGGCACCAGGAACAGCTTGCCGCGCCGGGGTTTCCACATCTCGGAGCGCCAATGCGAGGCCGTGGCCTTGCTCTGCCAGCGCTGGATCGGCAGCACATAGCCCGACGCTTCGGTCAGGCCCCGGTCAAACACCCGGGCATAGCGCGCGCGGTCCTCGGGGTTTTTCAGCTTGGAGTTCTCGGGCGTCACGTTCGGCGGCAGCTGCGCTTCCTTCAGGATCCACTCGGCCGGATCTTCATAGGCGGGCTGCGCGTAATGCTTCTGGATGCCCAACTGCTCGGCAAAGCGCTCCATGAACTGCCCCGCCTCGACCGAGCCATGCGGCTTGGGCTGGCTTTCGCGCGCCACCAGCTCGGGGTTCTTCCACACCGGCTGCCCGTCGCGCCGCCAGTACAGCGAGAAGGTCCAGCGCGGCAGGCTTTCGCCCGGATACCATTTGCCCTGCCCGTAGTGCAGGAACCCGCCCGGCGCGAACCGCCCGCGCAGCCGGCGGATCAGATCATCGGCCAGCGCGCGCTTTTGCGGGCCGACGGCGTCGGTGTTCCACTCGGCGCTCTCGAAATCATCGACCGACACGAAAGTCGGCTCACCGCCCATGGTCAGGCGCACATCGCCCTTGGTCAGGCTTTCATCGACCTGCTTGCCCAGCGCGTTCAGCCGGTCCCAGCTTTCATCCGAGAACGGCTTGGTGATACGCGGATGCTCGGCCACGCGGGTGACGGTCATGTCAAAGGCGAAATCGGTCTTGAGCGTCCCTTCCGCCGTATACCCGCCACTGATCGGCGCGGCGTTCTGGTAATGCGGGGTCGCGGCCAGCGGGATGTGGCTTTCGCCGGTGAACAGGCCCGAGGTCGGATCAAGACCGATCCAGCCCGCGCCGGGCAGGAACACCTCTACCCAGGCATGCAGGTCGGTAAAGTCGTTTTCGGTGCCCGAAGGACCGTCCAGCGATTTCACATCCGCTTTCAGCTGGATCAGATAGCCAGACACAAACCGCGCCGCAAAGCCCAGATGCCGCAGCACCTGCACCAGCAGCCACGACGAGTCGCGGCACGAGCCCGAGCCGATCCCCAGCGTCTCCTCAGGCGTCTGCACCCCCGGCTCCATGCGGATGGTGTAATTGACCACCCCGGCGATCTTGGCATTCAGCCCGACCAGCATGTCCACCGTGCGCTGGCGCGAATAATCCAGGCCCCCGATCAGCTGCGCCAGCAGCGGGCCTTCCGGCTCAGGCTGACGGTAGATCGACAGATCGGCGCGCAGTTCTTCGGGATACTCGAACGGCCAGTGCTCGGCGCTTTCCTCAACGAAAAAGTCGAACGGGTTGTAAACCGTCATGTCGGCGGTCAGATCAACCTCGATCTTGAACTCGGTCACCGGCTCGGGGAACACGAACCGCGCCAGCCAGTTCCCATAGGGGTCTTGCTGGTGGTTCACGAAATGCCCCGCCGGGCTGACCTTGAGCGAATGCGAGATTACCCGCGTGCGCGAATGCGGCGCGGGCCTGAGCCGGATGATCTGTGGCCCCAATGTGACCGGACGGTCATAGGTGTAGTGGGTCAGATGGTGGATGGACGCGTAAATGGCCATGTTTCAACCTTGTCGGTGATTTGCCTTTACCTTAGGCCCCCACGCGCCCTGTGCCACCGGGAAACGCAAAACTCGGCCCGTTACCGCCAACTTCCCGGGCATTTGCGCAGAATTGCGGCATGTCCACAGCCCCCACCGAACGCAAAACGCCGCCGGGGCGTAACCCGGCGGCGGTTCTTGCAGTGTGCAATCCTCAGGGGATCAGGCGTTCGATGATCTTGTCCGCAGCCTCATCCGCCGTCATCGCGGTCGTATCAATGCGGATTTCAGCATTGTCGGGCGCTTCATAGGGCGAATCGATGCCGGTGAAGTTCTTCAGTTGACCCGAGCGGGCCTTGGCATACAGCCCCTTCACGTCGCGCTCTTCCGCCACGCTCAGCGGCGTGTCGACGAAGACCTCGATGAATTCCCCCGGCTCCATCATCCCGCGCACCATGTCGCGCTCGGACCGGAAGGGCGAGATGAAGGCCGTAACGACGATCAGCCCCGCATCAGTCATCAGACGCGCCACTTCCCCGACACGGCGGACGTTTTCCACCCGGTCGGCCTCGGTAAAGCCCAGATCCTTGTTCAGCCCGTGCCGCACATTGTCGCCGTCCAGCAGGAAGGTATGCCGGTTCATCCGCGCCAGCTTTTTCTCCAGCGCGTTGCCGATAGTCGACTTGCCCGACCCCGACAGACCCGTCAGCCAGACCACCGCCGGTTTCTGGTGTTTCATCGCCGCGTGGTGATCACGGCCGATGTCCGTCGCCTGCCAATGGATGTTCGACGCCCGGCGCAGCGAGAAGTGGATGATCCCGGCAGCGACCGTGTGGTTGGTGATCTTGTCAATCAGGATGAACCCGCCCAGATCGCGGCTTTCAGCATAGGGCGCAAAGGGGATCTCGCGGTCGGTGGTGATCGTCGCCACCCCGATCGAGTTCAGATCCAGCGTCTTGGCCGCCAGATGCTCCTGCGTGTTGACGTCCACCTCATACTTGGGCTGCGCGACCTTGGCCGAGACCATCTGCGCGCCGATCTTCAGCCAATAGGCCCGACCGGCGACCATCTCGTGCTCGTCCATCCAGACGACGCTGGCCTCGAACTGGTCGGCCACTTCCAGCGGAGCCTTAGACGCCACAATGACCTGCCCACGCGAGCAGTCGATCTCGTCGGCCAGCGTCAGCGTGACGGATTCGCCCGCTACCGCCTCATCCTTGTCACCGCCGAAAGCCACAACGCGCGCGATGGTCGATGTCTTGCCCGACGGCAGCACCCGCACCGCATCGCCCGGTTTGACCGTCCCGCTGGCAATCATCCCCGAGAAACCCCGGAAATCGAGGTTCGGCCGGTTCACCCACTGCACGGGCATGCGGAACGGCTGTTCCTGATCGGCGGTGATGTTGACCTCGACCGCCTCAAGATAGGGCAGCAGCGACGGGCCGCTGTACCACGGCGTATTCTCGCTGGACGCGGTGATGTTGTCACCCTTGAAGCCCGAAATCGGAATCGCGGTGAAGTCCTTGATGCCAATGCTGGTGGCAAAGGCCCGGTAGTCGGCAACGATCCGGTCATAGGTAGCCTGATCATAGTCCACCAGATCCATCTTGTTCACCGCCAGAACGATGTGGCGGATGCCCAGCAGGTTCACCAGATAGCTGTGACGCCGGGTCTGCGTCAGCACGCCCTTGCGCGCGTCGATCAGGATCACCGCCAGATCGGCTGTTGAGGCACCGGTCACCATGTTGCGGGTGTATTGCTCGTGGCCGGGCGTGTCGGCGACGATGAATTTGCGCTTTTCGGTCGCGAAAAAGCGGTAGGCCACGTCAATCGTGATGCCCTGCTCGCGCTCGGCGGCCAGCCCGTCAACCAGCAGAGCAAAGTCGATCTCTTGGCCTTGCGTGCCCACCCGCTTGCTGTCGGCTTCGAGTGCTGCCAGCTGGTCCTCAAAGATCATCTTTGAATCGTAGAGCAGCCGCCCGATCAGCGTCGATTTGCCGTCATCCACCGACCCGCAGGTGATGAAGCGCAGCATGGTCTTGTGCTGGTGGGTTTCCAGATAAGCGTCGATGTTTTCCGCGATCAGCGCGTCGGTCTTGTAGATAGGATCGGTCATGTAGTCACCTCAGAGGGTGTTGAAATTGCTAAGAAGAAAGCGGCGGCTCAGAAATAGCCTTCCTGCTTCTTCTTCTCCATCGAGGCGGCCTGATCATGGTCGATCGCCCGGCCTTGCCGTTCCGAGGTGGTGGTCAGCAGCATCTCCTGAATGACCTCGGGCAGCGTCTTGGCCTCGCTCTCGACCGCGCCGGTCAGCGGGTAGCAGCCCAGCGTACGGAACCGGATCGAGCGCATCACCGGCACCTCGCCTTCACGCAGCGGGAAACGTTCGTCATCAACCATCAGCGTCAGCCCGTCGCGGACCACCGTCGGACGCGGCGCGCTGAAATAAAGCGGCACGATTTCAATGCCCTCCAGGTGGATGTATTGCCAGATGTCCAGTTCGGTCCAGTTCGAGATCGGGAACACCCGCATGCTCTCACCCTTGGCCTTGCGGGCGTTGTAGAGGCGCCACAGCTCGGGCCGCTGGCTTTTCGGATCCCAGCGGTGGTTGGCCGAGCGGAACGAGAACACCCGCTCCTTCGCCCGGCTCTTCTCCTCATCGCGCCGCGCGCCGCCAAAGGCCGCATCGAACCCGTACAGATCCAGCGCCTGCTTCAAGCCTTCGGTCTTCCACATATCGGTGTGCAGCGCGCCGTGGTCGAACGGATTGATCCCGCGCTCTTTGGCCTCGGGGTTCTGGTACACCAGCAACTCCATGCCCGCCTCGGCCGCAGCCTTGTCGCGCAGCTTGTACATGTCCTGAAATTTCCAGGTGGTATCGACGTGCAGCAGCGGGAACGGCGGCGGCGACGGATAGAAAGCCTTCTTCGCCAGATGCAGCATGACCGCGCTGTCCTTGCCGACGCTATACAGCATCACCGGCTTGTCCGCCTGGGCGACGACTTCGCGCATGATGTGGATGCTTTCGGCTTCCAGCCGCTGCAGGTGGGTCAGAGTCTTCGCGGGCATTGCCGGATCCTTGTCGTTTGACGCATCGTTGTTGACCCCCACCTAACAGCGGCACTACAAGGCGGAACCCCCCATATGGGAGGCTTGCCTTCACAAAAGCGAAAACCCCCGCATGCTGGGACGCAGCCTAGACGTCGAAACCCTGCGCCTGCTCTATTCTTGTGCAGCGCAACCCGCCGAGACCGCGCCCCCCTGGGGCGCGTTTCTTGATGCGCTCATCGCCCTGACCCGTGCGCATGCCGCCCATCTGCGGATCGCGGCCGGCAGTGACACGCTCACCTACAGCACCGACCCCACCGCCACGGTGCCGCCACTTGAGGGGCTGCGCACGGACCGGGTCTATGGGCAGGGAGAGATCGCAGGGGCAACCACGCCCCTGCGCGCCCTGCGCGTCTCGCCGCGCGGGGACGTGCAGGTGTGGCTGGTCATCACCACTACCCGGCCCGAGTTTGACGCGATCGACGGCGTGAAACTCAGCAATCTCGCGCCCCACCTTGCTCAGGCGGTAGAGACATGGCTGGCACTGGCGGGCGAACGCGCCCGCGCCCACCAAAGCGCCCGCGCCGCGCAGGATCTTGGCGCGGGTTGGCTCTGGCTCGATGCCACCGCCCGCATCAGCGCCAGCGACGACGGCGCGCGCGCGCTGATCGCCGCCTCGCCCGCGCTGCGCCTGACGCTCGACAACCGGCTGGACTTTCGCGACGCCACGCTTGCCCGTGACCTGCGTCGCAGGATCGACAAGGCGCTGCTCCCAGACGCCGACCCGCAGATCCTGACACTGGAACGCGCCCCGCTGTTGCAACTGTCGCTGCTCCCCGGCCTTTCGCCCCGCGCCCCGGGGCTCGAGCCGACCCTGCGCGCGTTGTTGCGCTTGGCTCCCAGCGCCCGGCACCTCGCGCAGCCTGCCCTTGGCGCTGCCTTCGACCTCAAACCCAGCGAAACACGGCTGGCGGCCCTGCTCTGTGACGGGCTGTCACTGGCGGAATGCGCCGCCCGGCTCGGCTGGACCATCGAGACCACCCGCAGCTGCTCGAAGTCGCTCTTCGCCCGCACCGGCACGCGCAGTCAAAGCGATCTGATCCGACGAATGCTCAACAGCGCGGTCTGGTTCAGCCCGGACTGACAGCCGCCGATCGCGCCCTGCGCGCACCGCAGCCTCTACACCTCGTCGCTCAAACATGCGAGGAACAGCAGGCCGTCGCCCGTCGTCATCGCCCGGAAGCCCGGGCGGGACTCTGAAGGCGTCCAGACAACGCAGGCCCCACCCGGGCCTTCGTTCTCGCTGTAAGGATTGAGAAATGGCTTTGAACACGATTGTTTCGGTTGATACCGCTGCCGTCGCGCGGCGCGTCCTTCAGGTCGAAGCCGAGGCCCTGATGGCCCTCTCGACCGACTTGCCTGCGGACCTGCCAGCCGCTGTGCAACTGATCCTGGACCGCACGGGCCGAGTGATCGTGTCGGGGATGGGCAAATCCGGCCATATCGGCCGCAAGATCGCCGCCACGCTTGCCTCGACCGGAACGCCGTCCTTCTTTGTCCATCCCGCCGAGGCCAGCCACGGTGATCTGGGCATGGTGACGCCGCAGGACACCTGCATCCTGATCTCGAACTCGGGCGAGACCTCGGAACTGGGCGATATCATTGCCCATTGCGTCCGCTTCAGCATCCCGATTGTCGGCATCTCAAAGCGCGACGACAGCTCACTGATGCGCACCGCCACCTGCAAGCTGACCCTGCCTGATCTGCCCGAGGCCTGCTCGATCGGCATGGCCCCCACAACCTCGACCACGCTGACGCTGGCCCTGGGCGATGCGCTCGCCGTCGCCCTGATGGAGGCCCGCGCCTTCAAACCTGAACATTTCCGCACCTATCATCCCGGTGGCAAACTGGGTGCCCGGTTGGCCAAGGCCGCGCAGCTGATGCACGGTGCCGACAGCCTGCCGCTGGTGAACACCACCCAACCGATGACCGAAGTGATCCTGACCATGACGTCACGCGGGTTTGGCGTTGCCGGGGTGGTCGATGCCGCCGGCGCGCTGACCGGCGTGATCACTGACGGTGACCTGCGCCGCAACATGGACGGGCTGATGGGACGCACAGCGCAAACCGTGGCCACCCGTAACCCGATCACCGTGCGCCCCGAGACGCTGGCAGCCGAGGCACTGGCGGTGATGAACGCGCACAAGATCACCGCGCTTTTTGTCACCGATGCGACTGGCACGCCGCTGGGCATTCTGCATCTGCACGACTGCCTGCGCGCCGGGGTCGTCTAGTGCTCACCGATCACCATCGCGCCTTGTTCACACGCGTGCTCTCGCGGTAGACTTAAGCGCCCAAGCCAAAGGCCTCCTGATGCAGATTGAAGAAACCGCGCTTCCCGGCGTCCTCATCCTGACCCCACGCCGCTTTGGCGATGCCCGCGGCTGGTTCAGCGAAAGCTGGAACCGCAAGACGCTGCGCGCCGCAGGGCTGGATCTGCCAGAGTTCGTGCAGGACAATCATTCGCTGAGCGCCCGCGTCGGCACGTTGCGCGGCCTGCACTATCAATCCCCGCCGCATGCGCAGGGCAAGCTGGTACGCTGCGGTCGTGGGCGGCTGCTGGACGTAGCGGTGGACGTCCGCCGCGGCTCGCCGACTTACGGGCAATCGGTGAGCGAAGAGTTAAGCGCCGAGAATGGGCGCCAGCTGTGGATCCCTGCAGGCTTTCTGCACGGTTTTGTCACGCGCGAACCCGACACCGAGATCATCTACAAATGCACCGACCATTACGCACCCGAGTGTGACGGCGCCGTGCATTTTGCCTCTGTCGGCGTGGATTGGGGCTTTAAAATGTCAGATATTCAATTGTCTGACAAAGACAGCGCCGCCCCCACCCTCGCTGACTGGACCTCACCCTTCACCTGGGAGCCCGCATGAAACTGCTTGTAACCGGGGGTGCGGGCTTTATCGGCTCTGCTGTTGTTCGGCGGGCAATTGAACAGGGCCACGGGGTGGTCAATGTCGATTGTCTGACATATGCGGCCTGCCTGGAGAACGTCGCCAGCGTCGATCAGAACCCGGCGTATTCATTTGAAAATGCAAACATTTGCGACGCCGAAGCGCTCACGGATATTTTCCAGCGCCATCGCCCTGATGCCGTGATGCACCTTGCAGCCGAGAGCCACGTGGACCGATCCATCGACGGCCCCGGCGCGTTTATCGACACCAATGTGACGGGCACCTACGCGCTGCTGCAAGCGGCTCGGGCCTATTGGCAGGAAAGTAGAAAGTCAGACAATTTCCGTTTCCACCACATCTCTACGGATGAGGTGTTCGGCTCGCTGGGGCCGACAGGGATGTTCACGGAAACCACCCCCTACGACCCACGCAGCCCCTATTCCGCATCCAAGGCCGCCAGCGATCATCTGGTCCGCGCCTGGGGTGAGACCTATGGCCTGCCGGTCGTGCTGACCAATTGCTCGAACAACTATGGCCCGTTTCACTTCCCCGAAAAGCTGATCCCCGTGGTGATCCTGAACGCCATCGCCGGGCTGCCGATCCCGGTCTATGGCGCCGGAGAGAACGTGCGGGACTGGCTTTATGTCGAGGATCACGCCGAAGCGCTGCTGCTGGTTCTGCAACAGGGCAAGACCGGGCGCAGCTATAACATCGGTGGCGAGAACGAGGCGCGCAACATCGACATCGTACGCCTGATCTGCGCCCTGCTCGACGAGATGCGCCCCGCCGCGCAGCCCTATGCCGAGCAGATCACCTTTGTCACCGACAGGCCGGGCCATGACCTGCGCTATGCCATCGACCCCTCGCGCATCCGCGACGAGCTAGGCTGGCGTCCGTCCGTCACGCTCGAAGAAGGGCTGCGCCGGACGGTGCGCTGGTATCTCGACAACGATGCGTGGTGGCGGCCGCTGCAGGCGCGGCAAGGGGTCGGCAAACGGCTCGGCACAGCGTAACGCCGCCCTGTCGCCCCGCCCCGGCCTCAGCGCTGCCGCTTTCGCGCGCGACGCTCAGAACAGCAAGAAAGGTCATACGATGCGCATCCTTGTTTTCGGCGAAACCGGTCAGGTCGCGCGGGCCCTCGCCCCGTTGCTGCCCAAGGACGCGGTCTGCCTGAACCGGGCGCAGGCCGATCTGCTGGACCCTGCCGCCTGCGCCGCGGCGATCCATAGCCACGCCCCGGATGTGGTGATCAACGCCGCCGCCTGGACCGCCGTGGACAAGGCCGAGAGTGAAGAGACCGACGCGCTGACCGTCAACGCGCTTGCCCCCGGCGCGATGGCGGCGGCCTGCGCGTCGCGCGGCATTCCCTTTCTTCACGTCTCGACCGACTATGTCTTTGACGGCTCAGGCGATGCGCCCTGGCAGACAGACGCCCCCACCCGCCCGCTCAACGCCTATGGCCGCACCAAACTGGCCGGCGAACAGGCGATCCGCGCCGCCGGAGGCCGCGCTGCGATCCTGCGCACCTCGTGGGTGTTCTCGACCCATGGCGCGAATTTCCTCAAGACCATGCTGCGCCTGTCCGAAACCCGCGACGCGCTCAGCATTGTCGATGACCAGATCGGTGGCCCCACACCAGCCGAGGCCATTGCGCGCACGCTGATCACCATGGCCGAAGCCCTGTTCAACGGCCATCCTGGCGGGACATGGCACATCGCCGGCGCGCCCTTCGTCAGCTGGGCCGATTTCGCCCGCGAAATCTTCGCCGCCGCAGACCGCAGCGTGACCGTGACCGGCATTCCCACCGCCGACTACCCAACCCCGGCGCCGCGCCCGCTGAACTCGCGGCTCGACGGCACCACGCTTTTGCGCGACTTTGGCCTGCCCCAGCCCGACTGGAAGGCCCAGACCCGTGCCGATGTCAGGAGATTGATCCCATGACCGCCGCAACGCCCCGTCAACGCAAGGGCATCATTCTGGCCGGAGGATCGGGCACCCGCCTGTTTCCGATCACCATCGGTGTCTCGAAACAGCTGATGCCGATCTACGACAAGCCGATGATCTATTACCCGCTGTCGGTCCTGATGCTGGCCGGGATCCGCGAGATCGCGGTGATCACCACACCGCATGATCAAGAGCAGTTCCAGCGCGCGCTAGGGGATGGGTCACGCTGGGGCCTCAGCTTCACCTATATCGTGCAGCCCTCGCCCGACGGTCTGGCGCAGGCCTTCATTCTGGCCGAAGAGTTCCTTGATGGCGCCCCGTCGGTCATGGTGCTGGGCGACAACATCTTTTTCGGCCACGGCCTGCCGGAATTGCTGGCCGAAGCCAACGCGCGCCCAAACGGCGGCACGGTGTTTGGCTACCGCGTCTCGGATCCTGAACGCTATGGCGTCGTCGGGATGGATGACACCGGGCGCGTCACGCAGATCGTTGAAAAGCCCACCGTCCCGCCGTCGAACTATGCCGTCACCGGCCTGTATTTCCTTGACGACACCGCGTCAGAGCGGGCCCGCGCGATCAAACCCTCACCGCGCGGCGAGGTCGAGATCGTGGACCTGCTGCAAACCTATCTCGACGAGGGCGCGCTGGATGTGCAGCGCATGGGCCGGGGCTACGCCTGGCTCGACACCGGCACGCATGGCAGCCTGCTGGACGCGGGAAATTTCGTGCGCACGCTGCAGGCCCGGCAGGGCTTGCAGACCGGCTGTCCCGAGGAAATCGCCTTCCAGCAGGGCTGGATCAGCGCCGAAGACCTTCAGATCATCGCCCGGCCGCTGGCCAAGAACGAATACGGCAAATACCTGCTGAACCTGATCGCCGAAGGCCGCGCCTGGGACTGATGCAGGCTGTTGGCGCGGACGGGGCACCGGTCTATCGTCGCCCGATGAAAGCAGGAGCGCGGGCATGAGCTGGCTGGGCGTAGACATGGGCGGCACCGCGACGCGCTGGGTGCTTTGCGATGGGCCTGGTGCGGTGCTCGCGCGCGGCAAGACATCGGGCGCGAACGGGATGGTCTTTGATCCCGCCGAGCGTGCCGCCTTTGACGCGGCCCTGACCGGCATCCGGGCCGCCACCGGTCCCTTGTCCGGTGCGTATCTGGGCGTCACCGGCGCGGGATTTGCCAAGGATCCCGCCCTGTTGCACGCAGCGGCGCAAGCGTTGAGCCTTACCCCGGACCGCGTGCGCGTGGTCAATGACATGGTGCTCGCCTGGCACGCGGTCTGGCCGCGTGGTGGCGGGCATGTGGTGACGGCGGGCACGGGATCGGTCGGCTTTTCGCTGGCGGGGGGGACGACCACGCTGGTCGGCGGACGCGGCATGTTGCTCGACGATGCGGGCTCGGGCGCTTGGATCGGCTTGCAAGCCGTGCGCGCGCTCTGGCGACTGGTTGAGGATTACGGCAAGCCGCAGGGTGCTGAAACCCTCGCCCGGCTGGTGTTTGACGCGATGGGCGGCAGCGACTGGGAAGACACGCGCCGCTATATCTATGGCCATCACCGCGGAGGCATTGCCGCCCTCGCCCGCCCGGTGGCCGAGGCCGCCGCACAAGGCGACCCGCTGGCGCTGGACCTGCTGACCCGCGCAGGCGATGAGATCGCGCGCCTGTGCCGCACCATCGTCACCCATGCAGGCCCCGGTCCGGTCGCGGTCTTTGGTGGCATCATCGCGCTGCACCCGAGCATACGCGCAGCGATAGAAGCGGGGTCACCCGGCCTGACCCTCAGCTTCCCCCATCCTGACGCGGCGCTCGCCGCCGCCGCCCTCGCCCGATCGGAGATCGCATGAGCAGCACCGAACACGCCGCCGCCCGCTTCGCCGGGATCGAGGACTGGCCGACCGCCGACCTCGCCAGCGCTCTGCTGGAAACCCAGCTTGCCGCCGTTTCCGCCGCTGCCGGCGCGCAGGCAGCCCTCGCGCAAGCCATTGACGCCGCTGCCGAACGCCTCGCGAAAGGTGGGCGGCTGATCTATCTGGGGGCTGGCACCTCGGGCCGTCTGGCGGTGCTCGACGCCGCCGAATTGCCGCCCACCTTCAACTGGCCGCCCGAGCGCGCCATCGCCCTGATGGCGGGCGGTCCCGGTGCGGTGGTGAATGCCGTCGAGGGAGCCGAGGACAGCGTCACCGAGGCCCCGGAGGCACTCAAAGCCTTGCACCTCACCGCTACGGATGTTGTCATCGGCGTCGCCGCCTCGGGCCGCACGCCCTATGTCCGCGCGGGCCTCGCTGCCGCCAAGGCCATCGGTGCGCTGACCCTCAGCATCACCAATGCCCCCGAAGCGCCGCTCGCAACCGAGGCCGACATTGCCCTGACCGCCGCCACCGGGGCCGAGATCATCGCAGGCTCGACCCGCATGAAAGCGGGCACCGCGCAAAAGGTGCTGCTGAACTGCCTGAGCACCGGGATCATGATCCGGCTGGGCTTCGTCTACCGGGGCCGCATGATCGAGATGCGCCCGACCAACGTCAAACTCCACGCCCGCGCTGTCGCCATGATTGCCGACCTCACGGGCGAGAGCCTTGAGGCCGCCGAAAAGGCGCTGAAGGCCGGGGGCGACATCAAGACCGCGGTGGCAATGCTGGTGCTGACCCTCGACGCCGAGGCCGCAACAGCCCGCCTGACGGCCACCGGCGGAAAGCTTTCGGCCGCGCTCAAGGACTGAGCGCGGCCGAGCAAGCCGTTCAAAAGCCGGGAAGATTACTCTTCCATCGCCTCCAGCTCGTCGATGAAGCCCGAGATCATGTTCAGCCCCTTGTCCCAGAACGCGGGGTCCGAGGCATCCAGACCAAAGGGCGCCAGCAGCTCCTTGTGGTGCATCGAGCCACCCGCCGAGAGCATGGCGAAATACTTGTCCTGGAACCCTTCGGGCGCGTCGCGGTACGCGGCATAGAGCGCGTTCACCAAGCCGTCGCCGAAGGCATAGGCATAGACGTAGAACGGCGAGTGCACGAAATGCGGGACGTAGGACCAGAAGGTCTCGTACCCGTCCATGAAGGTGAACACCGGCCCCAGACTTTCCGCCTGCACCGACATCCACAGTACGTTGATGTCATCCGGCGTCAGCTCACCTTCACGGCGGGCGGCGTGCAGCTTGCACTCGAAATCATAGAACGCGATCTGCCGCACGACCGTGTTGATCATGTCCTCGACCTTGCCGGCCAGCAGCGTCTTGCGCTCGGCCTTGGTGGTCGCCTTGGACAGCAGGCGCTGGAAGGTCAGCATCTCGCCAAAGACCGAGGCCGTCTCGGCCAGCGTCAGTGGCGTCGAGGAGAGCAATTCGCCCTGCCCGGCTGCCAGCCGCTGGTGCACGCCATGCCCCAGCTCATGCGCCAGCGTCATCACGTCGCGCGGTTTGCCCAGATAGTTGAGCATCACATACGGGTGCACGGTGGTCACCGTCGGATGCGCAAAAGCCCCCGGCGCTTTGCCCGCTTTCACGCCCGCGTCGATCCAGCCGTCCGAGAAGAACGGCTTGGCCAGCTCGGCCATGCGCGGGTCGAAATCGGCATAGGCCGAAAGCACGGTTTCCTGCGCCTCAGGCCAGCTGACCAGCCGCGTCGTCTCCATTGGCAGCGGCGCGTTGCGGTCCCAGACTTCCAGTTCCTCCAGACCCAGCCACTTGGCTTTCAAGGCATAATAGCGGTGCGACAGGCGCGGATAGGCGGCAACCACGGCGTCGCGCAGGGCCTGCACGACCTCGGGCTCGACATGGTTGGACAGGTGCCGTCCGTGTTGCGGCGTCGGCATTTTGCGCCAACGGTCGCTGATCTCCTTTTCCTTGGCCAGCGTGTTGTGCACGCGGGCAAAGAGCCGGATGTTGGCCTGAAACACCGCCGCCAGCGCATGCGCTGCGGCCTCGCGCCGGTCGCGCGACGGATCGGTCAGCAGGTTCAGCGTCGATTCCAGCGGCAGCGGATCTTCCTCGCCCGGTACCTCGAACGACAGGCTCGCCATCGTCTCATCGAACAGCCGGTTCCACGCCGCAGCACCCACGGTCGACTGGTCGTGCAGGAATTTCTCCAACTCGTCCGACAGCTGGTGCGGGCGCATGGCGCGCATCCGCTCGATCACCGGGCGATAGCGGTTCAGCTCGTCATTGGCCGACAGCATCGACTCCATCGCCGCGTCGTCAATCCGGTTCAGTTCCAGCGAGAAGAACACCAGCGGCGTCGTCGCCACCGTTACCCGGTCCTGCGCGTCGGCCATGAACTTGGCGCGGCTGGAATCGGTGGTCATCTGGTAATAGCGCAGGCCCGCGTAGCTCATCAGGCGGCCCGCGGTGATGTCGATCGCCTCATAGTCACGGATGCAGGCCAGAAGCCCGCTCGCGTCCAACGCCGCCAGCTTGCCCTCATAGGCGCTGGCGAAGGCGGCGCAGGCACTGTCGAGCCAGTCAAAATCGCGGGTGATCTCGACGCAATCCTCAGACGGATACAGATCGCTCAGATCCCATTCCGGCAGATTGCCCAAGCCCTTGCCCGATGCGTTGATGTCAAAGCGGCGAAGGTCGGTCAATGCAGGCAGTCGGAACATGGGTCACCTTTTCTCTTGTCGACCAAGATGTAATCATACCGGTCCGGCGGTGCAAGTTGCGCCCCCAAGCCAATGAAAACGCCCGGTCCTGAGGACCGGGCGCAAAACTCTCAGCTGGCAGGACGCCGACGACCGCGACGCTCGCGCCCGTGGTTGTGCGAGGGATCGCCGCAGCCCGCCTCGGTCCCGTCCGAGGCCGACGACAGCGGCCCCAGCGCCGCGGTGATCTGCTCCAGCGTCGGACGCTCGCCCATCGGACGGGTGTCCAGTGCCTCGCGCATGGCGCGCAAATGCTCGGGCATGGTGCCACAGCAACCACCGATGATCTTCGCCCCGGCGTCACGGGCCAGCATCGCATAATCGGCCATCAGCGCGGGCGTGCCATCATACTGGATCGCGCCGTCGACGTATTTCGGGATCCCCGCGTTGCCCTTGGCAATCACCGGCAGTTCCGGCCCTTGGGCCATGAAGCCCAGAATGGTGCGCATCAGATCCGACGCCCCCACCCCACAATTCGCCCCGAAGGCCACCGGCGCATGCTTCAGCTTGCCAACCAGCTTGACGAAATCGGCCGAGGTCACGCCCATCATCGACCGCCCCGCCGTGTCAAAGCTCATCGTCCCGGCCCAGGGCATGCCCGCCAGCGCGCAGGCCTCGGCAGCGGCGCGGTATTCCTCGGGGGCTGAGATCGTCTCGACCCAGAGCACATCCGCCCCGCCCTCTTTCAGACCTTCGGCCTGCTCGTGGAACATCTCGACCGCCAAGGCATGCGTCAGCGCGCCGATCGGCTCGAAAATCTCGCCCGTCGGGCCCATCGAGCCGGCAACCAGCACCTTGCGGCCCGCCTTGTCGGCCACCGCGCGGCCAATCTCGGCCCCGAGGCGGTTTAACTCCCGCACGCGGCCCTGCGCCTCGTGCAGTTTCAACCGGCTGGCGTTGCCGCCGAACGTGTTGGTCAGGAACAGATCCGACCCCGCCTCGACCGCGTCGGCGTAGAGCTTGGTGATCCGGTCCGGGTGATCGACGTTCCAGAACTCGGGCGCATCGCCCGAGGAAAGCCCCATGTTGAACAGGTTCGTGCCCGTGGCCCCATCGGCCAACAGCACACCGCGTTCGGCCAGAAGAAGGCTCAGAGGATCGGACGGGCTCGTCATGGGGGAAACCTCGGTAAATGCAAAACGCGCCGCAAAGCGCGGCGCGTCGATCTTTTCGCATATCCCGAGGCGCGGCGCAAATGCAGCCCGCTCATCATGGTTATGCAGCCGGTAACAAAGCGGCTAGCAAAGGGGCGTTCAGCCCTCTTTGACCATCTTGTCTTTGACCTCGAGCATCACGGCGGCCATCTTGGTGCGGATCTCGGCTTCGGTCGCCTTGCCGTCCAGATCGCGGACCAGCTTGCGGATCACATCCTCGTCGCCTTCTTCTTCGAAGTCGGCAGAGATCACTTCCATCGCATAGGCGTCGACCGCATCGCCGGTCTTGCCCAGCAGCGCAGCGGCCCATTGGCCAATCGCCTTGTTGCGGCGTGCCGAGGCCTTGAACGCCATTTCGGCATCATGGGCATACTTGGCTTCAAAGGCATTTTCGCGTTCGTCAAAGGTCGACATGGGGCTGGCCTCTCGTGCAAATCCGTGGGGTCGTTTCCGCCTCAGATATGGGGGGAGACGCCGCGCGCTGCAAGCCTTGTTTGCACGCACACAGTGCCGCAGGGCCGGGCAACGCAGGCATTCGGGGGCTGCGCTTGCGGGTTGCGACAGCTTGGCGTATAGCCAGCGCTGACTTCAGCAGCCCGCGCCAGCAGCGGGCCCTTCGGGGAATCACCTGACATGGCGAGACGCACCAAGGTTTACGAGGGCAAGGCCAAAATCCTTTACGAAGGCCCGGAACCCGGAACCTATATCCAGTATTTCAAAGACGACACCAGTGCCGGCGACGGCGCCAAAAAGGCGCAGATCGAGGGCAAGGGCGTTCTGAACAACCGGCTGTCCGAATATTTCATGACCGGCCTGAACGAGATCGGCGTGCCGACGCATTTCATCCGCCGGGTGAACATGCGCGAACAACTGATCCGCGCGGTCGAGATCATCCCGCTCGAGGTTGTCGTGCGCAACGTCGCCGCTGGCTCGATCTCGAAACGGCTGGGCATTGACGAGGGCACGCCGCTGCCCCGCCCGATCGTGGAATACTACTACAAGAATGACGAGCTGCATGACCCGATGGTCAGCGAGGAACATATCCTCGCCTTTGGCTGGGCCACGCATCAGGATCTCGACGACATCATCGCGCTTGCGCTGCGCGTGAACGACTTCCTGTCGGGCGTGATGATGGGCGTCGGCATCAAGCTGATCGACTTCAAGATCGAAATCGGCCGGATCTATGAAGGCGACTTCCAGCGTCTGGTGATCGCCGACGAGATCAGCCCCGACAGCTGCCGGCTGTGGGACGTCAAGACCGGCGAAAAGCTGGACAAGGACGTGTTCCGCCGCGATCTGGGCAACTTGTCGGAAGCCTATACCGAAGTGGCGCGGCGTCTGGGCGTGATGCCAACCAACGCCACGCCGATCACCAAGCCGAAACTGATGAACTGAGGGACGATCCTATGAAGGCGCGCGTGCATGTGATGCTGAAAACCGGCGTTCTGGACCCCCAGGGCGAAGCCATCCGCCACGCTCTGGGCGCTCTGGGCTTCGCCGGGGTCGAGGGCGTCCGTCAGGGCAAGATGATCGAACTGGATCTGACCGAGACTGACCGCGAGGCTGCAGAAGCGGCGGTCAAGGCGATGTGCGACAAGCTGCTCGCCAACACGGTGATCGAACGCTACGAGATCGAACTGCTCTAAGCGCAGCGCGGGATCACGGATCGGACAAAGGGGGGCTTTCAGCCCCCCTCTTCGCTTTCAGCGAATTCACCCCCTGAGGATATTTGAAGAGCAAAGAAAGCGCGGTTAACCCTTCGTTAACGCCCCTCTTTGCTCCGTAAGTATCCCGGGGGGCGGGCCGGAACGGCCCGGTGGGGGGCAGCGCCCCCCGCGCGCGATGAGGGGGCTCGATGCCCCCGAAGCGCGCCGCCTGCTTACAGCGTCATGATCCGCGCCGAGGCCGTGTCATAGGCATAGCTGCAGCGCACCTGCAGGCTCTGCCCGCTGCGGTCGACATCCAGCATCACATCGCGCGACACGGCCATGCCATCGGCCCCTGTCACCTCATGCGTCCCCACGACCCCCTGCACGTTGAAGCCCGCGTTGCTGCCCGCCGCCATGCAGGCCTGCTCGGCGTTGCTTGACGCGGGGGCCATCGTCGTCGGCCCTGCGCTGATCGGCTCGGACATCCCGCCGCCGCCCAGATGAGGCATCCGCCCCCGCATGTCGGGCATTTCCCCGCAACCCGCCAGCGTCAACCCGGCCAATACCGCGCCTGTCGTGATGATCTTGTTCATTGTCCCTGCTCTCCAGCGTTTTTGACCTAACGCGCGAAACAGGCACCAGTTCCCCGATCCCTGCCGCCGCCGGCTCAGGCGCCGATAAGCGCCCGCGCCGCGCCGCGCGCTGCGTCGGTGATGGTATCACCCGAGAGCATGCGGGCAATCTCATCCACGCGTTGATCGGCGGAAAGCGGCATCACATCGCTGAGGGTCTGGCCATCCTTCACGCGCTTTTCAACGCGCCAATGGTGCGCACCCAGCGCCGCGACCTGCGGCGAGTGAGTCACGACCAGCACCTGCGCCCCCTCGGCCAGCGCCCGCAGACGCCGACCGACGGCATCGGCTGTCGCCCCGCCCACACCCCGGTCGATCTCGTCGAAGATCATCGTCACGCCGGTGACACCCCGGCTCAGGCAGACCTTCAGCGCCAGCAGGAACCGCGACAACTCACCGCCCGAGGCGATCTTGTTCAGCGCCCCCGCC
Source organism: Pararhodobacter zhoushanensis (assembly GCF_003990445.1). Classification (GTDB taxonomy): domain Bacteria; phylum Pseudomonadota; class Alphaproteobacteria; order Rhodobacterales; family Rhodobacteraceae; genus Pararhodobacter; species Pararhodobacter zhoushanensis. The sequence continues at coordinate 57,257 of NZ_REEZ01000017.1, read as the reverse complement.
GGTGCACCAGGGTTGGTGGCAACCTCGAAGCTGACCGCATCGGCACCCTCGGGCCCCGGATCCGCCGGGGTCAGCACGGTCTGGAACACCGCGCGCTCCATCTTCAGCGGTGCCAGTTCAGCCGCCATCGCCTCATCCAGCGCCTTGGCCGCCCCACGCCGCAGCGCGGTCAGCGCATCGCAGGCTGCATCGTAGCGCGCCCGTGCTGCGGCCTCGGCCTGTGCCAGCTTGGCCACGCCATTGTCGCCCGCATCCAGCGCTTCCAGCCGCTCGCGCAGACCGTCGGCATGGGTGCCCAGATCATCGGCCTGCACACCGTGCTTACGGGCCAGCGCACGCAGGGCGAAGAGCCGCTCTTCGACCCGCTCCAACTCACCCGGATCCGTGTCCAGCGCGCCCAGACAGGCCTCGACCCCCGCCGTCGCCTCGGCCAGTTCGCCCATCGCGCGACCCAGCGCCTCGATCGCCGCGTCCAGCCGCCCCTCGACGCCGTCCGCCGCGTCCTCAAGCCAGCGCAGCGCGTCAAGTGTCAGGCGCTCGACCCCATCCTCGCCCAAGGCGGCGCGGGCCCGGTGGATGTCGCCGGTCAGGCGCACGGCGGCCTGCATCAGGCGGCGGCGACTGTCGAGGACGGCCTCTTCACCCGGTTGCGGGTCCAGCTGGTCCAGTTCCTTGACCGCGTGACGCAGAAAGTCTTCCTCGGCGCGCAGCGTGTCAAGCCGCGCCGCCGCGCCCTCACGGGCGCGCCGCGCCTCGGCCAGCGCGCGCCAGTGGCCACGCACCTCGGCCAGCAGGGTCTCGGCCCCGGCATAAGCATCGAGCAACTGGCGGTGGCCGCGCGGGTTCAGCAGCCCGCGGTCGTCGTGCTGGCCATGCAATTCGACCAGCGTTTCCGACAGCAGCCGCAACACCTCGCCCGAGGCGCGGCGGTCATTGATCCACGCCGTCTTGCGCCCCTCGGCGGTGTTCACACGGCGCAGGATCAGGTCGTCTTCAAAGGGAATACCGGCCTCGGCCAACACCGCGCGTCCGGGATGATCCTCGGCCAGTTCGAAAACCGCCTCGACCTCGCCCTGCGCAGCCCCTTGACGGACCAGTTCCGCCCTGCCCCGCCAGCCCAGCACAAAGCCCAGACTGTCGAGCAGGATCGACTTGCCCGCCCCGGTCTCGCCGGTCAGCACATTGAGCCCCGGATGAAACTCCAGGTCCAGCCGCTCGATCAGCAGCATGTCGCGGATCGCGAGGCTACGCAGCATGGAGGCTATCCTATCGGATCAGATCCACTCGCCGCGCACTGTCCGGCGATAGATCTCGCTCAGCCAGCTCTCGCCCGAGGCTTCATCGGTCAGACCTGCGCTCGACAGCAGACGGAAGCTGTCCTCGTAGAACGGGTTCGAACGGAAGTTGTGGCCCAGAATGGCCCCCGCCGTTTGCGCTTCACCGCGCAGACCCAGCGCGAGATACGCCTCGACCAGACGGTGCAGGGCTTCGGGGGTCTGGCTGGTGGTCTGGTAATCCTCGACCACCACGCGGAAACGGTTGATCGCCGACTGATAGTTGCCGCGCGCCAGATAATAGCGCCCGATCTCCATCTCTTTGGCGGCCAGACGGTCAAAGGCCAGATCGAATTTCAGCACCGCCGAGCGGGCATATTCGGTGTTCGGGTATTGCTCGATCACGTAGCGCAACTGCGTCAGCGCCTGAAAGGTCAGGCCCTGATCGCGGCCCACGTCTTCAATCTGATCGTAATAGGTCAGCGCGACGATATAGGCAGCCCAGGCCGCATCGGGATCGCCGGGGTACTGATCAAGGAAACGCTGCGCGGTGGCGCGCGCTTCTTCATATTGCTGGTCACGGTGCAGCGCATAGGCCTGCATCACGATCGAACGGCGCGCCCAGTCGGTATACGGGTAAAGGCGCTCGACCTCGCGGAAATAGCGCAGCGACGCATCCGTGCGTGCGCTGTTTTCCAACACGTATTCACCGCGGGCAAAGATCTCTTCTGCGGTGAAGGCGTCCAGCGGCTCATCCGCGCCGACGTTATTGGAGCATGCCGACAGCGCCAGAACCAGCGCCCCCGTCACCGCCAGCGAAGCGTATTTGCGCCCGGTGCCGCCCATGCCGTCCCTCATCTTTCACTTCAACAATGCGGGCCATGGTCGCGCCATCGCTCCGAATCCCACCCACCCCTCTTGGGGGCTTCAGGGCGTCTGTTAGCACGTTTGCCAAACGCACGCAAAACGGCAATGCAGGGAAAATCGCGCGGCGTGTCGGGGAGTTGACGGCTGCGCGGAGCCTTGCTCAGGCCGCAGGCAGCAGGTCGGCGGCGCAGACCCCGGCGCCCGGCATCGAATGCGCCTGCTCGCTGTCCACGGTGACCCATTCCCAGGCCAGCGGATCAGCCATCAGCGCCCGCACCAGACGGCCCGTGACGGTATGTCCCGCCCGGTGGCCGATGTAGCGGCCCAGAATCGGCGCACCGGCGACAGCCAGATCGCCCATCGCATCGAGCATCTTGTGGCGCACCGGCTCATTGGCGCGGCGCAGGCCGCCGGGGCTGAGAACAGCGTCGCCCTCAACCACCACGGCATTCTCATAGGTGCCACCCAGCGCCAGCCCGTTGGCGCGCATGAAATCGACATCCGCCTGACGGCAGAAGGTGCGGCAATTGCTCAGCTCACGCACGAATGTGCCATTGCGCAGTTCCAGATCATAAACCTGATGGCCGATGGCCGCATCGGGGAAGTCGATCTCGAACGCGATCGACAGCGAATCCGCCGGCTCCAGTCGGGCCCAGGCGTCGTTCATGCGCACTTCGACAGGCTTGAGCACCCGGATCGCGCGCAGCGGTGCGTTCAGCGTGGTAAAGCCAGCCGCGACAAAAGCCGCGACATAGGCACGCGACGACCCGTCAAGGATCGGTACTTCCGGCCCGGTCAGCGTCACCAGCGCATTGTGGATACCGCAGCCCGCAAAGGCCGCCATCAGATGTTCGATGGTTGCCACAGTCGTGCCATGATCGTTGCCGATCTTCGTGCACAGATTCGCCTCGATCAACGCATCCGGCGTTACCGCCACGCGACGCGCCGCGACCGGCAGATCCAGATCGAGGCGCTCGAACACGATGCCATGCCCGGCCGGGGCCGGGTACACCGTCAGCGTCACGGCATCGCCTGAATGCAGGGCGGTACCGTCGAAGCGCGTAAGAGTGGACAAAGTGGTCTGCACGAGGGGTCCTCGGGACGTTAGGCATATCTTCACAGGGTATCTATGGAGCGAGCCTTCAGAGGTAAAGTCACGCTTTGTAACACGATGTAACAGACAGATCACCGCTGCGCGACATTCCGCGCACGTAAAGTGAACAGGTCTAAATGCCTTGAAAACAAAAGAAAAGAACCGGCTCTCGCCGGTTCTTTACGTCTTGGTCATCGGTGCGATGTGATCACCACCGTGATCTTAATTCGCCTGACGACGCAGGAACGCCGGGATCTCGATCTGATCCTGAGCGCGGTGATGCGGGTCATCATCATAGGCCTGAACAGCAGGCTGCTGGCGCACGGCGCGGGCCGTCTGTTCACCATGACCACCATGCGAGGCCTGCGCGCCGGTCATCCGGTTGATCAGGCCACCGACAAGACTGCGGCGCTGTTCGGGCTGCTGGGCAACTGGCTGCGGCGCGGGCGCCGGGACCGGGCGACGCTGGGTCGCCTGCTGCTCGGGCTGCTTTTCGACCACACGACGCAGACGGGCCAGAACCTCGGGCGACGGCTCACCGACTGGGCGGCTGGGCCGCGGCGCGGTGTATTGCGCTTCGGGCTGTTGCTGCACGGGTTGCTGCTGAACCGGCTGCTGTTGCACCGGGGGGGCCATGCGGGCCGGCTGCGGTGCCGGGCGCTGCTGGGCGCGCGGCTGTTCGCGCAGGATGTCTTCCAGGAAGAAATCGTCCTGCACCGGTGCCGGAGCGGAAGGCGCTTCACGCATCTGCTCGTGACGCGGTTCCTGGCGCTGTTCGTGACGGGGTTCTTCGCGATAGGCGGTCTGCTGACGCGGCTCGGGCTGCGGCTCGTAGCGCGGCTCATAAGCCTGTTCGTCATACTGCGGCTCATAGGCAGCCTCTTCGTAGCGCTCTTCGCGATACTGCGGCTCCTGCGGCGCTTCGAACATCGGCGGCTCATAGGCGGCGGGCTCTTGCACCGGTGCCGGAGCAACCGGAGCGGCCTCAACCGTGAGCGGCTCGGCCAGACGACGCCGCGGGACTTCAACGGTCTGCTCGCGCGCTTCGATGCCGGTCGCGACGACCGAGACACGGATCGCGCCTTCCATCGTTTCGTCCAGCGTCGAGCCGACGATGATGTTGGCCTCGGGATCGACCTTTTCGCGGATCAGGTTGGCGGCTTCGTCCAGTTCGAACAGGGTCAGATCGTGGCCACCGGTGATGTTGATCAACACACCCTTGGCACCATGCAGGCTGATCTCGTCCAGAAGCGGGTTGGCAATTGCCTTTTCAGCGGCCTGACGCGCGCGGTCTTCGCCGGTCGCTTCGCCCGTGCCCATCATGGCTTTGCCCATCTCGTCCATCACCGCGCGAACGTCGGCGAAGTCGAGGTTGATCATGCCCGGACGGACCATCAGATCGGTCACACCCTTGACGCCCTGATAGAGCACGTCATCGGCCAGCGCGAAGGCTTCGGTGAAGGTCGTACGCTCGTTCGCCAGCCGGAACAGGTTCTGGTTGGGGATGATAATCAGCGTGTCGACGACCTTTTGCAGCTCTTCGACGCCCTCTTCGGCCTGACGCATGCGCTTGGCGCCTTCAAAGGCGAAAGGCTTGGTCACGACGCCGACGGTCAGGATGCCCATCTCACGCGCGGCATGCGCGATGATCGGCGCCGCGCCCGTGCCCGTGCCACCCCCCATACCGGCGGTGATGAAGCACATATGCGCGCCGGTCAGATGATCCATGATCTCTTCGAGCGTCTCGGCAGCGGCGGCAGCCCCGACCTCGGGGCGCGCACCGGCCCCCAGACCTTCGGTCGCCTGCACACCCAGCTGAACCCGGATCGGCGCGCGCGACTGCTGAAGCGCCTGCGCATCCGTGTTGGCGACGACGAAATCAACGCCCTCGAGGTTCTGCTCGATCATGTTGTTGACGGCATTCCCGCCCGCTCCGCCCACACCGAAAACGGTGATCCGCGGAGTCAAATCTTTCTTCTCGGTCGCGATAAAGGTGAGTGCCATGCCTGTCCGCCTGTATTTTTCTGCCGGATTTTCCGGTCCGATGTGCTCGGGTTCGTCATCCGGTCGTTGGTGATTTGCCAGATTTATAACAATCTTAACCCGGCTGCGACTCCTCGTCATCAAAAAAACGAATCGGAACAGACAACTGGGCGATTTCCGTGCGGGAAATCGCCTGTCGCCGGGCGCAGACGCCTGAATTCAGAGCAAATTTATTGGGCTTTTCGGCGCACACGGGCTGTCGAAAGGCTTACCAGTTATCGCGGAACCACTTCATCGCGCGCTTGAGGGGACGCGCCGCAAAGCGCTGTGCGGGAATGTCGAAATCCCACCATTCGTCCTGCGGATGCGCCGCAAACTGGCACAGCCCGACGATGGCGGCATATTCCGGCCCGGTCGCGGCCTGCGGCAGCCCCGGCACGCGGATCGGACGGCCCAGCCGCACCTGCGGCCCCAGAATGCGCGAGGCCATGCCGTCCAGTCCCGGCACCTGGCTGCCGCCGCCGGTCAGCACGATCTGTTGGCTGGGCAAATGGTCGAACCCGGCAATGTCCAGCCGCGCGCGCACCTCTTCCAGAATCTCGGCCATGCGCGGACGCATGATGCCGATCAACTCGCTGCGCGTCACGGTGCGACGGTCCTTGTCCCAGTCGCCGCTGTCGCCGCCGATCTCGATGCGCTGACGGTCATCCTGACCCGTGGCATGCAAGCCGCCGTAGAAGGTCTTGATCCGCTCGGCGGTCGAATAGGGGATCTGCAAGCCTTTGGCGATGTCGCCGGTGATGTGGTCCCCGCCCAGCCGCACCGCGTCCGAGAAGACCATGTGACCCTTGATGAAAATCGACAGGCTGGTGGTGCCGCCGCCCATGTCGATGGCCGCAGCGCCCAGCTCCTGCTCATCCTCGACCAGCGACGACCGGCCGGCCACATAGGACGCAGCGGCCAGCCCGGCGACTTCGACGTCGCAGCGCTTGAGGCAATGCACAAGGTTCTGCACGACATCCGTATCGACGCTGAGCAGATGCATGTCGCAGCCCAACTGCCGCCCCGCCTGACCGCGCGGATCGGCCAGACCTGAGCGGTGATCAAGCATGAAGTTCACCGGCTGTGCGTGCAGCACTTCGCGGCCCGAGCCCAGATCCGGCACCAGACAGCTGTCGAGCACCTGCGCGATGTCATTTTCGGACACGCGCTCGGACTCCAACTCAACCAGACCCTCCAGCCCGTAGCTGCGCAGATCCCCGCCCGAGAAGGTCAGGATCGCATGATCTACACGGGTCTGCGCCATCTTCTGCGCGTTCTGCAACGCGGTGCGCACAGCGCGCTCGGTCTCGCGCATTGCCGCGATCTCGCCAAAACGCACCCCGCGCGAGCAGGTCGTGCCCGCCCCGATCACCCGGAACGCCGCCTGCCCGGCCATCGCGCCGACGCCCGAGCCTTCGCGCGGGCCGTCGGACACGCCGAATTTCAGGATCAGACAGGCAACCTTGTGGGTGCCGATGTCCATCACCGCGATAACGCCCCGCTGCATGGCTTGGCTCCGCATGCTCCGCATGGCGCGCTGCGATTGGTAGAGGTCGGTCATCGTGTGGGGGCTCCTCTTGCCAGGGTGCGGTTTCGGGTCAGTTCGGCCATCGCGTCTTCGGTCAAACGCAGGGTCGGCCGGTCGGGGTTGCGCATGTCGACAACTGTGACATCGCGTGAAAGCAGTTGCTGGGCGCCTTCGGTCATCGCCACGACCAGCTCCAGCGCCGGGACAGCGCCCGTCGCAGGCAGCTGGATACGCTGGTTGCGGTCCAGCACCACATCCCAGCGGCGGTTACCAACGCGGACCAGCCCGCGAATGCGCGGCAGGATCGGCGCGGCCGAGGCCAGCAGCGCGCGGGCTTCGGCGATGGCCTCGGGCGCACCGTCACCGGCAATCAGCGGCAGATCGGCACGGGCCGCACGCGTCGCCAGACGCGCCACGCGGTGCCCGGTCGCATCGACCAGATCCAGCCCGCCGGCATTACGCCAGACCATCGCCGGCACGCGCTCGGTCACGCGCACTTCCAGCACGCCGCCGGTGCGGACCTGTAGCCAGGCGCGCTCGACCGCGTCCAGTTCCTCGGCCCGGGCGCGCAACGCCCCCAGATCGAGATCCCAGCTCGACACCGGGAAACTGACCCCCAACATCTGTGCCACCCCCTCGGCCACTTCGGGCGAGCGGGCCTGCACATCCATCGACGAAACTTCGAACATCGGCTGGTTCTGGATCGTGGTCTTGACCCCCTCGACCCACGTCACCAGCGCCGTCCGGTTCTCTTCTTGCGAGAACCATCCCCCGGCAAAGGCAGCGATCAGCATCACCGGCAAGCCGATGCGCACGAAATGCCGCACCATCGGCGTCAGCCACAACCGGTTCAGCCGGTACGACAGACGGCTCGGCGACGGATCGTTCACCGGACCGCGCGGCTCGGCCGCGTCGGGGATCGTCCACTCAAGCGACGCAATCGTTGGCGCTTCGGCCCGGTGGTCAGGCTCCAGCAGATCGGACTCGGGCTGCACGCGGCGCGCAGGCCCCGGCGCCGGACGCACAGGCCCGCGCCCAGTCACCGGCGGTGCAACCGGATCATTCGCGGGCAGCTCCGCACGGCGCGGCGCGCGCGCGTGGCGCTCGGCGTCGGGCAGCGGCGGCCAAGAATATTCCGGCATCTCATCGGGCCATTGCGCGGGCATCGGCTTGGCCGCCCGCAACACCCGCCCCGCCGCAACCGGCGGCGGCATCATTTCGTGGCGGTCGGGCCATTCACGCTGGCTGGTGTCGGCGCGACGCGGCGTGGCATCGACCCGCTCGCCCCGTGCATCCCGGATCACCGTTGACATGAGGCATCCTCGACCAACCAGCGCATCAGCTCGGGAAAGCTGATGCCGCAATACGCGGCCTGCTCGGGGCTGAGCGATGTCGGCGTCATGCCGGGCTGGGTGTTGGTCTCCAGCAGCACCAACCCTTCCAGGCCGCGCGTCTCGTCCCAGCGGAAATCGGTGCGGCTCAGGCCCCGGCACCCCAGCGCCTGATGGGCACGCAACGCATAGTCCATGCAGGCATCGAAAATCTCTTGCGGCAGCTGCGCCGGGATCACATGCGACGAGCCGCCGGGCTTGTATTTCGCGTCGTAATCATACCAGCCCTCGGTCACGATATCCGTCACCGTCAGCGCCCGGTCGCCCAGCACGCTGGTCGTCATCTCGCGCCCCGGCGCATAGGCTTCGACCATCACCACCTCGGGCATGGCGTCATCCAGCTGCGGCGGGCCGTTGTTCTCTTCCATCACCAGCCAGACGCCGACCGATGAGCCTTCGTTGAAGGGTTTGACCACATAGGGCGGCGGCAGCACATGCCGCGCGCGCACCTCGTCCTTGCAGGCCAGACGGCTCTCGACCACTGGCAACCCGGCGGCGCGGTACGTGTCCTTGGTGCGCTGCTTGTCCATCGCCAGAGCCGAGGCCAGCACGCCAGAATGCGTGTAGGGGATCTTCAGCCATTCCAGCAGACCCTGCACACAGCCGTCTTCGCCCCAACGCCCGTGAAGGGCGTTGAACACGACATCCGGCTTCATCGCGATCAGCTTCTCAGCCAGATCGCGGCCGGCATCGACCTCAACCGTTGTGAATCCGGCCTCCCGCAGCGCGATGGCGCACATGTGCCCCGACGACAGGGAAACCTCGCGCTCAGCCGAGGGTCCGCCCATCAAAACCGCTACTGTAGGGGGCGTCCTGCTCGACGTGCCCACCAACTCTGCCTCTCGTGGGGCTTTTTGCCCCATTTTTATACGTGGAGGGCTGCTCAGGCCCCTTGATCCACGGTGCCGGGTCTATCGCCCGGTCAGTCCTGCGACGGGGCTGCTTCGCCCAACCGCATGATTTCCCATTCTAGCGTAATCCCGCTGTTTTGGAACACCCTTTTTCGGACCTCCTCACCCAGTCCCTCCAGATCGGCGGCCGACGCCCCCCCGGTGTTGACCAGAAAATTCGCGTGCATCGGCGACATCTGCGCCCCGCCCCGCGTCGCGCCGCGCATGCCAGCCGCGTCGATCACAGACCACGCCTTGAGGTCATGAACGTCATCGGCCCTACCGGTAGAGCTGAACCCCGCCGGATTGCGGAAGGTCGACCCCGCCGTGCGGTCCTTTGTCGGCTGCGAGGCATCGCGTTTTGCCAGCTGTTCGTCCATCCGCGCGGCCAACGCAGCGGGTTCCCCCTGTGGCGCATTGAACACGGCTTCGACGATCACCCAGCCGTCGGGCAACGTCGTCTGGCGGTATTGCATCGCCAGTTCAGCCGCTTTGAGGCTGCGCGCCTCGCCGTTCCGCGTGATCACCCGCACCGACTCGAGCCGGTCGGCGACATACTGCCCGTAGCAACCCGCGTTCATCCTGACCGCGCCGCCGATGCTGCCCGGAATGGTGCGCAGGAAGGTCAGATCGCGCCCCGCCTCTGCCGCCTTTCGCGCCACATGCGCGTCGAGCGCCGCCGCGCCTGCAAAGACCTGTCCGCCCTCGACCCGGATGCCGTTGAACCCGCGTCCCAGCCGGATCACCACCGCCCGTATGCCGCCATCGCGCACGATCAGGTTCGATCCCACGCCCATCGGGAACACCGCCACATCAGCGGGCAATGCCGCCAGAAACGCCGCCAGATCCTCTTCATCCGCCGGTTGAAACAGCCAATCTGCCGGCCCACCAACGCGCAGCCATGTCAGATCGGCAAGCGCCCGATTGGGGGTCAGCGCGCCGCGGGGGGTGTAGCTCAGTTCTTTCACGCAATGGCCTCATTCGTCGGAACCAGCGCTTCACAAACGCGTTCCTTCTGCAAAACACTCATAAAAGCGGTAAACATTATGCAAACCCTCCACCCAGTTTTGCGCGCAGCGATGCCCACTCTCGTTGCGGCAGCGGTCGCTTGCTCTGTCGTTCTTATCGGCCTGAATGCCGGTGTCTATGATGGCCGGCTCATGGCCGTGGCCGTCGTCATCGGCCTGTCAGTCAACGCCGCTCTGGATCTGTGGCGCGTCTGGCAGCAGCGCGTGCCCGTCGCCGCCCAAACCACGCAAGCGCGCCAACCGCTGTCGTCGCCAGCGCCATAGGGGCGAGCAACAGCGCGCCCACGATGGTATAGCCCATGCCATCCCATCCCTGCTGCCCCGCGCCGATCAGCAGCGATACCGCCGCCGCCACAGCCAAAGCCAGCCCGCCGATCATCGCGGCGCGCGGCGAGGCGAACCGCGCCAACAGACCGCCCAGGATGCCCCCGCAACACAGCGCGCCAAAACCAAAGACCAGTATTTCCATGCGTCCTCCTCAGGTTGCCGTTGGCTGAGTATGCCCGGCTCCCCCTTAAAAACAAGGCAGACGCTCACCCCTCGGCCAGCCGCCCCGGCAGCGCCTGCGCCCAGGCGCTGATCGTCCCGGCGCCCAGACAGACCACCATGTCACCCGGTTGCGCCTCGGCCCGCACCAATGCCTCCAGATCCGCCTCGCGCAGAAGCGCGTGGGCGGATTTGTGGCCATGCGCCGTGATCGCCGCGACAAGGCTGTCGCGATCCGCCCCGGCAATCGGCTCTTCGCCCGCCGAATAGACCTCGGCGATGGCCACGACATCGGCACCGTCAAAACAGGTGGTGAAGTCAGAGAAAAGCGCGCTCAGCCGCGTGTAGCGGTGCGGCTGGTGCACGGCGATCACCCGCCCCGTGCCCCCCAGCGCCTGCCGTGCGGCCTTGATAACAGCCGCAATTTCCACCGGATGATGGCCGTAATCGTCGATCACCGTGACGCCGTTCACCTCACCGACCCGCGTAAACCGCCGCCCGACCCCGGCGAACCCGGCCAATGCGGCGCGGATGGCGTCGTCGCTCATCCCCAGATGCAGCCCCACCGCCACCGCGCTCAGCGCGTTCGACACGTTATGATCACCCGGCATCGGAAGTGTCAGACTTTCAATTTTCCGACATTCGGCACCATGTCCCAGCGCAATATCGAAAACGGCCTGTCCCTTTTCGTACCTTAGCCCCTCAGCCCGCACGTCAGCACGGGCGTTGAAACCAAAGGTCACAACCCGCCGGTCATGCACCCGTTCGGCCAGCGCAGCGACTTCGGCATGATCCGTACACAGCACCGCCAATCCATAGAACGGAATACCCTGCACAAAGCGGTCGAACCCGGCGCGCAGGGCGTCGAAGCAGCCCCAGTGTTCAAGATGTTCCGGGTCGATGTTGGTCACCACGGCAATCTGCGTCGGCAACAGGTTGAACGAGCCGTCGCTCTCATCCGCCTCGACCACCATCCACTCGCCCGCCCCAGCCCGCGCGTTCGAGCCGTACGCGTGGATCACCCCGCCGTTGACCACCGTCGCATCGAACCCGCCCGCGTCCAGCATCGCCGCCATCATCGTGGTGGTCGTCGTCTTGCCATGCGTCCCGGCGATGGAAATATTGCGCCGCAAGCGCATGAGTTCGGCCAACATTTCCGCCCGCCGCACCACCGGCAGACCCAGACGCCGCGCCTCGGCCATCTCGGGGTTGCTGGGCTTGATGGCGGTCGAGGCGACGATCACCGCCGCCCCCGCCACGTGCGCCGCATCATGCCCGACATGAATCACCGCACCCAGACCGGCCAGCCGTTCGGTGATCGCACTGCCCTTGGCGTCCGAGCCCTGTACGGCGAAGCCCTCGCCGAGCAGGATTTCGGCGATACCGGACATGCCGATCCCGCCAATGCCGATGAAATGGATCGGGCCCAGACCCGGCGGAAGCATCAAGCGCGTCATCGGAACTCTCAGTGTTCGGGGGGACCGGCGAGGCGCTCGGCCAGATCGGCCAGCGCCATCGCAGCGTCGGGCAAGCCCAGCCGCGTCGCGGCGCGCGCCATGCGCGCGGCAGCCTGCGGGGTGGTCAGGATCGTCGAAATCGTCGCCGCCAGCGCCTCGGGCGTGAACATGCTTTCGGGCATCAACACCGCCGCCTCGGCCTCAACCAGACCGCGCGCGTTGGCCTCCTGCTCACCGCGGATCGCGGCGGCATAGGGCACCAGAATCGACGGCCGGCCGATCACCGTCAGATCCGCCACCGTCGACGCGCCCGAGCGTGAAATCACCAGCTGCGCTTCGGAAAACCGGCGCGGGATGTCAGCGAAGAACGGCTCGACCTCGGCCGGAATGCCCGCGGCCTCATAGGCCGCCGCCACCCGGTCCAGATCCTCGGGTCGCGCCTGATGCGCCACGCGCACATGCTGGCGCAGACTGTCAGGCAAACCGGCGAGCGCCGCCGGCACCACGTCCGACAGGACGCGCGCGCCCTGAGAGCCGCCAATGATCACCAGCGACATCGGATAATTGCCCGGCTCGATATAGGGCGACGCCGCGCGTTCACGCACCGCGCCCCGCACCGGGTTGCCGATCTGGTGCCCGGCAACGCCCTTGGGCAGTACCGTCGGCCAGGTGCCGCAGGCGACAGCCGAAACACGCTTGGCGAACAGCTCATTCACCCGGCCCAGCACGCCGTTTTGTTCGTGGATCAGCCGTGGAATGCGCAACACGGTCGCTGCTGTCAGGGCCGGGATCGACGGATACCCGCCGAACCCCGCCACCACAGCGGGCCGGTCGGAAACCATGCCCGCGACCGCCTTGACCACGCCGCCCAGAATACGAAAGGGCACCGCCAGCTTCGCCACCGCGCCACCGCGCGCAAAGGTCGCCGAGCCGACGACGCGGCGCTCGACCGCATCGGGAAACCCGCCCGCGTACCGCGCGCCGCGCGCGTCGGTAGACAAAACGACGCGCCAGCCGCGCGCCAGTAGCTCTTCGGCCAATGCCTGCGCCGGGAACATATGCCCCCCGGTCCCACCTGCCGCGATGACCGCAAGCGGGGCCTTTCCTGCCGGGTTAGCCATGATTATCGCCCCCGTGTTTGCATCAGATCGCCGATTTCACCCTGCGGCCGTGTGCGCGTCAAGGCCAGCAGCATGCCCACCATCAGCCCCATCGCCAGCAGCGACGAGCCGCCCTGACTGACAAACGGCAGCGTCATCCCCTTCGCAGGCAGCAGCCGCACGGCCACGCCCATGTTGATCATCGCCTGCGCCGAGATCATCGCCACCAGACCGGTTCCGGCCAGCCGGATGAACGGATCGCGCTCACGCGTCAGGCGCGACAGGGCGCGCAGGCAGATCACCGCGTAAAGCGTGATGATGATCAACACCATCATGAAGCCGTATTCCTCGGCCGCGACGGCGATCACAAAGTCGGTATGCGCATCGGGCAGCTGCCATTTCACCTGCCCTTCGCCCACGCCCAGCCCGAACAACCCGCCCTCTTGAATGGCCGAGGTCGCATAGCCCAGCTGTGAGCGTGCATCCAGCTCCGACGACAGAAAGGCGTCAATCCGGCGCGCGAAGTGCTCCGAGAACATATAGGCGACGAACCCGCCGCTCACCGCCGCGGCGGCCAGCCCCAGAATGATCACGATCGACGCGCCCGAGACGAAATACATCGCACCCCAGCCAAACAGCACCAGCACCGACTGGCCGAAATCCGGCTGGATCACCAACAGACCGACGGTGGTCAGCACAACGCCCAGCGACAGCAGCCGACCCGGCGGTCCGTTCAGATCCTGCCCCGCCGCCAGCAGCCAGGCGGCCGTCACCGCCAGACAGGGTTTGACAAATTCCGACGGCTGGACGCTTGTGAACCCAAGGCTCAGCCAGCGCACGGCGCCCTTGCCAAAGTCGGTGCCGATCACGGGCAACGCCAGCAGCGTCGCAAATCCAAGGCCAAAGCCCAGCACACCCCATCGGCGGATCGTTTCTGGATTACGCATCGAGACGAAGAGCATCACTGTGACGCTCAGACCCGCGTAGATCGCGTGTCGCTCGAAATAATGGAACGGGGGCAAATGGTTGCGCGCGGCCAGCGGCGGCGACGAGGCCAGAGCCAGCAGCAATCCAACTGCGACAAGCAACAGGACGCTCGAAATCGTCCAACGATCTACCGTGCGCCACCAACGCGACAGCACCGGCTCGCCCACATGGGCGGGCATGCTGCCATGAACCATTTCCGTCATGGGGGTCTGCTCACTTTGCCTGTTATAAGCCCGTTTGCCGGGTCTTCAGGCAAGAATAGCGCGAATGCGGAATCTTGGCCAGAGACTTGCGATCACATCGGCGAGTCTCGGCGTTGCGGATCAGCGGCGGCGGCGCAATGTGTCGATGGTATAGACCACCAGAGCCGCCCAGATCATCGGAAACGCGATCAGCTTTGCCCCGTCGAACGTCTCGCCGAACACCCACACGGCCGCCAGAAACACCAGCGTTGGCACGATGTATTGCATCAACGCCATCGTGCTCAGCGTAAGCCGTTTCGCCCCGTTGGCATAAAGCATCAGCGGCACCGCTGTGATCACACCCGCGCCCATCAGCAATGCGGTCAACCCAGCACCCGCGTACCCAAAGCTCATCGAGCCTTGCGACCACAGCCACGCCAGATAGGCCAGCGCCACCGGGCTGAGCAGGATCACCTCCAGCGTAAACCCTTGATTTGGCCCGATCGGCAGCGCGCGCTTGAAAAAAGCATACAGCCCCCAACTGCCCGTCAACGCCAAGGAAATCAGCGGCAGACGCCCCGCCTCGACTGTCAGGACAACCACCGCCGCGACGGCCAGCGCCACGGCCAGCCCTTGCCACAGGCTCAACCGCTCGCGCAGGAAAACGGCGGCCAGAAAGACCGAGAACAGCGGGTTGATGTAATAACCCAGCGCCGCGTCCAGGACCTGATCGGTCTGGATCGCGTAAAGGTAAACGCCCCAGTTCACCGTCACCAGCATTGCGGTCAGCCCGGCCATGGCCAGCAGCCGCGGCGAGACCAGCGCGCGCCGCAGATCGCCGGTTCGGCCCAGTCCTAACAGGATCATCAGCGCCACTGGCACCGACCAGATCACCCGGTGCGCCAGCACCTCGACCAGCCCGACGCTGTCGAACAACGACAGGTACAGCGGCAGGATGCCCCACAGCAGATAGGCCGAGAGCGCCAGAAGAAAGCCTTTGAGGCTGTCGCCCTCTTCGGCCAGACCCGTTTCCGCCTCAACCGCCATGCGCCCGCCCCTGATTGCCGGAAAATCCGCAGGCTTCACGCCCCGTCCGCCGCCTTAGCGCCCCAGCAGGTCCTGCACAAGCGCTGCAAAAGCCTCGCCGCGTTTCTCGAAATTCGGGTATTGATCAAAGCTTGCCGCGGCTGGGGCCAGCAACACAACATCCCCCGGTTCGGCCTCTTCGGCCGCGCGCGCCACAGCACGCTCCATCGTTTCGCAGATCTCATGCGGCGTGTCGCCCAGCTGAAGCGCAAAGTCGCGCGCCGAGTGGCCGATCATATAGGCCTTGCGCACCGCGCCCAGATGCGGGGTTAGCGCGGCAATGCCGCCCTCTTTGCCCAGACCGCCGGCAATCCAGCGGATCTTGGGGAATGCCTGCAGCGCCTTGGCCGCCGAGTCCACATTCGTCGCCTTGGAATCGTTGACGAAAGCCACGCCATCCTTTTCGCCAATCAGCTGGCTGCGATGCGGCAGGCCTTGGAAGCTCGCCAGCCCCGCCTCAATCTGACGCGGGGCCAATCCCAATGCGCGCACGGCTGCGTAGGCGGCACAGGCGTTCTGGTGGTTATGAGCACCCGGGAGTCCCGCCATCGGCCGCAGGTCAATCGAATGCGCCTGTTTGCCGCCGCGCCATTCCGACAAGAACCCCTTGCGCGCCGAGACTGACCAGCCCGGCCCGTTCAGTTTTTGCCCTGACGACACCCGGATCACCCGCGTATCATCGACGCTTTGCGCCAGTTGGGTGGCCAGGTATTGCCCCTCCACCTCATCAACGCCAATCACCGCCCGTGCGGGTGCTCCCTCGGTGAACAGCCGCTTTTTGGCAGCGAAATAGCCGCCCATACCACCGTGGCGGTCCAGATGATCGGGGCTCAGATTGGTGAACACCGCTACATCCGGGGCCAAGCGACGCGCAAGGTCGGTCTGGTAGCTGCTAAGCTCCAGCACCACCACGCCCCCCTCGCCCGGCAATTCGATCGACAGCACACCTGTCCCGATGTTGCCCGCCATCCGCACATCGCGTCCCGCCACCGTCAGCAGATGCGCAATCAGCGCGGTGGTGGTCGATTTGCCGTTCGAGCCGGTGACGCAGATCACCTTGGGCGGCTCATCGCGATTCTCAAGCGACTGGAAGAACAACGATATATCATTGTCCACCGGCACACCGGCCGCCAAGGCGGCTGCGATCACCGGATGCGGCGCGGGATACAGATGCGGGATCCCCGGCGAGGTGATCAGCGCATCCAGCCCCTCGACCGTGCCCTGCTTGGTCAGATCGACCGTGCCGTAGCCCTCGGCATTCGCCTTGTCGCGTGCCTCGGGGCTGTCATCCCAGGCGCAGACCTCGGCTCCGCCCTCCATCAGCGCCGCACAGGTCGCCAAACCCGACCGTCCCAGCCCCAACACGCCCACGCGCAGCCCCTGGTATCCCTCGACAGCGATCATGTTCGTCCCCGACTAGCCGTTTCGCCCGCACGCTATCCCAGCGTCGGATCAAGCGAAAGGTCTGCCCTGCGGGGCTGCGGCTGCCAGCTGTTTGAAACGTCCTCCTTTCTATACGCAAGCGTCACCCAAGGCTAAGGCCCGACGGTTAAGAATGCGTTGAAGGAAGAAGGATCCCAGAACGAAAAAATCCCCCCAGAGGGGAGGATTATCATTCAAATCTAAGGAAAGTGGCGCGGTTGACGGGGCTCGAACCCGCGACCCCCGGCGTGACAGGCCGGTACTCTAACCAACTGAGCTACAACCGCGCGATGAGGGTGATCTATGGGGTCCGGCGCAGGGCGTCAAGCGCGAAAACGGCAAAACTTGCGCAAAGTTTTCTGACGTCGCGGTCCCACACGCCCGACAGCCCTGGTGCATGCCAAACCCCGGCCATGACTGGATAATTCCTGCGATTGCGCTGCAACTAGACGCCCATGGCCCTGCCCTGTCGGCCTGCAACCATGGCGCGGGCTTGGCGGTGCGAGAGCCCCGGGTCCACAGCGTCCCCGACAGTCCCCGGTCGAACGTGGGACGGGATCGTAGGTCCGTCGACGCAGCCGCGCACAACGCGCGCCATACCTTTGATTTTACGCAACCCAGCGGGAAACAGCGCAAAAAGAAAGGCCCCATAAGGGGCCCTGAGGAAGAAAGTGGCGCGGTTGACGGGGCTCGAACCCGCGACCCCCGGCGTGACAGGCCGGTACTCTAACCAACTGAGCTACAACCGCGCATGAGGGGTGCAATACCGACACCCATCGGTGAGGTCAAGCGCCTATGTGACGGTTTTTACGCCAACGCACGACGGTCGCGCCAACTGCCCCAGGCCAGCACCACCAGATAGGCCAGATCGGTCAGCACCAGCACAGTCCACGGCTTGGTCGCCAAAGCGCCGGCAAAAACCGCGACGCCTACCAATACCAGCACCGCGCGCTTGCGCGGCACGCGCCAGGCCTTGGGCGACGGGGTTGGCAGGCGCGAGATCATCAACAAACCGATTGCCGCCATATAGAGCGACGACAGCACCGGCCAATGTTCGGTCTGAACCCAGCCTGAAAGCGAAAGATAGACCGGCAACAGCCCCAACAGCGCCCCGGCGGGTGCCGGAACCCCGATGAAATGCGCCCGGCCCGGCGGTGGCGGCGCGTTGCGGTTCACGTTGAAACGCGCCAACCGCAGGCAGGCGCACAGCACGTAAACCAGCACCAAAAGCCAGCCGGTGCCCGGCCAGTCCTGCGCAACGAAGTGAAAGACGAAGATCCCCGGCGCGACCCCGAAGCAGACGAAGTCGCTGAGCGAATCAAGCTCGGCTCCGAAATGGCTGGACGCGTTCAGCTTGCGCGCCAACAGCCCATCCATCCCGTCCATCAAGGCCGCCAGAACGATCAACGCCGCGGCGGTCTGATACCAGCCGTCCAGCGCGTAGCGAATCGAGGTCAGTCCGGCGCACAGCCCCAGCAATGTCACCAGATTGGGGATCAATTGCACCAGCGGCAGCGAGCGGCGGTCCGCCACCTCGCCGTCATCGTCAAGGCGTGGCTCATCCATCATCGCTCAACGCACCTCGGCCAGACGTGCAGGCTCGCCCAGCATCAGGTCCGCCAACACCGTTTCGCCCGCAACCATGGTTTGGCCAAGAGAGACCATGGGTTGCACGCCCTCGGGCAGGTAAACATCCAGACGGCTACCGAATCGGATCATGCCGAACCGTTCGCCGGCCTCCAGAACCGCGCCGGGCTTGACGTCACAAACGATGCGCCGCGCCACCAGTCCGGCGATCTGCACCACGGCGATCTGCCGCCCGTCGGCGATCCGCACCGCGACCGAGTTGCGCTCGTTATCGGCGCTCGCCTTGTCCAGCGAGGCATTGAAGAACTTGCCGGGACGATAGCTGACCGCCGTGATTTCACCAGCGATCGGCAGGCGGTTCACGTGGCAATTGAACACATTCATGAAGACACTGACGCGGGTCATCGGCGTTTCGCCCATGCCCAGCTCGACTGGCGGCACCGCCGGTTCGATCAGCGAGATGACGCCGTCCGCCGGGCTGATGATCAGCCCGCTGCGCTGCGGCGTATAGCGGTCAGGATCACGGAAGAAATAGTAGCACCAGATGGTGAGCACCACGCCGACCCAACCCAGTGGCTGCCAGATCAGGAACAACACCAACGTCACGGCGGCGAACAGCCCGATAAACGGATAGCCTTCGCGGTGAACCGGCTTGATCACCGTAGAAAGCATGGAATCGTGCGAGAGGTCGGGCATCGGGTCTCCTGTGGGCTGGCGCTTGCACCGCTATAGCCTGCATTGGGGGGCAAGGGAAAGCTCGGCGACAGCAGGGTCTTGCCTCAGAGAACGTGTCAGGTGCCGATCGAGTTCCCCGCCGTCGCGTCCCATCGTTTTGCCGGCGAACACCGGGGGCACAGCCAGTGCCGCGGCCGTCGCAGCGGGTCACGCAACCGGGGCCGGGCAGGATCGCTGCGTCGTGCAACCTTGAACGTGCCGACAGGCAGCCCGCCGTTCTCAACCCGCCGGAACCTCCGCGCCCTGCTGCCCCGCCTAAGCGTCAGCCGCTCAAACCGCGTCCATCCAAACCGCTCTCATCTTCGATCTCTCGCCAACCCTCTACGCTATCAGGGCTTTCCCGGTTCCGCGGTATCTGAACCATGTCCGGAAACTCCGGCAACCATGGTAACCGACGCACAGTCCAAAGCTCATACTGCGGCACCAAGGACTCAGCCGCCTCCATCGCGCCCAGATGAAGGTCGATCTCATCGCCGCTTTGCGCAAACACCGACGAGCCGCAGCGCGGACAGAAATGCCGCCCCTCATAGGACTTGGTCTCTCCAGCGACCGTCACCGCCGCCTGCGCAAAGATCGCCGCCGCGAAAAACAGCGTCCCGTGATGCCGGCGGCAATCGAGGCAATGGCAGATCCCCACGCGCACAGGCTCGCCCAGCGCCGTCACGCGCACCTCCCCGCACAGGCACCGCGCGGTCCACCCTCCCATCAGCCCAGCCGCGCCGCCACCAGCGTCGCCGCCTGCGCCACGGCCTCGTCGATGCTCAGCGCCGACGTATCAACCCGCACCGCATCGGCTGCCGGTCTCAGCGGAGCGTCGGCCCGGCCCATATCCCGCTCATCACGCGCGACCACTTCGGCCAACACCTGCGCCGCATCGCCGCCCACCTCCAGCCAGCGCCGATGCGCCCGCACCTCGGCACTGGCGGTGACGTACAGCTTCACCTCCGCCTCAGGGCAGATCACCGTCCCGATATCGCGCCCGTCCAGCACCGCCCCGCCCTCACGCCGGGCGAAGTCGCGCTGAAACTGCGTCAGCGCCGCGCGCACGGCGGGAATGGCCGCGACCCTGCTCGCCGCTTCGCCCGCCGCGAGGCTGCGCAAATCATCCCGCGCCAGATCCTCCGGCGTCAGGCCCTGCGCCGCCGCCACCGGATCGCCGCCTTTGGCCCCGACCGCCCGGTACAACAGCCCCGTATCCAGATGCGCCAACCCGAAGCGGTCGGCCAAAGCCTTGCTGATCGTTCCCTTGCCCGCCGCCGCCGGGCCATCCACTGCGACTGTGAAGATCATCATCACCCTCATTCGTTTCGATTTGCCTAACGCAGCCCCTGCGCGGTTGAAACCCCCGGTGCCAGCCCAATATAGCACCAACAGGAGGGACCACATGCCCCGCAACCCCTATTACGCCGGCCCGATCACCGACCATTTCGACGGCACGCGGTTTTTCAACCCGCAGGGTCAGGGCCCGACCGGCATTCGCGATGCGCTGCGCTGGCAGTTCGGCGGCACCCGCCAGAAATGGCCCAAACGCCTCCCCGCGCCCGCGACGGCCCGGCCCGAGCCCGCCGTAGACGATCTGACCATCACCATGGTCGGCCACGCCACCCTGCTCATCCAGACCGCCGGGCTCAACCTGCTCACCGATCCGGTCTGGTCACCGCGCGCCTCACCGACCCAGCTGGCCGGTCCGCGCCGGGTCATCGACCCCGGGATCGGCTTTGACGATCTGCCGCGCATCGACGCGGTGCTGCTCAGCCACAACCATTACGACCACCTCGACCTCGCCACCCTCAAACGCCTCAAGGCCGCGCATGATCCGGTGGTCATCACCCCTCTTGGCAATGACACCATCCTGCGCCCTACCGGCCTGCGCTGCCTGACCGGCGACTGGGGCGAGAGTGTCTCGCTCGGCCCGCTCAGCGTCGATTTCGAACCCTGCCACCACTGGTCGGCGCGCGGCACCCGCGACCGCTCCATGGCGCTCTGGGCCAGCTTCGTGATCAAGGGGCCAGCGGGGGCGATCCTGCATATCGGGGACACCGGCTTTGACGGTGGCAAACCCTACGACAGCCTCTCCGCCCGCCACGGCAAGCTGCGCGCCGCCATCCTGCCCATCGGCGCGTACGAGCCCCGCTGGTTCATGCGCGCCCAGCACCAGAACCCGGCCGAAGCCCTGCACGGCTTCCAGCTCTCGGGGGCCAGCTGGGGCATCGGCCACCACTGGGGCACCTTCCAGCTCACCGATGAAGCCCGCGAAGCCCCCCTCGCCGCCCTCGACGAGGCCCTTGCCGAGCAGAACATCCCCGCCGACCGCTTCCGCGCCCTCGCCCCGGGCGAAGCCTGGGCCATCCCGCCAGCCTGAGCTATCAACTTTATGCTGAAAATATCCCACAGGGGGTGAGGCCGAAAGGCCGAGGGGGGCGTGAAGCCCCCCTGCGCGGGCACCGCGCACCGGCGCGAGGGGGCTCGACGCCCCCGAGCACGGCCCTACCCGCGCAGCCGCCGCACACTCTGCCGCACCGCCAGCACCGCTGCCAGCGCCGCAACCGCGAACTTGCTCAAAGTGAACGCACTCCCGCCCCACACATCGCGCGGGTTCACCCAGTCACCGCCGCTGTCGAGCAAACGCTGCACCCACATGTTCTCGCCCCAGTCCAGCGCCACATAGCTCATCGCCACCAGCACGCAGACCATGCCAAAGGCACCCCGGAACGGCCGCATCCACCACATAAAGCACGCGCCCATCAGCGCCGGAAACACCGTATCGACCCAGAAGACCGGGCCTTGATACAGCGCATACCCCGCCGGTCGCAGCGTGTGCAGATAGCTGCGCGTGTCGTGCAGATCATAGCCGAAAACCCGCAGATCGAACGGCAATTGCCCGTCCGCCAAGGCACCCAGCTGTCGACCCAGATACACCGCCAGATAAAGATACACCGCCAGCGTCAGCAGCGGCAGGCCCCAGCTGATCGCGCGGTTCATACGCTTAGCCGTTTGCCCGGCTGATCGCGGCACCCAGCCCCGCCATCAGCGGCTCGAACAACGGGAAGGACGTGGCAATCGGCCCGCCATCATCCACCGTCACCGCCCGCTCCGACACCAGCCCCAGCACCAGAAACGCCATCGCAATGCGGTGATCCAGCCGGCTCTCCACCGTCGCCCCGCCCGGCACCGACGCCATCCCGTGCACGATCAGCGTGTCCTCGTCTTCCTCGATGCGCACGCCGCAGGCTTCAAGCCCGCGCGCCATCGCGTCGATGCGGTCGCTCTCCTTGACCCGCAGCTCTTTCACACCGCGCATTACCGTCGTGCCGCCCGCCAGCGCGGCCACCACCGACAGCACCGGGAATTCGTCGATCATCGAGGCCGCGCGCTCGGGCGGGGTCTCAACCCCCTGCAGCCCCGGCGAAAAGCGCACGCGCAGATCCGCCACCGGCTCACCGCCCTCGACCCGCGGGTTCTCGAACACGATATCCGCGCCCATCTCCAGCAAAGTCACATACAGCCCGTCCCGCGTCGGGTTGCGCGACACGCCCGGCACAGTGATCTCGGACCCCGGCACCAGCAGCGCCGCGCAGACCGGAAACGCCGCCGAGGACGGATCGCGCGGCACCGCCACGCGCTGCCCCACCAGCTCGGGCTGGCCTTTCAGCGTGATCACCCGGCCCTCCGCCGTCTCCTCGACCGTCACCTCAGCCCCGAAGCCGCGCAGCATCCGCTCGGTATGGTCCCGCGTCGCTTCCGGCTCGATCACCACCGTCTCACCCGGCGCGTTCAGACCGGCCAGCAGCACCGCCGATTTCACCTGCGCCGAGGGCATCGGCAGCGTGTAGCGCACCGGCACCGGCTCGTCCGCGCCGACCAAAGTCATCGGCAGACGTCCGCCCTGACGCCCCACCGCCCGCGCGCCAAACAGCGCCAGCGGATCGGTGATGCGCGCCATCGGCCGTTTGTTCAGGCTGGCATCGCCGGTAAAGGTCGCCGAAATCGGCGTCGTTGCCATCGCGCCCATGATCAGCCGCACCCCGGTGCCCGAGTTGCCGCAGTCGATCACCTGCGACGGCTCGGCGAAGCCGCCGACGCCGACGCCTTGCACGGTCCACTCGCCTTGCCCCAGTTGCGTGACCGTCGCCCCAAAGGCCCGCATCGCACTGGCCGTATCGAGCACATCCTGACCCTCCAGCAGCCCCGTCACATGGGTCTCGCCCACCGAAAGCGCACCCAAAATCAGCGCGCGGTGGCTGATCGACTTGTCGCCGGGGATCTGCGCCTCGCCCTTCAGCGGGCCAGAGCGGCGCGCAACCATCGGAATCGGGGTGTCATGGGCGGACATGGGGGAGCCTCCAGCGCAAATTTCGCCCGGGTGATAGCGCAGCCGCTGCGTTCACGCCAGCCCCGCCAGGCGCAACACCACCCCCGCCAGCGCTGCCCCAAGGATCAGCGCCCCCGGCCCGGCTTTCAGCCCGATCGCCGCCAGCAGCGCCAGCGCTGTCAGCCCGGCGGCCCACAGGTCCAGCGTCGCCCAGACCGGCCAGCCGCTTTCGACCTGCCCGAACAGCGCATGGATCGCGAACCACAGCGCCAGATTGGCGATCACGCCGACGACCGCTGCCGTCACCGCCGCCAAGGCCCCGGCCAAAGCGGGGTTGCCGCGCAGCCGCTCGGCATGCGGCGCGCCCGCGAAGATCCATAGAAAACACGGCGCAAACGTCGCCCAGACGCTCACCAGCGCCGCCGCCGTCGCCATCGCCAACCCACCCGCGCCCCAGCCTGCCATGAAGCCGACGAACTGCGTCACCATGATCAGCGGGCCCGGAGTCGTCTCGGCCATCGCCAGCCCGTCCAGCATCTGCGGTGCGGTCAGCCAGCCGAACTGTTCGACCGCCGCCTGCGCCACCCAGGCCAGCACGGCATAAGCCCCGCCAAAGGTCAGCACCGCCATCTGGCTGAAATACACCGCCACCTGGGCCAGCACATGATCGCGCCCCAGCACCAGAACCAGCGCCAACACCGGCCCCAGCCACAGGCCAAGCCAGACCAGCGCCACCTTTGTTGTCGACACCCGTGCCGGGGGCAGCGCGACCGCCTCCCCCTTGGCGGTCAGGAACCCGACCAGCGCCGCCGCCAGCACCACCAGCGGAAACGGCACACCGAACACGAACAACGCGCCAAACGCCGCGACAGCAATCGCCCGCGCGCCCCATGTTTTCAACGCCTTGCGCCCGATCCGCACCAAGGCCTGCGCGACAATCGCAATCACCGCCGCCTTCAGGCCAAAGAACACCCCCTCGATCCAGCCGACATTGCCCGCCAGCACATAGACCCAACTCAGCGCCATGATCGCCACGATGCCGGGCAGCACAAACAACCCGCCCGCCAGCATCCCGCCGCGCCACCCGCTGCGCAGCCAGCCAATGTAGGTGGCCAGTTGCATCGCCTCGGGTCCGGGCAACAGCATGCAGAAATTGAGCGCATGCAGGAACCGCGCCTCATCAATCCAGCCGCGCGTCTCGACCAGTTCGCGGTGCATCAATGCGATCTGACCCGCAGGCCCGCCGAAACTCAGCAGCCCGATCTTCGCCCAGACCGCCACGTCGCGCTCGCCCGCGCTCACCGTTTGACCGTCCATGTCTGCAGCTCGCCCCGTGCGTCGCGCGCCCGGCGATAGCGCGCGTCAGAAGCCACCTCGGCCGCGTCAGGCTGCGCCAGATCATCGGTGTGCATCCGCGACCGGCCCAGCGAGACGCCCAGCAACCCGGCGACCTCGGGCACACGATCAGGGTGCGCGGTATCGGCCCAGCGGAAAACCCTGATCACCGGCGCGCGCGGCGTGCCGATCAGCGTTAACGAGGGGTCTGGTAAAGAGGCATGCGGCGCCAGCATGGGCGTTCCCTCATGGTTGATGACTTGGAACGCGGTATTTCGGCTGGGGACTCGTGACGAAATCGCCCCCATGCTCAAGGCAGGGAGTGTTTGGCCGTATCCGTCAAGCGCGTTCATCCTTGGGCGACCCCATGACGACAAAACTGGTGATCGACGAGACTTGCGGCAGTGTGCCCAGAATCTCGGTGTGGAAATGCTTGTAGGCGGCCAGATCGGCCACCTCGACCCGCAACAGATACTCGACATTCCCTGTCACATTGTGACACTCGATCACTTGCGGCGCGGCGCTGATCGCGCGCTCGAACCCCTCCTGCGCGGCCTTGGTGTGCAGCCCCAGCCCGACGTTGATATAAGCGACGAAGCCTATGCCGGTCTTGGCCGGATCGAGCACCGCGCGGTAGCCCCTGATCACCCCGCGCCGCTCAAGCTCCTGCACCCGGCGCAGGCAGGCGGACGGCGAAAGCCCCACGCGATCCGCCAGCTCCAGATTCGAGATCCGGCCGTCGCGCGTCAGCTCGCGCAATATCTTGTCGTTGAGGGGATCGTTCTCGGTCATGGATTGCGGAATTATCGCATGGAAAGCCCAATAAGCAATCCCATGCCGTGAAAGACGCGATATCGTTGCGCAAGACTTTCAAGAGCCCGAACCATGCCCCTTCCCGCCCATCTGCTCACCGCCCTCGCCCTTTACGCCTTTGTCGCTTCGATCACGCCGGGACCGAACAACCTGATGCTGCTGGCCTCGGGCGCAAATTTCGGCTTTGCGCGCACGATCCCGCATATGCTGGGCATCGCGCTTGGCTTTACGGCGATGACGGCGATCGTGGGGTTTGGGTTGGCGGGGTTGTTCCTGACCTTTCCGCTCGCACGCGCGGTTTTGACCGTCGCTTCCGTCGCGTATCTGCTTTGGCTTGCGTGGAAAATCGCCAACGCCGCCCCGCCGGATGCCCGCGCCCCGGCGACCGGCAAACCGATGACCGGATTGCAGGCTGCGGCGTTCCAATGGGTCAATCCGAAAGCCTGGAGCATGACGCTTACCGCCAATACCCTCTACGCGCCCAACGCCGACTGGCCGTCGGTCGCGGCGGTGGCGGTGGTGTTTGGACTGGTCAACCTGCCGTGCATTTCCAGCTGGGCACTGATCGGCACCGCCCTGCGCGGCTGGCTGCGCAATCCGCGCACGCTGCGGCTGTTCAATCTTGGCATGGCCGCGCTTTTGGTCGCCACGCTCTATCCGGTGTTGGCCGGGTAGCAAGAAGGGGGGCCTTGCCCCCCTCTGCGCGTGCCGCGCATTCACCCCCCAGGATACTTGGGGACAGATGATAAGGTCTTGTTAACCAAGCCCATTTTCTGTCTGAAAATATCCACGGGGGAAGTCCAGAAGGGGGAGCGTGCTTCCCCTTCTGGCGAGGGGGGTTCGGGGGGGCGCGCAGCCCCCCCGAACTTACGCGGGGATCATGCCCTTTTCGCGGGCGATTTCGGTCATGCGGGCCTGCAGCTTTTCGAAGGCGCGGACTTCGATCTGGCGGATACGTTCGCGCGAGACGCCATATTTGCTGCTCAGGTCTTCCAGCGTCACCGGCGGTTCGGCGAGCCGCCGTTCGGTCAGCACGTCGCGCTCGCGCTCATTGAGCACGTCCATCGCTTCCATCAGCATCGACTGCCGCGCTTCGAATTCGTCACGCTCGGCATAGTCGCCCGCCTGATCGGCGTCGGTATCCTCAAGCCAGTCCTGCCACGAGGCCGCGCCCTCTTCGCCGCCCACCGTCACGTTGAGCGAGGCATCCGAGCCCGCCAGACGGCGGTTCATGTCGACGACTTCTTTTTCGGTGACCGACAGATCTTCGGCCAGTTTCGTCACGTTCTCGGGGCGCAGATCACCCTCTTCGATCGCACCGATCCGGGCCTTGGCCTTGCGCAGGTTGAAGAACAGCTTTTTCTGCGCCGAGGTCGTGCCCAGCTTCACCATCGACCACGAGCGCAGGATGTATTCCTGGATCGAGGCGCGGATCCACCACATCGCATAGGTCGCCAGGCGAAAGCCCTTTTCGGGGTCAAAACGTTTGACCGCCTGCATCAGGCCGACATTGGCCTCAGAGATCACCTCGGCCTGCGGCAGCCCGTAGCCGCGATAACCCATCGCAATCTTCGCCGCCAGACGCAGGTGCGAGGTGACCAGCTTATGCGCCGCCCCGGTGTCCTGATCTTCGACCCAACGCTTGGCGAGCATGTATTCCTCTTCCGGCTCAAGCATGGGGAACCGGCGGATTTCCTGCAGATAGCGGTTCAGACCCTGTTCGGGACTGGGCGCTGGAAGGCTGGCATACTCGCTCATCGGTTCTCCTCAGAAGGCGGTGAGATCAGCACATAGGGTGACCAAAGCCGCGATTCAACACTCTGGCAGGCAAGTGTTAAGCGTTCGTGAACGGCTGAAACACGCTGCCTGCTGTGCCCTGTTCAACGGGCGCGCCCGGTTTTTCCGTCGCTGGTCTTATAAGACCGGACTGATCGTCGCCGCACTGTTGTAGATCAGCCGCCGCCCCAGGGACCAGCGCGCAACCACATCCGCCCGCACGGCCACGCTCTGCGCAAGATAGGCCTGCTGGCGCGCGCGGATCTCGCCGCTCACCCCGGCATCCGCCAGCAGCAGCGAGTTCTCGAAATTCAGCTCGAAACTGCGGCGGTCCAGATTGGCCGAGCCGATCAGGGCCAGCCCGCCATCCACCGTCAGCGTCTTGGCGTGCAACAGCCCCGGCGTGAACTCGTGAATGTCCACGCCCGCGCCGATCAGCGACGCATAGGCCGCGCGGCTCGCCCAGCCCACCATGCGCGAATCGTTGCGCGCCGGCAGGATCAGCACCACCCGCACCCCGCGCAGCGCCGTCGCCCGCAACTGCTCTTGCAACCCTTGGGTCGGCACGAAATAGG
Source organism: Pararhodobacter zhoushanensis (assembly GCF_003990445.1). Classification (GTDB taxonomy): domain Bacteria; phylum Pseudomonadota; class Alphaproteobacteria; order Rhodobacterales; family Rhodobacteraceae; genus Pararhodobacter; species Pararhodobacter zhoushanensis. Next base: position 29,308 of record NZ_REEZ01000017.1, on the reverse strand, counting down.
GCGTCGAGATCACCACCTCGTCCTGCGCCGCCGCCAGGAGCAGCCCGACCACGTCCGGCACCGCATTGACCGACAGATCCGGCCCCGAGCCGAACACCAGCGCCGGAAATCCGCCAGCGACCGGGCGCGCGGGGGCGGCCAGCATGTCGGCCATGTCATCGCCGCCCTGCCCCATCCAGTCGGCGGCAAACAGCGCCTGTGTCTGCCAGACCACAGGGCCCTCGAACCGCAGCATGATGTCCACCCAAGGCGCAAAGCGCGCCTTGATGGCAAAGGCGGGATCGGCGCAGTTCTGGCTGCCGACATAGGCGATCCGCCCGTCGATGACGAAGAGCTTGCGGTGGTTGCGGATGTCGATCCGGCCCAGCAACAACCGCGCCGCTGCCCAGCGCGTACTGAACGCCACGCCGGTCTTCACACCGGCTGCCTGCATCGCGCGAAACCTCTCGCTGCGCAAAAGGTGGCGCGAGCCCAGACCGTCGACCATGACCCGGCACACCACCCCGCGCTGCGCGGCGCGCACCAGCGCGGCCATCAGCTTGCCGCCATTGGCATCGTCAAGCCAGATGTAGACCAGCACATGCACGCTGGAGCATGCGGCATCGATATCGGCGACCATCGCGTCAATCGCCGCATCGGAATCGCCCATCAGTCGCGCGGTATTCCCCGGCACCGGGGCAAACCCGTTGACCACCGCACCGCGCGCGAAGGCGCCGCGCGCCGCGGCAGGCAGTACCGCTGCCTCGTCAACGCCCGGCACCATAACCGGCAACGCTTTGCGGACCTTCTGCATCAGCGCCGTGCGGCGGCGGCCCGGCGAGACTTCGCCCAGCATCAGATACAGCAGCGCCCCGGCCACCGGGACGCCCAGAATGACCAGCATCCATGCCAGCCGCGACGCAGGCTCGCGGTCTGGCCGGGTCAGCGCGCGCAGCAAGACGCCCAGCTGCAGCGCGTAATGCAGCGTCAGTGTCAGCCAGACACTCATCGGGTCTCCCATCTCCGCGCCTTAACCCGCGATGGCGAAAACACCTTCGCGCACCAGACGGCGCATCATCACCGCCTGCCCCGCCTCGTCCAGATCGGCTTTCAGATCGCCGACGACGAAGTCGGGCAGCAACAAGGCTTCACGCAACGCCCCCTCGACATGGGCGGGGAAGACGATCTCGGCCCCGTAGACCGACAGCGCCACCTCGTCACCGTCAACCTTGATCGCATAGATCAGATCGGGGCGGCGCTGTACGGGGGTGCCGGGTTCGATCGCCTCGGACTCGAACAGCTGGAAAAGCTGGCCGGGCACCACGGGCACGCGCCGACGTCGGTATTCATGGGCGAAACCGTCCAGCGTGCGGTCGGGGTCGATCCCGGCCATGGCGCGGGTCAGCAGGTTCTGAAACACCGTGCGCGCCTCGGCCCGCTCGAACCCTTCATTGGCATAGCCCGGCGGGACCGAGTGGCGGAACGCCGGATCCTCCAGTGCCAGCTCGGACACCGCCTCGACCAGCAGGTCGATCCAGCGCGGGGCCAGCAACCCGGTGGTGATGTGCAGGGAAATCTCATCCGTGGCGCGCGCATCATGCACGACGCCGCGCGGGACATAGGCCATGTCGCCTGCATGCAGCGTAAAGCTGTCGATCAGCGCCCCGGCTTCGAACCCTTCGGGCTTGAACGCCTGACTGCGCAGCGGCAGCTTGAGCGGGCTTTCATAGATGTTCCAGGTCTTGGACCCGTGCACTTGCAGCACGATCACGTCGTGGCTGTCATAATGGGTTTTGAAGCCCTGCGCGTTGTCGGGGGTGAAATAGATATTGGTCTGCAGATCACAGCTGAAAACCGTCTCAAGCGCCCGGCAATAGGCAGCCAGCGCGGGCACGCGCTTTTGCAGCCCCGGCAGCACCATTGTCGAGCCTTCATCGAAATGCCGGACCACGCGCACCGGGTCGATGAACCCCGAGGGCATGACGTAATCATCGGCCTCGAGCGCCTTGCCCAGTTTGACCAGCTGCATCTCGTCACCGCCGACCATCGTCTGGGTCAGCACCCGGTCAATGTCCGCAACCGTAAGCAGATCGGCGTAATAGGCCGGGTCCTGCCGCCGCACGACGAGATGCTTCTTTTCAAAATATTCGGCAAAAAATGTCTCTGGGGTAATCGGTGCGATGGCCCGGACAAAATCCGCCGGACTGGGCGCGGCCGCAGTATCTTTCATCATAAAACTCCCTTTTTCCCCGCCGTCTGCGGACTAGAGCTTGACCGACATTACGCCATGACCATAGCGTGACGCGCATTGATCCGTAAATGGGAGGCAAGCCACGATGACAGACGAAGCTAAAAAATCCCGAAAAACTTTGAGCGAAACCGAAATCACCACACGACGCGGCATTGGTCGCCGCTCGCTGCTGCTGGGCGCCTTCGGCGGGGCCGCTGCCCTGACCGCAGCGACCTCGGCGATGGCAGCGTCCGACAGCGACGGCGGCAGCAGTGCCGATCCGGCAGGCCGGGGCCGTTCGGGCCTGACCGACAACGACGACGGCTCGTACGCCGACGCCGCTGGCCGGGGCCGTGGAGCTGGCGGCAACTATTCGGGGATTACCGACAGCGACAACGGCTCGGTCTATGACCAGCCGAACAATGGTCGCGGCGGCACCTGAACCGGGCTGCGACCGCACCCAATCAACACGGTAAAAGCCCGCGCCCCTGCGCGGGCTTTTGTCCAGCAGGCGGGCCCGTCAAAGACAGCAACGGTCGCCGCCCGATGCTGCGCAGCAGCAAGTTAAATCCTTGACTGAATGCGTGAACTGAGGCCAAACTTGGCCAGTTGATTCACGTTATTGAAAGACAAGAAACATGTCAGACGAAGCCAAGAGCAAGAAAGCCACGCTGACCGACGCCGACATCAAGACCAGCCGCGGCATTGGCCGTCGGGCGTTCTTGCTCGGCACACTCGGCGGAACCACCGCCCTGGCGGGCTGTGTCACCACCGGCATCACCGATTCGGACGTCGGCGCCTATTCCGATCCGGCCGGCGGCGGGCGTGGGACCGGGTATCGCACTTCGGGCATCACCGATTCCGACCGCGGCTATGGTGCCGATCCGGCGGGCAACGGCCGTGGCCGCCGCTCGTGCACCGACAGCGATGTCGGCCCGCGCTTTACCGATCCCGTTGGCCGTGGCCGCCGCTGCTGAGCCTTTGGCTCAGCGCGTCAGCACATCTAGCAACGCTTGAAAATCCTGCGGGAGCGGCGACTGAAAGGTCAGCCGCTCTTTGCTTGCCGGGTGGATGAACCCCAGCGTCGCCGCATGCAGCGCCTGACGCGGGAAAGCCGCCACGGCCTCGGCCCCGCCCGCAGGCAGCGCGTTGGGCGAGACCTTGCGCCGCCCGCCATAGACCGGATCGCCGACCAGCCCGTGCCCGACATGCGCCATATGCACGCGGATCTGGTGCGTGCGCCCTGTCTCCAGCCGGCACTCCATCAGCGATACCTGCACCGGATCGCCGAAGCTTTCGATCACCTTCGCCCGCGTCACCGCATGGCGGCCCCGGTCGAAATACACCGCCTGTTTCTGGCGGTCGTGGCGGTGACGGTCCAGCCGCGTGGTGATTTTCAGCACGCCGCCCGGCTCAAAGTTGATCCCCTTGATGCCCTTCAGACGCGGATCGCCCGCATCCGGCACCCCGTTGACCAGCGCGCGGTAGAGCCGGTCGACCGTATGCGCCTCGAATTGCGCGGCCAGCCCGTGATGCGCCCGGTCGGTCTTGGCGACGACCAACAGCCCCGAGGTCTCCTTGTCGATCCGGTGAACGATACCGGGCCGCTTTGCCCCGCCGATCCCCGACAGCGTGTCGCCGCAGTGATACAGCAGCGCGTTCACCAACGTGCCGCGCGGTGTGCCGGGTGCGGGATGCACCACCATACCCGCCGGCTTGTCGATGACGATCAGCTCACCGTCCTCATAGACAACGCTCAGCGGAATATCCTCGGCCAGCGTCTCCAGTTCCTCGGCAGGCTCAACCGCGATGACGATCACATCGCCCTCGGCGACCTTCGCCTTGGTATCCGTCAGCACCACGCCCTCGCGCGACACCGAGCCCTCACCGATCAGCTTGACCAGCCGCGAACGCGACAGCGAGGCCTCCTCTGGCACATCGCGCGCCAAGGCCTTATCAAGTCGGTCGGGCGGGTTCGCGCCGATGATCACTTCGATATCCAGGGAATCCCCGTCCATGTCTTCTGATGACGACATTCCACCGCTCCCCGCAGACCTGCGTTTTCTGAAATTGCTGGTCACCACGCTCGCGGGCGTGATGATCGTCGGGCTTGTAACCATCGTCGGCCTGCTTGTCACGCGGCTGTCCACACCCGCGCCGCTGCCCGTGCTGCCCGATACGATCACGCTGCCCGACGGCGCGACTGCCGCCGCCGTCACCTTCGCCCGCGACTGGCTGGTTGTGGTGACCGAGGGCGGCGAGGTGCTGCTTTACGGCGCGCAAGGGGGCGCGCCGGTCAGCATCACCCCCTTGCCCTGATCAGCTGCCGTAGCCGCCCGAGGTCGGCGTGACCACCGTCACCGCCTCGCCCGCCTCCAGCACCGTCTGCGCGCAGGCGGGCAGGATTTCGCGCGTGCCATCGCCACGCCGCACCACCGTGCGCCCCGGTTGCCCGTCACCGCCCCCCGCCAGCCCCTTGGGCGCGCGCGCCCGGTGCGACGACAGGATCGCGCAATCCATCCGCTCAAGGAACCGAATGGTGCGTGTCGTGCCCTCACCCGCCGACCAGCGCCCGGTGCCGCCCGAGCCATCGCGCAGCCCGAATTCCTCCAGCAGCACCGGAAAGCGCAGTTCCAGCACCTCGGGATCGGTCAGACGCGAGTTGGTCATGTGCACATGCACCCCCGACGTGCCGTCATAGCCGCGCCCGTCGTTCATCACCCCCGCAGGCGAGCCCGAGCAGATCGTCTCGTAATACTGATACGTCTCGTTGCCGAAGGTCAGGTTGTTCATCGTGCCCTGGCTGTTGGCCATCGCCCCTAGCGCGCCGAACAGCGCGTTGGTCACATGCTGCGAGGTCTCCACATTCCCCGCCACCACCGCGCGCGGGTATTTGGGCGCCAGCATGCAGCCCTCAGGGACGATGATGGTGATGGGCCGCAGGCAGCCCGCGTTCATCGGGATCGGCGCTTCGACCATCACCCGGAACACATAGAGCACCGCCGCCCGCGTGACCGGCTCAGGTGCGTTGAAGTTGTTCTCCCAAGCCTCTGACGTGCCCGTGAAATCGACTGTTGCCTGACGTTTCTCGCGGTCCACCGTGATGGCGACCTTGATCACCTGCCCGGTGTCGGTCTGGTATTCATAGCTGCAATCGCTCAACCGGCCCAGCAGGCGGCGCACTTCCTCGGCGGCGTTGTCCTGCACGTGCTGCATATAGGCTTGCACCACATCCAGCCCGAAATCGCTGACCATGCGGCGCAGCTCGGTCGCGCCGCGCTCGTTGGCGGCAACTTGTGCTTTAAGATCAGCGATGTTCTGGCCGACGTTGCGCACCGGATAGGGGTGATCGAGCAGCAGTTCGCGCAGCGCGTCCTCGCGGAAACCGTCCTCATCGACCATCAGGAAGTTGTCGATCAGCACGCCTTCCTCATCCACCGTGGTGGCCAGCGGCGTCATCGACCCCGGCGCGGTGCCGCCGACATCGGCGTGGTGCCCGCGCGAGGCGGACCAGAACAGCACCGTCTCGCCCGCATCGTCAAAGACGGGCGTCACCACCGTAATGTCAGGCAAATGGGTGCCGCCATTATAGGGCGCGTTCAGCGCGAAGACCTGCCCCGGTTTGATCACCGGATTCTGCCGGATGATCGATTCAACCGAGCGATCCATCGACCCCAGATGCACCGGCATATGCGGCGCATTGGCCACCAGCGCGCCGGTCGCATCAAACACCGCGCAGGAAAAATCCAGGCGTTCCTTGATGTTGACCGAATGTGCTGTGTTCTGCAGTGCCAGACCCATCTGTTCGGCGATGTTCATGAACAGGTTGTTGAACACCTCCAGCAAGATCGGATCGGCCTGTTCCGAGCCCGCCACCTGCGCGCGCTCTGCCGCGCGGTAGCGATGCATCTCGATGTGATCACGCGCGGTGATCTGCGCCCGCCAGCCGGGTTCAATCACCACCGTCTGGTTATCCTCGATGATCAGCGCAGGCCCTGTGATCACAGAACCACGGCTCAGATCAGCCCGCCGGAACACCCCCGCCGTATGCGCGGCACCGCCCGAGAAGATCTCGACCGTCGCGCCCGCCTTAGGCTTGCTCTCGACCGCCTCTTGCGCGGCTTCGTCGCCGCCCTGCTCGCGCCCGTCTTCGGCTTGCAGATCAATCGCTTCGACGGTGATCTCGCGCCCGTGCTGGACAAAGCCGAACTGCGCCTTGTGGATCGCCTCGAACTCGGCCTGAGCCGCACCCAGATCGCCGTCGAACACCACCGGCAACGCCGTATCCGTGCCCGCATAGCGCAGCATCAGCACCGGCCGCCACGCAATCGCGTCCTCGGGCACGCCCTGGCCGACCATCTCGGCCCCGACCTGCGCGCGCAGGCTGTCGATCAGCCCCTCGATCGCGCCACGCGACCCCTCGCCCAGCGGCTCCAGCAGCGCCTGCTGACGGCTCACCGCCACCTTGGCCAAGCCGATCCCATACGCCGACAACAGTCCCGACAGCGGGTGGATCAGCACCCGCTCCATGCCCAGCGCATCGGCCACCAGACAGGCATGCTGCCCCCCGGCCCCGCCGAACGAGTTCAGCAGATACCGCGTCACGTCATACCCGCGCTGCACGCTGATCTTCTTGACCGCGTTCGCCATGTTCTCGACGGCGATCTTGAGGAAGCCCTCGGCCACCTCCTCGGCGCTCTTGCCCTCTCGCTCGGCGATCTCGGCGAATTTCTCCACAACGACCGCCCGGTCCAGCGGCTGATCCTGCCCGGGCCCAAAGATCGGCGGGAAGAAATCGGGGTTCAGCTTGCCCAGCATCACATTGGCATCCGTCACCGTCAGCGGCCCGCCGCGCCGGTAGCAGGCTGGCCCCGGATCGGCCCCGGCGCTATCGGGCCCCACGCGGAAGCGCCCCGGCTCGGCATGCAGGATCGAGCCACCGCCCGCCGCCACCGTATGAATGCGCATCATCGGCGCACGGATGCGCACGCCCGCCACCTCGGTGTCGAACGCCCGCTCATAGGCCCCGGCGCAATGGGCGACATCCGTGCTGGTGCCGCCCATATCAAAGCCGATCACCTTGTCATGCCCGGCCAGCCGCGCGGTCTGCACCATGCCGACCACGCCGCCCGCAGGCCCCGACAGGATCGCGTCCTTGCCCTGAAACGCCTCGGCCGCGGTCATCCCGCCCGAAGACATCATGAATTGCAGCACCGGCCCCGGCTCGCCCGCCGGAGTCGCCCCCAGCGCGCCCGCCACCCGCGCCACATAGCGCCGCAGGATCGGGGACAGGTACGCGTCCACCACCGTGGTGTCGCCGCGCCCGACCAGTTTAATCAGCGGGCTGACCTCATGGCTGACCGAGACCTGAGCAAAGCCCATCTCACGCGCCTTGGCGGCAATCGCCGCCTCGTGCTCGGGGGCTTTCCAGCTGTGCAGGGTGACAATCGCCAGCGCCTCGAACCCGTCGGCCTTCAGCTCGCGCAGCGCCGCCTCAACCCCGTCCATATCCAGCGGGATCTCGACCGCGCCATCCGCCCGCAGCCGCTCGTCGACTTCGACGACGCGGGCGTAAAGCTGCTCGGGCAGGATGATTTCCTTGGCGAAAATATCGGGCCGCGCCTGATAGGCGATCTTCAGCGCATCGCGAAAGCCGCGCGTGATCAGCAGCGCCACGCGGTCACCCTTGCGCTCCAACAGCGCATTGGTTGCGACCGTCGTGCCCATCTTCACCGTGCCGATGCGCGCCGGGTCAATCGTACCCCCCAGCAGGCGGCGGATGCCTTCGATCGCGGCATCCTCATAGGCGCCCGGATTTTCCGACAGCAGTTTCAGCGGCTTGAGCACGCCGTCCGGGTCACGCCCGACCACATCGGTGAATGTGCCGCCCCGGTCGATCCAGAAATCCCAAACGCTCATGACTGTCCCTCGCTGTTTACCGACAAATCGTTGACAAATTGTCAGCGTCACGTCAAGGGTTCTGTACAGGAGGCACCCATGACCCAACCCCTCGGCCCCGTCGTCAGTTCGGCCCATCTGGCCGGTGATGCCCCCGCGCTCAGCGAGCTGGAGTTCGCGCTGACCATGGCCAACCACGCCTTTCAACGCTGGATCGTACGCTGCATGGGCGCGGCGGGCGCACAGCTGTCGCCGATGGAGGTGCTGATCCTGCATCAGGTCGCCCACCGCGACCGGGCCAAGACGCTGGCCGATCTGTGCCTTGTGCTCAACATCGAGGACACGCATCTGGCCAATTACGCGATCCGCAAACTGACTGCGCAAAAGCTGGTGACGACCGAGCGCAAGGGCAAGGAAAAGGCGGTCCGCGTCACGCTTGAGGGCGCGGCGCTGTGCCAGCGCTACGCCGAGATCCGCGCCAGCCTGCTCAACCCCGGCACTCTGCAGACCGAGGCGATGAGCGAACTCGCGGCGCTTCTGCGCACCCTCTCGGGCAGCTACGATCAGGCCGCCCGCGCCGCCGCCGCGCTCTGAGCCGACTGGTCAAGCCCCTGTCCGCGCCCTATCTGAGCGGCCAGAACCAAAGGGGGCGGCGATGCTGCGGCTATTCTGGATGATCGCGGGCGGGCTTTCGCTTGCCGTGGGCGTGGCGGGGATCGTGCTGCCGCTGGTGCCCACAACACCCCTGCTCTTGCTGGCCGCCTATTGCTTTGCCCGCTCCAGCCCGCGGCTTGAGGCCTGGCTGCTCGACCACCCCCGCCTTGGCCCCCCGATCCACCACTGGCGGGCCGAGGGCGCGATCTCGTCGCGTGCCAAGACCTTCGCGATGATCGCCATCGGCGCGACCGTCGCGCTCAGCGTGTTCTTGCACCTGCCGGTCAAAGTGTTGGCCATTCAGGGCGTGACGCTGGGCGCGGTGATCGTGTTCATCCTCACCCGCCCGACGCCGCGCCTGTCCACACATCACACCCCCGACGCTAAACCTTGACAGCAGCGTGACATTTGGGTTTCGTGGCCCCCAAGAACCGCCTCGCGCGGCGACGGGGGACAATCTGTGATCAAAGCCTTTCTTGCGCTGGCGCGCCTGCTTGACCGGCTCACGCTATGGTTGTGCATGGCGGCAGGCGGGACGCTGGTCGGCATGGTGCTGATCAACGTCGTGCTGCGCTATGGCTTTGGGTCGGGATCGATCAAGATGCAGGATCTGGCGAGCTACGCCTTCGCCGTCTTCCTGATCCTCGCCGTGCCGCTCTGCCACGCGCGCGGCGGCCATGTCCGGGTCGAGGTGCTGGCCGAACGCATGCCCGCCCGCTACCTGCCGACCGCCGATGCGGTGGCCTGGGCGTTCTTCCTGACGCCGATATTCGGCCTGATCATCTGGGCGGGCTGGGGCGATATCGCCTTTTCGTGGCAGATCGGTGAAGGATCAACCACGCCGGGGGGCCTTGGCGGCATGTATCTGGTGAAAACCGCCCTGCCGCTGGCCGCGGCGCTGATGATCATCCAGGGCCTCGCCAACCTGCTGCGCAAGGAGACACTGGCATGAGCGGTCAGGAATGGATGCTGATCGTTCTGTTTGTCGCGCTGTTTGGTGGCATCCTGTCGGGCATTCCCGCCATGCTGGCCATCGCCGGGGTGCCATTCGTGCTGGCGGTGATCGCGGGGCAGTTCGACCTGTTCAACCTCGCCTTCCTGTCCAATTATCCCTCGCGCGTTCAGGGGGTTATGTCGAACACCCTACTCATGGCCGTGCCGCTTTTCGTGCTGATGGGTGTGTTTCTGGAACGCGCCAATCTGGCCGAGAACATGCTGCGCGTCCTCGCCCGACTGCTGGGCGGCTCGCCACTGGGCATGGCGCTGTCGGTGCTGGCGTTCTCAACCATCATCGCCGCGTCGACCGGGATCATCGGCGCCACCATCGTCATGCTGGTGCTGATCGCGCTGACGCCGATGCTGGAATCGGGTGTGCCCAAACGGCAGGCCGCCGGGCTGATCTGCGCCTCGGGTACCTTGGGGCAGATCATTCCGCCGTCGATCCTGCTGGTCCTCTTGGGCGACCAGATCGGCAACACCTATCTTGAGGCGCAACAGCGCGCCGGAAACTTCGCCCCGCAGCCCGTCTCGGTTGCCGATCTTTTCGCAGGCTCCATGCTTCCGGGCCTGCTGCTCGTCGGTCTCTACGCCCTGTGGCTGCTGATCACCCTGCGGCCCGGCCGCACCAAGCGGGTTGGCGTCAATGAACCCGTCTCGGGCAGCGAGATCCTCTATACCTTCCTGCCCCCCGTCCTGCTGATCCTCGCCGTGCTCGGCTCAATTCTGGGTGGTATCGCCACCGCGACCGAGGCCGCCGGTCTGGGCGCTGTCGGCGCGGGCCTGATGGCCGCCTTCGCGATCAGCAAACACACCTGGGAACGCGCGCTGATTGCCATCGCGGGTCTGTCCGCCTTTGCCCTCGTCGCGCTCAAGGTCGCAGGCTTTGGCCGCGCCGACCTGAACACGCTCGCCGGGATGGCCGGCGTCGCCGCCGCCCTGCTCATTGCGCTGGGTGTCGTCGTCGCGCTCTGGCGGCTGATGGCCGGACGGCTTGTCCACGGCGCGATGGTTGAGACGATCAAGATATCCGGCATGGTCTTCGGCATCGTCATCGCCGCCTCGATGCTGTCGCTGGTGTTTCGCGGCTTCGGCGGCGAACGCGCGGTCGAGCACCTGATGCGCGAATTCCCCGGCGGCGAAATGGGCGCGATGCTGGCGGTGATGGTGATCGTGTTCTTCCTTGGCTTTATCCTTGAGGCCGTGGAAATCATCTACATCGTCGTGCCGCTGCTTGGCCCTGCCGTGCTGGCCGGTGACATCTCGCCGGTCTGGTTCGCGGTGATGATGGCCATGAACCTGCAGACCAGCTTCCTGACCCCGCCCTTCGGCTTTGCGCTGTTCTATTTCCGATCCGTCGCGCCGCCGGGCATCACGACGATAGACATCTATCGCGGCGTGGTGCCATTTGTACTGATCCAGATCCTGGCGCTGGCGCTGGTGTTTTTCTTCCCCCAGATCGCCACCTGGCTGCCCACCCTGATGTTTAACTAGGAGGACCACCCATGAAACGCAGACTTTTCCTGAAAAGCGGCGCGGGCCTTGCCGCTGCCACCACCCTCGCCGCCCCTGCCATCGCGCAAGAGCGTATCGAATGGGACATGCCGTCCAGCTTCCCCAAAGCGGCACCCGGCGTCGGCACCAACTCGACCCGCTTTGCCGAACTGGTCGAGAAACTCTCCTCGGGCCGGATGGTCATCACCGTCTACGGCGCGGGCGAGCTGGTGCCGCCCTTCGCGGTCGAAGATGCCGTGCAGGCGGGCAACGTGCAAATCGGCCACGGCACGCCCTATTACGCCGCGTCGAAAACCGCTGCGGCCCACTGGTTCACAGGCGTGCCCTTCGGCCTTACGGCGAACGAGCATTACGCCTGGCTGAAATGGGGCGGCGGTCAGGAAATCTGGGACAGCATCTATGCCGAGCGGAACCTGAAACCCTTCTACTCGGGCAACTCGGGCACGCAGGCGGGTGGCTGGTTCAAGAACCGCATCGAATCGCTGGCTGACCTGCAAGGGCTGAACATGCGCATCGCCGGTCTGGGCGGCGAGATGATGCGCAAACTGGGCGTTAACGCCATCCTGATGCCGCCGACCGAGATCTTCCAGTCGCTGCAATCGGGCGCCATCGACGCCGCCGAATGGGTCGGCCCGCTGCTCGATCAGGCCTTCGGCCTGCAGCGCATCACCAACCTGTGCTACACCCCCGCCTATGCCGAGCCCTGCGCGGCGCTGCAGGTCGTGGTGAACACCGAAGCCTGGGCCGGTCTGAGCGACGATCTGAAAGCGATCGTGGAAGCGGCGGCGCTGCAATGCTCGATGGAGACGCTGGGTCAGTTCGACTATTACAACGTCGGCGCGATGGCCTCGCTGGAAGAGGCGGGCGTCGAGTTCCTGAACTTCCCCGATGACGTCATCGCCGGGATGAAATCGGCCTGGGGCGAAGTCGTTGAAGAACAGCGCGCTGCCAGCCCCGATGCCGCCCGCGTGCTGGAAAGCTACGAGGCCTATCAGTCCGGTGCCGTCGGCTATGCCAACGCCTTTGTTGGCCGCTACCTCGCCGCGCGCTAAGATATAGGCTATCCACGAGTCGGGGGCGCAGGATCACCCTGCGCCCCCGATGCCATTACCGATGCTATGAAAGCTCTTGAGCAGGACGCGCCGATGAAACTGGTTACTTTCAACATCAACGGCGTCAAGGCCCGCACCCCGGTCATCGAACGCTGGCTGGACGAAGCCAAACCCGATGTCGCGGTGTTTCAGGAAATCAAATCGGTTGACGAGGCCTTCCCCCGCTCGATCATCGAAGATCGCGGTTATCAGCTGGAAACCCACGGCCAGAAGGGCTTCAACGGCGTCGCGATCCTGTCGAAACTGCCGCTGACCAACGTCACGCGCGGGCTGCCGGGTGATGAGAGCGACGAACAGGCCCGCTATATCGAGGCCGATGTGGGCGACACCGGGTTCCGCGTCTGCGGGCTGTATCTGCCCAATGGCAACCCGGCACCGGGGCCGAAATACGACTACAAGCTGGCCTGGATGGAACGGCTGGAAGCACGGGCACGCGACCTGCTGGCACTTGAGACCCCCTTTGCGCTGACCGGCGACTTCAACGTCATCCCGCAACCGGCGGACGCCGCGCGGCCTGATGCGTGGCGCGAGGACGCGCTGTTCCTGCCGCAAACCCGCGCGGCGTTCCGGCGGCTGGAGATGCTGGGGCTGTATGACGCGGTTCGCCTGCGCCATCCGGGACCAGGGATCTATTCGTTCTGGGATTATCAGGCCGGTGCGCGCCAGCGCAACGATGGCATCCGCATCGACCATTGGCTGCTGTCGCCGGGGGCGGCGGACCGGCTGCAGGACGCCTGGGTCGAGGGCGCGCCCCGCGACTGGGAGAAACCGTCGGATCACACGCCGGTCTGGGTGGATCTGGCGCTTTGAACGGGTAGGTGCGGCGCTCGCGGGCATCGAGCCCGCTCGCGCCGCGCGGGTTGCCACCCGCCCCCGCTTCAAGGGGTGCGCGCACCCCTTGAAAATCCCCATTTGCGCCTTGCCCGACGCGGGGTCTGGCTGACCCGGTTCTGTGCGTATTTTTGGCAAGATGAAGCGGCATCGGTTGCCGAGTCGGCCTGTCTGCCGCAGCTAGCACGTCGTGCAGGTGATGAAAATTTCACCAAACCGTCACGTAAGCTCTTCTTATGTTGCCAATTTCCTCCCGCGCCCGGCGCGGGCTTTTTTTTGTTGAAAACTGCGGGGAATCTTGCATTCATATCTTGCATGCAGATCTTGCATACAAGATTGGAGCCCGCCTTTGGCCAATGCCAACACCATCAGTTCGCAGGTGATTGACGCCATCCTGTCACAACGTCTTGCCCCCAACACGCGGCTGGGCGAGCAGGATCTGGCGGCACTGTTCGGCTGCAGCCGCACCATCGTGCGCGAAGCGCTGGTCGATCTGGCGGCGCGCGGGATCGCCACGGTCAGCCCGCGCCGCGGCTGGTATCTGACCGAGGTCGACACCGAAAAGGCCCGCGAGCTTTACGTAGCGCGCGAGATCATCGAGACCGGGCTGCTACGCCACCTCGCCCGCCGCAAGCAGGCGCTGCCGACAGCCGCGCTCGATCAGATCGCCCGCCATCTGGACGCGCAGGCCGAGGCCGTCGCGGGCGACGACATCCCCCGCCGCAGCTATCTGCTGGGTGATTTCCACGTCTGTCTGGCCAACAGTCTGGGCAATTCGGTGCTCGCCGCCAATCTGCGTGACATGACCGTGCTGACCACGCTGTTCACCATGCGCCACCAGACGCCGCATGACGCCCAGCGCTCGTATGAGGAGCATGTCGCGGTCTTCGAGCCGCTGACGCGCGGCGATGCGCTGGCGGCCGAGGAAGCGATGCGCTGCCATCTGAGCACCTGGGAAGAGAAGGTCAACAAGGCGCGCGATTACGCCCCTGTCTCGGCGTTGCACACGGCCTTGACGCCTGCCGCCGACCTGCGCGGCGTCAACGCCTCGCTCACCGACACCGCCAAAAAGGAACCGCTGCTATGACCATCCGCAACACCATGGGCTGGGTCGACAGTCTGCGCGACCGGGTTCCGACGCTGGACGCCGCCGGGCTGCAGGCGCGCCGCGATCAGGGCGAAGCACTGACCGTCATCGACCTGCGCGAGCTGCAGGAGCGGCTGGACAAGGGCGCGATCCCGGACTCGCATCACGTCCCGCGCGGCATGCTGGAATTCTGGGCCGACCCCGCCATGGGCTATCACCGCGAGTTCTTCACCGAGGACGCCGAATACGTCGTCTATTGCGCCGGGGGTGGCCGCTCGGTGCTGGCCGCGCTGGCACTGATGGAAATGGGCTATACCAAGGTCTGGCATCTGGACGAGGGGTTTGCGGGCTGGACCAAAGCCGATCTGCCCGTTGAAGACGCCGCCGCCACCGCGCGCTGGCAGCGGACGCGCTGAGCCATGCTCACCTTCGCCCTTCGCCGCGCGGTTCTTGGCGTCATCGTGCTGATGGCTGTGTCGGTCATGCTCTTCGTTGCCATCCGCTTTGTCCCCGGTGACATCGTCAACCAGCAGCTGTCCGAGGCCGGCGCGGTCACGCCTGAACTGCTGGCGCAGAAACGCGCCGAGATGGGGCTGGATCAGCCGGTGCTCACCCAGTTCGCGCATTGGGCGGCGGGGGTGCTGCACGGCGATCTGGGCAATTCGCTGTGGACCGGGCGGCCGGTGTCCGACCAGATCCGCACCGCCATCGTACCGACGTTGCAACTGTCGATCCTCGCCATCGCCTTTGGCTCGGTGCTGGGCATCGGCGCCGGTGTCGCCGCCTCGCTGTGGATCGGCACGCCGGGCGATGTGGCGCTGCGTATGGCCTCGACGGTGTTTCTGGCCGTGCCGCAGCTGTGGCTGGGGCTGCTCACCCTCTCGGGTCTGGCCGCCATCGGCTATTACATCCCACTGCCCTATCGCCCCTTTACCACCGAACCTTGGGCGAATGTGCAGCAGGTGATCTTCCCCGCACTCGCCCTGTCGCTGGGCGTCGCGGCGGCGCTGTCGCGCCTCACGCGTTCGGCGATGCTTGAGGTGACAGGCGCCGATTTCATCCGCGCCGCCCGCGCGCGCGGCGTGACGCCGGGGGGCATCTATGTGCGCCACGGGCTCAAGAACGCGCTGATCCCGGTGATCACCCTGCTTGGCACGCAATTTGGCAACCTGCTGTCGGGCACCGTGATCATCGAGCGGATCTTCAACATCCCCGGCCTTGGCAACCTGCTGTTCGAGTCCGTCGATAACCGCGATTACCCCACCATCCAGGCCGCTGTGCTGACCTATGGCTTCATCACCATCGTCGTGAACCTGCTGGTCGATCTGTCTTACGGCGCCGTCGATCCCCGCATCCGGGAGGCCCGCTCGTGACCCTCGCCCCCTCGCCCGACGTGGTCGAGCGCCGCCCCAACCGTTTCCTCGGCATCCTGCGCGCGTTGCTGCGCGAGCCGATCGGCTGCACGGCGCTGGTGATCCTTACCACGGTGCTGTTGCTGGCCCTGCTGGCCCCGCTGATCACCCAGTACGACCCGCTGTTTCAGGACCGCCGCGCGGTGCTCAAGGCCCCCTCGCTGGCGCATTGGTTCGGCACCGATGACATCGGGCGCGATGTGTTTTCGCGGGTGCTTTATGGCACGCGCATCTCGCTGCTGGTCGGCCTGCTGGTGGTCACCTTCACCATGATCATCGGCGGCATGATCGGGCTGATCTCAGGTTATTTCGGCGGCTGGACCGACATGATCATCCAGCGGATTGTCGAGGCGCTTGATACCCTGCCCTCGCTGGTGCTGTCGCTGTTCATCGCCGCCATGCTCGGGCCCAGCGTGCGCAACGTGGTTATTGCCGTGACGCTGGCGCAGATCCCGCGCTTTGTGCGGGTGGTGCGCTCGGAGATGATCAAGGTCCGCGCGCAGGATTTCATCGCCGCCTCGCGGGTAATCGGCGCATCAAGCCTGCGCATCATGCTGACCCATGGCGTGCCCAACCTGATCCCGACGATGCTGGTCATGGGCTCGCTGTCCTTCGGCATCGCCATCATGACCGAGGCCGCGCTCAGCTTTCTGGGTGTCGGCACCCCGCCGCCGAACCCGTCGCTGGGCACCATGCTGGCGCAGGGCACGCGGTTCATCGGCATTGCCTCGTGGCTGATCGTGTTTCCCGGCCTGATGCTGACGATCAGCGTGCTGGCGCTGAACCTGATCGGCGACGCGCTGCGCGATGTGCTCGACCCGCGCCGCCGCTAACCCACTACCCATAATCATAATTCCCCCAACAGGAGCCCCGATATGACCCGACATTTCACCCCTCCCACCCGCGCCGCGCGCTTTGCGCGCAGCCTGTTGGCGGGGGCGCTTCTGGCCCTGCCGCTGGCCGCCACCGCTCAGGAGACCCCGCAATACGGCGGTCTAGTGCGCATCAACGTGCACGCCGATGCGCCCAATTTCGACCCGCTCGCCAGCACCGAATTTGCCGTGCATTCGCGGCTGGGTCTGGCGCTGAGCCAGCTGGTCGCGTGGGGCACCGGCCCCGATATCGCGTATGGCGAGTTCGTGCCCACGCCGTCTCTGGCCGAAAGCTGGGAAATCTCGGACGACGGGCTGACCTACACCTTCCATCTGCGCCATGACGTCGTCTGGCAGGATGTCGCCCCGGTCTCAGGCCGTGGCTTCACCTCGGCAGATGTAGTCGCGACCTATGAAGCGATGCGCGCGGGCGGTGTGCAGGGCGGGTTGTTGTCGGCGGTCGATACGATCACCGCGCCCGACGATTACACCGTCGTGCTGACCCTGTCGTCGCCCAACGTGGTCCTGCTGCAGAACCTTGCGCATCAGAACATGTGGATTCTTCCGACCGAGGCCTTCGACGGCGGCTATGACCGCAACACCACCGTGATCGGCACCGGCCCGTTCATCCTGACCGGCGATGAGGCGGGCGTGGCCACCACCTATGTGCGCAACCCCACCTATTTCGGCCATGACGCGGCGGGCAACCAGCTGCCCTATCTCGATGCGGTCGAAATCACCCCGATCCGCGATCTGAACGCGCGCATCATCGCCTTCCGCTCGGGTCAGATCGACATCTGGTTCGGCCCGCTGAACCTGACGCAAATGGCGCAGATTCAGGCGCAGGTGCCCGGCCTGCAAGACATTCAGACCATTTCGAACACGCAGACCGAGATGTACCTGAACCCGGCGTTCGAGCCTTTCTCGGACATCCGCGTGCGGCAAGCGATCAACATGGCCATCGACCGCATGGCGATGGGTGAGGTGATCCGCGGCGGCGGCGCTGTCGGCGGCGTGGTCGGCCCGGCGCTGTCCACCCAGACCCTGCCCGACGATGAGCGTATCGCGCTCTATGGCACCCCCAACCCGGAACGCGCCCGCGAATTGCTGGCCGAGGCGGGCTACCCGGACGGTTTCACCTTTCAGTTCACCTTGCTGAACTACGGCGAGGAAATGGTGCGCGAGGGCGAATGGATCCAGCAGGATCTGGCCGATATCGGCATCACCGCCGAGATCAACATCGTTGACCGCGCAGCGGGCATGGCGCTGGGACGTGAAGGCAATTTCGAGGCGCTCTACATGGTCATGAGCCCGTTCGCCGAGGCGGACGAGTACCTCTCGACCCACTATATCCCCGGCGCGATCCGCAATTATGCCGGTGTCGATGACCCCGAGCTGACCGCGATGATCGAAGAGCAGCGCACCATCGGCGATCCGGCGGCGCGTCAGGCGATGCTCTGGGACATCCAGCGCTATATCGCGGAGAACGTGCAGACCACCCTGCCCGGCTGGGCCTCATTGCTGCTGCATCCGGCGCATGCCCGCGTGCATGGCTGGCACCCGATGATGACGCAGGGCTTCCCCAGCCTGCGCGAAGTCTGGGTCAGCGAATGAGCCTCGCCCCGGTCAACACCCTCTCACCGGCCGCGCAGGCCGGTGACGACGCCCCGCTCCTCAGCGTTGACGGCATGGCCGTGCGCTATGGCGCGCTTGAGGTCTGCTCGGACATCTCGCTCTCGGTCCAGCGGGGCCGCGCGCTGGCGCTGATCGGCGAGTCGGGCTCGGGCAAATCGGTGACGGTGCTGGCGATCACCGGCCTCTTGGGCGCAGGCGGAGCCATTGACCGGGGCACCGTAACCCTGGAGGGCGCGGAGATTTCGCGCCTTTCCGAAAAGGAACGCCGCCGCCGGGGCCTCATGGGTCGCAAGATCGGCATGATCTTCCAGAACCCGTCCCGCGCGCTGGACCCGGTGCATACCATCGGCCAGCAGCTGAACGAATCCCTCTCGCTGACCGGGCTGACGAGCCGCGAGGCCCTGCGCGCCAAGGGCACCGAATGGCTGCGCCATGTCGGCCTGCCCGACCCCGAAGAAGCCCTCGACCGTTACCCGCACCAGCTGTCGGGCGGCCAGCGCCAGCGCGCGATGATCGCCATCGCGCTGGCCTCGGAGCCTGAGTTGCTGATCGCGGATGAACCCACCACCGCGCTGGATGTGACCATTCAGGCGCAGGTGCTGACCCTGATCCGCCGCTTGCAGCGCGAGCTTAATCTGGCGCTGGTGCTGGTGACGCATGATTTCGGCGTCGTCGCCGCAATGGCCGATGATGTGGCGGTGATGTACGCAGGCCAGGTGGTCGAAAGCGGCCCCGTCGCGCAGATCATCCGCGACCCGCGCCACCCCTACACCCGCGCGCTGCTCTCCAGCATCCCCACCGGCCTTCCGGGCGCGCGGATCGAGGCGCTGCCGGGTTCCGTCCCCTCCGCCGCCGCGATGCCCACCGGTTGCCGCTTCCACCCCCGCTGCCCACTCGCCGACGCGGGCTGTGCGCAGACCGAACCGGCGTTCCAAACCGCGTCCTATGGCCGCCTCCTGCGCTGCCTCAAAGCCGAGGAAATGACCGCCCATGTCCGCTGACCCGCTGTTTTCCCTGCGCAATGTCTCGGTCCGCTACCCCATCCGCAGCGGGTTCTTTCAGCGTGTCACCGGCCATGTCGGCGCGGTCGAGGACGCCAGTTTCGAACTGAAACGCGGTGAAACCCTCGCACTGGTCGGCGAATCCGGCTGCGGTAAATCCACCCTTGGCCGCGCCATCCTGCGGCTGGAACCCATCGCCGGTGGCAGCATCGACGCCGACGGTGCCAAGGACCGCAAGGCGCTGGCCCGCAAGGCGCAAGTGGTGTTTCAGGACCCGCTCGGCTCGCTCGACCCGCGCTGGACCGTGGGCAGCCTGATCGCCGAGGGGCTGGTCGTTCACGGCATCGCGCGCGGGGCCGAACGGGACAAACAGGTCCACGCCCTGCTCGCGCAGGTCGAGCTGCCGCCCAGCACCTTCCACAAATTCCCTCACCAGCTGTCGGGCGGCCAACAGCAGCGCGTCGCCATCGCCCGCGCGCTGGCCATGCGGCCCGAACTGATCGTGCTGGACGAGGCGACCTCGGCCCTCGATGTGTCGGTACAGGCGCAGATCCTTAACCTGCTGGTCGATCTGCAACGCGATTACGGCCTGACCTATCTGTTCATCAGCCATGACCTCACCGTTGTCGGCCAGTTCGCCGACCGCGTCGCGGTGATGTATCTGGGCCGCATCATGGAGCTGGGCAGCGCCGCCGATGTGCTGACGGCGCCGCAGCACCCCTATACCCGCGCCCTGCTCGCCTCGTCCCTCAAGGTCGATCCCGACGCAAGGATCGAGGACGTGCCCCTGCTCACCGGCGACGTCCCCAGCCCCCGTAACCCGCCCAGCGGTTGCCGCTTTCGCAGCCGCTGCCCGCTGGCCACAGCCCCCTGCGCCACGCTGACCCATCGCATGACCGGGTCCGCCTCGCGCGAGGTTGCGGCCTGCATCGCCAATGGCGACACCTAAGTTCTACAGGAAAACAACGACATGATGACCGAAACCCTCGCCCGCATCTGGACCTCGAAGATCGTCGATCTGGACGGCGTGAAGATCCGCTATCTGGACAATGGCGGCACCGGCCCGGTGGTGATCTGCCTGCACGGCACCTCGATGACCGCCCATGCCTGGGGCCATCTGGGCGCCAGCCTGAAAGACGCCGCCCGCGTCATCGCCGTCGATATGCGCGGCCATGGGGCCTCGGACCGACCCGCGACCACCTATGCCATCGCCGAAATGGCCAGCGACATCACCAAACTGGCCGAAAAGCTGGACCTGACCGGCATCACCCTGATCGGCTCGTCGGTCGGCAATCAGGTCGCCGTGTCCTTCGCCGCCGCCAACCCCGACCGCATTGCCGGGCTGATCCTGTCGGACCCCAGCTTTTTCTGTTCCGACAGCGAGATCGTCAAATACCTGCGCTCGCACCACACCCGCAAGCGTACCTATGCCACCCGGGCCGAGGCCGAGGCCTACGCCATGGCCCTGCCCCAGCGCAAAGGGTTGAGCGAGGCTATGCACCACATGGCGATGGAGGGCGACTTCCGGCAAGAACCCGACGGCCAGTGGAGCTGGGCCTATGATCTGCCCGCGATCACCAAGGTGTTCCTGAACCTGTCCACCGACCAGAGCGCCGATGTCGCCGCGATCACGGCCCCGGTCCTGATCCTGAACGCCGACCGCTCTAACGTGCTGTCGGGCACGCAGGCCTCTGACCTGACCGCCGCCTTCGCCAATGCCCGGCTTGAGGTGATCTCGGACTCAAACCACACCATCTGGGGCGATCAACCCGATGTTCTGGCGCAGAAAACCCGCGACTTCCTTGCCGCCTTGCCGCGCGTTTGATGGCGGTCGGGAGGAGCCTTATGGACCGCTACGAAACCCTGCGCGCGGGCTATGACCCGCGCACACCGCCGACCTTCAACTTCGGCACCGATGTTGTTGACGCCTTCGCCGCCGACACGGCCCGCAACGCCGCCGCGCCCGCGCTGATCTGGTGCAACGCGGCGGGGGTCGAGCGGTCCTACAGCTTTGCTCAGATCGCTGATCTCAGCGACCGCCTCGCCGCCGCGCTCAAGCGGCGCGGGGTGCAGCAGGGCGACCGGGTGCTGATCATGCTGCCCCGCGTGCCCGCGTGGCAGATCGCCATGGTCGCCGCGCTCAAACTCGGCGCGATTGCCATTCCCTGCGTGACCATGCTGACCGAGAAGGACATCGCCTACCGGCTGGAAAACTCGGGCGCGCGGGCGGTGATCACCACGCAGGCCGAGATCGGCAAATTCGCCGCCACCGCCCCCGGCACGCTCTGCATCGCCACCGACCCCGCGCTGCCGCCCGATGTGCCCGGCACCCGCGCCCCCGCGCCTGAAGGCTGGGAAGCGCTGGAGCCGATGCTGACCGAAGACCCCGGCACCTTCCTTGCCGCCACCGTCGCCGCCGAAGACCCGGCGTTGATCTTCTACACCTCAGGCTCCACCGGGCTGCCCAAAGGTGTCACCCATTCCGCCCGCGCCCTGCACGCATGGCGCGGCTCGGCTGAGCATTGGCTCGACCTTGGCCCGACCGACGTGATGTTTTGCACCGCCGACACCGGCTGGTCCAAGGCTGGCACCGCTATTCTGTTCGGCCCGTGGAGCCGGGGCGCGACCGTGCTGTTTTTCGACGGCCCCTTCGATCCGGCCTACCGTCTCGATCTGCTCACGCGCCATGGCGTCACCGTCTATTGCGCCGCCGCGACCGAACTGCGCCGCCTCGTCGCGCTCGACCTCTCCCAGCACCCGCTGCCCGCCCTGCGCCTGACGGTTTCCGCCGGTGAAAGCCTCAACCCGCCGGTGATGGACGCCTGGACCGCGATGACCGGCCGCCCGGTGCTGGAAGCCTACGGGCTGACCGAGACCCTGATGCTGGTCGCCAATTACCGCGACACGGACATCCGCGCCGGGTCCATGGGCCGTCCGCTGCCGGGGATCGCGCTGGACCTGATCACCGCCGAAGGCACCTTCGCCGCCCCCGGAGAGACCGGCCAGATCGCCCTGCGCCTGCCCAGCGCGCATATGATGCTGGGCTACTGGCAAGACCCCGAACGCACCGCAAAGACGCTGCAAACCCTTGACGGCGTGACCTACTTCCTGACTTCGGACAACGCCCGCGCCGATGCAGACGGCTACCTCTACTATGAGGGGCGCGGCGATGATGTGATCAACTCGGCGGGCTACCGGATCGGCCCGCAAGAGGTGGAAAACGCCCTCATCTCGCACCCCGCCGTGCGCGAAGCCGCTGCCGTGCCCAGCCCCGACCCTGAGCGGGGCGAGGTGGTCAAAGCCTTCGTTGTCCTGCATGACGGCCACAACGGCAGCCCCGATCTGGCCCGCGCGCTGCAGGATTTCGTCAAATCCGCCACCGCCCCCTACAAATACCCCCGCCGCATCGAATTTGTCTCGGACCTGCCGAAAAACGCCGTCGGCAAGATCCAGCGCCGCGTCCTGCGTCAGCAAGAACTCGACGCCGCCCAAGCCCCCGAGGTTCCCCAATGAAAGACACCCCCATGATCAGCGACCCGGTCCATGACGTTGTGATCTCGCGGTCGGTCAAGGTGAGAGCCCGCGACGGCGTGCTGCTGTCGGTCGACATCTACCGCCCCGCCAAGGATGGCGAACCGCTGCCCGGCCCCTTCCCGGCAGTCGTCACCCGCTCGCCCTATGACACGCGCTCGGGCAAGGGCCCGTCCGGTCAGGCGGGCAACGGCGAGTATTTTGCCAAGCGCGGCTATCTGTATCTCGTGCAGGACGCCCGGGGCCGCTACGAGTCTGAGGGCGATTTCATCCTGCTCGATCAGGACGGCGAGGATGGCTATGACGTCATCGAATGGCTGGCCGAGCGCCCCTATTGCGACGGCAACATCGGTACGCAGGGCTCGTCGCTCAGGGCATGGAACCAGAACGCCACCGCCCTGCTGCGCCCGCCGCATCTGAAAGCAATGTGGGTGAACCAAGGCGGCTCGAACGGGTTGACCTCGGCCATCCGCCACAATGGCGCGTTCGAGATGCGCTGGTTCGGCTGGGCCGTCACCAACGGCATCCATGCGCAGGAAGCCCACGCCGACCCCGCGATCCAGACCGCCATGGTCCGCAATGCCGAACAGATGTACGACTGGTTCTGCCGCCTGCCGTGGTCCGAGGGCAACTCGCCCCTCGCCCCCCTGCCCAAATGGGAAAAATGGGCGCTGGATATGTATCGCAACGGCGACGATGGCCCGTTCTGGCGCAACCCCAGCCGCAATTTCGCGCCCTACCGCGACCGCTCGGCCGACATTCCCACCGTCTACGCAGGCGCTTGGTACGACAGCTACGCCCGCGCCTCGATCGAGAATTTCCTCGCCATGGATGCCCGCGCCAGCCACCAGTACCTCATGATGGGCGCGGGCGTGCATGGCGGGCCGAATTTCGACAACCGCCTGACCGGTCAGGTCGATATGGGCCCCGGTGCGACGATCAAGGGCAACCTTGAGCGTGACCGCAAACAGATGATGCTGCGCTTCTTTGACCGCTTCTTGAAGGGGGATGAAACCGCCTGGGTCGACCAGCCCAAGGTGCGTTATGTCCGCATGGGCGGCGATGGCGGCAAGAACGCCGCCGGGCAGTTGCTGCACGGCGCCAAATGGGTCGCCGATACGCAATGGCCCCCCACCGGCACCCAGCCGCAGGACTGGTTCCTGCAGCCCGATACCACGCTCAGCCGTGACACGGCCCCGGCCTCGGCCCCCAGCACCCTGACCTATGACCCCGCGCACCCGATGCCGACGGTGGCGGGCAACGTCTCGTCCATGACGCAGAACCTGCCACCCTTCGCCCGCATGATGCGCACCGGCGATCCGATCACCCTGCGCCAGAGCATCGTGCTGCAAGGGGCGGCGGACCAAGTCACCCATGACGGCATGTTCGCCGAACCGCCCTACGGCGATCTGGCCGACCGCCCCGACGCGCTGGTCTTCACCACCGCGCCGTTCGAGCAGGAAACCGAAGTCACCGGCGTGCCCGAGGTGGAGATTTTCCTGTCCTCGGACGCACCCGACACCGACATTTTCATCATGCTGCAAGACCTCTACCCGGTGTCCGACACATGGCCCACCGGTTATCGGCTGAACCTGTGCGACAGCATCTTCCGCGTCCGCTACCGCGACGGGTTCGACAGCCCGACGATGATGGAACCGGGCAAGGTGGTGCGCGTCCGCTTCCCGCTCTACCCGATTTCCAACGCCTTCCAGCCCGGCCACCGGCTGCGGGTGCTGGTGTCGTCCTCGTCCTTCCCGCGCTTTGACCCCAACCCGAACACCGGTGAGGCGATTGGCCGTCACACCCACACCCGCATCGCCGTCAACGCCATCCACCATGACCCGGCGCATCCCTCGCGCCTTATCCTGCCCATAAGAGGCTGACCATGCAGGCGCTCACCTCCCAGGTCACGCGGCTCGCGCCGACCTTCACCGCGGTTTCCGACGCGATCTGGTCCACGCCCGAGCTGTGCTACGCCGAGCACCGCTCGGTCGCCGCCCAGATCGACGCCTTGGCGGCGCAGGGCTTTGCCATCACCCGCAACATCGCCGGGCTGGACACCGCCTTTACCGCTGACTGGGGAACTGACGGGCCGGTGATCGCCTTTCTGGGCGAGTTTGACGCCCTGCCCGGCCTCAGCCAGCAGGCTGGTCTGGCAACCCCCCTCGCGGTCGAGGACGGCGGCAATGGTCACGGCTGCGGGCATAATCTGCTGGGTGCGGCCTCGATGCTGGCCGCCTCGGCACTGGCGGCCCGACTGCGCGACACCGGCATCGCCGCGCGCGTGCGATACTACGGATGTCCAGCGGAGGAAGGCGGCTGGGGCAAGGTGCGCATGGTCGCCGCCGGGGCCTTTGACGACGCGCAGGTCGGCATCGGCTGGCATCCCGGCACCTATAACGCCGTGCGCGCCCGCGCCACGCTGGCCGTCGCCAACCGCCGCTACCGCTTCACCGGACGCGCCGCCCATGCGGCGATGTCGCCGCATCTGGGCCGCTCGGCGCTGGATGCGGTCGAATTGATGAACGTCGGCGCGAACTACCTGCGCGAGCACATGCCGCAAGAGGCCCGGCTGCATTACGCCACCACCGACGCGGGCGGCAGCGCGCCCAATGTCGTGCAGGCCCGCGCCGAATCCCTCTACATGATCCGCGCGCCCGAACTGGATGACCTGCACGCACTGATCGCCCGCGTCGATGACGTGGCGCGCGGGGCCGCGCTGATGACCGGCACGCAGGTCGAGATCATCGGCGAGGGCGGCGCGGCCAATGTGCTGCCCAATGCGGCACTCTGCGTTGTCATGCATCAGGCGATGCTGGCCTTGGGAACGCTCAACTTTGCCCGCGACGAGATCGCCTTTGCCCAAGCCATCCGCGACAGCCTCGGCGACACCGCCGCCGCCGACCGCCGCGCCCAGACTGAAACCGACGCGCTGCTGCCGCAGGGCCACGGGCGGCTGCCGCTGCACAGCGGCTTGCGCTGCTTCAGCGGGCGGATTGAACAGGGCACCGGCTCGACCGATGTCGGTGATGTCAGCTGGCAGATCCCGGTGGTCGAGGCCGCGCTGGCGACCTGGGCCGTTGGCACGCCCAGCCACACATGGCAGGCCGTCGCCCAGGGCCGCAGCTCGGCCGCACACCGCGCGATGATCCGCGCCGCCAACGTCATGGCCCATACCGCACTGACGCTGATCCAGCAGCCCGACGCGATCGCACAGGCACAAGACGAACTGGCCCGGCGGCGCGGCGGACGGCCCTATGTGCCCGTCCTGCCCGACGCCGCCTGAGGTCTCAGATCACCGCCGTCGGGTCTTCAAACCCCTGCGGCACGATCAGGTTGTGGCGGCCCAGCGCCTTCACATCGCGCTCGCCGCACAGCGCCATGGTCTTGTCCAGCTCGGTATGGATGATCTCCAGCGCCTTGGTCACGCCCGCCTCCCCCATCGCGCCCAGCCCGTAGACGAACGAGCGCCCGATGAACGTCGACTTCGCGCCCATCGCCACCGCCTTGAGCACGTCCTGACCCGAGCGGATCCCGCTGTCCAGATGAACCTCGGTGGTATCCCCCACCGCGTCCAGAATCGACGGCAGCATGCGGATCGACGAATGCGCGCCGTCCAGCTGCCGCCCGCCGTGGTTCGACACCACGATCGCCTCGGCCCCGATCTTCTGCGCCATGATCGCGTCTTCGGCGTCGTTGATCCCCTTCAGGATCAGCTTGCCGCCCCACATGTCGCGCAGTTTCTCGATCTTGGCCCAGGTCAGCTGCAAATCGAACTGCTCGGCCGTCCATGCCCCCAGCGACGCCGGATCGCCCACCCCCGTCGCATGGCCGACGATATTGCCAAAGAACCGCCGCTTGGTGCCCAGCATACCAAGGCCCCATTGCACCTTGGTCGCCAGATTGATCATCGTCGGGATCGTCAGCTTGGGCGGCGCGCTCAGCCCGTTTTTCAGATCCTTATGCCGCTGGCCCAGCAGTTGCAGATCCAGCGTCAGCACCAGAGCCGAGCAGCCCGCGTCCTTGGCCCGCTGCAGGATCCGGCGCACGAAATCCTCGTCCTTCATCACATAAAGCTGAAACCAGAACGGCTTGGTGGTGTGCTCGGCCACATCCTCGATCGAGCAGATCGACATCGTCGACAGCGTGAAGGGCACGCCGAATTTTTCCGCCGCCTTGGCCGCCAGAATTTCCCCGTCCGCGTGCTGCATGCCGGTCAGGCCCACCGGCGCCAGCGCCACCGGCATCGCCACCTTTTCGCCGATCATCTCGGTCTCGGTCGTGCGGTTGGACATATCCACCGCCACGCGCTGCCGCAGATGGATCTTGGCGAAATCGCTGGTGTTTTCGCGGAAGGTCTGCTCGGTCCAGCTGCCGGATTCGCAGTAATCATAGAACATCCGCGGTGCCCGCCGCTGGTAGATCTGGCGCAGATCCTCAATGGTGGTGATGACGGGCATGGCGCAGTCCTCCGCAAATTGGTCAAAATTTCTTACCGCCTCAAGGCGAGTCGTGCAAGCAGAGACGATAGTTCACAGGCAAACGAATCTTGCCCCAAGCCCCCCTTTGCCCTATCTCACGCGTACTTCAGGAACGGGAATTTTCCAATGGCACACAAGGTCTTCATTGATGGCGAAGTCGGCACCACCGGCCTGCAGATCCGCGAGCGGCTGCAAGCGCGGGGCGACATCACGTTGATTCAGGTCGACCCCGCGCGCCGAAAAGACCCCGCCGCCCGCGCCGACGCGCTGGCCGAGGCCGATGTGGCGATCCTGTGCCTGCCCGACGACGCCGCGCGCGAAGCCGCGGCGCTGGCCGCGCCGCATGGCACAAGGCTGATCGACGCCTCGACCGCGCACCGCATCGCCCCCGACTGGGTGTTCGGCTTCCCGGAAATGGCCCCCGGCCAGCGTGCCGCTGTGGCAAAGGCTGCCCGCGTGTCGAACCCCGGCTGCTGGTCCACCTGCGCCATCGCCCTGATCCGCCCGCTGGTTAAGGCCGGCCTCATCGACCCGGCCAATCCTCCGGCGATCTCCGGCGTTTCGGGCTACACCGGCGGCGGCAAGGCGATGATCGCCGAGTATGAAAGCGGCGAGGTCACAGGCTCGTTCCTTTACGGCGCGACGCAACAACACAAGCACCTGCCCGAGATCCAGACCCACGGCCTGCTCTCGACCGTGCCGGTCTTCGTGCCCTCTGTCGGTCAGTATGCGCAGGGCATGGCCGTCGCCGTCCACCTGCGC
The DNA here is from genome assembly GCF_003990445.1 of Pararhodobacter zhoushanensis. GTDB lineage: Bacteria > Pseudomonadota > Alphaproteobacteria > Rhodobacterales > Rhodobacteraceae > Pararhodobacter > Pararhodobacter zhoushanensis. The sequence goes on along the minus strand of NZ_REEZ01000017.1, from coordinate 1,312 downwards.
GATCTGGGTGAGGCCGGGTTCAAAGCCGCCGAAGACGCCCTGCAAGCCGCCTATGAGAAGGAGCGTTTCATCGCCCTCGTCCCGGCGGAAACCCACGAACCCCGCGTCTGGCCCGAGCGTCTCAATGGCACCAACCGGCTGGAACTCTCGGTCCATGGCAACGCGAAAACGGGTGCCGCTACGCTGATCGCGGTGCTCGACAACCTCGGCAAAGGCGCGTCGGGGGCAGCAGTGCAGAACCTCAACATCATGCTCGGCGTGGACGAAGCCGCCGGGCTTTAACCTAAAAGGGCAAAGACGATGGCACGCGCAATCTGGCAAGGGCAGGTTATTGCCCAGACCGACACGCCTCTGATGTTCGACAACAACGTCTATTTCCCGCCCGAGGCGCTGAACCAAGCGTTTTTCAGCGCCTCGGACCACACCTCTTTGTGCCCGTGGAAGGGCACCGCGTCCTATTACACGCTCTCCCACGGCGGCACCGTCAGCGCCAACGCCGCCTGGGTCTACCGCGACCCGCTGCCCAAGGCCGAGGCGATCCGCGATCACGTCGCCTTCTGGCGCGATGTGACGGTCGAGGGGTAACGCAGGCTCACACCGCCCCCAGCGCCCGCGCCAGCGCTTCCATCGCCGTCAGATACCCGGCACCGATCGCCCCGAACAGCGGGAGGCCCAGCCACCAGACCCCCGCCAGCAGCGCGCCGACCCCGGCCAGCGGCACAAACCACAGCACCGCCACGCCCAGCATGGCCCCGGTCGCCGCCCCCGGATCCGTGCCGGCGCCCCGCACCCACCCCGCAACCCGCCGCCGCCACGCGCGCGGCCACACGCCCTGCAACCCCAGCAGGGCCAGCGTGGCATGCGCCGCCGTCGGCAGCAGGGTCGAGAACAGCATCAGGTACAGCCACCAGTAGTTCTCAGGACTATTCCTCAGACCGATGAACAAAGCGTCAAGATCCAGCCAGGGACTCCCCGACAGCGCATTCATCCCCGCCACCGCCAGGAGCAGCGTGGCCGCCAGCAGCAAAAAGATCACCGCCGCCACCGCCAGATCCGCCACTCCCATCCACACCGGATATCGCGCGAGGCCGCGACGCATGAACCCGAGGGTGGCAGCGTATGAGAGAGTATCGAAGGCGCCGTTGAGAATCGGAAACAGGCCAACAAAGAGCGCTAGATTGACCATTTCGTCAGGAAGTAAGGTTGGATTCACCAGAAAGGCCAAACCTGACATAGCTAGGTTCCAGACTCATTGATTTTCAAAGCCAGAAGAGAACGGTCGCAGCGAGGGCGATGGCCGAGAGGAACACCT
>NZ_REEZ01000016.1 GCF_003990445.1 Pararhodobacter zhoushanensis | reverse complement strand
CCGCAAACGCCAGTCGACAGCGCCACCGAGCGGGCGACCGCAAGCGGAACATCAATGGGGCGGAGACGTCGCTTACGCCGTATTCCAGTTGGCACCGGGATCAAACGTAGGTCGGGGTTCACCCCGACTCGGCGGGACGCGTGGGGGATTCTTGGTGAGAGCGTGGTCGAGAAAATGTCGGGGTGAACCCCGACCTACGGCTCGCCAACCAACCCATCAACCGGCGTTGCCGATTGCATGGTGCTAAGAGCAAAGTCGCGGATTGTCGGGGCGACTGATGGAGCGTGGGTTGTTAACGGGGAACGGTGCGCAATGAACGCGCACTCTAATGGTTTCTACGGCTTACAAAAATTAGTCACCGACTTAAGCAATTTTTCGCTATGAGATGCCACGCTCTGCGATTGCCTGACTGCAAATTCATTGAAATTTCTGACCCTTTTGGCAGTCTCAAACACTATCAATGGTATTCGTGAATCCACATCTCGCAAAAGAACCATACAGCGCTTCGGGCCTATCGGCATCCACATTTCCATCTTAGGATTAATGAGACCATTTGGCCCACCGTTCCCCACCCTCAAGACTATAGAGCCGGGCAATACAAAGGAACATTTTCCATCTATTTCGATCCAGCGAACCGAGTATTCTTCAAGCTTTTCGAGAACCCGATCCATCTTTGTTATTGTGCCCCGAACTCGAATATCTCTACCCCAAGCTTTCAGCTTCTTATCATCTTGAAGGATCGCTCTGTAGCGTGAAGAATTATTCAAATCATCAATCTTTTCTGCACGCGCCAGGCATTCCTTAACTGCTTCCCGCCCAAGGGCTTCATCTTCACCAAAATTGAACTTCCCTTCAGGGGTTCTTTTTAACATCTCGAAAACGGCACTTCGCAGCTTGCGCAGCTGGGTATCCTGAAAGATTGGAATACCTCCCTTTTCGAAGCACTGATTTACTTCGGGCAACAATTTACCAAAATAATCGTCAAGCGCTCCGTAAAAATCACGCTCAACACGATCTGACAAAATACTATCATCGAGAACAGTATACAAATCCCTCACTCTGAATGTGGAATTTATATTTCTGCATTCAGGAGCACCGAACGCATTCGCCGTCAATCGACTAGAATACCAAATCTTCTCGCCGTCGGAACAAAACTGGCGCTGAAGTGCTTTAGGCACATAGTGATGTAACCGAGAGCGTTTTTCACCACTCACTCCCAAACCCCCTTAAACTCCCGCCACTCCCCGATACTCATCCCCGTGCTCTCGCGCGTCACTTCCTCACCCTTCAGCATCCGCTTCAATGCGTCAACGGCCTTGCCCGACAGGTTCACGCCGCCCATCCGGTAATCCTCGAAGGCCCCGAACGCTAAGGGCACCCAATCCGCGACCATCGCCGCAATCGCCTCGGCGTAGACGCGGATTTCGTATTGGGCGTGGGGGTCGGCGCGCAGGCGGAGGAAGTGGAAGAGGTTGTGCAGATCGGTCTTCCAATACCATTGCGTATAGATGTTCATCGGCAGGTTCATGCGGGCCAATTCGCGGGCCAGACCCTGCTGGCCGTCCTGGGACAGCATATCCTCGTAATGGTCGTACATCTGCGAGGCGTCGGATTTGAGCAGCGCCAGCACGCGGGCGGCCTCGGCCCCTTCCAGCACGGCCCCCCTGCCCTGATTGTTGACGGTGGATTGCGCGGCGAGTTGGGCGGGCTCGGGGATATAGAACTCGCGGTCGAGGATCGAATAGCGCGCCGAGTATTCATTCACGTTGGCGGTGCGGTGGCGGATCCACTGGCGGGCGACGAAGACCGGGAGTTTGACGTGCAGCTTGATCTCGCACATCTCGAACGGGGTCGAGTGCCAGTGGCGCATCAGGTAGCGGATCAGCCCCTCGTCGTTGGAGACGTGTTTGGTGCCGGCGCCATAGCTGACGCGGGCGGCCTGCACGATGGCGGCATCGTCGCCCATATAGTCGATGGCGCGCACGAAGCCGTGGTCCAGCACGGGCTGGGCGGTGTAGAGGTGCTTTTCCATCCCCGGGGCGACTGACCGCAATGTGAGTTGCGGCGTTGCGCGCGATGCGGTGATCTCGGCCAGTTGTTCGTCGCTGAGCGGCATGGGGTATCTTTCTTTTACGGGATTCGTTTTGACTACATTTTGCATCACAGCGGGCATGGACCGCAAGAAGAAGGGTCTTGATTGATGCAAGACCGGGGAACGGCGTTTCTGGAGCGCCGGTTGGGGACATGGGTCCGCTCACGGATGGGGCGGCATTCGGCAGCGTTTGTGATGTTCGCGCTCAAGCAGGGCTGGGCGGCGCTGTTCGGCATCCTGTTTCTGGCGGCGCTGATCGTGAGCCGGGCGGTGTGGCAGCCGGACTGGGTGGTGAGCCGATATGACGCACTCTTCGTCTTCGCGGTGGGCACGCAGGCGCTGTTTCTGTGGCTGCGTCTGGAGGAGTGGGAGGAGGCCCGCGTCATCGTGCTGTTCCATGTGACGGGCACGGTGATGGAGGTGTTCAAGCTGGCGCAGGGCTCGTGGGATTACCCCGATGCGGGGGTGTTCGAGATCGCGGGTGTGCCGCTCTTCAGCGGGTTCATGTATGGCTGCGTGGGCTCGTTCATGGCGCGGGTGATCCGCATCTTCCACATGCAGTTCGCGCCTTACCCGCCGTTCTGGGCGACGGTGGTGCTGGCGGGGGCGATCTATGCGAATTTCTTCACACATCATTTCGGGCCGGATATCCGGGTGGTGCTGTTCGCCGCGACGGTGCTGATGTTCTGGCGCACGCGGATCTGGTTCTTCCCCGGCGCGCATGCCTATTGGATGCCGCTGCCGGTCGCCGCGTTCCTGTCGGCGTTCTTTCTGTGGCTGGCCGAGAATGTCGGCACACTGACGCAGACCTGGGTCTATGCCGGGCAAGGCCGCTTGGATCTGGTGTCGCTGGGCAAGCTGGGGTCGTGGTATTTGCTGCTCTATGTGAGCTTTGTCACCGTCACGCTGGTGATGCGCGACGCGCTGCACCGCGACCCGGTGCGGCCCGCGGACCGGGAACTTTCTGGCGAATGAGGGGGCGACATTGCGCGCGGGCGCGTTATCTTCCCGGCACACGGCGTTAAGGAGACACGCATGAGCACGAAATACCTGCACACCATGGTCCGGGTGAAGGATCTTGAGGCGTCAATGGCGTTCTATGCGCTGCTGGGGCTGAAAGAGACGCGGCGTATGGACAGCGAACAGGGGCGGTTCAGCCTGATTTTCATGGCCCCCGAGGGGCAAGAGGAATGCCCGGTCGAGCTGACCTATAACTGGGACGGCGATGACGGGCTGCCGTCGGACGGGCGGCATTTTGGCCATCTGGCCTATGAGGTCGATGATATTTACGCGATGTGCCAGCATTTGCAGGACAATGGCGTGCTGATCAACCGCCCGCCGCGGGATGGCCGCATGGCCTTTGTGCGCAGCCCCGACAACATCTCGATCGAGCTGCTGCAAAAGGGCGAGGCGAAGGTTCCCGCCGAGCCGTGGTCGTCGATGCCGAACACCGGCCACTGGTGACCGGGCAATGAACGGGCGCGCGGCCCCTGCCCTGTTGCTCGCGGCGCTGATCGGCGCGGCTGGGCCGGCGGGGGCCGCGTGTCGGCTGGCTTTGGCGCTGGCGTTTGATGTCTCGGCCTCGGTCGATGCGCGCGAATACCGGCTGATGATGGAGGGCACCGCCGAGGCCCTGCGCGACCCGCAGGTGCGGCAGGCGGCGCTGAGCGATCTGCCGGTTGCGCTGGCCGCCTATGTCTGGGCCGGGCGGCGCGAGCAGGCGATTGCGGTCGACTGGGTGCTGATCGAGAGCGAGACGGATCTGGCCGAATTCGCCGACCGGCTACAGGGTTTTCCGCGCCCGACGGGCGATCCCCTGAGCATCTGGGGCGGACGCACCGGGGTCGGGGCGGCGCTGGCGGCGGGTGAGCGGCTGTTGAGCCGCGCGCCGGTCTGCGATGCCCAAACGATTGATCTGGCAGGGGATGGCGAGTCCAATGACGGCCCGGCCTCGGTCCGGTTGGAGGCGGTGACGGTGAATGCGCTGGCCGTGGCCGGGAACATGCCGCTCGATTATGACGGGGCGGTGGACGGGCTGGTCGGCTGGTACGAGGTCAATATCCTGCAAGGTCCGGGGGCGTTTGCGCTGGAGGCGCAGGGGTTTGGCGATTTCGCGCGGGCGATGCGGGTGAAACTGCTGCGCGAGTTTGCGCCGTTGTTGTTGGGGGCGGTTGGCGGTGGGATGATGGTGCGTTGAAAACGCACCCTACGGCGGTGGAACTGCGCCCAACGGTTGTGCAGAGGTAGGGTGCGTTTTCAACGCACCGCCGTTCGCGCCCCGCTCCCCGGTAGCCGCTTTGTATCGTCGTCCAGCCGCAGCCCGCCCTCGGCATGGGCGCGGGCGCGCTCGCCCATCGCGCGCGCCGCCGCGGCGAGACCATCATCGCCCCCCTTGCCCAACGCACCCAAGGCATCCAGCAGCTGCGTCGCCACCTCAAGCATCCCGGCCCCGTCGCGGGCGATGGGGGCGAAGGCGGCCTCGACCATTTCCTCGGCTGTCCACGGGCGCACAAAGACCTGCGGGTGATCGATCACCTCGCGCGGGTCTGCCTGTGACCAGTCCCACAACAGCCGCTCAAGCCGGGTGATCACCGCAATCGCCGTGCCCGGATCGTTAACCGCCGGCGACAGTGCGCGCGAGGCGATCTCGCTGAGCACGGTCAGCGTATAAGCCGGGTCTTGCTCGAACGTGCGGTCATCGCCGATCACCAGGCACGACAGCAGCGCCTCGGGGTCGCCGTCACCGGTGATCTGCAACACCGGCGCGCCGCGCAGCACCGCCTGACCGGGACGGCGCAGCACCCAGACCGGGCCATCCGCGCATTCGGCCAGCCCCTTGACGTCGATCACCTGCAAGATGCCCGAGCGCCGGGCAGTCAGTGTCTTGACCACATCGGGCGTGACGATATCGGCGCCCATCGGCGTCGCCCCCAGCGCGGGCTGGCGGCGGTGCGATTTCAGCGCCTTGCGCGCCTGCTCCTCGGCCCGGCCCAGCGCGTCGCCGGTGGTGCCCATCGTGGTCAGATAGGCAATCCAGCGGATCAGCGCGAAGACGACGGCCCCGGTAACGGCCAGCGTAACGCCCAACACGAGGGGCGCACCGCTGTCAAAGCCCGCCTGAAACAGGATGAGCGCGGTCAGCGCATAGACAAAAGCCCCGATGAAGATCCCCAACACCGTCTGGGTCAACGGGTCCGAGATCATCAGCGTCAGGACACGCGGCGTGGTAGTCTGCTGCGCCGAGCGGTGCGATTGCACCATGATGCCCAGCGAGAACGTCGACACCGCCAGCATGGACGAGGCGAGGATCTCGAGCACCGGCAGCACCGCCTTCGCGTCGATGCGTTCGTCCAGCCACTCGGGCACGAGGGGTGCAGCCAGATGCGCCGCCACCACGGCGAGCAGGGCGAGCACCGCAAAGGCGGCGACGCGGAGCCAGAGCGCACGACCAAGCCTGCGCAGCCAGAGGACGAGGCGAAACAACGGCCTAGACGCGCTCTGCCGGGAAGCCGATCGCATCGAGCGCGGCGATCACAGCCGGTTCCGGCGCATCACCGCTGACGGTAACGCGGCGGTGCTCCATGTCGAAGTCGGGCTTGGCCGCCAGCGGCGCGAGCGCCTTGTCGATCGACGCGCGGCAATGGCCGCAGCTCATATCGGGAACGGACAGGGTGAAGGTGTTTGCCATGGCGGGCTCCTTTGTTGACGCAACGCTGCGCCCTCGGGTGCGGGGCGTCAAGTCTTCCACCCAGTGGAACGCATAGTCCTGCCGCCGGGTTCCTCAGCCGCCGAACAACCGCGTCGTGCAATCGGCGATGGCGGCGGCGGTCGCGGCGGGCACCGGGTAGAGGATATCGGCGACCATCACGCTGCCCTCGGGCAGATCGCCCTGAATCCACGCCGCCGTCTGGTGCAGCGACTGCGCGGCTTGCGGGCCATAGCGGCTTGGGTCCGCCTGAGGCGTGCCCAGCCGCATGTCGTGCATCGGCGCGGACAGGCTGGCCAGATGCGCGGTGAAGCCCTGCCACAGCGCCGCATCGGCATGCAGCGTCGTCACCCCGCAGATGCTGCGCGCGATGTCACGGCCACCAACGGTCAGGTAGTCATAAAGCTGCTCGGGCACCTCAGGCGCGACCTGCAGCCAGATGCGCATCAGCGGCACCGAGTTGCCGTTCACGCTGGCCTCGCGCATCGACATCAACCGCCGGTCCTGACTGATGATCGACCACGCCCCGCCCGGCAGCGCCAGAAACGGCCATGTCGCCACATCGGGGAACGGTGAGGCATCAGCCTCGTCCGCCGTGATCCCGAACGTCACCGCATCGACGCTGATCGCACCCGAGGCACTGGGCACCGGCATGGCGCAGCCCTCGGCCGCCGGGGCGGTTGCGCAGGCTTCCGTCGGCGCGCGCCACAGCACCGAGGCGGCGTGGCCATCCTCAATGGTCAGCGCCTCGATATTGCCGGGCGCGAGGCCCAGCATATCGCCGACAGCCATCCAGTGGCCGTCCAGGGTCTGGGCCTGAGCCGGCAGCGCCGCCCCGACAAGGGCAGCGAAAACGGCGGTGGGAACGATTCGGTACATAGGGGGCCTCCTGTGCGCCCTGATAGCAGCCCGGCCCGTTGTCAGCGAAAGGATTAGCGGCTAGGACGCGGCAGATCCCCGCTTTGCCCCCGATTGCCGCAGGAGTGCCCAGATGATCCCCGCCACGCACATTGATCCAGCCGTCATGGCCCGCCTCACCGCTCGCATGCTGCTGGATATTCAGGCCGTGCACTTCAACGCGCGCGAGCCCTTCACCCATGCCAGCGGCAACAAGGCCCCCACCTATATCGACTGCCGCAAGCTGATCAGCTTTCCGCGCATCCGCTCGACGCTGATGGATTTTCTGGTCGCCAAGGTGATGGGCGACGCCGGGTTCGAAGCCTTCGACAACATCGCCGGTGGCGAGACGGCGGGCATCCCCTTTGCCGCGCTGGTGGCCGAGCGCATGGCGCTGCCGATGACCTATGTGCGCAAGAAGCCCAAAGGCTACGGCCGCAATGCCCGCATCGAAGGGCTGATGTCCGAAGGCCAGCGCGTGCTGCTGGTCGAGGATCTGACCACCGACGGCGGCTCGAAACTCTCTTTCGTCGACGCGATCCGGGAAACCGGAGCCAGCTGCGGCCATACGGCGGTGATCTTCTATTACGACATCTTCCCCGAGACCGAACCGCGTCTGGCCGAACACGGCGTCGCCCTGCATTACCTGTGCACCTGGTGGGACGTTCTGGCCGAAGCCCGTCGCGGCGGGGATTTCGACACCGAGACGCTGGATTCGGTGGAAGTCTTCCTCAAGGCCCCGCGCGACTGGACACCGCCCAGCCACTGAGCAGGTCCAGTTTCTTTCGCAGCGCTGCCAGCGGCTTGCGGCTTATCCACAGCTCTGCCCCCAGAGATTTCACCCCGGCGCGTTGCCCCACGCGCCGGGGTTTGGCATAACGGGACACGCCCCCCGAAGCCCCCCTCATGCCCGGATGTCCAGATGACCGAGATCACCGCGATTCGTCCCAACGCTGCCCCCGCGGCCGAACCGCTCGATGTCCTGCCCCATAACGTCGAGGCCGAGCAGCAGCTCATCGGCGCGATCCTGACCAACAACGAGATCTTCGACCGCGTGTCTTCCATCGTAAAGGCCGAGCATTTCTTCGAGCCGGTGCACAAGCGCATCTTCGAGATCACCGCCGCGCGGATCCAGAAGAACGCGCTGGCTTCGCCGGTGACGATCAAGGCCTTCATGGATGACGACGCCGGGCTGAAAGAGTTGGGCGGCGCGGCGTACCTCGCGCGCATCGCCGGGGCCGCCATCGCCTCCTATGCCGCGCGCGACTATGCGCAGATGATCTACGATCTGGCCGTGCGCCGCGATCTGATCCAGCTGGGCCGCGACATCGCCGCCAAGGCGGCAACGGTGGATATTTCCAGCGAGCCGAAAGAGCAGATCATCGAGGCCGAGCAGGCGCTCTACAAGATGGGCGAACAGGGTGTGGCCGAGCGCGGCTTCCAAAGCTTCCTGCGCGCCGCGACCGAAGCCGTCAACGTCGCCAACGCCGCCTATCAGCGCGATGGCGGGCTGTCGGGGATTTCGACCGGGCTTGACGATCTCGACAAGAAGCTCGGCGGGCTGCACCCTTCGGACTTGCTGATCCTCGCCGGTCGCCCGTCGATGGGCAAAACCTCGCTCGCCACCAACATCGCCTATAACATCGCCAAGGTCTACAAACGCGGGATCCGGCCGGACGGCACCGAAGGCGCGATCAACGGCGGTGCGGTCGGCTTCTTCAGCCTCGAGATGTCCGCCGACCAGCTCGCCACGCGTATCCTGTCCGAGGCCGCCGAAGTACCCTCGGAGCAAATCCGCCGTGGTACGCTCAGCCAGGACGAATTGCGCCGCTTCATCGAAGCGGCCAAGACGCTGGAAAACTGCCCGCTCTACATCGACGATACCCCCGCCCTGCCGATCAGCCAGGTCGCCGCCCGCGCCCGCCGCCTGAAACGCACGCATGGGCTGGATGTGCTGGTCATCGACTACCTGCAACTGCTGCGCGGCTCGTCCAAGGAAAGCCGCGTGCAGGAAGTGTCCGAGATCACCCAGGGCCTCAAGGCCATCGCCAAGGAACTGATGATCCCGGTCATCGCCCTCTCACAGCTCAGCCGCGCGGTCGAAAGCCGCGAAGACAAACGCCCGCAGCTCTCGGATCTGCGCGAATCCGGCTCGATCGAGCAGGACGCGGATTCGGTGATGTTCGTGTTCCGCGAAGAATATTACGCCGAGCGCGAGAAACCCTCGGACGACAAGCTCGACGAAATGGCCAAATGGCAGGAGCGCATGGAACGCCTGCACGGCCGCGCCGAGGTGATCATCGGCAAGCAGCGCCACGGCCCCATCGGCACCGTGAACCTCAGCTTCGACGGCCAGTTCACCCGCTTCGGCAACCTTGTCCAAAGCTGGCAAGAAGGCGCCAACGACTACTGATCGCCCATCATCTTGTCCTAAATACTCACCTTCTCAAAGCCCGCCTGCGGGCTTTGAGCGGCGCGAGGGGGCTCGATGCCCCCGAGCGCCGGGGCCCGTCAGCCGAACAGCGGCGCCATGGTCCGGGCAAAGGCGTCTGACAGCAGCCAGTCATGCAGCCGGTCGAACGCCTTGGCCGCGATCCGCTCGCGCAGCGCGTCATCGGCGCAGACGCGGCGGGTAACCGCCTCGAAATCCGACAGATCCCAGGCAACGGGGACATAGGTTTCCCAAGGCTCGAAAATATCCGGCGCGGTCTCGATATGGCGCATGTCGGGTTTGAGCAGCACCGCCCCGGCCATGATCGATTCGTAATCGCGCCAGCACACCTCGCCATAGCCGAAGGGCGAGAATCCCAGTTTCGAGCGGCTCATCTCGACCATGAAACGCGGCAGCGGCACACCCTCGCCCTTGAGCACGCTCAGCCCGTCCAACCGTTCCAGCGCCGCCTCGGCCTCGCCGCGCATCCCCGCGTACCACGGCGTCCCGCCAACCGCGAAACGGCCGTGCAGGTCGATGGGCCGCGCCCCGCGCGGGCGGCGGCCGGTGAGGGCGGGCAGGATGCCGGGGGCGGTCAGGAAGGAGGGGCCGAGCACCAGCTTGTCCAGAAAACCCGGCGGGATTTCATAGCGTTGCTCGGCTTCGTTGATGCCATAGCGTCGGTTGAAATAGTCGGTCAGGTTGGTATCACCGCGCGTCGGCTGGCCATAGAGCGATCGGTCGCGCAGCAGGTGTTTCTTGACGTACAGGTCCACCAGCGGGTCCATGCGCGCGGCGTTGCGCAGGTCAGTGGGCGCGAACCAGTCCAGACAGACCGTCCGCGCGCCGGGGTTCTGGGCGCGCAGGGTCTCGACCAGCCGGATCAGGTCGGCATCGGCAATGTCGAAGGGTGTCTGAAAGGCCACGACACTCGCTCCGGTTGCCCGCGGCACCTCGCCGCGCAGCACGGCCCAGGTATCGGCCTCGCGCACTGACGCGCCGTAGAGGCGCTCAAGATCGGCGGCGTAGTGGTGAAACGGGTAGATCTGGCTTTGCGGGATGCGCTCGGGCTGGCTGACCAACAGCAGCCGCTCCTTCGCCCCTTTGGGGAAACCGCTCGCCATCGCGCGCGCGCGCGCCGCCTCGGCGCGGCGGCGGCGGGCGTAGAGCCGCACCCGGTTGGCAAAAACCTCAGGGGTCGGAATGGACATGGCTCACCACTCCCTCGCCTTTGACTGCCGCCGCGGACAGACGGGTGGACAGGGCGATCAGGCGCTGCGCTTCTGCCGCATCCATGCCGCGCACGTAGCCGTCATGCAGCCGCAGAATGTCCGACGGGATCCGGTTGAGCGGCGTTTCGCGCAGGGCCGCGCGCACGCCTTGCAGCGCGCTGCCCGGCCCGGCGATGGCGGCGATGCGCAGCGCATCCACTGCGTTGGCGACCCGGTGCAGCCGGAACTTGCTGAGCGGCTGGTTGCGGAACCCCGAGGCGAAGGGAATATCCGCATAGGCCGGATAGGCGCGGAAGATGGCGTCGTCGTGCAGTTTCTGATCGCACGTCACGTCCCAGGGCAGCGACAGGCCCAGTTCGACGAAATCGGGGTCCAGATACGGGTTGAACACCATGGCAGCGCCGCCCATCACCGCAGTCGAGGTAAAGGAAATCTCGCGCCGGGTGCGGTGCCAGAACCAGAAGGCCTGATAGGGATCGGGCGCGTCGTCATAGAGCTTTACCGCATCGGCGATCCGCGCGATGGCAGCGGCGTCAAGCTCGGGCGAGAACACCGCCCCTGCCCCGCCCCTATGGCCCGGACGGCTGATCACACCGCCATGCCCCTCGGCCATGCCGCGCGCGATGCCGGTATAGTCACCGCGCCGGGCGCGTTCCATGAAACCCGCCGCCCAGTCGTCGGGGTTGGTCAGGATGTCGCCGCCGATGCCGTCGACGGCCGCATAGGCGCTGCCGCTGAGGAAATCATGCATCGGCATCATCTGCGCGTGCTCGTCGGCGCACAGCTGGGTCATCAGCAAACCGCGCACGCAGTCGCGCAGGCGCAGGCGGGGATGGCCGAGGATGCGGTGGGTGACGCCGACGCGCCCGGCGACGGCGCGGGCCGACTGGACCTCGGCATTCAGGGCGCTTCCGCCGTGGTGGAAGGTCAGGCAGGTGTCGGGCTTGCGCCCCTGATGCGCCATTTCCAGCAGGATATGCCGCGAGTCGCGCCCGCCGGTCAGCGGCAGTGCGATGGGGCCATCCCAGCTGCCCAGAAACCGGCTGATCGCGGCGCGGGGCAGTTCGATGAAGGCCTCGACCGCCTGCTCGCGGCTCAGGTCCAGCGTTTTGGGCGCAGGCGGGCCGCCGGTGATGCTGAGCTTGCCCCTGGCCCATGTCAGCCGCGCGTTCGGCGGCAGGGTTCGGATATGGCGGAAAGGCGTGTCGTCGCCCACGAAAAAGCCAACGCGGTGAAAGACAGCCAGCGCAAGGTCGTCGGGCTCAGGATCAGCCCCGGCTTGCAACAGGTGCAGGATCGACGGCGAGAGGCCGATCTGGCCACCTTTGGCATACACATAGAGGCTGAAATAGCCCATCGGATCGACGGCAGCGGTGAGGGTTTCGCCGTCCCATGCCCATTCCCCCCAAAGCCCGCGCGGGCGCGCATCACCGGGCACGCGCATGCGGTGACCGACCAGCGCGGCGGGCGTGCCCTGAACCTGTACGGCACCTTGCGACTGGCTGAGGAAGACAAAGGGCACCTGCGCCCCCGCGTCGATCCACGGACGCGATTGCGCACGGACCCCGGTCTGCAACGCGCCCGGGCTGGTCTTGATTTGGTTCACTGCCTTGATCCCAACGCTCGGCCCGGGTCTTTGCCCGCTTGGTGACAGACTACCCTGCCCGGCTGCGATCCAGCAAGCATAACCCCCGGCTTTGGGTTAATCGCGCGAAAAACCATCGCCAAAACCGCCATAAAGCCCGCCATGGAACACCAAAGGGGCACCGGCGCGATGCCGCGCCGACAGCACCCGGCCCACGACAATGGCATGATCCCCGCCCTCATGCACCGCTTCGAGCGCGCATTCAAACACCGCCAGACAGCCCGGCAGCACCGGAATGCCCTGCGCGTTCAGCGCGACGCCCGGCAGATCGAACGCATGGCCTTGCTTGGCGAAATGGCGGCCAAGTGCCATCTGATCGGCCCCCAGCACATGGATGGCGAAATGCGGCGCGGCGGTGAACGCCTCGAACCGGCGTGAGAAGCGCGCGGGCGACCACAGCACCAGCGGCGGGTCCAGCGAAAGCGAGGCGAAAGAATTGGCGGTGATGCCCAGCGGCCCCACGTCACTCTTGGTCGTGATCACGGTCACGCCGGTCGCATAGGCCCCGAGCGCGTCGCGAAAGGCGCGTTCGGTTGCCGGTCCGGGCACAAAGGTCGAGGGCTCGGTCAGGTCAGTCATCCGGTCTGCGCGTGCGAAACTCATCAGGGTCTTCCTAGCGTAACTGCCCCCCTGAAAGCCAGAGAAACGGGGCCATTTTACGGCAAGATAAGCCGACGGCGGGGCGTTGCCAGTCGCCCTCGACATCGGAGGGGAGATTTCCTAGGGTCGTCGCTTCGCAATTCGAGAAGGCAGCATGGCTCGCAAGATTATCATCGACACCGACCCCGGACAGGACGACGCTGTCGCCATTCTTCTGGCGCTGGCCTCGCCGGAGCTGGCGCTGCTGGGCATCACCTGCGTTGCCGGAAACGTGCCGCTGTCGCGCACCGCGATCAACGCGCGGATTGTCTGCGAGCTGGCCGGACGGCCGGATGTAAAGGTCTTCGCCGGGTGCGACCGTCCGCTGGTGCGCCCGCTGGTGACCGCCGAGCATGTGCATGGCAAGACCGGGCTGGATGGCACCGACCTGCCCGACCCGGTGATGCCGCTGCAAGAACAGCATGCCGTTGATTTCATTATCGACAGTTGCCGGGCGCACGAGGCCGTGACGCTGGTGCCGATTGGCCCGCTGACCAATATTGCCACAGCCTTGCAACGCGCGCCCGATATTGCCGCGAAGATTGACGAGATCGTCATCATGGGCGGGGCGTATTTTGAGGTCGGCAACATCACGCCCGCGGCAGAGTTCAACATCTACGTCGACCCCGAGGCCGCGCAGATCGTGTTCCGCTCGGGCATCAAGCTGACCGTGATGCCGCTGGATGTGACGCATAGCGTGCTGACCACCCGCGCGCGGATCGACGCGTTTCGCGCCCTCCCCGGTGCGGTGGGGCCGGCGGTGGCGGGCTGGACCGATTTCTTCGAGCGTTTCGATATGGCGAAATACGGCAGCGAGGGCGCTCCGCTGCATGATCCGTGCACGGTGGCATGGCTGTTGCAGCCCGACCTGTTCTCGGGCCGCCAGATCAACGTCGAGATCGAGACGGTGTCCGAGCTGACCTTGGGCATGACGGTGGCCGACTGGTGGGGGGTTACCGACCGGCCTAAGAATGCGTTCTTTGTCGGCGGTTGCGATGCGGACGGGTTTTATGCGCTGCTGACGGAGCGACTGGGGCGGCTCTGACGCTGTAAGTGCAGGGGGCTGCCGCCTCAGGTCTGCTGTTAGTGCGGGGGGCTGCCGCCCCCCGGGCCCCCTGCTTCAAGGGGGACGCACGCGCCCCCCCTTGAAAATCCCCCCGTGGATATTTCTCGACAGAAAATGGGTCAGTCTGGCGAATTGTTGGGCAAGGGGGCCTTATTTTGCAGGCTACGTTTTTTATCAGTTGATAAAATTTTGAACCGTGGCAGTCTGGGAGAAAACAAGCACAAGCCAACCCGGAGGTAGCCCGTGACCCACTCCCCTCAGACCGACGGCATCGTCGCCGCGCGTCTGGACAGCCAGACGCTGGCGGCGCATTTCGATGACATCTATCCCGATCTGGACCCGCATGAGGCGCGGGTGGCGGCGGATCGGTGTTATTTCTGCCATGATGCCCCCTGTGTGACGGCCTGTCCGACGGCAATCGACATCCCCCTGTTCATCCGCCAGATCGCCACCGGCATGCCCGAAGCGGCGGCGCGGACCATTCTGGGGCAGAACATTCTGGGCGCGATGTGCGCGCGGGTCTGCCCGACCGAGACGCTGTGCGAAGGGTCCTGCGTGCGCGAGGTGGCCGAGGGCAATCCGGTCGAGATCGGCCGTTTGCAGCGCTATGCCACGGACGGGTTGCTGGCATCGAACGAGCATCCGTTCGAGCGCGCGGCCCCGACCGGCAAGCGCGTGGCCGTGGTGGGCGCGGGTCCGGCAGGGCTGGCCTGTGCGCACCGTTTGGCGATGCTGGGGCATGAGGTGGTGATCCACGATGCGCATGCCAAGCCCGGCGGGCTGAATGAATACGGCATTGCCAGCTATAAGGCCGCGAATGACATTGCGCAGGAAGAGGTTGACTGGCTGCTGCGGATCGGCGGGATTTCCATCGTGACCGGCAGTGCTCTGGGCCGCGACGTGTCGCTGGCCGAGCTGCAGGAAAGCCATGACGCGGTGTTTCTGGGCATGGGGTTGGCGGGCGTGAACGCGCTGCGCGCGCCGGGTGAGGATCTGGACGGGGTGCGCGACGCGGTCGATTTCATCGCCGAACTGCGCCAGTGTGACGATCTGAGCGCGCTTCCCATCGGCCGCCATGTGGTGGTGATCGGCGGCGGGATGACGGCGGTCGATGCGGCGGTGCAATCGCGGCTCTTGGGCGCCGAGCATGTGACGATGGTCTACCGGCGTGACCGCGGGGCGATGTCGGCCTCGGATTACGAGTTGGACCATGCCTCGACCGAGGGCGTGACGATCCTGACAAACGCGATGCCGGTGGCAGTGACCGGCGCGGGCAAGGCCCAGGCGGTCGAGTTTGCCTATACCCGCAGCGGGGCGACGGGGCTGGAAAAGACCGGCGAGACCTTCACCCTGCCCGCCGATCAGGTGTTCAAGGCGATTGGTCAGACATTGGCCGGAGCGCCCGAAGGCCTGACGCTGGAGGGCGGCAAGATCGCCGTTGATGCGGCGGGCCGGACCTCGGTCAGCGGGATCTGGGCGGGCGGCGATTGCGCGGCAGGCGGTGAGGATCTGACGGTCACTGCCGTGGCGCAGGGGCGCGACGCGGCGCTGGATATTCACCGGGCGCTGACATGAGCGCCAAACCCTACGCCCTGCCCGCCGAGGGCGGCTGCCGGTGCGGGGCGCTGCGGTTCCGCGTCACAGCCCAGCCGATCATGAGCGCGGTGTGCCATTGCACCGGCTGTCAGAGAATGTCCGGCGGGGCATTTTCGACAACGCTGATGGTCCCGGTAACGGGATTTGAGGTGACCGAGGGCACCCCTGTGCGCGGCGGGACCAAAAAACCCGGGCTGGTGCACAACCATTGCCCGGAGTGCCTGAGCTGGGTGTTCACCCGCATCGAGGGCGTCGACGCGTTCCTGAACCTGCGCGCGACCATGCTGGACGAAGCTTCAGGCTTTGTGCCCTTCATCGAGACCTACACCTCGGAGAAGCTGGCCTGGGTCGAAACCCCTGCCCCGCACACATACGAAACCTTTCCCCCCATGGACGCCTTTCCGGCGTTGCTCGGGGACTACGCGACGCTGATCGCGTCAGAGGAGCGCTGAGATGGCAAACCTGACCTCTACTTTCGCCGGGATCAAATCCACCAACCCGTTCTGGCTGGCCTCGGCCCCGCCGACGGACAAGGAATACAACGTGCGCCGCGCCTTTGAAGCGGGCTGGGGCGGCGTGGTCTGGAAGACTCTGGGCGAGGCCGGCCCGCCCGTCGTCAACGTTAACGGCCCGCGCTATGGCGCAATCTGGGGGGCGGACCGGCGGCTTCTGGGCCTCAACAACATCGAGCTGATCACCGACCGGCCGCTGGAGGTGAACCTGCGCGAGATGAAGGCGGTGAAACGGGACTACCCGGATCGCGCGCTGATCGCCTCGCTGATGGTGCCCTGCGTCGAGGAGGCGTGGAAAGCGATCCTGCCTTTAGTCGAGGAAACCGGCGCGGACGGGATCGAGCTGAACTGCGGCTGCCCGCACGGCATGTCCGAGCGCGGCATGGGCGCGGCGGTGGGGCAGAACCCCGATCTGATCGAGATGATCACCCGCTGGTGCAAGCAGAACACGCGGATGCCGGTGATCGTGAAGCTGACGCCGAACATCACCGATGTGCGCAAACCCGCGCTGGCGGCCAAGAAGGGCGGCGCGGATGCGGTCAGCCTGATCAACACGATCAACTCGATCACCTCGGTCGATCTGGATGACTTCTGCCCGGAACCGGCGATCGACGGCAAAGGCACACATGGGGGCTATTGCGGCCCGGCGGTCAAGCCGATCGCGCTGAACATGGTCGCCGAGATTGCGCGGTCGGCGGACACGGCGGACCTGCCGATCAGCGGGATTGGCGGGATCACGACATGGCGCGATGCTGCGGAATTCCTGTCGCTGGGGGCCGGGAATGTGCAGGTCTGCACGGCGGCGATGACCTATGGCTTTGGCATCATTAAGGAAATGACGGCAGGGCTGAGCCTGTGGATGGACCGCAAAGGGTTCACCGAGGTTGAGCAGGTGGTGGGTCGTGCGGTGCCGAATGTGACCGACTGGCAGTATCTGAACCTGAATTTCGTGACCAAAGCGAAGATCGACGCCGAGAAATGTATCGGCTGCGGGCGGTGCTTTGCGGCCTGCGAAGATACCAGCCATCAGGCGATCTGGCAAAAGCCGGACCGGGTGTTCGAGGTCAATGATGCGGAATGCGTGGCGTGCAACCTGTGCGTTAACGTCTGCCCGGTTGAGGATTGCATCACCATGGAGCGCGTCGCGCCGGGCAAGATGGACGAGCGTACCGGCAAGGTGGTGTCGGCCGAGCCGGGCAACTGGACGCAGCATCCCAACAACCCGATGGTTCCGGCGGCTGAATAAGCCGGTTTGCGACATGAAGACCGGCGCGTATCCCCTTCGCGCCGGTCCTTTTTTTGCCGATCTTGGGGTTCAGGCTTTCGTCGGTGCGCGGTGCGGGTTGCATGGCTGACATGGAACCGGCAACACCGGCGAAAGACCCGGTGACAACGGGATTAACTTGGATTTAGAGTGTCATCATGTTCATTCCTGATCTCGCCCCCGACCTGACCTTTCCGCGACTCGACCCGACGCAGGCAAACCGCGATTTTGCCTTTGCGGTGAAACGGGCGGCGATGGAGCCGCATATCATCAAGAAATGGGACTGGGACGAGGCACATCAGCGTCAGATCCACGCCGAGCATTTCGCTGAAAAACCGTTCTTTGCCATCACGTTGAAGGGAGAGCGTATCGGCACGGTGTCGATGCAGTCGCAGGTCAGTTATGTGCGGTTTGGCGAGTTTTATCTGCAGCCGGAACACCAACGCCACGGCATCGGGGCACGGGTTCTGGAGCACTGTCTGAGCATAGCCGACGAGATGGATGTGCCTGTTCGGCTGGAATATCTACGTTGGAGCCCGGTTGGCAGCCTGTATACCCGGCACGGGTTTATCGAGGCCGGACGCTCTGACCTGAACATTTTCTTGCAGCGCCCTGCCAAATCGGTCCGCGAATCGGCGTAAACCCGGTGTTGTGACCGTCAGACTTTCTTGTCCAGTTGATGCGGCTCTTCGCTGAGGGTTGCCGGTGCGCGGATGACGGGTGGTTCTGGTGCTGCTGCTTCTGGCGCTTCTTCGGTGTCATCCATGACGGTGGCCGTGTCGGCTTCCCCCTCAGGTTCGTCCACTTCGTCACCTGGCGGAGGAAAAGCGGATTGGGCAGGCGGTGCCTCTCTGACTGGCTCGGCGAGCCGGGTGCGAATATCCTGCAACACGTTGATTTCAAAAGCCGGCGGTGGCCCCACCGGGCGCTCGCGCGCGGTTTGGTTCCGCGGGGATTCAGCCGGGGCACGGCTGTCCACGGGCGCTGGCGCGCGTGCCGTTTCCACCGTGGTAGCGCGCGCAACTGCGCGGTGGCCCTGCGGTTGCCCGGTCAGGGGCAGGTCACGGGCCGGGGCGCTGCTGGGCGCGAGAGGGGACAGAACAGTGGTCATGGCAAACCTCGATGCGTGTCGATGCCCTCACTCTATACTTGCACCCTTAAGGGTCTCTTAACCTCTCAAATTTTAACGAAAGAAACTCCCGCGCTTTCGGGATGCGCAAGCGAATGCGACAGCTCTGCCCGCCCCCCCCAGCGCAGCAAAAAGGCGCGACCCCGAAGGATCGCGCCTGATCTGACTGCGCCTGAACCCTCAGCCCTTGAGGATCGAACGCCCGGCGTATTCCGCCACTTCACCCAGCATTTCCTCGATACGGATCAACTGGTTATACTTGGCCAACCGGTCCGAGCGCGCCAGCGAACCTGTCTTGATCTGACCGCAGTTCGTGGCGACGGCGAGATCGGCAATCGTAGCGTCCTCGGTCTCGCCCGAGCGGTGCGACATGACGTTGGTATAGCGCGCGCGATGGGCCATATCGACGGCCTGCAGCGTCTCGGTCAGGGTGCCGATCTGGTTGACCTTGACCAGCATCGAGTTGGCGACGCCGTCCTTGATGCCCTTGGCCAAGCGCTTGGGATTGGTGACAAAAAGATCATCGCCCACCAGCTGGATCTTGTCACCCAGACGCTCGGTCAGGATTTTCCACCCCTCCCAGTCATCCTCGGCCATGCCGTCTTCGATCGAGATGATCGGGTAATCTTCGCACAGCTTGGCCAGGTAGTCGGCGTTCTCGGCCGAGGTCAGGCTCAGGCCTTCGCCCTTCATCTCGTATTTACCATCGCGGTAGTATTCGGTGGAGGCACAGTCGAGCGCGAGGTAAATGTCTTCACCGGGTTTGTAGCCCGCTTTTTCGATGCTGCTCAGGATCAGATCCAGCGCTGCCGTGGTCGAGCTGAGGTTGGGCGCAAACCCACCCTCGTCGCCAAGGCCGGTGGACAGGCCTTGCGCGGTCAGCTCTTTTTTCAGCGTGTGGAACACTTCCGACCCCATGCGCACGGCGTCGCGGATGTTGCCCGCGCTGACCGGCATGATCATGAATTCCTGAATGTCGATGGGGTTATCGGCATGCTCGCCGCCGTTGATGATGTTCATCATCGGCACGGGCAACACGCGGGCCGACGTGCCCCCGACATAGCGATACAGCAGCTGTCCGGTGGCCTCGGCGGCGGCTTTCGCCACGGCGAGCGAGACGCCCAGAATAGCGTTGGCACCCAGCCGCGACTTGTTCTCGGTGCCGTCCAGCTCGATCATGGCGCGGTCGATGGCGACCTGTTCGGTCACATCGGCACCAATGAGCAGTTCGGCGATCTCGCCGTTCACCGCGGCGACGGCGTTCAGCACGCCCTTGCCCATGTAGCGCGCCTTGTCGCCATCACGCAGCTCGACGGCCTCATGCGCGCCGGTCGAGGCGCCCGAGGGCACAGCGGCACGGCCCATCGTGCCGTCTTCGAGGATGACGTCGACTTCGACCGTCGGGTTGCCCCGGCTGTCGAGGATTTCGCGGCCGATGATATCAAGGATGGTGGTCATGGCGCCCCTCATGTTGGCTGTTTGGCGCTTCTATACTGCGCGGGACCCGGCGTTGAAAGGCCCGCCCGCGCGCGTTATCGCCACCGTTAGCGCCTGTGTCGCCGCTTAACGCTCACGCAGGCGCAGATTGCGCATCAGCGTGTAGAACCCGGCCACCACGATCAGCCCTGCCCCCGCCAGCGTCATTGCATCGGGCCGCTCGCCAAACAGGGTCACACCGATGATCATGGCGAAGACCAGACGCGCATAGCGAAACGGCGTCGTCGCGCCCAGATTGCCCGCGCGGGTCGCCAGCACCAGGGCGGCATAGGCCAGAATGCCACTGACGGCGGTGCCGAGCATGAGCACGGCTTCCAGCGCATTGGGCATGACCGGCGCGTCGCCGGTGATGGCCAGCAACATCAGACCGCCGGGCACGCCGGTCAGAAACCCCCAGCCCGAGATCTTGAAGGTAGAGATGTCGCGCGGCACCGAGGGCGTGACCAGATCGCGCCCGGTCAGAAAGACGACGGCCAGCAGCGGGATCAGGACGAGCACGTCGAACCCTGCCATGCCCGGGCGCACGATCATCAGCACGCCGACAAAGCCGACAAGGATCGCGCTCCAGCGCCGCCAACCGACGGATTCGCCCAGGAAAAGCGCCGCGCCCAGCGTCACGGTCAGCGGCACGGCCTGCAGGATCGATGATACGACGCTGAGCGGCACAATCGCCACGCCGAGCACCATGGTCATCACGGCGCCGGTCTCGAACAGGTTGCGCCACAGTACCGCGCCTTTGAGGGCGCGCAGGTTCATCAGCCGGCCGCCCTCGCGCCGAACCATCAGGCCGAACACCAGCCCGCCGATCAGCCCCAGAGCGATGGCGATTTCACCGGCCGGGATGCGCAGTGCAAGGGTTTTGATGAAGGCGTCTTCGATGGCGAAGCCTGCCATAGCGGCCACCATCAGGATCGGACCACGCACGCTGCTCATCGCCACACTCCTTGATTGTCCCGGTCACAAAGCGGGCGCAACACCCTACCGGAAGGCGCGCCAAACAGGGGTTGACCCCGACCGCCGCCAGAGGTTCACTCGCACACTCATTTCACAGGTTCAAGATCCCCTATGTCCCCTGCCCCGCGCCGCCCGCTCGATCTGACCGGGTTCTGGCTTATGCTCGGTCTGGCGCTGCTGTTCGGCGCCAATAATCTCATGATCAAGCTGGGCAACGAAGGGTTGCAGCCGGTGTTCTTTGCCGGGGTGCGCTCGGTCATCGGCACGGGCGCGCTGGCGCTGTGGATGGCGTGGCGCAAGATCCCTGTGCGGCTGGACCTGTGGCGCGCCGGGCTGATGATGGGGTTTTTGTTCAGCGCCGAGTTCATGCTGCTGTTCATTGCGCTCGACAACACCAGCGTCGTGCGCGCCTCATCGCTGTTTTACGCCATGCCGATCTGGTTGGCGCTGGCGGCGCATTTCCTGTTCCCGGGTGAGCGGCTGACCGGACCGCGCGCCCTGGGCTTCGCGCTGGGGTTCTCGGGCGTCGTGCTGACGCTTGCAGGACGCGCCGGCGGGCTGGGTGACGGCAGCATCGGCGGCGATCTGGCGGCGATCTTCGCGGGCGTTTCCTGGGCGGCCATCGTGGTGGTGTCGCGCAAGACCGCCTTGGGCAACACCCCGGCCGAAACGCAGATCCTGTGGCAAACCGTCGTCTCGGCGGTCCTGCTCTGCGCGCTTGCACCGCTCTATGGCGGCCCGTTGGTGCGCGATTTCGACGGCTTTCAGGCGATCATGCTGGTGGTGCAGGCGCTCGGCGTGGTCTGCGTCGGCTTTGTCACCTGGTTCTGGCTGCTGGGCCGCTATCAGGCCTCGACGCTGGCCAGCTTCAGCTTCCTGACCCCGGCGCTGAGCGCGTTGCTGGGCTGGCTGGTCCTCGACGAGCCCGTCGCGGCCACCACCCCCATCGCCATCGCCCTGCTGATCGCCGGCCTGATGCTGATCAACCGCCGCCGCGCCTGAGCCATTTTCTGTCAGCAAATATCCACGGGGGGATTTTCAAGGGGGGCGCGTGCGTCCCCCTTGAAGCAGGGGGCCCGGGGGGCGGCAGCCCCCCGCACTAACAGTAAACCCGCGGCGGCAGCCCCCGGCAGCTAGAGAGACAGCGCCTCGTCCAACAGCGCCTCCAGCGCCGCCTTTGGCACATCGGCGGTGACGAAACTCTCGCCAATCCCGCGCGCCAGAATGAAGCGCATGGTGCCGTCCTGCACCTTCTTGTCCTGCCCCATCAGCGCGATCAACGCGTCGCGGCCCGGCAGATCGCCCGGAATATCCGACAGCCGCCGCTTCATGCCCATGCGGGCCAGATGCTCGGCCACCCGCTCGGGCGCCTCTTGCGAACACAGACCCAGTCGCGCCGACAGATCGAAGGCCAGAAGGCAGCCGATCGCCACACCCTCGCCGTGCAAGAGCCGGTCCGAGAAGCCGGTCGCCGCTTCCAGCGCATGGCCGAACGTGTGGCCCAGATTGAGCAGCGCGCGGTCGCCCTGTTCGGTCTCGTCGCGCTCGACGATATCGGCCTTCATCCGCACCGCGTGGCGCACCGCCTGCTGGCGCAGCACCTTGTCCCCGGCGGCCATCGCGGGCGCGTTGGTGTCGAGCCAGTCAAAGAACCCGGCGTCGCCCAACAGCCCGTATTTCACCACCTCGCCATAGCCTGCCAGAAAATCCCGACCCGGCAGGCTGTCGAGCGCATCAATATCGGCCAGCACCAGCGACGGCTGGTGGAACGCCCCGATCAAGTTCTTGCCGCGCGGCGAGTTGATGCCGGTCTTGCCGCCGACCGAGCTGTCCACCTGCGCCAGCAGCGAGGTCGGGATCTGCACAAAGCGCACGCCCCGGCGCAGCACGGCGGCGGCGAAGCCGACCAGATCGCCGATCACCCCGCCGCCCAGCGCGATGACGATGTCCCCCCGCTCGACCTTTTGCTCCAGCAGCCATTCCACCGTCTGTTGCAGATACGGCCAGCTCTTGGTGCCTTCACCGGCGGGCAGGATAAGAACCTCGCAGGTGATGCCGTAGGCCGAAAGCCCGGCCCGCAGACGGTCCAGCTGACACGCGGCGACGGTTTCTTCGGTGACCACGGCCACACGCGGGCGGCGCAACAGCGGGGCAATCTCGGCCCCGGCGCGTGCGATCAGCCCGCGTCCGACGCGCACGGTGTACGAGCGCGCGCCCAGATTGACGGCGACATCTTCGATCGGGGCGGTGGTCATGCGGGGGGACTTTCAAGCTTTTCGAGCACATCGGGACGCTCGGCCAGCGCCTCGACAACCTTCAGGGCCGTGGTTTCAATGGCATAGTCTGCCGTCGTGGCGACGATCAGATCCGCCTGTGCATAAGACGGCTCGCGCGCGCTCATCAGATCGGCAAGCGTCTGTCGTGGGTTGGGCGTGCGCAGCAAGGGCCGCGTGTCCTTGCGTTTGACCCGGCTCCAGAGCGTGTCGAGATCGGCCTTCAGCCAGACCGACACGCCCAGTTCCGACACTTTCTCACGCGTATCGGCGCGCAGGAACGCCCCGCCGCCGACCGAAAGGACACACGGCTCGCCCTCGATCAGGCGGGCGATGACGCGGGCTTCCTTGTCGCGAAAGAACGCCTCGCCGTCGCGCGAAAAGATTTCCGCGATCGTGGCATTGGCGGCACGCTCGATCTCGGCGTCCGAATCAACGAAGGGCACACCCAGCACATGGGCCAATTCCTTGCCCACGGCGGATTTTCCCGCCCCCATCATCCCGACCATCATGACGGTCTTGTGCAACCTCGGCTTCATCAAAACACCCGGCCCACTTCACATGCAGGCGATTTTTCGCTTTGTCCCCCTGAATGGCGTGAACTTGCCCAGAGTTCCAGTTATAAATCTGCAAACAACCGGCAGCAGATTGCCGACCGATGTGAGGATCGAGCCCCCTATGCCCCGATATGACGACCGCCCCGGTTTTTTTGGCTACCTGTTCAGGCTGGTGCTGATTCTGGTGCTGGTGGGTGGGCTTGGCTTTGTTGCCTTTGCCTATTTCGGCGATCTTGGTCGCCCCCCCGAGCCGCGCAGCTTGCCGGTCAATTTGCAGCTGGGTTGACCCGTATGGTCGCGCGCCGCCTTTCCACCGATTCGCTGCGCACCGTGTGTGTGGTGCTCGGCCTTGGTATGCTTCCCGGCACTGTTCTGGCGCAAAATCCCGGCCCCTTGTCCGCCATCGACTGGTTGCAGACGCGCGGCGGGGTCGAGATGCCCGGCGCCTATCCGATAACCCCGCCCGTGGCGAGCAGCGTGGGCGGCAGCACGGGCATTTCGGTGCGCGCGCTGGATGCCCTGCGTCCCGAAGCGGTGGGTCTTTATCCCGCCGCCCGGGTCGGCTTGCCCGCCGCGCTGTGGGGGACGACCCCGGCGCGGGCGCTGTCGGATCTGATCGCCGATCTTCCCGCCGATATGCTGCCGTCGTTGCGCGAGTTGTCGCTGCGCCTGCTGCTGGCCGAGTTCAACGCCCCCCTGCCCGGCACCGAGCCGTCGCCGGTGCCCGATTTCCTGCTGACCCGCATCGACAAGCTGATCGAATTCGGCGCGCTGGACCAAGCGGCGGCGGTGCTCGATACGCTGGATTCGGATGCGCCTGTGCTGCGGCTGCGCCGCTTTGACATCGGCCTGTTGCTGGGTGACGAACACACCGCCTGCCAGCCCGTCTTGCGCGAAGAGCCGCCCGTGGGCGATGCCGCCGCGCTGATCTTCTGCATGGCCCGCGCCGGGCAATGGCAAGAAGCATCGGCGCTGCTGGATGCGGCAGCGGAAGAAAACCGGGTTGCGCCCTATCTGGCTGAATTGCTGCAACATTTCCTTGACGGCGATGAAACGTTGCCCGGGGCCTCGACCCTGCTGCCGCCGCCCCCCGGCACGCCCGATCCCCTGACTTGGCGTCTGCGTGAGGCCGTCGGCGACGGGCTGCCGACGCTCGGCCTACCGGTCTCGTACGCCCATGCTGACCTGCGCGGCACGCAAGGCTGGCGCGCGCAGATCGAAGCCGCCGAGCGTCTGGTGCGCGCCGGGGCGCTGTCGCCCAACCGGCTGCTGGGGCTTTACACCGAGCGCCGCGCGGCGGCTTCGGGCGGGATCTGGGAGCGGGTGCGCGTCGTTCAGCGGCTCGATACCGCCCTGCGCAACGCGGATGCAGCAGCGACAAGCGCTGCCCTGATCGAAGCCTGGCCGCAGATTCAGGCCGGTGAGCTGGAGGTGCCGATGGCCAGCCTCTATGCGCAGCCACTGGGACAGATCGGGCTGACCGGCGAGGCGCGCGCGATTGCCTACCGCATCGGCTTGTTGTCCGAAGCCTATGAGACCGTCGCGCTGGGTCTGCCTGCGGGCGCAGATGCTGAGGAGCGCTTCCTTGCCGCCGTGGCGCGCGGTCTGGACCCGGCGCAAGCGGGCGCGATGCCGGGCGAGCTGGCCGCCGCCGTGACGCAGGCCTTCGGGCCCGAGCCGCCGCTGCCCGATGGCATGGCCGAGCGGCTGGCAGAGGGGCGGCTGGGCGAAGAAATGCTGCGCATTCTGATGCAGCTGGGCGGACCGGGCGATCCCCGCGTGCTGGCAGAGGGTCTTGGCGGCCTGCGCGCGCTGGGGCTGGAAGACATCGCCCGGCGCACGGCGCTGGAAAGCCTGTTGCTGGAGCGCCGGGGCTGATGGCCCTGAGCGACGACAACCGCCAGATTTCCACGTTTCTTGAGGCCATCGCCGCCGAAAACGGTGCTGCGCGCAACACGCTGCTGGCCTATGGGCGCGATCTGGCCCATGCGGCCGAGTGGCTGTCCGGGCATGGCAGCGCGCTGGACAGCGCCGGGCGCGATCAGATCGAAGGGTATCTGGTCTCGCTCGATGCCGAGGGCCTGTCGCGGGCCACGCGCGCGCGGCGGCTGTCATCGCTCAAGCAATACTACCGTTTCGCCTATGACGAAGGGTGGCGCACAGACAACCCGGTGCTGCGCATCGACGGTCCGGGGCGCAGCCAGAAACTGCCGGGCACGTTGAGCGAGGACGAGGTCTCACGCCTGCTCGACGCCGCGCGCGCCCATGGTCGCGACGCGGGCGAACGCGCGCGCAACGCCTGTCTGTTCGAGCTGCTCTATGCCACCGGGCTGCGGGTCAGCGAATTGGTGACGCTGCCGCAAGCGGCGTTGCGCGGATCGCCCGAGATGTTGATGGTGCGCGGCAAGGGCAACAAGGACCGGCTGGTGCCGCTGTCTGACCCGGCCCGCGCGGCGGTGGCGATCTGGCTGGCGCACCGGGACCGGGACGAGGATCTGGCGCGCAAAAAGGGGGTGCCCCCCTCGCGCTTTCTGTTCCCGGCGCGCGGGGCCGAGGGGCATTTGAGCCGCGTGCGCTTTCATACCATCGTCAAACAAGTCGCAGCCCGCGCCGGGCTGGACCCGGAGCGCGTCAGCCCCCACGTTCTGCGCCACGCTTTTGCGACGCATCTGCTGGCGGGCGGTGCCGATCTGCGGGTGATCCAGACCTTGCTGGGCCATGCCGATCTGGGCACGACCGAGATTTACACCCATGTGCTGGATGAACGCCTGCGACAGCTGGTGATGGATCACCACCCGCTGGCGCGGCGCTGAGCGGCATTCAGGGCAGGAAATTCAGGTCCAGCATGCGCAGCCTCTGGCTGAAAAACGCAAAGACCGGGTTTGTTGTGACACCGCGCTGGCCGACCGCGGTGGGCGCGGTTGCGGCAAGGCGCAGCACGACCAACCCGTCGGCGGTCTGCCACAGGTTGACCTCAACCGGGACGCCCAGCTGCACAGCGGCGCTGCGCCCGGCAATGTCGGTGCCGTTCCAACGCGCTGTAATCAGCGCCGCCAGCGGCGTGGGGTCCAGATCGGCGGGCCAGTCGGCGGTCAGCACCATCACCCCGGTCGATACCGCGCCGGTCGAGAAATCGGCCAGCAGCAGCGAACGCCAGCCCCCTGCATCGCGCTCGGCGTCGGTTCCGCGCAGCGCGGCGACCGGATCGCTTTGCAACAGCGGCGCGGCTTCGGGGTGGAAAGTGGCCTGCAACAGCGCGCCTGCGTCCAGACCGTCCAGCGCATCAAGCTGCACCCGCACGACGGGATCGGCGACGGCGGGCGACCGCGCACCATAAGCCAGTGTCGAAAAGCTGGACCACGTGCGTCCATGGCGCAGCAGCGTTCCCGCGACATCCACCCGCGCAGACAGGCCGATGAACGAACGGAACGGATCGCCGCTGCGCCCTGCCTCGCGATCACGCGTGCCATCCTCGCCCGCGGCATAGGCGTGCAGGCTCATGTATCCCTGCCGCTCGTAGCCGCTGGCCAGAAGCGCGTCAGGCACCCTCGCAGCGGCGTCGGGTGACAACGCGATCAGGCTCGCCGCATCCGTGCGGTTCTCATGGACCACCATCTGGTGAATATCGGCCACGCTGAAACCGACCGCGTTGATCCAGGTTTCGGTCTCGGCGCCCATCTCCATCGTCAGCCGCGCGGTCGGGGCCGCCCGGTTGGCGGCGCGCAGGGCCAGAGGCAGATCGCTGTCCAGTGACGCCAGCACCCTGCGTGCGGCGTCTAAATCGCCAAAGCCAAGGCTGGCCAGCAGATCGCCCGATGGCAGCAGATAGGCCGCCGGAACCTGCGCCAGCATCGCGCGCAAAGGGGCTGTCGCGGGGGTTTCGTCAACGGCCCCGGACCAGTCCCAAAGTGCTGACTGTGCAGTGCCAACCTGCGGAGAAACCGTGAGAATACCAAGCATGGCCCCGCGCAGGAGCCTGTGAAATCTGTTCATCGATCTGGTCCAACATGGCTTTTTGAAAGCCTTCAGCCTGCCAGACCCGTCCCTATCGGGCAAGTCAGGCGTCCCCGTGCGGTCAGGAATGCTCTTCCGCCGCCGTCGCTGCCAGCGCTTGCGTATAGGCGCGCAGCGCGTCGACATGGCTGAGACTGCCGACCACCCGCACCGCCCCGTCGCGCCCGTGCTGGGTGACGGCCAGATGCAGCGCGCCGGTACGCTCGAAGATGCGAAGCGCGGGTTTGAGGCGCGACTCGGCGTCGATGCTCAGGCCTTGAGACAGAAGGCTGTCGAGTGCCTCGGGGCTGAGCGCCCCGGTGGTGCCCTCCTGCTTGGTGATATGCGCGATGCCCACAAGTTGCAGCAGATACTCCTGCGGTCCCTGCGCAATGCGCACATCGCGCCGCGCCAGCTGCGCCAGAAAGAACGAGCGTTTCACAAAGCGGCTGGCGACGGCCGAGGCGGTCGAGATCGCCGCCAGCACGGCGATGGCGGTCTGCCAGTCGCCGGTCAGCTCGAACACGATCAGCGTTGTCGAAACCGGCGCGCCCAGAACCGCCGCCGCGATCGCCCCCATCCCCGCCAATGCATAGGTGGTCGCGCTGCCGGAATAGGCCGGGATCAGCTGCGTCGCGATCAGGCCAAAGGCCAGCCCGGTCAGCGCGCCGATGACCAGCGCGGGGGAAAACACCCCGCCGCCCATGCGCCCGCCCAGCGTGATCGCGACGGCGATGGTCTTGGCGACGGCGATGAACATCACCTCGCGCAGCGCCATCTCGCCGGTCAGCGCGCGGGTGGTGACTTCATAGCCGATGCCGATCACCTGCGGCACGAAGATCGCGATGATCCCGACCAGCGCCCCCGCCACGGCAGGGCGCAACCAGCGCGGCATCCCGGTGCGGGCCTGAACCGTGCTGGCGAAGGTCTCGGCAAAGAAGATCGTGCGCATCAGGGCGACGGCAACCAGACCGGCGACAAGGCCAAGGATCAGATAAGCCGGGATCTCCCAGTAAAACGCCACCATGTTGCGGATCGGCAGGGTGAATTCGGCCACATCGCCAAAGGCCAGCCGGTTGACCAGCGTGCCCATGATCGAGGCAATCGCGATGGGCGCGAAGGCGTGCAGCGCGTAGTGGCGCAGGACCACCTCCATGGCGAAAATCGCCCCGGCAATCGGCGCGTTGAACGAGGCGGACACCGCCGCCGCCACCGCGCAGCCCAACAGATCGCGCCCGGTGATGCCATTGGCGTGGATGCGGTCGGCGATGCGGGTCGAGATCACGGCGGCAAGGTGCACCACCGGCCCCTCGCGCCCCGCAGAGCCGCCCGAGCCCAGCGTGATCATCGACGCCACCGCCGAGGCCAGCCCCTCGCGCACCTCCACCCTGCCCCGGTGCAGCGCGGCACCTTCGATCACATCGGCCACGGCGCGGACCCGGCCATCGGGGGTGAAACGGTGCAGGATCAGGCCGACGACCAGCCCTCCGGTGGCCGGGATCGCCACCAGTTGCCACCACGGCATGACCGAGGCCGACGCCAGCACGGCGTGATCCTGCGCGTTATAGAGCAGCGTCTCCAGCGTCGAGATGCCCAGCCGGAACAACAGCGCCGCCAGCCCCGCCGCCGTGCCCAGAAAGAACGCGATCAGCCAGAACAGCGCCTCGGAAGGGCCGTGCTGGCGCACGCGGCGCAAGCCCAGACTGAACTGGCGCAGGATCTTGCGGCGGTGGCTGGTGCGGCTCATGGACGGTCCCTCGCTTGGGTCTTGCAAAGCGCAGATTGCCCCCGGTTGCAAGGCTTTGCACAGGAAGACCAGGGTATTGGCACAAGCGACAGGCTCTCTGGCATCGCGCCCGGCCGCGCGCTAAGCTTGGGCCAGTTTGAGGAGAAACCGATGCCGACCACCGCCGCCGCGCTTGATGCGCTCACCGACCTGCTGGGCGACCGCCTGAACCGCTCGCAATCCGACCGCGACCTGCACGGACGCTCGGAAAGCCATTTCAAGCAAATGCCCCCCGACGCCGTGGCCTATCCCGAAAGCACCGCCGAGGTGGCCGAGATCGTCAAGATCTGCCACGGCGCGGGCCTGCCGATCATCGGCTGGGGTGCCGGAACCTCGCTGGAGGGGCACGCGCTGGCGCCGCGCGGCGGGGTGACGGTGGATTTCTCGCGCATGGCCAAGGTGCTGGACATCGTGCCCGAGGATATGGTGGTCAGCGTCCAGCCGGGTGTGACGCGGGAAGCGCTGAACACCGAGCTGCGCGCGACGGGGCTGTTCTTTCCGATTGATCCGGGCGCGAATGCCTCGATCGGTGGCATGGCCTCGACCCGCGCATCGGGCACGACGGCCGTGCGCTACGGCACGATGCGCTCGAACGTGCTGGGGCTTGAGGTCGTGCTGGCCGACGGTCGGGTGATCCGCACCGGCACGCGCGCGCCGAAATCCTCGACCGGCTATGACCTGACGGCGCTGTTCGTCGGGGCTGAGGGCACGCTGGGGCTGATCACCGAGATCACGCTCAAGCTGCACGGTCAGCCCGAGGCTTCGCGCTCGGCGGTCTGCGCCTTCGACACGATGGCGGGCGCGGTGGATGCGGTGATCGCGACGATCCAGTCGGGCATCCCGATGGCGCGGATCGAGTTCGTGGATACGGCAGCCGCGGCGGCGTTCAACAAGGGCGCAGGCACCGACTGGCCGGATGCGCCGCATCTGATGGTCGAGTTCCACGGCTCGGAGGCAGGCGTGATCGAGCAAACCGAACGCTTCGCCGAAATTGCCGAGGACTTTGGCGCGCAGGGGTTCCGCTGGGCGGCCAAACCTGAAGAGCGCACCGCACTCTGGGCGATGCGCCACAATGCGTACCGCACGACACTGCAGGCCTATCCGGGCTGCACGGCGATCACCACGGACATCTGCGTGCCGATCTCACGGCTGGCGGAAGCCGTCGAGGAAACCGCCGCAGAAATCGCCGCCTCGGGGCTGCCGGGGCCGATCGTGGGGCATGTCGGCGACGGCAACTTCCACGCGCTGCTGCTGCCCAAAACCGGCGACGCGGGTGAATGGGAAACCGCGATGAAACTCTCGGCCAACATGGCCGAACGCGCGCTGCGGCTGGGTGGCACAGTGTCGGGCGAGCATGGGATCGGGCTGGGCAAGACGAAATACATGCGCGCGGAACATGGCGACGCCTGGGACGTGATGGGCGCGATCAAATCTGCGCTGGACCCCGAGGGCGTGATGAACCCGGGCAAGCTGCTGCCCGGGAACTGAGACAGGGGAGGTGCGGCGCTCGGGCCCATCGAGGGCCCTCGCGCCGCGAGGGGGGCGCTGCCCCCCACCGGGCCGTTCCGGCCCGCCCCCCGGGATATTTAAGGAGCAAAGAGGGGCGTTAACGAAGGGTTAACCGCGCTTTCTTTGCTCTTCAAATATCCTCGGGGGGTGAATTCGCTGAAAGCGAAGAGGGGGGCTGACAGCCCCCCTCCTTTTTCTGGCTGACGCTGGCGAAAGCGTCAGGCTTTGCCTTTGTAGATATCCACCAGCTTGCTCAGCATCGACAGCGCATCCTCGCGCGAGCGCTGGAAACTGTTGCGCCCGATGATCGAGCCGTTGCCGCCGCCATCGCGGATCGCGCGGGCGTCGTCATACACAGCGTCTGCGCCTTTGGCAGCGCCGCCCGAGAAGACGATGATCCGGCGGCCATTGAACGAGGATTGCACGCAATGCTTGACGCGTGCGGCTTGCGTTGCGACGTCAATGGCTTCCTTCTCGTAGACCTTCTTGGCTTCGGGCAGCATCAGGTGGTCGGTCGAGAGCTTGATCTTGATGATATGCGCGCCCAGCAGTGCCGCGATATGGGCGGCATAGGCGGCCACGTCGATGGCGGTTTCGCCGTCCTTGGTGATCGCCTCACCGCGCGGGTAGGACCAGATCACGGTGGCCACGCCTTTGGCGGCGGCCTCTTTGCGCATTTCGACGATCTCTTCGAACATGTCGAGCGCGCAGTCCGAGCCCGGATAGATCGTGAAGCCGATGGCCGAGCAGCCCAGACGCAGCGCATCATCGACCGAGGCGGTGATCGCCTGGTTCTTGCCCGCCGTGTCTGACATCAGCGAGTTCGACGAGTTCACCTTCAGGATCGTCGGGATCTGCCCGGCGAAGGTGTCGGCACCGGCTTCCAGCGAGCCCAGCGGCGCGGCATAGGCCGAGAGACCAGCGTCGATGGCCAGCTGGTAATGGTAATGCGGGTCATAGCCCGCCGGGTTCGGCGCGAAGGAGCGGGCAGGCCCGTGCTCGAAGCCCTGATCCACCGGCAGGATGATCAGCTTGCCGGTACCGCCCAGTTTGCCTTCCATCAGGATGCGGCACAGGTTGGCTTTCACCCCGGGGGTTTCGCCCTCGTAGTTGGCCAGGATCTTTTGAACGAGCTTGGTGGCGCGCATGGCGGGTCCCTCTTGTTTGACTGCTGGGCACAGGGATACGCGGGGGAAAGTGACACGACAATGGCGCGGTTGAGACGTTAGCGCCCACAGTCGGAACTTTCTGCGCCAGAACCGGAAAACCGCGCCAAATCAGCGCGATTTCGCTGGGGCCGGGCCGCGGACCGCCTTCGCGGGCCGTCGGGCGGCGGGGGTTCGATGCCCCCGCCGCCCGGGGTTCGTCAGTGGTCGAAGACGAGCGAGCGATGCACCGTCGCCCCGGCCCATGACCCGTCGGCGATGGCCAGAGCCAACGAATGCGGCACGCGGGCGGCGTCGCCACAGGCGTAGATTCCGGGCCGCGAGGTTTCCTTGAGCGAGTCGGTGTCGATCTGCTGACCCATGGGGGTTTCGGCCAAGCTCAGCTCTGCTGCCTGTGCGATTCCGGTGGCAGGGGCGGCGCGCGAGGTCACGAAAAGCCCGGCGAAGGGCTGGAGCCGCCGGTTGTCGCTCAGCACGACCTCGGCTTGGCCCTCGATGGCCGCAATCGGCGTCTCCTCAACGGTGATACCGTACCCGCGCATGGCGGCGGTGTGATCGTCATTCATGCTGAACGCGCCATTGACCAATAGGGTCACCTCGCCCCATTCGGAAAACAGTCCGACGTGACCGGTGATCTCAGGCCCTGAGGCGATGACGCCGATGCGGCCACGATTCAGCTCGTACCCGTGGCAATAGGGGCAGTGGAACACCGACTGTCCCCAGCGCTCGGCAAGCCCCGGGATCTCGGGCAGCGTGTCACTGACCCCGAGCGCGAGGATCACCCTGCTGGCGCTGAAAGCCGCCCCATCGCTCAGGAGGACGACAAAATTGCCCTTTTCGCCGTCGATGCGGGTCGCTTCACCCTCGTACCAGTCGAGATCGGGATACGCCTCGATCTGGGCGCGGGCCCTGGCAGCGATGACGGCGGGGTCTTCGCCGTCCTGCGTCAGAAAGCCGTGCGCATGGCTGGCGAAACGGTTGCGGCGCTGGCCTGCGTCGATGATCAGGACGTCACGGCGCGCGCGCAGCAGTTGGAGGGCGGCGGCCATTCCGGCATAGCCGCCACCGATGATGATGACATCGGGCATGGGATTACTCCTGTGGGTGGGGTGTCGTTTGGCGTCTGGCTGCGTGACGGCGCGCAAAGTCGCGCGCCAGCGTGGCGAGGGTGATCTGCGCGAAATGGTCGAGCAGCAGGGCTTCGGCCTGCGCGAAGGCATCGTGCAGGGCGGCGTTGACGGCCTGCTCGACGAGACAGTCGGGGGTCTCATTGCGGTTTCCGATGGCAAAGACCGCAGGTTCGCCCAGCGCGTTGTGCAGATCGCGCAGGGTGAGGGTTTCAAGGTCTGCGGTGATCGTCCAGCCGCCCGAGGGACCGCGCGCCGAGGCGACGATCCCGGCCTCGCGCAGCAGCCCCATGGTGCGGCGCACGACGACCGGGTTGGTGGTCATGCACTGGGCGAGGGTTTCCGAGGTCATCGGCTGGTCGTGTTCGGCCATGTGCAAGAGCGCATGCAGAACGGAGGAGAGGCGGCTGTCGCGTTTCATGTAACTTCATTTATTACGATTCGGCCTGATCGTCAAGATCGGGGTGGGACCGGGCGGTGTTTCGCCCGCGCCCGGCACGCCTTGCGGCGCGCAGGTCTTGGGCGACCGACGCGCCGCCGTTCCGGCGGCGCAGGGGGCATTCTGCCCCCTCGGCCCGTGCCGGGCCTCACCCCCTGAGGATATTTTCAGACAGAAAATTGAGCTTTGTTCAGTCCAGGCGCAGGCCGCGGGCGCGGAAGAGTTCTTCGGCGATGATCAGTTTGCGCACTTCGGTGGTGCCACCGCCCAGGCTTGCGATGCGGGCGTTGCGGTAGTGGCGGTTGACTTCGGTCTCCCACACGAAGCCTGAGCCGCCGTGGATCTGCACCGCCCGGTCGGTGACCTGCGCGATCATATCGGCACCAAACAGCACCGATCCCGCGCAGAGGCGGTGGATCTCTCCCCTGCCCCCTTCGCCACGCGCCAGCGCGTCGCAGGCCGAGAGGGCGCGGTAGGCATAGAGGCGGGCGGCGTCGATCAGGGTGGCCATCTCGGCCAGATGCGACTGGATCATCTGGAAGCTGCCAATCGGTTTGCCGAACTGCCGGCGGGTGGCCGCGTAATCGAGCGAGAGGTCGAGGCAGCGCTGGGCCGCGCCGATATAGGGCAGGCCGAGAAAGGCGCGTTCGATGTCGAGGCCGGACATGACGACGCCGACCCCGGCGTTCTCGGCCCCCAGCAGGTTCGCCGCCGGGACGCGCACACCCTCGAAGACCAGCTCGCCGGTGGGGCAGCCGCGCCAGCCCATCTTGGTTAACGTCTGGGCGACAGAGAAGCCCGGCGTGGCGGTGTCGACGACAAAGGCAGAGATGCCCTTGGCCCCGCGTTCGGGTGCCGTCTTGGCGTAGGTCAGGACCAGATCGGCCACCGGCCCGTTCGAGATGAACATCTTGCGCCCGGTCAGCACATAGTCATCGCCATCGCGCACCGCCTTCAGCGCCATCGAGCCCAGCGCATCGGACCCCGCCCCCGGCTCGGTCAGCCCCAGCGCGCCGATCTTGCGCCCGGCGATCAGGTCAGGCGCAAATCGGGCGATCTGCTCGGGCGTGCCATTGCGCAGGATGTTGTTCAGGCACAGATTTTCATGCGGCCCCCAGATGAAGGCGGCGTTGGTGTTCCAGTAGCCGAAGGCCTCGGCCACCATGCCCGCTGACATCAGATCCATGCCCGCGCCGCCGAGGCTTTCGGGCGCGGTCAGGCCGCAATAGCCGTCTGCGCCGAGTTGCGCGATCAGCTGGTCGGGGAACCAGTCCTCGTCATCCATGCGGGCGAAAAGCGGGTGCAGCCTGGCCTCGGCGTAACGAAAGGCGGCGTCGTAGAGGGCTTGCTGCTCGGGCGTGGGGGTGAACTGCATGATTTATACCGCGCTGATCTGGCCGGGGGCCTCGGCACGCTGGAAGGCGGGGCGCGCCTTGAGCCGGTCGAGATAGGCCTGCGTCTGGGGTTTGTAGTGCTGGCAGATGCCGATCAGCTCGCCAAGGTAGAGCGCATAGCCCACGGCGATGTCGGCGGCGGTGAAGCGGTCGGCGCAGAGGAAATCGGCCTGCTCGACCCGCGCGTTGACCAGCTTGAGCCGCGAGAGGAACCATTGCGTGTAGTCGTCGACGACCTGTGGCTGGCGGCGCTCACCGGCCTCGAACCGGCCATAGCGCAGGACCAGCGTTTGCGGGAAGGTCAGCGTGGCGTCCGAGTGGTAGAGCCAGTTGAGCCAGTCGCCATAGGCCTTCTCATCGGGGGCGACGGCGAGAGACCCTTCGCCATAGCGGCGCGACAGGTAATGGGTGATGCCGCTCGATTCCGTCATCTGGGTGTCGCCGTCGGTCATGTAGGGCACCGTGCCCAACGGGTTGATCCCCAGAAATTCGGGGTTCGTGGCGCGGGGCGGGAAGCCCAGCATGTGCAGCTGATAAGGCACGCCCAGTTCTTCCAGCGTCCACAGAGGGCGGAAAGAGCGTGCGCCTTTGCTATGCCATAGCTCGATCATGGGGACTCCGGGTCGAGGGTTATCAGGGGTTGGCGCGCGCGGACCTGCGCGCCTTTGGTCAGAGTGAGGCTGGTGACGCGGCCTGCGAAGGGCGCGCGGAGCGGGTGCTCCATCTTCATCGCCTCCTGAATGGCGAGGGTCTGGCCCTGTGTCACCCGGTCACCGAGCGCGACCTCTACGGCAAGCACCGTCCCCGCCATCGGTGCGAGGATCCGCCCGTCGCCCTGCTGGGCACGGGATTGCGCGGGCGCAAGGGTGATGTCGGTGAGTGTGAGGTCGCCAAGATGGAGCGTGTCGCCGTCGCGGGCATAGGGCAGAGTATGGGCGATGCCGTTCAAGCGGGCGCGGGCGTGGGTCGGGGTGAGGCTGTCGAGCGTGACACTGGGGCCGTCAGGGATGTGGGCGCTGGGGCCGTCCAGCGTGAGGGTTACGCTGGCGGTGCCCACGCCCGTGTCAAAGCGGCGGGTCAGGGTCGGGCGCGGGCCGGTGGTGAAGCCGAAGCGCGGCGCGGGGGCACCGGCGAGGAGGAGCACGGCGAGCGCCAGCAAGGCGGGGTCTGGCGGGGTTTGGGTGAGCGCGGGGTCGGTGGCAAAGTCGCGCTCAAGAAAGGCGGTGGTCGCGTCGCCTTGGGCGAAGACCGGGTGCGCCAGAACGCGGCCAAGGAAGGGTTTGTTGGTGCGCAGGCCCAGCAGTTCGGTGCGGTTGAGGCCCTCAATTAGCCGTTGGCGCGCCGTGTCCCGATCAGGGCCGTGGGCGATCAGCTTGGCCAGCATCGGGTCGAAGCCCGCGCCCACCTCTACGCCCTCGGCCAGCGCATCGTCGCTGCGCAGCGCCGGGTCGGGTGCCCAGCGCAGAACGCGCCCGGTCTGCGGCAGGAAGCCGTTGGCGGGGTCTTCGGCGTAGAGGCGGACCTCGATGGCATGGCCGCTCAGGGTGATCTGGTCCTGCGTCAGCGGCAGCGGCTCGCCGCGCGCGACGCGGATCTGCCAGTCGACCAGATCGAGTCCTGTAACAGCCTCGGTCACCGGGTGTTCGACCTGCAGGCGGGTGTTCATCTCAAGGAAATAGAACGCGCCGTCCTCTAGCAGGAATTCGACCGTCCCTGCGCCCTGATAGCCACAGGCCTGTGCCAGACTGACCGCCGCCGTGCCCATCTGTTCGCGCAAGGCGTTGTCGACGGCGGGCGATGGCGCTTCCTCGACCACCTTCTGATGCCGTCGCTGGATCGAGCAATCGCGCTCGCCCAGATGGACAACGTTGCCATGGCTGTCGCCAAACACCTGCACCTCGATATGGCGCGGCGCGAGCAGTGCTTTCTCGACGATCAGCGCCCCGTCGCCGAAACTCTTCTCGGCCTCGGACGCGGCGCGGGTCAGCGCCTCGGGCAGCGCGGCCAGAGCGCGCACCAGCCGCATCCCCTTGCCGCCGCCGCCCAGCGCCGCCTTGACCATCAGCGGCACGCCGATGCGCTGGCCCGCCTCCAGCAGGTCTCCGGTTGCCCCCGGCAGGCAGGGCACCCCCGCTGCGAGCGCCGCCGCCTTGGCCCTGCCCTTGTCGCCCATCAGCGCGATGGCCTCAGGCGAGGGGCCGATGAACACCAGCCCTGCCTCGGCGCAAGCCCTTGCGAAACCGGCATTTTCCGACAGGAAGCCATAGCCCGGATGCACCATGCCTGCCCCGGTCGCGACAGCCGCCGCGATGATCGCGGCCCCGTCCAGATAGCCCGGCACCTCAACCGCCAGATCGGCGGCAAGCACATGCGGCGCGCCTGCCTCGCCGGGGCCATGAACCGCGACGCAGCCATAGCCCAGCGCCCGGGCCGAGCGCATCACGCGCAGGGCGATCTCGCCCCGGTTGGCAATCAGGATCCTCATAGCCGCGCCACCCCGAAGGTATTGGGCCGCGTCACGCGCGCGCCCTCGGAGGCGATCAGCCCCAGCACCAGCCCCAGAATGTCGCGGGTCTGGCGCGGGTCGATGATGCCGTCATCCTCCAGCCGCGCCGACGAGGCCAGCGCCGTCGTCGCTTCGGCCAGCATCGCAGCCGTGCCCTGCTCCAGCGCGTCCAGTTTGGCCGCGTCCACCGCACCCGCCCGCGTCATCGCGGCTTCGGTGACGATGCGCATTACCTGCCCCGCCTGCGCCGGCCCCATGACCGAGGTGCGCGCGTTGGGCCACGCGAAGATGAAGCGCGGATCGAAGCCGCGCCCGCACATCGCATAATTCCCCGCGCCATAGCTGCCGCCGACCACAAGGCTCAGCTTGGGCACCCGTGCATTGGCCACCGCCTGAATGAGTTTCGATCCATGCTTGATGATCCCGGCGCGCTCGGGCTCGGTCCCCACCAGAAAGCCGGTGGTGTTGTGCACAAACAGCAGCGGCACCCCGGCCTGATCGCACAGCTGGATGAACTGCCCGGCCTTCGCCGCGCCTTGCGCGGTGATCGGGCCGTTGTTGGCGATGATGCCGAGGGCGTGGCCTTCGATGCGGGCATGACCGCAGACGGTGGCCGCGTCGTACTCGGGCTTGAAGTCCAGAAAGCCCGAGCCATCCACCAGCCGAGCCAAGATTTCGCGGCAGTCATAGGGCTGCTTGGCGTCGGCGGGCACAATCCCCATCAGCTCGGACGCCGGATACAGTGGCGCGACGCCCGCCGCCGCCGCGCCATCCGCAGGCCAAGGCAGTGCGTTGATCACCTCGCGCGCCAGCCGGATGCCGTCGGCGTCATCCTCGGCCAGATAATCGCCGACACCCGAGACCTGCGTGTGCATCTCGGCCCCGCCAAGCTCCTCATCCGTCGCCACCTCGCCGGTCGCCGCCTTCAGCAAGGGCGGCCCGGCCAGATACATCGTCGCCTGCCCGCGCACGAGGATGACGTAATCCGACAGCCCCGGCTGATACGCGCCCCCCGCCGTGGCCGAGCCATGCACCACCGTCACCTGCGGAATGCCCAGCGCCGAGAGCCGCGCCTGATTGGCAAAGCCGCGCCCGCCGGGGATGAACACCTCATGCGCGTATTGCAGATTGGCACCGCCCGACTGGCTCAGACTGACCAGCGGCAGCCGGTTCTCGCGCGCGATCTCTTGCAGGCGCAGCTTTTTCGCCAACCCGTCCGGCGTCACTGTCCCGCCCTTGACCGCGAAGTTGTCGACGACGACCACGCAGGACCGCCCGGCCACCCGCCCGATCCCGGCAATCGCGCCCGCCCCTGCCCCGGTGCCGTCCTTGTCGCCATAGCGCTTCCAGCCGGCGAAAGGACACAGCTCCAGCCAGGGCGCGCCCGGGTCCAGCAGCAGCGCCAGACGCTCGCGCGGCAGCAACATCCCGCGCTTGGCATAGCGCCCGCGCACGGCCTCAGCTGCCTCTTCGACGGCCTCGCGCACCGCCAGCACCGGCGCCCATGCCGCCTCCATCGCCGCTGCATTCGCCGCGAACCCCGGCCCCGCCGCGTCAAGTTCCGATGTCAGCCCCTGCACCCTGCGCTCCCATCATCTTGTCGAAAATACTCCCAGGGGCGGCGCATCGCGCCGGTGGGGGTGGAACCCCCGCGCGGGCCGAGGGGGCTCGATGCCCCCGAGGTGCGCCACCCGCTCACCCGATCCCCCAGAGCGCCCGCGCCTCGGCTGCGCTGGCCACCGACCGTCCCGCCGCGCGCGCCACCCGCGCCAGCGCCGCGACCAGCGCGCCATTGCCCGAGGCGCGCGAGCCGTCCGGCAGATAGAATGTATCCTCCAGCCCCGTGCGCAAATGCCCGCCCAGTTCCGCCGCGCGGCGGTGCAGATCCCAGACTTCGGCCCGGCCGATCACAGTGGTTTGCCACGGGCAGCCCTCGGGACGGTATTTCAGCAAGAGCGGCAACAGATCCGGGTCGGCGGGCATGCCCGACGACACGCCCATCACGAAATTCACCTGCGGGCGTTCCACGATGCCGACCTCGGCGAACATCGCGACCGAGCGCACGATCCCGGTATCGAAGCACTCGAATTCCGGCTTTGTCCCCGTCTCGTCCATCACGCCGACGATCTCGGCAACCTTGTCGACCGGGTTGTCGAACAACATCGGCGGCCATGCCCACTGCCCGCCCGAGCGCGTCTTGAGATAATTCAGCGAGCCCGCGTTGCAGGCCGCGATCTCGGGCCGCCCGGCACGCAGGCAGGCAATCGGCCCGGACTGGTCGCGCCCGACGATGCCGGTGGTGAAGTTCAGAATGACACCGGGACAGGCCGCGCGGATCGCCTCGGCCACTTCGACCGCCAGCGCGGGGTCCCAGCTGGGCAGATGCCCGCGCCCCGCGCCCTGCTGGCGGAAATGGACATGCATGCAGACCGCGCCTGCGTCCCAGGCCTCGTGCGCCGAGGCGGCCAATTCCTCGGGCGTCACCGGCACCGGGTGTTGGCGCGGGTCGGTCAGCACGCCGGTCAGCGCGCAGGTGATGATGGCGGTGTCTGTCATGGGCCTCTCCCTGCGTCCCAGCCTAACAAGCCCGCAAAAACAAGCAAGCGCTTGGTTGTTTTCCGCCACGTCACGGCGTAGACACGTTCCATGACCCCGCCCCTCTTCGATCCCGAAAAACCCCGTGACCGGCTGCTCTCTGCCGCCGCGCGGCTGTTTCACCGCCAGGGGTTTGCCGCCACCACCGTGCGCGAGATCGGGGCCGAGGTCGGCATCCTGTCGGGCAGCTTGTTCCACCATGTCAAAAGCAAGGAGGACATGCTCTTTGCCGTCATGGAACGCGTCATCAGCGCCATGCACGACGCCCTGCGCGCCGAACTGGCCAGCGCGAGCGACCCGCAAACCCGCCTGCGCGCGCTGATCAGCGTCGAGCTGCGCTACCTGCACGGCCCTGCCGCCGATGCCACGGGGGTTCTGTTCCACGAATGGCGCGCGCTGTCCGAGGCGCGGCGTGCCGTGCTGCTGGACGGGCGCAGCGCCTATTTCGCGCTATGGCAGCAGGTGCTGACCGACGCGCAGACTGCGGGTCTCACGACACTGGACCCCACGATGCTGCGGCAGTTCCTGCACGGGGCGCTCGCCTGGACAAGTTTCTGGTACAAGCCGGGCGGCGCGCTGGACCTTGAGGCGCTGACCGATCAGGCGCTGACCCTCGTCCTGCCCCCCTTGCGCTGACGGGGCCCGCGCCGCAGGATGCGCGCGATCTGGAGAGGTTTATGGACGATTTTGACAGCCTTCTGCGCGCCAATCCCGCGCCCGCCCCGCAAACGCGCCTGCTGTGGGAGGCGGTCGTGACCTGCCAGCCCAAGCAGGATCTGGGCATTGGCCCCTATGGCGAACGGTTCATCGTGCCCATCATTGGCGGGCTCTTTCGTGGCGCCGCGGGGTTCGAGACCCTTAGCGGCACTGTCCTGTCCGGCGGCGCGGACCGCCAATTGCTGCGCGCCGACGGGGTCAAGGAGTTGGAGGCGATTTACGAGATGCAGGTCGACGATGGCACCGTGCTGCATATCGAGAACCGCGTGACCATCGACGATCCCACCCCGAACGGCCGCTATGCGCTCTCGCATGTCAGGATCACCGCGCCCAGGGGCCGTTGGGACTGGCTGAACCGCCGGGTGTTTGTCGGCTCGATGAACAGTCTGCCCCCTGACCGTGGTGCGGTGAAGATCAACGTCTGGCTGGTCGAACCGGCGTGACCGACGCGCCCGAACCACAACCAGAGTTGCAACCGCCGCACACGTCCGCATGGCAGGGCACCGGCCGTCCGCGCAGGCCGCTGGGGCTGGTTGGTGCGCTGGTGGTCTTCGCGGTCTGGCTGGCGCTTTCCTCGCTGGGATTCCTGCCGGGCACCTTTGGCCCGATCGCTCAGGCGCCGGTGCCGCAAGCGCTCGCCACCGGCTTTCTGGTGCTGTGCCTGCTGGCGTTTCGCTGGTCGGATCTGGCGCTGGGCTTGCCCAGACCCGGCACGCAGCGGATCATGTGGTTGCCGTGGCTCTATCTGCCCGGTTTTGGCGCGCTGGTCGTCTGGGTCGGCACCCCTCCCGTGACGCAGCTGATCGGTCTGTTTGCCCTCATGGTCTGGATTGCGGTGTCCGAAGAGCTGATGTTTCGCGGCATCCTGTTCCCGGCCCTTCGGCGTCGGCTGCGGATCTGGCCCGCGATGCTGCTGACCAGCGGGGTGTTTGGCCTGATCCATATGGGCAACGGGCTGGAGATCGGTGACTTCCGCCCCGCCGCCGTGCAATCCGTCGCCGCCATATCGACCGGCCTTCTGCTGCTGGCCATGCGGTTGCGCCGAGGCTCGATCTGGCCTGCCGTGATATATCATCTGTTGTGGAATTTCGGTGCGTTCTCGCTGGAACTCGCGCTGCGCCAGCAGGGCAAGGACGGCGAGCCGGCGCTGTTTTCACTGATGATCCTGCCGCTGATCGTGGTGGTGCCGAACGGGCTTTACGCCCTGTGGCTGCTGCGCCATGCCGGGCGCGGCGACCTGCCCGGCGATGTCCCCGGCGCACCCTGAGACCCGCCAGTCGGCAAGCGACACCCCCGCCCTTCGCCGCAGCGCGGCGGGTGCTGGCGTTGCTGAAACCGGCATGAAACGCAGCGATGAGCGCCTAACCTGACCCACGCCAAACGTAACACCGGCAAATCAACGTGTTACAATGCGAAAGAGTCCAGGTGGTAGCCGCTGTGGGACTCGAACCCACACGCTCATACGAGCAACGGATTTTAAGTCCGGTCTGTCTACCATTCCAGCAAGCGGCCACTGCTAACGTTTTCAGCACGTTGGGGCGTTGGGCGCAAGGGCTCGGCAGGACCGTTTCAACGACCGTTTCAAGGTTCTCGTTCCGGTCCTGTTCTGTTCCATGCCCCAACAAATATCATTCCCGCCTCTCCTGCGCCTCTTTGGCTCGGGCCTTCTGCCGCGCTGCGCCCGCGTAGTGAGCAACCATCCTGGCGCTGGAATGGCCAGTGACCGACTGGATCAGCTCGTCACTGCACCCGAGGCGCGCCAACTCCGATGCCGCCGTGTGCCTCAAGCCGTGGATGTCGTGCCCTTCCCCGCCGATCTGCAATCGAACCCGCATCACATGGCCCTGCGCGGTCTTGTAGGACATCATCCGCCCGCCCCGCGTCGTGACGATGGTGAGACCGTCCTTTGCAGTCACGGCCAGCACGGCGCGCAGTTGAGGCGTGAGCGGCACCCATAAACGCGCACCGGTCTTGCCCTGGGTGACGTTGACCCCGCCTGCCTCGATGTCGTTCCAGCGCATCCGAAGCACGTCACTGATCCGCTGGCCTGTGCCCAGGCACAGTTCGAATATCAAAAGCGCTGG
Organism: Pararhodobacter zhoushanensis; assembly: GCF_003990445.1. Taxonomy (GTDB): domain Bacteria; phylum Pseudomonadota; class Alphaproteobacteria; order Rhodobacterales; family Rhodobacteraceae; genus Pararhodobacter; species Pararhodobacter zhoushanensis. Next base: position 60,691 of record NZ_REEZ01000016.1, on the reverse strand, counting down.
GCCTGTCGCTTTCGCGCGGAACGCTTCGACGAGATCAGCTGGCCACGGCTCGCGCGGTGCGGCCGTCGATTTGAGCAGGGAGACGCCCTTCGCCGGGTTGTCATTCCTCCAGCCGATGTCGTGCGCGTGTTCAAAAAGGATACGCAGGATCTGCACCAGGTAGTTTGCAAAGCGGACGGCCCCCGCGTTCTCATCCCGATAGGCGATGACGCTGCGGCGCTGCATCTTTGCCGGATCCAGCCCGCCTATCCGATCCACGATGAACGTCAGGACCTTGTCATAGTCAGCCTTTGTGCGAGGCGCGAGGCGGCTGAACCGGTTGCTCCGTTTGTAGCTCTCGATCAGCGCGGTGAATGTCTTCCCGGGCCGGACGGGCGCCCTGCCCTTCAGAGCTATAGCATACTCGGCCCAGAACTCGGGCGTGCCAAAGTCGGCCTGAATTCGCTGGGTCGTCTTCCCGCGGCAGAAATACAGGTAGCCCCGCTTCCCTTTGGGATAGACGAATTTCGGCAGTTCGCGCTTCATCGCTTCATGCTCACGAGGTCGAACTCATCACCAGCATCGCGCTCAAATGCAACCGGCGCAATGATGAGCGTACCGTCAGGCTTGACCTCTACTTTCAGACCTTCCTTTGCGGCCTGAATGGCCTCTCGCATGGCGGCGACTGTGATGATGGCTCGCATGCTCATTTCTGGGTCCTTCCGCATTTGACGCATTCGGTGTGATCGCCGATCCGCTCCCACTGATGGCGGCAGAGCAGGCGCTTTAGGGCGAGGTGGAGGCCTCGAACGATCATAGGGGCCTCATCCGCTGGGCGGGCCACCGGCCCCCTCACTCAAAGCTCGGCGTCCAGCGCGCGAGGCGCTGGGCGGCGGTGGCGGTTAGCGGAACGGAACGGGTGGTGCTCACAGTGGTCATCCTTTTTCGGCCATCGCCAGACGCGCCACGGCACGCGGGATGTTCAGGGTGGTTTGATCGTTCTGTCGCGACAGCGGGCGCTCGAGCCGGACAACCAACGCCCAGCAGCCCGGAGCCTGGTAGTCGATCCAGACGCGCAACATGCGGTCGCCATTCCAGTGGCGCAGCTCAACGTGGCTCCCGGGTTGCCCGGCCAGCCCCATCGGCAGAAGATCGAGCTTCGGGAAGGCCCGGCCAGCCGTCTTGGCGAACGCGCTCTTCTCTTGCGCCCAGCGCCAGAGGTAACGCAGCGCGCTGGGCGTCGGGCGCAAGCTGACCTCGGACGGGTGCCGCGTCATTGCGCAATAACCAGAAGAGCCGCGACGCGCTGGGCGGTCATTGCGAGATAGAACCACCCCGCCGCCCCGCCGATCGCAACACCAACGAGGATGTTGATCGCCAGAGCCTGCCATTCTGGCCGGTCGGCGCTGTCAGGGCGAAAGGTCATCGTGCTGGCCCCGCTGCGTAGAACTGCGGGCATGCCACGGCGTCGGCGAAGCTGAACGCCACCCCCTGCACGTTTTGGTGCGTCATGACCTTCGCGCAGCGCCCGCGCAGGGTGCCGTCCTTGCGGGGCTTCTCCGGGGTAAGATGCGCGCACTGGGCGCAGCTGCGCCCAAGCAGAGGCTCCGGCCATGTGACCTGACCCGGCCGATGCTGTGACATGCGCGCAGGAAGATCCGTGCGCATGGGCGATACCGGGCCGAGGCGGTCGATGATGGTGTCCATGGTCTCTCCCTTCGATGCCTTCGAGTATGGGAGCGAACGTATAGGGGGAATTTTCCCCCGTCAATAGAATATGGGGGATAATTCCCCCGGATTCAGCAGCCGAGCCGCCGCTAAGCACCAAGGCACGCAGGCGCGCCCTGGCAGCGCAAAGAAAAGCCCCGCTCTAGGCGGGGTGCGTCATCATTGAGTTCAGCAGACTTTCCGCCAGCGGCGGCCCACACGAGCTCGAAAAAGGTCACTCAATCTTTTGCACATATTCCGGCGGCAAGCTGAACTTAACCGGCGCCGCCCACTTGAGGCGTACACCATGAATGTTGCCTGCCTCGGGGTTCAGGGAAATCATGCTGAACGTGCCCTCCTCGCGGCCCACTCGCACAACCTTCACCCATGCCTTGCCAGATTCGTCTTCGCAGATGCAGATCTTGCCAATGGCCTCAGTAGGGACACCAACAACATCACGGCTGTAGAACAAGACCGTGCCAGGCTGGTAGACCGGGGACATGCTATCGCCCGCCACCTCTACTGCAACGATGCCGCGCGGACTAACACCCTCGGGCGTTCTTACGTGATATAATCCGTCGCCCTTGTCATAGGCATCAACAAGCTCGACAGACGCGCCCGCCCCGACACAGCCTGCCACCGCAACGGTAGGGCCTGCGAATGTCAGATTGCCCGCAAGAAAATCCTCTACCGACACGCCGAAGGCAGCGGCCACTTTCACGCCGTCGTCGAAATTCGTCGACTTAGCCTTGCCCTGCATGAGGCTCTTCAGCTGATCGTATGACACCCCGGCATCGATAGCGACACTGCGAAGCGACCGCTTGGTCGTCTCGATCGCAAACTCCAGGGCATCCTTGAAGGGCTTTTCCATGAGGGGAAATATACCCTCAAGCGGCGCTCGTGTAATGGAGGTGATTTCCCCTTGCGTACCGGGGGAATAATCCCCCATAAAGACCTCTATGGAACAGCTCATCTCAGACATCGAAGCCTACTGTGCGCAGTGTGGCACCTCGCCTCAAAGGCTCTTGAAGCTGGCAATCGGCGCAAACCACGGCCAGTGGCGAGACTGGAAAGACGGTAAATCCAGCCCTCGCTTTGAGACCGGTGACCGTGTTCGAGCCTACATGCGGGAAAATCCCCCGCTCCGTGCCGCTTCCTGATGCCATCCGAGCACCTCCCTTCCTGAACGCAAGATCCGTCTTTATCGGCCATCAACAAGGAAAACCGTTTTCAATGACCCTGCACCTTCGCGCCCATATGTTTGATGAGCTGGTCAAAGCCGCAGGCGGCCAGCCAGCCGCGATGGCAGCGATCGAGGCGGCTGTCGGGCATTCGGTATCTTCGGCCAGCCTGTCGCGCATTCAGAATGGCAACTCCGAACCTCCTTACTCGTGGGTTTGTGCTCTCGAAAACGCCACGCGACGCTACCCGTTCTCGAACATGCGGTCGCGCGAGTTGTCCGGGCTTCCGATGAAGTCCGGGCTGGCCTGCCATCTCGACATGCTGCGCGAGGCCACCGAGGGTGTGACTGCACTCGCAGCCTATGAGGCTGCGCCCGAAGACCCGCAGGCCATTGCCCGCGCCTATGCCGAGCTCGACGACGTGCATCGACTGACCGGTGATGCGATGGCTGCGCTTAAGACAAAGATGGGCGTTCGAGGGGGCGCCGTATGACCTATTCGCGCGACCTCCTCTCCGCGCGGATCGCTGTCGCCGTTTGTTCTCCCGTGGACGGCGGCAGCACCATTGCTCTGCCGAGCTATCGGCCGGAGGGCCCGGCATGATCTCGGCCCCTATGACCCGCGACCAGCTTGACGATTTGATTGCGACACTGCGAGTCGCCCTCGCCGCCGCGCCGGAACCCGACGCGGTCTTTGAGCTGGACCTGTCCGGGCCGGTGGCCGTGGTGACGTCTGACACCGGTTCCCTGACCTTCGAGGTGCAGCGCAGCCTTGGGCGGAAGCCGCCGCATTAAGCCAGCGGCCCGCGCCGCACAGCACCCGCAATTACCAGACCACAGCAGCGTGCCGCACCTGGCGCGCCCGATATTCTGCACCCTTGTCCCGCGCCTGCGGGCAGATGGAGGACACCATGCCCGACACCGCCTATGACGTCACCGCCGATGAGCTGCGCCAGTTTGTCGAGCGCTACGAGCACCTCGAGGCCGAAAAGAAGGATCTGGCCGAGCAGCAGAAGGAAGTCATGGCCGAGGCGAAGGGGCGCGGCTACGACACCGCCGTGCTGCGCAAGATTATCGCGCTGCGCAAGCGCGAGCCCGATGACATTGCCGAGGAAGAGGCAATCCTCGACCTCTACAAAGCTGCGCTGGGGATGAGCTGAGTGATGGCCGTCTCCCCTTCCTCGGCCTGCCTTGCCCTGCCCGGGCCGATCAGCACCAACAACCTGTTTTGCAACGTTCCGGGCAAGGGGCGTGTGCATTCGGCAAAATACAAGACGTGGCGCGCGAGCGTCCTCGATGCGATCCGCGCCAATGCCTCGCCGCGCTTCACCCTGCCGGTCGCGATCACGCTCTATGTCGGCGAGCACAGCGTCGGCAACATGGACAGCGACAACACGCTCAAGGGCTATCTGGATGCGTTCGTCCGGGCGGGCGTGATCGTTGACGACAGCCGCAGGTGGGTCCGCAGCGCGACGGCGGTGTGGACGCCAGCCATGGCCGGTGCCGTGGCGGTCATCGAGCTTGCGCCCCTTTCGCCGGTGGCCAGCGAGATCGTCGCCCTTGTGCCGCGCGGGCTTCGGGAGTTGCTGCGATGAAACGCGTTGTCCTGAGCGTCACCAAGACTGCCGCCGTCCAGACGCCATTGATGCAGCGGGACCGGCAAGAATTGAGGGCCGCATGATGCGTCAGCGCCCCCCAGATCGCCGTCCTTCGGTCACGCGGCAGGTCCTGTGGCAGCGTGATGATCACGCGCACGGCTTCACCGTCACGATCGGCTTTGACCCTGAAACAGCGGCACCGCTCGAGGTCTTTGCCGGCGGCAAGACCGGTTCGGACATGGCGGCGGTGATTTCCGACGCCTGCGTGCTGATCAGCATCGCGCTGCAGCTCGGCGCGGATCCCGCTGACCTCGGCCACAGCCTACTGAAGCTGCCCAGTGCCCGCTCTGCTGCCGATCACCACGCCTCGCCCTTGGGGGCGATCGTTGCCGCCGTGGCGGCTGAGATGACGCCTGCAGGCGCACGAGGTACCGCATGAGCCATATTGCGACGAACTGGGCCTTTGCCTTGGGCGACCTGCGCCCGGCCGAGAAGCTGCTGCTCTTGTGCCTGGCGGACTGTCACAACCCCCGGAACGGGTGTTTCCCGAGCCAGTCCTATCTGGCAGAGACCTCGTGCATGTCGCGTGCGTCGGTGAATGACAACCTCGCGCGGCTCGAGGAAAAGGGACACATCCAGCGTGTCCGATCGGTCGATCCCACCACGCGCCGGCAGCGGCCCACGCGCTATATTTTGGGGTTCGAGCCTGAGTTCGCACAAAGCCCGTGTCCAGAAACTGGACACGGCGAAACACGAACGGAAAAAGAACACGAGGCTGACCCGTGTCCAGAAACCGGACACGGAGCCGTGTCCAGATTGGACCCCGAGCCGTGTCCAGATTTACCGCAGAGCCGTGTCCAGAATCTGGACACTAACCCTGTAAGGGAACCTTTAAGGGAACCTGTAAACGACGAAGACGATGCGCGCGAGCGCGCTCGGCTGAATGTGGATTTTGTGAAGTCGATGGCCGAGGCTTTCGGTGAGCCGTCGCTCGCTGAGAGTGGATACTGGCCGATCGAAGCGCGGGATGGCCGGTATCGCGAGGCATGGACGGCGCTGGGCCTGACCGAGGCTCAAATGATTGCCACAGCCCGGGCCTTCGCCCTCGAGAAGCCCGACTTGCCGCAGGGGCCGCGCGCCCTGGGCCCTGCGATGGCCCGAGCGGCGAAGAATGCCAGCGGGTCCAAGAGCTCGAGGCGATCCCGCGGTGCCGAGAGCCCCCGCGCCTCTCTCGACGAGCGGGTCGAGTTCTGGCGCAAGCGCCTGACCGGCAGCGGCTACATCGCGCCGAACGCCATTTCGAGCGAGGTTCGAGGCGCACTGCTGGCGCGCGGTCACGTCACCGAGGCGCAGCTGCGCAAGCGGGGTGTTTGATCGTGGTCGATGATCTCAGCATCCGCACGCCCTCTGCTGAGGCCTTTCGCGGCCGCCAGCGCGGCACCGGGCGGTCGGCCGGGGGCAGTGCCACCGACAGGTTCGCCCGATGAGCTCTGCAGGACTCCCGTCGAGTGCCCAGGAGATCGCTGACATCATCGGGCGGGCTCGGGCGCTGTATCTAATTGGTATGCTGCCCACATCTGGCTCACGGCCATGGCGGCGGGTGCTCTACGTCCCGAAGCGCATGCCGCAGGATCACTGGTTGATCCAATGTCTGGGCCACGATGACGCGGAACGGATGCGGCGGCACTTCGGCGGCGCAATCCTCCAGCCCGCCAACTGTGGTTTCGTCGTGCGTGAGTTCCGCAATCGCGAGATCGCCCGCATGCGCGCTGACGGCAAAGCCCTGGATGAGATCGCTGAGGCGGTGGGGCTCTCTACCTATCGCGTGCGCGAGATCCTCAGATATCCGGCTGAGGGGAACCCGCCAGAGGAAAAAGGCACGGTAGCGGGCCAGACCGAGACCACAAAGGTGGTGAAGGGCAGGCAGGTGGCAGTGTGACGCAATACGAGCGGATCGAGCAGATCATCATCTCAATCCTTGCAGCAGCTGGGGCAGCGATCGTCACAGCATGTGCCTGGCTCGTGCGACGGGTGCTGACAAATCAGCGCCAAATCGAGCTTCTCGAGCGTGACCTCGCACACCGCAATGAGCAGCGCAAAGAGGACCGCGCCGCCATCGACGATGTCAGATCGTCGGTAATCAGAATTGAGAATGTCCTGCTCGACAAGAAGGGCTGACCATGCGCGATAGCTTCAATCTGGCCTTGAGGTGGGTGCTGGCGCACGAGGGCGGCTATGCAAACCACCCCGACGATCCGGGCGGCGAGACCAACCGGGGCGTGACGCGCCGCGTCTATGATGCGTTCCGCGCCCGCAAGGGTCTTGCCCTTAGGTCAGTGCGCGAGATCACCGACGCCGAAGTGACCGAGATCTATCGTCGGCAATACTGGGACGCGATCCAGGGCGACGCCCTGCCTGCTGGCGTCGACTATGCGGTATTCGATTTCGCTGTGAACAGCGGGCCGCGTCGCGCTGTACAGTTCCTGCAGCGCGCCGTTGGTGTCACTGCCGACGGCGTGATTGGCGAGGTGACACTCAATGCTGTCGAGAGAGCTGACCCGCAATCCCTGATCCCTGCCCTCTGCCGTGACCGCATGGCATGGCTGCGCACCCTGTCGCGGTTTGGTGTTTTTGGCGTCGGCTGGCGCCGTCGCGTGATGGGCGAGCGTCCTGATTGGGATGATGCCGACACTGGTGTCATCGACCGGGCGATTGTCATGGCCACCGCCCTGCCCGGCGCTGCCGCGCACATCCCTGACCCGCACGTGGCTGCCGGTCGCGCCGAGCCAGAGCCCGAGCGCCCCACCGACGGCGCTGCGTTCAGAGGGTCTGTTGCGCAGGTCGTGACCGGGGCTGGTGCGGCCGTGGCGGGCGTTGGCGCACTGGACGGCACTGCCCAGATCTTCGCCTTGGCATTCGCCGGGGCTGTCGTGCTGCTGGGGCTGTGGATCATGCGCGACCGCATCAAGCGGCTCGCTGATGGCGTGCAGTGATGATTGCGCGTCTGCGCCTTTGGCTATCGGCCGCATCGGCGGTTGCGTTCGCGGCTCTGTGCTTCCTGTTGCGTCTGCGCACGCAAGAGCGTGACGACGCTCTCGATCGAGCTGACCGGGCCGAGGGATACCGCAACACCAGACGGAGGCTTGATGATGCGCCTGATCTTCGCGGCGATCCCGCTGCTGCTCGCGACTGGTTGCGCGACCGCACCGGTCGCCGATCTTGAGGCACTGTGCGACGCGACACGGGCTGACCGCGCGGCGCACGCCGATGCCCTTCTCGCAGACGGTGGCGACGCCTCGGTGAGCACGGGCGCGACCCTGCTCGCGCGCACCGACGCCGCGTGCGTCCATGCCGATGCGGGGCAGTAGAGAGGCGCTGCCTAGCGTGGTCGCGCCGCGCCGACGGTGCTGGACGGTGATCTGGGTCGGACGGTGCGAGGACCAAGTCAAGTCACTGATAACGCTAGGAAATTTTCCGGGTCCTTTCTGGCCGGATTTACTGCGGGGGGCATGGAAGCGCAAAAATGTACATGTGCGAGGCCGCTGAAATCATGGGTTATTATTATAGGCAGCGCGCATGACGAACCGGAGGCAGACGGGCAGGATAGTCAACAGGACGGGGCTCGCTGAGCTCTTTGGCGTCGCTATGCCGACTATCGATCACTGGATCCGGAACGGCTGCCCTGTTGAGAAACGCGGCGGCAAGGGGCGCGAATACGAATTCAACACAGCCGCAGTTGCTACCTGGCGAGAGCTCAAGGCGCGGGATGAGGCAGCCGGCAACGTCACCGCCTCGGAACAGGAACTGAAGCGTCGCCGCTTGGCAGCGATGACCGGGCGCGAAGAGCTTGCGTTTGCTCGTGAGAAAGCCGACGTCGCGCCGGTTGCGCAGTTTGAGAGCGCCATGGTCAAGGCCTTCGCCGAGGTCCGCGCAAACATGCGCACCATCGCGTCGCGCGTGCCAAGGATGATCGTCGGTGAGAAAGACGAAGCGCGAATCCGTCACGTCCTCGAGGAAGAGGTCGACCGGGCTCTCGAGGCTCTGGCGGACTCGCAGCTGCTCAGCGCGGACGACCTTGAAGACGAAGACGATGACGGGGACGACACGGGGTGAGCGCGCCGTTTGGCAACGCGTCTGAGATCATCTTTGCGGTCTCTCGTGCGCAGCGGCACTTGCGGCCACCTCCTGACCTGCGTCCCACTGAGTGGGCCGAGCAATCAGTTAAGGCGCCGATCGGCAACGCCATCCCTGGCCTGATCCGGTTCGACAACGCGCCCTATCAGCGCGAGCCCTTGGATATGACGGCGGATCCTGACTGCCAGCGCATTACGCTCATGTGGGGCGCTCAAGTCGGCAAAACAATGCTCGCGCTGTGCGCGCAGGCGTATCGCATAGCTCAGAACCCTACGTCGCAGATCATGATGCAGCCGAGCCAAGGTGACCTGCACACCTGGCTGGAAACCAAGTTTAACCCGTTGGTCGAGGCGAGCGACGAGCTCCAGGAGCTGATTGCAAAGCCCCGCGGGCGTGACGGGGTAAACAACCAGCGCATGAAATCCTATCCGGGAGGGTTCCTGATGTTCAGCTGGTCTGGCAGTCCAAAGACCATGCGGGGACGCTCAGCCCCTTTCATCGTGTGTGATGAGACCGACGGCTACGATCGGACAGCCGAAGGCCATCCGGTCGGGCTTTTGTGGCAGCGCGCGGCAACCTTTGGAGATCAGCGCAAGCTGCTCGAGATAAGCACGCCGACAATCAAAGGTGCGAGCTGGATCGAGAGCGCGTTCGAGCAAGGCGATGGTCGCAGGTTCCATGTCGCCTGCCCGCACTGCGGCCACCACCAAACGCTGCGCTGGGCGCAGGTGGTCTGGGACAAGGGCGCAGGCGGTGAGCATTTGCCGTCCAGCGCGCGGTATCTTTGCGAGGCCGAGGACTGCGGCACGGTATGGTCCGATGGGGAACGCGTCGCCGCGATCAGGGACGCTGAGAAGGTCGGAGCAGGTTGGAAGGCCGAGCGGCCGTTCACAGGTCATGCTTCCTATCATCTTAACGAGCTCTACTCGACGATGCGAAAACTGCGCGACATCGTGCAGTCCTTCCTCGACAAAAAGGCGGCGAATGACCTTCAGACCTTCGTCAACGTGAGTTTGGCTGAGACCTGGGAAGAGGCTGGCGAGCAGCTGAAATCCTCGGACCTGATTGCCCGCGCGGAACGCTTCGCGGCACCGGTGCCCGCCGGCGGGCTAGTCCTGACCTGCGGTGTTGATATGCAAGAGGATCGCCTCGAGCTCGAAACCGTGGCTTGGGGGCTGGGGGAAGAAAGCTGGTCTGTCGACTATACCGTGCTCTGGGGCGATCCGCTTCACGGCGACGTTTGGGATGATCTGGACGCCCATTTGTCGCGCACCTGGCTGCACCAGTCCGGCGCGCAGTTGCCGATCTCGGCAACCTGCCTCGATACCGGGGGGCGCGGCGGCTACACACAAGCCGCCTATGACTATGCCAGAGGCAAGACCGGGCGCCGCCTCTTCGCGATCAAAGGGGTCGAAGGTTGGGGCCGCCCGATCGTCAGTGCACCGAGCAAGAAAAAATCCGGCCAGCGGGCGCGGAAGGTCGACCTGTTCTCGGTCGGCGTCGACGAGGCGAAACTAATCGTTGCGCGGCGGCTCGCCCAAACCGCCCTCGGCCCGGGTTACTGCCATGTTCCCGATGATCGTGACGCCGAATGGTTCGCGATGGCGACAGCGGAGAAGCTTGTCACCAAACATCTGCGCGGATTTGCCGTGCGCTCTTGGCACAAGACGCGTGACAGGAACGAAGCGCTTGACTGCCGTGTCTACGCCTATGCCGCGTTGAAGGTCATTAACCCGAATCTGCCGCGCCTGGCGAAGCGCCTGGCGACGGATGTCGACGACGACGAACCGACGCCAGCACCGGTGGAAACGATCAGCGCACCGCGTGCGCGGCTTCGGGCCTCTGCTGCTGCGCAGACGGCACAGGCGGGCATACCGCCAGAGGACCAAGAGCCACCGTCAGCGCAGTCTGCCGCCAAAGGCGCACGCCAGAAACGCCCGAAGCGCGGGGCGAGCTGGGTGAACAGGTGGTGAGGCATGGCGGGAAACATCCCGGGCACGATTTACGCAGGTGTGACTCTTTCGATCAGCATCACCCTGACCGCATACCGGGCACCAGAGTGGTCGCTCGCGCTCTACCTGCGCGGCCCGGCCCAGATCGATCTGACTTCGACTGCCAGCGGATCCTCACATCTGATTGCCGCTGATGCAGCGATGACGTCCAGCTGGGCACCCGGAGCCTACTGGTGGTCGCTGCGCGCGGTTCAGGGCGCCGAGGTCGCGCTTGTCGACGAGGGTCAGCTCACGCTCGAGGCTGACCTGTCTGTGATTGCATCCGGCCATGACGGTCGGTCGCATGCCGAACGCGTTCTCGTTGCCATTGAGGCTGTGATCGAGGGGCGCGCGACGAAAGACCAGCAGGCCTATCAGATCAACGGCCGGTCGATCACGAGGATGACCGTTGCCGACCTCTTGCTGCTCAGATCCCGCTATCGCGACGAGGTGCGCCGGCAGAAGGCGGCGCGGCACGGGCAATCGCTGCTCGGGCGGCAAATATTGGCGAGGTTCTGATGTTCGGATTTGGGAAAGGCGCGCCAGAGGCGGGTAATACCGGCGCTGCGCGCGCTGAGCCGATCATCACGGCTGCGCCGCAATCTGGCGGGATCGTGCGGCGAGCGCGTCAGCGGGCTGTGATGGCTTCCGCGAGAGCTGCGGCACGGAACCTCGATGCCGGTGCAACAGATCGGCTGTCGGCCAGCTGGACCGCAACGCCGGTAACAGCCGACACGGTGATCCGAAACAACCAGCGCGCCGTTGTGGCGCGGTCGCGTGACCAGGCACTGAACAACGATTATGGCCGTGGCTTCCTGCGGACCGTGACGCAGAACGTGGTGGGTCCTGTCGGTATCCGGCTGCAGGCACAGGCGCGCGACCAGGGCGGAACGCTCGACACCGAAGCGAACGATGCGATCGAGCAAGCTTGGCGCGACTGGTGCCGTCGCGAAAATGCTGACGTCACTGGCCGGCGCTCATTCGTCGCAATCCAGAAGTCTGCAGCCGCCACGGCGGCACGGGACGGCGAGTTCATGGTGCGCACGATCTTTGGCGCAGAGGCGGGTCCATGGGGTTTCGCGTTGCAGGTGCTGGATCCGCAGCGATGCCCGGTCGATTACGATGAAGAGCGCCGCCAAGATGGGACGTTCATCCGGCACGGCATCAGATTCAACCGCTATGGCCGCCCGATCGCCTACCTGTTCACGACCACGGATGAGCGCGATGCGGACTACGCGTTCGGCGGGCGATCCTTTGTAACGGTTCCCGCGTCTGAAATCCTTCATGGGTTTGTCGAGGACATGGTGGGTCAAAAGCGCGGCCTGCCCTGGATGGTCACCGCGCTATGGCGCATGCGCATGTTGGCCGGATACGAACAGGCGGCGCTGGTCAACGCCCGGGTGTCAGCAGCGAAGGGCGGATTCTTCAAATGGGCTGAGGGCTATGGCCCTGAAAGTGAAGAAGATGACGCCTCGATCGAGGTCGATGTTGAGGCGGGCGTGTGGCAGGAGCTTCCCGCGGGTGTCGAGCCTGTCCCGAACCACCCGACCTATCCTCTGGGCGAGCTCGCGCCGTTCAGAAAGGAAATGCTTCGCGGCATCTCGGTTGGCATGGGCGTGGCCTATAACAACCTCGCGAATGATCTCGAGGGGGTCAACTTCTCGTCGATCCGGCAAGGCGCGCTTGACGAGCGCGAGCACTGGAAGGGTCTTCAGGAATGGCTGATCGAAATGCTAGTCGAGCCGGTGTTCCTGGCCTGGTTGCCGCGGGCATTGCTGGCCGGACGGATCAAGACTGCAGCCGGCGGAACGCTGAAGCCCGAGCGCCTGGAGAAATACCGGTCAGTTTTGTGGCAGGCCCGGCGCTGGTCGTGGATCGACCCGCGGGCTGACGTCGACGCCGCAGTAACCGAGAAAGACAACTTGATGCGGTCCTTTGGGTCTTACATCCGGGACCAGGGGCGAGACCCTCAAACTGTCTGGCGCGAGATCGCGCAGGACGTCGAGCAGATGCGCGCGGCCGGGATCCCTGACCAGTTCATCGAGGCTGCTCTGACCCGGAAGGGCACCGCACCGCCCGCGCCTGCTGATCAAGCCGATGCGCCTGCGAACGACGGCGATACTGCCAGCGGACAGAAAAAAGGAGGCGCAAAGAATGCCGCGTAATACCAAGCTGAGCCTGCCCGAGGGTGAGTGGACCGAGCTGACATCGAGCGATGTCGCTTCGATTTCCTTCGAGGTTATCTCGGGGGCGCAGGTGATGATTGCCGCAACGACAGGCGGCACGGAGCCCACCGGGGACTTCGCCGAATGGTTCTATCCCTGCGGAACCGGTGCCCGGAATGAGGCGCTCTCTGACCTCTTCCCCGGGCTGCCGATGGCTAAACGCGTGTGGGCGAGATCAGCAACCGGGCTGGGGGCTATCTCGGTCAGCCATGCGTAACCGCGCATCGCCCTTCGATCCGCGATCGCCATTCGGGTCGCGCAGCCGCTGGACACCTGCCGCCATTTTCGGCCCGTCCGACACGGGCCTTTTGTTCGCCCACCGCGACCTGAGCACGCTTTTCCTGACAAGCGCGGGCATCACGAATGTTTCCGCGCCGGGAAATCCAGCCGGTCTGGTTCTGAGCAAGACACCGGGTCCGGAGCCTGGGCCGGAAAGGGTGATCAACGGCGACGGCGCGGCGGTCGACGGTTGGTTGGCGGCGCGGGGATCGGAGGTTATCACCTCGGCAGGCGGGCGCATCCGCGTTACCGCAGCGTCGACGGCGGCAATGGGGGTTTCTCAAGAGATCACCGGTCTTGTGGTCGGTAACTTCTATCGTGTGACCCAGACTGGCTTTGCGGGCACTGTCGGCGCCATCTCAAATCGCGTTGGTCACTTGGCGACTCTCCCGTCAGGGTCGTTGCTTTCTTCCTCGTTTGATTTTGATGAGGTGTTCGTCGCGACGGTGGAAACCATGTATGTCGGCTGCATCGCCGTGCCGTCCGAAGCCGGGCAGTACGTCGAGATCGGCAACATCTCGGTGCGTGAAATCCCCGGCTACCACGGCGTACAGCCCACAGCGGGTGCGCGCCCGACATACCAGAGCACAGGTCTGTCTTTCGACGGCAGCGATGACCGGCTGGAGACTACGTTCAAACCGGGCGTTGCCGGAACGCTGGCGGCGCGTTTCAAGGCCTCGCAAGGGGCGACGGGAACTCGAGGCATCATAGGCTCATCAGGTGCCAACAATCGCGCCTATCTCACCAGGCACGCGAATGGGCAAATATCTGGGGGTGTTGGCGAAAATTCACCGAGCATCATCTTTGGCGGGCCGGACCTTGGTAACGGCTGGCGCACCGGGGAGATCACGTGGGATGGGTCCACAGTGAACCTCTATGCTGACGGGGTGGAAGTTTACAGTGCCCCCCAGAGTGGCCCTACGTCCAATGGACTTGGGGTGACGCTGGGCGGACTGAACATCAATGGAACCCCGCTATTCCTCTTCTCTGGGCTTATCTCTGACGCTCTCGCGAGCGACCGCGTGCTCACCCCCACCGAAATCCTGAAACTTCACAACTATTGGAGCGCCTGACATGGCCAATGTACCGTGCATCATCATCGTGCCAGAGGCTCAGGCCGAGAAGCTGTCCATCGTCTTTGACGCAATGGGCAGAGGACCGAACAGCTTCACGCGGGGCCGGAAGGTCTGCGCGAAAGATCCTGGCGCAACGTTTGAGACCGCGCCGACGCATCGCCTGATGCAGGACATGAGCGCCACGGCGGAACTGGAAACCATGTGGCGGCTGATGGCGGCTGGCGATGCCATGCCGCAGGTCAACTGGGGTGATACGCCGGGCATCACCGAGGGCAGCGCGATCGCTGCCGCGCAGAGCATGAGCGTGTTCTCGGTCGCTGGGCCGATGCAGACCGCGTGGAATGCCGAGGCAATCCTTGCCGGGCAGAGCTTGCAGTTTGTGCCCGACCCGAAGATTTAAGCGAGACAGTTGCGCCGTTCGAGCACCGGGCAGCGGCGCCAGGCGACGGTGTTCGTTATGCTTGGCGCAAGCCATGTGAACATTCCAAGTATCGAAAAGCCCTAGCGGCGGCTGACGGCCCATAGCCGACCTCCACTGTGCGGTCTTGTTGCTGCGATGCGGCCCGTCGAACCCGCCGTTCGCTGCATTAGCAAAATCAAGGGGCAGTCGAACTCGCAGTCTCTACGTACAGGCGGCAGCGACTGGACCGTGGGCAGAGCTAGAGGGCTTGGGCGGTGACACGGCTCAGGTGTCAGGACATCTAAAACGCCGACGCAACCCAAATACAAGGAGCGACACACCCAAAGCCAGCCCGATCTCATCAGAACTCTGAAATCGCTTGGAATTCCCCCCTTGTAGGAATCCGCAAATTTCCATAGAAATCTCAAAATGGATGATTTTCGGAAAGTGCTTCGCATGGCAGCTGACATCATGACCATTGATGAAGTCGCCGACTATCTCAGGATCAACAAGAAAACCGCCTACCGCCTTGCGGCCGAAAGCAAGTTGCCCGGCTTCAAGGTTGGCGGCACTTGGCGGTTTCGGCGCGTGGATATTGAGGACTGGATCGAGCGTGAAGCCAGTCCGAAGAAGGACAAAGAGAGATGACCGGCCAGGAACAACGTGCGGCGCTACAACGGAAAATCTGGGACATTGCGAACGATGTGCGCGGCTCAGTCGATGGCTGGGACTTCAAACAATATGTCCTCGGCACGCTCTTTTACCGCTTTATCAGCGAGAATTTCGCTGCTTACATCGCGGCGGATGACGAGAGCATCAACTACGCTGGTCTTCCCGACAATGTCGTCACCGATGACATCAAGGACGACGCCATCAAGACCAAGGGCTATTTCATCTATCCCAGCCAGCTGTTCGCCAATGTCGCGAAGAACGCTAACACCAATGATAGCCTCAACACCGATCTCGCTCAGGTTTTTGCGGCGATCGAATCCTCCGCCAATGGCTACCCCTCTGAGCTGGACATCAAGGGCCTGTTCGCCGACTTTGACACGACCAGCACGCGCCTGGGCAACACAGTCACGGAAAAGAATAGCCGCTTGGCAAAAGTGTTGAAGCGCGTTGCGGAGCTGGATTTCGGAGACTTCCACAACAGTCAGATTGATCTGTTCGGCGATGCCTATGAATTCCTGATCTCGAACTACGCCGCCAATGCGGGCAAGTCCGGCGGGGAATTTTTTACCCCACAACATGTCTCGAAGCTCATTGCGCAGCTCGCCATGCATGGGCAGGAAAAAGTCAACAAGATTTACGACCCGGCCTGCGGCTCCGGTTCCCTGCTGCTGCAAGCCAAGAAGCACTTCGACGCACACATCATCGAAGAGGGCTTTTTCGGGCAGGAGATCAACCACACGACCTACAACCTTGCCCGCATGAACATGTTCCTGCACAACATCAATTACGACAAGTTCAATATCCAGCGCGGTGACACGCTCACCCAGCCCCACTTTCAGGACGACAAGCCCTTTGATGCCATCGTCTCCAATCCGCCATATTCGGTGAAATGGATCGGTTCGGATGACCCGACGCTGATCAATGATGACCGCTTCGCGCCCGCTGGCGTGCTGGCGCCCAAATCAAAGGCGGATTTTGCCTTTGTACTCCATGCCCTGAGTTACCTGTCAGCCAAGGGTCGCGCGGCGATTGTCTGCTTTCCGGGGATCTTCTATCGCGACGGCGCGGAGAAGAAGATCCGGCAGTATCTGGTCGACAACAACTATGTCGAGACGGTGATTGCGCTCGCCTCCAACCTTTTCTACGGAACGACCATCGCGGTGACGATCCTGGTCCTCGCGAAGAACAAGACCGACACGGCCATCCAATTCATCGACGCTACGGGAGAGGAGTTTTTCAAAAAGGCCACCAACACCAATCTGATGACGGACGAACACATCGGGCGGGTGATGGAGATTTTTGATAGCAAGCAAGACGTCGACCATGTCGCCGCCTCGGTCCCGTATGAGACCGTCGTGGAGCGGGGCTACAACCTCTCGGTCAGCTCCTATGTCGAGCCGCGTGATACGCGCGAGATCGTCAACATTGGTGAGCTGAATGAGGAGATCAAAGCCAAGGTTGAGAAGATCGATCAGCTACGCACTAATATCGACGCCATCATTGTGGAGATTGACGCCAACGAGGCTCAGTCCATGAGTGCGGCGGGTTTTCTGGATAAGCTGCTGAATGGGGCTGAGGTGGCGTGGGTGCCGCTCGGTGATGACAACTATTTCGAGCTTGCCAATACTGCCCGCAGGCCGGTCAAAGCATCATTGCGTGCAGCTGGAGATATCCCCTACTACGGCGCTAACAACATTCAGGATTACGTCGATGGCCACACCCACAACGGCGAATACGTCCTCATCGCTGAGGACGGTTCAGCAAGTCTCGAGAACTACTCAATCCAATATGTCTCCGGTAAATTCTGGGCCAACAACCATGTTCATGTTGTGCGAGGAACGGACGCGGTCGATACGCGGTTCCTTTTCCACTGTTTGACGACGACCAACTTCCTTCCCTTCTTGTCGAGCAAAGGGCGGGCAAAGCTGACGAAAGGGAATTTGGTTCAGATCACCGTCCCCATCCCATGCCCCAGTGATCCAGAGAAGTCGTTGGCGATACAGGGGGAGATTGTTCGGATACTCGACAGCTTCGCCGCGCTTGCCGCCGAGCTTAGTGCCGAGCTTAGTGCCCGCAAAAAACAGTACACCCACTACCGCGATCTGCTCCTAAGCTTCCCCAAACCTGATGACATGGCGACTTAAATGGGACACACGCTGACCGAGATCGCGCAGTTGCTGCGGGACGCCGATAAAAAGGTGCAGCTGATTTACGCGTTCAATGCGTCTGGAAAGACCCGTCTCTCCCGCGCATTCAGAGAGCTAATCGACCCGAAGACCGAAGAACGGGACGACGATTATCGCCCTAAGGTGCTCTACTACAACGCCTTCACCGAAGACCTCTTTTACTGGGACAATGATCTGACCGGCGATACCGAGCGGAAGCTTTGCATTCAGCCGAATGCGTTCACCAGGTCCGCCTTCGAAGATCTTGGGCTCGACCTCAATGTGATTACCGTGTTTCAGCGTTACACCCAGCAGAACCTTACGCCCCGCTTCAATGAGGAATACAAAACCAGGGACAAGGACAACAAAGAGATTGCCGTCCCGGCATTTTCCGAAGTGATCTTCACACTGGGGCAAGATCCGGCGACCAACCCAGAACGTCTCAAAATATCGAAGGGTGAAGAAAGCAACTTCATCTGGAGCATTTTTTATTGCCTGCTGGATCAGGTCATCAGCACCCGCAATGTCGCCGAAGTCGATGAGCGCGAGACGGATCAGTTCAACGATCTCGAATACATATTCATCGATGACCCGGTTAGCTCGCTCGACGAGAACCATCTCATTCAGCTTGCCGTCGATGTCGCCGACCTCATCAAGAGAAGTGAAAGCGTGAACGGCCTGAAGTTCATCATCACGACCCACAGCCCGCTGTTCTTTAACGTGCTGTTCAATGAGTTGGGGAAAAAAACCTGCTACATGCTGAAAAGGCTGGAGGATGGAACCTTTGAGCTAGACGCGAAGAATGGCGATTCCAACCAGAGCTTTTCGTATCACCTTTACCTCAAGCGGACGCTGGAGGAGGCAATCGCGGCGGACAAGATCGAGCGCTATCATTTCACACTGCTGCGCAATCTCTATGAAAAGACATCGAACTTTCTGGGCTATCCGCGATGGTCAGAGTTGCTGCCGGGCGACCAGCAACTTTACCTGAACCGCATCATTCAGTTTACGAGCCATAGTACGCTCTCTAGCGAGGCCATTGCCGAGCCGTCGCCGCAGGAAAAGCAGACGGTGAAGCTCCTGCTGGAGCATTTGCGCAACAATTACAGCTATTGGCAGGAGGAGGCCCCGAATGCCTGAGCAGACGACCCCGATCGCCGAGACCAATCGCTTTATCGTTCTGGACAAGTACGTGCGCGCCTGGGAGGCGGCTGACAGCTATCAGTCTGAGGGCGACCTGGAGCGCGAGCTTGTTCAGGACCTGCGCAATCAGGGCTATGAGCATCTGCCTGACCTGAAATCAACAGACGCCATGCTGGCCAATGTGCGCGTGCAGCTGCAGGCGCTCAATGATGTTCAGTTTACCGATAAGGAGTGGGCGCGCTTCGTCGAAACCTATTTGGACAAGCCCAGCGACAGCGTGACGGACAAAGCCCGCAAACTCCATGACGACTACATCTTCGATTTCGTCTTCGATGACGGCAGGATTCAGAACATCTATCTCGTCGATAAGCGTCAAGTCTGCCGCAACAAGATACAGGTCATCAAGCAGTTCGAGCAGGCAGGAACCCACGCGAACCGCTACGATGTGACCATCCTTGTGAACGGGCTGCCGCTGGTGCAGGTCGAGCTGAAAAAGCGCGGCGTCGCCATTCGGGAGGCGTTCAACCAGATCCACCGTTATAGCAAGGAGAGCTTCAACTCGGACAGTTCGCTCTTCAAGTACCTCCAGATCTTCGTGATCTCGAACGGCACGGATACGCGCTACTTCGCCAATACGACCAAGCGCGACAAGAACAGTTTCGACTTCACGATGAACTGGGCGCAGGCGGATAACAGCCTGATCCGGGACCTAAAGGATTTTACGGCGACCTTCTTCGAGAAGCGCACACTGTTGAAGGTGTTGCTCGATTATTCCGTCTTTGATGTCAGCGACACGCTGCTGGTGATGCGCCCCTATCAGATCGCGGCGACGGAACGAATCTTACGAAAGATCAGAAGCTCGTTCGAAGGCAAGACGCTTAGAAAGCCGGAAAGCGGCGGATATGTCTGGCACACTACGGGCTCAGGCAAGACGCTGACCAGCTTCAAGGCGGCCCGCCTCGCCACTGAACTCGATTTCATCGACAAGGTCTTTTTCGTGGTCGACCGCAAGGACCTCGATTTCCAAACGATGAAGGAGTATCAGCGCTTCTCGCCAGACAGCGTCAATGGATCGGACAGTACAGCCGGGTTGAAGCAGAACCTCTCCAAGGACGACAACAGGATCATCGTCACGACCATCCAGAAGCTCAACAATTTGATGAAGAGCGAGGGCGACCTGCCGGTCTACACCCAGCGCGTCGTCTTCATTTTCGACGAGTGCCATCGCAGCCAGTTTGGTGAGGCACAGAAGAACCTCAATCGGAAGTTCAAGCAGTTCTGCCAGTTCGGCTTCACCGGCACACCGATCTTTCCGGAAAATGCTTCGGGTGCGGAGACGACGGCCAGCGTATTCGGAAGCGAACTTCATTCTTATGTGATCACCGACGCGATCCGCGACGAGAAGGTGCTGAAGTTCAAGGTCGATTACAACGATGTGCGCCCGCAGTTCAAAGCGATCGAAACCGAACAGGACGAAAAGAAGCTGACCGCCGCCGAAAACCGGCAAGCTCTTCAGCACCCCGAACGGATCGCCGAGATTTCCCAGTACATTCTCGAAAACTTCCGCCGCAAGACGCATCGTCTCTATGGAGACAATAAGGGCTTCAACGCCATGTTCGCGGTGAGCAGCGTTGATGCAGCCAAGCTCTATTATGAAAAGCTGAATACGCTGCAGGACGGTAGCGACAAGCCCTTGAAGATCGCGACCATCTTTTCATTCGCGGCCAACGAAGAACAGGATGCGATTGGCGACATTCCTGACGAGAGTTTTGAGGTTTCGGCGCTGAACAGCAGCGCCAAGGAATTCCTGAACGTCGCCATCGCGGACTACAACGCCTATTTCCGAACGAATTTCAGCGTCGATAGCAAAGGCTTCCAGAATTATTACCGGGATCTGGCGAAACGGGTGAAGTCCAAGGAAGTCGACTTGCTCATTGTGGTTGGCATGTTCCTGACCGGCTTTGACGCGCCGACTCTGAACACGCTGTTCGTGGACAAGAACCTGCGTTTTCACGGCCTTATACAAGCCTACTCCCGCACCAACCGCATTTATGATGCGACCAAGTCTTTCGGCAACATCGTTACCTTCCGCGACCTGGAAGAGGCGACCGTCAAGGCGATCACACTCTTCGGCAACGCCAATACCAAGAACGTCGTTCTGGAGAAGAGTTACTCAGAATACATGGAAGGTTTTACGGACCAGACGACAGGCGAGGCGCGGCGAGGCTTTGTCGATGTCGTCCGTGAGCTGGAAGAGCGTTTCCCGAACCCCGCCGCCATCGAAAAGGAAGCGGACAAGAAGGCCTTTGCGAAGCTGTTCGGCGAGTATCTCCGCGTTGAGAATACCCTTCAGAATTATGATGAGTTCTCCAGCCTAAGAGAGCTTCAGGAGATTGACGAGAGTGACGCCGAAGCGGTGAGAGCGTTCAAGGAGCGGCATCATTTGAGTGATGATGACGTTGACGGGCTCAAGAGCATCGAGATGCCTGCTGACCGAAAGGTCCAGGACTACCGTTCGATCTACAATGACATCCGGGATTGGCTTCGCCGTGAAAAGACGAGCGCCGAGCAGGTTGAGTCAACGATCGACTGGGATGATGTCGTCTTTGAGGTCGACCTCTTGAAGTCCCAGGAAATCAATCTGGATTACATCCTTGAGCGAAT
Source organism: Pararhodobacter zhoushanensis (assembly GCF_003990445.1). Lineage (GTDB taxonomy): Bacteria > Pseudomonadota > Alphaproteobacteria > Rhodobacterales > Rhodobacteraceae > Pararhodobacter > Pararhodobacter zhoushanensis. The sequence goes on along the minus strand of NZ_REEZ01000016.1, from coordinate 39,478 downwards.
CTTCGAGCACAACAAAAAAACGAAGAGCAAGTCAGAGCTCGTTGGCGAAGTTCGCCGTGTCATCCGCGCCAGTATTGGCAACCGCGCGAAAGAAAGCCTCATCGTCGATTTCATCAATCAGACAAACCTTGACGAACTGGGGGACAAGGCCGGGGTGATTGAGGCGTTTTTTGCCTTCGCACAAGCCGAACAACGCCGGGAAGCGGAAGAACTGATAACCGATGAAAAATTGAACGCGGATGCCGCCAAGCGCTACATCGCGACGTCGATCAAGCGCGAATATGCGAGCGAAAACGGCACGGAGTTGAACTCGATCCTTCCAAAAATGAGTCCGCTCAATCCACAATACCTGACCAAAAAAAGAGATGTGTTCCAACGCATCTCTGCGTTCGTTGAAAAGTTCAAGGGCGTTGGCGGAAAAATCTAGGGGTGTCGATGATCGGTGGTCACGAACCACTGTATACCAACTATGGTTATCTATGCAGGTGCGACTCGAACGTCCGGTTTCGGGTGAAGCCTTAGTCCGTTTGCGTCCGCAGCGAACTTCCGCTTCCCGTCCATTCCGACGATGCGATAAGGGAGCCACTTACTGCGGAACTGAGTAACTGGAAACTATCAGGTGGCTTCTGGCGGCTGGCGATGCCATGTCGCAGGTGAACTGGGGCGAGGCGCCGGGCAACACCGAGGGCTGCGCCATTGCTGCCGCGCAAAGTATGAGCGACTTTTCCGTCACCGTGCCGATGGAGACCGCTTGGAAAGCCGCGGCAATCCTTGACGGGCAGAGGCTGCAGCTCGTGCCAGACCCTGAGATCTAAGCGACACGCTTCATCGGCTCAATGAGTCTCGGCAATCGCAACAGCGGGCAAACCGCCAGAGGAACCAGCCGCTGCGCTGACTGAAAATGGTCCGGCGAAAGCGAGGGACCAGATGCGGAAAACCGAGATCATCGGCGCATACCTGACACGGGCGGTGACGCCCGAGCAGATCAACGCGAACGGCGGGCAGCCCCTGCGGCGCGCGGCGGTCGCGGTGCGCGAGATCGACATCGAGGCTCGAACCGTTGAGCTGGCGTTCTCAAGTGAGACGCCGGTTGAACGGTGGTTCGGTGAAGAGGTGCTCGTGCATGATAGCGAGGCGATACGCCTCGACCGGATGCAAAACGGCGCTGCGCTTCTGATGAATCACGACTGGCGCGACCAGATCGGGGTTGTCGAGAGCGTGCGCGTCGATGCTGACAAGATCGGCCGGGCGGTGGTTCGCTTCGGCCGATCCGTTCACGCTGACGAGGTTTTTCGCGACGTCCAGGACGGCATCCGCCGACACATCTCGATCGGCTACCTGGTGCACAAGATCGAGGTCGAAACGCGCAAGGGCGCGTCAGACCTCGTTCGGATCACCGACTGGGAACCCTACGAGATCAGCATCGTGTCTGTTCCGGCCGATCCGACGGTGGGCGTCGGTCGATCGCTGGACGGATCCCGTGCCGAGAGTGGCGCCGCCAATCAACAGAAATCGCAGGGAGACACCGCGATGAAATACCGTGAATACCGCGACGCCCAGGGCAACTTGTGCCGCGTCCAGGTCGGCGCTGACGGCAACGATGTCGCTGGCACCGTCGAGATCCTCGAGCGCGCCGCTGCGCCAGCGCCGGCTGCTCCGCAGGCACCGGCCCAACCCGACACCGGTGCCGAGACCCGTGGTGCCGAGCGCGAACGCGGCCGCGTGCGCCAGCTCAACGAGATCGGCACCCGCTTTGGTGCTGACGCCCCGTTCCTGCGCGAGCATGTCGAGCGCGGCTCCACTGTGGAGCAGTTCAACGCCGCACTGCTCGAGCGCATGAACCAGTCGCGTGGCGGGCAGATCACCGATGGCAACGCCGCTGAAATCGGCATGACGGAACGCGAGACCCGGAACTATTCGTTCCTCCGCCTGATCCGGGCACTGGCCAATCCGACGGACCAGTCGCTGCAACGTGCCGCGGCGTTTGAGTTTGAATGCGCCCGCGCCGCCGAACAGCACGCGCACCGTGCACCGAAAGGGACCCTCGTTCCGACTGACGTCCTGACGCGCGCGATCAGCACCTCGACCTCGGGCTCGGCCGCCGGGGACACCGGCGGCTATCTGATTTCCAATACCCTGATGTCGCAGTCTTTCGTCGAGATGCTGCGCAACCGCGCCGTGCTGATGCAGCTTGGGACGCCGATGGGTGGCCTGGTTGGCACCATGGATGTGCCGCGGCAGACCGGCGGTGCTACCGGTTACTGGCTCGGTGAAGATGATGAGGCCATTCTGTCCGCCATGGAATTCGGTCAGTTCTCGCTGGCACCGAAAACCGTTGCCGGCATGACCGAGTTGACTCGCCGGATGATGATGCAGTCGTCGCTCGACGTCGAAGCGCTGGCGCGTCGCGACCTGGCGACGGCGCTCGCCTTGGCGATCGATCACGCCGGCTTCTATGGCTCGGGCTCCGCTCATCAGCCGCTGGGGGTCACGAAGCTTTCCGGCATCAATGCGCAAGACTTCGCGACGGTAGCTCAGCCGACCTATGCTGAGGTTGTTGGCATGGAGACCAAGATTGCCGCCGACAACGCTGATGTCGATTCGATGGCCTATGTGTTCAGCGCAACCATGCGCGGCCACATGAAGACAACCCCGAAATTCGCGTCCGGCACCGACGCAGGTGTGATCTGGGAGCCCGGCGGCACGGTCAACGGCTATGGCGCCGAGGCGACCAACCAGGTCGACGGTGGCGACATCATGTTCGGCAACTGGGCGGACCTGCTGATTGGCATGTGGGGCGGTCTCGATATTACCGTCGACCCGTTCACCCACAGCGCCCGCGGTCGCGTTCGCATCGTGATGATGCAGGACGTGGATATGGCCTACCGCCGGGTCGAAAGCTTCTGTCTCGGTCGCAAGACCTCGTGACCTTTGCGGGGCCGCGTTCTGCGGCCCTGACGCTTCTCTCTTCATAAGGGCACCGCCATGACGAAAGTCGCTATCGCCTCCATTGCCGCTGTCGCTGCGCTCACGGCCACCGGCAACGGATCCGCCGTTGATGTGTCCGAGTTCATCGGGCGCGCAAAGCTGATCCTGTCGCACACCCAGCCCGGCGGCACGTCGCCCACCTGGGATTTTGAATTGCAGCACAGCGCCGACGGCTCGACCGGCTGGGAGGTGGCGCACGCCTTCGACCAGCTGACCGTCGAGGCCGCCGGCATCGTGACCGCCGAGATCGACGCCGATGGTCTGCGCCAGTTCGTCCGGCTTTCGCGCGCTGCCGGTGGCACCTCGCCAACGGTGTCGGCGAGCCTCGTGATGGTCGGCAAGACGCGCACCATGCCGTGACATCGGCCGGGCCGTTCGCGGCCTGGTCCACCCTAAAGGATACGAGGACATGGCAAATATTCTGATCAAGATCACCTCGGCCGTCGGGATTGCGGGGCGCATCATTCGGCCGGGCGAAACCGTCGAGGTCGACGGCCCGCTCGCGCGCAACCTGCTGCATCGTGGCAAGGCGGAGCTGGCAACGGCGACCATGCCTGTCACGCTCGAGGACGGTGAGTCCATCACAGCGCTCGAGGAATGAACAGACGACGAGCTGCGCGACATTGCCAGCGAGTACGGCATCAAGACCGGCCGCAAGGGTCGTGAGACGCTGATCGCCGAAATTCGCGAGCATGAGGCGAAGGCCGCAGCCGCAGGCAGCGACGCGGGCGAATAATGCCCGCGCTCGACTGGGAGGATCTCGGCGAATTCCTGAACGTGGGCGAGTTCGCGACCACCGCCCAGCTGTGGCGCGATGGCGCTCTGCTGCGATCCTTCCCGGTTCTCTTTGATGAGCCGTCGGCGGATGCAGCGCTGGGCGACTACCGGCACGACACGACGCTGCCGACGATCGCCACCAGTGAGGCGAACGTGCAGGGCGCGACGAAGGGTGACGAGATCCGCCTCGGTGCCCGTGCCTTCGACGTCATGGCGTCACCGGAGGTTCAGGGCGACGGTTGGTCACGGCTGAGGATCGCTCCGCAGATGGGCGGAGGCGGCCGATGATCAGGACCGAGATTGACTGGCAAGAGATCAAAGCGGCGGCGGATCACCTTGGCGCCACCGAAAAGCAGGTCGGAATGGCCATCAGCCGGGCGCTGTCTCGCACCGCTGGGACGATGCGCGCCAGAGCGTCAAGAGCGCTGCGCAAGGGATTGGATGTGCGCCGAGCAAATACGCTGCGCAAACGCCTGCGGGAGCTGCGGGCGGGCCGGAGAACACGCGGATCCTCAAGCGGTCAGCAGCTGCGCGAGATCTCGCTGTGGATTGGCCTCAATGACCTCGCGGTCAGTGACCTGAAGGGGCGCCCGGCGAAGACCGCGACCGGTGCCGAGTTTCGAGGTCGCACCTATCAGGGCGCGTTCGTCGCCGTCGGCAAAAAGGGCGCACGAACAATCTACAAGCGGGCGGGCCGCGGTCGCTTTCCCATCAGCGAGCAGACCTTCCCGATCAAGGACCGCGCCGACGTGATCCTTGAAGATGACGTTTTCGACGATCTCGTCGACGTGTTCATGAAGAACTTCATGTCCGACCTGCGCGCGCGAGTGCTGCACGGGGTCGGCCGCCAGCGGGGGAACTGATGGCAAAAGGACCAGATCGCGCCGCTCGAGGCCGGCGGGCCAGAGGTGGTCACGTCTTCTGCCAAATGGCCAATGATCATGAGGGCATCAACGTGAGCGTGCGAGCCGCGCATTCTCGTGATGATCGACTTAAGACGACCCAAAAGACGAGAGGGCCGTATGCCTGACACACCGCTGACACCTGACACCGCGATCGACCTTGACGCACTGGTCGCCGCCCAGCTGGCTGCCATTGGCGCGGGTGGATTCGGGGTGACGGCCCAGGCCTATGACCCCGATCGCCGCGAGTTCGCCCTACCCGCATGCATGGTGCGCGTCGCTGATTTCGAGCGCGACAGTGCTGGCGACATCGGCACCGAGCAGCTGGCAATGCTTGCGCGGTTCGAGGCTCATATCGTCGTCGGGTTTCGAGAGCCCGAAGCCTATCTTGCCGCGCCCCGGTTGGCGCTGGCTATCGCGCACCTGATCGAGGGCAACCGCTTCGGGCAGCCGGTGAGCCCGGCGCAGGTGTCGGTCGTTGAGCCAGACGAGTTCGCCCCGGATCTGGATAGATTTGTCGTCTGGCGCGTCGACTTCGCGCAGGTGATCCATGTCGGCGCTTCGATCTGGCGCAATGACGGGACGCTGCCGCAGCGCGTCGTGTCGAGCTGGTCGCCAGAAATCGGCACGGATTATGCGGATGATTATGACACCGTGCTTGGAGATCCCGGCGAATGACGCAGCAGATCGCGGACATCGAGCGGCGTCTGCTCAACGCAGTCCGTATGGCGCGGATCACGGCAGTGGATCCTTCGAACGCTCGGGCACGGGTGACGTTCGGGGGTGACACGGAAAGCGCCTGGCTGCAGTTCTCGGCCGGGCGCGCCGGCGGCGCCCGGGTCTGGGCCCCCCCTGTCGTGGGCGAGCAGGTCGTCGTCGTTTGCCCGAGCGGCGACACGGCGCAGGGCGTCATTCTCTCATCGATTCCGTCCGATGCGTTCCCTGCCCCGTCCAGCGATGGCGGCACCTATCGGATCGAGCTGCCCGGCGGTGTTTCCATCACGATCGCGGGCGGCGCCGTCGACATCACGGCACCCGGCGGCGTCACGATCAACGGATCGGCGTTGACGCACAACGGAGTCAACGTGGGTGCCGATCACGTTCACGGCGGGATCACCCCGGGCGGCGCGGACACCTCGGTTCCCCACTGATGGCAACCCGCCAGAGGGTTGGCGAGGCTCACATGGGCATGATGGGCGGATGATCGGCACAGACGCGACCACCGGGAAGCACATTGAAGGGCTGGCGCACCTGCGCCAGTCGATCCGTGACATCCTGACGACCCGCAAAGGGACCCGCGTCATGCGCCGTGCTTATGGCAGCGACCTCCCTTCCCTGATCGATGCGCCGGTCAATGACGACACGATCCTCGACATCATCGCCAGCACTGCCGAGGCGCTTGCAATATGGGAGCCCCGGATCGACGTGCAGCTTGTCTCTGTGAACTCGCTTGAGCCCGGTCGCATCGTGCTGACCGTCGAGGGCATCTATACCCCGACTGGCGATCCGATCGCAGTCGATGGGATCGAGGTTTAAGGATGGCCGGATCGTATACCGCTGTCGACCTGTCCCTGCTCCCTGCCCCGGACGTCGTCGAGGTCTTGGACTTTGAAGCTGTATTCGCTGCGATGCTCGCTGACTTGCGCGCACGCGATGCGACGTTCGACGCCTTGGTTGAAAGCGACCCCGCCTATAAAATTCTCGAAGTCACGGCGTATCGCGAGACGGTGATCCGGCAAAGGATCAATGAGGCTGCCCGGGCGAATATGATCGCCTATGCCACTGGCGCGGATCTCGACAACCTCGCTGCGCTCTTCGGCGTGACCCGCCTGGTGGTGACGCCTGCCGACAACGGCGCAGTGCCGCCGGTCGCCGCTGTCTTGGAAACTGACACGGCGTTGCGCCGCAGGGTGCAATTGTCGCTTGAGGGCTTCAGCACGGCTGGCCCCTCGGGTGCGTATGTGTTCCACGCCCTCAGCGCCGACAGTGACGTGCTCGACGTCAGCACGACCAGCCCGAGCCCTGGTGACGTTCTGGTGTCGATCCTGTCCGCCACCGGCGATGGCACCGCTAGTCCTGCGCTGGTTGCTACCGTCGAGGCTGCGCTTTCAGACGATGACATCCGGCCGCTTTGCGACAACGTCGTGGTGCAGTCAGCCGAGATCGTTGCCTATTCGATCGAGGCCACGCTGTTCTTCTACGCCGGGCCGGATCGGGCCGTTATCCTGGCGGCCGCGCACGAGGCGATCGAGGCATACGCCGCAGCCCAGCACCGGGTTGGGCGGGATATCACCACTTCGGGCATCTATGCCGCTCTTCACCGGCCCGGGGTCCAGCGCGTCGAGCTTGCCGAGCCGGCCGCATCGATCGCAATCAGCAGTGTGCAGGCCAGCTGGTGCTCCGCAATCGTTCTGACAGATGGCGGGATCGATGACTGACGTCGGAAGCGCCTTTCTGCCGTCGGCGATGTGGAATGACGGCGAGGTCTGGGATGACAGTTTGTTCTGGACGGACCAGACGATTGTGGCGTCGCTGCTCCCATCGTCAGCGACCAACCCGGAGCGAGCGATCGAGCAGGCTACTGCGCGCCCTGAGTTCTTGGATATTCCCCTTCGCACCCTTTGGAATCCCGCGACGTGCTCGGCCGAGCTGCTCCCGTGGCTGGCGTGGGGCCTCTCTGTCGATGAGTGGGAGAGCAGCTGGCCAGAGGGCCGCAAACGCGAGGTAATCGCGCTGTCTGTTTCGGTCCATCGGCGCAAGGGGACCGTTGGCGCGGTGCGCGACGCGATTGCCGCTGCCGGCCTCGGCGGTGCGGTGCTGACCGAACGGTTCGGGCGAAAATACCATGACGGTTCCCTGTTGTATGACGGCACAAAAAATCACGACGAGCCAGACCATTGGGCCGAGTACAGGCTGACGCTCGATCAACCGATCAGCATTGCACAAGCTGCACAGGTCCGGCGGATTGTCGGGGCGGTTGCGCCTGTCCGCTCGCACCTGAGGGCCCTCGACTACCAGCAGGCAGTCAATCTGTACGACGCGGCAATTGTCCACGACGGCACCTATTCACACGGAGTTGCATGAAATGACGGACCTTTCCGACGCCGCTGCCACATGGGAAGGTGGCGTATATCAAATCGAGACGACCGACCCGGTTGTTGGCGGCGCGCCCAATCCCGGCACCGGTGCAGGGATGTCGAACATCCCGCACCTTCAGCTCGCGCGGCGCACCGTATGGCTCAAAGCGCAGTTTGACGCCCTGGCCGCGGATCTTGCCGCGATCGGCATCGACGGAATTGCGGGCCTGACCGACGGCCTGAATGCTAAGGCGCCGTTGGCGGGTCCTGCCTTTACTGGCAACCCGACCGTGCCGACGCAGACCCAGTTCAACGATAGCACGCGCATCGCTTCAACAGCTTTCGTTCAGCGCGCGTTGGGCAACTATGCTGGCGGCACAGCAGCGACAGGCAGCGTAACCTTGACCGCTGCTGATGTCGGCAAATGTTATGTGTTCACCGGGGCCAGCGCTGCGACGATCACGCTGCCAGCCATTGCGAGCGTGGCCTTCGGCGGCGCGGTGACGATCCATAACACGGGCACGGCAGCCCTGACCGTCGACGGGAATGGTTCGGAGCAGATCGATCGCGGCGCTGGGTCAACGGCAAGCATCACCATCAAGCCGGGCAACTCGGCCACGCTGGTCCGCGTTCAGTTCTCCACAGTGTGGCATCTCGCAGGCCCGTCCGCCGCGTGGGACGCATCAGCAGATCTTAGCGAAAGCGGTTACCAACGTTTGCCCAGCGGCCTGATCTTGCAGTGGACGACATGTTCGGTACCGGCCTTCGGATCGTACATCTGGACATATCCGATGGTTTTCCCGTCTGCCTGCTTGAATGTGTCAGCCACACCAAGGGAGGGCGGAAACGCGCTATTCACCCAAGGCACTCCATCGACAACGACTTGCCAAATCGATGATTCGGGCGGTGGCGGCACCCTCGCCTATTTGATCGCAATCGGACACTGACCGCCGATCGATGTAGACAACTCGGCCCCGCTTAACGCGGGGCCTTTCTTGTCCGGGCAAACCGCCAGAGGAACGGCGCGGGGATCCCGCGCAAAGTGCCGCAAACGCATCACGAGGGAAAACCCATGCCCGAGACTTTCCTGCACGGCGTCGAGGTGATCGAGATCGACACCGGCGCGCGTCCGATCCGCACCGTGCGGTCGGGCGTGATCGGTATTGTCGGGACCGCGCCGAACGCCGCCCCCGACACCAAGGCAACGGGTGCAACAGGTACGGGCAACTCCGGGCTCGTCTACACGGCGAAGGCAGCGGGCGCGCTGGGCAACCTGATCACCGTCGAGCTGCTCGATCCCGCCGCGAACAATGCGGCGCTGGGCGTTGTAGTCACCGGCAGCGCGATCACCGTGAACCTGGCGACAAGCGGCGCGGGTGCCATCACGTCCACGGCCGCCGAGGTTAAAGCAGCCATCGAGGGGGCAGCCGCCGCACACGCGCTGGTCGGCGTTTCCTATCCTTCAGGCGGTGCCGGATCTGGTGTGGTCGTCGCGGACGCCTCGCCGGCTGCGCTCACCGGCGGTGTTGACGAGCCCTTCCCCCTGAACACGCCCGTTCTGGTCGCCGGCAGTCGCCTTGAAGCGGCCAAGCTGGGCACGCCCGGTGCACTCGCCGGAACGCTTCCCGCCGCGCTCGACGGGATCATGGATCAGATCGGGGCGGTCGTCATCGTTGTTCGCGTCGCCATGGGCCAGGATGAGACGGCGACGCTCGCGAATGTCGTTGGCGGGGTGAATGCCACCGACGGCAACCTTGAGGGTGTGCACGCCCTGGTCGGGGCTGAGAGCGTTGTCGGCTTCGCCCCGCGCATCCTGTGCGCCCCGGGCTGGACCCACCAACGCCCCGAGTCGGGCGCCAACCCGGTTGTCGCCGAGATGGTCGGCATTGCCGAACGTCTGCGCGCTGTGATTATCGCCGATGGCCCGAACACAACGGATGCTGCTGCGATCAGCTACGCCGGGGATTGGGGCACACCCCGCGTCTACATGGTCGACCCGTGGGTCAAAGTGTTCCGGTCCGATCAGACGGCGATCGAGCCGGCATCGAGCCGGGTCGCGGGCCTGATTGCTAAGACCGACAACGATCGCGGGTTCTGGTGGTCGCCATCGAACCAGGCGATCAACGGCATCACCGGCACCGCGCGCCCCGTCGACTTCAAGCTCGGCGATGCGAACAGCCGCGCCAACCTGCTCAATGAGCAGAATGTTGCGACGATCATTCGCGAAGATGGCTTCCGCCTGTGGGGCAACCGCACGCTCTCGTCGGATCCGAAATGGACCTTCCTGTCGGTGCGTCGCACTGCGGACATCCTGAATGAAAGCCTGCAGCGTGCGCACCTCTGGGCGGTGGATCGCAACATCACCAAAACTTACCTGCGCGACGTCGAGGAAGGGGTGAACGCCTATATGCGCTCGCTGATCGCCCAGGGCGCGCTGATCGGCGGGCGGTGTTGGGCTGACCCGGACCTGAACACGCCGGCGAACATCGCGCAGGGCAAGGTGTTCTTCAACTTCGACTTCACGCCGCCCTATCCGGCGGAGCACATCACCTTCAACTCGATCCTGACCACGGATTATCTGACGGAGCTTGTCTGATATGGCCGCGCGTGACGTCCTCAAGAATTTCTCGCTGTTCGTCGACGGCCGGGGCTATGCCGGCCAAGTCACCGAATACAACCCGCCCGAGCTGGCGATCGCCACCGAAGACCACCGGGCGGGCGGTATGGACGCCCCGGTCGCGCTCGACATGGGCATGGAGGGCCTCGAGACCTCGTTTGTGCTGGCGCAGTATTCCGCCGATGTGCTGGCGCTGTTCGGGCTGGTGCAGGGCAGCGCTGCTCAGCTCACGGCCCGGGGTGCGCTCGAGAGCTATGACGGCGCGGTCAAGCCGGCGCTGCACCAGATGCGCGGGCGCATCGTGCGCGTCGCGCGGGGTACGTGGACGCCGGGAAGCCCCGCGCCGCTGACCTTCACGATCCGGCTCGACTATTATCGCGAGGAAATCGACGGGGTGACGATCCACGAGATCGACGTCGTCAACATGATCCGCATCGTCAACGGCACTGACCAACTGGCCGCGCAGCGCGCCGCCCTGGGCATCTAAGGAGAAACCATGAGCCTGCCTGAGTACATCGAGAAGAACGCGGACGGATCCGTCACGGTGACGCTGGCCAAGGGGTATGTCCGCGACGGTGCTACCGTGATGACGCTGGCCATGCGCGAGCCGACCGTCGGCGACCAGCTGGCGGCCGAGACCGTTAACCCCCGCGCCGGCGAGCAGGAGGTTGCGCTGTTCGCAAACCTCGCGTCCTGCACCCCCGCCGAGATCCGGGGCCTGACGATGAAGGATTACGGGCGCGTGCAGGACGCCTACCGGGGTTTTCTCGACTGAGCTCCGAACAGTTGCGCTGGGGCGTCCTCGCCCTGGCGTCGCATACCGGCTGGGGGCTCGCCGAAATCGAGAACATGACACCCGCGCGGCTGAGCTGGTGGATTGAAGGGCTGCCGAAGAATGGCAAATAACCAGCGACTAAACGCGATCATCACCGTCGGCGCGGCCATGGCCGGGTCGGTGCGCTCGACGATGCGCGGTGTCACCGGTCAGCTGAAGAGCGTCGGCCGCGAGATCACCGACATTGCCCGCCGACAGCGCGAGCTCGATCGACAGCGCGCCATGTGGGTCCGCCAAGGGCGCGACGTCGCCGAGCTTGACCGTGAGCTGACAGAGCTCGGCCGCACGATGGACCAGCTGCGCCGCCGGCAAGAGCGGTTGCAGCGCGTCTCTGACGGGATTGGCCGTGTCGGCACGGCGTGGGGGCGCACGGGCGACACGATCCGCAGGCAGGCAACCGTGATCGGCGCCGCTGTGGGCGCGGTCACATCCGCGATCGGCTTGACCACCATCGCCACCTCTCGCGACATCGAGGAACAGACGCGCTGGGCGCGTCGCATTGGTGTGACGACCGAATTCCTGTCTGGCCTCAGCTATGCCACGCGGCAATATGGTGTTGAGACAGAGGATCTGGTTGACGGCCTGAAAGAGCTTTCGCTGCGCTCCGACGAGTTCGCCGTCACAGGCGCGGGCCCGGCCGAGGAAGCCTTTCGCCGCATCGGGCTGTCGCAGAGTCAGGTTCAAGCCTTGGCACAAGACACGGCGGCGCTGTTCGCCGAGGTGCAGCGGCGCATGTCGTCGATCGGCAGCGATGCCGAGCGGCAGCGTATTTCTGACGAGCTGTTCGGCGGCACCGCTGGTGAGCGGCTGATCGAGGTGCTGCAGCTCTCGCAAACAGAGCTTGCCGCCCTGATGGCCGAGGGTGAGCGCGCCGGTGCCGTCATCGATGAGAGCCTCGCCGGGCGCGCGCGCGAGTTCAGCCGAGAGTTCGGGCGGCTCGGCTCGGTGATGAAGGGCGTCTTCTACACCATCGGCGGCGAGCTGATGCCAATCGTTACCGAAGAGCTGGGTCACATCAACGATTGGCTGATCGAGAATCGCCACCGGGTGAGCGAGTTCGCACTGGTCTTTGTTGATGGCGTGCGCGCGGCCGTGCCCGTTGTCCGCGACGTGGCTGCAGGCCTGTTGACCGTCGGCAAGCACATCGTCGAGATCGCCACATGGATGGCCGATATGCTCGGCGGCTGGGAAAATCTCGGGATCGCTGTTGGCACGGCGTTTGTTGCCCCGTCGATCATCGCTGTCGGGCGGCTGGGCGTAGCGATTGGGATGCTGATCGCAGCGACGGGTCCGGTCGGCCTTGTCATCGCGGGGGTCGCGGTCGCTGCAGGGCTGATCATCGCAAACTGGGACGCGATCAGAGATGCCGGTGTCGCGGCATGGGAAGGATTGCGCGCAGGGGCTGAGGCTGCTGTCGATTGGGTGGTGAACAAGTTCCAGTGGCTCGCCGAACGCGTGACGGCACTTCTTCAGCCGATCAAAGATGCCTTCACGTGGGTGTCCAATACCGCAGGCAGCGTGGTCGACTTCCTGACCGACGCCCCGGTCAGTCCTGGCCGTGGCGGCGCTGGGCGCGGCGCGACAACGCCACCTGCCAGTGACGGCCAGACGCGCGCGAGCCCGGGTCGTGGGTCAGTTCAGCGGCGAGCCAGCGGTGGGCCGCTGATGCCGGGCGCCGCGATGGTGGGTGAGCTTGGCAGAGAGCTGATTTTCCCGACGCGTCAGGCGTTCGTGGCAACCGCCCGCCAAACCAGCGAGATCGCCTCAAGTCTGAGTAACATGGGGTCCTCTTTGGGTTCGCGTCTGGAAGGCATGGCCACCGGCGGCGCTGGTGTCGCGCAGCTGTTCGATGGGGTGCAGGACTTCCTCGCGACGGCCCGTCATAGCGTCGCGCCTCCGGCACCGGGGGGCGGTAGCCGGACGTTTAACCTCGGGGGGATCACCATCCATGCCGCTGCCGGGATGGATCCTCGCGCTATTGCCGACCAGGTTCTGCAGGTACTGCAAGACCGTGAGCGCTCGGCCCTCTACGATACGGGGATGTGATGAGCCGAACCATGATGCGCCTCGGCACTTATAAGTTCTCGATCAGCACGGCGGCCTATCAGGAGTTCGCCCGCACCACGCAGTACCGCTGGGCGCGGCAAGAGCGGATTGGCACAAATGACGCGCTGCAGTTCACCGGCTTTGGGCCAGAGACCATCGACCTGCGGGGCGTGGTGTTCGGTGCCTTCGCTGGCGGTGTACGCCAACCTGATGCGCTGCGCCTCATGGCGTCGGTCGGGTCCCCCCTGCCCCTGATCAGCGGCACCGGGCGGATCCTCGGCCTGTGGTGCGTGGAGCGGATCGCCGAGACGCAGTCAGTCTTCGTGGCTCAGGGCGCGCCGCTGCGTCAGGCCTTCGATATGTCGATGACGCGCTACGATGGAGGCTTGCGTGCGCTACTACCGTTCTAAGGCTGGCGACACTGCCGACAGCATCGCCTGGGCCGTCTATGAGCGGCAGGACAACCGGTGTGTCGAGCTTCTGCTCGAGGCGAACCCCGGCCTCGCTGACTTCGGCCCTGTGTTGCCGGACGGGCTGCAGGTCCTTATCCCAGATCCGCCGACCCCTGCCATCGTTCAAGAGGTGCGCCTGTGGGGTTGATGGACTTCAAGGCGCTTGTTTCGGTGTCGGTGAACGGCAAGGACGTCAACAGCGCCCTTCTGCCGCGCCTGTCATCGATCACGATCGTCGACACGGCCGGCACCCAGTCGGACACGCTTCAGATCGAGCTCACAGACCATGTGGGCCTGATGCCGATCGCGCTGCCCAAGACTGGCGCAGAGATCGAGGTCGCGCTGGGCTACGCGCTGGGCGCGAAGGTTGTCGGGCTCTACATCGCAGATGAGGTGCAGGTTTCTGGTCCCCCGGGCCGGCTGACCATCACCGCCTATTCGGCAACGCACGGCGACAGCGACGAGGGCCGCAGCCCGATCTCCGAGCAGCGAAGCCGCTCGTGGCTCGACGGCACCACCGTCAAGACGCTGGTCGAGACGATTGCCCGCGGGGCGGGCTATCAGGCCGCAGTATCCCGGGCCGCCGGCGAGATTGCGCTGCAGCACCTCGACCAGATCGACGAGAGCGACATCGCGATCCTGAACCGCGTCGCGCGAGAGAACGGTCTGATCTTCAAGCCTGCGGGCGGGCGGCTGGTGATGGTCAAGGCTGGCGAGAGCACCAGCGCCAGCGGTGAGAAGCTCCCGCGCGTCGCCGTGACCCCGGCCGACATAACGTCCTGGACAGCGCGGTTCCTGCGCCGTGAGGCGGTCAGGGCTGTCGTCGCCACGTATCAGGACACCGCGAGCGCGGCATCTGTCAGCGTTCGCGCGGAGGGTGCCCCCCGCCAAACCTCGACGGCAACCTCGATCACCGACGCGCAAGCGACGGCAGACTCGCTGCTGTCGACGGCAACACAGACCCGCACGATCCGCCGCGCTCAACCAACGCGGGCAGCGGCCGAGCGCGCGGCGCAGGCCGAGCTCGATCGCTCGCGCCGCGCCGAGCGACAGCTATCGGTCAGCATGCCTGGACGGGCGGACTTGATGGCCGAGGGCCGTCTTGTCCTGTCCGGCTTCCGGCCGGGCATCAATGGCGAGTGGTTGATCAAGACGGTCCGGCACCAGCTCGACGGGGCCGGGTATCGGTGCAGCGTCGAGTGCGAAGGCGCACCGGTGGGCTGACCGTATCCTCGCACTGTGATTTGCTCAGAGACTACTTCCCAGGCCCTTTTGTTCTCCTTATGTTCCTGTCATGCAGGGATCCATCACCATTCGCGTGTCTTGCGCTTGCGGGCACATCGCCACACTCACTGCTGAGACGCTCGGCAGCGATCCAGCGGGGTTCATGGCGTTTGACCGACTCAAGTGCAATGTATGCGGGCGAAGGGGTCGACCGGAGAGCATCATCAAGTCATGGGCCTCAGGTGCGACACATGCGCCTTATGTGGGGAGCTATTCGCGTCGAGAGTGAACGATCAGCCTTGTGGGAACGAGGGAAACTGGATTCGTGATGTTTGGCGGAGCGCATAACATCGCCTCATGTATCGATTCGCATCACCGTCGCTTGCGGCCCCTAGAGGACATATATTTTCCGGGCGACGCTGCAGTGCAGCTTTCTCGAATGTGCCGTTCGGACCCAGACGTCAGCGCAAAAGCTACCTTGACCTTGCCCGTTTTTCCGACCTACAAGTAGGTAGAAAAAACGGGCACGAGGAATCGAGCATGGCTGGATGGCTTGAAACGAAGATACTCGGCGAGCCTTGGCATGTGGACCGCCGTATCGCCGAGATGGGATTGGCGATAGAGGGTCTGATCAACGCGGTGCGCGCAGCTCGCACTGCGAGTGGAAACGCGACGGCGCTGCATCCTTCGAACGCGGCAGGCACCTTTGGTTATCACGAAGGCGTTGCAACTCTCCGCCAGGAGTTCATTGGCGGCGACTGGGTGATCGACCGGAAAGATGGGGTTGAGACAATACGCAATGACCAGAAAGGGTTGAAAATCGGGTTCTGCAATGTCGATCGCGCATGTGGCGACAAGGCTCCGAAGCCGCGCTCGGACAAGGGTGCGGCGTCGGAACGTGCCTGCGGCCCGATGCTTTTCGATCCGGATGAACTTCGCTATTTCGTCCGTAACGATGCAGCGGGGCTCGCGTTCTATTACCTCATGGTGGATGAAATGGGACGGGCAGAACTCACGCGCCCCAAGATTTCCGGCAAGACCTTCGAAGGCGCAGTTGAGCGCATATTCCTGCTTCCCGAGGGCGACGAAGATGACACGCTCCTGAACCTCGACGACGACGGCATCGCGGAGAATTTTGAGCCCAAGATCGTGCGCAGGTAAGCGTCACATGTTTGAAGAATCACGATTGAAATTAGCACGTGCGCGCCGCGGGCTGACGGCGAAAGCGCTTGCCGAGCAGGCTGGCGTAAGCGTCGACACCATCAAACGTCTCGAACAAGGTCGAAACGAACCTGAGCCGCATACCGTGGGGAAACTGGCAGAGGCGCTTGGATACCCGGAAGAATTCTTCTTCGGACCCAAGGTCGATGCCGTCGATCCTGGTGCCGTCAGTTTCCGCTCATTCTCGAAGATGACGGCCAAGGAGCGCGATGCGTCTCTTGGTGCCGGATCGGTGGGGCTGATGCTGAGCGGATGGGTCGAGGAGCGATTTGGCTTGCCGGAGCCCGACCTGATCGATCTGTCTTACGAAAGCGACCCCGAGGTTGCAGCGTCTCACATGCGGCAACAATGGTCGCTTGGGCAGCAACCCATCGCTGACCTTATGGCGCTTCTGGAAGTCAAAGGAATTCGTCTGTTCTCGCTTACCGAGAACACCGCGTCGGTCAACGCCTTCTCTTTCTGGCGCGGAGGCAAGCCGTATATGTTCCTGAACAATTTCAAGACCGCCGAAAGCAGTCGTTTTGATGCCGCGCATGAACTGGCTCACCTCGCCATGCACAAGCATGGCGACCCCAAGAAGGGAAGAAATGTAGAGCGAGAGGCAAACGCCTTTGCTTCGGCGTTCCTGATGCCCGCCGAAGATGTCATAGCCCGCATCCCGAGGCGAGTGACGACCGATACCGTCATTCGCGCAAAGGCCCGATGGCGCGTCTCGGCAATGGCTATGGCTTACCGTCTTCATCAACTGAAGCGACTTTCGGAATGGCAGTACAAGTCGATTTGCATCGACCTGACAAAGCGCGGCTACCGTACCGGTGAGCCGATCGGCATCGACCGTGAGAAGTCAAAGGTCTGGCGCCAGGTGCTTACGATGCTCTGGCAAGAGCGCGTAACCAAGGCTGACATCGCGCGAGAGCTAGGTCTTCCACTCGGAGAAGTTGAGGGGCTTATCTGGAGCCTGACCGCCGAAGAGGGCGGGAGTGAGCGGCAGGGAAGAGGGCGGCTGCGGGCGGTGTAGAAAGCGGGTACCGGGATACCTCGACGTGAAATCCTTACGTTCTGCCTTCCGACACCGCCGCTCCCGGCCCAGACCTGCCGTTCGCTCCGTGGTTTTGCGCTGCGCCGCAGCTTCACCTGACCGGCCATTGGTGCATCGCGCAGCATTCTCAGATAGTGAAGGCCAACAGAGCGGACATGTGAGACATTCGACGGCTGTAACGGATGCCGTCGGTTACTCGTAACCCGAGAGTATTACTATGAGTCCTTTCTGCGGGTAATTTTTTGAACTGTTGCTGCCGTAAGCAAAAATGCCAAATTGATTTAGACACTGTCAATGGATTCGTGAAATGCAAGGAACAGTTGTTAGAATACGCGACAGTGGCTACGGGTTCATCGCAAGGTCGGATTTACGTAGAGATATCTTTTTCCATGGCATGGAGCTGTTGGACGTTCCGTTCGACGACCTTTGTGAGGGCGATAAAATTGAGTTTGAAGTCGTCGAAGGACCCAAAGGTCCTTTTGCCGCGAATATTCGAAAGAACGACTACGTCACAGAAGAGAGCACGTCCGACGAAGACGACGCGGATTTGATCGCAAGCGGCGTCAGAGCGCATGTTCAAGTGGCCCTGGACGATCTATGCAAAAAGCTAGCCCACCTAGTTGCGAAGCATCCTGCCGCTTTAGACGAAATAGAGTGGCGAGACTTAGAGCGTCTTGTTGCCGAAGTCTTTGAAGGTCTCGGCTTCAGTGTGGAACTCACACAATGCTCTGGTGATGGTGGCAAGGACGTCGTGGTGAAGTATTCGGATGGAGTTAGAAATCGAACATTCTTTGTTGAAGTGAAGCACTGGCGATCCGGGAAGAGGGTTGGCGGCGAAGTCATAAATCAGTTCGTTCACACCATCGCAAGGGAAGCTGTCGATGGAGGTGTCCTTCTCTCGAGTTCTGGCTTTGCAACAAAGTCCATCGAAAACATTGTAGAGATCGACAAGTTGAAGATTGGTCTTGGTACCGATCACAAAATTGCATGTCTTTGCAGAAACTACGTGCGAGCAAAGGATGGTCTATGGACTGCACCTCCGCAGATGGAGACAGTGATATTTGAAGACACAATTTCAGAGAAGCGTTGAGTCCACAAGAGATACTGGCTAGGCCAAGCCGGCATGGGCGGGCCTTCCTATTTATTCGACAGGTCTGGGTCGCAACGAGGGATTACTAGGTTTCCCAAAGTCTTGAACGGGCTCTAACCGGTCATGCGGCACTGCGACGTAGAGGGCGGCACTCCAAGCAGGGCACCATGACGCTCTCGGCCCTTACCGGATCTTCGCACCGTCCGCAGTGAACGGCCGCTTTGAGCCCAAAGTGACGCCTATCAGCAAGTCTTTCGGGACAGCCTTACGGGACAACCAAGTATCCGATCTCACTCTTCCCACGGAGATGTGTCGGAAGGGAGCGATTGCGAGACGAGTGCAACTGAATATACATCTCTGATGCTTGCATCGCACCTGTCATCAAGTACTGTCATGTTCGGCAGCGAGGACACGTACTGATATGAGATTTGAATTCGACGAGGCGCTTCTATGGTTCCGGTTGGCCGAGCGCATATCTCTGGCGATAATTTTCGTTGGCGTATCAATCTTTCTGCTTTGGGCCTACAGAAAAGACACTGCGTCGCAAACTGCCCGTCTCAAAGGAACTGCAGGTTCCATTGCATTCGAACTCACGAAGCCGTTCGTCGCCGCGCTCCTTCTGCTCGGCTATGTCTATGTCAGCTTGGCAAACCCAATTCTCAGAGAAAAGACCGTTACCGTCTCACAAGATGGCGGTGAAGGAACACTTGAGTCAACCGAGCGATCCCTATTCTTCTACAATCAGCGGCTCACTCGGACTTACACGGAACTTGCCCTAAAAGAGGGACGGCTTGCGACAGATGGCTCACTCGTCTTGGCCCAGTCAATCCTCTCACTGACACTGCAGATTGAAGCGTTGCGGGACGCAGGCCGCGATGCGGAGATCGACGCTATACTAGATGACCCTGATAATTCTCTTGCGGAGATCCGTTTGGCTGTCGGCGCACTTTGATGTGAGGAAACCCATGCGACCTATCTCTTTTCTGATCTCGATCGCTGCATACTGCGCACTGTCCGGACCGGCACTGTCTCAGACCGACCTTCGCGACCAGATCAGGAGTGCCATGCAGGAAAGCATGACGCTGCCCGATGCCACGCAATATGCAACGTTAGGGCCGCTGACCGACGGTCGAATACTCGAATTTGAAATCGCGTATACGTCTGGAGGGCGCGCGCCGCGGGTTTCGCGCGCCTTCGACAACGTGTTCCGAATTCAGTTTCCTCGGCGTTCCCTTGGCCCTGTTCCCTTCGTGTCAGACGCTATGCTGGGGTGTTTTCTCGACACGCATAGTTGTGACCTTATTGCCGCCTATGTCGAACAGCTCATTGAAATTCGTTCCCCCTCACGCATGCCATTCCTCGACGAGGTTCATCCTGACCATGCATGGGCAGTCACCTCGCTCCGAGGTTCGGCTCTCTATGCTGAGACCGTCCTTGGCGGGATCGCGTCGGCTATTTCCACCGTCAACCTTCATGAAATGTGCCACGCCGCCTTGGGGCATCTCGATGACGATGCAACCGATCTCGATATGATGACGCTTGAGGGGCAGGCAGACGGATGCATGCTGGAGGTGTTTTCAATCGAAGAATTCGCGCCTGTGGGAGGGCTTCCATTCATTATGGACGCAGTAGTCAGAGAGGAGACACTTGGTGAACCTTCGATTACCCACCCCTCCCCAACCTGCCGTGCATTAGCCCTCACCGCCGCTAGTATTGAGTGGCTCGCCGCGAATCGCAGCCTTCTCCGGGGCCTCGTTCCAGACTTCGAAATGCCATCTGATCAGGCGCTGCGCGCCGCCTTCGGCGCTTCATCGCGCACCCAAGATGGAGAATGCGATGCCTATGAGGCGGCCGTCGCAGAAGGAAGAGCACTCGCCCGCGACCTGTACGATTCAGAGACGGAACTCCGCTCGACACCGTAATAGCCGTAGGGGCGTATTCGCCAAACCCGTCGTCTCACAACTGAACCCTCTCGGGCCTCGTGCCGAAGGGCAACTAAGTCCGCACAGCAGACCTCAGTTCCCACCGCAGCGAATGCCCGGTTCCCGCCCTTCGCGCAGACCTTCAGGATCACGAAGTGGTCGGAATGCTGAACACAGACGAACCGGTGCTCGAACGAACGTGCAAGCGGTCTGACCTCGGAAGGCACAGGACACTCGCGAAAGTGGCCGTTTCAAGGTTCTTGGTTTGGACTAGGTTTGTCCGGCAAGACGTTTCAACCGGAAGCATTGGAACTTAAAGGCTTTTTCACGGATTTTAAGTCCGGTCTGTCTACCATTCCAGCAAGCGGCCACTGCTAACGTTTTCAGCACGTTGGGGCGTTGGGCGCAAGGGGCGCGCCGGGATGTTTGCGCGAGCGGTTCATGTTTCTCGCGGCGCGCGCCCGGCCTTGCGATCCCGCCAATTGCTTGGCGAACTATGCGCCGAACTTGATCGGTGGCAGTGCGCCTATATGTCCGGTCTGGGCCAGCTGGCCTGAACGGCCTGATGTGACGGTCGCAGACAATATCGGTTAACCTGACATATTGTCTCGGCTCACTTCATACCCCATGATTGCATATCAACTGACTGTTGCAACCCTGAGTGTGCCGAGTGTTCCTTCGTCCCCTGCGTTTCGAATTTGCCATCTGTGCGGCGCTGCTCGGTATCTGGTGCATTCTGGCTGTGCGCTTCTTCTTGGGGAATTGGGCACCGGACATCTCGGCGGTTTATATCGCGGGCTGGCTGTGGGCCAGCGGTCAGGAGTCGCTGATCTACGCGGTGCCACCCGGCTTTTTTGGCGGCATTTCTGACACTTGGCACCCGGTGCTAACGGGGCTTGGCATTGCGGATCTGGATAGCTTTCCCTTCCTCTACCCGCCCCTTTGGGCCGTCATTGCGTCCTACGGCGCCCGCGCAACGGGCCCGCAACAGTTCGCAGATCTTGTGCTCATCTACCACGTCGTGCTGCTTGCATTCTGTGTTGTGCTGGCGGGCCGTATTGCCCGCCCTGCGTCGGTCTCGTGGAGCGCTTGGACCCTGATCGGCATTGCTCTGCTGTCATTGTCGACGCCAGCCCTACACGCGCTTCTTCAGAACCAACCGACGATTACCGTGACGTTTCTGATCCTGGCGTCGGTCGACCGGCTGCTGGCTGACAAGGCTGCCAGTGCCGGCGTTCTGCTTGCGCTCGCGGCAGCGATAAAGCTGACGCCCATCGTCTTCGTTCTGATCTTTGTGCTGGACCGTCAGCCCAAGGCGGTTGTCGCCTTCGGCGTGGCCGGTGCCCTGCTTGCGGCAACCTCGGTTGCGCTGGCCGGATGGCCGCTGCACCGCGCCTTTCTTGATACGATGGCAGCGATGGGATGGCAGACCAGTTTTGGGGCGTTCAACCCGACATTGGGCAATGCCCTGCTTCCTTTGCTTTCAGCCCTTGGGGCGATACCCGAGCTTCAGCACCCGACTGACGTTGTCACCATACCGGCCGCGCTGGGCATCGGATTGCGGCTTGCGACCCTTGGTTTTGTAACGGCGGTTGTCTTCTGGTTTTGGCAGCTCCCCCGGCGCGAGCGCCTTGTGTTGGGGCTTACGGCACTGTCCATCGCGGTCCCGCTGTTCGGGCCTATCGGATGGCAGCACTACTATGTCCTGCCGTTGCTGCTGGCCCCCGGCGCAATCGCCCGAATGCCTGCCTCGCGCCGGCTTGTGGCCTCGGTCGTGGTGATCGTGGCGTCGGCCTTCCCGCTCTATGTCGCCTTGCGGCTCGGTGCCCTGCGGTTCACCGACCTTGCCCTGGTGCTGAATGTCACCGGGTGGGTGATGTTTCTCGCGCTTGTTTGCGCTGCGGGGAGGCAGGCCCAAGAGTGCGTTCGACCGGCCCCGGCGCACGACATGTGACACGGCGAGACCAGCCTCGATGGCAGCAGGGATCGCGAGGAACTTGCCATCCCAGCATCTTGGTGGCCACGGTTTGATTTGAGTTTCGAAACTGCAACTCCAAAGCGGCGCAGCCCTGCATTTTTGACATTGATGCTGCCTAATTGACATGTATAATGTCATTATGAAACCCAAGACTCTCTATGATCTCGTTTGGACGTCCCGCCCCCTGATGCAGGCCGCAGAAGCCTGTGTGGAGAAAGGGCTTGCCGGTACCGACCTGACCGTCCGCATGCGGGCCGTTCTGGAAATACTTCTTTCAGACGGCGAACTGCCCGTTCCCGACATTGCCGCAAAGCTCGAAATTCAGCGGCAATACGTGCAGGTGATGGTGAATGAAACCCTGGCGTCGGGCTTCACGGTGCAGCGGCCCAACCCCCGACACAAGCGATCCCCCCTTCTGGCGCTGACCGGTCAGGGGCGCGCCTTGATCGACGACATCCTGCAAAAGGAGATGGCGTTGATGACACACATCGCGACCGACTTCACAGACGACGACATCGCCACCGCGTTGCGGGTGGTTCAGGCGGTCACTGTAAAGCTGAAACAGATAACGGATGAACAGCCATGACCATCGCCTTACTGCTTGCCGCACTGGTTTTGGCCGCCGCCCTTTGGCTGGGCTTCGGCATCCGGCGCATCGGGGCGATCAGTCGCGGAAAGCCGATTGGCGCGCGGACAGGGGCGGCATTGCTGCTGATCGACCTGCAAACGGTTTTTTGGGATCACGGCCCCTATACCGAGGCCGCAACTTCGGACGCCGAGGCCGCCATCCTCGATGAAATCAGCGCAGCTAAACGGAACGGACTGCCGATTATCGCCCTCCGTCAGGAATGGTCGATCCCGTCGACCAAGGTGATCGCAAGGCTGGCAATGAAGGGCCAGGCGGTGGAAGGCAGCCCCGGCGTCGAACTGGCAGCGCCTTTCTCCGGGCTTGCTGAGCACGTCCTTGTCAAACGTGTGCAAGACGCGTTCGAAACCGGGGATCTGGACAGGCTGCTGGCAACGCTGGGGGTCGGAAGCCTGCGCATCGTCGGGCTGGATTTCAACTACTGCGTGCTGAAAACGGCCCTCGCGGCGCGCAACCGTGGATACGCGGTAACGGTCGTGAAGCAAGGCACCCTGGCTGCGAACCCGACCGCGCAGGCTGAACAGCGCATGACCACGGCGGGGCTGCACGTTCAATAGCCGCGTGTTCTGCGAAACGATCCCCTGACCGACCGCAGACCGTGTTTCTGGCCCGCCTTGGTCAGCGCGCGCCACAGGTCCGGCGTCCTGGCCACCGGCAGGAAAAGCTCGCACCCAAGCCCGCCGGTGAAGCCCAAGCGGCTGATTTGTAGCGGAATTCCGGCGATGGCCACGCCATCGCGGAAATCATGATAGCACAGCGCCGTGTTGGAGAGATCGTCACCGGCGAGCTCTTGCAGCAAGGCGCGCGATTTGGGGCCCTGCACCGAAACATGGGCGAAGTCCGCGCCGCAATCGCGGACTTGGACACCCGGCCCGGCACCAAGGGCAAGACCGTCTGCCAGACGCGGATTGGCCCCTATCACCATCACGCGGTCCGGGCCGTGGTAAAACACCTTGCGGTCGTCAACCATATGGGCGCGCGGCAAGCTGATCTCCCGGCGACGGTTGATCGCCGCCGGGCTGTGCTCAGTGGTGGGGCAGCGTGCTCACGCGGGTGTTTGCCAGCAGGGCATACACCAGAACCGTCAGCAGCCCCATGAGGACCGCAGCGGTCGTCAACAGCGCCGCATGGGTGGCCGAGAACGCGGCCTTGCCGGCTGAGATCAGCGCCATACCCTGCTCGGCATCAAGCTGCCGGGCGACGAGATAGAGATCGCCAATCGAGCTGGCAGCCTGATCGATCAGGATCTGCGGCGCGCCATCGGGCAGGACCAGATGGTGTTGGAAGACAACCGATATGAACACGCCAAACAGCGTAATGCCCAGACCGCTGCCCAGTTCATAGCCTGTTGCCTCCAAAGAGCCCGCAGCCCCGGCTTCACTGGCATCGGCAGCGCCCATGATCGCGATGGACGAAGCTGTCAGGCCGATGCTCAACGCAAGGCCAAGGCCCGCCAGCAGCACGGGTACGATCACCCCGGGATCGTGGAAATCCGTGACCGCAAGGCCCGCAAGCGTCCCCGCCGCGACCGCCAGCGACAGACAGGCCACCGATCTGAGACCGAAGCGGCCTGTCAGCCAACCGGCGACCGGACCGCCCAGTGCCGCCGCCGCCATGATCGGGATCATGAAGATCCCTGCCTGAAGCGGCGTCTTGTCCAGCACATATTGCAGTTCTTGTGCCAAGGTCAGCTCTACCCCGGCCAGCGACCCGCTTGCGACGATGGCCATAATGATCCCCGCCAGAATTGCCGGACGTTTGAACAGCGCCAGATTCAGCATCGGCACAGCGCTGCGCAACTGCAGGCGGACAAACAGCCACAACAGCCCCAGACCCGTGGTCAGCACCACGGCAACGACGCCCAGCGGTTGTTTGGCACCGAACCCGGCCTTGATCGCATAGACCGTCGCAATCATGCCGAGGATCAGCACAACCGCTTGCCCGATGGCCCAATGGCCGGGGGTGATGTGCTCGCGCCGGGGCAGCAGAAACCAGCAGGCGGGCAGGACGACCGCCATCACGGGGACGTTGATCAAAAAGACCGAGCCCCACCAGAAATGCCCCAACAGCGCGCCGCCGATCAACGGCCCGACGGCAGCACCGGCGGCGCCGACCGTGCCCCAGAGGCCAAGGGCGATGCCACGCTCGGTCTCGTCCTCGAAGGTGCGCCGGATGATGCCCAGCACACAGGGCATGATCATCGCACCGCCCAGCGCCAGCATCATCCGCGCGGCAATCAGCAGCGGCGCATTCGGCGCAAAGGCCGCCAGCGCCGAGGCAAGGCCGAAAACGGCCAACCCGGTCAGCAGAATGCGCCGGTTGCCCACGCGGTCGGCCAGCGTGCCCATCGGCACCAGAAGCCCGGCCATCAGCAAGGGATAGATGTCGATGATCCACAGCACTTGCGTGTTGGACGCCGCCAGTGCCTGCGTCAGCGTGGGAACCGCCACGTGCAGGATCGTCATGTCCAGCACCACCGGCAAGAACGCCAGCATGACCGCAAGCAGAACCAGCCAGCGTTTCGGGTCAGGTTGACGTTGTTGCATGATTCACCTCGAATGCCGTTGCAGGCGCCCATATAAATACGTACGTATGGATTGCAATAATGATATTTGCGGAGATAACAACCCATGGGCAGAAAACCGACGATCAACCGTGAAACCTTGCTGGACGTTGCTCAGGAGATCGTGAGGACGGGCGGAGGGGCTGCGCTGACCATCGGGGCGCTGGCGCAGGCGGCGGGGATATCCAAGGGCGGGGTGCAATATTCCTTTGCCAGCAAGGATGATCTGATCCGCGGCCTGATCGACCGATGGACCAGCCAGTTCGATGCCCTGCTCGAGGGTGCGGCAGACGACGCCCCCCTGCCCTTCGTCCGGCGCTACATCGCCGCCACACGGGCTTCACAGCAGGCGATGAATGCCAAGATGGTGGGATTGCTCGTCAGCTATCTGGAAGACCCCGCCAACCTGCGCGAAACGCGCGACTGGTATCGCGCGATCTTCGACCGGCTCGGCGGCACGTCTGCTGACGCACAAGCCGCCCGTGTCGCCTTTCTTGCCGTCGAGGGGCTGTTCCTGATGCGCATCAACGGCATCGACGAAGACGGCCTCTGGAGCAACTTCCTTGACGATGTCGAGGCGGTGCTTGACCGGCTGAGCACCTGAGCACGGTCCAAGGGGGCGGTTGAACCACCCAGACAGTCACGGCGCGCGCAGTTTGCGCAACGGCTGGCGGTCGGCAGCGATCTCCACGAAATCTCCACGAAACCTGAGCCGTTCTTCCACAGCGCGCTGCCAGATACAGGCCCAGCGATAGGGATGGACAGAACGATGGCACGCCGAAGCGTCACACTCTTTTTGATCATTGGGCTGATGGCGGGGGCGTTGGTCTTTGTCCGCCTTGCCCAACACCCGCAAGAGGCGGTCGCGCAGGACATGGGGTCTGCCATCCCGGTCTTGCTGAGTGTCGAGACGGTGCAGCCCGAGCGGATCACGCTTAAGACTGAGTATACCGGCCGTGTCGCCGCCTTTCGCCGGGTCGAGATCCGCCCGCAGATCGGCGGCGTGATTCTGGAAAGACTGGTGGACGCAGGCACCCGGGTCTCGGCTGGGGATGTTCTGTTCCGTATTGATCCTGCCCCCTTCGATGCCGATCTCGGTACCGCTCAAGCCGCCATGGCACGGGCCGAGGCGGCTGAGGCCTTTGCCCAGCGCGCGCTGGAGCGTTCGGATGCCCTGCTGGCCCGAAATGCGGTCAGCATCGAAAGGAACGACAGCGCGCGCAATGATCTGCTGCTCGCCCGCGCCAGTCTGGCCGAAGCGCGGGCCGCCGTGGCGCGCAAGAGGCTCGATCTTGACTTCACGACGCTGCGCTCGCCGATTGACGGCTATGTCGCCGCCGGGGTTACCGATCTCGGCGGGCTTGCCGCGCAGGGAAGCGAACGGCCACTGGCCATAGTTCAGGATCTTGAGACCGTTTTTGTTGATGTGCGGCTGCCAGCCGATGCGCTGAATGCCATTCTGGCGGCGTCGGACGCCGGGCTGAGCCCGGTTCGGATCACAACCGCCCGGCGCGATGGTCCGGTGCTGGAGGGGCTGGTCAGGTCGTCGGATCTGATCGTCGATCCCGGGACCGGCGATGTTTCGGTCCGCATCGAGACCCCGAACCCGGGTCTTGCCTTGTTGCCGGGTATGCTGGTGCGCGCTTATCTGCCGCGCGGGGTATTGCCTGACGCGCTTTTAGTGCCCGAAGAGGCCGTCCTGCGCAGCGGCGGCGGCGCGGCGCAGCTTGTCCTTGTCTCACCGCAGGGCGAGGCGACGCGCAGCGATGTCAGCCTTGGTGACCGCGTTGGCAATCGCATCGTGGTCACTTCGGGCCTCAGGCCCGGAGATGTCGTGGCAGTCCGCGGACAGGACCGCGTGGAGCCCGGCACAGCGGTGCCGGTGACGACCCTTGCCGCAGGCGATCCGCCCGCCGCCCTCAATCCCTGACCGCAGAACCGCGAAAGACCGGCCCCCATGTCGCAATTCTTCATCACCCGCCCGGTCTTTGCCTGGGTCATCGCGATCTTTATCGCGCTGGCAGGGATCGCCGCGCTTGCGCGACTGCCGGTGGCGCGTTTTCCAGATATCGCGCCCCCCAGTATCAGCATTTTCACCAGCTATTCGGGTGCCGATGCGCAAACCGTCAGCGACAGCGTGATCCGCCCGATAGAGAAAGAACTCTCCAGCGTCAGGAACGTGCTGTATTACGAATCCAGTGTGGATTCGACGGGCGGCGCGAACATCACCGTGACCTTCACCCCCGGCACGGACATCGAACTGGCGCAGGTTGACGTCCAGAACCGCCTGAGAAACGCCGAGGCCATGCTGCCCGCCGCCGTGCGTCGCGCGGGCATCGGCGTCGAGGCGGCCGAGTCGGGTTTCTTGATGGTCCTGACCTTGAGATCGCGCGATGGCTCAACCGACGAGCTGAGCCTTGGCGAGTACCTGACCCGCAGCCTCGCCGAAGAGCTCAAACGCGTTCCGGGTGTCGGGCGCGTGCAGCAGTTTGGCTCGGAACGCGCGATGCGGATATGGATTGATCCGGCGGCGCTGGGCGCACATGGCCTGACGATGACCGATGTGACCGAAGCGATCGCCCGTGAAAACGTGCAGGCGACGGCGGGTCGTGTCGGGGACCAACCGACCGTGCCGGGCACCCGCGTGTCGACCCCGCTGTCAATTCAGGGCCAGTTGCTGACCCCCGAGGAATTTGCGGCAATTCCCCTGCGCGCCAATGTCGATGGCTCGCGCCTTGTGCTGGCCGACGTCGCCCGGGTTGAACTGGGCGCCCAAACCATGGCCTTCAGCGTCAGCAGCAACGGCCGGCCCGCCGCCGCCGCCGCGATCCAGATGTCACCGGGCGCCAATGCCGTGCGCACCGCTGCCGCCATCGAGACCCGCCTCGCCGAGCTGCGCCTTGCCATGCCCGACGATATGGAAGTCTCGATCTCGTTCAACACCGCGCCTTTCGTGAAAGTGTCGATCACCAAGGTGATCCAGACACTTTTCGAGGCGATGGCGTTGGTTTTTCTGGTGATCTTGCTGTTCTTGCAAAAGATCCGCTACACGCTCATTCCGACAATCGTCGCGCCCATCGCGCTTTTAGGCACCTTTGCCGTGATGAGCGTTGCGGGGTATTCGATCAACGTGCTGACAATGTTCGGCATGGTTCTGGCCATCGGCATTATCGTCGATGATGCCATTGTCGTGGTCGAGAATGTCGAACGTATCATGACGCGCCAGAACCTGTCCCCCAAGGCTGCGACGCAACAGGCAATGCGCGAGATTTCGGGCGCGATTGTCGGCATCACGCTGGTGCTGGTCGCCGTCTTCATCCCGATGGGGCTGGCAGGCGGATCGGTCGGTGCGATCTACCGCCAGTTCAGCCTTTCCATGGCGGTCTCAATTCTGTTCTCGGCCTTTCTTGCGCTGACGCTGACGCCTGCGCTTTGTGCGACAATCCTCAAACCCGTGACCGGGCACGTACCCAGACGCGGCTTTTTCGGTGCGTTCAACCGCCGCTTCGATGCGCTGACGCGGCGCTATACCGGCTGGGTCGGCTGGACCCTGCGACGCGGTGGACGCATGGTTTTGCTGTATGCAGCGCTGATCGCAGCAATGGGTATCGGCTATATGCGGCTCCCCACGTCCTTTGTTCCTGACGAGGATCAGGGAAACTTCATGGCGATGTTCGAGCTGCCCGCCGGTGCCACCGCCGAGCGCACCCGCGCCGTGATCGCCGCCTATGAGGCCCACACGGCGACCCGCGCCGACATCACCGAAAGCACGGTGATCCTTGGGTTCGGCTTTTCCGGCTCGGGTCCAAATGCGGCGCAGGCCTTCACCAGCCTGAGAGACTGGAGCGAGCGCGACACCACGGTCGATGAAGAAATCGCGGCTGCCGAGGCGGCGATGGCCGACATTCCCGAAGGCATCGCCATGATCATGAAGCCTCCGGCGATTGAATCGCTGGGCACAACATCGGGCTTCTCCCTGCGGCTTGAGGACCGCGCCAATGCCGGGCCCGACGCGTTGAAAGCCGCAGAGGATCAGCTGATCGCGCTCGCATCCGCGAGCCCGCTTCTGGACGAGGTGATGAGCGAAGGCCTGCCCGACGGCATGCGGATCGCGTTGCGGATAGATCGGCAGCGGGCGCAGGCCTACAGGTTGGGCTTCGACACGATCAGCGAGACGATCGCAACCGCCGTCGGCTCTGCCTATGTGAACGAGTTTCCCAACCAGGGACGCCTGCAACAGGTGATTGTGCAGGCCGATGCGCACGCGCGGATGCATGCTGAGGATGTGCTGCAGCTTGAGGTGCGCAATCTTGACGGCGGCATGGTGCCGCTGTCCGAAGTGGTCACGCCGGTCTGGGAAAGCGCGGCGCTGCAAACGGACCGCTATAACGGCTACCGCGCCGCGCGCATCTCTGGCGCGGCGGCGTCGGGCGTGTCGAGCGGCGCGGCCATGGCCGAGATGGAGCGGCTGGCAAGCGAACTGCCGCAGGGCTTTGCGCTGGAATGGACCGGCCAATCCCTGCAAGAGCGGCAATCGGCCACTCAGGCCCCCCTGTTGCTCGCCGCGTCGATGCTGGTGGTGTTTCTGGTGCTGGCGGCGCTTTACGAAAGCTGGTCGTTGCCCTTCTCGGTGATGCTGGTGGTGCCGTTGGGGGTGCTGGGCGCGGTTAGTGCGGTGCTGATGCGCGGGATGGATAATGACGTCTTCTTCAAGGTGGGTCTGATTACCATCATCGGGCTCTCGGCCAAGAATGCGATCCTGATGGTCGAATACGCCCGCCACCTGCGCAATCAGGGGATGGGCGTGCATCGGGCAACCTTGCAGGCAGCGCGGTTGCGGCTCCGCCCGATCATCATGACCTCGCTGGCCTTTATCTTGGGCGTTGTGCCGCTGATGCTGGCCCGGGGTGCGGGGTCCGAGATCCAGAATGCCATCGGCACCGGGGTCTTTGGCGGCATGGTTTCGGCAACGGTTCTGGCGGTTTTCTTCGTGCCCGTGCTTTATGTTATGGTCAGCCGTCTGACGCAAAAGCCATCGGGCGGCGTGACCGGAAAGGCCGATCCATGACCGACGCCCTGATCCTGATCGTCGAGGATGAACCCGAGATCGCCGACATCCTCGAAACCTATTTCGCCCGCGAAGGCTTTCGCGTGATCTGCGCGCGGGATGGCACGACCGGCCTGTCGCATCACCAGCGCCTGCGCCCCGATCTGGTGGTTCTGGACATCAAGCTGCCGGGACAGGACGGGTACGAAGTGCTGGCGGCCATCCGGCGGCGCGGCGAGACGCCGGTCATCATGGTCACCGCTCTGGCAGAAGACCTCGACAAATTGCAGGCGCTGCGCATCGGGGCGGATGACTATGTCGTCAAACCCTTCAATCCGCTTGAGGTCGTCGCCCGCGCACGCGCCGTGTTGCGCCGCACACGGGGTCAGACGCCAACCCATGTGTTGCGCGTCGGGCCACTGACCGTCGATCCTGACGCTTACCGCGCCAGGGTCGACGGGGCCGACCGGGCTGTGATGCTGGATCTGACCCCCACCGAATACCGCATCCTTGCCCATATGGCGCGCGCGCCAGGCCGGGCGTTCAGCCGCGGCGATCTGGTTGATGCCTGCCTTCCCGACAGCCCGGCGCTGGATCGCACCGTTGACAGCCACGTCAGCAACCTGCGCCGCAAACTTGCGGCGGCGGGGGCGGATCGCCTGCTCGAGGGTGTGCGCGAGATCGGCTACCGTCTGGAGGTGCCCGATGTCCGTTAATCTTAATGCGCGCATCACCCGGACGATGATCGCGCTGACGCTGATCGCGGCATTGGTGGTCTATCTGGGCCTGATGGCCTATTTTCTGTTTATTTATGAATGGCTTTACCCTGACCCCGACGACTTTGCCGGCTGGCGGACGGCGGACACTGTCATGGTGCTGGTGCTTCTGGCCTTTGGCCTGCTGACCGCATCGGCGATCGGCTGGCGGCTTGCACGGCGCATCGTTGAGCCGCTGAGATCGGTAGCAGGCGCCGCGCAACGGATCGCCACCGGCGATTTCTCGGCCCGCGCCGCCCTGCCCGTCGGCAGCTTTCGCGAAGCCGCGGATCTGATGGTGGACTTCAACGC
This sequence comes from Pararhodobacter zhoushanensis, assembly GCF_003990445.1. Lineage (GTDB taxonomy): Bacteria > Pseudomonadota > Alphaproteobacteria > Rhodobacterales > Rhodobacteraceae > Pararhodobacter > Pararhodobacter zhoushanensis. Next base: position 7,987 of record NZ_REEZ01000016.1, on the reverse strand, counting down.
CATGGCCGAGCGTCTGGAACGTGCCGAGGCCGAGCTTGCCTACTCCAATTCCGCGATTGCCCATGAACTGCGCACGCCCCTGACCATCCTGCGCGGTCGCTTGCAGGGTCTGTCGGATGGGGTGTTCTCGCCCACGCCGCAGCTCTACGACAGACTGATCACGCATGTTGATCATCTGTCCGTCATCGTGGAAGACCTGCGGACGCTGGCGTTGAGCAATGCCGGGCAGCTTGACCTGATCTGCAGCCCGGTCGATCTGGCCGATGCGGTCGGCGCTGCGGTAACCGGACTCGAGTCCGAACTGACGGCGGCAGGAATCACCCTAACCCGCGCATTGGGCCGGGCAGAGACGCTGGCCGACGAGACGCGGCTCCGACAGGCCTGCGTCGCGGTGCTGGAAAACTGCCTGCGCTATGCGCCGCAAAGCCGCGTGCATGTCGAGACCCGCACCGACCGCGACGCGGTCGTCTTTCGCTGTTCAGACACCGGACCGGGTCTGATTGCCGAAAGTGAGGCGCGCGCGTTTGATCGGTTCTGGCGCGCCGACGACTCCCGCGCGCGCAGTTCCGGCGGCTCGGGCCTCGGCCTGCCGATCGTGCGCGCCATCGCCCGCGCCCATGGTGGCGAAGCCCGGATTGTGCCGCAGAGAAACCCGGGGCTGACACTGGAAATACGCCTGCCACAGCGCTCGGACGCTGTCGGAAAGACCGGGGACTGACCACGACGATCTGGCGGCGCGGCACGTCTCGATCCGGGGCGTTTCGGGGGTGTTGTCGCTGTTGCGTCAAACGGATCGCAGCCTGCGTCACGCCGAGCGCAAGCACCGCCGAGACCACAGCGCCCGTTATAAGGGTTCCGCTAGGTCAAAGGCTTATCCGACGCAGCGTCGTGATGCTTGACCACCCCGGTCATTCGGATACCCATAGGGCAAAAGGGGAGAACCGACTATGCTTGGCCAGATGATGAACCAGCCGCTGTTGATTTCCAGCCTGCTGGTGCACGCGGAACGACACCACGGCGACCGCGAGATCGTGACGCGCCGGCCTGAGGGCGACATCCATCGCAGCTCGTGGCGCAAGATCGCGCAGCGGTCACGCAAACTGGCGAATGTGCTCGAAGGCATGGGTATAGCGGCCTCGCAGCGCGTCGCGACACTGGCCTGGAACACCGACCGGCATATGGAACTGTATTACGCGGCCTCGGGCGCGGGCATGATCCTGCACACGCTGAACCCGCGCCTGCACCCCGACCAGCTGATCTGGATCGCCGACAACGCCGGGGATCAGGTGATCTTCTTCGACATCACCTTCCTGCCGCTGATCGAAGCGACCGCCGCGCGCTACGCCACCGTCAAGAATTTCGTGCTGATGTCGGACCGCGCGCATATGCCCGCAGACACAAAGATCCCCAATCTGCTCTGCTATGAGGATCTGGTCGAGGCGGCGTCGGACGCCTACGACTGGCCGCAGATCGACGAAGATCTGGCCTCGTCGCTGTGCTACACCTCGGGCACCACGGGCAACCCCAAGGGTGTGCTCTACTCCCACCGCTCGACCGTGCTGCATGCCTTTGGCTCGGTCATGCCCGACGCCCTGAACCTGAGCGCGCGCGACGCGATCCTGCCGGTGGTGCCGATGTTCCACGTCAACGCCTGGGGCCTGCCCTATGCGGCAGCGCTGACCGGGGCCAAGATGGTCTTCCCGGGCGCAGCCATGGACGGCAAGTCGCTGTATGAGTTGTTCGAGGATGAGGGCGTCACCGTTTCGGCCGGTGTGCCGACCGTCTGGCAGGGGCTGCTGGGGCATACCGAAGCCAATAATCTGACCTTCAGCACCATGCGCCGTACCGTGATCGGCGGCTCGGCCTGCCCCCCGGCAATGCTGCGCGCCTTCGACGAGAAATACAACGTTCAGGTGCTGCACGCCTGGGGCATGACGGAAATGTCGCCGCTGGGCACGGTCTGCACGCTGAAAGCCGGTGCTGAAACCATGACCGCGGATGAGCGCTTTGCGACGCTGTCCAAACAAGGTCGGGCGATTTTTGGCGTCGACATGAAGATCGTCGACGAAGATGGCAACGAACTGCCGTGGGACGGCAAAACCTCGGGCGAGTTGCTGGTGCGGGGTCCGTGGATCGTCGAGAGCTACTTCAACCGCCACGGCGAAGACACCCTGCGCTTTGATGCGGCGGGTCTGGGCTGGTTCCCGACCGGGGATGTTTCAGCGATCGACGCCAACGGCTTCATGCAGATCACCGACCGCACCAAGGATGTGATCAAATCGGGCGGCGAGTGGATCAGTTCGATCGATCTGGAGAACATCGCCATGGGCCACCCCGGCGTCGCCATGGCCGCCTGCATCTCGGCGCACCACCCGAAATGGGATGAACGGCCCTTGTTGGTCGTCATGGCCAAACCGGGCGTCGAGATAACGAAAGAAGACGTCCTCGGCTTCTTCGACGGCAAGATCGCCAAATGGTGGCTGCCCGATGACGTCGTGTTCGTCGACGCAATCCCGCTGGGCGCAACGGGCAAGATGCAGAAAAACAAACTGCGCGAACAGTTCAAGGACTACGCTCTTCCCACCATCTGAGGTCTCGCCTCTGGACAACAGGGAAAGGGGGGCTTTCAGCCCCCCTCTTCGCTTGTCGCGAATTCACCCCCCGAGGATATTTGCAGCATAAAGTTGGGCGTTAGGGTTCTGTTAACCAACTTTATGCCTGAAATATCCCGGGGGGCGGGCCGGAACGGCCCGGTGGGGGGCAGCGCCCCCCGAGCGCCGCACCCGCCTGCCCGGTTGCTCGAAGCGGGCCCGTCACGCAAAAGGCTGTCACGCAAAAGGCCACCACGCAAAAGGGCTGCCCGCGCGGGCAGCCCTTTCTCGTCTCGATCGCCGCCGTCTCAGGCCGCGAAGAGTGTTTTCGCTTCGGCGCCGGTCAGCACCGGGCGCGCAGCCGTGAAGCTGTCGCGGCCTGCTTGCGTCGCCAGTTCCGGGAACAGTCCCAGCAGCTCGGCGCGGGTTTCGGTTTCCAGAGCGTTGATCACCGCTTCGGCGGGCTGGAAGCTTTCGGTCCAGCTGCCCTCGGCGCGGATGATCTGGTGCGCCTCGCACATCACGTGGATGTAGCTGACCGCGCCCTCGCTGACCTGTTCGACCCCCGGAAGACCCATGAGGTCAGCGGCGGCGATCAGCACTTCGCGCTCGCCGAACATCAGCTCGGCGCGGGCGCCGGTCACCAGCATCCGGTGGCGCGGCGAGACGGTGAGGTCACGCTCGGGCAGATCGCGGCCCAGCGCGCCGGCCTTGATGCGGATCGGCGCGGCGCCCGGGCAGGATGCCAGCTCGGCTTCGGTCAGATCGCGGCGGCCCGTCCAGGTGAGTTCCTGATAGCCATGGTCGCGGGTCAGCACCTTGTCGCCGATCACCAGGTCCTCGACCGCGACGCGGCCCCGGGTGGTGTCGATCAGCGTGTCGGGCGTGAAGCAGATGATCTCTTCGAAGCTCTCGAAATCCATGCGAGAGCCGTCGGGGAAATCGACATAGCCGGTCTTGGACGTGGTGCCGTCGCCATTGTCGATCTCGCTGGTCACCGTCACCACCGGCGCGGGATCGCCCGGCGCGGGGTCCGGCAGGACCAGCGTATCAAAGCCCGACCCGCCATGGACATAGCCGGTGGTCGACGTGATCACTTCGACGTTGTCATCGCCCGTACCCAGAAAGTTGCGCTCGATCTCCGAGAAGTTGATCTGCGCGCCGGTGCGGTCGATCGTGCCTTCTTCATCGCCCGAATAAACGACGTTCACGCCTTCGGTCACCTGCGTCAGATCGAGCTTGTCACCCAGTGCGGTTTCGCCGGTTTCACCGCCGACGATCACGTGGTTGCCGAAATCATCAAAGACCTGGAAAACGTCGTCGCCAGAGCCGCCATGCGCCGTGTCATCGCCGGTGTCGGTCACCAGCGTGTCATTGCCATAGGTCGGCTCGGCCGGGTCGGTCGGTTCACGGCCACCGGCATCGCCGGGGTTGTTGTCACCGATCAGCAGATCATTGCCCGCGCCGCCGATGATCAGGTCATCGCCGCCACCGCCGATCAGCTTGTCGTCGCCGTCGTTGCCCAAAAGCGTATCGTTGCCCTCGTTACCCCAGAGCGTGTCATTGCCCAGGCCACCCGACAGGCTGTCATTGTCGTCGCCGCCAAACACCCAGTCATCGCCGGCGCCGCCGTCGATGGTGTCAGGGGAATAGCTGCCGTAGACGGTGTCATTGCCACCGCCAGCGTCGATCACCGAGCCGTTTTCGTCGAAGGCATCGCCTTCGCCGTCAACATAGCCCGAGCGGATCACCTCGCCAGCGTCGGTTCCATCGACAACCCCAGCGGCCTGGGGGGTCGGGTTCTGCGGATTGTTAATCGGCGGCATTGTCTTCTCCTGCTGTCCGCGCGCGGACAAAATCTCAATTACTCACACCGGACCTCAGCGGCATCCGGCACACCCATCCGGCGACAGCGGCGCCGGTCTTGTGAGAAATTGTCCATGGCATGAGTCATCGTGCGACCACGGTCGGGAAACAATCTCTCAAACACCCCGGATACTTTTGGCAGCATCCCGCCAGACCACCCCAATGGCCTGACTACCCACACTGGGCCGTATCTCAGTATATCAGTTGCCGATAATTAACAAAAAGAAATCAAGGGCTGACGTGCTTTTGCGCGGTCTGCCATTGCCGGGTCAGGCGGCAGCACGAAGACGAGCGTTTCGATTTCAGAAACAATTTTCGCCCCATTTTGGCCGCATTTTGGCCGGTTATTGGCCTTTTTTGCCCCTGAATCGTCAGCGAAGCGCCTTTTTGTGGTCGCGACAGGGCGGGATTGTCCGGCATATAGAACCACTGCGACGTGCCCGCCTCCAAGGCAACACGCGCGGTCCGGGGGCAGCGCGACGTTTCCAGGATCGGGTGTTTGCAGGCTGTTTGGACAAATTGTCCGCAATATTGGAAAACCATGTGATTCGCCGCGACACGGGCCAGAACGCCCGCAAACCCGGGAAAGCCGACCCTCACAGTATCGCTGCCACCGCAGGGCGAGTTTGCGGGCTGAACGGTCACCATGGGGCAAGCCGTCAACCCCACCGCCGGAAAGGGTCGCGGCGCATCTGACGTTGCATGCGGGCCACCCGCGGCGCGGCACTACGGCAGCGGCGTTGCGCGACAAAAACGCAAACGCTATGCAAAGAAAGGGTTTGGCCGCCGCCGCCCCTCCTCTCCCCCGACAAACCGGATCGACCGCAATGCAGACCGAGCCTTTGACTGCCGCCTCCGCCCATGCTGCTTACCGGGCGCGCAATCGGTTCGGGGCGCTGGATGGGTTGCGGTTTCTGGCGATCCTTGGCGTTCTGGTGCTGCACAGCCCCCTTTCCGACCGTCTGGGCGAGGTATCGCGCCTGTTCACGCGTGGGTTTCTGGGGGTGGATCTGTTCTTTGTGATCTCGGGCTATCTGATCACCACGCTGTTGCTGCGCGAACAGGTGCGCGAGGGCCGGATCTCGCTGCACGGTTTCTACTGGCGGCGCGCGCTGCGGATTCTGCCGCTCTATCTGTTGGTGATCACCACCATCGGGGCCTATTACGTGCTGGTCAAGCAAGAGCCGGGTGCAAGCGCTGCATGGCCGTACTATTATGTGTTTCTTGCCAATTTCCTGACGGACCACATCCCGCTGCTTGGCCCCACATGGTCGCTGTCGGTCGAAGAGCAATACTACCTGCTTTGGCCGCTGCTGCTGGTTTTGCTGACGCGCCGAACGCTGAAGTGCATCGTTGTGGGGTTCGCCGGGCTTTACACATTGGCGATCATGGCCGGGCTGGGCGCAGGGGCGTGGCGGCCCGGACCGCTGGCGGTTGAGCTGACGGCGGTGCCCTATACCGCGATCCTGCTGGGCTCGGGTCTGGCGCTGGTGATCCATGGCCGGCGCGGGTTCGCGCGGCTCTGGGCTTTGCTTGGCGGGCGCTGGACGTCGCTTGTGCTGGCGCTGCTGCTGCTGGCCGAGCTGGCGCTGTTGCCGGTCACGCTGCTGGGCTGGCCGCTGCTCATCGTCCATGTGACCATGACCGCATGGCTGGGGTCGCTGGTGATGCGCGAGGATGGGCCGCTGATGCCCCTGCTCACCTTGCGCCCGGTCGTGCGGATCGGGGTGGTGAGCTATGGCATCTACCTGTTGCACCTGAGCGCTGACCACATTGCCGGGGTCGCGGTGCGCCGGGTGGCGGGCGCGCCCGAGGACGTGCTGATCCTCTATATCCCGCTTTACTGGGGACTGGCGTGGCTGATGGCCGAGATCAGCTTCCGTTTCTACGAGAGCCGCTTTCTGGCCCTGCGCCACAAGCCGCTGGGTCAGGTCGCGCAACGCTGAGGGGCGCCCGAAGGCGCCCCCCGACCGTCTCAGTCCTGCTTGCGATAGGTGAGACGGGATGCGTCATGGATCGGCCAGGGGTGAACCTCGGCGCCCACTTCCATCTGGGTGTGTTCTTCAACGTGCGGCTTACCCGAGCCGCCATTCGCCTCACCCCACAGGATCGACAGCTTGGTGCCCTGCTCGGCCAGATCGGCGCGCACCATCGCCAGCGAGATCCACGCCCGCTCGTTCGCGGAATAGGTCGGGTAGGTCGACAGGCCGACCAATTCACCATCCAGCAGCACCTGATCATAGGGATGCGCGGCATAGTTGCCGGTGGGCATTTCCATCAATTTGGGGCCGGGGAAGGCCTCCATCAGACCACCAAAGATCTTGAGCACGTCTTCCTTGTCCCAGACCAGCGTGACCTTCACCCGGTGCGGGCCATCCACCATTTTCTCCAGCGCGGCGCGACCGATGAAATCGTGGTCGAACTTGATCACGCGGTGATAGGCCAGATCCCACGGCGTCAGGTAGTAGTCGCTGACATCCTCGGGCTCGAACGAGCCGCCGGCGGCGGTGGTCGCCTCGAACCCGGTGGCGGGCAGCCAGTCGCGGTAGGCCTGCATCGCGTCGCCCGAATAAATCGCGGGCAGCGGTGAGGGAATCCAGCCGGATTCCATCGCCGCGGTCGAATAGGCCCGCGCACCAGCACGCAGCATGCCGTATTTCGCGCCGACTTCCATCAGGCGGTCATAGACTTTCTCGTGCTCGGCGTAAGGCCCCCAGATTTCAAGCCCTTGCGCGCCGCCCATACCGTGGCTGAGCGTCCGCGCCTTGCAGCCCGCGATGGTGATCTCGCCCATGTTGAAGAACTTGGTGGTCAGCGGACCGCCCTCGTTCACCTCGTTGAGGATCTCCAGCGCCCTGGGGCCCTGCACCTCATAGCGGTAGAGTTTGCGCGGCTGGTCGGGGTTCTCGAGGCTGCGGATGTCGAACTCGGTGGTGACATCCAGCCTCGAAATCTCGGCCTGATACGCCACCCAGTTGCACACCGGCGGGCGGCCGATCAGCAAGGATTCATCGTCTTCCAGCCCCAGACAGATCACGTCACCGATGACAAAACCGTCCTCGTTCACGCAAACGAGTTGCTTGGCCTTGTTGCGGCCCCAGTTGGCGAAGCTGTTGATGCCGACGCGTTCCAGCAGCTTCTTGACGTCCGGCCCGCGCAGATAGAGGTCAGTCATGTGGTACGACTGGTTCAGCAACACCGCGCTGTTGCGCCAGGCGCGCGCTTCTTCCATCCAGTTGGTATAGGCGGGCGGGATGGGGAATTGATACGGGCCGGTCGCCGCGTTTTGCAGCATTTTCGCGGCGGTGCCGCTCTCGCGGATGCGGTCGGACAGGGTCTTGGCGGTCATGATGGGTTCCTCCCTTGATGCGCGCAGCCTAGCACGCGGGTGTCAGCGCCGCTTATGCGCAGATTGAATAGGGCCTTACGATCTGCTTATATCAGGGTCTGCACTGTCGGGGTGAACCCCGACCTACACGCCCCGTAGGTCGGGGTTCACCCCAACTCGCCCCCCCCCCCATGCAACCGTC
>NZ_REEZ01000015.1 GCF_003990445.1 Pararhodobacter zhoushanensis | reverse complement strand
GGGGTGGAGCAGCCCGGTAGCTCGTCAGGCTCATAACCTGAAGGTCGTAGGTTCAAATCCTACCCCCGCAACCAAAATTTCGCAATAAATCAAAGACTTAAAACCAGAGCGTTTCGCTTGTGTATAGGCTAATGCGTTTTGCATCAACGCCACATCAACACTGACGCATAAAAACCGCACCAGCGCGCATAAGCGGGCAGCGATATGCAGCCACGTACAAAAAAGCGTGACCCGAAGTTGCCCAGACCCAGTGACCGCGATGCCCGCTTATTGCTTTGCATCTAGGTTACAGTGAATTGCCCCATCATACCGGCGTCTTCATGTTCCAGGATATGGCAGTGAAACATGAATGGCGTCTCGGCGCTGGCCGGTTGGTCAAAGCGGGCGAGGATCTCCGCCTCGCCTGGAACCAACAAAGTATCTTTCCAGCCGGTGTTCTCAGGGAGCGGGGGGCCGCCGTTCTCGGTGACCACTCGGAAGCGGACACCATGGACATGGAACGGGTGCGCGACCATGGAACTGCGGATGTGCCAGCGTTCAACCGATCCGAGGGCGACCTCAAAATCGATCCGGCGCATGTCGTAGGGGCTCCCGTTGATGGCAAATCCGCCGCCCATCATCATGCCGCCCATGCCCATGTCGAGCGAGACTTGTCGTGTTGTGACTTCGGCTCCGATAAGGTCTTCTAGAATTCCGTCCAGGCGTTCGGGCAGGCGTGTGATGCGCGAGGGCAGGGTGCCATCTGTGGCGAATTGCAGGACGCCATACGCTTGCCCCGGATCGCTCATCAACACGGGCGCCGGGCCAGCCGAGAAATCGACCAGGATCTCTGCCCGCTCGCCGGGCGCAAGCCGCAGGGTCTCAATTGCTATTGGCGCGGGCAAGAAGCCAGCATCCGTTGCCACCAAATGCATTGGGCGTGTATCATCGAAGAACAGCGTGTAGATGCGCGCGTTTGACCCGTTCAGCAGTCGAAGCCGGACGATCCCCTCCGGCACGACTGCTGTTGCCCCCGACTGACCATTGATCTGCATCCGGTTGCCAAGAAAGCCGTGCATCACGTCCATCATCGACGGTTCATAGACCATGCGCCCAGCGCGGTCGAAGCGGCGATCTTGTAGAACCAGCGTCAGATCATCCACACCGTAGCCTGACGGCAGGCCGCGCGCATCGTCTTGCCCGTCAGTCACGTGGATCACCCCGGCCAGCCCGAAATACACCTGCTCGGCTGTCCGCTCATGGATATGCGAGTGATACCAGAGTGTTGCTGGGTCTTGTGCGATGTTCAGAGGGGGCCGCCACGTCGCGCCTGGGTCAATGGGCTGGTGCGGGCCGCCGTCATGTGAGCCGGGCGCGAGCAAGCCGTGCCAATGAGTGCTGACGGGTTCTGCGAGGGCATTGGTCACTTCGGTGGCCAGTTCGCCATTTTGCATCACAATGGTTGGTCCAAGATAGGACTGATTGAAGCCTGCGGTGACCACCGCAGGACCGTCGCCAAAACTGGTCCGGCCGGGCTGTGCTTGCAACGCCAGCCGACCCGTCGCGCGCGTGTCGAGTATCGGTGGCATTGCGAGCCGCTGCGCTGGCGTGCCGGTTTGCGCAAAGGCATTGCGAGCGGATGCCAGAGGCAGGATCCCAGCCCCGGCCAGGATTGAAGCAGATGAAGTCAGGAATTGGCGTCGGTTCATTTTGATCTTTCCTAGAGCATTCTTGCGCGCTTTGCCTCGGTTCTGGCAAGCGAGAGCAAGCACTTAGGCCGCCGAGACTAGTATGCGGCATATGAGTCCGTTTTGTTTGTTCATAATCAAAGGGAAGCTATGTTTTTGGGCCAAAACGATGCAGGCACCTTGGCACCGCCAGTTGCGCATTCACAACTGGCGGTGGTCGTTGTTCTGTAAATTACTCGTTGCGCAATTGCACAACAGTCAGACGACCGTTGACGCGGCCGGGGACAAACTGGATGGCTTGGCCAACAGTCAGGCCGTCAATCATCGTCGGTTCAGCAAGGCGGAACACCATGGTCATGGCCTCCATATCAAGGTCCACCAGGGGATCATGAGCGATGGTTAGGCGCCCGCGGTCGGTGTCGATGGCCTCGATTACGCCATTTACAAAGGTCTCGGCAAAGCTGGGCATTGCGAATGCTGCAAAAGCGACGGCGAGGGTCAGGGTTTTGGTCCGTTTCATGTGTCTTTCTCCAAGGTTCAGTTGACGGTCAGTGGGCCGTGCATGCCTGCGTCCATGTGGCCAGGGATCAGGCAGGCGTATTGAAACGTGCCTGCTTGGCTGAAGGTCCAGATCAGCTCGCCGGATTCGCCGGGCGCGAGGGTTAGGGCGTTCGGATCGGCGTGGCGCATTTCGGGCTGGTTCATCATCAGATCGGCGTGGTCCAAGATTTCCTCGGCGGTGTCGAACACGATTTCATGGTCCAAATAGCCGGTATTGGTGACGACAAAGCGCACGGTTTCGCCGCGTGCAAAGGTTAGCTCACTGGGGTCATAGGCCATGCCACCGGCCTCAGGCTCGACCATCGAAATCTCGACGGTGCGCGTGACATCGGCGGCCTGACCGGGACGGCCGATTTCCATGTCATTGTCATGGGAATCTGAGTGCGTACCCGAGGCGAACGCCGTGCTTGCCGAGAGCAGCAGGGCGCAGATGGCTGTGGTGATTTTCTGTGTCATGGGTTTTCCTTTGTTGACGTCAGAGATTGGTCGCGCGTGTCGGGCGCGGGGTGAGGGTGGTTCTTGCGTCGGTGTTGCGGGTGACGTCTGGCATATCGCCAGTCCATTCGGCGGCCTCGGTGCCGGGTGGGTTTTCATACCAACCGGGATCTGCGTAATCGTCGGGCGCAATGTCCGGGCGCACTTTGACCACCGAGAACATGCCGCCCATCTCAATCGGGCCATGCGGTCCCCACCCGGTCATCATCGGCGTTGTGTTGGCGGGCAGGGGCATCTCCATCTCGCCCATCTCGGCCATGCCATCAGAGCCCATCGGCATGAAGCTGCGTTGATGGCGGCGAATGAGGCTGGTGGCGCGCGATTGATCCGCTCCGATCAGCGTTGGAATGTCGTGCCCCATCGCGTTCATCGTGTGGTGCGACTTGTGGCAATGGATCGCCCAGTCGCCGGGGTGGATGGCGTCGAACTCATACGCACGCATCGCACCGACCGGGATGTCGATCGACACCTCGGGCCAGCGCGCTCCGGGCGGAACCCAACCGCCATCGGTGCCGGTGACCTCAAAGTCATAGCCATGCATGTGGATCGGGTGGTTGGTCATCGTCAGGTTGCCGACGCGGACGCGCACCCTGTCGCCCTGGCGCACCACCAGCGGGTCGATGTCGGGGAACATGCGACTGTTCCAGCACCACAGATTGAAGTCTGTCATCGTCATGATGCGCGGCACACTGGCACCGGGGTTGAGGTCGAACGCATTGAGCAGGAACGCAAAATCGCGGTCCACCGGCATGAAGGCCGGATCGCGCGGATGCACGATGAACAGCCCCATCATGCCCATCGCCATTTGCACCATCTCGTCGGCGTGTGGGTGATACATGAAGGTGCCGGACTTGGTCAGGTCGAACTCGTAGACAAAGGTTTTGCCGGGCGGGATACCGGGGTGTGATAACCCGCCAACCCCGTCCATACCCGACGGCAGGATCAACCCGTGCCAATGCACCGAGGTGTGCTCAGGCAGCCGGTTGGTGACAAAAATGCGCACCCGGTCGCCCTCGACGGCCTCAATCGTGGGGCCAGTCGAAGAGCCGTTATATCCCCACAGCCGGGCAACGGTGTCCTCTGAGAGTTCGCGCTCGACGGGTTCGGCGATCAAGTGGAACTCTTTGACATTGTCCTTCATGCGAAATGGCAGGGACCAGCCGTTCAGCGTGACCACGGGGTTATAATCACGGCCCTGGTTGGGGCTCGGTGGCACTTGCGTATGGCTGCTGACGGCCACCGGGGCCTCGGGGATCTGTTGGTTGGAAGTTTGCGCCCAGGCCCCTGTCGCGATAAGCGAGGCACCGGCACCCAGAATTTGACGTCTATACATGGGGTTCTCTTTCTATCAATGACCAGGGCTGGCACCGGCGATGGCGGCAGATGCGCCACCTCCGCCGCCGCCCGCAGCATCGCCGCCGCCGTAAATCGCACCCATCATGGCCGCTTCGGCGCGCCAGAAATCGGCGCGCGCACCGGATTCCATCAAGCCTGCGTTCAGCGCCTCACGCGTGTCGGCGAGTAGCTCAAAGGTTGTAGTGATCATGCCGTTGTAACTGAGCAGAGCCTCGGCCTCGATCGTGCGGCGCAGCGGCAGCAAGGTATCGCGGTAGTGGGTCGCGATACGGTGTGCGCCGACGTATTCGGCATGGGCTGCGCGTGCTTCTGAGCGCACCGTGACCGCCCGTTCCGCCAGTTGATGCGCGGCACGCAGATAGGCGGTCTCGGCACGCCGCATCCTTGCTTCGCCGCTGTCAAAGATCGGAATGGCGAACTCGATTTCAAGCTGCGGGGTGGTGGAAGTCTCAATCACACCTCCGGCATTTTCGCGTTCGGTTTCGAACCCGGCGATGATCTCCAGATCGCTGACGATCCGGGTGGCTTGGGTCAGATTGTGTTCGCGTGCGACAGCTTCCAGTTCAAGCCGCGCAATCGCCAGATCGACCCGGCCCGCCAAAGCTTCGGCTTCAACACCGCGCTGCGCGCTGGGTGCGCGTGGCAAGGCGGGCAAGGCGTTGGGCACAAAGTAATCGACCTCGGTGCCCCAAAGTCCCAGGGCACGTGTCAGCCGTTCCTTGGCCAGTTGTGCGTCCAACCGCGCCCGGGCGCGCTGCCCCGCCAACTCTGCGTGCAAGGCTTGTTCGCGGGCCTGATCCGACCGGTTCAAGAACCCAGTTTCGCCCAGCCGCGCTGCCAACTCTGACGCAGCATCGGCGGTGGATTCTGCATCGCGCAACAGCCCGGCGGTCTCAAACGCGGCGACGGCGTCAATCCAGGCCGTGCGCGCTTCAAGACCGACAGCCAAGGTCGCTTCAGCGGCGCGCAATTGCGCTTGGCGAAACCGAACGTCTGCAACCCGGTCGCGACGCCCGGAAGTGGCCAGCGACAAGATGTTGTTGGCGATAATCCCTTCAATTGCGCGCCACGCCCCGACGCCCTCAGCCCCGATGCCTAGAACGCCGAGCGAGACCACCGGGTTTGGCTGCAATGTGGACTGCCAGATCTCGGCCGAGGTCATGCCCAGTTCGGCGTAAGACGCTTGCAGGCCCCGATTGTTCAGAAGCGCAACTTGCACCGCTTGGTCTGCCGTAATGGTGCGTTCATGCACCATTCCATGAACGCGTTCGGCAGTCTGGCGGATCTGATCGGCATCCTGCAGCCAAACGGTGTCTTGGCGCATGACTGTCTCGGTGACACTTCTTACCTCTTCAAAGCCGGGTTCACGGGCGGACAACGCCGCGGTCAGGTCTGGATTGGCGCAGGCAGACAAAGTCAGTGCCGCGCTCAAACTCATCACAATCGGGCGCATCATCGGCTCTGCGCCCCGCCCGGTGCCTGAAGGTCGTTCAGCCGTTGCCAATCGCCGGGTCTGACAACCGGACGCGGCGTGAAGTTGGTCAAAAGCGCGGGCATCGTGGCCGCACTACGCGAGATAGCGGGATCGGCGGCTGTGGTCAGCGCAGCGCCATCAGGCAGTGCGGCTGGTGCTGCACAGGCAGCCAGCGCCAGCGGCAATGCCGCCAGTAGGTGAATTTTCATGGAATGTCCTGAATCGTATCAAACCGATACGGACCAGCATCAGCTAGTCCGCGCGACGAGACAGATCAGGCTTTGGGTGGTCGACGCAGTGACCCGTCATCATGCGATGGCAGGTGCAGATCTTGAAGGTCAGCGCGAGGAGCGCGTGACAATGAAAGCGCGTTTGCGTGGTCAGCAAAAACCGGCAACAGAACGACTGCTGCACACATGGCCTGACAGCAAGAACTCCCGCTGTCATGGTGATCAGACATTGGCTGCGACGAGGTGCCGGTCTCGGCACAGTGTTGTTGCACCAGCGTAACGTCGTCACCGGACATGTGATCTGACTGCGCGACCGACGGCATGCCGTGCGACATCGTGACAGCGTTTGCGCCTGAGCCAATCAAGGCAAAGGCAATCAAAACAATCGCAAAAAGATGTATCACACGCATATTCATTGTCTGAACCTAACGGACGAAATTTTTCCCTGCAATGCAGAATCGGCGCGCCCGTGACGGGTCTGACGCGTTCGTGAGCCACCGTGTTGACGTCGATAGATCATGCCGACCCTGACATATCGTCACGAGGTAGCCGGACCTTGGCGACCAGCCCGCCATCGACTCCATTGCTCAATGTGACGGTCCCGTCATGCGCTTGGATAATGGCGCGGGTGATCGCAAGGCCCAGCCCCGATCCCCCGGTTTCGCGGTTTCGCGAGGTTTCTGCGCGCGTGAATGGTTCGAACACGGTTTCCAACTGATCCTCGGGCAGACCCGGACCCGCATCCGCGATGTCGATGACAAGGGCATCGGGTTCGGCCCGCAGCGTGACGCGTGCCTGTGACCCATAGGACACCGCGTTGTCGATCAGATTGCGAAGCGCGCGGGTGATACTGTTGGCACGAACCGTTGCAAGGATCGGGCCTTGAGCCGACAGAACCGCCTTGCCAGGGCCGACGTCACTGACCAGATCCGCAAGGAGCTTTGCAAGGTCGATCGCGACAAGGGGCTCAGCCTGCGCGACCCCGCGCGCATAGTCGAGCGTTCCTTCGACCATCGTTTGCATGTCGTCGACCAGTGCTCCCAAACGCAGGCTGTCCTCGGTTTCATCCAAGAGCGCAATGCGCAAGCGCATGGCCGTGAGCGGCGAGCGCAAGTCATGGCTCAGGGCTGCCAGCATTTGCGCGCGCTCACTCGAATGCCGGGTCACGCGGTCCTGCATCCGGTTGAACGCCCTCATCGTCGCACGAATTTCGCTTGGGCCAGCCTCATCCAGTGGATTTGTTGTCAGACCACGCCCCAGCCGATCAGCACTCTCTGCTAAGGCGCGGATCGGGCGGACGACGCGGCCCACCGTCCACGTCGTGATCAGACCCAGCGACAAGATCATGAGAAAGACCGGCAACAAAGCCTGGGGTGAAAGCTGCGGACCGGGGCGCTGAAACATCGTTCGGACATTCAGCCACTCCCCGCCCGGCAGTGCGATTGACAGCGTCATTTCCACCGCCTCGGGCTGACTTGCCATCATCGCCTCGTGCATCGCACGCATGTCAGGGGGAACGTCGATCAGGGACTGCGGTGCTGGAAAAGTCAGGGCATGGATATCGACGTGGATCGTTCGGTCATCCCGCCCAAGAATTTGGGTGATCTGATCCCGAACGCCGCGCGAGTCGTCGCTATCATGCGTGGCTTCGGGCTCAGGAGCGATTGAAAATCGGACGAGCGGCGAGTTGGCGGCCCGCAAGATCGAAGACCGCAGGTCGGCTGGAGCCTCGTCGAGCAGCAATACAACATTCGCCGCGCGCCCGGCCGCTTCGAGCCCCAAAGCGGCGCGTACGGCGCGGTTGCGTTCGTCGGCTAGCAAGATCAAACTGAGCGTCTGCGTCACGACCAAAGCAAGAAGCAGCAGGGCCAGTAACTGCCCGCCAAGGGATCGTGGCATGAAGCGGCCCATTCTGGTCATGTCAGTTCCCTCACATCGGAAGAAAAGCTATAGCCGCCGCCCCAAATCGTGGTGATCAGGACCGGGTTTGCCGGATCGGCCTCGATCTTGCGGCGCAGTCGGCTGATCTGGTTGTCGATCGTGCGATCAAAAACCTGCGCAGAGCGGCCGGAGGTCAGATCCAGCAATTGATCGCGGCTGAGGACAAATCGCGGGCGTTCCAGAAGAACTGACAAAAGGCGAAACTCGGCGGTGGTAAGCGCAACTTCGTGGCCATCGTCGTCAGCAAGCGTTTTCTGGTCAACATTCAGGACCCATCGGTCGAAGGCAAGCTTGCGGCCAACAAGCGTCCCACCAAGTGTTTGAGTGCGCTCCGAGCGACGCAGTATCGCTTTGATCCGGGCCAGAAGTTCGCGCGGATTGAAGGGTTTGCACAGGTAATCATCGGCGCCAACCTCAAGCCCGACGATCCGATCGGTGTCTTCGCCGAGGGCCGTAAGCATCAGAATCGGCATCTCGCCCTTGGCGCGAAGGCGACGGCAAACCGACAACCCGTCTTCACCCGGCATCATGACGTCCAGCACGACAAGGTCATAGCGCCCGGTTTTGAGCATTACATCCATGGCAACCGCATCCTTGGCGACCGAAGCCCGCATTCCGTTCTTGTCCAGATAGCGCGCCAGCGCATCGCGGATTTCGCGGTTGTCATCAACGATCAGGATATGCGGGGTGTTTGTCATGGACGGCTCCTTGCGCTGTTCATAGCCGACAACCGCGGCGAGCCGAAAGAATTCGTGTCGCAAGATGTCGCGAGGGCGGGTCTTGCGACAGATTGATACAAAAAGCCCTCCGACTGACAAACCTGTGCGACACCTGCCCCCCAGATTGGTCTCATCGAAATAAAGTCTAGGAGAGACAGAATGAAACGTTCAACCAAACTTGCCTTTGCAGCCGTTGCCACACTTGGCCTTGCCGCCGCCGCTGTGCCGGTGATTGCCCAGCAATCCCAGATGCCGCATGGCGGAATGATGGGGGGCGGAATGGGTATGATGGGCGGTCAATACGGCATGATGGGCGGCATGATGGGCGCCGGCATGACCTCGACGATGGCGGCGCATGATACCGACGGTGACGGCACCCTCAGCGACGAAGAACGCGCCGCGGGGATCGCAGGCGAGATCACCAGCTATGACGCAAATGCTGACGGCACCTTGTCGCTGGACGAATTCGCCACGATGCATGCCGCGCATATCCGCCCGATGATGGTGCGCGTCTTTCAGATGCATGACGCCGATGGCGACGCTCAAGTGACCGATGCCGAAATGATGGCGCTGGCTGATATGATGCAAGGCCATGGGCAGGGTTCCGCTGGCGGGTATGATCATGGCCACGCGGCACAAGGCGACATGCCCCGGTCACGGCATGGTCAGATGGACGACAACTGAGTAACCCACTGTTCCTGATGAACACCCACGGGCGTTTGTCAGGAACCACACACAAGGAGACGGGGTTATGGATGGGTATGGTATGGGGTTCGGAATGGGCTTTGGCTGGTTGTGGATGATCTTGCTCTTGGTCGTTGTCGGCCTGTCGATCGCGGCTTTGATCAAGTATCTGCGCAAATAAGACGAGGATGAGAAAATGACATATACGATTAACAGATTGATTGCGAACGCGGATTTTGACGCAGTCGATGCTCGCACCCGTGCGGCATTGGCAAAGGACGGCTTCGGCGTCCTGACCGAAATCGACGTCAAGGCGACGATGAAAATGAAGCTGGACGTCGAGATGCCGGCCTATCGCATCCTTGGCGCTTGCAACCCGAAGATGGCGCATCAGGCCATCGGTCTGGAACCGCGCGTCGGTGCGATGCTGCCCTGCAACGTCATCCTGCGCGAAGTCGAGGGCGGAGTAGAGGTCAGCGCTATCGACCCGGTGGCATCGATGCAGGCGATTGAGAATCCCGAATTGACGGCCGTCGCGGGTCAAGTCCGCGACCTACTGGCCAAGGCTGTCGCGGCGGTCTGAGGTGACCCTGCGCGCCATCATCCTCGTGGCGCTGGCGATCCTCGGGATCGTCCTTCTCGGCGTCTGGCAGTTCGCCCCTTCGGTGTTCGCCGAGGCGCGTGGATTGATGGACGGAGAGCGTCTGAGGACGCTGGTCGCCCGAGCAGGCCTTTGGGGGCCGGTTCTAATCGTTACGCTCATGACCCTTGCAGTCGTGGCGAGCCCGATCCCCAGCGCTCCGATCGCGCTGGCCGCCGGGGCTGCCTATGGACATATCTGGGGAACGGCGCTTGTGGTGATCGGCGCCGAGCTTGGCGCCTTGATCGCCTTCGCGCTGGCGCGCATTCTGGGGCATGACGTCTTGCGGCGGGTATTCGGAGACCGCGTGGACGTCGGCCTGCTCGGGTCGCAGACCGCGTTGACGACAACGGTCTTTGCCAGCCGTCTGATGCCCTTCGTGTCCTTCGACATGATCAGTTATGCGGCGGGGCTCAGCCGCCTGCATGCCTGGCGTTTCGCGTTCGCGACACTGGCCGGGATCGTTCCGGCAAGCTTCTTGTTAGCCCATTTCGGCGGCGAAGCGGTCAGCGGAGACCTCGGGCAAGCGACATGGGCGGTCCTCGGCCTCGGCCTGGTCACCGGATTGCCGCTGCTCTGGATCGCGACCCGGCGGCAGGAGAAAGAGGAACCCTGATGGCGAAAACCATGACACCACGAGCACGCCTGAGGGACAGGCTATGGACCGTCAATCGCCGGATAATCCTGTTAACGCTCGGCCGGTCTGCCAGCAGGGTTCTCTTGACCCGTGAGATTTCGGAAAACGGCCAAGCGTCTCGCCGCTGGTTGCCGTCCGATGTTGATCGGTTCCTGTCAAAAGTCGCGGCTGTGGCCGAGGATTTACGCCCGGTCGCAAATCTCGATGCTTTGCCAAAGGCTGGCAATAGGCTGATGGTCGAAATGGCGATTTTCACTAGCGCCGCCTATCGCGTATTGCTCGATGAGGGTGTCCCGGCAGACAGCGCTCGCGCTCTTGTAGCAGATGTGGGTTGGGACTACTACGCCCGGCTCCTGCGCCTGACGTCCCTTCCGTTTCGGCTGACCTCGCGCGATCCTGGGCGGCGCCTGCGACGAACGATCCGGCTTTTGCTTCGGTTTCCGTTCAGCGCACCCGGAGCACCCGGCTACGCGGTCAATGTGCGCACTGAAGGTCCTGACATCCTGACCGACTTCACGCATTGCCCGCCGCAGACCTTCGTCCGCACCCTCATCGCCACCCAAGGGGATCGTGGTGATCTCGAGGCATTTCGGCAAAGCTGGTGCAAGTATGATTGGCCGGGTGCCGATCTGATCGCCGATGATGGACAGCGTGGCCATTATGTTCGGCGCCAGACGCTGTCGGCAGGCGATCCCCGGTGCGACATGTGCTGGGCCGCTCGCGGACATTAAGAGGTATAGGAGAAACATGGCGATGGTGGACGGTTACAAGAAAAACAGCATCACCCTCTTGGGCGCAGTCGCCATGGGGACAGGCGTAATGATCGGTGCGGGCATCTTCGCTCTGACCGGGCAGATCGCCGAGCTTGCCGGACCGCTCTTCCCGCTCTCATTTGCTATGGGCGCCATGGTGACCGCCTTCAGCGCATACACCTACATCAAGATGTCGAACGAATACCCGTCCGCGGGCGGCATTGGGATGATCCTGAAGAAGGCCTATGGACCGACGACAGTCGCGGCGGGTGCCTCGCTCCTGATGGCGCTGTCGATGGTCATCAACGAAAGCCTCGTCGCGCGCACCTTCGGAACCTACACCCTCCGAGCATTCGGCGGCGATCCGGACAGCGTTCTTGTGCCGGTCCTCGGCGCCGGGCTGATCGTTTTCGCCTATCTCGTGAATGTCTCGGGCAACCGGTCGGTCGGGCTGTTGTCCGTCGTCATGGCCATTCTCAAGGTGGGCGGCATCGCGCTGTTTGGGGTTTCTGCGCTTTGGGCCAGTGGTCTGTCGTTCGAGGCAACCGGCGGCGACGCGGGTGCCACCGGCTTCGTGGCATCGGTGGCACTTTCGATCCTGGCTTTCAAGGGCTTTACCACAATCACGAACAGCGGCGCGGAGGTCACTGACCCGCACCGCAACGTCGGCCGGGCCATCATCTTGTCCATCGCGATCTGCGTGGTCGTCTATCTGCTGGTCGCCTTCGCCGTTGGCTCCAGCTTGCCGCTCGACCGCATCGTGGCGGCCAAGGATTACGCGCTGGCCGAAGCCGCTGAGCCCTCCCTTGGGCAGACAGGCTTCTACCTGACGGTGGCGCTGGCACTTGTGGCCACCGCGTCGGGCCTGATCGCCAGCGTTTTCGCGGTGTCTCGGATGCTGGCGATGTTGACCGACATGAAGATGATCCCGCATAGCCATTTCGGTATGCCGGGCACGATCAAGGACCATACGCTCGTCTACACCGTTGTGATCGCAGGTTTCCTGACGATCTTCTTTGACCTCAGCCGGATCGCCTCGCTCGGCGCCTTCTTCTATCTGGTCATGGACATGATCATCCATTGGGGCGTGTTCCGGCATCTGCGCGAGGAGATCGGCGCGAAAGGATGGGTGCTGCTGACGGCTATCACCCTCGACGCTGTGGTGCTGGCCGCCTTCGCCGCGATGAAAGGACAATCCGACCCGATGATCGTCGTGATTGGCCTCGTCGGCATGGCGCTGGTGTTTGTATTCGTGCGGATCTTTCTCGCGCGGAACCCGGCAACGGAAGGCGCTCACGACAACCCTTGAGAAAGGACTTGAGCTTCCAGTGACTGGAAGCACTAGGCTGAAAAACAACTGAAAGGCTGGTACTTCATGGACCACGATCATCATCAAGTAGCAACCGAACTCCCGGCAGGATCCGAGACGGCAAAGGACCCTGTGTGCGGGATGACGGTCGCTGTCAAACCCGACGGACGGCACGCAGAGTTCGGGGACGAGACCTTCCAATTCTGCTCAGACAAATGCCAAACAAAATTCAAGGGTGATCCCTGGTTCTACGCCTCGGGGCGGGCCGCTAGGCACAAGACGGCCGCTCCGGCCAACGTTCAGTACACCTGCCCAATGCACCCCGAGATCGTCCGCGATGCGCCGGGGGCCTGCCCACTCTGCGGCATGGCGCTGGAGCCGATGGTGCCCTCCGATGAACCCAGCCATGAGTTGACCGACTTCACCCGGCGGATGTGGATCTCTGCGGCGGCGGCTGTGCCGCTGATCATTCTGACAATGGGCGAACTGGTGGGTCTGCCAGTCCGCGACTGGATCGGACACCAAACAGCCAGCTATCTCGAATTCGTGCTGGCGACGCCCATCGTTCTGTGGGCAGCATTGCCGTTCTTCATGCGCGGCTGGGACTCGCTGGTAAACCGCTCGCCCAACATGTGGACGCTGATCAGTCTCGGCGTGGGGGCGGCGTATCTCTATTCGATCTTCGCGACGTTCCTGCCGGGCGTGTTTCCTGAGCAGTATCGCATGGGTCAAGGCGTCGGCACCTATTTCGAGGCGGCGGTGGTGATCATCGCACTGGTGTTTGTCGGCCAAGTGCTGGAATTGCGCGCCCGCGAGCGTACCGGCGACGCGATCCGCGCGCTTTTGGATCTGGCACCCAAGACAGCGCGGCGCATTCTGCCCGATGGCACGGAATATGATGCGCCCTTGGAAAACATCATGGAGGGCGACCGCCTGCGGGTGCGTCCCGGCGACGCGGTGCCGGTGGACGGCACGGTGATCGAGGGGCGGTCATCGCTGGACGAGAGCATGCTGACCGGCGAGTCGATGCCAGTGGAAAAGGGCCCCGGCGATACTGTGACAGGCGCCACGATCAACAAAAACGGCTCTTTGGTGATCGAGGCGGGCAAGGTTGGCGCGGATACCGTGCTGGCGCAAATCGTGACGATGGTATCGAACGCACGGCGATCACGGGCCCCAATCCAGGGACTAGCGGACCGGGTCTCAGCCATATTTGTGCCGACGGTCGTTGGTATCGCGGTCTTTGCTTTCGTCGTGTGGATGATCTTCGGGCCCGAACCCGCACTGGTTTTTGCCATCGCTTCAGCCGTCTCGGTGCTGATCATCGCCTGTCCGTGCGCGCTGGGCCTCGCCACGCCGATCTCGATCACCACGGCGGCGGGGCGCGGCGCGCAGGCGGGCGTGCTGATCAAGGATGCCGAGGCGCTGGAACGTATGGCGGGCGTTGATACGCTGATCGTCGACAAGACTGGCACGCTGACCATGGGCAAGCCGAAGCTGACCGACACTGTGACACTGGGGGATGTGGCCGAGGCGGACCTGCTGTCATTGGCAGCGGCCCTTGAACGCGGGTCAGAGCATCCTCTGGCTGAAGCAATCGTGGAAGGCGCAGAAGCGGCAGGCACCGCCCGCCAAGAGGCCAAGGATTTCGAGGCCATCACCGGCAAGGGTGTGCGCGGTCAGGTCGGCGGGCGCACGGTCGCGCTCGGCAACACGGCGATGATGAAGGAGTTGGGTCTGGAGACGACGCAGGCAGAGGTAAAAGCCGACAGCCTGCGCGCCGAGGGCAAGACGGCGATGTTCATCGCGGTTGATGGGGCGCTGGCGGGCATCGTGGCCGTGGCCGACCCTATCAAGGACAGCACCGCGCAGGCGATCAAGGAGCTGCACGCGCAGGGGCTGCGTGTTATTATGGCGACGGGCGACAATGAACGCACGGCGCAAGCGGTTGCGAGTAAACTCGGCATCGACGAAGTGCGCGCGGGTGTTCTGCCCGAGGCCAAGAAGGACCTGATCGACCAGTTGCGCCGCGACGGCCACAAGATCGCCATGGCAGGCGATGGGGTGAACGACGCCCCCGCGCTAGCCGCCGCCGATGTCGGCATCGCCATGGGCACCGGGGCCGACGTGGCCATGGAAAGTGCAGGCATCACGCTGTTGGGCGGTGATCTGATGGGTATCGTGCGGGCGCGCAAACTGGCGCGGGCGACCCTGCGCAACATCAAACAGAACCTGTTCTTCGCCTTCGCCTACAACGCGCTTGGCGTGCCCATCGCGGCGGGGCTGCTGTACCCGGTGACCGGGTTGCTGTTGTCGCCGATGATCGCGGCGGCGGCGATGAGCCTGTCTTCGGTTTCGGTGATTTCCAACGCCTTGCGGTTGCGGCGCGTTGACCTTTAGACACCTTCAATAGGAGATTGAGAATGGCGACCTACCATATTCCCGACATGAGCTGCGGTCATTGCAAGGCGACGATCGAGACGACCATCCAAGCCCTCGACCCAGCGGCACGGATCGACTTTGACATGGCGGCGCGGCGCATTTCGGTCGAAAGCACCCTTGACGCTGTTCAAATCCAGGCAGCGCTGGGACAGGCCGGATACCCCGCGGCCTTGCCGTGATCTGCTCTATTGTCCACCGTCGGACGCAGTCCGCTCAGCCTGGTAGCGGCGCTCACGCTCGGGCCAGCGCGATTTGATATAGTCCAGAATATCGGCGATCTCTTCCGCATTCAGTTGGTTGCCGTAACCGGGCATGCCGCTGTCATAGGTTACGCCCATCTGCGCCAGCGCCTCCGCGCCGCCCAAGGTGATGTAGGCGATCAGGTCGGCGTCGGAATGATGCCACGTATGGCCCGTGGCATCATGGGGCGGCGCGGGCAACTGCCCATCCGCCCCGGGGCTCTGCCAATTCGGCTGACCTTCGAGGTTTCCCCCATGGCATGCGGCGCAATTGGCATCGTACAAAGCCCGGCCGCGCGACCATGTGGCCCCGTCGCGGGCGGAGATATGCAAGGCGGCCCCGATGATCCCCACAAGGGCCGCGCCAGCGAGAACAAGGATGCTGGTCTTCATTTCTGTAGACCGGAGTCGCACCAACGGGTCCGGCTGGGTTTATGCCACATCAGTTGATCCCGTTTGCGCGTTGCAATTCTCGCACATAAGAAACAATGGCGCCGAGTTCGCCATCTGTCAGAGGTTGTTCGATTGGCGGCATGTTGCCGAACGGCCAATGATGCGCCCGGACGCCATTGCGCGCCGCCAGAACAAAGGCCATGTCCCCGTGGTGCGACGGCTCGTAGATGCGGTGCACAAGCGGTGGCGCGACACCGTCCTGTCCCGCAGCATTCGCGCCATGACAGGCCGCGCAGACGGCATTGAAATAGGTCTCGCCGGTTTGCGCCTGTGCCGAAAGCGTGGCGGGAACAATGACCTCCACAAGTGGTGATCCCGGTTCCTGAGCTGCGGCTGCCTCCACAGAGACGGGGGCCGGATTGTCGATGGAGGGCGTTTGTGTCCAATACCAGCCGGCCCCAGCAACAGCTATGACCACCAGCGCGCCAATAAGTCTCTTGTTCATGATTTCATGTCTCTTTTTTCGGCGAAACCTGCGGCCGCGATACTCGATCATCTTCAAGTCATCGGAACCGGTTGCGGTGTTAACGCCAGCACTTGATTTGGCCGCCGGAAATAGGTTTCGTTCCGGCAGCAGTTTGACAATCAGGCAAAGCGAACTCGCATATCATCAGAACCAGAAAAAGCGGCCGTTTGCGTCAGCATTACGTTTACTGCATGACCCGTCTTGAAAGCACGAAGGCAGCCAAGGAGATAGGCAACAGGTCGACACAACGCCACAGCGAAAAGACTGCAGTCCTGCTCAGATATCGAGCTCTTCAGAGGGTTCTTGGAGGTCGGTCAGCAGGATCTATCGGTCGACCGGACAATGCGAGAAGTGTCGGCATCCAAAGGGGGGCTTGGCTGAACTCAATCGCCGCTATTCCAACAGACAGCGCCCAAAATGCGGTTGGTCCCTGACAGCCGATAGCGCAAGCGCCACTCATCGACTGATCCCCATCTCCGCACGGATGGGAGCGATTTCCATCCATCACCGTCCCGAGCTCGTCGTGGAAACATGCCTCAGAAGCTTCGGTTGCACCACTCGCCATGGACCCATGCGGAAAAGCGCCAAGAAAAACCGCGGCGATCATGAGGACTATGAAAAGCATATTGCGCGGCATCGGTGTCGGCATTCGTTGCAAGCAAGGGTTCTAGGCCCTTTCTATGCTTGATAAGTGCTGGCTGCAACTCGCGTTCCTGCTCAGCAGGCGAGAACGTCAGAATTGGAGTTTCATGTGCAACCGTATCTCGATCGATAGTTAACACAATCTCGCCTGATCCCTCAAAACAACGTAATCGGCCACCATCTCGACGATGGCTGATCCATTTGGCAACAGCGTCAATTCCTCTGCTGCCCGCGCCCGAAACTCTCGGCTGTATTCCACGATCGGCGGACAGGCCGCAAAGCCCATCGCTTCAGAATCCGCCGTCGCGCAACCGGTCAACCAGCTCATTGCGATCACGAGGACGGCGAACGGCCGCCTGCAACATCCGGCGTTGGACTTCATTGGTGGGCTCCAGCATGTTGATCCGCTCGGCTGCACGGCCTGCGCGCTCACCCATTCGGCGGAGGTTGAGAAGGAAGAGTGTGATCGTGAGCGCGGCGAGAGCGATTATCGCCACCCGCCGCGCCCATGGCCGGGCGAGGACCCCGGCCAGCAGGCTGCTAAACATCATCGCCGCCCTCGCGTCCAATCATCGATCCTCGCCCAGACCGCGACGGCAATCCCGCCCAGCGCCACGGCGATGAACACCCAGCGCAATGTGTCGAGATACGGCACCAGCGGTAACACCGCGTCCTGCGCTTCAGCCAGAACGTCCTGCGCAAGCTCGACCCCAGCCGCGCCGACGGTCGCCACGCCAGCAGCCCCGGTGCCGCGCAGCGTCCGGCTCTGGGCCAGCACTTCGCGCGCGGGTGGTGTTTCCTCGACGAACGCCGTTGCCTGGACCGGGAAGCGGCCACCCCAAGACCGCGCTGGGCCCAGATCGATGTGCATGAAGCCCGAGCGGGGATAGTACCCAAAGCCAAGGAACCCCATCGCGCGTGCCGCTTGCTCAAACGCCACGGGGTCGTGGTTCGACATGGCGATGTCGAAGGCGGTGCCCTGCATGTGCCTGGACGCCGGCGCGCCGCCGACGGCGCGGTTATGCTCCGGGCTACGATAGGCCGACAGCACGATCAGCGGCTTGGCGAGCCGATTGCGCAGACGCTGCAGCGCGTCCATCGCTTCCGTGTTGATCTTGAGGGCGCCAGTGCCGCGGCAGGCAATTTCCGCCGGAGAGAAGCTGGGCCAATGCCAGACGGTTTCGCGCACGTCGCGCCAATGGGCATAGGTCAGGGTCGTCATGATGTCCTCCAATTAGACAAAACCCGCCTCTGGGGCGGGTTGGGGTGGGGATTGGGAAAGGGGGCTATGCGTAGCGCTAGGGGCTTGAACCAAAGATCTTGAGCTTGAGGGCGATCCCGGCGAGCAGGCCGAGCATCACGCCGGTGGTGATCATCCGCACGGCCGTCTGCATCGCGGTGCGGCGCACGAGCCGGATGCAATCGAGCAGGGAGCGCAGATCGCGGATGTCGAGGGCGGCTTCTTCGCCGTCGAGGCCGACATTGGCCAGCGCGCGCTGGGCACCGGCCTCGGCGGCGCGCGCCAGCAGGTCCTCGAACTCGGAATCGGGCATACGAACATGGTGCTCGCCAGAGCGGCTTGGTGTCATGGTGGCAAAATCCTGAGAGGTGTTTCGTCGCTTCTGGCCAAACGGGCAATCTGAACTGCGTTCAGGCTAAGGCGACCTTGTCCACAACTGCGGCGTTGTAGGGCCCCGCGAGCGGATCGAGGGCGAAGACCGTGTAGTCAAACCCGATCAGGGCCGGCAGCGAGAACTCTCCGCTACCATCGCTTTGGCCATGAAACAGGTATTTCTGCTCCCCCCGGGCGACAGCGACCACGGGTCGCGAGACCGGCGCGTCGTCTGCGCGCACGATGCCCGACAGGGCGCCATAAAGGGGCGGCGCGCTATCGCCCTCGGTCCCCGTCGAGAAATGCGACAAGTAAGCGGGGAAGCCGGTGCCTGTGCGACCGATTACCGAGAAGCCTGCGTCGTTGGTGCTGGTATAGGTCGTGGTGACATCCCAGAGGGTAGGCTCGGGCTCGCCAATGGGCCAGGCCCTGGCGAAGACGCTGACGGTCCCGGTGCCTTCGACTCTCAGCCGCACGGTGATGGGCCAGCGATTGCGGCCTAGCGCCGCCAGATCGATCGTCTCAAGGGCACCCTCTGCCCCGGTTGTACTCCTGCGGGCGACGACGATCGTGGAGGAATGCGGCGCGACGAAGATGGTGCCATTCGGGGTTTGCGTAAACGTCTCGGGGGAACGGCAGAAGCACCGGCTCGTCTGGTTGTTGAAGGGATGCGCGAAGACGGCGAGGATCTCGTTGGTTTCGCTGGGGGTGTCATCGGCGGTGATGCGGAAACTCGAACCGCCACCGCCGCCGCCTGCACGGCCAAACACCGAATGCAAACCGCAGGGACCAAAGAAGCTCTTGAACCCGCCGCTGGTCAGCAGGGCGAGATCGGCTTCAGTATTGCTGAAGGCGTTGTCAGGTGTGGCCCAGCGCGCCGGGGCCAGCCATTTGAATTGGGCCATGGTGTCAAAACTCCAGAATGAGGGCGTCGCCCGCCGGTGGGGCGAAGGGGGTGTCGGGGAGGATGAGGGTGATGTTGCCCGCGTCGGGTGGTGCGTAGGGCCCCGGAGAAGGCAGCGAGGTCTCGCCGAATTCCAGGGTGATTGCGTCGCTGTCTGGCGGGGTGAAAGGATCCCCGCTGAAGGCGAGGACGATGCTATCTGCCGAGGGGGGCTCATAGTTGTCCGTGGGTGGAGGTCCTGCAGCACCGCGCTGGGCGAGAATTGCCGCGCGCATCAGGAGCAGGCTCATGCCACGCTCCCTGCGAGCGCACCCTGAACAACCCAGGCATCTGCCCCACGCTTGGTGAGAGCGACGCCGGACCAAGGCCCGTCGAGGTCAACCGATCCGGCAATGACGCCATTCAGGGACACGCCCGCCGCAGCCGAGATCGTCGCGACGCCAGAGCCAGTTTGCGTGACGTTGATCAGCGTGCCGATCTCGAAGAGCACGCTGGCCTCCGCGGGGATCGTCACGGTTACGGGAGAAGCCCCAGTTGTCTCGATGATCGTACCAGTGTCGATCAGCTCCAGCACATGCGTCGTGCCCGCAAGGGTTCGGATCGGCACGATGCCGGGGCGCGGCACCGCGGCCCAGGCGCCACCGGCAAAACGAAGCCGGCGCGCCTCATCGGCGATCCAGACTTCCCAGCCCTCCTGTGGGATGAGAAACACCCAATCCTCCGCACCCGGTTCGCCGTCCCAGACTGCGATGGCGTGGGTGTTGGCTGGCGACCCTGCCGGCACGACGGTTATGTCGCCTACATTCCCTGCTAGCGGCAACGGCGTGCTCCGCGAGAGCACAGTTGCCTGCACCAGCACCGAGAGACGGCGCAGGTCTTCGCTGAGGCTGGTGCCCCAATCGCGTTGGCCAGGATCGTAAAAGGCGCGCAGCCCCAATCCCGGCATGATCCGTTCCGGCATGCGTATCCTCGTGCTTGGTCGTCATTGTGGTCTGGGCGGTGGTTCTGGCGTCGGCCGCGCTGGCCGCGCCGACCGAAGTGGCCGCGTCGGCCCTGGCGTTCACGGTGATTGCCGCGATCAGCTGCCCCAGAGAAATCCCCAGCCGCGATCCCAGCCGGCGGCAAAAGGTGCGGTCAGGCGAAACCATCGCGCCTCGCGATCGGTGAGCCAAGCGCCCCCATTGAGCCGGCGCGCCCTGACCGCGACCGCGATCTCAGCCGTGCGCTCCGGTGCGGAGCCCTCGGGAATATCTTCGGAGGAAAGGGTCCAGCTGGTGCTGGCCCCTGCGTCAATGACGACGCCCGCGGGCAGGATGGGCGCATTCGTGTCCGGGTCGATCCAGCGAACCTCGATGACATAGGAGACGCCCGGCTCCGGCCCGATCGAGGCCGCGGTGTGATCGATGATCACCGGGCTCGTTTGCGTGAGCCGGTCCCGATGCGCCCAGGTCAGCGCCAGATCGCCAGCGATCAGAGCGCCCGCGTCCGGCACATTGCTGCCATTGCCCTGCACCCGACCGGGCGGCAGCGGCCGGATGGCACGGCGGTTCAGTGTCACTGTATCTTCCGGCGCCAGTGCGTAAGCCAGCGTGCCACGCCCGGTCTCGGGCAAAAGCCGCATCGCCAAGGTCTCGCCCGCGGCCCAGGAAGTTTCTGTGATCCGCGCGGATTCGTCGAAGAACACGATCGGCGTGCCGGCCGCATGCGCGCGCGGCACGGTATCAAGGCACCCCCGGCCGACGGTTATGGTGGCTTGCGTAATTCCGTCGATGCGCACGAGCTCGCCGTCGATGCTGGCCAGCGTACCAATCCCAACCCCAGTCACGTCGCGCCAGCCCGTGACGGCGAGAGTCCTGTCCTCCGGATTGTCCGACAGATCAGCATCCAATATCGCGGTTGGTGCAAAGGCGACCACGCCCTCCAGCTCAGGACCGGTGCCAGGATCGATCCAGAGCTGAGCAGCCAGCGCGTCGGCACTCGGTCGCTCGCCGGCAGCGACCAGCGCTCCGGCATCGGGATCCTCGGCCAGAAGACGGTCGGCGTCGGAATGCCCGAGCTCACGCACCAACAACCAGTAAGGGGCTTCCTCGACCATGCGATGTGCGAGCGCCCGCGGCGGGGTGGTGATGCCCGGGCGGTGTGGCAGGGTTCCTCCGGCAACGGCGGTGGCGCCCAGCGCGAAGACATCCTCTGCAATCTTGAGCCGGATGCCATTGTCGCGCCCATCCCCCTGGCCGATCTCCGTGAGGCGCATGACCACGTCATCGAGCCCGAGACGCTCCGAGCGCAGCCGGATTACATCACCGGGGCCGAGGTTTGACCCTTCGCGGTTCACGACGATCTCGCCACTCAGGAGCGGGGCGGACAAGGCGCGCAGGTCCCGTTCCGCCACCCGCAGCGCCAGGCTCTGATGGCGGATGCCTGGATAGTCGAGCGTCGTAGCAACCACCTCGCCCATCGCCTGTACCCGGGCCGTATCGGTCACGCTGACCGCTCCGGTCTCATCGGTGCTGGCATCGGTGAAGCGCACCGTCACGCTGTTGAGCAAATCGGTGGGAGCCCGGCGCCCCAACCGGCCCCAATCAACGACGTTGGTCTCATCAAAGAGGGGCAGCGTTGCGGCGGTGTAGTCGGCCCGGATCAGCTTGAGTTCCCAAAGCCCGGTGCGCCGGTCAATGAACAGCGTGGCATCGATATGATCGAGGACGCTGGCGATGAATTCCTCGAGTGAGCTGTCCTGCTGCCAGATCAGCGAGAGCCCGAAGCTCTCGGCATAGAGGGTATCGGCGGCAGTGGTAAAACTCTCGCCGATCTCCACCGCCGGATAGCCCAGCCCCCAATCGCGGTTGGTCAGGCACTCGCGGATGATATGGGCAGGGTTCATGTCCGGCCCGGAGCCAAAGGCCCCGCGCAGGGAGGCAACCAGCGCCTGGGCGTCACCGGGCGGGATTATCGGCACGCCATCGACGAGGGTGTTATCGATGCGCGCGGTCCAGCTCGTGTCCGAAAGTGCGATGTTGAAGCCAAAGATATCGGTCGGGGGCAGGGTGGCGATCATCGCCTCCGCAGCATCGACCGAGGAGGCGGGTTCTGGAAACCCGTCGGTGACGAAGATCGCGATCCGCCGCTTGGAACCGCTGCCGGCGAAGAAACCCGCGGCTTCGGCAAAGGCAGTATCAAACCTTGTGCCGCCAAAACTGGCGATCGGCAGCGCCAGCAGCCAGGTGTTGAGCGTCGAATAATCGTCGGCCGTCACATCGCGGTGCTCGATCCCTCCGGCCACGGCCTCGTTCCAGAGCACGATGCGGATGTCGTTGGGCCGGTCGGGATCGACGCTGGCCCCGATCTCGCGGATCAACGCGGCGACGCCGGCCTTTTGCGCGGCCATGCGCGTGCCTGACATCGAGCCCGAGGTGTCGAGCGCGATGTAGATCGCAGCATCCGAGATGCTGGCCTCCGGAACGATGGCGGCCTTCTCGGGGTACCATTGCTGGGCACCCGCTTCACCCGCCAGAACGCGGGTCACGCGGATCGCCCAGGGCTTCAGGTAGGGGTTGATGCCGAGATAGACCTGCCGCAGGACGAGACTGCAGAGCCCGCGATAGGCGGGGACATCCGCGCCCTGTTGTGCGGTGAGATAGTCGTTCGGTCCCTGGTTGGGGGCGCCCATCAGCACATCGATGTCTCCGACGATGCCGCCCTCGCGGGTTTCGCCGCCAAAGAGCTCGGGCGCGTCGATGCGGATGCGCCCGCCACCTGCGCCCGCGTTGCTGGCGGGGTTTGCCGCGAGCCGGGTTTCGACCGATTGCGCGGGGAAGGCTAGGGTGGCGGGCAGCACGGACCAGGACGTCGTCTCTGTCGTCGCATCGAATGCCACGCTGTGCAGGGTGATCGTCTCGCTGGTGCCATTTGCAAGTTGCAAACGATACGACTGTCCAACGCGCACGCCTGCCAGCGTGCCGGGAAAGATGATCGTCGCATCGCCATCGCCGAAGGGCGCAGAGGTGGCCGACATGGCGGCGACGAAGCCAAGGCGTTTCTCCACCGCGGCACCGCCACCGCTTGCCTCGCTGCCGGTCGTCACCGACCAGGCGGTTCGGCGATCGACCAGAATCTCGCGGATGGCATCGACCGGGCCGTGGCAGAGGGCGAGATGCGCGCCCAGGGAATACCGATAGCCGACGGTCTGGGACTTGCTACTGCCCATCGCCGGCCTCCAGGGTTGCGGAAACCGAGGCCAATGACGGTGCTGGTTTGCGTGTCTCTGCCAGTCCCAAGGCCAGCGCTTTCGTCTCGCGCGTCATGGCCACCGCGATCACCGGATCGACCAGTGCATCGCCTGTGGCGCAGAGCCTCTCGGCCTCGATGCCGGTCTCCAGAAATTCCTGCCAATCAAGCCCGTGGCGGCGAAACCATGGCCGCACACCGGCGAGGCAGTAGCGTGCGGCGCGCAGGTCCTGGATCGTCACGCGGAGGGTGGGCGCGCTGGTCTGATCTGAGCTCCTCACTTCTTGCCGCCTTTCTTCTTGATAGGGTCGACCAGCAGATCACCGGCCCAGACAACATTGGGGCCGGTGATCAGCACGGTGCCGAACACGACCGGGATCGGTCGGCCTTCTTCGGCAGTGGGCAGCGAGAAGTCGTCGAGCCCCGCCGCTTGCGGCTGCTCAGTCTTGGGGCGGGGGTTCAGTGCATAGGAAATAGCGGAAAGCACGAGCCCGAGAACGAGCCGCGCGATGAAGGTCCAGACCATGAGAGTGTGCCGTTTGCCGGGATGCGCTGCGCGCGTCAGAGG
Source organism: Pararhodobacter zhoushanensis (assembly GCF_003990445.1). Lineage (GTDB taxonomy): Bacteria > Pseudomonadota > Alphaproteobacteria > Rhodobacterales > Rhodobacteraceae > Pararhodobacter > Pararhodobacter zhoushanensis. The sequence goes on along the minus strand of NZ_REEZ01000015.1, from coordinate 84,996 downwards.
ATGGAGCCGCCGCCGAAGGGATTGCGGCCCGGGATCTCGGGAAATCCGCCGAAGTTGAGCAGATTGCCGAACTTGGCCGCACAGGTTGCCGCGCGCAGATCGCAACCCGGAGCGATGTCGACGAGTACGGGCAGTGGGTCGCCGGTGACCGGGTCGAGACCTGGTGCAGCCACTGCCGCGGCGATTTCCGGGATCGGTCGCGACAGTATCAGTTGCGCCCCGACATGGTCGATGATGAAGCCCAGTTGCGCGCCAAAGCGCAGCACCCCGCCGCGGTACCAGCCGTCTGGCCGTTCCGCCGCCTCAGTCACGGTCACGGTGCTACCACTCGCGCTCAGTACGGTTCCGGTCTGCCAATGCCCCGCGATGTCCAACCCGCAGCCGCGCCCGTAGAGGGCATGCCGGCAGAGCCGCTGGTACTTCGCCCGCACGCCCGCCCGGCGCAGCGTGCTGAACACGCTTTCGCAGGTCAGCAGGATCCGCTGTCCCTCAACCGACGCGCCGACCACCCGGCCTTTCCAATGCGCAACCGTTTCGCCCAGCACCTGCTCATGGCCTCGGAAGATGGTCAGCGTAACCGGGGTGTTTCCAAGCGGTGCCAGGAACCGTCGCGCGAACAGGTGCGACAGTGACCAGGTCAGTTCCAGCTGCCCGCGCTCGATCTCACTCGTTTGCACGACATCGCCGTGCGCGATGGCTGTGGGCTCCCAGGTGATCTGTGTCCCGCTCACGTCCGTGCTGATCAAGACGGCGGCCCGGCTGGTGAAGCGCCAGATCTGGGCGCCTTCGGCGAATTGGTAGAGAAAGTACGGGCGGCCATCGGCGGTGGAGGATTCGGCGAGGGCGTAGGTCATGGGGGGATTCACGGGTTCACGGGGATATAATGCTCGATGTCAGTCGAACCGTGATGAAATCTTATTATTTTCCGCCAATCTGCCGATCAAGCGTTTGAAATACCGCAATATGCCGAAAGCATTGTGACCGGTGGCATTGGGCGGATCAGCTGCTGGCGAAGGGTTTGGGGACGATGCTTCTCCCGGCAGAAGACTTCCCATGCCGGAAGGTCGCCACTCTCGAAAATGCCGTCAAGCGTCACACGTCCAGAAGCCGCGAAACCGTGCCTCGGGGCCGGGATCGAGACGGAAGGTCAACTCGCTGTCCGACCGCAGGGCGTCTATGGTTGCGACGCTCATCTCGATGCCTTCGACCCCGTAGCGCCCGTCGGCCACCGCGGGAAGCGTCAGCAGGACACCGTTCAGCAAGGTGACCGCAACGGAGCCGTCCCGCGCGGCAATGAGCACAGGCTCTTCGCTGCGAGTGCGCCGGAACGCACAGGTCGCACCCTCAGGCAGCAGACCTTCGGCCTGACCTTGGGTCAGCGGCGCGGGGTCGAGCGTCGACAGCAGTGTGTTCGACAGCGCGTCCTGCAGGCCACCGACACGCGGGGGCGGATCGCGATAGATGTCGGTTGCCATGTTTCCTGACTCAAGATCGGCGATCATTGCCCGCATCTCACTGATCTCCTTGTTCTGGGCGGCTATGATGCCATCGGCCAGTGCCCGCACGCGCGCATCTTCGATGTGCGCGCGCCCAGAGGTCATTATGGCGATCGAGTGATGCGGAATCATTGCCCTTAAGTAACTGAGACCATTCACGGTAGCCTGACTGCGCACCAGCCACAAAGCACCTGCAAAGACCACGACCGAGCCCGTGAAAATTGCGATGTTGATGGTACGACTTGGGTACATCGACGCCATGAAGGCCAACATAACGAAGGCCATAGCGGCGCCCATGACGACGGACATCCACGCCCTCGTCTCGCTGAAAAAGACGTGTTCGACCGCAAAAGTGTTGAGATACATGAGTCCGAACATCACAAGGGTCGAGACCACGATCATCAAGGTGAAGCGTTTGTATGTCATGGTAACCTCCGGTTTGCTTACGAAACAACAACATTCCAGCGCTGGAAGGTTCCCGGAAAAATTCGACTCTGCGCTTCTCAGGGCTGACTTCGGGTTGGTCTGACCGTTTATGCTCGGGCCCAGTCGAGCGGAAGCAATCCAGCACCATGTTGATATCGTCCCTGCGTATGATCCTTGCGGATCATAGCTTTGCGTTCAGACGAGCACATCACTTCAGCTCTAGTGACAAAAAATAGTTTCGACCGGCAACTTCGCGATCTTGGCATGGAGTTCTTTGACTTCTACCTTTTTTGCCTTGTCAGAAAAAAACCCGTTGGGCCGTCAATCGCCTGCCAATTCTATGCCGTCACCTGCGTTGGGTGGATCTTGTGGTTGGCGCAAGCACTTGCACCATCTTGTCTTCACGCAACGCCGCGAGCGCTACAGTGGCTTTGAACTTGACCGAAAAACCGCGTCTCGTGGTCATAGGTGTATCCCGTCAAAAGCGTTGGATAAAGGTAGGCTCCAGACCCATTGATTTCAGGCGTTTGGCGTGATTCAGGCTCCGCAAGGAGACCTGATCGATGAGCAATCTTTACTGGCTGACGGACGCCCAAATGGAGCGCCTGAAGCCGTTCTTTCCCAAGAGCCATGGCAAGCCCCGCGTCGATGATCGTCGCGTCCTCAGCGGCATAATCTTCATCAATCGCAATGGGTTGCGGTGGTGCGACGCGCCGAAGGAATACGGGCCCGCCAAGACCCTTTACAACCGATGGAAACGCTGGAGCGACAATGGCGTCTTCGCCAGGATCATGGTCGGCCTGGCCGCCGAGAGCGCCGAGCACAAGACGATCATGATCGACGCGACCTATCTCAAGGCGCACCGCACGGCATCAAGCCTTGGGGTGAAAAAGGGGGGCGCGGGCGCCAGATCGGGCGCACCAAAGGCGGCATGAACACCAAGTTGCACGCCGTTGCCGATGCCAAGGGGCGCCCGATCAGGTTCTTCATGTCCGCCGGGCCGATCAGTGATTACACCGGCGCGGCGGCGCTGCTGGGCAGTCTGCCGAAGGCAGGGTGGTTGCTGGGAGATCGGGGCTATGATGCCGATTGGTTCAGAGAAGCATTGAAAGACAAGGGGATAAAGGTCTGCATCCCCGGCCGAAAGTCTCGCAAGACGGCGGTCAAATACGACAAGAGGCGCGACAAACGGCGCAACCGCATTGAGATCATGTTCGGGCGGTTGAAGGATTGGAGGCGTGTCGCCACCCGATACGACCGCTGTCCTCAGACCTTCTTCTCTGCCATCCTCCTCGCCGCAATCGTACTGTTCTGGCTATGATCCACAACGAGATGCCGTAACGGGGCCTGCGTCGCGACCCGCCCGTTACCGTTGCAAAATAGAGGGCAAGCTGGCGCCATACCCCTATCAGATCCAAAGGGAGGACTGCGGGATGAAGCTGTTTGTCGGGCTGGATGTGTCGCTGGAGAAGACCGCGATCTGCGTGATCAGCGAGCATGGGAAGATCGTGAAGGAAGCGCAGGTGGCCAGTGAGCCCGAAGCATTGTTGCGCTGGATCGGCGATCAGGATGGCGCGATTGCTGCCATCGGACTTGAGGCTGGCCCCCTGTCGCAGTGGCTGCATCGCGGTTTGTCAGAGGCGGGACAGCCTGTCGTGCTGATGGAAACCCGGCAGGTGAAGGGCGCTCTGAAAGCCATGCCGATCAAGACGGACCGTCGTGATGCTGAAGGTATCGCGCGTCTGTTGCACCTCGGCTGGTTCCGGCCGGTTCATTGCAAATCGATGTCTGCACAAGAGGTCCGCGCTGTGCTCAGCGCTCGTAAGGCCGTGCAACAAGGGTTCATCACGCTGGAAATGTCCCTGCGCGGGCTGTTGCGGAACTTCGGCCTCAAGGTTGGCGCGATATCCCGTGGCCGGTTCGAAGAACGTATCCGCGAACTGGCGGCGGGCAATCCGATGCTGGAAGCTGCAACCGAACCCATGCTCCGCGCGCGTTCCGCGCTGCGGCGGGAACTGGCAGGCCTTGAACGCCATGTCCGCCAACTCGCCCATGAGGATCCCGTCTGTCTGCGCCTCATGTCGATGCCCGGCATTGGCGCGGTCGTGTCACTGACCTATCGATCCGCTGTCGATGACCCGGCCCGGTTCACCTCCTCGAAGAAGGTCGGGCCGTGGGTCGGCCTGACGCCCTCTCGCAACCAGTCGGGCGAGCGCGATATCTCGGGCGGGATCACCAAGGCGGGCGACGTCAACCTTCGGCGCGCGCTGTGTCAGGCTGCCACCGTCATGATGCATCGCGGGCGGGCGACTTGGCTGCGAACATGGGCAGCGAAACTCGCGCGCCGTCGTGGCGCCAAGCGCGCGGTGGTTGCCCTGGCGCGGCGCATCGCCGTGATACTGCACCGGATGTGGAAAGATGACACGGACTTCCGCGTCGATGTTCCGGCGCCTCATGCCAGCTGAAGACACAGATTCCAGACTGCTGCCCGCCTGATCGCGGGCCTTCGAGGTCCCCACGGGACGCGGTTCCGGTGATGCCGTGCTCAGGACTGATGCCGATAGCATCGAGCACGCCAATGAGATGGGCACATCGGAATTGCATTGAACCAGCATCATGTTGGCGGCCATCGCGCCGACCACGGACCGAAGCATGCACCCGGGTCGATCTCAGGCGAAGGCTGCCAAACAGGGAAGCAGATCACTTGTTTAAAGGAGAAAACCGCGGTCCGGCGGCGCATCCCGCATGCGCAAAACCGCTTGACTGGGACGGACCCGTTACCGAAGTCCTGAGCCTAGCGTCCGAGACCTCTGGCAGAAATGTTCCGATCCGGAAATGCAGCCCTTTGTGCCCCGAACCCTCGTAGAACATCGCAGGCATTTCCGCGTCGTGGCTGCAGACAGTGCCGCACCCGCCGTCACTCCCCCACCTCGACCATTGGCAAGGTCAGCTCGCTGGCCACCGCCCCATGCTGGATCTCCACCCGATCCGCGTCCAGCCGCACGCAGGTCAGGAAATGCACTTTGGTCCCATGCGGCACCGCTTCGCCGAGGTTCGAGCTGAGCGTCAACCTGTGCTCGGCACCGTCTTCAGCCGCAGCGATGATCGAGCGAAACCGCAGGCCCCCCGGCATCTCCAGCATTATCCTGCGCCCGACATACGAGGCGATCGGCGCAACCGGTGCGACCGATGCGATCGGTGCGACGCGCATGAGGACCGATCCCGAGGTCATGGCGGCGCGAAGCTGCAACTCGTGGCCCCAAGTCGGCAACCAGAAACTCGCCTGGCGGCCGTGCAGACTGTAGAGCCACCGGCGCAGCGCCCAGCGCGCCGTCGTGCCCTGTGCCTTCAGCGTGATGGCCTCACCGCGCTCGAAGACATCGCGGAGCGGCTCCACCACAACGGGGCCAAAACCGTTGTCGACATACTCGACTGCGCGCCGCAGGCTGGCGGTCAGCGGACGCCGCACAAGGCTCGGATCGGTCTGCACCGGGCGGCCGAGGTAGCTCGGCAATACCGGCGCGGTCAGATCGGGCGCATCCCGCAGCAGGAAACTCGCGGTTACGGTTCCGTCTCCCTGCCGGCGGCGAGCAATCTCGACCGCCGAGGTCAGCACGCCCGCGCGGATCGGTGCAACCGTGATCCGTCCTGCAGCGATCGACAGGCCGGGCAGCGGCAGGCCCGCCAGCGGCAAAATCAACGGCTCCGCCAGCATCAACCGATCCGACTGAACCGTGTCGATCGCCACCGGAACCACCTCGCCCCCATCCAACGCCACGGCCACCAAACCCCCGCCGCGGAAGTCAGACACAGAGGTGTCGAGCAGGATCTCCGTCGCCCCTTGATCCATATCCACCACCGGCTGCACCGCCATGTGCCAGAGAGGCACGTTGCATTCCCCGGCAAACCCAGCCCGCGCCAGTTCCGCGACGCGCGCCATGCCCAGCGCATCCAGCCGATGCCGGACGGTGATAATCTCGCGGGGCAAGGCCCTCAGCGCAATCCGCTGCTCGCCCGCGCGCGCCTGCAGCACGTCGGTGCGCCATTCGAGCACCTCGCTGATCTCTTGCGCTGCAGGGAAGGGCCAGAGCAGCGGCTGACCACCATCGTCAGGCATTGAGCGCACCCCTGTTGCGGCGGATCACATTGAGGATCGCCCGCTCGCCTGAGGGCGTGGCGAGATAGTCCCCGACCACCGAGGGGTCGAGCACATTGATGATCCGGGTCGACGGGGCCGCCGCTGGAGCCGTGGCATCGCCGTTCATCTCAACCCCGAGCCGCCCGCCGCGGCCGCGCCGCAGGGGCAGAATGGCCTCGGGCCCGGCCTCGCCCATCAGCCCGATGCCGCGCGCGAAGGGAAACACCGTCGGCCGGTTGACCACGCCGCCTCGGGCGAAGGCGGTGAGTTGCTGACCGCCCGCAAAGACGCCACCCCGGGCAAAGCCGAAGAGGCTGGCAAAGAAGCCACCGCCCCCGCCACCCCCACCGGACAAAGCGCGCATCAGCGCATTCTCGATCGGCTGGAAGGCCAGCTCGATCAGCCGAGTGGCGAGGTTCTGGGCAATGCGCGAGATGGCGCTGGCAAAGGTTTCCCAGGTGAACTCACCCGACTTCAGCGCGTCCTTGATTGGCCCGAGGATATCCTGCGCGAGGCCCTGGGCGATCTCGCGCGATCGCTCTTGTGCTGCCCCCACTGCCTCGGCGGTAGCCTCCCAGGCGCCCCGCGCTGTGTCAGCCGCCTCGCGCAGGGCCTGACCGGCCCCACGACCGGCACCGCCGGCGCGCCCCGCAGCTTCGCCCGCAGAATCGAGCGTCTGCTCCAACCCTGCTGCTGCAGTTTGCGCCCCGTTCAACCCGGCCTCGGCCTCGACGCCAGAGACGGCGACGGCCTCGCGCAGCGCGGCGATGGATTTAAGCGGGGCAGTGGCCGCCCCAACCACACCGGCCAGGGTCTCACGCAGAGCGTCGGCTTCCGCTCGGGCCTCGCTGACATACTGGCCCAATCCCAAATCGGGCAGCGCAATTGGGTCGGCAGCGAAGGCTGCCTGAAACGCTGCGCGCGCCTCGGTCCCCGCTTGCGCGGCAGAGTCCGCAAACGGATTCTCGACCCGGCCAAGCTCCAGAGTGCCGATGAGCGAGATCCGCCGCTCGATACCCAGGGCCTCGAGACCGGTGTTGATGCCCTCCAGGAACCCGTTGATCCGCTGCCCAACACCGTTGAGCATGGCCTCGACACCCGCGATCAGCGCGTTCGCCGCCTGGAAGGCAAAGTCACCAATGACGCCGGGCAAGGCGCCCCAGAGCACCTGAACCGCGCTGAACGCCCCCTCGAACGTGTTGAGGACGCCATTGCCGAAGTTCACCACGGCTTCCAGAGACGCCTGCAACGCCTCGGCAATCGCGGCCTTGATCCCAGCCCAGCTTGCCATGACCTGCAGACCCATGGCGGTGGCGCCAAGCTGTATCCGCTCCCACACTTCCCGGGCCAAATCGCCGAGAAGCGTGAGCGCATTCCCAAAGCCGCCCGCTCCGCGCACCAACCGCCCGAACCAGAGGATCAGCTCGCCCGCGGCAACGATCAGCCCGACAATCGGCAGGCGCAGCAGCGCGCCGCGCAACACGACCAGTGCCATGGCCAGCCCGCGCACCGAAACCGCCGCGGCCAGTTTCGCCGCGACAAACCGCCCAGCCATCAGGGTGGCGATCCCCGTCGCATAGGCGCTCAGCCGTCCGAGGTTCTCAAAAAGCCCCCGGATCGCGATGCCCAACGGCCCGGTGGTCCGCGCCACTGTTGCCATGGCATTGGCCACAGCTTCCAGCGCGGGGGCGGCAGCGACGGCCAGCTGGTTCGACAGACCCCGCCAGATCAGCCCCAGCCGTGAGATCGCGTCATTGGTCCGCTCGATCTGCTCGGCATCCTGCTCGGAGACCACGACGCCGAAGTCTCGCACATCCTGCGTCGCCTGGCGCAGCGTGGCGGTATCGATCCGCGCCATAGCGATCGAGCCTTCCTCGCCGAAGAGCTGACCGGCGACGGCCGCGCGCTCGGCGACCGGCACAAACTCCGCAATAGCCGCATTAATCGCGCCGACGCGCTCATCGAGCGGCAGGGCCATCAATCCGCTGGCCGTGAGGCCAAGCCGCTCCAGCGCATCAGCCGCGGGTCCTGTCCCAGCCGCGGCCTGGCTCAGCCGCCGGGTCAGATCCTTCGTCGCCTGTTCGATACCGGACATCGACACGCCTGCCAGTTCGCCGGCGCGCTCCAGCGTCTGGATGGAGGCAACCGTGGTGCCGAGCGACTGGGCGAGCTTTGCCTGCGCATCGACGGTTTGAAGTCCGGAGCGGATCATCGCCCCGCCGGTCGCTGCGGCAGCGGCGACGGCCGCAGCCGCCACCAACCGCACGCGCCGCGAGAAGGCGGCCAGCCGGGCGTTGGCGGATTCCATCTCGCGCCCCAGACGACCAAAGCCGCGCGAGCCGGCCTCGCCGACGCCTTCCAGCTCCGCGCGAACCTGGCGCCCGCCGACGGCAGAGAGGCGGACGGAAACGCGTTTCTCGCTCATCGGTCAGAATCCCTGCTGTCTTCCATTTGTTCGTTGAGTTTGCGCGCCATCACCGCTTCAAGAACGGGGAGGAATTCGGCGGCGGCACGGCGATCAACGCCCAGCGCTTCGGCCATGGCGAGGGCTGCATTCATATCCCACCCCAGCACCACCCCGGGCAGAGCGCGGATCTGACCCCCGAGGCGGTCAGCCAGATCCCAGACCTGCCAGCCTTCCCAGGTCTGGGGGGCGTTCAGGATTTGCGGGCAGTCTTTGCACGTGGCGCCGCGGGGCTCGCAGCCCTCGCAGGGCCCGCCGCCCTCGCATGGTTCGCAGGGCTGACAGGCGGCGCAATAGCGATCGCCCCCGCCGTAGACCCAGTCGGCGAGGGCGCGGAGGCGTTTTTTTCTGCGTCCAGCTCCAGCCCCTTGGCGACATAGGCCAGCTGGAAACGCTCGAAGATCGGCCAGATGTCGAGAAGAGCAGCAATCCCCTCCGGGCTCACAGGTACCGGCACGCCTTCCGCGTCACCCACACCTTCCCAGTCGGTGATCGCGCGCTCGGCCAGTGCCTTGCCAAAGATCACCGCGATCTCGTCGTCGCTGGTGCCCTCGGGCAGGGTGCGCACAGCGGGGTCGCTGCGACTGGCGACCATCAGCGCGGTGGTTAGGGGCTCGACACGGACGCGCACGCCGAGGCCAAGATCGAGCCACCCGGGCTCGCGGGCGAGGTTAAGACGCAGCATGCTCAGTATTCCTCAACAGAGTTGATGAGAGTGACGGTGGCCATCCGGCCCAGCGTAGCGTCGCGCGCGGCCTGCCAGTCGAAGGTGGCTTGCACGCCCTGTGGCCCGGAGATCTCGATGCGCGGGCGGGGCAGGTAAACCGCGTGGGCGGTGAGCGTCAGGCTGTCGCCGGAGGGCAGGATGTAGCCAAAGGTCAACTCGCAGGGATCGCCGCTGATCGCCTGGTCGACCAGCACCTGGTCGGCAAAGCGCACTTCAATCCGACCGGTAAGAGCAGCAATCGAGGGGTCCGCGCCGTCGATGCGCCCGTCCGAACGGATGGTCTCCACCCGGTCAAGACTGTTGGCATAGGTGATCTCGGCCGACACGATGTTGCCGAGGGGGTTGCCGTCGCGGGTGATCGCGCCGTTGAAATGCCCGAACCGCTGCAGGCCGAGATCGGCCAGCGTGCCCGCGGCAGAACTTGTTGCTACGCTCTCGCCCTGCGCGACCAGGCTTGCCGTTGCGGTCAGCAGGCCAGAGCGCTGCATCTGCCAGCTGAGCGTGTCGAGCACGCAGCCAGAATAGAGCGCATAGCGTGGCACCTCGGGCATGCCGGTCTCGATCGACAGGGACGGCAGGGTCCAGCCGCCGGTGCGGAACTCGTGGGTGAAGGGCCCCGGTGCGATGCCTGTGGTGGCCGGCTGCCCGAACGCCGCCTTCAACCAGAAGCCAAAGGCCTGGGCGTCGATGGGCACGACGACGTTGCCATCGACCGTCACCGCATCCTTGATCGGCGGAAGCGGGTCGCGGCCGTAACCCAGCAACTCGCTGTTCAGCAGCGGCTGCTCGGCCCCCAGCGTCGCACTGGCAAACGGCATCCGTGTAAAGCCGCTCACCGGCGGGGTGCCATAGGTCGTCTCGAACGCAAGCGCCATCTGCGCCCGCGCCCCCTGGGCTCGTGCCATTGGAATTTCCTCAGTTCGTTGGAGCGTGTCAGGCCAGCGGATCGGCCGTGGAATAATGGAGCAAGACCGGGATCACGGCAGCCTTGAGGGCCGCCGCGCCCTCGACGGGCAGATCGACCGGGCGGGGTGCTTCCGCCTCGACCCAGTCGCACAGGCCACCCAGCGTGCGGTCGGCCGAGAGAGCCACGCCGATGCCCGCGCAAAGTGTGCTGAAGGCCGCGTCGCGCGCAGCACCCTGCACGACCGCCTCGATCTCGGCGCGGTGCTGGTAGTGATACCGCAAGGGCGAAAGCGTCACGCCGGGATCGCCCGGATCGCCATCGCGCAGGATCAGAAGACCGGCGGGTGGGACACGCTCGGGCAGGATATCGCCGCGCAGGACGGTGGCGGACGACGCCTGTAGCAGGGCGTGCAGCGCGGTCAGTATGGTTTCGCGGGAGGGCATTGTCTGTTCCAACAGGGAGGGGCTGGCCGAGGTTACGGGAGTATTTTTGCCCGTTCGTCATGCTGCGGCCTGCTGCACCGCTCGCGCTCCGATACGCTGAACCGGCAACCTGAGAGGTTTTGCCAAGGATTCTGACCGAGCAGACTTGGTGACATTGGTCGCGCAGTCAGGAACGACTGTTCTTGACCACGATGTTAAAGGTAGGGGTTATTATCCGAGGACAGCCATTGAAGAAAAACGCAGCGACGGCCGGCTCAGAGCCCAAACCCACCGACTTGATGTGTCGAAGCGATTTCTGACTTTAGTGCTTTCGCCGAAGAGCAAGCTCTCGATATAGCGCAGGTTGCGAAACTCCAATCGCGTTTGCGACCCGAATCCATTCGCCCTTCGCTGGCTCACTGTAAAGGTCTAGCCATGCGTCCAGCCTGTCTGCCACGCGACGCAGCCGCAGTATTTCGATACGTGCCCTTTGGCTCTGAATCTCGCGGGCATTGGCATTGATCAGAGCAAGAGCTGAATCTGGCGATTCTCGGAGTGACGCTAGGAAAGCCGAGCGGGGCATGCATGCGATGACAGCCCGTTCCCGGACGACCGCATCGCAGTGGTAGGCGTCCGCGAATATCGAGGCTTCCGCAAGCATCATGCCAGCTGATGCAATATGCAGCGTCAGCGTGGTGCCGTCTGCCAACGGTCGCTCCAAGGCAATCTGTCCTGACCGCACAAGATAAATTGACCGCACGGGATCTTCTCGCCGGAACAGTGTTGCGCCTTCATCAATGCTGCGCACCGGGGCGCCATCAAAGGATTGCTGCCAACTCGACATGATAGAAATCATACTTGGTTTTGTTGGCAGGTCATAGGGTCAACCTGAAAACACATTTCGGAGATTCCAATGCGATTTGAGACTGCCATTGCCCTGACCATTCTTGTTGGCACAGCCACCACTGGCTTTGCTCAGACGAGCCAGATGGGTCACTCGCCTACAATGGATCACAACGCGCATATGCAGAGCGCGACACCGGGCGGCTCGGTGCTGACCGAACCGGGGCAGGGTGCGTTCGCCGCTTTGTCCGAGATCGTGAGCGTTCTTGAAGCCGATCCCCAGACTGACTGGTCACGGGTCGATCTGGGCGCCTTGCGCTATCATCTGGTCGATATGGATCGCCTGATTAGCGGCACGGTGGTGGAAGAAACCGAATTGCAAGACGGCCTTCGCGCCGTCGCCACCGGTGACCCGGATACACTGGCGACCCTTCACCGGATGGTGCCTGCCCATGCGGCACAACTGGCAACTGATAGCCGTTGGATCGTCGCTGTTTCCGAGGACGATGTGAGCGTTACGCTGAGCGTCACAAGTGAAGATTCCTCCGTCGCAGCGCGGATTCAGGGACTGGGCTTTTTCGGTCTGATGGCGAGCCAAGATCATCACCGAGCACATCATATGATGATAGCACGCGGAGAAGATCCCCACCGCCCCTAGTAAGGCCCTGAACGCGACCGAACCGCGCGATGATCGAAAGCCGACCTTATAGCGAAAAGAGGCAAACTGCCGCAACAGACTGCGCCGTTGTTTTTCAACCCAGCCGCCCCTCCACCCACCTCGCCACGATCAACCCCGGCACGGCCTCATGCGCCCTCGCGGCCTCCCTCGCAAGATCCAGCCGCTTGCTCAGCTTGACCTGCGGTACCAGCAGGAAGATCGGCACGGTGGTCAGCCCGCGCCCGGTCTTTGACCGCGACGCCACGGCGCGGCCCTTGGTGTTCAGCCGTCCTTCGGCCACCAGCAGACTTGGCCCCGTCCGCCGATAGATAAAGCGCAGGCGCAGCCCGGTGCGGCGCTCCCATTCTCCGGGCGTGATCCGACCCCCACGGCTGGACTTGCCCGCCGCAGGGGTCGGAATCGCCAGCCAGAACCCGGTCCTGGAACGGATTAGCGGGCCGGTGTCGTGCGCGCCGATGATCACCGGGGCTTTGGACCAGACGAGGGCCGCTGCCTCGAGGCTGTCACCTGATCTCGGGAAGGTCTGGTTGCGGATCGAGTTGCCAAGGCGCTGGCCCAGACCCGCGCCGGTGATCTGCGTTCGCCACGCGCCCTTGAGCCCGCTACCCGCCTCGCGCATCGCGACGGTCACGGCGCGCTCGCCCGCCGCCACCTCGGCCGCCATCATGGCGACAATGTCAGGGTCGATGTCGAGCTTCAGTCTCATCACCATTACGCCGGCCTCAGATCTACCGTCCAGACCAGCCGCTCGCGATCGCGCACCGGCTCGCCCTGGATCAGAAACCCCTCGCCATCGATCTCTATTCGATCGCCGGGGCGCGGGTTCGGAACCTCGGCCACACGCAGGTCCACCCGGGTCGTTTCCGACCAGAGCCGCGCCTCGCCAAAGCCGGTGATCTCATCCGCGCGGCGCATGACGACGCGGACGAGGACCGGCGCTCCGCCCTCCGCGATGTAGACCGCGTCACGCGCGATATTGGGATCGGCGAAGAGATTGTCGATCACGGCGACAAAGACGGACATCATCGGTTACCGTCAGTTCGAGCTGTGCAGACGGATCGCCAGCCGCGGGCGTTTGTTGACCGGCAGGATCGAAGCCTCGGTCATCAGATCGATCCAGCGGCCCTTGGCGTCGATCATCTGGCGGGCATAGAGCGGCAGGCCGATGGTATTGGCGGTTTCCAGCAGGTTTGCCGGCCCACCATAGGTGGTGAAGGTATCAAACGTGCCCATCGGGAAAGCGATGCCCTCGCCGTTCGGGATCAGCCGTTCCGAGGTGCCGTTTGAGAGCGTGACCGAGCCGTTGTATTCCTCGAACAGGATGCCCGCGAAGGGGAAGGCGCGGCGCATGTCGTCGCGCAGCGGCTGGCCGCCAGTGGCCGAGAAGAACTTGTAGGCGTCCTCGGTCTTGGGGTGGCTGATCAGCTTGTCGAAGAACTCGGAGCTGACCAGGGCATGAGCCGTGGTCATCGTCTCGCCCATGAGGTTGTCCTCGATCGCGCGCAGTGTCGTGCGAACTTTGCCCTGGACGTTGGTGGTCGCGGTGCCAAAGACAAAGTCGACTTCGATCTGCGCCAGCCCGAACTCTGTGAAGTAGTTGTAAAGCGTGGTGCCCGCGCCGTCCTTCACGATGCCGCGCAGCGCGTTCATCTCCATGTACTCGCGGGTCTGGGCATGCTTGCGGCGCATCAGCGTGAGCTTGCGGTTCATCACCTCGACCAGCGGGTCGGCGGCGTCGGACACGCCCAGCGCCGGCATGCCCTGAATATCGGCGGGCAGGATCACGTCATCATGCGGGATCCAGGGCAGCGCGAAGCTGCGCATGGAGCGGGCCTCACGATTGCCGACAGTCGCAGGAGCACCGAGCGGCACCGAGGGCAGCAGGCTCAGCACGCCTTCGCGCTGCTCGATGACGATGGACCGCTGGGAAACCCCCTCGAAGCGAAAGAGGCCAAGCTGGCCGAGGCGCGTATAGAGGTTGGGCAGGATGTTGATGGCCTGCGTCATCTCGGCAAGCGAATAGCCGCCCGCGTCGAACGGGTTGCGGGTGATGGTCATGGGGAACTCCGGGGAAAGTGGGAAGTCAGAAGGACGTCGAGCGGGTAGACCTGACGCTGATCACCGCTGTCTGCGTCGTGAGAACCGCTCAGGCGGTGTCGCGCGGGATGATGCCCAGCGCGGTCAATTGCCCGACCTTCACCGCGATCTTGGCCGGGTCATCGACACTGGAATCAAAAGCCAAGGCCGCGCGCGAGACGATGGCGGGGCCTCGAGCCAGCAGGAGGCCGATGGCATCGCTGAGCGTGGCGTCGACGGCATAGAGCAGGACGCCCAGCGCGGTTTCGGAACCGTCCGATCCGGTCTCAGGGGAGAGGGTGTATTTGCCGCTTGCGGTGATGCGGCCGAGCACCGAACCGACGGAATAGGCGGTGCCGGCCAGCAGGGTGACGGTCTCTCGGGTGTAGTTCGGGTTGACCTCATATTTGAGGACATCGCCCATCATGGCGGGCTGGGTCAGGACGGTCATGGTGGGAGTTCCGTGTGCAAAGGGGTGCAAAGGGACAGCCCCCGCCAGGCGCACCGCGGCGGGGGATCAGTCAGGCTATCGGTCGTTGAGGCGCGGTGACGCCGTAGCCGTCAGCCGCGGGCGCCGGTTGCAGCAGCGCGCTTCGCAGCCGCGACGATCGGGCTCTCCTTCGATTGGGGCCGGATCGGTGAGGGTGCGGCAGCAATCACGTCGCGAGCATCTGCAACTGCACTGGCGCGCTCGAGGACGAGGCGGCGCAGCGCTTCGGGCATCGTGCCGTCGCGGAGCGCTTTGGCCGCGTCGATGGCGATCCCGAGCCGTCCGGCCTGCGCCGCAATCTCGGCGATCTCCGCCGCCGCCTCGCGAACCTGCGCGGAGATCTCCGCCAGATTGCCTGGCTGTGCAGCACCCGGGACAGGCGCTGCAGATGCGGCCGCGGGCGATGGTGGTTGTACGGTTGTTGCTGTCACGGTGTCCGGTGCATCATCATCAGCGGTCTGCCCAGCACCTTCAGCGTCAGATGCGCTATCACGCTCCCCATCATCGATTGCATCCTGCATACCGCCATCCTGATCTTGGTGCGTCGTCATCTGTGGTTTCTCCGTTGGGTGAGGTGTGCTGCTGGATTGGGGCAGTGCGGCACGATGGCCGCGCAGGGGTGAAGCACCACCAGCATCCGCAACCAGCTGCCGAAACGCCGCGAAGCCGCGCGCCAGATCGGTGACCTCGTCAGCGAGCCCCGCAGCGACGGCATCAGCCCCGCGGTAGGTCGCGGCCTCCGTTGCCATGGCGGCGTCCTGGCTAAGCCGACCGGTGCGACCGGCGGCCACGGTCTCTGCGAAGAGAAACCGCAGCACATCGATCTCGCGCTGGATATCGTCGCGCACGGCTTCGGGCAGGGGCGCGTAAGGATTGCCATCAACCTTGTGGCGGCCGGAGTGGATCAGCGTCACGCGCGCACCCTCCTGATCAAGCTGGCCGCTCAGATCGGCGTGCATCACCACGACCCCTATGCTGCCCACCGCTCCGGTGCGGGGCAGCACAATGCGGTCCGCCTGGGAGGCCAGCGCGTAACCCGCCGAGAAGGCGTGCTCCGCGACGAACGCCCAGACCGGCTTGGCGCGCCGCAGCGCGCGTATGCGATCGGCAAGATCGAACACGCCCGCGACCTCACCGCCGAAACTGTCGATCTCCAGGGCGACGGCGCGCACCGACGGATCGCTGGCCGCTGCCTCGATCTGAGCGGCGATCCCTTCGTAGCTGGTCTGGCCCGAGGAATTTCCGATCCAGCCGCCGCGATGGATCAGCACGCCGGAGATCTCGATCACCGCGATCCCGTTCACGACCGGGAAGGGTACGTCGCCGTGCCGTTGAAGGCTCTCAGCAAGCCCGCCAGCCAGGATGCTGGCGCGGGCAGGCGGGACGACGGCGCTTGGCGACAAAATATCTCCATCTGCGATCTCGACCTGCCGGCCGAGAATGCGCGGCCCGAGACCTGAGAGGAAGGCCATGGCCTTGGACGGCTCAACCAGCAGCGGCGTGTTGAAGGCGCGCGCGGCAATGCGGGCGTGGAGCATTACGGTTGGTCCTCTTCCTCGCGCGGCCTGTCGTCTGCGCCGTCGGTTTCATCTGGCTTTTCAGGCTCTTCGCCCTCTGCCGGCACAGCCTGCACGCCCTGGGCAGGCGAACCGGGCCGGCGGAAGTCCAGGCCGAGTTGTCGTTCACGGGTCCGTTCCGCGGCAATCTCGCGGTCGACCTGTTCCGCGTCATAGCCGCGCTCAGCGATGGCCTGCGTGCGGGATTTGAGCCCCGCCTCGATCTGGGCAATCTCAGCATTGGCGTCTTTCAACGGATCAACCCAGTCCCACTTCGTCGGCAGCCAGTCGGCGGTCAGGAGCTGCCTGCGATCCGCCTCATAGCGCGGCAAGGACAATGCGCCCGACAGCACGGCGGCATCCATCCAGCGCGCATAGACCGGCCGGCAGAGCTGCCAGACCATGACGGCATGCTGCCAGGCCGAGACCCGGCGGCGGAACTCGATCAGGGCCAGGCGCGAGTTCGAGAAGTTCCCCTTCACCATGTCATTGGCGAGATAGGGATAGGGAATGCCGAGTGCGGCAGAGATTTGCAGCAGGGTTCGGTATTGGAACGGCTCATACGTCCCGCCACTGTCGGCGGGCTGACCCACGGTGACATCCTCGCCGGGATCAAGGCGAACGATCTGACCGGGGCTGATTTCTACACCGGCGGAGCCGTCCTCGTCGTCTGCGGGGGCGAGGGGGTTCTCCGGTGCGGGCGAGGTCACGAACATCGCGTACATTGCCGCCACTTTCTTGCGGTCGAGCTCGGCGTCGTCATACTGATCGAGCAGGAACAGCTTCACGATGGCGGGTGCCAGCTTTGAGACCCCGCGCAGCTGACCGCCCTCAACCGGGTCGATCACATGGATCACCTCGGTCGCCGGCACCCGGACGATGTCACCGGCGAGCCCCGGATCGGTGCTGTCACCGGGATGACGGCGCAGGAAGTGATAGGCCACGCGCCGTCCAATCCGGTCGAACTCGATCCCCTGGCGGATCGCATTGCCATTGGCTGCAACACCGGTCTGTTCCAGCGGCAGCATTTCCGCGGGCAACATCTGCAATTGCAGCGGCACGGTCAGCCCGTCGCCTGCGCGCCGCATCCTGATCCGAAAGAACACCTCGCCAGCGATGAACACCTCACGCGCGGCGCGGCGCTGCAGTCCGTAGAAATCCGTGAGCCCCTCGGCATCGGCCTCGTCGGTCCAAGCGAGCCACAGGCGCTGCAACTCCTCCTTGCGGGTCGCATCCCCGATCTTCGAGATCGGCTTGATCCCGTCGCCGACGGTATTGGCGGCCCAGCTCTCGACGGCGTTCACCGCATAGCCATTGTTGCGCACGAGCCAGCGGGCGCGGGCGGTGATGTCGGGACCTGACGCCGCAATCAGCGCGTTGACATGGGCACGCGTGGCGCGGAAGCCGCGCAGGCGACGGTGATGCTGGCCTGCATCAAACCCACCGATGAAGGCGCCGAGGCGCTGCCGCCAGCTCATCACAGATCCTTCACGGCGAAGGGGCGAAGGATGCGCCCTGTGCCGCGCTCCAGCCTGGCGATCCGACGTTCGATGTCCGCGATCGCGGCGGCCAGTTCCACGTCCGAGCCATAGGTCACCGTTTTGCCGTCATAGCTCACAGAGCGCGTGCCGCTGTAGCGCGCGGCCAGCAGGGCGCTGTGGCGGGATTTGAGCTCATCAAGGGTCATCGGGGATCCGGTCAGTCCATGTATCGCGGCGTGCTGATCTTCCAGCCGCGCCGCCGCGGGGTTGCGATGCGCCCGGCTTGAGGTTCGGACGGTTTCTCTGGCTCCGGGTTCGGCGCAACTGCGACGGTCTCCACCCCGGCCTGCTTCTCGAGCTGCCGCCACATCCGCTCGTCAAAACGATCGGCACCGAGAATCCAGGCGGCCGCCCTGGCATAGACGCGGGTGTCGAGCGCCTCGTTGCGCTCGCGCAGCTTTTGCCATTCCTGGCGGGCATAGCCGCGCCGGTCGCGGATTGTGACCAGCTGCTCGCCCACCAGCTGCTTGAGCCATTCGCTGTCGGCCCAGTCAGGCAGGTGGATTGTGCCAGCAGGGAAGGCCACGCCCAGCGCACGATCCTCATCGCTCGGGCGTTCCAACCGCAAATACCGATAGGTCTCGGCCTTGAAGGTGGCGGTGGCCACGGTCCAGAGCCGGGCGCCGCGCTTCAGTTTGCGCCCGTTCACGGTCGCATCGACGAAAGTCGGGCCCGATACCGGCGTCGCCCGGTTGAAGCCCTCGAGCCCTTTGACCGGGGCGACTTGTGCAATGCCCTGCTGGCGCGCCCAGCCATAGACGGCGGCGGATTCGTAGCCGGTGTCGATGGCGAGCTTGGCGAGCGTCATGATCGCGCCGTTCTCGTGCGTCCAGGTCTGCCCCAGGAGCGCGGTCAGGGTGTTCCAGCATTCCGGATCATCCGGCCCACCCGGGATCACGATGTGATCGACGAGCCAGCTTTGCAGACCCCGGCCCCAGGCCCAGACGTCGACCTCAATACGGTCCTTTTGCACATCGACGCCCGCCGTCAGGAACAGCCCGCCGGCAGGGATCTGCGCCGCAAACACCTCGCGACGGTCCGCCAGCCGCTGCCATTCCGGCGCCTCGCCGCTCTCGATCCAGGTCTCGCCCAGCAGCGTGTTGCGCGCGGCGCGCAGCATCTCGTCCGAGCCCTGGGCCGCCAGCCAGTCGCGCGCGATCTGCTCCCAGCTCTTCCAGCCGATCGGCGAGTAGAGCGCCGAGAGGTGGAAGCCCAGCGCCTTGGGGTCGGTTGGAACCGCGGTTGCGCGCCATTCGCCTCGCGCCAGCATTTCGGTCTTGTGGTGCTCGGCGATCGGGCGCTCGCAGCCTTCGCAATGATACGCGGCGGTTTCCGGACGCCCCTTGGCCCAACGCAGGCGCTCGAATTGCAGCCATTGCTGATGACCACAATGTGGGCAGGGCACGAAGTAGCGCTGCTGGTCGCTGGCCTCGAACTCCCGCTCAATGCGCGACAACCCGCGGATCGTCGGTGTCGAGACCATGAACACCTTGCGCCGATGCGCGAAGGTCGTGGTGCGCGCCTCGGCCAGCGTAACCGGATCGCCCTCTTCGTCGGCCGAGGCCGGATAGGCGTCGACCTCGTCGAGAAATACATAGCGCGCCGGCATTGACCGCAGGCCGGTCGCCGAATTGGCACCCGTGAGCACCAGGATACCGCCCGGAAACTCTTTCGACAGCATCGAATTGCCCGCATCGCGCGAGCGGGCAGGGTTCACCCGCTCCCGTAGCGCCGGGCTGTCCTCGATCAGCGGATCGATCCGGCCCCGCGACGAGCGCTTGGCCATCTCGACGGTCGGCAGCACCGCCAGCATTGGCCCCGGCGCGTGGTGGATGACAAAGCCGATCCAATTGTTGCCGGCCTCAGTCGCGCCAACCTGCGCGGCCTTCATGAAGGAGATCCGCTGCGCCGGGTGGCTGGGAGACAGGGTGTCCATGATGGCGCGCAGATACGGTGTGCGCGCCGTGCGATACCGTCCCGGTTCGGCCGAGGCCCGCGAGGACAGCCACCGGTTCTGATCCGCCCATTCCGACACCGTCAGGTCCGGATCCGGCCGCATGCCGCGGCGCCAGGCGCGCAGGATGTCTTCGGCCCCGTCAAAGCCGAGGTCGAGGCCTTCTGTCAGATCAGGGTCAGAATCTCCGTCATGCAAGCGAGACCCGGAGGTCTGCCAGGGCGTCGAGTTGCTCTCGGACATGGGTTTCCAGCACCCTCTGCAGGATCGCAGTCTCGAGTGTCACGGGTGCGCCTGAGGCCTTCTCCATCTCTGCGGACAGCTGCGCCGCCATCAGCGCCGCCACGCGGGTGGGCCAGGTGACCCAGACGTCGCGTTCCTGGCGCGCAAGGCGAAACACCAGCGTTTCCGCCCGCGCCCGATCAACCAGCACGCCCTTCTTCTTCTGGATCGACAGCTGGCGTTCTTGCGCCTGGTAGACGGTTAGCGCGGTGCGGGCTTTGAGGTAGGACGAGGTCTCGCCGGGGCCCGAGACGTTGTTGCCGCCAAGGCCAAGGCTATCGCTGCTGCTGCCCAATCCACCCCGCGACCGGATCTGCTGATCCGGATCGGTCATCGCACCACGACGGGCATCCGAGGCGGCCGCGTTGATCGACCCGTCCGCAAACAGCACCAAGCGGCCGTTCCTACGGGCCTTCTGCACCGCCCCGCGCGAGAGCCCGGAATGGGCAGCGTAGGCCCGTTCGCTCATTCCCTCCATGGCGCGGACCGTTCCTATTAAAGCAATGATATTGCTTGGTATTGAGTTGATTGATGTCGGCCAAAGAGCGATTCTGATTGTACCAGAACGAAACAACTCAGCCCGGGAGACGACACCATGACCACCAAGAACGCAGCCGCCACCGCCACCGCCGCCACACAAGCCCTGCTGCAAGAAATCGCCGCCAGGCATCTCTTCCTGGAGACACTGGACACCCGCAACGCTGACAGCCTCGACTTCCATGATGTTGCGGTCTGGTCGATCCGCGCCGCGCTCGAAGCCGCATTTGCCGCGGGCCAAGCTGCCTCGCGCGCACCCTGAGCCCGGAGGCCAAGATGACCAAACTCACCCAAACCCAGACCACCATCCTCAGCCGCGCCGCAGCCCGCCCGGGCGCTCTGGCCCTGCCGCTGCCCGAGCGGTTGGCCGGTGCCGCCGCCAACATGGCTGTTGCCCGGATGATTGAGCTCGGCTGGCTCGAGGAAGTCGACGCTGACATCAGATGCCGCGAGCCGCTCTGGCGCGAGACTGGCGATGGCCATGGCACCACGCTGATCGCCACCGAGGCCGGGCTCGCAGCCATCGGGATCGAGCCGGTCGTCCTGAAGGCCGTGGCCGGATTACGCGGGGCGAAGTCGGCACAAGAGCGGGAGCCGACCTCGACCAGCATCGCCGACGCTCCAAAGCCCGCAGCCATCCGTACCGGCACCAAGCAGGCGCAGATCATCGCGCTCCTGCAGCGTCCCGAAGGTGCGGCCATCGCCGAGATCGCTGCCGAGACGGGCTGGCAGGCTCACTCCGTGCGCGGCGCCATCTCCGGAGCGCTGAAGAAGAAGCTGGGTCTGCCAATCACGTCGGAGAAGGTTGAGGGGCGAGGCACAGTCTACAAACTCGACGACGCCTGAGCATTTAGACGTCAACGCCACCGCTCGAACAATCGGCGCAGTGTGGACGTGCGCAGAAGCGATATCCCGGTGAACAGCGCGCCGATGGCAAGGTTCTCGCCGAGGCTGGGATACAGGCCGAACCACGGGAACACCACGATTTGCGTGACGACGGCTAGTACATAACCCACCGTGACATTGGTGGCAGCCTCGACCAGTGACATGGGGCGGGACTGGCTCATGCCGCGAGCCGCTTGGCCTTGAGCGCCGCGAACCTCTCGCCGGTTTCCACCAGCACGGGCTCTTTGCCGGTGAAGGATTGCCAGCGCTCGACGGCCACATCGACATAGGCTGGGTTCAGTTCGACCCCGAAACAGACCCGGCCCGTGGTTTCGGCTGCGATCAGTGTTGTGCCGGATCCCATGAACGGCTCGTAGACGGCCTGACCGGGGCTGGAGTTGTTCAGGATCGGGCGGCGCATGCATTCGACTGGCTTTTGCGTCCCATGCACGGTGTCAGCATCCTGATCGCGGTTGGCGATCTGCCAGAGCGTCGTCTGCTTGCGATCCCCCGCCCAGTGACCCTTGCCCTTTGTGCGCACCGCATACCAGCAAGGCTCGTGTTGCCAGTGATAATCGCCGCGGCTCAGCACCAGCCTGTCCTTGGCCCAGATGATCTGTGACCGGATGGCGAAGCCCGCGGCGGTCAGACTTTCTGCTACCGTCGTGGCGTGCAGCGCGCCGTGCCAGACATAAGCGACATCGCCCGGGAACAGCACCCAGGCCTCGCGCCAGTCGGCCCGGTCATCGTTCAGAACTTTCCCGGTGCGCTTGGTTTTGGCAGCACCGGCCTGGTTGCGCCAGGCCGGATCATACTCGACTCCATAAGGTGGGTCCGTCACCATCAGCATCGGCTTCACGTCCCCGAGCAGCTTGCCGACCACGTCGGCCGCGGTGCTATCGCCGCAGATCAGCCGGTGCGCGCCTAGCTGCCAGAGATCGCCGGGCATCGACACTGGCGTGGCGGGCAACTCCGGCACCTCGTCCTCGCCTTCGATCGGACCGTCACCGCCCAGCGCCTCGGGGTCACGCAGCAGGGCGTCGAGATCCTCGTCGCTCATGCCGAGCAATGACAGATCAAAATCCTCAGCCATCAACCCCGCGATCTCGTCACGCAACATTGCATCGTCCCAGTCGCCGAGTTCCGTCAGCTTGTTGTCGGCAATCCGGTAGGCCCGTCGTTCGGCCTCATCGAGGTGACCGAGCCGGATCACCGGAACTTCGGTAAGCCCGAGCATCGTCGCGGCCAGCACGCGGCCGTGTCCGGCGATCAGTTCGCCGTCGCCGGCCACCAAGCAGGGCACCGTCCAGCCGAACTTCGCCATGCTGGCGGCGATCTTTGCTACCTGGTCGTCGCCGTGCATCTTGGCATTGCGGGCATAGGGGCGCAGCCGATCGATGGACCACGTCTCGATCTGGCTCGGCGCGAAGACGAGGTCCATGGGGCGGTTCTCTGTGAGGTGAAAGGTGGCCGGCACTACGCTGCGCCGGCACGGCGAGCGCTTAAACCACGGTCCACAATGTCGGGAAAACAAAAGCGCCCGCGAGGGGGTTCCTCCGGGCGCAACTCTTCGATGATCAAGGGATAGGTCAAGGGGGGCAGCTTTGTCAAACCATTTTTGTACTTTGAATCAACGCCTTCCGGGGATGCCGCAAAGCCCGCTCAGCGAGGTGGCCTGCGGCCGTGGCTTCTGGCCAGGGTGGCTTCCCGAAAGTGGCTTGGGTGGATTCCGCGTGGGAATCCACCTTGGCCACCGCATGGTTGCGCAAGCGTTTGATTTTGAGTCAGAATTTCGCGCGGTGCCCGCGAGGTGGATTCCAAGTGGATTCCCCGGTGAAAAAGCCAGTCGCTAGAAAACGCCCGCGCTGCGCCCCCCCGCATACCTTCGGGGCCGGGGAGGAACCATCCCAGGGGGGACGACGTGCTCGGCCCTTAGCCCGCCTGTGGACGTGGCTAAGCGACAAGACTGGCTGACGCCGGTTCGGTGATGTCCCGCCACCAACCCCAACGCTCGCTGCCAATCAGACAACATCGGCGGCAATCGGGCGGAACAGATCGATTGGGCCCAGTACATGGCCGTCCGGGAGATAGCTCGCGCCGCTGAACCCAGTAATCCGGCGCTCGATGCGCGGGAGATCGTTGATCGTCATCGGCCCGTTTCGCGCGGCGCCGACAAGGTGTCGAAAGGTCTTCTCCTCGATGCCGATGAAAGTGCCTGAACTCTGATCGAGTCTGAAGGGATCGTTCGGCACGGCGACCAGCTTTCCGTCGTCGAACTTGAAGGGCAGAACGCCCTCGGGATCGGTTGGGAAATAGCCTCCGACGAACCGTAGTCCCTTCAGCGTTGGCAGCAGACATTCCCACAGAACGATCTGGAAGCTCAGGTCGTCAGCGATCGTCGTACCTGTCGCAAGCGCGGCCGAGAGGACGGGCTGACGGATCTTCGCAAGGCTCGGCGCATAATGGAGGGAGCGGACCGCGGCCGCGAACCCGCCGCTTTCATCGAAAAAGGGACGCTCGCCCGGGGTCTGCGGATCCTCCGCGGAGAGGGTAGTGAAGATGGCGGGGCTATGGGTGTGGACTGCCCATCGCATCGCGACGATGTAACCCTTCACGCTCATCGCGTTTCCGGACCGATCAAGAACGCGCACCCGGTTGAACTGATTGCGCCACGTCGCGAATTTCTTAGCCTTGAAACCGACCGCCTCGATCGTGCCCTTCGCCTCTGCGAGCGACACCTGGCCTGTCGGCTCCACGCAGAAATAATCGGGGGCGTCTCCATCGGTGCCCGGATTGCATTCGACCGTCACGCCATGCGCCCAGGAAAGCGCGCCGTGATTGCGAACGTCATCGATCCGGGCGACGTGCGTGATGTCGAGGTGCTCGGACAGGAACCAGCGACAGAAGGCTTCGCCGAGCTCGTTCGAGTTGTTTTGCTTCTTCGTTTTGTTGGCGCCGAGGCCGTTCGGCTGGAACCGAAATGCGGTGCATGGCTCCAGATATCGAACGTGCTCGAACTGGGCGGGGTTAGGGTTCGGCGGGGCCTTGTCGTAGCTCTGCAGATAATAATGGTGATACAAGTCGGCTAGATCGACCATGATTTCCGGCACTGGACTTCCCGGCTTTGCTGGATTTTGGAGTGAAGCCGGCACGGCCGGAAACTTGTTAAGCGCTACTCTCACCGATTTCTGCATGCATCCCCCAAGGCGTTTCCCGGCCGACGTCGGACAGCGGCAACCCGTTGCCGATTCCAATATGAACCCGACCCTTTCTCCGTGGCAATACTCGGCCGCGGGAAACCACCCTCAATGACCGATTCTTGACTGCTATTCCGGTATTGCCGCGGTTGCAATGCGGCGCTGCGGTCAGGCCGCTTTCCGCCGTTTGTGTCGATCATGGCTATCTTAATTTGATCGGCCGACAGCTGCCTTCGGCTGCACCGCAATGTACTGCGTTGCAGAACACGATCACAGACATTCGTCTAAATCCTGGGAACACCGTGACTTAATCAGAAAGAATATATACGATTCGACATTATATTTTTATGAGGTACAGGATGAAGCTTGAAGAATATTATCGGCCTCGGCTGTCTGAAGCAGGCTACGATCTGTTGGCTGTCTTCAGTCGATTTGAATATGCGATGAAGAAGGGTGGGTTTCGCCGAGTGAACTCACCTGACGCCGCTTGGCAAACCTTTGCGGAGCATCTGCCGCAGAATTTCTTTCAAAAGATGCGACAGTCCGACCAAGCCCAAATCTATTTTGAGGCACCCCCAGATTACCTCGTTACAACAGCTGATGATGGCGTGGACTGGTCGGGGACGCCACTCGTTCCTAACGATGCGGCAAGCCTATTTCAAAGCATTAAGACGGCACGAAATAACTTGTTTCATGGGGACAAGAAACATGACAGCGACCGAGACACCCGACTAATGGAAGCTGCGCTGTTCGTGCTGAATGAAGCCTACAAGGAAGCGGAGGGTAGTGAAGTGTTCCATAGGTTTCTGAACGCTATGGAGTTTGGGCTTTAACACTCGGCCCATAGCAGACTGTCGTGCCGCAGCGCAGGAATCACCGAACTAGCCATCCGAGCCCCGCGCAGCGTAGGACGGCAGGAGCCTCTACCCGGACTTTCGTTCAGGGTGCAACTCGAGACAGGATACTGGCGCGAAGGCGGAGACCCGACCATCGCAGAATAGACGGCGAATGGCCGAATTGGATCCTTGTCGACCGCCGACAACTGGTTCCTAAAATTCAAATCTTGTTGTTCGCCTCTTCAATCGGATTGGGACCGGCTCAAATGTTGATCGTGTTGCGAATGAATTTTTATTTGCGGATTGACGTATCAGCTTGCCCCTCAAGATCGAAACGAAAGCCAAAAAGCCCCCCTGTCTCATCGTCTGTCAACTTCACTACGTTGACGAATGGCAACAACGATATGTCGCTAAGTGAATCCGCGCTCCTAAATTCGTCGCTATTGAGCGCAACGATGTACTGGCCGGAGACGGCGTTTGCGACCTTATCGCCATAGACCAACGCTTGGCTGACCTGACGGGAATCGACACCATCGAACAAGTGGCTGTCGTGGATGATGAGGCGAGGGCCATAACGAAAACGCTCAGCCGTGATGCACAATAGTGCTGTATCGAAGCAAAAGATTTTCATCATATCGATGCCACCCTTATTGCCGCCGCCTTGTATATCTATGCGGATTTGCGGCCCTAATCTCGAAGGCGCAATGATCAGGTTTCCGGTGCGGTCATCGTAGAGTTCAGAAATCGCTTGATCGACCAAAACCGTCGCGCGTTTAATCGAGCTATCTGAGTCAGCGAGACTTTGCTGCAGTTTAAGTTCGAGCTCGGCACTTTCGGCTTTGAGCTGAACGCGATTATTTTCAAGGACAGCAGCGTGTTGAAGTTTGCTGCGAAGCATCTCGGCACGCGCGGAGTATTTACCCAATTCCTCCTGGAGACGAACTAGATCATCGAAGGCGCCTTTTCCGGCCAGCGACCGAAGGATGTCTGATCGCTCTTTCCCCTCATCATCAAGGTCTTTGGACAGGATATCGCGGCGCTCACGAATCTCGTTGATTTGCTCGTAAAGATATTGCTGCCGATTGGCGGTCACCGAGGCTTGAAATGCTTTGACGTCTTCAAACCGGCGCATCGCGACATTGGGGAGCTCGACGCCGACCATCTGGTACAGGCGCTCAATATCGGTATAGGCTGGTGGGGACTCTTGAGCCACCGATTTGGCAAGATAGTCGAGCGCCGAGTTCGCTTCGGAAAGCTCAAGGGTAATCTCGTTAAGGCGATCCTTGAGCTTGCTGGCCTGAAGGGCGAGCTTTCGATAGCTCTCGTGCACCACAAAATTATCTACCTGCAACCGAAGGGCGGTCATTTGCTTTTCGACACGTGCTAGCTCAGGCCGAATCTGCGCTGTTGCGCCGAAAATATCGCCGAGTTCGCCGTTATTGATGGCCTTTTTCAAGGCGGCGACAACCTTTTTGCGGTCGCGCATGTCCTGAAACTGCCGCGCAACGTGCCAGTTGAGCCCCAAGAGATACGACAGAGATACTTGCCAACTGCCCGGCTGTTGCTCCTTCGTGTTCTTCTCGATCGTTTCGAAGCCACCCGCCTTCCGTCGTCGCACAAAATAACCGATGAGTTGGCGAAAGCTAGGCGCGCCTTTGCCTGAAAACTCGGTGTCATCGCGATTGATGGGCAGATCGAACCAATACGATCCAATTATCGATTTCCAAGTTTCGATTGATACAGGCGTCTGGGTCTGCGCATCATCGAAAAGGGAGACTGGGACGGTGATGCCTAAGGCTTCAGCATCGTCAATACTAAGTTGGACAATATTGTCGTCAGCACCTTTGCGCGTCGCGGTAACCCAACGGTCCCCGAGCAAAATTTCGATCGAAAAACTTTGCTCGATAAGGGCATCGTGCTTGAACAATGTTTTCTTTGCGGCCTCACCGCCGAGTACGAAGTTTATGATCTCGACAAGACTGGTCTTGCCTGCCGAATTCCGAGTGTGACGATCCGTCGATGCTTCGGCGACATCCGCAAGCACGATGTTCAGCCCTGAACCGAAGGTGATCGGTTTGAAACTAGCTAGAGAACTGCTGACGGTCCGAATCATCAGTTAACTTTCTTGATCAATAATTCGCCGCGCATGTCGATGGCGCTGATGGTATATAGCAGAGTGAGTGCCAGCAAAAACCAGTCGAAGGGCAGAGGCGACTTATCCTCACGCTTCGACCGCAGCACACGCACCTCGTCCCAGAGCACCGACACCGTGGATGTCTCACCCATCACCGTGAGAATTTCCCCGCCGACGGATAGCAACGCGCGGTCGGGCTTGAGGTGTTTTCCCGGCAGGATCATGCGACCGCCTCCGCCACCGGGCTGTCC
Organism: Pararhodobacter zhoushanensis; assembly: GCF_003990445.1. Classification (GTDB taxonomy): domain Bacteria; phylum Pseudomonadota; class Alphaproteobacteria; order Rhodobacterales; family Rhodobacteraceae; genus Pararhodobacter; species Pararhodobacter zhoushanensis. The sequence continues at coordinate 57,155 of NZ_REEZ01000015.1, read as the reverse complement.
TCGAAAATTGTGCACTTTTCGAAGAAATGCGCGAGCAGACTCCATATTACCGCATCCAGAGCAGCCGTCAGGGCCGTGGTGTTGGCGACAAACTCCCATAACTGAAACATGATGTCATCAGGGTCGAGCGATTGCGCCTTAAGATCGAAATACTTGTCATTGAGGACGGCGGCGACGGCACCCTCGAACAGCGGATCCTGATGGTCTTGGAGGAGTTTCGACACCCAATCAGCATTCTGCAGCCCTTGCACGATCCGGCCCTGCGCGTGGTCGGAAAGCCCGTTGAAACGCAATTTCTGCGCCGGGACCTTTACCGGCTCATCGTCAGTTGGCACCGAAGCGCTATCATTCGCCAGTAAGGTGTCGACGACCTTCAACAGCACATCGGGTTGGAGCGCGCGAAAATCTTCGTCGCTGGCAGCGTCGCCAACCAGTTCCTCAATCGCAGCATCATCCAAACTGAATAACGTGGCTTCGAACTGCTCCCTGCCAAATAGGCTCATATCGATGCCTGGATGTTGATTGCGCAGGCCCAGAATCTTCTGGACAATTTGTGCCGGTGGCTCGACGTAGTTGTGAACGAATTTCCACCCTTTTAGGTTTGGCCATTCCTTCTTAGCTCCGAGAAAGTCGCTTTCGACCTTTGCAACAGCCGTCCTCATAGAGGCTTCGGTCGCGCTCGCCCCCGCGTTCACTGGTCCGTAACACGCGAAAATCGTCAACGGACTATCGAGAAGGCCGTCACATTGCAGATCGCCACGCGAATAGTCGGTGCCGACCGACTGGAAATTATCGCCGTGCACCTTCGTCATGAGCAGTGCTAGGAACTCTTGAAGTCGCGTTCCCTTCGCCCGTCGCAGCTTGAGTTCCAATGCTGCCTTAATCGCTTTCTTTCGGGAGGGAGATCGCGCCACGCCAGCTTCCTATTTTTCCTTGGGTATGCAAATCTCTTCTTATTTCTTATCATCCACTTAACGCCCCTCGAACGCAATCAAATAGCGCAAGATTCGCTGAAATCTGGTTTCGCCAGCGTACTTCTGCGGCTAGAAGTCGGTGCGGCGAATGGCTGCTTCTGCGGTGAGTTGCATTTGCGAGGATGCAACTTCGCAGTCGGCTCTGCGCACCTCTGTGACGCTTTCAATCGGCTTTCCATGGACGCACCTTCGGCATCGCCGTGGTCACCTCGACCTCTCTCAGCATGCCGCCGACCACCAGCCCATCCTGTATCCAGCCCAACGCCTGCCACCAATCCCCATATCCCCGCCGAGCGGACGCAATCTGCTCCGGGTGCGGCCGCCAGGTGACCGGACAGGCCAAAACCTCTACCGATCGCCATTTGCCGCGGGTCAGCACGCGTTCGGTGCCGACCACCACCGTGGTCGACCGCTCGCCGTGTTGGTTGCGCTTGGTCTCAACCGGCACACAGCGCGGCACGACGCCGGGCATCCAGTCGGGCGTTATCCCCGCGCGCGCAAGTTCGGCCACGCTGATCGCCATGCGGACGCCGCCGAGGCTGTTAGGCATCCCCGCGACTGTGGCGGCGATCACGTCCGCATCTGGATGGGTGTAACTGCCCATCTTGTATTGGCCGCCATCGACCTTGCAGCCCAGCGCCGCACGCTGCAGCAGGACATATTCCAGACCGAAGCCGAAGCCTTCTTCCGGCACGTCCTTGCGAGGCGGCAGTTCCAGCTGTGCTTTCTCGATCCGGAACGCCCATTCCAGTGCCGCCTGCACGCTCAGCGCACGTTTGACACGTGCGCCGCGATTGTTGATGGGTCGGTGCATCGTCATTGCACACCCCGCATCCGGAGCCGTTCTGGGGTGACCAGCCCTCGCACCAGCATTGCGTTGCGGGTGGTGTTGCTGATCATGCTGACCGGTAGGTAACGGTCGGAGTTCACCAGATCGGCGTAGAAGGCGGCCAGATCGTCGGCGCTTGCTCGCGGCGTCAAATTGCCCTTGCGGGTGGCCTTGGGCTTGAGCGGCTTCGCTAGGCCTGCCGCAGCCTGTGCGTCGCGCTGGGCGGCGCGTTCCATGAAACGATCCAGCGCCTTGGGGCCATCGGGCGGGTTGGGGTGATCGCGGCGAGTTTCCGTGGCGGTCTCGAGGATCCGCGCTTCAGACAACCCGAGATCATCAATCCAGCGGTGAACGTGCACCCTTGCTGGCCATCCCTGCCACCAAGCGGGCAGGGTGGCGTTGGCTTTGAGGCCCAGCGCCGTCAGCAGCTCTGCAAAGAACCGATCAAACTCGATCTCGCGCGCCTGCGCGTCCTCCTCCTCCTTTACTGGTTTCCTTAAAGGTTCTCTTACAAGGTTAGTGTCCGGATTTCGGACACGGCTTTGGTCATTTTCCGGACACGGCTCCGGGCAAAATCCGGACACGGCTTGCCCGTCGATCCCGTGTGTGAATTCCGGACACGGCTCGACCGGAAGAGTGGGTATGGGGTCGATTTCAGGGGCCGTTTCTACATCAAGGCCGCGTGCCGACCCCCCGTGTCCGATTTCCGGACATGGAACCACATCAGCCGGTGTGAAGCCCGGCTCAAAGCCCAGAATGTAGCGGGTGGGCAACTGCCGTTTGGTCACCGGATCAATGCGCGGGATGCGGCGTAAGAGACCCGCGGCTTCAAGTTGGGCGATATGGTCGTTCAGCGTCGAGCGGCTGATCTCGCAATCATGGGCCAGCCGCACCTGTGAGGGGAAGCAGCCGTAATCCGGGTTGAACCGGTCGCAGAGGTGCCAGAGCACAATCTTGGTGGTGGGTTTCAACCCGCGCTGCTTGATGGCCCAATTGGTGGCGTCATGGCTCATGACGGGGACCTCCGCACGGGTGGCACAATGCGCGTTGTAAAACCGTGATCGGCCAGAGCGCCGAGCGCGTCGTCGAGGCTGCGCACCAGGGCCCAGCCAAAACCTTGCGCCAGCACGGCATCGCGAAACGCCTCCTGCGTTGGGCGCAGGCGACCTTTCGGGGCCTTCAGCTCGAGAAACAGGATGCGCCCGTCGCAGAGGACCATCAAATCGGCAGAGCCTGCATGAACGCCCATGCCGTTGAGGATGGCCTGTCGCTTAGCGCCACGGGGGCTAGGCTCGGTCACCTCGTTGGCGCAGTGATGAATGATTGCTGTGCGGGGCAGGGCGAGGCGCAGGGCCTGCACCACGGCGCGTTGCAGATCAGCCTCGGGAGTGGCGCGCCGGTTCATGGCTCAGCCCTCCCGTCGTCATCCTGGCGCTGGGCTCGGCGCAGCGGCCGCCGTGCGTCGATCACCACCAGGAGAATGCGAGCGTGTTTGCGCTCGGCGGACGTTTCGCCGTGTGTGATGAGGACATGGCAAGCGAGCCGGATCAGGTGATCGGAATGATGGGCGACATCGGCGATGACGGCGCGCGCTTCGGCCAGACGGTCGGCGGGCCAGACGGCTTGATGGGGCAGGGCGTGCATCAACGGCGCCCTCCCGCACGACGGCGCCGCGGCGCATTCAGTTCCTGCTCTTCCAGCCATTGCTCGACCGCAGTGCGGCGGTAATAGACTTTGCGCCCGGCGCGGATGCAGGGCGGACCCGTCCGCTGCGCCTCCCAGCGGCGCAATGTGTCGACCGACAGGCCGAATTCCAGCGCGAGGTCTATGCGACTGATCCAGCCGACCAGAAGCGTGCGGGGTTTTTCTTGCGGGTCTGGCATCGATCCGAGATGCGGCATGTGGGTCTCCCTGTCCTGGCCCCGTGACGGTTGATGTCGGGGGGCGTTTGCAGAGACCAGTGAGCGCAGAGGGGCAGGGGTGGCGGGAAGGCGGAGGGTGGCGCAAAGGACGCGGCCTTTGTGCCACCCCATATTTTATTGGGAATCTCGCATCAAAGAGGGAGGGCGCGGCTATGGCGTCGGGGGCGGTCCTGCGGTCGGCAATTGCGCCAAAACTGCATACACCTGCGAACAGCCGGATTTACAGGGGATTGACCGGCATTGGCGGGCAAAGAGGGGGTGGCACCCGGCACGCCACCGCGCCACCCCCTGAATTTATTGGGAATTTACAACCCTGATGCGGTCAGGCGCGCTGATTTCAGCTCTTTTGGCACTGAGTCGCGGGAAATCGGGACCAAGTATCGAGTTGGCTGTCGCCCGCGTCCACTCCCTCCAGTGCTGAAACGCCTGTAAAACAAGGGGTGGCACAAAGGCCGCGACCTTTGCGCCACTCTCTGCCTCCCCGCCACCCACGTCGCCATGCTTGCCTTGCAGTCTAGGCGAAACCACGCCTCATGTCGGATGCAAGACAGGACGGAACCCATGCCCGAGCGCCAAAAGTTGACCGAGAAACTGCTCCGCGAGGTCGAACCCGTCGCCGGGCGAGACTACCAGATTTTTGACACGGACCTGCGCGGGTTCGCTGTCTGCATCTACCGCGGCGGTGGCCGGGCCTTCACGCTCGACTACCGTCATGCCGGACGACAGCGCCGGATGACCTTTGGGCGCTGGCCGGAATGGTCAGTGTCAGCGGCGCGCGAGCGGGCCAAGGAACTCCGCCGTGAGATCGATGCCGGCGCTGACCCGTTGGCCCAACGCGGAGCGTTGCGCGAAGCCCCTCGCGTGAACGATCTCATTGAGCGCTACTGCGCCCAGCATCTGCCGAAACTGGCCGAACGCAATGCGGCCGATCAACGATCCGCGTTGTCAAAGATGGTGGCCCCGGTCTGGGGGAGAAAGCTGGTGACGGAGATCACGTCGACCGATGTCGACAAGCTTTTGAACAAAGTGGCCGAAGGCCGGGCGCGGCCCCATAAGGACAAGCCCAACAACCGGGCGCGCAAGTTGCAGGGGGCGAAGGCCACGCCGGTTCGCGCCAACCGCATCGGGGAAATTCTGCGCAAGATGTTTACGCTGGCGATGGAATGGGGCTGGTGCGAGGACAATCCTGCCCAGCGCTTCCATCGCCGTATAGAAACCCCGCGTGAGAGATTCCTGTCCAAGGAGGAAATCGCCAGCCTTGCCGCCGCCCTGGATGCCGCCGAGGACCGGCGCGCGGCGGATATCATCCGGATGTGTATGTTGACGGGGGCGCGGCTGGGCGAGGCGCGGCAGGCGCGGTTCGAGCAGTTTAACCTCGAGCACCTGAGTTGGTCGAAGCCGCCGACCATGACCAAACAGCGCCGCGTGCATCGTGTGCCGATCTCTGATGAGACTGCCGCCATTGTGCGTCAGCGCCAGCTTTTAGTGCTGAGCGGCACGCCGTGGCTCTTCCCGGGTGACACGCCGGGCCAGCCGGTTCAGGAAGTGCGCCGGTTCTGGGCGCAGATCCAAAAGCAGACCGGGTTGCAGGACGTGCACATCCACGATCTGCGCCATACGTTCGCATCGCTGCTGGTGAGTGGTGGGGCGTCGCTGGAAATGATCGGCAAGCTCTTGGGTCATAGCCAGACGCAGACCACTTTGCGTTACGCACACTTGATGGACTCGCCATTGCGGGCGGGTGTTGACGCCGTGGCCAGTGCGTTCCGACCGAAGCCCCGACTGGTTCATGATGCGGAGGCGCGGGGCGACAGGCATTCCGCGTGATCCGGCCCAGCGTGCTGCGACCAGCGCGTTGGGCCCAGCGCGGGACTTGTTCATCATGCTTCTTCCCGTCGAAGTGCCTTCCACACCGGCGTGATCCGCCGCCGGATGGTGCGGCTAAGCGGCATAGGCACGTCCGGCGAGATCCGAAGGGGCAAGCGTCAGGAGCCAGGCGAAGGCTGCAAGACTGGCCAGACCGGGAATGAGCCACAGCGCGCTTGCGCCGAGCCGCATCCAGCTCCACACCGCGAAGCAACCGGCGATTTCGGTCAGTGCAGCGACAGCGTAGACTGCGAGGGTTCCTGGCAACGTCATGACGTCTCATCGCCTCTTGGATGGCGATGGTCGGTCGCACACAAGGAATGGTCGCCAAGGATCTCAATGACCCGGCAATCGGCGATCCGCCCGCCCGCGCATTGCACAATCATGCGCTCCAACTCCCCCTTCAGGGCCGTTAGCCGAGCAAGGCGGCTTTCCACCTCGAGCAATTGCGCCTTGGCGATGGCATCTGCGGCGGCGCAGGGCTGGTCGGGATTGTCCGACAGGCTGAGCAGGTCACGGATCGCCTCGAGCGTGAAGCCGAGGTCACGCGCATGCCGGATGAAGGCCAGCCGTTCCAATGCCTTCTGGCCATAAAGCCGCTGATTGCCCGAACTGCGTTCCGCCTCTGGTAAGAGCCCGATCTGTTCATAGTAACGGATGGTCGGAACCTTCACCCCGGCACTTGCACCCAACTTTCCGATGGTCAGCATCAATTTCCCCTTGAAGCTATAGTTACTAGAGACATTAGATATCTGATTCGATGAAGGCAATGACCCGTTGAAGAGGACTGCGATGACAAACCCTGAGAACGAAGCAACCTGCGACTGGACGGTCTCTGGGATGGATTGCGGATCCTGTGCCAGCAAGGTCAAGGACGCTGTCGGACGGCTACCCGGTGTCAGCGATGTCGAGGTGGGCCTGATGTCTGAACGCCTGCGCCTGAGGCTGGACGAAACGAAGACCGGTCGTGACAAGATCGAGGGTGTTGTAAAGTCTCTTGGCTACGGGATCGCGACACGCACTGCCGGAGCGAAGAAGGAATTCGTTCTGCCGGGTGCCGGGTCCGAGGAGTCTCATGATCACGAACATGATCACTCGCCCAAGTCGTCTGTCAAATCCGATTCCGGCCACGGCAGTCCCGGCCATGTTCATGATGATCCTGCCGATAAGGGAAAAAGCTGGTATCAGACAGGCAAGGGCAGGCTGGTGATCTTCACGGCGATGCTTCTGGGGCTGGCTTGGATCGTGGAGTTCTTGACCCCGGCGCTTGGGGCTTGGCCTTTCATCGCGGCCTGCCTGATCGGTGTCGCACCCGTAGCCAGACGCGCTTTCGCCGCGCTGCGACTTGGCCAGCCTTTCAGCATTGAAAGCTTGATGACCGTGGCTGCGATTGGTGCGCTATTCATCGGTGCGGCCGAGGAAGCGGCGCTTGTCGTGTTCCTCTTTGCGGTAGGCGAGGTTCTGGAAGGCGTCGCCGCTGGCAAGGCGCGAGACGGCATTCGGGCGCTGGCCAATCTGGTGCCCAAGACAGCGCTGCTTGAGGTCGACGGCGTGACACGCGAAGTGCCTGCCGCCAGCTTGAGCGTTGGTCAGACGGTGCTGGTGCGCCCTGGTGACCGCGTTCCGGCGGATGGCGAGATCGCCGAAGGAATCTCGGGCGTCGACGACAGCCCGGTCACCGGCGAAAGCGTGCCAGTCACCAAAGGCCCCGGCGATAGCGTGTTTGCCGGATCCATCAACACCGAGGCCGCGTTGCGGGTAACCGTGACCAAGGCAGCCGAGGACAACACCATCGCCCGCATCATCCGATTGGTCGAGGACGCCGAAGAGGCACGCGCCCCAACCGAGCGGTTCATTGACCGGTTTAGTCGCTGGTACATGCCCGCCATCGTCTTAGTCGCCGCGCTGGTAGTGTTGGTGCCACCGCTGGCGTTCGGTCAGCCATGGGATACCTGGGTCTATCGTGGTTTGGCGCTATTGCTGATCGGATGCCCTTGTGCGCTGGTAATCTCGGTCCCGGCGTCCATCGCCTCGGCGCTGTCAACGGGTGCACGGCGTGGGCTGTTGATGAAGGGCGGCGCGGTGATCGAGGCAGCAGCTAGCGTAAAGCAGGTGGCCTTTGATAAGACCGGAACGCTAACCCACGGGCGGCCCGTGGTAACAGATGTGGTCCCCTTTGGGGCGACCTCCGAGGCCGAGCTTCTGGCCGTCGCCGCCGGTGTCGAAGCTGGGTCCAGCCACCCGCTTGCCATGGCGATCCTAAACAAGGCGCAGGATGAAGGCATTGCCCTGCTGCCGTCCAAAGACGCGAGGGTGTTGATCGGCAAGGGCGTCTCGGCCGAGGTGGACGGTGCACTTGCCTGGGTTGCGTCGCCGCGCCATGCTTCGGAAAACGGTGGACTGGATGACAAGGGCGTCCAGCAGGCAGCGGTTTTTGAGACCGAAGGCAAGACGGCTGTTGCGGTGTTCCGTGAGCACAAGCCATTGGGCCTGATTGCCATGCGCGATGAACCGCGCGCGGATGCCAGCGTGGCGGTTGCGCAGTTGAAGCGGCTTGGCGTCACCTCGGTCATGCTGACGGGCGACAACGCGCGGACCGCCGCCGCCATCGCGGGTGGGCTGGGCATGGAGTTCAAAGCCGACATGATGCCCGAGGACAAGCTGGACGCGATCAAAACCATGAGCGCCAATGGCGGCGTGATGATGATTGGCGACGGCATCAACGATGCCCCGGCGCTGAAACAGGCCAGCGTCGGCGTGGCGATGGGATCGGGCACTGACGTGGCGCTGGAAACCGCTGACGCAGCGATCCTGCGCGACAAGGTAACGGACATCTCCGCCACGATCCGGTTGGCCCGTGGGGCGATGGCCAATATCCGCCAGAACGTGACCATCGCGCTAGGGCTGAAAGCCGTGTTCCTTGTGACTTCGGTCTTTGGCATCACCGGCCTATGGCTGGCGATCATGGCCGATACCGGCGCAACGGTTCTTGTCACGCTGAACGCCTTGCGGCTCTTGCGTTTCAATCCGGAAGGCGAGAGTTAAGAGATGCTGCAATTGCCAACGGAACTGGAATGGATTCCCTTCGTTGCAGGCGCCTATTTGCTGGTGCGTTCGGTTCGCGCAATGCTTGATCCCACCGCGCAATTGTGGCCCCCAAAGAACCGCAATGGCCCTGTATACGCGAAGTTCATCTGGCCGTTCAGGATCTTGTTTTGGGGCCTGATCGTTGTCTCGCTGCTGGTCATTCCAGAGGTCGCGCCTAGCCCCGGCATGCCAGGCTTCTGGATCGGTATTGTCCTGCTGATCCTCGGATTTGGGATCGCGGTGCATGCGACTCTGCAACTTGGCTGGTGCGTAGCCTTTGGCCAGGACGGGGCATTGCAAGAAGGCGGTTGGTTTCGGTTCAGTCGTAACCCCGTCTATGTCGCTACCTGGATGGGTCTCGCCGGTTGGGCAATCTTGTTGCCCAAAGCCCCGATTATGGCGGCCCTCGCCGTCTGGGCCGGGTTTTACATTTTCGCTGTTTTTCTCGAGGAGCGCGCTCTCGAGCGCAGCCACGGCGCCGAATTCGCCGCCTATAAATTAAGAACCGCGCGCTTTCTCGGATGGCCGCGCGTGGACGAAAGACAAGGATCCTGACATGAACACTTGGTTTGGCTGGGCGGCGCTTGCTGTTCTGCTCGCATATCTTGCGCTTTTCTACTGGGGCACTTATCGCGCCGCCAAGGCCGCTGGAAAGCAGGTCTGGCTCATCGGACAGTCTGGTGGTCACGACCGACTAGCCGCTCTGGGTTACCGTGCTGCCTTCTCCATGGCCCTCTTTGGACCGCTCGTCTGGATGACCCTACCTCTGTTGCAAAGACTAGACCCGCTTTGGACGGAAGGCCGCTTTCCTGTGCTCGGCACTCTGGGTATCACTCTCGCGGGTAGCGGTGCCCTGATTGCTGTGGTGGCACAGCTTTCGATGGGTGCCTCTTGGCGTGTGGGTGTCAAAGAAGGTGCAGCCGGAGATCTCGTGTCAGGTGGTATCTTCAAGTTCAGCCGCAACCCGACCTTTGTCGGACAATTCTTACTGCTAATCGGTGTTGCCTTGGCTATCCCATCACTGCCAACGGCCGTGGCACCGCTGCTCTTTATCCGGTTGGCCTCTGCACAGGTCCGATCCGAAGAAACCGCACTGCGCGCGGCGATCGGGTCCGAATACGATGCCTATATGAGGTCCGTACCGCGATGGATCGGGCTGCCCCGAAAGGAGGCATCATGAAAACGCCCCTGATGCTGTTTGTGATCGCCGTCGCTGCGGTTGCCGATCAGGTGACTAAGGCTCTTGCATTGTCGCTGCTTTCGGCTGACATGCCCTTTTCGATTCTACCCGGCTTCAACCTCACGCTTGGCTTCAACGAAGGAGCGAGCTTCGGCATGTTGTCGGGCGTCATGTCTGGCAAGCCCTTGGTCATGGCCGGACTGACGGGCGTGTTGACGCTGGGTTTGGCTGTTGTGGCGTTTCGGTCGCGGCATCCCTTGGAGCGCGCGGGTTTTGCGCTGATCGTCGGCGGGTCGCTTGGCAATATCATTGACCGGGTGCGACAGGGGGCAGTGACCGACTTCCTTGATTTCTATTGGCGAGACTGGCACTGGCCGACGTTCAACCTTGCAGATATCGCAATTTTTCTGGGCGCAATGTGCATCATCGCAACGGCCATCCCCTTACGCAGCCGAAAGGGATCCGCCGATGACCAAACCTGAATCACAGGCACTTTCACGCGAAGACATTCTCCTCCTTGCCGCGTTTCTGATCGCGCTTGCAGCCACACTGGGTGCGCTGTTCATTGGCGAGGTGATGGGCCAGATGCCCTGTACCCTGTGCTGGTATCAGCGCATCGCGATGTTTCCACTTGTGCCGATCCTTGGTTTGTCGATGTGGCGCGGCGACGGCGTAGCACGACCTTACGCCGTACCGTTGACGCTCGCAGGTCTTGCATTGGCGGGGTGGCACGCGGGTCTTTATCTCGGGATCGTGCCCGAGGCGATCGTTCCCTGCACAGCAGATGGACCATCCTGCAGTGGCCCGTCGCAGATGATATTCGGGCTACCCATCCCTTATCTGTCGTTGGCTGCTTTTGCCGCGATTCTTACTTGCTTACTTGTACCGAAAGGAAATCAGACATGAATCGTCGTACTGTGTTGTTGGGGGCGTCGGCAATTGGGGCAGCAGCCTTTGGTGGCGGCTATGTATTCTTGTCTCGCCGACGCGAGGCCGAAGCTGAGGCCGCTGCTGCGGCCATCCCCCGTGCTGACCCGGCGCTTTTGATTCGCGCCTATTCGCCGAGTTTTGGACCGGTGGACGCACCGGTCACGCTGGTGGAGTTTTTCGATCCGTCCTGTGAAGCCTGCCGCGCTTATCATCCGGTTGTCCAAGGAATCCGGCGACAGTTCCCGACGCAAGTACGGGTTGTATTGCGCTATACCATATTCCACGAGGGGTCGGATGAGGCGGTACGCATCCTCGAGGCCGCGCGGATGCAGGACGTTTTTGAACCCGTTCTGGATGCCTTGCTAGAGCAACAGCCGAACTGGGCCGTGCATGGCACGCCGAGGATGGATGTGGCTTGGAACATCGCGGGGGCTGCTGGCCTTGTTCTCCAGCGCGCGCAAAACGATCGGCTCTTTCCGGGAATCACTGGGACAATCAATCAAGACACAGCCGATGTCGAAGCATTGGGAATTCGCCAGACACCAACGTTCTACCTCGACGGACGGCGGATCGAGAATTTGAGTCGCGACAGCTTGATCGCCGAAGTCCGTCTCGCGGTCGAAAACGCCTGATCGGCGCTTAGGACCGGTCTGCAAAGTCAGCGAATAGGGCAAGCGTCCGTTCGCTGACGTGGTGCTCGATGCCTTCGGCATCGCGTTCCGCCGTCTCTGGGTCAAGTCCGAGGCTCAGGAGAAACCGCAGGACAATCTCGTGGCGGTGCCTGCATTCCTTGGCGAGCGCCCGGCCTTCCTCGGTCAAAAAGACTGAGCGGTATTTGGCGCGGGTTATCAGGCCATCCCGCGCCAGACGGCCGAGCGTTTTCGCGACCGTCGGCGCGGTCACACCCATTCGGGTCGCGATATCGACCGGCCGGGCCTCGCCGTTGTCGTGGATCAGTTCGGCGATCAGTTCGACATAGTCTTCCGCCACTTCGCTGCGACGCGCCTCGCGCACGCCGATGAATGCCTCTACGCGGGCTTCAACGGCACGTGCCTCGACTTCTTGTGGTGCTGTTTCAAGGTTCTGATCATTCGTCATGTCGTCACCCTCGCATGATCGGGATTGACTCGTAAAGTCTTAGCCTTGATTGTTAGCCTAAGCTAACTTTTTGCACCAGGGCTTTGGCCTGCGTTTCAACTGAAGGGACCACGCCTATGTCAGTCGATACCGGGAAGTGGGCGCGCGATACATCGCCCGCCGTGGAGAAAACGCGACCCACAGCGCCACCTGTCATAGGTGCGGAGCCAGTTTCGGCGTCGCGACGTGCGCTGTTGGTCGGCGGTTTGGCGGCTGCCAGCGGGGCAGCCGTGGCCGCGAGCCGCGCACAATCACAGGCGACGCAGGGCCCAATGGCGGGGCATGCCATGTCCGGCGGGGCGCCCGATCCGTATTCGGCCCATAGCAGTGGCATGGCGCACGGCAATATGACGATGGTCGGCCGCGTCGATCACGACCGGAACGGGTTCGACCCGATTTCCATGTTGACCGATTGGGATACTGGCCGCACCGAAATCCTTCCGGATGGCCGCACGTTGCGTACCTTCGAGGTCGAAGCCATCGACATGGAAATCGAGATCGCTCCCGGCGTGTTCTTTCCCGCCTGGACGTTCAACGGTCGCGTGCCCGGCCCCGCGCTGCGCGCAAAGGAAGGTGAGCGGCTGCGGATCATCTTTCGTAACCTCGGTTCACACCCACATTCCATGCACTTTCACGGCATTCATTCGGCGAGAATGGACGGAATTCAAGGCGCTGGATTGATCGACCCGGGCGAGGAGTTTGTCTACGAATTCGATGCCAAGCCCTTCGGCTGTCATCTTTATCATTGCCACGCACTGCCGCTGAAACGGCATATGCACAAGGGCATGTACGGCCTGTTCGTGGTCGACCCCGATCCGGCCCGCCACCCCGAACACGCGTCTATTGCGGCGTCGCGCGTTCTCGGCAGTCCAGAAAACGCCGAGTGGCAGGAACTGGCAATGGTGATGAATGGCTTCGACACCAATTTCGATGGCGCCAACGAGGTCTATGCCGTCAACACGGTCGGTCAAGCTTACATGAACGAGCCGATCCGGATCGACAAGTCGCGCCCGGTACGCATCTATCTCATGAACGCGACCGAGTTCGACCCGATCAACTCGTTCCACCTGCACGGTAATTTCTTCGACTATTACGACACTGGCACCCAACTTACGCCCACCCTGCGTACGGTCGATGTGATCATGCAATGTCAGGCGCAACGCGGCATCCTCGAGTTCAGCTTCGCCGACCACGAGGATGGGCTGTACATGTTCCATGCCCACCAGGCCGAGTTCACCGAACTTGGTTGGATGGGCTTTTTCGACGTCCAGGAGGCGGGGGCATGACCGACCAAAGCCAAACCCGCCGCCCGCCACTGATCCGGCTGCTTCTGGTTCTCGTGCCACTGGCCGCCATGCTGGGTGCCTTTGTCTGGATTGCCTCGCTCGATCCCCTGCGCGGTTTTAACAACGGCGCTCCGCCGGTCGAGGCGTTGACGGTCGAACGGGCGATCCTAGACGGGTCGGGAATATCGCTCAAAGTGCGTGCTGGCGGATCGGATGCAATGGTGGTCGCGCAGGTTGCCGTGGATGATGCCTATTGGAGCTTCACGCAGGAACCGGCGGGGCCGATAGCCCGGGGCGACGCAGTCTGGTTGCGAATTCCCTATCCGTGGGTTCTTGGCGAGGCCCATCATGTCAACTTGTTGTCCAACTCCGGTGCGACCTTCGGGCACGAGATCGAGGTCGCTGTGTCGACGCCAAGTGCCACCTGGGGGCAACTTCGGCTCCAGGCGGTGATCGGGGCGATCGTCGGCCTTCTGCCAGTGGCGCTTGGCTTGATGTTCTATCCAGCCATGAAGGGAGTCGGTCGGCGCGGGATGAACTTTCTGCTGGCTCTGACGGTCGGGTTGCTGGCTTTCCTACTGATAGACACTATTTCCGAGGCGCTGGAGCTTTCTACAGAAGCGGCTGCGATTTTCCAGGGCTCCGCAATGGTCTGGCTGGCGGCGCTGGCAAGCTTTCTCTTGCTGATGGCGATAGGGCGTTGGCGCGGCAATCCGGAAGGCATCGCGCTTGCGTTCTACATCGCCCTCGGCATCGGGCTTCACAACTTTGGCGAAGGGTTGGCGATTGGCGGTGCATTCGCCGCCGGATCGGCCGGGCTTGGCACCTTCCTTGTCCTTGGCTTTGCCCTGCACAATGTCACCGAGGGCATCGGCATCGCCGCCCCGATGCTTCGGGCCCGGCCTGCGCTCTGGACCTTCGCGGCCCTGACTCTGCTCGCCGGTGGCCCGGCGATCCTTGGAATGTGGGCGGGCAGCCTTGCCTACGCACCGCAATGGTCCGCGCTGGCGCTGGCCGTCGGGGCAGGTGCAATCTTGCAAGTCATGGTCGAAGTCAGCGCCTATCTTGTGCGACAGAACGCTGACAGGCAGGCGACGTTGATGTCACCGGCCGTCCTTGGAGGGTTCTTGGGTGGGGTCGCTTTCATGTACGCCACGGCAGCATTGATCAAGATTTGAGCCGGAGGTCGGTTGTCTCGGACTTAGGGGGCGGTCGACCGGCACCAGAAATCGGCCTGCGCGTCTACGGAGAGACCAAGATTTTCGCTGCCCCTATTTGGGCAGCCAAGTGGCTCATTCTTTCGTGAATTCGAAATGATGGGCTTGAAGCTAAAGCTGCTAGAGGGTTTAGGCCGAACAAGATACTTGGAATGTACAATCGAATGCGACTGACATATTTGCAGAAAATCCTCTGGGCTGCCGCCGCATTGGCCTCGCTGGCTTTTGGGGCTTGGCAGTTTGCGGGCGCCCGCGCGCCATCGGGCGTCGATGAAGCGCCCTTCCGCCCAACCTTTGCCCTTCCGGACGCGGAAGGGCAAATGCGAACGCCTGCCGACTTTGCGGGCAAATATCTTTTGGTGTTCTTCGGCTTCACCAATTGCCCGGACGTGTGCCCGACGACGCTTGCCGAAGTCGCACAGATCATGGACGACTTGGGTGCTCAATCCGTTGAGGTGCAACCTTTGTTCATCTCAATTGATCCTGAACGGGACCGGGCGCTTGGCCTTGCCGAATTCACTGCGGCATTCCATCCGTCCATCATCGGATTGGCCGGGGAAGGCGCGCAGACACGTGCGGCGGCCAACAGCTTCCACATATTTTTCGAACGTGAGGACGACGTCACAGCGCCGGACGGCTATTCCATGTCTCACAGTCCCGCGCTCTACCTGATCGGTCCGGACGGCGACTGGCTGCGCCAGTTCACGTACGGAACCCCCGCTGCAGAAATCCTTGACGACCTACAATCGAGATTGTGAAACCCATGAAAATAACAGTCTTTACTGCGCTAATTCTGACCTTGGCGTCGCCTACCTTGGCATGCGAGACCGTCACATCCGGCGAGATGACCATCGAAAACGCTTGGTCTCGCGCGACAATCGGTGCCAACCGCCCCGCTGTATTCTATGTGGCGATTACAAATGCCGGAAGTTCCGGTGACGCCCTTATCGGGATCGCGACCCCTGCGGCCAGCATGCCGATGCTGCACCAAACCGTGGTTACCGAAGACATAGCCTCTATGCCGCATGCCATGTCCATTCCCATTGCCGCAGGTCAGTCTGTTCAACTCGCGCCCGGTGGCTACCATGGAATGCTGATGGGGCTGACGGAGGCGCTGAAAGTAGGCGACAATTTCCCTATGACCCTGACGTTTCAGAACGCAGGCGACATCACAATCAATGTCGAGGTGCTGTCTATCCGGGCGGAGGGGCCAGATTGCGAATCCGACGGGCAGTAATCCTTGGCATTGGCGGCGTGGCAGGTGCTGCGGCGTTCGCACTGGGCCTTGGCGGGTGGCGAACCCGCAACCGCAGCCAGTCGGGCGCAGATCTGTTGCCGTTGCCCTTTGCAGATATGTCTTTCAGTTTGACCGACCAACGCGGCAACATGGTGCGCCCAGAGGACTGGATCGGGCGGCCGACGATGGTGTTCTTTGGCTTTACCTGGTGCCCGGACGTATGTCCGACCACGCTGAGCGATATCTCCGGCTGGCTGGAAGAGCTTGGCACCGATGCCGACCGGCTGAATGTGGCGATGATCACCGTGGATCCCGAACGTGATACGACGGAGGTGCTTGGCGACTACCTGTCCCATTTCGATCCCCGCATTATCGGCCTGACCGGCACATTGGAAGAGATCGAACGCGCGGCATCAGGCTTTCGCGCCCGGTTCGAAAAGTTGGCCCGCGATGACGACTACACCATGAACCACACGGCCGGGGTTTTTCTTTTCCGATCGGACGGTGGGTTTGCGAGCATCATCGACTATCATGAGGACCGGCGTTTCGCGGTGCCGAAGATTCGTAGAGCGATAGGCTGATGATTTGACCGTAACCGAACAAAATATCACCGAAAACACGTGAACAGGAAAAAGTCATGACACACACATTCAAACTTTCCCGCAGATCCATGCTGTCGTCCAGCCTTGCCATGCTGGCAGCCTCGGCCGCGCCCAGTTGGGCTCAGGTTCCTGCAATCCATGTCGTCAAGGGAGTCGGTTGCGGATGCTGCAATGCTTGGGTCGCCTATCTGCGCGAAGAAGGATTTAGCGTCACCGAAGAGGAACGCTACGGCGCTCTTTTGACAGCCTTCAAAACCGAAGTCGGCGTTCCGCCACGGATGATTTCCTGCCATACCGGCATGGTCGATGGCTATGTGCTCGAAGGACACGTCCCAGCTACGGAGATCCGCCGCCTGCTCGAGGAGCGCCCCGATGTCATTGGGCTTGCCGTGCCAGGAATGCCCTTTGGGTCACCCGGGATGGGGCCGGAAGAGGAGCGCGAAGCCTACGAAGTGCTCCTTATCAACAATGACGGGACTGGTGAGGTCTTCGCCAATTACGAGCAGTTGGGATGACTGCGCTCATCGACCGTCAGTAATAGGTCTCAATGTACACCTTCGAGCAATCGTAGGCGACCGCCGCTGGGTAGGCCTATTGCTGATGAAACTGAGCGAAGTCAAAAGCCGCGTCGCGACGGGGATATCGGTGTCGAGCGAAGTCTCGATCAACGCCCCGATCATCTTCTAGACGGGGCGAACGCCGATCTAGCTGATATTCGGCGGGCCCGGAAGGGTCAGGGTGAAGTGTTGGCGACAGGATTGCTGGCGCCCGATTGGTGAGGGTCGCTGCTCCTACGCCGCCAGACTGAAGATTCTCCATGTTGCTAACCGCTGAGTAGCCGAACGGCAGGAAGAAACGCACTGCAGTCATACGATGGGTGGGAATGCTGCACTATGCAGGGATGGCCGTTTTGGTGAAGCTGCATAGCCGTGATCCCGGATGAAGTGAACGACAGATCTGGGCCGGAAGCGATGGTGTTCATGAAGCCGTTGACTGGCTTACATCAACACCACATCAACCTGCGAATGCACGTTTCGCACTAAGTGTGCTGCTGAAAGCCGTTGAAAATGGCTCATTGCGAACATGGAAAATGCGCAAAATCAAAGACTTGCCGCGTAAGTTGTTGAAATATATAAGTTATTGGAATCGCCGGGGTTTTGGCTCATAACCTGAAGGTCGTAGGTTCAAATCCTACCCCCGCAACCAGATACTTGTTCATTGTCAGATAGTTAAGCCCTGCGGAAACGTGGGGCCGTCTGCTGTCCAAATCCCGTGGAAGCACGGCGGAAGCAAGCAGACGTAACTTCCTGACGTGGCGCTTCGTAAATCGGTGCCTGCGATGACCGTTGCTTCCCGTGCCGTTCGATTGGGAAAGTCACATCAATACTGGCCGGGATCCCGCTCCGAAAGGTGAGCTCTCGGCCATCGATCGTGGCGACATCCAGTAGCGGAGGCCCTTCGGTCGGGGGCTCGAACTCGGTGATCCTTCCCGTCGGCAGTCCACTGAAGCCGAAAAGATTAGCGCGCTTCGCTAACAGCGGTAACGACGGGCGTAGGCGTTGATCTGATACGCGTCGGGCGATTGCTCAATCTGCGCGATAGGCAGTAAACCTCGAACGGGTTCACGTCGCAGTTGGAGGAAAGTTCAGCGGCAGTCAAAGACGATATGATCTGTGCCCCAAGGGGTCCAATCGACCAGTCCCCTTGCTGCAACTTTGATGTTCTGGGTGTGTGGGCTGACCCTGGCCCTGCCGGGATCTGCCGACGCGGAGAGCGCTCGATCATGCCCCGGCGATGATCCCCGTCGTGACTTTCCCAATACCCAGCCCGTTCCTGCCTCACGCCCTCCCGGGACCTCCTCCAGATTGACGCACCAGAACAACGCCGCCTAAGGTTGCAAAACTGCAAGCGGGAGGAGAACCACTGATGCAGAGATACAAACCCGTGCCCAAGGGCACGAGAGGCGTTGTTGCGGCCGCGACCCTGATCACGGCTGTGGTTCTGGGCGGGGCTGCAGCCGCCACGCCGGGCGCTGAGGCCTGCACGGCGATGCAGGATGCCAGCGTGGCGGGCTATGGCGATCTGAGGATCAACGCCACGACCCACGCCGATGGTCGCTGCCTGATCGAGGGTAGCTTCGAGCATCGTACGGGCGTCGACGGTGTCGACTATTTCATCGGCTTTGCGGTTGCGCTGCCCGATAGCTGGAACCAGCGCTTCCTGTTTCAGGGCGGCGGGGGTCTCAACGGCAGCGTGCGCCCGCCCGAAGGTCCGGCCGGTGCCGGCGACATGCCGGCGGTAGAGCGCGGTTTCGCCGTCGCCTCGACCGACTCGGGCCATCAGGGCGTCGGCTGGGATTCGTCGTTCAAGGCTGACCAGATCGCCATGCTGAACTTCGCCAATGACGCCGTGCCGAAAGTCGACACGCTGGCCCGCGCCTTGGTTGAAAGCTACTATGGCAGCGCGCCCCACCATGCCTATTGGGCCGGTTGCTCGACCGGCGGGCGTGAAGGGATGATGATGGCGCAGCGCCATCCGCTCGCCTTCGACGGGATGATCATCGGCGCCCCGGCGATGCGCACAGATCAATCGAACACGGCGCTCAGCCATATGGCCTCGGCCTTCAACGCGCTGGCCGCGACCGGGGCGGATGGCACGCTCGACCGCTCGACCGTGTTCTCGGATGCGCAGCGGTCGCTGATCGCGGATGGCATTCTGGCTGCCTGCGATAGCAATGACGGGGTCGCGGATGGCATGATTTTCGACACGATGTCCTGCGCGTTCGATCCTGCGACGCTGGCTTGCGGCAACGGTGCGGCGACGGGCGATGGCACCTGCCTTGCGCCCGAGCAGGTGGCACTGGTCGAGACAATGTTCGCGCCGACGGTCGATTCCACGGGTTACGAGGTCTATCCGGCCTATCCTGTGGATGCCGACGTGATGGCCACGCCTGAGCGGGGAATACCGGGTCTGTTCCGCTTCGACCGCGAGAACAACCTGCAATACCGCAACACCATCACCGAATTGAGTGTGGAAGATGCGGTTGCGCGCGGCATCCGTTCGGACCGGCAGCAATGGATGGTCAACACCCGGCTCTGGACCAACCTGTCGAGCTTTGCCGGCAATGGCGGGCGGATCCTGTTCTACCACGGCACCGCCGATCCGTGGTTCTCGGCCCTCGATACGGTCGGCTACTATGAGGATCTTCAAGCCGAGGGTGGCGCTGTGGCAGACGCGGCCGCGTTGTACCTCGTCCCCGGCATGGGGCATTGCCGGGGCGGGAGCACCGCGCTGGATCAATTCGACCTGTTGACCTCTCTCGTCGCCTGGGTAGAGGACGGCACGGCGCCAGCCTCGGTCGAGGCGACCAGTGCGGCGAACGCCGGTCGCAGCCGACCGCTTTGCCCGTATCCGCAGCATGCGCAGTATTCGGGATCTGGCGACAGTGAGGATGCAGCCAACTTCGCTTGCGTGGAGTGATCCCTGGGCAGGGCGCATGGCAGATGCCGTGCGCCCTGTTGCTCAGCGGGGGCGTTGACGCTCAGATCGCCACGCGCCTGAAGTGCCTGAATGGCTTTGCAGGACCGCGTCAGTGCGGTAGGGCGGGGCGAGCCGGCCAGAGCCTGGCGTCAGGGGAGGGCAGCTGTGCAACTTGCGGACATCACCGTCGTTTCGGTCACCTATAACAGCGGTCATGTTCTGCCGGGGATGCTGGCGTCCGTGCCTGCCGAAACGCCCGTTGTCGTGGTTGACAATGCCAGCCCCGAAGGGGCGCCGATCCCGACAGCGGAGCGCGACATCCGGGTGATCCGCAGTGCGGTCAATCACGGGTTTGGCTGGGGTTGCAACGCCG
Organism: Pararhodobacter zhoushanensis; assembly: GCF_003990445.1. Classification (GTDB taxonomy): domain Bacteria; phylum Pseudomonadota; class Alphaproteobacteria; order Rhodobacterales; family Rhodobacteraceae; genus Pararhodobacter; species Pararhodobacter zhoushanensis. Next base: position 37,035 of record NZ_REEZ01000015.1, on the reverse strand, counting down.
GGGCGGCTGTCGCCCGCACGCCGTATCTCTTGTTTCTGAACCCGGATGCCCGGCTGACGCCCGACTGTCTGACACGGCTGCTGGAAGCCCGGCAGGCGTACCCGGCAGCCAGCGCGTTCAATCCGCGCATCGAGGACGAAACCGGCGCGGTGTTCTTTCGTCGGGCCACGCGGCTACGGGGGAACAAAGGCCGTATCCGGGTCAAGCCGACGCGGGACATGGAAGTGCCGGTTCTGAGTGGGGCGGCCCTGTTCGTGTCCAAGGCGCATTTTGACGCGGTCGGGGGCTTTGACGAAAATATCTTTCTGTACGCTGAGGATGATGACCTGTCGGTGCGGTTACAGGATGCGATCGGGCCGCTGATGCTGATCTTTGACGCTGTGGTGACGCATGAAGCAGGCACCTCTACCGAACCAAGCCCTGCGACCACGGCCTTCAAGCAATTTCATCTGACCCGCGCCATGGTTTACACCATGCACAAGCATGGCCGCCCTCTGGCCTTTGCCCAGTGCTTGCTGCAGGCGCTGCGCCAGTTCCTGAAGCCGCGCACCTACAGGTCCGAGGCGGTCAAGGCGGCGACGCAGGCCTATCTGAAGGGCGTCTGGAGCGCCCGCAGGGACCACGGGCGCTATAACCCCAAAGGCTGACACGGGGCTGCGGCCTTCAAGCTATCACCTGACAAGGTCACACGGCGGGGGCTGCGCCCGCTAGACGGGCAAAATGATGGACGTCTATCAGAAAATGATTGACGTCCATCATTTTTAACGATTTGCTGCGCGGCAGGGGAGGACCACGATGAACAGGCCGACGCTGCATGACGTCGCGCGCGCCGCTGGCGTGAGCTACGCCACCGCCGACCGGGTGGTGAACGCGCGTGGAGGCGTGGCGGACAAGTCTATCCTGCGGGTGCAGCAGGCCATCGAATCCCTTGGGTATGAACGCGATATCTTTGCCGCCAACCTGTCGCGCAAGCGCGTGTACCGCTTTCTCTTCATCCTGCCCAAAGGCGACCACAGCTTTTTCAGCGCCCTGCGTCTGGCTGTCGATTCGGAAGCGGTGCTGCGGCTCGCCGACCGGGTGCGGATCGACGTGATCGAGGTTCCGGCGCTCGACAGCGATGCGCTGGCCGAGGTGCTTGAAAACCATGACGACGACTGCGACTGCATGGCCGTCGTCGCGACAGAATCGCCGCGCGTCGCTGCCGCCATCACCGCCATGCGCGAACGCGGTATCGCCGTGGTGACGCTTGTTGGCGATACCGAACCCGAAGGGCGCGCGGCCTATGTGGGGATCGACAATGTCGTGGCCGGTGCCACGGCGGGGCGCCTTCTGCGGATCGCGCACCGGGACCGGCCCGGCCTGATCCTGCCGGTTCTGGGCTCACTCAGTGCGCGCGATCACCGCCAGCGTCTTGAGGGCTTCTTGCCGGTTCTGGCCGAAACCCCCGCCCTCAGGGCGCTGCCCGCCGTCCCGGTGAATGACCGGCGCGATCTCATGCGCGAGCGTGTTCTGGACGCGATAAGCGCGGCAGGCGGCGATCCGATTACCGGGATCTATTCGATCGGCGGCGGCAACCGCGGCCTGATCGAGGTTCTCGAAAGCCTGCAAGGGCCGCGCCCTTTTGTGGTGATGCATGACATCACGCCGACCTCTTACCGGGGGTTGATGCGCGGGCTGGTGGATGCGGTCATCGACCAGAAACCGGCGCAGGAGGTGGCTTTGGCCATCGATGTGATGAAGGCGATTGCCGACGGGCGCGACTGGAGCGACCCGGCGCGGCAGATCACCCCGACAATCTATCTGAAAGACAACCTGCCGGACATCGGCGGTCAAGGAGACATCAAGTGAGCGGATATTTCAGCACAATCAAACCGGTAAGCTATGATCCCGATGCCGCGGGACTGGCGTTTCGCCACTATAACCCCGACGAGATCGTTCTGGGCAAACGGATGGAAGAGCACCTGCGCTTTGCTGTGGCGTATTGGCATTCCTTCGGCTGGGAGGGCGGCGATCCCTTTGGCGGGCGCACGTTCGAGCGTCCGTGGTTCCCCGGCGATACGATGGAACTGGCCGAAGCCCGTGCCGATGCCGCCTTTGATTTCTTCCGCATTCTGGGCGTGCCGTATTTCTGCTTCCACGACCACGACGTGCGCCCCGAAGGCGCCAGCCTGATCGAGAGCCGCGAGCGGCTTGAGCGCATCGCAGATGTGTTCGAGGCCAAGATGGCCGCCGGTGGCCCCAAGCTGCTGTGGGGCACGGCGAACCTGTTCTCGAACCGGCGCTACATGTCCGGTGCCGCCACCAACCCTGACCCCGATGTCTTCGCCTATTCCGCCGCCACCGTGCGCGGGGTGCTGGAAGTGACGCACCGTCTGGGCGGTGAGAACTATGTGCTCTGGGGCGGGCGTGAGGGGTACGAGACGCTGCTCAACACCGACATGGGGCAGGAGCTGGAGCACATGGGCCGCTTCCTGTCGCTGGTGGTCGAGCACAAGCACAAGATCGGCTTCAAGGGCACCATCCTGATCGAGCCCAAGCCGCAGGAGCCGACCAAGCACCAGTATGACTATGATGTCGCCACGGTCTACGGCTTCCTGCGCCGCTTCGGGCTGGAGAACGAGGTCAAGGTGAACATCGAGCAGGGCCACGCGATCCTTGCCGGGCACTCGTTCGAGCATGAGCTGGCACTGGCCGGGGCGCTGGGTATTCTGGGGTCCATCGACATGAACCGGAATGACTATCAGTCCGGCTGGGATACCGACCAGTTCCCCAACAACGTGCCCGAAACCGCGCTGGCCTATTACGAGGTGCTCAAGGCGGGTGGCTTTAGCTCGGGCGGCACCAATTTTGACGCCAAGGTCCGCCGTCAGTCGCTCGATGCCGAGGATCTGGTTGCCGCGCATGTCGGCGCGATGGATGTCTGCGCGCGCGGCCTGAAGGCGGCGGCAAAGATGCTTGAGGACGGCGGTCTGGAAGCCGCGCGGCGCGAGCGTTACGCAGGCTGGCAGCGGCCCGAGGCGCAGGCGATGCTGGCCGAAGGCGCGACGCTGGCCTCGATCGCTGACGATGCCGAGAAGCGCGGGCTGGACCCGCAGCCGGTCTCGGGGCGTCAGGAAATTCTGGAAAATCTGGTCAATCGCTACGTTTGAAGCGGAGGGGAAAAACCATGAAGACCATCAAAGGTCCGGGCCTGTTTCTGGCCCAGTTCGCCGGGGATGACGCCCCGTTCAATTCCTGGGACAGCATCACCAAATGGGCGGCAGACTGTGGCTACAAAGGTGTGCAGGTGCCCAGCTGGGACGCCCGGCTGATCGATCTGGACAAGGCGGCCAGCAGCAAAACCTATTGCGACGAGTTTCTGGGCAAGGCGCGCGAAAACGGCGTCGAGGTGACCGAACTGTCCACCCACTTGCAGGGCCAGCTGGTTGCCGTTCATCCCGCCTATGACGAGGCCTTCGACGGCTTCGCCGCCCCCGAAGTGCGCGGCAACCCCAAGGCGCGGCAGGAATGGGCGGTTGATCAGGTCACCAAGGCGCTGACCGCGTCCAAGCATATGGGCATCACCGCGCACGCGACCTTCTCGGGCGCGCTGGCCTGGCCGTTCATCTACCCATGGCCGCAGCGCCCCGCCGGTCTGGTCGAGGCGGCGTTTGACGAACTGGCAAAGCGCTGGCTGCCGCTGCTCAACCACGCCGAGGAGTGCGGCGTCGATGTCTGCTATGAAATCCACCCCGGCGAGGATCTGCACGACGGCGACAGCTATGAGATGTTCCTTGAGCGCACGGGCAACCACGCGCGGGCGAACATGCTCTACGATCCGTCGCATTACGTGCTGCAATGTCTGGATTATCTGGACAATATCGACATCTACAAAGACCGCATCCGCATGTTCCACGTCAAGGATGCCGAGTTCAACCCGACCGGTCGCAAGGGCGTCTATGGCGGTTTCCAGAGCTGGGTCAACCGCGCCGGGCGCTTCCGCTCGCTGGGCGACGGGCAGGTCGATTTCGGCGCGGTGTTCTCGAAGATGACCGCCAACGGCTTTGACGGCTGGGCCGTGGTCGAGTGGGAATGCTGCCTGAAACACCCCGAGGATGGCGCGCGCGAGGGGGCTGATTTCGTCAAGCACCACATCATCCGCGTGACCGAAAAAGCCTTTGACGATTTCGCGGGCGGGGGCACAGACGATGCCGCCAACCGCCGCATGCTGGGGATCTGAGCCATGGCACCGATCCGTTTGGGCATGGTGGGCGGCGGCAAGGATGCCTTCATCGGCGCCGTTCACCGCATCGCGGCGCGCATTGACGGCGAATATGCGCTGGTCGCCGGCGCGCTGTCCTCAACGCCCGAAAAGGCCCGCGAAAGTGGGCTGGCGCTGGGGCTGGCGGCTGAGCGCAGCTATGGCAGCTATCAGGAGATGGCCGAGGCTGAGGCCGCGCGCGCCGATGGCATTCAGGCGGTGTCCATCGTGACGCCGAACCACATGCACGCCGGTCCCGCGATCGAGTTCCTCAAGCGCGGTATCCATGTGATCTGCGACAAGCCACTGACCGCGACCATGGCGCAGGCTGAGGAACTGGCCGAGGCCGTGCGCGCCTCAAAGGCGCTGTTCATCCTGACGCATAACTACACCGGCTATCCGATGGTGCGTCAGGCGCAGGCGATGGTGGCCTCGGGCGCGCTGGGCAAGATCCGTGTCGTGCAGGTGGAATACCCGCAGGACTGGCTGACCGAGGCCGCCGAGCAGTCGGGCGACAACAAGCAGGCCGAGTGGCGCACCGATCCCGAACGCTCAGGCGCGGGCGGGGCGATTGGCGATATCGGCACGCATGCGCATAACCTTGCGTGCTTCGTGTCGGGGCTGAAGGTCGAAAAACTGGCCGCCGATCTGCAAAGCTTCGTGCCCGGTCGGCGCGTCGATGACAACGCGCAGATGCTGTTGCGCTTTGCTGGCGGCGCGCGTGGGATGCTTTGGGCCAGTCAGGTGGCACCCGGCAATGAGAACGGCCTCAGGCTGAGGGTGTACGGTGAAACCGGCGGGCTGGAGTGGTCGCAAGAGGATCCGAACTATCTGTGGCACACGCCGTTCGGGGAACCCAAGCGCCTGCTGACGCGCGGCGGGGCAGGGGCCTCGGCTGCGGCGGGGGCGGTGTCGCGCACGCCGGGCGGGCATCCCGAAGGCTATCTTGAGGGCTTTGCCAACATCTACACCGGCGCCGCAGCGGCAATCCGTGCGGCGGAAGCTGGCGAGGCGCCCGACCTGTCGCTGCTGCCGGGGATCGACGAAGGCCTTGACGGCATGCGCTTTATCGCCGCCTGCATCCGCTCGTCGCAGGCCGATGCTGCGTGGGTGGCGCTGTGACCCAGCCGGTTCTGGCCCTGAACGGCGTCAGCCGCAGCTTTGGCCCGATCGAGGTGCTGCACGGCGTCGACATCGCCCTGCACCCCGGTCGGGTCCATGCGCTGATCGGTGAAAACGGCGCGGGCAAATCGACGACGATGAAGATCATGGCGGGCTATCAGCCCGCCAGCTCGGGCACGATTGCGGTGGATGGACAGACCCGCACGCTGGCGTCGATGGGCGAGGCCGAGGCGCTGGGCATCTCGATGATCCATCAGGAATTCAATCTGGCCGAGCAGCTGAGCGTCGAGCAGAACATCTTTCTGGGGCGCGAGCTTAAGCGCGGCTGGCTGCTGGACAAGGCGGCGATGCGGGCGAAAACCCGCGAATTGCTGGACCGGCTGCAATGCGATGTGTCGCCGGACCGGATCGTGTCGACGCTGTCGAACTCGGACAAGCAGATGGTCGAGATCGCCAAGGCCCTCTTGCGCGACATCCGCGTGCTGATCATGGACGAACCGACCGCCGTGCTGACCCGCACCGAGACCGACATCCTGCTGGGTCAGGTCCGCCGTCTGCGGGCCGAGGGGGTGGCGGTACTGTTCACCTCGCACAAGCTGGACGAGGTGGCCGAGATCGCCGACGACCTGACCATCATGCGCGACGGCGCGGTGGTCTGGACCGGCCCCACGGCGCAGATGAACGAACACCAGATGGCCGAGGCGATGGTCGGGCGCGAGGTGTCGGACCTGTACCCGCCCAAGGATGGCACCCCCGGCGAGATGATGCTGGAGGTCAGCGATTTCGGCGTGCCGGGCTATTCCGAGGGCATCAGTTTCACCCTGCGCCGGGGCGAGATTCTGGGCGTGGCCGGGCTGATCGGCTCGGGCCGGACCGAGACATTCGAGGGGCTGGCGGGGCTGCGCCGCGCCGAGGGGCAGGTGCGCATCAAGGGTCAGCCCGTCACCATTCGCCATCCGTGGGAGGCGCTGCAACACGGGCTGGCCTATCTGACCGAGGACCGCAAGACGCGCGGCTTGCTGTTGGACAAGGGCATGGGTGAAAACCTCACGCTGCTGGCGCTGTGGAAATTCACCCGTGGGCTGCTGGACAAACGGGCCGAAGCGGCAGCGTTAGAGACCGCGATTGCCGACTTCGACATTCGCGGCAGTCAGGCTGTGGCGGTCGGGCAGTTGTCGGGCGGGAACCAGCAGAAACTGCTGTTTGCCAAGACCATGCTGGCAGACCCTGAGATCGTGGTGATTGATGAGCCGACCCGCGGCATCGACATCGGCACCAAACAGCAGATGTATCAGTTCATTCGCCAGCTGGCGGCCTCGGGCCGCGCCATTGTGGTGATTTCATCGGAAATGCAAGAGGTTATCGGCTTGGCCGACCGGATATTGGTGCTGCGTCGCGGCCAGTTGACCGGAACGCTGGACGGGGCCGAGGCCACTGAAGACGCCATTGTGCGGCTTGCCATGGGGGTCGGCGCTGCCACCCCCGAGAAGGAGACTGTCTGAATGTCCGCCACCGCAACCCAGCCGCGCAAGATCCAGATGAGCGTGATCGGCCCCGTTCTGGCGCTGATCCTGCTGATTATCCTGGGCGCGCTGATGAACCCCAACTTTCTGGGCTGGAACAACATCTCGAACGTGCTGTCACGCTCGGCCTTTATCGGCATCATCGCCGTGGGGATGACCTTTGTGATCACAGCGGGCGGGCTGGACCTGTCCGTCGGCTCGTCGGCGGCGTTTATCGCCGGGCTGATGATTTTGGTGATGAACACCGCGCTGCCGTCCATGGGCGTTGGCGTGCCGATTGTCCTGCTGGGCATGGCTGTGGCGCTGGTCGCCGGGGTGGCTGTGGGGCTGATCAACGGGCTGCTCATCACCAAACTGGGGATCGAGGCGTTCATCGTCACGCTGGGCTCGATGGGGATCTACCGCAGTCTGGTGACCTGGCTGGCCGATGGCGGCACGCTGAGCCTCGATTTCAGCCTGCGCAGCTTTTACCAGCCGGTGTATTACGGCGGGGTTTTCGGGGTCTCGTGGCCGATCATCGTCTTTGCCGTGGTGGTCGTGCTGGGGGAAATCCTGATGCGCTCGACAGCCTTTGGCCGCCACTGCGCCGCCATCGGCTCGAACGATCAGGTCGCGCGCTATTCGTCGGTCCGCGTCGCGCGGGTGCGGCTGGCGACCTATGTGATGCTGGGTGTGCTGGTTGGCGTGGCCACCATCATGTACGTGCCGCGCCTTGGCTCGGCCTCGGCCTCGACCGGCTTGCTTTGGGAGCTTGAGGCCATCGCAGCCGTGATCGTCGGCGGCACCATGCTCAAGGGCGGGTTTGGCCGTGTCTGGGGCACGGTCATCGGTGTGCTGATCCTGACGCTGATCGGCAACATCCTCAATCTGACCGATTTCGTTTCGCCTTACCTGAATGGAGCCATTCAGGGGGCCATCATCGTTCTCGCTGTCGTCTTGCAGCGAGCGAACAAGCCGGCCTGATGGCCGGTGCAACCAAGGGGGAGGAACCCACATGAAGAACTTCGCATCTGCCTTTGCCATGGCCGCGGTGCTGGCAGCACCCGCGCTGGCCCAGGAAACCATGGTCATCGGCGTGTCGATCCCGGCCGCGACCCATGGCTGGGCGGGCGGCATGAACTATTTCGCCCAGACCACCGTTGATCGGCTGGAAGAAACCTATCCGCAGCTGGACTTCGTGCTGGCCACGGCGTCGGACCCGGCGCGTCAGGTCAACGACATCGAGGACATGATGGCCACGCGCGGCATTGACGCGCTGGTCGTGCTGCCCTTCGAATCCGAGCCGCTGACCGGCCCGGTGATGGCCGTGTCCGACGCGGGCGTCTGGGTGACGGTCGTTGACCGGGGTCTGGCGGTCGAGGGGATCGAGGATCTCTATGTCGCCGGCAACAACCCTGACTTCGGCCGCGTGTCGGGCGAATACATGGTCTCGGCCATGCCTGAGGGTGGTCAGATCGTCGTGCTGCGCGGCATCCCGACCACCATCGACAACGAGCGGGTCGAGGGCTTTCAGGCCGCTATCGAAGGCTCGGGCATCGAGATCATCGGCATGGAGCACGGCAACTGGAACCGTGACACCTCGTTCACCGTGATGCAGGACTTCCTGTCGCGCCACCCGCAGATTGATGCGGTCTGGGCGTCGGATGATGACATGGCCGTCGGCGTTCTGGCCGCCATCGAGGCGGCGGGCCGCAGCGATATCCAGTTCGTTCTGGGTGGTGCCGGCATGAAAGAGATGATCCAGCGCGTCATGGAAGGCGACACGATGATCCCCGCCGACGTGACCTATCCGCCGTCGATGATCGCCACCGCGATCGAGCTGACGGCTGTCGGTCTGGTGTCGTCGGCACCGGTGTCGGGTGAGTTCATCATCGGGTCGGTGCTGGTGACCCAAGACAACGCCGAGAACTTCTACTACCCCGACAGCCCGTTCTGAGGCTGAGCTTTGACAAAGCCATGGCCGGGCGTATCCCGGCCATGGCCCTTAATCAGCCTGCCCCGGATCAAACGTTCAGGGCGCGGGCGATGACCATGCGCTGGATGTCGCTGGTGCCCTCGTAGATCTGGCACACGCGCACATCGCGCCAGATGCGTTCGACGGGAAAGTCGCGGGTATAGCCGTAACCGCCGAAGGTCTGGATCGCGTCCGAGGCCACCTTTTCCGCCATTTCCGACGCAAAGAGTTTCGCCATCGATGCCGCTTGCAGCGCGGGCTGGCCCGCGTCTTTCAGCGCCGCCGCGTGCAGGACCAACTGGCGACCGGCCTCGACGCGGGTGGCCATATCGGCCAGCCGGAAGGCGACGGCCTGATGCTCGATCAGCGTCTTGCCCATGCTGATGCGTTCCTGCGCATAGCTCACCGCTGCATCCAGCGCCGCGCGGGCCATGCCGACCGATTGCGACGCGATGCCGATGCGCCCGCCCTCAAGGTTGGACAAGGCGATGCGGTAGCCCTCGCCCTCGGCCCCCAACAGGTTCTCGGCGGGGATCTCAAGGTTCTCCAGCGCGATCTGCGCGGTGTCTGACAGGTGCTGACCGATCTTCTTCTCGATCGACGCTACGCGCCAACCCGGTGTCTTGGTCGGCACGATAAAGGCCGAGATGCCTTTCTTGCCCGCGCCCGGATCGGTCACCGCAAAGACAATCGCGATGTCGGCGTTCTTGCCCGAGGTGATGAATTGCTTGACCCCGTTGAGAACCCAGCCGCCATTCGTGCGCACCGCGCGGGTGCGCAGGGCCGAAGCGTCCGAGCCTGCCTGCGGCTCGGTCAGGCAGAACGCGCCCAGCCATTCGCCGCGCGCCATCGGGCGCAGGTAGGTTTCCTTCTGCGCCTCGGTGCCATAGCGCAGGATCGGCACGCAGCCGACCGAGTTATGTACCGACATCACCGTCGACAAAGCGCCATTGCCCGCCGCGATTTCCTCAAGCGCGCAGGCATAGGCGACGGTATCAGTCAGCGCGCCGTCCCATTCCTCAGGCACCAGCATGCCCATCAGACCCAGCGCGCCCATCTGCGCCACCACATCGCGCGGGAAATGCGCGGTTTCGTCCCATTCGGCGGATTTGGGGGCCAGTTGCTCGGCGGCAAAGCGGCGCGCCATGTCGCGCACCATCGTCTGGTCTTCGGTCAGGATCATGGGCTCTCCTCGCCTGCAAGTCCGTCGCTGTTGACGGTGGTTTCTCCCGTTGGTAACTCGTATACCAACGGGTAACAAAAAGACGCAACAGTATTACGCTGATGACACGCCGCGCCAAAGCCACCGCCGCCCCGTCGCCTTGGTCCAGCCAGAGCGAGCGCGAGCGTGAGCGCGCGGCCAAGCGCGAGGCGGTGCTGCGCACGGCGGCGCGGCTGTTCAACACGCGCGGCTATCATGCGACCTCGCTGGATGAGGTGGCAACGGCGCTGAACGTGACCAAGCCGACGATTTACCACTATTTCGCCAATAAGGATGAGATCCTGTTCGAATGCACGCGCCGCGGGCTGGATGCGATCATCGAGGCCTCGCGCCGGACCGCCGCGCAGGGCGGCAGCGCGGCTGAGCGGTTGCGCGGGGTGCTGACGGTCTATGCGCTGACGATGATGGATGATTTCGGCATCTGCGTCGCGCGGACGCAGGACCATCTGCTCTCCGAACCCAGCCGCCAGCAATTCCGCGCGCTCAAGCGCGAGATTGACGCGCTGATCCGGCATCTGGTGGTCGAGGGCGGTGTGGATGGCTCGGTGCAAGTGCGTGACGTTCGGATTGCGACGTTTACGGCGGCGCAGGCGCTCAACGGGCTGGGCAACTGGTTCAACCCCGAGGGGCCGATGACGGCGCCCGAGGTTGCCGACCAAGTGGTGCAGACATTGATGGCAGGGCTGACCGGACGGGGCGCTGCGACGGACTAAAACACGGCCCGTGCGCGGGCGAGGGGGGATTGATGCAAGTTTCTGGGGCCGGGAAAACCGGGATCAAACGCGCGGCAGTGATCGGGGTAGGGTCGATGGGCGGCGGCATCGCCGCGCAATTCGCCAATGCCGGGATCGCGGTGGATCTGTTGGACATGAAGGGCGGCGACAGTGGCTCCGGCCCGGCCGAAGCAGGTCTGGCGCGGCAGTTGCAGATCGGTGGCTTCATGGTGCCCGAGGCGGCCGAACTGGTGCGGCTGGGCAATGTCGAGGATCACCTTGACCGGCTGGCGCAGGCCGACTGGATCATCGAGGCGGTGATCGAAAAGCTGGACGTCAAACGCGCACTCTATGCCTCGCTTGCGCCGCATCTGAAGGCGGATGCGATCTTGTCGTCCAACACCTCCACCATCCCGCGCGCGGCGCTGACCGAAGGGATGGAGCCCGCGCTGGCCAGGCGCTTTGCGATCACCCATTTCTTCAACCCGCCCCGCGTGATGCAGCTGCTGGAGATCATCTGCGACCCGCAGGCCGAACCCGCCATGGTGCAGCGCCTGCACCGCGCGTCCGAGGTGTTGCTGGGCAAAACCGTCATCGACTGCCGCGACACGCCCGGTTTCATTGCCAACCGCATCGGCTGCTTCTGGATGGCCGCTGCCGCGATGGAAGCGCAACGGCTGGGCTTGAGTGTCGAGCAGGCGGACGCGGTGCATGCGGGGCTGGGCATTCCGCGCACCGGGGTGTTTGGCCTCTTCGATCTGGTCGGGCTTGATCTGGTGCCCAACGTCTGGGGCAGCCTGCTGAGCACGCTCCCCGCCGATGACTCGCTGCGCGGCTATGACATCACTGAGGACGCGGTGTTCACCGGGCTGCTGGCCAAGGGCCATTTGGGCCGCAAGACCAAGGCGGGCTTTTACCGCAAGGCGGCGGATGGCAGCCGCGAGGCCTATGATCTGGTCACGCAGAGCTACCGGCCCGAGCAGAAAGCCACGCCCGTGCCGCGCGACCCGCGCGCCCTGCTGGCTGAGGACAGCCCGTCGGGTGCTTACGCCAAGGCCGTGCTTGGTGCGGTGCTGGCCTATGCGCAGGCGCATGCGGGTGAGATCGCCAGCGATCCGGCCTCGGTCGATATCGCGATGGAGCTGGGGTATTCGTGGAAACAGGGGCCATTTGCGCTGGCGGCCAAGGTGGGGTTGCTTGACGCCGCCCCCAAGCGCCCGCGCCGCGCTTCGCTGGACGACGCGCCGGTGATCCGCTCGAACGATTTTGCCACGCTGCACGATCTGGGCGACGGGGTTGCTTGCTTCCGGGCACGCTCGAAACTCAACACCTTCGCGCCCGAGGTGCTTGCCCTGCTGAGCGAAACGCTGGACGCTGCGGGCAAGGATTATACCGCGCTGGTGTTGGGCAATGACGATCCCCGCGCGTTTTCGGCAGGCGCGGATCTGAGCTTCTTCCTTGATCGTCTCGATCTGCCGGGCGGGATGGACACGATCCTTGGCTATGTCATCGGCGGGCAAGAGCTTTTCCTGAAAATGCGCCGCCTGCCGGTGCCGGTGGTGGCCGCGATCCACGGTTTCACACTGGGCGGCGGGTGCGAGTTCCAGATGCACACCTCGGCCACGGTGGCGCATGCCGAAGCCAGAATCGGCGTGCCCGAAACCGGCGTTGGCCTGTTGCCCGCCTGGGGTGGCTGCACGCAACTGCTGGCCCGTGCGGCGGCGGCGATGCCGGACGCCAGCCCGACCGAACACGCAGCCCGCGCCTTTGCGACAATCTTTGCTGGCGAGATCGCACCCTCGGCGGCGGCGGGCTGCGCGGCAGGCCTGCTGCGGCCTGACGATGCGCTGGTGATGTTCCGCCCCGATCTGATCGCGACGGCCAAGGCGCGCGCGCTGGCGCTGGTGCCGGGCTATGCCGCGCCCGCGCCTTTGGCCGTGCCGGTCGCCGGACGTGAAGGCGCGGAAGCGCTGCTGACGCCGCTGCGCGACCAGCGTGGCATGGGGGCGCTGTCGGCTGTGGATTTGCACCTGGCCGAGGTGATCATCGGCGTGCTGACCGGCGGGCAGGATGCCCAACCCGGCGACACCCGCAACGAGGAACAGCTGATGGCGCTTGAGCGGACGGCGTTTCTGGAACTGGTGCAAAGCGCGCCCAGCCGTGCGCGGATGGAACACATGCTGGCCACCGGCAAACGGTTGAAAAACTGACACGACACTGCCTTGCGCGCGGTGGATCGTGACGATCCGGGCGCGCGGGGTGTCATCGGACCGACGAAAGGTCATCGAGTCATTTTTGCCGCCGACCATCCCCATTGCGCCACCCCCACGCTGAACAGGCGCAGGCTGGGCCCCGCATACTGGCCCAGACAGGGCTGACTTAACACGGAAAGGAACCAATCCATGCTCATCAAGGACCAAGCGGCCATCGTGACCGGCGGGGCCTCGGGCCTCGGCGGCGCGACGGCGGAAATGCTGGCCAAGGCCGGTGCCAAAGTCGCGATTTTCGACATGAACGAAGCGCTGGGCGCGGCCAAGGCGGCCGAGCTGGGCGGGGCCTTTTTCAAGGTCAACGTGACCGATGAAAGCGCCGTGGAAGAGGCGATTGCCGCCGCCGAGGGCCTGCATGGCAAGGCGCGCATTCTGGTCAACTGCGCCGGGATCGGGCCACCCGCCAAGGTCGTTGACCGTGAGGGTAAGGCTCTGGCGCTGTCGTCCTTTGCCTCGGTGGTCGGTGTGAACCTGCTGGGCACGTTCAACGTGCTGTCGAAGTTCGCAGCCTCCCTGCGCACCGCCGATCCGCTGGGCGAAGAACGCGGCGTGGTGATCAACACTGCCTCGGTCGCGGCGTTTGACGGCCAGATCGGTCAGGCGGCTTATGCCGCGTCCAAGGCGGGCGTTGTCGGCATGACACTGCCCGTCGCGCGCGAATTTGCCCGCTATGGCATCCGCGTGATGACCATCGCGCCGGGCCTGTTCATGACCCCGCTGCTGGCCTCGCTGCCGCAAGAGGCGCAGGACAGTCTGGGCCGTCAGGTTCCGTTCCCGCCGCGTCTGGGCGATCCGTCCGAATACGCGCGTCTCGTCGCCTCGATCATCGATAACCCCATGCTGAACGGCGAAGTCATTCGTCTGGACGGCGCAATTCGGATGGCCCCGAAATGAGCAATCTTCTGGAAACCACCGGCATCTCGGCCCGCGCGCTCGACATCGCCGACCGGGTCGAGCGTTTCGTCCGCGAGACCGTCGCGCCCTATGAACGCGACCCGCGCCGCACGTCGCACGGGCCGAGTGACGAACTGGCCACCGAGCTGAAGGTACTGGCGCGCGCGGCCGGGGTGCTGACCCCGCATGTCCTGCCCGACGGCGGCCACCTGACCCAGCGCGAGACAGCGGCGGTGCTGATCCGCTCGGGCCTGTCGCCTCTGGGTCCGATTGCCTGCAACACCGCAGCGCCGGATGAGGGCAACATGTACCTGCTCGGCAAGGTCGCCAGCCCCGAACTGAAGGCGCGCTACCTTGAGCCGATGATCCGCGGCGAGAAACGCTCGGCCTTTTTCATGACCGAACCGGCCGAGGATGGCGGCGCGGGCTCGGACCCGTCGATGATGCTGACCACCTGCCGCATGGACGGCAACCACTGGGTGATCAACGGTCGCAAGACCTATATCACCGGGGCTGACGGGGCCGGGGTGGGCATCGTCATGGCGAAATCCGAGGATGGCGCCTGCATGTTCCTGGTTGATCTGCCCGATCCGGCGATCAGGATCGAGCGGGTGATGGACACCATCGACAGCTCGATGCCCGGCGGTCACGCGGTGGTCAGCATCAACAACCTGCGAGTCCCCGCTACGCAGATGCTGGGCGAAAGCGGCGAGGGGTTCCGTTATGCGCAGGTCCGCCTGTCGCCCGCGCGGCTGAGCCATTGCATGCGCTGGCTGGGTGCCTGCGTGCGCGCCAACGAGATCGCCACCGACTATGCCAACCGCCGCATGGCCTTTGGCAAGCAGCTCATTGACCATGAGGGCGTCGGTTTCATGCTGGCCGAGAACCTGCTGGACCTCAAACAGGCCGAGCTGATGATCTATTGGTGTGCCGATGTGCTCGACACCGGCGCGGGCGGCACAGCGCAAAGCTCGATGGCCAAGGTGGCGGTGTCCGAGGCGCTGATGCGCATCGCGGATCGCTGCGTGCAGGTGATGGGCGGGCAGGGCGTGACCGGTGACACCATCGTCGAACAGGTGTTCCGCGAAATCCGCGCGTTCCGCATCTATGACGGCCCGACCGAGGTGCACAAATGGTCGCTGGCCAAGAAGATCAAGCGCGATTGGAAAAAAGCGCAAGAGGCGTGACCAAAGCGGCCCCCGACGTTCAGTCGAATGCCGGGGGCAAGCCGGTGCGCGCGATGACGGACTCTGTGGCGAGCTTAGAGAGCCCGCTGTCGGTCTGGCAGTTCAAGGGCGCGCAGGCGGTGGATCGCGCTGGCCATTGAGGCCTGCCGCTGAGGCAGGCAATGCCGCTGGCCGACCGGGCTGGCGGGGATCAAACATGCGGCCTCGTCCGGGCCATCACTCAGGAGGAACACCCATGGCCGAGGCCTATCTCGTTGAACTGGTCCGTACCGCGGGCGGGCGTCGCAAGGGCGCGCTGGCAAACTGGCACCCCGCCGATCTGGGCGCCGAGGTGATCGACGCGCTGGTTGCGCGTTCCGGCATCGACCCGGCGGCGATTGACGATGTGATCGTCGGCTGCGTGACGCAGGCAGGCGAGCAGGCCTTCGCCTTTGGCCGCAACTGCGTGCTGGCCTCGGGCCTGCCCGAAAGCGTGCCGGCCGTGACGATTGACCGCCAGTGCGGCTCGTCCCAGCAGGCGGTCCAGTTCGCCGCGCAGGCGGTGATGTCGGGCACGCAGGATGTGGTGATCGCGATGGGCGTGGAATCCATGACCCGCGTGCCGATGTTCTCGAACCTGACCTTGCACAGGAAAGAGGGGCTGGGCATCGGCCCGTTCAGCGACCGTATCGCCCAACGCTTTGGCACCCGCGATTTCAGCCAGTTCAAGGGGGCCGAGATGATCGCGCAGAAGCACGGGTTTGACCGCGCCCAGCTTGACGCTTTCGCGCTCGAAAGCCACCGCCGCGCTGCCGCCGCGACCGACGCCGGGGCCTTTGTCGACGAGATTGTGCCGCTGGCCATCGACGGCGGGATGCACAGCCGTGACGAGGGGATCCGCGCCGATGCCTCGCTCGAGTCGATCAGCTCGGTCAGGCTGCTGGAAGAAGGCGGGATGATCACCGCCGCCAATGCTTCGCAGATCTGCGACGGGGCGGCGGGGGTGCTGGTGGTGTCGGAAGCCGCCCTCAAGCGCTACAACCTGACGCCACGGGCGCGGATCGTGACCATGACCGTTACCGGCGGCGATCCGGTGATCATGCTCGAAGAGCCGATCCCGGCGACGATCAAGGCCCTCAAGCGCGCGGGTCTGAGCATCGACGACATCGACCTTTACGAGGTCAACGAGGCCTTCGCCCCGGTGCCGATGGCGTGGCTCAAGATGCTTGACGCCGATCCTGCCCGGCTGAACGTCAACGGCGGGGCCATTGCGCTGGGCCACCCGCTGGGTGCATCCGGCGCGCGGTTGATGACCACGCTGGTCAACGCGTTGCACAAGCGGGGCAAGAAATACGGCTTGCAGACCATGTGCGAAGGTGGCGGTCTGGCGAATGTGACGATTGTGGAGGCGCTCTGAATGGCTTTGAAAACGAAGATCACCGAGATGCTCGGCATCCGGCATCCCATCGTGCAGGGCGGCATGATGTGGGTTGGCACCGCCGAGATGGCCTCGGCCGTGTCGAACGCGGGCGGGCTGGGCATCCTGACCGCGCTGACGCAACCGACCCCGGACGATCTGCGCCGCGAGATCGACCGCTGCCGCGCGATGACCGACAAGCCTTTCGGCGTGAACCTGACGCTGTTGCCCTCGGTCTCACCGCCGCCCTACGCCGAGTATCGCCGCGCGATCATCGACAGTGGCGTGACCATCGTGGAAACCGCAGGCTCGCGCCCGCAGGAGCATGTCGAAGAGTTCAAGTCGCATGGCCTGACCGTCCTGCACAAATGCACCTCGGTCCGGCACGCGTTGTCGGCGCAGCGCATGGGCGTCGATATCATCTCGATCGACGGGTTCGAATGCGCGGGCCATCCCGGTGAGGATGACGTGCCCGGACTGGTGCTGATCCCTGCCGCTGCCGATCAGGTCACGGTGCCGATGCTGGCCTCGGGCGGGATCGGTGACGGGCGCGGACTGGCGGCGGCGCTGGCGCTGGGGGCCGAGGGCGTCAACATGGGCACCCGGTTCTGCGCCACGGTCGAGGCACCGATCCATGACGAAGTGAAAGCGATGCTGGTCAGCAACACCGAGCGCGACACCAACCTGATCTTCCGCGGCTTCAAGAACACCGGTCGGGTTGCCAAGACATCGGTGTCGGACAGGGTGGTCGAGATCGGCACGCGCCCCGGCGCTGTGTTCGAAGATGTGCGCCCGATGGTGTCGGGCGCCAAGGGGCGGCAGGCGCTGACCACCGGCGATCTTGAGGCGGGGCTGATCTGGGCCGGACAGATCCAGGGTTTGATCCACGACATCCCCACCTGTGCGGCGTTGTTGTCACGGATGGTGGCCGATGCCGAGGCGATCATTCGCGGGCGCATGACCGGCTTCCTTGCCTGACCGACTGCCGTCGGCCCCCGTGGGCCGGCGGTTCTCATGCCAGCCCAGCACGCCGCTACGGCGTGGTGCGGACAGGGTGTCCGTCTCCTTTCGTGCCATGGACGGCGGAACGCTGCCTGTGGACGGGCGCGGGGCCGGGGCATGTCAGGCGTCGGTCTTCAACAGCAGCGTGTCACCATCGTCGCGCGTCTTTCGCGCGATGACCGGCATCAGCCGGTCGCGCTGGCGGGCCCAACGTGACTCATGCCTTTGCTGGCTATGAGCGGATCGTCCGTCTGATCTGCCGCAGGTCTGTCATCCAGCCACGACCGAAGCCCGATCGTCATGTGCGCCTCGTGGTGCGGGTTGAGCAATCGCCGGGCGCGCGGACCCCTCCCGCGTGCAGCGCGATGGGCGATTGCAGCGGTCAGCCTGACGGCCAAAGGGCGTGGAAATGGTGGACCGGCCCGTGGCCGTGGCCCACGTCCAGCGCATCGGCGGCAGCGAGGGCGGCGTGCAGATAGGCCTTGGCCTGCCGCACGCTCTCGACCATCCCGAGGCCGGGCAGCAGCGCCGCGATGGCCGAGGACAGCGTGCAGCCGGTGCCGTGGTCATTGGTGGTGGCGATGCGGGGCGCGGCGAAAGCGGTGACGCCACCGGCACCTGCCAGCAGGTCGGTGCTCTCTATGCTTGCGGCCAGATGCCCGCCCTTCAGCAGCACCCAGTCCGATCCCAGCGCCAGAAGTTCGGGCAGGGCGGTTTGCATATCCTCAGCGCTCCAGTCATCCGCGCGTCCCAGCAGCACAGCAGCTTCAGGCAGGTTCGGCGTGATCAGAGACGCCAGCGGCACCAGCAGGTCGCGCACCGCGGCCACCGCCTCGGGGTCCAGCAGCGCGTGGCCGCTCTTGGCGACCATCACCGGGTCCAGCACGATCTTGGCCACCTTGTGATGCCACAGTCGATCCGCCACGGCCTCGGCAATACCGGCGTTGGCGATCATGCCGATCTTCACCGCGTCGATGCGCACGTCTTCCAGAACCGCGTCGATCTGGTCGGCCACGAAGGCCGGGTCCAGCGCCACAAAGGACCGCACGCCTTGCGTGTTCTGCGCCACGACAGCGGTGATGACCGAACAGGCATAGGCCCCCAGCGCCGAGAAGGCCTTGATATCGGCCTGAATTCCCGCGCCGCCAGACGGATCGGTGCCTGCGATGGTCAGGACATTGGCGATCATGGCGCGACCTCCGCCATCAGCGCCGCCGCCTGCGCGGCGACCTCGGCCACATCGCGGCTGAGGGGCAGCTCGGCCAGACGGTCGAGCGCGATCCACCGCGCCTCGAGCGCGTCGTCTGCGGCGACGGGTTCGCCCTGCGTCCACTGGCACAGGGCGGTGATCAGGATGAAATGATGGCGCAGCGCCTCGTCGTCGCCCCGGTCCAGCGCATCCAGCGCGCCAAAGACGCGCAGCACGCGGGCAGAAACGCCGGTTTCCTCTTTCAACTCGCGCAGGGCCGCCGCGTGCAGCGTTTCGCCCCGCTCGATCTTGCCGCCCGGAAAACCCCACAGCCCGGCATCGGGCGGATTGGCGCGGCGGACAAGCAGGACGTCACCGTCGCGCACCACGACAGCGAGAATCGCGGCAACCGGGCGGTCGGGCAGGGGGGATGTCAGCATGGCGGCCTCGTGCGTTTGAGGCCGGCAAAGGAGAGAGCGCGGCGGTCCCGTCCCTTCGCCGGCATGATCCGGATCAGGTTCAAAGGGTCACTGCGCTGCGCCTTGCGGTGCGGTCAGACTCTCAGCCCCCTGTCGGGGCCCCCCTCGGTGGCGGTGATGGTATCAGGCTGCGCCCCGGGTTCAATGCTGTCTGGCAAAGGAGCGTAGAAACTTGCAGCATACTTGTTGCATAATAAACAAGTTGCAATATAAACCGTGCTGAAGAGGAGTTTCCGATGGTCAAGATTACCTTTGTGTCGGCCTCAGGCGCGCGCACTGAACTGGACGTGTCCGAAGGCACCAGCATCATGCAGGCCGCTGTGCAGAACGGCGTTGACGGCGTGATCGGCGAATGCGGCGGGGCGGCGATGTGCGCGACCTGCCATGTCCATATCGACCCGGCCTTTGCCGACAAAGTGCAGCCGATTGCCGATATCGAAGAAGCGATGCTGGACTGTGCGATGTCTCCGGTTGACGCGCGCAGCCGTCTGGGCTGTCAGATCGCGCTGGGGCCGGAACTGGACGGGGTGATCGTCCATCTGCCGCCGTCGCAATGACCGTCGGTGCGCTAGCGCCCGAGGGCCTCGCGGTCCACGGTGTCGATCTTGGACAGGTTCTGGCGCATGCGCTCGAACAGAGCGAACAGCGTGTCCAGTTCGGCCTCGTTGAACCCGTCCAGCAGCGCGGCCTCGCGCCGCAGCGCGATCGCGATGATGCGGTCATGCAGCTCTGCGCCCGAGGGGGTCAGCCACAGCAGCCGCTTGCGATCCACCAGCCGCGCGACGGCATGGCCCATCTCTTCCAGATTATGGCTCGACCGGCTGACGATGGATTTGTTCATCGCCACCATCTCGACAATGCGCATCGCCTGAATGCCGGGCTCGTTCCGCAAGGCGGACAGGATGCGCCATTCGTTCAGGCCGATGCCGAACATCTCAAGATAGAGCTGCGAGGCACCCCAGGACAGGCTGTTGTTCAGGACGGACAGGTAATAGGGCGCATAGCGCTGGGCCGTAACGGACAGATCGCGGTCGGTGATGATGTCGGTCTCGGGCATCCGGCGTCTCCTGCGTTCAGAGGTCTTTAGCGGTGACTAGGTTTAATTGCAAACTACGAGGGAGGGCACGTTGAAAAAGCTCATCAATGACGTGAAAGATGTCGTACCGCAGGCGCTGGCGGGTCTGGTTGCCACATCGAACGGTCTGCGCCTGATCGAAGGCACCACCATCGTGGTGCGCGCTGATCTGGACGCAGTGAAAGCGGCGGGCAAGGTTGCGCTGATCTCCGGTGGCGGCTCGGGGCATGAGCCGGCGCATGCGGGCTACGTCGGCGCGGGGATGCTGACGGCAGCGGTGGCGGGGGACGTGTTCGCTTCGCCCTCGACCGATGCTGTGCTGACCGCGATCCGCGCCGTGGCGGGGCCGGGGGGCGTGCTGCTGATCGTGAAGAACTACACCGGCGACCGGCTGAATTTTGGACTGGCCGCGCAAATCGCGCGCGGTGAGGGGATCGAGGCCGAAGTGCTGATCGTCGATGACGACGCGGCGCTGGGCTCGGCGGAAAAGACCGCCGGACGGCGCGGCATCGCGGGCACCGTGCTGGTGCACAAGATCGTCGGCGCTGCGGCCGAGGCCGGGCTGTCGCTGGCCGAGATCAAGGCGCGCGGCGAGGCGGCGGTCAAGGCCACCGGCTCGATGGGTGTGGCGTTGAGCCCGTGCACCGTGCCCGCCGCTGGCACGCCGAATTTCGAGCTGGGCGCGGATGAGATCGAGATGGGTCTGGGCATCCATGGCGAATCCGGGCTGGCGCGCATCACCCTGCGCCCCTCGGCGCATCTGGCCGAGGATATGATCGACACCATTGCCGCCGACCGCCGCTTCAGCGCGGGCGACCGCGTGGCGCTGTTGGTGAACAATCTGGGCTCGACCCCGCCGATGGAGGTGTCCATCGTCGCCGGCGATGCGCTCAACGCCTGTTCGCGGCTGGGGCTGGAGGTGTCGCGCGTCTGGGCAGGAACGTTCCTGACGGCGATCGACATGGCCGGGGTCTCGCTGTCGCTGATGGCGCTGGATGACGAGCGGCTCGCGGCGCTGGACGCCCCGGCCTCGGCTCCGGCGTGGATGCTGCCCGGATTGCGCACAGGAATGACGATTCCCGCGCCCGCTGCGGCGGTGGAAGCGGTGGCTGACGGGGCAGGGGAGCCTGCCGTTCTGGCCGCGCTGATCGCGGGATGCGAGGCGCTGATCAAGGCCGAGCCCGAGCTGACGCGGATGGATCAGGTGGTCGGCGACGGCGACATTGGCCGCTCGCTGGCGGGCGGGGCCGAGGCGCTGATTGCCGAGAAAGCCACGCTGGCAGGCCTGTCGGGCGCGGCGTTCTGGCGGCATGTCGGCGCGGTGGTTCGGCGCTCGACCGGGGGCACCTCGGGGCCGCTCTATGCGATCCTGGCCTTTGGGGCGGCGAACGAGCTCGACACTGCCGAGGGGGATGCCGGCACGGTGCTGGCCGCCGCTTTCGCCAGCGGTGTCAGAGCCTTGTGCGATCTGGGCGGGGCCGAGCCGGGCGACCGCACGATGGTCGATGCGCTGGCACCTGCTCTGGGCGCGATGGCGGCGGGCGGATCCCCGTCCAAGCGTCTGCGCGCGGCGGCGAAGGCCGCCGAAAGCGGGGCCGAGGCGACCAAGCAAATGAAGCCTCGCCGGGGCCGGTCCAGCTATGTCGGCGACCGGGTGCTGGGTCATCCCGATCCGGGAGCGGTGGCGGTGGCGCTGTGGCTGAACGCGGCTGCCGGCTAGATCGTTTCCAAAGATACAAGTCGCTTGCAATATAAACCCGTTGCTAATTAAACTACACGTGTTCGGAGGAGAGCGCCCCATGACCAACAGCGATTCGCTAGATCGCCCCGTGCTGGATATCGACCCGTTCAGCCGCGAGAGCATGGATAATCCCATAGCTCTGGATGAAGCGATCCGCGCGGCGGGACCGATTGCCTGGGTGCCCAAATATGGCTTCTGGATCACCGGCCACGATGCCGTGGTGCGCGAAGTGTTCGAGGATTGGCGCCGCTTTTCCTCGGCCTTTGGCACCGGGTTGACCAATGTCGTGACCGAAGAGCCGTGGCGCAAACCGTCCAGCATTCTGGAAGCCGATCCGCCCATCCACACGCCCAACCGCAAGGTGCTGGCCAAGGTTCTGTCGCCGTCGGCGCTGCGCAAGATGGCCGATGATTTCCGGGCCGAGGCTGACCGCATGGTCGACGCCTTGCTACAGCAGGACACGGTGGATCTGGCCAGCGATCTGGCCTTTGCCTTTCCGTTCAAGGTGCTGCCGGATGCGGTGGGCCTGCAACCCTCGGGGCGGCATCATCTGATGCCCTATTCCACGTTGAATTTCAACGCGATGGGGCCAAAGAACGAACGCTATCACGCGGCCCGCAAGATCGTCGAAGAGCAGGGCACCTTCGAATACGTCGCGGCGCAGATGGCCGAAGAGAACCTGCTTCCCGGCGGGTTTGGCGAGGAAATCTACGCTGCCGCACACCGGGGCGAAATCTCGCTTGAGGATGCGGGCATGCTGGTGCGTGCCTTCATCTCGGCCGGGATCGACACCACGGTCTTTGGCATCGGCATCGCCATCAAGGCGCTGATCGAAAACCCCGCGCAATGGGACAAGCTGCGCGCTGACCCTTCGCTGGCCCGTGCGGCCTTTGAAGAGGGGCTGCGTTGGTACGCGCCCAGCCCGGTGATCGGCCGCACCACCAGCGGCCCGACCGAGCTGGCGGGCGTGCAGCTGGGTGGCGGTGAAAAGGTGATGATGTGGCTGGGTGCCGCCAACCGTGACCCTGCGCGCTGGGAAGACCCTGACACCTACGACATCAGCCGCCGCACCGTGGGCCATCTGGCCTTTGGCACCGGCATTCACGGCTGCGTCGGCCAGATGGTCGCGCGGCTGGAAGCGGAATCCGTTCTGGGGGCGCTCGCGCGCAAGGTCGCGAAGATCGAGCTGATCGGCACCCCTGAGCGCGTCTACATCAACTGGCTGCGGGGGTATCACGCGCTCCCGGCCCGGCTGACGCCTGCGTAAGTTTCTGAAGAAATGCGTCCCCTTCGGGCGCGATTTACTGGGAGGAGTAAATAATGACCCTGACAAAGACCCTGACCCTGACGAGCGCGCTGACGCTGCTCGCCACCGGCGCGCTGGCGCAGACCCCGATCTATGGATCGTGGCCGCCCGCCTCGGATTACCTGAACACCGACACGCTGCCCGAAGCCTTCGCGATGATGTCCGAAGCCACCGGTGGCGCGCTGGAGTGGGAGCTGATCGCCGGTGGCCAGTTGGCCGATGGCCGCGGCACGCTGGCGGCGGTGACCGACGACCTGATGCAGGCTGGCCTGCAGATTCCGGTCTATACGCCCGAGGCGATGCCCTCGTTCACGCTGCTCTATTCGGTCGTCGTGCCGGGTGATGACCCCATGGCCGTCGCCGCTGCCGCCGCCGAGACCGTCTTCCTGCACTGCCCATCTTGCCTGCAAGAAGCGCGTGACAACAACGTGCTGCCGTTCGGCGGCTTTGCTTCGGCCTCGTACCGGCTGATGTGCACCTCGCCGGTCTCGTCGCTTGAGCAGATGTCCGGCCTGCGCATCCGCGCCACCGGCGGCTATGGCGAAATGGCGATCATGGGCGGCGGCACCCCGCTGTCGGTCACGCTGACCGAGGCTGTGGGCCTGTTGCAACGCGGCGGTCTGGATTGCCTGATGGCGACCCGCGAATGGCTGCAAACCTATGGCTACGGCGAATACGCCCGCTATGTCACCGATCTGCCGCTGGGCAACTCCAGCCCCGCTGTCGGCTTCCTGATGAACCGCGATCTGTTCATGGGTCTGTCGGCGGACGAGCAGCAGGCGATGATGCGGGCCTCGGCCTTCATCACCGCCAAGCACACGATCGGCAACTACGTGATCCGCGATCAGGAAAGCTTTGAGAACCAGCAAGAGGTCAACGGCGTCGAACTGGTTGCACCCGACGCCGGTCTGACCGCGATGGTCGAAGGCTTCTCGGCCCATGACCGCGCGCGTCTGCTGGAAGCCGGCGAGCGTCTGGGCGTCGAAGACCCCGCCGCGCTGATCGACACCTATCTCGCGGCTGTCGAACGCTGGCGCCCGATCTCGGCCGAGCTGGGCAATGACGTCGAAGCCATGACCCAGCGCATCTGGGATGAGGTCTTCTCGCAGGTTGATCCCTCGACCCTGTAAGCTTGCCTCTTTGGCCGGGGGCGTGTCAAACGCCCCCGGCTTTCCCTTTCGCGCACCCGAGGACGTGACATGAAATTCTTCCACCGCTTGGTGAGCTGGATCGCCAACGCGCTCTTTGCCGTGTCGATGGTCGCCGGTGTCCTGATGATGCTGCACGTCACCATCGACGTGATCGCGCGCTCGTTCTTCAACAGCCCGCTGGCGGGCACCGGCGAGATCACGGCGAGCTATTACATGATCGCCGTCGCCTTCCTGCCCATCGCCTGGGTGACGCTGCGCGACCAGCATGTGACCGCCGACATCTTTGTCAGCGCCTTGCCGCGCCTTTTTCAGACGGTGATCGCGCTGTTGGTCGATGTGCTGGTGATCCTCTATGTCAGCGCTTTCGTCTGGCAAACGTGGATCTCCGCTGCCGCCCGCACCGAACGCGGCGAGGTCTGGGAAATCCTTGGCGGCTATCTGCCCATCTGGCCGACGCGCTGGATCCTGCCGGTGGCAGGGGCGGCGATGGTGCTGACGATGATTTTCCGGCTGTTCGCCAAACTGACCAATACCAACCCCGTGACCGGGGAGAAGGCCTGACATGGACGCCCTTCAATTCGGACTGGCCACGCTGGGCATCATGCTGACCCTGATCGCGCTGCGCGTGCCTATTGGCGTCGCGCTGGGCGTGGTCTCGGTGCTGGGTCTGGCCTATGTGCGCAACTTCAACATCGCGCTGTCGATCTTGCGCGAGACGCCCTTTGCCTTTGCCGCCAGCTGGGATCTGACCGCGATCCCGATGTTCCTGCTGATGGGGGCGATTGCCAACCATTCGGGGATTTCGTCGTCGCTGTTCCGCGCTGCCCGCCTGTGGTTCAGCGCGCTGCCCGGCGGTCTGGCCGTCGCGGCCAACATGGCCAGCGTCGGCTTTGCCGCGGCCTGTGGTTCGTCGCTGGCATCCTCGGCCGCGATGGGGCGGCTGGCGATCCCCGAGATGCTGCGCGTCGGTTATGACAGGGCGCTGGCGACCGGGGTTGTGGCCTCGGCTGGCACCTTGGCCGCGCTGATCCCGCCGTCGATCATGCTGGTGCTGTACGGCGTCTTCGCCGAGGTTTCTATCTCGCGCCTGCTGATCGCCGGGATCGTGCCGGGCATCCTGACCGCGACCGCCTATGTCGCGCTCATCGTCATCCGCTGCAAGCTCAACCCGGCGCTGGCCCCCAAGCTGGACGATACCGAACTGGCCACGCTCAAGGCCGACCGCATGTCGGCCCTGCGCGAGGTCTGGCCGGTCACGCTGCTGATCCTTGGCATCATCGGCGGGCTCTATGGCGGCATCGTCACGCCGACCGAAGCCGGGGCCACCGGGGCCGCGCTGGCGCTGGTGATCGCGCTGGCTCAGCGCCGCATCTCGATGCCCAATTTCATCGACGCGCTGCGCGAATCGATGTCAGGCACGGCGCAGATATTCTTCGTCGGCATGGGTGCGGTGATGTACACGCGCCTGCTGTCACTGACCGGCGTATCCTCGCTGCTGGCGGATATGGTCGGCGGCTGGGCGGGTGATCCGATTCTGGTGATCCTTGCCATCTCGCTGGTGTTTCTGGTGCTGGGCATGTTCCTGGACCCGCTGGGCATCATGCTGATCACGCTGCCGGTGTTCCTGCCGATGATGAAAGCGCTGGATCTGGACCTGATCTGGTTCGGCATCATCGTGGTGAAATACGTCGAGATCGGCATGATCACCCCACCATTAGGCATGAACGTCTTTGTGGTGAAATCGGTGGTGGGTGATTCGGTCCCGATCTGGACGATCTATCGCGGCGTGCTGTGGTTCCTGCTGGCCGAGGTCGTTGTGATGGCCCTGCTTATCAGCTTCCCGCAGATCACCCTGTTCCTGCCTGATCTGATGCGCTGATCCACGCCTGACGTGGTCGAAATTCGGCTGTGCGAGAGCCCCGTGCGCGGGTTCTTGCGCAGCCGTTTTGCATTTTCTTCGCCGCGATGAACAAATCCGCGCGACGTGGCTTGTGTTTGTGCAGGGAAGGACTTCTCTGTGATGCCGCGCCGCTTAGATGAGCAGGATTCTGCCACGCAGCATCTTGGGCGTGTTTCTTGCTGCACCGCAAAATTACCGGTGTGGTAAGAGGTTAACCGAATGATTGAATGGAGACTGCGTGTGTCTAAGTTGTCTGGCCATCTGACCGAGGCTCTGACCACCCACTACCCCAGCCGCCGCCGCTTTCTGGCGGGGCTGGCCGGAACCGTTGCAGCCGCAGCGCTGCTGGCCCCTGCCCACCTGCGCGCGCAAGAGGTGGCTCCTGTCGAAGCCGCACCCGAACCCGCGCCGGTCGAGGCAGCGCCGCCTGCTGCGCCTCAACCGCAGCCGTTTTCCTATGAGATCCTGACCGAAGCGCAGCGTCTGGCCAGCGAATCCGCGCCGCCCGCGCCTGAAGCGATCGAGGGTTTTCTGGCCGATCTGGACTATGACGGCTACCAGCGCATCCGCTTCCGTCCGGCCCGCGCGCGGTGGCAGGACCCGGCGCAGAACTTCCGTCTGCACGCCTTCCATCTAGGCTGGCTGTTCGAAGAGCCGGTGCACATCCACGAGATCGTCGAGGGCAATGCGCTGCCGATGGATTTCTCGACCGCCGACTTCGAGTACGGCGGCGCGCTGGCTGAGTCGGTTCCGGCCGATGCCGTGATGCCCGGCGTTGCCGGGTTCCGTCTGCACACGCCGCTCAACCGTGCCGATATCTTTGACGAGCTGATTGCCTTTCTGGGCGCCAGCTATTTCCGCGCGCTTGGCCGTGACACGGTCTATGGCCTGTCCGCGCGCGGTCTGGCCGTGAACACCGCCCTGTCGGGACGCGAGGAATTCCCGCGCTTCACCGATTTCTGGCTCGAGCGCCCGCTGCCCGGCCAGACCAGCGTCACGCTCTACGCCGCGCTTGCCAGCGATTCCGTCACCGGCGCTTACCGCTTTGTCATCACGCCGGGCGAGAATACCGTGGTCGAGGTCACCGCCCGGCTGTTCCTGCGCGCCGATGTCGCGCAACTGGGTCTGGCGCCGCTGACCTCGATGTTCCTGTTCGGCGGGGCCGATCCCGGCGCGTTCGAGGATTTCCGCGCCGCCGTGCATGACAGCGAGTATCTGGTGCTCAACAGCCGCGAGGGCGACACCTATGTGCGCGCGCTCAACAACCCGGTGCGGCTGGCCAGCTCGTATCTGCGCTCGGACAACCCGGCCTCGTTCGGGCTGGTCCAGCGGTCGCGCGATTTCGGTGATTACCTCGATGCCCAGGCGCATTACGAATCGCGCCCCTCGCTGATGGTCGAGCCTTTGGGCGACTGGGGCCGGGGTTCCGTGCGTCTGGTGGAAATCCCGTCGGATCTGGAAGGCAATGACAACATCGTCGCCTTCTGGGTGCCCGAGGGGGATTTCAAGCAGGGCAACGCGCTGGAGCTGAGCTATCGGTTGCACTGGGGCCGGACCCCGCCGGGCGACCGCAATGTCGAACGCGCCACTATTTTGCGCACACGTGCCGGTCATGGCGGCGTTGCCGGGGTGGCAGCGGCAACAGACCGCCGAAAATTCGTGATCGATTTCCAGGGCGGACTTTTGGGGGAACTTTCCGCAGATGCGGACGTTTCAGCCCAGGTCAGCGCGGACAGGGGTGTCGTCACCGAAGCCATTGTCAGCAAGATCAGCGGAACCGAGATCTGGCGCCTCGTACTTGAGGTGCAAAGCGATCCCGGTGCGGTGGTTGAGCTACGCGCAAGCGTGACCGGATTTGACCGGGTGCTGACCGAGACATGGCTTTACCAATGGGTGCGGGAATGAACGCCGAACCGAATACGATGATGACCGAAACCGCCGACGTGGTGCCCGCAGCGCATTGGGCGCCGCCGGCGGCACCGCTGGACATGCCGCGTCAGCGGCTGGAAGCGCCGGTAGCCCGGTTGTCTCTGGTGCGCCTGATCGCGCAGTTGCTGCCGCGTCAGCGCGTCTGATTGCGCCTGCGCATGGGGGCTCCCTTGAAAGCGGATTTCCGCACGCTGCTGGTTCGGACGGCGGCGCTGTCCTTCACCGCGCTTGCCGCGCTGACGGCGACGTCCTTGCTGGCCGAAGCGGCGATTCAGGACGGTGTCGATCTATGGGACGTCGTGCGCGGCGTGCTGATCTTTGTCACCACGGCCTGGCTGGCCTGGGGGGCATCGCTGTCTTTCGTCGGCCTGTGGCCGATGCGTGTCAAACCGGTGCCAGACCTTCAGGGGCCGCAGCCCTCGCTGGTCATCCTGATGCCGATCTGCAACGAGGATCCGGTCAGCACCTTCGCGCGCATCGCCGCGATGGACCGCTCGATCCGCGACGCGGGTCTGACGGCGGATATCGCCATCCTGTCCGACACCCGCGACGAGGCTGCGGCGCTGCGCGAACGTCACGTATACGTCCGCCTGCTCAGCCAGACCAACGGGGCAGGGCGTATCTTCTACCGCCGCCGCTCGGACAACCGGGGCCGCAAGGCGGGCAATATCGAGGAGTTCATCCGTTCCTCGGGTGCCGCCTATGATTTCGCGGTCATTCTGGACGCCGACAGCCTGATGGAGGGCGCTGCCATCCGTCAGATGTTGGCCCGCATGCAGGCCGACCCGAAACTGGGCCTGTTGCAGACCCTGCCGAAGATCATCGGCGCACAATCCTTCTTTGGCCGCGCCATGCAGTTTGCTGCCGGGTTCCACGGTCCCGTCTTCACGCGCGGTCTGGCGCGGATGCAGGGCCAGACCGGCCCGTTCTGGGGCCATAACGCGATCATCCGCGTCCGCGCCTTCGCGGAAAGCTGCGGGTTGCCGGAACTGAGCGGGCGTCCCCCGTTCGGCGGGCATATCCTGAGCCACGACTATGTCGAGGCCGCGCTGCTCGCCCGCGCCGGGTGGAGCGTGCAGGTCGACGGCTCGATCGAAGGCTCGTTCGAGGAAGGCCCCGAGAACCTGCTCGCCTTTGCCAAACGCGACCGCCGCTGGTGTCAGGGCAACCTGCAGCACAGCCGCCTGCTGTTCGCGCCGGGTCTGTCGGCGTGGAGCCGGTTTGTGTTCCTGCAAGGCATCTTCGCGTATCTCGTCTCGGTCCTGTGGGGTGCGTTCCTGATCGCCTCCATCGTGGCGACCATCGCGGCCCCGCTGCCCAACTACTTCCCCGAGCCGCATCTGCTGTTCCCGGTCTTCCCTGACGACCGCACCAAGGAAATCACCGCGCTGGTGTTCGGCATTGCCGGACTGCTTGTGTTGCCCAAGCTGGCCATCCTCATCGGCGCTGCGGTCTCGGGCCGGGTGCGCGGCTTTGGCGGCACCGACCGGGCGGCGGCTTCGGTGGCGGTGGAAATCCTGCTGTCATCGCTGCTGGCGCCGGTGATGCTGCTCTATCAGGGGCGTGCCGTGTTTCAGGTGTTGATCGGCTACGATGGCGGCTGGCCTGCCAACCAGCGCGGCGAAGGACGGCTGAGCCTGACCCAAGGGCTGCGCGCGGGTCTGTGGATCAGCGCCATCGGGGCTGCGGCACTGGCACTGGTCGCGCGCATTGCGCCCGAACTGGCGCTGTGGCTGATGCCGGTCAGCCTTCCGATGCTGGCCGCGCCGCTGCTGATCGCGCTGACCTCGCGCCCGCTTACCCGCAGCGTGTTCATCACACCCGCTGAGGGGGAACCGTCGCCCGTGACCCGTGACTACCGCGCGATTGTGGCGCGGTGGGAGCAGGGCGAGGAGGTGCAGACCGCGCTGCCGGAGGGTGCCGATGTCGCACTCTGAGCGCCGCGATCCTGTGAGCGTGCCCAAACGCGCGCGCGATCCGCGCATCGATGCGTTTCGCGGGCTGGCGCTGGTGATGATCTTTATCGATCACGTGCCGGGCAACCCGTTCGAGTATCTGACGATCCGCAACCTTGGGTTTTCCGACGCCGCCGAGTCCTTCTTTATCCTGTCCGGCATCGCCGCCGGGCTGGCCTATTCCGGGCGTTTCCTGCCCGAAGCGCGCGCCAAGACCGGGCTTTGGTCCGCCGTGCAGCCGATGTGGAGCCGGGCGTGGGTCTTGTACCTGATGCAGATCTTCATGACCCTGTGGGCCATCGCGATCTTTTCCTTTGGCGCGCAGGCGTTCGACCTGCCGCAGATGCTGACCATCATCAACCTGCGGCAGGTGTTCGAGAATACCGAGCAGGCGCTGCTGGGCATCCCGTTGCTGACGCATCAGCTGGGCTATGTGAACATCCTGCCCGCCTATAGCGTGCTGCTGTTCATCGGCCCGGCGCTGATCCTGCTGGGCCTGCGCCACCCTATGCTGCTGGTCGGGCTGTCTGCGGCCGTCTGGCTGGCGGCGGGGATCTGGCGGCTCAACCTGCCCAATTTTCCCAACGAGGGCGGCTGGTTCTTTAATCCCGTCGCCTGGCAGGCGGTGTTCGTGGCGGGGCTGCTGACCGGCATCTACTTGCGCAAGGGCGAGCGCTTTGTGCCGCGCAATCCCTATCTGTTTGCGGCGGCGCTGGGTTATCTGGTGCTGGTAGTGGCATGGCGCTACCTGCCCGGTCTGGGCGAGGTGCTGAACCATCAGATGGCGCGGTTGGGCGCTCTGGGCGTGCCGTTCAACGTGGTCTCGCATGACAAGACCTATCTGGCGCTGCCCCGTTTCCTGCATGTGCTGGCGATGTTCTATGTGCTGTCGTGCCTGCCGGTGGTGACGCGCATTGCCGCGCATGCGCTGGCGGCACCGTTGCGGCTGATGGGGCGGCAGGGGCTCTTGGTCTTCGTCTCGGGCACCCTGCTGGCGCTGGTGTTTCAGGTGATCATGACCAACTGGGAACAGGCGGGCTGGTTGGCCTGGGTGTTGCCGCCGCTGGGCGTAGCAGGGATGATTGCCATCGCCTGGGTGGCCGAGTGGCAAAAGGCCCTGCGCAAACCCAAGGGTGCGCCGGTGGTGCTGCCCGCCCGCCGCAGCGCGGGCGAGGCGATGGCGGCAGAGTAATCAGATCTTGGTATGGTTGACCCGCGCCATCAGCGCCTCGGCACTTTCCTTGCGCTCGCTGTAGCGGTCGGTCAGATAGGCGGCACTGTCACGGGTCAGCAGGGTGAATTTCACCAGCTCTTCCATCACATCGACCATCCGGTCGTAATAGGGAGAGGGCAGCATCCGGTCGTCATCGTCAAACTGCTGGAACGCCTTGGCGACCGAGGATTGGTTGGGGATTGTCAGGCAGCGCATCCAGCGGCCCAGAATGCGCAACTGATTGACCGCGTTGAAACTTTGCGACCCGCCCGAGACCTGCATCACCGCCAGTGTCTTGCCCTGCGTCGGGCGCACGGCCCCCAGCGACAGCGGAATCCAGTCGATCTGCGCCTTCATGATGCCGGTCATCGACCCGTGCCGTTCGGGCGAGCACCAGACCATCCCTTCGCTCCAGCTGACCAGATCGCGCAGCTCCTGCACCTTGGGATGCGCGGCGTCGGCATCGTCGGGTAGCGGCAGGCCCGAGGGGTTGAAGCTGCGGGTCTCGGCCCCCAGCCGGGTCAGGACGCGCGCGGCTTCCTCGTTCATCAGGCGGCTGAACGAACGGGCGCGCAGCGATCCGTGCAGCAGCAGGATGCGCGGCGCATGGGTGGCACGCCGGGCTGGGTGCAGGCGGCTCAGGTCAGGGGCGGCGAAATGCGCATCGTCGAGCTGGGGGGTGTCGGTCATCGGTCGGCCCTTTGCTGGCGGGCCGCAGAAAACATACGCCCGGTCCCGCGCATACGGAACCGGGCAGGGGGCGTCAATCAAGGGTCAGCCCAGAAAGGCGTCACAGAGCGGGCTCTGCGGATCTTTGAGCGCCTCGATCACCGAGAAATGGTGATGAACGCTGTCCACGACGCAGCGCGTCTGCGCGTCCAGCCCGTCCCACATCATCGCCATCAGCTGCGCCTGCCGGATGAACTCGGGCAGCTCGCCGCCACCGACCCACGCGGTCAGCTGCCCGCCGGGCAGGGGGCGGTGAAGCGCCGGGCTTTCCGCTGTCGCCTCCGCCATGTCCAGATGCAGCGTCTCGTTCATGCCGGTGTGCAGCAGCGGGCGCAGATCGTGCAAGCCGCTGATCGACAGGACGTGTTCGATCCGGTCGGTGACAGCAGCGGGCAGGGCGGTGTCCTGACAGAGCATCCGCGCCACCAGATGCCCGCCCGCTGAATGCCCCGACAAGCGGATCGGGCCGGCAACGCGCTCGGCCGCGACGGTGAGCGCGCGGGTGATTTGCTGCGTGATCTCGCTGATCCGGGCGTTCGGCGTCAGCGTGTAACTGGGCAATGCCACCGCCCAGCCCCGCGCCCGCGCGCCCTCGGCAAACTGCGACCAATGCGCCTTTTCCAGCCGCATCCAGTAGCCGCCATGCACGAACACCGCCAGGCCCTTGGGCGAGCCCTCGGGCCAGACGATGTCCAGCTTTTCGCGCGGTGCATCGCCGTAGGCAATGTCCTGCTCGACACGTACGCCGCTGTCGCGGTACGCCGCGCCCTCGGCGGCCCAATGGGCGGGCAGCTGCGCTGATCCCGCCACATGGGCCATGTTGTCAAAGGCGCGGTTCCAATCCCGGCTGGGCGTCATTCATTCGCCTCGGGCGGCAGGAACTCCACATCATGCTCGGCCGAGACCCGCACCACCGCGTCGGTGTCGGTCATCCCGTTCAGCTCCATGAACAGCTCTTGCAGCTTGCCAGCCGGTGAGACCCAGAACAGCGCGCGCACCGGCTTGTCGGATTTGTTGAAATACCCGTGCGGAATGCCACGCGGCATGCGCACCAGATCGCCCGCTTTGGCCTTGGTCCACTGGCCGTCCAGCTTCAGATCCAGCTCGCCCTCCTGCACCAGAATGAATTCATCCTGCGTGGGGTGGATGTGCACGGGCACGAACTGGCCGGGGGCCGAGTTCGCCTCGAACGCAAAGCTCGAGTCGCAATGGGATTTCAGGTAGTAGGTCTGCCCGAGGATATCGAGCTTGGTGCCCGTCCCGTTCGGCGTGACGCCTTTGTCCAGCGCTTTGGTCATCATCGTGTCTCCCTGTCAGGTCTCAGCCTGCGTGATACTGGGGGGTGGTCGCCAGAAAGCGGCCATAGGCGGCAGCATCCGGTGGCGAGAAGGTTTCGGCAAGCGGGTTGCTGCGTTTCCATTGGCGCGCGCCCATGTCCTGCAGCAGCTCGTCAAAATGGTGGAAGTGGAACGGGGCCGAGCACAGCCCGCCATAGATCTGCGCGGCGGGGCGCTCATTGCGCTTCCAGTGCAGCATCTGGTCGATGTTCTGACCCATCTGCTGCGAGGTCGGCTGGTTGGCCAGCTGCCCGTCAGCATAACGCACCAGCCAGTTGGCGACCATCTCGGCCGACAGCACCGTGCAGAAGCTGGAGTTGAAGCCGACAAAGCCCATGTCCGGCAGGTCAGGATTCACCGCCAGCCGGTAGACGCGGTACTGCCCGTCACTCTCGATCAGCTTGTCGCGGTAGGCCTGCGGCAGATAGGGGATGCCCAGCTTCCAGCCGACGGCCAGCACCGACACATCGCAGTCGATCACGTCGCCCGTGGTCAGGGTCAGTTTCTTGCCGTCGTAATGGTCATAGGTGCCGATCACCGGCTTGATCTTGCCTGCATTCAGCGCCTCGAACAGCCCCGGTGTGACGATGGGGACCGAGCACGAGACGTCCTTCTCGATGGGAATGGTCGGCACCATGTTGTGCTTCTTCAGCCCCAGTTGCAGCTTGAGCAGCGTCTCCAGCCCGCGAAAATTGGCCCAGACCAAGGGCTTGGTGATCGCCTCGACCAGCTTCTTGCCCGGCCCGCGCCCCCAGCCGTTGAACTGCATCTCCTGCGCGCGCATGTAGAGCAGGTTCTTGAAGTTGATCCCGCCGACGTAATACGGGATGCGCCAGACATTCTCGCGGTAGACCAGCGTCACCTGCTTGGCACCGTTTTTCACCGCGTTGACCGCGATGTCGGTGGCCGATTTCGACCCGCCCAGCACGACGACGCTCGCGCCCTGACAGATCGACGGATCGGTGTAGTCGGACGAGTGCATGATCTTGCCCCCCGCCGCGACAAAGCTGTCCTGACCGGGGTGGCTGATGATGTTCTTTTCCGAAAACTGCCCGGTGCAGATCGCCACGAAATCAACGTCCTGCGTCCATTCCTGCCCGCCTGCATCCAGCGTCAGGGTCCAGCCCGGTTTGCCATCCGCGCGCCGGTCCATGGATTTCACTTCCGTGTTCAGCCGAAACAACCGCGCCAGACCGTGCTTGGCGGCATAGGCATGC
Organism: Pararhodobacter zhoushanensis; assembly: GCF_003990445.1. GTDB lineage: Bacteria > Pseudomonadota > Alphaproteobacteria > Rhodobacterales > Rhodobacteraceae > Pararhodobacter > Pararhodobacter zhoushanensis. Next base: position 2,291 of record NZ_REEZ01000015.1, on the reverse strand, counting down.
AGATAGGCGTGGACCTGCGGGCCTTTGGGCCATTGCGGGTACTCGGCGGGCATCGGCAGATCGGTGTAGCAATACAGCTCCTTGGGCGATTGCGTCTGCACGTCGGGGTACGAGCGCGACAGCTCCCACACCCCGCCGAAATCCGCGCTGCGCTCATAGCCCAGCACGCGGTGGCCCTTTTCGTCAAAGGCCTTGGCAGCGGCCAGCCCGCTGATGCCGCCGCCGATAACCGCCACGATTTTGCGTTCAACCATGGTGATGCGCCCCCTCAGCCCGCGTCCGGGGGCGGCAGGAAGTCGACCTCGTACATCGCAGACAGCCGCACCAGTTCAGCGGGGTCGGTCACGCCGTCGAGCTTGCCGAACAGATCGAACAGCTTGCGCGCCGGGGCGACGCCGAAGACGCAGGTGGCCTCGGTGCCTGAACGGTTGAAGATGCCATGCGCGATGCCCATCGGCATCTTGATCGTGTCGCCGGGACCGGCTTTGTGGACGTCGCCGCCGAATTCGACCTCAAGGTTGCCGGTCAGCATATAGATCCACTCGTCCTGCGTCGGGTGGATATGGGGCGGCACGAAGGTGCCGTCGGGCACATGCGCGTGCCAGATGAACACGTTGGGGCTGTGCAGTTTGGGGGTGTAGGTATGGCCGACGACGTTCCAGCTTTTGCCGCCGATTGCGTCGCTTTGTGGTGTGACTCCAAGTTCCATGTTTTGCCGTCTCCCTGTTTTTATTGGCTCAGGAGAGGATGCCAGAGCGCAGCCGCGCTGATTATCCAGATTGCGAGTCCAATATCTCAAGCTTGAAATGTGCGTTTTTCGGCGTAGCATGACGCGATGCACAGCCCTGAGCTTCTTGCCGCCTACCCTGTCCTGCGGACCCGCGATCTGGACGCGGCGCGGGCGGCTGTGTCACAGCGCTACTGCGATCACCGGCTGACCCTGCCGCAGGGCCGCGGGCTCGATGTGCGCCACAACCATGTGCGCGGCACGAACCTGTCGCTGAACCTGCTGGGCTATGGCGGCGACGTCGCGATCGATCCGGGGCAGTTGCGCGACTTCTATCTGTTGCAGCTGCCGCTGGCCGGGACGGCCCGCATCCAGCACCGGGGGTATGAGGTCGACGCCAGCCCTGCGCGCGGGACGATCATCAGCCCGGACCGGCCGACGCGGATGGAATGGCGGGGCGATTGCGTCAAGCTGATGGTGCAGATCGACCGCGCTTTCCTGAACCGCGTGGCCGAGGATGATCTGGGCATCCCGCTGCCCGGCCCGATCCGCTTTGACCCGGCGGTGGACCTGACGCGTGAAGCGGGGCGCACGCTGAAAACCCTGACGCTGGCCATGGCCCGCGCGATTGATGCGGGCTCGCTGTCGGTCGAGCGGCAAAGCCTGCGCCAGATGAGCGTCGAGCACGAGATCGCGCGCATGTTGCTGGAACTGCAGCCCAGCAACATCAGTCATTTGATGGACCGCACGGCAACCCGCGTCGCCCCGCGCCAGTTGCGCCGGGCGATTGGGTTTATCCACGAGGCTTATGCCGAAGAGCTGCGGCTGGAGGATATCGCCGCCGCCGCCGAAGCCCATCCGCGCACTTTGCAGATTGCCTTCAAAGACGCGCTGGGCATGACGCCGATGTCCTATCTGCGCAAGGTGCGGCTGGACATGGCGCGCTATCGGCTGTCGGCGCGGGTGGTGACCGAGAGCGTGACAGACGTCGCCTTTGGCTGCGGCTACACGCATCTCGGTCGGTTTGCGCGCGATTACCGCGCGCAATTCGGGCATTCGCCCAGTGTGAGGGACTGACTCAGCCCTGCAGGTCTTTCCACATCTGCTGATCGCGTTCGGCGGTCCAGATGCGGGGGGTGTCGATGCCGCGGGCCTCGTCATAGGCGCGGCCGACGTTGAAGGGCAGGCAGTGCTCGTAGATCGCGTAGTCCTTGAACTTGGGGTCGCACTCGGCGCGCACCGCGTCCCAGGCCTCTTTCAGCGAGCCGCCGCGCGCCGCGACGCGCTGCACCGGGCGGTAGGTGCTCTCGACGAAATCGCGGGTATTGGCCAGCGCGCTCGCGACCATCTCGCGACCGACCAGCGCATCGCCCCGACCCGGCGCGATGGCGATGGGGTCATAGGCGGCGATGGCGTCCAGCGTGGCGCCCCAGTCGGCGAAATGGCCATCGCCGCAGTAGCAGGCCGAGTGGTATTCGACGATATCGCCGGTGAACATCACGCCCGCGTCGGGCACCCAGACGACGGCGTCGCCCGCCGTGTGGGCGCGGCCGGGGGTCAGGAT
>NZ_REEZ01000014.1 GCF_003990445.1 Pararhodobacter zhoushanensis | reverse complement strand
CACGCCCCGTAGGTCGGGGTTCACCCCAACTCGCCCCCCCCCCCATGCAACCGTCCACCCCCCTGCCCCTCACCGCCCGCGAGGCCCGCGTCATCCGCGCGCTGGCCGATCACCGCCGCCTGAGCGCCGCTGCCGAGGCGCTGGCGCTCAGCCAGTCCTCATTGTCGCGCGCGCTGGGTGAGGCCGAGGCGCGGCTGGGTGTGACGCTGTTCCAGCGCGGCTGGACCGGCAGTGAACCGACCGCCCCCGGCGACGTGGTGGTTGCGCAATGTCAGCGCCTGCTCGCCGATATTGAAACGGTCGAGCGCGTCGATCTGGGCGCGCGTCACGCCCGGCTGGCGGGAATGGTGCAATGGCGGCACCTGAGCGCGCTGGCGGCGGTGGTGACGACGGGCAGTGCCTCGGCTGCGGCGCAGGCGCTGGGGGTCCGGCAGCCCGCGATCAGCCAGACGCTGCGCGATCTGGGCGCGCTGGTGCCCGCGCCGCTGTTTCGCCGCCACGGCAGCGGCCTGACGCCCGAGCCTGCCGCCTTCACCCTCGCCGCGCTCTGGGACCGGGTGCAGGACGAGCTGCGCGCCCTGCCCGCCCTGCTGGCGCAGGCGGCGCAGGGGCTGACCGGGCGCGTCGCGGTGGGGCTGATGCCGTTCAGCGGACAGGCGCAGGTGATGGCGGCCTTTGGCGACCTGACACGAGACGCCCCGAACCTGCGGCTGGTGGGCGTTCCGGGCAACTACACCGCGCTGTGCGACGCGCTCAAACGGCGTGAAATCGACGTGATCGTCGGCCTGCTGCGCTCGCCCGCGCCCTACCCGGGTTTTGTCGAGGAGCCGCTCTATCAAGAGCGTTTCACGCTGGTTGCCCGGCGCGATCATCCGGTGCATGCCGGTCCGGTCAGCATCGACACGCTCGCCGCCCAGCGTTGGGTCGTGGCCCCGCACGGCACGCCGGTGCGGCGCTATTTCGAGACGGCCTTTCGGCGGCTGGGTGCAGTGCCCCCGGCGCAAAGCTATGAAATCTGGTCCTTTGCCGATGCCGAGCAGATGATCGCCGACAGTGACTCGATTGCGCTGCTCAGCTATTCCGACGCCACGCTCGACGTGCTGCGCCCGGATCTCAAGGCCGTGGCGTTCGACCTGCCCGACGCGGGCGTTGCCGTCGGGCTGACACGGCTGGGTGACACGCCACAGTCTCCGGCGGTTGCAGCATTCGCGCAGGCGCTGGCGGCGCGGTTCACCACAGCGACAGCTGCACGCCCTGCGTCGCTGCCTCGTCATCCTCGCCGCTGAGCGTCGACAGCGTCACCCCCAGCAGCCGTATCCCCTTGGCCACCGGGAACACCGGATCGAGCAGCGCAAAACTCAGCGCCTCCATCTCGGCGGCCGAGGCCAGCGGAACCGACAGCGTGCGGCTGCGGGTGATCTGCTGGAAATCGGCGTACTTAACCTTAACGACCACCGTGCGCGCCTTCAGCCCCTTGTCGTCGGTGTGCCGCCAGACGCGGGCGACCAGCTTGGCAAGTTCCTCGCGCGCCAGCGCAGGCTCGAAGATGTCCTCCAGAAACGTATCCTCAGCCCCCACCGATTTGCGTTCCCGGTGCGGCTGCACCGCGCGTTCGTCGATGCCGCGCGAAATGCGGTAATACCAGCCGCCGGACTTGCCAAAATTCTGGCGCAGAAACTCCAGCGATTGCGCGCGCAGATCGGCCCCTGTGGTGATCCCCAGCCGCGCCATCTTGGCCGCCGTGGCCGGGCCGACGCCGTGGAACTTGGCGACCGGCAGCGCGGCGACGAATTCGGCCCCGCGGCGCGGCGTGATCACCGCCTGCCCGTTGGGTTTGTTCAGATCCGACGCCATCTTGGCCAGAAACTTGCAATACGAGATCCCGGCCGAGGCATTCAGCCCGGTCACCTCCTTGATCCGCGCGCGCACCACCTGCGCCAGTTCGGTGGCCGAGGCGATGCCCTGCTTGTTCTCGGTCACGTCGAGATAGGCCTCGTCCAGCGACAGGGGTTCGATAAGGTCGGTATGTTCAGCAAAGATCTCGCGGATCTGGCCCGAGACCTCGCGGTACACATCAAAGCGGGGCCGGGCGAAGATCAGCTCGGGGCATTTGCGCCGCGCGGTGACCGAGGGCATGGCCGAGCGCACCCCGAACACCCGCGCCTCATAGCTCGCCGCCGCAACCACACCGCGCGGACCAGCGCCGCCGACCACAACGGGCTTGCCGCGCAGCTCGGGGTTATCGCGCTGCTCGACCGACGCATAGAAGGCATCCATGTCAACATGGATGATCTTGCGGCGCGGTGCCTCGGATTGTGTCGGGTCGCTGTCGGTCGTCACGGGCCTTGCCCCTGCCTCACGGATTGGTGGCCAGAATAGCGGGTGCGGGCGCGGCAGGGAAGAACGAAAGGGGAATATTTACCTCTTTCCGGTCAAGCTGCGGTATGGCACCTTAGAGGGATGAGCATCCCTGCCCCACCCGACGCCGTCGCTGCGGCCTTTGAGCGCCTGTCGGACGCGTTGCACGCGCGCCTGCAATCGGTGCGCGCCCTGATTTTCGCGGTCGCGGACGAGGCAGCGGTCGGACCACTGACCGAAACGCTGAAATGGGGTGAGCCCGCGTATCTGCCGCCCGGCCGCGCAGGCACGACGATCCGGCTGGGGGTCAGCAAGACCGCCCCCGATCAGGTCGCGCTGTTCGTGCATTGTCAGACGACATTGATCGACGGCTTTCGCGACCATTTCGGCGACACCTTCGCCTATGAAGGCAAGCGCGCGCTGATCCTGCACCCCGGCCCGATCCCCGAGGCCGCGCTGGCGCAGTGTATCCGCGCCGCGCTGACCTATCACCGGCGCGGTTAAGGCAAGGGGGCCGCGCTTAGAGCAACGGGCGCTTGGCCTCGCGGTTCTCATCCACCAGCCCGGTTGAGCGGAGCTTGTCGAAATCATGCACCTCAAGCACGCCCTTGGACCAGGTGGCGATCTTTTGTTGGCGCAGTTCGGCCAGCGTCTTGTTGGTGTGGACCAGCGACAGACCCAGCGCATCCGCCATGTCTTGCTGTCGGAACGGCAGTGGCACTGACTTGCGCGTCCCCAGCCCGACAGCGCGCAGCCGCATGAAAAGGCGTGTCAACGCCCAGGAAACGCGCTGTAACCCGTCGCGCTGGCCCAGCGTCGCAATCGTCTCACCCAGAAAATGCTCCTCGACCGCGCTGATCCAGGTCAGGTCAAAGGCGCGCGAGGGATGGGAGCGAAACACGTCCCACAACGCCTCGCGACGGAAGACACACAATGTCATATCTGAAGCCGCTTCGACGCTGTGCTGCATCTCACCCATGACGCCCGCCTGAAGCCCGAGAAAGTCGCCGGGCATGGCGAAATTGATCACTTGACGACTGCCGTCCTCAAGCAATTTATACCGGATTGCCATACCTTTCAGAATGGTGAAAAGCTGTCCGCTATTCGAGCCTTCCATCAAGATTGTTGTGCCTTTGGTGACCGTCAGCTCGCCACTTTTGAAGTGAGCCATGAAGTCGAGCTCGTCATCACTGAAGGGAGTAAAGAGGTCGCACTGGCGTAAAGGGCACGCTGCACAATCGGTCATGTCCATCCGCAGATCTTCCTCTGTATGTCGCAGTTTAATGCACGACCCGGTGAAAAGTTCCATTGTCCCGCCTTCAACTGTGAAAGAGAGACATGACCACTTCCCCCTCGCGACGCCCCCGGACCCTTTGTCTGCTGGTTTTGACTGACTGGATGATGATGGAAGACGTGGCCGAGGGGTTGGCCGAAATCGCCCCGAACACAGATATCCAGCGCGCCACGTCCCCGGACGCGGCTCTTGAGTTGTTGGCGACCTTGCCGAGAGTGGATTACGCCATCATCGACGCGCCGGGCGAATCCACGGGTGGGCAACGGCTGTGTGCGCAGCTGGTCGAACAGGGCACCAGTCTTGCCCTGGTTGCGCATGACGGCGTGAGCGTGTCCCGCGCGCATTTCCCGGTGCTGGATCGGCCTTTTGGGTATTCGGAGCTGCAAAGCTTTCTGATCGAAATGCTCAAGAAGCGCCAACCGGTTAGACCACCCCAGCACGACTGCGCCTTGCAACGGCCCAGCGAACCGCCTGAATCCTGACACCCGCTTGAGGCCGCTCAGTCGCGCTCGATCAGGCCAAGACCGCGCAGATAGATGCCGATCCCGGCTTCGAGCAATTCCTCGGGCGTGAACGGGGCGCGGCCGCCGGGTTTTCCGCGGGTGTAAAGCTCGACAATGCCATGGCTCATCGCGGTGATATGCGCCGCGAACATTGCCGATGGCGGGCGTCGATCGGCCGGAATGCGCGCCGAGAGCGCGTCGGCAGCGCGGGTCAGCACCTTGTTGGCGCGCTCGGAGGCGCGCGACAATTCCGGCGTCTGTCCGGGTGATACACCTGATTCGAACATCGCTACATAGTGGCCGGGATATTTGCGCGCGAAGGCCAGATAGGCCCGGCCCACCGCCTCGAAGGACGCAAGCGGCGAGGGTTTTCCGCCGTTATAGGCGAAATCCAGTACATCCGCGAACAGCTCGAACCCCTGCGTCGCGATCTCGGCAATGAGATCATCGCGGCCCGAGAAATGCCGGTAGGGCGCTGCCGCCGAAACCTCGGCGCGCTTGGCCGCTTCGGCCATGGTGAAGCCGGTCGGTCCCTTCTCGGTGATCAGGTCCAGCGCTGCCTCAACCAAGGCCTGCCGCAGATTGCCGTGATGATAGCCGCGTTTGCTCATGATGCTCTGTTCGGACGGATCAGCGCGCAGTATCGCAGATCGCGCCCCGCTGGCAACTCAGGCCCCGCGCGCCGACAATGCACCCTTGCAATAGCGTCAGCGCTTGAATATGTGATCCGCGAGAGATCGGCGCGGGCAGGCGTTTCGCCAACCCGGTCAGGTCCGGAAGGAAGCAGCCGCAACGAATCCCGCTTGGGTCGTGTCCGGTCTCTCACCCTGCGCCTTAGCGCTTGCCTTTTCCGCCCTTGCCCGCCGGTTTGCCACCGCTGCCCATCGAGCGCGCCGCTTCAGCGGCCGACCGCAGTTCTTCGGCGATTTCATCGGCTTCATCGGGATCGAAATCGAGCGGCAGATCGATACCACCACCTTCGACATAGATGCGCACCATGCCCAGCGTGGTCGGGCCGATTTGCAGATTGGCGGCGAGATCGCTCTCTTTGTTAATGCTCATGACAGCCTCGTGTTTTGCGTTTGGTGTGCGTACCCCGCCGGTCTGCGCAGCGCAAGCGCCGGGCACTTGACGCAGCCCGTGCCCACCTTGACACTCTCACGATGGAAATATCCCTGCACCCTGTCGCGGCAAGTGATGCCGCTTGGCTGATCGAGCGGCATGATACGCTCTATGCGCAGGATGAAGGCTTTGATGGCAGCTTCGCCGCGCTGGTCACGCAGATCGTCACCGAGTTTCTTGCAACCCGAATCGACGGGCGCGAACAGGGCTGGATCGCGTGGCGCGACGGGCGGCGGCTGGGGTCGATTTTTGTGGTGCAGCGTGACGCACAGGTGGCCAAGTTGCGGCTGTTCCTGCTGGAGCCCGAGGCGCGCGGCACAGGGCTTGCCCAGCGGATGCTGGAACACGCTCTCAGCTTCGCGCGTGCAGCGGGTTATACGGAAATCGTGCTGTGGACGCATGAAAGCCACCGCGCCGCCGGGCGGCTCTACGCGCGCAATGGATTCGCTTTGGTCGAATCGGAAGCCCAGCAGTCGTTCGGCCAAGATGTCGTTGCACAGACATGGCATCGAAATCTCTGACCGATTGCCCCCTTGCAATTGGTTCAGAGCAGGGCTAAACGCCCACCGTGTGCCGCCTTAGCTCAGTTGGTTAGAGCGCTAGATTGTGGATCTAGAGGTCTCCCGTTCAAGCCGGGAAGGCGGTACCACCTCCCCCCTTTTGTGATCAGGCGTATCGGTGCTGCGTCTTGCCAAGGCGCAGGGTGATCCCCACGATACGCACAGCGCGGGAGACGAACATGGCAGGCCCAGAACGCAAACACGATGACGCGGCGCGGGCGGCCTGGCTGGCCTATATCGGCGGCTGCAAGCAGGATGAGATCGCGCAAATCCTTGGAATTTCGCGCCAATCCGCGCAACGACTCGTCTCGCAAGCGCTGGCAGCCGGGCTGGTGAAGGTCCGCATCGACCACCCCATCGCCCGCTGCATGGAACTGGCCCGCGCCTTGCAGGACCGCTTCGGGCTGGAAATCTGCGAGGTCGTGCCCTCGCTCGATTCGGTGCAGAACTCGGGTCAGGCTGTGGCACAGGCGACCGGCGATCTGCTGGAGCGGTGGCTGGTGCGTGAAGAGCCGCTGGTTGTCGGGCTGGGCACCGGGCGCACCCTGCGCGCGGCGGTCGAGCATCTGCCGCATCTCGACTGCGCCCAGCACAAGATCGTCTCGCTGACCGGGAACATTTCCCCTGATGGCTCGACCGCGTATTACAACGTGCTGTTTACCATCGCCGACAAGATCAGCGCGCGGACCTTTCCCGTGCCGCTGCCGGTGATCACTGCCTCGGCCGAGGAACGCACGGCGCTGTTGGGCCAGAAGACCCTGATCGGCACCCGCGCGCTGTCAGCGCGGACGAATGTGCGGTTTCTGGGTGTCGGCACGATGCATGAGCGCGCGCCGCTGGTCATTGACGGGTTCATCACGCTGGCCGATCAGCAGCGGCTGCGTGACAAGGGCGCCGTGGGCGAGATCATCGGCTATGTTTTTGACGCCGAGGGGCAGTTGCTGGACGATGAGATCAACAGCCGGGTCAGCTCGGCCCTGTTGTCCCCTGCCCCTCCGGGGCCGACGATTGCCGCCGCCCACGGACCCGACAAAGTCCCCGCGATTCGAGCGGCACTGTTAGGTAAACTGGTGAACGGGCTGGTCACCGACGAAAACACGGCGATTGCGCTAACAGCGTAAACACCCGCTGACCCCTCATTTTTTCTGAACAGTCTCAGTGCCTTGCTGCGTCCCAACCGGGCGCGGCCAAGAATTCTGTTGACCTGTGACAAATTGTCGTGAGAAATTGCCCATGAGCTTAGCATTTGCTCACCTTGGGAGGATACCATGACAAAGACCCTGCGCGCCCTGATGGGTGCGACGGCGCTGACGGCTGCGGGTTTCGGCCTTGCAGCACAGGCCGAAACGATCACCATCGCAACCGTGAACAACGGCGACATGATCCGCATGCAGCGTCTGGCCAGCCATTTCACCGAGATGCACCCCGACGTCACCGTCGAGTGGGTCACGCTTGAAGAGAACGTGCTGCGTCAGAACGTGACGACCGACATCGCCACCGGCGGCGGTCAGTATGACGTCATCACCATCGGCACCTATGAAGTCCCGATCTGGGGCGAGCTGGGCTGGCTGCAATCGCTCAATGATCTGGGCGACGATTACAATATCGACGACCTGCTGCCCGCTGTGCGCGGCGGTCTGACGGTGGACGGCAATCTCTATGCCTCGCCCTTCTACGGCGAAAGCTCGATGGTGATGTACCGCACCGACCTGATGGAAGCGGCCGGGCTGGAAATGCCCGAGGCCCCGACCTGGGACTTCATCCGTGACGCGGCAGCGGCGATGACCGACCGCGACAACGAGATCTACGGCATCTGCCTGCGCGGCAAGGCAGGCTGGGGCGAGAACATGGCGTTCCTGACCGCCATGGGCAACTCGTTCGGCGCGCGTTGGTTCGACATGGACTGGCGTCCGCAGTTCGATACCGAAGCCTGGTCGAACACGCTGAACTTCTACATCGACATGATGACCCAGTCGGGCCCTCCGGGTGCGTCGAACAACGGCTTCAACGAGAACCTCGCGCTGTTCCAGACCGGCCATTGCGGCATGTGGATCGACGCGACGGTTGCCGCCTCCTTCGTGACCAACCCGACCGACAGCCAGGTGGCCGACAGCGTCGGGTTCGCGCTGGCACCGGACAATGGTCTGGGCAAGCGCGGCAACTGGCTCTGGGCCTGGTCGCTGGCGATCCCGTCCTCGTCTGATGCGCCTGAGGCTGCGCGCCAGTTCATCGCTTGGGCAACCGGCCCGGATTATGCCGCGCTGGTCGCCAGTGAAGAGGGCTGGGCCAACGTCCCGCCGGGCACCCGCACCTCGCTTTACGAGAACCAGGAGTACCTCGACGCGGCGCCGTTCGCAGCGATGACCCTGCGCTCGATGGAAGCAGCGGATCCCACCAACCCGACCGTGGACCCGGTGCCCTATACCGGCGTGCAGTTCGTCGCGATCCCCGAGTTCGCAGGCCTTGCAACCGAGGTCGGTCAGTTCTTCTCGGCAGCGCTTGCCGGGCAGACCACGGCGGCCGCAGCGCTTGAGCAAGCGCAAGAGTTGGCCACCGAAGAGATGGAGGCCGCGGGGTACTGATCCCCACGGCACCCATAGGGCGAGGCGCGCCCAACCCGCGCTTCGCCCTGCTTTTCCCTCCTCCTTGATGACATCGCGCGCGGCCTTCGGGCCGCGTGCCCCCTCTCCCCCCTTTTTTCCTGACGAGGGTCCGACATGGCCACCCAGCATTCTCGTTCCGCTGCCCGCGTGATGATGGCACCGGCGGTGTTCCTGCTCCTCGTCTGGATGCTGGTGCCGCTGATCCTGACGCTCTGGTTCTCGACCCTCGACTACCGCCCGATGCGCGGCACGTTCGATTGCTGCGAGGGCTTGGGCAACTACACCCGTTTCGTCACCTCGTCGGCCTTCCTGTCCAGCGTTGTCACCACGTTGCAACTGGTCGGCGGTGTGCTCTTGATCACCGTGATCGGGGGCATCCTGCTGGCCAATCTGCTGGATCAGCCGATCTGGGGTCAGGGCGTTGTGCGCATTCTGGTCATAGCCCCCTTCTTCGTGATGCCCACGGTGTCGGCGCTGGTCTGGAAGAACATGTTCATGAACCCGGTGAACGGGCTTTTCGCGCATCTGTTCAAGGCTTTGGGGCTGCAACCGATTGACTGGCTCAGCCAGGCGCCGCTGTTTTCCATCATCCTGATCGTGTCCTGGCAGTGGCTGCCCTTCGCCACGCTGATCCTGCTGACCGCGATCCAGTCGCTCGACAGCGAGCAGATGGAAGCCGCCGAGATGGACGGTGCCGGGCCGATCTCGCGCTTTTACCACATGACGCTGCCGCATCTGGCCCGCTCGATCACCGTAGTCGTGCTGATCCAGACGATTTTCCTGCTGTCGATCTTCGCCGAGATCTACGTCACCACCGGCGGAGCCTTTGGCACCAGAACGCTGACCTACCTCGTCTATCAGCGCGTGATTGAAAGCCAGAACGTCGGCCTCGGCTCGGCCGGTGGCATCATCGCCGTGATCCTCGCCAATATCGTCGCCCTCGTGCTGATGCGCGTCGTCGGCAAGAACCTCGACGCGTAAGGAGACCGCCATGGCCCGCGCCGTCACCACCCGCCGCAAGATCGCCTATACCGCTTTGGCCTGGATCATTGGCCTGACGATCTTTTTCCCGATCCTCTGGACCATCCTGACCAGCTTCAAGACCGAAGCCGCCGCCATCGCCGACCCGCCCGTGTTCTTCAACTTTGACTGGACGCTGGAGAATTACGCGGTCGTGCAGGAGCGCTCCGACTACATGCGATACCTGTGGAATTCGGTCGCGCTGGCGGTTGGCTCTACCGTCTTTGGCATCATCATCGCCGTGCCCGCCGCGTGGTCGATGGCCTTTGTGCCCGCCAAACGGACCAAGGACATCCTGATGTGGATGCTGTCGACCAAGATGCTGCCTGCGGTAGGCGTGCTGTACCCGATCCGGCTGATCCTGATCGAGACCGGGCTTCTGGACAGCAAGGCGGCACTCATCTTCATCCTGATGATGATCAACCTGCCGATCATCATCTGGATGCTCTACACCTATTTCCGCGAAATCCCGGGCGAGATTCTGGAAGCCGCGCGGATGGACGGTGCCGGGCTCAAGGCCGAGATCCTCTACGTGCTCACGCCCATGGCGATCCCCGGCATCGCGTCGACGGTCCTTTTGAACATCATTCTGGCCTGGAACGAGGCCTTCTGGACCCTCACCCTGACCACCATCGACGCCGCCCCCCTGACCGCCTTCATCGCCAGCTATTCCAGCCCTGAGGGTCTGTTTTACGCCAAGCTCAGCGCCGCCTCGACCATGGCGATCGCGCCGATCCTGATCATGGGCTGGTTCAGCCAGAAACAACTCGTGCGCGGCCTCACCTTCGGCGCCGTCAAGTAAGGAAGAACGACATGGGACGCATCACGCTGGACAAGGTTCGCAAGGCTTTCGGCGATGTCGAGGTCATTCCCCCGCTGGATCTGCGGATCGAGGATGGAGAGTTCGTGGTTTTCGTCGGCCCCTCGGGCTGCGGGAAATCCACCCTGCTGCGGCTGATCGCCGGGCTTGAGGATGTCACCGACGGCGAAATCCGCATCGACGGCACCGACGCGACGCGGCTGTCGCCGTCCAAGCGCGGGCTGGCGATGGTGTTTCAAAGCTATGCGCTCTACCCGCATATGTCGGTGCGCAAGAACATCGCCTTTCCGCTGAAAATGGCAGGCCTGTCGCAGGACCAGATCGACGCCAAGGTCGACGGCGCGGCCAAGGTGCTCAACCTTGACAGCTATCTGGACCGTCGCCCCGGCCAGCTGTCCGGCGGTCAGCGCCAGCGGGTGGCCATTGGCCGCGCGATTGTGCGCGAGCCCTCGGCGTTTCTGTTCGACGAGCCGCTCTCCAACCTCGATGCCGCGCTGCGCGTCGGCATGCGGCTGGAAATCAGCGAGCTGCACAAGCGGCTGGCGACGACGATGATCTACGTGACCCACGATCAGGTCGAGGCGATGACGATGGCCGACAAGATCGTCGTCCTCAACGCCGGTCGCATCGAGCAGGTCGGCAGCCCGCTGGACCTGTACCGCGCTCCGCGCAACGTCTTCGTCGCGGGCTTCATCGGCTCGCCCAAGATGAACCTGATCACCGGTCCTGAAGCCGCCAAGCACAATGCCCAGACCATCGGCATCCGGCCCGAGCATCTGGCCGTCACCGACGGCTCGGGCACCTGGACCGGCAAGGTGGGGGTATCGGAACACCTCGGCTCGGACACGTTCTTTCATGTCACGGTCGAGGGCTTCGAGACCCCGCTGACCGTGCGCGCCGGGGGTGAGGTCTCGTTGCACTATGGCGACACGATCCACCTGACGCCCGATCCCGCGCAGCTGCACCGCTTTGACGCACAGGGGCTGCGGATCGCATGACACGGCTGAGTGGAAAGACCGCGCTGATCACCGGCGCAGCCCGGGGCATCGGGCTGGCCTTCGCGCGCGCCTATGTCGCCGAGGGCGCGCAGGTGATGATCGCCGACATCGATCTGCCCCGCGCGCAGGCCGCCGCCGACGGGATCGGCGCGCAGGCGGTGCATCTGGACGTGACGCGGCAAGACAGCATCGACACGGCGGTGGCCGATACGGTGGCGCGGCTGGGGCGCATCGACATCCTGATCAACAACGCCGCCCTCTTCACCGCCGCCCCCATCGTCGAGATCACACGGGCCGACTATGACCGCCTGTTCTCGGTCAATGTGGCGGGGACGCTGTTCACCTTGCAAGCCGTGGCCAAGCACATGATCGCGCGCGGTGGCGGCGGCAAGATCATCAATATGGCCAGTCAGGCCGGTCGGCGTGGTGAGGGTCTGGTCGCCGTCTATTGCGCCACCAAGGCCGCCACCATCAGCCTGACGCAAAGCGCCGGTCTGGATCTGATCAAGCACGGCATCAACGTCAACGCCATCGCGCCGGGTGTGGTGGATGGCGAGCATTGGGACGGGGTGGATGCGTTCTTCGCCAAGCACGAAGGCAAGGCGCCGGGCCAGAAAAAGGCCGAAGTCGGCGCCGCTGTCCCCGTTGGCCGCATGGGCCGTGCCGAGGATCTGACCGGCATGGCCGTCTTTCTGGCCTCGCCCGAGGCCGACTACATCGTCGCCCAGACGTATAACGTCGACGGCGGGAACTGGATGAGCTGACATGACCGTCCCCCTCTCACAAGCCAACCTGACCGCCCTGCCCGAGAGCGTCGCCGCACCCGGCTATGACCGCGCGGCCCTCACGCCCGGCATCCTGCATTTCGGCGTCGGCAATTTTCACCGCGCGCATCAGGCGATGTATCTGGACCGGCTGTTTGCGCAGGGCCAGTCGCTGGACTGGGCGCTGGTCGGCGCCGGTGTGTTCGAAGGCGAGAAAAAGGGCCGTGCCGTGCTGCAGGCGCAGGACTGGCTGACCACGCTGGTCGAGCAAGAGGCCGATCACTCGACCGCCCGCGTGCTGGGCTCGATGATCGACTACCTCGAACCCGCCGACGCCCCGGCAATCATCGCCCGCATGACGCAGGCCGATATCCGCATCGTCTCGCTGACGATCACCGAGGGCGGGTATTTTCTGGATTCGAAAGACCGCTTCGATCCGACCCACCCCGCGATTGTCGCGGATGCCGTCAGCCCCGCATCCCCCAAGACCGCCTTCGGCATGATGATTGCCGCGCTCAAGGCCCGGCGCGCGGCGGGCACGCCTCCGTTTACCGTCATGTGCTGCGATAACATCCCGCATAACGGCGTGGTGACGCGCAACGCGCTTTGCGGGCTGGCCCGGCTCAGCGATCCGGGTTTCGCGGACTGGATCGCCGCCAATGTCGCCTTCCCCAACGCCATGGTTGATCGCATCACCCCCGCCACCGGCGATCGCGAGCGGGCCATTCTGGCGCAGGACTTCGGTGTCCAAGACGGCTGGCCGGTCTTCTGCGAGGGCTTCACGCAATGGGTGCTCGAGGACAACTTCCCCCTCGGCCGCCCCCAGCTGGAAGCCGTCGGCGCGCAATTCGTCGACGACGTTGCCCCGTTTGAGCTGATGAAGTTGCGCATCCTGAACGGCGGGCACGCGGTCATCGCCTATCCCGCCGGGCTGATGGACATACACTTTGTCCACGAGGCCATGGAACACCCCCTGATCCGCGCCTTCCTGCATAAGATCGAGCAAACCGAGATCGTCCCGCAGGTGCCCCCGGTCCCCGACACCAACCTGCCCGCCTATGTCTCGCTGATCGAACGGCGGTTCTCGAACCCCAAGATCGGCGATACGGTGCGCCGCTTGTGTCTGGACGGCTCGAACCGGCAGCCGAAATTCATCATCCCCACCCTGCGCGACGCGCTCAAGAACGGCGGCGCGTATAGCGGTCTGGCGCTGGAATGCGCGCTCTGGGCGCGCTACTGTGCCGGGGTGACGGATTCAGGTGCCACCATCGACCCCAATGACCCCAACTGGGACCGTCTGGTTCCGGTGGCGCAGCAGGCGCGCCGTCGCCCGCAGGCATGGCTGGAACAGGACGCGATCTATGGCGATCTGGCCGAACACGCGGGCTTTGCCGCACAGTTTGCCCATTGGCTGCATAGGCTCTGGCAGGATGGCACCGCGAAAACCCTGACCCGCTACGTCGAGTCCGGCTGAGATGCCCCCGGGGCTGGTGATCTTCGATTGCGACGGGGTTCTGGTCGACAGCGAGACGATCTCGCTGTCGGTGATGCTGTCTGTGCTGGCCGAAGCGGGGTGCATCCTGACCCCGCAGGAAGGCTACGCGCATTTTCTGGGCAAATCGCTGGGCAGCGTCGGCGAATGGCTCAAGCGCGAGCGCGGTGTAACGCTGACCGACACGCTGCTGGCCGAGATGCGCCACCGCCTGCTGTCGCGGTTCGAGGCCGAGCTGCAGCCGATCCCCGGCGTGGCTGAAGCAATCACGGCGCTGGACCTGCCCGTCTGCGTCGCCTCCAGCAGCCAGCCCGACCGCATCCGCCTGTCGCTGCGCGTGACCGGCCTGCTGCCGCTGTTCGAGCCGCAGATTTTCAGCGCGACCATGGTCGCCAACGGTAAACCTGCGCCCGATCTGTTCCTGCTCGCCGCCCGCACCCTGGGCGTCGATCCTGCCGATTGCGTGGTGATCGAGGACAGCCCTGCCGGCCTGACCGCCGCCCGCGCTGCCGGCATGCGCGCGGTCGGTTTTGTCGGGGGCGCGCATGCGGAACCCGCAAACCTGCGACTTGAGGTTGAAAAACTCGCGCCAGAGTCCATCATCAGCACCATGGCCGACCTGCCCGCGGTGATCCGGGGATTCGGCTAAGGGTGGAGACAATGACAGCCTATCTGTGCGCCGTGGATGTCGGGACGCTGAGCGCCCGCGCGGGTGTTTTTGACACCGCGGGACGGATGCTGTCGCGCGCGGTGGCCGAGATCATCGTCCACGACGCGCCGGGCCAGCGGGCCGAGTATGCCTCGGACCAGATCTGGCAAGCGGTCTGCGCGGCGACCCGCGACGCGGTGGCCCAAGCGGGCGTGGACCCGACAACGATTCGCGCGCTGGGGTTTGATGCGACCTGTTCGCTGGTGCTGCGCGACCGTGACGGCGCGCCGCTGGCGCTGGGGCCGGACGGGCGCGACACGATCGCATGGTACGACCACCGCGCTCATGACGAAGCGCTGATCTGCACCGCAACCGGCCACCGGCTCATCGACCATCTTGGCGGCGCGATGTCGCCCGAAATGCAGACGCCCAAGCTGCTCTGGCTCAAACGCCACCGGCCCGATCTGTGGTCGCAGCTTGGGTCCGCCCGCGATCTGGCGGATCATCTGACCAGCCGCGCGACGGGCAGTCCGGCGGCCTCGGCCTGCTCCTTGGCGACGAAATGGCCGTATCTGCCTGAGCACGGCGGCTGGCAGCGCGATTTTCTGGCGCAGATCGGGCTTGACGACCTGACCGACCGCGCCGCCCTGCCCGACCATGCCATCGCCGTTGGCCAAGCCATCGGCGGGCTGACCGCTCAAGCCGCCGCCGATCTGGGCCTTGCCCCCGGCACGCCCGTCGCCGCCGGGATGATCGACGCCTATGCCGGCGCGCTGGGTACACTGGGCCTGAAGCCTGACACCGCGCCCGAACAGCGCCTGACCCTGATCGCCGGCACCTCGAACTGCATCATGGCGATCACCACCCGCCCGCTCTTTGCGCGCGGCATCTGGGGGCCGTCGCTGGGCACCGTCCTGCCCGGCCACTGGACCAGCGAAGGCGGGCAATCGGCGGCGGGGGCTGCGCTGGACTATGTGCTCGACAGCTGGCCTTTGACGGAACTGGATGCCCGCCCCGACCACAACGAGGTGCTCGGGCGGATCGGGGTCCTGCTCGCTGAGCACGGCCCCGCTCTGGGCCGCGAGATCGACGTTCTGCCCGATTTCAACGGCAACCGCTCGCCGCTTTCAGATGCCACCGCGCGCGCGGTGATCAGCGGGCTGGGGCTGGAGCGCAGCTTTGACGCGCTGTGCACGCTTTACTGGCGCACCGCTGTGGCGCTGGCCTTGGGCGTGCGTCAGATCATCGAGCACCTGAACGGCCCCGACCCGGCGGGCAATCGCCCGGCCGAAACGCTGGCCATCGCGGGCGGGCTGGCGCGCACGACGATCCTGAAGCAACTTTTCGCCGATGTGACCGGCCTGAAAATCCTGCGGTCCGAAGCCGAGGATACCGTCCTGCTGGGCACCGCCATCGCAGCCAGCGTCGCGGGCGGGGTACAGCCGGACCTTGCCAGCGCAGCGCGCGCGATGACCGAACTGGCCACCGTGCTCAGCCCCGACCCCGCGCGGCGCGCAGCCTTTGACCGCGATTATGCGGTGATGCTGCGTCTGCAAGCGCAGCGGGCCGAGCTGGCCGCGCTCAAGGCACAGCGCTGACCCTTGCCCGCACTGCCCGGCGTGGCTAAATTGCCCCCTTGGACCCCGCAGGAGGCCGCCGAATGCCCAGCCAGCGCAAAACCCGCGGCCCCGGCCGCACCACGCGCGACGACTGGATGCAGGCGGCGCTGGCGCTGCTGATTGCCGAGGGTGTCGAAAGCGTCAAGGTTCTGAGACTGGCAGACCAGCTCGACTGCGCGCGCTCCAGTTTTTACTGGTTTTTCAAGGACCGGGGCGAGCTGCTTGAGGCGCTTCTGGAGTATTGGGAAGCCACCAACACCAGCGCCCTGATCGCCGCCACACGCCGCCCCTCGGACACCATCACCCAGGCGCTGGGGCATCTTTATGCGACATGGGAAGCCCCCGGCGGGTTCGATAGCCGCCTCGATTTCGCCATCCGGGGCTGGGCCAGTCGCGATCCTGACGTGCGCGCGCGCCTGTCAGCCTGCGACGATGCGCGGATCGCGGCGCTGGCAGGCATGTTCGAGCGTCACGGCTTTGCAGCCACCGAAGCCGATGTGCGGGGCCGGATCGTGTATTTCACCCAGATCGGCTATGCGACTGTCGATCAACACGAAAGTGCCGCGCTGCGCGCCTCGCGCGGGCGCGACTACGTGACCTGTCTGACGGGGCACGAGCCGCGCGAGGGTGATCTGGCGCTGGCCTATGCCGCAATCCGCGACGCCCCCAAGGCCTGAAACGAATAGGGCGGGCCCGAAGGCCCGCCAGCGTCGACCATTGGGCATCGACAATCAGAAGTGGAAGGAAACGCGCAGGCGGACCGACTGGTCATCCACCGAGAGCTGGTCACCGATGCCGACACTGCCGCCGTCCAGATTGCGCACGACATATTCAAGGCCGAGCACAACCGAGTCGGTCGCCGCATAGTCAACGCCGAGTCCGTAGGTAACGCCCGTCAGGTCATAGGAAGCGCCGCTGTAGGTCTGCGATGCGTAGCCCAGCGATGCCGAGACCAACACACGGTCAAACGCATAGCCGACACGGGCGCGCGCTTCGGCGATATTGCCGATGAAAAAGCCGGGGAAATTGACGAACTCGCCGTCAAAGCGGGTGTAGCCCAGCTCGCCGCCAAATACCAAGCCGCCATGCTGCCACTGATAGCCACCAAAGACGCCAAAGCCGGACGATGAATCGAACGGGTCATCATTGGCCGAACCGGCCGTGGATGAGCCGCGCGGCGACATTGAGCCGACCTGAAGGCCTACATACGCGCCCGACCAGTCATAGGCCGCTGGTGCCGTGTAAACGGTGACCGGGGGCGGCGGCGTGTAGGGCACCGGTCCGGTGGCCAGCGCGGCGCCCGCCGACAGAGCGAGAATTGCAAACGGGGCCGTGAACTGGATGAGACGCATGTGATATCTCCTTGAGCTTGGACGGTCAGCAAGAAATGAAGAAAATTGAGGGATTGTATCGTCAGAGTGTGCCTCTGAGTCGTCCCCGGCTCAAATCACGTTCAATTAGTCGCCAAAATTAGCGTATCTTCCGCCCTGCTGTCGGCAAAAATGCCGCAGCCCTTTCTCAGGGTGCTCACATTCCCGAGCAACCTCTGGCGATCGACCTTGCCGCTAAAGGTTTCTCTCCGCTGAATTTCCCGGCTTGCTGTCTGTGGTCAGCATCGTAGTCTTTGCCCATCCGCGCGGCTCAGTCAGGAGACCTCATGACCCATCTTGCCCCCCGCCCCTGGGTTCCCGCCCTTGCTGAAACCCGCGTACAAGCGCTTGCCACCACCACGGCAACCTCGGAAAGCGGGACAATCGATGCGCGGATCGAAGCGCTGATTCAGCGAAACCAGCAGATCCACGAACGCGATTGCTTCAACTTGAACCCCGCCACCAACGTGATGAACCCGCGCGCCGAGGCGGCGCTGGCGCGGGGTCTGGGATCGCGCCCGTCGCTGGGCTATCCGGGCGACAAATACGAGATGGGCTTGCAGGCCATCGAGGAAATCGAGGTGATCGCCGCCGAACTGGCCGCCGAGATCTTCAACGCCAGCCATGTCGAAATCCGCGTCGCGTCGGGCGCGCTGGCCAACCTCTATGGCTTCATGGCGCTGGCCAAACCGGGCGATGCGATCATCGCCCCGCCGGGCAGCATCGGCGGGCATGTCACCCATCACGCCGACGGTTGCGCAGGGCTTTACGGGCTGATCACCCACCCCGCCCCGGTCAACGCCGACGGCTATACCGTCGATCTGGACGCCCTGCGCGATCTGGCACTGCGGGTGCGGCCCAAGATCATCACCATTGGCGGCTCGCTGAACCTGTTCGCGCATCCCGTGGCCGAGATCCGCGCGATTGCAGATGAGGTGGGCGCGAAAGTCCTGTTCGACGCCGCCCACCAATGCGGAATCATCGCCGGCGGGGCCTGGGCCAACCCGTTGGATCAGGGCGCGCATCTGATGACGATGAGCACCTATAAATCGCTGGGTGGCCCCGCAGGCGGATTGATCGTCACCCGCGACGCCGCAATTGCCGAGCGGCTGGATGCCATCGCCTTCCCCGGCCTGACCGCCAATTTTGACGCCGGAAAATCAGCGGCGCTGGCGATCTCGCTTCTGGACTGGCGGGACCATGGCCGGGCCTATGCGCAGAGGATGATCGACACGGCGCAGGCCTTCGCAACGGCGCTGGCAAAGGCCGGGCTGCCGGTCTTCGCCGCCGAGCGGGGCTTCACCACCTCGCACCAGTTCGCGGTCGAGGCGGCAGCGTTTGGCGGCGGTCAGGCGGCCTCCAAAACGTTGGAAAAGGCCGGGTTTCTGGCCTGCGGCATCGGTCTGCCAATTGATCCGGTGGCGGGCGACATGAACGGGCTTCGCATCGGCACGCCCGAGCTGGTGCGCTGGGGCGTAACGGTGGATGACATCCCCGAAATCGCGGCGCTGGTCGCCGAGGCGCTGCGCTCGAACGATCCGGCATCGCTGGCCCCCCGGACGAAGGCGCTGCGCGCGCGCTTCGACCGGCTGCACTTTATCCGCTGATCACGGGTTGGCGGGCGCCTCCTGCCTGCCACCCAGCAGCCGCAACAACCCGTCACGCGCCTGATCGCGGAGCGCATCTTCCGGCGTCTGCGCCTCGCCCTCGGGCGTGGTGCCACCGCCCAGACGGTCGGCCAGTTCCTGCTCGACGCGCGACCGGGCCTGATCCTGCAGACGCTGAATCTCTTCCTGCGCGCGGGCCTCCAGACGGGCACGCTCTTCGGCCAGACGCTGCTCGGCCAGCCCCTCAAGATCGAGCCGGTAGCGCGGGGCCGACCACGGGCCGGTGATCAACAGCGGGACACGCAGCGCCTCGCCGGTCTCGGCGTTGCGCATCGCTTCGGGGGTGACGCGGTAGTTCAGCGTCTGGTTGCCCAGATCGACCGTGCCATTGCCGCCAACGCCCAGAAGCGGCGCTTCCAGCCGCAGGTCATTGTTGGTCAGCACGCCATTGGCCATGGTGAAGCTGGCGCCGATGCTCTCATAGATCGTCGAATTGCCCGCCCCCAGAGCCGAGGCATCGAGGTTACGCAGCATCGCCGACAGATCAAACCCAAGGATCTCGCCCGCGCCGAAGGCAATCGTGCCCTGCCCTTCAAGCGAGCGCATGATCGCGTCCACTGACTGCCCGGACCCGAGGAACCGCAGATCCGCCGACGCGGTGCCGCTCAGCCGCTCGAACCCGACAGCCTGATGCAACGCCGCCAGCAGGCTCACCCCGCGCAACGCGACCGTGCCGCCAACAGACAAGCCGTTGCGGTTGTTGGCGACCAGGTCGCCCGACAGGGTGCCGTCAAAGGCGCGGATCTCGTTGATGCCCAGCACCGCGCGGGCGCGGTCGATGGTCAGCGACCCACGGGTCGAATCGATCATGCCGAACCCGGTGTTCACCGGCCCCAGCGTCAGGCCGATCTGCGCGTTGGCCAGCGCCAGCGCCGAGGCGTCGATGCGCGACGTCGGCCAGCCCGCAGCGCCGCCGCTGCCGCCCGAACCGCCGCTCTCGCCGCCGGTGAAACCGGTCAGATCCAGCGTATCGGCGCTGATCTGCCCCGCGATATTCGGGCGGTCCCCGTCAAACGTCGTGTCCAGCGCCAGCCGCAGCCGGTTCGAGCCGATGCCGAGCACGCCTTCGCGCAGATGCAGGCTGCCCGCCGGGGCCAGCGTCAGCTGACCGCCCAGCGTCAGCGGCCGCGCGGCGCCGGGAATCGGCTCGCCGCCCTCGGCCCCTGCCAGTTGCAGCGCCGGTCCCAGACGGCTGATGTCGATGCTCAGACGCCCCTCGGCCGCGACAGGTTCCAGCCCCAGACGCCCCTCGAACGAGCCCTGCGCGCCATCGGCGGAAATCGAGGCGCTGACCGCGACCACATCGCCCGCCAGCAGCGCCGAAACCGAGCCGAGGCGCGCGTTGATCTCTCCCTCTTGCCCGTTGCGGTCCACCGAAATGCGCAGCGTCGCGGCACCGCCGCTTTCGGGCATGGTCAGGTCGATGCTGACGCCCTGCACCGTCACATCCGTGCCCGCCGCGCGGTCGATATAGCGCAGCGATGCCCCCTCGATCTGCGCGCGGTCCAAGGAGATCGGGGGCAACGAGGCGCGGGTGCCGGTCTCTGTCGTAGCGGCGGACTGGTCGCCGATTCCGGCAAACATCCAGTTGCCAACGCCCGAAGCATCACGTTCCAGCACGATCTGCGGTGAGCGGGCCTCGAACCGACGCACGACCAGATTGCCCTGAATCAGTGCCGACAGGTCAACGCCCAGATCGACCGAGTCCGCCACCAGCATCGGCCCTGCATCCGAGCCCGCGATATTGGCCAGCGTCACACCCTCAACCCGCGCGCCCAGCACCGGCCAGAAGGTTGGCGTCACGTCACCCGAGATGGTCAGCGAGCGGCCCGTCGCCGCCTCGAACTGCCGCGCCGCAAGGTTGGCGATGCGCTCGGCGGGCAGCAGAAACAGTGCCGCCACGGCCATCACGACCAGCACAACCACAACCCCCAGAAGCCTGATGATCAAGCGCATTTTTACTCTCCGGGCAAACATGTACAGGGCCATGATAGCAGCCGCTGTTCGCGGCACAAGCCGCGCTGTCTCACAGGTGCGGGACTTTGCCAGCCCCCTTTCCAGCGGCGCAAAGCCGTCGCATGATGGGGCATGACGTCAACCCATCCCCTGCGCCGCTTTGCCGCCCGCGTGACCGGGCAAGCCATCGTGCTTTTCGCCCGCGCGATCACCGCCGTTCATGCCGACTGGCGGGGCGTCGGCCCCTCGCCCCGCCAGCGGGTCTATTTCGCCAACCATGTATCCAACGCCGATATGCCGATGATCTGGTCGGTCCTGCCGCATCACATGCGCCTGCAGACCCGCCCGGTCGCGGCGGCGGATTACTGGCTCAAGAGCAAGCTGCGCGCCTTTGCCGGGGGTGACGTGTTCCGCGCCGTGCTGATCGACCGGCGGCCCGATCAGCGCACCGATGACCCGATGGCGGCGATCAATCAGGCGCTGAGCGACGGCGACTCGCTGATCATCTTCCCCGAAGGCCTGCGCAACCAGACGGCCGAGCCCCTGCTGCCGTTCAAATCCGGCCTCTATAACATGGCCAAAGCGCATCCCGGCGTCGAACTGGTGCCGACGTGGATCGCCAATCTCAATTCAGTCATGCCCAAGGGCGAGGTGATCCCCCTCCCCCTGATGTGCAAGGTGATCTTCGGTGAGCCGGTCGCGCTGGCCGCCGATGAGGAACGGGCAGCCTTTTTGAGCCGCGCTGCCGCCGCCCTGCTGGCGCTGAAACCCGAGGAGCGCGCATGAGCCCGATCCTGCGCGATATTTTCCTGCTCGGCCTTTGTGTGGGGCTGGTTCTACTGGCGCTGACCATCATCGGCGAGCGCATGCGCGCCCGCTTCCCCAAACCCGACCCGGCGGTCGAGGTCTTCATGACCCGCATCGACAGCTGGTGGGCGATGGTGGTGCTGTTCACGCTGACCATGCTTGCCGGACGCTGGGCGATGGTCCTTCTGTTCGCCGTCGCCTCGTTTGCCGCGCTGCGCGAGTTCTACACGTACTCGTCGCGCACACGCGCCGATCACCTGTCGCTGGCCCTGGCCTTCTACCTTATCCTGCCCGCGCAATTCCTCTTTGTTTTCTTTGACATACAGCGCCTTTTTGCGGTGTTTATCCCGGTCTACATCTTCCTGTTGCTGCCCTTCGTGTCGGTCCTGCGCGGTTCGACCGAAAGGTTCCTCAGCCGGGTTTCCGAAACCCAATGGGGCCTGATGATCGCGGTCTATTGCCTCAGCCACATCCCGGCGCTGATGTGGCTGGAGCTGCCGGGTTACGACGGGCGCGGCATGCTGCTGATCGCCTTTCTGGTGCTGGTGGTGCAGACCGGCGATCTGGTCGATTTCTATATGGGCCGGCGCTCGGGCTGGCGGCGGATCGTGCCGGATCTGTCACCCAAGACCTGGGGCGGCGCGATCTGGGGGATCGTGGCGGCGGCGGTTCTGGGGCTGGCGCTGTTCTGGATCACCCCCTTTGGTCCGTTGGCCGCCGCTGCCATGGCCGCGCTCGCCTCGGCCTCGGGTCAGGTCGGCAATCTGGTGCTGCGCGCCATCAAGCGCGACCGGGGCCTGCGCGACTGGTCGCATCTGATCCCCGGTCAGGGCGGGTTTCTTGATCAGCTCGACAGCGTGATCTTTGCCGCGCCCGCGTTCTTCCACCTGACGCGGCTGTGGTGGCTGGCGACGTGACCCGCCTGCCGCCACGTTGCGCTTGCCCTGCGCGCACGGCCCTGCCAGCCTGAGCCCGCATGAGGGAGGAAACCATGTCCGAAGACCGCGTTACCATCGCCATCGAGGACGGCATCGCCGAAGTCACCCTGAACCGCCCCGACAAGCTGAACGCTTTCGATGCGGCGATGTTCGCGGCGGTCAGTGCGGCGGGCGACCGGCTGATGACAGAGCCGGGCCTGCGCGCGGTGATCCTGACCGGCGCGGGCCGCGGGTTCTGCGCCGGGATCGACACCTCGATGCTGATGGAGTTCGCCCAGGATCTCGACGCGCTCAGGGCCGAGATCGTCTCGCCCCCCGGTGGCCGCGCCGCCAACCGTTTCCAGCACCCCTGCACGGTCTGGGCTGATCTGCCCGTCCCGGTGATCGCCGCGCTGCACGGTGTGACTTACGGCGCGGGGATGCAGCTGGCACTGGGGGCCGACATCCGCATCGCCGCGCCCGACACCCAGCTGAGCATCATGGAAACCCGCTGGGGCCTGATCCCCGACATGGGCCTGACCAAGCTGCTGCCCGGCCTGATGCGCGCCGATCAGGCGCTGGAACTGATCCTGAGCGCCCGCGTCGTTGTGGCCTCCGAGGCACAGGCGCTGGGACTGATCACGCGTCTGGCCGACGACCCGCTCGCCGCCGCCCGCGACGCCGCCCGCGCCATCGCCGCCCGCAGTCCTGAAGCCACGCGCGGTGCCAAGGCACTGGTCCGCGCCTCTTGGCCCGGCAGCGACGAGCAACTGGCGCTGGAAGCGCGCCTGCAAGCGGCGATCATCGGCTCGCCCAACCAGATGGAAGCCGTGATGGCCGGCATGCAAAAACGTGCCGCGAAATTTACCTGATCGACACCAAAGCCGCGATAGACATCGGATCAGCAGACGCGGGGTGGTCGGTTTAGCAAGATCTGCTAGGCTGGCCCTCCCACTCCCTAATGCCAGAGGACCGGCATGATCTCGTCGTTGATGCGGTATTCGACCTTCATTCTGTGCGCCGTGCTGACCGTTGTGTCGGCGCTGCTGTTGATCTGGTCCTGGTGGTTCGCAATTCCGCTGGCGATCTTCGGGGCGCTGACCGCCATCGGCGTGCAGGACATGATGCAGGTCCACCACGCCATTCTGCGCAACTACCCGGTGCTCGGGCACATGCGCTACCTGTTCGAGATGATCCGCCCCGAGATCCGCCAGTACCTGCTGGAAGACGACGATGCCGAGGTTCCCTTCTCGCGCGAAGACCGCAACATCGTCTACCAGCGCGCCAAGAACGTCGAAGACAAACGCCCCTTCGGCACCAAGGAAAAGGTGTATGGCGCGGGCTATCAGTGGCTGACGCACTCGATCCGCCCAAAGAAGATCACCAACCACGATTTTCGCGTGCATGTTGGCGGGCCGGACTGCAAGCAACCTTATGATTTGTCGCTGTATAACATCTCGGCGATGAGCTTTGGCGCGCTCAGCGCCAACGCGATCCTGGCACTGAACAAAGGCGCCAAGATACAGGGATTCGCCCATGACACCGGCGAAGGCGGCATCAGCCGCTATCACCGTGAAGGCGGCGGCGACCTGATTTATGAGATTGGCACCGGCTATTTCGGTTGCCGCTCGGCCGAGGGACGCTTTGACCCGGAAAAATTCCGTCAGGTCGCGGCGGATCCGCAGGTAAAGATGATCGAAATCAAGATGAGTCAGGGTGCCAAGCCCGGTCAGGGCGGCATCCTGCCCGCCGCCAAGATCACCGCCGAAATCGCCGAGGCGCGCGGCGTGCCGATGGGCGTCGACTGCCACTCGCCCGACGCCCATTCGGCGTTTGAGACCCCGATCGAGATGATGGAGTTCATCGCCCGCCTGCGCGACCTGAGCGGCGGCAAGCCGATCGGCTTCAAGTTGTGCCTTGGCCACCGGCGCGAATTCATGTGCATTGTCAAAGCCATGCTGAAAACTGGCGTCACCCCGGACTTTATCGTGGTGGATGGGAAGGAAGGCGGCACCGGCGCGGCTCCGCTGGAATTCGCCAACCACATGGGCATGCCGCTGGTTGAGGGGCTGACCTTTGTCCACAACGCCCTGCGCGGCGCGGGACTGCGCGAGAAGGTCAAGATCGGGGCGTCGGCCAAGCTGATCCACGCTTTCGATATTGCCAAGGCACTGGCGCTGGGGGCCGACTGGGCCAACTCGGCGCGCGGCTTCATGTTCTCGATTGGGTGCATTCAGGCGCAAGCCTGTCACACCAACCACTGCCCCACCGGCGTCGCCACCCAGGACCCGGCCCGCCAACGCGCGCTGGTGGTTGTCGACAAGGCCGAGCGGGTGGCGAATTTCCACCGCAACACGATGAAGGCGCTGGGGGATATGGCCGGTGCGGCGGGGCTGTCGCACCCGTCCGACTTTCTGCCCTGGCACCTGCTGATGCGCGAAAACGACCGTGACATGGTCACGGGTGAAGACGTCTATCCCTATATGCCCGTTGGCTTTTTGCTGCGCGAGGATGACGAGCGTTTCGGCTATATGAAGCGCTGGCGCCGCGCCAGCGCCGACAGTTTCGAGCCGTTTGACGAAGGCGTCTGAGCCTCAGAACCTCTCGCCCGGGACCACGACCTTTTGGAGCAACGTGACCAAAAGGTCGCGTTCATCTGGTGCCAACGGCGCAAGAAGCCGCGCGTTAACCGCCTGACCGACCCCGCGCAACGCGGATGCCAGTGCGCGCGCAGCGTCCGTCGGCACGATACGGTGCGTCCGGCGCGAGGCTGGGTCGGGCTGCCTGATCACCAGTCCCGACGCTTCCAGCCCATCCAGATGACGGCTGATCTTCCACGCAGGCATGGCAAAGATCGTCCCCAGCTCGGTTTGCGTCAGGCCTTCAGCCTCAAGCGTGGCCATCAGCAAGGCGAATTGTCCCAGCGTCACACCATGCGATGCCAGATCCGCCTCCATCTCGGCCTCGAACCGGCGAGACAAGCGCTGGATAAGCCAGCCGGGGCTGGCGTGACGGACGGCTTTGGAGGCGTTTTCATTCATGCCGACGATCTACGTCAAATCGTTTGCTTGCGCAACATTTGCAATTGCAAATGTTGCGTAATTGAGTCATCCTGATCTGACCCCAGATCTGGAGAACCTTATGCCCGCCCGTTATCATCCTGTCCTCGTCACCCTGCATTGGCTGATTGCCCTGCTGCTCCTGATGGCCCTGATCGCTGGCACGCTGGTGCTGGACGACATGCCCAATACGGCACCCGGCAAAACGGACGCACTGCGCATCCACGCGATCATGGGTGTCGGCATCGGCGTCCTGATGCTGATCCGTCTGGCCGTCCGCCTGACCACCCGCCACCCGGCCCCTGCAAAGTCCGGCATCGCGCTGGCCGACCGGCTCGCCCCGCTGGCGCATTGGGCGCTTTATGCGCTGGTGCTCGGGATGGTTGGCTCGGGTATTGCCATGGCGGTTCAGTCGGGTTTGGGCGACGCGCTGTTTGGCGATGGCACCCTGCCCGAGACGTTTCACACGCTCTTTGCGCGCGGCGTGCATGGTCTGCTGGCAACGCTGCTGATCCTCACCATCGCCCTTCATATTCTGGCGGCGCTCTACCACGTGAGCGTGCGCCGCGACGGGCTGCTACGCCGGATGTGGTTCGGCGCGCGCTAAGAGGCGGGGGGCCAGCCCCCCGCGCCCCCCGCCTAAGGGGGGAGCACGCTCCCCCCTTAGGAAACCCCCCGTGGATACTTAGCGACAGATGATGGGGGCTTTGCGGCGCGCGGTCGGCGGCGTATAGGGCGTTTATGAGTCAGAACCCGCCCAGCCTCCGCCCCGACCTTGCCCCGCGTGCCCTGATCAAGGACGCGCCGCGCGCAGGCCAGCCCACCATCGGCATGGTCAGCCTTGGCTGCCCCAAGGCGCTGGTCGATTCCGAGCGCATCCTGACCCGGCTGCGGGCCGAAGGCTATGCGATCAGCCCCGATTATCAGGGCGCGGATGCGGTCATCGTCAACACCTGCGGTTTTCTGGACAGCGCCAAGGCCGAGAGCCTTGATGCCATCGGCGAGGCCCTGCGCGAGAACGGCAAGGTGATCGTCACCGGCTGTCTGGGCGCCGAGCCCGAGTACATCACCGGCGCGCATCCCAAGGTGATGGCCGTCACCGGCCCGCATCAATACGAGCAGGTTTTGGACGCCGTGCACGATGCCGTGCCGCCGTCGCCCGATCCGTTCATCGACCTGCTGCCGGCCAGCGGGGTCAGTCTGACTCCAAGACATTTCAGCTATCTTAAGATTTCCGAGGGCTGTAACCACAAGTGCAAGTTCTGCATCATCCCCGACATGCGTGGCCGTCTGGTCAGCCGTCCGGCGCATGCGGTGATCCGTGAGGCGGAAAAGCTGGTGGCAGCAGGCGTCAAGGAACTGCTGGTGATCAGTCAGGACACCTCGGCTTACGGCGTCGATATCAAGCACGCCGAAGATCGCGGACACCGGGCGCATATCACCGATCTGGCGCGTGATCTGGGATCGCTGGGCGCCTGGGTCCGTTTGCATTACGTCTATCCCTATCCGCATGTGCGCGACCTGATCCCGCTGATGGCCGAAGGCTTGGTGCTGCCCTATCTGGACATCCCGTTCCAGCACGCCCACCCCGAGACCCTGAAGCGCATGGCGCGACCGGCGGCGGCGGCCAAGACGCTGGACGAGATCGCCCGCTGGCGTGCCGATTGCCCGGACATCACCCTGCGCTCGACCTTCATCGTCGGCTATCCCGGTGAAACGGAAGAAGAATTCCAGACACTGCTTGACTGGATGGACGAAGCGCAGCTCGACCGGGTAGGCTGCTTTCAGTACGAGGACGTCAAGGGCGCGCGCTCGAACGCGCTGCCCGATCACGTGCCCGCCGAGGTCAAGCAGGAACGCTGGGACCGCTTCATGGAGAAAGCTCAGGCGATTTCCGAGGCCAAGCTGGAGGCCAAGGTCGGCCGGGTGCTGCCTGTGATCGTGGACGAGGTCGACGACGAGGGCGCGACCTGCCGCACACAGGCCGATGCGCCCGAGATCGACGGCAACCTCTTCATTGACGAAGGGTTCGAAGGCCTCGCCCCCGGCGATATCGTCAATGTGGAAGTGGAAGAGGCATCGGACTATGATCTCTGGGGCCGGATTGTTGAGTAAGTGACAAAACGCGGGAGATCCGCCCAAATGTCTGGCCATTAACCGCTCCATCCATGGCGTCAGACCGGAGACACCCATGATCCACGCCGCAACGCCAGAAGACCTCGACCGCCTTTTGCCGATGGTTCACGCGCTCTCGGCGCATCACGGTGACCCTGAGGCCTGCACCCGCGAGGCGCTGGAGCGCGATCTGTTCGGGCCGGACGCCTTTGTGACCGTGCTGCTGGCCGAGGCGGGTTACACCGCCCTCTACCCCACCGCGCAACTGCATTGGGGCGTGCGCGGCATGGAGATGCATCATCTCTTCGTCCAGCCCCATCAGCGCGGCACCGGTTTGGGCAAGGCACTGGTGCAGGCTGCTGTCGACCACGCCAAGGCGCACGGCGCGCGCTATCTCAGTCTGGGCACCCACCCCGACAACGCAAAAGCGCGGGACTTTTACGCAGCACTGAGGTTCGAGAGCATTGATCCCGGTCCAAGGCTGCGCCTCAAGTTCTGACTTGCACCTCCGCCGTGACAAAGCCAGTCTGCCGCAAAATCACGGAGGACTCCCATGCCCAAGGCCTATTGGATCGCCCATGTCGATGTCACCGACCCCGACATCTATGCCAAATACCGCGAGGCCAATGCCGTGGCCTTCGCGAAATACGGCGCGCGCTTCATCGTGCGGGGTGCGCCGCAGATCGTGCGTGAAGGGCAGAGCCGCGCGCGGACCGTGGTGATCGAGTTCGCGGATCTGGCCACGGCAACGGCCTGTTTCGACTCGCCCGAGTATCAAGCGGCCAAGGCGATCCGCGATCCGATTTCAACGGCGGATCTGGTGATCGTTGAGGGGTATGAGGGCTAGCCAAGCCCCGCGCCCCGGCCTATACCGGCGCCGTTCCAGCGACGGATAAAGCCCATGCGCAGCGCGACCATTTCCCGCAAGACCGCCGAGACCGAAATCAAGGTCACGCTCACTCTGGATGGCTCTGGCCAGTACGACAACCAGACGGGGGTGGGCTTTTTCGACCATATGCTCGACCAGTTGGCGCGCCACGCGCTGTTTGACATGACTGTGCAGGCCGATGGCGATCTGCACATCGACGACCACCACACGGTCGAGGATACCGGCATCGCCATCGGTCAGGCACTGGCCAAGGCGCTGGCCGACAAGCGCGGCATCCGGCGCTATGGTGAATGCAGTCTGGCGATGGACGACGCGCAGGTACGCTGTGCGCTGGACCTGTCGGGCCGCCCGTTTCTGGTGTGGAACGTCGACATCCCGACGCAGAAGATCGGCACTTTCGATACAGAGCTGGTGCGCGAGTTCTTTCAGGCGCTCAGCACCCATGGCGGCATCACGCTGCATCTGGATCAGGTGCACGGCTTCAACAGCCACCACATCGCCGAGGCCACCTTCAAAGCCGTCGCCCGCGCCCTGCGCGACGCCTGCGAGATCGACCCGCGCAAGGCCGACGCCGTGCCTTCGACCAAGGGCACGCTGTAACCCATGCTGACGGTTCTGGTGGATTATGAGAGCGGCAACCTGCACTCGGCGCAAAAGGCGTTCGAGCGGATGGCGCGTGAGGTGGATGGCGGCGAGGTGATCGTCACCGCGCGGCCCGAGGACGTGCTGCGCGCTGACCGCATTGTGCTGCCCGGTGACGGCGCGTTCCCGGCCTGTCGGCGCGAACTGGATGCCGTCACAGGTATGACCGAGGCGCTGACCGAGGCTGTGATCACAAAAGGACGCCCATTTCTGGGCATATGCGTCGGCATGCAACTGCTGGCGACGCGAGGCCTGGAATATTCCGAGACACCGGGGCTGGACTGGATCGGCGGCGACGTGGTGCGTATCACGCCCGATAAGCCCGGCATGAAAGTGCCGCATATGGGCTGGAACGATATGGTGCTGGACCGCCCGCATGCGGTGCTCGACGGCATCGCCACCGGCGATCACGCCTATTTCGTGCACTCCTACCGCTTTGCGGTCGCCGATCCGGCGCATCTGCTGGCGCATGTCGACTATGGCGGGCAGGTCACCGCGATTGTCGGGCGCGACAACATTCTGGGCACGCAGTTCCACCCTGAGAAGAGCCAGTCGGCGGGGCTTCGCCTGATTGGCAATTTCCTGCGCTGGAAGCCCTGAGGCTCACCGGAAAGTCGGTTTCCGTGAGCGCCCGGATTTGCTAGGTCTGGGGCAAAACACGAGGGCATAGGCAGCATGGCACAGGCACAACCGCACGAGCGCATCCAGTATATCGTCGAAGGCGGCCACCGGCTGTCGGGCACGATCGAGCCCTCGGGCAACAAGAACGCAGCGCTGCCCATCGTGGCGGCAGCGTTGTTGACCGATCAGCGGGTGGAGCTGACCAACGTCCCGCGTATCCGCGACATCGAGGTGCTGGTCGAGTTGATCCAGTCCGTCGGGGCCGAGGCGACATGGCTGGGCCGCAACCATCTGGAAATCCGCGCGGCCAACCTGCGCCCCGCCGATCTGGACCCCGATCTGTGCGCCCGCGTGCGTGCCTCGATCCTGCTGGCCGGGCCGATGCTGGCGCGCTGTGGCGAGGTCATTTTGCCACCGCCGGGCGGCGACGTGATCGGCCGCCGCCGCGTGGACACGCATTTTCTGGCGCTCGAACAGCTGGGTGCCGAGATCAAGACGAATGGGCATTATTCCTTCAAAGCCAAGCAGTTGCGCGGCGCGGATGTGTTTCTGGACGAACCGTCCGTCACCGCGACCGAAAACGCGCTCTGTGCCGCTGTCTATGCCGAGGGCACGACCTATCTGCGCAACTGCGCCTCGGAACCGCATGTGCAGGATCTGGCGCTGTTCCTGAACGCCATGGGCGCGCAGATCGAGGGCATCGGCACCAACACGATGACCATCCACGGCGGCAAAAAGCTGAGTGGCTGCACGCATCGCATCGGCCCCGACCATATCGAAGTCGGCTCGCTGATCGGCCTCGCCGCGGTGACCAAATCGGAAATGACCATCAAGAACGCTGGTGTCGAGCATCTGCGCTCGACGCTGATGGGATTCGAGCGGCTGGGCATCCGCTGTCAGGTGCAAGGGGACGATCTGTTCATCCCCGCCGATCAGGAAATGCGCGTGCAGGCCGATTTCGGCGGACATATCCCGACGATCTCGGACCAGCCCTGGCCCGCCTTCCCCGCCGATACGATGTCGATTGCCATCGTCACCGCCACGCAATGCGAAGGCGTGGTGATGATGTTCGAGAAGATGTTTGAAAGCCGGATGTTCTTTGTCGACAAGCTGATCGCCATGGGCGCGCGGATTGTTTTGTGCGACCCGCACCGCGCGATTGTCGCCGGTCCGTCGAACATGCGCGGTTCGCGGCTGGAAAGCCCGGACATTCGCGCGGGCATGGCGATGCTGATCGCGGCGATGTGCGCCGAGGGCACCTCGACCATCAACAACGCCCAGCAGATCGAGCGCGGCTATGAGCGTATCGACGAGCGGCTCAATGCGATGGGTGCCAGGATCACGCGGGTGCCAGCGCGGGCCTGAGGCAACGCGACAGGTAACGTCAGACATAAAAAAAGCGGGGGGCCAACCACCCCCCGCTTTTCCTCTTTCGCACAGGATCAGGCGCTTACAGGCCGATCTGTGCGTGAACCCAACCCAAGAACGCGCTGGTCCGCACCGAGACTTGCGCATCCGCCCCGACCGGGGCGGTAAGCGGCGCGTCCGGCATGACCTCGATCCGGGCATAGCGCTCGGCAGCGAAAACCGTGGCAGGAAGACCGGCATAGCCGGGCCATTGCGCATCGGGACTGATCCGGGTGACAGAGCCGTTCATGGTTGTGTCATCGCCCAGACGAAGGGTCGCCCGGTCGCCCAGATCCACGTCACGCGCAGTGGTCGCAAGGATCAACGCATGAACCGTGGGGGCCTCGTTGCCAACCAGCAACGCCAGTTGATCCCCCGGCTCGATCCACGCGCCGTTTTGCTGCGAGACCTGCTGCACGACGCAGTCGCAAGGCGACACGATCGCCTGCCCCGGATCAGCGCGCGCGGCCAGATCGCTCGGCGGCAATTCCGGCAGCGCGTTTGTTGCCGCTGCGCCATCATCACCCGCCAACGCGCTGGCGACGGCAGCATCAGTGCCAAACAGCTCTGAGGACAGGGTAATCAGGCGCGTCGGCTCGGCCTCGACATAGCTGCGGGGCCGGACGTAGCCCAGAATCTCACCCGTGGTGACCGCCTGCCCCTCACGCAGGGTCAGTTGCGCGAGCGTTCCGGCGGAGGGTACGCTCAGCTCCGTCGCGGTGCTCGTCACGGCACCGTAGCGTGACGTGATCGTGGACTGGCTGTCCCAATAAAGCGCCCCACCCCCGCCAAGGATCGCCAAGGCAAAGAGCAACCGCAGGCTGGGTCGATAACCGCGCTCGCGCGGTGGTGCGGCGACCGCCCCGGCGGCCGGAGGCTGCGCGGCAGCCGGTTGGGCGGCTTGGGGCGCTTGGGGCGCTTTGGGTGCGGATTTCGGGAGTTCGGCGTAAGACCGCTCGGGTTCGGCCAGCATCAGTGCCAGACTGGGTCCCTCATGCGCACTGATGCGTTGCAGCAACTGCACATGCGCGCGGCTCAGGCCGACAAAGGTGAACAGCGTCGGCTCTACCGGATCGCACATCGCCTGAACGGACATCGACAGCCGGGCAATGCCCTGCCCGATCAACAGCGTCACTGCGACGGTGCGACCGGGATCGACCGAATAGGGAAAGGGCGTGACCAGCACG
This sequence comes from Pararhodobacter zhoushanensis, assembly GCF_003990445.1. Taxonomy (GTDB): domain Bacteria; phylum Pseudomonadota; class Alphaproteobacteria; order Rhodobacterales; family Rhodobacteraceae; genus Pararhodobacter; species Pararhodobacter zhoushanensis. Next base: position 79,806 of record NZ_REEZ01000014.1, on the reverse strand, counting down.
AAACCGTTGGCATTCCAGTCCCAGGCCTCAACCTCGTAGCCTTGCCACTGCACCGCCATCGGTTCACGCTGCAGCGGGCGTACCGGCTCTTGCGGTGCTCGCTGCGGCGCATCGGTCATCTGCCGTGGATTCGGCGCGCTTTGGGCATCGGCAAATGCCTCATCGTCCCAAGCCTGCGCTTCGGGGGTTTCGTCGGACTGTACGTAAGGCGGGACATGCTCGGCGGCTTGCCAGCCGGATGCAACAGCCGCCAGACGCGGCGCGGGCTGCGCACCATCGGCGTAGTGCGGCTCATCCCGATAACTTTGCGCGGTTGCCTGCTGATACTGCTGAGCGACCTGGGCCGAGCTGTGACGAAACAGCGGCTCGACCGTCCCCGTCTGTTGCGGCAGCGATGCTGTCAGGCGCGGCTCGCCCGACACCCGGCGCAAAGGGGCCTGCCGGGCGGCAGCCTGCGGCTCTTCGCGCAAGGGGGCCTGTTCCGGCTGATAGGGCGATTCGGGCGCACGGGACTGCTGGGCGATCAAAGCGCGGCGCAGAGACTCGGGTACGCGCACATCGGGGTCTGTGGCTGCGGGCGCCTGCGGGGCGGCAGGCGCTTGCGGTGCCCGCGTCTGGCCTGCCGCGATCACCGGCGCCGCCCCGCGCGTGCGCGCATAGACCGGCGGTTGCACCAGCGGCGGCATCGCGGCGGCTTTCTTGCGCGCGCCGCCGTTAGCCTCGGCGGCCAACGACAGATGCATCTCGGGATCGAAGGAATCGTCGTTCATGGCGCCCTTCCCCGCACGCGACGGCTGGCAGGCGCCCGCTCACCGCAGACGATTCTGGCCTTTGCCCGTTGCGCGCTGGCAACTTTCTTCTGTCACGGCGACCGGAACACCGGCCCCCAAATTGTTAATGGTTAATAGGTCGCCTGAGAACGCGGCCAAATTGCGTCAAAGTGGCGACATAGGCGCGGAATGGGCCGCTCAGAGGGCCAGAGTGTTCACAGAAGCGCGAGATAGGCGCCGTGACCGCCCGGATTGCCCCGGATCTGGCACCGAAAATGCGGCACAAGTGTCCCGACGGACGGACCGATTCCAAGCCGTCTTTCAGCTTCCTTCGGCGGTGTGCCGTGCCAGAACCCGGTGGCGCGCCGCCGCGCTGTCGTGGTCTGACACCGCGATCAGCGGCGGCAGCCGACGCAGCAGCGCATCCTCATTCGGGTCGCGTTGGTGATCGACCAGAACCACGCTCCACAGCGCCTCGATCAGCTGGATGCGCTGGTCTTCTTCCAGTGCGAATTTGATCACACGGGTGAAGCGCACGATATCGGGCGCATCACCCTGCGCGACCTCGCCTTGAGCCCGCAGCGCGCGGGCCTCGGCCGGGGTCAGCGAAAAGATCGCCGCCAGCAGCGCAGCGACGGCGTCGCTCTCGTCGGGGGCATAGACCCCATCGGCGCGCGCGGCATCAACAAGCAGAGCAGCCACAGCGATCTGCGGCGACACCTCGGTGCGGGGGGTCGCGTCGGGACGAAAGAGGGATTTGAACACGTCGATCATGGGTTTCTATGTGCCTCCTCGCCCGGCGCAGGGCAACCCGTTGCGCAACAAGCGCGCGTGATTTGCGTTTACCGGGCCTCGGCAGTGGCCAGTGCCAGACCGTCGACGACCGCCGTGAAGGCCTCAGACCGCCGCAAGGCAGCGCCCGGACACAGCGCGCGGGCCTCATCGGCGACCAGCTGCATCAGGCTGGAACCGCCGACCAGCACCACCGCGCCGATCTGATCCGCCTGCACGCCTGCCTCGACCAAGGTTTCCTGCATCGCGACGCGCAGACGTTTGCGGGCGTCGCTGAGGGCCGCGTCCAGCGAGGCAGCAGAGATCGGCGCGGTCAGGCGCGGCTCGATAAAGCCCATCTTGATACCCGCATCGCTGCCGCCGTTCGCGGCGATCTTGCCCGCCTCGACGGCGAAGGCCAGCTCGTGGCCCAGCTGCTCGTCGATCACCGTCTCAAGCCGCGCCATCACCTTGGGTTCGACCGCGTGGCGCACCATGTCCTTGACCGCGCGGCGGGTGTCTTGGGTGTAAACGAAGGGGATCTGCGCCCAGGTGGACAGATCGCCGTAGATCGCGTTGGGCACCGGCAGCAGCCCTTCGCCAAAGGTGCGGGTCAGCTGACCGCCACGCCCCAGCAGCGGCATCGCGTGGGACATCGACACCGCCTGGTCGAAATCGGTGCCGCCCAGCCGGATACCGTGGCTGGCAAGGATGCGCATTTGTCCCGCATCCCCCTGAAAAACCGAGAAATCCGACGTACCGCCGCCAATGTCGACGATCAGGCCCAGCTCGCCCTCGGCCCCCTGTCCCAGACTGGCGCGGGCGGCGGCTTCGGGTTCGAACAGGAAGTCGATTTGTTCGAACCCGGCGGCACGGTAACAGCCGCGCAGATCGGCCTCGGCGCGGGCGTCGCGCGCGGGATCGGCCGAGTGGAAATGCACCGGGCGGCCCGACAGAACAGCGGTGAAGGGGCACCCCGCTGCCGCCTCGGCCCGCTCTTTCACCACGACCAGAAATGCCGTGACGATGTCGGCAAGGGTCTGGCGTTTGCCGCCGATCAGGCGCGGCTCGTGCAGCAGATCTGTGCCCAGCACGCTTTTCAGCGCCCGCATATAGCGTCCCTCGTCGCCTGCGATCAGCGCCTCGCCCGCCGCCGTGCCAATGCGCATCGCGCCCGAACCGGCGGGGAAAAACACCGCCGTTGGCAGGGTCTCGTTGCCCGGCTCGATCGGCAGGCGGCGCAGCTGTCCGGCGTCCAGAAACGCGGCAGCCGAGTTCGAGGTGCCGAAGTCGACGGCGAGGGTGGCAGCGGGCATTGGCTCGTCCTTGGGGGGCAAAGAGGGGCCGGGCCTATCCGCTTCCCGCCCGGCCTGCAAGCCAAGAGCCGCGCCCTTTCTCAGAACCCGAAGAGCGAGGGCAGGAACAAGGTCACAATCGGGGCATAGGTCACGATGATCAGGCAGATCACCAGCGCGATCAGGAACGGCCACAGGTAACGCACCGTCTCGCCGATGCCCGTCTCGGACAGCCCGCCCAGCACGAACAGCAGCAAGCCAAAGGGCGGCGTGACCAGCCCGATCATGATGTTGATGGTGATCATCACCCCGAAATGCACGGGGTCGATGCCCAGCGCCACCACGGTCGGGAACAGCATCGGCACGACGACAAGGATCAGCGTGCCGGTGTCGAAAAAGCAGCCCAGCAGCAGGAAGATCACGTTGATCAGCGCCAGAAACGCCCAGCGAGACAGGCCCGCGTTGTTGACCAGCGCGGCGAGGCTCTGGTCCAGACGCTCGGCGGTCACGGCGTAGTTGATCAGGAAGGCCCCGGCGATCAGCAGCATGACGATCACCGAATCCTGCATCGAGCGGCGCAGCACCTCCCAGATGCCGCGCAGATTGAGCGCGCGGTAAACGGTGACGCCCAGAAACACAGCCCAAAGCGCAGCAACTGCCGCCGCCTCGGTCGGGGTGAAGACACCCGACCAGATCCCGCCCAGCAGCACGGCAGGCAAGGTCATCGGCAAGATCGCCCCGGCCAGCGCCTTCATCGTCGCGGCGCGCGATTGGCCGGGGGACGCGGGCAGGTTCATCCGTGGCGCGATGATCGCGATTGTCGCCATCAGAGCCAGCCCCATCAGGATCCCCGGCACCACCCCACCCAGAAACAGCGCCCCGACCGAGGTGTTGGTGTTGAGCGCATAAAGCACCATCGGGATCGACGGCGGAATGATCGGCGCGATGACGGCTGAGGCCGCGGTGATCGCCACCGCCAGCCCGCCCGGATAGCCGCCAACCTGCCGCATCATGCGGATCGACATCATCCCCGGCCCGGCGGCATCGGCCACCGCACTGCCCGACATCGAGGCAAAGATCATGCTGACCGTGACGTTCACATGCCCCAGCCCGCCGCGCGTGCGTCCCACGACCGCATCGGCGGCCCGCCACAGGCGTTCCGAAATCGTCCCTGCGTTCATCACATTGGCGGCCAGAATGAACATCGGCACGGCCAGCAGCACGTAGGAATTGAACAGCGAGTTCATGATCTGGTCGGACACCAGCCCCAGATCGCGGTCCCCGGCAAACAGATAGGCAAACCCGGCGCAGATCATCGACACGGCGATCGGCACGCGCAGTAGGGACAGGACGACCAGAACGGCCAGCAGGATCAGAAACGGCGTGGTCATGTCGGGCGTTCCGTGGATTGGGAAGGATCGGAGGATTGGGAAGGATCGGGCTGCACGAAGGGCAGCAGGGCCTCAAGGATCAGGCGCAGGCCCATCATCCCCTGAAAAAGTCCAAAGATCAGATAGACGCGGCTGAGTGGCCAGCGCATCGCCGGGGTGCGTTCGCGCCACAGAAAGCCGATGTAGTCCAGCGTCACCGGCAAGGCCGCCAGCAGGATCAGCCCGGCCGTGATCCCGCCCAGCGCCACCAGCCACCGGCCAAGACGCGGCGAGAGGTTGTCGACGACCAGCCCGACCGCGATGTGCTCGCGTACCGGCACCACCAGCGCCGAGGCGCCGAACACCACCCACAGAAACAGGATGACGATCAGCTCGTCCGACCAGCGCGAGGGCGTGCCCACGCCATAGCGCATGATGATCGTATAGGCGAAAAGCAACGCCATCACGCCGAAGGCCAGTGTGGCCACCGTCTCGAAGAGACGATGGCCGAGGGTGATCGCACGGCGCAACCAGAGAGGGGCAACCCCGCGACGCATGGGCTCAGTGCCCCATGATCTGGGACATCAGATCCTGGTTCCATTCCTGCGCCAGATCCGAGGCGGCATAGACCTCATCGGCACGGGCATAGAATGGGGCAAGGTCGATGTGATCGACGCGCAGACCATTCTCGGACACCAGACGCTCGGCCACGGACATCTCATCCGCCAGACGGTGCTCGTTGTTCCAGCTGGCCCCGGCCTGCGCCGCGTCGCGCAGAACCTGCTGCTGCTCTTCGGTCAGCGCGGTGAAGAACGGGCGCGAGATCGCGTAGAACACCGGCTGCACCATATGCGAGGTCAGCACGACTTGCTCGGTCACCTCATAGAACCGCGCGGCGTTCATGATGGTCAGCGGGTTTTCCTGCCCGTCGATCCCGCCGGTCTGCAACGCCACGTAAACCTCGGGCATCGCCATCGGCGTCGGTTCGACGCCAAGGCTCTCGCCCAGCAGCAGCCATTCGGGCGTGGCGGGCATGCGCAGCTTCACCCCGGCCAGATCGTCCGGCCCGGTCACATCGCGCGCCGTGGCAAGGTTGACCTGACGCGTGCCCAGATAGGCGACGGCAAGGATCTCGATGTCCATCTGCTCGGCCACATCGGCGATCATCTGCTGGCCGATCGGACCGCTCATGACTTCCATCATGTGGTCATAGTCGCGAAACAGGAACGCGCGCGACAGAAAGCCCCAGGCCGGGATCTGCGCCGAAATCTCGGGCGCGGCCATGGTGCTCATTTCAAGGTTGCCGCGCTGGATGGCGGGAACCTCGGTGCCCTGCCGGAACAGCGAGCTGCCGGGATAGGTTTCGACAGTCAGGCCGACGTTGGCGTCGGCCACCTGTTGCGCGAAAAGCTCCATGCCGCGGTGCAGGAAGTCAGGGGCAGGACCGGCGGTCGAGAAACGCACCGTCTGGGCTCCGGCGGGCAGCGCGAAGGCCAGCGCCAGCGCAGAGGCGGCAAGAAGGGACTTGATCGTCATAAGGAATACTCCTGTTGGATGAGGGGGATGGCCGCTTCAGGCGGCGCTTGTTTTGGGGGGTTGGATGGTGTTGATCAGCGTGCCGATGCCCTCGATGCTGGCCTCGACCCGGTCACCGATGGACAGGAAGGTCTGCTTGGCCGCGCCGACCCCAGCCGGTGTGCCGGTCAGCAGCACGTCGCCCGGGTCCAGCGTCATGATCTTCGAGGCCGTGGCGATCTGCTCGGCGATGGTGAAGATCATGTCGGCGGTGGTGTCGTCCTGCTTGGCCACATCGTTGACCGACAGGCGCAGGCGGGTGTCTTGCGCATTGGGCAGCGCATCGGCGGGCACAAAGCGCGGGCCCAGCGGGCAGCAGCTTTCCTGCGCTTTGCCCGCCACCCAGTCGAGCTTGTAGAACTGCTCGGGTGCCTTGTTCAGATCGCGGGCGCAGAAATCGACGCCGACGGTATAACCCGCGATATGCGACAGCGCCTGTTCGGGCGTGACGTTGCGCGCGGTCTTGCCGATGACGATGGCCAGCTCGACCTCCCAGTCGAAGGCTTTGGTGTCGAGGGGCATATGGACCGTGGGCCCCTCGCCCACCACCGCGTTGCGCGACGGTTTGAAGAAGAAGAACAGGCGCTGGCTTTCCTTGGAGTCGACGGGAAAGCCCATCTCGGCCATGTGGCGGTAATAATTCGCCCCGGCGCAGAGCACCTTGCCTGGGTAAAGCAGCGGCGACAGGCGGGTTGCGTCGGCGGGCACCAAATCGGCCGGATCGAGCGTGGCCACGGCCGAGTCGATCTCACCCCGGGCTGCGTCCCAATCGTCGAACAGGTCGATCACGCGGCTCACCCCGGCGCGTCCGGCGCGGGCAAGGCTGGGTTCCAGCCGGTAGAGGCCGTCATTGGTTTCAAGGCAGGCAACCGGGCCGCTGTCGCCCGCAACGGTCGCCAGGGCCCAGGAATGAATCGGCGAAGAGGTCATGGTTGTATCCGTGCTCTGGTTAGAAAGGGATTCGCCGGGATTGACGGCTTGTTTTGCATGAAATAGGTTAGATTTTATAAAATATGTAAGTCAACATAAAATATGCTCACCACAGAACCCGACCTCACCTCAGCCTATGACCGCCTACGCCATGAGATCCTGCAGGGTGATCTGCAGCCTGGAGAGCGTTTGCGAGTCGCCGATCTGCACGCGCGCTATGCGTTCGGGCTGACCCCGTTGCGCGAAGCCCTGATGCGGCTGACCAGCGAAGGGCTGGTCATCACCGAGGCCAATCGCGGCGCCCGCGTGCGCGAGGCGACGCTGGATGAATTCCGCGACCTGATGCACACCCGCCGCGAGATCGAGGCGCTGTGCCTGCGCGCCTCCATCGCCAAGGGCACCTCGGAATGGGAGGCACAGGTGCTGTCGGCCATGCACCTGCTGGCCCGCGCCGATCTGCCCTCGTCGCCCGAAGACCGCGCGACGGCCTCGGCCTGGGAGCGCAAGCACCGCCGGTTCCATCACGCGCTGGTCTCGGCGTGTGATTCCGCGTGGATGCTGCGGATCTGGGGTGATCTGGCCGATCATTCCGAACGGTATCGCAAGCTTCGCCTGCTCAATTACCGCAATCTGGCCGCCGATGTCCGCGATGTGAACGCCGAGCACAGCGACATCATGGAGGCCGCGCTCAACCGCGACCCCGAGCGCTCCATTGCCCTGATGCACAACCATCTCGCGCGCACCGAAGCCGCCGTGGCCCGCCTGTTGACCGACGATCCAACCTTGGGGAAACCATCATGATCATCCGCTCTGCCCTGCTGATCGGCACCGTTGCGCCGGACAAGGAAACCGCATTTGACGCCTGCATGCGCGGCGCGGTGATGGAGGCGATCCGCCAGTATCCCGGCCTTGTGGACGTGACGCTGCGCAAGACCGCCACGGTGGACGAAGGCTCGCCGGCGATCTACATGCAGTTTGACCTGCGCTTCGAGAGCATGGCGGCGATGGACGTCGCACTGGCCAGCCCTGCCCGCGCCGCCGTGCGGTCGCAGATCATGGCCGGGATGGCCGATTTCCAAGGCAAGACCATCCACGTGGTGTCCGAAACCCTCGACTGACCCCGACAACGGAGCAATCCCCATGACCAAACGCACCGCTTTCGTGACGGGCGCGGGCCAGGGCATCGGCCTTGCCAGCGCGCGCGCTCTGGCCGTTGACGGCTGCCGCGTCGTTCTGATGGACCGCAATGCGGCCCAGCTTGACGCCTCGGTTGCGCGGTTACGCGAACAGGGACTGGATGTGACCGGCCATGCTGGCGATGTCTGCGACCGCGCCAGCGTCTGCGCGGCGATGGAGGCCGAGGGGCGTGTGGATGTGGTGGTCACGGCGGCGGGTGTGTACTGGGATCGCGCGCTGGCCGATCTGACCGAAGACGATTTCCGCACCATGATGGAGGTCAACCTGATCGGCACCTTCATCATTGCCCAAGAGGGCATCGCGCGCATGTCCGGCTCGGGTCGGGTGGTGACCGTCTCCTCTCGCGGCGCTCTGGGCGGCACGCGGTTCGCGCATTACGTCGCCTCAAAAGCTGCCGTGGTCGGGCTGACCCGCGCCATGGCGATGGAAACGCGCGGCACCGGGATCACCGTGAACTCGGTCGCGCCCGGCTTTACCGACACGCCGATGACCCGCTCGGCCCCCGACGAGATGTTCACCGCCTGGAGCAAACTGGAACCCGCCGGACGCGCCGCCGATCCGTCCGAGATCGCCGCTTCCATCGTCTGGCTGGCCAGCGACGCCGCGCGGTTCGTCACCGGGCAGACGCTGTTCGTTGACGGCGGCAAGTCTCTGGGCGGGCTGGGCATTTGAGCGCCGCGACCGGCCCCGTCCTGATCAACGGCGCCGGGCTGATCGGCAGCCAGACGGCGCGGCTGTTGTCGGCGCGCGGGCAGCCCTGCACCCTGTTCGACACCCGCCCCCCGGCCCCGGACATCCGCGCCCTGCCCGCAGCGACCAGAGCGCAGCACAGCGCGAGGTTGGCTTCACGGCGCGGCACAGACTTGACGACACCTTGCGCCATTGGTGGCCCCAGACGAAAAGAGACACGCTATGACGGCAAGCAGCATCACCCGCTCGGTCCACGTTCCCCTCTCACCCGAGGCCGCGTTTGACCTGTTCACCACCGGCTTTGCCCAATGGTGGCCGCGCGAGCATTGCTTTTGCGGCGAAGCGGCGCTCGACCGGGTGTTCGTCGACCTGGAGGCGGGGAACTGGGGCGAAGTCACGCGAGCGGGCGAGACCCTGCTGTGGGGCGAAGTATTGCGGGCGGAGCGTCCCTCACACCTGTCCCTCAGCTGGCAGATGGACGCCCGCGTCAGCCCTTGGGTGCCTGAACCGGACCCGGCCCGCGCCAGCCTGATCGACCTGCGCATCGTAGCAGATGAGGACGGCGCGACCCTCACCCTGACCCACCACGGCTTTGACCGCCACGGCGACGGGGCCGAAATCATGGCCTCGGTGATGATCGGCATGGACCGCTGGGCGGATTGGCTGGCGGATTTCGCCGCCGTGTCCAAGCGCTGAGCCCGCTCAGTCCAGCAGCAGCGCCGTGACCCACAGGCCCAGCGCAAAGAGCGTGTGAGCCTCCAGATCAAGGGCGCGCTGCGACACCCTTATGACGAGGCCGCGTTAAGCATTTTCAGATCCTCGGGCGTCAGCGTCAGGGTTGCAGCCGCTACCAGATCCTTAAGCTGCTCCACCGACGTAGCGGAAGCGATCGGCGCAGTCAGGCCCGGTTGCGCAGCGACCCAGGCGAGGGCCACTTGCGCCGGGTTCGCGCCATGTTGCGAGGCGACCGCGTCCAGCGCGTCGAGAATACGAAACCCGCGCGGGGTCATGTAGCTTTCCAGCCGCCCCTTGCGCGTCTTGCCTTCTGCCGCTGCCGGCGTGCGATAGAGGCCTGACAGGAACCCCGAAGCCAAGCCATAGAACGGGATCACCCCCAGCCCCTGCGCCCGGCACAGGGTCAGGAGACGCCCTTCCAGCTTCGAGCGGTCATAGAGGTTGTACTCGGGCTGGATCGAACTGTAGCGCGGCAGGCCTTCACGGTCGGCCACCGTGAGCGCGGCGTCCAGCTGGTCGGCCGAAAAATTCGATGCCCCGATCGAGCGGATCTTGCCCGCCTTGATCAGCCGGTCATAGGCAGCCAGCGTTTCCTCATGCGGGGTGGCATCATCAGGCCGGTGCGAGAAATAGTGGTCGATGGTGTCCACACCCAGACGGCGCAGGCTGCCCTCGACCCCCTGCTCGATCCAGCGCGCCGACAGACCCACCGCAGGCTTGCCCGCCGGATCGGTGCCCATATCCATGCCGACCTTGGTGATCAGCACGATCTTTTCTCGCGCACCGGGCCGCGCCTTGAGCCAGCGGCCGATCATCGTCTCGCTTTCGCCCCCCGCATGGCCGGGCACCCAGCGCGAATAGACATCCGCCGTGTCGATGGCGTTCAACCCGGCATCGGCCGCGGCGTCGAGCACGGCGAAACTGGCGCTCTCGTCCGCCGACCAGCCGAACACGTTGCCGCCCAGAACCACCGGCGCGACGGAAAGGCCCGAGGCCCCAAGAGGACGATACTGCATAACGACTCCTGCTCAGCTGACCGGCGAAGGGCCAGTCTGGTGTCGGCAAGAAAGCGGATTTGACCGCTCGGGGCAATCCCGGTACGGCACTTTGGCGGGCCGCTCGGCAGACGGGTGCCTATCGAGCGGCGGATCGCCGAGATGATGCGCTCAGCGCGCCGTGCGCACCCAGCCCAACAGCGCGTCGAACCCCAGACCCGTACGCTCTTCTGCCAACAGCACGACTTCTGCCGCCGCCCGCGCATCTTCGCCCGCGTCGTGGTGGCGAAAGCTGAGGCCCAGACGCTGCTTGAGATGCGCCAGCCCGTGCCCGCCATTGCCCTTGAACTCGGGCCAGCCCACCCGCGCGATGCGCACGCTGTCGCCCCATTGCCACGGCGGCACTGCGCGACCAATAGCGGCGCAGGCACCATGGATCGCGCGGCGGTCGAAACTGCTGTGCTGGATGACCGGCTGGCCTGCAAGCAAAGGCTCCAGCAGCGCCACCGTCTCGGCGAATCCGGGCGCATGCCGCACATGCGCAGGCCCGATGCCGTGAAGCTGGGTATTGAACGGCGAAAAGGCGACCTGAGGGTTCACATAGGTGGTCCAGGTGCGAATGGAATTATCCATCCCGACGCAGGCAATACCGATCTGACAAATGCTGGCCGCGTCGCTGCACGCGGTCTCGACATCCAGCGCGACAAAGCGCAGCCCGGCGTCGAAGCTTGGCAGGTCCGGAGCAGTTTGGTGGTTCATCGGCCTCTCCCGTGCGCCGTGCACATGCCACATCGCTGCGCTGCAACGCAAGACACGCCACCGCCGCCAACCGGATCAGAGCGCCCGCCGCAATCTTTGGGCCTCACAGCGAACTCAGCCTGCCCCCCGACAGCTGCACAGAAGCCTGCTGTCAGTACACCGGCGCCTGCGCCTGTCCGACGCCGTGGATCGGCCCCGTCGGCAGGTTGGTCGGCGAGCCGCCCAGCGGCTCGTAGGTGATCTCGTAAAGCTGGTTGGCATGCGGCGGCGGGAAGCCGGGCAGCGACAGCGTGCGCGAGTTGCCTTCGGCAAGAAGACCCAGCGAGACCGGCGGGCCGTCATCGTCGGGCTTGGTCCAGACCTGCATCACCCGGTCATCGGGCACCTGCGCGCGTTCCAGCAGTGTGACCCGCGTGGTGTTGTCGACACTGCCCTCAACCAGCGCCACGGGTGCGCCGCCCGCGTCGAGCAGCACGGCGATGACCGAGGGTTGCGGCGTGGCCATCAGCACCCAGCCCAGCATCACCGCCAGCAGCAGTGCTGCGGCGACGCCGCTCAGGGCCGTCGCCCGCCAGCGCGTCGCCTGACGGCGGACGGTGGACAGATCGACGACATTTTCGCGCACGCGCGCAGCCGTCTCGACCGGCGCGTCCAACGCCCCCGCGATGCGGGTCCACAGCGTCGCCGGGATCTCCAGCGTGTCGGCGGTATCATCGAGCGCGCCATAGCGCAGCCGGGCACGCTCGACCCGCGCCGCCACGGCGGGATCGCGCGCGCACAGCGCCTCAAGCGCCTCCGTCTCGGCCTCATCGGCCAGACCCACAACCAGTTCGTCGATGCGTTCGTCGAGAGGGCGCTCGCTCATGACAGGCACTCCCGCAGTTTCAGCAACCCGCGCCGGACCCAGGCTTTGACTGACCCCAGCGGTGCCCCCATCCGTCCGGCGATTTCGCCGTGGCTGTAGCCCAGCACATATGAGGACAGGATTGCCATTCTTTTATCGGGCTCAAGCGTTTCAAGGCATTGGCGCAGATCGTTGGTCAGATCCAGCCGGTGATAGGCGGTTTCCAGCGTCGCGCTGTCCGAGGCGGTCTCAAGCGCGGCCGGGTCCAGCAGCTCCTCGCGGCCCGCGTTGCGTAGCAAAGTCAGGCAGCGGTTGCGCAAAATCGTGTAAATCCAGGCCCTTGCCGAGCCACGCTGCGGATCGTACTGGCCCGCGCGCCGCCAGATCAGCACAAAGCTTTCCTGCGTCGCATCCTCAGCCAGATCCTGCCGGCGCAGCATGCGCCGGGCAACGCCCAGCATGCGCCCGCCTTCGGCATCGAGCAGGGTTTTCAGCGCGGATCGGTCGCCCGAGGCACAGGCCTGAAGCAAGCTGGCATGGTCTGTCACAGTGTCGCACGTCCCCTTGCGGCAGGGCACATCGGCGTCTGCACTGGCAAGGTAAGTGATTGGCCCGGAGGCTGTCAAATGCTGGCTGGTCTCGCAGCTTCGGGCCACCGTCATCCTCACGCCTCCGGGCCGGGAACCGCTTACATCGCGGTCATGAAGGTGATGTCGCGCACGGTCACGCCGTCAGCGCCGGTCAGCGCCCAGTTGTCCACCACAGCGCCGGTTTCCAGCGACACGGTGTAGAGCATCGAGCCCGCAACCAGCCAGCCGGTGTTGGTGCCTTCGGCGTCGGTAGCGATGTCAAAGGCATAGGCGTCGGTGCCGTCGATGCCCAGACGACCGACAGCGGCCAGCGTGCCATCGTTGGGCGAGACCTGACGGATCAGCGCGACAATGGTGGCGTCGATGTCATACATCGCGGTCGATTCCGGGCGGCCATACGAGTTGATATAGGCAGCCGCAACAATCGCCGGGGCTTCGCCCGCGTGCATGTCGGCCTCGACATAGGCGAGGCTGCCGTCAACGGTTACTGCACCAGTGTCAACGTCAACGCGATGGTTGGTGACGCCCGACATGAAGCGCAGCTTGTCGGCCATCGGGTTGAAGTCAACGATGACAGCCGCGCCGTCTTCGATCGGCAGCGGGGTGTTCATGGTGGAAATCACCGTTGCCGCGCCGGTGGCGGGGTCGATCTCGACAACGTCGAAATCAGCGGTCACGCCGATCAGCTGGCCGGTGGCCGGGCGCAGGTCGATGCCCAGCAGGCGGTCGACGCCCTCAACCGGCATCGAGGCGGTCACGGTGGCGGTGCTGACATCGATCATGTGCAGCATGTTGTCGCCCGACAGGGCAACGGCGGTCATGCCCGATTGGGCCGAGGCAATCGAGGCAGTCGTGGCGAGGGCGGTTGCGGCCAGCGCAGTGGTCAGCTTGGTCATCGGGTGGCTCCTTGGGTTGCCTGCACCATGGACGATCCACGGTGCTGTACTTCCAAGACTCGCGCCGGGGCCGGTTTGGATGCAGCGCGCGTAAACTTTTTTTTCGGGCAGGCGGAAAAGCATCTGCCCGGTGGCCCGAGCGAGAGTGTCGCAGGGCCCGAACTGCCCTTGACCCCGCGCCGCGACGGGTGCTACCCAAAAGGTGTTCCGGTTCCCGCGCAGCTGTGTGCGGGACGCAAGAAGGGAACCCGGTGAGCCGCCAACAAGGGGGCGATTCCGGGGCTGCCCCCGCAACTGTGAGCGGTGAGTGCGGTCGGATATGCCACTGGAGCGCGACGCTCCGGGAAGGCCCGACCAAGCGTTGACCCGTGAGTCAGGAGACCTGCCGGTACACACCCTGTTCCGGGCGCGGAGGGCGCCAGGGCAACGGCTATGCCGTCGCGGTGACGTTCACCCGCGGCGGTCTTGTAAACCCCGCACATTGTTGTCCTGACGGCGCCCTTGCATGGCGCCTGCGCATCCGTTCGGGGGTATCATGCGCCGAATTCTGTCTTCCGTTTCCCTGTTGGCCCTTGGCCTCTCCACCCAGCCTGCCGTGGCGCAAGAGTATTACGATCTTGGCACGCTGATCCTCAGCGGCGGCCTGACGCCCATCGAGCAGGCCAATCTTGGCCGCGCCGTCACCGTCGTTACCGGCGACGAGATCGAAGAGCGCGGCCTGACCACCGTGCAAGAAGCCCTGCGCGCGTTGCCCGGGGTGGCGGTCAACGGCTCGGGTGACAGCTTTACCCAAGTGCGCATCCGTGGCGGCGAGGCCAATCACACGCTGATCCTGATCGACGGGATCGAGGCGGCAGGCGGCGACGGGGAATACATCCTCAGCGGTCTGGAAACCGCGATGATCGAGCGCATCGAGGTGCTGCGCGGCCCGCAATCGGTGGTCTATGGCTCGAATGCTTCGGCGGGGGTGATCAACATCGTCACCCGCCGTGCCACACCCGGCCTGACCCGTGACATCCAGATCGAGACCGGCGCGGCGCATCGGGCAAGCGGGTTCTTTGGCTGGCGCGGCACGCGGGGCGGCGTTTCGCTGGCGTTGTCGCATCTCGACGATCAGGGCTACGATAATTCCGGCGATGGCGGCGAACGGGACGGCATCCGCCGCTCGACGGCGATCCTGTCAGCCGACTACGCGCTGAGCGACACGCTGGTGCTGGATGTCACCTTGCGCCGCTCGCGCGAGCATTATGACTTTGACTCAACCAATTGGGCGGCGACCGATGCCGACGGCTATGTCGTCGACGATCCCACCCAGTACAGCGACCGCGACGAAATGACGGCGGGTCTGGGGTTGACCTATACCTCGCTCGGCGGTCGGCTGACGCACCGGGTGTCGCTGGCCACGACGCAGAACAGTCAGGCCAACAACGGCGCAGCCCCCACGGATACGCGCAGCGATGCTACGCATTACCGGCTGAGCTTCGGGCTGGACGGCGCGCCGGTCGAAACCTCGGCGCATCTGCTCAACGCGATGGTCGAATGGGAGCGCGATTCGAGCAGCTCGAACCCGCTCTATGACCGCACCAGCACCTCCTACGCGCTGGAATATCGCGGCGAGATCGGCGGCTGGTCGGTGCAGGCCGGGGCACGCTATGACGACAACAGCGTGTTTGCGAATGCCAGAACATGGACGCTGGCGGCAGCCTATGATTTCGGCGGCGGCTGGCGGTTGCATGGCTCGGCGGGCACCGGGGTGGTGAACCCCAGCTATTTCGAGCTTTACGCCAATGCCTTTGGCTATGTCGGCAATCCCAACCTTGCGCCCGAACGCAACCGGTCGATCGATCTGGGGCTGGAGATGCCCTTGGGCGACAGCGGCACACTGGATGTGACGGTGTTCCGCGAGGCTCTGACCGACGAGATCACCGCCGTCTCGACGGGACCGGGCAGCTTTACCTACATCAACCAGACCGGCGACAGCCTGCGCCACGGGGCAGAGATCAGCGCACGCACGCAGGTGTCGGACACGCTGTCGCTGCGCGCGGCCTACACCTATCTTCAGGCCGAAAACCCCGATGGCAGCGTCGAGATCCGCCGCCCGCAGCACGAACTGGCCCTCGGGGCGACCTGGGGCTTTGCGCAGGGGCGCGGCAGGCTGAGCGCCGACCTGCGCCATGTGCGCGGCAACTGGGACACGCAGTTCTGGGGCGCGAATGCCACGGTCGAGCTGCCCGCCTACACCACCGTCGATGTCGCTGCGCAGTATGACCTGAGCACGCGCGTGACACTGGTCGGGCGGGTGTCGAACCTGTTCGACGCCGATGTGGTCGATGTCTGGGGTTACGCAGGACGGGGGCGCGCCGCTTATGTCGGTCTTCAGGCACGTTTCTGAGGCGTTGGCGCTGGTGCTGGCCCTTGCCGTTCCGGCCGGGGCGCAGCCGCCGGAGGCACCGCGCCGGGTGGTGTCGATGAATCTGTGCACCGACCAGCTGGCGCTGATGCTGGCGGCACCGGGGCAGCTGGTCTCGGTCAGCTATCTTGCGCATGACGGTGTCGTGGCCCCGCTGCAAGAGGCGGCGCGCGCCCTGCCCGCCAATCACGGGCTGGCCGAAGAGGTCTATCTGTTGCAACCGGACCTCGTGCTGGCCGGGCGCTATTCGACGGTCGCAACCGTCGCGATGCTGCAGCGCCTCGGCGTGCCGGTCATCCGGTTCGAGCCCGAGAACAGCCTTGATGACATCGAAGCCTCGCTCGCACAGATGGGGGCCGCGCTGGGGCGCGACGCCGAAGCCCGCGCGGCCATCGCCCGTTTCCGCCAGGACCGTGCACTGCTCGCCACCCATGCCGCGCAGGTCCGCGCCGGGGCCGAGGGGCCGCGCGCGGTGCTCTATTCCGCGCGGGGCTGGACCGGCGGGTCACAAACCCTGTCCGGTGACATCCTGCGCGCCGCCGGGCTGCGCAATCTGGCCGACGAGCTGGGCCTCGCGTGGGGTGGCATGGTTGCCCTCGAATCCCTGCTGATTGCCGATCCCGACCGGCTGATCCTTGGCCAGCCGGGCCACAGCCCCGAAGGCTGGTCCGAAGCGCGCGCGCTGCTTCACCATCCGGCCCTGCGCCACAGCCGCGCCTATGGCGCGGGCGTCGCCGCGAATGACCGGGACTGGGTCTGCGGTACGCCGTACGTTCTGGGCGCGATTGCCCGGCTGATCGACGGGACGGCGCCATGAACAGACTGCTGACCCCTGCCCTTGTGATCCTTGTCATCCTGCTGATGCTTGCCTCGATTCTGATCGGTCCCGCTGCCGTGCCGGTCGGTGACAGCCTTGCGGCGCTGATCCGGGGCGACGGCGGGCCGCTGACACTGGTGATGCGCGAGTTGCGACTGCCGCGCGCGGTGCTGGCCGCGACCATCGGTGCCGGGCTCGGCCTGTCGGGCGCGGTGATGCAGGGCTATCTGCGCAACCCGCTGGCCGAGCCGGGACTGCTGGGCGTCTCAGGCGCAGCGGCGCTGGGTGCGGTTCTGGCGCTGCAAACCGGGCTGGCGGCGGCAATGGCGCTGGCCCTGCCGCTCTCGGGCCTTGCCGGGGCGTTCACCGCCGTTCTGGTGCTGGCACTGTTGGCCGGACCGTCGGGCGGCGCGCTGACACTGATCCTTGCGGGGATCGGGGTTTCGGCCCTGTCCGGGGCCGGGCTGGCGCTGGTACTGAACCTGTCGCCCGATCCCTTCGCCGCGCAGGAGATCGTTTTCTGGTTGATGGGCTCACTGGCTGACCGGTCCTGGAGTCATGTGGCCCTTGCCCTTCCCTTTATCGTCGTGGGCTGTGCGTTGCTTCTGACACAAGCCAAAGCCCTGTCAGCCCTGACGCTGGGCGAAGACGCGGCGGCATCGATGGGGGTGAACCTTGGTCGCCTGCGGGTGGTGGTGCTGCTGGGCACCGCCGCCGTGGTCGGCGCGTCCACGGCGGTCGCCGGGTCCATCGGCTTCATCGGCCTGATGGTGCCGCATATCCTGCGCCGTGCCACACAGGGCAATCCCGCGCGTCTGCTGCCTGTTTCGGCCCTTGGCGGCGCGGCACTGCTGCTGGCCGCCGACATCGCCGTGCGCCTGATCCTTCCCGGTCGCGACCTGAAACTGGGGGTGCTGCTGGCCATCCTCGGCGCGCCGTTTTTCCTGATGCTCATCCTGCGCACCCGTTTCGCGCAAAACGCCTGAGGTCCGTCATGAACCTGACTGCAACCCTTTCCCTGCTCGACCGCCATCTCGCCGATCCCGCCACTGGCTGGTCGATGGGCTCTTTTGGGGCCATCGCCGAGTTCCGCCACGATCCGGGCGAACGCGCCCAGACCGGCCCGCTGATGCGGGTGACGGCCCGCGGCGGCGTCCAGCTGTCGCTGCCGCCCGAGTTGCAACCGGTCGCCTGCGAAACTCTCTCGCCGCGCGCCGGGCTTTGGGGACAGGCGCTGATGCTGTGCCTGCCGACCGACCTTTCAGCGATGAGCCGCCGCGCGGGTCTGACCGAACTTGGCCCCGACCGCGCCGCCCTGCGCCCGCAGGACCGTGACGCCGTGCTCTTTGACATGGGTCTGGCACAGCCGCAGGTGGATTTCTGTATCCGTACCGCTGATCCTGCCCTGCTCACAACGCTGCGCGCCGCGGCCGGGCACTCGCTGATGACGCCGGGAAATCCGGCGATGGCCGCGATCCTTGCCGCGCATCCCCATCGCATCGCGCTGACGCGGCTGGGCCGGGTCGAGGTCTTCCAGAAGATCGGCGGCCCCGATACCGGCGGCGTCTCGCCCGCCGGGCCGCACACCCATGTGCTGCCGCAACTGCTGCGCGCCGGGCGCACGCATTCGGCCAATCAGGCGATCCCGGCAGGGCTGGTGCCCTGCGCCGGGCTCTATCCTGCCGGCCCCTTCACTACCGGTGAAGGGCGCGAAAAGCCCTATGATCCCGAAGCCGCCCGCGCCTGGGCGTGGCTCTATGAGCGGTTCGGCCCCGCCGATCTGGTTCTGCTCAAGGCGGAACTGATGCAGCATCTGCGCGCCGGGGTCAGCCCGGATGTTCTGATCCTTCCTGACGGGCGCGAGCAGCGCCGCGCGTTGCGGGTGGGTCTGCGCCAGGCTGCGCGGGACGCGGAGCTGGACGAGGCACTGGTGCGCGCCTGGGCGCTGGCCCATGACGGCGGCGTCGAAGCGATCGAGGACACCCCCGAAAGGCTGGGCCATTGACGGCGCCGCTTCTCGACCTTGCGGGTCTCAGCGTCGCGCGGCGCGGGCGCGCCACGCTGTCCGGGGTCAGCCTGTCTGTCGGGCCCGGCGAATGCGTCGGGCTGATCGGCCCGAATGGCGCGGGCAAGACCACGCTTCTGCACGCCGCGCTGGGGTTGATCCGTCATCAAGGCCGCTCGTCGCTGAGCGCCCTGCCCCCGTCGCAACGCGCCCTGCACGCGGCGTTCCTGCCGCAAACGCGCACCGTGGCCTGGCCGATGCCGGTGCGCGATCTCGTCGCGCTGGGTCTGCTCCCGCACCGGTCGCGCAGCGCCACCCTGCCCGGCGACACCGCCCGCCTGGTCGACGATGTGCTGGCCGCGCTGGATCTGGGCGAATTTGCGGATCGAATCGCGACAGAACTCTCGGGCGGCGAGCTTGCCCGCGTCTTGCTGGCCCGGGTTCTGGTTCAGCGCACGCCATTGATTCTGGCCGATGAACCGGGCGCCGGGCTGGACCTTGCCCAGCAGATCGCGCTGATGGGGCGGCTGAGACAGCTGGCCAGCGCCGGGCGCGGTATTCTTGTATCCTTGCATGATCTTGGACTGGCCGCGCGCTTTTGTACCCGGCTTGTCTTGATGCAGGAGGGCCAGATCGTCGCCGACGACATACCCCACCGCGTGCTGACGCCCGAGCGCATGGCCTCGGTCTTCGGGCTGGCGGCGACATATGTCGACACACCGGAAGGCCCGTTTCTGGTGCCCCTCGCGCTCTCGGATCGTGCGGCATGACACGGTTCGAAACCCTTCAGGACCTCCTTCACCGGGGCGGGCCGGTCATGGCGCTTCTGGCATTGCTGTCCGTGCTCACACTGACAGTCATCTTGTGGAAGGTCCTGTCGCTCTGGCGGCACGGCGCGTTCTCTCACCGCGCGGCGCGGGTGGCCGCCGACAGCTACGC
This sequence comes from Pararhodobacter zhoushanensis, assembly GCF_003990445.1. Classification (GTDB taxonomy): domain Bacteria; phylum Pseudomonadota; class Alphaproteobacteria; order Rhodobacterales; family Rhodobacteraceae; genus Pararhodobacter; species Pararhodobacter zhoushanensis. The sequence continues at coordinate 60,218 of NZ_REEZ01000014.1, read as the reverse complement.
CCGCGGTCAGCGTCCCGAACTTGGCGGCACGGGCGCAGCGCTGGACGTGGTGCGGGCCAGCATTGAGCTGGCGGCTCGCCTGCCCGACGCCGTGGCGCGCGAAGACTGCGAACGCATCGCGAAAGAGACGCTCGCCCGGCTGGGTTCCGGCCTGCGGCTTCTGGATCTGATCGGAACGCTGGCACCGCTGCTGGGATTGCTGGGCACAGTGCTGGGCATGATCGACGCCTTTCAAACTCTGGCCGATGCGGGGAGCCGCGCCGACCCGGCCCTGCTTGCCGGTGGCATCTGGCAAGCCCTGCTGACCACCGCCGCCGGGATGATCGTGGCCATCCCGGCGCTGGCGGCGCATGCATGGTTTGAGGGCATTCTCGACCGCCTTGCCGAGACGATGGAAAGCACGACGAGCCGGGTCTTTACGACAAAACACGCCGCGCCATGACCCCGCTGCGCGCGCCCCGTCAACGCCGCCGATCCAGCATGGTCGCCATGATCGACGTGGTGTTTCTGCTCATCGTTTTCTTCATGGTCTCGGCCCGGCTCGATCAGCCGGATGCCCTGCCGCTGAATGCCAGCGCCGGGGGCAGCGGCCAATGGCAGGGCCCACCGCGGTTGATCGAACTCGGCACGGGTGGCGCGCTCTGGCTGAACGGCGTCCCGGTGGCGCAGGAGAGGCTGATCGCGTCCCTTATGCCGCTCATGCCCAGCCCTGACGCCTCGGTGATTCTGGCGCTGCGCGACGGCGCCACGGTGGCCGAGCTCGCGCCCGTGCTATCTCAGCTCCAACACGACAGCAGGTTTCGCGTCATACTCATGGCAACGCCATGACCCTGCGGCGACGCCAGCCAGCCCCGATCCGCGAGCCGCTGTTGCCGATGATCAATGTCGCCGTGCTCTTGCTGATCCTTCTCGCCGTCTCAGCCCGGCTTGAGCCTGCTGATCCCCTTCCCGTCTCGCTTCCGTCAGCCGAGGGCGAAAGGCCGCCGGACGGGTTGCGCCTTTTTGTCGCCGCCGATGGTACGCTGGCACTGGGCGAGGCGCGCGGCGAGGACGTGTTCAGCGCGCTCGAGCCCGACGGCAATGCCTTGCGCCTGCATGTCGACAGTGCCCTGCCCGGATCCAGCCTTGTCGCCCTCCTCAATCGCCTGAACGCTGCCGGTTTCGAACAGACGCAACTGGTGGTTCTGCGCCCATGAGCGAAACTGCGCGCTTCCTTGGCTGCCTTGGCCTTGCTGTCGGCCTGCACCTGCTGGTGTTCCCCGCACCCTCCGGCGACGCGGCCGGTGCGGCGGGCGCGCAAGGCGCGAACAGCGCGACCGTCGCCCGCGCAGACGGTACGCTTGCGGCACTGGTCGCCGAATGGCAGCGCCCCGTCGCCGACGCGCCGCCCGTCGCCACACTGCCTGAACCGCCGCAAGCAGAGGCCCCGTCACCTGACCTTCCCGCCCCTTCCCCGGCTGCATCCCCAAGTCCGCCGCGAACCGCCACGGCTCTCGCTCCGCCTCTCCTGACGCAGCAAGACACCGACCTTGACGCGCTCGGACAACTCGCGCCGCACCGCACCCCCAGACCCCCGGCGCGCCGCCTCGCCGAGCCGGTCACCGCAAGGCCAGCGCCGCCCCCGACAGCGCCGTCAGCGCAGCCTGCGCTTCGCGCTCTGGGCGACGGCGACGGCGCACAATCTGGCGCTAACGCGCGCGCCGCTGACGCTGGCGGCACGGGCAGCGATCGGCGCGCACTGGCCGCCTGGGGCGCTCAGATCCGCGCCCGGATCGAGCGTCACGCGCGACGAGGAGCCGGGCACGGCACGGTGGTGCTGGGGCTTGAGGTGGCAGCGAACGGAGCCTTGCTGGCCGTAACTCTGGTCGAAAGCTCGGGCATCCCGGCGCTGGATGCCGCCACCCTCACCGCAGCGCATAACGCCTCCCCCTTCACGCCCGCACCAGCCGCGCTCGGCCCCGGTGCGCGACGTTTCAGGATCGGACTGACCTTCCGGCGTTAGCTTTCGAACAGCAAGCCAACACCCAGACCAGCGGTGCCACCGCTATGATCTTGTGGACAAATACGGGATCCCGGCCATGATCCGTCCAAGCCCGCATCAGCTTGATGAGGGCGACCAACAAGGCGTGCGCCTTCTCCACACAGCACAGCCGCTGAGTTCAAAGAACCCAAACGCGCTGCCAACAAAGCGGGAATTTTGCGGGAAATACTGGTCGGAGTGAGAGGATTCGAACCTCCGGCCCCTGCCTCCCGAAAACAGTTCCAAGACATTTGTTCATGTTAAATACCTTGCATGTTCTCTTTTTGGACCGTAAAAACCGCTGCAAATACCTCCAAGCATGGGCGAAGCATGGGCGAAAACGCCCAGCTTTCATGCAGCGCCAGGAGCCGTCACATAGTTCCCTATTCCGCCGTGGCGCGGTTAGTGACTCAGTTGTCGCGTCATCGTGAAGGGCGGAAGCCGGACCTTCGCTACGCCCGGCACGAATGGCCGTAACGCGCAGGCGATTGGCGTCTCGTTCCCGGCATTATAGAGGAACTTCATTCGTAGACCGTGGCATGCGCAAAAATAGGCGGGGAGAGCCGAGCCTGTTTGACACTTTGAACCGGCGAGCTCCCTACATCCACAGCCTAGAGTGAGGGGAGACCGTAGGGCTGGCTTACATCACATTTCGCAGCTTTCTCCCTCCGGCACCCGAGGGCTTGCAGCCCCGGCCGCCGGTATGCATAGCTAGCGCGGCGAAGAGTTCGCCGCTTTTGGGAGTAAACATTGCCATGAATCTAAGATTTACCAGCGCAGCGCTTATCGCGCTCGCGGTTCTCGCTGGGTGCGGACAGAGTGCTCAGTCTATGAATGATTTGTCGCTCGGCATGACCAGGCAGAATGTTGTCGGCATCTTGGGGACACCTCAGAGCGTTCAGGCAGCTGGCAACCAAGAGGTTCTAACTTACACGCTCTCTAACAGCTGGAATAGCCAGTTCTGGAATTCAGAGTATCGCGTGGTCTTACAAAATGGCCGGGTGGTAGCGTACGGCTGAGGGGCGGGTCGCACCGACCCCAAAGACACGTAGGCGGTTATTCTGCGCGAATAGCTCGAAACTCCGCTGTGGGCCGTTAGTCACCGCCGGGTCGTGTCGAAACGTGCGACCTTCTCATGATCTGCTCCAGAGGTCACGGAAAGCCTCCCCCAACTATCATCATGCGTTTCTCTCACACTCTTCTCGAATAGCTCCCGATATACGGCGGGTGCATTTCACCAGCGGTCCAGGACCGGGTTACGCTCGCAGGCCGACCCCGGCGACCGCACGCGGTACACCGCAGCCGGTCGAAAGCCATGAACCTTCCTGCGTCACAGCCAAGCTGTTCCGCTTCCAAGGTAGCAGAATGCCCACAAACGCAGGCCAGGCGGATGACGATTGATCCTTCCATGGACGGAACATAGAGCGAACACTTGAGCGAAGGAAGTGCTCACAGATCCCCTACCCCCTTCGACCCATGCGCCGCGAGCACGCCCGTCCAGTGATCGAACGGCGCGAGCGCTTCGTTGAAATCCGCGATTCCTCGGCGACTAGGTCGAAGAACACCGGCGGTATGCTCGCGCCCCGCCAAGCATCCGCCTTGCACGTCATATCAACTGATCACTGGTTTCCCACAGATGACGATGTGCCCATTCCCATTCGGATGGCCGTCAGTAACAAGTGCTGAGACCGTAATGTGGCCACAATGCAAACGTCCAGGCCGTTGCCGCTCGGCGATCTGCACCATCTTTGCTGCGGTGATGTCTCCTTTTCCTTCCGGAAATTTTATGTCCACATGCACGATAAACGAACCGCCGTCATCATACGTCAGCGTACCCGGACCCCTAAGAGCACTCATCTTACCCCTCCTGAGTCTGCTTTAGAAACATCAGTTTAACACGATCATTCTCCCTAGAGTGGAATTTCCAAACACCCCCCTCCACGCGTCGGAAAAAATGCGCTGCTGCATGCGAAGTATCAGCGACCTAAGCCTGCGGCGACGGGAAGGCTCTGGTCAAAGGTGATCACCTCGCCTCCACTCTCAGCGCCAGCACCCCCATTATGCTGTCGAAACGTGCCAGCAGCCGCTAAATCTCCGGGTCCGGTACAAACTGGAGGCCCTGCCCGTCAAGGATTGCCCCGGCGTTCCACACGGTCTGCATCGGCCCTGCCACAGAAAACACGCTCATGCTCTGCGCGGCAGCGATCGCGCTGCCCTCGGTGATGCCCGGCGTTTCGCCCCAGTTGACCTGCGGCATGGCATCGCCAGCCGCCATCAGCCGCCACATGGCTTCCAGCTCTGCCGTGGCGCTCATGTCCTGCATGAGGCGATGCGTCGGCGCGGTTTCAGGCGTTGCGCCAGGATCTTTCGCGCAGACCTTTCGGCCCTGTGTGAAGCTGTCCGGCCCTCGGCCCATCGCCTGAAAAACGATGGACAGCTTCTCGGCTTGAGCCTCGGGGACGATGATGATGCAAGGGACTTGGCCCATTTTAGGCGCTCCAATGGTTGTGAAGTTTGAGAATTTCGGCAGGGGTCGCTGCGCGGTCGATGACGAGAGCGTCGGAAATTTGGCCGGACCAGAAGCCGGTAGCCGTGCCTCCCGAGTTGAGGGCGCCGATTGCCATGTCAACGGTGGTGTTTACCGATCCAACCTGTGCATCGGAGTACACCTCTGACCCGTCGAGATAGAGTTTAACGGTGGTGCCGTCCCAACTCACCGCACCTGCATGCCATGCGTTGCGGAGGTCAGGCCCGGCTGAGAGGACACTAGCGCTTTGCAAGCCAACCCCCGCCGCCAACCTGCCCGACGAGTCCAGAACCAGCCGCGCATGTCCGTTCGGCCCGAGGGTGCATCCGAGTAAGGCCCTGTTTGGCGCGTCTCCATTGAACCGCGACATAATCGTGCCACTCAGACCCGGCTTGAACGTCGTCATCAGCCGGTCGTCGCTGCCGTCGAAGGAAAGGCCGGTGCTCTGGTATGTCGGGCGAGCGCCTGCCGTCGGCTGCGCGCCGTGAAAGCCGACGACATCCCGCAAAGACACACTGTCGATGGTGAACTCAGCCGACCCACCACCAAAGACGTCGCGGGCGAAGGAGATGTATTTGGCCGTCGCTGGAACAACGCCTCTCCAAGTGTACGTGCCGTCAGCCCGGATCGCTGGGTTCGAGCTGCCCGCGTAGTCGCTGAACGGCGAGGGGCTGGTGATGACGGATTGATCCGCAAGCCGGAACTGCACTCGCAATCCAGCTGCCCCGCCGTAGCCCGAGACCTTAAACGCCAGCTGTGAATACTTCCCGGCGCTGGCGCTCACGTCGCCCAGCAGCATTGAGAAATTCGATGTGCTGGCGTGATAGGCGCCACCCCCCACGGCAGACCAATGCCCGTCCGGGTCCAGCCACCCCGTCAGGTCGTTCGAGAAATCGCCGTTCGATAGCACTTCCGGCCCGAGTGCCAGCCCCTTGCTCTTGTCGAGTACCAAGCCGCTAGGCTGGCCCGGCGTGGATACGTTGGTGATGCCCGCGCTTGTCAGGAAAAGCGTCCTCAGGTCGCGGGCGTCGAACAAGACGCCCGTGTCGGACGGGCCGAAGATGGCAGCAGGCGTCCAGCGACTGCCCCCTGCCCGCGTCTGCGTGAGGCCCAGCCCAAGGCCAAGCGACAGCATCAGTCGATCCCCACGATGTTTGTCGCCGTCGTGCCTGTTGCCAGCACGCGCGCCACCCGGAACGGCAAGAGCGATCCCGCCAGCACGCCCACGATCGGCACCGGATCGCCCAGCTCGCCCCCGTTCCAGGGAATAACCATCAGATCGCCATCGCCGCCGACGTAAAGACCGCGCGTCACAAACGCCAGATCCGCGTCGTCGCTGGGCGTGATCGGCCACAGATTTTCACCAGGTGATCCGTTGTGACGGGAAATATGGATTGCCTTGTCTTTCATTGTGTTTCTCCAAAGGTGAACAGTGTTTCAGGTGCTCGATTGCCAACGCAGCCTATGGGTGGCGAAGGGCGGCACTCAGCCAATCGGCACAGGCAAGCGTGCGGGCGTTCTGGCGCGCCAGGGCGGCATCGAGGCGCAAGACGGCGACGTCCAGACGCTCACCCGCGAGCACGCCGCCACGCGTGGTGCGGCGGCAGTCCTCAGGCGGGGTTGCAAACACCTCGGCCACAGCCGGGGCGGCGCGGGCCGTACCGATCGAGCGACCGGCAGCAGCAAGGCGCGCGGCGTCAGTTTGCGCGCAGGCGGCGCAGCAGATCGGGACCGACAACGCAAGCAGGGTCAACAGTCGTTTCAAGGCGGTAGTCCTCCAATTGCGCCGCGCGCGCCTCGGCCTCGGCCTCAGCCTCGGCGACGCGCCCGCGCAGTCCCTCTGCTGCGACGGCAGCGGCCCGTTGCGCCTTGCGCAGGGCGTCGAGCTCGGCCAGTGCGGCGTCGCGCTCAGCGGCCAGCACGTAGCCCGTGCGCGCCTCAGTCACGGCGGCGCGGCGGTCGATCAGGTGCCAGGAATAGGCCGCGACGGCCAAGCCAAGCCCCGCCGCCGCGCCAATCGCCAGGCGCGACGGCATCAGGCCGCGCCGCCCGCGTACCATGTAGCGACATTGAAACCGGGGCACGCCTTGGAGGCGTATTGGTTATGCCCGCTCAGGGCCATCGACCCGCCGACCCGGCCCTTGATCGCCTCGATCAGGCGGCGCAGGGCCGCGTCTTGCGCGGGCGTGAAGTTGTCGGCGAAGGCGTCGCGCGCGCCCGAACCATGCCCACCGATCAGGCTGACCCCGATCGTGCCCGCATTGTGCCCCGCAACATGCGCGCCGATTTCGGTCTCACTCCGGCCAGCCATCACCGCGCCGTCGCGGTCGATGATCCAGTGATAGCCAATGTCGCGCCAGCCGCGATCCTGCACATGCCAGCGCCGGATCTCGGCGACCTTGTCGGCCAGCGGGCGATTGTGAAACCAGCTCGGGCGGGTTGCCGAACAATGCACGATGACTTCGCGCACCGGATGCCGGGCGCGGCCTTGATAGATCATGGTCTTTCCTTTCAGGGAATGCGCAGGATCAGCCCTGCGCGGGCAGGTCGAAGATCTTGCCCGTGCGCCTTCATCCGAACATTTTGAACATGACGGGCAAGGCAACCAGCAGCACAACAAAGATCGGAATGCCGACCCGTATGGTGTGCCAGAAGTCGTCGCAGGGAGATCGCTTTGGGCGGCGCAGGACCGGGTCAGGCATCGTCGCCCCCCTGCTGCGGCGCGATCGACTTGCCGTCGATCAGCCGCTCGATCAGGGTCACGGCCATCAGGCCAACCAGAAAGGAAGCCGCGCAGAGCGTGCCGAGGGCACCCGCGACGTCATCTGGCAAATCGCCGATCCACGGGCGCAGGATGAAGGGCGCAAGCACGCCGACGCCAAACGCTGTTGAACCGCCCATGAAGACGACGCGCAGACCTTCGCGCCAGGTTGTCTTGAGCGCTGCCGACCGAACAGCACCGCCGAGCGCGCCGAAGAACGTGAGCAGCGCACCCCGTTCATTGAAGATCTGTTGCCACAGGTTCCAATCCATGCGGGCCTCTCATTTTGGGAATTTCGTTGCAATTTGCGAGGATTACGCCCGAAGGCGCGAGATCAGCGGAAGCGACTGCGGCAGGTAAAAAAAAGCCCGCAAACTGCCCAAATATTGTCAGATTTTTTGACGACCACACGGTGTCTCGCCCACTTCAGGGGGGCGGGCGCAGCCACCGAGCCTTGATTGCCAACCTGGTTCGGTGGCACCTGCCACTCCCGCAAAATCCTCTTGGCCTTTGGCCACGTCAGAGATGACCCTGGGGATACAGCAGGCCGTCAGGCAGCAGTCTAAACCACAGCCTAGCGGCATTGGTTCAGGTGCCCCAAACCGGCAGCGTCGCCAGACCATCGTCAGCCGTTGGAAGCGTCCCTGCCCCCGCGTGCGCGGCTTCTTGCTGGTACGCCTGCGGCAGGTGCCACCGCGCCTTGTAGAATCGTCCGAGTACCGTTCAAGTTGTGGACAGCTACGCCGTCGCCCTTCGTTGACGGGGTGGTCAGCCGCCGGGTCTGTGTTCGCCAACCTGGCTCGGTGGCGATACTCAGCGTTGCGAAACTTTCATGGCCTGCACCGATATCATCGATGATTCGCGGGCTTAGGCGTCGGGCCACTGGCCAAGCTTCCCAGCTGCGGCTTGGCTCAGTCTCTCCAAACCGGCAACGCGGCCAGAACGTCGTCGGCGGTCGGCAGCGTCCCTGCCTGCGCATGCGCGGCCTGCTGGGCATATGCCTCGATCCAGACCGCATCGCGCCAGGCGATGAAGCTTTGCGCCTCGGCTGACCAGGCCGGGACCGTTGAGTCGCGATACCCGGCGCAGGCGGCGGCCGAGTTGTAGCCAAGCGCCCGCGCCTGCGCCTCGACCAGCGCGTCGATCGCGGCGGTGATCTGCGCTTGCAGCGTTGCCAGCGTCTCGGCGGCGCGGGCCTCGGGGGTTTCGATCGTCAGGGTGAAGCTCATTCGGCGGGTTCCTCGATCCGTGTGGCGGGAAGGCTGATCGCGCCCGAGGACGCGGTGACGGTCCAAGGGCTGTCGGGCTGATCGGGCGCGGCGGTGTCGCCCAGGATCACGCGCACTGTGCAGCGAATCTCGCCGCCCTCACGGGTGATCGTGCCGACAAAGGGATGCTTGCCCTCGGGTGTCGCGATCCCGCCCTCGGGCACGCCCGACAGATCGAACGCAGCACCGTCGACGCTCAGGACGTCGCCCGCGACGGAGAGGGTGGTTTCGGGTGCGCCGGGCAAGCCCCGGCAGGGAGACAGGGTGATGTGCATGGGTTTGTCCTCAGAACCAGCGACCGACGGCGAAGACGTCGACCGTCACGTCGGTTGCATCCGTGCCACTGCTGAGACGCGAGGCGCGGATATAGGTGATGCCCGTCGCCGAGGCCGCAGAATTGGAGACGGCGAAGAACCGATCCGCGATCTGCACCGGCGCGCCTTGGCCCGCGAAGGGGAAGAATTTCGGCGGGGCGACGAAGGCCGCAGGCAGCGTCCAGTCTTGCGGCCCTGAGTAGTAGGGTAAGGCGCGGGTGCCTGCGCCATTCGCGACCGGACTGCCAAGGTTGAGGCTATGCCAGCAATACTGCGTGCCATCGGCAAAGCGCACATAGCTGCCGTTGGCATTGCTGCCGCGCTCGATCACAGCGCCGGTCGGCACGCCGCCAGCCTGTGACACTTGCCCGATCATCGAGCCGGTGTGGTGCAGCTTGTACCAGGCCCCCAAGGCACCGCCCGCATAGCGCGCGACATAGAGCGGCGACGTGTTCAGCGCGTTTTGTCTGGCGGCAATCTGCACGCCGTTGTTCTGGTTGAAACCGCCCAGATCGAGCACGGACCAGTTCGCTGACCCCGCCTCAGGCGCGCTGATCGCATCGGAATAGGCGTAATAGAAACCAGCCCGCCGAACGCTGTTAAGATCCGCCAAGGGACCGTGCGACGCGCCCAGGCCAAAGGCACCGACCGGCAACAGCCGCCCTGCGGTTGCGTCGATCGCGCCCGATTGAACCGCGGTGCCGCTCAGCAGGCCGGTGATCTCAGCGCCACTGGCCATGAGCCGCAGGCGCAGCGAGCCACCCGTGGCGAACCCGAGGACGTTTGCCCCCTGCCGAAACATCCCCGTGTCAGGGTCAGCAGCAAACGACAGCGCGGGCGCAGCCACCGTGCCATTCGGAAACAGACCATTGCCCGAGCCGACAATCGCGACTGCGATCGCCGCTGCCGCCGCTGCCTCATCGCGGAACCCCAGAGCTTTCGCCGCATGGTGCAGCGCCGAGAACTTGCCGGGCTTTACCGTTGCGTCTTCCGGCTTCTCCGCCCAATCCTCGGCTAGCGCCAGCGCCTCAAGCACCTGCGCGAGGATCGGCGAGACCGGTTGCGCCTGATCCATCAGATCCGCCAGCGTTGCCGTGGCCTCGGGCGGAACCGCGATCAGCACCGCGTAGGTCTCGCCGGTCGCGGGCCAGACCGTCAGCGCGTACTTGCCTGTATAGAGCACGGCGCTGAACTCGCCGCTGGCCCCGGAATGACCGGTGACGATCTTGGGAATGATCGTGGCGCTACCGCTGCCGACGATCCCGCCCGCGCGCGAGAGCCGGTAAGGTGCGCCCGCAAGCGCGATCCCGCTGGGGTCAACCAGCGTGCCTGTAACTGTGCAAGTCATGGGGTGCCTCAGGGTTTGGGGGCGGCGGCGCGCGCAAGGAAGTTGCGAGGGCTGGCTGGCGCGATCATGGCGCGGTCACCCGGTACTCGGACCAGAACACCAGACTAGCGCCGACATTGATGCGGTACTTTGCGCCCGCCGGGACTTCTGCCGTGGCCGAGGAGTAGAAGCCACCGGCCTCGACAAAGTGGCAGACACTGACCCAAGTTGTGCCTCCGTCGTGCGAGACTTGGAAAAAGCAGCTGATCGTGAGGGCGTCCGCAGTGATCGTGACCAGAATCGGCAGGGGCGTGCTGTTGGTGTAGATGGTCACGGCCGCACGGCTGGCGGTCACATCGTACCATTTCCTGCTGTTGAGCAGCGCCACGAGCTTTGCCGGGCTGATCACCGTTTCTGTCGTGCTCACGCCCGCATTCCAGACCGCCTGCGACGCGCTTGTCAGCGTCAGATAGCCCTGAAGCTGCGCGAGGGTCACGGCGTCAGCCGGGTCGGTGCCTGCGGCCAGCCCCGTGACCTTGTTGCCCCCCATGGCAAGGGCGGTCGTCGCCGCGCCAAACAACGACAGCGGATGCACCCAGGCGGTGTTTGCCGGGTTGCGGATCTTCAAGGTGCCGCTGGACGTATCGGCCCAGAATTGCCACGGCACAAAGGCCGTCGGGGCCGAGGCCCCGCTATGGTGCGAATTGACCGCCCCAACCAGCGCGTTGATGTTCTGGCGGACCTGCTGCGCAAGGTCGTTCTCGACCGAGAGACTGGGAACCTGTGTCATGCTACCTCATCAAAAGTGACGCGCAGGACCGTGACGATCGGCGCGTAGTCGATAGTTTTGGTGGACAGAAGCGCGCGCGCCTGAACGCCGCGCGCGGTGATTTCGGTGGCATTGATCCGCCGCCACGCCGACCAGCTGGGCGAGCCGGACGGATCGTCCGGCGTGGTGCGCAGCTGCACCTCGGCGTCGCACTCGGCATTCTCGGTGCCGTCGAAATCGCCCCAGCCGTCGATCGGGCCGGTGCGGCTGTCGAAGATATCGTTGAGCGCGATCGATTCCATGGTGACCACGGCGCGCGCCCGCACCGTCTTTGCAGCCCCAAGGTCGAGCGTCGTGGCAAAGGTATAGATCCCCGACAGAGTGATCCCGAAGGGCAGATCCCAGCTTTGCACGTCGTCGATAAAGCCGGGGATATCGTCAAACAGCGTCGTGCCCGCGAGCGTCAATTCGCCCGCATCAACAGCGGTGCCGTCATGCGTCCCCGAGAACGCGCTATCGGCCTGCAACAGCCCGGCGGTCGAGAACGCCACCGCCTGCGCCGCGTCGGTCTCGACCTGACTGACCGGGCCGGGAATGCCCGTGCTGTCGATCGCGCGCACCAGATAAGTGCCCGGCAGCAGCGGCACCACGGCAATCGTGGTGTTTCCGGTCACCTCATCGACCAGCACCGAGTTTGTCCATTGCGGCGACGCGCTGGACGAATGGCGGATGACGACGCGCCCCCCGATCAGCACGTCCAGATCGACGGGCACGCGCCACTTGAGGACAGCAAGCCCCCCCGCCGACTGGATCGACACGTCCTGCAAGGCTTGCGGCGGTTGCAACAGGCCGTGGATCTCTTGCTCATAGATCGCCCAGGGCGAGCGAACACCGAGCTTGGAAATCGCCGCCACGCGGAACGCCCACGGCCCCGGCGTGATATCCTCGATCACGGCGGTTGTGCTCGCCGTGTCGGTCAGCCGGACCCAGTCGCCGCCCGCGAGACTGCCTTCCAACTCATAGCGCAGGATGCCGTTATGGCTGGACGGCGACCAGGTGATCGTTGCGCGCGCCTTGACCCCGTCGCCTGCGCGCGTGGCATAGAGCGTTTCGACAACATTGGTGATACCCGGCGCGGCCACATCAAAGGCGCTCGGCAGCGTGGTGCGGGGCGCAGCCGCGTAGATCTGTTCCTCGGTCGCGTCCCAGGAATAGACCAGCGGCGAGGTCTCAGACAGGCGCAGCACCGGCATAAGCCCGATGCCGTCGGCGACAGGTTGCAGGGTCAGCCCGGTCGTGGCGAAGGGCTTGGCATTGGCCCCCCAGCGGGCGCGGGTCAGCGACACGGTATCGCCGGGGCGCACGCGCAAATGCGTCAGGTGCGCCGGCCACTCGACACTGAGTTGGCGGCGGGACATTTCCAGCTCGATCTTGGCAATCCGCTGGGCCGCGCTTGAGGAAATCGTGAACGGCAGCGTGATATCGCGCCACGCGCGCCGCCCGTTATCCTCGGCCAGATACACGTCCGACGCATAGACGGGGAAGTCATCCGGCTGCCAATCATTCTCGGGCGAGATGAACGTGCCGCGCACCGCGTTGAAGCTGCTGGCCCGCGACAGCCGCGTCACCAGCTTGAGCGGCCCCGCTGCATCATCGTCGGACAAGCTATGCTCGGGCGTGCGGTAAGCCCCAGACAGGATGCGCCAGACGCCGCCCGAGCGCACAACCTGACCCGCAATCGCCGTCTCCATCGCCTGAATGATCGCCTGGGGCGTCGCGCTGGTGTCGACCACGCCGTTGATCGTGTAGCGCGGCTCGGTGCCGCCGTCGGCCAGCGCGATCTCTTCGTCGCAAATGTTCGCCTCGCCGACCAGATAATCGCCGTCGATGCCCTGCGGATCGCCGATGCCTGCGCCGAGGCCAAACTCTTCATTCGCCATGTAGTCGGCAAGGCACAGGGCGGCGTTGGTGGTGTAGCCCCGCTCGCCGGTGCGCGGGTCCAGAATGTCATTCTTGCCGCGCACAATGGCGGTGACCTTGGGCACACCCTGCGGATAAGTGTCGGTATCGTAAAAGAACCGGATCGCGATGGCAGCGCACCCGGCAAGCCGGTGATCCGCCGTCCACTTCTCCGTCCAGCCGGGCGCAATGAACGCGGTCTGATCGTCCGTGCCCAGCCGCTTCTCGACAGCCGCACGGTCATAGTAGCGGCCCTGCGGAATGCCCTCGGCGTTAAACGCCAGCTCATTGTTGAGATAGATCTCATCGATCCCCGCGACTTCATGCGCCGCGAGGACGATCACCAGGTGATACAGCTGCTCGCCGAACCGGTTGCCCTCGGCGCTCGATCCCTTGAACACGATGGTGCCGCCCTTGCGCACGCGGCCATAGACAATCTCGCGCGGTGCAATCGGTTGCGTGATCGAGACTGTGCGCGAGTTGTTCGCCTGCCCGCGCTGCGCATAAGCCTGCCCGGCGGCGGACAGCAGTAGCGACGCGCCAAAATTGGCGATCGTTGCGACGAACCCGGTCAGGCCGAACGCGCCCGCAACGCCGAGCGTGGCAATCTTTCCGATGATCGCAACCGCGACAGCCATGGCTCACACCCTCCACGCGGCAGAGCACTGGCCGAGACGGGCATAGATCAGCCCGGTCTCGCCGACAAAGGCTGCTGACGCGCCGACGCACACGCCAAAGGTCTGCCCATCCATCACCACGTCACCGCGCTGCGCCATCAGCACCGGGATAGGCGCGCCCAAAGCGGCCTCGGCCCCGGTTGCCAGATCCGGCCACCCCAACCGGCGCAGGGCGCGCGCCGCGCCGATCTCGGTCTTGTAGCGCCCGCGCCATGCTTGGGCGGCGCTCTCGGTGCCAGTCAGGGCCGCGCGCACATCTGCCGCCCAGGTGGCGCAATCATGCACGCCCCACTGAAACGGTCGCAGGCGCGCAGCCTCGATCTGCTCGGCCAGGATGGTTTCCCATCCGGCAATCCGGGTCACTCGCCCCATGTGTCTTCCTGATTCTGAATGGTGGTGACAAACTCGAACCCCAGATCGCCGGGGTGTTTGACCTGCTGATCTTCATGCGTGTAGCGGCGCACGCGCGGGCGCTGGAGGTCGATCAGCTGGTTCTCATAGCTGATCGAAATGGTGCAACTGTCGTCGCCCTCATCAATCTGCGGCACGTCCAGCAAGCCGCCGAACAGGAACACCGGGTCGGCAATCAGCGCGCCGGTTTCCTCGAACATGCCCAGCCAGACGTTGCCGCTGTCGCCTTGTCGCGCTTCATCAATCGCGATCTGCACCAGATCCAGCGGCACGCCCGACAGCGCCACGGTCAGGCCCTGCGCGACAACGCCGTTGGATTCCTCGATCGGTGACACCGCGAGCAACTGCCCCGCGCCCGTCCATTCGTGCCCGCCCCAGCTGATCGGGCCGAGGCCAGACCACAGCCGCAACGCGCCGCTTTCAAACTGCCCTTCCACGAACAGCGCCAGGCGCGGCGTCTCACTGCGGGCGATTGCGGCGATTGCCGCCGCCGTCATGTCCCGGCTCATAGCGCCTCGACCGCCTCGACAGTGAAGCGCAGCAAGCCGAATTCCACGCCGGTAATCACGGGCGACACCGCCCGCAAACGAACCGCAGGCGCGGCGACTTCGACAATCGCGCCATGCTCGGGCGCGGTGCGCAGCGCAGGCACGAAGTCGAGGGTTGCGGCCCCGCTGGACGGCACCACGTCGGCGGTCAGCTGATAGAGCCGGGTTTGGTCGCCCGTGCCCAGGCTGAAGAAATCCCCTGCCACCAAACCGACGACCGTCCATCCTGCCGTGATCAGGCTATTGCCCGATTGCCCTGCACCGTTGACCGTGATCGTTGAATGCGCGGCATTGGCGATCGTCGGATCGCGAAAGATGAACGGGCGGCGCTTGTTCAGCGTCTGGCTTGCGAAGGCTTCAAAAAGGCGACCGCGCGCCTTGACGCCAATCGTGTAAGCCCACCGCTCGCCGCCCCAATCCTGCACCTGCCCGGCATAGGAAAACGGGCTCTGCGTCGCGACCACGGCGCTTTGCAAAAAGCGCTCGGTCTTGGCGCTGCAATTGACGGGGAAATCGACCATCAATACCCCCGCATCTGCGCCGATTTGGTCGCGAGCATGGCCTGCTGAACAAGCGCCGGGGTGCGCGCATCCAGTTGCGCCGCGATTTCCTCGGCGACGCCGCGCTGCGCCCCGCGCGCGTCGATGTTGTAGACGATCGACGGGGCCGCCCCCGCCGAGCGCAACAGCGATGCGGTCTCAAGCGCGGGCGTGATTGCAGCACCGACCGGCAAATTCAGGATCTCGGGGCCTTCCTCGCCGACGATCGACGGGCCACCGCGCCAACTTTTGGTGCCGCGCGCGTTTTTCCCAAGCAGGCCCCCGATGATCGAGAAGATACTGCCGCCGCCCCCGCCCGACGCGAGGGATTGAAACCCGCGCATCGCCTGCATGCGGGCCAGTTCAAGGATCAGGCTGACAACGGCCCGCCGCCCCTGCTCGCCGCCCTGCGCCATTGCCATGAAAATGTCAGTGACAGCCCCGATGCCGCGCTCGCCCGCTTCCTGCACGCGCCGCATGCGCTCTGCGGCCTGTTCGGCATTGTCGCCCGCCGTGACATAGGCCGCCGCCATCGCGTCGATCTCGGCGGTCAGTTCGGGCGTGATTGCCCGCCCCTCGGCTTGCGCAGCGGTCAGCAACCGGGCGCGCTCGCGCGCATACTCGATCGCGTCTGCATACTGGATGCCCGAGGCCGCGACCTGCGCCAGCGATGCCGCCTCGGCCAGCAGCGCCTCGGTGCGCTCGCGAATATCGGCCACCGTGCCCGCATAGCCGGTTTCGCTGTCGCCGCTGCCGCTGCCGGATTGAACCGGCGGCAAATCAAAGTCGATGTTGCGCGGTGCGGGACGCGGGCGGGGCGATGACTGCATGTCGGCATCGCCGGGAAGAAGTGGCCCGTTTGGGTCAAGCGGCGCGCCGGTATTCATCGGCAAACCACCACCAGGCAGCGCCGCCATTGTTTCGGCGGCGACGGTGGCGGCACGGGCAAGGGCTTCAGTAAGCGTGTTTACGCGCCCTGTGACACCGTCGAGATTGACGCCGTCCATGTCCGCAAACTGGCTGATCACACTGCTGATCCGTTCGGCAAGCCGTTCGGCCTCGGCCCGGAACTCTGCCCCGCTGATCGTACCTTCCGCGAGGCTCACTTGCAGAGCATCGGTTTCGGTAACCAGTCTGCGCAGCACTTCCTCTGCGCCAATTTCACCGGCCTGCCTCAGAGCCATGACGAAATAGTCGAGTTCAGGGCGGGCGTCGGTCAGCGCGTTTTCTACCTCGGCTGACGCGATCGCGATTGCCGTCAGTCTTTCGCGCGTCCCATCGAGGCTTTCAAGCGCACCACGTTGAGCGGTCAAGGCATCAAAGACCCCATCGCCAAGGATCGCGCGCGCACGCTCCAATGAGCCGAACATAGTCTCAAGCGCGCCGGTTGCGGTCTCAATGCCGCCCGCAAAAACGTTAACCGCCGCAGTCTGGAGAAGCGCCGTCGCGCGGGCGGTCAGTTGAGTGAATTTCTCCTCCAGGATCGACGCCCGGTCGATCAGATCGCTATCAATCACCAAGCCAAGATCGCGCGCCTGTTGCACCATGTCGCCCAGCCGATCCGCGCCTTGCGCGACAACGCTGACAAAGCGCTCACCCGCCGTGCCGCCGAAAATTTCGTCGCCGATCCGAATGCGGCTCGCATTATCCACGCCCTCAAGGCGGCGCATGATTTCCAACAGCAGCGCCGAGGGGTCTTTCAGACGGTCAGACAGATCGGCGGCGGTAAAGCCCAGACGGGTAAACGCCTCAGCCGCCGAGCCGCCGCCCGTCACAATGAATTCGTCAGCGCGCAGGTTCAGCTCGCGAAACCCGTCAGCGACGACGTCTTGGCCGACACGAAACTGGCCGAACACATAGCCCCATTCCTGGAACGCCTCAGGTGTCACGCCCGCATTGCGCGCCGCATCGCCGATCTGCGCCACGTCACGCATGATGCCACGCACGGCGATCGCCGAGGTCGCGAGCGTCGCCCCCACAGCTGACAGGCCAAGAACGCTTGAGGTCATCCCGCGAATCCCCCGCGCGAGACCCGCGTGAAACCCGGTTACCTCTTGCCGCGCGCCACTCAGGCCCCGCGAAAACTCCGCCGTATCCAAGCCCAGCGACGCGCGCAGCCGACCGATATAACCCGCCATCAGTTCCCCCGTTTCTGGCCGCGAATGCGCGCCCGGTAATCGTCCATCGAAATTGAGCCTATCTTTGACGCCATGCTTTGCAGGGCATGGCCCTGCGCTTCTGGCGGCAATGTCTTGCCGGGCGTTGCTTCCAGATCGTCCAGAAAGCGGCGCAGCCCGTCGCCGTCGACATGCGCGCCGACCCACGCCGCAAGCGCGGCATCGGCCAGGCGACGGCGCTTTGCCAGCGCCTCGCCTTTAAGCGCGCGTTGCAGCGCGCGCGGTGTTTGTGCCCAGAATGCCCCCGGTTCAAAGCCTGCGGCGATCCACTCGACCGCAAGCCCGTCAGCCCAAACTCTCAGGCCGACGGGGGCGGCGGATTTCCCGAGGCGTCACCCTCGGCCTTTTCGGGGGCCGAGCGTTTCAGCGCCTCGGCGAGACCGTCGCGTAGCGCCTGCCCGTTCTGATCCAACAGGTCGCCGACGGCCTGCACCGTCAGGCTGGGGTGATGCACCACAGCACAGGCCCAGATCAGCGCCCGCAGACCAGAGAAGGTGCCGTGAAACCCCTGCTCGATCCCGGTCAACTCGCGCAGCGGGTCCAGCCCGGCGCGCGACACCACGCTTTCAAATTCGCACAGCGCGTTGACGTCGGCACGCAGGTAAAGGGTGGCCCCGTCAGCCAACGGGACCGCGACTTTTTCAAAAGGGGCGCTGCTCATGCTGCGTTCGCAACCGTCGCCATCAAGCGCCAGGTCGCCCGCATCACGATGTTGCCTTTCAGCGCGCCCACCGGCTTGTAATCTTTCAGATAGCCCATGCAGGTCAGCTGCTTCTTGTTCACACCAGTGCCGACCGTGATTTCGACCAGGTGCAGTTCCTTGTCGCCGGTCGCACCGTCGCGGACGTTAAGCTCGGTCAGGGCGGTGTCACCGTCGGACCCGGCGTCCAGCAGCATTTCTTGCGTCCAGTCGACGGCAGGCAAGAGACCCGGCCTGTTTTCCTCGGTCGCACCCGGTGACGCCTGGTGCGTCACATCAAGGTCGGCGGGCATGCGGTCGGGCCATTCGACGTTTTGCAGGCCCGTGATGATGATCCAGTCCGGCGTTTCGCCGCGACCGACGCGCAAGGCAGACCCATGCGCAAGCATGGACGCAATGGACAAAGCGGGGGCGGGCATAGCGTTTCCTTTCAGAGGGGGAGAATGCGGGCGCGCGTGGTTGTCGCGCCAAAGGTCAAAGTCAGAGTCCCGATGCGGGGTGACCCCTCGCCGGAAATCTCGATCGCCGAGGACCGCAACGCAAAGTCGCGGCCCTGTGCTTGCACCCCGGCCTCGATCGGCCCGACCAGCGCTTCGGCGTCGTCGTCAAGGGTGTCTTCAAGCTCGGTGCCGTCGCCGCCCTTGTGTGCGCGCTTGACGACCACAACGGCAACGAAGGTCTGGAAATCAGTGTCCTGCGCCGCCGCGTCGCGTTCCTCGGTCGGCGTTGCAACGCCGATCACGGGCAGAGCGTCGGGCGAAAGATTGGTGGTCCAGGCCGAAATGATCGACTTGCCCGCCCAGGTCGGGTTGCCCGCCATCACCGCAGCGACAGCGACGCGTAGATCCTCGCGCAGGGCCTTGCGCTCGGCACTCATCCGGGCACGGCCTCAAGCTCGCAGATCAGGTGCGCGTCGGCGGCGGGTGAGCCTTGCGGCCAGATATTCAAGACACGCAAAGTGCCGTCCGCGTCCGAAACCCGATCATCGCGCGCCAGCTCGGGCACCAGATCACGCCGCACGCGCCAGGTCGGCGCGGTGATCAGCACGTCGACCCCGTCGGGACCGATCGCGCGCACGGGCGTGCGGCGCAGAATGGACTTAACCACGCGCGCCGAGCCGCCCTGCGGGGTGTAGGGCACGCCACTGCCGAGAACGGCAGCGGCGATCCCGGACATACCGTCAAACAGCGATGTCACCGCACGGCACCGTCCAGCAGAACGACGCCAAGTGCCGAAGGGTTGGCGGCGATTTCCGCCGCCGTGCCCGCGAGCGTGTTGCCGCTGGCCGTGGTGGTAAACACGAAATTCGTGTTGTCCCAATACAGCTTTGCGCCGACGGTCCACGCCTGCGCCGACGTCTTGGCATGGGTAAACACACCCCGGCGCTGGATCTCGACCTGCGCGCCGGTCAGGGCGTCAGTCAGCGCGATACCCAGCAGCGAGCCGATCAGCACGCCCTCGCCCGACTTCACGTCACGCGGGGCGAGGACGCCGACGACCTCGCCCGGTTGAATGTAATTTTTCATTTTTCAGCCTTTCTCGACAGGGCACCACCGCCCGAAATGCAAAGGGGCGGCACTGCTGCCGCCCCGTTTGGGTTCAGATCACGTGCAGGTCAGATCACGCGCCGCCGTTGAACCAGCCGCCGACCCGACCGGCAGCGCCCGCGCCGAAATCGTGCTCCAGCGTCCAGGACATGCCCGCGCGCCCGAACACATCTTCTTGGCGCATGCGCGGCGCGCTGGATCCCTCAAGGAAGCCGAACACAAAGAGCGCAGCGTCCGCAGGGTTCGCCAGCAGATACCAGCCGTTCCCGGTCAGTTCGGCGGTCGACATGACCTCAAGCTTGCCCGAGAACGGGTTGGCCTTGTCAGCATCGGCAGGCGTCAGCGGTGCGACGACCTGCTCGGCGACCGTTTCCTTGTCCGGTGAAACCAGCAGGATTTTCGGCGACAGGTTCAGCTTTGCGCCGCCGATCGACGTGTGCTTGCGGATCGCGGCGCGGCCCGCCGCCAGCGTGGCGATGCTGATCGCCGCATTCGCCCCGGCCTTGGTGCCGTCGGCCGCGTTGAAAACTGCGTTGCCGTCGGACAGGTTCGGCCCGGCCCCGGCGTTGCCGAAACAGGCCGCAAAGAACGTCGCTTCCTCGAACCGGGCCACCATGCGGCCCTGATCGGCGATCGCATCGGCAATGGCGCCGATATCGTCATTGATCAGGGTTTGCCGCGTCACGTCAAAGCGGATGCCATACGACCCCAGCGCGACGGTTTCTGCCGACTCGCCAATGGTGCCCGACTTGATTTCACCGCCTTCGCCCAGCGGGCGCATCATCGGGAAGTCACCGGGGCGAATGATCGAATGCGCCCGGAAATCCTTGAAGGATTTCTCGCGCGCAATCTGGCGGTAAATCGGCACTTGCTCGCGGTAGCGATCGGCCAGCGCCTTATTCAGCGCATTGGACAGCGACAGCGGAAAATCCGACGTCGTGTGCATGTCCATGAACACGCGCAGCCGGTCGTCGGCGGTGCGCAGCGACCCACGGTAGCCCGAGGCGGTCGCCGCCATTTCCGCAAGCGACATGGACATGAACGGGCGGGCCCGCGTGTCGGTCGGATCATTGCGAGCGAATTGCGCAACCAGCGCGGCGGTCATACCCGCGCGGCGCGTGTCGCGCTCATCACGGGTGATACGGGCGCGCGGCCCGGTCGGATTCGGCACGGTATTTCCTCTTTGCTGATAGTGGGCGACAACTTGGCGATAGGTTTGGCGACGCGCGATGAAATCGCCTGCAACCGCTGCCGACTCGCCGTGCATCTCCACCAGGTGACAGATCGCCGACGCATCGCTGGCGGCCGGATCTTCTTCTTCACCGTCTCCGCCGGTTGTGGTGTCGTCACCTTCACCGGCGTTCGTGGTGTCATCCCCCTCGCCGCCGGGCTTGGTATCGTCACCCTCGCCGCCGGTCGTGGTGTCATCGCCCTGCCCTTGGGTCAGGTCGTCGTCGATTTCTTCCGGGTCCATGCCCATTCCTTTCAGTGAAGCGCTTGCGGGATTAGCCCCGCCGATCCAGGCCATGACGGCCTGCCGTGAGGGGCCAGAGGCCCGAGACCCGGCCAGCAAGTGCTGGGGGGCATGCTGATAGGCCGCATAGGAAAAGGCGGCGGCGTTTTGCGCGGCGGCATCCTCGGCAATGTCGGCAAAGCCTGCGGCGATCGCCTCGGCGGGCGTGAACCACGTTTCCGCGCGCATCACGTCGCGCGCCTCTTGAGCGGTGATCCCGGCGCGCGCGGCGTAGATTTCTGCATAGCCGCCAGACATGCGGCCCAGGGCATCGGCGGTTTCGCGGTGCTCGGCTTCTGTCCCGCGCCCGTCGACAAAAGGCACCGCCGGGTCATGGATCATCAGAACCGCCCCGGCGCGCATGGTGATCGTGCTGCCCGCCATGGCGATCAGACTGCCCGCGCTGGCCGCAACGCCGACGATCACCACGTCAACGCCGGGCGCGTAGTCGCGCAACGCGTGGTAAACGGCCAAACCCTCGGTCGCCAAGCCACCGGGGCAGTTCAGCAGGACCGTCACGCGCTCGCCGTTGGCACGCGCCAGCATCGCGCGCACATCAGCGCCGGTAAAATGCGGCTCATCGGGCCAAGGCGGCGTGCCGACCATGCCCTCCAGATAAATATCAGGCATCAAGATTCCTTTCGGTTTCGGAGGCGTCGCCGGGTGCTACCTGCGGCGTCGCGCCAGGCGCTTTGATCGCGGCAAGATTGGCGCGGCGCTTCATATCGGCGTCGATCTCGGCGTCGATGGCGTCGGGGTCGTAACCCGACTTGCGGATCTCCGACCGGCGCGAGGAAAGACCCGCCTCGATCCGCTGCACCGACACCGCCGTTTCAGCTTTCGGGTCGGCAATCACCGGCGGCGGCGGGGTCCATTCAATCCGCGCCTCTTGAAGCGCCTGCGCGTTGTGGCGGTTGCCTGCGTCATAAGCCCATTGCAGCATTGTCCAGGTGCCGATCGGTCGACACAGGCGCGGGATTGCCATGTGCCATTGCCAGCGCTCGACGTTTTGCCCCATGGCGATACGCCCGAGGCGCGCAGAGGAAAAATTGACGTTCGACAGATCGCCGGACATGTCCTCGTAGGTGATGCCAAGACCGCGCGCGATGCGGCGCAAATGAATGCGCCCGAAATCATCGTATCCGGTGACGTCGGGCGGATTGGCGAAACTCACCTCATCGTTGAGGCCGATGCGCTGGATCAGGCCGGGGGCAAGCGTATTTGGAATACCCTCGTTATCCCCGTCATCGGTGCGCCAGAACGCCGCGAAACAGGCGGCGATCTTCTGGCGCATCAGCTGCGCCTCGTCATTGTCAGACAGCGCCACCAGGTCATCCAGGACACCCGCGAACCAGGTGACGCCGCGCCGCTGGCCGGGCCGATCGACCCGGAACAGGTGTGCAACCCGCGACGCGTCAACCCTGCTGGACGTCAGGCCGCGCATGTTCGACCCGAGCACGGGCGAGCCGGGGTGCTCATCGAACAGGTGATAGGCGACCACCCGGTCACCATCGTATTCGATGCCATCAAAGATCAGGTTGCGCCCGCGCCCGACCGGGCCTTGCAGGCGATCGTCCAGAAACTCGGCCTCAAGCACGCGCACCGAGGCCCCGCGCGTGCCCGGAAGGGGCCAGACCACCAGCGCCTCGCCATCGGTCACGCACGCGCTGAACGCGAGCGCCTGCAACCCGCCCAGAGTGGACACCCCGTCAACGTCGATCGCCAACGTGTCAAAGCGCGGCTTGATCAGGTCGGCCCATTCGCGCTTAAGGCCCTTGTCCTTGCTTACCAGGCGCGGCTCGATCCCCGTTCCGATCACGTTATTGACGATCACCGACAGCGCCGAGGCGGCAATCGGGTTATTGCGGATCACGTCGCGCGCCACCAGCGACAGGCCGCGCCGGGCGTACATCGCCACCGCGTCGGCGTCGCCATTGACAGCGCGCAGGCTTTCCGAGCGGCGGGTCAGATCGCCCGCGCGGTAATGCGCCATGACGCGCATCGCCTCGCGGGCCTGCGCACGCTTCACCGCCGCAGCGGGCGAGACCTGCCCGACAATCCAGTCGATTGCGTTCATTGCGGACGTCTCACAAACCGGGGGTAAATCTGCGCCGAGGGGCGCGCCGGGCCTGCAACCTCGGCTTCCATCAGCGCGAGCGTCTGGCGCATTTCGGACAAGGTCCGAAACGTCACCATTTCGTCGCCGATCTTCACCGACGCCGCACCTTTGCCGATCGCGCCCTTGAGCGCGTCGACGTCTTCCTGCGTCCAACTCACAACCATTTTCCTTTTCTCGGTGCGATCCACCCGGCGCGCGGCAGCGCGGCGGGGGTCGGCTTTGGGGCCTCGACAGCGGCGCGCGGCCCGACCCAATCGGCAAACGGGTTATCCGCGTCCAGCCGCGCCCAGAACGGCGGCGCGGCCTCGGTGATCGTCTCGCCCTTGATCTGGATATGCAGCGCACGGGCCTGCACCAAATGGTCCAGGCTTTCGTTGCGCTGCATGCCCGGCTTTTTGACCCAGCCTTTCGGCCCCCGGCGCTCTGCCGTGAATTCCGCCGTCTCGGCCTCGCCGAACCATTCCGGCAGGCCGCACCAGTTGCGGCCCGGCTCGGTCAGACGCAGCGACGACGCGACCGCGTCTTTCAGCCGATCCGTCGCCATGTGCAGGATTTCGACGTCAGACGCCGCGCGGCGGCGCTTGTTCGCCGAGCGCTCGGGCGCGCGAAGCCAGACGCGGTCGCGATGCTCGCCCCCCTCGCCCCGTGTCAGAAACCAGAGCTTGCCCTGCCCCTCTTTGCGCCGCCCGCGATAGAAGCGGTAAGCGTGTTCGGTGGTCGACCCGCCGCCGTGCATGTCGACGGCCAGCGCCACCGGGCGCAAAACCCAATGCGCGCCGTCGACCGGCCAGCTGCGCATTGCCAGCCCGTCCAGCACCGCCCAATCCTCGGCGATATCAAAGGGCCTGATCCCGCGCGACGCGCCACCCGGCGCGCCCTCGGGCGGATTGACCAGGTCGAAACGGTCGATCGGCTGGTGCCGACCGTCCAGCCCCCAAGCCGTGACACCGACAACAAATCGCCCGCCCTGCACGTCAACCGAGACCGTCAGATAGGCGGTCCAGCTGGGCGCGGTTCCCTGCGGAGTCGAATTGCCCGCCGCCTTGTCGCGCAGCGCCTGCACCGACAACTCGCCATCCGCCCCGGCATGGCGCGGCAGATACGGGCGACCAATCGCGGTGTTGGTCACTGTTTTAAGTTGTTCCTCATCCCCGGTGCGATCGAAGGCAGCAACCGCCGTGACCCACAACCCGACAATTTCTGCCCAGGTCGCAAAGCTCGCCGCCGCGCCGTCCAGCCAGTACGACGCCATGTCGGTGCGGCGGATCGCGGGATCGCCGAGGCGCACCAGATCGCGCCCGTTCGCGGCCTCATGCAGCCAGCGGCCCGCCGTGTTCAACTCGCCCTTAAGCTCATGCCCGAAACCCTCGCGGCAATGCGGGCAGATCATCTGCGCCGTGGCCCCGCATTCCGCCGGATCGTTGCTTTCAGCCCACCGCAGCCGCGCAAAGGTCGGCTCAAAGAACGCCCCGCACTCAGGGCAAGGCCAGTACCACCGCCCCCGCGTGCCCGCCGGATAGAGGCTCAGAACGCCACCCGCGACCGGCGGCGCATCGTGCGGCGTCTTGGCGCGCCACGATTCATCCGTGATCGCCCGACCCGGCGACGACTCGATCACCACCGAGCCGCGCGAGCGCAGCGTGCGGGTGCGCGCCCGCATCATCACATAGCCCGACCCCTCGCCGTCGATCGAGTCCGCCCAGCGGTCAAAGTCGGTGCCCATCACCAGCCGCCCGGTGAAGCTGGCAAGTTTGGTCGCGGTCGGCCAGTCAAAGGTCAACTCGGTGCCGCCGATAAACCGCTTTGAATACTGGTTATCAGCGCCCCTGCCCGCGTCCCGGCGCTTGGCGACGTCGGGCGAGTTGCGCACCATCGGCGACCATTTGTTGCGCTCGAATTCCGCCGCTGCTTCGCGGGTCATCTGAAACAGCGCCACCCGCGACGGCTGCGAACAAACCGCGTGAACCGACGCCGCTTGCAGCATCAGCGTCTTGCCCGACTGCGACGGCCCGCAAAACACCGTCGCCGCATAGTCCCGCGACACGGTCGTGTCCTGCGGCTCGACCATGTAGGGCGCGTCGGCGCGCCGGTACGGTTGCCACTGCCCGCCGGTATAAACCCGCATATACTTCTCGGCGGCATCCGTGACCGAGATCAGCTCGGGCGGCGTCAACGCGGGCAAGGCCCGGCGCAGGGCGGCGCGCGCGCTGGCATAGGGCGGCAGCGGCTTGATCGTCTCCAATCGCGCCGCTTCCCTGATCACGCGAGGGTCGCCCATCACACGAACCCGTCGCCGCCGTCGCGCTCGGCCAGCTCGGCGTCCTCGATCCGCACCCGCATGGCGTTGATCGCATCCGCCGAGGCCCGTTGCACGGCACCGGCCTGCGACGGCGTCAGGCCAAGCTCGCGCTCCAAACGATCAGACAGACCGTCCAGCCCCTCGCGCACGATCGTCAGCAGCGCGTCGCACAGGTCGATCACCTCATCGAGCGGCACCAGTGACCGCTTGAGCCGTGCCGCCTGATCCCAGGCAACCGAGGCCATCGCCATTTCCTTGCGTTCCTTTGGCGTCAGCGTCGCCTCGGGTTGCGCGACGTCGACGCCCAGGAAATGCGCCTGCAACGCCGTGACCTGCGCGGCGTTATGCGCCGAAGCTGCCTTTTCTCGGGCCTCGCGATCGTTGACCCACGCCCAGCAATGCGACAGCCGGTAGACATAAGAACGGCCCTGCCCGCCCTCTTGCACAACCGGCATTCCGGCGCGCGTCCACTTCGCGACCGTGTTGACCGTCTTGCTGATCGCCTGCGCAATCTCTTCCTGGTTCATGTCGGCGTCGGCGACACCCTCGGGCAGAGGGAATGCAGCCAGCATGGCGCGCAGATCGTCAGCGACGTCGACCGGCAACAGCGCCGGGGTTTCGGTTTCAGCCATTGCCCAATCACAACCCCTATTCACACCCCACCGGATCACCCAGCCCCCACCCGAACCGGGGCGCGAATTACCCGCGTGCAGGGTTTCGGCGGGAAGGACCCAAACCGGGGGGGATGCGGGTCAGCGCGGGTTCTTCATCGCGCGTTCAAAGGCGCGACGCAGATTGATTTCCAAACGCTCTGTATAAATCCGCGAGATCACGCCCTCGAAATTCAGCAGCGGCGTGTATCGCGGCGCGTGATCCACAAAATGCGCGACCTTGGACAAATCGCCCTTGCGAGTCCGCTTCCAGATGCCGGGCGATAGCCCGCCGTTCGTTGGCACGAAATACGATGCCCTACCGCGTTTCCGTGCTCGCGCTATGGATTGAGCCGTCGCGTTTGCAGTTGCGCCCCGACGCATGTCTTGACGCTGTGCCCCGATTTCGGAGAGGGCTTGGTTGCGCTCACCCGGCGACCAGTTGCCGTAAGAATTCAATTTAGCGCCCGAGGCTGGAACAACGGCCCGCAGGATCTGTGCCGAGACAACCCGCGCCTCTACCAGCTTCTCAAGCGCCGTTTGCGGACGTGGCCCGCCTTGGTTCTGCACCTTCAGGAAGTGCTTCTTCTTCAGAGCGCCGCGCTCTTCAATCACCGCCTCGCGCGTCGATTTCCGGGCACGCCACACATAGAACGCACCCGTTTTCGGATTTCCGGCAACGCCCGCAATCGCCTTTGTGGGCCGATCAAAAACAACGCTCATACGGTGCTTCAGCGCGTCGACAGCTTCGTCCGCTGTCCAGTTCAATGCCCATGTCTCGATAATGGACAGATCCCGGTTCATCAGATCGCCGGTGCGCTTAAGGAAATCGGAGGCATCGACGGCCATCTTGAACACGGCGGGCACCTCGCGGACATGACAACGCCCGCGCCGGGGGTCCGGTGCGGGCGTGATTGGTCATCTTGGGAGTTCTTGTAGCTGCAAGTGACTTAAGGGGGCAACGCCCTTTTTTCACAAAACGTCACGCAGCCTTTCCAGTGCCGCTGACAGCGCCTTCTTGAGCGCGGCAGTTGAAACGCCATTCTTTGCCCAACCATGCGACACAAGCACCGCTTCCAAGGGCAGATCGTGCAGCGCAACCGCGTCGACCAACGCCCGATCGGTGATTGACCGCCGATCCGGCCCGCCCCGCGTCGACGGTCGAACACGGCGCACGGCAAGCGAGACCCCGTGCCCGATCGCGTTGACCGCGCCGTCATAGCGCCGCCCCGCCATCAGGTGCCAATCCATCGCCGACATGGTCCCCGATCCGCCCCCGCTATGCGGCTGCATGGACGCGAGCGCCGACTTGGGCGACAGCCCCGCCGAATAGCCTTCGACCGTGTCGCGAAAGCGCCGACCCGCCGAGACCTGACCGGGCGTGAGGAAAAACGGAACATCGTGACGGATCGCGTCGCTTTCCATCCGATCGAACACGTCGCCCAGGCGCAGGCGCGTTCCGTCGTCGTCAGGCCCGTTCACATAGCCCGGCCCATCCGCGCGGCGCTCACGTCCGACCACCAGCAGGCCCCGCGCCGGGGCGGGCGTCACGATATGCGCGATCTCGGGCGGCACCACCGTGCGCGTGTTCACCAGCTTGCCGCCGTCGCTGACCGCATTCGCAGGCGTGCGCCGCTTAATCTTCATGCGCGCACTCCAACGACAGCGCGCCGATCTTCCGGCACTTTTCGGTCGCGGCCCGGCGGCGCTCAAGCCATACGGTTTCCTCGGCGGTCAGCGCCTCGCCACCGCGCTCGATGCGTTCAAGGTCCGCCGCCCGCCGCATGGCCTTGTCGGCACCGTCGCGGATCGTCTTGACCGCAAATGATTTCGGGAAGGCCCGGTTCTTCTTGGCCCAGACCAGCAGTTCCGGCGCATAGCCCGCCGCGATCGCCTCTTGCCCGGTGGCGTGCGCAAAGATCGCGCGCAGCAAGGGCGACGCATCATCAGGCGGCGCTTGAATAGCGATCCCCCATTGCAGGACCAGCGGGCCAGCAGGCCAGCGGTCAGACCCCTTGCCTGGGGGGCGCGAGGTTATCTGCTCGGCCAGCGCGGCCAGATTGGCGGCGCTCATATACGCCAGCTTGCGCGCCAGCTCCTCGCGCATGGCGTCAAACTGATCGACCTTCATTCCCGCCGGGCGCAGCAGCCCCAGCCCGACCAGCGGGTCGATCAGACAGTCCTTAACCCTTTTCTCGCCCGCCTTTTGTGCCTCAGCGTCCATCGTTATTCCCTCGTTTTCTAAGCCAAATCCGTTGCACCTCTCGCCGTGTCGGTTGGTCAATCTCGGTTCCCGCCAGTTTCTTTTCTTATTTTTTCTTGTTGCATCCGCCCGAACTCAGTCTTTCTCAATTCCTCTTTCTCGACCGTTCCGCAGTTATCCACAGTTTAGCCGGTCGATTTTGCCCGGTTCTGTCTTCTGTGTTTGTGTATGTGTTTGTGCTTGTGCTTGTGCGCAGGACTGTCGCAATTCAGTCCAAAACTGTCGTTGCGACAGTCCAAACTGTCGCTGCGACAGAAGTGCGACAAAAACTCGGCTAAGCCCTTGTTCTTACACGACCCCCATTAAGAAGCCCTTGCTCACTGGCCCACTTCACAGCGCGCCCATAAACGGCTGGCGTGCGGTTGCCCCGGCAAGTGGCCTCCAAGTAGTCCTCGATCGCCTCAATCGCAGCGCGGTCCTGTAGAAATGCCTCTGGCATGGACATACCCCGAAACGTGCTTACCATCCGCTCGATGCGCTTTTCGCGGGCTCGGCTCTGCGCAGAGAGGGTGCGAGCCTCTCGGCGGGTAAACACGTCGTCCAGCACCTCGATCACAACAGGGTGCATCCAGCGCACCTCCCCCTCAGAGGTGCAGCGCTCCCAGCCATGCAGGGGCGAAATCGCAGCGCGGCACATGTCGCGCCATTTAGATTCCTCGACCCGCAGCAGGCGTGCGAGCATCATATCGTCGCAAGGCAGTGACCCGACCGGCGTTTGGTTTTGGGCGATGCAAAACAGGGCCGTCGCCATGCCCTGGACCTCGTACGACCCCTTTAGGTGAAGGCTCGAATTGAGCCAGCGATTGAATTGAAGCGGGAAAAAGAAGTGTGTCGGCAGCCGCTGATCGCGCGGAATAGGATATTCCGGCAACCCATCATTCCCGACGCTGGCAAGGCGAGCCATCATCTTCCGCCCCCAACTTTCGCGCCGACGCGGCGATCGAAGCTTTTTGCCAGCGACGCAAAGCGTACCTCAAGTTTCGCCAGATCGTCCCGAACGGCGCGCACCTGATCGACCTTGCCTTTCAGCGCTTCAAAGTCAGCCTCGACCGCAGCGAATGCGTCGGAACAGCGCTGGCGCAATGCGGCCAAATCATCCGCGTATTGGCCCGCTGCCTCATTGCCGCCGCCTTCACCGAAAAACTCGGCGCGCAGGTCGGCAACCCAACCGGGCAGAGCGCCGCGCACCGCCTCGGCAACGGTGCCGTCGGTGTCCGCTCCTCGATAGCGCCCGGCGTCGGCGTCATAGGACACCTGCAACAGTTCCAGGATTTCGCGCTTTTGTTCACGCGTCGGCCCCTTGTCAGTCCCCGCGACGGCTTGAACCGCAACGGGCACAGGCGGCGCGTTGCCCGCCTTTCGTTTCGCTTCACACGTCATACACCGCAGCTTTCCTTTGACGATTGACCACCCCTGAGCCCGCAACTTCGCGTGCGCTTGCCCTTCATTGGCGCTCCAGACACCACCCGACCCGCGCGTTATTTCGCACGGGATGACCTCGCCACGCTGGCAGTCGTAACAAGTGGCCTTGACGCGCGAAACAGCGCCGCCGCTCTTTGGCAGAATCTCAAGCATTGAACCTCCCTTTCGCTTCCTCGGCCCGCGCCCGACGGCAGCGCAGCCAGTGTGTTTGCAACTCGCCCAGGTAGCGGCGCGCTGCCGCTGACAGGGCACGCAAGGCGGGGTCGCGGGTTTCATACTTTCCCAGCCGGTGCGCCAGCAGAGCGGGCGCAGCCTTGAGGCCGACGCGGCGGAATTCCTTCTTGTCGGCTGCGCGGCAGGCGTCGGAGCAATACCGCTGCCAGTCGCGCCGCAGATCGAAAGGCCGCTGACAGTCGGGGTTTTGACACCGGCCCGGCTCGCCCAGCGGGCAGGCCAGCAATTCCGCAAAGGCGAAATCGGCAAAAGCTTCCACGTCAAAATGCGGTGCCACTGCATCCGCGACCGCCTCTGCCTGTATGGTCACGCCCCGGCCCCCGTGCCGTCGGCGCGCTGCGCGGCTTTTTCCAACGCACGCACCGCGCGGTCCTCAACCAACCGGCGCAAGACTTCCTGCCGCTTGATCGAGCGCAGTTCCGGCGGGTAGATCGCATCCCAGCGGCCCCGGCAGGCGATCTCTGATCGGCCCGTCTCCGCAACCGCACCAGCAAACCCATTGCCCCGCAGGACACCGACGACCAGCTTGCGATCATCTTCGCAGGTCCAGTCGCCACACAGCGCGGGCGACTGCATCAGATCCAGCAACGACGCGAAATCCTTGACCGTCTCGACCCATTCAAACATCAAGTGCCCCCTGCCGCCCGTCGGCGACCTCACGGAACAGCCGCCGCTTGCGCCATTCGTGCGGGCCAAGCGGCGGGCGGTTCACGTCCCAAACAAACCAAGAATTTGACTGCGGCGGAGCACCGCCGCCGCGAAAGTCGATCCGAAAACAGCAGACGTATTCGATCGACGGCGGGTGATCGTGGAACAACGCGTCAAAGCCATTGATCCGCGCTTGTGCCCATTCCGACCCGAGCAAGAGCGCGACGTAGCGCGCGCCCAAATTGAAGGCGTGCCGCAGCCAGCGGCCCTTGCCGTCGCGCGCGCTGATTTCACCGAAAGGCGGGTTTGTGATCTGCACGGGCGACAGCGCAGTTGCGGACGTGAAATCAAAGAACGATTGCAGCGCCACGCCGGGAAAACCCCGGTCGACCAGATCAGAGCCGACCACGTCGAACCCCGCCGCGATCAGCGGCCCGGCCAGATCCCCGCGCCCGACAGCGGTTTCCCAGATCGGCATGCCCTGCGCCGTATGCTTGCGGATCGCGTCGCCCTCGGCGGCAATGAAAGGCGCGGTCGCATAATCGGGCGTCGGGTCGAAATCGAGCGGGTCGCGGGCGACAGGACGCCCGGCTTGCGGCAGATCGGCGAACATGCCGCCCTCGGCGATGCGCGGACGGCGGGCGTTGAACAGGCCATTTGCAGGGTTTGCGGTCATGGGCGATCATCCTCGCCCGTGGCGCGCGCCTCAAAGGCGATCAGGAACACCAGACACGCCAGCGCGTGCCACAGGTGTGAGCGCCCCGTTTCAGCGTCGGGTCCAGAGCGTGCCCACCACGCCCAAAGGTGCCGCATCAACGCGGCAAAGACCCGTCCCCAACGGAAACCGCATTCCCAGTTTCGAGGCGCATATTTCGCCGCGCCAAAGGTCAGGATTTCGGCCAGCGCCTCCAGCGCCTCGGGCGGGATAAGGTCATACCGCGGCTTGCTGTCATCCGCCTTGACGGCAGCGGTCAGAATGTCCTGATCCCGAAAATCAGCGTCGGCAGCATTCCATTGGTTGCCCTTCATCAGACAACCCCCACCAAAAGCCCCCCGGCACAAGGCCGGGGGCAGTTGAGGCAGTGAACCGGAAAATACCGGCACGGCACCCCGCCAGAGGCAAGGACACCCCCGACGGAATTCTTGGGACGAAGGGCGCACATCATGCCGCGCCCCCCGCCTTTGCGACCATGGCCGCGCGCAGCCGCAGGGCTGCGCCGACCAGTTCGTCAATCTCGCAGATCTGGCGGCGCGCTTCCTCGGGCGTGTAGTCGGCAGGATCGCCCGAGGTCGACGAATGCGCCTCGGCATGGACCTGCAACACGTCGGAAAACTCGCGCGTCAGGGTATGGACACCCCCGGCAATCGGTCCCGACCAGTCGATCGGCTGGAACACCCCGCCCGCCAGCGTGGCGAAGTGCTGCGCAACCGGCAGCGCGGCGGCGACGTCGACGCGCCCGAGGCGGTCCAGATAATTGACCCCCAGCCCGCCGGGGCGATCCTCGCGCAACTCGGTGCCGTAAGACGCCGACGACAGCGACAGCCCCATATCGGCAGCGGCGTTTTCAACACCCCCGACCGCCACATAAGCGCGGCGCACGGCGTCTTGGATGGTTCCGGGGCGAGAGGGGCGGGTCATGACCGGGCCTTTCTTGTGAAGATTTCACGGGGGGTTTCGCGTGTTTTCGCGGCGTCGCGCGTGGCAGTGTCGCGGTATGGAAATGACACGCCGATCGTATTGCCGTCCGACCTGCCATGACGCGACGTCCACGCGAGTGCTGCGTTGCGCCACCGCCCGACACATTTGCTGCCCAAGCGCGAAGTCAGATCGCACCGTCGCAAAGGCGCGGCGCAACTACCCAAAGACGCAGTGTAGTCGACCGGAAGTTTGTGGCAGCGTGCGCCACTCAATACCAAAGCGACCTTGCGCAAACCGCACTCTTCGTTGCCCAACTTCAAACGCTTTGGCAGCGAGGCTAACCCCGCAGCGGAACGGACATTAAATGGCTGCACCCCAATCATGCGGCACCACTTTGCTCGCCTACCCCAACCGCGTGCAGGGCAACGATCAACTCGGCAGAAACCATAGGGAACCCACGCCGACGCGCCGCCTCAATAACGCCTTGCTGGTAGCGCGGCGGGATCGAATTCGCCTGCGCCCACTTGTGGACCCGTTCCGCCTGAACTCCCAAGTCATCGCCCAAAGCGCGACGGGTCGGCCAAAGGCCGATCAGACAGCGAACTGACCCAATCTGGTCTGCGGATCTTTTTTCCATTCACCTGAAATAATGGAGAAAAGATCCATCCGTCAAGATGGAGAAAACACCAGTGGAGATTTATTCCATAAGTAGCCACGATGCAGTCATGTCAAAACTCGCATCCTCTCTCATCGAGCGACGGTCCAGACCGGACCAGGTGGCACCCAGGGTGTTCGCGATCCGCGAACACTTGGGCATGTCGAAAGCAGAGTTTTCCGAAGCGGTCAGCGTCGATCGTAGCTCGCTTACCAAGATCGAGAAGGGAACTGCCGGTCTTGATATTGCTGTTGCAGAACGAATAGCAGAGCTTTTTGGCTTCGGTCTGGACTTCATCTACCGTGGCGATTTAGCCGACGTGCCACTTGCTCACCGACCGGAAATTCTTAGCTTGATGCACAGCCACCGTACGACCCTATAGGCCGTAGCGACCCTGCAGCGCGTCAAACGCGCTATCATCAGCACAACCATATCACTCAACTTGTAGGGCACTCACTCATCCTCCAGATGTAGCTTGTGCCGTTCCCTTTCCGTTCTGTAAATAGATTTTTTATCCACTTTTGTGTTGACGGTGGAGTTTTTCTCCATATTCTCCCCTCACATCAACCGTGAGAGGCGAGACCATGACCAAACCCAACGACCTGCAAACCATCCTCGCCGATCCCGCTGCCCTTAAGCGCTGGATCAGTTGGTGCGTTGCCCTGCGCGCGCGCCGCGACCGCAACGCCGCGCGCGTTGTGTTTTGCTCCAGCCGGAAGGCAGCGCAATGATCCAGGTGCGCGGCCTGCATGGCGTCCCGCTCGCCGCCCCCGCCTCGCGTGCGCTGGCCGAGGCAATCGGGCTGACCTTTCAAACCCTCGACCCCGACGCGCTGCCGATGGACGCGCCCGAGCTTTCGCGCAGCCTTACCCGCCGGGCGCTGCGCGTGCTGCACGCCATCGGTCAGAGCACAAGCACCCCCGACGCGATCCTGGCAACGCTGGCCGTCGACCAGCCGACGAAAGAGCAAGTGACCGATACGCTTTATCGCCTGCGCAAGTTGGGGCTGGTTGCCCGCGCGGGCGCGCAGAGCAGCGGGACTAACCGCCCGTCCATTTGGCGGCGTACGCCCTTGGGCGCGGCACGGGCCTTGCTGGACATGACCAGCATTTCCGACAGCGAGATCCTTGACGCCGTGCGCGCGATCAACGCCCGCGATTTGGCGGGGCGTCCGCAATGGTGGCCGGTGACATGCAGCGTGACCCGGCGCGAACCGGCCACCACCGACAAGGTCTGCCGCTATCTTTTTGCGAAAACCAAATCGGCGCGCGCAATCGGCAAGGTCGCCCCGCAGCTTGTCGCGCTTACCAGCTCGGGCGCGTTGATCGCCGCCGACTGGAACCGGGGCGACGTCGTATCGCGCCTCTACTGGGCCGCAGCCCATGGCTGACCCGGCCAAGGCGCACGCCCGACGTGCGGGCATCCTGTGCAGCGACAGCGCGTTTCAGCGCTTTGCCGGTGAACGCAGCGGCTTGAGCGGGGCACAGTTCACCAGCACCGCCGCCGCCCACTTCCTGCGCCGCGAATGCCAGATCGCCAGCCGCAAAGACCTCGACACCGACGCCGGGGCGCTGGCACGCTTTGATGCCCTGACCACTGAATTTGACGCATGGCGCGGGCGCATCGCCGCGCCCCGCTGATCATCCCAGCCGTGCAACCCTCAGCCCAGCGAGGCCCCATGCCCCCCGATTTTCTGACCAACCTCCTGCCTGTGTTTGTCGTCGCCCTGACCGGCGGTTTCGGCGCGGGCATCGGCTTTTTCACCGCCGCGTGGATCACGCGCAGCGCCCGCAAGACAGGCTGACCCATGACAGCCCAAGTCCTGCAATTACCCGTCGGCGAAGTCGCGTTTTTCCACGACCCAGACAAAGCCGCCAAAGCCGCACGGATCGGAAAACCTCCGATGAAGCATGACGCCGATTTCGCCGCCGCAGCGCAGCCCGCCTATGACGCCACCGCCGAGGAACTGCGCCAATTCATCGAGCGGTACGAAACCCTTGAGACAGAGAAAAAGGACATTGCCGACCAGCAGAAGGAAGTCATGGCCGAGGGCAAAGGACGCGGCTACGACGTCAAAGTTTTGCGCATGATCATCGCCCTGCGCAAACGCGACCCCGACGACATAGCCGAAGAAGAAGCGGTCCTTGACCTCTACAAAACCGCGCTCGGCATGACCTGAGCCCATTCCCAAGAACCCAAAGTGACCGCCCCGCCTCCGGCGACCTATCACTTCCCGCCGAGGGCGGCTGACCGTGGAGCGACCCGCAATGACCGCAATCCCCAAACTCTTAACCGCCGCCGAGGCCGCGCACCTGCTGGGCGTGCCTGAAAAAACTCTGCTGCGCGTTGCCGAAGAAACCGGCCACCTCGTTGCCTTTGGCCGCGCCAAACGCATTCCCGCCGATGAATTGAAGGAACTGATTGAAAAATGCCGCAGCCCAGCAAAGGCCCCCGCCTCTATCTCAGACGCCGTAAAGGCCGAACAGGCGTCTATGTCATCCTTGACACAGGCGCAGCCGAGCATTCAACGGGCACAAGCGACCTTCGACAGGCTGAAACAATCCTCGCGGGGTACATTGCCCAAAAGCAGCGCGACGCGCGCGGGAGTAGTCCCGTTGCGGCCAGCGACTTCCTGATCAGCGACGCGCTGGACATTTACGCCCAGGAGCACGCACCAACGACACGCGACCCGGTTCGTATCGCACACGCGTGTTCGGCGCTTCTGCCGTTCTGGGGGGCGCTTCCGCTGACAGCAATCAAGGCAGAGACCTGCCGCCGCTACGCCAAATCGCGCACCGTGCCAATTTACGGCCCGCAGCTGGAAAAGGGCACCGGGCGGCGCGTGGTCGGACACCGGCCTGCCGCACCCGGCACCGTGCGCAAAGAGTTGGGCACCCTGCAAGCGGCAGTGAACTACTGCGCCGCCGAGGGTCACACGCTGGCCGCGCCGCGCGTCACCCTGCCACCCAAGCCCGAGACCACAGGGCGCGCCCTCACCCGCGCCGAGGCAGCAAAGCTGATTCGGGCGGCTCGCTCGATCGGTGCGGAGCACATCGCGCGGTTTATCCTTGTCAGCCTCTACACCGGCACCCGGCGCGACGCGACGCTGGCGCTCTGCCTGCATGGGCCGAACGCAAAGGGCGGCTGGTTCGATCTGGAGCGCGGCGTGCTCTATCGGCGCGGCACGGGCGAGACCGACAGCGCAAAGCGCCGCACCCCTGCCCCGATCCCGCGCCCGCTTCTGGCGCACGCCCGGCGCTGGCGCGCTTCGGGTCAGGTCTGGGCCGTCGAATGGCGCGGCTTGCGCGTCGGTTCTATCAAGACCGCATGGCGGTCGACGGTCACGGCAGCGGGCCTCAGCTGGGCACCGACCCCGCACACGCTCAAGCACACAGCGATTTCATGGGCGATCGAGAACGGCATGAAGCTGGAAACCGCCGCCGCATATTTCGGCACGTCGGCGGCGACGATCGAGCGGACCTACTGGCATCATAGCCCGCACTACCTCGCCGACGCCGTCGCGATCATGGAGCGCCGGGTGCGGCGTTGACCTCGGAAGATCGCGATTCGGCCCATTGCGGGCATCGGATCAGCTCGCAGCGAGCGACAGCTCCCCCGCCCGATACTCCGGGCAGGTTGAACCCTGACCAATCCACACGTGATCTCAACCGAATGTCTTGACAGGATGCGTGCCGCGTCGGACCTTCTGCCAAGGGTTGCGTATCAGGGAGGGAGATTTGAGCATCAAAAAACCATCAAGCAGCTGTGGCATCGATTGAACCAGCGCGCGGACAGGACGCCCACCGAGGAGACCGTGGAGCAAGTCCCATATTGCACACATTAGAAAGCCAAGCGGTTGGCGCGCTAATGGCGCTAGATATTGGAACGGTTTTTGATCGCTCGAATGTGAGTTTCTATAGAGATCAGTGCAGGCTGACGCATTCTCAGCACCTCTCACCCTCCTTAATTCGCCGATGATTAAGAAGCGGCAAATCTATTTATCGCAGGCAAATCAGGTAGAAAATATGAAAAAGATAGATCTGCACATGCATACAAAGAGTAGCAGTCAGGATAAAGATTTTATCTTCAGCTTGGACAATTTGAAGCGATATGTTGCGGATGCCGAGCTTGACTGCATTTCGATTACAAATCACAATCTTTTCGACGTATCACAATTCGAATTAATCAGATCCAGTATCGATGCATTGTGTCTACCCGGCATCGAAGTGGATGTCGAAAATTGCCATATTCTAGTTATATCGAGCGGGCAGGATCTCAACGAATTTTCCGAGCGTTGCCAAAAGGTATCTGACAGTTGGGCGGACACGGAGAACCCCTTGAACGCGGCGCGATTTGAAGAGATATTTGGGAATCTCTCTCAGTACATACTTATTCCTCACTACCTCAAGAACCCACGAATAGGGGTGGACCTACTAGGAAGGCTGTCTAGGTATATCACCTGCGGCGAGGTTAGTAGCCCGAAAAAGTTTCTGTCCTGCGTTAAGGACGCCGAGATGCTAATTCCAGTATTTTTTAGCGACTGCAGGATATCAGAATGCCTTTCTGATCTGCCGACCAAGCAAACTTATATAGATTGCGATGATATCTCGTTCGGAAGCCTGCGGCAGGCGCTTAAAGATAAAAGCAAGGTAAAGCTATCGAAGGGCGAGGGAAACAAATTTTTCCAAATTGGATCCGATGGGCAACTTCTTTCGACTGGCCTAAATGTGGTTCTGGGTGACAGGTCGTCCGGAAAGTCTCACACTCTTCAGAGAGTTTTTGATTGGTTTGGCGAGGAGAACTCGTATTATATTAGACAGTTCGACCTAGTGTCTCGAGATGAGGCCGAGGATGCGAAGAAATTCAAAGACTTTCTGAGCGAGAGCACCAGCCTATTTGCGAGGGATTACTTGTCAGACTTGCAGTCAGCTGTCGCAGATGTTTTAGAGATAGACTTAGAGTCCGACAATGCATCAGTCGAGAAATATATTTCATCGCTCCTATCGTATGCAAGAGAAACTAGTCGCCAAGACGCATTCTCTAAGGCGAAGTTTTTTAGTGAAGATGCCTTCCGGAAGAAAGACCTAGCAGGCCTCATTGATTTAGTCTCCTCAACCAAGAAGCTCGTGAGCAACGTTGAGTATCGAGAGGCAATTGATAAGCACTTAAACCACGATAGCCTGAAAGCGCTATATGTGGAATTAATGAGGACCTATGAGGGACATGAAGAGGTCAACCTCAAAAAAGAGTGGGTGAACAGCGTCCTCTTTGACATAAAGGGAAAACTTCAACGAAAATCTTCCGCAACCGGCGTCACCGAGGTTGATCTCTTTCGCGTTGCGTCAAATAAGAATGCTGTCAAAAAATTTGAGGAGCTTGTTGAAGTTGCGCGAATGCCGAAGACCCCGCTACGGAAACGAAAGGGAAGCTTCGAGGTGGTGGCTCAGGTTGGAAGGTTCTCTGGCGCCGGTGAACTTAAGGCTGTTTCGCGATCTCCCAGGAGTTTTAGCGCAGCCTTTTCGGCATACTCCCAGCCGTATAAATTCATTCAAGAGCTGAGAAAGATTGGTGATCCAGTTGTTGCTTCGGAGTTCAGTAGGTATTTGGTGAAGGTCGACTACAAAATCTTGAACAGAGATGGCCTTCAAGCCTCCGGTGGCGAGCGGTCGGAGTTTTTCCTTTTGGACAGAATTGAAGGCGCGAGCTCAGCCGAGGTGCTTTTGATTGATGAGCCAGAGTCCTCCTTTGACAACCACTTCCTTAAGGCGGAGGTCAACGAAATGATCAAAGAGATGTCAGCTCAGATGCCTGTAGTCGTGGTAACACATAATAACACTGTTGGAGTATCCATTCGACCTGATTTCCTCTTGTATACCAGGAAAGATGTTGAGATGGGCGAGCTCAAATGGAGAATTTATTCTGGACGACCAAGTAGCAAAACACTAGTTTCTACTGACGGTCTTTCCCTGAACACCAGGGACGTGCTTTTAGGGAATCTGGAAGCTGGCGTCGCCACCTACGAAGAAAGGAGCGCGACCTATGAAGATCTTAAAAATTGAAAATGGGAATGGTTTTTTCGTTGAAAAGTCCACAGGCGACTGGAAGAAAATCGACGAAATCGATAAAGCTGGACTGCTCTCCCTCTTAGACACTTTCCTCAGTGAGGATGTTGAGATGGACTCCCCGGAAGACAATCACCTCGCCAATGAGGTTCATGTGATTGTTTATCAGCACATTCTTAATAAGCTTCAATCGCTTTCTGAGAGCAAGTCCTCATTCAAAGATGACAGTGAACGCAGGTACTTTGAGGAGATCAGTAAGTACTCTTCAGCGTAACACGCAACGGCACCAATCGTATATCTAACGAGTATGCCATCTCTATGAAGCGGGTACCCGTCCAAGTTGGGCATGGTCTTCATATTGGCGCTGGAAAGCGGCTCATTTTGCGCTCTCCTTCCTGAGCAGTGCGGCGCTTAACCCGGCATCTACTTGCACAGAGGCTCCGATCGTCTAGGACGGAGTGAAAGCCCGCTTCCCGGCCTTAGAGTTGTGGCTTGTAATTTCGGCGAAGCAAACCTGGCCAAAAGTCTGCTTCTGCCCTTGTTCCACGACTGGTTCGCGCGTGCGGCGAACGTCAGCTATCCGCCATTATTGACCACGTGACCGGCGCGTCGTCCACGACCCGACGGCGACATTCACGCTTGGCACCGATGCAGCACTGCGGCTTTCCAAGGCTGGTCATTCGTGCATCGTGCAGCATTCTCAAGGGATCAATGACAGATGTGCGGACAAAGCGCCAATTCGCCGCAGCTCCGCTAATTTCTGATCCGCATCCGCCACATGCCGGGACTGAACACCCAGGCGGGATACTCTTTACTAGTTGAGCGCGCCGAGTTCCATCCGCTCCTGACTTTTGCCTCACATACAACGTCCCTCCACGGACACTCAAGATTTTTATCTCGCCATGACTGGAACGAATCGTAGCGGGCAGAAACTCCATGGTAAGATATTCTCGATTCATGTTGCCTAATCTGGCCGACAACTTGAAATATGACATGCTGCGGCCTATCTTTTTTTAATCTGGATCGCAAATCAACACAGTCGTATCGCAGTTTAATGAATTGATTTATCTATTCTTTGTCCTTTTCAGGGATTTGTGAGAGGCGGCGAAGAGAGTTGCAAAACATCTCCCACCAAAGAGGGCTTTGTGACATCACATTTTGTAGGTATTGCCCTATAACTTGGTCATTATTAGTGAGAAACAGCAACAAGTAATGTCCGGCGACGGTATGGCTGACGAATCCGCCGGGCGGGTCCTTGGCGATACGCCAAGCTTTCCTAACTACGCTAGCTACAAAATTCCAAGCCCATTCCTCCAACTCACCCAACGCGGCTACCCCTGCGGGCGTATCTAAATCAGAGGTTTGGATGTTTTCTCGTGCGACTGATGTAGCGTCATCTGCCACGGCATTGGAAGACTCGGCAGCTTCCACAATTGTTATCGCAGCCTTCCGCCGTTCCCGACCATCCTTTTGATTAGCGTGTCTGCTTGCACGCTGCTCAACCTCGCGTGCACCGGGGTGGCCGAGGAACCAAACTCGATGAGTTTCTGCAAGATCGGCGAGTTTTGCAGCAACTGTTGAGGGTAACTCGTCAGATGCTCTGTCATTTTTTACTGCATGATCGTGAACTTCTAGCGTCGCTTCAAGGCTGTTAGCCAAAGACCAGATCTTACGTGCTCCGATTGAAGAAGCATCGTTACCGATCATTTCGCGGTATTTTTTAGCGGTATACAACAGGTTTGGAGCGACGTTCGCAGCCAGATCAACGATTCCTAAGAGTTCTTCAACCTTACGTTTGCACTCTTCTTGAAGCTCAACTTGGTCTTCGTCGTCGCTTTCAACTAGAGGAACATCAACCAGTTTGATCGGGCCATGGTCATCAACTATGAACTCAGGGCCACCTTCTATAACTTCGGGAGGGTCTGCCACTTTATTGGCATCCAACCATCCTTGCAAAAGTTCACTTCTCTGCGCAACGTCAGTAGTTGTTGCGATCATTTGCAGTTCAGCATCGTTTTCTGCTGCTGGTATGCCTTCAAAATTGACTTGTCCAAGCCTGCCCAGATTGGCGAGAGGTCGAAGGTCATTGATGCCTGTCCCCCTCAACTCAATGAACACACCTGACGTCAGATGGCGAACTTCGTCAGGCAAAACTGTAAGATCTTTGAGTATTGCGAAGCCTTCCCTTGGATTGCCATCACCTTGAAAGAGCGGACTTAAACAAACGTAGCTCCACTGCTCTGAAACGGCCTGAAGCACCATTTTCTTAGCCAACAGATAGGCAGCCTGTTCTTCCTCGTTAATCACTAAGGGTTCTCCAATCAAACAATCCGCCTGCTTTCATTGACCCACATGCAGAACTCACTTTGAATAGAGCCTTTGTATATGACGTCGGTCCGTGTGCCAATGTCTGCTTCGAAATAGGCAAGAGTTGGCTGGTGTGTCCGCAGCAAAGGTCCGCTCTCCGCCCTTCGTGCCAACACAGCACGCGACTGAAATCGTGCTCAAAGCTCGCGTAACTTTCGGAAGGTGCCCAAACAACCAGAAGCCGCCGCCCTCGATCAAGGGCGGCGGCTTCTTCTTGGGACATTTTGCGTCAAGCTTGGGCGAATCTTGGGCGGGCCTATTTCGGGGCGCCCAAATTGGGCGATAAGCCATTGATTTCATTGGTCGGAGTGAGAGGATTCGAACCTCCGGCCCCTGCCTCCCGAAGACAGTGCTCTACCAAGCTGAGCTACACTCCGACCGTGAGCGGGGGATTACCCCGCCCTGCAGGGGTTTGCAAGAGGCTTCGACACCTCAAGAGGCACTGTTTTCCGGCATCGGTTCAAGCTCTTCCATCACAATCGGCCGTGGAGCCGACACGGATTCGTTGCGCATCCGGGTTTGTTGCACCGGGCGGTTGGCCGACACATTGCGCCGCGATTCGCGGAATACGATGTAGAGCCCTGACGCAATGATCAGCGTGGCCCCGGCGACGGTTGCCAGCTTGGGCGACTCGCCGAACAAAAGCGCGCCGAACAGCGCTGCCCAGATGATCTGCGAGTATTGCATCGGCGCGACCAAAGCGGCCTCGGCCCGACGGTATGCGCCGATGGTCAGCGTCATCGCGCTCAACGCCAGCGTTGCAATGACACCGACAAGCGCCAGATCGCGCAGCTGCATCGGCACATAGACGGCCGGCAGCAGCATTGCCATCACAATCACATTGGCCAGCATCGGATAGAGCAGCAGCACGGCAGAACGCTCGTCGCGGCCAATCTTGCGCACGATGACGCCGTTCATCGCCGCCGACATTGCCGAAACCAGCGCGGCGACATGGCCCAGCCCCAGTGGTGCCGCGCCCGGCTGCAGCACCACCAGCACGCCGCACAGGCCAACGATCACGGCCAGACCCCGGTGCAGGCCGACCCGCTCGCCCAGCATCGGAATCGCCAACACAGTAATGAGCAGAGGCGAGGCGAAGAGCACGGCATAGACCTGCGCCAACGGCAGCACGGTGAAGGCGTAGAACGCGCCGCCGGCCGAGGTGACCACACAGACCGTGCGCGCCAGTGACCACCAGGGATGCACCGCGCGCAGGGTGCCCGGCTCGGGATCCCGGATCAGGATGACGACCAGCAGCGGGAAGCTGAGCAGGCCCATGTAGAACATGATCTGAAAAACGCTGTATGTCGCGCCGAGGATCCGGATCAGAACGTCATGGGTGGCGTATAGCGCGAAGCCCAGCAGCGCCATCAAAGGTCCGATCGGACCCGAGGGAGCACGCTCTTGGGTCATGGCGGTCGGAGCTGTCATCGGCGGGTCCATTTCACTGTTTGCGCCACCAGCCTAAACCGCCCCGCTCTGACGCCGCAAGGGAGGGGATCGGCGCAAGGGGGCTTTCCGCCCCCCTCTTTGGCTGACGTCAAATTCACCCCCCGAGGATACTTTCAGACAGAAAATGTGCGGTTAACGAAACCCTAATGCGCCCATTTTCTGTCTGAAAGTATCCTCCAGGAGGGTCCGGGAGGATGGAAAATCCTCCCGGGCGGGTGCGGGTGGCAACCCGCGCGGGCCGAGGGGGGCTCGATGCCCCCCGAGGCCCGCCCTGCCCTTATCCGCGCAGCACGCCGCCGGTGGCCTTGCCGACCTTGTCGATGATCTTGGCGCTGACCGCCTCGATGTCTTTTTCGGTCAGTGTCTGGCCCTGCGGCTGCAATCGCACGGTGATCGCCAGCGATTTCTTGCCCGCGCCCATTTGTGCTGCGGCCTTGTCGCCGGTGAACTCGTCGAACACCCGTACGCTGTCGATCAGCCCCTTATCTGCGCCTTGCGCCGCATTGACCACGGCAAGGGCCTCGACGCTCTCATCAAGCACGAAAGCGAAATCGCGCTCTACCGGCTGCAGGTCATTGAGCACCAGCGCCGCGCGGGTGGCCGAGGCGTTGCGTGGCATTGGTGCGGCGGCGACGGGCAGCGTGAAGGCGACAACGCTGCCCTTAATGCCGTAGGCTTTGAGAACGCGCGGATGGACCTCGCCAAAGCTGGCCAGCGCCAGTTTCGGCCCCAGCGTCAGGCGGCCCGAGCGGCCCGGGTGGAACCACCCGGCAACGCTGCGATCCGCCTGCATCCGCGCCGGTGCGCCGATCGCGGCGAGCACGGCCTCGGCGTCGCCCTTGGCGTCGAACACATCGACCGGACGGCGCGCATGATGCGGATCGCGCGGGCCATTGGCCCCGACCAGCAAGCCGGTGGCGTGGATCGCCTGCTCGCCCGGCTCGCCGCCGTGGAACACCGGGCCCAGTTCGAACAGCGCCATATCGGCAAAGCCGCGCGCCTGATTGCGGGCTGCGGCCTGCAGCAGGCCGGGCAGCAGATCGGGGCGCATATGCGTCATCTCGCTGGAGATCGGGTTCTCCAGCTTCAACGCATCCTCACCGCCACCGAACAGCGCCGCCGACGCACCATCAATGAAGCTGTAGGTGACGCATTCATGGTAGCCGAGCGCCGCCAGCGTGCGGCGCATCAGCCGCTCGCGCTTTTGCATCGGCGTCAGGATCGGTGCCGGAACGCCCACCGTCGCCCGCGCCATCGGCTTGCCCTCAAGCTTGGTCAGCGAGGCGATGCGCGCGATTTCCTCAACGATATCCGCGTCGCCCAGCACATCAGGTCGCCAGCTCGGCGGGGTCACCTGCGTGCCGTCCAGCCCGAAGCCCAGCGCCTCCAGCGTGGCGCGCTGTTCGAACTCGGGGATGTCCATACCGACCAGACTGACCACACGGGCGGGGTCGAAGCGGTACTGTCGCGTGGTGTCGGGGGCTGTGCCATCAACGGCCAGCTCACTCGCCTCGCCGCCGCAGAGCTCCTGAATCATCCGCGTTGCCAGTTCCAGCCCCGGCAGGGTGAACGCCGGATCCACGCCGCGCTCGAAGCGATAGCGCGCATCCGAGTTGATCTTGAGCGCGCGGCCGGTGGTGGCCACGGTGATCGGGTCCCAATAGGCGCTCTCGACGAAGACATCGGTGGTCTCGTCGGTGCAGCCCGAATGCTCGCCGCCCATGATGCCCGCGATGCTCTCGACGCCATTCGCGTCCGAG
This sequence comes from Pararhodobacter zhoushanensis, assembly GCF_003990445.1. Classification (GTDB taxonomy): domain Bacteria; phylum Pseudomonadota; class Alphaproteobacteria; order Rhodobacterales; family Rhodobacteraceae; genus Pararhodobacter; species Pararhodobacter zhoushanensis. The sequence goes on along the minus strand of NZ_REEZ01000014.1, from coordinate 15,591 downwards.
ATCGCCATCATTCCGGCGGCCAGCATATAGGTCTTGCCGTCGAGCGCGAGGATCTCCTCGCCGCCCGCCGCCGGATGGATGCGCAGCGTGTCGCCCGCAACCTTGGCCACGTCGAAGACGTGCAGCGGGCGGTTCAGCGCAAAGGTGAAGAAGTTGGTCACATCGACCAGCGCAGAGATCGGCCGCAACCCGATCGCCGTCAGCCGCTTTTGCAGCCATTTCGGCGAAGGGCCGTTCTTGACGCCGCGGATCACGCGACCGGCGAAAAGCGGGCAGCCCTTGTCCTTGAGCGACGGATCAATGGCGACGCGCAGAGGGCTGGGGAACGCGCCCGCCACCGGCTCGGCCACCAGCGGTTTCAGCGTGCCCAGACCGCGCGCGGCCAGATCGCGCGCAACGCCGCGCACGCCCAGCGCGTCGGGGCGGTTCGGCGTGATCTTGATATAGATCATCGGGTCATTGAGGCCCGCATAGTCGATATAGCGCGCGCCCAGCGGCGCATCGGCGGGCAGGTCGATGATGCCGTCATGGTCGTCGCTGAGCATCAGCTCGCGTTCCGAACACATCATGCCGTTGGACGCCTGCCCCCGGATCACGCCCGGTTTCAGATCGACGCCGGTGCCCGGCACATGCGTACCCACGGGCGCGAAGACGCCGACCAGCCCGGTGCGCGCATTCGGCGCACCGCAGACGACCTGTACTTCCTCAATCTTGCCCCCCGGCCCGTCGGGCAGGGTTTCAACCCGGCAGAGCCGCAGTTTGTCAGCGTCGGGGTGCTTCACGGCTTCCAGAATGCGCGCGATGCGGAACGCGCCCAGACTTTGGGCCGGGTCCGAGACCTCTTCAACCTCAAGCCCCAGATCGGTCAGCGCCTCGACGATGGTGTCGAGACTGGCTGCAGTGTCCAGATGTTCCTTGAGCCACGACAGGGTGAATTTCATCGCCAGACCTTCGGTTTCGTTCCGCTTTGCGCGCCCTGTTAGCCGATCCGCGCGGCCAAGGAAAGGCGGCAGTCCGGCCTGTGCGCGCGCCAGTAAAAAAGGCGCGCCCCCGGGGGGACGCGCCTGACAGGGTCAAAGCAAAGGCGATCAGCGGCGAGGCTTGTCGTCTTCCTCGTCCTCATCGTCGTCCTTCTCGCCATCGGGCAGGTTGAAGAAGCTGTCGGCGTTGGAATAATCCACCGGCTTCTTGTGCTCGTCGGCCTCTTCATCCGAGGAACCGCCCAGCGTGAAGGTCTCAAGCCCGGCCATGTTCGAGGGCAGGCGCGGCTCGTCCGACATGTCCAGCGACTGCTCGGTCGACACCAGCTTGCGACGCTCGTCATCGGTCATCACGGTGCCTTCGGCGGCCTTGGCCTTGGCGGCTTTCTGCACTTCCAGATCCAGCTCGGACTGGCGGCACAGACCCAGCGCAACCGGGTCGATGGGCTGGATGTTCTGGATGTTCCAGTGCGTACGCTCGCGGATCGCCTGGATCGACGGGTTGGTCGTGCCGACCAGCTTGCGGATCTGGGAATCGGCCAGCTCGGGGTGGAACTTGACCAGCCACAGGATCGAGGCCGGGCGGTCCTGACGTTTGCTGAGCGGCGTGTAGCGCGGGCCACGGCGCTTTTCCTCACCGACCGAGGCCGGGTTGAACTTCAGCTTGAGCGCATAGGCGGGATTCGCCTCGCCCTTCTTGATCTCGACTTCTTCGAGCTGATTATGGGCGATGGGGTCGAACCCCTTCACGCCCGTCGCGACATCACCGTCGGCAATGCCCTGCACCTCAAGCTCGTGCAGGCCGCAAAAATCAGCGACCTGTTTGAAGCTGAGCGTCGTGTTGTCTACCAACCACACGGCGGTAGCCTTCGCCATCAACGGTTTAGCCATCGTTATCGATCCTTCAATCCGGCGAGAACCGCATGGCGCGGCAGTCGCCGGGGGACCGGCCGCGGCCGCGGGCCACGCATCCTCGATTTCGGGGAATGGAGCGTATATAAGCGCCCCGAGGACCATAGGAAAGAGAAAATGCAGCGCCTGATCCCCGCCTTTGCAGCCCTTTTGCCGATTTTCGCCGCCCCTGCCGCTGGCGCGCAGGACCGGGCGGGCGCGTTTGACCATTACCTTCTCGCGCTCAGCTGGATCCCGGCCTATTGCGCCACCGATGGCGACGACCGCGATGATCCGCGCTGCCGCGAGGGCAGTGCCATCGGTTGGGCGGTCCACGGGCTCTGGCCACAGAATGCGGGGGGCGACTGGCCGGAGTACTGCAACACCACCGAGCGCGCGCCCTCGCGGCGCGAAACCGCGCAACAGGCGGATCTGTTTGGAACGTCGGGCTCGGCCTGGCACCAGTGGAACAAGCACGGGCGCTGCTCGGGCCTGTCGGCGCAGAACTATTACCGGCTGGTGCAGGCTGCGGTCGACGAGATCGCCCTGCCCGAGGTGTTCGAGGGCGTTAACCGCGAATTGCGCGTCGGGCCCGAGGTGGTGGAGGCGGCGTTTATCGAAGCCAACCCGGACCTGACGCAGGACCGCATCGTCACCAGTTGCCCAGGCGGCGCGATGGTCGAATTGCGGATCTGCCTGACCCGCGCGCTGGAACCGATGGATTGCGGCCCGGCCCTCACCCGCCGCGAATGCCGCCTGAGCGCAACGACGCTGTTGCCCTTGCGGTGAACGCGAAAGGGGGGCTGTCAGCCCCCCTCTTCGCTTTCAGCGAATTCACCCCCCTGAGGATATTTGAAGCATAAAGTTGGGCGTTAAGATTCTGTTAACCCAACTTTATGCCTGAAATATCCCGGGGGGCGGGCCGGAACGGCCCGGTGGGGGGCAGCGCCCCCCGTCCGAAGCCTCAGCTTACCCATCGTTCGTGGCCGGCGCTTCGGCTCCCGCCGCGTCCGGCTCGACCAGCACGCCCTGTTCCCAGCGCCCCGAGACGACCTGCCCGGCGGCGTAGCGCAGCGTGCCGCGACCGACGCGTTGGCCATCAACGAACTGCCCCTCATACACATCGCCCGTCGCATAGGTCGCGGTGCCTTCGCCCTCGATCCGGCCTGCGCGCCATTCGCCGGTATAGGTGAACCCATCGGCCAGCGTGATCGTCCCCTGTCCTTCGCGCTCGCCGCCGACAAAGCCGCCCTCGAAGCGGGTCGCATCGGGGTAGACCATCACGCCTTGCCCCTCACGCACACCGCCGACGAAATCGCCGGTGTAGATGCGCCCGTCGGGGTATTCCATGCGGCCCTGCCCCTGCGGCTGGCCGGCGCGGAAATTGCCCTCATAGACCATGTTCTCACCAAGACGCGCCCGACCCTGGCCTTCGATCCGGCCCTCTGACCACTGCCCGGTATAGCCTGTGCCATCGGCATAGGTGATCACCCCCTCGCCGTCGGGCACGCCGTCGCGGAACTGGCCGTCATAGCGCGCGCCATCGGGGGCCGTCATCACGCCGGAGCCGTCGATGCGGTCCGCCACCCAATCGCCGGAATACACATAGCCTTGCGCCGAACTGAGCCGCCCGCGCCCCTGACGCATGTCATCGACGAAATCGCCCTCGTAGATCGCCCCATTGGCCATGATCAGGCGACCGACACCCTGCAAGACGCCCTGCTCAAAGGTGCCTTCGCGCCGGTCACCGCCCGGCAGGGTCAATACGCCTGCGCCATGCAGCATGCTCTCTGACCACTCGCCGTCATAAATCGTGCCATCGGGCCGCGTTAGCCGCCCCTCGCCGTGGCGCTGGTCGGCGTGCATTGCGCCGACATAGGTCGAGCCATCGGGGTAGGTTATGGTCCCCTGCCCCTCACGCAGTCCATGCTGCCACTCGCCTTCATAGCGCAGCCCGCCAGGCCGCTCCATCGTGCCGGTACCATGCGGCTGGCTGTCGTCGAAGGCGCCGGTGTAGACCACACCCGTCACATAGCGACGCACACCCTGCCCCATGATGCGGCCTGCGTCCCAGTTGCCCTCGTAGGACGAGCCATCGGCAAACACCATGCGGCCCTGCCCTTGCGGGCGGCCGTCCTCGAACTGGCCCTCATAGACCGAGCCATTGGGATAGCGCGCCGTGCCCGCGCCGGTGATCTGCCCCTGCACCCAGTCGCCGGTGTATTCAAACCCGTTGGGCAGCCGGTAAGTGCCGGTGCCGTGCTGCAAACCGTCCAGAAACGTGCCCTCGTAGATGCCGCCGTCGGCATACTGGCGGGTTATCACCTCGCTGAGGTCCTGTGCAAAAACAGGTCCGGCGAGACAGGCAACTAGTCCGGCGGCGATCACCCGGTTGCGGAACGGCGTCATGCGGTGGCTTCCCCTTTGGTCATCCGCATCCCCTGGGGGGTGCGGCCCAAACCTAGTTGAGCGGTGAGGGGCATGGCAAGGGTGCACGGGTCAACTCACCGGGACTGCGGCCCATCAGGCGGCAAAAAGCGCCCGTAGTTCGGCTCAACCCGGCAGGGGACAGGCCCACACGAGGCACCAACCGGGCCGAAGAAAAACCTCAGCGCGGCAAGGCGACGCGGGCATGTCGGCGTACACGGTGCAGCAAACGGTTCCCGCAGCGCCAGCTAGTCGGCGCGGCTGTTGTGCTGGTTCATTGTCGCCGCGATCCACTGCTGGAAATGCGACACCCGCGTGTAGACCCCCGGCAGATTGGGCCGCGCGCAGCCATCGCCCCAGCTGGTGATGCCAATCACAAACCACTGGCCATTGATAGCCGCCGACAGCGGACCGCCCGAATCTCCCTGGCAAGCGTCGAGCCCGCCGCGATACAGGCCCGCGCAAATCATGCTGTCGGTGATGGCACCGTCACCATAGTTGGTCCGGCAGCGCCGCCGGGTGGTGACGGGAACGACCACACGCCGAAGCCGGTCAGGATAATTCCCCGCACCTTCGCCCATATCGCCCCAGCCGATTGCGTTCAGCCGCATACCCGGACGACCGAGGGCGCGCATGGCAGCAAAGGTGGCCGGCACCGCCAGCGGCAGGTCTACCGGCGTGGCCAGATGCAACAGGCCGATGTCATTATGCTCGGGCCCGGCTTCGTAATCGGGGTGGGAATAGATCGCATCAACGTCGATCATGGTGCCACCCGTGGACAACAAAGGCGAATCCGTCAGCACCTGCACAGCCGACGGGGACAATCCCGGCAGGCAATGCGCTGCGGTCAGCACCCATTGCGGCGCGATCAGCGAACCGCCACAGAATTGCCCCAGAAAAGGATCGGCCCCGGCGGATACCAGCGCGACAACCCAGCGAAAATGCCGGTTGTACCCGCGGTTACTGACGCCCCAACCGCCCACGATCGAGGGGGTCGGGGCGGTCCCGGACTCAGCGGCGGCGAGGGCACGCGCCTCGACAATCTGCTGGGCAAAACTGGGGCTCTGCGCCAACGCGGGCAGCGCCGCCACCGCGCTGAACGCCAAAGCCGCGCTCAGGCTGCGCCACAAGGCATATAACTTTGATACCGACATCCCCGAACCTTCCCCACTACTCATAAAAACTCAGCGTCCAGCATGCGCACGGACGGTGTCAAGTCTTCGTGAGTACAGAGCCAAGCGTTAAGAAAGTCTTACCTGCGCAACCGATTTCCGGGGCAGAGACGCCAGCTATCGCACAAGCGCGCGCGTCAAGGCTGGCGGTCGACAACCTGTCTGCCTTGCAGGCGCTCGGAGGGCGGGCGCACGCAGGAAGCACCGCCCCGCAGATGCTGGGGCCTGAGATCGCGCCAGTGACGTGGTCCTACGCCGCCGCCATCAGCACATTGACCGACCGCGCCTCGGGCGCACCGTATCCGTTGACGATCCGATGCCAGCGCCGGTGCGAGAGGGACAATCACGGTAGAGTGCCCGGTTTGCCCAGGACGTAACAGCCCGTCCAACTGCAGCCGGGAGGCCCGGCTGCCCGGGCTGAACCTTACCCGGCGTGCACGCTCGGCGCTTCGAGCGCACCAAAGCCATAATGCCGCAGCCAGCGCAAATCGCTCTCGAAGAACGCGCGCAAGTCGGGAATGCCGTATTTCAGCATCGCCATACGGTCGATGCCCATACCAAAGGCAAAGCCCTGCCACTGGTCGGGATCAATGCCGCCCGCGCGCAGCACCTTGGGATGCATCATGCCCGAACCGAGCACTTCCAGCCAACCGTCCCCCTCGCCCACGCGCAATTGCCCGTTGACCCAGGAGCACTGGATATCCACCTCGGCCGAAGGCTCGGTGAAAGGGAAATGCGAGGCGCGGAAGCGGGTCTTGACCTTGGTGCCGAAGAAGGCGGTGAAGAATTCCTCAAGCACCCATTTGAGGTTCGCCATCGAGATATCGCGATCAATCGCCATACCTTCGATCTGGTGGAACATCGGCGCGTGGGTCTGGTCCATGTCCATGCGGTAGACGCGGCCCGGCGCGATCACGCGGATCGGCGCGCCCTGCTCCTGCATGGCGCGGATCTGCACCGGCGAGGTATGGGTGCGCAGCACATGCGGCGGGCGGTTGTCGCCGGGGGCGCGGTGCATGAAGAACGTATCATGCTCCTGACGCGCAGGATGCTCGGGCGCGATGTTCAGGGCGTCGAAATTGTACCAGTCGGTCTCGATCTGCGGGCCCTCGGCCACGCGAAACCCCATGTCGGCGAAGATTGCCGTGCATTCCTCGGTCACCTGGCTGACCGGATGGATGGTGCCGCGCGCGCGGTGGCGGGCGGGCAGCGTCACGTCCAGCCATTCGGCTTTCAGCCGCTCGTCGAGCGCCGCGTCTTCCATCGTCGTCTTGCGGGCGCGCAGGGCCGAGTCCAGCTCGTCGCGCAACTGGTTGAGCGCCTTGCCGGTGGTCTGGCGCTCTTCGGGCGACATCTTGCCCAGCTCGCGCATCATCAGGCTGATTTCGCCCTTTTTTCCCAGCGCGGCAAGCCGCACCTCTTCCAGCGCGGCCGCATCGGCAGCGGCCGAAATACGGGCCAGATAGGTTTCGCGCAACTGATCCATAGCAGCCTCCGACATCACGCGCCCCTGCTATCCGTGACGTGGCGTGATTGCAAGCGGCCGGGGTTGTTGTGACGCAAACGACGCGGCATCAAAGAGAGGAACGCCGGGGGGACAGGCCGATGAACGAGACGAACACGGCCAATCCGTGGCTGGTGCTGACCGGGCTGTCTCTGGGCGTGCTGGTCACCAATGGCTTCGCGCGCTTTGCCTATGGTCTTATCCTGCCCGCGATGCGCGCCGATCTGAACTGGACCTACGCACAGGCGGGCTGGCTGAACACCGCCAATGCGCTGGGGTATATTCTGGGCGCGGCGGGAACGATGCTGGCGCTCAGGCGACGCGGACCCGCCGCGCTGTTCGCGGCCGGACTGGTGATGACGGCGCTGTCGCTGGTGGCCACAGGACTGGTGCCGGCGCTGTGGTGGCAGAGCCTGTGGCGGTTCATCGCCGGGCTGTTCGGCGCGCTGTCGTTTTCGACCGCCGGAGCGTTGGCGGCGCGGCTCTGGGCCACGGACCCCAGGCGCAATGCGCTGGGGATCGGTATCCTGTTCGGGTCGGGCGGCGGTATGGCAATTGTACTGGCCGGGGCGACGCTGCCGTTGATGCTGGACGAATGGGGCGACAACGCCTGGCCCTTTGCCTGGCTGATCGTCGGGGGTTTAAGCCTGCTCTGCGTCCCGCTGGGTCTGTGGGCCGCGCTGAAAGCGCCGCTGGTGCCGCGCCGCGATGTCAACGCCCCTGCCCTGCCTCTGGCGCGCATGTTGCCGCAATTCGCCGGCTATGCCGGGTTCGGGCTGGGGTACATCGTCTATCTCACTTTCCTGTCCGCCTGGATGAAGGAACAGGCCGCGAGTGCGCTGCAGGTGGCGCTGGTCTGGGTGCTGCTGGGCGCGTGCATTTCGCTGTCGCCGATGCTCTGGCGCGGTGTGTTTGCCCGCCACGCCAGCGGGCGACCGCTGGCGCTGGTGTTGACAGGCATCGCCGTCGGTTCGGCCCTGCCCGTGCTGTGGCCGACGCTGCCGGGGCTGGTCGTCTCGGCTGTCGTGTTCGGCTCTTGCGTCTTCATGGCCCCAAGTGCGGTGACCAACTTCACCCGCCAGAACCTGCCTTCCGAGAGCTGGGGCAGCGCCATCGCCCTGTTCACGCTGGTTTTCGCGGTGGCGCAAACCGTCGGCCCCTACGCGGCAGGAATGCTGGGCGACCATGCAGGCAGTATCGGCGTGGCGCTGCTGGCGGGATCGGCGGTGCTGCTGGTCGGCGCGGGGATCGTGTCGCGCCAAAAGCCGCTCTAGATCACGGGTTTGTCATCGCGCGCGCGCAACGAAAGGCCCGGTAGGTCCGTATCGTAAGGGAAAGGCCCCAACCGGACCGGAGCAGATGGATATTCTTCTCGGCTTTCTCGCCGGCGCACTGACGCTCCTGAACCCCTGCGTGTTGCCGGTGCTGCCCATCGTACTGGCCTCGGCGACGGCGGCTGACCGGCACGGGCCGCTTTATCTGATGGCCGGCATGGGCAGCAGCTTTGTGCTGATCGGGCTGGCGCTTGCGCGGCTGGGGCCGTCGATCGGCCTGACGCCGGAGACAGTTGAAGCCGCCGCAGCGCTGGTCATGGTCGCCTTCGGGCTGGTGCTGCTGGTGCCGGCGCTGAACACCCGCTTTGCCAGTGCGACGGCGGGGCTGGCCAATCACGCCGACGCAAGGATCACGCAGCTCGACCAGTCCGGCCCCTGGGGCATGGCGCTTGGCGGCGTGCTGCTGGGTGCTGTCTGGTCGCCCTGTATCGGCCCCACGTTGGGCGGTGCCATCGCGCTGGCCGCCAGCGGCGATGGGCTGGCGCAGGCCGCTGCCATCATGGTCGCCTTTGCGCTGGGTGTCTGCGTGGTGATGCTGGCGCTAGCTTACGGTGCGCGCAGCGCCCTGCAACGCCGCGCCGCGCTGATGCGGCGCATCGCCCAAGCGGCAAAACCGGTGCTGGGCGTGACCTTTGTTCTGGTGGGGCTGGGCCTGTGGTTCGGCGTTCACCGTGTACTGGAAATCTGGGCGATCCAGACCCTGCCCAACTGGTTCAACGACCTGTCCATCCTCATCTGACCCCAAGCCGGAGACCTTCCCCATGCTGAGACGCGACTTCCTGATGTTGACCGCCACCGTGTCCCTGATGCCGCTGGCCGCCCGCGCCGAGTTTGTGCCCTACACGCCCGGACTGGCCGAAGACGCCATGGCGCGCGGCGACCGGATCATTCTGGATTTCTACGCCACCTGGTGCTCGACCTGCGCGCGCCAGCAGCGGATCATGGAACAGCTGCGTGCCGAGAACCCGGCCTATGACAGCCAGTTGACGCTGATCCATGTCGATTGGGACGACTATGGCAACGGCGCGCTGTCACAACGCTTCGCGGTGCCGCGCCGCTCGACGATCATCGCGCTGAAAGGCGAGGTTGAACTGGGCCGGACGGTTGCGGGAACCTCGGTCAGCGACATTCAGGGATTGTTCGACCTGGCGCTTAACGCCTGAGCGGGTGTGCGAGGGACTCCTCGCCCCTCGCGCTCCCTCGCCAGAGGAGGGGGCACACCCCCTCCTCTGGACACCTCCCGTGGATATTTTCAGACAGAAAATGCGGTAAGGTTAACAGAGGATTACCGTCCCTTTTGCTGTTCAAATAGCCTCAGAGGGGGGAAGTCGGCGTTAGTCGATCTGGGGGCCCAGACTGCGGCTGCCCGGTCTGTCTTAGGCGACCGTGGCCGACAGCTGCGCTAGGGGGCGGTGACATCATGGTCATAGATCCACGCATACCGCCGCAGCGCCATTCCCGGCGCCAGCCGGTCACCAGCCCGCAGGATGGCGTGAGCCACTGGGGCCAGCGGCGCGCGCAGGTGGTAGTTGCGCGCGTTGCTGTTGGCTTCGGCGACGACCTTTGCCGCCCGGGGCGCGCGACGCATGGCGTAGGCGCTCAGGGCTGCGGCCGTGTTCTCGGGAGTCGCAGCGAGCGTCGAGGCGAGCGCCCAAGCATCCTCGAGCGCCAAATTGGCGCCCTGAGCCATGAAGGGCAACGTCGGGTGTGCGGCGTCGCCGACGAGAGCCGCGCGCCCGGCGCCGTCGTGCCATTGCCTCGCAACCGGGTGGCGGAACAGGCCCCACAGATACGTGTCGCGCACAGCCGATAGCCACCCGGGAACCGGGCCGCCAAAGCGGGCGAAAGCCGCGCGCAGGGCGTCGGGATCGTCGGGATGGTTCCAGCCCTCAGCCGCCCAGCTCTGGCGCTCTTGCACGGCGACGATGTTGCGCAGCGTGCCGCCGCGCAGCGGGTAGCTGACCAGATGTTGGCCGGGGCCGGTGAAAATCTGTGCGACGCGCGCACCGCCATCGCCGGGGATCGTCGCCCGCCAGGCGACCTGGCCGGTGAAAAACGGCTGAGCCATGCCATTGAGCGCGGCGCGCAGGGGCGAGTGCAGCCCGTCGGCACCGATCAGCAGCGGTGTATCATGGCGCGCGCCGACGCCTGTGGTGACGCGCGCGCCTCCCTCAACCAGCGCGATTCCCGTGACTTTCTGCAGCAACTGCACCTCGGTCCCCGAGGCCCGCATGGCACGCTCGAGCGCCGCAATCAGGTCCGCCCGGTGGCAGAGGAAAAAGCCGGGATCTTGTGGCAGGTCCAGCCGCGTGACCAGCCGTCCGCTGCGATTGCGCAGCTCGACCGCCTCTGAAAGATCGCCAACTTCGGCGGGATCGATCCCCAAAGCCCGCAACACCCGCGTGCCGTTCGGGCTGATCTGCAACCCCGCGCCGACCTCGGTGATCGCGGGGGCCTGTTCCAGAATACCGACCTGCGCACCAAAGCGGCGCAGCGCCGTCGCGGTGGCAAGTCCGGCGACACCGGCACCCAGAACCAGCGCACGGTGGCCGGACAGCAAAGCGCTTCCGTCTTGGGGCATGCTGCCGACCTTGAGCCTGTAACGATCAGTCGTCGCGGTGGACGCGCTCGCTGCGTTCGTGGCGTTCCTGCGCTTCCAGCGTCATCGTGGCGATGGGGCGTGCATCAAGACGGCGCAGCGAGATCGGCTCGCCCGTCATCTCGCAATAGCCGAACTCGCCATTCTCGATCCGGCGCAGGGCCGCGTCGATCTTGGACACCAGCTTGCGCTGACGGTCCCGCGTGCGCAGTTCCAGCGCGCGGTCGGTCTCTTCGCTGGCGCGGTCGGCCACATCGGGAAGGTTGCGGGTGGAATTCGCGAGATCCGCCAGGGTCTCTTTGTTGTCCACGAGGATCTCGTCTTTCCAAGCCAGCAGCTTGCGACGAAAATACTCGAGCTGACGGTCGTTCATGAACGGCTCGTCTTCAGCGGGCTTGTAATTGTCAGGAAGAAAACTTTCCGGCTTCATCTCAACTTCCCCTGTTTGCCCGGAAAGCATGGTAACCGACTCGACGATTTGGTTCTTCGCGGTCATTCCGGGTTCCCTATTGGGGACGCCTTACTCCGCGGGACGCTCAATGTCACGCGCCATTCGGTAACTTTTGCCCCGGCGTGACCTTGGAAGCCCAGCCCGGGCGCGCTCGTCTTGCGGTGCTGCGGCGGCACGGCTAGGGTCTGCGCAACGTCAAACAAGGGTTTTTACGGATGCGCTTTTCCTCGACCGACACTTATATCGCCACCGATGACCTGACGATGGCCGTGAACGCCGCCGTAACGCTGGAGCGGCCTTTGCTGGTCAAGGGCGAGCCGGGAACGGGAAAGACCGAGCTGGCGCGCCAGGTGGCCGACTCACTCGGACTGGACATCATCGAGTGGAACATCAAATCCACCACCCGCGCGCATCAGGGGCTCTACGAGTACGACGCCGTCAGCCGGCTGCGCGACAGCCAGCTGGGTGAGGACCGCGTCCATGACGTGCGCAACTACATCAAGAAGGGCAAGCTCTGGCAGGCCTTCGAGGCGGGCAAGAAGGTCGTGCTGCTGATCGACGAGATCGACAAGGCGGACATCGAATTTCCCAACGATCTGCTGCAAGAGCTGGATCGGATGGAGTTCTTTGTCTATGAGACCGGCGAGACAATCCGCGCCGAAATCCGGCCGATCGTCATCATCACCTCGAACAACGAGAAAGAACTCCCCGACGCGTTCCTGCGCCGATGCTTCTTCCACTTTATCCGCTTCCCCGAACCCGAGGTGCTGGCGCAGATCGTCAAGGTCCATCATCCCGGCATCAAGGACATGCTGCTTTCGACGGCGCTGACCCAGTTCTTCGAGCTGCGCGAAACCCCGGGTCTGAAGAAGAAGCCCTCGACCAGCGAGATGCTGGACTGGCTGAAGCTGCTGCTCGCTGAGGACCTGCAACCCGAAGACCTCAAGCGCGACGGGGCCAATGCGCTGCCCAAACTGCATGGCGCGCTGTTGAAGAACGAACAGGACGTGCACCTGTTTGAACGCCTTGCCTTTATGGCGCGTCGCCAACCGGGCCGGTGAGGGGTTTCTCCCGCGGCCGAGACGGCTGACGCCGCCACGTCCTTGGGCGACCCACGCGCCTCCTTGCGGCGGCGCAGGGGGCATTCTGCCCCCTCGGCCCGTACCGGGCCTCACCCCCTGAGGATATTTGAGGCATAAAGTTGCAGGGTTAACGCTTCGTTAAGACCCAACTTTATGCTCCAAATATCCTCCAGGAGGGTCCGGGAGGATGGAAAATCCTCCCGGGCGGGCCTGGGCGGCAGCCCAGAGCGGCGCGCGGCGCCCTCAATGGGGGCCGCGCGCCGCCCCTCGCCTAGCTGCGCCCTTGCGGCAGCATCAACCGCGCAAGCAAGCCGCCAAATTCCGGCGTCTCGCCACGTCCCAGATCCAGCCGTCCGCCATGGCTGCGCATCGCGTCCGCGACGATAGCAAGGCCCAGCCCGGCCCCGGCCCCGCGCGAGGCACCCCGGGCCGGGTCGAGGCGCACAAACGGCCGTACCGCGCGGTCATAGTGTTGCGGCTCGATACCCGGGCCATCGTCTTCGACCGAAATGATCGCCCATCCCTGCTCGGACGAGACCGACACGCGCGCCTTGCGCCCATAGCGCAGCGCATTGCCGATCAGATTGTCAACCGCCCGCGCCAGAAGTTGCGGGCGCAGCGGCAGTATCGGACCTTCGGGTGCGCCGATCAGGTCAACCGAGCGCCCGAGACGCGCGGCCTCGCCCACCCGTTGCGCCACCAGCGCGCCCAGATCGGTCGGCGAGACCGGTTCCTCAGCCTCGCTGCGGGTAAAGTCGAGGAAGCGGTCGATCAGCGCTTCCATCTCGGCGACATCGGCCAGCAGCGCCTGCGCCTCGGTCTCGTCGTCGAACATCGACAGGGCCAGGCGCATCCGCGTCAGCGGCGTACGCAAGTCGTGACTGATGCCGGACAGCAGCAGGGTGCGCTGCTCGATATGGCGTTCGATCCTTTCGCGCATCTCCAGAAACGCCGCCCCCGCCGCGCGCACCTCGGTCGCTCCGGCGGGCCGGTACGGCAGTGTCTGGCCGCGGCCAAAGGCTTCGGCCGCACGGGCCAGCCGCTGCATCGGACGCATCTGGTTCTTCAGATAGATGAACGAGACGAACCCCATCCCCAGCCCGATCACCAAGGTCAGCACCAGCATCTGGTGCGGGTTGCGCGCCGAGATCCGGCCAAGCCCGAAATCGAGCTGCAATTGCCCATACCGGGTGGTCATCCACAACGAGACATCGGCGCGCCGCAGCAGCACCGAGGTCATCTCGGGCAATCCCCGTTCAAGTTCGCGGATCGCCAGACGCCCCGAGAGATCGTAAAACGGCAGATCCTCTGCCGTTGCGGTAGGAGGCGCTGTCGGCACCACTGTGGCGTTCAGATCGAACACCAGCGCCAGAGAGGCGGCCCGCGCTTCGGCCGTGGCGCGATCGGGGGCGGCATCGACCTCATCGCGCAGGTGATCCGCAACCAGCACAAAATTGCCGGTCATCTGCCGCGTCACGCCGTCATAGTGGCGCTGGATAAAGGCCAGCGAGACGACGAGTAGAATCGTTGCCACCGGCACAAAAACGATCAGCGCGGCGCGCCACAACAGGCCACGGGGCAGAAACGGTTTGAGCAGGCGGCCAAGCATGGCGATACTCTAGGCCGAGCGCTGGCGCTTTGCCAGCCGTCCCAAACCCGAGGCCCCTGTGACCGACCCTGACTTCGCCCCGCGCTCCGGGCATCCGCTGATCCTTGAACCCGGCCTGCGGCTGGTACTGGCCCCCAACCCCTCGCCGATGACCGAGCGCGGCACCAACACCTACCTTCTGGGCGAAGGCGCGGTAACCGTAATTGACCCCGGCCCCGCCGACCCCGCACATATGGCGGCGATCATGGGCGCCCTCGCCCCCAAGGAACGCATAACCCAGATCCTTGTCACCCACGCGCACAAGGACCACTCCCCCCTCGCCCGCCCGCTGGCCGAGGCTACCGGTGCGCCGGTAATGGCCTTCGGCGATGCGTCAGCGGGGCGTTCAGCCCGGATGGCGGCCCTGAACGAAGAGGATATCGGCGGGGGCGAGGGGGTCGATGCCGGATTCGCGCCGGATGAAATCTTGGCCGACGGCGTCACGTTCGACGTAGCGGACCGCCCGATGCAGGCAATCCACACGCCCGGGCATTTCGGCAATCACCTGTCGTTTCGCTGGGGCCAGGCGCTGTTTTCCGGAGACCACGTGATGGGGTGGGCCCCCAGTCTTGTCTCGCCCCCGGATGGCGACCTGACGGATTTCATGGCCAGCCTTGATCGGCTCGAATCGCTGGGCGCGCTGCGCTACTACCCCGGCCACGGCGCTCCGATCGCCGACGGAAGGGCCCGCACCCGCGCGTTGCGCCAGCACCGACTCGGACGCGAATCATCGATTCGCGCCGCCGTGGCTGCCGGAGCCTCGACGCTGAACGCGGTGACTGCGGTGGTGTATACCGACATCGCCCCTGCCCTTCTCCCCGCCGCTGCGCGCAACGTTCTGGCCCATCTGATCGATCTCGAGGCCCGCGGCATGCTTGTTTTCAACGGCCCGCCGGGACCCAACACGCCCCTCTCCCCACCCTGAGATGCGGGTCTTAAAGGACGGTCCGAGGGCCCGTTTCGACGCCGTGACATTCGGGTAAAAAAAACGCTGAAATCCTCTGGACGCCGGTATGGTGCCTTGTTATACGGCCCACGTGTTCCGGCGTAGCTCAGCGGTAGAGCAGTTGACTGTTAATCAATTGGTCGTAGGTTCGATCCCTACCGCCGGAGCCAAATCCCTTTGTTTTCATTGGGGAAATTGGCAAAACACAAAACCTACTAACAACCTGCTCTTGCTTTTGTATTGGTTGTTCGAGGTGCTTTGCCCTTTCAAAGCGTTTGGATAATCACACAAACGTGAACGACTGACGTGCGCAGGCGCCCCATGATCGAAACTAACGCCGAACTTGTGCGCCGTTGCCTATTCATGCTGCGTCACGCACAATAGTACGAAAAGGGACAGCACACATTGGACGCGCGATGGGAAAGACCAAGCCGGTAGCACCTGTATTTATTGATACAAACATATTGAAGTTTTCAGCGGTTAGGTTCCAGACTCATTGATTTTCAAAGCCAGAAGAGAACGGTCGCAGCGAGGGCGATGGCCGAGAGGAACACCTT
>NZ_REEZ01000013.1 GCF_003990445.1 Pararhodobacter zhoushanensis | reverse complement strand
GCATTGAAACCGATCAGCAGGTGCAGGCAGTAGCTTAAACAACCCGGAAATCTGTCCAAGTGTTGGGGAGTAGCTCAGACAATGTCAAAGATACTCTGACCAAGCAATGTTGACAGAGTGCAAGTGCGGCACGACAGCGACGCTTGCTATGTCCGTATGACCTGTTTTCAAACGGGCGTTGCACGCAACTCAGCGGCGCGTCGCAGGACCGTGGCCTTGGAAAGCATCTTATAGGGGAACGTCCGGTGCGCGCCAAAGTGCTTGGTCACAAGTGCAGCACTTTCTGGACGCTCACGTGTCTGCGCTGCCAAACCTAAAAAATGGAAAACGCGCACTATGGCGCGCCAACCGGGGTTCAAGTCTGCATTCAGGGATCCTTGGTGGGCTGCCAACAGGCAGATGACCGGACCGGTAATGCGATCCTCACCTCTAAGCCAGCAGGGTCATCAAAGTGCCCAAACTGTGGGTGGTGCCGGTAAAGGGACTCGAACCCCCGACCTTCGCTTTACAAGAGCGTTGCTCTACCAACTGAGCTACACCGGCGTGGCGTCGTGATAGCGTCATTGCGCGCGCCGCTCAAGCGCGATCCGACGCGCGCGACGACGGATTTGTTCGCCGTCCCCCAACAAGACCCTTGCCAATAGCCCGCATGCTCAACCCCTTGTGCACGCAACTGAGGCGGACAGGGCTTGCCACCTGCTCGCACCCCGCGCTAGATCGCTGGTATGGAAATTGCCCTGCATCTTGGCGTGCACCAGACCGACAACGACCATCTGGTCCGTTGCCTGATGCGAAACCGTGCCGTTCTGCGCGAACAGGGTATCGCGATTCCCGGTCCGGCGCGCTACCGCCAGCAATTGCGTCAGCTCTCCTTTGCGATGCGCGGGCGCGACACGACAGCGGATACGCAAGAAATGCTGCTGGACGGCATTCTGGACGACGACGATGTGCGCCGGGTGGTGTTTTCGTCAGACAGCTTTCTGTCCCTGCCGAAATGGGCGGTCAGCCACGGTCGGCTCTATCATGCCGCAGCCGAGCGGGTGTTGCTGCTGCGCAACCTGTTTCCCGACGCCAGGATCGAGCTGTTTCTGGCGATCCGCAACCCGGCCAGCTTTCTGCCGGCGATGGTCAAGGCCGACAAGACGGGGTCGATCCTGACCCAGATCACGGACAGTGATCCGGGCGCGCTTCGCTGGTCATCGCTGCTGGCGCGTCTGACCGACGCCGTGCCCGACGCGCCGATCACGGTGTGGAGCTATGAGGACACGCCCCTCATCTGGCCCGAAATTCTGCGCGCGGTGTCAGGTCATGCGCCACAGAACGAGATGTCCGGTTGGCTGGCGTGGTACTGGGAACTGGTGACGCCCAAAGGCCACGCGGCCCTGCGCCGCTGGTTTGAAACCAACCCGCCGCCCGAAGACCTTGCGCGGCGCAAAATGCTCAGCGTGTTGCTGGAACGCTTTGCCAAGCCTGAAGAACTGGAGCAGGACGCGCTGCTACCCGGCTGGACCGCCGAGACGGTCGACCGGCTGAGCGCGCTTTACGATGATGACCTCGATCTGATCGGATCGATGCCGGGGGTCACGCTGCTCGAGCCGTGACCCGCCGGCGGTTTAGCTCACTGCATGCCAAGCGCGGCTTTATACAGATCCAGGATCGCCTCTTCTTCCGCGATGTCATCAGGCTCGCGCTTGCGCAGGGCGATGATCTTGCGCAGCACCTTGGTGTCATAGCCACGGCCCTTGGCCTCGGCCATCACTTCCTTCTGCTGCTCGGTGATGTCTTTCTTTTCCGCCTCAAGATGTTCGTAGCGCTCGACGAACTGGCGCAGTTCGTCGGCGGTCACGTCATAGGCGGTATCGGAGCTGCTCATGTCTTGCCTCTTTGGATCGGTCTTTGGACCCGTTGTTCCTAGCCTTGCGCCGGGGGCGGGGCAAGATGCTTGCCGGGCCGGGCAGGGCGCGGTAAGGGGCGGCGAGCGAAAAGGAGACGGCGATGGCAATGGGCGATCTGATGATCTGGGCGGGGGCAGTGGTGACACTGCTGGGCGTTGTCGGGCTGATCGCCTGCGTGGTCTACGTGCTGCGGGTGCGCCGCTCGGGACTGGACGACGCGGCGCTGCGCAAGGCGCTGCAAAAGGGCGTTATCTGGAACATGGCGTCGCTGTTCGTGTCAGTGCTGGGGCTGATGCTGGTGATCGTGGGGATCACGCTGGCCTGACCGGAACTGTCAGCGTAAAAAAAGGGGGGCGCTTGCCCCCCTTTTTCCGTTTCTTGCAGCGATCAGTCGATCATCGGCATCAGGCCGTCCAGCGACTTCTTGGCGTCGCCGTAGAACATGCGCGTGTTCTCTTTATAGAACAGCGGGTTCTCGATGCCCGAATAGCCCGTGCCCTGACCGCGCTTGGACACGAAGACCTGCTTGGCGCGCCAGACTTCGAGCACCGGCATGCCGGCGATCGGGCTGTTGGGATCTTCTTGTGCCGCCGGGTTCACGATGTCGTTCGAGCCGATCACGATCACCACGTCGGTGTTCGGGAAGTCCTCGTTGATCTCGTCCATTTCCAGAACGATGTCATAGGGAACCTTGGCCTCGGCCAGCAGGACGTTCATGTGGCCGGGCAGGCGGCCCGCCACCGGGTGAATGGCGAAACGGACATTCTTGCCCTTGGCGCGCAGCTTGCGGGTCAGTTCGCTGACCGCCTGCTGAGCCTGCGCCACCGCCATGCCATAGCCCGGCACGATGATGATGCTGTCCGCCTCATTCAACGCTGCGGCCACGCCGTCGGCGTCGATGGCGATCTGCTCGCCCTCGATCTCCATCGCCGGGCCCGTGGTGCCGCCAAAGCCGCCCAGGATCACCGAGATGAACGAGCGGTTCATCGCCTTGCACATGATGTAGGACAGGATCGCGCCCGACGAGCCGACCAAGGCACCCACCACGATGAGCAGGTCATTGGACAGCGAGAAGCCGATCGCGGCCGCGGCCCAGCCCGAGTAGCTGTTGAGCATCGACACGACCACCGGCATATCGGCGCCGCCGATGCCCATGATCAGGTGATAGCCGATGAAGAACGCAAGCAACGTCATCAACAAGAGCGACCAGCTGCCTGCGCCCTGGAAATAGAGCACCAGCAGAATGGCCGAGATCAGCGCCGCACCGGCGTTGAGCATGTGACCGCCGGGCAGCTTGGCCGCCTTGCCGTCAACCTTGCCCGCCAGCTTGCCATAGGCAATGACCGAGCCGGTGAAGGTCACCGCACCGATGAAGACGCCGAGGAACACCTCGATCTTCAGCACCGCGATTTCGGCCGCCGTCTTGTGGGCGACCGTCGCGGCAAACCCGGTCAGCGCGGCCAGCGCCGCCGGATCGTCATGCAGACCGGCGACGCGGACCATCTCGATATGGCCGTTGAAGCCGATGAACACCGCCGCCAGACCGACGAGGCTGTGCATCGCGGCCACAAGCTGCGGCATCTCGGTCATCTGCACGCGCTGTGCAACGACCCAGCCAATCGCACCGCCAACCGCGATCATGACGATCGAGATCAGCCAGTTGCCGGAACCGGGTCCATAAAGCGTGGCGAGAACCGCCAGCCCCATACCCACAATCCCGTACCAGACCGCGCGCTTGGCGCTTTCCTGTCCGGACAGCCCGCCAAGGCTGAGAATGAACAGAACGGCGGCAACGACATAGGCTGCCGTGGTAAAACCGTATTCCATGGCTGCCTCTCCTTACGATTTCTGGAACATGGCAAGCATGCGCCGGGTGACCATGAAGCCACCAAAGATGTTGATCCCAGCCATGAACACCGCCAGCGCCGCAAGGATCACCACCAGCCAGCTGCCCGATCCGATCTGCATCAGGGCCCCCAGAATGATGATCGATGAGATCGCGTTGGTCACCGCCATCAAGGGCGTGTGCAGCGAGTGGCTGACGTTCCAGATGACCTGGAACCCGACGAAACAGGCCAGCACGAAGACAATGAAGTGGGACATGAAGCTGGCAGGCGCAAAGAACCCGGCCAGCAGCAACAGGCCACCACCGACGCCCAGCAGCGTGAACTGGCTCTTGGTCTGCGCCTTGAATGCCGCGACTTCCGCTGCGCGCCGCTCTTCGACGGTCAGCTCCTTGGCTTTTTCCTTGGGCTTGGCGGCGGCGATGGCCTTCACCTTGGGCGGCGGCGGCGGGAAGGTGATCTCACCCCCATGCGCCACGGTCGCGCCGCGGATCACGTCATCTTCCATGTTATGGACGATCACGCCGTCTTTGCCGGGCGTAAGATCGGCCAGCATGTGACGGATATTGTTCGAATAAAGCGTCGACGCCTGCGTGCCCATCCGGCTGGGGAAGTCGGTATAGCCGATGATCGTCACGCCATTGGCGCTGACGATTTTCTCGTCCGGCACCGTCAGATCGCAGTTGCCGCCGCGCTCGGCGGCAAGGTCAACCACGACCGAGCCGCGCTTCATCAGCGCAACCATGTCCTCGGTCCACAGCTTGGGTGCCGGGCGTCCGGGGATCAGCGCCGTGGTGATGACAATGTCGACATCAGGCGCCAGCTCACGGAACTTCGCCAGTTGCTTTTCGCGGAACTCGGGGCTGGACGGGGCGGCATAACCGCCGGTGGCAGCGCCGTCCTGCGCCTCTTCAAAGTCGAGATAGACGAAAGAGGCGCCCATCGATTCGATCTGCTCGGCCACTTCGGGCCGCACGTCGAAGGCCATGGTGATCGCGCCCAGCGAGGTCGCGGTGCCGATGGCAGCTAGACCCGCAACGCCAGCACCGACGATCAGCACCTTGGCGGGGGGAACCTTGCCCGCAGCGGTCACCTGACCGGTGAAGAAACGGCCAAAGTTGTTGCCCGCCTCGATCACGGCGCGGTAGCCGGCGATGTTGGCCATCGACGACAGCGCGTCCATCTTCTGCGCGCGGCTGATCCGCGGGACCATGTCCATGGCAACGACGGTGGTGCCGCGCTGCTTGGCAAGTTCCAGCATTTCAGGGTTCTGGGCAGGCCAGAAGAACGCGATAAGCGTCTGATCGGCGCGCAGTCGACCCAGCTCTTCGATCGTCGCCTCGCGGACCTTGACGACCACATCCGCGGTCTCGAAAAGGGCTTCGGCCGTTGGGACAATCTCGACCCCGGCGGCAGTATAGGCGGCGTCTTCAAAGCCCGAAGCGGCACCCGCTCCGGTCTCGATCGCGCAGCTGTGGCCCAGCTTTTGCAGCAGTAACGCCGAATCCGGCGTCATGGCGACCCGGTTTTCACCCGGGTAAATTTCTCTCGGTGCCCCGATCTTCACGTTGGTCCTCCATTGCAAGGGCCGGGCGAGGCGCCGCCCGATGTTTTCGTGCCGTTGCTGCATACCCCGCGCAAGATTATTTCACAAGCGCGTGTGGGCGCTAACGCGATGCAAGTCGCTGGCAGTGCAGCGCTTTGCGCGCTGCGCAAACGAAACGGAAGCAGGCATGTATACAATGGCGGCTTAAACAAGTCAGCGATGAAGGAAATCGGGCAGGGGGGCCTTGCCCCCCTCTTGGCCTTACGGCCAATTCACCCCCCAGGATATTTAAGGACAGATGATAAGGTTTCGCTAACCCTGTTTCATTTTCTGTCTTCAAATATCCACGGAGGGATTTCCAAGGGAGGCGCGTGCGCCTTCCTTGGATGGGGTGTGGGGTCAGCCCCACGCGGCGCGAGGGGGCTCGATGCCCTCGAGCGCCGCACCTGCAGGGTGCGAAACCCGCCGGTCAGTGCGCCGCCGAAACAGCCCGGCGGGTCATGACGCCCACCAGATGCGCGCGGTAGGCAGGCGTTCCGTGCAGGTCGCCGATCATGCCTTCAGCCTCACCCGACATGCCTTTGAGCGCATCGGCCGAGAAGTTGGACGACAGCGCCGCTTCCCCTTCGGACCAGCGGAACACGCCGCCCTCGGAGGCACCCGTGATCGCGACCCGCACGCCATCGGCGTATTGCGCGACGAACGCCCCGGTCAGCGCAAAGCGCGAGGCTGGTTGCACGAACTTGGCATAGGCCGCCTTCTGCGGGATCGGGAAGCGGACGGCGGTGATGATCTCACCGGGTTCCAGGGCTGTGGTGAACATGCCCTGAAAATAGTCATCCGCCGCAATCTCGCGGTTCGAGGTGACGATGGTCGCGCCCGAGGCCAGCACCGCCGCCGGATAGCAGGCCGACGGGTCGTTGTTGGCCAGCGAGCCGCCGATGGTGCCGCGGTTGCGCACCGCCGGGTCGCCGATCTGGCCCGCCAGTTCCGCCAGCGCCGGGTAATGCGCCGCGGCCTCTTTCGCCACGGTGGCGTGCAGCGTCGCCGCGCCGATGACCAGCGTGTCGCCCTCGCGCTTCACGCCCTTCAGCTCGGCGATGCCGGTCAGCGAGACCAGCGTCCCGGGGGCGTTCAGGCGCTGTTTCATCGACGGCAGCAGGGTTTGCCCGCCCGAGAGCGGCTGCGCCTCGTCATCGCTGAGCGCCTTGACGGCTTCGGCAACACTCGATGGTTTCACAAAGTCAAAATTATACATGCCGTGGCTCCCTTATTTCGCCTGCATGGCGGCCCAGACGCGCGACGGCGTCACGGGCATGTCGATGTGTTTGACGTGACTGTAACCGCCCCGGTGCAGCGCGTCGATAACCGCGTTCACAACCGCAGGCGGCGAGCCGATCGCCCCGGCCTCGCCGCAGCCCTTCACGCCCAACGGGTTGTGGGTGCAAGGCGTCTGGCAGCTGTGATCGACGTTGTAGAACGGCACGTCATCAGCGCGCGGCATGGCGTAGTCCATATAGGACGCCGAGACGAGCTGACCGTTTTCGTCATAGGTCGTGTTCTCGCACAGCGCCTGACCGATCCCTTGACCGACCCCGCCGTGCACCTGACCTTCAACGATCATCGGGTTGACAACATTGCCGAAATCATCGGCGCAGATGAACTCGGCGACCTCGACCCGGCCGGTGTCGGCGTCAACTTCGACCTCGCACAGATAGGCCCCGGCGGGATAGGTGAAGTTGCCCGGATCGTAGAAGGCTGTCTCTTCCAGCCCCGGTTCCAGCGTTTCCAGCGGGTAGTTGTGCGGGACATAGGCCGAGAAAGCGATCTCGCCAAAGCTTTTCGCCTTGTCGGTGCCCGCGACGGTGAAGTTGCCATTGGCAAAGACGATGTCGTCCTCGGCGGCTTCGAGCATATGCGCGGCGATCTTCTTGCCCTTGGCGACGATCTTGTCCACCGCCCGGTCGATGGCCGAGCCGCCGACCGACAGCGAGCGTGAGCCATAGGAACCCATGCCAAAGGGGATCTTCGAGGTATCGCCGTGGACGATCTCGATCGACGATTCGGGGATTCCGAGCCGCTCGGACACCAGCTGGGCGAAGACCGTCTCATGCCCTTGCCCGTGGCTATGGGCACCGGTCATCACGCTGATGTTGCCGGTGGCGTTGACGCGCACGGTGGCGGCCTCATAGAGGCCGACCCGCGAGCCCAGCACACCTGCCAGATGCGACGGTGCCAGTCCGCAGGCCTCGACCCAGGTCGACAGCCCCATGCCGCGCAGCTTGCCGCGTTTGGCACTGTCGGCCACGCGGGCCTCGAACCCGGCGACATTGGCCATCTGCATCGCCTTGTCGAGTGTCGCGCCGTGGTTGCCTGTGTCGTAGTTCAGCCCGACCGGGGTGGCGTAGGGGAACATATCCGGCGTGATGAAGTTCTTGCGACGCACGTCGAACGGGTTGAGGTTCAGCTCGCGGCACATCTTGTCGATGACGCGCTCGAGCGAGTAGGTCGCCTCGGGCCGGCCCGCGCCGCGGTAGGCATCGACGGGGGCGGTATTGGTGAACACGGCTTTCACGTTCACATAGACACTGGGCACCTTGTAGGGCCCGGCCATCAGCGTGCCATGCAGGAAGGTCGGTGTCGCGGTCGAGAAGTTCGACAGATAGGCGCCGACATTGGCCAGTGTTTCAGTGCGGATGGCGAGGAAATTGCCCTCAAGATCCGTGGCCAGTTCGATCTTGGTCACGTGGTCGCGGCCATGCGCGTCGGACAGGAAGCTTTCCGAGCGTTCTGCCGTCCAGCGCACCGGGCGGGCCAGTTTGCGCGCGGCGGCCAGAACCAGCGCCTCTTCGCCGTAGTGATAGATCTTCGAGCCGAACCCGCCGCCCACATCGGGCGCGACCACGGTCAGCTTGTTCTCGGGGATGCCCATGACAAAGGCCGAGACCAGGAGCCGCGTCAGGTGCGGGTTTTGCGACGTGGTGGTCAGCTTGTAATCGCCGGTGCCGGGGAAATACTCGCCAATCGAGGCGCGCGGCTCCATCGCGTTGGGGACCAGACGGTTGTTGATCAGCTCCAGCGTGGTGACGTGGGGGGCGGCCTTGATGGCAGCGTCCACGGCGGCGCGGTTATCTTCGATCCAGCCCCAGTCGAAGCACAGGTTATCGGGGATCTCGTCATGCACGCGGTTGTCCGCGTTGGCGACGGCCTTGGCCATATCGACGATGGGCGAGAGTTCTTCGATCTCGGTGTCGGCGGCCACTTGTTCGGCGGCGTCCTTGGCCTGAGCGTAGGTCTCGGCGATCACGGCGGCATAGGCGTCACCGACGTGGCGGACCTTGCCATGGGCCAGAACCGGGCGTTTGGGTTCGCGCATCGGCGTGCCGTCACGGCTGTTGATCAGCCAGCCTGCGGGGTTGCCGCCGACGTCCTTGAAATCCTCACCGGTGAAGATCGCCAGCACGCCGGGCATGTCCGCCGTCGCTTTGGTGTCTATGGACACGATGCGCCCATGCGCCACGGTTGAGCGGCAGAATACCGCATAGGTCTGGCCGTGCAGGCTGAGATCGTCGGTGTAGTTCCCGCGACCGGTCAAAAAGCGAATATCCTCGCGCCGCTTGGAGCTGGCGCCAATGCCACCGTCTTTGGGCATAGTTTCCTCCCTGAAACTCTGCGTGCAGGCCTGAGGCCTACGGTTCACGTCTTGTCGGCGCCGGCCTTCCCGCGTGGGGCGCAGCCGGGGCCGGGATCATTTGCCCGGAGAGCCCGGATCGCGCCCGTCGCCCTGCTGACCGGGCGCATTCCAGCGCTGTACAATGGCTTCAACGGCAGTGATGCGGTCGGCTTCCGGCCCGGTGCTGAACGCGGTTACCAGCGCAGCCGAGACATGCGAATCGCGGTAAGGGCAGGCGATCTGCACCGACACGTCGCCGGGTTGCAGATGGTAAGCATCCACCGACCACGAGCCCGTGGCCATCGTCGCACCGGCGTTTTGCGCTACCCTGATATAGGCGCTCAACGAACGCTCGGCCCGCGCGATGCAGGCCTCCGGTGCACCGCCTTCGCCCATGTCGCTGGTGTAAAACCCGTCGGCCTGTGCCAGCGCGGGCAAACAGACAAACGCTGCGGCAAGGGCGAGTTTGCGCATGGCGATCACTCGGCGGCCATGACGTTGGCATCCTGTCCTGACGCTGCCAGCACCGCCTTGACGATGTTGTGGTAGCCCGTGCAGCGACAGATGTTGCCTTCGAGGTAATGACGGATCTCGGATTCAGTCGGTTTCGGGTTCTCAGCCAGCAAAGCCGAGGCCGACATCACCATGCCCGGCGTGCAAAAGCCGCATTGCAGGCCGTGGTGGTCCTGAAACGCCTGCTGGATCGTGTTCAGCGAGCCGTCGGCGTTGGCCATGCCCTCAATCGTGGTGACATTGCCGCCATCGGCATCCATCGCCAGCAGGGTGCAGCTTTTCACCGCCTTGCCGTCCAGATGCACGACGCACGCGCCGCATTGGCTGGTGTCGCAGCCGATATGGGTACCGGTCAGGCCCAGCGTGTCGCGCAGGAACGAGGCGAGCAGCGTGCGGCCTTCGGCCTCGCCCGACATCGACTTGCCGTTCACGGTCAAAGTAACCTTGGTCATGAATCCCTCCCTTAGGATGGCAGCATGTAAGCACGCTGCAAAAAGTGGCGATATGCCACCTTAGGACTATCTGAGGCGTTCGCAACGTGACAGTCACACTGATATGCGCGCCACACAGGGAAACTGCGGGGCAGGGCGTGCCTATGCCTGAGCAAAGCGGGCCAAACCCTCTTTCCCCCGGCGTCCCGGCGCAGTAAGGAAGGCCATCATCACACCAGCGGAGGCGCGCATGAAAGCTGCCGTCATCACCTTCCCGGGCTCCAACTGCGACCGCGACCTTGCCGTTGCCTTCGAGGCGGCAGGGGCCGAGGTCACGCGGGTCTGGCACAAGGATGCCGCGCTGCCCGAGGGCACTGATATCGTCGGCATTCCCGGCGGCTTCTCGTTCGGCGACTACCTGCGTTGCGGCGCGATTGCGGCGCATTCCCCCATCGCCAAGGCCGTGATCAAACACGCCGAGCGTGGCGGCTATGTGCTGGGTGTCTGCAACGGCTTTCAGGTGCTGGTGGAAACCGGTCTGCTGCCGGGCGTGTTGATGCGCAATGCCGGGCTCAAGTTCATCTGCAAGCCTGTCGAGTTGCGTGTGACCACCACTGACAGTGCCTTTACCCGGGGCTACAGCCTTGGCGATACCGCGGTGATCCCGGTTGCGCATCATGACGGCAATTATCAGGCCGACCCCGAAACGCTGCTGCGCCTGTCAGGTGAAGACCGCGTCGCGTTCCGCTATGCGCAGAACATCAACGGGTCCATGGACAGCATCGCCGGTATTCTGTCGGAAAACCGTCGCGTGCTGGGCCTGATGCCGCACCCTGAACGTGCGATCAGCTCCGAGCATGGTGGCACGGATGGCATGGCGATGTTCGACGGCTTGATGGGCGCCTTGGCGCTTACCTGAAGCGCGCGCGCCCCGGCGCGGCTTGAGGCCGCCCGTTTCGCCGCATAGATTGGCGTTATGACGGACGAGACACGACTATCTGCCCCCTTGGCAGCATTGCGCAGCGGCATGCCAGCATGGGGCAAGGCCGTCGTTGGTCTATTGCTGGTGATCGCAGTCGCCGTCGTCTGGGTGATGGACGACTGGCTGAGCGAAAGCTTCACCGTCGACACGCGCAACCGCGCCGAATTGCGGTTGGTTCTCTATGCGGGCAACATCGAAGCCGAAATGCAGCGCACGCAGATCGTGCCGATCCTGCTGGCCCGCGACCCGGTGCTGCGCGAAGCCTTGCAAAACGGCAATTACGCCTCGATCTCGCAACTGCTGATCGGCCTGCAATCCGAGGTTGGTGCCGCGTCGATCGAACTTCTCGATATCTCGGGCCGGGTCGTTGCTGCGACAGACCGGAACCGGCTTGGCGTGACCCGTACCTCGGAAACGCTGTTCATCGAAGCACGCCGCGCCAATGACACG
This sequence comes from Pararhodobacter zhoushanensis, assembly GCF_003990445.1. Lineage (GTDB taxonomy): Bacteria > Pseudomonadota > Alphaproteobacteria > Rhodobacterales > Rhodobacteraceae > Pararhodobacter > Pararhodobacter zhoushanensis. The sequence goes on along the minus strand of NZ_REEZ01000013.1, from coordinate 109,621 downwards.
ATCTTCGCCGTTCAGCCCCGCGATTCCGGCGGCTACGGCTTTGGCTACTCGCGGGCGCTGCGCGCGAATGGGCAGGTGCTGGGCGTGGTCACGGTCGAGGTCGATCTGGCCAAGTTCGAACGCTCGTGGGCCGGGTTCTCGGATGCCGTCGCACTTCTGGACAGCGAAGGCCGGATTATTCTGGCGACCGAGCCGCGCTGGCGCGGCCGGACCGAGGCCGAGGCGCTGGAACTGCGTGACGCGCCCTCGGCCATCGAATGGGCGCTGCGCTATACCGCCGATCTGGCCGGCCGCGGACCGGATGCGTTCTTGTCGAACGAGGCGGTTCTGCGGTCCGAGAGCCGCGTGCAGCATCGCGGTTGGCGGCTGATCAGCTTCACCACCTATGACGGCGTGCGCGAGAAGGTGAACGGCGTGTTGGCGCTGATCATCATGGGCTTCGCGCTGCTGCTGGCGATGGTGTTCTATATCTTCTCGCGCCGCGCGTGGTCGCAATCCGCGCGGTTCGAGCAGGAATCGGTCGAGCTGCGCCAGCTGAACCTGCGCCTGCAACGCGAGATTGCGGCGCGCGAAAAGGTGCAGGAAGAACTGCACGTCGCGGAACAGACGCTGGTGCAATCCTCGAAACTGGCAGTGCTGGGCGAGATGTCGGCAGCGGTCAGTCATGAACTCAATCAACCGCTTGCAGCGATGAAGACCTATCTGGCCGGGGCACGGCTGTTGCTGACCCGGCGGCGCTCGGAAGAGGCGCTGGTCAGTTTCCAGCGCATCGACGACCTGATCGACCGGATGGGCGCGATCACCCGCCAGCTGAAAAGCTTCGCGCGCAAGGGGGGCGACGCCTTTGCCCCCCTGGACCTGCGCTCCTCGGTGACCGAGGCCTTGGCGATGATGGAGCCGCGCCTGCGCGAACGCCGGGTGCTGGTGGTGCGCACGCTGCCCAAAGACCCGACCATGGTGATGGGCGACCGGCTGCGGCTGGAGCAGGTGATCATCAACCTGATGCGCAATGCGGTTGATGCCACGCGTCAGGCCAACGCGCCACAGATCGAGATCCTGCTGACGCAGGGCGATACCGTCACCCTGACCATCCGCGACAACGGGGCAGGGATCGCCGAGATCGCAAAGATCTTCGAGCCGTTCTATACCTCCAAGAAACCGGGCGAGGGGGTTGGCCTTGGGCTGGCGATCTCGTCGGGCATTATCGCCGACCATGGCGGACGGCTGACCGCCCATAACCTGCCCGAAGGCGGCGCCGCGTTCGAGATTGCGTTACCCGTGCTGGTGAACGCCGGACAAAGTGTTGCATGACGTGGTATACACACAGCCTGAGCGCTGGCACCCTGTAAGCACTGACCGACAGAGAGACTATGAATTTGAGATCACACGGAGACCATTCATGAGCGCCCCAGAGAGCGCCGTCGCGCCCGCCACGGCCCAGGCCCTGCGCAGCCCCACGCGGATTGTCATCATCGACGACGAGCAGGACATGCGCGCCTCGATCAGCCAATGGCTGTCGCTGTCGGGTTTCCAGCCCGAAACCTACGCCAGTGCCGAAGAGGCGCTGTCGGTGCTGGGGCCGGATTTCCCCGGCATCGTGGTCAGCGACATCCGCATGCCCGGCATGGACGGCATGGCGCTGCTCAAGCGGCTGATGGGGCTGGATGCGACGCTGCCGGTGATCCTGATTACCGGGCATGGCGACGTGCCCATGGCGGTCGAGGCGATGCGGCTGGGGGCGTGGGATTTCCTGGAGAAACCCTTCGACCCCGAGCGGATGGCCGATCTGGCCCGCGCTGCGCTGAAAGCGCGCGCGCTGGCGCTGGAAAGCCGCGCGCTGCGCAACGAACTGGCTGATGGCAGCACGCTGATGCGCCGGCTGGTTGGTAACTCAACAGAAATGGTGCGCCTGCGCGAGGATCTGCTGGACTACGGGCAGGCTGACGGTCACGTGCTGATCGACGGCGAGACCGGCACTGGCAAGACGCTGGTCGCCCATGCGCTGCACGCTGTCGGCCCGCGCGCCGGGCGCAAGTTCGTCAGCGTCTCCTGCGCCGGGGTCGAGGATGACGCGCTGGCCGCGCGTCTGTTCGGCCCGGTTGCGCTGGGAGGGTTGCCGCTGGTCGAAGAAGCCCGTGGCGGTACGCTGTGCCTTGAGGATGTCGAGGCGCTGAGCCCTGCGCTGCAAGGGCGGCTGCTGACCTTCATCAACGACCAGCCCGCTCCGCCCGCGACGCGAATCGTGGCGATCTGCAATGACCACGGGCCGGGACGAACTCTGGAAGACGTGCTGCGCCCGGATCTGTACTACCGGCTGGCTGCGATGAAGCTGACCCTGCCGCCCTTGCGCACGCGCGGTGAGGATATTCTGGCGCTGTTCAAAAGCTATGCGACGGATTATTCGGAAGAGTACGGCTGCCCCGCACCCGATCTGAGCGCGCAGGACGCGGCCTATCTGCTGCAGGCTCCGTGGCCGGGCAACATCCGCCAGCTGATCTCGATTGCCGAACAGGCCGTGTTGCAGAACCGGCGTGGTTCGGGCTCGGTCGTGTCGCTGGTCATGGCCGAGAACGAGGCGTCCGGCGGCGCGCTGACAACCGAAGGCAAGCCGCTGAAGGACTATGTCGAGGCTTTCGAGCGCACGCTGATCGACAACACGATGCGGCGCCACAAGGGGTCCATCGTCGCGGTTATGGAAGAGCTCTGCCTCCCGCGCCGGACGCTGAACGAGAAGATGGCGAAATACGGGCTCAGCCGGGCCGATTACGTCTGACGGGTAGGCGGGGGGCTGCTCGCCCCCCGTCGCCAGAGGGGGACGCACGCGCCCCCCTCTGGACACCCCCCGTGGATATTTTCAGACAGAAAATGCGCTTAACGTAACGTTAACCATGTTCATTTTCTGTCTCCAAGTATCCCGGGGGGTGAATGCGCTTTTGCGCAGAGGGGGGCTGGCCCCCCTTCTTTTCTCAGCTGTCGCGGCGCGAGATGCGCGGCCACAGCAGGACCTGTCGCATTTTACCCATTGAACAGTAGTCCGCTTCCCCCCTATGCTGAGTTAGCGACATGTCACGCGACTGTTGCGCGAAATTCATGGCTCAACTCTCCCGCAAGGTGAGATTTGGGCGGGATCGGCCCTCAAAGCCGTCGGATTGCCCGGTCAGACCCTCGTGTCGGCCCGGACTTTAAAGGGCGCTGCCTGCACAGGCAGCGTCGGAGCCTGCAACCGCGATGCCAGAGTGCGCATCAGCTTGGAACGTGAACGGGACGCGCGAAATCGCCGCCCTCCGTCCGCTGTCGCATGGCATTGCCCCCACCTTACCCCCCGATGCTCAGGCGCGCGGTCCCTCCGGGCCGGGCGATGTGGCGCGCGGGGCAGCGAGACACCATGGGAAAGAAACTCCTCATCGACGCCACGCACGCGGAAGAAACCCGCGTCGTGGTTCTGGACGGCAACAAGGTCGAGGAATTTGACTTTGAGACCATCCACAAACGGCAGCTTGCCGGTAACATCTATCTAGCCAAGGTCACGCGGGTCGAACCCTCGTTGCAAGCGGCTTTCGTCGATTACGGCGGCAACCGTCACGGCTTTCTGGCCTTTGCCGAGATCCACCCGGATTACTACCAGATCCCCGTCGCCGACCGCAAAGCGCTGCTTGAAGAAGAGCGCGCCATGGCCCGCGATCAGGACGATGAGGGCAACCGCCGCTCGTCGCGCCGCCGTCGTGGCGATGACAAGCCTGCCAAAGGCGAGGCGAACGCCGACGCCACCACCGAGGATCAGGCCGACGATCAGCCCGTCGCGGACGCCCAGCAGGAGGGTCCGTCTGAAGCTACCGTCGAAAGCGCTGCGGTCGTGACGCAAGCGCCGGTGGTGGAAGAGACCCCCGTCGCCGAGCCCGCAGCCGTTGACACGCCGGCGGCTGAAACGCCTGCCGCTGAGGCCGAGCCCGAAACGCCGGCAGAACCCAAGGCACCGATGGCGGCTCAAGCCGAAGGCACCGAGCTGCGCACTTATGGCGCCATGGATATCGTCGAGCTGGAAGAAGAGGCCGACGGCGACGACGAAGACCACAGCGACGACGACGACGAGAAGCCGTTCCGCGCCGCGGACAACGCCAGCGACCGCGACGACCAGATCGAGTCGGTCGCTGATGAGGACGTGTCCGACGAAGTGCGCCCGCAACGCCGCTCGCGCGCACGCCGCTACAAGATTCAGGAAGTCATCAAAGTCCGGCAGATCATGCTGGTGCAGGTCGTCAAGGAAGAGCGCGGCAACAAAGGCGCTGCCCTGACCACCTATCTGTCGCTGGCCGGTCGCTATTGCGTGCTCATGCCCAACACCGCGCGCGGTGGCGGCATCAGCCGCAAGATCACCAATGCCGCCGACCGCAAGAAGCTCAAGGAAATCGCCGGTGAGTTCGACGTGCCCGAGGGCGCGGGCCTGATCATCCGCACGGCGGGTGCCAACCGCACCAAGCCCGAGATCAAGCGCGACTATGAATACCTGTTCCGCGTCTGGGAGCAGATCCGCGATCTGACCCTGCGCTCGATCGCTCCGGCACCGATCTATGAAGAGGGCAACCTCATCAAGCGGTCGATCCGCGATCTCTATAACAAGGACATCGACGAGGTTCTGGTCGAAGGCGAGGCGGGCTACCGCACCGCGCAGGACTTCATGCAGATGATCATGCCGTCCCACGCCAAGAGCGTTGTGCACTACCAGGAAGCGATGCCGCTTTTCGCGCGCTTCCAGGTGGAAAGCTATCTGGCCGCGATGTTCAACCCGACGGTTCAGCTGAAATCGGGCGGCTATATCGTCATCGGCGTGACCGAGGCGCTGGTTGCCATCGACGTCAACTCGGGCAAGTCGACGCGTGAAGGGTCCATCGAGGACACGGCGCTGAAGACCAACCTTGAGGCCTCGGACGAAGTCGCCCGCCAGTTGCGTTTGCGTGACCTTGCCGGTCTGATCGTGATTGACTTCATCGACATGGAAGAGCGCAAGAACAACGCCGCCGTCGAAAAGCGTCTGAAAGACGCGCTGCGCAGTGACCGGGCGCGCATTCAGGTTGGCCGCATCTCGGGCTTTGGCCTGATGGAGATGAGCCGTCAGCGCCTGCGCCCCGGCATGATCGAAGCGACGACCCAGCCGTGCCCGCATTGCCACGGCACGGGCCTGATCCGCTCGGACAACTCTCTGGCGCTGCAGATCCTGCGCGCTCTGGAAGAAGAGGGCACACGCAACCGCTCGAAGGAAGTGCTGGTCAAAGCGCCCTATGGCATCGTGAACTATCTGTTCAACGCCAAGCGCGAGCATCTGGCCCAGATCGAGCTGCGCTACGGCATGGCGATCCGGATCGAGGGCGACGCGTCGCTGGTCAGTCCGGATTACTCGATCGAGAAGTTCAAGACCGCTACGCGGATCGTGAGTGTTCCCTCGACGCCGGTGGTGTCTTTGGATGCTCTGACCATGTCCTCGGTCGATGACGCCATGGCGGATTACGTCGAGGATGAGATCGAGGCTGAGGGTGAAGCCGAGACCGTCGCGGAGGCCCGTGACGATGCGACGGACGAGTCAGGTGATGCACGCGGCGATGGTGATGGCAGCAAGCGCAAGCGTCGCCGTCGGCGTCGTCGGCGCGGCGGTCAGAACGGCGAGTCGACGGGAGATGATGAGTCGAACGGTGACGACGAGTCAGGCAACGCCGAGGGTGCGGACGCGGCGGGCGATGAGCCGGTAGCGGCCGAGGCGCCCACCGAAACGGTCGAGGCCGCTCCGGCTGAGGCTGAAGCGCCGGCCGAGCCTGAGAAGCCGGTTCGCAAGCGCCGGTCGCGGGCCCGCAAACCCAAGGTGGACGAGGCTGAGGGCGAAACCGCCGCCGAGACCGTGGCCGAAGCTCCGGCTGCCGAAGCTGCCCCGGCTGACGCCACCGCAGAGGGCGAGACGGCTGCGCCGCGCAAACGGACGCGCACGCGCCGCAAGCCCAAGGCCGAGACGGAAGCGGCAGAGGCGGTAACTGCTGCCGCAGCGACTGACGCGCCGGTTGAAACGCCCGTGGAAACCCCGGTTGAAGCGCCCGGCGAAACGCCTGTCGAGGCACCCGTTGAAGCCCCGGCCGAGGCCCCGGTGGAAGCACCGGTCGAGGTGCCAGCGCAAGCGCCCGTTGAGGCCCCGGCAACGACCGTTGTCGAAGTGCCGGTTGTTGAGGCACCCGCAGCGGAGGTCGCTGTCGAGGCGCCGGTCGCCAAGGGAGCCGACGCAGAGCCGAAACCCGCCGAGGTTACCGAAGAGCCTGCGACCGACCCGGCGCGCCCGCGCCGGGCGGGTTGGTGGGCCCGCAAAAGCTGAACCGCGACGCGGTGACGCACTGATACGAACGTGAGCCGCGCCCCCCGTGACGAATGGGGGGCGCGGCTCTATTGGTGGAAGCCACAAGCGGAGTCTGGCCCATGTTCGGCATCGACCTTTTCGACGCAGCCCTGTTGCCCTCACTCATCGTGGCGCTGCTGGCGGGCCTGTTGTCGTTCCTCAGCCCCTGCGTGCTGCCCATCGTGCCGCCCTATCTGGCCTATATGTCGGGCATTTCGATGCGCGAGCTGACCGATGGCAAGAAGGGCCCCAGTGCAGCGACTGTGCCCGCGCTGTTCTTCGTGATGGGGCTGAGCACGGTGTTCTTGCTGCTGGGCTTCACGGCGTCTAGCCTTGGGCGGCTGTTTCTGGAATACCGAGAGACCTTCGCCCAGATCGCCGGGGTGGTGGTGATCGTCATGGGGCTGCATTTCCTCGGGCTGTTCAAGATCGGCTTCCTGATGCGCGAGGCCCGGCTGGACGCGGGCAATCGCGGCGGTTCGGCCTTTGGCGCCTATGTGCTGGGGCTGGCCTTCGCCTTTGGCTGGACGCCGTGCATTGGCCCGATTCTGGGCATGATCATTTCGCTCGCGGCCTCCGAAGGCTCGGTCACCCGCGGCACCGCGCTGCTCGCGGCGTATGCGGTGGGACTGGGGCTGCCGTTCCTGTTGGCCGCGATCTTCATCACCCGCGCGATCGGGCTGATGAACCGGATCAAGCCGTGGATGGGCGTGATCGAAAAGGTCATGGGCGTGCTGCTGGTGGTTGTCGGGATTGCGCTGATCACGGGCGCGATGGCCTCGTTCTCGTTCTGGCTGCTGGATGTGTTCCCGTTTCTCGGCCAGATCGGGTAAGGCGGGGGGCTGCGCGCCCCGTCGCCAGAGGAGGGGCACGCCCCCTCCTCTGGACTCCTCCCGTGGATATTTACAGACAGAAAATGCTAGTTAGCGACCTGTTAACCATGCGCCTCTTTGCTCCTGAAATATCCCGGGGGTGAATGCGCGTCAGCGCAGAGGGGGCTGGCCCCCTCGCGTCGCTTCCGGGTTCCCAGCGGCAGGTGTTTGGCGTAGCGTAGCTGTCAAAATGTGGGGCGAGTATGAGCGGCACGACGGGACAAGTGCGCAGACGACGGGTGTTTTATGTGCCCGGGTACGACCCGTTCCCCCCCCGGCGCTACCGCGAGCTGTACCGGCGCGAGGGACCGGCGCAGGCGGCAATCTCGGGCTATTCGCTCACTCTGCACCCTGGGCCCAAGGCCGAAGGGCGCTACGCCTGGCAGGTTCACACCAGTATCGACGGTTTCGAAACCGAGGCGCAGATCGAGGTTATGGTCTGGGCCGATCTGGTCCGTGCCAGCATGGAGCGCGGGATCGTTGCGACCTACCTGCTTTTGGTGCGCACTTTGTGGACCTTCCTGCGTACCGGCGCGATCCCGGCGATGCTGCGGTTCCGGCCCCTGTCGATGCTCACGGCGGCCTGGCCCGTGGGGATGTTGCTGGGGCAGTTGCTGCTCGCGCTGTTTATGGCGGCGATGGTGTGGTGGGGGCTTGCGGCCTTTGTCGGGGGCTGGGTTGCGCATCTTTTGGGCGCGGTTTTGGGCGCGGGGATCGTCGGCAGCCTGCTTGCGGCGTTCCGTCGCTTGGATGCCAAGTTCTACGCCTATTACCTGCTCTATGATTTCGCCGAGGTCGCCGCGCATAACGGCGCATACAGCCCTGAGCTGCAGGCCCGGCTCGACCATTTCGCGGATCTGGTCACCGAGGCGCTGACGGACGGCACCGACGAGGTGTTGATCATCGGCCATTCCTCAGGGGCCGCGCTGGCGGTGACGCTGGCGGCGGCGGTCGAGCGGCGGGGGCTGCCCGCGAACGGCGCGCAGCTGGCGCTGCTCACATTGGGTCAGGCGATCCCGATGCAGGCCTTCCTGCCCGATGCGCAACGGTTGCGGGCGGATGTGCAGCAGGTGGCCGGAAGTGCCGCGATCACCTGGGTTGATGTGAGCGCCAAGGGCGATGGCGTGTGCTTCTGGCTGACCGATCCGGCGCGGGTTTGCGGCGTGGCCAATGCCCAGACGCATCAGCCGCTGGTCTTCTCGGCCGCGTTCTCGGAGGCGCTGAGCGCCGAGAAATGGCAACGCATCCGGCGCAAGTTCTTTCAGGTGCATTTCCAATACCTTGCGGCCTTCGACCGGCCCCGCGACTACGACTATTTCCAGATCACCGCAGGCCCGGTGTTGTTGGCCGATCGCTACCGGGACCGAGCGCCTTCACCGCAGGTCGAGCGCCGGGCATTCTCGCCGCATCGGAGTGTTGCGTGAGCCTGATCATCCCGCCCAAGCCGCCCGCGCGCGAGGGGCGGTTTGCCTTCTGGCGCTATCTGCGCGCGTTCCGGCGCGACATTCTGTCGGCGAACCCCGAGCGTCTCTACCGCGCCAAGATGGCCGAGTTTCGCATCCCGTTTCTGCACACGTTTCTGGTAAACGAGCCGTCCCTGTGGCGGCGGGTTCTGACCGAAGAGCCGCTCAACTTCCCCAAATCCCCGCGCATGGTGGCGGGGCTGGAGCCGCTGCTGGGGCAGGGTGTCTTTCTGACCAACGGGGCGGCGTGGCAGCGGCAGCGCCGCATCATCGACCCGGCGTTCGAAGGCGGTCGGCTGCGCGATACCTACCCTGCGATCTGGGCGGCGGGCGAGGCAACGGTGGCGCGGTTGCAAACACAGGCCGGGCAGGGACCGCTCGATATCGAAGCGCAGATGAGCCATTCGACGGCGGATGTGATCTTTCGCACCCTGTTTTCCGTGCCGATCGAGGACGCTACGGCCACAGCGGTGTTTCAGGCGTTTCGCGCCTATCAGGGCACGCAGCCGCTGCTGAACCTTGCCGCCTTCCTGCCATTGCCGCGCTGGATGCCGAAGTTTCACCGCCGTGCGACGGTGAAAGCGGCGCAGCGTATCCGCGCGCTGACCCGCGAGCTGGTCTCGGCGCGCCGCGCGGCGATTGCGGCGGGGGTGGCGCCAGACGATCTGGCGACCAAGATCATGACAACCGTGGACCCGGTCGACGGCAAGCCCTTCGACGATGCCGAGATGATCGATCAGGTGGCGGTGTTCTTTCTGGCGGGCTACGAGACGTCAGCCTCGGCCCTTGGCTGGGCGCTGTACATGCTGGCGCTTGACCCCGCGTTGCAGGACCGTTTGGCCGAGGAAGCGCAGCGAGAGCTGGGCGGGCCCGCTGATTTCAGCGCGGTCAGCCGCCTGAAACTGGCGCGTGATGTGTTCCGCGAGGCGCTGCGGCTTTATCCGCCCGTGCCGATGATGGTGCGTGAAGCGTCGTGCCCGGTGGAATTTCGCGGGCGCAAGGTCGAGGCCGGCGCGCAGGTGGTCCTCAGCCCGTGGCATCTGGGGCGCAATCCGCTGATCTGGAAGGATGCCGACGCGTTTTGCCCTCATCGCTGGCAAACGCCTGAAGGGCGGGTCGCGGCGCGGGACGGGTTCATACCGTTCTCCGCAGGGCCACGCGCCTGTCCGGGGGCAGGGTTCGCCATGGTCGAGGGACCGCTGTTGCTGGCAATGATCGTGCGGGCACTGCGCGTGGCGACGGTTGAGGGCAAAACACCCCGCCCCGTGGCGCAACTGACCGTGCGCTCGCAAGACGGGATCTGGCTGTCGCTGGCACCGCGCAGCTGTTGAGTCAGAAAGCCTGACCACAGCCAATTTTTTCTTGGACAGATTGGTAAGAAAGTTTTACCTCTTTGAGTGTGGAGGACGGCTGTGACGCGGGCGCACCCTGAGGAGGGGCACGGCGGTGATCACTCAAGGTTTGCCTTCACAGTCGTTAAAAAAGGCGGCCGCTGGGACGGAGAAGGGAACTCCGCCTGGACAATGACCGCTCTCAGGGAGAGAGACATGAAAAAAATTCTGACCACTTCTGCCTTGGTCGCCAGCCTGTTCGCCGGTGGCGCGCAGGCTCAGCAGACCTGGAACCTGCAATCCACCTATCCCGGCTCGCTGCCGCAACTGGGCACGCTGGGCATCCGCATTGCCGAGCAGATCACCGCGATCACCGGCGGCGACATCACCGTGAACTTCCAGAACCCGGGCGGCGTGGTGCCGGCGCTCGAAGTGTTCGATGCGGTTGGCTCGGGCGCGGTTGAAGCCGGTTGGTCCACCCCCGGTTACTGGGCGGGACGCGTGCCTGCGCTGCAACTGTTGGCGGCTGTGCCCTTTGGTCCGCGCGCCTCGGAATATCTGGCCTGGCTGAAGTTCGGCGGCGGCGAGCAATTCCTTGAAGAACTGTACGAGCCGCACAACATCAAGTCGATCATCTGCGCCGTCATCGCGCCCGAAGCCTCGGGCTGGTTCCGCGAAGAGATCACCTCGCTCGAGGATCTGCGCGGTCTGAGCATGCGTTTCTTTGGCCTTGGTGCCAAAGTCATGGAGCGCATGGGCGTGTCGACGCAGCTCCTGGCTGGCGGTGACATCTTCCCGGCGCTGGAACTGGGCACCATTGATGCGACCGAGTTCTCGATGCCCGCCATCGACCTTAACCTCGGCTTCTATCAGGTTGCCTCGCACTATTACTTCCCGGGCTGGCACCAGCAGTCGACCTTCTTTGATCTGATGATTAACCTCGACCTGTGGGAAAGCCTGGACGAGCGCACGCAGCTGATGATCAACACCGTCTGCGACGCCAACATCGCCTATGGTCTGGCCGAGGGCGAAGCGATTCAGGTCGACGCGCTGCGCGAGCTGGAAGAAGAGCACGGCGTGCAGATCCACCGCTGGACGGATGAGGAACTGGCCGGGCTGCAAGCCGCCTGGGACGAGGTTGCCGCCGAGCTGGTCGCTGAGGACGAAGACTTCGCCCGCGTCTACGAGAGCTACACCACCTTCCGCCAGAACTATGTCCGCTGGCGCGATCTGGCCTATCTGGACTGATCGCCTGCCGATCTGACACCGAAGGGCGTCCCGGTCACGGGACGCCCTGACTGTTCTGCAGACATCGAAGGGGCAGGCACGCCATGGGCACGCTACTGTCGATCATTACCCTGATGGCGTCCGCCGTCATCGTCGTCCTCGATCCGACGTCGATGCTGGTGTTCTACGCTCTGGGTGTGATCATCGTTTCTCACATCGGGGCCTGGTTGCTCAAATCGACCCCGGGCTGGTTCATGGCGGCATCGCTGCTGGGCTGGTCGTCGATCATGATTTCCACGCCGCTGGCCCTGACCACGACCCAGCTGAACCAGCTGGCCCGACTGGTGCGCCGCCAGCGCGATGGCTGGGAAGAGGCGCAGGTCACGCTCGATTTCTTCGAGCCGCTGGTGCCCTATGCCACGCCGCTGTTGATCGCGGCGACGATTTTCTTTCTGGTGCTCGCCGTGCTGGCCTTGCGCGGCGCGGCTCAGGGCACGTTTCGCTATATGATGGACGCCTCGCGCGGGCTGGCGAAGGCCTGCACGACCGTCGGCAAGGCGGCGGCGTTTTTGTTCCTGCCGATGATGCTGATCATCCTGTATGACGTGATCCAGCGCAAATACCTTGGCTGGAGCCCGGATTTCACCAGCACGGACTGGTACAAGACCTTCACCTCGACCCGGTTGCAGGAAATGGAATGGCATCTGCATGCCACGCTGTTCCTGCTGGCTCTGGGCTATGGCTATGTCCATGACGCGCATGTGCGCATCGAGCTGGTGCGCGACGTGCTGCGCCCGCGCACACGGGCATGGATCGAGCTGTTCGGGGCGCTGCTGTTCATGGTGCCCTATTGCTACGTGGTCATCGAATACGGCAGCGAGAATGCCCTGCGCGCCTATAACATCGGCGAGGGGTCGGATGCGCTGACCGGCTTGCCGTATCGCTTCATCATCAAGGGGATGCTGCCGCTCGGCTTCGTCTTCGTGGCTCTCGCGGGCCTGTCGGCGGCGCTGAAATGCGTGGTCTATCTGTTCGGCCCGGCCAGTATGCGCGCTGAATCGGGGCAGTACGCGGGTGACACCCAACACGGCCAGGCGGCCGAGGCCTGATCGGGGAAAAGCATGGACACTCTCATTTACCTCATGCCGCTGATCATGTTCGGCGTGCTGGCCGTGGTGCTTTTCACCGGCTACCCGGTCGCCTTCATTCTTGGTGGCGTTGCCTTGCTCTTTGCGGTGCTGGGCGACTGGGCCGGGGTTTTCCGGCTGGACCAGATCCAGCTGATCCCGCTCAGGATCTACGGTGGGACGATGGCCAGTCTGGTGCTGGTGGCGATCCCGATGTTCACCTTCATGGGCACTATGCTGGAGAAATCCGGCGTCGCGGCGGATTTGTTGGAAGCCCTGCAAGTGCTGCTGCGCCGGGTGCCGGGCGGATTGGCGCTGTCGGTTACGCTGATGGGCACGATCATGGCCGCGACAACGGGCATCATCGGGGCCTCGGTCGTGATGATGACGCTGATGGCGCTGCCGGTCATGATGAAGGCGAATTACTCGATCCCGCTGGCCACCGGCACCATTGCCGCCTCGGGCACGCTGGGGATCCTGATCCCGCCGTCGATCATGCTGGTCATCATGTCCGACCTGCTGTCGGTGCCTGTCGGCACGGTGTTCATTGCCGCCGTCTTGCCGGGTCTGATGCTGGCGGTGCTCTACACCGTCTATATCTTCCTGCTCTGCCGCTGGAAGCCGCATCTGGCCCCGCCGATGCCCGATGACATTGGGCCTTCGACGCGGGCCGAGCTGTGGAAGATGATCTTCCGCTCGTTCCTGCCGCCGATCCTGTTGATCACCGCGGTGCTGGGCTCGATCTTTGCCGGGCTTGCCACGCCAACCGAGGCCTCGGGCGTGGGCGCGGCAGGGTCGGTGGTGCTGGCCGCGTTCAACCGCCGCCTGACCTGGGAGACGTTCAAGGATGTGTGCTACCGCTCGTCCCTGACCGGGGCGATGCTGTTCGGCATCTTCGTCGGCGCCACGGCGTTCAGCTTTGTGTTCAAGGCAACCGGCGGCGAGCATCTGATCGTCGAGTTCATCCAGAACTCGTCGGCGGGTCCGTGGTCGATCCTGTTCGTGCTGATGGCGATGGTCTTTGCGCTGGGGTTCTTCTTTGACTGGATCGAGATCACGCTGATCGTGCTGCCGATCTTTGCGCCTATCGTGGCCCTGCTCGATTTCGGCGGGCATGTCGGTGCGTGGGCGGGGATTTCCGAGCCGATCGTGATCTGGTTCCTGATCCTTGTCGCGGTGAACCTGCAGACCAGCTTCCTGACCCCACCGTTCGGCTTTGCGCTGTTCTATCTCAAAGGTGTCGCACCGCCCGAGGTCAAGATCCAGATGATCTACAAAGGCATCATCCCCTTCGTGATGCTGCAGGTCCTGGGGCTTATCCTGTGTGTGATCTTCCCGCATATCGTTCTGTGGTTGCCAAGTTTCGTGCTGGGCGATTAGAACTTGGGGCACTGAACGCAGTATCCGGGCGGCAGACACCCTGCCGCCCGTTTTCCATGGAGCCTGCCATGTTTTTCGACCCGCTGCTCTATGGCTTCGTCTTTCTCGGCCTGTTCACGCCGGGGCCGAATGTGATCATGCTCACCGCTTCGGGTGCGCGCTTTGGCTTCCTGCGCACGCTGCCGCATCTGTTCGGTGTCGTGGTCGGCGTCGGCATCACCGCCGGTGTCACGGCGATGGGGGTGGGTGCGGCGGTGCAGGCGTCGTCGCTTCTGAACCTGTTGCTCAGGCTGGGGGCAGGCGGGTTCATCCTGTGGATGGCCTGGGGACTCTGGCAAGCCTCGTCCAAGCCGCGCAAAGCCGCAGACCCCGATGAAAAGCCGCTGTCGTTCTTCGGCGCGGTGCTGTTCCAATGGATCAACCCCAAGGTCTGGGCCGTCGCCTTCGCCGCCTCGGCCGGTTACGGCGCGGGGCAGGAAGCGTGGTTCGAGGCCGCGCGCCTTGCTACGGCGTTTTCGTCGCTCAACCTGATGGTCTGCCTGTTCTGGACCGCCGCCGGATCGCTGCTGACCGCGCTTCTGGCCGCACCTACCGCGTGGAAGGTGTTCTTGCGCATCATGGCGGTGTTGTTGGCGGTCACGACCCTGCTGATCTTCCGCTGACGCAATCGTTGGTTGCGCCGCCGGGTGCAGCATGGCTTTTTGAGGGGCGAGGAGGCACATAGATGCGTGACAAACCCCGCGATCCGGCCCGCGAAAAGGCCAAGACCAACGCTCGCCAGCGCAAGATCTGTTCCAATTCGTCCGACAAGGCCTCGCGCAAGAATGCCCCGCGGATCAAGGCGGCGGGCAACCGCAGTCTCAGGCGTCTGGACAAGGCGGCGCTGGCCGTCGCCCCGGAAGACGCGGCGCTGCAGCCCGAAGGTCTGAAAACCCGGCCCCGCGCCTGGGGCACCGACAACGCCGCCGCGCGCCGGGCTGACCGTGCGGACGAGCGCGCCTGGCTTGATGCCACCCCGATTGGTGAGGGCGAACGCCCCGGACGCCGCCGCGCGTCGCTACGTCACGGCGTGCCATCCGCCGAGGGGGACGGGAATTAGTTTGACCGAATCCGGGCATCCCGGTATTTAATGAACAAGCGTTCAATTCCGGGGAGGGAAGCGACCATGTTCACCGCATCAATGAAATTCGACCTGGGCGAGGATGTGAACGCGCTGCGCGACGCCGTGCACCGTTTCGCGCAAGACCGCATCAAACCGCTGGCGGCCGAGACCGACCGCACCAACGCCTTCCCCAATGCGCTCTGGAGCGAGCTGGGCGAGATGGGTCTGCTGGGCATCACCGTGTCCGAGGAATACGGCGGCGCGGGCATGGGCTATCTGGCCCACGCCGTCGCGGTCGAGGAAATCGCCCGCGCGTCGGCCTCGATCAGCCTGAGCTATGGCGCGCATTCCAATCTCTGCGTGAACCAGATCAAACTGAACGGCTCGGACGAGCAGAAGGCGAAATACCTGCCCGGTCTGGTCAGCGGCAAGCACGTCGGTGCTTTGGCGATGTCCGAGGCAGGGGCGGGTTCGGATGTGGTGTCCATGACCCTGCGGGCCGAGAAAAAGAACGACCGCTTTGTTCTCAACGGCACGAAATACTGGATCACCAACGGCCCCGATGCCGACACGCTGGTCGTCTATGCCAAGACCGACCCGGCGGCGGGATCGAAGGGGATCACGGCCTTCTTGATCGAGAAAACCATGAAAGGCTTCTCGACCAGCGCGCATTTCGACAAGCTGGGCATGAGGGGGTCGAACACCGCCGAGCTGGTGTTTGAAGACGTCGAAGTGCCGTTCGAGAACATCCTCGGCGAAGAGGGCCGTGGCGTGCGGGTGCTGATGTCGGGGCTGGATTATGAGCGTGTCGTTCTGGCCGCCATCGGGCCGGGGATCATGGCGGCCTGTCTGGATGAGGTCATGCCCTATGTCACCGAACGAAAGCAGTTCGGCCAGCCCATCGGGAATTTCCAGCTGATGCAGGGCAAGATCGCCGATATGTACACCGCGCTCAATTCCGCCCGCGCCTATGTGTACGAGGTCGCCAAGGCCTGCGACCGGGGCGAGGTTACCCGCGCCGATGCCGCCGCCTGCTGCCTTTATGCCAGCGAACAGGCGATGGTGCAGGCGCATCAGGCTGTGCAGGCTATGGGCGGGGCGGGGTTCATGAATGACAGCGCTGTCAGCCGCTTGTTCCGCGACGCCAAGCTGATGGAAATCGGCGCGGGCACCTCCGAGATCCGCCGCATGCTGGTAGGTCGCGAGCTGATGGGGGCGATGGCATGAAAGCGCTCGCCCTTGCCGTTGCCATGATCATGCCTGCCGCCGCGCAGGCTGAAGAGCCTTTTGCCGGCTTCATGACCGGCGTTGCTGCCTGCCTTGATGCAAGCGAAGACGAGGCTGCGGCGCGCGCCTGCATCGGGGTCGGATCAGGTGCCTGCATGGACGGGGCGCCGGGCGGGCAGAGCACGGTCGGGATGATGTCCTGCCTGCTGGCCGAGCGCGACGCGTGGGATGTGCTTCTGAACGAGGAATACCAAAGCGCACGCACCGCTGCGCGCCAGATGGACGCCGCCGAACAGCCCGCCAACCCGGAATTCGCCGTTCGCGCGGACCGCCTGCGCGATGCGCAGCGCGCGTGGATTGCGTTCCGGGACGCCAATTGTGCGATGGAATACGCGGTCTGGGGTGGCGGAAGCATGCGCCAGATCACCGGGGCGGATTGCCAGATGCAGATGACCGCCGAGCGCACGATTCAGTTGCGCAGCCTTCGCCAGATGCTGACCGAAGGGTGACAGGGCAATGCGCGCCGCGTGGCTGAGTGAGCAGGCAGGATGAGCCGGGGTCCGACGCTTCCGGCTGTCGGCGGCTATGACGTCCTTTGTGCCGGTTTCGACTGGGCCTTGCCCGCGCGCCTGAACATGGCGCGGCAGGCCTGTTTCGACTGGCTGGATCAGCCCGAACGGCTGGCGCTCATTGACCTGTCGCAGGGCGAGCGGCGCGATGTCAGCTATGGCGATCTGGCGTGGCGGGTGCGGGCGCTGGCGGGCTATCTGGCCGACCGGGGCGTCACGCGCGGTGACCGGGTTGGCGTGCTGCGTGCGCAAGATCCCTGGACCGCCGCTGCGCATCTGGCGATCTGGACGCTGGGCGCGATCAGCCTGCCGTTGTTCAAACTCTTTGGCCCTGACGCGCTGCACACTCGGCTGGGTGATGCCGGTGTGAGGCATGTGGTCACCGATGGCGAAGGGGCTGCGCTGCTAAGCGCGCTTGATGTGACCGCCCATGTTCCCGAGCTGATCGCGTTGCACGACACCGATCTTGAGCCCGTTGATACCGGCCCCGACGACCCCGCCGTGCTGATCTACACCTCGGGCACCACGGGCGCACCGAAGGGCGCGCTGCACGGCCACCGCGTGCTGACCGGCCATCTGCCGGGTGTGGAGATCAGCCACGACCGGCTGGGCCAGCCCGGCGATGTGCTCTGGACCCCAGCCGACTGGGCGTGGATCGGCGGGTTGTTCGACGTGCTGATGCCGGGGCTGGCGCTGGGGGTGCCGGTGGTGGCTGCCCGTCTGCCCAAGTTTACAGCTGAGGCCGCGCGCGAGGTGATCCGTGAGGGCGGCGTGCGCAACGTGTTCTTCCCGCCAACCGCGCTGAAACTGCTGCGCTCGGCGGATATCGCGCTGCCGGGGTTGCGCTCGGTGGCCTCGGGCGGCGAGCCGCTGGGGGCAGAGATGCTCGACTGGGGCCATCGGGCGTTCGGGTTGCAGATCAACGAGTTCTACGGCCAGACCGAAGGCAACATGATCGCTTCCTCCGCCGGGTCTTTGTTCCCGCCGCGCCCAGGCTGCATCGGCAAGCCGGTGCCGGGGCATACGCTGGCCGTGCTGGGACCAGACGGCCCGCTTGGCGATGGGATCGAGGGCGACATCGCGGTCAAACGCGGCTCGGCCTCGATGTTTCTGGGCTACTGGAACCGGCCAGAAGCGAGCGCCGAGAAGTTCCGCGGTGACTGGATGCTGACCGGCGACCGGGGGCTGTGGGGGCAGGGCTATCTGCGCTTTGTCGGGCGCGAGGATGACGTGATTACTTCGGCCGGCTACCGCATCGGCCCGGCCGAGATCGAGGATTGCCTGCTGCGCCATCCCGCCGTTGCCATGGCCGCCGTGATCGGCGTGCCCGACCCTGAGCGCACCGAACGCATCCGCGCCCATGTCGTGCTGAACGACGGGGCTGAGGCGACCGAGGCCGACCTGCAGGCCCATATCCGCACCCGCCTGTCCGCGCACCTAGTCCCACGCGATGTCCGCTTTGAGCGTGAGTTGCCGATGACTGTAACGGGCAAGATCATCCGCAAGGACTTGAAGCGCAGGGCGATGGAGGAGCACCCATGACCCGCGCACCCGCCACACCGACTGAAACGCGACTGGATCTGAAGGGGCTTGACCAATGAAGCTGTCATCGAAAATCACGACCGGCTCCGAAAGCTTCCGCGCCAACCGTGCCGCGCATCTGGATGCGCTGGCGCTGGTGCAGGCGGCCGCCGAGGCCGCCGGGCAGGGCGGCGGCGAGAAAGCCCGCGCCCGCCATGTCAGCCGGGGCAAGATGCTGCCGCGTGATCGGGTGGCCAACCTGCTGGACCCCGGCTCGCCCTTCCTTGAGATCGGCGCGACGGCGGCGCATGGGCTTTATGACGGTGCGGCCCCCGGTGCGGGGGTGATTGCGGGCATTGGCCGGGTGATGGGTCATGAGGTCATGGTCGTGTGCAACGACGCCACGGTGAAGGGCGGCACCTATTACCCGATGACCGTCAAGAAACACCTGCGCGCGCAGGAGATCGCGGCGGAAAATAATCTGCCCTGCGTTTATCTGGTCGATAGCGGCGGCGCGAACCTGCCCAATCAGGACGAGGTCTTCCCCGACCGTGACCATTTTGGCCGCATCTTCTATAATCAGGCCAATATGTCGGCGCGCGGCATCCCACAGATCGCGGTGGTGATGGGCTCGTGTACCGCAGGCGGGGCCTATGTGCCCGCGATGTCGGACGTGACGATCATCGTCAAGAACCAGGGCACGATCTTTCTGGCCGGACCGCCGCTGGTCAAGGCGGCGACGGGTGAGGTGGTCACGGCCGAGGATCTGGGCGGCGGCGATGTGCACACGCGGCTGTCGGGCGTGGCGGATTATCTGGCCGAGGATGACGCGCATGCGCTGGCACTGGCGCGCCGTGCCATCGGCCATCTTAACCGCCGCAAGCCCGAGACGGTCCAATGGGCGAGCGTTGAAGAACCGGCCTATGATCCCGATGAAATCCTCGGTGCCGTTCCCGCAGATCTGCGCACGCCCTATGACATCCGCGAGATCATCGCCCGTACTGTCGACGGCTCGCGCTTTGACGAGTTCAAGCCGCGCTTTGGCGAGACGCTGGTTACAGGCTTTGCCCATGTGAAGGGCTGCCCGGTCGGCATCATTGCCAACAACGGTGTGCTGTTTTCCGAGGCCGCCGTGAAGGGCGCGCATTTCGTCGAGCTGTGCTCGCAGCGCAAGATCCCGCTGGTGTTCCTGCAGAACATCACCGGCTTCATGGTCGGTCGGAAATATGAGAACGAGGGCATCGCGCGCCACGGGGCCAAGCTGGTGACGGCGGTGGCGACGACCTCGGTGCCCAAGATCACGCTGATGGTTGGCGGCTCGTTCGGGGCAGGCAACTATGGCATGTCCGGGCGCGCCTATCAGCCGCGATTCCTGTGGAGCTGGCCCAACAGCCGGATCTCGGTGATGGGCGGCGAGCAGGCGGCAGGCGTGCTGGCCACCGTGCGGCGTGAGGGGATCGAGCGCGCGGGAAACAGCTGGTCGGCCGAGGAAGAGGCGGAGTTCAAGCGCCCCACGATCGAGATGTTCGAGCGTCAGAGCCACCCGCTCTATGCCTCGGCCCGGCTGTGGGACGATGGGATCATCGACCCGCGCCGCACCCGTGATGTGCTCTCACTGTCGCTGAGCGCCGCGCTGAATGCACCGATTGAGGACACGCGCTTTGGCGTGTTCCGCATGTAAGGGAAGGGGCATGGAGCAGCCTCGGTTCTTATGGAATGATTGCTTTGCAGGCGGAACCGGCGCGCAGCGCAGCGGGCGTTGGCGCTCGTCTCCGCTGTCGGGCGTCGTGGTTAAATCCCCGGATAACTCGCTCACTAAACCGAATTTATCGACAATGAGTGGCGCGTTCGAAATTTCAGGCAGTTTGCGCCGTATTTTCGCCGAAGACTCGGGGCAGCAAAGCTATCATGACCCTTGTGCCCCGCTTCTTTTGGAAACGCTCAAAACCCCGGCTAGTCGGGCGGGGCGATCCCTTCGATCCGCGCGGGGGACCGGCAGGGCAAGGCTATGCGCCTCACAACCAAAGGCTCCGCTTTCTTCGCTGGCGACCGTCACGACGCTGGTTTCTGCTCGTCCCTGTGTTGCTGCTGGTGGCACCGCCCTTGCTGGACCTCATGGCCGGACTGCGCGGATCGACCGGGCGGGAGTGCCGTCTGCTGTCGGTGGTCAACGGCAACACGCTGCTGGTGCAATGCGGCGAACCCGAGCCTGCCACGCGGACGGATATCAGCCTTGCCTCCATCGTCGCCCCGCCGCGCGAACAGCCGCAGGTGCTGACGAATGCCGTGGTGACGGTCCAGCTTCTGGGCGTGCCCGCAGCGCCCATTCTGGGCGCACGCTGCCTGCCCGAGGCCTGGGCGGGGATCCGCGCCCAAACGGCGCTGCGCCTGCGCGTCTGGTTCGCGGACGATCTGGATTTCACCATCCGGCCCAATGCCAATGCCAATGTCGCGATCGCCTATGCCGACGGGCACTCGGTCAACCACGCTCTGCGCCGAACGCCCCACGATCACTGCGCCGGTTAAGCCGCTGCACCGCGCCGTTGCGCGTCTTTTCCCCTGACACATCCCGAACGGACCACGGCATCACAGCGCCGGGGGGCAACGCCCTTTTGTCCGGTATCCGCCAAGGAGCAACGCCATGTTCGACACGATCCTGATCGCCAACCGGGGTGAGATCGCCTGCCGCGTGATCCGCAGCGCCCGTGCTCTGGGCCTGCGCAGCGTCGCGGTGTATTCCGAGGCCGACGCCGGGGCCGCGCATGTGGCGATGGCCGATCAGGCGGTGCTCATCGGTGGCCCGCGCCCGGCTGACAGCTATCTGCGCGGTGAGCGGATCATTCAGGCGGCACTCGATACCGGCGCGCAGGCGATCCATCCGGGCTATGGGTTCTTGTCCGAGAACCCCGAGTTCGTCGACGCAGTCGAGGCGGCGGGGCTGGTCTTCATTGGCCCTTCGGCCAGCGCGATCCGGGCCATGGGGCTCAAGGATGCCGCCAAGGCGCTGATGGAAAAAGCGGGCGTGCCGATTGTGCCGGGCTATATGGGCAGCAATCAAGAGCCTGCCCATCTGCAAGCTGCCGCCGATAAGATCGGCTATCCGGTGCTGATCAAGGCGGTCGCGGGCGGCGGCGGCAAGGGCATGCGGCTGGTCGAGCGCTCGAAGGACTTCGCCGACGCACTGGCCAGCGCGCAGGGTGAGGCCTCGACGGCTTTCGGCAACGCCGCCGTGCTGATCGAGAAATACATCCAGCAGCCGCGCCACATCGAGGTGCAGGTATTTGGCGATGGCACAAACGCGGTGCATCTGTTCGAGCGCGACTGCTCGCTGCAACGCCGCCACCAGAAGGTGATCGAAGAAGCGCCAGCGCCCGGCATGACCGCCGAGATGCGCGCCGCGATGGGCACCGCCGCCGTGCGTGCGGCGGAAGCGATTGGCTACAAGGGCGCGGGCACGGTCGAGTTCATCGTCGATGGTTCCAACGGGCTGCGGCCCGACGGGTTTTGGTTCATGGAGATGAACACCCGCCTGCAGGTCGAGCATCCGGTGACCGAGGCGATCACCGGCGTCGATCTGGTGGAATGGCAGCTGCGCGTGGCCTCGGGCGAGAGCCTGCCCTGTGCTCAGGATGATCTGACGATCACCGGTCACGCGTTCGAAGCCCGGCTCTATGCCGAGGATGTCCCCGCCGGGTTTCTGCCCGCCACCGGCACGCTCTCGCATTTGCGGTTCCCGGCGGACGCGCGCATCGACAGCGGCGTGCGCGAGGGTGATACGATCAGTCCGTGGTACGATCCGATGATCGCCAAGGTGATCACCCACGGCGCGACGCGCGCCATCGCCCTGTCCAAACTGCGCGCAGCGCTGGAGGGTACGCAGGTTGCGGGGTCGGTGACGAACCTCGCGTTTCTGGGTGCGCTGACCCGGCACCAAGGGTTCCGCGCCGGTGAGGTGGATACCGGGCTGATCGGGCGCGATCTGGATGCCCTGACCGCCGAGCCTGCGATTGCCGATGCGACCGTGGCACTGGCGGCGCTAGCCGCGATGGGCGCAGGGCAGGGCGATCTGCAGGGCTTCGCGCTGTGGACACCGCTCTGGCAGACGGTCGTGCTGGAACGCGGTGAGGCGCGCTGGGACTGCGCCGTGGCCCGCGTCGGGAAGGAGTGGGCCGTGCGCGTCGGCGACGCCACGCTGAGTGCAGAACGCCGCGCCGGTGCGTGGTGGATCGACGGCCAGCGCGCCGCCAGCGACGCGCAGGTGGTTGGCAACACGGTCTCGGTCTTCGGCGCGCATACCGTGCAGTTCACCCGGCCCGATCCGCTGGCCGTGGATGCCGACGCCGGGGCAGGGGCGGGTATCGTGCTGGCACCGATGCCGGGCATGGTGAAGGCGGTGTTTGTCAACGCGGGCGATGTCGTGGAAAAGGGCGCACGACTGGCGATTCTGGAGGCGATGAAAATGGAACACACCCTGACCGCAGGCCGCGACGGCACGGTGGCCGAGGTGCTGGCCAAGGCGGGCCAGCAGGTCGAAGCCGGGGCTGCCCTGATCGCGCTGGCCGAGGAAGAATGACCGACCTGCCGCAGACCCTCGCCGCCTGCGCCGACGCGGTGCTGAACACCGCCGACGGCCGCGAGAAAACCGCGCTGTCAAAACGCTGCGCCGAGGCGTGGTTCGCCGCGCGCGCTGCAGGCACGCCGATGCCGATCGGGCATGGCAACCCGCCGCTCAACCCGGCGCGGCCTGCGCAGCCTGAATTGCTGGACCCGCGCGACATGCCGCGGCGCCGGACAGGCTCGCTTGCCGGGCGGATCGCGCTGCTGCATGCGGTTGCGCATATCGAGCTGAACGCGGTCGATCTGCATTGGGACATCATCGCGCGCTTCACCGGCACCAAGATGCCGATGGGGTTCTATGATGACTGGGTGAAATCGGCGGCCGAGGAATCCAAGCATTACAACCTTGTCTGCGATGTTCTGGAAAGCCTTGGCAGCCATTATGGCGCGCTGCCTGCCCATGCTTCCATGTGGCGGGCGGCGGCAGATACCAAGGATGACTTCCTTGGGCGGCTTGCCGTGGTGCCCATGGTGTTGGAAGCGCGCGGTCTCGATGTGACCCCCGGCATGATCGAGATTTTCCGCAAGGCGGGTGTCGAGTCTGCCGTTGCCGCGCTTGAGACCATCTACGCCGAAGAGGTCAGCCACGTTGCCTATGGGTCAAAGTGGTTCCACTTTCTGTGCGGGCGTGCCGACATCGACCCAAAAGAAGCCTTCCATGATCTGGTCCGGCGCTATTTCCACGGCGCGCTGAAGCCGCCGTTCAACGAGGAAAAACGCGCCGAGGCCGGCATACCCCCCGACTTTTACTGGCCCCTTGCCGACGAGCACCCCGCCAACGCCGCGCGACTCACCCGTTAACCCCACGCGGGTCTGACACCTGCGTGATCGTCCGTAAGGGACTCAAAGTCGGCGGTTTTTTGCCGATACGGCGATCATTCGCCTACGAGCAGGGAACCCCGGGGTTAAGTTGTTGCCTGCGGGTGGTGCGGTCGTTAACAAAAACGCGAAATAACCCGCGCCGTGACTGCGGGGGATTGTCAATGGCGAACAAGCTGTAGGGGGACCCGTGAGGGCCTTTATCGACCGTCTTAACCTCACGCTGGAGCGGTATCTGCCTGAAAAACGGCTGTTCCTGCGTTCGGAAACGAGCACGCGCTTTGTCCGATTGAAACCCGCTGCCCAGGCCGTGATCTTGACCGGGACTGCTGGCTATATGGCGTGGAGCCTGATCGCGACCTCGATCTTGTTCTACTCGGTGATCGGATCGAACGATCTGCGCGAGAGTGCGCGGCGTGAACAAAGCTATTTCGAAACCCGGCTCAACGACATGGCCGCGCAGCGTGACCGGGCCTTGTCCGAGGCACAGGCGGCCCATCAGCGCTTTGGCGAAGCGATGGACCGTGTCGGGCATATGCAGACCAGCTTGCTGGAAGGCGAGCAGCGCAATGCGGAACTGGCACGCGGTATCGACGCGTTGCAGGCGACCCTGCGCACGACCAATGAACAGCGCGATGCGGCGACGACCGAACTGGCCGAGCTTGAGGCCCGCGATTCCGATTCCGAACTGGAAGACACTACCGCGCATCTGGAAGAGGTCGAGCAAACGCTCGACTTCGTGCTGGCCGCGCTGGACCGTACCGCGCTTGAGCGCGAATCGATGGGCGCGGTGGCCGATGACGCCACCCGCGAAGCCCAGCATCTGGCGATGGAATACCGGCTGATCCAGGATCGTAATACGCGCATTTTTACGCAACTTGAGCAAGCGGTCGAGACGTCGATGCAGCCGCTCGAACGCATGTTCAGCGCGGCCGGCCTGTCCACCGAAACGCTGCTGCGGCAGGTGCGCGCGGGCTATCAGACGCGCTCGGCGTCCTTGCGGCCGATCTCGATCTCGACATCGGGAACGCTGGATCCGCTGTCGGATGAGGTGCGCGCCAACTCGGTTCTGGCCGCGCTCGAAGAGATCGACACCTACCGCATCGCCTTGCGGCGCACGCCTTTTGCGCTGCCGGTGGACCATGTTCGCGTCAATTCGCCCTTTGGCTATCGGCGTGATCCGATCACCGGCGGCCGCCGGTTGCACGCGGGTCAGGATTTCGGGGGCTCGCGCGGGACGCCGATCCATAGCACCGCCGACGGCACGGTCAGTTTCGCCGGGCGTCAGAGCGGGTATGGCAACATCGTCATCGTCCAGCACGACTTTGGTTTTGAGACGCGCTATGCGCATATGAGTAGTATCGCCGTGAGCGTTGGCCAAAGGGTCTCGCGCGGGGAGCGGGTTGGTGCTATGGGAAACACGGGCCGATCCACGGGTGTGCACCTGCACTATGAGATCCGCGTTGCCGGCAACCCCATAAACCCCATGACTTACATAAGGGCAGCACAGAATGTTTTCTAAGAGCAGGATCAACGAATCCACGGGTCGCAGCGACAATGCCCGCGCGCCAGAGGCTGGCCCCGCGCCGACCTCGACGCCGGTTCCGCGTCCCTCGATGGAGATGGGCAGCAATGCCGGCAGCTCGTCGGCCCCGAAACCCAAGCCCGCGGCTTCTGTCCTGTCGGCTGATTTGCAGATCTCGGGCAACATGCGCACCTCGGGTGACGTGGTTATCGAAGGTGTCGTTGATGGCGATATCCGCGCCCATCTGCTGACCGTGGGCGAAAGCGCCACGATCCGCGGTGAGATCGTCGCCGATGACATCGTGATCAACGGCCGCGTCATTGGCCGCGTGCGCGGTCTCAAGGTGCGTCTGACCTCGACCGCTCGGGTTGAGGGCGACATCATCCACAAGACCATCGCCATCGAATCGGGTGCCCATTTCGAGGGTTCCGTGCAGCGTCAGGACGATCCGCTGGCCGCAGGCTCGCAGTCGTCGGCGTCGTCGGCACAATCGGCAGCTCCGCGCCCCGCAGCACCAGCCCCGCAGCCCGCTGCGGCTCCGCAGTCGCGCCCGCAGGCCCCGGCTGAGTCGTCGCGCCCGGCAGCGCCCAAGGCGCCGATGGATGCCAAGCCCGGCCAGTAATTTCCGACTTGCAGAGTTTGAAACGGGGGGCCTGATGGCCCTCCGTTTTGCATTGGATCAGGCGTCTTGCGGCAACAAACGCCGGTAGAGATGCCACGTCGCGTGGCCAAACACCGGCAGGGCGATGAACAGGCCCAGAAACAGCGGCACCATGCTGAGGAACAGCGACCCCGCAATGATCGCTGCCCACAGGGCCATAACCAGCGGATTGGTCGTCACGCAGGCGAAGCTGGCGATCATCGCGCTGATGAAATCGACCTCGCGGTCCAAGAGCAGTGGCAGGCTGACCACGGTCAGCGCAAAGAAAAGCGACGCCATCACCCCGCCGATGACCGAGCCGACAAGCAGCATCGTCAGCCCGTTGCCGCTGAACAGCATGCTCAGGGTCGAGCCGGTGATCGGCGACAGGCCAAAGAACAGCGCAAAGATCGTGTGCGCCATGAATACCCAGAACATGAAGACCAGCAGGATGAACATCGCCATCGACGGCACCTGCCGGTCCTTTTGTGCAAAGACGATCGAGGCGACCGAGGTCAGGCCCAGTGCCTCGCCCGCGTGCAGCCTGCGGCTGACCTCATAGAGCCCGGTCGCGGCGAAGGGGGCGAGGATGGGAAAGCCCACGGCGATGGGAATGAACCAGTATTCGGCCGCCGAGGCGTAAAAGATCGTATACAGAATGATCCCGCCCAGCACATAGAACGCGCTGAACAGGATGCCATAGAGCGGCGCACGGGCGAAATCGCGCCATCCCAACACCAGCACGTCGCGCAGGCTGGTCAGCGTGATGCGCTCGGGGTCAGGGATGGTGGACGCCTCGACGGGCCGTAGCTTGGGGTCGGGGTGTGGGGTGTCGGTCATGAAGCCTCCCTCGGTCAGTCGCGCGCGACAGAAGGCTACCACACCGCCGAGAGGGCGCAATCAGCTTTGCCAACCGGGCAGGGCGTGGCAAGCTGGGCAGCGTCACCGTTTCAAGGAGAGCGCCAATGGATCCCGTCACCGCCGTGTACTACGCGACGATCTGCGCAGCCCTGAGCTTTGCGGCGGGCAAGCTGCGCTCGGGCATGGTTCGGATCATTCTGGGGGTGGTGATCGGTGCTATCGCGGCGTCGTTACTGCCGGACATACGGGGGATGTTGGGGGTCTGACGGGCAGGGCGCACAAGACCTTGACACCGATGTGACAGTTTTTTTGAACCTTTTGGCGTTCTCAAACGTTCTTACGGTACAAGCGCCAGATTGGTGGCGCCAAAATCGGAGACGCTGCCATGTTTCGCCAAGACACCGCCCGCCCCGCTCTGGACCTGTATGATGACCTGATGGCCATCACCCGCATCGAAGCCACGATCTCGCTGGGCGACCGCCGCAAGGCGCCGAAAGTGCAAGACTACTCGCGCCTTGCCCGTCATCTGCCCGGCATCAAGCTGTAAGCGTGCCTTAGTCGGCGTCGCGCGCGTCAGCCCGGCTTTTGCCTGAGACCTGCTGCGCCAGCGTGGCGGCCATGAAGCCGTCCAGTGCGCCGTCGAGCACGCCTTGGGTATCCGATGTTTCGTGGTTGGTCCGCAGATCCTTGACCATCTGATAGGGCTGCAGAACATAACTGCGGATCTGGTTGCCCCAGCCCGCGCTGCCTTTGCTCTCATGCGCCTCGTTGATCGCCGCGTTGCGCTTGTCCAGCTCCATCTGATACAGCCGCGACTTCAGCGCCTTCATGGCAATGTCCCGGTTCTGGTGCTGTGACTTTTCCGAACTGGTCACGACGATGCCGGTGGGGTGGTGGGTGATCCGCACCGCCGAGTCGGTGGTGTTGACGTGCTGACCGCCCGCACCGGATGAGCGATAGGTATCGATACGGATGTCGTTGGGGGCGACTTCAATTTCGATGTTGTCATCGACCACCGGATAGACCCAGACCGAGGCAAAAGACGTCTCGCGCGTGCCTTTACCGAAGGGCGAGATCCGCACCAACCGGTGCACGCCGCTTTCCGATTTAAGCCAGCCATAGGCGTTATGCCCGGAAATCTTGTAGGCGCAGGACTTGGTCCCGGCCTCTGACCCGGCTTCCTCGGATTGCAGCTCGACCTTGTAGCCGCGTTTCTCAGCCCACCGCACATACATCCGTTGCAGCATCGAGGCCCAGTCGCAGGCTTCTGTCCCCCCAGCACCGGCGTTGATCTCAAGGAAGGTGTCGTTGCTGTCGGCCTCGCCATCGAGCAAGGCTTCCAGCTCTTTCGCCGCCGCTTTCTCACCCAAACTCTTGAGCGCCGCTTCGGCCTCGGCGACGACAGTGTCGTCATCCTCCATCTCGCCCAGCTCGATCAGCTCCATATTGTCGCTCAGATCGCGCGCGATGCTCTCGTAGGTGCCAAGGGCTTCCATCAGCTGTTGGCGGTCGCGCATCAGCTTTTGTGCCCGCTCCTGATCGTTCCACAGGTTAGGGTCTTCGATCATCGCGTCGAATTCTTCCAGCCGGTGCTTGGCCGTTTCCCAGTCCATACGCTGCGCCAGCAGGTTCAGAGACTTGCGGATCGCCTCGATGGTGGTCTGGGTTTCTGCGCGCATTCGGTCACCTGTGTCTCAAAGCGGAGGGGGCCGATTTGGCCCCCACACGTTGCTCGGTCTGATATAACGCCCTTGCTGTGCAGGCAAGGGTGGGCAGGGGGATCAGGCGGGGCTGACCATCTCCTTGACGGCGTCCAGCACCTCTTCGGCGTGGCCTGCAACCTTGACCTTGGGCCACTCGCGCGCAAGCCGCCCTTCGCCGTCGATCAGGAAGGTGGCGCGGGTGATGCCCATATAGGTCTTGCCGTAGTTCTTCTTTTCGCCCCAGACGCCGTATTGCTCGCAGATCTCACCCTCGGCATCCGAGACCAGCGTGACCCCCAGATCGTATTTCAGCGCGAATTTTTCGTGCTTGGCGACGGTGTCCTTGCTGACGCCGATCACCTTGGCACCGGCGGCTTCGAACTGATGGCCCAGTTCGGTGAAATCCTTGGCTTCCTGGGTGCAGCCGGGGGTGTCGTCCTTGGGATAGAAATAGAGCACCACAGGTTGGCCGCGCAGATCCGACAGGGTCAGATCCTCGCCATTCTGGGTGGGGGCGGTAAAGTCGGGGGCGGTTTCGCCGATAATCATGAGGGAACTCCTGTTGCCTTGGGCTTAATTTTAGTGCCTGCGGGTCAGGGTTAAAGGGGTAGCCGAGCACTTTAAGCGCAAAGCGTCGGGTTTCCGCCTAACGCATGGCATCGCGGAAGGCGGCGAAGCCCGGGTCTTTTGCGATACGGGCCATCATCGCCTCACGCAGAGCGCCGACTGTTTTGTAGGGTCGCATGACCACCTCGAATTCCTGCATCAAACCGTCATCGTTCAGCGTGATCAAATCGACGCCGACGGCATCGAGCCCCTCAACCTTGCAGTGAAACTCCAGCATCCAGTCGCGCCCGTCGCCCAGTACACGGCGATAGGTGAAATCGGTAAAGATCGCATTTACATGGCCGAGCACAGCGGCCACCGCGCGGTTGCCGGTCCATGTCTTCCAGTAGGTTGGCGGCAAAAAGCGGATATCTTGAGCAAAGAGCGGCAGAAGGCCCGTATCGTCCTTGGTCAGAACTGCGTCGTGGAAGGCTTGGATGGTGGGGTGCATGGTGCAGCCTGTGTCGCTTCGGGTTGAAACTGTAGCCTACATCTGGAAAGCAGCGGCACGGAAACGGTTTATGGTCTGCCGGGCGAACGTGGAGCGGGACGTGCATGAAACTGAGTGATTTCGATTTCGACCTGCCCGAAGAGCTGATCGCGACGCGGCCGGTCAAACCCCGCCCGGCGGCGCGCTTGCTGCACGTCGAGGGCGACACGATGCGCGACCGGCATGTGTCGGACCTGCTGGAGATCCTGCAACCCGGTGACCGGCTGGTGTTGAACAACACGCGGGTAATCCCGGCGCGGTTGTTTGGCGAGCGGGTACGCGAAACCAAAGACGGCTCAGGCCGCGCGCGGATCGAGGCGACACTGCTCAACCCCGAGCCGGACGGCGGCTGGCGCGTGCTGGCCCGCCCGCTTCGCAAGCTGGCGGTGGGGGACCGGGTGTCGTTCGGGCAGGGGCTGGATGCGACTGTGTCGCGCAAGGAAGAGACCGAGGCGGTGCTGGCGTTCGATCTGACCGGCGCTGATTTTGACTCGGCGGTCGATCTGGCGGGGCGCATGCCGCTGCCGCCCTATATCGAGAGCCGCCGCCCCGCCGATGCGCAGGACGCCGAGGATTACCAGACGGTCTTTGCCCGCACCCGCGGCGCTGTCGCGGCCCCCACGGCCAGCCTGCATTTCGACAATGATCTGCTGACGGCTCTGCGCGCCAAGGGCGTGGCGTTCACCGAAGTGACCCTGCATGTCGGCGCGGGGACGTTCCTACCGGTCAAGGTCGAGGATGTGACGACCCACCGGATGCACGCTGAATGGGGCGAGGTGACGGCTCAGGCCGCCGCCGAGATCAACGCGACGAAAGCGGCAGGCGGGCGCGTGATCGCCGTGGGGACCACAGCGCTGCGGCTGATCGAGAGCGCGGCGCGCTCGGGTGTGGTCGAGCCGTGGCGGGGTGAGACGGATATTTTCATCTATCCCGGCTTCACCTTCCACGCGGTCGACGGGTTGATGACCAATTTCCACCTGCCCAAATCGACGCTGCTGATGCTGGTCTCGGCGCTGATGGGGTTCGAGACGGTGATGGCGGTCTATGCCCATGCGATTGCCGGGCGGTATCGGTTCTTTTCCTATGGCGATGCGTCGCTGTTGATCCCGGGAGGGGCGGGCGCTCGGGGGGATTGACCCCCCTCGCGCCCGCGCGGGTTGCCACCCGCACCCTCCCGGAGGGGAAGCAGGCTCCCCCTCCGGACCTCCCCCTTCACCAAAAAAGGTGCGTATTTGCGACAAGGTGAGGATCAGACGACGGTGTCGCGGTCGGTCTCGGTCAGCAGCCAGTCGCGGAGCTGGGCGACGGCGGGGTTGGGTTTGTGGCCCGGTGTCGGGTCTGGTTCGGCGAAGTAGTAGCCAAAGCCGGACGGGGTTTCGGGGCCGAGGGCGATGAGCGCGCCGCTGTCGAGTTCGGGGCGGATCAGGAAAGCCGGCATCAGGGCGACGCCCATGCCTGAGGCTGCGGCTTGCGCCAGCGTCGCCACATGTTCCAGCCGCATCGACGGGGCGGGCAGGGAGCCGGGCTGGTTTTCATGCGCCCACCAGTCAGACCATGCTTGCGGGCGGCTGGTCAGGGCGAGCAGCGGCTGGCCGAGCACGGCAGGGGTGCCGGGGGCGGCAACTGGAAGCAGGTGCTCGGCCATCAGCAGGGTGAGGCGCGCGCCGGGCCAGTCGCCACGGCCCGAGTGGATGGCGGCGTCGATGCCTTCGGCGCGCAGGTCGAAGCGGCCGATGCGGGTGGTAAAATGCAGCGTGACTTCAGGGTGGCGGCGCACGAATCGGGGGATGCGGGGCATCAGCCATCGCGTACCAAAGGTCGGCAGGATGGCGAGGCGCAGGCCTTGTTCCTGCGTCCGCCCCAAAGCCTCCATCGCGCCGCGACCGAGGATGTCGAGGGCAGCACGGGTGGCGCGGGCATAGGCGGTGCCGGCCTCGGTCAGGCCGGCGGCGCGGGAGCTGCGATCGACGAGCGGCACGCCGAGCTGTCCCTCCAGTTGCGCCACCTGACGCGAAATGGCCCCCTGCGTCTGGCCGAGATCACGCGCGGCGGCGGTGAAGCTGCCAGTGCGGGCGAGCGCATCGAAGGCCAGAAGTGCCGGGGTATTGGGCAGGAGGCGGCGCTGTATCATTCCATTTCCGCATGGTTTTATGCCGATATAGCGGTTTTTCGCGCCGCTGTCGCATGGTATTTCAGGCGCAACGACAGGAGAACCCCATGACCGACCGCCCGAAACTGAAAGCCAAGGACGCCCCCGATCTGGGCCGTTTCCAATGGGATGACGCGCTGCGTCTGGACAGCCAGCTGAGCGAGGACGAGCGCATGCTGCGCGACGCCGCGCGGGAATTCGCGCAATCGGTGCTGCAGCCGCGCGTGATAAAGGCCTACCGCGAAGAGCTGTCGGACCCGTCTGTGTTCAAGCTGATGGGCGATGCAGGCCTCTTGGGCACGACGATCCCCGAGGAATACGGCGGGTTGGGCGCGGGCTATGTGACCTATGGTCTGGTCGCGCGGGAAATCGAGCGGGTCGATTCCGGCTATCGCAGCATGATGTCGGTGCAAAGCTCGCTGGTGATGTATCCGATCTATGCCTACGGGTCGGAAGAGCAGCGGATGAAATATCTGCCGGGGCTGGCCTCGGGCGATCTGATCGGGTGTTTCGGGCTGACCGAACCTGACGCGGGGTCGGACCCGGCGGGCATGAAGACCCGCGCGGTGAAGACCGAGACGGGGTACAAGCTGACCGGCTCGAAGATGTGGATCTCGAACGCGCCGTTTGCCGATGTATTCGTCGTCTGGGCGAAATCCGAGGCCCATGGCGGGCGCATTCGCGGCTTTGTTCTGGACAAGGGCATGCCGGGGCTGAGCGCGCCGAAGATTGAGGGCAAGCTATCGCTGCGCGCATCGACCACGGGTGAGATCGTCATGGACGGCGTCGAGGTCGGCGAGGATGCACTGCTGCCTTACGTCGAAGGGCTCAAAGGGCCCTTCGGTTGCCTGAACCGCGCGCGCTATGGCATTGCCTGGGGCGTGATGGGCTCGGCCGAGTTCTGCTGGCACGCGGCGCGGCAATACGGGCTGGACCGCAAGCAGTTCGACAAGCCGCTGGCGGGCACGCAGCTTTATCAGAAGAAGCTGGCCGATATGCAGACCGAAATTACGCTGGGCCTGCAGGCGGCGCTGCAGGTCGGGCGGCTGATGGACGAGGCACAGGCGGCGCCCGAGATGATCAGCCTGATCAAGCGCAACAACTGCGGCAAGGCGCTGGATATTGCGCGGGTGTCGCGGGATATGCATGGCGGCAACGGGATTTCCGAGGAATTTCAGGTCATTCGCCATATGGTGAACCTGGAGACGGTGAACACCTATGAAGGCACGCATGACGTGCATGCGCTCATTTTGGGTCGGGCGCAGACCGGATTGCAGGCGTTCTTTTGATTACCGGTTCCGGGGGGCTGCCGCCCCCCGGGCCCCCTGCTTCAAGGGGGGAGCACGCTCCCCCCTTGACCCCCCCCCGGTGCGCATTTCGGGCACGATGAAAAGCGGCGCGTCCTGTTGGGCGCGCCGCTTTTGAGTATTTGAAACAAGGTGAGAGGGCTATTCGGCGGCGGAGCGGCGGCGTTTGAGCAGGGGGGCGAGGTAGTGGCCAGTGTGGGAGCCGGCGACCTTGGCGATGTCTTCGGGTGTTCCCTCGGCCACGACCTTGCCGCCGCCGTCGCCACCCTCGGGGCCGATGTCGATCACCCAGTCGGCGGTTTTCACGACATCAAGGTTGTGTTCGATCACGATCACCGTATTGCCCTGATCCACCAGCTCGTGCAGCACGTCGAGCAGTTTGCGGACGTCTTCGAAATGCAGGCCGGTGGTCGGTTCATCAAGGATATAGAGCGTGCGGCCGGTCGAGCGGCGGGCGAGTTCCTTGGACAGCTTCACGCGCTGCGCCTCGCCGCCCGAAAGCGTCGTCGCCTGCTGGCCAACCTTGATATAGCCAAGGCCGACATGCATCAGCGCGTCCATTTTTTCGCGGATCGAGGGCACGGCGGTAAAGAAATCCTGCGCTTCCTCTACCGTCATTTCTAGCACGTCGGAAATTGATTTACCCTTGAACAAAACCTCGAGCGTCTCGCGGTTATAGCGTTTTCCTTTGCAGGTCTCGCAAGTGACGTAGACGTCGGGCAGGAAGTTCATCTCGATTTTCAGCACGCCGTCGCCCTGACAGGCCTCGCAGCGCCCGCCCTTGACGTTGAAGCTGAAGCGACCGGGCTTATAGCCACGCGCTTTCGATTCAGGCAAGCCGGCGAACCAGTCGCGGATCGGGCCGAAGGCACCGGTATAGGTGGCCGGGTTCGAGCGCGGGGTGCGGCCGATGGCGCGCTGGTCGATGTCGATGACCTTGTCGAGGTGCTGCAGGCCCTGCACGGTTTCGCAGGGGGCCGGGGTCTGGCGCGCGCCGTTCAGACGCATCGAGGCGGTTTTGAACAGCGTCTCGATGGTCAGCGTGGATTTACCACCGCCGGAAACGCCGGTCACGCAGACGAATTTGCCCAACGGGAAGTCGACGGTGACCTCTTGCAGATTGTTGCCGGTGGCTTTGACGATGGTGATCGCCTTGCCATTGCCCTCACGCCGCAGGCCCGGAACCTCGATCCGGCGCGCGCCGGACAGGTATTGGCCGGTCAGGCTGCCCGGGTCGGCGGCGATCTGGTCGGGGGTGCCCTGAGACACGATACGCCCGCCGTGAACGCCCGCACCGGGGCCGATGTCGAGCACGTAATCGGCGCTGCGGATGGCGTCTTCGTCATGTTCGACGACCAGCACGCTGTTGCCCTGGTCGCGCAGGTTGCGCAAGGTCACCAGCAGGCGGTCATTGTCGCGCTGGTGCAGGCCGATGGAGGGTTCATCGAGCACATAAAGCACGCCGGTCAGGCCCGAACCGATCTGCGAGGCGAGCCTGATCCGCTGGCTTTCGCCGCCTGAGAGCGTGCCGGCTGCACGGCTGAGGGTCAGGTAATCGAGGCCGACATTGACCAGAAAGCCAAGCCGTTCGCGGATTTCTTTCAGGATCGCGACGGCGATCTGGCTTTTCTGCACACTCAGATGGTCCGGCGCTGCGGTGATCCACGTAAGCGCGTCGCGGATCGACAGTTCCGAGACATGCGAGATGTGGTCGCCGCCGATCTTGACCGCCAGCGCCTCAGGCTTCAGACGCGCGCCGCCGCAGGTCGAGCAAGGGCGGTTGTTCTGATAGCGCTCGAACTCTTCGCGGATGAAGTTGCTGTCGGTTTCCTTGTAGCGGCGCATCATATTGGGGATGACGCCTTCAAAGGCGCGGGTCACCGAATAGACGCGGCCGGAATCGTCATAGCGGAAGGGGATTTCTTCGCCGTCCGAACCGTGCAGCAACACATTCTTGACCGTATCCGGCAGGTCGCGCCACGGTTTCTTGGCGCTGAACTTATAGTGCTTGGCCAGTGCCTCGATCGTTTGCAGGAAATAGGGCGTCTTGCCCTTGCGCCAGGGGGCGATGGCGCCGTCTTCAAGCCGCAGCATGGCATCGGGGACAACGAGGCGTTCATCGAAGAACAGCTCAACCCCCAGACCATCGCAGGCCGGGCAGGCGCCGTTGGGCGCGTTGAAGGAGAACAGGCGCGGCTCTATCTCAGGGATGGTGAAGCCACTGACCGGGCAGGCGAATTTCTCGGAAAATGTGATCCGTTCAGGCGCTTCGCCTTCCGGAGCCGAGGCCATCTCCAAGAGCGCAATGCCATCCGCCAGATCCAGCGCGGTGCGGAAACTGTCGGCCAGCCGCGTTTCGGTGCCCGGGCGCACGACGATACGGTCGACGACAACGTCGATGTCATGGCGGAATTTCTTGTCCAGATCGGGCGGCGAATCCAGATCGTGAAACACGCCATCAACCTTGACGCGCTGGAAACCCTGCTTGCGCAGTTCCAGCATCTCTTTCTTGTACTCGCCTTTGCGGTCGCGGACGATAGGCGCCAGCAGAAAGGCGCGCGTTCCCTCTTCAAGCGACAACACGCGGTCCACCATATCCTGCACCTGCTGCGCCTCGATCGGCAGGCCGGTCGCAGGGGAATAGGGCGTCCCGGCGCGGGCAAAGAGCAGGCGCAGGTAGTCGTGGATTTCGGTCGCGGTGCCGACGGTCGAGCGGGGGTTCTTGGACGTGGTCTTTTGCTCGATGGAGATCGCCGGGCTGAGCCCCGCGATATGGTCCACATCGGGTTTCTGCATCATATCAAGGAATTGCCGGGCGTAGGCGCTCAGGCTTTCGACATAGCGGCGCTGGCCTTCGGCATAGATCGTGTCGAACGCCAGCGATGATTTGCCCGAGCCCGAAAGCCCCGTTAACACGACCAGCTGGTCGCGCGGAATGTCGACGTCAATGCCTTTGAGGTTGTGCTCTCGCGCGCCTCTGATCTCGATGAACTTCTGCTCAGCCATATCTCTCACCCGGCGCGAAAGGCCCTTTGGCGCTGAACATAGTGCGTTTGTCTCGAGTCTCCAATGCGAAAGTAAGAACAAAAGGTAAACCATCGCTGCGGCAGCAAATTCATGCTGCGATGCCGCAAGTCGATCGGCGTGAAATCGTGCGGCCGGTCGGGCGGTCAACCGGCCTTTCGCTGACCGGTCCCGCGCGCAGGTGCAGCGCCATGCTGACAGGTTTTATCGAATGAGCGGCAAACGGCTTATTCCGACACGAACATGCCGCTTTCGCAACCTCCCCAAGCCGGGTACGTGTTAGGTCACGCCCGAATGGCCGACCAAAGCGGAATGACCCGATGATTAAAGTATTTTCCTCCACCTGGGCGCTGCTGCTGGGTCTCATGTTGCTCATGCTCGGCAACGGCATGCAGGGCACGTTGCTGGGTATCCGGGGCGCCATAGAGCATTTCACCACGACGCAAATGTCGATCGTGATGTCGGCTTATTTCCTTGGGTTTCTGTTCGGCTCGCGCCTTGCGCCCGAGATGATTCGGCGCGTCGGGCATGTGCGGGTGTTTGCTGCGTTGGGGTCGATGATCTCGGCCGTGCTGATCCTGTACGCCGCCGTGCCAGACTGGATGGCCTGGACGCTGATGCGCGTGCTGATCGGGTTCTCGTTCTCGGGCGTCTATATCACCGCTGAAAGCTGGCTGAACAACGCCTCGACCAACGAGACGCGCGGGCAGGCGCTGTCGCTTTACCTGATCGTGCAGATGATCGGCATCATCGCCGCGCAGGTCTTGCTGAACTTCGCCGACCCGTCGGGCTATATCCTGTTTGTCATTCCCTCGGTGCTGGTGTCGCTGGCGTTCACGCCGATCCTGCTGGCGATTTCCCCCGCACCGGCGTTTGAGTCGACCAAGCCGCTGAACTTCAAGCAACTTTACAGCGCCTCGCCGCTGGGCTGCGTGGGCATGTTCCTGCTGGGCGGGGTGTTTTCGGCGCAGTTCGGCATGGCGGCTGTCTGGGGCACGCAGGCCGAGCTGAACATCCGCGACCTATCGGTTTTTGTTGCCTCGATCTATGTCGGCGGGCTGGTGCTGCAATTCCCCATCGGCTGGTTGAGCGACCGCATGGACCGCCGCAAGCTGATCCTGGGGCTGTCTGCCGCCGGGGCTGTTGTGCTGACGGTGCCGGTTGTGATCGACGTGCCGTACCTGTTCTTGCTGGTCGTCGGCGTGCTGATGGGCGGGATTTCCAACCCGCTCTATTCGCTGCTGCTGGCATACGTGAACGACTATCTGGATAAATCCGACATGGCCTCGGCATCGGCCGGGTTGATGTTCATCAACGGGTTGGGGGCGATCTCCGGGCCGATCATCACCGGCTGGATGATGGGCGCGATCGGGCCCTCGGGGTTCTTCCTGTTCATGGCGATCATTTTCGCCGTGCTGGCAAGCTATGCCGCCTGGCGGATGACGCAGCGCCGGGTCACGCCGGATGCGAGCAGTACCTACACTGCCTTGTCGCCGACCGCTTCGGCGGTCACGGTTGAGGCAGCGCTCGAACGGCATGAAAACGACGCGGAATCCAGCTGAGCCGGGCGGGTGGGGGTTGACCCACCCGCTGCACCCGTCGCAGGCTTGAGGGAAAGGAGACCGCTATGACAACCAGCCCCCGCGCCGACGCCATTCTGCACTACTGGAACGATCTTGGCCCCGAGGGTTGGTATGCGGGCGGCGAGGCGTTGGATGCCGAAATCCGCGATCAGTTCGAGGGGGACTGGGACAAGGCCAACGCCGGGGCGCTGATTGAGTGGATGTCGTGCCCTGAGGGTATTCTGGCCTATCTGCTGCTGACCGATCAGTTCCCGCGCAACATGTTCCGTGGTCAGGCCAAGGCCTTTGCCACAGACAAGCGCGCGCGCCGGGTCGCGCATTACGCCTGGCAGAACAAGGCCGATCTGCGCATCGACGAGCCGGTGCGGCAGTTTTTCTACCTGCCGCTGATGCATTCTGAAAGCTCGTTCGATCAGGATCGCGCGGTTGCGCTGATGATCTCGCGACTGCCCGAAACCGGCGCCAGCAACGTGGTCCATGCTTGCGCGCACCGCGACATCATTCGCAAGTTCCGCCGCTTTCCCTTCCGCAATGAAGCGCTGAGCCGTGAAAGCTCGCCTGATGAAATCGCCTTCCTTGAGAACGGTGGTTATGGTGAAATCGTGCGCTCGCTGGGCGGATGAGCCGCTGAGCCGGGACGCAAAGGCTGGGTGATTGCCTTTCGGTCAAAAGTAGTTTAGTGCTCAACTATATTTTCAGTGGGAGGTCTCCATGGCAGATCAGAGCTTTGACGTCGTCGTTATCGGCGCCGGTCCCGGTGGCTATGTGGCCGCGATCCGCGCCGCACAGCTGGGCAAGAAAGTCGCCATCGTCGAGCGCGAGAACCTGGGCGGGATTTGCCTGAACTGGGGCTGCATTCCGACCAAGGCGCTGCTGCGCTCGGCCGAGGTCTTTCATCTGATGGAGCGGGCCAAGGACTATGGCCTGAGCGCTGACAAGATCGGCTATGATCTGGACGCGGTGGTGAAACGCTCGCGCGGGGTTGCCAAGCAGATGGAGGGCGGGGTCAAGCACCTGCTCAAGAAGAACAAGGTCGAGGTCGTCATGGGCGCGGCCAGCATTCCGGCCAAGGGCAAGGTCTCGGTCAAGACGCAGTCCGGGATGCAGGAGCTGACGGCAAAGAACATCATTCTGGCCACCGGCGCGCGGGCGCGCGAATTGCCGGGGCTAGAAGGCGACGGAGATCTGGTCTGGACCTACCGCGACGCGCTGGTGCCCAAGCGGATGCCCAAGAACCTGCTGGTCATCGGCTCGGGCGCGATCGGTATCGAATTTGCCAGCTTCTTCAACACGCTGGGCGCCAAGACCACGGTGGTTGAGGTCATGGACCGTGTGCTGCCGGTCGAGGATGCCGAGGTCTCGGCCTTCGCCAAGAAGCAATTCACCAAGCAAGGCATGGTGATCCGTGAGAAGACCACGGTCAAGAAACTCGACCGCTCTAAAGGCAAGGTTACCGCGCATCTGGAAGCCGGTGGCAAGACCACGACCGAAGATTTCGACACGGTGATCTCCGCCGTCGGCATTGTCGGCAATGTCGAAGGTCTGGGTCTGGAAGAGCTGGGCATCAAGGTCGACCGCACCCATGTGGTGACCGACGAATTCTGCCGCACCGGGGTTGAGGGGATCTTTGCCATCGGTGACATCGCCGGGGCGCCATGGCTTGCGCACAAGGCCAGCCATGAGGGTGTGATGGTCGCCGAGCTGATCGGGGGCGGGCATCCGCATGCGATCAAGCCGAACTCGATTGCCGGCTGCACCTATTGCCATCCGCAAGTCGCCTCGGTCGGACTGACCGAAGCCAAGGCGAAAGAGGCGGGCTATGAGCTGAAGGTCGGGCGCTTCCCGTTCATCGGCAACGGCAAGGCGGTTGCTCTGGGCGAGGCCGAGGGTTTTGTGAAAACCGTCTTCGACGCCAAGACCGGCGAGTTGCTGGGCGCGCATATGATCGGTGCGGAAGTGACCGAGCTGATCCAGGGCTATGTGATCGGCCGGACTCTGGAAACGACCGAGGAAGACCTGATGAACACGGTCTTCCCGCATCCGACGCTGAGCGAGATGATGCACGAAAGCGTGCTGGAAGCCTACGGCCGCGCGATTCACATCTGACGCAGCAGACCATCCTCAAGCGCGCTGGCCAACGGGTCCAGCGCGCTTGCCAGTTTTTCGTCGATGATGTGCAGATACTCGGTCCAGTCGTGCAGGCCGGTCAGATCCGCCTTGCCGTCCGAGATCCCGCGCAGCGCGATCAGTGGAACATTCGCCTGCATGCAGGCGCGCAAGACGGCGTAAGTTTCCATATCCACCATATCCTGCGCGATGCTGTCATAGGCCGCACCCGTGACGATATTGCCGCCGGTGGACAGGGTCGCCGTGGCGACGCCGGGCAGGGTATGGGGCAGGGCGATGGTCTCGGGCAGATCAAGGAAGGGCACGGTGCCCTTGGCGAACCCCAAGGGCGACGCGTCGATGTCGCGCCACGCGACGTGACTGGCCTGATACAGACCACAGTGATCGAGCCGCGCGGAACCGGCTGAGCCGAGCGACACCACCAGATCGGGCAGCGTTCCGGCAATCGCCAGCCGGGTGAGCGCCGAGGCGGTGACAACCGCAGCCTCAACCGGCCCGACGCCGGTGATCAGCGGCGTAATGCGCGCTTGCAGCGCAGGCCCGTATTCGGCGCGGGCGGCCATGACGAAAAGCACGTCATGGCCTGCGATCCGCGTCAACGGGGCCAGCGTCGGGGCCATTCAGGCTCCGCGCGCCAAAGCCGCCACGCCGGTGCGGGCGATTTCGCTCAGGCCCAGCGGGCGCATCAATTCGGCGAAGGCGTCGATCTTGGACGGCGCGCCGGTCATCTCGAACACGAAGCTTTCCAGTGTGGAATCAACGACATTGGCGCGGAAAATCTCGGCCAGACGCAGCGCCTCGATGCGCGCATCGCCCTTGCCCGACACTTTCAGCAGCGCCAGCTCCCGCTCGACCGCCGACCCTTCGACCGTCAGGTCGTGGACCTCGTGTACCGGGACAATCCGGCCCAGCTGCGCCTTGATCTGGTCGATGACCTGCGGCGTACCAGTCGTGACGATGGTGATGCGCGAACGGTGGCCCTTGTGGTCGGTTTCGGCGACGGTGAGGCTTTCGATGTTGTAACCGCGCCCGGAAAACAGCCCGATCACCCGCGCCAGAACGCCGGGTTCGTTATCGACGATGACGGCCAGCGTGTGGCTTTCGATCACTTCGGCATAGGGATCGCGGAGTTCATAGGCGGAATGCTTGGACGAGCCTTGCGAGATGTGTAGCGGGGACATGGGGAACCCTTCACTCTGTGCGGCGGGCAGATCAGCCGCGCCTGATAGATGTTTGACGTCGAGCAGGTCAGCGCGGTCTCCCGCGCCGACCCCTTGGCCCAGCCTCAGACCAGCGCGCCGCCGGCACCCTGGATGGCATTGCCGACATCGCCGTCGGGCAGCAGCATCTCGTTATGCGCATTGCCCGAGGGGATCATCGGCAGGCAGTTCTCGTGCTTTTCAACCATGCAATCCATGATCACCGGCCCGTCATAGGCCAGCATTTCCTTGATCGCCTCGTCCAGATCGTCGGGGTGGTCGACGCGGATGCCCTTGCAGCCAAAGGCCTCGGCCAGCTTGACGAAGTCAGGCAGGCTTTCGGACCACGATTGCGAATAGCGCTCGCCGTGCAGCAGTTGCTGCCATTGGCGGACCATCCCCAGACGTTCGTTGTTCAGGATGAACTGCTTGACCGGGGCGCGGAACTGAACGGCCGTGCCCATCTCCTGCATGTTCATCAGCCACGAGGCCTCACCGGCGACGTTGATCACCAGCGCTTCGGGATGCGCGACCTGCACGCCGATCGAGGCGGGCAGGCCATAGCCCATCGTGCCCAGACCGCCGGAAGTCATCCAACGGTTCGGGCCGTCGAAGTTCAGGTATTGCGCGGCCCACATCTGGTGCTGGCCCACCTCGGTGGTGATGTAGCGGTCATAGTCGCGGGTCAGCGCTTCGAGCCGTTGCAGCGCGTATTGCGGCTTGATGATCGGGCCTTCCTGTCGATAGGCCAGACAATTGACCTTGCGCCATTCCTCGATCTGTTTCCACCACGCCGCCAGCGCCGGCGAGTTGGTCTTGCGACCGCGCGATTTCCAGATCTTCAGCAGATCTTCCAGAACATGACCGACATCGCCGATGATCGGCAGATCGACGCGGATCACCTTGTTGACCGACGACGGGTCGATGTCGATATGCACCTTGCGCGAGCCGGGGCTGAACGCGTTGACCCGCCCGGTGATCCTGTCGTCAAAGCGCGCGCCGATGTTCACCATCAGGTCGCAATCATGCATCGCCATGTTGGCTTCATAGAGACCGTGCATGCCCAGCATGCCGATCCACATCTTGCCCTTGGCCGGATAGGCCCCCAGACCCATCAGGGTCGAGGTGACGGGAATTCCGGTTGCCTCGGCCAGCT
Organism: Pararhodobacter zhoushanensis; assembly: GCF_003990445.1. Lineage (GTDB taxonomy): Bacteria > Pseudomonadota > Alphaproteobacteria > Rhodobacterales > Rhodobacteraceae > Pararhodobacter > Pararhodobacter zhoushanensis. The sequence goes on along the minus strand of NZ_REEZ01000013.1, from coordinate 67,626 downwards.
CGGTCAGCAGCTGACCGGCAGCTGGCCCTGAGTTAATCACGCCGCCGCCGGTGTAGAACACCGGGCGCTCGGCCACTTCCAGCATCTCGACCAGCTGGGTGATCGCGTCGAGATCGCCCTTCACCTTGGGCGCATAATGCGAGATCCGGGCTTTTTGCGGCGGGGTATAGGTGCCGTCGGCGAACTGGACGTCCTTGGGGATGTCGACCAGCACCGGACCGGGGCGGCCCGTGGTGGCGACATGGAACGCCTGATGGATCGTCTCGGCCAGCTTGTCGGGGTCTTTGACCAGCCAGTTGTGCTTGGTACAGGGGCGGGTGATGCCAACGGTATCGGCTTCCTGGAAGGCGTCATTGCCGATCAGGAAGGTCGGCACCTGACCCGACAGCACGACCAGCGGGATCGAGTCCATCAGCGCGTCGGTCATGCCGGTGACCGCATTGGTCGCGCCGGGCCCCGAGGTCACCAGAACAACGCCGGGCTTGCCGGTCGAGCGCGCATAGCCTTCGGCCATATGCGTAGCACCCTGTTCGTGCCGCACGAGGATGTGGCGGATCTCGTTCTGTTGGAACAGCTCATCATAAATCGGCAGCACGGCGCCGCCGGGATAGCCGAAGACCACTTCGACACCCTGGTCCTTGAGCGCCTGAACGACCATCTTCGCACCGGTCATCTGCTGGGACATGATCTTCTCCACCTCTATCTCGCGCCAGCCTTTGCCCCAGGCCAGCCAATTGGGCAACAAAAAACCCCCGGTCAGGGGGGTCATGGGGGTCGTTCGGTGCCGGTCTCAGACCGATCCGTTACCAACCCCAGAACTGATAAGTACCGCGTTCATCGCTGATCCTTTCGCTTCCGAGCGGACATTACGTGCGCCGCAGAGCAGCGTCAACAGGGAACGGCAGAGATTCCGGTCGCAAAAGGGCGATTTTCTTTGCGAATATTGCCGTCAAAGCCAGAATATCGCAATTTTCAGAAATCAGGGCGGATCGGCGGGCGCAAACCTGACGAGTCCGGTCACCCGCGCCCGTTTTTCGACTCGGTCGGGGGCAGGGTAATCGCGGCGACTTGCTCGGTTATCGGGCGCACAGACAGCGGGTGCGGCTGGCGGCCGTATTCGGCCGGATCGCCCAGTTCGCGCCACTCGCCATCGCGGTAAACCTCAAGCGCGCCGAAGCTGGCCTTGTAGGCCATCTTCACGCTGCCGGGCACCCAATAGCCCAGATAGACGTAAGGAAGGCCCACCTGGCGGGCCAGTGTCACATGGTCGAGGATCATATAAGTTCCCAGACCGTCCTTGATCCGGTCGGGGTCATAAAAGGAATAAACCAGGCTCAACCCGTCTTCGAGCACATCGGTCAGACAGACAGCGGCCAGCGTGCGACCCGAGCCTTTGGTGCCGGGCACAGGCTTTTCGGGCTTCTCGGTATACTCGATAACGCGTGAGCGGACCGGCGTTTCCTCGATCATCGCGGCGAATTCGAAGATGTCCATGTCGGCCATGCCGCCATCGGCGTGGCGGCTGTCCAGATAGCGCCGGAACAGGCTGAACTGTTCGTCGGTTGCCCAGGGGCTCGTCGCCTCGCGGTTCAGGTGGCCGTTGCGCTTGAGGTTTCGGCGCTGGCTGCGCGAGGGTTCGAAATCGGCAACGCGAATGCGCGCCGACAGGCAGGCGGCGCATTCCGAGCATGCAGGCCGATAGAGCACATTCTGCGAGCGCCGGAAGCCCTGTTTGGACAAGGTATCATTGAGCGCGCGCGCTGAATCCCCGGTCAGAGCCGTGAACAGCTTTCGCTCGCTTTGCCCGGCCAGATAAGGGCAGGGCTGCGGCGCCGTGACGTAGAACTGCGGCGCTATGGGCAGCGTATGGCGCATGATGGGCGCCCGTCCTTCTGGCTGGCATGCAAATCAACAAAATGGCGGCAATGTCAGCTGCCGCGCGACATCAAGGTAACAAGGCTAACGCCATCCGCCAAGAGCTTGTGCAAGGGTTCCGCAAAGCTTTGGCGAACATCAGTCTTCCATATATTTGTTGATGATTGTGGTTCCCAAGATCCAGTCATTCAACCCCTGCCGATAGGGCGTGAGCATCATCATCGCGACCGAGCCGATCTGCGGCAACACGAATACCATCGACAGCGCATACAGGATCGAATGCGTCAGTGCGATTTCACGGCTTGGGGTGCGACCATTGAGCTGGCGCAACTGGACCGAGGCAACCATCATCCCCAGTGTCGCGCCGTAGCGCGTCAGCATCACCGTGCGGTAGGCGATGGCAATCGCGCTCCAGACCAGCGGAAAGATGAAGATCGCCAGAAACGCTGTGCCGATCAGCACAACCAGCATCAGGCCCAGCGTGACGATAAGATCAATCACCCATGCCAACAGGCGCTTGGCGACGAGGTGATCGTAGAAGTCCGGGTTCTCGACTGGATCAGGCAGTCTCATGCGGTGAAATCCGCTTCTTGCGCGCCGCAGGCCATGAACAGCGCGCCCGGAGCGACGGCGAACACATGGTCGGGCGTTCCGGCAGCGGCATAGACGGTCTGGAAATCCTTGAGCCGGGGGTCGGCAAAGATCACCGGCGCGGTCAGATGGCCTAGGGGCGAGACACCGCCGATGGCGAAACCGGTAACCTTGCGCACGGTGCCTGCATCGGCGCGTTGCAGGGTTTCACCCGCCACCACTGCAGCCTTGTCGCCGTCCAACCGATTGCCGCCTGCGGTCAGGAACAGATAGATCACGCCGCTTTCGCCCTGAAAGATCAGGGACTTGGCGATCTGGTCCAAGTCGCAGCCACAGGCCTTGGCGGCATCCTCGGCCGTGCGGCTGGCGCCGGGGTTCAGGATTTCGGCCTCAAGGCCGATGTCGTCGATGGCTTTGGCGACGCGCGCCAGAGATTTGCTCATATCGTCCTCCAGTCCCGGCCAAGATGGGCAGGGACAGGCGCGGACTCAAGCCCGCGCGGGTATTTGTGCGGCGGGCAGGGTGCGTTACTTGCGGAACTGGTCCAGGCTGACAACCTCACCGGCCTTGCGCGGCTCGGGATCTGTGTCGGTATGGATCATCGGCGCTTCTTCGTCGTCGTCATCCTCGTCGTCGTCTTCGTCGGAATGGGTCTCGAACTTGAGACCGAATTCGACAGACGGATCGACAAAGGTCGAGATGGCATCGAAGGGGATATACAGCGGCTCGGGCTGGTTGCCGAAGTTGAGCGTGATCGCAAAGCCGTTCTCGTCAACCTCAAGGTTTTCAAACCAGTGCTGCACGACGATGGTGATCTCATCGGGATAGCGCGCACGCAGCCAGTCGGCCATTTGCACGCCCGGATGCTGGGTGGTCAGGGTGATGAAGAAATGGTGCTCGCCGGGCAACCCGTCGGTGCCGACTCGAGTCAGCACCTCGCGGATCAGGCTGCGCATGGCCTGATGCATCAGATTGCCATAGTCGATTCCGCGGTCCATGCCAGCCCTCGCTACCCTTCGGTTCCTTACGCGCAGCATAGGGTTTTCGTCGGCGATGAAAAGCCTTCAGCGCGTTTGCAGGTGCAGAAAACCCGACAGCCCGGCAAGCTGTGTCTGCTCAGGCTCTGGCGGGCCGCTGCTGTCAAAGGCCACAGGCGGGATCAACTCGCGCAGCAGTTTGTCGCGCATGGCGCGTTCAAAATCATCGTGTTGCTGGGCAGTTATGACGAATCCACCGGGTGTGACGACGTGACGGCGGTAGAAATTGGTGATGCTTTGGCCGGTTGCCGCGCCCTCGATTGCCAGTCCGTTGATGGTGATTCCCCGTGCATAGGCGGCGCTGCGCTCACGGCCGACGGTGAAGCCTTCGTTTTCATCGCCGTCGCCGGACATATCGATGACCCAATGCGCGCAGTCAGGAACCTGCGCGAACAGATCGACCGAGACCTGCATCGCGTCGCCCACCGCCGTGTTGCCGCCTGCATGGGCACGGGGCATCCCGCTGATCCGACCCGCCAGTCGGTTGACCTCGACCGGTTCGGACAGCCGGGTCCAGGGCACCGAGACGCTTTGCTCCAGCGCGCCGGACCATTGCACCACCGCCAAAGCCACACGCCCGCGCAGCAACGCGTCGGCGACATCGGGGTCGCGCAGGGCATTGGCGACGCCCTGCGCCTGGAGCTGGAATTCATAGGCATCCACCGAGCCCGAGACATCCATCGCCAGAACCAGCGCGATGTCGCAGCCCCGCGCCGGTTGCGCGAGCAGGGCTGCCAGGGTCAGGCACAGGATCCCTTTCATCACGCCAGCGTGACACAGCACGCCGGCATTAGACATCACGAAGTCGTGATTAGCCTTGCGGCTGGATGATCACCAGGCCGCCGGTCTGGCCTTCAAGCACACCCTGATCCGCCGGAGCCGGGCGCAGCATGGCTTGCAACAGCACCGGAACGGGCGTCCAGTAGGGCGTGTACCAGTCCTGATCGACTTCCAGAATCAACACCCGGTCGCGTGCCGCGTCATAGGCGCCGATGGGCGAGACATGCGGGCCGTCCCAGTCGCCGGTGACGACGCCCTGGTTGAAATAGACCAGCACGGCATCATCGGCGCTGGCCTCATTCGCAGCCAGTGCATCGCGCAGCGCATCGAGCGTGGCGGCGTCGTCGGTTGACGGGTGCATCGTGGTGACGGCGTAGGGCATCTCGCGCGCGGTGAAAGCAGCGGCGGTGAACTCTGCCAGCTGGTCGAAGGTCACCCCGTCGCCGCCTTCGGCGGAAAGTTCGGCCCAGAGCGGCAGGCCGGTCGCTTCCAGCAACTCGGGCTGGGACAGGATGGTATCCTCGGCCAACGCGGGGAGACCCGCCAGCCCGTTCACGGCAGCCGTCACAGCGGCGATCGAGCAGGCCGAGCTGGTGAACTGTGCGCGCGCGAACGGCGACAAGACCCAGTAATCGGGCGCCGGAGCCTCGCGCAGATAGGCGCTGTCCGTGCTGAGCGGCACGGCGTTAGGGCCGAGTTTGGGCAGTGCGTCCTCGGCCAGAACCGGCGAGGCGAACGCAACAGCAAGACCACACAGAGAGGCCGCGAGCCGGGCACGCAGAACCATGGGAACCTCATAGAAGAATGTGAGAAAGGGGTCAGTGCCGTTGACGTTATCAGCGGCGCGACGCCAGTCAAACGGATTCACGCTGGGCGTGTCCAGATGGCGTTCCAAGAGGGGGGGAGTAAGTGCAGGCTTCTGTTGCCAGGTGCCTGCGGACCCCGCCTTACGCTGCTAGGCGCAAGGGCTTAAGTTCGGCGACTCGAACTGCTTACGCAGCCAGAGCCATTGCCGGAGCACGGTTGTCATTGGCAACTGTACGTTTTGCACCGGTAACGGTGGTAGCTCACCGAGACAAAGCAAACCCCTTTAGACGTTCGTCGATCCTGTTTCGGCCCCATGACCCGCCAATACGGGTGTTTGGTGGAGCCGCCGGGTACCGCCCCCGGGTCCGATCCGATTATTACGAGCGCGTTTATGTCCATAGATCCCGTTGCCGGGAACACCTCTTATATAGGGCCGGGCGCAGGGCTTCTCAAGAGGGGTACTCGTTGTTCTTCTTACGCGACGTGTCTTCGCGCGCCCGGCGGATCGCTTCGGAAAAGGCGCCCGCCAAGACGCCGGTCGGCAAGGCGATGATGCCAATACCGCAGAGCGCCGTGAGCGCGGCCAGAAACCGGCCCAGCGATGTGATCGGCACAACATCGCCGTAGCCCACCGTTGTCAGCGTCTCGACCGCCCACCACATCGCGCGCGGGATCGAGCCGAAGGCTTCGGGCTGGGCGTCGGCCTCGACCACATAGAGCAAAGTCGCTGCCGCGAGCATCAGCGCGAGGGCGAGCATGGCGCTAAGCATCAGTTCGGTCGCGCGCGAGCGAAAGGCGTCGAAGAGCAGGTTCAGCGCCCGGCTGTAGCGTCCCAGCCGCGTCAGCCGCAGGATCCGGGTGATCTGCAACAAGCGAAACACCAACGCCTCAAATCCGAAAGACGGCATCAGGAACGTCACCAGCACCGCCAGATCCACAAGGGCCGAGACCGAGACAAGATACGACCAGACACTGCGCACCTTCGGGTTCAGCGTGGCGACCCACACCCGCAGCAGAAACTCGACGGCAAAGAAGACAAAGAGCACAGCCTTGAGCGTGCCCATCGCCCAATCGTAGCGCCGGATCACATGGACCTCGGTTTCAACCACCGCTGCAACGATCAGCAGCAAAATGCTGGCGACAACCAGACGATTAAAGAGCGACAGGCCCGGACCTTCGCGCATCTCGGGATCGATGGCGGCAGAGACACGGCGGCGCAGCGTTCGGTCCTGAGGGCGTTGTGGCACCGGAGGGTTACTCGCTCAGCGGGGTCAAGCGCTGGACCGGCGGCAGTCGCAAATCGCGCATCCGGGGAGGGCGTTCGACCGGTTGCGCGTCGTCCGGTGTGCCGTTGCTGCGCTCGGATTCAAAGGTCCACAGCTCCATCAAAGCCGCGCGGGTATCATCGGTCCGGCCACCGGCGATGCCGTTGGCAACGCGCACATGGTAGGACAGGAACCGCGCGCGGATGCGGGTGGGATAGCCAGTGTCGGCGGTAATCGCGAATTCTGCGTCGATCAGCCCTTGGGTCAGCATCGCCAGCGCCGGATTGCCCGAAGCCAGCGCCAGCGCCAGATTCATTCGTCGTACCGAGGCGATGAAATCGGCATCCGAAATGGCGAAGTCGGATTGCTGGTCAATCTCGGCGCGCAGATCGGTGATGTCGGCCTTGCGCAGCGTCGCCAGCTCGGCACAGCCCAATTGCAACTGGATGCGCGCTTCGGTCAGCAGGGGGCGATGAGCGTTATCCTCGGCGCGGGTGGACAGCGCGATCAGCGCGGCGATCTGCTCGCCCGCGATCTCTGGGCTGGGGCGGGTGACGAAAGCCCCGCCACCGGCACCCCGGCGCGACGTGATCAGCCCGCGCGCGGTCAAGCGCCCCAGGGCTTCACGCAGCGTGGGACGCGACACCTTGAAGTGAGCACACAGATCCGCCTCAGATGGCAGTCGATCACCGGGGGCGTAATGGCCCGACACAATGTTGTCTTGCAAAAGCGTCGCGATGGCGCTCGCGCGGTCTGGGGCACGGCCATCACGGGCCGGAAAGCTGCTCATACCATCAACCCACTGCTTTTGGTGCATTTTTATTGTCTGGCAATAGGATGCCAGAGGCTCTTGGCACTGTCAATCGCAAGGCGAGTGCAACGCTCTCTGGTGGGCGGTTTGCGACACAGTTAGGCTGCCTCAATCGGAAAGGATTCGTTATGCAGCTGGATATGGATTTCGTGCGGGCGCAGTTCCCGGCTTTTGCCGAGCCATCACTGGCAGGGCAGGCGTTTTTCGAGAATGCGGGCGGCAGTTATACCTGCAAGCCGGTGATCGACCGGCTGACCCGGTTCTACCACCAGCGCAAGGTCCAGCCGTATTATCCTTTCGAGGCCAGCCGCCTTGGCGGCGAGGAGATGGATGAGGCGCGCGGGCGTCTGGCGTTGATGCTGGGTGTGGCTACAGACGAGGTCAGCTTTGGCCCCTCGACCAGCGCGAACACCTACGTTCTGGCGCAGGCGTTTCGCCAGCATCTGACGCCCGGCGATGCGATCATCGTGACCAATCAGGACCACGAGGCCAACACCGGCCCGTGGCGTCGGCTGGCCGAGGCCGGGATTGAGGTACGCGAGTGGCAGATCGATCCGACCACCGGGCACTTGCCGCTGGGCCGCCTGCCTGAGCTGCTCAAGGGGGCAAAGCTGCTCTGCTTTCCGCATTGTTCGAACGTGGTTGGTGAGATCAATCCGGTGGCCGAGATCTGCGCGATGGCGCAGGCGGCGGGCGCGGCAACCTGCGTTGACGGTGTCAGCTACGCGCCGCACGGCTTTGCCGACGTCGGGGCGCTGGGGGCCGATATCTATCTGTTTTCCGCCTATAAAACTTACGGGCCGCATCAGGGCATCATGGTGATCCGCCGCCCGCTGGGCATGGCGCTGCCCAATCAGGGGCATTATTTCAACGGCGAGGTGCTCTACAAACGCTTCACCCCCGCCGGGCCGGATCACGCGCAGATCGCCGCGTGCGCTGGGATGGCCGATTACGTCGACGCGCTGGCCGAACACCACGGGGCCGGTGATCTGATCCCCAAAGCCCGCGCGGCGATGGTGCATGACCTGATGCGCGCGCATGAGGCGACAATCCTGCAGCCGTTGCTCGACTACCTTGGCACCCGCAATGAGCTGCGCTTGCTGGGGCCGAAATCGGCTGCGCTGCGCGCGCCGACGGTCTCAGTCCAGGCGGGCGAGAGTGGGCACGAGTTGGCGCGGGCCCTGGCCGAGCAGGGCGTGATGGTCGGCGGCGGCACCTTCTACGCCGACCGCGCGCTGCATGCGCAGGGGGTCGATCTGGACCGCGGCGTGCTGCGCATGAGTTTTGTGCATTACACCACCGCAGCCGAGGTTGACCAATTGATCGGCGCGCTAGATCGGGTGCTATGACGCCCCTGATCCTTTGGTTCCGCCGCGACCTGCGGCTTGATGACAACCCGATGCTCGCCGCCGCTGCCGCGACGGGCCGTCCGCTGATCCCCGTGTTCATCGCCGATGGCTCAGTGACCGGGATCGGTGCGGCGGCGCGCTGGCGGATGGGCGAGGCGGTCGAGAGTTTCGGCACGCGACTGGCCGGGCAGGGCTCGCGCATGATCCTGCGGCGCGGACCGGCGCTGCCGGTGCTGCTGGAGCTAATCAGCCAGACCGGCGCGAGCGGCGTCTGGTGGACGCGGCTTTACGATCCGTTCTCGCGCGAGCGCGACACCGACATCAAGGATTACCTGAAATCCCAAGGGCTTGAGGCGCGCAGCTTTCACGGGCACACCTTGGCAGAACCGTGGGATGTCGCCACTCAGACCGGCGGGCCGTACAAGGTCTATACCCCGTTTTGGAAGTCGCTCGACGCACAGGGCGTGGCCGAAGCGGTGCCAGCGCCTGAACGCCTTGTCGCGCCGTCCGACTGGCCGGGCAGCGAAGCCTTGGCAGGCTGGCGACTGGGCGCGGCAATGAACCGGGGCGCGCCGGTACTGGCCTCTCATGCCGTCGTCGGCGAAGCCGCAGCGCAGGCGCGGCTGGACCGTTTTCTGGCTGAAACCGTGCAAAATTACCGGACCGACCGCGACTTCCCGGCGTTGAAGGCGGTCTCGGGCCTGTCGGAAAACCTGACCTATGGCGAGATCGGCCCGCGCCGGATCTGGCACGCCGCCAAGGCGCTTCCCGGCGAGGGCGCCACGCATTTCCGCAAGGAACTGGCGTGGCGCGACTTTGCCCATCACCTGATGTTCCACACGCCGCATTTGCTCGACAGCAACTGGCGCGACGAATGGAACGGGTTCGCGTGGCAGGGCGACACAGAGAGTGCCGAACGATGGCGGCGCGGCCTGACCGGCGAGCCCTTCGTGGATGCCGGACTGCGCGAGATGTTCGTCACGGGCACGATGCACAATCGCGTACGGATGATCGTTGCCAGCTATCTGACCAAACACCTGATGACGGACTGGAAAATCGGGATGGACTGGTTCGCCGAGTGTCTGACCGACTGGGATCCGGCCTCGAACGCGATGGGGTGGCAATGGGTGGCGGGCTCGGGCCCCGATGCCGCGCCGTATTTCCGCGTCTTCAATCCCGCCACTCAGGCAGAAAAGTTCGATAAAACAGCCACGTACCGCAAGACCTTCATCGCCGAACTCAGCGCAAAACCTGGCGCGACAGCGCTTTCATATTTCGACGCCGTGCCGCGCAGTTGGGGTCTGGACCCGGCAAAACCCTATCCGGATCCGCTGATCAGCCTGTCCGACGGCCGCGAACGCGCGCTCGCCGCCTACGAGTCGTTACGGAAAGGTTAAAATTCTGGTTTGACCACTCATCCATCTTGGCTAGTCTTTCGTAAAGAAAGGAAGAACTTAGCACAGGGGGGATCATGGACATCCTGACCACGACACAAGGGCAAAGCGGTTTGCCGCGGTATTTCAAACCGGTTTTCGCCCAACTTGGCCGGATGACCTATGGACGGCTGGACGTGATCCTGCCTGACGGTCGCCGTTTTCGCGCGCAGGGACCAAAGGCCGGGCAGGCCGTCGAGGTGACGGTACACAATCCTGACGCCTTTGCCCGGCTGATCCGCGAAGGCGATCTCGGCTTTGCCGATGCCTATCTCGAGGGCTGGTGGTCCACGCCCGACCTGCAGGCGCTGATGGACGTGATTTTCACCGACAACCCGGCGCTGCTGGACGAATTCACCGGCATGGCCTTAGTGCGGGCGTATGAGCGCGTCCGGCACTGGCTGCGCGGAAACTCGAAGACGCAGGCACGCAAGAACATCGCGCATCACTATGATTTGGGGAATGAATTTTATTCGCTATGGCTGGATGACAGCATGACCTATTCCTCGGCGCTGTTCAAAACCGGGCAGGAAAGTCTGGAGAGCGCGCAGGAGCAGAAATACGCCGCCCTTGTGGACTCGCTCGAGCTGAAGCCCGGCGATCACGTGCTGGAAATCGGCTGCGGCTGGGGCGGGTTTGCCGAATACGCGGCGGGCAAGCGGGGCCTGAAGGTCACGGGTCTGACGATCAGCAAGGCGCAGCATGATTACGCCGTGGCCCGGATGGAGCGGGCGGGATTGTCCGACAAGGTCGAAATCAAGATGCAGGACTACCGCGACGAGCAGGGCCTGTACGATGGAATCGCTTCGATCGAGATGTTCGAAGCGGTGGGCGAAGCCTATTGGCCGACGTACTTCGACGCGGTGCGCGGGCGGCTCAAAGAGGGGGCAAAGGCGACGATTCAGGTCATCACGGTGCCGAATGAACGCTTTAGCCTCTACAAGAAGAATGTTGATTTCATTCAGAAATACATCTTTCCGGGGGGCATGCTGATCTCGCCCGCGCGCTTCACGCAAGAGGCACAGCGCGCCGGGCTTGCGTTCCTGTCCTCCATCGAATTTGGCGAAAGTTACAGCCAGACACTGCGTCGTTGGCACGAAACCTTTACCCAGACATGGGACAAGATCCATGCCATGGGCTACGACGAACGGTTCCGGCGGATGTGGGACTATTACCTCACCTCTTGCGCTGGCGCGTTTCACACGGGTATCTGTGGCGTGACCCAGATCACCCTGCGCCGCCCGGCCTGACCCACGCGCGCGCCGCACAGACGGAGGCGCGATGTTCACGCTTATCAGGCCCTTGGCGGGCATTCTGCTGGCTGTCTTCGCGGGCTATTGCGCAACGGTCTATGAGCCGCTCTACCGGCCAGACGCCAATCTGGGCAATTTTCCGATCTGGGCGGCGGCGATTTCTTTCGTCGTCGGCTGGGTCTTTCTGGGGGGCCGGATGGGGCGCGCCTTGTGGTTTTCCCTCTATATCGGTGTTCAGTCGGTTGGCCTTGCTGCGCTGACCATCGGTGCCGTGATGGGGGTCCGAGAGGTATTCATCCTGGGCTATCGCCGGCGCTATCCTGAGGTCATGGATGCCATCAACGGGTATTTTGACATTCTGGCCGACTGGTTCGGCAAGGCGCTCGACCGGGATTTTCTGATCCTGTTGGGGACCGGCGGTCTGGTTTTGGGCCTTATCTTGCATGGAATGATGAGCGCGCTCGAAAGGCGACGGAATGACCGATAAGCCCTTGTTCTTGTTTGGAACGCTTCAACATGAACCGCTCTACGCCGCCGTTGCCGGTACAGCGCTGACTGCCCAAAGCGCCGATCTGGCCGACCATGCAGTGCGACATGCCGTTGACGCGCATAGCGACGTGCAGGTGTTTCCGCTGTGCGTGGCACAGCCCGGTCAGGTGACCAAAGGGCTGTTGGTCCGCCCGGATGCCGCCGCCCGCGCGCGGCTGGATGCGTATGAGCAGCTTTTCGACTATGTACCCTCGGCAATCCGCGTTGCGACGGGGTCCGGCATGGTTGAGGCGCTGATCTATCAGGCACATCCCGGTCGCTTTTCGGCGGGTGAAGGCTGGTCGCTGGATCGCTGGGCCGCGAAGCACGGCGCGCTCACAACTGATATTGCGGCGGATGTGATGGATTTGCTGCGCGAAGCGTCGCCCGCTCAGGTGCGCCACCATTTCAGCATGCTCGCCGCTCGGGTCGCGAGCCGCAGGCGGGCAAAGGCGACGCCGCCCGAAGCGACCCTGCGGCGCGCATCGCATCCTGATGACGTGAAGATCGCGCGCTATCATGCGCCCTACACGTGGTTTTTCGGCGTTGAGGAAGCGGACATGCAGTACCGTCGGTTTGACGGCACGCTCAGCGATCCGATCAACCGGGCAGGCTTTGTCATGGCCGACGCCGTGACCGTTATGCCCTATGACCCGGTTCGCGACACCGTCATGCTGGTCGAACAATTCCGCTTTGGCCCCTATGTTCGTGGTGATCAGAATCCCTGGCTGCTGGAACCCATTGCCGGGCGTATCGACGCAGGCGAAGCGCCCGAAGAGGCCGCACGCCGCGAGTCCGTCGAAGAGGCGCATCTGGAGATGCGCGCGATGCACAAAGTCGGGCAATATTACGTCAGCCCGGGCGCGGTCAGCGAATACCTGTTCTCATACATCGGCATCGCGGACCTGCCTGACAGCGTGCAAGGCGTTCACGGGCTGGCCAGCGAGAACGAGAATATTCGCTCGCACGTTATCCCGTTCGACCGGCTCATGGCGCTGATTGACAGCGGTGAGGTGTCGAACGGGCCATTGATCATCACGGCACAATGGCTCGCGCTGAATCGAGAGCGGCTGCGCGGCGGGGTTTAATCCTCGCGCAGCTGACGCGCCCAGATCATGCAGGCCGAGGCCAGCACAAGACAGAGCAGGGACGAGACCGCCAGAGGGACCGGCGTGCCGTTCATGAAGGTCGCGGCCGTCGCTGCCAGCAGGGCCGAGATCACCGTCGAGAACCCGCCAACGACCGACGCCGCCATGCCTGCGACATGACCCATCGGCTCAAGCACCAGCGCGTTCAGGTTGCCGATCAGGAAACCGATCGAGAAGAACTGCATCAGCATGAACAGGATGAACAGCTCAAACCCCCAGTCACCCAGCGGGTACTGAAAGCCGATCAGCGCGATCAGGCTGATGGCAATCTGCCAGGTCAGCGCAATGGCCACCATCCGCCGCATGCCGACCTTCACCACCAGCCGCGCGTTGATCAGGCTGGCCGGGGCGGACAGGATCGCAACAAAGGCGAACCAGGCGGGGAATTGCGCGGTGCGGTCAAAGCTTTGTTCAAAGATCGCCGCGACGCCGCTGATCCAGCACAGCATGGTGGTGAACACAAAAGTCAGCGCCAGCAGGTACAGCCGCACAAGCGAATGGCCCAGCACGGTCTTCAGCGCGAGCCACAGCGGGGCGACAGCCAGCGGGCGGCGGTTTTCGGGACTCAGCGTCTCGGGCTGGCGCAGCAAAAGCCAGAGGCCGGACACCGTGCCAAACGCCATGAAGCTCCAGAAAATCGCGCGCCAGCCAAACAGCGCACCCAGTTCGGCCCCCATGAACGGAGCGATGGCGGGAACCAGCGTGAAGACGGTCATCGAGAAGGACACAACCCGCGCCATCATCCGCCCCGAATAGAGATCGCGCACCAAGGCCTGACTGACCACACGTGGCGCCGCAGCGCCAAAGCCCTGCATGAAGCGCGCGACCAGCAGCATGGTAATGTCCTGCGAGGTCGCGGCGATACCGGCCGCGATCATGTAAAGGACGATCCCGCACAGGATGACGGTCTTGCGGCCCAGGCGATCAGACAGCGGCCCCATGATAAAGGTGCCTGTGCCCAGACCGATCATGAAAACGGTAATGACCTGTTGCGCCTGTGCCATCGAGCCTTGGGCCAGATCCTCGCTGATCGGGGTCAGCAGCGGGAGCATCGCGTCGACGGAATAGGCGACGGTGGCCATCAGCAGCGCAAGAAGGCCGATAAACTCGGGGAAAGGTAGCGTCTTTGTCGGAGGAGTCATGCAGCCGCCAGTTGGTCAAGGATATTGAGCCAGGTGTCGACCGGCTGCGCGCCGTTCAGCACGTATTGGCGGCCCAGAATGAAGGCCGGGACACCCTGCAGCCCGCGCGCGCGGATGTCAGCATCGCGGGCGCGGATGTCATCGGCATCGGCGTCGCTGTCAAGCAGGCGCGCGGTGACGGCGCGGTCCATGCCCGTGCGCTCGGCAATGTCGAGCAGGGTATCACGGTCGCCAATGTCGCGGCCTTCGGCAAAATTGGCGCGGAAGAGGGCGCTGACCACGGCGTTCTGGTGCCCCTCAAGCCCGGCCCAATGGATCAGCCGGTGCGCGTTCAGGGTCGACGGGTTGCGCTCCATCTTTTCCAGTTCCAGCGGCAGGCCCAGCTCTTCGCAGGCCTGCACAATGGGAAGGTGCACGCGCACCACTTCATCGGGCGGGCCGAACTTGGCCTGCAAGTATTCGCGCCGGTCCATGCCTTCGGGCGGCATGGTCGGGTTCAGCATGAACGGGTGCCATTCGATGATCAGCGGATGGTCGGGGCGCTGTTCCAGCGCGCGCTCAAGCCGTGCTTTGCCGATATAGCACCACGGGCAGACGGGATCAGAGAAGATATCGAGTTTGGTGCTCATGGTTTGTATCCTTCACGCAGCGCGCGGCGATTGATCTTGTTGTTGGCACCCTTGGGCAGGGCGTCGATGGTAAAAAACTGGTGGGGCTGCTTGTAGCGCGCCAAGGTTCTATAGGCGTGACGGGTGATGGATTGCCAATCTGGATCGGGCGTCGTGGGGACGAAATAAAGCGCGATGATCGTCGTGGTCGCGTTGACCTGTGCCTCGATCGCGGCGGATTCGACGATCTCGGGATGGGTGTTCATCGCCTTTTCCACCTCGAGCGGTGAAACACGAAAGCCGCCCGCGTTCATCATGTCATCGTCGCGGCCTAGATAATGGATCCCGCCGTTACTATCCATGCTTACCGTATCCCCGGTTACGAACCACTCACCGTTAAATTTGGCAGCGGTTTCATCGGGTTGCCCCCAGTAGCCCAGAAACAGGCCGGGATCGTCGCGGCCCACGGCCATCACGCCGCCTTCACCACGCGCGACAGGCTGGCCGTCTTCGCCCAGCACGGCCACCTTGCGGCCCGGCTGCGGATAGCCCGACGCGCCGTCAAGCGCCGGGCGGTCGGGCGAGGCCGAGATATAGGTCGAGACTTCGGACATCCCCAGTGCCTCGAAAATCGGCGTGCCGGTGGCCTCGGTCCAGCTGTGGCGGGTCTGCTCGGGCAGTTTCTCGCCCGCTGACAACCCGTGGCGCAGCTTGGGCATCGTCAGGATCTTCTCGCGCAGCATCTGCCGGTAAACACCCGGAGCAGCTGCAAAGATCGTGGCATCGAAGCGCTTGAGCAACAGCGGCAGTTGCGGGACGTGGACCAGTTTGTTGGGGATCAGCGCCGTCGCGCCGATTGCCCAAGGGTCCATCAACCCGGTGCCCAGCGTATAGGTCCAGTTGAACGCGCCCGCGTGCATCAGCCGGTCATCCGGCTTTAGTCCGTACCACCCCGCCCACATCATCCGCCGCGCCCAGACGGCGCGGTGGGCGTGCATGACGGCGCGGGGATTGCCCGAGGTGCCAGAGGTGAAGATCAGATAGGCCAGCCGGTCAGGATCGCCCATCGCCCAGTCGCAGGGCGCGTTGCGCCGCCAGTGGTGCAGCGTTTCGGACGCGATCACCAGCGCGTCGCCCTCGGGCAGCGCGATGTCGGGGGCGGCGATAATGGCGGCGGGGGTGATCTGGCAGGCCATCACCGTAATCTCGGCGGCGGTCAGCTGCGACGAGGTTGGCACCGGCACCAGACCAACGGCAATTGCGCCCAAGAAAGCCAGCGGGAAATCCACCGTGTTGCCCAGCCGCAAAAGCACCCGGTCGCCGGGCTGCAATCCGCTTTCCAGCAGCCCTGTGCCAATCCCGCGCACGGCCTTGGTCAACGCGTCATATGACCACCGTTCGGCCCCGGTCAGACCAACGATCTGCAAGGCGATCTTGTCGGGCGTCTGCTGCCCTGCGGCCAGCACATAGGCCGCCAGATTGAACGGCGCGGGGCAGGGGTCGAAAGGACCTGAATCAATTAACGCGTGCATGAAATCGAGCTAACCTCGCAAACAGCCGGGGGCAAGGGGCAGCGTACACAGTTCACGATGGCTCGACAAATCCATGATTTTGGCGCAGAAGGCGGCTCCGCAACGGTAAGGCCATCATGAGCGATCTGACCAACCCCTCGATCATCCGTATCGCCCGCGCCGATGGCGAAGAGGCGCTGGCCTCGCCCATCGATCTGGCCGAGCGCGTGCGCAATCTGCGCAAGGACCGCGGCTGGACGCTGGAGCAGGCGGCGCAGGCTGCCGGGCTGGCGCGCTCGACCCTGTCAAAGATCGAAAACGGGCAGATGTCGCCGACCTATGACGGGCTCAAGAAGCTGGCCGAAGGGCTGGGGATCACCGTCCCGCAGCTGTTCACCCCGCCGCGCCATGCCGCCCCCGGGGGGCGTATGACCATGACCCGCGCCGGCGAGGGCGAAGCGCATGTGACCACCACCTATGAGCACGAACTGCTCTCGGGCGGGCTGACGCGCAAGGCGATGCTGCCGTACCGCGCCACCGTGCATGCCCGCGCGTTCGAGGATTTCAACGGCTGGGTGCGTCATGACGGCGAAGAGTTTCTCTATGTGCTGACCGGTCAGATCCGGCTGTTCACCGAATTCTACGCGCCCATCGACATGAAGCGCGGCGACAGCGCTTATTACGACGCGTCGATGGGGCACAATGTGGTCAGCCTGAGCCCTGAGGATGCAACGATCCTGTGGGTCACATCGCTGGATTGAACGGCGCAGATCAGGCGCTCAGCGCCCGATCCAGCCGCGCACGATATTGGCACCGCCAGAGATGTCTGCACCGACACCCTCAACCGTATTGCAGGCGGTGAGCGTGAGCAGTGCGAGCACCAGTGTTAGTGTCTTGGTCATTCCTGATACCACCATACCTCGGGCATGAAGCCGGTCCAGTCACCGTATATCGGCAAATGTTGCGGAAAGTGCAAGGTTCGTGACGCCGCCAATCGGCTGACCGGCGAAAACCAGAAGGGAATCGCATAGCGACCGGCCATCAGCACGCGGTCCAGCGCGCGCACGGCAGCGGTGAAGTCTTCAGTGGTCTGCGAGGACAACATGGTCTCGATCAGCGCATCTACAGCGGGCAGATCCACCCCTGCCCAATTGCGCGAGCCGGGCTGTGTCACCCCCTGCGAGCCCCAGTACAACACCTGTTCATTGCCCGGCGACAGCGACATCAGTCGCTGGGTGTAGGTCATGTCGAAATTGTATTCGTTGGTACGCTGCACGTATTGGGCGGAATCGATCAGCGACACGCGGGCATTGATTCCCAGATTTCGCAGCGCGCCGATAAAACTGGCCGCCGCGGTCTGGATCTCGGTCTGACCCTGCAACAGCAGGATCTCAAAGTCGAACGCCTGTCCCTGTTCATTGCGAAGCACGCCCTGCGCATCCGCGTGCCAGCCAGCATCGTTGAGAAGCCGGGCTGCCGCCCGCAAGTTGCGCCGGTTCGAGCGCCCGTCACTGACCGGCAGCGAATAGCCGTCGATCGCATCGGGCGGCAGACTGTCGGCATAAGGGGCCAGCAGGGCGGCAACACGGCCCTCGGCCGGGCCGGGCTGCATGCCCAGAAAGGAGTTGCCGAAATACGATGTGATGCGGGGTTCGGCACCGTCGTTGATCGTGGTGTTGATCTGCTCGAAATCGAAGGCAAGTATCAGCGCCTGACGCACGCGCCAGTCGGCAAAGAGCGGGCGACGGGTGTTGAAGTAAAAGCCAGACATTCCCGAGGGGCGCTCATGCGGGATCTCGATCTTTTGCATTCGGCCATCGGCCATGGCGGGAAAATCATAACTGTCGCGCCAGCGCGCCGCGTTCGGCTCGCGCCAGACCGAGATCACCCCGGCCTTG
This sequence comes from Pararhodobacter zhoushanensis, assembly GCF_003990445.1. Lineage (GTDB taxonomy): Bacteria > Pseudomonadota > Alphaproteobacteria > Rhodobacterales > Rhodobacteraceae > Pararhodobacter > Pararhodobacter zhoushanensis. The sequence continues at coordinate 49,590 of NZ_REEZ01000013.1, read as the reverse complement.
AACCCTTCGAAGGCAACTGAGAGATCGCTGTAATACTCGTAGCGGATCTCTTGCAGATTATACTGGCCCCGAAACAGCGGCAGGTCATCGCCCCACCAGTCTGCAACGCGCTCAAAGGTAATCGAACGCCCCGGATCGACCCGCGAGACGACATAGGGCCCCGTGCCGATCACCGGCTGAAGCGAGCTGTCGGCGAAGCTTCGCCCACCGGCGGTCACATCAAATTGAGCCCGCTGCACGATGGGTCGCAGGCCCAGGATCAGCGGCATTTCGCGGTCGGGTTCGGTGAAGGTCAGGCGCAGGGTTCGGGGACCGGTCGCCTCCATCGTGGCGACCTTGGTCCAGGCGTTGCGATAGCGCGGGTGTCCCTCAAGCCCCATGGTCTCGAAGGACCACATCACATCATCGAGCGTGACGGGGCTGCCATCCGAGAATCGGATGCCGTCGCGCAGGGTGAATTCGACGTAAGACCGGGCCGAATCGGTCTCGACCGTCTCGGCCAGCGCGCCATAAAGCGCGAAGGGTTCGTCATAGCTACGGCCCAGAAGACTCTGAACCGTCAGCAAGTTGACGCCCCAGGGGGCCGAGCCGCGCAAGATGAACGGATTGAGCGAATCGAAGCCGCCGACTTCGGCCAAAACGATTCGTCCGCCCTGTGGCGCATCGGGGTTCACATAGGGCAGAGACGCGAAATCTTGTGGTAGGGCAGGCTCGCCATACATAGCGATACCATGCGTGACCGGCGTCTGCGCCCCGGCGGTAGCCTGTAGGCAGATCACTGTTACAGTAGTGACTATTGAGAAAAACGACCGATACGAGCGCTGAATCAGGGTCATGGCGGAAACAATCCTTTCGGCTGTTGGGCCCGCTTTCTGACTAAACCGCCCGCTAAGCCACTGCAAACTTTAAGCTTGGATAGATCTGAACAAAGGGCTATAAGTGTCTCACTGCTCGATAGGTTTCTTGCCTGTATGAAACCTGCCTCAACGACTGACGCCCGCCTTGCGCGGGCGTTTTTTTTTTCGTTCTGGCCATCGCATCGTCGAAGTCTATGTTCCGGATGCTGCACACTGCCCTGGCCGACACTGGGGCTGATCTTGCGCCAAGCGACGACCGGGTGATCCGCGCCCGCGTTGAGTTGGCGGTTCTCTGACACAGGATACCCCCCGCGTGACTCAAAAGACCCGGCGGATCAATCTGGCCCTACAGGGCGGCGGCGCGCATGGCGCGTTCACCTGGGGCGTTCTGGACCGCCTTCTCGATGAGGAATGGCTGGAGATCGCAGCGATATCCGGCACCTCTGCAGGGGCGCTGAACGGCGCCGCGTTCAAGTCTGGCTATGGTGAGGGCGGCCGCGAAGGCGCCCGAGCCGCCCTGCGCAACCTGTGGGAAGGCGTCACCGGATTCGACAGTGTGCCGGGCAGCGATTGGCTCAAGCCGTTTCTGCCGGGTTTCGACTATGCCGCCAAGCTAACCGAGGCCTTCATGCCAGTCTCGCCGGCCGAGATCGCATCGCAGATGGTCAGCCCTTATGATTGGGGTCCGTTCTGGCGCAATCCGCTGGAGCCGATGGTTATGGCGCTGGACATCGACCACGTCCAAGCCGCTGCCGGGCCACGGCTTTTCGTAGCCGCGACCAACGTGCATGACGGCAAGGTACGGGTGTTTGGCGATGCCGAGGTGACGCGCGAGGCGATTCTGGCGTCGGCCTGCCTGCCAACGGTGGCGCAGGCGGTCGAGATCGACGGTCAGGCCTATTGGGACGGCGGCTATTCGGCCAACCCGGCGCTGCACCCGCTCTATGCGCAGGATTTGCCCGACGACATCGTCATCGTGTCCCTGAACCCGCAGCATCGGCCCGAGGTGCCGGATTCCGCTCAGGAAATCATGAACCGGATCAACGAGATAAGCTTCAACGCCGCGCTTTTGCGTGACCTGCGGGCGATTGCGTTCGTCAAGCGCCTGCTGGCCGATGGGTCGATCAAGAAGGGCGCGATGAAGGATGTGCTGGTGCATATGATCGGGGATGAACCGCTCATGCAGAGCCTGTCGGCGCGCAGCAAGATGGCGCCGACACCGACGCTGCTGGACACGCTGTTCGACGCGGGCCGCGTGGCGGCGGGCACGTTTCTGGACATGCACGGCGACTGTATCGGCGAGCGCGGTTCGGTCGATCTGGTCGAGATGTTCAGTTAACCCGCGACCGGCGGTTTGGGCAGATCCTTGCGCCGCCGGTTGCCGTTTTGCACTGGACGATCGGGGTCGGGGGCGACAAGACCCGCCGAGATGATCAGCTTGGCGGCTTCCTCGATGGTCATGTCCAGGTACTTGACGTCTTTCTCGGGCACGAACAGCAGGAAGCCAGAGGTCGGGTTCGGGGTGGTCGGCAGGAAGACCGAGATCAGTTTCTCATCGCCCAGCTTCTGCGCAATCTCGCCTTTTGTTTCGGTCGAAACAAAGGCCACGGCCCAAAGGCCGGGGCGCGGATATTCGACCAGACAGGCGCGGTTGAACGACGTCGAACTTTGCGAGAAGACCGTCTCGGCGATCTGCTTGAGCGCGTTATAGACCGAGCGCACAACCGGCATGCGCGCCACGATATCCTCGCCCCAACCGATCAGCGATTTACCGATGTACCCCTTGGCCAACCAGCCGACGACCAGCGTGAACACCAGCGCGATGATCAGACCAAGGCCAGGAATATTGGGCAAATTCAGCTGTGTGAGCCGGTCGGGAAGGATGCCGTGCAAAAGATCGGCCGGGATCAGCGGCATGACCTTGGAATCGACGAAATCGACCACCGCGCGGATCATCCAGATCGTCAGTACCGCCGGAGCGACGATCACCAGCCCGGTCAGGAACGAAGCCCGCAGACCGGCAAAGAAACCGCGGCGATGCGGTCGGGGGGTCGGCGACATGGGCGCACTGCCTGCTTGGATTGACTGCTGATTTACTTAGGGTGAGGTCTGAGCGCTTGCAAGGGGCGCTCAGGTGGCTCTGATCTGGGATAATGAATGTCAGACAGAAATCAGGCAGAACTGCCCTTTTAATGTCAGACCAATTCGGCGGCGATTTTCGCCGCCAGTCGCGCGTTGTTCAACACCAGCGCGATATTGGCATCCAGCGAGCGGCCTTCGGTGGCGTCAAAAATTGCGGACAGCAGGAAGGGCGTGACCTCTTTCGCGCTGATGCCTTTGGCCTCGGCCTGCAAGAGCGCGGCCTCGACCACCGGCATCATCACCGCAAGGGGGATTTCGGCGTCGACCGGGATCGGGTTGGTGACCAGTTGGCCGCCCTTGAGCCCCAGCGTCCCGCGCATCTTGTGCGCCGCGGCGATTTCCGCCGCGCTGTCCAGCCGCAAGGGCGCTTTGAGCCCCGAGGCGCGCGACCAGAAGGCGGGAAGGTCGTCCTGACCCACCGCGATCACCGGCACGCCCAGTGTTTCCAGCACTTCCAGCGTCTTTGGCAGATCAAGGATCGCCTTGGCCCCGGCCGCGACCACCGTAACCGGGGTCTGCGCCAGTTCCTGCAGGTCGGCCGAGATGTCAAAGCTCAGCTCGGCCCCGCGATGCACGCCGCCGATGCCTCCGGTGGCGAAGACGCTGATCCCGGCCAGATGGGCGCAGATCATCGTCGCGGCGACGGTCGTGGCGCCAATCCCGCCGGTGGCCACGCAAACCGCAAGGTCGGCGCGCGAGAGTTTCATCACATGCTCGGCCTGACCCAGCCGGTCGAGTTGCGCGTCTTCCAGTCCGATCAGGATCTGGCCGTCCATCACCGCGATGGTCGCGGGTACAGCACCGGCGGCGCGGATTTCCGCTTCGACCGCACGGGCGGTTTCGACGTTCTGCGGGAAGGGCATGCCATGGGTGATGATCGTCGATTCCAGTGCGACAATGGGGCGGCCTTGGGCGCGCGCGTCGGCAACTTCAGCAGAATAGATCAGGGGCAGGGTCACGGTTGGAAATCCTCGAAGGCGACATAAGCGGCGGCTGCGGCCTGGGCGCGGTCAAGCGCCTCGGAGCGCGTGGCACCGCGGGTTTCAGCGAAGAGATGCGCGGCCATGAACGTGTCACCCGCGCCGGTGATGCGGCGGGCCTGCACCGGGCGGGCCGCATGGGTAATGACGGGTGTTGCGCGCGCCGCGTCGGCAGCGGGATGCGCGCCATCGGTGACCAGCGCGCGCGCGGCCCCGGCGGCGACCAGCGCCTCGGCAGCCTCGGCGGCGCTGGCGTGGGTGTGGCCGGTGATCAGCCCGGCCTCTTGCCGGTTGACGTAAAGCGTGGCGCGCGGGTGGCGCATGACGGGGATCAGGCGCTCGGCCTTGCCGGGGCTGGCGGGGGCAATGCGCAGATCGGCTGCGTTGAACAGGGGGGAGGTGGCGATCTCGGCCAGCAGCTCGGCGGTCAGGTTGCCGTCCAGCGCGATGGGACCAGCCCAGGGGGCGGCAGGCGTGGCCAGCCGACCGTCGGCCAGCGGCAGCAGGATCGCGTCACCGGCGGCTTCCAGCGAGTGGGCGTCGGCAATGGCGGCGATCAACCCGGTCGCGTCCTCGATCGCCATGTAGCAATCGGTGGGCAGATCGGGGGTGCGCAAGGCAAACTCGGTCGCAACGCCCAGCGATTGCGCGGCGGCGATCAGCTCATCGCCCTCGCCATCGGTGCCCAATGCGGTCAGCACCGCCGGGCGCAGGCCAAAGCGGGCCAGCGTCATGGCGATGTTCATCGCCACGCCGCCCGGAATGCGGGTGATGCGCCCGGCGACATCGCCGCGTGCGCGCAAGGATGTGTCGGTGCGGCCGATGATGTCCCACAGGACCGAGCCGATGCAGAGGATGTCGGGTGAGGTCATGATTTCCGAAAAGTGACGATCAGGGCGGTATCGGTGGCATGCGCAGGGTCGCGAGCCTGTGCTGCCTGCCCGTAGATCGCAACCTCGGAGCGGTCAAGGTCGGTGATGGTGCCCAGCGCGCGGAACGCGGGGTCAAAGCCGAGAGCGTCCCAGACGGCAGCGTTGATCGACAGGGCAAAAACGGCGCCGGGCAGGGCGGCGGCGATCAGGTTGGGCAGCGCCTCGGGGCCGACATGGCCGTGGGTGAAGGTGCCCGAGCTGACGATCCCGGTGTAACCGCACACGGGCAGGGGTTGGGTCACGTCGGCCTTGATCAGCCTGCGGTACAGGCCCTTGGATCCGGCCTGCGCCAGCATCGCGTCCGAGAGATCCAGCGCGTCGATGGCACGGTCATGCCCCATCGCGCAAAGGGCGGCGGCCAGCAGCCCGGTGCCCGCGCCCACATCCAGCACAGGCCCGGCAGGCGGGCCAGCGCGCAGGAAGGCACCGGCGGTTTCGGCTGGCAGGCGATAGTCCATGCCCGCCGCGAAATCGGCGTCATAGCTCTGCGCCCAGTCGGCATAGAGCCGCTGGCAATCCTCGGCACCGTTGAGGGCGTAGGCGTTGGAAAGATCAGGGGGCTGCATGGCGTGATTGGGCCACGGCAGGGCCCAAGAGTCCACCCCTTAGCGCCAGTGGCCGGGGCCGCGCTTATGGGGGAAGGGCAGGTTGGTGGAGACACGGGCGTCGTAATCGGCTTGCGTCAGAAAGCGCAGGCCCTTGGTGGGGGTCTCATGGGCCACGTAAGTCAGTTGCGCAGGGCCGGTGTCCCACCACGCATAGGGCGTGTCAGTTTGGTGCAGAGTCTGGGCGATCCGCGTTTGCAGGCGCGTGAACAGGGCCAGTCCGGGACGTGCGGCAAGAAAATTGTTGGCCAGCGTGCCGTGGCCCTCTTCGATGACCAGCACAGCGGCGGCACGCTCAAGCCATGGCGCGACCGGCGCGCGCGGGTATTCGTCGAGATCGGTGAAGACCCCACCCACCTGCGCAATCAGCGCCACACGGAACAGATCGGCGCGGGTGGCGGGCTGGGTCAGCCGGTCGAACAGGGTGGCAAGATCGGTGTGGTCAGCAAGCCAGGCCCGGGCGGTTGTGGCGTCGTAAACGGTCTGCGCAAACTGCATGCGCCACGCGCGCAGACTGCGCTCAAGGGCCGGGCTGCGCGGTCCCTCCCAGTAATGCGCGATGGTCTGCGGGATCGGTGGGCCGGTATCCGGCGCAAACACAGGCGTTGCCTGCGCAAAAGCGCGGGCGGCCTGAGCGGGGCCGGGCTGCCCGGCCACGGCGTCGGCAACGATAAGGTCGCGCAGATCAAATGCGGGCGCTTGCCCAAGCTGCGCCGTTTTCAGGGCACGAAACCTGTCGAGATGGGCCTGCGCGGCCGCCGCATCACCCGACAGAAACGCGACACGGGCAGCCGTCAGACGCAGGCCCATGCGGGTGGGGCTAGTGGCCATCGCCGGGGCGAGCGCTGCCTGAGCCCGTGGGAAATCGCGGGCCGCGCTGCCGATTTCGGCGGCCCAATAGGCGTGATCGGCAGCGAGGGGCGCGGCTATTGGCACCGGGCCAAGCGCGGTACGGGCGGCGTCGAGCTGGCCCAGACGCATCAGCGCCTCGGCCCGACGCAGGCGCAAGCGGAACGCATCGTCCGGCAGCGCCGCAGGTGCGCGGTCCAGCGCGGTCAAAGCCTGTTCGGGCAAGCCCAACCGCAAGAACGCGCTGGCGGCGGCGCGAGGGTCGGGATGCGTGGCAAGGTCATGGGCGAAGCTTTCCCAGTCCTCGGTCAGCTCACGGGCCATCAGGTGCAGGGTTTGCAGCATTGTATTGCGTGGAAAGAGGCGCAGTGCAGCCTCGACCCCTGAGCGCAATGGCGCGTAATCGGGCAGCGGACTGGCGGCGATCTCGTCGGCAAGGCAGCGCAGGTGCTGGACATGCCGCCGGGCAGGCCACCGCCACGGAGCGTCTGGATCGGGCAAGCCGTCGAGCAGGGTGCGCGCCTGCGCGGTCGCCTCGGATTCCAGCGCCAGCCGGATGCGTTGCGCGGTCAGCTCGGGGTGATCGGGGCAGCGCAGGGCAAAGCTGCCAAGCGCGGCGCGGGCAGCGTCGAAATCGCGCTCTTGCGTCAGGGTTTCGACCAGCCACGCCCACAAGGGCGGATGCGCGGGCAGGGCTGCGTCTTCGAGCGTGGCGCGGCGGACAAGCGCCGCTGACCCCTCACGCCGCCAAGTTTGCAACAAGGACAGCTGCGTACCGCGCGGGCCGGGTATCGGGGCGACCGTGGGATCGGCGGGCAGATCCGACAGGATGAGCAGCTCTGTGCGGCGAGTGCAGTCATCGGCATAGCTGCCCGATGCCGGATCCAGTTCGCGCAGCGCGTCGAGCGCCGCTTCGGGCTGCGCTTGTGTCCACAGTGTCCAGGCCAGGGTGCCAAACCGGCGCTTCTGAGCGTGAACAGCGGCAGACAGCGGGCTGGTGTCGCCTTCAACTTGGGCGATCAGCAGACCCAGATCAATCGACCATGGCCAACGGGCCTGCGCTGCGCGCAGATCGACGGGCAGACCGAAGCCTGCCAACATGCGCAGCTCGGTCAGGGCCGGGCCGTAATCCAGCCCTGCAAGCCGCGCGCCAAACGCCTGTCCGGGCGCGGCAGGATCGTCAAGCGGCCCGGTCCAGAGCTGACGCGCAAGCGAGGCCATCCTCAGCCGTTCAACAGTTGCTCGCCCTCGGCGAAGCGCATGTTCAACTCGCTCTCACAGGCCTGCCGGACGCGACAGGTCAGGCCCTGCAGAAACATCAGCACGGAACGGTCCATCGGAAACTTCTCGGACTCCCAGACACGCCCGCCGTCAACCAGACGCTCGACCCTGCGCTGCGAACCCTCGTTCATCTCATTGGTATCCAGATCCAGCGCGGCGAAGATACGCGCCACGCTGGCGGCCCGGTCGTTATGGAAATCCTCATAATTCAGCACCATCATGTCGGGATAGTGCTTTTGCCACGCCCGGAGGTTATGCAAGAAAGCGCCGTGCAGGGTTATCCGTGAATTGCGCACCAACGTGAGGAATTCTTCATCCCGGTGCAGGGGTTCGGCATGATCTTTGCCATAGCGCCAAAGCATGTGCATGCGCAGCGCCGAGACGGCCCGCGCCATCGGATCGCGCAGGATGTAGATGACCTTGGCCGTCGGGTTGAGCGCCTTGCACTCGGCGATGTGCTCGGCGGACAGGAAGGCGTATTCCGGCGTGAAATCCATCGACAGCTTCGCCGGGTTCGGCGGCGTCATCAGCGTGCGATACCAGTCAACGCCGCGCTTGTGGTTCCAGTCCCAGAAATGCGCCTCTTTGTCGGTCGAGGTCAGCGGTCCGCTGCTGGGAAAGGAATGCGTTTTGGGGTGCGAGTTGAGCACCGAATGCAGCCAGCTGGTCGAGCCTTTCTGACAGCCGATGCACAGAATATCGGTGATGTTCTCACGGCTCATCGTGCGGCCTCCAGATAAGCATTGGCCTCGGTGAAGGCGAAACCGGTTTCGGCCTCGGTTTCCTCGCGTGCGGTCCAGAGCGTTCCGTAAAGGAAGTTAACGCAGTCGGCGTCGAGCGTATAGCGTGGGGTTGCCCAGACGTGGCGTTGCGCGCGTTCGGTCAGCGCGGCGCGGGTTTCGTCGTCCAGCCCGTCCCAGTCCAACCCGCAGTGGTCATAGACCTGACGCAGACCGGCAAGCGGGTCGGCGCTGAGCGCTTCGAAGTTCAGCACCAGCATGTCAGGGTAAAACCGGCGCCACCGGGCGAGATTGGCGGCATAAGCGCCATGATCCCAGATCCGGGCCTTGCGGCAGCGTTCGAGAAAGGTCTTGTCATAGGTCAGGCTGGCGGCGTCCGCTGCCGCGTGTTTGGTTGCCCAGACCGTATGCATGCGCAGCGCCGAGATTGCCCGCGCGAGGGGATCGCGCAGAATGTAGATCACCTTTCCCTCGGGGTTCAGGTGCTTACATTCGGTCAGCTGCGCCTCGTTGAGAAAGGCGTATTCAGGCGTGAAATCCAGACTGAGCAGCGCATCGTTCAGAGGCCGGGTCAGCACACGGTACCAGTCCTGACCGCGCTTGTGGTTCCAGTCCCAGTAATGCGCTTCCTTGCTGGTCGAGGTGAGCGGGTCAAAGGCGGGAAAAGCCCAGGTTCCGGGATGGGCCGAAACGGCTTGGTGCAGCCACGAGGTCATCGCGCGTTGTGCCCCGATGCAAAGAATATCGACGGCATTGGTGCGGGTCATTCTGTATCCTTGTCTTCAGCGAGATCGGCGGGTAGCCGCCAGCGCTCGGCATACGCCGCGCGATGTCTGGCCAGCGCCTCGGCATTTTTCGCGGCGCGGGCTGCTTCGATCGCCTTGCGGCGGCGAAACGGGTTGTCGCCCGAAGCGACAGCGGTTTCATAGCATTGCAGCGCCAGAGCGGCATCTTTGCCGCGCAGACAAAGATCGCCCAGCATGCGCAGGGCATAGCCCGTGCCGCCATTCTTGGGCTCACGAAACGCAGGATCTGCAAGCTGTGCGTTCAGCAAGGGCAGCAGCGCACGGGCCACACGGCTGCCACGGCTTAGCTGATTGAAATCGAGGATCGGCAGGATCACGGCCGGCAAACGGGTCGCGTCACCGGGCAGGGTGCCCGGGTCGCGGCGCAAACCGGCTTCGAACCGGGCGGCAGCCATATCGGCAACCTGCCAGGCGCGCAGAAAGTCGAGATACAGGAACAACCGGATCGGATTGCCCAGATCCGAGGCTTTGGGCCAGCTGGTCACGTCGGCCAGCACAAAAGGCGTCAACAGCGGATCCGTGGCCAACGCCTCGGCTGTTGCCCGCAACGCGTTCTGATCGCGTTTGGCATCGGGCATATGGTCGACGAGCGTGCCGTCATCGCCCAGCGTGGCAACGCAGCGGAACCGCGCGCGGCGATGGGCGTCGTCGTCACTGCGCGCGAACAGGTCTATGCCTGTCTCGCCGCGAAGGGCGAAGTCGGGCAAGGCGTCGTCAAACATGGGCATACCGATGCTTCACAGCAGACTGACCACCAGATCGTGCACTATCAGCCGAAAATCACTGGCTTGGCGTGGCAGCGCAACCGAGAATTTGCACCGCGCGTCGCGCTCGAACGACTCGACGGGGAAGTCGCGCACCACACGGACTGACCCACCGGGCGGGCACGAGTGGACATACCCGACTTCGAGCGCCTGCGACACGCGCCCGCGACGGTCGCGCTGGGTGACTGACAGCGCGGTTTCGAACAAATAGCCGGTCGGATGGCTGACGATCAGCTCGCAGCGCAGCCCGTGGCCGGGTTTGACCAGCCCGTCCAGCGAGACCTCCAGCGCCGCCCAGTCATGCGTGCAGGGGATCTGAACGACCATGCGGTTTTGTGCCCGCGAGGCATGCATCATCAACCCCGGTTGCGCATCGGCCATCGACAGCGAAAGACGCGACAGGAACGGTGTATCCACGCCCAGACCGAAGCCCGCATCCTGCGCGCCCAGTTCAGTCCAAAGCGACCAGACCTGCGCCTCGGGCGGGGTCTCGGCCTCGGGCACCGCTGAAACGCCACCGACCCGCGCATCGAGCGCTTCAAGGCGGGCCTTCAGCGTCGCGGTCTCGCCGTTGATCTTGTGCCACAGCCCGCTGGTCTCGTCGTTCAGCTCTTTGATGATCGTGGCCGCCGTGGCCCGCAACAAGGCACCGGCGCGTTCGCTGTTCGACGCCCCGTCGCCAGCGTCATCAGGCAGGGAGTTGAGCGGGATCTTGGCAAGATCCGAGAACAGCCGCCAATCATACGATGGGTTGTCCAGCGTGTTGAGCACGATGCTTTGCTGCGTGTCGCCCTTGCGCCGGGTGCGCCGGTGGTGAAAGGCCAGCTTCTGATCGAGGATCGCAACCCGCCAGCGTTGCAGAAAGAGCGTCATGAAGGCGCGATCTTCCATCACGTTGAACGCCGAAGGGAACCCGCCCGCCGCCAGCACAGCCTCGCGGTTGAGCATCCACTGCACCGGGTACAGGTCATGCCGATAGGTGGCATAGGCGATGGGGTTCAGAAAGAAATCCGTGCGCCGGAACGCGTGCGACAGATCATCCTCGCCCAGCGTGATCAGGGTTTCCGTTCCGTCGAGCGTTACCAGATCCTCGCGCACCGCCGTGACCAGCGCCGCCACGCCGCCCAGATCAGGGGCCAGCGGTAGGGTGCGGTCATGCAGGTCGAGCAAGGCCTCCAGAAAGCCCGGTGCCCAGGTGTCGTCGTCGTCCAGGCAGCAGACAAACTCGGTGTCCAGCGTTTGCGCCCCAAGGTTGAAGGCATCGGACCGCCCGATCGACACCGGCAAGTGCAACGCCTGCATCGCGTCGCTGGCGAACAGGGGCGCCAGGCCGTCCGCCGCAATCGCGGCCTCGAGCGCAATCTGATCGCCGCCGTCGTTGACCAGCATGACGCGCCAGCCGGGATAGGTCTGATCCATCACACTGCGCAGGGCGCGCGTGACAAACCCGGGTCGATCCTTGGTGCGGATCACAACACCAACGCGAAGAGAACGTGAGGACATACTGTGTTGAAACCGTTTGACTGTACGGGGAGAGGCTGCGGTGCGCGATCACCCTAGTCCAAGGCTGATGAGCGTTCCATCCCGAAATAGACATGACATGCCGACGGTTGCCGCACGGATCGATTCGCCTTACGCTGCTGAGATTAGGGTCGCGCAATTGGGGTGCGGCTGTGTTGGTTTTGGGTGCCTTCGGGCGCTTGGTTCAGGGAGATTTCAGTGACGTCTGCACATACATCGTATTCCTTTTTCAGCCGGAGCACGCTGGCGGTTGCCGCTCTGTGTGCGCTGATGTCCCAGCCCGCACTGGCACAGGTTCTGTCGCCGCCGATGGGGCCCTCGACCATGGGGGACGTCGATTTTGCCCAGATCATGGCGACGGCGACCCCGATGGAACAGATCTTCGATGGCAGTGGCCCCATGGCCACGGCCCGGGCCGTGCCGCCAGCCACCGACATGGGGGCGGGGCTGCCGCGTATCCGTCCCGGCACCGCCGGTCGCGCCGTGCGGGCCACGATTGACGAAAGCCTGTACCGCGAACTCAGCGAAGGCGCGCCTTCGACGAACAGCACCGCGCCCGACGCTCAGGATTACGGCTCGGGCAATCTTGGCACGATCTATCACTACTCAGACGCGTTGCAGCATCCGTCGCCGTATTTCGCCCCGCAGCGTTCGGTGGGAAAGCTGTATTTCATGAACGGCGGCTTCTGGTTCTCGTGCACGGCAACGCTGATCGACCGGGCGATCCTGCTGACCGCGGGCCATTGTGTCTACAACCCCGACCGGGGTGGTGAGGAGGGCTGGAACACCCAAGGCGTCTTCTACCCGGGCTATTCGGGTGAAATGGGGGCCAGCCAGCGGTACGGATCCTGCGAGGTTCTGCGCTGGGGCACCACGACCCAGTGGCGCAACGCCGCCAGCGAGTCGGCGGGGCTGAACGGCGGTTACGACGTTGGCATGGCGCTGTGCGGGCGCCTGACAGACGCACGGTGGTCCTATGTCAATAATTCGCTGCCCGGCTTTCGGCTTGGCTATCTGCCATTTTGCTACCTCAACTGCCGTCTGGACTATAATTTCCTGACGCAGCTGGGGTATCCCGGCAACTATTATAGCGGTGAGGAAATGACCGTTGGCCAGCACCTCGAGGTCACCGGACAGACCATTCCGCTGTGGAACCGGATCGGCCTGGATTACGTGCATGGGTCGGGCATGGAAGGTGGATCGAGCGGTGGACCCCACATCCTGAACATGGGCGATATCAGCGACTCGGCACAGCAGGCATCGCAAATGCCGTCGCGCAACGTGGTCATGGCTGTGACCTCGTGGGGCTATAGCGGCGGGAATATCAAGATCCAGGGTGCCTCGCCGCTGAGCGGCGTGAACAATGCCAATAACTTCCTGGAGCTCTTCAACCAGTTCTGCCGCCTGTCGCGGCGGACCCATGGCTCTTACACCTGCACGCAACTGCCGACGTAAACCTGTCTTGCGCCACGGTTTGATGCGCTTTTCCGCGCGCGTTTGGGCCTCTGGCGCTTGACTTACTGCCCCTTAAGGCGGTAATGCCCACCCCGTGCCCCGTATCGGTCCAAAGGCCGAACCGGGGCACGGTTCGTTTTCATACTCCCGAACGGGGGCGCAGTTCGAGGCGGCGCGTGCCAGCAACACCCGCAAGGGCGGCCACAGAACGCGGAAGCATAAGGAAAGACAGGACATGTTCGCAGTCCTCAAGACCGGCGGTAAACAGTATCGCGTCCAAGCGGGCGACGTGCTGCGCGTCGAACGTCTCGCGGCGGATGCCGGTGAGAAAATCCAGTTCAATGACATTCTGATGCTGGGCGGCGACTCGCCGGTCATCGGTGCGCCGCTCGTCGCGGGCGCTGCCGTGCAGGCCGAAGTCATCGACCAGATCAAGGGTGACAAGGTCATCCACTTCGTCAAGCGTCGCCGCAAGCACAGCTCGCAGCGTACCAAAGGCCACCGTCAGAAGCTGACGCTGGTCCGCGTGACGGACATCCTGGCCTCGGGCGCTGATGCGTCGGGCGTCAAGGCGGCTATCGGTTCGGGCTCGGTTTCGGGCGCGTCGATGGCAGCGGCGGCTCCGGCTGTTGCAGGCGAAGTCGCGGGCACCCGCCCGGCGAACCTGCTGACCGAAGCCCGTGGCGGCAAAGCCGATGATCTGAAAAAGATCTCGGGCGTTGGCCCCAAGCTGGAAGGCCTGCTGCACCAGAACGGCGTGTTCCACTTCGACCAGATCTCGGCTTGGTCGGAAGCGGAAATCGCGTACATGGATGACCAGCTGTCGTTCAAGGGCCGTATCGCCCGTGACAACTGGCTCGAACAGGCCGCCACGCTGGCCGCTGACAAGGAGTAACACCCATGGCACACAAAAAAGCAGGCGGTTCATCCCGCAACGGTCGCGACTCTGCGGGTCGCCGCCTTGGTGTTAAGATCTACGGCGGTCAAGTCTGCATCGCCGGCAACATCATCGTGCGCCAGCGCGGCACCAAGCACTTTGCTGGTACCGGCGTCGGCATGGGCCGCGATCACACCCTGTTCGCCACGACCGACGGTCGCGTCACCTTCACCAAAGGGTTCCGGGGGCGCAGCTTTGTGTCGATCGTACCAGTGGTGAGTGAGGCTGCCGAGTAACGCAAAGGCTTTACATTTGCACGTTACACGGGGGCCGACAGAACGCTGTCGGCCCCCATTCTTTTGTCTGTCATGCGTTTTTGTGGCAGAAGACCAGGACGATCCTCATGACGATCCGCTTCACCAAGACCCCCGCTGTCAGCCGGACTCAACCCAGCATCGAAGCAGATCATCTGATCCTGCGTCCGCTGGGCCGTCAGGATGCTGCTTTGTTGCACATCTATACCAGCGACCGACGGGTGGCCGAGGGGACGCGCTCGATTCCGCATCCGCTGACGGCGGCGGCAACGCAGGCGTATATCGACGCAGCGCTGGCCGAGGACCGGGAAGAGGATGTCTGGGCGATCGACGGCAGACCGCAGGGTGCGCCGTCATTTCTGGGCGTGGTGTCGCTCAAGTCGCTGGATCGCAACCAGAGCCAGATCGGCTATTGGGTCGCGCCGGATTTCTGGCATGCCGGGATCGCCTCGGCGGCGGTCAAGGCGCTGCTGGACACCAATCCGCACCGTAACAAAACGGTCTTCGCCGAGGTGTTTCAGGACAATCCTGTTTCGGCCCGCGTGCTGACCAATGCCGGGTTTGACTATATCGGCGATGCCGAGGCGCACTCGCTGGCGCGCCACGCCACCGTGCCAACCTGGACCTATCTGCGCAAACTGGCCTGACCGGCCCCTGTCGCACCCTTCCTCCGGCCCGCGCCTCATGCGCGGGCCTTGATCCTCTGCGTGCGAACGGCTATCGCCTGACAGTGCGCCACCCCGGGACACTGCCATGAAATTCCTCGATCTCGCCAAAGTCACCATTCGCTCGGGTTCGGGCGGCGGCGGTTGCGTCAGCTTCCGGCGCGAGAAATTCATCGAATACGGCGGGCCCGATGGCGGCGATGGCGGCACCGGCGGCGATGTCTGGGTCGAATGCGTGCCTGCGCTGAACACACTGATCGACTTTCGCTATCAGCAGCATTTCTTTGCCGAAAACGGCCGCCCGGGCATGGGCAAGCAGCGCACCGGCAAGGATGGCGATGACATCGTGCTCAAGGTGCCTGCCGGGACCGAGATTCTGGAAGAGGACGGCGAGACCGTCGTCGCCGACCTGACCACCATCGGCCAGCGGATCATGCTGGCCAAGGGCGGCAATGGCGGCTGGGGCAACCTGCGCTTCAAATCCTCGACCAACCAGTCGCCGCGCAAGGGCAATCCGGGGCAGGACGGTGTCGAGCGTATCCTGTGGCTGCGCCTGAAACTGATCGCCGACGCCGGTCTGGCCGGTCTGCCCAATGCCGGAAAGTCCACCTTCCTTGCCGCGACCTCGAACGCGCGGCCCAAGATCGCCGATTATCCCTTTACCACACTGCACCCCAATCTGGGCGTCGTCGGCATCGACCAGCGCGAATTCGTGCTGGCCGACATCCCCGGCCTGATCGAAGGCGCAAGCGAGGGCAGGGGACTGGGCGACCAGTTTCTGGGCCATATCGAGCGGTGCGCGGTGCTGCTGCAACTTGTCGATGGCACGGCGGAAGACGTGGCCGAGGATTTCCGCATCATCGACCACGAGCTTGAGAATTACAGCGAGATCGTCCACCAGAAGGCCCGCATCGTCGGGTTGAACAAGTCCGACGCGCTGACCGACGAAGAGATCGCCGAGAAACGCGCGGCGCTGGAAGTGGCCAGCGGCGGGCGGGTCTATGTGCTGTCGGCGGCAACCGGTAAGGGCACGACCGAAGTGCTGCGCGCACTGTGGACCGAGATCACCGCGCAACGGGCGGAGGCCGCGCGCGAAGACGAGGATGACGCGCCGTGGCAACCCTGACCGACACGCGGCTCTCGCTGACACAGGCACGGCGGCTGGTCATCAAGATCGGCTCGGCGCTTCTGGTCGATGCGGGTTCGGGACAGTTGAAATCGGACTGGCTGGCGGCTTTGGCGCTGGACGTGGCCGCTGCCAAGGCGCGCGGGGCCGATGTCGTGCTGGTCTCGTCGGGCTCGATTGCACTGGGGCGACGAGTTCTGGGGTTGCCCACCGGGGAATTGCCGCTGGAGCAGTCGCAAGCGGCGGCAGCGGTTGGCCAGATCCGTCTGGCGCGCGCCTATGAGGAGGTCTTGCAGCCCCACGGCATCACCACCGCGCAGGTGCTGGTGACGCTGGAGGATACCGAAGACCGCCGCCGTTACCTGAACACCCGCGCGACGATGGAAACGCTGCTGTCCTTGGGCGTGGTGCCCATCGTCAACGAGAATGACACTGTCGCGACGGATGAGATCCGCTACGGCGACAACGACCGTCTGGCCGCGCAGATCGCCATCACGATTGGCGCGGATCAGCTGGCGCTGCTGTCGGATGTTGATGGCCTCTACACCGGCAACCCGCACACCGATCCGACCGCGCGCCGGCTGGAATTCGTCGACGACATCACCCCCGAGATCGAGGCAATGGCGGGCGATCCCGTGTCCGGCCTGTCCAAAGGCGGGATGAAAACCAAGGTCATGGCCGCGCGCACCGCGACGCATGGCGGCTGCGCTATGGTGATCGCGGCGGGCAGCCCGTTGCGGCCGCTCAGTGCCATTGAGAACGGCGCGAATTGCACGTGGTTCGCCGCGCTGGGTGATCCGCAAGCCGCCCGTAAACGCTGGATCGCCGCGATGAAACCGCGCGGCGTGCTGATGATCGACGCAGGTGCCGCTCAGGCGCTGGGACAGGGGAAATCCCTGCTGCCCGCGGGAGTCACGGAGGTGGTTGGCCAATTTGGCCGCGGTGAACCAGTGGCGATTCAGGGGCCTGCGGGTGCTCTGGGGCTGGGTCTGGTCCGTTATACGGCGGATGAGGCCCGCAAGATCAAAGGCAAGCGGTCGGATGCGATTGCGCAGGTGTTGGGCTATTCGGGCCGGGCTGCGCTGATCCATCGCGATGATATGGTGTTGTGAGAGGAAAGCCGGGGGGCTGCTCGCCCCCCGGACCCCCTCGCCGAGGGGGGAGCACGCTCCCCCCTCTGGACACCCCCCGTGGATATTTGGGGACAGATGAGGGTGAAACGGATGAGCGATATCGCGGCGATGATGGAAGAGATCGGCAGACAGGCGCGCGACGCCTCGGCCGAATTGGGCTTTGCCAGTGCCGAGGCCAAGAAGACGGCCTTGCTGGCGGCGGCTGACGCTGTAGCCGATAGCGTCCCGGCGATTCTGGCGGCGAATGCCAAGGACATGGCGTTCGGTCGCGACAAAGGCCTGAGCGCAGCGATGCTGGATCGGCTGGAACTCGACGAGGCGCGGATCGCGTCGATCGTGGCGGGATTGCAGGCGGTGGCTGCGCAGGACGATCCGATCGGGGCGGTGCTGGCGGAATGGGACATGCCCTCGGGCCTGCATATCCGCCGGCTGCGCACGCCTTTGGGTGTCATCGGCGTGATCTATGAGAGCCGCCCGAATGTCACCGCCGATGCCGCTGCGCTGTGCCTGAAGTCGGGCAATGCCGTGATCCTGCGCGGCGGGTCTGAGAGCTATCATTCCTCGATGGCGCTGCTGGGGTGCATGGTCGAAGGGCTCAAGACCGCCGGGCTGCCCGAGGCCGCGATCCAGATGGTGCCGACCCGCGACCGCGAGGCCGTGGCCGAGATGCTGCGCATGGTCAAGTACATCGACGTGATCGTGCCGCGCGGGGGCAAGGGGCTGGTCGGGCTGGTGCAGGCCGAAGCGCGCGTGCCGGTCTTCGCGCATCTTGAGGGCATCTGCCACGTCTATGCTGATGGCGACGCCGATCTGGCCAAGGCGCGCCGGGTGGTTCTGAACGCCAAGACCCGACGCACGGGGATCTGCGGCTCGGCCGAGACGCTGCTGATTGACCGCAGCTTCTACGCCCGCCATGGCGCGGTGCTGATCGAGGATCTGCTCAAGGCCGGGGTCGAGGTGCGTACTGAGGGTGAGCTGTTGACCGTCAAAGGCACGGTGAAAGCCACGCCCGAGGATTTCGGCCGCGAGTTTCTAGACATGATCATCGCCGCCAAACTGGTCGATGGCGTGGACGGGGCGATTGCGCATATCCGCAAATATGGCAGCCAGCACACGGAATCGATCCTGACCGAAAACCAGGCCACGGCAGACCGCTTCTTCGCCCGGCTGGACAGCGCGATCCTGATGCAGAATGCCTCGACCCAGTTCGCCGATGGCGGTGAGTTCGGCATGGGGGCCGAGATCGGCATCGCCACCGGCAAGATGCACGCGCGGGGGCCGGTCGGGGCCGAGCAGCTGACCAGCTTCAAGTATCTGGTCACCGGCGACGGTACGATCCGGCCCTGACTACAGCCGAAGCGTCACCTGGGTCTCGTCCCGTTCGATCTGGACGGGACCCAGCGACGCCAGCAGACCGAAGTGCACCGATTTTGCCGAAAGCTCGGGCGGGATCTCTCCCTGGCTGAGCGGATCCCATAAATCGGCATCGAGGGTCAGGCGCGGGGAGGTGGCGATAACGCCGCCCGGCTCGACCGCGATCTCACCACCGTAGGGCAGGGCGCTGTCAGCACACAGGGCAGCCAAGGTCAGGCGCTTGGCCAGCGGGCGCGGCACCGGTGCTGTGCAGGCGCTGCGCAGCGTGACGCGGCCCTGTATCGCTATGCCGTCCAGCGCCTGTGCCAGTTCGGCAGCGCGAACCTCTTGCCCGTCTTGCGCAACACCGAAGGCGAGGCGAAACAAGTGCACCCGCGCCTGCGCCGCCTTGGCGGCCTGTTCGATCAGATCCAGCTCGGGCGAGTCGAGTTGCATCATCCGCATCAGCTCGACCCCGTTGCCGATCGCGCCGAGAGGGCTTACGAGATCATGGCAAAGCCGCGAGCTGACCAAGGCTGCAAGATCGCGCACCTCGGGCATCACTGTGCCCCCGGAAGAAAGGTAGGACCCGATGTCTCAGTTGCTTGAACCCGGTATGTTCGTCCGCCATCCCACCCAGCCGGACTGGGGACTGGGGCAGGTACAGTCCGTCGTTGGCCCGCGCGTGACGGTAAATTTTGAAGAAGCGGGCAAGGTGGTGGTGGATACACGGGTAATCGACCTTGAATGGATGCCGGGCCAGTGATCCCGCACCGGGCAGGCCAACCCTGCCAAAAGGGTAAGGCGCAGCTTGCGGCTGTGTCAATTGCCCGCCTCTTTGCTAAAGCGAGACTGCGATGAACGACGCACGCACCCCCTCTGCGGCGCACAAAGATCAAGGCTATGAAGTGCGGCTGGCCCGTGATGAGGCCGATCTGCTGGGCGCTCAACGTCTGCGCTATGACGTGTTCGTCGAAGAGCTGGGCGCGGTTTGCGAGGGCGCTGATCACGTGCGGCGTCTGGAACGCGATGCGCTGGATCCCTATTTCGACCATCTGCTGCTGGTGGACCGCGCGGTCGATCCGGCGACGCTGGCGCATGTGGTGGGTGTCTACCGGCTGATGCCGCAAGAGCGGGCGCAAGAGCTGGGGCGCTTCTATTCGGATGCCGAATATGATCTGGCCCCGCTGCGCGGCTCGGGGCGCAAACTGGTCGAACTGGGCCGCAGCTGCGTCCACCCGGCGCATCGGCGCGGGCCGGTCATGCTGCTGCTTTGGAACGGCGTGGCGGAATATGTGCTGGAACGGGGGATCGAAATCCTGTTCGGCGTGGCCTCGTTCCACGGGACAGACCCCGCCGTGCATGCCGAGGCGCTGAGCTATCTGCACACCCACCATCTGGCACCGGATGCCTTGCGCGTCGCTGTGCGTCCCGGCCCGCAGGCGCAGCGGATGGATCTGCTGAAGCCGGACACACTGGACCGCGCGCGCGCGACGGCGGCAATTCCACCGCTGATCCGCGCCTATCTGCGGCTGGGTGGTTTCGTCGGCGAGGGTGCCTATATCGACACCGACTTCAACACCACCGACGTCTGTCTGATCATGGACACGTCCCGCATGTCCGAGAGAGCCGTTGACTTCTACGCCCGCAAAACGCCCCGCCGCTGAGCTGACCTGGGTCTCGCCCGAAGGCGAGCCGCCTGCGGTTCGCATCGGCCCTCTGGGCTGGCTGATGCTGGCGTGGCGGGTGCCGCTGCTGGTGGTGGTGGTGTTCGGCGGGCTGGCCGTGCATCTGCTTTTGCGGCTCTTCGAGCGGCCACTCTTTGGCCTGCGCCGCCCGGTGACGCCTTACGTCACGCAAGGGGTGTGCAAGGCGGCGCTGCTGGTGCTGGGGATCGGGCTGCAGGTGTCGGGCGAGCGGATGCAGGGGCGCGGCGCAGTGGTCGCCAACCATGCGGGATGGCTGGATATTTTCACGCTCAACGCCCCACAGCGGATCTATTTTGTCGCCAAGGAAGAGGTCGCGCGCTGGCCCGCCATCGGCTGGCTGGCGCGGGCAACAGGGACGGTGTTCATCCGCCGCGATGCACGGGACGCCCGCTTGCAGAAAATGGTGTTCGAGGCGCGGCTGCGAGCCGGGCACCATCTGTGTTTCTTCCCCGAGGGGACAAGTTCCGATGGTGCGCGGGTTTTGCCTTTCAAACCAACGCTCTTTGCCGCGTTCTTCTCGGATGAGCTGGTTGATATTCTGTCGGTTCAGCCCGTTTCGCTGGTCTATATCGGCCCCAGCAACCGCGATCCGCGATTTTATGGCTGGTGGGGCGATCTGTCGTTTTTCGGGCATCTGCTGCGCGTCGCCGCGCAGCCTCGCCAGGGGCGGGTCGAGGTTGTGTTCCATCCGCCGGTCAAGGTTTCGGACTTCCCCGGTCGCAAGGAACTGGCAAGGCATTGCGAGGCAGCGGTCAAATCGGCGCTGGTCCAGCGTTTGCCGGACGGGGTGATGCGCGATTAAACGTTTTCGGCCCGCGGGTTACGGCGCCCAGTGAACCGTGGCGTTGTGCAGCAGGGCAGCGATCGGGGCTTCCATCGGTGACAGCTTCTGCGCCTGTTCCAGCGCGGTGCGCTTCTCAGCCCCGGTAATCAGCACATGCAGCGCAAAGGCGTCTTTCAACACCCGCGCGCTGAGCGTGACACGCGGCTCGGGCGCGCCCGGTGCGGTGATCGGCAGGACCGAGGGCGCGTGCGCAGCCAGCGCCGCCTCAAGGTTGTTCGCCCCCGGAAACAGCGAGGCCGTGTGCATGTCCGCGCCCATGCCCACCAGCGCCACATCGACCGGCAGCAGGGCATCGAGCGTGTCGGCGATCTCGGCCGCGCCTTCTTCGGGGGTGGGTACATCGCGCCAGAGCGAAATCAGCCGTGCCGCCGAGGCCTTGCCGCGCATCAGCCGTGCGCGGATCTGGCCGGCGTTCGAGCGGGGGTGATCCTCGGGGAGCCAGCGCTCGTCGCCGGGCACGATGTCGACCCGGTCCCAGTCAAGATCAACGGCGGCCAGCATGTCGAACACCGGTCCCGGCGTGTTGCCGCCGGGCACTGCAAACAGGGCGCGGTCGCGTCGTGCCAAAGCCTCGCGCAGGTCGCGCGATAATTGTCGGGCCAGCGACAACATCATCATGTCGCTGTCGGAATATTCAATAAAGTCCATCAACGGATCTCGCGCCAGCTTCTACCATCCAGATGGATCAACTTAAGCGCCTCATCCGGTCCCGACGACCCCGGATCGTAAGGTTTTGGCGTATCAGCCGATTTTTGCCACGCGCCGATGATCGGATCGGTCCAGGCCCAGGCCGCTTCAACCTCGTCACCGCGCATGAACAGCGTCTGGTTGCCGCGAATGACATCCATGATCAGGCGCTCGTAAGCGTCGGGGATGTGCATGTCTTCGCCCAGAGCGTCGGCAAAGGACATGTCCAGCGCCACGTCCTTCAGACGCATGCCGCCGGGGCCGGGTTCCTTGATCATCACCTTCAGCGTCATGCCTTCATCGGGTTGCAGGCGGATGACCAGAATATTGGCCTTCCACGGCGCATCCTCGCCAAAGATCGAATGCGGCGGGTCGCGGAAGGTGACGGCGATCTCGGACGTGCGGGCGCGCAGGCGTTTGCCCGTGCGCAGATAAAAGGGCGTGCCCTTCCAGCGCCAGTTGGAAATCCCGACCTTGAGCGCGATGTAGCTTTCAGTATTGGAATCCGGGGTCTCGACCTCATCCGCATAAGATGCCGTATCCGCGCCGCCGCCATACTGACCGCGCACGACCTGACGCGGCTCAACCGGGTCCAAAGCATGGATAACCTTGAGCTTTTCGTCGCGCACGGCATCCGGCTCGAAGCTATAGGGCGGCTCCATCGCGATCAGGCAAAGAAGCTGCATCATATGGTTCTGCACCATATCGCGCATCGCGCCCGATTTGTCGTAATAGGCCCCACGACCGCCGACGCCGACGGTTTCGGCCACCGTGATCTGCACGTGGTCAACGAAGCGGGCGTTCCACAGCGGTTCGAACAGGATGTTGGCGAAGCGCACCGCCATCAGGTTCTGCACGGTCTCTTTGCCGAGATAGTGGTCGATGCGGTAGATCTGCGTTTCGTTGAAATGCGCCGCCAGTGTCTGGTTCAGCGCGCGCGCGGTTTCCAGATCGTTGCCGAAGGGCTTTTCGACCACGATCCGGGTTTCCGGCGTCACCAGACCAAAGCGGCCAAGGCCGGTGGCCAGCGGGCCAAACAGCGACGGGCCAACCGAGAAATAGAAGGCACGCACCACGTCATCGCGCAAACGGCCTGACAGATCGTTCCAGCCGTCATCCCCCAGCGCGTCGATGGTGATGTAATCGAGCCGCTCGAAGAATTCGGCGCGCAAGGCGGCATCGGGGGCCGACGCGCCGAGGAACTCGTCAAAGGCTTCCGACACCATGGTGTGGAATTCTTCGCGCGTCAGCTCGGTACGGGCTGCACCAATGATGCGGCCTTCGGGGGGCATTTGCCCCTCGGCATAGCGACGGCAGAGGGCAGGCAGAATCTTGCGCCGGGCGAGATCGCCGGTGGCACCGAAAATGACCAGATCGAAAGGCTCGACGGGTATGACGCGGGCGACCATGTCGGCTCCTGCGGATGTTAGCGTTAACTACGGGTGCAGATAGAGGTCTCTGGCGGCAAAGTCCAGCCTCTTGCCCGCGAGTCAAGCGCAGCGGGTCTCAGGCGTCAAGCTCGGTGTCCCAATAGAGATAATCCGCCCAGCTTTCATGCAGGTGATTGGGCGGAAAGCGGCGGCCGCGTTCGATCAGCTCTGACGCCATGGGGCGCCGCGGCGTGCGCTGCAGCTTGAGGCCCGAATTGCGCAGCGTCTTGGAGCCTTTGCTCAGGTTGCACGGCGCGCAGGCGGCGACGACGTTTTCCCAGCTGGTGATGCCACCATGAGCACGGGGGACGACGTGATCAAAGGTCAGATCGTGGCGCGAGCCGCAATACTGACAGACGAATTCATCGCGCAAGAAAAGATTAAAGCGCGTGAAGGCCACGCGCTTTCGGGGTTTGACGTAATCTTTCAGCACCACGACCGAGGGTATTCGCATCTCCATGCGCTGCGAATGCACGGTCTGCTCATACTCGGCGGCGATGGTCACGCGGTCCATCCAGACCGCCTTTACCGCCTCTTGCCACGGCCACAGCGACAGGGGGTAGTAGGAAAGGGGTCTATAGTCCGCATTCAGCACCAAAGCCGGGAACTGCTTGAGTGCCGCTGGCTCATGCACAAACGCTTGTCTGAAATCGCCGTCCATCTTTACGTCTCTCCCGTCCGGGACCCGTCGAGGCTGCCGATGCCCCGACTATATCCGGTGTTTTACCCCTGACAACCCCGCGAAATGGGGGACGGGGACAGGATGACGTGATTGCGTGACAGCTGTGCGACGCGGGGCCGCGCACTGCCTATTGCGGCAGCTTTTCGCGCAGGAATCCCAACGCCAGCGACAGGCCTTCATTGTCGATGGAATGGCCCAGCCCCTTGCACACATGGGCGAAGGTTTCGAACCCGGCGGCGACCAGCGCATCGGCGGCCTCGGGCAAGCTTTGCACCGGCACCATCGGGTCGGCATCACCATGGATCAGCAGGATCGGCAGTTTGCTGACCGTCTCGGCTGCCAGTGTTTCCGGTTGCAGCAACCGGCCCGAGAAACCGACCAGTGCCGCCAGCGGGGCAGGGCGGCGGGGAGCAATGTGCAGGCTCATCATCGTGCCCTGCGAGAAGCCCACAAGCGCCAGTGCCGAGGGTTCCAGCCCCTCATCGGCCAACACTTTATCAATGAAAGCGTTGAGATCCTCAGCTGCCTGCTGTTGTCCCTCCAGTGCCTTGCTCTCTTCGGAGCCATCAAGCCACGGGATCGGGAACCACTGAAAGCCGAACGGGTTTCCCTGACAATTCTCAGGCGCATCAGGGGCGTAGAAGGCGGTCTTGCGCAGATGCGGGGCCAGCGGATCGGCCAGACCCAGCAGGTCGGCACCATTCGCGCCGTAGCCATGCACGAAGATCACGACCGAGGTCGCCGTGCCCTTGGGCGCGCCCTTGCGGGCAGAGGTCAACGGACGAGGGGGCATGGCAGCTCCTTTCAGATAACGCCTTCACGGCTTTTCGCGTGATGGTAGTAGTGCCACAGCATCCCCGCCGCAACCGTGCGCCAGGGCGTCCAGGCCTCGGACATCGCGCGCATCGGCTTTTCGCGCGGACGCTCATCCAGATCGAACAACAGCCGCGCGGCCTCTTGCAGCGCCAGATCGTTGGGCGCGAAAGTATCGGCGCGGCCAAGGCTGAACATCACGTAGATCTCGGCAGTCCAGCGACCAATGCCCGGCACGGCGGTCAGGGTCTCGACGATATGGACCTCAGGCGCATCGCGCAGCGCGTCGAAATCAATGCGGGCGTCAGCCAGCGCCTTGATATAGCGCGCCTTTTGCCGCGACAAGCCATTGGCGCGCAGGGTCTCATCGCTGGCAGCGGCGAATTGCTCGGCGCTCACCAGCGCCGCGGCCTCCAGTTTGCCCATGATCGCACGGGCCGAAGCGACCGAAACCTGCTGGCTGACAATGGCGCTGACCAGTGCCTCGAACCCGTCGCCGCGCCGGCGCAGCGGCGGCGGGCCGCACAGGTCAAGCACCGCGGCAAAGCGCGGCTCTGCCGCGGCGAGCCAGTCGGCCCCCTCGGCCATACAGGCGTCGCTGAACAGGATACGCGGTGTCATGCGGCGTATACTGCACGCCAGAACCCGCGCGGCAAGCCCCGCCTGTTGCATGATCACGTCACACCCGAGTCGAAAACGGCGCCACGCTCAACCAGAACGCTTTTGCTCTGGGCAAGGCATTCCGTTCTTGGCATGAAAGGGCAAGGGAAACATCTCTGGAAGTGTATTGATGAACTATTGGGCCGCACTGAGCGATCGCCAGCGCGACGTTGCACAACGACCGATCACCGCGCTTTTTGACGCGGAAACCCGCGCCAAGGCGTTTTCCGTGACTTTGGAGACCCCTGCGACGGGTCCAATTCTGTTTGATTATTCAAAGACTAATATCGACACCGAAACCCGGGATCTGCTGCTGGATCTGGCCCGCAGCTGCGATGTCGAAGGGCGTCGCGATGCCATGTTCGCGGGCGAAAAGATCAATGAGACCGAAGATCGTGCGGTGCTGCACACAGCACTGCGCAACCTTGAGGGTAGTGTCACCGTCGATGGCGTAGATGTCATGCCTGAGGTGCGCGCGACGCTGGCCCGCATGGAAACTTTCGCGCGCGATCTGCGCGACGGGCGTATTCGCGGCGTCGGCGGGCGCATTACGGATGTGGTGAATATCGGCATCGGCGGTTCGGATCTGGGTCCGGCAATGGCGGCGCGGGCGCTGGCGACCTATGCCGACGGGCCGCGCTGTCATTACGTGTCCAATGTCGATGGCGCGCATATCCATGACACGCTGGAAGCGCTGAATCCCGAGACGACGCTGGTGATCGTTGCCTCGAAGACCTTTACCACCATCGAGACGATGACCAACGCGCAGACCGCCAAGGCCTGGATGTCGCGCGCTGTCGCCGAACCGACCCGGCAGTTTGTCGCACTGTCGACGGCGCTGGACAAGACCTCGGCCTTTGGCATTGACCCGGCCCGCGTCTTTGGCTTCGCCGATTGGGTCGGCGGGCGCTATTCGATGTGGGGGCCGATTGGTCTGAGCCTGATGATCGCCATCGGCCCCGAGGATTTCCGCGCCTTTCTGGCCGGGGCGGCGGCCATGGACCAGCATTTCCGCGACGCGCCGCTGGTCGACAATATGCCGGTGATGTTGGCCATGGTCGGCGTCTGGCACCGTCAGATCTGCGGCTATGGCGCGCGCGCCGTGCTGCCTTATGATCAGCGCCTTGCGCGGCTGCCGGCGTACCTGCAACAGCTCGAGATGGAATCGAACGGCAAGAGCGTGGCGATGGATGGCAGCGCGCTGACCGTGCCCGCCGGACCCATCGTTTTTGGCGAACCGGGCACCAATGGCCAGCACGCGTTCTATCAGTTGATCCACCAAGGCACCGACGTTGTGCCGTGCGAATTCCTGCTGGCGGGTCAGGGACAGGAACCGGCCATGGCCCACCAGCACCGCCTGCTGGCGGCCAATTGCCTGGCCCAGGCCGAGGCTCTGATGCGCGGCCGCTCGCTGGACGAAGCGCGGGCCCTGATGAAAGCCAAAGGGCTGAAGGGCAAAGAGCTGGAGCGTCAGGCGCTGCACCGGGTCTTCCCGGGCAACCGCCCGTCAACCCTGCTGGTTTACCCGCGGCTGACCCCGGCGATGCTGGGCGCGATCGTTGCCTTGTATGAGCACCGGGTGTTTGTCGAAGGGGTGGTGCTGGGCATCAACTCGTTTGATCAATGGGGTGTTGAACTGGGCAAGGAACTGGCGGTGCAGCTGTTGCCGATGATCGACGGGACCGCGTCAACCGAAGGGCGCGATGGCTCGACCGCGGCGCTGGTTGCGGCGCTGCGCGAGCTGGGCATCTGAAGCGCCGCTGGCGTGCGGGCAGGGGGGCCAGCCCCCCTCTGCGCGTGCCGCGCATTCACCCCCCGGGATATTTTCAGACAGAAAATGGGGCGCGGTTAACAGGGTGTTAACCGCGCTTTGTCATTTCAGCTGAGGAACGAAGGGTGTTTCATCGTCTCGGGGATGGCGGCCCCCAGTCGGCTGAGGATGGTCGGCGCAAGCTGGCGCTGGTCAATCAGCGTGTCGGGCGCCGGTCCGTCTGCGGGGCCGAAATAATATAGCGCGGCGTCCTGCTGGTCTGCGCCGGTGCCGCCATGGTGCCCGCGTTGTGACTGGCCGTGGTCGGCGGTAACGATCACCTCATAGCCCATCGCCAGCCAGCCCGGCAGAAACTTGGCCAGCATCGCATCGAGCAACGCGCATCCATGGTCCATTTCAGTGCAATCATGGCCAAACCGGTGGCCCATGCTGTCGAGCGTGCAGGTGTGCAGGATACCGTAGTTCAGCGAAAAGCGCTGACAGAGCGAGGTCAGGGTGGCGAAGAGATCGACATCCGACGGCGTCGCCTGGTTGATATGATCATAGCCGGTCATGGTGTGAAAGCGCCCATGGTTGATGGTCGGGCTTTCGGGCTCGTCATACTCGATATCGCGAATGTAATCAAAGGGGTGGCGGTTGAAGAACTCGCTCCACCAGCTGTGCGTCACGGCCCCGGTGACGCCGCCTGCCTTGCGGGTTTCGCTGAACACATCGGGCATGTCGACGCGCTGGATATGCCCGTTTGACAAGACGCCATGGACCTGAGGTGCCACCCCGGAATGGATCGACGCATAACACGGCCCCGACATCGACGGCAGCATCGCGCGGATACGCCAGACGCGCGCGTCGCCATTGGCGACCCAGCCTTCAAGGCAGCCAAAGTAGCGTCGCCAGTTGGCATAGGGCACGCCGTCGAGGATAATGAGCAGCAGTTTGCGGTCCATGGGGCACCTTTTGTCTGAAACTGCGCGCAGACTATGACAGCACGTCCACAGACGCCAGCCGTCGCAAAGCGGGTGGGGTATGGTCGCTATTGTGCTGGAAGATAGCGCTGACATGGGTCAACATCGCCGCGCAACCTCTTGAATAAAGGCCCGTGATGAGTACTCCCAACATCCTGATCCTGATGGTCGACCAGTTGACCGGTACGCTGATGGCGGATGGCCCTGCGGCGTTCTTGCACGCACCGAACCTCAAGCGGCTGGCAGCGCGATCGCAGCGCTTTACCCGGGCTTATTGCCCCAGCCCGCTGTGCTCGCCAGCGCGCGCCAGTGTCCTGGCCGGGCAATTGCCCCGCCGGACAGGTGTTTATGACAACGCGGCCCCCTTTGCCTCGGACATTCCGTGCTTCACCCATCATCTGCGCACCGCCGGGTATCAGACCACGCTGTCGGGCAAGATGCATTTCGTCGGGCCCGATCAGCTGCACGGGTTTGAGGAGCGTCTGACGACCGATATCTACCCCGCCGATTTTGGCTGGACGCCTGACTACCGCAAGCCCGGTGAGCGGATCGACTGGTGGTATCACAACCTTGGCTCGGTCACCGGCGCGGGGGTTGCCGAGATCACCAACCAGATGGAATACGACGATGACGTGGCCCATCTGACCTGTCAGAAGTTGTTCGATCTGGCGCGGGGCCATGATGCGCGGCCGTGGTGCCTGACGGCCAGTTTCACGCACCCGCATGACCCGTTTGTGGCGCGGCGGAAGTACTGGGATCTGTATGAGGGCTGCGCCGAACTGGACCCGCCTGCGGGGTTGGCATGGGACGAGCAGGATGCCCATGGCAAACGGCTGCTCGAAAGCTTCGACTACGAGAATTTCGAGGCCAGCGAAGATCAAGTTCGCCGCGCAAGGCGCGGATATTTCGCGAATATTTCCTACATTGACGAAAAGATCGGCGAAATCCTTGATGTGCTCGAACGCACGCAACAGGAGGCCGTGATCGTCTTCCTGTCCGACCATGGTGAGATGCTGGGCGACCGGGGGCTGTGGTTCAAGATGAATTTCTATGAGAACTCGGGCCGGGTACCGTTCTATATCGCGGCGCCGGGTCTGGGGGCAGGGCGCGTGGATCAGCCGGTCTCGACGCTGGATATGCTGCCGACGCTGTGTGATCTGGCCGGGATCGACATGGCCAAGATCGCGCCCTGGACGGATGGTGAAAGCCTGTTGCCGCTGATGAATGGCACCGGTGGACGGGGGCCGGTGCCGATGGAATATGCGGCTGAAGGCACAGTGTCACCGATGGTCGCGCTGGTGGACGGGCCTTGGAAATACATCGCCTGCGCGGCAGACCCGGAGCTCTTGTTCAATCTGGACAGCGATCCGGGGGAACGGGACAATCTTGCCGCGGATCCGGCCTATGCTCCGGTGCTGGAGAGACTGCGCGCCATGGCTAAAACGCGCTGGAATCTCAAAGACTTCGATGCTGAAGTTCGCGCCAGTCAGGCACGGCGTTGGGTGGTGTATGAGGCGCTGCGCCAAGGCACGTACACCGATTGGGACTACCAGCCTTACCGCAATGCGGCCGAACGCTACATGCGCAACCACATGGACCTAAATGTGCTGGAAGATGGTCAGCGCTTTCCGCGCGGCACCTAAGTCAGGGCAGTTCCAGCAATCGCACCCGCAGGTGCTTGCAGACCGCGCTGACCTCGCGCAGCACCAGTTCCGCGCGGGGCAACGGTTTGGTGACCGCAAAGAGGTCACCACGATAGCCAAGCGCTTCAAGCATCAGCGCCAGATCGACGATGTCCCAATCCTGGGTCATCAGCGGTCCGATGATGACATCCGGGCGGACCGAGGCAAGCATCTTGTGGCCGAGCATCGACTTGCGCGTCAGAACGACGCTCTGCCGTCGCGGGTTTGGTGTGAGGACACTCATCGCTTGCTGCGCGTCGACCACAAGGATCGTCCGCGCATCGGCCAACTCGCCGGAAGACGCCACCGGCGCAGTTTTATCCGGCGCAGGGGCTTTGCTGTGTATCATGCCGACCAACTCCTGCCGGGGCATATCTTCAACGCTGTTATACAGCGTGGGGCGATTGCAGTCCAAACAGATTACGGAGGTATAAAGATTTCGTCTCTAATTTAACCATCAAGATTGACCGTGTCCTTTTGTTTCCAAGGCAGCCGCAGTCGTGGCTTTCTCAGCAGATCTTAAGGCTTGCCTGTAGGGTGTTGTTCCTCTGTGATTTTCTCATCCCAAAGCACAACCCGCATACATCAATATATTACATAATACCGATTATTGGACTAACGTATGGTCCGATCAATCGCCCCCCTCTGCCGCATCGTGCTCACCCATCCGAGCACTGATCCAGGCGTTGAGCCACGCCAAACCGGCCAGTGACAAGCCCAGCCCCAGAAAGGCCCCTGCGCGCATCAATTCACTCAGACCGGCCGCATCGATCAAGAACGCTTTGGCCGCGGCGAGAGCGATCAGCACAAGTCCAAGCCGGCGATACTGGACGCGGCCATGGTACAGCGCCATTGCCATGACGACAGCACCGGCAACGAGCAGCGCGACGGTATAGGCATAAATCTCGCCTTGGGCAAAGCCGTGCCGCAGTTGCATGCCGCTGGCGCCTTGCCACAGATGGCGGATCATATGGCCGCACCAGACAGCGCCCAGAAGGACCGCAACGACACGCCCCGCCTTTGCCAGCCGCCCGGTTCCATCCCGTGCCGCGATCCAAACCATCAGCGCCGGCAGACCATAGGCCAGCGCGAGGTCATTCAGGATCGGCCAGCCGACCACAAGATCGCTGCCGAACAAGCCACCGCCAAGCAAAGGCGATACCAGCGTACAGAGCACGACAATCCACAAAGCCGCAGCCAAGGCCAGCAACAGCGCCAGGAGCTTGCGCACACGGGTCATCGCCACACTACCCTGCAAGCGCTGTGCCCGTAGGAGCTGCACCCGGCTCAGCGCAATCAAGGTCGCGGCTTGAATGCCAAGCGTCGCGTGGTCGGTGATGTCGGAAAACATCCGCGCCAGCAGCACGGTCACGACGATCGGAACGATCCCCGACAGTGCCGTTTCGCAGATGATCCGGCCCCAATCGCGAGCGGCGTGCGCCGGCATCGCGCGGATCAGCGCCACAGATACCAAAGGCCCCGCCAGAACCGCCAGCAGCGTAAGGCCAGTGTCGACGGCGCCGTAGCTGCCCGTCATCAACGGCTGCAGCCCCGGATCGACGACCAACCGCCAGCCCATCGTCATTGCACCCAGACCCAACACCCAACCCAGACTCGGGATCCCGAAGCGACGGTCCATCGCGGCGCTGGCGACCATCAGAACCGCCAGAGCGACAGTCAGCGCAGCGGCGCTCAGCACCAGCATCAGCGCCAGCGCGATCATCGTGATCGCGGCGGCCCCGGCAACGCCCAGACGGCCACCCTGCCCGTTATCGCGGCGCGCGAACCACAGTGTCAGCGCCGTCAATCCCGCAGCCAGAGCCATGATTGTCGCGGGCCAGCCAAAGCCCAGCAAGGTTTGCGGCTGCCAGAACAGTTCGACCGCAATGGCCGTCGCGCCGGGGGTTGCAACGGCCAGCAGCGCCCACAGTGTCCGGCGCGGCGCTTCGGCTGCGTCGCTGCGTGCGACCATGGCCAGCCCGGCCAGAGCGGCGAAGGCAACAGCGGTTTGCGGCAGCCATCCGTAGGCGTTGAGCACGAAAGCCAGCAGCAACGGTGTCGTTGTCAGACTGCTGGCCACTGCCAACGGCAGAGCGAGCGCGGCGACCAGCGACAAGCTGTCGAGCGCCGGGGCGCGCCGCGTCCACAGCGGCACCAGCAGCGCCAGCGCACCGGCGGCGAGGATGCCCTCAGGCGCCTTGATCCGGGTCACGATGATCCCTGCCCCGACTACGACGGCCAGCGCCGCGACCAGAACCTCGGGCTTGGGGCGCGCTTTGCGCCACTGCTGCACCATCGGGCCCGTTGCGCGCGGGATCAGCGCGCCGCCGGGCAGCGCCAGCGCCAGAAACACCACAAAGAGCGTGAGCAGCGCCAACCCGTCCGCCGGGGCGTTTGCCGCATGAATAAGCACGCCTCCGGCCAGCGGCGCAACCACGGCCAGTGCCGAGATCCACCCCCAGCGCCGCAGCCCGTCGATGGCCAGCCCCATGGCGGCGATGACCGCGAAATAGCCATACAGGATCGGACGCGGCGCGCCCCCTTCGCCCAGCAGGAACGGAGCCGCCGCCCCGGCCAGAACGCCCATGGCGGCCAGTATCGGACCATGCATCCATCCCAGCGCAATCGAGAGCGCCGAGATCAGGCACAGCGCGATCAGCGTCGCCTCAGGGCCGAGCAGATCATACAGATGATGCGCGGCCAGCACGCCCGCCAGCAGCGCGGCGATACCGCCCCCTGCCAGCGTCGCGGGAACCTGACGCGCACTGGCACCCCAGCGGCGGCGCAGGCCCTCTGCGGCAAGTATCAGCCCTGCCCCCGACGCCAGTGCCAAACCAATGCGGGCCTTGGGTGACAACAGACCTTTGTCGATGGAATATTGCACCAGATAGATCCCGGCCATCACCAGCGCGAGTCCGGCCACGGGATAGATCCAGTTGGCGCGCATCCACGCGACCAGTGACCGCAGAGGCGCGGTAAAATCCCGTTTCGGCACAGTGTCTACCGTCGGTGTCTGTGCCTTCGCCGCCGGAACAGGTCGCCAGGGTGCCCTGGAGGCCGGTTGCGTAGCTTGCTGCCCGTCACCCTGCCCCGGTTGCGCCGCCAGCTGCGCCTCCAGCTGCGCGACGCGATCACTCAGGTTGCGCAGGCGCTGCAGCGCCAGCCACACCAGCCCTGCGGCACAGAGGGCGATGACAAGGGTGAGCGACTCAAACACGCCGAGATCTCCAATATTGGTGGACGCAAGCCGAGCGATGGCTTAGGCCCAGAGGCGAAAACCCTGCCATAGACGGACCCCGCGCGACATGACTTTTTCTCATCAGATCAAGATCGCTCCTTCGATTCTCAGCGCCGACTTCGCGGATTTCGGCCGCGAGATTCAAGCCATCGAAGCGCAAGGCGCTGACTGGGTGCATGTCGACGTGATGGACGGGCATTTTGTGCCCAACCTGACTTTTGGTCCGCCCGCCGTCGCTGCCTTTCGCAAGCATGTGAAAACCGTGATGGACGTGCATCTGATGATCGCGCCGGTTGATCCCTATATCGAGGCCTTCGCGAGCGCAGGGGCGGATATCATCACCGCGCATGTCGAAGCCGGGCCGCACATTCACCGCACCCTGCAAGCCATTCGCGCCACGGGGAAAAAGGCTGGTGTGGCGCTCAACCCCGGCACACCGGCAGACTCGGTGGCGCATCTGCTGGATCTGACGGATCTGGTTTGCGTGATGACGGTTAATCCCGGTTTTGGCGGGCAGAGCTTCATCGACATGACCGCAAAGGTCCGCGCCTTGCGGTCGATGATCGGCGACCGGCCCATTCATATCGAGATCGACGGTGGCGTAACGCCGCAAACCGCGCCGCTGGTCGCCGCTGCCGGTGCCGATGTTCTGGTCGCGGGTTCGGCGGTGTTTAAGGGTGGATCGGTGGCGAACCCTGCCCCGTACGGTGCCAATATCCGCGCCATTCGCGAGGCCGCCGAACGGGCAACAGGCGCGCAACTGGCCTGAGCCCCAACGCCCCGACGAGCCCAGAAATCCGGTGCGGCAGCGACCGCACCGGAAATCCTTGCTGCATCGGGTTGGGTAGAGATACGGCAAGAAACACGCCTTTCGAACGCGCAGGGATAGGCCCCCAATCCCGGTTGGATGGATCAGGAGCTTGCGGTTCGAACACTCGTTAATAACATATTTATACGTTTGATTTAAATATTGTGGCAGTATGTTAAACCATACCTTGCGGCCACGCAATTTTACGCACTCTCGACACAAGCCCTCGCTTCGCCGCACATCACCGGGGCAGCGGCGTAACAGTTCCATTCCTGTCAGGCGGCAGGCGGACTGGCAGGAAGACCTGATTCAGAAACGCGGCTTTTATCAACGCATGTGCCGTGGTTTCCACGCCCAAGGTCTCGCGCGCCAGCCGTAGGTGCTTCTCGACAGTCGGCGGCGTGATGCCCATGATCTGCGCGATGTCTGCGGTTGTCTTCCCGTTGCCAACCCATTCCAGAACCTCACGTTGTCGGACCGTAAGACGGCGTCCCGGGATATGATATGGCAGGCTGGCAAGACACAGATGCGCCACCGCAGCCACCGTGAAGATCACGTCACGATGCACCTCGAGCTGCGCATCGACCTTGCCCTGACTGACCCCCCGCCGAGCAGCCAATCCCATCACCGCCCGCCCGCGCGTGCGTTCCTGAGGAAAACCGATGGTACAACCGGCACTCAAATTGTTGCGCTCGAAAAAACTGAGCGCGTCATCGGTTATTTCATGTTCAAAAGAGATTCCCGATTCTGGTTCAGTCATCGACCAACTGGCAATTCCCGCATTCTCCAACGCCCAGCTAAAGCTGACATTCATGCGGTAATACTGCTTTTCAAGCATTGTGGTAATAACGTCATCGGGCAGCGTCGACAAAACGACGTAATCGTCGGGCGACGACATGACAGGTCCGCGCGAATCCGGTGAAAAGCCGTAGAGCACGTGATCGAACCCGAGATCGGCAAAGAAGCGGCAGAGAAGTGACCAGAGGGTCTCGCGGTCTGTTGCGGTCAGGACCGCCGTGAGGAACGTTGCAATTCCCGGCAAGGCGCGTGGCCGGGTACCACTGTCCGAGAGAGGCTCCTTGCCCGACGTTTGACTGATCGCTTGGTGCTCCATGCCACTCGTCCGCTTCACTTTACTTCCATATGAGAATTGCTGTCTGAAATTTTAGGGAATGTCGAGCGTCGCAGGATATATGCGCACAATATAGCGGCTTTACGCGCCGAGCGATGAAGGACCGAGAATCGCGAACTCTGATTTTATGGAGCTGAAACAGGCTCTTGCCGGACGTTTCTCAGGCCACATCTGTCGGAACTCTCCTTTGGCGTGTGGCATCTTTTCGCCGTTAGCGATACCGCCGCACCCTGCCCTGTCGCGAATCGCGAACGCGCGAGGGAAGACCGCCGGGACCAGAGCAATGAAAAAGGGGCGGCGCTTGAAGCGCCGCCCCCTTGGATTTGAAGCTGAGTGCCGGATCAGCCAGCGAGGGTCTTGGCAACCTCGGCGGCGAAATCCTCTTCCTTCTTCTCGACGCCTTCGCCAACGGCGACGCGCGCAAAGCCGGTGATCTCGACGCCGGCCTCTTTTGCGGCCTGCTCGACCGTCAGGTCGGGATTGATCACGAAGGCCTGACCCAGCAGCGTGTTTTCCGCCAGGAATTTCTTCATGCGGCCCGGGATGATGTTGTTGTGAATCACCTGCTCGGGCTTCGGCTTGGCGGCCGTTGCGTTTTCTTCCAGCGCCTTGGCGGTCTGCACCTGCAGCTCGCGCTCGACGACGGTGGCGTCCATGGTGGCTTCGGACAGCGACAGCGGTGCGGTTGCAGCAATGTGCATCGCGAACTGCTTGCCGATTTCCTGAGCTTTGTCAGCCGGGCCGTTCAGCGCGACCAGCACACCGATTTTGCCCATGCCCTCGGCCGCCGAGTTGTGCACGTAGGACACAACGGTCGTGCCTTCGAGCAGGTGCATGCGGCGGAAAGTCATGTTCTCGCCAATACGCGCGATGGTACCGTTGATGACGTTCTCGACGGTATCGCCGTTCAGATCGGCAGCCTTGACCACCTCGACCGACTCGCCGGTTTGCAGGGCGATGCGGGCAACGTCGCGGACCAGCTGCTGGAAGTCTTCGTTTTTGGCAACGAAGTCGGTTTCCGAGTTGATCTCGATCGCCACGCCGCGGCCACCGTCGACGGCGACGCCGATCAGGCCTTCAGCGGCAACGCGGTCAGATTTCTTGGCGGCCTTGGCCAGGCCTTTGGTGCGCAGCCAGTCGATCGAGGCTTCCATGTTGCCGTCGTTCTCGACCAGAGCCTTCTTGGCGTCCATCATGCCGGCGCCAGTCGTCTCGCGCAGTTCCTTCACCATCGCAGCGGTAATCGCCATGGGTCAAACTCCTTGATTGGGATGCGGGCAGGGTTGCCCCTGCCCGATGTCAAACCTGTGTCAGTCGCGCCCCTAAAAGGGCAGCGCTGGATCAGGCCTCGGCGTTCTCGGCGATCGTTTCCTCGGCAGGAGCTTCTTCCAGCTCGCCAAGGTCGACACCAGCGGCACCCAGTTGCGCCGACATGCCGTCGAGAGCCGCACGGGCGACCAGATCGCAGTAGAGCGCGATGGCGCGCGCTGCGTCATCGTTGCCGGGGATGACGTAATCAACGCCATCGGGCGAGCAGTTGGTGTCGACCACGGCGACAACCGGGATACCCAGTTTGCGGGCTTCCAGGATGGCCAGGTCTTCCTTGTTCACGTCGATCACGAACAGCAGGTCCGGCAGACCGCCCATTTCGCGGATCCCGCCGAGCGAGGCTTGCAGTTTGGTCTGCTCGCGCTCCATCTGCAGGCGCTCTTTTTTGGTCAGGCCGGCAGCGCCGCGCTCCATGACTTCATCGATCTGCTTGAGGCGCTGGATCGACTGGGAAACGGTTTTCCAGTTGGTCAGCGTGCCACCCAGCCAGCGGTGGTTCATGTAGTACTGAGCGCATTTTTCAGCAGCTTCAGCGACCTGCTTGGAGGCCTGACGCTTGGTGCCGACGAACAGCACGCGGCCGCCCTTGGCGACGGTCTCGCGGATGACCTTGAGCGCCTGGTCCAGCATCGGGACGGTTTGCGTCAGATCGACGATGTGAATGCCGTTACGGTCGCCGTAGATGTACGGCCCCATGCGCGGATTCCAGCGCTGGGTTTGGTGACCATAGTGAACGCCAGCTTCAAGCAGCTGACGCATGGAGAAATCGGGAAGCGCCATATCGTTTTCCTTTTCCGGTTTGCGCCTAGGGTGGGACATTCAGGGCATGCGCCCAACCGGTGGACCGTCACGGGATGTCTCCCCGCAAAGGCCCTGCCCCACCTGTGAAGTGCGCGCCCATTACCGCGTCCCGGTGCATGGCGCAAGAGGAATGAGACGTCAGGGTAACGCGGTTCCTGCCATCTGGGCCAGCGCCCGCTTGCGGCCTTCGGGAAGGCGGTCGATCTCGACGCAGGTAAAGACGTGGCAGGTTCCCAGATCCCGGTCGATGACCGCGTGATCCGACACCCAGCCGCCCAAAGCCAGATACGCGCGCAGCAACGGGGGCAACAGGGCCGCCGCGCCCGCCTCGGGTTGGGTCGTTGCCGCTTCAAAGCCGCGCAATTCCGGTGCGATTCGGCCCGGGCGCGTGTCTTCAGGCCCAAGATTGCGCGATTTCAGCAACGCCCAAGCCGGATCCAGCGTCGCTGCCTCGGTGGTATGAAACGACGTGCAACCGACCAGCCGTGCTGCCCCCGTCTGCAACGCCAGTCGCGCCACCCCGGCCCAGAGCAGGCGCAGCAGATCGGCGTCCCCTGCCCCCGGTTCGGTGCAAAGCCGCCCCAGCTCCAGCGATTCGCCGCCCTTGGCCGCCAATGCGTGCAGGTCATAGTGTTGCGCGACATACCCGCCCAGAAGCGCTGCTGCGTCCCCATGCCGACGCAGGCGCAACGTCGCGCGCGGCGGGCCGCCGGGCACGCCGACCCATAGATGCAGGCTGTCCGCGTCATAGCTGTCGACGTCCTGCGCCCCACCCCGGAACGCCCGTGCGCGCAGGTCCAGCAGCGCCGGCATGTCCTGCGCGTCCGCCAGCCGAACCTGCAAAGCGCCCGCCGAGATCGGTGCCCCGAACACCATCGAGTGTTCAGGGCGGTGCTGGGGGCTGGACATGGGGCGGCAAGCTCCTAACTTTGAGACGATCAGCAGAGGTACACGATGACCGACAAGGTAACCAAATCAGACGCCGAATGGCAGGCCCAGCTTTCGCCCCTGGCCTACAAGGTCACGCGCAAGCACGGGACCGAGCGCGCCTTCACGCACGAGGACTTTCCCAAGGAACCGGGGCTGTTCACCTGTGTGTGCTGCGGGGCACCGTTGTTCGACACCGCGAAGAAATTTGATTCGGGTTCGGGGTGGCCAAGCTTCTGGGCGCCGGCAGACGATGCCGAGGTCGAAACGCACGAAGACCGCAGCTTCTTCATGCGCCGCACCGAGGTGCATTGCGCACGCTGCGAGGCGCATCTGGGGCATGTGTTCCCCGATGGCCCGCAACCCACCGGCCTGCGCTATTGCATCAACGGCGTGGCGCTCGACTTCAAACCGGAAGAATGACCTCAGCCGCCGAGCGAGGCGGCCGAGAACTGACCGAGCACGCGGAACACCTGGCTGAGAACGCCGGGCCGCGGGCCGGAATCGGTGACGCGACGCGAAAGGCTGATGACTTCGCCGTCTTCCAGACCGAAACGCTCGATATTGCTGACCCGATCACGCGAATCGAAGCTGATCGCCACGACCTGGCGGTCAGTTTCCTCGGGCGCACGCCAGCCGCGACGACGCCAGTCGGACTGCACATAGAACCAGCCCGACCCTTCCATCACGCCGCCCATGCCGGGCTGACCGACCTTTTGCGCAACGGTTTCGCGGGTGTCCTGACCAATGGTGACTTCGGCCAGATCGGTGTCGGTCGGTGCGTAGCCATGATATTCCATCATCGGCGAGCACGCGGAGACGAACACAGCCATCACGGGCACCAAAGCCCATCGTCCAAGGCTCTTGCCCGTTTGGTTCGCGCGATCCATCATGCCCGTCTCCTGGCTTGCATTGTGGCTGATTTGCCTGTTCGCGCCGCCAATCGGCTGGGCGGCATCACGACAAGGTCTGGAACCCTGCACCGCCTTTGGATTACTAAAAGCACGGGCGGTGTTCAAGGAAGGAACATCCGACCCCGCCATGCTCGCACGATTGTGCGGCGCGCGCGGCCAGACAGGCAGCCAGACAGGCAGGAGGCCACAATATGACACAGAGCACACCCGAGACCGCATCCGGGCAAGGCCCGATCCGCGAAACCGACGCGGCGGCAATGCCTTTGCGGGTGAGCGATCTCTCGGCCCGCGGCGGCCTGAGCTTTCGCCTGACCCCGACGCCCGAGGCCCGCGCAGCTCTGGCCGAGGAACTGGGCATCCTCAAGATCCGCAAGCTGAGCTTTCAGGGCAGTTTGCGCGCAGATGGCCGCAATGACTGGCGGCTTGAGGGCACGCTGGGCGCCACGGTCCTGCAGGCCTGTGTCGTCTCGGCCGAGCCGGTCTCGACGCGGATCGACACCGCGGTCACGCGCCACTTCGTGCGCGACATGCCCGAACCGACCGGCGCGGAATACGAAATCCCCGAGGACGACTCGCTCGAACCGCTGGGACCGGTGATCGACCCGGGCGCCATCATGGTTGAGGCGCTGGCCCTGGCGCTGCCGGACTATCCGCGCGCGGACGGTGCTGAAGTCCCCGACTCGGCTGTTGCTGAAATGGAAGACATCCGTCCTAATCCCTTTGCCGCACTGGCTGCGCTAAAACGGGATCCCGAATAAGCCAAATCCCCCCCTTGCGCGCTGGCAAAAACCTTCTATGTTCCGCGCTTCATGCAGGGTGGGTCTTTCCCCTGCCGCTCAGGCGGTGTAAAGGCGCATCGCACAGAAGTTTCCACCTAAACGGGCCGCTTTGTCGTTCCCGCCGAAATATCAGAGGTTGACATGGCCGTTCAACAGAACCGCGTGACCCGTTCCCGTCGTAACATGCGTCGTTCGCACGATGCTCTGGTTGCCGGGAACCCGAATGAATGCCCGAGCTGCGGTGAGCTGAAGCGCCCGCACCATGTGTGCCCGTCCTGCGGCCACTACGACAGCCGCGAGGTTATCGCGCGCGCCGAGGTCGACCTGGACGACGACGCGGCCTGATTGATAAGTCCGGCGGCGCAATGATGGCTTCCGAGCAGGAACATCTGCACGCCGGGCAAAGCTCGGCAACGTCCTCCACGGACCGTCTGGTCATATCGGTTGACGCCATGGGCGGTGATCGGGGTCCTGCGGCGGTGGTTTCCGGTTGCGCCCTTTCGGTGCAGGCGGACCCGCGTGTCGATATCATTCTGCATGGTGACAAGGCGGCTCTTGAGCCGCTCGTAGCTCGCGAGCCCGCGCTCGCGGGCCGCTTGTCCGTTGTTCATGCCGACCGCGCCGTGACCATGGACGACAAGCCCAGCCATGTCATGCGTCATGGCAAGGACACCTCGATGTGGTCCGCCATCACCGCGCTGAAATCAGGCGAGGCCTCGGCGGCAGTCAGCTGCGGCAATACCGGCGCGCTGATGGCTGTCTCAATGTTGCAGCTGCGCCGGATGGAGGGGGTCAACCGCCCGGCTATCGCGTGTCTCTGGCCTGCGCGGGGCCGGCATGGGTTCAACACCATGCTCGATGTCGGCGCGGACATTAAGGCCGAGGCCGTGGACCTTCTTGCCTATGCGATCATGGGCGTGACCTATTTCCGCAATGGTTTCGGCGAACCGCGCCCGCGGGTCGGCCTGCTCAATGTGGGCACCGAAGAACACAAGGGCCGCGCCGAGATCAAGGTCGCGCACGAGCTAATCGGACGGCATCAGGAAACCGGGCGCTATGAATACGTTGGATTCGTCGAGGGATCGGATATTCCCTCGGACCGTGTCGACGTGATCGTCACCGACGGCTTCACCGGCAATATCGCGCTGAAAACCGGTGAAGGCACGGCCAAGCTGGTCGGCGACTTCCTGCGCGAATCGTTCAAATCCGGCCCGCTGGCGATGCTGGGGGCCCTGCTCGCCCGTGGAGCGCTCAAACGGCTAAGCGCCCGCATTGATCCGCGCCGGGTCAATGGTGGTGTGTTTCTGGGTCTGAACGGCACCGTGGTCAAATCGCACGGCTCGGCGGATGCCACCGGCATCGCTGCCGCGATCGGACTGGCTGCCAAGCTGGCACAGTCCGGCTATCGGGGTCGGATGGCCGAACGGCTTGTGATTGCGGCGCAATCGTCCCAAGCTGCAGAGCCCAACGGAGACACGGCATGACACAGAAGACCGTCACGCGCGCCGTGGTGATCGGCTATGGTCACTACCTGCCCGAACGCGTGGTGCCGAATGCAGAATTTGCGGCGACGCTGGATACCTCGGATGACTGGATCGTCAGCCGGTCTGGCATCGAGCGGCGTCATTTCGCGGCTGAGGGCGAGTTCACCTCGCATCTGGCGATCAACGCCGCCCGGTCCGCACTGGCCAATGCCGGGATCGAGGCTGACGATCTGGACGCGATTCTGGTCGCGACCTCGACGCCCGACCTGACCTTCCCCTCTGTCGCCACGATGGTTCAGGCCGAAATCGGCGCGAACCGGGCGTTCGGCTTTGACGTGCAGGCGGTGTGCGCTGGCTTCGTCTTTGCGCTGGCCAATGCCAACGCGCTGATCGTCGCCGGTCAGGCCAAACGGATCATGGTGATCGGCGCAGAAACCTTCAGCCGGATCATGGACTGGACCGACCGCTCAACCTGCGTGCTGTTCGGTGACGGCGCCGGTGCGCTGATCCTTGAGGGGCAGCCGGGCACCGGCGAGACCTCGGATCGCGGCATCCTGTCGGCGGATCTGAACTCGGACGGTCGCTTCCGCGACATGCTCTATGTCGATGGTGGCGTGTCCTCGACTGGCACCTCGGGCAAGCTGCGCATGCAGGGCAACCCGCTGTTCCGTCAAGCGGTTGAGAAACTGACCTCGACGGCGGAAACCGCGCTGGAACGCGCTGGTCTCACCTCGGCTCAGGTGGACTGGATCGTGCCGCATCAGGCCAATATCCGCATCATTCAGGGCACAGCCAAGAAGATGGGCCTGTCGATGGACAATGTCATCGTCACCGTTCAGGACCACGGCAATACATCGGCGGCCTCGATCCCGCTGGCGCTGTCAGTCGGCGCAGATCAGGGCAAGCTCAAACAGGGCGACCTGATCGTGACCGAAGCCATTGGCGGCGGGCTGGCGTGGGGCTCGGTTGTTTTGCGCTGGTAAGCGCCTATGGGCTGACCTTCGCAGCCCATGCAAACAACGCAGCGCAAACCCCGGTGTTGACAGCAGAATTTCCTTGCCGCATCTTCTGACACACGGCGTGTGAACAGTGGGAGTTTGACATGAGCGAGAAGACTCTGACGCGGATGGATCTGAGCGAAGCCGTTTTCCGGGAGGTTGGTCTCTCGCGGAACGAATCTGCGGCGCTTGTCGAATCCGTGATTCAATACATGTCCGACGCCCTGGTTGAGGGCGAACAGGTCAAGATTTCCTCTTTCGGAACCTTCAGCGTGCGCGCCAAGTCCGAGCGACTGGGCCGCAATCCCAAGACCGGCGAAGAGGTGCCCATCAGCCCGCGTCGTGTCCTGTCGTTCCGTCCGTCGCATCTG
Source organism: Pararhodobacter zhoushanensis (assembly GCF_003990445.1). Classification (GTDB taxonomy): domain Bacteria; phylum Pseudomonadota; class Alphaproteobacteria; order Rhodobacterales; family Rhodobacteraceae; genus Pararhodobacter; species Pararhodobacter zhoushanensis. The sequence goes on along the minus strand of NZ_REEZ01000013.1, from coordinate 7,169 downwards.
ATGAAGGAACGCGTGTCGCGCGGGAATCTGCGCAACAAGGCGTAACGCATGAAAAAGGCGCCCGAGGCCTTTCGCACCATTAGCGAAGTGGCTGAAATCCTTGAAACCCCGGCCCATGTGCTGCGGTTCTGGGAAAGCAAATTCTATCAGATCAGACCGGTCAAACGCGCCGGTGGGCGCCGGTACTACCGGCCCGATGATGTTGCGCTGATCAACGGTATCAAGGTGCTGTTGCAAGATCAGGGCATGACCATTCGGGGCGTACAGCGCGTGCTACAAGAGCAAGGCGTCAAGCATGTCGCCGGGCTGGGCATGCCCCTGCCGAGTCTTGCCTCGGCCCCGGAAGACGATTCTTACGACGAGTCGCTCGAAGACACCGCGAGCGAGATGGACGGCGCCACTGTCGGCACTCTGCCGGGTGAGGAAGCCGATACGGGTGCCGAGTCGGCAGGCAGCTGGCCCGAGCCCGAACCGGCGCTCGACCCACCCGCAAACCTTGATCCTGAACCTTCCGTTGTCTTGCCCTTTATCGCCGCCGCAACCCCGGTCGAGCCCGCACAAATCGAAGACACAGACCGCGTGATCCCCGAAGTGGCGCGCGATGAGCCGGAAATTGCCGAAACTGCTGCACCCGCAGGCGCCCAGCCTGAAGAGGAAGCTCCCGGCGTAGACGATCGTCACCCTGAACCCGTAGCGGCGCGTGCGCAGGCCTCTGACGCGCCCGACGACACAGGCTCGGTTGCCGAGCTTGCCGAGATCATGGAGCCGTCCGAGCGCGCGCTTATCGCGCGTCGTCTGCGGTCGCTGGCGCGCAATGGTCTGGGCCCGAACCGCGACCATGCCGAATTGCTCGCCCGTCGGATCGACGGCCTGCTTGAGCGTATGTCCGAAGCCTCGGGCGCCGGTCGCTGGTGAGTCGGAACGCCTTGGCCGACTTTCGCACCGGATGGCGCATTTTGGCGCTTGCCCCCGGCGTGAAAAGCGGTAGAAGGCACCTCGTCGGGCTGTGGCGCAGCTTGGTTAGCGCGTCCGTCTGGGGGACGGAAGGTCGTGAGTTCGAATCTCGCCAGCCCGACCACTTCATGCACGGCCCGCAGTCTTTTTGGCTGCGGGCCGTTTGCTTAACTCAGGAGGCGAGATGACCGATCTGCCCGGCGTGATCCCCTCACAGACATTGCGTTCCCTGATCGAGCAAGGCGTCATTCACGCCACGCCCGCCGTGCTGCCCGAACAGGTGCAGCCCGCCAGTCTGGACCTGCGTCTGGGGGCAACGGCCGTGCGGCTGCGCGCCTCGTTCCTGCCCGGTAAGGGCCGCAAGGTCGCGGAACGGCTGGCAGAATTCGAGATGCACCGATTCGACCTTGGCACCGGCATGGTGCTGGAAAAGGGCTGCGTCTATGTCGTCGAGCTGATGGAGCAACTGGCCCTGCCTGCGGGCCTGAGCGCCGTCACCAACGCCAAAAGCTCGACCGGACGGCTGGACCTGCTGGTGCGGGTGATCACCGATGAGGGCGTGGAATTCGACCGTGTGCCGCAGGGCTATACCGGCAAGCTCTATGCCGAGATCTGCCCACGCTCGTTCTCGGTGCTGGTGCGGCCCGGCATGCGGCTCAACCAGCTGCGCCTGCGGCAGGGTCAGGCGGTGCTGTCTGACGCCGAACTGATCGCGCTGAACGCCGAGGTGCCGCTGGTCTCGGGCACGGCGGTGATCTCGCAAGGCCTCGGCTTCTCGGTCGATCTGCGGCCTGCTTCGGGCGATCTGCTGGGCTACCGCGCCAAGCCGCATGCCGGGGTGATCGATCTGGACCGGATCGGTGCCTATGACCCGGCGGATTTCTGGGAAGAGCTGCACGCCGGCAACGGCCAGCTGATTCTGGACCCCGGCGCGTTCTATATTCTCGTGAGCCGCGAGGCGGTCTGCATCCCTCCCGGCTATGCCGCTGAAATGGCGCCCTATCTGGCGATGGTCGGCGAGTTCCGCGTGCATTACGCCGGGTTCTTTGATCCCGGCTTCGGCCATGCCTCGGCCAATGGTGTCGGCGCGCGCGGGGTGCTGGAGGTGCGCTGCCACGAAGCGCCTTTCGTGCTGGAGCACGGGCAGATCGTCGGACGGCTGGTTTACGAGCGGATGGCCGAGGTGCCTGACCTGCTCTATGGCGCGGGGATTGCGTCGAATTATCAAGGGCAAGGGCTGAAGCTGGCCAAGCACTTTCGGTGAGCGGGGTGCGAGGGGCTGCTCGCCCCTCGCGCTCCCTCGCCAGAGGGGGGAGCACGCTCCCCCCTCTGGACACCCCCCGTGGATATTTAAAGACAGATGATCCTCAGGCCGTGGCTGCGTTGGTTTTCGCGGCGAGGTCGCCTTTGGCCCAGCTTTTGAAGATGCGGAAGGCAACCCAGGGGTTGAGGGCGGTGGCGGCAAGAAGGAGCACTGCGCCGATCCACAGGCCGGGCGTACCCAGAGCGAGGATCACAGCCGTCGAGGAGGCGGCCAGCGGGAAGGTCAGCGCACCCCACATCGGCGAGAAGCCCGAGGCCAGCACCCAGCGGGCAGAGGCGGCCAGGCTGGCCAGCAGCGCCAGCGCGAGCAGCGCGAAAGCGGCACCGAGCAGCGGGTAGCCAAGCAGGACACTGACCGATGCAAGCAGTGCGGCGGGCGAGACATGGATCGCCATCAGCGGGCGTAGCGGCGCGGGCGGAATGCGGGTTAGGAACTGGCGCAGGCTGGCAAGCCAGATCACCAGCGCGATCACCATCGTGACCCAGAGTATCGCGTTGGAAAGCCCGGTGTAGCCCAGCGGGATCAGCGTTTGCGGCGCAAGGATGTAGCCGACATAGGTCAGATGGAAGACTGGGGTCACGGAGCGGCCCTCTTGCGGCCCGGTGAGCAGCCTGTAGCCGATCAGCGCGCCAAGGGCCGCGAGCGCGACAAGCCCGCCCAGAGCCAGCCCCAGCGCCAGTCCAGGGGCGTAGGGCCGAAGCGCCGAGGCCGCCAGAACCACCGACAGCACCAAGGCGACGAGCCCGGCGCGGCCCGGCAGGACGGCGATCTCGTCGATCACCACGCCCGGGCGGCGTAGCGGTTTGGAGAGCCACGCCACCAGCGAAAACAGCGTCAGCAGCAGCACCGCGCCCAAGACAGCCTCGCCCACCGGCTGCAGCGGCATCAGCCCGGGCTGCAGCGCAATCACCCGCCAGGCCAGACCCAGCCCGAGAAGCCCCATCAGCGGCGGGAAAATCGCTGGCGGCGTGCGACGCCAAAGCCCGGGGGCCTTTTGCACCAACGGCGGTGGCGGCGGAAAGTGGCGCGGTTTGATCTGCGGGATCGGGCGCGGTTCGTCGGACATCATGGGCCTCCTGCGGCGGTGATCCACTGAACGCCCGCTGTCATGCCGGCGCAAGAGGACAGGGAGTCGCGCTGCGGTGTTGAAAGGGCGTGGAGCCGCGCCGCACTTGTCGCTATGAAGGTCAGGTAAGCACGAGAGCCCTATGCCCGACAGACCGCTTAAATCCTGGCCCTATACCCCTGCCCCCGATCTGGTGGCCGATATCGGCGGCACCAATACCCGCGTCGCGCTCGCCGATAGCGGGGTGCCCCGGCAGGGCTCGATCCGCAAGTTTCCCAACAAGGGGCGGGCCTCACTGACCGAGATCTTGCAGCAATACCTGCGTGAGACGGCGACCACCGATTGTGCGGGGGTCTGCGTTGCTGTCGCCGGGCCGGTGCGCGACGGTGTGGCGCAGATGACCAATCTGGACTGGACGATCACCGCCGAGGATCTGGCCGAGGTCGGCGGCACCCGACGGGTGGCGATTCTGAACGATCTGCAGGCGCAGGGCCATGCGCTCAGATCGCTGGACCCGCGCCATGTGCGGCAGCTCTTGCCGACCGGCCCGGCCATTGCCGGGGCCACGCAACTGGTGGTCGGCGCCGGCACCGGGTTCAACGCGGCACCGGTTTACCATTTCAGCAGCGGCACGCAGGTGGCGGCCTCGGAATGCGGGCATATCCACCTGCCCCGCCACGGCGAGCGCGAAGAGGCGCTGGCGCGGCATCTGGCCGCGCTGCACGGTATCGCCACGGTCGAAGAAGTGCTCTGCGGCCGCGGGCTGGAAGCACTGCACCGCTGGGTCAGCGGACAGGATGTGCCGGGCGACAAACTGACGGCGGCGATCGCTGCCGGAGATCCGCAGGCGCGTGAGACCGGCGCGCTTTATGCGTCGATCATGGGCCGGACGCTGGCGACACTGGCGCTGGTGCATCTGCCGTTCGGCGGTATCTTCCTGATCGGCAGCGTGGCGCGCGCCATGTCGCCGCATCTAGCCGATCTGGGCATGGGCGCTGCCTATACCGAGATGGGGCGCTTTTCCACGCTGGTGAAATCCTTCCCCGTCGCGATGGTCGAAGATGACTATGCCGCGCTGCTCGGTTGTGCCTCGCATCTGGCGGCGCTGACTGCTTGACCTTGTCACGCGCGGCGCGGGCGTCCATATCGAAGGGATGCTGCGCCTCGCCCCCCTTTTGCTCGCCCTCGCTTACGGTCTGGTCTACTGGCATTTCTCGGCCTGGCGGACGGCGCGTGAACTGGACAGCAAGTCGACCCCGCTGGCCGATGCGGGACTGAAAACGCTGACCGACCGCATGGCGCGGGCCTTGGGGCTGCAAAAGATCAGCGTGCATGTCTATGAAATTCCAACAATTAACGGCCTTGCCGCCCCTGATGGCCGGATCTTTCTGACCCGCGGTTTTCTGGATCGTTACCGGGCCGGAGAGGTCAGCGCCGAAGAACTGGCCTCGGTCATCGCGCATGAGTTGGGCCATGTCGCGCTGGGGCATACGCGGCGGCGGATGATCGACTTCTCGGGCCAGAATGCGGTGCGCGTGGCGCTGGCGGCTGTGCTGGGGCGGCTGTTGCCGGGGATCGGCATCTGGATCGCCAACGCGCTGGTGTCGATGCTGGCTGCCGGGCTCAGCCGCAAGGATGAATACGAAGCCGACGAATACGCCGCCGCCCTGTTAACCAAGGCAGGCATCGGCACCGAACCGCAAAAAGCACTGCTGTCGCGGCTTGAGGGCCTGGCGGGCATGCGCGGCGCGCCTCCGGTCTGGCTGGCCTCGCACCCGAAGACGGCGGATCGGGTGCGGGCGATCGAGGTGTTGGAAGAGCGGTGGCGCGTGGCTGACTAGGGGTCAGCCGGGCTGTTCCAACTCGATCACATTGCCCTCGGGGTCGCGCATGTAAATGATAAGGAACGGGGCCTCAGCGCTGCCGAAATCGGCGATCTCGCCCTGCGCCTGCCCGCCCGCCTCAAGCATAGCCGCTATGGTCGCCGCAAGATCGTCTACCACAAAGGACAGATGGCCATAGCCGGGCGCATTGATAGCAGGCCTGTCGCGGAGCGGCGACTCACTGTATTCCAGAATCTCCAGAAACACCCCCTCCGCCCCCGGGAGACCCAGCCATCGCGAGTCGATGGCGACTCCCGGCAACCCGTTCCCGCACCAGACCGCCGCACCTGTCAGACGCCGCCGCGCCCGCAGCTCGGTGCAGCCGAACACCCGTCGATAAAATGCGGCAAGGCCGCCTGCATCGCGCGCTGTCAGACTGATGTGCGAAAGTCTCATGCTCTGCCCCCTAACGCGATGACCTTGCTACAACCGCCGCGCACAGAAAAGAAGGGGAGCAAGCGCATGGCTTACTCCCCTTTTGAGCCGAGACAATTAGGTACTGAAATCACCTGAAGACTGCACGCCCTGTGCGACAACCGCGTGACGTCAGACCGATTCTTTTCCCAATTCCTTGGCGTGCATCCAGGCCGCGTGCTGCGGCGCGCGTTTGGTGCGTGACCATTCCTCCAGCATGTCCCATTTGACCGCATCCAGCCGCGCCAGCATCGCCTCTTCCTCAGGATCGGGGCAAGCAAGCTCGACCCGGTGGCCGTTGGGGTCGAAGAAATAGATCGAATGGAAAATGGCGTGGTCGGTCACACCCAGCACCGCAACGCCCTGCCCTTCAAGATGCTCCTTGAACGCGACCAGCGTCGCGCGGTCCTTGACCTTGAAGGCGATGTGCTGAACCCAGGCGGGCGTGTTGGGATCACGGCCCATCTCGGGCTTGGTCGGCAATTCGAAGAAGGCGAGAATATTGCCCATCCCGGCATCGAGGAAGATGTGCATGTAAGGGTCAGGTTCGTGGGTTGAGGGCACCTGATCCTCGGCAATCGCCAGCACGAAATCCATGTTCAGCATCTTGGTGTACCAGGTCACCGTCTCTTTCGCATCGCGGCAGCGATAGGCGACGTGGTGCATCTGGTCGATCTTCAGGACGGGCGCATTCATCAGGGTTCCTCCATATCATTGCATATGCAACGGTAAGGGCATCAATCACGAATCGGGCGCGCCTGTCAATATCATTGCTCTTGCAATGAAAGTGAGGCCCCGAAGGGCCCCGCTTTCAACTCAGTCTGCGGTCAGCGCGACAGACGCCGCGTGAGCGTACTCATCAGGCTGTTGGCGCGATCGTCGTGCGTATCCGCTTGCATCAGGGCCGAACCACGATGCGCCACAAGGGGCTCAACATCGGTATGACGCGTCGGCGCATCGCGGTGATAGCCCCCGAACCACGGGCTGAAGAACGCAAAGAAGCCCGAGAACAGACCCTCGCTTCGCGTCACGATGACGGGCTCGGTGCTGCTGATGATCGTCACGTTGCCGCCAGTGGCCGAGCGATGGCGCAGGGTATGGCGCATCGTGGCGCGGGCACTGCCCAGCCCGTCACTTTCCATCGCGGTCATGGCAAGCGGGGTGGTATTCGAGGTGGTGATGATCGTGGTGGCACTGGCCATGGAGCCGGTCAGGGTCACCGCGATCAGGGCGAGGGTCGAGAGCGAAGAAATGCGGGGCATGAGATAAGTCCTTTCAAGGGTTGAAAATAAATCGTCTGATGTTTGGCGTCTTACCAGCCGAATTGCAGCGTCAGGCCGGTTTGTCCGCCGTTTTGGGCGATGGCGGCGTTGGTGTTTTGGCCGAACTGGAAGAGGCCATAGGCGTTGTTGCCGCCCTGTTGCGAGATCGTGCCGGTGTGGCCCGAGCCCTCCTGATGGATGATCGCCTGATCGGTGGACCCTTGCGCGATGCCAGCGGCGTTGTTGACGCCGTGCTGGGTGACATG
>NZ_REEZ01000012.1 GCF_003990445.1 Pararhodobacter zhoushanensis | reverse complement strand
TCCGCAAACGCCAGTCGACAGCGCCACCGAGCGGGCGACCGCAAGCGGAACATCAATGGGGCGGAGACGTCGCTTACCTTCGAGAGGCCCCGCAACATCCCAACACGATTTGCAGACACCCCCCTAAACATTTGAAAAACCAGCCTCCCATACCTGCTGGGACCTGACCACCCGTATAGCAGAGCGAGATAGGCACTAATCCATTGCGGGAGCGAGTACGCTGGCTCTTACTCCCTACAGGTGCTGCCGCCAGCGGATCATCTGGATATTTCCCCTGCCAACACCGCTCTTCCGTGCACCGCCAAAGTTGCTGAAAACCTCTGGCACCCAAACTTGCGGATCACATCGAGCACCCGCGCTTCGTAGGCAGCGTGTCCGATCAAGCGACACAAGTCGGACGCGTGGAACTGGCGGTTCGCAGTTGGTGCGGCTTGCATCTGTCTCAGCAATTCGCGCTCTTTGGGGTCCGTTATTGGTCTCGCGGGCGGCTTGACCGCGGGACGAGTTGGAGTTCCCGACGAATTTCGCCATCGGCGCATGAAGCCAAGCAGGAAGCCGGCCGGCACCCTGCCGTTGCCTCGGGACCGGTTGAAGGCGAGGAAGCGATCCCAGATGACCTGGGTGTCGATGTTCCAGCAGGGCAACGTGGCCTTCGCTGCTTTGATGAGCTCTGCCCAACTGGTCTGAAAAACGTTCGAACTCGCGGTGATATCGATCAGCCCTGAGAAGATAGTTTTGTTATTATTATCTCTAGATAGTGATGTGTCGCCTTCACCTGACACGAGATCATGGGTTTCACTCTCCTCGTCGAAGGCGGAAAACCGAAATATCCAGGGCGCGAACTTTCCATTCGGCTTTGCCCGCTCGAGCTGCAACTCCGACGTCTCAAGTTCGCTCAAAAGAACCGAAAGATATTGTCGTGAAACACCCATCTTCTCCGCCAGGGCCGAGAGGGTGAAGGCTGCAGTTCCGCGCGAAAAACCGTTGTAGCCATCCTTCCAGGCGATGGCGTCGAGGATGAGGGTGGCAAGCTTGTGGGCTGCAACAGAGAGATTTGTCTGCGTAATCCGTCGCAGGATCAGGCCGGTCGTAGGTTCCATGGTCGAGGTCTCCTTGGAGATCCGACGCCATGTCGTGAGACAACAACATTCTTGCCAGCAAAACAACTTTGCTGGTTGCAGGTGTTTTAGCGGTGCGCTAGGAAACTCTTGTTCACGGAGTTTTCTAGCACGGCGTCAGGCTTCACGGTCTGGCGTCGTCTCCTTTTCAGGGGTTTTGCACAGCCTCCCGTGCGGGGTTGTGAGGACGCGCGCGGCAAAACCGCGCGCAGATTTTGTCAGTAGCGAACTTCTTCAGAACCATAGTTCCCGGCGTGATCACGCCAGTCGACGAAGACGGAGCGGTAGAAGTAGCTGCCGCATCCATTCGGGATGCTCAGGCCGGATGCGGTCGGCACTTGGCTCACGTCGGATCTTGTCCATCGGTAATCGCCTTGCACGCCGTAGGACCCCAATCGCGTGGAATCACTGCGATTGCAGTCACCATCTCGGTTTTCATGCTGGCGGTACTGGATGTGATACACGCGAATGCTGCGCACGAAATCAAAGGCGTCGCCTGAGATGTCGATGTCGGCTTGTTCATCCGCTTGGACGCGGACAAGTGGTATCGGAGTCAATTCCTGCGGTTCGGGCGGATCGCGGAACGTGATCTCATAAAGGCGTTCCATGGGCGACATCGGGTTGGGATCGTTGAACGACACACCCATCGGACACCGCCAAATTTGCAAGGGCGGCTCGATTGGCCATGGTGTGATCCGCCGAATGAAGACCGCTCTAGCATGCGCGCAGGGCGCGGAGGCAGGCCAGCCCCCCGCAAGGCAGAGGAGGATTGCACAGTCCACCTGATAGGCCTGAGCCGGACCGGACGAGGCCATTAGTCCGGATATGCTTATTGCCGTGGCTGTTGCCACGCCGTGGATCACGTGCTTCATGATGCCGACTCCATCTATAATGGTGCAGCGATACGAAACAACATTAATGATAGCAAGGAGATTTGATTGATGGTGACATGCGATTGTTCGCTTTTGTCGCTTACCGGCTTCCAAGATCTGACGCCGGTTTGGGCTCTTGTGGTGTCTTGAAAGCGGCCAAAATTGCGGCCTCCTTTCACGTCCATTGCCAAACAAACACTTGTTACTAAATGCAAATGAAGCGTTCCAATGCGGCCATGTAAGCGGTCACGGAAGAACAAACCGGATGAGCCCGTCAAACGGCGTGTCGCAGCGCCCATGGTCCCGGGAAGGGCAGTGTCGGAAAACTGTCGAGCCCGGTTCTCCGGCTGGACTCCGGGGCAGAAGGACGGAAGGGGGCAGCGAGCCTATTTTGGGGCCTAAGTGGGATCGAGCATGAGGTTGAATATTTATGTCAGTATCTGCTATGATTGAGCATGGATAGGAGAGTCTGATGCCAAACATCCACCTGACCGAGCCGATGCAGAAATATGTGCAGGCGCAGATCGAGTCCGGCGCCTACGCCAATCTGAGCGAAGTCGTGCGGGCCGGCGTAAGGATGCTGATGGAGAAGGATGGCGCCCGGCAGTTCTATTCCCTCAAGGCCGACCTAGAGGAAGCAGCCTCCGTGGCGGAAAATGGGGATTTCGCCGAGTTCGATGCTCATGCCTTCGAACCGGATGCGTTTGATCGCTGACCCACATGACTATTCGGCTTTCCGGTCGGGCCAGGGCCGACCTTGAAGAGATCCGTGCCTACACCGTCGAGACCTGGGGTAGGGACCAATGGCTCGTCTATTACCGCCAGTTGGTCACCGCCTTCGAGCAAATCACCGGGGATCCCGACCGGGGTCGGGACAGGAATCTCTTCGTCCCGGGGATGCGATCCGTCAACTGCCAGCGTCACGTTATCTTCTACAAGCGGCTCGATGCGGCGGATGGCGCGGCAGTCATCCTGCGCATCGTGCACCAGCGCCGCAACATGCCCGCGCTCGTCTACTACGAGGATCTCGACGGCGGCTAAGCCATGCGTTTCCTCAATCCAATAGCTCGACCAACCTTCCATAGTCCTCACTGACCTCGCGCGCCTCCTGAAACGCTCGTTGGCGCTCGGCATCAAGACAGCGGAAGTAGTCCTGGATGTCGGCGATGTAGCCCTCGAAATCGGAACGCAGCAGATCGGCATATTCTCGAATGTCTTCCCGAGACTGAGGCAAGAACGGTCGTTCGGGAGGTACGCAATCTGCTGCCGCGGCTATCGGCATGCTTCCAAGCAGGAACGCGAACAGCAACAGTGCGTTGCGCGCAATAAACAAGCGCAGGGCAAAACTCCTTTGCCGCCTTTAAGATTATCATTCTGTCGGCTATCACCGTTATCGGAGCAAGGCGAACTTCGTCAACACGTTATTATTGTCTTGCTATCATTAATGTTGTTTTGTATCGCTCACGGTGTTGCGACCCCGTGGGCCTGATACTGCACCCAGGCAGAACAAGGACCCAAGGGAAGGCCATGATAGAAGAAGCCCCGAATGTGGTTACAGAAGACGGACTGCGCGGCTTGCTCGCCGAGGGCTACCTCATTGAGGTGGTCTGCAAGGAGAGAGCAGAGAAGCGCCATAACAGCTGGTACGGCTCGTGGGTCATCCGCGCCGTCGCCGCTGATGGGCGTGACGATAAGATGCTCGTCACCAGCCGAAGCGTCCTCAAGCTCCGCGACTTCAAAACCATCGTTGGCCTTGTCAGTTTCCTGGCCGACATGGGCTGTACGACCGCTAGCATCCCACTTGAAGAAGGTGGCCGCGAGCGCCACGCCGCGCCTCCGGTCAAAGGCAGCTGACCGCGCGACTGCGCTCGTCGTTGCTTTGGGTACAGGCGTTTGTTCCGCGCCCCCGGCCCTGGCCGACGGTTTCATCTTTTCGGTTGGCCCAGACGGCCAATTGATTTCCTCTTCTCAAGAGGCAAACGGGCGCCTTTTTCTCTTCGCAGAACCTCGCGTTCCTGACGCAACGAGCGAGACAGCGATCCCGGCTCGATCCGCCGCCCGCGCCACCCCAGAAATCCTCCATGCGATCGAGACCACGGCTCTGCGGTATGCCGGGCATGATGCGCTGCGTCGCGCAGGGCTTTCAGTCACTGATTGGGCGCTCCTTTACCGGGCCAATATCGAAGTCGAGAGCGCATACAATCCGGCTGCACGTAGCCCTGTCGGTGCCATAGGCCTTGGCCAGCTTATGCCGGATACCGCCCGCGATCTCGGCGTGGACCCACATGGCATTGCGCAGAACCTCGACGGATCAGCCCGCTACTTGCTGATGATGCTCGACCAGTTCGGCGAGGGCTCTCTGGCCCTTGCGGCGTACAACGCTGGCCCTGAGGCGGTCACACGCCACGGCGGCATCCCCCCCCTTTCGAGAAACCCAAGGGCATGTGGCCCGTGTGACTGCCGTGTTTGAGCGGCTCAGAGGAGATCTTTCATGACATCGAGACCTTCGATCGTCGCGCTCGGCGCGATAGCCCTTATCGTGCTGGCAAGTCCAGCGCTTGCGCAGAGCATTGACCTCTCGCCGGTGCAGACCCTGCTTCAAGGCATTGTCGATGCGATCACCGGTCCCTTGGGGATCGTGATCGGAACGCTTGCGCTGATCGGGGTGTTCCTTTCCTGGCTCTTTGGCATCCTCGACTTCCGTCAGGCGCTGTGGGTCGTGGTTGCAATCGCGGGCATCGCCGCAGCACCCACCATCGTCGCCGCCATCTGGACCACCTGAGCTCCATCCATGGCTGACCAGTCCCGCGTGTTCATCGGCCTTCTCAGGCCACCCAAGCTGATGGGCTTGCCGATCATGTACGCAATGGTCTGGCTCTTCGGCTCGACGCTCCTGTTCCTCTGGGTGCAGAGCTGGGTAGTGGCCGTCTTTGCGGGGCTGGCCTGGCCGGCGCTCTGGAAGGCCGCGGACTGGGATCCGAACTTCCTCGACGTCCTGGTGATCACCTTGCAAGAAACCCCGCCCACGGCGAACCGCAAGCTTCACGGAGGCGACAGCTATGCCCCGTGATGGACTGGCCGATGACGTCGCGGAAGGTCTCGATCCGCTCACCGCGCTGCCCGCATGGGTCAAGGGCGAGAAGCGGCTCTCGTTGATGCTGCCTTATGTCAGCCTTGTCACCGACCGGACGATCCGGACGCGCGGCAACGAGCTGATGCAGTGTATCCGTCTCGAAGGGGTGAACAGCACCACGAGCGAGGATGCGCATCTCGACCGGATCGGCGGGCTTCTCGCCGGGATCGTCGCGCAGGTGGGGACGGAGTTCTCCTTCTACCTGCACAAGGTCTCGAAAGCGGTCGATGTGACCCTGCCGCCCGTTCCGGGCGAGGGGTTTGCGGCTGCCGTCGATCAACGCTGGCGCGCGCATCTGGGTCAGGCCGGCCTGCGTGACAAGACACTGACCCTGACGGTGCTGAAACGTCCCGAGACCGGCAGCCGCTTGCCCTTCGGTCTGGGGGCGTCGCGTGCGCGATATGCAGCGGACACGACACGGCGCTTGCGCAAGCTCGACGAGGTCGTGGGGTTTCTCCTGTCGTCGCTCAACGAGTTGAAGCCCCGGCTGCTTGCCGCCAGCACCGGCGAGCTTCTGGGCTTCCTCGGCTCGCTCAACACGGGCGAAGAACATCCGCTGTTCCCGCGGTCGCGCCTCGGCGTGATTGCCGAGGACGTGGCCAATACCCGCGTCACCTTCCGCGGCACGACCATCGCGCTCTCCGACGGCGCCGTCGGCGACAAGCTCGGCGCGATCTTCGCGGTGAAGAACTATCCCGCCAAGACCGACAGCCTGATGCTCGACGAGCTGAACCTGCCCGTCGACATGGTGGTCACGCATTCCTTCGTGCCGATCAACGCCAACATCATGGCGGGTCGCATCAAGCGGCAGCTGCGCCTGATGCAAGCCGCCAATGACGGGGCTGTCAGCCTCGCGCAAGAGTTGGAACTCGCCCAAGACGATCTGGAATCCAAACGCCTGATCTTCGGCGAGCACCACATGACCGTGGCCGTCTATGCCCGCACCCAGACGGCGCTTGACGACATCGCGGCCGAAATCCGCAACATCTCCGCCACTTCCGGGATCAACCTGATCTCGGAGGCCTTCGGGGCGCGGGCGCATTTCATGGCGCAGCATCCGGGGAATACCGGGGCGCGCAGCCGCAAGGCCGCGATCACGAACCACAACTTCGCCGATCTCGCCACCTTCCACCGCACACCGCTCGGCAAAACCGGGCGGGAAGTCCCTTGGGGCGTTCCGATCACGCTCTTTCCCACACCCGAGCGCAGCGGTTTTCGCTTCAACTTCCACGAACAGGGCGCGCCGGATCGCGAGCCCACGGGAGGCCACACGCTGATCCTCGGCCGTCCCGGCTCCGGCAAATCCGTCCTGGCGGCTTTCCTGATGACCATGGCACGGCGGGCAGGTGCGCGGGTCTTCGTATTCGACTATCGCGCGGGGATGGAGATGGCCGTCCGCGCGCTCGGCGGCAGCTATTCGACCGTGCGGGCGGGGCGCCCCACGGGCCTCAATCCGCTCCAGACCGAGATCGACGTGCGGGGCCAGGCATGGCTTGCTGATTGGCTCGCGAGCCTCTTGGAGCGGCGCGATCGACCGCTGATCCCGGTTCAGACCATCCGACTGCAGGAAGTCGTGCGCCAGAACGCCAGCGCAGGACATGCGGGCCTACGTAACTGGTCGGATTTCGCCTCGCTGCTGGTCTCGACCGATGACGAGGGCGATCTCTTCGAGCGTATGCAGGAATGGACGGCCGAGGGTCGCTACGGCTGGATCTTCGGGGCCAATGCCGAGGACAGTTTCAGCATCGATGGAGACGTCGCGGGCTTTGACCTCACCGGCATCCTCGATTCCGAGAGCGAGCGGGAACGCATGGCGGTCCTGTCCTACCTCTTCCGCCGGGTCGAGCGGGTGATCGAGGACCGCAAGCCCACCATCATCGTCATCGACGAGGCATGGAAAGCCCTCGACAACGCCTACTTTGCGGAGCGACTCAGCAACTGGCTGGTGACCGCCCGCAAGCAGAACGCCGTCGTCGTGATGATGACGCAATATGCCAGCCAGCTCGAGCGCACGCGCACCGGCAAGGCCATCGTGGAAGCGGTGCCGACGCAGGTGCTCTTGCCCAACATTCGTGCTTCCGCCGCTGACTACGCGATGCTCGGCCTGACCGAGAAAGAGCTCGACGTGCTTCTGGGCGTCGGCTCGGCCTCGCGGCTCGCGCTTGTACGCGACGACCGTGGTTCTGTCGTGATCGATGCCGACCTCAGCGCGCTCGGCCCGCTCGTGACGATCCTTGGGGGAATGGAGAAGGGCGAAGCGCTTGTCGGCGCCGATTATCGCGAACGTCCTGATTTCTGGAGAGTGACATGACCCGTACCATCATTCGCAGCGTCGTGCTGCTCGGGCTCGGCCTGACCATGACAGCCTGTGCGCAGCATAACCCCCCGCAAGCCAACTGCTTCAATTTTCGCGAGGCTCCTGCGCAGGCAGGAACCGCCACCGCCACGATCTCGACCATGGGGGCGGAGGTTACGCGCCGCGACACGGCCTGCGATTTCGTCCTCTTGGGGGCGGGCGGCTGAGCCAATGCGGACCTGGCTTCCTCTCTCGATGATCGGCTTTGCACTGGCAGGTCCCACGGCGGAGCCAGCGGTCGCCCAAGGCGTGCCGAGCTTCGATCTGCGCCTCTTCGCAGAGCGGCAGGCCATCCTTGAGCAGACCGATCGGGACCTGGCACTGCAGCAGGTCCGGCTAAGCCGCGAGGAGGAACTGGCCGAAATCGAGCGCCAGCAACTCGCCTCCCTCGAAGGGCTGATGGATGCCATGTCGCTTGGCGCTGGAGACGTGGCCGGAACCGTGGCGGGGCTCGAGGCGGGGCAGGGGGCGGTAGACGACGTCGAAAGCGCGGCCGCCAGTCTTTATGCGCCCGAGGACACCAATCCAGCGGCAGCGCGGATGTTCGGCGATGCCAGGGAGGGGATCGAGGAGCTGATCATCCGCGCAGCAAGCGACACCCATAGTCTGTCCGGGGTCGGCCGCGCAGGTCTTTCGCTCGTGCAATGGCGCTGTCTCTTGCAGGCGCTGATCTGGCAGGAAAGCCGTTTCCAGATCGGGGCACGCTCACCCGCGGGGGCCTTCGGACTTACCCAGATCATGCCCGGTACCGCGGGCGATCTCGGGATCTACCCGGCCTATTACGACGATCCCTATCTGCAGGTCACCGGCGGTGCGCGATACCTCGCACAAATGCTGAACATGTTCGATGGCAACATTATCCATGCGCTCGCCGCCTATAACGCCGGTCCTGGCAATGTGCAGGATTATGGCGGTGTGCCGCCTTTCGCGGAAACCCAGCACTATGTCGTGGTGATCCCGCAGCAGTACAACAGCTACCTCGCGGCCGTGGGCGGCATCGATGCGCTCGGCACCATCGACCCTGTGCTCCTCGCCAACGCGAGTTTCAGCCTCTCGGCCCACGGCGCAGGGGTCTATGGCGACTATTCGCTGGTCTCGGTCCGTGCCGCCGCACTGCGGGTTCAGGACATCATCACCCGTATTGGTGAGACCGAGGATCTCCACGAGGCCATCGCGCTCAACACCTATGCCCGGGCCGAACTGGCTCGGCTGATCGCAACCCGGACCCGGATCAAGGCCGCCCGAACCGAGCCACTCAGCGCCGAGCAGATCGCCTTGGCGGCAGCGCAAGCTGCCGAGCGGCAATACATGGATTTCAGTCAGGAGGATTTGCGTTGAACCTGCGCCTGCCCCGTTCCCTTTTCGCCGGTAGCATCGCTCTCGCGCTTGCCCTCAATGTCACCGAACCTGTCGCGGCACAGGGTGTGCCCACGGTGGACACTCAGAACATTGCCCAGGAAATCCGCCAGCTTCAACAGATGCTGCAGGATTTCGGGATCCAGACGGATCTTCTGGACAATGCGTTGGAGCAACTGGACATGCTGCAAAGCCAACTCGATCAGCTGAACGAGATGTATGCCTCGCTCACCGGGCCGCGCAGCATCCTCGGACTTGCCATGGGCGGGGACCTCGACACCTTGCTTGAGGCCAACTTCGAAGACATCCCCGGCCTGATCCGAGGCATCCAGGCGGGCGATTGGAGCGCTCTCATCGGGCCCAATGCCGGGCCCATGCGCACGCAGATGGAACAGGCGCTGACAAGTGCCGGGTTCGACGAGGATTCTCTCCGCGAAATCGCCACCAGCGGCAATCCGGGCGCTGAAGGCGTGGCCACGCGGGCAACCACAGGTGCTGTGATGTCGGCGGCGGCGCAGAACAGCCACGCAGAAGCGGAACAGTCTCTCGAACGGGTGGAACGTCTGGTCGAGATGATCCCGGACATGGAGGATCCCAAAGCCTCGATCGATCACAACACACGTGTCACGGCGGAACTCGCCATCGCCATGACCCGGATGTGGGAGCTGGAAGCGATCCAAACGTTAGGCGCTGGCAATGCAGGCGTGGTTGACGCCGCCACCGTCGCCGAAGAACGCCGCTACATGGACTTCACTTTGCCGGATCTTGAGCCATGAATGGGGCAGGCGTGATGAGTACGCGTGAACTCGTGGAAGAGGAACTTGTCTACGGTGCCCTGCGCCGGGAACAGCTTTGGCGGGTGATCGGCCTTTCCGGGGCAGGTTTTGGTGTATTCGGCTGTTTGACGGCTGCGGCTGTCGCGCTGATGGTCGAGACGCCGCCTCCCGTGGTTGTGCCCTACGATCCCGCGACCGGGATGGCGCTCCCCAATGCCACGGTTGAAACCGTGTCGCTCGCCGAACGGCCTGCCGTGATCGAAGCGCAAATCTACCGCTACATTCTCGACCGCGAGACCTACAATCAGCTCGACAACGATCTTCGTGTCCGCCGTGTCCTCGCACAGTCTTCCGGATCGGCCGAGGCCAACATGCGCGCGATGTGGACATCGGGGCAGGACAGCTATCCTCCGACGCGTTACGGGGCTGCGGCCGAGATGGCCGTTGAGATCGCATCGATCACCCTTATTGGCGATAACCGCGCACAGGTGCGGCTCAGAAAGCGCCTGACAAGCCCGCAAGGGGTACAGGATGGATCGTTCACTGCCACGTTGATGTTCGAATTCCGGCCCGAGCGGACCCGCGCGATCGACGATGTCTGGCAAAACCCTTTCGGATTCACCGTCACCCAGTATGCCATCCGATCGGACCGTTCTGAATGACCCGCACTCCAATCTCTGCGCTGCTGGCCGCCAGTATTCTCGCGTTCGCGGGAACGACTGCTTTGGCCGAAACTACGCCCCGCCCAGGTTCTCATGACAATCGCGTGCGCGTCGCGACCTGGACTGAAGGCCAGGTTTACCGTGTCGTCACGACTCTGACCCGCGTCACCACAGTCGAATTCGGTGAGGGTGAAACCATCCGCTCGATCATCGCCGGCGATACGGTCGGGTTTCAATTCGACGGTGTCCCGGGTGGCCGTGCCTTCGCCATCAAGCCAACAGCATCTGGCGTCGCCACCAACATCACCGTCTACACCAACCGTCGCTCCTACTACTTCCATGTCGTCGAAGCCCGGGAGACGCCGCATTATGTCGTTCAGTTCCGCTATCCTGAAAACCGCGTGCAACCCACCAGGGCGGTTGCGGCCGATGCGCCGAATGCGAACTATGCGGTCAGCGCCCGAGAAGAGTTCACGCCGACGGCCATCTGGGATGATGGTACCTTCACGTATTTCCGGTTCGCACGGAATGCGCCGGTGCCCGCCATCTTCCGATATTCGAACGGCAGGGAACGCGCGGTGAACAGCCAAGCCTTGAGTGACGGCGTCATCCGCGTGTCCGGCGTCAACCGACAATGGGTCCTTCGCCTTGGCGAAGAGGTGGTTTGCGTCCAGGACGCAGGACAGGCCACATCATGACCGAAGGTACGGAAGACCTCGCCGCGCGCCTCGCGGCTCTCGAAGGTTCGACGGGCAAAGCGAAGGCCAACAAGCGGCCTGCGCCGCTTGCCGCGATCCTTGGAGTCGTCGGCATCGCCGCAGCAGGTGGTCTGGCGTGGGCCGCCCTGCAGCCGTCGGCAGAAACACCAATGGCGACCGCCGCGCCGGAAGAGTTTCAGAGCAACGGCCCCGGATTCGGAGATCTGGCGCCGATTTCTGCCCCGGAGCCCAGCCAAGCCCCGCCTGCGGACACAGGTCCGAGCGAGTCGGAACTCGCGCTGATGGAAAGTCTTGCGACATTAAGAGCGGAACTCGAGGACCTGCGCGCAAGACCGGCCGAGGCCGCGGACAGCGGGGCGGAGCAAGCTATTGCGGACCTGACGGCGCAAATTGCCACCTTACAGGAAGCATCCGCCGAGGCTCAGCGTGCCCTCGAGCGGCAACTGACCGAGCGGGATCGCGAATTGGATCAGCTCCGCATGGACTTGGAACTTGCACGGCTTGCACCACCAGAGCCGACCTCATTGGGACCAAGTGAAGAAGAATTGCGGCTGGCCGAACTCGAAAGGCGGCGCGCTGCTGAAGCTGAGGCCCGCGCAGAGCGTATCGCGTCTCCTATGATCGCCTTCTCCGGGATGGGCGCGGGTGCGGATAGGGAGAACACGCTGGAAGCCGCACGCCTGAATGCAGATGAAGCCTTTGTTCGTTCGGGCGCACAACCTGCGCAGGTGACACGGGCCGAAGTCATCGTGAACCCCGGCAACACCGTCGTGCAAGGCACGATGATCCAGGCCGTGACCGAGACGGCGCTCGACAGCACGCTGCCTGGTGCCATCCGCGCCATCGTCTCCGAAGACGTTCATTCCTTCGACGGCACGCGCGTCCTGATCCCGCGCGGCGCGCGCCTTGTGGGGCGCTATCGCTCCGATGTGGCGCTCGCGCAATCGCGGGTGATGGTGGCCTGGGACCGCGTCATCCTGCCCGACAACCAGACCGTGGAAATCAGCGCCTTCGGCGGGGATGAGCTTGGTCGCACAGGCACCACCGGTTTCGTCGATACTCGTTTTGCACAGCGCTTCGGCTCCGCCGCGCTGATCTCGCTGATCGGGGCCTTGCCCGCGGCCGCTGCCGGTCAGATCGAGGATGAGGCAGCAGCCGATATCGCAAGCGATGTGGGCACGGACCTGCGCGACAGCACCCAAAGCGTCATGCAGGACTATCTCGCGATCCGGCCCGTGATCCACGTCGATCAGGGCACCCGGATCACGGTCATGGTCGACCGCGACCTGGAGATTTTCTGACATGGCAGCGAGCTATCTCGAAGCCTCTCTCGACCGGCTGGGCGCGCCCGTGCAGCGGGACGACACGATCGAGATCTGCATCAACCCCGACGGGCAGGTCTGGGGCGAGTTCCGGGGCGATCACTTCATGCGGGGCCTCGGCACGCCGCTCACCCAGACCGAGATCAAGGACCTCGGCAACCAGATAGCCTCGGCCGCCTCGACGACGCTCAGCACCAAGAAACCCATCGTCTCGGTCTCGATCCTCTATCGCGACCGGCCGATCCGGGCGCAGGTCATCCAGCCGCCGGCCGTCGAGGGTGGTTTTTCCATCTCGCTGCGGTTCTTCTCCTCGCTGCCGCTGGAGGCTATCAAGCTTAGCTTCCTCTACGGAAAGGAACGCAGCCTCGAAGGCCTGCGCCGCGAACGCAACGCCGCCCTGCGCGATGTGGTGGCCTCCGGCGATATCGACGCAGCCCTGCGGTTCTGCGTTGAGAACAAGCTCAACATGATCGTCTCGGGCGGCACATCGACCGGCAAGACCGTCGCGGCGCGCAAGATCCTCTCGCTGATCCCGTCCGAGGAGCGGATCATCACCATCGAGGAGGCAGCCGAGCTGCGTCCCGAGCAGCCGAATGCCGTAACGTTGATCGCGGACCGGGACGCGGACGCCCGCAGCGCCGATGTGCTTCTGGCCTCGACCCTGCGGATGCGACCCGACCGGATCGTGCTGGGCGAGGTCCGGGGCCGCGAGGCGATGACGTTTCTCGAGGCAATCAACACCGGCCACGGTGGATCGCTGACTACGCTCCATGCCGAGACCCCACAACTTGCTGTTCGCCGCCTCGCCATCGCCGCCCTGAAAACCGATGTGCCGATGACCTATGCCGACATGATCGATTACATCGAGGGCTCGATCGACGTGATCATTCAGGCAGGCCGCCATGAAGGCGCGCGCGGGATCACCGAGTTCTTTCTCCCGGGTCAAACCACAGATTTGAACCTCGACACGGTCGACGGCAGAGGCAACAAGAGCCCCTCCGTTGCCGCTGAGTAAAAAAGGAACCCCCCCAAGATGCGAAAACCAATTCTCGCACTCATGCTTGCCGCCTTGGCGGGCCCCCTTGTGGCGCAGACTTCGCCTCAGGTCTCAAACGATCTCACAGTCGATATGTCGCCGCAAAAGTACCGGATTTGCAACGATCGTCCGGCGCGCCCGACCTGGATGGACGAAATCAATCCGCGGGAAGCCTACAAGGCGCTGACGTTGATGCGTCTCTACGAGTTGCGGTCATGGGAGACGATCAACGAAAGTGGCGATTGCGGCTGTGATGTGCGCTTCCCGTCTTGGGATGCCGCTTCGACCGAGTACGAGGAACAGTTCGCGAGCAACACCCAAGCGGAGCACACTCAAGCCCAATTGGCCCTCCGCAACGAACAGAACCAGATCGCCCGCGCCGTCCAGGATATCTGCGAAGCGCAAGGCAACTGGTAATGAGCATCGTCAGCTGGATGGTTGGAACCGCCGACGGCTTCCTCGCCGATGCGGCCGAGTCCCAGTTCGGGGCCGTGGCGAGCAATACCGGCACGATCATCCTGCTGATGGCCACGCTTTCGCTGATCGGCGTCTGCATCAACATGGCATTCCAGTTCCGCAGCATGGATGGGGCAAGTTTCTTCTGGTACCTGATCAAGCTGATGCTGATAGGGCTCTTCGCCTTCAACTGGGCCAACTTCAACGCGGTCGCAAATGCAGTCATTGGTGGGCTCGACTATGTCGCTGGAGCCCTGATTTCCTCGGTCGGGGGCGGAGGGGCGGGCGCTACCTATTTCGCAGCCGAATTCGACCGACTGATTACAGAGTTCAGCCAATACCTTAGCGCTATCGGCAACAACCTCAACTGGATGACCGGAGCGATCCTCGGCGGCATTGGCCTGGTGCTCCTCAGCCTTCTCGGCTTCATGACCGGCATCGTACTCATCTTCGCCAAGATGATGCTGACACTCATGCTTGGCCTCGCTCCGATCATGATCGCACTGTCGCTCTTCGACGCGACCAAGGATTTCTTCCACAGATGGGTCTCGACGACAGTCAGCTATGCCTTCTACCCCATCGTAATCGCAGCAATGTTCTCTACCGTCGTCGGCATGGCGAATTCGCTTCTCGCGCAGCTCGGTGATCCGAATTCGGCAACCAACATCGGATCGCTCGTGCCGTTCTTCGTCATGGTTTTCCTGGCCAAAGGATTTGTAGCAGCAACACCCCTGATCGTTCGCGGCATCTCAGGAAACCTAATGGTGGCGGCGGCACCGGCGATCGTCAGCGGGTCCGCAGGGGTACTGCGAGGGCTGGCTAACACATCTGGTGTCCAGGGCAGGGCGCGGATAGGGGCGCTCACGACGGGTGAGGCGATTGGACGTGGAACTGTACACGCTCCTGCTGCGGTAAAGAGCGCCGCGGCGACGGCGAGCGCGCAGGTGGCCAGGATGGCCGAGAGGGCGAAGCGATTGGGAAGATAAGCATAGAGAGAATTGCTCTAGTTCTGTGCTTTGCGACGGCTATTCCCAGTCATCGTTTTCACCTCCAAAGTCGAAGTGATTTCGTGCGACAACTTTCGCCTGGATCGCCTTCATTCCCCATTTCCCACGCTTCTTATCGAAACTTGCAACAGCCACGCCTTCCACAAGATCGCCCGCCTGTACCCCTTCAGCAGTGATCATGTGAGGAGGAATGAAGATATCTCCAAGTGTGAACCCCAGCCCGCTCGGCGTCACGTTCGTTGTCTCGCGGAATGGGCGACAGACATCAGGAGAAGGTGATTGTTCGGTGGGTTCAATTTCGAGAATACGCGTGCGAAGGCCGTTCTTCGAATGGTGCTGGGAAAGACGAACTGCGACGGTGGTTCCAATCTCCACCTGCCCCGGGCAAAGTGAGATTGGGCAAGTTCCATCCACGCCGCGTGCCACGATGACGTGAAGCAGAGATTTTCCATGGTTGATGTGGTCGATGACACCAACTCGAAAGGGCATGATGTCCATGGGTGTGCCGTCTTCCCGGCGGCTGATCCGGTGAATTATTGTGCGCTTTGGCTCGGCCTTTGATGTCTCAAATTGCAACTTGATCGGCGTTCCTTCGGCCAACCTGCGGATGTCCGGATGGCTGTCGGGCAGGTTCAGCTCGAGTGCGAACGGATTCCCCTTCACATAGATTCTGCGGCGCCTTCGAGGCTTCTGACCATCTCGCCCCTCGATCGTGAAAACGTCCCCGAGGCACGCATCGGTCCACGGGAGGTGTGAGAAAAGCAAAGCTTCCGCCGCATCGCTCAGGCTGCCATAGAAGGCGCGATCAGTCGTGTTTGGCGTCACCGCAGAAAGTCTTTCAACAAGACTCTGTGCTTCGCGGGGTATCGCGTATCCGGCGCGGGCGCGGTGTGCAATCATTCGCTCTGCCTCGAAGCGGGCTTCGGCAGGGTGGCTTTCTTCCAACAGAGCGGCGAACTTGAGGCGGACCTTCCCTACGAAGTTATCGTCCTGTGAACAGCTCAGGGCCTTGGCATAGCACGAGCGCCGCAGATCGATATCGTTTGGCACCAGGTCACCGATCAGTTCCCAAGCCCAATACTCAGAAGCCTTCTCGCGCGCAAATTCGACGGCCAGCTTGAGCGCTTCATCAATACGCCCAATACCCCGCAGTAGTTTCGTGAGATTGAACTTGAGCCAGATGTTATCCGGGAAGCGTTTCATCGCGGCCTGCACATGCGGCAAAATGAATTGGCAGTCATCCACGCAATCGCTCTGGGCTGCCTCGGCCGACGCGGCCTGGATCACCTGCTCGACGAGGGACGGGTAGGTCTTTCCGTCCTTTCCCGTCTGCCGGTCGAAGTCCTCGTCGTTGAACTGATCCGGGTTCCAGAGGCGAAGAAAAGGAAGAAGCTTGAGCTGTTCGCCCTTTGTCAGGCGCAACGCTTGCTGCAGCATGAGGCTGTGCAGAAGGTCGGGGCCGCCAATCGCTAGCTTCAGATAGGTGTTCAGGTTCCTCTTCACGCGCTGAACAACTGGCGGAGACAGTTTCTCGTCCTGCGTCTGTTCGAGTTCGACTTTGATTAGGCGGTAGAGTTCCCACCCCCACGCCTTCCGATCCTCTGGTGCCAGCTTTCCGTTCGCATCAAGGTCGGCGTAGATCCTTGCGGCCTCCTCGTGCTTTCCCTGCTTGCTCAGAATGCGAGCTGACTGCATGGCACGGCGGTCGGGGTCCGCGAGGTCCAGAGCCTTCGCGCGATGCTCCGCCAGCATTGCGTCTGAGGCCGGGACTTCGAAGCACCGCAACTGGTCCAGATAGTCGGACAGCGCCTTGTGATTACCATCGGCTGAATGTTGTTTCACGAGCGCAATCAAACACCATGCATAGGCGGCGCGGTCGTAGTCATCGGCCTCGGAATCAGCGATGCGCTCCAGTGAGAGAGCATGTGCAGCAGCAAGCTGGCCACCTTTCCTAAGTTCGGTGACCTCTTTGGAGCGATGGTTCCAAGCGGCACCTGAGCGATTTACCCTCCGAGTTGCAATGGTGAACCTCATGGGTGAACCTCAACAGTGATAACTGTTCTCACGTCATCCTGCAGGTCAACGAGTGATGCTGTCGGGTTAGGAGCTGGATTGATTGGCATGAACCGTGTCAGCTGGTTCCTGCCATTGTAGAAGATGTCGACTGTCACCGAATCCGGGCCGCGCGCAAGAACGTAGCGCTGGCTCCATTGCTGCTCCTTGAAGTTGGCGACCGTGATACCCTTCTTCGACAGCGCAGCAATCAACCGGTCATGGAAATCCCGCAGGAACGGGCGGTCAGGCGCGCCCACGCTGGCCGAGCTCGAACTGCTGGTTCCTGGTTTCTGGCCCGACAATCCAGCGATGCGAGCTATGATTTCCTCCGCGAAGCCATCAGGCCTCGGGCAGGTCACGCTAGAGACACTCCAGTTTCCCTTGTAGCCAATGTCGATCCGAACAGCGTCAGCACCTCGCTTGAAGAAATACGCCTCTCGATACTGGTGGTGAGCGACGTCCTCGATCTCGACCCCAGTGTCGGCCAGCCTGTTGCGGATTTCCGTTTGAAGCCAGGTGCGGAACAGGGATTGCGGCGACAAAGCCGGGGCCGGGGCCCCTCCATCTGGTTCATGGGCCATCGTTCGCTGGTCGGGAGGGCCGGTCTCCGAGCTTTGTGGGCCGGGTTCTGTGGTAGACGGCGTAACCCATCCGGTTCCCGCCGCTTTCAGCCTGATCTCCGGCGGATCGACAAGATACAGCTTGCTGCTGGTCCGGGTCAGGGCCGTGTAGAGCCAGCGAAAATAGTCCGATGACCGCGGGTTCTGCCGGGTTGCGCAACTGACGATCACATGGCTCCACTCGCCGCCCTGCGCTTTGTGGCAGGTAATGGCATAGCCAAACCTGAGGCGAAGAGCGTTGAAATACGGATCCGAACGCAGGGCCAACTGGAATGCATCACGATCTTTGTTCCGGTCGATATGCTTGTGGCGCTTGAGGAAATCGACGTAGAAGGCGCGCTGCTGCGCAGATGCCAAGCTAGCATCGTCGCCGTGCAGAAAATCGTCGAGTATCTTTGCCTTCAGGATGAGATCGTCACCTTCCGATTGCGGCAGCGCAACCATGACGTCTCGAAAATTCAGCGCGACATTAATGGGTTCCGATACGTCGCTATTGCCGATCTTCTGAAGCAACTGCACAGACCGTCGCTCGACCGTCGCTTCAGCCGCGTCGATCTGCAGGATTTCACCATTGGCGACGTAATGAGGACCGCAAAAGCCATTGGCCGCAACGATCACGCTGTCACCGGCCGCCACTGTCGCCTTGCCCGGAAACAGTACTGCCCGGATCGCGCGGTTGAAACTGGCGGCTTCGGTATTCGAGTGGGTAACGATGATCGGCGCCTGGGGGCCGCGCCCTTCGCGGATCTTCATATAGAGAGGGGTGACACTGTCCTTGGGCAGTTGGATGACGTCATCGTCAAAAGAGAAAGTCAGGCTGCTGAAGCGTCCACTGGTGACGCCTTCGCGCAGGGGCATGACATTGCGGATTACCGCGCTTTCAGCTTTCTGGCGGACGATTTCAGTCAACTCGTAGCTGGTTGCATCAAGCCCGAAAGTCTCACGCAGGTAATCCGCGTCCAGGGCAGGAGAGGTCGACATGCCGACCGGCGGCAGCTGCGCAGGATCGCCGATGAAGATGATCTTTCGGGCGTTGCCTGAATGCGTTGAACCCACGTGCTCGATCAGATCCCGCAACAGATGTCCGCTGCCAGACCGGAAGAATTCACTTTCGGAATACACGTTCGATACGAGCGACGCCTCGTCGATGATGGCAACGGCATCGACCGGGTCATCATTGTTCCGGACCTTGGCAATCATCTTGAAGGTGGCCGACCCATCGCCGTAATCTTCGGTCTGCTCGGTCATCTCGCTATAGTCGTAG
This sequence comes from Pararhodobacter zhoushanensis, assembly GCF_003990445.1. Taxonomy (GTDB): domain Bacteria; phylum Pseudomonadota; class Alphaproteobacteria; order Rhodobacterales; family Rhodobacteraceae; genus Pararhodobacter; species Pararhodobacter zhoushanensis. The sequence goes on along the minus strand of NZ_REEZ01000012.1, from coordinate 110,034 downwards.
ATCAGGCTGTGGATCGTTCGCGCTGACTGCCCAGTTTTCTTTGTGATGACTTTGGCTGCCCGCCCTGTCGGGGCCGCAAGCGAGAACATCCTCCCTTGGGCAAGCAAGAACTCGGTCAGACCACCCGCAAGGAAGGTTTTCCCCGTTCCCGCATAGCCTTTCAGCAGAAACACCCGCTGGGTGTCGTCTGCGAGGAATCCATCGAGCGCCGAAATGCCCCTCTGCTGGTCGGCCGTGAGCTCCTCTTCGAACATGTCCCGCAACGAGATCCGCGTCTTCGGTGGCCTGACCAGGGTCTCTAGGCCAGCGTCGCGGTTTTGGACAATGTTCTCCCTCGCGTCGGCTGGGCACATGTCCTGCGAGGTCTCATGACATGCTGACGGCGTTATGGACGCGGCACGTCCCCGCGCTTGCCAGTCGATATCCGGGCGCATTTCAAGGCAGAACCAAGCGGTCAGCGAGAGGGCGTCATCGAGCAGATCGCGGGCTTCAGCCACCGATACAGGACGCTTTCCGTGTGCGGCGATGTTTCCGAGTTTCCGGATAGTGTGCAAAAGCCCCAGAATCCGCCGATCCAGAAGATCATTATGCTGAAGCAGTTGCAGGCGGTCGAACTGCTTCTCTTCATCGTTCAATTGCAAACCATGGTGGCGAAAAAGGTGGCAAACCAATGCCTCCGAAAAGCTGCGTAGGCGGATGGTCGAAAAATCAGGGAGCTTGTCGGCATTCTGCTCTGCTTCGGTTGCCAGGGTATGCAGGTCCGGCCAGAGAGGCAGCAACACGCCAAAGCGCTCTGGATTTCCAGTCATATCCATGGTGTCCCCCTTTACTGGCAAACGGCATCTCTTGCGGAAATAGTCTCCAGGCTTCTGCGCTAGATCACCCTGGAATCGTATGCCTTTGAAATCGGGCCGAAATAGGGGGTAAGCATGACATTCCACCAACTGAATTGGAGGCTAGACAAGCCTCGCTGTGAGGGCAACCTCTCGATCGTCGAAGAGCGGGACTTGCCGCGCGGCATGCGGGCTGCTGGGATGTGAACTGCGTTACCTGCATCATTGGAGCAGCCGCCCGTCAGATCCCAAATACATGCCATCCGACAAATAAATCGGCGCGCCCTCGGCAATGCACAGGTCGTCATATAGATCGCGAAGATCGCTGCAGCCGGCGGTGTGGTCGACCTCTGTCGGCTGCCCCAGATATCGGGCCATTTCATCGGCCAGTAGAGTAAGGGCTTCGAACAACTGATCCCTCGTGCCGGACAGGCAGATCTCGGCGAACCTGCGGCCTTTGCCATCGCTGTCGATGCAAAGGTCCACCTCGCCCCCGGCAAGGTTCTGGATCCCGACCTGCAGGGCGTTGATCAACGCTTCGCGGTCCCGGTAGATCGGCGGGGCGCCAAAATCGCTAGCGGTGGCCGTCTTGATGGCCCCGCCTTGGTGGCCACCGATGCTGCCAATGGTCAAGCGGAGCAACGTGTGCTCTCCTGCTACGGCAAAATACTGTTCGCGCGCATGGTAGAATTTTGTGGATTGATAGATAATAGCGGACATGTTGCATCCTTCGCTTGCATGGTCTTGAGATAAGCGCGCAGCGGTATCGTTCGTGGGCGTACCACCCACACGAAGCGCATTCTGCGGTCCCTTGAAAAATCAGATGTACCTGGTGTTCCGAAGGCAGGAATTGCTGCGGAACGGTCGTGATCGGCCTTTGCGCTGGTGATAACAGGTCACGACATTACCTGCGGCGTCGACAATCGCCCTCACCTTGGTCGCAGCTGCAATCATCTCCCCATCGAGGCCCGCGGCTGTGAGGTGCCGGACGGTCCGTCCTGACAAGATGTACTCCTCGCAATCATGCCGCGCCTTGACCCGTGTCCCATGCAGAAGGACAAGTTCGAGACTGTCTTGCCGAATACTCCGTTGGGCCATACGCGTTGCCGCATGGTTGCTGAGGACGAAAGACGCGTCTGCACACACAGCCATCATGCCGACTCCCCCTCGAACTGTTTTTTAAGCTTGGAGCGGTGACGCTGGAGTTCTTCAAAGCGGCGATAGATCGGATCTTCGAACGGGAAAACCAAGGCAATTTTGCCGCCTTCAGAAGCCGCAGCTTTGCGGCTCTGATACTCAGAAAGCGTATCTTCGTTGAGATGCAGATCTTCCTGGAACGGGTTCACCCAGCTTTGAACACGGTCATCATCCGTGTACCGCTCAGGGTACCAACCTTCTTCATGGCAATGCTTCGCCACGAGGTCATCATACTCCGCGGCCAGTTCCGGATGGCGTTCGGCATAGAACGCGCGCCAGGCCTTCAGCTTCTTGAGACCTACCTTCCGCTGATCCTCCATGTCCTGCTCATGCGCTTCCCGAATGGCCTTAGCAAACTCTTCAATCGAGAGGCCACCGCCCTTGGCTTCCTTGGCCTGATGCAAAACCGAGGACAGCCGAATGCGTCCTTTCGCGATGGCCTCAGCCAGTTGCGGTTGCCCCCCAGAGAGAGCCTCTACGAGCTCAATGTCCGATATAAATCCGGCCGCATTCGGGGCCTCTTCGGCCGCTGCCCCCACGAACCACTTTGTATCGACATGGTCTGAAATCTGCGCCGACAGCCGAATGATTGCCTCGCTGAACAGATTCCGCGACGTTTCTGTGCCAGGGTGTGACGTCTCGATTCCGAAACATTTTTTGAGCTTGCTGGCCTGATCCTCAAGGTGCCCCCCTTGTAGACGCGGATCGGAGAGGCCGTTTTCAAAGGCAAGGCGAGCTACTTCGTCGTCCTGCACCGGCACTCTCAGTGCATGTCCGGCCACAATGGAAAAGAGAACTGGTGCCAGTTCCATGATCTGCTTCTGGCTGACCCCATAACGCCACCGCATGAGTTCGTAGGCATTGTGGGACGCAGCAGAAACATGGGCCTGGATGGACACTTCTCCCAAGTCCACGTCGGCAAAGAACGGATCGAAATCCTGAGGCTTGCAGTTCAGAACGCGGGCAATCGCCTCCAGATCCTTGGGCTTGGGCGGATTGGTTCCCGCCAGCCAGCGACTTACTGTGCGCTTATGCTTCTTGATCGCTGCGGCGAGTTCGTCGCGCGATTTCCCCTCTGCTTTCAACTTCTTCTTGAGAAGTTCTGCCTTGAACGCCATCGATGCCTCCCTTGTGTCCATGACATCAAGGTAGGTGCCATTTTGTCCTATGTAAATTTGGCATTTTCTGTCACAGATCGGGGAAAGCTGGCTGTGAATGCCCTCATTTTCGACTAAGTTTGTTTTGATGTGACAAAATAAGTGCCATTTTTGCCGAGATGAATGCTCAAGTCGGCGCGACCAAATCAAGCAATGTACGTCAGCATTCGCTTAGATTGTACCTTGGCGGGTCGCTTGCCTTCCTCACAAAATACGGTGGCGGCTTCGGTCGCTTTCACACCGATGGCCATGTCGTAAGCGATAACAACACTGTCGAATGCGTGTTCCGTCCGATCCCCTGAACCGCAAGAACAATGTCCTCGCATCACGCATATTCTGCAATGATGGCCCGTGTCGTCTGAACCGCAGCTGCCAGTTCTGCTCTATCCGGCTCCTTGAGCCCCAGCCCCACCGGATCAAATGACAACTGCACTGGCCCACCTCCACTAGCTCCCGCGCGAGCTGCTCGACCCCGCGCACGATTTGGCCGCGAAGGCGTGGAACTCTGCGTATTCGATGCGGGCATCTCCGCCGTTGCCGGTGAGGTCGCTACCCCAGAACCATTTGCGCCTGCAGCCGCCCGCACTTCCTGCAGCTCTTGCTTCAGCTTCTCGACCGTCTCGCGAGTCTCGGACATCTGTCGGTCCCGCCGCAGGCCGTCCTCGTCCGGATATGGGAAGCTTCCCGATTGACAGGCGTGCAGAACCTTCAACGCCGGATCCTCGAAATACTTCACCCTTCTTGCCCGGATCGGCATCTGCGCGTCGATCACGAGGATGACCTCGTCTAGGTCCATGCGCCGGGCCTCATCCTCGGTCAGGAGCGGGGTATCTTCTGTCCTCTCCGAGACGCTACGCCCTTCGAATGGATTGCGTCCAACAGCACGGGAGCGGGTCACCACACGCTTGGTGGTCTTGCCGACAGCCTGGCTCAATTCCTCGATGGTCTTCTGCTCGGACGGGGTGAGGTAGAGCTTTACCCCGGCGCCGCCCTGCAGCGACCGGCGGGTGTTTTCGCCATAGATCTCATCGAGCGCGGGGATGGTCTGGGTCACGATCGCGAGGTTGCCGCCGAACGAGCGCAGCGTCTTGATGCTCTCGGCGACGATCGGCATCTTTCCGAGCCGGTCGAACTCGTCGAGCATGATCATGACCGGCCAAGGTTCGTCATCGCCAGGTTCCTGTGCTTGCAGCGAAGCGATCAGGTCCGAGAAAAAGAGACGGATCAGCGGGGCAAGCGGTCGGATCATCTCGGATTCGACCACAAGATAGATCGTATGTGGGCGGCGGCGGATATCCCGGAATGAGAAGTCAGAGGTCGCGGTGGCCGCGTCGATCGCGCGGTTGTCCCAAGTGTCGAGACCCGATGTCATCAGGAGGGAGAGGTAGGAAGTGAGGGTGTCGTTGTTGGTCGATGCCATACGCTCGAAGATCAGTTTGGCCGACTTGTTCTTCACCTCCTGCGAACGCTTCAGGTATTCCTTCTGCTTGTCGCCCCCCGAGGCTGTGATGCGATAGATCTCGCCGATGGTCGGCACGCCGCGCTCGAAGGCCAGAAGACCGGCCGCCACGAACAAGTCGATGCCCCCGGCCAGAAGCCCGCTCAGCTTTTCATTGTCGGTCTGCAGGAAGAGCTTCGCGGTGAGTTTCAACTCCATCTGCTGCCGGTCGGGGTTGGTCATGGCAGCAATGCGCGCCAGCGGATTATAGCGATGTGTCGGTCGGTCCCAGTCAGTCGGCGCGAAGCGGAAAACCTTGTCCCCCATGCTGGCGCGGAAGCGCGAGGTCTCGCGGAAGTTCTCGCCTTTCACGTCGAGCACCACGGCCGAGCCCTTGAAGGTCAGAAGGTTCGGGATCACGAACCCCACGCCCTTGCCCCGGCCTGTAGGCGCCACGATCAGCGCGTGGGGGAAGGTTTTTGAGACAAGGAACGGGCGCTTGGATTTCGGGGAGCCGAGCTTGCCCAGAAGGAAGCCGCCGCCCGGCTTGGCAAAGAAACCGTTCCTCTTCATCTCGCTGCGAGTCTGCCAATGCGTCGTCCCGAAGCGGGTCAATGCATCCCCCAGAAGCGTGACGCTCAGCATCAGCGATGCCAGGCCGAAGCCGCCCAGGATGAGGTTCACCCAGAGGAAGTCTTTCGGTGCAGACTGAGACAGACCCCGATATTCGCGGGCAAGCAGGGTGACGTCGAAACGCGAGGGAGAAAGCCCATAGCGGAACATGACAAAGCCGGTCGCCACGACATAGCCCATGGCGAGACCGACCAGCACGAGGCTCAAAACTCCTAGGGCAATCTTGCCTTTATCCATGGGTGATCCCCTTCGCACCATGTGCCGCGGCGTGGCGCGCGCGCTGCGCCTCGATCTGCTCTTCGGCCAGAGCATCGAGAACGCGCTCCATGGCCGGGCCATGCGCGGTGACCTCGCTGCTTTGAAGATAGGTCTTGGCGAGTTCCAGCTGGCGCAGCGGATCCTCGGTGAACTTGTCCAGGACGTCCGCATTTCCCGCCCGCAGCGCGTCGATTGCGTCGGGGCTTAGTCGCTCGTTTATCTGCTGGACAATGTCCTGCTGCTCTGCCTCGGAGAGCGGGCCCTCGACGTCGGCGTTTCGCACAAAGGCCATGACGGTTGGCGCTGTCTCTTCCAGATACCGGCGCTCGGCGTAGTCTTGTCGCGCCTGGTCCTCGATCTCGAAACTGCGTTCGCTGATATAGGCACGCGACGCGCCGAGCGAACGAAGGTGGTTGATTTCGTCCTCGACGGCCTGCCCGAATTCGTCATCCGGCATCTCCGTGCGATAGCGGGCGAGGATGCGGAGCTCTTCCGTGATCGGACCGAGATGATCCGAAGGATCCCGCAAGGCGAGGTCCATGTCGCCAGCATGAAGCGTGCGGTCCTGCGCCGATACCGCATATTGCGGCGGCATTCGACTGTCAGTCATCTGTCCCCAAGCCATCGAGGCCAGTTCGGCATGCTGCGGAGATCTCTGCGCGTAGGCATCGAACGCGGCGCGGGCCTCCTCCACCTCCACGGCGCCCGCCCGCCGCACCGAGGGGTCGTCGGAGAACGGATGATCGAAATCCGTCCGGCGGAACTGCGCCACCAGCGCCCTGAACGCCTGCCGCTCCGATGGAGCAAAAATGTCGGACCCGTCTTGCGCGAGATCGCCCCTAGGTGTCGTCAGCCGCTCGCCGAGCACAGCCTCAGCGTCATCCGCCTCGTCGACCTCGGTTGGCGCGCGCAGGACGCGCACGCCAGTCAGAACATCGCCCAACCGAACATGCACGGCTTCCAGCCGGTCGAGCGCTTCTTCCCGGTCCGCAGATTTCTCCAGATCGAGGTCGCTTGCTTTGGCAATCCCCTGCAGATCCTGTGCCAGCCACTGGCGCTCCAAAGCGGCATTGCCTGCCCCCTCCCGCAGGCGCGCGGCCACAGCCTCGGCATCGACGCCCGTGCCTTGCAACGCCTCGGCCAGCTTTGGTGCCACCTCTCCATCGTCAAGACGCGCGAGGTGTTCTTCACTTAAGTTCGGCCTTGCATAGATGCCGTCCCGGGATGGGGCATCGACCAGGGCGGCGGAGCGATCCCCGAGCGGGTTCAAATGCGCGACCGAGGCCAGAACGTCGGTCAGCTTGCGCTCGATCACCGGCCGCTCGGCCGCCGGCGCCCTGTCGATCGCCGCCTCGATCTGGCGAATGTTCTGAGAAAACTCGGTGATCAGCGTGTCGAACGCTGCTTCGTCTTGGGACATGTAGATGGCTCCGTCAGATTGAATCTGACCGCCTCGGGCAAGGATGGTGCTGGCCCTCTCGAGCGCTTCGGCCACGTCTTCGAAATTCGAACGGGACGCCTCCGCCGCGAGCCCGCGATAGATCAAAGCTTTGTGCCGGACGGTTTCCAGAGCGGCCGCCAGGTCAGCACCGGTTCTCTGGCGCTCGACTGGGGGACGACCTTCGTCGCGAGCCTTGTAGATTTCATCGATCTCGGCGCGGTAGGTCGTGACGCCGCGATCCAGACGGCGCGTCGCCTCAAGGCGGATCCCATGAACTTGGGCCGCCTCGACCATCGCCTCGCGAAAGGCGTCGTAGTTGAAGTGATGATCCTTCCCGAGAAAGAACATTTCGCCATCCTTGCTGCGGCGGTTCAGAACGATATGCGCATGTGGATGCGCGCGATCTTGGTGTATTGCAGCAATATAGTCGAATTGCGACCCCTCCCCTTGAAAGAACTTCTCGCAGACCGCCTGGGTGATATCGCGCACCTCTTCACCCCTGGTCCCAACCGGGAATGCCATCAGCAGATGCGACGTATGGCCAAGCTTGGGGCTGTAGCGCTCGTTCCACTGGTTCTCGAACCGCCGCGCCACGCGGTTGATCTCGGCTTCCGAGAGCTGCTTCTTCCCGTCATGGGTGCCGCGGCTGTCGAGGATATGGGTCGACTTCGTCGTGAGATATGTGAGCTGCGCCCGTAACTGCACCCCGGTGTGGCAGCCCCCTTTCGAGATAGCCTTGAAGATCGATGGCGAATAGCCGCGCGCGGCCCGAACCATCTGCGCGCCCTTGGAAAGCCCCTGCCAGGATCCCGAAACTCGGCTCCAGCCGCGGTCAAATAGCGCCGGGTCGATGCCACGGACCCGGTCACTCCGCGCCATTCTCATTCCTCTCGGCGAGGCCCGCCAGGGCAGAGCTGATCTCAAGGTCCAGCACGCTGCGCCGCGCACGCGACATCTCCTGGACCTGGTCGGCCAGATCGAAGACCAGACCTGCAAGGGCGCGGACGTTACGGTGACTTGAGGCCGGGTAGGACAGTCTCTCGCCCCGCACCTTGGCCTCGTTCAGACGTCGCGCGATCTGGTTCACATTGTTGCCGACCCGGTTGAGCGCGGCGCCGAGGTTGCGCAACTCGTCACACATCTCGTCGTCGGGCAGGAAGACACCTTCGGCCGCCAGCATCAGGCGGCGCATGGCATCCGAGCGGTGCGCAATCCCGCGCCGCGACAGCGCCGCGTCGAACCGGCGCAGGTCGTCGTCCGAGACCCGGATCCCTACAACCCGCGATCGGCTGCCGTTCGCTGTCTGACGCTCATCCCGGTGGTTCACCACGTTGTAGATCGTCTTCAGGCTGACATCGTAGCGCGCGGCCAATGACGCCGCGGAGACTCCGTTCCGGCGCTCCTGGGCGATGGTCGATCGCTCGATCTCTGTCAGTCTGCGGCGGCGGGGCATTTTGAAGTTAACGTTCCTATTTCTTGCCAACTTCGTACAAGCCCGCCGACTCCCAACGCAAGTGGAGTCGGCCATAAGGGCTTGTACTCAATGTAGAAAATCGCCCTGAAGGGGCGATTTTCCGTCCTTTGTCAAATGGATCGCGCTTCGCGCTCATTGCACCACGCGATGCGGTCTCCGCATCGCGCATCGCGTCTTTCGCCCCCCGTCTCTTGCACCCCGCAAGACGGGTTTTGCTGCGTGCTGACCGTCTCGCGTCACCCGCAGAACGACATACCCGAGACTGCCGCCCGTCGTCTGGAGCGCGCTAACCGTCACCTGCATTCCGTCCGCTGTACATCGCCGAGCGCATCCCGACATTTGGAGGGTGTGTCGTGCCCCGCGACGAATGCTGACGGCGCCACTGCAGACGTCGCACGGTCATCGCACAACGCCGCCCGCTGCATGCCAAACGCGGGTCGCATCCCGACTTCTGCTTGACCCCTCCGCAGCATGCGTTTAGCGACACTTTGGCATTATCGTTGCGATTCACTATTTTTGCGGAGGATCAGAATGCCGAACGAAAATCTTGTGGTGATCGCAGCGATGGCCCGGAAAGGAGGCAGTGGAAAAACGACGCTTTCGCGCGCCTTGATCAGCGCCGCGATCGCCGCCGGACGCAGAGTGATGTTGATCGACACGGACAGCACGAGAGTACTCGGGGCATGGCATGCTCGGGCGGAAGCCGGTGGGCTGAGTTCGCCGCTTCTCTGCTCGGCCACCGTCGAAAGCGTGGCGGGTGTCGAGGACCAGATCGATCAGGTCTACATGGCAGGCACAGCAGACTTCATCTTCATCGATACCGCAGGGGTCGGTGCCGAATGGTCAGACGGCATCGCGGTGCTTGCGGACCACATTGTGACGCCCGTCATGCTGTCAACGTCTGATTTCGATGTCGGAGCGCAGACTTCTGATTGGTTTGAGAAACTGAAATCCCGTGTTGATGACCCCTCCAGCCTTCCGCGCCACCACGTCGTCCTCAACATGGTCGACCCGAAAACGACCCGTGCTGACGCCGCCCTGATTGAAGAAGCGCTCACCCGTTTTCCGGTGATTGAGACCGTCATGATGCGACGGAACACTTACAAGGAGATGGACCAGAAGGGGCTTCTCCACGCCTTGGCGCTGGAAAAGCAATCTGATCCAAACCCTCTGATGCGTCCACATGTACGTCATGTCGTCGAGGCTCTTGAGGAGGCGACGGACATCCTCAACAACATTCTTGCTGCGTGAGGACAGTCGATTGCGCAAGAAGATCCCGACCATCACCAGGCCCGACCCAGCCTACGCCGCCACCCTGCAACAGGGTGACCGCGAGATTCCCGGGAAGGTAGATGAGGCACAGGTCACAGCAACAAAGACAGGCACCCCAGCCGCTGACGTTGACGCTGATCGGCTCGAGTCAGAGCCTGTCCCGGAAGATACCGTGGCGCCGCGTCAAGTCACCGCGGAAAGCTCTGACCCGCATACCAGCCTGAGAGCTTCCGTATCGGCGCGCGCTTTGAGCCCGACCCGGAAGATCGACATCAGGGTCAACGCACTCGAACGACATGAAGCAGCGCTGGAGACTTGTGGTGTTGAGCCAGCACATGTGGTGCGTGCCGCCCTGCGCCGTGCAGTCAAAGGCTGGCAACTGTCGCCGGTCTTCGCCCCAGTCGCGGAGGAGCGACGCACTCGAAACACGCAGTGGCAGGCCCGGACATCTCTGGCAGTCGATGCGGCGAGCCTGAGTGTCCTCCTTCGGGACCACGACCCCCTCGACGTCTTGAGTAAATGGGCCCTGATCCGCGGCCAGGTGGAACCACGCATATGGGGCGAGATCGACAAAATCTTGGAAGAAATTGCTGTTCGCGCTGCATCGCCGCATGAACCGTAAGATACCTATCTGAAAAGGTAACTTGCATTTCGCCGGTGGATTTTCGCCCAACGGTAGAAGCTCGCCTTGCAGTTGCGGAAAGCGTGGCGCTAATGAGCGTCATATAGAATTTCAGACCTCAGTGGTGACGAGTTACGAGGTCCATTTAGGAGGAACGCATTATGAACACGAAGCCCCGCCTGACTGGCGAACCCATCATGCGCATCCTCTGCAAGACATCTGAAAATCTGGTTGGCTACCTGTACCAATGGAACAATGGCGACGTGCAGCCTGCCTGGTTCGACCGCGCCATGGCGAACGTTCGCTATGAACCATTCATTCAAGCGCCGGAACAGAACCCAGTCGATCCGAATACCCCCAGACAGCGTCAGCAAGATCTGACGCACCTTGAAAAGGCATAGCTCAAGGCCTCGCGTCGGTTTGTGGGTCACCCCATCCCGCAGGTCCTTTGAGCGATAGAGTTGACTTCTATACCTCAGAAGTGGTCTAGATATGAGTTATAGAAAGGATGTCTATAACTCATGGCTTGGAACTGGACGCTGCCTGATTGGCCGGATTTCCGGTATGACGCCTCCGCTCTGGAGCCGTTTGAGCAGACGTTCCTGCTGTCGTCCGGAGAAATCCTCGGCGCGGTCCATCATGTCAGCCAGCCGGAACGCGAGCAACTCCGCATCGAACTGCTCAGCGAGGAAGCGATGCAGACGAGCGCCATCGAGGGTGAAATCCTCGATCGGCTCAGTGTGCAATCTTCGCTGCGCCGCCATCTGGGCCTCGATCCGGACAGCTACCCTGCCAAACCGCGCGAACAGGGCGTCGCGGAAATGATGGTCGACGTCTATTCCAGTTTTGCAGAGCTGCTAACCCATGAGACACTGTACCGCTGGCATCGGATGCTCCTGTCCCATGACCGTCGGTTGGAAACCATTGGGGCCTACCGACAACACGCCGAGGCGATGCAAATCGTTTCCGGCCGCCTTGACCGGCCCACGATCCATTTCGAAGCGCCGCCCTCGGAGCGGGTCATGCCTGAGATGGAGCGATACGCGGATTGGTTCAACAAGACCGGTCCGGGGGGAGCAGAGCCGCTTCCAGCACTGACGCGCGCAGGGCTAAGCCACCTCTATTTCGAGAGTATCCACCCATTCGAAGACGGCAACGGCCGCTTGGGTCGCGCCCTCGCTGAAAAGTCTCTGGCGCAGAACATTGGCCAGCCGACCCTCATCTCGCTTGCCTTCACCATCGAGAAGGAGCGCAAGGCTTACTACGACCAGCTCCAGCACCATCAAAAAACGCTCGACGTGACCGATTGGCTCGTCTGGTTCGCAGCAGTTGTCTTGAAGGCCCAACAGACAACACTCGACCGCGTCGGCTTCTTCATCAGCAAGGCACACTTCTACGATCGTCACAGAGACCAGTTGAACGAACGCCAGGCCAAGGCCATCGCTCGAATGTTTCGGGAAGGCCCTTGCGGTTTCAAAGGCGGCCTCAGCGCCGACAACTATCTCAAGATCACCGGAACTTCACGCGCAACCGCAACCCGCGATCTGCAGGATCTAGTCGAGAAAGGTGCGCTCAGCCGAACCGGTGAGCGACGCCATACGAGGTACTGGCTAATACTCTCAGAAACAACGACATCGCAGCTGACGGCGAAACCCGAAAGAACACAGATCGAGCTGAACAAGGCACCGGATCTGAAGGCCCCTTAAAGCATCCGCTTGCCAACTGTGGATCAGGTTGAAAAGGGGCCGTCCAAGCAAATGTGATTGAATTCTTTAATGGAAGAATGGAAGATAAGTCATTATCCGCGAGGAGATGCCCGATGGGTGATGATGCCGCGAAGCTTTCGAACCTAAATTTGAAGATCACCGAGGATGAGCGGTGGGCCTTCAAGGAGCTCTGTGTCCGGCACCGGATGAGTCAGGTCGACGGCTTCCGTTTGGCAGCACGATTATTGGAACAGCACCTTGAGACGAAAACGAATAACAGTGAAGGCGCATAGATGAACACCCAGACGACGAACACCTCTCTCGCCGATTTCATCTGGAAGAACGCCGACGACCTCTGGGGGAACTTCAAACACGTCGATTTCGGTAAGGTAATCCTGCCCTTCACCCTGTTGCGCCGCCTGGAATGCGTGCTGGAACCGACTCGGGACCAGGTGCGCGAAACCGTTAAGACCATGAAGGAGAGCCCGATTGACTTGGGCGTGATCCTCCGGACCCAGACCGGTTACCCGTTCTACAACACCTCGAACTACGACCTGCGCAGCCTCGGCGCGACCCGGACCCGCCAGAACCTCGAGGATTACATCGCCTCCTTCTCCGACAACGCCCGGGTCATCTTCGAACAGTTCGATTTCGCGAACACGCTGGCCCGAATGGACAAGGCCGGGGTCCTCTATAAGATCTGTCAAAACTTCGCCGCCATCGACCTGCACCCGGACGCGGTTCCGGAACGCGTCATGTCGAACGTCTATGAGCACCTGATCCGCCGCTTCGGCGCAGAGGTGAACGAGGCGGCCGAGGACTTCATGACCCCGCGCGACGTGGTCCACCTAGCCATCGAGCTGCTGCTGGACCCGGACGACCAGATGTTCATCGACAACCCAGGGCTCATCCGGACGCTCTATGACCCGACCTGCGGCACCGGCGGCTTCCTGTCGGATGGGATGGAGCATGTAAACGCCCTGCGCGACCGCTACTCCATCGCCCCGGTCATCGTGCCCTACGGGCAGGAGCAGGAACCGGAGACCCACGCCGTCTGCCTCGCCTCGATGCTCCTCAAGACCGTCGAGTCCGATCCCGGCCGCGACCTGTCGAAGAACATCAAGCTCGGCAGCACCCTGTCCGACGACAAGCTCGCGAACGAGCGGTTCCATTACTGCGTCTCGAATCCCCCTTTCGGCAAGAAGTGGGAGATGGATCAGGCCGCCGTGGTCCGGGAACATCAGGAGAAGGGGTTCGAGGGCCGGTTCGGCCCCAAGCTGCCGCGCGTCAGCGACGGGTCGATGCTGTTCCTCCTCCACCTCCTCAGCAAGCTGGAGGCGCCGGAGCGCGGCGGCGGGCGGGCGGCGATCGTCCTGTCCGGCTCGCCCCTCTTCAACGGGAACGCGGGGCAAGGGGAATCCGAAATCCGGCGCTACCTGCTGGAGGAGGATGTGGTCGAGGCCATCATCGCGCTTCCGACCGAGATCTTCTTTCGCACCGGGATCGGCACCTACATCTGGCTTATGTCCAACAAGAAGCCCGCCCACCGAAAGGGGAAGGTCCAGTTGATCGACGCGACCGCGCTGTTCGAGCCCATGCGCAAGAGCGAGGGGAACAAGCGCCGCCGGGTCGGGAACGACCAGATCCGGCAGATTGTCCAGATGTATGCCGACTTCGCCGAGACGAAGGAGAGCCGGATCTTCGACAGCCGCGACTTCGGCTATCGCCGGGTCAAGGTCCTGCGCCCGCTGCGCAAGAAGATCGTGACCTCGCCTGAGGGACTTGCGGCGCTGGCGGATGAAACCGCATGGGGTAAGCTCGCCCCCGAAGTGCAGAGCGGCTGGACCAAGCTGTTCGAGGCGGACATGGGCGAGGCGCATGGCTCGCACTGGTTCGAGGCTTGGGTCAAGAACGCGGCCAAGCGCGATGCGGGTCTGGGCAAGGTGAACGCCGCCCTAGTCAAAGCGTTCCAGAAATCCTTCGGCGTGCGGGACCCGGACCTCGAACCGATCCTCGACAAGAAGGGCGAGGTCATCCCCGATGACGACCTGACGGATTTCGAGAACATCCCCCTCGGCACCGACATCCGGGACTACATGGCGCAGGAGGTGCTGCCCCATGCGCCCGACGCCTATGTGGATGAGACGTTCCGCGACGAGTACGACGGCCAAGTCGGCGTCGTGGGGTATGAGATCAACTTCAATCGCTACTTCTATGAATACCAGCCGCCCCGCGATCTGGAGGAGATCGACGCCGAGCTGAAGGCGGTCGAGGCGGAAATCGCGGCGGTGCTGGCGGAGGTGACGGAATGAGCCGCCTGAAGTTCTCGGTGGCCCTTTCCCCGTCAGCGAAGATACGGCGCCTCCGAGCAGACGATCCTGTTTCTTTCATCCCCATGGACGCCATCAAGGACGGTCTGGGTGGGGTCGATGGTTCAAGGGCTGAACCCCTGAGCGTCATGACAGCTGGGAGCTACAACTTCGTTGCTAACGATGATGTTCTTCTCGCGAAAGTCACACCCTGTTTCGAGAATGGGAAGAAAGGAAGAGCGGAAGGGCTGATAAACGGCGTCGGGTTTGCAACCTCTGAGGTCTACGTTCTGCGACCTGACGCTTCCCGGATCGACCCGGACTTCTTGCTCTATCTCCTCAGCTCGGAAGACTTTCGGTTCGAAGGGATACGGAGCATGACCGGCGCAGGCGGCCTCAAGCGCGTGAGTGCCGAGGCGGTCCGCAACTATCACGTGAATATTTCCAGTCCCGAAGATCAGGTCGCCATCGCCCGCTTCCTCGACCGCGAAACCGGCATGATTGACGGCCTGATCGAGAAGAAGACCCGGTTCATCGCGCTGCTGAAGGAAAAGGAGAAGGCGGCCATATCCCGCCTCGTTCGCCGTGGTCTCGACCGGAACGCGCCCACCATTGACAGTGGAGTGGATTGGCGAGGACGGGTTCCGGCACATTGGGTGCGGGGCCGGATGAAGGATCACTTCAGGCAGGAGAAACGGCAGGGGTATGAGGACCTAACTGTCCTTTCGGTTTATCGCGAGTTCGGCGTGATCGAGAAATCATCCCGCGATGACAACATTAACAAAACGCCCGAAGACCTGTCCAAATACCAGTTGGTCAACCCGAATGATCTTGTCATCAACAAGATGAAGGCTTGGCAGGGGTCAATGGGTATCGCCCCCATGAAAGGGATTACCAGTCCGGACTATGTTGTCATGCGTCCCATCGGAGAACACGACCCCCGGTACATGCATCACTACCTGCGGGCGCAACCTATGCCGTGGGTCTATCGCCTCATTTCAAACGGCATCCGGACCGACCAGTGGCGCATGGAGCCCGAAAAATTTCTGGGACTTCCTGTTTACATGCCGCCGATTGAGGAGCAGAGGCTCATCGCTGAACGGATCGACGTCGAGCTTGAGCGCATCCGGGGCCTGATCGCCCAGACCGAGCGCAGCATAGACCTCCTGCGCGAAAAACGCGCGGCGCTGATCACCGCCGCTGTCACCGGCAAGATCGACGTGAGGGTGGCGGCATGATTTTTGGCGCGGACCGGCCGGTTTCTTATTGCTTTGGTAGGATTCCTGCCCTATTTAATGTGTCAACAAGACCCGCCACGCCTCGGACGGAACCTCGGTTTCGCACTGCGCACCCCGGCGGGTTACTTGTTTTCAGGGTATCGCTTTCGCGGCACAGGAGTGCCGCATGAAGTTCGAAAAACCCGCCGTCTCCGTCCCGGATCAGGTCGAACTGCTGAAACGTCGCGGCATGACTGTCGGTGATGAAGCCCAGGCACAGCACTACCTGAACTTCATCTCCTACTACAGGCTGCGGGCCTATTGGCTGCCCTTCGAGGTGCCCGCCGCGAACAATGGCGATCACGCCTTCCGCGACGGGACAACCTTCGAGGATGTGCTGACGCTCTACATCTTCGACCTCGAACTGCGGCTGCTGGTTCTGGACGCCATCGAGCGGGTCGAGGTGGCCTTGCGCGCGCAATGGGCGCATCACATGGCGATGACCTATGGGCCCCATGGCTATCTCGAACAGGGCCACTATGCCCATATCGGGCGTCATGCGTCCGCCGTTGCCGAGTTGAACAAGGAATTCAGCCGCTCGCGCGACACGTTCGCGACCCACTATCGCGACAAATACACCTCGCCCAAGCTGCCGCCGGTCTGGATGGCGGCAGAGGTCATGTCCTTCGGGTTGCTGTCGAAATTCTATAGCGACCTGAAACTGCGAAGCGATAGAAACGCGATCGCGTCCCCCTTCGCGCTAGACGAAAAGGTGGTCACGTCTTTCGCCCATCATATCAGCCATGTGCGCAACATATGCGCCCACCATGGCAGGCTGTGGAACAAGCGCTTCACGGTGAAAATGACCACACCAAGATTTCCTGCGAAGCTGCCCGTTGCAATACGAGATGCCGATCCGCGCTATCTGCACAACACTCTGGTGACGCTTGATTATCTTTTGGCCCTGATCGCGCCGGGCAATGAATGGAAACAGCGCCTTGTTGCGCTGATCGACGGCTGCACGTTGGCCGATCCTGCCAGCATGGGCTTTCCAGCGGATTGGCGCACAAGAGCGGTGTGGAAGGTATGAGGATGCCGGTTTCTGCCCAAACGAAGCTGGCAAGACTTGTGAAAGAGGTACCCGCATGACCACAGGCGAACCCTTCGGGCGGACCATCCAGCTTTTCCTGGTCGACGGGAAGCCCACGGGCCTGCGCAAGGCGACGATCCACGGCTGGACCGGTCTGTTGTTTGTCAGCGGCGCCTCGGCCTTCGGCGACCTGACCGCCCGGTCCGAGGTGGACCGGACCGGCGTCTATATCCTGTCCGGCCCGGACCCGGACAAGCCCGGCGTGACCCGGGTCTATATCGGGTCAGGCAACTCAGTGTCCGAAAGGATCGAACAGAGCGCGAAGAAGCGCGACTTCTGGGAAACCGCCATCACCGTCACGACCAGCGACGACGACCTGTCCAAGGGGCACGCCGAATACCTCGAGGCCCGGCTGATCCGGGTTACCACGCAGGCGGGCCGGGTGACGCTTGACAACGGCACCCAGCCCGACACCGGCCGACGCCGCCTGCCTGAGGCGGATGTAGCGAACATGGAACAGTTCCTCGCGAACCTGCGGATTATCCTGCCGGTCATCGGGCTCGACATGCTGAAACCTCAGCCGCGCGCCGTGACGCAGGTCGCGAAACCCGCTGATGATAGGACCGTCGAAGAGGTCCATTTCGAGATCCGTCACAAGAGCGGCGTCCAGGCGACTGCCGTCGAAGAGGACGGTGAGTTCGTTGTTTTAGAAGGCTCCGAGGCCCTGATCGGGACCGGTTATGTCCAGCAGAGCTATGGCGGCCTTAAGGACAAGATGATCGCCGAGGGCGCGTTGGTCCCTCACGCGGAGGACCGGATGCGCTTCGCCAAACCCTGGCCGTTCAGCAGCCCGTCGGCCGCCGCGGCGGTGGTGCTGGACCGGAACAGCAACGGGCGGCTGGAATGGAAGGTTCGGGGATCGAAATTGAATTATCACGAGTGGCAGCAGGCGCAGGCCGGTGGATCGGAGGTGACGGAATGAGCGACCTGCATCACGAGAAGCACCTCGAGTCCTACATCGTCCAGAAGCTCGCCGCGTCGGGCTGGCTGGTTGGGTCGACCGACGCCTACGACGCGGACCGTGCCATGTACCCGGAGGATCTGGAAGCTTGGCTACGGGCCACCCAGCCGCAGAAATGGGACCGCCTACAAGCGATGAATGGCGACAAAACCCTGACGGTCGTCATGGACCGGCTAGAGACGGCGCTGGAGAAACAGGGGATGGTCCAGACGCTGCGCCGGGGCTTTTCGATCGCCGGTGCCGGCCGCCTCGACCTGTCCGAGGCGGCCCCGGAGGACCAGCGTAACGATGCGGTCCTGCACCGCTACGCATCGAACCGGCTGCGGGTCGTGCCGCAGCTGAAATATCACCCGAGCCGCGAGCTCGCCATCGACCTCGGCCTGTTCCTGAACGGCCTGCCGCTGGCCACGGTCGAGCTGAAGACGGACTTCACCCAGTCGGTCGAACACGCGAAGGCCCAGTACCGGACAGACCGCCACCCGGCCGATCCGATCACGAAACGCACGCACTCGCTCCTGACGCAGCATCGGGGCGCCGTGGTTCATTTCGCGATGTCGGACAGCGAGATCTGGATGACCACCAAGCTCGCGGGCGAGGACACCTTCTTCCTGCCCTTCAACAAGGGGGATAACGGCCGGGCCGGCAACCCGGCGCGGGCCGACGGGGAATACCCGGTCGCCTATTTCTGGGAGGAGATCTGTCAGCCAGACGCGTTCCTGCGGATCTTCCACAGCTTTGTCTATGCCGAGAAGAAGAACGTGGTCGACCTGAAGGGGAACTGGTCGGTCAAGGAGACCCTGATCTTCCCCCGGTTCCACCAGTTCGACGCGGTCAACAAGATGATCGGCGACGCGAAGGCGAAGGGCCCGGGGCACCCCTACCTGTGCGAGCACAGCGCCGGGTCCGGAAAGACCTCGACCATCGCCTGGACGGCGCATGACCTTGTGAAGCTGCGCCGGGACGACGGGACGCCGATCTTCGACACGGTGATCATCGTGACAGACCGGAACGTCCTGGACGGGCAGCTGCAGGATGCGGTCCAGCAGATCGACCACCAGAAGGGGCTGATCGCGGCGATCGACCGGGAGACCTCGTCGAAGTCGAAGAGCGAGCAGCTGAGCGAGGCGATGCTGAAGGGCACCCCGATCATCGTGGTGACCATCCAGACCTTCCCCTTCGCCATGGAGGCGATCCTGACGGAGACGTCCCTGCGGGACCGGAACTTCGCAGTGATCATCGACGAGGCGCATAATTCCCAGACCGGAAACACGGCCTCGAAGCTACAGGCGACGCTGGCCCTGTCGGCCAAGCAGGATATGTCGGAGATGACGGTCGAGGACATCCTTCTGGAGGTCCAGCGGTCCCGGAAGCGACCGGCGAACGTGTCCCATTTCGCCTTCACCGCGACCCCAAAACACTCGACCATGATGCTGTTCGGACGGCCGACGGACCCGACGAGGCCCGCGTCGGACGACAACCTCCCAGTCTCGTTCCACAAATACGAGATGCGGCAGGCGATCGAGGAGAAGTTCATTCTCGACGTGCTGCGGGGCTACGTGCCGTACAAGACCGCGTTCAACCTCGGTCAGGAGATCGTCGAGGAAAAACGGGTCGACGGGAAGGCGGCCAAGCGGGCCCTGGCGAAATGGATGACCCTCCATCCGACGAATGTCACCCAGAAGGTCCGCTTCATCATCGAGCACTTCTCGAAGAACGTGGCCCACCTGCTTGACGGGAAGGCGAAGGCAATGGTGGTCACCAGTTCCCGGGCCTCTGCGGTCCGGTACAAGCGGGCCTTCGACGCCTTCATCGCCGCGAACCCGGAATACGGCAACATCCGCGCCCTCGTCGCCTTCTCGGGCAAACTGACCGGGCGCGAGGTGATGCACCCGAACGACGAACTGCTGCAGGGGGACGCGTTCGTCGTTGAGGAGGACGCGGAGTTCACCGAGGTGAACATGAACCCGGACGCCGGCGGCAAGGACCTGCGCCACGTTTTCGACCGGCCGGAATACCGGGTCATGCTGGTGGCGAACAAGTTTCAGACCGGGTTCGACCAACCGAAGCTGGTCGCGATGTATGTGGACAAGAAGATCGCGAACGCGGTCGAGATCGTTCAGACCTTCTCCCGCCTGAACCGGACCTTCCCTGGGAAGGGCCAGACCTTCATCATTGACTTCATCAACGACCCGGACGTGGTCCGGGCCGCCTTCGCCCAGTATGACCGGGGCGCCCAGATCGAGGAGGTGCAGGACCTCAACGTCATCTATGACCTGAAGGAGTTCCTCGACGATCAGGGGGTCTATGACGAGACCCACGTCCTCGATTTCCAGAAGGCCCGGTTCCGGACCGCTGCGGCCGCCGCCAGCGGCGCGAATGACGAGGCGGCGCATAAGGCGATGTACGCCGCGACGCAGCAGCCGACCGACGCCTATAACCACCGGCTCACAGAGCTTCGAAACCGGGCCACAGAGGCCGAGGACGCCTGGCAGAAGGCGAAAGCGGTCGGGAACGAGGACGGGATGAAGCGCGCCGATCACGCGCGCGAACAGGTCGAGACGGCGATCGTGTCGCTGACGGATTTCAAGGCAGGCCTGTCGCGGTTCGGCCGCCTTTACGCCTATGTCGCTCAGCTGATCGATCTCGGTGACCCGGACCTTGAGGTCTTCGCCGCCTTCTCGAAGCTGCTGGCGAACCGTTTGGACGGGGTGCCCGCGTCCGAGATCGACCTGCACGGGATCGCGTTGACCGGCTATGACATCGTGGAGCGAGAGGAGCCTAGCAACGGCGAGGATGAGGAGCCCCCCACCCTCGACCCCATAAAGGGCGGCGGCGGCGGTGGACGGCCCGGTGCCCTACCGGTCTACATGCAGGAGCTGATCGAGCGCCTGAACAGCCTCTTCGGAGAGGCGACCCCGCTCGAGGACCAGGTCGCTTTCGTGAACCAGGTCGCCGCAATTACCCGCCAGAACCCGGTTGTGATGGCCCAGATCGACAAGAACAGTAAGGATCAAGCGATGAAGGGGAACCTCCCCGGCGCGGTGCAGGCGGCAGTGGTCCGGGCCATGTCCTCGCATAGCGCGCTCGCCACGCTTCTTCTTAGCAAGGATCGGCAGGCACTGCCGATCCTTGAAGGGGTGATCTACGAGATCCTGAAGCGGGGCGAGGCGTTGGACCTCACTCCTGATTGATCCAGCAGAACTCTTGATGCGATGAAAAAGTGGGGGAAATGGCTGCGTCCAATAGCGTTCACTGAACGTACCCGCGACGCTTCTTCACCGCTGCCAGCTTCATCAACGCGGTGATGGCCTTGCCTTCATCCGGGTGGGTCTCGACCATCATCTGCCCACGGAAACCAATTCGTCCCCATTCGCGCACGAGGCTTGCGCGTCCGAATAGGTCGCGTTGCACACTCATTCGATAGAAGCGACGCATGTTGCGCGCCGGATCAATCCGGCGCATCTGCACGTCAGTCGGGAAGACATCGAGCTGGATCGGGCTATGGTACATGTAGTGATCGACTGAGGTTTTCTACACAATATCAGGTGGAAGCCTGCGCTTCCACCTCGATTTCCTCGCAAGGGGAAAAGGGGGCTTACGCCCCCTTCTCGAACTTCATGACCGGGATGCCCAGCTTCTTGGCCTTGTCGGCGAGGTTTTCCTGGATGCCATTGCCGGGGAACACCAGAACACCCACGGGTAGCACCTCCAGCATCGCGTCGTTGCGCTTGAAAGGCGCGGCCTTGGCGTGCTTGGTCCAGTCAGGCTTGAAGGCGACCTGCGTCACGCCCCGGGCCTCGGCCCATTTGGCGGCGATGAGTTCTGCGCCCTTCGGGCTTCCCCCGTGGAGAAGGACCATGTCGGGATACTTGGTCCGGACCTGATCGAGCTTGCCCCAGATCAGGCGGTGATCGTTGAAGTCGGTCCCACCGGTGAGGGCGACCTTGGGGCCTGCTGGCAGCATCACTTCGGTTTCTGCGCGGCGCTTCGCGGCCAGGAAATCGCGGCTGTCGATGAGCGCCGCGGTCATGTGCTGGCGGTTCACCATCGAGCCCGTGCGGGGGCGCCAGGTCGATCCCGTGTGATGGACGAACTCGGTGGCGGCGTGATCGCGCATCATGTCCATGCAGTTCCGCCGTTCGATCAGTGTCAGACCTTCGGCCGTCAAGCGCTCAAGCTCGGTGGATTTCACCTCGGAGCCGTCCTGCTCGCGCTGAAGGCGGCGCTGCGCCTGCTCGTTCTCGTCGAGCGACCGCTCAATCCTCGCCGTGGCGCGGTGGAAGAGGTTGACCTGGCCCCAGAGCACCTCTTCGAGGTCGGGTTCCATGCGGGTGTCTTCAAGGCTCGCGACGAGGGCATCGAAGATGTCGGCGACGGCGACCGCAAGGCGCTGCCCATCGGGCATCGGGCGCGGATCGGGCTCGTCAAAGGGGCGGTAGCCGTAAAGCTGCAACTCGTCGAGCGCATGGGCGGTCTGGGATGCGGTGTGGGCGGGTTCATACGCGTCGTCGTGGGTATGGATCGTCATCGGTTCTTGCCTCCGGGCCTTTCTCGTCCGCGCGTCATCCCGCGCGGCCTTCATGGGCTGCGAAAGCCGTCACGGGGGGCGCCCCTTCACCCCGCCTTCGGGGCCGGAACGCATGTGGAGGAGGACGGGGGGCGGCTGATTTGTCTCGCGATGCAAAGGCGGGGCTCGTCCCCGCCGGCGGAAATCAGTCGCCCCCCGTCCTTGAAGGGGCGGCCCCTTTGACGGCCGCCTGCCCATCTCTTGAAGGCCGCTCGGGGGACGGGTGGATGAGATTGCCCGGGATGAGGCGAAGGTGATGATCTGCACCCGCGACAGCAGTCCATGCCCCCTACCCCCCCTCTGCCCCTGACCGCCCCCTGCGCGATGCTGCTCAGCCTGACAGGCGCTGCCGATCCTCAAGCCCGATCTGCCCTGCCAGATGCTGGCGCAGCGCCTCTTTGCCGGTCGCCCGGAGATCATCGTTGAAATCCCCGAGTTGTGGCTCGAGCACATGGCACCCAATCCCGACCTCTGTGGCTCTGGCGCTCAACCTCTCTGCCGCGCGTTGGCCGGCAGGATCGCGGTCGATGGCGATGTAGAGGCGCTGAAGCCCCTCCGGCAGCAGGACCGCCCCGAGGTGACCCGACGAGAGCGCCGCCCAGACGGGAAGGCCGGGGGCCGCCTCGGACAGGGACAGCATGGTCTCGATGCCCTCGCCGATAACGAGGATGTCGTCATACGGGGTCAGCCTGACGGCATTGCCGAGGAGGTGACCCATGGCACGCCGCTGCGTCTCGACAGCCGCCTTCCCCTGTCCGTCAGGTGCCAGCCAGGTTCGATGCACGCCCTGCATGGCCCCTGCCCCATCGGTGACCGCGGCGATCAGCGCCGGTCTGGGGATGCTGCTGGTCTGGCCCTCATCCCGATGCCAGCACTTCGGATGGAAGCGCAGCGCACTCGTCATGCCGCCTTGGGTCAGGCCCCGGGCGCGAAGGTAGGTATCAGCAAGCGTGCCTGCGACTGGCATAGAGGCTGCAAACAATCGCGCCGCCGCCGCTGGCGTGCCGCCGGGGGCCTGGGCCTTCTTCGGCACTGGCCTATCCGGGAGGACCGGCTGGGGACGGCCAAGATGCGCCCGGGCCTCGGCCAGAAGATCGGGAAAGCGCGAGATCCCGGTTCGCTCGCGGATGATGTCGAGGAGATCGCCATGCAGTCCGACAGCCGCGTCCTGCCATTTGCCACGGGCTCCCGGTCCTGATGTGGGTCCAGTCAGCCGCACGAAGAGCGACCGGCCGGGGTTGTTCTGCAAATCGCCGACGATCCAGTAGGACCCTTCCCGCCGTCCGGCGGGAAGGTAGGCGCGACACACGCTCTCTGCGTTCTCCGCCAGAGCGCGGATCACATCTTCAGTCTCGGAATACATGGCTCAGCACCCTCCACGCGCATGTAGTCCTGTCACGGGACAACGTGCAAGCAGACGATCAAGCACTGTGATGCCGCTGGAGTCTGCTGGGCAGAAGAGCCGCAGCTTCCAGGCGATGATCTCAGAGAAGAAGCCATCGGCCTTGAGCCGGTCCTTCGCCGCTTCCGTAAACCCGGACAGCTCGATCCGGTTCACCCCCATGACGCGGGACCGGTGCAACTCCATCCCCTCGGCCAGCCGCACCACGGTCTTGCCCTCCAGAACGAGGGCATGGACCTGCGCAGCTGTCAGTTGCGGCGCATCATCCGCCAGCGTCGTCGCAACCCATGCGGGCGAGACGCGGCGACCGATGATGCGCTGACCGTCATCGGTCTGCAGCCGGTAGACGCGGGTTTCATCCTGGGGGAGCTGTTTCCAGATCGGCAGCAAGAGGCCCGCCACGATATGCAGGGTGGTTTCCGAGAACTCCGGCACTTCAGCCAGTTCTGCCGTCCAGGCTTCAGTGAAGGCCGCGCGGTCGGCTTCCAGCCAGTGTGTGTCGTCCATGATCTTGGCCGGCACCGTGCTGGCCTCCGTCGGGCGGATCAGCCGCAGGCGGGGTTCGATGGTGCCGTCGTCCAGCATCAGGCTGGTGGCGGGCACCTGCACGGCAGACCGGCCCGAGCGGCTGTTGACCAGCAGGCGCGCTTTGGGGTCTTCGAGCCAGTCGAGCGCATCCGCCAGTGACAGCGGTGTATTGCGCTGCTTTTGCGCGATGGTCAGAAGCTGGGTTTCCGCGCCGGAGCCGGGATGGGTGTAGATCACCCGCGCATCCGTCACCCGGAAGCTCTCGGCGCGCAGCGTCTCGAGCCCGAGATCATAGACCCCGGCGGCGATGGCGCCTTCGATCCGTTGGTCCAGAAGCTCCTCAAAGGCCGAAAAGAGCACGGCCTGCATGTCGATCGTCAGCGCCAGCAGGCGATTGAGGAAGGTCGTGATCGGCGGCAGGTCATCCTTCAGACCGTTGTCATCAGTCAGGCTGAGGCCGGTCGCATCCTCAAACGCCCCAAGTGAGCACCCCGCGACATCGCCGCGATAGATGCGGCGGTAAAGCTGGCGCAAGGCATCGCGGGCATAGGGAGACTCCAGATTGTCCTCGGGCCGGAACAGCCCCTGCCCGCCGGTTTGACGCTGGCCGCGCGTGATCGCCCCGAGCGTGTCGAGGCGACGCGCGATGGTGCTGAGGAAGCGTTTCTCTGCTTTCACATCGGTAGCAACGGGCCGGAACAGCGGTGGTTGCGCCTGGTTGGTGCGGTTGGTGCGGCCCAGTCCCTGAATGGCCGCATCGGCCTTCCAGCCGGGTTCCAGAAGGTAGTGGACCCGCAGGCGCTGGTTCTTCGCCCCGAGATCGGCGTGATAGCTGCGCCCCGTGCCGCCGGCATCCGAGAAGATCAGGATGCGCTTCTGGTCATCCATGAAGGCGGCGGTTTCCGCGAGATTGGCAGACCCCGCCCGGCTTTCGACGACAAGGCGCGCGGCAGCACCCTCGCCCTTCCTCACAATGCGGCGCGAACGGCCCGTGACCTCGGCCACCAGATCGGTGCCGAAGCGCTGGACGATCTGGTCCAGCGCGCCGGGCACCGGCGGCAGCGAGGCCAGATGCTCGATCAGCGCGTCGCGCCTGCGCGCTGCTTCGCGACATTCCACCGGCTGGCCGTCGCGCGTGACGGGCCGCGAGGAGAGGTTGCCTTCGCTATCGGTGAACGGCTCATAGAGCTGCACCGGGAAGGAATGGGCGAGGTAGTCCAGGCAAGCCTCTCTTGGCGTGATATCCACCCGCACATCGTTCCACTCGTCCGTGGGGATGTCCGACAAGCGGCGCTCCATCAGCGCCTCGCCCGTCGAGACAATCTGGATGACGGCCGCGTGGCCTGCGGCGAGATCGGCGTCGATGGCGGCGATCAGCGTGGGGGTTTTCATGGAAGTGAGCAGATGGCCGAAGAAGCGCTGCTTGGCGGATTCAAACGCCGAACGCGCGGCGGATTTGGCTTGGCGGTTCAGGGTGCCAGAATCTCCAGTGATGTTTGCAGCTTCCATCGCGGCGGCCAGGTTGTTGTGGATGATGGCGAAGGCCCCGGCATATGCATCGTAGATGCCACGCTGCTCCGGCGTCAGCGCGTGCTCGAGCATCTCGTACTCGACACCGTCATAGGAGAGGGAGCGCGCCGTGTAGAGGCCAAGCGACCGCAGATCGCGGGCCAGCACCTCCATCGCGGCAACGCCGCCAGCTTCGATAGCTTGCACAAATTCCGCCCGCGTCGAAAACGGAAAGTCCTCGCCACCCCAGAGCCCGAGGCGCTGCGCATAGGCGAGGTTGTGCACCGAGGTTGCGCCGGTGGCCGAAACATAGACCACGCGGGCATTGGGCAGCTTGTGCTGCAGACGCAGGCCCGCCCTGCCCTGCTGCGAGGCCGTGACATCGCCGCGCTCGCCTTTCGATCCTGCGGCATTGGCCATGGCATGGCTTTCGTCAAACAGGATCACCCCGTCGAAATCCGCCCCCAGCCAGTCGACGATCTGGTCGACGCGGGATTTCCTGGCCCCGCGCTCCTCTGAGCGCAGCGTTGCATAGGTGGTGAACAGGATGCCCTCGGTCAGCGGGATATCCTTGCCTTGCGCAAAGCGCGACAGCGGCGTCACCAGCAAGCGTTCCTGCCCGAGTGCGGACCAGTCGCGCTGCGCATCTTCCAGCAGCTTGTCGCTCTTCGAGATCCAGAGCGCCTTGCGCCGACCCTGAGCCCAGTTGTCGAGCACAATCCCGGCCGACTGGCGGCCCTTGCCCGCCCCGGTGCCGTCGCCAAGGAAGAAGCCACGGCGGAAGCGGATGGCGTCAGGGGCATCATCGGGCGCGGCCGAGACCATGTCGCCGGTCTCATCCACGCACCATGATCCGGCAAGATGTGCAGATTGCGCCTCGCCCGCGTAGATCACCGTCTCGAGCTGCGCGTCGGACAAAAGACCGTCGCGCAGGACGGCGGGGGGCAGCTTAGGGCGATAGGTCGGTTTCGGGGGCGCGACTGAGGCCATGGCGGCAGATTGCACCAGCTTGGTCGGGTGCGGTGCCGCGTCGGGAATGTCGATGGCCTGAAGCCGGAAGGTCTCGTAGATCGCGTCGGAAAGGCGCGCGGTATTGGCCTCCTCAGTCGCATCGCGCAGCGCATAGGCCAGATCTTCGGCCTCGATTTGTGCGCTGGACTGGTGGGAACTGGCCGCAGGGGTCGCGCGCGATGTACCGATGGCAGCGCGCGTGGCGCGGGCAGGATTTCCCGGAAAGGGGGAAGAAGGGCACTGCCCGGCGGGTGCGACCTGCGCCAGCGCAAGGCGCGGGGGGACATGGGTAGTAATCAGCGACAGCAGGCTGGCGACATCAGGCGAAATCGCGCGCGCCAGATCGGCTGTGATGCCGCCCGCCTCGCCACCGCGGCATTTGTCGAAGACCGAAATCCGCGTCTCGAAGCTGGTGCCGTGCTTGGCGAAGGCCGCACCCGACACAGCACCCGTAAAGACCAGGTGAGCGGTCTGGGTCAGACACGCGAAGGTTTCCGCCCAGGCGGGCGCATCGGGCGCGAAACCGGCGCCGGTGATGGCCACAAGCCGTCCGCCGGGGGCCAGCCGCGCCAGCGCCGAGCGCAGATGCCGGGCTGTCGCCTCGGTGGTGCGAGCGTCGACATTGGCCACCGCCGAGAAGGGCGGGTTCATCAGGATGACGCTCGGGCGCAGGTCCGCGTCGAGATGATCGTCGATCTGGGCTGCGTCAAAGCCCGTGACAGGCCGACCCGGAAACAAGCGACGGAGGAGATCAGCGCGGGTGCTGGCAAGCTCGTTCAGCGCGAGACTGCCGCCGGTGATCTCTGCGAGGACCGCCAGAAGGCCCGTCCCCGCCGATGGCTCAAGCACCAGATCGTGCGCAGTGATCTGTGCGGCAGCCAGTGCCGCGAGCCCCATGGGCAGCGGCGTCGAGAACTGCTGGAACCGCTCCATCTCTTCGGACCGCCGGGTGTGCGTGGGCAAAAGGCCGGACACCTTGGCAAGGATCGGCAGCAGCGCTGCGGGCGAGCCCGCCCGCGCCAACAGCGCGCGGCCAAACTTCCGCAGGAACAGGACCAGCGCCACCTCGCCCGCCTCATAGGCGAGCTTCCAGTCCCAGGCGCCGGTCGCATCAGAGCCGCCAAAGACTCGCTCCATCTCAACGCGCAGGCGCAGCGCATCGATCTGGAAACCTTGCGCCAGATCAGGCTGCAGCGCTTCGGCCACGCTCAAGATCGCAGCGGCCGTATCGAGGGACGGGATGGGGACAACAGGCGCAAGGGCGCGCTCGGTCGCAAAATGGGCGAGATGGGTCATCGGGAAACTCCGGAAAGAGGAACAGGATCAGGCCCGGACGCCCTCTTTCGGGCACCCTCAGGCCTGACCTTCCCCGGCCCTCCTCTTCCTCTCAAACCCCATGATTTCCGCAGGTGGCTTGCCTTTGTTCCTGTTATGTTCTATTTAAGAACCACGCTAAGAAGGGAGATCCCCGATGGAAAGCACCACTTACGCCCTGCCCGCGACGCCCAAGCAGATCGCCTATGCGCGCGCGCTGGCCCTGCGCAACCAGACGCTTCTGCCGTGGGAGGTTCAGCAAGATCGGCGCTCCTTGAGCGCCTGGATCGACGCACAAGCCAAGCTCACACCCGCGACAGCGCTGGACAGCCTGCCCTCGTCCAAACAGGTCGCCTTCGCCGAGCGTCTCGCCCGGATCAAACGCCGCGCCGTGCCGGATGAGTGTTTCCGCGACAAGGGGCTGATGTCGAAGTGGATCGACGGGAACAAGTGAGCGCGGCACCGGCTAGCTCCGGCCTTCCGGAGCTTCTGCCATACCGTGGCTTGGCAAACCGAGCGTAGTTGCCAACCTATAGATTGGCAGATTTTCCCTTTGGGACATCAGCCTCGGTCAAGCTCCTGTCCGAAGGACCAAGGTCTGGTCGCGGCGGCAGACCGGGACGTACACCGCTGAGACCTTCGGCAACCGCTGCAAGTCGTTGCCGTCTTTCGACCCAGCGTCTTCAGATCTCCCTTCACGTGGGGCTAGTCCATCAATTCTTTGGAAATGATGATATTGGAGCGTCCATAACGCTGGAAAAGCAACCTCATCGAAGAAAACTATAGTGGTCTCTTGGGGCAGAGACGTCGCCTTCCTCAGCGCGTCTATAGGAAGCCCAGAAGACCGGCGTACTCAGTCCAAAGCCTCAAAGAACAACTGATGGTCACACGGCTTCAAATGCGTGACGTCCGGCCTGTTGCCGTTTGCCGGTTTCATGTCTTCGCCCCCCCCCAAAAAAGCGCATGCGCCATGACTCGTCAGCCGACGGCAGTAAGCGAGTAGTGCGGTGTCCCATCCCAAACAAGATCCCAAGACGCGCCCGGCCGGACGTTCTGGATGGCGTGGGGCTCGAAGCAGACGAGGCAATTCCCGCCCGGCGCGGGAGCCCGAACTGAGGGGTAGATCAGGCCCCGCGATCCAGCCCGGCGAAGATGTTGGGCCAGGCTTTGGCCCTCGGGATATCCGACAGCCGGATCGGGATGCAGCGCTGGGTGTTCCGGCTCATCGGTCAGATCATCGAAGATCCCGATGAAATCCGCCAACAATTCCACATAGCGAGCGCTGTCATGGAAGCTGCCGGTAAAGCCAAGTTCACGGGTGCGGTGCCAGGCCACTTCGCTGACAGAAACCATCACCTCCCACGCGCAGTACCAGGCGCCACGATCTTCGGTGTTGAAGCGGTTCCCGCCGGCGCGGGTATAGGTGAAGGCGGCGTTGACATGACTGTCGCCGTAAATGCGCAGATCGCGGCTGCGCCGCTGCCAGGCAAGCTCGCGCGGGTCCAGATGGGGATTGCGGCCACGTTCGGCCAGAAGGCGGCCGCTGGTCAGGCCCTCGATCTCTGCCAGGATCTCCATCTCGTCATCGGTATCGACGAGACCGCGCAGGGATGGCGGCTTGTGGTAGGTAGCTGGCAGGAGACGAACGAGACCGCGATCGGAAATCTCGGTCTGCTTCATGCCCCACCACGCAGCGCATCCAGATAGGTCCGAACCGCGAGAATTTGCGGCAAGCCGCCGTCGATCGCCGTGTCAACCGGACGGCTGCCCCCAAAGAGCGGCCCCGTGTTCGGCCGGGTGAACCAGCTTCGCGCGAGCGGCTCGGAGAAATAGAGTTCGAGCGATTTGTAGATGCCGATCACCGCACTGAGCCGCAGCAGTTGATCCTTGGTCAGTTCCCCCGCGAAATCCGGCTTCTTGGCACGCTTCCACGTGCTCACCGTCATATCGGCAAGGCCAGCCGCTTCGTTCAGGTTAAGGCCCCAAGCATCGGCCACGCGCACATAGGCCTTCAACGCGACGGCGTTGATCTGTGCGGGTTCTCGGATTTTCTCTGCGACGTACATGGCGTCCTCCATTGGGCTGAATATAGATCATATGGCCTCATTGTAAAGATCAAATGAACTGCCCGCGCTCTCACCCGAACCGGCGC
The DNA here is from genome assembly GCF_003990445.1 of Pararhodobacter zhoushanensis. Taxonomy (GTDB): domain Bacteria; phylum Pseudomonadota; class Alphaproteobacteria; order Rhodobacterales; family Rhodobacteraceae; genus Pararhodobacter; species Pararhodobacter zhoushanensis. The sequence goes on along the minus strand of NZ_REEZ01000012.1, from coordinate 79,883 downwards.
CCTTCTTCGGTGAAGGTGTACTCGTTGACGATGATCCCCTCCTCTATGGCCTCGTCCGAGGTCAGGTGGTCGTATTCAGCCTGAAGCTGGCGGTAGAGCCAGCGGGCCAGATCACGCAGCGCCTCGGTCACGATCTCCTCGGCGTCTTCGGTCGGCGGCTGCCAGGTCGGGCTGTCGCGGGTGACGTCCACGGACATGGTGTATTCGTGGTAGTAGCGACCGCGGTGGCTGACCTCGGCAGCGAGCTGGTAGAAGTTGCGACGCTGGATGGCCTGCAGCCGATCGACGATGCCATGCAGCGTCGCGTCGGTCGGGGCGTAGTCCCGGATGCACGCGGCGGCGCCCTTGGCGTGGGACCAGTAGCCCTCGAAGCACGCCCCGTCGCCCTGGTTCCAGAACCCGGAGAACCAGATACAGGGCTTGGCCCGCGTCCCGCCGCCCATCAGCCGCACGGGCGTGGTTTTCAGGCGGATGCCGAGGATTTCGCAGACCCGCTCGAAGTCCTCGTAGACCGCGTCCCACCAGTCATCGTGGGGGCCAAGCTCGCGATACCAGCTGCGCGCCTTTTCCTTAGCCGCATCCGAGAGTTCAGGGAACTGGTAGACGGTGGTGCAGATGACCTCAGGCATGTGCGTCCTCCCCGTTCAGCGCGGCGGCCAGCCATTCCTGGCTGCTCGTCCAGCCGACGGATTTCGGCGCGCCGAGGTCGATGACATGCGCACCGCCGCCGAAGGCGTCGAGGCGCGGGCGGGAACAGGTCAGACCGTACTGAAACCCCCAGAGGCCGGTGAGGTCGAGGTCTTCTGCCAGGCGCAGCACGAAGCGGATGACTGCCTCGACATCGCCGTGCTCGTCGTCATGGATCCAGAGGGTGTTGCCCTCGGGCGCGTCCTGGCGCGCAAGAGTGAAGCCCCAGACCTCCGGATCATCGGCGTCCTGATCCGCGGCACGCAGGTCATGAAACAGCGCGAGTGCGCGGGCGGCCTTTTCGGGGCTGCCGACGTCGATCAGGCATGAGAAATGGGTGAAGTAATCCGCCATGGGGACCTCCTGAGATTGAGAAACCCGGGCCTTGGGGCCGGGCGCTGGATTGGGATGAAGGGTTGGTTGGAAGCGATCAGCCGGTCGGATTGTCACCCGATGCCTGCCGTGCGGCATGCGCGCAGAGCATCTGCCGGTAGAAGCGCTTGCGCGCCGTCCGGAAGCTGCGCACGGCGCGCGTGTCGGGGTGCAGCGCCCGAACCGCCGCGCGCAGAACTGTCTGGGGCGATGCCGTCGGCGGCAGACCGAGGCGCAAGTATGCGGGATCAGTCATGTCAGCTGACCTCGACCACGGGCGAGGCGAGTTGCGGATCGACCTGCGCCTCGATCCGCTCGGACCGGCCCATCCAGGGTTCGGGCCGGATGGCCTTCACCCAGTCGGCGAAGCTCGGGATGAAGCCGAGGTCCTCCTTCACGTGCTGTTCGCCGACCCATCGGGTCGGGATGATGCGCCCGGTCGAGAGCGTAAGGGTCTGGCCGAAGATCGTCTCGGCCATGAATATGCCCTCGGCATGGTGCCGCAGGGCCCGGTGCCGAAAATCGGCGGTGATCTCCTTGCTTTGGTCGAACCATGTATGCACCGCGATGAAATCATCGACCGTGCCGCCCCATTTCCTCACCGAGGAGAGCGCGTGGTGATAGGGATGTGCCATCGCTGCCCCCTCAGAAATCGTGCGTGTAGAGTTCGGACGAGGTGAAGCGCTCGTTGAACTCGAGATGGATGCAGCGGGCCGCGGCGTCGAAGCAGAATTCGCCGTAAGCGCCGTCGTTGTTTTCCCAACCGCAATGGGTGTCGGAGAGGAAGTCGTAGGCGAGCTGCTCCACGACATCCTCCAGCGACAGGCTGCGCATCTCGACCTCGGGGTCATCCCAGGTCAGCGCAGCATAGGGGATTTCGGTTGCGGGAAAATCGACAGCCGTTTCGCCCGCCCAGGCGCCGATGCTTTAGATCTGGCCGCTGTCACCGGCCCCGTCGAAAGTCACGGTGACATGGGTGATGCCGGCGGCCATGAGGCCATCGAAGAGCCGGTCTTTGTTGCCTGGGCGCAGGGCGAGGATCCGGGCGGTGCGTTCGGCATGCGCGGCAAGGATCGCCCTGAAATCGACGGTGGAAGGCCGCAATGGCGCGGCCAGAGTGGGTTCAGTCTGGGTCATGGATGTCTCCGTTCGGTGAGGACAGGTCAGAGCCCTCGGGTGGCGCACTCCTCTGCCCCCCGAAGGCTCAAACCCCTCCCATCCCTCCTCTGTCTCTCGGGCGTCACGCCGCGATCTGCAGAGCGCGGGCGGCAAAAATGCGCCAGAGCGGGTCGACAAGGCGGGCATCCAGCAGATCGGCACGGTGACGCAGTCGCTGCGCCAATTCAGGCTCGTGCCAATCAATGGCACGGCCAGCCTGGGCGCGAAGTTGAACCGCCTCGGTCACAACGGCACGCGCCTCAAGAGCATTGGCGACAGGGTGACACCAAGCCACAGCGCCATGACTGGCGGCCCCGGCAAGAACCAGGCGCTGGTCGCAATCAAGGATTGCCAGAAGCTGCGGCGCTGCATCGGAGCCGTTGTCCTCGGCAAGCTCAAACGCCCCTTGCATGGCATCAGCCAAGGTCGCAAAACGCTCAACGACCACGGGGGCAGCGGTGCCCGACATCAGGGCTGCAGGCGTCCGGTGCATCCGCGTCAGCGCGAAAGGCAGGCTGGGATCAGGAGCGACAGTCGCGCCATTTGGAACAGGGCCCATCGGACGCGGGCTCGGCTGGATCGGCAGGGGAAGGTCAAACATGGCAATGTCTCCAACGGCGCGGAAAGCCACTCTCCCCGCCTCATCCGTCAAAGACCAAACCGCCACCCTCTTCCTGGAAGGGGCGACGGTGATGACCTGGCCACAGCGTCAGAGCTTGCCGAGCGCCCGCAGGCTCAGCTCCGTTCCGGCACCGACGATGATGTGGTCATGCAGCGTCAGGCCGAGATACTTGCAGCCCTTCTGGATCTCCTTGGTCATGCTGAGATCAGCCTCGGACGGCGTCGGATCACCCGACGGGTGGTTGTGGATCAGGATCAGGGCGCTGGCGTTCAGCATCAGCGCCCGCTTGATCACCTCGCGCGGATAGACCGGCACATGATCGACTGTGCCGGTCGACAAAAGCTCATCGGCGATTATGCGGTTCTTGCGATCGAGATAGAGGACATGGAATCGCTCGATGGGACCTCGGACAGTCAAAGCGCAATAGTCCATCAGCGCCTGCCAGCTGCCGATGACCGGGTTCTGGCTTAGGTAGCGGCCGAGGATATCGCGGGCCTCGAGAATGACGGTTTCTTCCTGGGGGGTCATGAGGGTCTCGCTGAAATCCGCACACCGAAGCCACTGCCCTTTCGGGGCATGGCAAGCGGCGTGCATGTTGAGAAAAAGGCTACAGCGACCGCCCCGGTGTCGGGCGATCGCTGCGTGGGGGCTCTGTCAGCCGACCCGGTCGAGGAGCTTCTTGGCGCGCCCTTCCATGTCGAGGCGGGCATCCTGCTGGGTCTTGTCGCGCGCAAGCCGCGTTATGCCCTGCACGAAATCGAAGATACTCTCGGGCGGGCGGCCTTCTTCCATCAGCACTTTCTCGATGATCTTGCCGGACTCCGCCTTCGAGAAGCCCCGCTTGCGCAGGAAATCCGCGCGATCTTCGTCGCTGCGCGCCACGATCTGCTGCCGCGCGGCCTTGATGCCGTTCACGAACCCCTGCGGCGAGGAATTGGCGAAGCGCGTCAGCGCCGGGGCCGCCTCATGGGCAAAGCGCGAGGCGGCGTATTTCGAATGGCGGATCCGGATCTCCTGAAAATCCTCGACGCCCCAGAGGTTGCGGTTCTGGCACACTGCCCGCAGGTAGAAGCTCGCCATGCCGAGGGTCTTGGCGCCCACCTCCGAATTCCAGCAGTAAAAGCCCCGGAAGTAGAGGTCGGGAGAGCCGTCCGCCAACTTGCCCGCCTCGATCGGGTTGCGATCATCGACAAGAAACAGGAAGACATCGCGGTCCGAGGCATAGAGCGTGGTCGTGTCGCGGCTGATTTCGACATCGGGGTTATAGACGCCGGTCGACCAATCCAGCACGCCCGGCACCTTCCAGCGCGTGTCGCCGGTGCCATTGCCCGCGATGCGCTGCACCGCCTCGACCAGCTCGAAATCGTGGATGCGGCCATAATCGGGGCCGGTCACCGCGCGCAGTTCGGTGCGGCCATCTTCCGTCTCGAAGGTCTTCACCTGCTCGGCGCGGTGGTTGGTCAGGCCGTATTGCAGGTTGATCCCCGCCAGCGGCGCGGGCAGCTGCCGCAGGTAGGAGGCTGGCGCGCCGACGATGCTAGCAAGCTGGCCGAACGCCCAATGCGTGGGCGCAACCGGCTCCTGCGCTTTCGGCAGGACCAGGTGCAACCGCTCGGGGTTGTCGCGCGCGGCCTCGACACGGATGTCAGCAGTCTGCACCACCCGGCTGCGGCTGCGCTCGGACCGACCTTTCACATTAGCCCAGAGATCATCGAGCGACAGATACCGCTCGTCATCGGGCCGGTTGAACCATTCGGACGACACCCGCCCGTTCCGCTCGCCTCGGCTTACATCCACTTTCCAGCCAGCAACCCGCGCCGGTGCAACCGGGTCCAGAACTTCTACAACGCCCATCTGCTATCTCCCGCGACGGGCGCCGGGAGCCACTCTCCCAGCCATCAACCCGTCACCGGGAAACCGGCACTCCTCTTACTCTCGAAAGCTTTGCATGATCAGCAGAAATGCGGACAAAGGGTGCATTCGCTGCGGATGCGCAGATGGCTGCTTCAGGTTTGGCGCACCGATAGGACATTGCAGCAGGTCGCGCCGGTTAGTCCGTATAGCTTTGGCAGGCATCAACTCCGTTGGCTGTCGAGGCAAGTAGCTGATCTGCATCACGGATGAGATCGGCGACCCGCCTGTCCGCCAGACGATACCGAACGAAGCGGCCTTTGCTGCGGCGACTGACCAGCCCGCATTCCAGCAGACAGCGCAGATGGTTCGAGACGTTGGGCTGACCCAAACCCGTATGCCCGACGATTTCCTGCACGTTGCGTTCGTCCGACACCAGCGCATCGAGGATCGTCAGACGGCTGGGATCGCTTAGGCCCCGGAAGAGCTTTGCCCGCAGTTCCAGTGTATCGGGTGCCGAAAGATCGTCTTGAATGTTTTGCGCTGTCATATCATTATCCACTGATACGTTAGCAGCGTACCTTTTCGCCCGCCACCACAAAAAGGATCGCACATGAGCCAGCCCGATAACAGCAAGTTGGCGACAGCCTCCTCCCCGATCCGAATGCGGGTGCAAGGCATGGACTGCGCGAAAGATGCCGCCGAGATCGAGCGCGCGGCCCGGTCTGCGGGCGTGGCCGAAGGCGACGTGAAAGTGTCCGCCGCCACCCACATCATGACATTGCGGATCGCGGACGGCGATCTGCCGAAAGTGCGGCCCGCGCTCGACGCGACCGGCTACGGTTTCGAGAAGATCGAGGACGGCGATACATCGTCCGATCCGGCCTACAAGGACCCGAGCTATCGCCGCGCGCTCTGGATCGTGGTCGCGCTCAATCTCGGATACGGCGTGGTCGAAATGTTCGGCGGGTTCCTGTCCGGTTCGCAGGCGCTGAAGGCAGACGCGCTCGATTTTCTGGGCGATGGTGCGATCACGTTTCTGGGCCTGCTCGCCATCGGCTGGAGCCTGACATGGCGGGCGCGGTCGGCGATGATCCAAGGCGTGTTTCTGGGCCTTCTGGGCCTTGGCGTTGTCGGCAGCACGCTCTGGCGTGTCCTCAACCAGACCACGCCAGAAGCCGGGTTGATGGGAGCCTTCGCGGTAGGTGCGCTGATCGTAAACATCCTCGCGGTGCTGCCGCTGCTAAAGCACCGCAAGGGTGATGCCAATATGCGAGCCGTCTGGCTGTTCTCTCGCAACGACGCCATCGGCAACCTCGCCGTGGTCATCGCCGCCGGGCTGGTCGCGTGGCTTGGCAGTGCATGGCCCGACCTGATCGTCGCGTTCGCGATCGCGGGGCTTTTCCTGCATTCGTCGTGGATGATCATCCGCGATGCCCGGAGTGACTTGGTGGAAGCTGACTAACTCCATCATGGTGCGACGCGCCGGACGAAAGCCGACATTCGCGCGCCCCGCAGCATCGGTGAGTCTGGGCTCGAAGCTGCCTTGCGGCAGTGCCGCGAACCCGGCGGGTTGCCCCGCCGGGTCCGAGGGAGAGACCCCGTTCCTCAGAACGGGATCTCGTCGTCGCGGTCGACCAACTCGGGGTTTTCGTTCTCGGCCGACTTCGGGCGGCTCAGGAAGTCGACCTTTTCGGCGATGATCTCGCAGCCGTAGCGGTCGTTCCCCATGCTGTCGATCCACTTGCTGTAGTGGATGCGGCCGTGGACGAGGACCTTCATGCCCTTTTCGCAATGCTCCGCGACCGTCTTGCCGAGACCGTTGAAGCAGGTGATGCGGTGCCATTCGGTGTCCATGACCCGGTAGCCGTTCTCGTCGCGAAGGACGCGACCTTCCGAGAGGCGGGGGCGAGAGGTGGCGAGGCTGAAGTTGGTGATGTTGGTGCCGCCTTGGGTGGTGCGGGCTTCGGGTTTTTGGCCGATGTTGCCGGCGAGGATGACGATGTTTTGCATGATTAGCTCCTGTGTTTCCTGTCTTCGGGACCGTCCCTTCGACAAGACCCGGAAAAAGCCCGTCGGGTGACGCGTGCACGGTGGACAGCATGGACACCGGAAACCCCCAGAGGACCGGGGTGGAGCGGGCAGCCCCAAAGGGGCAACACGGCCCGGACTGACGCGGGGTTGCGCGCGAGAGCCCGAACGGGATTAGGGGATTGTCAGTCGAAGGGATGGCCCGGAAGCCAGAGAGGCGCGGGGAGCCCATGCCAGACCCTGTCACCCTGCCAATCGGGACTGCCTGAACCCAAGCCCAGCACCTCCCTAGCGACGAAACTGCGATCACCAGCCTCTGCCACCCCTGCCCCTGCCTTCCGGGAGTTGCGGTAGCCTGCCGCGAAGGGCTATCGATACCGGGACATTCAGGACACGGACCGCATCAATGGCTGATTACGATCTCGAGGCGTTGTCGCTTCGCGAGCTGAAGAAAATGCAGAAGGACGTCGCCAAGGCGATCTCCACCTTTGAGGATCGGCAGAAGGCGGAAGCCCGCGCCAAGGTGGAAGCTCTCGCCCGGGACCTCGGTTACTGCCTGGCCGAACTCGTCGGCACTGAGACGAAATCCTCCCGTGCGCCTGCGGTGGCGAAATACCGGCACCCTGAGAACCCGGCGCTCACCTGGTCCGGTCGGGGGCGCAAACCGCAGTGGTTCGTGGAGGCGCTGGAGGCAGGCGGTATGGCTGAGGACTTAGCAATCAACTGACGGATGGAGCGGCGGGGCCACGCTTCAGGGTCAACTCGCCCCGATTGCGGGACCGACGGCTCTCGGGAAATCCTCTGGACGCGATTTTTCACCCATCGCAACCATTGTGACGGCGCCACATCCCGGCGTCATGGCCCCCAGGCACGGCGTCGCAGGGATCGGCGGCACCATAGCCCCGCAGATCGTTGTAACGCGCGATCTGGTCGGCCGTCAGCAAGGGCGGCGTCTCGACGTGGCGCGAGAGGTGGATGAACCGCAATTCGGCCCGGGCGGCGGCAGATGTGTCGATCAGGGCGCGCAAGGCGTCCGGCGTCATGCCGCCATCCCGGAAGGCAGACTCAATTGCCGCTTCGGCCGCAATGAAGCGCTCGCCCGCCTCCTGCGCCTCGGCCTGCATAGCGGCGAAAATGTCCTCGATGGCCGCGACCTGACCGGCGTCCAGATCCAGCTCGGCTTCCAACTCGAGCAGATGCGCCGGCCCGGGCACGCCGTTCAGTTCGGCGGCAAGGGCCAGTCCCCATCCGCGCCCGAGGCGCAGATCTTCCAGATCAACCTCAGACAGGCTTTTGATCTCGCGGCTTTCCAGCCCCGCATATGGGGAAAGGCCGTGGGTCTGAGCGAAAAGGTCCATAGGAAAGGCCATGGCGCAAAGGGCGAAAGCAAAGCGGAACATCAAGAGACTCCTGAGGTGTTTCTCCTTCTCTCGCATCTGACAGCCGCGCCTCATATGATCATGATCATGTCAGAGGTACTCGAAGACCTTTTTGCTGATGCAACGGTGCGGGATTTCGCCGCCGGGGAGACCCTTTTCCGTGCGGGTGACAAGGTGGTGTCGATGATGCTGCTCCGGGACGGGCGCGCCGATCTCGTCCGTCATACAGGCCATGGGCTTCGGCTGATCCTGCATCGCGCGGGAGCCGGGCAGATCCTTGCCGAAGCCTCTGCCTGGTCCGAGGTCTATCACTGCGACGCGGTGGCATCGGCTGCCTGCGTCGCAGCGGTCTTGCCGCGTCAATTCTTCCGAGCGCGGTTAAAGGCGGACCCCGACCTTGCGGAGCGCTGGATGCAGACGCTTGCGCGGTCGGTCCAAGCGGCCCGGGTGCGCGCGGAGATCCGGTCACTGCCCAAGGTTGCGGATCGGCTGGACGCCTGGCTCTGCGACGGGCATGCACTGCCTGACAAAGGTCGGTGGCAGGATGTGGCCAGCGAACTATGCGTGTCACGCGAGGCGCTTTACCGCGAGCTTGCCCGTCGTCAGATCAAAGCGCGCAGTTGAGCCCGTCAGACCTGTGGCGGACGGGCCGGCACCATTTCATGTGATGCAGACCAGGTCACGCTCGGCCAGAGCGGCACGACGCTGTGAGCGGTCTTGCTAAAGCTGCGGCTCAGCACAGGCGCGCGATGATGCGCGAGACAACGGCGAGGGCATCGGCGGTGCCGTTCGCCTCGCCCTTTTCGAAGTCGCCCTCGATGGTGCCCATCTGGTTGGTGACATGCGCAAGGCAGATCACGTCGCGATCCCGTGCCTTGGCAAATGCATAGAGCGCCGCCGCTTCCATCTCGACCGCCAGGATTCCACGCGACCGCGCCGCAGCGATTGCGGCCTCCGTCTCGCGGAACGGGGCGTCGGTGGTCCAGGTCGCACCGGTAAGCACGCGTGGGCCGTTTTCGAACGCACTATCCAGTCGGGAAAGAAGCCCTTCGGGCGCGGCGCTCCAGTACGAAGGCGGGAGATAGTGGTAGCTCGTGCCTTCATCACGCCACGCCTGGTCGATCAGGATGAAATAAGGCGGCGCGCCCTGTGGCGTGATCTGTCCCGAGGAGGTGACGCTGAGCAGCAGTTCGCATCCGGAGGCGAACATCTCCTCGGCCACCAGCACAGCAAAGGGAGCGCCGACAGCGCAGCCGACCACGCCGATCTCGTGGCCACCGAGGTCGAAGACCCACATGTCAGTGTGGTAGCAGACCCATCCTTGGTGCCGCTGCGCGTGGCCGTCTGCACGCAGTTGGCGCACGATGTCACCATCAGGGTCGAGCAGACAGACCTTCGGCACCGCAACGGTATCGGCACCTTTCTGGCGGCGCGCCTCGCGCAGCAGGCTTTCAGGCGTGAAGGCGGACGGGGATTCGTGATGCTTGTCCGACAGGATCGGCGGGACGGGAGGTGTGGCGTCGGACATGGGGCTTCCTGCATGTGTCGGCCGGAGGGGAAACCGCCCAGCCGAGGGCGTGTCAACTCAGGGCTTGTAGGCCGCGTCCTGCTGCCAGCCTGGGTAGCCGGTCTGCATGACGACGACGTTCGACCGCCCTGCGACCCGCAACGCGAAGGCGGCTTGCGCCGACAGGCTGCCGGTGTTGCAGAAGAGGATGGTCATGCGGTCCTTGGACCTGTCGCGGTTTGGTGCCGCTCCTTTGATAGCATAATGTGCAGCAAAGGAGACGAACCATGGGCACAGGAAGAACAGACGAATTTCGTAAGGATGCGGTGCGAATTGCACTGACAAGCGGGCTTTCGCGACAGCAAGTTGCGGATGATTTGGGCGTTGGCAAATCGACGCTGAACAAGTGGGTGGCGGCGCATCGGGATACGGACGTGGTCTCGTCCGAGGATCGCGAGCTTGCTAAGGAGAACGAACGGCTTCGGCGCGAAAACCGTATTCTCAAGGAGGAGAGGGACATCCTAAAAAACCTTTCCGGACCGCAGCCCGCCTGTGCGCGGTAGCAACAGCGTGTGCTACGCTTGTGGCGAAGGGCAGTTGCCGATGGCTTATTGGTGGGCTGGACCCCGTTAAAAAACGTGGCACATGGGCTGATGCGCACTTGAGAGTGGTGACGCCGACATTGCGGCGATCCCGGTTAGGAAGATGACGAACTTGCATGGCTCACGCCCTTCGCCCTGAACGGAGGAGAAGTCATGTACAAGTCCAAGCCCGGCGGCCATCCGGACCTGAAGATGGTCAACCCCAATGCGGCCGCGATCGACATCGGCTCGACGATGCACATGGCTGCGGTGAACCCGTCCACCTGTGAGATGCCGGTGCGCGCCTTCGGCACGTTCACTCAGGATCTGCACGACCTCGCCGACTGGTTCCGGTATTGCGGCGTCACCAGCGTGGCCATGGAGTCCACCGGGGTGTACTGGATACCGGCATTCGAGATCCTCGAGGCCCGGGGCTTCGAGGTGATCCTGGTGAACGCCCGCTATGCCAAGAACGTGCCCGGCCGCAAAACCGATGTCAGTGATGCCGGATGGCTGCGGCAGCTGCATTCCTATGGCCTGCTACGCGGCAGCTTCCGCCCCGCCGCGGAGATTGCGACGTTGCGTGCATACATGCGCCAGCGTGAGCGGTTGACCGAGTATGCGGCGGCACATATCCAACATATGCAAAAGGCCCTGATGGAGATGAACCTACAACTCCATCACGTAGTCTCCGACATCACCGGTGCGACCGGCATGAAGATCATCCGCGCCATTGTTGCGGGTGAGCGCGATCCGGACATACTGGCCGAATGCCGTGATGTACGGTGCAAATCTTCGCCGGAGACGATCCGGGCCGCACTCGTGGGCAACGACCGTGCGGAACACATCTTCGCTCTCGCGCAGTCGCTCGACCTTTACGACTTCTACAAAGCCAAGACCGCGGAATGCGACCAGCGGCTGGAAGAGGCTGTCGCAGTCCTGTCCGTCAAAGGCGGGAAGGATCTGCTGCCGTTGCCGAAGGCCCGCATCAAAGGCAGGCAGGCCAACGCACCAGCCTTCGACGTGCGGGCAGCGCTCTACGGGGTGTTGGGAACCGACCTAACCCAGATCCACGGCCTTGGCCCTTCGTTGGCACTGAAGCTGGTGGCTGAGTGCGGAACAGATCTACGCGCCTGGAAGACGGCGAAGCACTTCACCTCTTGGCTTTGTCTGGCGCCGGGCAACAAGATCTCCGGCGGCAAGCTCCTGTCATCGAAGACGCGGCGATCATCAAGTCGGGCAGCAGCCCTGTTGCGACTGGCCGCCACAACCATCGGTCGCAGCGACACCGCACTGGGGGCCTTTTACCGGCGCCTCTCGGCGCGGATTGGGAAGCAAAAGGCGGTGACGGCCACCGCTCGCAAGATCGCCGTCTTGTTCTACAACGCCATCCGGTACGGTATGACCTATCAGGATCAGGGCGCGGCAGCATACGACGAGAGGCACCGGCAGCGCGTTCTCGCCAACCTCCAGCGCCGCGCCAAGACATTGGGTTATGCCTTGGCACCCGTTCCACCTGATCCGGCTGTTTCTTAGGAAAGCCACCAAGTTCTTCGCGAGCCAAAAGCCATGAGGTTTCGGTTCGTCGAAGAACAGCGTGGGGTCTTCCCAATTGAGCGATTGTGTCAGGTCATGAACGTCAGCCCCCGCGGATTGCGGACGACTCGGTGACCGTGCTGGATGTCCGCCCTGCAGATGAATACGCAGCCGGGCACATTCCCGGCGCGCTGAATGCGACGCTGTCGGAAATCGACGGGGTAGTTTCAATGTTCGATTCAACCGCTGAAATCGTGGCGTATTGCAGGGGCCCTCACTGCGTCTACGCCCACCAAGCGGTAGCCGCTCTGCGAAGACACGGCTTAAATGCGCGACGCCTCGACGGTGGTCTGCCGGAATGGCGCGAGGACGGACGGAAAATCGCGAGCGTCAGCTGAGATCAAATCATTGCATCTGCGGTCTTTGCCACACCCTCCACCCACGCCATCAGCGCAGCCCGTTCAGGCGGCAGCTGGATGGCCAACCCTTCCGCAAAACTCTCGAAGGCCGACCGGTTGAGCGCATTTAGGCCAACAAGAACGGGGATATCCATCGCGACCGCCTCGGCGATGACATCACGAAACCCGCGCCCTTCGGCCTCGTGTTTGCCAAACTTGTTGACGATCAAAAGGTCCGCGCCGGATGACAGGCCAGTCGCGACCAGTCCGACCGCTGTTTCCAGCGCGGCTGGATCGAGGCGACACCCCCGCGCCTGCGGGCCCAGATCCTGACTGATGCGTAAAATTGCACCATCGGGCAACACCCGAACATCCATGTCGCAAGGGCCTGAATCGGTGCGCTCGCTGTTAATCTGAACGGTCCCGCAACATCTGAGGCCCCGGGCCGCGAGGTCCGTTGCAAGCCGTTCAAGCACCAAATCCGTATCGCCGCGCCCCGGCGCCATTGTGTAGGCAAGTTTCATCTCTGGTCTCCTCAAGATTGGCAGAAGGGTTGGAATTCGACCAGCGCACCGGCAGACAGGTTGTCGGCATCGGCGGGCAGAAACATCAGCCCGTCCGCCAGGGGCAGCAGCCCGACACGTGCTGAATGTGTGGCATCCTCGAAATGGGCGATCTCGCGGCCGTGCGGGTCGAAGCCAGCCAAGGTCGCGGGTCTGAGCTCGCAGCGCCCGGGCTTGCGGCGGATTTCAGTCGCGGTCACGACGTGCCGTCGGGTCGGGGCACCAGTCGCCTCGCCGGTCAGTGAACGGATCAGCGCCGTGCCAAAGACCTGAAACGTAACAAAAGCTGAAACCGGATTGCCAGGCAATCCAAGCCAGTGCGCCTTTCCGATGCGCCCGAGCGTCACTGGCTTGCCCGGTTTGATCGCCACGCCACTGAACAGGGTCTCGCCGCCAAGTGCCATGACGGCGGGTTTCACATGATCCTCTTCGCCCACCGAGATGCCGCCCGTGGTAATGACGAGGTCGGCTTGCGCCGCCATTTCACCCAGTTGATGGACCAGCCCCGAAAGATTGTCTGCACCATGGGCCGAGGCGACGATTTCTATGCCTGCACGTGCAAGGCTTGCCTCGAGCATCGGTGTGTTCACGTCCCAGATCTGTGCGGCCTCGCGCGCGCCACCCGCACGCCGCACCTCGTCGCCGGTGACCAGAAGTGCCACGCGCAGCCTGCGCCGAACGCGCAGGATGCCTGCTCCAGCCGCGGCGCAGGCAGCGATCTCCCTCGGGCCGAGCCTGCGGCCCTTATCCAGAACGGTCGCGCCCTTGGCCATATCGCTGCCCGCTACACGGATGTTCAGACCCGCTACGGGACGGCGGGAGAGGTGAATGACGTCCCCGTCCCGCACGACGTCTTCCTGCATCACCACAGAATCCGCGCCCTTGGGAATGGGTGCTCCTGTGAAGATGCGGGCTGCCGAAGTCCCCTCGAGCACTGTGGCGGAGTCCTGCCCGGCAGGCATGCGTGCCACGACCCGAAGCGCCCAGGGACCGAGCCCCGTCAGGGCTGAGGTCCCGATGGCATAGCCATCCATTGCCGCGTTATCGAAGGACGGTGCCATCGAACGGCTCCGGACCGGCTGTGTGAGGATTCGGCCAAAGGCGCTGTCGAGCGACGTGGCCTCGGTTCGACCGACAGGTGTTGCATCCGCCGCAATCAGGGTAAGGGCCTCGTCAATGCTGATTAACGGATGGAGCATATCCCGGCGGTCGCAGCCGCAGCCCGGTGACGCGATGGCCTGATGGATCGTCATTGTGCAGCCTCCTGGCTATGATGGCCTGTCTGAAAGTGTCCGGGTCCAATGCTGCAATCGAGGTCGCGCAGGCGCCCGTCCTTGAGGCCGTAGATCAGGCCATGCACGCGCACGATGGCACCGCGCGCCCACGCCCGCTGCAAGATCGGCGTTTCGCAGACGCGCCGCACACCTTCGACCACATTTCATTCGGCCAGACGGTCGCGCCGCGCCTCAAGATCGGGTTCGCGCCCGAGATCGACGGCATAGGCGCGCGCCAGACGGCGGATCGGTTCCAGCCAGTGGTCGGCCAGACCATGGGGCAAATCCTCGGTCGCGGCCTTGACCCCGCCGCAGCCATAGTGGCCGCAAACGATGATCTCGCGCACCTGCAACGCCTCGACGGCGAACTCCAGGGCCGATAGCAGATTCATGTCCGAGGAATGAACGATGTTGGCGACGTTGCGATGGACGAAAACCTCGCCCGGATCGAGGCCCGCCACCACATTGGCCGGAACCCGGCTGTCCGAACAGCCGATCCAGAAAAACTCGGGTGCCTGAAGGGCGGCAAGGCGGGTGAAGTAATCCGGTTCCTCGGCGTGTCGTTGTTTCGACCACGCCTCGTTGCGGGCCAGAAGATCATTCAGCATCGGTCGTCTCCGCAAGTTCGGGCAGCCCGCGTCTTGACCGCATGTGTTTCGACAAGGTCCGCAGATCAGCGCGGGTCAGCCGGGCGCGGGCGATCGGCAGAAGGATCGCGTTTTCCGCCACGAGATGGCGGCGCACATGGCCCGCGAAGCCCGACAAGACCGCGCGCGCCTCGGCGGTCAGGTCGGCCCCGCTGTCAAGGCAACCGGCAAGCATCGCACGCACCTGAGGCAGCAGGCGCACCGCCGCGTCCTGATCCACCCTTATCCGGGCGATTGCACGCTCGATCGCGTCCTCGTCCGTGCAACGACGGGCCAGAAGCGGAAACAGATCCTCAGCCTCGTCGCGCAGATGGACGTTCAATTCCTCGTTCAGAAAGCGCAGCACAGATGTTGCCGCCTGGCGATCGAGACGGTCCGCCGTAGCCAGCCCGTCGATCACGGCGCAGATTTGCCTTTCACGCAGGTGGTCCTCGCTGATGAAATCCAGAGGATCTGAAAGCAGGCTGGGGCTTGTCGGTTTGTCACCGCATCCGCGCATTTCTGGCTCTGACGGTTGCATGGCACGTCCTTTCGCGGGTTTCAGATCGGCGCAAGGCTGGCGCCAGTGATCTTTGCGCCTTGGGCCAGAGTTTCGACGAAGTCCCGTGAGGCCCGCGCCCAGGCGGCCTTTTCCAACGCCTGTGCAATCTTCGGCCGGACAGTCTCAAAGGGCAGCACTTGCCCCGGCGCGATGGCGTTCAGGCGGATGATATGCCAGCCGTGACGCGACAAGACGGGTGCAGGGGTGATGTTGCCCTCATCAAGTTCGCGCAGCGCTGCTTCGAACTCTGGCACCGTATCGCCGGGCCCAAGCTGGCCAAGGTGACCGCCCGATGCTTTGGAATCGCAATCACTTTCACGGGCGACCGCGGCGAAGCCCTTGGCGTCACCGTCGAGTTTCGACAGCAGATGTGTTGCCCGCGCTTGCGCGGCTGCGCGCTCTTCTTCGTCGCGCGGATCGCATGCGCAAAGGATGTGTGACACGTCCCACAGCGGGGGCGAGCGGTAACGGTCGGGGGCTTTAGCCCATTCGGCACGCACCGCGTCCTCGGTCACCGGGGCGATGGTTAGTGCCTCGTCCAGAAGCGCGCGGATCAGCGCCTCTTCCTCGGTCTCGAAGCGCCCCGGTGCCACCTCAAGAGGATCAGACACCAGCCCGCGCGCGCGGGCCTCTTGCAGCAGCAAGGCGCGGATCGTCAGGGCTTGCGCCGCCTTGCGCCAGGCGATGCCGGGCTTGTCCTTGGGGGCCGTGTGGTTCTGGGCCTCGGCGGCAATGGCCGCCGAGGGGATGGTCTCATTATTCACTACAACATCTGGAAACAGAGCAATATTCATCATGGTCACTCCGCAGGTGTGGTGATTTTGGGGCCGGTTTTGCCCTGTCGCTTGTCAAAGGCGCGGCGGCGGTCTTCAAGCGAACGGGTCCGGCGCGAGCGCACGATCTGGTAGCCCGGCCGCGTCAGCAGGTAGCGGAAAGGCGCTGCAAAACCCGACCAAATATGCACAAGTCGGGTGAAGGGGAAGAGCGCCGTGATGATCAGGCCAAGGAAGATATGCAGCTTGTAAAGCCAATGCACGTCAACCACCGTCACCCAGGCATTGATGTTCCATGTCACAACGCTTTGCGACCAAGTCATGAAGCGGACCATTTCCGACCCATCCATGTGCTGAAGCGTCTGGGTAATCGTCAGCAGACCGATAGCCAGCTGGAGCCAGATCAGGACCATGATCAGGATGTCAGGCACCGTCGAGGTAACGCGGATACGTGGGTCAACGAGGCGGCGGTGAAGAAGCATCGTCGAGCCGATCAGCGCAGCGATGCCCGCAGGCCCGCCGATCAAGACCGCCATCCACTGCTTCAACCCATAGGGAATGCCGATGGCATCCAGCACCCAGATGGGCGTGAACAGACCAACGAGGTGACCGAAGAATACCGTCAGGATACCGACATGAAAAAGGATCGAGCCCCAGATCAACTGTTTGCGACGCAGAAGCTGGCTCGAAGAGCTTTTCCAAGTGAAAGGATCACGTTCATACCGCGCGATCGAGCCCACCAGAAAGATCGTCAGCGCGACATAGGGCATGACCCCAAAAAGCATGAAGTTGATATCGAAATTGGCGAACATGTCATGCGCTCCTGTTCAGGTTGGTAGGTGCGGAGGCTTTGAGAGCCGGTTTGTCCATCAGGGCCAGCATGTCGCGGACCTGCGGGCAGCCGGCGTTGGGGTCGGGGCCGAAGGTGACCTCGGTTTCCTCCCAGACGGCATCGAGGGCGGTCAGGTCGGTGGGATCGTCATCGGGCTGGGCCAGCATCTCAGCCACGGCATCCGTATCGGCTTGCGCACCGGCAAGTTGGGAAAGAGCGGCGAACGCGGCGGCATATCCACTCTCGCGTCGGACAAGCCGGGCTGCCAGAGCGTCAAGGATATGGGCCGCGTCCGCCAAGGTTTCCTGCGCTTCGGCAAAGGGACGCGTCGACAGGAATTCCAGCAGCACCGGCAGGTGGTCGGGCAGTTCCGTGGTGGCGGGCTCAAACCCACCCTCCCGGTAGGTTTCGATCAGGCTGACCATCGCGCCGCCCCGATCCCGGCTTTCGCCGTGGACATGCTCGAAGAGGTTGAGCGACAGCGTGCGCGAGCGGTCGAAGAGCATGACATAGCTCTCCTGAACATCGAACAGGTCGCCCTGCCCGACGTCACCCGCCAGCTTTTGAAGGGCCTTTCGCGTGTCCGGCGCGATGCGGGGATCAGCGCCAAGCACCGCCCCGATCTCGAGCATGGCGTCTTGCAGGTCAACGCTCGGATAGCTGAGTGTCAGCGACAGCGCCTTGAGGGTACGATCCATCATCAGAATGACTCCAGCGGCAGGGCAAAGGACTTCTTCTTGCCGCCGAACAGGCTGGTCTTGCCCGTCTCGCCGGTGGAACAACCGTTGCCGTCGGTGAACCCGCAGCCGCCGCGGATCTCGGCGCCTTCCTCGTTCTGCTCGCGGTGCGCCGTGGGGATCGCGAAACGGTCCTCGTAATCCGCGATGGCCATGATCTTGTACATATCCTCGATCATGCGGCCCGACATGCCGACGCGGGCGGCGATGCCTTCGTCGCGAACCCCATCGACCGTCAGCGCGCGCATATAAAGCCGCATGGCCGACATCCGTTCCAGCGCATGAACGATGGGCTCCTCGTCACCGGCCGTGAGCATGTTGGCCAGATACTTGACCGGAATGCGCAAGCTGCGCACGTCGGGCATCTGGTCGCTCATCGCGATCTGCCCGGCCTCGGCCGCGTTCTGGATCGGGGAGAGCGGCGGGATGTACCAGACCATCGGCAGCGTCCGGTATTCGGGGTGCAGCGGGAAGGCGACCTTCCAGTCCATCGCCATCTTCCAGATCGGGCTGACCTTGGCGGCCTCGATCCAGTCCTCCGGGACGCCGTCGCGGCGGGCGGCTGCAATCACTTCGGGGTCGTTGGGATCAAGGAACACATCCAGTTGCGCGCCATAAAGATCGGTTTCACGTTCCGCGCTGGCGGCAGCTTCGATCTTGTCAGCGTCATAAAGGATCACGCCCAGATAGCGGATACGGCCGACGCAGGTTTCCGAGCAGACCGTCGGCTGGCCGGACTCAATCCGCGGATAACAGAAGGTGCATTTCTCGGATTTTCCGCTTTCCCAGTTGTAGTAGATTTTCTTGTAGGGACAGCCTGAGACGCACATCCGCCAGCCGCGGCATTTTTCCTGGTCGATCAGGACGATGCCGTCTTCCTCGCGCTTGTAGATCGCGCCTGAAGGACAAGAGGCGGAACAGGTGGGATTGAGGCAATGCTCGCACAGACGCGGCAGATACATCATGAAGGTATTCTCATACTCTCCATAAATCTCTTTCTGCACATCCTCGAAATTGTAGTCCTGCGACCGCTTCGAAAATTCACCGCCGAGGATTTCCTCCCAGTTCGGGCCTTTCTCGATCTTTTCCATCCGTTCGCCGGTGATCTTCGACCGGGGCCGGGCGGTGGGAAAGGCATTCATGTCGGGCGCGGATTTCAGGTGGTCATAGTCGAAATCGAACGGCTCATAGTAGTCGTCGATCTCGGGCATGGACGGGTTGGCGAAGATATTGGCCAGGATCCGCCACTTGGCTCCCTGTTTGGGGTGCAGTTTGCCGCTCGCCGAGCGCACCCAGCCCCCGTTCCAGCGTTTCTGGTTTTCCCAATCGGTGGGATAGCCGGTGCCGGGCTTGGTTTCGACGTTGTTGAACCACGCGTATTCAACGCCTTCGCGCGTCGTCCACACGTTCTTGCAGGTCACTGAGCAAGTGTGACACCCGATGCATTTGTCGAGGTTCAGGACCTTGCCGATTTGCGCACGAACTTTCATTCCGCTGCCTCCACTTTGTGGGTTGCGGACCGGCTTGCAGGTGTGTCGAGCCAGTCGATTTTCTTCATTTTCCGCACGATGACGAATTCATCGCGGTTGCTGCCAACGGTGCCGTAGTAGTTGAAGCCGTAGGACAGCTGCGCGTAGCCGCCGATCATGTGGGTGGGCTTGAGCGTGGCGCGGGTAACGGAATTGTGGATGCCGCCACGATTGCCGGTCTTCTCTGATCCAGGCGTGTTCACGATCTTTTCCTGAGCGTGATACATGAACAGGGTTCCCTGCTTGATCCGCTGCGACACCACGACCCGCGCCGTCAGCGCACCGTTAATGTTGTAGGCCTCGACCCAATCATTATCGACGAGACCCGCTTTCTGGGCGTCGATCTCGGACATCCAGACCACTGGCCCGCCCCGGTTCAGCGTCAGCATCAACAGGTTGTCAGTATAGGTGGAATGGATGCCCCATTTCTGGTGGGGCGTGATGAAGTTCAGCACCACATGCGGACTGCCCTCGGCCGCGTCGTTGTTGACGGCGGCTGTGATGGTCTTGAGGTCCACCGGCGGGCGGTAGCTGGCGAAACCTTCGCCAAACGCTCGCATCCACAGGTGATCCTGATAGAGTTGCTGACGACCCGTCAGCGTCCGCCAAGGGATCAGTTCGTGCACGTTGGTGTAACCCGCGTTGTAGCAGACCTCTTCGCTCTCGATGCCCGACCATGTGGGGCTGGAGATGATCTTGCGCGGTTGGGCGGCGATATCGCGGAAGCGGATCTTGGTGTGATGCGCGCCTTCCGCCAGATGGGCATGGTGGCGGCCGGTGGGCTTTTCCAGTTCCTCCCACGCCTTCACGGCCACTTCGCCGTTGGTCTCGGGCGCCAGCATCAGGATCATCTCGGCCGCGTCGATAGCCGTTTCGAGTTTCGCGTGGCCTTGGGAAACACCCTCGTCCTGCACCACGCCATTGAGGTCGCGCAGATGGCCGACCTCGACCTTGGTATCCCAGTTGATGCCCTTGCCACCGTTGCCCAGCTTTTCAAGAAGCGGACCGACCGAGGTGAACTTCTTGTACAGGTTCGGATAATCCCGCTCGACCGCGATATAGTTGGGCGCGGTCTTGCCGGGGATCAGGTCACATTCGCCTTTCTTCCAGTCCTTCACATGGGCCTGCGCCAGTTCGCCGGGGGTGTCGTGCAGCAGCGGAAGTTGGACGATGTCCGTTTCCACGCCGAGCACCTCGGGTGCCACTTCCGAGAACTTGCGGGCGATCGACTTGAAGATCTCCCAGTCCGACTTCGACTCGTAGGCCGGGTCCACCGCCGCCTGAAGCGGGTGGATGAACGGGTGCATGTCCGAGGTGTTGAGGTCGTCCTTTTCGTACCAGCTGGCGGTCGGCAGAACGATGTCGGAATAGACCGCCGTCGTGGACATGCGGAAGTCGATGCAGACCAGCAGGTCGAGCTTGCCCTTCGGCGCCTCGTCATGCCAGACGGCTTCCTTCGGCATTACGCCGCCTTCCTCGCCCAGGTCCTTGCCCATCACGCCGTGATCGGTACCCAGGAGGTGCTTGAGGAAATACTCGTGTCCTTTGCCCGAAGACCCGAGCAGGTTCGACCGCCAGACGAACAGGTTGCGCGGCCAGTTTTCCGGGGCGTCCGGATCCTGGCAGGACATTTCCAGATCGCCGGATTTCAGCTGTTCCGCGACGAAATCCTTGATCTCCTTACCCGCCGCCTTGGCCTGTTTCGACACCTCCAGCGGGTTAGTTTTCAGCTGCGGAGCGGACGGCAGCCAGCCCATGCGCTCGGCTCGGATGTTGTAGTCGATCAGGCTGATGTCCCAATCGCCCTCGGGTGCCGTGGGCGACAGGATTTCGCCCGCGCGCAGGGTCTCGTAGCGCCATTGGTCGGTGTGGGCATACCACGCGCTGGTTGAATTCATGTGCCGCGGCGGACGGTTCCAGTCCAGCGCGAAGGCCAGCGGCTGCCAGCCGGTCTGCGGGCGCAGCTTTTCCTGCCCCACGTAGTGCGACCAGCCGCCGCCCTCCTGGCCGATGCAGCCGCACATCACCAGCATGTTGATGATGCCGCGATAGTTCATGTCCATGTGGTACCAGTGGTTCAGACCGGCCCCGAGGATGACCATGGACTTGCCATGGGTCTTTTCGGCGTTGCCCGCAAATTCACGGGCGACGGCGATGATCTTCTCACGCTCGACGCCGGTGATCTTTTCGGCCCAGGCCGGGGTGTAAGGGCTGTCGTCGTCGAAGTCCTTGGATACCCACTCACCGCCCAGGCCCCGGTCGAGGCCGTAATTGGCGCAGAAGAGGTCGAACACTGTGGCAACGAGTACCTCCTTTCCGTCAGCCAGTTTCACGCGGCGCGCCGGAATGTTCCGGGTCAGCACCTCGGGGTGGTCACATTTGACGAAATCGCCCGTCGCGGCACCGCCGAAATAGGGGAAGTCGACGCCCACAACCTCGTCGTGGTCGCCATCCATAATCTGGCTCAGGCGCAGCTTGGCCTCTGCCCCTTTCGCCTGCTCTTCGAGGTTCCACTTGCCCTCTTCGCCCCAGCGGAACCCGATGGACCCGTTGGGGGCAACGATTTGGCCCGAGGCCTCATCATAGGCCACGGTCTTCCAGTCGGGATTGTTCGCCTCGCCCAGATTGCCGTCGAAATCATCGGCGCGCAGCATCCGGCCCGGCACAAGGTGGCCGTCCTTTTCATCCAGCCGCACCAGCATCGGCATGTCGGTGTACTTGCGGGCGTAGTCCTCGAAATATTCGGCCTGCCGGTCCAGATGGTATTCGCGTAAGATCACATGGCCCATGGCCATCGCCAGCGCCGCATCGGTGCCCGCCTGCGGGTTCAGCCAGATGTCGCCGAACTTGGCCGCCTCGGAATAGTCGGGGCTGACCACGGCGGACTTGGTGCCGCGATACCTCACCTCGGTATAGAAATGGGCGTCAGGCGTGCGGGTTTGCGGCACGTTCGAGCCCCAAAGCATCAGGAACCCGGCATTGTACCAGTCGGCAGATTCCGGCACGTCGGTCTGTTCGCCCCAAGTCTGGGGAGAAGCGGGGGGCAAGTCGCAGTACCAGTCGTAGAAGGACATGGCCGTGCCGCCCAGAAGCGACAGGTAGCGCGAACCGGCAGCATAGCTGACCATCGACATGGCCGGGATCGGCGAGAAGCCGAACACCCGGTCGGGCCCATAGGTTTTCGCGGTATAGGCGTTGGCGGCGGCGACGATCTCGGTCGCTTCGTCCCAACTTGCCCGAACGAAACCGCCCTTGCCGCGCGTCTTGGTATAAGAGGCCCGAAGGATCGGATCGTTCTGGATTGCGGCCCAGGCGGCCACCGGCGTCATGGTCTCGCGCATCTTGCGCCAGGCACGCATCAGGGCGCCGCGGATCAGCGGGTTCTTCACCCGGTTCGCGGAATAGAGATACCAACTGTAGGACGCCCCCCGCGCACAACCGCGCGGCTCGTGGTTGGGCAGGCCAGCCCGCGTGCGCGGATAGTCGGTCTGCTGCGTCTCCCAGGTGACGATCCCGGACTTGACGTAGATCTTCCACGAGCAAGACCCGGTGCAGTTCACCCCGTGGGTCGACCGCACGATCTTGTCGTGCCGCCAGCGGTTTCTGTAGGTGTCCTCCCAGTCGCGGTTCTCGCGGGTGGTCTGACCCCAACCGTCGGAGAATTGTTCCAGCTCTTTGCTCTGGAAGAAGTTCAGTTTGTCGAGCAGATGGCTCATTGGGCTGTCCTTTCGGGTGTCTGGGTCCGGGCGGCGACCTGCGCCGCCAGGGAATGCGGTTGGGTCATTGTGCGGGTTGTGCGGCAGCGCCTTGCGGGGCGCGGCCATGTTCGATGTCGTGCAGCAGGCCGCCGGGGCGCGTGTAGACCGCCCAGGTGATGACGACGCAGATCACGTAGAAGATCAGGAAGGCCCAGAGCGCACCGACCGCGGAGCCCGTCATCGCGATGGACGTGCCGTACGCCTTGGGGATGAAGAAGGCGCCGTAAGCCGCGATGGCCGACGTGAAGGCCACGATCGCGCCGGATTCCATGGCGATTTGCCGCTTGCGTTCCTCTACGCCGAGATGCGGCATCAGGCGCGGAACTTCGCGGCTCATGATGACCGGGATCATCTGGAAGGTGGAGGCGTTACCGACACCGGTCAGGAAGAACAGCGCCATGAAGCAGGCGAAGAAGCCGATGAAGGAGCCGAGCCCGAGGAAGGTGATCACGCCGAACGTGGCCACGATCATCAGAGCGAAAGTCCAGAAGGTGACGCGCCCACCGCCGAACTTGTCGGATATCCAGCCGGTTCCGGCGCGGCTGAGCGCGCCTACCAGCGGGCCGAGGAACACATAATTCAGTGCGTTCACGTCGGGGAAGGCCAGCCTCGTCAGCAACGGGAAGC
This sequence comes from Pararhodobacter zhoushanensis, assembly GCF_003990445.1. Lineage (GTDB taxonomy): Bacteria > Pseudomonadota > Alphaproteobacteria > Rhodobacterales > Rhodobacteraceae > Pararhodobacter > Pararhodobacter zhoushanensis. The sequence goes on along the minus strand of NZ_REEZ01000012.1, from coordinate 56,480 downwards.
CCGCAGAATATCCGATAAAGCTGCCGAAGGTGCCCGTGTAGAGAACACACATCAGCCAGTTCTGTTTGCGGCTGAAGATCACGGCCTGATCGGCAAAGCTGGCACGCGCATCGGCGATGTCGTTCATACCCAGCCAGGCGGCGACAGTGGCCGCAACGATGAAGGGCACCCAGACAAAGCCTGCGTTCTGCATCCACAGCTGACCGCCATCGGACATGGTCACCGGCTGGCCGCCAAGTGCGCCGAACACGCCCGCCGTGATGACGATGGGCACGAGGAACTGCATGACCGAGACACCGAGGTTGCCGAGGCCCGCATTCAACGCAAGTGCATTGCCCTTTTCGGCCTTGGGGAAGAAGTAGCCGATATTGGCCATCGAGGAGGCGAAGTTGCCACCGCCGAAGCCGCAGAGCAGCGCCAGCACGAGGAAGATGAGGTAGGGCGTCTCGGGGTTCTGCACCGCATAGCCGATGCCCATGGCGGGCAAGAGCAACGACGCAGTAGAGAGTGTCGTCCAGAGCCGCCCGCCGAAGATCGGCACCATGAAGCTATAGAAGATCCTGAGCGTGGCCCCCGACAGCCCGGGCAGGGCCGCCAGCCAGAACAACTGACCAGGGGTGAAGTCGAACCCGATGGCAGGCAGGCGCGCCACAACCACCGACCAGACCATCCAGACCGAGAACGCCAGCAGCAGCGCCGGGATCGAGATCCAGAGGTTGCGGCGCGCAACGGCACGGCCCTTTTCGTCCCAGAATTGCGCGTCTTCGGGCCGCCAATCCTCCAATACGCGCGGCATGGCCGTGCGCTCTGGGTGGTGGACATCCTGCATTTCGGGCAGTTGCGGCAGCTGGTCGAGAACCTCGCCATGGGCTGCACGTTCCATTGCTCGAACAGAAAGGTGCATCCAAGTCAGCGCGATGGCGACCAATGCGAAGAGGAGCGCGAAGCACGAGGTATAGATACCAGTGAGGTCAAGAAGCGCGCCGAAGCCGATTGGCAGAACAAAGCCACCTAGGCCGCCGATCATGCCCACAAGGCCGCCGACTGCGCCAACATGGTTCGGATAGTAGACCGGGATATGCTTGAAGACCGCCGCCTTGCCGAGGCTCATGAAAAAGCCTAGGCCGAAGAGCGTGGCAATGAAGGGCCACAGACCCATCTCGGTTGAAAAGGCGATGGCGCCATCCTTGCCCCGGATGACGTAATCTGTGGGCGGATAGCTCAGCATGAACAGGAACAGCAGCGAGAAGCCGAAGGTCCAGTACATGACCTTGCGTGCGCCAAACTTATCCGACAGCACGCCGCCATAGGCGCGAAACAGCGAGGCCGACAGGCTGAACGAGGCCGCGGCCATACCCGCGAAGCGCACGTCGATTCCGTAGACGTCGATCAGGTAGTGCGGCATCCAGAGCGCCAGTGCCACGAATGCGCCGAAAACGAAGAAGTAGTAGAGCGAAAAGCGCCAGACCTGCAGGTTCTTCAGCGGTGCGAATTGCTGCGCCAGCGACGGGGCCTTCGCTCCCGTCTTGCGGCGTTCGACCAGTTCGGGGTCGTCCTTGGCCAGAAGGAAGAACAGCACGCCGATGATCGCGAGGCCCGCCGCCCAGACATAGGCCACGCCGTGCCAGCCGTAAGCGACCATGACGAAAGGCGCGACGAACTTGGTGACCGCTGCGCCAACATTGCCCGCACCGAAAATGCCAAGCGCCGTGCCCTGATGACCCGCGTCATACCAGCGGCTGACATAGGCCACGCCGATGATGAAAGACCCGCCCGCCAGGCCGATGCCAAGTGCTGCGACCAGATACATGATGTAACTATCCGCAAGCGTTAGCGCCCACGTGGCCAGTGCGGTCAGGATCATCTGACTGGAGAACACCAGCCGCCCGCCATATTTCTCGGTCCAGACGCCGAGAAACAGGCGCGTGATGGAACCGGTCAGGATCGGGGTGGCGACCAGCAGGCCGAATTGCGTGTCGTTCAGGCCAAGCTCGGCCTTGATGGCGACACCGATAATGGAAAAGATCGTCCAGACCGCGAAACAGGCGGTGAAGGCGATCGTGCTCAGGCTCAAGGCGCGTGTCTGATCGGCGCGCGAGGCTGTTGCTACGGTCTGCATGGCGGGTCTCCGGCAAGAATAACGCTGTCACCCCTGCATGGGGTTCAGTGCCAGACCTGACGCCGGATCGGTGCGCATGGTTTGATCTGGATCATAAAACTTGGAAAAGTATAACGAAATAAATGGCTTACAGAAATATGTCATTGGGCGCGCTGTGAAAGATCAAGGCTTGTTCGGCGCAGGGCAACTCATTGTTTGACAATTATCAATTGATTTGATGATATTTGTTAACCGTGGAAAGACAGAGGGAGACGACATGCCCGATTCAGAATACCGGGATATTCGAAAGCTCGATCTCTTCTCGCAAATGGCGGATGCGCATTTCACGGCCCTCATGCGGGGTGCTTACGTGCAGAATTTCCCCGCTCAGATCGAATTGATCACTGAAGGTGAGCCGAGCGATTTTCTTCACATCGTCCTTTCGGGCTCAGTCGATCTATTCTCGGCCTGGAACGGCCGGGATACCAGCATGGCGACTGTCCGCCCCATTTCGACGTTCATTCTTGCTGCGACCATCAAGGATGCGCCCTACCTGATGTCGGCCCGCACGCAGGAGAAGAGCCGGATCGCGCTGATCCCCAGTCAGGACGTGCGCGCGATCTTCGACGCCGACAGCAACTTTGCCCGTGCGATCGTCACCGAGCTGGCGCAGTGCTACCGCTCTGTGATTAAGTCGCAGAAGGACCTCAAGCTCAGAACCTCGCTGGAGCGGCTCGCGAATTACTTGCTCAGGCAACAAAAGCGCGCCGGGGGTGGGGCTGTTTTCGAGCTCGATTTCGAGAAGCGCCGCTTGGCTTCGGTGCTGGGCATGACCCCGGAAAACCTCAGCCGTGCCTTCAAGGGCCTGCAGCCCTACGGCGTGACAGTGACAGGCACTCGTATCACCATCGGGGACCAAGCAGATCTCGAGCGTTTCGCAAAACCCAACCCGCTGATTGATGACTTTACAACGTGAAGGACAGACAGATGACCAAATCCATGCCTGGCGCTGCCGGAGACCTCGCCGAAGAGTATCCTGATATCTGGAAGGCCTATGCCGCCTTGGGCAAGGCAAGTGCAGATTGTGGCCCGCTGACGCCCCGGGAAAGGCGTCTCGTGAAGCTCGCGCTTGCCATTGGCGCTGGATCCGAAGGCGCGGTGCACTCTCACACACGGCGCGCTAGATCAGAGGGGATCGAACCTGCAGCGATGACACAGGTCGCAATGCTGGCCATCGGTCCCCTCGGGTTGCCCCGCGCGGTAGCGGCCAAAACTTGGATCGAAGACATCAAGGAGTGACCGTCACGGAAGTGGGCTGACGCCGAATAGGACGGGATGCGCCCACAGGAGCGTGGCATAAAGCACGATCCCGACGCCGAGCCGCGCAACGGTTTCTCCCGATGCACGCCAAGACAGAAACGGCGCGCCTGCAATAACCACCCGCATTTTTTGCCACTCTGCCCCCATTTCGCGGCGCTTCCGGCGGTCGATCAGTCGGCCTCCCAGCAGTGCGAAGGCAGCGAAGGTGCCGAACAAGATCACATGGGCCAGATCCCCGTTCGGCACGACATGGGCCGTTGCCCAAAGCGCCAACGCCAGCAGCAGCGGGTGACGCGACCACCGCACGATGCCGGGCCGCGCAGGATCGAACCGGTCGTTGCGCGCGCCACCGAAGGAGAACGGATTTGGACGCCCTATGGACAGCGCAAGGATCAGGCAGACCGGTCCCATGACCGTCAGGGGCACATGGACCTGCCATGGCGCCCAATCCCAAAGGGTCACATGCGGCGCGCGGCCTGCCGCCACTATCAGCCATGCCAGCACCGCAAGTGACAGGGCGGAGTAGGTCAGCGTGAAGCCAGAAACGCCAAGCCGCGCCTGAAGCCAGGGCCTGAGCGGCGCCCGCACGGGCAAGGAATGCGACAGGAAAAAGACGACATAGGCGAGGTAGAACTCAAACCATCCCATGGATAAGCGCCTCAGATACGTTTGGCGGCGGGCAGGCGCAGCAAAAGCGCACCATAAAGGACGGCGAAACCGCCGAAAGCAAGGATCCAGAACAGCCCCGCCACAGTGTTCAAAAGGCCGGAGAATTCAGGCCATACCCCGCCCGCGACCCGCGCAATCACGGACAGGATCAGGGCCAGATAGATCGTGACAGTCCCTGCTCCCGCTCTCAGTTCCTGCCCGGTATGGCCAAGTGTGGCGCGAGTCATCACAGCCAGCGTCATCAAACCGATTGCGCCCGCCATCCAGAAATGCTGCGCACCCGCCATCCCGAAGGAACCCGGAGCCAAGATTTCCGCCGCCAGCGCCAAGGCCCCCAGCGGCACGAAGGCATAGCCCGCGTGCAGCACCATCACCAGCGGTTCCGCAAACGTCCGGTGCCCGGCCCAACGGGCCAATCGCACGGCGTGCAACACGCCTACCAGCGCAAGGGCCACCCCGGTCAAAGCCCCAAGCGGCCACGCGACCCACAGCACAAGCGCCAGCGCCAGCAGCACCAATGCCGCCTTGTCGAAAGGTTGCATCGGTGCGGCAGGCAGCGCGCGGCTGCGCCGTTTCACAAGCCAGTTGCGGGTGAAGGACGGCACCACACGGCCGCCGATGACGGCGATCATCAGGATGCCCGCGCCAAGGCCCAGACGCAGGCCGTAGCCTTGGGCCGCGTAAACGCCCTGTGCCGCTTCCCAGTGGAACAGGGCGTTCCCAAGGATGAAGACCCCCAGCATCGCCAGCACGATCAGGTTGCGCCAGTTCTTGCCTGCCAAGATCTCGCGCGCGATCAGGAACGCAAAGACAACTGGAAACGCCAGATCGGCCATGGCCACCAACACATCTGGCAAACCGGCTGAGACCGCAACCGCCACACGCCCCACCAGCCAAAGGCCGGCAAGCATCCCCAGCCGCCAGCCAACGATCGGCAAGCGCCCGGTCCAGTTCGGCACGGCGGTCAGGAGGAACCCCGCGACGACGGCGCCCAGATAGCCGAACAGGAATTCATGCGCGTGCCAGGAAACGGGGTCAAACGTGGTGGGTAGCATCAGGTGCCCCGACAGCATCGGCACCCAGAGCGCCATCGCCAGCACGGCCCAGACCGCTGCTCCGAAAAAGAACGGGCGGAACCCGAAGGTCAGGATCGCAGGGCCGGTCCAGGCGCGCATCTGCTCGGTCGTGGTCGTCATCTGTGTGTCCTTGGTTCGGGCCTTGCTTCTGGCCTTGTTGCCGCGACGCCGTCCTCGGTCAGGATGAGGTCGAGGGGGATGTCATGGGGTTGCGGAAAGATCGTCGGCAGACACGCTGCGGAGAGGGCGATGCCGATGGTCAGAGGGCGCGGCACCGGCGCGGCCAGCGTCCGGTCGAAATAGCCGCCGCCCCAGCCCAGCCGGAAACATGCCCCATCCCAACCGAGGCAGGGGGCGAGCATGACTTCAGGCGTCAGTTCGTCGGCCTCAGGCGGCGGCACCGGAATGTTCCAGTCACCGCGCACCAGTTTCGTCTCGGGTTTCCAGCGGCGAAACACCAGTGGCGCGGCGCGCGTCTCGACCACCGGCAAGGCGACGGTAACGCCCGCGCGGTGCAGATCGGCCAAGGCCGGGCGCAGGTCGGGTTCCCCCTTGATCGGCCAGTAGCCGGACAAGACGCAACCAGGCACCACCCCGCGGTCGCCCAGCACCCTCCCCAGATGCCCCGCGATCCTGCCTGAGACCTGCGCCCGCCCGGCTTGGCCCAGGCCCTCCCTCAGTCCGGCCAGCCGTGCCCGTTCGGCCCTGCGCCAGCGTGCAACATCGTGCGCCTGCTCGGGGTCAACACCAAGCGGGTCGAAATACGCGGGATCAACCTCTGCCGCCATGCAGGGCGGCGAGGCATATGTCCCGTCCTTGGTCATCTCGCAGACTCGAACCGGGGAAAGAGGACGCCGTTCTCCAGCGCGATGTGGTCGGCCAGTTCGTTGAGCAGCGTCGCCGTGCCGCCATAAAGCGACCGCCAGGACCCGCAGGCGTGTTCGGGCGGTGTAAGATCGCCCGTCAGCTTGCGGATCCGCGCGATGGTCTCAGCGTGATCGTCATGGTCGGCGCGCATGACCGCAATGGGGTGTTCGATGCCCGCACCGCCGCCCGCGCGCATGGCCGGGAACAGGATCATCTCTTCCTTGGTCATATGATCTTCCATCTCGCGCGCAAGCGTGGCCAGGGCACGGGCAAGACCCTTTGGGACGTCTGGATCATCGGCGTGAACCTGTTCGACGCGGCTCGCGAGAGGGATCAGCGATGCGAGGTCGACCCTGTGCATCGCGTGATAGTTGGTCAGGATGTGGTCGATGAGAGCGCCGGTTTCCTGCGGCACTGCGGCGGTGGCATCGTCGTCCATGGCACGTCCATTCTGTGGTGAGTCGTCTGAGTTAAGCGAATTGGTATTTGATTTACCGATTAAACCACAGTAATACGCATTGTAAATACCAAATCAGGATCGCGACCATGCGCCTCACTTCCTTCACAGATTACGGGCTTCGCGCGCTGATGCGCATGGCGGGCACACCTGACCGCGCCTTCACGGCTGCCGACCTTGCTGCCGAGTTCCGTATCTCGCGCAACCATCTGGCAAAGGTGATTTCGGCGCTTGCCGCGGCAGGTCTTCTGGAAACCCGGCGCGGCGGCGGGGGCGGCGCGATGCTGGCTCGCGCGCCAGAGGACATTCGGCTGGGCGATGTGGTGGCGGTGCTCGAGGCCGATCAGGCGCTGGTGGAGTGCTTTGCCGCCGGAGCCAACACCTGCACCCTGACCCCGCACTGCCGGTTGAAGGCGCGGCTGGCCCATGCCGAGGCGGCCTTCATCGACGACCTTAACCGCAGCACCCTGGCCGATTGCGTCTATCTGCCGGAAGGCGCCTGACGGGTCAGCAGTTGCCGGGCCACCAGCGCGATCGCGCCCCAGACCGCGCTGCGCAGGGTCATGGCGTAAGCGGTGCGCATCTCGAAGGCTCCGCCCTGGGCAACATGCAGACCGAAGGCCACAAAGACCAGCAGCGTTGCGGCGAAGATCGCGAGAGAAAGCGGATAGGCCCATCGCCGCCCCTGCCACAGGCCCAGGCCCGCGACGACATAGGCAAGTCCAGCTAGTGTGTTGAACCACAAGACGAACAGGACGACCGCCCCCATCTCGAGCGCACCAAGCAGCGTGGTGCCGCCCGAAACAACCGTCAAAAGGCCGAAGGCAATCGCAACTCCACCCGTGATGCGAAGCAGTCTATCGTGTTTTCTCATCGCAAACGTCCTCCTGAGCGTTCAGCAGCGCCAACTGCACGTCGAACAATCGCAAACCCTCTTGCGGGAGCGCAAAGCCCCGCGCGCCAAGCGTCCAGCGGATGGCGACACCCTTCACCAGCGATGTCAGCAGGATGGCGACATCCTCCGGGCTGACGTCGCGCTTCATGTCGCCCGCGGTCTGAAGATCACGGATCACGGCAACAAGGCGGCTCTGAAACCCCGCCAGTAGCCCCCGGAACACGTCGCGCAGGGCTTCATTTTCCACCTGCAACTCGCGCGAGAACAGGATCGACGGCAGCGCAGGCGTCCTAGATATGGCCGTCAGTTGCGCCCCGATCAGCGCTTTCAGGCGTGCGCGCGGCCCGCTGGCCTCAGCCTCTGCTTCGGCCCAGTCCCCCTGCAATCGATCCGCGATATCCTCGGCCACCGCCAACCAGAGCGCGCCCTTGGTGGGGAAATGCCGGAAGATTGCAGGCTGGCTGAGACCGATGGCACGCGCGACATCTGTGGTGCTTAGCCGGTCGGGTCCGATCTCGTCGGCCAGTCGCAGTACCTCGACCACGATCTGCGCCTTACGGTCTTGCGCGCTTTGACGGTCAGACATGTATCACCTCTTGTTAGTGATAACTAACTAACATATACTGTTGACAACCGCAACCTCCATCCCGAGTCGCGCACCCTGACCGAAAGGACCCCCGCCATGCCCGCCAAACCCGCCCCCACCGGCTATTCCCGCCTGCAGATCGCGCTGCATTGGCTCGTCTTCGCGCTGATCGCGCAGCAATACATCTTCAAGGACGCGATGTCGGCTGCGTGGGACCGCATCACCGACGGGCTGGACGCGGGCTTTGACCCGCTCGTGCTGGCCCATGTGGCGGGCGGCGCGCTGGTGATGATCTTCGCGCTGTGGCGGCTGACCCTGCGCGCCCGGCGTGGGGTGCCCCCGGCCATCGAAGCCAGCAAGGTACAAAGCATTCTCGCAAAGCTCACCCATGTCGGGCTTTACGCGCTGATGATCCTGATGCCACTCAGCGGGTCCTTCGCGTGGTTCGGCGGGGTCGAGGCCGCAGCACAGGGGCACAATGTGTTGAAGATTGTGCTGCTGGCATTGGTCGCTCTGCATGTGGTCGGCGCGCTCTACCACCAATTCGTGTTGCGTGACGGGACGCTGGCGCGGATGCGTCGGGCAAAGGGCTGAGTCCCATGCGCCTCGCCCCCCTCCTTGCCTTGCCGCCTATAGCTCTTGGGATCGCCGCAGCGGTCTGGATGATCGCCTCGGCCCCCGGCCCCGCGCAGATTGACGGGCGCGCGCCCGCCCTGCCCGTCCGGGTAATGACCGTCGCGGTTGAGGATATCCGCCCGACCGCAACGGCCTGGGGCAACCTGCGCGCCGCCGACAATTGGGTCGCCGTGGCGGAGGTACAAGGCGAGGTGATCTGGCGCCATCCCGATCTAGAACCGGGTCGCCTGATCCCCGAGGGGACCGAGGTGTTGCGGATCGACCCCGCCGATTACCAACTGGCGCTCGCGCAGTCTCAGGCCGATCTGGCGGCGCTTGCCGCCGAAAGCGCACAACTGACCGCCGAGGCGGCCAACACGGCCCGCATCCTCGATCTGGAACGCGCGCGCCTCGCGCTGGCCGAGGCCGATCTGACGCGCACCCGGACATTGGCCGAACAGGGCACCGTCCCGCAATCACGCGTCGACGAGGCCGAGCGTGCCACGCTTCTAGCCCGCCGGACGGTCGCGGAACTGGAAAACGCGATGGCATTGATCCCGCCCCGCGAGGCGCGGATCGTGGCACAGGTCGCGCGGACACAAGCCGCCATCGACCGTGCGCGCCGGTCGCTGGACCGCACTGTGCTGACGTCCCCCTTCGATCTGCGCGTGACCGAGGTGAACGCAGAGCGTTTCCAGACCGTCGCTCCCGGTCAGGTCGTGATCCGCGGCGACGGGATCGCAGCGGCCGAGGTCGTGGCGCATCTGCCGATCGACAGCTTTCGCCGCCTGATCGGAGATGCGATAGAGGACATGGCCCTTGCCGACATGATGCGCGATGGTCCACCCACACTGATCGATGTGACGCTCAGCCCGCTGTCCGACCCGACGCAGATCTGGACCGCTCGAGTGGCCCGGATCGAGGGCGCGCTAGATGCCCGCGCACGCACCGTGCCAGTCGTGGTCAGTGTTGATGATCCCTATGAGGGCGCGGACCCGCCTCGACGTTTGCCACTGGTACCCAACACACAGGTGCAGATCGCCTTTTCGGGCGCGTCCATAGCCAGCGTCATCGCGATCCCCGAAGCAGCCATGCATGGCGGCATGGTGCGGGTTGCCGGTGCTGATGACCTGCTGGAACTGCGCCCCGTCACAGCTGCCTTCGCGCAAGACAGCCGCGTCGTCATCACCGAAGGCCTCGCCCCCGGCGACCGGGTCGTGATCGACGACATCGCCCCGGCCATCCCCGGCATGGCCCTGACCCCCGTTGAGGCCGCGCAATGATCCGCTGGTTCACCGGCCACCCGACGGCGGGCAACCTGCTGTTGCTCTTGTTCCTTGCGGCCGGCGTCTTTGCCGCGCCGGGTCTCTTGCGCGAAACCTTCCCCGATTTCCTCGCTGTCGAGGCCGAGATCACGGTGCCCTATCGCGGTGCCGCCGCCGAGGATGTTGAAACCGCCATCTGCGCGCCGCTCTGGGACGGTGTGCAGGGGGTCGAGGGACTGGAAACCTTCACCTGCACTGCACAGACCGGCCGCGCGCGCGCCGTGGCGACCATGGCGCCCGGCAATGACCCACTGCGCTTCGTCAACTCACTGCGCACCGAGGTTTCGGCCATCGACACTTTCCCCGACCGTGCCGACCCTGCCGTCGTCCGCGAATTGCACCGCTCCGATCCGGTCACCTCGGTCGCCATCTCGGGCGATCTGCCGCTGGGCGAGTTGGATCTTTACGCCGACGGCCTGTCCGACCGTCTGACCGCCTTGCCAGGCGTTGCCCGAGTGACCCGTGGGGGTCTGGGTGCCCGGACACTGTCTATCACGACAGACCGCGCCGTGCTCGACAGCCACGGCCTGACGCCTGCCGCATTGGCCGCCGCCATCGCCGCGCAGAACATCGACCTGCCCGCCGGAACGCTGGAGGGTCCAGGCGCTGACCTGACCCTGCGTTTCACCGCCGAGCGCGATACGGCAATCACCCTTGCGACCATCCCCGTGCTGGTCCTGCCGAATGGCGCGACCCTGACATTAGGTGATGTAGCCGTGATCGAAGAAGGCTTCGAGCCGCCGCAGGACCGCGCCTTTGTCGATGGCACCCCGGCCATCGTGATCGACGTCGCCAAGGCACTTGATGCCGACGCGCTGCGCGTGCTCGACGGGGTCGCGGCGCTGGTGGCCGAGGAAACCGCACGCCTGCCCGACACGATCATGGTCGAGGTGGTGCAGGACGTGACATCCATCATCCGTGACCGGCTGGTGATGCTGGTGCAGAACGGGGTGATCGGCCTTGTGCTGGTCGTCGCTGTCATGAGCCTGTTTTTCCGACCCGGTTTTGCGATTTGGGCCGCAATGGGCCTGCCCGTGGCCTTTGCTGGGGCCTTCGTCTGGATGGCGCTGACAGGGCTCAGCCTGAACATGATGACACTAGTGGCGCTGTTGATGGCGATCGGGATCGTGATGGACGATTCCATCGTGATCGCGGATTCCATCGCGGTTCATGCCGCGAAGGGCGCCACTGTGGAAACCGTGGCTGCGGGAGTGGCGGCCGTGGCACCCGGCGTCATCTCGTCATTCTTGACCACCCTTGCGGTGTTCCTGCCGCTCGCCTTTCTGGCGGGCGAACTGGGCGCGGTGCTCGAGGTTCTGCCGGTCGTTCTGCTGGCCGCCTTGGCCGCCTCGCTGGTGGAAGCCTTCCTGATCCTGCCACACCACCTGAAAGGCGGGATGAAGGAAACCAAACCCTCTAGGTTCCGCATCCGCTTTGATGCGGGTTTCGACGCCTTGCGCGAAGGCATGGGCCGTCTGGCCGATACCGCGATCCGGGGCCGCTGGCTGGTTGCCGGTCTGGCCATCGGCGCGCTGATCCTGACCGTCGGCGCATTGGGCGGCGGTGTCGTCAAGCGCGAGGCGATGCCCGAGATCGACGGCGATGTGCTGGAGGCGCGGCTGATGCTGCCAGCGGGCACACCGCTTGCCCGCACCGCCGAGGCGGTCGCGCAGGTCGAGGCGGCGCTGGACCGTGTGAACTCGCACCTGTCACCGGAACAGCCCGAGGCGCAACCGCTTGTGATCCGTCGCATCACCCGGCTGGGCCGCAACCTGTCGGCAGGCGAGACCGGCGCCCATGTCGCCACCGTCGCGGTGGACCTCCTAGGAGCCGAGACCCGCTCCAGCACTCTCGATGATATCGTCACGCTGTGGCGCGAAGAAATCGGCGCCCTGCCCGGTGTGAATTCGCTGATCCTGACCGAGCCGGGGATCGGTCCGCAGGGCATCGCGGTCGAGCTGCGCCTGAGCCATCCCGACCTCGCCACGCTGGAGGCGGCTGGCCGCGCCACGCTGGCGGAGCTTGAAACCTATGCCGGTGTGCGTAACGCGATCCCAGATCTGCGCCCGGGCGCACCCGAATTGCGGCTGAGCCTGTCGCAGGGGGCCGAGGCGTTAGGGTTGACCGCGACGGACGTGGCCGGGCAACTCCGAGGGGCATTTCTTGGCACGCAACTGGCCGAAATCCGGCGCGGCGATCTGGTTTGGGATCTGGAAGTACGGCTGGCCGATGGTGACCGTGCCACCCGCGCTGACCTCAGCGTCTTCGAGATCGCCCTGCCCGGTGGAGGCACCGTGCCGCTCTCCAGCATCGCGGAAGTTATCGAGGCACGCGGCTGGGGCAGCATCACGCGGCGCAACGGTCTGCGGACGCTGACTGTGGCGGCCGATGTTGACGGTCGAATCGGCAACGCCGACGCGATCACCGCGCGGCTGGCCGAGGGCTTCTTGCCCGATCTGGTGGCAACCACCCCCGGCCTGACCTTTGACATCGGCGGCCAAGCCGCCAATTCGGCGGAAACCGTCGCCTCGATCCTGCGCGGGTTCCTGATCGGGCTTGTGGGCATTTACCTGGTGCTCAGCTTCCAGTTCCGAAGCTATATCGAGCCACTGATCGTGATGATCACCATTCCGCTGGCGTTTCTGGGCGTCATCTGGGGCCATGTCCTGATGGGCTACAACATCTCCATGCCGTCGCTGGTGGGCGCAGCGTCGCTTGCGGGCATCGTGGTGAACAACGCCATCCTGCTGGTCGGCGTCATCAACGCCCGGCGCGTCGAGGGACTGTCCGCCGCACTGGCTGCCGGAGAGGCCGTACGGTCGCGGTTTCGCCCGATCTTCGTCTCGGTCTCGACCACGATCATGGGCATGGCGCCCTTGCTGCTGGAAACCTCGACCCAGGCCCAGACGCTCAAACCACTGGTGATCTCGGTTGTCTTCGGGTTGCTGGCGGCAACGGTCCTGATCCTGTTGGTGTTGCCCGCATTCTACGCAGCGCTTGAGGATGTTCGGCCAAGAAAACAGAACAATACAGCGGGCAATGAAGGTCACTGATCGCACGAGTGCTCTAGCGAAACAGACACAGTCCTAGCTTGCACCGGTGGTGTGGATGTCAATGCGCGACGACGCATCAAGCGGCGCGTCTGCGCCTCCGCGTGAGCCTTCCGAGGTAACCGTGGGCCTAAGCCCACGGGTCAATCTCAACCAGCACCTGAACCTCGTCTCCGTCGATTTCATCGGCGGGGACGGCGCCATAGGATCCATCCCCTGTCTGAAAGACGACGATCGAGACCATGAGCGTGGCGGCGAGGGAGGCTGCGAAGGCGTGTGCATCTTTGCGGGACATCAGTTTGGCTCCTGTCTTGGAGGCGGGGGACCATTCCCCGCGCGACAGGATCTCGAAGGCCCGAATACTGGCTGACATCACCGGGTGCGTTCGGCTCGTCCGAATCCGCCCGGCGGCACGGGCTTGCCCGTAGTCCGACCCCTCGCGGGTTGATCTCGAAGACAGAATTCGGGGCAAGGAAGGGGGTGGCGAGCGGGGGATGATCCCCCAACGTCAGGAGCCGATTGTCCCGCTGATGCTTCTAACGCCGCCAGCCTCCCGGGCAGGCTCTTGGTTGAAGACGTCCTTCCTTGGGGATGGTTCCTTTGGTGCCCCGCGAACTCAAAGGACAAGGTTGTGATGGTTGAGAGGCCCGCGCTGGGGCGGGCCCCTCGGTTTCAGTTGGGCTCAGGCGGCCAGGTCCGCGCCCCCTGCCCTTTCGCCCTCTTCATCAGTGACGATTTCAAGTCGCGCGTTGCGGTATCCTTCCTTGGCGATCCAAAGCTCGGCCGCGGTGATGGATTCCGCCAGATGCAGCAGCTCGGTGTTGCCGCCGAAGTCGAGGAGCACGCGCACCTGCCCGGGCTTCGGCTCCTCGGCCACCTCGAAGACCAGGGCGCTGTCAGCCGAATGGCTGCGCATGATGGTCACGAGGATAACCCCGTCAGAGGCGAAATTGCCCTCATGCAGCGTGAACGACGCGGGTGCCGTCCATGTCGGGTAAGGTCGGGGTGGTTCCTTTTTCACAAGGCGGCCGACGCCGTTAGAGCGCTCCCAGGCTGCGAGCTTCTTCGTGAAGCGTGCTGGCGGCTTGGGGCTGCCGTCGGTGTAGCGGATCAGCGCCCCGAGGGGGGCTGTGTCGATGATGGTTGTTGCAGACATGATTCCTCATTCCGAATGCGAGTAATCGCACTCATCTTATTGATATTGTTACATTATATGGTAATTAGGGGCGGTATCTCCGCCCCCCGCTGGATCACGTTATTCCGCGGCCAGCATCGACGCACCTTCAGCAGGCAGGTCATCCGTCAGGAATGCAGGAAGGTCAGCTTCACTGACGCTGTCAGCCACTTCGACATCCGCCCCCTGCCCTTCGGCATGGTCCTCACCGTCCAGCGCCACGAGATCGTTCCGGCGCAGGACCTCGGGCAACCAGCCGCTGCCCTTCAGCAAGCGCTCTGCCTCACTGGCCATCTCGCCCTTTTTCAGGTGATCGAGGAGTTGGGCAGTCCCCTCCCCTTTCGCCTCCCGCACGGCCTCGAGGATGCGGGCCTTGGGCACGCGGTTGAGATAGGTGTCCACCGTCGGCTCCCAGCCCGCCTCGACCATATCGAGACCTGTCGCGCGCGCCACGAGATCGGCATGCGCCATTCGCCGGGTCAGACCGCCTGCAGAGATGCCTGCTCCGTAAGGATTCACCTTCTCATGCAGCGCGTTGACGCCGAAGCTGAGGCAATGCGCCAGCAGGGCCAGACGGCTGCCTTGGTCGAGGACCGTCAGATAGTCCCAGAGTGCTGCATCGTCGCCAAGCGGCAGATCGGCTTCCCATTCAGCGTGACGCTCGTCGACCAGCTTTGCCACCACGCTGTCCTTCAGATCGGGCGCCTGCGCCGACATGTAGACGTGACGCACGGATGCCTCGAGACAGCTGCCCGAAGCAGAGGAGGTGCGGAAGGTGTCCGTCACCAGCTTCAGAAGCAGCAGCGTCAGCGCGACATCCGGCGAGCGTCCGATCGCTTCACGCAGTGCCAGCGTCCGGTGGGCGGTCAGTTCCATGACCAACCGCTCGGGCAGTGGCTTCAGCGCCCCGTCATCCTCATCCTCCGGCAAGTCAGCTCCGATCGGATGGCCACCCGACATGATGACGGTTCCGACATGAGCGACACTGCCATGGCCATCGGTGAGATCACGATCATCCCCCTGCCCCGCCACCGCAGGATCAGTACCATCATGGACCGCGGTCTCCTAACGGGCTCATCCTCTGGGCGCACATAGCCGCGATAGACTGCCAGCGCGCCGTAGCGGTCGAGCGTGACGAACGCCCCTGCCCGTCCGACCTCGGTCTGATCAAAGATCAACGGCCGGGTCTCGAGTTTTTCCATCTCCGCTTCCAACACGCCAAGCCGCGTGTCGATCTCGTCAGGCAATTCATCTTGATCCGCGTATTCCTCTTCCAGCGCCCGATACTCGGCGAGCAGCTTGGCATGGGCCGCACCTTCGTCATCCGTCATTGGCGCCGGATCACCGGCCAGGGACCGCAGGCCGTGGCTGTAGCCGTAGGGCAGGTCAAGTGCGACCTCGATCCACTTCCAGCCCTCAACCGCAACCGTCTCAGCCTCGGCCTGGAGTTTTTCCGTCACCAGCCGATCGAGCAGGGCTGGGTCCTCGAGCCACCCACCGTCATCGCCCTGGAAGAGATCATGCAGCATCGTGCCGCCCGCTGCTTCGTAGGCCTCAACACCCACGAAGACCGCACGCCGGTCTGACGCCCGGACCGAGGTCTCTGTCAGCATGCGTCGGATCTGGAATGGCTCCTTGTTCCAGGATGAATGGATCACATCCCAGACCTGAACCTGACGCGCGTGATCGGGGTTCACAGTGAAGGCCATGAGCTGCTCCAGCGTCATGCCATCCTCGGCGTAGACCTCAAGCAGGGCAGGGGCGACGGAAGCGAGTTTGAGGCGCTGCTTCACGATCTGCGGCGTCACGAAGAAGGCGGCCGCAATCTCTGCGTCGCTCTGACCCTTGTCCCGCAGCGCCACAAACGCGCGGAACTGATCGAGCGGGTGCAGGGCGACGCGCTGCATGTTCTCGGCCAAGGAATCGTCCTCGGCCAGGATGTCTGACGCAGCATCGCGGACGATGCAGGGAATGGGCGTGGTCTTCGCCAAACGCTTTTGCTTCACCAGAAAGGACAATGCTTGGAACCGGCGGCCCCCGGCCGGGATTTCGAATTTGCCGGTTTCGGTGCCATCATCATTCAACACAGGCCGTACGCTCAGGCTCTGCAAGAGGCCACGGCGGGCGATGTCTTCGGCCAGTTCCTCGACGGAGACGCTAGCCTTGATGCGCCGCACGTTGGACTGGCTCAGCACCAGCTTGTCGAAAGGGATATCCCGTGAAGGGGACAGGGTGATTTTCTGGACGGCTTTGGTCATCAGATCTTCTCCACGACGGGCGTCGGAAGCCACTCTCCCGATCTCATTTCCCGTCACCCTCAAACCAACACTCCTTTCCCTCTCATCATCGTTCTTGACCGCGGTCAAGAAGTTCATGTGGGAGCAAGTTGTGTGCGTAGGATCCTTTCGAAATAGGCGTCAGGGTGTTTGATCGTGTCTGCTCTTGCTATCAGGTAGTCGAAGACGAGAAGCAGTTTTCCCGCGCCAGCTTTTTGGATGCCATGCCGCAGTTCGTCTTGGCTTATTCTAAGCAATCGACCGAGGTCGTATAGAATGCGGGTGAGGGCTTCTCCTGTACGCGGCGGTTCTGGGAAAAATCCCGCAACATGGGTGAAGTCTTCCCATGCCATGCGTGCTGGGTCTCGGTTCATCGTGGGTTTGGCTTGTGCGGGTTGTTCACCGCGATTGACCGTAGAGGGAGCAATCTTTTTAATATCTTTTTTTATAGACTCTATGTGCCGGACATTTTGTCCGTTTGTGGCGGGCAGATCGTTGGAACTTGGTGTATGAGGTCGGTGTTCGACAGCTTGTAAATTATCTTCGGTACGAGCTTTTCCTGTGGCATGGTGTTCACCGTAGCTTGCGTCGGTATCGGCTCCGAGGGCTCTAAGTTCCGAGATAACGCTCAGGACTGCATCAACGGTTAATGTTGCTCGACGCAGGACATTTCTGATCATGTTGAGGGTAGAGAGCTTTGCTTCATCGAAGCGTGTCTGTTGGAGTAGCGAAGCTCTTAGGGCCAACGCCTCAGCCTTCAGTGAGCGCAAGCGCTCGCGTTCTTCGGTGAGTTGCAAGGCTTGCGTCGCGAGCGAGCCGTACCTCTGGATTAAGGGCTTCAGGTCGATACCGAAGGCATCTCTGATAACGCCTCCATACCGCAGCGGAAAGCGTTTGCCATTTGCTGAGTTCTTGCGTTCGATCAGTTCAGCAGCTGAGAGTCGTCCCAAGCTGCGTCGAAGTGTTCTCTCATCGAGTCCATTGGCGCGCTCAGACAGAGAAGCGTTCGATGGGAACACGACAGTGAGCGTAAGTCGCTGGCTGTCCTGAATCTCACGTTCTTTGCGGGGTAGGAAGCTAATGAGCGCGGTCAGAACGGCGAGGTCATTGGTTGTGAGACCGAGCTCCTTCCTCAGAACGCGAACCGGGCCCAGAAGCTCATAGGGGTTAGGGCAGGGCAGAGATGTCCGTTCCGCCAGGGCGGTTGTTGTTTCAGTTGCATGTCTCATGGTGTTTCGGAAGAAAAAGCTTCCCCGTTCACCGCGAGCGGTGTTGAAATCGATTCGTTTTGGGGGTATCAATCAGGTGTCGAGACTGATTGAGGCCCTTCGGAAGCACCGCTTTCGGGGGGTCTTTCTTTTTCTAGCCGGTCCTCCTTTCGTTTTCTGCTCGTTGCTTTTGATGTCTTGACCGCGGTCAAGACACGGGGTCGTCACTCTGGCCTGTCTTGACCGCGGTCAAGAAGCTCCGTGACCAGTTTTCGGACTGCCTCCTCAACGCGAGGGACAAGATCAGCGTCCACATCGATGGTGATGCGGTTGCCCTTTCGGCCGATCTTCACGCGCTCGCTGGGATGTGTCTTCTGCGTCGACGGTTTGCTGGCTGTCAGCAAGGTAACCGCCGCTTCGAGACGGTCGGGGCCCGGTATGTTGCGAGGAATTTCGCCGGCAACTTCTCGGGCTCTCGCGACGTCTTTCTCGCACAGCCTGAAAAGCTTTTCCCAAACCCGTCGACCAACGCCGTGTGCAGGTCCGATAGCCTGGATCAGTTCCATCGGGATGCCCGTAGCGATACGGTTCATCCGCGAGACGAGCGATTCATCGATCTGAAGTGCCCGATACGCGATCGTTTGAGCGTTTTTGCGCGTTTCGTCGGTTTTCCCAAGTTCTCGAATGATCCCGGCGACAAACAGAGCCCTTTCGATGAACGATGGGTCTTGGCGCGCATTATTCTCTACGCCTTGGGCAATGAGAGCTTCCTCGTCGGTCATCTCCATGACCGTGGCGCGCACTTTCTGACCAAGTTGGCGACAAGCGAGAAGCCGACGGCGTCCATAGACGATCTCAAGCGCACCGTCCTGGGTTCGGCGAACCAGCACTGGAACCTTTTGACCGTGCTCGCGGATCGACGAGACAAGCTCATCCAGACCATCGCTTGGATCGATGCGGTCCATGACCGCGGACATCCGTATGGCGGTCGGGTCGATCAGCCGCGTGGCGTGTTTATCCTCTTCGAGCACGGATGCTTGTGCGCGAGCTACGGTCGGGCTCGTTCGCTTCACATCCAGATCCTCGTCCGAAGGCGGCGTTTTGCCCATCGCGTTCTTGAGTGAGTCCCCGAAGACTTTACGCGCCATGGCTACGCCCCCATGCTTTCAGGATTTCGCGTTCGACTTCGTCGGTCACGCGCGAGACGGACTCGATCGCGCGCTCGTAAGTTCTCCGATTCACGTCGCGAGGTTCGACCTCGAAGATGCTCTGCTGGGTGTTCGCAGCATCACCCACGGCTGTTGATTTCAGGAACTCGGCAGACAGCACGGCATCCCCGAGGACTGTCCGAAGCAGAGATGAAATCTGCACCTGCGGACCATCCGTATTTTCGTAGCGGGTGATCAGAACGCGCACGAAGTTCAGTCCATGTTCCGGGGCGTGTGCCTCGACGACGCCCATCAGGTTGCTCGCCATGCCCAGAAAGCTCGCCAGCGACATGACATCGAGCATCGACGCGTTGAGCGGGATCAGGACCCCGGTCGATGCAAAGAGGGCAGAGATTACCGAGAAGTTCAGCTGCGGCGGGGTGTCAAATATCACCACATCATATCGGTTGAGGACGGGCTCAAGCGCTTCCCGGATGCGGCTATGGAACGTGGTGGCGCCGTGTCTGAAGCTCAGGGCGACCTCGAACTCGTACTCCATGATGTCCATGGATGCCGGGATCAGATCCACGGTCGGGAAGTTCGTTTTGCGAATGATCTCTGCTGCGGGCAGTGGATCATCGGATCGGATAAGATCGTATGAAGTCGGCATATCCGGATCGAGCTCGGGAGTAACCCCGAACAGGTTTGTCAGGCTTGCCTGGCTGTCGAGGTCGATCAGCAAGACCCGGTAGCCGCGCAGACCTAGTAGTTGTCCTACATGGGCAACAGATGACGTCTTTGCCGAACCACCCTTCAGGTTGAAGATCGTCAAGACCTGACAAGCCTCTCCCGGTCTTCTGTGCGGGTGTTCTTCTGGCTTGATCCTTCCAGTCTCGAGAAGTACGCGTTGTGCCTCGACCATCTCCTCTGCAGAGAAGCTACGGCGGTTGCCGCCCTCCAGAACACCTTCGGGGAAGCCTTCGAGGTTTGACACATGATGGCGGAAGGTGTTCTGATTAATGCGAAGAAGTTCAGCCGCTTCCCGCATGGCGAAGCGGCGGAGGCCCTTCTGAGCGTCTGGTGGGAAGGTTTCCTGCGCATGTTCACGCAACCGACTACCAAGCCGCTTGGACATGACTTCAAATCTCTGGGAGGCCCGTATCCCGTTCATCACTGCCCTCAAGTCTTTATTGTTTTGCAAAGCTTAACAGATATTGTGGATAAATCCAGACCAAACCGTTGAGCGGCCTGGGGGCGTTGAAGGCACCGATTTCTGTCGACGGTAAACTGTTAAAAATCAGCGTCTTGGGCGACTGCGCTCTCGCTCTACTTCAACACCTCGTTGCCAACTACGTAGTGACCACAAGATGTATTGTGAGTGCGTACAGAAATCAGTCGGCAGAATCGGATGGGCGATTCTCGGGAATCTCAATCGAGCAGCCCCAGCCTCTCAGCCCGCTCCAGTAGCATCTTGACCGAAGAAGGCTGCCAGCTTGTCCGCCCGCGTGGTGTGCGTTCGCGCATCGCTTCCAGCCGGGTACAGATCGCCTGAAGCGTGATGTCGGGGTCCGCGCCCTTGATGCCGGCGACGATGGCGGGCAGACGGTCGTCGGTTTCGCGGCGCCCGGCGCGGGCTAGCACCTCGGCCGGCAGGAAGCCGTCGCCGACATAGGCCTTCACAGCGCGCAAGAGACGGCTTTGGGTCCAGCGACGCGCCTCGGGCAAGGGGCCGTTGATGATGCGCACCACGTCTTCCCAGGCCAAGTCGGGTCGCAACCGGCGCACATGGGGCACCCAATCTTGTGCCGTCTCGTTCAGACGCTCCATGTAGCCGTCTTGTCGCGCCAGCCGTACTTTGCGAAGAGCAGCAGGGTCTTTGGCCCGCAGTCCAGGGTTGCCGCCCACGCGGCCCTTTGTGCGCGCGCTGGCAAGGCCGGCCTTGGTGCGTTCCCGGATTAGTGCGCGCTCGAACTCGGCCGCGGCCCCCAGCACTTGCAACGTGAACTTGCCCTGCGGGGATCCGGTGTCGATCGGGTCCTGAATGGAACGAAAGTACGCGCCCTTGGCCTCCAGCCGCTCGATCACCTCCAGCAGATGCGACAGGGATCGCGCAAGGCGGTCGATCCGCACGATCACCAGCGTGTCGCCTTTGCCGATGCGCTCCAACACCCGCGCCAGCACCGGCCGCGCACGATTGCCGCCCGAGGCCTGTTCTTCATGGATCTCGGCGCAACCCGCGGATTTCAGGGCCTGCGACTGGGGCAGGGGGGTTTGATCCTCGGTCGAAACGCGCGCGTAGCCTATCAATGGCATCAAAACAGTCATTTTGCAGTTCTATCTATCGCTACTAAACGACCGTTTGTAAATGAATGCAAGGGCGCGCTCTGTGGCGCTGTTCATCAGAAAGCCCTTGGTTTCCATACGCAGAGCGCGATCAGGGAGGTCTCGCGGACCATCGCGCGCGCGTGCTATGTAAGGTGTACAAACGCACTCTGATAAAACCCTTGGGTAAAGCTCAAAATAGCTGTATTTTGCGCATATGAGGCCTGGAACCCCCGCATTGTATGATGAATCCGACGCGCTCGGCATTTATGCTGAGGAGGTCGAACAGGCGTCTGAGGACGACCTGTGGTTTCTGCCCGGTCCGATGGACGACGAGCCGGACTATTTGCCGCCGGGACCACGGGCCGAACCGCGTGAAACCGAGGTCCTCGACGAATGGCGGAAGGCAGAGGGCGGGCAGGCCGCGCGTCTTGCCCGTGTGGCCGGTCGCGTCGGCGCGCTGGACGACCGGTTGAAGCGCGGACCGGAAGGATGGCGGCATCGGCTTGCGCTGATGGAGGCCGCAGATTTGAGCTGGCACACCGGTGACCGCATCAGCCAAGACCGGCTGGCGCTCTGGATCTCGCTGCGCCTGTCCGGTGTCCAGGACGACACGGCGGCGCTGGCGCGAGTCGGATGGGCGATTCGGCGACTGACGGGTGGACCGGGACCGGAGCAGGACCTTTCCGCCTTCCTCGACCGTCGCGACCCCGAGAACATCAGTGATGAGACCGAGCCGTTCGTGGATCGCGCGAGCGGTTGGCTGGATCTGATGGGGCAGGCCACGGACCTGCACCCGATCACTCGCGCTTGCGCGGGCTTTCACCTCTGGCGCCTCGCGGGGCTCGGGCAGCACGACGACCGTATGGAAGCGGCTGTCGCAGCTGCGCGGATCGCGGCCAGCGATGGAAGAGGCGCAGTCTTCACGCCTCTGGCCATGGGCGGGGCAGGGGGACTACGAGCCGGTGGTTCACCGTTCGAACGTCTGGAACGCTGGCTATACGGGATGGAAGCCGCGTGCCTGACCGCGGTGCGGCACCTTGACGATATCGAGGCATGGTCGGCGCGGGCGGAAGCCGAAATGACATTGCTCTCGGGCAGGACGCCGCCGGCCTTGCGCGCAGTGCTGACCGAATGGCCGCTCGTCTCTGCGCCAATGGCCCAGGCCCTGACGAGTGCCAGTCGCGCCGCTGTTCAGCGCAACCTTGCATGGATGCAAGAGCGGGGTCTGATCCGCGAGGTGACAGGACAGGGGCGGTTCAGGATGTGGAAGGCGACAAACTGAAGGTTAGCGTGGGTCTCACCCGCTCACTCGACAGCAGCGATAACCGCGAGCACGCGGCAGGGCGCGCAGAAACTCACCAACACTTAATGCATTTGTTGCACTTATTTCATATATGGTGGTAGAGAACAGAAACCGGAGAGGAGACCACCATGAACATGCTGGCACACCGACATCTTCCGCCCACGCCGCAGGACGCAGCGATTGCGCGCGTCTCTGGCCAGGCATTGTCACGCTTCGCCCAGGCGCGCGCGCCGTTGAAACTTCGTGTGACGGACTCCGAGCAGATGGAGCCGATCGAGCTTCCTGCGGGCGCCGTATCGCTGCTCATGGAGATCCTCGAGGCGATGGCAGCGGGGCGGGGGGTCACCATCATCCCCGAGAACGCCGAACTCTCGACCGTACAGGCCGCTGAGGTTCTGAACGTCTCGCGTCCGTTCCTGATCAAGCTGCTCGAGGATGGTGCCATACCGCATCGGAAGGTCGGCAAGCATCGCCGCGTCCGCATGGAAGACGTGATGTCCTACAAGGCCGCGATCGATACCGAGCGTGAAGCTGCGCTCGATCAACTGGCCGCCGACGCTCAAGAGCAGGACATGGGCTACCGCTCGAAATGAGCCAGTACACGGTCCTGTTCGATGCGAACGTCCTTTATCCCGCGCCGATGCGCGATGCACTGATGCAGTTGGCGGTCACAGACCTTTTCAAGGCCAAGTGGACGGCCGATATCCATCGGGAGTGGATTGATGCGCTTCTGCGCAATGAACCTCATCGGGAGCGCGCCGCGCTGGAACGAACTCGCGACTTGATGGACAGGGCCACACGCGACTGTCTGGTCACCGGCTACGAGGCATTGGTGCCGGCCCTAACACTGCCGGACCCTGACGATCGGCACGTTCTGGCGGCGGCAATCGTTGGGCGCTGTGACGCGATCGTCACGCAGAACCTGAAGGACTTCCCACCAGCGGCACTTGCGCCCTTTGGCATCGAGACCCAACACCCTGACGACTTTTTCCGGAACCAACTGTCTCTCGCGCCCGGTCTGGTCTGTTCCGCGCTGCGGAAAGTTCGCGCGCGCCTCAAGAATCCGCTCAAAAGCGTCGACGAGTATCTCGCGATCCTGACACAGCAGGGGTTGGTCGCCACGGTTGCCGACCTGGAGCAATTCGCCGACCTGCTTTGATCCCAGAACTGCCCTGACTGAATACGTTCTGGCCAGAGTTGTGGCACCCGATCCATCATCACCGCGAGATTTCGCCCGCCAGGACTGCACGCCCGTGGACTGCAAGCGTAGCAGTGAACCTCGGGCAACCGAACTGCCGGATCACGGCGACAATGCGCGCATCGTACGCCGCTTGCCCTATGACGCGACACAGGTCTGACGCGTGAAACTGGCGGTTCGAGCTTGGCGCAGCCTTGATCTGTTCGTGCAGCTCGCGCTCTCGTGGCTCTTGAACCGGCTGTGGTGCGGGGAGAGCCGGTGGGCGCGTCGCTTCTCCAAGCGAGGTGCGCCACCGGCGCATGAAGCCGAGCAGGAAACCGGCCGGAACCTTGCTGTTCCCACGGGCCCGGTTGAAGGCAAGGAAGCGTTCCCAGATCACTTGCGTATCGACGTTCCAGCAGGGTAGGGCGCTCTTCGCGGCCTTGATCAGCTCGGCCCAGCATGTTCGGAACACGTTCGAGCAACCGTCAATGTTGATCTGTCCTGTGAATATAGTTTTGTTAGATTCTTCTCTAGATAGTGATGTGTCGTCTCCGTCTGACACGAGATCGTGGGTCTGTTCGCCGTCGTCAAAGGCCGCGAAGCGGAAGAGCCAGGGGGCGAACTTGCCGTTCGACTTCTCGCGCTCAAGCTTCAGTTCAGAAGTTTCAAGCTCACTCAGCAGAACGCTCAGGTACTGGCGCGAGACGCCCATCTTCGCTGCCAGAGAGGACAGGGTGAAGGCAGCCGTGCCGCGGGGCAGGCCGTTATACCCGTCCTTCCACGCAATTCCGTCGAGGATGAGCGTGGCCAGTTTGTGCGCCGAAACAGAGAGGTCTGTCTGCGTGATCCGCCTTAGGATCAGGCCAGTCGTTGGTTCCATGGTCGTATCTCCTGAGAGAGACGATGCCATGTCGAGAGCAAACAACATTCTTGCCAGCAAAAACACTTTGCTGGTTGCAGGGGTTCGGACACTGCGCTAGAAGAACCGTGTTCAGGGGTTTTTTTCTAGCGCGGCGTCAGGCTTCTCGGTCTGGCGTCGTTTCCCTTTTTTTGGGTGATGCACTGGGCGTTGTTGCAGAACTCAGTCGGTGAAGGATTCACATCGGGAATCCATGCGGTTAGACGATCTGCATGAGCAAGCCCAAGCCCGCCCGCTACCGCACGACGAACTGGTCCAGCTACAACGATGCGCTCAGGAAGCGCGGATCGCTGCTGATCTGGCTGGACAAGGAGATGACCTGGCACGCGCCGCATGAGGGACGCCCAGGGCGCCCGCCGGTCTTTTCGAATGCCGCGATCCAGTTTTGCCTGTCGCTCAAGGTTCTGTTCAAGCTACCGCTCAGGCAGACAGCCGGAATGGTCGCGAGCCTCCTGCGCCTGGCAGGGCTAGACTGGCCCGTTCCGGACTACTCGACGCTGTGCCGCAGACAGAAGACCCTCAAGGTGCAGATCCCCTATCGCCGTGCCGAAGGGCCGCTGAATCTTCTGGTGGACAGCACCGGCATCAAGTTTCTTGGCGACGGCGAATGGCAGGCCCGCAAGCATGGCGTTCAGGGCCGCCGCCAATGGCGCAAGGTGCATCTGGCGATGGATATCGCCACCTCGGATATCCGGGCCGTCGAGTTCACCCCTAGCCGGGAAGGCGACAGCCCAGTCCTGCCGGACCTGTTGGGCCAGATCCCCGAGGACGAGGACATCGGCACCGTGACCGCGGATGGTGCCTACGATACCCGCCGCTGCCACGGCGCCGTCATCGCACGCGGTGGCACGGCAATCATACCGACCCGAAGGAACGGTCGAGCTTGGAAAGAGGACTGCCCGGCTGCCAAGGCGCGCAACGAAACCCTGCGCGCCACGCGTCACTACGGTCGGGCATTCTGGAAGCGGTGGACCGGATACCACGCCCGTAGCCGAGTGGAGGCCAAGATGCGATGCCTGAAGGCCTTCGGTGAGCGCATCGCCGCGCGGGATCCAGATCGCCAAACCGCCGAAATCCACATCCGGGTCGCCCTTGTCAATCGCTTCAACGCGCTCGGCACCGCCCACGTCGTCCGCGTGGCATGAAACTGAATGGGAAAGGGGCACTCACAACTCAGGCCGACTTTCTGCAACAACGCCCATCGCGCCCCATGTTCAAGGTGGAGCGCTGGTGAATTGAGGGCAGAAACTGAAGACGACGGCCGCATCGCCCTCATTCAATCGGACATCTGGATCGGCTTTCCCCGAGCGGAGCAAGTGCTGGACCGGCTGCATGGTCTGATTGAGATGTCGCGGCAGACCCGCATGCCTGGCCTTCTGGTGCATGGGGCGTCCGGCATCGGCAAAACAATGATCGCCCGCAACCTGTCGCGACGCTATGCGCCGGAGTATGATCCGGAGTCGGGCGTCACCCACACCCCGTTACTTCTGTTGCAGGCGCCACCCGCTCCTGATGAGCGGCGGTTCTATATGCACATCCTCGCAGCCGTCGGAGCCCCGTCGTCGACGCTGAGCCTGAAGGCGCAGAGTGTTGCCTCGCTGGAAGTTCGGGTCGTGGGCCTTTTGCGCGACCTCGGGCTGCGGATGATCATGATCGACGAAGTCCACAACCTTCTTGCGGGCACGCATAGGGAACAGCGCCGGTTCCTCAATGTCTTGAGGTATCTCAGCAACGAGCTGGAGGCATCTTTGGTCTGCTACGGTGTCAGCGAAGCCGTCGATGCCATTCGCGGCGATGTCCAACTGGCCCGTCGGCTTGATGAACACCACCTGCCGAATTGGCGCGATGATGCCGAGTTTTCGGATATGATCCAGACATTGATCGCGGCCATGCCGCTGGAGAAGAAATCCAATCTGCAAGTGCGGTCGCTCAAGCAGATCCTCGCATTAACTGGCGGGGTGACGTCCCGCATCTTTGCCTTGGTCAAGGATCTGTCCATCGACGCGATCATCAGCGGTGACGAGTGCGTCACTGATGATGCCATCGCAAAATGGACACCGGTCTGGTCGCGCCATGCAAACGCTCAGCGACGGCTCGAGAAATCTGGGGCGTGACGTGTATCCCGCTGCCGATATCGGTGACGCCAGTGCCGGACGAGTTGCTTTCTGGTTGGTTATCGCGACTGGCCGCTTCCAATCATTGCGAGGTAGCAGACCTGCTCGCCCATATCGGGATCGACGCAAAATATGCTGCAGCCCTTGATTTTGATCTCGACATGCTGGCCGCGGATAGGATTTCCGTTGCGGCGCGCTTCGATCCAGCGTTCGTGTCGTCGATGACTTTCGCGGCGATGCCGGAAGCAGAGATGCGGTTGACCGCACAGGTGCCGTTCCAGGCTTGCACAAGCTGCGCTGATGGCGGCCTTGAGCTCAGGCACTGGCGTAGGGCCTGGGCGTTCGACTGCCAGATTTGTGGTGCCCGGCTTCTTCCAAAGGCCGACAGGCAAAATGGCGCAGCGGTCTCCGAAAAGCTGGTTGATCGTGCCCGCCGGGGGGCACGGATCCTGGAGCGTGTCGCGGTGTCGGGCAGCGCGCGTCAACTACGCCGAGCCATGCGGGCGGTCACCTTCGCGATGGGACTCAAAGCTTTATGTGGAGACCCTTTCTTCGCGCTTCAAAGCCCCCGCCCGAACATAAGGCTCTTCTGCCTTGCCGCCATTGCCTCCGCCCAATCACGTCCACTGGTAAAGGCTGCGTTGTGCAGCATGGACATCGACGTCTACGCACGAGTTGCCCTGCTTCGCGCCTACGATAAGGAGCCCCGACTGCTTGCAACCGTCGACCAGATTGCTCAGCGGATGCGACTACGCGTCGGCGGTTCAGCCACCTCATCTCAAATTTAAGGGCAAGAAAGGCCGGAAAACGCGCCGTGTCTCGGATTTAAGGGCAAGGCGACACCCACTTCCGAGAGAACCAGGAACGGTTGCCTGACCATGCTGCGGCTGCCATCCATGCGTTGATCTGCCAAGCGGAGGCGATTGCCGATCAGGCTGAGGCCCTGGAGAAACGGATCCTCGAGTGGCACCGGACGCACGAGACGAGCCGGCGACTGGCGACCATTCCCGGTATCGGACCGATCACCGCCAGCGCAATTGCTGCAAATGTTCCGGATCCGAGCCTGTTCCGCTCGGCACGACAGTTCGCGGCCTGGCTAGGCCTGACGCCACGGGCGAACTCAAGCAGTGGCAAGGATCGACAGACCGGGATCAGCAAGCAGGGTGATGGATATATCCGGCGACTGCTCGTTTCCGGCGCGACTGCGGTGCTTCGCTTTGCAAGGCAGGGCGATGCCGGCAAGGCTTGGATGCTTGGGCTTAAAGCACGCAAGCGACCGAAAGTCGTTGCGGTCGCGCTCGCCAACAAGACTGCCCGGATCGCTTGGGCGCTCCTGCGCCGCAACGAGATCTACGCGGCCCCTGTCTCCTGAGCGCGGAACCGCTGACGGAATGCGTGAAGCTGAGAAGAGATGACAAACCGGTCGAACCGGGGATCGGGACACCCCAGGGGGTCAAGGCGCAGAAAGCGCGCAATTTTGATTGGGACCCGATCCGCGGACTTCATCTGGGCCAGCGGCTAGACCGCACCACAAAGGCCGTAGACATGACTGCTTTCGGCATAGGCGCGTCAATTCCCAGCTTGCGCAGCAGGGGTCGTCCAGACATGGGAACACTTGCCCTCGCCAGAGATGCCCACTGCGCGTTGGCGACGGTCCACCAATGACTTGCGCCACCGGACCTGTGGGGGAACCGGCGCAGCGCCAGTTCCCCATCGGCTCATTCTGCCGGAACCCAGGGCCGGTTATAGGCTGCCACGCGCCAATCACCGTGTTCGATGAACCGGGGGGCGCTCCCGGTTTCCAGCGCCTCGGCTGCGGCGTTCAGCGCCTCGGGCGATGTCTCGGGCCAGGCGCCCGTTTCGATCCGTTCGACCAGGGTCTCGACGATGGCCGTGCTTTCGGCAGCAGTGAACTCGCAATGGCCCGTGCCCTGGACCAGCGACTGCCGATACAGATCGCCGGTACCCTGCTCCTGCACCAGCGCGCCGTAGCCTTCCATCAGCGTGTAGGGAATGGCCCAGTCGCCCAGCATGTGGATGCGGATCGCCGGAACCTGCAGATCGCCGGTCGTCGTGCGCCCGTCTGCGGCCCAGAAATCGCGCGCATAATCCGAGGCCGCGATGCGGGGGGCGGCGTCGATCCTGGCAATGTCGGCCTGAAGGTCCAAACCGGCCTGTTCGTAGAGCGCCTCAACCGTCCGCGCCATCGCGGGTGCGGCATTCTGGTAGAAGGCGGCATAGTCGACCCCCTCGTTCCCGGAAAGTTGCTGCCCCGATGCGGCGTTTTCGAACAGAAGCCGCGAGGACCCGCCAACATTACCGCCGATGCGCAGCGCCGAGGCCACGATCATGTCGGCCATGGCGCCGGCATCCGCGGTGTCGGGTAGTTCGGTCCCCTCGACCATCCACGGCGACCACTGTCCGATGGCGAAGGCAAGCGCCAGCCGCGCGCGGCCCTCCGGGCTTTCGCCCGCCGTTTCGATGGCGGCCATCCAGGACGCACGGATCGCGTCAAGGCTGCGCTCGCCACCCGCTCCGGCATTGGGCAGGCCGACGATGGCGAGATCGCTGGCCGGACCGTGCCCAGCGGCCTCATAGCTTTCGCCCAGCAGGGTCTGCATGGCGAACCAGCCATCCAGGAAACTGCTCATGATCCAGACCGGCGTATGGGCGGCAAGCACGGCGGCACCGTCGATCCTGTCCGGGTAATCCTCGGCCGAAGCGAGGCTGTCGAGCCCTCCGCCAGAACAGCCGTATTGCAGCACCATGTCAGGAGCGCGCTCCAGGTCCGTGAAAATGTCCTGAACAGCTTGTAGATTCAGGATTTCACGCTGCGGATCGTATTGCCACAGGCGCAGCGGGTGCCGGGCGAGCCCGGCGAAGGCATAGCCACGACCGAGCAGGTCGTCATACCGCTGGACCGCTGACGCGACCGAAACGTTGCTGGCGAAATCCAGATCCCTGAGTAGTCGACCATTCCAGTTCTCGGGCACGCGGATCAGCCATGCCGTCCCGTCCGGCAGGGTTCCCGCATGTTCGTTGAAGGCGGGCTGCTCCTGCGCCGACGCGAGCGGGGCGAAGCCCGCGGTCAGAGCGAGGCAAAGCACCACCATTCCGGTCCGCGAACGCGGGCCGGCCAAATTGGCTGTCCGTGACATGAATTTCCTCCAGTTTGATGCAGCGATGAAATCCGGCTCCTCTTCCGGGGAACCATCGCCGGGAAAAACATAGATAGCTAATTATTAGTGTCAAGGGCTCTGATGCACAAATCGGCTTAAGGCCGAGGTTCCCCTTTCCCCGGACGGACTTATCCCACAGCTTCCGTGACGGGTATTCCGAGCGCGGTGTAGCCGTTCAGGACGGCGATGCGGACCTGGAGTTCGGCGACCTGTCGATCGAAGTCCCGTGCCATGAGCCGCTGGCCCAGCAACTTGATACAATGCATCTTTGTCTCGACGCGGCTTCGGCGGTGGTATCCACTCCATCGTCGCCAGAGCGCGCGGCCCAGGTATTTCGCCGCGCGCAGGGCCTCATTTCGCGCCACGGCTCCGGCGGTGATCGTCTTCCAGGGCTTCGCGTTCTTGCGGGGCGGGATGACGGCATGGGCACCGCGATCTGCAATCGCATCGTGGCATTTGCGCGTGTCGTAGGCGCCATCAGCCGTAACGCTACCGATTTCCTGGTCCTGCGGGATTTGGTCGAGAAGGTGGGTAGGATGGGCGCATCACCGATGTGGCTCCCGGTGACTTCGACGGCCCGGATCTCCAACGTTTCTTCATCGATCCCAAGGTGGAGCTTGCGCCAGACGCGCCGTTTCGGGCCGCCATGCTTGCGTGCGTGCCACTCGCCTTCACCTTCGACCTTGATCCCGGTGCTGTCGATCAGCAGGTGCAACGGCCCCTTGGAGCCGCGGTAGGGGATGTTCACGGCCAAGGTCTTCTGGCGGCGAGATAGCGTGCTGAAGTCGGGCACCGTCCAGTTCAGGCCGACCAGCCGTAGCAGGCTCTCGACGAACCCGGTCGTCTGCCGGAGCGCCATGCCGAACAGCACTTTCATCGAGAGGCACGTCTGGATAGCGGCATCGCTGTAGGTCTGCTGGCGGCCACGCCTGCCTGTCGGCGCGGCATCCCAGCTCATCTCGGGGTCAAACCAGATCGTCAGCGAGCCCCGGCGCTTGACTGCTTCATTGTAGGCTGGCCAGTTCCTGGTCTTGTAGGTCGGGGGTATGGGTCTGCTCATGCAGCCTGACTAACAGACTGGATTCGCAAGGTGAAACCTTCACAGCATTTGCGCAACATGTATAACCGCCCCTTGCGCAAGAGGGTTTCTGGATCAGTTTCGCGCGGTGTCGGGTGCTGACATGTATCCGGCCTCTGTTGCGGCCATCATCACGCCGCGGGCCCGTATGGTGTTCGCAGGTCGGGTCCAGATCAAAGCCGCGTGCTCGATGGCACTCTGTTGCGCTCTGGTTCTCCCGATCCCGTCTCACGACCGTGCGCCAAACGTCTCCTTGCCCTCTTCCGCTCCGACGTCCTCGCGACCAGTGACGGCTTACGCCGCAGCGGTCGGAGACTGGTAGGCGCCGCCTCGGGCCATCAGCGCCCAGACGATCCGCGCCATTTTGTTCGCCAGCGCGACCCGCACCAGCATCGGCGGCTTGCGCGTCAGCATCTCGCCAAGCCATGTGCCCGGCCGGGCAGCGGCATGAACATGCCGCTTGATGATGACGCTGTTGGCCCCGATGATCAGCAATCGCCGCAACGACCGTTCGCCCATCTTCGTGTTGGCCCCGAGACGCTGCTTGCCTCCTGTGGAATGCTGACGGGGCGTGAGCCCGAGCCAGGCCGCGAAGTCGCGCGCTTTGCGGAACGTCTCGGGGGGCGGAGCCAGAACCGCTATGGCCGTGGCAATCAGAGGACCTATCCCCGGGACTGTCATCAGGCGCCGCGCCACCTCATTCTCCTTGGCACACCGGGCGATCTCGGCATCGAGCTTGCCGATTTCCGCTCCGAGATGGGCGAGTGACGCCACCAACACCTTGAGCGTGGGGATGGCATCGGCAGGCAGACCGCTTTCCGGGTCTTCCACAATGGCAATCAGCTTCGACATGTTGGCCGCGCGCTGCGGAACGATCATTCCGAACTCGCCCAGATGCCCGCGCAGGGCATTGATGGTCTGGGTTCGCTGCCGGATAAGCAACTCGCGGATGCGAAAGACCATCGCCGCGCCTTGGGTCTCCTCGCTCTTCACCGGCACGAAGCGCATCGTCGGGCGCGTCGCCGCCTCGCAGATCGCCTCGGCATCAGCCATATCATTCTTCTGGCGCTTCACGAATGGCTTCACGTAGGCGGGTGGGACCAACCGCACGTCATGCCCGATCTTCCCGATCTCGCGCCCCCAGAAATGGGCGCCACCGCAGGCTTCCATCGCGACGACGCAGGCCGGCAGCTGTCCAAAGAATGCCAGACCTGATCTCTTCGCAGCTTCTTGCGCAGCACCGCCCGGCCCGTAGCGTCGGCACCGTGGACCTGAAACACATTCTTCGCCAGATCGAGCCCGACCGTGATAATCTCCGACATGACCGCTCTCCTTTGTGGATCCTTGCAGACCCACCTTGGCACATCGATGCCGTCGGGGGGGCACACCATCAAAGCCGCAAATCCTCATGAAATGCGCGGCCCGCCTCGGCGTCGTAGCACCGGTAGGCGCAATAGTGCTGCTGCAGGATGGGCGAGGGCGCCCGCCCGCACAGGGTCTTCGTCATGATGTATGTTGCTTTCGTGAGTGTCGGCATTACCCGGTTTCCAGCGCCGCGGGGGACCGTAACGCCTTCCGCGTCGAGCTTGAGTGGGGGGATAGCAAGCTTTGGTATCTAATCGTTGACAATCTCCTAGCGAGGGCTTTAAAGATAGATGTCTAAGCTATGTTTCGCAAACCACCGATCCGGCCCCCGTGTTCCGGATGTCGGACGGGAGAGGGGCGCGACGCAGGGCCAAACGGGAGGACATGATTATGCGTTTCACTGCAATCGCGATGGCTGCCGGCCTCGCCGTCTCGGCGACGGCTGGTCACGGCCAATCGCTCAACCTCACTCTTTCAGGCGGGAACCCGGGCGGCCTTTGGTCGCTGCTGGGCGCCGGCATCGACCGCGCCGCGCAGGTGGCGGACACCTCGGCCGTGGTGACCTATCAGGCTACGGGCGGCGGGTTCGCCAACATCGGCCTGCTGGGCGCCGGGCGCACGGATCTGGGCCTGGTGCACGACGCCGAGGCGCAGCTCGCGCTGGGAGGCGAAGAGCCCTTCCGCGGGCCGATCACGAACATGCGGGCCATCGGCTACATGTACAACTGGGCGCCGATGCACTTCTTCCTCGACCGCTCGATGGCCGAGCAATACGGCATCGACAGCCTGGACGACATCGCCGGCAGCGGCGCGCCGATCCGCATCGGCATCAACCGCTCGGGGAACATCACCTCGAACATCGCGCTGATGATGTTCGAGCTGGTGGGGGTGACCGACGAATCCCTGGCCGAAGCTGGCGGCCAGTTCGTGCGCGCCGGCGCCAATGAGCAGGGTGAGCTGCTGCAGGACGGACGGCTCGACATGATTACCAACGGCATCTTCATCAACCACTCGTCGTTTCGCGCGGTTGACACGAATGCTGACGTTGTGCTGCTGTCGGTCCCGCAGGAGGTCATCGACGCCACCAACGAGCGCTTCGGCACCGGCCAGATGGTCATTCCCGCTGGCAGCTATTCGAACCAGCAGGCGGACGTGAACACCGTGACGCTGGGGGCGCTGCTGGCCGCGACCGACGCGATGAGCGACGACGACGCCTATGCCTTGACCAACGCCCTCATCACCAACATCGACGAGGTGCGCGCGGTTCACAGCGCCATGCAATCCCTGACGCCCGAGTTGCTCGCCACGCCCAGCGTGCTCGAGTTCCACCCCGGCGCCGCCCGTGCCTACAGTGAGGCAGGGCTGTCGCAATGATCGGGACACTCGTCTCCACCGGCCGCAGGAGGGATCTTGCGGCCGGCCAGCAACGGGCCATCGTCGTGGTGGCCGCGATCTTCTCGGCCTGGGTGATCTACGCCAACCTCTTCACCATCTCGGATCCGCTAGTTCTGGGCATCCTCTTCGTTTCGGGGATCTACGCGATCATGTTCGCGGCGATCGGTGCCACGCCGAACGCTCCCGACCGCATCCCGTTCTATGATATCGCCCTGTCGCTGCTCAGCCTGGCAGCGGGCATCTTCTTCTTCGTGAACGCCACCGCCATTGCGGACCGCATCAGCCTGCTGGATCCGTTCACGCCCGCGCAGCTCTTCTTCGGCATCTCGCTACTCCTCCTGACCCTCGAAGCGACGCGCCGGACCACGGGCATGGGACTTACCATCGTGGTCGTGGCCTTCCTGGCGTACAACTGGTTCGGCTACCTGCTGCCGCCGCCCTTCGGGCATGGCGTCGACGATTTCACCTACCTGCTCGATATCCTGGTCTTCACCACGGATGGCGTGTTCGGGGTGCCGATCCAGGTGGTCGCCAGCTACGTCTTCCTGTTCGTGATGTTCGGCACTTTTCTGTCGAAAGCGGGCGGGGGCGAGTTCTTCTTCAACCTCGCGGCGCTTCTGACCGGGCGCACCCGCGGCGGTCCGGCGAAGATCGCGGTGATTTCCTCAGGGCTCTACGGCACGATGTCGGGCAGCCCGACCTCGGACGTGGTGGCGACGGGCTCGATCACCATCCCGGTGATGAAGCGACTGGGCTACAGCGCGCGCTTCGCCGGCGCGGTCGAGGTCGCGGCCTCGACGGGGGGCAGCGCGATGCCTCCGGTGATGGGGTCGGCCGCTTTCATTCTCGCCGAATATACCGGCGTGGATTACAAGGCGGTGGTCGTCGCCGCCGTGGTGCCCGCACTGCTCTACTACCTCGGCGTCTTTAGTCAGGTCCACCTGCGCGCCGTGCGCGAAGACCTGCGCCCGTCCGAGGACGAGATGCCGACCGTAGCGCAGACGTTCCGCACGGGCTGGGTCTTCCTGCTGCCGATCATCGGCATCGTGGTGGCGCTGCTCTCGGGCTATTCTCCGACCTTCACCGCCGGGATCGGCGTGATGGGTGTCATCATCGCCTCGACGCTGCTGAAGGCGACGCGCCTGTCGCCGTGGCAGGTGATCGAGGGCTTGGGCGAGACCACGCTGCGCATCCTGCCGGTGGCTGGCGCCTGTGCCGCCGCGGGTCTGGTGATCGGGGGCCTGTCGATGACGGGGCTGGGTATGAAGGCCGCGAACCTGATCCTGGTGATTAGCAACTCGCAGCCGATCCTGACGCTGGTTATCGCCGCTGTCGTGACGATCATCCTGGGTCTCGGCATGCCGACCCCGAGCGCCTACATCCTGGCTGCCGTGCTGGTCGGTCCGGCGCTGGCGCAACTGGGCTATCCGGTGCTGCAGAGCCACATGTTCCTGCTGTACTTTGCCGTTCTCTCGGCGCTGACCCCGCCGATTGCGGTGGCGGCCCTGTCGGCGGCGGCGATTGCACATGAAGACCCGTTCAAGATCGCCTTCACCTCGGTGAAACTGGCCTCGATCGGCTTCATGCTGCCCTTCGCCTTCGTTTGGAACCCGGCGCTGATGCTGCTGGCCGACCCCCTGTCGAATACGCTGGCCGTGGTAGGAGGCGTGATTGCCACGCTGGCCGTGGCCACCGTGGTCGAGGCCTTCGCCAGCAAGCCGGTGTCGCCGGCGGAGCGGCTGCTTATGCTGGGCAGTGCGATTGCGGCTGTCTCGCCCTTCCAGCTGTTCGCGGTGGCGGGCATCGCGATCGGGGCGGTTCTGCTGGCGCGTCACCTGGTGGCGGGGCGCCGGGCCAGCGTGCAACAGAACGCCGCCGGCTGATGCCACTCTGGCGC
Organism: Pararhodobacter zhoushanensis; assembly: GCF_003990445.1. Taxonomy (GTDB): domain Bacteria; phylum Pseudomonadota; class Alphaproteobacteria; order Rhodobacterales; family Rhodobacteraceae; genus Pararhodobacter; species Pararhodobacter zhoushanensis. The sequence goes on along the minus strand of NZ_REEZ01000012.1, from coordinate 20,961 downwards.
AGCCTAACAGATCGCGCGGCCCGGACCCCTCCGGGCCGCGCGTCCTTTTGCAAGAGAGACCGACGTGACCCATCCGACCCAGACCGCCGACCGACTCACGACGCAGAGCCCCTCCGCCGTGCCGCCGCAACAACCGAAGTTCTGGAAGCGCTGGGCGGTCAGCATGCTGGCCGTCTATCCCGCGCTTATCGTCCTGGTGCTGGCCACGCGGCCCTTCACCCAGGGCATGCCAATGGCGGTCTCGCTGTTCATCGTGGCGCTGCTGCTGACCGGATTGAATGTCGGGCTGATCCTGCCATTACTGAACAGGAAGCTGGGGCGCTGGCTGGCTGCGCGCTGAGGCCGGAACGGGCAGGGCGGTACGATTTCATATATGTGAAATGTCGCAATGATCCCGCCGGCAATCAAGACAAGGTGCTCTCCGCCAAATAAGCTTAGATAGCTTACCCTTTAGGTTGAGCAGCCAATCCAGACCAGACTGTCCGCCCAGGGGCGGCGCAGTCGGAACGCTACGGGAGGAGCGAGCGACATGACTTCATCCACCACATTCACCAACAAACTGCGTGCCCTTGCGGGCGCTTCGGCGCTGTCGGCCGCGACGCTGGGCCTGACTGGTGCCGCCGAGGCACGCGACTTCCGCCTGCTGTCGGGCTGGGATTCCAGCTATGTTGCGGTCGACGTGCTGACGTCGTTCATCGAGACGCTCGACGAAGCCGTGACCGAGGGCTTCGGCGTCAACGTCATGGGCCCCGAGACCGTGCCCCCGTTCGAGCAGTTCGACCCGGTGTCGCGCGGCCTGTTCGACCTGCTGTTCACCAATGGTGCCTATCACTTCAACCAGACTTCGGTGGGAATGGCGCTGGACGGCCTGTCGGGCGATACCGAGGCCTTGCGCGAAGCCGGAATTTGGGACGCGGTGGATGCCGATTACCAGGAGCAGGGGTTGAAGCTGATCGCCGTGCTTTACGACCTGAATGGCTACCACATCATGCTGAACGAGCCGGTCGGCGAGAACGGCCTCGAAGGACGTCGCGTGCGCGGCACGCCGATCTACCACCCGGCGATCAACGTACTGGGTGGCTCGCCCGTGGTGCTGCCGGGCGGCGAGATCTACCCGGCGCTGGAACGCGGTGTGATCGACGGTGCGGCCTGGCCGACCATCGGCGCTCTGTCCTACCGCTGGTTCGAGGTCGCCGACTACATGATGCGCCCGACCTTCGGCCAGGTCGGCCATCTGGTGTTGATGAACCTTGACACCTGGAACGACCTGTCCGAGGAAACCCGGGCCGAGATCGAGACCGCCGCGCGCGAGTTCGAGATCGAAGCCAATGGCCTGTTCGACACGCTAGTCGCCGAAGAGAGCGCCGCCCTGGAAGCAGAGGGCATGAGCGTGACCGAGCTGTCCGAGGAACTGGCGGGCACGCTCAGCTCGGCCTGGTTCTCGGGCGTGATGGACCTCGCGGCCACGCAATCGGGCGAGGCGATCGAGGAAATTCGCCGTCTGGCGACCGAAGCCGATCTCGACGGCTGATCGGGGCCCGGCCCCTTCCGACGCGCGGCCGCTTGGTGCCGCGCGTCTTTCCGTCCCCCGGTCCTCCTTCTCGGCCCATTCTCTTCGGCCTTTCCGTTCCAGGAGCTTCCCTCCATGCGACCGATCCTGACGCTTCAGGACGTGCTGACCCGGCTGATGTTCTTCATCGGCGTCGGTGCGCTGGCAGCCATCGTGCTCATCTACGCCTTCGAGGTCGTCTCGCGCTATGCCTTCGGCGCGCCGACCCTCTGGGCGAGCGATTTCGTTTCCTTCCTGCTGCTGATCACGGTGTTCAGCACCGCGCCCTGGCTGACCCGCGAAGGCGGGCACGTGGCCGTGACTATCCTGCCCGACCTGGTCGGCCGGCTGCGCCAGGTGATCCTGCGCGCGGGCTTCCTGGTGGCGGCGGCGACCTGTCTCTGGGCTGCCTGGCTTTGCATCGGCGAGGTGCAGCACCTGGCCTCGCGCGGGACGGCGACCCTGACCACCGTGCGCATTCCGAAATGGATCCTGGTGGCCTTCATCACCTATGGCGTGGCCAATTCCGGCCTGTATTTTCTGCGCCTCGCCTTCGGCCAGGCGCTTTCCGAGACCGACTCCCAACCCGAGGTGACCCATGGTTGAAGGTATCGCCGCCGTCGCGACCGGCGTGGGGCTGCTCCTGGGCTTCATGGCCGTAGGCCTGCCCGTCTTCGCGGCCTTCCTGCTGGTCAACCTGCTGGCCGTCGCGGTCATCATGGGACCGATGGGCTACGGCATGTTCGTCAACTCGCTCTACGAGACGACGACCACGCAATCGCTGGTCACCATCCCGCTGTTCATCCTGATGGGCGAGATCCTGTTCCGCTCGAACTCGGTCGAGGTGCTGCTCCGGTCCATCGACACTCTGGTCGGTCGGGTGAAAGGGCGCCAGTACGTGCTGTCGATCCTGCTGGCCACGGTGTTCAGCACCCTGTCGGGTGCTGCGATGGGCGTGGCGGCCATGCTGGGCCGCTCGCTGCTGCCGGGCATGGTCGCGCGCGGCTACGACGCGCGGCTGTCGGCCGGCACGATCCTGGCGGGCGCCAGCCTGGCGCCGCTGATCCCGCCCAGTGTGCTGGTCATCATCATCGGCACGCTGGCCGGCGTCTCCATCGCCGGGCTGCTGATCGCCGGGATCATTCCCGGCCTGATGTTCGCCGCGATCTTCCTGGGCTATTGCTTCATCCGCGTCTGGCTGAACCCGTCGCTGGCGCCCGACGAGCCCGACGACGGCACCCGCGCCACGCTGGCCGACAAGGGCTGGGCGCTGCTGCGGGTGGTGCCGTTCTCGATCATCATCTTGATGGTGATGGGGCTCATCCTGGTCGGCATCGCCACGCCGACCGAGGCCGGCGCGATGGGTGTCATCGGTTCGCTGATCATCGCCGCGATCTATCGCAACCTGTCGTTCAAGATGATCGGCGAGTCGCTGGTTTCCTCGGCCAAGGTGGCGGCGATGATCCTGTTCATCATGGCCAGCTCGAAACTGTTCAGCCAGCTGCTGGCCTTCACCGGCGGTGCCTCGGCGATGACCGAATGGGTCGTGGGGCTGGAACAGTCGCGCTGGGTGATGCTCATCCTGCTGATGCTGCTGCCTTTCGTGCTGTGCATGTTCATCGACCAGATCGCGCTGATGCTGATCGTCATCCCGATCTACCTGCCGATCATCGAGGAACTGCAATTCGATCCGATCTGGTTCTGGCTACTGTTCCTGGTGAACATCACCGTGGGGGGCATGACCCCGCCCTTCGGCTACACGCTCTTCGCGCTGAAAAGCGCGTGGGAAGACGCCAGCCTCGGCAAGGTCTTCTCCTCGGCCTGGCCCTTTGTGCTGCTGTACCTGCTGGGCATGATCGTGCTGGCACTGGTTCCCGGGCTGTCGACGCTGCTGCCGTCGATGCTGTGACAACCCTCGGCGCGGCGGCCCCGGTCGCCCGCCTTTCCTGAGACGCCATCTGTAAGACTAGGAGGGCTCCATGCTCGAACCGACCCTGCCCGCGAACCTCGGGCTCTACTACGGCAATGCATGGCACGCGGCACAATCCGGCCGCACCGATCCCACCTTCGATCCGGCCACCGGCAAGGTGCTGGCGCAGGTCGCCACGGCGGGCGAAGCGGACGTGGACGCGGCCGTGGCCAGCGCCCGCGCGGGCTTCCGCGAATGGCGCGACGTGGCGCCCCTGGAGCGCGCGCGCGTGCTGAAGGAGATCGCCGCCATCATCCGCAAGCATGGCGACGAGCTGGCGCTGCTGGATTCCGCCAATTGCGGCAACCCCTATACCGAAATGCGCGGCGACGCGGGTGTCGCCGCGGCGCAGATGGAATTCTTTGCCGGCCTCGTCACCGAGATGAAGGGCGACACCATCCCGATGGGCCCCGAGCGCATCAACATGACCCTGCGCGAGCCGTTGGGCGTGGTGGCGCGGATCCTGGCGTTCAACCACCCGCTGATGTTCTGCGGCGGCAAGATGGGCGCACCGCTGGCTGCGGGCAACGCGGTCATCATCAAGCCTCCGGTGCAGGCGCCGCTCTCGGCGCTGAGGCTGGCCGAGCTGATCGACGGCCTGCTGCCCAAGGGTGTCTTTACCGTGCTCCCCGGCGGGACGGAGGCGGGCGCGGCGCTGGCCTCGCAAAAGGGTGTCGACAAGGTCACGTTGATCGGCTCGGTGGGGGCCGGGCGCGCGGTGATGCGCGCGGCCAGCGACACGCTGAAGCCGGTGCTGCTGGAGCTGGGCGGCAAGAACGCCCTGATCGCCTATCCGGACAGCGACCCCGACAAGGTGGCCAACGCCATCGTCGCGGGCATGAACTTCAGCTGGTGCGGGCAGAGCTGCGGCTCGACCAGCCGCGCCTTCCTGCATGACGACCTGCACGACGCGGTCGTCGAGCGGCTGGCGGCGGCTGTGTCGCGCTTCAAGCCGGGCATGCCGACCGACCCCGCGACGACAATGGGCGCGCTGGTCGGGCGCGAGCATTTCGATCGGGTGATGGGCTACATCGCCTCGGGCAAGGCAGAGGGCGCGCGCGTCGTCACCGGCGGCAACGCGGTGACCGAGGGCGCGATGGCGGACGGCTGCTTCGTCGAACCGACGATCTTCGCCGATGTCACACCGGACATGCGCGTCGCCAGGGAGGAGATTTTCGGCCCGGTGCTGGTGCTGCGCCGCTGGTCGGACGAGGGGGCAATGATGGACGAGGTGAATGGCCTAGACGTGGGCCTGACCTGCTCGATCTGGTCGAAGGACCTGGCCACGGCGCATCGCGCGGCGGCCCGCGCGGAGGCCGGCTTCGTCTGGATCAACGAGGTCGGGCGGCACTTCCTGGGTGCGCCCTTCGGCGGCTACAAGCAGTCGGGCCTCGGGCGCGAGGAGGGGATCGGCGAGCTGATCTCGTTCACGCAGGAGAAGAACATCCACATCAACCTGGGCGGCCAGTAAGCCTTTATCCGGACTGTGGCAAAAGGAAAGGGGGCGGATCATCCGCCCCCTTTTTCGTGTCTCAGCGGGGCGCCAGCCGGCCCACCGGGTCGCGCTCCCGCAGCCACTCCAGGAGGTCTGTCAGCTGGCGGTCGCGCTCCAAGACGATCTCGGCATAGGGCGCGTCGTACTCGTACCAGCCGCGTCCGGTGATCGCGCCCATGTGCCCGGCCTCGACCAGGTCGCGCAGCGCCTTGCGGCCCTTGTAGTTCTCGTCCCCGGTCTGGTGGTACAGCGAATCCGTGACGGCCAGCGCCGTCGCCTTCGACACGATCAGATCCTCGGTCAGCAGCGGCCCCCACAGCGCGAGGCGCGGCCCGATGCTCAGCCGCACGGCCGCGTCGATATCGTCGCGGCTGGCGATGCCTTCGTCCATCAGGCGATAGATCTCGGTCAGCATGGCGAACTGGATCTTGTTGATCAGGAAGCCCGGCCGCTCCCCGCAGGCGACGCCCACGTGATCGATGGATTCGACGAAGGCCCGGCCCCATTCCACCAGCGACGCCGGGGTGAAATCGGCGTGGATCACCTCGATCGAGCGGATGATGTGCCCGGGCGTGATATAGTGCAGGCCCAGGATCCGTTGCTTGCCGTTCACCTTGGCGCCGATGTCCGACAGCAACAGCGACGAGGTGTTGGTGGCCAGCACCACCTCGGGCGGGCAGAACGCGTCCAATTCGGCGAACAGCGCCTGCTTGGTCTCGAGCTTCTCCTGCACCGCCTCGTGCACCATGAATGCGCCCTTCACGGCCTCGGCCAGCGAGGGCTCGGTGCGCACACGCGCCAGCATCGCGTCGACGGCGGCCGGGTCGTCTGCGAAGGTCGCGGCGATCGGGCGCGCGCGCTCGGCAAAGCTGGCCAGCAACTCGGTATTCATGTCGCACAGCGCGACATCATGGCCGTGGTGGGCATAGAGCGTGGCGATCACGCAGCCCATGAAGCCCGCGCCGACGACGCAGATCGTGCCGGACGACGGCGGGCGGGGGATGGAGGGGGCGGTGTCGGGCATGGAACCTCGTCTGGTGTCAGGGGCGGTCGGGGCGTGCCGGCCGCCTGCCGAAAGGGATGAACGGGGAGGGCCGTGCCGCTGCGCCATCGCGCGCGCATCCCGCCGTCTCCCTTGCCGACAGCCTTGCGAAATCGGGCCTCCGGTCAACGCCAACCGCCCCGCACGGCGGATATTTCGAGGATGTGAATTCTGCCCGTAGTCCCGTGCGCCGGCTGCGGGACATCCGCCGGGGCCGCGTCGCGAACCCTTTCCGCAGCGCGCCGATTCGCCTAGATTGGGACAGGACGGAGCTGGTCGGTACGGGTCGCCGAGTCGTGTGAATCGGAAGGGCAGGAGAGATGACCGCAGACAAGGTGAAATCCGCCGCGCGGGTGTTCGAGATCCTCGAGTTCTTCGCCAGTCACCGACAGCCTGCCCGGCTGCACGAACTGGGCGCCGCGCTCGGCTATCCGGTTTCCAGCCTGACCGCGCTTTTGCGTACAATGCTGGACATGGGTTACATGACGCTCGATCCCGCGACCCATGCCTATCTCCCCGGGCCCCGGCTGCAGACGTTGACGGGCTGGATGCAGGTCGACGATTATGAGCAGACCGTGCTGTTCGATGCCCTGTGCCGTCTGCGCGAGGCTGCGGGCGAGCCGGTGGTGCTGGCCGCGCCCGCCGACCTGCATGTCGATTACGTCACCTCGCTGCACCGGCAGGAGGGGCGCAACACCCATATCCGCGCGGGCGACCGGCGGCTGATGGTGCAGAACGGCACCGGCTGGCTGATGCTGGCGCGCGCGCCGCGGCCGGTGGCGCTGCAGATCTACCGCCGCACCGTGGCCGAGGGGCTGATCTCGCCGCGCGACTACCCCCAGGCGGCCTTCGAGGCGGTGCTCGACGCCAATCGTGATACCGACGTGTCGATCCTGCACGCGCGCGACCTGCTGGACATTCCGACGCACCGCACGGTGCATTGGGATGCGTCTATGATGTCGACGCTGATCCCGGTGCCGCCGGGGCACGCACGCCCGCTGGGCATCGGGATTCATGGGCCGACGGAGCGCATATCACGCCGCGCGGATGAACTCTCCGAGCTGCTGCGCCGGACGTCGGCGGAGCTGGCGGCGCGCCTCGAAACCGTCTGAAGAGGCGCGCGCAACTCTGAACAAGACCATGAAAAAAGGCCCGCACGATTGCTCGTGCGGGCCTTCCCTGCGTGCGCCTTGGGAGGAAAGCGCCAGCGCGTCACTCGGCCGCTTCGGCCGGGTCATGGGCGACCAGCGTGCGCCAGTCGACATCCTTGGGATAGACCCCCTCGTGCGAGGCGATGCGCGACTGCAGCGCGAAGCTCGCGGTGCCGATCGCCGGGCCGCCCTCGGCCACCTTCTGCGCGGCGTCGGTCATCAGTCGGCGGAACTCGACGATGGCGAGGTCCGAGGCGCCCAGCACGTCGGTATGGCGCTGCACGCGGCTGCCCATCGACACCCACATGATGATGTCCTCGTTCGGGATGCCCGGAACGCCGGTGAAGTGGCCTTCCTTCATCAGCTCGCGGTCCTGCTTGAAGTCGTTGTCCAGCGTCCGAAGCGTGCGCCACTTCTCATCCAGGTCCTTGCCCGGAACAGCGTGGTTGAAGGCGCGCCATTCCTCGGTCGAGGGCACTTTCGGGCCGCCGAAGGCGAGGAAGTGGAACGCAGTCTCGTCGTCGTTGATCGGCACGATGACGCTGGCGACCTTGTAGGCGTTGTTGGGCGGGATCAGCGAGTAGTATGGCGCCACGAACTCGGTGATGCGCAGGTAATGATGCGTTGCTGCGTTCTTGATCGGCTTGCGGATCGCTGCGTAGTGGAAGCCGTAGCTGGTGGTCTCGGTCTGCATGCGCGGCGATTTGTCGGTCGACGGGCGGTACCACGATTTGTCATCGGCTGCGGCACTTTCCACGCGGGCCGGTTTCATCGTTGATGAATGCAGCGACGAGGAATGCGCGCTGTCGATCTGTCCTTCGTGGATCTGCGCCCAGTTGGCGGGGACACGGATCTTCAGGATGGCGACCGGGGTGTCTTCGGTTGGGGCGAAGGCGGGGGGCTGGAACTCCGGCATGTCGGTCTTGTCGCCGAGCCACGCCCAGACGAAACCGCCCCATTCGCGCACCGGGTAGGAACGGGCCTTGACCTTGTCCATCAGCGGGCTGCCCTCGGGCTCGGACGACATGGCGACGACGTTGCCGTCCACATCCATCTTCCATCCGTGGTACAGGCAGCGCAGGCCGCAATCCTCGTTGCGACCGTAGACCAGCGAGGCTTTGCGGTGCGGGCAGAGCTCGTCGAGCATGCCGAGACGGCCCTTGGTATCACGGAACGCGACGTAGGATTCGCCAAGCACTTCGACGCGCAGCGGCTTGCCGTCGTTCTCCGCCACTTCTTCCATCAGGCAGACCGGCGTCCAGTGCTGACGCATCAGTTTCGCCATCGGCGCGTCACCCGTCACGCGGGTCAGGACTTCGTTCTCTTCGGGGGTCAGCATCTCGTACTCCTCCTGCGGCCCGGGCCCGTGAAGGCCAATCTCGAATGCTTGACAACATATACTTAGCTATCTAAATGAACAAGGGCAGATACACGTTTTTTGGGAGGGGCGAATGGAGCTCATCAGGATGCGCGTCGGTGCAAGACGCGCGCTGACCCCGCAGATCACCGAATTCACGCTGGTTCCGATGGAAGAGGGCGCGCTGCCCGGATTCACGCCCGGCGCGCATGTCACGGTCGAGACGCCCTCGGGGGCAATGCGGCGCTATTCGCTGGTCAACGACGGCACCGCGCCGGACCATTACAAGATCGCCGTGAAGCGCGAGCCGGCCAGCCGGGGCGGCTCGGCCTCGATGCATGACGAGGCGGTCGAGGGGTTCGAGCTGAACGTCGAGGCGCCGGAAAACGACTTCCCCATGGCCGACGCGCCGCGCTACCTGCTTATCGCGGGCGGCATCGGGGTCACGCCGATCTCGGCCATGGCCGCGCATCTTGAGCGCGAAGGCAAGGATTTCAACATCATCTACCTCAGCCGCAGCGCGGAAGAGGCGGCCTACCTGGAAGACCTGACCACCGCTTACGGCGACCGTGTCCTGGCCCATCACGACGAGGGCGACCCCGAGAAGATCTACGATTTCTGGGACCATTTTGCCGAGCCGCAGAAGCTGAATGTCTATTGCTGCGGGCCAAAGCCCCTGATGGACGAGATCGAGGCGATCTCGGGCCATTGGCCGGAAGGCCGCGTCAACTTCGAGGATTTCAAGCCCGTCGACGTTGTGCGCGCCGATGACGAGGCCTTCGAGGTCGAGCTGAAGAAGACCGGCATCACGCTGACCGTGCCCGCCGACCGTTCGATCCTCGAGGCTATGCGCGATGCCGGGTTCCCGACCGTCAGCTCGTGCGAGAGCGGCACCTGCGGCACCTGCAAGACGCGACTCCTGGAGGGCGAGGCCGATCACCGCGACATGGTGCTGATGGACGAGGAAAAGGCCGACAAGATCATGATCTGCGTCTCGCGCGCCTGTTCGGGCGGGAGGCTGGTCCTTGACCTCTGAGCCCGCGCAAATGCCCGTCAGGCTAGGCGTCGTCGGGCTGGGTCGCGGCTTCATGCTGATGATCCCGACCTTCACCGCCGATCCGCGCGTGAAACTGGTCGCCGCCGCCGCCCCCCGCGCCGAAAGCCGCGCGGCGTTCGAGGCCGAGTTCGGCGGTCGGACCTATGACGACATCGTGCCGCTTTGCGCCGATCCTGAGGTGGAGGCGGTCTATATCGCCACGCCGCACCAGATGCACGCCGACCACGTCTGCACCGCGCTGGCCGCCGGCAAGCATGTGCTGGTCGACAAGCCGATCGCCATCTCGATGGCGGATGCCGACCGCATGGTCGCGGCCGCCGAGGCCTCGAGCAAGCATCTGATCGTAGGCCCCAGCCACAGCTTCGACCCGCCAGTCGAGGCCGCGGCGCGCCTGATCGAGAGCGGTGAGGTGGGATCCCTGCGGATGATCCAGGCGTTCAACTACACCGATTTCCTCTACCGCCCCCGGCGCCCCGAGGAACTGCGCACCGAAGAGGGCGGCGGCATCCTGTTCAGCCAGGCGATCCACCAGATCGACGTGGTGCGCCGGCTGGCCGGTGGCCTTGCCACCCGAGTCACCGCGATGACCGGCGCCTGGGATCCCGCGCGCCCGACGGAAGGCGCGTTCAGCGCGCTCATCGCCTTTGCCAATGGATCCTTCGCCAGCCTGACCTATTCCGGCTACGCGCATTTCGACAGCGACGTCTGGATGGATAATGTGGGCGAGCTGGGCCAGCGCAAGGACCCCGCCGCCTATGGCAAGGCGCGTCGCGCCTTGCAGGGGCTCGACGCCGAGGCCGAAGCCGCGCTCAAGCAGACCCGCACCTACGGCAGCGGGGCCGGGCTTATCGAGGCGGAAAACAACGAGCATTTCGGCCCGGTGATCGCGCTGTGCGACCGCGCCGACCTGCGGCTGACGCCTGCCGGGCTGGATGTCTTCGGCGACATCGAGCGCCGCTTCGTCGAGGTGCCCTTCGGCCCCGCCCCGCGCGGACCTGTCATCGACGCGCTGGTCGGCGCCGTGCGCGAGGATCGCGCGCCCGCCCAGACCGGCGCCTGGGGCCGCGCGAGCCTCGAAATCTGTCACGCGATCCTGGAATCGGCGGCCTCGGGCCAGCCGGTGGATCTGCAGCGCCAATGCGGCATCACGTAAAGGAGGAACACGTGTCCGATCTGAAACTCTCCCTCGCCATGGGGAATTACGACCGCACGCGGGCCATCGTCGACGGCCGGGTCAAGATCGACGGCGTCGATCCCGTGCCGATGCTGCTGTCGCCCGAAGAGATGTTCTTCCGCGCCTTCCGGCACGAGGCCTTCGACATCTCGGAGCTGTCGCTGTCGTCCTATTCGATCTCGGTCGCGCGCGGGAACCCGCATTACGTCGCGATCCCGGTGTTCCTGAGCCGCGCGTTCCGTCATACCTCGGTCTATATCCGCACCGACCGCGGCATCGACCGGCCCGAGGATCTGAAGGGCAAGCGCATCGGCATCGCCGAGTACCAGCTGTCGGCCAACGTCTGGGTGCGCGGCATCCTGGAAGAGCATTTCGGCGTGAAACCCTCGGACGTGACCTGGGTGCGCGGCGGCATGGACACGCCGGGCCGCCCGGAAAAGATCGCGCTGACGCTGCCCGACGACATCACCATCGAGCAGGCGCCCGAGGGTGCCACGCTGAACGGCATGCTGGCGGCGGGCGAGATCGACGGCTTCATCGGCCCGCGCTGGCCGCGCTGCTTTGCCGAGGGCCATCCCCATGTCGGCCGCCTGTTCCGCGACAGCATCGGCGCGGCCGAGGAGTATTTCCGCCAGACCCGCATCTTCCCGGTGATGCACGTTCTGGGCGTGCGCCGGACCTTGGTCGAGGAATACCCCTTTCTGCCCGCAGCGCTGCTCAAGGCGTTCTCGGAGTCGAAGAAGCTGGCCGAAGAGGCCTTGAACGACACCTCGGCCACCAAGGTGACGATGCCCTTCGTCGAGGACACGCTGAACCGTGCCCGCGCGCTGATGGGCCCCGATCCCTGGAGCTATGGCGTCGGCGCCAATGCGCATGTCCTCGACAAATTCCTCGACTACCATTTCGCGCAGGGCCTCTCGCCGCGCCGGGTGCAGGTCGACGAGCTGTTCCACCCCTCGACCCTCGAAGCCTACAGCCTGTGAGCAAGGAGGCCCCATGAGCCGTTACCAACCCGGCGATATCGTCGAGATCCGGCTGGAGCAGGGCCTCGCCTATGCCCAGCTGACCCATGAGCACGAAAGCTACCCGCCCGTCGTGCGCCTGTTCCGGGGGCTGAGCGACAGCCGCCCCTCCGATCTGGAGGCGCATGTCGCGCAGGCTCCGCGCCTGACGGCGATGATCCCGCTGGAACAGGCGCTGGACCGGCTGGGGCTGGCGCATGAAAAGGCGGGCAGCGCCGCGCTGCCCGAGGACGAGCGCAAGTTCCCCACCTTCCGCATGCCGATCCGCGACAAGCAGGGCGAGATTGTCTATTGGTGGTTCTGGGACGGGCAAGGGCTGAGCTATTCGGTCGAGCTGGACGCGATCCAGGACAGCCTGCCGCTGCGCGAGGTGATGTCCTCAGCCAGGTTGCTGCAGGAATTGCAGGCCCCGGCCTGAGCACGAAACACGACAGGTCCCCATGATCCCCTTTATCGGCGAGATCTTCGCCATCCTCGCCGCCTTTTGCTATGCCTTCGGCTCGGTCGCCGCGACCAAGAACGCGCGCGAAAAGGGCGGGCGGGGCAATGCCGTGCTGCTGTCGATCGTGTTGACGGCGCTGTTCTCGGGCGGGTTGTGGCTGATCATGGGGCCGTCGCTGCCGCCGATTGACACAGGCTTCTGGATCGGCGTGGCGATCTTCGTCGTCGCCGGCATGCTGGCCACGGTGCTGGGGCGGATCTTCTTCTTCCGCTCCATCGAGCTGGCCGGCGCCATCGAGACCGGGCTCATCCGCCGGCTGATCCCGGTGTTCGCCGCCGTGCTGGCGATCCTGTTCCTGGGCGAGAGCCTGACCATCGCCAGCGCGCTGGCCTTCGTGCTGGTCTTCGCCGCCGTGGCGCTGGTGGTGTTGTCGAACAGGGGCCAGATCGTCGCCGATGACGAGGACGCCCGGCGAGCGGCCGGCGAGCGCAACACCGGCCGTGTCCTGGCGCTGATGTCGGCGGCGAGCTATGGCGGATCCTACGTGGCGCGCAAGTTCGCCATGCGCTGGCTGCCCGATCCGCTGATCGGCGCCTTCATTGGCGCGGTAGCCGCCTTCGTGTGGTTCGCCGTCGCAGCCCTGTTCAGCGCCGCCTATCGCCGCCACCTGAGCGAACTGTTCCGCCGCCCGACCGGCTGGCAGCTGGTGGCGGCCGCCTTCGTATCGCTGGGCCAGACCGCGCAATTCGTGGCGCTCAGTTTCACTACCGTCACCGCCGTGGCGATCATCGGCACGATCGAGATGTTCCTCGCGGCCTGGCTGGCCGCCTGGGTCCTGCGCACCGAGGATCGCCCCGGCCCGATCTTCGCGCTGGCTTCGCTGATGGCGATGGCAGGCGTGATCGTGCTGGCGCTGGTGCGCACCTGAAATAACACAAGAATTCCGAAACGGGAGAGAGACAGATGACCAGGGAAACCGACCGCCCCACACCCTGCGAGGTGAAGACGCTCTACGGCAGCGACGCCATCGCCGAGATGCTGCGCCGGCTCGACACGCCCTACGTCGCGCTCAACCCCGGCTCGAGCTTCCGGGGCCTTCATGACAGCATGGTCAACTACCTCGGCAACCAGGATCCGCACATGCTGCTGTGCCTGCATGAGGAACACGCGGTTTCCATCGCCCATGGCTGGGCCAAGATCACCGGCAAGCCGATGACCGTGGTGCTGCACGCGAATGTGGGCCTGATGCACGCCGCGATGGCCATCTACAACGCCTGGTGCGACCGCGTGCCGATGCTGATCCTCGGCGCGACCGGCCCGGTCGACGCGGCCAAGCGTCGGCCCTGGATCGACTGGCTGCATACCTCGCGCGATCAGGCGGCGGTGGTGCGGCCCTATGTGAAATGGGATGATCAACCGGCGTCGCTGGCCGCCTCGCTGTCGTCGCTGATGCGGGCGATGCAGATTACCACCTCGGCCCCGATGGCGCCCACCTATGTCTGCTTCGACGTGACGGTGCAGGAAACCGCCATCGAAGCCATGCCCGCGCTGCCCGATCCCGCGCGTTTCGCAGCCCCTCAGGCCCCGGGTGCGAGTGCCGCGCAGGTCTCGGCCCTGGCCGGCATGCTGGCCGAGGCGCAATCGCCGGTGATCCTGATGGGCCGCGTCTCGCGCGATGAAGGGGACTGGGCGCGGCGCGTGGCGCTGGCCGAGTATTTCGGCGCCCGCGTCATCACCGACATCAAGACCGGCGCCGCCTTCCCGACGCGCCACAAACTGCACGCGGGCGCGCCCGGGTTCTTCCTGTCGGCTGAATCGGTCGAGGCGCTGTCGGGCGCGGATCTGGTGCTGTGCCTCGATTGGGTGGACCCGGCCGGCACGCTGGCGCAGGGCAAGCTGGGCGCCGGGGCCAAGGTGGTCAACGCCACGCTCGAGCCGATGCTGACGAACGGCTGGTCGATGGATCATCAGGACGTGGTGGCGAGCGATCTCACCATCCTGACCGAGGCCGATGCGCTGGTCGCGGCGCTGTGCGAACGGCTGGGGCTGGAACCCGCCGCACCCGCGCCCCGCACGGCACCCGCGCCGCACGGGCAGGAGCCCGATGCCGTGCTGTCGCTCGACGCGCTCTCGCATGTGCTGCGCGCGGGGCTGGCCGAGGATCCGCACACGCTGGTGCGTCTGCCCCTGGGTTGGGACGGTCGCCATTGCGATTTCACCGGGCCGCTCGATTATCTGGGCTATGACGGCGGCGCAGGCATCAGCTCGGGCCCCGGCATGGTCGTGGGCGCGGCGCTGGCACTGAAGGACACGGGCCGCATGCCGGTCGCGGTTTTGGGCGACGGCGATTTCATCATGGGCGCGACCGCGCTGTGGACCGGGACGCATCAGAGCGTGCCGATGCTGATCGTGGTGGCCAACAACCGCTCGTTCTTCAACGACGAGATCCACCAGGAACGCGTCGCCCGCGACCGCGACCGCCCGGTCGAGAACAAGCATATCGGCCAGGCGATCGACGAGCCGGATATCGACATCGCCGGCCTCGCGCGGGCGCAGGGCGCGGTGGGCATCGGCCCGGTCGCGACGGTGGCCGCCTTCGAGGCCGCGCTGGCCGATGCCGTGGCGCAGGTGCGCGCGGGCAAGTCGGTGGTGATCGACGCCCGCATCCTGCGCGGCTACGTCAAGGAGATGGCCGAAGGCATGACCGCGGAACAGGACGGCTGAACAGAATGGCTATGCGGGGCGTCGTGGATGGGCAACGGGTGACACGAAACGGTTGAAAAGACATCTAACCCTTGCGTCCTGCACGGGAAATCAGCACAAATGGAAGCGACCCGCCGCCGGCATCGCGCTGGCGACGGGGCTTTCGTTTCTGGCCGATTGAGACCGTTCCACATGGATGAAACCGCGCCCTCGGGGCATGAAGACTTCGATCCCAAGCTGACCAAAGAGCGCCTCGCGCGTCTCGTTCGTCTCGCCGCCAGGGCTTTCAACCGTTCGCTGCAGATGCGCCTTCAGGACGAGGGGATCACCTTCGGCCAATGGATCTTCCTGCGCATCCTTTGGTACAATGACGGGTTGTCGCAGCGCGAGCTGAGCCAGCGCGCGCATCTGACCGAACCCACCGCGCATGCCGCGCTGACCAAGCTGGAGAAGCAGGGCGTGATCACGCGGCAGAAGATGGACGGCAACAAGCGGACTTTGCGGATATTCCTGACGCCCAAGGGCTGGGAATTGCGCGACCGGCTGGAGCCGATGGCGCATGACGTCAACCTGATCTCGCTGAAGGGGCTGGAGGAGGACGAGGTGCGCGTGCTGCGCAAGGGTCTCCTGGCGATCATCACGAATCTCGAGGCCGATGAGAACGCCGCCGCCGAGCAGGGGATCAAGGTGCCCGCGACCCGGTCGAGCTTCTGACCGGGTCGCAGGCGGGTTGGTGGGGCAGGGCGCCGTTCAGGCGCCCGCCATCTCGCGCATCAGCGCCGCGTCGAGCGAGACCACGTCGGCATATTTCGCCTGCAGGTCCAGCAGGCTCTGCTCATGTGCGGGCTGGCTGCGGTCGCCCACCGCCTCGCGCACGACGATCGGACGGAAGCCGTTCTGCAGCGAGTCCACCGCCGTCGCGCGCACGCAGCCCGAGGTCGTGCACCCGGTGATCACGAGCGTGTCGACACCCTCGGCCACCAGCCGGCTCGACAGGTCGGTGCCGAAGAAGGACGAGGCGTATTTCTTCACCAGCGTGCGTTCTCCGGCCGCGAGGCTCAGCCTCGGGTCCAGCTCGGCCCCATCGCCGCTGGCGGCCAGAGTCTTCAGCCCGCCCTGTTTCAGTGGCCAGATCCCGGCGTCAGACAGATCCGGCTCGTCGTAGCGCACGGTGGTGAAGAACACCGGCTCGCGGCGGGCCGCGAAATCGGCGATCAGTGCGTTGATCGCCACGATCTGCGACGACAGGTCCGCGCCCAGCGGCAGGTCGGGATTGGTGAAACCCTTGATGACATCGATCACCACCAGCGCCGAGCGGCGGCCGAAACCGATGGTCTGCCCGAATCCACGGGCCTTGAAGGCTTGTTCGTCCATGAAGTTTCTCTCAGTTTGGATCCCGGAAGCCCAGGGATCGGGATATGGAATGGGCATAGAGGCGGTTGAGCCGCCCGGTATCCTCGCGCCGGCCGTCGCGGCTGCCGTCACGGTCGTAGATCGTGCTGAGCACGCCCACCGGCGCACCGGTCTCGTCGCGGAAGGCGCATGCTGTGCCCTCGATATTCTCCAGCCCGCTGCCGAGGTTCTCGGCGTAACCCAGGTCGCGGGCGGCGGTGACGTGCTCGGCCAGACCCTCGTAGGTCAGGCCGCTGTCTTCCAGGTGGCGGCTGATCTCATCGCGGCGCGAGGTCAGCTCGACCTCGGGCTTGGCGGCGATATAGGCGATCTGGAAGGCCACGAAATCGGACCAGCCGTTGATGATTCGCCAGATCGGCACGCGGGTGCCCGTGGGCCAAAGCCTGCGCATGGGATGGGCGATCGGCGTACCGATCCGATCATAGAGAATCAGTTCCTGGCTTTCCTCGGCTGCCAAAGTGATGTGCACGAGGCAGTTCGCCTTGAGCGCGAGCCCGTCCGCGTCGTTCAGCGCAACTTGCCCCGCGCGCGAGTGCAGCCAGACCTCGTAGCCCATCTCCCAGTAGCGCAGCGAAGGGCTGTAGCGGGACTTGGCGTTCTTGTGAACGAATCCATACGCCGCAAGGGTTTGCAACAGGCGGTGCACGTTGCTCTTGGTCATGCCGAGAGCCGCCGACAGGTCGCTGATGCCCGCCGGCGCCTCGCAGGTTGCCAGGTGCCGCAACAGGATCAGCCCCTTCGAGAAGGACTTGTCAAGACCTGCCTTATTGTAGGGCAGATCGGGGCTTTCGTCGGTCATGCTGCACGCCTCACTCGACGGAAAGAAATGTGAAAGATTATTCTCTAATTCCGGTACGCATTTTCTACAATATAGAACACTGGAGGCCAATACGATCCGCCATACCGGAAAGCCCCTTCTGTCGCGTAGCCCATAATTGTGAGATGAGAAATCCAACGAAATCAACGGCTGTCCTGTGCCCTTAAATATGAGATTTTGCCTTTAATTCCGATATTTTTGCCCTTAAACCTGAGACAGGGTTCGCAGTGGCAAATATTGATGGATGATGATCGCGAAGACTCCGTTGCCGCTGGTGCTGAGGAGGCGCGCAGGGCTGCCGTGCTGCGCCCTCTTGCTCAGGCATATCTCAATCGGACTGGCAGCCTGGAAAGTGGCATCAATGACGCCGTTTGGGAGCTTGGTGTCAGCAGGGCGACGGTCTGGCGTTGGATAAAGCGGCTGGCGGAAAAGGGTGGGCGCACCAGCGCGCTGACTCCGCGGAAACGGGGCCGTCCGGCCGGTACAACTCTGATATCCGGAAAAGTTGAATCGGTGATCGAAGAGCATCTTCGCCGTCATTTCTTGCGCCGGGAGCGTTCGAGCCTCTCGCGCGTCGTTACTGAGATCCGCAGTGCGTGCTGGCAGCAGGGCTTGCAACCGCCGACACGGCGGACGGTTCAGCGCCGTCTGGATGCAATTGATGCCCGCGAAGTTGCAAAGGCACGAGAAGGGGCAAAGGTGGCCCGCCAGAAATTTGCACCGGTCACAGGCGAGAACAAGGGCGGTCAGCCACTGGAGCTCGTGCAAATTGATCATACGCCCGCGGACATCATTCTTGTCGACAGTTTTGAGCGCCAACCAATTGGCCGACCGTGGGTCACGCTGGCGATCGACGTCGCAACGCGGTTGGTGACCGGATATTACACCTCTCTCGAGGCACCTTCGCGTCTGTCAGTGGCGCTTTGCCTGACACAGGCGGTAGCCCCCAAGGTGGAACTTCTGGCGGAATTGGCGTGCAATATACCTTGGCCTGCACAAGGCAAACCGCAGAGCATTCATGTCGACAATGGCCGCGATTTCCGGTCGCGGGCCTTTCGGTCGGCATGTGCGGAATGGGGGATCGATCTGGTCTATCGGCCGCCGGGAAGTCCTCACTTCGGGGGTCACATCGAGCGGTTGATCGGGACGATGATGGGGGCCGTTCACCTGTTGCCGGGAACAACGCAAGCCTCAATCGCGGACAAGGGCGACTATGACGCCGAAGGCCAGGCCGCGATGACCTTGAACGAATTCGATCATTGGTTTGCTCTGGAAATTTGCCGATACAACAACAGCATTCATTCAAGTCTTGGCTGTACGCCCGTCGCTAAATGGGAGGCGCTCTCAGAGCAAATGATGGGCGATATCCCCTTCGAGACTGAAGCCTTTCGGGTGAGCTTTCTGCCAAGTGAACTGCGCAAGGTCAGGCGGGACGGCATCCATCTGTTCCAGATACGGTACTGGTCCGATGCCCTTGCAGGCCGTATTGGGCGCGGCGATGGAAAGGTGGTTGTTCGCTATGATCCTCGCGATATCTCAAAGATCTGGGTTGAACTGGAAGATGGCCGATACGTCGAAGCTCGATACCGAAACCTGGAAATTCCGCCCGCGTCCCTCTGGGAATATCGCGAAGCCATGAGGAAGGCCCGCGCCCTTGGCAAGTCAGGGTCCAATGAGTTGGTTCTGGCTGAGTTGATCCGCCAGCAACGCCAGATCGAGGCAGAGAGCCGGGGCCTGACGAAGGCCGAACGCCGATCCCGTGAAAGAAAAGGGGCATTGGAGGGCGCCAACTCGGCTGTCTCGACAACCGAAGGGCTGCGTCCGGTCGATACGGGTGATACATCGCGCCCATTGTTCAAGGTAGAGAGATGGTGAATTGAGGGCACGGACAACTGAGGCAGACGGTCGGATCGCCCTCATTCAATCGGATATCTGGATCGGCTTTCCGCGGGCCGAACAGGTGTTGGACCGCTTGCAGGGTATGATCGAAGCGCCACGGCAAACCCGTATGCCTGGCCTGCTTGTGCATGGCGCGTCGGGGATCGGAAAGACGATGATCGCTCGAAACCTGTCGCGCGAATACGCACCAGAATACGATCCGGCTTCAGGCATCACCCACACACCGCTGCTGCTCTTGCAAGCGCCGCCCGCACCAGACGAACGGCGGTTCTACCTGCACATCTTGGCCGCCGTCGGCGCCCCGGCGACGGCACTGAGCGCCCGCGCTCAAAATGTGGCTTCCCTCGAAGTCCGCGTCATCGCGCTCCTGCGCGACCTTGGCCTTCGGATGATCATGATCGACGAGGTTCACAACCTCTTGGCCGGGACCCACCGCGAACAGCGCCGCTTTCTCAATGTTCTGCGGTATCTCAGCAATGAACTCGAAGTGTCGCTGGTCTGCCTCGGGGTCAGCGAGGCCGTTGATGCCATCCGTGGTGATATCCAGCTTGCGAGGCGGCTGGACGAACATCACCTGCCAAACTGGCGCGACGATGCCGAGTTCTCGGACATGATCCAAACACTCATCGCGGCAATGCCCCTCGAGAAGAAATCCAATCTGAAGATCAAGTCACTCAAGCAGATACTTGCGCTGACCGGTGGGGTGACCTCGCGCATCTTCGCCCTGATCAAGGATCTTTCCATCGACGCCATTGTCACAGGTGATGAATGCATCACCGATGACGCAATCGCAAACTGGACGCCGGTTTGGTCGCGCCATGCGAACGCCCATCGGCGGCTCGAGAAGTCCGGAGTGTGAAGCCACGCCCGCTGCCGAAGACTGTCGCACCGCTGCCAGACGAGTTGTTGTCAGGTTGGTTGTCTCGGCTGGCTACGGCCAACTATTGTGATGACGCGGAACTGCTGGTTCATATCAAAATCGATACCGCGCATGGCACCGCCTTGGATTTCAACGTCGACGCGGCTGCGGCGGAGAAAATTGCCAACGCCGCGCGTGTCGACCCAGATGTCGTGCGGTCTTTGACCTTTCCGGCAATGACGCCAGGAGAAGCCTTGCTGACGGCCCAGATGCCATTCCAGCATTGCCTGCGATGCTCCAGGGAGGGCCTTTCACTCAGGCATTGGAGGCGGGCCTGGGCATTTGACTGTCAGGTTTGCGGGACGAGACTTGTGCAAACCCTTGGCAAAACCGGTGACGAGCAAATATCCGAAAAGCTGATAGGCCGAGCGCGACGCGGGGCAGGGATGCTCGAGTGCGCTGCGCGATTACACAGTCCCAAGCAACTTCGGCGAGCAATGCGTGCAGTCACCTTTGCCATGTCGCTTAAGACCTTCCGCGGGGAGCCGTCGTTCGCTGTCCAGAGCCCCAGATCGGAATTAAGGCTGTTCTGCCTCGCCGCGATCGCAGCCGCTCGATCTCGTCCCTTGGCTAAAGCAGCCTTCGTCAGCCATAGCATTGACGACTATGCAAGGGTTGCTCTCTTGCGCGCCTTCGAGAAGGAGCCACGCTTGCTGGCTGCGGTTGATCACATTGCGCAACGGCGCGCGAGAAGCACAGGCGCGATGGCAGCCGAATCTCGCAATTAAGGGCAAAACTCGATGCCGAAAGCGTCTCGTCTCAGATTTAAGGGCAACGCGACACCAGCGTTGCGCTCTAGCGGTTCAGAAGTCGCTGACGTAGCCGCGCACCGCCCCGATCAGCGACGGTGAGAATGGGTAGCTGCCACTTCGAGAGTATGCGCCGTCTCCGCCCCATTGATTTCGCCGGTTCCCCAGCACTGACCGAGAAGCGAGTTTCGCTCTGAGCTTCA
>NZ_REEZ01000011.1 GCF_003990445.1 Pararhodobacter zhoushanensis | reverse complement strand
ATTGCCCCCATCAGTTCGCGAGCATGAATCACGCAGCCAAGCAGTCCGCAAGACGATTAATGGGTCCTGAGCCTAGACCCCGATAGATTGGGCCAAAGACGTGTCACTAAAGCGAACCACTCCAAGCTTATTGTGCGATAAATTGAATAATCGACCGCTATTAAGCATTACTATCGCCAATACGGCATCAATACACATAATCGCCTCCTGATTGCCTTATTTTTACCATCAGAAGTGCACGCAAGCACCGCGAAGTCGCGTCACAAGCGTTGTACCGACAATGAGCGCCACCAAACACCCACCACCTGGCGCTCTGCATCGAGGCACGAGCCCTTGTTTCCCCCTTGCGTCTGGAGAATTCCATGACAGTTCCAAACAGCCCCACGCCGGCCACCAACGGCGCTCCGGGCCCGGACGCGATGATCGCGGAACCAATGGGCTAACCACCCCGACAGAGCCGCCCGGCGGCTCTTGAAACTTTTATCGACTTTTCCGGACTGTTTCCGTTTCCGGACACGTTGTTGCCCAGATCACCAAACACACTGGCAACATGTGCAAAGAGACCGGGACCGCGGTCTACGTGGTATCGGCTGGCGTACAGGAGCAAACCATGCGTGGTGTACAGATCGCAATCCTTGGAATTGGGCTCGCTCTGGCGGGGTTCGGCGTCTACATGGCGCAAAACTATGTCGCCCAGACGCAGCAGGCCCTCGTGGCCGCGCAAGCGCGGGGCGCAGCGCAGGCCCCCAGCATCCCGACTGTCACCGTGATGGTTACCACCCGCCCGCTGCGCTATGGCGAGCCAATCACCGAAGCATCCGTGCGCGCCATTCAATGGCCAGCCGATGCCGTGCCTCCGGGCGCGATGCAGCGGATGGAGGACGTGATCCCAGACCCCACCCGCCCCCGCGTCGCCCTGCGCGCGATGGAACCGATGGAGCCTTTGCTGGCCGTCAAAGTCAGCGCACCCGGCCAGCCCGCTGGCATCACGGCCATGCTGACACCGGGCATGCGCGCCTTTACCATCCGGGTTGACCAGAACAGCGGCATCTCGGGCACCCTGCGACCGTCGGATGCCATCGACATTTACTGGACCGGTCGCGGTGCCGAACAGGGCGAAGTTACCCGCCTGCTCGCCAGCGGCGTGCGGATCATCGCGCTGGATGAAAACGGCGATCAGGATCGCAGCTTTAACGGCATCCCGCGCTCGGTCACCATCGAGGCTGAGCCGGAAATCATCGCGACGATGGCGCAAGGCCAGTCTACCGGCCGCCTGTCGCTGTCGCTGGTCGGTCTGGATGACACCACCTCGGTGGACCAGTTTCAGGTCGATGCCCGCAGCCTGTTGGGTCAGGAAGCCCAGGTCGTGCTCGAACAGCAGCGCTGCTCGGTCCGCACGCGCCGCGGTTCGGATGTCGTGATGATCGAGATCCCCTGCACCAACTGACCCCCCGCCGTTGCGACCAAAGCGCCACACCCGCCCCCCCTAAATCTGGGGGGTTTTGGTGTTTTTGACGCCAAACCTTGCGGACAGTTTTCTGAAATCACACGAAAAAGACGCCGCAAACAATTGAAACTTGCAATAAAAACAGGATTCAAGCATTCTTGCGCCAAGGGGGTCCGTCAGATGACCCACCATTCGTGATCAAGAGGCAGGGTCACATGACCAGAAAGAGCAGCATCGCGTTTGCGGTGGCGCTGGCCCTGACCGGGCTGGGGCACTTCCCATTTACGACTCAGGCGGCATTCGCACAGGCCCTTCGCGTCACCTCGGGTGGCAGGGGAGAGACGCTTGCCGTCGCGATGAACCGCGCGGTCGTTGTTGAAAGCGACACGCCGTTTGTCGAATTGTCGATCGCCAATCCCGGCATCGCCGATATCTCGACACTATCGGACCGGTCGATCTATGTGCTGGGCAAGGCGCCCGGCCGCACCACGCTGACGATTCTGGGAGCCAATGGCCAGCTGATCGCCAATGTCGAAGTGCAGGTCACCCCCGATGTCGCCGAATTCCGCGAACGGCTGCGGCAGATCCTGCCCGCCGAACCCATCGAAGTTCGCACCGCAAACGATGGCATTGTCATGTCGGGCGTTGTGTCCTCGGGTGCCCGGCTCGACGCCGCGATGCAGCTTGCGGAACGCTATGCGCCCGGCCGCGTGTCGAACCTGATGAGCGTCGGCGGCACCCAGCAAGTCATGCTGCGCGTGCGCTTTTCCGAAGTGCAGCGCGGCGCGGCGCAAAACCTTGCCGCCAGTCTGGCGATTGGTCAGGGTGGCACCGTGCTGGGCAGTGGCAGGGTCAACACGCCAACTTCCGCCAATTCCGTGCTGGGCGGCAGTCCGATTGCCGTCGGGGCGAACTCGGAACCTCAAGGCTTTATCTCCGGCGGCTTCAACATTGGCGCCGTGCAGTTCCAGGTCATGCTGGAAGCGATGGAAACCAACGGCCTGGCCCGCACCCTGTCGGAACCCAGCCTGACCGCTCTGTCGGGGCAAGAAGCGCATTTCCTGGCCGGCGGCGAAGTTCCCGTGCCGGTGGTCGGCGCATCCGGCACCGTGACCGTCGATTACCGCCCCTTTGGCGTCGAGCTGACCTTCACGCCGCGCGTTGTCGATGGCGACGTGATCAACCTGACGATGGATGCCTCGGTGTCCAGCCTCGACAGCGCAGCGTCGACGACAACCAATGGCGTGACCATTCCGGGCTTCAGCCGCCGCCAGACCTCGACCACGGTCGAGTTGCGAGACGGGCAGAGCTTTGCCATTGCCGGCCTGTTGCAGGATGACTTTCAGGGCAACACCTCTCAGGTGCCGTGGCTGGGGGATATCCCCGTTCTGGGCGCCCTGTTCCGCAGCGCCGACTACCAGCGCAACCAGAGCGAGTTGATGATCTTCGTCACCGCGCATCTGGTCACGCCGACCCGGGGCGAGGCCCTGCTGTTACCGACCGACCGCGTGCGCCTGCCCAACGAAGGGCAACTGTTCCTGAACGGTCAGTTGACCGGTGGCAGCGGTGGTGCCTCGGAAGTGTCGCGGCAGGATTTCCGTGGCGGCTATGGCTATGTGATGGAGTAAGCGATGAAACATCTGACCCAAGCCCCCCTCTCTCTGTCACGCCGCAGCCTGTTGCTGGCGCTTGGCGGCACTGCGCTGACGGCTTGCAGCAGCGGATCCTTGACCTCGGAAGTGGGCAGCAATGTCGATGAAGGGGCCTTTGGCAACCCGACAGCGCATAACCTGCTGATCATGACCGGACAGCTGGACTATGCCGTCGATCTGGCCGAGCGGTTCGAGCGTGAAGTGCCCAGCACCGTGAATTTCGCCTTCGACAGCGCGCGGCTGGACGGCGAGGCGCAGGTGATCCTGCGGCGGCAGGCGGCGTGGATCCGGCAATTCCCCGAAGTGCGCTTCCGCGTCTTTGGCAATACCGATCTGGTCGGCTCTGAAGCCTATAACCGCGGTCTTGGCCTGCGCCGGGCGCGCGCCGTTGTTGCGTTCCTGATCCGCAACGGGGTGAGTCGCAGCCGGGTCGAGGCCGTCGTCTCGAACGGCGAAACGCAGCCACTGATCCCGACACAAAACCGCGAGCGTCAGAACCGCCGCGCGGTCACGCAGGTTTCGGGCTTTGTTCAGGATCACCCGTTGATCCTGAACGGCGAGTACGCACTTATCGTCCACCGCGAATACGTGCAAAGCGCCACGCGCGACCCTGCTATCCCCTGATATCTCCCGCCGGAACCCAAGTCTGGCACCCCGCGCAGCGCCCTGCCCCGTCACCGGTGGCAGGGCGTTTGCTTTGGTGACTGTCAGCCCGACAATTACGGTTTTTTAGCCCCATTATTGCCAAGATTACCAACGAGATTGAGGTCTCGCGCCCCGGCTGTGTTTGCGGGTGCTTGTGTGACCGCCAGAGTAGCATTCGCCTGTAAAACGCGGGCCCCGGAGGATAACGAACATGTCGAGCGCAACGACCAGCAGCAAACACATGGCCCCGATCCGGGCCTGCACCGTCTCGCGGGACGTGCAGAACTTCGATCTGCTGATCGAGGATATGGAAATGGAACTGGGCGAAAGCTGGGGCGACCTGACCTTTCCCAGCGCGTTGAAATACCTCGATCAGAACGAAGCCAGATCGCTGGAGTTCATCGCCATCGCGCTGGATGACGACGATGAGGCGAACCTTTCGATGGTCGAAACGGTGATCCTGCGCGCCAACACGCTCAACATTCGCGTCCTGCTCATCGCCGAAGAGCTGGGCCCGACCGCGCTGCACCGGCTGCTGCGGCTGGGGGCCAGCGACTTCGTCCCCTACCCGCTGCCCGAAGGGGCGCTGCATGACGCCATCAAACGCCTGCGCCAGCCGACGATTGACGTCGCCAACATCTCACCGCAGTCGCGTCTTCAGCCGATGGCCAATCAGACCATGGGATCGGTCTATGCCGTGCAGCCGCTGGCCGGTGGCTCGGGTGCGACGACCTTTGCGGTGAACCTCGCATGGGAGATCGCCAATTCCGGCAAGACCGCGCCCACAGTCTGCCTGCTCGACTTCGATCTGCAAACCGGCTCGATTGCGACCTATCTTGATCTCGCGCGGACCGAGAAAGTTTACGAACTGCTGTCAAACACGGCGGTGATGGACCGCGACTTTTTCATGAACACGCTGCAAACCTTCAACGACAAGTTGAAGGTGCTGACCGCAGCCGCCGACATGCTGCCGCTGGATCTGATCACGCCCGACGATATCGAGCGAGTGTTGACCATGGCACGCGCAAACTTTGACGTGGTGATCGTGGATATGCCCGGCACCGTCGTGCAATGGACCGAAACCGTCCTGAATGAGGCGGATTCGTACTTCACCACGATGGAGCTGGACATGCGCTCGGCCCAGAACGCCCTGCGGCTGATCCGCGCCCTGAAGGCTGAGGATCTGCCGCTGTCAAAGCTGCGGTACGTGCTGAACCGCGCGCCGAAATTTACCGACCTTTCCGGCAAGGCCCGCGCCAAGCGCATGGCCGAAAGTCTGGATATCGAATTTGAACTGATGCTTCCCGATGGCACGACGCAAGTCACCCATGCCAACGACCATGGGCTGCCGCTGGCTGAAATCTCGCCGAAGAATCCGCTGCTTAAGGAAATTCGCAAGCTCGCCGCCAGCATCGCTGCATCGAACCGCGACGAAAGCCGCGCCGCCGCCTGAGGAGGGTGACATGTTTTCGCGCTATCGCAAGGATACCACGACCACCGGGGCCGCCGCGCCCGATTCACGGGCAGTGCCGGTTCATGGCATCGCACAAGTCTCGGCCTCGACCGCGCCTGAGCTGAAACCACAGCCGCGCCCCACGGCGCCCCGGCCCAGCTTCAAGGCGTCGACCGCCGCGTCCATCGCGGCGCAGCCGGCCGCCAACGACAAGGATCGTCGCCGCAAGCAGCGCATTCTTGAGGTGAAATCCGAGCTGCATACCCGGCTTCTGGACAACCTGAATCTGGCGGCACTGGACACCGCGTCCGAAGCGGAACTGCGCGCCGAGATCGCCGCCATTTCGGCTGAGGCGCTGAGCGAGATCAACTTTGCCCTGACCAGCGAAGAGCGTCTGTCGCTGAACCAGGATCTCTACTTTGAGGTCCGCGGCCTTGGCCCGCTGGAACCGCTGCTCAAGGACGACACGGTTAACGATATTCTGGTGAACGGGCCCAATCGCGTGTTCATCGAACGCGATGGCAAGCTGCAACTGACCGATGTGACCTTCAAGGATGAGCGCCACCTTCTGCGCATCATCGACAAGATCGTGTCCGCCGTCGGTCGCCGCGTCGATGAATCGAATCCCTATGTCGACGCCCGTCTGGCCGATGGCTCGCGCTTCAACGCGATGGTGCCGCCGGTCGCGGTGGATGGGTCGCTGGTATCGATCCGCAAATTCAAAAAGGAAAAGCTGGGCATCAATGACCTGGTGAACTTCGGCGCTTTTTCCGAAGAGATGGCGATGTATCTTGAGGCCGCGGTTGCCACACGCCTCAACGTGATCGTGTCGGGCGGGACGGGTTCGGGCAAAACCACCACGCTGAACGCGCTGTCTTCGTTTATCGACAACGCCGAACGCATCCTGACCATTGAGGACACCGCCGAACTTCAGCTGCAACAGGTCCACGTCGGCCGCATGGAATCGCGCCCGCCCAACGTTGAGGGCAAGGGCGCGGTGACCCAGCGCGACTGTCTGCGCAACGCGCTGCGGATGCGGCCTGACCGCATCATCGTCGGCGAAACGCGCGGCGAGGAAGTGATCGACATGTTGCAGGCCATGAACACCGGCCACGACGGATCGATGACCACGATCCACGCCAACTCGGCCCGCGACGGCATCAGCCGTCTGGAAAACATGGTCGCCATGGCCGGGATCGAGATGCCGCTCAAAGCCGTGCGCAGCCAGATCGCCAGCGCTGTGAACCTGATCGTGCAGGCATCGCGCCTGCAGGACGGCTCGCGCCGGATGGTGTCGATCACCGAGGTGACCGGCATGGAAGGCGACATCATCACCATGCAGGAAGTGTTCCGCTTTGAACGCACGGGGCTGGAGCCGGATGGCAAGATCCTGGGCCATTTCACCGGCTGTGGGCTGCGCTCGCATTACGCCGACCGCTTCCGCCGCTGGGGCTATGATCTGCCCTCGAGCCTGTATGACGTCGTTCAGGCGCAAAAGGGGTGATCTGAGATGACCATCTCACCAATTCTAATCATCTATATCGCTATCTTTGTCGGCATTCTGATGCTGGTCGAGGCGATCTATCTCATGGTCTTTGGCCGCTCGATCCGCTTGGGCAGCCGGATGAATCGACGGCTTGAGATGCTGGACGCCAACACCAACCGGGCCGAGGTCATCGACCGGCTGCGCAAGGAAGCGAACCAGCACTCGAAATCGACGGCGATCCCCTTCTATTCGCTGCTCGCGGAAAAGGCCGAAAAAGGCAAGATCGCCTTTTCGCCGCTGATGCTGATCCTGATCATGGTTCTGGTGTCGACCGTCGCCTTTCTGGCGTTGTCGCTGTTCACCGGCGCGCCGGTAGCGGTGCGTGCCGGTGTCGGGGCGGCGATGGGGATCGGCGGCGTGTGGTTCTGGGTATCGAGCAAGGCGAAAAAGCGCTTTGGGCTGATCGAAGAACAACTGCCGGATGCCATCGACCTGATCGTGCGCGGCCTTCGCGTCGGCCACCCCTTCGTGCACGCGCTGGCCGCTGCCGCCAAGGAAATCCCTGACCCGCTGGGCACCGAACTGGGCCTGATCGCCGACGAGGCCGCCTATGGCCGCGACATGGGCGAGGCGCTGCTGGCCTTTGCCGAACGGATGGACATGCAGGATCTGCGGTTTCTGGCTGTGTCGGTGACCATTCAGGCGCAATCGGGCGGCAATCTGGCCGAAATCCTCGATGGTCTGTCCAAGGTCGTCCGCGCGCGTTTCAAACTGTTCCGCCGCGTCCGCGCCATCACCGCCGAGGCGAAATGGTCCGGTATGTTCCTGTCGGCCTTCCCCATCGGGGCGATGATCATGATCAGTGTGATCAAGCCCGACTACTATGATGAGGTCAAGGAAACCGCCTTGTTCATCCCGACCGCGCTGGTCGTGCTGGCCTTTCTGGTCATCAACGTCCTGTACATGCGCAAGATGGTCAACATTCAGGTGTAAAGGGTTACCAAGATGAGTGCCAATCTGCTGTCCCTGCCTGTCATCATCGCGCTCTGCGTGGCCGGGGGTGTGACGCTGGTTCTGCTGATGCTGATGGGCCGTGGCGATTCAAAGCCGGACCCACTGGCCAAGCTCAAGGAACAGTCGCGCCGTGGACCCGGCACCGACCGCACCAACCTGTCGCGCCGGGCCTCCAGCGACGAGACTGCCCTGAACAAACGCCTTGAGCGGTACAAATCCTTTCTGGAACCGACTGACGAATCCGAAATGGGCGACGCCAAGCTGAAGATGATTCAGGCTGGCTATCTGGGCCGCAATGCCGTGCGCGACTTTCACGCCGCCAAGCTGATCATGGGCATGGGCGGGCTGCTGATCGGTCTGGTCTATATTCTGGTGTTCCCCCCCAATGAGGGTGCCTCGGTCTTTGCCACGGCAATGCCGGTGCTGGTCCCCACCCTGCTGGGCTATTACGCGCCGATCTACTGGGTGAACAAACGCCAGCAAGAGCGCCAAGAACAGATCACCCGTGGCTTTCCCGATTCGCTGGACATGCTGCTGATCTGCACCGAGGCCGGGCAATCCATGGACCAGTCCATCGCCCGCGTCGCCAAGGAACTGCGCGCAGGCTACCCTGCGCTGGCCGATGAATTCGACACCGTCTCGCATGAAGTGAAGGCAGGCAAGGACCGGCTTGAGGTGCTCAAGGACATGGGCATCCGCTGCGGGAACGCCGATATCCGCTCGTTCGTGACGGTGCTGGTGCAATCGGCAACCTATGGCACCTCGGTCGCTGATGCGCTGCGGGTTTATGCGGCTGAAATGCGTGACAAGCGTGTGATGCTTGCCGAAGAGAAAGCCAACGTCTTGCCGACGAAGCTGACACTGGGCACAATGATGTTCACGGTGCCGCCGTTGCTGATCATCCTGATCGGCCCGTCGGTCCATGGAGTCATTACCATGCTTGCGACGGCTGATTTCGGTTTATGATAAAAATCTTCGGGCTGGCGGCGCTGATTGCGTTGTCCGCCTGCCAATCCAGCGGCGAGTTTTCGCCCGATGGTCTGCCCGGCCGCGCCTCAAGCGCGGCCGAGGACGTTGACGGGCTGATTGTCGGCCACCGGCTGATGGAGGGTGGCGAATACGAACTGGCGCTCAGGGCCTATTACCGCTCGATGGCCGAACAGGGGCCAACGGTGGACGCGTTGTCCGCCATCGGGTCGGCGAACCTGCATCTGGGGCGTCTGGGTCAGGCCGACCAGATGTTCCGCCGCGCCATCGAATTCGACCCCGAATTTGTCCCGGCCATCAACAATCTGGGCGTCGTCATGGTCGAGCGGGCGGACTGGGGACAGGCGGCGCATTTGTTCCGAACGGCCTTTGCGCTGGACTCGGGTCGCTCTGAAGAAATCCGTCAGAACCTGCGGCTTGCTCTCGCAAATCTTGAAAATTCAAGCTATACTGACGAAAATAACAATAATAATTTCGCTCTGGTCAGACGCGGGAATGGACGCTTCCTCCTCCTCGCCACGCCCTGAGCATCGAGCAGTGAAGAAGGACAGATCATGCGCAAGGTGTGGATAGCACCATTGTGCCTTGCGGGCCTCAGCCTGCTGGGCGCCTGTGGCGAGTCGATGCATGCCCAAACGGCCCGCGCCATCGACAGTGTGGCCGCGATTGATCAGGAAAACATGGCCGAGATGATGCTCGCCGTCTCTGATCCGCGCGAGGCCGTCGATTATTTCACCGCACAGTCGCAGCAATTCCCCGACCGGGTCATCTTTCGCCGGGGTCTGGGCAAGTCGCTGATGCGCGCCGGTCAGGCCGAAGCCTCGATCCCGGTTTGGCTGCAGGTGCTCGAACACCCCGACGCCACCCTCGATGACCGGATCGACACCGCCGAGGCCTATATCCGCGCCAACCAATGGCCGCAGGCCGAAGCGATGCTCAACAGCGTCCCGCCCACCCATGAAACCTATGGCCGCTACCGGCTTGAGGCCATGGTCGCCGACAGCCGCCAGCAATGGGACCGCGCCGACAGCTTTTATGAAATCGCCGCCGGCCTGACGCCGACGCCGGCAGGCGTGCTGAACAACTGGGGCTTCTCCAAGCTGACGCGCGGCGATTATCGCGGCGCGGAACGCCTGTTCACCGACGCGCTGCGTCAGGATGGCAGCCTGTTCACCGCCAAGAACAACCTCGTTCTGGCCCGCGCCGCCCAGCGCAATTATGAGCTGCCGCTGATCGAGATGACACAGATCGAGCGCGCCGAGTTGCTGCACACCATGGCGCTGGCCGCGATCCGTCAGGGCGACGTCCAGACCGGGCGGGCGCTGCTGCAAGACGCGATCGCCACCCATCCGCAGCATTTCGAGGCCGCTGCAAACGCCCTCGCCGCGCTGCAATAAGGGGGGCGCATGCTCACGCAATCCGCCCCGGCCGCGCTCTGGCTGCTGATTTTCTCAACGCCCGTCGCCCTGTATGTCGCCTGGAGCGACCTCAAGGCGATGCGCATTCCCAATCTGGCTGTGCTGGCGCTTGTCGCCGTCTATGCCGTGGTCGGCGCGCTGACCCTGCCCTTCGTTGACTGGGCGTGGTCCTGGCTGCATCTGGTCGTTGTTCTGGTGATCGGCTTCGTGCTCAGCCTGACCGGCGGGTTCGGTGCCGGTGACGCCAAGTTCGCCGCCGCGATGGCGCCCTTTATCGCCCTTGGCGATGTGCGCAGCTTTCTGGTCCTGCTTTGCGCTGTCAGCATCGCCGCGCTGGTCGTCCACCGCGTAATGCGGGTGATCCCGGCCATCCGCCGCGCCACCCCCGACTGGGCCAGCTGGGAGCGCCGCGAATTTCCCTATGGGCTGGCTCTGGGGCCCGCGTTAATCTTTTATCTGGCTTTGGCGAGCATGCATGGAAGCTGACGCCGCGATCTGAGGCCCGCCCATGAACGACGCACCCGCCCTGTCCCGCATCCCCCCGCCGCCGCCGCCCGCGACGCTGGAGGATACGGGCCTGCCGCTTACCCTGATGAGCGACATCCTTCTCAAGACCATGTTCCGCATGTCGCTGACCCATGTGTCGGATGTCTCGCGGATCGTGTGCCTGTCCTTTGCCCAGACCCAGCAGCTGATCGACAGCGCCCGCGCCGAACGTCTGGTCGAGGCGATGGGCACCTTGCAGGCGACCGCCACCTCGACCGAGATGGGCTATCAGCTGACCGACGCCGGACGCCAGCGCGCCCAGCAGGCACTGGCGATCTCGGAATATTACGGCGCGATGCCCGTCTCGCTTGAAAGCTACGGCGAACAGGTGCGCCGCCAGTCGATCCGCAAGGTCAAGATCACCCGCGAGCAGTTGACCGCCGCCATGGGCGACCTGATCCTGCCCGAAGGACTGCTGGGCGATTTGGGCCCCGCCGTGACCTCGGGTCGCTCGATTCTGATGTATGGCCCGCCGGGCAATGGAAAATCGTCAATCTCGAACGGGATCCGCGATGCCCTGGGCGACACCATCTACGTGCCCAGTGCTGTCGTGCATTCGGGTCAGGTGATCGCGGTCTATGACCCCATCGTCCACCGCAAGGTTGCCCCCGCCAACGCCAGCACCGGCACCTCGCTGCGGTTGCACGGCCAACGCCACGACCCACGCTATCAACTGTGCGAGCGCCCGACAGTGATTACCGGCGGCGAACTGCGGCTCGATATGCTCGAGCTGAAATACAATGCCGCCTCGCGCACCTATCAGGCCCCACTGCAGTTCAAGGCGATGGGGGGCGTGTTCATCGTCGACGACCTTGGCCGGCAAGAGGAGCCGCCGCAGGCGCTGGTCAACCGCTGGATCGTTCCGCTTGAGATGAACTATGACATTCTCACGCTCATTTCCGGCGAGAAATTCATCGTGCCGTTTGACACGCTGGTCATTTTCTCCACCAACTTTCATCCCAATACGATCTTCGATACCGCCGCGCTGCGTCGGATCTTTTTCAAGATCAAGATCGACGGCCCGAACCAGGCCGACTTCCTCAAGATCTTTGCGCTGGTCGCCCGCAAGCGGCGCATTCCGCTGAACGAAGACGCGCTGATCCACCTGCTGCAGACCAAGTATCCCACCATCGACAACGTCTATGCGAACTATCAGCCGGTGTTCCTGATCGACCAGATGATCGCGATTTGTGACTATGAGGGGCGCCCCTATCACATGTCGCCCGAACTGATAGACCGCGCCTGGTCGAACATGTTCGTCAGGGATGAGGAAATCATCCGCTAAACCGCGCGTGACGTAACGATCCTTCTGCCGGGTGTTGGCCTGCGCCCGGCTTCGCGCTTTGCTGGCGCGCAGCAGGGAGGGATATTCATGGACGATTTCACCGCGATCGAGGCCGCAGCGCGCGCGAGTTTCGCCAGCCAGACAATGATGCAGACCATGGGGGCCGCGCTGATCGAGACCGGCCCCGGTCGCTGCGTCATCCGCGCGCCCATCGCGCCGCATCTCAAACAGCAGCACGGCGCGGCGCATGCCGGGCTGGCCTTCACCATCGGGGATAGCGCCGCCGGCTATGCCGCGCTGACGTTGATGGGGCTGGAGAGCGACGTGATGACGGTCGAAATGAAGATCAACCTGCTGTCCCCTGCCATCGGCGATGCCCTGGAAGCGGTGGGCGAGGTCGTGCGCGCGGGCAAACGGCTGACGGTGGTGCGGGCCGAGGTGTTCGCGTTGACCGGCGAGAACCGCAAATCCATCGCGCTGTTGCAGGGCACGATGATCCCGGTTGCGCAACGCGCTTGAGCGAGCTGAAGTCCTTCATTATATAAGCTTCATGCTATATAACGAATCACGCACATGACCGCCCCTCTGCCCGCCACCTTCGCGGCGCTCGCCGATCCCACGCGCCTGTCGATCCTCAATCGGCTGGCGCAGGGTGAGGCGACGGTCAATGATCTGGCCGCGCTGTTCCCGATCAGCCAACCCGCCGTCTCGCGCCATCTCAAGGTGCTGGAAGAGGCTGGTCTGATCGAGCGCCGCATCGACGGCACCCGGCGTCCCTGCCGGTTGAACCCGCAGGCGCTGGCGCCGGTGCGCGGCTGGATCAGCGAGCTTGAGCGCGTGATGGAGATGAATTTCGCGCGGCTCGACGCGCTGCTGGCCACCCCGGAAAGGACCGACAATGCCCCTGACACTTGACAGAACCAGCCCAACCGTCGCCACCGTGACCCGCCATTTTTCCGCGCCTCCGGCCCGTGTATGGGAGGCGCACACTGACCCCGCGCTGCTGAGCCAATGGCTGGTCGGACCGGACGGCTGGGTGATGAGCCGCTGCGAGGTCGACATGCGCCCTGGCGGCAGCCTGCGCTATGATTGGCAATCCGCCGACGGAACCCACGGTTTCTACATGACCGCCGACGTGCTCGAGGTCGAGGAACCGCACCGCATCCTGCATGTCGAGCGCATGTTCTTGCCCGACCAGACACCCGACAACACCGTCGATACCCGGTTCATCGCCGACGGTTCTGGCACCCGGATGGTCATGACGATGACGGTCGAGGCCGCCGAAACCATGGACGCGATGCTCGCCACCGGCATGACCGATGGTATGGAAGCCAGCTACGCCCGGCTGGAGCGCGAGCACCTGGCAGCGTAAGCGACGGTGGGATGAAATCCCACCCTACGCGGCGCCCGTAGGGTGGGGTTTCACCCCACCCTGTGCAAGCCCTCAGGCCGTCAACCCCTGCGGCTCGGCCAACCCGTTCGCCCGGCACGTCGCCGTCAGCGTATTGGCCAGCAGGCAGGCAATCGTCATCGGCCCCACCCCGCCCGGCACCGGGGTGATCGCCCCGGCCACGGCGGCCGCGCTGGCAAACGCGACATCGCCGACCAGCGTCTTCTTGCCGTCCCGCTCGATCCGGTTGATGCCCACGTCGATCACCGTCGCCCCCGGCTTGATCCAGTCGCCCGGGATCATCTCGGGACGACCGACCGCCGCCACCAGAATATCCGCGCCCCGGCAGACCTCGGCCAGATCCTTGGTGCGCGAATGCGCAATCGTCACCGTGCAGCTGTCACCCAGCAGCAGCTGCGCCATCGGCTTGCCGACGATGTTCGAGCGCCCCACGACCACCGCATTCAGGCCCGACAGCGAGCCCAGCTGCGCCCGCAACATCATCAGACATCCCAGCGGCGTGCAGGGCACCATCGACTTCTGACCCGTCCCCAACAGCCCGACATTCGAGATATGGAACCCGTCCACATCCTTGGCCGGGTCGATGGCATTGATCACCAGATCGCTGTCCAGATGATCCGGCAGCGGCAATTGCACCAGAATCCCGTTGACCGCCGGGTCGGCGTTCAGCTGGAAAATCAGCGCCAGCAGATCAGCCTCAGACGTATCCGCCGGCAGCTTGTGCTCGTACGAGTTCATCCCGACTTCGGTCGTCTGCTTGCCTTTGGAGCGGACATAAACCTCGGACGCCGGATCTTCGCCGACCAGCACCACGGCCAGTCCCGGCGTCAGCCCGTGATCGGCCTTGAGCAGCGCAACATGCTCGGCCACCTGTGCGCGCACTGTCGCCGCAAAGGCTTTTCCGTCGATGATGGTGGCGCTCATGCGTCCCTCCCGTTATGTCCCAAGACCCGCGCTTCGCGCGCGATCAGCTGTTCGATCATCACCCGCCACATCGCTTCGGCGATATCGGGGTCAAAGCCGGTGACCTCGGCCCGCGCGCGGACCCGGTCCACCACCGCTTGCACGCGGGATGGCGCGGCGGCGGCAATCCCTTCGCGTGCCTTCAGGACCGCCGCCCGGTCGACATAGGCCAGCCGCGCGGCCAGAATCCCCATCAGCTGGTCGTCGAGCGTGTCGATGCAGCCGCGCAGTTCGGCCATCGTCTGCACCGCCTCGGGCAGCGGCAGCGCCTCAGACATCGGTCAGCGCGTATTCGGCGCGGTAATGCGCCATTTGCAGCCGGGTCGCCAGCACGGCGTTCTTCATCAGCGTTGCCACCGTCACCGGCCCCACGCCACCCGGCACCGGAGTCAGCCACCCGGCGACCTTGGCGCAGCTGTCAAAATCGGCGTCACCGACCGTCTTGCCATCGACCCGGTTGATACCGATGTCGATCAGCGCCGCACCGGGTTTGAGCATGTCGCCCGTCACCAGACCCGGCTTGCCGACCGCCACGAACACCGCATCCGCCGCGCGCGAGTGCATGGCGACCGAGCGGGTCATGTGGTGGCAGACCGTGACCGTCGCGCCAAGGCTCATCAGCAGAAAGGCGATGGGTTTGCCGACGATCTCGGAATGGCCGATGACGGTGACATCCAGCCCCTCGATCTTCAGCGGCAGGGTTTTCAGAATCTCGACCGCAGCGACGGCGGTACAGGGCCCCAGCGCCAGATCGTTATAGACGATATTGCCGATCGAGGCCGGGTGCATCCCCTCGACATCCTTGAGCGGATGCACGGCTTTTTGCAGCGTTTTCACCGGGATATGCGCGGGCAGCGGGCGCTGGATGATGATGCCGTTGACGCGCGGATCGGCGTTCAGGCCTTGCAGCACGCCAACCAGTTGTTCCATCGAGATGGTCTCGGGGTAAGTGCGCGCCTCAAACTCGACCCCCGCATTCTCGGCGGTGCGCTGCTGGTTGCGCACATAGACCTCGGAGGCCGCACCATCGCCGACGGTGATCGACACCAGCCGGGGCTGCCAGCCCAGTGCCGCCAGCTCAGCCGCTTCGGCAGCCGTCTCGGTGCGCATCTTGGCGGCGATGGCCTTTCCGTCGATCAGGGCTGCCCGGATCCCGTCAGTTTTCATCTGCTATCCTCGGAGTTAAGCGCCGGGCGGGGGCTGCCCCTGCCCGGCTGTGGATGTGTCAGAACAGCCCTTCGACAAAGCCGTCATCATTGATGCCGATGGTTTCCGCCGCCGGTTTGCGCGGCAGGCCCGGCATGGTCATGATCTCACCGCAGATCGCCACGATGAACCCGGCCCCTGCCGACAGGCGCA
The DNA here is from genome assembly GCF_003990445.1 of Pararhodobacter zhoushanensis. Taxonomy (GTDB): domain Bacteria; phylum Pseudomonadota; class Alphaproteobacteria; order Rhodobacterales; family Rhodobacteraceae; genus Pararhodobacter; species Pararhodobacter zhoushanensis. The sequence goes on along the minus strand of NZ_REEZ01000011.1, from coordinate 138,622 downwards.
CCTCGCGCACCGGGAACGAGTGCCCGGTCGGTGCGCCGCGCACGTTGGGGTCGGTGGTAAAGGAATACTGCGTCTTGGCCATGCAGACCGGCAGATGGCCATAGCCCGCCGCCTCCCAGGTCTTGAGCTGGTTGCGCACCGTGGTATCGGCGATCACCCCGTCGGCACGGTAGATGCGCTTTGCGATGGTCTCGATCTTGTCCATCAGGCTCATGTCGTCGGGGTAGAGCGGCGCGAAATTGGCCGCGTCGGAGTCGGCCATCGCCACGACCTTGTGCGCCAGGTCTTCCATCCCCGCCGAGCCATCGGCCCAATGGGTGCACACAATCGCCTCGGCCCCCTGCGTGGCGACGAAATCCTTGATCGCCTGCAGCTCGGCCTCGGTGTCGGAATGGAAATGGTTGATTGCCACCACCACCGGCACGCCGAAGCTTTTCACATTCTCAAGGTGACGGCCCAGATTGGCGCAGCCCTTCTCCACGGCCTCGACGCTTTCAACGCCCAGATCGGCGCGCGCGACGCCGCCGTTCATCTTCATCGCCCGCACCGTGGCGACAAGGACAGCGGCAGCAGGCGTCAGACCGGCCTTGCGGCACTTGATGTCAAAGAACTTCTCGGCCCCCAGATCCGCGCCAAAGCCGGCCTCGGTCACGACATACTCGCCCAGCTTCAACGCCGTGCGCGTGGCAATGGCCGAGTTGCAGCCATGCGCGATATTGGCAAACGGGCCGCCGTGGACGAAGGCCGGGTTGTTCTCAAGCGTCTGCACCAGATTGGGCTGCATCGCGTCCTTGAGCAGCACCGTCATCGCGCCATCGGCCTTGAGGTCGCGGCAGGTGATCGGCGTGCGGTCGCGGGTATAGGCGACGACGATATTGCCCAGACGGCGCTGCAGATCGGCCAGATCCTTCGCCAGACAGAGGATCGCCATGACCTCGGACGCGACGGTGATGTCAAATCCGGTCTGGCGCGGAAAGCCGTTGGACACGCCGCCAAGGCTGGTCACCACATCGCGCAGCGCGCGGTCGTTCATGTCCATCACCCGGCGCCACATCACGCGGCGCTCGTCGATCTCCAGCCCGTTACCCCAATAGATGTGGTTGTCGATCATCGCGCTGAGCAGGTTATGCGCGCTGGTGATCGCGTGGAAATCGCCGGTGAAATGCAGGTTCATCTCTTCCATCGGCACGACCTGCGCATAGCCGCCCCCCGCCGCCCCGCCCTTCATGCCGAAGTTGGGGCCAAGGCTGGCCTCGCGGATGCAGATCACCGTCTTCTTGCCGATCCGGTTCAGCCCGTCACCCAGCCCCACCGTCGTGGTCGTCTTGCCCTCACCGGCGGGGGTCGGGGTGATCGCCGTCACAAGGATCAGCTTGCCATCGGGGCGATCCGCCAGACCATTGATGAAGCTCTGGCTGACTTTCGCCTTGTCGTGGCCATAGGGCAGAAGCTCGGCAGCGGGGATCCCCAGTGCTTCGCCTATCTCAAGGATCGGCTTCTTGTGAGCCGCGCGCGCGATTTCGATGTCGGTCTTGAAGGTCATGAACGCTGTCTCCCCTTCTGCGGCGTGGCGTAACCCTGACTTAGCTAGCCGCGTTGCATGTATACATTCCTAATGCAGTGCCGCCGCCGGTTTTTGCGGGGCACACGGTTTCGTATCGGAAATCCTAGCCGTTATCGGCGAAGGGCGCGCGGCATTTGTGACCAGACCGGCTGATCGGGCACAAACAGCCGGAGCCGGTCGCCCAACGCCACGCGGCCTTCAGCCTCGACCCAGGCGGTCACCCCGCGCCGATTCGCGGCGGCGGGTTTGAACGCCTTGCCGTAGCCGGGGTGCTGGGTCTCGATGGGGCGGGCGGGCAGCGTGCAGGGGCGGTTTTCCATGTCCACGGTCAGCGAGGCCCCGCTGTCGGCCAGCAGCCGTGAGGAGGGCGGCACATGGCTGAAATCAGGCACCCCGCGCAGCACCATCGTCGCGCCGAGCAGCGTCGGGTCCAGCGCTTCCAGCCCCATCTCTTGCGCAATCGCCGCCAGCTCTTCCTCGGACACGATCGACAATTGCCGCACATTGCGGATCGGTGTGTTGCGCGGATAAAGGCCCAGCACACGCGAACACGACGGCCGGGTCATGCCGCCATGCGCCTCCCCCAGCGGGCCGTCGAAGGTCAGTTCCATCGCCTCGAGCGGCGCTGAGGGCAGCGCGGCGGCGCGGTCTGTGACCACGCCCAGCCAGACGATCTCGGCTTCGAATTTGGTGGCGGCAAGCGCGGGCATGGGCAGACCTCAAGGCAAAGAAAAACCCCGGCACCGTCGCGCGGTGCCGGGGTGATTGCAAGAGCAACCGGATCAGGCCGAGGGGTTCGGCTCAAGCCCGCTGTCATCCGTGCCGCGACGTGGCTTGGTGCGCGGGATCGACAGGACCGACGGCGTACCGCCCGAGTTGGACGTGTCGTCCTCATCCCGGCCAGGGCCTTCGCCGCGCATCACGCGGGTGATCTCGGCCCCGGTCAGCGTCTCGTACTCAAGCAGACCTTGCGCCAGATATTCCAGCTCGTCGGCATGCTCGGTCAGAATGCGCTTGGCGGTCTGATAGCCCTCATCGACAATCTTGCGCACTTCCTCGTCGATCTTCTTCTGCGTCTCTTGCGAGGCGTTCGATCCACCCGAGTAATTGCCCAGATAAGACTGCTGCTCGTTGGCATAATCGATATGCCCCAGCGCGTCCGAGAAGCCGAACTGCGTCACCATCGCGCGGGCGATCTTGCTCACCTGCTGGATGTCGCTCGACGCGCCCGAGGTCACGTTTTCCTTGCCGAAGATCAGCTCTTCGGCCACCTTGCCGCCCATCGCCATGGCGATTTTCGACGTGTATTTGGTGTAGGTCACGCTCAGCTGGTCGCGTTCCGGCAGGCTCATCACCAGACCCAGAGCGCGGCCACGCGGGATGATCGTCGCCTTGTGGATCGGATCATGCTGCGGGACGTGCAGGCCGACAACGGCGTGCCCGGCTTCGTGATAGGCGGTCAGCTTTTTCTCGTCTTCGGACATGACCATCGACCGGCGCTCGGCGCCCATCATGACCTTGTCCTTGGCGCTTTCAAAGTCATCCATCGTGACAAAACGGCGGTTCTTGCGTGCGGCGGTCAACGCCGCCTCGTTCACCAGGTTGGCCAGATCGGCACCCGAGAAACCCGGCGTCCCGCGTGCAATGATGCGCAGATCGACGTTCGGACCCAGCGGCACCTTGCGGGCATGGACGCCCAGAATGCGCTCACGGCCCTTGATGTCGGGGTTCGGCACCTGCACCTGACGGTCGAAACGACCGGGACGCAGCAGCGCGGGGTCCAGAACATCGGGACGGTTGGTCGCGGCGATGATGATGATACCCTCGTTGGCCTCAAAACCGTCCATCTCGACCAGCAGCTGGTTCAGCGTCTGCTCACGCTCATCGTTGCCGCCGCCATAGCCGACGCCCCGCGAGCGACCGACCGCGTCAATCTCGTCGATGAAGACGATGCAGGGCGCGTTCTTCTTGGCCTGCTCGAACATGTCGCGCACACGGCTTGCACCGACACCGACGAACATTTCGACAAAATCGGAACCTGAGATGGTGAAGAACGGCACACCCGCCTCACCCGCGATCGCGCGGGCCAGCAGGGTCTTACCGGTACCCGGAGGGCCCACCAGCAGCGCGCCTTTCGGGATCTTGCCGCCCAGACGGCTGAATTTCTGCGGGTTGCGCAGGAATTCGACGATCTCTTCCAGCTCGTCCTTGGCCTCATCGATACCGGCCACGTCGTCAAACGTGACGCGTCCGTGCTTTTCGGTGAGCAACTTGGCCTTGGACTTGCCAAAGCCCATGGCCCCGCCTTTTCCGCCGCCCTGCATCCGGTTCATGAAGAAGATCCACACGCCGATCAGCAGCAGGAACGGCAGCCAGACCGACAGCGCCGACATCAGGCCGGACCGCTCTTGCGGGCGCGCCTCGACCGAGACGTTCGAGGCGATCAGCCGGTCGGTGGGATTCTCGCCCGAAGGACGGATGGTGGTGAAAGCCTGACCCTGCCGGTCGGTCACGCGCAACGTCTCACCGTCGATCACGACTCGGCTGACATCGCCGGCCTCAACCCGCTGCAGGAAATCCGAATAGCCGACTGTGCGCCCGGTGCTCGTCGTGCTGCCGTTGTTGAACAACGTAAACAAAACGATCATCAGGAAGAACAGGACGATCCAGAACGCGAAATTGCGAGCGTTGCCCACGGAGCTCTCCAATCTTCTCGGCCAAGTCTGGCCAGTTAGCCTCTAAGATAGTGATGCGCAGGGTGACTTCAATGCGATTATGCCCGCTGCGTGACAATCGCGGCGACAGGTCGCGCAGAAAGACGCCATTCGCCGGGCCAAAACGCCAGCGGCGCGGCGATCAAAGCGCCCTCGCGCCAGATCCCCGGCAGCGCGGCAAGGGTCTCGCGGCGCAGGCCGGTGTCACGCCAATGTGTATGCATGCCGGCCCGCGCCTGCTGGCTCAGCTGTAACAGCCCGGCCTCGCCCAAGGCGCGGATCTCGCCGGGGACGGGGCCTTCCGCCCGCCAGCGATGGTCCCAGACCTGATCGCTGGGGCATACCAGCCCGGCCACCGCCTGCGCCTCGCGCGACAGGCGCAGCCCAGTGCCCTCAACGGTCAGCACGCAGCCCATCAATGTGCCCTGCCCCGCCGACAGCAACCGCTGTAGATCCTCCAGCCGGGGGCGATAGGTCGCGCCCGAGAGCTGCATCAGCAGATGCGCCACCACCCGGTCCCTGATTTCCGGTTCCAGCGCCCGCACACCCGCGTCGATAATCACTGTCCCGCGATCCTCGCCCACCAGCGCGTCCAGCGCTGCCTGGGCCTGTGCCTCCAAAGCGCCGCGTGCCCGGCGCATGCGCCCGGCGGTCGCCGCCAAACCCTCGGCCCCGATCCCCAGATCGGCCAGCGCCGCCAGTGCCTTGCGCGCCCGCACCCGCTGATAGCGCGGGTTGTCGTTGCTCGGGTCGTCGACCCACGCCACGCCCCGCGCCCGCAACTCGCTGCGCAGCGCCTCGCGCGTCACGCCCAGCAAGGGCCGCAGCCAGATCACCCCCTCGGCCTCGCGCCGCTCGGCCATCCCGGACAATCCGTCCACACCCGATCCCCGCGCCAGCCGCATCAGCACCGTCTCGGCCTGATCATCGAGCGTATGCGCCAGAACCACGGCGTCCACCCGCCCACGCGCCCAACCGCCAATCAGCGCCAGCCGCGCCGCGCGCGCCTCGTCCATCAGATTGCCGCGCTCAGGCCCCGACCAGCGCAGAACGTCATGCGCCACGCCCAACCGGGCGCACAGCGCCGCAACGCCCACAGCCTCCGCCGCCGCCTCGGGCCGCAGGCCGTGATCGACCGTCACCGCCGCCACCCGCGCCGCGCCCAGCGCCTCGACCGCCAGCACCAGCGCCGCCACCGAATCGCCGCCGCCCGACACAGCAACGCCAAGCCGCGCGAAGCCTTCGCAGCCCGCGCGCATGACAGCCAAAGGGGCCGGGCCTGTCACAGCCCCGCCCCATCATCTGTCTGAAAATATCCTCGGGGGGTGAATTCGCGGCACGCGAAGAGGGGGGCAGAAAGCCCCCCTGCCCGGCCAAAGCCTGCGGCCCCCGGCATTCTTAGCGCGACACGACCGTGGTCGCGCGGCGGTTCAGATCCCAGCAGCGCTGCGCGGCGCAAGCCTCGATCGGACGCTCTTTACCGTAGCTGACGGTGCGGATGCGGCCCGAAGACACGCCCTCGCCGATCAGGAACTGCTGCACGCGCGCAGCACGGCGGGCACCCAGCGCGATGTTGTATTCACGCGTGCCGCGCTCGTCGGCGTGGCCTTCGATCAGGATCGCGTAGGACGGATAGCGGTTCAGCCACGCGGCCTGGGTGCGCAGGACGGTGACGCCCTCGGCGGTCAGGTCGCTGCTGTCCACGGTGAAGTGAACGGTGTCGCCGATCGTCTGGTTGAAATACGCGATCGAGGTCGGATCGTTGGGATCGCCCAGCGCCGTCGACGAGATACCGCCAGCACCGGCACCGCCATTGGTCAGGGGATCGTCATAATCGCCGCCACGGGGGTTGTTACACGCGGCCAATGCCAGTGCGGCGACGACCAGAATGGCCTTGGTCAGAATTTGCATCGTTTTCAGTCCTTGTTGTTCGGTCCTGCCCGACGCGCATCATAACAGATGCCGCGTCGCGGGGGAATCGGGCGGTGTTCACGGTACGCGGCGCAGCGCGTGGGTTCAGGGGTTCAGGGGTTCAGGATTACGGCAGAAGGGGCGACCAGCTCGGGTCCGAGGCAGGCCCCGGCGTCGGCACCCGGCGCAGGTTGCGACCGGTGATATCGACGGACATCAGCACCGGGTTGTTCCCGGCCTCTTCGCGCGCGAACATGATGACACGACCGTTGGGCGACCAAGTCGGGCCCTCGTCCAGGAAGCTCTGGGTCAGGATCCGCTCGTTCGAGCCATCGGTGCGCATCACGCCGATGTGGAAGCGCCCGTTGAGCTGCTTGGTAAACGCGATCAGATCGCCGCGCGGTGACCAGACGGGCGTGGAATAGCGCCCCTGACCCTGGCTGATGCGGTTCTGCCCGCCACCCTGCAAGCCCATGATATACAGCTGCGACGCGCCGGTGCGGTCGCTTTCGAACACCACCTGTTGCCCGTCCGGCGAGAAGCTGGGCGCTGTGTCGATGGCGTCGGTCTGCGTCAGCTGCCAGCGCTGGCCGCTGGCAAGGTTGAGCATGTAAAGGTCGGTCCGCCCGTCGACGGACAGCGAATAGACCACCGAGCCACCATCGGGCGAGAAACGCGGCGCGAAGGTCATTTCGCCCGGCTGGTCGCCCAGCACCTGTCGGCGGCGCGACGCGACGTCCATCAGGTAGATGCGCGGAAAGCCGGTCTCGTAGCTGGTGAACAGGATGCGGTCGCCGGTCGGCGAGAAGCGCGGCGCAAAGGTCAGCGACGTGCCGTCGGTCAAGTACTGCGTGTTCTCGCCGTCCTGATCCATGATCGCCACCTGCTTGCGCCGGTTGGTGGCCGGGCCGCTTTCGGCGATGAACACCACCTGACTGTCGAAATAGCCGGTCTCGCCGGTCAGGCGCATATAGACCTGATCCGACACCCGGTGCGCCATGCGCCGCCACGCATCGGTGCGCCCGTCCAGTTGCAGACCGTCGCCCAGCTGCTGGCCACTGACCACGTCGAACAGGCGGAACTTCACCGTGATCGTCGGCCCGTTCACCCGCACCGCGCCGGTGATCAGCGCGCGGGAATTGATCGCGCGCCAGTCGGCAAACTGAACCGGGCTGTCAAAGCTGGTGATCCGCCCGACATGCGCGGTCGGCGGGATTTCCCGCAGCAGGCCGGTGCCGCTAAGGTTGTTGGCAATCACCCGCGCGATCCCGGCGGTGTATTGCCCGCCCGCCGCGTTTTCAGCGACGAAATCGGGGATGGCAAAGGGCACCGGCTCGATCACGCCTTCGGTGATCTCGATGCGCAAGGGCGTTTGTGCCCGCGCGATACCGGGGGCAACCGCGAAACCGGCCAGAAGTCCAAGCACGGGGCGGCGGGAAAATTGGGTCATCGTGTACTCATCCGTGCTGGGTTGAACGTGATTTCGACCAGTCGCCACTGATCATAAAGGTCCTGAGGCAATCCGTAACCATTGATACCACATTGAACGATGGCCTGTCGCCCAGCGTCAAACGCCGCGCGCACAGCGCCAATGGAACCGCCTGACGCCTCGACCTCGCGGATCGAGGATTCAACGGGGCGTCCATCAGGCGTCATTTCGAACGCAATGGTGATCACCACGTTCAACGCTTCGGTCGACAGGATGCCAACGTTCCAGCAGGCCTCGATATTGAGGCGCAGCATATCGGCATCGGACTGGCTGAGCGTGGCGGTGGGTTCGTCCAGAGCCGAGCCGAGCGCCTGCGCCAGTGCATCCTCGATTGCCCCCGAGATGGGGCTTTCGGTCGGTTCTTCGGTCGCTGGCGTCGGGATCGGCGTGCGGTCGGCCGGGGGCGTCGGGGTTGGCGTTGGCGTCGGCGTCGGTGTTGGCGCAGGGGTTGGCGTCGGAGCGGGAGCCGCGGCGACCTGCTCTGCGCGCGTCGGGCGCTGACGCGGACGCATGCTGACCTCAGGCGCGGTCGCCGTGCGGCGCACCGGTTCGGTCTCGCTGATATCGGTCGCCTCGGTCACCGTTTCGGTCGCGGCGGCCTCGCGTTGCGTGGCCTCCTGCGCTTCGGGGGCGATCACCGTCGCCGTCGCATCGGGCACCACCGCTGCGCGGTCCTGCGGCGCAATGGCGACGTCGGGCTGCGGCGTTGGCGCGGCCTCGGGCGCGACGCGCTCGGCCGGGCGCTGAACGGGGCGCAGGCTGGAATCGGGTGTGGTCTGCGGCGCGATCACCGCGGCTTGCGGCGGCTCGGGCGTTGGTACCGGCTCGGGTGCGGGGGCAGGCGCAGGCGTCGGCGCCGGGATCGGCGCAGGCGGGACCACCGGCGCGGGCGGCTCGATGGGCGCAGGCGTCGGAATCGGCGTGGGGGCCGGGGCCGGTTCGGGCGTCGGCGTGGGGGCTGGCGGAGCCGCGGGCGCAAGCTGCGACAGCTCGGCAAATTCCTGCGCCGAGACGATCGAGACCTCGGTCACATCGGGCATCATCGGCTCATCCGGGGCGCCGAAAAGATCGAACACCAGAATCCACAGGATCAGCCCGCCATGCAGCAGGGCCGAGACCTTGTGTCCCGTGTTCATTTGTACCTGTGCAAAGGCAGCCATGTGCGCTTACTGACCCGACTGGGCCCCAAAGGATGGCCCGCCGGTTTCGGTGACCAGGCCGATATTGTGGAACCCACCGGCATTGAGCGCGCCCATGACCTGCACAACCCGCGCGTAGGGGATCGACCCGTCGGCACGCAGGAACACGCGGTCATCGGTCCGCTCGGCGGCAATCGCCTGCAAGCGCGGCAGCAGATCGCCCTCGGCCACATCGGTGGTCATCAGCGCGATCGAGCCGTCAGCGCCCAGCGTGATCGACAGCGGCTCTTCTTGCTGCGCGGGCAGAGCGCCTGCAGCGGTGCGCGGCAGCTCGACCGGGACGCCGACCACCAGCATGGGCGCGGCGACCATGAAGATCACCAGCAGCACCAGCATCACGTCAACCATCGGCGTGACGTTGATCTCGGCCATCTTGGCCGCGTGACCGCGACGCCGACGGCGGGTGCCGGACCCGCTCTGTTTGCGAATGGCTTGCGCACCCATGGCTCAGGAATCCAGATTGCGCGACAAAAGCGTGCCGAATTCGTCCGCGAACTGCTCATAGCCCGAGGCAATGGTGTCGCTGTCATCGGTAAGCTTGTTGTAGAAGATCGTGGCCGGGATCGCTGCCAGCAGGCCCAGACCCGTGGCCAGCAGCGCCTCGGCGATGCCGGGCGCGACCACGGCAAGGTTGGTCGATTGCGCCAGCGCGATTTCCTCGAACGCGGTCTTGATGCCCCAGACGGTGCCGAACAGGCCCACGAACGGGCTGGCCGAGCCGACCGAGGCGAGGAAGGTCAGGTTGCTGTTGAGCACCCGCGCCTCGCGGTCGATGGCTACATCCATGGAGCGGTCGATGCGCTGCGCCGCGCCGGGGATCATCGCCCCGTCCGAACGATGCGAGCGCTGCCACTCGGCCATACCGGCGGCAAAGATGCGCTCGGGGCCGCCGGCGGGGTTGGGACCAACGCGGGAATACAGCGCATCCAGCGGCTCGCCCGACCAGAAGGTCGCATCAAAGGCAGCGGCCTGCGCGCGGGCGCGGCGGAAGACCAGGTGCTTCTGGACGATGATCGCCCACGACCAGAACGAGGCGACGATCAGCAGGATCATCACCAGCTTCACAGTAAACGTGGCACGCAGGAAAAGCGCGACCAGCGAAAAGTCGATGTCACTGGCCTGTGCCAGGGTGGCGGTATCCATGCCTTCAGTCCTGCTCGTTCTGGGGGGCGCCGTTCAGACGGCCCTCGTTTGCGCCGATTCTAGCGCGTTTCGCGGACAAAGGCCAATGACAGCACGCGAATGTTACGCGTTTTCGCCGATCGTGCGCAGCGCGGGCGGCAAACGACGCGGCTTGCCGTCGGTTGTGATGCAAACGATGGTCACCTTGGCCTGAAAAAGACAGCAATCACCCAGCAAAACCTGCTGATCCAGCACCAGCCGGGCCGAGCTGACGGACAGCGGGCGGGTGGTGATCACGAGGCGGTCATCCAGCCGGGCGGGCGCGCGGAAGTCGGCCTCGATCCGGTGGACGACAAAGATCGTGCCAGCGGCGCGCATGGCGTTCTGATCGATGCCCAGCCCGCCAACCCAGTCGGTCCGGGCGCGGTCGATGAACCGCAGGTAGTTCGCGTGATAGACGATCCCGCCGAGATCGGTCTCGTCGTAGTAAATGGTCACGGGGAAGGTATGCATCGGCCTGATCTTCTGAAGCCCCGCCGTATCCGCCAAGGATCAAGTGCGGTGGGGGCAGGTGTCCGAAGGGGGTAAGTCGAGGCCCTGGCAGCCTGGAAACGGCATTCGTTACGAAACAGTCTGCAGGAAATGACCAGATTGACTCAGGGTCAACCCCCAATTGTGCCAAGCTGGCAAAGACACGCAATCAGGTGGGAATATCGGGCCGAAGCGAGGATGTCCCACGATGGGACATCTTTGCGGGGTCAGGAAGATCAGAGGGTTAGCAGGAGCGTTTAGGGAGTTGTTAAGGATTTGGGGATCCCGGAGGGGCGCGTCATGGTGCACCAAACCCCTGAACCCGGCTGCTGGTGATCAGCCGGACAGGTTCGGGCCTGAGCGGAGGTTCGCAATCCAACCAATGCTGCCTCGTCGCTGCCCGAAGCCCGCATTCCAGCGACAGCACATGCATCGCAAACTGCCTGATGGAAGCGGGAAAAGTCACACAGCGCGGCAGTTTAGAGCAAGCGCAAGCTCAAATCCCCCTTGGAACGATTAACCGGAGCAACCCGCGCTCCGCTCGGCAGAATGATGCGAATCGCCTCCGAAAGGTGGAAAAAACCTTCGAAAATCCCCTTTTCAACCGGCAAAGAATGCGCATAAAGCTATGTGTTGTCACATGAAAGGTCTGGGAACATGTCGCGGGACCTCTTGTCTTCTGAACGGTCGCTGCCGGTGCTCGGAAGCGGCATGATGGCGCAGAAAACCTCTTCGTTCGATTGGAGCAACACGCCGCTCGGCCCGATTGAGACGTGGCCGGTGTCCTTGCTTTCAGCGGTTCGAATAATGCTTGGCCAACAGCACGCGTCGTGCATTTTCTGGGGCTCGGATCTGACGTTTCTCTACAACGACGCCTATGCTCCCATCCTCGGGGCGCGACAAACTATGGCGTTGGGCGCTGCTGCCAAAGATGTCTGGCCGGAAATTTGGGCAGACATTTTGCCCTTCATCGACAAGGCCTTTGCTGGGGAAGGTACATTTTTCAGGGAACTTCCGCTGACCATGACGCGGAATGGCTACGACGAGCAGACGTACTGGACATTTTCCTACAGCCCCCTGCACGACGATGACGGGACCATCTGTGGGATGATCAATGTTGCTGTCGACGAAACGCAGAGTGTCGAGGCACGGTTGCTTCAGGACGCTATGCGGAGCGAGCTGTCCCATCGCATCAAGAACATGCTTGCTGTCACCTCTGCTGTCGTCTCTTCCAGTCTGCGCTCGTCGCCGGACCTGAAGCACGCGCGAGAGACCGTGACGGCGCGGATCAGGGCACTGGGACAGGCTCAGCAATTGCTGCAAGCGGATGTGGCGATCGACATCACCGAGGTGATCAACCGTTCTCTGGCAGCGCATCTGGACCGCGACGAACGGCTCTCGTTGCAAGGCCCGCCGATTATTCTGGCGCCGGATCAAGCCCTTGGTCTGTCGCTGATCCTGTTCGAACTGGCGACCAACGCTCTCAAATATGGTGCCCTTTCCCTGCAGGAAGGCAGCGTCAGCATTTCCTGGACCCGTGCGGACGACGGGCAATTCACGCTTGACTGGCAAGAGAGCCATGGGCCGACCGTCAACCCGCCATCGTCACGCGGGTTTGGCTCTCAACTGCTGCATCAGGTTGGGCCCGGCTATTTCTTTGGCAATGGAAACATCGAATACAATCCTGCGGGTGTGACCTATCGCCTGCTCGGCAAGGTTTAAGATAAACGCCACTCAAGGATGGGCCGTTTCGCTTGGACGCCATCGTTCATGAACGGCTCTTGGATGAACCGCGTCGGCAGCAGGTGTTCAGTCCCGCGCCTTGCAGCGCTGTGCGACTGGCGCGCAGCATCACTCAAAGGCGCGAGGACAGGCGGGGCGCGTGCGCCCCGCCCGGTTTGTCAGCGCCCGAGGCCGATCCCGACGCCGTCCCCGTTCACGGAAACGCCGAGCCCTTCCGCTCCGCCGACGCCCACATTGATGCCGCCGGCGTTGTCGCTGCCAGCCCCGGATCCGCCGCCACCGACATCGACGTTGACGCCGCCTTGATTGTTCGACGCGGCGTTTTCGCCGACGCCGACATTCAGACCGCCGTCATTCCCGGACGCGGCATTGTCGCCGATGCCAGCGTTGATACCCCCGCCATTGTCCGAGGCCGCGCTTGAGCCGACACCTGCATTGATGCCGCCATCGTTGCCCGTGGCAGCCGCAGTGCCCGCGCCGATATTGACGCCGTTGCCGCCAATATTCACGGCAAGACCGCCTTCATCCGGGTCGGTCCCGCTACCACCGGGGTCAGTGCCCGATCCCGGCTGACCGGGGGCGCGCCCCGCCTGATCGCCCGCGAACACCTGCTCGCAGTCACCCGCGAGCACCAGCCGCAGTTGCGAAGGTGTCAGGTTGCGGGCAGGTTGTTCGCAAAAGCTCTGGCTGAGCGCGGGCAGAGGGATGCTTGCACCGACGAGGGTCAAAGCGATGGCCATTCGATTACTGATATTCATCGTTACTCTCCTGATCTGTGAAGTGGATGCGTCACAACTGCAACGCGACTATTTACCAACCGGGAGTTTCCGCGAAGGTTCCCCTGCCTGACTTGAAAAACACCCAGTTTGACTGGTCGGAACCATGTCTTTGGCAGTTTAAGGGGGCCGTCGTTGCGCTTGATTTTTGCACGTTCAAGGAGATCGCACACCGTGCCGATGCGGGCATGACCAGTGTTCCGGTCTGCGCGCCCGTGCAGCGAAACGGACACCGGAGGCGTTTATTCGAGGCGCAGGGGATCGGGCGGAGGGTGCGATCTCTACTTTCAGAAGAGTTGCAACACAATCGAGTGATTCCAACTCTCTAAGCGACGGGCAGGACGTCGCCGCTTGCCCTCGCCCTCACCTCGCGCGCAACGGTTCGGCGGCATGGGCCCGGCTTGGCGGGCATGGTTGCCGCCAAGGCAAAAGATCCTCGTTGCGGGATAAGGAGTGTCCTTCCTGGACACCGTCGCGAGGTTGGCACGGCAAGGATAATCGGCAATGCGCGGCCAATCCGTTTTTTCAGGATGGGCTCGGCTTAATTGTTTCCGATTCTAGCCTTTGAAATCAATCCAATCAGAATTGTTCCGAAAATATCACAAGCATCCTGATCCCTGACCCGCAAAATTCCAACGCTTTTATTAGAAGGCGAGGTCAATAAGCGGGCGGGTTGGGTTCATCATTTCGGGCACCGGGAGCCTGCGAATGAGAGAGCCCGAAAGCTTAGCGTCCCGCTCACCCGACCCTCGCCGCCACCCGCAGAGCGTGCGACGCATCCGTCGCCACCCCCGGCATGACCCGGTCATAGCAGGCGCGGATCACCGAGGCGAACTCAGGGCGCAGGACGGTGAGGTCGTTCGCGCGGGCGAAGGGGGAGTGGACCCGCAGGGCCCCGTCGGCCCAGAGCAGGATCACCTGCACCGCCTGCATCAGCGCCAGATCGGCGGCGGGGATCTCGGCCATCGCATCGTCCATGCGGATAAACACGAAGGCGGCCTTGATGGTGCCCTCGGGGTCGAAGCGGAAGGCGCGGTATTGGGTGGCGGCCTGCGCCTTGAGGCGGGGAACCAGCGTGCCCAGCCCCTCGACCAGTTTGTCCAGATCAGGGACGGCGAGCAGCTCGTCCCAGTCGCGAAAGAAGAACACCATCAGGTTGGCACCCAGCTCGGGGTCGTGCTCGGCCATCTTGTGCCCGGACATGCCGACGACGGCCTCGACCGCGCCTTTGACCACAGACAGCGTGGCGTCGTCGGTGCCAAAGACGATGGGCACGATGGGCCGCCCCCAGCGGGCAAAGCGGTAGCTGCCATCCGCTTGGGTGAACAGGGCGGCGATCTGGTCGGGGGTCAGGGTGTCAGGTGTCATAGGCCAGCGAGCGTGAAATCCGGGGGTAGAGCAGCGCCTGTGAGGCACCGCGCGCAACGTTGAAGATCATCAGCGACAGCCAGAGCCCGTGATTGCCCATCCCCCAGGTCGCAACCACCGCCACGACATAGACGGCGGCGGCGAAGAAAGCGGTGACGAGCATCTCACGCGTGAAGGTCGCGCCGATAAAGACGCCATCATACATCCACGCCGCGATGCCCAACAGGGGGGCGGCGACGACCCAGGGCAGGTAGTGGCGGGCCTCGGCGCGGACATCCGGCGCCGTGGTCATCAGGTCGATGATGCCGGGACCAGCAAGCGCGAAGACACCGGCCATCAAGAGCGCGCCACCGATGCCCCATCCGAAGGTCAGGCGCACGGCGCGGGCAAGGCGCGACCGCGCGCGGGCACCGACGGCCTGCCCGACCAGCGTTTCGGCGGCGAAGGCGAAGCCGTCGAGCAGGTAGGCCATCAGCTCAAGGAATTGCAGCAGGATCTGGTTGGCGGCGATGGCAAGATCGCCCCGCCCCGAGGACAGGAACAAAAAGGCGGTGAAACAGGCCTGCAGCAAGATCGAGCGCAGCATGATGTAACCGTTGACCGAGGCCATGCGGCGCAGCCTGACCGCATCGAAGATGCGCGCGCCGCTGCGCGCAAGGCCGTCGCGGCACAGATACAGGCCCCAGCACAGCCCGGACCATTCGGCGATGAGCGTGGCCGAGGCAACGCCCTCGACCCCCCAGCCGAGGCCGAGCACGAACCAGACATCCAGCGCGATATTCGCACCGTTGGTGATCATTTGCAGCGCCATCACCGCGCGGGTACGCTCCAGCGCGATCAGCCAGCCGGTCAGGGCGTACATGCCGATGGTGGCGGGCGCGCCCCAGACGCGGATGCGCAGATAGTCGGAAGCAAGAGATTCGACCTGATCCGAGGCCGGAGCAAGCTGGAAGGCGGCCCAGAACAGCGGGATTTGCAGGGCGACCAGCGCCAGCCCGGCGGCGCCGGCGATCAAGAGGCCCCGTTTGAGGATCGCGCCGGCCTCGTCCTTGTCGCCCGCGCCATAGGCTTGCGCGGTCAGGCCGGTGGTGCCCATGCGCAGAAAGCCGAACATCCAGAACAGCACCGACAGAATCACCGCCCCCAGACCCACCGCGCCGATCGGCGCGGCAAGGCCCAGCTGACCGATGACGGCGGTATCGACCAGCCCCAGCAGGGGGACGGTGACATTGGCCGCGACGATAGGCAGCGCGATCCTGAGGACGCGGCGGTTGGTCAGCGGGATGATCGGGCCGTCGCTCGGACCGTTCACGCGGGTCGGTCCCGGCTGGGGATCAGGAAATGACCGGTGGCCTGCGCAAAGAGCCGCGAGCGGTTGTCTTGCCACGCCTCAACATGGACCGAGGCATAGCGCCGCCCCGAGCGGTTGACGCGGGCGCGGGCGTAGGCATCGCGCGGCAGGCCCGAGCGCAGGTAATCGACGGTGAAGTCGATGGTCTTGGGCAGGCGGGGCAGATGCGCGGGGTCCAGCGCGCGGGGATCAAGCGCGCCTTTCTCCATATCCTCCCACAGCATCGACCAGCTGAGTTCCATCATCGCGGTGATTTCCAGAAAGGCCGAGGTCACGCCGCCGTGGATGGCGGGCAGGAACGGGTTGCCGATCAGCTTTTCGTCAAAGGGCAGGATGGCGGTCAGCTCGTCGCCGCGCCGGTCGAACTGGATGCCCAGAAAGCGCAGATAGGGGATGCCGCCGACCAATGTGCGCAGCGCGTTGTCGCGGCGTTCCTTGACGACCTGCACGGGCTCGGGCGCGGGACGGGTCATTGCGCGCCCTCCGCTTTCTTGGCGCTGTCGCGGGCCTTGGTGACGCTCTCCATGGTGAAGGCACCCGAGGCGGTGGCGACGGGCAGCCCCTCGTCCTCGTCATGGGCGGTGGCGCGGACAAAGGCGACGGTGCGCGTGGCGTGGAAGCATTCGGCGCGGGCGGTGATGCGCTGGCCGGGCTTGGCGGCGCGCATATAGTCGATGCGCAGGTCCAGCGTCGCGGTGCCGCGCGCGCCGGGATAGGACATCACCGCCGCCCCGCAGCAGGTGTCCATCAGCGCCGAGACCGCCCCGCCCGCGATCACGCCGGTTGCCGGATCGCCGATCAACGCCTCGTCATAGGGCATGGAAATCTCGGCCTTGCCGTCACCGATGGATTCCAGCCGCATGTTCAGGGCGCGGGAATGAGGGATCGCCTCGATGAAACGCTGGGCGGGGCTGATGTCGGTCATCGCAAGTCCTGCTGGTTCCGGGCGTTGCCGCCCCGTTCCCACAGGCATCGCGCAAAAGCGGCGGGCAAGGCAAGTCCTCACGCGGGGAAACGCGTCGCAACGGTGCGCCTTGCGACAGTTATTGCACATGTGTGGTATTGGGCGGTTGCGCCCGAACGGTGCGCGACTTACGCTAAGGTAACGTGATCGGCGTGGAGGCCATTGGGCGGGTGATGAGCGAGACGAAACTGTCGTTCAAAGAGATGTGTGCGCGGTTCGAGGTCACCCCGAGAACCCTGCGCTATTACGAGTACATCGAGCTGCTCACGCCCGAAAAGGACGGTCGCAACCGGTCCTACGGCCCGCGCGAAGTGGCGCGCATGACGCTGATCCTGCGGGGCCGCCGCTTCGGTTTTGCCCTTGAAGAGCTGCGTCAATGGCTGCTGATCTACGATCAGAATGGCACCAAATCGCAGCTGGAAGCCTTCGTGCAGATGGCCGACCGCCAGCTGGGCGAGCTGGCGCGCCAGCGCGAGGAGCTGGCCGTGACCATCGACGATCTGAAGTCCCTGCGCGAAGAAGCCTCGCGTCTGGCCGAGACCGAGAGCTGAGGGCCGATTCGCGCTCTGGTTGCCGATTACGTGCCAATTCACCTGAATTGCCCTTGCGTCACCTGAACCTGACGTAAACGTCACCCTGTGACGCAGCGTCGTGAGTTACGTTAACGTCAAGATTGCTTCACCCTGTACAAACTTGCGCTATGTGAGTCTGTGTCGGAGCCGATCTCCGGCGCTGTGAGGTGATGTATGGACCAGGACTTGATGACCATCCGGCAGATGTGCGAGGCGTTCGACGTGACGCCCCGGACGCTGCGCTTTTATGAAGCCAAGGAATTGATCACCCCCCTGCGTGAGGGCCAGAAGCGTCTGTACACGCGCCGCGACCGGGGTCGGTTGAAGCTGATCCTGCGCGGCAAGCGCTTTGGCTTTGCGCTGGAAGAGATGCGCCAGCTGTTGAACCTCTATGACCGGGGCGACCAGCAGGGCGAACAGCTCAAGCGCACCGTTGTCGCTGCGCGCGAGCGTCTGGCTCAGATGGAACAGCAGCGCGACGAATTAACCGAAGCGATCGACGAGCTGCGCGCGCAGCTTGAATCGGGCGCTGAAAAGCTCGCCGAATTCCGCCAGGCGGCTGAATAAGCCCCGGCCCCGGAACCCAGAACCAACCGTCGTTGGGCCCCGCGCCCCCCGGCAGACCAGGGAGAGAAAGATGCCCCGCTATACCGCCCCCGTGAAAGACATGCAGTTCATCCTGCACGATATGCTCAAGGCCACGGATACCGGCATCCCCGGCTATTCCGACCTTGACCGCGAGTTCACCGCTGCGATCCTTGAGGAAGCGGGCAAGCTGGCTGAGGGCGTTCTGGCCCCCCTGAACGCTGTCGGCGACACCGAAGGCTGCCGGTTGGAAAACGGCGTGGTCTACACCCCGACCGGCTTCAAGGATGCCTTCGAGCAGCTCAAAGAGGGCGGCTGGAACGGGCTGGATCTGCCCGAGGAATACGGCGGCCAGAACCTGCCCTATGTGGTCGGCACGGCGGTCGGTGAGGTTTTCGTGTCGGCCAACATGGCCTTCAACATGTATCAGGGCCTGACCCATGGCGCGATCAACGCGATCCTTGCCGCAGCGTCGGATGAGCTGAAACAGACCTATCTGCCCAAGATGATCTCGATGGAATGGACAGGAACGATGAACCTGACCGAGCCGCATTGCGGCACCGATCTGGGTCTGATCCGCACCAAGGCCGTGCCGCAGGACGACGGCAGCTACAAGATCACCGGGCAGAAGATCTTCATCTCGGCCGGTGATCACGACATGGCCGAGAACGTCATCCATCTGGTGCTGGCCAAGGCACCGGGCGGTGGCGAGGGGACCAAGGGCATCAGCCTGTTCATCGTGCCCAAGGTCATGGTGAATGAAGACGGCTCGCTTGGTGCGCGCAACGGCGTGTCGGTCGGCAAGATCGAAGAGAAGATGGGCATCCACGGCAACGCCACCTGCGTCATGAACTATGACGAGGCGACCGGCTATCTGGTCGGCGACCTGCACAAGGGTCTGCGCGCGATGTTCGTGATGATGAACGAGGCGCGTCTGGGCGTGGGCCTGCAAGGCTATGCCCAGGCCGAAGCCGCCTATCAGAACGCCGTCGACTATGCCCGCGACCGTCTGCAGGGCCGCGCGGTCACGGGGGTTGAGAACCCGGACGGCAACGCCGATCCGCTGATCGTGCACCCCGACATCCGCCGCATGCTGATGGACCAGAAGTCCTTCGTCGAGGGCGCGCGCGCCTTCACCTTCTGGGGCGCGCATCTGATCGACCGCGCGCACCGTCTGGGCGACAAAGAGGCCGAAGGGCTGATCTCGCTGCTGACCCCGGTGATCAAGGGCTTCCAGACCGATGTCGGCTTTGCCATGACGGTGCAGGCGCAGCAGGTCTACGGCGGCCATGGTTATATCGAAGAGCAGGGCATGTCGCAATTCGCCCGCGATGCGCGGATCGCGATGATCTACGAAGGCGCCAATGGCGTGCAGGCGCTGGACCTTGTCGGCCGCAAGCTGGCGGCTGAGGGTGGCAAGCCAGCGATGGCCTTCTTTGAGATGGTGAAGACTTTCATCAAGGAGAACGAGGGCAACGAGGCGCTGAAAGACTCGTTCCTGGAACCGCTGAAAGCAGCCTCCAAGGATCTGCAGGCGGCGATGATGTACTTCATGCAGCAAGGCATGAAGAACCCCAACGCGGCGCTGGCCGGTTCGACCGACTTTATGCACATGTTCGGCCATGTCTGCCTGGGGCTGATGTGGGCGATGATGGGCAAAGCCTCGGCTCAGGCCTTGCAGGATGGCACGTCAGACGCCACGTTCCACGAGACGAAGCTGACAACCGGCCGCTACTATATGGCCCGGCAACTGCCCGCGACCGGCATGCACCTTGCGCGCATCCAGTCGGGCGCCGAGCCGGTGATGGCACTGGCCGCCGAGAACTTCTGATCCCCGGGAGGGACGCCGTGACCAAGGGCTTTACCGACCATCCCGCGTTCCGTGGCGGCTGCCAATGCGGCGCCGTCCGCTACGCGGTGGCGGCAGGCCCGGCCAAGGATTGCGTCTGCCATTGCCGGATGTGCCAGCGCGCCACCGGCAATGCCTTCGCGCCCTTGGTCGAGGTCAAGGCCAACCGCGTGACCTGGGACGGGACACCGCGGGAATGGGCGTCCTCAACGGTTGCGTGGCGCGGGTTCTGCGCCACCTGCGGCACGCCGCTCTACTACCGCAGCGGCGACAGTATCGAGCTGATGGCCGGCACGCTGGCCACCGGCACCGGTTTTGCGCCGGTCGCGAATACGAGCGTGGAATCGCGCGTCGACTGGCTGCCCGGCCTGACCGGGCCGGGGCACGAGACCAGCCCGGCGCTGGTCGCCGAGGTTCAGAGCTTTCAAGCGCCCGAGGAGGGATGATGCCCAAACGCCTGCGCCTGACCCGCCGTTTTCCCGTCGCGATGAGCGAAGACGGCTATCGCCGCCTGAAGCGCTTCGCCGCCGAAGCGGGGCTGGACGAGGGCGAGGCGCTGTCCTTTCTGTTTGAGCATTTCGACAGCGTGACCCATTCGGAAAACCTGTCGCACCGGCTGCGGCTGTTCAACTCCGAGCTGGAATCCCGCAAGAAATAACCATGCCACGGCCTTGGGAGGGGCCTCGCCTATGACATTTCCGCTGATGCCTTCGGCCTGGATGAGCGACGAGCACAAGATGCTCGCCGAGATGACGCGCGGCTTCATCACCGAGAAATGGGCACCCCAGTTCGACACATGGCGCAAACAGGGCGAAATGGACCGCTCGACCTGGGCCGAGGCGGGCGCGATGGGGCTGCTCTGCGCCTCGATCCCCGAGGAATACGGCGGCGCGGGTGGCGATTTCGGCCACGAAGCGGTGATCCTGATGGAAGCGGCACGGGTCAATCTGGCCAGCTGGGGTCAGGGCATCCATTCGGGAATCGTCGCGCATTACATCCTGCACTACGGCACCGAAGAGCAAAAGCAGCGCTGGCTGCCGAAGATGGCGACGGGTGAGCTGGTCGGCGCGCTGGCGATGACCGAGCCCTCGGGCGGCTCGGACGTGCAGAACCTGAAAACCCGCGCTGTGCGCGAAGGCAATGTGTACCGGCTGAGCGGGTCGAAGACCTTCATCACCAACGGCCAGCACGCCAACCTGATCATCGTCGCCGCCAAGACCGACCCGAATGCGCGCTCGAAGGGCATGTCGCTGATGGTCGTTGAGACCGACAGCGCCGAGGGCTTCACGCGCGGGCGCAATCTGGACAAGATCGGGCTGAAGGCGGGCGATACGTCCGAATTGTTCTTCGACAACGTGCCGGTGCCGCCGGAAAATGTGCTGGGCGGGGCCGAGGGTCAGGGCTTTTACCAGATGATGAAGCAGCTGCCGCAGGAACGGCTGATCATCGGCTGCGGCGCGGTCGGCGCGATCGAGGGCGCGGTGGAAGTGACCATCGCCTATTGCAAGGAACGCGAGGCGTTCGGCCAGCCGATCATCAACTTTCAGAACACCCGCTTCAAACTCGCCGAGTGCAAGACCAACGCCGTCGTCGCCCGCAGCTTTCTGGACCGCTGCATCGAGGCGCATCTGAAGGGCGAGCTGACGGTCGAGATGGCAGCGATGTCGAAATACTGGCTGTCGGACCTGCAATGCCAGGTGCTGGACGAGTGCGTGCAACTGCACGGCGGCTACGGCTTCATGCAGGAATACGCGGTGGCCGAGATGTGGACCGATGCGCGGGTGCAGCGGATCTATGGCGGCACGAACGAGATCATGAAGGAACTGATCGGGAGGTCGCTGTGACGGCTCCCGCCCGTCGTGCGCACGATCAAAGATCGCGCCCCTCCCGTTGGGCCGGGGTGCGAGGGGCTGCTCGCCCCTCGCGCTCCCTCGCCAAAGGGGGCGCACGCGCCCCCTTTGGAAACCCCCGTGAGTATTTGCGACAAGATGATGGGCGCACACCCCTCCCCGCCTGTGCCAGAAGCTCTCGGGCGGGTCGGGGTGGCTTCACCTTGCACGGTCATCGGCTCGCCAGCCTGTACCGTGACGCCAGTATTCGGCGGAAAAGGTTAACAAATCCTGACCGCGCCCTTTCACCTTGTTTCAAATACGCCCTTTTCAACGCCTCCACCCTCACCCCGCCTGAAAGGAAAGCGCCATGACGGCACAGCTCTATTGCTTCGGCGAATCCGGGAATTCGTATAAGGCCGCGCTGACCATGGCGCTGTCTGGCTACGACTGGACCCCGCGCTATGTCGATTTCTTCGGCGGCGAGACCCGCACGCCCGAATACCGTGCGCTCAATGTGATGGGTGAGGCGCCGCTTTTGGTCGAGGGCGATCTGGTGCTCAGCCAGTCGGGCGCGATCCAGCTGCATGTGGCCAAGGTGACGGGCAAGCTGGGCGGCGCGCCGGGCGAGCAGGAAGAAGTTCTGCGCTGGATCCTGTGGGACAACCACAAGCTCAGCAGTCCCGCCGGGATGACCCGTTTCCTGGCGAACTTCCTGCCCGAGGACAAGCGCCCCAAGGATGTCATCGCCTTCACCCAGGCGCGGCTCAAGGCCGCCTATGCCACGCTCAACACCCATCTTGAGGGCCGCGACTGGATTGTGGGAAGCGACGTCACCATCGCCGACACTGCCTGCTGTGGCTATCTCTATTACCCGGAACCGTTCGGCTTTGACCGCGCGGACTGGCCGAATATCGACCGTTGGCTGAGCAGCCTCGCTGCCCTGCCCGGTTGGAAGCACCCGTATGACATGATGCCCGGCTCGCCTGCCGACCGGGCCCAGGCCTGAGGAGACCACCATGACCGAAGCCTATATCTATGACGCTGCCCGCACCGTCCGCGGCAAGGGCCGCAAGGATGGCAGCCTGCACGAAGTCACCGCTGCGCGTCTGTCCGCCGTCGCGCTGAACGCGATCAAGGACCGCAACAATCTGGACACCCGCGCCATCGAGGATGTCATCTGGGGCAACGTGACCCAGATCGGCGAGCAGGGTGCCTGTCTTGCGCGCACCGCCGTGCTGGCCTCGGATTATGACGAGAGCGTTCCGGGCGTCAGCGTGAACCGGTTCTGCGCCAGCGGACTTGAGGCCGTCAACATGGCCGCCAACCAGATCCGTGGCGGCGCGGGCATGGCCTATGTCGCTGGTGGCGTCGAGTGCATGAGCCGGGTGCCGATGGGCACCGATGGCGGCGCGATTGCTGTCGATCCGCAGATCGCCTTTGACAATTACTTCGTCCCGCAGGGTATCAGCGCCGATATTATCGCCACGAAATACGGCTTCACCCGCGACATGGCTGACGCCATGGCGGTTGAAAGCCAGAAGCGTGCCGCCGCCGCCTGGGCTGCTGGCTACTTCAACAAGACCGTCGTGCCGGTCAAGGATGTCAACGGCTTGACCATTCTGGACCATGACGAATTCATGCGCCCGCAGACCGACATGCAGAGCCTTGGCGCGCTGAAGCCCAGCTTCAAGGACATGGGCGAGGTGATGCCCGGTTTCGACAAGATCGCGCTGATGAAATACCCCGAGCTGGAGCGGGTGAACCACATCCACCACGCCGGCAACTCGTCGGGCATTGTCGATGGCGCGGCCGCCATTCTGATCGGCAACAAGGAGTTTGGCGAGAAATACGGCCTGACCCCGCGCGCCCGCATCCGCGCCACCGCCAAGATCGGCACCGATCCGACGATCATGCTGACCGGCCCGGTGCCAGTGACCGAAAAGATCCTGCGCGAAAGCGGCATGTCGATCGAGGACATTGATCTGTTCGAGGTCAACGAGGCCTTCGCCGCCGTGGTGCTGCGCTTCGAGCAGGCGTTCAACGTCGACCACAGCAAGGTCAACGTGAACGGTGGTTCGATCGCCATGGGGCACCCGCTGGGCGCGACCGGCGCGATCATTCTGGGCACGCTGCTGGATGAGCTGGAGCGCACCGGCAAAGGCACGGGTCTGGCCACGCTGTGCATCGGCTCGGGCATGGGTGCGGCCACGATCATCGAGCGGATGTAACATCATGCCGAAGATCGACCTCAGCACGCTGTCGCTGCGGACGGGTTCGACCTATCCCGAACCCTACGCGAGCCAGATGGCCGGGCGCTCGTCGCACCGGCTGGGGCAGGCGGCGGGTCTGACGCAGTTTGGCGTGAACATCGTCTATCTTGAGCCCGGTGGCGTGGCCTCGTTGCGCCACTGGCACCTCAACGAAGACGAATTCGCCATGGTGCTGACCGGCGAGCTGATCCTGTCCGAGGATACGGGCGAGACCGTGATGCACCCCGGCGATTGTGCGGCGTGGAAGGCGGGCGAGCCGGTCGGCCATCGCTTCGTCAACCGCACCGATGCGCAGGCCAGTTTCCTCGTCGTGGGCTCAAAGGCCCCGCGCGAGGTGGCGACATACACCGAGGTCGATTTCAAACTCATCATCGAGGGCGGCGAGCCCCGTTATACCTATCACGACGGCAGCGACTGGGCGGGACACCGTGACCTCGCGCCGCAAGGAGGAACCGACGAATGACCGAATTCCATTATGCCGTGGACGCCGACGGCGTTGCCACCATCACCTGGGATCTGCCCGGCAAGTCGATGAACGTCATGACCATGCCCGGTCTGCAACAGCTGGAGGCCGCCGTCGACAAGGCGCTGGCCGATGACGCGGTCAAGGGCGTGATCCTGACCAGCGCCAAGGCGGATTTCGCCGGCGGGATGGACCTGAACCTGCTGGCCGAGCTGCGCGGCACCATCGAGGGCAACGCCGCCCAAAGCCTGTTCGACGGGATCATGGGCATGCACCATCTGTCGCGCAAGATCGAGCGCGCGGGCATGGACCCCAAGACGCTGAAGGGCGGCAAGCCGATTGTCGCCGCCCTGCCCGGCACCGCGATGGGCATCGGGCTGGAACTGCCGCTGGCCTGTCACCGCATCATCGCGGCGGACAACCCGCGCGCGCAGATCGGCCTGCCCGAGATCAAGGTCGGCCTGTTCCCCGGCGGCGGCGGCACGACCCGTCTGGCGTGGAAGCTGGGCGCGATGGCGGCGGCACCGCTGCTGCTGGAGGGCAAGACGCTGGCCCCGGCCAAGGCGAAATCGGCCGGTATCATTGACGAGGTTGTGCCCGCCGATCAGCTGCTCGCCCGCGCGAAAGAGTGGGTTCTGGGCGCGAAAGATGCCGATCTGGTCAAGCCCTGGGACACCAAGGGCTACAAGATCCCCGGTGGCGCGCCCTATTCCGCGCCGGGTTTCCCGACCTTCGTGGGCGCCTCGGTCATGGTTCACGCCAACACCTGGGGCGTGTACCCGGCGGCCAAGGCGCTGTTGAGCGCGGTCTATGAGGGCATGCAGGTGCCCTTCGACACCGCACTCAAGATCGAGGCGCGCTGGTTCACGCATGTGCTGCTGGACCCGTCATCGAGCGCGATGATCCGCAGCCTGTTCGTCAACAAGGGCGCGCTGGAGAAAGGCGCGAACCGTCCCGATGTGCCCGATGAGCGGGTGAAAAAGGTCGGCGTGCTGGGTGCCGGCATGATGGGTGCCGGTATTGCCTATGTCTCGGCGCTGGCGGGCATCGAGGTGGTGCTGCTGGATGCGGCCATCGAGTCGGCGGAAAAGGGGAAATCCTATTCCGAGGGCCTGCTGGACAAGGGCATGAAGCGCGGCAAGGTCACCGAAGAGAAAAAGGCCAAAGTGCTGGGCCTGATCAAGACCACCGCCGATTATGCGGATCTTGAGGGCTGCGATCTGATCGTCGAAGCCGTGTTCGAAGACCCCGGCGTCAAGGCCGACGTGACCGCCAAGGCTGAGGCCGTGATCCCCGAGACGGCGATCTTTGCCTCGAACACCTCGACCCTGCCGATCACCAGTCTGGCAGCGGCCTCGAAGCGGCCCGAGCAGTTCATCGGCATCCACTTCTTCAGCCCGGTCGACAAGATGCTGCTGGTCGAGATCATCAAGGGGGCCAAGACCGGCGAGCGTGCGGTGGCCAAGGCGCTGGATTTCGTGCGCCAGATCCGCAAGACGCCGATCGTGGTCAATGACGCGCGCTTCTTCTACGCCAACCGCTGCATCATCCCCTATATCAATGAGGGGATGCGTCTGGCGGCTGAGGGCACGCCGTTGCCGATGGTGGACCATGCCGCCAAGTTGCTCGGTTTCCCGGTGGGGCCGATCACGCTGGTCGATGAGACCTCGCTCGATCTGGGGGCCAAGATCGCCAAGGCGACCAAGGCGGCGATGGGCAATGATTATCCCGATGACGCCGTTGATGAGGTGGTGTTCTGGATGGTCGATCAGGGCCGCTATGGCCGCAAGTCCAAGGCCGGGTTCTTTGACTATGATGAGAGCGGCAAGCGTCAGGGCTACTGGCCCGGCTTCGAGGCGAAGTATCCGGTCATCGAGGGTGCCGAGCTGGAAGAGGTGCAGAACCGTCTGATGATGGCGCAGGTGCTGGAAGCAGTGCGGGCGCTGGAAGAGGGCGTGCTGGAAGACATCCGCGAGGGTGACGTGGGCGCGATCCTGGGCTGGGGCTTTGCGCCGTGGTCGGGTGGCCCGTTCGGCTGGCTGGACATCATCGGTGCGGCGAAAGCGGTCGAGATCTGCGACGGTCTTGAAGCCAAGTTCGGCGCTCGGTTCAAATGCCCCGCGCTGCTGCGTGACATGGCAGCCAAGGGCCAGACCTTTTACGGCGCGACGGCAGTCAAGGTCGCCTGAGGCCGCTGACGGCTGAATGACAGAACGCCCGCCCCCTGACCGGGGCGGGCGTTTTGCATGGGATCGCGCAAGGCAGTGCCGGGGATCAGCCGGTCGTGTGCATCGCTGCCACCAGACAGCGGCCCTGCGTTTCGGTCAGGCACCGATAGGGGCTGCTGTCGCCCAGCGTCAACGTCGCGTTGGGGGTGCTGGCCGTCGGACGGTGGCCATTGCGGCACTGCACCAGCAGCGTGCCATTGGCATAGACGACCTCATCATCGGCGAATTCCAGCGTGACAATCGTCACCTCGCGCGCCGGAGCGGTGCGGGTGACGCCCTTGTACCCTTCCAGAGCACCCGCAGGCACAAGGGTGAAGGCATCGCCAAAGAGATCCTCGCCCGCGTCGGATTCGATCAGCACGGGCTGGTCGGCCAGCAACAGCATGGCAGTGCGGTTGCCCAGCGCACCGGCGGGCAGATGCAACGGCCACAGCCCGGTCGGCGCGGCAGCCGCAGCCGTCCACAGCGTGCTGACACGTACCGACTGAAGCGGCCGCATCCCGTTGTCAAAGGTCACCACCCGGTCGCCGACCTGCAGATCCTCGACCGGTTGCCAGCCCAGTTCGGTGGCGACCAGCGTTCCCGCGATCAACCCCTCGGCCAGCGCCCCCGTCTCGTGCCAGCTTTGCGTCGGCACCCGATGCGCTGCTTCGTGTTCGGACCAAACGTTGCCGCGATCGGCAAACGAATACGGGACAAAACATCCCTGGCCCAGCATACCACCCACCCAATTGTGCAACATTCCATTGTCCTTTCGCGAACACGACACCGCGTTCCATGTCCCCATATGGACGTCGAGAAATGGCAAAGACTGGGACCAAATATGGTTAATCTGCGAATTTTGCACGGAATTGGCGACATATTATGCCTCATTTCGCAGGCCGGACGCAGCCGCCCCTTGCCAATGCGTTGCCCCCTTTCCGCCGCCGTGAACTGAGGTCACAATACCGCCTTACGCGAGACGAGCAGAACGGGGGGAATGCGCGATGGGATGGTTGGCAGACGAGACGGGGCTGGAGAAATGTTCAGCAAATTACGTGCCTTTGACGCCGCTGTCGCATCTGCGCCGCGCGGCGGATATCTTTGCCAACCGCGAGGCGCTGGTCTATGGCACCCAGCGCTGGAGCTATACGCAATACTTCGAGCGGGTGACGCGGCTGGCCTCGGGTCTGGCGAAACTGGGGGTTGCGCCGGGTCAGGTTGTGTCAGTGCTGCTGCCCAACGTGCCATCGCATGCCGAGGCGCATTTCGCCGTGCCCGCTTGCGGCGCGATTCTCAACTCGATCAACACGCGGCTCGATCTGGACACGGTCGCCTATATCCTTGAGCACAGCGGCTGCAAGGTGGCGCTGGTGGACAGCTCGTTGATCGAGCTGGTCGAGCGCGCAGCGATGGTCATCGGTGGCGGGCCGAAAATTGTCGAGGTGCCGGACGAGCAGGCCGGTATCCCGGCAACCGGGCGACATCTGGTTTATGAGGACGTCATTGCCTCGGGCGATCCGTCGTTCGACTGGATCATGCCGCAAGACGAATGGGAATCGCTGGCGCTGAACTATACCAGCGGCACCACGGGGCGGCCCAAGGGCGTGGTCTATCATCACCGGGGCGCGTATCTCAGCACCATGGCCCAGCCGATCAGCTGGCGCATGACGCTGTACCCGCGCTATCTGACCATTGTGCCGATGTTCCACTGCAACGCGTGGTGCCATCCGTGGATGATCCCGCTGATGGGCGGCGCGATCATCTGCCTGCGCGACATCACGGCCAAGGGGGTCTATCAGGCCGTCGCCGTTGAAAAGGCCACGCATTTTGGGGGCGCGCCGATTGTGCTCAACACCATCGTTGCCGCCAAGGAGGAGGACCGCCTGCCCTTCGACCATATCGTCGAAGTCTTCACCGCCGGTGCCCCTCCCCCCGCCGCGACGCTGGCCGCGATCGAGCCTTTGGGCTTCAACGTCACGCAGGTTTACGGCCTGACCGAGACCTACGGCCCGGCCACCGAATGCACCTGGCATGAGGGGTTCGATGCGCTGCCGCAGGCCGACCGCGCGGCGGTCAAGGCGCGCACCGGGGTGCTGATGCCGTTCATGGAAGAGATCACCGTGCTGGACGACACGATGGCCCCCGTCGCGCGCGATACCGTGGCGCTGGGGGAGATCATGCACCGGGGCAATGGCGTGATGAAGGGCTATTTCCGCAACCCCGAAGCCACGGCCGAGGCCTTCAAGGGCGGCTACTTCCACTCCGGCGACATCGCGTTCCGCTATGACGACGGCTATATCAAGATCGCTGACCGCTCGAAGGACATCATCATCTCGGGCGGCGAAAACGTCAGTTCGGTCGAGGTCGAGGGCGCGCTGGCCCATCACGCGGCGGTGTCGCTGTGCGCCGTGGTTGCCAAGCCTGACGACAAATGGGGCGAAGTTCCCTGCGCCTTTGTCGAGCTGAAAGAGGGCGCGCAGGCCACCGAGGCCGAGCTGATCGCCTTTTGCCGCGAGCGGCTGGCCGGGTTCAAGACGCCCAAGCGGGTGATTTTCCACGAGTTGCCCAAGACATCGACCGGCAAGATCCAGAAGTTTGAACTGCGCGCTTTGGCCAAAACCTTGTGACGCGCTGGCTCTGGCGCGACTGTGCTGGCTGCGGTAGCATGAGCGTGACCCAAAGAACAAAAACCGGGCGGCAGTTGAGGCAATGACGGCGCTTGATAAATACGCCCGGCTCGAAGGGCCGGGTGTCTGGCGGGCAGGCCCCGAAGCGCAGCGACGTGATGTCGTTGTCGCGCTTGGTGACTCGAGCCTTGTGATCTCGGATTCGCGCTCGGGCCATGCGCTCAGCCATTGGTCGCTGCCTGCCGTGTACCGCCAGAACCGAGGGGTGCGCCCGGCGGTCTATTCCCCGCTCAGCGATGACGACGACGAAACGCTGGAACTGGAAGATCCGCTGCTGATCGAGGCGCTTGAGACGATCCGCGCCGCGCTCAGCCCCAAGCCGCCGCTACGCTGGTTGCGGCTGGGGCTGACGGCGGGCGTGGTGGTTCTGGTGCTGGCCGGGTTCCTGTGGCTGCCCGCCGTGCTGGTCAACCGCACCGCCGCCATCATCCCCCCCGCTGCGCGCGCCGAGATCGGGCGCATGGTGCTGGACGGGTTGACGCTCAGCGCCTCGACCGAGCGGATCTGCGCCGATCCTGAGGGGCGTCAGGCGATGGCGACGCTGCGCAACCGGGTGCTGGGAAGCGATTGGCGCGTTGCGGTTGTCGCCGGTGTGGCGGGCGCACAGGCAGCGCATCTGCCGGGCCGGGTGATCGTGCTGGGCGAGGCGCTGATCGCGCGGCTCGACAGCCCCGAGGCGCTGGCGGGCTGGATGGTGGCCGAGGCCCAGGCGCGCGCGACGTCGGACCCGCTGCTGGACGTGCTGGATTATGCGGGCACCCGCGCGACGCTGGCGCTGCTGACAACGGGCGAGCTGCCCGAGGGCTCGGTGCGCGACTACGCGCGGCGGCGCATCGCGCGCACCCCTGCCCTGCCGGATGCCGAAGCGCTGGGCAGCTGGCTGGACGGGATTGGCATATCCTCGACCCCTTATGCGCTGTCCCTGCCCGCTGACCGCTCGGCTTTGGCGCAGGCGCTGGCGGATCGTCCGGCGGTCGAGCGCATCCCCGCGCCGCTGCTCAGCGATGGCGAATGGCTGACCTTGCAGGCGATCTGCGCGAACTAGGGCGCTATCGCAGCATTGACGCAGGCGTGTTCGGCGATGCCCTCATGCGGGCCGGTGGTGAAGCTGGCGACGGTGGCGGGCGTGTCCAGATCGGGGAAGTGATAGACCGCGTTGACGCTGAACGGCCCGCCGCCGCTGTGACCGATGCCCCGGCCAGCAGCGCCCATGCGCCCGCTCATCAGCCCCATTGCATAGCCGCACGCCGTCCACGGCCTGCCGGGCAACGCGCCGCCCAAGGGATGCGTGACCATCATCTGGGTTAGCGACGACGGGCTGAGCAGCTTGCCGGTGAACAGGCCGTGCAACAGGCGGGCAGCGTCGGCAGCGGTGCCGATCAGGCAGCCGTGATAGACCCAGCCGGGGTGATAGTGATGCGCCTGCGGCCAGTGAACAGCGGCGAACTGGTCGCGGGTTTCAGCAAGACGGGCGGTGTGCAGCCCCAGCCGTTTGGCGATCCGGGTGCTGAAGAGGGTGGCGAAGGACTGACCGCTGGCAGTCTCGATCGCCTCGCGCGCCAGCAGGTAGCCGAGGTTGGAATAAGACCAGCCCGCGCCCGGCGCAAAGAGCCTGCCCTGGGCGAGGGTGTCGCGGATCAGGCGCTCACGGGGCCACGGGTCTTCATCATGCGCCACGGCCTGACGGTAGGCGGGCAGCGTGAAATAGTCCGGCATCCCGGCGGTATGCGTCAGCAACTGGCGCAGGGTGACGTCGAGCACCGGCGTGTCGATGTCGAGCACGCCGTCCTCAGCCAGCGACAAGGCGGTGATCGCCAGCGCGGTTTTGGTGAAGCTCCAGTAGGGGAAGATCTGCGCGTCGTCGCGGTCAGGCATGCCGTCCGGGCCAAAGATCGCGCTGGTGAAGACGGGGGACATGCGGGCCAGCCTGTCAGGCATAGAAAAATCGCGCCGCAGGCACGGCGCGATTATTGTCGTTTCGGTCAGCGATCAGCGGACGTAGGCGTCCGAATAGCCCATGGCGCGGGCAGCACCGAGGGCGGCGTTCAGCTCGGCCTGGTTGTTGAACGGACCGGCCAGCACAACTTGCAGGCTGCGTCCACCCGAGGTCGCGTTGCCGCGTGCCACCGGCAGACCCTGTGCTTGCAGACGCGCAATCGCGGCCTGCGCGTTCGAAGCGACACCATAGGTGCCGACCTGCACGAAGCGACCGTTGCTCATGCCGCCCGAGGTGGCAGCGCGCACCGGGGCGCGGTCGATCTCAGCCGTGGTGCCCATGGTCGAGACCGTGGCGCGGGGCGCGCGGGTCGAGGGGATCACCGTGCCGCGCTGCTCGGACGCGCCTTGCAGATAGGGCTGGGGCCAGCGCGGCGCGTAGGGGCGCGGCAGCATGTAGACGTTGTTGTTATGCGCCGGATAGGGGTTCGCGCCATCCCACGGTTCCCAGACGTTGCCACGCGGCGATTGCTCGCGCAGGGCGTCGGCCGGGTGCTGGGCCTGCGGGCCGCAGCGCAGCGGCAGGTTCGGCAGTGCGGGCGACGGCACGGCGTACATCTGGCTGTGGGGTGAATAGTTGGTGCAGGGCGACGGGCCGGTGCGGTCGTAATGGCTCCAGCGGGTGTCGAGCCCGGACTGGGCCTGATAGACGCGCGCCTCGGGCGCCGGGGCGGCCTGAACGCGGACGCGCTGGGTTTCCGGGGCAACGGAATAGGGCCGGCGGGTGCGCGGCGCTTCTGCGACCATTGCCGGCCGCGGAGCGGCGCGCGCGGGCGCAGGTGCCGCAGCGGTGACGGTTACGGGGGCGGGCATCGGTGCGGCGGCAACCTGCGCGGCCCCGGTGGCCGCACTCGGTGCGAAGCCACACATCGGGCGGCGGTCATCACCATAGCGCGGCACCCAGGTGGTCGCGCCGTTAAAGCCCGCGCGGATGAACACGCAACCGGCGGAATCCACATATTGTGACTGATCATAGCTTGCCGGTGGCATCTCGGCGGGCGTGCGCCCGGTCTGAGCAGTGGCCGACCCGGCTGCAACCATAGCGATCAAGGCAGCAGTCGAAACAAATTTGGCAACCATAATGAACCCCCTGTTACCTTTGACAGAAGGATGCCTTGCCGATTCGCGAGAGTAAAGCCTTATCTTTCCCGTTACTTGGTGCCGAACATACGATCTCCGGCGTCACCCAGACCCGGCACAATGTAGCCGTGGTCGTTGAGATGATCATCCAGTGCGGCGGTCACAATGCGGACATCGGGATGCGCTTCGTGCATGCGCTTGACGCCTTCGGGGGCTGCGAGCAGGCACAGGAAGATCACATTCTGCGCGCCCTGCGCCTTGATCAGATCAACCGCCGCGACCGAGGAATTACCCGTCGCCAGCATCGGATCGACGACGATCGTCCAGCGCTCCGCCAGATCGGCGGGCAGTTTGCAGTAGTATTGCACCGGGGTCAGCGTTTCGGGATCGCGGTACAGGCCGACAAACCCGACCCGCGCCGCCGGAACCAGCTCGAGAATACCATCGAGCAGCCCGTTCCCCGCCCGCAGGATCGAGATCAGCGCCAGCTTGCGCCCTTCAAGCATGGGGGCATCCATTTCGCAGACCGGGGTCTGGATCTTGACGCTGGTCAGCGGCAGATCGCGCGTGACCTCATAGGCCAGCAGCATCGAAATCTCGCGCAAGAGCTGGCGGAATTTCGAGGTGGAGGTCTCCTGATCCCGCATGATCGAGAGTTTGTGCTGCACCAACGGGTGGGTAACGACGGTCAGGTGTTCGGTCATGCGCGGCCCTCAATGATCTGGAGTATGCGTGCGCGCGTCGCCTCGTCGCAGAACGCGGCATTCGCGGCGTCCCGGTTGATGGCGCGGAAATCGTCCTCTGTCCACCCAAAGGCGCGGGCAAGGGTTTCGTATTCCCTGGTCAGCGTGGTGCGGAAAAAGGGCGGATCATCGGTCGAGATGGTCACCTTGACCTCACGCTCGCGCAGCCGGTCGATGGGGTGCTTGTCAAAGCTGGGATAGACACCAAGAAAGACGTTCGAGCCGGGGCAGACTTCAAGCACGATGCCCTGTTCGGCCAACTGATCGACCAGCGCCAGATCCTCGATCGCGCGCACGCCGTGGCCGATCCGCTCGACCTTGAGATGGTCCAGCGCGTCGCGCACGCTTTCGGGTCCGCCCCATTCGCCCGCATGGGCGGTCAGGCGCAGACCGGCTTCGCGCGCGCAGTCGAAGGCCCAGGTGAAGTCCTTGGGGTGAAATTGTTTTTCATCGCCCGCAAGGCCGAAGCCGGTGAGGAAATCGCTTTTGGTTTCGGCGGCGCAGAGCGCTGTCGCGCGCGATTGGTCCGGGCCGAAATGGCGGATCGCGGTGACGATGCCTTTCAGCGTGATGCCCATCGTTTTCTGCGCCTCAAGGGCGGCTTCCTCGATGGCCAGCAGGTATTCGCGCCACGCGCTCACATCGCCACCACCGCAGAAATCGGGGGACAGGAAGGTCTCGGCATAGACCACGCCGTCGTTGGCGCGGTCTTCGAGCACGGCGAGGGTCAGGCGGCGGAAGTCCTCGGGGCTTTGCAGCGTGGTGCAGGCAGCCTCATACACCTCAAGAAAATGCCAGAAATCGCGATAGGCATAGCCGCCATCGGGCGTGAAGATCTTGGCAATGTCGATATGTTTCTCTTGCGCCAGCCCCTTGATGAAGGCGGGCGGGGCCGCGCCCTCGAAATGCAGGTGCAGTTCGACCTTGGGCAGGGCCGGATCAATTTTCTCGCTCATAGGAAACTCCGTCCGGGGCCGGTTTCAGACAGGCCAAGGTGGGTGGCGACCGAGGCAGCGACGTCGACAAAGGCGCACAGGCCGATCTCGCCCTGCCCTGCCCCGGCGACCAGCACCGGCACACGCTCGCGCGTGTGGTCGGTGCCGGACCAGGTGGGGTCGTTGCCGTGGTCGGCGGTGAAAAGCGCGATGTCGCCGGGTTTGAGGCGGGCAAGGAAATCGGCGGCCGCCAGATCGAAGGTTTCGAGCGCGCGGGCATAGCCCGACACGTCGCGCGGGTGGCCATAGAGGCTGTCGAATTCGACGAGGTTGCAGAAGGTCAGCGCGCCGTCTTCGGCCTCATCCGCCAGCCGCAGCAGATGCTGCACCAGATCGGCGTCGCTTTTGCCTTTGTGCAACTGGCCGACGCCCCGGTGCGAGAAAATATCGCCAATCTTGCCAATGGCATGCACCACACGCCCGTCGGCCTGCGCCCAGTCCATCAGCGCCGGTTTCGGCGGCTCGATGGCATAGTCCCGGCGGTTCGAGGTGCGCTTGAATGCGCCCTCACCCCCCGTGAAAGGCCGGGCGATGACCCGGCCAACGCGGCGGGAATGCAACAGCGGTGCAAGGTCGGTACACAGCTTGAGCAGCCGATCCAACCCGAACGCCTCTTCATGCGCGGCGATCTGGAACACGCTATCCGCCGAGGTGTAGCAGATCGGCCAGCCGGTCCGCAGATGCTCGGCCCCCAGCTCGTTCATGATGGCGATGCCGGAAGCGTGGCAGTTGCCCAGAATGCCCTTGGTTCCCGCGAGGCGGCAGACCTCGGCCACCAGCGCGTCGTCAAAAGCGGGGGTGGCGTCGGGGAAATAGGTCCAGTTCCACGGCACCGGGACGCCCGCCAGCTCCCAATGGCCGGACGGCGTGTCTTTGCCGCGGCTCACCTCGGTCGCGGCACCCCAGCGGCCTTGGGGCTGCGCGCCCAGACCCGGCGCTTGCAGGTCCGAGGCCAGCGCAATCACCCGGCCAAGGCCCAGCGCGTCAAGCGTGGGGAGTTTCAGCGGCCCGCTGCGCCCGTCTTCGGCGCGGCCTTCGGCACAGGCCTGTGCGATATGGCCCAGCGTGTTGGCACCGGTATCAGGGCGGGTATCGTTGAAGAACTGATCGGCATCGGGCGCACCGCCGCAGCCGACGGAATCCAGCACGACGATGAAAGCGCGGCTCATGCGATGCGCTCCTGTATCAGCGACACGGAGGCTGGCGTATCGCCCAGATGATACGCTGCCTGCAAGGCGGCAATCGCGGCATCGGCGGCAGCGTCGCTGGCCGCGTGGACACGGGCGAGCGGGACACCGGGGCCGACCTGTGCGCCGGGTGCTGCCAGCGCCGAAAAGCCCACACTGGCGTCAATGACATCACCGCCCTTGAGCCGCCCGCCACCCAGATGCACCACCGCCATGCCAATAGCACGGGTGTCGATGCGGGCGATGGTGCCCGCGCTCGGGGCGGGCACATCGCGGATCACCGGGGCGGTGGGCAGATGGGTCGCGTAGTGTTCCACCAGATCAGCCGGGCCGCCCTGCGCCTCGATCATCTCGCCAAAGCGGTCTGCTGCCGCGCCGCTCTCCAGCGCGGCGCGGATCTTGGCCGCGCCCGCATCTGCGTCGGGGGCGAGCTGGGCAACGCTCAGGATCTCACCGCCCAGCGCGCAGGTCAGATCGACAAGCCGCGTGGTGGGAGCCTTGCCGGTCAGGGTATCGAGAACCTCGGCCACCTCAAGTGCGTTGCCGGCGGTCAGGGCCAGCGGGCGGTCCATATCGGTGATCAGCGCGGTAGTCTTGCAGCCCGCGCCATTCGCGGTGTCGACCAGCGAGCGGGCCAGGGCGCGCGCCTGCTCGGCATCCGGCAGAAACGCGCCCGAACCGCTTTTGACATCCAGCACCAGCACGCCCAGCCCTGCCGCCAGCTTCTTGGACAGGATCGAGGCGGTGATCAGATCGAGGCTTTCCACCGTGCCGGTGACATCGCGGATCGCATAGAGCCGCTTGTCGGCAGGCGCGATGCGGGACGAGGCGCTGACAATCGCGCACCGGGTGTCGCGCATCAGCGCGCGCAGGCGCGGCTCGCTGACATTGACGTTGAAACCGGGGATGGCTTCCAGCTTGTCCAGCGTGCCGCCGGTGTGGCCCAGCCCGCGGCCCGAGACCATCGGCACATAGGCCCCGCAACAGGCCAGCGCGGGGGCGAGCAGCAGCGAGATGGAATCGCCCACCCCGCCGGTGGAATGCTTGTCCACCACCGGGCCGGGCAGATCCCAGCGCAGCACGTCACCCGAGTCGCGCATGGCGCGGGTCAGCGCGACACGCGCGTCCTCGCTCAACCCCTTTAGCAGCACGGCCATGGCAAAAGCCCCGGCCTGCGCGTCGGTCACCGCGCCATCGGCAAGCCCGCGCGCGAACCACGCCATGCCCTCAGCCGTGGCGCGTCCGTCGCGCGTGGCCTCGATGACCGCGCGCGCATCCATCACGCACGGTCCATATGCGATGCGCTGAACGCACCAGGCAACAGATCGGCCACCGTCATCGTCAGCGACGCACCATCGAGCGTGGCCATGATGACCTTGACCTCGG
Source organism: Pararhodobacter zhoushanensis (assembly GCF_003990445.1). Lineage (GTDB taxonomy): Bacteria > Pseudomonadota > Alphaproteobacteria > Rhodobacterales > Rhodobacteraceae > Pararhodobacter > Pararhodobacter zhoushanensis. The sequence continues at coordinate 102,036 of NZ_REEZ01000011.1, read as the reverse complement.
GCGCGGCGAATTCCTTCAGCTTCTGCCGGCACCCGCCGCAGGGCGTGGTCGGCTCGGCCGAGTCCGCCACCACGACGATTTCGGCAATCGCCGTATCACCCCCCGCAATCATCGCCGCAATCGCCCCGGCTTCGGCGCAGGTTCCCTCAGGATAGGCAACGTTTTCAACGTTGCAGCCCCGATAGACAGCCCCCGACCCCGACCGGATCGCCGCCCCGACACGAAACTTGGAATAGGGCGCATACGCATTCTTCTGAACGGCAAGAGCAGCTTCGAGCAAGGACATCTGACACCCCGGAGAATTGACCATTTGATCGAGCTTTACCCAGCACGAAGGGGGATGCAAGCGATACCACCGGGCCTCGGCGGCGTTTGACAGCGCTGCCGCGTCGCGCTCAGAGTGGGGTGCTGCCCGACCGCAAGACCGCGCGACTTGCCAAAATCCGTGGTATCTAGCTGTCTGAACCCAAGGACGCAGAATGGTTGAAACGGACACGCCCTGCGGCACCTTATGCCCCGCCCGTCGCGCGAACGCTGCGCGCAAGGTGGTCCGATGTGGCTATGTTACCCCTGCAACCCGGCCTTGCCAGCAGGATCACAGACCCGGCACTGGCATTTTGAGAAAAATGGTTTAAGGCTGAACCACATTCGAGGAGGGACTCATGACCGACGCACACAAGGACGACGTCAAGCAGGCAGCACGGCAAGCGGCGCTGTTTTATCACGAGTTTCCGAGCCCCGGAAAACTGGAAATCCGCGCCACCAAGCCGCTGGCCAATGGCCGCGATCTGAGCCGCGCCTATTCGCCCGGCGTGGCCGAGGCCTGCCTCGAAATCAAGGCGGATCCCACAGCTGCCGCCCGCTACACCATCCGCAGCAATCTGGTCGGCGTGGTCACCAATGGCACCGCCGTGCTGGGGCTGGGCAACATCGGTGCGCTGGCATCCAAGCCGGTGATGGAGGGCAAGGCGGTCCTGTTCAAGAAATTCGCCAACATCGACTGTTTCGACATCGAACTGAACGAACCCGACCCCTACAAGCTGGCCGATATCGTCTGTGCGCTGGAACCGACTTTTGGGGCGATCAACCTTGAGGACATCAAGGCACCCGATTGTTTCATCGTTGAACGAATTTGCCGCGAGCGCATGGGCATCCCGGTTTTCCACGACGACCAGCACGGCACGGCGATTGTTGTGGGGGCTGCTGCGGTCAACGCGCTGCGCCTGAGCAATCGCGCAGCCGAAGACATCAAGGTGGTGTCGACCGGCGGCGGGGCGGCGGGGATTGCCTGCCTGAACATGCTGCTGAAACTGGGCGTGAAGCGCGAAAACGTCTGGCTGTGCGATATTCACGGGCTGGTCTATGAAGGCCGCGAGCAGGACATGAACCCTGAGAAAGCCGCCTTCGCCCAGCCCAGCGCGCTGCGCGATCTGACCGAGGTGATCGACGGGGCGGATCTGTTTCTGGGGCTGTCAGGACCGGGGGTGCTCAAGCCCGAGATGGTCGCCCGGATGGCCAAAGACCCGATCATCTTCGCGCTGGCCAACCCGACGCCGGAAATCATGCCCGATGAGGTTGCAGCCGTCGCGCCCGGCGCGATCATGGCGACGGGCCGGTCGGATTATCCCAACCAGGTCAATAACGTGCTGTGTTTCCCGTTCATCTTCCGCGGCGCGCTGGATGTCGGCGCGACGATGATCAATGACGAGATGGAGATCGCCTGTGTCGAAGGCATCGCCAAGCTGGCCCGCGCCACGACCTCGGCCGAGGCGGCGGCGGCGTACCAGGGCGAGAAGCTGACATTCGGCAGCGAGTACCTGATCCCCAAACCGTTTGACCCGCGCCTGATGGGCGTGGTCGCCAGCTCGGTGGCCAAGGCCGCCATGGAAACCGGCGTCGCGACGCGGCCGATCGAAGATCTGGCGGCCTACAAGCAGAAGCTGGACCAATCGGTGTTCCGCTCGGCCCTGCTGATGCGCCCGGTGTTCGAGGCCGCGCGCAGCGCCGCGCGTCGTCTGGTGTTCGCCGAGGGCGAGGACGAGCGCATCCTGCGCGCCGCTCAGGCGGTGCTGGAAGAAACCACCGAGGTGCCGATCCTGATCGGCCGCCCCGAGGTGATCGAACGGCGCTGCGAGCGCTTCGGCCTGCCAATCCGGCCCGGTATCGACTTTCAGGTGGTAAACCCGGAAAACGACCCGCGCTATCGCGACTATTGGGAGACGTATTACACCCTGATGGCGCGCAGCGGCGTCACGCCGGACACCGCACGCGCCATTCTGCGCACCAATTCGACCGCCATTGGCGCGATCATGGTTCACCGGAACGAAGCCGACAGCCTGATCTGCGGCGCCATCGGGCAATACTCGTGGCACCTGAACTATGTGCGGCAAGTGCTGGCCCGCGACGGGCTGTGCCCGACCGGCGCGCTGAGCCTGATGATTCAGCCCGAAGGTCCGCTGTTTATCGCCGACACGCAGGTGAACCCCGAACCGACCGCGCGACAGGTGGCGGATTCCGTGCTGGGCGCTGCGCGTCACGCCCGCCGCTTTGGCGTCACGCCCAAGGTCGCGTTGTGCTCGCACTCGCAGTTCGGCACGCTGGACACGGCCTCAGGGCGCTGCATGCGCGAGGCGCTGGCCATTCTGGACCAGATGGGTCTGGACTTTGAATACGAAGGTGAAATGCACGTCGATTCCGCCCTGGATCCGGCGGTGCGCGAGCGCATCATGCCGAATTCGCGCATGGAAGGTCCGGCGAATATTCTGGTCTTCGCCAACACCGACGCCGCCAGCGCTGTGCGCAACACCCTCAAGACCCGCGGCAGCGCACTTGAGGTGGGGCCGATCCTGATGGGCATGGGCAACCGCGCCCATATCGTGACGCCTTCGATCACCGCGCGCGGGCTGTTGAACGTGGCGGCCATCGCCGGAACGCCCGTCTCGCAATACGGGTGACACCTGACACGACAGGCGGCTGTGGCACCGCCACGGCCGCTTAGTGCGCGCGCCCTAAAAGGCAAGCGTTGTCGCCAAATTTTGCGACTAATGTTTACAAAACTCTTTGTTACAACTCTCGCGGGTGGACGAAGGCACCGAGCTATTCGGCCAAGGTGATTTTTGTTCGGAGAGGGTAGAACCATGAAACAACTGCTTTGGGTCACGACGGCCCTGACGATCAGCGCATCCGCCGCATTTGCCAGCGGACCGCAACTGTATACCGAGACCGTCGTTGAAACGGTCGCGATGACTACGCCTGCCCCGTGGCAAGGCCTGTATTTCGGTGGGTCGCTCGGCTTCGGCGCCAGCAACTACGATATGAGCGCCGCCTATGACGCACCGACGCCCCCGCTGAACGTGGACCTGAACCTGCCGGATCTCGGCGGCGAAGGCGCGTTTGTCGGCCTGCAAGCGGGCTACAACCACCAGATGTCCGACCGCATCGTCGTCGGCCTGCAACTGGACGGCACTTTCACCGGCATCACCAACGATACCGCGCTGAATGCAACGCTGGGTACGAACACGCTGAGCGCGACCTACGACCTGTCGCCGAGCACGATCTACACGCTGGCTGCACGCGTTGGCTATCTGACCTCGCCGGACACGATGGTTTACGGCCTGCTCGGCTATAGCCGCGCCAACTACTCGGGCGATCTGAACGTCAGCATCAACGGCACGTCGGTCTTTGCGGACGACTATTCGTTCTCGATGGACGGCGCTGCGATCGGCGTCGGCATGGAAACCCGCCTGAGCGCGCGGACCACGCTGGGTGTTGAGTACCGCTACAACCACATGGGCCGCTACGAGCTTTACAACGGCCCCCTCGGTCTGGCTGCGAGCGACACGCTGAACGCTGGCTTCGACGCCTCGATCCACACCGCGCGCGTCTTCCTGAACTACAGCTTCTAATCCCAGGACCTCGTAAACCTGAGACCCGAGAGGGCGCGGCCAGCCGGTCGCGCCCTTTCTTTATGCCGCAGCCCCGGCAAAGTGATTCCCGTCGCAACACTTTGCAAACCTGCAAAGCCCCGCACAGAACCGCGTGCATTCCTTGAGGCTTTGCAAAGATTAGCTGCGACACTTTGACCTTTTCTGCAAATTCTCCCGCCGACTGCCGGACTGTCAGCCGGTAACAGAGTTGCGTCGCCAGCGTGTCGCTGCGTAACTGCTGCTCAGGACGAGGAGGAGGGTTTCATGACCTATGCAGACGTGTATCGCCGCTCGATCGAGGATCCCGAAGGGTTCTGGATGGAGCAGTCTGAGACCATTGATTGGGTAAAGCCCCCTTCCAAAGCCCTCTTCGCGGACAACGCGCCCCTGTACGAATGGTTCAAGGACGCGCAGGTCAACACCTGCTGGAACGCCGTCGACCGCCATGTCGAGGCCGGGCGCGGCGATCAGCTGGCGATCATCCATGACAGCCCGATCACCCATTCGACCAAAGGCATCACCTACCGTGAATTGCAGTCCCGGGTCGCCTCGCTGGCCGGAGCACTGCGGGCCAAGGGGATCGAAAAGGGCGACCGGGTGATCATCTACATGCCGATGATCCCCGAGGCGCTGGAAGCGATGCTGGCCTGCACCCGGCTGGGCGCGATCCATTCGGTGGTGTTCGGCGGATTTGCCGCCAATGAGCTGGCCGTGCGGATTGACGATGCCACGCCCAAAGCGATTATCGCGGCGTCCTGCGGGCTCGAACCGGGCCGGGTGGTGCATTATAAGCCCCTGCTGGATGCGGCGATTGACGCGGCAACGCATAAACCGGATTTCACCGTCATCTTTCAGCGCGAACAAGAAGTCGCCAAGCTGATCGAAGGTCGCGATTTCGCCTGGCATTCGTTTCAATACGGGGTCGAGCCTGCGGAATGCGTGCCGGTCTCAGGCGATCATCCGGCCTATATTCTCTATACCTCGGGCACGACGGGCCAGCCCAAAGGCGTTGTACGCCCGACGGCGGGGCATCTGGTTGCGCTGCAATGGACGATGACGGCGAAATACAACATTGCGCCGGGGGATGTGTTCTGGGCGGCCTCGGATGTGGGCTGGGTCGTGGGTCATTCGTATATCTGCTACGCCCCGCTGATCGCCGGGGCGACGACCATCGTGTTCGAGGGCAAGCCGGTCGGCACGCCCGATGCCGGGACGTTCTGGCGGGTGATCCAGAACCACAAGGTCAAGAGCTTCTTCACCGCCCCCACCGCGCTGCGCGCGATCAAGCGCGAAGATCCGACCGGCGCGTTCATCAAGGACTACAACCTCAAGAACCTGCAGGCGCTGTTTCTGGCCGGTGAACGGGCCGACCCCGACACGGTGAACTGGGCCGCCGAAAAGCTGGGCGTGCCGGTGATCGACCATTGGTGGCAGACGGAAACCGGCTGGGTGATCGCCGGCAACCCGATGGGGATCGAGCTGCTGCCGATCAAGGTCGGCTCGCCCACGGTGCCGATGCCGGGCTATGACATCAAGGTGTTGGACGAAGGCGGCCACCCGCTGCCGAACGGACAACTGGGCGCAATCGCCATCAAGCTGCCGCTGCCGCCGGGCACGCTGCCGACCCTGTGGAACGCCGAGGCACGGTTCAAGAAGAGCTACCTCACCACCTTCCCCGGCTATTACGAGACGGGCGACGCGGGCTATCTGGATCAGGACGGCTATGTCTATATCATGGCGCGCACCGATGACGTGATCAACGTCGCCGGACACCGCCTGTCGACCGGCGCGATGGAGGAGGTTCTGGCCAGCCATCCCGACGTCGGCGAATGCGCCGTGATCGGGGTGACGGATGCGCTGAAGGGACAAATGCCGCTGGGCTTCTTGTGCCTGAACAAGGGTGTGGATCGTAGCCCCGATGCGGTGATCAAGGAGTGCGTCGCGCTGATCCGCGACAAGATCGGCCCGGTCGCTGCGTTCAAGCTGGCGGTGGTGGTGGACCGCCTGCCCAAGACCCGCTCGGGCAAGATCCTGCGTGCGACCATGGTTAAGATCGCCGACGGCGAATCTTTCAAAATGCCCGCGACAATTGACGACCCCGCAATCCTGGATGAGATTGAAACAGCCCTAAAATCCATTGGATACGCAAAACGCTAAGCTTTTTGCAAAACCACACGCGTAAAGTTGCCCTGCCAACACGTTGGCGGGGCACTTGTATATAGAAAATACAATTCATCCCTTGATTGTGTCGCGTTAAGAAAGCAATCTCCGACCGTAGGGGTTAAAGGTGTGAATACAAACGCAAATGGATGATCGCTTCATCATGAGTACCCACGGCCAGACCCCCCCGGCAGTGGATGACAATGTGCTCCAACGCCTGTTTGAGATGGGCGATGCCGCCCTCAAGCAAGCTTTTTGCCAGCAGTTTCTGATCGATTTCGATCGACTGCGTGGCGCTATTTCGGGGGAAGACGGCAAGGAAGTCAGCCGTGCTGCGCATGAGCTCAAGGGCCTTGCCGCAACCGTAGGCGCGATGCGTCTGGCGGATATGGCCCGCCGTTTCGACGCCATTGCCGAAGGCATGGCACCCGCTGCACGCAATGCCGTCGCTGTGCCGATCGAACGAGAGATCGACGCAGTCATGGCGCATTTGCGCGCGGCGGCACAGGATCCAACAGACGTATGAACTCTTCCCTTCCTGCCGATACGATCCTGCTGGTCGAGGATACGCCGTCGCTGCAAATGATCTACAAGGCGGCACTGGCACGCGCCGGTTTCGAGGTCGAGACCTGCGGCACTGCGGCCGAGGGTCTGGCGGCCTTCCGGCGACTGAAGTCCAACATCATTCTGCTGGATCTGATGCTGCCTGACCGCACCGGTCTGGAGGTGATGATCGACATTCTGCGCGAAGCGCCGCAGACCTGTGTGATCGTCATCACGGCCAATGGCTCGATCAACAAGGCGGTCGAGATGATGCGCGCCGGGGCGCATGAATTTCTGGTCAAGCCCTTCGACGATCAGCGCCTGATCGGGGCGATCGAGAATGCGCGCAAATCGCTGCGCCATCGCCCCCCTGCCCCGACCCGAGATGCAGCCGAAGCCTTGGTGCTGCCGCCTTTCATCGGGCGCTCGGCACCGATGATGGCGGTCTATGACAAGATCAGTTCGGTTGCGCGTTCGATGGCGACAGTTTTTGTCACCGGCGAAAGCGGCACCGGCAAGGAGCTGTGCGCCGAAGCTGTTCACCGCACCTCGGCCCGCGCGGGCGGGCCGTTCATCGCGCTGAACTGCGGGGCGATCCCGGTCGATCTGCTGGAAAGCGAGGTTTTCGGCCATCTGCGCGGCTCGTTTACCGGGGCGATCTCGGACAAGATGGGGGCGGCGGCGGCGGCCGATGGCGGTACGCTGTTTCTGGACGAAATCTGCGAGATGGACCTGAACCTGCAAACCAAGCTTTTGCGCTTCTTGCAGACCTCGACCATCACCCCCGTCGGCGCGATCAAACCGCGCAAGGTCAACGCGCGCATCATCTGCGCCACCAACCGCAACCCGCTGGAAGAAGTCCGACGGGGGCGGTTCCGCGAAGATCTGTATTACCGCCTGCACGTCGTGCCGATCCACATGCCGCCGCTGCGCGACCGCGGCGACGATGTGAACGAGATCGCCGAGCGTCTGGTCGCCGAAATGGCGGCTGAGGAAGAGCATGTCTTCAACAGCATCTCGCCGCGTGTGCGTGAGCTGTTCCGCACGCTGCCATGGCCGGGCAATGTGCGCCAGCTGATCAACGTGCTGCGCAACGTGGTGGTGCTGAATGAGGGGCCGGTGGTCACCGTCGACATGCTGCCGCCGGACCTGCTGGCCGACCAGCCCCGCATGACCGAGGCCACGCCAGAGCGGACAGGTATCAGTCTGGGCGAACTGGCCGGGCGCACGCTGGCCCAGATCGAGCGGATCGTGATCGAGGATGCGCTGGCCCGGCACGGGGATTCCGTGCCCAAGGCAGCGCGGGAACTGGACGTGTCAGCCTCGACCCTCTATCGCAAACGCGAAGCTTGGGACAAAGCCGAAGGCCGCAAATGACACCATCGCCGCGCGCGATCCTAATCACCGGCGCATCGTCGGGGATCGGATACCACTGTGCTCATGACCTGCGGGCGCGCGGCTGGCGGGTGTTTGCCTCGTGCCGGGCCGAGGCCGACTGCGAGCGCCTGCGCGCCGAGGGGTTTGACAGCCCGCGTCTGGACTACGCCGACACGGCCAGCATTGAGGCCGCGTTGTCCGAGGTTCTGGCGGCAACCGGCGGCACGCTGGACGCGCTCTATAACAACGGCGCGCATGCCTGCCCTGGGGCGGTCGAGGATCTGCCAACCGACGCGCTGCGCGAGATCTTCGAGGTCAATGTCTTTGGCTGGCACGAGCTGACCCGGCGCGTGATCCCGGTGATGCGGGCGCAGGGGCACGGGCGCATCGTGCAATGCTCCAGCGTGCTGGGATTTGTGCCCTACCGCTGGCGGGCGGCTTACGGCGCGTCGAAATACGCGGTTGAGGGGTTGAGCCGCATCTTGCAGCTGGAAATGGCCGACACGCCGATCAAGGTGGTGCTGCTGCAACCGGGGCCGATCAGCTCGAAAATCCGGGTGAACTCGATCCCGCATTTCGAGCGCTGGGTGGACTGGCGCGCCAGCCCGCGCCGCGCGCAATACGAGGGCGATCTGCTGCAGCGCCTGTACCAGCCCGGCCCCAAGGATCGCTGGGAACTGGGCCCTGAGGCCGTGGCGACAGCGCTGGTCACCGCACTGGATCACCCCAACCCGCGCCCCAGCTACAAGATCACCACGCCGACCAAGGTGATGGGCTGGGTGATGCGCCTGTTTCCCGAGCGCACGATTCGCTGGTTTTTGGCGCGACAATAGGGGCGCGACGATCTGGGGGCTGGTATCTTGGCGCAGAGACGCTAAGTCAAAGACCAACCCCGGAGGCCCGCCATGTTGCTCAACGATCCGCTCTTTATCATCGCCGCCATTGCCTCGCTCATCGTGCTGGGCATTTTGTTGTTCGGCATCGGCAGCTTTGCCAAGGGCGGGGCATTCAACCTGCGCAACGCCAACAAGATCATGCGCTGGCGTCTGGGTGCGCAATTCGTTGCCGTGATCCTGATCGTCGGCTTCGCCTGGATCCGTTCGCGGCACTGACAAAGGGGCATTTCATGGTTGTTCTGAACAAGATTTACACCCGCACCGGCGACAAGGGCGACACGGCTCTGGGCAATGGCAGCCGCGTGCCCAAAGACGATCTGCGGGTCGAGGCGTATGGCACCGTCGATGAAACCAACGCCACCGTTGGACTGGCCCGCCAGCACGCCAGCGGTGAGATGGACGCGGCGCTGATGCGCATCTCGAACGATCTGTTCGATCTGGGTGCCGATCTGTGCCGTCCCGATATGGCCGGGGACGCATCCGCCGAATACCCGCCCCTGCGGATGATCGATGCGCAGGTGGACCGGCTGGAATCAGAGATCGACGCGATGAACGCCAGCCTCTCGCCGCTGCGCAGCTTCGTGCTGCCGGGCGGCTCGGCGCTGGCCGCCCACCTGCACCTGTGCCGCACCGTCAGCCGCCGGGCCGAACGCCTGTCGGTGGCGCTGGCGCGCGAGGGCGACGTGAACCCGGCGGCGGTGAAATACCTGAACCGGTTGTCGGACTGGTTCTTTGTCGCCAGCCGTGCCGCCAATGAAAACGGCGCGGGCGATGTGCTTTGGGTGCCCGGCGCCAATCGTTGACGCTAACGGTATCCGACGCGGCGTTCCTAACGGGTGCAGGGTCGTTTTTTCCCTGTTTTCCGCGCTGCAGAGAGGCTAGGAAAACGGGCAGCGTCAAACAGCTTGTCTGTCGATGACCGGCAAGCGTTGAGAAAGGGAGAACACCACCCATGAAAGTTCTGGTGCCCGTAAAACGGGTGATCGACTATAACGTGAAGGTCCGCGTGAAGGCCGATGGCTCGGGTGTCGATCTTGCGAACGTCAAGATGTCGATGAACCCGTTCGACGAAATCGCCGTCGAAGAGGCGATCCGTCTCAAGGAAAAAGGCGTCGTGACCGAGGTTGTCGCCGTGTCGATCGGCGTCAAGCAAGCGCAGGAAACCCTGCGCACCGCGCTGGCGATGGGCGCTGACCGCGCGATCCTGATCGTGGCTGCTGACGACGTGCACACCGATATCGAGCCGCTGGCTGTCGCCAAGCTGCTGGCCGCGGTGGTCAAGGAAGAAGAGCCGGGTCTGGTTCTGGCCGGCAAGCAGGCCATCGACAACGACATGAACGCCACCGGGCAGATGCTGTCGGCCCTGCTGGGCTGGTCGCAGGCCACCTTTGCGTCCGAAGTCGATATTGCCGACGGCAAGTGCAAGGTCACGCGCGAAGTGGACGGCGGGCTGCAGACCATCGAAGTGACGATGCCGACCATCGTTACCGTCGATCTGCGCCTGAACGAGCCGCGCTATGCCTCGCTGCCCAACATCATGAAGGCAAAGAAAAAGCCTTTGGATGAAAAGACGCCCGCCGATTACGGCGTCGACGTGGCACCGCGCCACACGGTGGTGAAAACCACCGAACCCGCCGCCCGCAAGGCTGGTGTGAAGGTTGGCTCGGTCGATGAGCTGATTGCGAAACTCAAAGACGAAGCGGGGGTAATCTGATGGCCGTTCTGCTGCTGGGTGAAGTCACCGACGGCGCGCTGAACCGCGACGCCACTGCGAAGGCCGTGACGGCCGCCAAGAAAATCGGCGATGTTGTCGTGCTCTGCGCCGGTGCCTCGGCCGCCGCTGCGGGCGCTGAAGCGGCGACGATTGCCGGTGTGTCCAAGGTGCTGGTCGCCGAGGATGCCTCGCTCGGCCACCGTCTGGCCGAGCCGACCGCTGCGCTGATCGTGTCGCTGGCGGGCGATTACAGCCACATCTTCGCGCCCGCGACTACGGACGCCAAGAACGTGCTGCCGCGCGTCGCCGCCCTTCTGGACGTGATGGTGCTGTCGGATGTCTCGGGCGTGGTTGATGCGCAGACGTTCGAGCGCCCGATCTATGCCGGTAACGCGATCCAGACGGTGAAATCTTCCGATAGCGTGATCGTCGCCACCATCCGCACCTCGACCTTCGAGGCAGCCGGTGACGGCGGCTCGGCCCCGGTCGAGACCGTGGGCGCTGCGGCCAATCCGGGTCTGTCGAACTGGCTGGAAGACAAGGTCGCGGCGTCTGATCGCCCCGAGCTGACCTCGGCCGGGATCGTCGTGTCGGGCGGTCGTGGTGTGGGTTCGGAAGAGAACTTCAAGATCATCGAAGCACTGGCCGACAAGCTGGGCGCCGCCGTTGGCGCCTCGCGCGCCGCGGTCGATTCGGGCTTTGCACCGAACGACTGGCAGGTTGGCCAGACCGGCAAGGTCGTGGCTCCTGCGCTGTACATCGCGGTCGGTATTTCCGGCGCGATCCAGCATTTGGCCGGGATGAAGGACTCCAAGGTCATCGTCGCGATCAACAAGGACGAAGAAGCGCCGATCTTCCAGGTCGCGGATTACGGTCTGGTGGGCGATCTGTTCACCGTCCTGCCGGAACTGACTGAAAAGCTGTAAGGCACGGTGGGGTGAAACCCCACCCTACGCCAGCCACCAAGGCCCGCCATCAGTGGCGGGCCTTTCGCGTCAGGCAGCGCGTCGTTGCAGCGCAGCACAGACGGCGTCACATCCCGACGCCCGGTTGTCAGGATCCAGACGGATGCGGTGACGCCCCTCCCCCGCGATGGCAGGACGTTGCAGCCAGGCCTGCGCCGGCAGTTCGATCAACACCCCCCGGCGCGGAAAGCGATCCAGCAAGTGCCGCATGCGTCCGGCCCAATGCTGCTCAAGCGCGCGGCGGATCAGCATGAAGCGCTCAGGGCAAACGCCTGCCAGCGTGTCTAGGGCGTGCCCGGTGAAGGTGAAGGGCGCAAAGTCCACGTCCGGGTAGAGCGCCTTGAGCACGGGACGTGCCGCCACGAAGCGATCATTGCGCCGGGGATGCACGGTATAGAAGGCGTTGGACAGGTTGCCCAAGGGTGGCAGCACCAGCACATAGGTGCTGGCCGCCTGCGCAGCCTCAGCCAGAAGCGGGTCGGCAAGGTGCCAGTCGACCCCTTCAACCTGCGCGGTGGGTGCCAGCAGGCGATCCAGCGCGCGCCGGGCTAACCGTGGCGTAATCCGCCCCGGCCCCCGCTCTCCAATCAGCAATAGCGCGCGATGGCGCAGAACGACTTCAGCCCGAGTGTCCCGCATCATCGGCACAATCGGGCGGTCGCCTGCAAAATGATGCAGACCTTGTTGCATGGACCCCAGTCCCCTTTTCGTCACCCGATACCGAGTCTCGCCGCAAAACGTTACGATCCGCTTACCGGCAGACCGCGCAGCCGCGTCCGGCCCTTGCACCCTCGCCGCCGGCAAGCATAAGGTCACCGCACGTCAGACAGGGGACCGGAATGGATATTCAAAGTGTTGGCATCGTCGGAGCGGGTCAGATGGGCAATGGCATTGCCCATGTCTTTGCCCTTGCAGGCTTTGATGTGCTGCTCAACGACATCTCGGAAGAAGCGCTGACCAACGCTGTTGCCCTGATTGATCGCAATCTTGAGCGTCAGGTCCAGCGCGGCAAGATCGAGGCCGACGTCAAGGCCGCCGCGATGGAGCGGATCCGCACCACCTCCCGGCTGGCGGATATCGGCCCCAGCGACCTGATCATCGAGGCCGCAACCGAACGCGAGATGGTCAAACACGCGATCTTCGAAGACCTGCTGCCACATCTGAAGCCGCACACGATCCTGACGTCGAACACCTCGTCAATCTCGATCACCCGGCTGGCCAGCCGCACCGACCGCCCTGAGCGGTTCATGGGCTTCCATTTCATGAACCCGGTCCCGGTCATGCAGCTTGTCGAGCTGATCCGCGGTATCGCTACGGACGAACCGACCTACAAAACGCTGCTGGCTGTCGTCGAAAAACTGGGCAAAACGGCCGCGAGCGCCGAGGATTTCCCGGCCTTCATCGTCAACCGTATCCTGATGCCGATGATCAACGAGGCGGTCTATACGCTTTATGAAGGCGTCGGCAATGTCCGGTCGATCGACGAATCGCTCAAGCTTGGCGCGAACCATCCGATGGGACCGCTGGAACTGGCGGATTTCATCGGGCTGGATACGTGCCTCGCCATCATGAACGTGCTGCACGACGGGCTGGCGGACACCAAATACCGGCCCTGCCCGTTGCTGACCAAATATGTCGAAGCCGGCTGGCTGGGCCGCAAAACCCAGCGCGGGTTTTATGACTACCGCGGCGAGGTCCCGGTCCCTACGCGATAAAAGAAAGGGGGCCAGCCCCCCTCTGCGCTAAAGCGCATTCACCCCCCGGGATATTTGAAGAGCAAAGAGGCGCAGGGTTAATGAGGCGTTAAGCCGCATTTTCTGTCTCTGAGTATCCACGGGGCGGTCCAAAGGGCGCGGCAGCCCCCGCTTTTCATCAGACAACGCTCAGAACGGTTCGCCGAACCTGTTGGCCACCAGCTTTTCCAGCGCGGCAATCAGCGGGGCTGCCTGCTCACCCGAGGTGCGCACGCGGATTTCGGTGCCCCGCGAGGCGGCGAGCATCAACAGGCCCATGATCGAATCGCCCGAAACGCTCATGCCGTCTTTCTCGACTTCGGCGGCAGCGTCATGGGCCTCGACCACCTCGACGAACTTGGCAGAGGCGCGCGCGTGCAGGCCCTTTTCGTTGACGATCTTCAGAACCTTCTCGGCGCTCACACCCCGCCCCCCCCACTCATCTCATACGAATTGATGTATTTGCGGCCCGCGTCCAGCGCCAGGGCAGCGGCCTTGGCGACGCTCAGGCGGCGCGATTTGGCCAGTTTGATCAGCATGGGCAGGTTGGCACCGTACAGAATACGCCGATCGGGCGCACAACAGGCGGGCATCGACAGGTTCGACGGCGAGCCGCCGAACATATCGGTCACCACCACCACCCCGTCGCCCAGATCCACCTCATCGGCGGCCGCGCGGATTTCGGCGGATTTGGCGCCGCGGTCGTGGTCATACTCGATAGAAATCGCCTTTATGCCAGCCTGTTTGCCGACAACATGTTCCACGGCCGCGAGATACTCGCGGGCCAGTCCACCATGTGCGACGATCACGATTCCGATCACGCCCGTTACCTTTGCTTCCCGGGGCCCGCCATAAGGCCGCGCCGATCCAGCTCCCTGTGTCTCTTTGACACTCGCCAGCCCTGCTCTGCAAGCACCCGCGACATTTTTTCTGCAAGTGCAACAGAACGGTGTTTTCCCCCCGTACACCCAAAAGCGATGGTGAGCGAGGTCTTCCCCTCATCGACAAACGCATCCAGCAGCGACGAAATCAGCCCGCGCACGCGTTCGAAGAAATCGTCGTACCGCGGATCGGCGGCAACGTGTTCGGCGACCGCCGGGTCACGGCCATCCCTGTCGCGCAGCTCGGGCACCCAATGCGGGTTGGCCAGAAACCGGCAGTCGAACACCATATCAACGCCGCGCGGCAGCCCGCGTTTGTACGAAAAGCTCTGGATCGCCAGCGACATCGGCCGCCCGTCGCGCGGGGCGAACCATTGCGAGATCTCTGCCCGCAGCTGGTGCGGGGTCAGTCTGGTCGTGTCGATCAGCACATCGGCGCGCTCGCGTACCGGCTGGAGCAGCTCCAGCTCGTGCTCGATCCCCTGCATCGGCGCGCCCTCAGGGCTGAGCGGGTGGCGGCGGCGGGTTTCGGAATAGCGGCGCACCAGCGTGTCGGCGTCGCAATCCAGATACAGCAGATCCGAGGCCACGCCCGGCAAGCGGTGCAGCCGGTCGACCAGCTCGATCAGCGCTTCGGATGAGAAGTCGCGGTTGCGCGCATCCAGTCCCAGTGCCAGCGGGCGCGGCAGGGGCGGTCCGTCCAGCAGGCGCGGGATCAGCGACAGCGGCAGGTTATCGATGGATTCAAAACCCAGATCCTCAAGCGCGTTGATCGCCGAGGACCGCCCGGCACCCGACGGGCCGGTAACCATCACGACGCGCATGGGAGGGGGAGAATCTTGCATCCGTCAGCCTTGAGTCCGTTTCGTCAGCACATAATGTGTCAGGGCGCGGGCGAAAGAGCCATCCGGGCGACCCGGAAGACACTCTATCGTGACCCCGGCCAATGTCCGCGTCTGCGCCTCGGGCATGCGCGCGGCTGGCACCGCGAGGTCAACGGCCACCACGATGCGCGCCAACCGGCGGGCGAGCAGCCGCACCAGACCCAGACCGCGCGCTTCAATCAGCCCTTCGGTGCTGCGCGGAGCGCGGGCAAAGAGGGCGTTGTTATCGGCGGCAAGGAAGACCTGATCATCGGCGACCAACTGCGCGCCGCAGCCGATCAGCGCCAGTGCCAGCCGCGATTTTCCCGCCCCCGAGGGCCCCAGAATCAACACACCGCGCGCGGGGCCAAAGGCCACCGCCGAGGCGTGGAGATTGGCCGCGCTCACAGCGGCAAGCCGACGACGAAACGAGCCCCCAGCGGCGGCGAATTGCGGTCGGCGTTGGTCGGGCGGATGTTCTCGGCCCAGATCACCCCGCCATGCGCTTCGACGATCTGCTTGGAGATCGCCAGCCCAAGGCCGGAATGGTTGCCGAAATCCTGCAAGCGTTCGGAATAGAACCGCTTGAACACCTTGGACAGCGCCGCGTCGGGGATGCCGGGCCCGGTATCCTCAACCACCACCAGCACGCGGTTTTCGCGTTTGCGCGCCCAGATGCGCACGGCGTCGCCCTCATTGCAGAAGGAAATCGCGTTGGTGATCAGGTTGACGAAGACCTGCGCCAGACGCGCTTCAAGCCCCTGGATCAGGATGGCTTCGCGCGGCAGTTCGCTGATGAATTCGACGCCCTTCGCCTCGGCCTCCTGCCCCAGATGTTGCGAGAGGTTTTCCAGCGTCTTGCACAGGTTGAAGGTTTCTTCCTCTTCCTTGACCAGCTCACTGTCGAGGCGTGAGGCGTTCGAGGTGTCCGAGATCAGCCGGTCGAGACGGCGCACGTCATGCTCGATCACTTCGAGCAGGCGGTTGACCTGATCTTCGCGCTTGGCGACCCGCAGGGTGCCGACGGCCGAGCGCAGCGAGGCGAGCGGGTTCTTGATCTCATGCGCGACATCGGCGGCGAATTGTTCGTTGGCGTCGATGCGGTCATACAGCGCCGTGACCATGCCGCGCATGGCGACCGACAGGCGGCCGATCTCATCAGGACGACCGGCCAGATCGGGGATACGTACGCGGCCCGGCGACATGCGGCGGGCGTTCTTGTCGCGGCCCAGTTCGGCGGCAGTGGCCAGATCGGCCAGCGGGTTGGCGATGGTCGAGGCCAACACCAGCGACAGGCCGACCGACACCAACAGCGCGACAATGAACATCTGCAAGACCTGCTCGCGCTCGGAGCGCAGCATGTTCTCTATCGCCGCGGGGATCTGCTGCATGATCACCACACCGACCGGCACCCCGTCTTGCAGAACCGGGGCGGCGGCGAGCATGCGGAAACCGTCATCCAGACGCAGAACGCGGCTCGAGGAAACCCCGCTCATCGCTTCGGCGTGCAGATCGGCCAGCAGGGTGGCAGGGTCCGGCTGCGGTGATCGGTCGCCCGGCACGACGGCGGACATGGCGGACCAGATAGCGTCCAGCGTGTCCGAGATCAGCGTGTGCGGGGCGCTGCCCTCATCCAGATCGCCGGCGCTGCGGGTGCCCGTGCCCCGGCGCGCCGTCTCGATGGTGCTGTCG
Source organism: Pararhodobacter zhoushanensis (assembly GCF_003990445.1). Taxonomy (GTDB): domain Bacteria; phylum Pseudomonadota; class Alphaproteobacteria; order Rhodobacterales; family Rhodobacteraceae; genus Pararhodobacter; species Pararhodobacter zhoushanensis. Next base: position 85,286 of record NZ_REEZ01000011.1, on the reverse strand, counting down.
CTGGCCAGCACCAGAACCTCGGTCTCGGTGTTCAGGGTCAGGCCGTCGACGGCCTGCACCCGCGCGCGCCGCGCCTCAACGCTGGCATAGCCCGGCTGACCGGGCAACAGCGCGGGCAGCGCGCCCATGACATCGGCGATCGCCTCGGCCTGCGAGACCAGTCCCAGTTCGTGCTGACGCGCCAGCGAGTCGCGGAAAGGGTTGGTAAACAACACCCCCGCCACCAGCAACACAAGCGCAAGCATATTGAACAGGATGATCTTTCGCGCCAGAGGCGAGTGAAAGATCGAGAACAACCCACGGCGGGCACGGTGAATGCGTACTTCCGTATCGACCGCGCTCTGCGGCCGAACCCAATCGTCCCCAAGGACGACTTCAGCGCCGGGTACCCCGGTCTGCGTGCTCACCTATGCCCCCACCGCCTTGTGTTATCGTGGGCGTACCTGAAACTCAGGCTTCGTTGTATTTGTAGCCAATACCGTAAAGCGTTTCGATGGACGAGAAGTCTTCGTCGACCGAGCGCATTTTCTTGCGCAGGCGCTTGATATGGCTGTCGATCGTGCGGTCATCGACATAGACCTGATCGTCATAGGCCACGTCCATCAGCTGGTCGCGGCTTTTCACAAAGCCAGGACGCTGGGCCAGCGCCTGCAGCAGCAGGAATTCGGTCACGGTCAGCGTGACATCCATGCCCTTCCACGTCACGGCGTGGCGCAGCGGGTCCATCGACAGCGAGCCGCGCGTCATGACCTTGGTGTCTTCGGTCGTGCCGACCTCGTTGGTTTCGACCGCTTGCTGACGGCGCAGCAGCGAGCGGATCCGTTCGATCAGCAGGCGCTGCGAGAAGGGTTTCTTGACGTAATCGTCCGCCCCCATGCGCAGGCCGAGCACCTCGTCGATCTCATCATCCTTGGAGGTCAGGAAGATAACCGGCATCTGCGTCTTCTGGCGCAGGCGCTGAAGCAGCTCCATGCCGTCCATGCGGGGCATCTTGATGTCCAGCACGGCCATATCCGGCAATTTGCGGTTGAACGCGTCCAGCGCTGACTGACCATCGTTGTAGGTCTCGACCTCGAAGCCTTCGGCTTCAAGCGAGATCGACACCGACGTCAGGATGTTCCTGTCGTCATCGACAAGGGCTATCTTTGACATTTGCCTGTCCTTGTATGCTGCTCAATGGTCTTTTTTGTTAATCATTGTGGTGTTTTCCGCGTAGAGAATCAACTGAATAGTCAAGAGTGCGTGACGCACTGAGTCCAAAATAGCGCGCTTTGGGTGAAGAATTCGCTTATCGGCACATCGCGTTCCGATTGGCTGCGACAGTTTGCGTTAACACGGCCATGTTGGCGCTAAAGGGGGAAATGTGTCCTGTTCCTCCGCGAAATCGCCATGATATAGGCCACATGACGGTTGAGGAGACCAGTCGCCGGAACGCCCAAGGCAGGGGGCTGGTCCGGGTTTTTTCTATTTCCAAGCCACGCGGCAAGGCTAAGGAGCGATCAAATGACTGCAGGACGCGTCAACCCCACTCAACGGCTCGAAGATCAGGGCATTACCGGACTGGGTTCGGTTGCCTATAACCTGATCGAACCCGCGCTGGTGCAAGCCGCACTTGATCGTGGCGAAGGGACGCTGGGCAAGGGCGGCTCGTTCCTCGTGACGACCGGCCAGTTCACTGGCCGCTCGCCCAAGGACAAGCACGTCGTGCGCACCCCGTCGGTGGAAGATACCATCTGGTGGGACAACAACCGCCCCATGACCCCCGAGGCTTTCGATCGTCTCTATGACGACATGATCGCCCATATGGCGGGCCGCGACTATTTCGTTCAAGACCTGTTCGGCGGTGCCGATGCCGATCATCGTCTTGACGTGCGTGTCGTGACCGAGCTGGCGTGGCATGGCCTGTTTATCCGCCACCTGCTGCGCCGCCCTTCGCGTGAAGAGCTCGACAGCTTCGTGCCCGAATGGACGATCATCAACTGCCCCTCGTTCAAGGCTGATCCCGAGCGTCACGGTTGCCGCAGCGACACGGTCATCACCCTGAACTTCGACCGCAAGATCATCCTGATCGCCAACACCGAATACGCCGGCGAGAACAAGAAGTCGGTCTTCACGCTGCTCAACTACATCCTGCCCGGCAAGGGCGTGATGGCGATGCACTGCTCGGCCAACCACGCGATTGGCGATCCCGATGACGCCGCCGTCTTCTTTGGCCTGTCGGGCACCGGCAAGACCACGCTGTCGGCCGACCCCTCGCGCACGCTGATCGGCGATGACGAGCATGGCTGGTCGGAAAAGGGCATCTTCAACTTTGAAGGTGGCTGCTACGCCAAGACGATCAACCTGTCGGCCGAGGCCGAGCCGGAAATCTACGCGACCACGACCAAATTCGGCACCGTGGTCGAGAACATGGTCTTCGATCCCGAAACGCTGGATCTGGACTTTGAAGACAGCAGCCTGACCGAGAACATGCGTTGCGCCTATCCGCTCGATTTCATCTCGAACGCGTCGGACAACGGCCTTGGCGGTCACCCCAAGAACGTGATCCTGCTGACCTGCGACGCCTACGGCGTTCTGCCGCCGATCGCGCGGCTGACCTCGGCGCAGGCGATGTATCACTTCCTGTCGGGCTTCACCTCGAAGACGCCGGGCACCGAGCGCGGCATTGTCGAGCCGACCCCGACCTTCTCGACCTGCTTTGGCGCGCCCTTCATGCCGCGTCGTCCTGAGGTCTACGGCAAGCTGCTGCAAGCCAAGATCGCCGAGTTCGGCTCGGAATGCTGGCTGGTCAACACCGGCTGGACCGGCGGCGCCTTCGGCACCGGCAAGCGGATGCCGATCAAGGCAACCCGCGCGCTGCTGACCGCCGCGCTGAACGGCTCGCTGACCAAGGGCGCGTTCCGCAAGGATGCGAACTTTGGCTTCGAGGTTCCGGTGTCCTGCCCCGGCGTCGAAGACAAACTGCTCGACCCGCGCAGCACCTGGGCCGATCCGGCGGCGTATGACGCGCAGGCCAAGAAGCTGGTCAGCATGTTCAGCGAGAACTTCGCGCAATACGTGCCCTATATCGACGACGACGTGAAAGCGGCTGCGATTGGCTAAGCCCTTGGCACGGTCGCTCTACGCTCTGGCAGGCCCCGCACTGGTTGCGGGGCTTTGCCTGTTTGGCGCAGTGGCCATCGCGCAGCCGATGGGGACCGTGTCACCGCGAGTGCAGAACCTGACCCCGGGCCTGTTCTGCGCGCCGCCCGAAGGCGACCGCCGCCCTGCCCCCGATACGATGGCGGGTTGGGTGCATGTGCCTGACAGCCCGGTCGAGATGGTCGCGCAAGGCAACGCGGCCCCTGCCGTGATCGGTCTGGGCTTTGGCGTGCGCTATCAGCTATCGGACCCGTCGCTGGCCCCCGGAATGGTGCTGCCGACGCACTACACCGTCACGCACCCGCCGATGCCGCCCAGTGCGACGACCTCGCAAAGCTGGACCGGTTCGCTGGTGGTCGGCACCATCGACACCGTGTTCTTCCAGTTCGACACGACCGAAGAGCTGCAACCCGGCGAGTGGACCTTTACTGCCGAGGCCGGGGGCGAGCTGCTGTTCTCGGTGCTGTTCACCGTGACCACGCCCGCCGAACTCCCTGCCCTCGCGCAGCTCTGTCAGGGCGACGCGCTGCTGTCATTGCTCAGCCAAAGATCCCCCGGCGCAGCAGGTTAAGCGAGCTGAGCAGCAACAGGATCAGCGTGTAGCGGCGAAAGCGCGCCTGATCCATGACGTCATGCGCGCGGTAGCCCAGCGCCATGCCCAGCCCCGCAGGCACCAGCATTGCCGCCGACAGCCAGATCGTCACCGCGTTCAGCACGCCCGAGCGCAGATGCGCCAGCGTCAGCACCACCGCGCCCATGGTGAAGATCACGCTCATCACGCGGACCATCTCGGTCTTTTCGACCTTGGCGGCCAGCAGATAGACGATGGCGGGCGGACCCCAGGTGCCCGCGATCCCGCCGTAAAGCCCGCCGATCAGCCCGGTGCCCAGCTCGATGATGTTGCGGCGACCGGGCGGGATGTCGGGCGACCAGCCGCTCAGTTGCAGCAGCGCAAAGCCGAAGACCGCGACGCCCAGCAGCAAGAACAGGATCTGCTGCGGCAGCACCACGACAAAGGGGGCCGAGATCACGATGCCCACCATCGTCGCCAGAATGATCCGCCAGAACTTGCGCCCCGAGGCCAAGGCGGGGGCCATCCCCTGCCGTAGCGACTGGTGCAAGTTTGACGCCAGCACCGGCAGGATCAGCGCGGCCAGCGCGGTTTGCGCTGACATGAAGGACGGCAGCACCGCGATCAGGATCAGCGGCATGGCAAAACCGATCGCACCTTTGACGAAACCGGCGAACAGCGTGACCGCGCAGGCCGCAAGAAATGCCCAGAGCGGGAGGCCCGCGACGATGGTATCCATGTCAGAAATCCTTATGCCGGCATCGTCTTAGCGCGCGGCAAAACCGGCTGCACGGCAAAAATGGGCGCGACACTTTCATGCGAAACACAGCATCTCGTTGAATTATTGTTGCGCTGCGACTGCGAAAAAGCTATCGCTGCACCAGCATTCAAAGGAGCCGCCCATGCCCCATGATGGACAGACCATGACCGCAGACACCGCCCTGATGGACGGCCTGACGTCGCATGTCGCCGCCCTGCAAGCGCCGCTGGCCGCCCTGCTGGCCACCGCGACCGAGCGTCTGCGCACGCTGGTCAGTGACGGCGGCAAGGTGCAGGCAAAGCTGATCGACCAGAACCAGCGCGCCGCGCATGGGCTGGCGTGGCTGGCGACCTATGTGGAAAGCATCAAGCAGATGGGCGCATGGGCGGAGAAGCTAAACGCTGAGGGCCGCTTTGGCGAGATGGAAGCGCTGATCCTGCAGATCGGCTGCGGCGAATATCTGGCGCAGATCCTGGGCGGTATCCCGATGACGCAGGGCGAGATCCTGCGCCCCGGCGACATCGGCCTGACCCCTGCCGACATGGCTCCGCTGGCCGGTCAACCCATTCTGGCGGGCAACGCGCCTGCCGCACGGGCGCGTCTGGTCGACCTGATGCGCGACAACCATGGCCGCGCGACCTTTGGCGCCTCGGGGCTGGACGAAGAGCTGGAGATGATCCGCGACCAGTTCCGCCGCTTTGCCGATGAACAGGTCGTGCCCTATGCGCATGAGTGGCACCTGAAGGACCAGCTGATCCCGATGGAAATCATCGAATCGCTGGCGGAAATGGGCGTCTTCGGCCTGACCATCCCTGAGGAATTCGGCGGCTTTGGTCTGAGCAAAGCCTCGATGGTCGTGGTGTCCGAGGAACTCTCGCGCGGCTATATCGGGGTCGGCTCGTTGGGGACGCGCAGCGAGATTGCCGCCGAGCTGATCCTCGCGGGTGGCACCGATGAACAAAAAGCCAGCTGGCTGCCGCGCATCGCCTCGGCCGAGATCCTGCCGACAGCGGTGTTCACCGAACCCAACACAGGCTCGGATCTGGGCAGCCTGCGCACCCGCGCGGTCAAGACCGACAGCGGCGATTACGAAGTCACCGGCAACAAAACCTGGATCACCCATGCCGCGCGGACCCATGTGATGACCCTGCTGGCGCGCACCGATCCCAACACCACGGATTACCGCGGCCTGAGCATGTTTCTGGCCGAAAAGATCCCCGGCACCGACGCCGAGCCCTTCCCCACCCCCGGCATGACCGGCGGCGAGATCGAAGTGCTGGGTTACCGTGGCATGAAGGAATACGAACTGGGTTTTGACGGCTTCAAGGTAAAGGGCGAGAACCTGCTGGGCGGGGAAGAGGGCAAGGGCTTCAAACAGCTCATGCAGACCTTCGAGAGTGCGCGCATCCAGACCGCCGCCCGCGCCATCGGCGTGGCGCAGAACGCGCTTGAGGTCGGCATGGGCTATGCCGAGGACCGCAAGCAGTTCGGCCGCGCGCTGATCAACTTCCCCCGCGTCGCCGACAAGCTGGCGATGATGGCGGTCGAAATCATGGTGGCGCGCCAGCTGACCTATTTCAGCGCCTGGCAGAAAGACCACGACAAGCGCTGCGATCTTGAGGCGGGCATGGCCAAACTGCTGGGCGCGCGCGTGGCCTGGGCGGCGGCGGATAACGCGTTGCAGATCCACGGCGGCAATGGGTTCGCGCTGGAATACACCATCAGCCGCATCCTGTGCGACGCGCGCATCCTCAACATCTTTGAAGGTGCGGGCGAAATTCAGGCGCAGGTCATCGCGCGGCGGCTTCTGGACTGAGCAACGCTTGACCAAAGACCGGACGCCGGGCACTTTTGCCCGGCGTTCCGCGTTTCATGGACGCCGCGAGCGGAGACGGCATGGCACAGCGGGCTTTCATCACCGGGGTTTCGGGCTTCATTGCCAAACACATCGCGTTGCAGGCGCTTGAGGCCGGGCATCGCGTCACCGGCTCGCTGCGCAACCTTGAGCGCGCGGATGAGGTCCGCGCCGCCATCGCCCCCTTCCTGTCAAGCTTTCGCGCCATCGAACGGCTTGATTTCGCCGCGCTGGACCTGACCCGCGATGACGGCTGGCGCGCGGCGCTGACGGGGCAGGATGCGCTGATCCACACCGCCTCGCCCTTTCCAGTCGCCCGCCCGCGCAACGCCGACGAGGTCATTGCCCCCGCCCGCGATGGCACCCGCCGCGCGCTGACCGCTGCGGCCGATGCCGGGGTGCGGCGGGTCGTGCTGACCTCCTCCTGTGCCGCTGTCTGGGGCCAGGTGCGCGCCCGCAGACCCGCGACCGAGAAGGACTGGACCGATCCCGCCGACCGGCGCATCGGGCCGTATGAGGCGTCAAAGACCATCGCCGAACGCCTTGCCTGGCAGATCGCCGGAGACCGGGATCTGGCGCTGAGCACGATCAACCCGGGCTGGGTGCTGGGCCCGCCGCTGGACGGGAACTTCGGGTCGTCGGTTGCGCTGATCCGGCGGCTCTTGTCCGGCAAAGACCCCGCCCTGCCCCATATGGGCCTGCCCGTCGCCGATGTGCGTGACATCGCGCGCATGCATCTGGCGGCGCTGGAAACGGACGCCAGCATTGGCGGGCGGTATCTGGGGGCTTCGGGCTCGCTCTGGCTGATCGACATCGCGCGGCTGCTGCAACAGACCTATCCCGACCGCAAACTGGTGCGGCGCGAGGCCCCGAACTGGGTGATCCGGTTGCTGGGTCTGGTCGATGCCGATGTGCGCGAGAGCGCAGCCATGCTTGGCGAGCGGCGCGTGCTGGACACCAGCCGCGCACAGCAAGAACTGGGGATGCGCTTTGTCCCGGTCGAGACCGCGATCAAGGATTGCGCGGCGGCGCTGGTGGCCATGGGCGCCTGATCAGGCCGCCCGCCGCACCCGCGCCGAAGGGGCAACGCCCAGCGCCGGATGCAACCGCCCGGCCACCAGATACATCACCCCCAGCCCCAGGCCGACGGCGGCGAAAATCCCCTGAATGGGCGCAAACAGCAAGATCACCGCCCCCAGACCCGGCGTCATCACCCCCGAGACATCGCGAAAGCTGGAATAAACGGCGGCCATTTCGGTGCGCTCGGACGGTTTGACGGCCATCAGGAACGGCAACCCACCGGACACGTCGAGCAACACCAGAAAGGCCGAAGCTGCGAAGAGACAGGCCACGGCCAGCGCGGGCACCGGCGAAAGGGCCGCCAGCAGAAACCCGACCGAGGCGCAAAAGAACCCGGTCCGCACAGCCGTCCGCACCGAATGCCGCTGCACCCAGCGCAGCATCAGCGGCGTGATGAACAGGAAGGCGTTGGTGGTCGAAACAAGGATACCGCCCAGTTCCGGGTTCAGCCCGCTCTCGATCGCATAAAGCGGCAGATAGACGATATAGCCCCACCAGCCACACGAGCGCAGCACGGCAAACAGCCAGCCGGCGATCAGCCGGGGCTGGGCAAAGAACCGGCCCAGAAACGCCACCGGATTGGGGGCCGCGTCGCGCGCCTTCTGGATCAGCTTGCCATTGCCCAGCCGCAACCACCAGAACACGCTGATCTGCACCAGCGCGAACACCGCCGCCAGCAGGAAGGGCGCGGGCGGCCAGAGCTTCATCAGGGCAACGCCGCTGACCGGCCCGGCGCTCCACGCCAGCGCCGAGTAGAACATGCGCAGGGTCTCGGTCTTGCCCAGATCGTTCTTGGCGACATAGTCGAGCACATAGGCATTCAGGCAGATGAAACAGGTCACCGTCGCCAGCGTGCAGCACACCAGCGCCGCGATGACCATCAGCCCGCCCATCGCCCCGCAAATCCCGCCAACGACATACAGGCTGGCACCCAACGTATAGAGCCAGCGCCGCGGGATCAGCCGATTGACCCAGGGCAACAACAGACCCACGCAGAGCGAGGTCAGCCCGACGGCGAAATAAACGGTCGACACCGTGGCGGCATCGCCAAGGGCGGCATACATCGCCAGCGGAAACACCGAGAGCAAACTGCCGCGAATCATCGCCTCAACGCCCGAGAGCGTGGCAAAGGCCCGCGCGCCGGGTTTGTGGGCGGCAGCAGAGGGCGGGTGGCGCAGCCACTCGGGAATGGAACGTTCAAACATCGGGGCCTCCGACGGCGACGGGACCGCAAAGCGGTGGCGCTGTCGCTTCCAAAGGCGACGCCGACCGTGTCGAATTTCGGCGACGGCGGGAAAGCGGGGGGCTGCTCGCCCCCCGCACCCCCTCGCCAAAGGGGGACGCACGCGCCCCCCTTTGGAAACCCCCCGTGGATATTTGAAGCATAAAGTTGGAGCGCAACGTTCCGTTAACCGTACAACTTTATGCCTTAAATATCCTCGGGGGGTGAATTCGGCGTCAGCCGAAGAGGGGGGCGGAAAGCCCCCCTTTGCGCGCCGCGTCAGCGGCGCGCCCGGCCCAACGGGAGCGGCTGGATCTTTGATCCTGTCGCGACGGGCGGGAGCCCCTAGAAGAACTGCTCGCGGATCAGGCGTTCTTCCAACCCGTGCCCGGGATCGAACAGCAGCCGGTGGCGCACGGCCGGTTCCGAGCGAATCTCGACGGTGACGACATCGCGCACCGATTGTCCGTCGCCTTCAGCCATCACGGGGCGCTTCTCGGGGTCGAGCACATCAAAGCGTACGGTGGCAGACTTGGGCAACAAAGCGCCGCGCCAGCGGCGGGGGCGGAAGGCGGCCATGGCGGTCAGCGCCAGCACATCCGCCTCGATCGGCAGGATCGGGCCGTGAGCCGAATAGTTATACGCCGTCGAGCCCGCAGGCGTGGAGACCAGCGCGCCGTCGCAGACCAGTTCCTCCATCCGCACGCGCCCGTCGACCGAGATCCGCAGCCGCACCGCCTGCGGTCCCGAGCGCAGCAGGGAGACCTCGTTGATCGCCAGCGCCTCGTGGACATGGCCCTTACGATCCGTCGCGCGCATCGCCAGCGGGTTGAGCACCGTCTCCTGCGCTGCCGCCAGCCGTTCAGGCAGATCCTCGGTGGTGTACGAGTTCATCAGGAACCCCACCGTGCCGCGGTTCATCCCGTAGACCGGCACGTCGCGCGATTGCGTCGCGTGCAGGGTTTCCAGCATGAACCCGTCGCCACCCAGCGCGACGATCACCCCGGCCTGAGACAGCGGCGCGTCGCCGTAAAGCGCGACCAGTTCGGCGCGCGCCTGCTGCGCGGCATCGGTCTGGCTGGCCAGAAAGACGATCGCTCCCCGCAGGGGATGCTGCTGCTCTGGCACTGTCCGCTCTCCTTCGCGTTCCGTGGTACAGGTTTCGCAAATGCGCGCCGGGCTCGCAATCGGAAAGGGCATTTCGCTTCCGATGCCCGATGCGGCGTTTTCATCGCTTTTCGTAGAGCGCACGCTGCGATAAAGACCGGACATCCCGACCCGTCCAACCGCCGGAGACGCGCATGACCCCCTCGAACGGTTTCTTCACCGAAGACCTCGCCACCCGTGATCCGCAGATCGCCCGGGCCATCGACCTCGAACTGGGTCGCCAGCGCGACGAGATCGAGCTGATCGCCAGCGAAAACATCGTGTCCAAGGCCGTGATGCAGGCGCAGGGCTCGGTCATGACCAACAAATACGCCGAAGGCTATCCGGGCAAGCGCTATTACGGCGGCTGTCAGTTCGTCGATATCGCCGAAGAGCTGGCGATCGAGCGCGCCAAGCAGCTGTTCAACTGCAACTATGCCAACGTGCAGCCCAACTCGGGCAGCCAGATGAACCAGGCCGTATTCCTGGCTCTGCTGCAACCGGGCGACACGTTCATGGGGCTGGACCTGAACTCGGGCGGGCACCTGACGCATGGCTCGCCGGTGAACATGTCGGGCAAGTGGTTCAACGTGGTGTCCTACGGCGTGCGCGCGCAGGATCAGCTTCTGGACATGGACGCCATCCGCGCGCAGGCGCTGGAATGCAAGCCCAAGCTGATCCTTGCCGGCGGCACCGCCTATAGCCGGACCTGGGACTGGAAAGCCTTCCGCGAGATCGCGGATGAGGTCGGCGCCTATCTGCACGTTGACATGGCACATATCGCCGGTCTGGTCGCCGGTGGCGTGCATCCCTCGCCGCTGGAGCATGCGCATGTGGTCACCACCACCACGCATAAATCCCTGCGCGGTCCGCGCGGCGGGATGATCCTGACCAATGACGAGGCCATCGCCAAGAAGATGAACTCGGCCGTGTTCCCCGGCCTGCAGGGCGGCCCGCTGATGCATGTCATCGCCGCCAAGGCCGTGGCCTTCGGCGAGGCGCTGGACCCCTCGTTCAAGGATTACGCCGCGCAGGTGGTCAAGAACGCGCAAGCGATGGCCGACCAGCTGATGAAGGGTGGCATCGACATCGTCTCGGGCGGGACCGACAACCACCTGATGCTTGCCGACCTGCGCCCCAAAGGCGTGACCGGCAAGGCGACCGAGGCTGCCTTGGGTCGCGCGCATATCACCTGCAACAAGAACGGCGTGCCGTTTGACCCCGAAAAGCCGTTCGTGACCTCGGGCATCCGTCTGGGCACCCCGGCGGGCACCACCCGTGGCTTCGGCGAGGCCGAGTTCCGCGACATCGCCGACTGGATCGTCGAAGTCGTCGACGGGCTGGCTGCGCATGGCGAGGCTGACAACGGTGCGGTGGAAGAAGCCGTGCGCGCCAAGGTCAAAGCCCTGTGTGACCGCTTCCCGCTTTACCCCGGTCTCTGATCCTGGGCGGTCAGGCCACACGGAAACTGGAACGCGCGATGGGCGATTTCGTCCGCGCGCGGCTTCCTGCCGCCATCGAAGAGCCGGGCATGTTCGTGCTCAAGCACCTGTGGGCCGGGCTCTTTGGTGGCGTGCTGATGGTTGCCATCGCCCTGTCGACCGTGTTCTGGAACAACGACTGGCCGATGGCGCGCTATGACGCGCTGTTTCTGGTGGCGCTGAGCGCACAGGCGTTGTTCTTGCTGTTCCGGCTGGAATCGCGCGAAGAGGTCGCCGCGCTGGTGGCCTTTTCGGTGCTCGGGCTGGGGATGGAGTGGTACAACACCGCCGCCGGCAACTGGGCCTATCCTGAGGAAGGCGTCTTTGCCATTGCGCATGTGCCGCTGTTCGTCGGGGCGATGTATGCCGCGGTCGGGGTTTGCGTGCTGCGCATGATCCGCATCTTCGAGATGGTCTTTGCCCCCTTCCCGCCGCGTTGGGCCGCCATCGGGCTGGCCGCGCTGATCTACATGAACTTCTTCACCCAGCATTTCTTCGTCGATATCCGGCTGGCGCTGTTCGTCGCCACCGTGGCGCTGTTCGCCCGAACGCGGATCTGGTTCACCCCGTTCACCGGGCGGCGCTGGTGGATGCCGATGTTGCTGTCCCTGTTCCTGTCAGCGCTGGGCGTCTGGCTGGCCGAGAACCTTGGCACGATTACCGGCACGTGGCTCTATGACGGCCAGCGGACCTATGAGTGGGTCAGTCTGGCCACCATGGGCTCGTGGTTTTTGTTCCTGTGCGTGGCGCTGATGGTGGCGCTTATCGTCCTGCCCGGCGCGACCCGGCGCGCGCCTGTGACACGCGACTCTCTGTGAGGTGCCCATGCCCCTGCTGAATTTGATCCGTTTTGGCACACCCGGCGATCTGCCGCCTCTCATGATCGTCCACGGCCTTTTTGGCTCGGCCCGCAATTGGGGGGCGATCGCCAAGCGGATGTCGAATGACCGCGAGGTCATCACCGTCGACATGCGCAACCACGCGGGCAGTTTCTGGGACGACACCCACACCTACGCCGCGATGGCCGGAGATCTGGCCGCGGTGATCGAGGCCGAGGGCCACGCGATGGATGTCGTCGGTCACTCGATGGGCGGCAAGGCGTCGATGCTGCTGGCGCTGACCCGGCCCGAACTGGTGAACCGGCTGGTGGTGGCCGACATCGCGCCGGTGCGCTACCCGCACAGCCAGAACCACCTGATCGCCGCCATGCGAGGGCTGGATCTGACCGGGCTGGACAGCCGGGCCGAAGCCGACAGGCGGCTGAGTGCCGAGGTCGACACCCCGTCAGTACGGGCGTTCTTGCTGCAGTCTCTGGATCTCAAGGCCGAACCGCCATGCTGGCGGCTCAATCTGGACGCGCTTGAGCGGCAGATGGATCTGATCACCGGCTGGCCGGATCTGCAGAACCCTGTCCCCTATGAAGGCCCGGTGCTTTTCCTGTCCGGCGGCGACAGTGACTATGTGCAGGCCGAGGCCCGCCCCCTGATCCGCGCGCTGTTCCCGCAGGCGCGGATGGCCAAGCTTCCCGGCGCCGGCCATTGGCTGCATGCCGAGAAACCGCGCGATTTCGAAGCGTCGTTGCGGGTGTTTCTGGGGGCCGCCAAATAAGAACGCCGGGGCCCCTCCTCAGGTCCCCGGCGCCAAGCACGGCCATGTGGTTGGCGCGGCCGCGCTATTGCGGTATTCGCTCAGATCCCTTCGAGCTTCCGGGCGACCAGCCAGGACACTGGCAGGGCCAGTAGTGCGCCCAGCGCTGCAGCGACGATGATCGACTGGAAGTCATACAGATTCAGGGTCACTGCGACGATGACGCCGATCCCGGCCATGGTGGCACCCGCAATCGAGTAGATGAGCATCATCAATCTGAGCATTTTGCTGTCCCCTGACCTCGTTCAGTCAGCAGACTAGGCCAGCGAGCCGCAGTTTTCCTTGATCTCGCGCAAATAGACCGCAGGTATCTGCAGGAACGTGACGCTCAGCCTGTCGCATCGCAGGCCAGCCGCGCGGTCATCACGCCGCTGTCCCCTTCGGCGCTGCCTTCTATCAGCAGGCAACCACTGACCTGTTCCGCCGCCTGCCGCATGGCGATCAGGATCGCCGGATGTTCGGGGCGACGGGCATAGCCCAGACGGATCACCTGCACACGCGGGCGCGATTCGCCCGGCGTGCGCCGGACAAAGACCGCATAGGCGCGCCCGTCGATGGTGATGCGCTGTTCTTCGCTGCCCCAGAACGCCCGGTCAGGCGAGGCACAGGCGGCAAGAAGGACAACAAGGGCAAGGGCAAGACGCATACCGGCACTTTGGCATACCGATAGTTAACGCAGACTTAACAACAACACGTCTTGCGATTCCCACCCGGCTTGCGCTAAGAGAGCCGCGCGGGTGATTAGCTCAGTTGGTAGAGCGTCTCGTTTACACCGAGAATGTCGGCGGTTCGAGCCCGTCATTACCCACCATCTTTCCCTTTCAGTGATGTTCCCCCCGGCACCCGGCACCGGGGCTGGTGATCATTAAAAATGCCGGCGCAGAGCGCCGGGACTTCTGATCAATAAAAAAGCCCCGGCGCAGAGCGCCGGGGCCGGGGATCGACCACCTGTGATTGGGGGACAGGCAGCCAACCCTTTCGGGGTATCCTTGGCCGCTTACATTTGCGGCATCAGGACGTGGTCGATCACGTGGATCACGCCGTTCGACTGCTCGACGTCGGCAATGGTCACGTCGGCAATGTTGCCCATGCCGTCACGGATCTGGATCGTGTTGTTGGGGTCCATGATCAGCGTGAAGGTACAGCCGCCAACGGTGGTGAACGGGTGGCTGCCGCCATCGTTTTCGATCATCGAACGGATCGCACCGCTCATGACGTCACCCGCGACAACGTGGCAGGTCAGGATCTGCTGCAGCTGGCTCAGGTTGGCCGGCAGCAGAAGCGATTCGACGGTGCCCTCGGGCAGCATGGCGAAAGCTTCGTTGGTCGGCGCGAACACGGTGAACGGGCCTTCACCCGACAGCGTGTCAACCAGACCAGCGGCCTGCACGGCGGCAACCAGCGTGGTGTGGTCAGCCGAGTTCACGGCGTTCTCGACGATGTTGCGGTCGGCGAACATCTCGGCGCCGCCCACCATCGGGTTTTCGGCGAAAGCAACACTCGAGCCCAGAGCGGTCATCGCAACGGCGGCAGCGGCAAAAAGGGTTTTCATCGTAGATCTCCTGTTAGTGGTCATCAGGCTCGGTGGCCTATGGGTTAAGAACGAAAGGCTGGGGGCGGAAGTTTCAGGCTCTGATTTTTTCTTTGATCACAGGGCCGTGAAGCCTCCGCCGGGTCGTTTACATGGCGGGCAGCAGGACGTGGTCGATGACGTGGATCACGCCATTGGACTGCATCACGTCGGCGATGGTCACATGGGCCAGCGTGCCCCGGCCGTCTTCGATGGTGATCACGCCGTTGCGGTTGGTCGCGGTGAATTCGCAGCCACCGACGGTGTTGATCACATGGCTGCCACCATCGGCGCGGATCATGCCGTTGATGTCACCCCACAGCGCGCGGGTCGGCACGACGTGGCAGGTCAGGATGGTCTGCAGGGTCTCGAGGTTCTCGGGCTTGAGCAGATCCTCGACGGTACCGGCGGGCAGCATCGCGAAAGCGTCGTTGGTGGGGGCGAAGACGGTAAAAGGACCCTCACCCTGCAGCGTTTCAACCAGACCGGCGGCCTGAACGGCAGCGACCAGCGTGGTGTGGTCAGCCGAGTTCACAGCGTTCTCGACGATGTTGCGGTTCTCGAACATCGCGGCACCGCCGACATTGGGGTTGGCGGCGAAGGCGACGGTCGAGCCCAGCGCAGTGGCGGCAAGGGCAGCGGCGGCGAGGATGGTTTTCATGGTGGTTCTCCCGTTGGATCTGTTGGTCGGGCTGTTTGGCCCATGCTCCAGAAACGGGAGGATTCGTGCGCAAGTTTCAGCGCGGCGATTTTTGGCGATCACGGTCGCGTGAGAGGCAGGAGGCCTGCAACGGTGCGGTGAAACCGCACCCTACGGTGGCGTTTAGGGCAGCGCGTGAAGCGCCCGTAGGGTGCGGTTTCACCGCACCTTCCGCCAACCGCCGCAACGCGAAACGGCGCCGGTTTCCCGACGCCGTTTCCCAAGTCACTCCGCCTTGGCTCAGTTGACCGCCAGCGCCGCGGCTGCCAGCACCGGCCCTGTCGGCGACCCATCCGGCGCGCCGCCCAGTGGCTCAAGACTGACCGCCAGCGTTACGCCCGGCTCCAGATCGCTCGCGGCAATCTGCGCGCTCTCGCCGCGCAGCAGACCCAGCGAGCGCGGCACGCCGTCGGCACCAATCGCCCAGAGCTCATAATCGTGGTCCGCGTCAGCCGCATCCCCTGCCCGCGCGATCTGCAGGACCGCGCCGTCGAAGCTGGCGTTGAAGGCGACGGCCTCCCCGGTCAGCTGAGCGCTGAGCGGTGGCTCGGTCTGCGGCCAGAAGATCACGGCCAGCACCACGGTCGCGGCGACCACCCCGCCCGACAGCCACAGGCGCCACGCCGGGACACGGCGCGCGGGTGCAGCGGCAGCCTGTGGCGCGCCGAACAGATCGGACTCAATGCGCGGATAGACGGCGGCATTCACCGGCCCGTCTTCATAGGCGGCATTCAGGACGGCCAGCCGTCCCTCCCATTGCGAGACCCGGCGCGAGAAACCGCCATCCAGTTCAGCCCGCTCTTGGGCGGCCTGACGTTCGCGATGCGGCAGCACGCCCAGCACGTATTCGGCGGCGGTGAGGTCGTCGTGATCTTCGGGCGGCCAGGCGCCTGCGTCAAATGTATCGCTCATCTGTCCATGCACTCCCGCAGCCGCAGCAGGCCCCGGCGCAGCCAGGTCCGCATCGTGTTCAGGGGAACGCCATGACGCTCGGCCAGATCCTGATACGACAGGCCCTGAACATAAGCGCCTTTGACAGCGGCTGCACGGTCTTCTTCCAGCTCGTCAAAGCAATTGACGACGCGTCGCGCCTCGCCCTTGGCCACCAGCCCGGCCTCGACCCCGGCGGTGGGGTCGGCGATGCGATCGAGCGGGTCTTGCCCGTCTTCGTCCCGCGCCACCTCTTGCCGCATCCCTGCCCGTTCGGGGCGGGCGCGCAGCCGGTCCAGCGCATGATTGCGGGTCACGGCGATCAGCCAGCTGATCCCCTGCCCCCGGTCTGGCCGGTACTGCGCTGCGCGTTGCCAGACGCGGATATAAACTTCCTGCATGGCGTCATCTACCTCGGTTCTATTGCCGAGGATACGGAACAGCACGCCGGAAAGTTTCGGCGCGGTCTCGGAATAGAGTTGCTGAAAGGCAGAGCGGTCTTGCGTTGCGGTGCGTTGCAACAAAGAGCCTATGATGTCGTCCGGCACGGTGCCTCCCCCTGGCATCCCGGCCGTGGGGCCGGTCGTTCACAAATACGTAGCGCTACGTCACCAAAGGTCCAGTGTAATATGACGCTGGACAGCACGGACTGCGCTGGCTAGGGATATTCTGCATACGGAATGCCATTCCTGTGAGAGAATAGCCGCTGGTGACTGACGAAATCACCCAGACCCGACCCGTGGGCGCCTTGGTCCACGCGCTGAGCATCCTGCGCTATCTTTCGGCGCGTGGACGGCCCGAAGGCGTCAGTGTCATCGCGCGCGCGACCGGGGTGAATGGCTCGACCTGTTTCAACCTTCTGCGCACGCTGGTGGCCGAGGGGCTGCTGGTCTTCGACGAGCGCGACAAGACCTATCGCCCCGGCCTGGGTCTGGTCGAGTTGGCGGTCGGCGTGCTGGGCGCCAACCCCGCCGACATGATCCGGCCCGAGCTGGAACGCCTGTCCTTGCAGCACAGCGCGCTGATGTGCCTTTGGCACATCACCGGCGACGACCGCATCGTGCTGATCGAGCGTGCCTATGACCCCGCCGCCACCCGCGTCGACCTGCCGATGGGCAAACGCCTGCCCGCCTATTCCGGCGGCGTTGGCCGCGCGCTGGCCGCGCATCGTGGCCTGACGCGCGACGCGCTGCGCGCGCCCTTCGCCGCCTTGCGCTGGCAATTGCCGCCCAGCTTCGACTCCTACGCCGACTCCGTGGCCGAAGCGGCGCGCTTGGGCTACGCTGTCGATCTGGGGGAGCTGTACATCGGCGTGGACGTCGTTGGCTCGATTGTGACCGATGCACAAGGAACCGCCCGCTACGGCGTGTCTTCCATTACATTGGCCGGGCAGATCGACGCCACCGCACGCCACGCCATCGGCGAGGATATCGCCACCACCTGCCGCCGTATTGGCGGCGCGTTATTTGCCACGCCCGGTCCGGGCGCGGCTGTCCGACAGACCTGAGAGGACCCGTCATGACCAATCCTGTCCGCTATGAATCCCACGGCGAGATCGCTGTGATCCGCATCGACAACCCGCCGGTCAACGCCTCAAGCTACGCGGTGCGGGCGGGGCTGGTCGCTGCGGCCGAGGCGTTCGCCAAGGGCCCCGAGAAAGTCGCCGTGCTGATGGCCGAGGGCCGCACCTTCATCGCCGGGGCGGATATCACCGAATTTGGCAAGACGCCGAAAGAGCCCTACCTGCCCGACGCGATCATGGCGCTCGAGTCGCAAGAAAAGCCGGTGGTCTGCGTGATCCACGGCACAGCGCTGGGCGGCGGGTTCGAGGTGGCACTGGGCTGCCATTACCGCGTGATGCTGCGCGGCGCGAAGGTGGGTCTGCCCGAGGTCAATCTGGGCCTGATCCCCGGCGCTGGCGGCACGCAACGCCTGCCGCGTCTGGTCGGCATTGTCTCGGCGGCGGATATCTTCACCTCGGCCCGGCAGGTCAGCGCCGAGGATGCTTTCGCGCTGGGTATCGCGGATGAGCTGTCGAACGCCGATCCGTTCGAGGCTGGCATGGCCTTCGCCCGCAAAGTGCTGGCCGAAGGCCTGCCGGTGCGCCGCCTGTCGGAAATGTCGGTGCCGCCGACCGATGCCGACTCGCTCGCCGCGCTGAAAAAGAAGGTCGCACGCGCCAATCCCGGCCATATCTGCCATCTGCGCGCCATCGACGTCGCTGTCGCCGGAGCCGACAAACCGTTCGATGAAGCGATGCTGATGGAACGCGGTGTGTTCCTTGAGATGATGGCCACCCCGCAGCGCAAGGCGATGATCCACGCCTTCTTTTCCGAACGCAAAACCGCACAACTGCCCGAGCTGAAGGGCGTCACCCCACGCAGCATCCGCCATGTCGGCGTGATCGGCGGCGGCACGATGGGCGGCGGGATCGCGGTCAGCTGTCTGCTCAACGGTCTGCAGGTCACGCTGATCGAGCGCGATGGCGAGGCGGTCGAGAAAGCCCATACCGGCATCGCCCGCACGCTGGCCGACAGTGTGAAACGTGGCAAGCTGAGCGCCGGGGGCCGCGATCAGCTTTTGGCCGACAAGCTGGTGACGACCGATGACTATGAAGCCCTGTCGACCGCCGATGTGATCATCGAAGCGGTGTTTGAATCGATGGACGTCAAGAAAGCCGTGTTCACCAAGCTGGACGCTGTGGCCAAGCCGGGTGCTGTGCTGGCCTCGAACACCAGCTATCTGGACGTGGACGAGATCGCTGCCATGACCAGCCGCCCGCAGGATGTGATCGGGCTGCACTTCTTCTCGCCCGCGCATGTGATGCGGCTCCTGGAAATCGTCGTGGCCGCCAAGACCTCGCCCGAGGTGGTCGCCACCGGCTTCGCGCTGGCCAAGGCGCTGAAAAAGGTGCCGGTGCGCGCCGGGGTCTGCGACGGGTTCATCGGCAACCGCATTCTGAAAACCTACCGCACGGCGGCGGATATCATGGTGCTGGAAGGCGCCTCGCCGTTTCAGGTGGACAAGGCGCTGGTCGATTTCGGCTTTGCGATGGGGCCGTATGCCGTGGCCGATCTGGCGGGCATCGACATCGGCTATCTGACCCGCAAACGGCTGCTGCCCACCCGTCAGAAAGGCGAGCGCTGGGGCGACTGGGGCGACAAGCTCTATGAACTGGGCCGTCTGGGTCGCAAAACCGGGCATGGCCATTACATCTATGATGACGCCTCGCCCAAGGGCCGCCCCGACCCCGAGGTTGAAGAAATCATCGCCGCCGAGCGCAAGGCCAAGGGCATCAACGCCCGCGACTTTACCGACGAAGAGATCGTCGAGCGCTACATGGCCGCGATGATCAACGAGGGCGCGAAGGTGGTCAGCGAGGGCATCGCCCTGCGTCCGCTCGATGTGGATGTGACCAAGCTTTATGGCTACGGCTTCCCGCGCTTCCGCGGTGGCCCGATGCATTACGCCGATCACATCGGGCTGGCGAATGTGCTGGCCACGATCGAGGCTGCCGCCAAGGACGACGCGTTCTTCTGGCAACCGGCCGATCTGCTCAAAACGCTCGTGGCCGAGGGTCGCGATTTCAACAGCCTGAACTGAAGGAACCGGCCATGAGAGAAGCTGTCATCGTTTCGACCGCCCGCACTGCCATCGGCAAAGCCTATCGCGGCGCGTTCAACAAGACCCACGGCGTTACCATCGCCGCCCATGCCGCCCGCCACGCAGTCGAGCGGGCGGGGATCGACCCCGCAATGATCGAGGATTCGATCTGGGGCTGCGCGATCCCGGAAAACGTCACCGGCAACAACATGGGCCGTCAGGTGGTCATCCGTGCCGGTCTGCCGGTCAGCGTGGCGGGCACCACGGTGAACCGCTTTTGCGCCAGCGGGTTGCAAGCCATCGCCATGGGCGCGCAGATGATCACGCAAGACAGCGCGCGGGCCATGCTGGTCGGCGGGGTGGAAAGCATCAGCCTGAACCAACCCTCGCCGCGAAACACGCCCGAGCCGTGGATTCTGGCCAACAAACCCGAGCTGTACCTGCCGATGATCGACACCGCCGACATCGTCGCCCAGCGTTATGGCGTGAGCCGCGAGGCGCAGGACGAATACGCCCTGCGCTCGCAACAGCGCATCGCGGCGGCGCAGGCCAACGGGATCTTCGATGACGAGATCGTGCCGATGGACGTGATGATGGGCGTTCAGGACAAGGCGACGGGCGAGATCAGCGAGAAGGCCGTCACCCTGCGGCAGGACGAATGCAACCGCCCCTCGACCACGCTTGAAGGGCTGGCCTCGCTCGCCCCGGTGCGCGGTGAGGGGAATTTCGTCACCGCCGGCAATGCCTCGCAACTGTCGGACGGCGCGGCGTCGCTGGTCCTGATGGACGCCGGAGACGCGGCGCAGCTGGGGCTGGAACCGCTGGGCGCGTTCCGCGGCTTTGCCGTCGCGGGCTGCGAGCCGGATGAGATGGGCATCGGCCCGATCTATGCCGTGCCGCGCCTTCTGGACCGCGCGGGCCTGATCGTCGATGACATCGACCTGTGGGAGCTGAACGAGGCCTTCGCCAGTCAGGCGCTCTATTGCCGCGACCAGCTCGGCATCGACCCCGAGAAGTTCAACGTCAACGGCGGTTCCATCGCCATCGGCCACCCCTACGGAATGTCAGGCGCGCGCATGGCGGGCCATGTGCTGCTGGAAGGCAAGCGGCGGGGCGCGAAATGGGGCGTGGTGACCATGTGCATCGGCGGCGGCGCGGGTGCTGCCGGCCTGTTTGAAATCTTTTGAGGGACTGAAGACGATGGACCTGAATTACACCGCAGAAGATACCGCCTTTCGCGAAGAAGTCCGCGACTTTCTGCGCGACCAGTTGCCCGCGGAAATCGCCGGTCACGTCGGCGACGGCGAGTCCCTGACCAAGGCCGAATATGACCTCTGGCACGGGCGGCTCAACGAAAAAGGCTGGCTGGCCGGGGCGTGGCCCAAGGCCTTTGGCGGGCAGGAATGGAGCGCTGTCCAGAAGCATATCTTCGAAGAAGAATGCGCGCTTGCCCATGCGCCGCGCATCGTGCCCTTTGGCGTGGCGATGCTGGCCCCGGTCTTGCAGGCCTTTGGCTCGAAAGAACAGCAGGACTATTACCTGCCCCGCATCCTGTCGGGTGAGGATTGGTGGTGTCAGGGCTATTCCGAACCGGGCGCTGGCTCGGATCTGGCCTCGCTCAAGACCCGCGCCGTGCGCGATGGCGACCATTATATCGTCAACGGCCAGAAGACCTGGACCACGCTGGGTCAGTTCGCCAACATGATTTTCTGTCTGGTCCGCACCGACCCCGATGCCAAGGCCCAGCAGGGCATCAGCTTCCTGTTGATCGACATGGACACACCCGGCATCGAGGTCCGCCCGATCATCCTGATCGACGGCGTGCATGAGGTGAACGAGGTCTGGTTCACCGACGTGAAAGTCCCGGTCGAGAATCTGGTCGGCGAAGAGAACAAGGGCTGGACCTATGCCAAATACCTGCTGACGCATGAGCGGACCGGCATCGCGGGCGTCGGCTTTGCCAATGCCGGGCTGCAGGCCCTCAAGCGCATGGCGCATAGTGAGCTGCAAAACGGCCGCCCGCTGATCGAAGACCCGCTCTTTGCCGCGCGCCTTGCCCGGATCGAGATCGACCTGATGGCCATGGCCACCACCAACCTGCGCGTCGTTGCAGCGGCGGATGGCGGCAAGGCACCGGGGGCGGAAAGCTCGATGCTCAAGGTCAAGGGCTCGATCCTGCGCCAGCAGATCAACGATCTGGCCCGCCGGGCGATCGGCCCCTGGGCGCAGCCTTTCGTGGCCGAGGGGCTGGACGACACCAACCTCTACCACCCGGGCCCTGAATACGCCGCCCGCACCACGAACACGTATCTCAACAACCGCAAGATCTCGATCTACGGCGGCTCGAACGAGGTGCAGCGCGGCATCATCACCAAAGCAATTCTCGGGCTCTGAGGAAAACGACCATGGATTTCAAACATACCGAAGAGCGCACGATGCTCGCCGACTCGCTGCGCCGCACGCTGACGCGCGGGGCTGACTGGGCAGCACTGGCAGATCTGGGCGTGCTGGGCGCGCTGTTTACCGAGGAAGAGGGCGGCTTTGGCGGCAACGGCTTCGACATCGCCGTGGTGTTCGAGGAACTGGGCCGCGCCGGTGCCACCGCCCCGGTGATCGAGGCCGGACTGGCAGGCGGCTTGCTGGCCGATTGCGGCCAGTCCGAACGGGTCGAGGCGGTGATCAGCGGCGCGCTGAAACCGGCGCTGGCCTATGCCGAGCCGGGGCTGCGCTATGATACCGGGCCGATCACCACCAGCATGGACGGCGGCACGATCAGCGGACGCAAAAGCTTTGTCACTAATGCCGAGGGCTGTGATCTGCTGTTGGTCACGGCGCTGGAAGACGCCAAACCCTGCCTGTTCGCCGTCGATCCGGCGGACCCGGGCGTGACGCTGCACACCACACCCGCGCTGATGGGCGGCTCGATCAGCGAGATCACCTTCGACCGCGCGAAGGCCGAGAAACTGGGCAGCGCCGAGACACTCGACGCCCGCATCGCCGCCGCCACGCTGGCGGTCTGCGCCGAAGCACTGGGTGCGATGGAAACCGCCAAGGCGATGACGCTGGACTACCTGCGCACCCGCACCCAGTTCGGCCGGCCTATTGGCAGCTTTCAGGCGCTGCAGCACCGCATGGCCGATGTCGCGATCGAGATCGAGATGGCACGCTCGGCGGTGATCAACCTCGCCGGTCACCTGCATGACCACGGCCCGACCCGCGACCGCCACGTCAGCGCCGCCAAGAACCTGGTGGGCCGCACCGCGCATCTGGTCGCCGAAGAGGCGATCCAGATGCACGGCGGCATCGCCATGACCGAGGAATACGCGCTGGCCCCGATCGCCCGCCGTCTGATCGCCGTCGATCACCGCTTTGGCGATGAGGACTGGCACCTCGCCCGCTTCATGCGCCTGAGTGCATGAGCGGTCCCTGGCATGATGCCACCGGCACAGCGAAACTGCTGGGCCTGCGCATTGACACCAGCGGCGAACGCCCGGCGGTGTCGATGCGCGTCACGCAAGACCACACCAACCGGCACGGCAACATGCACGGCGGGCTGATCTCGACCGTGCTCGACACGGCCATGGGGGCGACGGCCAGCCTTGAGCGTGGCGAGGGGGGCAAGATCCCTTTCTCCACCCTCTCGATGACAGTCAACTTCATCGCACCGATGCCGCTGGGCACAATCACCGCCACCGCCCGCATTCTGGGCGGTGGCTTCAAGACCGTCTTTGTTGAGGGCGAAGCGCGCAACGAGACCGGCACCCTGATCGCCCAATCCACCGGCACCTTCAAACGCGCGCCGCTCTGACATCATCTGTCCGCAAATATCCACGGGAGGAGTCCAGAGGAGGGGGCGTGCCCCCTCCTCTGGGCAGGGGGTCCGGGGGGCGGCAGCCCCCCGGCTTGCCCCTTGCCACCAGCGGTAGCCCAGACCATCTTCCCCCCATCACAGGGAGAGCACCATGGTCAAAACCGTCATCATCAAAACGCAAGGCGGACCCGAGGTCCTGACCGTCACCGACCGCCCCGTGGGCGAACCGGGACCAGGCGAAATCCGCATCCGTCACCACGCCGTCGGGCTCAATTTCATCGACTGCTACCAGCGCTCGGGCCTCTACAAGATGGCGTTGCCGCATGCGCTGGGGATGGAAGCGGCGGGCGTGGTTGAAGCGGTTGGTGAGGGTGT
The DNA here is from genome assembly GCF_003990445.1 of Pararhodobacter zhoushanensis. Lineage (GTDB taxonomy): Bacteria > Pseudomonadota > Alphaproteobacteria > Rhodobacterales > Rhodobacteraceae > Pararhodobacter > Pararhodobacter zhoushanensis. Next base: position 61,394 of record NZ_REEZ01000011.1, on the reverse strand, counting down.
GACCCATCTCAAACCCGGCGACCGCGCCGCCTATGCCTGCCAGCCGCCGGGTGCCTATACAGAAGCCCGCGTGATGCCCGCAGCCCAGGTCTGCCCGCTGCCCGACGGCATCTCGTTCGAGGAAGGGGCGGCGATGATGCTCAAGGGCATGACCGTGCAATACCTTTTCCACCGCACCGTGCCGCTGAAAGCCGGGGACACCGTGCTCTTCCACGCGGCCGCCGGGGGCGTCGGGCTGATCGCCTGCCAATGGGCAAAGAGCGAAGGCATCACGCTGATCGCCACCGCCGGGTCGGACGCGAAATGCCAGATGGCACTGGAGCATGGCGCGACCCACGCGATCAACTACACCACCGAGGACTTCGCCAAGCGCGTGCGCGAACTGACCGACGGGCGCGGCGTGGATGTGGTGATGGATTCCATCGGCGCCTCGACCTTTGAAGGCTCGCTCGACTGCCTGCGGCCGGTGGGCATGATGATCTCGTTCGGCAATGCCTCCGGCCCGGTGCCGCCGTTTGATCTGGGCAAACTGGCCGCCAAAGGCTCGCTGCAGATCACCCGTCCGACGCTCTTTGTGCATATTGCCAGGCATGAGGATTGTCAGGCGATGGCCAAACAACTGTTTGGCAAGGTGCTGGCAGGCGATGTGAAGATCCAGATCGACCAGCGCTTCCCGCTCGATCAGGTGCAGGACGCGCACCGCGCGCTGGAAGCGCGCAAGACGACGGGGTCCACGATCCTGACGGTGTGAGTCGGTGGCGGGGGCTGCCGCCCCCGCACCCCTGCCCAAAGGGGAGAGCACGCTCCCCCCTTTGGAAACCCCCCGTGGATATTTAGAGACAGATGATCGCGCGTCAGGCGGTGAAGCGGTCGTCTGTCGGGACTTGCAGGGCGGTGGCGAGGGCGTTGGTCTGCGACGCCATGGCGATGACGGACAGCAGTTCGCCATGCATTTCGGGGGTCATGCCCTTGGCCTTGGCCGCTGCCGTGTGGGAATGAACGCAATAGCTGCAGCCATTCGCCACACTGACCGCGACATAGATCAGCTCCTTGACCAGCGGGTCCAGCGCGCCCGGCCCCATCACCTGTTGCAGGCGCTCCCATGTTGCCGACAGCTGCGCCGGATCATGCGCCAGCGCGCGCCAGAAGTTGTTGACGTAGTCAGTGTGGCGTTTGGCGCGGATGTCGTCGAAGACAGCGCGCGCCTCGGGGCTGGCGTCGGCGTCGGTCAGCAGGGGGACGGTGGACATGGAAAGGTTCCTCGCTCAGGATTGAGCCAGCAGCCTATCCACCCACTCGGGCACGACAAGGGTCGCCGGGCCGAAATGGCGCTCATGGAAGGCGCTTGAGACCTCGGAGCGCTCAAGATTGAGTTCAACGCACTTTGCCCCCGCCCGGCGGGCCTCAGCCGCCAGACCGGCAGCGGGATAGACCTGCCCCGAGGTGCCGATAGCGGCGAAAATCTCGCAGCCGGTGACGGCGTCAACGATGGCGTCCATGTGGTAGGGGATCTCGCCGAACCAGACGACATCGGGCCGGGTCCGGGCCTTTCCGCAGGCCGGGCACAGGTCCGTCAACGCCATCTGTGGCGGCGCGGGCCAGCGGTGCCCGCAGCCCGCGCAGAGCGCCGACATCAGAGCGCCGTGCATCTGGATGACCGCTTGCGACCCGGCGCGCTGGTGCAGATCGTCGACATTCTGCGTGACGATCAGCACCTCGCCTGGCAGCGCCGCTTCCAGCTTCGCCAAGGCGACATGCGCTGCGTTCGGCTCAGCGGCGGCGCAATTGGCGCGGCGGGCGTTGTAGAAATCCGTCACAAGCTGCGGGTTGCGTGCAAACCCTTCGGGCGTAGCGACGTCGTTGAGATCATAACGCGTCCACAGCCCGTCGACATCGCGAAACGTCCCCAGCCCGCTTTCCGCCGAGATCCCCGCGCCGGTCAGAATGACGATCCGCATCGCTCACCCCCGTTGCAGCTTGACCGGCTCGGTGCGCGCCAGCCGCAGGAATTGCGCCATATAGGGCTTGGTCACTTCATCGGCGCGGGTGGCGGCGTAGAGCCGTTTGGTCAGCCCGTGCTCGGTCACCGGCAGGGTCACGTAATCGGCCGAATGCTTGACCTCGCGCAGCACCCAGTCGGGCAGCACCGACACGCCCCGCCCCGAGGCAACCAGCAACAGGATCACCGCCGTCAGCTCGACCGGACGCACAAGGCGCGGTTCGACACGCGCGGGGTTGAGCAGGCCGGTGAAAATGTCCAGCCGCGTGCGGTCCATCGGATAGGTGATCAGCACCTCGTCGCGGAAATCCTCGGCCACGACAAAGGGCTTTTGCGCCAGCGGATGGCTGGACGCTGCGATGAAACGCGGCTCGTAATCAAAGAGCGGGGTAAAGGTGACGCCGTCCAGCGACTCCGGGTCCGACGAAATCACCACATCCACCTCTTCGCGCGCCAGCGCGGGCAGTGCCGAGAAGGCAAGGCCGGGGCGGATATCGACATCCACATCGGGAAAGGCATGTCGGAAGCGTTCGAGCACCGGGAACAGCCATTCGAAACAGGCGTGGCACTCGATGGCGATGTGCAGACGGCCCGACTTGCCCGAGATCAGCGCGCGGAATTCTTCCTCGAGCGCCTCGATCCGCGGCAACACTTCTTCGGCCAGCCGCAGCATCTTCATTCCGGCGGCGGACAGGCGCAAGGGCTTGGTCCGGCGTACAAAAAGCTCGACCCCGGCCTGCTCTTCAAGGCCTTTGAGTTGATGGCTGAGCGCCGATTGGGTGATGTTGAGGATATCGGCCGCGCGCCCGACGCCGCCCGCCTGATGGATCGCGCGGATGGTGCGCAGGTGCCGGAATTCCAGATGCATTATGCGCTCAGCCTCATGGAGATGATGAAAACAATGAATTTGTCTCACAATGGAGCGCATGCAACAAGAGGGCAACACAGGAGTTTGCCATGCCCGCACCGCGCATTTCGTTCGAGTTCTTCCCGCCCAAAACGCTGGATGCCAGCTTTCGGCTGTGGGAGACCACGCGCATGCTGGCCCCGCTGCGCCCCGACTTCGTGTCGGTCACCTATGGCGCGGGCGGCACCACGCGCCAGCTGACGCATGAGGCGGTCACCACCATCGGGCGCTCGTTCGGGCTGAACGTGGCGGCGCATCTGACCTGCGTCGACGCCTCGCGGGCCGAAACGCTCGAGATCGCGCGGGCCTATGCGGCGGCGGGGGTCAGCGAGATCGTCGCGCTTCGCGGCGATCCGCCGAAGGGTCAGGGTCGGTTCCAGCCGCGCGAGGACGGGTTCGCCAGCTCGCTGGAATTGATTGAGGCGCTGAAGGCCGAGGGTGATTTCACCCTGCGTGTCGGCGCGTATCCCGAGCGCCACCCCGAAGCCGGGAATGACGACGCGGATATCGCCTGGCTCAAGCGCAAGTTCGAGGCGGGGGCGGATAGCGCGATCACCCAGTTCTTCTTTGAGGCGGAAACCTTCCTGCGCTTTCGCGACAAGGCGGAAAAGGCGGGGATCGATGGCGACAAGATCCTGCCGGGGATCATCCCGATCGAGAACTGGCACGGCATCCGCCGTTTTGCGCTGGCCACCGGGGCAACGGTGCCGGGCTGGATGGACGACGCGTTCGAGAAGGCGGCACGCGACGGGCGCGAGCAGCTTCTGGCAACAGCGCTGTGCACCGAACTTTGCGACGCGCTGCTGGGCGAGGGCGTGGATGCCCTCCATTTCTACACGCTGAACCACGCGCACCTTACCCGCGACGTGTGCCACGCGCTGGGTGTGACGCCGACAGTGGCCTTGCAAAAAGTTGCCTGACGATTCCAGCGGAGCGCGCGGGCACGCCCGCGCGCGTTGCTTTCTGTGCGTTCTAAGGGGGCTTTCTGCCCCCCTCTTCGCTTTCAGCGAATTCACCCCCCGAGGATATTTGAAGACAGAAAATGGGGGCGGTTAACCAAACGTAAACGCCCCCATTTTCTGTCTCTAAATATCCCGGGGGCGGGCCGGAACGGCCCGGCGGGGGCAGCGCCCCCGAGCGGCGCGAGACCCCTCGATGGGGCCGAGCGCCGCCCTTCCCTTGCTCACCCTTTGAGGTCGGTCCGGTTGAGGTCTTCCAGCAGGTCGAGCAAAGTTTCCATCCGCTCAGCACCGAAGGCGGCTTCAAGACGCTGAAACAGCGCGCGGTTGGCGTCGACATGGTCTTCGATGACCTGTCGTCCGGCCTCGGACAGGGTTACGATCGAGCGGCGTCTGTCATCAGGATCCGTGGCCCGTGTGACCAGCGCCTGTTCGTCCATCGCCTTCAGAATCCGGGTCAGCGAGGGCAGTTGCAGGCAGGCTTTTTCTGCCAGCAGGCTCTGATCCAGCGGGCCTGATTCATCGAGCACGCGCAGCACGCGCCATTTCTGCTCGTTCACGCCGCTGGCGGACAGCATTTCACGCACTGGACCCATGACGGTTTCGCGCGCCCGCAAGAGCGCGATGGGCAGAGAACGGGAGGTCTGGCGCAGGGGCGTCTTGCTCATGGCGCTGCTCTGGCGGATCGCGCTGAACAAATCAAGCATTTTGCTGCAGGCTTGACAGAGGGCGCGCAATAACTTAACAAAGCAATTAATAACGGAGGAGGAACCGTGCCCCATATCTCGATCGAATACTCGCGCAATCTGGAGGCGCGGCTCGATATGCCCGGCTTTCTGCGCGTGGTGCGGGATGCGGCGGTGCAGACCGGCGTCTTCCCGCCTGCCGGTATCCGGGTGCGCGCCTTCGCCGCCGATCATGTCCTGATCGCCGATGGCCAATCCGATCACGCTTTCATCGACATCGGCATCCGTCTGCGGGGCGGTCGCAGCCCTGAGGACAAGGCCCGCGCCACCGCCGCAGTTTTTGCCGCTGCCGAGGCGTTCTGCGCCGACGACCTCGCCGCCAACTCGCTGATGCTCTCGCTGGAAATGCGTGACATCGACCCCGCGCTCAGCCCCAAGACCAGCTCCATCCGCCGCTTCCTGCCCGGAGACATGCAAGCATGACCGATCTCGCCACCCGCCTCGCCCAGCTCGACAGCCATCTCGCCCGGTTCCGCGATGCCGGGATCGTCAATCTGATCAACGGACAGGATGTGCCCGGCTCGGGGGGCAGCTTTGACACCCATTCTCCGGTGGACAATTCGCTGATCTGCTCGGTCTCGCGCTCGACCGCCGCGGATGTGGACACTGCCGCCAGGGCCGCGAAAGCCGCTTTCCCCGCATGGGCCGCGATGCCGGGTAAAGAGCGTAAGGCGTTGTTGCACAAGATCGCGGATGCAATCGTCGCCCGCGCTGACGAAATCGCGCTGTGCGAATGCTGGGACACCGGTCAGGCCTGGCGTTTCATGTCCAAGGCCGCGCTGCGCGCCGCCGAAAACTTTCGCTATTTCGCCGACATGGCGCCCGGCGCCCGGGACGGCCAGACGCTGCAGGCCCCCGGTCAGCTGAACATGACCAGTCGCAATCCCATCGGGCCGGTCGGCGTCATCACGCCGTGGAACACGCCCTTCATGCTGTCGACCTGGAAAATCGCGCCGGCGCTGGCCTCGGGCTGCACGGTGGTACACAAGCCCGCCGAGTTCAGCCCGCTGACCGCGCGACTGCTGGCCGAGATCTGCCGCGATGCCGGTCTGCCGGATGGGGTGCTGAACCTCGTCAACGGCTTTGGCGAGGATGCGGGCAAAGCCCTGACCGAACATCCCGACATCAAGGCGATCGCCTTTGTCGGCGAGTCGAAGACCGGCTCGATGATCATGAAACAGGGTGCTGACACCCTGAAGCGTGTGCATTTCGAGCTGGGCGGGAAGAACCCGGTGATCGTGTTTGAAGACGCCGATCTGGAGCGCGCGCTGGATGCGGTGATCTTCATGATCTACTCGCTCAACGGCGAGCGTTGCACCTCGTCTTCGCGTCTGCTGGTGCAGGAGTCGATTGCCGAAGAGTTCCACGAAAAGCTGGCCGCGCGCATCAAGCGCATCAAGGTCGGGCATCCGCTGGACCCGGCAACCGAGGTCGGGCCGCTGATTCACAAGACCCACTTTGACAAGGTCATGTCCTATGTCGGCATCGGCAAGGACGAGGGTGCTGTCTGCCGCGCCGGGGGCGAGCGGCTGGGCGACAAAGGCTGGTTCGTCACGCCGACCCTGTTCACCGGTGCCACGCCCGACATGCGCATCGCGCAGGAGGAGGTGTTCGGGCCCTTCCTGACCTCGATCACCTTCAAGGATGAGGACGAGGCGCTGCGCATCGCCAATGGGGTGGCATACGGGCTGACTGGCTATCTGTGGACCAATGATCTGACCCGCGCGCTGCGGTTCTCGGAGGCGCTGGAGGCCGGGATGATCTGGGTCAACAGCGACAACGTGCGCCACCTGCCGTCGCCCTTTGGCGGGGTCAAGGCCAGCGGCGTGGGCCGCGATGGCGGCGACTGGTCGTTCGATTTCTACATGGAAACCAAGAACACCGCCTTTGCGCTGGGCCAGCACAAGATCCAGCGGCTGGGGGCGTAAGCCCTCGCCTCCCCCCTAGTTTTTCGTCCGAGAGGAACCGCCATGCCCATTCCGGCACCGAACCTGTACCCGCCGTTCAACATCGTCCGGCTCAGCCATGTCGAATACCGCGTGACCGATCTTGCCGCTTCGCGCGCGTTTTATGTCGATACGCTGGGCCTGCAGGTCACGGATGAAGATGACTCGATCATCTATCTTCGGGCGATGGAGGAACGTGGGCATCATTGCATCGCGCTGCTGAAGGCCGAGGAAGCCTCGGTCGGCGGGTTGGGTTTCAAGGTGTTCGACGAGGAGGAGCTGGACAAGGCCGCCGCGTGGTTCGCAGCACAAGACCTGCCGGTCGAATGGGTGAAGCGGCCGTTCATCGGCCGGGCGTTCCGCACCCGCGATCCCTTTGGCATTCCGCTGGAATTTTACTGCCGCATGGACCGGTTGGCGCCGATTCATCAGCAATACAAGCTGTACCGGGGCGTGAAGCCGCTCAGGATCGACCATTTCAACATGTTCTCGTCGGACGTCGATGCGTCGGTCGCGTTCTATAATTCGATCGGCTTCCGGGTGACCGAATACACCGAGGACAGCGAGAGCGGGAAAGTCTGGGCGGCGTGGCTGCACCGCAAGGGCGGCGTGCATGACGTGGCCTTTACCAACGGCACCGGCCCGCGGCTGCATCACACGGCCTTCTGGGTGCCGACGCCGTTGAACATCATCGACCTGCTCGATCTGATGTCGACCACCGGCTACCTGCCCAATATCGAGCGCGGGCCGGGGCGGCACGGGATTTCCAACGCGTTTTTCCTTTATGTCCGCGACCCTGACGGGCATCGGATCGAGATCTATTGCTCGGACTACATGACCGTAGACCCCGATCTGGAACCGATCCGCTGGGATCTGAAAGACCCGCAGCGCCAGACCCTGTGGGGGGCGCCTGCACCGCGCTCGTGGTTCGAAGAGGGGTCGGTTTTCGAGGGGGCTGAGTTGGTGGCGTCAACGTTGAAAGCGCAGCCGATCATTGCACCGTGACGGGGTGAGGCGGGGGGCTGCTCGCCCCCCGCACCCCCTCGCCCAAGGGGGGAGCACGCTCCCCCCTCTGGACACCCCCCGTGGATATTTGAGGACAGATGATGACGAGAACGCGGTATGCGACGATCCGGGCTGAGGGCCAGCAGCTGTACGGGGTGGTGGTCGAGGGCGGCGTGATGGCGCTGTCGGGGGAGTTTGCGCAGTGGCGAACGCTGCGCGATGTGATCGCGGCGGACGGGTTGGGCGCACTGGCTGCGGCGGCCGAGGGGCGTACGGCGACGCATGCGGACGGGTCGTTCGACTGGGAGATCCCGGTGCCAGACCCCGAGAAGATCCTGTGCGTGGGCGTGAATTTCCCCGACCGCAACGCCGAGTACAAGGATGGCAGCGCGCAGCCCAAATACATGTCACTCTTCCCGCGCTTTGCGCGGAGCTTTACCGGCCACGGGCGGCCTTTGGTGCGCCCGCCGGAGAACCACACGCTGGATTACGAGGGTGAGGTGGTCGTGGTGATCGGCAAGGGCGGGCGGCGGATTGCGGCGGCCGATGCCTATGACCACATCGCCGGCCTGAGCCTGTGCAACGAGGGCACGATCCGCGACTGGGTGCGGCACGCGAAGTTCAACGTGACGCAGGGCAAGAACTGGGATGCCTCGGGCGCGATCGGGCCGTGGATGGTGGCCTTCGAGGACGCCGCACAGCTGGACGGCGCGCGGCTTGTCACGCGGGTGAATGGCGAGGTCCGGCAAGAGGATGTGCTGGCGCGGATGATGTTCTCTATCCGCGAGGAAATCGCCTATATCAGCACCTTCACCACGCTGATGCCCGGCGACATGATCGTCACCGGCACGCCGACCGGCGCGGGCGCGCGGTTCGATCCGCCGAAATATCTGGTGCCCGGCGATGTCGTCGAGGTTGAGGTCGCGGGCATCGGCACGCTGCGCAACGGCGTGGTGGACGAATGACGCCGGACCAGCACAAGGCCGCCGCCGCCGCGCTGTTTGCGGCTGAACAGAGCGGGTCACAGATCGGCCTGCTGTCACGCGCGCATCCCGGTATGGGGCTGGATGATGCCTATGCCGTGCAGGCCGCGCTGGTGGCGCACAAGCGCGCCGCCGGACGCCGGGTGATCGGCTGGAAAATCGGCCTGACCAGCCGCGCCATGCAGGATGCGCTGAAGATCGACACGCCGGATTCGGGTGTGCTGTTCGATGATATGCTCTTTGCCGACGGGGCCGAGGTGCCCAAAGGGCGCTTCATCCAGCCACGGATCGAGGCCGAGATCGCCTTCATCCTGCGTGCGCCGCTGGCCGGGGCCGATGTGACCCGCGATCAGGTGCTGGAAGCGACCGACTATGTCGCCCCGGCGCTGGAGATCCTGGACACCCGCATCCTGCGCGCCGACCCTGAAACCGGCGCACTGCGCAAGGTGACCGACACCATCGCCGACAATGCCGCGAACGCGGGCATCGTGCTGGGCCCGCAACGCCACGACCCGCGCAGCACGGATCTGCGTTGGGCCGGGGCCATCCTGAAACGCGATGGCGTGGTCGAGGAAACCGGGCTGGGCGCGGGGGTGCTGGACGATCCCGCAACGGGGATCGTCTGGCTGGTCCGGCGACTCGCGCAGTACGGTCAGGGGCTTGCGGCGGGCGACGTCGTGCTCTCGGGGTCGTTCGTGCGTCCGGTCGAGGCACCCCCGGGCAGCCGGTTCGATGCCGATTTTGGCAGCTTTGGTCAGGTTTCCCTCAGCTTTGCCCCCGGCTGACGGGTGCGGGTGCTTCCCTCAGCGATATCCATGGTGTAGCGTCCGGCGCATTGAACAAGGCGCGTTTGGACATGACCGAGAACCATCATTTCCTGGTTCAGCAAGTCGGCAAGGGGGACAAGGAAGCCCTTGCTGCGCTGTATCGCGCCTATGAGCGGCCGGTTTACAAGTTTATCGTCTCGCGATTGAACGATCCGCACGAAGCATCCGACATACTCCACGAAGTCTTCATGGACATCTGGCGGGTTGCCGCCAGCTTCGAGGGGAGAAGCCAAGTGCGAACCTGGATATTCGGAATTGCCTATCGCAAGGTCATCGACGTGCACCGCAAGCGTGCGCGCGTCACCGTGACCGACGAAGTGCCCGAAACCGGCGACGTGGCCGAGGCCGCTGACGCCGGCTATGCCGCGCGACAAGAGGCCGAGCATCTGCGTGTCTGCATGGGCACGCTGAAAGACGAGCACCGCAGCGCCATTTCGCTGGCGTTCTACGAGGACATGACCTGCGCCGAGATCGCCGAGATCGCAGGCGTGCCCGAGGGCACCATCAAGTCACGCCTGCACCACGCCAAGAAACTGCTGCTGCATTGCCTGTCGGGCCGCATCAAAGGGAGGGCCGTGGCATGACCCGTTCCCCCGAAGAGATCGCGCTGGACCTGCCCTTCCTGATCAACGGCACGCTGTCGGAAGCCGACAAGGCCGAGATCGAGTCGCTGATGGCCGAGGATGCGCTGCTCGCCGCCGAGCATGACGCGCTGGCCGCCATCCGCAGCGAAATGCAGGCCGAAGAGATCCGCAGCCCCGGCGCGTTCGGTCTGGCCCGGCTGATGCGTGATGTGGGCCGCGAGAGCGAGGCAACGGTCCCGACCCGCGCCCCCTCGCGCAGCTGGATGTGGCAGGCGGTGGCGGCGGTGGCCGTCGTCGGCCTGCTGGCGCAGACCTTCTATCAGCGCGATACCGGCGAGAGCGAGACGCGCTATGCCCTGGCCAGTGCAGATATGCCCGGTGCGCTGGTGGTCAGCTTTGCCCCCGATGCAACCGAAGAAACGATCCGCATGCTGCTGGTCGGGCAGGATCTGGAAATCGTCGCCGGTCCTTCGGCGCTGGGCCTTTACCGGCTGGATGTCGTCGATGGCGGTGACCTGACGGCAGCGGCAGCCGCGCTGCGCCGCGCCCCTCAGATTGTGGAGAGTGTGGAGAATGTCGAACCGTGACAGCGCCCGACGGGGCCGACCTTCACTGACCGCGCTCGTCTCGGTGGTGCTGATGCTGATGGCAAACGCCTCGGCCGTGCGCGCACAAATCTCCGAGTATCCGCCGACCGGGTATGAGGTTGAGGATCACTTCCTTGGCGGCGAACCCGTTGGCGGCCATAGCAGCCGCCCGATCCGCGTGCAGCGCACCGAGGGCGCACGCTATGAGTGGATCGTGATCGGCCCGCAATCCGAAGCGGCGGCCGTGCTGCGCGCGATCGAAGAGAGCGGCGGCCGGGTGATCCGCTCCAGCGAGCTGGACGCCTTGGGTCAGACGCAGCACATTGCGATCTTCCCCAGTCAGGATGCCTATGACCGCACGGTCGCGGCCTTGCGCGCTTTGGCACCGCAATCCTCGATGGCGCTGCACCATATCTTTGGTTTTGCGCAATCCACCGGCAACCCGCGGATCTATGCGCCGACTCTGATCGGCGACGCCGCGCCGGGGCGATGCCGGGTCTCGGGCTCGGTCACCATCGGCATGATCGACGGCCCGGTGAACCCCGATCACCCGGCGCTGTCCGGTGCATCGGTACGCTATGAAACGCTGGTCGACAGCCACAACATCCCGCAGGCGGACCATGGCACGGCTGTCGCCGTGCTGATGGTCGGTCAGGATCCCTCCGGGCTGTTGTCCGGCTTCGCGCAGGGTGCCCGGCTGGATGCGGTGTCGGTCTTTGCCAGCCGCGACGGCACCGAAGAGGCCAATGTCGAGCGTATCGTCACCGCCATCGACCATCTGGTCGGGCGCGGGGTGCAGCTGATCAACCTGTCGCTGGCGGGCCCGCAGAATGAAGCGCTGGGGCGCGCCATCACCGCTGCGGCGGCGCATGGCGCGATCCTGATCGCCGCCTCGGGCAACGAGCGCCGCCCGGTCGTCGCCTGGCCCGCCGCCGCGCCCGAAGTCATCGCCGTCACCGCCATCGACGCGGCACGGCGGCGCTTTCGTATGGCAAACACCGGGGCAGAACTGGAATTCGCCGCCCCCGGCGTGGATGTCTACGCGGCCCGCACCCGCGGTGCAGGCTATGTCAGCGGAACCTCCTTTGCCGCGCCGATCGTGACCGCCCTGGCCGCCCGCCATATGGCACAGGGCGCAGGATCGGCAGAGGCCGTGCGCGCGGCGCTGCGTGGCTCGGTCGAAACGCTGGGCCCCGGCACGCGCAACACCGATTTCGGCTACGGACTGGTGCGCTCGGGCGGCTGCTGATCGCCACGGTGGCCAGATGAACAGGGGCCGTTGCCCCCATTAGCCTGACCACCTCCCCCCCAAGGATCTATGCGGAGCAACGAGGGGCATTAACCCTTCGTTAACCGCATTTTCTGTCCCTAAATATCCTCCAGGAGGGTTCGGGAGGATGGAAAATCCTCCCGAGCGGGTGCGGGTGGCAACCCGCGCGGGGCGCGGCCCCCTCGATGGGGGCCGCGCCCCGCCCCTCGCCCGCCGTTTTCTTTGAACCCTCCGCCACTCCTGCGCGACACATACGCACGATGCGACCGCACCCCGCGTGCAGTCCCTGGTTTGTCCGGCTCGGTTCTCCCTCGTTCCCAGCCAGCCTTGGATCTCGCAGCGTGTCTTGTCCCAAACCTTGCCCCGGAGTTCGCTCCGGGGCCTTTTTCTGTCCGCTTTTCACGACCGACGAGAAAATCCCCTCTCGCGTGATTTTTCTTTGAACCGGCCGTCCCGCTCACACGACCTACGGGCATCTGATCGGCATTGAGCGACCAGAGCCTGTGCCTGTTTCCTCCAATACCCGGGCGTGTTTATCCGGCTTTCAGTACCAAATCCTGTTCCAGACCTTTGCACGATCCGACGCCTCGAAGCCCTGCTTCGGGGCGTCATTTTTATCTGCGAAAGAACGCCCGCGCCGAGCCGGGCATTGCGGCGCGTTCATCGTTCCCCACCCGACCATTGCAGCGTGACAAAGTTCCACCCGCCGTGACCGCCCGCGAACGTCTGTTCGCGGCGCGCCCGGTCCCGCATTGCCGCTGCCCGTTGCCTGAGACCCGCCAATGCACTAGCGTCGCGGCAACTTCAGAGGGAGGCATTCATGACCCAGAGCTTTGGCTTCGACACCCTGCAAATCCACGCCGGCGCGCGGCCCGATCCGGCCACCGGCGCGCGGCAGGTGCCGATTTACCAGACCACCGCCTATGTATTCCGCGATGCGGATCACGCCGCGGCACTGTTTAACCTGCAAGAGGTCGGCTACATCTATTCGCGCCTGACCAACCCGACCGTTGCCGCTCTGGGCGAGCGTCTGGCGGCGCTGGAAGGCGGCGCGGGGGCTGTGTGCACTTCGTCGGGCCATGCCGCGCAGCTGATGGCGCTCTATCCGCTGATGGGACCGGGCAAGAACATCGTCTCCTCGACCCGTCTCTACGGCGGCACGATCACCCAGTTCACGCAGGTGTTCAAACGCTTCGGCTGGTCGACCAATTTCGTCGACACCGACGATCTGGCCGCTGTCGAAGCCGCGATTGACGAGAACACGCGCGCCATCTTCTGCGAGACCATCGCCAACCCCGGCGGCTATGTCACCGACATCCCGGCGCTGGCCGCGATTGCCGACAAGCACGGCATCCCGCTGGTCGTCGACAACACCACTGCCACGCCCTACCTGTGTAACCCCATCGCCATGGGGGCGACGCTGGTCGTGCATTCGACCACCAAATACCTGACCGGCAACGGCACGGTCACCGGCGGCGCGATCATCGATTCGGGCAAATTCGACTGGTCGCAGAACGACAAGTTCCCCTCACTCAGCGCGCCCGAGCCCGCCTATCACGGCCTCAAGTTCCATGAGACCTTCGGCTCGCTGGCCTATACGTTCTTCTCCATCGCCATCGGCCTGCGCGATCTGGGCATGACGATGAACCCGCAAGCCGCGCATTACACGCTGATGGGCGTGGAAACGCTGAGCCTGCGCATGGAAAAGCACGTGGCCAACGCCGGCAAGGTCGCCGCCTGGCTTGAAAAGCACCCGGCGGTCGAGGCTGTAACCTATCCGGGTCTCGACTCATCGCCCTACAAGGCCCGCGCCGAGCGCCTGCTGCCCAAAGGGGCCGGAGCGCTGTTCACCATCGCGCTCAAGGGTGGCTATGACGCCTGCGTCAAGCTGGTCGATTCGCTGGAATTGTTCAGCCATGTCGCCAACCTTGGCGATGCGCGCAGTCTGGTCATCCACTCGGCCAGCACCACGCACCGCCAGCTGACGCCCGAGCAGCAGGTCGCCGCCGGGGCCGCGCCGAATGTGGTCCGTTTGTCCATCGGCATCGAGAACCCCGAGGATATCATTGCCGATCTGGAACAGGCGCTGGCCAAAGCCTCTGCCTGATCACAGACTGGTACAAAATGTGGCCCGGCAGCATCACTGCCGGGCTTTTTGTATTCATCGGCGGAATCCTGCTATAGGAAAAGTTGAGCACGAGTCGGTGACTCGGCTCATCCCTAAAGGCTGTGATAAACGCGCCGTATGAAACCGAATTTTGCCCTGAAGCTGTCGAACGACAGCGCCGAGCTGTTGCATCGTGTCCCCGGTGGTTGGTCGCCGGTCGGCTCGGTTTCCTTTGACAGCGATGACATCGCCGCCGGCTGCGCGGCCCTGGTCGCCGTGGCCGAGAAGATCGAGCCCGGAAACGTCCGCACCAAGCTGGTGATCCCGGATTCCGAGGTCCGCTACGAGGCCGTTTCGGCCCCCGGCCCGACGGATGAAGCACGGCGCTATCAGATCGAAGCCGAAATCGAACGGCTCACGCCCTACAAAGTCGATGAACTGGCTTACGATTGGTCGGTCGAGGACGACACTGCCCTTGTGGTGATCTGCGCCCGCGAGACCCTGATCGAAGCCGAGACATTTGCCGAAGGCTACGGGTTCAACCCCGTGGCCTTTGTCGCTCTGCCTGAGGGCGGACAGTTTCTGGGTGAGCCATTCTTTGGCGAAACCATGGTTGCCCCATCGCTTCTGCCCGCAGGCGCGCATGTGCAGCCCGATGCGGAAGCGATCCGGTTGCTGAAGCCCGCGCGCAAGCCCGAAGCCCCCGTTGCAGCCCCCAGCGCGCCGGTCGAGCCCGCGAAGGCTGCGCCAAAGTCGCCACCGGCCCCTGCGCCAACCGCGCCTGTGGCAAGCACCCAGCGCCCCGCCCCGGCCTCGCCGGCGACACCACCGGTCTCTGCGGCTAAAACCGCCGCGACGAAAGCCGAGGCACCAAAGCCCGATCCCGCAAAGCCCGCGCCCACCAGCGTTGATGCGCCAACGTCGCAAACCGCCCCGGCGGCACCGTCTGCCGCCCCAGCCACCCGCAGCAAACCCGATCTGAGCGCCGGTGTCGGCGAGGCTAAGTCCAAGGTCGGCAACCTCGTGCGCCGCATGGGCACCCGCCTGCGCCGCGAACAGGCCAAGGCAGAGCCCCCGGCAAATCCCTTCGGCAGCACAGCGCCCGCCAAGGATGCCGCCGCCGCCCCGCGCCCCGCACCAACGCTCACCCCGGCGCCGACCGTGCCGCCGGTTGCGGCGGTGAAAGCCCCGCCTCCCACGGCGCCGCGCCCGGTGCCCGACAGTGCCGATGCCGCACCCGTCGCCTTTGCCAGCCGCCGTGCGACGCCCGTTGTCACCACCAACACCCCGACGCCACCGCCCGCCACACCGCCGGGGGGCCGTCTGGCCGTGCTTGCAAGCAGCACCGCAACCCCCGGTCCTGCGCAACGCTTGTTGGGCAACGCGCGCACAGGCCTGCAGCAGGCCATGGCCCGGATCGGCACCAGCCGTAAAGCCGACGCTGCCACCGACAAGCCCGAGGCACCGGCAAGCCGCAGCGCCGCCTCCGCGCTGCCCGAACCGATCGTTCCCGCCTCGCGCCCACCCGCAAACGAACGCGACAAGGTGCGCGAAGCCGAAGCCATGACGATTTTCGGCGCGCGCGGCATGCAGCCCTCCGGCGCTGGCCTTGCCCAGCGCGGCCTAATGGCCGCCGGCGGCCTGTTGCTGCTGCTGGTCGCGGTGGCCGTCTGGGCGCTGTATTTCAACGGGTCGGACTCGACCTCGCAACTGGCCGGCGAACCGGCTGCCGTCACCACTGAACCGCTGCCCGGCATCGAAGCCCCAACGCAGGTCGCCACTGCCGACACCGGTGTGACCGCCCCGGCGGCACTGCCCGATACCGCCGCACCGGCCGAATCCGACAACGCGCTGCCCGACACCTCGGGGATGCCAGAGACGCCAGCGTCGACCGACCCGGCTGCCCTGTTGGAGTCGCTGGTTGCTGAGGCGCTGGACGAAACTCTGCCGACCGAAACGCTGGGGCAAGCGGTTGAGAACGCTTCGGAACCCGCAGCGATTGCCGCCACCGACAGCCCGCCGTCCGCCGACGCCACCAACGCACAGGGGTCGCCGCAGATCGCCGCCGAGCAAAGCTCGGACACCCCGCAGGTCGCCACCACAGCGACGCCGGTGCAACGCCTGTCCCTGCCGCGCGGGATCACCGTTCCGCCTGCGGCCGAGGTCGCCTTTGCCTCGCCGCCCCCGCCACCGCCCTTTGGTACGCAGTTCAACTTTGACGAGCGCGGCCTTGTCGAAGCGACGCCCGAAGGCGCGCTGACCCCGTCGGGTGTCACCGTGTTTGCAGGCCGACCTGACGCCGTGCCTGCCCCGCGCGACACCGTCATCGAGCCCGCCCCGGCAGCAGAAGCGGCTGCCGCCCCGGTGGCCACGCCAGAGCCCGCCACCGAGCCGGTCGCAGCCGCGATCGAGAGCGCCATTGCCGAAGCCGTTGACGCAGCGATCGACGAGATTACGCCGACCCCGGCAGAACCCGCCGCTGGCGCGCCCGCCACCGATGCCCCGGCGGCAGAAGCCCCCGGCGCCGAGGTCGTCTATGACGACACGCCCCGCGCCGACCCAGCGCTCGCCGACGCCCGCCCGCGTCCGCGCAGCGAGCGCGTCCGCGCTCTGGGCGCACAACAGGCACCGGAAACGCCTGCCGCCGACGACCAGACCCTGCTCGCCCCCCCCGCGCGGCCTGAGGCGACGACCGACACCGCTGCCCTTGCGCCCGCCGCCGCCGCGACGATCGAAACCGCGCAGGGCACCGCCCCTGAAGCCGCCACGCGCACCGAAACCGCCAGCGATGTCACCGCGCTGGATGCCGCGTCGCCTGGCGGCGTGACGCTGGCGGCCCTGCGCCCGCAGCGCCGCCCCACCGATCTGGTGCCCGAAGCCGCGCCTGAACCCCAGGTCGATCTGGCCGGGGCCACCGCCGAAGCCGTCGCGCAATCGCCCGTCCCCGGCGCGCGCCCCGATGACATCACCGAGCGCGCCCGCGCCCTGCTCGCCGCCGCTGCCGCTGCGCCGCGCGCCCCTGAGGTCGTCGAAACAGGCGCCGGTGAAACCGCCAGTTCGGCCCGTGATCCGGTCATCCCCAGCTCGGCTTCGGTCGCCCGACAGGCTACCGAAACTGATGCCATCCGCCTCAACCGCGTCAATCTGATCGGTGTGTTCGGCACGCCGCAAAGCCGCCGCGCGCTGGTGCGCATGTCCAACGGCCGCGTTGTCCGCGTTGCCGTCGGCGACCGGCTCGACGGCGGTCAGGTCGCCGCCATCGGTGAGGCCGAACTGCGCTACGTCAAGAACGGCCGCAACGAGATCCTGCGCATCGGCGGCTGATCTCGGCGCCGGGCACAGCCTCATCATCTGTCCGAAAATATCCTCGGGGGTGAATTCGGCTTTAGCCGAAGAGGGGGGCCGAGGCCCCCTGATCGCACTCAAAGCAACGCGCGCGGGCCTGCCCGCGCGCTCCGCCTGATCCCTCAGAGCGTCAGATCACCCGCAC
This sequence comes from Pararhodobacter zhoushanensis, assembly GCF_003990445.1. Lineage (GTDB taxonomy): Bacteria > Pseudomonadota > Alphaproteobacteria > Rhodobacterales > Rhodobacteraceae > Pararhodobacter > Pararhodobacter zhoushanensis. The sequence goes on along the minus strand of NZ_REEZ01000011.1, from coordinate 43,984 downwards.
CGAGCCATCCGTCCACGACGCGCAGCGCCGCCTCCGAAAACGCCGGATCGTTGATATGCGCATCGAGTTCGATCAACGTCACATTCGCCGGGCAGTGGTCGCGCATGGCAGCCACAAAAGCTGCCAGTGCCTCGGGGTCGGACAGCGGCCCGCCCGCGCGGTCCCATTCGTTTCCGCCCTGTGTTGGCAGCAAAAATACCACCGGCCCCGTCGCCTCGGCCAGTTTTGCACAGAGCGCCTGCGCCATGGCCACCCGCTCCTCGGCCGTCATCACCACCGAGGTAATCAGCCGGTTATGCGCATGAACCGGGCGGTCCTGCAGCGCCGCCGGGAGTTCGTGCCAGCCGACCAGATCCACCAGATCATAGCAACCGATGGACACGATCTGCGGCACGCCTGCCTTGCCCGCCGCTGTCAGCCGGTCCGGCCCCGCGCTGATCGCCGAGCCGTGCAGATGGTTTCCAACCTCCTGCGGCGCGAAGTCCAGCACGGCGGCGAAAGCCCCTTCTGCCGCCAGCGCCTCGAACGCCCGTCCGCCCATACCGGTGGCATGGAACACCGCCACCTCGAACCCGCGCGCCTCAAGCGCCGGTTTCAGCGTCACCATATAGCGCAGCACCGTCTTGCCGAAGGATGTCATGCCGATCAACGGGCGGTCCCGGTTCGGCTTTTCCACCGCACGCGCCGCGCCCAGCACTGCCCCTGCCGCCTGTGACAGCGAGGCTTTGCAGACCGAGTTCAACCCGTAAAGCCCCCCCGCCCACAGGATCATCTGCACATCCGCCGCCAGTCGGTGCGGCGGGATCATCGGTGAGAAGCTGACGGTCGAGACGATGTATTTCGGCACGCCCAGCGGCAGCGCCGCGCACAGGTCCAGCGCCAGATCGGTGCCCATCGAGCCGCCTAGCACCACGACCCCGTCAAACACCCCTCCGGCGCAAAGCCGCGCCGCCAGCGCCGCCGATCCGCACGCCATGATCTGCATCGCGAGGTTCTCATCCTCGCCCGCGATCGCCTCGGCAATCGACGCGCCGCCCGCTTCGGCCACCTGATGCTTGCTGTAATCCACCGGCCCTGCAGGGTCGCCCAGCACCGAGACATCCATCGTCACGACGCCCCCGCCCTGCGCGCGGATCACCTCGGCGATATAGCCCAGCTCATCCTGTTTGGTGTCGTAGGTGCCAACGACGAGAATGGTACGATCAGCCATCATGTCCTCTCAGATATGCTTGTGCCAGCGGCAGCGCCGTCGCTACCGCGCGGGCCGAGCGTTCCGCCCCGCCCGGCTCGGACAGGCGCGGAATGATCCAGCCCAGATAGGTGAGCGCGCGCAACAGCAGCATCAGGTCCAGCACCCGCCCGTCAACCCGGCGGCGCGCGGCATAGCCGTCGATCAGCGCGGTGCGCAGGGCGGGATAGTCGGGCCGGTCCAGTTGCCGCATCAGCACCGTCGCCAGCTCGAAATCGCGAAAGCCCCAGCCGCCGTCGTCAAAGTCGATCAACACCAGCCGGTCGCCGTCGACCATGATATTCTCGGTGATCGCGTCGGCGTGGATCAACCCGTAGTCGAGCCCCCCTTCCAGAGCGGCAAGCGCCGCCATGGCCTTGGCCTGCGCCGCCAGCACGGTGTCGCGCTGTTCGCCGGTCAGATCGGGGTTCTCCCAGAACGGCCCCCAGAGCGGGGTTTTGCCCAACAGCCCAGCCCGGTCCCACTTGGGCCGAGAGAACCCCGGCGGCGGCGTCCAGGCGTCCGACAGATCATGCAGCCGGGCCAGCAACGCGCCCAGCTGGCGCATCAGGCCGGGCCGGTCGGTGATGCCCGGCATCCCGCCCTTTTCGCCCAGCATTCGCCCCGGCATCCAGCTGAGCACATCGACCGACGTGTCACCCACCCGTTCCACCAGCCGCCCGGCAAGCGAGGGGATGGGCCGTGGCACGGTCAGCCCGCCCTTGGCCAGCATCTCCATCCAGTGCAACTCGGACAGCAGCTCGGCCTCGGTGCGATAGCCGGGACGGTGCAGGCGCAACGCATACGCGCCGCCCTCCCCCTCGGCCCGCCACACGGAATTCTCGCGGGCGGCGACCAGCGAGACGCGGGACGGATCGAACCCCCACAAGGGGGCTGCGGTTTTGGCGATCCGGCTCATGCCAGCGGCGTCTCGGCCAGAACGCTGTCGAGCGTTTCGATCAACTGATCAGCGTTGGCGCGGCTGAAGGGCATGGGCGGGCGGATTTTCAGCACGTTGTAATGGATGCCCAGAAAGTTGAGCAACACGCCCTTTTGGCGCATACCATTCGACAGCTTTTTCACGAATGCGGTTGCCGGTTCCTTGGTCTGCCGGTCCAGCACCATTTCGGCGCCGAAGAACAGCCCCGCGCCGCGCACATCGCCGATGCATTCATGACGCGTGGCCAGTTCGCGCAGGCCCTCGCGCGCATAGGCGCCGACGTCGCGCGCGTTCTCTTGCAGGTTTTCGTCCTTGAGCACCTGAAGCGTCGCCATCGCGGCGGCGCAGCTGACGGGGTTGCCACCGAAGGTGTTGAAATAGCGAAAGCGCGAGCGGAAGGCTTGCATCGTGTCACGCGGGGCGACAACGGCGGCAACCGGGTGGCCGTTGGCCATGGGTTTGCCCATCGTCACGATGTCCGGCTTCAGCCCGATCTTCTGGTGCCCCCAGAAATGGGTTCCCACGCGGCCAAAGCCGGGCTGCACCTCATCGGCGATGATCACGCCGCCCGCCTTGCGCACGACCTCTTGCACCGGGTCCAGCCAGCCTTGCGGCAGGTCGGGGAAGCCCTCGTTCGCGAAATAGGGACACAGGATCAGCGACGAGAACCCGCAGCCGCGCGCCTCAAGCACCGCGATCTGCGCGGCCACCGCATCGGCAAAGGCCTGCGCGTGGGCCATGCCCGGCACGCCGCCCAAGGGGCGGTAGCTGTCAGGCGCAGGCACGAACGCGACCGAGTCCCAATAGCCGCCCGGCGGCGGGTTGGTCTGGCTGAGCTGATGCACGGCGGTGGTGTTGCCGTGATAGGTGTGATCGGTGGCGATCACCCCGGTCTTGCCGGTCAGCGCCTGCGCCATGCGCAGGGCGACGTCGTTGGCCTCGGACCCCGTGCAGCACAAGAGCGCGGTGTCAAAGGGATCATCAAAGGTCGCGGTCAGCGCCTCGACATAGTCCAGAATCCCCTCATGCAGATAGCGGGTGTGGGTGTTCAGCGTGCCCGCCTGCTGGCAGATGGCCTCGACCACGCGCGGGTGGCAATGGCCGACATGCGGGACGTTGTTGTAGCAATCGAGGTATTCGCGCCCGTCGGCGTCCCACAGTTTCACGCCCTGCCCGCGCACCAGATGCACGGGCTCTTCGTAAAAGACGGACATGTTGGGCCCGAGCAGCCGCTCGCGCCGTTGCATCAGGGTCTCGGTCACAGTTGAATCCATGCGGTCTTGAGGTTCACGTATTTATCCAGCGCATGCAGGGACTTGTCATGCCCGTTGCCGGATTGGCGATGGCCGCCCAAAGGCACGGTGTTATCCGCGCCGCCGTAGGTATTCACATGCACCACGCCCGCATTGATCGCGCCGACCATCCGGTGCGCACGGCTCAGGTTGCCGGTCCACACGGCCGAGGCAAGGCCATACTCGGTGCCATTGGCCATGCGCACGGCGTCTTCTTCGGTATCAAAAGGCGTCACCGCCAGCACCGGGCCGAAGACCTCTTCGCGCGACAGGGTCATGTCGGGGGTGACGTGATCAAAGACGGTAGGGGCGAAATAGCTGCCGCCGGTCTCGGACAAGATCCGCGCGCCGCCCGCCAGCAGCGCGCCGCCCTCTTCATGCGCCTTCTCGACAAAGCTCTGCACCCGCGCCAGCTGCATCTCGCTGGAAATCGCCCCGGCCTGCGTGCTCAGGTCCAGCGGGTTGCCGACCTTAATCTTGCGGGCCTCTTCGGCGACCATCGCGGCGAATTCCTCATGCACCGCGCGTTCGACCAGCAGACGCGAACCCGCGACGCAGACTTGCCCCGAGTTGCGGAAGATCCCCGCCGCGCTGACCTTGGCCGCCTGCCGCAGATCGGGCGCGTCGGCGAAGACCACGTTGGGGGATTTGCCGCCCAGCTCCAGATAGACCCGCTTGAGGTTCGAGCGCGCGCTGTACTCCAGCAGCCTGCGCCCGACGCCGCCCGAGCCGGTGAAGACCAGCACATCGACATCCGCGTGCAGGCCCAGCGCCTCGCCGGACACGGCGCCCATGCCGGTCACGACGTTCAGCACGCCGTCCGGCAGCCCGCATTCAGCACAGATTTCGGCCAGCCGCAGCAGGGTGAGCGAGGCAACCTCGGATGGTTTCAGCACCACCGAATTGCCCGCCGCCAGCGCCGGAGCGATCTTCCAGGCGCCGATCATCAGCGGAAAGTTCCACGGCACGATCGCCCCAACCACGCCGACCGGCTCGCGGTGCACCAGCCCCAGCACGTTGGGCGCGGTGGGGGCGATTTCACCGGCCACCTTGTCCAGCGCCTCGGCGTAGTAGCGGAAGGTTCCGGCAGCACTGCCCGGCTCAGCCTTGATCGCCATGGAAATCTCGGTGCCGTTGTCGCGCACACCCAGCACCGCCAGTGCCAGCGCCTCGCGCTCGATGGCGTCGGCGATGCGGTGCAGGACTTTCTTGCGCTCGGCGGGCGCGGCGCGGGACCACACACCGCTGTCAAACGTGGCGCGGGCCGAGGCCACGGCCAGATCCACATCCACCGCCGAGGCGTCCGCGATCTGCGTCAGCACCCGCCCGTCGATGGGAGAGGTGACAGGCAGCGTCGCGCCGCCGGTCGCCAGAACCGTCTTGCCGCCAATGAACAGGCCCTGCGGCCCCACCGGGGCCGCGGCCAGCGCGTCAATGCTGGACTGATCCATCTTTCTTTCCTTTCCAGTCACGCCACATCCCCCAGAGGTGCAGCGCCAGAACCACGCAGATCAGACAGAAGATGACCATCGCCACCGGCCTGTCGATCCACGAATAGAGTGAGCGAATACGGGGCAGCGAGGTGCGGAACTTGGCCTCCATGATGCCGCCCAGCACCATGCCCAGAATGATTGGCACAATCGGCAGGTTCAGCCGCTTGAGCACCACGCCCAGCAACCCGAAAACCGCCGCCAGCATGCAGTCAATCACCGAGTTGCGCAGCGAATAGATGCCGACAAAGCTGAGCGCCAGAATGATCATGCCCAGATAGCGGTTGGGGATCACCAGCACCTTGAGCAGCGGCTTGGTCGCGACCAGCAGGAACAGCAGCGCCAGCAGGTTCAAGAGCCCCAGACAGATATACAGCGCCATGACGAAATCCATGTGGTCGCGGAACAGGCCGGGACCGGGGATCACGTTGTGCACATAGAACACCGACAGCATCATCGCGGTGAGCGCCTCGCCGGGGATGCCCAGCGCCAGGAGCGGCACCATGGCGGCGGGCGGGACCGAATTGTTGGCGCTTTCCGAGGCAATCAACCCCTCGGGCGAACCCTTGCCGAACAGCTCGGGCCGTTTGGAGGTGCTGCGTGCATAGGTGTAGGACAGGAATTGCGAGGTGAACTCGCCCACCCCCGGAATGATCCCCATGATCGTGCCTGACAGCGCGCCTGCAGTGGCGATCCGCTTGTTCTTGAACACCTCCATCACCCCACGCCCGACATGGCCCGAGATGCTGGGCGCAGGGCCGGTGTCGTCCTTGCCGGTCAACAGAATGAACGCCTGCGACACGGCGAAGAGGCCCAGCACGACGACGATCAGATTGACGCCTTGGGTCAGGAACGACAGATCGAAGGTGAAGCGCTGGGTATAGTTGTTGGCTTCCATGCCGACGGTGTTCAGGAACAGCCCGAACATCAGCAGTGCCCCCGCCGCCAGCGATTGACCCCGGTGCGCGACGACGACCAGAATACAGCCCAACAGCGCGGCCAGAAAGATCTCGCGTGAGCCGAACATTGGCGCGACGCGGGCCAGCAAGGGTGAGAGCAGCACCAGTGCGATCACCGCAAACAGCCCGCCAAAGAAGGACGCGCCAAAGCTCAGGCCCAGCGCGCGCGGGGCTTGGCCCGCCTGCGTCATCGGATAGCCGTCATAGGTGGTCAGCGCGTTCACGGCGGTGCCGGGCGTGTTGATCAGGATCGACGGGATCGAACCGCCGAACATTGACGACCCGTAGATGCCCAAGAGCAGCGTCAGGCCGACGATCGGCTCCATGCCAAAGGTCGCAGGCAGCAGGATGGCGATCGCCACGGCGGGCCCGACACCGGGGATAGCGCCGATGATCACCCCGCCGATAGACCCCGCGATCAGCGCCGCGATCACCTGCCAGCTTGAGACGATGACCAGCGCGTCAAGGAATGCGTCCACGCTTGGACCCCTTCAGAAATATAGGACGAGGAAGTTGCGCAAACCATGGGGCAGCAGGTCATAGACCGCACCTCCGGGCATGCGCACGTCGAGGAAGGTCTTGAAGACCAGCACGATCCCGAGCCCGACCAGCGGCGAGAATGCCAGCAGCCTGCCGCGATACCCCAGCCGGAAGGCCAGCGCCGTGGTAAAGATCATGCTGGCGGGCAGGTAGCCGATCCAGGGCGTCGCCATCACATAAGCCAGAAACCAGACGACATACTCGAACGCCTTGGCCCAGAGCAGAAGCTCGGCCATCACGCTGCTGCCCCGGTGGCGCGCGTTGCGGCGCAGGCAGGCGATCAGCTCGCCCAGCCCGAAAACCAGCATGCCGACGATGGCGATCAGCGGCCAGAGGCCGGGCTGCCGGACCAGCGGCTGCCCGTCGATCCATGTGGTTTGCGAGGACCAGAACAGCGCCAGAACACCGGCAGCCAGAAACGAGGTCACGGCAAAGACGATCTCGGCCCGCTGGTGGGGCGGATGGGTCAGGTCTGAAAGGTCGGTGGGATCGTCGCTCATGCGCCCTCGCACGGATTGAAAACCCCGGCGCAGGCGCGCCGGGGTTTGGGGTTACTGGCCGGTGGTTTCGGCGATCCGCGCCATGGTGGCGATGTCGCTTTCGATCTGCGCGGCGGCAGCTTCACTGTCCTGCCAGTAGATCTGCGCGCCCGTCTCGGCGGCGAAGGTCTGCGCGCGCTCGCTGGCGATGGTCGCCTGCGCCACTTCGGCGATGCGGGCGATCACATCGGGCGGCGTGTCCTTGTGCACGAACAGCCCGTTCCACAGCGAAATGCCCAGATCCGGCACCAGCTCGCCCACCGTCGGCGCGTCGGGCGCTTGCCCCAGACGTTCACCGGTGACGGCGGCAAGGATGGTCACGTCGTCAAGACAGGGCATGATCAGCTGGATCGTGGTGTTGATCACATCCACATCGCCCGAGGCCAGCGTGTTGCAGTCGAGCGCGTCATAGGCCGCGTCCGAACCCCACGAAAAGCCCATCTCATGCGCCAGCGCGAAGCTGACCTGCGTCGGCGTCAGGCTGGCGCCGAAATGGCCCAGCAGCACCTCGTTATCTTGCGCGTACGTCGCCAGTTCTTGCATCGTCTGGAACGGGGCGTTGCGCGCGGTGGCCAGCACAAAAGGATAGGTCAGGAAGATGCCGACCGGGGTGAAGGGATCGGGGGCCAGCTCGGCAATGCCAAGGGTCGGGCCAACCACCGGCACACCGATGACGAACGAGCCGACCATCGAGCCATCAGCCGGGGCCGTCGCCACTTCAACCGCGCCGGGGAACGGACCGCCGCCGCCACCGGGGCGGTTCAGCACCGCAGCGGGCTGGCCATAGGCCTCCTGAAAGTCCTCGGCGATCATGCGGGTCAGCACGTCTTCCAGATCACCCGGCGGCCACGGAACGACGAAGGTCACGGGGCCTTCGGGATACTCGGCCAGCGCTGCACCAGCCTGCACAGCCAGCGCCGCCGCGAGGGCGAGAGAGACATGGATCTTCATGGGCGTCCTCCTTGTCGGTTCATTATTTACACCGTTGTTTCAAAAATTAGGTTGCGCGACAGGGCGGATTCGGTCAAGACTTTTCTTGCGTCTGCAATGAGTGTTTTTCATCCGGGATCCGTTCACCCCCATGCGAACCGTCGAAAAAGCCTTGAAACTGCTGGATTTCTTCACCGACAAAGTGGTGGAGATTGGCCTGTCAGACCTCGCCCGCCTATCGGGAATCGATAAGGCGACCGTCTTGCGGATGCTTAACGACATGGCGGAAAGTGGACTGGTTGAGCAAAATCCCGAGTCAAAGCGCTGGCGCTTGGGGGCTGGCGTCCTGCGTCTGGCGCGCTTGCGCGAGGCGACGCAACCCGTCAACCGCGTGCTGATGCCAATCCTCGAACGACTGGCTGAACAGACCGGCGAGACCGCGCATGTGTCGCTTGTGTCAGGCCGCGATCTGGCCAATATCGGCGTGGTCGAAAGCAACCGGGCCAACCGCGTTCACATCGAACCGGGCCTGACCCTGCCCCTGCACGCCACCGCCTCGGGCCTTGCGTTCACCGCCTTCACGCGGCCTGAGCGGCGCGAGCGGGTGCTGGCACGCAAACTGACACCGATCACCGGCACCACCCCGATCACCCGCGAGTCACTGGCCGGTCTGGTCACACTCGCCCAACAGCGCGGCTATTCCTGCGCCGATCAGACCTATGAGGCCGAGGTTCATGGCCTCGCCGTACCGCTCTTCGGCCCTGACGGCTTTTCCTGCGGCGCGCTGGCTGTGGCGATCCCCACGTCCCGCGTCACCGACAGCTATCAGCGCGGCATACTGGCCGCCCTCGCCCCGGCCGCGCGCGATGCGACGCTGGGTCTGGGCGGTCGTATTCCCCCTCATCACATCGTTGCTCTCTAGGAGAACCCCATGCCCAAAGACGAGAATTTCCTCAAAGCCAACAACGCGCGCCACCTGTGGCACCCGATGGCCCACCCGGCGGACAGCCAGAAGAACCCGCCGACCATCGTGACCGGCGGCAAGGGCGTGCGGATCACCGATGTGGACGGGCATGAGGTGGTCGATGGCGTCGGCGGGCTGTGGAACGTCAACCTTGGGTACTCGTGCGAGCCGATCAAGGCGGCGATCAGCGCGCAGCTGGACAAGCTGCCGTATTACTCGATCTTTCGGGGAACCTCGAACGATTGCGTCATCGAACTGGCCGAAGAGCTGAAGGACTTCTTCGCCCCCGACGGGCTGACACGGGCCTTCTATACGTCGGGCGGGTCGGACTCGGTTGAAACCGCGCTGCGCCTGTCGCGCCAGTACCACAAGATCCGTGGCGAGGCCGGGCGCTACAAGTTCCTGTCGCTGAAAAAGGGCTATCACGGCACGCATTTCGGCGGTGCCTCGGTCAATGGCAACGCCAATTTCCGCACGGCCTACGAGCCGTTGCTGGCCGGCTGCCACCACATCCCCGCGCCTTATACCTACCGCAACCCGTTCAACGAAAGCGACCCGGCCAAACTGGCCCAGCTCTGCCTGCAGGCGCTTGAGGACGAAATCGCCTTTCAGGGCGCAGGCACCATCGCCGCGTTTATCATGGAGCCGGTGCTGGGCGCAGGCGGCGTGATCCCGCCGCATGCCAGCTTCATGCCCGGCGTGGCCGAGATCTGCCGCAAGAACGGCATCCTGCTGATCGCGGACGAGGTGATCACGGCCTTCGGGCGGACGGGCGCGTGGAGCGGCAGCCGACTCTGGGGCGTGCAACCGGACTTCATGTGCACCGCCAAGGCGATCACCAACGGCTATTTCCCCTTCGGCGCGGTGATGATCGCCGAGCATGTCGCCGAGACCTTCGAGAAGGATGAAACCGGCCGCGCGGCGATCGGGCATGGGTATACGTATTCGGGCCACCCGGTGGGGGCGGCGGCTGCCATCGCCTGCCTTGCAGAAACCAAACGCCTGAACGTCGCCGAGAACGCGGCGGCGCGCGGGGCCGAGTTGTTCGCGGGCGCGCAGGCGCTGATGGACAAGTATGACGTGATCGGCGACGTGCGCGGCGGCCACGGGCTGATGATCGCGATCGAACTGGTGTCAGATCGCGCGACCAAAGCCGCCCCGGACAAGCCCGTGCCGGCCAAGGTGCAGGCAACGGCGTATGAGGCAGGGGCGATGGTCCGGGTGTCGGGGCCGAACATCATCCTGTCACCGGGGCTGGTGCTGACCTCGGACGACGTGCAGGTGATCCTGAGCGCCCTCGATGCGGGCCTGCGCGCGGTCTGAGCGGCGAAAGGGGGCGTTGCCCCCCTCTTGGCCTGACGGCCAATTCACCCCCCAGGATATTTAAGGACAGAAAATAAGGTTTCGTTAACCCTGTTTCATTTTCTGTCTGCAAATATCCACGGGGGGATTTTCAAGGGGGGCGCGTGCGTCCCCCTTGAAGCGGGTGCGGGCCGCGGCCCGCGCGGGCCGAGGAGGCTCGATGCCTCCGAGGCCCGGCCTACCGGAAGTCGCCTTTTGCCGCACCGGTGATCGGCACCAGCAGCTCAGGCGTCAGGTCGCTTTCATCATAGACCCCCAGATACACCCCCTTGCTGCGCGCCTTGCCGCGGCGGGCGATGATCTGGTCGCTGGAGATCGTCGTGCGTTGCGACACGCGGCGCGACCAGACTGACAGGCGCTCCATCAGCCGCGCGCGGGTCTCGGCACAGGCCGGATCGTCGCCCAGATCGACCAGTTCTTTCGGATCGTTCAGCGTATCGAACAGCATCGGCCGGAAGCCACCTTCGGCGTGCATCATCTTCCAGCGCCCGTCGAAGATCATGAACAGCACCGCATCCTTGGGCGCGACACCCAGTTTCCCGGCCATGACGCTGCACGAATAATCGTATTCGCTGATCGCCACGTCGCGCCACTCGGCGGGCGTGTCACCGCGCAGGAAAGGCATCAGGGATTTGCCCTCGACCACATGCCCGGGAACCTCGCCGCCAGCCGCCTCGATAAAGGTCGCCGTCAGGTCGATGGATTCGACCAGCGCGTCGCAGGTCGTGCCGCGCGTGCTACCTGCCGACTGACGCGGGTCATAGATGATCAACGGCACGCGGACCGAGCAGTCGTGGAACAGGTCTTTCTCACCCATCCAGTGATCGCCCATGTAATCGCCGTGATCCGCCGTGAGGACGATCATCGTGTCCTCCATCCGGCCCGTTGCCTCAAGGTGATCCAGCAGCCGTCCGAACTGGTCGTCGCATTGCGCGATCAGGCCCATATACGCGGGCACCACTTCGGACCGGACCTCATCGCGCGAGAAAGCCTTGCCGATCGCGTTATTCATGAACGCGCCGTAAACCGGCTGCGGATCCTCGCGTTCGGCTTCGGTTCGGTTAGCCGGCACGACATCCTGCGGGCCGTACATCGAGGCATAGGGCTCGGGCACGATATAGGGCCAGTGCGGCTTGATGTAGCTCAGATGCGCCAGCCACGGCCGTTCTGCCGCCTGTGGCGAGGCGAGGAAGTCGAGGCAGCGGTCGGTCAGCCAGGGCGTCTCGGAGTGCTCTTCCTTGACGTTCGCCCCCTTGCGCGCGTTTTTCATCAGCCAGCCCGAGGCAATCGAGCCATCGTCGTCAACGCCCGCGTTCGCGTTGTCGTGCCACGGGTTCTCGCCCGGATAACCCAGCCCCTTGAGATATTCGTTATAGGGTGACGGGGTGGAATAATAGAACCCGCCCGGACCTTCAGGGTTGAGGCCGTCTTCGCGCACCCACAGATCAAAGCCGCATTCCGCCACCCGCGCGCCGATCACGCTGTCACGGGTCAGTCCCAGACGCGCCATTCCCTCGGTATCGGGGGTCATATGGGTCTTGCCCAGAAGCCAGCTGTCCATTCCCAGCTTGCGCAGATGGTCGCCCATCGTGGCCTCGCCCACCTTGAGCGGATAGCCGTTCCATGCCGCCCCATGCGAGCCGACATAGCGCCCGGTGTAATAGGACATGCGGCTGGCACCGCAGACAGGGGATTGCACATAGGCCTGCGTGAAGCGCACGCCCTTGGCTGCCAACCGGTCGAAATTGGGTGTGCGCATCGTCGGATGGCCCGCGCAAGACATATAGTCATGGCGCAGCTGATCATACATAACGAACAGGATGTTGCGGATTTCTGGCATGCGGCCTCCCCAGGCAAGCGATTAGCGAGCACCTTGCGCAAGCCCCCTGCCGGTTGCAAGCGCGTCGCCGGGGCTTTTCACCCTGTGGCATGATGATAAACTCGGCAACGTAAGAACAGGAGAGCCCCTCATGACCGTCCATATCGGCGCCAAACCCGGCGAGATCGCCCCCACCGTCCTGATGCCGGGCGACCCGTATCGCGCCCGTTGGGCCGCCGAGACCTTTCTCGACAACCCCGTTCTGGTGAACGAAGTGCGCGGCATGCTGGGTTTCACCGGCACCTGGCGCGGCAATCCGGTGACGATCCATGGGTCGGGCATGGGCATGCCGTCGATGTCGATCTATGCTAATGAGTTGATCAGTGAGTATGGCGTCAAGACCCTGATCCGTATCGGGTCTGCCGGGGCGATGCAGGAAAGCATCAAGCTGCGCGACGTGGTGCTGGCGCAGACCGCCACCTCGCTGTCGACGCCGTCGCGCGGGTTCTTCCGCGAAATCAACTTTGCCCCCTGCGCCGATTTCGGCCTGCTGGCGGCGGCGCATAAGGCGGCGGCGGACAAGGGTGTCACCACCCATGTCGGCAACATCTATTCGTCGGATGTGTTCTATGACGACCGCAAGGATCTGAACAAGATCATGACCGACCACGGCGTGCTATGCGTCGAGATGGAGGCCGCCGAGCTCTACAACCTGTGCGCGCGTCACGGGGTGCGGGGGCTGGCTGTGCTGACCATCTCGGATCACCTGATCACCCAGGAAGCCCTGCCCTCCGCCGACCGCGAACGCTCGTTTGGCGATATGGTCGAGATTGCTCTGGGCGCAGCCTTCCCCTGAGCAGCAAAGCGGGCTGCCGGACCCACGGGTCCGGTGCCCGCAAGGAACCCCCATGGCCATCCCGACATCGCAGGCCACGTTGCTGGCCGCCATAGACACGAGTTTTGCCAAGCTTATGGCGGATCTGGAGCGTGTGCCCGTTGACCAGGCGCGCGTGGCGTCAATGGACGGGCACGCCGCCGGCACCCGTATGAGCCCGGCGGATCTGGTTGCCTATCTGCTGGGCTGGAATACGCTGGTTCTGTCCTGGCTCGAACGCGACGACCGCGGCGAGCCGGTCATTTTCCCCGAAACCGGGTTCACCTGGGCCGAACTGGGACAGCTGGCGCAGAAATTCTACGCCGATTACCAATCTGTAGAGTGGCCCGAGTTGCTGGCCCGGTTGCGCGCGGTCCAGGCCCGGCTGGCCGAAACCGTTGCCGCGCGCTCGAATGACGAGCTTTACGGACGGGTCTGGTACCGGACGTGGACCAAGGGGCGGATGATCCAGCTCAACACATCATCACCCTATACCAATGCACGCGGGCGCATCCGCGCATGGCTCAAACACCACGCTTAGGCGGCGCGTGCAAGACAGCAAAACGGGGGGCCAAGGCCCCCCGTTTTCGTGGTCGCGACACCGCGTTTCAGTGCCCCAGGATCTGGCTCAGGAACAGTTTCGTCCGCTCGGATTGCGGGTTGTTGAAGAACTCGTAGGGTTCGTTCTGCTCAACGATCTGACCCTGATCCATGAAGATCACGCGGTTCGCGACGGCCTGAGCAAAGCCCATTTCGTGCGTCACGCAGAGCATGGTCATGCCCTCTTCGGCCAGCTGGATCATGGTATCCAGCACCTCTTTGATCATCTCGGGGTCCAGCGCCGAGGTCGGCTCGTCGAACAACATGATCCGCGGCTTCATGCACAGCGACCGCGCGATGGCGACGCGCTGCTGCTGACCGCCCGAAAGCTGGCCGGGATACTTGTTGGCCTGCTCGGGGATCTTCACCTTTTCGAGGAAATACATCGCTGTTTCCTCGGCCTCGCGCTTGGGGGTCTTGCGCACCCAGATCGGCGCCAGCGTGAGGTTCTCCAGGATGGTCAGATGCGGGAACAGGTTGAAATGCTGAAACACCATCCCGACCTCGGACCGCACCTTGTCGATGTTTTTCAGGTCCGATGACAGTTCGGTCCCGTCGACGATGATCTGCCCGGCCTGATGTTCCTCAAGCCGGTTGATGCAGCGGATCAGCGTCGACTTGCCCGAGCCCGAGGGCCCGGCAATGACGATCCGCTCTCCGCGGTTCACCGTCAGGTCGATGTCGCGCAGCACGTGAAAACTGCCGTACCACTTGTTCATGTTGGTGATCTGGATCGCGACTTCGTCGCTGACCTGCATCTGAGCGCGGTTGACGCTACGGTCTTGCGTGGCTTCCATGGCTCTACTCCTTAACGATGATCAGTTTTCAGACGGCGCTCGAGAGACATCGAGTAGCGCGACATGGAGAAACAGAAGATAAAGAACACGGCACCGATGAAGATGAAGAGCTCCCAGTAAATCCCCTGCCAATCCGAGCTTGCGCGCGTCGCGTTCGCCAGACCGATCGGGTCGAGAATGCCGATGAACACCACCAGCGTTGTGTCCTTGAACAGACCGATGAAGGTGCTGACGATGCTCGGGATCGAGATCTTCAGCGCCTGCGGCATGATGATCAGACGTTGGGCTTTCCAGTAATCCAGACCCAGCGCGTCGGCTGCCTCGTATTGGCCGCGTGGCAATGCAGCCAGACCGCCGCGGATCACCTCGGCCATGTAGGCCGACGCAAACAGCGTCACCATGATGATAACCCGCAAGATCAGGTCAAAGTTGGTACCGGGGGGCAGGAAGTAGTTCAGCAGCAAGGACGCCGTGAACAGCAGTGTGATCAGCGGCACGCCGCGGATGAATTCGATGAAGATCACCGAAACATACTTGATCAGCGGCATATTGGACTGACGCCCCAGCGCCAGCAGGATGCCGATGGGCAGCGACAGGGCGATGCCCGACACGCCGATCACCAGCGACACAAGAAAGCCGCCGAATTCACGCGACGGCACCGACTGGCTTTCGAGCGGCGCGATGGCAGAGAGGGCATCGACCAGCGGACCGGCCAGAAACAGCCAGTAAAGAATCGGCAAGATCACCACGATGGCCGCCGACAAGAGTGTCGAAAGCTGCGACGTCGCCCGGACCAGAACATAGCCCAGCACAAAACCCAAAGCGACCGAGACCGGCCCCCAGATCGTACCGCCCCACAGCAGCCAGACGCCCAGGAAGGGGTAGACCATCGTGAAGTACAGCACCTTTTTGGGCACCGACGGGAACAGAACCGGCGAGATCGCGACGAACAGCAGGACCAGCGCCGTCACGGGCCGCCAATAAAGCTCAGGCGGGTAGAAGCCGAACATCAGCTGTGGCCAGCGATCCTTGATCACGCCCCAGCAGGCACCGCTAGCCCCGTCGAGGATCTGCCGGCACTCGGTCAGCGAATTGGCGTTCCAGATCGAGTTGGCGAACCAGGGGCCCATCTCCATGATAAGGAACAGCACGACCAGCAGCGAAATCACCGTCAGGATGATGTTCAGCGGGCCGTCGAACAGGTTCTCACGCCCCCAGCGCACCATGCCGATCTGGCTGCTGGGCGGGTCTTGGGGCGGGAGCATCGTCTCGCGGACAAAGCGGACGGTATGCGCATGGGTATCACTCATCTCAGCGCTCCCTCAGCTTTACGCGGTTGTTGTAGAAGTTCATCACCGTCGAGATGATCAGGCTGATCACCAGATAGACCAGCATCAGCAACATCATCCCTTCCAGCTCGCGGCCGGTCTGGTTGATGGTGATCCCGCCCAGTGTCGAGCGCAGGTCCATGTAGCCCACGGCCAGACCCAGCGAGGTGTTCTTGGTGATGTTCAGGTATTGCGAGATCAGCGGCGGCACGATGACGCGCAACGCTTGCGGCAGGATGACCAGCCGCATCGTGCGGCCCGGCTGCAACCCCAGCGCAAAGGCCGCTTCGCTTTGCCCGTTCGAGATGGCCAGAATGCCTGAACGCACGATCTCGGCGACGAAAGCACCGGTGTAGATACTCAGCCCCAGCCACATGGCCAGCAGCGAGTTGCGCATCTGGATGCCGCCGGTAAAGTTGAACCCGCGCAGTTCGGGGTATTCCAGATGGAAGCCCAGAAACGTCAGCAGCGCGATGGCGGGAACGAACAGGATCAGCAGGCTTTTCCACCAGGTCTTGGGGCGGACGCCGGTAGCGTTCTGGATCTTGGTGGCGCTGGCAAGCACCAGACGGTTCACCCAGATCGACAGCCCGACAACGACCAGAAACGCCATCAGGTTCAGGCTGACATCCAGACCCAGAATATTGAAGTAGCCAAGGCCGTTTTCAAACAACGGACCGGGGACATAGACGCCACGGTTGGTGACAGCGACGGAATCGAACAGCAACATGCTGCTGGCCGGATCGTCACCGCGGAACGCACTGGGCGGCGGCATCGATTCCGACATGATGGCGCTGACCACGATGATCCAGATCAGCACGGGAACGTTGCGGAAGGTCTCGACGTAGATCGTCATCAACCGGCCGATGATCCAGTTCTTGGACAGGCGCAGCACCCCGGCGATCACCCCGATCACCGTCGCGGTGGCGCAGGCCATCACGGCCAGGATCAGCGTGTTCAGCAGCCCGACGATCGCCGCGCGACCATGGGTATAGGTACTGTCATACTCGATGGGCCGCTGCGAAATGTCGTAGCCCGACACGTTCCACAAGAAATCGAATGAAAAGTCTTTGCCCAGAGCCGCGAGGTTGCGGATCGTGTTGTCGATCAGCCAGGCGGCGCCCAGCATGAGAAGGATCAGCACAAAGATCTGGATCGTGTAAGAGCGATACCGCGTATCGTATAGCAGCATGCTCAGGCGAAATGACCCCTTCGGAGCCCCGCTGTCCACCATTGCCATCAATTGTCTCCCTGCATCCGTGTCTGGTTTTTGTCTTCGCGCTCAAAGAGCGTCGGAGGGCACGGTTATGCGATGTCTGATAGGAAAACGGCGCGCGGTGGGGTCACCGCGCGCCGTGGTGCCGTCGCTTAGCGGAACGGCGGGGTGTAGAGCAGACCGCCCTGGGTCCACTGAGCGTTCAGGCCGCGTGCCAGCCCGATCGGGGTTGCTTCACCGATGGTGGCCGCGAAGATCTCGCCATAGTTGCCACCGGCAGCAATCGCGTGCATCGCCCACTGCGGGTCGAGACCCAGCATTTCGCCCAGCGAGCCTTCCGAGCCCAGCAGACGGTTGATTTCCGGGTTCGAGGTGCCGGCAGCCATCTGCTCGAGGTTGGCCGAGGTCACGCCCAGCTCTTCAGCAGCAATCAGCGCGTTCAGCGTCCAGCGGCCGATGTCAGCCCACTGATCGTCGCCCTGACGGACGAGCGGACCGAGCGGCTCTTTCGAGATGATCTCGGGCAGAATCACGTGGTCGCCCGGGGTTTCGAACGAAGCGCGCGTGGCAGCCAGACCCGATGCGTCGGTGGTGTAGACGTCGCAGGCACCAGCCAGATACTGCTGCTGAGCTTCGGCGTTGGTTTCGATCGGAACCGGCTCGTAGGTCATGTTGTTGATGCGGAAGTAGTCCGCAAGGTTCAGCTCGGTCGTGGTGCCGGTCTGGATGCAGACGGTCGCACCATCAAGCTCGGTTGCCGACGAGACGCCCAGAGCACGGTCGACCATGAAGCCCTGACCGTCGTAGTAGTTCACGCCGATGAAGGTGAAGCCCAGATCCACGTCACGCGACAGGGTCCAGGTGGTGTTGCGGGCGAGAATGTCGATCTCACCCGAGGCGAGCGCGGTAAAGCGGGTCTGGCCGGTGGTCGGCACAAAGTTTACCGCCATCGGATCGCCGAGCACGGCAGCAGCGACGGCGCGGCAAACGGCGACGTCAAAGCCCTGCCAGACGCCGTTTGCGTCCGGGGCCGAGAAGCCGTTCACGCCAGTCGACACGCCACAGTTCAGCGAGCCGCGGGCCTGCACATCTTCCAGCGTCGTGGCCGAGGCATAGCCTGCAACCAATGCCGCGGTCGCGAGCGTGCCCATGAATACTGATTTTTTCATTCTTACCTCTTCCTGTTTTCGTCGCCTCATCGGGCGATCTGGTCCCGCCGTTTCCGGCGAATTTCTGTGCCCAAGCGAGGGCGAGTTGGTACCGGGCCGCACCCGGACATTCATTGCCAAAGCAATTTTGCGCACTGTTTCGGTGCTGCATGAGCAAATTTGTGCCGAGAAACCTTGGCCGTCAAGTCAATCATTCCGAACCGTGATGCCTAAGCAAGCGGCGGCGTGATCGGTAACACCGGGTTTTTAAGGCGCAATCTTGTTGCGCGCTAACACGCGCTAAGGGCGAAAAAACGGGCAGCAGCAAGAAAGGAATCCTGCCGGCGCGCGGCAAGAGCCTGCGCTTCCTCGTCTTCGCCCCATTGCTCGATCTGCCAGTCCTCATCGATTCGAGAGGCACGCCACAGTTCTTCGACCGGCGCGGCCTGCTCGGTCACTGCCAGCGCGATGACCAACGACCCGGACATGGCCACAAGGTCATGAAAAGCGGTCAGCTGGAACGGGGTTAACGTGGCGACATGCGCCGTCAGTTTAGCCAAAGTCTCGGCCGGTTGCTCGGTCGGCATGACACCCGACGTCACCCGCCATTGCACCCCGAATCGGTCGGACGACCATTCGAGCAGCGGATCCCAGGCCGCCGCCTGCCGCGCGATCAGCGCAGCGGGGTCCGTGGCGCGGTAGCACAGCAGATCGGTTTCGCCATACGCGGTCAGCAACTCGGCAACCTCGTCGAACTGGCGGCTGACCTTGTCGATGGCAGCATTGGCCGCGCGTGTGGCGGGCATTGTGTCGGGGTCGATCTTGTCGCCCTGCGCCGCCCATTCCGCCGCGATCTCATCGGCAAAGCCGCGCGTCGGCACAACCAGCGGGGCCTTCCCGGGCGTCTTCACGCCGCGCCCGTCAAGCAGGACGGTGAAACCGCCCGGGGCTTCGACCACGGTTGCGTCTTTCCAGAACCGCTTCGGTGCCCAGTCGCTCATCCCTGCCCCCAGATTTCCGCCAGCGCCGCATCCAACGCGTCAAAGCTGTCGATCAACACATCCGCCGCCGCCAGACGCGCGTCCGGGTGATAGCCCCAGCGCACGCCAATCGCCTTGATCCCGGCGGCATGGCCCATCGCAATGTCAAATTCGGTATCGCCGACGATCACGGCATCCGCCGCCGCAATCCCGGTGTCGCGCAGACAGGCCAGCACCATCGCCGGATCGGGTTTGGACGGGTGATCATCGGCGACATGGCTGGTGGCGAACAGGTCGTGCAACCCATGCGATTCAAACAACCCGTTCAGGCCCCGCCGCGACTTGCCGGTCGCGACGGCCAGCGTCACACCCGGATCGGCGCGCAACCGCTCCAGCGCAGCGCGGGCACCGGGGTAGAGCGGGCTGCCCTTCTCGCCATTCGCCCTGCGCAGCGCGCTGTAGTTGGCCTTGTAGGCCACCACCATCGCGTCCTGCGTCGCCGCATCCTCAAGGGGTGCAAGCTGCGCCATGGCGACCGGCAGCGACAGCCCCACGATGCCCTTGACCGCATCGTCTGACGGAACCGTCAGACCGGCGCTGGCAAACGCAACCGCCATCGAGGCCAGAATATCGGCCTGACTGTCGACCAGCGTGCCATCGACATCAAAGATCACCAGCCGCATGGGATCATTCTTCGTCGAAGAAGGGATCGGCGGGCACGTCATTCTCATGCCAGCCCAGCGTTTTCCAGCTGCGCTCCATATGTGGCGGCAGCGGGGCGACGATGGTCATGACCTTGCCGGTCACCGGATGCTCGAAGGTGATCTGCCGCGCGTGCAGGTGCATCTTGCGGCTGATGTCACCACCCAGCTGCGCGCCCCAGCCATCGCCAAGGTTCTCCTGCCCCGAGCCGCCGTATTTGCCGTCGCCGATGATCGGATGCCCCATCTCGGCCATATGCGCCCTGAGCTGGTGCGTGCGTCCGGTAATCGGCACCAGCGCGACCCAGGCCGCCCGGCTGCCCAGCCGTTCGAGCACGGCGAAATCGGTGGTGGCGCGCTTGGCCCCCTCGGTCGTTTCGACCTGATTGGGATGCACGCAGCGCATCTTCTCGCCCTCACCGCGACCACCACCCTTGACCAGACCGTATTTGATCGTGCCCTTGAGCGGCTGCGGCACACCAGCGACGATGGCCCAGTAAATCTTGCGCGTCGCGCGGTGACGGAATCCCTCGCTCAGCCGCCGCGCGACCCGTGGGGTGCGCGCCAGCAGCAGAACACCCGAGGTGTCCTTGTCCAGCCTGTGCACCAGAACCGGGCGCTCCTTGTAGCCGAACATCAACGCTTCGGTCAGACCGTCGATATGCCGGTCGCCCTGCCCGCTGCCCCCCTGCGACGGCAGACCCGGCGGCTTGTTCAGCGCGATGACATGCTCGTCCTTCCAGATCACCGCGTCGCGGATCATGGCGGCATCCGCCGCAGTGATCTTGCCCACGCGTTCGGGCTTGGGCGCTTCGGTATCGGGCAGCGGCGGCACGCGCACCACCTGACCCGCGTCGATACGGTCCGAAGCCTTGACGCGCTTGCCATCGACCCGCAGATCGCCCTTGCGGCAGAACTTCTCGACCATGCCTTGCGTGATCTGGGGAAACTTGCGTTTCAGCCAGCGGTCCAGCCGCTGCTCACCCTCGTCCACGCCTACCGTAACTGTCTGTACACCGCTCATGCCACCACGCTCCGCGCCAGCCATAAGCCCGCCAGGATGGCGGCCAGCGACAGCACCACCGAGGCTCCGACATAGACCATGGCCAGCCCTTGCTGCCCACGCTCCCATATCGTCATCGCATCCAGCGAGAACGCCGAAAACGTCGTGAATCCACCCAGCACGCCGGTCATCAGCAAGGGCGCGAAGCGGTTGGCGCTGAGATGCCCCAGAGCCACCACCACAACGCCCATCACGAACGAGCCGATGACGTTGACCGTCAGCGTTCCCCAAGGGAAACCCGGCCCCATCAGACGCAAGGACGCAACGCCGGTCAGATACCGGCCCGAGGCACCAATGGCACCCCCCAAAGCGACTTGCAAAAGCGTGTAGATCATCGCGTTGCCCTGCACCGGAGGCCGGTCAAAGTCAACCCGCGCCGCCATCCCGCCGCGTGCGCAGCTTGGCGAAATACTCGACCCGCTTTTTCAGCTCGCGCTCGAAGCCGCGCTCGGGCGGGCTGTAGAGCACCGGGCGCTTTACGCCATCGGGGAAATAGTTCTGGCCGCTGAAACCGTCCTGGGCGTCATGGTCATACTGATAGCCGGTACCGTAGCCCTGTTGCTCCATCAGCTTGGTCGGCGCGTTCAGGATATGCGCAGGCGGCATGGTGCTGCCGGTCTTCTGCGCCAGCTGCCGCGCAGCCTTGTAGGCCTTGTAAACCGCGTTCGATTTCGGCGCGAGGGCAAGGTAAACCACCGCCTGCGCGAGCGCCAACTCGCCCTCGGGGCTGCCCAGCCTCTCATAGGTCTGCCAGGCGTCCAGACAGGCCGTCTGCGCCTGCGGATCGGCCAGACCAATATCCTCGACCGCCATCCTTGTGATCCGCCGTGCCAGAAAGCGCGGGTCTTCTCCGCCTTCCAGCATCCGCGCGAACCAGTAAAGCGCGGCATCGGGGTCAGATCCGCGCACTGATTTGTGCAGGGCCGAGATCAGGTTGTAATGCTCGTCGCCCGACTTGTCATATTTCGCCGCGCGCCGCATCAGGCGCTTGGCAAGCGCGTCGGTGTCCAGCTTGCCCGAAAGCTTCCAGGCCATCACCTGCTCGATCAGATTGAGCAGTGCGCGCCCGTCGCCATCGGCCATCTCCAACAGCGCCTCACGCGCCTCGCCGGTCAGGGGCAGGCGGCGGTCCAGCTCACGCTCGGCCCGCTCGGCCAGATGCTCCAGATCCACCAGCGAAAGCCGGGTCAAAACGATCACTTGCGACCGGCTCAAAAGCGCCGCGTTCAGCTCGAACGAAGGGTTCTCGGTCGTCGCCCCGACCAGCAGGATCGTGCCGTCCTCCATATGCGGCAGGAAACCGTCCTGCTGCGCCTTGTTGAACCGATGGATTTCATCCACGAAAAGCAGCGTCCCCTGCCCGTTCCCGCGCCGCATCTTCGCCGCCTCGAAGACCTTGCGCAGTTCGGGCACGCCGGAGAAAATCGCGCTGATCTGGATGAAATGCAGATCCGTCGCCTTGGCGAGCAGCCGCGCGATGGTCGTCTTGCCCACGCCGGGCGGCCCCCACAGGATCAGCGAAGACAACGCTCCCGCCCCCAGCATCGCGCCCAACGGCCCGTCCGCCCCGAGCACAGCCTGCTGACCGATCACATCCGCCAAGGACCGCGGCCGCAACCGGTCCGCCAGCGGGCGCGGCGCCTCGGCAGCTTTCAGGTCGCGCTCGGAAGGATCGGAATCAAAGAGATCAGCCATAGGCGCAATCTAGGCCCTGCACTGGTCGGCGGAAAGAGACGATCGGCAAAGCGAGGGGCTCCTCGCCCCTCGCGCTCCCCCGCCAAAGGAGGCGCACGCGCCCCCTTTGGAAACCCCCGTGGATACTTAGAGACAGAAAATGACGCATGGTTAACGGAACCTTATCATCTGTCCTTAAATATCCTCGGGGGTGAATTCGGCGTCAGCCGAAGAGGGGGCTGAAAGCCCCCTGCCCCGCGCGAAGCGCTCATAGGTGTGCGGCGCAGCCGCTCCGTTGGATCAAAGGCGGAAGCGCAGCAGGCTACGACGCCCATCACGCAGCACCTCAACCTCCCAATACCGAGCCGGATCGCGCAAGGCGCGGTCGAGGGCTGCTGTGTCATTCACCGCTATACGGTTGACCGAGACCAGCACATCCCCCGCCTGCAATCCTGCCCGCGCGGCGATATCCTGCGCCTCGACCACGACAACACCGCTGGCCGCCGGGTCCAGCCCCTGCTCGGCGGCTACTGCCGGGTTGATCGTCTCGGCCACCAGCCCGCGCAGCGCGACGCCGCGGACGGTCAGCTGGTTGCGCGCGGGTGTCTCCGGTGGCGCGATCAGGGATACGGCGCTGGTCGTGCGCTGCGTTCCGCGCTGCCAGTCTAGCGTGGCACTGCCGCCAATCCCCTTTGCTGCCAACCGAAACATCATCTCTTGCGGCGAGTTCACCGGCTCGCCGTCCACGGCCAGCACGACATCGCCCGCTCGCAGGCCCGCCTGCACCAATGGGCTGTCAGGGTGCAGCGCTGTGATCGCCACGCCCTGCGGCATCCCCATCCCCAGCCCGTCGGCCAGCGCGGCGTCCACCGCCTGCCCGGTCATGCCGATCCACGGGCGCTGGAAGCGGCCCTGCCCGTCCTCGGCCTGCGCCACGACCTGGGACACCAGATTGGCCGGGATCGCAAACCCAATACCGTTGGACCCGCCCGAGCGCGTCAGGATCGCCGAGTTGATCCCCACCAGATGCCCTTGCATATCCACCAGCGCACCGCCCGAGTTGCCAGGGTTGATCGCCGCATCCGTCTGGATGAAATACCCGCGCCCCGAGCCCACCGCGATCCCTGACCGCGCCAGCGCCGAAACGATCCCGCTGCTCACCGTCTGCCCCACGCCGAACGGGTTGCCGATGGCCAGCACCAGATCGCCAACCTCGACCCGGTCGCTGTCGGCCAGCTGAATCGCGGGCAGGTCGTGCGCACCGTCCAGCCGCAACACGGCCAGATCGCTCTCTTCGTCCTGCAAGATCACCTGCGCCGCAAACTCGCGCCTATCGTTGAGCACCACGCGAATGTCGTCAGCATTCCCGACCACGTGGAAATTGGTCACGATGATCCCGTCGCTCGACAGGATCACCCCCGACCCCAGCGCGTTCTGCACGCGCGGCGCGGCGCGGCCACGGTCGCCGAAAAGCTGGCCAAACACAGGGTCGTTGAAGAACGGGCTTTGCTGTGCCTCGACCACGCGGCGCGCGTAGATCGACGCAACCGCAGGCGCGGTGGCGCGCACCACGGGGGCAAAGGACAGCTGGACCTGCGCCTGACTGACGGGAACCGCGGTAACAGGCGCGGCCACGGGAACGACCGCTGCGCTGTGAAGCGGCGGCACGGGCGAGGCAGTGGGAGGCGGCGGATTGGCCGTCGATTGCGCGTTCACGGGGGTAAGCGCCTGAAGCGCTCCCAAGGTTATCCCCGCACCGGCGAGCGTTCCGATAAGAACCAATCCGACGAGTCGCATGCCTGTCTCCGCTGCTATGTCGATGACCGCAGAATGGTCACCGACATCCAGCGATGCAAGGCGGCTCACGCGAATGCGATGGTGCGTTCAGAGCAGCTGGACGGCCGCCAGACCAATCAATGCCGGAACGCCCTGGATCAGGAAGATCCGGCGGCTGGCGGTCAGCGCGCCGTAAGCCCCGGCAACCAGCACAAACAGCAGGAAACAGGTGGCAATGTTGCGCGCCCAGTCCGGGTCCGAGATCAGCAGCGACCAGATCAACCCGGCGGCGAGAAAGCCGTTATAAAGTCCCTGATTGGCGGCCAGACCCTTGGTCGGTTTGAAAAGATCACGCGGCAGGCTGCTGAACGCCGCCGGACCGCGGGTTTCCCAGGCAAACATCTCGAGCCACAGAATATAGAGATGCAGCAGCGCGATCAGGGTGACGGGCACCATGGCAATCCAGGACATAGCGCCCTCCTTGTTGGTCACATGGACCTTACCTCCGCGCCAAATGCCGTCAAGCAGGCGCGCAACGAAAAACCCCCGCAGCACCGGGCGGCGGGGGTTCTGATCCGGCCTTGCGGCGCAGATCTCAGTCTTCGGCGTTCTCGATCGCTTCCAGACGCGCTTTGTCGGCAGCGCCTTTGGCGTTCACGTCACGCTCGACGAATTCGATGATCGCCATCGGTGCCATGTCGCCATAGCGGAAGCCAGCTTTCAGGACGCGGATGTAACCACCGGCGCGGTCCTTGTAGCGCGGGCCAAGGATCTCGAACAGCTTGGCGACGTCCTTGTCTTCTTTCAGCATCGCACCGGCTTGGCGACGGGCGTGCAGGTCGCCGCGCTTGGCCAGCGTGATCAGTTTTTCAACGATCGGACGCAGTTCTTTGGCTTTCGGCAGCGTGGTCTTGATCTGCTCGTGCTCGATGAGCGAGCCGGCCATGTTGGCGAACAGCGCTTTGCGGTGTTCGTGGGTGCGGTTCAGGCGGCGATAGCCACGGGCGTGACGCATGGGAGTCTCCTATTAACGTCTTTTGCTTTGTGTTGCGCCCTGTGCGTAGCAGGACACGTCGTTGGGGCTGAAAGCCCAGGATGTTCCCCGGCAGTCCGGGCATTTTGCGTAAGGTGGGGTTAAACCCCACCCTACCTTGACGTCGAACCGCGCGCGCGGTCCGTAGGGTGGGTTTTCAACCCACCCTGAACCCTCAGAACTGGTCTTCGAAGCGCTTGGCCAGTTCTTCGATGTTCTCTGGCGGCCAGTCCTCGACTTCCATCCCGAGATGCAGACCCATGCCCGAAAGCACTTCCTTGATCTCGTTCAGCGACTTGCGGCCGAAGTTCGGGGTGCGCAGCATCTCGGCTTCGGTTTTCTGGATCAGGTCGCCGATATAGACGATGTTGTCGTTCTTCAGACAGTTGGCCGAACGCACCGACAGTTCCAGCTCGTCAACCTTCTTCAGCAGAAGCGGGTTGAATTCCAGACCGTCATCGGCATCGCCACGACCGGCCGCTTCCGGCTCGTCGAAGTTGACGAAGACCTGCAGCTGGTCTTGCAGGATGCGCGCGGCAAAGGCCACGGCGTCCTCAGGCGTGACCGAGCCGTCGGTTTCGATCTTCATGGTCAGCTTGTCGTAGTCCAGCACCTGACCTTCGCGGGTCGGGGCGACTTCGTAGGCGACCTTCTTCACCGGCGAATAGATCGCGTCGATCGGGATCAGACCGATGGGCGCATCTTCCGGGCGGTTCTTGTCGGCGCCGACATAGCCTTTGCCGGTGTTGACCGTCAGCTCCATGAACAGCTCGGCGCCGTCATCGAGGTGGCAGACAACGTGGTCCTTGTTCAGCACTTCGATCCCGGCGGTGACAGCGATGTCACCGGCCTTGACGACCGCAGGGCCGCGGGCCGAAATGGTCACGCGCTTGGGACCATCAACGTCCATCTTCAGGGCGACGCCCTTCAGGTTCAGGACGATGTCGGTCACGTCTTCGCGCACGCCAGCGACGGACGAGAACTCGTGCAGGACGTTGTCGATCTGCACCGAGGTGATGGCAGCGCCTTGCAGCGACGACATCAGCACGCGACGCAGCGCGTTGCCCAGCGTCAGGCCGAAGCCGCGCTCAAGCGGCTCGGCGACGACGGTCGCACGGCGCGACGGGTCTGCGCCGGGGCGCACATCAAGCTGCGCCGGCTTGATCAATTCCTGCCAGTTTTTGTGGATCATGGATTAGCCTCCATTCTTGTGACCGGTTCATGACCAGACCGGACACGCCCGAGGGTCTCTATGACAGAATCGGACCGCACCCCAAAGGCGCGGCCCGATCCCGATAATCTGGCGTCAGACGCGGCGACGCTTCGGCGGACGGCAGCCGTTGTGCGCCAGGGGGGTCACGTCGCGGATCGAGGTGATCTGCAGACCGGCGGCAGCGAGAGCGCGCAGCGCCGACTCGCGGCCCGAACCGGGGCCCTGCACTTCAACTTCGAGCGTGCGCAGGCCGTGTTCCTGAGCTTTCTTGGCAGCGTCCTCAGCAGCGAGCTGGGCAGCGTAAGGGGTCGATTTACGCGAACCCTTGAAGCCCATGGTGCCGGCGGACGACCACGAAATGGCGTTGCCCTGCACGTCCGAGATGAGAATCTTGGTGTTGTTGAACGTCGAATTCACATGCGCCACGCCAGCGGCGATGTTCTTGCGTTCCTTGCGCTTGACGCGCGTGGTTTTGGTATCCCGAGCCATTGGTCCTGCCTCCCCTTACTTCTTCTTGCCGGCGATAGCCTTCGCCGGGCCCTTACGCGTACGGGCGTTGGTATGGGTGCGCTGGCCGCGCACAGGCAGGTTGCGACGGTGACGCAGGCCACGGTACGAGCCCATGTCCATAGCGCGCTTGATGTTCATCTGAACTTCGCGACGCAGGTCACCTTCGACGGTCAGGTTGGCGTCGATGTATTCGCGGATCGCCAGGATCTCGTCATCCGTCAGCTGGTTCACGCGGCGCGAAGCCTCGATGTTCAGAGAGGTGATGATGTCGTTGGCGATCGACGGACCGATACCAGTGATATAGGTCAACGCGATGGGAACGCGCTTTCCGGTGGGGATGTTAACGCCAGCAATACGTGCCACGCGGTTTCTTCCTTCTGTTGCGGTTCCGTAGTCCCAGAACCTTTTTTCACAACACGCGCCGCAGTCTGTGGCCGTGCCAAGCGAACGAACCGAATCGAAAAGCGACTCGGATCGCGGTATCAGTCGCACCGGGTAGGGGGTTTTCCAGTAGCCGTCAAGGGCTGCAAGCCTCTGTCAAGAGTCTTTTGCGCAGACAGGCGTTTCGCCGGATGCCATCAGCGGGCATCGACAGCTCACTTTGAAACTTACCGCCTCAGGCCGGTCAGATCCAGCCCTTCATGGCCGCAGCGTTAACTTTTCACAAAGCGCGCGTTTCGCCGTGCAAAACCCCGCTGACACGGGGTCAGCGGGGTCGAACCGTCACACGCCTGCCCGGTCGTCAGGCGTCGAGGGCGGCGGCCACGTCGGCCGTTACTTTCTCCATCGCCTGCAAGCCATCCACGGCGTTCAGGTTGCCCTTGCAGTGGTAATAGCCGATCAGCGGCGAGGTCTTCTTGTAATACTCCAGCAGACGCTGGCGCAGGCTGTCTTCGTTGTCATCGGCGCGACGCTTGAGATCGTGCGAGCCGCAGACATCGCAGGTGCCCTCAACCTTGGTCGGCTTGGTGCGGTCGTGGTACACCTCACCGCAGTTGCCGCAGGTAAAGCGCCCGGTGATGCGGTCGACGAGCGCCTCGTCATCCACCCGCAGCTCAACCACCGCGTCCAGCTCCATGCCCTTGGCGGCCAGCAGATCCCCCAGCGCGTCGGCTTGCGCCAGCGTGCGCGGGAAGCCGTCAAAGATCAGGCCGCCCTTGGTGTCACCGTCCAGCTGCTCGGCGATCAGGCCGATAACGATCTCGTCCGTGACCAACTGGCCTGCGTCCATGATCGCCGCAACCTTTTTGCCCATCTCGGTGCCCGAAGTCCGCGCAGCCCGCAGCATGTCGCCCGTCGAAAGTTGGACCATGTTCCGGCCTTCGACAAGGACACGCGCCTGTGTGCCCTTGCCGGCGCCCGGGGCGCCCAGCAGTATGATATTCATCTCAGCGCGGGTCCTTTCTTGGGCGTGCCGCGCTTCTTGCCGCGCAGCTGGGAGCGTTCCAGCAATCCTTCATACTGGTGCGCGACCAGATGAGACTGAACCTGGCTCATCGTATCCAGCGTCACAGCGACGATAATCAGCACCGACGTGCCCCCGAAGTAGAACGGGATCGACAGCTGCGCGCGCAGGATTTCCGGCATCAGCGCCACACCAGCCAGATACAGGGCGCCGACAGTCGTGAGACGGGTCACGATGTAGTAGAGGTATTCTTCAGTCCGCTTGCCCGGGCGGATACCCGGAATGAACCCGTTCTGGCTCTTGAGGTTGTCCGCCACGTCATCAACCTTGAACGACACGTTGAGCGTGTAGAAGAAGGTGAAAAAGATGATCAGAGCCGTGAAGAACAGCAGATACAGCGGCTGACCCGGACCGAAATAGGCAAGGATCGTCGCCATGATCGGGTTGGTCGAGCTGCCCGAGAAGGTGCTCAGCGTGGTTGGCAGCAACAGCAGCGACGACGCGAAGATCGCCGGGATCACGTTGGCCGGGTTAACCTTGATCGGCAGATGCGACGAGCCGCCGTCATAGACCTTCATGCCAACCTGACGCCGCGGATACTGGATATGCACCTTGCGCAGCGCTCGTTCCATGAAGACCACGAAGGCCACCAGCGCGATCATCATCAGCATGATGCCGATGATCACCGGCCACGAGATCGTGCCGGTACGGCCCTGGCTGAGGAACTGCGCCAGATGCGCCGGAACCTCGGCGATGATGCCGACGAAGATGATCAGCGACGTGCCGTTGCCGATCCCGCGCGCGGTGATCTGCTCACCCAGCCACATCAGGAACAGCGTACCACCGACCAGCGTGATCACCGTGGAAATACGGAAGAACCAGCCCGGATCGGTCGCCAGATCGCCAGCCTCAAGGCTCACGGCCAGACCGTAGGACTGTACCAGCGCCAGAAACACCGTGCCATAGCGGGTGTATTGGTTCAGCTTGCGCCGCCCCAGCTCGCCCTCTTTGCGCAGGTTTTGCCAGGGGCCGTACATCGACGCCACCAGCTGCACGATGATCGACGCCGAGATATAGGGCATGATGCCCAGGGCGAAGATCCCCATGCGCGAGATCGCGCCGCCGGTGAACATGTTGAGCATGCCGCCCAGACCGGCAGCAGCACCCGACATGAATTCACGCAGTGATGCCCCGTCAATGCCCGGCACGGGGATATACGTCCCCAGCCGGTAAACGATCAGCAGACCTATCGCAAAAAAGATGCGCTGGCGCAGGTCCTTGGCTTTACCCAAGGTGGCCCACGACGTGTTGGCCGCCATTTGCTCTGCAGCAGATGCCATGTTCCCGTCTCTTTCATGACAGCGCCGCCAAACCGGGCTCCGGTTGGCGGCGCTGGAAAACCCATGCCGAAGATGTAAGGGGCGAGAGGCTCGCCCACAACACCTTATTCGGCTGCTTCAGCCACCGCGACCTTGGTTTTGAGCGTGCCGCCAGCTTTGGCAACAGCTTCGACCGCCGGTTTCGAGGCGCCCGTGACGCTGATGTTCAGCGCGGTGTTGAACTCGCCTTTGGCCAGAACGCGGATACCGTCCAGCTTGCGGCGCACCAGACCCGAGGCCACCAGCACGTCCTCGGTGATCTCGGCCTTGCCGTCGATCTTGCCAGCGTCGATGAATTTCACGATGGCGCTGAGGTTGACCACAGCCCATTCTTTACGGTTCGGCTTGTTGAAGCCGCGCTTCGGCAGACGCCGGTACAGCGGCATCTGGCCGCCCTCGTAAGCGTTGATCGCAACGCCCGAACGCGATTTCTGACCCTTGATACCACGACCAGCGGTCTTGCCCTTGCCCGAACCCGGGCCGCGAGCAACGCGCTTTTTGGTTTTGTTGGCACCGGGATTGTCGTGCAGTTCGTTCAGTTTCATGTCGCATCTCCTATGCCGGAATACCCAACCTGCGACGGAAAAGGGCAACTCGGCGTTTCTTGGTTCTGAGTCGGCACAGTGCCGATCGGGGGCGTATAGACGGGATGCTGCGGCGGTTCAAGCCTACGCAGTGTAGCGGACCGCTGACGCGCAGGGCGTTCAAGCATTTCAAAGCGTCCCTCAGGACTGAACAGGGCGCGCTCGACGACGAAGCCGCAAACGGGATACAGCGACGCATCCCGGTGCCCGGCAGCGACGAGGCCGCTCAGCGCACGCGGACCGGGAGCGTGGCAAAGCCCCGGAACCGGGCCAGCGGCACCATGGCGCTGTCGCCATTCGCCGCCAGCTTGGGGAAGCGCTTGACCAGTCCCCCAATTGCCAGCCGCCCCTCCACCCGCGCCAGCGTCGCGCCAAGGCAGATGTGGATGCCGGTGGCAAAGGCCAAGTGCTTGTTTGGCTTGCGCGACAGATCCACGCGGTCGGGCTGGTCGAACACCGCCGGATCACGGTTGGCCCCGGCGATGGACGTGTGAATATACGTCCCCTTGCGCAACAGCGTCCCACCAAGATCGATATCCTCGCCTGCCAGCCGGTTACCCTGCTGCAAGGGGCTCTCCAGCCGCAGAAATTCTTCGACTGCCGAGGTGATCAGATCCGGGTCGTCGATCAACCGGCGATGCTCACCCGGTGCGCCCAGCAGAATGCCGATTGAGTTGCCGACCAGACTGGTCGTCGTCTCATGGCCCGCGTTCAGCAGAAAGATGCAGTTCTGGATCAGTTCTTCCTCGCTCAGCCGCTGCCCGTCCACATCCCCGAAAATCAGGCTCTCCAGCACCTCACCCTCCATCGCGCCGTCAGGATGGGCGCGACGGTGGGCGATGATGTCGCTCAGGATCTCGGCGAACTCGGTCACGGCCTCATTCCCCGCCTTCAGGCGTTCAGGCGACACGACCGGGTCCAGCGCGCCCAGAATTGCCAGCGAATAGCCGCGCAGCTTGGTGCGATACTCGGGCGGGATGCCCAGCATGAAGCTGATGATCTCGGTCGGCAGAACCTTGGCGAAATCGTCGATCAGGTCCAGTTCACCCAGATCCTCGACCCGGTCCAGAAGCCGGTCCACGATGCCCTCGATCAACCCTTCGAACACCGCCAGCTTGCGCGGGGTAAAGGCCGAGGCCAGCAGCTTGCGCACCACCGTGTGGTAAGGCGGATCGTTGAACACCAATGACGTGGTGTGATGGGTATGCAGCGGGCATTGGCCGAACTTCTTGCCGAATTCCTCGGTCTTGTCCGACAGCATGGCGCGCGATTGATAGACCTTAAGGATATCGGCATGACGGGTCAGGAAGACACTGCCATCGCCATTGCGATGCACCGGCGCCTGCTCACGCAGTGCACGCAGCGTCGGATAGGGATCGCGGATATAGTCCATCCCAATGGCATTCAAATCGAAAGATGACACGTCGAGCATTCTGGCCCCTCCCCGGCTGACCCGAGAGTGACGCAGCCGGACGGCAGGGACAAGAGAGCCCGTTTACTCAGCAGCCCGAGGCATAAACACCGCGATGTCGCCGACGATCTCGTTGACACCCCAATTCCGCAGATAGAGGCGGCCGTTGACGATGTAGAGATCCTTCACCGGATACTCGGACATTTCGTAGCCATCATTGCGAGAGAAGCGGATGAACGCATCACGGCGCTCTAACCCGGGTTCGATCAGCGCGAACAGGTCCGGGGGCATGTTCGCGTCCACTTCACGCAGCACTCCGAGCACGTCATCGTATCCGTTGATGCGCTCGTCCTGCAAACGACAGACGGCCTCCAGACCGACCCCAATGGCGGTGCTGCTGATGCCGAGCAAGGGCGACTCGGCGCCGACCATTGCCACCGCGGCCCCGAGCAGACGTGCGGTGCGCACGAGCACGCCGCTGTCGGGTTGAGCCTGCGCACCGCCCGTAGCCCCCACGCTTGTCGCCCCGGTGCGGGGGTTGACCATAAGATAGAGCATCGGACCGGGATCAGAGGGCGCAGCATTGGCAGCCCGTGCCGCGTCTCCGGCCGGAGATTGGCGACGCTCAATGACCTGAGAAAGACGGTAGTCACACAGCCCGGCCTGCGCCGCCATGGGCGCGAGAACAGGCAGCGCGATGGCAAGGAATACGGCGAAACGCATGAGTCACCCCTGAGATGGCACCCCCGGCGTAGGCGGGCCATGAAAGAAAGGGAAGAGCTTGCCGGTGCAGGGCTGATCAACTTTGACGGAGCAGTCCTGCTGCGGGGCTACCGGCACGCAGGCACCGAACCTGTAGTGACGGACATAGCAAAAGGGCGGGGTTGCCCCCGCCCTTTCAAAAATGCGCCAAGCCGTGGCTCAGGCTTTTTCTTCGATGATCTGCACCAGGTGCGGGATCGAGTTCACCATGCCGCGCACGGAAGGGGTGTCTTCCAGTTCGCGGGTTTTGTGCATCTTGTTCAGACCCAGGCCTTTCAGCGTGTCACGCTGTTTGGCGGGGCGGCGGATCGGCGAGCCGATCTGCTTGACGGTGATGGTTGCCATGCTCAGCTCTCCTTACGCGTCAGTGGTGGCCGCGGCATCATCCTTGCGGAGGATATCGGCAACCTTTTTGCTACGACGCTGCGCAACCTGACGGGGGCTGGCTTGCTTCTTCAGGCCGTCCATGGTCGCGCGGATCATGTTGTAGGGGTTCTGCGAGCCGAGCGATTTCGCCACGACGTCTTGCAGGCCCAGCATCTCGAACACAGCGCGCATCGGACCACCAGCGATGATCCCGGTACCGGGAACGGTCGTCCGCATCACGACTTTACCGGCGCCATGACGGCCCTCGATGTCGTGGTGCAGCGTGCGGCCGTCTTTCAACGGAACGCGGATCATCGAGCGTTTGGCTTGTTCGGTCGCCTTGCGGACGGCCTCGGGCACTTCTTTCGCCTTGCCCTTGCCAAAGCCTACGCGGCCTTTTTGGTCGCCGACAACGACGAGTGCGGCGAAGCCAAAGCGCTTACCACCCTTGACGGTCTTCGACACGCGGTTGATCGCGACCAGGCGATCGGCGAATTCGGGGTTCTCGTCGCGCTCGTCGCGGCGGCCTCCCCGGCGGTTGTCACGTTCTGCCATTGAGGCATCCTTTAATAGGTGGCGCGCTCTGATGTGCGCCGCTGGTACCCGATCACGGTGGGCAAAGGCCACTGGCCCCTGCGCCCCGGATCATCGAGGCGGCACCTTTGGGGTGCCGCCTGCACTGAAATCAGAACTTCAGGCCGCCCTCGCGGGCCGCATCGGCAAGAGCCTTGATCTTGCCGTGGAACAGGAAACCGCCACGATCGAAATAGCACTCCTCGACGCCGGCCGCTTTCGCGCGCTCGGCAATCGTGGTGCCAATCTTGGCAGCCGCGTCGATGTTGTTCACACCGATCACACCCAGTTCCTTTTCCAGCGTCGACGCTGCGGCGACCGTGGTCCCGTTTGCATCGTCGATCAGCTGGACGCTGATGTTCTTGTTCGAACGGTGGACCGACAGGCGCATACGGCCATTGGCGGTCTTCCGCAGTTTGTTCCGGACGCGCTGACGACGCTTCTGGAACAGCTTCATCTTGGTGTTCGCCATCGTTCGCGTCCTTACTTCTTCTTGCCTTCCTTACGGAAGATATACTCGTCCTTGTAGCGGATCCCTTTGCCCTTGTAGGGCTCGGGCGAACGCCACTCGCGGATATTCGCGGCGACCTGGCCCACTTTCTGCGCGTCGATACCTTCGATCACGATTTCGGTGGGTTTCGGGGTTGCGACGGTGATGCCCTCAGGAACCGCGAAGATGACTTCGTGGCTATAGCCGAGCGACAGCTTCAGGTCTTTGCCCTGCATTGCTGCACGGTAACCAACCCCGACCAGTTCCATTTCTTTCTTGAAACCGGTCGAAACGCCGACGGTCAGGTTCTCGACCATCGAGCGGGTCATCCCCCACTGCTGGCGAGCCCGCTTGGAATTGCCGCGGGGCGTAACTTTGATGGCACCATCTTCTTGGGTGATGGTGACATCGTCGGTGGCGGTGAAGGACAGCGTGCCCTTGGGACCCTTGACCGAAACGGTCTGGCCCGAGATCGTCGCGTTGACACCCGAAGGTACAGCGACAGGCTTCTTGCCGATACGAGACATGCCAGCCCTCCTCAGAACACGCGGCAGAGCACTTCGCCGCCAACGTTGGCAGCGCGTGCATTCGCATCGGACATGACGCCTTTCGGGGTCGAAACCACCGAAATGCCCAGGCCGTTGCGAACCGACGGGATTTCTTTGACGCCGGCGTAGACGCGGCGGCCCGGCTTGGACACGCGCGACACTTCCCGGATCGCCGGTTCACCGGACGAATACTTCAGCTGGATTTCCAGCTCAGCATGACCAGCGGCGGAGGTCTTGGGCTCGTAACCGCGGATGTAACCTTCCGCGATCAGAACATCGAGCACCCAAGCACGCAGCTTGGACGCGGGCGTGATGACGGTCGCCTTCCCGCGCATTTGCGCGTTCCGGATACGGGTCAGCATATCGCCGAGAGGATCGTTCATAGACATGGCGCTCCTCCTTACCAGCTGGACTTGACCATGCCCGGGATCTGACCAAACGAGGACAGCTCACGCAGCATGATGCGGCTAAGTTTCAGTTTGCGATAGTAAGCCTTCGGACGACCGGTCAGCTCGCAGCGGTTGTGCAGACGCACGGCCGACGAGTTGCGCGGCAGTTCAGCCAGCTTCAGGTTCGCTTTAAAACGATCTTCCATCGAGGCGGTCGAGTCCGTCGCAACGGCTTTCAGCGCAGCACGCTTGGTCGCATATTGTGCAACCAGCTTCTGACGCTTCTTCTCACGCTCGACCATGGATTTCTTGGCCATATTCTCTCTCCTTCCGCGTCAGCTGGTGAAGGGCATGTTGAATTGCTTCAACAGGGCCTTGGCTTCCGCGTCGGTCTTCGCGGTGGTGCAGATGATGATGTCCATGCCCAGGACGTCGTCGACTTTATCAAAGTCGATTTCGGGGAACACGATGTGTTCCTTCATGCCCATGGCATAGTTGCCACGGCCATCGAACGACGTGCCTTTGACGCCGCGGAAGTCGCGGACGCGGGGCAGTGCAACGGTGATCAGACGCTCGAGGAATTCGTACATCCGGTCACCGCGCAGGGTCACCTTGCAGCCGAGCGGCATGTCTTCACGAACGCGGAAACCAGCGATCGAGGTTTTGGCCTTGGTCACCACGGCGTTCTGGCCGGCGATCAGGGTCAGATCAGCTTGCGCCGACTTCACCTTCTTGGTGTCCTTGACCGCTTCGCCGACGCCCATGTTCAGCACGATCTTGTCGAGCCGAGGGATCATCATGTCGTTCTTGTAGGCGAACTCTTCACGCAGAGCCGCACGGATGCGGTCTTTGTAGTCGGCCTTGAAGCGCGGGGTGTAGGTGGCAGCGTCCAACATCAGATCACCTCTCCGGTCGACTTGGCGAAGCGAACTTTCGCACCGTCTTCAAAGCGGAAGCCGACGCGGGTTGCTTTCCCGTTCGAGTCCATCAGCGCCAGGTTCGACAGCTGGATCGGCATTGCCTTGGGAAGGCGGCCGCCCTGAGCGGTCTGGCTGGGCTTGGTGTGACGGATCGAGATGTTGATACCGTCGACGATGGCTTTGCCAGCAGTCGGCATCACGAGCGAGATCTCGCCCTGTTTGCCTTTGTCTTTGCCAGCAAGGACGACAACCTTGTCACCCTTTTTGAGTTTCGCAGCCATCAGAGCACCTCCGGAGCCAGCGAGATGATCTTCATGAAGTTCTTCGAACGCAGTTCGCGCACGACCGGCCCGAAGATACGGGTACCGACCGGCTCACCCTGGTTGTTCAGGATGACGGCGGCGTTGCGGTCGAAACGAATCGCGGTGCCATCGGCACGACGAACTTCTTTGGCGGTGCGCACGACAACAGCTTTACGCACGTCGCCCTTTTTCACACGGCCTTTCGGAATCGCTTCCTTTACCGAGACGACGATGATGTCGCCTACGGAAGCGTAGCGGCGATGCGAACCGCCCAGAACCTTGATGCACTGAACCCGGCGAGCGCCGGAGTTGTCAGCAACATCCAGATTGGTCTGCATCTGGATCATAGGGTTACTCCCGACCTTTGGGCATTGTGCCCAGGGTTTCGATCAAACTGATCGATCAATGGTTTACGCGGTGGCGTCGACCACGACCTGCCAGCGTTTCGTCTTCGAAATCGGTGCGCATTCTTCAATGCGAACAGAGTCACCGACCTTGAACGTGTTGAGCGGATCGTGCGCGCGATATTTCTTCGAGCTACGAACCGTTTTCTTCATGACGGGGTGCGTGAAGCGGCGCTCGACCAGAACGGTAACCGTCTGCTCGTTCTGATCCGAGGTCACGGTGCCTTGCAGGATGCGTTTGGGCATTGTCGTTATCCTCAGTTCGCCGCCGCAGCAGCGGCTTTTTGGTTCAGGACAGTCTGGACGCGCGCGACATCGCGGCGCACCTGACGGATGCGTGCGGTGTTCTCGAGCTGGCTGGTGGCTTTCTGGAAGCGGAGGTTGAAGGCCTCCTTCTTCAGCGCCACCAGATCAGCGCGCAGCTGGTCCGGGGTCTTGTTGGTCAGTTCAGCGGCGTTCATGCGCCTTTTCCTTCTCTCACAACACCAGAGGGCCCCTGCAGTCTGCTCAGGGTCACCTGTGATCTGGTGGATCAATGACAAGCCCGCTGATTCCGACGACGGAATCCGCGAGATGGGGCTCTATACGGGTGTTGCCCCCCAAGGGCAAGGAAGAAGTTTGCCCGCGCCCTGCCCGCCTTCTTGACCAGCGCGCGCCTGTAACCAGACCGCGTTTCGCCGGCCCATTGGCGGGGGATGCGGACGTCGTCGATCCTCCGGGGTACCCCAGAGCCACGCATGGATCTGGAACCCCCACCGCATTCCGCATGAATATTTCACCAATTAATAGAATTGAGTTCCCCCGCATTTTAAGAAATGTCGCTGTTTTTAGTGTTCGCCTTGGGGTTGCCCGATTTGGAATCAAAGATCACGATACCGCGGCGGCCAATTGGCCACGGGTTTCTGCGTCTTTGGCGCATTCTCTTATAGGGGATTCTCAGATGTCACAGCCAATACTTGCCGCCCTTATTGCGTCCCTGGCGCTAACGCCGATTGTCGCGGGGGCCGAGATCACGCCGGACGCTGGCGGGCATGACTCTGGCCCTCAGGCGGCCGCGCCCGCGCACACGGCGCATGAAGCCGTGGTCGATGCGGTGATCGCCGCACAGCGTGCCGCTTTGCAGAGCGCCACCGATGGCGTCGGATTCGGCCCGCAGTCGCCGCGTGACATTGACCGGCACGACGGCAGCAATCTGCGCGTCTTTGGCTTCGCCCCTGATCCCACGCG
Organism: Pararhodobacter zhoushanensis; assembly: GCF_003990445.1. Lineage (GTDB taxonomy): Bacteria > Pseudomonadota > Alphaproteobacteria > Rhodobacterales > Rhodobacteraceae > Pararhodobacter > Pararhodobacter zhoushanensis. The sequence goes on along the minus strand of NZ_REEZ01000011.1, from coordinate 6,248 downwards.
CATGAATCTGTGCAACATCCATTTCCACGAAGGGGCTGAGCATCGTGGGGGTGACTTCACAACCTACGCCGGCAATGGCGACGGCACCGGCTATGGAACGGGTTATCTCTATAACGGCACCCTCTCGCTGGCAGAGCTCACACCGTATGACCATCCAGTCGGCGATGTCGGCCACGGCGCGCTGGAACCCGGCGATACAATTGAAGTGCATTTTGTTTTCAGCACAGCGCAGGTAACTCCCGGCGCCACACTGGGCTCGTGCCTGGATGATGAGACCGGCAATCCACAGTTGAGAGTGGAAACGCAGGTCATGGTGTTGGTCAATGACGACAGCGCCGCAAACTTCGGTCGTCTGGCGCAGGTCCAGACCATGTACGGCTACGCGCAGGTGCCCAACCTGCCGACCGATACCGGCACGCCCGTTGTCTATACCGGCTCGACCACCGGCCCCAGCTATAATGAAGCCGGCTCACCCTTTCAGGTCACCTGGAGCGTGCGTCCGCAGGTCATGCGCGTGAGCATCAGCTCGGTGGATGCATGGCTGGCGGACAACGCTTTCGACGAAGACCATGCCCATGGCGTGCGCAACCTGGTCATCAACCCGGCCCTGCTGTCACGGATTGAAGACTGACGGCCCGGCGGCAGGCGCCTAATCCCCCTCCCCGCGCGCGCGGCGTATCTAAAGCAGCCCCCAAAGGGTGGCTGTTGTCCTATCAGACCATCCGGCAGCGCACTTGCAAAACGGTGCCGCCATCCCGCGCAACGAGAAACCCCCGCCAGTTGCCCGGCGGGGGTTCGATTTTCCGTAGGGTGGGGTTTCACCCCACCACGCTTACCAGTCTTCGCGCAGAACGACGCGGGTCTTGATCGGCAGCTTCATGGCAGCGAGGCGCAGCGCTTCGCGAGCGATCTCTTCGCTCACGCCGTCCAGCTCGAACATGATCCGGCCCGGCTTCACTTTGCACGCCCAGAAATCCACCGAACCCTTACCTTTACCCATGCGGACTTCGGTAGGCTTCGAGGTAACCGGGACATCCGGGAAAATCCGGATCCAGACGCGGCCTTGACGTTTCATGTGACGCGTCATTGCACGGCGAGCAGCTTCGATCTGACGCGCGGTGACGCGCTCGGGCTCAACAGCCTTCAGGCCGAACGAGCCAAAGTTCAGATCCGAACCGCCTTTTGCCAGACCGTGGATACGGCCCTTGTGCTGTTTGCGGAACTTAGTCCGTTTTGGTTGCAGCATTGGTCTTCTCCTGTGCGGCGATCAGCGGCGGCCGCGGGGGGCGCTGCTGGGGCCTTCCTGAAGCTCGGCATGCCGGCGATCGCGCGCCTGCGGGTCGTGCTCCATGATGTCGCCCTTGTAGATCCAGACTTTGATCCCGATGATCCCGTAAGGGGTCGAGGCCTCGGCCAGCGCATAGTCGATGTCGGCGCGCAGCGTGTGCAGCGGAACGCGACCCTCGCGGTACCATTCGGTACGCGCGATCTCGGCACCACCCAGACGACCCGCGATGTTCACGCGGATACCCAGGGCACCGATGCGCATCGCGTTCTGCACCGAGCGCTTCATCGCGCGACGGAACGAAACACGACGCTCAAGCTGCTGAGCGATCGACTCGGCAACCAGCTGGGCGTCCAGCTCGGGCTTGCGGACTTCAACGATGTTGAGGTGCAGTTCCGAGTCGGTGAAGTTCGCCAGCTTCTTGCGCAGACCTTCAATGTCCGCGCCCTTCTTGCCGATGATCACGCCAGGACGTGCAGTGTGAATGGTCACACGGCATTTCTTGTGCGGACGCTCGATGATGACGCGGCTGATACCGGCAGCTTTGCACTCTTCATGGATGAAGTCGCGCATGCGCAGGTCTTCAAGCAGCAACTCGCCATAGTTCTTGCCGTCGGCGTACCAGCGGCTGTCCCAGGTGCGGTTGACCTGCAGGCGCATCCCGATGGGGTTTACCTTCTGTCCCATTACGCTTGCTCCTCGCGCTCGCGCACCGTGATGGTGAGCTCCGAAAACGGCTTCATGATCTTGCCGAAACGGCCGCGAGCCCGCGGACGACCGCGTTTCATGACCAGATTCTTGCCGACCCAGGCTTCGGCGACGATCAGATTGTCGACGTCCAGGCCGTGATTGTTTTCGGCGTTAGCAATCGCCGACTGAAGGCATTTCTTCACGTCGATGGCGATACGCTTTTTCGAAAAGGTCAGGTCGGCGAGCGCCTTCTCAACCTTCTTGCCGCGGATGAGACCAGCGACCAGGTTCAGCTTCTGCGGCGAGGTGCGCAGCATGCGGAGTTTGGCCATAGCCTCGTTGTCAGCCACGCGGCGCGGATTTTGCTCTTTACCCATGGCTTATTTCCGTTTCGCTTTCTTGTCGGCAGCGTGACCATAATAGGTCCGGGTCGGCGAATACTCACCGAACTTCTGCCCGATCATTTCTTCGGTCACGTTGACAGGAATATGTTTCTTGCCGTTGTAGACGCCGAAGGTCAGGCCGACAAACTGCGGCAGGATCGTCGAGCGACGCGACCAGATCTTGATGACTTCGTTACGCCCGGAATCGCGCGCTTTCTCGGCTTTTTTCAGCAGATAGGCGTCGACGAAGGGGCCCTTCCAAATAGAACGTGCCATGGATTAGCGGCCCTTCTTCTTGGCGTGACGCGAGCGGATGATGTACTTATCCGTCGCCTTGTTCGAACGGGTGCGGGTACCCTTGGTATCCTTACCCCACGGCGAAACCGGCGTACGGCCGCCCGAGGTCCGGCCTTCACCACCACCATGCGGGTGGTCGATCGGGTTCATCGCAACACCGCGGACGGTCGGCTTGATGCCCATGTGACGACGACGGCCGGCTTTGCCGAGGTTCTGGTTCGAGTGATCGGAGTTCGACACAGCGCCCAGGGTTGCCATGCATTCCTGGCGCACCATGCGCAGTTCGCCCGACGACAGACGCAGCTGTGCGTAGCCACCATCACGACCGACGAACTGGGCATAGGTGCCTGCCGCGCGAGCGATCTGGCCGCCCTTGCCCGGTTTCAGTTCGACGTTGTGAACGATGGTACCCAGCGGCATCCCCGAGAACGGCATCGCGTTACCCGGTTTGACGTCGGTTTTCGCGCTCGAGATCACCTGGTCGCCAACGGCCAGGCGCTGCGGCGCGAGGATGTAATTGACCTCGCCGTCCGCGTAGCGGATCAGCGCGATGAACGCGGTGCGGTTGGGGTCATATTCGATCCGCTCCACCGTGGCGGGGATGTCGAATTTGCGACGCTTGAAGTCCACAATACGGTACAGACGCTTCGCGCCGCCGCCCTTGTGGAATGCCGTGATCCGTCCGGTGTTGTTCCGACCGCCCGTTTTGGTCAAACCCTGAGTGAGGTGCTTGACCGGACGCCCTTTCCAAAGCTCCGAACGGTCGATCAGAACCAGCCCTCGCTGGCCAGGCGTCGTCGGTTTGTACGACTTAAGTGCCATGCTTTCTGTCTTCCGTTGCTTTGCGGGCAGGTTTCCCGGCCCATCGTTAAGCCCCCCGAAGGTGGCCATAGAAGGGGTCGCTTGGGCATGCCCGCGAGACCCTGGTTCCATAAGACACGAGCCCCGGACGAATCCGGGGCGCGTGACTGGGCGGGGATTACGTGAATTCCACCCGCGCGTCCATAGCCATGGCTCGCCTTTTTTCGATTCCTTGAAGGAATCGCACAGGCCTGCCGGTCTCAACTGCGCAGGATCTTCGCCATTGGTCGCCCTTTGGCCAACTCGTCGACGAGTTTGTCCAGATAGCGGATCTCGCGCATGGTGTCTTCTTCGATTTCCTCGATCTGCACGCCGCAAATCTTGCCGGTGATCTTCACCCGCGCGGGATTCATCGCCGGGGCGTCGGCAAAGAACGTCTCTAAATCCGTTTTGTCACTGATTCGGGCCTCCAGCGTGGCCTGATCGTAGCCGGTGAGCCAGCGGATCACCTGATCGACCTCGGCTTTGGTACGGCCCTTCCTCTCGGCCTTGGCCACATAAAGCGGATACACGCTGCCGAAACTCATGGTGTAGAGGCGATGCTTTGACATCCCGAGCCCTCTCCGGTGGAAAACGCAAAGGGCCCAGGCTTTCCAGCCCGGGCCTCTCCGATGTCGTAGGGTGGGGTTTCACCCCACCAGGCAGGGTCAGAGACCGGTCGTCACGTCGATGGCGTTGCCGTCTTCGAGCGAGACATAGGCTTTCTTGACGTCTTTGCGCGTGCCCAGGATGCCCCGGAAGCGCTTGACTTTGCCTTTGGTGATCAACGTGTTGATCGCTTTGACCTTGACGCCAAAGAGGGCTTCGACAGCCTCTTTGATCTGCGGCTTGGTCGAGTCGATCGCCACTTCGAAAACAACCGCGTTGGCTTCGGAAGCCATGGTTGCTTTCTCGGTGATGATCGGCTTGCGGATCACGTCGTAGTGTTCAGGTTTCGCGCTCATGCCAGTCGAGCCTCCAGAGCTTCGACGCCCGCCCGCGTGATGACCAGGGTCTCACGCTTGAGGATGTCGTAGACGTTCGCGCCCATCGACGGCAGGATGTCCACGCCTTCGAGGTTACGGGCGGCGGCGGCGAAGTTCTCGTTGACCGAGGCGCCGTCGATGATCAGGACCTTTTTCCAGCCCAGATCCGTCACTGCTTTTGCCAGCAGAGCGGTCTTGGCTTCGGCCATGTCGGCCACGTCCAGGATAACCAGCTTGCCCGCTGCGGCCTTGGCCGAGAGCGCATGCTTGAGACCCAGAGCGCGGACCTTCTTGGGCAGATCGAAGGCGTGCGACCGCGGGGTCGGGCCTTTGTAGACGCCACCCTTGCGGAAGATCGGTGCCTTCTTGGAACCGTGGCGTGCGCCGCCGGTGCCTTTCTGGCGATAGATCTTCTTGGTCGAGTAGGACACATCCGAACGACCCAGCGTCGAGTGGGTGCCAGCCTGTGCGCGAGCACGCTGCCAGCGCACCACACGGTGCAGCAGGTCAACACGAACCTCGAGCCCGAAGATCGCGTCGTTCAGCTCGAGCTCACCTGCGTTGGCGGCGTCGAGTTTGATCACGTCGAGTTTCATTCATCGGCTCCTTCAGCGGCAGGCGCTGCTTCGGCAACGGCGGCACCCGAGGCCTTCAGGCCAGCGGGACGCGGAGCGTCGGCATGCGCGGGCTTCTTGACCGCGTCCTTGATGGTGACCCAGCCGCCTTTCGACCCCGGAACAGCGCCCTTGACCATGATCAGGCCACGGTCGGCGTCGGTCCGAACGATCTCGAGGTTCTGCGTGGTGACGCGCGCGGCACCCATGTGGCCGGCCATCTTCTTGCCTTTGAACACCTTGCCGGGGTCCTGGCACTGGCCGGTCGAACCATGCGAACGGTGGCTGATCGACACGCCGTGCGAGGCGCGCAGACCACCGAAGTTGTGGCGCTTCATAACGCCCGCAAAACCTTTACCGATCGAGGTCCCGGCGATGTCAACGTATTGACCAGCCAGGTAGTGGTCAGCCGAAATCTCGGCGCCCACTTCGATCAGGTTGTCGGGGCTGACGCGGAATTCGGCCAGTTTGCGCTTGGGCGCAACATTGGCTTTCGCGTAGTGGCCCCGCATCGGCGCGGTGACGCGCTTTGCTTTGGCGGTGCCGGCACCGAGTTGAACTGCCGTGTAGCCGTCATTGTCAGCGGTCCGCTGAGCGACAACTTGCAGGGCATCGAGCTGAAGAACGGTTACCGGGATCTGGCGACCGTCCTCCATGAACAGCCGGGTCATACCCAGCTTTTTAGCGATGACTCCAGAGCGCATGCGACAGGCTCCTTAAACTTTGATTTCGACGTCGACGCCAGCAGCGAGGTCGAGCTTCATGAGCGCGTCCACGGTCTGCGGGGTCGGATCGACGATGTCGAGCAGACGCTTGTGCGTCCGGATTTCCCACTGGTCGCGCGACTTCTTGTCGATGTGCGGACCGCGCAGGACGGTGAATTTTTCGATCTTGTTCGGCAGCGGGATCGGCCCGCGAACTTGAGCGCCCGTGCGCTTGGCCGTATTCACGATCTCCGCGGTGGACGCATCCAGAACGCGGTAATCGAAGGCCTTGAGCCGGATGCGAATGGTTTGACCTGCCATCGTTTTTTCCCTCGGGTTGCGGGTGAGGCTTGCGCCTCACCCAACCGCGTTACTTCAGAATCTTCGAGACGACGCCTGCACCGACGGTACGGCCGCCTTCGCGGATGGCGAAGCGCAGTTTCTCTTCC
>NZ_REEZ01000010.1 GCF_003990445.1 Pararhodobacter zhoushanensis | reverse complement strand
TCGTAGGTTCAAATCCTACCCCCGCAACCAGATACTTGTTCATTGTCAGATAGTTAAGCCCTGCGGAAACGTGGGGCTGCTTGCGTTGGGAACTCCGTGTGAGTGCCTTGCAAGCACAGCGTCAGTCTCGGGCGTGGCAGCATGGCAACGACCAAGCGAACAAGCCCTGAGCTCAAACCTAGCCATCCCCTCATATATGTCGCTGCGCGAGGCCTGTGCTGGCTGCCGGATGGATCCGATCCGGGGCGTCCGCAAAGCATTCACGAATTGTAAAATGTATGGCCCCAAGGTCGGTACGGGCAGTGAGGGACCGGCGGACCGTGGACAGGCTCTTGAACACTCCAAACAGCTATTCGCAATCTGCTTTGGTAGGGGCGGGTTGGTGGTCCGCAGCGAACACCAAGGTTGGTGATCTGCCCCCCTCATTCCGCCATATCGTCGAGTGCGCGGACAGCGGTGCTGGGCCATGACCGCTCGGCTGAAGATACGCGCAGCGGTGTTGATCTCGTTGATCATGGTCATGATCGCCAGCCTGTTTGTCCTTGAACTCAGGGGCAAAGTCGAAACGACGGAAACAGTCACCAGCGAGATCGCGGACGCCTTTCTGGGCCTTGAGCGTGCGATTGGTTATTCGGGCTTGATCCATTACTTCAAGAACGCGGTTTTGCGGCCGGATGAACCTGTCTACCTTGATCTCGGCGCGCAAGCCTATGCCACCGCTGTCGCCGAAATGGCGCGGGTGCAGGCGCTTCTTCTTCAGGCAGAGCTCACCATTGATATATCGGAAATTCGCTCGACCATCGACGCCTATGGACAGGCGCTCGATGCGATCCGTGCAGCGCATGCGGCCGGGACTGCGATCGCCGATGTTGATCGTCTGGTGCGCATCGATGACACAGGCGCGCAGTCAGCGCTGATCAGTCTGCACCGGGAGATCGACGGCCTTCTCGATCTGCGCCAACGCGCCGCCGCGCAGTTGCTGTCGATCGGCCTGGCTGCTCTTTTCCTGCTCATTTGCTCCCTTATTGCAGCGATCATCTATCTGGGCTGGCAACGGGAACGAAAGCTTCTGCTTACATACGAACGGCAACGCGTTGAATTGGCGCAGGAAAAGGCGCATGCGGAAGCGATTGGGACACTCTTAACCCGGCTCGAAACGGCGAACAAAGAGCAGGCCGAGTTCACCTATGCGATGTCGCATGACCTGAAATCGCCGTCCAATACGATCGGCATGCTGATCGACGAGCTTGCAGAAATTGAAACTCTGACACCTGAGGGGCGCGAGGTGCTGGCGGATATGATGGCGACCAACCAGCGCATGTGCCGGCTGGTTGACGATGTCCTGAGATACTCGCAGATCGTGGACAAACCCATGACAGTGGAGCCGGTCGACCTGACCGCCCTGATCAAAGAGGTCAAAGCCGATCTGGCCAGCGAGATTGCCCAGTCACAAGCAACGGTTTCGACCAGTGCGTTGCCAAACCTGATGGGCAACCAGATGCAACTGAGAATGCTGTTTCAGAACCTGATCTCCAACGCCGTCAAGTTTCGTGCGCCTGACCGCGTACCAAAGATAGAGATCACATCAGAGAGGGCGCCCGAAGGTCTGCAAATTGTCATTGCCGACAACGGTATCGGCATCCCCGAGAAGTTTCGCGACCGGGTCTTCGGCCTGTTCCAGCGCCTGAATGCGCCGTCTGCCTATGACGGCACCGGGTTGGGTTTGACGATCTGCCAACGGGTTATGTCCAACCATCAGGGTCGGATCACCATTGGCCCCGGCATTGACGGTGGCACGGCCTTCGCCATGACCTTTCCGGAGACTTTGCTATGAGCGTTGTGATCAAACTTGCCCTTCTTGTCGATGATGAGGAAATCGATCAGCGGCAGTACAAAAGGGTGCTGAGCCGATCGGGTCTGATCGGTGAGATCATCAGTTTCACCTATGCTGACGACGCTTTGGCCTTTCTCAAGACGAACCCGGACCGTGAGGTCGATGTGATCTTCCTGGACATCAACATGCCCCGCATGAACGGGTTTGAATTCATCGAAGCCGCGGTCAGCGAGATTGGCGGAAGGTTTGTCAAAGGGGTCGTTGTGATGCTGACGACCTCCCTGAATCCGGCTGACCGCGAGCGTGCCGAGACTTTTGGCGTCGTGAAAGACTTCATCAACAAACCGCTTACGATTGAGCACGTGCAGCGTGTTGCGAAGTTGATTGCAGACGGAAACTAGCGCTCCTCGTTCTGACCCGGGTGGGATCGTCGAAGGCGACACGGATCTGATGACCTGCTGATTTGCGTTGACCGCTACCCCGCTGGTGGCGAACGACCAGCATGACGTGGCACTCAGGCCCAAAGACCAGGATCAAGGCAGCGCGGCCAACCTCAGCGAACGTCCGCAAAGGCCCTGAGAGATCAACCGTGCTCTCGGTGCCCCCGCGATGGTTACGCCAAGCGCAGCCCTTGCAGGTCCATAGCGTCGGTCAGGTTGAAAGCACCCATGCCGCCGTCGATGGCGATATCGGCGCCTTTCAGCCAGTTGGCGGCGGGCGACAGAACAAAGGCGGCGATCTGGGCGATCTCTTCGGGCTTTCCGGCGCGGCCCGCGCGCTTGATGTTGCGGTCCACCGCAGCGCCGAACGCACGCTGGAAGTCGCCAAAGATGCCCGTCGCCGTGCCGCCCGGGCTGAGCGTGTTCATGCGCAGCTCACGCTGGATCATCGCTTCGGCCTCGGCCATCGTCCACAGGATGATCGCCTCTTTGGTCAAATTGTAGCAACGCGTCGCGTCGATTTGTTCGGCGGCGATGAAGGCAGCGAGGTCTTCGCGCCCGCACACTGCCGCGAACCGTTTGATCTGCGCGACGTTCTCACGCCATTGCGCACCCGCGCGGCTGGCCATGTTCACGACTGAGCCGCCCGCCCGCAACCGGGGCAGCAGGGCGTGCGTAAAAGCGCGGGTGCCGAGAAAATTCACCTGCAGAATCGTCGCTTGCAGCCCTTCGCGCGGGGGGAGCCCGGCGTTGTTGCAAAGCCCGTCCAGCGGCTCGTCAACCTGCGCTGCAGCGGCGGTGATCGAGGCGGCGTCATTCAGATCCAGCGCGATGAAACGGTCCAGATTGGCGTGGGTTTCATGGATGTCGAACCCGATCACCCGGTGACCCTGCTCTTTAAGGATGCGCGCCAATTCTGCGCCGATCCCGCTTGCCACGCCGGTGACGGCATACGTCCGCTGTGTCATGTCAGTTCCTCCCGCAACAGGGGCGATCCATGGCGCAGGCGGGTGATCACGAACAGTCTTGAAAAAACGTGACGTATAAGTTCTGAGTATCACCATGAAGGTACAACACATTCAGGTCCTTGTGGCCATCGCCGAGCATGGCAGCCTGCGCGCGGCGGCCAAAGCGTTGGGGAAATCGCAGCCCGGGCTGACCCAGGCGCTGCGGCAGGCCGAGGATGAGCTGGGCCTGCCCATCTTCATGCGCACCTCGCGCGGGGTGGTGCTGACGCCGATTGGCGAGCGCGTGCTGCTGCGCGCCCGCACGATCACCTCGGAAATCAACCGGCTGGACGAAGAGGTCAACCAGCTGCGCGGAGAGCTGACCGGCGCGGTGCATGTCTGCGTCTCGCCCTTTGCCGCCGCGCGGATCATGCCCCGTGCACTGGCCGCGTTTCGCAAGACGCATCCGAATATCGACGTGCACCTGTCCAGCGGGCTGTTCCCCGGCGCGCTCAAACCCCTGCGCGAAGGCAGCACCGACATCGTCATCGGCCCCGCCCCGCCCGCCGATCTGGCGCGCGAGATCGCCGTGGAGTTCCTAATGGAGGGCCCGATCCACATCATCACAGCGTCGGACTCGCCGATGCTGAAGGCGCGGTCGCTGGGTGAGCTGGAGCAGGCGCAATGGATCATGATTGGCGCGCCCGGCGGGCCGGGGGATATTTTCAGCAAACCGTTTCTGGACCACGGCTTTACCCCGCCGCATGCGACGACCACGTCGGAATCCTATTACGGCGCGCTGTCGCTGGTGGAGAGTCTGGGCGCGGTCTGCACCTTTCCCGCGCTGCTGCTGGACGATGTGCAGAAGACATGGCGCATCGCGCCGATCCCGATCCGTGAGACCATTGAGCCGCTGCGCATCTCGTTGATGACCCGCGCTGGGCACCCGCTGACCCCCGCTGCCGATGCGCTGGCAATGTGTATCCGGCGCCGCGTGACATCGCTGTAGGTGATACATCCTGCCTATCGCGATTTATAAAATGGCGCTGCTCATTATCGCGGCACGGCGCTACGAACGCTTCAGTAGCCTGGCTACCGGCCCGTGGGAGGACCTGATGACACTGAAGAAACCATTCGTGGCAACGCTGTTTGCCGCCGCCGCTTTTGCCTCGCCGGTGATCGCGGAAACCGATCTGACCTTTAACCTGTTCATTCCGCAGAACCATTTCGCCTGGCCCGTGTTCGAGGCCTGGGCGGCGGACATTGCCGCCGCGACTGATGGAGACGTCCGCATTACCTTTCCGCCGCAATCCGTCGCCCCGCCGCCGGGTATCGTCGATGCCGTGCGCAACGGTGTGGCGGACGGCGGATTCATCTTTAACGGCTTTCTCGCCCAATCCGCGCCGGGCACCATGCTGACGCAGATGCCCTTCATCGACCTTGGCAATTCCGAGGCGATGTCGGTGGCGTTCTGGGAGAGCTATCAGGAATTCTTCGCCGGGGTCGAGCAGATCCGGGGCGTCGAGCTGGTCTCGGGCTTCCATCTGGGCCCGACCTATCTGTGCTCGACCACCGATACGCCGATCACCACGCTTGAGGATCTGCGCAGCCGCCGCATCTGGGCGCTGCCGGGCACGATTGCCGATACCTTCGCGGCGATGGATCTGGCGATCACCGCCTCGCCCGCCGTCAACCTGCAAGAGCTGGTCTCGCGCAACACGGTCGATGCGCATTACGGGCAGACGATGGAAACCACGATTGCGTTCGGGATCGGGCCCTACACCAAATCCTGCGTCGAGATGTCTCCGCATATGCTGTCGGCCAGCTTCTCGATCTTCTTCAACCAGCGCGTCTGGGACCGGCTGCCGGAAGAGTACCGCGCGGTGATCACCGAATACTCGGGCCCGGCGCTTGCCCGTCGTCTGGGGGCCGCAACCGACGTCGCCGATGACGAGGCCCGCGCACAGCTTGAGGCGATGGGTGTGACCTTTGCGCCGGTCGATCCCGACCTGCTGGCCGCGATGCACGACGCCTCGGACGGGGTGGCGCAGCTTTGGGTCGATCAGATCGAAGCGGCCTATGGGCTGGACGGTCGCGCGATCATCGACGCGACCCGCGCTCGCGTCGCCGCAGCCTCGCAGCCGTGACAGCGGACAGGGGCGGCGCGATGGCGCGCCGCCCCGACTGCCACCGGGAGGGACGCATGAGACCGATCCAGAAACTGACGGTCCTGCTGGGCGGGATCTGTCTGATCGCCATGGCGCTGATCACCTGCGCCGAAGTGGTGATGCGCTATGCCTTCAGCCATCCGATCTTTGGCTCGGCGGAAATGGTCCAGATGGTGCTGGGCATTCTGGTCTTTGCCGGGATGTTCACCGTGGCGCGCGAGCGGTCGCATGTGACGGTATCGCTGTTCGAGCCGTTCTTCCTGCGCCACGTCCCGCGGCTTTATCGCTTCGTTTTCAACGCGATGAGCCTGCTGGGTGTCAGTGCGATTGCTGTCATTCTGGGCTGGCGCGTGTGGGATCTGCTGTCTTACCCCGAGACCACGGTCGTCCTGCGCCTGCCGATGCTGTGGATCGTCGGCGGCATGACGTTGCTGGCCGCCCTCGCGATCCTCGCCGCGCTGGCCGCGATGCGCGCGCCCCAAGAACCCCGAGAATAAAGCCATGACCCTCACCCTGATCGGTTTCGCGATCCTGCTGTTTCTGGCCTTTGTCGGTGTGCCGCTGGCCTTCGCCACGCTCGCCGTCGGGTTCTTTGGCCTGATGTATTTGCGCGGCTTCGACGCGGCCTTTGCCGCCTCGTCGCAGTGGATCGTGGACACATCGACCAACTACAACTTCTCGATCATCCCGCTTTTCGTCTTCATGGGCGCGCTGATCCACCGATCCGGCATCAGCAACGACCTCTATGCAGCCTCCTACGCGTGGCTCGGGCGGTTTCGCGGCGGGCTGGCGCTGGCGGGTGTGCTGTCCTGCGCCGGGTTCGCGGCGGTCTGTGGCTCGTCACTGGCAACCGCGGCCACGATGACCCGCGTTGCCGTGCCGTCGATGCGCAAGTTCAAGTATAATGAGGGCTTCTCGGCCGGGACCATCGCTGCCGGGGGGACGTTAGGGATCATGATCCCGCCCTCGGTTCCCTTGGCGATCTATGGCATCGTCGCCGGTGAGGACATCGGCCAGTTGTTCATCGCGGGCATTCTGCCGGGGTTGATGCTGGTTGTCCTGTTCATGGCGGCCGTGCTGATCGTCACCGCCATCCGCCCCGATTTCGGCCCCAAAGGCCGCGCGATGAGCCTGATCGAGACGCTGCGCGCCTCGTACTCTACCTGGCCGGTGATCATCCTCTTCGGCATCGTGCTGCTGGGCATCTATGCCGGCATCTTCACCCCGACCGAGGCCGCCGGTGTCGGCTGCGCCGGGGCGTTCATCATGGGCGTGATGCGTGGGCACTTTCTGGACCGCGCCAGCATCTTCGGTGTGATCGAGGAAACCGTGAGCACCACGGCAATGATCTTCGCGATTGTCTTCGCCGCGCTGATCCTTGCGCAATTCGTCAACCTGACCGGCATGCCGTATGAGCTGCGCGCGCTGGTGCTGGACATGGGATTGGGGCCGACCGGTCTGGTCTTGATGATCTGCGCGATCTGCGTGCTGTTGGGGACGGTGTTTGAATCCATCGGCATCCTGTTGCTGATCATCCCGGTCTTCCTGCCGTCGCTGGAATCGCTGGGCGTGAACCTGATCTGGTTTGGCATTCTGGTGATCATCGTGATCGAACTGGGCCTGATCACGCCGCCCATCGGCATGAACGTCTTCACCGTCAAATCCGTCGCCCCCGAAATCCCGCTGAGCGCGATCTTTCTGGGCGTGACCCCCTATATCGTCGCCATGGTTTTGGGCGGCGTGCTGATCCTTCTCATCCCGCAGATCGCCACGTTTCTGCCGGACGCGATGCGCTAAGAAAGAGCCTGACCATGACCGAACCTGTCGAAACCCATCTGTACATCGATGGGGCGGCTTGCCCTGCCTCGGACGGCGGCAGCTATGAGATCTACAACCCCGCGCGCCCTTCGGAACTGGTCGGTCGCGCTGCCGCTGGCACAGTTGCGGATGTCGACCGGGCGGTGCGTGCCGCGCATGCCGCCTTCCCGGCATGGGCCGCGCTGAGCTATGACGAGCGCGGCGCGATCCTGCGCAAGGTCGCCGCCGCGCTGACCGAGGACAGCGCCCTTGTCGATGCCCGCGCGCGTCTGTTCACCCGCGAGCACGGCAAGGTCCTGCGCGAGACGCATCTGGAGATCAGCCGTCTGGGCGAACGTTTCGTGCAATCGGCGGACTATGCCGAACGGCTGGCACGCGACGAGATCATCCGCGCGCCGCGCAACGACACCATCGTTACGCGCCAGCCGCGCGGCGTGGCGGCGCTGGTGGTGCCGTGGAACTGGCCGCTGGCCATTCTGGGCGCGAAGCTGCCGCAGGCGCTGATGGCGGGCAATACCGTGGTGGTCAAACCCTCGGCCAATTCCGCGCTGGCCCCGACGATCAGCCTGCACCGCATCGCCGAGCTGCTGCCGCCGGGGGTGGTGAATATCGTCACCGGCTCGGCCGGGCGGATCGGCGACGCGCTGATCGGGCACCCGCTGGTGCGCTACGTGAACTTTACCGGCTCGGTTGATGTGGGCCGCCATGTGATGAAGGTCGCCGCCGAAAACATCACCCCCGTCACGCTGGAACTGGGCGGCAATGACGCGGGGCTGATCCTGAACGACGCGGCGCTGTCGCGCGATACGTTCGACAGCCTTTACCGCGCTGCGTTCATGTCGACGGGCCAGATCTGCTATGCGCTCAAGCGACTCTACGTCCACCGCTCGCGCTTTGACGAGGTGGTCGACGGGCTGCGCGCCGTCGTGGATGCGCAGGTTGTCGGGGATGGGCTGTTGCCCGAGACGACCATGGGCCCGATGAACAACGCCAAGCAGCTCAAGACCGTTACTGACATGATCGGCGAAGCGCGCGCGCAGGGTGCCAGCGTGCTGGAGCTGGGCCAGATCCCCGATCCTGAACTTTACGCGCAGGGCTATTTCCAGCGCCCGACACTGGTGGTCGGGGCCGATCCGACGCTGTCAGTGGTGCGCGAAGAGCAATTCGGCCCGGTGCTGCCGATCCTGACGTTTGACAGCGAGGACGAAGCCGTGGCGCTGGCCAATGACGACCAGTTCGGTCTGGCCTCGTCCGTCTGGTCCGCCGATACCGAACGCGCCATTGCCATGGCCCGCCGGATCGAGGCTGGCTACACCTTCATCAACGCTCATGGCCCCTCGGCCAATGATGGCAACGCGCCGTTCGGCGGGTTCAAGAAATCCGGCATCGGGCGCAATTTCGGCTATGAGGGCGTCACGCAGTTTCAGGGCTTCCACTCGATTGCCGGGGCGTCGGGCCTGCTGGACTGATGCAGCGCCCAAATAACTGATCCTGCGGCCCGGCCTGGTCGGGCTGCAAGCCGGTCAGGTCGGTTGCAGGATATCGCCAAAGGTCGCGTAATCGGCGGCGTAATAGGCGTTGAGGCGGTCGATCTGGGCCGGGGTCAGGTCTTCTTTGCGCAGCTTCGGTCCACCGGTCTGCAGTCGCGGCAGGGGCACGGTGGTTTCGGTCAGCGCCTGCATGTCGGTCTCAAGCTGTTTGAGTTCCGAAAAATCATAAACCCGGCTGAAGTAGCCCGGATCGGTTCCCAGAAACGTCACCATCGGCAGCGTGTGGTGATTGATGACGGGCACCGTCCGCACGTAGTCTTCGAACCGGTCAATGAACAGGCTGAGATCCGGATCGGGCGGCAGATCGGCCTTGGCCAGTTTGCCACCGCATTTTTCCTTGGACAGCTCGCGGTGGTGAACGACGCGGTTGGAATAGGCCGACAGGAAGCGGGTGATCGGATCCCGGATGATGGTGATCTTGTGCAGCGGCGCCAGCTCTTCATGCGGCAGCTCGTCAAAATGGATCGAGCTGTAAAGGTTGTGTACGAAAACGGTCTTGCCGTTCGGCCGGGTCCACGGCTTGAAGGGCTCGCCGGTCTTCATTTCGTGCAGCATGTTCTTGATCGACGTGCAGGCGACCTTGGGAACCGAGAAATAGGCCAGATTCTTTCGGCGGATGATCAACGGCATGGTCGTGTTCCTGCTTTGCAAAGACGGATCGCGCGGGCGATCTGGGTAACCGGACCGAACCGCATGGCAGTCCGGGCCGGGATCATGCGTCGTCTTCTTTCAGATGCGTCAGTTCGCGGCTCATCACCGCGTCGACACGGTCAAGATCAAACGGCTCGCCAAGGAAATCGAACATCGGCTTCAGCTTGGTGTGATCGCTGACGTAGTCGTTGTAATGAATGTGCAGGCACCGCTCAGGATGGCGCGTCCGGTATTGCGTAAAGGCGGCTTCGGCCTTGGCCAGCCGGGCCTTGACCTTGTCCGGGTCCATCGTGGCCCACCACCCCGAGCGCGCCACCTCGTCATGGTCGCGCGTGTTGAAAATGAAGCGGCTGTTCTTGAGGAAGCCGGCCAGAAAGTTCAGCGAAATGGGCAGCGGCGTGCCTTCGTTGGCCCAGCGGATTTCCTTGAACCCGGCGACGCGGGTGCCCGGCGGCGGCGACAGGATTTCACGCGAGAACACCTGAGCCAGCGACCGGCCATAGCGCTTCGCGTTGATCTTTTCGCCGCCATACCACGGATGCTCGGGCGAGGTTTCGACGCCGTTGCGCGCGAGGTTGTTGAGAATGGTGTTGCCCTGCACTTCGTGCCACGAGCGCGCCATCAGTCCCAGTGTGTTGTTGTTTTCGCCCCGGATGCAGTAGCCGGGGATAGCGTTGAGCAGGTTCTGCACCAAGGTTGAGCCTGACCGGCCATAGGTGACAACGAAGACGTGCCCCTCGATCCCGGCCGGTTTCGGTTTGGACTCTGTCACGTCGTGGGAACCCTGATCTTTCTACACACTTTGTCACGAATAGCGTGCTACCCAGAAGGGGACAACCAATTCCTGCTCAGGCTCCGCTGTTGTGAAACGCCACTGAGAGGGCTTTACAGTCGCGTCCGCGCGCGGGAACAAGAGGCATGAATGGCACCGCTTCTCCTCTGATTTCGGTCATCGTGCCGGTGTTCGACGTCGCGGAGCAGATCGGCGCGGCCATGGCCAGTCTGCTGGGCCAGACGCTGACCGATTTCGAAGTGATCGTGATCGACGACGGCTCGACCGACGGGTCGGGCGCGGTGGCCGAGACCGCGGTGGCCGGCGATGCGCGGTTTCGCTTCATTCGTCAGGCCAATCGCGGGCTTTCCGGCGCGCGCAACGCCGGGCTGGCGCTGGCGCGTGGGGCGTTTGTCGCGTTTCTGGACGGTGACGACGCGTTTGAGCCGCGTTTTCTGGCCGACCTGCACGCCGCGATCGAGCGTGAGGGCACCGACTGGGCCGCCTGCGCCGTGTTGCTGACCTATCCCGACGAAAGCGCGCGCATGCATCCGGCGATCCACGCCAGCACCGGGCCGGAAACGGCGCGGACCATCGCGCTTACCGATGCCCGAGAGGTTGCGCGCCAGTTCCCGTCGGCGTGGAACAAGCTCTATCGCCGGGCACTGTTCGACGGGCTGGCCTATCCCGAGGGCAGCTGGTTCGAGGATCACGAGGTGTTCTGGGCACTTGCCGCGCGGGCGCCGGCGCTGGCCTATGTGCCCGAGCCGCTGTACCGCCACCGTCGCGAGCGGATGGGTCAGATCACCGGTGCCGACAGCGACCGGGTGTTCGAGCAACTCAGGGTGCTGGATCGCCTGTACCCGTTGATCATGGCCAGCGGCATGTCCAACCCGCATGAGGGCTACGCCCGGCTGGCAACGCGGCTGGTTCACGAACGCGCGCTGGCGCTGCGCGACCGCAGGCGGCGCGCGCAGTTTCTGACCGGCGTTGTGGCGTTGTTCGAACGGCTGGGGGTGCTCTGGTCGCCAGACTGGGATCCTGAGATCAGCCGGGGTCTGGGATTGGCGCTGGCCGGAGAGATACCGCTGTCGGTGGTCCTGTTGGGGGACGCGCAGGCCGCCCTGCCGGGCGTGCTGGCGCAGACAATGGCGGATTTCGAGCTTGTGGTGGTGGGCCGCACGCTGCCTGCCGGGCTGCCACCGGACCTGCCGGTGCAGCATCTGGAAGCGCCGGTGACGCTGGCCGCGCTTGCCGAAGCGCTGCAAGGCCGCTGGGTGCTGCTGCTCGGTGCGGGCGAGACACTGTTGCCCGACGGCGCGATGCGGCTGGTCAATCTTGGCGAGGCCAGCAAGGCTCGGCTGGCGATGGGCGGGTTTGAGCGCGCAACGCTGGGCTATCACGACGGTTGGACCGACAACACGCGGGTCGCGACTGATCTGGATGCGCTGCCAGTGCACGGCGGCCTGATCCCGCTGGGCGCGCGCCCGGCGCTGTTCTTGTATCCTTTACTGGCGAACCGCGTGATCCGGCGCGATCTGTTGGCCGGAATGCAACCGGATCTGCGTGTCCCGGCGGGCATTGCCGCCGTGCAGGCCGTGGTCCTGTCCAGCGCTCTGGTAGCGCACAAGGCGGGCTATACACGGCTGGCAGTCGCGGGCGCTCCGGATCGCCCCGTCGCGGTGCCGGGCTTGCTGCGCGCCCGCCGCCAGATCGCCGCGTTCCCCGGCGAGCCCGCGCTGCCGCGTGGCTGGCGGGGGGTGTTGTTTTTGCGGCTGGTGCGTTTGCGCCGGGGCAGGGGTGTCTTGCGGTGGCCGCTGGCGCTGGCCCTTGCCCTGTTCGCACGATGGCTATCCGCTGAGCAGGATGTCCGCGCCGACCCTGAAACGCCGCGCTGGGTGCACGCAGCTCTGCGGCTCTTTCGCCGCGCCCGGTGACGCGACGTTGCAACGCCGGGGGTGACAGGCGATAAGCAGGCTTTGTGACTCCGATTTGAGCAAGGACTGTTATGTTCCCGTTCCGAACCGCTCAAGGTGCCCGGTTTCAGTGTTTCGCTGATTTTTCGATGGCAGCGGTCCTGAACCTCAACTTCTATGACGAACAACGCCAGACGATTCCGTTTCACCTGTCGATCCGGGCCTCGGAAAAGCTGATCGTGGTCAACCGCCGCGATGCGGCGGGGTGGCGGCGTGAGGTGAGGCTGCCGTGGCGGTTTGCCCCGCGGCCCCTGAGCGTTGATCTGCATTTTTCGGCCGGGCGTGTCGAGGTCAGGGTCGACCACACACTGGTGGGTATTTTTGATGCGCTGCCCCGGCCTGACCGGAACGGGCGGCTGTTTCTGCGTCGGGGCTTTCCCGCGCTGAAGCAGATCGCGTGGGTGGAAACCGCTGGTGCGCTGGCTCAGGACAGTGTGCGCCTTGTCGAGCTCAAACGCAGCGCCGATGCGCAGCCGGGCGTGCATCTGAGCGAGGCGTTCGAGGTTCTTCTGCGCGGGCTGCCCGCCACCCATACCGCTGCCGGAACCCTGCGCGTTTCCGGTTTCCCCGAGGATATTCCCGCCGTCTTGCGCAGACTGCCCTTTCCGATGCGCAGCGGTCAGCCGGAATACGCGCTGGCGGCTGTCCTGCCCGGCCGCGTCTGGGACGGCGGGGCCGAGGCGCTGGACCTGGCCCTGAGCGATGCCAACGGGCGCGCGCTGGGCAGCTTCACGCTGGAGCGTGCGCAGGTCGCCGCCCGGATCGAGGCGCTGGCGCAGTCGGGCGGCTTTGCTCTGGATGACCGGGCAGCCTTGCAGGCGATCGAACACGCGCGCCACGCAGGCGTGCTGGCACAGCTCACGCCAAAGGCGCGCGCGGCGCTGGGCGCAGCTGCGGACCTGTTCGGGCTGAGCCGCTATCTGGCCGAGGGGCGCGCCGAGGGCGCGGCGGAGACGGTGCTGATGCCGCCATCCGAGGAACCGGATGACCCGACGCCCCTGATCGCCGATCGCTTCGGCGCGCAGATGCGTGGCGCGCCTGACAGTGACCCGCTCGCCCTGCTGCGCGCCGAGCTTGCGGCCCTGCCACACTCCGGCCCGCTACGCGCTGCGCTGATCACGCGGGTGACCGAATGGTTCTGCCTGCATGACCGCGTTCGCGATTTGATGGCGTTGCGCCGTGAACTGGCACTGCCTCCGCCGGAACCGGCCAGCGAGGACGACCTGTGGACGACGTCTATTCTGCTTCCGTATGATTATGAGGAAGGTCGGTTCGACAAGGTTTCGACGTCAATCTGGCGGCTGGCGCCCCCAAGGCCCGGATGGATATCGACACCGGCAGTGGGCTGGGTGCTTGAGCAAGCAGCGGTCTCGGCTCCTGATTTGCAGGGTCGCCTGCCGTTGGACAACGGGCGCGATTACATAATCAATGCGGCGTTGGACC
Source organism: Pararhodobacter zhoushanensis (assembly GCF_003990445.1). Taxonomy (GTDB): domain Bacteria; phylum Pseudomonadota; class Alphaproteobacteria; order Rhodobacterales; family Rhodobacteraceae; genus Pararhodobacter; species Pararhodobacter zhoushanensis. Next base: position 149,703 of record NZ_REEZ01000010.1, on the reverse strand, counting down.
TGCTGGAGAGCCGGTCGGCAGAATATTGGGACAGGGTCAGTTGCAAGAGCCTGATGCAGGGTATGATCGCTGTTCTGGCGGCCTCTGAGACGCTGCCTGCATGGCTGCGTGAACGCGCGATCAGGGTAACCGGTCATGTGTACGCTCTTAGCCGGGCTTTCTGGGCGTTGGTCCGTGACGCGCAGGCCCGGGACGGCTGGAGCCTGCCTTCAGAGCTGGCAACCGTGCAATCGGCCTTTTCGCAGATCAACGCGCTGATCGAGGCGGATGCCCAGACCACGCCCGAAGGGCGCGTTGTGTTGAATCAGGCGCTGAACCTCTTCCGCCAATTTGGAGCCTGTGATCTGGCCCGGTATCGCCGCGACCTGTTCGGCGCGGGCGGTGTGGCTGAGGATGACACGGCCGAGGCGCTGGCAGCCTTGGTCGAGGGGCTTGATCCGAGCGAAGCGGCGTTACGGGGGCTCGCTTTTCCCAGGGCGGCGCTGCCGCGCGACCCGGCGACGCTGGTTCTGGCCCGTCAGGGCTTGCTCACGGCGAATCCCGATGTGACGCGCTCGCCCTTTGGCCGCTTGAAAAGCGCTCTGCGATCCGCAGCTAGTGCGATGCTGGCTGACCCCTCCGAGCCGGCGCATCTGGCGCAGGTTCTGAACCGGTTGGTCCCTCTTGGTGGCGCTTATGCCAATTTTCTCGGCCTGACTCTGGGCTTGTCGCTGGCGCGTGGTCTGCTGGCGCAAGAGCGCACCGCCGAGGCGCAGGCGCTGCTTGAGCGGGTAGAGGCGCTGGCGGAAACGCTGGCCAAACACGATGAACGGGCGGCTCTGGCGACGCAGGCCGCGCCGCGACAGGCGCTGCAAAGCCTGCTGCACGCGCAGGGTGCACACCCGGCGGTGACGCGGATCGCCGCCGTGCTTGACCCGCTGTTGGGGCCGGACCTGTCGGAGCCGCGCGACGATCGCACCGCCGATCTCTGGGCGCAGGCGGATCCGGTGCAGGATACGCTTTTGTGCCTGTATTCCTGCCAGCCCAACCTGAGCACCCGCGTGCAGACAATCCGCGAAACGTGGTTGCCGCTGCTCGCCGGGATGGGCGTGCCTGCGCTGATCTTTGTCGGTGGCGGCGACGGGCGGCGGGACGGAGATGTGGTCTATCTGGACGCGCCCGACGATTATGAAGGCCTGCCGCAAAAGTCGCTGGCGATGGCGCGCTGGGTGCGTGACCACACGCGCTTTGCGCATCTGGTCAAGGTCGATGACGATTGCTTTCTGGACCCGGCGGCATGGTTCGGGGATCTGGCGCATCGGGGGGTGGACTATTATGGCCGCCGTCTGACGCGTGTGCGTGGTCAGATGGACCGCAGCTGGCACATGCCCAAGTCGCGCAGCGCGCGCGGGCGGCTTGAACTGGACAAGTCACCCGAACCGTCGGTTTATGCCGATGGCGGCTCGGGCTATGCCTTGTCACGACACGCGATGGATCGTCTGGTTTCCGCTGCCGCCAGTCCCGAGGGGCAAGAGCTGATCCACCTGTCCTTTATGGAGGACAAGCTGGTCGGCGATCTGCTGGCCAAAGGTGATATCTGGGTCGATGGCACGGACTACCGGGTCAGCGTCTTGCGGCGGACCAAGCCGGGCGGGCCCTTGGTCGCGGCGTGGGAGAACGGCTTTCTGCCGTTCGCCGGCAGTGGGGTGAAACTGGCGCATCTGGACGGGCACGAGCGCATGGCCGAGGTGCTGGCCGGGTTGTCCGACCCCTTGCCGCGCCCGTCCAAGATCTGGCCCAGCTTTCAGCCGGTGCGGCTGGGCGGGCGGTCGAACACGCTGGATCTGATCTCGTCGGATGCGCAGTTGCGCGCGGTGAACGCGGCCCCGGTCGCCGTTGTCGCCTGTCTGCGCAACGAGATGTTCATGTTGCCCCGGTTCTTCGACCACTACCGGGCGCTGGGTGTGCAAGGGTTCCTGATGGCCGACAACGGCTCGGATGACGGAACGTTTGAGTATCTGGCCGAGCAACCTGATGTGGCGCTGTTTTCGGTCGATACCCCTTACAACCAGTCGCATTACGGTGTGGCGTGGCAACAGGCGCTGATGGCCAACTTCCGTTCAGGCCGATGGTCGCTGATGGCGGATGCGGATGAGTTGTTGCTGTGGAACACCGATCTGACGGGCAACCTGCCGGATCTGGTTGAAAGCGAGGATTTCGCCGGGGCCGATGCGGCGCGGATCTTCATGCTGGACATGTATCCCCAAGGCTCGCTGGCGCAGGCCGATTTCGTCAGCGACACGCCCTTTGCGCAGGCCGGTTTCGTGGACCGCGACCCGTTTCTGGCCGCGTCAGCCGCGCGCGGGCCGTATTCGGATTCGCCGATCTGGACCAGCGCGTTGCGTCACCGGCTGCTGCCCGGCTCTCGCGCAGAGTTGTTCGTCGCGCAAAAGATCGCGTTGCTGAAATACAGGCCGTGGATGCGGCTGTCGGCGGGGCTGCATTTTGTGGCAGACACAAAGCTGGCGCGGCGCGCGCTGATCTTTGCGCATTTCAAATACAACGCGGCGTTCCGCGCCAAAGCGCTGGCCGAAGTTGCCCGCCGCCAGCATTTCAACAACGCCGAGGAATACCGCAAGTATCTGGCGCTGGTGTCTGAAGGACGCGACGTGATCTATGATCCCGAGGTCTCGGTGCCGTGGGATCAGTCCGAGTTCGTGCGCAGGGTCTGCGCCGGGGCCTGACGCGGGCCAAACAGCGTTGGCAGTTCGGGGAAGTGGCGTTGGCGCAGCAGTTCGTTGCTCTCGGCATTCTGGGCGTGGATGCGGGCGCGCTGGGCCTCGCTCAGTTGCACGCGTGTGCCGGGCTGCGGCAGGCGACGGCGCATCAGGCGGACCAGCAGAAAGAACAGCGGGTTCGCCGCGCCGTTGCGCAGCATCATCGGAATCCGGCGGTTCAGGTCGCGGTACAGCGCGATCTCTTCGACGCTCAGCGATTCATTCTTGCGCGGCGGGGTTTGAAGCGGCGCGCGGTTCACGCCGGTCTGGGCACAGAAGTCATCAAGCAGGTCGCGGTTCGGCATCAGCGCCGGATCGAACAGACGCACCGTGAGGTTGTCGCGCCCGACAACATCGCTCCACATCCGCACCCGGCGGTTGAAGTTCATCTTGCCGATCATGTCGTCGATATGTTCATCGAGCGTCAGCATCTCACCGCGGCGGATGTTCTCGGAATAGGTCGAGAGCATGAAGTCTTCCTGACTGCGGTAATAGACGACATAGCGGACGTCGTCGAAAATGCCGCTCAGAAACGTGTGCAGCGCCGTGATCCGCGCCGGATTATAGCACCACGCATGGATCTGCTCGCTCGAGGCCAGAAAGGTATGCTCGGGCCATTCCGCCACGCCCGCGCGCAGCCGCGCCTCAAGCCGGTCGACAAAGGCGGCCTGACTTTCCCGGCCCCGCACCCCGATTGCGTGGCGCTTGCCCATCACGTCCAATGTGTCCCCGGCGCGCACGATGGCGGCAAGGCCCAGCTCCATCTGCGCGATGTTGCGCGGCGTGAAGGGCTCGAACCGGATCCCCTGCGACGACAGGGCAGACCGGTTCAGGTTCAGAAAAGACTGGATCGTGGTCGTGCCGGTCTTTTGCGTGCCGATGTGGATAATGGCTTTCATGGCGTCTCGCGGTAGATCTTGACCAGCGCCTCGATATGCTCGGGCAGGCCGACGGGTGCCATGGCATTGGCCCAATACTGCGCGGGCAGTGTGCTGCCGTCCAGGATCCGCTCAAGGACGTGACGGAACGAGTCGCTGTCATCGGCGCGGAACACCAGATCATTGCAGCGCCCCAGCTCCTGCGCGCCGCCACGATCCGAGGTGATCAGCGGGATATGGCGGGCGTGCATTTCGATGGCGACTTGTGGCAGGTTGTCCTCCCACACGGGCGGAACCACGCCCAGATCGACATCGGCCAGCAGCGTCGGCAGCGTGTCGTGGGTGTAGCCGTTCTTATGCTGCACAGCCCCAAGATGACCGCGCAGGGCGTTCAGCAGCGCCATGGCTTCGGCATCGCCGGATTTGGCGGCGACGGTCAGATGAACACGCTTGGCCAGCGTCTCGGGCAACGACGCCAGCGCGCGCATCAGGAAATGATAGCCCTTGTCGCGCCGCATATAGCCCAGATAGGCCAGCCGGATCGTGCCATCGGCGCGCAGAAAGGCCGGGCGCGGTTGGCTGTAGTGCCATTCGCCCGCCTCGGCCGAGCCGATGTAGAGCGTGCTCAGCCGCGAGGTATGTACACCATACGTCAGCGCGATCTGGCGCACCCGGTCGGACACCGCCAGCACCGAGTCGCAATGGGCGTTGATCAGCGCCACCATCCGCGCGCGGCGGCGGGCAAAGGCTGCGGCCAAGGGGGCGGCAGCCGCAGGCGGTTGCGGGCGCGGTTCCGCGGGGGCGTGATGTGTCCCGGCAGCGGCGATCGGGGGAACATTGGCAGAGGCGGGCGACAGGGCGGCAGGTTCTGCCACCGTGACCAGTGCCGTCTCAAGCGCGGCATTGCGGCGCATGTGGCGCGCGCGCAGGACGCGGCGCAGGCCGCGCCATGCCGCGCCCATCACCGGGCGAAAGAACCGTTCATAAAAACCGGTTCCCGGCCCCAGCCGCCAGCGCGACAAGGACCAGGCAATGGCATAGGCAGCCCGGATCGAGCGCGGCTCGGGCTGGGCGGGCAGGCATCGGGTGCAACTGGCGCCGCCGTGAAAATCGGTGCAGGTCTCACGCTCGGCGAACCACAGGTTCACTTGCGGACAGAACGGATAATAGTTGTGCAGCGACAGCACGAAGCGGGTGCCGGGCCAGCGCTTTTTCAGGCTGAGCACATTGGCGGGCAGCCCTTCGAGGTTGTTGAAATGGATCACATCCCATGGGCCGGTCCGCTCGACGAATTCGGCAAAGGCGGCCTCGGTTTCGGCGTGCTCAAGCTGTGCCACGCCCGCGAAATCGGCATGAGAGGGGGCAACCAGACCCGAATTGACCAGCGCATAACGCGGGCTTTCGCCGCGCTCCAGCGTGATGACGTGCGGCTTTCGCCGCAGCAGCGTGTGCGCAAGTCCCGAGGACAGGAACGCGGTTTCCACGCCGTCAACCTTGGACAAGCCCTTGATGATGTTGCGCTGATAGACGCTGACGCCACCGCCGCGTTGCTCTGGGTCACGGTGATCGGCCCAGTTGTAAAAAAGAACTCTCACGCCTCGTCGTCCGGCTTCGCAGGGGCGCCGGTGCCGGCGGCCTCTGCCTTGTCCAGGCGCTTTTCCAGCAGGTTGAGCCTCAAGGCCTGCCGCAACTGGATTGTGCGCATCTGCGCCAGTTCGAAGCTCAGCACAGCGACCGTCTGTTCCAGCTGTCGTTCGGTTGCGTCCTGCGGCGCGGGCAGGGCGGCGCGCAGCACCGTTGCATCCAGCCCCTCCGCCCCGGGCAAGGCGGCCAGCGCAGCGATAGCGTCTTCGGCACGCTGGCGGATGGTGTCGAAACCGGGTGCATCGGTCAGGGCATCGCTCGCGGCCTCGGCGTCCAGACTGGATTGGGCGCGGTCCATAACCTGCCGGGCCATGTCCGCCGACAGGCCGGAGCGGTTGAGCGCCCGGCGAATGCCCAGAAGGCGGTCATCCATGCGCGGATTGGGATCACGAGAGCCGGTAACCGCCGCCAGCGGCAGGCCATGGCCCAGACCGGCGAGAAAGTCCTCAAACAGTCCGTCGCCGACACGCAGCGATGTCTCGAAGCTCCGCAGTACGATGGCCTCGGGGCCGAAGATCTCGATCCACGGCTTGAGCGCCAGTGCGTAATCCCAATGCACCGCCTCCATCTGCGCGCGCACGGCGGCGTCAAAGCTGCCGACATCGATGCCCATCTTGACCAGTTGGTTGTACCAGCTTTTCAGATGCTCTTGCGGGGGGCGAAGATAGACGACCACCCGAAAACGCAGATCGCGCGCGGTGTCGATCTGTGCGCGCAGCAGCGCGGCAGCGGCGGGATGGGCACCCAGACGGATGAATTCTTCCGAGGAGACCAGCATCGACGCGCCTTCGGGCAGGGCACGGGTGGCGGTGAACAGCTGTTGCCACAACTCCTGCGCGGAGTGCTTGTTGCGAAAGTCATGCATCAGCTCGGTCACGCCCGCCGCCCGCAGCAACGAAAACGCCAGCGCCGAATGCTTGGAAAACTTGACCGGTGCGTCGGCGTAGTTCAGCCCTTGCTGCGCCAGCAGCGCGCGGTTGCTTTCCAGAAAAACCTGCAGCGCCGTTGTCCCGGTCTTGTAATGACCGATATGCAGGATCAGTTCGCGTGCGGTGCTCATCGGTCCCGTTGCTTCGCTCCGGTCAGGCATTGTTCAAGGGCGCGGCCATGTTCCGCTTGTGCTGCTCTACGGCTTCGTCGAGGTCGTTGAAATAGGCAAGCGTGCCGTTCTCAAGCACGATGGCGGCATCGCAGAACGAGCGCAGCTCTTCGAGGTTGTGGTTCACCAATATAGCACTGGATCGCTTCATCCGGTCGCGAAACAGCGCCTGACTTTTGCTGCGGAACCGCTGGTCGCCGACGGCGGTCACTTCGTCGACAAGATAGGTGTCGAACGGGATGCCCATCGAGATGCCAAAGGTCAGGCGCGATCGCATGCCCGAAGAATACGTGCGCAGCGGCATGTGAAAGTGACGTCCGATCTCAGCGAAGTCCTGCACAAAGTCCATCAGCTCGTCGGTATCAACGCCATACACCCGGGCCAGAAACCGGGTATTCTGCGCGCCGGTCAGGTCGCGGTGAAAGCTGCCGCCAAAGCCGACTGGCCATGAGATGCTGCCGTCGCTCCACACGCCGCCACGGTCCGGCTGCATGGTGCCGGCGATCAGCTCGAGCAGGGTGGATTTGCCCGCGCCGTTGCCGCCCAACAGCGCCAGAGACTTGCCCGTCGGCAACGTCAGGTTGAGATTTCGGATCACGGGCGAATATTCGCCGCGGACCCAAAATCCCTTTGTCAGGTGGTCGAACTGGATCATCGGGTCGCCGCCTTGTTAACCCCGGTCGCGAAGGCTGTAGTAGATAAGCGCCAAAGCCGACCAGATGAGCCCGGCAAAGATCAGCGTCAGGAGCACCAGAAGTGCCCGCTGAGGATACTCTGCCCGCTGCGCCAGTGTCGGTTGCACATAGGTTGCCAGATACAGGCTCTGGCGCTGGGCGGTCGACCGTGCGGCGTCCAGCGCGGTCAGAGCGGCGGTATAGGTACGCTCGGCGAATTCCTGATTCACCGTCAGGCTTTCAAACTGGGCGATCAGACGCGGATAATCGGTATCAAAGACAGTCACGTCCTGTGTGGCAAAGTTGCGCCGTTCTTCGCCGATGCGCTGGCGGATCACTTCGATGCGGCGCTCGGCCTGACGCACGCGCGGGTCGCTTTCCGCGGTGGTCTGCAACAGCAGGTCATAGTCAACGAGCGCCGTCGCCAGCGACTCCTGCAGCCCGTTGATCACGCCCATCCGTCCGGCGATATCGGCCTGCGGGTCGACAATCTGCGTGCGGGCGCGAAAACTGGCGATGTCTTCACGCGCGCTGCGCAGGCGCGCCAGAGCGGCCTCAAGATCGGACTCGGCGTTGGACATCGCGTCCGAGCGCGCCTGTTCGTTCAGCGCGTTGATCATCTGTTCGCTCTCGCTGACGATGATCCGCGCGATCCGCTGCGCCATTTCGGCGGTATGCGCTTTGACCTGAACATCCATCAGGCCCGAGTTCATGTCATACGAGATGATAACCATCCGTTGCCAGAACCACAGCAGATCTTCGATGGTGGCATCGGGCCACAGGGAAAACAGCGGATCCGAGTCCCAGTTTTGCGAATAGAGCGACCGAATGTCGACCTGTTCCTGCACGCGTTCGACCAGTTGCTGGCTCTTGATATAGGCATACAGAACATGGGTATTCGACGACGAGCCGCCGCCGACGATCGCGCTCAATCCCCCCAGCATTTCCGATGCCGACGCGGAATCGTCGCTGCGCACGGTGAAGCCGGTGGTTGAGGCGTATTGGTCATGCGCCAGAACGTACAGATAGGCCGTTGCCAGCGTGACCGGCAGGATCACCATCATGACGAACGACAAAAAGAGCCCCCGATGGCGCCGCCGGATCCGGGCGGGCGCGGCGACGGGGCGCACCCGCATTTCGGCGGCAGGCTCGCTCTGGTCCGTGTCATTGTCCCCCGAAAGCGCCGAGGCAGCGCGGGCCTTGCGCGCCGCCTGTCGTTCCGCTTGTCGCGCCAGTTGAGGGTTGCCGGGGTCCAGTTGCCGCTTGCCCCTTGCGGGTGTGTCGTCGTTCACGCGGCTCTCCAAAGGTTATTTGCCTTGTCGGCGTGATTTCTACATAGTCCCCGCGCCAAAGGCCAGAAAAAGGACGTACAGGTGGCGAGCGACATTTCAGGGCCACGTCTGCCAGCCGGGCGCATCCCGGACGTGGCGTTGTCACGCAATTTCCGGTCGGTGCGGACGATTACAGCACTGGTCCTGCGCGAGATGACGACACGCTTTGGCCGCACACCCGGTGGCTTTGCCTGGGCCATCATGCAGCCGCTGGCGACGATCATCATTCTGGGTTTGGCGTTTTCGCTGATCGCCCGGTCACCATCCTTGGGGACCAGCTTTATCTTCTTCAAGGCGACGGGGATCATGCCCTTCACCATGTTCAGAAGCAACTCGGGCATGATCGCGAAAAGTCTGAGCTATTCCAAGGCCTTGCTTTCCTACCCCGGCGTGACCTGGATGGATGCCGTGCTGGCGCGGCTGATCCTGAACACACTGGTTACCGTTGCGGTAACGGTTTTGATCCTGACCGGGATCATCCTCTACGAAGGCCTGACGCTGATCATTGACTGGCCGATGGCCATCCTGTCGATGGCGCTGTCGGCGCTGCTTGGGTTCGGCATCGGTGTGCTGAACTGCTACCTGTTCGAGCGCGTCGTGATCTGGTCGAATATCTGGGGCATCATGTCAGCGCCCCTGATGATCATTTCGGGCGTCATTCTGCTGTACGAGGATCTGCCCAGCGAAGCGCAGGGCTATATGTGGTATAATCCGCTCATTCACATCACCGGCATGATGCGCGAGGCGTTCTATTCCACGTATCAGCCCAACTACATTTCGGTCACCTATGTGGTGCTCTTTTCACTGATTCCGCTGGTCGTGGGTCTGATGCTGCTGCGCAAGCATCACCTCTATCTGCTCAACCGCTGACGCGGCTGTCAGCGGCGACCCTCGGCGATCCGCAACACCTCGGCCCGCGCGCGGTCGGTGCGGCGGCGCAGGCCGTCGATCAGAGCCAGCCCGAACAGCCGCAGGAAGCGCCCGCGTTCGCCCCGGTGGTGGCGCAGGCGCAGCAGCCATTTGGGCAGGTACAGGCACAGCACCGGCACAAAGAAGATGCCGGTGGCGATGCGGTACAGGATCAGCAGATTGCGGTGGTAGTAATACACCTTCCACAGTGGCTTGATCCGGGGATCGGCAGCGGAATAGGTGCTGCTGTCATGCTCGAACCGCACCGAGGGGTCAAAACCCAGCCGGTGCCCGGCCTTGGACAGCCCCATCGTATAAATTGCGTCGTCGCCATACAAAAACAGCGCGGGGTCAGGATAGCCGCGCCGTTGCACGGTGGCTGCGCGGACGAAGAAACCGACAAAGGACGCGCCGTCGATCGCGCGCAGGCCGGGGGTGGCGAAATCCTCGGGCCCCAGATGGAACGCGCCGCGCCCGCCGCCCAGCAGGGTGCGCAGCAAAATCCCTTTGTGCCAAAAGGGGTTATAGGTCGGGCGGTTCATCTCGCAGAGCGCACCGTTCGGGTGACGCACGGCGGCGGCGAAACCGTCATAGCCGCTCAGGTCGAGCGCCTGAAACGCGGCCATCGCACCCGGTTCGGGCCGTGCGTCATCGTCCATCACAACGATCCAGTCGGGCGACAAATCGCGCATCGCGCGGCGCATGCCCGCTTCAAACCCACCCGCGCCGCCGCGGTTCTCATCCAGACGCAGCACGCTCAGGCGGGGATCTGATTGCGCGGTCAGCCACTCAGGCGTGCCGTCGTCCGACGCGTTGTCGACCACCAGCACGGCTGCCAGCGCCTGCGGGTCGCAGGCCAACAGGGCGGGCAGCGTGACGCGCAGCTGGGCCAGCCGCTGATGGGTCACGACCACCGCCACGACCCGCCCGTTTCCGGCCCCTGTTGAGTTGTGCATCCTGTTCCCCTTCGCCGCAGCCCAGCTAGGCCGCCGGGCCGATGCTGTCAAATCCTGCCGTACGGACGGCCCAAAGTCCCGGCGCAAATCGAGTCGAATGCAAAATGAACGCCATGATTTCGCCGTAATCTCGGGCGCCGGGTGCCATGCGGTCGCGGCAGGCTGGTCCCCGGTGGATTAAGGGTGTCATCATGCGGCTACAGTTGCAGGGCGTGATCGGGTCAGGGACGGAAATGCTCGATGCGGGCATCACCGATCTCGAAGCGGTGCTCGTCGGTGGGCAGGTGCATCTGTATTCCAGCACAGGCCGCAATGGCGGACTGGTCGATTACGTCATCGGCGGCGACGGTCAGGCGCATCTGAATACGCAGGTGATCTTTCCCGACAATATCACCAGCACCGTCAACGACGAAATCATCCTCGCCGAAACCGGCGACGGTCTCACGCTGTTGATCGGCACCCGTGCGCAGGGCTTGATCGGTTATGAACTGCGCGCCGATGGCACCATAGGTGGACAGACAACGACCGGCTGGTGGCATGCGGATAATGCCGCCGAGCACGGCAGCACGGGCCATCTTGAAGCCCTGCTCACCATGACCAACGGCACCAGCGCGCTGTTCCCGCAAAGCTTTGATGGGTCGCACTTGGTGGACCTTGTCGGCGTCACGGTCGGGGGCCACAGCTATGTGCTGACAGCGCTGGGCGGGGATACGGACGGGGTTACGGCGTTCCGGGTCGATCAGGCCGATGGCCGGATGACCGAAACCGGCACCATAGGAGTCGAGCAGGGTCTTGGCATTGACGCGCCGACCGCGATGGAGGTCGTGCAGATCGGCGGGATGACCTATGTCATCCTTGCCTGCGCCGGAACCTCGTCGCTGTCGGTGATGCGATTGACCGAAAGCGGCGCTCTGGTGCCGGTTGACCACGTGGTCGACACCGGCAACACCCGGTTTGAGGGTGTGCAGGCGATGGATGTGGTGCAGGTGGGCGACCATGTCTTTGTCGTTGCGGGCGGTGCAGATAACGGGGTGACGCTTTTCCAGATGCTGCCGGATGGCTCGCTGGTGGCGATCCAGACCGTCGGCGACACCAGCGATACCTCGATGCACAAGGTCAGCGCGATCTCGATGGTGGTCGAAGGAACGACGCTGCATATCTTCGTCGGCGCGCAGAATGAAAGCGGTGTGACGCAGTTCACGCTGGACCTGTCATCGCTGGGCACAGTGCAGGGCGGCACGAACACTCCCGAAAGGCTGACGGGCACCAGCGGCGACGATATTCTTATGGCGCTGGGCGGGAATGATACGCTGGTGGGTGGCGCGGGCTCGGATATTCTGGTTAGCGGCGACAGTGGGACACAGATGTCGGGCGGTGGCGGACAGGATGTGTTCGTGATCCGCAATGGCAGTGGCACGACCGAAATCACCGATTTTCAGCGTGGTATGGACCGGCTGGACCTGTCCGATCTGCCGATGCTGCGCGATGCGTCGCAACTGACGGTGACCACAACGTCGCATGGCATGATCCTTGAGTATCGCGGTCATTTCATCATTCTGACGGCCGCGGACGGACGGCCGCTGTCGCTTCAGGATCTGTTCCCCGAGGGCTTCGATTGGGGCGATCATTTCGCCTATGTCGAGCCTGAGGAACCTCAGGAAGCACCGCCGCCCAATGATGGCGTGCATCTGATCGGCGGCGATTTGCGCGATGTGCTGACGGGCACCGAGCGCGACGACACCATCGAGGGTGGCCATGGCAATGACATTCTGTCCGGCGGCGACGGCAATGACCAGATCGACGGCGGGGGTGGCAAGGATTCGATACAGGTCACCGATGGCGATAATACGCTGATCGGCGGGGGCGGCAAAGACACCATCCTTGGCGGCGTCGGCAATGACTGGATCGACGGCGGGGATGGCAAGGATTCGATCGAGGTCATCGATGGCGAAAACACGCTGATCGGCGGGGGCGGCAAGGACACCGTCCTTGGCGGCGTTGGCAATGACTGGATCGACGGCGGCGGTGGCAAGGATTTGCTCATGGCCGGGGCCGGGAATGACACCATCTTCGGGGGCGGCGGGGCCGACACTCTGGGGGGTGCCGATGGCGACGACTATCTTTCCGACACAGGCGGACGCAACTGGATGTTCGGCGGCAACGGCGATGACACGGCGATGGGGGGCGTCGACACCGACCTTATCTTTGGCGGCTGGGGGAATGACCTGATTGATGCCGGGGACGGCGATGATGCCGCCGGCGGCGGCCGGGGCGAGGACACCGTGCGCGGCGGTGGCGGCAATGACGTGCTTTTTGGTGCCGGTGGTAATGATGTTCTGGATGGCGGCACCGGTCGCGACACCCTCTGGGGCGGGGTCGGTGACGATACAATGCTGGGCGGCGACGGCGACGATCAGATCATGGCCGGCAAAGGCGACGATCTGGTCGCTGGCGGCGACGGGAACGACCTGCTGTATGGCAAGCAAGGTAACGACAGTATTGATGCGGGCAGTGGTAATGATCGCGTCTGGGGGGATGCGGGTAACGACACGATCCAGGGCGGTGCGGGCGATGACTGGCTCGTGGGTGGTGAGGGTGACGACGAGATCAGTGGTGGCGCCGGTAACGACACGTTGCGCGGTGGTTCTGGCTATGACCTGTATTGGGGCGGCGGCGGGGCGGATGTGTTCGAGTTCTTCCGCGATCACGACACCGGCAGGCTGATGGACTTCAACCCCGATGACGGCGACCTGATCCGTCTGGATGACTGGATCTGGTTCCCCCTTGGCGATCTGACGGCAGAACAGGTCGTCGAGCGGTTCGGCTCGCTGGATGATCAAGGCAATGTGGTGCTCGACTTCAGCGACGTCGGTGGCAATGTGGTCATCCTGAACGGGTTCGATGACCTGGACAACCTGCCCGACTATATCGAGATCATGTAAGGATGGCCGCGGTCACAGGTCGCCGGTGGCAACGCCGGGGGCGGTGTTGGCGACCAGATCCCGCTTGACCCAGCGCATCATTTCCTCGACCGCGGCATTCGCGTCGCCTTTGTCCACCGCGCTTCGCAACCCTTGCAGCGCGCGCGCAATCTCGAACTCGGACAAGGCAACCTCGCGCGCGCGCGACAGCTTGGGATGGGCTGTGGGTGCCAGCTTTTGATGAATCGACAGCTCTTCGTGCAGCTTTTCGCCGTCGCGCAGGCCCGTGGTGATGATTTCGATATCCCCGTCAGGGTTGCTTGCATTTCGGACGGAATAGCCCGAGCCTTCGATGACCTGACGCGCCAGTTCGACGATGCGGACCGGTTTGCCCATATCCAGCACAAAGATTTCACCGCTGCCCTGAGCCAGGGTTCCGGCCCACAGCACAAGGCGACAGGCTTCCTGGACGGTCATGAAATATCGCGTGACGTCAGGATCGGTGACCGTGACCGGCCCGCCCCGGCTGACCTGCTCGTAAAAGATCGGCACGACCGAGCCAGACGAGCCCAGGACATTGCCAAACCGCACCATGGTAAAGATCGTTGTGCTGTTGCGCCGCGCCAGATCGCCGACGACGATTTCCGACAGACGCTTGGTCGCGCCCATCACGCCAATCGGGCGCACGGCCTTGTCGGTCGAGACCAGAACGAAACGCTCGATCCCGGTGTCGGCAGCCGCCTGCGCCATGGTCAGCGTGCCAAAGATGTTGTTGCTGATCCCGGCGATGGGATTGCGTTCGACCATCGGCACATGTTTGTAGGCTGCGGCGTGCAGGATGACGTTGACGCCATGCGCGCGGATTGTCGCAGTCACCGCGCGGGCATCGCAGACCGAGGCCAGCACGGGGACAATCTGGCACAGGGTCTCTTCGGCAAGTGCGCGCAATTCCCGCTCGATCGAGAACAGCGTGAATTCGGTGACTTCCAGCAAAACCAGCTTGGTGGGATTGCAGTGCAGGATCTGGCGGCACAGCTCGGACCCGATCGAGCCCCCAGCGCCTGAGATCATCACCACACGCCCCTCATACGCCCCGCAGCCACCGTCCAGCGCGTCCGCGAAATGTTCGCGCCCCAGCACCGACTGCGGCAAGACCGGGGCCAGTTTGTCGACGATAGCCTCTTCACCGATCAGTTGCGCAAAGGACGGCAGGGTCTGCACTTCGACCTTCAGTCTGGACACGCGGCGGGCGATCTGAGCCAGACGCGGCTGACTGAGAGAGGGCATCGCCAGCAGAACCTTGTCGATCTTGTGCGTCTCAAGCAGCATTTCGATGCGCTGGGCAGGGTAAACCGTCTGCCCGGCAACGGTCATTCCATGCAGCACCGTGTTGTCATCCAGAAAGCCCAGCAACCGCACATCCTGCGAGGATTTCAGCGCCATTGCCAGCTGAACCCCCGTCACGCCCGCGCCGTAGATCATCACGCGGGTTTCGGCCCCGGTCTGACGATAGACCGAGATCAGGATTTGCAGCAAAAACAGCCGCGAAGCCGCACTGAACACCGTATAGATCAGCGCCAGAACCACGGGCGCGCCGACTTCGACATCGGACAATCCGGCCATCACCATGATGCCCAGGATCCCGGCCAGCACAGCCGCCAATGCGGCCGAGCGCCCCAGTGCCGAAAGCTCATACGATTTCAGCTGAACACGGGGCAGACCCAGAGCGATCGACAAAAACGCCGAGGCCGTGGTGAGCAGGATCAGCGCGGGGGCTTCTGCCACGATTGCCGCCGCGCTCGGCAGATAGCCCGACAAGATCGCCATCGACACCAACAGTGACACCGGAACCAGGACAATATCCAGAACCAACAGAATCGTCTGTTTGGCCGACCGCGAAAGAGTGGTTAGGCGTTCGAGCATGCGTTTACCAATGCAACTGCAGTATTCAATCGAGAGGATCAAATGGAGCCTTGGGATTCAAATGAACATCCCTAAGCACAGAATGGGCGATTTTCCGCCAAAAAGCACCAAGATTTACCGTCAAATTTGATCGAATGGCGACTTCGTGCCAGTCTTTGCCTGTTCGAGTGGCAGCGCGGCAAGGGGCGCAGCGTTATGCCGCGATGCAGCAATTCAGGCCGGTTGACTGAAAAACGCCGGAATCCTCGTGTCTTGGTTGAGGCATGTCAGGACGCCCCGCGCCGCGTCCAGCGCTTCGCGGATGGTCACATCCATATCGAGATAACGATACGTGCCCAGCCGCCCCATGAAGGTTACCCCACGCTCAGCCTGCGCGCGCGCGGTGTATTGGCCCAGCAAGGCTTTCTCTTCGACCATCCGAATCGGATAGAACGGCGTATCCCCCGGCGCGGCGGCGCGCGAAAACTCGCGGTACAGGACCGATCCTTCATGCGTTTCCCACGGCGCGAAATGCTTGTGCTCGGTGATCCGCGTCCACGGCACATCCGCGTCGCAATAGTTCATCACGGCGCAACCCTGCCAGTCGCCCGGCGCGGTGAAACGCTCGAAATCCAGCGTGCGGTAGCCCAGCCGCCCGATGTCATAGCCGAACCAGCCATCCAGCGGGCCGGACCAGAAGACATGGTCGACCGTGTCGGCCATCGCCGGTTCATAGGGCGTGTTGAGCGTCACGGTGATCCCCGGATGATCCAGCATGCGCGCAACCATCGCGGTGTAGCCGCCTTCGGGGATGCCCTGAAACCGGTGTGCGAAATAGTCGTCGTTATAGTTGAAGCGAACCGGCAGGCGCTTGAGGATCGAGGCGGGCAGTTCGCGCGGGTGGCAGCCCCATTGCTTTTGGGTATAGCCCTTGAAGAAGGCTTCATACAGCGCGGGTCCGACAAAGCGCAGCGCCTGATCTTCAAAGCTTTGCGGATCGGTAATGCTGAGATCCGCCTGTGTTTCGACAAAGGCGCGGGCGTCGTCGGGGCGCAGGGTCTTGCCGAAGAACTGGTTGATGGTCAGCAGGTTCATCGGCAGTGAAAACACCCGCCCACCGGTCTGCGCCTTCACGCGGTTCTTGTAGGGGCGGAACTGCTCGAACCGCGACACGTATTCCCACACCTCGGCATCGTTGGTGTGAAAGATATGCGGGCCATAGACATGGACCAGAACGCCGGTTTCAGCGTCGCGTTCGGTATGGCAATTCCCGGCGATGTGGTTGCGCGCCTCGATGATGCGCACCCGGTGCCCGGCCTCTGCCAGCTCACGGCCCAAAACCGCGCCTGAAAGCCCTGCTCCGACAACCAGATACTCACGCTGTTGAGCCAATCCGCGCCTCATCATCTTGTCTGAAAAACTCTGGCTGCCACAGAGGGGGGCGACGCCCCCGTTACCCGTTACTCCATGCCCATCCGGTGTAGGTAGTCTTCGATCAACGGCACATCTGACGGGTTGTTCAGCTCCCAGAAGGCCGCGCCCGGCGCGCTGACCTCGACGGCGGCGATCTTGTGTCCGTGCTCGATGAAGCGCAGTTGCTCCAGCCCTTCCAGCTGTTCCAGCTCACCAGGCGTCAGGCTGGCGTAAAGCCGCAGCGCTTCGGGCGTATAGGCGTAAAGGCCGACATGGTGGAACACCGGGATCGGACCGTCAGCCTTCAGCGTGCCGGTGAAGGGGATCACCTCTTTCGAGAAATAGATCGCGTTGCCCTTGAGGTCGCGCACCACCGTCGTTGCCCCGACGCGGTCGAGCCGCCGGTCGTTGCGGAAATTGTCCAGCGACTCGCGGTCGCAGCGCAGAACGGGCGTCGCGACCATGCGCGTCTCATCCTCGCGCATCGCATTGATCAGGGTCGAGACGAAATGCGGCGGTGTCAGCGGCGCGTCGCCCTGCAGGTTGACGATGATCGGCTGGCCCAGTCCGGCGCGCTCAACGGCTTGTGCAACGCGCTCGGTGCCATTGGCGCAGGCCGGGTCGGTCATGATGACCTCGGCACCCACGCGCTTGGCCTCGGCCGCGATGCGCTCGTCATCCGTCGCAACGAACAGGCCGGTCACGCCGCGCGTGGACACGGCGGCGGCGCGGGCGGCCATCACCGAGCGTTCCAGCAGCGTGCGCTCGATGCCCGAGACGCCTTTAAGCGTGGCCAGTGGTTTCGCAGGATAGCGCGTCGACGCATAGCGCGCCGGTATGACGATCACAGCATCACGCATCGAAGTTCTCCTTGGTCAGCGCATCATAGGCGCGCAACCGGCCGATCAGGGCCTTCATCTGGTCCAGCGGCACCATGTTGGGGCCGTCCGAGGGGGCGTTGTCGGGGTCTTCATGCGTCTCGATGAACAGCGCCGAGATGCCCACGGCGCAGGCGGCACGGGCCAGCACCGGCACGAATTCGCGCTGCCCGCCCGAGGTTGCGCCCTGTCCGCCGGGCTGCTGCACCGAATGGGTGGCGTCAAAAACCACCGGATAGCCGGTCTGCGCCATGGTCGGCAGGCCCCGGAAATCCGTCACCAGCGTGTTGTACCCGAACGAGGTGCCCCGGTCGCACAGCATGATGTTGCGGTTGCCGGTGCTTTCGATCTTGGCGGCGACGTGGCGCATGTCCCAGGGGGCCAGAAACTGGCCCTTCTTGACGTTGATCGCCTTGCCCGTCTCACCGGCGGCCAGCAGCAGATCGGTCTGGCGGCACAGGAAGGCGGGGATTTGCAGCACGTCAACGGCCTGTGCGGCTTTTTCGCACTGCCACGGCTCGTGCACGTCGGTGACAACCGGCACGCCGAATTCGTCGCGGATCTTGGCCAGAATTTCCAGCCCCGCGTCCATCCCCAGCCCGCGCTCGGTGCCGATGGACGAGCGGTTCGCCTTGTCATAGCTGGCCTTGAAGATCAGCTTGGTTCCGGTCGGGGCGCAGGCCTCGAGTATCCCGGCGCACATGGCGCGCGCGTGGTCCAGACTTTCCAGCTGGCAGGGTCCGGCGAGCAGCGCGAAAGGGTTCGATCCGCCGATGGCGATGTCGCCGATTGTAACGATATGGGACATGGATTTCCTCTGTTCAGCGCAGGGTCAGACGGTGCCTTGATGCAGCGCGGACCTGCTGAGGGCCAATCGGTCAGAACCATGACGACGCAGGCAGCGGGTCGGCATGGTCGTATCTTTGCGGTGCATAGGCTGTGGCGGGTCTCAGGTCAACTCGGCGGCGAGGGGGGCAGGGCGGCCGAGCCTCTCGCGCGCCAGTGTGACGCCCTCTTGAACGGTGCCTGCAATCTCGACCATGGGGGGCTGCAACCCATGTGCGGCGAATTGCGTCAGGGTTTCCTGCGACGCCCCGGTCAGGATCACCGCGACGTTGCGGCGACTGGCGTTGGTGACCAGCCCCTCGACCGTGTGCAGCGCGGTGGAGTCCACCAGCGCCGCGTCGGCGAAGTCGATGATCATCACCCGGTGCGTATCGGCGATCCGCTCCAGCACCGCCCCGACCGAGGCCGCCGCGCCAAAGAAGAACGCGCCGCGGATGCGGTAGATCAGGATTTCGTCGCTTCGGGTAACGTCGGGGGCTTCGTCGTCGGTGTCATCGTCCGGCATCAGGGTCGAGACTTCGGCCGCCTTGGACATGCGGTGGATAAACAGCACCGCACCCAGCGAAAAGCCGACGACAATCGCCTCGGTCAGATCGCGGAAGATGGTCAGCAGCAGCGTGACCAGCACCACCGCCGCATCCCCGCGCGACGAGCGGAACAGTGTGGCGATGGCGTGACGCTCGATCATGTTCCACGCAACCGTGGCCAGCACCCCGGCCAGCGCGGCCAGCGGCACCATGCCGACCAGGGGGGCGGCAACCATCATGAAGAGCAGGATGAACAATGCATGCAGCATCCCGGCCACCGGGCTATGGGCATTCGCGCGCACGTTCGTGGCGGTGCGCGCGATGGTCCCGGTGGCCACCATCCCGCCCATGATCGCTGACGCGATATTCGCCACCCCCTGCGCAAGCAGCTCCATGTTGGAATTGTGCCGCTTGCCGCTCATCCCGTCGGCGACGACGGCGGACAGCAGCGCCTCGATGGAGCCCAGCAGCGTGAAGCCGATGGCATTGGGCAACACGGCCAGCGCCAGAGTGGTATCAAAGGGCGGCAGGCTGGGCAGCGGCAGCATCGCAGGGACGTCGCCAAAGGTCGACACGATGGTCGGCGTGTTCAGCCCCAGCGCCCAGACGGCAACCGTGGTTCCGGCCACGGCGATCAGCAGGTTGGGCAGACGCGGCGCAAACCGCTTGAGCCCGACAATCAGCGCAATCGTCACTGCCGCCAGTGCAATCGTCTCAGGGTTGGCGCTGGGCAGGCTGTCCCAGATCACCGGCAGCTTTTCCAACAGCGGTCCGGGTTCTGGTCCCGTCAGGGTCAGGCCCAGCAGATCTTTGATCTGGCTGGAAAAAATGATCACCGCGATGCCGCTGGTGAAGCCAACGGTCACCGGATAGGGGATAAAGCGGATGTACGAGCCAAGCCGGAACAACCCCAGCGCCCCCATCATCACCCCCGCCATCATCGTGGCCAGCATCATGCCCGCGATGCCGTAATCATGCACCGTCGCGGCGACCAGCACGATGAACGCCCCCGCCGGGCCGCCGATCTGGAACCGGCTGCCACCAAGGGCCGAGATAAAGAACCCGCCGACAATCGCCGTATAGAGCCCCATCGCGGGCGTCCCGCCCGAGGCAATGGCAATCGCCATTGACAACGGAAGCGCGACAATCGCCACGGTCAGCCCGGCGATGGCGTCGCGCTTGAGGTGATCGAACGTGTAGCCCTCACGCAGAACGCGCGCCAGGGCGGGTACCAGCCGGTCGGACGATGGCATGAAAGTTACCTGCTCACAGTGAATGGCGCGACCCTAGCGCGCCATTCTTCACAGGTGCAATGCCTTTCGCCGGGCCGTTGTGCCGCGCCGGGTCAGGCTACCGGCTCGAAACGGTCGGTATCCGAATCATAAACCGACAATCCGCCTTCGCCAATATCGTGCCACAATCCGTGCAGGGTCAGGCGCTCGGCTTCGACCGCTTCCTTGATGAACGGGAAGGTCATCAGGTTCGAAAGCGAGATGCGCACAGCTTCCAGCTCCATCGCTTTGATGCGGGCTTCCGCGTCGGCAATATCGGCGGTGCGCTCGTAGCCGGGGCGCAGGATTTCCATCCAGTTGCCGACAAAGCTGGAGCCCGAGCTGAGTTCGGGCGCCTTGCCCGCACACATATCGTGACAGCCACGAACACCCCCGCAGTTGGAATGCCCAACCACAAGCAAATGCGCGACTTTAAGGGCCGTGACCGCGTATTCGATGGCGGCTGAGGTGCCGTGATGATCGCCATCGGGTGTGTAGGGCGGCACCAGATTGGCGATGTTGCGGTGAATGAAGAACTCACCCTGATCGGCGTTGAAGATCGCCGTCACATGGACGCGAGAGTCACAGCAGGCGATCAGCATCGACCGCGGATGCTGTCCTTCCTGTGCCAGATGGCGGAACCAGCTCTTGTTTTCCGTGTAGTGCGTGGCGCGCCAGCCACGAAATCGATTTATCAGGTAGCCTGGAAGCTTTCGTGCGTAGGTCATCGCTAATTTGCCTTAATTCGGACCAAACTCAGTGCTAGTCTGAATTTATCGAAAAATCGAGCGTGAACCCGCGCCCGGGGCAACACTTTGTTAGCCCGGATCCAACATCCTGATGACGGGTGCAAGGGTTTCCATGTGAGGCAGAAAAGGGTGCTGGTATGTCACGGGTTCTTGAGATCAGACCCAGTGAGCGGATCGTTATCGATACCGCAACACTGGATGCGCTGTTTCAGCGTTTAGGGTATCGCGGGGCTGAGGCCCATGTGATGCAAACAGTTGAAGCGATTTCCGATTGTCTCGTTGAAGTGGACGCGCGCGTTCGCAAGGGACAGATGGCCGGCGTCGCCCCCCATCTGCAACGCGTGTCGCGGCTGAGCGCCGAAATCGGGCTGTCGTCGCTCGCTCGGGTCTCACGCGATATGGGTGTCACCGCGCAACGCAAGGACGTGGTCGCCTATCGCGCGGTCTGGGAACGTCTGGTCCGCATTGGCGACCGCTCGTTGGCGCAGGTCTGGGAAGTGCCTGAGCTGTCACTCTGAATTCAGGGTGGCGGTGTCCGGCGCGCAAACAGTGCGTTGAGCGGTAAACAGCGGCAAGCCCCTTCCGTTTTCGGCGCGATGCGCTTTAGGGTGGGGCGAACCAGCCGTGAGATTGACCATGCGCCAAAGCCATGCCGCCTTCGCCGCGCCCGAGAGCGCCTCAATTCCCCTTCATGTCGTCGGCAGTGAGGGGCTGACAGCCTGGCTCGATACCCAACCTGAACGGGTGCGCACCTGGCTTGATGCCGTCGGCTTCACCGCAAAGACCGGACAGACGGTCTGCGTGCCTGACGCCGCAGGCGGCTTGGCGCTGGCGGTCTTTGGTCTGGGCGATGCGCAGGCGCGCATCCGTGGGCGGATGGCGCTGGGTGCCGCGCGCGGTAAACTGCCACGCGGGATCTACCATCTGGCCTCGGGGTTCGAGGATGACGAACTGCCCGAACAATTGCTCGGATGGCTGCTGGCCGGATATCGCTTTGACCGCTTCCGCCACCGAACCGGCGGTGATGCCGATATCCCGGCGCTCAAGGCCCCACCCCGGGCCGAGGCGCGCCGCATCGAGGTGCTCGCCGCCGCCGAATGGCTGACCCGCGACCTGATCAACACCCCGGCCTCGCAGATGGGGCCGGAAGAGCTGGAAACCAGCGTGCTGGCGCTGGCCGATGAATTCGACGCGCAGGTCTCGGTCACCTATGGCGACGATCTGCTGCATGAAAACCTGCCCTTGATCCACGCGGTTGGCCGCGCCTCGGACCGCATTCCCCGTCTGCTGGACCTGCGCTGGGGCCACGAAGGCCCGCGTATCACGCTGGTCGGCAAGGGCGTCTGCTTTGACACTGGCGGGCTGAACATCAAGCCCGGTGCCTCGATGGGCCTGATGAAAAAGGATATGGGCGGCGCAGCCACGGTGATCGGGCTGGCGATGATGATCATGGCCCTGGACTGGAAGGTCCGGCTGCGCGTGCTGATCCCGGCGGTTGAGAACTCGATTTCCGGCAGCGCGATGCGCCCCGGCGACATCCTGACCGCGCGCAACGGGTTGACGGTCGAGGTGAACAACACCGACGCCGAGGGGCGTCTGGTTCTGGCCGATGCGCTGGCTCTGGCGGATGAGGAAAACCCGGACGCGCTAATCTGCATGGCCACGTTGACGGGGGCGGCGCGCGTCGCGCTGGGACCCGATCTGCCGCCGTTCTACACTGACGACGAAGACCTTGCGCTGGCCCTGTCTGATGGTGCCATGGTCGAGGCTGATCCGCTTTGGCGTCTGCCCTTCCACGCGCCCTATGAGCCGCTGATCGAGCCGGGTATCGCCGATCTGGACAACGCGCCATCGGGCGGGATGGCCGGATCAATCACCGCCGCCCTCTTCCTGCGCCGGTTCGTGCAGAAAACCCGCCGCTTCGCGCATTTCGACATCTATGGCTGGCAGCCGAGCGCCATGCCCGGCCGCCCCAAGGGCGGGCAAGGGCAGGGCGCACGCGCCGTGCTTTGGGCGCTGCCCGAAGTGCTGGGGCCCGACATCGAGAACCGCGAATGACCGACCGCCGCTATCTGCGCGCCGCCGGGGGCATGGCGCATGAAAGCCTGCGCGGCGCGCTGGACGGGGTGCTGTTTGTGCCCGGCCGCTGGTTCCGCGTGACGGAGGCGCTGGCGGATCTTTGCGCCACGCCGGGCGGCGCGCGCGACCGGCAGATGCTGCTGGGCACGCGGTTCTGCGTGATCACCGAATGCGATGGCTACGCCTTTGGCTTCGACGAGGATGAGGGGTATTGCGGCTGGATCCCCGAGAGCGCGCTGGGCGACGATACCGCCGTCACCCATTGGGTGACAGCACCGGCCACGCATCTCTACGCCGCACCCGACATCAAGCAACGCGAGCGCGCCGCCCTGTCGATGGGCGCGCGACTGTGCGTCACGGGCGAGGTCGGGCGCTTCGCGGTGACACCTGCAGGTTATGTCCCGGCCGGTCACGTGCGCCCGTTGGGCGACTGGAGCGCCGATCCGGTCAGCGTCGCCCGCAGCTATCTGGGCACGCCCTATCTGTGGGGCGGCAACTCCAGAGCAGGGATCGACTGCTCGGGGCTGGTGCAGGCGGTGTTCCGAGCACAGGGCCGCGACTGCCCGGGCGACAGCGATCTGCAAAGCACGATGGCCGGGGTCGAGGTGGTGCCGGGCAACGAGCTTGCCGGCGATCTGATTTTCTGGGGCGGCCACGTCGGGCTGATCTCTGGGCCGGGCCATCTGATTCACGCCAATGCGCATCATATGGCGGTGACCGAAGAAGATCTGGCCATTGTGGAAGCGCGCGCGGAGGAGCCGGTGATCCGGCGGCTGCGTCCGGCAAGCTGACGGCGGGTGGCGAGGGGCTGCTCGCCCCTCGCGCTCCCTCGCCCAAGGGGGAAGCACGCTCCCCCCTTGGGGAACCCCCTGTGGATATTTGCAGACAGAAAATGAAACAGGGTTAACGAAACCTTATCATCTGTCCTTAAATATCCTGGGGGGTGAATTGGCCGTCAGGCCAAGAGGGGGGCAAGGCCCCCCTTGCTGGCCTCCCGACCTCAGTTCGACGCGCCGTGCGACATGTCGTGGCCGCCCATTTGCATCTGGCCCTGCATCGGCGTCCGTTCGTTGTCGGCCACCACGGTGACCGGCAGTTCCGAGCCGTCCGCGAAGATCAGCGTAACCTCGACGTCGTCGCCTTGCTCGGGCACATGCGTGAGGCCCATGAACATCACATGATCCGCGCCGCGCTCGAGCGCGTGACTGCCGTGGGCCGGGATGCGGAAGCCGTCTTCGACTTCGCGCATCTGCATGATGCCGTCACCGATCTGGATATGCGTGTGCAGTTCCAGCCGTGACGAGAGGTCCGAGCGCGCGCCGACCAGCTGGCAGTCGCTGTCGCCGGCGTTGTTGAGGACCATAAAGGCAGCGCCGCTGCGGGCCATGGCGCCCGAGGTACGGAAATAAGGGTCGGAAACGGTGACCCCCTCGCAGGCGAAGGCGGGCATGGCGAAGATTGCTGCAGCGGCAGCAAGAGAGAGAGTGCGGAACATAGCGTATCCTGTCTGTGAAAGGTCTGAAAAACGATTGGTTTTCAGGCTGCGACAGGCGGAGCCCGTGACCAGCTATGCACGGGGGCCGGGGGCGGTGGGGCCGCGATCTCGCGTGATGTAAAGCGGATCGGGTTCAGCGTTCCGGCGCGCTCGGCGATGGGCAAAGCCGGGTCGGTCAGTGCTGCAAAGGCCGGGACGCAATCGGGGCATAGGATGCGTGGCCCCGTCGGGTTGCCATTCGCGTCAATGCTGATCGAGGTCAGGCCGTAGCCCGAGCAGATCACCACCTCACCCACCGTGCGCAACTGGTGGCGCGCTGTGGCCATTGCCACCGAGCCGGTGACAAGCACCAGCACCAGTCCGAAAAGGGTAAGGGCGCGCGAGAGGTTCATGACGGTCAATCTAGGGCCTGGCTGCGCCGGGCGCTAGTGCGACCAATCGCGCGGGATCAGCGCCTTGATCCTGCCCGCGTGCCCGGCGGGTGCGGCGCACGCGTCTGCGGTCAGGGCGCGGGCGTCGTCGAGGAGGGTGTCGGGCGATGAAAGGCGGTCGATCAGGCCCCAGCTCAGCGCCTCGGTCGCCTCGACCTTGGCCCCGCCCATCAGGATCATCCGGGCGCGCCCGGGTCCGATCAGGGCGGCCATCCGGGCCGGGTCTGAGGGTTGCGGCAGAAAGCCCAGCTTCATCACCGGGTAAAAGAACTTGGCCCCCGGCACCCCCAGCCGGATGTCGCAGGCCAGCGCCATCCCGAACGCGCCGCCCGCCAGCGTGCCGTTGAGCGCGGCAATCGTCAGGCAGGGCAGCGCGGCGAGGGTGCCACTCAGCTCTTCCCAGATGCCATCGGTGGCGAGGCCCGCGCGGGCCTCGTCCAGATCCGCGCCCGCCGAGAACACCTTGCCCGCGCCGGTCAGGATCACCGCCTGCTGCCGCGTGCCTGCGTCCTTCAGCTCGGCCACCAGCTGCACCATCATCGCGCGGGTCAGCGAGTTGGCCTTGTCCGGGCGGTCCAGCGTCAGGACGGTCAGCGCGCCGTCATCCTCGCGCCGGATCATGCGATCAGGCCCAGCCGTCTGCGGATACCCTCGTCGCGCAGCGATACCTCGGCCCCGCGATAGGTGTCGGAATCGCTGGTGCACATCCAGATGAGCGCCTCGGCGGGCCATTCGGCGGGAATATGCGCCTCCCAGTCCAGCTGGCTGACCGCATTGACGCCCGAGGACTTGATCGCGCGCTGCATGTCGGTGGCCACCGTGCCCGGCGACAGCGACAGCACGCGCACCTTCGCGCCCGCCTCCAGATGCGCCGCTTTGGTCAGCATGATCGCCCCGGCCTTGGACGCGCAATAGCCGCTCCAACCCTCAAGCGCGTTATAGGCAGCCCCCGAGCCGACGGTCAGGATTGTGCCGCCGCCCTGCTTTTGCATCACCGGCAGCGCGGCGTGCAGGCCGTAGAACACGCCCTTGAGGTTCACGTCGATCTGGCGGCCCCAGGCGTCGGGGTCGGCCTGCGCGATCAAGGCGATCGGGTCGATCAGACCGGCGTTGTTGATCAGCACATCCAGACGACCGTGGGCGGTGACCATGGCCTGCACCGCTGCGGTGACCTGCGCCGCCTCGGCCACGTCGCAGGGGATCAGCGTCGCGCCCGTTTCATCCGCGACGGCCTGCAGCTCGGCTGAGGGCCGCCCGGCCAGCCCCAGCTTGGCCCCGGCGGCGGCAAAGCGGCGGGCGGTGGCGGCACCGATGCCGCGGCTGGCGCCGGTGATGAGAACGGATTTGCCACGCACGGCGGCATCGCGGTCGGTTTTGCTGGTCATGCGGATCTCCTGATTTTGCCACTTTGGTAGCGCGCTGATTTCCGCGTGACCATCCCTGAATCGGGCCCTGAAACGAGCCCTGAATCGGGCGGTGCGCCTGTGACCCGGCGTGCGCCCTGCCATGTTTCACCCGGGTAACGCGCTGTTTTACGCGGGAGCCCGCCGAGCCACGGCTTTTCACTTGACGGTTGCGGGCACACCGCCAGAATCCAGCCCTGTTTTGCCGCGAGGCTCAAAGGGAGTTTTTATCATGCTCGATTACACTGGCCGCCCCCGGGTCGCCGCAACCGCCATTCTGCTGGCTCTGACCGTAACCGCCCCGGCTGGCGCCCAGACCATGTCTGCTGCAGCGGCCTGGGCCGGGCTGAATTCACTGGCTCTGGGTGCCGGGCTGTCGATCACCTCGGGCTCGGTTGCCAACAACGGTGACACTGTGACGGCATCGGGTGTGCGGATTTTCCCGACCAATGACCCCAACGGCGTGGTCGTCAGCATGGATACGCTGACGTTGCAGCCGCGTGGGGAGCTGATGGCGTTGATCCCCTCGCCGATGTTTCAGGTTACCACCCAGACCGGCGGCAACCAGACCCGCACCGTCGAAGTCACGCATGACGGCGAGATTCTGGGCATGCTGACCGAACAGAACGCCGCGCTGGATCTGAATTTTCCGACGTTGACGGCGCATCTGGTGCCGTCGGCAGCGCCGCCGGCGACCATCAAGGGCACGCCGCAGGCCTCGGCTGACCCCATGCGGGTTGACGTGACGATCAACGCGCTCGACGCGTCGCTGCGCGCCGCGCGTGAGGGTACGGCAGAGCTGACGATTGATGCGGCAAGCGTGAGCTATGATCTGGTCTACCCCGATCCGGCCAACGAGACCGGCGGCATGATCACGCAATCGGGCGTGCAGACCGCACCGCATCTGACCTTCACCGGGACCGAGCTGGATATGCTGTCGGGCGATGACGGCATGCTGCGCGCGGCTTTTGACGCGGGCATGGCGATGTCGCTGAACTTTACCGTGCAGGCGTCGCAACAAAGCTCGCGCCAGTCGATGGGCACCACCCCGCTGGCGATGAACACGCAGGGCGGCGCCAGCGACTTCACGATCACCGTGGCCGACGGACGCGCGGACATCACCGGCTCGGCAGATGCTTTTGCGCTGTCGGGCAACTTCGGTCCGATGCAGGGCGCGGCGCAGCTTGCCGGGATGACCATGGCCTTTGGTGCGCCACTGGTGGTGACCTCGGATGACCAGCTGTTCCGGTACATGGTTTCGCTGGACGGGTTGCAGCCCTCGCCTGAGCTGCTGGCGATGGTGGGCGCAAGCCAGTTTGCCGGGGATGCGGTGACCATGACCGTCGATCTGAGTGCAGACGGCCATCTGACCCGCGAAATCGGCCCCGATTTCGGCGAGGGTGACACGCCGCCGCTGGATATCTCGCGCGTGCGTCTGGACGATCTGCGGCTTGCTGTCGGGGATTCCGAGTTCACCGGCGACGGTGCGGTGACGCTGCTGGGCGGGTTGATGGGCCAGATCGGTCGCGACCGTCCCAATGCCGATGGCGATTTCACCTTCGACCTGGTCGGTGGCGAGCGCCTGCTGAACCGGTTGCAGTCGATGGGTCTGGTGCCCGCTGACCAGCTGTTCTTTGTGCGCATGATGATCAACGGTTTGGGCCGCTCGATCGGCGAGGATCACCTGCAATCCGAAGTGGCGATCCGTCCGGGCGGCGCGATCACCGTGAATGGCGCACCGCTGCCGTTCTGAGCGAACAGGGCCATGGCGGGGCATCCCGCCGTGGCTTGTCTATCACCGGCGGGCCAGCGCGCGTTTGTGGCGCAGGGCCAGCAGCTTATTCACCAACAACCGGCGCTGCTTGATCAGGCCGTAGAACGTGTGGCGATCTTCGGCAGAACGCTTGGCATTGGGCATGATGTCGCTAACGACGCCGGTTGTGGCCGTCAGGGGTGGCCAGACGGCCAACCCGCGATCACTGCGCGTCAGCCAGTGGCGAAAGTAATTGTCGACCGGGGCAAAGATCTGGTCATGCCCGTCGACAAAGGCCTGCGCCCCTTCACGGCTCCAGAGCAAGGCCGATGCCATCATCGGAAAATAGTGCGCGCGGGTGATCTGATAGCTGCCGTCGCGCCCCGTAATCTGGTCGAGAACGGTGTAGATCCGATGCTTGTTGGCACCTAGATTGATCAGATCCCAATCTCGCGGCTGCGCCGCCAGCCAATCCAGCAGCTGCGGGAATACGGATGCGAAATCCGGCGATAATTGCACGTCGTCCTCAAGCACGATGCCAACCAGTGCGCCGCTTTCAGCGACACGGCGAGCGGCACGCAAGTGGCTGAGGTAGCACCCGATCTCTCCCCCGCGCAGCGGTCGGCCCATATAGGCCCGCGCGCGCGCCGCGTCATAGTCGGGGAACTCGGCCACTGTCAGGCCGCGGCCGTCGAAAGCAGGGACGCGTTCAAAGGTCAGTCCCGCAGCATGCAGCTGCGCCGAGGCCGAGGCCAGACGGTCGGCTGAGCCGTCGAGGTTGATGACATAGACCGGCGGTGTCGGCATCAGAAAAGCCCCGGGATTTGTTTTCAGTCGCAGGCGGCGACGCGCAGCCCGGTAAAGGTGGCCCTCAGCTGCGCAGAAACCAGTTTTTAAGCCGCTTCTCAATCGGCACCTTCGCCACCGAGACACTGTCATCCTCGCCGATATGCGCGCAGGCACCGGGCGAGGCATAGGCGATGACCTGTCCCAACGACCGGACGTGACGCGAGACGTGGCGCTCTTTCTTGAACCCTGAGAACCCGCCAAGGCTCTGCCACAGAGCCTTCCGCGCAAGGTGGGGATTGAACGTAAAGCCGTGCCACTCGCGATGCAGATCGTCCAGACGCACATAGGCACCCGCGTCGCTTACCACGCGGCGTCGGCTCTCGTCGCGCGCGGCGTGCTCTGCGAACTCGGTCATGCCCCGAAAGCAGACGGCCGAAAGGGAGGGATCAGAATCCAGCAGGCGCCGCGCTTCAGGAAGAAATCCATGCCGGGTGAACAACCAGTCGTCTTCCAGATGAAAGATGTAGGGAGTCGTCACCGCTGAATACAGGGCATCGACCGCGCGGTGGTGTCCTACCCGACCACCCAGGTCGAGCCGCCGCCCTTGTGGGCAGATCTCGGCGAAAACCTCGTTCGTCGCCTCGTCGCCGAAATCGTTGATTGCCAGAACCGCCAATCCGTCGATATCCGGGCGCAGGCTGTCGAGCGTGCGACGCAGCAGATCCGGCCTGCGTCCCATGGTCATGCAAACGGTGATGTCGTCACGCATCCTTGCGTCTTCCTTGTGATCGGAAACTGGCGTCAGAACAGACCAAGGAATTTTTTCCGTTTGGGCGGGACGAGATCGAGGATCGCCATGTAGCGATCAAAGTCATGATGCCCGTTGATCACGCCTTGTGCCACTGCAAGGAAAAGATCGCGGGATTGCTGGCGGCGCGCCTCGAACAGGTGGAAAAATGCGTTCTCGCCATAAAATGTGCCGATGCCATAGACGCCGTATTGCGCAAGGCTCCAGCGGGGCGCGATGCAGAACTTGGGGTAGATCAGCGCTATCGGAATGCCCGCCTCTTCGGCGCAAAGGGTCAGGATCTGCGCCACATCCGAACGCTCGGTGCGCCGCATTTCGGGCGCACCGGCACGTTTGTAGACGTCACGACGCGCGGCCAGAAACATCGGCGCGGCATAGATATGATCGGGATTCTTGTGGTTTGCCACCTGGGCGAGTCCCGCCACACTGCCCGCCTCGGCGGCAGCGATCAGGTGTTGATAACCAGCAAGGCTGAGTGGAAAGGCGTCGATATCGGCGACCACGGCCAGCGGACCAAGGTCGTCGTTGCGGAAGGTCCGCGTCAGCCAGCCGGAATGGTCGATCTTGTCATCCAGCTCTTGCACCAGCGGAATACCGAGGTGGTGGAACACCGCCGCCTGCGCCTCGACCAGCTGCGGGTCGATGTTGCTCTGGTAGAAGGTGTAGGTCGTGGGAAGATCAGACATGTGCCGTCCGGTTGCCAGAAGAAAACAGCAGCCCCGATCTTGCGACCGGGGCTGCCGAAACACTTAACTCAGGCCGATTACTCGGCGCCTTCGCCTTTGGTCTCGGCGACTTCTTCGCCGGTTTCCTGGTCGATCATCTTCATCGCCAGACGGACCTTGCCGCGATCGTCGAAGCCCAGAAGCTTGACCTTCACTTCCTGGCCTTCCTTGAGCAGGTCGGACGGGTGGTTCAGGCGCTTGTTGGCGATCTGGCTGACGTGGACGAGGCCGTCACGCTTGCCGAAGAAGTTCACGAAAGCGCCGAAATCGACGATCTTCACCACGGTGCCGGTGTAGACCTTGCCGATTTCCGGCTCTGCCACGATCGAATAGATCATGTCGTAAGCCTTCTTGATCGCATCCGCGTCCGAGGACGCGATCTTGATCACGCCGTCGTCGTTGATGTCGACCTTGGCACCCGACACTTCAACGATCTCGCGGATGACCTTGCCGCCCGAGCCGATCACTTCACGGATCTTGTCGGTGGGGATGGTCATGGTTTCGATCTTCGGCGCGTACTGGCTGAAGCCCTGCGGCGCGGTCAGCGCTTTGGACATTTCACCCAGGATGTGCAGGCGGCCGTCCTTGGCTTGCGCCAGGGCTTTCTCCATGATTTCAAAGGTGATCCCCGAAATCTTGATGTCCATCTGCAGCGAGGTGATGCCGTTCTCGGTACCCGCGACCTTGAAATCCATGTCGCCGAGGTGATCCTCGTCGCCCAGAATGTCGGTCAGAACGGCGAACTTGCCGCCTTCTTCCAGGATCAGGCCCATGGCCACACCGGCAACCGGCGCTTTCAGCGGAACACCGGCATCCATCATCGACAGCGAGCTGCCGCAGACGGTGGCCATCGAGGACGAGCCGTTCGACTCGGTGATCTCGGACACGATGCGGATGGTGTAGGGGAAGTCGGTCGCGGCGGGCAGCACGGCCTGCAGCGCGCGCCATGCCAGTTTGCCGTGGCCGATTTCGCGACGACCCGGCGAGCCCATGCGGCCCACTTCACCGACCGAATACGGCGGGAAGTTGTAGTGCAGCATGAAGTTGGCTTTGTAGGTGCCGGTCAGCGCGTCAACGAACTGTTCGTCATCGCCGGTGCCCAGGGTTGCGACGCAGAGCGACTGCGTTTCGCCACGGGTGAACAGCGCCGACCCGTGGGTCCGCGGCAACACCGAGGTCTCGGTGAAGATCGGGCGCACGGTGGTGGTGTCGCGACCGTCGATGCGCGGGGCACCGTTGATCACGTCGCCACGCAGGATCGAGGCTTCGAGCTTTTTCATCGCCGAATCCAGCGTCGGATCGGCCAGCTCGGCTTCGTTCAGCTGCGCTTTGATACCAGCGCGGGCTTCCGAGATCGCGTTGACGCGGGTCTGTTTGTCCTTGATGGCAAACGCGGCGCGCATCTGGGTCTCGCCCAGTTCCTTGATACGGGCCAGAATCGGGCCGTAGTTCGGAGCGGCGAAATCGAACGGCTCTTTGGCGCATTCTTCGGCGAAGTCGATGATCAGGTCGATAACCGGCTGATAGCTTTCATGGGCGAATTTCACCGCGCCCAGCATCTCGGCTTCGGTCAGCTCATAGGCTTCCGATTCGACCATCATCACGGCGTCGGCGGTGCCGGCCACAACCAGATCGAGGCGCTGCTCGGCGTTGTCGCGCAGCTTGACCATGTCGTCGCATTCGGGGTTCAGAACGTATTCACCGTTCACAAAGCCCACGCGCGCGGCGGCGATCGGACCCATGAAGGGCACGCCCGAGATGGTCAGCGCGGCCGAGGCGGCGATCATCGCGACGACGTCGGGCTCATTCACCAGATCATGCGACAGCACGGTGGTGACAACCAGCACTTCGTGCTTGAAGCCTTCGACGAACAGCGGACGGATCGGACGGTCGATCAGGCGCGAGGTCAGCGTTTCTTTTTCGCTGGGACGACCTTCGCGTTTGAAGAAGCCACCGGGGATCTTGCCTGCGGAATAGGTGCGTTCCTGGTAGTGGACGGTCAGCGGGAAGAAATCCTGACCCGGCTTGGGCGACTTGGCGAACGTCACGTTGGCCATGACCGAGGTCTCGCCCAGCGTGGCGATGACCGAGCCGTCAGCCTGGCGGGCCACTCGGCCCGATTCCAGCGTGAGGGTTTCCTGGCCCCACTGGATCGACTTCTTAGAAATATTGAACATTCAGTTTCCTCAAGGGAGCACTCCCGGCCCTCCGGGTCTCCCGTTCTATGGCGGCCCCATTGCCGCCGACCCCTATCCTTCGCATCACGCCGGGGTCGAAGCGTCACGTCTCAGATGGCCGGGCCATACAGGAAAAACCGACTTGTGGGAAGGGGGCGTATCAAAGGCCCCTTGCTGCGCCCTCAGCGTTGCAGCGTGGTCAGCGGGATCTGGATCGTGCGCGCCAGCGTGCCCTCGGTCCAGACACTGTTCAGCTTGCCACCCAGTTGCCCCTCGACGGTCAGCCCCAGCAGGCGCGAGCCAAAGCCGCTGCCGGTTTCGCCCTCAGAGCTTTTGTGCAGGCCGCTTTCTTCCCACTGAATTGTCAGCTGTTCACCATCATCGACCCAGCCGATGGTCAGACGCGCATCGGCATCGGCCAGCGCGCCGTATTTGGCGGCGTTGGTGACCATCTCATACAGCGCCAGCGTCAGCGGCGTGGCGGCGGTCGGTCCCACCTGCTGCTCGGGGCCGCGCAGGGTTGCGCGGTCTTGCGTCGCGACATGCGGCAAGAGCAGCGTTTCGATCAGCGTTTGCAGATCGGTGCCCAGTTCCGTCGGTCGGTTGGCGTGAATCGCGGGGGCGATGAGGGCATGCGCGCTCGACAGCGCCTTGAGGCGATTTTGCAGCGTTGCCGGGGTTTCCCCGGCCGACTGGCTCATCCGCACGATGCCGCTGACCACGGTGAACAGGTTCTTGACCCGGTGGTGCAGCTCTTCGACCAATAGCTGCCCGTCGGCCAGCGCCTGACGCAGTGCCAGCTCGGTCTCGACCCCGGCGGCAAGGTCGCGCAGGTCGCTGAGCTGCTCGGCGGTCCAGTCGTGCGGCTTTCCGTCAATCGCGCAGAACGAGCCCAGCACGGCCCCATCGTTCCCGCGTACCGGCACACCCAGATACGCGATCACGTCGAGATCGTGCACCGCGCCATTGTCGCGCAGCAGCGGGTGTTCGCGCGCGTCCGGCACCGCCAGCGGCGCTTCGGCGGTCACGACATACTGGCAAAAGCTGTGGCTGAGCGGGGTCTGGTTCAGGCCTTCTGACAGCCCGGTCGCCGCCTTGAAATACTGGCGGTTGTCGTCGACCAGTGAGAACAGCACCACCGGCACGCCCAGAATACGGCTGCCCAGCCGGGCGGCGCGGTCAAACACGGCTTCGGGCATACTGTCCATCAGCTCGCTGCGGGCGAGGGCGGTCAGTCGCGACGACGCGTTCAGCCGTTCGCGATGCCCCTCAGGAGTCGCGGACGGGAAGGACAGGTCGGACGAAGGCGTATCATTGTGTGGCATTTTATCGAGTCGGTACCATGCGAGCCGCTGCGCCAGAAGTCCTAATCAGCGTTAATGCGTTGCTTGCGCAACAGCTTGCCTAACCCAGATGCACCTGCGCCTCGGGATAGCGAACACGCGGCACCGTGCGCGTGGCCAGAAAGAAGCCCAGCGTCAGCGGTCCGACCCGGCCAAGGAACATGATCACCACGATCACCGCGCGGCCAAATTCGTTCAACTCACCCGTGAAGCCGCGCGACAGGCCCACCGTGCCAAAGGCCGAGGCCACTTCGAACGCGATGTCGATGAAATGCCCGTCATGCGAGACCGTCATCAGGAACACGCCGCAGAACACCACGATCACACTGATCGCGGTCAGCGCCATGACCTTGAGCACCTGATCCAGCCCGATTGACCGGCCAAAAGCGTGCAGCTGTGTCTGGCGGCGAAAGAAGGCGACCGTGGCGAGGATCATCACCACAAAGGTGGTCACCTTGATCCCCCCGGCGGTCGAGGCCGGGCCACCGCCGATCAGCATCAGCGAGATGAACAGCAGCGTCGTGCTGTCATGGATCGCCGCAATATCGGTAGTGTTGAACCCGGCGGTGCGGGTGGTCACGCCTTGAAACCAGCTGACAACCAGCCGCGCCGGGACGCTGTCGAACTGGCCCAGAGTGCCGGGGTTGTTCCATTCCAGCGCCGCAAAAGCTGCCATCGACCATGGGATCAGGATCGCCGTGCCCAGAAGCATGATCTTGGTGTGCAGCGACCACGCGCGCGGGGATTTGCCGCTCAGCACGTCATGCAGCACCACATAGCCAATGCCGCCGATGATAAAGAGCGCGGGGATCACCGTATTGACCAGCGGGTCGATGGCATAGCCGATCAGCCCGTCAGGAAAGGTGGAAAACCCGGCGTTGTTAAAGGCTGAGACCGAGTGAAACGCCGCCGTCCACAGCCCGTCCAGCAATCCCAGCCGGGGCACAAAGGTCAACGACAGCAGCAGCGCCCCGGCGACTTCGCAGATCAGCACGGCTTTCAGGATCGTAGTGACCAGCTTCATCAACTGATCCATGGAATTGTGGTTAAGATCCTCGCGCAGATAGACCTGTCCGGTCAGCCCCATCGGCATGCCCAGCGCAGCCAGCACCAGCACGGCAAAGGTCATCAGCCCCAGCCCGCCCAGCTGGATCAGGAAGGCCACGACGAATTCACCAAACCACGTCAGCGTGGTGCCGATGTCGAACACCACCAGCCCGGTCACCGTGACAGCCGAGGTCGCGGTAAAGATCGCGTCGCTCCAGCTGATCGGGACGTGGTGCGAGATCGGCAGTTTCAGCGCCATCGCGCCCAGCGAAATGAGCGTGGCATAAAGCGCCGCCAGAATCAGCGGCGGCGGCACACGCGAGAGGCGCCGCGACAGACGTCGCAGCGGCCCGGAAAGGGGCCTGTGCCGCGGTTTGCGGGGTTTCACAGGCTGTCCCCGAACTGGCGCAGCTCGGCGCGTTTGCCCAGCAGGATCAGCTTGTCCTCGGGCGCGAGCATCATGTCAGCGGTCGGATGGCAGAACTCGCTGCCCCGCATCAGGCCCAGCAGGCGCAGATCATGCGTGGTGCCGATGCCCAGCGAGGCCAGCTCGCGCCCGTCCATGCGCTGCGGGATCACCACGTTCACCACGCTGTACCCGTTGCCCAGGCTCACATAATCCTGCAACACCGGGTTGTTGAGCATCTGCGCGATATGCCGGCCCATCTCCTGTTCCGGCAGGATCACCCGGTCGACGCCCAGTTTGACCAGAATGCGGTGATGCGTCTTGTTCGACGCCTTGGCCCAGAGGGTTTCCATCCCCAACAGCTTGAGGTTCATCACCGTCAGGATGCTGGCCTGAATGTCCCGCCCGACGGCGACCAGCGCCACGTCATAGCGGTCGATCCCGGCCTCGCGCAAAGCGCCTTCGTCGGTGGTGTCCACGATCAGCGCGCTCGACAGCGTGTTGGACATCTGCGCCACGCGCCTTTCGTCCAGATCGAGGCCGATCACCCGGTTGCCGAAGCGCGCCAGCTCGGCAGCAACGGTGCTGCCAAAGGCCCCCAGTCCGACAACGGCAAAACTACGCGAACTCTTGGTCATGAGGTTTCTCTCCCCGTTTTCGGCGTGACGCTGCGCTGCGGCGCTGCGTTAGTCAAGGGCCGGAAAGGGGGACGCAAAACGCCCGCTGTTGCCAGCGGGCGCTCTTGGACGCAAGGTCGGATCAGGTCAGCGGCGGATGCCGAGACGCTGGATCAGCGACTGATAGCGAGCCTCGTCCTTGCCCTTCACGTAGTCCAGCAGCTTACGGCGCTGGGCCACCATCATCAGAAGGCCACGACGGCTGTGGTTGTCCTTCTTGTGCATTTTGAAGTGCTCGGTCAGGGTGGTGATACGCGAGGTCAGGATCGCAACCTGGACTTCGGGCGAACCGGTGTCGCCTTCTTTGGTCGCGAATTCTTTCAGCAGGCGTTGTTTTTCTTCGACGGTGATCGACATCGGGATCTCCTGTGTAAAAGGGTTAAGGCGCAGGCCGGGATGTCGTCCAGCACAAGCCCATGGAGGCTCCTTGCCCAAAACGGCCAAGGATGCGCGCATATAGGCGATCCCCGCCGCCAGAGCAAATGGATTCAAGGCCCGGGGTTCCTGCGGTGTTAACCACAGTTGCAGAATCTGGCTTTCCCAAAGGCGCTGGTCGCTGTTTGTTCAGGAAATCGGGGTTCAATGGGGCCCAGATAGCGGAACGGCCGCTTGTGCGGCAGGGGGTCTCGATGTGGCTGCTCTTGGGATTGATCGGGGTCGCCGTCGCTGCGGGCGCAACCGATCTGTATACGCGGGCCGAGGATGACACCGGGTCGCCCGACGATCTGCCGCAAGACGGGGCGGATGACACCGCTCAGGCGCAGCACGGCAATCTGCTGGACCACGCCCCCGATGATGCCGCGCCCATGGCTGACGGTGATCTTGTTCCTGCCGCTGACGACGCCCCACCTGATCTCCCAGATGACGACGTCGCTGCCGACATCGGCCCCATGCAGATCCGCGAGGGATATGAAGGCCTTGATGCGGATGACCGCGAATATATGAGCACTGACACCCCGCCGGTACCGCCCAAGGATATGGTGATTGACGGGGGTGACGGGGGGGCGCCCCTTGAAGGCGGTGCAGGCAATGACACGCTGATCGGCGGCTGGCGCGATGAGTGGCTGGAGGGGTTCGCGGGCGCTGACCAGCTCGATGGCGCCGGGGGGGACGACACGCTCCTTGGCGGTGCGGGCGACGATACGCTGATCGGCGACGATGGCGATGATCACCTGATCGCGGGCACGGGCGATGACATTCTTGACGGCGGTTCGGGTCGCGACTCGCTCACTGCGGGCGACGGCGCGGATCGTCTCAATGGCGGTGAGGGTGCCGATACACTCGAAGGCGGCGCGGGCGGTGACCGTCTCGACGGCGGCGAGGGTAGCGATCTGCTGATGGCCGGCGACGGCGACGATACACTCACCGGCGGCAATGACCACGGTGAAACGGACTTTCTGAACGGCGGCGACGGCGACGATGTGCTGATTCTGGGCGCGGGCGATATCGCGAGCGGTGGTGCCGGGGCGGACAGGTTTGTACTGGGCGAATGGATGGACGCCGCTGCGCCCGCGATCATCAGCGATTTCGACACCGGCGCGGATCATCTCGCCGTCGCCTATGACGCCGACGGCCCCGCCCCGGTGATCGACACCGCGTACGACGCTCAGGCGGGAGGGTTGCGTGTGTTCATCGATGGCGAACCAGTCGCGCTGCTGCAAGGCATCGAAACCCTAGACCCCGCGCAGATCGTCGTAGTCCCGGCCGGTACCAGTGACCAAACGGTGCCCACCTAGCCCTGCATGGCACACGACGGAACACCATGGTGATTGGTGACCCCGGCAGGATTCGAACCTGCAACCTGCCCCTTAGGAGGGGGCTGCTCTATCCAGTTGAGCCACGGGACCACCGTCTCTTCTCTTTGGCGTCTTGCGTCGGGCATGGCAAGCCTTGGCGCGAGCAAAGGGACCTGTTCGCGATATCAGGGAAACTTTGACACTTGCACAAGCGGCGCTTTAGAAGTGAAGCATTCGTCATCTGTTAGTGCCGCCGCGGGCCCTCTCGCCACGCGCCCCGGGGAGGGAGGCCCCCGATTTATGATCCCACCGCGCAATGCCGACCATCGGCGCCCCCTGACGCTGCGAGACGTCTCAGAAGCGTGCGGAGTCAGTGAGATGACCGTCAGCCGCGTGCTGCGCAACCGCGAAGATGTCTCACCTGCGACGCGCGAAAAGGTGCTCGCCTCGGCGCGGGCGCTTGGTTACGTGCCCAACAAGATCGCCGGAGGTCTGGCCTCGCAGCAGGTCAATCTGGTGGCGGTGATCGTGCCCTCGCTGTCGAACATGGTGTTCCCCGAAGTTCTGGGCGGGATCTCGGCCGCGCTGGAGGACAGCGGGCTGCAGCCGGTGTTCGGCGTGACGCAATACTCGGTCGAGAAAGAGGAGAACGTCCTTTACGAGATGCTCTCGTGGCGGCCCACGGGCGTGATCATCGCCGGAATGGAGCATACGGATGCGGCGCGCGCCATGATGGAGAATGCGGGCATCCCGATCATCGAGATCATGGACAGCGACGGCGAGCCGATCGACTCGGTCGTCGGCATCTCGCATCGTGGGGCCGGGCGGCAGATGGCCGAGGCGATCGTCAAGGCGGGGTATCGCAAGATCGGTTTCCTGGGCACCAAGATGACCGACGACCACCGCGCCCGCAAACGGCTTGAGGGGCTGACCGAAGGGCTGGCCGAACATGGCATCGAGCTGGTGGATACCGAGTTCTATTCGGGCGGCTCGGCGCTGAAAAAGGGCCGTGAGCTGACCGAGGCGATCCTGACGCGCAACCCGGATCTGGATTTCCTTTATTACTCGAATGACATGATCGGCGCGGGCGGGCTGCTCTATTGCCTTGAAAAAGGCTATGACATCCCCGGCAAGCTGGGTCTGGCAGGCTTTAACGGCACCGATTTTCTGGACGGGCTGCCGATGAAGCTGGCGACCATCGACGCCTGCCGCCGCGAGATCGGCGAGAAGGCGGCGAATATCATCGCGGGCAAGGGCTATGATGACGGGGTAATCGGTGGCCACCGGATCGAGCTGACCCCGCGGCTGGAGCCGGGCGACACGATCCGCCGCTGACCGGCAGCCGCCAAGACAGGAAAAACGCGCCCCGCAACGGGCGCGTTTTTTCATGAGCGCTGAAGGGCAACGAAAAACCCCGGGCGCAAGGCCCGGGGTTTCGCCGTCATGCGGATGAGGAGAGATCAGCCGCGGTAGAACTCGGGATAGGCTTCCATGCCCAGCTCGGCTTTGTCGAGACCGAGGATCTCGTCTTCTTCCGAGACGCGCAGGCCCATGGTCGCCTTCAGGATGAACCAGACAACCGCCGCCACCACGAAGGTGAAGACACCCACGATGATGATCGGAACGACCTGACCGGTGACGGTCGCATCGGGGTTGGTGATCAGCACGGCCAGCGTACCCCAGATGCCGCAGACCAGGTGAACCGGGATCGCGCCGACGACGTCGTCGATCTTCAGCTTGTCGAGCAGCGGCACGGCCAGGACGACCAGGATACCACCGAAGGCACCGATCAGCGTTGCAGCACCCAGACCGGGGGTCAGCGGCTCGGCGGTGATCGACACCAGACCAGCCAGCGCGCCGTTCAGCACCATGGTGAGGTCAGGCTTCTTGTACATCAGCTGGGTCATGATCAGCGCGGCCAGCGCGCCACCGGCAGCAGCCGTGTTGGTGTTCGCAAAGATGCGCGAGATGTCAGCAACGTTGCCAGCGGTGTCCATGTACAGCTGCGAGCCGCCGTTGAAACCGAACCACCCGAGCCACAGGATGAACGTACCCAGGGTGGCGAGCGTCAGGTTCGAGCCGGGCATCGGGTTGACGCGGCCGTCCTTGTATTTGCCCAGACGCGGGCCGAGGATCAGCGCACCGGCCAAAGCCGACCAGCCACCGACCGAGTGAACGACGGTCGAACCTGCGAAGTCGAGGAAGCCGTAATCCGCATCCAGGAAGCCACCGCCCCATTTCCACGACGCCTGGATCGGGTAGATGAAGCCGGTCAGCACGACCGTGAAGATCAGGAACGGCCACAGTTTGATGCGCTCGGCCAGGGTGCCCGAAACGATCGAGGCGGTCGTGGCGCAGAACATCAGCTGGAAGAAGAAGTCCGAACCTACCGACGCGTAGGTCAGGTCGGTATCTGCGCTGCCGCCGACGGGCTCCATAACGGCCATCGAGAAGGCGCCGAGCATGTTGGGGATGGTCCAGCCGTCGCCTGGGTACATCAGGTTATAGCCGACGAGGTAGTACATGATCGCGGCGATCGCGAAGAGCGCGACGTTCTTGAGCGACTGCATGGTGACGTTCTTGGACCGCACCAGACCCGCTTCCAGCATCGAGAAGCCAGCGGCCATCCACATGACCAGGAAGCCGGTCACAAGGAACATGAAGGTGGTGAAAATATAGCCGATTTCTTCGTTCGGCGGAGTCATGTCGACGTCGACAACCGCAGCATCCTGGGCATACAGCGCCAGCGGCACAACCGCCACCAGAGCCGCCAGGGGAAGGATTTTCTTCAGGTTCATCTCAGGTTGTTCCCTATTTCCCTAGCCACTCAGAGCGCGTCGTCGCCGGCTTCGCCGGTGCGCACACGAGTTGCTTGTTCCAGATCCAGCACGAAGACCTTGCCGTCACCGATCTTGCCGGTGCGTGCGGTCCGCGAGAGCGTCTCGACGACTTGCTCGGCCAGGCTGTCAGGCACGGCGATTTCGAGCTTAACTTTCGGAACAAAGTTCACGGCGTATTCGGCGCCGCGATAGATTTCCGTGTGACCCGACTGAGTGCCGAAGCCTTTGATCTCGGTAACCATCAACCCGCGAACGCCGATGGCGGTGAGCGCCTCGCGCACCTCCTCCAGCTTGAACGGCTTGATTGCTGCAATGATGTACTTCACGTGTGCCCCCTTATAACGGTCCCAGGGGCGCCCCGATGAGGGCGCGTCCTGCGCCCATACGGGGTTCTGCGGGCTCAAACCGCAATGTTGCGGTAGGCAAGGACTCGCCATGAATCCCAGACTTCTGCTGAAAAATTCACCAAATAGGCATGTCTGATGAAAGATTAAGCGCATCACGAAGGCGAATCGGCTGTCTTCTGACCCTCCACAACAGCCAGCGCTGCCTGTATGTTAACCCACCAACCAGAAACGATACGGCAGCAGGCAGATCCAGGCATGGCAGGCAACGGCACTCGACGTCCCCCTCTGGTGGCGGATCAGCGGACCCCGGCACCCCGGGCACAAAACGGCGGTCAGCGTCGCTCGGGCGGGGGTGGTGGCGGTGGCGGAAAACGCCGCCCGCCGCGTCGGGCGCCTAAACGCGGGGGCAACTGGTTCACACGGGTGTTCGGCGGGTTGCTGCGCCTGATCTGGCGCGTCATCTGGGGTTTCACCTGGCGTGTTACCGCGCTGGGCGTGCTGGTGATGGCCGCCGCGACCTTCTATTTCTACACCACCATGCCGAACGACGTCGTCGCGATGATGGATGGTCGTGCGCGCGGCTCGGTGACGATGCTGGATGCCGACGGTCAGGTCTTTGCCTGGCGTGGTGAAAATTTCGGCGGCTTCACCCCGTCGACCGAGGTGTCACCAAACCTGCGCAACGCCATCGTCGCGACCGAGGACCGGCGCTTCTGGTGGCACTTCGGCGTCAGCCCGCGCGGGATTGCCGGGGCCATCGCCGGCAACATCGCCGCCGGGCGCGGGCCGTTTCAGGGTGCGGGCGGGTCGACGATCACGCAGCAGGTCGCCAAGCTGCTGTGCCTGGGCCGCGCCTATGATCCCGACATCTGGCCGACCGAGGCCGAATACGAATCCGACTGCCGCGAAGGCACGGTCTGGCGCAAAATCCAGGAGCTGCCCTACGCCTTTGCGCTGGAGTTGCGCTATACCAAAGACGAAATCCTCTCGATCTATATCAACCGCGCCTTCCTTGGCGCCGGGTCGCGCGGGTTCGAGGCGGCTTCCGAGCGGTATTTTGGCCATTCCGCCAGCGAGATGCGCCCGGCTGAGGGGGCGATGCTTGCCGGTCTGCTGGTCGCACCCAGCTACTATGCGCCGACCCGCAACCTTGAGCGTGCGCAGGCCCGCGCCGGTATCGTGCTGGGGTTGATGCATGAACAAGGCTACATCACCGACGCGCAATACGCCGACGCCCGCGCCAATCCGGCGACCCTGCACGAGGCGGCGGAAAGCCCGACGGGCGGGTTCTTTGCTGATTGGGTGATGCAATCCGGCCCCGCCTGGCTGACCCGCGACACAACCGAGGATGTGACGATCCAGACGACGCTGGACCAGCGCATCCAGCAAGCCGCCGAAGAGGCGGTGCGGCAGGTCTTCGCCGACCGCGTGCGCGACGGGTCCGAGGCCGAGGCAGCCGTGCTCGTCATGTCTGCCGATGGCGCCGTGCGCGGCATGGTGGGCGGGCGCAGCTATATAACCGGGGGCTTCAATCGCGCCACGCAAGCGCAGCGACAGACCGGCTCGGCGTTCAAACCCTTCGTTTATGCGCTGGCAATGGATGACGGCTATCAGCCTTATGACATGGTTGAGGACGCGCCGCTGACGATCACCGTGCCCGGGTCCGGTCCGTGGTCGCCGCGCAACTATTCCAACCGGTTCCTGGGGATGATGACGCTGGCCGAGGCGCTGGCGCGGTCCGAGAACATCCCCGCCGTGCGGATTTCCGAAGCCATGGGACGCGAACGGGTGCGACAGGCGGCGAACGCCTTTGGCCTGCACTCGGATCTGGCCGAAGGACCGGCACTGGCGCTGGGGGCCAGTGAAGCGACGCTGCTCGACATGACCTCGGCCTTTGCAGGGATTCTGAACGGGGGCAATTCGGTCAGGCCGTATGGCTTCA
The DNA here is from genome assembly GCF_003990445.1 of Pararhodobacter zhoushanensis. Lineage (GTDB taxonomy): Bacteria > Pseudomonadota > Alphaproteobacteria > Rhodobacterales > Rhodobacteraceae > Pararhodobacter > Pararhodobacter zhoushanensis. Next base: position 106,951 of record NZ_REEZ01000010.1, on the reverse strand, counting down.
CCTCTCTCACACTGGCCGGAGAGCGCGCGCCGCTGATGACCATCGGTTCGGGCATCGGTGAGCGGGTGATCAGCGAAGACGCGGCGCACCGTCTGGTCTGGATGATGACGCAGGTGCTGGAAGCGCCCTATGGCACCGGTCGCCGTGCGCGGCTACCCGATGGGCGGCAGGCGGCGGGCAAGACCGGCACCACCAACTCGGCGCGCGATGCGTGGTTCGTCGGCTTTACCGCTGACTACGTCGTCGGCGTCTGGATGGGCAATGACGACAACACCCCGCTTGCAGGCGTGACTGGCGGCGGGTTGCCCGCCGAGATCTGGCGCGAGACCATGGTGCGCATCAACGACGGCATGCCGCTGCACCCGCTACCTATGGTCGTGCCGCAACCGCCCGCCTTGGAGCCGCCTACAACCCGTGGCGCGCCCGGTGCCACGCAAGGCGGCAACGGCAATCTGGGCGATGCGGTCCTGGGGATCCTGAACGGCATTCTCGGCGGGAACTGACACGAAAACGCCGGGGTCTGCGTGACCCCGGCGTTTTTCATTTCTGACTGTGGCCTCAGCCTGCCTGACGCAGATCCGCGATCATCTGGTCGATATTGCCGCCGCGCCGTTCCAGCATGGTGCCGATTTCCTGCCGCTCAGCCGCCAGCAGGTTCACGCCCTCGATGATCAGGTTGAAAAACAGGTCGCGCCCGCTGCGGTCTGACACCTGCCAACGCACCTCGAACGGGGCGTCGCCGCGCATGGTCATCGTGGTGATGACCTCATAAAAGCTTTGCACCGCGCGCGCACCCGTCACCTCGACCGAGGCGCCGACGAACCGGCGGAACTGACGGCCATATTTGCGCGACAGGTAGTCGCGGAACGCCGTGGTGAACGCCGCCATCTGCGCCGCACTGGCGCTGCGCGCGGGCGGCCCCAGAACCGAGCGCGCAATCACCGGCACGTCGCCGTAACGGTCGAACAGATCAGCAAACTGCCCGATCATCCGTGCTTCCGACGCGCCCGAGTTGATGATCCCGTGAACGTCGCGCATCACGCTGGTGATCAGCTCGCTCGCCTGTCCCTGGGTCATCGCCGCAGCGGTGCGGGGCAGCAAGGGCAGCGCGGTGGCTGCGGCCATAGCGGCCAGCAACGAGCGGCGGGTTGGCTTAAAAGTCGGCATAGGGGTCAATGATCTCGTCCTCAGCTTCAATCCCAAGATGATACCGCCGCGTCTGCAAGTAGAGAAGCCGCGCCTGGGCATAGGGGTCGGCGGTATTGATCACATTCGCGTCGAGTATGTCCGAATACTCGGCCGCATCGGCCAGTCTGCCGCCAATGCGCGCGATCGAGGTCAGGCTCGATTCGGGCTGAGGCAGGACAAACCGCAGCGGGTTGATGAAGGCGTCGACGACCAGCCCGGCGGTGTCGCGCTCGGTCGAGGGACCAAAGAGCGGCAACACCATGTAGGCCCCTTCTCCGGCACCCCACCGGTGCAGCGTTTCGCCGAAATCGGTGCTGCGACCATGGATGCCCATATGCCCGGCAGGGTCGAACAGCCCGCCCAGACCCACGGTGGTGTTGATCACAAAGCGGACGGTGTTTTCGAAGGCCCGGTCCGGGCGCACTTGCAGCAGATCGTTCAGGATCACCGAGGGTTGGCCCAGATTCCCGCCGAAATTACCGACGATGCGGCGAAACCGGCTCGAGCGGGGCGGCGCCGGGGCGACCACGGTGGTCGCGTCCGTGACAGGAGCGACGGCCGGTGCCGGTTCGTCGCCGCCGGTCAGGGCGCCACTCAGGGCCATGTTGTGCTCGAACCAAGCGCGGTTCGTGCTCTCGAACGGATCGTTGAAACCGGGCGCGACCGTTGGGCTGGCGCAGCCGGCAACCAGCCCGACCAGCACCAGAGCCATCAGCCCCCCATGTTCGCGTGTCGCCATCGCCATCGCCATCGCGTTCTCCTGCCGGTGTTTACCGAATACTAGCACTTTGTGCGCAACGTTGGTGTAAAAGGGGACAACGGCAAGGGCAACCTCGCATCCCCGTCAGTTGGGGTGCGTTATGCCGAACCGGATCACAGCCGGTAACTGGACAGCAGACTTGCGCGGGCTCTGGCTGGCGGTGCTGGTTTTCGGCGCGGTGTCAAATCTGCTCATCCTGACCGGTCCGATATTCATGCTGCAGGTTTATGACCGCGTGCTGACCGGGCGCTCGACCGCCACCTTGATCGTACTCTTTGCACTGGTTGCCTTTGTGTATGCGATGATGGCCGGGATCGACACGGCGCGTGCGCAGGTGATGGTCCGCATCGGCGCGCGCACCCGGCATGCGCTGGAACAACGCGTGTTCGAAGCAAGCTTGCGTGCCCGCCTGCGCGACCCGCCCGATCCCCGCGCAGCTATGGCGATGCAGGATCTGGATACGGTGCAGCGCGTCCTGGGCTCGACCGTGGCGCAGGCGGCGTTTGATCTGCCATGGACGCTGGTGTTTCTGGCCATCCTGTATGCCGTGCATCCGGCCTTGGGTTGGCTGGCGGTGGGCGGCAGTGTCGTGCTGGCCGTTCAGGCCTTTGCCGGGCATCTTGCCCAGCGCCGACTGCTTGGCGACGCCCGGCATGAGGGGGCCGCCGCCGACCAGCTGCAATCCGCGATTGAGAATGAGGGCAGTGATCGCGTTGCCGGCCTGACCCCCGATGTCATCGCCCGCTGGCTCGGCCACCGCGATCACGCGCTGGCGGCGCTTTTGCGGACGGCGGATGGCTCGGTGCGCTCGTCGGCTTTGGCGCGGACGTTCCGGTTGTTCCTGCAATCGGCAACGCTGGCGCTGGGGGCTTGGCTGGTCCTGCATGAGCAGCTCTCACCGGGGCTGATGGTCGGTGCGTCGATCCTGCTGGGCCGGGCGCTGGCCCCGGTCGAGCAACTGGCGGCCCATTGGAGCACGCTGCACGCCGCCCTGACCGGATGGCGGCGCCTTGACGCGTTCTTGCGCGCCACGGGGCGCCCGGTCGAGCCGGTGCTCGGGCCTTTTGAAGGCGCGCTCAGCGTGCGTGGTCTGGTCGTGGTGCCGCAGGGCCGGCGAGAAGCCGTGCTGCGCCTCCACGGGTTCGAAGTGTCGCCGGGCCGCGCGCTCGGTGTGATTGGACCGGGCGGCTCGGGCAAGAGCCTGTTCGCGCGCGTGCTGGCCGGATCGGTCCCGCCTTCCGCCGGCGTGTTGCGGCTGGGGCAGGTGCCACTGTCCAAGGTGCCCATTAACCGCATCGGCTTCCTGCCTCAGCGCTTCGGGCTCTTGCCGGGCACGCTGGCCGAGACGATCTCGCGTCACGCGCCCGATGCGGACCCGACCCGGATCGAAGCCGCGGCCCGCTTGGCTGGCGCGCATCCGGGCATCGCCGCCCTGTTCTCGGGCTATGAAACTCCGGCCGAGCCGGACGCGGCGCACCTGCCGGGCGGCTTGCTGCAGCGCATAGGGCTGGCGCGCGCCTATTATGGCGACCCGGCACTGGTGGTGCTGGACGAACCCAATGCCCATCTCGATGCCGACGCGCAGGCCGCCTTCAACACCGCAATTCGTGAGCTGAAGGCGCGCGGCGCGGTGATTGTTATCACCGCGCTTCGCCCCGCCTCGATTTCGGAATGTGATGACCTTCTGGTGCTCGATGGTGGTGTGCAGACCGGCTTTGGCCCGCGCGACATCATTCTTCGTCAAATGGTCCGCAACCATGTCGCGGTCGTGCCAGCTGGGAGAGAGTCATGAGCGCCTCGGTTTCGGAACTGGGGGCAGGGCGTGCGATCGCCTTGGGGGGCATGGCCTGTCTGATGCTGCTGGTCGGTATTTTCGGCTGGGCTGCGCGGGCGTCCATTTCGTCGGCTGTCGTCGCCAATGGTGAGGTGGATTCAACCCCGGCCCGGCACCCGGTTCAGCATCCCGATGGCGGTGTGGTGGCGCAACTGTTGGTCCGTGAAGGTGACGCCGTCACCGCCGGGCAGCTTCTGATCCGGTTGAACGGCGAACCTCTGAGCAATGAGCTGCGCTTCATCGACACGCAGGTGCGCGAGCTCGAAGCGCGCCTGATGCGCCTGCGCGCCGAACGCGATACAGGCAGCTTTCCGCAGGTTCCGCCTGACCGGATGCAGGACCGCGCGTTTATTGCGGCTCTGGAAGCGCAGCGGCGGTTGTTCGATGCGCGCCGGGACACGCTTGAGCGCCAACAGGCCCAGCTGGTCCAACGCCGCCACCAGACCGAGGCTGAGCTGACCGGCCTGACCGAGAGCCGCGCGCAGATGGATACCGAGCAAGCCTTGCTGAACGAAGAGTTGCAGACGCTGCGCACCCTGCGCGCCAGCGGTCTGGCTCGGGCCGAACAGGTCAGCGCTCTGGCCCGTTCGGCGGCGCGGCTGGCGGGGTCGCGGGCCGCCATGGTCGCGCGGGATGCCGAGCTGCGCGGGCAGATTTCGGAGATTGCTCTGCAAACGGGTGCCCTGGCTGCCGTCCGGCGGGAAGAGGCAGAGCAGGCCTTCGCCGATACCGGCATGCAGCTTATCGAACTTCAGGCGCGCCGGTCGGCATTGCGCGCCCGGCTTGACGCCCTGGATCTTCGCGCGCCGACCGCAGGTGTGGTGCATGATCTCACCGTCCCGGCAGCCGAGGCGGTGGTTCGCCCGGCAGAGGTGGTCATGCAGATTTTTGCCCATTCCGCGCCGCCCAGTCTGATGGTGCGCGTCAGCCCGGATGAGATCGACCATGTGGTGATAGGTCAGACCGCCACCCTGCGCTTTCCGGGTCTTGCCGAGCGGAACCTGCCCGATCTGCCTGCCGTCGTGACCAATGTTTCCGCCGCCACGTTCATCGACGAACGGACGGGCATCCGCCATTTCCGCGTCTCCCTCAGTCCTACGGCGGAATCGCTGGAGATCCTTGCGGACCGCGAACTCGTTCCGGGGATGTCCGTTCAGGCATTCCTCACCACCGGCGAACGGACGCCGCTGGCCTATCTGATCGACCCCCTTCGTGAGCATTTTGCCCGGGCCCTGCGCGAACCCTGAAAGGAAGACATCGCGGCCTGTGCGGCGTTGGCACTCTTGCGGTGACGGGGTTTCCCAAGGGGGCCAAGGCCCCTTGGGCGGGGCGCGGGGCTGGCCCCGCGCGCGCCGAACCCCCTCGATGGGGGTGAGGCGCGCGATCCCTGTCATGGCGCCCATGCGCTGTCCGGGGCTTTCCGTTGCGCGATAAACGTGCTTTTGTCCGCGCATCCCATCAGGAGACCGCGCCATGCCCCATGCCATCGAAGCTCGCCTTGCCGAATTGGGTCTCGAGTTGAAATCAGCCCCAGCCCCCGCCGCAAATTACGTGCCGTGGGTTATCAGCGGTAACCAGATTTTCGTCTCGGGGCAGATCAGCCAGTCCGAAGGCGGCCTGATCACAGGCAAACTGGGCGCCGATCTGAGCACCGAACAGGGTGCCCAGGCCGCGCGCGCCTGTGCGCTGTCACTGCTGGCGCAGGCGAAATCCGCGCTGGGCGGCGACTGGTCGAGGCTGAGCCGTCTGGTCAAGCTGACCGGTTTCGTCAATTGCACCGCCGATTTCACCGACCAGCCCAAGGTGATCAACGGGGCGTCGGACCTGATGGTCGCGGTGCTGGGAGAGGCCGGTCGCCACGCCCGCGCCGCCGTCGGTGCCCCGTCGCTACCAATGGGGGTCGCGGTCGAGATCGAGGCGATTTTCGAGATCGCCTGATGCGCCCCAGCTTGCACCCTGACTTCCTGCGCCTGCCAATCGCGCATCGCGCGTTCCATGACGCAGGATCGCGCCGCCCCGAAAACTCGCTGCCCGCGATCCGGGCGGCGATCCGTGAGGGCTATGGCATCGAGATCGACCTGCAACCCAGCGCCGATGGTCAGGCGATGGTGTTTCATGACGACGATCTGGACCGGCTGACCTATGACACCGGCCCCGTCGCGGGCCGTTCAGCCGCCGAGCTTCAGCGCATCCGCGTGCGCTCGTCGCCCGAGCCGATCCCGACCCTGCGTCAGGTGCTGGCTGAGGTTGCCGGTCGCGTGCCGCTGCTGATCGAGATCAAGGATCAGTCCGGGGTCATGGGGCCGACCGATGGCGTGCTCGAAGCCGCTGCCGCCAATGCGCTGCAAGGCTACGACGGGCCGGTTGCGCTGATGTCGTTCAATCCCTCGTCCGTGGCGCATATGGCGCGGCTGGCGCCTGAAATCCCGCGCGGGCTGACCACCTATGCCTTCCCGGCGTCCGATTTCCCGGCCGACATGGGGCCAGAGCTGAACGCGCACCGCGAAGCGCTGGCCGCGATTGCCGATTTCGACGCGGTCGAGGCCAGCTTCATCTCGCACCACTGGCGCGATCTGGATCGCCCGCGCGTGGCCGCGCTGAAAGTCCAGGGGGCTGCGGTGCTGTGCTGGACCATCCGCTCGACCGAGGAAGAGGCGGCGGCGCGGCGCATCGCCCAGAACATCACCTTTGAGGGATACCCCGCCGCGCAGTCCTAAATGCGACCGGGGCCGGACTTGACTCCGGCCCTCCGTCGCCCAGCTTTGGCCAAAGGCCAAGGAGACGCCGTGGATATCGCGATCATCGACGCCATCAGCCAAGTCGCAGCGGAAGACTGGGACGGGCTGTGCGCACAAGACGGCGCCCGCCCGCTTGACCCGTTTACCACGCATCGCTTTCTGGCGGCGCTGGAGGACTCACGTTCGGTCGGGGGCCGCAGTGGCTGGGAAGCAAAACACCTGACGATCCGGCAGGATGGCCGCTTGCTGGCCGCGATGCCGCTTTACGCCAAGGGCCACAGTCAGGGCGAATACATCTTTGACCATGCCTTCGCCGATGCCTGGCAGCGCGCGGGTGGGCGGTATTATCCCAAGCTGCAATCGGCAGTCCCCTTCACCCCTGCGACGGGTGCGAGGCTGCTGGGGGCTGAGGAACTGCGCCCGATCCTGCTGCGCGCCCTTGCCGAGGTGACGGGGGCGAACAACCTGTCCTCGGCCCACATCACCTTTTGCACCGAGGATGAGGCAGCGGTCGGCGTCGAGGAGGGCTGGCTTCACCGCCTGACCCAGCAATTCCATTGGCAGGATGAGGGCTACGGCGATTTCGACGGGTTTCTGGCCGCGCTCAGTTCGCGCAAGCGTAAGACGATCCGCCGCGAACGCGCGCAGGCGCAGGCGTTTGGCGGCGAGATCCGCGCGCTGACCGGCGACGCGTTGCGGCCCGAGCATTGGGATGCCTTCTGGGAATTTTATCAAGACACCGGCAGCCGCAAATGGGGCACGCCCTATCTGACCCGCGCGTTCTTTGACCGCATCCAGGAGACGATGCGCGACGACACCTTGCTGATCCTTGCCGAGCGTGACGGCCAACCCATTGCCGGGGCGCTGAATTTCATTGGCTCGGAAACGCTCTTTGGCCGCTACTGGGGCTGCACCGAGGATCACCCCTGTCTGCATTTCGAGCTGTGCTACTATCAGGCGATTGACTGGGCGCTGGCCAACGGGCTGAGCCGGGTCGAGGCAGGCGCGCAGGGAGAACACAAGCTGGCGCGCGGCTATCTGCCGAGTGCCGTGCATTCGCTGCATTGGTTCCCCGATGATCGGTTCCGGCAGGCGGTTGACGATTATCTGCAGGCGGAAACCGCCGCAGTCGGGGATGAAATGCGCATCTTGGAGGCCTATGCGCCGTTCCGGCGCGGGCCGCAGTCTGGAGGGGATCAATGATCGAGTTTTACACCAACCCGCAATCGCGCGGGCTGATCGCACACTGGATGCTGGAAGAAATCGGCGAGCCGTACACCATGCATGTGCTCGAGTATCACACGTCGATGAAATCGCCCGACTATCTGGCGATCAACCCGATGGGCAAGGTGCCGGCGCTGGTGCATGACGGGGCCGTCGTCACCGAAGTCGCGGCGATCTGCACCTATCTGGCCGAGGCATTCCCCAAGGCGGGCCTTGCGCCCACGGCCAGCGAACGCGCTGCCTATTACCGCTGGATGTTCTTTGCCGCCGGGCCTGTCGAATCCGCTGTGACCAACAATGCGATGGGCTTCGTGGTGCCGGACGAACGCAAGCGCGCGGCGGGCTATGGTTCGCTGGCCGACGTGGTCGCAACGCTGGATCAGCATCTGTCGAAGAGCCCCTATTTCGCAGGCGACCGCTTTACAGCCGTCGATGTCTATGCCGGCTCGCAGATTGGTTGGGGCATGCAGTTTGGAACGCTGCCCACAACGCCCAGCTTTTCGGCCTATTTTGAGCGCATCAAAACGCGTCCGGCGTGGAAAAAAGTGATGGGAGGGATCAGCTGATGGCGAGACCGAGCAAACTGGAGGGGGCCGAGCGCGACGCTGCGCTGACGGCACTGACCGCCGCAGGCTGGGCCCATGACGCCAAGCGCGACGCGATCAGCAAGACCTTCACCTTCAAGAATTTCGTTGAGGCTTTCGGCTTCATGACCAAAGCCGCGATCTGGGCCGAAAAGCTGGATCACCACCCGGAATGGTCGAATGTTTACAAAACAGTAGAGGTCACGCTGTCGACACATGACGTCGATGGGCTAACTGAGCTCGATCTGAAACTGGCACAAAAAATGGATGCGTTTACATGAATTTTTCAGACTTCATGTCACTGAGCATCGCCGACGGGGTAACCGTCGGCGATGTCCTTACTGTTGATTTCCTGGCGTCGGTGCTGGGCAGCGTGGTTGCCGCCGTCGCCATCCTGTTCATCGGTTTTGCCATCGGCGGCTGGGCCTCGCGCCGGATCCGCGGGTTGGGTGAGAAGCACAAAACGCTCGATTTCACCCTGTTCAGCTTTCTGGGCAACATTGTCCGCTACGTGATTCTTGCCTTTACGGTGATCTTTGTCCTCAACCGCTTCGGGCTTGAGACGACCTCGCTGGTCGCCGCTCTGGGTGCTGCCGGTCTGGCGATTGGTCTGGCGCTGCAAGGGACGCTGTCGAACATCGCCGCCGGGGTGATGATCATCATGTTCCGCCCGATCAAGGTCGGCGATTTCGTGCAGATTTCGGACAAGATGGGCACCGTCAAAGACATTTCGCTGAATTTCACCGAGCTGGCCTCGATCGGCAACACGCAGATCATCATTCCCAATTCCGAGGTCTGGGGCAACACGATCGAGAACTACTCGGTCTATCCGACCCGCCGCGCCGACTGGACCTTTGGCGTGTCGTATGATTCGGACCTGAAACTGGCCGAAACGACGATCCTGCAGACCATCATGGCCGATCCCCGGTCCAAGTCCGACCCTGAGCCCTTCATTCAGGTGAACAATCTGGGCGACAGTTCGGTCGATTTTCTGGTGCGGGTCTGGGTCGATGCTTCGGTCTATTTCGCCTATCAGGCCGACATGAAGCGCAAGGTCAAAGAGGCGCTGGATGAGGCCGGGATCGAGATCCCTTTCCCCTATCGCACGCTGGTGATGGCGGGCGGCGAAGCGCCCAGGATGCTGGAAGCCGAGAGCTGAGCGAAACGCAAAAGGCCGCCCCTCGGGGCGGCCTTTGTCACACGGCGGTCAAGGGCTCAGAGCGCCTCGACCATCGCCTCGCCACCGGAGATTTCGCAGCCCTTGCCGGTCTCGGGGTGGTAAACTTTGACCACGCCATCCTCGACCATCATCGCATACCGCTTGGAACGGCCCATCAGGCCAATCGCGGGGGCGTCAAAGCTCAGCCCCAGCTTGCCGGTCAGATCGCCCGCGCCGTCCGACAGCATGGTGATCCCGGCCTCGGTCGCGCCGGTTGCCTCACCCCAGGTCTTCATCACGAAGGCGTCGTTGACCGAAACGCAGACCACTTCGTCCACACCCTTGGCCTTGAGCGCATCCATGCTGCGGATGAAGCTGGGCACATGCGCCGAATGACAGGTCGGCGTGAACGCGCCGGGTACGGCAAAGATCACCACCTTGCGGCCCGCGGTCAGGTCTTTGACGCTGACCTCGGCCGGGCCGGAATCGCCCATCGCGATGAGCGTGGCTTCGGGCAGCGTATCCCCAACGGAAATCGTCATATGCAGTCTCTCCTGATGTGTCGGAACGGGTCTGGGTTTGGTCGGCAGCCTAAGATATATACCACCCCAGCGCCGCTTCCAGTATGAAGCGATGGAATGAAATTGAGGGAGAGGGCAATGGCGGGAATCGTCGTGATCGGGGCAGGGCAGGCAGGATCGTCGCTGGTCGCCAAGCTGCGCGGACTTGGCTACGCGGATGAGCTGACGCTGATCGGGGACGAAATCGCGCCGCCCTATCAACGCCCGCCGCTGTCCAAGAAATACCTGCTGGGCGAGATGACGCTGGATCGGCTCTTTCTGCGGTCCGAGGCCTATTATGCCGAGCAGAACATCACCCTGAAGCTGGGCACCCCGGTCTCGCGCATCGACCCCGCGACCAAGACGGTGTGGCTGGGTGACCAGGCGATCCCCTACACCCAACTCGCCCTGACCACCGGCGCCGATCTGCGCCACCTGCCCGCCGCCATCGGCGGCGCGCTTGAGGGCGTCTACGGCGTGCGCAAGCTGTCGGACATCGACGCGATGGCCCCCGAATTTGCGCCCGGCAAGCGGCTGTTGGTCGTTGGTGGCGGCTATATCGGGCTGGAAGCGGCCGCCGTGGCCGCGCAGAAGGGCCTGCAGGTCACGGTGATCGAGGCCGCGCCGCGCATCCTCGGTCGCGTCGCTGCCCCTGAAACCGCCGATTACATGCGCGCCCTGCACACGTCCCACGGCGTGACGATCCGCGAGGGGCTGGGCCTGACCCGCCTCACCGGGGACACCCGCGTTAACGGCGCGGATCTGGCCGACGGCAGCCACATCGACATCGACTTCGCCATCGTCGGTATCGGCATCACGCCGGGCGCGGCGCTGGCCGAGGCTGCCGGACTGACCATCGACAACGGCATCCGCACCGATGAGCACGGCCGCACCTCGGACCCGTCGATCTGGTCGGCGGGCGATTGCGCCAGCTTCGTCTATCGCGGCACCCGCATCCGTCTGGAGAGCGTACAAAACGCCATCGACCAGGCCGAGGCCGTCGCGGCCAACATGCTGGGGGCAGAGAAGGCCTATGTGCCCAGCCCGTGGTTCTGGTCGGATCAGTATGACGTCAAGCTACAGATCGCCGGGCTGAACACCGGCTATGACCGCATCGTCACGCGCGAAGTCGGTGCGGCGCGCAGCCATTGGTACTATCGCGGCGACACCTTCCTCGCCGTCGATGCGATGAACGACCCGCGCGGCTATATGGTCGGCAAACGCCTGCTGGAAGCGGGCAAGACGCCCGATCCCGCCGCGCTGGCCGACCCGGCGACCGAGCTGAAAACGCTTCTGGCATGAGGATCGTCGGCGGCACGCACCGGGGCCTGACGCTGGCCGAGGTCGGCGCGGGCGATGCCGCCGCCCATCTGCGCCCGACCTCGGACCGCGTCCGCGAGGCGCTGTTCAACATGCTCACGCAGGGCAAATGGGGCGATCTGGTGCAGGGCCAGCGCGTGCTCGACCTCTTCGCTGGCACCGGCGCGCTGGGGCTGGAATCCCTGTCGCGCGGCGCCAGCACCGTCACGCTGGTCGATGACGGCGCCGCCGCCCGCGCCCTGATCCGCACCAACATCGAAAAACTGCGCGCGATGGGCACCACGCGTCTCTACCGCCGCAATGCCACTGATCTGGGCCCCAACCGGGGCCCGGCGTTCGGGCTGATCTTCCTCGATCCGCCCTATGGCATGGGGCTTGGCGCAAAGGCGCTGACCTCGGCGCTTACCAATGACTGGATCGCGCCCGCCGCCACCATCGTCTGGGAAGAAAACGCCCCGCAGCTCGCCCCCGAAGGCTTCGAGACCCTCGACCAACGCCGCTATGGCGAGACCTGGATCACCCTGCTGCGCGCGCCCTGATCATTTTCTGTCTCTAAATATCCACGGGGGTTTCCAAAGGGGGCGCGTGCGTCCCCTTTGGCGAGGGGGTTCGGGGGGCGAGCAGCCCCCCGATACCAACAGACTCAACTCGTTAAAGCACAAACCGGAACTGACCCTCCAGCGGCAACGTGCGCGCCCGCTCGCCGGTCAGTGAAAACAATGCATTGGCCAGCGCCGCCGCCGCAGGCGGTGTGCCGGGTTCCCCCGCCCCGCCCAGATGCGGGTTGGCCTGCAGGATGCGCGTCTCGATACGCGGCGCGCCGGACATGCGCAGGGCGTCGTAATCAGGGAAGTTCTGCTGCTCGACCATCCCGTCGGCAAAGGTGATCTGTCCGTGCACCGCAGCCGACAGCCCGTAGATCATCGCCCCCTCCATCTGCGCCTGCAGGATGCCCGGGTCCAGCGCGATGCCCGGATCGCAGGCGATCCAGCCGCGCGCGATGCGGATCGCATCGCCCTCCTGCACCACCTCGATCACCTGAGCGACCGGGGTGCCAAAGCTCCAGACCAGCGCGACGCCCATGCCGGTTCCCGCCGCGCGCAGCTGGTCCCAGCCCGACATCTCGCGCACCGCCTCCAGCACACCCGCTGCCGTGGCGCTTTCCGGGCGCACCAGTTCCAGCCGGAAGTCCATCGGATCGCGCCCGGCAGCACGCGCCAGCTCGTCGATGAAGCTTTCATGCGCGAAGCCGTTGTGGCTGGCGCCGACCGAGCGCCAGAAACCCATCGGCACATCCAGATCCGCCCGGTAGCCGCGCACGCGGTAGTTGGGGATGCGGTAGGGCTGATCGAACATCCCCTCGACGATGGACCGATCCGCCCCCATCATCCCCATGCCCATCATCCGTCCGCCCGCCTGCGCCATCAGACCGGGAGACGAGACCTGCGCGTCCATGAGCACCGCCTGCCCGTCAACCACCGCGCCCCTGACCCGGGTGATCGCGGCGGGGCGGTAGAAGTCATGCGTCATGTCCTCTTCGCGCGACCAGGTGACATTCACCGGCGTGCCGGGCAGCGCATGGGCGACCTTGGCGGCGATACCGGCATAATCCGCCTCGATCCGCCGCCCGAAACCGCCGCCCATGAAGGTCGTGTTCACACTCACGTCGTCACCGTCGATGCCAATCGCCTCACCGGCCACGCGGGCCTGCACGAACGGTCCCTGATTGGGCGACCACAGCTCCAGTTTTCCGTCCGCAAACAGCGCCGTCGCGTTCATCGGCTCCATCGTCGAATGGGCCAGAAACGGCATGCGGTATTCGGCCTCGATCACCGTGCCCGCGGCCTCATCGGCATCACCATCGTCGCGCATGGTGCTGTCGGGGTCGTCGTTGAACGCGGCCAGCAGCCGTTCCGTCATCCCCTCGCTGGTCGCCGGATAGGGTGCCTCTCCCCATTCGCAGATCACGGCCCGCGCGCCCTGCATCGCCGCCCATGTGTTGCGCGCCACCACAGCCACGCCATCGCCGATGTCGATCACCTGCTCGACGCCCGCAATCGCCAGCGCAGGCGCGGGGTCATAGCGGGTCATCGCCCCACCCAGCCGGGGCGAGCGCCGGACGCTGGCGAATTTCATCCCCGGCAGGCGGGTATCCACGCCAAAACCGGCGGTGCCGGTGACCTTGGCGAGCATATCCGGGCGGGGCAGGGCGGTGCCCAGCAGCCGCCACTCGGACCGCGGACGCGGCTCGACCTGCGGCGCGTCGATCATCGCCGCCGCTTCGGCCAGCTCGGCATAGGGCACCCGCGTGCCGTCGGGCGCAACCACCGCGCCGCTCTCGGTGCTCAGGCGGTCCATGCTGACCCCCAGCCGGTCCGCCGCCACCGCCTTGAGCGCCTCCCGCGCGCTGGCCCCGGCGCGGCGCAACCGCTCGTAGCCGTCACGCATGCTGGTCGAGCCGCCGGTCACCTGCACGCCCAGCGGTTTGGCGATTACGCCCAGCGTCTCACCCAATGAGCGCTGCCAGTCGGGTCGCGCGTAATCCGGACCGGGAAGCACCCCTTCCAGCATCGCCCCGTTGTAATAGGCCGCCGCCTTAGGCCCGTGCATCAGTCGGACGCTATCCCAGTCGACATCCAGCTCTTCCGCCAGACAGGCCGCCAGCGTTGTCTGCGCGCCCTGACCCATTTCGGCCCGGCCAGTGACCACCGTGATGCCCTCAGCGTCGATGATCAGATAGGGATTGAGTGTTGCGCCCTCGCGCGGGTGCAGCGGGTTCTCGGCGGGGCGCGTGACCGCGTAGACGCCAAAGGCGACGCCCCCGGCAACGGCTGCGCTGCCGATCAGAAACGCCCGGCGGGTGACTTTTCCCAGACGGCTCATTGTGCCTCCTCCTGCATCACGCTGGCCGCGTCATGGATCGCGGCGCGGATCCGGCCATAGGTGCCACAGCGGCACAGGTTGCCCGCCATCGCCTGGTCGATGTCGTCGTCGGTGGGGTTGGGGGTATGGGACAACAGGTCAGCCGCCTGCATGATCTGTCCCGACTGGCAGTACCCACATTGCGCCACCTGATGCCGCACCCATGCGGCCTGCAGCGCGTGTGGAGCCTCGGGCGTGCCCAGCCCCTCGATCGTCGTCACCGCGCCCCAGACATCGGCCAGCGTCACCTGACAGCTGCGCATCGCCTCGCCGTCGATCTGCACGGTGCAGGCACCGCAGGCGCCGACGCCGCAGCCGAATTTGGTGCCGGTCATGCCCAGCTCGTCGCGCAGAACCCACAGCAGCGGGGTGTCGTCAGGCGCGTCGATGCTGCGGGCGATGCCGTTGATCGTCAGGGGTATTGCCATGGGAGAGCCTCCAGAGCCGGGTTTGTGACAATATGTACGGAAAGTGTCATAGTGTAAATCGGCAAAATTGACAAAATCGACAGGGACTGTCAGAGGTCAGCCTATGCCAAGCAATGTTTTACAGATTGGCGAAACCGACCCGCGCCGCGTCGCCATTCTGACCGGGGCGGTTGAGGTTTTCGCGCGCTACGGCTACCGCCGCACCTCGATGGAGGACATCGCGCGCGGCGTCGGGGTATCGCGCGCCGCGCTCTATCTGCATTACCGCAACAAACCCGATATCTTCCGGTCACTGGTCATGGTGCATTTCGAGGTATCCATTGGCCGGGTCGCGCAGGCCTTGCAGCCGGGGCTTGCGCCTGAGCAGGCGCTGGCCGCGGTGTTCGAGGCCAAGGTCGGCCCCGAAACGGCCATACTGTTCGATTCGCCGCATGGAGAAGAACTTCTGGATGCAAATTTCGCCGTCGCAGCCGATGTGGTCGAGCAAGGCGAGGCCCGCATCCGCGCCCTGCTGCGCGCGTGGCTGCAATCCGAAGCCGACGCCGGGCGCATCACCCTTGCCCCCTATGGCGGCAATGCCGACGCCTTGGCCGAAACCATCGTCGCCGCACTGAGCGGGCTGAAGTCCAGCGCCAGCGGCTACGACGCGCTCTGCGCCGCCTTCAACCGGATGGCGCAGCTGTTCGGACGTGGTCTGCGGGCCTGAGGCGCGACAGGGTGACGGTTAAAGAATTGTCACCAGCGTGCCTTCGCCGACGCGCTCGTACAGGTCGATAATTTCCTGATTGATCATGCGGTAATAGCCGGCGGCATCGCCGCGCCCGGCGGTCGCGGCAAGCGGCGTACCGTGGATGCTCAGCCCTTCGTCCGCACCGGTACCGCGCGACCGCAGATAAAGCGCGCGCGCGCCCAGTGGGGCCGACGGCCCGGCGGGTTCGGTGACCGCTGTGCCCTCGTCGACCAGGGTTGGCAAGGGCGCAGCTGTGGCATCCGGCCAGGGCTGTCCCCGGTAGATTTCGGCGTTACCGTGCCAGCCCAGTGCCGCGCGCCCCACAGCGATGCTGTAGCGCAGGGCAAAGCCGCCGCGCAGGACCAGATAAAGCGCGTGCTCGTCGGCGATGATCACGATTGAATCGCGCGGATAGTCGATCATGAAGGGGACGACCTGACGCAGCTGCCCGGCCGCGATATCCTCGGTCTGAACCGCCGGGATCGTGAAACCGCCGTCCAGCCGCATGCCATAGTCAAGCGGCTCGACCACCGGGTCTGCGTTGCTCGACACGCAGCCGGACACCGGAAGAAGGGCGAGGCCACCCAGAACGGCGCGGCGGGACAGATCAATCATGGCAGACTCACAGGCTCAGGTCAGGGGCTTTGCCCTATAATGCCGCCCCTGACCGCAAGGTGCCAGCCAAAACCCCGTGTAGTTAAAGCTCGGTCCGCAGATGCCACAGCTCGGGGAACAGCTCGACCTCCAGCATCCGGCGCAGATACATCACGCCCGCGGTGCCGCCAGTGCCGCGCTTGAAGCCGATGACGCGCTCGACCGTGGTGACGTGGTTAAAGCGCCAGCGGCGGAAATAGTCTTCGAAATCAACCAGTTTCTCGGCCAGTTCGTACAGTTCCCAGTGTTTTTGCGGATCGCAATAAACCTCGCGCCACGCGGCCTGCACGCTCTCATCGGCGCGCCAGGGCTGGCGCAGGTCACGGTTCAGAACGTCGTCAGAGATGGCAAACCCGGCCTTCGCCAACACCCGCACCGCGACGTCATACAGCGACGGCCGCGCCAGTTCTGCCTCCAGCGCTTGCGTCAGGTCTTCGCGATGGGCGTGCGGCTTGAGCAACGCGACATTGCGGTTGCCGACGGTGAACTCGATCAGCCGATACTGCCACGACTGAAAGCCTGAGGATTCCCCCAACGCATCGCGAAATTCGGTGTATTCGCTCGGCGTCATCGTGCGCAGCACATCCCAGGCGTTGTTCAACTGCTCGAAAATCCGCGCGACACGGCTCAACATCTTGAACGCCAGCCGGGTGTTGCCCTCCTGCAAGTGACCGCGTGCGGCGCTGATCTCGTGCAGCGCCAGCCGCATCCACAGTTCGCTGGTCTGGTGCTGAATGATGAACAGCATCTCGTCATGCGCGGTCGAGCGCGGATGCTGGGCGGTCAGGATCGCGTCCAGACCCAGATAATCGGTGTAAGACATGCGGCCATCAAAGGCCATTTGCGCGCCTTCGCGGGCGGGATCGTAAGCTTCGGTCATAAGACAGACTCCGGTACGGTGAACGGGACAGGGGCGGACTCAAGCCCAGCCGCGCGCGTTCAACTTTCCCATCATCGCCAATCGCTTCCACAACACAACCCAGCCGCCGGGCCGACAGAGCGGCGGCAGCACCATCATCTGTCCGAAAATATCCACGGGGGGTTCCCCAAGGGGGGCGCGTACGTCCCCCTTGGGCGAGGGGGTCGCCATTGGAACGCCATTGGTCCGAGAGACAATGGCGACGGGGGGGCGAGCAGCCCCCCCGATCACCCGGCCCGGTCTCATGTCACTTTCGCCCGGGTCTTGAATTCCGGCGTGTCCCAGGCATCCGTTGCCATGATCTCGGCCAGTATCCCGACCGCGGCATTGACCTCGTCCAGCCCGATATAGAGCGGCGTGAAGCCAAAGCGCAGCACGTCCGGCGCGCGGAAATCGCCGATCACGCCGCGCGCGATCAGCGCCTGCATGATCGCGTAGCCTTCGGGGTGGCGGAAGCTCACCTGACTGCCGCGCTGCCGCGGATCGCGGGGCGAGCCCAGCGTCAGCATCGGGCAGCGCGCCTCGACACCGGCGATGAAGGCCTCGCACAACTCGATCGAGCGGGCGCGCAGGTCGGCGATCTCGACGCCCTCCCAGACATCCAGCGCGGCGTCCAGCGCCGCCAGTTGCAGGATCGGCGGGGTGCCGACGCGCATGCGCTCAATGCCGCTGCCGGGGCGATAGCTCAGGTCAAAGGCAAAGGGTGCCTCGTGTCCCATCCAGCCCGACAGCGCCGGGCGCACGGTCTCGGCATGGCGCGGCGCGACATAGATGAAGGCCGGGCCACCGGGGCCGGAATTAAGGTATTTGTACGTGCAACCAACCGCGAAATCCGCGCCGCCCTCGGCGACTTTAACATCCGTCGCCCCGGCCGAATGCGCCAGATCCCAGATCGCCAGCGCGCCGACGTCGTGGGCCTTTGCGGTCAGCGCGGGCATGTCGTGGCGGCGGCCGGTGCGGTAGTCGACCTCGGTCAGCATCAGCACGGCGACGCTGTCGTCGATGGCGTCAGCGACCTCTTCGGGCGCGACGGTGCGCAGCTCATATCCGTCGCCCAGCGTCCGGCACAGCCCTTCGGCCATGTAAAGATCCGACGGGAAGTTGCCGGTGTCCGACAGGATTACCTTGCGCCTGGGGTTCATCTCAAGCGCCGAGGCCAGCGCCTGATAGACCTTGATCGACAGCGTGTCGCCCAGCACCACATGACCGGCTTCGGCGCCGATGATCCGCGCGATGCGGTCACCGATGCGCGTGGGCAGGTCCATCCAGCCGGCCTTGTTCCAGCCGGTGATCAGCATCGTGCCCCATTCCTGCGTCACTGTCCGGGCAAGCCGTTCGGCGACGTTTCGCGGCAGGGGGCCCAGAGAATTGCCGTCGAGATACAAGATCCCCTCAGGCAGGTCGAACTGAGCGCGGGTGGCGGCGAAATCGGTAGGCATGGCGACTCCCTTGTTGGGGTGAAGGCTATCGCCCGGCGGTTTATGTTTCAAGTTTGAAATTAATGACCGGAAAAAGGGCGCGCACCCTGAGGGTACACGCCCGTTACTCGCTACTCACACGTTCAGGCAATCCGCTTTTGAACAGGGCGCCCGGCAAAGGTCTTTTCGCCAACCCTGACCACCATCAACCCGGTAGGCGTGGTGCCGACGAACTGGCCTTGGATGCTTAAATAACGGCCGATCATAATGGTCTTCAGCACGGTGCATTCCTCTTGTCCCATGCCCTGAAATTGACACATTCACGACGATTTTGCCAGAAAAACACCGCAATTCGCCGCTTTATCGCAGAACCTGTTTGTTTCCAGGTTTCCACATTGTCTACTAATTGTGACTATTAAGCGAATTGTTTCGCAAAACGTCAAAGCCAGTCGCGCAAGATGGGGATGAGCGGGATATCTGCCGGTGGCATCGGATACTCGCGCAGCGCGTCGGCACGGACCCATTTCAGGACCTGCCCCTCTTGCGGGGTGGCGATTCCCTCCCAGCGACGGCAGGCGAAGAGGGGCATCAGCAGGTGAAATTCCGGGTAGGCGTGGCTGGCAAAGGTCAGCGGTGCCAGGCACGATGCCCAGGTGTTGATGCCAAGTTCCTCATGCAGCTCGCGGATCAGCGCGGCTTCCGGCGACTCGCCGGGTTCGACCTTGCCGCCGGGAAACTCCCACAGCCCGGCCATGGATTTGCCCGCCGGTCGCTGGGCCAGAAGCACGCGACCATCGGCGTCGATCAGCGCGACGGCGGAGACGAGGACGATTTTCATAGGGGATCTCCGGGTGGAGAGGCCGGGGGGCCTTCAGCCCCCCGGACCCCCCGAGAGTATTTGCGACAAGATGATGGGGCGCGGTTTACACGGTGTTAACCGCGTGGCTTACGAGCGGTAATCGGCGTTGATGTCGATATAGCGGTGGGTCAGATCGCAGGTCCAGACCTTGGCGGTGCCTTTGCCCAGCCCCAGATCGACGCCGATCTCAAGCTCGGGGTTTTTCATATAGGCCGCGCCTTCGGCTTCCTTGTAGCCCGGATCGACCAGACCGCCCGAGGCCACGGTGATGTCGCCAAACGTGATGCCCAGCCGGTCCCGGTCAGCCGCCGCGCCGGATTTGCCGACGGCGGCGACGATGCGGCCCCAGTTCGGATCTTCGCCCGCCAGCGCGGTCTTGACCAGCGGCGAGTTGGCGATGCTGAGCGCGCACAGCTTGGCGTCTTCGTTGCTTTGGGCGCCGCTGACGGTGATGCCGACGAACTTGGTTGCCCCTTCACCGTCGCGCACGACCTGATGCGCAAGGTTCATCATCACGTCGCCGAGCGCGCGCTCGAAGGCCTTGGCCTCGGCCGAGCGCATGTTGGTCAGCGCCGGACCCTGACCCGTCGCCGCGATCAGCAGCGTGTCCGAGGTCGAGGTGTCGCTGTCGACGGTGATGCAGTTGAAGCTGCGGTCGGTCAGGCGGCTGACAACGGTTTGCAGCGCCTTCTGGGCGATCTTCACGTCGGTGAAGATATAGACCAGCATCGTCGCCATATCCGGCGCGATCATGCCCGAGCCTTTGGCGATCCCGGCGATGCGCACGGTCTGGCCGCCGATCTCGACCTCGGCCATCGCGCCCTTCGGGTAGGTGTCGGTCGTCATGATGGCGCGGGCAGCATCGGGGATACCGTCAGGCGACAGACCATCGACCAGCGCGTCCAGCGCCGCATCGATGCGCTCATGCGGCAGCGGTTCGCCGATCACGCCCGTCGAAGACGTGAAGACGCGCGATTCAGGCAGGCCCAGCTTGGCCGCGACCGAGGCCGACAGCGCGTTGACCGATGTCCAGCCGCGCGCGCCGGTGAACGCATTGGAATTGCCCGAGTTCACCAGAATGGCCGCGCCCTGATCCGCCCCGTCGGTGACGCCGACCTTGGCCTGACAATCGAGCACTGCCGCCGAGCGGGTGGCCGAGCGGGTAAAGGTGCCCGCGACGACCGAGCCGGGCGCAAGGCGCGCCAGCATCACATCGGTGCGGTTCTTGTAGCGCACGCCGGCCTGTGCGGTGGCGAACTCGACGCCGGCGATGGCGGGCAGCATGGGGAAGCCGTTCTTGGGGGCCAGCGGCGAGACGACGGTCACTTTGGTCGCTGGGGCAGCAACCGGCACCGTGGCAAGGCGCGTTTTCAAAGCCTTGGCGCGGGACTTCCACTTTTGGATCTTCTGCTTGTACTTCTTCTTCGTCGCCATCGGGACCGAACTCCTGGAAAGACAGACGGCCCGCAGCCCCCGAAAGGGTGCGGGCCGGTTTCGGCGCTACGCTACGCGCTGGCGCGTCACTCGTCCAGCAGCGACGATTGGCTCAGCAGCGCGGGATCCATGCCTTCGGCCAGGTTCTCGACCTCTGCGCCTTCGCGCAGTTGCTCGACGCGGGCGGTGGTCGCTTCGCGCTGGATCTGGGTGACCAGATCGTCGCGGACATCCTCAAGCGCCGGAACCTCGGCGGTGCGGGTGCCCAGCAGGGTGATGACGTGCCAGCCAAAGCGGGTTTGCACCGGCTCGGAGACCTGACCGGGCTCCAGCCCTTCGACAGCGGCCTGGAATTCGGGGATCATCACGCCGGCGGGGAACCAGCCCAGATCGCCGCCCTGTTGCGACGAGCCGTCGATGGAGAACTCGCGCGCCACGTCGGCAAACTCACGGCCTTCGGCCAGCGCGGCGACCACCTGATCGCGCTCTTCCTCGGTGCGCACGAGGATGTGGGCGGCGTTGTATTCGGTCACCGGCTCGCCCTGCGCATATTCGGCGGCGAAGGCGTCATAGGCGGCCTGCACGCTTTCATCGGTGACGGCAGCCGTGGCGGCCTCGACCAGCGCGGCATTGGCAAGGAAGTTGCGGGTTTCGTTCTGCAGCATCAGCTGATCGCGCGGCGACAGGTTGTCGGCCTGCGCCTGTGCGAGCAGTTCCTGCTCGATCAACTGCTGCACGATGGCCGGGAAGAGCGTGGCGTCGGGCACCTGCGCAAATTGTTCGGGAAGTTGGGCGCGCAGGGCGATAGCGTTGCCCAGCGTGATCTCTGTGCCGCCGACGCGGGCGATCACCGTCGAGGCATCTTGCGCCACCGCGGGCACGGCCAGGGCGGTAAAGATCGCGGTTACCGCGGCAAATCGAGCGATTTTGAACATGCAAGGCTCCTGAATCGCGGCCCTGAGGGCCGCTGTGATTGACACCAACATGGTCGGCCCTTACATGCCGGAACGGTATATTTGAAGGGCTGACCAGCCGCGCCCTGTTTAGAAAAGCAGCCGCCGACCGGCAACCCCGTCGGTTTAGTCAGCCGGTCACACAATGGCGAGCGGAGAATAGATGTTGGGCCTCGGAACACTCAGCCGGAAAGTTTTCGGCACCGCGAACGATCGAAAGGTCAAAGCTGTCCGACCCCTCGTCGCAACGATCAACGCGCTGGAAGACGAATACACAGCGCTGAGCGACGACGGGCTGGTGGCCAAGACCGCAGAGCTTAAGGCACGGGCGGAAAAGGGTGAAAGCCTGGACGCGCTGCTGCCGGAAGCCTTTGCCAACTGCCGTGAAGGTGCCCGCCGGGCGCTGGGTCTGCGCGCCTTCGACGTGCAGCTGATCGGCGGTATCTTCCTGCATCAGGGCAATATCGCCGAGATGAAGACCGGTGAGGGTAAAACCCTTGTCGCCACCTTCCCGGCCTACCTGAACGCGCTCAGCGGCAAGGGCGTGCATGTCGTCACGGTGAACGACTACCTCGCCCGCCGCGACTCGGACTGGATGGGCAAGGTGTTCTCCAAGCTGGGCCTGACCACCGGCGTGGTCGTGCCGCATCAGCCGGATGATGAAAAGCGCAAGGCTTATGCCGCTGACATCACCTATGCGACGAACAACGAGCTGGGCTTCGATTACCTGCGCGACAACATGAAGACCGATCTGGGTCAGATGATGCAGCGCGGGCATAACTTTGCCATCGTGGACGAGGTCGACAGTATCCTTATCGACGAAGCCCGCACGCCGCTGATCATCTCGGGGCCGATGCCGGACCGCGAGAACCTGTATGTCCGCGTCAACGCATTGATCCCGTCGCTGGTGGACGAAGATTTCACGCTGGACGAAAAAGCCCGCTCGATCACCTATACCGACGACGGCAACGAGCATATCGAGCAACTGCTCTATGCCGAAGGCATCCTGCCCGAAGGTCAGACGCTCTATGACCCGGAATCGACGACGATCGTCCACCACGTCAACCAGGCCCTGCGCGCGCACAAGATGCTGCACAAGGACCAGCATTACATCGTTCGCGACGGGAAGATCGTTCTGATCGACGAACACACCGGGCGCATGATGCTGGGTCGCCAGCTGTCCGAAGGTCTTCATCAGGCGGTTGAGGCAAAAGAGGGACTGGAGATCCAGCCCGAGACGGTGACGATGGCCTCGATCACCTTCCAGAACTACTTCCGCATGTACAAGAAGCTGGGCGGCATGACCGGCACGGCCACGACCGAGGCGGAAGAGTTTCAGGAAATCTACAACCTCGGCGTTGTCGAGATCCCGACCAACCGCCCCATCGCGCGCCTTGACGAACACGATCAGGTCTACAAATCCGCGCGTGAGAAATTTGACGGCGTTCTGGCGGCGATCAAGGAAGCCAACGAAAAGGGTCAGCCGATTCTGGTCGGCACCACCTCGATCGAGAAATCCGAAGAGCTGTCGGCGCTGCTCAAATCCGCCGGGGTGGAGCATAACGTCCTCAACGCCCGCCAGCACGAGCGTGAAGCGCATATCGTGGCCGAAGCCGGGCGTCTGGGCATGGTGACCATCGCCACCAACATGGCCGGTCGCGGTACGGATATTCAGTTGGGCGGCAACGTGGACATGCAGGTCATGGACGCGCTGGACGCCGACCCGACCGCCGATCCCGCCGCCGTGCGCAGCCGGATCGAGGCCGAGGTTGCCGATGAGCGCCAGAAGGTGCTCGACGCCGGGGGCCTGTTTGTTCTGGCCACCGAGCGGCATGAGAGCCGCCGTATCGACAACCAGCTGCGCGGTCGTTCGGGCCGTCAGGGCGACCCGGGCCGGTCGGTGTTCTTCCTGTCGCTGGAAGACGACCTGATGCGCATCTTCGGGTCCGAGCGTCTGGAGAAGGTTCTCTCGACCCTGGGCATGAAAGAGGGCGAGGCGATCGTGCACCCATGGGTGAACAAATCGCTGGAAAAGGCGCAAGCCAAGGTCGAAGCCCGCAACTTTGACATCCGCAAGACGCTGCTCAAGTTCGACAACGTTATGAACGACCAGCGCCGTGTGATCTTCGAGCAGCGGCTCGAAATTCTGGCGGCTGAGGATCTGTCCGAGATCGTCGGCGACATGCGCCACGCGGTGATCGAGGAACTGATCGCCAAGCATATGCCCTCGGGCAGCTATGCCGATCAGTGGGACATCGAGGGTCTGGCCGAGGTGCTCAAGGACAAGCTGTTCATCGAGCCGCCGCTGACCGACTGGGCCAATGAGGATGGCGTCGATCAGGAGGTTGTGCGCGACCGGCTGATCGCGATGTCCGACACGATGATGGCCGAGAAAGAAACCGCGTTCAGCTCGGACACCATGCGTCAGGTCGAAAAGCAGGTTCTGCTGCAGGTGATCGATGGCAAGTGGCGCGAGCATATCGTGACGCTGGACCATCTGCGCTCGGCGGTGAACTTCCGCGGGCTGGCGCAGCGCGATCCGCTGAACGAGTACAAGTCCGAGGCCTTCGTGCTGTTCGAAAACCTGCTCGGTCAACTGCGAGAGGACGTCACGCGGCAACTGTCGCGCATCCGTCCGCTGACCGCCGAAGAGCAGGCGCAGATGCAGCAGCAGATGGCCCTGCAAGCCGCCGCTGCGCGCGGTGACGGCAAGCTGGACACGCCGATGGACCTGCCGCGCCTGTCGCCGCAGGCCCCGGCCGAAGCGGTCGAACCGGGCACCCCGCGTGAGGGTTTCGATGAGGCCGATCAGGCAACCTGGGGCAACCCCGGCCGGAACGAGCTGTGCCCCTGCGGCTCGGGCAAGAAGTTCAAGCATTGCCACGGCAGTCTGGCCTGACACGGCTCTTTCATCGCTATGCAAGGGGCCGCATCGCGGCCCCTTTTGCGTGGTCCGTGCCGGACAGGGCGTTGCAAATTCGTTAACGATGATAGTCACTTCCGGCCCGATTTGGCCCTCAAACCACCGCTCAGCCGCCCCAAAGCTGCCCGGATTGACCCCGATAACGCAACTGTCAGTACATTGAGTCGGAGTCGGTCATGAAAAGAGTGCGCATCGTCGCCATTGCCGCCGTCGCCCTCGGGGCGGCTGTCACGGCAGGAACCAAATTCCAGCAATCGCGCGAGCTTTCTCTCGCCGAACCTGCGGTGCCAAGCCTCACCTCGGCATCCGTTGTGCCCGCGCCGACCGGGACTGCGCCGTCGCTCGCAGCGCTGTCATCCGAGGCGCCTGCGCCCGTGGTTGAGCTTGCGCAAGCCCCTGAGGCCGCCGAGGCCATCCTTCCGGCAGATGTGGCCGAGACGCCCTCCCTGATGGGCGCACAGGCCCCCACACAGGCACCTGCCGCCCCTGTCACGGCTCAGGCCGGCACTCAGCCCGACATGGACCTGTCGCGCGCCAGTATCCTGCCCTCGATCGACGGCGCGCCAGCCCCGGTCGCCGCCGACACGCAATCTGACACGCAATCCTTCGCCGATACGCTGCCTGTGGCTGAGGCCGACAACCCTGTTCTGCTGAGTGATCTGTCCCCCGCCCAGACGCCGGTGGCGGATGACGTGCTGCCGCTCGATCCCGAGCTGCAGGCCGAACTCGCCGCCTGCGCCGTCTGGCTGGTCGTTACCCCCGCGCCCGGCGCGATGCTGGATGCCAGCGTCTACGCCCCTTGCGACAACGGCGCGGCTGTTTCGGTCACCCACGCCGGGCTGTCCTTCGACAGCCGCGTGGGCGACGACGGACAGATGATGCTGCAACTTCCCGCCCTGTCGTCAGAGGCGACGGTGAGCGTCACTTTCGCCGACGGTCGCGTACAGACCGATAGCACCACCGTGCCGGATCTGGCCTCGATGGAGCGCGTTGTGTTGCAGTGGCAGGGTCCGGCGATGCTGGTGCTGAACGCCTATGAGTTCGGCGCGGCCTATGGCGACCCGGGTCATGTCAACGCAAATGCCCCGCGCGAACCGGGTGTGCCGGATCAGGGCTTCATGACGGTTCTGGGCGATCCCGATATTGAGGGCGCGCATCTGGCGCAGGTCTATTCCTATCCGCGCGGGGAAACGCCGCGCACGGGTCAGGTCTCGCTTGAGATCGAAGCGCCGATCACCCCCACCAGCTGCGGCCAGACGCTTCAGGCCAATACGGTAGAACTGCACGGCACGGCCTCGGCCCAGGTGCGTCAGGTTCAGATCACCATGCCTGATTGCGACGGAACGGGCGGTTTTATCGTGCTGCCGGGTGTCTTGCCTGAGCTGGAGATCGCGCTGAACTGACCCGCCGGGCCATGGCCCCGATGATCGACTGACAGCTGTACCAAGGCTCGGCGTTTTGCGCCGGGCCTTTCGCTTTGGAAGGGGCGGCTAGAGGCACGACGCACCCGCGCTGGATTACAGCAACCCCTCTGCCTTGAAGCTGAACTCGCGCGATTTGCCGATGATCAGGTGATCGTGCAGCACCAGCGACAGCGCCTCGGCCCCGGTGCGGATGCAGTCGGTCAGCGCGATGTCCTGCGCGCTTGGCGTGGGGTCGCCCGACGGATGGTTATGCACCAGGATCAGCGCCGAGGCGTCCAGATCCAGCGCACGGCGCAGCACCTCGCGCGGGTAGAGCGGCACATGATCGACGGTGCCGCGCCCCTGTTCCTCATCCGCGATCAGGCAGTTCTTGCGGTCCAGATAGAGCACGCGCACATGCTCGACCGGGTGATGCGCCATGGTGGTGTGGCAATAGTCGAGCAAGGCATCCCAAGAGGAAATCACCGGGCGATTCAGCAGCTTGGCGCGGGTCAGGCGCGTCGCCGCAGCCTCGGCCAGTTTCAGCGCGACCAGCACGCAGTCACCCACCCCGTCGACTTTCAGCAACTGCGCTTGCGGTGCAGTAATTACGCCCGCCAGTCCGCCGAAACGGTCGATCAGCGTCCGCGCCAGCGGTTTGACATCGCCGCGTGGGATCGCCCCGAAAAGGATCAGTTCCAACAGTTCATAATCGGGGACTGCCGCAGCCCCGCCCTCAAGGAAACGGGCGCGTAGGCGCTTGCGGTGGTCCTTGATGTACGAGGGAAGCCTGCCAGGGTTCACCGGCTCGGGCGCGGTGAAGAGGGGGAGCGGAGGCTCTGACAAGGAGGCGGGGCGCGACATGGGCCCAGACTGCGGTGATTCTGGTTGAGGAAGGGTTAAAGCGAAACGGCGGCCCGAAGGGGCCGCCGTTTTGGGATCGTGCAAGCTTAAACCTGGAACAGGCCCTCGGCAGGAGCCTCGGGTTTCACCCCTTCATACCATCCCAAAAGCTTTTCACCTTGGTGAAGAAACTGCTGCCTTCCGGGTGGTTGTCCTGCGACAGCCCTTCGAACTCGCGCAGCAGTTCTTTTTGCCGCGACGTCAGGTTCACCGGCGTTTCGACGCTCAACTCGATCATCATGTCGCCAGCCCCGCCACCGCGCAGCGACGGCATGCCCTTCGAGCGCAGACGCATCTGCTTGCCCGCCTGCGAGCCCGCTGGCACCTTCACCCGGCTGCGGCCACCGTCGATGGTCGGCACCTCGACCTCGCCGCCCAGAGCGGCTGTGGTGAAGCTGACGGGCACCCGGCAATGCAGGTCCAGCCCGTCGCGCAGGAAGATCGGGTGCTCGCGCACCTCGATGAAGATATAAAGATCGCCCGCAGGACCGCCGCGCAGCCCAGCCTCGCCTTCGCCCGACAGACGAATGCGCGTGCCGGTTTCGACGCCGGCGGGGATGTTGACGCTGAGCGAGCGCTCTTTCTCGACCCGGCCTGCACCTTTGCAGACCTTGCACGGGTTCTTGACGATCTGACCGAGCCCACCACAGGTCGGGCAGGTCCGCTCGACCGTGAAGAAACCCTGCTGCGCACGGACCTTGCCCATGCCCGAACAGGTCGGACAGGTCACCGGCTCGGCGCCACCCTCAGCCCCGGTGCCGCTGCATTCGTCACAGGCAGAAAGGGTCGGAACGCGGATCGATTTTTGCGAGCCGCTGAAGGCTTCTTCCAGCGTTATCCGCAGGTTATAGCGCAGGTCGCTGCCACGGCTGGCACGCTGACGCGCACCGCCGGCGTTGCGACCGCCCATGAAATCACCGAACAGATCCTCGAACACATCCGAGAAGCTGGAGCCGAAATCACCACCAGCACCGCCGGGACGAGCGCCCCGTTGTTGCCCCATGCCACCCTCGAAGGCCGCATGACCATAGCGGTCATAGGCCGCCTTCTTGTCGGCGTCCTTGAGCACTTCGTAGGCTTCGTTCACTTCCTTGAACTGCGCTTCCGAGGTGGGATCGTCTTTGTTGCGGTCGGGGTGAAGTTCTTTGGCCTTGGTGCGATAGGCTTTCTTCAGCTCTTCAGCCGAGGCGCCTTTGGACGCACCCAGAACATCGTAATAATCGCGCTTGGCCATCCATGGACCTCACTTTCAAAGGCAGGGCCCCGGTCCGGCGTTGCCGGCCGGGGCCCCTTGGATCACCGAGCGTCAGTCGCGACGCTTGTTGTTGTCGAGGTCCTCGAAGTCGGCATCGACGATGTCGTCATCGACCGGGCGCGGCTCGTCGTCCGCCGAGGCTTCTTCACCCTCGGAGGCTTCCTGCTGCGCCTTGTAGATCGCCTCGCCCAGCTTCATCGACGCGTCGCGGACGTTGTTGATACCCGACTTGATCTTGTCGGGATCGTTGCCGTCCAGCGTGTCTTTCAGCGCCGCAATCGACAGCTCGATGGCTTCGACCGTGGTCGGATCGACCTTGTCCTTGTATTCGACCAGCGATTTCTCGGTCGAATGGATAAGGCTTTCCGCCTGGTTCTTGGCCTCGACCAGCTCTTTGCGGGCCTTGTCGGCGTCGGCGTTCTCTTCGGCGTCCTTGACCATCTTCTCGATGTCCGAGTCCGACAGACCACCCGAAGCCTGGATCGTGATCCGTTGCTCTTTGGCGGTTGCCTTGTCACGGGCCGACACGTTGACGATGCCGTTGGCGTCGATGTCGAAGGTCACTTCGATCTGCGGCAGACCGCGCGGTGCGGGCGGGATGCCTTCCAGGTTGAACTGGCCAAGGACCTTGTTGTCCGCCGCCATCTCACGCTCGCCCTGGAACACGCGGATGGTCACCGCGTTCTGATTGTCCTCGGCGGTCGAGAAGACCTGAGACTTCTTGGTCGGGATCGTCGTGTTGCGGTCGATCAGGCGGGTGAACACGCCGCCCAGCGTCTCGATGCCCAGCGACAGCGGGGTCACGTCGAGCAGCACCACGTCCTTCACGTCGCCTTGCAGAACGCCGGCCTGAATGGCGGCACCCAGCGCGACAACCTCATCCGGGTTCACACCCTTATGCGGCTCTTTGCCGAAGAATTTGGTGACTTCCTCAACCACGCGCGGCATGCGGGTCATACCGCCGACCAGAACCACCTCGTCGATGTCGCCTTTGGTCAGACCTGCGTCTTTGAGCGCCTGCTGACAGGGCTTCATCGACTTGACGATCAGATCACCGACCAGGCTTTCCAGCTTGGCGCGGGTCAGCTTCATCACCAGGTGCAGCGGCTGGCCGCTGTTCTTGTCCATCGAGATGAACGGCTGGTTGATTTCGGTCTGCTGGCTCGACGACAGCTCGATCTTGGCTTTCTCGGCGGCTTCTTTCAGACGCTGCAGTGCCATCTTGTCCTTGGTCAGATCGGCGCCGTGCTCTTTCTTGAACTCGTCGGCCAGATACTGAACGATGCGCATGTCGAAGTCTTCGCCGCCGAGGAACGTGTCCCCGTTGGTCGATTTCACTTCGAACAGGCCATCGTCGATCTCAAGGATCGTGATGTCGAACGTACCGCCGCCAAGGTCATAGACCGCGATGGTTTGCGATTGCTTCTTGTCCAGGCCATAGGCCAGCGCGGCAGCCGTGGGCTCGTTGATGATGCGCAGCACTTCCAGACCGGCGATCTTGCCCGCATCCTTGGTGGCCTGACGCTGAGCGTCGTTGAAATAGGCCGGAACGGTGATCACGGCCTGCGTGACGTTCTCGCCGAGATACGACTCGGCGGTTTCTTTCATCTTTTGCAGGATGAACGCACTGATCTGCGAGGGTGAGTATTTCTCACCGCGCACTTCGACCCATGCGTCGCCATTGCCACCGTCGGCGATGGTGTAGGGGACAAGGCTCTTGTCCTTTTCGACCGCTGCGTCGCCCAGACGGCGACCGATCAGGCGCTTGACGGCGAAGACGGTATTTGTGGGGTTGGTGACGGCCTGCCGCTTGGCGGGCTGGCCGACGAGACGTTCACTTTCGGTAAAACCGACGATCGACGGCGTGGTGCGCGCGCCCTCTGCGTTCTCGATCACGCGAGGCTGCGAGCCTTCCATGATGGCCACGCAGCTGTTCGTCGTCCCGAGGTCAATCCCGATGACTTTAGCCATGATGCTTCCTCTTTCCTTCGGCGATGTTGTGGAGAGGCGATCCTGTCAGGCTTCGCGTCCCCGATCCCTGAACCGGGCCACCCACTAGGGCAATGTCCCGGCTTCGAAGGGCTATATAGGGAGGGGTATAAGGGCCTGCAAGCGCCCGTGGCACGCCAATTTCACATCAGGTTCATGCTTCAGCCCGTGAATTGGGCAATCACCAGCGGAACAGTGAGCACACTCAGCGCCGTCGAGATCAGGATCGAGGCCGAAACACGTGCCACAGCGACCCCGTAGTGTTGGGCAAGGATATACACATTGCCCGCTACCGGCAGTGCGGCGGCGCTGATCAGCACCCCCGCCGCGAAGGATTCGACGTGGAAAATCCACAGGGCGGCGAAGCCCACGGCCAGCGGATGCAGCACCAGTTTGGCAAAGCTCAGCCAGCCGGCAACGGTCAGCCGCTCGGCCCGTTTGCCGGTCAGCGACGCGCCGATGGCGAACAGCGCGCCGGGTGTCGCAGCGGCACCCAGCAGGGCAGTGGTGGCGGCGATGGGGCCGGGCAGGGGAAAGCCGGTGGCGGACCACAAGAGGCCTGCGGCCATGGCCACGACCATCGGGTTTTTCGCAAGCCCAATCAGAATGATACGCGGCAGCGCCGGTGAAACACGCCCCTCCCGCCCCAGCGTGATCACGACGGTCAGAAGGCTGGAGAAAACGATCAGGTCGATGGACAGTACCAGCAATACCGTGCCTGCGGCTTCAGGCCCCAAGAGCAGCACCAGCATCGGCACGCCCAGAAACCCGGTGTTGCCGATGATGGCGGTCTGCGCTTCCATCACGGCCTCGGGCAGCGGGCGCAGGCGGATGAAGGCGACGGCCAGCGCGATAAGGTACACGACCCCGCAGCCCCACAGATAGGCGGCCGCCGCGCGGGGATCGAAGATGTCGCCGATCGACATGCTGGCCGAGAAACCGAGCAGCAATGCCGACAGGGCAAAATAAAACACGAACTTGGTCAGCCAGGCCGTGGCCTCGGGCGGGAAAAAACCACTGCGGCCCGCGCCATAGCCCAGGCCGATCACGGCAAAGAACGGAAGGGTCTGCGAAAAGACGGCGAGCATGGCGCTCCGATCTTTGGGCCCGGCCCACCCGGTCAGGGGCGGGCCGGAGCCGGTGTCAGTACAAGATCGACGGCAGCCAGGTCACCAGACCGGGGAACACGAACAACACGGCAATGGCGATGATCTGCAGGATCACGAAAGGCACGGCACCTTTGTAGATCATGCCGGTGCTCACCGTCGCCGGGGCCACGCCGCGCAGATAGAACAGCGCAAAGCCGAACGGCGGCGTCAGGAAGCTGGTCTGCAGGTTCACCCCGATCATCACACCCAGCCAGATCGGATCGACGCCCAGCATCAGCAGGGTCGGCGCGGTGATCGGCAGGACGATGAAGATGATCTCGAACGTGTCCAGAATGAAGCCCAGGATGAACATCACCACCATGACGGCGATCATCGCGCCCAGAGCGCCGCCCGGAATGCCGGTCAGGAACTCGTGCACCAGATCGTCGCCGCCCATCTGGCGGAACACGACCGAGAAGACCGAAGCGCCGAACAGGATCACAAAGATCATCGCGGTGATCTTGGCGGTGCTGCGCACGGTTTCCAGAAAGATCGAGCGGTGCAGACGCCCGCGCAGCGTGGCCAGCAGGGTCGCGCCGACGGCACCCACCGAAGCAGCCTCGGTCGGGGTGGCGACACCGCCAAGGATCGAGCCGAGCACGGCGACGATCAGCAGCAGCGGCGGCACCAGAGCCACGACAATCTCACGCGGCAGGCCTGCCCGCTCTTCGGCGGACATCGGGATGGCCGGGCAGCTTTTGGGATCGGACCAGGCTTTGAACAGGATGTAGACGATATAGACCACGACCAGCAGCAGGCCCGGAATGAACGCGCCCGCGAACAGGTCGCCGACCGACACGGCGCTTGGGGCGAAGTTGCCCATGCTCATCTGCGCCTGCGCGTGCATGCCCGCGATCATGTCGCCCATGAAGATCAACACGGTCGAGGGCGGGATGATCTGACCCAGCGTGCCCGAGGCACAGATCGTGCCGCACGCCAGTTTGGGGTCATAGCCGGCCCGCATCATCGCGGGCAGCGAGATCAGGCCCATGGTGACCACCGTGGCCCCCACAACCCCGGTCGAGGCCGCCAGCAGCGCACCCACCACGACGACCGAAATGCCCAGACCGCCGCGCAGGCTGCCGAACAGCTTGCCCATGGTCGACAGCAGTTGCTCGGCAATGTTCGAGCGTTCCAGCATCACGCCCATGAAGATGAACAGCGGCACCGCGACCAGCACTTCGTTGGTCATGTAGCCGGTATAGCGGCCCGCCAGTGCGCTGAAGTTCGACATGTCGAACACGCCCAGCCAGTTGCCCAGCAGGCCGAACAGGATTGAGGTGCCCGCCAGCGTAAAGGCGACGGGGAAACCCAACATGAGAAAGCCGATGACGCCCAGAAACATCAGTCCGGCGAGGAGTTCACCAATGAGAACAGGATCCATGGGGGTCACTCCGGCACAGGTTCATAGCGGTAGGCGGGCGGTACCAGATCTTCGCGACCGCGAAGGATCAGGATCGAACGGATCAGCATCGAGAGACCTTGCAAGGCGACGGTCACGGCAAAGACCAGAATGAAGCCCTTGACCAGATAGAGGCCCGGTGCGCCGCCCGGATTGGCCGAGCCTTCGTGCAAGCCCCACGACCGCGCAACGAAGGTGTAGCAATAGGTCCAGACCACCCAGGTGAAGGGGAACAGGAAAATCAGCACCCCGACCAGATCCATCCACGCCTTTTTCACGTTCGACGCCGGCCGGTAGAAGATATCCACCCGCACGTGATCATTGGCGTAAAGCGCATAGGCCGCGACCGAGCAGAACATCACGCCGTTCAGCCAAGGGTACAGGTCCTGCATCCAGAGTCGGGTATTCGAAAACACATAGCGTTCGACGACAACCCAGAAGCAAATGAGGACAATCGCCAGGGCGAGCCATGAAAAGACGTTGCCGATCAGCCGGTTTACACCGTTGATCGCACGCATGAGGGCGGACAGACCGTTCAAGGGGGCCTCCTGAGGTTTGCCTGTTACGGTCGAGGGCCCCGGTGCGATCTCTCGTTCCGGGGCCCTCGCAAGGCTGGCCTTTGCACCCGGATTGCTCCGGGTGCAAGAGCAAGGGAAAGCCCGGATCAGAGGTCCGAGTAGTCCATGAAGCGCGAGCGGGCCGTGGTGAACACCTGATCGGTGCCCTCGGTCCGGGTGCGCAGCAGGCGCACGGCGTCAAGGAAGCTCTGACCGACGCGGCTGGTCAGGTCGTCATCCGAGTTGATCACGCCACCCAGCACTTCCTTGGCGGCATCGGCAGCGGCCTGCATGATGTCGTCGGGGAATTCCGAGTGCAGGATGACGCCGTGATCCTCGACCAGCGTACGCAGGGCGCGCGGGTCGTTGGCGTAGAAGTCCGAGGCAACCTGATCGTACTCGGCCTGCGCCACGTCCTTGACGATGGCCTGCAGGTTTGCGGGCAGGGCCTGATACTTGGCCTTGTCCACGACGATCTCGGTGGCCAGACCCGGCTCGTTGAACGACGAGGTATAGTAGTGCTGGCAGACCTGATAGAAGCCCAGCGCCAGATCGTTGTACGGTCCGACGAATTCAGCCGCGTCCAGCGCACCCGATTGCAGCGCCTGGAAGATCTCGCCGCCAGCCATGTTGGTGACCGACGCGCCCATGCGCTGCCAGACCTGACCGCCCAGACCCGGCGTGCGGAAGCGCATGCCCTGAATGTCGGCCAGCGAGGTCAGTTCGTTCTTGAACCAGCCGCCCGTCTGCGTGCCAGTGTCGCCCGACAGGAAGCCCTGAACGCCGAACTGGTCATAGACCTCGTCCCACAGTTCCTGACCGCCCAGATAGCGGACCCATGCGGTCAGTTCACGCGAGGTCATGCCGAAGGGCACACCGGTGAAGAACGACAGCGCGGTGGACTTGTTCTGCCAGTAATAGGCAGCGCCGTGGCTCATCTCGGCGGTGCCGTCGATGACCGCGTCCAGCGATTGCAGCGCAGGCACCATCTCACCGGCCGAGAACACCTCGACGGTCAGCTGGCCATCCGACGCGGCGGTGATCCGGTCGGCAAGGCGCTGTGCGCCCACGCCCAGACCGGGGAAGTTGCGCGGCCACGTCGTGACCATGCGCCAGGTGATGCGGCCTTGCGCAATCGCGGGGGCTGCCAACGTGCTGGCTGCCGCAGCGGCGCCGCCGACAGTCGACGTCCGCAGGAATGAGCGACGATCCATGTAGTCCTCCCTAACTTGTAACATTTGGTCATATATCTTGACCAATAGATCAGTTTTATACACGGCTTTTACGCCATGCAAACCCGATTCTTGTGGCCGCGGACGTGCCTCGTCGGGTTGAGTCATCCTAACGCAAGGCCAAAGGTGATCCAGAAGTTTCCGCGCCCTACGTTTGTGCGCGACGCCGCGTGCTGAGGCGCAAGTTCAAGAAATTCGCTGAAAAAATAATCGCCGCACCCAGAAACACCATCGGATCCAGCGTCTCGCCATACAACCAGACGCCGACCAGCGCGACGATGGGCAGCCGGGCGAACTCCATCGGTGCGACGATGGTCGCCGGGGCCAGCCCCAGCGCCGAGGTCAGCGAGAAATGCGCGGTCAGCCCGGTGACGGCGATCACCGCCAGCCACGGCAGCAGGGCCAAGCTGGGCAGTTGGAAACCCGTTGCCAGCATCAGCACCAGCGCCATGATCGTCTGGCTGGTCGTCATCCAGAACAACACGCACAACACCTGATCATGCAGCATGATCTTGCGGGTAAAGATCAGATTTATCGCAAAGCCGATCGCTGCCAGAATTCCGGCCAGATGTCCCAGATGCAGCGGCTGCACGCCCGGTTGCGCCACCACCAGCACGCCGACAAAGCCGATCAGCGTCAGCACCATCTTCATGCCGGTCAGCCGCTCGCCCAGAAAGAACGGGGCCAGCAGCACCACCCAGATCGGGTTGGTGAATTCCAGCGCCACCAGCTGTGACAACGGGATCAGCATCAACCCGTAGAACCACATGTTCTGGCCAAAGAAGTGGAACACATTCCGCGTGACATGCAGGCCCCAGTGCTGGGTGCGGATCAGCGACAGGTCGCCGGTGCGGATCTTGATGATCGCCACGACAATGAAGAACCCGATCAGCGAGCGCCAGAACATCAGCTCGAACGTGTTCAGCTCGACCTGCACGGCGCGCCCGGAAACCGCCATCAAGACAAAGGACACGATCGCCCCGCCCATCCACATCGCCGCCTTGAGCGGATTGGGTTGCGTCGTGTTCATGGTGCTAAATCCTCCCGGCGCGGCGCTGCGCCTTCCCGTTGACTGGATAGGCCCGGCAGGGCGACCAAGGCAAGCCCGCGCAACCCCGGCGCGACAGGACGCTGCGGCAAAACGCGGGGATGCGGAGCGGGGCCATCATTGATAGAAAGACTCGGGTAAACGATGCCGGAGTCCCCATGATGAACCGCCGCCAGTTTCTGATGACTTCGGGCCTCTTTGCTGCCGGGGGCTTGTCGGGCCTCGGGCTGGCCAGCCGCGCGCAGGCCTCGCCGGTCGCGCTGACGATCCAGAGCGCCCGCTATGCACTCGAAGCCAACCCGACCGAAGCCATGGTCAGCCTGTCCCCTGACGCGCCGCCGCCCGTGTTGCGCTTGCGGCAGGGCCAGCCCTTCGTCGCCGATGTCACCAACACGCTGGACGACTACACCGCGATGCACTGGCACGGGCTGCGCATTCCCAACGCGATGGACGGCGTCCCCTATCTGACGCAGATGCCGATGGGGCAGGGCGATACCTACCGCTATGACTTCACCCCGCCTGACGCCGGCACCTACTGGTATCACCCGCATTGCAACACCATGGCCCAGATGGCCCGTGGCCTGACCGGCGTGCTGATCGTGGACGAGGCCGAGGATCCCGGTTTCGACCTCGATCTGCCGGTAAACCTGCGCGATTGGCGGCTGGGCGAGGACAGTCAGTTCATCGACCTCTTCACCGCGCGCGGCGCGGCGCGCGGTGGCACCCATGGCACGGTGATGACCGCCAACTGGGCGCAAGAGCCGGTCTATGACGCGCCCGCCGGCGGGCTGGTCCGCCTGCGGCTGGTCGCCACCGACACCACCCGCGTCTACCGCCTGCAACTGCCGGGGGCCGAAGGGCAGGTGATCGCCCTCGACGGCCACCCGCTGCTGGTCCCCGTCGCCTTTCCGACGGCTGAGGCCCCGCTGATCCTCGGCCCCGGCCAACGCGCGGATCTCGCCATCCGCATGCCCGCCAGCGAGGGTCAGACCCTCACCGTGTTCAACGACCAGCCCGGCGGCTTGCGCACCCTGGTCATCCTGCGCGCCACCGGCACCGACAATCGCCGCGCGCTGGCCGATCTGCGCCCGCTCGCCCCCAACCCGCTGCCTACGCCCGATCTGGCCAATGCCGAGGTGCTGGAATTCGTCTTCGGCTGGTCGCCCGGCGATGGCGCGGTGAACAACGGCTTCTGCGGCACGCTCGGCTATACCTTCTGGTCGATCAACCGCGTCTCGTGGCCCGGCGATGCCGCCGATGGCGGGCCGCTTGCTACCCTCGAACGCGGTCGCACCTATATCCTGCGCCTGCGCAACGAGAGCCCCAACGACCATCCGATCCACCTGCACGGCCTTGCTTTCTTGCCGTTGCGCTCGGATCGGCGCGAGATCGCCAGCAACTGGGTCGACACCGCCATGCTGCACGAGCGCGAGACGATGGACGTCGCCCTCGTCGCCGACAATCCCGGCGACTGGGCGTTTCATTGCCATGTGATCGAGCACCAGAAAACCGGCCTGACCGGCTTTCTGCGCATCACTTAACGCGCGGCCAACGGCACCCAGTCGCGCGGGGCCGCGCCATCATACAGGGTCAGCGGCCGGATCAGGATGTTCGAGCGCCGCTGCTCAAGACACTGCGCCAACCAGCCGGGCATCCGCCCGATGGCGAAGATCGGCACATACAGATCCATCGGGATCTCGTGCAGCTGATAGATCACGCCTGAATAGAAATCGACGTTCACATTCAGCCCGTGGCGCGCATAGGGCGACATCGCGTCGACCACGGCTTGCAGGATCGCGTACCATCCCGGCGCGCCCATCTCCTCACCCAGCTTGCGCACCCCTTCGCGCATGTGGCGCGCGCGCGGATCTTCGGCGCGGTAGACGCGGTGCCCGAACCCGGTGACAGGCTCTTTCGCCGCACGCTTGGCGGCGACATAGGCGGCGGCGTTCTCGGGCGTGCCGATCTCATGCACCATCTTCATTACGTCCTCAGCCGCCCCGCCATGCGCGGGACCAGCCAGCGTGCTCAGCGCCGTGACCATCGCGCCGTGCAGATTGGCCTCAGTCCCCACCGTGACCCGCGCGGCAAAGGACGAGGCGTTCGAGCCATGCTCGGCATGCAGGATGAAATCCACATCCGCCAGCCGCGCCGCATCCTCGCTGGGTCGCTCGCCCTTGAGCATCCACAGCCAGTTCGCCGCGTGGCTCAGGCTCATGTCGGGAAGCACCGGCGTGCGCCCGTTGCGGATCGCCTCTTGCGCGGCGATGATCATCGGCACCTGCGCGGTCAGCCGGATGCCGTTGCGCAGGAACCCGGCGTCCGAGGCGTCGTGACTGTCGGGCTCCAGCGCCGCCAGTGCCGAGACAGCGGTGCGCAGCACATCCATCGGATGGCCATGCGCGGTAGCGCGGATGATGTCGAACACCGGCTCGGGCAGCACCCGCGCGGCCCTCAGCGCGGCGTCGAAGTCGGCCAGCTGCGCGGCATCGGGCAACTCGCCGTGGATCAGCAGATAGCAGACCTCTTCAAACGTAGCCTGCGTCGCCAGATCGTGGATCGAATAGCCGCGATAGGTCAGCGACCCGGCGCGCCCGTCGATGTCTGAAATCCGCGAGCGTTCAAAGTAAACGCCCTTCAGGCCGCGGTTGATCTTGACGGTGTCGGTCATATCGGCAGTCTCCCGGTGAACATGGCGTGGAGGATAAAATGAGCGTTCTGGATCAGGCCCTTGCTACGGCGCGCGCCGGGCAGTTCCGCGTCGTGCTGCCCGAGATGGACGACCCGCGCATCGCGCAGGCCGCCGCCCGGTTGCAGAGCGAGGGTCTGGCGCAGGTGGTGACGCTGGCCGACGCGCGCCCGGCCGAGGCCTATGTCGAGCACCTTCTGGCCAACCGCCCCGGCCTGAAACCAGCGCTGGCGCTTCGGATGCTGGACAAGCCCCTGATCCGCGCCGCCGCCATGGTCGCGGCCGGTGAGGCCGACACGATGGTCGCGGGTGCCGCCAATGCGACGCGCCGGGTGATCGAGGCGGCGGCGCTGGCTGTCGGCATGGCCGAGGGCGTGCAGACCCCGTCCAGCTTTTTCCTGATGCTGCTGCCGGATGGCCGCGAGCTGGTTTTTGCCGATTGTGCCGTGAACACCAGTCCGGATGCCGCGCAACTGGCCGACATCGCCCGCGCCAGTGCCACCACCGCGCGCGGGCTTTTCGGCGCAGCGCATGTGGCGCTGCTCAGCTATTCCACCGGTGCGTCGGGCGCAGGCCCGTCCGTCGATACCGTCCGCGCGGCGGCGCAGGCCACCGGCTTTCCCGGCCCCGTGCAGGCCGACGCTGCCCTCAACGCCAGCATCGCCGCCAAGAAGGGCTATGACGCGCCCCCGGCCAACACGCTGATCTTCCCCGATCTCAACTCGGGCAACATCGCCTATAAACTGATGCAGGAACTGGGCGGCGCGCAGGCGCTGGGCCCCTTCCTGCAAGGCTTCGCCAAACCGATCTGCGACCTGTCGCGCGGGGCAACCGTCGCGGACATTGTTGCCGCCACCCTCGTCACCCTGACCATGGTTAACAAACCCTGACCGCGCGCCCTCATCTGTCTCTAAATATCCTGGGGGGTGAATTGGCCGCAGGCCAAGAGGGGGGCGACGCCCCCCTGCGCCGGTCCCGCTCATAGCAACGCCCGCCCCAACCCGATCACCGCCATCGCCATCAACACCCCGATGGTCAGTGTGCGAAACCGCGCCGGGTTCGCGCCGACGGCCTTGCGCGCGCCCCACCAACTGCCCAGCAGCACCAGCGGCACCGACAGGGCGGCGGCGATCGCGGTCTCGCGGTCCAGCCGCCCGGCCAGTCCGAACTGTCCCATGGCCAACACGTTGAGCGTGATGAAATACGCCAGCAAGGTCGCGCGAAATACCAGCGGTGCCAGCCCCAGCGCCGCCGCCAGCGTCACCACCGGCGGTCCGGCCACGCCCGCCGGCGTCACCAGCCCAGACACGAAACCCGCACCGATGGTCATCGACGGCCCGGCGCGGCCCGGCAGCGTCCAGCCGCCCAGCATGACCAGCGCCGCCAGCAGCACCATGCCGCTGACCACCAGCCGCGCCGTGTCGTCGTCGATCAGGCCGAGCAGCCAGATCCCCGGCACCAGCCCGACCGCCGCGCCGATGATCAGCCGGATCATCGTCGGCCAGTCCACATAGGGCCGTGCCGAGCGCCAGAGCGTGACGCCGATCAGCATATCGCCCAGCAGCCCGACCGGCACCAAGGGCACCGGATTGGTG
The DNA here is from genome assembly GCF_003990445.1 of Pararhodobacter zhoushanensis. Taxonomy (GTDB): domain Bacteria; phylum Pseudomonadota; class Alphaproteobacteria; order Rhodobacterales; family Rhodobacteraceae; genus Pararhodobacter; species Pararhodobacter zhoushanensis. Next base: position 67,123 of record NZ_REEZ01000010.1, on the reverse strand, counting down.
ACCAGCGCGCCCGCCGCGACCAGCAGAACCGGATAGCCAAAGCCCGAGAACCCGCGCACAAAGGCGGCGATGAAAACGACCGCCGCCATGAAGGCAGCGGTCCCGGGGCTCAAGCCGAACGGCAGGATCATCGCGTTTGCGGCCGCATGTCCGCCGGGTCGATCCCCGCCACCACCACCGGCTTTTTCATCGCATCGCGGCGGAACGGCTCGCCCAGTTCCTGATTGATCAGTGCCTCGATCAGCGTGGTCTTGCCGTGGTTCATCTGATCATCCACCGCCTTGGCCAGCGCCGCCGTCAGCTCGTCCATCGTCCGGGCCTGCACGCCTTGCAGCCCGCAGGCGCTGGCGATGCCCGCATAGCTCACGCCCTCGTCCAGCTCGGTGCCGACGAAGTTGTCATCGTACCACAGGGTCGAGTTGCGCTTTTCCGCGCCCCATTGGTAGTTGCGGAAGACCACCATGGTGATCGCGGGCCACTCGGGCCGGCCGATCGCCGTCAGCTCCGTCACCGCGATGCCAAACGCGCCATCGCCCGCAAAGCCGACGACCGGCACATCGGGGCAGCCGATCTTGGCGCCGACGATCGAGGGCAGGCCATAGCCACAGGGTCCGAACAGCCCCGGTGCCAGATATTTGCGCCCCTCGTCAAAGCTGGGATAGGCGTTGCCGATGGCGCAGTTGTTGCCGATGTCGCTGGAGATGATCGCCTCTTTCGGCAGCGCCGACTGGATCGCGCGCCACGCCATGCGCGGGCTCATCCAGGCCGGTTTTGCGTCGCGGGCGCGCTGGTTCCAGCTGGTGCCGACGTCGTCATCCTCGTGGTCCATCGAGGCCAGCTGCTGTGCCCAGGCGGATTTCTTCTGCCCGATGGCCGCCTTGCGGTCTTCGCGCCCCGCGTCGCCCGCGTGATCGCCCAGCTGTGCCAGGATCTCGCTGGCCACCGCCTTGGCGTCGCCGATGATCCCCACGGCGACCTTCTTGGTCAGGCCGATCCGGTCGGGGTTGATATCGACCTGAATGATCTTCGCGTCCTTGGGCCAATAGTCCATCCCATAGCCCGGCAGGGTCGAGAACGGGTTCAGCCGGGTGCCAAGGCACAGCACCACATCGGCCTGCGCGATCAGCTCCATGCCCGCCTTGCTGCCGTTATAGCCCAAGGGCCCGGCGAACAGCGGGTGCGAGCCTGGGAAGGCGTCGTTGTGCTGGTAGCCGACGCAGACCGGCGCATCCAGCCGCTCGGCCAGCGCCATCGAGGCCGGGATCGCCCCGCCCAGCACCACGCCCGCGCCGTTCAGGATCACCGGGAATTTGGCGTCCGACAGCAGCTTGGCGGCCTGCGCGACAGCCGAGGCACCGCCGGCCGGCCGCTCGAAGTCCACCACGGCGGGCAGCTCGATGTCGATCACCTGCGTCCAGTAATCGCGCGGGATGTTGATCTGCGCCGGGGCCGAATGGCGGTGCGCGTTCAGGATCACGCGGTTGAGCACCTCGGCGATGCGCGACGGATCGCGGACCTCTTCCTGATAGGCGACCATGTCCTTGAACAGCGCCATCTGCTCGACTTCCTGAAAGCCGCCCTGACCGATGGTCTTGTTGGCGGCCTGCGGGGTGATCAGCAGCAGCGGCGAATGGTTCCAGTAGGCGGTTTTCACCGCCGTCACAAAGTTGGTGATCCCCGGCCCGTTCTGCGCGATCATCATGCTCATCTTGCCCGAGGCGCGCGTATAGCCATCGGCCATCATCCCGCCCGACCCCTCATGCGCGCAATCCCAGAAGGTGATCCCGGCGCGGGGGAACAGGTCAGAGATCGGCATGAAGGCCGAGCCGATGATGCCAAAGGCATGCTCGATCCCGTGGCGCTGGAGCACTTTGACAAAGGCTTCCTCGGTGGTCATTCGCATCGGTATGGTCCTTGAATCAAAAAACGCAGCGCGGCGTCGGTTAACGGTCACACTGCGGGAAGGCAGGGGTAAAGGTTAGGGCCAGCCGGGGGCGATGAATAGAGCCAGAATGCGGAAGCTGGTGGTTCTCTTGGCAGGGTGGCTTTGCTATTCCTATGGGATGAAGCAACCCGCGCCCTCGTACATCCTGTGCACCGCGCCGCGCAGCGGCAGCACCCTTATGTGCAGTCTGCTGGCCGCCAGCGGGGCCGCAGGCGCCCCCGAGTCGTATTTTCACGGGCCTTCGGTCTCTGACTGGGCAGCGGAGGTCGGGCTGAACGTGGTGCCCGGCGACGACAGCCTGCCCACCCTGCGCACCGTCTTTGCCGCGATCCGGCGCGTGGGCGAGGCTGGAACCGGCGTCTTCGGCCTGCGCCTGCAACGCGGCAGCGTTGCCACCGCCATGACCCAACTGGACCGCCTGTTCCCCGGCCACGCCACCGATGCCGACCGCCTCAACGCGGCCTTCGGCGCGCCGCGCTATGTGCATCTGCGCCGGGCCGATACGCTGGGGCAGGCAATTTCGCGCGTGCGGGCCGAGCAGACCGGGCTCTGGCACCGCAGGGCGGATGGATCGGAGCTGGAGCGCCTCGCCCCGCCCGCCGAGCCGGTCTTTGACCGCGCCCGCATCGCTGCGGCCTTGGCCCAGGGAGAGCGGCTGACTGCCGAGTGGGACGACTGGTTCGCACAGCAGGGCATCGTGCCCTTGCGCCTGAGCTATGAAGACCTCTCCGCCGATCCGCAGGCAACCCTTGCCCGCGTGCTCGGCCACATCGGCCAGAACCCCGCCCGCGCGCGCGGCGTCGCACCGGGCACCGCGCGGCTTGCCGACGCCGTTAGTGATGACTGGCGCGCGCGGTTTCTGGCAGGCTAACTTAGCGCTTGACCTAGAGTACACTCGAACCCGTATCTGTACCGGCGTCGAGACGAAAGACAGACGCATGAAGATTGCCGACCTTGCCAGACTCTCAAACCTCAGTGTCCACACGATCCGCTATTACGAGCGGATCGGGCTGTTGCCCTATGCCGACCGCGATGCCTCGGGGCACCGAGATTATGACGCCGAGATCCTGACGTGGATCACGTTCCTGTCGCGGCTCAAGACCACCGGCATGCCAATCCGCGAGATGCTGCGCTATGCGGCCCTGCGCGATGAAGGCCCGCACACCGGCCCGCAACGCCGCGCCCTGCTTGAGGCGCATCGTGACGACGTGCGCGCCCGGCTGGCTGAATTGCAAACCTGTCTGACCGTCCTCGATGCCAAGATCGGCGGCTATGCCGAGGATGAAGAGAGGCTGAAAATCTATGACCGTTCAACCACAAACCCGGCTGGAACGCGGCACGCAGGCGCTGGCGCAAATCGACGGCGAAGCCGGTGAGGCGGTCATCGGTTCGCTGGCCGATATCGCCCCTGACTTTGCCACGCTGTTGCTGGAGTTCCCCTTTGGCGACATCTACACCCGCCCCGGTCTGGACCTGCGCGCGCGGGAGATTGCCACCATTGCAGCCCTCGCCGCGCTGGGCACGGCGCAACCGCAGCTCAAGGTGCATATCGCGGCGGGTTTGAACGTGGGTCTGACCCGCGACGAGATCGTCGAGATCCTGATGCAGATGGCGGTCTATGCCGGGTTTCCGGCCGCGCTGAACGGGCTCTTTGCCGCGAAAGAGGTCTTTGCCCAGCGCGACGCGGCCTAGACGAACTGGAACTGCCCGGTTTCCCGCCATGCCCGGAAATAGCCAAAGGCGGGGAACTCGGGCGGGCTGAAGCTGGCCTGCTCGATGGCCTCGGGCGCCACAAAGCGGAACGCATCCGCCTCGCCATCGTTCGAGCCAATCACCGTCCCCGCCGCCAGCCGCGCTGTGGCCAGAATCGAGACGTTCTGGATCTGGTCGCCATTGGGGTAGGTGTAGCATTCAACCGACGGGTTCGAGGACACGCCGAACACCTGCACATCTTCAAGCGTGGCGTTGGTTTCTTCCTTGGCCTCGCGGTGGATCGCGTCCATCAGCGACTCGCCCAGTTCCAGCGAGCCGGCGGGTAGGCCCCAGTCGCCGGTATCGCTGCGTTTCAGGATCAGGATGCGGCCCGCGTCATCCTCGATCAGCACGCGCACGCCGATCACCAGCAGCGGACGGCTGCCGACATGGGCGCGCAGCTGGCCCAGATAGCTTTCTGCAAAACTCACCGTGTCTTCCTTTTTAGCAACTCAGCCCGCACGGCTTTTGCGCTGGCCCTGTGGGGTCATGGCGCGGGTGCGGCGGGCAATGCGGGCGATGCCCTCGGCAATGCGGTCCTGTGTGATCGAGGAATAGGCGATGCGGTAGCACCGGTCATTTCCCAGCGATTCGCCAAAGAACGGCCCGCCCGGTTCGATCAGGACCGAATCCGCGCGCAGGGCCTGTGACAGTTCGGTCGCGCTGACGCCGTCGGGCGTGCGCATCCACAGGCTTGATCCACCATCCCCCGCCGCGCCTGCAATCGTCAGCCCTTCAGCGCGCACCGCTTCCAGCATCACCGCCCGGCGCGCGGCGAAGGCGCGGGTCAGGCGGCGCAGCATGGCGTCGTAATGGCCCAGCGACAGGAAATGCGCGGCGGCGCGCTGCAGCAGGCCCGGCGGGTGGCGCAGCACCGTGGCGCGCAGGGCGCGGGCCTCGCGGATGAACTCGGCCGGGCCGACCAGAAAGCCCAGCCGCAGCCCCGGGAACATGGATTTCGAGAAGCTGCCGATGTGGATCACCCGCCCCTCGCGGTCCAGCGATTTCAGTGCGGGCAGGGGCGCGCGGTCGTGGCTGATCTCGAATTCATAGTCATCCTCGATCACCAGAAGCCCGCGCGCATTGGCGACCTCAAGCAGCGCGTGGCGGGCCTCAAGCGGCATGGTCGCGCCGGTGGGGCAGTGGTGCGACGGGGTGCAGAACAGCACATCCATCCCCTCGGGCAGCGCATCCGGCTCCAGCCCGCGCGGCCCCACGGGGATGCCGGTCACCTTGCAACGGGTCTGGTTCAGGATGTCGCGCAGACCGGGATAGCCCGGTTCCTCGATCCCCGCATTGCGGCGCTGGTTCAGCAGCAGTTGCGCGGTCAGCCACAGGGCGTTCTGCGCGCCCAGCGTCACCAGGATCTCATCGCCCCGCGCCAGAATCCCGCGCCGGGGCAGGGTGTGGCGGGCGATGTATTCCAAGAGGCCGGGGTCGTCCTGCTCGAACTGGTCATCGGTCATGCGGGCGAAATCGCGCTGGCCCAAGGCCTGAATCATGCAGCCGCGCCAGTTGGCGTGGTCGAAGAGCTCAGGGTCGGCCTGCCCATAGACAAACGGATAGCGAAACTCGCGCCAGTTGCGCGGTTTGCCCATGTTCAGCTGCCCGCTGGCCGGGCGGTGCCCCAGCGCCCGCGCCCAGTCCACCGCATCGGTGCCGCGCGCGCCGGGCTGCGGGAAATCGCCGGGCTGCGGCGCGCTGTCGGAGACGAAATACCCCGACCGGCCCCGCGCGCGCAGATAGTCATCGGCGACCAGATCGGCATAGGCCAGCGTCACGGTGATTCGGCTGACGCTCAGATGCTCGGCCAGTCGTCGGCTGGATGGCATCCGTTCACCGGGGCGCAAACGGCCCGCCAGAATGCCCTCGGCCACCATCTGCCGGATGCGGCTTTGCAGGGTTCCGCTGTGCTGCGGATCAAGAAGGAAACACTCGACCGAAATGGTCATCAATCAGGTCCGATTTTTTGCTGAGTCTAGCGTTTTCTGGTGCTATGGATAGGGGGTCTCTGGCCCTATCCGCGCAGGTGCATTACAGCCAGAGTGAATCTTTATGATCAAATCTCGCCAAGGAGTCGTCCCATGGACACCGCGACCTTCAACGACATCGGTGCCGTGGTCGAAGCCGACCGCGCCCATGTGTGGCATCACCTGACCCAGCACAAGGCGTTCGAGACCGTCGATCCCCGCGTTGTGGTTGAAGGCAAGGGCCTGCGCGTCTGGGATGCGACCGGGCGCGAGACGCTGGATGCCGTGTCGGGCGGCGTGTGGACGGTCAATGTGGGCTATGGCCGCGAGAGCATTGCAAATGCGGTGCGTGATCAACTCCTGAAGATGAACTACTTTGCCGGCGCGGCGGGTTCGGTTCCCGGCGCGATCTTTGCGCAGATGCTGACCGACAAGATGCCGGGGCTGACCCGCGTCTATTATTCGAACTCGGGGTCCGAGGCGAATGAGAAGGCCTACAAGATGGTCCGCCAGATCGCCCATACCAAGCACGGCGGCAAGAAGTGGAAGATCCTCTACCGCGAGCGGGATTATCACGGCACCACTATTGCCGCGCTGGCCTCGGGCGGGCAGGAAGAGCGCAAGTCGATGTACGGCCCGTTCCCCGAAGGGTTCATCCCGGTGCCGCATTGCCTTGAGTACCGCAGCCAATGGGGCGAGGTGGCCGATTACGGCCTGCGCGCCGCGAATGCGATCGAGGAAGTGATCCTGCGCGAGGGCGCCGATACCGTGGGCGCGATCATCCTTGAGCCGGTGACGGCAGGCGGCGGTGTCATCACCCCGCCCGAGGGCTACTGGCCCCGCGTGCAGGAAATCTGCAAGCAATACGGCCTGCTGTTGATCATCGACGAGGTGGTCTGCGGCGTCGGGCGCACGGGCAAATGGTTCGGCTATCAGCAATACGACATCCAGCCCGATATCGTGACCATGGCCAAGGGTCTGGCCTCGGGCTATGCCGCGATCAGCTGCACGGTGACGACCGAAGCCGTGTTCGAGATGTTCAAGGACGCCGCCGATCCGATGGCGCATTTCCGCGATATTTCGACCTTCGGCGGCTGCACCGCCGGGCCTGCGGCAGCCATCGAGAACATGCGCATCATCGAGGAAGAAGACCTGCTCGGGAACACCACCGCGATGGGTGAGCGGCTGATGGGCAACCTGCACAAGCTGATGGAAAAGCATAGCGTCATCGGTGATGTGCGCGGCAAGGGGCTGTTCTGCGGTGCCGAACTGGTTGCAGACCGCGCGACCAAGGAACCGATGGCCGAGAGCAAGGTGGCCGCCGTGGTCGCCGCGGTGATGAAGCGCGGCGTGCAGATCGGCATGACCAACCGCTCCCTGCCCGGCTTCAACAACACGCTCTGCCTGTCGCCCGCGCTGATCGTCACCGCCGCGCAGATCGACCAGATCACCGACGCCATTGACGGGGCTTTGACCGAGGTTTGTGGCTAAGGAGGCCTTTACCTTGCGACATGGATGCGCAACCTTGCCCGGAAATTGACCGAGCAAGGGAGCAGACATGGACGACAAACCCGAAGGCGAGCTGACCCTGCAAACCGTCCCCTTTCCCGCGGATACCAACGGGGCGGGGGATATTTTCGGCGGGTGGGTGCTCAGCCAGATGGACATCGCCGCCGGGATGACCGCCGCGCGCCGTGCGCGCGGGCGCACCGCCACCGTCGCGATCAACGCCATGCGCTTTCATGCGCCGGTGATGGTGGGCGATCTGTTCACCGTCTACACGCGCATCGTCAGGGTCGGCACCACCTCGATCACCATCCACGTCGAGGCCTGGGTCGAGCGGCTTGAAACCGCGCAGCACCTGCGGGTGACCGAGGCTGATTTCACCTTTGTTGCGCTGCATTCCTCGGGCGTCAAACGTCCGGTCCCACCGGAATAACACCGCCCGGTCGGCAGGTTTCCGTCCGGCATCACCCGTCTGTTACATTCCCCCGCTACGCGCCGGGGGAACCCCTAACAGCCGGACCGCCCCATGCCCGATCTTCGCCTTTCCGCCTCGACCCTTGCCCTGATGGCCGCGCTTGCGCTGCCTGGCATCGCAAACGCGCAAGACGCCTGCACCCCTGCTGCGCCCAATGATGGCGACGTGGTCACCTGCGCCGGCATTGGTACCGGCATTCTGGACGACGGGCTGGATGACGCGCAGATCACCGTTCTGGAAGGGGCCGAGATCACCGGCACCGATCAGGGGTTCGAGTTCGACGACGATGTGACCTTTATCAACCACGGCGTGATCACCGGTCAGGGTGATCATGGTGTGCAGGGTGACAATGGCGTCAGCGTCACCAACTATGGCACCATCACCGGCGATGGCGACGGGGTGAACATCGACAACGATGGCCGTCTGGTCAACGCGGGCACGATCATCGGCGCCGATGATGGCGTGCAGCTGGAAGACAACGCCTATGTCATGAACACCGAAACCGGGATCATCCGGGCGGCGGATGAGGGCGTGAACATCAACACCGACCGCGCGCAGCTCTATAACTACGGGCTGATCGAGGCGGGCGATGACGGGGTCAACGCGGCCACGGATGCGTATATCTACAACGCGGGCACCATCCGGTCGACCGGCGATCAGGACGGGGTGGATCTGGACAGCGGCACGGTGATCAATGACGGGCTGATCATCAGCGACGGTGCCGAGGACGGCATCGACTTTGACCCCAGCACGCTGGACAGTCTGGTGCAGAATTCGGGCACCATCGAGGGCACCATCGGCATCAACACCGACGGTGCCGACACTGGCGCGCAGCGCGTGGTGAACAGCGGGACGATCCGGGGCCGCGGCGGTGTGGCGCTGAACCTCGGCATGGGCGACGACACGCTGGAGGTGCTGCGCGGCTCGATCATCGACGGGCTGATCGAGATGGGCGACGGCACCGACACGGTGATGGTGCACGGCGTTCAGGCCGGGATGCTGCGCTTTGGGTCGCTGCCCGAGGTGGTCAGTTTTGACGGCCCCGGTCTGCTGGTCGGAACCGCGCTGGCACTGATCGACCCGATGCCGCTGGCGGCGGGTGATCGTCTGGCACGCAGCGCGGCCTTTGGGGTCGCGGGTGTGGTGCATGACCGTCAAGGGCAGGGCGGCGCATGGCTGGGCGTGTTCGGTGGCGGCTCTGACATCGCGGCCAGCGGCAGCTACCAGGGCCTGTCCGAGCGCAGCGGCGGTCTGGTCGCCGGGCAGAGCTTTGGCGCCGTCTCGGGCTTTCTGGCCGTCACGCAGGGCCGCGCGACGCTGGACGACGGCGAGCACCGCTTGCGCCAGACGGCGCTGTTCGTCGGCCTCTCGCATCTCAGCGATCTTGGCGATGCAGGCACGCTGTCGGCGCTGGGCTATCTGGGCAGGACCGACACCGACCTGACCAGCCCCGCCTATCGCTTGGGCGATGCGCAGATGGACGGCACGGTGATCGGCGCCAGCCTGCGCTTTGCGCGTGGCTTTGGCGGCCAGCCCGACGCGCCCTTCGCCGATGTCGCGTTGCAGGCGGATGTCGTGCACCATCGCACCGTGGGCTACACGCTCTCGGGTCTGGGCGGTGGGACTATCGCCGCGCATGACGCAACGGCTTACGGCCTGCGCGGCGATCTGGGCATGCCGGTTGCCGTCAGCGGCGGCGTGCTGCGCCCTTATGTCTTTGCCGCGCTGCGCGGGGGTGATCAGGGCGTGATGCAGTTCGGGCTGAGCGGCGGCAGCACCAGTTTTGCCGCGCCGGATCTGTTCGACGACAGCCACGCAGGCATCGGTCTTTCCTATGTCGCGCAGACCGGGCCGGGCGCGCTGCGCGCCGGGATCGAATACGCGGGCAACGCGGATGACCGGCAGATGTCGCTGCGGGTATCGTTCGATCTGGCCCTGTAAGCGGGTATCAGCGCAAGGGGCGGCGGAAGCTCACGCCGTGCCGCCCCTCCTGCAAATGTTCTTTTGACGCCTTAATTTTCAGGTGTATCGTTGATCTCGAAGAGCCGCGGCGGTTCTTTTGCGACTCGTCCCTGCGCGGGATTTCCCCGGCAGGATTCGGGCTTCGCGATCAGGAGGAGGGAACATGGCTGACAATTCCAAAGGCGGCGCTGGCAAGGGTGCCGCGCCGGGCAAAGGCAGCGGTCCGGCACCGTCGTCGTCCAAAGGCACCACGGCCAAGGGCGGCGCTGCTGGCAAGGGCAGCGGTCCCGCGCCGTCATCCAGCAAAGGCGGCAGCAAGTAACCGCGCAGATCTACGCCCCGACCACCTGCGCCCGGCACCCAGTGCCGGGCGTTTTCAGTCCAGCGGGAAGTGGCAGGCGACGCGGCTGTCGCCGACGTCGCGCAGCACGGGCGCTTCGGCCCGGCAGCGCTCTTGTGCCTTGGGGCAGCGCGAAGCAAAGGCGCAGCCTTTGGGCAGGTTCATCGGCGAGGGCAGGTCGCCCTTGACCATCCCCGCCCGCCTGTAGCCCGCCGATTTGCGCCGCAGAAGCGAAGGCGCGGCTTCCAGCAACACCGCCGTATACGGGTGGCGCGGTTTGGAGAACAGCGTGGGGCGGTCGGCGTACTCGACAATCTCGCCCAGATACATCACCGCGATGTCGTCGCAGATGAACTGCACGACGCCCAGATCGTGACTGATGAACAGATAGCTAAGGCCGAATTCATCCTGCAACCGGCGCAGCAGGTTCAGGATCTGCGCCTGAATCGCCACATCCAGCGCGCTGACCGGCTCATCGCAGACGATCAGCCGGGGGTTCGTTGCCAAGGCGCGCGCGATGGAAATCCGCTGCCGCTGCCCGCCGGAAAACTGGTGCGGGAACAGCGACATCTGGTCGGGGCGCAGGCCGACCAGCCCGAACAGCTCGCGCACCCGGTCGTCCCTGCCTGCCGGGTCACCGACATTCATCAGATCCAGCGGTTCGCGCACGATGGCACCAACGCGTTCGCGCGGGTTCAGGCTGGAATAGGGGTCCTGGAAGATCACCTGCAGATGCTTGCGCTGGGCGCGCATCGCTTCCGCAGGCAGGGTCATCAGATCGGTGCCCTCAAAACTGACCGAGCCGCCGGTTGACGGGGCCAGCCGGATCGCCGCCATCGCGGTGGTGGTTTTGCCCGAGCCGGATTCGCCCACCAGCCCCAGCGTGCGCCCCGGCATCAGGTCGAAATCGACGCCGCGCACCGCGCGCAGCAGGCGCGGTTTGCCGAAGAACCCCTTGCGGCCAATCTCGAAGCTGACTTCCAGCTTGCGGGCAGAGAGCAGTGGCGTGGTCATGCGATTTCCCCCGCGTGGTGGCAGGCGACGGGGTGGCCCTTGTCGTCGAGCGGCGGACGCACGGCGCGGCAATGGTCATCCGCCAGCGCGCAGCGCTCGGCAAAGGCGCAGCCGTCGCCGAGCAGGTGCAGCGGCGGGACCACGCCGGGGATCTCGGCCAGCGGTGGCAACCGGTCGGTGCTGGCAGCAGCACGGCCCAGCACGGGAATGCAGCCGATCAGGCCGCGCGTGTAAGGGTGCAAGGGGGTGTCGAGGATCTGGTCCGAGGTGCCCTGTTCGATCACCCGCCCGGCGTACATCACGGCAACGCGGTCGGTCATCTCGGCAATCGCGCCCATGTCATGCGTGATCAACACGATGGCCACGCCGAACTTGGCCTGAATGTCGCGCATCAGATCGAAGATCTGCGCCTGCACGGTCACGTCCAGCGCCGTTGTCGGCTCATCGGCGATCAACAGCTTGGGGCGGCAGCTGATCGCCATGGCGATCATCACCCGCTGCCGCATCCCGCCGGACAACTGGTGCGGATAGCTTTTCGCCCGTGCCTCGGGTTCCGGGATGCCCACGGTTTCCAGCAGCTCGATCACCTGCCGGTCGGCCTCGGCCCGGCTCATGTCCTGATGCAACAGGATCGCCTCGGCGATCTGATCGCCGACGGTGAACACCGGGTTGAGCGAGGTCATCGGTTCCTGAAAGATCATCGCAATATCGCGCCCGCGCAACTGGCGCAGGCGGCGGTTGCTGGCGCGGGTGATGTCTTCACCGTCGAACTCGATCACGCCGCCGGTCACATGGCCCGGCGGGTTGGGGATCAGCCCCATCATCGCCAGCGCGGTGATCGACTTGCCGCAGCCAGACTCGCCCACGATGCCCAGCGTTTCGCCCGGCATCACGTCCAGACTGATCCCCGACAGCGCGGTGACGCGTCCGTGGCGGGTGTCGAATTCGACCCGCAGGTCGGACAGGCTCATCAACGGGCTCATCGCGACCTCAGTTTCGGGTTGAAGGCATCGTTCAGCCCGTCGCCAACCAGCGACACGGCAAACACGGTGAAAAAGATTGCCAGACCGGGGATCGCCACCGGCCACCAGGCTTCGAGCAGGAAGTTGCGGTTCTGGCCGATCATCTGGCCCCAGCTGATCGTGTTGGGATCGCCAAGGCCCAGAAAGGACAGCCCGGCCTCGAACAGGATCGCCACGCCCACGGTCAGCGCGGCGGACACGATCAGCGGCGGCAGGGCGTTGGGCAGGATCACCTTCCAGATGATGCGGCTGTTGCCTGCGCCGATCGAGCGCGCGGCGGTGACGTATTCCAGCTCGCGGATGCGCAGGAACTCGGCGCGGGTCAGGCGGGCGGTGCCGGGCCAGCTGACGATGCCGATGGCGAAAGAGATCGTCACCAGCGAGGGCGCGAACAGCGTCACCAGCACCATGGCGAACAACAGCGCGGGCAGCACCTGAAAGAATTCCGTCAGGCGCATCAGCAGGTCATCGACCCAGCCGCCGAAATACCCGGCCAGCGCCCCCATGGCGATGCCGATCACCACCGTCAGCAGCGCCGCCGACAGACCCACCGCCATCGTCGGCCCGCCGCCTTTGAGCAGCAGCACAAAGATGTCGCGGCCCAGAAAATCGGTGCCCAGCGGTATCCCCTCGCGTTCTCCGGGGGCGGTCAGCGGGCCCCAGACGATGCGGTAGGGATCGGCGTTGAACAGGAAGTGGCCGTAGAGCACGAAGCCCACGATGACGATGAGCAGCGCCAATCCGGCGACGGCGGGTTTGTTGCGCAGGAACTGGCCCCAGGCTTCGCCCAAGGGGCTGACGGCTTTGGTCATCTCAGCGCCCTCCGGTGCGAATGCGGGGATCGGCGAAGCGATAGCTCAGATCGGTGAGCAGGTTCGCCAGCACGACAAAGGCCGAGGCAAAGAACAGCACGCCCAGCAGCGTCGGATAATCGCGCCTGAGCACGGAATCGAAGGCCAGCCGCCCCATGCCGGGCCAGTTGAACACCGTTTCCACCAGCAGCGCGCCCGAGATCAGGTTGCCGAATTGCAGACCGGCGATCGTCAGGATCGGCAGCACCGCGTTTCGCAGCGCGTGGTTGAAAGTGACCTTGCCCTCGCCCAGCCCCTTGGCGCGGGCGGTGCGGATATAGTCAGCGCCCAGCACCTCGATCATCGCGGTGCGCGACAGCCGGGCGTATTGCGCCAGAAACAGGATGCCCAGCGTGGTCGCAGGCAGTACCAGATGCCACGCGACGTTGAGCGCATAGGCCAGCCCCGTGCCCCGGAACCGCGCGCTGACGTAGCCCTCAACGGGGAACAGCGGGATCCAGACGGCGAACAGGATGACCAGCATCAGGCCCGTCCAGAACACCGGCGCGGCATAGCCCACGGTCGAGAACACCGACACAAAGCCCGACAGGATACCCTGCGGACGGCGCGACGACAGCACGCCCAGCACCACGCCCAGCAGCATCGCGATCAGTTGCGCGCTCAGCGCCAGCATGACCGTCGGGCCAAGGCGTTGCAGGATCAGCTCGGTAACCGGACGGTTGAAGTGGTACGAGGTGCCCAGATCCCCCATGGCAATCTGCTTGAGATAGATCCACAGCTGCACCATGATCGACTGATCCAGCCCGTAATGCGCGCGGATCTGGGCCATCATCTCTTCGGTGGTGCCGCCCATTTCGCCGGCGATCACCTCGGCGGCGTCACCGGGGGCAGCGTGGATCAGAAAGAAGTTCAGGACCACCACCCCAAGCATCAGGATCAGCCCGTAGAGCAGCCGCTGAAGAATATAGCGCATCATTGCCATGGGTTGGTTTTCAATCCTTGGAAGGGGGCATCAGAACAGAACGCGGCCCGCGCGGGGCGGGCCGCGAAAAGTGTCTCAGATCAACGGTCTTCGGTCCAGTAGACCTGATCCATGGCCTGCATCATACCCCAGATCGTCAGGGGCGGGTTGCCGATGCGGTCGTCGAACACGTTGTGATAGGGCAGCGCGTTGATCCAGTAGACCGGCAGTTCCTCACCGACGATATCCTGAAACTGACCATAAAGGGCTTTGCGCTCTTCGAAGTTGGTCTCGCGCCCGGCGCGTTCCAGCAGATCGTCGACTTCGGGGTTGGCATAGCCTTGGGTGTTGGACCAGATCACCGGGCGGATGTTGGTGCTCAGATAGGTGCGGTGCACCCCGATCACCGGATCGCCCCAGTTGAACACGATATCCATCGACATCATGAAATCGCCCGAGGCCAGACGGCCCGCCCATGTCGGGAAGTCGGGCGAGGCGCGCAGTTCGACCTCAATCCCCACTTCGCGCAGCTGCGAGCGCAGGTATTCGGGGATATTGCCGGTGGCCGAGTCGCGGCCCGGGATCGTCTCCATCGTCAGGGTAAAGCGCGTGCCATCGGCGCCGCGCGGATGCCCGGCTTCATCCAGCAGCGCGTTGGCGCGGTCCAGATCAAGATTGTAGCTGGGCATGTCGGGGTTGAAGAACGGGCTCGATTCGATGATCGGCCCTTTCTGGCTGGAGGCCACGCCACGCATCAGCGCGTTCAGGATAAAGTCGCGGTCCATCGCATAGGCAATCGCCTGACGCACGCGCATGTCGTCCAGTGGCGCGACGCGGGTGTTGAAGGCCAGCCACTGAATCGGGCCGATCCCCTCAAACCCGCGCGGGGTGACCATCAGACCATCCGTCGCCGACAGGCGCGAGATCGCGGTCGAGTCGGTGATCATCCCGGCGTCAGCCTCACCGGATTCCAGCGACAGCGTGACCGACGAGGCATCGCGCACGATGCGGATGATGATCTCGTCCAGATAGGGGCGGCCTTCGATGAAGAACTCGTCAAAGCGCTGCAGGGTGATCTGTTCGCCGGGGCGATACTCGGCCAGCTTGAACGGGCCCGAGCCGATGGGTGCGTTGTTGGCCGGGTGCGTCGGCATTTCTTGGCCGTCATCATAGACGTGCTTGGGCAGGATCGGGCAGAGCGCGCCGGTCAGCGCCAGCAGCAAGGCCGGGTGCGGCTGCGACAGGCGGATGATAGCGGTGGTGGCGTCGGGGGTCTCGACCGACTCGACCGGGCCGAACATGGTCTGGAACGGGTGGTTCGCCTTGATCGTCATGATCGAAAAGGCGACGTCCTCGGAGGTGACGGGCATGCCATCGTGGAACTTGGCGTTCGACACAAGGTTCAGCGTCAGGCTCAGGCCATCCTCGGCCAGCGCCCAGCTTTCGGCCAGATAGGGGTGCAGATCCCAGTTCTCGTCCACGCGCAATGGCGAGGCGAAAATCTGCGTTCCGGGAATGGCGGTGGCCACGCCCGATTGCACGGCAGGGTTCAGGTGGCGCGGGTTTTCGCCGGTGACGATCACCAGTTGGCCGCCCCGCCGCTCTTGTGCCGAAACCGGCCCAAGGCCAAGCGCCATCAGCGAGGCGCTGGTGCCGACGAAGGTTCTCCGAGTCAGACGCATGTCATGTCTCCCAGTTGAAAGAGGTGTATCTTTTCGACCTGCCGGTTTTCCGGTCGTTGTGACGCGAGTATGAAAGCGTGCTCAAACCGATCAAGACTAAAGTCCCTCTGGATCTATGCTTTCCGAAATCTGGCGCTAGGGTGGCTGCCATGCTGCGGCATTCTGGGCGCAGGGTGTCAGCAGTAACGGCAACCCGCTTGCTGCGCTGCTCAAAAACACCGCATCGTCAAAAAAGCCCGGCCTGATCCGGGCGCAGAACCGGGAACATCATGGCCGAAACAATCCTCTACGCCGCCCGCCGCATCATCACCATGGAGCCGACACAGCCCTACGCCACCCATGTTGCCGTGCGCGACGGGCGCATTCTGGCCGTCGGTGGTCCTGAGATTGCCGAGGTCTGGGGCGGTGCGCGGCTGGATGAGCGGTTCCGCGATCAGGTTCTGCTGCCCGGTTTCGTCGAGGCGCACAGCCACATGATGACCGGCGCGCTGTGGACCTATCTCTATTGCGGCAACGTGGATCGGACCGATCCTGACGGCAATCTGTGGCCCGGTGTGCATACGGTCGATGACATGATCGACCGGATGAAGGGGGCCATCGCCAAGCTGCCCGCTGGTCAGCCGCTGGTCTGCTGGGGCTTTGATCCGCTGTTCTTTGCCGGCGACCGGCTGAACCGGCATCATCTGGACCAAGCCTCGGCCGAGGTGCCGATTGCGGTGATGCACCAGAGTTTCCACCTGATGACGGTCAACTCCAAGGCGCTTGAGATGGCCGGCTATGGCCCTGACACCAACGCCGAGGGTGTCGTGCGCCTGCCCGATGGCTCGCTGATGGGCGAGCTGCAGGAAATGGGCGCGATGTTCCCGGTGATGCGCCGCCTGAACATGGCGATCCGCGATATCTCCAAGGGTGAGCATGCCATTGTGCAATACGGCAAGGCCGCCGTGCAGACCGGTGTGACCACCGCGACCGACCTGATGGCGGATCTGGCCGATGACGATGTGGCCACCCTGCTCGACGTGACCGGGCGCAAGGATTATCCGCTGCGGCTGGTCCCGGCGCTGGGCGTGATCGGGTTGGAGCCGAAAGCCGCCGCCGCCCGCGCGCTGGAGCTGCGCGCGAAATCGACCGACATGCTGCGCATGGGCATCTGCAAGGTGATGACCGATGGCTCGATCCAGGGCTTCACCGCGCGGGTGAAATGGCCGGGCTATATCGGCGGGCAGCCCAACGGGCTGTGGAACCTCGAACCCGCACGGCTGAAGGAACTGGTGAAGACGCTGCATGCCTCGGGCCTGAACATGCAGGTTCACACCAATGGTGACGAGGCCAGCGATTTCATCCTCGATTGCTTTGAAGAGGCGATGTGGGAGCACCCCACCGGCGACAGCCGCCACACGCTGCAGCATTGCCAGATGGCCGGTGAGGATCAGTTCTACCGTGCCGCCCGGCTGGGCGTCTGTGTGAACCTGTTCGCCAACCACCTGTGGTATTACGGCGATGCGCATGCCGAATTCACCGTCGGTCCCGACCGCGCTGCCCGCATGAACGCCTGCCGCTCGGCGCTGGATAATGGCGTGACGCTGGCGATCCACTCGGACAGCCCGGTCACGCCGCTGGGCCCGCTGCATGTCGCGTGGTGCGCCGTCAACCGCATCACGCCCAAGGGCCGGGTGCTGGGGGCGAACCAGCGCCTTTCGGTGATGGAGGCGCTGCATGCCATCACGCTGGGCGCCGCGCGCACGTTGAAACTGGACCGCGAGGTCGGTTCGATCACTCCCGGCAAAGCCGCGGATTTCGCCGTGCTGGGCGATGACCCGCTGTCGCTGGCCCCCGAGGCGCTGCGCGATATTCCGGTGCTGGGGACCGTGCAGGGCGGGCGCGTGTTCGTGAAATGAGCCCGATCCCCGTCACGCTGATCGCGGGCTATCTGGGCGCGGGCAAGACCACGGTGCTCAACCATTTGCTGTCCGACAGCCACGGGTTGCGGATCTGCGTTCTGGTCAATGATTTCGGTGAGATCGCGCTGGATGCCGATCTCATCGAAAACCGCTCGGGCGATACGCTGGCACTGTCGAACGGCTGCATGTGCTGCACCATTGGCGATGACTTCTATGACGCGATCGACCGCATCCTGCGGCTTGATCCGCGGCCCGAGCATCTGGTGATCGAGACCTCGGGCGTGGCTGATCCGTTCAAGGTGGGGCAGGTCGCGCTGGCCGAGCCGGACCTGACGTTGCAGGGCGTCGTCGTCGTGGTGGATGCGGTGAATTTCGGTGCCTCGCTGGCCGACGCGTTTCTGGGGGAAACCCTGCGCAATCAAATCGCCACGGCGGGTCTGGTGCTGGTCACCAAATCCGACATCGCCCCGCAAGGTGCGCTGAAACAGCTGCGCGCCACGTTGGCGGAACTCGCCCCCGAAGCCGTGCGGCTGGTCGCCGATTATGGCCGCGTGCCGGCCGAGATGCTGCTCGAACCGCTTGCGCTGCGTCTGCGGCGGGATGAGCCGCACGCCCATGGTCATCACCACGACCACGGGGCCGAATATCGCGGCTGGGTGTATAGCGGTGACGGCCTTGCCGACCCGGCGGCGCTGGATGCGCTGATCAAAGCGCCGATCCCCGGCCTGTATCGCCTCAAGGGTCTGATGCCGCTGACCGATGGCAGCTGGTGCAGCTTTCACCGCGCGGGGGTGCAGTCCGACCGTCGCCCGGCCCCGCCGCCGAAGGGGCAGGGGCGGGCGGTCGCGGTCGGTCTGGCGGATCGTTTTGACCCCGCCCAGCTTCAGTCCGCCTGGGACGCGATCCTGCGCAACGCTTAGGTTTTGACGAAAACACCGCTTGCGGTATCGTATCGGAACCCGCGCTCGCGCGGGGTTCAGCCAGAGCCATTCAGGAGAGACATTATGACCAAAGGTGTACCAAGCAGCGGCAAGGGATCGGCCAGCGGTGTGCTGCCGGGCGGCGCGAAAAAGCCTGCAGGCAGCGGCGGCAACAGCGAAGAAAGCCGGGTGACCTCGGGCCTGCCGACGGGCGGCAGCAAGGGCGGCTCGAAGTAACCGCGCATAAGAAAAATGGCCGGCCACGAAGGGCCGGCCAGTCTAAGGATCTGACCGGAGGGAACGGTCAGAGCAGGGAAGTCACCAGATTTCAGGGCCTTTTTCAGCGAATTGGTCGACCAGAAAGTCGATGAACGCGCGAACTTTGGGCTGCGTGAAGCGCCCCGGCGGGTAGACCGCGTAGATGCCCAGCGTGGTCTGCGGCAGCTCGGGGATCACATCCTCAACCAGCCCTTGCGCCATCGCGTCATGGTACAGAAAGCTCGGCAGATAGGCGATGCCCAGCCCCTTGACCGCCGCGTTGAGCAGCGAGTGGCCGTCATTGACCGTCAGCCAGCCATTGCCGCGCACCTGCCGCACCTCACCCGAGGCCGCGGTGATGCGCCAGACGTTCGCGCTGGATTGATTCGAATAATGCAGCAGGCGATGCTCGTTCAGATCGTCGATCTTGGCCGGGCGACCATGCTCCTGAATATAGCGCGGCGAGGCGATCAGGCGCTGCGCCGTTTCCGTAATCTTGCGGGCGCGCAGCGAGCTGTCTTCCATCTCGCCGACGCGGATCGACATGTCGAACCCTTCCGAGATCAGCTCGACATAGCGGTTCTTGAGCACCATGTTGACGCTGATTTCAGGATATTCCGACAGAAATTCATCCAGGATCGGCGACAGCAAACCCACGCCGAAATCGGTGGCAACCGACATCCGCAGCACGCCCGAGGGGGCCGACTGCATGGCGGTGACAATGCTGTCCGCTTCGCCTGCGTCATTCAGCACGCGGCGGGCGCGGTCATAGTATACGAGGCCAATCTCGGTGGGGCTGACTCGGCGCGTCGTGCGGTTCAGCAGGCGCGCGCCCAGCCGGGCTTCCAGCGAAGAGACGTGCTTTGAGACGGCGGATTTGGAAATCCCCATCTTGCGCGCCGCGTCGGTAAACCCGCCTTGGTCGACCACCGTAGCAAAAGCTTCCATTTCGGTCAGACGGTCCATGCTACACCTGTGCCCACTGTTTCGATGTTTCCGTTACACCTCCCAATTGCGGCGCCAAATGGGCGTACCTTGGGTTTTCATGGGACAGTTGTGCCATTTCTCGATTCAATCGCGGATAAATGCTTGGATCGTTTCGATTTCTTGGCATTAATGCGGCGCTCAGAGGGCGGATTGGACAGCGGTGATCCACAATGGCAGGCTGATCGCGGCCAGTAATGTCGACTGTGCGACGACAGTCGCGGTCAGCATCCGGTCCGCGCCGAATCCCGCCGCCAGCACATGCGCCGCCGATGCGGTGGGCAGGGCGGCGAACATCGTCAGGATTTGCGTCAGCGCCGGGTCGGCCCCGACTGCGCGGCAAGTGGCAAAGGTGACGGCGGGCAGCAGCACCAGCTTGACCCCCACCAACACCCCGCTGAACGCATCCATCCGCGCCAGCGCCCGCCAGTCCATCGTAGCACCAATCGACAGCAGCGCCACCGGGATCGCCGCTTGCGCCAGCAGCACCAGCGGGGCCATCAGCAGGGCAGGCGGCATCCAGCCGCTGATCCCCACCATGACCCCGGCGACCGAGGCAAGCAGGAACGGGTTCAGCACCACCCGCTTCACCGTTGCCCAGAGCCCCAGATTGCCGCCCCGCGACAGGGCCGAGACGGCGAAGATATTCGCCAGCGGCACGGCCATGCCCGCAACCACAGCCATCATGGCGGCGTCGGCGTGGCTGAGCGTCGAAACCGCGACAAACCCCATCGCGGTGTTGAAGCGCCACGCGGTCTGCCATGCCCCGGCGAAGTCCAGAAAGCTCTCAGGTCCGAACCGCCGCGCGGCAAAGCCCGCGACCAGCCCCAGCGTCAGGATTGCCCAGACCGCCGGTCCGATCACCGCCACCCGCGCCAGATCCATCGGGCGGGCAGCGGCGGCGGTGAACAGCAACGCCGGAAACAGCAGTTCGAAATTCAGCCGGTCCAGCCCGGTCCAGGCATTTTCCGACAGCCGCCGCCGCACCAGCCCGCCCAAGCCCACCAACAGAAAGCTGGGCACCAGACCGGCAAGGACGGCGGCGAAGATCACTTACAGCGCAGCGGCCAGCCGCGCGCCCTGATCAATCGCGCGCTTGGCGTCGAGTTCCGCCGCGACATCGGCACCGCCGATGACATGCACCGTGGTGCCAGCGGCCTCCAGCGCATCGGCCAGCGCGCGGTTGGGCACCTGACCCGCGCACATTACCACCGTGTCCACCGCCAGCAGCTGCGGGCCCTTGTCGCCGCCCAGAACGATGCCCTCGGGCGTGATCTGGTCGTAGGTCACGCCGCCGACCATCTTGACGTCGCGCGCCGCCAGACTGGCGCGGTGGATCCAGCCGGTCGTCTTGCCCAGCCGCTTGCCCGGCTTCTCGGCCTTGCGCTGCAGCAGCGTCACGGCGCGGGCCGGGGCGGGGGCGTCGGGCTGCAGCAACCCGCCCGGCACCTCGGACGGATCGCCCACGCCCCATTCTTTGCGCCACTCTTCGGCGTCCAGCGTCGGCGAGACGCCCTGATGCGTGACATATTCGGCCACGTCAAAACCGATGCCGCCCGCGCCGACAATCGCCACGCGGTCACCAACCGGGGCCTTGCCGCGCAGCACGTCGATGTAGCTGAGTACATTGGCGCCGTCGTCGCCCGGAATACCCGCATCGCGCGGCGAGACTCCGGTGGCGATGATCACCTCGTCGAACCCGGCTAATGCCTCGACCGAGGCCTCAACCCCCAGTTTCAGGTCGATACCCGAGGCCGCGACCATCGTTTCAAACCAGCCGACCAGCCCGTGGAATTCCTCTTTCCCCGGAATCACCCGCGCCATGTTCAGCTGACCGCCCAGCTGCGCGTCTTTCTCGAACAGCGTCACCTTGTGCCCGCGCTGATCCGCCACCAGCGCCGCCATCAGCCCGGCGGGGCCTGCGCCGATCACGGCGACGGTCTTTGCCGCCGCTGTCGGCTCGTAATTCAGCTCGGTCTCATGGCAGGCGCGCGGGTTGACCAGACAGGTCGAGATCTTGCCGCTGAACGTATGGTCCAGACAGGCCTGATTGCATCCGATGCAGGGCGCGATGGTCTCGGCCTTGCCCGCCGCCGCCTTGGCGACGAAATCGGCATCGGCCAGAAACGGCCGCGCCATCGAGACCATGTCGGCACTGCCGCCCGCCAGCACTTCCTCGGCGGTGTCGGGGGTGTTGATCCGGTTCGAGGTGATGATCGGAATGCCGACATGCCCCATCAGCTTCTTCGTAACCCAGGCAAACCCTGCGCGCGGCACGCTGGTGGCGATGGTCGGTACGCGGGCCTCGTGCCAGCCGATGCCGGTGTTCAGGATCGTCGCGCCTGCGGCCTCGATTGCCTTGGCCAGCTGGATGATCTGATCGAAAGTCTGCCCGTTGGGCACCAGATCCAGCAGCGAGATCCGGTAGATAATGATGAAATCCGGCCCGACAGCCTCGCGCACGCGCTTGACCACCTCGACCGGCAGGCGCATCCGGTTCTCATAGCTGCCGCCCCAGCGGTCCGTGCGCTGGTTGACGTGAAGGCACAGGAACTGGTTGAGGAAATAGCCCTCGGACCCCATCACCTCGACGCCATCATACCCGGCCTCGCGCGCGCGGACAGCGGCGGTGGCGAAATCGGCGATCTGTTTCTCGATCCCCTCTTCGTCCAGTTCCTTGGGCGGAAAGGGGCTGATCGGGGATTTGATCGGTGAGGAGCTGACGCATTCGGGCCCATACGCATAACGCCCCGCATGCAGGATCTGCATGGCGATCTTGCCGCCCTCGGCATGCACGGCGTCGGTGACAACCTTGTGGTTGGCGATGTCCTGCGGCGTATAGAGGCCCGCTGCCCCCGGAAACACGCCGCCCTCAGGGTTGGGAGCCATGCCGCCGGTCACGATCAGGCTGACCCCGCCGCGCGCGCGCTCGGCGTAATAGGTCGCCACCCGCTGCCAGTCGCCGCGTTCCTCAAGGCCCGAATGCATGGACCCCATCAACACCCGGTTCTTGAGCGTGGTGAAGCCCAGATCAAGCGGGGCAAGCATGTGGGGATAGGGGCTGGACATCGGCACTCCTCCGGTCTGGCGATTTGGCGCTACCGTATCGGCGTGCGGCGGATTGTCATCCGAAACCTTGCGTCAGGCCCCTGCCCCAAGAAGACGCCCCGCCAAAAACGCCTGCACGCTATGGCCCCGGCGCGGGTATCGGTTAGCCTGCTGTGGTGATAGGGCTGAACGATAACGCACACGCAAGGGACTCGGATCGTGGCACAACTGACTCAGGAAGGCCGCTCTCTGGTGGCGTCGATTGCCGCGCGGCACGGGCTGAGCGAGGCTGCGGTCGAGCACATGCTCTATGCCGTCGCCGCCGGTCACGGCACGCAGGCGCAGTTCAACTGCCCCGAGCTGGGCGGCATGGGGCAATGGTCGCTGGGCGGCATGACCATGGTCGGCGACATGTTCAACAACGGGCTGAAAGCGCGGGTCGATGCGCTGTGTTCCGAGCTGTCGGGCATCGTGCGCGATCATGCGATCTTTGGCGCGCCGACCTCGTCGCAGACCCAGTCGCAGGGCGGGAACTATGGCACGCCGGGCGTCAGCCTGTATGTGCAGCCTGCCGGCAACAGCTGGCCGTCCGAGCTGGGCCAGCCCGCCTCGGTCGGCACCCAGAACGACATGCGCTATGCGTGGTTCCCGCAGGCGCGGCGGCTGGCGATTGATGTTGCTGGCACGATGACCCTCTATGACACCGGCGATCACCAGATCAGCGGCTTCGGTCAGGCGCAGAGCGGCGGGCAGAGCCTGTCGTTCAACAGCCAGTACGGCCTGATCGACGTGCCGCAACTGCGCGTGGTCGACGGCGCGGCGACGCCTGTTGCGGACCCCGTTGCCGAGGCCCCTCAGCAACGCTGGGAGCCGACGCCCGCCCCCGCGCAAAGCCCGGCGCCGTCAGCGCCCACTACACAGCCCGAGTCGATGAGCGACGACCAGATCTTCAGCCGCATCGAGCGTCTGGCGGGGCTGTTCGAAAAGGGCATCCTGAGCCAGACCGAATACGAGACGAAAAAGGCCGAACTGCTCGCCCGTCTCTGACCAACTGCCCTTGCGCTCGGCCCTGCCCGGCGCGACACAGGCGGGATGGAAGCCTGGGTTCTCATCACCATCGTCGCCGCCGGGGTGCAGACCCTGCGCTTCATGCTGCAAAAACGCCTCAAGGGGCTGGGCCTGTCGACAGGCGGCGCGACGTTTTCGCGCTTCCTCTTCGCCGCACCCCTCGCTGCCAGCGGCCTGATCGCCCTGATGCTCTGGCACCAGACCGCGCTGCCGCCCCTGTCGGCGCGCTTCTGGGCCTTTGCGGTGCTCGGGGGCATGGGGCAGATCATCGCCACCTTCTGCACCGTCTCGCTGTTTTCCGAACGCAGCTTCGCCGTCGGCATCGCCTTTACCAAGACCGAGACGATCCAGCTGGCCGCCTTTTCCGCACTGGTGCTGGGCGAGGGCGTCTCGGCCATCGGCCTTGTCGCGATCATCATCGGCACCGCCGGTGTCGTGCTGATCTCGCGCCCGCCACAAGGCTGGCGCAGCGGCAAGGTACTGAACCGCGCCACGGTCTTGGGTATCGCGGCGGGGGCGTTGTTCGGCCTGTCGGCGCTGGGCTATCGCGGCGCGACGCTGGAAATTGCCAACCCTGACGCCCTGTTCCGCGCCACCGCCGCGCTGGCCATGGTCACCACGTTTCAGGTCATCGCGATGGGGCTCTGGCTTCGCTGGCGCGAACCGGGCGAGATGAGCCGCGTGCTGTCCACCTGGCGCTCGACGCTGCCGGTCGGCGTGACCGGCGTGCTGGGCAGTCTGGGCTGGTTCACCGCCTTCGCCCTGCAAAACGCCGCCTATGTGCGCAGCGTCGGGCAGGTCGAGCTGTTGTTCTCCATCGCCATCTCGGCGCTGGTGTTCCGCGAGCGGCCCAAGGCGGTGGAACTGGCAGGGATCGCGCTGTTGTCGGTGTCGATCGTGGCGATTGTGCTGCTGGCCTGAGGCCTATTGCGCGGCGTTCTGCGTCCGCATCCGCATCACAAAGTTGCGCAGAATGGCCAGCCCGCTGTCGCGCTCGAACGGGTGATCGGCGGCGGCCAGCACCGACAGGGTGATGATCCGTCCCGCAACCGGCAGGATTGCGCGCCAATAGGTCTCGTCAAAGGCGCTGGGATTGCCATTGTCATGGATCAGCAGCCAGATCACGCCATCGGCAAAGCTCGCGGCCTCGACCGTGACATCCGACGGATCGCCCGAACGGCTGAGCTGCGCGCGGCCCGGCATGGACTGCAGGAAGGTGGTCAGACGGCGCAGGCTGTCGGGGTTGCCGTCCGATTCCAGCCCGGTGATCGTCGCGCTGAGCACCGGCGAGGCCCGTAGCGTATTGCGGCAGCGGACCAGCAGCACGAAGGCCTCGATGTCACTCTCGCTGGTCGCTTCGACATCCACGCAGTACCCCGCCGGACCCGTGACCGTCACCGAGTCTCGCAAGACCTGTACGGAACTGGGGCCTGCGGCGGGCAGCAACCCGCGTGTGGCGGCTTGCGTCAGGGGTTCCGTCTCGAAACAGGCGGCCAGCGGCAGCATCAAGGCAAAAAGCCCAAGGTGCAGCCACCTGATCATGCCTGAGCCAGCCCTCGGACAGAGGTGGTCAGGGGCACGGCAGTGAGAGGGGGGCACTGGGGCATCGGGTCGTCCGGTAAGGAAATATCAGGGATAGTGAATGCTTCGATCTTGGGCAAGTGCGCTGAAAGCCTGAGCGCCGAACGAAGACGCATTCTGCCCCGGCTGACCGGTGGGGGCACGGCGGCATGTCGCCGCGCCTCATGACGACTCGACACAGCGCCATTGCCACGCTATGAGCGTGCCATGATCACATGCTTCGCCTCTGCTGCTCTGCGACGCCGACGCTTTAGCGTCTGATCACCCATGTCCGCGCGGCTGCTAGCCGTGCGACATATCCACCCCCGCCTGAACCTGCATTGACTTGGCCCGTTGCCTTCGGCACGAATGGGCCTTCGCTTTTAAGGGTCTTTCCCATGATCACCACCGTTCTGCCCACCTATAACCGCGCGCCCCTGTCTTTTGTGAAGGGCGAAGGCTCTTGGCTCATTGAAGCAGACGGGCGCCGATTCCTCGATCTGGGGGCAGGCATTGCGGTGAATGCACTGGGCCATGCCAACCCTGAGCTGGTAGCGACCCTGACCGAGCAGGCGCAAAACCTGTGGCATGTGTCGAACCTCTACACCATCCCGCAGCAACAGGCGCTGGCCGATCTGCTGGTCGACCAGACCTTTGCCGACACGGTGTTTTTCACCAACTCGGGCACCGAGACGCTGGAACTGGCGGTCAAGATGGTGCGCAAATACTGGTACGACAAAGGCACGCCGCGCGCGACGATCCTGACCTTCGAGGGCGCTTTCCACGGCCGCTCGACCGCCGCGATTGCCGCTGCCGGGTCGGAAAAGATGGTCAAGGGCTTCGGCCCGCTGATGCCCGGCTTCAAGCAACTTCCCTGGGGCGACATGGAGGCCTTTGCCGCCGCCATGGATGACACCGTCGCCGCCGTTCTGGTCGAGCCGATTCAGGGCGAAGGTGGCATCCGCCCGCTGTCCGAGACCGAGCTTCGCATTCTGCGCGAGGCTTGCGACAAGACCGGCGCGCTGCTGGTATTCGACGAGGTGCAATGCGGCATGGGCCGGACCGGCAAGCTCTTCGCCCATGAATGGGCGGGCGTCACACCCGATGTGATGATGGTCGCCAAGGGCATCGGCGGCGGCTTCCCGCTGGGTGCCGTGCTCGCCACCGAAAGCGCTGCGGCGGGCATGGTCGCGGGCACGCACGGGTCCACCTATGGCGGCAACCCGCTGGCTTGCGCCGTGGGCCTCAAGGTCACGCAGATCGTCTCGGACCCGGCTTTTCTGGCCGAGGTCAACCGTAAGGCCGGCCTTCTGCGCCAAAAGCTCGAAGGCCTCGTCGCCGCCCACCCCGACAGCTTCGAGACCGTGCGCGGTGCCGGGCTGATCCTTGGGATCAAGTGCAAGGCCCCCGCCGGTGACCTCGCCGTCGCCGCGCGCGATGCCGGGGTGCTGGTGGTTCCGGCTGCCGATAACGTGCTGCGTATCCTGCCGCCGCTCAACATCCCCGATGAAGACATCGCCGAGGCCATGACCCGTCTCGATACCGCCGCAACCGCTTACGAGGCCAAGTAATTCATCTTGCCTCAAATACGCCGGGGGTGAATGGCCGGAACGGCCAGAGGGGCTGGCCCCCTCACCCCGGCCTCGGAAAGACGCTTAGCATGAACCATTTTCTCGACATCCACACCACCGCCGCGCCCGAATTGCGCGGCATGATTGACAGCGCCGCCGCCATGAAGGCCGCGCGCAAGGGCCGCTTCAAGGCCGAGCCCGACGATGACCAGCCCCTCAAGGGCCGCATGGTCGCGCTGATCTTCGAGAAACCCTCGACCCGGACGCGCGTCAGCTTTGACGTTGGCGTGCGCCAGATGGGCGGGCAGACGATGATCCTGTCGGGCAGCGAAATGCAGCTGGGCCACGGCGAGACCATCGCCGACACCGCCCGCGTTCTGTCACGTTATGTCGACCTGATCATGCTGCGCACCTTCGATGAATCGGTGATTCAGGAGATGGCCGAATACGCCGATGTCCCGGTGATCAACGGGTTGACTGACCGCACCCACCCTTGCCAGATCATGGCCGATGTCCTGACGTTCGAGGAACATCGCGGGCCGATTAAGGGCAAGAAGGTCGTCTGGGTCGGCGATGGTAACAATGTCTGCGCCAGCTTCCTGCATGCCGCCGGGCAATTCGGGTTCGATCTGACCTTCTCGGGCCCGCCGCCGCTGGACCCTGAAAACGAATGGGTCCGCTTCGCGCGTGACAAAGGCTCGGACGTGCAGATCATCCGCGATCCGATGGAAGCCGTGCAGGGCGCGGATCTGGTCGTCGCCGACACCTGGGTGTCGATGCATGACAGCCAGTCGACCAAGGAACGCCGCCACAACCAGCTGCGCCCCTATCAGGTGAACGAACGCCTGATGGCCGCCGCCAAGCCCGACGCGCTGTTCATGCACTGCCTGCCCGCGCACCGCGAAGACGAAGTGACCAGCGCCGTTATGGACGGCCCGCAATCGGTGATCTGGGACGAGGCCGAGAACCGCCTGCACGCCCAGAAAGCCATCCTGCGCTGGTGTCTGGGCGTCTGATACCCCTTGCGGTTTGTCGCCGGAAAGGGCCTCCTCGCGCCGCGCGCAACAGGAGGCCCACCGTGCTCAATCCGACCCCGTTTTTCATCCATTCCCTCACCGCCCTGTCGGCCATTCTGGCCAAGGCCGAGGACTGGCAGACCGCCAAGACCCTCAAGCCCGAGGTTATCCCCAATCTGCGCCTGACCGCGGATATGCTGCCCTTCTGGCGTCAGATCGCCATCGCCTGCGACCATGCCAAAGGCGCGGGTGCGCGGCTGGCCGGGGTCGATGTGCCAGTCTATGCCGACGCCGAATGCACCCTCACCGACCTGCGCGCGCGTGTCGCCATGACGCTTGAGTTCCTGCAATCGCTGCCCGCCGATGCGTTTGACGGGGCCGATGCGCTGACCATCACCGTTAAAGCCGGTCCGCGTGAGCTGAGCTTCCCGGCCGCGCAGTATCTGCACGGTTACGCGGTGCCCAACTTCTATTTCCACATGACCACCGCCTACGCGATCCTGCGCAGCAACGGGCTTGAGATCGGCAAACGCGATTTCCTCGGCGGCTGAGCTCATCAGACCGGTGGGGCGGTGGATTTGTGATCCGCCCCGCCTTTCGCCCACCCGGCGACAGGGGTAGGCTTGCGCAAACTTTTCTCAGCGCAGGCGTCCCATGACCAATCCCCTTCTTTCCGACTGGACAGGCCCGTTCGGCCTGCCGCCCTTCGACGCGATCCGCGATGAAGATTTCGCCCCCGCCTTTGAGGTCGCCCTGACCGAGGGCCGCGCCGCCATTGCCGCGATCGCCTCCAACCCCGAACCCGCGACATTCGCCAATACGATCGAGGCGCTCGAGCAGGCCGATGCCACGCTCGACAAGGTCGGCGGCGTGTTCTTCAATCTCTCCGGGTCGGATTCCAATCCGGCGCGCGAGGCCCTGCAGCGTGATCTGGCCCCCAAGCTTTCGGCCTATTCCAGCGAGATCACCTCGAACGCCGCGCTTTTCGCCCGCGTCGCCGCTCTGTGGGAGGCCCGCGATACGCTGGGCCTGAGCGCCGAGCAGGAGCGCGTTCTGATGCTCTATCACCGCATGTTTGTCCGCGCCGGTGCGGCGCTGGATGCGGACGGCTCCAAGCGCATGGCGGCGGTGAAATCGCGTCTGGCCAGTCTGGGCACGCAGTTCACCCAGAACCTGCTGGCCGACGAGCGTGACTGGTTCATGCCGCTCGACGATCTGTCCGGCCTGCCCGATTTCGCCATCAACACCGCCGCCGGGGCGGCCAAAGAGCGGGGCCTCGACGGCCATGTGGTGACGCTGAACCGCTCGTTGATCGTGCCCTTCCTGCAATACTCCACCCGCCGCGATCTGCGCGAAAAGGCGTATGAGGCCTGGGTGGCGCGCGGTGCCAACGGCGGTGAGACCGACAACCGCGGCATCGCCGCCGAGACGCTGGCCCTGCGCCATGAGCGCTCGACGCTGCTGGGCTACGACAATTTCGCCGCCTACAAGCTCGAGCCGGAAATGGCCGGCTCACCGGACAAGGTGCGCGACCTGTTGATGCGCGTTTGGGAACCCGCGCGCGCCAAGGCACTGGAAGACGCCGCCGCGATGGAGGCTCAGCTGCACGCCGACGGCTTCACCGGCCCGCTGGAACCCTGGGACTGGCGCTATTACTCGGAAAAGCGCCGCTTGGCCCTGCACGATTTCGACGAAGCCGCGCTCAAACCCTATCTGTCGCTCGACGCGATGATCGAGGCCGCCTTTGATGTGGCGCACCGCCTCTTCGGCCTGAGCTTCACGCCGCTTGACGTCCCGCTCTACCACCCCGACGCCCGCGCCTGGGATGTCACCCGCGATGGCCGCCACATGGCGGTGTTCATCGGCGACTATTTCGCGCGCGCGTCCAAACGCTCGGGCGCGTGGATGTCCACCTTCCGCGATCAGAGCAAGCTGGGCGGCGAAACGCGGCCCGTGGTGGTCAATATCTGCAACTTCGCAAAGGGCGACCCCGCTTTGTTGTCCTGGGACGACGCGCGTACCCTGTTCCATGAATTCGGCCACGCGCTGCACGGCATGTTGACCGACGTGGGTTACAAATTCATTTCCGGCACCTCGGTTGCGCGCGATTTTGTCGAACTGCCCAGCCAGCTGTTCGAACACTGGCTGGAAGTTCCCGAGGTGATCGAGACCCACGCAAAGCACTGGCAAACCGGCGAGCCGATGCCCGCCGAGCTGCGCGAAAAGCTCAAGGGGGCGGCGACCTGGGATCAAGGCTTTGCCACGGTGGAGTTTGTCGCCTCGGCGCTGGTGGATCTTGAGTTCCATGACGGCGCGCCGCCCGCCGATACGATGCAGAAACAGGCGCAGATTCTGGAATCCATCGGCCTGCCGCACGCCATCCGCATGCGCCACGCCACGCCGCATTTCGCGCATGTCTTCTCGGGCGACGGGTATTCCAGCGGCTATTACAGCTACATGTGGTCCGAAGTGATGGACGCCGACGCGTTTCAGGCTTTCGAGGAAGCGGGCAGTCCGTTTGACCCCGAAACCGCGAAAAAGCTGGAGGAATTTATCCTTTCGGCAGGCGGTTCCGACGATGCCGAAACGCTCTACCTCAAATTCCGCGGCGCGATGCCGGGGGTCGAGGCCTTGCTCAAGGGGCGCGGGCTGGTCGCAGCCTGACGGCTCGTCCACGTGGCCCTGTATTCGCGCATCAGGGCCACGCGGCGCGGGCGGAAACTCTCGCCGCCCGGCTCGACCCGTTCGATCCGGTTGACGTGGAACACGCGGAAATCCATCCGCAGCCGGCACATGGCCAGCAGCATGAACGTGCGCTCGCTGTAAGACAGCGACAGCGGCCAGACCTCGCGCTCGGTCAGCCGGTCCTGCATGTCGCGGTAGGTGATGCGCAGGCTGGTTTCGTCCCAGCATGCCTGTCTGAGCAGGCTCAGGTCCACAGTGACCGGCGGGCGCGGGTCCGGGGGATACCACGCGTGCAAAACCGGGTGCATCGCTTGCCGCCCCTGCCGGTCGGGCAGGGTCGCGACGATGCGCGCCACGGCGTTGCGCCCGGCTTCGACCAGCGCCGCGTCGCCCATCTGAGCCAGTCCGCCCATGGCCAGAACCAGCGCCTCGATCTCCAGCCGTGAGAAGCTTTGCGGCGGCAAGGCGGGGTCTTCGGTCAGCGTGTAGCCCAGCCCCGCTGCCCCGTCGATCAACGCACCCCCGGCCCTGAGCGTGGCAATGTCGCGGTAGAGCTGGCGCTCGGACACGTCGGTCTCGGCAGCCAGCCGGGCAGCGGTCACCGGCTGCGGCAAGCGGCGCAGCGCATCCATCAGACGCATCAATCGGTCGATTCTGGCCATGAGACTTCCTGCCGCAAACTGTCAGGAGGCGGACCCTATACCGACGACATCGAAAACCAAAGGACGAACCCATGACGACTCTGTTCCACGCTTATCACACCCGCTCGTCGGCGCTTGTCACGCTGGTCAACGAACTCGGGGCCGAGATCGAGATCCGCGACGTGAGCATCCCGCGGCTGAATGGCAAAGGCGGGCGTGACACGGCTAACCCGCATCCCGAAGGCAAGGTGCCCTATCTGACCGACGGCGACGAGAACGTGCACGAGCGCGGCGCGATCATGCTCTATCTGACCGACAAGTTCCCCAAAGCCGGAATGGGGCCGCTGGCGGGCGAGGCCGGGCGCGGGGCATATCTGTCGTGGCTGTCGTATTACCAAGGGGTGATGGAGCCGGTCATTCTGTTGAAAATGTCGGGCCTGTCGCATCCCTACTTCGACGCGGCATTGCGCGATTTCGATACAATGATGGCGCGGTTGACCGAGGTGCTCGAGCAAGGGCCGTGGCTGCTGGGCGAGCGTTATTCAGCGGCGGATATCCTGTGTTCGTCGCCTTTTGGCTGGCTGCCGTCGCTTCTTGAGGGCTATCCGACCATTCACGCGTGGGTGGAACGCTGCAACGCGCGGCCCGCTGCCGCGGCTACCATGGCGCGGGATGCCGAGCAGGCGGCACGCGCGGCCTGACCATTGGTCAAGCCTCGGAAACAACCACAACTCAGGCGTGCATCGCCTGAGTTTCAGCCGTTCTGTCTGCGCAACTGGCGAAATGCCTAAGGTGTTGATCTTTGATTTTGCTGCGTTATCCCTGTTGTTAGCGGAGGCTAACAATGCAGCGTCGAACGATCCACGTCTATGCCCACTACCTGCGGTCCTTTCGGCGCATCCTTACCACGGCCGAGGATTTCTGCGCCCAGACAGGGCGCGCGCCCGAAGAAATCATGAACGCCCGTCTGGCCCCGCACATGCAACCACTCTGCCTGCACGTGCAATTGGCCAGCGATTTTGCCACCGACAGTCTGGACGAACTCGTCGGCCGCCCGCCGCGCAAGCTGGCGCATAGCGAAACCGATTTTGCCGGGCTGGGGCAACGGCTGGACAAGGCCTGCGTCTACCTGACCAGCTTTCAGCCTGAGGAATTCGATTTCGTCGGCAACCAGCGCATTGCGGTGACGGTGCCCAGCGGGCCGATGACGGTCTCGGGTATTTCGTTCATGGAGCTGTTCGCCAAGCCACAGTTCTTTTTCCACATGACCATGGCCTATGCGATCCTGCGGCAGATTGGTGTCCCGCTGGCCGAAACCGATTTCATGCAGCCCTGAGCTTCAGCCGCGCGCGATCCGGCCAGACCCCGGACCGACCGGATCAAGGTGAATGATCACCTCGGCCCCCGGCACCGTCTCTTCCAGTTTGTGCTCCAGCGCGTCGGCGACGGCATGGGCGTCGTTCAGCGATTGTCGGCCGTCCAGTTCGACATGCATCGAGATAAACGTCTTGGACCCGGCCATGCGCGTTTTCAGATCGTGGTGTCCGGTCAGCCCCGGCCAGTCGGCGGCGATGGCGTTGATCTGGTCCAGCACCTCAGGCGCGGCGGCGTGGTCCATCAGCGCATCCCATGCCCCGCGTCCGATCGACAACCCGCTGCGCGCCAGCCAGAGCGCCGCCATCAGCGCGATCACCGAATCGACGCGCGGCAGTTCCCACCAAGATGAGGCCGCCAGCGCGATCAACACGCCCGAGGTGGGCAAAAGGTCGCCCAGATAGTGCAGCGAATCGGCCGCCACGACGCGGTTGCCAGTAGCCTTGGCGACATACCGCTGCCACAGCACCAACGCGCCGGTCATCACCACGGCAACAATCATCACCACGATCCCGGCGGTTTCGGACTTTACCGGCGCGGCATCCACCGCCCAAAGCCGTGACGCCGCTACCGAGCCAATCACCGCCGCTGACAAGAGCACCAGCGCCGATTGCACAAGTGCCACCAGATCTTCGGCAGAGGAGTGGCCAAAGGCGTGATCCTCATCGGGCGGACGGGCCGCATAGGAAATCGCCGCCAGCGCACCGACGGACATCATCACGTCCAGCGCGTTATCCGCCAGCGAGGCCGCCACCGACAGCGCGCCGGTTTCGATCAGCGCCCAAAGCTTGAGCGCGACCAGCGTCACGGCCACCACGACCGAGGCAATCCCGGCGGAGACGTTCAGCGCATGATTTCGATTGCTCATCTCTCGGCCCTCTCGAGTCGCTGTTGGCCGTTTGGGGGCGATATAGACCTGCCGATAGGTCGGGGCAACACGGGTGGGGGGTTGCTCAGTCCCTTGTGTCCCCGCATGCTCAGCATAGGACAAAATGGACGATCCCATGCCCGAAATCACCACGCTTTTGACCTATCTCGCCGTGTTGACCGGTTTTGTGTTTTTTCCCGGCCCGTCGATCCTGCTGACACTGGCGCGGGCCTCGACCTCGGGCACCCGCGTCGGGGTGGCGACCAGTCTGGGAATCGCGTTGGGGGACGTGGTGCACACGGTTTTGGCCGTGGTGGGGATCTCGGCGGTGCTGATGGCCTCGGCGCAGGCCTTCTGGGTGATCAAGATGCTGGGCGCGGGCTATCTGATCTGGATCGGGCTGCGCAGCTTTCTGGAAAAGCCCGACACCGGCCTGACCCGCGCCCGCCCGATCACCGCGCGCCAGGCCCTGCGGCAGGCGATGCTGGCCGAGGCGCTGAACCCTAAATCCGCGCTGTTCTTTCTGGCCTTCCTGCCGCAGTTCGTCGACCCCGCACGCGGCACCGTTGCGCTGCAACTCACGGTGCTGGGCCTGCTGTTCATCATCATGGGCACGCTGGCGACGATGATCGTCGCGCTGGCGGCGGGGCGGGTGTCGGCGTTCCTGCGCGGCAACCCGGCGATTCAGCGCTGGCAGGGCAAGGTCGTCGGCACCGTCTATTGCGCGCTGGGTCTGCGGCTGGCGCTGCAAGAGCGGTGATAGGCCCCGTCATGTTACAATTCGTAAGGATTGCGAAAAACTGCGGCAATGTTCCGCCGCCACCACTCTAGGCAACGCGCGGGGGGAACCGGGAGGAGACGGGCCCCCTCGCGCCATGGGAGGAGACAGACGGTGACCACAACCGCAACGCAACGTGCCCCTGAGGGCGCGCTGGCCTCGGTGCCGGCGCTTTTGGCGCGCAATGCCGTCCAATACGCCAATTCGACGGCCTACCGCGAAAAAGAGTTCGGCATCTGGCAGTCCTGGACCTGGAAGCAGGTCGCGGCCGAGGTCGAGGCGATGGCGCTGGGCTTTCTGGCGCTGGGCATGCAGCGCGGTGATTACGTCGCGATCATCGGGCGCAACCGCCCGGCGCTTTATTGGTCGATGGTCGCGGCGCAGCGGGTCGGGGCGATTCCGGTCGCGCTCTATCAGGACGCGGTGGCCGAAGAGATGGCCTATGTGCTCGAACACTGCGGCGCGCGCTTTGCGATCTGTGGCGATCAGGAGCAGGTCGACAAGGTGATCGAGGTGCAGGAAACGGTGCCGGGCATCGAACAGATCCTGTATCTGGATAAGCGCGGCATGCGCAAATACGACCACGCCAAGATGAACTGGCTGATGGACGCGCAGACCGAAGGTCGCGCCGCGCGCAGCCGGCTGGAAGCCGAGCTGACCAAGCGCACCGCCGAGCTGACCTACGACAGCACCTGCATCATGCTGTATACCTCGGGGACCACCGGCAAGCCCAAGGGCGTCGTGCTGTCGAACCGCAACATCATCGAATCCGCCAAGGCTTCGGCCGCGTTCGACAGCCTGACCTTCCGCGACGAGATCGTCGCCTATCTGCCGATGGCCTGGGTCGGGGATTACATCTTTTCCGTGGGCCAAGCCTATTGGGTCGGGTTCTGCGTCAACTGCCCCGAAAGTGCGACGACCCTGATGTCGGACCTGCGCGAGATCGGGCCGACCTATTTCTTCTCACCGCCGCGGATCTTCGAGACGATGCTCACCACGGTGATGATCCGCATGGAAGACGCCAGCAAGACCAAGAAGGGTCTGTTCGACCGCTACATGGCGCTGGCGCGGCGGGTTGGCGGGGCGATTCTGGACGGCAAGCCGGTCAGTGCTACGGACCGGATGAACTATCGTCTGGGCGAGGTGCTGGTCTACGGCCCGCTCAAGAACACGCTGGGCCTGACGAATATCCGTGTCGCTTACACGGCAGGTGAGGCGATCGGGCCTGAGATCTTCGATTTCTACCGCTCGCTGGGCATCAACCTGAAGCAGCTCTACGGCCAGACCGAAGCCTCGGTGTTCATCACCCAGCAGCCGGACGGCGAGGTCCGCTCGGATACCGTGGGCGTGCCCAGCCCCGGGGTTGAAGTCAAGATTGCCGACAGTGGCGAGGTGTTCTACCGCTCGCCCGGCACGTTCGTCGAGTATTACAAGAACCCCGAATCGACCGCCTCGACCAAGGATGCCGAGGGTTGGGTCGCCACCGGCGACGCTGGGTTCTTTGAGGAAGGCACCGGGCATCTGCGCATCATCGACCGGGCCAAGGACGTGGGCAAGATGGCCGATGGCCGCCTGTTCGCGCCCAAATATGTTGAGAACAAGCTCAAGTTCTTCCCCAACATCCTTGAGGCGGTGGTCTTCGGTAATGGCCGCGACCGCTGCGTCGCCTTCGTCAACATCGACCTTGCCGCCGTCGGCAACTGGGCCGAGCGCAACAACATCGGCTATTCCAGCTATCAGGAACTCGCCGGGCACCCGCAGGTGCTGGACACGATCCAGAGCCACATCGAGGAAGTCAACGCCTCGGTCGCGCAAGATCCGATGCTGTCGGGCTGCCAGATCCACCGCTTTCTGGTGCTGCACAAGGAACTCGATGCCGATGACGGCGAGATGACCCGCACCCGCAAGGTCCGCCGCGCCATCGTCGCCGACAAATTCGCCGACCTGATCGACGGGCTCTATGCCGGGGCCGACACCCTCTCGACCGAAACGGCGGTCAGCTACGAGGACGGGCGCAAGGGCGTGCTGAAAGCAACGCTGTCGCTGCGCGACGCCAAGGTGTTCGATACCGCCGAAGCGCAGCGGATGGCGGCGGAATAAGGGGCAGGGACATGCTGGACACGCAACAAGACGGCTATCTCACCGCCGATGGTCGCCAGATCGGCCCCGTGGTGCTGGAGCTGAAGAACATCACCCTGCGCTTTGGCGGGGTTGAGGCGATCAAGGACATCTCGTTTGACATCCGCACCGGCGAGGTCCGGGCGATCATCGGGCCGAACGGCGCGGGCAAGTCGTCGATGATGAACGTCATCTCGGGGTTCTATAACCCGCAAGAGGGCGACGTGATCTACAAGGGCTACAAGCGCGCCAAAATGGCCCCCTATCAGGTGGCCCGCACCGGCATCGCGCGGACCTTCCAGAACATCGCGTTGTTCGAGGGGATGTCGGTGCTCGACAACATCATGACCGGGCGCATGAACCTGATGAAAACCGGGTTCCTGAAGCAGGCGCTGTGGTGGGGCCCGGCGGCGCGTGAGGAAGACGAGCACCGCGCGGCGGTCGAGCGGATCATCGACTTTCTGGAAATCCAGCACATCCGCAAGACCCCGGTCTCGCGCCTGCCTTACGGGCTGAAAAAGCGCGTGGAACTGGCCCGCGCGCTGGCTGCCGAGCCGCAGATCCTGCTGCTGGACGAGCCGATGGCGGGCATGAACGTCGAGGAGAAAGAGGACATGAGCCGCTTCATCCTTGATGTGAACGACGAATTTGGCACCACGATCGTGCTGATCGAGCATGACATGGGCGTGGTCATGGACCTCAGCGACCGCGTGGTGGTGATGGATTACGGCAAGAAGATCGGCGACGGCACACCCGACGAGGTGCGGGGCAACCAAGCCGTCATCGACGCTTATCTGGGGGTGACGCATGACTGACGCTGTGAATTTCGGGGGCAACGGCCATGTCTGATACCGTCCTTTTCGCGATGGAAGCCGCGCTCAACGGCTTGACCGTCGGCATCATGTATTCGCTGGTGGCGCTGGGCTTTGTGCTGATCTTCAAGGCCTCGGGCATCTTCAACTTTGCCCAGGGCGTCATGGCGCTGTTCGCGGCGCTGACGCTGGTCGGCTTTCAGAACGGGCAGGTGCCCTTCGCGCCGCTGATCAACGCAATCTTCGGCACCTCGGTGCATGATTTCGGCTTCAACATGCCCAGCCTGCTGGCGATCCCGGCAACGGTGGTGGTGATGGTCGGCATGGCCTGGCTGATCGAACGGCTGGTGCTCAAGCATCTGGTCAATCAGGAACCGATCATCCTGTTCATGGCCACCATCGGTCTGGCGTTCTTCCTTGAAGGTCTGGGCGACATCATGTGGGGGGCCGAGGTCAAGCGGCTGGACGTCGGCATCCCGCAGGGCATGTCGGGTGCAGTGGATGACTTCACCTATAACTGGCTCGGCTATGGCTTCTATCTGGACACGCTGAACCTGTGGGCGCTGGTGATCGCCGGGATCATGGTGACCGCGCTGGTGATCTTCTCGCAATATACCAAACAGGGCCGCGCGCTGCGCGCTGTGGCCGATGACCACCAGGCCGCGCTGTCGGTCGGCATCTCGCTGCGCTTCATCTGGGTGCTGACCTGGTCGATTGCCGGGATCGTGGCGCTGGTCGCCGGGATCATGTGGGGCTCGAAATCGGGTGTGCAGTTCTCGCTGTCGCTGATCGCGCTCAAGGCGCTGCCGGTGCTCATTCTGGGCGGGTTCACCTCGATCCCCGGGGCCATCGTCGGCGGGTTGCTGATCGGTGTCGGCGAAAAGCTGTTCGACTTCTTCATGCAGCCGGTCATCGGCGGCGCGACCGAAAACTGGTTCGCCTATATGCTCGCCCTCGTGTTCCTGCTGTTTCGTCCGCAGGGCCTGTTCGGCGAAAAGATCATCGAGAGGGTCTGACACATGCTTTACCGTGAAGCGGGCGATTTCAAGACGTCCTACGCCAGCGACAACCAGACCTTTCCCATCCGGTTTGACCGCGTTGCCTATTGGGTCGTGATGGCCTTCGCCTTTCTGGTGCTGCCCATGATCATGGGCGATTACTGGGCGAATTCGGTCGTCGTGCCCTTCCTGATCTACGTGATCGCGGCGCTGGGCCTGAACATCCTGATCGGCTATACCGGCCTTCTGTCGCTGGGAACGGCGGCTTTCATGGCGGTCGGGGCCTATGCCACCTTCAAGCTGACCACCTCGTTTCCGGGCATGCCTATTTATATCGTGTTCCTGCTCTCGGGACTGATCACCTCGGCGGTCGGTGTGCTGTTCGGCCTGCCGTCGCTCAAGATCAAGGGCTTCTATCTGGCCGTTGCCACGCTGGCCGCGCAGTTCTTCCTGATCTGGCTGTTCACGCGGGTTGGCTGGTTCTTCAACTACTCGACCACCGGGCAGATCTCGATGCCGGAACGCTCGATGTTCGGCGTGCTGATCACCGGGGCCTCGGCCAGTTCGACGGCGGTCTATTTCACCTGCCTGATCTTCGTGGTCGGCATGGCATGGCTGGCGCGCAATCTGACGCGCGGCACGGTGGGGCGCAGCTGGATGGCGATCCGTGACATGGATATCGCCGCCGAGATCATCGGGGTGAACCCGCTGATCGCCAAGCTGAGCGCCTTTGCGGTGTCGTCGTTCTTCGTCGGCGTGGCGGGTGCCCTGACCTTCGCCGTGTATCTGGGCGCGGCCGAGGCGGGTGAGGCCTTTGGCATCAACAAAAGCTTTCTGGTGCTGTTCATGGTGATCATCGGTGGGCTAGGCTCGATCCTGGGGTCGTTCCTGGGCGCGGCCTTTCTGGTGGTGTTGCCGGTGATCCTGAAACTGCTCTTGGTCGATACGCTGGGCTGGCCCGCCGATCTGGCGCGACACCTTGAGGTCATGATCATCGGCGCGCTGATCATCATCGTTCTGATCGCCGAGCCGCACGGCATTGCCGCCTTGTGGCGCACGATCAAAGACAAACTACGCCTATGGCCCTTCCCGCATTGAGGAGTGCGGGACGGACCCAAGACCTAAACAATCATCGACTGGGAGGAGAACCAATGAAGATGACCAAACTTGCCGCGGTCCTTGCGGCGACCCTGGTGGCAGCGCCTGCTGTCGCGCAGGATCTGCACTTCCCGATGCTCAACTATCGCACCGGGCCTTTCGCACCGGGCGGCATTCCCTTCGCCGATGGCTATCAGGACTATCTGACCCTGATCAACCAGCGCGATGGTGGTATCGGCGGCCTGCCGATCCGTACCTCGGAATGCGAAACCGCCTATAACACCGAGCGTGGCGTCGAATGCTACGAATCGATCCGCGGTGACAACCCGCTGATCCTGCAGCCGCTCTCGACCGGGATCACCTATCAGCTGATCCCCCGCGTGACCGCAGATGGCATCCCGCTGCACACGATGGGTTATGGCCGCACCTCGGCGCTGGAAGGTGAGACCTTCCCCTGGGTGTTCAACTATCCCGCCAACTACTGGGACGGTGCCTCGGTCGCGATCAACTACCTGCTGGAGCAGAATGAAGACTCGCTCGAAGGCAAGAAGATCGTCCTGATCTACCACAACTCGGCTTACGGTCGTGAACCGATCCCGACGCTGGAAAACCTGTCCGAGCGGTATGGCTTTGAACTGGTCGAAGTCCCCGTTGACTCGCCCGGTCAAGAGCAGTCCAGCCAGTGGCTGCAAATCCGCCGCGAACGCCCGGATTACGTGATCATGTGGGGCTGGGGCGTGATGAACGCTGTCGCCATTCAGGAAGCCGCCAACATCCGCTTCCCGATGGACCACTTCATCGGCATCTGGTGGTCGGGCTCTGAGAACGACGTTGTGCCGGTTGGCGCTGGCGCCGATGGCTATACCGCGCTGACCTTCCATGGCGTGGGCCGTGACTACCCGGTCTATGAAGACATCCAGACCTATGTCGTGGATCGCGGCATGGCTGCCGGTAACGGCGACCAGATCGGCTCGGCTGTCTATTCGCGCGGTCTCTACGCGGCGATGCTGGCGGTGGAAGCGGCACGCACAGCACAAGAGCTGGCCGGTCACGCCCAGATCACCGCTGCGGAAATGCGCACCGGTATGGAGCACCTGTCGATCACCGAAGAGCGCCTGACCGAGCTGGGCCTGCCGAACTTCTCGGCCCCGTTCGACGTGAGCTGTCAGAACCACGGTGGTTCTGGCGCAGCGATGATGCAGCAATGGGATGCGGACACGCAGACCTGGAGCCTGATCACCGACTGGATCCAGTCCGACCGCGAGCTGATCGGTGAACTGGCGACCGCTGACGCTGCTGCTTATGCGGCAGAGAACAGCATCACGCCGGGCTGCCTGTAAGCCAAGACCGGCGGGCGCGCTTATGCGCGCCCGCCACTCCTGACCCATGCCCTTTTGACGGAACGCACCCCATGTTCGATCACAGCACCGAGTCCGAGACGCTTCTCGAGGTCAACAATATCGAGGTGATCTACAACCACGTGATTCTGGTCCTCAAGGGCGTCAGCCTGAACGTTCCCAAGGGCGCGATCACTGCGCTGCTGGGCGGCAACGGGGCGGGCAAGTCGACAACGCTGAAATCCATTTCCGGCCTGCTGAAATCCGAACGCGGCGAGATCACCAAGGGCTCGGTCCTGTACCGCGGCCAAAGCCTCGCCGGGCGCGATCCGTCCGAGCTGGTGCAGTCCGGCGTCATTCAGGTGATGGAAGGCCGTCACTGTTTCGAACACCTGACCGTCGAGGAAAACCTGCTCACCGGCAGCTACACCCGCAAAGAGGGGCGTGGCGCCATCGCGGCGGACCTTGAGATGGTCTACGAATATTTCCCGCGCCTGAAGACCCGGCGAAAAAGTCAGGCAGGCTATACCTCGGGCGGCGAGCAGCAGATGGTTGCCATCGGCCGCGCGATGATGGCCCGTCCCGAAACGATCCTGCTGGATGAGCCGTCCATGGGACTGGCCCCGCAGTTGGTCGAGCAGATCTTCGAGATCGTCAAACGCCTGAACGAAGAGCAGGGCGTGACCTTCCTGCTGGCCGAGCAGAACACCAACGTCGCCCTGCGCTATGCCCACACCGGCTATATCCTTGAGAACGGGCGCGTCGTGATGGACGGCACCGCCAAGGCCCTGCGCGAAAACCCGGACGTGGCCGAGTTCTATCTGGGCATGTCCGACAAGGGCCGCAAAAGTTTCCGCGACGTGCGCAGCTATCGCCGCCGCAAGCGTTGGCTGGCATGAGCCGAGCCCTTCGCCCCTCTATCCTCCGCCGTTCCGGCAACAGGGAGCGGGTAGCCCCGCGAAACACATGACCAAGACCTTCGATCCGCTCGAAACCCGCTCAGCCGACCAGCGCGCTGCCGATCTGGCCCGCGATCTGCCGGCGCTGATTGCCCGCGCGCAGACCACCGCAGGCATGGGCCAGACGCTGGCCGAGGTCGATGCCAGCGCGATCACCACGATCGAGTCACTCGCCTCCCTGCCGGTCCTGCGCAAATCCGCGCTGGTCGCGGCGCAAGCCAGCGCCGCGCCGTTCGGCGGCTTTGCCGCGCTCAAGACCGCGGAGTTCGACCACATCTTCCAGTCCCCCGGCCCGATCTATGAGCCAGGCCGCGCCACCGCCGACTGGTGGCGTCTGGGCCGCTTCCTGACCGCCTCGGGCATCGGGCGCGGCGATATCGTGCAGAACTGTTTCTCCTACCATCTGGTGCCCGCAGGCATGATGTTTGAAAACGGCGCGCGCGCCGTCGGCGCAGCCGTGCTGCCCGCAGGCACCGGCCAGACCGAACTACAGGTCCGCGCCGCCCGCGACATCGGCACCACGGCCTATGCCGGCACGCCCGACTTTCTGAAGATCATTCAGGATAAAGCCGACGAGATGGGCGAGCGCCTGTCGATCACCAAGGCCGTGGTCGGCGGCGGTGCGCTGTTCCCCAGCCTGCGTCAGTACTACGCCGACCGGGGCATTACCTGCCGCCAGTGCTATGCCACCGCCGATCTGGGCAACATCGCCTATGAAACCGACGCGATGGAAGGCATGATCATTGACGATGGTGTCGTGGTCGAGATCGTCCGTCCCGGCACCGGCGATCCCGTGCCGCATGGTGAGGTGGGTGAGGTTGTCGTGACCACGCTCAACGCCGATTACCCGCTGGTGCGCTTTGCCACCGGCGATCTGAGCGCCATCATGCCCGGTCTCAGCCCCTGCGGGCGCACCAATCTGCGCATCAAGGGCTGGATGGGCCGCGCCGATCAGACGACCAAGATCAAGGGGATGTTCGTGCGCCCCGAGCAGGTGGCCGATTTCGTCAGCCACCACGACGAGGTCGCCCGTGCCCGCGTCATCGCCACGCGTGAGGGCGAAAAGGACGTGATGACGGTGCGGATTGAAACCAGAGCGTCCAATCCCGCGTTGTATGAGACGACATTGATGAATACGCTGAAATTGCGGGGCAAGGTTGAGCTCGTACCGCCCGGGACTTTGCCCAATGACGGCAAGGTGATCGAGGATCTGCGGTCCTACGAGTAACCTGAAAGCCTCCGCTCTTAAGGGAGGTTTTTTGATGAAAACCCGTTTTTCCACCGCTGTCGCGGTTCTGTGGACCCTGACCCTGCCCGCGCAGGCGACGACAGGGGCCGTTTTGATTGTGGCCAACGAAGACTACCAGTCGATCCGCGATGCACGCGGGGCTGCGGGCATCGTGCAGGCCGAACGCAATTTCAACGCGGCGGGCTTTACCGTCGACATTGCCACGGACCTCTCCGCCAATGCCCTGCGCGCGGCGCTCTCGAACCTGTCGCAGCAGCTGCGCTCGGGCGAAGATGAGCGCGTGGTGATCGCCTATGCGGGCTATACCGTCAGCTCGCCGCAAGGCGTCTGGCTGATGGGCACCGAATCGCGCGCCCCGGACTTTGCCACGATCGAAGGCTTCGGCGTGCGGCTGGAAACCTTGCTGGCGCTGGCCGGGCAGTTGCAGGGCGGCGCCGTCGTCGCGCTGGCGGATTACGGCTTTCCCGAAAGCTCGCGCGACGGGTTCCGCGGCGGGCTGCCGCCGGGCATCACCGTGCCGCAGGGCGTGACGCTGGTGCGGGGCCCTGCGCGTGAGATCAATGGCTTCCTGCGCGATCTCAGCGCGCCGGGCACCAACATCGGCACCGCCGTTGCGGACTATTCCAACCTGACGATCGAGGGCTTCAACCCGCCCCATCTCAGCTTTCTGCCCGCCGATCACGCGGCTGCGCCTCCTGTCGACCGTTCGGGTGCGGACCGCACCGCCTGGGCGCTCGCCGCCGATGCCAACACGGTCGAGGGCTACGACGCCTATCTCGCTGATTGGCCGAACGGGCTCTATGCGCAGCAGGCGGCGAGCGCCCGTCAGAACCTGCTGAACACGCCCGAGCGGATCGAGCAGGCACTGGGTCTGACGCGCGACGAGCGCCGGGCGATCCAGCGGGATCTGACGATCCTGAACTTCGACCCGCGCGGTATTGACGGCATCTTTGGCCGGGGCACCCGCGCGGCGGTTTCGGCGTGGCAGGGGGCGAACCGCTTTCAACAGACCAGCTTCCTGACCCGCGACCAGATCTTTGAACTGGCGCAGCAAGGCGCGCGCCGCGCCGCTCAGCTCGAGGAAGAAGCCCGCGCCCGCGCTGCCGAGCAGGAGCGGCAGGACCGCGCCTACTGGCGCGATACCGGGTCGGGCACGGACGAGGTGGGCATGCGCGCCTATCTGGAACGGTTCCCGGACGGCGTCTTCGCCAACATCGCGCAGGAGCGGCTGGACCGGATCGAGGCTGACCGCCGCGCAGCCGCGCAGGCCCGCGACCGCGCGGCCTGGGATCAGGCGGCGCAGGCGGATACGCGCGACAGCTATCAGCGCTATCTGAACGACTTCCCGCGCGGAGCGTTCGCCGAACAGGCGCGCGGCCGCATCGAGGAGCTGCGCCGCCCGAACCGGCCTGACGCCGATCTGGCCGCCGCCGAGGCCGAGGAAGCGGCGATGAGCCTGCCGCAGTTTACGCGGGTGATCATCGAGCAACGTCTGTCGCGGCTGGGGCTGGAACCGGGGCCGGAGGATGGCAACTTTGACCGCGAAACCCGCCGCGCCATCCG
Source organism: Pararhodobacter zhoushanensis (assembly GCF_003990445.1). Lineage (GTDB taxonomy): Bacteria > Pseudomonadota > Alphaproteobacteria > Rhodobacterales > Rhodobacteraceae > Pararhodobacter > Pararhodobacter zhoushanensis. Next base: position 22,876 of record NZ_REEZ01000010.1, on the reverse strand, counting down.
CCGCTACCAGCGCCGCGCGGACCTGCCGGTGACGGGGTTTCTGACCCAACCGATTGTGGCCCGGCTGCTGGCCGACGGGGTGCTGGATATCTTGCGGTGAGGGCGTGTCCCACGATGGGACGTTTGAGCTGATTGAGTGATTCCAAAGGGTTGGCGGGGAGCGTTAACCTTTTGGGAAGGGGTCTGCGGGGGTGGGGTGAAACCCCACCCTACGGGGCGCGCTCCGTCAGCAGACGCCGTCCTGCGCTTTATAGGCTGTCAGGTTCTTGTCGCTCTCATGGGCAAAACGGGTGGCGCTGACCGTCATGCTTTGCATCCGGTCGAGGCGGAAATTGCGAAAGTCCTCACGCTGTTCGCACCATGCCGCCAGCAGCCAGACCGGGCTGCAGAAGATCAGGGCAAGGGGCCGCAGCGTGCGCGACGTCTGCTGACCGGCCTCGTCGGTATAGCGAATGTCGATCTTGCGCTGTGCCCTGATACTCTCGCGCAGATCCGAAAAGCTGATCGTCCACGGCAGCGCAGGCTGATCGGGGATTGAATAGGTGGTGATCTGTTCCAGCTCTCCCTGAAGGATCGCCGGGAGCACCGCCTGGATCTTGGCAAAGGCGCTCTCGGCCTTGTCGGCAAGGCGCTGGTCGGTCCAGTGGCGCACCATGCTGATGCCCAGGCCGAGGGCTTCAAGCTCATCGGCATCGAAGGTTACGGGCGGCAGGTAATACTGTTTGTCGATCAGATAGCCGACCCCGGCTTCGCCAGTGATCGGCGCGCCCGAGCCGACCAGATCCTGAATGTCGCGGTACACCGTGCGGGTGCATATCTCGAATTCGTCGGCGATCTGCCGGGCGGTGACAGCCCGGCGGCGTCCGCGCAGGAAATGGACGATCTTGATCAGTCTGTCTGCGCGCCGCATCTACCGCTCTCCTTGCTCTGGGTCCGTTTGGGATACCCGCAGTCTGCTGACACCATGCTGTCAGGAGTGGTTCCCTAGGGCTGATGCTGCGCTGTCCGGCCGGGCGGCGACATCAGAATAAGGAGAGACTAGCGATGAAACGAACTGCCGTTAATCCATGGCCGTGGTCGCTGCGCGTCGGCTACCATCAGGGCGAGATCCTTGAGGGCGTCACGCGGCAGCTGATCTGTGCGGGGCAGACCTCGGTCGATGCAGAGGGCGTGCCGCAGCATCCGTCGGACATGCGCCAGCAAGTCGCGCTGGCGCTGGATAATCTTGAGGCCGTGCTGAGGGCTGCGGGGATGGGGTTGGGCGATGTTACCCGTCTGGCGATCTATGCCACCGACGTCGACGCGGCGATGAGTCATTTTGACATTCTGGGCGCCCGATTCGGGCCGACTGGGAACGCACCACCCATGACGTTGCTGGGGGTGTCGCGGCTGGCGATGCCGGGACTGATGGTCGAGATCGAGGCCACCGCTGCCGATTGAGCGCGCGTAGGGTGGGGTTTAACCCCACCTTACCAGACGCCACGCAGCCACTGCGCCCAAAGAAAAAGGCCGTACAGCGATGCTGCACGGCCTTTGACTGTCCCTCGGTATACCGAGTGGCGGTCGGGTTAGCCCTGACGCGCCTTGAATTTCTTCTGGGTCTTGTTGATCACGTACACGCGGCCTTTGCGGCGCACGACCTGGCAATCACGGTGGCGCTGCTTGAGCGAGCGCAGCGAATTTCTGACCTTCATCGGCCTTCTCCTCTTCGCGGCGCCGGGCGCCTTGAAACTGTTACGTCCCTTTCGGGGCGTGGTGATCACACCTGCCTCCGGCATGGAGGCGATGGTGGGCACGACAAGGTTCGAACTTGTGACCCCTACGATGTCAACGTAGTGCTCTACCGCTGAGCTACGCGCCCTGACTGTGGTCCCTCAAAACTGCGAGACCGCGTCAATGGAGCGGTCTATAAAAGGACTCGCAGGCATGTTCAAGGGCTTTCCGCAGCACATTTTTCACCTCTATAGTCGCTGGCAAGGAGCCAAGCATTGCCGATCCCGTTCACACTGATCCAGCCCGATACGATCACCTCGCCTGTGGTCTTTGCCTCGCCCCATTCCGGGCGCGATTATCCGCCTGATTTTCTGGTGATGGCGCGGGTAGAGACGCAGGTGCTGCGCTCGTCTGAGGATGCGTTTGTGGATGTTTTATTGCAGGACGCGCCCCGATTCGGCGCGCCTGTGTTAACCACGGATGTGCCGCGCGCCTATGTCGATTTCAACCGGGCTGCGGATGAACTGGACCCGGCGCTGATCGACGGCGCGCCGCGGGCCGGGCTGAACCCGCGGATTGCCTCGGGGCTGGGGGTGCTGGCGCGAGTCGTGGCGAACGGGCGGGAAATTTACCGCGGCAAGCTGCCGATGGCCGAGGCCGAGCGGCGAATCCGCCGCTACTGGACGCCGTATCACGGTGCGTTGGCGCAGGTGTTGCAGCAACAGCATGACCGATTCGGGCGGGTGCTGCTGTGCGACATGCATTCCATGCCCCATGAGGCGCTGACCGGGCATGTGTTGCGCGGGGGCGTGCGGCCTGATGTGGTGCTGGGCGACCGCTGGGGCTCGTCCGCCGGGCGCGAGGTTGTCGCGGCGGTCGAGGAGATTTTGCGTGGTGCCGGGTTTGTGGTGGCGCGCAACGCGCCCTTCGCCGGGGCCTATATCGCGCAGCGTTATGGCCAGCCGTCGCAAGGCATCCATGCTTTGCAGATCGAGATCGACAGGGCGCTCTATCTGGATGAGGCGCGGGTCGAGCCCTTGCCGGGGTTCGAAGATTTCCGCGCGGTGATGCGCGGGGTGATCGAGAAGCTGGCCGCGCTGGATCTGGGGCAGGGTGGGGCGTCGCTGGATCTTGCCGCTGAGTAACCGCCTATTCTTTGGGTTTTGAGACAAGTGTTTCGCCCTAAATCGCAAACCCAGAGCCGTGATGTGGCGCTAGACTGGGCACAGACCCACTGAATCTGCACATTTTTCACGCGGTTTATGTCGCGAGAGGGCAAAGCAGGTGGAGACACGTTTCAACCGTCCGGCGGCCACTCAGAATGGTCGCAGACAGTCCTCAAAGGGAGCCCCCACCGTGACTCGATCCATCCTGCTCGCCAGCCTGTTCGGCGCGATGCTTGCCGTGCCTGCCGTTGCCCAGACTTCTGTGCCCTTCACGCTGGACTGGCGGTTCGAGGGTCCGGCGGCTCCGTATTTCCTGGCCGTTGATAACGGTCACTTTGCCGCCGAAGGCATGGAGGTCGAAATCTCGCCCGGTCAGGGCTCGCTTGATGCGATTCCGAAAGTGGCGACGGGTGCCTATCCGATCGGCTTTTCGGACATGGCCAGCCTGATCAAGTTTCTGGACCAGAACCCCGACGCACCCGTCACCGGCGTGATGATGATGTATGACGTCCCGGCCTTTGCCATCGTCGGCCGCCGCAGTCTTGGCGTTGAGACGCCCGCCGATCTGGAAGGCCGCACGCTGGGCGCTCCGCCGCCCGATGGTGCCTGGGCGCAATTCCCGGTCTTTGCCGAAGCGCAGGGTCTGGACGTGAGCACGATCACCATCGAGCCCGTCGGCTTCCCGACGCGTGAGCCGATGCTGGCCGCTGGCGAAGTCGATGCCGTGACCGGCTTCTCGTTCACCTCGTCGCTGTCGACCATGCGACTGGGCGTGCCCGAGGATGACATCGTGGTCATGCTGATGGCTGACTATGGTGTCGAGCTTTATGGCAACGTGATCATCGTCAACACCGACTGGGCCGAAGCCAACCCTGAACTGGTCACCGGCTTCCTGCGCGCTGTGGCGATGGGTGTGCGTGACGCTGCTGCCGATCCGGCGGCAGGCGTGGCGGCGATTGCCGCGCGCAACCCGGCGCTGGACAGCGATCTGGAAGTGGCGCGTCTGAACATGGCGCTGCGTGACAACATCCTGACCCCCTGGGTCATGGAGCACGGCATCGGCAACATTGACGCCGAGCGTTTCGCCACCTCGCTGGAACAGATCGCGATGAGCTACACGTTCACCAACCCGGTCGATGCGTCGCGCTATTTCACCGATGCCTATCTGCCGACGGATGGCAGCCTGATGATGCAGTGACCGCCGGGTCGCACTGAAAAAGGAAAGCCCGGCCCGCAGTGGCCGGGCTTTTTCTGACAAAAAGAAGAGGGACACGCGTGTGGGGAATCTGATCGACATCAAGGGCGTGACGCACGCCTACAAGACCAAATCGGGGCCGTTCCCGGTGCTCAGGGATCTGAATATTTCCATCCCCGAGGGCAGCTTTTGCGCCGTTGTCGGCCCCTCGGGCTGTGGCAAGTCCACGCTGACCCGGCTGATCGCCGGGCTGATGTTCCCCGATCAGGGCGAGGTCTGGCTGCATGGCGAGCTGGTGAAAAGCCCGCGCAAGACGGTGGGCATGGCGTTTCAGAACCCGGTGCTGCTGGAATGGCGCACCATCCTGCACAATGTGATGCTGCCGCTGGAGATCGTCGCGCCGACCATGCCGCGCGCGCAAAAAGAGGCCCGCGCCCGCGAGTTGCTGGCGTTGGTGGGTCTGGAGGGGTTCGAGAACAAGCGCCCCTCTGAGCTGTCGGGCGGCATGCGGCAACGCGCCAGCCTGTGCCGGGCGCTGGTCCACAAGCCCGACATCATCATTCTGGACGAACCCTTCGGCGCGCTGGATGCCTTCACCCGCGAAGACCTGTGGCAGACCATGCACCAGTTGCGCGAAAAGGAACCCTTCACCGCGCTGCTGATCACCCATGATCTGCGCGAGAGCGTCTATCTGGGCGATCAGGTGGTGGTGCTGTCGGGTCGCCCGGCCACCACGCAATACGTGATGCAGGTTGATATCCCCGGCCCCCGGCCCTTGGAAATGCTCTACCGACCCGATTCGATCCAGCGGCTCGCGACCCTGCGCCGTGAGATCCAAATCGCCCAAGGCCGCGAGGTGGCATGATGGACTGGAAAAAAGTCGCCGTTCCGCTGGCTGCCGTGATCGTGCTGCTTCTGTTGTGGGAGCTGCTGGTCTGGGCAATGGGCTGGCCGGATTACAAGATGGCCTCGCCCAGCGACCTGTGGCCTGCTTTTCTGCGCTATCAGAACCTGTTCTGGCTGTATGGCTGGCAGACCCTGTGGCGCACGGTGGTCGGTCTGGCGCTGGCCGTGGTGTTCGGCACGTTCCTGGGCATGATCATGGGCCTGAGCAAGCTGATGAACGACGCGCTTTATCCGCTGCTGGTGGGGTTCAACGCGATCCCCAAGGCGACGGTGGTGCCGGTCATCGCGCTGATGTTCGTCGGCCAGCATGACTTCAACACCATCCTGATGGCGTTCATGATCTCGTTCTTCCCGATCGCGGTGTCGGTGTCGATTGGGTTGAGCACGCTGGAGCCGGAATACCGCGACATCCTGCGGTCGCTGGGTGCGTCGCGCTTTACGGTGTTCTGGAAAATCGCCTTGCCGAAAACGCTGCCCGAGTTCTTCGGCGCGCTTAAGGTCGCGGCAACGCTGGCGTTTATCGGCACCAACCTTGTCGAGATCATCACGCCCCACGGGCGCGGGCTGGGCCACCTGTTCCAGAGCGCGCAGACCAACAGTGACTTCCCGCTGATGTTCGCCGTGCTGCTGGCGCTCGCGTTTCTGGGGATCGTTCTCTATTACGCGGTCGTCGCGCTGGAGCGGATCTTTGCGGGCTGGGCGGTGCGGACCGCGCAGTAAATACAGGCGAAGCCCGTCAGTGGAGGGCGGGCTTCGTCGCTTGCGCCGCTTTGCGGGTGCGGACCGGGGTGCGCGGGGCCTTTTTGGCTGGGGCGGTTGCCGGTTTGGCCGCTGCCGGTTTCGCGGCGGCTTTTGCCGGGGCCTTGCGCGGTGCAGCAGACGTGATGGCGGTCACCGAAGCCGAGGCGGCGGGTTTCACCGGCACTGTGCGCGGGATCGCCGGTTTCATCTGCTCGGCCTCCTGCGCCAGCGCGCGGGCGCTGTCATGCGGCATCATCTGCGCCCAGGCAGCCCAGACCCTTAGCGACTGCTCGACCTGCGCCTGCCAGATCTGTGTCCAGAAGGTGATCACCGGGGTGAACGTCCCGGCCGGGGGAATATCGTCGGACATGCTGTCCCTCCTCGTACCACGCGCGGATCGCGCCCGGGTATGAGGATAGCGGACAGTGGGGCAGCGGGGATTGATCCTGCGCAAGGACAGGCTGAATTCTCGGGGCCTGGCGCGGGTTTTGCCTGCGGTTTGCGCTTTTCGCTCAGACTGCGGGCAGCGGGAGTCAGATCTTGTGTTCCTCGACCGGCGGTTTCGAGCGCAGGAAGGCAAGGCTCTCGGCCAGATAGCCGGGGGGCAGATCGCGGCCGATGACCACGATACGCGTGGTCTTGTCATCCTCGGGCCAGTGGCTGAGCGGCACGGGCGGGTGGAAGATATGCTGCACGCCGTGCAGGGCGAAGGGGTGCTTCATGCCCTCGACATGCACCACGCCTTTCAGGCGCAGGATGTCGGCGGCGGCCGAGTTCATCAGCGATTCCAGCCACAAGTCGAAGACGATGGGCGAGATCGGCTCGGCAATCTCGACCGATTGCGAGCTGACCCGGCCATCGTGGCCGGGGCGCTGCACGGCAGAGGCGGTACTGGCGAAAAGCCCGTGCGATTGGCCGAAGGGGTCGGTGTTCTTGAGGCCACTCAGTGGCGGCAGGCTGGCCTTCTTGGGCGCGGCAGCGACCCAGGCGAGGGTCTGCGCGGCGCTGCTTTCCTGTTGCGGGGCGAGGCCAAACAGCAGCGTGGGGTCGATCTGGCCGTGGTCGGCGTGGTGCCGGGGCGCACCGGGGTTGATGGTGGCGAGGCGCTTTTCAAAGGCGGCCAGTTGGCTGGGTGTGACCAGATCGGCCTTGGTGACGATGATCCGGTCGGCCATGGCGATCTGCTGCACGGCCTCGAACTGGCTGTCCAGACTGTGCCCGCCGGTGGCGGCATCCGCGGTGGTCAGCACGCCATCGAGCGCGAAATCGTAAGACAGGTTGCCGTCCATCACCAGCGTCTGCACGATGGGGCCGGGATCGGCGATGCCGGTTGTCTCGATCACCACGCGGTCAAACGCGATCTCGCCCGCGTCGCGGCGCTCGCGCAGATCATTGAGCGTCTCGGCCAGATCGCCGCGTACGGTGCAGCACAGACAGCCCGAAGACATCAGCACCATGGTTTCGGTGGTGGACTCGATGAGGTCGTGATCCAGCCCGATCTCGCCGAACTCGTTGATCACCACGGCGGCCTTGTCCATGCCCGGATCGCGCAACAGGGCGTTGAGCAGCGTCGTCTTGCCCGAGCCGAGAAAGCCGGTCAGCAGGGTCACGGGGATCGGTGCGGGCATGGCTCGGGCTCCTGTTGTGGCGGGGCAGAGGTAAGCTGCCTCAGCGCGCTTGGCAACCGGGGCAGGGGGGCCTTGCCCCCCTCTGCGCGTGCCGCGCATTCACCCCCCAGGATATTTAGGGAGCAAAGAGCGGCGTTAGGGTTTTGTTAACCACGCCCCTCTTTGCTCGTCAAATATCCCGGGGGGAGTCGCGCCTTGCCGCGGCGGGGGGCTGGCCCCCCACCGGCTGTTCAGCCGGGCGCAGCGTCAGAGGGACGCGACAAATTCCGCCAGCAGCGCGTTGAACACCTCCGGCGTCTGGCGGAACGGCGCGTGGCCCGCACCCTCAACCCGCACAACCCCGCGCGACCACAGGGTCGGCGCGGTGAGCGTGTCGAAATACGGCGCCTGCAGGAACGGATCGTCAGCCCCGTTCACCACAGCGAAGGGCACCGACAGGCCTTCAACCACGCTGCGCTCGTCGATAAACCCTTGGGTCAGCGCCGAGTTGAACATGATTTCCCGCGCGCGCCCGTCCGTGCGTTTGACCATCGCCAGCAGATGCGGGTCGACCTGACCGTTCACCCCGCCGGTATGCAGCGCATAGCCCGTCGCCTCGGCATCTGAGAAGTCGCGCTTGGCGGTGAGGTTCTCGGCTTCGGGATCAATGTTGAACGCCGACATGAAGCTGTCGACCGAGGGCGCGACCGGCGGCGTACCGCTGATCATCAGCCCCGCCACCGGCGTGCCACGCCCGATCATCTCCAGCGCCGCATGCCCGCCCAGCGACCAGCCGAACACCGCCGGGGTCGTGACTTCCAGCGCCTTGAGCACCGCCTCGATTGCCGCCGCATAACCGGCGAAAGTATAGGTGCTCTCGGGATTGGGCGCGTCGGTTGAGGCGCCGTGCCCCGGCAGATCCGGCGCGATCAGGCGGTAACCGCTCAGCCCGGGCGCGGCGAACTGGGCGTCGAACACCTCCTTGCAGGCCGAGTTGCCGTGGATCAGCAACAGCGGCTTCCCGCCCCCGCCGGAATCACGCAGCGCAAGGGTTCCGAAGGGGGTGTCGATCTTCGTCTGGGTCATGGTGTGCTCCTGTGGTTCGCGCCACGATAGCGCGGTCTTCTACCGGATCACCAGCCGCAACAATGCCCTGACCCCCAGCCGCAGCCCCCCGCGCCCCAGCCGTCCCAGCAGCGGTGCGAGCAGCGCGACCCCCGACATCAGGACCGAGAACACCCCCGCCACAAGCGCCAATACCTCATCGCTCATACGCAGCCCCAGTCGCAGAAAGCGCGACTTGCCCAGCATCTCGAACGCCCCCACCGTGCGCGGCCCCAGCGCGTCCGAGGCCCGAGCGATCCGCGCCGCGTCGCCGGGGGTGTCGATAGACCCCATCAGGTGCAGCGCCTGCCGCGTGCCCAGCCGGGTGTTGAGCCGCCCCAGATCCTGCGCCACCTCAACCGCCGGGCGGATCACCGCTGGCCGCGCCAGTGCTGCCAACCCGTCCGCCGAGCGCACCGCCCGCAGCCCGCCCCAGTCCACGCCAAAGGTTACGGCGCGGCGGAACACGCCCAGAATATCGGGCGCCAGCCGCCCCATCCGATGCGCGACCCGTAGCAGGCCCGAGCCGATCTTCACCGTATAGGACGTCCCGCCCGAAACAACGACCAGCCCGGTCGCGGCGATGCCGACAAAGGCGATCCCCAGGTCGATCTGATCCACCGCATCGCCCGCCACATAATGCCCGCCCTCGCGCACCAGCGCGACCAGATCGCCCAGCACCGTCACATTCACCGCCACGCCGCAACTCAGCGCCGCGCTCAGCGCGCAGTCGCGCAGATCCCAGGCGCAAGCGGCACAGTCGAGGCCGGTGGCGATCCAGCCGTTATCCTCGTCGTCCAGCACCGCAATCCGCTCGGCCAGCGCTGCGGGCAAAACCACGTCCTGCGCCGCCGCCAGATCCTGCAGCGCGCCGATCACCACCCAGTCGCGCGGCTCCTCGCCCAGCCGTGCCTCGATCCGGGCGATCACCGCCTCGGGCGTCGCTTCGCGCGCCAGCCCGCGCTCATAGGCCGCCGCCAGCTGCGATTCCGTACGCTCGACAAACGGCGCCAGCCCCGGCGTGCGCGCCAGATCCAGCGCCCAATAGACGGTCCAGCCCAGCGAGATCACCGCAATCACCGCCAGTATCCCACGCTCGACCCGGCGGCGTTTGCGCGCTTTGGGGTCGGGAGGGCGGGGTTTGCGGCGCAGTAACATGTCCCGGCCACTGTGAGCGGTCAGGCGTTCAGGGGCAAGTCAGGACAACTTTACTCAAATCGTCCCTTCATCATTTGTCTGAAAATATCCTCAGGGGGGTGAGGGCCCGTTCGGGCCCGAGGGGGGCTGAAAGCCCCCCTGCGCGCCCAAAAGGCGCGCGCGGCGGGCGACCCCTCGATGGGGTCGCCCGCCGCCGCCTGCTCTTTAACGCCGTGAGCGCACCATGCCCACAATGTCATAGGTGCGATCCATGATCGGCCGCGCAATCGCATCCGCCCGGTCCGCGCCCTGACCCAGAATCGCGTCGATCTCGTCGGGCGCCTGCATCAGCCGTGCCATTTCGGTCGAAATCGGCGACAGCGACTCGACCGCCAGATCCGCCAGCTTCGGCTTGAACGCGCCAAAGCCCTGGCCTGCGTATTCCGCCAGCACCCCGTCCTTGGTCATGCCCGCCAGTGCCGCGTAGATGTTGACGAGGTTCTTCGCCTCGGGCCGGTCGGCCAGCGCGTCGAAACTGTCGGGCAGCGGCTCGGCGTCGGTTTTTGCCTTCCTGATCTTTTTCGAGATCGTATCGGCGTCATCCGTCAGGTTGATCCGCGAGGCGTCCGAGGGATCGGATTTCGACATCTTCTTGGTGCCGTCGCGCAGGCTCATCACCCGCGTCGCCGCGCCCTCGATCACCGGCTCGGTGATCGGGAAGAAATCGACCTTGTAGTCATGGTTGAACTTCGCCGCGATGTCGCGGGTCAGCTCGACATGCTGTTTCTGGTCCTCGCCCACCGGGACATGGGTGGCGTGGTAAAGCAGGATGTCGGCGGCCATCAGCGACGGATAGGCGAACAGGCCGAGCGAGGCTTTCTCGGCGTCCTTGCCGCTCGTCTTGTCCTTCCACTGCGTCATCCGGTTCATCCAGCCCATGCGGGCGACGCAGTTGAACACCCAGCCCAGCTCGGCATGGGCCGAGACCTGGCTCTGGTTGAACAGGATCGACTTCTTTGGGTCTAGCCCGGCGGCCAGATAGCCGGCGGCCAGTTCGCGGGTCTGGCGGCGCAGGGCGTCGGGGTCTTGCCAGACGGTGATCGCGTGCATGTCGACCATGCAGTAGATCGTCTCGATCCCCTGATCCTGCATTTCGACAAAGCGTTTGATCGCGCCCAGATAATTGCCCAGCGTCAACCCGCCCGAGGGTTGGATGCCCGAGAAGACGCGCGGCTTGAACTTGGCGTTCGGGGTTGCGGCGCCCGTGGAAGTGTCAGCCATAGACGTCACTCCGTGGTGGAAAACATACGCCTGTTCGCTTATCGCTGGCACGGCGGGGCGTCAACCGACCCCGCAGGAGCCCCCATGACCGACCAAGATCAGAACGACGCCGACGAGCAGCTGTTGCGCGATCTCAATTCCTCGCCGATCAACCCGTTGCCGGGGGTGGTCTGGCTCTTGGTGCTGGCTGTGCTGGGGGTCGAGGCGGTGCTCAGCGCCGCCGGATACGGGCTGATCGGCGGGCCGCAGGGCGTTGGCTGGCGGTTGTCGGCGATCCAGCGCTTTGGCTTTTCCAGCGGCATTCAGGGCTGGATGCTGGAGACCCGGCAGTTCCCGCCGCAACATCTGCTGCGCTATGTGACCTTCCCCTTCATCCACGGCTCGCCCATGCACGCGCTCTTTGGCGTCGTGCTGCTGGCCGCGCTGGGCAAGATGGTCGGCGAGCGTTTCGGGGCGCTGCGGTTTCTGGTGCTGGCGCTGGTTGTGCCCATCGTGGCGGCGGCGATCTTCGGGCTCATTCTGGGTGATGACCAGCTGGGCTGGCTGTTCGGCGCGATGCCCATGGTCTTTGCGCTGGTCGGCGGCATGACATGGCTGCGCTGGCGCGATGCGGGCGGCGACCGCGACAAGCAACGCCGGGCCTTCGCGCTGATCGCAGCGCTGATGGGCGCGCGTCTGGCCTTTGGCCTGATCGCCGAGACCGGACCTGCCTGGATTGCCGAGCTGTCGGCGTTCGGCCTGGGCTTTGCCGCCTCGGCGCTGGTGCTGGGGCCGGGCAGCTGGCAACGATTGCGCGCAAAAATTCGCGCATGATCTGACTTGTTCGATGGAACCGACGCCGTAGAGTAGGCGTTGGATCGTTCAAAAGGAGATCACACTATGGGTATGGGATGGATCGGCGCGATCATCGTCGGCGGTTTTGCTGGCTGGTTTGCGTCCAAGTTCATGAATTCAAACACTGGGGTGTTGGTTAACATCATCCTCGGGATCATCGGCGCTGCCGTGGCCAGCTTTCTGTTCGGCCTGCTCGGCGTCAGCTTTTCGGGCATCCTTGGATACCTCATCGCCGGTTTCGTCGGCGCGTCGCTGCTGATCTTTATCGGCCGACGGGTATTCTGACCCCGGTTTTCTAAACGGCTTTCACCGCTGCCTTTTCATGGCAGCGGTGAAATCCGACAGCTTGAAGGCGCCGATCAGCGCGCCGAGTCCGAAGTAGGACACGACGCCGATCGCCACCAGCAGCAGCACACCCAGATAACGCCAGCCTGCCGCCCCGATCATCGGGGCAAGCGGGATTTGCGCGAACCACACCACCGCCCCCATCATCAGCGACGCCGCGATGATCCGCGGCGCACGGCTGCGCAACCGGTCGTCAAACCGCGCCGCCTCGCCCATCGAGCGGCTGCCGAGCCAGAGTTGCCAGACCATCACCCAAGCGGCGACCGAGGTGGCAATCGCAGCGGCGATATAGCCGACCACAAAGGCCAGACCCACGGCCAGCGCCGCGTTCACCACCATCGAGATAAGGGCATAGTTGAACGGGCTGCGGGTATCCTCACGCGCGAAGAACAGCGGTTGCAGGGTCTTTTGCAGCACAAAGGCGGGCAGGCCGATGCCGTAAACGGCGACGGCCAGCGCGGTGGCGGCGGTATCCTCGGGCCCGAAGCGCCCGCGCTCGAACAGCACGGCGGTCAGCGGCACGGCGGCAGCGACCAGCGCCACGGCCGAGGGCAGGGTCAGCGCCAGTGCGAATTCGGTCGCGCGGCTGAAGCTGTGGCGGGCACCGGCGGTGTCATTGGCCTTCAGGCGGCGCGACAGATCGGGCAGCAGCACGACGCCAATCGCGATGGCGACGACGCCCAGCGGCAGCTGATACAGGCGGTCGGCGTTATAGAGCCACGCCACCGCATCGCCGAAATAGCTGCTGACCTGACGGCCCACCAACAGGTTGACCTGCACCACGCCGCCCGCCAGCATGGCAGGCGCGGCGACGATGGCCAGATGCTTCATCTCGGGTGTGAAGCGCGGCAGGCGGGGTCGCAAAGTAATGCCCGCGCGGTGCGCCGCCCACCAGACCAGTGCCAGCTGGGCGATGCCAGCGACCGGGATTGCCCAGGTGATCGCAAGGCCGGGGTCAAAGCCCATCAGCGGATCGGATTGCAGCGCCATCGCACCGGCCAGCGCGCCGATGAAGATCAGGTTCAACAAGACGGGGGCCGCCGCAGCGGCGGCAAAGCGGCCCGTCGCGTTCAGCACGCCCGAGGCCAGCGCGGCCAGCGAGATGAACAAGATGTACGGGAACGCGATGCGGCCATAGAGCACCGCCAGATCAAAGCGCTCGTCGCCGCGAAAGCCCGACGCCATCGCCAGCACCAGCCACGGCATCGCCACCTGGGCGATCAGCGTTATGACCAGAACGAGGCTGGCCAGCCCGGCAAAAGCGTCGCGCGCGAAGCCTTCGGCATCGTCGCCCGCCTCGTATTTCTTCGAGAACATCGGCACGAAGGCGGTGTTGAACGCCCCTTCGGCAAAGAAGCGGCGGAACATGTTGGGCAGCGAGAAGGCCACGATGAACGCCTGCGCGGCGGGGCCGGTGCCCAGCACGGCGGCGATCCACGCGTCGCGCACAAAGCCCAGGACGCGGCTGGCCAGAGTCCAGCCGCCGACGGTAGCAAAGCCCTTGATCAGGCGGATTGGCGTCACGATGACCCCTTGGGTGTCAAGATTGGGTTAAGATCTGCGGAGGAACCGGCGTGCTCACGCCAGTTCGGCCCGTTGTACGCCAGCTTCGATCGCGGCGTGGAGTTTTTTCTCAAGCGCCTCTTGGCGCGATTTGGTGTGCAGTTTCAGCCCGAACATGTCTTTCACATAGAAGCTGTCGACCACCTGCACGCCGTAAGTCGCGATCACGGCGCTGGCGATATACACGTTGTTGGCCGCCAGCGTGCGGGTCAGGTCATAGAGCAGGCCGGGGCGGTCGCGGGTATCGACCTCGATGATGGTGTAGATATCCGAGCCGTCATTGTCGAAGACGATCTTGGTCGGCACGCGAAAGCCGCGCTCGCGTTTCTTGACCTTGTCGCGGTCCTTGAGCGCCTGAGTCGCGACGACTTCACCGGCAAAGGTGCGCTCGATCATCTTGCGCAGCCGGGGCTGGCGCGCGGCCTCATAGGGGCGGCCATCGGCGTCTTGTATCCAGAATTCGGCGGTCGCGTAGCCGTCCTTGGATGTGTAGGTGCGCGCATCGACGATGTTGGCCCCGACCAGCGCCAAGGCCCCCGACAGGCGCGAGAAGATCCCCGGATGATCCGCCAGCGCGAAACAGGCGCGGGTGGCGTCGCGGGCGTCATCGAGATGCAGGTCGATGCGGATCTCGCTGTCGGAAATCCCGCGCAACAGGTTGGCAAAGACGACATGGGTTTCGGTCATCAGCCCCTGCCAATAGGGGCCGTAATGGCGCGCGGTCTCGGCGCGCAGCTCGGCGCGGGGCCAGTCGGCCAGCGCATCCCGCAGGGCGCGCTTTGCCTCGTTCTCGCGGTGCGAGCGGTTCAGCGCCTCGGCCCCGCCTTCGAGCGCATCGGCGGTCCCGGCGTGCAGCTGGCGCAGCAGCATGGCTTTCCAGTTGTTCCACGTCCCCGGACCCACGCCGCGAATGTCGCAGACGGTGAGCACGGTCAGCAGGTCCAGCCGTTTGCGGGTCTTCACCGCCTTGGCGAAGTCGCGGATGGTGCGCGGGTCGCCGATGTCGCGCTTTTGCGCCACGTCGGACATGAGCAGGTGATGGCGCACCAGCCATTCGACGGTTTCGCTTTCCTCGGCGGTCAGGCCCAGACGGGGGGCAACGCGGCGGGCGATCTGGGCACCAAGGATCGAGTGGTCCTCGGGCCAGCCCTTGCCGATGTCGTGCAGCAAGAGCGCGACGAACAGAACCTTGCGGTTGATGCCCGCGTCCAGAATTTTGGACGACAGCGGCAGTTCTTCGATCAGCTCCTTCCGCTCGATCTGGGCAAGGGTGCTGATGCACTGGATGATATGCTCGTCCACCGTGTAGTGGTGGTAGACGTTGAATTGCATCATCGCCACGATGGATTCAAATTCGGGGATGAACGCGCCCAGCACGCCCAGCTCGTTCATCCGCCGCAGCGCCCGCTCTGGGTTGCCGTGCTTGAGCATCAGATCCATGAAAATGCGCTTGGCTTCGGGCGTTTCGCGCAGGTCGGCGTCGATGCGGTGCAGGTTGGCGGCGATCAGGCGCATCGCGTCGGGGTGGATCAGCAACCCGGTGCGCAGCGCTTCTTCAAAGATGCGCAGCAGGTTCAGCGGATCGGCCAGAAAGGTCTGCGGGTCTTCCAGATTGATCCGGTTCAGATCGACGCGGTAGCCCGGCTTGACCTTGCGGCGGCGGCGCAACAGGCGCAGCAGATCGGGCGCGCGCTTGACGTGCCGGGCCTCAAGCGCGGTCAGGAAGATGCGCGTCAGCTCACCGACATGGGTGGCGTGGCGGAAATAGGCCTGCATGAAATGCTCGACCGCGCGGCGGCCGCCGTGATCGGTATAGCCCATCCGCTCGGCCACATCGGGCTGCATGTCGAAGGACAGGGTATCGACGGCCCGGCCGTTCAGGTGGTGCAGATGGCAGCGCACGGCCCACAGAAACGTCTCGGCGTCGCGGAAATTGCGGTATTCGGCTTCGGTGAAGAAGCCCAGCCCGACCAGCTCAGCGGCCTTTTGCACGCCGTGGATATATTTGGCGATCCAGTAGAGCGTTTGCAGGTCGCGCAGCCCGCCTTTGCCCTCTTTCACGTTGGGTTCCAGCATATAGCGCTGGCCACCCTGCTTGCGGTGGCGTTCCGAGCGCTCGGCCAGCTTGGCCTCGACAAAGTCGGACTGGGTATTGGCAAACAGGTCTTTCCACAGCCGCGAGGTCAGCCCGCGCGCCAGCACGGCGTTGCCGGTCAGATAGCGGGTCTCCAGCAGGGCGGTGCGGATGGTGTAATCTTCGCGGCCCAGGCGCAGGCAATCTTCCACCGTGCGGGTGGAATGCCCGATCTTCAGCTTGAGATCCCACAGGATATAGAGCGTGGATTCGATCACGCTTTCGGCCCAGCCGGTGACCTTGTGCGGCGTCAGGAACAGCAGATCCACATCCGACTGCGGGGCCATTTCGGCCCGGCCATAGCCGCCGACGGCCATCACCGCCATGCGCTGACCCTTGGTCGGCGTGCCGTTCTTGTGCAGGTTCAGCTGGGCGACCTGCAACGCGGCCGTAACAACCACATCGGTCAGCCATGTCTGCGCACGCACATACGAGCGCGCATCGCGGGGGGCCTTGGCAAACGCGGCCTGCAGCGTGGCGTTGCCCTGCCGCAGCACATCGCCCAGCGTGGCGACAGTGAAAGCGCGGATGTCGCGGGCCTCGGTCAGCGGGCCAAGGCCTTCGGTCAAGGTCTGGTCCAGCGCGTCGAGGTCGCACAGCTCGGCCTCGGCGACCAGCATCAGGTCGCCGGGGGCAGGGGCGGGGGGCAGGGCGTAGAGACGTTCAACCGCCAAGGCAGCGGTGCGGCCAGCAGCGGGGGCGGTGTGGGGCACGATCAGCCTCTTACGTCCCCGGAATGACGAAGCTGCGCGGCGCCGGGTCCAAGATGACCACCGCGTTGTCGCGGATCGTCGCCACGGCCAGACCGCGCTGGTTGGTGCCATCCGGCAGCAGGCGGAACACGCCATTCACGCCGACAAAGCCCGATGCCTGCGTCAGCGATTCACGCGACAGGGCGTCCGGTGCGCCGCTGCCGAGCAGGGCGCCGATGGCCGCGATGCCGTCATAGGCCAGCCCGGCGATCGGGTGCGGTGTGCTGCCGTAAGCGGCCTGATAGCGCGCCTCGAACTGTTGGGTGACGGTGGGGTCGGGCAGGGTGAACCAGCCCTCTTGCAGCCCGCGCAGTTGCAGCGTGGCGGCAGGGACGTTCCATTGCGTCACGCCCATGAACTGGAATTGCGGCCCCGAGATCCGGTTGTCGGGCAGCAGTTGCGCCAGAATCGGCAGGGCCCCGGCGCTGTCAGCGGTGAACAACAGCGACTGTGCGCCCGACGAGCGGGCGGTCGAGGCCAGCGTCGGCAGCGCGTTGACGATGCCCTGCTGCGAGAATTCATAGGTCTCGGTCGCGACGATCTGGCTGCCGGTGCTTGCGGCGGCGCGGTTGACGGCGGCAAGCATCAGCTCGCCAGCCGTGGTGCGCTCACCGATGATCATCACCCGGCCCCGGCCCTGCGCGGCGACATAATCGAGCACGCGGCGCGCGGCGTTGTCGGGCGTCAGGCCCAGCACGAAGACGTTGTTGCCCGCAATGGCGGGGTTGTTCGAGAAGCTGAGCACGGAAAGGCCCGTGCCGGATACCGCGGTGCCAACCGCCGCGGCTTCGGCGCCATGAACCGGGCCCAGAATGATCCGCGCGCCGTCACTGGCGGCTTGCTGCGCGACCTGCGCGGCAACGGCGGGATCGCCTTGGGTGGCATAGACCCGCAGGTCGATCTGAACGCCCGACAGATCCGCCACCGCCATGCGGGCGGCGTTTTCCAGATTGGTGGCAAGAATGTCATTGCCCTGCGTGGTCGACCCGCCCGGAACCAGCAGCGCCACGACGACCGGCGCATTGGGATCAACGCGCGGCGTGCCGCTCATGCCGCCAAGGTTGATCGGACCGCAGGCGGCAAGCGCCATCAGGCCAACCAGCGCCGCGCGGCGCGACAGGCGGGAAACAAAACGACGGGTGGGGGATTGCGCGCGCATCGAAGTCCTCTCAACGGCGTTTTGACAAGGGCGGGTTGCAGCGGCTTGCACCGCGGGCAACAGTATTGAACACACACAGTGAAGTAAACGTGTCTCTGGAGCCGATATGACCGATGCGCAAGACCCGAGCGATGACGATCTGCGGCTTTCCGCCGGGGAACAGGGCCCCGCACCGCTGGACTGGGCCGCTGGCCCGGCCAAGGTGCTGCCGGGGCTGCACCTGCTCTCAACCCCGATCGGGGCCGCGCGTGACATCACGCTGCGGGCGCTCGACCTGCTGGCCAAGGCCGATGTGCTCGCGGCCGAGGATACGCGCACGCTGCGGCGGCTGATGGAGATCCACGGCATCCGCATCGACGGCCGCCCGATGATCCCCTACCACGACCACAACGGCGCACAGGCCCGGCCCCGGATCATGGGGCTGCTGGCCGAGGGCAAGTCCGTCGCCTACGCCAGCGAGGCCGGCACCCCGCTGGTCGCCGACCCCGGTTTCCAGCTGGCCCGGGCCGCGATTGCCGAGGGATATACGGTGCTGGCCGCGCCCGGCGCGTCAGCCGTGCTGACGGCGCTGGCGGTGGGCGGGTTGCCGACGGACCGCTTTTGTTTTCTGGGTTTTCCGCCCTCGCAGGGGGCGGCACGACAGCATTGGCTGGAAGAGGTGATGGCGATCCCGGCGACGCTGGTGATGTATGAATCGCCCAAGCGCATTCACCGATTGTTAGATGATTTGAAGCAGCATGAAGGGAGAGAGGCGGCGCTGTGCCGTGAACTCACCAAACGGTTTGAAGAGGTGATTCGAGGGACGCTCGGGTCCGTGGCCGCAGATATTGCGGGGCGTGACCTGAAGGGCGAGATCGTTTTGCTGGTCGGGCGGGCTGAGGCAGAGACCGGCGATGCGGTGGATCTGGACGCGATGCTGCGCGCGGCGCTGGCAGGTGAGAGCCTGCGTGAGGCGGTCGCCGCAGTGACCGAGGCAACAGGGCTGCCCCGGCGGCAGGTGTATCAACGGGCGCTGGCGCTCGGAAAGGACGGGAACGGATGAGCGGGGCGGTTTCGTATCATGCAGGGCTCGCGGCTGAGGATCAGGTCGCGCGCGACTATCAGCGGCGGGGATTTCCGGTGGCGGCGCATCGCTGGCGTGGCAAGGGCGGGGAAATCGACCTCGTGGCGCAGGACGGTGAGGGCTATGTTTTCGTCGAGGTCAAGAAAAGCCGCAGCCACGCGCGCGCGGCGGAACGGCTGTCACAACGGCAGATGCGCCGGCTTTATGATGCGGCGGCAGAGTTTCTGGGCGGTTGTCCCAAAGGGCTGAACACACAGGCCCGGTTTGATGTGGCGCTGATTGACGCTCAGGGCCGGATCGAGATCGTCGAAAACGCGCTTTGCGCCTGAGTCTTCCCGCGTAATCACAGGTCTGTTGCTGCAATGCAGGGTCTGGGTGATTGAAACTTTCGTGCGGCTGCGCCATCTATCCCCCGTGGGCAAACCGCCCCCAGCGGAAAAGCAGGAGATGTCATGGCGTTGCGTGTCGCTTTCCAGATGGACCCGATCGAGGGCGTCAACATCAATGCGGACAGCTCTTTCCGGCTGGCCGAAGAGGCGCAGGCGCGGGGTCATGAGCTGTGGGTCTATACGCCCGACAAGCTGACGTTCGATGAGGGCAGGGTCGTCGCGCGGGCGCGGTCGCTGCGCGTGAAGCGCGTGCAGGGCGATCATGCCGAGCTGGGCGCGGAAGAACGGCTGGATCTGTCGACGATGGATGTGATCTGGCTGCGTCAGGACCCGCCGTTTGACATGGCCTATATCACCTCGACGCACCTGCTGGACATGCTGCGCGACAAGGTGCTGATCGCGAATGATCCGTTCTGGGTGCGTAACTACCCGGAAAAGCTGCTGGTTTTGCAGTTTCAGGATCTGACGCCGCCGACGATGATCGCGCGCAATCTGGATGAAATCCGCGATTTCAAGCACCGCCATGGCGACATCATTCTCAAGCCGCTTTACGGCAATGGCGGAGCGGGGGTGTTCCGGCTGGACGCGGGCGACCGCAACCTGTCGTCGCTGCATGAGCTGTTCACCGGATTTTCACGCGAGCCGCTCATTGTGCAGAAATTCCTGCCGGCGGTGTCCAAGGGCGACAAACGGGTGATCCTGATCAACGGCGAGCCGATTGGCGCGATCAACCGGGTTCCGGCCGAAGGCGAGACGCGCTCGAACATGCATGTCGGCGGGCGGCCCGAAAAGGTCGGTCTGACCGACCGTGACCGCGAGATTTGCGCGGCCATCGGTCCCTTGCTGCGCGAGAAGGGTCAGATCTTTGTCGGCATCGACGTGATCGGCGACTGGCTGACCGAGATCAACGTGACCTCGCCGACCGGCATTCAGGAGCTGGAGCGGTTCGACGGACTCAACGTGGCCGCCCGGATCTGGGAGGTCCTTGAGGAAAAGCGGGCCAGCTCATGAGTTGGCAGGCCGAGGTTGTTCGTGTCGTCGCCCGCAAGGTGACGCGCCGTGCGCTGGCACGTCAGCGCGACCCGGCCATCGCCCGTGCCGATTTCGAACGCCTTTCCGGCCGCGTTTTCCGCGCGCCGCCCGGCTCGCTGGCGCTTGCGGGCACCGCTGGCGTCCCCGGTCTGTGGGTCAGCAACAGGCCGCAGGGCGAGAGTGTCGTGCTCTATTTCCACGGTGGCGCCTATGTGATGGGCAGCCCGCGGACCCACACCGGCATCGCCGCCGCTATCGCCCTGCGCACCGGCGCGCGGGTGTTCTTACCGGACTATCGCCTGGCCCCCGAGCATCCGTTTCCCGCCGCCTTTGATGACGCCGTCGCAACCTATGACGCGCTGGTCGCGCTGGGGTCGCGGCCTGAAAACATCGTTCTGGGCGGAGATTCAGCGGGGGGCGGGCTGGCTTTGGCGCTGCTTGGGCATCTGTGCCGCGAGGGTCGGCCCCCGGCTGGTCTGTTTGCCTTTTCGCCCTGGACTGATCTGACCTTTGCCGGGGCCTCGCTGGTGACCAACGCCTCACGCGAGCAGGTGCTGCCCGCGCACCGCCTGACCGAAACGCGCAATCTGATCCTGGGCAGCGCAAAGCCGCAAGATACCAACGACCCCCGGCTGTCGCCACTGCAGGCCAGCTTTCCCGCACCGCCGCCGGTGATGCTGCACGCCGCCCAGTCCGAGATCCTGCGCGACGATACGCAACGCATGCGGGGCCGTCTGCCCAACGCCGAGATCCGCATCGCGGGCGATCTGCCGCACGCCTGGCCGATGCTGCACCGCTGGCTGCCCGAGGCGCGCGAGACGCTGGATCAGACCGCCGCGTTCATCCGCCAGTGTCTGCCGCAGACAGCCGAAAGCTGACCGCCTCGGCCACATGCGGCAGGCGGACGGTGGCGCTGGCGTCCAGATCCGCGATGGTGCGCGCGACGCGCATCACCCGGTGATACCCGCGTGCGGTCAGGCCGAACCGGTCGGCGACCCTGGCCAGCAATGCGCGCCCGTCGGCATCGGGCGCGGCGATCTCGTCCAGCAGCGCGCCTTCGGCATCGGCATTCACATGCACGTTCGGATGCTCGGTAAAGCGCGCGTCCTGCAGATTGCGCGCCCGCGCGACGCGGGCTGCGATCTGCGCCGAGGTCTCGCCGGTGGCAGGCAGGTCGAGGTCGGACCAGCCGACAGGCGGCACCTCGATCCGCAGATCGAAGCGGTCCATCAGCGGGCCGGATATCCGCCCGAGATAATCCTCACCACAGCCCGGCGCGCGCGCGCATGCGCGGCTGGCATCCCCCAGATAGCCGCAGCGGCAGGGGTTTGCGGCGGCGATCAGCAGGAAGCGGCAGGGGTAGCGGGTGTGGGCATTGGCGCGGGCGACGACGACCTCGCCGGTCTCGATCGGCTGGCGCAGGGTTTCGAGCACGGTGCGGGGGAATTCGGGGAACTCGTCGAGGAACAGTACGCCGTTGTGCGCGAGGCTGATTTCGCCGGGCTTGGCCCCCTTGCCCCCGCCGACAATGGCCGCGACCGAGGCCGTGTGATGCGGCTCGCGGAACGGGCGGCTGCGCGAGATGCCGCCTTCGTCCAGCAATCCGGCGAGCGAGTGAATCATCGACGTTTCAAGGGCTTCCATCGGGGAAAGCGGCGGCAACAGCCCCGGCATCCGCGCCGCCAGCATGGATTTGCCTGAGCCGGGCGCGCCGACCATGATCACGTGATGCCGCCCAGCTGCGGCGATTTCCAGCGCGCGTTTGGCGCGTTCCTGGCCCTTCACGTCATGCATGTCGCGGGCGCCGGGGTCGGTGACGACCTCGCCGGGTTGGGCGCGGGGCAGCGGCGTCTGACCGGTGAAATGGTGGATGGCGTCTTGCAGCGTGGCGGGGGCGAAGACCTGCGCCGCGCCGACCCACGCGGCCTCGGCCCCGCAGGCGCGGGGGCAGATCAGCGTATGCCCGGCACTGGCGGCAGCCATGGCGGCGGGAAGCGCGCCGACCACCGGAACCAGCGCGCCGTCCAGCGCCAGTTCGCCCAGCGAGACGCTGCCCGCCAGCTCATCGGCGGGGATCACATCGAGCGCGGCGAGCAGCGCAAGCGCGATGGGCAGGTCGAAATGCGAGCCCTCTTTGGGTAAGTCGGCGGGGGACAGGTTCACCGTGATGCGGCGGGGCGGCAAGGCGATGGAGAGCGACGACAGGGCGGCGCGGACCCGTTCGCGGGCCTCGGACACCGCCTTGTCGGGCAGGCCGACGACATGGAAGGCGGGCAGGCCGGGGGTGAGGACGCATTGCGCCTCGACCAGACGGGCCTCGATCCCGTCGAAGGCCACGGTGCGCGCGCGTGCCAGCATTGCGTGTCTCGCCCCATCCATCGCCAGAGGATCGGCGTTGACCGGTTAGGAAAGGGTTAACGGAGGGTGCCCTTCTTCAGGCTCGGCACGCCCGCGAGAGGCGGTAGCGCCGCTTGACCCGATGATCGCTAGGGGCGCGCACTGCGGCCCTGCCTGTCAGGGGTGTTGCGCACCGAGGCTGCGCGACTTCGCGTTGGCACTACGGGTTCTGCGCTGTGCCGGGTGGCGCGCGACGAGCGGCCAAAAGAAACGGCGCGCGAGGTTTCCCCCGCGCGCCGATGGGTCCGGTAAGGTGGGGTTAAACCCCACCCTACGCAATCACTTCAGAATCTTCGAGACGACGCCTGCACCGACGGTACGGCCGCCTTCGCGGATGGCGAAGCGCAGTTTCTCTTCC
>NZ_REEZ01000001.1:686357-938800 GCF_003990445.1 Pararhodobacter zhoushanensis | reverse complement strand
CAGGTCAGGCCGGGGATTTCCTCATGGCCCTGAAACAGGCGCGGGAAGCGGCCGAATTCGCTGTCCCAGTCTTCCTGTCCGCGCTCGACGACCATGGCGCGGGCGGTGTCGGACATGATGATTTCGGGCGCGCCATAGGCTGAGGCGCCGAGCACGCGGACGGCGTGGTAGTGGGTCAGCACGAGGTGGCTGATCGGCTTGTCGGTGACCGAGCGGATGCATTCCACCACCTTGCGCGCCAGACGCGGGGTGGCCTGCGCTTCGATCACCATCACCGACTCGTCGCCGATGATGACACCACTGTTGGGATCGCCCTCGGCGGTGAAGGCATAGAGGCCCTCACCCACTTGCGTGAAGGAAATCGCTTTTTCCGCCATGTCGCCGGCAGAGGCAAAGGCTTTGGACATAGGTCAAGTCTCCGGTCTTGAAGGGGTCAGCGCAACGCGATGGGAAGCCAGAGCGCGATGGCAGGGTAGAAGATCACCAGCAACAGCGCGGTGATCTGGATGATTACGAAAGGAATAACGCCACGGTAGATCGTCGAGATCGGCAGATCGGGCGCGACGCCGCGCAGGTAGAACAGCGCATAGCCGAAGGGCGGCGTCAAAAAGCTGGTTTGCAGGTTCACGGCCAGCGCAATGGCGAACCAGATCATCACCTGATCACCCGGCAGCCCGAAATCAAGCTGTGCGACGATCGGGGCGACGATGGGCACCACGACGGCGGTGATTTCCACCCAGTCGAGGAAAAAGCCCAGAATGAACACCAGAAGCATGATCATGAAGAGAACGGCGTGGGGGCTGGTCTCGTGGATGTTGAACAGATCGAGGATCATCGCATCCCCGCCCAGCCGCCGGAATACCACCGAAAAGATCGACGCGCCGATCATCACGAAGACGATCATGGCGGTGGTCTTGGTGGTCTCGTACAGCGCGCCGCCCAGCGTCGGCAGCTTCAAATTGCCAGACAGCAGCGCAAGGATCAGCGCGCCCGCCGCGCCGATGGCAGCGGATTCGGTGGGGGTGGCGACACCGGCGATGATCGTGCCCAGAACGGACAGGATCAGCACAAGAGGGGCCACCAGATCGCGCGTCAGTGCCCAGACCGTCTGGCCAAGGCTGGTCTTTTCGATCCGCTCGGGCGCAGGCACCCGGTGCGGGGCAAAGATCGCCACGCCGCCGATATAGAGGAAATACAGCCCCGACAGCACCAGACCCGGCACGATGGCGGCCATGAACAGATCACCGACCGACACGCGCAGCTGGTCGCCCAGAATGATCAGCATGATCGACGGCGGCAGCAGGATACCCAGCGTGCCGGACGAGGCGATCAACCCGCTGGCCAGCTTCATGTCGTATTTCGCCTCGCGCATGGCGGGCAGGGACATCATCCCCATCATAACCACCGACGCGCCGATGATGCCGGTCGAGGCAGCCATGATCACGCCGATGATCATCACCGAAAACGCATAGCCACCCGGCGTCGAACGAAACAGCGAGGCGAGCGAGCGCATCAGGCGCTCGGCGATGCCCGAGCGTTCCAGCATCAGGCCCATGAACACAAAGAGCGGGATCGCCACCAGCAGCCAGTTCGTCAGCGTGCCCGAATAGATCCGCTGCACGCCCATCGACAGAAACAGGATCGGAATGCCGTTCAGGAACGAAAAGATGATGCCGATGCCTGCCAGCACAAAGGCCACCGGATAGCCGGTGAAAATCCCGGCGATCAGGCCGATGAGCATGAAGGCGGGCCAGATATGTTCCATTAGCGGATATCCTCGGTCAGGTCGCCCTTGGCCAGCTGGATCGCTGTGCCGATGGCGCGGGTCAGCCCCAGCAGGGCGAGCATGCCAAACGACAGCGGCACCACGGCCTTGATCAGCCAGCGGCTGTTGAGTCCGCCCTGGGTCGAAGCCTCGGCGGTACGCCAGGCGACACCGGCAAAGTTCCAGCCATACCAGGCAATGATCACGCAGAAGGGCAGAAGGAAAAACAGATCGCCCAGCATGCGCACCCACAGCCGTTGGCGAGGCGACATCATCAGCGACAGGAAATCGACCGATACGTGACGGTCATCGCGCAGGGCCCAGACCCCGCCAAACAGCACCAGCAGCGCAAAAATGTACCATTGCACGTCAAACAAGCTGTTCACGGTCAGCCCGCGACCCAGCACCGGGATCGGATCATCCCATGCAATCAGCGAGTTCTGGCCCATCTTGGCCAATACCACAGACAGCAGGATCGTCACGATAAGCGGCAGCGTCAGCCAGCTGACCCAGCGCGCGGGCCAGCACAGAACGGCCATCACATGTTTGAAGAATACCGGCATTGCGTCGCCCCCTTTTGACGCCCACGGGCGGCACCTTGGCCGCCCGTGGGTCAGTGTCTTGCGATCAATACACGCTGATCAGCGCGCGGGAAGAGCCTGCAGCGTGCTCCATTCGCCGACGCTGTCCATGTAGGAGCGCAGCGAGGCCAGCGCCTCGGCGAAGATCGGGTCTTGCGCAGCTTGCTCGTCGAGCACTTCGTCCGATGCTTCGCGCAGGGCAACCAGCACTTCATCGGGGAAGCGGCGCACATCGGTGCCGGCTTCGCGGATCGTCGCGATGGCGGCAGCCTGGCTGTTGACCTGATCGCCAAGGTTGTAGGCGATGTTGGCCTGGCAGGCCTCGGTCATGATGTCCTGGGTGCGCTCATCAAGGCCGTTCCAGACGTCCATGTTGATGATGATGCTGTCCCAGCTCGACGGTTGGTGCCAGCCCGGGAAGTAGTAGTACTGCGTCACGCGCTGAAAGCCGAAGCCCACGTCAAGCTGCGGAGCCGAGAACTCAGCCGCGTCGATGCGCCCGGTTTCCAGCGACAGGAAGATCTCGCCAGCCGGAACCAGCTGGGTGTTGGCCCCCAGACGCGCCATGGCCATGCCGCCCAGACCGGCGATGCGCATGTTCAGGCCTTGCAGGTCGGCGGGGGTGTTGATCTCGCGGTTGAACCAGCCGCCCGCTTCAGCGCCGACCAGATGGCAGGGCAGAACCTTGACGTTGAACGGGTCATAGGCGCGCTGGATGATCTCCAGACCGCCGCCCTGGAACATCCAGCCCAGTGCGATATCCGGGGTCGGGCCGAAGGGCATCGAGCCGATCAGGTTGGCGACCGGGATCTGTTGCGCCCAGTAGCCGATCCAGTCGAAGCCCATTTGCAGAGCGCCCGAGCTGACCGCGCCGAACACCTCGAACGGCGGCACGAAATCGCCCGCGCCATGCACGTTGATGGTCACGGCACCGTCGGTCATCTCATTGACGCGCGCGGCCCACAGTTGCGGGCTGGGGCCGATCGACGGCACGTTCAGGCCGAAGACGCTTTGTAGATCAAAGGTTTGCGCGTTGGCAACACCCGATGCCGCGGCAAGCGCGGCTGCTGCCAGAACTGGCAGTTTGGTAAATTTTGACATGTCTGTCCTCCCACAGATTGCGGCCCGCGTGTCGGGCCCTTCCCTCCGGCGTCGCGACGGGTTGCGTCCGGCACTGTCTGGACGTTAGGTATAAACAAATCGGTTTGCAACAAACAAATTTTATGCGAGACGCAGAGAAGAGGGCTCCACTCGATCTTGGGTCGTGTCGGGCCACGTTGGATGCAACGGGAGGATGAGTATGCAAGGAATTCAGGGCACCGTCGCGGTGGTGACAGGGGCCGCGCAGGGCAATGGACGCGCGATTGCGCTGGGTCTGGCCGCTGCGGGCGCGAAGGTTGCGTGCTGCGATGTGCAGGGCGACGCGGTGCGCGAACTGGCCGCCCGAATCATCGCCGAGGGTGGTCAGGCCATCGGCCTGACGCTGGACGTCACCGACCCCGCCTCCTGCGCGGCGGCGGCGCAGGCGGTTGCAGACGGCCTTGGGAACGCGGCGATTCTGGTCAATAACGCGGGCATCATCCGCCGCACCTTGCCCGACGCCGACACCTTCGCCGCCGACTGGGACGCGGTGATCGCGGTCAATGCCACCGGCACGATGCAGATGATCCGCGCCTTTCTGACCCAGTTGCGCGCCACCAACGGGCGTATCGTCAACCTTGGCTCGATCATGTCGGTGACGGCGGGGCCGGGGCTGGCGGCCTATGCCGCGTCCAAGGGCGCGGTGCTGCAACTGACCAAGGTGCTCGCGCATGACCTTGCCCCCGATGGCATCCGCGTCAACGCGATCGCGCCCGGCGTGATCGAAACCCCCATGACCGAAGTGACCCGCGCCGATCCCGACGCGATTGGCCGCTTCATGGCCCATACCCCGTTGCGCCGTCCGGGCCGCCCCGAGGAGCTGGTCGGACCGGTCCTGTTCCTGGCCTCGGACGCTTCGAGCTACATGACGGGCGCGCTGCTGCCCGTCGATGGCGGCTATCTGGCCGCGTGATCAAGGATAAGACGATGAAACGACAAGAGGTTGATGTTCTGGTAATCGGCTCGGGCGCGGGCGGTCTGTCGACGGCGGTGGCCGCGGCGCACCGGCGGCTGGACGTGCTGGTGGTCGAGAAAGAGCCGGTCTTCGGCGGCACCACGGCGCGTTCGGGCGGCTGGATGTGGATCCCCGGCAACGGGCCTGAACTGCGCGCCGGGATTGAGGACAACGCCGAAAAGGCGCGGATCTACCTGCAACACGAGGCGGGCGAGCATTTCGACGCCGAGCGCGTCGATGCGTTTCTGGAGGCTGGTCCCAAGGCGGTGACCTTCTTCGAGGAAAACACCTCGCTGCAGTTCGACCTTGGACCCTTCTTTGCCGACTATCACCCCGATGCCCCCGGCGGCATGGACGGCGGGCGTTCCATCGTCGCGCGTCCCTTTGACGGGCGCGAACTGGGCGACGAGATCAAACGCCTGCGCCCGCCGCTGCAAGAGATCACCTTTCTGGGCATGATGATCGGCTCGGGCAAAGAGCTGCTGCACTTTTTCAACGTGATGCGCTCGCCGGTCTCGGCGTTCTATGTCGCCAAACTGTTCTTCAAGTTCCTGCGCGATATGGCTTTTCACGGCCGACCCATGCGCCTGATGAATGGCAACGCCCTGGCCGGGCGCTTGGCTAAATCTGCCTTTGACAAGAATATCCCGATCTGGACCCATGCCCCCGTCCGCGCCCTGCTGCGCGATGACGCGGGCAATGTGATCGGCGCGCGGGTCGAGCGGCGCGATGGCCCGGTCGAGATCATCGCACGCAAGGGCGTGGTGCTGGCCGCCGGTGGGTTCCCGCAAGACATGCTACGCCGCAAAGAGCTGATGCCGCACGCACCGACGGGCTATGAGCACGTCTCGCCTGCGCCTCCGGGCAACACCGGGGACGGGCTGCGTCTGGGCGAATCGGTGGGCGCGGTGGTCGATACCACGTTGCCGCATGCCGCCGCCTGGGTGCCGATCTCGCGCCCGGTCAAGGCAGACGGCACGCTGGGCACCTTCCCGCATTTCGTCGACCGCTCGAAACCCGGTGTCATTGCCGTGACCCGCTCAGGCCGTCGGTTTGTGAACGAGTCGAACTCGTACCACGACTTCTGTCAGGCGATGGTCAAGCGCTGCGCCGAGGAAGGCCCCGAGGGGGCCGAGCCCGCCGCGTGGTTCATCACCGATCATCGCGCGTTCCGCAAATACGGGCTGGGCTATGCCAAACCCGCGCCGGTGCCGTACAAGGCCTTGATCAAGAACGGCTACCTGCTGCGCGGGCAAACGCTGGCCGAGCTGGCGGCGCAGATCGGTGCCGATCCGGCGCAACTGGAGCAGACGGTCACCGAGTTCAACGGCCCCGCCGCACGCGGCGAAGATCCGGCCTTTGGCAAGGGTACGACCAGCTACAACCGGTCGCTGGGCGATCCCGAGCACGGCCCGAACCCGTGTCTTGCGCCGATCAAGGACGGCCCGTTCTACGCCGTGCGCCTGTATGTCGGCGATCTGGGCACCTTTGCGGGGCTCAAAACCAACGGCAACGCGCAGGTTCTGGACGATGAGGGCAAGCCGATGCGCGGGCTCTATTCGGTCGGCAACGACGCGGCCTCGATCATGGGCGGCAACTATCCCGGCGGCGGCATCACGCTGGGACCGGCCATCACCTTTGGCTATATCGCCGCGCGGCATATGTCGTCGGCGAATGACTGAACCGGCGCGCCATGGCGTCCTGTTCGGGCTGCTCGCGGCGCTCAGCTGGGGTGTCTATAACGTCGGCGCCGAGATCGGACAGGCCAGCGGGTTCCGGCCCGTTGACCTGACCCTTCTGCGCTATGGCGGGGCGGCGGTGCTGATGCTGCCGCTGCTCATTCTGGCCCGCCACCGCCTCCCGCCATTCCGGCAGGTGGCGGTTTTGACGCTGCTGGTCGGGCCGGTTTTTGCGCTGTGTTTCAATCAGGGCTTTCAGTACGCGCCGCTGTCGCATGCGGTGGTGATCGGGCCGGGCATGTCGATGCTGGTGGCCAATCTGCTGGTCCGCTGGCGCGACGGGGTGCGGCTCAGCTGGAACCGGCGCATCGGGATGGGCATCCTGATCTGCGGGCTGCTGACCATCGCCGCCGATGCGCCGCCGCCCCGGCAGGCGGGCGGCTCGGTCCTGCTGGGCGATCTGTTCTTCGTCACCTCGGGCTCGCTCTGGGGGTGCTACGTCTATGTCATGGGCCGCTGGCGCTTGCCGCCGGTTGAGACCACGGCGGCAATCGCCGCGCTGGCGACGGTGGTGTTCTTCCCGCTCTACCTGCTGATCTGGGGTTTTCCCCGCATGGCACCGGGCCTGTGGGCCGAGCAGGTCTTCTATCAGGGCGCGGTCGGTGGCTGTCTGGCTTTCGTCATCTTCGCCGCCACGGTGCAGCGCTTGGGGGCAGGGCGCGCGGCGCTGTTTTCCGCGCTGGTGCCCTCGACCGCCGTGCTGCTGGCGATCCCGCTGACCGGGAACTGGCCCAACGCGCTGCAATGGACGGGCGTTGGCGTCACCACGCTGGGGCTGATCGTGTCGCTGGATCTGCGCCGCTCTGGCGCTGCGCGATTGCCCGAGGCGGGCCAAGGCGCTAGCAGAGGGTAAGTGTTTGGAGGGGGTTGGCGTGGACGCAGCGGGTGAGAAACAGGGCAAGGCGCAACGCGGCATCCGGTCGCTGGAAACGGCAGGCGCGATCCTGCGCGTGATGGCCGAGGCCACCGGCCCGTTGAAACTGCGCGATCTGGCCGAGTCGGTCGATGTCGCCCCCGCCCAGCTGCACCCCTATCTTGTCAGCCTGCGCGCCATGCGCATGGTCGAGCAGACGGACACCGGCCTTTACGGGCTGGGGCCGTTCGCGTTGGAGGTCGGCCTCAGCCGGTTGCGCGCGCAGGACGCCTATCACGAAGCCTTTCTGCGGGTCAGCGCGCTGGCCGAGGATTTGCGCATGATGGTCGCGTTGTCGGTCTGGGGGCTGCACGGCGTGACCATCGTGCATGTCCGCGAAAGCATTGCCCGCATCCATGCCAACGTGCGGGCGGGCGGCGGGTTCGGGCTGACCAACACCGCAACCGGACGGCTGTTCGCCGCCTATCTGCCCGAGGCCGTGACCGCCCCGCAGGTAGAGCGCGAATTGCAAGAGCGCGCCAGTTCCGAGCTGCGCTTCGCCTTTGACCGCGAAGGCTTTCGCAAGTCGCTGGACAGTATCCGCGCACAGGGATTCGAGATCACCATCGACCTGCCGATCCCCGGCATCAGCGCCGTTACCGCGCCAATTTTCGATTATACCGGCGAGATGAAGCTGTCGGTCACGGTGATCGGCCCGACCGAAGCCATCGACCTGCGCCAGTCCGGCCCGGTGGTGCAGGCGACGCTTAACTTTACGCAAAGTCTCTCGGCGGATCTGGGCTATCGCCCGGCCTGACAGGATGGTTTGATCCTTCCCAATAGGGAGGCTGCGATGATTCTGGACGATCTGAAGACCCGTATCGGTCAGGAACTGGGTGTCTCGCGCTGGCATCTGCTCGATCAGTCGCGCATCGACCGCTTTGCCGATGTGACCGAGGATTGGCAGGACATCCACGTCGATCCCGCCGCCGCTGCGCAGTCCGAGTTTGGCGGCACCATTGCGCACGGGTTCCTGTCGCTGTCGATGATCTCGGTGATGCTGTATGACGTCTGGGCCGATCTGGCGATTGCGGATATGGGCACCGGGGTGAATTACGGCTGTGACCGGCTGCGGTTTCTGGCCCCGGTGCGCAGCGGCACCCGGATACGGGGCCGGTTTGTGCTGGCGGATATGGTCGAAAAGCGGCCCGGCCAGTTCCTTTTGCACACTGACATCACAATCGAGGCCGAGGGCCGCGAGCGCCCGGTGCTGGCGGCGCGCTGGCTGAGCCTGATCTACCGCAAGGGTTAAAATCCGGTCTGCAACTTGGCGCGCGAAATGAGTTGACATAACAACACGTATCGGCAACAACAGACGTGTTGACATAACAACTAAACGCGCGTTCCATCACCGTCCGAGGAGGAGCTCTGGTCCCGACCAGACACGGCGATGAGACAAGACCACCGCGCGCACGGCCCCGGAGGAGGATGACCAAGATGACCCAGACCACTGCCCCCAAGTCGCTGAGCGATCTGCTGTTGCAGGTGCCCAGCGTGACCGATCACCTGTTCCGCAACGCCCCCAAGAACGCGCTGACCATCTACACCCAGATGATGCCCGGCGATGGCGTGCGCCCCGAATTCACCACCTGGCGCGACGAGCAATGGGCCTGGCGCAACACCATCGCGGTGCATGACCAGAGCTATCACATGCAGTCGCTGCACGTGCGCGGTCCCGATGCGCTGGCCTTCACGCAATACCTGTCGGTCAACACCTTCAAGAACTTCGGCATCGGGGCGGCCAAGCAGCTCGTCTGCTGCTCGCCCGAAGGCTATCTGATAGGCGACGCGATCCTCTACCGCATGGCTGAGGATGACTACATGGTCGTCGGCAACCCGGCGACGACCGAATGGGTCGAATACAACGCGCAGGCGCTCGATTTCGACGTCACCACCGAGCTGGACGCGATGTGGACGCTCAACCCGGCCAAAAAGCGAGAATTCTACCGCCTACAGGTCGAAGGCCCGCGCGCCTGGGAGCTGCTGGAAGAGCTGAACGGCGGCCCGCTGCCCGAGATCAAGTTCTTCAAATCGGCTGAAATCAACCTTGGCCAGTTCAAGGCGCGCGGCATGCGGCATTCGATGGGGGGCATGCCGGGGCTGGAAATCTATGGCCCCTGGGCGGATTACAAGGACGTCAAACGCCTGCTGCAATCGGCGGGCAAGAAATACGGCCTGCGCATGGTCGGCTCGATCGCCTATTTCACCACCGTGATCGAGAGCGGCTGGTGGGCGGTGCCGGTCTCGGCGGTGTATACCGGCGAGGGGATGAAGGGCTATCGCGACTGGTGCTCGGCCAAGAACGCGGCGATGCGGATGTCGCTGGGCGGCAGCTTCTACAGCCCTGATATTCAGGACTATTACCTGACGCCCTATGACGTGAACTATGGCCATATCATCAAGTTCGACCACGACTATATCGGCCGTGCCGCGCTGGAAGCGATGAAGGATCAGCCGCACCGCAAGAAAGTAACGCTGGTGTGGAACGCCGACGATGTGCTGGCGGTCATGCAGTCGCAGTTCGAAGATGCCGAAGGCGACAAGCCGCTGCCGATCACCCTGCCTTTGGCCGCCGCCGGGCGGATGCACTACGACCGCGTGACCGACACCGAGGGCAAAACCATCGGTCTGGCCACCTATCCGGGCTATACCGCGAATGAGCGGGCGATGATGTCGCTGGCCTCGCTCGACGCCGGGTTCACCGAGCCGGGCACCGAAGTGGTTCTGCTCTGGGGCGAAGATGGCGGCGGCGACCGCAGCGCTGGCAACATCGAGAAGCACAAGCAGGTCAAGATCCGCGCGACGGTGGCACCCAGCCCGATCAGTCAGGCGGCGCAAAGCTACCGCACCGACATCGGCATCAAACGCGGCTCGACGCTGGACGTGTAAGAACAGTGCCCCGCCCGGGGGGAGCCGGGCGGGGCCATCTGCGGGGAGGAGAGATCATGACGCATCCCACAAATCGGGCCGAAGAAACCCGGCGCGCCTGGCATGGCGTGCTGGAGAAATATCTTGAGGACCGATCGACACCGTTGAACGCGCAGTACTGGTCACCGATGGACACCTGGTCGCGCGACCAGATCCGCGCGGTTCAGGATGAGAAAATCGCCTCGGTCGCGCCGTTTCTCTATGAAAACAGCGATTTCTACCGTCGCCGGTTTGACGGGCTGGGGCTGGCCCCGACCGCGCTGAAATCGGTCGATGACCTGATCGCCAAATGGCCGGTGATCACCAAGCAAGAGATGATGGAAGACGCCATCGCCCATCCGCCCTTTGGCACCTATACCGCCTGCGGGCCGGACGAATGGGCCGACCGGGGCTGGATGCATTTCTCGTCCTCAGGCTCGACCGGGGTGCCGCGCGTGTTCCGCTACACCCATTTCGACCGCAAGTTCTGGGAGCAGGCCAACGCCCGCGCGCTCTATTCCGGCGGGCTGCGCAAGGGCGACACGGCGTTCCCGATGGTCGGCTTTGGCCCGCATGTGTTTGCCTGGGGCGTGCAATACACGCTGGCCGCGATGAACCTGCCGGTGATCCCCGGCGGCGGCATGGATGCGAAAGCGCGCGCGACGATCATCGAGCGGTTCAAGCCGACGACGCTGGTCTGCACGCCGTCCTATGCGTTTTACCTCGGCGGGGTGATGCGCGAGATGGGCCTCGATCCGGCTGCCAGCTCGGTCAAATGGCTGGTCACTGGCGGCGAGCCGTTCTCGGGCGTCGCCGGGACGGTTGAGAAACTGCAGGACCTGTGGGGCGCGATGTCGGTCGAGTTCTACGGCTGCACCGAGGTCAGCCCGCATTGCGGCGGCTATTCCTGCCCGGAATACCAGACGGGGGATGAGAACTTCATTCACCTGATGGAGGATATTCAGGTCTGGGAAACCGTCGATCCTGACACGCTTGCCCCGGTGCCGATGGGCGACAAGGGCATCACGGTTTGCACCAACCTCAACAGCGAATCCTCGCCGCAGCTGCGGTTTTTGGTGGGGGATTATACCCGCCTGTCTGATGCCCCCTGCGCCTGCGGGCGCAATCATATCAAGGGCATGGGCTGCCTGACCGGGCGCTCGGACGATCTGATCAACCTGCGCGGCATCAAGTTTTTCCCGGTGCAGATCGAAGAGGCCGTGCGCGCGATCAAGGGCACCGGCGACGAGTTCCAGATCCGCCTGACCACGATGGATGACGGGCTGGACGTGATGACCGTGCTGGTGGAACACACCGACAGCGCCGTCGCCGATGTGGTGGCCAAAGAGATCCGCTCGCGCTGCGAAATCCGCTGCGCGGTCGAGGTGCGCACCCCCAACTCGCTGCCGAAATCGGAAATGAAGGCCAAGCGCGTCTTTGACGAAAGGAACAAGGGCTGATGCTGTCGAGCACCCTCAAACGCCGCGTGGAATGGGGCGATTGCGACCCTGCTGGGATCGTCTTCAACCCGCAGTTCTTTCGCTGGTTCGACCACGGCACGACTATGCTCTATGAGGCCGCAGGCTGGCCCAAGCAGGAAATGCTGGCGCGCTTCAACGCCGCCGGTTGCCCGCTGGTCGATACCCGCGCGATCTTCAAGGCACCCTGCCGCTATGGCGATGATGTCGAGATCACCACCGAGATCGCCGAGATCAAGGACCGCAGTTTTGACATCCGCCACACGCTGACCAAGGACGGCAAGCTGTGTGTCGAGGGGTTCGAGACCCGCGTCTGGACGATCAAGGACGTTGAGCGCGGCTTGAAATCGGCGCCGATCCCGGCTGAACTGGTGGCGCGGTTCAGGGGGGAGTGATGCAGGGACGCTGCCTGTGCGGGGATATCGCCTATGAGGCGGACGGCCAACCGGCAACGGTGACCGTCTGTCACTGCCGGTTTTGCCAGCGGGCGACGGGCGGGGCCTATCTGGTGGACGCGCTGTTCAGGCGCGACCACTTCCGCCTCCTACAGGGCACACCCCGCGTCTATGACCAGCTGTCCGAGGGCAGCGGCAACCTCGTGCATATCCAGTTCTGCGAGCGCTGCGGCACCAAGCTGTGGCTGGAATTCCAACGCTTTCCCAGCCTTGTCGGTATCTTTGCGGGCACGCTGGACGATCCCAACGCCTTTGACCGCAGCCCGGCGCGGACGCATTACATCTTTGCCGATCAGGCGGCGGACTGGACGGTGATGCCCCCCGGCGCGCGGGTCTATCCCGGCGATACGGCGCATCCCGATGGCACCCGCGCGGTGCCGCTGTGTCTGGACGCGGTACGGATCGTTGGCGCTTAGTCCATCTGCGCCAGATTGCCGTGCATCTGGCGCATGACCTTCAGGAAGATTTCCAGATCCTGCGGCTCAACCCCGCTGATCAGCGTATTCTCGCGGTCCAGCGCGACGGCCAGCACGGCATCGTGCAGCGCATAGCCCTTGTCATTCAGCGCCCATGTCCGGCGGCGGATGTCCTGTTCCGAGATCTCGTGATCCAGAATGCCCTGTTCCGACAATTTGCTCAGCGAGCGGCTGGTCGCGGCCTTGTCCAACTCGACAACCTGACAAATCCGCGCAGCGGCGATCCACGGTTCGATCGCCAGCATCGAAATCACCCGCCAGTCAACAATGCCGATCCCGAAACGCTCAAGGTAGAGCTGTGACGCGCCGCGTGACAGCTTGTTGTTCACCGCCGACAGGAAATAGGGCGTGTACTGGTTAATGTCGACGACCGCGCGGCCATTGCGTTCGGTCGTCGGGCTGGAAATCCGCGCCTCGGGGCAGGTTTGGGCCGGGGTCTTGTCGGTCACGGTGCGTCCCTGTCTGGTGCTCAAGGGCCCGTGCCCGGTGTTCAAACCCCGGTCGGCAGCCCGATGCCTACATGGCGTTCGACGATTGTGGGGTCAAGCCGCAACGCAGCGGCGGGACCGCTATGCACCACTGACCCTGCGTCCAGGATCACCACATGCTCGGCAAAGCGCAAGGCCAGGTCGGTGTGCTGCTCGACCAGCAGGATGGTGTGGCGGCCGTCATCGGCCAGATGCTCGAACGTCTCCATCAGCTGATCGCAGATCACCGGGGCCAGCCCTTCGAGCGGTTCGTCCAGCATCAACAGCGACGGGCGGCCCATCAGCGTGCGCGCGATGGCGAGCATCTGCTGCTCGCCGCCCGACAGTTGCCCCCCGCCATTGCGGCGGCGCTCCTTGAGGCGGGGGAAGAGCGTATAGGCTTCCTCCAGCGTTGCATCGCCGCGCATGCCCGCGATCAGGTTTTCTTCCACACTCAGGGACGGGAAAATGTCGCGCGTCTGCGGCACCAGCCCCAGCCCAAGGTGTGAGCGCCGGTGCGGGGGCAGGGCGCGCAGGTCTTGGCCCTGAAAGCGCAGCGAGCCCGCGTGCTGCTTTGTCAGCCCCATGATCGTGGCCAGCAGCGTCGTCTTGCCCACCCCGTTGCGCCCGATGATGGCGACGCGCTGGCCCTTGGGCACGCTGAGCGAGATGCCCTGCAACACCGTCGTGTCGCCATAGCCCGCGATCAGGCCGTCGAGTTCGAGAACCGGCTCAGTCATGATGCGCTCCCAGATACAGGTCGCGGACCTGTTGGTTGGCGGCGATTTCGGGCGGCGTGCCTTGGGTCAGGATCGCGCCATTGACCAGCACGATGATCGAGCGGGCGACCTGAAACACCAGTTTCATGTCATGCTCGATGATCAGCACGGCCAGATCTGCAGGCAGCGCCTCGATCGCGCCGGTGATCAGGTGGCTGTCGGAGGACGGCACACCGGCAGCGGGTTCATCGAGGATCAAAACGCGGGGTTTCAGCGCCAATGTCATCGCCATTTCGACCAGCCGCTGCTGGCCATAGGCCAGGTCCTGCACCGGCCTGTCGGCAAGGCCCAGCAGGTTGAAGGCGCTGAGTTGCGCCTCGATCTCGGCCTCAACCCCTTTGTCGCGGTCCGCCCGATGCCAGAACCGCAGCGCGCGGCGCTCGCGCTCTAAGATCGGCAGGCGGATGTTTTCGCGCACGCTCAGGTGCTTGAACAGCGTGGTGATCTGGAACGTCTTGGCGATCCCGGCGCGCACCCGCGCGGCTTCACCCATGCCGCCAATGTCGCGCCCGTCCAGCAGGATCTGGCCCGAGGTGGGTTTGAGGATGCCGGTGATCAGGTTGGAGAACGTGGTTTTCCCCGCGCCGTTCGGCCCGATCAGCGCCGTGCGGTCGCCCGGTTGCAGGCTCAGCGTGATGTCGCGCGCAACGACCAGCCCGCCGAAGCTTTTGTTCAGCCCCTTGGTTTGCAGCCCCTTCATTTGCCACCCCCGATCAGGCGCTTCAAAGCCGTGGGCACGCCCAGCAACCCTTGCGGGACAAAGAACACCACCCCCAGCACCAGCGCGCCGATAATGAACAGCCAGTTGAACGGATCGACCGAGGCCGCCAGATGGTGCACCACCATGAAGATCACCGTGCCGATGATCGCACCGTAAAGCTTCCCGGCACCGCCAAGGATCAGCATGATCACCGCCTCGGCGCTGTGGGAAAAGTTGAAGACCTCAAGGCTGACCAGCTGCGTGATCTGCGCGGCCAAAGCGCCCGCGATCCCGGCGATTGCTCCGCCCAGCGTGTAGAGGATCAGGCGGCGCTGGTAGACCGGCGCGCCGATGGCGCGCATCCGCGCCGGGCTTTCATGGATGCCGCGCGCCATCAGGCCCAGCGGCGAGGCTTTGAGCACCTTGAGTGCGAAGAGCACCACGAATAGGACGCAACAGACATAGATATACCCGGTCTGCCCGATGAAATCGAAGCGCCACAGCCCAAGGATCGGGTCCATGCGGATACCGCGCATCCCGTCCGCGCCGCCGGTCCAGTCTCGGGCGCGGTTGGCGATCTCTTGCAGCACCAGCGCGACGGCGATGGAGAGCATGATCAGTGTCAGCCCCTCGGCGCGCATCAGCAAAAGGCCCGAGAGGAAGGCAATCGCCGCCCCGGCCAGCATACCCACCGCCAGCCCCAGCAGGGGGTCGCCCGAGATATGGATAGCGAACAGCCCGGCGGCATAAGCGCCCGAGCCATAAAGCGCGGCCTGTCCCAGCGTGACGATTCCGCCAAGGCCAAGGATCAGGTCAATCGACAGCACGAGGATCGCCATGATGACGATACGGGTCAGAAAGGCGAGGTCATAGGGGAAGGCATAGAAGGCCACGACAGCCGCGATGATCAGCAGCGCATCGGCCAGCAGGCCCTTGGTGAGCGGGGTCAGTTTCATGCGTGGCCCCGTCCCATCAGCCCATGCGGGCGCAGTGTCAGCAGCAGCATCATCGCGGCGTAAAAGGCGATGGTGCCGAAATCGGGCACCAGATAGCGCGCGGCGGTGTCCAGAATGCCCAGACCCAGCGCCGCCACGAACGAGCCGGTGATCGAGCCCATGCCGCCCACGGCGACCACGGTCAGGAACAGCACCATGTAGCGAAGGGGGTAATAGGCGTCGATCGGCAGCAACTCGGCCCCCAGCACGCCACCCAAAGCGGCCAACCCCGCGCCCAGCATGAAGGTCAGCGCGTAGATGGCGGCGGTGTTGATGCCCAGAACCGAGGCCGTCGCGCGGTGATCCACGGCGGCGCGCAGGCGGATGCCGAAGCGGGTACGCTCGATCAGCAGGAAGAGCAGGGCGATGACGATCAGCCCGGCGATGATCACGACGATGCGGTGATAGGGCAGGGTGCGGAACCCCAGATCCAGCGCACCGCGCAGCAGCGGCGGGGTCGGGATCGGCAGGATGGTCGACCCCAGCCATAGATTGACCGAGGCGATCATCAGAAAGGCGATGCCGATGGTGGCCAGCACCTGCTGCAGCTCTCCCATCCGGTAGATGCGCTGATAGAGCAGGCGTTCCAGCGGCAGGGCGATCAGCATGGTGCCCGCCACAGCCAGCGCCATGGCCGACCAATAGTCCAGACCCGCCGCGATCAGCCAATGCGCCAGCGCGCCGCCCAGCATGGCAAAGCCGCCATGGGCCAGATTGATCACCCGCATCAGACCCATCGTCACCGACAGCCCGACCGAGATCATGAACAGGATCATGCCGTAAGCAATCCCGTCCACAAGAATGGAAAGAAACGTGTTCATGCAATGCTTCCGCCGGTGAAGGGCCGCCCTTGCGCGGGCGGCCCCGGGGTCAGGGCGTTACTGGCTCAGGCCGAGATCCGGCACGGCCTCGATCGTGGCAATCTCGCGGTTGATCAGGCGACCGTTCTCGTCGTGATCGACTTCGCGGATATAGACGTTCTGGGTGATGTGACGGGTGACGGGGTCAATCGACACCGGCCCGCGCGGGCTTTCCCAGGCATAGCCACGGGCCGCTTCGATCGCCGCGGGGCCATCGCTGCCCGCCACGTCGACCATGTGATAGATCAGCGCGGCGCCGTCATAGGCCCCGACCGAGGCAAGGTTCGCCACGCTGTCAGGATACATCTCGGCCAGCATCGCGGTGAACGCGTGGTTCATCGCCGAGTCATGCGCGGCCGAGTAGTGATAGGCCGTGTGCAGCCCCAGCGCCTGATCGCCAAGCGCGTCGAGCGTGGTCTCGTCGGTCTCGCCGGTGCCAAGGAAAGTGATCCCGGCGCCCTGCAGATCGTTCTCGTTATAGGCGCGGGTGAAGGCATAGGTGGGCGGGCCTGCGGGCAGGAAGCCGAAGACGGCCTGCGGCGACTGATCGCGCACACGCTGCATGAAGGGCGCGAAATCGGTGGTCGAGATCGGCATGCGGATCTGGTCCAGCACGGTGCCGCCACCGGCCTCAAAGGCCGAGCGGAAGGCGTTCTCGGCGTCGATGCCGGGGCCATAATCGGTCACCGCCGTAACCGCCGTGGTGATCCCCTGCTCAAGCGCCCAGTCGGCCATTGGTACCGTCACCTGCCACAGCGTGAAGCCGGT
This sequence comes from Pararhodobacter zhoushanensis, assembly GCF_003990445.1. Classification (GTDB taxonomy): domain Bacteria; phylum Pseudomonadota; class Alphaproteobacteria; order Rhodobacterales; family Rhodobacteraceae; genus Pararhodobacter; species Pararhodobacter zhoushanensis. The sequence continues at coordinate 921,822 of NZ_REEZ01000001.1, read as the reverse complement.
GCGCACGAAATAGTCGGACTGCTGGGTGATGATCGACGTCGCGGCGTTGAAGATCACGCCGGGCGTTTCCGACTGTGTGAGCAGCTCGGCCACGGCCAGAGCGTTGGGTGTAAAGACCAGCCCGCCGATGTAATCGACCTGCTCGCGGATCAGCAATTCCTGCGCCATGGCGCGGCTCTGATCGGGGTTCGGCCCGCCCGAGTCCCGGTACAGGAACTCGATCGTGTGATCGCCGACCTCGGTGCCGTTCTGGGCCTGAAAGACCTCGATGGCTTGCTGGAACTGTTGACCCCAGATCGCGAAGGGGCCGGAAAGCGGGGCGATAACACCGACCCGGATGGTATCTGCCGGTGCGCTGCCTGCCATCAGGGCAAGCAGGATCGGCGCGGCCAGAAGCCGCTTTGATGGTGTGTTCATGAAGTCCTCCCAATGTCTGCGGTCGCTGACCGTTGACGATTTCAGCATGGCGGATCGAGTTGTTTTGTCAACACATATCTTGCCGCTCTGGTTCAGTAGGAAGCGCGCCGGTTGTCTTGCTTGAAAGGGGCCTGCGCGATGGTTGCGCGGATGGCGATCTGGGGTCTGCCGGGCGCGCCCCACAGCACGCTGACCGCGCTGCCGATCTCGGCCTCGCCGACATCGATGGTGGCCAGCGACAGCATTTCGCGGAATGAATACGAATACCCGCGCGAGGTGGTCGCGCCGATGTCCCGCCCTTCGCGCATCACCCGGTCGCAATACATGAACCCGCGCTGATCCCGGGGCATTTCCATCCAGTCGTAGGGCAGGCCGTCCTTTTGGAACAAAGAGGTATAGACCGTCGATACATCCTCGGGATTCCACACCAGCGTGCGGATCACCCGGCGCGGGTTGGCCTTTTCTGCGGCCAGCGCGTCCCGCCCGATAAAGTCGTGACCCAGATGGATGCGGTTGGCCCAGCCCAGCTCGACCGGGCTGCGATACCAGTCGGAAATCCGGTCGCCTTCAAAGCTGCCCGCGACATTGAAGGTCGAGGCGAAGGCGGGCAGGGCTGCGCGGAATTCATCGAGATAGGCCTGCATAGACGGCTCGAAGATTGCGGGCAGATAGTCGGTGACGATGGTGGGAAAACACGCCTCAAGATGGTTGATGAACGCGGTGCGCCCGCCCAGCCGCCGGATACCGAAGTCACGCCCGGCGTCGAGAATCGCCTCATACACCTCGGCGCTGCGGTTGATGTCGCCTTGCAGCTCGAACCCCAGCTCGCCCGCCATGCCCTGCCGCAGCGCCAGCACCTTGCACCCGGCGATGGTGATATGGCCGTTGTGCATGAACTTCACGTCGCGCAGCGACTGGCCGCTGGCCTTTTCCACGACATGGATCGCGTCCGGCCCCTGAACCTGAAAATTGAACCAGTCGTCGGCCTGCGATTGCACGTTGTACGAGCCATGCCGCAGCTTGTGGTCCACCCAGAAAGTGCCGCGCCCGAACAGCATCACCTCATCGTCGCTGAGCCGGGTCAACACACCCTCGGCGATGATCTTGCCGAACTCCTCGGTGTGGATCACGTGCTTGGACTGGTCGATGGCGAAAGTGTCGAAATTGTTGACCGAGACGTCCGAGAACAACTTCAACACATCCGGCCCCCGGAACCGGCGCTCCCACAGGAACGACCAGTCGCCGATGTAACAGCCCTCTTTCCACGACAGACTCTCGTCCTGCCAGTCGGTGTATTCGGGCTGTCCCCAGCGCGTGGTGAAATAGCCTTCGGGCGTGCGCCGAAGGGCCTGCAGGTCAGTCATGACCGCCTCCTTGTTGTCAGACTAGGTTTGGTGCGGCCTTAGCCGTCGGTGCCCGCAGCCACCCAGGGGATCGCGTGATCGCGGGCTTGCAGCAATTCCAGATAGCGCGCGGCGCAGAAGGAATGCTCATGCGCCAGCGCTTGCGCGCGCGCGCCATGGCCCTGTGCAATCGCCTCGACAATGGCGCGGTGCTGCTCTTGCGCCATGATCAGCACCTTTTTGACCGAGGCATGATCCAGCGCCAGCGACTGCACAAAGGCATTGGGCGCGGCGAAGGGCAGCGCCTTGATCCGGTCGAGCGAGCGCGCGACCATCTCGCTGCCCGAAGCCTCGATCAGCAGGCGATGAAATTCGTCGTTCAGGCGGACGTAATCGCTTTGGTCCACATCCGCCGACAGGTTGCCGACCACGTCATCCAGTTCGGCCACACAGGCGCGCATCCGCATCAGCAGCGCCTTGGGCACCGTGCCCTCGGCGGCATAGCGGGCGGCGAGGCCTTCCAGCGTGCCGCGGATCTCGATGGCCTGAAAAATATCCTGCGCGCTATAGGCCTTGACGGCAAAGCCCGAGGTTTCGCGGCGCTCCAGCAGTCCCTCTTCCGCCAGTTGCGCCAAAGCGGCGCGGGCCGGGGTGCGCGAGACGCCGAAACGCTCGACGATCATCGGCTCGGCCACCCGCGCGCCGGGGGCCAGCAAGCCGTCGATGATCAGCCCGCGCAGGCCAAGCACGGCCCGAAGTGTCTGCGACTGGGTGTTGTCCTGGTCCTGCATAGCGGCCTCCTTGTGCTGCACGCTAGGGCGGCACAGGGAGGTCTGTCAACGATTCGTATACGTTTTTGGATTTATTTGCGTCTTATTGCGCTCATTCCGTGATGATCACAAAAAAGCGTATACGTTTCTGACTCAGATCGCCGCGATCGCCTCGGCCAGCATGTCGCGGACCTTGCCGGCGACCGCGTGCAACTCGGGGTTCTCGATCGCCGACATCGAGGCCACCGGGTCAATCGCCGAAACCTCGACCCCGCCCTCGACCTCGCGCAGGATCACATTGCATGGCAGCATCGCGCCGACCTTGGGCTCAAGTCCGATGGCAGCCCAGGCCATGCCGGGGCTGCAAGCCCCCAGGATGCGGTAGCCCGACATGTCCTTGTCCATCTTGGTTTTCATGGTCTGCTTGACGTCGATTTCGGTCAGCACGCCAAACCCTTTGGTTTGCAAGGCCGAGCGGGTGCGGGCGTCGATATCGGAAATGGCGGCGCCGGGGAACAGACGGTCGATGGTATAGGGCATGATGAGCCTCCTCTTCACAGTAGAAGATGGGGGGCGAGGGGGCGCAGCACAAGCCTTGCGCCGAAATGCAAAACGCCGCGCAGGGGTGCTGCGCGGCGGAGACAGTCGAAGGCGACCGACTTATTCGTCGACGATGGTGTAATCGCTCGTCTCGCACAGGTTGATCGAGTCGGTCACTTCCGTCTCGTCCGCGAAAACCGCGCGCAGATCGTAGTCGCAGCCACGGTCGCCCTGTATGGTGACCTCGGCCGACTGACCGGCACCAAGGATGTCGGCACCCAGAATGTCGTCTTCCCAATCGTCAGCCGAGGTCGGCGACGCGTAGAATTCCATCACGTCGGTCGCGGTGGCATTGTTGAGGGTGAAGACGATGTCTTCGGCAAACACCGGAGCGGCAAACGCCGCAAGAATGGCAGCCGCAGTAGCAATACGCATTGAGCGCAGGGACATGGGATAACCTTTTGGAACGAGGGGATAACTCGATTGGCATAGAGCCTGCCGGGCGTTGCCGGAAGAGGGATTCGGCGGCGTCGCAGAAATATCTTCTGGCGCGATAACGCTTTGTTCATTGCGGGCTGAAACGGTGGAGCGATGTCATGCTATCACCGCCCCTTCGCCACCGGCGCCCGTATCTTTTTCACCGTCTCCTTGGCGCAACAGGGGGGCGACCTGCTGCTGCGAGAGGTGGATCGCCTGCGCGCAGCCGTCTTGCAGACACGCAACCAACGGCCCTTTGGCATTGACGCGTTTGTCGTGCTGCCCGACCACCTGCACGCGCTGTGGACGCTGCCGCCGGGGGACGGCGATTACAGCCTGCGCTGGGCAGCGATCAAGACGCGCTTCTCGCGCGGGCTGGCGGTTGGCGCGCAGCGCGCAAGCCATGCGGCGCGGCGGGAAAAGGCGATCTGGCAGCGGCGGTTCTGGGAGCATCACATCAGGGATGAAGCGGATTACGAGCGGCATATGCGCTACTGCTGGGACGATCCGGTCGCGCATGGGCTGGTGGCGCGGGCGGTCGACTGGCCGCTGTCCCTCAGTGCACCGCGACCTGCGGTGCGGCATGGTGCCGCCTGATTGGCTGGTTGCCGGTGAAGGCGGGGTAGGGTGCGCTTCAGCGCACCGTCTGCGCCTGCCGTTCCACGATACGGTGCGCTGAAGCGCACCCTACCCGGATCCCCAAAAGCAAAACGGCCCCGCTGGGATCACACCCGCGGGGCCGTCAAGCCGTCAGCCCAGCTCAGCGCGAGAAGCGCTTGTATTTGGCGCGCTTGGGTTCCAGCGCGTCGGGGCCAAGGCGGCGGATCTTGTCTTGCTCGTAGTCTTCGAAGTTGCCCTCGAACCACTCGACATGCGCGTCGCCCTCGAAGGCGAGGATGTGCGTACACAGACGGTCAAGGAAGAAACGGTCGTGCGAGATGATGATTGCGCAGCCGGCGAATTCGTCGATGGCCGATTCCAGCGCCTGCAGCGTCTCGACGTCCAGATCGTTGGTCGGCTCATCGAGCAGCAGCACGTTGCCGCCCGAGCGCAAGAGCTTGGCCATGTGCACGCGGTTGCGCTCACCGCCTGACAGCAATCCGACCTTCTTCTGCTGGTCGGTGCCCTTGAAGTTGAACGCCCCGGTATAGACCCGGCTGTTCATCTGCATGTCGCCCAGCTGGATGATCTCGGACCCGCCGGACACTTCTTCCCAGACAGTCTTGGCCGGATCGAGCGCATCGCGCGACTGGTCGACATAGGACAGCTGCACCGTGTTGCCCAGTTCGATCGTGCCTTCATCGGGCGCTTCGCCGCCGGTGATCATGCGGAACAGCGTCGATTTCCCGGCGCCGTTCGGGCCGATCACCCCGACGATGGCCCCCGGCGGCACGGTGAAGCTGAGATCTTCGATCAACAGCTTGTCGCCCATGTGCTTTTTCAGGCCGACGACCTCGATCACCTTGTTGCCCAGACGCTCGCCGTTGGGGATGATGATCTGCGCGTTGGTGGCGCGTTCCAGCACGGTCTGACCGGCCATATCGTTGTAGCGCGCGATACGGGCCTTGCCCTTGGCCTGACGGGCCTTGGCACCCGAGCGGATCCACTCGAGTTCCTTCTCCAGCGCTTTTTGCTTGGATTTGTCCTCGCGGGCTTCCTGCTGCATGCGCTTGGCCTTCTGGGCCAGCCACGCGGAATAGTTACCCTCGTAGGGAATGCCGCGCCCGCGATCCAGCTCAAGGATCCACGAGGTGATGTCATCGAGGAAATAGCGGTCGTGGGTGACGATCAGGATCGTGCCTTTGTAGGCGATCAGGTGTTTTTGCAGCCAGGCGATGGATTCCGCGTCAAGGTGGTTGGTCGGCTCATCGAGCAGCAGCATGTCGGGCGCTTCCAGCAGCAGCTTGCACAGCGCCACGCGGCGACGTTCCCCGCCCGAGAGCGACTCGACATCCGCGTCATCCGGCGGGCAGCGCAGCGCGTCCATGGCGACGCCAACGGTGGCTTCCAGCTCCCACAGGTTCTGCGCGTCGATCTCGTCCTGCAGCGTTGCCATCTCGTCGGCGGTCTCGTCCGAGTAGTTCATCGCCAGTTCGTTGTAGCGGTCCAGAATGGCCTGCTGCTTGGCGACGCCCAGCATGACGTTGCCCTTCACGTCCAGCGCCGGGTCCAGATACGGCTCCTGCGCCAGATAGCCGACCTTGGCGCCCTTGGCGGCCCAGGCTTCGCCTTTGAAGTCCTTGTCCATGCCGGCCATGATCTTCAGCAGGGTGGATTTACCCGAGCCGTTGACGCCGACGACACCGATTTTCACACCGGGCAGGAAGTTCAGGTTGATGTCCTCGAAGCACTTCTTGCCGCCGGGATAGGTCTTGGACACACCATCCATGTGATAGACATACTGATACGAGGCCATGACGGTCACTCCAAAAATAACGGGGATTTGCACCGTTCCCTATAGGGACGCGGCCAAACCTGCAAGCGCCGCCTCTTCCCCTTTGCCCCCGCAGCGCCCATACTGCTGCCGTTAAGATCAATTTTGGCCGTGATGTGAAACCAGACGACGTTCCGATCCCACAGCCCTTGACCCCGGAGCCTTTCATGCCCCTCGATTTCATTGGCGGCGGTAGCATTGTGCTGCTCTTGCTCGCGCTCTTCATTATCATTTCGATTTTTCTGGGCGTCCGTATCGTTCCCCAGTCGCAGAAATACGTCGTTGAACGCTTTGGCCGCCTGCGCGCCGTGCTTGGCCCCGGCATCAACCTGATCGTGCCCTTCGTGGACACCGTGGCGCACAAGGTGTCGATCCTTGAGCGTCAGCTGCCCAACCAGCGCCAGGACGCGATCACCACGGACAACGTGCTGGTGCAGGTCGAAACCTCGGTATTCTACCGCATCATGGAGCCGGAAAAGACCGTCTACCGTATCCGCGACGTGGACGCCGCGATCCTGACCACGGTGGCGGGTATCGTCCGTTCCGAGATCGGCACGATGGAGCTGGACGAGGTGCAGTCGAACCGCGCCCGCCTGACGCAGAAGATTGGTGCGGCGATTGCCGATGTGGTTGACGACTGGGGCATCGTCGTCACCCGCGCCGAACTTCTGGACGTGAACCTTGACGAAGCCACCCGCGCCGCAATGCTGCAACAGCTCAACGCCGAACGCGCCCGCCGCGCCGCGGTGACCGAGGCCGAGGGCAAGCGTCGCGCGGTCGAGCTGGCCGCCGATGGTCAGCTCTACGCCGCCGAGCAGGAAGCCAAGGCCAAGCGCGTCACCGCCGATGCCGAGGCTTACGCAACCGGCGTGATCGCCGAGGCGATCGCCAAGAACGGGCTTGAAGCCGCGCAGTATCAGATCGCGCTGGCGCAGGTTGAGGCGATGAAGAAGGTCGCCGAGGGTCAGGGCAAGCAAACCGTGATCCTGCCCGCCGCGCTGATGGATTCCTTTGGCGATGCCTTCAAGATGCTGAAAGGGAAGTTCTGATGCTGGAATCGCTCTGGTGGGTCTGGATCGCTGCCGGTCTGGCGCTGGCGATTCTTGAGGTGCTGGTGCCCGGCTTCCTGTTTGCCGGCTTCGCGGTCGGTGCCGTCGCAACCGGTGCGCTGATCGCGCTGGGCCTGCCCGGCATGGGCTGGCTGTCGGTGTCGCTGATCAACGCACTGCTGGTGTTTGCGGTGATCTCGGTCATCGCCTGGCTGGCGATGCGCGCGCTTCTGGGCGTGCGCAGCGGGCAGCTGAAGAAGATCGACCACGACATCAACGAAGACTGAAACGGGGGCCGAAAGGCCCCTTTTTGCTGACAGGCGCATCGCGGGTTTGACATGCAGCTCGACGCTTTCTTGCTGGCCTTCATTGCCTATCTGTTCGCCGTTGCCAGTCCGGGCCCCAGCACGCTGGCCATCATCAGCACGGCAATGACGCAAGGGCGCATCCCGGCCGTGGTTCTGGCGCTGGGGGTGATGACCGGCAGCATGGTCTGGGCAGGGCTGGCCGCAACAGGGCTATCGGCGCTCCTCACCACCTATGCGCAGGCGCTTGTCGCGATCAAGATCGCCGGCGGGGTTTACCTGCTGTTTCTTGCCTATAAATCGGCGCGCTCGGCACTGTCAGCCAGCGCACCGTCGCAGCTGCCGTCCGCGCGGATGACTGCGGGCGCGTTGTACCGACGGGGCGTGTTGTTGCACCTGTCCAACCCGAAATCCGTTCTGGGATGGGTCGCGATCCTGTCGCTGGGCCTTGGGCCTGCTGCCCCTGCACACAGCGCGCAGATCCTCATCGCGGGCTGTGCGGTTCTGGGTGTCGCGGTCCATGTCGGGTATGCGCTGCTCTTTTCCATGCCGCAGGTGACCCGGGCGTACCGCGCCGCGCGGCGCTGGATCGACGGCGCGCTGGCGCTGCTGTTCGGCCTTGCGGGCCTGCGGCTGCTCGGGGCGCGGGCTTAACGCGCCGACGGGAACAGCGTCTTCCGCACCACGTTGAGATCAAAGCAGAACGTCCAGTTCCGTTGATACATCAAGTCGATGCGTGCTTTGCGCGGCACGCAGTTGCCAGCATATATCGCGTCGGTTTCCTGCGGCGTTTTCGCCCGTGCCAGCAGGTGCTGCTCGTGCTTCGAGTAATAGATCGAGGCCAGCCCGGTCAGCCCCGGACGGCTTTTCAGCACCTCGTTATACACCTCGGGAAACCGCTCGACGTATTCGCGCAGGGGCGGGCGCGGGCCGACCACCGACACATCCCCGACCCACAGGTTCCACAGCTGCGGCAGCTCGTCAAAGCGGCGGCGGCGCAGCCATGCGCCAACCGGGGTGATGCGCCGCGCCTTGTCCCCGCCCGAGACGCCCCGGTCACCCGCATCCACCGTCATCGTGCGGAACTTCCACAGCCGGAAGCCGCGCGTCGGCGTGGTCATCCGCTCACCGCCGTAGAAGATCGGGCGACCGTCCTTGATCAGGATCATCAGCGCAATCACGATCACCATGGGCACGACAAAGGGCGTGATCATGGCAGCGGTCCAGAGGTCGAAGGCGCGTTTGGAGGGGTTCATGCGTCGTCCTTGCAGGCGCGCCACTCGGCGATCATTGCGGGCGCTGTGCTGTCGGTATGTTGCAGCCGGACAAGGGATTCAAGCCGTCCGGTGGCCAGCGTAAGGCGCGCGATCGCTTGGGGCGGTGCAGGCTGACGCGCGACCGGCAGACCCGCCGCCGCCGCCAGATCGGCCATATCCACCGGCTCGGGCGTGCCGATGTTCAGCACCGGCGGCAGGGAAGGGGCCAGCGCCAGCGCCATCAGCACCCGGCCCAGTGTTTGCGGGCCGATGTAGCTGCGCACAGAGCCGCTGCCATCGGCGAACTGGTCCAGTAGCAGCGGGCGACGCGGGTTGGTGAGCAGCGCATCGGCTCCGGCGACATTGCCGATGCGCAGATGCGTCACGTCCGGCCCGGTGCAGGCCTGTTCCATCGCCAGCTTGGCGCGGCCATAGTCGTTGGCGGGGTAGCAGGCGTCGTCCTCATCCCACGGCTCGGCCCGCCCGGATCCATAGACTGCCGACGACGACGCCAGCAGCACCCGCCCGATCCCCGCGTCGCGCGCGGCGCGCAGCGTCGCGATGCCGAGGGCGACATTGTCGTCCAGCCGCGCGTCCGGTCTCGGCGTCACCCCCGCCAGCATGACCAGAGCGCGCGGTCGCCCGTTGGCCGCGCACCAGTCGAGCAGTGGATCAGGGCCGTCCAGCGGCGACCACGCCAGATCATGTCGCGCGCCGCGTCCGGACCAGGCCACCGACGCCAAACCCGCTGCCTGCAACAGCCTTCCGACCCGCCCGTTCGCGCCCGTGATCAACAAGGTTTTGCTTTGCTCACTCATCCCGCCTGATTGCCACGGGCGGAGCGGTAAAACCAGCCGCGACGCCGCGCATAATTCATTGACTGAACGGTCGGTCTATGTAAGTTTTCTGTCGTCGGCCATGCCGTCAAGGGAGGATTCCATGAGCGATTCGGACACCATTCTGGTGAGCCTTTCCGACGGCGTGCTTGAAGTCACGCTCAACCGGCCCGAGCGGCTGAATTCCTTTACCGAAAGCATGCATCTTGCCCTGCGCGCCGCGCTGAACCGTGCGCCGTCCGAGGCGCGCTGCGTGCTGCTGACGGGCGCGGGTCGGGGCTTTTGCGCCGGGCAGGATCTGGGCGACCGCGACCCGCGCACGATGGACGGCCCGCCCGATCTGGGCGACACCGTGCGCCGCCTCTGGGCGCCTCTGGTGCGCCAGATCAAGGCGCTGGAGATGCCGGTGATCTGCGCGGTGAACGGCGTGGCGGCGGGCGCAGGCTCGTCTCTGGCGCTGAACTGCGACCTGACCCTTGCCGCGCAGAGCGCCAAGTTTATCCAGTCATTCTCAAAGGTTGGCCTGATCCCCGACACCGGCGGCAGCTGGCACCTGACCCAGCTGCTGGGCGCGCAGCGCGCCATGGGTCTGGCGCTGACCGCGCAACCCTTGCCCGCGCAACAGGCCGCCGACTGGGGCCTGATCTGGCAATGCCTGCCCGATGACGCGCTGATGACCGAGGCGCGCGCGCTGGCCAAACGCTTCGCCTCCGGCCCGACCTTCGGCTTTGCGCAGACCAAACGCGCCCTGCAGGCCGCCGCCACCAACACGCTGGACGCGCATCTTGAGCTGGAGGCCGAGCTGATGAAAGCCTGCGGCGAAAGCGCCGATTACGCCGAGGGCGTCGGCGCCTTCCTCGACAAACGCCCGGCGGAGTTCACCGGCAAATGACCCTGACCCCGCAAGAGCTTGCACAGGCCTGCGCCGATTCCATGTGGGCGCAGGACGAGGCCACCAACGGGCTGGGCATGGTGCTGCAAAGCGTCGCCCCCGGTCAGGCGGTGATCACCATGAGGGTGATGCGCGACATGACCAACGGGCTGAAGACCTGCCACGGCGGGTTCATGTTCACGCTGGCCGACAGCGCCTTTGCCTTCGCCTGCAACACCTACAACCAGCGCACCGTCGCGCAGATGGCGCAGATCACCTTTCTCGCCCCGGCGTTCGAGGGCGATGTGCTGACTGCCTCAGCCCGCGAGATCTGGAAACAGGGCCGCAGCGGCATCTACGACATTCAGGTCACGAACCAGTCCGGCCAGCCGGTCGCCGAGTTCCGGGGCCATTCGCGTACCGTCAAGGGCACCCATCTGCCCGAATTCTCTGAGGAGTGAGCCATGGAAGACCTCTCGCCCCGCCCCGGTGATCTGGAGCCGATCGAAACCGCCTCGCGCGATGAGATCAGCGGCCTGCAGCTTGAGCGGCTGAAATGGACGCTCACCCATGCCTATGAAAACTCGCCGTTCTACCGCAAGCGCTTTGACGAAAAGGGCGTGCACCCGGATGATCTGAAGACCCTTTCCGATCTGGCGAAGTTCCCGTTCACGGTGAAAACCGACCTGCGCGATACCTATCCGTTCGGCATGTTCGCCGTCCCGCGGGAGAAAATCGCCCGCATCCATGCCTCGTCCGGCACCACCGGCAAACCCACCGTTGTGGGCTACACTGCCAAGGATATCGACACCTGGGCCGGACTGACTGCCCGCTCGATCCGCGCCTCGGGCGGCCGGGCTGGGGACATTTTGCACGTTGCCTATGGCTATGGGCTCTTCACCGGGGGCTTGGGCGCGCATTACGGGGCCGAGAAACTCGGTTGCACCGTGGTGCCGATCTCGGGCGGGATGACCGAGCGGCAGGTGACGCTGATCCAGGACTTCAAGCCGCGCGTGATCATGGTCACACCCAGCTACATGCTGTCGATCCTCGATGAATTCCGCCGCCAGGGGATCGACCCGCGCGAAAGCTCGCTCGCCGTCGGCATCTTCGGCGCCGAACCCTGGACCAACGCCATGCGCCGCGAGATTGAAGAGGCCTTCGATATGCACGCCGTCGATATCTACGGCCTCTCCGAGGTCATGGGGCCGGGTGTGGCCAATGAATGCGTCGAAACCAAGGATGGGCTGCACATCTGGGAGGACCATTTCTACCCCGAGATCATCAACCCCGAAACCGGCGAGCCGGTGGCGGATGGCGAGATGGGCGAGCTGGTGTTTACCACGCTCACCAAAGAGGGCCTGCCGATCATCCGCTACCGCACCCGCGACCTGACGCGCCTGCTGCCGGGCACCGCGCGCTCGATGCGGCGGATGGAAAAGATCACCGGGCGCTCGGATGACATGATCATCCTGCGCGGGGTCAATGTATTCCCGACGCAGATCGAGGAACAGATCCTGAAATGCTCGGGCCTCGCCCCGCATTTCCAGATCGAACTGGTCCGCGCCGACCGGATGGACGCGATGGTCGTGCATTGCGAGGCAACCGAGAGCAGCGCCGGGGCAGAGGCGCGCGCCGCTTCTGCCAAGGAACTGGCGCATCACATCAAATCGGTGGTGGGGGTGTCGACCAAAATCACCGTGCACAACCCCGGCGGCGCCCCGCGCTCGGATGGCAAGGCCAAGCGCGTGGTCGATAACCGGCCCAAAGCCTGAGCCCATCATCTTGTCGGAAATACTCTGGGGGGTGAATGGCCGGAACGGCCAGAGGGGGGCTAGCCCCCCTCCCTCCGCCAGCAAGGAGCCGGACCATGGCCCGTACCCGCGCCCTCGACTTTGAGGACAAGCAACGCGCGATCCTGACCAGCGCCGCGGCGGTGCTGGCCGAGCAGGGCATGGACAAGGCCTCGATGGCGCAGATCGCGGGGCAGGCGGGGGTCTCGAAGGCGCTGCTGTACCACTATTACCCGGGCAAGGACGCGCTGATTTTCGGTATCATCCGCACGCATCTGTCCGAGCTGGACGACGCAGTGAGCGCAGCCGATGACGCAGCCTTGCCGCCCCGCGCGCGGCTCAGGGCGCTGGTTGGCGCGGTGCTGGAAACCTACAGGGACGCCGATAATTTCCACAAGGTTCAGCTGAACGGCACGCCGACCCTCCCGCCGGATCAGAAGGAGCAGATCCACGCCATCGAGCGCCGTATCGTGCGGCGGTTCTCTGAGGTCTTGCGTGCGGTGCGGCCAGAGCTGGAAGCGCCGTTGTTGATGCCGGTGACCATGTCGCTGTTTGGCATGATGAACTGGGTCTACATGTGGTTCCGCGACGGCGGGGCGGTCACGCGCGAGGATTACGCGGATGTCGCGACGGCGCTGGTGCTTGACGGGATCGCAGGGGTGGGCCGGTAGGGGCGGCGCTCGGGGGCATCGAGCCCCCTCGCGCCGCGCCGGGGCCAGCCCCGGCCCCCGCCGGGGGACGCACGCGTCCCCCGGACCCCCCTGTGAGTATTTGAAACAAGGTGAGAGGTCAGAGGCCGAGGTAGCGGTGTTCGATGTCGGGGGTGATCGCGGACGGGGGGCCGGACCAGACGCTTTGGCCGCGTTCCAGAATGACGCAAGCGTCTGCGACGGGTTTGAGTTCGCTCAGGGTTTTGTCGACCACGAGGATGGACAGGCCCTGCGCTTTGAGCGCGCGGATCGCGGCCCAGATTTCCTGACGGATGACGGGGGCGAGGCCCTCGGTCGCCTCATCCAGCACCAGCAGGCGCGGGTTGGTCATCAGGGCGCGCCCGATCGCCAGCATCTGTTGTTCGCCGCCCGACAGCGTGCTGGCCTGTTGACCGGCGCGCTCGGCCAGCCGGGGGAAGAAGCTTTGCACTCGTTCCAGCGTCCACGCGCCGGGGCGGGCGGCGGCGATCAGGTTCTCGGTGACGGTGAGCGTGGCAAAGCAGCGCCGCCCCTCGGGCACCAGCCCGATGCCAAGCCGCGCGGCCTTGTAGCTGGGCAGGGTGGTGATCGTCTGCCCGGCGAACCAGACCTGCCCGCGGTACGCCGTGTGCAGGCGGCACAGCGTGCGGATCGTCGTCGTCTTGCCCATCCCGTTGCGGCCCATCAGGGCGACGGCCTGGCCCTCTTTCACTGTCAGATCGACGCCGAACAGTGCTTGCGAGGCACCGTAGAACACCTCGATCCCCTCGACCCTGAGCAGGTCAGTCATGCCGGGTCTCCCAGATAGGCTTCGCGTACGCGCGGGTCATGGCGGATTTCCTCGACGCTGCCCGAAGCGATGATCTGCCCGTAAACCAGCACCGTGATGCGGTCGGCCAGCGCGAACACTGCGTCCATGTCGTGTTCGACCAGCAGGATCGGTGCCTGTGCTTTGAGGTCTTGCAGGAAGCTGACCAGCTTGCCCACCCCTTCGGTCCCCATGCCTGCCATCGGCTCATCCAGCAGAAAGCACGCCGGTTCCAGCGCCAGCGCCATGGCGATTTCCAAGAGCCTGCGCTCGCCGTGGCTGAGTTCGGCCGAGGGGACGCTGGCGCGGCCTTCCATCCCCACACGGGTCAGGATGGCCTGCGCGCCCGCGATCAGGCCGCGGTCGCGCTGCACGGGTTTAAGAAAGCGGAACGGGTGGCCCTGGCGGGACTGCAGCGCCAGCATCACATTGCGGCGGGCAGAAAATTCCGGGATCAGCGAGGAGATCTGAAAGCTGCGCCCCAGTCCCAGACGCGCGCGCTGGGCGGTGCTCAACTGGGTGACATCGCGGCCGCGAAAGGTGATCGTGCCGCTGTCGGGCGCGATCTTGCCCGCGATCTGGCCGATCAGCGTGGATTTGCCTGCGCCATTTGGGCCAATCAGCGCGTGGATTTCGCCCGGTATCAGCGTCAGCGACACGTCATCGGTCGCCTTGAGCGCGCCGAAGGACTTTTTCAGGTGGGACAGGGTCAGGACCGGCTCAACCATGGCGTTCTTTCCCCGCGATCAGGCCGATCAGACCGCCGCGCGCAAAGAGCACGGCGCCCAGCAGCACGAGGCCCAGCCAGAGTTTCCAATGCTCGGTCATGCCACCGAACGTGACTTCAAACCCGACCAGAATGGCCGCGCCGGCAACCGGGCCGAACAGCCGCCCCGTGCCGCCCAGAATGATGATCACGATCAGCTCGCCTGACATCGGCCAAGCCATCATCGACGGCGAGGTGAAGCGCGTCAGGTCCGCCATCAGCGCGCCCGCCAGGCCGGTGATCATCCCCGAAATCGCGAAGGCAGTGAGTTGGACCCCGTAAGGGTTAATGCCGACGGCCGCTGCGCGTTCGGGATTCTGGCGGATCGCCATCAGAGCCGCACCAAACCGCGAGCCGCGCAGCAGGGCTGAAAACGCCAGCCCAACCATCAGCACACCGAAGGCGACAAGGAACAGATCCCACGGCCGCATGGTGTTAAGGCCGGGGAACTGGTTGCGCACGTAGATCGGCAACCCGTCCTCGCCGCCGTAAGCGGGCCAGGAAATGGCGAAATAGAACACCATTTGCGCGAAGGCGAGGGTGATCATGATGAAGAAAATGCCAGAGGTCCGCAGGCTCAGCGCGCCTATTGCCGTTGCCATAACGCCGGAGATCAGCATGGCAACCGGCCAGATGGTCAGCATCTGATTGCTGCCGGGCAGACCCAGCACCGGGGTGTTCAGAAAAGCGTGTTGCGCAAGGATTCCAGCGACATAAGCGCCGATGCCAAAGTAAGCGGCATGGCCGAAGGATACCATGCCCCCCAGCCCCAGCGCGATGTTCAGGCCAACCCCGGCCAGCGCCAGAATAGCAATCCGGGTCGCCAGCGTGATGGTAAACGGCTCACCGGCCCACAGCGCCCAGAGCGGCACCAGCAGCAGGCCCAGGGCCAGGACCGCGTTGACGGCGTATTCGCGGGATTTTTCAGGCATGTGCGGGGAACAATCCCTTGGGGCGGATGACCAGCACGGCGGCCATCAGCACATAGATCAGCATCGAGGCAAGCGCGGCACCGATGCCGGCGGCCTGGCTTTGCTCCATGAAATGACCAAAGAGCCGGGGCAGCAGGAAGCGACCCATGGTGTCGATCACGCCGACCATCAGCGCCCCGACCATCGCGCCCTTGATCGAGCCGATGCCACCGATCACGATAACCACGAAGGCGAGGATCAGCACTGGTTCGCCCATGCCGACCTGCACCGATTGCACGGCCCCGACCAGCGCTCCGGCCAGACCCGCCAGACCGGCCCCCAGCGCAAAGACCAGCGTGTACAGTGCGCGGATGTTGACGCCGAGCGCCGCGATCATCTCGCGGTCATTCTCACCGGCGCGAATGCGGATACCCAGACGGGTGCGCGCGATCAGCAGCCACAATCCCAGCGCCACCGCCAGGCCAAAACCGATCAGGGCCAGCCGGTACAGGGGGTAATGCGCGATGCCCAGATTGACCGTGCCCGACAGGATCGGCGGCACATCCAGAAACAGCGGAAAGGGTCCGAACCCTATCTTGGTTAATTCCGACAGCACGAGGATCAGCGCAAAGGTGGCCAGCACCTGATCCAGATGGTCGCGGTCATAGAGACGGCGCAGGACGGTGACCTCGATCAGGGCGCCCGCAGCCGCAGCGGCAGCGGTGCCCGCGATTAGGCCCAGCCAGAAATTGCCGCTGGCAGCGGCTGCGGCGGCGCAAAAGAACGCGCCGATCATATAGAGTGAGCCATGCGCCAGATTGATCAGTCCCATCACGCCAAACACCAGCGTCAGGCCGGCGGACATGAGGAACAACATCAGGCCCAGCTGCAGGCCATTCAGCACTTGTTCCAGAAAGAGGGCAGCGGTCACGGCGATCCCTTCGCGGGTCGTTGCAGAGGAGGGGGGCGCGCCGTCGTGCCGCGCGCCCCGGTCAGGTCATTCCATCGCGCAATCGGTGGCGTAGACGTCCTGATGATCCTCGAATGCGGTGCCGACCATGCGGTTGGTCAGGACGCCGTCGACCGAGACGACCTCACGCGCATAGTAGTTCTGGATCGGGTGCTGGTTGTTGCCAAAGCGGAAGGCCCCGCGCACCGAGTCAAAATCCGCCGCGCGCATCGCCGTGCGGAAGGCGGGCAGGTCATTGATATCCGCAGCGGCCAGCGCCGACAGGATCAGGTTGGCCGAGTCGAACGCCTGCGCGGCATAGACCGAGGGCAGACGGCCGTAAGCCTCCTGGAAACCGGCGACAAAGGCCTGGTTGGCGGCGTTGTCCATATCGGGCGACCATTCGGCGGTGTTGATCACGCCCAGAGCGGAATCGCCCACGGCGGGCAGCACGTCTTGCGAGAACGAGAAGGCGGCCGAAATGATCGGCAGGTCGATGCCCGATTGTGCGTATTGGCGCATGAAGCTGATGCCCATGCCGCCCGGCTCGAAGATAAAGATCGAATCCGCGCCCGAAGCCCGGATCTGCGCGATCTCGGCGGCGAAATCGGTCTGGCCCAGTTGCGTGAACAGTTCGCCGGCCAGCGACCCTTCGAAATAGCGTTTGAAGCCGGTCAGCGCGTCGATCCCGGCGGGATAGTTCGGCGCCATGATGAAGGTGTTTTCATAGCCCAGAACATTGGCGTATGCCCCCGACGCTTCGTGCATCGTGTCATTCTGATAGGCTGCGTTGAAATAGTTCGGGGTGCAGCCCGCACCGGCCAGTTGCGAGGGGCCGGCGTTGGGCGAGACGTAGATCACGTCTTGCGCGGTTGCCGAGGGCACCACCGCCATGGCGAGGTTCGACCAGACGATGCCGGTCAGGATCTGCGCGCGCTCGGACTGGATCATGCGGTCGGCGATCTGGACGGCCTGTTCGGGGCGTTGAGCGTCATCCTCGACCACCAGATGGATCGCATCCGACCCGGACATGGAGAGGGCCAGCTGAAAACCGTCGCGGATATCGACGCCCAGACCCGCGCCACCGCCCGACAGCGTGGTGATCAGGCCGACGGTCACGGGGTCCGCCAGGGCGGTGCTGGCGCCGAGGGTGGCGGTCAGGCTCATCGCGGCAAGGCCTGCCGAAAGCGTGGTGCGGATGGTCATGGTGAAACTCCCAGTCTGGTTACCGTCTGACGCGGCGAATAGAGCGGAGGTTAGCAGAGCGTGACCGGCTTGCAATCATTTTAAACTTCAAGCATCCAAGTTATTCACGCTTGAATGTGCAGGGTAATAGCGGTGGTTTCGGGGGTCTTGTGCGGGCTCCATCCGCTGGCTGAGCCGCTGTTGTCGTATGAGTCGATGGCTGAGAGTTCATGCCAGTATGGGGCGTTACAGGCAGCCAAAATCGAACGCGGGGTGGCCGTATGTCGGTTTGCCACGCTCTGACCGTTTCAAGCGTCGTCTCGGTTGACGCGCGGGACAACCCGGGCCGCTTCTTGGGAGCGTAGTGTGTGTGCAGAGCCTTGTTTCAATTGCGTACTTCTACCAGAGGGGTCAGCGCTTCACGCAGACGCTCGCTTTCGGCCAGCAATGTCGAACTGCGCCGAACCAATCCAAACCTGTTGAAAATCGCACCCGGATCGTCGGGGGTCGAGCCCGTTGCCATGTCAGCCACGCTTGAGGGGCCACCGTCGGCGATGGGTGGTGGCTCGGCTATCGGCGTGTCGCCAGTGGGCGCGTCGGAAGCCGCGCGCGCATCGGGCTGTTGCGGCGACAGGCTATGGTCAGCCGTGGCGGGATCCGGGGTTGCGTGTTCTCCGCCCGTGGGCGCCGCGTCTTGCGTCACCGCCTCATGCGCTTGGGGTGCCGATTGATCCGCCTGCGTGCGGGCCACTTCCGCATGGCCGGGCGCACGGCCCAGAATTTGGCCGAGCTCCGCCGCTTCGGCCGTCAATGGAGCCTCTGCGCCGTGCAGGGTTTCCAGCCGTCGCCAATCGCCCGCAAGAATGGCGGCGCGCGCTTCGGCATCGGTCACCCCGAGGGAAGCGAATTCCGCTGCTGCGCCGGCGTAATCGCCGATCTGGCCGAGCGCTGCGGCACGGGTCTGGCGTGCGTCGGTGGTGGGGTCGTCGCCGAGCAGGGCAAGGGCCTGTTCAGGATCGCCTTCAGACACCCAGGCGCGGGCCCGCAGCACGCGCGCGCCGGGATCGTCGAGGGTTCCGACCAGGGTGTGCACCGGCGTCGCGAGGCCAAGATCGAGCAAACGCCTGGCCAGTTTGCGCCGCGTTTGCGGTGTAAGACCTGGCGCGCGCCAGTCTTCACGCGCGAGGACCGTCTCGACGATACCGAAATCGCTGCCCGTTTCGGCCAGCGCGGCCCAGACTTCGTCACGCAGCGTTTCGATCAATCGGCGGTTTTCGCCGGTTTCCTGCACCCAGCTTTCCAGCCGGTCGAGCGCGGCAAACGCGTCCGGGCTGGAACCCGAGCGCGCATGAAGCCGGATCACCGACGCCATGAGTTCCGCGCCTTCGGATTCTGTGCGCGCTGCAGCGGCCAGCGCGGCGGCTCCCTCGAGCGTTTCGGCGTCCAGGCCGTTATGGGTTTGCAAGGCAAGGTCAAGACGGGTCTGAACCGTTTCCGCGTCGCTGCCGCCCTCATGCTCAAGCCGCGCCGCCGCGTCGACAGGGTGGCCGCGGGCGCGATCGAGCAGGGCTTCGGCCAGCGCGACATCCTGCGGCACCGTCCAGGACGAGCGGCGCAGGCTGTCGGCGACGATGCGCGCGGCGTCGAGCGCGCCGACCTCTGCGAGACGCTCGGCAAGGGGCAGGCCGACGCGGGCGCGAAGCGATGGCGAGAGCAGGCTATAGGTGAGGGCGATGGCGTCACCGTTCTGACGCACCGCGTCGGCGTCGGCCCCGGCCAGAACCGCCATGAGCGCCGCTATGCCGCCGCAGTCGATCGCCTGCGCCAGCCGCATGCGCGAGTTGGTGGCGCGGTCCTCCAGCACATCCGCAACACCAAGCGCGAAGTCGCGCCCGGCGACGATGTCCTGACCGTTTACCAACAACGCGTGGGCCTCTGCGCCGAAACCGGCAGAGAGGTAGAGCCCGACCAGGGCCGCGCGCGCGGCGGGATCCGGTTGATCGAATTCGCCATAGAGTGCGCGCGCCAGCCTGCCATGCTCGGCGGAGAAATCTTCGGTGTTCTGGGTTAACAGCGTTTCGAGCCGGTTTGCCCCCTGACAGAACTCTGGCGGTTGGGCCACCGTCAGGGCATCAGGATCCGCGCGATCCATCACCGTGGTGACCCGCATGTTCGCGGGCAGATCGGGGGTGGGCGTGCTGCTGAGCAGCCCAGCGTCAGGGACCGGTGCGTCGATTGCGGCGTCCAGAATCCCCTGACCCAACGCCTGCGCGACCGTGCGGCCGAGATCCTCCGAAAGGGTGGCGAGCCGGGGATCTTCGGCGACAGGCTCCTCGGGCCCGGTTGTCAGAAGCGGCATCGCCCGGGCAAGCTGAGTGCCGGCGCTGCGCGCAGTCGCTATCGGATCGAGGGGCGGCGGGCGACGTGGCGGGCTGGTGGGCAACGCGGGCGGAACCGGGGCGTCTTGGGCGGGTGTTTCGGGAGGCGGATCGCTGATATCGAGCACGATCAGGCCGGGGCGTTCCTCCCACGCGGTGACAGGGCAGGCGCAGTCCATCGTCAGGGTCAGGACCGGCCCTTCGGCGGAGGCATCGGACAAGCGTGTTCGCGGGATGCGGCGAAAGAGCTGCGAAAGGTCGAAGCGGGTGCCTGTGCGCTCAATGGTCAGCGTCCGGCTGCGTCCGTCGGGCGAGAGTCGCCAGCCGGTACCCGCGGCCACAGCCAGAACAAGCCGCGTAAAATCAGCATGTTCGCCCGCCCTTGGGGTGACCACTTGCGCCGAAACCGGCGCGGTGAGCAGGCATAAGGCTGCGACCAGCCGGATTAAGATGCGCATCAGCCCGCCTCTCGTTTGAGGCTGCGCATCGCTTCTTCGAGGTCGCCGTAGCTGGGGCGCAGATGGTGTGGCGTGTTCTGGCGCCCGACCTCGATACACATGTTGGCAGGGTGGTTGTGCAGATTGGCGATCAGAACTTCGCGGATGAGTTTGTAAAAATGCGCATCATCCTGAACCACCGTCCCCATTTTCGACGCGAAAGGGCCGACGAAGCCATAGGCCAGGAACACGCCAAGGAAGGTGCCTACCAGTGCCCCGCCAATCAGCCCGCCGAGCACTTCGGGCGGCTGGTCGATGGCCGCCATTGTCTTGATAACGCCCAGAACCGCCGCCACGATACCCAGCGCAGGAAGCCCGTCGGCCACCGTCTGCATCGCATGGCTGGAATGCATCGCGTGTTCGAACGACGCTTCCATGCGTTTGTCGAGCACCTCTTCGACCTGCATCGGGTCGTCATAGCTGAGGGTCATCGAGCGCAAGGTGTCGCAGATCAGTTCGATCGCTTCATGGTCCTTCTGGATCTTGGGATAGCGGCTGATGATTTCAGAGCTGTCGGGCGCTTCGATATGCTCTTCCAGCGCGACGGGGTTTTGCCGGGCCAGCCGAATCAGTTCAAACAGCAGACAGAGCAAGTCATTGTAGTCTTTGGGTTTCCAGCTGGCCCCCTTGAATACCTTGCCGATGTCTTTGAGCGTATGCTTCACGCCCGCGCCATTGTTGGCGATGAGAAAGGCCCCCACCGCAGCGCCGCCGATCATGGTCATTTCATAGGGCAGGGAGTGCAGGATGATGTCGAAGTGGCCGCCGGCCATGACAAAGCCGCCGAACACCATCACGAAAACCACGACGATGCCGATGATGCCGATCATGAATCGCTCCGTTTCTCTCTGGGTCGAGGCTGACAGGGAGGTCTTAAAAAATGCTTCACCGCAGGGTCATTCACGCGGGACAAGCGCATTGCGCCCGGCAAGAATCGCGCTCAGCCCATAGGCTTGGCGCGGGTCCAGGCCGGCGAGGATGTCGGCGGCCACCTGCGAGTCGAGCCGGGCCAGAAAACCTGCCGCGAATTGTGGGTCCATTTCGGTAAAGACGGCCGCCGCATCCTCGGGCTTCATGACCGCAAACACCGACACCAGTCGGGAGATGTCATCCTCGGCGGCGCGGTCGGCCAGCGCCATGGTCGCGGTCAGGTCGGCTTCGGCCCCTTGCAGCGCTTCGATCTGGGCCTGAACCCGCTCCTGCGCGGCGGCGAGCAGTGCCTCACGCTCGTCAAGTGTGGCCTCGCGTTGCGCAACCTCTTGTTCGCGTTGCCGGATTTCAAGCGACAGTTGCGCGTCGCTCACCGGGCTGGAGCGCAGGGCGCCAGAGGTGCTTGTGGCACCGGCAGGCTCGGGGTCCTGGGCCAACGCCTCACCCATGCCTGAGGCAAGACGCAGCCCTGCGCCCATGAAGAAAGCCAGTGCCAGCAAGGGCAGCACGCGCGCCCGGCGGTTTCGGCGGGGCGGGGCGGGGCGCGCCATCACGACGCCTCGGTCGCTTGTCGCCGCCGCAGGACGCGGGCGCGCGGCGGGGATTCGGGTTCAGCCACGCGGGCCGGGGCGCGCTGCGCCGCCTCGGTCGGCCAGGGCGAGGGCGGGCGCACGCTATGCGGCTGTGCGACGGGCTCGTCGGGAAGATCATGCATCGAGGCGACCAGCAATTGCAGCTTGCGCGCGACGGTTTCGGCCCGCGCGGTCTGCCCCTCCAACTGCGCGCCACTGCGCCCCGCCGTCTCCTGCGCGGCTTTGAGCGAACGCGCCAGATCGTCGACCTGCGCCGAGAGCATGGCAATCGCGCTGCCCATTCCGCCCTCAAGCGAGCCGAGCGCGCTGAGCCGCCGCGACAAGACCACGCAATACAGACCGGCCCCAAGGGCAGCGGCGGCCAACAGCAGATCGGAGAGAAAATTCATCACAAGCCCCTCAATTAAAAACGAATTCGATGACCAGCAGATCATTGACCAGACCCGGCCCGGTGACGATCTGCACCCGGCGCAGCATCTGTGCACGCAGCCGCATCAGGGCGGCGGGCTCTTCCAGCTCATGCGGGTCCAGCGCCCGCAGATAGATGTTGAGCACATCGACGATGCGCGGCATCAGGCGCTGCACCTCAGCCGCCGCACCGCGGCCGACCTCAAGCTGGGCTGAGAACCGCAGATGCCGCGCCTCACCCCGCGTGCCCAGATTGACGGTGATCGGATCGACCGGGACGAAAGCGGTGCTGCCCGCCGCCCCCTCACCATGCCCGCCCTCAGGTGGCGCGCTGGCGCCGTGGCCCTCCGCCGCGGGGGCGCCATGGCCGGTGGCGGGGGCGGCACCATGGCTGTCGGCTGCGGCGGCGTCGCTGCCGCCCAGAAGCGAATCGAGCAGCCCCGAATATGTCGCATAAAAGCCGCCGCCGCCCCCGGCCAGCGCAAGGACCAGCCCAATCAGAAGCGGGAGTTTTGATGTCTTCGCAGGGGGTTGGTCGGTTTCGGCGCTGGTGGCCATGGCAAGGTGCCCTCCGGTTGGGTCGAATCGTGTTCGTCGCATGTTCCGGGGACTGTTTTCGCACCATGTGGCTAACCGATTGTTAATCGAAACAGGGCAAGGATCGATTCAACCGGGCAGAACGTCCGCGAAAGGGAATGGTCTTGGAACAGCTCCTCTCTGTGTGGAACACCTTGGAACCGCGCCGCCGCGTGATCGCCGTTGTGGCCAGTCTGGGCGTCTTTGCCGCCGTGCTCATGCTGGCGCGCGCGGCAACCGCGCCGGGGATGTCACTGCTCTATGCCGGGCTTGAAGGCGCGCAGGCCGGTGAGGTGATTCAGGCGCTCGATCAACGCAATGTCGGCTATGAGGTGCGCGGCGATGCGATCTATGTCGAGGCAACGCAGCGCGATGAAATGCGCATGGCGTTGGCGGCGCAGGGCCTGCCGGCGAATTCCTCGACCGGATACGAATTGCTCGACGGGTTGACCGGCTTTGGCACCACGGCGCAGATGTTCGACGCCGCCTATTGGCGGGCGAAAGAAGGGGAACTGGCGCGCACGATCATGGCCAGCCCGCATATCCGCTTTGCCCGCGTGCATATTTCCCAAGGCGCGACGCAGCCTTTCCGGCGTGACCAGCAGGCCTCGGCCTCGGTCACGGTAACCCCGGCCGGCCCGCCGCTGACACCGGCGCAGGCGCAGGCGCTGCGGTTTCTGGTGGCCTCGGCGGCGGCCGGGCTGCACGCCGAGGATGTCGCGGTGATTGATTCCAATGGCGGGATGATCGTGGCCGATGATACCGGGCCGGGGGCGCAGGCGAACGACCGCGCCGAGCTGATGCGTCATAATGTCGAGCGTCTGCTGGAAGCCCGTGTCGGCCCCGGCCGCGCGGTGGTCGAGGTGAACATCGAGACCGTCACCGACCGCGAAACGATCACCGAGCGGCGAATCGATCCCGAAACCCGCACCGCTGTCAGCCAGGAGACCGAAGAGCGCAACGCGACCTCCAGCGATACCGGCGGGTCGGGCGTGTCAGTGGCGTCGAACCTGCCCGACGGTGCCGCGGCTGCGACCGACGGGCGCTCGGAATCGCGCGAACAGCTCTCGCGTGAGCGCATCGACTGGGAGGTGAGTCAGACCAGCCGCGAATTCGAGCGCGGACCGGGCTCGATCCGCCGCCTGACCGTCGCGGTTCTGGTCGATGGCGTGCGTAGCCTCGACGCCAACGGCGTCGAACAATGGACCGCGCGGCCAGAAGAGGAACTCGAGGCGTTGCGCGCGCTGGTGTCCTCGGCCGTGGGTCTGGATGAGGCGCGCGGCGACGTCATCACGCTGCGCTCGCTGCAGTTCGAGCCGGTTCTCGATCAGAACGGCACGGTTGGCGTGGCCAGCTGGGTATCGCAGCTCGACCTGATGGGCCTGATCCGGCTGGGTGCGCTGAGTGCTGTGGTGCTGTTCCTTGCGCTGTTCGTGCTGCGTCCGTTGCTCAAGGGAGGCGCGGCACGCAGCAGCGGCGGGTTTGATGAGGAAGACAATAATCTGATGTCCGGCTTTGCGCCGATGATCGCCATGAGCCCAAGCCTGACCGGCGAGATCGACAGCGATTTCGGCGGCAGTTCCAGCGATGAAGAGGCCCCCGATCCTGTTGAGCGCATGCGCCAGCTGATCTCCGAGCGCCAGGACGAAACGCTTGAAATCCTGCGCAGCTGGATGGAAGAACCCGAGGAGCCGCGCTGATGCCGCACCCCCTGAAGCTTGAGGTCTTTGAAACTGCCGACACGCCGGAAGGCCCGGCGCTGCTGATGCCCGAAGAGATCGAGGATATTCGCCTCAACGCCTATGAGCGCGGGTATCTGGCGGGATGGGATGATGGCGGTCAGCAGGTGCAAACCGATGAGTCCACCCGCCGGGAGGCCATCGAGCGTCAGGCCGAACAGCTCAATTTCACGTACCATGAGGCGCGTGGCCATGTGCTCAAGGCGCTGCTTCCGATGCTTGAGGGCATGCTGAGTTGTGTGCTGCCGACGCTGGCGCGCGCCTCCATCGTCCCGTTGGCGATCGAACATCTCACGCCGCTGGCCCATGGCGCGGCGGACGCGCCGCTTACCCTGCGCGTCCCGTCAGGCAGCCGCGACGCCTATCTCGCCGCGTTCGAGGGGCTCGTGCTGCCGCCGCTCGATCTGGTCGAGACCGACGATCTGGCCGAAGGACAGGCGCTCTTCGTGCTGGGTGAGGCCGAGACGCATATCGACCTGACCCACGCAGCCGAGGAAATCCGCCGCGCCATCGACCGTTTTTACCTGATCCAGACCGAGGAGAGCCAGCTTGCCTGACACCGAAACCGCCACTCCCGCCGCCAGCCTCGGCAGCGGCGCGTTCACCCAGGTTCCCATCGAGATCGTCGTCGCGGTGGGACGTGCCCGGCCGCTGGTGCGTGATCTGCTGCGCCTGCAACGCGAGTCGGTGCTGCCGCTGGACCGCCGGGTCGAAGACCCGGTCGAGCTTTATGTCGGTGACCGCCTGATCGCGCGCGGCGTGCTTGAGGAGCTCGAGGGCGATCAGGCCGGGCAGATGGCCGTCCGCCTGACCGAGGTCGCCGATCTGTCGAACGGGCTGTGAGCATGGCGGCGCGGGGCATCCTCGCCGTGCTGCTGGCGGCACTGGTGCTGGTCTTGCCCCTCGCGGCCACCGCGCAGGAACTGACGCTCTCGCTGGGCGAGGGGGGCGGTCTGGCCGTGCGCTCGGTGCAGCTGCTGGTGCTGCTCACCCTGCTCAGCCTCGTGCCCGGGCTGCTGATCATGGTGACCTGCTTTCCCTTCATCGTCACCGTGCTGGCGATCCTGCGGCAGGCCATCGGCCTGCAGCAATCGCCACCGGGCATGCTGCTGACCACGCTGGCAATGTTCCTGACCTATTTCGTCATGGAGCCGGTCTTCACTGCCGCCTGGACCGCCGGTGTCGTCCCGCTGGAAGCCGGGCAGATCGGCGTCGAGGAAGCCCTCACCCGGGCCATCGAACCGTTCCGCATCTTCATGGCCGCCCGCGTGGATCCGGGTACCTGGGAGGGGCTGGCGCAGCTGCGCCCCGATGCGCCGCTCTTCTCGCCCGACGGTCCGCTGTCGGTGCTGGTGCCCAGTTTCCTGCTCTCGGAACTGTCGCACGCATTCGAGGTCGGCTTCGTGATCTTCCTGCCGTTCCTGATCATTGATCTGGTGGTCGCGGCAGTGCTGATGTCGATGGGGATGATGATGGTGCCGCCCGCGGTGGTCTCGCTGCCGTTCAAGCTGGCGTTCTTTGTGGTGGCCGACGGCTGGACCCTGGTCAGTGCCTCGCTTGTCCGGGGCTACTTCTGAACGCGCCATCATCTGTCCCCAAATATCCACGGGGGGATTTTCAAGGGGGGCGCGTGCGTCCCCCTTGAAGCGGGTGTGGGTGGCAACCCACCCGGCGCGAGGGGTGAGGAGCGATTAGGCAAATTCCAGTGGAGGTTTGCCCGCGACGCAAGATGCCCCCTCGCGCCGGTCTGCCTTGGCTCAACTCCAGCTTACATCGCCCAGAAAGATATACCCGGCCCCATAGATCGTCTTGATCAGGCGCGGGTTCTTGGGATCTTCCCCCAGCTTGGCCCGCAGCCGCGAGATGCGCACATCCATCGCCCGGTCGAAACTTTCACCCGCCGCGCCGCCCAGCGATTCCTGCATCTGCGTGCGCGAGATCAGGCGTTTGGGCGCTTCCAGAAACATCCGCAGCACCTCGCCCTCGGCGTGGCTGAACGGCGTCTCCACGCCGTCGCCGCCGCGCAGCATGTAGCGGTCGAACTGCGCCTCCCAGCCGTTGAACCGCGCCACCGACCCGGCACTGTCCGGCGTCGGGCGCGATTTGCGCAGACGGGCGCGGATGCGGGCGACGACCTCGGCGGGCTCGAACGGCTTGATGATATAGTCATCCGCCCCCAGCTCGAGCCCCGTCACCCGGTCGTTGATGTTGGCGCGGCCCGAGATGATGATGATCGTCGCACCCGATTCCAGCGCCAGCCGGTGCACCAGCGCCAGACCGTCCCGGTCGGGCAGGCCCAGATCGACCAGACACACATCGGGCGCGGTGCGCTTGAGCGCCGCCTCGAATTCGGTCGCGCGCGAATAGGTCGAGGTGCGAAACCCGGCCTCGCTCAGCGCATCGGCCAGAATGCGGCGGATTTCGGCCTCGTCATCGAGAATGGCGACATGGGGTTGCGACATCAGGCGTCCTTGTGAAACGGGTCGGTCAGGGGCCGCTGACGGCGGGATGGGTAACGCGGCGCAGGAAGTTTTCCAGATCGCCCGGATCGAAGGGTTTGGGCAAGACCCCAACCGAGGCCGCTTGCACATGCAGCGGATGCGCGGGCGGCAACGACGTCATCAGCCCCACGGCCAGCCCCGGTCGCGTGGCCGCCAGCGCCGTTTGCAGGTCAAGCCCGGTCGCACCGCCCTTGAGCTGGATGTCCGACAGCACCAGCCCGACCTCGGGCAGCAGTGCCAGCGCCTCGGCATCGGCGGCGGTTTCGGCCTCGATCACCTGATGCCCCAGCCCCATCAGCATCTCGCGCACATGGGTGCGGATCTCGGGGCTGTCCTCGACCAGCAGCACCAGCCGCGTCTCGGCCGCGCAGGCTTCGGTTGCCGGACGCAGGGGCAGGCGCAACACCACCCGCGCGCCGCCACTGTCGCGGTTGCTCAACCGCACCGACCCGCCCGAGAGCGTCGCCAGATCGAACACCATCGCCAGCCCCAGCCCCGAGCCTTCGCCGCCCTTGGTGGTAAAGAACGGATCGAGCCCGCGTTTGAGCGCCTCGTCGGAAAAGCCCGGGCCGTCATCCTCGACCTCCAGCTCCAGCCAGGTGTCCTGTACCAGACGCGCGCTCAGCCGGATCGCCCCGTGCTCGCTGCGCGTCGCAATCGAATCGCGGGCGTTCAGGATCAGGTTCAGCAGCGCATCCTGTACCGCGCCCGCGTCCAGCATCAGGCGGCCCAGACCGGGCTCCAGATCAATCAGCAGCCGGGTCTGCTCGGGCAGCGAGGGCGAGGCCATCATCTGCAAATCATCGAGCAACGGCTCCAGATCGGTCGGCTCGGCCCGCAAGGTGCGCGCGCCGGATATCTCGCCGATCCGGCGCAGCAGCGTCCCGCCACGCCGGGCGGCGGCCAGCGTGGCGCGCACCAGATCGGCACCCTCGGGCGGCAGGTCAGGCAGGCGGTCCAGCTTGCCCTGCAATCCCAGAATGATGGTCAACAGATTGGCGAAATCATGCGCCAGGCCTGACGTGAGCTGCGCTGCCAGCTCGCGCTTGCGGGTCTGGGTCAGCGCCGCGCGCGCCTGTGTCTCGCCGGTGATGTCGGTCGACAGGATATAAACCCCGCCGCCCGCCTCGCGTCCTGCGGTGTCGCGTCCCGGGTCCGGGGTCAGCGCCACCCGCACCCGGCGTCCGCTGTCTTCGTGGGTGATCTCGCAGACCGCGCTTTCCCCGTCCAGCGCCGTGAGCAGATAGGGCAGGATGCGGCCAAAGGTCACCGGCCCCAGCGCGACCGACGCATGCAACCCCACCACGCTCGAGGGCGTACCCGGCATCACTGACGACAGCCGCCGGTTCGAGTAGGTATAGACCAGACTGCGGTCCACATGCGCGATATGGGCGGGCATCATTTCCGTGACCAGCCGGGTGCGCGCTTCCATCTCGGTCAACTCGCGCTGGGTCTCCTCCAGCATCATGTTGGCCGAGGCAAGCTGCCGGTTGGCCAGACCCAGCCGCTCGGCATGGGCAACAAGCTGGCCCGAGAGTTCCTCGGACCGCGCGCGCAGAAGTTCCTCTTGCAGCTTGATCTCGGTGATATCGGTGTAAACCGTCACCCAGCCACCCTGCGCCAGTGGCGCACCCTCGACCGCGACCCACCGCCCGCTGGCGCGCTGGCGCTCCATGTAATGCGGGCGAAAGTCGCGGGCGATCTCGACGCGTTGGCGGACGGCCTCGTCAGCGTCGTCTTGCGGACCGTATTCGCCCGCATGGACCAGATAATGGATGGTGTCGTGGAAACTGGCACCCGGACGGACCAGCGCATCGGGCAGGCCGAACATCTCCTGATAGCGCTGGTTGCACACCGCCAGACGCAGGTCGCTGTCAAAGATCGACAGGGCCTGCTGGATCAGGTTCAACCCGGCGCGCGTCAGCTTTTCGGTCACGTCATTGTGCATGGCGGCACCGTAGCGGGACGGGGGCAGGGGCGTCCACTGCGCCGTTACGTGATCAGTTCAGAACCTCGCCGGGGTCCACCCCCCAAAGCACCGTGCGATCAACCCAGCCGCGCGTCCCGTCGATCGACACGCGGCACCATAACGGGTCGCATTCCATGATCCGGGCGACAACCCCGGCTTCCAGATAGGCCAGTTCCGGCGCATTCGGCGCCGGGCGAGCACGCATCGGCGTCATGTCCTGCTGGACCAGAACCGTCCGCACGCCGGACAGCAGCGCATAGTTGATCCAGCCGCCTTCGCCTTCGGAATCCTCGACCCGCCGCCAATGCTCGAACTCACCGGTAACGCGCAGCGGCAGGTCGCGGCGGGTATAAACCCAGTCGACACGGTGCGTTTCAGACGGGCCTCGCCGCGCCCGCGCGCGGGACGTCTTGAGCGAGACATAGCGGGGGAGGGGCAAGCCGGTTTCTGAGCCGACAACCTGCGTCGGCGCGGCGGTCGGGGCGTCCTGGGCAAAAGCACTGCCGCAAAGCGCAGCACCTGCCGCCACGGCGATAATACGGAGTGCTGCTCGCATCCTGTCCTGCCCGGCCCGCTTGCGGCGGGTCTGTCTGTGCCGTCCGCTCCCGGGTAATTTTATTTCGTCTCGGGTTGCGCGGAGAGCTTGTGCCTCGGTTCGCTCTGAGCCACTTTGCCAGCAAGTGGCCTGATTTGAAAGACCCAAGGAGGTTTCCATGCCCCTCAAACGCCTGTGTGTTGTCGTGACGCGACGCCTGCCCGATCCCGTCGAGACCCGGCTCAAGGAATTGTTCGACGCCGAGCTGCGCGACGACGAGACGCCGATGACCCGCGACGAGCTGATCGCGGCGATGGAGCGCGCCGATGTGCTGGTGCCGACGCTGACCGACCATATCGACGCCAGCATGCTGGCCCGCGCGGGCGAGAAGCTGAAACTGATCGCGAATTATGGTGCCGGTATCGACCATATCGACGTGCAATCGGCCCGCCAGCGCGGGATCCTGGTGTCGAATACGCCCGGTGTGGTGACCGAGGATACCGCCGATATGACCATGGCGCTGATGCTGTCGGTGACCCGGCGCATCCCCGAAGGGCTGGCGCTGATGCAGGCGGGGGACTGGCCGGGCTGGTCGCCGATGGCCAATCTGGGCAGCCGGATCGGTGGAAAACGGCTGGGCATTCTGGGCATGGGGCGCATCGGTCAGGCGGTAGCGCGGCGCGCGCAGGCCTTCGGGATGCAGATCCACTATCACAACCGCAAGCGCCTGCGCCCTGAGGTCGAAGCGCCGCTCGAGGCGACCTATTGGGAAAGCCTCGACCAGATGGTCGCGCGGATGGATGTCATCTCGATCAACTGCCCGCATACGCCCTCGACCTTCCATCTGATGAACGCGCGGCGCCTGAAGCTGATGAAACCGACCTCGGTGATCGTGAACACCTCACGTGGCGAGGTTGTGGACGAAAACGCCCTGACCCGCATGCTGCGCGCCGGTGAGATCGCCGGGGCCGGGCTCGACGTGTTCGAACGCGGCCACGAGGTGAACCCGCGCCTGCGCGAGCTGCCGAATGTGGTGTTGTTGCCGCATATGGGCTCGGCCACGCTGGAGGGCCGGGTCGAGATGGGCGAGAAGGTGATCCTGAACATCAAGACCTTCGCCGACGGCCACCGCCCGCCCGATCAGGTGTTGCCAGGAATGCTGTGAGGGAGCGGCGGCGCTCGGCCCCCGTTGAGGGGGCCTCGCGCCGCTCTGGGCTGCCGCCCAGACCCGCCCGGGAGGATTTTCCATCCTCCCGGACCCTCCTGGAGGATATTTGAGGCATAAAGTTGGGGCTTAACCCTTCGTTAACCCTGCAACTTTATGCCTCAAATATCCTCGGGGGGTGAATTTGGCGTAAGCCAAAGAGGGGGGCTGAAGGCCCCCCTTGCCCGGCTACGCAACGGGCGTTGACGGTTGGCAAGCGCGCGCGTAGGAGAAGCGGGTGCGGATGGCTGGACGGCCGCGGGTCTTGCGATCCGAGGAAAGTCCGGACTCCATGAGACAACGGTGCCGGGTAACGCCCGGCCGGGGCAACCCGAGGGAAAGCGCCACAGAGAACAGACCGCCCCCGCCCGCCGAACCAGAGGTTCGCTTTTGGCGCGGCAGACGTGGGTAAGGGTGAAACGGTGGGGTAAGAGCCCACCGCGGGACGGGCAACCGGACCGGCAAGGCAAGCCCCACCAGGAGCAATGCCGAATAGGGGCCTCGCGCGGGCATGATCGACCCGGTCTTCGGATCGGGACCGATATCGCCGCAGGGACGTCTCAGCCCAGAGGCCCGGGTTGGCAGCTTGACCCCTCCGGTAACGGATGGGGCAGAGGAATGGTCGTCGCCGGGGGCAACCCCGGTACAAAATCCGGCTTACAGGCCATCCGCGCACTTTCAAATCGCCACATTTGCGCCTCATCGCGCCGCTAGCGTCTGGCTCGAAGAAGGGCCCGCCGGATCGCGCGGGTCCGACGTGTTGATATCTGCGGAACGCGCCGGGTGGCCCGGCGCGTGTGTCCGCGACGGAGGTGGTGGGCCTTTTATGCCTGAGAGTCTTGCGCGCAAACGCCTGTTTTCCGAGAACCACCGCCGCCGTCCCTGGACCGGCGGCGCGCGCTCCCGGCTGCTGGGAGGTCAGGCGATGGCGGCGGCGCAGCGGTTGAGCCGGCCCTCGATTCGCCCGGCGGTGCTGGGCTACGCGCAGTTTGCGCTGGATCTGTTGAGTGTGGCCGTGGCCGGGATGATCAGCCACAGGCTGGTTGGCGAGGTGATACTTGAGGGAACCGACCGCGCCGGGGCAATCTGGATGGGGGCGCTGTGCGTGGTGCTGGCCGCAAGGCTGTCGGGGGGCTACGGCTTTCGCCTGATGCGCAGCCTGTGGCGCAGCGTTGTGGTCGGTGGTGTGTCTCTGATCATCGGTATGGGGGCGGTGTGCCTGCTCTTGCTGTCCGTCGATCTGGTGAACCGCGTGGCCTTTGGTTGGGTCGGCCTGTGGGTGCTGATCGCGGCGGTCGCCATGCTGGCCTCGCGCATCGCTCTGTCGGTGCGGATCGCGGTGCTGGTGCAGACCGGGCGGCTGGAGCATCGCATCGTGCTGGTCGGCGGTGGCGAAGATCTGGAGCCGCTCTTGCGGGAGATCGTCAGCGAGCATGGCAAGGGCCGGCGGATGTGCGGCTTTTTCGATGAGCGTGGCGGCCCGCGTTCTCCGTCCATGGTCGCCGGGTACCACAAGGCCGGGGACATCGACGATCTGGTGGAATTCGCCCGGCTTGCCAAGATCGACACGGTGATCATCGCGATTCGGGGGGCCTCGCAAGAGCGGATCCGCGAGCTGCTGGCCCGGCTCTTCGTCTTGCCGGTGGATATTCGCGTCACCGAAGGCACCGAGATCCCCGAGTTCAGCCGTAAACGGCGCTCACATATCGGCCCCTTTCGGCTGATCGAGATCTACAAGCGCCCGATTGATGGCTTCGCTGCCTTCCGCAAACGGGTGTTTGACGTGGTGTTCGCGTCGATTCTGCTGGTCGCTTTCTCGCCGCTCTTGCTGCTGGTGGCGTTGGCTGTGCGGCTGGAATCGCCCGGACCCGCGCTGTTCCGGCAAAAGCGGCACGGCTACAACAACAAGCCGATCGAGGTGCTCAAGTTCCGCTCGATGTATGTCGATCAATGCGATCCGACCGCCGTCAAGGCCGTGCGCCGGGGCGATGCGCGGGTGACACGGGTGGGGCGGTTCATCCGCCGGACCTCGATCGACGAGCTGCCGCAGTTCATCAACGTGATCAAAGGCGATCTGTCACTGGTCGGACCGCGCCCGCATGCGTTGACCGCGCGCACCGGCGATATCGTCTATGACCAGATCACCGAGGCCTATTCGGCGCGCCACAAGGTCAAGCCGGGCGTGACCGGCTGGGCCCAGATCAACGGCTGGCGCGGTGAGATGAACTCGCCTGAAAAGATCCGCGCGCGTATCGAGCATGACCTCTATTACATCGAGCACTGGTCGCTGCGGCTGGACTTCAAGATCGCGCTTTTGACGCCCTGGAGCCTTGTTACCACGAAAAATGCCTATTGAGCGGAAGAAGCCCGAAAGGGGCGTTGACTCTGCCCGTGGTATGCGTAAAAGGCGGGCTTCATAGGAATATACAGGCTGCCCTTCTGGCCGCCGTGCGCAGGAGATAACCCATGGCGAAGCCGACGACGATCAAGATCCGTCTGAATTCGACGGCGGGGACTGGCCACTTCTACGTGACCAAGAAAAACGCCCGGACGATGACCGAAAAGATGACCATCCGGAAATTTGACCCGGTGTTGCGTCAGCACGTGGAATACAAGGAAGGCAAGATCAAGTAAGATCTGCCGACCCCGGTCCACCGGATTTGAGCCACCCTTTGGGGTGGCTTTTTCCATTTCTGCCGGGCGCCTCATTTCGGCTTGGCCGCCGTTCCGAGCAGGCGATCTATGACCCGCCCGTCGATCGCCAGCAACCCGGCGGCGATCAGCGCCATGCCCAGATAATGCCGCCCCGCTAATGCTTCGCCCAGAACCAGCGTGCCCAGCAGGATCGCGCTGACGGGGACCAGCAGCGTCACCAGCGCGGCATTCACCGCCCCGGCCGAGGCGAGGATGCGGAAGAAGATCACATAGGCCAGCGCCGTGGACAGGATCGCCAGCGCCAGCACCGCCGCGATCACCGGCAGGCCGGGGGCGGGCAGCGTCCAGGGCCGGTCGATCAGGCCCACCAGCGGCAGCGCCATCAGCGTGGTCGCGACCAGCTGGCCAAAGGCCACCTGCGTCGCCGTCAGCCGCAGGGCCTTGAACCTGCGGCCGTAGACCCCGGCAAACCCGTAGCTTAGCGCCGCGCCCAGACAGGCGAGCATGCCCAGCATGGCGATGCTCGCCCCGCCCAGCAGATCGCCACCCAGCAGCACCACCACGCCGAGGAACCCGAACAGGATGCCGACCGCCTTGTTCGGTGCCATACGCTCATCCGCCAGCAGGAAATGCGCGACGGTGATCGAAAAGATCGGCGTCGTCGCGCTGAGGATCGAGGCAAGGCCGCTGGGGATCATCGTCTGTGCCCAGAACAGCAGGCTGAACGGCAGCAGGTTGTTCAGCAGCCCCAGGATGAAGAACGCCAGTATCGCGCCCCGCGCAAACGGCCAGCGCTCGCCCCGCAGCCGCAGGACCGCGCTCAGCGCCAGCGCGGCGATGCCGGTGCGCAGCGCGACGATGGTCAGCGGGGGCAGGGCCTGCACGGCGATGGCGGCAAAGAAAAAGCTGCCGCCCCACAAGAACGACAGCGTAAAGAGCAGCGCCCAGTCCTGAAATGTCATGCGCATGATGCGTCCCGCGTTGTGTTGATCCGCCCGACACCTAGCGCGTTCCGCGCCCCGCGACTGGTCCTTTTCGGACCTCATCATCCGCGCGATCTCGCCTTGTGCGGCATTCGGTCCTAGTCTCGGGTCATGCTCGATTTCGACACTTGCAACCAAGCCCGCCTCCGGCGCGATCCCGCGTTTGATGGCGTGTTCTTCACCGCCGTGCGCACCACCGGGATCTACTGCCGTCCGGTTTGCCCGGTGAAACACCCGCTCAGCAAGAACGTCAGCTATTACCCCAGCGCTGCCGCTGCCGAGCAGGCGGGCTATCGCCCCTGCCTGCGCTGCCGGCCCGAGACCGCACCCTTCTGCGCGGCGTGGAAGGGCACGCAGACCACGGTCGAGCGGGCGCTGACGCTGATCGAGGCGGGTGCGCTGGATACCGGCAGTGTCGAGGCGCTGGCCGACCGGCTGGGCATCGGCACCCGGCATCTGTCGCGCCTGTTTGCCGACCACATCGGCGCCTCACCGCTGCAAACGGCGCAGACGCTGCGCATCGGGCGGGCCAAACGGCTGCTGAGCGACACCACGCTGCCGATCAGCGAGATCGCCTTCAAGGCAGGGTTCGGCAGCGTCCGGCGCTTCAATGCGGTGTTCCTCAAGCTTTATGGCCGCCCGCCCTCGTCGATCCGCAGGCCCAAGGGATGAGCGCGCTCAGCTATACCCATATCTCCAGCCCGGTCGGCGACCTGCTCGTTGCGGGGACCGATAAGGCGCTGCACTTCCTCAGCTTTCCGAGCGGTCACAAATCCTTCGGCCCGCGCCCGGACTGGAGACCTGCCGACGCGCCGTTCCGCGCGGTCAAAGAACAGCTCGCCGCTTATTTCGCTGGTGAACTCAATCGCTTCGACTTGCCCCTGCACCTGTCCGGCACCGCCTTTCAGACCTCAGTCTGGCACTACCTCGCAACCATCCCCCGTGGTGAGACGCGTACCTATGGCCAGATCGCCGCGTTGCTGGGGCGGCCCAAGGCCAGCCGGGCGGTGGGTGCGGCAAACGGCAACAACCCGATCCCGATCATCCTGCCCTGCCACCGGGTGATCGGGGTCAACGGGTCGCTGACCGGCTTCGGCGGCGGGTTGCCGGTCAAGGACTACTTGCTGCGGCTCGAGGGCGTTCTGGCATAGCAAAAGGGCCGGTCTTGCGACCGGCCCTTGGGTTTCAGGCCAAGGGGCCTGATTATTCGCGGTTGCCCATGAAGTAGAGCAGGAACTGGAACATGTTCAGGAAGTCCAGATAGAGGCTCAGCGCGCCCGAGATCGCGGCTTTGTCCATCCACTCCTGATCACCCTGCGCGGCGTGGGCGACATAGGTCGATTTGATCGACTGGGTGTCATAGGCGGTCAGGCCTGCGAACAGCAGCACACCGATCCCCGAGATCGCGAACATCATCGCCGGCGATTGCAGGAAGATGTTGATGACCATGGCAACCAGCAGGCCGATCACGCCCATCACCAGGAACGTACCCATGCCCGACAGATCGCGCTTGGTGGTATAGCCATAGAGGCTGAGACCGGCGAAGGCGATCGCGGTTACCAGGAAGGTCTGGACGATGGAGAAATCGGTGTAGACCAGAAAGATCGAGCTGAGCGAGACGCCGATCATCGCGGCGAAAGCGAAGAAGCCGACCTGGACGGCGGCTGCCGACGCGCGGGTCATCAGCGTGCTGAACCCGAAGAAGATGAAGGCGAGCGGCGCGAACATCACGACATAGCGCAGCGGCGTCGTGTAAATCAGCGCCCCGAACGAGGTGAGGAATTCACCGTCACGCACCGCCATGACGAGGCCATCGGCATTGGTGGCCGCAGCGTTCATGTCACCCGTGACTGCCAGACCCGCGATGGCCCAGGCGCCCAGTGCGGTGATCAGCATGCCCACGGACATCGTGCCGTAGACTTTGTTCATATGGGCGCGCAGGCCCGCGTCGATCCGTGCGCCCAATGCGCCGGTGGTCGACGTGTTTGCCGTCTGGTAGTTGGCCATGAAACCCTCCGATGGAACAAGTTGAGCCGCAGGGCCTGCAAAGTGCCCTGCGATTGCGTCCAATATCGGTATTCTGGCCCGTCAGTTCAAGACGTTGCTGGTCACATAGACGCCAGATCTGCGCCGGTTTCAGCGCCAGTAGGTCGGGCCGTCCCAAAACGGGCGTTCTGCCTCGATCCGGGCCTGTTCCGGCGTCAGTCCGATGTCGGACAGGCGCGCCTCGTCCAGCTCGGCCAGCATGCGGCGCTGGCGGGCCAGCGCCGGGGCGTTGAGTAGCGCGCGCAGGAACGGACGCAGGCCCTTGCCACGAACGAGAGGCGTGGTGTTGCAGACGGTGGGCGTGGTCGTGGTCATGATCGCTCTCCTCGGTAGGGGATCGGGCCGCAAAGGGCGCTGGTTAACGGGTTCGCTATGAGTGCATGCTTTCGCATCACCGATGTTGATCTGTTACGGAGTTTCGGCGTATGATGTAAACGAATGTTTCTTATGGATGTCATCAGGGATTGTGATATGCGCCGAAACCTCGATCTCTCCGCCCTGCGCGCCCTTGCCGCCATTGCCGATTTCGGCGGCGTCACCCGGGCGGCACATGTGCTCAACCTGACGCAATCGGCGGTGTCGATGCAGATCAAGCGGCTGGAAGAGTCGCTCGATGTCACGCTGCTGGACCGCACGGGCCGGGGCGTCGCGCTGACCGCGACCGGGGATCAGCTGCTCGCCTATGCGCGGCGCATTCTGGCGCTGAACGATGAGGCGGTCGAACGTCTGACCGATACGGATTTCGAGGGCGAGATCGTCATCATCGTCCCGCATGACATTGTTTACCCACATATTCCGCAGGTTCTGCGGCACTTTCAGACGATGTACCCGCGCATGCAGGTGCAACTGCAGGCCCGCAACACGCGCAAAGCCAAAGAGGCTTTCAGCAAAGGCGATTGCGACCTGATCCTGACGACCGAGAGCCATTGCGAGCCGGGCGGCGAGACGCTGACCCGCCTGCCGCTGATCTGGATCGGCGCGCCGGGCGGGCTGGCGTGGCGCCAGCGCCCGCTGCGGCTGGCGCTGGGGCGCTACTGTGTGTTCCGGCCCGGCATTGTCGCGGCGCTCGACCGCGCAGGGGTGCCATGGGAAGCGGCGGTCGAATCAGAGAGCGACCGCACACTGGATGCCGCCGTCAGCTGCGACATGGCGGTGCATGCGCTGCTTGCCGGAACCGAGCCGCCCCATGCCGAGCGAATCGCCCATGGCGGCGCGTTGCCCGAGCTGAGCAGCCATCTGGTTAACCTCTATGTCCGCCCCGGCAGCCCCAAGCCCGGCGTCACTGCCCTTGCCGACCTGCTGCGCAAGGCGTGGGACAGTGACGGGCGGGCTTCGATGGGGCTGGCGGCGGAATAACCCTCAGTCGTCCATCGTCACCACGACTTTGCCGGTCGAGGCGCGGGTGCGCATCAGCTCCATCGCCTCGGCCGTGCGCTCCAGCGGCAGGGCGTGGCTGACATGCGGGTGCAGATCGCCCTTGGCATACATCGCGATCAGATCGGCCAGAGATTGGGTGATGACGTTCGGCGCAAAGACCGAATAGCCGCCCCAATAGAGGCCGATCACGTCGATATTCTTGACCAGCAGGATGTTGGCCGGGAACTGGGGGACGCCGCCCCCGGCAAAACCGATCACCACATAACGCCCTTGCGGCCGCAAGGCGCGCAGCGCGGCCGATGCCGCCGGTTCGCCCACCGCGTCATAAACCACATCGACGCCGCCCAACGCCTTGAACGCGGCTTTCAGATCGGCGCCTTCGCTGTCGATCAACACTGTTGCGCCTGCGGCCTCGGCCACCTTGAGCTTCTCAGGGCCGCGCGCCACGGCCACGACCTTTGCCCCCAGCTTCGCGCCGATTTCCACCGCCGTCAGCCCGACGCCACCGGCCGCGCCCAGAACCAGCAGCGTCTCACCCGCCATCAGCCGGGCGCGGTGCACCAGCGCGACATGCGAGGTGCCATAGGCCACCATGAAGCCCGCCGCCTGATCGAAGGGCATGCTGTCGGGCAGGGGCAGGCAGCGCTCAACCGGGAAGCAACCGTACTCGGCCAGCCCGCCCTTGCCCGCGAAACCCGCGACGCGCTGGCCGATGGTGAAGCCGGTGACACCCTCGCCCAGCGCATCGACGGTGCCCGCGACTTCCATTCCCATGACGAAAGGAGTCGGCGGCGTTTCCTGATAGGTGCCCTTGGCCATCAGCAGATCGGCAAAATTCAATCCGCAGGCCCGGATCCGCAGCCGGATCTCGCCAGCAGCGGGTTGGGGAATCGGCAGATCGGTCAGGGCAGGGGGGGTATCAGTCGAGGCCAGGACATAGGCGCGCATCGGGAACTCCGGCGAATTTCAGGGACGATTTGAGAGGGCAGAGTGGGGGCAGGGTTGCGCCAGAACAAGCGGAACCTAACGGCGAAACTCTGAAATTGCGTTTTGCAAAACGAGAATACACGTTTTGGTTGATGCGTTTTGCATTGCAGATTGCAAAACACGTCTTGATGGAAAGCGCTGAGGGTGCTTACATCGCAATGGGAGCATGCGTTGCAACGCAGGCTTGTCGTGACAGCAATCGATGCGCGCTTGGGGGGCGTGCGGCACATCCGGAACGCGAAACGCTCGCGACGCCCCTCACGCGGCGTTCAGGAACCCCTGTTTTCGGAATTAAACGGTGGTGAATGAAGAAAAATGGATCCTATGTCGAACGTTGGCACGAATATTGCTTCTGGCTCTGGTGATGACTTGGGTGAACGGCGGGATCTTCCGCCAGACTCCCGGAATGACAAGAGGAGTGAAGACGTGAAGCACCCTGTGGACGTGCATGTCGGCAAACGCATTCGCCATCGTCGCTGGATGGTGGGAATGACCCAACAGCAATTGGCCGATTCCGTTGGCATCAAGTTCCAACAGATCCAGAAGTACGAGACCGGCATGAACCGTGTCAGTGCCTCGCGTCTTTGGGATATCGCCCGTACGCTGGCCGTGCCGATTGGCTTCTTCTTCGAAGGCCTGTCGGGTGACGGCGCGGATGCGCCGGCGGTCGAAGCGGATCTGCTGGCCAACAAAGAGGCGATGGAACTGATCCGCGCCTATTACGCGATCCCCGAGGCGCAGCGCAAACGCCTGTTCGATCTGGCGCGCGTTCTGTCCGAAGCGGCCTGATCGTTGATCATAAGCGCCGGGCAGGCCTTGCCCGGCGCTTGTGGCGCTCCTAAACAGGGCGAGCCTGCCCCCGGTCCAGGAGACGCCGATATGCGCACCCCGCTTTCCCCCCCCGCCCGCGCCGAACTGTGGCGCACAGCGCATGCGCTTGCCGATGCGGCACGCCCCGCCGTTCTGGCGCATTTCCGCGCGACCGGACTCGAGGCGGACAACAAGGACGCCGCCGGGTTTGACCCGGTAACCGCCGCCGACCGCGCCAGCGAAGAGGCGATGCGCGCGGTGCTGGCCGAACTGCGCCCGCAAGATGCCGTGCTGGGCGAAGAACAGGCGGCGACGCCGGGCACCTCGGGGCTGACCTGGGTGCTGGACCCCATCGACGGCACGCGTGGCTTTCTGTCGGGCACGCCCACCTGGGGCGTGCTGATCGGGCTGGCCGATGACGAAGGGCCGCTGCTGGGCATCATCGACCAACCCTATATCGGTGAACGCTTCTGGGGCGGGCAGGGCGAAGCCATCGTCGAGGGGCCGATGGGCCGCCGCACGCTGCGCGCCCGCGCCCCGCGTCCGCTGAGCGAGGCCATCGTGTTCACCACCTTCCCAGAAGTCGGGACCGAGGACGAGGGCGCCGCCTTCCGCCGCGTTTCGGCCAAGGCGCGCCTGACGCGCTATGGCACCGATTGCTACGCCTATGCGCTGATCGCCTCGGGCCAGATCGATCTGGTGATCGAGGCGGGACTGCACCCTTATGACGTGATGGCGCCGATTGCCGTGGTTCAGGCGGCGGGCGGCGTGGTGACAAACTGGCAGGGCGGCCCGGCGCATCAGGGCGGACAGATCATCGCGGCCGCGAATGCGGCGGTGCATGCCGAGGCTTTGGCGCTGCTCAACGGGTAGCGGCGCGCCTCGGGGGGCATTGAGCCCCCGCTCGGCGCGCGCGGGGGGCGCTGCCCCCCACCGGGCCGTTCCGGCCCGCCCCCCGGGATATTTTCAGAGCAAAGAGGGGCGGGTCGGTTTGCCGGCCACCCAGGTGGCGGTGATCGCCCGGTCGTCGCCCATCATGAGGGTGGGAAAGAGCGCCTCCCAGAAGCTTTCGGCGCGCGCGGCGCGTTGGGCGATGGCGGGGGTTGAGGCGAGGTTGATGATCGCCAGATCCGCCTCGAACCCCGGCCTCAGCGTGCCGATGGTGT
Organism: Pararhodobacter zhoushanensis; assembly: GCF_003990445.1. Taxonomy (GTDB): domain Bacteria; phylum Pseudomonadota; class Alphaproteobacteria; order Rhodobacterales; family Rhodobacteraceae; genus Pararhodobacter; species Pararhodobacter zhoushanensis. The sequence continues at coordinate 881,069 of NZ_REEZ01000001.1, read as the reverse complement.
CACCCAGTCCCAGCGCCTGAGCCGAGCCCGCCGTTGCCAGCCACCACAGCTGCGCCGGGTGCAGGGCGGTGCCGCCAAGCTGGCCGATCTCATAGGCCGCCGCCATCGTGCGCAGCATCGAAAAGCTGGAACCGCCGCCGATGTCGGTGGCAAGCCCGACGCGCTGTCCCTCAGCCTTGAGACCCGCCATGTCGAACAGGCCCGAGCCAATAAAGGCGTTCGAGGTCGGACAATGCACCAGCGCCGCGCCGACCTCACGCAGGCGGGCGCGTTCGCGTGCTGTCAGGTGAATCGCATGGCCAAAGAGAGCATTCCGGCCCAGAAGTCCGAAGCTTTCGTACACGTCGAGATAGTCGCGCGCCTGCGGGAAAAGATCGCCGACCCAGGCGATTTCCTCATGCTGTTCGCTCAGATGCGTCTGCATCAGCGCCGACGGATGCTCGGCCCAGAGCGCCCCCAGCGCCGCCAGCTGATCGGGCGTCGAGGTGGGCGCGAAGCGGGGGGTGATCACATAGGACAGCCGGTCGACCCCGTGCCAGCGGTTCAGCAGGGTTTTGGACTGGTCATAGGCCGCCTGCGCCGTGTCGCGCAGCGTGTCGGGCGCGTTGCGGTCCATGCATGTCTTGCCGCCCAGCACCCGCATGCCGCGTGCCTGCGCGGCGGCAAACAGCGCGTCGACGCTTTCAGGATGGATGGTACAAAAGCTGCACACGGTCGTCGTGCCCTGCGCCAGCATCAGGTCAAGGCAGGTCTCGGCGGCCGTGGCCGCATAGGCAGGATCGCCAAAGCGCGATTCTTCGGGGAAGGTATAGGTGTCGAGCCAGTCAATCAGCCGCTTGCCCCAGCTGGCGATGATGCCGGTCTGTGGGTAATGCGCGTGGGCGTCGATAAACCCCGGTGAAATCAGCGCGCTGCCATAGTCGTGGATCGTCGCCTGTGGATGCTGCGCGCGCAACACCTCCGCCGGGCCGACCGCCTGAATGCGGCCGCCGTCGATCAGCACCGCACCGTTGCGCTCATGCTGCGCGGCGTCGGGGCCGCTCAGAAACGGGTCATCGGTAAAGGTGAGGGTCTGGCCAAGGAGCAGGTCGGGCATGGGGGGCTTTCACAGATCGGACAAGTCTTTATCGCAAGACTGTTTGCGCATAACAACCAGAGGCACGGGGCGATTCGGCACCGGGCGCTCACAGAGAAAATCCGGGAGGGCGCGATGACCGAGTTTGACCGCGACGACGAAAACGCACGCCAGACCCCGGAGCCCGGCATCCCGCTGCCCCAGGATCCGCGGTCCGAGGAGGAGAGCCTGAGTTCGGAGCGGTTCGATACCGTGCTCGAGGCCGTCGAGGCGGGCGATGCCGAGGCGATTGCCGCCGCGCTCGAACCGATGCACCCGGCCGATATTTCCGACATGCTGGAACAGATCAGCGCCGGCCAGCGTCAGGCGCTGGTGACGCTGTATCCAGAAGGCATCGACGGCGACGTGCTGTCGGAGCTCGAAGAAGGCGTGCGCGAAGAGGTCATGGACGCGCTGCCCCGGCAGGCGCTGGCCGAAGCCGTGCGCGAGCTCGATACCGATGACGTCGTCGACATCATCGAGGACATGGAGGACCACGATCAGGCCTTCATTCTGGGCGCGCTGGAAAGCGACGACCGGGCTGCCGTCGAAAGCTCGCTGGCCTGGCCTGAGGGCTCGGCGGGGCGTCTCATGCAGTCCGAGACCGTGGCCGTGCCGCAGGACTGGACCGTGGGGCAGACCATCGACCATCTGCGCTCGGCCGAATGGTTGCCCGACCAGTTCTACCACGTCATTCTGGTGGATGAACGCCACCGCCCGACCGGCTATGCGACGCTGGGCCGGGTGCTGGCGGCCAAACGCGACGTGTTGATGGCCGCGATCACCGAGGACAGTTTCCGCGCCGTCATCGCCACCGAAGAGCAGAGCGAGGTGGCGTTGATGTTCAACAAGTACCACTTGATCAGCACGCCGGTGGTTGACGGCTCGGGTCGGCTGGTCGGTGCGATCACCATCGACGATGCGATGATCGTGCTCGATGAAGAGCACGAAGAGGACATGCTGCGCATGGCCGGCGTCGGCGACGAATCCAGCCTGTCGGACGGTGTCTGGGACACGCTGCGCCAGCGCTTTCCGTGGCTGGCAGTGAACCTTGTGTCGGCCAATATCGCCGCCGGGGTGATCGGCATGTTCGAGAGCACGATCGCCCTGATCGTGGCGCTGGCCGCGCTGATGCCGATCGTGGCCTCGATGGGCGGCAACGCGGGCACGCAGTCGCTGACCGTGGCCGTGCGGGCGCTGGCAACGCGGGACCTGACGCCCTCGAACGCGGGGCGGGTCGTGCGGCGTGAGATCTTTGTCGGTCTTTTCAACGGGCTGGCCTTTGCTGTGATCATGGGCGGCATCGCCTGGGCGCTCTATGGACGCGACATCTGGCTGGGTGTCGTGATCGCGGCGGCGATGGTGATCAATCTGGTGGTCGCGGCGCTGGCCGGGGTGTTGGTGCCGCTGGTGCTGAGCCGCCTCAAGCTGGACCCGGCGCTGGCATCGGGCACCTTTGTCACCACGATGACGGATGTGGTCGGCTTCTTCTCGTTCCTTGGGCTGGCCACGCTGGTGCTGGTGTGAACAGCGTCGATCTGAGCAAAACCGAGGCGCGCAAACGCGCCTTCGCCGCGCGCAAGGCGGTGTTTGGCACGGGGCTGGATGCCGCCGCGCAAGCGCATCTGCGCGCGGCGCTGGCCGAGTTCGGTGCCGTGACGGTCTCGGGCTATCTGCCGATCCGCACCGAGATTGACCCGGTCCCGGTGATGGCCTCGCTGCCCGGTCCGGTCTGCGTGCCGGTCATTCCCGGCGCGGGCCAGCCGCTGAACTTCCACCTGTGGACGCCGGAAACCGCTCTGGTGGACGGGCCTTTCGGCGCGAAAGTGCCCGCCGAGGGCATAGCGGTGACGCCGCGCGTGCTGATCGTGCCCATGCTCGCCTTTGACAAACGCGGCTACCGGCTGGGCTATGGCGGCGGGTTCTATGACCGCACGCTGGCCAGGCTGCGCGCCGCGGGGCCGGTCACCGCGCTGGGCTTTGCCTTTGACGCGCAAGAAGCTTACGACGTGCCGATTGACGCCTACGACCAGCCGCTCGACGGGATCGTCACCGAAGGCGGGCTGCGGCGGTTCTAACCCAGCCCGGCGGCGCTGATCCGTTCCAGCACATAGGTGCGCAGGTCTTCAGGCCATCCGGCAATTTGTGCCGCCACGCCCGCCGCATCCCCGGCATAAAGCGCGCGTGTCGCCTCTTCAAATCCCGGCCGGTCGCCGCCCAGCACCTGCATCGCGCGGTAAATGGCATCGCGGCGCTGGGCCGCGCCGCCCTCGGCCTTGCGCGCCGCCGCCACCAGCCGCCGTAGCGTGGCCGAAGCCCCGCCGCGCTGCGTCGCCAGCCAGTCCCAGTCGGCCTGCAACAGCGTTACCTCGCGCGGGATCACCCCCAGCCTGGGCCGTCCCCGGCGCGGGGTAGGCGGGGTGCCGTCCCAGTCGCGCGGGTCCAGATCCACGATCCGGCCTGACGCATCGTCGAGCACCTGCACGGCACCCTCCAGCGCGCCCTGCGCCAAAGCGACGGGGGCGACCTGCGCGAGCGGGCCATGGGCGATACGGTCGGGGCCGCGAAAGGCTGTAACATGGGTCATGGGACGTACAAACACCAACACGGCACCCTTGTCAATATTACCCGGGTAATATTGACAAGGCCCGCGACTCTGCTATGACCGCCGCAAAGGAGACCCGCCATGGACCGCCAACAGCGCAAAGCCGCCCAGACCGATTACCGCGAGCGCAAGCCGCAGCTGGGCATTTATGCCCTGCGCGCGGATGGGCGGGTCTGGGTCGGGGCCAGTCCGACGCTCGACAAGATCGAGAACCGCCTGCGCTTCACGCTCTCGCAGGGCAGCCACCCCAACGCCGCGCTGCAGGCAGCGGCGGGGCAGGGGTATACGTTTGAGGTGCTCGAAGCGCTCGACCCCGAGACCCCGGCACTGTCGCGTGACCGGCTGCTCAAAGAACGGCTGGCGCATTGGGTGGCACAAACCGGCGGGCAGGGGATCTGAGCCGGTGGACGGCGCAGGGTTGGGGAGATAGCCTGCGCCTCAATCCCCTGTACCTTAGGTAAATCCCATGCGCCTGACCCGGCTTGAGACTTTTCACAACGAATTCGTCTGTTTCGTCAAAGCCACGGCCGAGGATGGCACCATCGGCTGGGGCCAGACCGCGACCTATAACGCCGACATCACCGCCGCCGTCTTTCACCGCCAGATCGCGCCCTGGGCGCTGGGGCAGGAATGCACCGAGATCCCCGCCCTGCTGGCCCGGATCGAACGGGCCGAGCACAAATTTCCCGGCAGCTACCGTAACCGCGCGTTGGCCGGGCTGGACACGGCGCTGTGGGACATGGCGGGCAAGCGCGCGGGCCTGCCGGTGGCGGCGCTGATCGGCGGCAGCGCCGGGCTGGTGCGCGCCTATGCCAGCTCGATGCGCCGCGACCTGACGGCGCAGGAAGAGGCCGAGCGCCTGACCCGGATCTGCGCCGAGCAGGGGTTCACGGCTGCCAAATTCCGTATCGGGGCCGAGTGCGGTCAGGACGTGGACCAATGGCCGGGCCGGACGGAAGAGATCATCCCGGCGGTGACCGGCGCGCTCAGGGGGCTTGAGACGCTGGTCGATGCGAACTCGGGCTTTTCGGTCGCGCGGGCCATCGCGGTGGGCCGGATGCTGCAAGACCACGGCGTCGGGCATTATGAAGAGCCGGTGCCATGGTGGGACCACATCGCCACCGCCCGCGTCACTGCCGCGCTGGAGATCGACGTGGCGGGCGGCGAGCAGGATGTCGAGGTGTCCAGCTTCGCCCGCATGATCGCGCAGAAGACCGTCGATGTGATCCAGCCGGACGTGATGTATCTGGGCGGGCTGACCAAGACGCTCCACGTCTGCGGTCTGGCCGCGACGGCGGGCGTACCGGTGACGCCCCACGCGGCCAATCTGGGGCTGGTGACCATGGTGACGATGCATTTGCTGCGGGCGATCCCGAATGCCGGCAAGTATCTGGAATTCTCGATCGAGGGCGACGACTACTACCCGTGGCAGCGCGATCTGTTTCTGGGCGACCCTTTTGCGGTCGAGGCCGGACATCTGCGCGTGAGCGAAGCACCGGGCTGGGGGGTGGAGGTCAATCCGGCGTGGCTGGAGCAGGCGATCTATCAGGATGCGGGAGAGGGCGCGCAGACCGCCTATGCCAAACTGTACCATGGGACGATGGCGCAGGGGCTGTGAGCCTGTTGGTGCCGGGGGGCTGCCGCCCCCCGGGCCCCCTGCTTCAAGGGGGACCCACGGGCCCCCCTTGAAAATCCCCCCGTGAGTATTTCCTGACAAGGTGAGGCAGGCATTGACGGGCCAAGCAAACCTGCTCATATGCGGCCATGACCGACCTTGACAGAATCCGCAATTTCTCCATCGTGGCGCACATCGACCACGGTAAATCCACGCTTGCCGACCGGCTGATCCAGCTCACTGGGACAGTCGCCGAGCGGGACATGAAGGCGCAGATGCTCGATACGATGGATATCGAGCGCGAGCGCGGGATCACCATCAAGGCCAACTCGGTGCGGATCGAATATCCGGCCAAGGATGGCAAGACCTATATCCTGAACCTGATCGACACCCCCGGCCACGTCGACTTTGCCTATGAGGTCAGCCGCTCAATGCGCGCCGTTGAGGGCTCACTGCTGGTCGTCGATGCCTCGCAGGGTGTCGAAGCGCAGACGCTGGCCAATGTGTATCACGCGCTGGACGCAGGCCACGAGATTGTCCCGGTGCTCAACAAGGTCGACCTGCCGGCGGCCGAGCCTGAGCGGGTCAAGGAACAGATCGAGGACGTGATCGGGCTGGACGCCAAGGACGCGGTGCTGATCTCGGCGAAATCCGGTCTGGGCATCCCCGACGTGCTGGAAGCCATCGTCACCCGTCTGCCCGCCCCCAAGGGCGACCGCAATGCGCCGCTGAAGGCGATGCTGGTTGACAGCTGGTACGACAGCTATCTCGGCGTTGTCGTCATGATCCGCGTCATGGACGGGGTGATCCACAAGGGCGACCGCATCAAGATGATGCAAACCGGCGCGGTCTACGGCGTCGACAAGCTGGCCGTGCTCAAGCCGCAGATGGTCGATATTGCCGAACTGGGACCGGGCGAGATCGGCATCTGGACCGGCTCGATCAAGCAGGTGCGCGACACCCGCGTCGGCGACACGATCACCACCGAGAAGAAGGGCTGCGAGACCCCGCTGCCGGGCTTCAAACCCGCGCAACCCGTGGTGTTCTGCGGGTTGTTCCCGGTCGATGCCAATGATTTCGACGATCTGCGTCAGGCGATTGAGAAGCTGCAGCTCAACGATGCCAGCTTCAGCTCGGAAATGGAAACCTCGGCCGCGCTGGGCTTCGGGTTCCGCTGCGGGTTCCTGGGGCTGTTGCATCTTGAGGTGATCCGCGACCGGTTGGAGCGGGAATATGACCTAGACCTGATCACCACCGCGCCCAGCGTGGTCTACCACGTCTTCATGCGCGACGGCACGCAGCAGGATCTGCACAACCCCGCCGATATGCCCGACCTGACCTATGTCGATCATATCGAAGAGCCGCGCATCAAGGCGACGATCATGGTGCCGGATGAGTATCTGGGCGATGTGCTCAAGCTGTGTCAGGACCGCCGGGGCATCCAGCTGAACCTGACCTATGCCGGCGCGCGCGCCATGGTCGAATATGACCTGCCGCTGAACGAGGTGGTCTTTGACTTCTACGACCGGCTGAAATCGATCACCAAGGGCTACGCCAGCTTCGACTACACGCTGACCGAGTACCGCGAGGATCATCTGGTTAAGATGTCGATCCTGGTGAATGACGAGCCGGTCGATGCGCTGTCGATGATGGTCCACCGCGACCGTGCCGAGATGCGCGGGCGCGCGATGGTGGAAAAGCTCAAGGATCTGATCCCCCGGCACATGTTCAAGATCCCGATTCAGGCAGCCATCGGTGGCCGGGTGATCGCCCGCGAGACCCTGTCGGCGATGCGCAAGGACGTGACGGCGAAATGCTATGGCGGCGACGTGACGCGGAAGAAAAAGCTGCTCGAGAAGCAGAAGGCCGGCAAGAAGAAGATGCGGCAATTCGGCAAGGTCGAGATCCCGCAGACGGCGTTTATTGCGGCGTTGAAGATGGATGATTGAGCGGCGTAGGGTGGGGTTTCACCCCACCTTTGCGCTTGCGTGAGTGGGGGTGGGGTGAAACCCCACCCTACGCTTGACCGCGGGCCCGATCCCGGTGAATTGACGAGAACGGCCATTCTTCCGGTTGTCCGACCAGCCCATGCTTCACCGGATTGTTCCAGCAATACGACAGATGCGCGTGGTAATCCGCATCGTCGCGGATGTGGTGCTCCCAGAACCGCCGTTGCCAGATCCCGGCGTCGCCCTTGGCGATCTTCGAGCGTGAGCGCCGTAGGGTGGGGTTCCACCCCACCGCTTTTCCCATGCGCTGCGCCTCGGTGGGGTTGAACCCCACCCTACATCCGTCGCGCAGCTGCCGCGTGAACCGCGACTTGATCGCGCCCCACCGCACCGAATAATCCGAGTCGCGCGCAGGCAAGGTCCAGACGCAGTGCAGGTGGTCGGGCAACACGACAAAGGCGTCGATGGTGAAGGGGCGTTCGCGCTGCGTTGCTGCGACCGCAAGGCGAAGCCGGGCGACTTCGTCGGCCAGCAACGTGCTGCCACGCTCTTCCAGCCTGACGGTGAAGAAGAGGGTGGCGCCGGGCAATCGAGGGCGACGACACGAAGGCATACCTCGTATCAGGGCACAAACAGGTTGCGGGGTTGTTAATGGGTTCGAGGCCGCGCCTGCAGGCGCCAACGAACGGCGAGAACCGTTGCCAAAAGGTTACCATCGCCGGCTAACCCCCTGAAACCATTTACCCGCAGAATTGTCCCATCGTGGGACGCTCACTCTGCCGCCTGCCGCACCACCGGTTCGACTCCGGCGACCGATCCCATTTCTTCGATCTCGGGCAGCCCCTCGCGCGAGAGCAGCACCGCGACCGGACGGGCCGAGGGGATATGCGAGCACACGATCATCGCCGCCACCATGATCGGCACCGCGAGGAACATGCCCGGGATGCCCCACAGCGCGCCCCAGAAAGCCAGCGAGATGATGATGCCGAAGGATGACACCCTCAGCGCCTTGCCCATCAGCATCGGGTCGATCACCGACCCCAAAACGAACTGGATCATCCCGGCGATCACGAAGACCAGCAGCGCCGTGGCGGGGTCGTTCACCTGAATGAGCGTGATCAGCCCCAGAATGATCGTCGCGATGATCGACCCGACCGAGGGGATATAGTTCAGCACGAAGGTCAGCACGGCCATCGGCCCGGCGAAGTCCAGCCCGAAGCCTTCCATCAGCACATAGACCGCCAGCGCCGTCGCCAGGCTGACGCCGGTTTTCACCAGCAGATAGTGGTTCACCCGGCGCACGATGGAATGGATGATCCGCCCCACCCGCTGCGCCTGCGCCTTGTCGTGCAACAGGTTTTCCAGCTTGGTGTTGAACCACAGCCGTTCGGCAAACAGGAACCCGACGAACAGGATCACCAGCGTCGTCGCCGACAGCAGGTTCGAGGCTTGCCCGGCCAGCGTGCTCAGATAGCTCGACACCTGAATAGAGCGGATCGAGGTTTCAACCATCGCCTCGGCCTCGGGCGAGAACCACGCCGCCAGCCGGGCAATCGCCGTGATGCCCTGATCGGTATAGGCCGCCGTGGTCGTCACCACCGTGTTGACCTGAGAGATCACCAGCCCCGAAAGGGTCAGCAGCAGCACGGCGATCAGGGTGAATGCCGCCATCGAGGCGACCCAGTTGGTCAGCTTCCACGATCCGATCCTAAGCCGCGAAAACGCGTTGATCGCATCCGCTGTCATGGCGAAGAGGATGATGGCGATGACCAGCGAGATCAGGATGAAGCGGGCGGCCACCAGCATGAACAGGATCATCGAAAAGGCGATGATCCCCAGAAACCATGTCTGCAGCCGGTAGCGGTCAACCACCGACAGGCGGTGCGGGGTGACGCTTTCGGCGGCGGCGGCGTGTTCGATCTCGTGCGGGGTCATCGTCGCTGCTTTTTGGGGCTATAGGGTAGAGTAGGGTGCGGCGGCGCGCGTTACAACACTCGGTTCCACTCAGGCACCGCTCACAGCGTCGCGCAGGGCTTGGGTGAGGTCGCCGTAACCAGTCACGCGGCGTTCGTAGGCAAGCGAGAGACGCGCGGCGCAGGCCTGCGCGCGGGCATCGAGCGCCGGGTCGTCGATCTGGGCCAGATAGACCAGCTTTTCGTAATTGCCGAACATCATCTGGATCAACTCGGGGTGTTTCTCGAACCCCATCGGCTTCCAGACGAAGGCGTCGAATTGTTTGACCAGAAAATCGGTCAGGTAGAACGACGTGATCTCATGCTCGGCCCGCTCAGCGAAATCGGCATTCCCGGCGAAGAAGGAATAGCAATGCGGGCCCTCGACCATCTCGACGCCCAGTGTCGCGCAGCGCGCCTGCAACAGCCCGCCGGTGCCGCAATCGGCGTAGACGACGAAGATGCTGTCATAGGCCGGGCGGAACTTCTCGACAGCCGCCTCGACCGCGTCGGGGATGCGGTTAGGCCACAGATGCAGGTTGGCGGGCAGGCAGTGCAGATCCAGATGCGTCCAGCCGTTCGCCGCCTTCAGCGCCAGGATCTCATGCGCCAACGCGCCGCAGGCCAGCGCCAGCACCTTGCCGCCGCTGCGGGCCGAGAGCCCGTCGCTGGTCAGTCGGGCATCATCGGGCTGGGTCATCTCAGCTGCCGCTGGCCGCGCGGGCCAGCGCCGGGCGCAGGCGGCTTTCCACGATCTCATCGGTCAGCGGGCCGGCGTGGCGCATCAGGATATTGCCCTCGCCGTCGATGACAAAGGTCTCGGGCAGCCCGACGACGCCCCAGTCCAGCCCCATCCGCGCGCGCGGATCGGCCCCGATGGCGGCATAGGGGTTGCCCAGCTCGTCGAGGAAATCCATCGCCCGATCCGGCTCGTCGCGGTAGTTGACCCCCAGCACGGTGATCCCCTCATGCGCGAGCGCCTCGACCACCGGTGCCTCGGCCCGGCAGGGCGGGCACCACGAGGCCCAGAAGTTCACCAGCACCACATCGCCCGAGCGCAGCATGGCGTCGGTGAACAGCGGCTGGTCCTCGAGCGGTGCCAGTTCCACCGTCGGCGCCTGATGCCCGGCGCGGGCCGAGGGCAGGTCATCGCGGTCCTCGCGGAAATTGCCCACGGCGACGAAAGCGACGAAACCGGCCAGCAGCACAGGGGGGAGGATCAGAAGGGGGTTGATTTTGGGCATGTCAGACTCGGGTTACGCGCGCTTCAAGCGCGGCAAGGTCACGGCGAACCCGGCGCGACCGCGCCCAGGTCCAGGTGATGAGCAGGGCCAGGAGCCCCAGCGAGACCGCGTAGGCCAGCAGCACCTCGGTGGCATAGGTTCCAAGATCAGGCATCAGGCACGGGCCCTTTCGCGGGTCATCAGGGCACGCGAACGCCGCGCGCGGATTTCGGTACGGGTGCCGGCCAGCACCAGCGCCACAAACAGCAAAACGAAGCCGATCATGCACAGATAGAGCGGGCCCTTGTACGACCAGTCCATCCGCGTGCCGGGCGCAACGCTAAGTGACGCGCCCTGATGCAGCCCTTGATTCCAGAACAGCGCTGCATAGCGCGACAAGACGGCAAAGACCGATCCGACAAGGCACAGAACGGCGGTCAGATCAGCGGCGGTGTCGGGGTCCTCGATCGCGGACCACAGGGCGATATAGCCGACATAGAACAAGAACAGGATCAGGAACGAGGTCAGCCGCGGATCCCACGCCCACCACGTTCCCCACATCGGCTGGCCCCAGATCGCCCCGGTGATCAGCGCGATCAGCGTCATGGTCGCGCCGATAGGCCCGGCGGCCTTGGCGGCCAAGGCGCTGACATGGTGGCGGCGGATCAGCCAGATCAGCGAGGTGACCAGCATCATCGCCCAGGCGTTGATCGCCATAAGTGCTGCGGGCACGTGTAGGAAGATGATCTTGATCGTCGCGCCCTGGCGGTAGTCATCGGGCGTCAGGAAAAACCCCCAGTACAGGCCCACAGCGATCAGCGCAGCCGCCAGCACGGCACTCACCGGCATAAGCCAGTTCGAGAGCCGCATGAACTTGACCGGATTGGCGTATTCCCAGAGCGATGCCATTCAATTTTCCTAATGCGTACGGGGTCGGGTCTCAAAACACAGCGGCGTGAACCTAGCGCAGATTGATGCGTAAAGCGAAGGCTGCGGCGAAGGGTAGCAGGGCGGTAGACCCGGCGGTGATCCCGGCGAGCAGGACAAGCGGGGTGGTGGGGTCAAGGCCTTGCGCCGCGCGGGTCACGGCTTGGGCGCCAAACACCAGCGTAGGCATGTACATCGGCAGCACCAGCAGCGACAGCAGCAACCCGCCCCGCTTCAGCCCCACGGTCAGCGCCGCGCCAAAGGCGCCGATCATGCTGAGTGCGGGCGTGCCAAGGATCAGCGACAGCATCAGCGTGGCGTAGGCCGCGCCGGGCAGGTTGAGCAGGATGCCCAGCACCGGAGCGGCCAGCGCCAGCGGCAGTCCCGTCGTGCCCCAATGCGCCAGCGCCTTCACGGCCACCACCCCCTCAAGCGGAATGGGCGAGGTCGCCAGCAAATCCAGCGAGCCATCCTCATGGTCCAGCGCGAACAGCCGGTCGAGCGAGAGCAGACAGGCCAGCAGCGCGCCGACCCACAGGATGCCGGGCGCGATGATCCCCAGTGTCACCGGGTCCGGCCCCACGCCCAAGGGCACCAGCACGGCGAGGATCAGAAAGAACCCCAGCCCCAGCCCAAAGCCGCCGCCCGCGCGGAACGCCAGTCGCAGGTCGCGGATCAGCAGCGCGATCACAGGAAGGCCTCGTCAAAACCGAGATCCGCTGGCAGCCCCGCCTTGTAGGGCGCCAGTTCCAGCACCCGTGCCTCTGCCAGCCCCAGATCGATATGCGTCGCCATCAGCGCCGCGCCGCCCTGCGCCAGATGCCCGCGTACCACGGCGGCGAACAGCGCGACCGAGTCCGCATCCAGCGATACCGTCGGCTCATCGAGCACCCACAGCCACCGCCCGGTCACCAACAGCCGCGCCAGGCCCAGCCGTCGCTTTTGCCCGGCCGACAGGCTTTGCGCCGGACGCTCGGCCAGATCGGCAAGGTTCATCGCGTCGAGTGCCGGGGCAATATCCCGCTGCCCGTGGATCGCCGCCCAGAACGACAGGTTCTCGGCGACGCTCAACGTCGCCTTCAACCCGTCGGCGTGCGCAGCATAGGTCATTTGCTCGGGCGGACAGGAAATCTCGCCGCTCAGCGCCGGTTGCAACCCGGCCAGCGTGCGCAACAGCGTCGTCTTGCCTGAGCCGTTCGGCCCACGCAGTACCAGTGCTTCACCGCCCGCGACGGTAAAACTCAGCCCCTCGATCAAGGGCAGCCCTCCGCGGGCGCAGGCCAGATCCGTGACACGCAATTCCATGTCGCCCGTCCTAGCGCCTAAGCGCCTCTGCTGCAAAGAAAAGCCGCGGCCTGCGTCGCCTTGCCCCAAAGCGCGCATCATCTGTCCTCAAATATCCACGGGGGGATCCCCAAGGGGGGAGCGTGCTCCCCCCTTGGGCGAGGGGGTTCGGGGGGCGAGCAGCCCCCCGACGCTTCGCCCGACACTCAGACGTTCATCAACAGATGCTCGCGCTCCCACGGGCTGATCACCTGTTGGAATTCCTTGTACTCGTGCCGCTTGACCGAGGCATAGAGCGCCACGAAATCCGGCCCCAGCACCTCGACCATCGCGTCATCGGCGACCAGCAGATCAATCGCGTCGCCCAGCGTCAGCGGCAGTTCATCCTCACCCATATAGGCGTTGATGCGGCATTCAGGCCGGGGATCGGTGCGTTCTTTCAGGCCCAGATAGCCACAGGCCAGCGAGGCGGCGATGCCCAGATACGGGTTGCAATCCATGCCCGCGATGCGGTTCTCGACCCGGCGCGCTTCCGGCCCCGCGATGGGCACGCGCAGCCCGGTGGTGCGGTTGTCGCGGCCCCATTCCAGATTGATCGGCGCGGCAAAGTCGGGAACGTAGCGCCGGTAGCTGTTCACATAGGGCGCCAGCAGCGCGATGGCGGCGGGCAGGTGGTTCTGCATGCCCGCGATGAAATGCAGGAATTCCGGCGTTTCCGAGCCATCCGCCGCGCTGAAGATGTTCTTGCCGGTTTTGATATCCACCACCGAATGGTGGATGTGCATTGCCGAACCCGGCTCACCCTCGATCGGTTTGGCCATGAAGGTCGCGTAGCAATCGTGGCGCAGCGCGGCTTCGCGGATCATCCGTTTGAAGAAGAAGATGTGATCCGCCAGATCGACCGGGTTGCCATGGGCAAGGTTGATCTCGACCTGACCCGCGCCGCCTTCCTGCAGGATGCCGTCGATCTCCAGCCCCATCGCCTCGGCGTAGTCGTAGATGTCGTCGATAACCTTGCCGTATTCATCCACCGCCGACATCGAATAGGCCTGTTTCGCGGCGGCCTTGCGGCCGGAGCGCCCCATCGGTGGGACGATCGGCATGTTCGGGTCGGTGTTGCGGGCGACGAAGTAGAACTCCATCTCGGGCGCAACCACGGGTTTCCAGCCTTCGGCGGCGTAGAGGTTCAGGATGTGTTTCAGGACGTTGCGCGGTGCGGTCGGCACCGGCTCGCCCTTCTGGTTCATCGCGTCGTGGATCACCTGCAGGGTGATGTCGTTGGTCCAAGGCGCGGCGGTCGTGGTGCTCATGTCGGGCACCAGCGTCATGTCGGGCTCTTTGTATTCCTCATCGCCGCCGGGGGCGTTTGCCCATTCGCCGGTGATGGTCTGCAGGAAGATCGAGGTCGGCAGATAGAAATGCGTCTGTTTGTCGAACTTGAAGGCGGGCATCGCCTTGCCGCGCGCGACACCGGCGATGTCGGGCAGGATGCATTCGACCTCATCCAGCCGCCGCCCGGCCAGAAAGTCACGGGCCGCTTCGGGGATCTTGCTGGTCCAGTTGGTCATGGGAAAATATCCTTGGTGCTCGGTTACGAGACAGCGTGGGGAACGGCAGCTTTGAAGAAACCGGCGATCTGGTCGGCAATCGCCGCGCTGTCCAGCGGCGTGCCCAGTTTCGCGCGGGCCTCGGCCAGCAGCGCATCGGGGACAACGCCGCGGCCGCGCGTTTCGATCAGCGCGCCGACGAAGGCGTCGCCGAATTCCGGATGCGCCTGTACGGAATAGCCGGTCTTGCCATAGGCAAGCCCTGCGTATTGGCAGAACGATGACGAGGCGATGGGCACCGCACCCGGCGGCAGTTCGACAACCTGATCCTGATGCCAGGCGTTCAGGGTCAGGGTCTGACCGCCAAAGTCATAGGTGGTCGGGCCGGCGGACCAGCCGTCCTTGTATTTCTCGACCTTGCCGCCCAAAGCCTGCGCCATGATCTGATGACCAAAGCACACGCCCGCCACCGGCACGCCCGCGGCAAAGGCATCACGGATGAACTGTTCGAGCGGCGCGATGAACGGGTGGTCCTCATAAGCGCCATGCTTCGAGCCGGTGATCAGCCAGCCGTCGCAGTCGTGGACGCTGCCGGGGAATTCCATCCCCAGCACGCGGTAGCGGGCGAAATCAAAGCCGTGTCCGGCCAGCAGGGTCTCGAACATGTCGGGATATTGGCCCAGATGCTCAAGCCCTTCGGGCGCGTCGCCGGTTTGCAGAATTCCGATTTTCATGTCTGCCTCAGACGGTATCGATATAGAGATCGAGGATTTCCTCTGGCGACAGCTCGGCCATGTAGTGAATCTCTTGCCGCTTGGTCCGCACGAGGTTGTCGATCAGGAGCGGCGCAAAGATGCGTTTCATGTCGGGGCTGTTTTCAAAGGCGTCCAACGCATCCTGCCATGTTGTCGGCATCTGCGGAAGATCGAGTTGATAGGCATTGCCGGTAATGGGCGGCGGCGGGGTCAGTTCGTCCTCGATCCCGATCAGCGCCGCGCCCAGCACGCCCGCCATCATCAGATAGGGGTTGATGTCGCCCCCGGCCACGCGGTGTTCGATGCGCCGTGCTTTCAGGCTGCCCGACGGGATACGCAGCGCCGCCGTGCGGTTCTCATAGGCCCAGGCGATGCCGCTGGGGGCATGGGCTTCGGGCACCAGACGGTCATAGCTGTTGGCATGCGGGGCCAGCAGCAGCGTGGTGCCAGCCATCGCTTTCAGGCAGCCGGCAACCGCGTTGTGCAACAAGGGCGAGCCGCCATGCGTGCCGTCGTCGAACTGGTTTATGCCATCTTCATCGGTGATCGAGAAATGCATGTGCATGCCATTGCCCGGCCAGTCTTCATAAGGTTTGGCCATGAAACTGGCCGCAAAGCCATGTTTGCGGGCCAGCCCACGCACCAGCATCTTGAAGAGCCAGGTGTCATCCGCGATCTTGAGCACGTCGTTCGAGTGCAGCAGGTTCACCTCGAACTGGCCCGGCCCGGCCTCGGAAATCGCGGTGTCGGCGTCGATGTCCATCGCTTCGCAGGCGTCGTACAGATCGGTGAAGAACCGGTCGAACGCATCGAGCGCGCGCAGGGCCAGCGTATCCGCGCCGGGGCGACGTTTGCCCGAGCGGGGCGAGGGGGGCACGCGGAATTCGCGCCCCGAATCGTCGATCAGATAGAATTCCAGCTCGGTCGCGCAGACCGGATACAGGCCGCGCGCGTGGAATTTGCGCACCACATCCGCCAGCGCATGGCGCGGATCGCCCGCATAGGGCGTGCCATTGTCGTGGAACATCCAGATCGGCAGCAGCGCTGTCGGGGCCTCAAGCCAGGGCATCGGCAGAAAGCCGCGGCCCGTGGGCTTGAGGACGCCATCGGCGTCGCCAGAGTCAAACACCAGCGGGCTGTTTTCGATATCCTCGCCCCAGATGTCGAGGTTCATCACCGAGAACGGAAAGCGCGTGCCTTCCTTGACCAGCTTTTCGGCGAACCGGACGGGGATGCGTTTGCCTCGGGCCTGACCGTTCAGATCGACGGCGGCAACGCGGATGGTTTTAACGTCGGAGTGATGGCGGAGCCAATCACGCATAGATCACCTGATATAGTGCGGTCTGAACCGGAGCCGGGCACGCGCCGCCCGCGGTAGATGCCGGTTCAACCGCCGATTGACCACGCCGAAACCCCCGATCAGCACCAGAGTCATGAGGACAAAGTAGAGCCCCACGATCGGATAGGCGATGAACGGGTTGAAGGTCTGCGCGGCAAAATAGTTCGCGTAATAGAGAGCGTCCCCCATCTGTTGCCAGGCGGGAAAGGCCGAGAAGAACACCAATGTCGTGGCGTGCAGCAGAAAGATAGCCTCGTTCGTGTAGCTGGGCCATGCCAGCCGCAGCATCGTCGGCCATGTGACACGGCGAAACTTGGTCCAGCCGGTCAGGCCGTAGGCATCGGCGGCCTCAAGATCGCCCTTGGGCACGGATTTGAGAGCGCCGTGGAAGATCTCAGCCGTATAGGCCGAGGTGTTGAGAAAAAGCACAAACAGCGCTCCGGCCCACGCGCGGGTCATCCATTGGGTGTCCAGCGTAATCGGGCCGATCTCAATGCCCGCGCGCGGCAGCAGTACCAGCGCTTCGTAAACAAAGAAGAACTGCACAAACAGCGGCGAGCCGCGGAAGATGAAGACAAAGGCTTCGGCAGGAGAGCGTAGCCAGCGGGTCTCGCTGCTTTTGGCCAGCGCGATGGCGGTGGCCAGAAAGAAGCCGAAGAACAGCGCCAGTGCGGCCAGATACACGTTCCACACCAGACCCGAGGCGATCAGGAATACCTGATCGCACACGTTGATCTCCAGCCCGCGCGGCAGTAGCCGGTCGCCAAAGTCACGACCCAGCGAGCGCAGAATCAGGCCGTGGAAGCTTTCGGCGCAGGTGGCGAAATCGACGCTCATATCGCAGCCTTTCGCTGGGCTTCACCGCCTGCGGTGGCCTGCCCGTGGTTGAGCTTGCGCATCAGCCGGTCAAAGCCGCGCTGGCTGACCCATGTCAGCGTGAGGTAAAACACCAGCACCCCAAGGAAGTACCACACGCGCCAATCGGGGTGGGTGTATTCGTAATGGCCGGTCTTCTGTCCGCCCAGCTCGCGCGCCCAGAACACAACGTCCTGAATGCCCAGCAAGAACAGCAGCGGCGTCGCCTTGGTCAGGATCATCCACAGGTTCGACAGGCCGGGCAGGGCGTAGACCCACATTTGCGGCAACAGGATGCGGCGGAAGGTCTGGCGGCGGGTCATGCCGTAAGCCTCGCCCGTCTCGAGCTGCGCGCGGGGTACGGCATTCATCGCGCCGTTCAGCGTGTTGGCGGCGAAAGCGCCGAACACCAGCGCAAAGGCAAACAGCGCCAGCGAGAAACCCCAGACGTTGTGAACCCAGAGCGGATCGGTCGCCAGAGGCATCTTGGCAGCCGCGCAAACGATGAAATCATTGCCCTGCCGCACAGGTTGGTCCCAGTCGGGGCACAAAATACGGTGGCGGGCGTATTCAACGCCTTGGTCAATCGCGAAGGGGACGAAGAGGAAAAAGATGATGTCGGGCACACCGCGCACCATCGACACATAGATCGTGCCGATGCTTTTGAGCAGCAGATTGCCCGAGCGCACGGCAAGAGCGCCGAGAAAACCCATGCCCAACGCCAGAGGGGCGGCCAGTGCCAGCAAGAGGAGCACCACCAGAACCGACCGATACAACGCGAAATGCGAGCCGGTGGTCAGGTAGCAGGCCATCCATTGCCATTGAGGCAGGGTGGCAGGGTCTGAGCAAAACGCGAACATGCGACACCGGGGGTTGGCCCCCCGATGCAGAATCAGGGGGCCGGATTGTCAGATCATTCGAAGACATCGACCTCGTCGCCGAACCACTGCACCAGCAGGGCGTTCAGCGAACCGTCGGCTTTCATCGAATCGATCGCCGCATCAAAAGTGGCGCGCAGCTCGGTGTCGGACTGACGCAGTCCGATCGACACGCCGGCACCCGGAGGGGTCACGTTGGCCAGGAATTCCAGCTCGCCGTTCGATTCCTCGACATAGGTGACCAGAAAGTCGCGGTCAGCCAGAACCGCATCGGCGGTGCCGTTGCGCACGGCGGCGATGGTTTCATCGGCGGTCGGGAATTCGATCAGCGTGGCCGAGGTATCGGAAACCATGCTGGCCTGCATCGTGTTCGACTGCGCGGCGATGACGCCATCTTCCATCACTGACATATCGGTGCCAGCCAGCGCCATATAGGCGGACGGGTCGGGCAGCTTGTAGGCCTGGCTGAAGGCGATGACCTCGGCGCGGGCCTCGGTTGCGTTCATGCCGGCCATGATGACGTCATAGTTGCCGCCAACCAGGTTCGGGATGATCGAGTCCCAGTCGTTTTGCACCCACTCGCAGGTCAGCTGGGCGCGGGCGCACAGTTCATTGCCCAGATCGATCTCGAACCCGACCAGCTGGTTGGATTCGTCAAGGTAGTTATACGGAGGGTAGGCGCCCTCGGTGCCAAGACGGGTCACGGTCTGGGCCATCGCGGTGGACGAGCCAAGCGCGAGAAGGGCAGCGGAAAGAACAAGTTTTTTCATGGGAGTTTCCCTTTGTTGGACTTGGGTTCTTATTGCCTCAGGCCGAGTGACCGGCGCTGAGGAATTGTTGCAGGCGTGTAGACTTCGGCGCGCCAAACAAGGTTGCGGGCGCGCCTTCTTCTTCGATCAGGCCCTGATGCAGAAAGATGACGTGATCCGACACATCTGCTGCCAGCCGCATGTCATGCGTCACGATCAGCATCGTGCGGCCCTCATCGGCCAGCGCTTTGATGACGCGGACAACCTCTTGCTCAAGCTCGGGGTCCAGCGCCGAGGTCGGCTCATCGAACAGAAGCGCGCGCGGTTCCATGCACAGAGCGCGGGCGATCGCGGCGCGCTGTTGCTGGCCGCCCGACATCTGCGCCGGGTAGACGTCGCATTTGTCGCCGATGCCGACCTTGTCGAGCAGCGCGCGGGCGCGCGCCTCGACCGTGGCGCGGTCTTGTTTGAGCACGGTGAGCGGGGCCTCCATTACGTTCTGCAGAACCGTCATATGCGACCACAGGTTAAAGTTCTGGAACACCATCGACAGGTTGGTGCGGATCCGGGCGACCTGTGCGCGGTCGGCGGGGTGGCGGCCCAGCCCGTCGCCGCGCCAGTGCACGGCTTCGCCCTCGAACAGGATCTCGCCGCGCTGGCTGTCTTCCAGCAGGTTCGAGCAGCGCAAAAGGGTGGATTTGCCCGAACCGGACGAGCCGATCAACGAGATGACCTGACCCGGCAGCGCCTTGACGTCGACGCCCTTAAGCACCTCGAGATGGCCGTAAGCTTTGTGCAGCCCCCGGATTTCGATCACTGGCACAGGAGCCGAGGGTGAGATCGGAGCGGCGGGGGCAGACGAGGCGGTGGCGGCGGTGGTCAAGGCATCTCCGTCATCATTTGATCATATTCAGCCAATAGGGCGTATTTCAGGATCGAATGCAATGACGGATTGGCGGTCCTGTCAACGGGTTCCGCTGCGCACCCTGTGGCGATGACCCGGTGTCGGGGTGACAACACGGGCCAGCAGCGCTCCGGTGATAAAACCGCCAAGATGTGCCTGCCAGGCGAGCATTCCGCCAACAAGCGCCCAAAGAATGACGTTCATCACCACCAGACCAAGGGTCAGCCGGATCGGTTGCTCGATCGAGAGACCGCGCGCGCGGCGGGCCTGAATGTCCCAGTAGACGGACGCACCAAAGAAGCCGAACACGGCACCCGAGGCACCCAGCATCGGTGCATCCGAGGTGCTGAGCAGGCCATAAACCGCCCCGCCACCGATAGCGCTGAGCACGAAAAGCAGCAACACGCCGCCCTGACCCAGCCGCAGAACCGCTTCACGGCCCAGCCCCAGCAGGATCAGCATATTGAAGGCCATGTGCAAGAAGCCGCCATGCAGGAAGGCGTGGCTGAGGAACATGGTGAAGCGCTGGCCGGGGAAAACCTCGTCCCAGCCGCCCAGCAGGCCGGGCCAGAAGGCGCCGTAAACCATCGCGGTGCGGCGCAGCACGCTGAAGTCGGCAAAGGGCGTGTCGGCCAGCGTGAAAACCGTCTCAAGCAGGGCGCAGAGGCCGACGATAGCCAGCAGAACCGGGGCGTGACGGGCAACGGGAGGGGTGAAGTTCGTGTTCATGCGACAGGCATGGCAGCGGGGCGGCGGCTTCGCAAGGGCGAAGGTCGCGCTCAGTATCCGGTGGCGAACAGCACGGAACCGAAGGTTGCGCCGATGATCCTGAGGTCGCCCATAAATGACAGCCGTTGCGCATACCGCAGGTCGATGATCGCGCGCAGATCGAAGCTTTCCTCATTGCGCGCGGTCACTTGCCACAACCCGGTGATGCCGGGGCGCAGGCCCAGATAGGCGGGCGGGTTCAGATAGAGCGGCATCTGCTCGGGCAGCATCGGACGCGGGCCGACCAGGCTCATGTCGCCGCGCAGGACGTTGAAGATCTGCGGCAGCTCGTCCATCGAGGTTTTGCGCAGCAAGCGCCCGATTGGCGTGATGCGCGGGTCGCGCTTGAGCTTTTGCGTCAGCTCCCACTCGACGCGCAGCGCGGGGTCGCGGTCCAGAAACTCGTTCAACCGCTGTGCCGCGCCGGGCACCATGGTGCGCAGTTTGAACATGCGGAAGCGTTGGCCGTTCAGGCCCAGTCGCTCTTGCGTGTAGAAGGGGTTGCCGCTTTCAAGCCAGAGCGCAGCGGCCAGCAGCACCAGCAAGGGGGCCGACAGAATCAGGGCAATGCTGGCCAGAACCACATCCAGCACCCGCTTGCCATAGACCGCATAGTCCGAGCCCAGTTTGGGCAGGATGTCGGACGGATGCAGAGCAGGCAGCGGAATCAGAGCGTAAGCGGGAAAACCACTTTTCCACGGCTCCAGAACACTCGAGGCGTGTACCGGTCCGAGATCGACCCCGGTAACATCGGGGAGCGAGCGATAATGCAGGGTCATTCGGCAGCACTCGAAAATCGTTGGGGCCGATTGACACCCCCCCAGGCATCGTCCGGCGTACTCGTGACGTGATTAACCCTTTTTGGGTCATGAAAAAAACAAATTGCGGCGATTTTGCCTTATTTCGTCGGTAAACTGTTTGTTTCCAAACGGGCATCGCTGCGCCGCGTGTCATACTGCATTGCTGGGTGCAAAGAACGTGAAAAAATGCGAGAATCGTCTCAAATTTGGCAACGGTTCCGCAACGTCAGGTCCGCAGGCACCGCGCATGCTGGGGTGAGGCGCACGGACCAATGCGGGTGCAGAAAGTGACGATGCAACCAAGGGATGTGGGTGTGACGAATCACTTTGCCCGTCGGCCGGTCGCCTTCGTGCCCCGAAAGCGCCGCGAGAATTTGGTATTGGTGACAAACTTGCCCTATATCCCCTTCGCAGAACGCCGCGCCCTGTTGTCAGGGACGGGGCGCAGGAATAACCGGACCGGGCATGGCACAGGCATTGAACTTTTATCTCGATCATTTCGGGCTGCGCGAGAGACCCTTCGCGCTGGCCCCTGATCCCGAGTATCTGTTCTGGTCGCCCGAACACCGGGGTGCCTATGCGATGCTGGACTACGGCCTGTCGACCCGCGCGCCCATCACGCTGCTGACCGGCGAGATCGGGGCGGGCAAGACGACGCTCTTGCATCATTTCATCGACAGTCTGGACGATGCGGTCACGATTGGCATGATCTCGAATGCGCGGCCCGGCGTGAATGACGTGATGCGGCGGGTCTGTGCGGCGCTGGGTCTGAGCGCGCCCAAGGGGGGCGACGGCGATCCCTTTGGGGTGATTCAGGATTTCCTGCTGGCCGAGCACGACGCGGGCAACCGCGTGCTCTTGGTCATCGACGAAGCGCAGAACCTCAACCGCGACGCGCTGGAAGACCTGCGCATGCTCACCAACATCAACGCAGGCCGCGACGAGGTGCTGCAACTGCTGCTGGTCGGGCAGCCTGAGCTGCGCGCGATGGTGCGTCGCCCGGATCTGGTGCAATTCGCCCAGCGGGTCGCGGCCAGCTATCATCTGCCACGGCTCGATGCCGCTTCGACGGGGGGCTATATCGCCTCGCGTATCCGGCATGCCGGGGGCAATCCCAACATCTTTTCACGTCAGGCCGCCGAGCTGATCCATCAGGCAACCGACGGCGTGCCACGGCTGATCAACCAGCTGTGCGATCTGGCGCTGACCTATGCCTATGCCGGCCAGCAGCCAATGGTGAAGCGCGAGACCGTGGCGCAAGTGCTCGACGACGGCGTGTTCTTTGGTGCCAGCCCGCCGCCGCAGGCCTGAAGACGCCCTCGGGCTTGACTTCCAACGCCCGACACTGTGTATCCGGGCAGTCCAATTGCCTTGACCCGGAGTCCGTGATGCACGCCTATCGCAACCATACTTGCGCCGATCTGAAC
The DNA here is from genome assembly GCF_003990445.1 of Pararhodobacter zhoushanensis. Classification (GTDB taxonomy): domain Bacteria; phylum Pseudomonadota; class Alphaproteobacteria; order Rhodobacterales; family Rhodobacteraceae; genus Pararhodobacter; species Pararhodobacter zhoushanensis. The sequence continues at coordinate 858,378 of NZ_REEZ01000001.1, read as the reverse complement.
ACTGCGCATGTCGGCGATACCGTTCGCCTCGCGGGGTGGGTGCACCGCGTGCGCGACCACGGTGGCGTGCTGTTCATCGACCTGCGCGACCATTACGGCATCACGCAGCTGATCGCCGACAGCGACAGCCCGGCCTTTGCAGCGCTGGAAAAGGTGCGTTCGGAATGGGTCATCTCGATCGACGGCACGGTCAAGGCGCGCGACGCGTCGCTGGTCAACGCCAAGATCCCGACGGGTGGCATTGAAGTCTATGTGCGTGAGATGCGCATTCTGGGCGAAGCGGGCGATCTGCCGCTGCCGGTTTTCGGCGAGCCGGATTACCCCGAAGAAACCCGCCTGACCTACCGCTTCCTCGACCTGCGCCGCGAAGGGTTGCACAACAATATAATGTTGCGTTCGAACGTGGTGCGCTCGATCCGCAACCGCATGTGGGACATCGGCTTCAACGAGTTCCAGACCCCGATCATCACCGCGTCGAGCCCCGAAGGCGCGCGCGACTTTCTGGTGCCGTCGCGCCTGCATCCGGGCAAGTTCTATGCCCTGCCGCAGGCCCCGCAGCAGTTCAAGCAGCTGATCATGGTGTCGGGCTTCGACAAATACTTCCAGATCGCGCCCTGCTTCCGCGACGAAGACCCGCGCGCTGACCGCTCGCCCACCGACTTCTACCAGCTCGACGTCGAGATGAGCTTTGTCGAGCAGCAGGACGTGTTCAACGCCGTGCAGCCGGTGATTCAGGGCGTGTTCGAGGAATTTGGGCAAGGCAAGAAGGTCGATACCGACTGGCCGCTGATCGCCTACAAGGATTCGTTGCTGTGGTACGGCTCGGACAAGCCCGACCTGCGCAACCCGATCAAGATGCAGGTCGTGTCCGAGCATTTCGCCGGTTCCGGCTTTGCGATCTTCGCCAAGCTGCTGGAAAACGAAGGCACCCAGATCCGCGCAATCCCCGCGCCAACTGGCGGTTCGCGCAAATTCTGCGACCGGATGAACGCCTTTGCCCAACAGCAGGGGCTGCCCGGCATGGGCTATATCCTGTGGCGCAAGGGTGAGAACGGCGAGACCGAGGCGGCGGGCCCCTTGGCCAAGAACATCGGGCCTGAGCGCACCGAAGCGATCCGCGTGCAGTTGGGTCTGGGCGAAGGGGATGCTGCCTTCTTCCTCGGCGGCAAGCCCGAGCAGTTCGAGGCCGTCGCGGGCCGGGCGCGCAACGAGATCGGGCGCGAGCTGGGTCTGACGGAAACCGACACCTTCCGCTTCGCGTGGATCGTCGATTTCCCGATGTACGAGAAGGACGACGAGGGCAAGATCGACTTCAGCCACAACCCGTTCTCGATGCCGCAAGGCGGGATGGAGGCGCTGCAAGGCGATCCGCTGGACGTGCTGGGCTATCAGTATGACCTTGCCTGCAACGGGTACGAGCTGGTCTCGGGCGCGATCCGCAACCACAAGCCGGAGATCATGTTCAAGGCGTTCGAGCTGGCGGGCTATCCGGCATCAGAGGTCGAGAAGCGTTTCGGCGGCATGGTCAAGGCGTTCAAATACGGCGCGCCGCCGCACGGCGGTTGTGCTGCGGGCATCGACCGGATCGTCATGCTGCTGGCCGACACCGCCAACATCCGCGAGGTCATCATGTTCCCGATGAACCAGCGCGCCGAAGATCTGATGATGAACGCGCCCTCGGACCCGACCAACGAGCAGCTGCGCGAACTGCGCCTGCGCGTGGTGCCGAAAGACTGATCCGGCCTCTGGGCCGAGCGAGCGGGGGCGCGGCCAAAGGGCCTGCGCCCCCGTTCGCGTTTTCGCGTGACGCGGCGCGCGCGCTGGATAGGATGGGCGCACAAAGCCCGGAGCATCGCCATGACCGACCTGTCAGACTGGACCCCGCCACAACTGCCCAGCCGTACCGCGATCACCGGGCGCTATGTGACGCTTGAACCGTTGGGCCGCGAACACGCCGCCGATCTCTTCGACGCTTACGCCGAGGATGCCAGCGGCGGGATGTGGGACTATCTGCCCAGCGGTCCGCACAAGGATCTGGCCGCCTATACCGCGTGGCTGGACGGGGCGCGACTAGGCTGGGACCCGTTGCATTACGCGATCCGCATGGGGGACGGGCGGCTCGGCGGGACGCTCAGCCTGATGCGCATCGATCCGCGGGCCGGTTCGGCCGAGGCGGGCTGGCTGACCTTCGCCCCCCGGCTCCAGCGCACGCGCGAATCGACCGAGGCAGTCTACCGGCTGATGGAGTGGAGCTTTGAGGCGGGCTACCGGCGGTTCGAATGGAAGTGCCACGCGGCCAATATGCCCTCGCGCCGGGCAGCGCAGCGGCTCGGGATGAGCTTTGAGGGCGTCTTCCGGCAGGCGGGCGTGGTCAAGGGCGGCAACCGGGATACCGCGTGGTATGCGGCGATCGATCTGGAATGGCCGGCGCTGAAAGCGGCGTTCGAGATCTGGCTCGATCCGGCGAATTTTGACGCGGACGGCCAGCAGCGGCAACGGCTGATGGACCTGACGCGGCCCGTTCTGGCCGCGACAGATCCGCTTGTAGGGTGATCAGGCGCGGCGGCGCATGGCGATCAGCCAGACGCCGACCAGCCCAAAGGAAAAGATCGCGTTCCAGCTGGCCATCGACAGGCCCAGCATTTCCCACGCAACGTCGGTGCAGCGCACAACCGGGGCGGCCATCACCTGATCCAGCAGTTGCTGGGGCGTCAGCGCGCTGATATCCCCGCCGCCCGAGCAATGGGTCGGGCCTTCCCACCAGCCGCGCTCGACGCCGGTGTGGTAAACGCCCAGACCGCCCGCGGTGGCCGCGGACAGCGCGCCCAGACCCATCAGCCAGACCGAGGGGACGAACCAGACGATCAGCCCGATGATGAAGGCGACCAGATGCGGCCAGCGCTGCAAAATGCACAGCTCGCAGGGGGCGAGGCCCACAACGTATTGAAAAAACAGCGCGCCGCCGAGCAGCGCTGCTGAACCAAGTCCCGCCAGGGATGCCAGAGCCCAGTCTCTCACAGATACCTCACAGCCATGAAACCGCCGATCAGTAGTACGACGAAGATCACGGTCATCAAGCCCAGACGCTTCTCGATGAAGTCACGAATGGGTGCGCCGAAGTAATAGAGCAGCCCGGCGACGAGGAAAAACCGGCCCGCCCGCGCAACAATCGAGGTGATGATAAAGGTCCCCAGCGGCAGGCCGGTCCAGCCCGACATGATGGTGATCACCTTGTAGGGGAAGGGCGTCAGCCCGGCGATCAGTACCGGCCAGAAGCTGAGATCGGCGAAACGCTGGTTGAACTCGATCATCGCGTCGGCCTTGCCCAGCGAGGCAAGGATCGGCTGGCCGATCTGTTCATAGGCCAGCGCGCCGATCGCATAGCCCAGCAAGCCCCCCAGAACCGAGGCGATGGTCGCGACCGCAGCAATGGTGAAGGCGCGTCGCGGCATGGCGATGATCATCGGGATCATCAGCGCGTCAGGCGGGATCGGAAAGACCGAACTTTCAAGGAAAGCGACGAAAGCCAGTGCCCACAGCGCGCGCGGATGCGACGCCAGCGACAGGGTCCAGTCATAGAGCGAACGCAGCATATAGGGGCTTCCGGTTGGGCGGTTGTTCCCCTCGTGCCCCAGCCCATGTGGTACGTCAAGGGCGGCTTGGCGCGGAAGCGGGCCGCAGATCGCGTCTGCCCCGTTGACCCTGCACGCGCGCCGCGCTAAGTCGATTTTCGGGCCCGAGTGGCGGAACGGTAGACGCAGGGGATTCAAAATCCTCCGCCCTAACGGGTGTGCGAGTTCGAATCTCGCCTCGGGCACCATTTTCCGTTTATTTCCTGTAAAGACAATGGCTTGCGGTTTCGTTGCCGCGCGGCCTGCATGCTGGTGCGCAGCGGCGAAACGGTTTTAGCCGCAATGGTGAAGAATCATGATCGCCGTTGATCGCGCGCTGCCGACGCGGGTGCAACACCACGGGCTGCGGGTCAGCTTGTTGAATGTCGACTTAATTCATCACAGCTTTCGCCGCCGCTCGCCGTTTCGCTGATCGCCTTTGCACCGCGATTAGGCCGCTGGCATACGCCCGACGACCGGCGGCGAGGGGGGGAGTGCCACGCGCCCCGTCGAACATTTCGAAGAAAAACGACACGCAATCGTTCGCAGCCTCTTGAAGAAGACGCTTGCCTTCTCCACCTATGTAAATGTAAATAACATTAACACTGCAGCAAAAGGAGACCCTGCAATGACTGCCATCGCCTCTTGGCCGGGCCGCGCGGAAGACTGGCTTGACGATCGTGGCAAAGGTGCCTGGATCGCCGCCATGGTCCTCGGCTTTATCTTTTTCTGGCCTGTGGGCCTTGCTCTTCTCGCTTACATGATCTGGGGAAAACGTATGTTCGGCAAATCTTGCAACCGCTCGCACCGCAGCCATCGCCACGCCTGGGCGGCGCACCAGCCGTCAGGCAACGCGGCTTTTGACGCCTACAAAAGCGATATGCTCAAGCGTCTGGAGGACGAGCAGTCGGCTTTTACCGACTTCCTCAAGCGGCTGCGCGAAGCCAAGGACAAGGCAGAATTCGACCAGTTCATGGACGACCGCGCCCGTCGTCGGGCGGATGAGGCCCGCTCGGTCGAGCCGTCAATGTAACAGGTGCCGGGGGGCTGCCGCCCCCCGGACCCCCTGCTTCAAGGGGGCCACGGCCCCCTTGAAAATCCCGGTGAGTATTTAAGACAAGATGATAACACGCGGTGGCATTGGCTGCCGCGTCTTTTTCAATTCACGGCCATCAGGCGCAGGGCATCAAGGATGGCGGCATGGGTGTTGCGGGATGCAACGGCATCGCCGATGCGCCAGAGTTGAAAGCGTCCCAAGGGGTTCGGCGCGAGGGTTTGCGGGCGCTGGGCGACGAGCGCTTCGTGATCCACCGCGCCAAGGTTACGTGACAGCGGTTTGAGCGAGAAATAGAGCTCGTCGAGCGGCAAGGTGCCATGGTTTACGATGACATGATCGACAAGCCGCTCTTGCGTCGCGGGGCCATAGTCGCTGCCCAGAAGGGCTTTGAGCTGGTTGCCCTGCCGTTCGACGCGCAAGAGTCGCCAGGTCACGGTAAAGGTGACATCCAGCGCCTGCATCGCGCGCATATAGGGGGTCAGGTTCATCCCCATGACCTCTGGTGCAAAGCTGCGGTCGGGAGTGATGATTTCGACGTTCGCGCCGCTTTGCGCAATGATTTCAGCAGCCTGCATGCCCGCGTGGTCGCCGGCATCATCGAAGACAAGCACGGTGCGGCCCGGCTTCGCGTCGCCGGACAGAATGTCCCAGGCAGAGTGGGTCAGATCGTTTCCGGCCTGCAACACCGCTGTGTTGGGCAATCCGCCGGTGGCTATGATCACGATGTCCGGGGATTGGGCGAGGACGGTTTCTTCGTCGGCGAGTGTGTTAAACTGAAAATTAACACCTGTCGCCGAACATTCGGCCATGCGCCAGTCAATGATCCCCATCATTTCCTTCTTACGATGGCTTTGCGCCGTCAATCTGATCTGGCCACCGGGATGGCTGGCGGCCTCGAACACGGTCACGCTGTGGCCGCGCTGGCTGGTCACGCGTGCGGCCTCCAGCCCGGCGGGGCCGGCGCCGACAATGACGACGTGCTTCTTGGCGCGGGCCGGGGCGATTGTCTGTGGCAAGGTTTCCTCGCGGCCGGTGGCAGCGTTGTGGATGCACAGGGCCATGCCGCCCTGATAAATGCGGTCCAGACAATAATTTGCGCCGACACAGGGGCGGATGCGGTCCTCCTGCCGGGTGATGATCTTGTGCAACAAATGCGGCTCGGTCAGATGCGCGCGGGTCATGCCGATCATGTCGACCTTGCCGCTGGCGATGGCGTGGCGGGCTGTTGCAACATCGGGCACGCGCGCAGCGTGAAAGATCGGGATGTCAATGGCCTGACGGACCTCGCCCGCGAAATCGAGATGCGGTGCGGATGGCATGCCCTGGATCGGGATGACGTCAGTGAGGCCCGGGTCAGTGTCGATATGGCCGCGGATCACGTTGAGGAAGTCGATAAGGCCGGAAGCCTTGAAGCGGCGGCCAACCTCGATCCCTTCGGGGGCTTCGACGCCGCCGGGCAGGCGCTCGTCTGCCACGTAGCGGACACCCAGAAGGAAGTCGGGGCCGACGCGGTCGCGGCAGGCCTGCAGCACGGCCAAGGGAAAGCGCATCCGGTCGTCCAGCGTGCCGCCCCAAGGCGCGGGCAAGTGGTTGGTCAGCGGCGAGATGAACTGGTCCATCAGATGGCCGTAGCATTCGAATTCGACCCCATCCATGCCACCGGCCTGCATGCGCTCGGTGGCGTCCGCATAGTCGCGGATGACGCGCTCGATGTCCCAGTCTTCAAGCTGCTTGGTAAACGCCCGGTGCGCCGGTTCACGCTCGAAGCTGGGCGACAGGACAGGCAGCCAGTCGCCTGAATCCCAGCGCGTGCGGCGGCCCAGATGGGTGAGCTGGATCATCACCGTTGCACCCTCCTCATGCACGGCGTCGGTGAGATCGCGCAGGTGGGGGACGACTTCGTCCTTCCACGCGAGGATGTTGTTGAATGCAGGCGGGCTGTCACGTGACACGCTGGCCGACCCAGCCGTCATGGTCAGCGCGACACCGCCGCGTGCCCGTTCGACGTGATAGGCGCGGTAGCGGGATTTGGGCATGCCGTCCTCGGCATAGGCGGGTTCATGCGATGAAATGAAGATCCGGTTCCTGAGGGTCAGGTGCTTGAGCTGGAAAGGCTGCAACAGGGGATCGCTGGACATGGGAGGCTCGCCATTGGGGTGCTACCAGACTGACCCGCCCGCGCGCGGCCGCTCAACCGCAATTGCGACATTGCGAGGGTGAGGAGAGACCTTCAGGGCGCCGCGGCGTTCAAACCGGCACGGGTGAGCGGTCGAAGGCAGCGCGTGAAAACAGCGGCTTGCCGGTACGTGGCCCCCTTGGCGCGCGCTGCGATCCGGGGCATGGTGCGCGCTTGCCAGCGAGGAGGGACCGCATGGGCAGACCCTGGGCCGCGCCCGGACAGGTGATCGGATTGCTCGGCGGGTCCTTTGATCCGCCGCATGAAGGGCATGTGCATCTGACGCTTGAGGCGCTCAAACGGCTGGGGCTGGATCAGATCTGGTGGATGGTGAGCCCCGGCAACCCGATCAAGCCCAACCCTCCGGCGCCGCTGGCACAGCGCATGGCGGCTGCGCGCGCGCTGATGCAGCATCCGCGCGTGAAAATCACCGATCTTGAAGCCGGTTTCGGGACGCGGGCGACGGCGGACACGCTGAAAGCGCTGCAACAGGCGTATCCGCTGTTGCGGTTTGTCTGGCTGATGGGCGCGGATAATCTGGCCAGTTTTCACACCTGGGACCGCTGGCCCGAGATCATGGAACGGGTTCCGGTGGCCGTGCTGGCGCGCCCGGGACAGCGGCTGCGCGCGCTGACCTCGCCAACGGCGCAGACATTTCGCAAGTGGCGGTTGCCGACGCGTGATGCAAAACGCCTGGCCCACAAGGGAACACCGGCATGGGTTTACCTGGACATGCCGATGCGGCATGACTCGTCTACGGCCTTGCGGGCGAGGCGTGCGGACCGGTAAGTGCCGCCGAAGCGTCCCGTTCGCGCCGGTTTTGCGCCGCGAATTAACCGATTTACACTGAGATATTTGGTCTAAACTTGGTGTGGCGGCCCGAAAGAGGGCAGGTTGCATCGTTTCAAGGCAAGGGTTTCGTATGTTTCGCGACCGAACCGAGTTGAGCCGCCGGGCCCTTTTGGCCGGTGCTTTCGCCAGTCTGGCGGCACCCGCCATGGCCTCGGCCCCGACGCGCTCGCCGCGCCCACCCGCGCGGCCGGCGCCGGGTCATATTGCGGCACTGTCGGGTGAACCTGCGGCGCTCGTCGCGCCCAGCGGTTCACTATCATCGCTGATCGAGCGCGCCAATCTGAGCGGAGAGACCGCGATGGTCGCGCTCGACGCCGAGACCGGCGCGGTGATCGAAGAACACCGCGCGGATCTGCGTATGCCGCCGGCGAGCACGGCCAAAGCGGTGACGACACTCTATGCGCTACAGACGCTGGGGGCTGAGTATCGGTTCATCACGCGGGTTGAGACGCGGGGCGGGGCGATCGCCAATGGCACGCTGAGCGGTGATCTGGTTCTGCGCGGGGGCGGGGATCCGACATTGCAGACCGCCGAACTGGCGCGCCTGGCCGATGAGCTGATCGAGCGGGGCCTGCGCCGGATTGACGGTCGGTTTCTGGTCGACGACAGCGCTTTGCCCGACATTCATCAGATCGACAACGGCCAGCCTGTGCCTGCTGGCTATAACCCTGCAATCGGCGGCCTGAACCTGAATTTCAACCGCGTCTATTTCGGCTGGGAGGTTGCCAACGGTCGCGCCGCGCTGTCGATGGATGCGCGCTCGAACACCGAAGCGCCGGGCGTGTCGATGATCGATATCGAGGCGGTCGCGCGCAGTATGCCGGTCTACACCCATGACGTGCGCGGTGAGCGCGAACACTGGACGGTTGCCGCCAACGCACTGGGGACGCCGGGGTCGCGATGGCTGCCGGTGCGTCGACCGGGTGCCTATGCGGGCGATGTTTTTCGCGCATTGCTGGCGGCGCGGGGCTGCCAACTGCCCGAGCCGCGCCGCGCAACCGTTGCGCCGGGGCAGGTTCTGGCCGAACATCGTTCGGATCCCTTGACCAGCATATTGCGCGAAATGTTGAGGTATTCCACCAATATCACCGCTGAGTGTGTCGGCATGACCGCCTCGCAGCGGCTGGGTCCGGGGGTGCAGGCGCTGGCCCCGTCGGCGTCGCGGATGAACGGATGGATCCGCGAACGCTATGGGGCTGCGGGCCTTGGTTTGCTGGATCATTCGGGCCTGTCCGAAGGGTCGCGTATCGCGCCCCGAACGATGGCACAGTATCTGCTGGCCGCCCGGCGCGAAGGTATTTTGCCCGATTTGCTGCGCGCGCATCCCATGCGCGACGCTAACGGCCGCGAGGTTGCCTCGCACCCGGTTGAGGTGCGCGCCAAGACCGGCACGCTGAATTTCGTCTCGGCACTGGCAGGCTATGCGCAGTTGCGCGGTGGGCGGGCGGTGGTGTTCTCGATCGTCAGCGCAGACCTGCCGCGCCGGGCCGCCTTGAGCGATGACACGCGGGAGCGTCCGGTTGGGGCGCGCTCGTGGTCCGGTCGGGCGCGGGGTTTGCAGCAGGATGTGATCGAGCGTTGGTCGGCAATGCACAGCTGATTGGTTCCGCCGTCCTGCGATTGAGTCTGTATCCTTGTGTGCTAGGCATAGGGGGCGGCGATTGTGGGGTAGGGTATGCGTCTGGCGACGGGGCTGGCGATTTTGGCAACGGGCGTGGTGGCGCTGGGCTGGTGGGCGCGGGCTGAATACGCGCCGTTCATGCAGGAGCGCATCGCGTTATCCGCGCAGACAGTCGCCGCAGCCTCGGTTCACGGGGTGCAGGTCACTGTGTCAGGGCGTGACATTACCGTTTCCGGGCTGGCCGATGGTCCCGTTGAACAAGGCGCGTTGATCGCTGCCCTGGATGGATTGCGCGGTCGGCGGGTGGTGGTGGACCAGCTTGAGGTGTTGCCGGTCGCCGATCCCTACGTTTTGCATGTGGCGCGGCGCGGTGGGACGTTGAGCACGCGCGGCTCGGTGCCGACCGAGGCGGCGCGGGCGATGCTGGAGGGCGAGGGCGTCAGCGGGCTGACGCTGGCTGCCGGTGCTCCTGATGCGCATTGGCCCGAGGCGGCGATGGCCGGGCTGGGCGGGTTGAATGCTCTGGAAGAGGGGCATTTCGATCTGTCCGGGCGCAGTCTGTCGCTGTTGGGACTGGCGCGCACGGCGGTCGAAGAGCAGGCCGCGCATGCCGCCGTCGCGGATATTCTGCCAGAAGGGTATGATTTCATTGCGGCGATTGACGTGCTCGATGACGGAACGCCGCCCGCGTATCAGCTGCACTATACAGCTGAGGCGGGGCCTTGGCTGCAGGGCAAGCTGCCCTTGGGCGTGAGCGCAGGCGATGTGGCGGCGGCGCTGGGGCTGGACGACATCGACGATGGCGCGCGGGTGGCTTTGCTGGGCGAGCCGGGGCAGGTCTCGCCGGTGGTAAGTGCGCTGGCGCCATGGCTGGGCGAGGTCGAGACGCTGGACGTGGCGGTATCGCCCGGCGGGACGGTGGTGGATGCCGGGTTCGGGGCCGGGGCGGATCTGGATCTGCTGGGTGCTGCGCTGGGGGCGGATCTGGCGCGGGCCTCGGACGGGCTGACCCTGCATCTCAATCAGGTGGTGCCCGAGGCGGCGGAGGGCAGCGAGCGGGTACATGCGCTCAGCGGGCGGACTGAGGTGCTGTCGGGCGGGTACTGGCTGCCCGTCGCAGGGTTTGCGCCGACGGTGCAGAACTGTGCCGAGAACACCGATGCCACGCTGGCGGCGAACCGTATCGGCTTTGTGACCGGCTCGGCGCGGCTCGATGCGCGCGCCCGCAGTGCGGTGAACGCGGTGGCGGGGGTGATGCGCGCCTGCGTGATGGCGGGGCTGCGGGCCGAGATTGGCGGGCATACCGATGCGACCGGGGCGGCTGCGGCCAACCTGACGCTGAGCCAGAGCCGGGCCGAGGCGGTGCGCACCGCGCTGGTGGCGCGGGGCGTCCCGGCCGAAGGGATGACAGCGCAGGGGTACGGCGCGACGCAGCCGGTCGGCGAGAACAACACCGAAACCGGCCGGGCGGCCAACCGGCGCACGGCTGTGCGCTGGATCGAATGACGGGAGAGGGCGGATGTTTCGCGGCTGGAATTTTCTCTTGGGTGAAATCTGGGTGCTGATCGCGCTCGCGGCCCTGCTGGGGCTGGTGGTCGGCTGGCTGATCTGGGGACGGCGTGAGGTGGTCACGGTGTCAGGCGATGTCACGGCTCCGGGCGATGACGGCGAGGCGCGGCGACTGGCGGGCGAGCTGGAGGTGTCCCGTGCGCAGGGTCAGGAGGCTGCGGCCCGGATCGCCGCGCTTGAAACGCAACTGGCCGCCGCGCAGGTCGCGCCGGTCGAGGCAGGCCCCGTGCGCCTGTCCGCGCCGAAGGGCGGGCAGGCGGATGATCTGAAACTGATCAAGGGCGTCGGGCCCAAGCTTGAGGGCTTGCTCAACCAGCTGGGCTTTTGGCATTTCGACCAGATCGCCAGCTGGACCGAGGCCGACATCGCCTGGGTCGATGAAAACCTTGAGACCTTCAAGGGCCGCGTGACCCGCGACGATTGGGTTGCGCAGGCCAAGGTCTTGGCGGCGGGTGGCGTGCCCGATTAGGGGTGCGCGAAGCGGGCGCGCGCGCCGCGCTCGATGGCGGCGGCGTGCAGCCGGTCGATGGCCAGTTCGTCGCGCATCTCTTCGAGCAGGCGCAGCTCGGCCTGTTTGAGCGCACCATCCGAGGCGGCAATATCGCAGGCCAGCGCATAGGCGGTCTCGAACAGCCGTTCGGGCAGCGTGTCGCGCACCAGACCGAAGAGAGCATCAAGGCCGTCCTCAACCTCCATCAGCTCGAACACCGATTGCGCGACGACCTTGATCCGGTCAGGGTCATAGCCAGCAAAGACCGGCAGCGAGTTGACCACCTGCTCTATGGCCAGCAGTTCTTCGGTGCGGATCGCACCATCAGAGACCGACACCGTCAGCATCAGGGCGACGAGCGCATCTTGCGGCGTCAGGGAAGGGGCAGCGTCGGTCATAAGGTGTCCTGTTCTGGTTTGGGTGCAGAATATTGACGCGAGCGTGGGCGGGCAATAGGAAGCCGGGGTTCCCTCGGGTATTCCTGCGGATGCCCGCCAATAGAAAAGAGCGTAACATGACTTCTCTGCGCGACGCTGCGATGACCTCCAAGGCCTGGCCTTTTGAAGAGGCACGCCGCCTGCTCAAACGCTATGAGAAGGCGCCACCCGAAAAGGGCTATGTTCTGTTCGAGACCGGCTATGGCCCCTCGGGTCTGCCGCATATCGGCACCTTTGGCGAGGTGGCGCGCACGACGATGATCAAGCGCGCGTTCGAGGAAATCTCGGATATTCCCACGCGGCTGATCTGCTTTTCCGACGATCTGGACGGGATGCGCAAGGTTCCGGGCAATGTGCCCAATCAGGACATGCTGCGCGACTATCTGCAAATGCCGCTGACCAGCGTGCCTGATCCTTTTGGCACGCATGACAGCTTTGGCGCGCATAACAACGCCATGCTGCGCCGGTTTCTGGACACGTTCGGGTTCGAGTACGAGTTCTACTCGGCCACCGAATTTTACAAGACCGGCCAGTTCGACGCGACCCTGCGCCTTGCGGCTGAGCGCTATGACGCCATCATGGCGATCATGCTCAAGTCGCTGCGCGATGAGCGCCAGCAGACCTATTCGATTTTCCTGCCGATCCATCCCGAGACGGGGCGCGTGCTCTATGTCCCGATGAAAGAGGTCAACGCCAAGGACGGCACGATCACGTTTGACGACGAGACGGGCCGCGAATGGACGCTGCCGGTGACTGGCGGCAATGTAAAGCTGCAGTGGAAGCCGGATTTCGGCGCGCGTTGGGCGGCGCTGGGCGTCGATTTCGAGATGTACGGCAAGGACCATTCGACCAACACGCCGATCTATGACGGCATCTGCAAGGTGCTGGGCCACCGCGCGCCCGAGCATTTCAGCTATGAGCTGTTTCTGGATGAGAACGGGCAGAAGATCTCGAAATCCTCGGGCAACGGGGTCAGCATTGACGAATGGCTGACCTATGCCTCGACCGAGAGCCTGTCGTATTTCATGTACCAGAAGCCCAAGACGGCCAAGCGGATGCATTTCGATGTGATCCCCAAGGCGGTGGACGAATACCACCAACAGTTGCGCGCCTATCCGACGCAGACGCCCGAGCAGCAACTGGCGAACCCGGTCTGGCACATCCACGGCGGCACCCCGCCGGTGTCGCATATGGTCGTGCCTTTCGCGATGTTGCTCAATCTGGCGGCTGTGGCCGGGGCGACGGACAAATCGGCGCTGTGGGGCTTCATCAAGCGCTACGCGCCCGATGCAACGCCCGAAACGCACCCGGATCTGGATGCAGCAGCCGGGTTTGCCGTGCGCTACTTCAACGATTTCGTCGCGCCCAAGCGGGTTTTCCGCCTGCCCGACGATCAGGAACGCGCCGCGATGCAGGATCTGGCCGAGCGGCTCAAGGTCTGGGACGGCGGTCTGGATGCCGAGGCGTTGCAGTCGATGGTCTTTGCCGTGGGCAAGGACCACGGGTTCGATAACCTGCGCGCGTGGTTCAAGGCCCTGTACGAGGTGCTGCTGGGCGCGTCCGAGGGGCCGCGTTTCGGCGGGTTCATCGCGCTCTATGGCATCAACGAGTCGGTGGTGCTGATCGAGCAGGGGCTGGCGGGAACGCTGAGCGCCTGAGCTTTGCGGCGGCGAGATTGGCGGCGCGCTCCGAAGGGGCGCGCCGCTTTTTTTTGTGCTCAACGACTAAAATCTGACATCGGGACTGTGCTAGGCTTGGTCCATGACACGCCCTACTGGCTACGAGCCGCTCAACACGCTGAAACCCGTCGCGCCCGATCTGTGGATCGTCGATGGCCCAATCATCCGCTTCTATGGCCTGCCGTTTCCGACCCGGATGACGGTGATACGCCTGCCGGATGGCGGGCTGTGGGTGCATTCCCCCATTGCGCCCGATCCCGGCGTGATGGCCGAGATACAGGCGCTGGGCCCGGTCGCGCATCTGGTCGCGCCGAACTGGATTCATTATGCCTCGGTCGGCGCGTGGCAGGGGTTGTTCCCGCAAGCGCGGACATGGGCGGCACCTGGCGTGGCCGAGCGCGCGGCCTCGCGCGATGTGGCGATCCGCGTTGACCAGACGCTGGGCGATGGCGCGCCTGAAGACTGGGGCGGGGCGATCGAGGCACGGGTCGTGGCAGGCAGCAGCGTTCACCATGAGGCGGTGTTCTTTCACCCCGCCAGCAAGACCCTGATCCTGACTGACCTGATCGAGAATTTCGAGCGCCGTGCTGTCCCGGTCTGGCTGGTTCCGGTGCTGATGGTGGTCGGCAATCTCGATCCCAAAGGCGGCACCCCGCGCGACATGCGGGCGACGTTCCGCAAGGGGCGGGCGGCGGCGCGCAGCGCGGTGGAATGGATGATCGCGCAGGAGCCCGAGCGCGTCGTGCTGGCGCATGGGCGTTGGTATGAGCGTGACGGGGCGGCCGAGCTGCGCCGGGCGTTTCGCTGGCTGCTGGACCGCGACTAGCCCTGCGTGGCGGGGACTTCGGTCATGCCCAGCATCGGCTCGGTCAGCTCGCGAATCAGTTTGCGCAGGAAGGCGTCGGCAAATTCGGCGTGGGTGACGGCGTATTCGGCAAAGGCGCCGGGGCCGTGCAGGACATGGCGCTCGTACCACGCGCGCACCTCGGGGTCGTGCTCGCCGATCACCAGCCCATTGACGACAATTCCGTCAAAGCCCCCCTCGGCATAGATGCGCGCGGGCGCGTAGCCGTCGTTGTTCTGGCCGTCGCCGGCCAGATCCAGCGTGTGCCATGGGCAATCCTGAGGCGCGCGGCTCAGCAGGTCGCGGCCATAGACCAAGGCACTGCCAACGGCGGTCAGGCTGTTGTCCACGCGGTGATGGGTCTCGATCCGTTGGGCCAGCGCGTCGATGGTTTCGGCGCTGTCGAGCAGTACCCAGTCGGCCAGCAGGGTCTGGCGATACTGCCCGGCCCATTCGTACACAGCCACAGCGACGGGCTGCTCTGGCCGCAGCAACAGGTCGCGCACGACCGGATTGGCAAAGGCGGCGATGATGCCATCGGTCTGGTTGCGGTAATCCGCCCCATCGACCGAGCGCGAGACATCAAAGCCCAAGGCCAGCGCCAGACGGCAGGCCGAGGCGGAACTGGCCGAAAGACCAAGGGCGAGGAGGGCAATAAACGGCAGACGAAAGCGGCTCATGCCCGCACCCTGCCACAAGCCGCAGGCGCTGTCGCCTGTTCGTAAACGCCGCGTGGTGATCCGATTGCGGTGCGCGTGCGTAGCCCTAAGACAGCCAGGAGATTGCCATGCGACACCTGCTTTTGTCCGCGCTCCTTGCCGCCGGCGTTGCCGGGGGCCTGCAGGCGCAAGAGAGCCAACCCATTCCCGACCTCATCACATCCCAGATTGACGCGTTCCGCGCACAGGATTTCGACACGGCCTTTGGCTATGCCTCGGACAGCCTGCGCCGGATGTTCGGCTCGTCCGACAATTTCGGCCGTATGGTGGCGCAGGGCTATCCGATGGTGCTGGACCCGGCCGAGGTGCGCTTTGTGGGCCTGTCCGAGCGTGCGGGCCTTCAGGTGCAGCGCGTGCTGATCCTTGATCAGGCCGGGCGCTCGTACCTGTTGGAATACACGCTGATCGGTGAGGGTGAGGCGCTGCGCATCTCGGCCGTGCAGCTTTTGCCCGATACCGGGACCGGCGTCTGAGACTGCGCAACGCGCGCTGACCTCAAGCCGCTTTAAGCCCCGCTTGATACCCCCTGTCGCCGCAGGACCGTGCGCATTGCGGTCACAGCGTCGTGGTTTCCAAGACAGGGGTCTGACATGAACAAGGCAGTGACCGAGGGGCTGATCCTGATGCCTCCGCCCTTCGCCGACGGGTTGAATGTGTGGTCAAGCGGCGATGGCACGCCCGGCTCGCCCACCTATGACGGCGCAGCGAATGCGGCCTTTGTGCCGTCGGACCCGGATTTTGAGGGCTGTCTGGAGCTGCTCAAGACCTCGACCACGCAAAAGCTGCGCTGGAAAGGTGAGACGCCGGTGATCAACGGCCTCTATCTGCGGGTCACGGCGCGGGTCAAGGCGATGTCAGGGGCGCTGCCGTCGGTGCGTATCGCAGGTTTTGCGGCCAATGGCAGCGACGGGGCGGTTTCGGGCGTCACGCTCAGCGGGCCCAGCGTGGCACTGACGACGTATGGCGAGATCGTCGAGGTCAGCGCGATCATCGCCACCGCCGCCCGTGGCGGTGTGGATATGCCATGGGCCGGGGTGGATCATGGCCATGTCGGGCTGGATCTGACCGGGGCGAATGGCGGTGTGGTGCGCATTGACGACATCACCATCGAGGATGTCACCAGCTACTGGCTGCGCGACATGATGGATTGGGTCGATGTGCGCGACTATGGCGCAGTCGGCAATGGCGTTGCCGATGACTACGACGCTTTCGTCGCTGCGGCCAATGCGGCCCAGTCCTCGGGACGAGAGCTGCTGGTGTCGGCGGGCGCGTATTACATCGGTCAGACCCTGACGATCGAGGTTCCGGTGCGGTTTCAGGGGCGCTTGTCGATGCCCTCGGACGCGCGGTTGCAGCTGACCAAGAACTTCGATTTCCCGTCCTATGCCGCGGCGTTCAACAGTGAGGGGCTGGGTCTGCGCAAGGGGTTGCAGGCGCTGTTCTTCTACACCGATCACGACACGTTCGACCTGATGGGCCGCCGCGTGCAGCTGGATGCGCCGATTGATCTGGCTGCAACGACGGGCCTGAACTACTATGCAATCCGCCGGGTTCTGCGCAACGGGCTGATCGAGGCCAGCGATGGCGCGGCGTGGAATACACAGGTTTCCTATTCGCAGGGCACGTATTCGACCGGCCAGCAAAGCCAGCTGACCAACGTCACCAACATCGCGAATATTCCGGTGGGTGCCCGCGTCGAAGGCAGCGGCGTGGGGCGCGAGGTCTACGTCAAGGCGCGCAATGTCTCGGCGCAGTCGCTGACGTTGAGCCAGCCGCTGTTCAACGCGCAGGGCACGCAGAACTACACGTTCCGCAAATTCCAGCACATTCTGGACATGTCCGGCTTCGGCACGCTCGAGCGGTTCGAGATCGACAGCGTCGAGTTCCAGTGCCGGGGCATCTGCTCGGCGCTCAGTCTGTCCACGGACGGGCCGATCTTTACCGTGCGCGACTGCACGTTCAACAAGCCCAAGGACAAGGCGATCACCTCGATTGGTCGGGGCTGTCAGGGCATGCTGGTCGACCGCTGCACCTTTCTGTCGTCGGAATCGCCGGAACGGGCGCAGGACCGGGTGTCGGTGGCGATCAATGTGAATGCCAATGACGTCAAGCTGCGCTCGAACCTTGTGCAGCGTTTTGGCAAATTCGCGGTGATGGCCGGCACCTATCACCTGATCGAGGGCAACCATTTCTACCACGGCGACAATGAGCAGAACGCGGTACGTCAGGCCGGGATCGTGTTGACCTATCCCAACACGGTGACCTCGATCACCGGCAATTACGTGGACAACACGTTCTTCGAACACACCAATGAACATGACGCGACGCCGAACTGGAACGGCGAGTACAGCTTTGGCGGGCTGTCGGTCACCAACAACATCTTTCTGGTGTCGAATGTCATCTCGAGCTTTCGCTTCATCGTGGTCAAACCGTATGGCACCGGGCATTTCCTGTCCGGGCAGGTCGTCAGCGGCAATGTGTTTCGCACCGTCAATGCCACGCCCAGCCGGGCGGATGGGGTGAACACCAGCTATGCGGACCTCGACTACAGCCGGTTTCGCAACGTGATCTGGCAGCACAACACCTACAATGGCATCCAAACGCAGACCGAGAGTCCGCTCGTGCTACGCCATACGCAAAGCTCCGAGGCCGCCAACTGGACGATCTCGACCGGTGGCAAGTTGCCGTATGACGGCTGGGCGCGCACGGTCAGTTCGATCGTGATGGAAGGACAGGCGAATGGGGGCGGCAACGAAGTGCGCACTTCGTGGCCCTATGTTGTGGTGCAGCAAGGCAGCAACCGCAATCAGGTGCGGCTGACCTGGCCCAGCGCGACGCGGGGCCGGGTGGTGGTCACGGTTCGGGGCGATAATCCGCTCTGACCGGCGGCGTCTTGGCGCAGGGACGGGGTCGGCACCAAAGGGTGCCGGCCCCGTTTCGGTTCAGGCCAAGGCGTTGATTCGCGTCAGGGGCGAATCACGACGCGGCGGACGCTCTGCCGGACGCAACGTCGGGCAGCTGTGACGCTGCGTCGCAGCAATCGCCGGATGCGCATCGTGCGCTGTTCGCCCCTGTTGGCGCTGCCATCTGACCGTAGGTCACGGCATTAACATTTCCGTTACCGGCAGGCGGCTGAAAAAATTGGCGGAATTGAAATCTGATCTTGGGAATTTACAAAAAGCCCCGGCTTTCGGTGAAGGAATTTACAAAAATCTCGTTGTAAAAAAAAGAGTTACAAAAAAATTGACCAATGCGCTATTGTTACCGCGGATGGAGGAGGCCTGAGCAGCACGACGCAAGACGCGCGCTGCCGCTCGGCCCGTTTGCAGGAGGAGCGCCCATGTCGGATCAGGCTCAATCGGGGATTTACCCCGCGTCGGCGGAGTTCACCGCCAACGCGCATATCGACGCTGATACCTACGAGGCGATGTACGCCGCGTCGATCAATAACCCTGAGGCGTTCTGGGGCGAGCACGGCAAGCGCGTTGACTGGATCAAGCCGTTCACCAAGGTCAAGAATACCAATTTCGACTATGGCAATGTCTCGATCAAATGGTTCGAGGACGGCACACTGAACGTCTCGGCCAACTGCATCGATCGCCATATCGCGACACGCGGCAACCAGACCGCGATCATCTTCGAGCCCGACGATCCCAATGGTCAGGCGCAGCACATCACCTATGCGCAGCTGCTTGAGCAGGTGAGCCGCATGGCCAATGTGCTCAAGGCCAATGGCGTGGGCAAGGGCGACCGGGTTGTCCTGTATCTGCCGATGATCCCCGAGGCCGCCTATGCGATGCTGGCCTGCGCGCGGATCGGCGCGATCCACTCCATCGTCTTCGCCGGTTTCTCGCCGGATGCGCTGGCCAACCGGATCAACGATTCCGAAGCCAAGGCCGTCATTACCGCCGACCACGCCCCGCGCGGCGGCCGCAAGACGCCGCTGAAGTCGAACACCGACAAGGCGCTGTTTGACTGCTCGGAAAAGGTGAAATGCTTTGTCGTCAAGCACACCGGCGACCAGACCACCTGGGTGCAGGGCCGCGACATCGACATGAAGGCCGAAATGGCCGAGGCCAGCCCTTATTGCCCCTATGCCGAGATGGGCGCCGAAGATCCGCTCTTTGTGCTCTACACCTCGGGCTCGACCGGGCGTCCCAAGGGCGTTGTGCATACCTCGGGCGGCTATCTGGTCTATGCGTCGATGACGCATCAGCTGACCTTCGATTACCATGATGGCGATGTGTTCTGGTGCTCGGCCGACGTGGGCTGGGTTACGGGCCACAGCTATATCATCTATGGCCCGCTGGCGAACGGCGCGACGACGCTGATGTTCGAGGGTGTGCCGACCTATCCCGACGCAGGTCGGTTCTGGGCGGTGTGCGAAAAGCACAAGGTCAACCAGTTCTACACCGCCCCCACCGCCATTCGCGCGCTGATGGGGCAGGGGCCCGAGTGGGTCGAGAAATACGATCTGTCCTCGCTCAAGCTGCTGGGGTCGGTCGGCGAGCCGATCAACCCCGAGGCGTGGAACTGGTACAACACCCATGTCGGCAAGGGCAATTGCCCCATCGTCGACACCTTCTGGCAGACCGAAACCGGCGGCCACATGCTGACCCCGCTGCCGGGCGCGATCCCGACCAAGCCGGGTTCGGCCACCAAGCCGTTCTTTGGCGTGAAGCCGGTCGTTCTGGACGCCAACACCGCCGAAATTCAGGGCGAGACCGCCGCCGAGGGTGTGCTGTGCATCGCCGACAGCTGGCCGGGCCAGATGCGCACCCTGTGGGGCGATCATGAGCGCTTTCAGGAAGCCTATTTCGCCCAGTATCGCGGTTACTACTTCACCGGCGACGGCTGTCGCCGCGATGAGGATGGCTATTACTGGATCACCGGGCGCGTCGATGACGTGATCAACGTCTCGGGGCACCGCATGGGCACGGCCGAGGTTGAATCTGCACTGGTGGCGCATGAGGTGGTCGCCGAGGCCGCTGTCGTCGGCTATCCGCACGCGATCAAAGGGCAGGGCATCTATGCCTATGTCACGCTGATGAACGGGATCGAGCCGTCCGAAGACCTGCGCAAAGAGCTGGTCAAATGGGTCCGCACCGAGATCGGGCCGATTGCCTCGCCGGATCTGATCCAATGGGCGCCGGGCCTGCCCAAGACGCGCTCGGGCAAGATCATGCGTCGCATCCTGCGCAAGATCGCCGAGAACGACTACGGCGCGCTGGGTGATACCTCGACGCTGGCCGATCCCTCGGTGGTCGATGACCTCATCGAAAACCGCATGAACAAGGGGTGAGGGCACGATGAGCGAGACGATGACCCACGCCGCCGTTCTGATCCTGCTGGGCCCTCCGGGCGCTGGCAAGGGTACGCAGGCCCGGATGCTGGAGGAGCGTTTCGGGTTGGTGCAGCTGTCAACGGGTGACCTGCTGCGCGCGGCTGTCGCGGCGGGGACCGCCGCCGGTATGGCCGCGAAATCGGTGATGGAGTCGGGCGGGCTGGTCTCGGACGAGATCGTGCTGGCGATCCTGCGCGACCGTATGGCCGAGCCGGACACCGCCAAGGGCGTGATCCTCGACGGTTTCCCGCGCACCCCCGGTCAGGCCGAAGCGCTGGATGCGCTGCTGGCCGACCAAGGGCTGAAGATCAGCGCCGCGATCTCGATGGAGGTCGATGACGCGGCGATGGTCGAGCGGGTCTCGGGCCGTCACACCTGCGAAGGGTGTGGCGAAGGGTATCACGACAGCTTCAAGCAGCCGGCCCAGGCGGGCCGCTGCGACAAATGCGGCGGTACGGCGTTCAAGCGCCGCGCCGACGATAACGCCGAGACGGTGGGGGCACGGCTGACCGCCTACCACGCGTCAACGGCCCCGCTGATCGCCTATTACGCGGCTCGCGACGTTCTGCGGTCGGTCGATGGTATGGGAGCCATCGACGCCATCGCCGCAGAACTGGGCGGGATCGTCGCTGAGGTGACAGCCTGACACAGCGGCTCTGCCCCACCGGGCAGGGCCGTTGTTTTTTGACAAGCGGGCATCCCGTCGCGGGGTGCCGGCAGGAGGAAAAACCGGGAGGACAACCATGTCTGACAAATCGGCCAGCGCCTATTGGGCGGCGAATATCCGGCTCATCACCATTTGCTTGGTGATCTGGGCCCTCGTCTCCTTCGGCTTCGGCATTCTGCTTCGCCCTCTGCTCGCGGGTATCACTTTCGGCGGTACGGATCTCGGCTTCTGGTTCGCCCAGCAAGGCTCGATCCTGACCTTTATCGTGCTGATCTTCTTTTACGCCGCGCGGATGAACTCGATCGACCGCGACTTCGGCGTCGACGAATAACAGGAGCAGGGACAGATGGATCAATTCACTCTTAACCTGATCGTGGTGGGCCTGTCGTTTGCCCTCTACATCGGGATCGCGATCTGGGCCCGTGCGGGTTCCACGTCGGAATTCTACGCCGCCAACCGCGGCGTTCACCCGGTTCTCAACGGGATGGCCACGGCGGCTGACTGGATGTCGGCGGCCTCGTTCATCTCGATGGCGGGGATCATCGCCTTTGTCGGCTATGACAACTCGACCTACCTGATGGGCTGGACCGGCGGCTATGTGCTGCTCGCACTGCTGCTGGCGCCGTATCTGCGCAAGTTCGGCCGCTTCACGGTGCCCGACTTCATCGGTGACCGTTTTTACAGCCAGACCGCCCGGATCGTTGCGGTGATCGCGCTGCTCGTCATCTCGATCACCTATGTGATCGGCCAGATGTCGGGCGCCGGGGTTGCGTTCTCGCGCTTCCTCGAGGTCCAAAGCTCGACCGGTCTGTGGATCGCCTCGGCGATCGTGTTCTGCTACGCCGTTCTGGGCGGCATGAAGGGCATCACCTATACGCAGGTTGCGCAGTATTGCGTGCTGATCGTCGCCTATACCATCCCGGCGATCTTCATCTCGCTGCAACTGACCGGCAACTTCCTGCCGCAGATCGGTCTGTTCAGCAATGACACGACCGGCGTTCCGCTGCTGGCCCACCTTGACGGGCTGCTGACGGATCTGGGCTTCCGCACCTATACCGAGCATCACCAAAGCACGCTCGACATGGTTCTGTTTACCCTGTCGCTGATGATCGGTACCGCTGGTCTGCCGCACGTCATCATCCGCTTCTTCACCGTGCCCAAGGTGTCGGATGCCCGTGCCTCGGCCGGTTGGGCGCTGGTGTTCATCGCGCTGCTCTACACCGTGGCTCCGGCCGTTGGTGCGATGGCGCGTCTGAACATCATCACCAGCATCTATCCCAACGGTCTGGACCAGCCCTCGCTGGCCTATGACGCGCGCCCGGACTGGATGCATAACTGGGAAAACACCGGCCTGCTGGCGTTCGACGACAAGAACGGCGACGGCATGATCCAGTACTACAACGATGCCAACGCTCCGGCGATCGCCGCCGAGGCAGGCTGGGCCGGTAACGAGATGGTCACCTTCAACCGTGACATTCTGGTTCTGGCGAACCCGGAAATCGCCGGTCTGCCGGGCTGGGTGATCGCGCTGATCGCTGCCGGTGGTCTGGCTGCCGCCCTGTCGACGGCAGCGGGTCTGCTGCTGGCGATCTCGTCGGCCATCTCGCATGACCTGATCAAGTCGGTGTTCAATCCGAATATTTCGGAAAAGGGCGAAATGCTGGCGGCACGTGTGTCGATGGGCGTTGCGATCCTTGTGGCGACGATCCTTGGCCTCAACCCTCCGGGCTTCGCGGCTCAGGTTGTGGCCATCGCGTTCGGTCTGGCAGCAGCTTCGCTGTTCCCGACGATCATGATGGGGATCTTCTCGAAGAAGATGAACTCGACCGGCGCGGTCGCGGGCATGCTGGTCGGTCTGGGCGTGGAGATGGTCTATATCTTCACCTATGTCGGCTGGTTCTTCATCCCCGGCACCAACATGCTGGGCAACACCCCTGACAACTGGCTGTTCGGCATCTCGCCGGCGTCCTTTGGCTCGGTGGCGGCGGTTCTGAACTTTGCGGTGGCCTATGTCGTCCTCGGGATGACCAAGCCTGCGCCGCAGGAGATCCAGGACCTGGTGGAATCGATCCGTGTTCCCCGGGGTGCCGGTGTCGCTCGCGCGCACTGAGACCTGAGCAAACCAACCGGAGGGGCGCGCCTTTGCGCCCCTCCACCCTCTCTCGCAGTCGGGTGCAGCCATGGATAGCCAGATCGAAACGATCCTCGCCTTCCTCGAGTCCGTGCACCCTTATGACAGCCTGCCGCGAGACGAGCTGACGCGCGTCGCCCGCTCTTTTGGCCGCAGGGAATATCTTGCCGGGGATCAGATCTACGCCGTCGGCGAGCCGATCCTGGGCCTGTACCTGATCAAGCGCGGCTCGGTCGAGGTCAGCGACCGCAACGGCGCTTTGGTGTCGATCCTTGGTCCGCGCAATTCCTTCGGCGAGCGGGGCTTGCTGCGCGACGGGCTGGCGATGACCACGGCCAGCGCCGTTGTGCCCTCGGTCGTGTTGGTCCTTCCCGCCGCCGAGTTGCGCCACCTGATCGCCACCGCCCCCTCGTTCGAGCGGTTCTTCAACCGCTCGCGGCCCATCGAGACGCGGGGCACGGATCTGACCACGCTCAAGGTCGCCGACCTGATGGCGCGCACCCCGGTGGCGCTGCCGCCCGAGGCAACCGTCACTCAAGCCGCGCAGCTGATGCGCGAACGGCACATCAGCAGCATCGCCGTCACCCGCGAGCAGACGCTTCTGGGGCTGGTCACCACCCGCGACCTGACCGAGCGCGTGCTGGCCGATGGCCTGTCCGGCGATACGCCGCTGGGCACGATCATGACCCGCGATCCGCTGACCCTGACGCCCGATGCGCTGGGCTCGGACATCCTGCACACGATGCTGGAACGCCGCGTCGGCCATCTGCCGGTGGTGCAGGACGGCACGCTCAAGGGCATGGTCACGCAGACCGACCTGACGCGCTTTCAGGCCGTCAGCTCGGCCCAACTGGTCCGCGACGCGGCCAGTTGCGAAACGCCGCAGGAAATGGCCGAGGTCACCGCCCGCATTCCGCGCCTGCTGATGCATCTGGTGGCGGCCAACAACGCGCATGAGGTGGTCACGCGACTGATCACCGATATAGCCGACACCGTTACCCGCCGCCTGCTGAAACTGGCCGAGGCCAAGCTGGGCCCACCGCCGGTGCCCTACCTGTGGCTCGCCTGCGGCTCTCAGGGGCGGCAGGAACAGACCGGCGTGTCGGATCAGGACAATTGTCTGATCCTCGACGATGCCGCGACGGCGGAAGACCGGCTCTATTTCAAAGCCTTGGCGACCTATGTGTCCGACGGGCTGGACAAGGCAGGCTATGTCTATTGCCCCGGCGACATGATGGCCACGGCGGACCGCTGGTGCCAGCCCAAGCGCGTCTGGCGGCAGTATTTCCAAGGCTGGATCGACACCCCCAGCCCCGAGGCGCAGATGCTGGCCTCGGTCATGTTCGACCTGCGGCCCATCGGCGGCACGGTCTCGCTGTTTCGCGACCTGCAGGACGAGACGCTGGCCAAGGCCGCCAAGAACTCAATTTTCGTCGCCCACATGATTTCCAACGCGCTCAAGCACCAGCCGCCCTTGGGCCTGCTGCGCGGTTTCGCCACGATCCGCTCGGGCGAGCACAAGAACCACATCGACATGAAGCACAACGGCGTCGTGCCGGTCACCGACATCGCGCGGATCTATGCGCTGTCGGGGCAACTGACCGAGGTTAACACCCGCGCCCGGATCGAGGCAGCCGAGGCGGTCGGCATCGTCTCGGTCTCAGGCGCGCGCGATCTGATCGAGGCCTATGACCTGATCGCCCGCCTGCGGCTGGAAAATCAGGCCGCGCTGGTCAAGGCCGGGCGCAAACCGGACAATTTTCTGGCGCCCTCTGATCTGTCGGATTTTGAACGCAGCCACCTGCGCGACGCCTTCGTCGTCGTGCGCACAATGCAATCGGCGCTGGGACACCGCAGCGGCGCACTGGGATAAATGGGGAGAGGCTGAATGCTGATCGACTTCGTCGGATCACTGGCTACGGGGTTCGGCCTGATGGGGATCGTGCTGCTGGTCAACCGGCTGATCCTGCGCAACCGTATTGACCGCTGGATCTATCCGGCGACGGTCGCCTTCGGGATGGTCGCGTTTACCATCTGGGCCGAATACACATGGCCCACGCGCACGATTGAGGCGCAGCCGCAACTGACGCTGGCCAGCGAGAATGGCGAGGCGGTGTTCTACCGGCCCTGGACCTACATCTGGCCGCAGGTCACGCGGATGACGGCGATCAATCTGGCCGAGACGCGTACGCACCCCGACCAGCCCGGTATGGTGATGACGCAAGTGGTGTTCATCGGCCGCTGGGAGCCGACGCGGGGCGTGGTGGTGATCTACGATTGCGTCAACAACGCCCGTGCCGATGTGGTCGAGGGCGTCGCGATGAATGGCGACGGAACGCTTGAGGGGGCCGAGTGGTTTCCGCTGGAGGCTGACAACCCGGTTCTGCGCACGGCCTGCGCGGCGGTCGAGGAGGGGAATGATGGGCGAGCAAGCGGCGCGTAAGCGTATTCTGGTCGTCGAGGACGAGGACAACATCGCCATCGCGCTGGACTATCTGATGACCCGCGAAGGCTATGACCAGACCCGCATCGCCACCGGCGCGGGCGCAGTCGAGCTGATCCGCAAGACGCAACCCGATCTGGTGCTGCTGGATGTCATGCTGCCCGAGGTATCGGGCTATGAGATCTGCCAGAACGTGCGTATGGACCCCGGCCTGAACGGGGTGAAGATCCTGATGATGACCGCCCGTGGCTCGGCGATGGAGCGGCGCAAGGGGTTGGCGATGGGGGCGGACGGGTTTATCTCGAAACCGTTTGAATTGAAGGTTTTAAGAGCGGAGGTCCGGCGCATACTGGCTGGGGAACCCGCGCTTGAGACGCCGCCACCGGGTGCCGCCCGGCATGCTTGACCGCCTAAGCCTGCGCCTGCGGATCCTGCTGTTCTTTGCGCTGCTGGCGCTGGGGGCGGTGGCGGCTGTGGGGGCCGGGCTGTGGGTGGCGCTGCGCCATTCAGGCAGCGCCGCACCCGAGGTGGTGCAGGGCGCACTGGTCGCCGGGTTCGCGATTGTCGGGCTGGTGGTCTGGGTTTGGTTTCTGTTCGACACCCATGTCGCGCGGGCGATCGATCAACTCGCCTCGGCCATCCGCGCGCGCGCACACGCCGGGATCGGGCACGGGCTGGAGACTGAGGCGCGCGGCGCGCGGTATCTGGGCGATCTGGCCCCCGCGGCCGAGGCCGTCACCCGCGCACTGATCGAAACCCGCAGTGCGCTGGCTGAATCCGTCGCGCGCGAGACCACACGGCTGGCGGCGGAAAAGGCGCGGCTTGAGACGTTGCTGGCCGATGTCCCCGTCGCCGTGCTGCTGTGTTCCGCCGAGCATCAGCTGGCGTTCTACAATGGGCAGGCGGTGGATATTCTCGGTGGTGGCACCGCGCCCGGGCTGGACCGTAACCTGCTGGATTATCTGCGCGAAGGCCCGATCCGTCACGCCTATGACCGCTTGGCCGGGGCGGGCGATCCTGACATGGCCTCGGACCTGCTCTGCGCCACGGCGAACGGGACACGGCTGTTGGCCGGGCGGATGCGCGTGCTCAGGCGGCGCGAAGAGGGTGTCGCACCCGGTTATGTGCTGACCCTGCGCGACGTGACCGCCGACATCGCCGCCCACACCAGCCGCGACGCATTGCTGGCCGATGTGTTCGACCGTGTGCGCCGTCCGGCGGCGAATTTGCAGACGGTGATCGGTGTGATGGCCGAGCTGGAAGGCGACGGCGACGCGCCCGATCTGCGCACCGCGCTGCTGTCTGAGGTAGCGGCCTTGACCGAAGCCGTCACCGAGCTTGGCGCGCGCTATGACGCGATCCAGACCGACTGGCGACCCTTGGGTAATACGCGCTCGGGCGATCTGCTCGACGGGCTCAAGGGGCGGTTTCAGGCGGACGGGCTGGCGTTGGAGACCGAAAGCCTTGACCTTATCGTGCAGCTCGACGGGTTCGAGATCGTGGCGTTCTGGGCATGGCTGGCGGGGCGCATCGCCGGTGAGGGGCTGGCGCGCGCCTTCCGTATCGAGATCGAGGAAGAGGATGGCCCCGGCGCGGTGATGCGCTTGTGCTGGCAGGGCGCGCCGCTGTCGGTGGGGCGGCTGGACAGCTGGCTGGCGGGAACGCTGGGCCGCGACACCGGCGAGCTGACGGCGCGCGCGGTGTTGCTGGCGCATGGGACCGAGGCGTGGCCCGAAAGCGGCGACGGCTGCAACGCGGTGGTCATGCCGATCCGCGCCGCCCGCCGGGCCGGTCGCCGCCCGCCGCCGATCAGCCGCGCTGTGGTCTATGATTTCGACCTGCTGTCAAAGGCCCGCACCGCCGCAGTCGCGGACACGCGGCTTGAAGATCTGACGGTCGTGGTCTTCGACACCGAAACCACGGGCCTCAACCCCGCTGGCGATGCCATCGTGCAGATTGCGGCGGTGCGGCTGGTGAACGGGCGGCGGGTTGAGAGTGAGGTGTTCGACACGCTCGTCGACCCCGGTCGCCCGATCCCGCCATCCTCGACCGATGTGCATGGGATCACCGACAGCATGGTCGTCGGCGCGCCGGATGTGATCGAGGCCGGGCGGCAGTTTCATAAGTTTGCCCAAGGTGCCGTGCTGCTGGCCCATAACGCCCCGTTCGATATGGCCTTTCTGCGCCGGCAAGAGGCGGCGATCGGGCACGTGTTCGACCATCCGATTCTGGATACGGTGCTGCTGTCGGCGGTGGTTTACGGCCAGCTGGAACAGCATTCGCTCGACGCGCTGACCGCCCGGCTGGGGATCACCATCCCCGATGAGGCGCGCCACACCGCCATCGGCGACACGGTGGCGACGGCTGAGGCATTCCTGAAGCTGGTGCCGATGCTGCGCGCACGCGGGTTCGAGACGTTCGGACAGGTGGTGGCCGAGGTGCGCAAGCACGGGCGGTTGCTCAAGGATCTCAACGCCTGAGCTTGCGCGGGCCGGGGGGCGGGGACTAGGCTGGCGCGATGGACACAGAACACACCAACCCCGACCGCGCCCGGTTCGCCCTGTTCAAGGATCTGCCGCGCGACCAGCCGATCCATATGCTCAACCTCGTCCGCCTGCGCGAACAGGCGGTTTACGACGACGGGCGGCAAGCGACGGGGGCTGAGGCCTATGCCGCCTATGCCCGTGAAAGCGGGCCGGTTTTCCAGCGTTTGGGCGGGCACATCCTGTGGAGCGGGAAGCCTGAGCTGATGCTGATCGGTCCCCAGACCGAGCTGTGGGACAAGGCCTTCATCGCCGTGTATCCAACCGGCCAAGCCTTCATCGACATGATCCGTGACGCTGACTACCAAAAGGCCGCGCAGCACCGCACGGCGGCGGTGCAGGACTCGCGGCTGCTCAGACTGTCGCCCGGCAAAGCCGAGGCGGGCTTTGGCTGAAACGCAAACGGCCCCGCCGCAGGGGCAGGGCCGTGTGTTCAACTCAAGCCGTCAATCAAGAGTTCGAGGCTGCCAGTTTAACAGCCGGTTCCGCCTTGGTTTTCTTGGCCTTGCGCTCGGCATGGGTGTCCATGAAGTTGAACACCAGCGGGCGGATGTTGTTGCGCCAGCTCGACCCGGCGAAGATGCCGTAATGGCCTGCGCCTTCCTCAAGATGCTGCGCTTTCAACTCGTCCGGCAGGCCGGTCAGCAGCGCCAGCGCGGCGAGGCATTGGCCGGGGGCCGAGATGTCATCCTTGGAGCCTTCGACAACCTTGACGGCGACATTGGTGATCTTGCCGATGTCGACCATCTTGCCGTTCACTTCAAAGGCGTTCTTGGCGATCTCACCGTTCTTGAAGATGCGTTCGACTGTCGACAGGTAAAACTCGGCCGTCATGTCCATCACGGCGAGGTATTCGTCGTAGAAGCGGTTGTGTTGATCGCTCTCGCTGTCCTCACCCCGCGCGGCGGCGGTGATCTTGTCGGTGAACGCCTGTGTGTGGCGGTCAAGGTTCATCGACAGGAACCCGGCCAGCTGCAACAGACCCGGATAGACCAGACGGCCCACGCCCGCATATTTGAAGCCGACGCGCTGGATCGCCATGTCTTCCAGTTGTCCCATGGTCACGCGGCGCCCGAAATCCGTCACGTCGGTAGCGGCGGCGTCGGGATCGATAGGACCGCCGATCAGCGTCAGCGTCAGGGGCTGGGCGTCGGGGCTTTCCTCGGCCAGCATCGCCGTTGCGGCCAGCGCCAGCGGGGCGGGTTGGCACACGGCGATGACATGGGTGTCAGGGCCGAGGTGCTTCATGAAATCGACAAGATACTGGGTGTAGTCTTCGACATCGAACTTGCCAGCGGACACCGGAATGTCGCGGGCGTTGTGCCAGTCGGTGACCCACAGCTCGGCGTCGGGCAACAGGCTGGTCACGGTCGAGCGCACCAGTGTCGCGTAATGGCCCGACATCGGTGCGCAGAGCAGGATGCGGCGGGCTTTTTCGGGACGGTTGGGGATATGAAAGCGAACCAGATCACCAAAGGGGCGCGCGATTTCGACCTTGGTTTCGACCATGTGGTCGCGGCCATCTTCACCGACAACCGAGCCGATGCCCCAGGCCGGTTTGGTCACCATCCGGGCAAAGCTGCGTTCGGTGACTTTGCCCCAGGCCGCAATCATTTCGACCATCGGGTTTGGAACCATGCCAAACACCGGATATGACGCCATCGCACGCGCAGAGGCACCAAGCCATTCGTTGGTGTTCCGCATCGTCTCCATCAGGTCGTATGTCGCCATCTGCTTCATCGGAATCTCCGCGATTTCGCCGGATGTCTGCACAGTTTCCGGGGTTTCAACACTGTTGGCGCCGGGCTATGCTGTCAGACAAGCTGAACTATGCTGCACTGCAGTAGTTTAGGGGGGGAGACATACAATGGCAACTTCTGAATACGAAAATTCAGAGGGACTTGAGGCCCTGAACGCCAATCTGGCGCGCATCGAGACGCTGACACAACGTCTGATTGCGGGGTTTGCCCAGCAGAGCCCGCAGCGCCCGGACCTGCAAGCGCCCGATCCTTCGCTTTATATGAAGGCGGCCTCGGCCTACTGGACCGAGATGGTGCAGAACCCGTCCAAGATCCTTGAGCAACAGGTCGGCTATTGGGGCAAGACGCTCAAACATTTCGTCGAAGCCCAAGAGGCCCTGCGCGCCGGTCAGCTTTCCGCGCCCGAGGATCACACCCCCGACGACAAGCGTTTCACCAATCCGCTGTGGAAGACGCACCCCTATTTCAACTACATCAAGCAGCAGTACATGCTGTCCTCGGCGGCGATTCAGTCGGCAATTGATGAACTCGACGCCATCGAGCCGCGCGAAAAGCGGCGGCTGGAGTATTTCGGCAAGCAGATCATCGACATGATGGCGCCGACCAATTTTCTGGGCACCAACCCAGACGCGCTGATGAAAGCGGTCGAGACCGAGGGCGAGAGCCTGGTCAAAGGCTTGGAGAACCTCGTGCGCGACATCGAGGCCAACAAGGGCGATCTGCTGGTCACGCTCGCCGACCGCGACGCGTTCAAGGTCGGCGGCAATATCGGCACGACCGAGGGTGCGGTGGTCTACCGCAACCGCATGTTCGAGCTGATCCAGTACAAACCGACGACCGAAAAGGTCCACGAAACGCCATTGCTGATCTTCCCGCCGTGGATCAACAAATTCTACATCATGGATCTGAAACCCCAGAACAGCCTGATCAAGTGGATCGTCGATCAGGGCTATACACTGTTCGTGGTCAGCTGGGTGAACCCGGATGCCAGCTTTGGCGATGTCGGCTTGGACACCTATGTCGAAGAGGGCTATCTGGAAGCCATCGGCAAGGTGAAAGAGCTGTGCAGCGTCAAGGCGATCAACGTGATCGGCTATTGCATCGCGGGCACCACGCTCAGCCTGACGCTGGCGCTGATGGACAAGCGCAAGGACAAGTCGATCAAGTCCGCGACCTTCTTTACCACGCTCACCGATTTCTCGGATCAGGGCGAGGTGGGGGTCTTTCTTGACGATGATTTCGTCGACGGGATCGAGGCCGAGGCGAAGCTCTCGGGCTATCTGCGCTCGTATTACATGACCAAGACGTTCAGCTATCTGCGCTCGAATGACCTGATCTACGCGCCCGCGATCCGCAGTTACATGATGGGCGAAGCTCCGCCCGCCTTCGATCTGCTGTATTGGAACGGTGACGGCACCAATCTGCCCGGCCGCATGACGGTCGAATACCTGCGCGCGCTGTGCCAGCGCAACGAACTGTGCGACGGCGGGTTCGAGCTGCTGGGCGAAAAGCTGCATATCTCAGGGGTGAAAGTCCCGCTGTGCGCCATTGCCTGCGAGACGGACCATATCGCCGCCTGGCGCTCAAGCTTTCGGGGCGTGGGGCAGATGGGGTCGACAAACAAGACCTTCATCCTGTCCGAGTCGGGCCATATCGCCGGGATCATCAACCCGCCGAACAAGAAGAAATACGGCCACTATACCTCGGACGCGCCGGTCGATGGCGATGCCGACGCGTGGCGGGCGCAGTCCGAGTACCATCAAGGCTCGTGGTGGCCCCGCTGGGAAGAGTGGCTGCGCAGTCGGTCGGGCAAGCTGATTTCTGCTCGCCCTCTGGGTGATTCGGCAATGGAGCCTGCACCCGGAACCTATGTGCTGTCGAATATAGAAGCCTGATCAAACGCTTAGAGGAAATGCTGCGGCGCAGCATAAATATCTTGATTTTCTGCGCTGCAGCATCCATATTCTCCTCATACGCAAAGCCCCGGGATGGTTCGGGACGCGAAACAGGAGACGTGCGATGACCAAGAACGATTTCACCAAGACCATGCAAGACATGATGGGCGCTTTTCCGGTCGACACCAAAGCGATGCAGGACGCGTTCAAAACCCAGGCTGCTCTGGGCGAGAAGATGAGCAAAGTTGTGCTGGAAGCCGCTGAGAAGTCGGCTGAAGTCTCGACCAAATGGACCAAGTCGACGCTCGCCAAAATCGGCGAAGTTTCGACCGTCAAGGCCGAGCCCGCCGACTACGCCAAAGCCTACACCGATTTCGCCTCGGCTTCGGCTGAAATGGCCTCCGAGCACATGTCGGCCTTCGCCGAGATCGCCAAGCGCGTGCAGATGGACACCGTCGAGCTGATGCTCGCCGCTGGCAAAGACATGTCGGCTGAAGCCACTGCCGCTGTGCAGAAAGCGACCACGGACATGACCGCCGCTGCGAAAAAAGCGACCGACGAAGTCACCGCTGCCGCCAAAAAAGCTGGCGCTGCTGCGAAGTAAGCGGGCAGGGCGGGCCCCTGGGTCTGCCAGACCAACGCTAGACCGTCCGGGTTCCTCCCCCCGGATGGTCAATGGGGCGAGCTTCGGCTCGCCCCTTTTGCTGCCTGAGGGAGAGTTGGCCGAGCGAATGCGCGCCTAAGGCATTCCCGGACCAACCCTGCCCATTTGCTGTGCGTCTTTCGACGCCGCAGACAAGAATCCTGTTTCCTGAATGGTTTTCGCGGTCTAGTCTTGCTGCAACGCAATATGAATGGAGAGCACAGCCGTGTCCGAGACCGAAAAGCCGCTCTTGATCAAACGTTATGCCTCGCGCCGCCTCTACAACACGGAAAGCAGCGATTACGTTACTCTGGAGGATATCGCCGGGTTCATTCGTGCCGGGCGCGAAGTGCAGATTGTTGATCTCAAGACGGGTGATGACCTGACCCGCCAATACCTGCTGCAGATCGTTGCCGAGCATGAAAGCCGCGGCGAAAATGTCCTGCCGCTGGACGTTCTGACCGATCTGGTGCGCAGCTATACCGCGCAGGCGCAGAGCGTGGTGCCGCAGTTTCTGGCGATGTCGTTCGATATGCTGCGCGAAGGACCCAACAAACTGGCCGCGATCAACCCGATGATGGCGCAGATGTCCAAGATGCCGGGCTTTGACGCGATGCAGCGTCAGCAGCAGGCGTTCATGGAGCAGATGATGGTCGGCTGGCAGAAGATCCCCGGTTTTGCCGAGGGTGAGGCCGAGGCCGAAGCCTCGACCGACAGCGCCGACGAAGACCTCAGCGCGATCCGCCGTCAACTGGCCGCACTGGAAGCCAAGCTCAGCAAGATGGGCAAGTGAGCGGGGCCTTCGGCCTGCGCTTCTAACCGGGATGCCAGACGCCCCCAGTGTCATTACGCTGACCACGATCCCGCCCCGTTTCGGGGCGCTTGGTCCCACGCTCGCCAGCCTTGTGGCGCAAGATGTGCCCGCGCCGGTCGAGCTGTGGATACCGGAAACCTATGCCCGGTTCCCCAAATGGGACGGCAGTTTGCCCACCGTGCCAGCGGGCGTCACCATTCGACGGTGCGCGCGTGACTGGGGACCGGCGACCAAGGTCGTTCCCGCCGCGCTCGAGCGTGCGGGTGAGGCCGTGGATCTGCTGTTTTGCGATGACGATTCGATCTATGCACCCGACTGGCACCGGCGTTTCAAGGCATTGCGCCGAGAGCGCCCCGGTGACGCCCTGGCTGCACTGGGTCGCCACCTGCCGGGCCGCGCACAAGGGCCGCGGCTGCGCGATGACCGCATGCCCCGGATGCGTCGCCTGTCCCCCACTGTCGTGGCGCCGATTTTTGCAAGGCAGGGCTACGGCGACGGGCCGCCTGTCGCGCTGGTCGGCAAGAGCGGCTATGCCGATCTGCTGGGCGGCTGGTGCGGCGTGATGGTGCGCCCGTCCTTCTTTGCGCCGCAACTGGCCGAAGGGCCGGGCCGCTGGTGGCCGGTCGATGACGTCTGGCTGTCGGGAATGCTCGAACTCGGCGGCACGGCCATCTGGGTCGACGCAAGCATCCTGCCACCCGGACGGCGCAACGTCGGGGGCACCGCCGACCTGACCCGACTCAGCGTGGAAGGTGACGGGCGTGTCGCGCTGGACACGGGCTGCGCAGCCGACCTGATGTCACAACATGGCATCTGGACGGCCGAGTCGCTGGGGATGCCCGGCTGATCAGCGCCGCCGCCGCCGACCGCCGCCATCGCCACTGCTGCCCATGTTGTGATTGACCTCAGGCAGGGTCAGCACCGTGCTGAGATGCGGGAAGCTGTCCACTGCGTGCGGCATGGCCGAGGCGTTGACGAAATGCTCTTGAAAGCGCGGTTCGATGGCGGTTTCGACCTTGTGGATCTGCTTGACCTGCGCCTCGATCCCGGCCCGCGCCGCGATGTTGCACAGCGCGATCCGCGCGCCGGTGCCGGCGGCATTGCCCGCGCTGGTGACGTTATCGAGCGGGCAATCGGGGATCATCCCCAACACCATCGCATGCTTGGCGCTGATATGCGCGCCAAAGGCCCCGGCCAGCACGACATGGTCGACATGGTCCACGCCCATCTCATCCATCAACAGCCGCGCGCCCGCATAAAGCGCTGACTTTGCCAGCTGAATCGCCCGGATATCGCCCTGCGTGACGGTGATGCGGGGGCCGTTCTGCGCTGTGCCGTCGTGGATCAGATAGGAATACGTGCGCCCCTCGGCCACGCTGCGCGCGGTGCCGGTCTGCGCCGGAGCGCCCATTAGGCCCGCCGCATCGACGATCCCGGCCATGCGCAATTCCGCCACCGCCTCGATGATGCCCGATCCACAGATGCCGGTGATCCCGGTGTGCGCGGTGGCCTCGGCAAAGCCGGGTTCATCCGACCACAGGTCGCTGCCGATGACGCGGAAGCGCGGTTCCTTTGTTTCTGGGTTGATCTCGATCCGCTCGATGGCACCGGGTGCCGCGCGCTGGCCGCTGGAAATCTGCGCGCCCTCGAACGCCGGTCCGGTGGGCGAGGAACAGGCCAGAACCCGCTCCTTGTTGCCCAGCAGGATCTCGGCATTGGTGCCGACATCGACGATCAACACCAGCTCGTCGCGCAACTGCGGTGCCTCGGATAGCGCGACGGCGGCGGCATCGGCACCGACATGCCCGGCGATGCA
Source organism: Pararhodobacter zhoushanensis (assembly GCF_003990445.1). Lineage (GTDB taxonomy): Bacteria > Pseudomonadota > Alphaproteobacteria > Rhodobacterales > Rhodobacteraceae > Pararhodobacter > Pararhodobacter zhoushanensis. The sequence continues at coordinate 823,267 of NZ_REEZ01000001.1, read as the reverse complement.
GGGCAGGGTGTAGAGCCGCGCTTCGGTGTTAATGGCACTCAGTCCCAGATCGCGCGCGGGCAGCGACAGCGACGACGACGTGGCCAGCGCAAACGGGGCCTGGCCCAGCTCAACCGGGTCGATGCCCAGGAAAAGATGGTGCATCACCGGGTTGCACACGACGACGGTTTCCATGATCGCCCGTGGGTCGATTACGGCCTCTGCCGCAACCGAAATTGCCAAGGCGTTCAAGGCGTCGCGCACCGATGCCGTCATCTCGACATCGCCGCCGGGGTTCATCATCGCGTAGGAAACGCGGCTCATCAGATCTTCGCCAAAGCGGATCTGTGGGTTCATCACCCCGCCCGACGCCAGCACCCGCCCATCGCGCAGATCGCACAGATGCGCTGCGATGGTGGTTGATCCCAGATCAATCGCCAGCCCCGCCAGAGGGCCGTCATAAAAGCCGGGGAACACGTCGAGAAGCTTCGCGGCACCGCCATGGTGGTCGCGGAATACCGCCGCCGTCACACTCCACTGTCCCTTGCGCAGCACAGGCTGGAGCTTGCGCAACACTGGCGGTCCGGCCTCGATCGCCTCAATCTGCCACTGGTCCTTAAGCGCCTGCGCCAGCCGCTCCATATCGCCCGAGGGTTCGTGCATGTCGGGTTCGGCCACTTCGACGTAGTAAAGCCGCGTCGCCGGGTCCATCTGAACGGCCCGCGCGCTGGCTGCCTTGCGCACCACCTGCCGGTGCAGCTGGCTTTCCGGCGGCACGTCGATGACCACATCGCCCATGACCTTGGCCTGACAGCCCAGTCGCCGCCCGTCCAGCATGCCGCGCTTGTCCTTGTAGCGCTGCTCGACGGCGTTCCAGTCGCTCAGCGCATCGGCGGCGACGGTGACGCCGTGCTTGGGGAAAGCCCCGACGCCGGGCGAGACCTGGCATTTCGAGCAGATCCCACGCCCGCCGCAGACCGAGTCCAGATCGACCCCCAGCTGCCGCGCCGCCGTCAGCACGGGAGTCCCCAGCGCAAACCGCCCCCGCTTGCCCGAGGGGGTAAAGATCACCAGTGCGTCGCTTGCCATGAGAGTGTCCTGTCCGCCTAACTTGAGCTGCACCATAGCGTGACGCCGCGCAGCCGAAAGGGGGCAAGCGACCCGGGCAGGGCGGAAAGCGACCGGCTCACGGCGTTGCGGCCTGTGCCAACAGCCGGGCCTCGGCGATCAGCGCGATCAGCACCTCGACATGACGCGGCGCGCGCCATGGATTGCCCGCTTCGTGGGGCGCGCGCGTGCGCAGGTCATCGTGCTGTGCCTCCAGCGCGATCAGGTGGCGCAGCGTTGCCACGCCGGGGGCGGGCGTGGCCGGCAGGCGCAGGATACGGCGCAGATCGGTCTCGCGGACATAGTCCATGGCTCCATGCCGCGCCGTGCGCATCAGCAGTTGCGGACGGCGGATGGCGGTCAGCTCGGACAGGACCATCAGGATCGAGTCACGGGGGGTGCAGCTCATGGGCGATTCCTTTCGAAGGTTGGAAAAGTGACGCCCCGATCATCTCACGACCCTTGCAGGTGTTGCGTTGCGGAGCCGGGCACCGCGCGGTCCGTTCAACGTTCCTTTGAGGTTGGGCCGCACAGTGAACCGGCTGCAAGGTTAACGATCCGGTAACAAAGAGGGTCATAGGTTGAGAATGTTGACGTTATCGAAACGTGCTTTTCCGAGGAGGACCGAGGTTGTCGCGTTGGCCACCCGCCGGAAGGACGGGGTCGCACCATGGCCAAAGGGGATCCGATGACCGCCAATCTTTCGCCGATCACGCATCTGCCCGAGTGGGTACCCTCGGCAGTCCGGCTCTATCTGACGCATACAGAAAGCGGGCGTTCGCTGCGCGACATCGCCCGGGCCGAAGGGGTGCATGCCTCGACGGTGCTGCGTCAGGTACGCCGGTTCGAGAACCGCCGTGACGATCTGCTGGTGGATTGCGCGCTGGGACGGCTGCGTCAGAGTGACAGGATAGTGCCCCTGATCGGTGATGGCGGTCCCGAAGCACCGCCGCCGCCTTGTGAAGAAACGCTTGATGCCGAGGCGCGGCGGGTTCTTCCGCGTCTGGCCGAAGAGGGCGCATTGCTGGTTGTCGCCCCGGACATGGAGCGCGCGGTTGTGCTGCGGGACGGGGCGTCGGGAACAGCGCGGCTGGCAGTGCTCGACCGGCCGGTGGCCGAAGCCTTCGCGCTGCGCGACTGGATTGCCTGCGTGCAGGCGGGGCGGGTGCTGCGCTACGAACTCACCACTACCGGGCGTGCGGCGCTGCGGCGGTTGGTGCAGGGCGATGACCCTCAGGCGGCAACGCTGCGCGCGTCCGAGGATGACGAGTGCCGGGGTACCCGCCCGATAACCGTGGAATCGCCGGTGACGGCGCTCGCCCGACGGCGGGACAAGGACGGCAAGCCCTTCCTGACGCCCGATCTTGTCGCCGCCGCCGAGCGCCTGCGCGAAGATTTCGAGACCGCGCAGACCGGCCCGCGCGTGGCGCAGGACTGGGAGCGGCTGCTGACAGGGCCGCAGAAATCGGTCGGCGGCAGCAGCCGGGGGGCATCGGGCGCACGCAACCGGGTGCTGTTGGCACTGGCCGAGCTAGGGCCGGGTCTGGCCGATATGGCGCTGCGGTGCTGCTGTTACATGGAGGGGTTAGAGACCGCCGAGCGCCACATGGGCTGGTCCGCGCGCTCGGGCAAGATCGTCCTGCGCATCGCTCTGCTGCGATTGCAGCGGCACTATGAGACGCTCGGCGACGCAGGAAAGATGATCGGCTGATTGCCTGACATTTGTAGCGGGCGCACCCGAAGCGACGCGCAAGCTACTGCCGTTAAAGTCGGAAAAGTAACATTCTGCAGCATAAAACGGCACCAGAATTGCCGCGAAATGTCAGAAAATGAACCGTTCGCCCATCATCTGTCTTCTCAATATCCACGGGGATTCTCAAGGGGCGCGTGCGCCCCTTGAGCGGCGTGTGGGGCTGGCCCCACCACGCCCTCACCCGATAGGCACCAGCCGTGCCAGCCCCGCGACCTTGGCCGCCGCCGCCCCCGACATGATGCTCTCGCGCGCCATGGCCACGCCGTCTTTCAGCGTCGTTGCCTTGTCGGCCACCATCAGCGCCGCCGCCGCGTTCAACAACACGGCGTCCCGGTATGCCGCGCGACCACTGCCCGCCAGAACAGCTTTCAGTTCGACCGCATTCTCGGCCGGGTCACCGCCCAGCAGATCCTCGAACGGATGCACCGCCAGCCCGGCATCCTCGGGATGCACGGTGAACTCGCGCAGCGCGCCGTTCTCCAGAGCCACCACCATCGAGGGCGCGGCAATCGACAGCTCGTCCGTGCCGTCGCCGCCATGCACCAGCCATGCTTTCTCCGACCCCAGTGCCAGCAGCACCTCGGCCATCGGCCGCACCAGCGCGGGCGCGAAAACCCCGGTCAGCTGCCGCTTGACCCCGGCTGGGTTGGTCAGCGGCCCCAGAATGTTGAAGATCGTCCGCGTGCCCAGTTCGGTGCGCACCGGGCCGACGTGGCGCATCGCCGGATGGTGCATCGGCGCCATCATGAAGCCGATGCCGACATCCCGGATCACGCGCTCGACCTCGGCGGCACCGACCATCACGTTGATCCCCAGCGCGCCCAAAGCATCCGCCGCGCCCGATTTCGACGACAGGTTGCGGTTGCCGTGCTTGGCGACGGTAACCCCCGCACCGGCAACGACAAAGGCCGTCGCGGTCGAGATGTTCAGCGTCCCCTTGCCGTCACCCCCCGTGCCGACGATGTCCATCGCCCCCTCAGGCGCGCGGACCTTGACGCAGCGTGCGCGCATCACGGCGGCGGCGGCGGCGTATTCATCCACGGTCTCGCCGCGGGTGCGCAGGGTCATCAACAGCCCGCCCATCTGCGCCGGGGTCGCATCGCCCGCGAACAGGATCGAGAAGGCCTGCTCGGCCTCGGCGCGGGTCAGGGGCCGCTCGGCGGCGGTGGCGATCAGGGGTTTGATGCTGCTCATGCCGGAACCTTCGCGCGCTCAAGAAACGTTTTCAGCATCGCGTGGCCATGCTGCGAGGCGATGCTTTCGGGGTGGAACTGCACGCCCTCGATGGGCAGTTCGCGGTGGCGCAGCCCCATGATCATGCCGCTTTCCAGCCAGGCGGTGACCTCAAGGCAGTCGGGCAGGCTGTCACGCTCGACGATCAGCGAGTGATAGCGCGTCGCCTCCAGCGGTGAGGGCAGGCCCGCGAAGACCCCGCCGTCAGCGTGGTGAATGGTGCCCATCTTCCCATGCACGATCTCGCCCGCGCGCACCACCTTGCCGCCAAAGGCCTGTCCGATGGTCTGGTGGCCAAGGCACACCCCCAGCAACGGCGTTTTCGTCTCGGCGGCGGCGGCGACCAGGGCCAAGCAGATCCCCGCCTGATCGGGATCGCAGGGGCCGGGGCTGAGCACGATGGCCGAGGGGTTCAGCGCCATGGCTTGCTGGACGTCCAGTGCGTCGTTGCGCCTGACCACCACCTCGGCGCCGAGTTCGCCAAAATAATGCACGAGGTTGTAGGTAAAGCTGTCGTAGTTATCAATCAGGAGCAACATGGCGCGGATCCGGGCGTTTTGGGGCGTCCCTTACATGCAACCGCGTGCCGCATGGGGTCAAGCCCGTGTAAGCGGTGCTCTGTGCGCGACGGCGGGGGTGCACGCCTTGCGCCGACGCAGTATAAGGGGGCAAGCGGGCAGGCTGAGACCAAACAAAAAGAGGGGCGAATGAGCGGGTTCATCAAGGGAATCGTCGTTGGCTTGGGCAGTTTCGGGCTGGGGTTCGTTGTGCTCTCGGTCGTGCTGCCGGTTGACGCGCCGGGCAGGCTGCAACCAAGCCCCGCGCAGGTCGAGGCCGAGCGGCAGGCCGAGGTCGATCTGGTGCCCGCGACGGTCGAGCCGGTCGGGGCTGACCTTGCGCCCGAGGCGGAGCCGGTCATTGAGCAGACGACCGCGGTTCCTGACCCTGCTGAGCCTTCCCTTGACGCTGTGCCGGTAAGCCCGGTTGATGCTGCCAATCTGCCGATTGAAGCGGAAGTTCAGGCTCAGGAGCCTGCCGAACCGCTGGTCGAGGCGCAGGAATCCGTCCCGACGGCCGCCGCCGATCCCGCCGCTGCCGCACCGTTGCCTGAGGCGACAGATGCGGCACCCGCCGAGGTGGTCGAGCCGGTTGCTGCACCTGACAGTGCGGAACCGCTCGCCGACGGTGCGCCCGAAGAAATGTCGGTCACCGAGATGCCTGTTGCCGAGATACCTTCCGCCGAGATCACCGTGCCAGAGGCCGCAGTTCCCGACGCGCAACCCGCCCCCGTTGCCAGCGCTGAGCCAGAACCCCAGGCTGCGCCTGCCGCCGGTGAGATGGAAGCGCCCGCTGACGCCCCCGTGGCAGCCGAGATCGCGACCGAAGCCCCCGACGCCGGGCCTGCGCCCGACGTCGATCTGACCCCTGCGCCGGACGCCGGGCCGCTGACCGCCGGAGCAGCGGACACGCCGGGCGGGGTGCGGGTCGCCGCAGCCGATGCCTCGTCGCTTGCACAGGCAGGAACCGCGCTGGATCAGGCGCGCGCGTCGCTCGCGCCGATCGAACAGGCGACGGGCGAGGCAGCGCTGCCGCAAACCACCGCGCCCACCGTCCCTGAACCCGAACCGCCTGCGCCTGTTGCCGTCGAACCTGCGCCGCAACCGGCCCCTTCGGTCGAACAGGAAGCGTCCCTCGCACCCGTTCCAGCCGCGCGCGTCCCGCTGTCCGAGCCGCTGTTGCCGCGTGCGCCGGGCTTTGCGACCGAGCGGCCGCCAGTGCAGACCATGCCCACCGGAGCGCCGCAGATCGCCGTGCGCCGCGGGGCGACGGCTGACGCGGCCCCGCGTCAGGTAGAAGGCGTGACCGTCGGCCGCCTCGCGCGTATCGGGGTGCCGGCGTCCGAGCCGGCCACTGCTGAACCAACGCCGGCTCCTGCCGACTCCGGCCTGCCCGCCGCGCAACGCTTCGCCGCGCTGCCCGCGATCACCGGTGACGAGCGGCCGCTGGGCGTGGTGTTGACCGACAGCGCCGCCTCGCAAACCGCGATTCTGGCGTTGGGGGTGCCGGTGACCGTCGCGCTGGACCCTTATGACGCGGATGCGCCGCGACGCGCTGCAGACTATCGCCGCGCCGGGCACGAGATCGCCTTGCTGGCCGCGCGGATGCCCGCTCTGGCGACGCCTGCGGATCTGACGGTGATTCTGGACGCATGGATGCGCGATTTCCCCGAAACCGTGGCGCTGATGGACGTGCCGTTGAACGGCGTAGGGGCGAACCCGACGCTGGCGCGCGATCTGACGGCGATGCTGGCGGTCGATGGCTACGCCGCGATTGCGTTGCGCGGGGGGCTGGATGCGTTCCTGCAAGCGGCTGAGGACAGCGACCTGCCGGCGGTGGCGGTGTACCGTGAGATCGACAGCACCGGTCAAAGCGAGATCGCGGTGCGCCGGATGATCGACCGCGCCGCGTTTGAGGCATTGCGCCGTCCCGGTATCCTGATCGCCGGGTCCGCCGATGATAGCGGCCTGATGACTGAGCTTGCCGATTTCGCCCAAGGCCGCGGGCGCGATGGGGTGGCGCTGGCCCCGGCCTCGGCTGTGTTCAGCGAGGCGCGCTGAGGGCATATGCACGACACTTCGCTCGCGCCGGTCTTCTTTGAGATCGCCCTGTTGGTGCTGATGGCGGCGGGGCTGGGCCTGATCGGGCTGGCCCTGCGCCAGCCGCTGATCGTGGCGTTCATCGCCACCGGGATACTGGCCGGGCCGGATGTGCTGGGGCTGGTGCAGTCCGAAGCCTTCATCGCCCTGCTCAGCCAGATTTCCATCGCTGTCTTGCTGTTTCTGGTCGGGTTGAAGCTGGATGTCGGGCTGATCCGCAACCTCGGCGCGGTGGCTGTGGCGGCAGGTGTCGGGCAGATGGCCCTGACTGGCGTTCTCGGCGGCGCACTGGCGCTGGCGCTGGGCTATGACCTGCTGGCGGCGGTCTATATCGGCATGGCGCTGGCGATTTCGTCGACGATCATCATCGTGAAACTGTTATCCGACAAGCACGAGATCGATGCGCTGCATGGGCGTATCGCGCTGGGTATTCTCATCGTGCAGGACATCGCGGTGGTCGCGGCCATGGTGGTGGTCGCGGCGGTCGGCGGGGCAGGCGAGGCGGCGCACGCGAGTGATCCGCTGCTGATGCTGGGCGGTGCGGTCGGGATGTTGGCCGTGGTCTGGGTCTTTGTGCGCTGGCTGGCCGCGCCGCTGCTGTCGCGCATCGCCCGCGCGCCCGAGCTGGTGGTGATCTTCGCCGTCGGCTGGGCGGCGGGCTTTGCGGCGCTGGGCGATGAGATCGGCCTTGGCAAAGAGCTGGGCGGGCTGGCCGCCGGGATTTCGCTGGCCTCGACCCCGTTTCGCGATGCGATCGGCGCGCGGCTGGCGCCTTTGCGCGATTTTCTGCTGCTGTTCTTCTTTCTCAGCCTTGGGGCCGGTGTCGATCTGGGCGGGCTTGGCGCGCAGATCCTGCCGGCGCTGGTGCTCTCGGTCTTTGTGCTGCTCGGAAAGCCTGTGATCGTGCTGCTGCTGACCCGCGCGCTGGGCTACCGCACGCGCACCGGGTTTCTGGCCGGGGTGACGCTGGGCCAGATCTCGGAATTCTCGCTGATCTTTCTGGCCATGGGCGTGGCGGCGGGGCATGTCGATGAGGGGACAGGCGCGCTGATCACGCTGGTCGCCCTGATCACCATCGCGCTGTCGGTCTATGGCATCGCGTCCTCGCACAGCCTGCTGGCATGGGCAGAGCCCCTGCTCAAACGTTTCGAGCGCCGCGACATGACCCGCGAGGAAGAGGGCGACAGCCCCGACCAGCCGGGCCGGGGTTATGACGTGGTGATTCTGGGGCTGGGGCGCTATGGCCAGCGGATCGGGCAGGGGCTGAAGGCGCGCGGGTTCCGGCTGCTGGGCGTCGATTTCGACCCCGAGGCGCTGCGCCACTGGCGTGCGCTAGGGCTGGATGCGCGCTTTGGCGATGCGACGGACCCTGAGTTCATCGCTCATCTGCCGCTGCGCCGGGTGCGCGCGGTGATCTCGACCGTGCCGCCGATCCGGGGCGCGCTGGCCCAGGCTGATCCGCATCCCGTCTTCCTGCAATCGCTCCGCGATGCGGGCTATACCGGCGCGGTCGCGGTGACGGTCAACCACCGGTCCGAGGCCGACGCGGCCCGTGTGCTGGGGGCGACGCTGGTGCTCTCTCCGTTCGAGGATGCCGCCGAGCGCGCGGTGGACAAGATCGCTGACGAGTGCCGCGGCTGAGCAACGCAAAACCCCCGGCGCGGGGGCCGGGGGCTGAAGGGCGCGGGCAGGGCGGCTCAGTCGCGGCCGCGGAAGGGCTCGACGTATTGCAGCGCCATGTCCCAGGGGAAGAAGATCCAGGTGTCCTGGCTCACGCCGGTGATGAACGTGTCCACCATCGGCTCACCCATCGGCTTGGCATAGACGCAGGCGAAATGCGCCTTGGGATAGAGCGAGCGCACCAGTTCCAGCGTCTTGCCGGTATCGACCAGATCGTCGACGATCAGAATACCCTCACCGTCGCCCATCATCTCGGCGTCGGGCGACTTGATCACCTGCGCCTCACGCCGCTTGTCGGCCTTGCCGCCGCCTGCGTGGTAGGATTTCACGCTGATCGTATCGACCGTGCGGATGTCCAGCTCGCGCGCGACGATCATCGCCGGGGCCATGCCGCCGCGCGTGATGGCGACGACGGCTTTCCAGTGCCCTTCATCGGGGCCATGGCCCTGCAAGCGCCATGCCAGCGCGCGCGCGTCGCGATGTAGCTGGTCCCAGCTGACGTGAAAGCCTTTTTCATGCGGCAGGCGGTCGGTCATGGCAAACTCCTCAGGTCGCGGCGATCTTGACGCCCAGCAACGCCAGCAGGGCGCCGAAGCCGCGGTCGATCATGGTCTTCAGGCTGATATACCGCGTGCGCGTCCGATCAAGCGAGAAAAGCCGCGCGACCGCCATGTTCCACAGGGATTCGTTGAGAAACACCACCGCCAGCAGCGCAACATAGACCCAGGCGGGGGTTTGCGGCGGGACCGTTCCCAGAAAGATCGCCGAGAACATCACCGCCGGTTTGGGGTTTGCCAGCTGGGTAAACAGCCCCAGACGGAACGCCGCCGCGCCGCTGCGCGGCACCGGGCGATCGTCGCCCACGGACAGCGGCAGGCGCGCGTCGCGCCACATCTGCCAGCCCAGCCAGACCAGATACACCGCCCCGCCCAGCTTGAGCGCCCAGAGCAGCGCCGGAGCCACCGCGAACAAAAGGTTCAGCCCGAACATCGCCGCCGAGGCCCAGAAAACCGCCCCCGCCGCAATCCCCAGTGCCATCAGTGCGCCGGTGCGAAAGCCCTCGGTCAGCCCGGTGCGGGCCGACATCAGCACGGCAGGGCCGGGGCTGACCGCTGCAAACAGCGTCAGCCCGGCGAAGGCCAGAAAAGCGGCGAGCGTCATCGCGGGCTCAGTCTTTGCGGCCCGTGACCACGTCAATATCGGGCGCGTCCACGGCTTTCATGCCGACGACGTGATAGCCCGCATCGACGTGCAGGATCTCACCCGTGGTGCCCGAGCCAAGGTCCGACAGCAGATAGAGCGCGGCCTTGCCGACCTCTTCCTGCGTCACGTTGCGGCGCAGGGGCGAGTTCAGCTCGTTCCACTTCATGATATAGCGGAAATCGCCGATGCCGCTGGCGGCCAGCGTCTTGATCGGCCCGGCCGAGATGGCGTTGCAGCGGATGCCGTCCTTGCCCAGATCCTCGGCGATATACATCACCGACGCTTCAAGTGCGGCCTTGGCGATGCCCATGACGTTGTAATGGGGCATGACTTGCTCGGCGCCGTAATAGGTCAGCGTCAGCAGCGAGCCGCCCGCCGGCATCATCGCGGCAGCGCGTTTGGCCACGGCGGTGAAGGAATAGACCGAGATGTCCATCGTCATCAGGAAGTTGGCGTGCGACGTGTCGACGTAGCGGCCGCGCAGCTCGTTCTTGTCAGAAAAGCCGATGGCGTGGACCAGAAAGTCGATTTCGCCCCATTGCGCCTTGAGGTCGTCGAACATGGTGTCCACCGACGCCATATCGGCCACGTCGCACTCGAACAGACGCGGGGTGCCCAGTTTTTCGGCCAGCGGAACCACGCGTTTTTTCAGTGCTTCGCCCTGATAACTGAAAGCCAGCTCTGCGCCTTGGCTGGCAAGAGCTTGGGCGATGCCCCAGGCAATGGATTTGTCATTGGCGAGGCCCATAATGAGGCCTTTTTTACCCGCCATAAGTCCTGCTGACATCGCGGTCTCCGGATAAGACGTTTACGTTACGGCCAGCTTTAGGCCAAACCCCCCAGCGCATCAAGGGCGCGCGCTCTTGCTCGCGGGGGTGAAAACCTGACAGTGTCCGTACCAACACCTCTCTTGCCTGCAAAGGGTCCAGCCATGACCACTTCCGACTCAGACGCTTCGCGCTCTGGCATCTTTGCCGGGGACGACCCCTTCGCCATTGCCCAACGCTGGCTGCGCGAGGCCGAGGCGAGCGAGCCCAACGATCCCAATGCCATTGCCCTGTCGACCGTCGATGCCGACGGGCTTCCTAATGCTCGCATGGTATTGCTCAAGGAGATTGAACAGTTTGGTGACGGTACGGGGGCTTTTGTTTTCTATACAAACTATCGCAGCGCCAAGGCCCGCGAAATCGAAGGCGCGGGCAAGGCCGCTTTTGTGATGCACTGGAAATCGCTGCGCCGACAAATCCGGGTGCGGGGTCTGGTCGCGCGTGAGGACGGGCCGCAAGCCGACGCCTATTACACCAGCCGTTCGCTACAGTCGCGCCTTGGGGCCTGGGCTTCTCAACAATCCCAACCGCTTGCCTCGCGCGGGGCCTTGATGGCCGAGGTTGCCAAGATGTCTTTACGTTACGGCACCAACCCGCCGCGTCCCCCGTTTTGGGGTGGGTTTCGGATCACGCCGGTCGAGATCGAGTTTTGGGCGGACGGCGCCTTCCGGTTGCATGATCGCTTCCGGTTTACACGTCTAAATGATGCCGAGCCTTGGGTCATTTCCCGCCTGAACCCCTGAATTTCACGCTTCGTGAAACGCCCGCCTCTTGCCATTGCTGCAAAATGCGAAGATGCTGCTGCAAGGTTGGCGATGTTAATGGTTGGGAATATAAATGGTCGAGATAGAACGGGGCCTTCCGCGAGTGCGCGGGAGTGTCAAATGGTTCGACCCCACGAAGGGCTTTGGCTTTATCGTTGCAGAAGCGGGCGGTCCCGACATCCTTCTGCACGTCAACGCCTTACGCAATTTTGGCCAGAGTTCGGTCTGTGACCGCGCCGGCATCGAAGTGAGCGTCCAGCAGACCCAACGCGGTCTTCAGGCGGTCGAAGTCTTTGAAATCACGCCGCCGCCTGACACCATCGTCGAAACCGACGATGTTCACGAGGCCGAAGACCCGGCGATTGCCGATCTTCCGCTTGAGCCTGCGCGCATCAAATGGTTCGACAAGATCAAGGGGTTTGGCTTTGCCAACTGCTTTGGTTTGCCCGACGATGTGTTTATTCACATGGAAGTGCTGCGCAAATCCGGCTTTGCCGAGTTACAACCGGGCGAGGCCGTGGGCTTGCGCATCGTTGAAGGCGAGCGTGGCCGCATGGCAGTTGCCATCGCATCGTGGGAAACTGCGCTGCACAACAAGGGTTAAGGGTTTATGGTGCGGAACGGGTTTGTCGGCGTTGTTTTGGCTTTGGTTATTGGGGCGGGCCAAGCCTCGGCCAGCGCCTGTTCCGAAGATCATGTGCAACTGCGCGGCGACTTCGGGCAGGCAGCCTTCACCGTTGAAGTGGCTGATACCGAGAACGAGCGCGCACTGGGCCTGATGCACCGCGAGTCGATGCCGCGCTTCTCGGGCATGCTTTTTGTCTTCGACGCCCCTCAGCGGGCGGTTTTCTGGATGGAAAACACCCTGATCCCGCTGGATATGCTGTTTCTGGACGCCGAAGGCGTGGTGCAAACGGTGCATGCCAACGCGATCCCGCTGGACCGCACGGGCATCGATGGCGGCTTTGGCATCCAGTATGTTCTGGAAATCAACGGCGGCATGGCCGAGCGTCTGAACATCGAAGAGGGTGCCGTTCTGCGCCACCCGGCGATCGCGCAGGACACGGCAGCATGGCCTTGCGATTAATCGCTCTTTCCAGCCGCGCAAAGCTGGTCTAAGAGGCACCTGTCGGGGCGTGGCGCAGCTTGGTAGCGCGACGGTTTTGGGTACCGTAGGTCGTAGGTTCGAATCCTATCGCCCCGACCATTCTCTGTAATCAGTGTCTTTTCCATCGCCCGTTCATCGGGCGATTAAGGGCTGTTGCGCTATTCGTTGATCAGACAGCGCAGCGCCGCCGCCGACACCGGTGCTGACAGCCAGAACCCGGCGGGCTGGCTGGACGTGCTCGGGTCACATGGGCCCCCGAAACGCGCTTCCTTACCGCCCTGTGTACGCCCGGGTGCTGGCAACCGTAGTGCCGTTGCGGCATAAACGGCGCATTCGGTGACGCTTGCTTCTGGTGGGACTGCAACCACTGGCCGTCACCTCAGTCATCCCGGGAAACGGAGCAGAGACATGAGCATAGCCGGTCTGGACGAATACCTGTCGCGTGAGGCGATCAAGGACTGCCTCTACCGCTATGCGCGCGGCATTGACCGGGCTGATGAGGCCGCGCTCCTGTCCTCGTACTGGCCGGACGCCTATGACAGCCACGGCGCGACCGCGGGGCCGGTATCGGAGTTTTACGAAAGGGTCCGGGGCGCCTGGGCGCGTGAGCCGCGCAATGTGCACCATGTGACGAACATCCTGATCACGTTCCGCGACGCATATAGCGCCGAGGTCGAGAGCTATTTTCTGGCGCTGCAACGCGGCGCTGGCCCGGATGGCGTGGTGCGGCAGGTGATGATGAGCGGGCGCTATTGCGACCTGTTCGAGCAGCGCGACGGTGAATGGCGGGTGGCGCGCAGGACCGTAGTCTATGACTGGGTGGACCCGCAGCCGGTGCCGCAGGGCTCCGAGGCTGAACGCTTCGGGCCGCGCCAGCCGGTTGGCACAGCGTGGCCCGGTGATCCGGTGTACCGGATCGGCAAGGACTGAGCGGTCAGGAAGCGCGGTCGAACCGGCCCAGCGCGCCGTCATAATTGACCAGCGCCGCGTCGGGCGATCCTGCCGTCACCGACACAACGCGACCGATCAGCACCGTGTGGCTGCCGGCCTCGTGCTGGGCGAGGCTGGTGCAGATCAGGCTTTGCAGCGCGGTCTTTAGGACCGGGGCGCTGTGGTCCCCGGCCTCCCAGTCTTCATCGAAGCGCGCAGCCCCATGGCGGACCCGCTGCCCGGCGAAGAGCATCGCTTCCTCGGTCTGATCGGCGCGCAGGATGTTGATGCTGAAACTCGGCGCGCTGGTGACGCAGGCATGGGCGGCGGCGCGCCGGTTCAGGCAGACCAGCACGATGGGCGGCTCGGCCGAGACGGATGAAAAGGCCGAAACCGTCATCCCGCAGCGCGCCTCACCGCTGCCTGCTGCCACGATGCACACACCCGACGCAAAGCGCCGCATGGCTTGTCGGAACGCGTCGGCATCGACCGGGGGTAGTGCCTCGATCTCGTCGATATGCGCGCGGATACGGCCCTGGGCATCAACCCAGCCGTGCTTGACGGCAAAGCCGAGCATGGCGGCAAAGCCGTTCTCCCAGTCGGGCTGGCCGGCGAAGGGCGAGATGGCCCTGATCGCATCCGGCCGAACCCAGGCGTGATCTGCGTCATCGAGCTCAGCCACCGGGGCGACGGCTGCGCTGCGGTTTGCGGTCAGCGTGCCATCAAGCGCAATCGAGAAGCGCTTGAAGTCCTCGGCACTTTCGAGGCGAGGTGCCGCTCCGGCGGTGAGAACGATCCGCATGGTCTTACTCGGCCGCCGCGGAGACTTTGGTCGTGCTGCCGACCGCTTTCTGAACCGCCGGGATGATCGTGTCGCCCCAGAGCTCCATCTGCTTGAGCATGGTCTTCTGATCAAAGTCACCCAGCTGGGTCTGCAACGCGATATGGTCGGGGCGCAGCACTTCGATTTCCTCGATCAGCCGCTCGATTACCCGGTTCACGCTGCCGACCGGCAGGTTGCGGCGCAGGTCTTCGATGGTCGGATCACCCTCAGAGGGGACCTCTTTCATCATGTAGCCGTCGTCGGTGGTCTGGGTGCGGTTCTTCAGGCTGAACGACAGGCGGCGCTGGAAGATGGCGTTCTCCAGATACGAGTCGATCTCGGCATCATTGTCGCTGGCATAGCCGCAGCGCAAAAAGCCGATGCGGGACTTGCTGCCGTCGGTGCCAGACTCCTCGATCGCCTGATCCAGCTGCCCGCGGACATGACGCACCGAGTCCATGCCGTTGAGCAGGGCGGTCACAAACATGTTGTAGCCTTCGCGGAAGGCATGGGCGCGGATCTTGGGGTTGCCGGTGGTGATCCACAGCGGCGGCATCGGGTCTTGCATGGGCCGGGTCGCGATCGAGCTGGGCGGGATGTTGAGATACTCGCTGTGGTGCTCAAAGATCTTTTGCGTCAGCGCCTTGGGGATGACTTCGAGGTATTCCTCAAAGATTTTCCCGGCATCGGCCAGATTGGTATCAAAGCGCTGGAACTCGAAATCCTGATAGCCAACGCCGATGCCCAACTCCAGACGGCCGTTCGACAGCGTGTCGACAAAGCCGACCTCGGCCAGAAAGCGCGGGGCGTGGTAGAGCGGCAGGATACAGACCGCCGAACCAAGGCGGATCGTGCTGGTCTTGCCGGCGCAATGCGCCACCATCATCAGCGGCGAGGGCGACAGCGAGTAGTTGTTGAAATGGTGTTCAGCGTACCAGGCGTTTGAAAAACCGGCCTTTTCAGCCATGACCGTTTGCTCGACAGCATTCGCGATCACCTGATGCGAAGACTGATGGTAGCCGCGCTGCTGCGCAAGAATGAAGGCGCCGAAGTCCATGGTATTTTCCTCCCGTCAGAACATCTGCCTCCAGTGTAGGTTATTGCAATTTTGGTGATAACCGGGCAGTTTCGCAGCTCAGCTTTGCAAGAAATGAAAAGGTGGTAATGGACAAGCTGCGGGCGATGGAACTCTTGGTGGCGACCGCCGAAAGCGGCAGCTTCTCTGCTGCCGGGCGGCTTTATGGCCTGTCCCCGGCCAGCGTCTCGCGCCATGTGAACGAGCTTGAGGCCAGTCTGGGCGTCACGCTGATCCACCGTTCGACCCGCGCGCTGACCCTGACCGAGGCCGGGCAGCGCTATCACCGGGATGCCAGCGACATTCTGGCGTCGGTCAAGGCGGCAGAGAATGCGGCCAGCGATCAGAATGAATCCCCGCGCGGCATACTGCGGGTGCATTCGCGCACGATGTTCGGGGTGTCGGTGCTGTCACGGCTGCAACCGTCGTTCTCGCAACTCTATCCCGATCTGGTGGTCGATCTGCATCTGTCCGAGCAGCCGGTACGCCTGCGTGAGGACGGGTTCGACCTTGATTTCCGCATCGCACCGCCTGCCGAGCAAGGATTGGTGCGGCGGCGTTTGTTTCTGAGCCAGCGTATTCTGGTGGCCTCGCCCGCGTATCTGGCGCGCACGCCCGCCATTACCTGCCCGCAAGACTTGTCAGCGCATGACTGTCTGACCTACTGGACCAGTCACGAACGGGTCTATTGGCGGTTCCGCGACGGCGAAACCGAGCATGAACTTGCGATCCCCACCGTGTTCAGTTCCAACAACGGATTGGTGCTGCTGAACATGGCGCTCGCAGGGCAGGGCATCGCGTTGCTCGATGACTACACGGTTGCCGATCAGATCGCGTCGGGTGCGCTGGTGGTCGTTCTGCCGGACATGCGGGTGACCAACGCGACGTTTGAGGAAGGGATCTTTGTCACCTATCCCGAAGCGCCGTTTATTCCCGCCAAACTGCGGCTTTATATCGATTTTGTCGTCGCACATTGGGGGCGCGCCCTGCGAGAGGGCAGTTTGCCGGGGCGCAGGCCTTGACCGATCGGTCAGGGGCCGTCACTTTGCGGTAACGCAGACGGCTTCGGGGCAACAACGATGAATGAGCAAGACAGCCGGGCAGACGACAGTGCCGATTCGGGGACGGATGAGGGCAGCGCGCGGGTGCAGGAGTTGCTCGAAGTCGGCACCCGGATCTTTGCCGAAAAAGGCTATGAAGGCACGTCGATGCGCGACATCGCGATGGCGGCGGGCGTGTCAAAAGCGCTGCTGTACCATCATTTTGTCAGCAAGGACGAAATCTACGCGCGGATTTCGTTCAACTCGACGCGCAATCTGTATGAGTTTGTCGAAGCCCGCATCCCTGAAACCGGCACGGCGTCGGAGAAGATCCTTGCCTTCATGACCGCTGCCGCCACGTTCTTTGCCGATCATCGCTCGTCGTGGATCGCCGCCAGTACGGCCTTCTGGACCGATCCTGACCGCCACCGCATGGCGCGCCGCGTCGCCCGTCGGCGGCTGTTCGAGCAACGGTTGCGCGATCTGATCCGCGAAGGCGTCGACTCGGGGGAGTTCCGCGAGGTCGATCCGGCGGCGGCGGGGCGTTTGATCCTGTCAGGCATCAACTGGATGCAGCGCTGGTTCGACCCGGCGAAAAGCCTGAGCGCTGAAGACATCGTCAGCCAGTACGCCGATATTATCCTGAACGGACTGAAAAGCTGAGTGTTCGCAGCTCAAGCGCATGGCAAAAGGCCCCGTCTTGCGACGGGGCCTTTGCGTCGGCGTAAACCTGAGGCTTACTCGAGACGGATGTTGTTCCGGGTAATCACGCCCCCCCAGAAGTCCATGTCCCAGTCCAGTTGAGCCTGCATCGCATCGGCGCCGCCAACTTCGGGCGTCATGCCGACGTTGTTCATGCGTTCTTGCAGATCCGCGCTGTTCAACGCGGTTTGCAGCGCTTCGCTGACACGGGTGATGTCGCTGTCGGGCGTGCCGGTCGGGGCCAGAAGGCCGAACCAGAACGAAGACACCAGCTCAGGGTAGCCAAGCTCGGTCGTGGTCGGCAGGTCGGGGAAGCGCGGGTGGCGCTCGGGCGAGGAAATCGCCAGCATCACCAGATCGCCCGACTCCTGATGCGCGACCAGCGAGATCGGCGTCGAGAAGTTCAGGTCATTCTGCCCGCCGATCAGGTCGGTAATCGCCGAGGGGTTGTTGTCATAGGCGACGTCAACCATGTCGACGCCCAACCGGTCCTGCAAGACCATGCCGAACAGATGGGTCACGCTGCCCGGTCCCAGCGTTGCGTAGCGCAGCGGCGTGCCGCGCTCGTGGGCATAGGCCACCAGACCGTCGATATCCTCGCCGCCCATCGACGCGGGGACAGAGATCGTCAGCGGTCCGCTCATCATCGTGCCGACCGGCGCAAAGCTGTCCATGCTGTAATCAAGGCCGTCGCGCAGCAGCACGTTCAGCGACAGCGGGCCGGTTGCGCCGACGAAATAGGTCAGGCCATCGGGCGCGGCATGGGCCGCAAGGGTGGCGCCGATGATGCCATTGGCACCCGGCTTGTTCTCGACAAGCACCGGCTGGCCAAGGGTTTGCGACATCGAATCGGCGATCTCGCGCACCAGCCCGTCGATCAGCCCGCCGCCGCCATAGGGCACGATAAGGGTGATCGGCGCACCCGATTGCGCGAATGTTGCGACCGGTGTCAGTGCGGTGGTCAGTGCAAGCCCTGCTGCGGCAAGCACACCCCTGCGGTTCATCGTCATCATGGTGCTGTTCCTCCCTGAACGTCGCGCGGCCGGCAAAGCCATGCGTGTCTTCAGCCTAGGCACTGACCGACCGGTCAGTCAAGGGGGGATTTTCCGGCAAAAAGTCATTGTGGGCTGTGGCAACTCTTGCTAGCGTGAGGCTGACTGACCGATCGGTCAGGGCGCTTCGGAGGGGGAATCGACCGTGTTTGACAAGAAGAATGTGCGCGTAGAGCTGCAGGGCATGGTGGCGCTTGTGACGCTTGACCGGCCGCCGGTGAACGCATTGGACCGGGCCACCCGCTATGAACTGGTCGAGGTCTTCGACGCGATTTCCCAAAGCGATGACGTGCGTTGCGCGGTCCTGACCGGCAGCGGCAAGATGTTCTGCGCCGGGGCCGATCTCAAGGATCGCCCGGACGCCGACAAGCCCGGCGACTTTCTCGAACACAACCGAATCACCCGCGAAACCGGCAATGCCATCCGCGAATGCGCCAAGCCGGTGATCGCTGCGGTCAACGGCCCGGCGCTGGGTGCGGGTCTGGGGCTGATGGCCTCGTGCGACATCTTCTATGCTTCGGACAACGCTGTGTTCGGCATGCCCGAGATCAACGTCGGCCTCGCCGGGGGCGCGTCGATGCTGCATTCGCTGTTCGGGCGCTCGACCACCCGCCGGATGTTCTTTTCCGGTGTGCGCCTGACCGCTGACGAGTTGCTCGCCCGCTCGGTGATTGAAAAGGTCACCACGCCCGAGGCGCTTTTGCCCACCGCGATGGAACTGGCGCAGGAAATCGCCCAGAAGGCGCCGCTGGCGATCACCTACGCCAAGCAGGCCGCGAATATGGTCGAGAACATGCCCCAGCGCGACGCCTATCGGCTTGAGCAGAACTACACGATGGCGCTGTCCAAGACCGAGGATGCCAAGGAAGCCCGCATGGCCTTTCTTGAAAAGCGCGATCCGGTGTTCAAGGGGCGCTGAGATGGACATGACGTCGCCCGCAAAGGGCCTGAACGCGCTGTTCTCGCCGCGCTCCATCGCCATTGTCGGCGCATCCTCCGAGCCGACGAAGACCGGCGGCCGTCCGATGCACATGCTGCTCAAATACGGCTATGCCGGGGCGATCTGGCCGATCAATCCCAAAGCGGATGTCGTGCAGGGCCTGCCTGCCTTTGCGTCGGTCGATGACCTGCCCGGCGTGCCCGACCTTGTGCTGGTTGCTGTCCCCGGCGCGGGCGCTGTCGCAGCACTTGAGGCAGCAGCCGCCAAAGGGGCAGGGGCGGCTATCGTGCTGAGCGCCGGGTTTGCGGAAAGCGGCCCCGAGGGTGCGGCGCGGCAGGACCGTCTGACGGCGCTCGCCCGCGAGACGGGTATGCGCATTCTGGGGCCGAACTGCCTTGGCGCGCTCAGCGTGCGCGAGCGGGCCATCGGCACCTTCTCGGTCGCGCTGGAAAACGAGATGCCCAAGACCGGCGGCGTCTCCATCGTCTCGCAAAGCGGCAATATCGGCAGCGCGGCCCTGCGCCAGCTCAAGGACAGCGGTGCGGGCCTTGCGCGGTTCATCGCGACGGGGAACGAGGCCGATCTGCAAGCCGCCGATGCGCTTGAATGGCTGGCGACCGACGAGGAAACCAGCGTCATCCTGTGCTGTATCGAAACCTGCCGCGATGCCCCGCGCCTGACGCGGGCGCTTGACCGCGCGCGGGATGCGGGCAAGCCGGTGATCGTGCTCAAGATCGGCACTTCCGAGGCGGGCCAGAAAGCGGCGCAGTCGCATACCGGCGGGCTGGCGGGCAGCGACCGGGTGTTTGACGCGGTGTTCCTGCGTCACGGCGCGGTGCGGGTGCGCTCGCTTGAAGAACTGGTGCAGGTCGGCGCTGCGGTCGAAGCTATCGGGACGCGCAGCGTCGGCACGGCCCCGTCGGCGGCGATGATCGCTGCCTCGGGCGGGTTCGGCATCATGATGGCCGATGCGGCGGCGCAACACGGCGTGGGCGTGAACCCGTTGACCGCCGCCACGCAGGCGCGCATCCGGGCGGCTTTGCCTTTGGCGGCAACGGCGAACCCGGTCGATGCGACGGCGCAGATGTCCGCCAGTCCCGACATTCTGGAAAAGCTGGTCGATGCCGCGCTGGCGGATGAGGCAAACAGCACGGTCTGTCTGATGCTGGCGCTGGGCATGGAAATTCCCCGTCTGCGCACGGTCTTTACCCAAGCGCTGTCACGGGTCACGGCCCGCCATCCGGGCAAGACGCTGGTCGCCTGCCTGTCCGGCCCCAGCGACGCCATCGCCGAGCTGCGCAGCTTCGGCATCGCCTGTTTTCCGACCATCGACGCCGCGATGGGCGGGATCGCCGCCCTTGCCAAGGTCGAGGCGATCCGCGCGGCGGGGGCGACCGCGCTGCCGTCCATTCCTGCGGCCCCGCTGCCCGCCGGTGCCACGCGCAACGAGGCATCGGCTAAGGCGGTGCTGACCGACGCGGGCCTGACCTTCGCGAATGAGATCACCGTCACCTCGGCCAGCGACGCGACGGACGCTGCCAGCAGGATCGGCGGGCTGGTCGCGATGAAGGTTCTGTCGCCAGACATCCAGCACAAAAGCGATATCGGCGGGGTCGAGCTGGGCATTGACCCCTCAGGCGCTGCTTCCGCCTACACGCGCATCCGCGACGCCGTGGCGCGCCACGCGCCCGACGCCGCGTTCGACGGCGTGCTGGTCGCGCCAATGATCAACGGCGGGACCGAGATGATCCTTGGCACCGTGACCGATCCGATCTTTGGCCCGGCGGTCATGGTCGGTCTGGGCGGGGTGTTTGCCGAAATCTTCAAGGACACGGCCCTGCGGCTGGCTCCGGTGACCGAAGCCGAGGCGGCCGAGATGCTGCGCGAACTGCGCGCCTATCCGCTGCTCGATGGTGCGCGCGGCCGCGCCCCGGCTGACAAGGCCGCGCTCTGCACGGCCATCGCCGCGCTGTCGCGCTTTGCCGTGCGCCACGCGCAGGACGTGGCCGAAATCGACATCAATCCCGTGCTGGTCCGGGATGACGGGCAGGGCGTGCTTGCGCTCGACGCGCTGATCATCCCGCACCAGACCGCCCAGCAAGAGGCCGCCCAATGACGCCCACAGCCCCAGCGGACGCTTTCACGCCCGGCGCCTATGCGGCCCGTGCCCGTGCCTGGCTGCACGACAACCTCACCGACGCCCTGCGCACCGACCGCGCGTTGAGCGAGCCTGCATCGCTGGCCGAGCGGGTCGCGTTCGAGGCCGAGATGCACAAGGCCGGACTGGCCGGGATCACCTGGCCCAAGGCCTATGGCGGCCACGGGCTGACCCTGCGCGAACATCTTGAGGCAAACCGCGAGATCGGGCGCGCGCCGGTGCCCAATTCGGTCAACTCCATCGGCAAGGAACTGGCCGGGCCGATCATCATGGCCGTCGGGACGCCGGCGCAGCAGGCCGAGTACCTGCCCGAGATCCTGAACATGCAGACCATCTGGTGTCAGGGCTTTTCCGAACCCGGCGCGGGCTCGGATCTGGCCGCGCTGCGCACCAAGGCTGAAGCCACGGCGGACGGCTGGCGCGTTAATGGGCAGAAGATCTGGACCTCGGGTGCCTCCAAGTCGCAGCGCTGCCTGCTGCTGGCGCGCACCGGCAGCGTGCAGGATCGTCATCGCGGTCTGGTCATGTTCGCCGTGCCGATGGACAGCCCCGGCGTCAGCGTGCGCGAGATCCGCTCGATTGATGGCGCGCGCTCGTTCTGCGAAGTGTTCTTTTCCGATGTGATCGTCGATGAGGCGAACATGCTGGGCACGCCGGATGAAGGCTGGGCGGCGGCAACGCGTGTCTTGTCCATTGAGCGCGCCACGAACCGCATGTACCGGCCCTGGCGCTTTCAAAGCGAGCTTGAGCATCTGGTTGCGGTCTGTCGCAGCGACAAGGCTGCCTATGCGGTCCTGAAATCCCACGCCCGCGAGCTGGCCGAGATCCGCACCGAGATCGAGCTGCTCAAGGGCCATGTCGAAACGCTGGTCGACAGCCTGCTGGCCGGTGAGGAAATCGGCCCGCGCGGCAGTTTCCCCAAATTCTTCTGGTCCGAGGCGCATCAGCGCTTCACGCGTCTGGCCTTTGACATCGTCTCGCGCTTTGCGCCGGGGGTCGACGGCCCGCTGCGCGACGTGCAGGCGCGGATGCAGGAGGCCTACCTGTCAAGCCGGGCCGAGACGATCTACGCCGGCACGACCGAGATCCAGCTCGACATCATTGCCAACCGCATCCTCCATCTCAAGAAGGTGGCCTGATCCATGTATGATGACCTAAAACCCGCGGATTTCGAGGCGACGGCCCTCATGGCCGTCGAGGCCTGCGCCAAGGCGGGCACAACCGCCGAGCGCGCGCAGCTGTTGGCCGAGGCCGGGCTGCTGGGCGTTCTGGCGCCCGACGACTGCGGCGGGCTTGGCCTGTCGATGCGTTTTGGCGTGCCGATTGCCAGCGCTGCGGGCAAGGGCCTGCTGGCCTATCCGCTGATCGAGACGATGGTGCTGGCCCGCGCGCTGGCCGGTGTAGCGCCCGACATGGCGACGGCACTGTGCGAGGGCAGCGTGATCGCCAGCATCGCCTGGGCGGGCTTCGGTGACGACGGCGTCGTCGGTCGTGCGCCGCTGGCGCACGAGGCGGCGCAGGTGCTGGTATTCTTGGCGGATGGCCGCGCGGTGCTGGTTGCAACCGACGATCAGGTCAGCGTCGACGCAGCACCGGAATTCGACCTTGATGTGCCCGAAGCGACACTGCGCCTGTCCGCACCGCCGCAAGGCATCGTGCTGAGCGCGGCCCTGGTGGCCACCCTGAAGGCCGAGGCGCAATTCCTGCGCACGGCGGTGGTTCTGGGGTCTGTGTCGGCCTGCCTTGGCCTGGCGTCGGACTATGCGCAGGACCGGGTGCAGTTCGGCAAGCTTTTGTCGGCAAATCAGGCGCTTCGGCACCGGATGTCGCGCGACGCCGTGGTCGCCGAGACCCTGCGCAGCGGGCTGGCGCGGGCGCTGACCGCCCCGCGCGAAGGGGCCGGGATGGCGCGTGACGCGCTGTGGTGCTGGGCGGCGCAGGCCGGACCTTCGGTCGCGGAAAGCGCCATTCAGGTGCTGGGCGGCATGGGGTTCACCTGGGATGTGCCGCTGCACCGGCACCTGCGCCGGATGCGCGCACTGGCGCATCAAGGGGCCGCGCGAGAGCGCCTCGACGAGATCGCGGATGCGGTGCTCGGGTCCACAGACAACGAATGGTATGGAGACATCGCCGATGCCCGCTGAGCAAAAATCCCTTCTCATCACCGGTGCCGGTCACGGCATCGGCCGCGCCACGGCTCTGCTGGCGGCGTCCCGCGGCTGGACCGTTGGCGTCAATGACCTGAAAGACGACTTCGCCGCCGAGGTCGTCGCGGAAATCCGTGCAGCCGGGGGGCAGGCCTTTGCGGTCGTGCAGAACGTCGGCACCCGCGAGGGGATCGGTGCGGCCATTGACACCGTGATGCAGGAAACCGGGCGTCTGGACGGGTTGGTCAACAACGCTGCCTGGGTGCGGTATCAGGCGATCCCAGACATCGCCCCGGAAACCGTGGACCGCATGCTGAACGTCGGCTTCACCGGGATCATCTGGGCGATTCAGGCCGCAGCGGCGGTGATGGACGCCGAGCGCGGCGGCGCTATCGTCAACGTGGCCTCGGCGGCCGGGTTCCGTTCGGCCCCGAACTCGCTGGTCTACAGCGCGATCAAATCGGGTGTGATGGGGATGACCCGCGCGGCTGCCGTTGAGCTCGGCCCCAAGGGGATCCGCGTCAATGCCGTGGCCCCGTCCGCCATTCCCACCGAAGGCACCGCCAAGCACCGCAACGCCGAGCGCGACGCCAAGCGCATCGCGCAGACCCCGCTGGGCCGTCTGGGCACGGTCGAGGATATCGCCCGCGCCATCGGCTATCTGCTGGGCGAGGACAGCGGGTTCGTCACCGGGCAGGTGCTGTCGACCGACGGCGGCATCGGCATCGCGATCACCTGAGGTCGGGCATGACATCCCCCATGCAGCACCGCACCGTCCTTGTCACCGGCGCAACCGGCGGCATCGGCTGGGCGATTTGTCGACGGCTGGCGCAGGACGGCTATCGCGTCGCGCTGGCCGATCTGGACGCTGCGGCGGCGCAGGCGCAAGCCCGGTTGTTGGGTGACGGGCATGTGGGCCTTGGCGCGGATCTGACCGATCCTGTGGTTGCTGCCGGCTTGCCCGCACGCGCGGCGCAGGCATTGGGGCGTCTGGATTGCGTGGTCAACAACGCCGGGATGACCGACACCAGCGGGCGCAGTCTGGTGGACCTGCCGCAAGACGCCTTCGAGCGGCTGATTGCGCTGAACCTGACGGCGGTCGAGCGGCTGAGCGCCGCGGCGATCGGACTTTTGCCCAAAGGCGGCAGCCTCGTGAACCTTGCCTCGGGCGCGTCCTACCGGCCGCTTGCCCTGCGCGGGCCGTATAGCGCGACCAAGGCAGGCATCGCCGCACTGACCAAGGCGATGGCGCAGGAGTGCGCGCCCTTGGGGATCTCGGTGAGCGCGGTCGCGCCGGGGTATACGCGCACGCCGCTGGTCTCACAGCTTGAGGCCGAGGGACGCGTCGATCTGGCCGCCGTGGCGCGGGCCATACCGCTGGGGCGGATCGCCGAGCCCGAGGATATCGCCCATGCGGTGGCGTTTTGCGCCAGTGCCGCAGGCCGCGCGCTGACCGGGCGGGTGCTGGTGGTGGATGGCGGCAGCTCGGCTGGCACGCCGGTCGCGGGCACGGCACCGGCGGCGGGGCAGGGGCTGGCCGGGGCCGATCTTTTGGCCGGGCCATTGGCGCTGCTGGACGGGCAGGCGGCACTGGACGGACCCGAGGGTCTGAGCGCGCAGACCGCGCTTGGCTCGGTCATTGACGCGCGCGCGCTGGCCGGGTTGGCCCCGGTATCGGACCAACTGTCCGCCGCGCGGCAGATGGCGCAGGCCTGCGCCGCGCATAGCGGGCGCACTGCTGCGTTCTCGCTGCTGTTCGTGACCCCGGTGGGCACAACGCCAGCCGAACAGGCAACCAGCGCCGCGCTGGGCATGCTGGCCCGAACGCTGGCGCTGGAATTTGCCCCCGCCGGGCTGCGCGTCAACTGCGTCCGCTGGGACGGCGATGACACCACAGACCTTGCGTCCCTGTGCCGTTTCCTGTCGGGAGCTGGCGCCGGGATTATAACCGGCCAGTCCATCCGGGCTGGCAGCAGGACCGCAGGCAGCGGTCAACACTGATACGACTGCGTCGTGCTCTAGGGAGGGGTTCATGCACTATCTGAAGGACCGGGCGGAGGATCTGATCGCCGCGTTCGTAACCGGCGGCATCGGGCTGTTCATCGTCATCGAGTCGATGAGTTATCGACTTGGCACCTTGCGCAGCATGGGGCCGGGGTATTTTCCCGCCATTATCGGCGGCACCATGCTGGTGCTGGCCGTGATCATGCTGCTGACGGCACAACGCAGCGAAAGGCTGTTCTCGCTCGAGCGGGGGCAGGTGCGCGGTGTGCTGTTTCTGACCGCCGCGTTCGGGGCCTTCGCGCTGACCATCGAGTCGCTGGGTTTGCTGGTGTCGGTGACATCGGCGGTGTTTCTGGCCGCGCTAGCCAACCCGAACACCAAATGGCCGCTGGCGCTGATCCTTGCGGTCTGCACGGCGGTTGTCTGCGTGCTGATTTTCCGCGTCGGGCTTGGCTTGCAGATGAGGGCTTACTGAGATGTCATCGCTTATTTCCGATATTGCGCTGGGGCTGAGCGTCGCCGCGTCGTGGGAAGGGCTGATGTATTGCTTCATCGGCGTGTTCCTTGGCACGCTGGTCGGCGTGCTGCCCGGCATCGGCATCATGGCCACGCTGGCCATGTTGATGCCGATCACCTTCCACATTGATCCGACCTTCGGGCTGATCATGCTGGCCGGGATCTATTATGGCGCTGATTTCGGCGGCTCGACGGCGGCAATCCTGATGAACCTGCCGGGCACGGCCACCAGTGCGGTGACCGGGATCGAAGGCTATCCCATGGCGCAAGCCGGCCGTGCCGGACCTGCGTTGTTCATGAAGGCCATCGCCTCCTTTGTCGGCACCATGTTCGGCGTTGTGCTGCTGGTCGGCTTTTCGGTGCCGCTGGCGCGCGTGGCCCTGCAGTTCGGGCCGCAGGAATACGTCGCGCTGATGTCGCTGGGGCTGGTTGCGGCGGCGGTGATCGGCACCGGGCGCTCGATCCGATCGCTGGTGTCGGTGACGCTTGGCCTGGCGCTGGGGCTGATCGGGCTGGACCTGAACAGCGGCGTCGGGCGCTTCACCTTTGGCATGACCGAGTTCTACGACGGCCTGCCGCTGGTCGCCGTGGCCATCGGCCTGTTCGGCCTGCCCGAGATCATCGCCAACGCGGGCCGCTCTGAGCTGCCCAAGGTGCAAGAGGGCAAGATCCGCATGCGCGACATGATGCCCACGCGCGAGGACTGGCGCCGTTCGGCCCTGCCGATGGTGCGTGGATCGGCCATCGGCTCGTTCTTTGGCGCGTTGCCGGGCACCGGCGGGCTGGTGGCGACTTTCGTGTCCTACGCGGTCGAGCGCAAAGTCAGCAAACATCCCGAAGAGTTCGGTCATGGCGCAATCGAAGGCGTCGCCGCGCCCGAGGCGGCCAACAATGCCTCGGTTCAGGCGGCGTTCATCCCGACGCTGAGCCTGGGCATTCCGGGCGATCCGGTGATGGCGATCATGCTGGGCGTGATGATGATCCACGGCATCATTCCGGGGCCGAACGTGATCCAGTCCAATCCTGATCTGTTCTGGGGGCTGATCGTCAGTTTCATCATCGGCAACTTCATGCTGCTGGTGCTGAACCTGCCGATGGTGGGTCTTTGGGTCAAGTTGCTGAAGATCCCTTACAATCTGTTGTTCCCGGTGATCGTCGCCTTCACCTGTATCGGCATCTACAGCGTGCATTATCAGGTCATGGACATCGCCATTCTGGTCGCCTTCGGCTTCCTCGGCGTGGGCATGAAGGCGCTGAAATTCGAGGTGGCGCCGTTGCTGCTGGGCTTTGTGCTTGGACCGATGATCGAGCAGTTCTTCCGCCGCTCGCTGATCGTCGCCAATGGTGATCTGGGCACGTTCTTTGAACGCCCGATTGCCGGGACGATCATGACGATCCTGATCGCAATCATCCTCGTTGCGGTCGCGGCGAATATCCGGGGCAAGATGCGCGCCCGCCGTGAGGTCAGGAATGCCTGAGCAGGCGCAAAAGCGGCTTGCGGATAGCCTGACCGCCACCCGCCTGTCTGAGCGCCCCGCCGCGCTGGGCGAGAGCCCGGTGTGGGACGCCGAGGGCGGGTGCCTGTGGTGGATCGACGGGGTGGCGGGCGAGATCCGCTGCCACCATCCGACCCGGCCCGAAGCCGAGGCTGTGCGGATCGGCGGGCATATCGGGTCGCTGGCGCTGGCCGAAGCCGGGCAGCTTCTGGTGGCGCGCGATCATGCATTCTTGCTGGTCGATCCGACTGCCGGGGCGGCGCAGATCCTGCTGACCCTTGCCGGGGCCGATCCCGCGATGCGGCTGAACGATGGGGCAACCGACCGGCAAGGGCGGTTCCTTTGCGTCGGGATGGGGCGCTCGGGCGCGCCGCTGGGGGCCGTGCATCAGCTCAGCGCGGACGGGCGGCAGCGTATCCTTGCCAGCGGCATCCGCATCGGCAACGGCGTCTGTTTCAGCCCCGATGGCGCGACGCTCTATTTCACCGACACGCCCGCGCGCAAAACCTATGCCTGTGACTATGACCCTGCCAGCGGCGAGGCGTCGGAACCACGCGTGCTGGCCGATACGGCACCGTTGGGTTCGGGTGTCGACGGGCAGACCGTGGACCGCGACGGCAACCTGTGGGCCGCGATGATCCACAGCGCCGAGATCGGCTGCTTTGCGCCGGACGGACGGTTGTTGCACCGCTTCAAAGCCCCTGTCGATCTGCCCTCAAGCCTGGCCTTCGGCGGCGCGGACAGCGGCACGCTGTTCGTGACCTCGATCCGCGATTCCGGCACCGGGCGTGCGGTGTCAAAGCATCCCGACGGCGGGCACCTGTTCGCCATCGACGGCACTGGCGCGACCGGCATCCCGGAGACGCGCTTTCCAGCAAGGATTTCCCTATGACCGCTCCCGACGCCCCGTTCGGCCCGCTTGCCGGGCTCAAGGTTCTCGACATTGCGACGATCATCGCGGCCCCCTTCGCCGCCTCGCTGCTGGCCGATTTCGGCGCGGATGTCACCAAGCTGGAGATCCCCGGTCGCGGCGACGGGCTGCGCAATTTCCCGCCGTTTCGCGACAACAAGCCGCTGTGGTGGAAAGTCACCAACCGCGGCAAACGCTATGGCACGCTGGATCTGCGCCAGCCCGAGGGGCTGGCAGTCATCAAGCAGATCATCGCGCAGAGCGATGTTCTGGTGGAAAACTTCCGCCCCGGCACCTTGGCGAAATGGGGGCTGGACCGCGAGACGCTGTGGCAGATCAACCCCAGGCTGGTGATCCTGCGCGTCTCGGCCTTCGGCCAGACCGGGCCCACGTCGAAACAGGGCGGCTTTGCCCGGATCTTCGAGGCGATGGGCGGGCTGACCCATATCACCGGCACCAAGGACGGCGATCCGGTGCATCCGGGCTATCCGATTGCCGACGCCATCGGCGGTCTGTTCGGCGCGTTCTCGATCTGCGCCGCGCTGCTGGGCATCGCGCGCAATGGCACGCAGGGTGAGGAGATCGACCTTGCGCTGACCGAGGCGACCTTCCGGCTGCTGGAAAATCTGGCAATTGAATACGATCAACTGGGTCAGGTGCGCGAGCGCGACGGCAACAACAACCAGTACACCGCCCCGGCGAATGTGTTTCGCACGGGTGACGGGCGGTATGTCACCGTGACCGGCTCGACCGACTCCATGTCGGCGGCCAACATGCGCGCCATTGGGCGCAGCGATCTGATCGACGATCCCCGCTTCAAGACCAACCGCGACCGCATGCGCTATCGCGAGGAGCTGGATGGCGTGTTTCGCGCCTATATGGAGAGCCACACGCTGGAGCAGGTGCTGGCCGATTTTACCCGCGAGAACGGGGCCATCGGGCCGATCTATTCGGTCGAGCAGATCTTTGCCGACGCCCAGATGCAGGACCGCGAGGCGATCACCCCGGTGGCGGATGAGGATTTCGGCACCGTCCGGATGCAGAACGTGGTACCGCGCCTGACGCGCAATCCGGGCAAGATCCGCTGGGCGGCCAAGTCGCTGGGCGCGGATAATGAGGCGATCTTCCGAGATCTTGGCCTGACCGCCGAGCAGGTCGCCGGTCTGCGCGCCAATGGCATCGTGTGACGAGGGCAACATGACAAGCACCACCGAAATCCGTATCGAGACGCGCGGCGCGGTCCGTATCCTGACCATGGATGGCCCCAGTTCGCGCAACTCGATCAGCCGCCCGCAGTATGAGGCGCTGACCGCCGCCGTGATCGACGCAGGAAAGGACAGGGCGGTGCGCGCCATCGTCCTGACCGGGGCGCAGGGGTTCTTTTCCTCGGGCGGCAATGTCGCCGCGCTGCAGGAAAGCCGCCAGTTGCCGCTGTCCGAGGTCAGTCGCAACACCGACGCGCTGGCGGCGATGATCTTGGCGATCCGTGCCTGCCCGACGCCGCTGATCGCGGCGGTCGAGGGTGGGGCGGCGGGCCTCGGTGTCGCGGTGGCGCTGTCGTGTGACATGGTTACCGCCTCGGCCGGGGCGAAATTCACCGTCGCTTACGTGAAGATCGGGCTGACGCCGGACGGCGGCACCACCCATTTCCTGCGCGAGGCCTTGCCGCGCCAGCTGGCATCCGAGCTGTGCATGCTGGGTCGCCCGGTGAGTGCCGAGCGGTTGCACGCCGCCGGTGTGGTCAATGTGGTGGCCGACGCGGGCGGCGCGCTCTCTGCGGCCTTGGAATTGGCCGAGGCGCTCGCCGCCGGGGCCAGTGCGGCGATTGAAACGATCAAATCCCAACTCGCCAGCGCGCCGCAGAACGCCTTGGCCCAGCAGGTCGATATCGAGGGCCGGGGCATCAACGCCGCGCGCTATGGCCGTGAGGCGGGCGAGGGGCTGGCTGCGTTCCTTGAAAAACGCCGCCCGGATTTCAGCAAGACAGGACGGGATTAAGCGATGATCCGCGATCAGAACCGGCTCGACGCTCTTCTGGGCGATGTCCACGACTGGGTGCGCGCGGTGGCACATCCGGCCGAGGACCGCGTGGCCGAAACCGACGAGGTTCCCGCCGAGATCGTCGCCGACATGGCCGCGCGCGGCTTTTTCGGCTGGTCGATCCCGCAGGCCTATGGCGGGGCAGGGTTCACCACCGAGGAGTTGGTGCTGGGCGCGATGGAGTTGTCGCAATGCGCGGTGGCCTTTCGCGCGCGGGTCGGCACCAACACCGGCATCGGTTCGGAAGCGCTGGTTGCCGATGGGACCGAGGCGCAAAAGGCCGACTACCTGCCGCGACTGGCGCGCGGCGAAATCACCGGCTCGTTCGCGCTGACGGAACCGGACGCCGGGTCCGATGCCAGTTCGCTCACCACCTCGGCCCGCAGGGATGGCGATGACTACATCCTCAACGGCCGCAAATGCTATATCACCAACGCGCCGATTGCGGGCCTGTTCACCGTCTTCGCCCGCACCGATCCCGACAGCAAGGGCGCGCGCGGCGTTTCGGCGTTTCTGGTTGAGCGGGGAGAGCCGGGCCTGTCCACCTCCGCGCCCTACACGATGATGGGGCAGCGCGGCTCGCCGGTGGGCGAGGTGCTGCTTGAAGACGTCCGTGTACCCGCCAGCGCTGTCATCGGCGGGCTGGAAGGGCAGGGGTTTCGCACCGCGATGAAGGTGCTCAACAAGCAGCGCGTCCATCTGGCGGCGCTGTGCACTGGCCCCGCGATCCGCATGCTGGATCTGGCGATGGACCACGCCGAAACGCGCCGTCAGTCGGGGCAGGCGATCATCGACTTCCAGCTTGTCGCCGCGCTGCTCGCCGATTGTCAGACCGAGATCGAAGCGGCGCGCGCGCTGATCCTGCAGACCGCGCGGGCGCGCGATGACGGCAAGGATATCGCGCTCGAGGCGTCGATCTGCAAGTACTTCGCCTCGGAAGCGTGTGGGCGCATCGCGGACCGCTGCGTGCAGGTGTTCGGCGGCGCGGGCTATGTCGCCAATGCGTCGACCATCGAGCGGTACTACCGCGATGTCCGGCTGTTCCGACTGTACGAAGGAACCAGCCAGATCCATCAGCTGAACATCGTCAAGCAGATGCGCAAGCGGCGACACACGGCATAGTGTCCAGCCAGCGGCGGCGGCCCCATGCTCAGCCCTGACGCCCGCTTAACCGACCCAGCAGATCCTGCGCGCGGCGCACGCCGAATCGTTTGATCAACCGGCTGCGCACATCGTCGATGGTGCGCGGGCTCAGGCCCAGTTGTTTGGCGATCTCCTTGCTGGTCAGGCGGCGGTTCATCAGCTCCAGCACCTGACGTTCGCGTTTGGACAGGGTGATCGGCTCGGCGTCGTTGATCGGTGCAAAGCTCATCACCACGCGTTCCAGCGGTGCCTGCGGCACCAGCGTGCGGGCGCGAAACCGGCACCAGATGCCATGCCCCGCCCGGTGCCGCACCAGCCGTTCATCAATGTATTGCCCGGTCTGCTGCAACAGGATCAGGCCGATGTCGCGAATATCCTCGAATTCTTCATCCGACCCATAGAGGACACGGAACGATTGCCCGACCAGCTCGTCCACCTGGTAACCCAGCAGTTGGGCGAAGGTCGCGTTGCAGGTGCGGATCACGCGCTGTTCGGTCAGCACGATGCCGGTGGGGGCAGAATCATAGGCGAGGCGGGCGAGATCGGGGGGCGGGGTATCCATGCCGTATTCATACGGTATTGATACCGTATTTGTCTCGCGCCAATCTGCGCGGATGGAGAACCCTGTCATGCCCCAAACGCAGCACGCCGCCCTGACCGAAGCCCTTCATGCGCGGCGCGACGACCTGATCGCCCTGACGCAGGATCTGATCCGCATTCCGACGCTGAACCCGCCGGGCGAGAATTATCGCGATATCTGCGAGTATCTCGACCGTCGCCTGCGCCGCATGGGGTTCGAGACGCAGCTGATCCGGGCCTATGGCACGCCGGGCGACTGCGACGCCTACCCGCGCTGGAACGTCGTGTCGCGGCGCGAAGGGAAGATGCCCGGCGATTGCGTGCATTTCACCAGCCATATCGACGTGGTGGATGTGGGCGCAGGCTGGACGGTGGACCCGTTCGGCGGCTTGCTGCGCGACGGCAAGATCTATGGCCGGGGCGCTTGCGACATGAAGGGCGGGCTGGCTGCTTCGATCGTCGCGGTCGAGGCGTTTTTGGAAATCTTCCCCGATTTCGCGGGCGCGATCGAGATTTCGGGCACGGCCGACGAGGAATCGGGCGGCTATGGCGGCGTGGCCTATCTGGCCGAGAAGGGGTTCTTCTCGCCTGAGCGGGTCCAGCACGTGATCATCCCCGAGCCGCTTCAAAAGGATCGCGTCTGTTTGGGCCACCGTGGAGGCTGGTGGGCCGAGATCGAAACCTTCGGCGAGATCGCCCATGGCTCGATGCCGTTCCTGGGCGACTGCGCCGTGCGCCACATGGGCGCGGTGCTCGACGTGTTCGAAGACAGGCTTTTCCCGGCGATGGCAGCGCGGCGCACCGATATGCCCGTGGTGCCCGAAGGTGCGCGCTCGTCAACGATGAACATCAACTCGATCCACGGTGGCCAGCCCGAGCAACAGCCCGGCTCGACCGCGCTTCCCTCGCATTGCGTACCTGACAGCTGCCGGATCGTGATCGACCGGCGCTATCTTGTCGAAGAAACCCGCGACAGCGTTCAGGCCGAGATCACCGATCTGCTGGACGGGCTGAAACGCGACCGGCCGAACTTTGACTATGCGATGAAAGAGCTGAACCATGTCATCCCCTCGATGACCGACCGTGACGCGCCGATTGCGCGCACCGTGGCCGCAGCCATTGAATCGGTGATGGGCAAGACCGCAGAATTCGTAGCGTCCCCCGGGAGTTACGACCAAAAGCACATCGATCGTATCGGCAAACTGAAAAACTGCGTTGCGTATGGGCCGGGACTGCTGGAACTTGCGCACAAACCAGACGAATATGTCGGCGTTGACGATATGATGGACAGTGCGGCGGTCATGGCTCAAAGCCTCGTGTCGCTGCTTCTGCCTGATACTACAAACGGGGAGACCAACTGATGAAACATCTGACGGCGCTTATCCTGGCCAGTTCAACGGCCCTGTTCGCGACCGCTGCGGCGGCCGACCAGACCAATATCCGCGTGGCGATGCAGCTTGAGCCGCCAAACCTTGATCCGACCGCCGGGGCTGCGCAGGCCGTCGACTCGGTCGTGTATTCGAACATCTTTGAAGGGCTCACGCGCTTCATGTCGGATGGCTCGGTGGTTCCCGGTCTGGCCGAGAGCTGGGAGATTTCCGACGACGGGTTGGTCTACACCTTCCACCTGCGGTCGGGCGTGACCTTCCACGACGGCTCGACCATGGACGCTGAGGATGTGAAGTTCAGCCTTGACCGCGCCCGGGCCGAAGACAGCACCAACGCACAAAAGGCCCTGTTCGCCGGGATCACCGACGTAACGGTGGTTGATCCGCTGACGGTGCAGATCACGCTGGGTGAGCCCAATGGCGCGATGCTGTTCAACCTCGCCTGGGGTGACGCGGTGATCGTGGCACCCGAGAGCATCGCTGATGCGGCGACGCATCCCATCGGCACCGGCGCGTTCATGTTCGACAACTGGGTGCAGGGCGATCACATCGACATCGTGCGCAACCCCAACTACTGGGGCACGCCCGCCGCGCTGGAATCCGCGACCTTCCGCTTCATCTCGGACCCGACCGCTGCCTTTGCGGCGATGATGGCCGAAGATGTCGATGTCTTCGTCGGCTTCCCGGCCCCCGAAAACCTGCCGCAGTTCGAAGCGGATCCGCGGTTCCAGGTGCTGGTCGGCAACACCGAGGGCGAGACGATTCTGGCGATGAACAACGCGCAGGCACCGTTCGACAACGTGCTGGTGCGCGAGGCCGTGGCGCATGCCATCGACCGTCAGGCGGTCATCGACGGGGCGATGTATGGCATCGGCACGCCGATCGGCACGCATTTCGCGCCGCATAACCCCGACTACGTCGATCTGACCGCGCTGTCGGCTTATGATCCCGACCGTTCGCGCGAACTGCTGGCCGAGGCCGGCTTCCCCGATGGGTTTACCACCACGCTCAAGCTGCCGCCGCCCTCTTACGCCCGTCGCGGTGGTGAGATCATCGCGTCCCAGTTGCGTGCGGTCGGCATCAACGCTGAAATCGAGAACCAGGAATGGGCGCAGTGGCTGGAGAACACCTTCCGCGGCTATGACTTCGGCATGACCATCGTCAGCCATACCGAACCGATGGACATCGGCATCTACGCCAACCCCGAGTACTATTTCCAGTACGACAACCCGGACTTTCAGGCGCTGATGACGACGCTGACCTCGACCACCGATCCCGAGGAACGCTCAAACCTGCTGGCTCAAGCGCAGACGATGATCGCCGAGGACTACGTGGTAGGCTTCCTGTTCGAGCTGGCCGTGCCGACGGTCGCCCGTGCAGGCATCGAAGGGCTGTGGCTGAACCAGCCGACCGCCGCCATCGACCTGACCGGCGTCAGCTGGCCGTGAGTTGACAGACGGCGCCCGGAGCGATCCGGGCGTCGTCCCTCCGGGGCAGGGCGCGCAGCGCCTTTGCCGTCCCGCACCGTTCCCCCTGCCTGACACCTCTGGAGCTGCCCGGCGATGATCCGATACACAATCGGTCGACTGACCTCGCTTTGCCTGAGCCTGCTCGTGGCTTCGATGGTGATCTTCGCCGTGGTCGAGGTCGTGCCCGGCGACCCGGCGGCGTATATGCTGGGCGTCAACGCCCGGCCCGACACCGTAGCCGCGCTGCGCACCGAACTGGGCCTCGATGTGTCCAAGCCCGAGCGCTATCTGGCGTGGACCACTGGCATGCTGAGCGGCGATTTCGGACAGTCGTATACCTACCGCACCCCTGTGTCGCAGATGATCCTTGACCGGGTCTGGGTTTCGGTCCCGCTGGCGCTGTTTGCCTTGACGCTGACCATTCTCATCGCCTTTCCCGCCGGGATCTACGCCGCCAGCCGCCGTGGCCGGGCGGGGGACATGACGGTTATGGGGGCCACGCAATTCGGTGTCGCGGTGCCGAACTTCTGGTTCGCGATGATCCTTGTGCTGATCTTCGCCATCAAACTGCGCTGGTTTTCCGCCGGAGGCTTTCCGGGCTGGGAGAACGGTCTCTTCACCGGCCTGAAGGCGCTGCTGCTGCCCGCCATCGCGCTTGCCTTGCCGCAGGCTGCCATTCTGGCGCGGGTCATGCGCTCGTCCCTTCTGGACATGCTGAACGAGGATTTCATCCGCACCGCCCGCGCCAAGGGCCTGAACCGGCGGCAGGCGCTTTGGCGCCACGCCGTGCGTAATGCGCTGATCCCGGTGCTGACCATCATCGGGCTGCAATTCTCGTTCCTGCTGGCCGGGGGCATCGTCATCGAACAGGTGTTCTTCCTGCCCGGTCTGGGCCGCCTGATCTTTCAGGCGATCTCGTCGCGCGATCTGATCGTGGTCGAGAGCGTGGTGATGCTGCTGGTGTTCCTTGTCATTGTCGTCAATTTCGCGGTTGATCTGGCCTATGCGCTGGTCGACCCCCGCCTGAGAACCCGCTCATGACCCTGCCACGCAGCCTGATTTTGGGCACCTTCCTGTCCGTCCTGTTTCTGGGGGCGGCGTTGCTGTCCTTTGTCTGGACCCCCTACGACATCCAGACCCTCTCGATCCCCTCGCGCCTGCAGACCCCGAGCCTGACGCATTGGCTGGGCACCGACCAACTGGGCCGCGATATCCTGTCGATGATCATGATGGGCGCGCGCACCTCGATTGCCGTGGCCTTGCTGGCCGTCGGTATCGGCATGGGGCTGGGCGTGCCGCTGGGGCTGCTGGCAGCCGCGCGGCGCGGGTCGCTGCTGGACGAGCTGATCATGCGCGGCAACGACCTGATCTTTGCCTTCCCCTCGCTGGTCATCGCCATCCTGATCACCGCTGTTTTTGGCGCAAGCGCGATGAACGCGATTGTCGCGATCGGGATTTTCAACATCCCTGTCTTTGCCCGCCTGACGCGCGGCGCGGCGCTCAGCCTGTGGTCGCGCGATTTCATTCTTGCGGCGCGGGTGTCGGGCAAGTCGGCGACGCGCATTTCGGTCGAGCATATCCTGCCCAACATCGCCAATCTGATGATCGTACAGGGCACCATCCAGTTTTCACTGGGCATTCTGGCCGAGGCCGCGCTCAGCTACATCGGCCTTGGCGCGCAGCCGCCGACTGCCAGCTGGGGCCGGATGCTGGCTGACGCGCAGACCCTCGCCAGCATCGCGCCGCATGTCGCGCTGATGCCGGGGCTGGCGATCGTGTTCATGGTGCTGGGACTGAACCTGATGGGCGACGGGTTGCGCGACCTGCTCGACCCCCGTTTGCAGGTGGCCCGGACATGAGCCTTCTTTCGATCCAAGACCTGACCCTGTCGATCGGCACCTATCCGATTCTGCACGATGTGTCGCTGACCGTCGCGCCCGGCGAGATCGTCGCCATCACCGGCGAAAGCGGCTCGGGCAAGTCGATGACCGCTTTCGCCACGATGGGCCTGCTGCCCGCCCGCGCGACAACCACCGGGCGGATCTTGCTGGAGGGCACCGATCTGCTGGCGCTGTCCGAGGCCGAGATGTGCAAGGTGCGCGGGCGGCAGATCGGCATGGTGTTTCAGGAACCGATGACCGCGCTGAACCCGGTGCAGACCATCGGCGCGCAAGTCGCCGAGACGATCCGCATCCACGAGGGCGTCTCCAAGGACGACGCGCTGGCACAGGCCCGCGCGATGCTTAACCGTGTCGGCCTGCCCGAGGACCGATTCCCGCTGGGCCGCTACCCGCACGAGTTGTCGGGCGGCCAGCGGCAGCGGGTGGTGATCGCCATGGCCATCGCCCTGCGGCCCAAGCTGTTGATCGCGGATGAGCCGACCACCGCGCTGGATGTGACCACGCAAGCGCATATCCTCGACCTGCTCAAGGATCTGACGCAAGAGTTCGGCATGGGCCTGCTGATGATCACCCATGACCTTGCGGTGGTGGCCGATATGGCCGACCGCATCGTGGTGATGCAGCACGGGCGGGTGGTCGAGACCGGCAAGACAGCGGACCTGTTCCGCGCCATGCAGCACCCCTATACCAAGGCGCTGTTTGCGGCCTCGGCCCACAAGGTCACCTTGCCCGTCGCGCCCCCGCCGCAAGCGTTGCTTGAGGTGAAGAACGTCGTGCGCAGCTACCGCCAGCCGCGCAAGGGGGTGTTCGGGCCGCGCCCGGAAATGCAGGCGGTCAGGAACGTGTCCTTCACCCTGAACCGGGGCGAGCGGCTGGGGCTGGTCGGTGAATCCGGTTGCGGCAAATCCACCCTGACGCGCGCCATTCTGGGGCTGGAGCCGGTGCAATCGGGCTCGATCACGTTGGGCGGTGCGCCGGTCTGGACCGACAGCCGCGCCAATCTGGACGTGCGCCGGCAGATGCAGGTGGTGTTCCAGGACCCCTACGGCAGCTTCAACCCGCGCCACCGCGTCCGTCGCCTGATCACCGAGCCGTTCCATCTGCTGAGCGACCCGCCCACCGGCGAGGCCCGCACGCAGAAGATCGCGCAGGCGTTGACGGATGTGGGGCTGACGCCGGCGGATGCCGACAAATACATTCACGAATTCTCGGGCGGGCAGCGCCAGCGCATCGCCATCGCCCGCGCGCTGATCAACGATCCGGCGCTGATCGTGTTTGACGAGGCGGTCTCGGCGCTGGACGTGTCCGTGCGCGCGCAGGTGCTGGATCTGCTGGCCGAGCTGTGCCGCAAACGCCCGCTGAGCTATCTGTTCATCAGCCACGATCTGAGCGTCGTGCGCACGATCACCGACCGGGTGATGGTCATGCAGGCCGGTGAGATCGTTGAACAAGGCCCGACCGAGCAGGTCTTCTCCGACCCGCAACACCCCTACACGCGCACGCTTCTGGCCGCAGCCCCGCAACTCCCTGACATGAAGAAGAACGCCGATGCCTCTTGAATCCTTCGCAATTCCCGTTGCCTGTCATTTGATCGGCGGGCACTGGACGCAGGGCGCTGAACGCCTGACATTGAGCGACCCTTCGACCGGCGAAACCCTGACCGAGATCGCCCGCGGCAGCGCCGGCGAGATCGACGCGGCTGTCGATGCCGCCCACGCCGCTCGCGCGGGCGACTGGGGCCGGATGACGGCGCTGGAGCGCGGGCGCATCCTGACCCGGCTGGGTCAGCTGATCCTGACCAGGACCGAGGAACTGGCGCAGCTGGAGGCCCGCGATGTCGGCAAACCGCTGACGCAGGCCCGCGCCGATGCGGTGGCACTCGCGCGCTACATGGAATTCTACGGCGGGGCCGCCGACAAGATCATGGGCGAGACGATCCCCTATCTGGACGGCTACACCGTCTACACCCTGCGCGAACCGCATGGCGTGACCGGCCATATCATCCCGTGGAACTACCCGATGCAGATCATCGGGCGCTCGGTCGGGGCGGCGCTGGCGATGGGCAATGCCTGCGTGCTCAAACCCGCCGAAGAGGCCTGCCTGACCGCGCTGGCCTTCGCGCAACTGGCGCTCGATGCCGGGCTGCCCGCCGGGGCGCTCAATGTGGTGACCGGGCTGGGGGCCGAGGCGGGGGCGGCACTGGCCGGGCATCCGCGCATCCAGCATGTGTCGTTTACCGGCTCGGTCGGGGTTGGGTCACTGATCCAGACCGCAGCGGCGAAGAACGTCGTGCCGGTGACGCTGGAACTGGGCGGCAAGTCGCCGCAGATCGTGTTTGACGACGCCGATCTGGACCGCGCGCTGCCGTTTCTGGTCAACGCGGGCATCCAGAACGCCGGGCAGACCTGCTCGGCCTCGTCGCGCATTCTGGTGCAGCGCGGGGTTTATGACGCGGTGCGCGAGCGGATGGCGCAGGCGTATGGCGCGCTGACCGTCGGTCCGGCGCTGTCGGACCCCAAGGTCGGTCCGCTGATCTCGGCCCGCCAGAAGGACATCGTGCAAGGCTATCTGGCCAAGGGTGCCGACCTGACCATCGCCGCCGAGGGCGTGCTGACGCCTGAGGCCGGGAACGCCGGCCACTACGTCCGCCCGACGCTGTTTGCCGAGGTGCCCTCGGATCACGCGCTGGCCCAGCAGGAAATCTTTGGCCCCGTGCAGGTGCTGATCCCGTTCGAGGACGAGGCCGAAGCCCTGCGGATCGCCAATTCCACCGACTACGGGCTGGTCGCCGCCGTCTGGACCCGCGACGGTGCGCGGCAGATGCGGTTGGCCAAGGCGCTGCACGCGGGGCAGGTGTTCTTGAACAATTACGGTGCCGGGGGCGGTGTGGAACTGCCCTTCGGCGGGGTTGGAAAATCCGGTCACGGGCGCGAAAAAGGCTTCGAGGCGCTCTACGGGTTCTCGCAACTCAAGACAGTCGCAGCATGGCATGGGTGATAAGATGAGACTTCAGGGCAAAATCGCGATCGTGACCGGCGCAGGCTCGGGCTTTGGTGCCGGGATCGCGCGCAAATTCGCGGCTGAGGGCGCGCATGTCATCGTCGCCGACATCAACGGCGACGCGGCGGCAGAGGTGGCGAAAGAGATCGGCGGCACGGCGCAGACCTGCAACGTCGCCGACCGCGCCAGTGTTGAAGCGATGCGCGATGCGGCGCTGGCGATCGGGCCGGTGGATATCGTCGTCAACAACGCGGGCGTCACGCATTTGCCGACGCCCACCGATGCCGTGAGCGAGGCTGACTTTGACCGCATCGTCGCGGTCAACATGAAGGCCATCTACCTGATGACGCAGGTTTTTGTGCCGGGGTTCAAAGAGCGTCGTTCGGGCAATATCCTGAACATCGCCTCGACCGCTGGCGTCTCGCCGCGCCCGAACCTGAGCTGGTACAACGCGTCCAAAGGCTGGGTGATCACCGCCACGCGCTCGCTGGCCGTTGAACTTGCGCCCTTCGGCATCCGGGTCAATGCGCTGAACCCGGTGGCCGGAGAGACCCCGCTGCTCAAGTCCTTCATGGGGCAGGACACGCCGGAAATCCGCGCGAAATTCCTGTCCACCATCCCGCTGGGCCGGTTCTCGACCGCCGAGGACATGGGCAACGCCGCGTGTTTCCTATGCTCGGACGAGGCGTCGATGATCACCGGTGTGGCGATGGAGGTTGACGGTGGCCGCTGCATATAAGCCCGGACCGCGCAACCTGATCACCGATGTGGCGGGTCTGCGGGTCGGCAATGCGCAGGATGCGGGGCTGAAATCAGGCGTCACCGTGCTGACCGGCGACGCGCCGTTCGTGGCCGGGGTGCATGTCATGGGCGGCGCACCGGGCACGCGCGAGACGGATCTGCTGGCCCCCGACAAATCCGCCGTGGCGGTGGATGCGCTGGTGTTGTCGGGCGGCTCGGCCTTTGGGCTCGATGCCTGCTCGGGCGTGATGGACGGGCTGCGGGCCGCCGGGCGTGGCGTGCAGGTCGGCCGGGCGGTGATCCCGCTGGTGCCCGGCGCGATCCTGTTCGATCTGCTCAACGACGGTGACAAGGACTGGGACGAGAACCCCTACCGCGCTCTGGGTCGCGCGGCGCTGGCAGCGGCCGGGCAGGCGTTCGATCTGGGCACTGCCGGTGCCGGAACGGGTGCGCTGGCGGCGATGCAGAAGGGGGGCCTTGGCTCGGCGTCGCTGGTGCTTGAGGATGGCACCACGGTTGGCGCGCTGGTCGCGGTGAACCCGGTGGGAAGCGTCACCACGCCGGGCGAGCGGCACTTCTGGGCGGCTCCCTTTGAACTGGACGGCGAGTTTGGCGGTGCGGGGCCGGATCCCGAGGGCGGATACTGCGGCCCGCTGGTCTCGGCCAAAAAGGACGCGCTTTTCGGCACCATGACCGCGCCGCCCCTGACCAATACCACCATCGCTATCGTCGCCACCGACCGCGCGCTGACCAAGGCGCAATGCCACCGCCTGAGCGTCGCCGCGCATGACGGCATAGCCCGCGCCATTGTGCCCGCGCATACGCCCGGCGACGGCGATCTGGTCTTTGCGCTGTCGACCGCCACGGGCACCACGCCGACGGATTTCGAACTGGCCGACATCGGACACGCCGCTGCCCTGTGCCTGAGCCGCGCCATCGCCCGTGCGGTGTATGAGGCGACACCCGCCCCGGGCGATCTGCTGCCCTGTTACCGGAGGTCCTGATGCCCACGCTCGCGCTGTCCGACGTCACCCTGCATTACGAGATCGACGGCAGCGGCCCACCCCTGATGCTGATCGCCGGGACCGCCAGTGACAGCGCCAGTTGGGGTCCGCTGGTCGCGCCGCTGGCCGAGCACTTCACCGTCATCCGCCCCGACAACCGCAGCACCGGGCGCACCACGCCGCAGGACGCGCCGCTGTCGCTGGAGCATTGGGCGGATGACGCGCTGGCGCTGGCCGCGCATCTGGATCTTGGCCCGGTGGCGGTGGTCGGGCATTCGCTGGGCGGGATGATCGCGCTGCGGATGGCGGCAACGGCCCCGGAAACGGTGGCACGCCTGGGCTTGCTGGCCAGCGCGCCGGTCTCGGCGGGGCGCAACGTCGCACTTTTTGATCTGATGCTGCGCCTGCGGGCCGAGGGCCAAGCGCCTGACCTCTGGCTGCGGGCGTTCCTGCCGTGGCTGTTCCACCCCCGGTTCTTCGATGTCCCCGGTCAACTGGACGCCGCCATCGCGCAGTCGCTGGCCTATCCGCACGCGCAATCCCCCGCCGCCATGGCCGCACAGGTCGCCGCGTTGCACAAGACCGACGCCAGCGAACTGCCCGCGCTGGTGCGCTGCCCGACGCTCTCGGTTCTGGCGGGCAGCGATCTGCTGATCCCCGAGGCGGCGGCGCGGGCAGCCCTTGCCCCGATTGCCGATCTGACCATCGCCACGATCCCCGAGGCCGGGCATTCAATCCACTGGGACGCGCCCGCCGCGACGCTCGCGGCGCTGCTCCCGTTTCTGACGGAGACCGCGCAATGACCCGCGACCAGCTTGGCAACGAGATCACCGACACCGCCCCCGCACTTGTCGCGGCGATCAACGATTTCCTGCAGGGCGTTCTGGCCTATCAGACGCAGGCAGTGACCCTCATGGGCCTGATCGAGGACCATCCGGGCAGCTGTCTGGGCAACACCTATACTGGCTTTTTGTGGATGTTCCTTGAATCGCCCGCGGCTCCGGCGCTTGCCGCGCCCTATCTGGAGCGCGCGCTGAAAGCGGCGGGAACGCCGCGCGAAAAGGCCAATGCGCAGGTGCTGGCGGCGTGGGTGGCGGGCGACATTCCCGAAACCATCCGCCGCTGCGAGGCCATCGCGCGCGAATACCCGACCGATCTGGCGATCATCAAGCTGGGGCAGTACCACCTGTTCAATCTGGGCGATGCCACGGGGATGCTGCGCATGGCCCTGCACGCGCTGCCCGCCTGCGCCCAGATGCCCTATGTCCATGGCATGATCGCCTTTGGCTATGAGCAATGTCACCTGATGGCCGACGCCGAGGCCTCGGCCCGCTGCGCCATCGCCATCGAACCGACCGACCCGTGGGCGCATCACGCGCTGGCGCACGTGATGCTGACGCAAGCGCGGGTGGATGAGGGGATCGCCTTTCTGGAAGAGGTTGCGCCGACGTGGCAGGGCCTCAATTCCTTCATGCACACGCATAACTGGTGGCATCTGGCGCTGTTCTACATCAGCCGCGACCGGCAGGATGACGTGCTGGCGACCTATGACGCACATGTCTGGGCCTGTGAGAAAGACTACTCGCAGGACCAGATCGGCGCGGCCTCGCTGCTGGCGCGTATGGAGTTTGCCGGGATCGACGTCGGGGATCGTTGGGCCGATGTCGCGGACCGGATCGCGGCGCGGGGGGCGGACACGGTGTCACCGTTCCTGACGTTGCAGTACCTCTATGCGCTGGCGCGCGCGGGTCGGCCCGAGGCTGAGACGCTGATGGAGGCAATCCGCAACCGCGCCGCCACAACGGCCCATGATCAGGCGGCCTGGGCGGATGTAGCGCTCCCGGCAGCGACGGGCATCATGGCCCATGCGGCGGGTGACGCGGTCACGGCGGCGCGTGAACTGGGGCGCGCGTTGCCGCGGCTACAGGAAATCGGCGGCTCGCACGCACAGCGGGACTTCTTTGACCAGATCCACCTTGATGCGCTGATCAAGGCAGGCGAGGCGTCAACCGCGCAGCAGGTGCTTGAAATGCGCCGCACCTATGACCCGGACGGCATCCCGCTCAACCGGCTGCTGGCGCAGGTCTATGAGCAGGTCGGTTTGCCCGAACAGGCCCGCCAGGCCCGCGCACGGGCAGGCGGCTGAGGCGTCAGGCCTCGAACCGCTTGAGCGCCCCAAGATGCAGCTCCATCTTGGGCCTGTCTCCCAAGGCGCGCGCGGCCTCATACGCCTTGCGGCGGCGGAACCCGTTGTCGCCGGCGTGCAGCGCGATCTCGTAGCACGACAGCGCCAGCTCAGGCTCGGCACCGCGTGTGCACAGATCGCCCAGCAGGCGCATCGCGTGACCCGTGCTGTCGCGCGTACCGGCGGGCCATTGCTGCATCGCGATCCATTGCGACAGCACCGCAGTCACCCGGCGCGCGACCTGTACGCCCACGCTTATCCGGTTGAAATTATAGAGCAGAGCCACGGGGGCAGACAGGGCACCCGGATGATTGGACAGGCTTGCAATCACCCGGTTGAGCTGCTCCAGGAAGTGTTGTGACGCGGCGTCCGCTTCTTGCCATGCCAGAAAGAACGCCGCGTATTGCAACAGGCTGTTCCCGCTTTCGCCGTGCCCGGCGCGGGGCCAGGCAGAGGCGTCGGTCAGTGAAAAGCTTTGGCTC
Source organism: Pararhodobacter zhoushanensis (assembly GCF_003990445.1). Lineage (GTDB taxonomy): Bacteria > Pseudomonadota > Alphaproteobacteria > Rhodobacterales > Rhodobacteraceae > Pararhodobacter > Pararhodobacter zhoushanensis. The sequence continues at coordinate 779,231 of NZ_REEZ01000001.1, read as the reverse complement.
AGCGCCGCGTCCTGCGCAAAGGCTTTGGCCAGACGGGCCAGGTCGCGCGCATCGCGCCTGTGCGTCGGTTCGTGCATCTGCACGCTGGCGACGCCCCCGATGTCGACAACCGTCGCAAGGCACAGATAGCGCGGGCGATTTGCGCCCACGTCCTCCAGCCGGGTGAAGATATCTACGCCTGCCTCTCCGCGAATGGCAAAGTCGGTTGTCCCCGGCGCGGCAGCGGGCTGCGCCTTTGTTGCGGGGGGCGAAGCCGGGGTGCCTTCGGGGCGCATCAGACGGATCAGCGCATGGATCGGTGTGCGCAGATGACCCAGACCCAGCGGTTCCAACTGGTCGAGGAGGTAGGCGTCGGTGTTGTGGGGCTTGAGCCAGCTAAAGACCTTCGGGTCGTACATCGCCCCGACCCAGGCCATGACATCGGCATCACGCGCGCGGTTGTATGCCGCCCAGTCCCATACAGTCCTCAGCGGCACGCCGAGGCTTTCGAAATGCTCAATCACCGGCGCGACGGCATAAAACGACATCATCGAATGATCGATTTTTCGCCCGTCCTCGTCGGTCGTCAGCAGAGAGCCGCCAAAACTGCCGACATAGGTGAGCGACGCGCTGCGCGGGGCGATCTGGTGCTGTGCAATGGTGCTGCGCAGGCGACGACGCAGGATTGAGATATGCTGATCGATCCGCCCCAGCAGCTGGCGGCCATGAAGTGCGGAACCTTCAGAAAACACAAGGTATTTTGCCGAAGCATAGGCCTTCATCTGCTCGTGCAGAGTCAGGTTCTCGGGATACACGACACGCACCCCAAGACCGTCGAGGCAGTCGGCCAGATAGCGCTCTCCGGCGTGACGACCCTTTTCCGGTGCAAGCGCGGCGCGGCTGACAAAAGCGATCCCTTCGGGACGCGGCATGTCGAGTTGTCCGGCAATGCGCGCCTCGAGCAAAGGCAGGTATTCTTCGGCGGTCGGCGGTCCGTCAAGGTGTTCGGCCTGCATCGCGATCGTCAGGTCGCGAAACTCGGTGGGGTGGCCGATGAACCGGATCTGGTCCAGAGGGACGTTCAGCCAGCCCAGAACACTGCGAAACATCGGGCTGACGTTGGCCAGTCCAAACCCCGCGCGCGCGCTGAAATACAAGGGCAGATCCGGGGCTTCCGCCAGTGATTGCGGGATGCGCGGGATGGTTTCGGCGACCATGTGACCAAAGTGATTGTCATACATCGACACGAACAGGCCCGGCTCGGTGATCCGCGTGCTGCCGTCATGCTGGATCTCGGGCAGGGTACACACACGCCGACTGCCACGCCACAGGCGCGCATGGGTCTGGTTCTCGAAATCGGGCCAATGGACACCGGGCGTCATGCGGTTGGGCGAGGGGCCGGCGAGGACATTCTGAAACGACTGAAGCGGGGCCAGCCTGCGCGTGGCGGGTACTTGCCGCGCGGCGGTGTCGCTTTCCGAAGGGCTCACGGCTTTCTCCTTTTCAGGCAACGGAAGAGTAAAAGCCGTTACGGGTTAATCGACGGCCAACATACCCAAGCGGGCCAAGCGGTCCTTATGGGTCAGCCATTCTGTGCAACTGAAGACGCTCAAGGATAAAACTGATAGAAAACAGCTGTCAAGGCTGCGCTTGGGCCGTTGCGAGACAATCGCCACGCGAAACCCGTTTGCCCGTTTCGCGCGGGCGTGGCCCGCCGGTCAGATTTCGCGCAGCAGGGTTTCCAGCACGATTTCAGCGATCCGTGACAGTTTGCGACCCTCAAGCTGGATCAGGAAAAAGGGCGCGACAAAGATATCCTGATCGATATCCAGCATGCTCAGCCGGGCGTTCAGCCCGTCGCGGGTGAGCAGCTGCGCAACCTCCCGGGACTGCGGCGAGATGGCGTCGGATTTCTCCAGAATCGCCAGCGCCACCAGCAAGGACGAGCTGTTGGTGATATGCGGCGGCATCGCCAGCCGGTTGGCGTGGAACGCCCCGTCCACCGCGCGGCGGATGGGCGAACCGCGTTCCTGAATCACCCATTCATAGCCGGTCAGGTCGCTCAGGCTGACGTTCTGGCGGCCCGCCATCGGGTGATCTTGTCGCACCACCAAGGTGACCACCTCGTCGCGGGCCGGGTAGACGCGGAAGTCGCGGCTGTCGGCATCGGGGGGCAGGCGGGCAATGATGAAGTCGAAGTTTCCCTCCACCAGCCCCCGCACCAGCGAGACCGAGGGCGCGACCTCGATGGTGATCTCGATGGTCGGCGCACGGGTTTTCACCTGACGGATCGCGGGCACCAGCGATCCCGCAACCGGCCCGGTCACCGAGCCAATGCGCACCATCCCGCCGCGCCCGCTTTTCAGGTCTGACACCTCAAGGTCAAGGCGGTCAAAGCCCTGCACGATCACCCGCGCATGGCGGACAAAGGCGGCGCCGGCCAAGGTGGGGGTCATGCCCTTGGCGTGACGCTCGAAGAGTTCGGCGTCGGCAAGGGTTTCGATCTCGGACAGCATGCGCGAGGCGGCGGGTTGCGACATGGCCAGACTGGTGGCGGCCGTCTGCAATTTGCCGGTTTCGGCGATCTTCAGGATCAGGCGCAGATGCGCGGGTTTCAGGCGATGAGCAAGGGTCATGCCGCAGAGCATATCACAAATGATATGCAGATGAGCAATAATCAAATTTTACACGCATACAACCGGGAGCTATCACAGTCGCGGGGTCACAAGACCCGGGGAAACGGAGTTCGCGTACCGCCACGCTTTTTGCTGCGGGCGCGCCTTTGGGGAGGAAAACATGAAATTCACCGCGCTTCTGGCGTCGGTGGCGACGTCGCTTGTGCTGACAAGCGGCGCCTATGCCACCACCATCGGCATCGCCATGCCGACCCAATCATCGTCTCGCTGGATTTCGGACGGACGCTCGATGGTCGAGTTGTTCGAGGCCGCCGGCTATGACACCGACCTGCAATATGCCGAAGATGACATTCCCAACCAGCTGGCGCAGATCGAGAACATGATCACGCGCGGCGTGGACGTGCTGGTGATCGCCGCTATCGACGGCACCACCCTGTCCAACGCGCTGGAAAACGCCGCGGCCTCGGGCATCCATGTCATTGCCTATGACCGCCTGATCCGCGACAGCGGGCATGTGGACTACTACGCGACCTTCGACAACTTTCAGGTCGGTGTGCTGCAGGCCACTTCGCTGGTCGAGGGCCTGCACGAGCGTTTTGGCGACGGCCCGTATAACGTCGAACTTTTCGGCGGCTCGCCGGACGATAACAACGCCTATTTCTTCTACAACGGCGCCATGTCGGTGCTGCAACCGCTGATCGACGCGGGCACGATCAATGTCGCTTCCGGTCAGGAAGGCATGGAAACCGTCGGTACGCTGCGCTGGGACGGTGCGGTGGCGCAGTCGCGGATGGATAACATCCTGTCGGCGTATTACACCGAAAATCAGGTGCATGGCGTGCTCAGCCCTTACGATGGGCTGTCCATCGGTATCCTGTCGTCGCTGCGTGGTGTCGGCTACGGCTCGGGCGATCTGCCGATGCCGATCGTCTCGGGGCAGGACGCCGAGATCCCCTCGGTCAAGTCGATCATCGCCGGTGAGCAGTACTCGACCGTGTTCAAGGACACCCGCGAACTGGCCCGCGTGACCGTCGGGATGGTCGAAGCGCTGATCAACGGCACCGAGCCCGAGATCAACGATACCTCGACCTATGACAACGGCGTGCTGGTGGTGCCCTCGTACCTGCTCTCGCCGGTGTCGGTCGATGCGTCGAACTGGGAAGAGGTGCTTGTCGGCTCGGGCTATTACACCGCCGACCAGCTGAACTGACGCAAAAGCAAGGCTTTGGCCCAAGGATCCGCCCGTGTCACCGGATGCGGGCGGATCCGTTGCATCTATGGAGGACGAGCATGCCTGCGCTGCTTGAGATGCGGTCGATCACCAAGACATTTCCGGGCGTCAAGGCGCTGGATAGGGTGACCCTGTCGGTGCGGCAGGGGGAAATTCACGCGCTGGTCGGGGAGAACGGCGCGGGGAAATCAACGCTGATGAAGGTGCTGTCGGGGGTCTATCCCGCAGGCAGCTATGACGGCGAGATCCATTACGACGGCGCGCTGGCGCAGTTTCGCTCGACCGCGGACAGCGAGGCGCGCGGGATTATCATCATCCATCAGGAGCTGGCGCTGGTGCCGCTCTTGTCGATTGCCGAGAACCTGTATCTGGGCAACGAACTGGCGCGCGGCGGGGTCATCAACTGGCATGAAACCAACAAGCGCACCGAAGCCCTGCTCAGGAAAGTCGGTCTGACCGAGCCGCCGACCACGCTGGTGGATACGCTGGGCGTCGGCAAGCAGCAGCTGGTCGAGATTGCCAAGGCGCTGTCCAAAGAGGTCCGCCTGCTGATCCTCGACGAACCGACCGCCGCGCTCAGTGAATCCGACAGTCAGGCACTGCTGGACCTGATGCTGGAGCTGAAAGCGCAGGGCGTCACGCAGATCATCATCAGCCACAAGCTGAACGAAATCCGCCGGGTGGCCGATACGATCACCGTGATCCGCGACGGCTCGACTGTCTCGACACTGGACGCCACCACTCAGGCGGTCAGCGAAGCCCAGATTGTGCGCGACATGGTCGGCCGGGATATGGCCAACCGCTACCCTGAGCGCGAGCCGCGGGCAGGTGAGATGCTGCTTGAGGTCAGCAACTGGAACGTCTGGCACCCTGACCATGCCGATCGTCAGGTCATCCGCAACGTGAGCTTCAACGTCCGCGCCGGGGAAGTGGTGGGGATCGCGGGGCTGATGGGTTCGGGGCGTACCGAACTGGCGATGAGCCTCTTTGGCCGGTCTTACGGGCGCAACATTTCCGGCGACGTGCAGCTGCATGGTCAGCCGGTCAATGTCTCGACGGTGACCGGGGCGATTGCCGCCGGGCTGGCCTATGTCACCGAGGACCGCAAAAGCCTGGGGCTGGTGCTGGATGAGACCATCGAGCGCAACATCACCCTGGCCAATCTGCCCGCCGTTTCCAGCGCCGGGGTGCTGAACATGGCCGAGGAAACCCGCGTGGCTGAACGCTACCGGGCGGCGATGAACATCCGCACGCCCAGCGTGTTTCAGCATGTGGTGAACCTGTCGGGCGGCAACCAGCAAAAGGTCGTGCTGTCAAAATGGCTGTTCGCCGGGCCTGAGGTGCTGATCCTCGACGAGCCGACGCGCGGCATTGATGTCGGTGCGAAATTCGAGATTTACGGAATTATCAACGACCTGAGCCGCGACGGCAAAGGGGTGGTGATGATCTCGTCCGAAATGCCCGAACTGCTGGGCATGTGCGACCGGATCTACGTCATGAATGAGGGGGCGCTGGTCGGCGAGTTGTCCGCCGCCGAGGCCAGCCAGGAGCGCATCATGTCGCTCATCGTGAACACACAGGAGAACAGCCATGCAATCGGCTGAAACCGGCACCGTGCGGGTGCAAAAGAACTTCGGCCATTACCTGAAGACCCATGTGCGCGACTACGGCCTGCTGTTCGCGCTGATCGCGATCATGCTGTTCTTTCAGGTGGTCACCGATGGCACGCTGTTGCGGCCGATCAACATCACCAACCTGTTCTTGCAAAACAGCTATATCATCGTGATGGCGCTCGGCATGCTGGTGGTCATCGTCTCGGGCAACATCGACTTGTCGGTGGGGTCCGTCATGGGGTTCATCGGGGCGGTGGCGGCGGTGATGGTCGTGCAGTGGCACTGGCCGATCTATATCGCCATGCCCGCCTGTCTGGTCGTTGGCCTGTTTATCGGTGCCGCGCAGGGCTATTGGGTCGCCTATTGGAAGATCCCGTCCTTCATCGTCACGCTGGCCGGGATGCTGGTGTTCCGGGGCCTGTCGCTCTGGCTGCTCGAAGGCCAGTCCGTCGGCCCGTTCCCCAGCAATTTTCAGGCGCTGTCGACCGGTTTTGTGCCCGACATCTTCGGGTTCGAGCGTCCCACGCCCAACGGCACCGCCGTTTCTGCGGGGATCATCGCGGCGGGCACCATCGTCTGGCTCAGCCTGCGCGCCCGTTTCCGCAAGCAGCAATACGGCATGGAGACTGAGCCGACCGCCTTCTTCGTCGCCCGCGTCACCATCGTTGCCGGGGCGCTGGTGTTCGTGGCCTACAAGCTCGCCACCTTCCGGGGTCTGCCCAATGTGCTGATCTCGATGGCCGTGCTGACGGTGATCTACGCCTTTCTGACCGAGAATACCGTGATCGGACGGCGCATCTATGCGCTGGGCGGTAACCAGAAAGCCGCCAAACTCTCGGGGATCAAGACCGAGCGCCTGACCTTTCTGGCCTTCGTCAACATGGGGATGCTGGCCGCGCTGGCCGGGCTGATCTACGCCGCCCGGCTGAACTCGGCGACGCCCAAGGCGGGCTTCGCCGTCGAGCTGGACGTGATCGCGGCGGTGTTCATCGGCGGGGCGTCAATGTCCGGCGGGGTCGGCAAGATCGTCGGGGCGGTGGTCGGTGCCTTCATCATGGGGGTGATGAACAACGGCATGTCGATCATGGGCATCGGCATTGATTATCAGCAGGTTATCAAGGGCTTGGTCCTGCTCGCCGCTGTCTGTTTCGATGTTTACAACAAGGGCAAGCAGAGCTGAGCGCAGCCGCTTTTCCAAGGGGATCAAGATGACGTTTCAACCAGCATCATGGCCAAGAAAGCTGCGCAGCCAGGAATGGTACGGCGGCACCTCACGCGACACGATCTATCACCGCGGCTGGATGAAGAACCAGGGCCACCCGCACGACCTGTTCGACGGCCGCCCGATCATCGGCATTCTGAACACCTGGTCGGACCTGACGCCCTGCAACGGGCATCTGCGCGAACTGGCGGAAAAGGTTAAGGCCGGCGTGTGGGAGGCCGGAGGATTTCCGGTCGAAGTGCCGGTCTTCTCGGCCTCGGAAAACACGTTTCGCCCGACGGCGATGATGTTCCGCAATCTGGCTGCGCTCAGCATCGAGGAACAGATGCGCGGCCAGCCTATCGACGGCGCCGTTTTGCTGGTCGGCTGCGACAAGACCACGCCCAGCCTGCTGATGGCGGCGGCCTCGACGGATCTGCCCTCCATCGTGGTGACTGGCGGGCCCATGCTGAACGGGTATTTCCGCGGTGAGCGGGTCGGATCGGGCACGCATCTGTGGAAATTCTCGGAAGCCGTGAAGGCAGGCGAGATGACGCAGGAGGAATTTCTCGAGGCCGAGGCGTCGATGTCCCGTTCCTCGGGCACCTGCAACACGATGGGCACGGCCAGCACCATGGCTTCGATGGCCGAGGCGCTGGGCATGGCCCTCTCGGGCAACGCCGCGATCCCGGCCGTCGACAGCCGCCGCCGCGTCATGGCGCAACTGTCGGGGCGGCGCATCGTGCAGATGGTCAAGGATGACCTGAAACCGTCCGACATCCTGACCAAACAGGCCTTCGAGAACGCGATCCGCACCAATGGCGCGATTGGCGGGTCGACCAATGCGGTGATCCATCTGCTGGCCATCGCGGGCCGGGTCGGCATCGACCTGACCTTGGATGACTGGGACCGCTGCGGGCGCGATGTGGCAACGATCGTCAATCTGATGCCATCGGGCAAGTACCTGATGGAAGAGTTCTTTTATGCCGGTGGCCTGCCCGTGGTGCTCAAACGTCTGGGCGAGGGCGGGCAGTTGCACAAGGACGCGCTGACCGTATCCGGGCAAAGCATCTGGGATGAGGTCAAGGACGTCATCAACCACAACGACGATGTGATCCGGCCGCTGGATCAGGCGCTGGCGGCGCAGGGGGGCATCGCGGTGCTCAAGGGCAATCTGGCCCCGCGCGGCGCGGTGCTGAAGCCGTCGGCGGCGTCGAAACATTTGCTGGTGCACCGGGGCAGGGCGGTCGTGTTCGAGGACATCGACGACTACAAGGCGCGCATCGAAGACCCCGATCTGGACATCGACGAAACCTGCGTGATGGTGCTCAAGAATTGCGGACCAAAGGGCTATCCGGGCATGTCCGAGGTCGGCAATATGGGCCTGCCCTCCAAGGTGCTGAAAAAGGGCATCACCGATATGGTACGCATTTCCGACGCGCGCATGTCGGGCACCGCCTATGGCACCGTGGTGCTACACACCGCGCCCGAAGCGGCGGCGGGCGGGCCACTGGCCGTGGTGCGCGACGGTGATATGATCGCGCTGGATGTGCCGGGGCGCAGCCTGCATCTGGATATTTCCGACGCGGAACTGGCCGAACGGCTGGCCGCGTGGCGGCCCAACCACGAGCGCCCCGAGAGCGGCTATGCGTGGCTGCATCAGGCGCATGTCGAGGGGGCGGATACCGGGGCGGATCTGGATTTCCTCAAGGGTTGCCGGGGTTCGCCGGTCGGAAAGGATTCGCATTGATGGACATCGCCCTGATCGGCATCGGCAAGATCGCGCGGGACGCGCATGTGCCCGCCATCGCCACCAGCCCGGATTGGGAGCTGGCGGCGACGGTCTCGCGTCACGGGCGGGTTGAGGGTGTGCAGGACTACCCGGATCTGGACACGCTGTTTGCGCAGCGCCCGGATATTCGCGTCGTCTCGCTTTGCCTGCCGCCGGTGCCGCGCTTTGAGTATGCAGTGCAAGCGCTTTCTGCCGGTCGGCATGTGATGCTGGAAAAGCCGCCGGGCGCGACGCTGGCCGAGGTTCACGCGCTCGAAGCGCTGGCCCGTGCCCACCGCGTTTCGCTGTTCGCTACGTGGCACTCGCGCGAGGCCGCAGGCGTGGCGGCGGCGAAAAGCTGGCTGGCGGAGCGGGCGCTGCGCAGCCTGCGCGTGATGTGGAAGGAAGACGTGCGCCGTTGGCATCCGGGGCAGGACTGGATCTGGGAACCCGGCGGGATGGGGGTTTTTGACCCCGGCATCAACGCGCTGTCCATCGTGACCGAGATCCTGCCGGTGCCGATCCATGTCACGTCGGCGGTGCTCGAGGTGCCAGAAAACCGCCAGACGCCGATTGCCGCACGGCTCGACTTTTATCATCCAGGCGGGGCCGAGATCGCCGCGGATTACGATTTCCGCCACGAGGGCGAGCAGACCTGGACCATTGAGGCCGAAACCGACGCCGGGCTGATGCGCCTGACCGGGGGCGGGGCGCATCTGTCGGTGGACGGGGGTGATCTGGTGGACCCCAATGTCCCGGCGCTCGCCGGCGAATACCCGCGGCTCTACGCCAAATTCGCCCAGTTGATCCAGCGCGGCGGCTGCGATGTGGACCTTGCGCCCATGCGGCTGGTGGCCGACGCTCTTGCACTGGGGCGGCGCGTTGCGGCCGACCCGTTCAATTGGTGAGGGTGCGATGCAGCAAGACACAATCCAACAATTTGGCACGGCACCCGATGGCAGCCCGGTCTGGCGCGTCCGGCTGGAGAATGGCGGCACAACCGTCTGGGTGATGAGCTGGGGTGCCAGCGTGCAGGATTTTCGCATCGCAGGCGTGGCCGAGGCGATGGTTCTCGGCAGCCCCGATTTCACGCCCTATCTGGACGAGATGATCTATTTCGGCGCCGTCGTCGGGCGCGTTGCCAACCGCATCGCGGGGGGGCGTGCGGTGCTGGACGGGCGCGTGCTGGCGCTGGATCGCAACGAGGCGGGGCGCACCACGCTGCACGGAGGCTCGCACGGCACGGGGCAGGCGAACTGGCGGTTTGACGGCCACGATGCCACCAGCTGCGCGCTGTCGATCCGGCTGCCCGACGGGCTGGACGGCTTTCCCGGCACGCTCGACCTGACCGCCCGCTACAGCCTTGATGACGAGGGCGCGCTGACCCTGTCGCTCGACGCACAGACCGACGCGCCGACGTTCTGCAACTTCGCGCCGCATTCCTACTGGACCCTTGGCGCAGCCGACGGGCTGACAGACCATCGCCTGCGGGTCGCGGCTGAGACATACCTACCCACCGATGCCGCCGAAATCCCCCTTGGCGTTCAGGCACCGGTTGCTGGAACCCGCTTCGATTTCCGCTCTCAGCGCGCTGTCATGGCGGCGGGGGATGCGCCCCTTAACCATAACCTTTGCCTGCCGGGCACACCCGCGCTGCGCCCGGTTTGCTGGCTGAGCCATGGCGAGGTGACGCTGGAAATTGCCACCGACGCCATCGGCCTGCAGCTCTATGACGGCGTGCATATCAACACCGGTGCGCTGCGCACGCACACCGGCCAGCCGTACCGCCCGCACGCCGGTCTGGCCATCGAGCCGCAAGCTTGGCCCGACGCCCCCAATCAACCCGATTTTCCGCCCATCACGCTCAGACCCGGCGCGCGCTGGACGCAGGTTTCGCGCTATGCGGTGACCCGCCGGCCGGGTTCGGATCAGGAAAGGACCAAACCATGAAGCATCCGTTAACAGGTATCCTGCCCGTCGCGCCAACCCCCTTCCACGCCGATGGCCGGGTCGATGAAGAGGGCATGCGCCGCGTGCTCGATTGCATGATCGATCAGGGCGTCGATGCGATCTGCATCCTCGCGAACTACTCGGAACAGTTCCTGCTGTCGGATGACGAACGCGCGCTTTTGATGCGCGTCAGTCTTGAGCATGTCGCCGGGCGCGTGCCGGTGATCGTCACCATCAGCCATTTCCACACCGGCATCGTCGTCGAGCGTGCCCGCGCCGCGCAGGCGATGGGGGCCAGCATGGTGATGATGATGCCGCCCTATCACGGCGTTGGACTGGTGCCGGGAGAGCTGGGGATATGGGAGCATTTCGCGGCGGTGTCGGACGCTATTTCGATCCCGATCATGGTGCAGGACGCGCCGCTGTCAGGGGTGACATTGTCGGTGCCGCTGCTGGTCCGCATGGCGCGCGAGATTGAGAATGTCAGCTATTTCAAGATGGAAACGCCCTTTGCCGCCGACAAACTGGCCGCGCTGATCGCCGCCGGGGGCGCCGATATTGTCGGGCCGTTTGATGGCGAGGAAGCCGTAACCCTGCTTGCCGATCTTGACGCGGGCGCGACGGGCACGATGACCTCGGCCCTGCAGCCCGAGAGGATCCGTCCCATCGTCACCCGCTACCGCTCGGGCGATACCGACGGCGCGCTGGCGCAGTGGAAGCTGTGCCTGCCGCTGATCAACCACGAGAACCGCCAATGCGGGTTGCGGGCGGCCAAGACGGTGATGAGGGCGGGCGGGGTGATCGGCAGCGATGCCGTGCGCCATCCGTTGCAGCCGATGTCCGAGCGCACACGCACACGGTTGTTGCAACTGGCGGGTGAGCTGGATCTGATTGCACTTCGGTGGGGGAAGTAAGGGGGATGGGCGTGACTTATGAACCGCACGGCAAACACCTGATCGCGGGAGCGTGGGTGGGGGCAGAAACAACCTTCTCCTCGGCCCCGTCCACCGGCCCGGCCTATCGGTTTTCTGCCGGGTCGGCGGTGCTGATCGACGCTGCTTGTCAGGCCGCTGAGGACGCCTTCTGGTCCTATGGCTACGCGTCGCGTGAGACCCGCGCCGCGTTTCTTGAGGCGATTGCCGAGGAAATCGAGGCACGCGGCGCGCTGCTCACCGCCACCGGCAACGCCGAGACCGGCCTGCCCACCGCCCGGCTTGAGGGCGAGCGCGGGCGCACCACCGGCCAGTTGCGCCTCTTTGCCAGCCATATCCGCGCGGGCGATTACCTCGACCGGCGCGTCGATCCCGCCTTGCCCGACCGCCAGCCCGCCCCACGCCCCGAACTGCGGATGATCGAACGCCCTGTCGGCCCGGTCGCGGTGTTCGGTGCGTCGAACTTCCCGCTCGCGTTCTCGACCGCCGGGGGCGACACGGCCTCGGCCCTTGCCGCGGGCTGTCCGGTGGTCGTCAAAGGGCACGAGGCGCATCCCGCCACCACCGAACTGGTCGCCGAGGCGATCCTTGCGGCGATCACCCGATGCGGCGTGCATCCCGGTACGGTTTCAGTCGTGCACGGTGGCAGTATTGAGGTCGGCGGCGCGCTGGTGCGGCATCCGCTGATCACCGCGGTCGGCTTTACCGGCTCACTGGGTGCGGGGCGGGCGCTGTTTGATCTGTGCGCAGCGCGGCCCAACCCGATCCCGTTCTTTGGCGAGCTGGGCAGCGTGAACCCGATGTTCCTGCTCCCCGCCGCGCTGGCCGCGCGCGGCGCGCAGATCGCGGCGGGCTGGACCGGGTCGCTGACCATGGGCGCGGGGCAGTTCTGCACCAATCCCGGCGTGGTCGTGACGCTCAGAGGCCCGGACACCGAAGCCTTTATCGCCAAGGCCACCGCCTCACTGGACGGGGCCGCCGCGCAGACCATGCTCACCGACGGCATCGCGAACGCCTACCGCAAGGGCCGCGACCAGATCGCGGGCTCGGCGGGGGTACAGGCGGTGCTGACCTCGGTCTGCGACCGTCGCAACGCGACGCCCTATCTCTTTATGACCACCGGTGCCGACTGGCTGGCGAATGAAGCGCTGGGGCATGAGGTCTTCGGTCCGCTGGGTCTGATCGTGCAGGTCGCGGATCTGGAGGAGATGCGCGCCGTTGCCCGTTCGTTGCAGGGCCAGCTGACCTGCACGCTGCATATGGACGAGGCCGACACCGATCTGGCGTTGGGCCTGATGCCGATCCTCGAGCGCAAGGCGGGGCGGCTGCTGGTTAACGGCTATCCCACCGGCGTGGAGGTCTGCGACGCAATGGTGCACGGCGGGCCGTACCCGGCCAGCACCAATTTCGGCGCAACCTCGGTCGGTACGCTGGCGATCCGGCGGTTCCTGCGACCGGTGTGCTACCAGAACCTGCCCGCCGCGCTGCTGCCACAGGATCTGGAGTGAGCCATGGCCAGCGCTGACTGGATCGCAGCGGATTGGGGCACCTCGCGCTTGCGGGTCTGGGCGATGGACGCGCAGGACCGGGTGATTGCCAGCGCCGCGTCGGATCAGGGCATGGGCGGGCTGACGGCAGAGGGGTTCGAACCCGTGCTGGCCGCGCTGATTGCGCCATGGCGCGGGGCGGGCCAGCGGCTTGAGGTGCTGATCTGCGGGATGGCGGGCGCGCGGCAGGGGTGGGTTGAAGCGCCTTATGCCGCTGTGCCCTGTGCGCCTGCGGGCAGTCTCGGTGTGACCGCGCCTACCCACGATCCGCTTTTGTCGGTGCGTATCCTGCCGGGGCTGTGTCAGCGCGATCCGGCGGATGTGATGCGCGGCGAAGAAACCCAGATCGCGGGCTTTATTGCCGCTGATCCGGGCTATGACGGGACGATGTGCCTGCCCGGAACGCATGCCAAATGGGTGCGGGTCGCGGGCGGCTCGGTCCAGAGGTTCAGCACGGCGATGACCGGCGAGATGTTCGCGCTGCTCGGCCAGCAGTCGGTGCTGCGTCACTCTTTGGACGGGGAGTGGGACGCGGATGCGTTCGCGGCGGCCGCCGCCGAAGCCCTCGCCGAACCACAGGGGCTGAGCGGGGCCTTGTTTGGCATCCGCGCCGCCTCGTTGCTGCATCCCGTGTGCGCGGGGGCCGCGCTCGCGCGGCTGTCCGGGCTGCTGATCGGCGCGGAACTGGCGGCGATGCGCCAGTATTGGCAGGACGCCCCGGTCACCGTGATCGGCGATGCGGCACTGGCGAGCGCTTATGTCCAGGCACTTGCCAACGCGGGCTGTGCGGTGCGCCAGCAAGACGGTGCAGCGCTGGCACTGGGGGGGCTGATCGCGGCCCGCAGATTTGGGAGGGACAACACATGAGCCGAAAGATCGTCGCCATTCTGCGCGGCGTCACCCCCGACGCGGTCGAGGGGATCGCCGGGGAACTGCTCGACGCCGGGATCGAGATCATCGAGGTGCCGCTCAATTCGCCCGAGGCGCTGCGCTCGGTCGCGCTGCTGGCCACCCGCTTTGGCGAACGCGCGCTGATCGGCGCGGGCACCGTGCTGACCCCTGAGGATGTCGCGGCGGTGCAGGCGGCGGGCGGGCGGCTGGTCGTGTCACCTGACACCAACCCCGAGGTGATCCGCGCCACAAAGGCAGCGGGAATGCGCTCGTATCCCGGCGTGATGACCCCCAGCGAGTGCTTTGCCGCGCTGCGGGCGGGGGCTGACGGGTTGAAACTGTTCCCCGGCTCGCTGATCGGTCCCGCCGGGTTGAAGGCGATCCGCGCCGTGCTGCCTGCGGGGACACAGGTGCTGGCGGTCGGCGGGGCCGGGGCGGAAAACTTCGCCCAATGGAAAGCCGCGGGGGCGGACGGCTTTGGCATCGGCACCGCACTCTACCGGCCCGGCGATGATGCCGCCACGGTCGCCACCCGAGCCCGCGCCATCGTGCAGGCCTATGACGCGGTGTTCCCATGAGCACGGTCTATGACACACGGCGCTGCGCGTTGGGGGAAGGGCCCTTGTGGCACCCCGAACGCGGTCAGCTCTTCTGGTTCGACATTCTGGGTAAGCGACTGCTCTCGCGTGACGGTGCCAAGCCACTGGAGTGGCGGTTTGATGACATGGTCTCGGCAGCCGGTTGGGTGGACCGTGACACGCTCCTGATCGCGTCCGAGACCGGGTTGTGGCGTTTCGATCTGACATCGGGCAACCGCATGCTGGTGATCCCGCTTGAGGCTGACAACCCGCTCACCCGCTCGAACGACGGGCGCGCCGACCGGCAGGGCGGGTTCTGGATCGGCACGATGGGCAAGGGGGCGCAGCCCGGCATGGGCGCGCTCTATCGCTATTATCGAGGCGAGTTGCGCAAGCTCTTTGCGTCAATGACCATCCCCAATGCGCTGTGTTTCTCGCCGGACGGCACGCTGGCCTATTTCTCCGATACCGACGCCCAGCGTCTGTTTCGCGTGGCGCTGGATGCGCAGGGCTGGCCGAGGGGCGCGGCGGCACCGTTTGTCGATCTTGCCCCCAAGGGCCGCTACCCCGACGGCGCGGTGTGCGATTCCGAGGGCGGGATCTGGAACGCACATTGGGGGGCAGGCTGCGTGGAGCGGTTTCTGCCGGACGGCAGCTTTGACCGCTCGATTGCGGTTGCCGGGCTGCACAGCAGTTGCCCGGCTTTCGGTGGCGCTGATCTGGCGACGCTGTTCGTCACCAGTGCCTATGACGGGCTCGACAATCCTGACGCCGACCAGGGATGTGTCTTTTCGCTGCCGGCGGGTGTCGCCGGACTGGCGGAGAATCGCGTCGATTTGTGACCGCCGAGGCCGAAAACCCCGCATTTTACGGTGTTTCGTGGACTTCGGCCTTGTTCTCGGCTGCTTGCGTGGTCAACTTCATACCCCTATAGGACCAAGACGGTACAGCGTCCGAAAGGATCAGTTCATGACACGTTTGCGGATTTTGCAGGTTGAAGACGACCACGATATTCTGGACATCTCCAAGATCGCTTTGGAGGCCATCGGCGGCCATGAGGTGTTCCAATTCTCGGATGGCAACGAGGCGATCGCCAAAGCGGAAGAAATCTCACCAGATCTGATTCTGCTTGATGTGCTGATGCCGCGGCTGTCGGGACAGGAAACCCTGGAGCAGCTGCGCAGTCTGCCCAAGTGCAAACAGGTTCCGGTCATTTTCATGACCGCCAAGACTCAGGAAGAGGTGGTCAACCGGCTGCGCGATATCGGGGCGGCGGGGATTGTGATAAAGCCTTTCGACCCGATTGCGCTTTCGGCTGACATTGCCAATATACTGTCATCCACGGCTGTTTGATCCTGAACGCCGATTGTTTTCTGGTTATCGACGATAACCATTACTTGAGCCAATTGGTGACGATTTGTTTACATTGCGCGCGGTTTCGCGGGGATGGAATTCTACATATTGTCATGGTTCCACATCTGTGAGAATCAGCTAGAAAGACTTGGTAGCGTATTGTTTGCAACTCAGAGGTGACAAGTCCGGCGTCACGGAGCGTTCTATGAAGATTCTGGCCGTCGATGATGACGCATTTATTCTTGAGCTTTTGGGCTTGTTCACCGCGAAGGTGGGCTTTCCCAATGTGACCAAGGCCGCATCCGGCCCCGAAGCGCTTGCGCTGTTGAACGAATCCTCAAACGGTTATGACTGCATACTGTTGGACATCAGCATGCCCGAGATGGACGGTATCGAGCTGTGTGGCCGCATCCGGGCGATGCCGGCCTATAGCAAGACGCCGATCATCATGCTGACCGCGATGCGCGAAAAAAGCTATGTGGACGGGGCGTTTAAGGCTGGGGCGACGGACTATCTGACCAAGCCGCTCGACGTGACCGAACTGGGCGCGCGGCTGCGTGTGATCGCTGAACTGGTCGCGGCCCGCCGCAGCGTTCAGGCTTTGACCCACGATACGGTGACGCTGGCCAGCAACACCCCTGCGATCCCGCTCGAGCGCGAAATTCCGATCGAAGGCGTGCCGGGGCTGATCGAATACACGGCCTTGGGCAACTATATCCTGCAGCTGTCGGACTCTGGTCTGGGCACGGCGCAGGTTGTTGCGGCCAAGATCAACGACATCGAAGAGATCTATGAAAAGGCGTCGCCGGCCGAGTTCCAGCAACTGATTGCCACCATCGCCGCCGCCCTCAGCGCCGTGTTTCGCGAGTTTGAGGGCGCACTGGCCTACTCTGGTAACGGCGTTTTCCTGGTGATGTTCTACAAAGAGTCGATGGAGCCTTCGGCGGGCCTTGAACGGACCTTGCAGCTGTTGATCGACAAGAAAGGTCTCAAGTATGTCGATGGCACGCAGCTTGATGCCATCGTCACCATTGGCAACCCGATCCGTCCCAATCCGGGCAAGGCGCGTCGAATCAGCAAGACCTTTGATCGCGCCGTAGCGCGTGCCGAGAGCCGCATGAGCAAGCGGGCAGCGTCGGACTAACCCGCGCTGCCCTTGGCCTTCTGATCAGCTACCGCTTTCGTAAATCGTTTCATCGCGCACAGTGCTGGTCCGAGGGGCCGGGCGCTTTGTCGGAATGGTGAACCAAAAGGTCGTGAAACCGTTGGGCACGCTGTCATAGCCAACCTCGCCGCCCGACTGCTCGACGATCTGTTTGACGATGCTCAACCCCAGCCCTGTCCCGCCGCGGCTGCGGGTGGCCGACTGCTCGGCCTGCGAGAAGGGTTTGAAGATACGCTTGCGGAAGGCATCCGAGATGCCGACGCCCTGATTCTTCACCGCGACGCGGACAAAATCGCCGGTTCGTTCCACCATGATATCCACGACGCTGCCCTTGTTGGCGAATTTCGTCGCGTTGGACAGCAGGTTCGCCATGATCTGATGAAAGCGCTTCTGATCGGTATAGCCGTTCAGACGGCGGCTCAGGCTAATGACATTGCAGGTGACATCGTACTTCTCGGCAATAGGCGTATTCGCCATGACTGCATCCTCGATCAAAGGCAGGATCGGGGTTTCGGTCAGGGTAAAGGTCACTTGTCCCGAAGAATACTTTTCGAAATCCAGAATATCATCGATCAGGGCGCGCAGACGGTTTCCATTCTGTTGGGCAATATACAGAAGGCGCTGTGTCTGGTCCGAGTAATTCTCGTCGGTGAACGATGTTAAAAGCGAAAGAGCCCCGACGATGGAGGTAAGAGGCGTGCGAAGCTCGTGACTTACAGTCGCGACAAATTCGTTCTTCAATTCGATCAGGCGGCGGTGCTCTGTTACGTCGACGATCTGAACGATAAAAGCCTCAGGGTCGCCATTCATTGCCTTGATCAGAGCGACGCTCATCAATCCCCAGACAATGGCGCCATCGCCGCGGATCAATCGCTTTTCGATCCGGTAGGAGGGAATTTCACCGGCCTTGAGCAGCACCAATTGGTCCACGTCGCTATCGACATCTTCATGAAGCAGGAACGAGTTGAATTCCTTGTCCACCAACATGGTTTCGCTGTAACCGTAAAGCGAACAGAACGCTGTATTAACAGAATGAATCGTTCCATCCAGATTAACGATGGCCTTGCCGATGGGGGCGTTATCAAAGGCAAGACGGAATTGCTCGTTGCTGCGCACGAGTGCAAGTTCGTGGCGTTTTCGTTCGGTTACGTCGATCAGCGTGCTGGCCACGATGCGCGGCGTTCCGCCCGGTTTGCGTTCCGTCACGAACAACCCGGCGCGGATCCAGCGCCATGATCGACCGTCGGGGGTGAGAAAGCGATACTCGCACGACGCCTGATCCAGATTCGAGGTCATCAGGATCTTGGTGGGCGACAGGGCAATTTCCAGATCGTCGGGATGCACCCGCGACCGCCATTCCTGACGCATCTCGGCCGGATCGGTCGCCTTGAGTTCAAGAATATCCTGCGCAATCGAAGACGTCGAAACAACCATCGAGTCGGGGAAGAATTCGACAACCCCAATGCCCGCCCCCCGGATTGCAAGGTCGGACAGCATCAGGTCATGATGCAGCTTTTTCAACGGCTCGGCTGCATCGCCAATATCATGCACAACCAGCGTGAAATGCGAGGGTCCGACCGGATTTTTCACCCGTTTGATGAAGTATTGCAGGTTGAGTTCGATTCCGTCCTTGCGCCGGCCTAAAACCCCGCTGGCCGACGCGTCGTCAATCACCCGGCTTATCACGCTGCGCGCGCGTTCGAGGGCTATATCGGGGAGAAGTCTGGCCAAAGGCAGACCACGCATTTCGTCACGCGTATAGCCGAACAACTGCGCCGCTTCAGGGGTGCATTTGTCGATCGTTCCGCCGGCATCAATGGTCAGCAGGCAAATGCCGAGGGTCTGAAAGGCGTCGTCGGCATATTGGGCGTCCATGAACTCTCCTACGTCTTGAGCGCCAGCTTGGCCGAGCCCACCAGTGTATCTTGGCATTTTGCAACGGGCTTATTTTCGCCATCTTGTCGCAGTGCCGTTGTGTCTGCGCGGGTTCACGGCGTGTGATCGCGTTTCCCTTGCATGTGCATTCTCGCCGCAAGCTTGGCGCGAAAGGGTCGCCAGCGCAACGGGTTGCGCAAGGAGCATGTCACAGCAAGTAGGCAGATTTAGGGCCGACTTCCGATTGGGCGCAAGATTCTGCGCCCTTGCCGACCCTTCGTGCACGATGCTTGCAGCCGCTGATCAGGGCGATTTGTTACCGCTAATTCGAGCATGGAAAGACCGCTGTATGGTCACATTCCTGCCGCGTTCCTTGGACAAATTGTTAACGATGAACAGGGGCTCATGCCCGATGCGGTGCCAACCATCTGTCGGTGTCGCTGTGTGAGATCCAAACGAAGGTAGGCAGTGACATGAAGATTCTTGCCGTCGATGACGACGAAATGGTTCTGGAGATTTTGTTCTCCGGCTTGCGGGCGTCTGGGTATACGGACGTTGATCTTGCACCTTCCGCCAAGGCCGCGATGAAGAAGATCGAAGAGGCGACAACGCCCTACGATTGTTTCATGTTTGATATTCAGATGCCAGAGATGGATGGCATCGACCTGTGTTCGTGGGTGCGCAAGCGCCGTGAGTATGAAAGCGCGCCCATCCTCATGGTGACCGCCATGACCGAGCGCAGCTATATCCAGCGCGCGTTCAACGCCGGGGCGACGGATTACGTCACCAAGCCGTTTGACCCGCTGGAACTGAGCACGCGGATCAAGATGGCTGATCGTCTGGTGCGTGACAGCGCCCGTGCGAAAAGCGCCGCGTTCGAGATCCAGGATCTGCGCGACAAGATGGAGAATGACTTTCGCGTCCCCTTCACCGATCCCGTGACGATTTTTGGCGTTCCCAGTGTCATCGGGCGGCTGAACATGGAGAACTACCTGCGGCAGCTGTCGCGCTCGGGTCTGTTCTCGACCTCGGTTTTTGCGGTGCATGTCACCGGTCTGGAAGGGTACTACCGCACGCTCTCGGCGTCGGATTACTACTTCCTGCTCGTCGATGTGGCCGAGAGCCTGTGTGCCGCTCTGGGTGACCGTGAGTATTTCGTTTCCTATGCGGGGAGCGGATCGTTCCTGATCACCGTGCAGCACGCAAATGCGATCACGCCGTCCATGGTGGAACGTCAGGCTTCGGAGGCGCTCAACAAGATGGGCGCAACCCAGGGGTTCGATGGCCGCGCCTTGTTGCAATACCGTTGTGGCGAGCCGGTGCGTATCGGGGTGCTCTTTTCGGGCGGCTCGGTCGAGAAGGCTCTGGATATGGCTTTGGAAAAGCTGGAGCGCACCCTGTTGGCGCGCAATGAAGGCGCTTATGTCTCTGCACGCACGCCGGGCCTTGGCTTGGCGAGTCTCTTTGTGAAATAAAAAAATGCACAACTCAAACTCCACCCAAACAACCTGGGAGTCGCCCCGCGACATCCCTCTCGTCAGCCCGCAAGACGCTGTTGAGGCAGCGATCGAAGAACTGCGCCCGCGCTATCAGATTGCTTTGGGCGAGTATCACAAGCGGCTTGAGGGCGCGTTCTACGCCTTGCTTCGCGGTGCCGGTTCTGCCGAGGATCTGCGCGACGTTGTCTATATCGCGCACCGGATCGCGGGTACTGCGGGGAACTTTGGCCTTGATGACCTGGGCCAGCGTGCCCGTGAAGTCGACGAAGCGCTGGGGCCGATTGCCGACGCCCCGAAACAGGCGCTGCGCCATCTGGGTCTGGTTGCCCGGCTGATTGCGGCGCTGTCATCGACGGTGAACAAGAAGGCGTCCTGAGCCGGGCGCCGGATGTGATCGAAAACCAATAAAAAACCCCGGACGGCCTGTCGGCTGACCGGGGCTTTTTCGTTGCATGGGCGGCGGTTAACTCGCCGATGACGCGCCGATCTTGGCGGTGTCGTAAGGCGTGGTCTGGTAGATTTCGTTGATCCAGTTGCCGTAGAGCAGATGCGCATGGCTGCGCCAGCGGTTCATCGGCTGCTGGGTCGGATCGTCGCCGGGATAGTAGTTGACCGGCACCGTGATCGGTTTGCCCGACTGCGCGTCACGGTCGTATTCTTCCTTGAGCGTGCCCGAGTCATACTCGAAATGGTTGAAGATATAGAGCGCGCGATGCGCCGGGTCTTCGACCAGACAGGGGCCAACCTCGTTCGAGCCCAAGAGCGTGGTCAGGCCGGGCACCGCGTCGACCTCGGGCGCGCGCATCTCGGTCCAGCGGCTGACCGGGATCAGCACATCATCCGAGAAGCCGCGCAGATAGGGCGAGGCAGGCGCGAGGTTACGGTGGCGGAAGCAGCCGAAGGCCTTGTCGCTCAGGATATGCTTGGGCACGCCGTGGAAGTAGTTGATCATCGCCATGCCACCCCAGCACACGCCGAAGGTGGAATGCACGTTGGTCTGCGTCCACTCAAAGACCTCGCGCAGCTCATCCCAGTAGGTCACCTCCTCGAACGGCAGGTGTTCGATGGGCGCGCCGGTGATGATCAGCCCGTCCAGCTTTTCGTCCTTCACGTCCTGAAAGGGACGGTAGAACTCTTCCATATGCTCTGCGGCGGTGTTCTTGGTCAGATGCTCGGTCATGCGGATCAGTTTGAGATTGATCTGCAACGGTGTCGCGCCGATCAGCCGGGCGAACTGGTTCTCGGTCTGGATCTTTTTCGGCATCAGGTTGAGCAACCCGATGGTCAGCGGGCGGATGTCCTGAATGGCGGCGCGGCTGTCGTCCATGACCATGACGCCCTCACGCGAGAGGACGGAATAGGCGGGCAGGTTTTCGGGCAGGGTGATAGGCATCGGATAAATCCGTCGATTGGGTGCGGGATCGGGGGCCGTCAGGCCGCCCGTGAGGCGCGCTTGGCTAGGGCCTCGACGATCAGCTCCCTGAAGTCATCGGGGGTCTGAACGCGGGCGATATCGTCGGCGGCGACCGTCAGACCCCAGTTGCGTGCCATCGCCTCGTAGCGGGGCTGGCGATGTGCCAGCGCACGGGCGTAGGTCCAGCGCACAAAGGCGTCAGGGTCCACCGCCCCGGGCATTCGCCCGGTTTCCGCCAGATAGGCGTTCCAGCATTCGAGCAGGAATTCTGGCCGATAATACATCGGCTTGGGCGCGCGGTCGAAACGCTCGATCAGCGCCTGCATGTGCTCGTCCGAGCCTTCGATCCAGACCAGCAGCAGGTGGCGCGAGAGCACGCTTAGCACCGGGTCCACGCGGCTGTCAGGGTTCACCACCTCGCAGATGGAACCGCCCGAGTCGCAGACGAAATTGTCGTAGCCATACAGCTCTTGCGCCCGCGTCACGAACTTGGGCGTGTCCATCAGCGCCGCTATCTCGGCCTCGCGGTGCTCGCCCTGACGGCGGCGGTATTCGTCGAAGGGCAACCCACCCTTGGCCGGGTCGCCGGGCTTGCCCAGATAGGTGCTCAGCGGCGACAGGTTATCAAAGGTGATGTTCGAGCCGATATAGACGGAATCCGACAACAGCAGCTCACGCAGCAGCGGAACCTTCATCGCCTCGCGCTTGAAATTGTCGGTGATCGCCTCGCCCATGTAGCGCGTGCCGATGCGGTAATCGACCGAGTAGTGGAACCACCCGCCATCGCGCAGAATAGCCGAGATCCGCGTCTTGCCCAGACCGGACATGCCGAACAGCACCACACGTTTATGCGCGGCGTCGGACCATTCGGTGGGCGTCTCATAGATCATTGCGGTTCTTTCTGCCTTGGCGGTCAATATGGCGCGCTCAGGGCCGGGGTTCAAGGCGGGTCACCCCGACACCCCCGGCGCGGGCCAGATCGGGGTCCAGGGTCATCGGGATATACTCGCCACGCCGCCAGAGCACGCCAAGGTCATCGTAATGCCGGCTCAGCGGGTGGCCCGACTCGCCGGTCGAGATGATGAACACGCTCGCCTCAGGGTCGCCCATGTCATAGACCCCGCGATAGCCTGCGCCATGCACGTTCAGATACGGCTCGCGTGCGCCCGGAGGGCCGCCGCGCGTCAGTCCGCGCATCAGCGTGTTGTCGCCCCCGCTGGTCGATTGGCGGATGTTGACGAAATGGCGCAGGATCGGCACGTCGCCCAGCACCGGATGGTCATGCGTCGCCTGATGCGCATCGCCCCAGCGCCAGCTTTCAATCGCCGGGCCATAGGCCTGTTCCAGCTCCAACAGTGCCGCATCCAGCGCCGTGCGCGCGATGTCGACGCAGCTTTCCACCACCGCCGACTGCACCACGTCGCACCAGACGCCTGCGCCGTCGGTGTTGCGGAACACGCGCTCGATGAACTCGGGCTCCATATGGGTGAACATGTCGGTCGAGGGGCCAAGCTCGTCGCGGATCAGGCGGAACTGCAACTCGCGCATCCAGGCGGCGTAGATCAGCGGCTCGGGCAGATGCTCGGACATCTCGCCGTTCCAGTCGGCCAGCAGTTGCAGCGCCAGCTGGCGCTGCGCCTCGGGCGTGCCGGGGTTGGCGGGCGTGTCCTGGAACCACAGTTCCGCCCCGACCAGCGGCAGCAGTGTGCGCGCGGCCTGACTGACGGTATCGAGCTGCGCCTCGATGAAGCTTTCGCGCGTGTGGACCGAGCGTTGGCGCATCAGCCGCACCCAGCGCTGAATGCGCGTGGTATCGCCCCAGTCAAAGCTGACATGCAGCGGGAAGGGGCGGTCGAGCGGCTTGTTGTTGGTATTGCCCAGCAGGCCGGTCAGCGGATCGACAAACCGCGGGTTCGAGGCATAGGGGAACGTCCCCTCCCAGCGCGCGTTAGGGTCGGCACCGGGGGCGGGCATGCGCCCTTGCGTCGGATGCAGCGCATTGCGGCGGGGCATGCGGCCGATCATCTGCATGGCGATATGGTCGTGGTCGATCAGCGTCAGGTTCTGCGACGGCGCGACATACATCTCGCCTGCGTCCAGCGCTTCATCCACCGACTGCGAGCGCATGATGCCGATCGCCGCGCTCATCGAGGTGTCATCGCCGGTCAGCGCCGTCCAGCTCAGCGCGGCGACCTGACCGGGCGGGGTGATCGCGGCCAGTGAGTAATGCGAACCGGGCAGGATCGGGCCATTCTCGGACCAGCGCAGGGTGATCGTCACCGGGTCGCTGTCGGCGACCTGAATGATTGAGCGACGGGTTTCGAATTCGGCCCAGCCGGTCGGCGTGCGATAGCGCTGGGTGGTGTCGGGGTCCAGTTCCTCAAGGAAAAGATCCTGATCGTCCATGTAGCTCGAGGTCAACGCCCAGCCCAAAGCCTCGGACCGGCCGACCAGCACTGCCGGGATGCCGGGGATGGTGCCGCCGGTGACCGCGCCCGTGCTCAGCTCAAGCCGCGCCAGATACCAGATTGTCGGTGCGGTGAAGCCCAGATGCGGGTCATTGGCCAGCAGCGTGCCGCCATTCGCCGCGCGCTGCGGTCCCGCTGCCCAGACGTTCGAGGCCCCCGCCATGGCAGACGACGTGAAAGGCGAAAAATCCTCCCCCGGTGCCTGTCCGGGGACCGACGGGGCCATGGCCAGTTGCGTATCGGTCAGCGTCGGGAACAGGCTGGCGAAATCGGGCAGGGCGGCAAGGCCCGAACCGTCGTCGATCGGCATCAGATCATTGGTGCGTTCCTCGCCGATCAGGGCGGAGAGGCGCGCGTGTTGCACCTCATTTTCCAGATGACCCGACAGTTGCACCGCCATCAGCTTGATCATCGCAATGGAATCAGCGGGTTGCCACAACCCGATCTCACCGGGGAACAAGAAATATTCCGGCGCACCCCGGCCCAAAGCCCGGTCATTGACCAGATTGATCCACGCGTTCACACCGCGCGCATAGGCATCGAGCGCCGCCAGCGTGTCGTCGTCCTGTGCGCTGACCGATTCCTGCGCCAGCCCGTACAGATCCAGCCGACGCATCAGCTCGTCCGTGCGGATCGTGCGCTCGCCGAAAATCTCGCTCAACCGGCCCTGCACCGTGCGGCGCATCAGCGTCATCTGCCACAGGCGGTCCTGCGCATGTGCAAAGCCCAGCCCAAAGAACACATCCGCGTCGTTATCAGCGAAAATATGCGGCACGGCCCAGGTGTTACGGGCAATCTCGACGGTGCCTGAGACGCCCCGCACGCGCCAGTCGGCGTCATAATCGGGCAGTGAGCGCGACAGGAAATAATACACCCCGACCACCACCACGACGGACAGCACGACGAGTGCGGTCGCGATGCGCAGCAGCCAGCGGAACAGGGTGATCATGGGGGGCGGCCTCGTTGTGTTGACCTCGGAACCAGGTTCGTTTCCTATGATCTTGGGCGCGCGAGCGCAATTCAAACCAGCGGCAGTAAGGGGACGGACATGGCCAAGGTGGCATTTCTGGGCTTGGGGGTCATGGGCTATCCCATGGCGGGGCATCTGGCAAAGGCCGGGCATGAGGTAACGGTGTATAACCGCACCGCCGCCAAGGCAGAGAAATGGGCCGCCGAGCAGGGCGGCAAGGCTGCGCCGACTCCGCGCGAGGCCGCGCAAGGCGCTGAATTCGTGCTGTGCTGCGTGGGCAATGACGCCGATCTGGCCTCGGTCTGCCGGGGCGAGGACGGGGCGTTCGCAGGGATGCAGGCGGGCGCGATCTTTGTCGATCACACAACCGTGTCAGCCAAGATCACCCGCGAGCTGAACGCCGAGGCACGTGAGGCCGGTCTGGGCTTTGTCGACGCGCCGGTGTCGGGCGGGCAAGCGGGGGCCGAGAATGGCGTGCTGTCGGTGATGTGCGGCGGGGCCGAGGGCGACTATGCCGCCGCCGAGCCGGTGATGCAGGCCTACGGGCGCACGGTGAAGCGGCTGGGCGAGTCGGGCTCGGGGCAGATCGCCAAGATGATGAACCAGATTTGCATCGCGGGTCTGGTGCAGGGTCTGGCCGAGGCGCTGCGCTTTGGCGAAAAGGCCGGGATGGATGGCAAGGCAGTGGTCGAGGTCATTCAGGGCGGCGCGGCGGGCAGCTGGCAGATGGTCAACCGCCACGCCACCATGCTGGACGGCAAGTTCGACTATGGCTTCGCCGTTGACTGGATGCGCAAGGATCTGGGCATCTGCCTGCAAACCGGCGACGAAATCGGCGCGCCGCTGCCGATGACGGCCATGGTCGATCAGTTCTACAAGGACGTACAAAACATGGGCGGCGGGCGCTGGGATACCTCGTCGCTGATCGCGCGCCTGCGTCGGGTTGATGGCGATGCTTGAGACCCGCATCGCGCAGGGCAGGGGCGACGAGCCTGCCGATCTGGTGCTCAAGGGCGGCGTGGTCTGGGATATGGTCACCGGCGCGAAGATCGCGGGCGATGTCGCGATCTGCGGTGACCGGATCGTGGGGATCGGGGCCGACTACAGCGGCAAGCGCGAGATTGACGTCTCGGGCAAGCTGCTGGTGCCGGGGTTCATCGACACGCATCTGCATATCGAATCGTCCTGCATCACGCCCTATGAGTTTGACCGCTGCGTGCTGCCGCGCGGCGTGACCACGGCGATCTGCGACCCGCACGAGATCGCCAATGTCGCCGGGCTGACCGGCATTGAGTATTTCCTGAACGCCAGCACCCGCACGGTGATGGACATTCGGGTTAACCTGTCCTCGTGTGTGCCGTCCACGCACATGGAGACCTCGGGCGCGGTGCTGACGGCGGCGGATCTGTTGCCGCTGGCCGATCATCCGCGCGTCATCGGGCTGGCCGAATTCATGAACTATCCCGGCGTGATCTTCCGCGATCCGGGCTGCATGGAAAAGCTCAAGGGGTTCGAGGGGCGTCATATCGACGGCCACGCGCCGCTGTTGTCAGGGCGCGATTTGAACGCCTATGTCACGGCGGGGATCCGCACGGAACATGAGGCGACCTCGGCTGCCGAGGCGACCGAGAAGCTGCAAAAGGGGCTGCGGGTGCTGATCCGCGAAGGCTCGGTTTCCAAGGATCTTGAGGCGCTGGCCGAGGTGCTGACACCCGTGACCTCGGCCTATATGTGCCTGTGTACCGATGACCGGAACCCGCTGGACATCGCCGAACACGGGCATCTGGACTACATGATCCGCCGCCTGATCGAAAAGGGCCGCGACTCGCTGTCGGTCTACCGCGCGGCGTCGCTGAGCGCAGCCGAGGCGTTCGGTCTGAAGGATCGCGGTCAGATCGCCCCGGGCAAGCGCGCCGATATCGTGGTGCTGGACGATGCCGCGCAATGCCGCGCGACGATGGTGTTCTGCGGCGGCGTGCTGGCCGACGATGCAGCCTTCGCGGCGCGTGAGGTGATCGAGCCTGTGGCACGCGCCTCGGTCCATGTACCGCCGCTGACGCCCGAGAGCTTCCGCTACGCTGGCAACAACCCCGAAACCCCGGTCATCGGCATCTGGCCCGGCAAGATCCTGACCGAACACCTGCGCCTGCAGATCCCGGCGACGGATGGGGACAAACGCCCTGATCCGTCGCAGGATCTGGCGCGGATCACGGTGATCGAGCGGCACGGCAAGAACGGCAACATCGCCAATGGCTTCGTGCGCGGCTTTGCGCTGAAACGCGGGGCGATTGCCTCGACGGTCTGCCACGATCACCACAATATAGCGGTGGTCGGCTGCGATTACGCCGATATGGCGCTGGCCGCGCAGCGGCTGGGCGAGATCGAGGGCGGGTTTGTTGTGGTCGAGGGCGGGCGCGTGCTGGCCGAACTCGCGCTGCCGGTGGCCGGGCTGATGTCGTTGGAACCCTTCGAGTTTGTGCGTGACCGGCTGGTGGCTCTGCGCGAAGCCGCCCGGTCGCTGGGTGTCGAGCTGGAGGAGCCTTTCCTGCAACTCGCCTTCGTCGCGCTGCCGGTCATTCCCCATCTCAAGATCACCGATTTTGGCATGGTCGACGTCGATAAATTCGAAGTGATCGGGTGAGCGGGTGGCGGCGGTCAGGGGCATCGAGCCCCCGCCCGCCGCCCGCGCGTTCCGCGCGCAACAGAGAGGGGGGCTAGCCCCCCTCGGGCCGTTCCGGCCCTTCACCCCCCAGGATATTTCAAGAGCAAAGAGGCGCGGTTTCTTTGCTCTTTTAAATATCCACGGGGATTTTCAAGGGGAGCGTGCTCCCCTTGAAGCAGGGGGTCCGGGGGGCGGCAGCCCTCCGGCACCTGCGGGTCAAGGCAAGACAGCGGCGGGAAGCGGCAGAACCGTGCCGCCGAGCGCTTCGGTTATCGTGGTGACATTGGCGACGATCATGCCCGGCCATGTGTCGGCCCCCGATCCCGTTTCGCCCAGCGCGTCGGAATAGAGCGAGCCGCCGATGCTGAGTGTATGGCCCTTTGACGCCGCCGCCTCGACCAGCGCGCGGATGGCGCGGGGGTTGAGGGTGGTTTCGATAAAGGCTGCGGGCACTTGCCGGTCGGCGGCCAGCTGCGCGGTGGCATCGATGTCGGCGATCGAGGCTTCGGATTCCGTGGAAATCCCCTGAATCGCTGCGTTCTCAAGCCCATAGGCGCGCGAGAAATAATGGAACGCGTCATGCGCGGTCAGCAGCACGCGCTGCGCTTCGGGAATGGTGGCCAGCGTTTCGCGCGCCCAGATGTCCAGCGCCTCGGCCCGGGCGATTTCGCTGTCGCGCCCTGAGGCGATTTGCCCGGCACAATCGGGTGCGAGGTTGGTGAGCACCTCGGCCAGCGCCGGGAAGGTCGTCGCCCATAGCCCCGGGTCCATCCAGATATGCGGGTCAGGTGCGTCGCCGTGCAGCAGCAACCGTTCGGGCTCAACCGAGGGTCCCAGCACCGCCGCCCCGACGCGCTCCAGAATCGCCCCCAGCCGTCCCTCCAGACCCAGCCCCAGCGCGACGATGCCATCGGCGCTGCGCAGCAGGGCCACATCCGAAGGGCGTGCCTGATAGAGGTGTGGGTCCAGACCCGGCCCGATCAGCACTTCGACCTGCACGCAGTCACCCGCCATGCGCTGGGCCGGGTCGCCGATCATGCCGATCGTGGCCAGCAGGACGGGTTGGGCAGCGACGGGCGAGGCGATTAACAAGGCGAGGGCGGTGAGGGTCTTGCGCATGAAGGCTCCAGGGTTGTCGTGCAACAGGTAGGGGGTTCGGAGCAGCGCGACAAGGCAACGCCTGCTGATCGGAATTTCCGATCAATTGGCCGCGAAAATGCGAATTGCCAGCGCGCGCGGGCTGCGCTCATATGAAGGCGAAGATCGGAGGTCGGCATGGTCGAGACAGCGCGCGTCGTGATCATCGGGGGAGGGGCCGTCGGCGCCTCGGCGCTCTATCATCTGGCGCTGGCGGGCTGGACCGATTGCCTGCTGCTGGAGCGCAACGAGCTGACCGCAGGCTCGACCTGGCACGCGGCGGGCAATGTGCCGACCTTCTCGTCCTCATGGTCAATCATGAACATGCAGCGCTATTCGGCCGGTCTTTACCGCGGTTTGGGCGATGCTGTCGGCTATCCGATGAACTATCACGTCACCGGCTCTGTACGGCTGGGCCACAGCCAAGAGCGGCTGCGCGAGTTCCACAAGGTTGTCGGCATGGGCCGCACGCAGGGTATGGATCTGTCGATCCTCAGCCCCGGCGAAATCCGCAGCCGCTATCCGTTCCTCGAAACCCACGACCTGACTGGAGCGCTCTATGACCCTTATGACGGCGACATCGACCCCGCCCAGCTGACACAGGCGATGGCCGCCGGTGCGCGCCAGCTGGGTGGGCGGATCGAGCGGTTCCGCCCGGTGACCGCCGCGCGTTGGGAGAAGGGCGAATGGGTGCTCGACACGCCCAAGGGTGAGGTGCGCTGCGAATATGTCGTGAACGCAGCGGGCTATTACGCCGCGCGCGTGGGCGCGCTGTTCGGGCGCCGGGTGCCGATGATGGTGATGAGCCACCAGTATCTGCTCTTCGACACCATCCCTGAACTGGAAGCGTGGTCCAAGGAAACCGGCGGCAAGCTGCCGCTGCTGCGCGACGTGGACAGCTCGTATTACCTGCGGCAAGAGAAAATGGGCTTCAACCTTGGCCCCTATGAAAACCCCTGCCGCGCGCATTGGGCCACGCCCGATGACCCGATGCCCGAGGATTTCAGCTTTCAGCTGTACCCCGATGATCTGGACCGGCTGGAATGGCACATGGCCGACGCCATGGCCCGCGTGCCGCTCTTGGAAAAGGCCAAGCTGCAGAAGGTGATCAACGGTCCGATCCCCTATACCCCCGACGGCAACCCGCTGATCGGCCCGATGCCCGGCGTGCCCAATGCGTTCGAGGCCTGCGTCTTCACCTTCGGCATCTGTCAGGCCGGGGGCGCAGGCAAGGTGCTGGCGGAATGGGTGACCCAAGGCGGTACGGAATGGGACATGTGGTCCTGCGATCCGCGCCGCTTTACCGGGTTCGAGGGGCATGATTACTGCGTTGCCAAGGGGATGGAGGTCTATGGCCACGAATACGGCATCCATTTCCCGATGGCGCGCTGGCCCGCCGGGGCGGACCAGAAGCGCTCGCCCGTGCACGAGCGCGTGGTCGCGCTGGGCGGCCAGATGGCGCCCTACAATGGCTGGGAGCGCGCCGAGTGGTTCGCGCAGCCCGGCGACGACACGTCATGGGAGGCCACGCAGACCTTCCGCCGTGACGGTCCGTGGACCGAGCGGATCAAGGCGGAATGCGAGGCCGTGCGCGATGGCTGCGGTGTGCTGGACCTGCCGGGCTTCACCCGCCTGCGCGTCACCGGGCCGGGCGCGCGCGATCATGTCGCGGCGCTGATCAGCGGCAAGATGCCCGCGCCGGGCCGCATCGGGCTGGCCTATTTCCCCGACCATCGCGGCCGCATCCTGACCGAGATGACGGTGATGAACGAGGGCCCCGACGCGGTCGGCCTGATCACTGCCGCCGTGGCGCAACTGCATGACCGCTCGGTGCTCGAACGCGGCCTGCCCGCGGGCTGCCAGATCGAAGACCACACCGACGCCGCCACATGCTTCATCGTCACCGGCCCACTGGCCCGCAGCCTGCTGACCCCGCTCACGGATGCCGACCTGACGCTGCCCTGGCTCTCGGTCCAGCACGCCACCGTGGCAGGACAGCCCTGCGCGCTGGTCCGTGTCTCCTTCGCGGGGGAACTCGGCTGGGAGTTGCACGCCAGCCTCACCGACGCCCCCGCGCTCTACGACGCCCTCCTCACCGCCGGGGCCACGCCCTTCGGCATGAAAGCCCTGAACGCTCTGCGCATCGAGAAAGCCTACCGCGCATGGAAAGGCGACCTCTCCACCGACTACTCCCTTCTACAAGGCGGGCTTGAGCGTTTCATCGACTGGAGCCACGACTTCCCCGGCAAAGCCCCGCTCGAGGCCGAGCGCCAGCAAGGCCCGGCGAAACGCTTCACCACCCTCACCGTCGACGCCCCCGATTTCGACCCGCCCTATATGGCCAATATCTGGCTCGGCGATCAGATCGTCGGCGAAGTGACCTCGGCCGCCTGGGGGCACCGCGTCAACGCCTGCGTCGCGCTTGGCATGATCCGCGCTGACCTTGCAACCCCCGGAACAGACGTGCAGATCGAGATCTATGGCGAGCGCCGCCCGGCCACCATCCAAGGCCCCGGCCCGCTCTGGGATCCATCGAACGAAAGACTGCGCGCATGAGCATTTTCTGTCCTGAAATATCCACGGGGGTTTCCAAAGGGGGAGTGTACTCCCCCTTTGGCGAGGGGGGCTCGGGGGGGCGAGCAGCCCCCCCGCTTCCCACCGTGACGCTGCTCGACGGCGGCATGGGGCAGGAACTCATCCGCCGTGGCGGCGATAATCCCTCGCCGCTCTGGGCGACGCGGGTGATGATCGACCACCCCGGTCTGGTGCAGGCGATCCACGCCGATTACTTCTCCGCCGGGGCCAGCCTTGCCACCACCAACACCTACGCGATCCACCACGACCGGCTGGTCAATAACGCGATGGATCATCGCTTTGCCCAGCTGCATGAGGCCGCACTTGATGAGGCCGCCGCCGCGTGCAAAGCGCATGGCGTGGGACTGATCGCTGGCTCCACCGGCCCGCTGGGGGCTTCGTACCGCAGCGACCTGATGCCACCGCCGCAAAAAGCCGCGGCCCTCTATGCCGAGATCGCCGCGATCCTCGCTCCCCGCGTGGACGTGATCATCGGCGAGACGCTGGCCACGCTTTCCAACGTCCGCGCCTTCCTCGACGGCACCGCACAGGCCGCGCCGCACACGCCGCGCTGGATTTCCGTCACGGTCGAGGATCGTGACGGCACCCTCCTGCGCTCGGGCGAGCCGCTCACCGATCTGGCCGACTTTGCACAGCAGGCAGATGCCGTGCTGGTCAACTGCTCATCGCCCGAGGCGATTGATCAGGCCATGCCGATCCTTGCCACTTTCGGCAAACCCTTCGGCGGGCAGGGCAACGGCTTCCAGCAGATCACCTCGGATTTCCTGAAAGCCAATCCGACCGTCGACGCGCTGACCAACCGGCCCGAGATGACGCCGGAACGCTACGCCGACTTCGCCATGGGCTGGGTCGCGCAGGGGGCCACCCTGATCGGGGGCTGCTGCGAAACCGTGCCCGACCACATCGCCGCCATCGCCCACCGCCTGCGCGCGGCGGGTTATCCCATCGCCTGAGGTAACGCCCATGCCCCTGCCAACTCATGCCCGTGTGGTGA
The DNA here is from genome assembly GCF_003990445.1 of Pararhodobacter zhoushanensis. Taxonomy (GTDB): domain Bacteria; phylum Pseudomonadota; class Alphaproteobacteria; order Rhodobacterales; family Rhodobacteraceae; genus Pararhodobacter; species Pararhodobacter zhoushanensis. The sequence goes on along the minus strand of NZ_REEZ01000001.1, from coordinate 746,770 downwards.
TTATTGGCGGGGGCATATCGGGCTGCTCGGTTGCCTATCATCTGGCCAAGGCTGGCTGGACCGACATCGTCCTGCTGGAACGCAAGCAACTGACCTGCGGCACCACCTGGCACGCGGCGGGGCTGATCGGCCAGCTGCGCGGCTCGCTGAACATGACCCGCCTCGCCAAATATTCCGCCGATCTCTACGTCCGGCTCGAGGAGGAGACCGGCATCGCCACCGGCATGCGCCAGACCGGCTCGATCAGCGTCGCGCTGACCGAGGCGCGGCGAGAGGAACTCTATCGCTCGGCCGCGCTGGCCCGCGCCTTTGACGTCGCCGTCGATGAGATCAGCCCGGCGCAGGTCAAGGCGATGTACCCGCATCTCAACGTCGGCGATGTGGTGGGGGCCGTGCATCTGCCGCTCGATGGCCAATGTGATCCCGGCAACATCGCGCTGGCGCTGGCCAAGGGCGCGCGGATGCGCGGCGCGCAGGTGCATGAGGGCGTCAAGGTCACGAAGGTGTTGGATGATGGCGCGCGGGTCACCGGCGTCGCCTACGAGGCGGCGGGCGAGGCCGGGGTGATCGCCTGCGAGCATGTGGTGAATTGCGGCGGCATGTGGGGCCGCGATCTGGCGGCGGCTTCAGGCGTCACGCTGCCGCTGCATGCCGCTGAGCACTTCTATCTGGTGACCGAACCGATCGAGGGCTTGGGCCGCCTGCCGGTGCTGCGCGTGCCCGATGAATGCGCCTATTACAAGGAAGACGCCGGGAAAATGATGCTGGGCGCGTTTGAGCCCAAGGCAAAACCCTGGGGCATGGCGGGCATTCCTGAGGATTTCTGCTTCGACAGCCTGCCCGAGGATTTCGAGCATTTCGAGCCGATCCTCGGCATGGCGATGAACCGTATGCCGCTGTTTGAAACCGCCGGCATCCACACGTTCTTTAACGGTCCCGAAAGCTTTACGCCGGATGATCGCTACTACCTCGGCCCCGCGCCGGAATTGGGCAATTACTGGGTCGCGGCGGGGTATAATTCGGTGGGGATCGTGTCGTCCGGCGGGGCGGGGATGGCGCTGGCGCATTGGATGACGCAAGGCGAGGCGCCGTTTGATCTGTGGGACGTCGACATCCGCCGCGCGCAGCCGTTCCAGCGCAATCGCCGCTATCTGAAGGAAAGGGTGACCGAGACGCTGGGCCTGCTCTATGCCGATCACTTCCCGTATCGGCAGGTCGAAACCGCGCGCGGCGTCCGTCGCTCGCCCCTGCACACGCATCTGGAGGCGCGCGGCGCGGTGTTTGGCGAAGTGGCGGGATGGGAGCGTGCGAACTGGTTCGCCAACCCGGGGCAGGAACGCGAATACCGCTATGCCTGGGGGCCGCAGAACTGGTTTGGCAACCAGAAGGCCGAACATCTGGCGGTGCGCACCGGCGTCGGGCTGTTCGATATGACCTCGTTCGGCAAGATCCGGGTCGAGGGGCGCGATGCGTGCGCGTTCCTGCAACGGGTCTGCGCCAATGATGTCGATTTGGCGGCGGGGCGCATCGTCTATACGCAGATGCTCAACGACCGCGGCGGGATCGAGAGCGACCTGACCGTGACGCGCCTGTCCGAGAGCGCCTTCCTGCTGGTTGTCCCCGGCGCGACGCTGCAGCGCGATCTGGCCTGGCTGCGGCGGCATGTCGGCGATGCCTTTGCGGTGATCACCGATGTGACGGCGGGCGAGGCCGTGCTCTGCCTGATGGGCCCGCAGGCGCGCGATGTGCTGGCGCGGGTCAGCCCGGCGGCGCTGGACAATGACACTTTCCCCTATGCCACCGCGCAAACAATCGAACTTGGCCTTGGTCTGGCCCGCGCGCACCGGGTGTCTTACGTGGGCGAGCTGGGCTGGGAGCTCTATGTCAGCACCGATCAGGCCGCGCATGTGTTCGAGACGCTGGTCGAGGCTGCGCCCGAGATGGCGCTCTGCGGTCTGCACGCGCTCGACAGCTGCCGCATCGAGAAGGGCTTTCGGCACTGGGGCCACGACATCACCGATGAGGATCACGTGCTTGAGGCCGGGCTTGGTTTCGCGGTCAGGACGGGCAAGGGCGATTTCATCGGCCGCGACGCGGTGCTGCGCAAGCGCGAGGCCGGGCAGACCCGCCGGATGGTGCAATTTCTGCTCTCGGACCCCGCCGCGATGGCCTATCACAACGAGCCGATCTGGCGCGACGGGCGGATCGTGGGCACGGTCAGCTCGGGCAATTACGGGCATGCGCTGGGGGCTTCGGTCGCCATGGGCTACGTGCCCTGCGCGCCGGGCGAGGATCTGCTGGCCGGGGCGTATGAGATCGACATTGCCGGGCGGCGGGTGGCGGCGCGGCCGTCGCTGGCGCCGCTCTATGACCCGAAGGCCTTGCGCGTTCGCATGTGACGAAACCGGGGGGCTATTCGGCCCCCCGCCACAAAGCAAGATCCGGGGGGGCTGCTCGCCCCCCCGGGCCCCCCTCGCCCAAGGGGGGCGCACGCACCCCCCTTTGGAAACCCCCCGTGGATATTTGGAGCATAAAGTTGGCAAACGATCACTGTGCGCCTGCAAAGGCGCGGCGGAATGGGGGGCGCGGGGCGCGGGTTGCGCTGCGCGCGGCACCTTTGGAAGAGACGCTGCGCCCGGTACGGGCGGGGATGTCAGGCGGGCAATACAACCCGCTGAGCGCGGCCTCGGTACAGCGCCTCCATGCGGCGGCGCTGGAGGCGCTGGAGGTCATCGGGCTGGCCAATGCGCCGCAATCGGGCATCGAGATCATGACGCGGGCCGGGGCCATTCTGGGCGGTGACGGGCGGCTGCGCTATCCGCGCGCGCTGGTCGAGGACATGCTGGCCAAGGCGGCGCGCGGCATCACCCTGCATGGTCGGGATCCGCGCTACGATCTGCATCTTGAGGGCACGCGGGTGCATTACGGCACGGCGGGCGCGGCGGTGCATGTGGTCGATCTGGAGACCAACAGCTACCGCGAGTCGACCGCGCAGGATCTGCACGACGCGGCGCGGCTGGTGCACCATCTGGACAATGTGCATTTCTTCCAGCGGATCTGTGTCTGCCGCGATGTGGTCGACAATTTCGACATGGATATCAACACGCTTTACGGCGCGCTGGCAGGGACGACCAAGCATGTCGGCACCTCGTTCAGCGACCCTGCGCATGTGGCGGGGAGCTTTGAGCTGTTGCATATGGTGGCGGGCGGCGAAGAGGCGTGGCGCGCGCGGCCTTTCGTGAGCAACTCCAACTGCTTCGTCGTCCCGCCGATGAAATTTGCCGAGGAAAGCTGCGTCACCATGGAGGCCTGCATCCGCGCGGGCATGCCGGTGCTGCTGCTGTCAGCCGGGCAGGCGGGGGCGACTAGCCCCGCGCCGATCGCCGCCACCATCGTGCAGGCGGTGGCGGAATGTCTGGCGGGCGTGGTCTATGTCAACGCCATGTCGCCCGGCCATCCGGCGGTGTTCGGCACATGGCCCTTCGTCAGCGATCTGCGCACCGGGGCGATGTCGGGCGGCAGTGCCGAGCAGGCGCTGCTGACAGCGGGCTGCGCGCAGATGCACCGGTTCTACGGGCTGCCCGGCGGGGCGGCGAGCGGCATTTCCGACAGCAAACTGCCCGATATGCAGGCGGGTTGGGAGCAGGGCATCACCAACACGCTGGCCGGGCTGGCCGGGCTGAACCTGTGCTACGAGGCGGTAGGCATGCATGCCTCATTGCTGGGGTTCAGCTTTGAATCGATCACGCTGGGGGATGATCTGCTGGGACAGGCGCTCAGATGCGTGCGGGGCATCGACGTTACCGAGGACTCGGTATCGCTGGAGGTGATGAAAGAGGTCTGTCTGGGCGGGCCGGGGCATTATCTGGGCACCGATCAGACGCTGAAACTGATGCAGACCGAATACATCTATCCGGCGGTCGCCAACCGAATGAGCCCCAAGGAATGGGGCGAGGCGGGGCGGCCGATGCTGCTGGACGCCGCCAAGAAGCGCACGGCGGATATTCTGGCGATGGCACCCAGCCAGATTGACCCGGCCACGGACCGAGCGGTGCGCAGCCGGTTCAACATTCACTTCACCTGATGCCGCTCAGCGCGAGATCAGCACCGAGCATTGCGCATGCCGCACGACGCGGGCGGCGGTCGAGCCGATGAAATAGTCGCTCAAGCCCGGACGGTGCGAGGCGATCATGATCAGGTCGGCACCGGTGTCATCGGCGCATTGCAGGATCTGGCTGGCAGCCGCCCCAGTGCGGATCTCGGTCTGGATCGAGGCCGATTTGCCGTCAGAGAGCAGCGCCAGTTCGACCTTGGCCTCGGCCTGACGGCGGTCGTTCAGATCTCGCGGCAGTTCGGCGGCGATATAGGTCGGCACATCCTCAAGAACGTGCAGAAGGCGGATCACGCCGCCGTCGTCCAGCAGCTGTTCGGCCTTTGCGATCAGGGCCTTGCCTGCCTCGCCATGGCTCAGATCGACGGCGACGATGATGTTGGTGTACATGGTGGTGCTCCGTGTTCGCGTGTGAGGGGATTATAGCGCGGGCGGTGACGGGCTGCGTTGATCTGGGTCAAGGCCGCGCATGAGACGGGCGATGCCCAGCAGGGCCAGCCCGCCAAGCGCAAAGGCCATGCAGAGCCCGACGATGTTCAGCGCGACCTGCGCAGCGGCATACTGGCCAAGGTCGAGGAAGAAATAGGGATAGATCCCGTCGCTTTGCCCACGCGCCAGCGCGTAAAGGCAATAGGCCAGCGGCCAGATCAGCCAGAAAGGCAGCATCCGCAAGCTCAGCGCCTTGCCGCCCCAGATCAGCCACCATAGCACGGCACCCAAGGGCACCAGTGTGTGATAGCCCAGATCGGTCCAGAAGTCGGGTCCGGTCAGGGGGGCGTCGGGGACCAGCAGCGTGTGATAGACGCCGCCGACCATGGCGATGGACAGCACGATCCCCGCCAGCCAGCCGTCACCGGGACGCCACCCCAGCGCGATCAGCGCGAAGGCGATGCCGGTCAACCCATTGGTCAGAATGGTAAAGAACCGCACCAGCACCCACAGGCGGGCCAGCACGCCGCCCAGTTCGGGCTGCGCGCCCATGATCAGAAGCTGCCCGTAGATCGAAGCGAAAGCGATCAGCGCAATCAACGCGGCGGCAGCACGGGCGATGGGCGGTGTCATGGGGGCCTCCGGTATGGCGCTAAAAGAATAGCGCCTTTTCGGAGGAAATCACGTCAGGATTGCACGGCTCCAAAGATCGCGACAGACTGCGGGCAGCGCAGGGAGGGTTTGCATGGATATGGTGTCGATTTCAGTGTTTGCGCTGGCCTTGATGGTGGCGGCGGGCACACCCGGTCCCAGCATTGGCGCGCTGGTGTCGCGGGTACTGGCGCGTGGCTGGCGCGATGTGCTGCCCTTCGTGGCCGCGATGTGGCTGGGCGAGGTGGCGTGGCTGCTCGCCGCATTGGCCGGGCTGAGCACACTGGCGCAGAGCTTTCATCTGGCCTTTGTGGTGCTCAAATGGGCCGGTGTCGCTTATCTGGTCTGGATGGCGGTGCAGATGTGGCGCGCGCCGGGGCAGACGGGTGAGGGCGCGCTGCCGCGTCGAGGGTCGGCGTGGTCGATGTTCGGGGCGGGGCTGGCGGTGACGCTGGGCAACCCCAAGATCATGGTCTTCTATCTGGCGCTGTTGCCGACACTGGTGGATGTGCACCAGACCGGCTGGGGTGAGGCGGCGGTGCTGGCCGGGGTGACGCTGGTCACGCTGGCCGTGGTGGATCTGGCGTGGATCGCGCTGGCACAGCGGGCGCGGGCATTGCTGCGCACCGCGCGGGCGGTCAGGTTGACGAACCGGGCCAGCGCGCTGGTGATGGGTGGCGCGGCGGCGGCGATTGCGGCCAAGGCCTGAGCGCAGAGGAAAAAGGGCAGCCCCGGCGGGCTGCCCCTGAGACCTGTCAGCCGCGACCGCGACGCCCGCCGCGACGGCCCGAGGCGGCGGCAGAGGCGGCAGCCGAGGCTTCGGCGAAACTCGCGCCCTCTTTCATCGCTTCCAGCACCTTGGCCAGACGGATCCATTCACCCCCGTTGGAATCGTGGTTCATCAGCAGGTTGGCGGCGCGGATCGCCTCCATTTCCTGACTGCGGATCGGGTTCATGATGGCCGAGGTCATGCCCGCGCCCATCGCCATCGGCAGGAAGGCCGCGTTGATCCCGTGGCGGTTGGGCAGGCCGAACGAGATGTTCGACGCACCGCAGGTGGTGTTCACGCCCAGCTCATCGCGCAGACGGCGCACCAGCGAGAACACCTGATGCCCGGCGGTCGCCATAGCGCCGATCGGCATGACCAGCGGGTCGACGACGATGTCATGCGCGGGGATGCCGAAATCGGCGGCGCGCTCGACGATCTTCTTGGCGACGGCAAAGCGCACGTCGGGGTCGGTGGAAATCCCCGTGTCGTCGTTCGAGATCGCCACAACCGGCACGTTGTATTTCTTGACCAGCGGGAGCACCATCTCAAGCCGGTCTTCCTCGCCCGTGACCGAGTTCAAGAGCGGGCGACCGTTGCAGGCTTTCAGACCGGCTTCCAGCGCGCCGGGGACCGAGCTGTCGATGCACAGCGGCACGTCGGTGATCGCCTGCACGCGCTCGATCAGCAGTTTCATCAGCGGCGGCTCGACAAAATTGTTGTCGGCATAGCGCGGGTCGCTGGCCATCTTGTTGGTGAACACGGCACCCGAGTTGATGTCGAGCACCGTCGCGCCGCAGATCACCTGCTCGATCGCGTCACGCTCGACGGTCGAGAAATCGTCCAGCTCCAGCTCGGCGGCCAGCTTTTTGCGGCCCGTGGGGTTGATGCGCTCGCCGATCACGCAGAAGGGCTCGTCAAAGCCGATGATGACGGTCTTGGTCGCGGATTCGAGGACGGTGCGGGTCAAGGGGTAACTCCTTCAAGGCTCGCCAGCAGCGGGGCCAGCGTGGGATCGGTGAAATCGGAAATCGTGTGGTGAGCACCGGCCGCCCGCAATGCGGCGTCGGAAAGGGTCGAGCGCAGGCCAATCACCTGCGCGCCGGCGGCACGGGCGGCGCGGATGCCCGAGGGGCTGTCCTCGAACGCAAGGCAATCGGCGGGGGCGACGCCCAAAAGGGTCATCGCCTGCGCGTAAGGGTCAGGATGCGGCTTGCCGCGTGCGCATTCCTCGCCGATGACCAGCACCTCGAAGCGCGCCCGCTGGCCAATCGCGGCCAGCATCGCCTCGGCGTTGAGCCGGTTGGCGTTGGTGACAACGGCCAGCCCGTGACCGGCGCGCTCGGCGTGATCCAGCACCGCGCCCAGTCCCGGCATGGCGGGGAAGGGGCGGGGCAGGCGGCGGCGGAACTCGGCTTCCTTGGCGTCGGACAGCGCCTGGGGGTCGGCTTCACTGGGCAGAAATTCGGCGAAGATGTCGACGTTCAGGCGACCGTGGACATGGGCCATATAAAACGCCTCGTCCACCGCCAGCCCGCGCTGCGCCATCAGATCGGCAAAGACCGCGATATGGATCGGATCGGTGTGCAGCATCGTGCCGTCCAGATCGAAGAGCAAAGCCGCGCGCCGCATCCGGTCAGGCCGCCGCGCTGACGGGGGTCTGGCCGTGACGGTGGGTCCATTCGGCGTTGGTCTTGATCCCGCCCAGCGGGAAGAAATGCACCGATTCAATGCCAAAGCCGGGGTTTGCGGCCTTGTGCTCGGCCAGCTGGATCAGCAGCTCGTCCGGCTCATAGGGCAGGAGCAGCTTGGACACGTCCATCGCGCGTTTCTGCAAGACCTTCAGCGACGGGCCGACACCGCAGGCAATGGCGAACTTGATCAGCGTCTGCAGCTTGGCCGGGCCCGCGATGCCGATATGTACCGGCAGATCCACGCCCGCCTTCTGCAGGCTGTTGACCCAGTCGATCACCGGGCCGGCGTCAAAGCAGAATTGCGTCGCCATGGCCATTTTCGCATCGGTGCGCTGCGCAAAGGCGGTCTTCCAACGCGCGGCTTCCATCACCATGCGGTCCGAACCGTCGGGGTCGATGTCCTTGTTGCCCTCGGGGTGACCGGCGACGTGCAGCCGCTCGAACCCGTCAAAGCAGCCCGATTCCAGCAGCTGCATGGACGAGTCATACTCGCCCAGCTGCTTTTGCGGGTTGCCCGCCAGGATCAGGCCCTGCTTGACGCCTGCCTCACCCTGATAGCGCGCCACCCAGTCGGCCAGCATCGCCTTGTCGGCGATGATGCGCGCGGGGAAATGCGGCATCGGCTCGTAGCCCTCAGCGCGCAGGCGGGCGGCGGTCGCGACCATTTCCTCGATCGGCGTGCCCTCGATATGGGCGATGTAGACGCGGGTGCCAGCGGGCAACAGCGTGCGGAAATCGGGGATCTTTTCGGCGGTGCGCGGCATCACCTCGATCGAGTAGCCGTTCAGAAACGCGGTCAGCGCGGCAGAGCCGGTCGGGGCAGAAGCGGCCTTGCGGCCAAAGGGGAACAGAGCCATGAGAGCCTCCCAGAGGTTAGCCACGCGCCGCCCACCCGTCATTGGCGATCAGCGCCTTGATTGCCTCTGCGTCGTAGTCCTGTTCCAGCTTGGCAGCCTCGGCGCGGGCGACCTGTTCCTGCTCGCCAGCGACATCGTAGGGGTCGGCTTTGCGCCATGCCGCCATGTAGCTGTCAGCGTCGCGTGCGCCCACTTTCATCGCGCAGCGGTCGATGGCCTGTTCGAAGCGCTCGGGCAGTTGCACCTTGGCGGCGCGGCGGCCTTTGCCGACGATGACCTGCGCGGGAATATCGCGCCAGAAGACGATGGTGACCGGCTGCATCGGGGCGTCTGACATAGGGACTCCTGTAGGGGCGTTACGGCGCACTCTGGCCGGAACCGTGCGCAGCGGGCGCGCCGTTTTCGACCTTGCCGCACCAGTAAGCGACCTGCCCGTGATAGCAGGTGCTGCGTGACAGGGGCCAGCCGTCGGGATGTGAAAAATCCTCAGCATCTTGATGCGGAAAACAGCAAAAGGCCCGCTCTCCTGTGCCGGAGAGCGGGCCCGTTGTCAGCGCTGAAGCGTCAGATCAGAAGCGGCGCACCAGAGAGAAGCGCACCAGATCCAGATCGCCGTCGACCGTGGTCGCGCCGAAGGTCTCGTCGCCATAGAAGTAATGCTCGTAGTCGCCGCGAACGGTCCAGTCGTTGGACAGGGCATGCTCATAGCCCAGACCCAGCATGGCACCGCCAAAGCGCGCGCCGTCGCCCGCAACGGTGACACCGGCGTTATCGACAACGACACTGCGCGAATCCGTGCCGTAGCCGGCGGTCATGAAGACCAGCGAGCGGTCCATGGCATAGCCCAGACGACCACGGATCGAGGCCTGATGGTCAGAGGCGCTTGTACAGGTCAGCGTACCGCCGACACCACAATCGTTGGTGCCGTCGCGGTTCGATACGTCAAGCGCGATTTCCGCACCATAGACCATGTTGCCGTTCTGCCAGTTGTAACCGGCGATCCCGCTCAGACCCGCGCCTTGCACGTCGGGGTAGTTCGGCGTGGCAACACCGGTGGACATATCGCCCCGACCGTAGGTCACGCCAAGACCTGCATACGCGCCGGACCAGTCATACGAGGCAACCGGAGCGATGGTGACAGGGGGTTCATAGACGGGAGCAACGGGGCCCGACGCCAGGGCAGCGGTGCCGACGACAGAGGTGAGGGCTGCGATGACAAAGGTTTTCATGGCTCATTCCAATCGTTTCTTGATGTGCTGACCAGACAACGCGGTCTGGCGCACTTGGTTCCATTTGTGCCCGTGCGCGGTGCATTTTCGTTGCATTTTGCAAAGGCGTGTCCCGGCAGGGACATAACCGGGCACGCCCCGGACGGGGCGTGCCACGGAATTCGGTGAGAGCGGTCTGGTTAGAAGCGGAAGTTCGCACCCAGTCGGACTTGTCCGTAGGCGACGTCGGTAAAGCAGTCGGCGGAACAGCCGCCGCCCGGCAACTCCAGACGGCCGAGATCGGTGTGAAGATACTCGAGGTTGACCGAGAACGAATTCGTCAGGGCATGTTCGACGCCCAGGCCCGCGACCCAGCCGTTCAGGCGATCGCTGCCGGCTGTCGCCGTCGCCGTGCCCGTGGCGGCGCCGCTGGCAAAGCCGAGTGTCCCATAGACCAGAGTCCGGTCAAAGGCCCGGCCAATGCGGCCCCGCAGATTGTAAACGTCGCTGACCTCGGTCGAACAGTCGTTGCTCAGGCTGCAGCCAAAGGTGCCGCTGGTTGTGCCATGCGCTTCCAGCGTCGAGCCGGAATAGTCAAACGCAGCGCCATAGACCATCGGCCCGCTCTGCATGTCGTAGCCAAAAGTCACACCCCAGGGGTGGCCGCTCCAGTCATCCGGGTTTGCGGTGCCACCGACGCTGCGCTCGGCCCAGAAATTGTCGCCCGTCGGGCTGGCGATCGTTACACCCACGTAAGCGCCGCCCCAGTCATAGGTCGCAATGGGCGCAGCAACCGTCATCGGCGGTTGATAGACGGGTTCCGTTGGCCCCGATGCGAGCGCCGCTCCGGCGGAGAAAACCGCCAAAAGGGCCGGGATGGCGATGCTGGATGGAATGAAACGCGTCATGGTATCGCTCTCCGTTGAAAAAGGGGTGCCCGGTTGAAAAGGCGGGCGTGCAGGTTGGGGGCAGGTGTCACGCGTCGTTGTTCGGGATGCCCGGGCGTTCGAATCACCCTGAGCCTCGGATTTCGTTAAGCTGAAATATCCGCCTGCTGCCGACCGAAAGCCAATCACGCCGCTGTGCGCCCAGGATGTGCGTCGATTTTCGGCGTCTTCCCGCTTGGCGATAAGTTGCCGACACCGCAGGGCGCTCCTGCAACCGCGAACCTCGGTTGCAGGACGGATGCAAACCGTGAACGCGCTTGCGTGGGTTTCCGCCGCACTCTAAAGTAGCGGTAACACGAAATGGAGGGCGTACATGACGCCCGAGCGTCCCGCAGGCGCGGCGGCGCATCCGCAATCGTCGAGGCCGCCCAATCGCGCGCGGACTCCGGCCGGAATCGAGCCAAAGCGCCAGTCTGGTCCCAGTGATGGGGGGCTTTATGCCGCCCTCGATCTGGGAACCAACTCTTGTCGCATGCTGATTGCACGCCCCAAAGGCGCGCAGTTTGAGGTTGTCGACAGTTTTTCCCGAGCGGTTGAGCTCGGCACCGGGCTGGAAAGCACCGGGCGGCTGGGGCATGTGCCGATGGCCCGTACCGTACAAGCCTTGCGCATCTGCCGCCGCAAGCTCGATGAACACGCCGTCATCCGCATGCGGCTGGTCGCGACCGAGGCCTGCCGCCGCGCGCGCAATTCTGCCGAATTCATCCGCAAGATCCAGCGTGAGACCGGCCTGCGGCTGGAAATCATCCCGGCTGAGGAGGAAGCGCGGCTGGCGGTGATCTCCTGCGCGCCGCTGGTGGCGGGGGAAACCGAGCAGCTTCTGGTCATCGACATCGGCGGCGGCTCGACCGAACTGGTCTGGATTGACCTGTCGGATGTGCCCCCGGCCGAGCGCCGCGCCTCCATCCTCACCGTCAAGCTGGGCTTCGCCGCGCAGGGGCTGGCAGCACCCCTGCCGGGGCAGGCGCGGGTGGTCGACTGGATCAGCGTGCCGCTGGGTGTGGCGACGCTGCGCGAGCAGTTCAACGATGTCGAGGATGACGCGGCACGCTTTGCCCTGATGAGCTGGCATTTCGAGGAACAGCTGCACAATTTCTCGCCCTACCAGAACCCGGCCCCGCGCGAGGGTTTCCAGATCATCGGCACCTCGGGCACGGTGACGACGGTCGCGGCCTCGTATCTGGGGCTGCGGCGCTATGACCGCAACAAGGTCGACGGGCTGACCATGACCTCGGCGCAGATCGACCGGGTGATCCGCGACTATCTCGCGCTTGGCCCCGAAGGCCGGCGCACCGACCCGCGCATCGGGCGCGAGCGGCACGGGCTGATCATGTCCGGCGCCGCGATCCTTCAGGCCCTGATGCGCGTCTGGCCAACCGATGTTATGTCGGTCGCCGACCGCGGCCTGCGCGAAGGGTTGCTTTATGCACAGATGAGCCACGACGGCGTGCTGGCGGGGCTGTGAAAGGAAAGACGATGGCGACACCGCCCGGAAAACCACCAAGTACCAAAACGCCAAGTGGCAAGAACACCTCGGGGCGCGGGCAACGCGACCTCAAGGTCAAGGTCAAGACGGCCAAGGGACGCAAATTGTCGTCCACGCGCTGGCTTGAGCGCCAGCTCAATGACCCCTACGTCAGCCGCGCACAACGCGAGGGCTATCGCGGCCGCGCGGCGTTCAAGATCCTGGAACTGGATGACAAGTTCCGCTTCCTTGTACCCGGCGCGCGGGTGGTCGATCTGGGCTGCGCGCCCGGCGGCTGGCTGCAGGTGGCCGTGCCGCGCGTGAACGCCTTGGGTGAGAAACAGGGTAAACGGGTGGGCACCCTGCTGGGCGTCGATCTGCAAGAAGTCGAGCCGATCGCCGGGGCCGAGGTCCATGTGCTCGACTTTCTGGCCGACGGCGCAGACGAGCAGGTCAAGGTCTGGCTTAACGGGCAGGCCGATGTGGTCATGTCCGACATGGCCGCGTCCGCTTCCGGTCACAAACAGACCGACCACAACCGTATCATGGCCTTGTGCGAACACGCCGCCTATTTCGCCTTCGACGTCCTGGCCCCGGGCGGTACCTTTGTCGCCAAAGTGCTGGCCGGCGGGGCCGAGGGCGAGCTGCAACAACTGCTCAAGCAGCGGTTTACCAAGGTGGTGAACGTCAAGCCGCCGGCAAGCCGTGCGGATTCGTCAGAGAAATACGTGGTCGCGACGGGTTTCCGCGATGCCCCGGCGGTAACCGAGAGCGACGACTGACGGCGCGTCGGGGGGCTGCTCGCCCCCCGAACCCCCTCGCCAAAAAGGGGGAGCACGCTCCCCCTTCTGGACTTCCCCCGTGGATATTTTCAGACAGAAAATGGGCTTGGTTAACAGATCCCTATTTTCTGTCTTGAAATATCCTCGGGGGTGAATTTGCGCAGCAAAGAGGGGGCAGAAAGCCCCTTCGCGCGCCGCGTCAGCGGCGCGCCCGGCCCAACGAGGCGAATGGATCTTTGATCCGTTAGCCGAGGAGGGAGCCCGCCGGTCCCCTGCTAGCTGTCGCCGCGTCGATACCCGCCGCGCGCTCTTGTTTCGTTTGCATCGACAGAGTGCGATCGATGATCTCGTCATCGCAATCGTCAACGCGCACATCATGCGTGTCCAGTATACGCATGGGAACGGTCAGTTCGGGTATGCAGGCAAAACAGCAGGAATGGACCGGAATGACCGTCGCGTGTCCGCGCGTTTGCGATGTCGCGCCAGTCAGAACCTCTAGGTACCCAGCAATGGCGTGGCGTTCAACGATCTGCTGCCGCCTTTTCGCAGCCCAGTTCGCTGCGGTGTCGTTCACGAGCAACGATACGTCCGTCAAGTGACCATCCCGATCGGTGCGAGCCATTATCCATGGCACCGACCATCCCCAGGCGCCGGACGTCAGCGATTTGCTCAACTGCCCCTCCCGCAGCCGTCGGAAAAACCGGGGCTGTTCTTCCTGGTCTCCATCCTCACAACCACACGCTGCGCTTCCCCGATCCGGGCGCGCTGGTAGCAGGGATCCTGAAAGCCGGGCGCGACTGACGGGATTGCACGCAAAGCAGAGTGCGAAACGGGCGTCGATATGGACAAATCGCGGCTGCTGGTTCAAGACAGCGGCCAACAGGAGCATATCATGACCGTCACCCGTTTCGCCCCGTCGCCCACCGGCTACCTGCACATCGGCAACCTGCGCACGGCGCTGTTCAACTACCTCATCGCCCGCAAGACCGGCGGCAAGTTCATCCTGCGTCTGGATGACACCGACCGCGAGCGCTCGAAGCAAGAGTACATCGACGGGATCAAGACCGATCTTGAGTGGCTGGGTCTGGAATGGGATCAGGTCGAGCGGCAGTCGGAAAGGCTGGACCGCTATGCCGAGGTTGCCGACCAGCTGCGCGCGGCGGGCAAGTTCTATGAGTGCTTCGAGACCCCGACTGAGCTGGATCTCAAGCGCAAGAAACAGCTCAACATGGGCAAGCCGCCGGTCTATGACCGCGCCTCGCTGGCGCTGGACGAGGCGGGTCGCGAGAAGCTGCGCGCCGAAGGGCGCGAGGGGTACTGGCGCTTCCAACTGGACCTCGAGCGCATCGAATGGACCGACGGTATTCTGGGCGACATCTCCATCGATGCCGCCTCGGTCAGTGACCCGGTGCTGATCCGTGCCGATGGGCAGGTGCTCTATACCTTCGCCTCGTCGGTAGATGACACCGATATGGGCGTCACGCATATCGTGCGCGGTGGCGACCATGTCACCAACACCGCGACGCAGATCCAGATCATCAAGGCGATCGGCGGCACCCCGCCCGATTTCGCCCACCACAGCCTGCTGACCGGTCCGCAGGGCGAGGCGCTGTCCAAACGTCTGGGTACGCTCAGCCTTCGCGACCTGCGCGCGCAGGGCGTCGAGCGCATGGCGCTGCTCTCGCTTATGGCCCGGCTCGGCTCGTCGCAGCCGGTTGAGCTGCGCGCCAACCTTGACGAAATCGCCGAGGGTTTCGATCTCAGCCAGTTCGGCGCCGCACCCACCAAATTCGACGCCGAAGACCTCTGGCCGCTGACCCGCCAGCACGTGCAGGCGCTGCCGTATGAAACCGTCGCCGATCACCTGACCGCCCGCGGCGTGCCCGCTGATATCGCCCCGGCCTTCTGGGACGTGGCCAAGGCCAATGTCACCACGCTGGCCGATGTCGACGCCTGGTGGGTGCTCTGCCGCGACGGCGCGCAGCCGTTGGTCGCCGAGGAAGACACGGACTTCATCGCCGAGGCCTTCACCCTGCTGCCGCCGCCGCCTTACGGCCCGACCAGCTGGTCCGACTGGACCGGCGCCGTCAAAGCCGCCACGGGCCGCAAGGGCAAGGGCCTGTTCATGCCCTTGCGCCGTGCCGTCACCGGCATGGACCACGGCCCTGACATGGCCTCGCTGATGCCCTTGTTGCAAAAAGCGCCCGGCCGCAGCTGACCCGGGCGCGCATCATCTGTCCCTAAATATCCACGGGGTTTCCAAAGGGGGCCGTGGCCCCCTTTGGCGAGGAGGCCCGGGGGGCGAGCAGCCCCCCGCTTCATTTACTTCCCGTCCGACGGTGCCGCAGCGCCCGCCGCCACGCTCAGGGGGACCCGCGCCAGAATCTGCCGGTTCATGCGCATATCCTCAGCCACAAACCGCAACTCGTAGCTGCCTGCCTCGGTCGGCGCATAGAGCGTGACCTGCGGGCTGGCCGGGTCGAGATAGGCATAGGTCAGCTCGCCCGAGAACTCGGCATTGCCCGGCATGACGATGTCGATCCAGCTGCGCGGGTTTGCCGGTCCTGTCCATTGCACGCTGAACTCCGCCCCCGGCGCGACCGTCGCGGGCGCAGTCAGGGTGACCATCGGCGGCGTGACGGTCAGTGGGCGGGTCATCGCAACCACCCGGCCCTCAGGGCCTTCGGCGATATAGCGGATCTCGTAGGCACCCGGTGTCAGCGGCAGGATCAGTGGCAGCGGGTTGGCGGTCAGGTAGTCATCCGCGGCCGCCGAGTTGGTCCGCGTAGCGCCCGCCTCGATCACGTCGATATAGTCGCCTTGCGCGTTGGGGCCGGTCCAGCCGATGCTCAGCATGCTGCCTGCCATCGCCATTTCGGGCGCGGTCAGGGCATAGGTCAGCTCGGTCACTTCCAGCGGTTGCGAGGCCAGAATGCGCGGTGCGCGCCCCTCGACTTCTTCGACATAGCGCAGGGTGTAGCGCCCCGGCGCGACCGGTACGCGGATCTGCGCGGGCAGGCCGTCGCGCAGATAGGTGTAGCTGGGCACCGCATTGGTGCGGGTGCCGCCCTCTTCGATAATGTCGATGTAATCCAGCGGGTTCAGCGGACCGGTCACCTCGACCGTCAGAATGCTCTGCGCCGGTGCGGTCAGCGAGGCCGACAGGCTGGCCGGGGGCAGGGGCAGGGGGGCGGGTGGGGCAGCTGCGGGTTCGACAACCGGCGCGGGCACCGGCTCGACCGCCGGTGCGGCGGCGGGGGCGGCCAGCGTTTGCGTCAGCGCCCGGGTGAGGGCGGCGGCGTCATCGGCCTGAAAGTACTGCCCGCCGGTTTCGTCAGCCAGACAGGCGACCTGCGCGCCTTCCTCGGCGCTCAGCCCAAAGCCGACCACATGCGCGGTGAAGTTGACGCCCGAGGCTTCCAGCTCGCGCCCCAGCGCACAGGGGTCAGCCTCGCAGGTTTCGATCCCGTCGGTAACCAGAACCACGGTCGCGGGGTCTTCGGAATAGCGCAGCGCCTCGGCGGCACGGCGGACCGCATCGGTCAGCGGCGTGCGGCCCTGAAAGCGCATGGCGTTGACGGCTTGCGAAATCTGTCCGGCGGTCCCGGCAGCGGGTTCAACCATCACTTCGATGTCCGAGCAATCGCCACGGCGACGGTGGCCATAGCCGATCAGACCCAGCGTCGCATCAGGGGCCATCCCGGCCAGCACCTCACCCACCACCGAGCGGGCGATTTCCAGCTTGGGCACGCCGTCAATCTGGCCCCACATCGAGCCCGAGCCATCCATGACGATCATTGTGCGGGGGGTGATGGGGGTGGTTTGGGCCTGCGCCGAAACCGCACAGGCAAGGGCCAGCGAAGAAGCCGCGAAACGCAGCAGGGTCTTGGACATATGAAGAATCCCGATCTTGAAACAACGACGCTGACGATACACAGCGTTTTTGTTAGTGCAACCAAGACGGGAAATCGTTCAAATATTTATGGCGAACTGAGCCGAAAACATCCGGGCCATCCTTTCGGGGGCCGATCCGCCACGCGGACAGATCAGGCGATGCGGCGGAATGTCGAGTCAGCGCCCGAGTTGTCAAAGAACGGCACGCTGTCCTGACGCTGTTCGCGCAGGATCGCCTCGGCTTCAGCCAGCACAACCTCGGTGATGAACGGCAGGTCGAGTGAGCGCGCCTCGGACAGGGCGATCCAGTGCAGGTGGCTCAATTCATCCGTCGCGCGCGAGAAATCGTCGGGGTCGCCCGCGATATCCTCGGCCCGGGCCAGAAAGAAGCGCGCGTCAAAGCGGCGCGGCCGGCCCGGCGGCGTCACCGCGCGAAACAGGAACCGCAACGCATCGCCCGACGGGCGCAGCCCGGCGGCGGCGAACTCGGCCCAATCGGCGGGCACGTCGCCCTCCCATGTGCCGGGACGCCCCAGCATCAGACCGGCCTCTTCCCACAGCTCGCGGATCGCGGCGGCGGTCATCGCCTCAGGCGCCGGGGCGGTCGCGGTGACGGGCCGGTCGGCCAGTCGCGCGCGTTCAACCTCGGCCAACGGAGCGGGCAGGGCAACCAGCCGGTCATCGGCATCGACCGCACCGCCCGGAAACACATATTTCGACGGCATGAAGGCCGCAGCCGACCCGCGCTGCCCCATCAACACGCGGGGCGTCGCCGTGTCGGCATCGCGCACCAGAACGATGGTGGCAGCGTCCCGTATCGGGGGCGAGGCGACGGCGGCCAGCGTCATGCGTCGCTGCCAAAGCCATGCATGCGCCGTGACCATTGCAGCGCAACCAGTGCCCCCTTGAACCGGGGCAGCAGATACAGCGCCAGCGCCAAGGCCAGCGTCCAGCACAGGGTGATCATCACCCAGGGCGAGGGGCCCCAGGCCAGATACACCGCCAGATACAGCGCCATGATGGATTTGCCGACCACCAGAATTGTCAGATAGGCCGGGCCGTCATCGGCGCGCTGGTGATGCAGGTCTTCACCGCAATTGGGGCATTCGTCGACCACCTTCAGATAGCCGCGCATGATCTTGCCGGTGCCACAGGCCGGGCAACGCCCCGACCAGCCCTTGCGCAGCGCAGGCTTCAACGGGCGGTCGTCAACCATTTCGATGGGTTGGGCGATCATGGTCATGGCGGAACCTCTCTGCCGCGTCGCGGCGATGAAAGAAAGTCGTGTGCGGGGTCTTCTGGCACCGCAGCGATGTCGGAAGGGACGGACCGAGCCTTCGACGCGGGGGGCATCAAAGCCAGTTGATCCGTGTTGCCCTCAAGATGGTGCATGCAAAGAAACAGGTCAAGTTCAGGATAACGCGAAACGCTGCGACGGAATGTCCGACGCCCGCCGTTAGAGAGGTATCAACGCGCCAAAGGATGCCTCCGGCGGCGCACGATAGGAGAGAACCATGAACACCAAGACCCTCACCGCTATCGCCCTGCTGATCGCCGCCGTTCCGGCAGCAAGCTTTGCCCAGAGTGGCCCGATGGCTGGCATGACGCCGCCGACGCTCGATTTCGCGGCTGCGGATGCCGATGGCAGCGGCGGCATCTCGGCTGAAGAATGGACCGCCTACAGCGCAACGCTGCACAGCGAAATGCGCGCTCAGCGGACCGCCACCCGCGTCGATGCGCTGATTGCTGCGGCGGATGCTGACGGCGACGGCGCGCTGACCCGTGACGAGCTGATCACCGGCATGACCGCGATGGGCGACACCCGCCGTGAGAGCCGCGGCGGCATGCGGGGCGGCCATGGTGAGCGTCACGGCATGCGCGGCGACCACGGCGGCTGGGGCGGCCACCACATGCGCGGCGACGACGACCACGGTCGGCGGGGCGAGATGCGCGACGGGCAGCGTGGCGGCCAGCGCGGCGAGATGCGCGGTGAGCGCGGCGGCGACATGGCCTCGCGCAGCTTTGCCCGCATGGACCGCAACGACGATGGCAGCATCGACGCCACCGAACTGGGGCAGGCGCAGGAGTTCCTGAACTGGATGGCACAGCGCCCGCGCTTCAACTGAGATCCGTTGATCTGAGTTGCTAACCGGCGGGCCGGGCGTTACCCCTCAGCGGGAACCCGGCCCGTTCACCGCCCTCTCACGGCCCCGACGCGCCAGACGGATCCATGCCAAGGGACACCGCCCTCACGATGACCGCAGCCGAGACCGACAGCGATGACGCGCTGCTCGCCCGTTATGCAACGGGCGATGCACTGGCGGCGCGGCTGTTGGTGGACCGGCTGTCGCCGCGGGTCTTTCGGCTGGCGCAGCGCTTGTTGCAGGATCAGGCCGAGGCCGAGGATGTAACGCAAGAAGCCTTGCTGCGGCTGTGGAAGATCGCGCCGAAATGGGAACCGGGCGTCGCGCAACCGTCGACATGGTTGCACCGGGTGACCGTCAATCTGGCCACCGACCGGCTGCGGCGCAGGCGGGGGGTGGGGCTGGATACCATCGACGAGCCCGACGATCCTTCGCCCGGTGCTGTCGAAACGATGATCGACGACGACCGCAAGCGCGCGCTGGACGAGGCACTGGCGCTGTTGCCCGAACGCCAGCGTGTGGCGGTGGTGCTGCGCCATCTGGAAGGGATGACCAATCCCGACATCGGCGTGAGTATGGGACTTGGGGTCGAGGCTGTCGAAAGCCTGACCGCGCGCGGAAAACGGCGTCTTGCCCAGCTGTTGGCGGGCCGACGCGATGAACTGGGGTATGACCGATGAGCACTGACCGTTCAGACGATCCATTTGACGACACCGCCCTGGACGCCCTGTTTGCTCAGGCGCGCGCTGCGCCGCCTGCTGCCCTGTCCGAGGCCTTCACAGCCCGCCTCGTTGCGGCATCGCTTGACGCGCAGAGCGCCCTCGTGCTGCCGAAACCCGGTTGGCTGGCCCGCTTGCGCAGCGCGTTGGCGGAATTCGGCGGGGCGCCGTCGCTGGCGGGTGTCGGCGCTGCCGGGTTGGCGGGGGTCTGGATCGGCTTTGCCGCGCCCGGATCGACCGGTGATCTGATCAGTACCGTGCTGCAAACTGCCGCCAGTGTCAGCCCCACCGCGACGGAATGGGACGGAACCGAGACGTATGTATTGGCGACCTCGGCCAGCGACCTTCTGGCGCTGATCGACGGCGATATCGAATGAGGCGATCATGAGCGATCTGACACCCCCCCCTGCGACCCCGCGCCTGCGCAAACCCGGACGCGGTCTGCGCATCGCGCTTGTGCTGTCGTTGATGGTTAACCTGCTGGTTGTCGGCGTGCTGGTCGGCGGGGCGATGCGCGCCTCACGGATGGATGGCTTTGTGCCGGGCCAACCCGATATGCGCGCGCTCTGGTGGGCACTGCCCGATGACTCGCGCGATGCGCTGCGCGCCTCGGTCAACCAGCGGGGGATGCCGGGCGATCATGGCCATCGACCCAGCCGCGAAGAGCGCCGCGCCCGCAACGCCGAGCTGAACGCCCGCATGCTCGCCGGTCTGCGCGCTGATCCGTTCGATCCGCAGGCTTTTGCCACCGTGATGGCCGGGGATCGCGACGAGCGCGCGCGTCGGCTGGACGCCGTGCATGCAGACTTTGCAGCGCAGGTTGCACAGTTGACGCCAGAGCAACGCCGCGCGATGGCGGACCGGTTCGAAGAAGGTTTGCAGCGCCACGGGCGGTGAGTTCTGCTCAGGTCGGTGTGAGCGGGGCCTGTCGGGCCCCGTTTCGCTGTTCCGGTTCAGTTGCTTTGGGTCTGCGGGAAAAACTGGCGATGTCGCTCCCCGATTGACAGGCGTAACGGCTAAGGCCGCACAACCCTATTCGGCTGAAGCGGCTGCGCTCCCCCTTCACTGCGGTCTCTTTTGCACCCCGCCCCAGTCGGTCCGGCGATAGGTCCGGTCAGCCCGCAACCCTGCAAAGCCCCAAAGGTCGCGGTCCTGCGGTTGCCCGGATCCTGCGCCGTTCACGCCCCTTAGTCACGCCGCGCTATTGATGGTCACCTGATTGCGCCCGTCGGTTTTGGACCCCATCAGTGCTGCATCCGCCCGCGCAAGCGCCTCGCGCGCGGCGGACCGCGTCGGTGTGGGCGGCGGATTGGAGCACATCGCCAGCCCGACCGAGATGGTCACGGTGATGTTGCCACGTCCATCGGGCAGCGAGATCGGCGCGCCCCCGATCGCCTGGCACAGCGTTTCGGCGGTATGGCGAGCGTCGGCAAGGGTTGCCGTGGGGATCACCACCAGAAACTCCTCTCCGCCGATCCGGGCGAGCAGCGTGCCGGGGTCCAGCGCCCCGCTCAATCGGCGTGCGACGGTTTCCAGCACGGCGTCACCCGTGGCATGGCCATAGGTATCGTTGATCGCTTTGAACCGGTCCAGATCCAGCACCATCACGGCAAAGCGCCGCCCGGTTTCGCGCGACTCGGCGGCGATGCGGTCCAGATGCGCCAGTGCATAGCGACGGTTGTAGAGCCCGGTCAGCGGGTCAGTGATCGCCATTTTCAGCCCTGTGCTGACCGCACTGCGCAACCCGTCGGCGCGGCGCTTGCGCTGCACATGCAGGCTGATGCGCAGCGCGGTTTCCTGCGGATCCATCGGCATGGTGAACAGATCGCTTGCGCCGACATCCAGCGCCATCGCCGCCGTTTCCGGATCGGCCTGCGTCAGCACCAGTGCAATCGCCGAATGCCGGCTTGTCGTCCGTGACCGCAGATCCGAGACCAGCCGCTGGCCCGATCCATAGCGGCCCAGATCACTGGCAATCATATAGAAATCGGGTGCGGCGCCCGGCGGGGTGTCGGCCAGCGCTGCGGCCGGAGACAGCACCATCAGCCGTTCTCTCAGATAGGGGGACAGGGCGCTGCGCCACACCATCGAGATCGCCGTTTCCGCCGCGATCAGCCCGATCCGCCCCGGCAGCGCGAACACCGTCTCTCCCTCGGCCAGATCCATCCCGCCCCAGGTTTCCGACCGCAGCCGCAATTCGGTCTCGGTCTGATGCGCGCGCAGAAGGCTGCGGATCCGCGCCAGCAAGATCACCTCATTGAGCGGCTTGGCGAGAAATTCATCCACCCCGGCCTCAAGCGCCTGCAACCGGCTGGCCCGGTCGTTGATGCCGGTCACGATGACCACGGGGATATGCTGCGTGGCGGGAGACGCGCGCAGGCGGCGACATACATCGATGCCCGACATGTCAGGCAGTTGCATGTCCATCAAGATCAGCTTGGGCTGTTGGGCATGCGCGATTTCAAGCGCCTCGGCCCCTGTAGCGGCAAGCAACGTTTCGTGGCATGCAGCGTTCAGTTTCACTTTCAGAATGATCCGGTTGGTGGCCAGATCGTCAACGATGAGAATCCTACCGGTCATCACCCTATACCTTGCGCGGCCAGTCCATGGCACGTTACCCTTGAACCTGTTTGGTCGCGGACGTTGTTCATCTTACGCCCCAAATAGTTAATGAATTCTTTCCACTTCCCCGAAGGCACTCACAGCCATGGCCATGACGCGGCAATCCGCCGAAACCTTTGCCGCTCAGGTTCTAGCCTGGCTGGCTGATGATAACGCCCGGATCACCGGCTTTCTCAGCTGGTCTGGTGAAAGCCCCTCGACGCTGGCCGGGCGCCTGACCGATCCGGGCTTTTTGCTGGCGGTGATCGAGTTTCTGATGACAGACGAAGCTTTGCTGATCGATGCTTGCGCCGCTCTCGATTACCCGCCCGAAACGCCCCTGCAGGCGCGCTCAGCGCTGCCGGGCGGGGCCGATTTTCACTGGACCTGACAGATGCAGACAATTCGCGGTATTCTTTTCGACAAGGACGGCACGCTGTTCGATTTCCAGGCAACCTGGGGCGCCTGGGCGCGCGCGCTGATTGCCGAGCTTGCGCAGGGGGATCCGGTGCGCGAGCGGGCGATGGCACAGGCGATGGCCTTTGACCTTGAGTCCGGTCGGTTTCTGCCCGAGTCGCCGGTGATCGCGGGTACCGGGCGCGAGGTGGCTGAACTGCTCGCGCCGATCCTCGCGGTCTCTGCCGACACGCTCGAGGCGCGGATCGCCTCGGCAGCGGCCAGCGCGCCTCTGGCGCAGGCGGTGCCGCTGCGGCCCTTGCTCCAACGCCTGCGCGACGCGGGTTTGCAGCTCGGCGTAGCGACGAATGATTTCGAAGCCGTGGCGCGAAGCCATTTGCACGATGTGCTTGATCTCTTTGATTTTGTGGCCGGATTCGACAGCGGTCACGGCGGAAAGCCGGCGCCGGGCATGCTGCTGGCCTTTGCCCGCGCCTGCAATCTGGACCCGCAGACGGTGCTGATGGTGGGCGATTCGCGCCATGATTTGCAGGCCGGTCGCGCTGCGGGCATGGCCACGCTGGCGGTACTGACCGGGGTTGCCACGGCGGCGGATCTGGCCGATCTGGCCGATGCGGTGCGGCCTGACATCGGCCATCTGCCAGAGCTTCTGGCGCTGCTTTGAACGCGTTTGCACTTTCTTAGGGAGTTTGCCGCAATGTCGCCGCTGTGACCTCAAAGGGGCGGCGATGCACGGTCTTATCAACAAGGCGCTGCAGGCGTTCATCTGCGATGCATTCGGCGCGGATGCATGGGAAGAAATCCTCCACCGATCAGGTGCCGACGCTGTGCTGGGCAGCGACGGATTCGAGGCGATGCAGCTCTATGACGACGGCCTGACAGTGACCGTGCTGGCAACGGCCGCCCAGTTGCTGCGACGGTCCCGCGATGCGTTGCTTGAAGACTTGGGCACCTATCTGATTTCCGGTGAACGGCAGGAACCCCTGCGCCGCCTGCTGCGCTTTGGCGGCGTCAGTTTCACCGATTTTCTGTTTTCGCTCGATGACTTGCAGGGCCGCAGCCATCTGGCTGTGCCCGAACTGGGCCTGCCGGAACTGTCGATCAGTGAAGTTGAAACCGGTGGTTTCTCGCTGGCATGTCGCGACGGCTGGCCGGGGTTTGGCCATGTTCTGGTCGGCGCTCTCAGGGCACTGGCCGATGACTATGGGGCGCTGGTGGTGCTTGAGCACCATGGCACCGGTTCGGGCACGGAGGAGGTGATCGCCATCGAGGTTCATGATCCGGCCTATTACGCCGGGCGCCGTTTTGACCTTGCCGTCGAGGGGCGGTGATGCACGACGCTGCGCGCCAGCCCGGCTACGCGTTCAGCGACGCGACGTTGGGCGATCTGATGCCCCTGTTCCTGTGGCTGGACAGCGATTGCCTGATCCGGGGTGCCGGGCCGACGCTGCGCAAACTGCTGGGCGACGGGGTGATCGGGCAGGATCTTGAGAGCGTGTTCACGCTGCGCCGACCGCGCCGGTCGGGGGGCGCTTTGCGTCTGGTTCAGGCACAACGCGTGTCGATGACGCTGCGCGCGCCGCCGGGGACCCGTTTCAAGGGCGTCGCTGTGCCGCTTCAAGGTCAAGACGGGGCCTTGGTCAATCTGTCGTTCGGCTACGCGGTGCGCGATGCCGTGCGCGATCACGGGCTGTCGGCCACCGATTTCGCCGCCACCGATCTGGCGATCGAGCTGCTCTATTTGGCTGAGGCCAAGGCCGCGGTCATGGGTGAGGTGACCAAGATGGCAGCGCGGCTGAAAGGCGCGAAAGCCCGGGCCGAGGAAGAGGCGTTGACCGATGTCCTGACGGGCCTCGGCAACCGGCGCGCGCTTGAGGCGAGGATGGAGCGGTATCTGAATGCGGGGCAGGGGTTCGCGCTGCTGCATATTGACCTCGATCATTTCAAACAGGTCAATGACACCTTGGGCCACGCGGCTGGTGACCATGTTCTGGCCGAAATTGCGGTGAAACTCCGGGCCAGCGCACGGATCGGGGATCTGGTCGCGCGCATCGGCGGAGATGAGTTCGTCGTGCTTCTGGCCGGTGTGCAGGATCTTGGGCCGGTCCAGCGCGTCGGTGAGCGGATCTTCCACGAGATGCGCGATCCCATCCACTATCATGGCACGCCCTGTCGGATCAGCCTCTCCATCGGTGCCGTTTTCGCCGATCCGACCCACCCCTGTGCGCCAGCGTCGGTTCTGGCGATGGCCGACCGCGCACTCTATGCCTCAAAGGGCGCAGGGCGCGCGCGGATGACCTTGTTCAGCGAATCCGGTGTCGTGCAAGAGGTGCTCAGCGTGGCGCGCGTGGGGTAAGGCGCGCTCTACCCTTTGACGAACAGCGTTCCCGGCAGGGTGCACAGTTGCTCGACACCGCTGTCGGTGATCAGGATCGGCTCGGTGATTTCGATCCCGCCATCGTCCAGCCAAAGCGCGGGCATGAAATGGAACACCATGCCGGGCCGCAACTCGGTCGTGTCGCCCCGGCGCAGCGACAGGGTGCGCTCACCCCAGTCCGGCGGGTAGCTCAGCCCGATGGAATAGCCGACGCGGCTGTCCTTGTGAAACCCGCGCGCGTTGAGCGTGCTGTTGAACGCCTCGGCGACGTCCTCACACAGCGCACCCGGGCGTGCGACGGCCAGCGCGGCGCTTGTCGCCTCCTGCACCGCTTCTTCTGCGCGCCGGTAGGTCGCGGGCGGCTCGCCGAAGAACAAGGTGCGCGATTGCGGGCAGTGATAGCGCCGGTAAACCCCGGCGATCTCAAAGAAATGCGCCTCGCCGCGCTGCATCGGCCGGTCGTCCCAGGTCAGATGCGGTGCGGTGGCGTCCATGCCGGACGGGGTCATCGGCACGATCGCCGGGTAATCGCCCCAATGCCCGTCCGCGCCGATCGCCCCGGCGTGCAGGATCTCGGCGACTAGCTTGTGCTTGGCCAGCCCCGGCTCGGCAACCTCGACGATGCGGTGGTGCATCGCTTCGACGATCCGGGCAGCGCGGCGCAGCCGGGTGATCTCGGCCGGGGACTTCACCGCGCGCTGCCAGTTGACCAACCCGGTTGCATCACTCAGGCGCAGGGACTGCGCCAGCACGGCATGGGCTTTGGCGGAATAGTAATAGTTGTCCATCTCGACACCCACGCGGCCTGCCGCCCAGCCAAGATCGGCCAGCAGCGCGCAAAGCGTTTCCATCGGATGCTTGGCCGGGTTCTGGACATAGGTGTCGTCGTAGCCGTGGATCCGGTCGGCCTCCATCCACACCGTCCGCCGCGCCCCGGCGGTGTCCATGCTGCGGCCCCACCAGAGCGGCGGGCCGTCGGGGCCGATGATCACCGCCTGGTGGACATAGAAGGACCAGCCATCATAGCCGGTCAGCCAGGCCATGTTGGACGGGTCTGACACGATCAGCGAGTCGAGCCCGGCCTTCGCCATGGCAGCGCGGGTCTGGGCGAGCCGGGCGTCGTATTCGGTGCGGGTGAAATCACTGTCGTCCATCGGGCCCTCCTGTCGATGTGCCAAGCATGGCACGGCAGCGAAACAGACGCAAAGGCGCGATGTCCCCCGATGGGACAACAGGGTTTTCTCAAGAGATCCAACGCCCTACCTGTCCGAGGTAACCTTGTGTTAACCGTGGCGCGGACGGCTGGCCTCTCTTTGCTCGCCAAATATCCCTGGGGGTCCGGGGGGCAGCCCCCCCCGGCGGGTCGCCCGAGGAGCCTGCGCGTCAGCGCGGGGGACGAGGGCGAAACACCCCCCCGCTTTACAGATCCAGCCAGATCGTCATTGGCCCGTCGTTGACCAGCGCTAACTGCATCTCGGCGCCAAACTCCCCGCGCCCCACCACGATGCCCTGCGCACTGAGATTGTCGGCGAAAAGCTCATACAGTGCGCGCCCTTCATCCGGCGGCGCGGCCGCGGAAAACCCCGGCCGGTTCCCGCGTGAGGTATCCGCCGCCAGCGTGAACTGGCTGACCACCAGCGCCCCGCCGCCCACATCCGCCAGCGAGCGGTTGGTCTTGCCCGCCTCGTCGCGGAAAATGCGCAGTTTCAGGATCTTGTCGGCTAGCGCGCGGGCCTTGTCAGGCCCGTCGCCCTGCATCGCGCAGATCAGGATCATCAACCCCGGCCCGCAGGCCCCGACCACCGACCCGTCGACCGACACCGACGCCTCGGTCACCCGTTGTACAAGCGCGCGCATCAGCGGTTCTGCGTCACGTAGAAGATGACGCCCGCGACGATGATCGCGACGATCACCGCGCCGGTAATCTTCCAGGCGGACCACGGGCGTTCGCCCTGCACCTTGCCGGTCTGGCCGTTCACCACGAACCGATAGGATTTACCGCGATAGCGATAGGCCGCCATCCAGATCGGCAAGAGGACGTGCTTGAACCGCTCGTCCTGATGGTCGGTGTCGACGGAATGCACCCGCTGCTCGTCGCCGCCGATGTCGCGGCGCACGTCCTGACGGATCACCTCATCCATGCGCCCGACCGCCAGAACATGCCCGTCGGGCAGTTGCACCGTGTACCCCTCGGCGCGGAAACCGGACAGGAACTGCGGCGAATAGGGCGCCAGTTCGCCCAGCATCCACGGCTCAAGCGCGCGGACGTATTTGCGTGGCAGCGATTGCGAAGCCATGATCAGCATATCGTGGAAATGCCGCGCGACCCGACCTGACACGCGGTGCCAGCGGATCTTGCGCACCTGCTCGGTTTCCATCTTGCCGTTACGGTTCACCGTGCGGGTTTCGTAATAGGCGTCGCCCCGTTCGCCGGTATAGCGCGAGCGGGTGTCGCTGTCGAAGGACCAATAGGGCACATAGAGCCCGTCCAGCCGCGAGCCGTCCGAGCGCGCGTATTCCTTGAGCTTGTTGGGCGCGAACCACAGCCGCCCCAGCCATGACTTCATCGCGTCATGGGCCTCGCGCTCGGCCAGCTTGAAGGGCAGGACGGCGGCGGGTTTGATCTGGCGTTGGGTGCCGGTGTCCGTCACCACCGGCGAGCCGCAGAACGGGCATTGCGCAGCGTGCTGCGCGGGGTCGAAATCGACCTGCGCGCCGCAGTTCGAGCAGCTGAGGATGCGGTGTTCCTCGATCGCGTCGGCGGGCAGGTGATTGGCCAGTGCCTCGCGCAGATCCATGGTCTCGAGCGCGATATCGCGCTCGGCCTCGGAATGCGGGATGTCCTGTTCGTGGCCGCAATACTGGCAGGTGAGCCGTCGCTGGCCGGGCGAAAACCGCAGCTGCGCGCCGCAATTTTCGCACGGAAAACGGTGTTCATCACCCGCAACGGGCGGGGCGGGGGGGCTTGCGTCGCTCATGGCCCGTTACCCCGCGGGCGGCGGCGGGGGCGGCGGCATGGAGGCGAACACCTGTGCCAGCGCCGGCACGGCCCCGGCCTTTTCCCAGCCGGCCATGCCCTGCGTCCAGACCATCGTGTCACGGGTCAGCTGACCCTGTGCCAGCATCTGCTGCAGCTGCGCGGTGCCGAAGGGCCCGGTCGTCTGGCCATTCACCGCGACGTGGAACTGCGCGGCGGCGGGGGGCGGCGGCGGCGGGGGCGGCGCAGCGGCGGCAGGCTGGCTGTTGCCCTGATTGTTTCCGGCCATCGCATTGGCCATGGATTGCGCCATGCCCATGCCCATCCCCATGCCCATACCGGCACCCATCGCGTTGTCGCCCCCGGCCGAGGCCGCCTGCTGCATCGCCTGAGCCGCCGAAAACTGGGTGTATTTGTTCAGATCGCCCACGATCCCCATCGACGAGCGCTGGTCGAGCACCTTCTCGACTTCCGGCGGCAGCGAGATGTTTTCGATGTAGAGTTCCGGCATCGACAGGCCGTATTCGGTCAGCGTCGGCTCGATCGCTTCGCCGACGATCTTGGACAGATCTTGCGTGTTCGCCGCCATGTCCAGCGCCGGAATCCCCGAGGCCGCCAGCGATTGCGAGACCTTCTGCACAACGATATTGCGGATCTGCCCCGAGATTTCGTCCTGGGTGAATTCGCCATCAGTGCCGACGATCTCGGTCATGAACTTGGACGGATCGGTCACGCGGATCGTATAGCTGCCAAAGGCCCGCAGGCGCAGCGCGCCGAATTCCGGGTCGCGCAGCATGATCGGGTTCTGCGTGCCCCATTTCAGGCCCGGAAAGCGCCGGGTGTTGACGAAATACACCTCGGACTTGAAGGGCGAGTTGAAGCCGTGGCTCCAGCTGCGCAGCGCCGTCATGATCGGCATGTTGTTGGTTTCCAGCTCATAAAGGCCGGGACCAAAGATGTCGGCCATCTGGCCTTCGTGGATGAACACGGCCGCCTGTCCTTCACGGACCGTCAGCTTGGCGCCCATCATGATGTTGTTGCCGTAGCGTTCAAATCGGTAAACGAGTGTATCGCGGCTGTCGTCCAGCCATTCGATGACGTCGATGAACTGGCCCTTGAGGAAATTGAATACCATGGGTCACTCCTTAAGAAATCTAATCAAAAGATGGGGTCAACTTGCACCCGCCACAAGCTCGGAGGCAATTGAAAAAATCGTTCGGCGAGCCCGGGCCTCGGTCATGCCGGGGGTCAGGCGCGGGTCGTAGTGGATGCGCAGCAAGAGCAGA
The DNA here is from genome assembly GCF_003990445.1 of Pararhodobacter zhoushanensis. Taxonomy (GTDB): domain Bacteria; phylum Pseudomonadota; class Alphaproteobacteria; order Rhodobacterales; family Rhodobacteraceae; genus Pararhodobacter; species Pararhodobacter zhoushanensis. Next base: position 717,445 of record NZ_REEZ01000001.1, on the reverse strand, counting down.
TCCTGCTCGGTCAGCAGCGCGAATTCCTGATCATCGTTGAAAATCGACGGCCGCGCACCGTCGGAATCCGCCGCCAGCCCCAGCCCTTGGGTCAGTTCTTCGTGATAGCAGGCGAGGCGGGTCAGGTCGGGGTGTTCGGCGCGGATGATGGCGACGGCTTCGGTATAATTGGCCGACCCGTCGCGGGCAAAGGCCAGCACCATGCAGAAGGTCTCGCGCGGCATGTCGGTGATCAGGCGCACGGCGCCGTCGTCAATGCCGGGGATTAGGGCGCGCAGCCGGTCGCCTGCCCCCTGCCGTTCGCTTTCGGACAGGATCAGCACGTGGAAATTGCCGTCAGTCTGGCCCAGTGGGGTAACGCTGATCGGGTGGTCCGAGGCCGCCGCCAGCCGGGAGGCAAGCGCGCGGATGTGCTGGTAATCGGCCGCGCGGGTGGCCCTGCTGGTGGTTGCGCCGAACTCCAGCGAATAGCGCACCGGCACGGCCCAGCGACGCAGCACGCTGGAGCGGCCCGAGGCCGCGCCGCGCTCGGAATGCTCGTCACGCAGGGCGACGTCGATATAGGTTTCAGCCAGCCGACCGGCGGTCAGCCGCAGGTCGTCGGTGCCGGGATCGGTGCGCATCATCCGGTTCGAGACGCGCTGTGTCTCGATTTCGGTGTAATAGCGGCGCAGGTCGGCCGATTGCGGGTCGATGGCCAGCACCTCGGCGGGCCGGGCCGGCGCGGGGGCGGCCATCGGATTGGGCGCACTGCCGCCGAGCGACGTGCAACCAGCCGTCAGCGCGGCGCTGAACCCCAGCGCCGCGAGGGAGCGGACCGAAAGGTCGCCCGGTATGCGCATGTCAGGCCTGAGCGCCGTTTTCGCGCGCTTTGGCAGCCGAGAGCGAATCGCGCAGCTCGATCTCCATCTTGCGCAGTTCCTCTTCGGCGGCGGCGCGCTTGGCCTTGCCTTCGTCGGCGATCTGCAGGCTGTCCTGAATGGTCGCAACCAGCTGATCGTTGGCGTGCTTGACGGCCTCGATATCGAAGACGCCGCGCTCCATCTGCTCGCGCACCGTGCGGTTGGTTTCGCGCAGGTTGTCGGCGTTCTTGGTCAGCAGTTCGTTGGTCAGGTCATTGGCCGCCTTGATCGATTCCGCCGCCTCGCGCGAACGCTGGATGGTCAGCGCCTGCGCCAGCTGGGTTTCCCACAGCGGCACGGTGTTGACCAAGGTCGAGTTGATCTTGGTGACCAGCGACTTGTCGTTTTCCTGCACCAGACGGATTGAGGGCAGCGACTGCATGGTGACCTGACGGGTCAGCTTGAGGTCATGCACCCGGCGTTCCAGATCGTCGCGCGCGGCGCGCAGATCGCGCAACTCCTGCGCCATGATGATCTTCTGATCTTCGGGCGCGGCCTCGACCACGGCCTCCTGAGCCGGGATCGTGGTGGCGTCGAGTTCCTTCAGCTTTTCTTCACCAGCGGCGATGTAGAGTGCCAGCTCGTTGTAAAAATCGAGGGTCTTTTCATAGAGCACATCCAGCGACTTGATGTCTTTGAGCAGAACGGTCTCATGGCTGAGCAGGTTCTCCGTGATCTTGTCGATCTGGCCCTGCACGGTCTCATAACGGGCCATGAAATTGGCCAGCGGTGCGGCCTTGCCGGTCAGACGCTCCCACCAGCTGCGCTCGCGGCGGGTGTCGAGTTCGCTGACGGAAAAGCCACGGATGGTGGTGACGATCTGGCGCAGGCTGTCGCCGGCGGGACCAACATCCTTGTTGCGCACGTCGTTCAGCATGGCCTGGCTGATGGTCTGCAGCTCGACCTGCGCGCGGGCACCGAACCCGATGATGGAGGAGGTTTCCGCCATGTCGATTTCATTCATCCGGCTGCGGATCGCATCGGCGACGGGGGCCTCGGCCTGCTCCAGCGGGACAAGCTCGCCGACCGGCTCGGGCAGTCTCGTCAGCGCCGTTTCTTCAACGGCGGTCGCAAGTTGCGTGGCCTGCTGGCGGATCTCGTCGGACATCGGGGCTTCCTTTCAAGGGATAAGGTGCTGAAAACAGGGTCAACGGGGTTGCGGGTCGGGGATGCTGTCGGGGCCGGGAATACGCGGGCGCAGGCCCTCGCGTTCCAGCCGCTCGCGCAGCACGTCGATTTCGATGTCCAGCGCCTGACGGTCGTTGTCGCGCAGGGTTTCGGTGCGCAGCATGAAGTTTTGCTCAAGATCGTCCAGCAGGGCCACGTAATCGCTGCGCGCCTCGGCGTTGCGATCGCGCTCATAAATCTCGACAAACTTGACCGTCGCATCGCGCGCGCCTTCGAGGTAGACACTCAGATAGCGGCGCGCAGCGGTCAGGTTTTGCGGATCATCCTCGACCGCGCGCAACAGCTCGCGGACATGGGACTGAAAATCGGTCAGGCGGCTTTCCAGCGTGCGGTCGCGGGCGCGCAGCATCGCGTCGGTCATTGCGGCCAGATACGCCTCGGCAGTGTCGATGGCGCGGGCGACGCGGTCGGTCTGGAACTCGTCGATCCCCTCCATCCCCTTGTCGCGCAAGGGGTCGGGGCCGAAAGCGAAGAAATGCAGGCCCGCGCCGAACAGGCCGAAAATCACCGGACCGGCCATGCCATAGGCGCTGCCCAGCCCCGCCAGACCAAGGCCAAGACCCATCACCACCGAGCCGAAGATCTTGCGCGGGATGGCCGGGCGGCGGGCGACGCGGCGCTGCGCGTAGGCGTCCTGAGCGATCACGCCTTCGCGCGTCAGCCAGGCCGAGAGCATCAGCACCGCAAAAACGCCCAGATGCTGCGCCAACCCGGCGGGGTCGCGGAAGAACGCGCTGAACGCCCAGAGGAAAGGCAGCATAAACAGGATGTTGACCCGCGCGCCCACCGGGTTCACCCGTTTACGCCTGGTCTTCTTGCCGCGCTTGGGGCCGGTGCTGACCGCGTTCGAACTGCGTTCCGCGTCCGAGCGGGGATCGCCACCGGGGCTGTATTCGCCGCCGTATCGCCGTGCCATGCCTCAGCCCCCCACGAACCAGACGTAGACGATCAAGGCTACCAACAGCAGGTAGGAGGTCTTTTGCAGGCCCGTGGTGCTCACGTCACAATTCCCCGTCGCGTGCCCCAAGGCCGGGGCTTTGTGTCTTGCCCCCCCCAATAGCGGGAGAGTTCCCTCGATATAGGAGAGATTTATGAAACTATAAGACAGGTCCGGCGGGATTGGAAAGCACCGATGGGGTCCGTGCCGGGCTCAGCCGCGCGGTTTGGGGCGGCGGGGTGGCGCGCCGTCCTTGCTGCCGCTGGGGCTGGCCGATTTCTGGCCCCATGAGCGTGGCTTGACGGTTTCGCCATCCGGCCCCTTGCGCGGCCCGCCATGCGATTTGGCCCCCCAGGATTTGCGCCCGGTCATCTCGTCGGGCGCGATGGTGCCGGGTTTCGCAGGGCGCACCGGGCGCTTGGTAGCGGGCTTGCCGGTGGTGGGCTTGCCGGTGGCGGGTTTCCCGCCCATGGGCTTGCCCCCGGCGGGCGCGGGTTTTTCGGTCGGTCTGGACGGCGCGGCGCGGCCCGAGGCGACGTCATCGGCCCCAAGCCCCAATTGGTCGCGCAGCACGCGCGGACGCAGTTCCTCGACCGCTCCATCGGCCAGATCGCCCAGCTGGAACGGGCCATAAGCGGTGCGGATCAGGCGGTTGACGGTCAGGCCGACGGATTCCAGTGCGCGGCGGATCTCGCGGTTGCGGCCCTCACGGATGCCGACGCTCAGCCAGGCGTTCGCGCCTTGCTGGCGGTCAATCGAGACCATCATCGGCTGGAAGCGCTCGCCGTCGATGGTCACGCCCGCCTTGAGCGGGGCCAGCGTGGCGTCGGTCGGTCGACCGTTCACCCGGACGCGGTACTTGCGCAGCCACCCGGTCGAGGGCAGTTCGAGCCGGCGCTTGAGCTCGCCGTCGTTGGTGAGCAGCAGCAGGCCTTCCGAGTTCAGGTCAAGCCGGCCGATGGAGAGCACGCGCGGCATGTCCTCGGGCAGTTCGTCAAACACCGTGCGACGGCCTTTTTCGTCGCGCTCTGACGTCACCAGACCCAGCGGCTTGTTATAAAGCCAGACGCGCGTCGGCTCTTTGGACCCCAGGGGCACGCCATCGACGATGATCTTGTCGCGGTCGGTGACGTTCAGGGCGGGGCTATCGATCACCTCACCGTTCACGCGGACGCGGCCCTCGGCGATCATCGTCTCGGCAACGCGGCGCGAGGCGACGCCCAGCCGGGCCAGCACTTTGGCGATGCGGTCGCCGTCACGGACGGCACCGGTCTCCAGGGCTGTGGCTTTGGGGCGTTTCGGGGTCGAGGGTTTGGTCATCAGGTCAACGCGGGGCAGGGGAGGGGGACGGGCGGTTTTCCCGCGAAAACCCGGTGTGGCGACGCCAACCCATGCGGGCAGGCTTGCGCGGTCGGGCGGGGACGGGCATCTAGGCCCCATGAACCCGTTCCCGAGCCCCATGTCAATCAAGCCGATGGAGATCGCGCTGGACGAAGCCCGCGCCGCCGCCGCGCGCGGCGAGGTGCCGGTGGGAGCGGTGATCACCAATCCGCAGGGCGTTGTCGTGGCCCGCGCGGGCAACCGCACGCGCGAGTTGAGCGACCCTACCGCCCATGCCGAGATGCTGGCCCTGCGCGCGGCCTGTGCGGCGGCGGGCAGCGAGCGGCTGCCGGGCCACGCGCTATGGGTGACGCTGGAGCCCTGTCCGATGTGCGCCGCCGCGATCGGTTTTGCCCGGATCGCCCGGCTGTACTACGGCGCCAGCGATCCGAAATCGGGCGGCGTGGCGCAGGCGCCGCGGGTTTTTACCCATCCTCAATGTCATCATGCCCCTGAGGTTTACGACGGGATTGCCGAAGAGCCCGCCGCCGACCTGCTGCGCAGCTTCTTTTCCTCACTTCGGCGATAATCGCTGAAGAACCGCATTATTGTTGCCAAAAATAGGGGCGACGGGGGTGAATTGTGGCCACTCGCCCCGGCAATGTCACGGAAATGCCCGGTCTGAATCGCAGTCTGAGAAAGTGGATTGCGTGATTCGGACGAATTTCGTAAAGTTATCAGCAAAGAAAAACCGAGGCAGTGGCAGAAATTCGGTCAAAACGGGCGGTTGATCTGGGCGGTACAGCCCGGAAAACTGCGTCTGACCCGAGGCCTGTTGGTGTCGACGGCACAAACGGCAGAGCAGGCACCATGATCAATTCAGTCCAGGGACTTGTCCCTCAACGCTCCATTGCGTCCGTTGCACAGCGGATTTTCGCGGCACGCTCGACCATGGGTCGGGCTTTTCTGGCTCTGACGGCGTCGGTTGCGGTGCTCGCCGGTTGCTCGGAACAGGCCGGCAACCAGGCGGCCGGCGGCGTTTACGGGTTCTTCAACTCAAGCCGCAGCCCGGCCATGGAAACGCTGGAAAACACCGTTGAATTTGCCGTCGTCGCGCCCAACCGGGCGATGGTGAACGCGCCCGAGGCGCTGGTCGTGTTCGAGCGCAACCTTGGCGGCGCGATCGAGCAGCGGATCATCCTGCCCAACGCAACCGCGATGCGCGGCGACAACGCTATCCATATCCGGGCGCAGACCTCGGGCAGCGCCGATCTGAACCGGCTCGATTTCGCCCAGATGTCGGCGCGGTTCGGCGGCATGCCGTCGCCCTTCGAGACCGTTCAGGCCAGCAGCATGCAGACCGGCACGGATTCGCTGGGTGCGTATCTGTACGCAACGCAGAACGTCGGTACGGGCGGGGTTTGCGTTTTGGTGTTGCGCCGTCTTGGTGTCGGCGCGCGCCCCTTGCCGCGCGGCACGCAGGCCCTGGATGTGGTCATGCGCAACTGTGTGAACGGCTCGCTCGAGCAGGCTCTGGCCCCGATGAGCGGCGGTGCAATGGGTGTTGGCGGTGCGCAGGGCACGATTTACACGCTGTCTCCCCACGCGGCGCCACGTGGATAAGATCAATGATTTTCATAGACTTTATCGGGATGTACGAGTGATGCGGGGAAGTTTGCAATGAGGATCATCGGGACAAGGGCGCTGTCGCTTGGCGACAAGACGAACCTGTTGTTATGGATCGGTGTGATGGTCCTGGTTGCGGGCCTGGTCAGCGTGCCGACCTCCATTCAGGTGCAGGCGACGCTCGGCATTGCCTCGGTGATCGTGGTGGCCGTTCTCAAGCCGGTGGCGATGCAGAGCATGGTCGCGCGCTTTGCCATGATGGCCGTCGCCTCGACGCTGGTGATGCGCTACTGGGCCTGGCGGGTCACCGAAACGCTGCCGCCGCCCAGCGATATTGTCTCGTTCATCCCGGCGATTGTTCTGTTTATCGTGGAAACCTACGCCATTGGCGTGTTTTTCCTGTCGGCCTTCATGACCGCAGACCCCGCCACGCGCGACCTGCCGCCGCGGGTGGCAGCCAAGGATCTGCCGACCGTCGATATTCTGGTGCCCTCTTACAACGAGCCGGTCGAAATGCTGGCCGTCACGCTGTCGGCCGCCAAGAACATGCACTACCCGGTCGACAAGCGTACGGTTGTTCTGTGCGACGACGGCGGCACCGATCAGCGGTGCAACTCGGATGACCCCGAGCTGGCGGCCAAATCGCGCAAACGTCGGCGCGAGCTGATCCAGCTGTGCAGTGAGCTGGGCGTCATGTATTCGACCCGCGCGCGCAACGAGCACGCCAAAGCCGGCAACATGTCGGCGGCGCTGGAAAAACTGGACGGCGAGATCGTGGTCGTCTTCGACGCCGACCACGTCCCCAGCCGCGATTTTCTGGCCCGCACGATTGGGTACTTCGTTGAAGACCCCAAGCTTTTTCTGGTGCAGACGCCGCACTTCTTCCTGAACCCCGATCCCATCGACCGGAACGTCGGTCTGCGCAAGGATTGCCCGCCCGAGAACGAGATGTTCTATCACCTGTCGCACCGCGGTCTTGACCGGTGGGGCGGGGCGTTTTTCTGCGGCTCGGCGGCACTGCTGCGCCGCAAGGCGCTGGACGAGGCGGGCGGTTTCGCCGGTGACACCATCACCGAGGACGCCGAAACCGCGCTGGGGATTCACGCGCGGGGCTGGAAGTCGCTCTATGTCGATCACGCGATGATCGCCGGTCTGCAGCCTGAGACCTTCGTGTCCTTCATCGAACAGCGGGGCCGCTGGGCGACGGGGATGATGCAGCTGCTGATCCTGAAGAACCCGTTGAAATACGGCGGTCTCAGCATCACGCAAAAGCTGTGCTACCTGAACTCGATGACCTTCTGGCTGTTCCCGCTGGTGCGGATGACCTTCATCCTTGCGCCGCTGATGTATCTGTTCTTCGGCTTGCAGATCTTCGTGGCGACCATCGAGGAAGTCGCGGTTTACATGACCAGCTACATGGTCGTTAACCTTATGATCCAGAACGCCTTGTACGGCAAAGTGCGCTGGCCGCTGATTTCCGAGATCTATGAGACGGCGCAGGCGCCCTATCTGTCGGCGGCGATCTTCAAGACCTTCTGGAACCCGCGCGGCGCCAAGTTCAACGTGACCGCCAAGGACGAGGTTCTGATCGAGGATTTCGTCTCGCCGATCTACAAGCCGATGGTGTTCATCTTCACGCTGACCCTGCTGGGCGTCGTGGCGGCGGCGGCGCGTTGGGTCATGTTCCCGGGCGATCACAACATCATCATGGTTGTCGGCGGCTGGGCTGTTTACAACTTCCTGCTGGTCGGGGCCGCGCTGCGGGCTGTCGCCGAGCGTCAGCAGCGCCGGTCGGTGCCGCGGGTGCCGGTCAATGTGCCCGCAACGGTGGCCATCGGGGTCGACAACCCGTCGTTCCAGTCGGCCACGGTGGTTGATGCCTCGACCTCGGGTTGCCGGATCGTGCTGCGCACGCGGACCAACGCCGACGGCTCGTCCGCGCCGCTGCCGGTCAAGGGCGAGGCGTTCTACTTCACGCCCGAATTCCCCAAGTCGCCGCATCTGGAAAACGCTGTGCGCGCGCAGGTTCAGTCGGTCACGCGCGAAGGCGAAACCGTGGCGCTGGGGGTCCGGTTTGACCCCGATCAGCCGATGATCGTGCGCGAAACGGTGGCGCATATGATCTTTGGCGACTCGGCCTCGTGGGAAGCCGTGCGCGCCAGCCGTCACAAGCAGATGGGACTGGTACGCGGCATGGCCTATGTGCTGTCGCTGTCGTTTCAGGGCATTTACCACACACTGCGCGCCCTTGCGAACGAACCGGCCCGCCAAAAGCGCGCCCGTATCCGCGAGCGCACCGAAGAGATCAACGAGGCAACGCCGGCGCATCTGCTCGCCTTTGGCGAGGCTTTCGATCCTGCGGCACCGTCGCGTCCGGTCTCTCTGTTGCAGGCTGCGATCTCGCAGAATGCGGCGCGCGGCGCGGATGGACGCTCGCCCGATCTGCAAGGGGGGACGATCTGATGCTGATGCGTCGCGTCACCCTGCTGGCCGCGCTTGCGCTGGCCATGCCGGTCGGGATCGCCCCGGCCTTTGCCCAGTCCGACGGTATCATCCCGCTGCCCAGCACCGATGACGCGCTGATCGGCGGTATGTCCGAAGGCGATCTGGACCGCCTGAATGAGGAACGCTTCGACGCCGAGGCGCACCGCGGCAACTTTGTCGAGCCGGTGGCCTATGATCCGTCTGTGGTCAGCCCGCTGCGCCCGGTCGAGGCCCGCGGTCGTCCGGCGGGCAGCGCCATCCGTTTCGACGGTGAGCGGCGCACGTTGCAGTTCGCGCTGTTCGTGCCGCGCCCGGATCAGGTGCGCGCGATGCGCATCTCGACCCTGTCGTCGATCAACGTGCTGCCCGAGCGCTCGCATTACCGCGTTTTCGTCAACGACACGCTGGTGGGCGAGGGGCGGCTGGAGAATTTCACCGAATTCGGGGCGGTTGATTTCCCGATGGGGGCAGCCGTGGTGCTGGCCGGACAAAATAACGTGCGCATCGAGCTGATGCAGTATCACCGCATCTATTGCGGCCCCGATGCCAGTTTTGCCCTGTGGTCGGACATTGATCTGGCCAATTCGGGTGCGGTGCTGTCGTCGTCCGAGGGGATTTCGGGGCAAGAGGGTTTCCTGATGGGGCTCGCCGCCGCGTCGGCGACCGGCTCGGGCATCGAGATCCGCGGGGCCGACGGGCTGGGGGCCTATCAGGACGAGTGGGTCTCGACCATCACGCAGCGCATCAGCGCGGCGCTGGGGGGCGATCCGATTCCGTTCCGCTTTACGCCGTATTGGAGCGTGCAGAGCACGGGCCGTTCGGCCTCGCGCATCACGTTCCTGCCGTCGGCGGTCAACCGGCTGAGCTTTCGTGCGGCGGGTGACGGCGCGCAGGTGATGGTGGTGGAATACGTCCCCGATTCGCGCCCCGGCTCCTTGCCCGAGTTCGAGAACATCCTGCCCCGCGTCGCTGAACGCGCCGCGCCGACCCTGATCGACACCCAGCGCCCGGTGGCATTCTCGGAGTTCGGCTTCCGCACGACCGAAGTTTACGACCGCTATGCGCGCATCGATGCACGCTTTCGCTTGCCCGACGATTACGTGGTGCTGACCAACGCCAAGGCCGAGATCGCGCTGGACTACATCTATGTCGACGGTCTGCCCGAAGGCGCGGCGCTGCTGGTCAATGTCAACGGCACCAACATTCGCCTGTTGCCGCTGCGCGGCGAGGGCGGTCAGTTGATCGAGCAATTCCCGCTGCGGTTCGAGGCGCGCTACCTGCGCTCGGGCATCAACACCGTGAGCTTCGAGGCGATGATCCCCGGCTCGCCGCCCGATATGCCATGCCCGTTCACCGAAACGCCGTTTCTGGCGATCGGCCAAAGCTCGACCCTGACGATGCCCTACAGCCCGTCGATGTATCTGCCCGACATGCAAATCGGCTTTGCCGGTCTGACCCCGGCCAGCGTCCATGTGAACGAGATGTCCTCGCGGTCGTTCGACGCCAATGACGTGGTGACCCTGCGTGCCGCTCTCAGCGGTGGCGAGCGCAGCGATGCGGCGGCGCTGAACACACGGCTGACGCTGTTGTCGCTGGATGATCTTGGCTCGGTGCCGATGGGGGGCTATCAGCTGAGCCGCCGGTCGCTTGAGGCGGCCATGACAGACTACCCGTCGACGCTGACAGGCGCGCCCGCCGAGCAGCCCGCGCATGCGTTGCTGCGCGTGCAGGACCGTACCGACAGCACCGCTGCGCTGGCGCGGGGCTGGGACTGGATCCAGAACGGGTTCAGCACGGCGCTGCAATGGTTGCAGCCGCGGTCGGGTATGTTGCTGGAGCAATGGCTTGAACAACAGCACGCGCAGGCGGTGTTGATCCAGCTGGACGCGACGCATCCCAACAACCTGTGGATGGTGCGCGCGCCGGATTCGGACATCAGCGCGATCGCCTCGGCCATCGTCGCCGCCCGGACCAATGCCGAAGGCCCGCGCGGTCAGGTTTCGGTTCTGGATCAGGACGGCCAGTGGCAAAGCTGGGTCGCGCCTGACCGCCAGCCGGTGCTGCTGGAGGCCGTGACGCTGGGCAACGTCCGCCATGTGGTCGGCAATTTCGTGTCGGCCATGCCGATCCGTTACGTGGCCGGCCTGTTCTTCCTCGCCCTTATTTCGGCACTTTTCGCCCTCAGATTGGTGATTGCCACGCGGGAGCATGAGAAATGAATCGTCGCAATTTCCTGACGTTGCTGGGTGCCGCACCGGCTTTTGCCGCGGCTGGCGGTGCCTCGGCGCAGGGCTATCTGGCCACCGCCGATCTGTCGGTCAGCGCCGCCCCGGTGTGGGAAGCGTGGAAAGAGGCGTATCTGCGTGCCGATGGCCGGGTCGTGGACGGGCTGCAGCACAATGCCAGCCACTCTGAAGGGCAGGGGTACGGGGCGCTGCTGGCGACCGAGTTCAACGATCTGGACGCCTTCGCGCGCATCGTCGAGTGGAGCGAGATGAACCTTGCCGTGCGTGGCGACGGGTTGCTGGCCTGGCGCTATCTGCCCGAAGAAAGCAACCGGGTGCCGGATCTGAACAACGCCTCGGACGGCGATCTGTTCTATGCCTGGGCCATGGTGCGCGCCGCGACGCGGTTTGACGACCGCAGCTATCTGGGCCGCGCGCAGATCACGGCTGCGGCGCTGGTTGATCGCTGCGTTGTCGACAGCATGGCCAATCCCGCCGAGAAGATTTTCCTGCCCGCCGCGCAGGGCTTTGTTCATGCCGACCGGCAAGTGTTCAACCCGTGCTACATCATGCCACTGGCGCTGCGCGAGCTGGCGGCGGCGACCGGTGTTGTCGAGCTGGCGCAGGTGGCGCAGCACGCCGAAGCGATCATGCAGCGGGTGGCCGTATCCGGCCCGGTGCCCGACTGGTTGCAGGTAACCGCCAGCGGGATCGGACCGGCTGACGGGTTCTCGACCGCCGCCGGCTACGAGGCGATGCGCATTCCGCTGTATCTGATCTGGTCGGGGCTCAAGTCGCATCCGGCGGTGACGCAGATGATGCGCGTCTACGAGCAGACGGTTCTGCCCGGTGCCCCGGTGCCAACCCGGATCGAGCCGAGCACCGGCGCGGTGCTCGAGGCGTCCAACGATCCCGGCTACCGCGCCCTTGCCGCGCTGATCAATTGTACGGGCAATCCCGGCTCTGTCGGTTCCGATATGCCCGCGTTTGATCCCACCCAACCCTATTACCCGGCGACCTTGCAAATGTTCGCGATGATCGCTGCCAATCAGGTGAGTCCCGAATGCGTCCCGATTTGATCCAATCCGCCCTTCGCGCGTCCGCTGCCAGCTTCGGGCTGGCGCTGGCGCTGACTTTGGCGATGCCCGCTCCGGCGATGGCGCAGGCCCCCGGTGCCGAGGATCTGCGCGCGCTGATCTACTACCTCGACCATGACGATCAGCGAGCCGTGCAGGCCGAGATGCGCCGCCTGCGCTCGGCCTTTCCGCGCTGGACGCCGCCGACGGATGTGAACGACCTGCGCGCGCAGGCCTCGACCACCGGCGCATCGGTCGATGTTCAGCCGATCTGGGCGCGTATCCAGCGCAACGATTATGTCGGAGCGCGGGCGCTGATCGACGAAGCGCGCGCGCGTGTGCCGGGCTGGTCGCCCGATGCCGAGATGCTGCGCGTGCTGGAAACCAGCGAGTCGCAGATTGCCTTTGATGAGGCTTACGCCCGCCGCGACGCTGCTGCGGCGATTGCCGCCGTGCGCCGCACCCCGGCGCTGATGCGCTGCGACCGGATCAACAATGCGTGGCGTCTGGCCGAGCTTTATCAGGCGGCGGGGCAGAACGGCAACGCCGTGACCACCTATCGCGGCGTGGTGTCGTCGTGCACGCGGATCAGCGAAGTGACCCCGACGCTGGAAAAGGCCAATGACGTCACCACGCTGGAAGAACTGGCCGCACTGTTTGACGTCGCCCGTCAGGCCGCACCGGGCAACACCAACAGCCTGAACGAGCTGGAAACGCGGCTGCGCGCCGGTCGCGGGGGTGCTGCGCGCACGCCCGCGCGCACGGCGGCTCCGGCCGCTGCGGTGGCAGCCGCACCAAGCGCCGCCGCGCCGGTGGTCACGGGTGGTGCCGCGCCGGCAGCGCCGCAGGTTGCAACTGCGCCGGGCCGTCTGCCGCTGCGCGGCGACAACCGCGCCAGTCAGGTGCGCGGGCTGAAAGATCAGGGCAACTGGGCCGGCTGCCTTGCCGCATCGGCCAACCCGCGCTCGATCGAGGTGCTTTATGAGCGGTCGTGGTGCGCCTATAACCTCGACCGCGCCGGTGAGGCGCTGGCCGGGTTCACCGCCGCCTCGCAATCGGGCAGCGCCTTGGGCGGCGATGTGCCGCGTGATTCGCGCTTTGGCATGATCCTGTCCTATCTGTCGATGAACATGACGGAAGAGGGGGCACGACTGGCCGCCTCGACGCCGTTGACGCAAGAGCAGCGCGTGACGGTGGAATCGTCGATTCTGGATCAGCGCGGCGTGCGGGCCTATCATTCGGGCGATTTCGGCCAGTCGATTGCCTATCTCACCGCGCTGGAACAGTTGAGCGGCTCGCTGCGCCGCGATCTGGCGATGCTGCGCGGCTATGCCTATCTCAACAATGACCAGCCGCGCGAGGCCGTGGCCGAGTTCACCCGGCTGAATGACCAGCTGTCCACCGAAGAAACCCGTGGCGCGCTGCAATCGGCCCGGGGCATCATGAGCGGGGGTTAAAGACCCGTTGATGCATCTGGTCCTTCATATCGGCGCGCATGGCACCGACGGGGGCCAGATCGCCGACTGGATCGCGGGCAATCGCGGGGCGCTGAACGCCCAAGGCATCTGCGCCCCGCCGCCGCGCTTGTTTCTGACCCGGATCTCTGAGGCGCTGGATGCCGGGCGCGACACCGACCCGCAACAGCGCGAAGAGACCCTGTTGCGGGGTCTTGGGGCCTCGGGCGAGCAGCGGCGGATGGTGGTCAGCGCACCGGGACTGCTGGGGTCCACCGCCGATGTGCTGGATGCCGACGGTTTCTATGTGCATGACGTGTCGCGCAGGCTGTATGCGCTTCACACACTGTTTCCCCGCACCCGCCTGACCGTCCTGATGGCCGTGCGCACAGCCAGCGGCGTGATCCCGATGCTGTTGCCAGATGAGCCGGGCGCGGCCGAGGCGCTGCTGCCGTTGATCCCCGATGATACATTGCCGTGGTCGCGGCTTGGTGCCGCGATCCGCCGCCATTTGCCGCGCGCCGCGCTGGTGGCATGGCGGCACGAGGATCTGGGCACCGTCTGGCCGCGTGTGCTGGGGCAGGTTGTCGGTCCCGACGCGGTGCTGCCGCCCAATGGTCTGCTGGATTTCGCCCTGAATGGTCTCAGCGCCGAGGCCCGCCTGCGGGCGCAGCGCTACCTGACTGGCAAGCCGCTGGTCAGCACTGCCCAGCTGCGTCACGTCGCCCATGCCTTTGCCGAGCGCTTCGGGCGCGCCCCAGTGGCCGATCTGACCGCTCCGCTGCCGGGCTGGGTCCGCAACCGGCTGGCCGAGCTGGATGCTGGCTACACCACCGAATGGGCCGATCTGGCCGGGCTGGACGGCGTACAGGTTCTGATGCCGCGCTAAGGTTCGGCCGCCGCGATCCCGCTGAAACGCGCCGATGCGCGATTCCCCCTTGGACCATGCGGCGGAATTCCTCTAAATGTCGCGCGACACGCGTTTCACCTCAGGCAAGGGCCCCTTTCGCCGATGGCAAGCCTCAACGATATCCGCTCGACCTTCCTCGATTATTTCCGCCGCCAGGGTCATGCCGTGGTCGACAGCTCTCCGCTGGTGCCGCGCAATGATCCGACGCTGATGTTCACCAACTCGGGCATGGTCCAGTTCAAGAACGTCTTCACCGGGCTGGAGCACCGCGACTATTCGCGCGCCACCACCTCGCAGAAATGCGTGCGCGCGGGCGGCAAGCACAATGACCTCGACAACGTCGGCTACACGGCGCGCCACCACACGTTCTTTGAGATGCTGGGCAACTTCAGCTTTGGCGACTACTTCAAGTCCGACGCGATCCCGTTTGCATGGGAACTGCTGACCAAGGATTTCGGCATCGACAAAAGCCGGCTCCTGGTCACCGTTTACCACACCGACGACGAAGCGGCGAACATGTGGAAGAAGGTCGCCGGTCTGTCCGACGACCGCATCATCCGCATTCCGACCGATGACAACTTCTGGCGCATGGGGCCGACCGGGCCGTGTGGCCCCTGCACCGAGATCTTCTATGACCATGGCGATCACATCTGGGGCGGCCCTCCGGGCTCCAAGGATGAAGACGGCGACCGGTTCATCGAGATCTGGAACCTTGTGTTCATGCAGAATGAACAGCTGGAAAACGGCGATCTGATCGACCTGCCGCGTCAGTCGATCGACACCGGCATGGGGCTGGAGCGGATCGGCGCGCTGCTGCAAGGCAAGCACGACAACTACGACACCGACCTGATGCGCGGCCTGATCGAGGCCTCGGCCAACGTCACCGACGGCGCACCGGACGGGCCGGGCAAAACCCACCACCGGGTGATCGCGGATCACCTGCGTTCGACCTCGTTCCTGATCGCCGATGGCGTGATGCCGTCGAACGAGGGGCGCGGCTATGTGCTGCGCCGCATTATGCGCCGCGCCATGCGCCACGCGCATATGCTGGGCGCGCAAGACCCGGTGATGCACAAGCTGGTCCCGGCGCTGGTGCGCGCGATGGGTGGGCATTACACCGAGCTGAAACAGGCCGAGGCGCTGATCACCGAGACGCTGCGGCTGGAAGAGACCCGTTTCCGCACCACGCTGGACCGCGGGCTGAAGCTGCTGGATGCCGAGCTGGACAAGATCAGCGACGACAGCAACCTGCCGGGCGAAGCGGCGTTCAAACTGTATGACACCTACGGCTTCCCGCTCGATCTGACGCAGGACGCGCTGCGCGAGCGCGGGCGTGCAGTGGATGTCGCGGGCTTCGAGGCCGCGATGGGCGAGCAAAAAGCCAAGGCGCGCGCCAGCTGGTCGGGTTCGGGTGAGGCCGCCAATCTGGCGATCTGGTTCGAGCTGGCCGATGCCCATGGCGGCACCGAGTTCCTGGGCTATGACACCGAGACCGCCGAAGGGCAGGTGCTGGCGCTGGTTTCCGGCGACGCGTCGGTCAAGACGGCGACGGGCGAGGTTTCGGTCGTGGTCAACCAGACGCCGTTCTATGGCGAATCCGGCGGTCAGGTCGGCGATACCGGCTGGCTGCGCTGGGACGGCGGCGAGGCCGTGGTGCGCGACACCCGCAAGATAAACGGCGTCTTCGTGCATGTGGCCGAGGTCACGCAGGGCGCGCTGCGCGTCGGTCAGCCGGTGAAGCTGGAGGTGGATCATACCCGCCGCAGCGCGATCCGCGCCAACCACTCGGCGACGCACCTGCTGCACGAGGCTCTGCGCCGCGCTCTGGGCGACCATGTCGCGCAGCGCGGCTCGCTGAATGCGCCCGACCGGCTGCGGTTCGACTTCAGCCATGGCGCGGCGCTGAGTGCTGCGGATGTGGCGGGGGTTGAGGCCGAGGTGAACGCCTTCATCCGTCAGAACGCCCCCGTTGATACGCGGATCATGACGCCCGACGACGCGCGCGCTCTGGGTGCGCAGGCGCTGTTTGGCGAGAAATACGGCGACGAAGTGCGCGTGGTGTCGATGGGCCGCCTGCTGGATTCCGGCAAGGGGTCCGAGGGTAACACCTATTCGCTGGAGCTCTGCGGCGGCACGCATGTAGCGCGCACCGGCGACATCGGCGCCTTTGTGCTCCTGGGTGACAGCGCATCCTCGTCCGGCGTGCGCCGGATCGAGGCCCTGACCGGCGAGGCGGCGCTCAGCCACCTGCGCGCGCAGGACGCCCGGCTGGTCGAGGTGGCGGCGGTGCTGAAAACCTCGATGGCCGATGTGGTCGAGCGGGTGAAAGCGCTGGCAGATGAACGCCGGTCCCTGTCCAACGAGGTCGCACAATTGAAACGCGATCTGGCGATGGGCGGCACGGGCGGCGGCGGGGTTGACGCCGTGGACGTCAACGGCGTCAAGTTCATCGGCCAGGTGCTGAGCGGCGTCTCGGGCAAGGATCTGCCCGCGATGGTCGACGCGATGAAGGAAAAGCTCGGCTCGGGCGTGGTGCTGCTGATCGCGGATACCGGCGGCAAACCGGCGGTTTGCGCGGGCGTCACCGACGATCTGACGGCACAGCTGTCGGCGGTCGACGTGCTCAAGGCTGCGGTCGCGGCACTGGGCGGCAAGGGCGGCGGCGGCCGCGCGGCGCTGGCGCAGGGCGGCGGCGCGGATATGGCCGGGGCGGACGCAGCCCTCAAAGCGGCGCAAGCCGTCATCGGAGGATAACATGCCCAAAGCTCTGTGGATCGCCCATGTCGAAGTGACCGACGCCGAGGCGTATGGCCGCTATGCCAAGCTCGCTGGCCCGGCAATCGCTGCGTTCAACGGCAAGTTCATCGCCCGCGGTGGTCGCTATGAGACGCTCGAAGGCGCCGACCGTGCGCGGCACGTCGTGGCGGTTTTCCCCTCGCTGGAAGAAGGCGCGGCCTGCTACCGCTCGGAGGCGTATCAACAAGCGCTGAGCCACGCGCGCGGCGCGTCGGTGCGCGATCTGGTGGTGGTTGAACTGGTCGACGACGCGGAGCTCTGAAAAGCGAGGGGCTGCTCGCCCCTCGCGCTCCCCCGCCAAAGGGGGGAGCACGCTCCCCCCTTTGGAAACCCCCCGTGGATATTTTCAGACAGAAAATGGGGCGTGGTTAACGAAACCTTATCATCTGTCCTTAAATATCCTGGGGGGTGAATGCGCGGTACGCGCAGAGGGGGGCTAGCCCCCCTTGCCCGGCCTCACAGGGGCAGGGCGGTGGTGTCTTTCAGCTCTTCCATTACAAAGCTCGCCGAGACATCCGCCAAGTCCACCCGCCGGGTCAGTTGCTGATAGAGTGCGTCATAGGCTTTCACATCAGCCACGCGCGCGCGGATCAGGTAATCCAGATCGCCGGTCATCCGATAGGCCCCCAGGATCTCGGGCATGTCGCGGGTTGCCTTGGCGAAGCGGGCCAGCCAGTCGGGCCGGTGATCGTTGGTGCGCACCATCAGGAAGACGGTCAGGCCCAGACCCAGTTTCTCGGCATCCAGCAGCGCGACACGGGCGCGGATCACGCCCGCCTCTTCCAGCAGCCTGATCCGCCGCCACACCGCATTGCGCGACAGGTTCACGGCAGCGCCGATGTCATCCAGCGGCAACGAGGTGTCGCGTTGCAGAACGGCGAGGATGCGGCGGTCGGTGTCGTCCAGAATCATCGCATTAGACCAATTCTTGGGAAGCAGTCACGCGATCTTGGCATATCAGCCGAAGTTTTGCGACCCTTTCCCACCAGTCCCACGCTAAACTGTCTCTACCCCCAAACCGGAGACCCGTCATGATCCAGCGCCTGTTCCTTGATCACCCCGCCGCCGTCGACGAGAGCTATCTCGAGCACGCCCGCTTCGCGAGCGGCTTCAGCGGCTGGCTGTTGCTGGCGGGGCTGGCGGCGGCGGTTCATGCCGTGCTACCCTTTGCGTGTCAAACGACGGCGAGCCGCATTATCCGCCGTCTGCATGCACGGATCGAAAACCGGGGTCACTGAATGTGCCGTTGGGCTGCCTATGTCGGAACGCCGATCTTTCTGGAAGACATCGTCAGCCGGCCCGGCCATTCGCTGATCCAACAGAGCCAGCACGCAACGCAGGGCTCGACGGCGATCAACGCTGACGGGTTCGGCATCGCCTGGTACGGCGAGCGGCCTGAGCCGGGGCTTTACCGCGACACCTATCCGGCGTGGTCCGATCCCAACCTGCGTTCGATCACCGCGCAGGTGCGTTCGCCCTTGTTTCTGGCACATGTGCGCGCGTCGACCGGCACCGCGACCAGCCGCAACAATTGTCATCCGTTCACCGTCGGCCGGTGGAGCTTCATGCATAACGGTCAGATTGGCGGCTATGAGAGCTTTCGCCGCGACGCCGATATGATGATCCCCGAGGCGCTGTATCCCCACCGCAAGGGCGCCAGCGACAGCGAGGCGCTGTTTCTGATCGCGCTGGCCGAGGGTTTGGACCGCGATCCGCAAGGCGCATTGGAGCGCGCCGCCGCGCGTATGATGGCGCTGAGCCGAGCCAAGGGCGGCGCGCCGCATCTGCGCATGACCTGTGCGTTCAGCGATGGTGAGACGCTTTATGCCGCGCGTTATGCCTCAGACGATGCCGCGCCCAGCCTGTGGCACCGCTGGTCGGACAGCCGGGGCGGGCGGGCCGTCGTGTCCGAGCCGCTGGAGGCCGACGAATGCGGCTGGGAAGTGATCCCGCAAGCCTCGTTCTGTCTGTTCAAAGGCGCGGCGGTCGAGATCCGGCCGTTTTCGCCCTGTCCGCTGGTGCAGGCCGCTTGACAGTTGCGATGCCCGGGACGACGCCGGACCCTATGACCCACAGTGATTTCCTGACCGCTTTGACGCCGGCCACCCGCGCCGCGCTGACCCAACGCTCGCCCACGGCGGGCTTGTGGCATCTGGCCGGCCATGGCGGGGTGATCGTCGTGCTGGGGGCGCTGATTGCCGCCGGAGTGCCGGGGTGGTGGGTCTTGCTGCCCTTGCAGGGAATTGCGCTGGTGTTCCTGTTCACGCTGGAACATGAGTGCACGCACAAGACCCCCTTTGCCAGTGACAGCCTTTGCGACCGGGTGGGGGCGGTGACCGGGGCGCTGATCCTTAACCCTTTCACATGGTTTCGCTATTTCCATCTGGCGCATCACCGCTTCACCAATCAGCCGGGCGATCCCGAGCTGGACAGCCCCAAGCCCGAGACCCGCGCGCAATGGCTCTGGCATGTGTCGGGCCTGCCGTTGTGGGGGGCCTCGATCCGGCTGATCCTGCGGCTGGCCAGCGGGCGCGAGACGCCTGCCTATCTGCCCGCCCGTGCCCGCGCGCGGGCTGAACGGGAAGCGCGGTTGTTGCTCGGCGTCTATGCGCTGGCCGCGCTGACCCTGTTGTGGTCGCCTCTGATCCTGTGGCTCTGGGTCATCCCGCTGCTGCTGGGCCAGCCGTTCCTGCGGGTGTATCTGCTGGCCGAGCATGGCGATTGCCCGCAGGTCGCCGACATGTTCGCCAACACGCGCACCACCTTCACGACCGCTCTGGTGCGCTTTTTCGCCTGGAACATGCCGTATCACGCTGAACATCACGTCTTTCCCGCCGTGCCCTTTGACAAGCTGCCCGCCTTGCATCAACAGATGCGCGAGCATTTGCGGGTGACGGCGGCGGGCTATGTCGCGTTTTCGCAGGCCTATCTGGCGCGGCGTCGCTGACAAGGGGTTGAACCCTGCGGCCAAGACGGGCATGACTGGAACAAGTAGGGAACGTTGAATGAGCGACTCGAACCGGCCCAGCCTGTCGTCCATGGCCTTTGCAGGCGCCACCGCCTCGCGTCAGGCGGCGTATCTGGATGGGCTGAACAGCGAGCAGCGCGCCGCGGTTGAGGCGCTGAATGGTCCGGTGCTGATGCTGGCGGGCGCTGGAACCGGCAAGACCCGCGCCCTGACCGCCCGGATTGCGCATCTGATCTCGACCGGCACGGCGCGGCCGAATGAGATTCTGGCCGTTACCTTCACCAACAAAGCCGCGCGCGAGATGAAGCACCGGATCGGTGGCCTTTTGGGCGACGCGGTTGAGGGGATGCCATGGCTGGGCACCTTCCACTCGATCGGCGTGCGCTTCCTGCGCCGGCATGCGGAACTGGTGGGGCTGAAATCTAACTTCACCATCATTGACACCGATGACCAGCTGCGGCTGATGAAGCAGCTCATTCAGGCCGCCAATCTGGATGACAAACGCTGGCCCGCCCGCGCGCTGGCCAATCTGATCGACGGCTGGAAGAACCGCGCATGGCGCCCGGATATGGTGCCGGGGGCCGAAGCGGGCGCGTTCAACAACCGCGGGACCGAGCTGTATGAGGCCTATCAAGAGCGGCTGCGCACGCTGAACGCCTGCGATTTCGGTGACTTGCTGCTGCATGTGGTGACGATCTTCCAGCAGAACCCCGATGTGCTGGCGCAATACCAGCGCTGGCTGCGGTTCATTCTGGTGGACGAATATCAGGACACCAACGTCGCCCAGTACCTGCTGCTGCGGCTTCTTGCGCAGGGGCATCAGAATATCTGCTGCGTCGGTGATGATGACCAGTCGATCTATGGCTGGCGCGGGGCCGAGGTCGGCAACATCCTGCGGTTTGAACGGGATTTCCCGGGTGCCAAGGTGATCCGGCTTGAGCAGAACTACCGCTCGACCCCGCATATTCTGGCCGCGGCCTCGGGCGTGATCAGCGCCAATGAGGGGCGGCTGGGCAAGACCCTGTGGACCGAGGCGACCGAGGGCGAAAAGGTCCGCCTGATCGGCCATTGGGACGGCGAGGATGAGGCGCGCTGGATCGGCGATGAGGTCGAGGCGCTGGAGCGTGGCACGCGCGGGCTGGACCCGATCAGCCCCGATGACATGGCGATTCTGGTTCGCGCCAGCCACCAGATGCGCGCGTTCGAGGATCGGTTTCTGACCATCGGCCTGCCGTATCGCGTGGTCGGCGGCCCGCGATTCTATGAGCGTTTGGAAATTCGCGATGCGATGGCGTATTTCCGCCTCGCCGTCAGCCCGACCGATGATCTGGCGTTCGAGCGGGTGGTGAACAACCCCAAACGCGGCATTGGCGACAAAGCGCAGCAGACCATCCAGCGCGTCGCGCGCGAGGCCGAGGTGCCGCTGCTGATGGGCGCGGCGCTGGTGTTGCGCGACGGGCTCTTGGGCGGCAAGGCGGCAGGCAATCTGCGCGCGTTCATCGAAAGCATGGCGCGCTGGCACGATATGGTGCGCAGCCCGGTGGTGTCGGCCAATGATGATCTGGTGATCGAGGATGACGCGCCGCCGCCGGGCGTCTCGCATGTGCGGCTGGCCGAGATGATGCTGGACGAATCCGGCTATACCGCCATGTGGCAGGCGCAAAAAACGCCTGAGGCTGAGGGGCGGCTGGAGAACCTGAAAGAACTGATCAAGGCGCTGGAAGGCTTCGACAGCCTGCAAGGCTTTCTGGAGCATGTCGCGCTGATCATGGATAACGAGGCCGAGGAATCGCAGGAAAAGGTCACCATCATGACCCTGCACGCGGCCAAGGGTCTGGAATTCCCCGCCGTTTTCCTGCCCGGCTGGGAAGACGGGCTGTTCCCCAGCCAGCGCAGTCTGGATGAAAGCGGGCTCAAGGGCTTGGAAGAGGAACGCCGTCTGGCCTATGTCGGCATCACGCGGGCAGAGCGGCTGTGCATGATCTCGTTCGCGGCCAACCGCCGGGTGTTCGGGCAGTGGCAAAGCCAGTTGCCCAGCCGGTTCATCGACGAATTGCCGCCCGAGCATGTCGATGTGCTGACACCGCCGGGCATTCATGGCGGTTTCAGCGCGGGCAAAGCGCATCACGCGACGCCGGTCGATGATGACTCGCTCGAAGGCCGCGCCACGCGGGCCGATGTCTATAACGCGCCGGGCTGGAAACGGATGCGGTCGCGGGGCCGGGTTGCCCCGGCGGCGCCCAAGGCCCTGCGCGGCTCGGCCGAGCCGTCGGTGCATTTTTCGGCCGGTGAGCGGGTGTTCAACAAGAAATTCGGCACCGGCACGATCATCGCGGTCGATGGCGACAAGCTGGCCGTGGCCTTCGATCAGGCAGGGGAAAAGCACATCCTGTCGCAATATGTGCTGCCCGCTGACGGGATGGACGACGTTCCCTTCTGAGGGAAGTCGAGCGCTTAACTATAGCAGTTGAATGAAATGCCGCAGATGCGGGTTTTCCAGCGCCTTTCAGGGTGCCCTTAAGACATGAAAAAAGCGCGGTTGCCCAGGGAGGAGGAGGGGCAACCGCGCCGTTCGCGGGACAGGGGAGGAGGTCTGGCCCGCCGTCTATGGGGCGCAGCGCCTCAGGGAGGAGGAGGAGCCGCCGCGCCATAACGAAAACCGAGGGAGGAGGTTCGGTCGTCGTATCTGTTTTGGAGCCCTTCGGCCCCGGAATTCGGGGCGCGGTTCCCAGGGAGGAGGAGGGGAACCGCGCCGGAGTGCTGTCGGCCCAGGGAGGAGGAGGGGCCTAAGCTACTGGTCGGAACCTGCCGCTGGGAGGAGGTAGCAGCGGTTCCTTGCACGATCGGCCCAGGGAGGAGGAGGGGCCGTCGTTCTGGTCGCAGGCCCAAGGGCCTGGAATTCTTTGCCTTTTAGACGTCGCGGCCGTAGGCTGCTTCGTAAGCCAGGCGGGTGATCATGCTGCGGCTGATGCCCAGATCGGCCAGCTCGCGGGTGGTCAGTGCGTTCAGTTCGTTGTAGGTGCGAACATAGACGCGCGAGCGGGTCCAAGCGGCGCTCAGCGAACCGAAAGCCGAAGCGATCTGGCCAAAGAGGCCAAAGCCGCGGGTCTGCTGGGTTGATGCGTATGCCATGGTGTCTACTCTTTCGTTCATCTGGGGTTGGACAATTTTCTTTCCCCGTTGAAGCAAAGATGGACTTTATGCTGCACTTGCACAATCCCTCGAATGAGCAACGCTGCTATGCAGCGAAGTCATGGCGACGTAGGGTAACCTAAGCGCCTGAGTTTCCGGCGCGCGGCCCAATCCGCTCCGGGCCCGCCCTGAGGTTTCGCAGTTGCAGCATTTTTCGCCACAGGCTGCTTAATCGGGTGGGGGTTGCCTTGTGCGTAAACACACTCAGGTTAGGCGCAATGATTCGGAATAAAGGGGGGCTTTGCCCATGTCATCCAGCTCGGCGCCGACGCGCGAAGAGATTCTTGCAGCCCTGAAGGGCGTGGCGCTGCCGAAGGGCGGTGATCTGGTCAGTGCCGATTTGATTCGGGCTCTGGTCGTCGATGGCGGCGCGGTGCGCTTTGTGATCGAGGCTGAGACGGCTGACGAGGCCCGCGCGCTGGATCCGGTGCGCGCAGAGGCCGAGCGCGTCGTGGCGGCATTGCCCGGCGTCGCGCGGGTATCGGTGGCGATGACCGCGCATGGCCCGGCACCCAAGCAACAGGCGCCCAAGGGTGAGGCCCCGTCGCTCAGTATCGGTCGTCACCCGACGCCCGGTCCGTCGGTGGTGCCCGGCGTGAAGCGGATCATCGCGGTCGGCTCGGGCAAGGGCGGGGTGGGCAAATCCACCGTGTCCGCAAACCTTGCTGTCGCCATGGCGCGCGAGGGCTGGCGGGTGGGTCTGGTCGATGCCGACATCTATGGCCCCAGCCAGCCGCGCATGATGGGCGTATCCAAGCGCCCGGCCTCGCCCGATGGCAAGACGATCATCCCGCCGGTGGCGCATGGCGTGCGGGTGATCTCGATCGGGCTGATGCTGCCCGAGGATCAGGCACTGATCTGGCGCGGACCGATGCTGATGGGGGCGCTGCAACAGTTGATGACGCAGGTGGCCTGGGGCGATCTGGATGCGCTGATCATCGACATGCCGCCGGGTACGGGCGACGTGCAGATGACGCTGTGCCAGAAGTTCGACGTAACGGGTGCAATTGTGGTGTCGACGCCGCAGGACGTCGCGCTGCTGGATGCGCGCCGGGCGCTGAACGCGTTCTCGACGCTGAAGACGCCGGTGATCGGGCTGATCGAGAACATGTCGACCTTCATCTGCCCCAACTGCGGGCACGAGGAGCATATCTTCGGTGACGGTGGCGTTGCGCGCGAGGCCGAGAAGACCGGCATCCCGTTCCTCGGCTCGTTGCCGTTGACGCTGGAGGTCAGGCTGTCGGGGGATGGCGGTGTCCCAGTGGCGGCCACGGATAGCGCCGTTGCTGAGAGCTATCGGCGGATCGCGCGGGGGCTGATGGCGCAACTGGCCTGATCCGGCCCATCCTTTCCCAGTGATTTCCCAGAACGGCCCGGACCTGAGAGGTTCCGGGCCGTTTGCTGTTGGCGGTCTGGGAAATCAGGGGAGGGACGGACCGGGAAATCCCGGCACGCGCCGGGGTGTTTGCGGGCGGTAAGCCGGGGTGAACCGGGAAATCGTGGAAAATATCGGTCTAAGTCGTTGTTTTTACGTCTTAGCCCCTTCTGGCGGGCGCTTTGGGAAATCCAGGGACACGCTTTGGGAATTCATGGCACCTGGATGGGATCGGTGTGGGAAAGGTGCGGGCTGGCCGGGTGGCGGTGGGAGAGGGTGGACCGATTCGGGGCGGGTCCGGCATCCACTGGGAATCCATGGGAGCGCCGATTCAGCGCGAAAATCGATGGAATCGGGCCGATTTCACCCCAAAACGCGCGAATCTGTCGGCAAGAACTGGCCGAATCGGATCACAGCCCTGTGCACGCCGATTTCAGCCTGTGGATAAACATGTTAATAAAATGAGGATAAATTCTGTTGCGTCAGAGCAACAATTTTCGGGCGAGCTGGAGTTTCTTTCGGGAACAGCGCAGGCTTTGTCTTCTGCCCGATGTGGTGGCCTGCACGCCGATTAACCACAATATCTTGCTAACCAAAGGCTCCGAAAGCTTGATCTGGGGTCGTCATCCGCGCTGAGTATGTCGCCCAATCCCGCGAAAATCGTCGCGCGGACTGAAATGTACCGTTGCTTCCCATGATCTCCCATGGAATACCTTGTTTCACCGAGGCAAAGCAAAAATAGAAACCCGGGAAGTAGTACAGGCAAACACTACAAAGAAAGATCCAAAGCGAAGCGAGCAGCATCTCACATCCCCCCCCCAATGAGATGGTTTCGTATTTGGGCTCCCTGAAAAATGGGAACGAGGGCGGCGGTCCGGGTATGGCAGCACCCGGGCCGCCGTTTCAATTTCAGCCCTCCGTTGTGGCGGGCCCATAGAGAAGGCGGGCACAGTGTCGCTGAGATTTCGCGGCAACGAGACGCAAGGCATCGACGGGAAGGGGCGCGTCTCCATCCCGGCCGACTTTCGTCCCGTGATCGTGTCCGGCGACCACCGCATGGCACAGGGCGAGCGCCCGAGCTTTGTCATTGTGTACGGCACCCGCTCTCAGAACCATCTCAAATGCTACACGCTGCGCGAGATCGAGAAAATCGAAGCGCGCATCGAGCTGATGGATGATGGTAGCGATGACCGCGAGATTTTGGAAACGATTTTCCACGGCAGCGCCATGACGGTTCAGCTGGGCGACGATGGTCGCATCGTGCTGCCGGCAAAGCTGCGCACCAAGCTGGATCTGGGCGACAAGATTTTCTTCATCGCCGGTAACGACCACTTCAAGATGTGGAAGCCCGAGACCTACGACGACTTTGAGAATGACCGCACCGACGCGCTGCTGCGCGAGCGGGGCGACCGCTTCAACCCCACCTCCCTGTTGCCCAAATTGCCGCCGCAAGCGGCCGCTGCAGAGTGACGCAAGGACCGATGACGCCGAACACCCCAGACGCCCCGCATATCCCCGTGCTCCTTGGCCCCTTGCTGGCCGGGGTGGCGCCGGTCGCAGGCGTCTGGCTGGACGGAACGCTGGGTGCTGGCGGCTATACGCGCGGGCTGTTCGAGGCGGGCGCGGATACGGTGATCGGCATCGACCGCGACCCGCTGGCGCTGGAGTTGGCGCAGGAGTGGGCCGCGCCTTACGGCGAGCGGTTCCGGCCGGTGCAGGGCACGTTTTCCAACCTCGATAGGCTGGCCGGTGAGTTGCTGGACGGTGTGGTGCTGGATCTGGGCGTGTCCTCGATGCAGCTGGACCTGCCCGAGCGCGGGTTTTCGTTCAACCGCGACGGCCCTCTGGACATGCGGATGAGCCAGGAGGGGTTGTCGGCGGCGGATCTGGTCAATGACTGCGACGAGACCGAGCTGGCCGATATTCTCTATCATTACGGTGAAGAGCGCGCCTCGCGCCGGATCGCTCGCGCTATCGTGGCGGCGCGCGCGGTGGCACCGATCGAGACGACGCTGAAACTGGCCGAGATTGTTTCAGCCAATCTGCCCCGTCCCAAGCCGGGGCAGAGCCATCCCGCGACGCGCAGCTTTCAGGCGCTGCGCATCGCCGTGAACGCCGAGTTCCACGAGCTTGCCGACGGGCTGGAAGCCGCCGAGCGCGCGCTGAAGCCCGGCGGGATGCTGGCCGTTGTCAGCTTTCACTCGCTTGAAGACCGTATCGTCAAACGCTTCTTGCAGCAGCGCTCGGGCCGGATGGGGCAGGGCAGCCGCCACGCCCCGATGGTCGAGGTCGAGGCGGATCGCTTTGTCACCCTGACCCGCAAGGCCATCGCCGCCGATGATGCCGAATGCGCCGCCAACCCGCGCTCGCGCTCGGCGCTGTTGCGCATCGCGCGCCGCACCGATGCGCCGGCCAGTGGTGCCGACCGCTCGGCATTGGGTCTGCCAAGGTTAGCGTTGAAAGGAGAGCGTTGATGCGCGCGCTTTTCTACGTGCTGTCGGCATTCGCGGTGATGGGGCTGGCGATCTGGGCCTATGATCAGAACCAGAAAACCCAGACCGCCATGCGTGACGTGCGCAGCCTGCGCGCCGAGATCCACGCCCTGAACGAAGCGCTGAGTGTCCAGCGCGCCGAATGGGCGTATCTGAACCGGCCCCAACGCCTGCGGGCGCTGGTTGACATGAACTATGCCCGTCTGGGCCTGATGCCGCTGCAGGGCGCGCAATTCGGCCAGATCGGTGAAATCCCCTATCCGCTGATCGCCACCCAGACCGAGGGTTCGCTGTGACCGATCATTCCCACCAGCCGCCCCGTACGCCGCTCCGCCCCTTGCCGCGCATTCTGGATGCGCGGGCGCAGGGCGTGAACCCTGAGAACATCGAGCGCGAGAACCTGCGCGTCCGGCGCGAGCAGGTCCGTGATGTGGGCCGCAGGCGGGCGGAATGGCGCATCCTGTTTCTGGCGGCGGCGTTCTTTGCTGGATACGCCGCGATCGGGGCCAAGATGGGCATGCTCGCCGCCACCCCGGTGGTCGAGGCCGAGCCTTGGGTCGGTGAGGGTATCTCGGGCGAGCGGGCCGATATTCTGGACCGCAACGGTCGGGTGCTGGCGACCAATCTGGTGACGCATTCGCTCTATGCCGAGCTACGCTACATGATCGACGGCCGCCGCGCCGCGCATGAACTGGCGCGGATTTTCCCTGATATGGACGAAGAGCGGCTGGTCGGTCAGTTGACCGACCCGAACCGTCGCTTCGTCTGGCTGCGCTCGCGCTTGTCGCCCGAGCAAGAGCAGGCCGCGCATGACATCGGTGAGCCGGGGCTGCTGCTGGGCCAGCGCGACATGCGGCTTTACCCCAATGGCTCACTGGCAGCGCATTTGCTGGGCGGGACGGCATACGGCGAGCAAGGCGTGACCGCGGCGGAAATTCAAGGCGTTGCGGGTGTCGAGTACGACATGAACGAGCGGCTCAGTGACGCCGATCTGGCCGATGTGCCGGTTGCGCTGTCGATAGATCTGGGCGTTCAGGCCATCGTGGAAGAGGTGCTGGCAGGCGGCATCGACATGCTGAACGCCATCGGTGGTTCGGCCATTCTGATGGATGTGCACACCGGCGAAGTCGTCGCGCTGGCCTCGGCCCCGGTGTTTGATCCCAACGACCGCCCGGCGCCGCCTGTTTCGTTGGCCGAGCAGGAAACCTCGCCTCTGTTCAACCGCGGTGTGCAGGGTCTGTATGAGCTGGGCTCGGTGATGAAGGCCTTCGCGCTGGCGCAGGCGCTGGATATGGGCCTGATCACCCGCGAGACGATGATCGACACGCGCGGACCCATGCGGGTCGGCCGCTTCTCGATCCGCGACTACCACAATTACGGGGCGCAGATGTCGGTCGAGGATATCTTTATCCAATCGTCCAACATCGGCACCGCCCGTATTTCGCAATTGATCGGCGGCGAGCGTCAGCGCGAGTTCCTGCGGCAGTTCGGCTTTCTGGACCCGCTGCAACTGGAGCTGCCCGAAGCCCGCCGCCCGCAACCGCAATACGACCCGCGCTGGTCGGATCTGTCGGCGATGACCATCAGCTACGGTCATGGTCTGTCGATGACGCCGATGCATCTGGCCGCGGGCTATGCTGCGATTGTGAACGGCGGAACGCTGGTGCAACCGACCCTGCAACGCCGCGCCACGGTGATGCAGGGTCCGAGGGTGATCTCTGAGGAAACCTCGCGCATCATGCGCACGCTGATGCGCGAAGTGGTGACCGAAGGCACCGCCTCGATGGGCGAGGTCGAGGGCTATGTCGTCGGCGGCAAGACCGGCTCTGCCGACAAGCCGAACCCGCAAGGGGGCTATTACGACGACCGTCTGGTCGCCACCTTCGCCGGGGCTTTCCCGATGAACGATCCGCGTTACGTCATTGTCGTGACCATGGACGAACCTCAGGATACCTCGGGTCCGGTCGCGCGCCGCACTGCCGGTTGGACCGTGGTTCCGGTCGCGGCTGAGATCGTGCGCCGGGCCGCGCCGGTGCTGGGAATGCGCCCACAGGATCCGGCAGACGTTGAAGCGGCCCTGCGCCTGCGGTAGGCATCGCCCTAACCGGCGTTGGGGGATAGAATGCAAGAGACAAGCCTTGGCGATCTGGGATTGACCGCCCGCTCTGGCGACACGCGGGTGCGCATTCGCGCGCTGACGCTCGACAGCCGCACGGTAAAGCCCGGCACGTTGTTTGCAGCCCTTCCCGGGTCGCGCGTGCATGGGGCCGAGTTCATCGACCCGGCGCTGCGCATGGGCGCCAGTGCGGTGCTGACCGACCGCGACGGCGCGCGCATCGCGGCTGACACGCTGGCCCGTCACCCGGATGTCGCGCTGATCGTTGCCGAAGACCCGCGCGAGGCTTTGGCCCGCGCCGCCGCGCTGTTCTACGGTGCGCAGCCTGCGGTGATGGTGGCGGTGACCGGCACCAACGGCAAAACCTCGGTCGCCAGCTTTACCCGCCAGATCTGGGCCGCGATGGGTCATGCCGCGATCAACGTCGGCACCACCGGGGTCGAAGGCGTCTGGGGCCGTCCGCTGGCCCATACCACGCCCGACCCGCTAACCCTGCAGAGCCTGCTGGCCGACGCCGCCGAGGCGGGCGTGACCCATGCCGCGATGGAGGCCAGCTCGCACGGGCTGGACCAGCGGCGGCTGGACGGGGTGCGGCTCGCGGCAGCGGCGTTTACCAACCTGACGCAGGACCATCTCGATTATCACGCGACGATGGAGGAGTATTTTCAGGCCAAAGCGGGGCTCTTCACCCGTTTGCTGCCAGAAGATGGCGTCGCGGTGATCAACACCGATGACCGTTTCGGCGCGCGGCTGGTGCGGCTTGTGTCGCAGCCGGTGCTTGCTGTCGGCTCGGGCTCCAGCTGCGATCTGCAACTGATCGCGCAGCGCTTCCACGCGCAGGGCCAGACCCTGCGCTTTGGCCTCAAGGGCCGGTCGCATCAGGTCGAGCTGGGGCTGGTCGGCGGGTTTCAGGGGGCCAATGCGCTTTTGGCGCTGGGGCTGGTGATCGCCACCGGCGGCGATACCGCCGAGGCAATCACCGCCATGGCGCAGCTGCAAGGTGTGCGCGGGCGGATGCAACTGGCTGCGACGCGCGACAACGGCGCGCCGGTGTTCGTCGATTACGCGCATACCCCGGCGGCGGTCGAGACCGCGCTCAAGGCGCTGCGTCCGCATGTGATGGGGCGTCTGATCGTCGTGCTGGGGGCGGGGGGCGACCGTGACAAGACCAAGCGCCCACTGATGGGTAAAGCCGCGGCGGAAAATGCCGATGTTGTTTTTGTGACAGACGACAACCCGCGAAGCGAGGTTCCTGCCACAATCCGTGCAGAAATAGTGAAAGCCTGCCCCGACGCAATCGAGGTCGCAGACCGCGCCGAAGCCATCCTGCGCGCCGTCGATGCGCTCGAGCCGGGCGATGCCCTGCTCATCGCGGGCAAGGGCCATGAGACGGGCCAGACCATCGGCGATGTGGTCTATCCCTTTGACGATCTCGAACAGGCCAGCGTCGCGGTAGCGGCGCTTGATGGAAAGCTGTGACATGACCCTGTGGACCGATACCGACGCCGTTGCCGCGACCGGGGGCCGCGCCACCGCGCCCTTCGCCGTCTCGGGCCTGTCCATCGACACGCGTTCGATCAGGAAGGGCGATCTGTTCGTCGCCCTGAAAGCCGCGCGCGACGGCCATGACTTCGTGGCGCAGGCCTTTGAGAAGGGCGCCGGGGCCGCGCTGGTCAGCCATATTCCCGAGGGGGTGACCGGCCCCTGTCTGCTGGTCGATGACGTGCTGGCGGGCCTGACCGCGCTGGGGGCCGCAGGCCGGGCGCGGGCGACGGGCAAGGTGATTGCGGTGACCGGCTCGGTCGGCAAGACCTCGACCAAGGAAATGTTGCGCGAGATGCTGGACGAATTCGGCACCGTCCACGCCGCCGAGGCCAGCTTCAACAACCACTGGGGCGTGCCGATCACGCTGGCGCGCCTTCCGGCGGATGCCGATTTCGCCATCGTCGAGATCGGCATGAACCACCCCGGCGAAATCAAGCCGCTGGCCCTGCTTACCCGGCCCGATGTGGCGATGATCACCACGA
>NZ_REEZ01000001.1:0-686347 GCF_003990445.1 Pararhodobacter zhoushanensis | reverse complement strand
TTGCGCCCGCACATCTGGAGGCCTTCGCCGATCTGGCGGGCATCGCGCGCGAAAAGGCCGATATCTACGCTGGTCTCACCCCCGGCGGCACCGCGATCTACAACGCCGATCTTGAGACCTCGCCGATTCTGGCCGATGCCGCCGGCCCGCAGGGCGTGAGCTTCGGCAAGGCCGGTCAGGTGGCGTTGACCTCACTGCGTCAGACGCCGTCGGCGCTGGTCGCCACCGCGAGCGTGGACGGCGACAGCTATCACATCCGCCTCTCTGACGCGGGCGCGCATTTCGCGCTGAATGCGCTGGGATGTCTGGCGGTGGCGCGCGCGCTCGGCCTCGATCTGGCGCTGGCCGCGCAGGGGCTTGGCCGCTGGCAGCCCCCCGCTGGCCGGGGCAAGCGCGAAACGCTGCTGCTGGATCCCGCGACCGAGGCGACAGCGATCCTGATCGACGACGCGTTCAACGCCAACCCGACCTCGCTGGCCGCCGCCCTTGACGTGCTGGCGGCCACCCAGCCCGGCCCCGGTGGCCGCCGCATCGCCATTCTGGGCGATATGCTGGAACTTGGCCCCGATGAGACAGCGCTGCACGCCGCCATCGCGCAGCACCCGGCTGTCGCCAAAACGGATCTGATCCACACCGTTGGCCCGCGCATGAAAGCGCTCTGGCAAGCGCTGCCGCAGGGCAAGCGCGGCCATTGTGCCGCGCAGGCCGACGATCTTGGTGCCAAGGCGCATCACCTTGTGCATCCCGGAGACGTGGTGCTGGTGAAGGGGTCCAAAGGCAGTTATGTGTCGCGCGTCGTCGACGCGCTGCGCCATCTGGGCCACCCATTGCCTGACGATACCACGGGAGAGTAGCCATGCTGTATTGGCTCGCAGAATTTTCCGAAGCCTTCATCGGCTTCAACCTGTTTCGCTATATCACCGTGCGGGCAGGGGCGGCGTTCTTTACCGCGCTGATCTTCGGCTTTGTCTTTGGCAAGCCGCTGATCAACTTCCTGCGCAAGCGGCAGGGCAAGGGCCAGCCGATCCGCGAGGACGGGCCGGAATCGCACCTGCTGACCAAGAAGGGCACGCCGACGATGGGCGGGCTCTTGATCCTGTCGGCACTGACCTTCTCGACGCTGATGTGGGCGCGGCTGGACAATGTCTATGTCTGGCTGGTGCTGGGCGTGACGCTGGGCTTTGGTGTGATCGGTTTTGCCGATGACTATGCCAAGGTGACCAAGGCCAATACCAAAGGCGTCTCGGGAAAGATCCGCATGGCGGCGGGCCTGGTGATTGCACTGATTGCGACGGTGATCGCCGCCTATGCGCACCCGACCGAGCTGTCAGGCCAGCTGGCGCTGCCGGTGTTCAAGGAATTCCTGCTCAATCTGGGCATCTTCTATGTGCCCTTCGGGATGATCGTCATCGTCGGTTCGGCCAATGCGGTCAACCTGACCGATGGTCTGGACGGGCTGGCGATCATGCCGGTGATGATCGCCGCCACCACGCTGGGCGTGATCGCCTATGCCGTGGGCCGGGTCGATTTCACGTCCTATCTGGATGTGCATTACGTGCCCGGCACCGGCGAACTCTTGATCTTCACCGCCGCGCTGACGGGCGGGGGACTGGGCTTTTTGTGGTACAACGCGCCGCCGGCGGCGGTGTTCATGGGCGATACCGGCTCGCTTGCCTTGGGCGGCGCGCTGGGGGCGATTGCGGTGGCGACCAAGCACGAGATCGTGCTGGCCATTGTCGGCGGCTTGTTCGTGGTCGAGGCGCTGTCGGTGATCATCCAGGTGGCGTATTTCAAACGCACCGGGCGACGGGTGTTCCTGATGGCCCCTATTCACCACCATTTCGAGAAAAAGGGCTGGGCCGAGCCCCAAATCGTCATCCGCTTCTGGATCATCTCGCTGGTGCTGGCGCTGATCGGTCTGGCGACGCTCAAGATCCGCTGAACGGGCGGCTGTCCCATCGTGGGACAGCCCGGCCGGTTGTGGTTTTTCAACGGGTTGAGCGGGTGCGGTAACGCTGTGTTAACCGCTTTTGCGTCAGAGCGGCTTTTGCAGGCGCTGTAACAGCGCGCTGTTGCGACAATAGGCGGGCGTTTCATCGGCCCCGTCGGCATGCGCCTCGAGCCAGCTTTCGCAGTCGCAGACACCCTCGCAGCCGATGCAGGTAAAGATCGCGTTGCGCAGCTCTTGCGCCGACAGATCGGCGCGGATGATCGCCTCGTCCAGATCGGCATGAACGGTCGTCGCCATGCGGTTCATCAGGTCGGCGTGGCGGTCGATTTTGGTAAACAGGCCCATCGGTCAAACTCCTTGCTATTGCAACAGAGTGACCCGCGCCGCGCCGCTTCACCTTGATTCAGATCAACCGCGCTTCTTTGCTCAGAAAATATCCACGGGGGGATTCCCAAGGGGGGCGCGTGCGCCTCCCTTGGGCGGGGTGTGGGGCTGGCCCCACCGGGCCGAGAGGGGGCTCGATGCCCCCCGAGGCCCGCTCTTAGTGCCCCGGCTTGATGTGCTTCTTCAACCGTGACGGCTGCGAGGATTTGCGGTCTTTGTAGGGGTTCTGCTCGGCACCGCTGCGCAGGAACAGCCGGATCGGCGTGCCCGGCATGTCGAAGCTCAGCCGCAAGCCGTTGACCAGATAACGCTTGTAGCTTTCCGGCAGCGCCTCGGGGTGCGAGACCTTGACCACGAATCCCGGCGGGCGGGTCTTGGCTTGGGTCATGTAGCGCAGCTTCACCCGCTTGCCGCCCGGAGCGGGGGGCGGGTGGGCCTCGGTCATCGCGGCCAGCCAGTTGTTCAGGCGCGAGGTGCCCACACGGCGGTTCCAGATCGTATGCGCGCGGATGATCGCCTCGTGCAGCCGGTCCATGCCGCGCCCGGTCTTGGCGGACACGGTGACCAGCGGCGCACCCTTGAGCTGCGGCAGATAGCGCTCGAAGGACTCGAGCAGCAGTTTCAGCTTGTCTTGCCGGTCTTCCTCGATGTCCCATTTGTTGACCGCGATGACCACGGCGCGGCCTTCGGTCTCGGCCAGATCGGCGATGCGCAGATCCTGGGTTTCGAACGGAATGGCGGCATCCAGCAGCACCACGACCACCTCGGCGAATTTCACCGCGCGCAGCCCGTCGGCCACTGACAGCTTTTCCAGCTTGTCGGTCACGCGGGCGCGGCGGCGCATGCCGGCGGTGTCGAACAGCCGCATCGGCGTGCCGTTCCACGAGAAGGGCAGGGCGATGGAATCGCGGGTGATCCCGGCCTCAGGCCCGGTCAGCAGGCGCTCTTCGCCGATGATCTGGTTGATCAGCGTCGATTTCCCGGCATTCGGTCGGCCAATGACCGCCACCTGCAGGGGGCGCTTTTCGGACGGTGCCCAGTCGGGGATCTCTTCGCCGAAGCCCTCGGTGTTGTCGGCTTCGCTGTCTTCGTCAATGCTGACGTCGGTCTGCGGCGCTTCGGCCTGCGAGCGTTCTTCAAACGTGGCGGCCAGCGGCACCAGCAGGTCGTAAAGCTCGTCCATGCCCACGCCATGCTCGGCGGACAGGCGCACAGGCTCGCCAAGGCCCAGCGAGAAGGCTTCCAGATAGCCGCCTTCGGCCGCGTTGCCTTCCGATTTGTTCGCCGCAAGGATCACATGCCGCGCGCGGCGGCGCAGGATGTCGGCGAAGATCTCATCCGCCGGGGTCACGCCGATACGGGCGTCGATCATGAACAGGCAGACATCGACCATCTCGACCGCGCGCTCGGTCAGGCGGCGCATGCGGCCCTGCAGGCTGTCGTCGGTGACGTTTTCCAGCCCGGCCGTGTCGATGACGGTAAAGCGCAGGTTGTTGAGCCGCGCATCGCCTTCGCGCAGGTCACGGGTCACGCCCGGCTGGTCGTCGACCAGCGCAAGGCGGCGACCGACCAGACGGTTAAACAAGGTAGATTTGCCCACATTCGGGCGGCCCACGAGGGCGACAGTGAAGCTCATTGCGGCCCCTGGATGCTCAGAAGCCGCCGACATAGGCGTCGGCGGGAGCTTTGTAAAGCGTCAGCGGTAGGCGAGCAGGTTGCCCTCGCGCGACAGGATGTACATGACACCCCCCGCAACGATGGGCGACGAGGCCGCGCCACCGGGGATCGGGATCTCGGCGACGGTGTTGCCCGAGACCGGATCGAAGCCGCGCAGCACCCCGTCACCCGAGGCGACCCACAGCTTGCCACCGGCCAGAACCGGGCCGTTTTGCGGGTAGATCGCCAAACGGCGGCGCACGCGGTCCGAGGTATAGAGCGGCAGATCCTGCGCCCAGATCAGTGAGCCGTCGCTGGCGTCCAGGCGCATCACGCGGTTCTGGTCGCTGACCAGAAACACCGAGCCGCCCACCGGCCACACCGGGTCATTGGCCCCCTCGGGGCTGGTCCACAGCGTTTCGCCCGAGCGCACGTCGATGGCGAACACACGGCCCGACTGGTTGGCGGCGTACAGGCGGTTGCCGTCAATCACCGGATCGCCGGTCAGCGCCGGGATCGAGGCCAGCGCGGCCCCGGTGCGGCGGCCTGCGGCGACCGTGGTCCACATCCGCGCGCCGTTCGAGCGGCGCACGGCGGTCAGTTCACCGGCTTGCGTCGGGAAGATCACCGTATCGCCCGCGATGGCCGGGGCCGAGCCGCGCGCGACGGTGGTCAGGGCAGGGGTGCCAGGCAAGGTCCAGTCGATGCGGCCGGTGGCGGCGTTGAGGCTCCACATGCTGCTGTCGATGGCGGTGACATAGACGTTGTTGCCATTCACCGCCGGCGAGCCGGTCAG
Source organism: Pararhodobacter zhoushanensis (assembly GCF_003990445.1). Classification (GTDB taxonomy): domain Bacteria; phylum Pseudomonadota; class Alphaproteobacteria; order Rhodobacterales; family Rhodobacteraceae; genus Pararhodobacter; species Pararhodobacter zhoushanensis. The sequence goes on along the minus strand of NZ_REEZ01000001.1, from coordinate 681,560 downwards.
CGGGGCGTCAAAGTCCACCCGCCAGATCTCCGCCCCGGTTGCGGCGTCCAGCGCGGCAAGGAAGGCATAGGCCGAGGTGACATAGACCCGCCCGCCCGACACGGCCAGCGATCCGCCCGAGGCCGAGGTGCCCCGGTCACGCGGTGCGGTCAGGTCTGTGCTCCACAGTACCGCCCCGGCGGTCGAGGTGGCTTGCACCCGGGCCGCGGCGTCGAGCGTATAGACGCGGCCATCGGCGACCACCGGATCGGTGGTCAGGCGTCCACGGCGGGTGTCGCCGGTGCCGATGCTCGCGGACCAGATCAGCTGCGGGTTGGCCGACAGTGCCGGGTGCTGCGGGCGCGCGCCGGGCGTGCCCTGACGTTGGGTCCAGCTGGCATTGGCGCTTTGCGCCGGCAGCGAGATCGGCAGCGCGCGGTTGGCTTGCACGCCGTCCGAGCCGCCCCACGGGGCGCGCAGGGCGACGCGCTCGCCTTCCAGCGGGCGTTCACGGTTACAGCCGGCGCTCAAAGCCACCAGGCCAATCAGGGTCGCGGTACGGATCAGGCTCACGGGTTATCCCCCAGTAGGTCAGCCGAGGTCGCTGGGCTGGTCACCGCCCAGGACGACGATCAGTTGCGCGACCCGGCGCCGCAGCGCATCGGTCACATCGGGTTCTTGCAGCAGGGCCTGCGCCTGGGCCAGCGCGCCCTCTTGGTCGCCGGTCTCCATCGTCAGCAGGGCCAGCTGTTCCAGCGCCAGCGGGCGGAAGGTCTGCCCGGGCTGTGCCAGCCCTTGCAGCGTCGCACGGCGTTCGTCGACCGGAATGTCGGCGCCGCCGATGATCACCCGCTTGAACGCGGCGATCTGGCGATAGGCCAGCGGCATGGTGGAATCGTTTTCGACGCGGGCCAGCGTTTCCATCGCACCGGCGCGATCGCCGGCCTCGATATCGGCAGCGCCCAGCAGCAGGTTCAGGATGCCCGCGCGGTCGCCGGTTGCATCGATAGCGGTCAGTTCGGTCCGCTGGGCAGCCGGGTCGGTGGTGTCGAGCGCGGAAATCACCGCATCGCCAAAGCTGCGCGCGGCGGCTTCGTCCTGCGCCTTGCGCCATTCGTTGAAAGCCGCAGCGCCGACGATAATCAGGACCAACGCAATCGCGATCCAGCCGTATTTGCGCATCGCCCCATACAGGCGGTCGCGCTTGAGTTCCTCGTTCACCTCGTCGATGAAGCTGTCGGGGTTGCTCACGTCTGGCCTCCGGTTTTCTGAACGGCTGCGCCTTTTGGCACACGTCGCCTCTCATAGCCCGAGACGCCAGCCCTTGCCAAGGGCGCTGCCTGCGCAGGCGCGGTGGTTCGCCGTTTTTCCTATCAACTCATTGTTTGAGGGCCTGCCGCCTGTGCAGGTGCAGAATCTTGGGTGCAAGTGCCGCATGACGCTGCGGCAGGAGGCCCGCAACGTTTGCAAAATAAGGGGTTTGGGGGTAATCCACAGGCAACCTGTTGCGTATAGACAACGTGTCAGGCTGCTTGCGACAGACTCGCCTGACGGGCGAAGGGCGCAAGCTGCGCGATGATCGGATTGAAAAGGCCCGAGGAATTGCTGCGCCGCGCCGCGGTTCCCGGCCCCAAGAGGTTACATTGATGCGTGTCGTTCCGCTGATTACTGCCGCGCTGGTGTTGGCGTTCCTGTACCTGCTGGTCATGCAGCGCGACGCGCTGATGGCCTTTGTTGGTGTGGAACCCGGCCCGGCCGAGACGGCACCGATGGGCGCTGCCGCTGCGGCACCGGTCGAGGATACGCTGTTCACAGTCGTTGTCGAGCGGATCACCGAGCGCGATCTGGAAAGCGCCATCGTGCTGCGCGGCCGCACGGCGGCCTCGCGCAGTGTCGAGGTGCGGGCGCAGACCGGCGGTCTGGTCACGTCGCAGCCGCGCCCGCGCGGCGCGCTGGTCAGCGCCGGCGAGGTTCTGTGCCAGCTCGATCCCGGCACCCGCGCCGCGCAGATGAGCGAAGCACAGGCACGGCTGAGTGAAGCCCGTGCGCGGCTGTCTGAAGCGCAGATCAACCAGACCACCGCCACGCGTCTGGCCGAAGAAGGGTTCCGCGCGCAAAACACCACCGCCACGGCGGACGCTGCCGTTCAGGCGGCGCTGGCCGGTGTCGAAGCGGCGAATGCCGGGGTCGAGGCCGCCAGAACCGAGCTGGACCGCCTGACCATCGCCGCGCCGTTTGACGGGTTGCTTGAGGTGGACTCGGCCGAGATCGGCAGCCTGATGCAATCAGGCGGCCTGTGCGCGACGGTGATCCAGCTCGATCCGATGCTGATCGTCGGCTACGCCGCCGAGGCGCAGATCGACCGTCTGGCCGATGGTGCGCTGGCCGGGGCGCGGTTGTCGAACGGGCGCGAAGTTCAGGGGCGGGTGACATTCCTTGCCCGCGCCTCGGACCCTGCGACGCGGACTTTCCGGGTCGAGGTGACGGTGCCCAACCCCGATCTTGAGATCCGCGATGGCATGAGCGCCGACATTCTGGTCGCCGCCACCGCAACGCGCGGGCATCTGGTGCCCGGCTCGGCGCTGACGATCAGCGATGACGGCACGCTGGGCCTGCGTCTGGTCGATGAGACCAACCATACCTTCTTTCAACCCGTCACCGTGCTGCGCGATGCGCCGCAGGGTTTCTGGGTCAGCGGGTTGCCGGAACAGGCCGATGTGGTCGTGGTCGGGCAGGAATACGTAACCGACGGCATCGAGGTGCGGGTATCGCGCCGCGGCGAGGACTGAGCGCATGCATGGCATGATCGACTGGGCGGCAGCCCGCGCGCGGATGGTACTGGCCTTCGTGTTCCTGACGCTGGGCGCCGGGGTCATGGCCTATGTCGGACTGCCCAAAGAGGGCGAGCCGGATATCGAGGTGCCCGCGCTGTTCATCTCGGTGCCGTTTCAGGGCATCTCGGCGGCGGATTCCGAGACGCTGCTGGTCCGCCCGATGGAGCAGGAGCTGTCGGGGCTGACGGGTCTGACCGACATGACCGCCACCGCGCGGCAAGGCTACGCCAGTGTCGTGCTGGAATTCGAGTTCGACTGGGACAAGACCGCCACCATTGCCGACGTGCGCGACCGCATGAGCCGGGCTGCGACGAATTTCCCCGACGGTGCAGACAGTTACTCGATCAACGAGTTCAACTTCAGCCAGTTTCCCATCGTGATCATCGCCGTATCGGGTGACGTGCCCGAACGCACGCTGTTGCGCGCCGCCCGCAATCTTGAGCGCGCGATCGAGGGCGTCGATGCGGTGCTGTCCGCCGATGTGTCGGGCACCCGCGACGAGATGGTCGAGGTGATCATCGATCCCCTGCGGCTTGAGGCCTATAACGTCAGCGCGGTCGAGCTGATCAACGCCGTGACGATGAACAACCAACTGGTTGCGGCGGGGGATATCGAGACGGACTCGGGCCGCTTCTCGCTGTCGTTGCCCGGCAATTTTGAAGACCCGCAAGACATTTACGATCTGCCGATCAAGCATGACGGCGACCGGGTGGTCACGTTGGGCGATCTGGCGACGATCAACATGACCTTTCAGGACCGACAGGGCACCGCCCGGTTCGAGGGGCACCCGACACTGGCGCTGCAGGTGGTCAAGCGCAAGGGCTTCAACCTGATCGGCACGGTCGAAGAGGTGCGCGCCGCTGTCGATGCCGAGGTCGCCAGCTGGCCGCAAGAGTTGCGCGATTCGATCACCGTCACCCCGGCGCTGGACCGCAGCTATCAGGTTGCCTCGATGATCAGCCAGCTGGAAGGCTCGGTGCTGACCGCTATCGCGCTGGTGATGATCGTGGTGCTGGCCAGTCTGGGCACGCGCACGGCGCTGCTGGTCGGCTTCTCGATCCCGTCGTCGTTTCTGCTGTCGTTCATTCTGTTGGGCGTGATGGGGGTGACGATTTCCAACATCGTCATGTTCGGCCTGATTCTGGCCGTGGGGATGCTGGTGGACGGGGCCATCGTGGTCGCCGAATACGCCGACAGCGAGATCGCCAGCGGCAAGGGGCCGATGCAAGCCTATACCACGGCGGCCAAGCGGATGTTCTGGCCGGTGATCTCGTCCACCGCGACGACGCTCTGCGCCTTTCTGCCGATGCTGTTCTGGCCCGGTGTGGCCGGTGAGTTCATGGGCATGTTGCCGATCACGCTGATCTTCGTGCTGTCGTCCTCGCTGATCGTGGCGCTGATCTTCCTGCCCATTCTGGGCGGCGTGACGGGCCGGATTGCCCGCAGCTTTGACGGCATCGCCCAGCAGTTGCGCCGCCTGCCTTGGCTGCTGCGCCTGCCGTTTCTGGCCGTGGCGCTGGTGGTGATGGTGGGCGGGCTGGCCACGATGCTCAACCCCGGCCTGCTGATCCCCGACGCCGATGCCGTCGCGCAGATGGGCGTGCTGGCCGTGCTGCCCGGTGCGCTGGCGACGATGCTGGGGGCGGCGGGGATGTCGATCAGCCTGAACGCGGTCAAGCCGCGCCCGCGCGCCCGCGCGGTGCAATCGGGCTATCGCCGCACGCCGTTCGGCTGGCTGACCAAGGCGGTTGTCGGCAACCCGGTGATGCCCTTCGTGGTCACGGCGGGCATCGTGTTCGGCGTCTGGCAGGTGTTCTCTTATTACGGCGAGAATAACTACGGCGTCGATTTCTTTGTCTCGACAGAGCCTGAGCAGGGCATTGTCTATGTCCGCGCACGGGGCAACCTGTCGCTGGCCGAAAAGGACGCGCTGCTGCAACAGGTCGAGCAGATCGTGCTGGCCGAACCCGGCATTGCCTCGAGCTTTGCCTTCGGCGGCTCGGGCGGGCTGGAGCAGAACACCGGCGGCGGTCAGGCTCCGCGCGATATGGTCGGGCAGATCCAGTTCGAGCTGCTCAACTGGGATGAACGCGATGGCCATCCCGAGCTTTTGGGGCAGGTGGTGCTGGACCGGATGGAGGCGCAGTTCCGCCAGATCCCCGGCATCATCACCGAATACATGATCATGTCGGGCGGGCCGGCCTCGGCCAAGCCGATCCACCTGCGCCTGACGGGGCAGGATTTCGATGTGCTGGGGCAGGCGGTGGAAACGGTCGAAGCGCGGATGCGCGAGATCGGCGGCATCACCGGGATCGAGGACAGCCGCCCGCTGCCCGGCATCGACTGGGAAATCCGCGTCGATACCGCCACGGCGGGCCGCTTTGGTGCCGATGTCGCCACGGTGGGCGGCATGGTGCAGCTTGTCACCCGCGGGCTGATGCTGGACACGATGCGCGTCGATACCTCGGATGAGGAAATCGAAATCCGCGTGCGCCTGCCCGAAGAGGACCGGTTGCTCGCCACGCTCGACACGTTGCGCGTGCAGACGCCGCAGGGGCTGGTGCCGCTGTCGAATTTCGTCACCCGCGAGGCTGTTGCGCAGCGCGGCACCATCGACCGCTATGGCGAGCAACGCTATTTCGACGTCAAGGCCGACGCCGCGCCCGAGATGGTCAGCGTGGTGAATGCCGATGGCTCCATCGCCCGTCTGGCGCCGCTCGCCACGCTTGACGCCCGCGTGCACCCCGAAGGCTCGGAGGCGGCGCAGGCGGCCCAGAGCGCGCGTCAGGCGGTCGTCGAGGCGGGCCAGCATATCGTGCCCGTCACCCCGACCGAGCGCATCGCGGCGCTGACCACCTGGCTTGAGCAGGAGGCCCCGCTGCCCGACGGCATCGGCTGGCAATGGACCGGCGAACAGCAGGATCAGGAAGAGACCGGCGCGTTCCTCGGGGTCGCCTTTGGCGCGGCGATGGGGCTGATGTTCATCATCCTGCTGGCGCAGTTCAACAGCTTTTACAATGCGGTGCTGGTGCTGCTGGCGGTGGTGCTGTCCACGGCAGGCGTGTTGATCGGCATGCTGGTGATGAAGCAACCCTTCTCGATGATCATGACCGGAACGGGGGTGGTGGCGCTGGCCGGGATCGTGGTGAACAACAACATTGTGCTGATCGACACCTATCAGGACTTCCTGCGCTACATGCCCCGGATCGAGGCGATCATCCGCACGGCGGAACAACGCCTGCGCCCGGTGCTGCTGACCACGATCACCACCATGGCAGGGCTGGCCCCGATGATGTACGGGCTGTCCATCGACTTTGTGAACGGCGGCTATACGCTGAACAGTCCGACGTCGATGTGGTGGAAGCCGCTGGCCACGGCGGTGGTGTTCGGGCTTGGCATCTCGACGGTGCTGACGCTGGTGCTGACCCCGGCGTTGCTGGCCGCGCGTATCTGGATCGAGAGCTTCGCCAAGGCCCTGCTGCCCTCGCTGCGGGCTTTCGCGCCGGGCCGCGCCCGCGCCGACCGCGCGCTCAAGCGGCGCAGCGGCAAGGTGCGTCATGCCGAGATCATCTGGGACCCGGCACCTGCCGCCGCGGGTCCGGCGCTCCCGTCCGTCGCGACGCCCGAGGCACCGCCTGCGCCCCCGCTCAAACGCGGCCCCCGCCACGCGGCGGAGTGAACGGCATCAGGGGGCTCCCGCCTCGGCTTACGGATCAGAGATCCGCTCGCCTCGTTGGGCCGGGCGCGCCACGCTGACGCGTGGCGCGCGCCGCCTCTGGCTCAGCGGCGGGATGAACCGAGCCGTTGCTGAGTATTTAAGACAAGATGATGGGCAGGGGCGCTCTGGCGCGCGTCTTTGCTCATCAAGTATCCTCAGGGGGTGAATTCGGCTTTAGCCGAAGAGGGGGCTGACAGCCCCCTGACACCGCGCGGCGGTAACGCCGCGCTTACAGGCGCGCGCGGCCTTCGGGCCGCGCTCCGTCGGGTAACCGAAAACCCCCGCGCCGGTTGGGGCGCGGGGGCGATTGCAGGGTCGCGATGCCGTCAGACGGTGATCAGGCTTCGTTTTCCAGCGCGTCCAGAGCGGCTTTCAGCTCGTCCTTGGTGACCTCTTTTTCGGTCACGGCGGCTTTGCCGAGGATCAGGTCGACGACCTTGTCTTCAAAGATCGGCGCGCGCAGCTGCTGTTGCATCTGCTGGTTCTTTTGCACGAATTCAAAGAACTCGCGCTCCTGACCCGGGTACTGACGGGCCTGGCCCATGATCGCCTGGGTCATCTCGGCGTCGCTCACCTGAACCTCGGCCTTGCGGCCCACTTCGGCCAGCAGCAGACCCAGTTTCACCCGGCGCACGGCGAGCGATTTGTGCTCGTCGGTCGGCTCGACCGTGTCGTGGTTGTGGTGGTCGACCTCGGGGTTTTCGTCATGCCACAGCTGGTGGGCAATCTGCGAGGCTTCGGCGTCGACCAGCGATTGCGGCAGCTCGAAGGTGACAGCCGTGTCCAGCTGGTCCAAGAGCGCGCGTTTCACGATGGCGCGCGAGGCCTGGGCGTATTCGCCTTCCAGACCGTCACGGATCTGACCCTTCAGCGCGTCCAGCGACTCGGCGCCAAAGCGGCTGGCCAGCTCGTCATTCAGCTCGGCTTCTGCCGGGGCCTTGACGCCTTTGATCACGCATTCGAAGACGGCTTCCTTGCCGGCCAGATGGGCAGCCTGGTATTCCGCCGGGAAGCTGACGGTGACGTCCTTGGTCTCGCCGGATTTCACGCCAACCAGTTGCTCTTCAAAGCCGGGGATGAACTGGCCCGAGCCCAGAACCAGCGGGTAGTCCTGCGCGGTGCCGCCGTCAAAGGCTTCGCCGTCGATGCGGCCGGTGAAGTCGAACACCACCTGATCGCCGTTCTCGGCCGCGCCGTCCTTGTCTTCGAAGTTCTGCGCTTGCTTGGCGAGGTTGCCCAGCGCCTCATCCACAGCAGCGTCGTCAGCCTTGACGACCAGACGCTCCAGCGTGACGCCCGAGAAGTCGGGTTCTGCGATGTCGGGCAGGGCCTCGTAGGACAGATCGACGACGACATCGTCGCCCTCTTTCCAGGTCTCGCCGTCTTTCATCTCGACTTTCGGCTGCATCGCCGGACGCGCGCCGGTTTCTTCGAAATGCGACTGCATCGCGCCGTCGACGGCTTCCTGCATCGCTTCGCCGATCAGGCGTTGGCCGAATTGCTTTTTCAGCATGGCCATCGGCACCTTGCCCTTGCGGAAGCCCTTGATCTCGACCTCGGGCTGGGCCTCGCGCAGCTTTTCGTCCACCTTCGCCGTCAATTCTGCGGCGGTAACGGTGATCGTGTAGCCACGCTTCAGGCCGTCATTCAGGGTCTCGGTGACTTGCATTGTGTTCCTCGCATATGCTGACAGGCCGCCCGGACGGCGGCCTGAAGAAATCTGCGCCTTACTAGTTTGCGGGCCGGGGCGGATCAACCCTGAATCGGCGTGTGGACAAAGGCGATGCGCGGGCGTTGGGCCCGGCTCTGGCTACCGGTGGCGAAGGCACGCATACTTGGCGGCGAAACACCCGATACCAAGGGAGGCGCCAGTGCCGCTTATCGTCCTCTTGTTCCGCCTTTTTCGGCGCACAGCCCGCCAGCCGCGGGGCCGGGTGGTGCTGACTTTCGCCATCACGCTTGTCGTGATTGCGGTGATCCTGGGGATCGAGGCCGCAGGGTTGTGGCCGGACTGGGCGCATGTACAGGGCCGCGGGCGGTTTTACTGAAGCGGGATTGCGCCGCTGAAGACGGCTTGCCGGCGAAGGCCGAGCGAAGATTGCGGAAGGGAAGGGGGACGACAAGCGGAACAGGCCGCTTCCCTCTCTCGGCAACCCCGCACCGCTGGAATTCTCCTTGAAATCGAGATTGGCAACCAAGGCTGCATGCGGCTGCAGATAGACGACTGCTCGCCATGAAAGGGGACGTCTCAGGTCATGGCTTGACTTGCATACGAATGCATTGCATACGAATGCAAGAGTATCGGACCACGAGGAATGGCCCGAGCGACTCAGATCAGGGAGGAAACCATGAAGACGCAATTTCTTGCGGCGATGACGCTTGCCGCCAGCCTTCTCGCAACCACCGCGATGGGGCAGACCGTCATCCGCATCGCCCATGCCCAGCCCGAAAGCTCGCCGCTGCATCAGGCGATGGAGCATTTCCGCCAGACGCTGCAAGAGCGCTCGGAGGGCGGTTTCGAGGTCGAGATCTATGCCGGCGGTCAGCTGGGCAGTGTCAACGAGACGCTGGACCTTGTGCAATCGGGCAATATCCAGATGGCTACCGGCGCTTCGGTCAACCTGTCACCATCGATCCCCGAACTGGGCGTGCTGGACCAGTTCCTGCTCTTCGCCGACGAGGACCACGCGCGCTCGACGCTGGACGGCCCGGCCGGTGACCTGCTGAACGCGGCGATGGAAGAGCGCGGACTTGCCGGTATGGGCTTTCTGGAGCTTGGCTTCCGCAGCTTCTCGGGCAACCGCGCGCTCGACAGCCTTGATGCCTTCCAGGGCTTCCGCCTGCGCTCGGCTGACAATCCGGTGCAGATCGCGGCCTGGCGCGCCATCGGCGCGGTGCCGCTGCCGCTGGCCTGGGGCGAGATCTATTCTTCACTGCAGCAGGGCCTGATCGACGGACAGGAAAGCGCGCTTTCCTCGATGGTCGTCGAGCGCTTTTACGAGGTGCAGAGCAATGTCTCGCTGACCGGCCATATCTATTGGCCCGAGGTGTGGTTTGCGAACCTTGAGTTCGTCAACAGCCTGTCCGAGGAAGACCGCGCCCTGATGATGGAGGTTGCGGCAGAGACCGTGACGCTGCAGCGCCAGCTGGTGGCCGAGGCCAATGCCGCGACGCTCGCCCAGCTGACCGAGGCGGGGCTTCAGGTCAGCGAGCTGCCCGCCGAGGATCGCCAGCAGATGGCCGCGACGATGAATGCCGCCATCGAGCGCATGATCCGCGAGCGCGTCGGTGACGCCTTCTTCGACCGCTTCAGCGCCTATCTGGCGGAGTAAGCACCTTTCGGTCGGCCGATCAGGCCGACCGTCCCCCCCCAAAAGACAGTTCGCTCAGGAGGAGCGCATATGCGTCGCAGGCTGAGACTGGCGGAAAGGTTCTTTGAGCCGACGATCATCGTGACCAGCCTTGGGGTGGTCATCATCCTGCTGTTCGCGGATGTGGTCGCGCGCTTTGCCTTCCAGACTTCGGTGCCCTGGGCCGGAGAGGTCGCGCGGTTCGCTTTCGTGTACATGATCTATTTCGGCATCAGCTATGCCATCCGCGAGAAACGCCATTTGCGCGTGACCATTCTGGTCGATGCCATGCCGCGCGCCCTGCGCCGCTGGACGCTGGCTTTCGCGGAAGCTGTCTTTCTGGCCTATTCCATCGCCGTCTGCGTGCTGGGCATCCAGATTACCGCCAATGCCATCGAGCGCGGACAGTCGCTGTCCGCCACGCAATGGGCGACCGGCTGGCTCTATGCGGCGATCATCTTTTCTGGCGCCTTGTCGGCGCTGCGCCTGTCGCATTCCCTCTGGCGCATCCTGCGCCACGGCGAGGAGCCGCTTCGGGCGGATACCGCGCTTGAGGACGAAGGCCTGAAACCCGGCGAGGCCCGCTCATGACCACCGCCATTCTGTTCGGCAGCTTCGCCGTCCTTCTGCTGGTGGGCGTGCCCATCGGTATCGCACTCGGCGCGGCAAGCTTGCTCGCCATCGCCTATATCCCCTTCCTCGGCTTCGATTTCTATGCGCTGGGGCTGGTCAGCGGCATCAACTCGTTCACGCTGATCGCCGTTGTGCTGTTCACGCTTGCCGGCAGCGTCATGAGCCGCGGCGGCATCTCGCGCCGGCTGATCGCGGTGGCCGAGGCCTTCTTCGGCAATGCGCCGGGGGGCTTGGGCACGGTGACGATCATGGCCTGCCTGTTCTTCGCGGCGATCTCGGGCACCGGCTCGGCCACGGTTGCGGCCATCGGGCTTGCGATGATCCCTGCGCTGGCACGGCGCGGCTATGACCGGGCCTATGCCGGGGCCATGGTCGCCTCGGCCGGGGCGCTGGGGGTGATGATCCCGCCCTCGGTGGTGATGATCATCTATGCCGTGACGGCGCAGGTCTCGGTTTCGGCGCTGTTCCTTGCCGGCATCATCCCCGGCATCGTCATCGCCATCGCGCTGATCCTCTACAACATCTACCAGACCCGGAAAGGCGGCTGGGAGGCAAAGACCATAGCCGTCAGCTGGCGCCAGCGATGGGCAGCGGTGAATCAGGCGAAGCTCGCGCTGCTCATGCCGATCGTCGTGCTGGGCGGGATCTATGGCGGCATCGTCACGCCGACGGAAAGCTCGGCCGTTGCGGTGGTCTACGCCCTGCTGGTCTCGACGCTGGTCTACAAGGAACTATCGTGGCGCGAACTGGGCCCGATCATGCTGCAATCGGCGCTGTTGGTCAGCGCGGTCCTGGTGATCATCGGCGCTTCGGTCGCCTTCGGCCGGATCATCGCGCTGGAACGCATTCCGCTGGAACTGTCGCAGTTCGTCCTTGGCATCACTGACAACTGGATCGTCGTGCTGCTGGCCATTCTGGTGCTGCTGCTCATCATCGGCACCTTCCTTGAAACGCTCGCCGCCATCGTCATCCTGACCCCGGTCCTTTTGCCGATGGTGACGCAGCTTGGCATCGATCCGATCCATTTCGGCGTCATCATGATCGTCGCGCTGGCCATCGGTTTCGTCACGCCGCCGCTTGGGGCGAACCTCTTCATGGCGTCGCAGGTCGGCGGCATCCCCTTCGACGATTTGGTCAGGCGGATCTTCAAATGGGTGCTGGTGATGACCGCTGCCCTGCTGGTGATCAGTTTCTGGCCCGATCTCTCGCTCATCCTTCCGCGCCTGTTTCTGGGCTACGGGTCATAATCAGGAGTTCCCATGACCATCACCTATCTCAAGACCGCCAAGCCAGAAGCCGAGCGCGCCGAGGACGATGCCAAGGTCCGCTCCACCGTCGAGGAGACCCTGCGCGAGATCGAAACGGGGGGCGACGCAGCGATCGCCAGCCTGAGCCAGAAGTTCGACGGGGTCAGCCGCCCGTCCTTTCGTCTGACGCAATCCGAGATCGAGGCGGCGATGGCCAAGGTTGGCGCCCGCGACATGGAGGACATCCGTTTCGCCCAGACCCAGATCCGCCGCTTCGCCGAGGCGCAGCGCGCCAGCATGACGGATATTGAGGTCGAGACGATGCCCGGCGTGGTTCTTGGCCATCGCAACATCCCCGTGCAGAGCGTCGGCTGCTACGTGCCCGGCGGCAAGTTCCCGATGGTGGCCTCGGCGCATATGTCGGTGCTGACCGCGACCGTGGCCGGCGTGCCGCGGATCGTCGCCAGTGCGCCCCCGGTCAAGGGCGAGCCCCATCCTGCCATCGTCGCCGCCATGCATCTGGGCGGCGCGCATGAAATCTATGTGCTGGGGGGCATTCAGGCCGTCGGCGCCATGGCCATCGGCACCCAGACCATCGATCCCGTCCACATGCTGGTCGGCCCCGGCAACGCCTTCGTGGCCGAGGCCAAGCGCCAGCTCTATGGCCGCGTCGGCATCGACCTGTTTGCCGGGCCGACCGAGACCATGGTGATCGCCGACGATACCGTGGATGCCGAACTGGTGGCGACCGATCTTCTGGGCCAGGCCGAGCACGGCTACAACTCGCCCGCCTGCCTGATCACCAATTCCCGCGCGCTGGCTGAGGCCACGCTGGCCGAAATCGACCGGCTGCTGGCCATCCTGCCGACCGCCGAGACCGCCTCGGTCAGCTGGCGCGATTATGGTGAAGTCATCCTGTGTGACAGCCATGACGAGATGCTGCGCGTGGCCAATGACATGGCTTACGAGCATGTGCAGGTGATGACCGACCGCGACGACTGGTATCTTGAGCAGATGCACAGCTACGGCGCGCTGTTCCTGGGGCCGCGCACCAACGTGGCCAATGGCGACAAGGTCATCGGCACCAACCACACGCTGCCCACCAAGAAAGCTGGCCGCTATACCGGCGGGCTCTGGGTCGGCAAGTTCCTGAAGACCCATTCCTACCAGCGCGTCACCACGGACGAGGCTGCCGCGACGGTAGGCGAGTACGGTTCGCGGCTGTGCATGCTGGAAGGCTTCGTTGGCCATGCCGAGCAGTGCAACATCCGGGTGCGTCGCTACGGCGGGCGCAATGTCGGCTACGGGATGGCTGCCGAATGAGCCTGCCGCGCACCCCGTCGTTCCGGCTCGAGGGCAGGCGCGCCCTCGTCACCGGGGCTTCCTCCGGCATCGGCTTGGCCTGCGCCAGCGCGCTGGCCGATGCCGGAGCCGAGGTCACCATGGTGGCGCGCGGCGCCGAGCGGCTGGAGGCGGCAGCCGCCGACCTTCGCGCCGCGGGCGGCAGCGTCCGCGCCCGGTCGCTGGACATTGCCGATACGACGGCCTTGCGCGCCTTTGTCGCCGCCGAAGGCCCCTTCGACATCCTCGTCAACGCGGCGGGGATGGCGCGGCACAGCGCGGCGCTGGAGACCACCGAGGACGATTTCGACTCAGTCACGGCGATCAACCTTAAGGCCGCGTATTTTACCGCTCAGGCCGTGGCGCAGGGGCTGGTCGCGGCGGGCAAGCCCGGCAGCCTGATCCAGATTTCCAGCCAGATGGGCCATGTCGGCGGCGTGGATCGCGCGGTCTATTGCGCAACCAAGCACGCGGTCGAGGGCATGACCAAGGCCATGGCGATGGAATGGGGCGCGCATGGCATCCGCGTCAACACGATCTGCCCGACCTTCATCCTGACGCCCTTTACACAAGCCACTTTCGACGACCCCGCGCGCCGCGCCTGGATCGAGGAAAAGATCAAGCTGGGCCGTGTGGGTCGTGTCGAGGACGTGATGGGCGCGGTGGTGTACCTTGCCTCTGACGCCGGGTCGATGGTGACCGGGACGGCGCTGAAGGTCGACGGGGGATGGACGGCAGGATGAGCATCAAGGGTCGGATCACTGCACAGGATGTTGCACGGCTTGCCGGGGTCAGCCAATCGGCGGTCAGCCGGGTCTTCACCCCGGGCGCCTCGGTTTCGCCGGCGACGGTCAAGAAGGTCCGCACAGCGGCCGAGACGCTGGGATACCGGCCCGACGCGCTGGCCCGCGCAATGATCACCGGGCGCAGCCGCATCATCGGTCTGGTGGTCGCCTATCTGGAAAACATGTTCTACCCGCTGGCCATCGAGAAGCTGTCGCGGGCCTTGCAGGCGCGGGGCTACCACGTGCTGATCTTCATGGCCGAGAATGCCACCGAGAATGTCTCGGAGGTGGTGCGCGAGCTTATCGACTACCGCGTCGACGGGATCATCACGGCTTCGGTTTCGATGTCGAACGAGCTGACCGGCCGGCTGGCGGGGCAGGGGATTCCGGTGGTGAATTTCAACCGTGGTCAGGAAAACCCGCAGCTGACCGATATCACCTCGGACAATGTCTCGGGCGGGCGCCGCGCGACCGAGCATCTGATCGCCGCCGGGCATCGCCGCATCGCGCATATCATGGGCTGGCAGGGCTCTTCGACCGGCCGTGACCGGGCCGAAGGGTTCCGTCAGGCGATGGCCGCAGCGGGGCTGGAACCGGTGGCGATGGTCGACGGCATGTATGCCCGCGACGTCACGATCCGTGTCACGCGCGAACTCTTCGAGCGTCCTGACCGGCCCGATGCGCTGTTCGTCGGCAACGACCACATGGCCTTCGCCGCGATGGATGAGCTACGGTTCGGCCTTGGGCTCAGCCTGCCCGGCGATGTGTCCGTCATCGGCTATGACGACGTCCCGATGGCCGCCTGGCCCGCCTATGACCTCACCACCATCCGCCAGCCCGTGAACCGCATGGTTTCGGCCACCGTCGAGGCCATCCTTGGCCTGATCGAGGGGGTGCTCGAACCCCAGAAAACCTTCATCGACGGCCCGCTGGTCGTGCGGGGCTCGACCCGCCAGCCGCCGGCCGATCCCGCCCCGTGACCGCAAAGGAAGACACGACATGACGCCTGCCCAGATGGACGCCCGCATCGTCCGCTACGGGGATCTCAAACCCTGCAAGACCGCCTTCATCGACGCCCATACCCCGGGCAGCGACCAGAAAGAGAATTTCACCATCATCGGCGGCGGCGTGTCCGAAAGCGCCGACCAGCATGTCCACATCACCGAGACCCCGGGCTTCAACATCGGTGCTGCCGGTCAGCCGCCGAAATGCCGCAACAGCCTGCACAGCCATCGCACCGCCGAGGTTTTCTTCGTTCTCAAGGGGCGCTGGCGCTTCTTCTGGGGCCGTTGGGGCACAGCGGGCGAGGTGGTGCTGGAAGAGGGCGACATCATCAATATCCCGACGGGGATCTTCCGCGGCTTCGAGAATATCGGCACCGATTACGGGATGATCATGGCCGTGCTGGGCGGCGACGACGCGGGCGGCGGCGTGATATGGGCGCCGCAGGTGATCGAGGATGCGCGCGACCACGGCCTTGTGCTGGGCGCGAACGGCAAGCTCTATGACGCGAAGAAAGGCCAGAGCCTGCCCGAGGGGGTTGCGCCCATGCCGCTGCTCACCGACGCGCAGCTCAAGGATTTCCCCGAACTCACCACGGCGCAGGTCCTGCCCGATTACGTCGCCCGCTATTGGGACATGGTCGCGCTCTCGGACCGGCAGCCGTGCAAGGTACTGGGCGCCGAGGGGATGCTGCGCGATCGCCCGGGGTTTGAAATCGACTTTCTGACCCGCGGCTCGATCCCCGACACCGCCTATGCCACCCAGCGCCACGAGGTGCTGATGCCGGTGCGTGGTCATTGGCGGCTCGATTGGGACGGTGGCAGCACGGTGCTGAACCCGGGCGATACGGCGGCGATCCCGCCGGGCCTTTCGCATGCACTGAGCCCCGCGATGACGGGTGAGGCCGCGCTCTACCGGGTCCGCAACACCGACGATCCCGCGGGCCTGACCGGACGCCTGTCGTGAACGATCCGCTGCCGCTGGTCCTTGTGCCCGGCATGATGTGCGACGCGCGGATGTGGGGGGCGCTGCCTGCGTCCCTCGGTCCGCGCGCCGTCCGCCACGCGCTGCCCACAGGCGACGAGACGCTGCCCGGCATCGCCGCTTCCCTGCTGCGCGATCTGCCTGCGCGCTTCGCGCTGGCGGGGCTGTCGATGGGCGGCATCGTCGCCATGGAGATGCTGGCGCAGGCGCCCGGGCGGATCGACCGGTTGGCGCTTCTGGACACCAACCCCTTGGCGGAGTTGCCCGAAATCCGCGCCCGCCGCGAACCGCAGGTGGCGCGGGTGCTGGCCGGGGGGCTCGACGCGGTGATGCAATCCGAGATGATGCCGCATTACCTTGCCGACCCTTCGGACACCGCCACGCTGGCGCTGTGCCTCGACATGGCCCGCAGCCTTGGTCCCGAGGTCTTTCGCCGGCAGTCGCTGGCCCTGCGCGACCGCGCCGACCGGACCGAGACCCTGCGCGCCTTCAAAGGCCCCGCGCTGGTGCTGACCGGCGCGGAAGACCGGCTGTGCCCCCGCGACCGGCACGATCTGATGCACGCGCTGATGCCGCAATCGCGGCTGGTCGTCGTGAAAGGCGCCGGACATCTGCCGCCGCTGGAACAACCTGCCGCCACGCTCGCGGCGCTGAAGGAATGGCTCGAGACATGACACCGACACTTCTGGACCTGCTGCGCCGGGTCGACACGCCGACCGTCTGCAACGCCATCGAGGTGGTGCAAGGAAAGCGCGGCTTCGACGGTTTTACCCGCGGCACCATGCTGTGCTCGGAACCCGGACGCAGCGTCGTGGGCTATGCCGTCACCGCGCAGATCGCCGCCCTCGCGCCCCCGAGCGAAGCGCCCGAGGTGATCCGCGCCCGCCGCATGGCCTATTACAAGGCGATGCATGACGCGCCCAAGCCGTCGGTCGCGGTGATCGAGGATCTGGACTACCCCGACTGTATCGGCGCCTATTGGGGCGAGGTGAACACCACCATCCATAAGGGCTTCGCCATGGCGGGCGCGCTGACCAACGGCGTGATGCGCGATCTTGGCGACCTGCCCGAGGGCTTCCCGGTGATCGCCGGCAGCATCGGTCCCAGCCACGGTTTCGTCCATGTCCGCAGCCTTGGCACCCCGGTCACGGTCTTTGGCCTGCGGGTGGCGCAGGGGGATCTGGTGCATGCCGACCGCCATGGTGCGCTTGTCATTCCGCCTTCGGTGATGGCGGGGCTCGAGGCGGGCATCGGGCAATTGCTGGCCTCGGAGAAGCTGATCCTCGATCCGGCGCGGGCGGAAGGGTTTGACTTCGCAGCTTTCGAAAAAGCCTGGACCGACTTCGAGAACGCACGCACCTGAGGGCGCAGATGCCGGGATCTGGTGGATTCGCTGGATCGTGACGCTGTCTGGCGCTGAAGTCGAGGTCTTGCCGCTGTTCTCGCCGGGCCTGAGGCCGCTCAGGGCCTTGAGTTAGCGCGTAAAATCGTAAGCTGCCATCAGGTTGCAACTCGTCATGGATGTTCCACTGCAAGCGCCTGGCGTTGGCGTCCCTGACCGTGCGGATCCTCCGTTCTACTTGGCCAGCCGTCCGTGGCGGATTGGGCTTGGTCAGGCGATGCCCGATCCCGTTGGCGGTCAGGGGCGGATCCACGCGGCAGGGAAGCACGTCAGGCCGGTGCCCCAGAAACGCCCAAGCCGTCCGCCTGTTGGCCTTGGCCACGAAACGCCCGCGAGCGGCCGGTCCAGCGCTCTCCCATCGAGAGCTACTGAATCCTTGCGCAAGCGTATGCGCTCGTTGCTTGCTCTGGCTTCAAGGCTTTGTGGCGATCCCGGAAGGAACGGAAAAATCCCATGATTGCAACGCGATGTGCTGTAAAATAGCGCCTTGTTAGATCATGTTATTTCAATGGCTTACAAACTGAATTGTAAAACTGCGCCGGCGACAGCCGGGAAAGGAAGACGATGATGCAAAGCCGAAATCTAAGCCGTGCCGCGCTGACCCCTGTGTCCACGCATATGCCCAGCGTTATGTATCAAACGCACCAAGCCATCAGAAAATGGGTGCGTGAAATGACTTCCAGAATCATCCCGCGCCGCGCACTATCGGCCGCATGCTGCAAAGGTTTCTTGCGTGGGTCTTCTCTATCGGTGGAATTCTCTGGGGTGCCCTTACGCACTTCACTGGGGCGATCACTGTATGGCCGGACCTTCACGATTTCTGGATCGAGAACATGAGCGGCGATCCGTGGATGCCGTGGGCTCTTATGGCCTTTGGGTTAGCCATGCTAGCTTGGACTTACTGGCCCGCACTTCGCCACAAGTTTATTGGAGGGAAGAACTTGGCTGATGAGGGAAATAAGGGACTAAACCAATCTGTAAACATCGGGACAATGACCGGCGGCGCCGTGTCGCCTGTTTACAACAACAACTTCAATACAATTGTTGCGCCAGGTCGGGCAGAGCTGTCCGATGACGGATTCGAGAAACTTGTAAATGCTTTGAGTGGCAAGACAGTGAATGTCGAAATCGTGGGTGATGACAAGTGCCAGGAAATCGGCAACCGGCTTATCGCGCGGCTTGCCGAACGAGGGATCA
Source organism: Pararhodobacter zhoushanensis (assembly GCF_003990445.1). Lineage (GTDB taxonomy): Bacteria > Pseudomonadota > Alphaproteobacteria > Rhodobacterales > Rhodobacteraceae > Pararhodobacter > Pararhodobacter zhoushanensis. The sequence goes on along the minus strand of NZ_REEZ01000001.1, from coordinate 663,088 downwards.
GCCTAGGTTCCATTTTCCGCATCGGCATGCACTTTCCGCCGCCATCCGACCCCTACTCCATTCGGCTTACTGGAAACGGGGGGCCTGCGGCCCTGATCATCAGCCCAGCGACTTTGCCTTAACTAAAGCCGAAGATCTTGCGCCCCTATCGCGTTTAGGCACTGCAACATGAACGCCGCCGTGAACTTCCCTCGGGAAAGAGCGTCTGCAAGCCAAACTCAGCATGTGAGCGAGAACGAAAGGAAGAGATGATGCTGAACCCTTCGCAGATAGACCGCCGCATCAAGGCTCTCGCTGGCAAGATCCTTGACGGAGATCAGAGCGTTGAAGCTTGGGGCGAGCTTGCATCGCTACAGGCTATCCGGCGGGATGGGTTGATGATGCGCAACGGAGAGGCTTTCCGGCTAAAATCGCGGTATCGGCGCACTCGCATGGCCATTTACTCGCGCCGATAGCTGCCCCGATAGGGCGGCGTCGTCTCGCCAGCATGCCATGACTTGATGATGTCCTCGCGCGCGGCCTGCCGCCCGCAGGCACTGCACCGCAGCCGGTGGAAGGCCATGAAGCGCGCTGGCTCGCAGCCGAGCTGACCAGCCCCGAGGGTCGCGGAATGACCGCAGCCAGGGCAAATGACGTGGATAAGAATCGCGCCGGACATGCGCGGAACGTAGCGCGAACATGCGGGCGCGGAAAGGTGTCAGGTGCACGTCCCTGTCATGCGTGTGTCAGTGGTCGCTATCCAGTCGCCCCACGCGCCCTCTGGCACCGTCTCGGGCGGCGGCATTGACAGCCGGGCCTCGCCATAGCTTTCACATCCAGCGCCCATCGTTCCGACGCAGGCGCTCGGCAGGATCAGAAACATCATCGCGCCGAACCGCATCGCGGCCCCGCTCGACCGCATCGCGTGTGTCTTGTGCATCTTCTTCCCTTTGGTTTGAACTGCCATCACGTCGTCCGGCGGCATAGGCTGCGAGAACCGCCACCAGCGCGGCGGCGGCCAGCGCCAGCCACGTCTGCACGCGGCGGCCCAGCCCCATGATAAAGGCGATCATCGGACGGCCCCCCGCCAGCGCCGCAGCGCCCTTGCCAGAAGCCAGATCGCCGCAAGCCCCACAGCGCCCCAGACAAGCACCGAGAAGGCGCTCTCCGGCAGCGCGGTGCGCAGTTGCGCAGCACCCGCACCGATGGCCGTCATGGCCGCCCCTGCGCCCGTAACCGTGGCCGTGATATCAGTGCGCCTGTCAACGGGCGTCTCTTGGACGGGAGGCTCTGCGGCATCCGGCGCGGCGACCCCCAGGGCGTCCCATGTGCGCCGACCGACCACGCCATCCACCGGCAGGCCAGCGGTGGCTTGGAACGCCCGCACAGCCTGATCAGTACCGGGGCCGAACACGCCATCGTCCTGCGTGCCGAGAGCGCGTTGCAGAGCCGTCACAGCCGCGCCACGGTCGCCAATGCGCAAGACAACGGGCGACGGGACGCCAGAGTGCTGACGATACGCCGCCTCGATGCGCGCGGCATAGACGGGAACCTGACCGCTGCCGTTGTAACGCGCGGCGAAGGTGGTCCAGTCCTGCGCCCGCAGCGCGCTGTCCAGCCCCCAGCCCTCAACCAGTTGCACGAATGCGCCCAGCTGGTGCGCTGCGCTCACCGCCATGTGCGAAACCATCGCCTCGGCAGTATCGAACCCAGCCGACCGGCAGTTGAAACCCATGATCTGAGGTGCCCCCCAGCTGGATGCGGCCATTGCAGCAGTTTGGTCAATCGCCGCCGCGCTCTGAAACATGGTCTCAGTGGACAAGCGAACGCTTGCCCGCCATGCAGCCTCACCGGCGCGCGGGAAAAAGCCGATGCGCTCCCAGTGCTCACGGGGGAAGTGATGCGGCTCGAACCGACGCACGACTGACCCATCAGCGAGGAAGTGCCGCCCTGCCGCCTCGACCCCCCAGACGGCCCTGATCGCCGCCGGGTCACAGCCCAGACGGCTTGCCGCAGCAGCGAAATCGACATCACTCAATTCGCGCGGATTTGCCGCGCCGATCCATTGTGTGTTCATGGCGTTCTCGCCTCCAATAGCCGCTCGATCCGCGTCAGGCTGGCCGACATGGCGCGCAGATCTGACGACTGACCGGCCTGCGTCAGTTCCGTGGCGCGCAACCGAGCCTCGCGTCCGGCTGCATCCGCCCGAATGGCGGTCACCTCTGAGGCGATCTCCGCGCGCTGGCGGGATAGCTCGATCTGCAACTGGGTCACGTCGGCGCGCAGATAGATCACCCCGGCGAGAACGGTGCAGGCGACCGTGGCGGCGGTGAGAATGTGACCGAGATTCACCGTCCGGTCGTAGTGCATCCAGCCGGAGCCGGGTGGGTGTCCTTGATCCGCCATGCGGGCCTCTCATTTTGAGATTGGCATTTCGAAAGGGCGCGCGAGATTACTATTCGACCTGAGCGTCTGTCGATTGTGCCTCTGCTGGTCCTTTGCTTGCCCCCTGTTCAAGCTCGGACACCCGCTGTGACAGCGCCTGATTACGCACCTGCGCGTCGATCATGCCGATCATCGCTTGCCCAAGTTGCGTGGCGATTTCCTGCTGGACGCGTTGGTAGATTTGGCTCTGGTTCACTTCTCGTTCCTTCCTTATTTTAAGACGCCACGGCCAATTGTAGCTGTGCGTTCATGTTCCATTCTCACCAAGGACTGACGGAATACGGCTTGTAGACCAAGGTTCCATTGGCGAGCTTTTCTGCAATATAGCCGTCTGCTGAGAAGGCCGCGGGGTTAGACGCGGCCACGCCAACGCCGTGACGCAGAACGCCAGAACCCTTTGGAAGTATCCGCATATCAACATTCGCGCTGTCGCCCTCCGCGTAGAGGGTCGCGAGTCCGTTTCCATTTTGGAGCGCTGGATAATCGACCGCGCCAGCGCCACTGTCCCTCATTTGCCACAGTATCTTATTGTCGGACGTCCTGCGCCCGGTCAGGCTCTGTGCGCCAGCTGTGAGATACCATGCCTCTGCGGCAGTTTTCACGGAACTGTGGAACGAGAAACCAACCGTCTCCGTACCCGGCTCGAACCACGCAATCCTGTGCATCCTGGCAAGCTTTATGGCGTCACCAGTCGTAGTGGACGCGGCAGAACCATCCGTGCCAAAAATCGCATCCGCCCTGACCGTGAGCGCCGACTCCCACCCGCCGACGCCAAGCCCGCTTAAATTATTCCGCAGGCAATGGATCAAACTGTCCGCCGGTTTAAGCGCCGGGTCTCCGAAACTAGCGTCGCCGCCTCCAGCGCCCCAAATACCAAATACGCCGCCGCGCGTCACGTATGGTGTTGATGGGTTCCTTGATGCAGTCGAGGTGTCCTTAGCCCCGATTTCCATGCCATAGATAGTGCCGCCGGCGCGTTGCAGGTCCAGTTCTGCGATCCACGCCCATGCCGCAGTCGGGTCGCCATCATAGCCGTCGTTAACGACGTATGACCCCGCCCCAATAGTTGGGCGCTGGTCAGTTGTCCTGTCCGATGTCCGCGAGACAAAGGCTGCACCAACGAGGCCGTCGCCGGAAAACACCGCGCGCGCGTCGCGCGGCAGATATGACGCCCCGTTCGCGCTATCACCAAACCACGCCGAACCGCCATCGTTGCCGACCATGGTATCCGCAGCATACTGCGCCGCTGCCTGAAACCCGACAAAAAGGCGGTCAGGCATCCGGTAGGGATAGCCCGGAATGGGGCTTTGTTCCTCAGCTTGCGTGACCCTGCCACCGCCCCATGTGATGCTTCCGCCACCAGTCAAGGTTTCCCAACTCGCTGTTGCGTCAAAGATTGCATCAACAGCATCGAGCGCGATGGGCGCAGACAAGTTCCATGCTGTGGGTGGAACGGGGATGTAAGCTCTCCCGCCTGCCGCGTTCATTTCGGCAAAGGCTGGACGATCATTTGCGGAGTCATCGCCAAGCGCCCCATGGTGCCACGGCGTGCGAACACCATCTGCAATCCAGCCCGGAAGCGCGGCAAACTCTGTCGCCAACGCTAAGCGGGCAAAGGCGATCGTGCTCCCGTCAGGGGCCTTGCAGGCCACTCGGGTGATCGATGCGGACAGCGAAGATGCCACCGCAGTGAATGCCGCCAGGTTCGGATAGACATAGCCGCCCCAGACGCCAGCGCTTGCCGCCGCCTGCTGAGCCAGCCAGCTTTCCGTCACATCACGGAACTGGATGCTTCCGATCAGCACGACGCCAGTTCCAGCCGCGTCATAGGCATAGATATAGGCACGGGCAGATGCCGCTGGATCAAGCAAATGATCCACGCCCGCAACGTCGAGAGAGAACGTCTGGCCGATCGTCTGCCGTCCGTCTGCAACAGAGAATGAGTTGTCGCTGTAGGAGATCATATCGACCTGCGTGGTGCCGTCAGCCTCCCACGTCCTGACCCGCAGGTTGATACTGCCCGCACCCGACAGATCGGTTGCGCGGCGGAAATCCCAAGTGGCCTGAAACACCCGGCCCGGCACAAGGTCGATGCGCGCCCGGTCTGAGGCATAGAGGTTTTCGCCGCCAGTCAGCTGAATTGCCGATCCGAGAACAGCATCAGCCACAACGTCATCGTCGCTGAACCCGGTCAGGCTCGCTGCCGAACCCGTTACCTCGGAAGAGAGAAGCCACGGACGGTCAGCGCCTGGCGAGCCAGTTGCTACTGCCTGCGCATCGAGGGCTCGGCTTGTGGAAGTCGAAACATCCAGCCCAGTCTGAACGCTCGCATCGGTAGCCTCCCCCGCTTTCGTCGTTGCGACCACTGCAGCAGCAACAGCGGTCGCAGAGGCATCTTCGGCCCGCAACCCTACCCACGCGCTGCTGATGTCAGTCAGTTCGACACGGGCGATCCGCGTTTGATGATCGGTGCCATAGGTGCGGACCCATGGGGCACCAAACGCAGCGCCCGCTGGAATGGTGTAGTCGACGCCTTCGACATCGATCGAGAACGTCGCGTCGAAATATTGCCAGCCATCAGCGGCAACAAGCGGGTCATCGATCGAGATAACCCGGTTGCCCGAGCCGCCTGCAACACCGGTCAGAGCGGGCTGCAAGAAGCGCACCCCGTATTCAACGGCATCACCCAAGGGGTCGGCGGGGTCGGACTCGCGCTTGACGGCAACACGCAACAGATAGACCCGGCCGGGCTCAGTCGGCGTCGGCTGGCGGGCAGCAACATGGGTCGCCACGTCAACCAGCTCGATACACGCGCCGAGTTCGTCATCGACGACCACATTCGAGCCGCTATAAGGGGTGCCCGCGCTGGCCGCGCCGGTGATCTCGCTGCGGTATGCTTCCGGCATTTCCCCCGGGCGGGCATAGCCGACAATCACGTCGCTGAGGATTCGGCCCGCTGTTTCGGTGGTGAGGGCGGACAGCGCGGCCTTGGCGTCAAGCGCCGCTTGCGTTGCGGTGCTCACCGGCTTGTCGACGTCCGCGGTGTTGTCCACGCTGCCGAGGCCAAGCTGCGCCTTTGTCACGCTGTGCGGGTTGTCCGTGGCCGCCTTGTGCGCCTCGATGTTGCCGTAGTTTTCGGCCAGCGCGCCATCAATTGCGGCCTTGTCTGCCTCGATCGAGATGCCCTTGTTGGGCGCAGTGCCCGTGACGGGCCGCGTGACTGTCGGTGCTGGCATGGGGATTACCTCAACGAATAAAGCCCCGCACGAAGCGGGGCAGGCTTGCTGCTAATTGCGGGATCAAGTTGGGGTGGCAGTGACGGTCGCGGCCCAGGGGCCAACGGCGGTGTTTTCGGTGACGGCGCGGACAAAGACGCGGTGCAGGACGCCAGCAGGAAGACCGGTGACGGTGGTGTTCACCGGGTCCGAGGGATCGCAAAGGATCTCGGCATAGAGGATGGCAAGCTCTGGATCGGTGCTGGTGCCAATCCAGATCTGAAGCGCCGCGCAGGCCGTGTCAGACGGGGCAGTGGCATCAACCTCGATCGAACCCGCGCCAGCGGTAAGGGCGACGCCGGAAGGTACGCCAAGAGTGAACCCTACCTGTGCCGCATATTCGATGTTCCACGCTCCGACGCGATCATCCACAAGAGACCGAAGCCGAAAATCATAGCTCGAACCCGAAACAGCTGGGTTGATGGTTTGCGTGAACGGTCCGCCGTCACCCATGATCGCAACGGGAAGCCAGAAAGGATCTTGATTGCGTCGGTATTCAAGCTCCAACGCGTCGATCACGTTGAAGATTACGCCGATGCCGACAACCACGACCTCGATTTCAGTGCCGGTGACGGTGATTGAAGTATAAGCGGCATCGATAACTGTCGGGTCTGGCGGGACCGTCGATTGGTCGGGCCGCTCAACTTCGTCGGTGGCAGCGTCCCACGCATAGACGCCCTCTGCATCCTCTTCGAGATCGAGCGGCAATTGCAGCGCCACCCCGTCGCCACTTTCGAGCCACTGCGCCGGGTGTGAACGCGTCACACGATAGGTGCCGTTGCGGGCATCTGTCGGGCGATCGAGAAGCGACACTGATACCCTGCCACCGGCTTGCGCTTTCAGGGCGCTTGGGGGGAACAGCGCGGACAACTGCCGCTGCACTTTCAGGCGCTCCGCGATGATCTTCTGGATCCGCTGCGCCTGCGGGCTCGAGAACACCAGGCCAAGGTCAAGCGAGGTGATCCTGTCGTCTGCACCTTCCCAGTCAGCCGATACCGGATAGGGCGATTCTTCGGTGCTTTCCCATCCGGCTGAAGGATCTGGATGCACAGCCTTGATCGCGCCGGGGAGGTCGCGCGTGGGCCGCGTGCGGCGGAATACCACCGGCTGGTTGCGCAGGCACTCTGTCAGCGTCACCTCGGGCGCTTCCCAGGCCCCCGGCGAATAGCCGATCCTTCCGCCCGAGCGGAACAATGACCCCGCCCCGGCGCTTTCCAACGGTTTGAGCACGTCGGAAAGCTCAGCCCCATTGCCGTAAGCGATCATCCCGCCCACGCGATAGCGCCGCTCTGCCCCTCCTGATTTAAGAGGGACAACCTCATCCGCAATATTTGCCGCATCCGTGAAGTCATCGAGCCTGATCTGCGCCGAACTATATCGGGCGATGGGATTGAAACGCAGCGCGTCCAGCAGACATAGTGCTTGATTGTCGCTCACGGCCCATGTTTCCGGGTCATCCGCATCCTGATCGGGATCGCGCGGGTCCCAAACAGTTGTCCAATCAGCTTGGACTTCAACCATCGGTGGGCTGGACGGCCAGCGGTCTAAGCGCTCCTCATCGTCACCAGCCGCAAACCGTACCCAGAGCACCGTGCGGCCAGTCCAGCGATCAGTCGCCCAGAACTTTGTCGGGTTCAGGCCGCGCAGGTCTCCGACCTCCTCAAGGATTTTAGACGGCGGATGCGTTTGGTCGCCTCGGCCAAACCACACATTGACATGGCCAGAAAACGGATAGTTCAGCCCGACGCCGCCATTCGTTCCTTTGACTGCCCGCCACGTTACGATGGTGCCACCCACGGGCGCAGCTGCGCCAAGAGTGACCCTCAAAGTGGTTGAGCCGACGGTCGAGATCGTTACCGGGCCATCATCGGTCCATGCGGCCATACCGTCACCAATGGGTGCGGAGGCAAGTCCGTGCGCAAAATCGACTGTAGTGTTGCCCTCAAGGACGGTGGCCGTGCCAGTTGAGTGTCCGCCGAAATCGTACGCATCGCCAGACAAGCCGACAGCGCGGCGGTCGATGTAAAGTGAAAAGTTTCTCCCCTCGCTGACGCGGCTGCTCAGGAGCAGGCAGCCAAAGAGCACCCCATTCTTGACTACCCAATACGGCGCAGGAGACCCTTGGATGCGTACGTTGCGGCCATAGGCCGTGCGGTATGGCGGCAGGCTATCTGGCGTCGCAAGCTCGCGCGAAAGATCAGAGCCTTGGCTATTTTTCTGAAGCAGCTGACTCGCAGCCGATAGAACAACCGACACGCCGAGATTCGCGATGACGACCGCAAGGGTTTTGCTTACGCCCCAGCTGATGAGCTGCATTGTGATCAACTCTGGCATGACAGGATCACTTTCTTGAACGTCGCAAATCCGCCATCGACGCGGGATGCCCACATGTCGCCCCCGACCGATATGGCGAGCGCCCGCCGCCCACCCGCACGAATGAGGCCAATTTCCCCCGGTGAGCCGTCACCGGGCTTGAGGTTCGATTCAGCAGCCAGCCCCATGAAAAGCCGTCGCCAGCCCCCTGCATCACGGATCAGCGCATAGGCCCCAGCCTCGGTGCTGTACCTGCCCCGCAGCGGTGCCATCGCGTCAATGCCGTGCAGGCGCTGGAACACGTCGCACGCCGCCGTGCAGCAGTCCGACACCCCCCAGACCCACGGCCCGGACATTACGTCCAGAACCGCGTCCATAGCCGCATCGTGCGTCACCATTTCGGCAGCGACGCCACGAGATTGCCGATTGCCCCCGACACCCACCGCCCTGCCGTGTCGTCAGGGTCGGTGCGCCGCTGGTCATCCCAGCTGTGATGCGTCGCGGCGCGCGAGCGCTGCGACGGGCCGCTGGTGATCTGCAGGCTCACCAGCCGGACCATATCAATGTCGCCGTCGGCAGTGTCCTCATCGCTGACCGTGCCAATGCCACCGGTGAAGCACAGCATGGGATCCCCGATCAGGACCGTTCCGGCCCGCTCGGTTGTCGCGCCGAACCATACCTGTACCGTCCGGCCGCGCGCTGCCTCGGCATCGCCAAGGATCTCATCGATCAGGTCTGGATCACCGCCCGCCGTTGCCGTGCCCTCGACCATCGCCAGCGATGCTGCCTCATCGGGCAGGGTCACGGTTCCGGCGTTCATTTCATGCAGGCCGATCCAGTCGTGCCCGCCCCAGCTGATCGTCCCTGACCCGGAATGCACGCGCACGGGGTCATCCGGCCAGTCCACGAAAACCAGCGTCACAGGGTGGAAGCCGCCCGCCGAGATGGCCGCGAGCAGATCATCATCGATGTCGCGCGTCAGGCCCATGGGTCAACCTCGGTGGCATCCTCGGGATACTCATCCGGCAACACCTCGCGCAGCGCCCAGGAATACATCCAATTGCCGCTGACCGGCTGGTCCGATGGCGACCGGCTGGTGACCCGGAAAACCGCTGTCTCGGTGTCGCCCACGCTGACGATCCCGGCAGGCAGCGCATCGAACAGCGGGATCACCGCATCGCCCGACGCATCCGCAAACACTGTCTTGACAGCGCGCGATGCCCCGCCGTCTTCGCCCTCGACGTATACCCTGATCACATCATAGGCGCGGCAGACCAGAGCGCCCGGCGTCAAGCCCGTGAGCGCCAGCGCAGCAAAGCCGTTCAGCGTGGTGACAGTCGCCGCCAGGGCAGGGCCGGTGAACCACAAGAGCGGATCGCCGCCATCCGTCCATTCAAGCGGGTCACCCTCGGTTGTCCAGGTCAAAGGAGCCGAAGCCAGCGGGCGCGCTTCATGGCACCAGTTGATCGATGGGCACGCCATGCGCACCAGATTGACACCGCCGTCCAAGAGGCGATTGAGGCTTGCGCTCATGCCCGCCCCGTCGCGGTTTCCCGACAGCGATGACGCTGTGACGCGAATGACCCGGCGGCGAGGACCCGACGACGACACATAGTCCTGCCCGCTGAACACACCGCGAGACGACCGCGACGGCAGTTCGTCGTCGAGCAGCGTGGCGGTGTATTTGAGCGGCGGAAAGGCGTAGATCACCGTCATGCGGGACGCACCTCACCGAAGCTTTTATGCGTCGCGGTGACTGAATCGCGGATGATTCCCGGCTTGGCGCGCCGCAGTGCCTGCTCGATCTGCTCGGCAACGCCCTGCTGCGCCCCGCGCGCGTCGATGTAAAAGGTGCTGGATCCCGTGCTGCCGCCGTTCTTGTGATCAATAACGGTCTCATCAGGATGCACCATCGCAAGCTTGCCGCCGCGACCATCCAACCCACCGGCGCGCACCCCCATCCCGGTATAACCGCCCCCTTCAAATGAGATCATGGAAAGCAACCCGCTCAAGAAGCCGCCGCCTTTGCCGCCAGACCCACCGCCGAGCAAGGACATAAAGGCTTGGTTTGCCAAAGCCTCAGCAGCTCGGGACAAGAGCTGCGATAGCGCCTGTCGGGCCGCATCTGCGCCCCGCGTCGCGGCCATAAACAGTCCCGTTAAAGTCTGCGCTTGCGATTGCAGGCGATCATTGGCCTCTTCGCTCGCGTCGGTGACCTCTTCAACTGCTGCCGCAGAACCGCTTGCGGCTGCGCCTGTCGCAGCCACTGCGACATTCAAAGTTTGGGTTGTGGCCGTCAGGTTTGCCGCGACTTCGATGTTCTCGGACATAGCGCCCGTCACTGCTCGAACCGCGCGGTCGGCAGCGGCCTCTGCCTCGATAAGCGAAGCGCGGGCGCGGTCGAGATCCACTTGAGCTGCAAGCACATCATTTGCGCGGTTGCGCTCTTCACTGTCGCCAGTCATCAGCCCGCGCTCTTCAACTGGCGCGTTCTGGAACCGCGTCAGCTCGGCCTCGAGCAGCGCAAGCTGTGATGCCGCAGCATCGCGAGCTGCTGCCGCCTGTGTGCGCAGTGCGTTCGCGGCGGTGATCGCACTGCTTGCAGTCTGCGGTGAAGCTGACGTGTAGAATGTGCCCATCGCCGTATTCAGCGCGCCCATGGCTGCTGCCGTTTCCTCGGCGGCGGTTTGTGCCGGGGCGGCATTATCGCGGAACAGCAGAAAGTAGCCCGCTGCAGCCGCGACAAGAGCCGCCAAAATGCCCCAGGGGCCCGATGCCGCCACAAGGGCAACCCGCAACGCGCCGAGAGATCGCACAAGAGTGCCCAGCACAATCAAGGCCGGGCCGCCCACAATTGTAATCCCCGCGATCGCCGTCGCCAGCGTGCGCATTTCGGGCGAGAGACCAGCCATTCCAGCGACGATCTGTGAGAACCATTCAGCCAGCGCGCCCAGAACCGGGATAAGTCCGGCGGCGAGCTGCGTCATCAGTCCCGAAGCGGCTGCCTGCAGTCGCGTGATCGCATCATTGAACTGGGCCGCAGAGGTAGCGGTCTCTTGCGATATTGTTCGCCCGAGGGCGTCGGCCTCGGCCATCATTCCACGCAACGCAGCAGATCCGCCATTCAACAGCGGGATCAACTCAGCCCCCGATCGACCCATCAACTCGATCGCCAGAGCGGTTTTTTCGGCCCCATCTGGCATCGCAGCAAACCGATCCGCGAGTTCTGCCATTACATCCGTCACGGGCCGCAGTGTGCCGTCCGAATTGCGCGCGGCTATCCCCAGTGCCGTCAGGCGATCAGAACCATCAGCCATCCCGCGTGAAAGCCGCTGGACCCCGCTGTCCAGCGCGGTGACCGACGCCGCCGACAGATCCGCTGCATAGCGCAGTTGCGACAGTGCCTCGACCGGGATCCCGATGCGTTGCGCAGCCTTGCCCATCTCATCTGCGGCATTGATCTGCCCGCGCATCGCAACCACGATCCCCGCGCCGATGGCCGAGATGCCCGCCCCAAGGCGCTGCATTTGAGCGCCGAGGCGCTGCGTCGTGGACTGGGCCTGCCGAGCCCCACGCGTGAACTGCGCCGAATCCAGCCCTAAGTTTACGCGCAGCGCTCCGATGACCGATTGTGTCATTTATCCACCCATTCCGCGCCCCAAGCTGTCGCCAGGGCCATCAGCACCGCGTTCAGTTCCTCGCGCGACTGACGCGTCGCACGCGGTTTGGGCCGCACGAATTCGTCATGACTTGGCCGTTTCTTGAGGTGGGGCATCATGGCACCGAACCAGGTGAGCGAGCGTTCGCGCTCAGCACGCAGCCGGGCACCGCCCAACTCGATCAACATCAGCCGCGGCGTGATTTCCCAAAAGCGTGCGGGATCTAGCCCCGCGCCGACGTATTCCGTGAGCCACGCGGTGAGGTCGATGGCTTTCGCGTCTTCCTCACCTTCTGGGCGTTTCCCTGGCCACCATCGGCGTCAGGAAACGCAGCTGCCATCATTTGCGACATGCCATCAGCATTCTGTACAAACAGGTCGTCGGGCAGATAGGGATCGGCAACAAGGTCATCGACGTGGAAGCGCTGCAGCGCCTCACGATAGATATCGACCACAATCCCGAAATCGAGGCCAGCACCGCCCGCCTCGATCGCGCCCTCAAGTTCCGCCAGGAAGTTTTTCCCGTATTTTGCGCACAATGCCGCAAGTGCAGTCGTGCCAAAGAACATCCTGTATTCTTTGCTGTTCGCCGTCAGCCGCACGACACCGGTGATATCAGCCATGATCAAACCGCCGCATGCAGGGTCGGCTTGCCGGTCGTGCGCTTGAGCACCGCCTCGGCCCGCATGATCCCGTTCTCAAGCGTCGGCGTGGTGTAGCTCTCAAACGCGCCGACAAAGCGCATCATAACGCCGTTGGGGAAGGTGAGCTGATAGCCGGTCGCTGCAGCGAGCATCTGGGTGTAAAACACATCGCTGGCGCTGGGGGCGAAGTTCAGCGTAAGCGGCACCGAACCCGTGTCGAACAGGCCCAGGACGTATTCCTTGAACCGGTCGTCGCTTTTCAGATGCGTGGCATCGAAAAACTCGCGGGTGAACTGCATGCCGCCGATCGAGACGATCTCGGCGAGCGCAGTGTAAGTGCCCGAGCCCTTGGTGGCCTCGAACCCGACTTCGGAATCATAGCCGATGTCTGCTGCAGTTTCGGTCATGTCATATCCCTCCAATGGGTGATGAAATCTTGGCTGCGACGGTGCGGCCGGTCAGGTTCGTTGGAGCCGCCCTCGCGGTTGTCGCGGGTGCCGACATGCTCGATCAGGCGGAAGTTTCCGGCGCGGTAGCCATGCAGGGCGTGGCGGATCAGCTTGCCCAAGGTCATCGCACCCGATGCCGTCGAGGCGTAGCAGTCGACCTGCACCCGCCCTGCGGACAAGCCGTCGCTGCCCTTGAGCGTGAGGCCCGCACCATCGCCAATGGTCGTCAGAACGACATAGGGCAGGGCGGTGCCCTGCGGTGCTTCGCCGAAATTGATCGCTGTCGTCGGCGCGATAGCCGTGATTGCCGACGTGCCGGTGAGGATGGCGCGGAATTCGGCCTCCATCAGGAATCGACCCGGATGCCAGCGCTAACCCATGCGGCCACCCGGTCACACCAACGATCGGGGGCGATTGTGCCGGGGAGCAGCCATTCGATGACTGAAAGGGCAGAGATGAACGGCCTGGCGGCGCGGATACGCCAGCGCGGGATACGAATTTTCAGGATCACCTGTGCCATCACTGCCCCCTCGCGGCCAACTGCGCTGCACGTCGCTCGGCCCGAGCGACGGTGCGGTGAATGTCGATTGCCAGTTCCCGCCCCAGCTGCTCGAGCATCGCGGCGCGGTCCTGATCCCACGCCGGGCGCAAATATGGCTGGGCGGCGTGGATCCGGTTGCCGAACTCTTGGTTCCAGCTGGCTGGATGCGGGGCGGCCCCGACGAACATCTCGACCGCCGCCCGGTCGTCGCGAAACATGCGGCGATGCTGGCGCGCCTGACGGCGGCTTAGCCGGGTGCCGACAAGCACCTCGATGCTCTTTCCCTCGGTGGACGTATCATTCGGCGCCAGGCCATTCGCCGTCGCGGCCATCGGCTCAGCCGACTTGCGCAGCGCCCGACGCGCAGACGCCTTGCGCGCCGTTGGGTTTGCGAGCTGCGCATAGACCGCCTCAAGCTCGCGGAAACCTGTGAGGGACACGGTGCTAGACATTTTCGACCGCGCGGGCAACGGCGCTGATCTCGATAAAATCGAGATTGTTGCCGACTGGCTTGATGCCCGTTATGTCATAGAGTTCGCCGCCGCAGCTCAGGCGATCCTTGAGGGTCAGGCCCCGCGAAAATGCGGATGACCACAGCTTGAAACGGGCGCTGATTTGCGCCTGAACCTGCTGCGCACGCCACTTTTCGCCGTCGCTGGCATAGACCCGTTCTGCCCAAACAGGATCGCCAAGCGCAGTGAAGGTCTCGACCTGTTCAACCCCGTTGTCGGTTTTTGACGCGCGCAGGAACTGAACTTCCTGATCAAGTTGGCCAGCACTTGTCATCACAAAACCAGCCGGTTGGAGACAAGCAATCCTTCATATGAAGGATTGATGTAGCGCTGCGCCCCCGCTGCCTCGGGCGTGCGCAGGAAATCGGCGGCGCGCATCATGACCAGTTGGCTCAGCGCCGGGTCGCTGGCGTCCGCGCCACCGACCATCGTCAGGATCACCGGGAAATCTTCGGTCTGAGACAAGCCGGGCAGCACTGTCGCGTCCCACTCTACAATCGGCCGTCCCCGGAAGGGCAGGCGCAAGGTGTACGCAGTTTCGGGAAGTGTCTGTGTGTCGCCGACCGTGTCGACATATTCCACCGTAAGGCTTTGCAACGGGGTGATCGGCAGCGCGATCGGCCCGCCAAAAAGGGCGAGCCGAAGAACCCATGTCTGGGTCATAATGCACCTGCCCAACGTTCCGGCAGGGCCATCGAGTTCGCTTGCTGCGGCTGACAGGTAGGTCGCGAGCAAGGCGTCCTGATCGTCGTGCCGAATGCGAAGATGTTCCTTGAAGGTGGCCAGAGTGACGGGCGCACTCTCAGGCGGAACGGTACGCTGCAGGTTCATTGTGGGTCAGCCCTTCGCAGCCTTGCCGCCTTTCGTCTTGGCAGCCTCCTCGGCAGCCAGGCGATCGGCTTCTGCCTTGGCAGCCTCCTCGGCGGCCAGGCGATCGGCTTCTGCCTTGGCAGCCTCCTCGGCAGCCAGGCGATCGGCTTCTGCCTTGGCAGCCTCCTCGGCGGCCAGGCGATCGGCTTCTGCCTTGGCGGCCTCCTCGGCAGCCAGGCGATCAGCTTCTGCCTCGGCCGCGACATCGACGACGAAACCCTGGTCGATCAGCGTTTTCGCTTCGCTCTCAGGGAACCCGGCAAACTCACCTCGCATCAGGTTGCGGAACGGCCGGTTGACACGAACCCGCAGCATCAGATCGGCAACCTATTGGAACCACCGAATGCGATCACCGCGCCCACACGGGCGGTGTCGGTGGCACCTGCGGACAGGTCAGGGGTAAAGTTGAGGCGCACATAGCGCTTGGCCCCGGCGAGGCTGACATCAACCTCGATCTGCGATTGCTCGGTACTGCCCCCCGATTCACCCGTGGCGGCGACACCGGAAGCGATAGCGGCGAAGGTCGCGGCATCACTCAGCGCCGAATTGTCGCCGTCTTGCAGCGTGGCCGTCACCGAAAGCGTTGCTGCGGCGGCAAGGGTCGCGATGAAGGGGATCACCACCGTGCAGGACTGCGGCCAGTTCAGCGCAGCGCGGTCGATGATGACGCCGGTCACGGCGGTGTTGTCGCCGGTCCCGGCTGCGGTCAGCGCGGCGGGGCCCGCCGCGTTGCGCACGGCGATCAGATCGCCGATCGAGCGGATTTGCGTGGTCATAATCTTGACTCCACTTGGATCTGTGAGCGGCGCGGCAGGTCATTCCGCCGCGCCAATGGCAAGGCCGCGATCAGACGCCCCAGGTGACGCCCGTCAGCCAGGCAACGGCGGGCAGGTGGCGCAGGCCGATGTCGTGGTGCATGATCAGCCGCATCAGCGTCTCATCGCGACTGAAAGCGGCCTGCATCGTCCCGTTGCTGTCCTTGTAGGCAGCCTCGGTCGACATCGCGATTGCGATTCCCCCTTGCTCACCGATCACGACATGCGAGGGATGGATCAGTCCGATTTCGGACTCGGTGCCACCGCCCAGATTCGACGGGATCTGGTTGGTCACCTTCACCGGCTTCATGCGCAGTTGGCCAGCCGACATTTCGGGATAGACCTTGTTGCCGTTGCCATCGCGCAAATTGGTCAGATACATGGCCGAGCGCGGCGACATCACCCAGTGCGCGGCACTGGGGTCGATGCTTTGGTTCATCATCGCCAGCTCCAGCCGCCCGAGATCGTTGTCGATCTTCTGAAGGTCCGGAGACGCCGTCATGGTCAACACATTGAGGCTCGCGAAGGCGCTACCGATCAGCTGGTTGCGAAGCCCCAAGGGCGCGTTCTCGGTGCCAGGACCGCGAAGGAAGTACAGATCTTCCGACGATGCCGCGCCTTCGACGATGTCGTCGCGCACCAGCATGTCGACGCTGGTTGAGGCCGAACGCAGAAGATCATTCGAGATGGGCACCAGTCCCGCAAACTTCTTGGCCGACAGTTTCATCTGCCCGAAGGTCATGCCCGACGCCGCGACATCCTGCTGCTCACCGACATAGCCGAACGTGGCACCCGTGGCGCGCCGGTTGGTGGTCAGGTTGCCATTGGGCAGCGGAATGACACGCGGCCCCATCGCCCGCACAACACTGCGCGGGCGCAGCAGTTCGATGATCTCGGCCGACACGTCTTCGGGAACCAGGAAGCCGCCGGCACCGCCGCTGCCCATGTTCTGGTTGGCAAACAGACCACTGTCGCCGTTGGCCTCGGCGATCTGAGTTGCCACGAACACGTTGCCGCTGCCGGCCGCCAGGTAACGCGTCATCCGCGCAAAGGTCAGGCCCTGAACGGCTGGGGTCGCTGGAACGCTTGCGCCCGCGGCTGGTTGCGCCGGGGTCGGAATGATCCCGACCGGGCGTGCCTGCTCGGCCTTGCGCCGCTCGATGTCCTCAAGAACGTCGATCTGCTCCTTGAGCTTGTCGTCTTTGACGCGCATGGCTTCAAAATCGGCGCTCTGCTCGGCGCTCATGCCGCCGTCATCATCGAGGGATGCGACCAGCGCTTCCATCTGATCGTGAAGGGCCGCGCGTTCGGCCCGGAGTTGCGTGATACGGTCCATGTGTCCGTTCCTCTACTGCGCGGCCAGTCGCCGCAGTTGCATCTCGGCAGCCAGCCGCGCACGTTGGCCGCCCACCACTTTAC
Source organism: Pararhodobacter zhoushanensis (assembly GCF_003990445.1). Lineage (GTDB taxonomy): Bacteria > Pseudomonadota > Alphaproteobacteria > Rhodobacterales > Rhodobacteraceae > Pararhodobacter > Pararhodobacter zhoushanensis. The sequence goes on along the minus strand of NZ_REEZ01000001.1, from coordinate 646,168 downwards.
CGCCCGCACCGCGAGCGCCTTTCAGAACGCCCTCGAGCGTGCCGATCTTGTCCGCCATCCCCAGTTCGACGGCGCGGCGCGCGGCAACTGTTGCCCCACGCCCGAATTCACTGCGCACAGTGGCGACACTGACCTTGCGGCCCTTGGCGACGTCGGCGTGGAACACCGATTCGATCCCGTCGAGTTCCGATTGAAGCGCCGCGAGACCATCATCGGTGGTCGGATCAGGGCGTTTGTTCGGCGCATTCGAGCTGACGATTTCGTAGTTCATGCGTCCATCGGCACCGGGCTGAACCTGCCGCGACATCGAAAAGGCAACGCCGATGCTGCCAACCTGTGCCGATGAATCGAGCACGATTTCCGATGCCTGGCTGGCTAGCCAATATGCCGCCGACGCACCAAGCCCAGTGACAAAGGCCGTCACCGGCTTCGCTGATCCGCGAATGGCGGCCGCTGCTTCTCCGAGACCGGAGACAACGCCGCCCGGGCTGTCGATCATCAGAACGATCCGGCTCACATCAGCATCGGCTTGCGCAACGCGGAAGTCGCGCATGATCCCATCGAGAGACGTGCCGCCGGCCGACGAATTGAGCATCGTGGCACGCGGGAAAATCGGGCCAAAAACCGGGATCACGGCGGTGCCATCGCGCACCGTGGACATCGTCGCGCCTGCAAGGGGTGTCCCTGTCGCCGCGATTGCCGTCATATCAGCAGCAAGGCGCGCTTGGTGACCATCCTCTGCGACCGCAGCCAGCGCGCCCGTCTCAAACGCGCGCATTGCGATGGCCTCGATCGCGGCCAGATAGTCGGGCATGATCGCCCAGGGATGCGAATGGATCGCGCCGAGAACGCGTTGCAGGGAATCGGGCATGTCAGGATCTCCTAAGGGGTGCCGGGCACTGGCTCTGCGGCATCGACCATGTTACCGGGGCGCCAGTATGTGGTGCCCGCTGCACCGCCGATCGGCTTGATGTTGTCGCGCTGGCGCAGCTCATCGGCGCTGACCATGCCCATCTGACGCTGCAGCCAGTAGGCTTCCATGCGGCTTTTAAGATCGCCTTTCACCAACGCATCCGTCAGGTGTTCGGCAAAGTGGTCGGCCTCGGCGAGCCGCATTGTGATTGCCGACGAAACCCGCTCGAAATGCGGGCCAAGGTGATAGGTCAGGAATTCTAGTGACTGCTGCTCGATGTTCGAGAATGTCGCCTTTGACAGATCAAAGATCAGATGGGGCGGAACGCCCCAGATCCGCGCGAGATCGCCCAGCTGGTAGCCGCGCGTTTCCAGAAACTGTTGCTTTTGGTGGTCACTGTTCAGAAACTGCGCGGTGACGTCCTGGTCGAGCACGGCGACATTGGTCGCCTCAGGGTTTCCATAGAGACGCGCCCAGTCTTCGCGCATAACCGCCTTGTTCTCGCGGCTGATGCGACCCTTGCCCTGCAGAACGGTGTCGACCTTGCCGCCGCGCGCCCAGAACCGTTGTGCGTGGCGTTCGGTGGCGATGGCGCCGCCTAAAGCTTCCCTGGCATAGCGGATGGGGTTCATGCCGTTCAGGCCGTCGCGACTGAGGCCAACGATGTGCAGGATGTCACGACCAGAGAACCGGGCAGAATGCCCATCCGGCAATGTCGCATCGTAAAAGACCGTTTCGCCTTCTGCCGCGCTGAAATAGAGCGCCGGGGTACAGGTTCCGGGGCGCAGACGGGTCAGAGCTACAGGGCGTCCGAGGCGGTCGCGACTGACATAGGCGTTGAATTCGCCGGCCAGAAGGATGTCGCCCATCATCAGTTCACGGAAATGGAACGCGCTCTGGTGACCATTCGCTGCGACCCGCAGCAGATCGTAAAGGATATTCCCGCGCGCTGGCGTACGCCCCTCACCATCGCGGCGATAGTAGACCAGCGGCGTCATCGCGAAGACACCGCACAACACGCGCAGGGCCTGCAGTGTTCCCGGCAAACCGATCACGGTGGACTCGTCAACCCGAACCCCCGCCGTCGCCATGCCCGGCGTGATAAATCCGTTCGACCATTGGGTCGTGCTTTCGACCGACGACGCGGCCTGCAGGCTGGGCTCTACCCGTGCCTGAGACGGCTCCGAGCGGCGGAAAAAATCGATCAGGCCCAAGGGTCACATCCCATCATAGGTGTAAGCAGCGGCTGCAGAGGCTACCGGATTAGCGAGCATTAAGATCGCCGCGTTCATCGTCGCCATGAATGGGTCGATCTTCGCCGCGCCCGCTGCCTGTTTTGTCACCACGATGTTGGATCCTTTCAGCTCGGCTTTGGCGTTACCCACGGACCAAGCCATGATGGCCTGTCCGCAATGCCGCATGGTGCGGTCTTTGATCTTGCGCGGCACGGTGTTGATAGCGCTCTGCAGCTTGTATCCTTGCGGCACAGCAGCGGTGAGCGCGCCCAACTCCGCTTCGTCCAGCGCATCGAGGATCGTGGCGACCCCAAAGGCATCGAGGCCTATGCCAGCGGTTTCCGGGAATAGTCCCGCCTCATTGACGCGTTTGCAGATCTCGGCGATCTCAGCTGCGTCCTGGTCTGTCGATGTGCAGATGACCAGATCGCCATCAGCCTCGAAATCTCGCAACCGCGGCACGATCGACTTGCGCCGCTCAAGAACGTCTGGCTGCGCCCAGGCGCGCACCCAATGCAGCCAACGACGCGAGCCCTTTTCCCGGCCAATCAGCGACAACGCAACGAGATCATCCAATCCACCGCCGTCGATCCCCGCAACCACTACGTCGCAGCGCCTTATGATCGCGTCGAAATCCAGCCCCGGTTCCGCCGCTGCTTCCCAATAGGGCGCGCCAGCCCAGGCATTCGACATCAAACCAAGGCCGATCTGCACGTTCAGGAACTGCGACGCGAAGAGTGCCAGCGATTCCGGGCCTGAATCCTTGGCCTCGATAAACTTCGAGCGCAACACATCCAGCGATGTCGAGCGCTCCAGATTGGGATTGACCAGCGCCCAGTTTACTTCGTCTTCCCAGCGGCGATCCTTCTGCATCGCTTCGGGAAATTCGTAGATGATCGGCAGCATTGGCAGGTCAAGCCGCCCGTCACGCACATCGCGGGCGCGGTCGAGCCGCTTCTTGAACTCGCCATGCGGCGGAACCTTCGACTGCGTGGTGATCTCCAGGACAAAGCCTTCTGGCCTCGATGATAGGCCGCCCTCGATCTCAAGGAACACTTCCGCGGCCTTAGCCTTGTGACCCAGCACATGAGTTTCGTCGATCAGGACATAGGCGGCTTTCGAGCCGGTCACCACGTCGCCGTCCGCCGACAGGATCTTGATCACCGCGCCTGTGTTTAGGTGGGTGATCTCTTTCAAATTGGTGTTGACCCGGAATAGCGCCTTTATGCCGTCATCCAGTTCGATGATGCCCTGCGCCTGCCGGAAGGCGATCTTGGCGATATTCTGCGTCTCGGCGATCAGGATAAGCTCGGCCATCGGCCGATCGTTCAGAATCGCCGCAACGACGATGATCGCAGCCGAGATCGAGGACTTGCCGTTCTTTTTCGGGATCATCAGGAAAAAATTCCTGATCATCCGACGCCGGGCTTCCGGGTCGTACGATCCAAAAATAACCCGCACAAGGTCGAACACCCATTGTTCGCAAACCTCGTCATTGGTCGGCGTCCCGGTGATGTCTGGCACCCGCAGGCGCTTGAAGATCCGCAGCGCCTTTTCCGCCACTGCGTCGAACAACGGAAGGTCGGGGATCAGGCTCTGGCCTTTGACGATCCGTTCTTCCCAGTCCGGGCAAGCCATGGACCAAGCTTGTGCTGCTGGAGCTGCAATCATCTAGTGCCAGAGCCCCGGCGTGAGATCGTTGTCACCTGCGGCAGCCGTCTTCGCGGCACGCCGGGCCTGTTCCTTCTTGCCGACAGCTTCGGGTTCGGACACAGCGTCGCGCAACTTTTTCTCTGCCGCTAGACGATCGAATCGCAGCATGGTCTTTTCCAGTTCCTTCAGCGCGCCGACGTTTCCGCAGTCGCCCAATTCCGCAAGTTTGGCGGCGCGCCACAACTCATAGCGAGTCCTGTGCATGTCCCGCCGCTGAAGCGCAGAAAAATAATACTTGCGCAGCGTGGGAAGGCTTACCCCGATCCCCTGCGCAATTTCGCCGTCGCTCAGCCCCAGTGCACAGCCCATTGTCACCATGTTTTCAGTCGAGAGCGCCCAGCAATGAGCGGGCCGTCCACGCCGCCCGGAGGGCAGCACAACGGTGTCCCCGAACAGGTTGACCCCAACAGCGGACTGATTTTCGCTCTTTCCCAAAAAAAAATCTCCGCGTGAGATGTACGCCGGTCTAGAGCGGGTAGGGGGTTGGGGAGATTAGACCCCCCCCTCCCTCTCGGCCCGCCGGTCTTGGCGCTGCTTGATGGTGTCGTGGCACGCCTTGCACAGGCACTGCAGGTTGCCTGGTCCCCAGAACAGGGCGGCGTCGCCTTTGTGCGGTCTGATATGATCCACGACCATGTCGGGCGCTTTGCCCTTGATCAGATCGCTGCGACCCAACGCCTTGAGGGCGATGGCATCACAGGTGAGAGGATGCTCGAAACCGCAAGAACGGCAGGTGAAGTCGTCGCGGATCAGGATATCCCAGCGAAGGCGCTGCCACTGCGCAGTCTTCTGCAGCTTGCGCCAGGGCGATGCGGCATCGCGAGAATGTTCGTCTGTGTGGTCGACCATCGGTGCAAGGCGTCGGGGTGCTGATGTCACCAATCGAGACGAGATCGCTGTGAGCCTGCCCATACCCTGAAACGCAAAAGCGCCCGGCGTTTCCGCTAGGCGCTATTCAGGCGTGGTGGGCCTCGCGTTTGAACGAACCCTCGCCGCCCACCCGACTGCGTCCGATGCCCGTGTGGGTGGGTTGCGCAGCCATGAGGCTATGAGCAGGGACATTAGCGACGCCTTGGGCCGTCTGTCAACTGGCCTTGCGGATCGAGATCAGATCTTCTGCGTGTGCCGAGACCAGGTGCTCAGCCCCAAAGAGGCGCAGACGAACCCGCACATCGCCCGATCCTGCAATCTCGATCACCTCGCAGCGTGTTCCAGCCATCGGCCCCGCGCGAAACAGTGCACCACCGCCGGCACGCAGAGCACGCGCTGCCTTGCGCCGCGCCGCGGCTGCTGCCTCGGCATCCTTAATCTTCGCATCGACCTGCCGCATGTCATAGAGCGCGCGCAGATCCTCGGGCTTGATGCAGGCCCAGTTACCATCCTGCCCCGTCAGCGCGCCCAGAACATGAGGCAGGGTGCGGATGGCATGCACGACAGGATACCCAGGGAACCGGGCGAAGACATAACCGGGCAGGTAGCGCTTGGCGTGAAGAATCTTGCGCCCGCGGCGTACCACCATGCGGGTCTCAACCGGATGGAACCCCATCACACCCCGCAGTGATAGCCAGCGCTCAACGAAGTTTTCGCGCTGCGCTTCCACACGCAGGGCGTACCACTGCGCCGGGCCGGGGCGGAACAAGGGTTCAGGGCCAGAGGTGCTGACCACATCGCCCACAGCCACGGCACCGCGCCCGTCAAATGCTCTTGCCATCATCATCCCTGCACCGCCTCTGCCTTTGCCGCGCGCACATCCTGCAGCAGCTTCATCATCCGTTCCTGATCGCCCTCATACAGGCGCACGAACTCGGCCTCTGCCCGGTCGACACCCCAGCCGCCATCCCGGCGCTCATGGACGATGGCAATGCGCCGGGCAGCGTCGCGCGCCCGGTCCAGCACCAGCGCCCGCGCTTGCGGCGTGGCGGGCGGAATGCGCTTGGCCTCGAAATAGCGCCAGGTCTCGACCAGCGTGCCGTCCTGCACCATCTGGTCGCCCTCGCGCGAGGCGAACCAGCTGATCAGCTTGGTGTCAGCTTCGAGGGGCAGGGGCTGGCACAGATGCGCAAAGCTGATGAAGGCGGCGCGGGCGGGCCAGAAGTCGCGCGATGATCCTTCGCCATGCACCCGCATCATACGCGCCAGCACGGCAAGGTTGTCGTCGCTCATATAGGACAGCTCATCCGCCACGGCGTTCAGCATCGCGACGCCCGCCGCCTCTGCCACCTTCTTTGGGTGCCTGAACCCCAGCGGCTCGAACAGCAGCCTGCGCACCCGGTCCCGATTGGTCTCTGTCGTTTCCATCTTCGCCCCTTTCTCAGCCCTGCCGGACTTATCCACATGCAACCGGTTGCCGTTGTTTCCTAAGTTTTTCATTTCCTTCTCTTCTCCTTTCAGTCCGGAAGGTTTTCGGGCCGCAAAAACGGGCAAATGTGCCCGTTTGGTCGGTTTCTTTCCGAAAACGTTCCAGAAACTTTCCGGCGGAAGGTTTTCGGAATGTTTTGACGCGGCCCCTCAGCGGCCCATAGATGCCAGATCCAGTGCCTCCATTGCCTGCTTGACCCGCAAAACGGTGCGCGATGTGCCGGGCTCCAAGGTTTCGCAAAGCACCTGATCCAGCCGGACCACATAGGACTGATCTTCCGACATGCGGCGTGACCCGCCCGCGCGCAGAATGCGCTCTGGCAGGTCTTTCAGACGCTTGCGCTCGCGGTCATCTGCACGCCTCTGCTCGGCGTCGACCTTTGACTGCGCTGCCGATTTTGTGACGGTCAGCAGCTTGGGATGATAAAGCCGCACGCGCCCGTCGCTGACGATGCAACGCGTCCAGCCATAGAGCGGCGTAATCGGCCGGGCCATCAAGCGCATCCACTCGTCCAGGCTGATACGCGCGACCCACGCCAGATCGCTATCGCTGACCGGCAGCGTGCCAACGGGATCTTCATCCTGCGACGCGCAGAGCAAATCGAGGAACACGCCGCGCACGTCGCGGTCAGCATCCCTGCGGAAATCAGACGTGCGCCACCACGCGTGGTGGAACTGGAACCAGCCGTGCGATTCCAGCCGGACGCCAAGCGGTATCGGGTAACGGAACACATCGTCGGTGCCGACTGGCTGTAAATGCGGCTTGGCGCTCATTGTCGCCGGGGTGCTGCTTTGGGTCATGAACGCCACTCACTGCATTCTGCAAATATTTCCCGTTTTGCAGTGCAAATTGGGTGAACAAAACAGGACTCCCGCGACATGTCGTCACAGGCTAAAATCCGTGGTGTGGGGGCGACCCGTCCAACCGAATCGCCCCCCGCAGCAGTCGAGAAATCCGTCTCGCTGCCACTCATAGCCATATGAAAGGACAACCCATGGCTACGATCCGACACCCCACGACAGGGGTGATACTCAATGAACTGTCCGTTCTCAGGCCTCGCAATCTCAGCGAAGCCGAAGCGGAGACGGCGCGCCTGCTGCGCGACGCAGGGCACAAGGTTCAGGACATCAGCTCTATGCTGGGTACGAACCAAGGCCGCGTGCAGACTGCTATCGGAGGAACGGGAGGTTCTTCTGATACGCAGTCCAGCCTGTTCTGATCCGCAAAAATGTTGTTTTTGGGAGGAGACAACCAGTTTTGCAGACTGAACTGACGGGCGGCAGCGCGAGCTGATCGCCCGTCTTTTGTTATGACGAACCGAAGCCGCGCTCATGGCCAGCCCGCCACATAGACCGGCCGGGGCCGCGCGACGAAACTGCTCACCTCATGCCGGATCCCGTCCGAGTCGCGCCACCCGGCGATGTCGGGCACATAGATCGCGCTGGACGCATCGAGCATCGGCGAACACCAGCGGGTCCAGAACGCAGCGTCCAGCGCAAGAGAAGCCGCAGCTGCGCCACCTTTCCACGACCGGACATCCCGGGTAACGGCCTGCGACTGCACGATCGGCGAGACGGCGGTGACGCCCCGCATCGCCAGCCAGCGCTGCCATTGCGCCGCAAGAGCGGCGGCATCCTCTGCCCGGGCCGGATCGTAAACCCCAGCGGGCGCGGCAAGGCGCGTGTAGGGTGTCGCCAGGTACACCTGACCCCGCGCGACCTTCGCCATCAGTTCCACCGTAACGCCAAAGCGCACGGAGGGGTGGTCGCGCAGATCGGCCCAGAAGGCCTTGGCGTCGAGCGCGCTCATGATGCCACCCCCGGCACCCACCGCAGGCAGTCACCGGCCACGCCGATTTCCCGGAATGCCAGCAGGATGAACCGACATATCTGCTCATCGGCCAGCAACCCCATAGGCTGCTGGCCTGAGCCTGTCTCAAGCATGAGGCGCCAGAAGATCATCAGCCGGCCAACCGACCGTAGAACAGCGGGCGCCCGGTTCCCTCGGACGCCGCAGCGGCGATCTGCGCGAAATAGGCCTGACGCAGGTACTCGACCCGGCGCCACTCGAAACCCAGCACCAGCCCGCCGCCGCCCACGTTCCAGCGGAAGGCACAGCGCAATTCGACCGGCTCTTCGCCCTGATAGAGCGGGATCAGGATCTTGAACTCGCGCGGGATATGCAGCTCGCCACGGGTGCGCGTGTCGGTCTCATAGACGAAGCTGCGATCGCCATTCTCCAGGCGCACCGACGATTTGAAGGTGACCCCCTGCGTCGCTTCAAGATCGCGGCTGATCTCGATCATCACGGTCGGGTCCGGCTCGCAGATGTCCTCCGAGTTTTCCTCGAGGAAGGCCGCGAATTCATCCTGCGGGATCTTCTTGCCCTGCATCGCGTTCCAGCGCTTGAATTCTTCGCTGTCGCGCAGCTTCAAGGTGACGGCGTGCTTGAGCGGCCCGGCCAGCAGATCGCCTGCGCCGTTGTCGCCGTGATAATCGAGCATCGCCCGGATCGCGCCTGCGTCATAGTCAGCCACGAGCACCGAGCGGGGATCCGAGAAGCGGTTGACATAGGCGACCAGCGACGCGCGGTCATCGACCGTCACCAACTGCTTGATGAACGGCGCAGGCCGGTCAGGGTTGGACACGTCCTGCAGCTTGTGGTCGCCGGGCAGGCGGATGAATTCGCGCCCGTCGGTCAGCTCGATATGCGGATTGTTGAGCGCAACACCCGCCAGCACGGTTTCCAGCGTCTCGCGCGGGCTGCAGATGTCTGCAACCAGAGGCACGTCGGCAGGGGTTTCAGTCGATTTCTGGGCCATGGATCAATCCTTCACGGCAAGGGGGTTTCGGGGTTACTCGGCAGCGTCGGCACGGGCGCGCGCACGCCGCCCGGACAGTTCCTGCTCTTCCAGCCAGTCCGCCTGGTTGGGGTCGCGGCGGGTCAGCTTGCCGTCGTCGGTGGCATAGAAGATCCCGGTGCCCAGCGGGCGGCGCGGCTTCTTGGCAGCGACCACCGGCAGGCATTCCAGCTGCCCGGCCTTGTTGACCTTGAACGGCAGCTTGAGAACCAACTCGCCGCTGCCACCGGTTTCGGTGACGGCGGTGATCAGCTCGGACAGCTGCGTGTCGGCCTCGTTCAGCAGGTCGCCACGGCGAAAACCCTGCAGGAATTCCAGAAAGTTCAGCTCTTCGCGGGCCATGGCCTACCTCATGATGCTGGGAACAGATCGAGCGCGCCCGCACCGGCCGGAATGGCCACCGTATGGGGTGCGGTTAACAAAAACGGAACCGGACGCGCTCGGGGCTGCGTCACGCGGGCGCAGGCCGGAAAGCGGCTGAGAAAAGGCCCCGGCAGCGTGGGCCGCCGCCGGGGAAGTTGACAGGAAGCAAGCAGCGCGGATGACCCGCCGCGCACGGGATAAGGTGCTGCCGACAGCAACGGGGGAGCAACTGTCGGCAGCGATCCGCGCGGGGAGGAGGTCGCGCGAATGGGGAACGGGGGCGCTCACGCGCTGACCCCGCAGGAGGCGTTGCACAAGGCCCGGGCGGCAGCGCCGGCCAGCGGCTTGCGGATCGCCCAGGTCCAGCGGCGGGGATCGACATGCACCGGATCCTCGGGCCAGCTGGCCATCGCGCAACCCGCCGCGTCAGCAACGTCGCGCGCGATCCGGCCCAGTGCCGGGGCAGGGCGGTTCACCCCGGTGTGGAAGGCCAGCAGATGCCCGGCGGGCAGCGCGTCCAGCTGCTCGGCTAGCGCCTGCACCAGCACCGCGCGTGGCTCTGCCACATCGGCAACCCAGTCGACGCGCCGCGGCACATGGCGCAGCGGCGCGGGCGCGTCAGGATCGGCGTTGACGCGATCCACCTCGATCAAGGCCCAGACGGCGGACAGCGGTTCACTGGCCCGCCCGGCGCGTTGCTCGACAATCGCCAGACCCTGCGTGCCAAGCTTGCCCACCAGACTGTATTTTGACACGGCAAACGACCGCGCGATGATGCGGTCAGGGTTGTGACGGAACTCACGCGGGCCGAAAGTCCGCAGCGCCAGCCGCGACAGATCGCTGGGCCCTTCGCTCAGAATGTCGACCAGCTGATGACCCAATGATGTGGGGTCCAACAGGGCGCGCACCCGCGACAGCTTGGCCTCGGGGATCGGGGTCCACTCGGCGCTCACGAGATCGCCCCCCGCACCGGCACAGACACGACGGTTTCGGTCGACGCCTTGCGTTCCACGGAAGGGCCTGTGCTTTCCGCATCCATTTTCAAGGGGGCCGCACATCCCCCGGAAAACTTTCCCAACCGGCGCGCAGCCTTGGCCTGCCACCACGCGCCGAACGCGCGCACATGGGTGGCAAGCAGCAGCTCGGCGACCGTCGCGCGAAACCGAATACCCATCACACGGAACCCCCCAGAAAACGCGACGCCGCATCCGGCGCCAGTGAAAACGCATAGCCAACAGCAAACCCCGAGGGCGCATGACTGCCCTCCCACCATTTGCGCGCGGTCGATCCATCGACGCCGAACAGATGCGCCGCATGCTCGGGGCTGTCGAAGCTTGCGCGCAGGAATTGCGACCATGCCTCGGCAAAATGCTGGCGATAGGTCAGCGCCTGCCGCTTGGAACTCTTTCCGGGGGACATGCTCAGACCTTCCATGGTTGAGTGACGCGCGGCATCATCGAGGGGATAGGGGTTTGGAACGGATGGCATCAGGACGCAGCGGGAAGCGGCGGTTCTTCTTGTTCTTCCCGCATGAATGCGAGGAGGCGTTGCGCGACATCGGTCGTGCAGTCCCCGCCGTTCTTCATGCGAGAGTACAGGCGACTATTCCGAACGGCTCGCTCGGTTACAGTCGATGGCGCGAGGCTGTGCTTCGCAGCGTAGGCCTCTATAGCGCTGATGATATCTGTGCGGTTCATGGCCGCAATGTGGACTATTGTCCATTCGCAGTCAATGGACTTTTGTCCGGTGGCGCAAAAGCCCCCAGAAGCCGTACAAGTGCGACATGACCAAGCGCTTCTATGACGCCCTAAAGGACGCCCTGACCGTCGCTGGATGGTCGATCCCGCAGCTTTGCGAGAAGGCTGGCGTATCTAAAGACCAGGTCACGAAATTCATGCAGCGATCAGCTAAGGGCGTAAAGGCATCCACGAATGTCGATGATGCAGTTAAGCTCGCTCACGCTCTTGGTTTTACTCTTGACGAAATGCTGCAGGACGACTCAGCCGCTCTTCGATCAGACATCGCGTCTCTGTGGCGATCACTTGATGAAGGAGAGCGGGATCTTCTGAGAGCTGCTGCACGAGGGCGGCGCGAATAGTTGGGTCTGTTTCATCCACAATAGCAGTCAGTGCCAACTTAAGCGATCTTAGGTCGCAGCGCGCCATACCCAATCCTAGCCATTGAAATTCCGTTAATAGAACATTCAGTGAACAATCTGCGCCCGTCAATTCGGCAGAATTTGTGTCGAATGATCGAACAGCGGGCACCGATGGTGTCATAGCAACTAACGGTTGCAGAATCATCCCTGCTGGTCCTGCCTTCTTTTCGTCACTTTCAAATCGCGGCTACGTGTGAAAGCGTAATAGACGCAACTCTCGGGGGGGGAGAATCACATGAAACGCGCTCTTATTGGGGCATCGGCCCTTTGCATCTTGGTGTCATGCGCCGAGCGGCCCGAAAACATCGCCGCCGCTGATATTGGCAGCGATGTCTATCGCGGGCAGACGTGCTCGCAACTGGCAGAGCGAAATCTGCACTACACACAGCAACTCGAAACTCTCAGTGCCGATCAGAACCGCGCCGCGAACGCCGACACCTGGGGTGTCGTTCTCTTGGGTCTGCCCCTATCCAGTATGAGCGGAAATGACCGCGAAACCGAAATCGCCGTCACACGAGGGCACCTCAACGAGATCGAGACGGCACGTCAGGCGCGCAACTGTGAGTGATTGGACTGATCAACCGGACGGCGCTGAATATAAGAGGGAAAAATGGAAAAATACGGAGCAGCGCGCGCGATAAACCTGATGATCACGATTCTGGGGTGGTGCACCATCGCCTTGGCTGGCTTCATGGCTTTGGGTATGTTCGAACGCCTCGGCCTTGGCGGCGTCCTCACAGTGGCACTTCCCGTTGCGCTTGGCGGCCTAGCGCTTCTGGCCGTGGCGCAGATTGCGTCTGCCCAGCTCGACACCGCCGAAAGCACGGCGCGCATGGCAGATGACATGGCCGCGATCCGAAAGCGCCTGACGCTGGGCAAGGCCCGCGAACAAAAACCGAGGCACTACGCGCCGCCCGTTCGCCAGCGCGAGGCAGAAGCGGAAGAGCCGGGTGCTGCGGTGGTCGTTCACAAGGGAAAGCCGATCATGCGTGAACCCCTAGGCTACAGCGTCGATGGCCGCGCCTTCGGTAGCATCGCTGCAGCGAAGGTCTGGATCGAGGCCGAGGCGTTGCGGCCCGGTTCTGGGTCGTAACCAAACGAGATCGCCGAGCGATGCTGGAAAAGTGAAGTCAGGACTAAAATGAGAAAAGACGGTTTCGCCTCAATAGGCGATCAACCATATCCAGAGCGAAATTGTCGATCTGCGCGGCGAGATAAAAACCGTTGCTGCTCTCGCCACGCTGAATAACGCTCTGAACAAGATGAAAATTGGCGCCCTGATCGACCTTGGCTTTGTCTCGTACGACGGACTTCGCAGCAGCTTGGAGCAGCTCAGCGAAGTGGCCGCTGACAATCCTGAGCGGCAGGGCATGATCAACCATCTTATCAGTTCAATGTGCGCGCCACAGCAATCCGAGGCACCGGCTGAGCCAACGCGGCTTCGACTTGTTCACGAACTGCCGTCGCCACCGCCATATCCTGAAGATTGACGGTCACGGTTAGCTGGTGCGCCACCCTTCGTGGTGCAGGGCTGCCCAATATCAGTTTCTTCATCACCACCTTCGCCCCGCCTCGTGCGGGGTTTTTTCATGCACGCCACCATGGCGCGGTGTGGGAGGTATAGCACCGATTCGCCGCCAGCAAAGGACAAATGTCCATTTTCCTGTTGACGTGGACATTTGTCCATCGCATGTTCACTCAGTCGCCCATCACGGCCCAACTGGAGAAACAGCATGCCCGCCACCCCCGAACCCCAGACCGCCACGGTCCTGCACGACGCGCCGACCGCCGAACTGCTGCGCCAGTTCCGCCGCGCGCTGATCGTCCGCCCCAACACCCCCATCCTCGACGCCGAGGACCGCCTCGATATCTGGGGCACCCTCTTGACCGCCGCCCGGCGCAAAGCCCCCACCCCCCGCCAGGCCGGGGGTGCCGCGTGATGACCAGCCCAAAGACTGCCCAAGACGCGTACGACGAAATCCGCGCCATCTTGGACAGGCAGCTTTCCCGCGTCGTCGCGGAATGGCTGGGCTCCGGTGCGCTGGAGCGTTTCATACTTCGGGGCGACGGCACCGGTCACAAAGACATCGCGCTGTCGCGCTTCAGCCAAGGCCCCAAGCGCGCTTGGGGTTGGCGGCGTCTTGCGAAGTTCAAAACCATCAACGGCAGGCGCTTCCAGCTTCACGCGACGCGCGGCTGGAAGTGCATCGGGCGGGCCCAGTGATGACCAGCCCCATCCACCACCCCAACCACGTCCGCGCGGCCATCGACCGCCTCGGCCTGCCGGTCGACGACGTCCCACGCGCCGATCCCCAAGCCCAAGGAACCCCCGCTATGGAAATCCCCCACCGCGCCACCAGGGTCAGCACCGACACGGTGCAGCGGCTCGGCATCGTGCTCGACAGAATCGTGCAGCTGTCCCAGCTGATTGAGGATCTGAACAGGGCGCGCAATAGTGGCGTCGCCCTCGCTACCCTCGGTGCCGCTCTGCGGCAAAGCTTTGAAGATCAGGGGCCCGTTAGCGTCAACGCCTTGCCGCACAATGCCGAACTTGGGCGGGGCGTGATCGACGGAATCGTAGCCGTAGCGTCCGTCATGAGGGACGAGTTGCGGGAGCAGGCTGCCCCTTACGTCAAGGAATTCTGCGGATGACCTTTGACGCCGTGATCACGCTGGCGCAGGGCAGCCAGATCCACAACGCCGCGACGCCCGTGCTCGACCGCATCGCCGCAATCCTGCGCCTGCTGCGCGAGACCCTTTGTCTGGGCGACGTCGACCTGACGCCCGAAACCACCTTCGCCGAGCTTCCAATCGACAGTCTCGACAAGGTCGAACTGATTATGGCGTTCGAGGATGCCTTTGCCGTCGACCTGACCGACGACGACATCGAGGCGATGCAAAGCGTCGGGGCGGCGATCCGCATCCTGACCCGCGATCTGGTGATCGAAGGGGCAAGCGCATGACCGCGCTCGCCCGGCGGGCCGGGATCCTGTGCAACGACGAACGGTTCCGCCTGTTCGTGGCCCTGCGGATCACCCAGCCGGGCGGGCCGGTCACCGCGACCGCCGCCGCAGAATACCTGCGCGGTCAGTGCGGCATCACCAGCCGCCGCGCGCTGGACACCGACCCCGACGCCGCCGACCGCTTTGCCGCCCTGTGCACCGACTTCGACGCATGGCGCGGTCGCATCGCAACCCAACGCTGAGGTTTAGCCATGACCACCGCTTCCACCAACCCGCCCCTGCGCCACGGTGCCGTCGCACTGATCTGCGCCGCGCCCATCGTCGCGCGCCGCTGGGCGATGAAAGACACCAGCCTTTCCCTGGCCACCCGCCAGCGCGCCGCCCACTGGCTGCGCCTGCACGGCACCCCCGCCGATCAGGCGGCGGCGCAAAAGTTTTTGACGCAAGGAGTTCAGCCGTGACAAGCAAACACCCCAGCTGCTGGGCCACGGCCCATGAACGCGCGCGCGCTCGCCTTGCTGCCGCCAGAACGGTCAAGCGCATCCAGCCAGACGACACGCCGCTGCGCACCACCCCGCTGGTCATCGTGATCTACCTGGTCGCCCTCGCAAGCCTAGCGTTCGCGATCGCCCTTCCGTTTGTGATGTGAGGGCACCATGCACCCAGCCCGCCACAGCACCGGCCATGACCTGCCGCCCATGATCATCGACAGCTTTGCCGGGGGCGGTGGCGCATCCAGCGGCATTGAGAACGCCCTCGGCCGCAGTCCGGACGTGGCGATCAACCACAACGCGGCGGTGAGGGAGGGGCACAGCGACGTTGGGTCTCTTGTCCTACATCTGCTAGAGGCGGCTGAGGATGCCCGCGCCGCCCTTCGCGCCCTCGCCGGGTCCAGTGATGGGGAGGGCGGGGTGTGAAGTGGTTCCTGATGATTGCTGGAATCTTAATGGCAAGTTCCATCGCGAAGAACATCACACCTGCTGCTGCTGAGGTCTTTATCGACGCTATCGCGTTCGGCGTTTGCAATGCCATCAGCTACGTGCGTGGCCGCATGGATATGCGGAAAGAGATCCGCGATGCATTCTTGAGGTTCAAGCAATGACCGCCCTCCACCTCACTCTCAAGCGCCTGCTCTGCCGCCACCAGTGGGAGCAGATCGGCGACCACAGCGAATGCATCAAATGCGGAAGGACCAGGCAATGAGCGCGCGTGCAATCATCACCGTCGCCGCCATGCGAGAGGCCATCCAGGCCGCCCTGCGCGCCCTCGCCGGGTCCAGTGATGGGGAGGGCGGGGTGTGAGCGTCTACGTCGACCCAGCCCGCCACCCATACGGGCGCATGATGATGTGCCACATGATGGCGGATTCAACCGAGGAGCTGCTGGCGATGGCGGACAAGATCGGCGTCGCTCGAAAGTGGATACAGAAGGCGGGAACCCGGTTTGAGCATTTCGACATCGCCAAGAGCAAGCGCACCGAAGCTATAGCTCTGGGTGCTGTCGAGGTGAGCGCGATGGATATGGCGCGCATAACCAGGTGGCGCGCAGGGCGCGGACCGAGGCCGAGCTTCATATCCGATCAGGCAAAACCATGACCGCCCGCGCCAGCATCACCTTTGCCCCGCGCCTGCTGCCGGTTGCCGAGGCTGCGGCGTATCTCGGGATCTCGCCATCGAAGCTGCGCGAGTTGCAGATCCCGCGTCGGATGCTGGGCGGCAAGCGCGTGTTTGACCGTATGGACCTTGACCGGTTTGCGTCGGATCTGCCCTATGAGGGCGACGATCAGAGCAAACGAGACGAGGCTGCATGCGACCAAGCATTCGGGATCACGCCGTGAAACTGCCCCGGGTCCATAGGGTCAAGCGCGGCGGCCGCGTCTATCGGTATCACCGCGTGACCCGTGCCCTGCTGCCCGACCTTCCCGAAACGCACCCTGATTTCATCGCCGCATGGGTGGCCGAGGACTCGCAAACGCCGGTCAGATCCAAGAGCGAGTGCGGATCTCTGGCGCATGCCGTCGAGGATGTCAGCCGCGCACGCAGTTTTTCCGCCCTGTCCGAGGGTTACCGCGCGATGATGCGCCGCGAGTTTGATATCATCCGTTCGGACTATGGCACGGTCAAGATCACCACGCTGCGCCCCAAGCACATCCGGGCTGATCTGGCGAAGTTGGAGCCGATCAAAGCCAACAAGCGCCTGCGGGCGTGGCGGCTGGTTTTTGCGAATTGCATTGAACGGGCGTGGCTCGACGCAGACCCAAGCCTTGGCATCAAGAAGCAAGCCGAGGGCACCATGAACCGCGCCGCCTGGACGCACGAAGAGGTCGCCGCCTTCCGCGCGCGCTGGCCTATCGGCACCTCGGCGCGCGGGTGCTTTGAACTGCTATGGTGGACAGGCTGCCGGGACAGTGATGCGGTGAAACTGGCCTGGTCGCAGATCGGCCCTGACGGCGTGCTGACCTTCCGGCAGGAAAAGACCAAGGGTCTGGCGTATGTGCCATGGACCGCCCCGCTGCCAACTTGGGCGGCCAGCTGGGCCGGGGACCGCGCCACCGCGATCGAGGCCGTGCGCGCCGTAGCACCGGGCGGGTTCACCATGCTCGAAGCCCACGGCGGGCGCTCG
Organism: Pararhodobacter zhoushanensis; assembly: GCF_003990445.1. Classification (GTDB taxonomy): domain Bacteria; phylum Pseudomonadota; class Alphaproteobacteria; order Rhodobacterales; family Rhodobacteraceae; genus Pararhodobacter; species Pararhodobacter zhoushanensis. The sequence continues at coordinate 628,983 of NZ_REEZ01000001.1, read as the reverse complement.
CGATCGGCAAAGGGTCTGTCCAATCTGATCAGCGCCTCAGCCCGGGCCGCTGGCATTATCGGAAAGACAGCTCACGGCCTGCGCGTCGCGCGCCTGACGGCCATTGCGGAATCGGGTGGCCCGACCCAGGCGATCATGTCGTGGGGCGGGCACAAGACGCTCAAGGAAGCCGAGCACTACACCCTCACGGTGAACCGGAAACGTCAGGTCGTCGGGGCGGAACAAGAACAGAACGATGTAAAACAAGCGTAACGGCCTGTAAAACATGAAAATAAAGCAGTATTTTCAAACGCTTGCGGATATAGTGGCGATCCCGGAAGGACTCGAACCCTCAACCACCTGATTAGAAGTCAGGTGCTCTATCCAGTTGAGCTACGGGACCGCTGGGTCTGTACATGCTTCACCCGGGCGGGGAAGGTCAAGACGTCGTGTGGCCGGTCACAGGGACAAGCTGTCTAAAGTCTCGGCCAGCAGACTCAGGTTATCGGGGTTCGAGAAGCGGTGATCGGCGCCTTTGACCAGTGTCAGGGTCATGTCGGGGCTGTCGGCATGCGCGAAGAGCCTGAGTGCGACGTCTTGCGGGACGTCCACATCCGCCGAGCCTTGCAGCAGGCGGACAGGGAAGGGCAGCGGCAGCGGGTCGCGCAGGACCAGCTGGGTGCGGCCATTCTCGATCAGGCGGCGGGTGATGATATAGGGGCCGTCGTCATACTCGGACGGCAGGGCGACGTGCCCGTCCCGCTCCAGCGCGGCGCGCTGGGTCGCGTCAAAGCTGGCCCACATGCTGTCTTCGGTGAAGTCGGGGGCGGCGGCGATGCCGACCAGGGCTGCGATGCGCTCGGGCATCGCCTTGGCGGTCAGAAGCGAAATCCAGCCGCCCATGGACGAGCCGACCAGCACCAGCGGCCCAGCGGTCAGCGCGGTGATCGCCTCGACTGCGTCCTGCGCCCAGTCGCCGATGCTGCCGTCAAGGAAGTCTTCGCTCGACTGGCCGTGGCCCGAGTAGTCGAACCGCAGAAAGGCGCGGCCGCGCTCTTTCGCCCAGGCTTCAAGGAATTGCGCCTTGGTGCCGGTCATGTCGGATTTGAACCCGCCGAGGAACACCACGGTGGGGCCGGTGCCCGGCGTCAGGACATAGGCCAGACGCCGGCCTTGCGGGGTGGTCAGGTACTCGGTCACGCGAAGGGCACCCCTTGCGTGCCCTCGCCGCGCTTGTCGGCGGGAGCGGCCCAGGTGGCGGGGTCGGTGATCAGGGCGGCGAGCGCCTCGGCCCCGGCCTCCAACATCTTCTCGCCCTTGTCGGCACTGGCGCGGGTCGGATTGCCCGCCATGCCGTTGCCGGTCGCGGCGGTAAACGGCCGCCAGCGATAGCTTGCCTTGCCTGCCTTGAGGAACCCCGCACCGTCCATCCCGTCGGTGATGCCGCCAAGGTTCGAGGCATCGACCAGTTCCGGCTCACAAGCCAGCATCATCGAGGTTTCCGCCTCGCCTGCGTGCATCACGCCCGGCTGATCCTCGCAATACTGCGCCAGCGATTGACCGGCCTCGGACACATAGGTCGTCGCCACCAGCGTCGCGGGCGAGGTCGGGCTGAGTTCGTCACAGATCTGCTGCATGGCGATCTGGTTGCCGCCGTGGCTGTTGGAAATAAGGATGTCGCGGAAACCGTGGCGGGTGATCGCCTCGATCAGATCGCGGATCACGGCGCGGAAGGTGGCGTGGCTGAGCGTCAGGGTGCCGCCATAGGGCATGTGATGCTCGCTGAGGCCCGACCAGACGACGGGGGTGACCACCACCGGGCGCTGCTCATAGGCCTTGCGCGCGGCGCGGGTGGCGATCTCGTATCCCAGACGCGTGTCGGTCATGGTGGGCAGGTGGGGCCCGTGCTGCTCGATCGAGGCGATGGGCAGGATGACCACGGCGTTCTGCGCGGCGAGGGCGCGCAACTCATGCGCCTTGAGCTGGGACCAATCGACGATAGGCATCTCGGTGGGCATGGGCAGGCACTCCTTTTGCCGGGCATTCTGCACGGGCGCGGGGCAGGTGCAAGCGGCTCAACCCACGCTTTGCGCCAGCACCCGGCTGATGGTGGTCAGCGACTGGCCTGATTGCGCGCGCCAGTCGTTGAACGCGGCCTGCACGGCGGCATGGGCCTTCTTTGAGGTGGGTTCCTTGTCGATAACCCCCTCGGCCACCAGCCGGGCGACTACGTCCTGCGACAGGATATAGCTGTCCTTGCCCATCTGGCGCAGCATGTAGGGGCCGGTGTTGCCGCCCAGCCGCGCGCCCTCGGACTTGAGCCATTGCACCAGCCCGCCGAAATCATCCTCGGGCCAGTCGGCGATGAAGCGGCCAAAGCCGCCGTGGCTGTCACGCACCCGGCGGATCAGGGCGGCATTGTCGAGGATGGCGCGCAGTTTGGGCGGCGAGCGGATGACGCGCTTGTCCTCGCACAGGTCATAGAACCAGTCGTCGGGCTGAAAGGTGATCGCGCTGATGTCGAAGTGCAGAAACGCCTCTTCGATGCCCGGCCATTTATTCTCGACCACCTTCCAGCTGATCCCGGCCTGCAGGATGCCGCGCGCCATTTGCGCCAGCCAGCGGTTGTCAGGGATCGCGGCCAGTTGGTCGGGGGTCAGCGGGGTGGGGATCGCTGCCATCACGGCCTTTACGCCGCCCTTGCGGGCGGCGGCAATCGTCAGGATTTCGTCAAAGCTGCGCATCGCCTCACCCCCGTTTGGCGCGATCCTGCGGGGTGAGGCGTCGCATGGCAAGCCCTCAGGCGAGATGGGCCAGAACCGCGTCAGCCGGTGCGACAGTGGCGTAGCTGGTCAGCCCGGCCATCATCGTCGCGTGGACCTGTGCGGCGGGCACGTCAACGCCGCCGTGGCTGAGCGCGAGGGTGGCGCAGGCGTCGTCGGCGACAAGGCAGGTATAGCCCAGGTCGCCCGCCGCGCGGGTCGTCGCGTCGATGCACATGTGGCTCATCGCTCCGGCGATCACCAGCCGCTCGATGCCCAAAGCGTCCAGCGCGGCCTTCAGCCCGGTTTCGCGAAAGCTGTTGGGGAAGGCTTTGACGATCAGCGTCTCGCCGTCCTGCGGGGCCAGCGAGGGATGGATTTCGGCCCCCTCGGTCCCGGCCTCGAAAAAGGGTGCGGGGCTGCGCGCCATGATGTGCTGAACGTGCAGCACCGGCCAGCCCTGCGCGCGGAAGTGTGCCATCAGCTTGGCGGCCTGCGCGGCGGCGGCGTCGGTTCCTTCCAGCGCCATGCGGCCGCCGGGGAAATAGTCGCGCTGCATGTCGACGATGAGAAGGGCGGTCTTGGGCATGGGAACTCCTGTGGTTGTTGCGGCCAGCTTGCACCGTGCGGCGTGCGCGTGCTACTGGCGGAACAGACATAAACCATGCCGAACCCGCCAAACCGCACCCTTGCCCTGATCGCCTATCCCGGCGCCTCGCGCGCCGCGCTTGAGGGGCTGGACGAGATGTTGACCTATGCGGGCAGGCTCTGCGCGCAGCGCGGGTTGCCGGTGATCACGGCCAGCCGCGTCGGTCCCGATATGCCCCAGCAGCGTTTTGACGCGGTGGTCGTGCCGCCCGCCTTTGGTTCGCTCGATTACCTCACCCCCGATCCCGCGCTTGCCGACTGGATCGCCGGGCAGCGGGCGCAGGGGGCGCTGATCGCCTCGGCCTGTGCCGGGGCGTTCTATCTGGGCGCGGCGGGACTGCTGGACGGGCGGCGCGCGACGACGCATTGGGCGCTGGCCGACCAGCTGGCGATGCGTTTTCCCGAGGCCCGGATCGAGCCCGAGCGGGTCACGCTGAACGACGGGCCGGTGCTGACGGCGGGCGGGTTGTTTTCGTGGATCGATCTGGGGCACGAGCTGATCGCGCGGCTGGCGGGCAGCGCGGTGATGCGCGAAGTCGGGCGCTTTTTCGTGCTCGACACCGGGCGGCGCGACCAGCGTCCCTATCGTCCGGCACCGCAGGGACGCGCACATGCCGACGCCGCCGTACACCGCGCGCAAGAGGCGATGCAGGCCGATCCGGCGCGGGGCTGGCGTATCGCTGATCTGGCGCGGCTGGCGGCGCTGTCCGAGCGCAGTCTGCACCGCCGCTTTGCCGCCGCGACCGGGCAGTCGCCGCTCGACACCCTTGCCGCGCTGCGCATCGCGCTGGCGCAGGATCTGCTGGCCGACACCAGCGCGCCCATCGACGCCGTTGCCGCCAGCGCCGGTTATGCCAATACCGACGCGTTTCGCCGCGCTTTCCTGCGCCATACCGGGCAGGCGCCTTCGGCCTACCGACGTCACCTGCGGCGTTGACAAAGCCCGCCGGGCGGCGCAGAAACCGCCGACATAACCCGCAACCGGGCGCTCCGTGGGCGCCAAAATGACGAGGAACCGGCCGATGAGCCAGATTTCCCTGACCTTTCCTGATGGCAATGTGCGCGACTACGCGGCAGGCGTGACGCCTGCTGAAGTGGCAGCCTCCATCGCTCCGTCGCTGGCCAAGGCCGCGATTTCCGCGCAGGTGAACGGCGCGCATTGGGATCTGCAATGGCCCATCACGGCCGATGCGAATTTCTCGATCAACACGCTGAAAGACGACGCCCCGGCGCTGGAGCTGATCCGGCACGATCTGGCGCATATCATGGCGCGCGCCGTGCAAGAGCTGTGGCCGGACACGAAAGTGACCATCGGCCCGGTGCGCGATTACGGCTGGTTCTATGACTTTGACCGCGCCGAGCCTTTCACGCCCGACGATCTGGGTGCGATTGAAGCGGTGATGAAGAAGATCATCAACGCCCGTGATCCGGTCCGTACCGAGGTCTGGTCGCGCGCGGATGCCATCAAGTTCTACGAGGACGCCGGCGAGCCCTACAAGATCGAGCTGATCAACCGCATCCCGGCGGATCAGGATCTGCGCATGTACTGGCACGGCGAGTGGCAGGATCTGTGCCGCGGCCCGCATTTGCAGAACACGGGCCAGGTGCCCGCCGACGCCTTCAAGCTGACGCATGTCGCCGGGGCCTATTGGCTGGGCGACAGCTCGCGGCCCATGCTGCAGCGCATCTATGGCGTGGCGTTCCGCAAGCGCGATGACCTCAAGGCCCACATGACCATGCTGGAAGAGGCCGCCAAGCGCGACCACCGCAAGCTGGGCAAAGAGATGGACCTGTTCCACATGCAGGAAGAGGCCCCCGGTCAGGTGTTCTGGCACCCGAACGGCTGGACGATCTATGCCGCGCTGCAAGACTACATGCGCCGCAAGCAGCGGGCGAATGGCTATGTCGAGGTGAACACGCCGCAGGTGGTGAACCGCAAGCTGTGGGAAGCCTCGGGGCATTGGGAAAACTACCGCGAGAACATGTTCATCGTCGAGGTTGACGAAGAAGGCGCGCGCGAGAAGGTGGTCAACGCCCTCAAGCCGATGAACTGCCCGTGTCACGTGCAGATCTTCAACCACGGCCTGAAAAGCTACCGCGACCTGCCGCTCCGCATGGCCGAGTTCGGCTCGTGCGCGCGGTATGAACCCTCGGGCGCGCTGCATGGCATCATGCGGGTGCGCGGCTTCACGCAGGATGATGGTCACATCTTCTGCACCGAAGAGCAGATCGAAAGCGAGGCGCGCGACTTCATCGAATTCCTGTCGGGCGTTTATGCCGATCTGGGCTTTACCAAGTGGCGCATCAAACTGTCGACGCGCCCCGAAAAGCGCATCGGCACCGAGGAAAGCTGGGACTTCGCCGAGGGCGCTCTGGCTGGCGCCGTGACGGCGGCGGGGCATACCTATGAGATCTTCGAGGGTGAAGGCGCCTTCTATGGTCCCAAGCTGGAGTTCGTGCTGACCGACGCCATCGGCCGCGACTGGCAATGCGGCACGCTGCAGGTTGACCCCAACCTGCCCGAGCGGCTGGACGCGGAATATGTCGGCCCGGACGGCGCCAAGCATCGCCCGATCATGCTGCACCGCGCCACGCTGGGCTCGTTCGAGCGCTTCATCGGCATCCTGATCGAAGATCACGCCGGGAAACTGCCGCTGTGGCTGGCGCCGCAGCAGGTGGTCGTGGCCTCGATCGTGTCGGATGCGGATGACTATGTGTACGAGGTCGTAGCGGCCCTGACCAAGGCCGGGCTGCGCGCCGAGGCGGATATCCGCAACGAGAAGATCAACTACAAGGTCCGCGAGCATTCGCTGGCCAAGGTGCCGGTGATCCTGGCGCTGGGCGCGCGCGAAGTGGCCGAGCGCACGGTCTCGGTGCGCCGTCTGGGCGATACGCGCACCGCGTCGATGGGGCTTGAGGATCTGGTGGCCGAACTGGCCGCCGAGGCAACGCCGCCCGATCTGGCCTGATCGCAGAATGACAAAACCCCGCCTTTCGAGGCGGGGTTTTGCATGGCGGGCCTAAGTGGCTTGGCCTCAGTCGATGCAGAGCGTCTCGCGCCGACCGGGAGCGGTAAACACCTCCTGACAGCCAAACAGCGGCGTGAACGGCGCGCAGGTGCCCGAGCGCGCCAGACACAGCCCCTCGCAATCGCTGGCCGCATCGCAGCGCTGCCCTGCATCGCGCGTGGTGTGGAGGCAGGCATAAAGTCCCCCACCGCGCGGTGTGAGACTGCCCCCGTCGCGCAGACAGGCGGCGCGTTGCTGGGCGAGCATCGGGGGATCGGGCGGCGGCGCGGGTGCGGGGATGTCGGCTGGCTGGAGTATGGTGACCGGCTCGGGGAGCAGATCAGCGCCTGAGCCCGCTGGGGGCAGGGTGGTTTCGGTGATTGCCGGTGCCAGTGCCTGTACGGGTGCCTGTGCGGGGACCGGGGCAGCGGCAGGGGCCATCTGACAGGCCGCCACCAGCAGTGCTGTCACCAGGATCAGGGCGTTGCGCAGGGCCATCTTAATACGGCATCGGATGCGCGCGGTGGATCGCGTCGAGCTGGGTCACCAGCTCTGCATCCAGCGCCATGTACAATGCCGGAAGCTGCTGCTCCAGCTGCGCGGTGGTCGTTGCCCCAAGGATCGGCAGCACCGGGAAGGGCCGGGTCCTGAACCACGCCAGCGCCATCTGCACCGGGTCCACACCCCAGTCGCGCGCCGCGCCCAGATAGGCGGCAACGGCGTCGAAGACGCGCGGGGTGATCCGCCCGCCCAGATCCGGCGTCGCGCCGCGGCGCGAAGGGTCCGGCGTCACATCGCCTGCGTATTTCCCGGTGAGCAGGCCCGCTGCGAGGGGCGAGAAGGCCAGCATCGGCACCTGCTCCATCGCCAGCGCCTCGGCCATGTCGGTGTCGGCCAGACGGCAGAGCAGGGAATATTCGTTCTGGATCGAGGCGACGCGGGGCAGGCCCTCCTCGTCGGCGATGCGCAGCCATTGCGCCAGCCCCCAGGCGCTTTCATTCGACAGCGCGATCTGGCGGATCTTGCCCTCGGCGATCAGGGCCGCTGCCTCGGTCAGCACCTCGGTCATGTTGGCGCGCACGGCGGCGGCGTCATGGCCCGGCTTGAAGCCCCAGTTGCGGCGGAAATGGTACGAGCCGCGGTTGGGCCAGTGCAGCTGATAGAGGTCGATATGGTCGGTCCTGAGGCGGGACAGAGAGGCCTCGACACCAGCGCGCAGCCGCGCCGCGTCGATCAGGGGCGCGCCGCCGGGGATCACCGCGCTGCCCTCGCCGGTGACCTTGGTTGCCAGGATCAGGCGGTCGCGGCCCCCGTGCCGGGCGATCCAGTCGCCGATGACCGTCTCGGTGCCGCCCAGCGTTTCGGGCTGCACCGGATTGGTCGGGTACATCTCGGCGGTGTCGAGGAAATTCAGCCCGTGCTCGAGCGCCAGATCAATCTGGCGATGCGCGTCCGGGGTCGCGGTCTGGCGGCCCCAGGTCATGGTGCCAAGGCAGAAATCGGGAATTTCGGGGCCGTTTGGGCCGAGGGTGTGGGTGCTCATGCGGTCTCCTGTTGCGGTGAACGTAACCTGTCGGGGGGGAAAGGCAAGCGGAGCGAGGTTGAGAACATAAAGGGAACATGCTAGAATTCTGGGATGGCTGATCCCGACGATTCCTCCTCGCAACGACGGCTCGCGGACCTCGCCGCGCTGGCGCAGCAGATTGCGGCAGTGCAGGGCACAGGGGGAGAGAGCGGGCCGCTGCCGCCCCCCGCACCGCTGGCCCCGCTGCCGCAGATGACGCTGGCGCGCGGGCGCGTGCATGAACTGACAGGCCCGGCCCGCACCACGCTGGCGGCGCTGGCGGCAGCGGTCGCGCAGGCCGAGGGGCCGGTGCTGTGGCTGCGGCCCGGCTGGCGGAACGAACAACTCTGCCCGCAGGGGCTGCGCGCGCTGCTGCCCGATCCCGGCGCGCTGATCGTGGTGCCCTGCGCCAAACCGGTGGATGTGCTGTGGAGCCTGGAAGAGGCCCTGCGCGCGGGCTGCGTGGCGCTGGTGCTGGCCGACCTGGCCGAGGCCCCCGACCTGCGCGCCCTGCGCCGCCTGCACCTGGCGGCGGGCGAGGGGCTGGCGCGCAACCGGCAGGCCGGCCGCGCGCTGCCCGCACCGCTGGGGCTGGTCATGGCCTGCGACAGCGCCGACAGCCGCATCGCGGGGGTGGAAAGCCGCTGGGCGCTGCACCCGCTGGCGCCGACACCGGACGCGCGCCGCCATCGCTGGCGGCTGGACCGGCTGCTGACCCGCAGCCAGCCACCGCGTGACTGGGAAATCGACGGCGGCCCACTGCCTGAGGGTACGTCCTGCATGCCGCTGGGCCCTGACGAGGATCTGCGCGACGTTGCGTGACCGCGCGGAGAGCCCTGCGGGCTCACGCCTTTGAGTGCGTTTGAGGGGCGCTGCCCCTCTGGCGCGTGCCGCGCCATTCACCCCGGGATACTTAGCAGAGCAAAGAGCGGCGTTAACGAAGGATTAACAGCGCTTTCTTTGCTCTTCAAATATCCTCGGGGGGTGAATTCGCTGAAAGCGAAGAGGGGGGCTGAAGGCCCCCCTTTACCCGGTCCGCCGTCTTGCGCTGCGATCAGAAGGCTTCGGGGCGGATCTCGTGCGCCATGTGGTCGAGCACGGCGTTGACGAATTTGGACTCGCGGCCCTCGGGAAAGAACGCCTGCGCGATCTGGACGAATTCGGTGATCACCACGCGCGGCGGGGTGTCGGTTTCGGCCATCTCAGCCCCGGCGGCGCGGAAGAGGGCGCGCAGGGTGGGGTCGATGCGCGCAATCGGCCATTTGGCGACCAGCGCGCGGTCGGTGAGCTGGTCGATCTTGCCTTGCCGGTCCACCGCAAGATCCACCAGTTTGCGAAACAGCGGCACGTCGGCGTCGACCCAGTTTTCTTCCTCGGTCTCGGCCCCGATGCGGTGGGTTTCGAACTCGGCGCGCACCTGCTCGACCGTCTGGCCCGAGATTTCCATCTGGAACAGCGCCTGAACGGCGTAGAACCGGGCGGCGGCGCGTTTGGCGCGTTTGTCGTTGGGCGCGCTCATGCGTCAGAGCCTCCGTCAGCCATCAGAACCGGGTCGCCTGCCGGACGAAAGCCGACAGTGCCGCGGGCACCGCCCCAGCGGCGTTGCAGGGCGATCAGATGCAGTGCGGCCGCCGCCGCGCCGCCGCCCTTGTTCTGGTCCTTGGGGTCGGCGCGGACGGTGGCCTGTTCGATGGTTTCCACCGTCAGGATGCCATTGCCCAGACACGCGCCTTGCAGGCCCAGCAGGGTCAGCGCGCGCGAGCTGTCGTTGCACACGGTGTCGTAATGCGTGGTTTCCCCACGGATGACGCAACCCAGCGCCACAAAGCCGTCGAAATTGGCCATGCGATGGGCCTGACCAATCGCCGCGGGCACTTCCAGCGCGCCCGGCACTTCGATCAGCTCATGCGTTGCGCCGGCCTCGTCCAGGGTCGCGCGGGCGCCGGCGATCATCATGTCGGCGATGTCGCGGTAATAGGGCGCAACGACGATCAGCAGTTTGACCGGTTTGTCAAAGCTGGGCAGCGGCAGGGTATAGTGGCTGGCTCCGGCCATGGCTCACTCCTTGGGAATGGGGCGGGTGCCCGCAATGCTGAGCCCGTAGGCCTCGAGTCCCACCACACGCGGGGTGGGCGAATTGGTCGCCAAGGTCAGCACATGCAGGCCAAGCGCGGCGAGGATCTGCGCACCCAGACCGTATTGGCGCAGGGTGCTGGGCGAGGCGCCTTCGTCCAGATCGAGGGTCATCGCCGTATCGCGCAGCAGAACGACAACGCCGCGCCCCTCGGTGGCGATCATCTTCATCGCGCAGCGCAGGTCGCCCGCGTGGTCCGCGCCGATGCCCAGCACGTCCTCGAGCGGGTTGAGCTGGTGCATGCGCACCAGCACCGGCTCGGGCGTGGTCAGGTCGCCCATGGTCAGCACGACGTGTTCGGCCCCCTGGGTCTGGTCGGTGAACACGCGCATCGACCAGTCGCCGCCATGCGCCGAGGTCACGGCGCGCTGCGCGGTTTCGCGCACCAGATTGTCGTGGCGGCGGCGATAAGCGATCAGGTCGCTGATCGTGCCGATCTTGAGGCCGTGCATCTGGGCAAAGGCGATCAGGTCGGGCAGGCGGGCCATTTCGCCGTCGTCCTTCATGATCTCGCAGATCACGCCCGACGCGTTCAGCCCCGCCAGCCGTGAAATATCGACCGCCGCTTCGGTATGACCGGCGCGCACCAGCACGCCGCCCTCGCGGGCGCGCAGCGGGAAGACATGGCCGGGGGTGGCAATATCGGCGCCGGTTTTGGACGGGTCGATGGCCACCGCGACGGTGCGCGCGCGGTCATAGGCCGAGATGCCGGTGGTGACGCCTTCGCGCGCTTCGATCGACACTGTAAAGGCGGTCTCGTGGCGCGAGGCGTTGTTGGTGGACATGAGCGGCAGGCCCAGAGCGTCGATCCGGTGCCCGGGCAGCGACAGGCAGATCAGCCCGCGGCCATGGGTCGCCATGAAATTGATCGCCTCGGGCGTGGCCATCTGGGCCGGGATCACCAGATCGCCTTCGTTCTCGCGATCCTCATGGTCGACCAGAATGAACATCCGTCCATTGCGGGCCTCGTCGATGATCTCTTCGATCGACGAGATGGCGTCACGCCAGTTGTCCTCGACCGGGCCGGGCTTTTCGTAATCCATCGCGCGCTCCTGTCCGCTTGATGTGCAGATAGCGCAAGGCAGAGGCAGGTGAAAGGGGGCGAGGGGTGCTACGTGGCGGTGCTGCGCGCATTGCAGGCCCCGCTTGGTAGACAAGCGACGCAAACCGTGATCAATCCTGCCCTGTTTTGCGGACAGGCAGCTTTCGGCAGCGGCCTGCCATGGACCCGGAAATGATGCCCCGCAAGGGCAAGACGACACAACGGACGGCCCCGAGCATGCAGAGCTACACCATTTTCGCCTATCACCTTTGTACCTACGCCTGGGCGCTGGCCTATGCGGCGATCATCTATCGGGGGTTCAAGGATAAGTCCTACGGCATGCCGATTGTCGCGCTGACGCTGAACCTGGCCTGGGAGCTGGTGTTTGCGCTGCTGATCCCGCCTTATGGCAGCGCCGATGCGACGCTGATCCCGCATGGCGGGCTGAAGGCGCAGATGATCTTTCTGGTCTGGGCGACGCTGGACGTGGTGATCCTGTATACGTATTTCAAATACGGCTACAAATATTTCGTCGAGAAATACAATGTCAGCCGGCGCTCGTGGGTCGCGTTCACCGTGGCGATGCTGATCTTTTCGTTCTTCATCATGTACAACGGCGGCAATTTCCTGCGCCAGTTCACGCTGTATTTCAACAACGACCAGATCGAGGGCGCCAAGGTTATCGCCTTCATCCAGAACGCGTTGATGTCGATCTCGTTCATCGCGATGTACTACATGCGCGGCAATACCGACGGGCAGAGCTTTACCATCGCCTGGGCCAAGTGGATCGGCTCGTCGATGACCGGCGGGATTATCTATACGATCACCCATGCCGATGACGGGGCCTTCGTGATCACCTTCATTGCCGCGATCTTCGTGGCGGATCTGTACTACATGTTCCTGATGTACCGCGCGCTCAAGCGTCAGGGGATCAACCCCTGGACGCGGTTCTGAGGCGGCAAGACCGGCGCGTGGGGCCCCTCACGCGCCGGGTTCGTCCCGGGTAAACGCCGCCTTGATCGAGGCGGCCGAGAATGGCTTTTGCACGATGGGGCAGGGCGGATAGACCTCGGCCAGTTCGGCCGAGGCGCCATAGCCGGTAGCCAGCACGAAGGGCACGCCCTTGGCATGCAGGGCTTCGGCCACCGGGACCGACTGTTCCTCACCCAGATTGACATCGAGCAGCGCCAGATCGACCGGGTTATTCGCGATCCAGTCCAGCGCGGCGGCGACGCTGGCGACGATCTTGACTTCAGACGCACCCAGATCCTCAAGGATGCCTGCCGCGTCCATGGCGATGATCAAGGTATCCTCAAGCACCAGCGCCCTGCCGGAGATGCCGGCCGTGCGCGCGGGGTCAACGGCCGGCGGGCCGGCGGGTACGGTTTCGGTGGTGCGGATTTCACTGATCGCGGTGGGGGGCAGGCGGAATTGCGCCTCGACCCCCGACGTCCGATAGGCAATCTGCGCATCGCCGCGCAGCTCGTGCGGGATGGAATTTTCGATGATCGTAGAGCCAAAGCCGCGCCGCTTGGGAGGCGACACCGGCGGACCGCCGCGCTCGACCCAATCGATGAGCAACCCGCCCGAACTGTCGGTGCCCAGCGTGATCTGGATGCGCCCCGATCTGTCGCAGAGCGCGCCGTATTTCATCGAGTTGGTCGCCATCTCATGCAGCACCAGCGCCATCGTCGTATAGGCCCGCGGGGTGATCATCGCGTCGGGGCCGGTGATGTGCACCCGTTCTGTCTTGTCGTCGGCATAGGCGGCAAATTCGCAGGTGATCAGCGAGATCAGCGAACTGGGCTCCCAATGCTCGGCGGTCAGCTGGTCATGGGCGCGGGCCAGCGACTGAATGCGACCGTCCAGATTGTCGGTGAACTCCTCCAGCGTGCGGGCTGAGGACCGCGACTGTGCCAGCAGTCCGCGCATCAGGTTGAGGATGTTGCGCACCCGGTGGTTCAGTTCGGAGATCAGCAGCTCTTGCTGCTCTTGCGCGCGCTTGCGCTCGAGGCTGGTCGCCTCGGTGATCTTCAGGAAGATCTCCAGCAGCACCGTGCGCAGTATCTCAGCCGCGTGAACCTGCTGGCCCGTCCACGGCGCGCTGCGCCCCTGAGCCGTTTCGCGCCAGACATCGAAGCTTTTGCGCGGGGTCAGGCGGACGCCGTTGGGGCCTACGGTCACCGGCTTGGACGGATCGCCTGCCCAGTCGATGGTCTCATGCACCGGGCGGCGCGAGAGCAGCAGATAGTCGCGCGGGCGCTTGGAGATCGGGATCGCCAGAATGCCCGCGACCCGGTCCTGATAATCGCGCGCCGTGTCATGCACCTTGCCCAGACACTCGCTGGCGAACACGCCCGAGCCGATGGAGCGGTCCAGAAACCGGGCCAGCGCGCGGGCTTCTTCTTCGCTGAGTGCGGTGCCGGTGGCGCTGTAGGTGCCATCTTCGATCAGCGCGAGGCCGTCATGCGGGATGACGCCGCGAATATCCTCGGACGCAAACAGCAGGCTTTCCGACAGCGCGCGGCCATCGGCCATATGGCTCATCAACAGGGTCTGCAGGCGGCCGGTCTGTTGCTCGGCCTCCTTGCGGGCGCGGTCTTCGAAGCTGGTCAGCTCATACGAGAAGATATGCCCGAACATCTCGATCGCGGTGCGGCGCTCGTAGTCGATGTAGCGCGGGCTGTGGTGGTGGCAGGCAAACAGGCCCCACAGCTTGCCCTCTTTCATGATCGACACCGACATCGAGGCCTGAACGCCCATGTTGGTCAGATATTCGATATGGATCGGTGACACGGCGCGGGTCACGGCCAGCGACAGGTCAAGCGGACGGCCCGACAGGTCAATACCCGGATGGATCGGGCTGCCGGGATCGCTGACATCGGCGATCAGCCGCAAGAGCGAGCGTTGATAGAGCGCGCGGGCCTGTACCGGAATGTCCGAGGCCGGGAACATCATCCCGTCATATTTCTGCCGCCCGTCCAGGCGGGCCTCGGCGATGACCTTTCCCGAATGATCAGGCTGGAACTGATAGACCATCACGCTGTCAAAGCCCGACAGCGCCTGCAATCCGCGCGCCGCGTCCATCGCCAGCGTGCGCAGGCTGCCATTGCGGCGGACGGCGGCGATCTGGGGGTAAACCTCGGACATCACGTCACGACCGCTGGCGGCGCGCTTGGGCTCAAACTCGACAATCAGATGCGTGCCGGATTGATGGATCGACACGTCAAACGCCCGGCCATTGGCGCGCATAACCACGCCAAACAGCCGCACCACGCCATCGGGAGACTGCACGCTGCGCAGGGTCTCACGGATGCGGGCGAAGCCGTCGGACACGATCAGCGCCGTCAGCGGCGCGCCGAGCGCCTGCTCAACCTCAACCCCCAGAATATCGGGCAGGTTGGCCGAGGCATGCTGCACGATCCAGTCGGATGAGACAGCCAGCAACGCGCCGTAAGATTGCACGCGGCCCAGCTGGTGGATCGGCTCGCGGTCGCAGTTGGTCAGATCGACAGAGGGGGTGGGAGAGATCATAGAGCAGCAACTTTTTCAGGGGCGTCTTGCAGGCGCGCGGCCTGCTGAAACAGCGAGAAGGCGGTGTTGGTATCGGCGATGACCGCCGCCGCGCGGGGCGACGCCGGATCAAGGGCGTCAAGCGCCGCGCAATGCGCGCGCCACAGGTCGGGCTGCGGCGACAGCTGGAAATAGGTCGGGATGGCGCCGGGCGGATGATCGCCAAAGATCTGGCGGCGCAGCACCTCGGTGCCCAGCCGCGAGCCGAGGATCAGGTAATCGACCGCCAGCGGGTCAAGCCCCCGCAACGGCTGCGCCGGGTGCGCAGTTGTCCCGCAGGCCGCAAGATCGGCATCGAGACGAGCGATCAGATCCCGCAGCACGGGCGTGCAGATCAGTGCCCCAGGGTCAGCGCTGCAAAAAACCGCCCACAACCCGGCGCGCTGGGTCGCCAGAAACCACAGCAGGTGTTCGATCGGAGCGGCGGTGAAACGGGCGAGGCCGTGCTCGGTTGCCACGTGCTGGGCCTGCGTCTGCTGACGCAGATCGTGTCGAAAAGAGAGACGCGTCAAAATAGGCCGACCCTTTGTGCACCTTGGCTTTCAAAGCGTTTCACAATTGAGAGTCGCAAAACGTTGAACACAACGTTGATGGACTGCAAAAAGTTCCGCGCGGCGAGGGGATTTTTCCAATAAAACGTACGTTCTACCGGCGATTGTGCGACCGGTCGGCGCGGATCGGATCGCCCAGCAGCCGCAACCCGTTGAGCACCACCAGAACCGTCCCGCCCTCATGCCCGATCACCGCCAGAGGCAGCGGCAGTTCGAAGAAAAGTCCGCCGGTGACCAGCACCGCCATCGCCCCCAGCGCGAAGATCAGGTTCTGCTTGACGATCCGCGCCGTGCGCCGCGCAAGGCGATGCGCCTCGGCCAGACGGGTCATGTCGTCGGACAGCAGTGCCACATCGGCGGCCTGCAACGCCACCTCGGACCCTGCCGCGCCCATCGCGATGCCGACATCGGCCCGCGCCAGCGCTGCCGCGTCATTCACCCCGTCGCCGACGAAAGCCACCTTGCCCCGCGCCGCCATCGCGGCGACCAGCGCCACCTTGTCGGCGGGCAGCAGGTCGGCGTGGATTTCATCGGGTTCCAGCCCCAGATCCGCCCCGATCCTGAGCGCCACGGCCCTGCGGTCACCGGTCATCATCGCGCGCTCGGATATGCCGCCCGCGCGCAGCGCCGCCAGCCCGGCGCGCGAGCTGGGGCGCGGCTGGTCGGCCACCGTGACCGCGCCCAACAGCTCGGCCCCGCGTCCCGCATAGATTAACGTCTGTGCGCCGTCGGCCAGTGCCGTGACCGCAGGCCGGGTCACATCCGCCCCCATCCGCGCCGCCATGCGGGCGTTGCCGGCCCAGAGCGCGCCCTGCGCATCCTCGCCCAGAATGCCCTCGCTGGGCGCGGCATGGACGTTTTGCGCCGCGACGATGGTCAATCCGCGCCGCGTCATCTCGGCGCGCAACGCGTGGCCAATGGGATGCTCTGAATGCGCCTCAAGCCCTGCCAAAGTCGACAGAAACGCGTCTTCGTCGCCCGCCGCCCAAACCCCTGTCACCTCGGCCTTGCCGGTGGTCAGCGTCCCGGTCTTGTCGAACGCAAAAGCGCGCACCTCGGCCAAGGTTTCCAGCGCCGCGCCGCCCTTGAACAACACGCCGCCCCGCGCCGCTGCCGACAGCGCCGACAGGATCGCGGCGGGGACCGAGATCACCACGGCGCAGGGACTGGCCGCCACCAGCAGCGTCGCGGAACGGTAAAGCGCGTCGTCCCAGCTCCAGCCCAGCAGCAGGAAGACGCCCAAGGCCAGCGACGCGCCAAGAAGTACCGCCACAGTATAGCGCTGGCCAAACCACGCGCTGAACCGCTCGGACGGGGCCTTGGCCGCCTGCGCATCGGTGACCAGCGCGATCATCCGGGCCACGGTTGACTCGGCTGTGCCATGCGAGACGGTCACATCGAGCACGCCGTCCAGATTGACCGTCGCCTCGAACACCGGGTCTCCGGCGGCTTTGTGAACGGGCATCGACTCGCCGGTGATCGTGCTTTCATCCAGCGCGCCATCGCCCGAGGCAATCACCCCGTCCACCGGCACCCGCGCGCCGGGGCGCAGGACGACGGTGTCGCCGGGGATCAGCGAGGCCACGGCGACCTCGCGCAGCGCGTCGCCTTCGCGCTTCAGGGCCGTATCCGGGCGCAGCGCCATCAGCGCCTCGACCGCGCGGCGGGCGCGGCCCATGGCGCGATGCTCCAGCGTGTTCGACAGCGAGAAGAGCGTCAGCAGCACCGCCCCCTCGATCGCGGCCCCGACCGAGAGCGCGGCCAGCGCGGCGACGACCATGAGCAGGTCGATGTCGAACACACGCGCGCGCCACAGTTCACGCCCCGCCGTCAGCGTCGCGGGCACCCCACCGGCCAGATAGGCGAGGATCAGGGCGGGCGGGCCAAACCCGTCGGGCATCGGTGTCCAGTGCGCCAGCGCGGCCACGATCAGCCCCAGCGCCGTGAGGGCGCTCAGCGCCAGGTCCATCGTGTCGATCCAGCGTTTCATGGCATTCGTCCTTGGTTCACGCCGCAGGCAGAGCATGGCGGGCGGTCTGAAACAAGGGCCAAGCACGCGTTGTGGGCTCTTGGCCTTCGGGCACGGCGTCGCAGCTTCCCCACTGAAAACCCGCAAGACGATTTGGGGACTGGGATTGTGGCGCGCGGTCAGCCGACTGTCCTGACTGTCGCGAGCTGGGGGCCTTGTGCGTACATCAGCGCTTTTGCTTGAGGGACGGCTGGCTGCCGCTATCGTCGGCCCGTATCGCGGTGTGGTAAATCCGGCCTTTCGCGAAAAGGTACGCGAAGCCGTGAAGGTGCCCCTGACAGTTCCACGCCGCATCATGAGCGGTTGAGAGCGCGACCGGCCGGGGGCCGGGCGCGCCTTTGTTGGTTTCACGCCCGGCGCGCGGTGGCGGGTTCGGGGATCTCGGTGCGCCAGACGGGCAGGCGGATGACCGCGCGCGTGCCGGTGTCGGTGGTGCGTACCAGAAAGTCGCCGCCGTGCAGCTCGACCAGCTTGCGGGTCAGCGGCAAGCCCAGCCCCAGACCGCCGCGCGTGTCACGGTTCTTGATGGCGCCGCCCACCACGAAGGGCTCATAGAGCCGCGCCAGATCGACGTGATCTTCCAGCCGCCCGTTGTCGGAGACCCACAGCTCAAGATTACCGTCGTCATCCAGCTGCGCACCGACGCTGATCTGGTCGCCGCCGTGGTTGATGGCGTTCAGCGCCATGGCATTCAGGGCGGTTTTCATATGGTCGGGATCAAGCTGAACACGCAGTGACACGGAATCCGGATCGCGCTTAATGGTTTTCAAAGCACCCGAGGCACCCGGCAGCGTCATGCCCTCGATGGCCGCGAACAGCTCGGACAGGTCACACAGTTGCTCGTTCAGCTGCACCTCGCCCGTCGTGGCATCACTGAAATGGATGATCGTCTCGACCAGTGCCATCAGATGTTCGACGGATTTGCGCGCGGCATGGGTCAGGCGTGGGTTCGCGGGCTCGCCTTCGTGCATTTCGAGCAGGCGCAGGCTGCCAAACAGGATGGTCAGCGGTGTACGCAGTTCATGGCCGATCAGGGCAATGAAGGCCTGCTTGGCCGACAGATCCTCGGTAAGGGCAGCGGGCTGCGGCGGGGCCGCTTCCAGTGCTGCGACAACGGCCCGTCCCAGATCGGCGAGGATGGCGATCGGGGCTTCGGAGGGGCTTTCATGCGGCTTGAGATCGAGCGCACAGAGACTGCCCAGCCGCTGGCCCGAGGTCAGAACCAGCGGCACACCGGCGTAAAACCGGGCCTGCGGACCGCCCGGAGCCACCATCGGGTGACGCTTGAAGCGGGGATCGGCGGACAGGTCGGGGACAACGAGCGGATCGCTGGTCATGACCGTATAAGCGCAAAAGCTCATTTCCCGCGGCATGCGGTTAAGATCCATGCCGACGACGCATTTGTACCATTGGGTATCGTCTTCAAGGATGCTGATATGCGCTACGGGGCAATCCAGCAGCTTTCGGGTGGCTTCGCAGATCGCCTCGAACAAGGCGTCATTGTCCGACCCGAGGCCGGGTACGGCGAAAACAGACCGCAAACGGGCTTCTTCGTTAAAGGGGATAGGGTAAGTACGCAACGAGATCGCTTCCTAAGGGACAGTAGTGTTGACCTAATGGTAGCGCGATTTGGGGCGCGTCAAGGGAACCCGGCTCAACGGGTTCCCGCTGCGCTGTTGCAAGAGCCGAAACTGTGCGGTTTGTGCCACGCTTTGTTTCCGGGCGCGCCCTGCTGCGGACCGGTTCGAAAGGCGCTGACAGCGCATCGTTGCCTCAGATCGGGCGGTCGATGCCGTCGTAGACCGCCTGCAACGCCCGAATGCGCCGGGTGTAGGCGTCGCGGATGCAGGCAGCATTGGCGCCGCAGGCCATACGCTCGTGCAACCAGGCACTCTGATCGTCGTGCATTGCGCCGCGCATGCCCATTGCGAACAGGCCCGAGAGCAGCCGGTACATGGTGGCCATCTCGACATCGAGATCGTTGAGGTCGCGGTTCTGGCAGATCACCTGTTCGTTGGGGGTGAGCGTGGTCAGCGTGCAGTCAAAACTGGCCGCCTGCACCGCGCCGGGCAGCAGCAGGGCAAGACAGGTAAGAGCGCTCAAAAAGCTCCGCATGGGTGTGCTCCAATCGGGCGGGGTGCCCGCGCGAAGGATACACGACGCCGCAGAGCGGTCCATGGTGCTGGCGGCTGTCCATTGGCGTCGTGACGCTAGCCTTTGGCCGGTGGGGTGCAGCGAGGGCCGCCGGACAGCAGGCAGCCGAGCGACCGTGCTCCCAAAGGGCTGGCTGTCAGCATGAGGTCCTGTCACACCCCGCGCTCGCGCTGAGAGAGGGGAGGGGCACTTATCCTGACCGACGTGCCCTCAACGCGCGCGTTTTGGTCCTGACGATATTTGCGTGCAGAAAGGGGCGGGTGGGCCAGTTTTGATTCGTTGGAATGCACAGGCGTTTGCGGCGGGTCGGGTTTTATCGGCACCGTTCCCGCAATTTGCCTCGTTAACACGCCTCTCGATTGAAGGAGACTGCTGTGGTGGTTGAGATCGGCGGGGGTTTAATCCCTTGATATCAATTTGGGGCATTTATGGCCGAGAAATATTATCGGTTGTCCTTTTCTCCCTTCTTTGTCTAGGTTTCGCGCGTCTTGCATTGCCTGTCGCAACGAATCAATTGTCCATTTGGAGACGTCTATGCCTGTTCCCAGTCGCCCCGTCGCCGTCGCCGCTTGCGCCCTGCTATGCGTCGCGGCCCCTGTCTCTGCGCAGGACTGGTCAGGCACTTACGCAGGCCTGAGCGCGGGTTACGCGGAGAGCGACGTCGATTGGACGGCCATGGGCACAAGCCTGTTCGTGCCGCCGAATGCTGGCTATTCCGCCGCCGAAAACGGCACAAGCTACGGGTTGCACGTCGGCCAGCGTTTTCAGCGGGACAATGGTCTGGTGCTTGGCTGGGAAATCGGTGTTACCGAGCTTGGCCATGATCGCCTCGCCGAGAATCCCTACACATCCGGCGAAACTTTTCAGACCCAGTTCGGCCCAATGCTGACGGTCACCGGGCAGATTGGTCAGGCGACCGGTAATTGGCTGGTTTATGCCGAAGCTGGTTTGGCATGGGCTGATCGCCAGGTCACCAATCGTGCGCCGTATTGCTCCATGGGGCCTTGCACGCTTGATCTGGCGTCCTCGCGGCCGGGGCTCGTTCTTGGGCTTGGCGTGGATTATAAAGTGAACGACCAGATGTCGATTGGCGTCAATTATCGCAACACGCGCTTTGGCTCGAGCGAAGAAGCGGGGACTGTCTCGCAGATTGGCTTCGCGGAACAGCTGCGTATTGATGGCGATGCGTCTGTCGTCAGCCTGCGGCTGAACTGGTACTTTAACTGAGCGCGTCGCCGGCACGGTCGCTGACGATTGTGCCGCGACAGCGCATTATCCGCATACCGCTTGGCGCGCCGTTCACTCAGGTGATCGATCCAGCCGTGCGGCGTCTGTGATGGCCTGCGCGACGGCCACGGGCGGCAGCGCCGTGACGGGTGTGCGTCCGACGGCCATGCGGCGTTGCCAGTTCCGGCCCCCGGCCTCGAGCCGCTGGTTGATGGCGCGCGTCGTGGCACCCTCGCTCGCCGGCAGCGGGCCGCCGAGCTGGACCGCGAGCGTATCGATGGCCTGAGTTTGTGGCCCGGCCCACAGGCACGAAAGGCTGTCGCCGTCCCACAGGATCAACGCGCGTTCATTGCCCTTGATCAACAGCGTGCCGCCGCTGTCGAGCGTGCGTTCGACCGCGGCGGTCAGCGAGTCGAGAAGCTCGATCTGCGCCTCGGGCGTGCGGTCCGGCAGGAAAGACCACAGATGCGCCGCGGCGAGTGTCGTGAGAGCGGCGCGACGCTCGGCGGTGTCGGGCTCGACCCACCCGCGCGCGTAGAGACCGTCGATAATCTCTGCGCCCTGCGCTGTCGTCGGCGTGCAATCGGCCATCAGGGCCGAAACCTCGGGCGCGGCGGTTACGGTGATCTGCGCGGCGGCGGGCAGAGGGCCGAGGCACAGGGCAGCGGCGAGCAAAAGCGTATGCGTTTTCATCTTTATCCTTCTTGCGTGAACCGGCAGCAATGACGGAAGGGGCTGGCAGTGCGCCCCGCTCAACCCTGGGGCGTCAGGCGTTCCATGTAGAACAGGTCGGTCAGCGGCGTCGGCGACGGCTCGTGCGTAAGCCGCGACCAAAGGCGCATCGACCGGGTGCCTGCATCGTCGTCCTCGATCACCCGGCGGCTCAGCTGGCCGGTGTCGGCATCGTCCTGTGCCCCGCCGTGCTGCTCCATCAGCGCGTCTGTCTCGGGGTCGCGCGGCATGCCGAGAATGCAGGTCACCTGTTCGCCACCCTCGAGCAAGGGGCGCATCGCCACAAACAGAAGTGCTGCGTCCTTTTCATAGACACGCGCCGCACCAGAGAGGACCATTTGCTCAAAATTCCCCGCCAACTGGGGGGCGCGCGCGAAGCGCTCGTCAAGATCGGCACCCTCGTCGGTGATCTCGAGCACCAGCGCGGTGGCGAGGTCCGTGTAGCGGCCGTCGCGATCGACCACGGCTTGGTGCCAGCCCTCTTGCTCAAGCGTGGCGCGGATCCCGAGACCGTCACGGCTGCGGTCGAAACACAGGGCGCTGACATCGGCCATGGTGCCGCCAAAGGCAGTGGTCGCGGTAAGGGCAAGGATGAGGCTTTGGGCGACGAGGCGAGGGGCTCGGGTCGGCAGGAAATGGGGCATGGTGTCTCCGTCAATCTGGGCGGGCATGGTGGCAAGCCCTGCCACGCATGACAAGGCGCTTGCGATCTGCGGCAGATCTGGGAAGGGACAGGAAGCAGCTCTGCGGGTCCGCGAGAAGGCAGGGCGCGAAGCCATTGGAACGGGTCTTGGCGATCCGGGGCTGGCGCTGCAATGCCGCTCAGCTGCGCCGAGGACGGAACAGTGACAGGACGTGAGGGCTGGAAACTAACGGGAAAACATGTCCATCCGGCCACCGGTTGTTGCTGCGGTGTGTCGCGAAAAATGGGTAGTCAAAGTGGTGCGGGTGAAGGGACTCGAACCCCCACGCCAAAGGCGTCAGAACCTAAATCTGGTGCGTCTACCAATTCCGCCACACCCGCAAGCCAAGGCGGCTTCTAGCAAGCCATGGCCCCGAGCGCGAGGGGGAATCGCCGTCAAAATGCGCCGGGCAGGTCATAATTTTGCCCTGATTGGTGCCAAAATGGAAACAATATAGAGCATCGCGTTTTTGTCAGAGGAAGTCATCCATGTTGTCATCCATCACGCCCCAGCTGTCGCCGCTTCCGCTTGCCACGCGCCGGTCGCGTCCGACCGGGTTGGTGCCGGGAACGTTGGTTCGGACGCGGGATGGCGAGATGCCGGTGGAGTTTCTGCTGGCGGGGGATCTCATCGAGACGGCCGACGGTCTGGTCGAGCTGCGCGGCACCTCGGTGCTGGCGGCGCGGGATGTGGATGTCGTGGTGATCGAGCCGGGCGCGCCGGTCGCGGCGGTCGGGCAGGGGCGGGCGCTGGTGGTGCCGGTGGATCAGCAGGTGCTGGTCAGTGACTGGCGGGCGATGATCCTGCACGGGCAGACGCAGATGCTGACGCCGGCCTCGTCTCTGGTGGACGATCTGCTGGTGCGCCGGGAGACGCGCGCCGCCGTGCACCTGATCCGGCTGCATTTCGACACACCCCAGGTGATCCGGGCCGACGGGATCGAGGTCGCCAGTGCGAGCACCCGCGCGCCCGTAGCCGGGGTCGAGCGCTACCTGCACTGAAGACGGTGCGCTCAAGCGCACCCTACCCGGTGGGGCCGATTACGCTACTCAGCACCGCAGGCAGGGCTTCGGGCAGATCCTCGGCGATCAGGCCCGGTCCGACGTGCCGAGCGGCGGCGGCGTGCAGCCACGCGCCGGTGCAGGCGGCAGCGTAGGGGGCAAAGCCCCGGGCCAGCAGGCCGGTGACGATCCCCGCCAGAACATCCCCCGATCCCGCCGTTGCCAGCCACGGCGCAGCCTGAGCACCGCTGGCGGCGTGGACCGCGCAGCGGCCATCGGGCGCGGCGATGACCGTATCGGGGCCTTTGAGCACCACCACGCAGCCCGCGCGCACCGCCGCCTGCCGCGCAGCGTCGAGGCGCGAGAAGGCGGGGCCGTTGACCGGTTCGGCGCCCAGACGCGCCGCCAGATCGGGAAACAACCGGGCGAATTCGCCGCCATGCGGGGTCAGCACCCAGTCTTCGGGCAGGGTGCCGCTGACCGGACCCAAGGCGGTCAGCGCATCCGCGTCCACCACCGTACGGCGGGGTTTCACCCCGCCTTCCCGCAACACGTCCATCAGCGCCGCCGCGCGCTCGATCCCCAGACCGGGGCCGAGGCAGAGCGCGGTGATGCGTGCGTCTGCCAACGCTTCCGCCAGTGTCTCGGGGCCATCGATCCGGCGCAGCATAAGCGCGGTGATCTGCGCGGCGACCTCCATCATCGCCGAGCCCGGCACACCGAGTGTCACCAAACCGGCCCCGATGCGCAGCGCGGCACGGGCAGAGAGACGGGCAGCACCGGTACGGCCCATGCCGCCGCTCAGGATCAACGCGTGGCCATGGGTGAACTTGTGCGCGGCGGTGGTTTTGTCGAGCTGCGCAAAGGCGGGGTCGGTGGGGGTGACGAGGCTGACCGTCCCACCCGCAACCTTTCGCCATGCGCCCACGCCGATATCCACGGTTACCACGTCGCCGCACAGCTCTGGTCCCAGGGCCAGCACATGACCCGGCTTGCGCCAGCCGAAGGTGACGGTGAGCGCCGCACGGGCCGGAGTGCCGCCGGGGATCAGGCTGCGCCCGCTGTCCAGGCACAGGCCTGAGGGGGCGTCGACGGCCACCAACCGTTCGGATACTCCCGCAAGCGCTGCCATGACCCGCGCCAGTTCGCCCTCGAGCGGCCGCGACAAGCCAGTGCCGAACACCGCGTCGATGAAGACATCCGCCTGCGGCCCCTCTGCCAACGCCTCAACCGTCAGAGGCGCAACCGGCCCTTTCCATGCCCGCGCGTTCCACGCGGCGTCAGGGGGCGTCCGGTCCGCGCCTGCGGCCGCCAGAACCCGCACCGTCCAGCCCCGTGCCGCCAGCAGCCGCGCAACTGCGAACCCGTCGCCGCCGTTGTTACCCGGCCCGCAGAGCACGCAGCCGCTTTGCGCTCCCGGCCAGCGGGTCAGAAGGGCGGCAACGACCCCCCCGGCGGCGCGTTCCATCAGGGTCAGACCGCTCACCGCCGCCGACTCAATCGCAGCCGTTTCTATGGCGCGCATTTGTGCAGATGTTACTAATTCGGTCACGTCCGCCCCGTTTGCATTCAGTTGAAGCCTAAACTATAGTACATTTGCACAAATAATGTGCGATATAGGGGGATTTCCGCCGCGAATGGTGGAAAAGCCGTAGCCCGGCAGGCTAGCGGATTGTCGCCTTGGCGGGAACGTGGTCTGAGGGTTGCGAGCCCGAACCCGGAGGGAGCGTCCGCGCATGAAAAAGATCGAAGCTATCATCAAGCCCTTCAAACTGGATGAAGTGAAGGAAGCCCTTCAGGAAATCGGTATTCAGGGGCTGTCGGTGATCGAGGTCAAGGGCTTCGGACGCCAGAAGGGGCACACGGAACTCTATCGCGGCGCTGAATACGTCGTCGATTTTCTGCCCAAGGTTAAGATCGAAGTGGTGCTGACCGACGATATGGTTGATCCCGCGATCGAAGCGATCATTGCCGCCGCGCGGACCGACAAGATCGGCGATGGCAAGATTTTCGTTTCACCCGTCGAACAGGTGATCCGCATTCGTACCGGTGAAACCGGCGACGACGCGGTCTGAGCCTAAACTTTACACTACAATCAGGGGACAAATATGAGCGTTGAAACGGTTCTCAAACTGATCAGCGACGAGCAGGTCGAGTATGTGGACATCCGCTTCACCGATCCGCGCGGAAAGCTGCAACACGTCACGGTCGTGTCGGATCTGGTCGATGAGGATTTCCTCGAAGAAGGCTTCATGTTCGACGGCTCGTCGATCGCCGGCTGGAAATCCATCGATCAGTCGGACATGAAACTGATGCCGGACACCACCAGTGTCTACATCGACCCGTTCTATGCCGAGAAAACCATCGCGCTGCACTGCGACGTGGTCGAGCCGGACACCGGCGAGTCCTATGACCGCTGCCCGCGCCAGACCGCCAAGCGCGCCGAGGCCTATCTGAAGTCGTCGGGTATCGGCGATGAAGCGTTCTTCGGCCCGGAAGCCGAGTTCTTCCTGTTCGACGACGTGCGCTATTCGGTC
Source organism: Pararhodobacter zhoushanensis (assembly GCF_003990445.1). Lineage (GTDB taxonomy): Bacteria > Pseudomonadota > Alphaproteobacteria > Rhodobacterales > Rhodobacteraceae > Pararhodobacter > Pararhodobacter zhoushanensis. The sequence continues at coordinate 603,359 of NZ_REEZ01000001.1, read as the reverse complement.
ACCCCGCAGAAAGTGGCCTTCCAGATCGACGCTGATGCAGCGGCCTGGAACACGGATGCCGAGTTCGAGAGCGGCAACCTTGCACACCGCGCCGCGCATAAGGGCGGCTATTTCCCGGTCAACCCGGTGGACGAAGCGCAGGACATCCGGTCGGAAATGCTGTCGACGATGAAGTCGATCGGCATGAAGGTCGACAAGCACCACCACGAGGTCGCGACCTGCCAGCACGAACTGGGCATGATCTTTGGCGGCCTGTGCGAGCAAGCCGACAACATCCAGAAATACAAATACATCATTCACAACGTGGCCGCTGCTTACGGCAAGACCGCGACCTTCATGCCCAAGCCGATGAAGGGTGACAACGGCTCGGGCATGCACGTGAACATGTCGATCTGGAAAGACGGCAAGCCGCTGTTCGCGGGCGACCAGTATGCGGATCTGTCGGTGGAAGCGCTGTATTTCATCGGTGGTATCCTCAAGCACGCCAAGTCGCTGAACGCGCTGACCAACCCGTCGACCAACAGCTACAAGCGCCTGATCCCGGGCTTCGAAGCCCCCGTTCTGCGCGCGTATTCGGCCCGCAACCGCTCGGGCTGCGTTCGCATCCCGTGGACGGAATCGCCCAAAGCCAAGCGCGTCGAAGCCCGCTTCCCCGATCCGGCAGCGAACCCCTATCTGGCCTTCGCCGCTCTGCTGATGGCTGGGCTTGACGGCATCAAGAACAAGATCCACCCGGGCGAAGCCTCGGACAAGGATCTGTACGACCTGCCGCCCGAAGAACTGGCTGCCATCCCGACCGTCTGCGGCTCGCTGCGCGAAGCCCTGGAAGAGCTGGAAAAAGATCACGACTACCTGCTCGCAGGCGGCGTGTTCACCAAAGGCCAGCTGGAAGGCTACATGGCGCTGAAATGGGACGAGGTTTACTCTTTCGAGCACACCCCGCACCCGATCGAATACGCGATGTACTACAGCTGCTGATCTGAGGATCACGGTTTTGAGGGGCGCCCATAAGGGCGCCCCTTTTCCGTTTGGGGACGGGCGGATATAGACTACAGTTGCGCCGGACCCTCATGGTGTCGGGTCTCTGCAAGGACGGGCTATGACCAAGTACCACCCCCTCGATGTGCGTCATCCCGACAACCGGCCGTATCTGAGCAAGAATTACCTGCTCGACCCGCCGTCGATGACGCATAACACGCGCTATGACGCGGTCGAGCCCGCCCGTGGACGCGCCGCGCGTCTGGCCGAAATGGTTACCGCGCCGCTGGGCCGGGGACAGCGCGCCAGCACCGCCACCCCGTCCAGCCCGGTTCAGGCGACCGCGCCCTGGGGCAGCACGCCGTCCCGCGCCACACCGGTCGGCGCGACGTCCTCGGGTTCATCCCGCGCCGCCGGGATCTTGCGGACCGTGTTCTTTCTGGGGGTGTTTGGTTTCATCGTGCTGAACCAGACCGATGCGTTCGAGCAGATCACCGCCGAGCTGCGCGCTTGGTTCGCCGCGATGGGCATTGCGTTTCCTTTCTGATTTCTTCGGTCAAAGTCGTGCAAAATTGTTCAGACTTCCGGCGCGCTTGCGGGCCGGGCCTCTGGTATCCTTGCCCTCTGCGCGGCCAAGTCAGCGCAGCGGTGAAAGGGCATTATGCGCAAAGGGACAGGCATCGCCGGGGCAACGCTGCTCTTTGATGCGCGGGACAGTGAGCCGGACCTCGTGCTGGCCATGCAGTACCTGCTGGATGATCTGCGCGCCGAGGGGCGGCGCATTGTCGGCCTCAAGCTGACCTCCAGCACCCTGCGCCTGCGCGCAGAGCCGTATGAGATGGTGGTAACCGTCGCGCCTGATCCGCTACCCGCCAGCGCGATGCACGGCCTGCTGCGGCCCGCCATCGGCGACGCGCCCGATTTCGCCCGCGTCCATCTGGGTCGCGCCTTGCGCACCCATAGCCGTGCGATGGGGTTCCTGCTGCGCCGCCGGGGCGCTCCTCTGGCCGATCTGGACGAGGGCGAGCGTTTGCTGGTGCATGAAGGCCGCCATTGCCTGTTGTCGGTGCTTGAGGCGGCGACGCCCTCGTTGCTGATCTGGCAGCCGGGGGGCCTGGTGCTCAGCCTTGACGAATTCCGCCGCGCCGACGCCGCTGTACTGATCGCTCAGGGCGACCTCTCTGCGCCGCTGACCGCGCCGTCGCCGGACCGGCTCAGCCTGCCGCGTCCCGGCACCGAACGGGAACCGAGCGCCGAACAACCGCCGCCGGAAGCCGCCCTGCTGACCCGCGCGGATCGCCATGATAAACGCAGCCTCGGGCGGCTTTTTGGCAAGCCATCGACGCGCCCGCCCGTGGTGCCGCAGCTTGACCGCCAAAGCGAAAGGCTTGCCGTCGCGCTGCGTCAGGGCGACGGGCCAGAGCCACCGCCAAAGCGCCGCTTCTGGGCGGGCCGTGCTTAGCCGCGATGGCGCGCGTCAAAGGCGGCTTCTTCGACCGGGGTCAGCGTCTCGCGGCGCACCTGATAGGTGTGGATGGCAAACAGCACCGCCCGCGTCCGTTGCAACCGCATCAGGACCTGCCGCTCGCTGCGGATATAGCCACGCCGCTCGGTATCGGGCGCCCGCTTCTCGGCTTCGCGTCGCGGCTGAAACAACGCCGGATCGATGTAATCGAGCACATTGCCGCGCCACAGCGGTTGTTCTGGCCGGATCAGATCAAACAGGCGCTGAACCCGCTTCCCAAGGTTGGTATCATAGGACGAGACCGGCGTGTGAATGCCGGGCAAGCCGCGCCCGATCTTTTCGCTCAGCGTCCAGCTGGCGGGAAAGCAGAGCACGGCGGCCGTCATCACATGATGCCCGTCGGGGCCATCCTGCAACAGCACCAGATCCTCTTGCACCAACCTGCCCAGCACCGCCAGCGGCGCTCCCTCGCACGCGACAAACCGTCCGTCCGGGCAGCGCCAACCATCGCTCTGTGCCGTAAACCCCAAGGCGGGCAGCCGCGCCGTGACGGCTTCGAACAGCTCATCGACCGCCGCTTCCGAACCGGGCAGGGCGGCCATCACCGCGCAGGGTCGCTCGGCGAGCAGGCGTTCGCGCTCGGCCATCTGCTGCGCGTACACCTCGTCAACGCGCAACCAGTCCTCGGGATCGAGGGGCTGAATGCCGGGCAGGCGGCTCAGGCGCGGGTCCATCCAGGTCTTGAACGGCAAGGCATCGTGCAAAATCGCCATTGTGGCCTTTCCCCAAGTCGCTTTTGGACAAGACTGTCCATAAACCCTGCGCAAGGCTGGGCAGGGATTTCGGGGGCAGACGATGGACCACTACGCAGACCGGCGCAAGATTGACCCAACCCGCGGCGCAGAGCTGGGCGACGGCAGCGCCAATGACAATGACCGGGTCGAGATCGGCCCGACCCAACTGTCCTTCCGCGAATGGGAGGCTGCCGGCCTGACCTTGCCCGACCTGGCCAGGATGCGCGAGTACCGGCTGTCCCGGCTGGTGCAGGCGATACAAGCGCGCGATCTGGCCGGGCTTTTACTGTTTGATCCGCTCAATATCCGATACGCCACCGACACCACCAACATGCAGCTGTGGAACAGCCACAACCCGTTTCGCGCCTGCATGGTCTGCGCCAACGGGCACATGGTGGTCTGGGAATACAAGAACGCGCCGTTTCTGGTCGACTTCAACCCGCTGGTGAAGGAACTGCGCCACGGGGCGTCGTTTTTCTACGCGGTGACCGGCGACAAGGGGGGCGACGCGGCCAACGGCTTTGCGGGGCAGATCACCGAGGTGCTGCGCGCTCATGCCGGGGAGAACAAGCGGCTGGCGATCGACAAGATCCAGATCCTCGGGCTCAAGGCGCTGGAACGCGCCGGCTTCGAGATTCATGAGGGCGAGGAAGTCACCGAACGCGCCCGCGCGATCAAAGGCCCCGACGAGATTCTCGCCATGCGCTGCGCGAGCCACGCGTGCGAGGCTTCAATCGCAGAAATGGAACATTTTGCCCGAACCGAAATCCCTAAAGGCGGCGTGTCCGAGGATGACGTGTGGGCTGAACTGCACAAATCCAACATCCGGCGCGGCGGTGAATGGATTGAAACCCGCCTTCTCGCCTCGGGTCCGCGCACCAATCCCTGGTTTCAGGAATGCGGGCCGCGGATCATTCAGCCCGATGAGATCGTCGCCTTCGACACCGATCTGATCGGGGCATACGGCTTTTGCATCGACATCTCGCGTACCTGGTGGATCGGCGAAGGGAGACCGACCAATGCCATGGTCTCGGCCATGCACCACGCCGTTGATCACATCGCGCAGAATATGGCGATGCTCAAGCCAGGTGTGACGATCAAGGAACTGGTCCACAGCGGCCACCCGCTCGCGCCCGAGTTCTGGGCGCAGAAATACTCGTGCAAGATGCATGGCGTCGGGTTGTGCGATGAATGGCCCTATGTACCCTATCCCGATGGTTGGGTTGAGGGAGCCTTCGACGTCGCCCTGGAGCCGGGCATGGTGCTCTGCGTCGAGGCGCTGGTCTCGCCTGAAGGCGGGGATTTCTCGATCAAGCTGGAAGATCAGGTGCTGATCACCGAGACCGGTTTTGACAACCTGACGCGCTATCCGCTTGACGCTGCTCTGCTGGGGTAAGCCGCGGAACCGGGAGGATTTTCCATCCTCCCGAACCCTCCTGGAGGATAGTTGAAGACAGAAAATGGCGCATGATCATCTGTCCTTAAATATCCTGGGGGGTGAATTGGCCGTCAGGCCAAGAGGGGGGCAAGGCCCCCCTTGCCCGGTCCGCCACCGATCACCGTCGGCGTGGCAGGGTGGCCAGGGCGACCCCGGCCAGGACCACCACGCAGGCGACAAGCGCACCGCTGCTCAGCCGCTCGCCCAGCAGCATGGCACCCGCCGCCAGCGCGATCACCGGCACCGTCAGTTGTGCGGCAGCAGCTCGGGCGGCACCGAGCTGCGGCAGCACTGCGTACCACAGCGCGTACCCCAGACCTGAGGTTACGGCGCCCGACACGATTGCCAGCACCCAGCCCATCGGGGCGATGCTGCCCAGACCAGCAGGGAGGCAGGCCAGCGCGACCATCGGCGTCGCCAGCAAGAAATTCGCCGCCGTCGCCTGAAGCGGATCGGCAGCGCGGCGACCGGCGAGGGAATAGAGGCCCCATCCAAGCGCGGCGGCGCCCATCAGCAGGGCGGGGGGAAGGGCGGGAACCGCATCAGCGCCCGGCAACAGCAGCCCGGCCAGCCCGGCCAGCGCCAGCCCCGCGCCCCAGAATCGGCGCGCGGGCGGCTGTTCGCCCCCCATCACGGCACCGGCCAGCATCGTTACCTGCACGCCCGCGAACAGGATCAGCGCGCCGATGCCGCTGTCCAGCGCCCGGTAAGCCAAGGAAAAGCCGACCAGATACAGCGTCAGCCAGACTGCCGGGAGCAGGTTCGTCCGCCCCGGTCGCGCCCGCGCCAAAACCGCCAGCACCAATGCGCCCGCCGTCACGCGGATCAGCGCGAAGGGCAGGGCCTCGATCAGCCCGCCGCCAACCGCGGCGCGGTTTAGCAGCGAGTTGGCGGCGAAGGCTACCATCACCAGCGCGCTGAGCGCGAGCAGGCGCATGTCAGGCAGTGACTTCCACGGCTTTCAATGCCGCATCGAGTCGCGACAGCGTACCCGGCACGTCCTTGAGCTTGTCCAGACCAAAAAGGCCGATGCGGAAGGTGCGGAACCCGTCACCCTCGCCAACCATCAGCGGCACGCCCGCCGCGATCTGATACCCGGCGGCGGCAAAGGCCGAGCCGTTCTGCAACTCAGGCCGCTCGGTAAAGCACACCACGACGCCCGGCGCGCCGAAACCCTCTGCGGCCAGCGGCGGGTGGCCATAGGCGGCCAGCAGCGCCCGCGCGCCTTTGCCAAGCGCGCATTGTGCCTTCTTCGCGGCCTCGAAGCCCAGTGCCTTGGTTTCCAGCATCGCATCGCGCAGACCGGCCAGCGCGTCGGTCGGCAGGGTGGCGTGATAGGCGTGGCCACCGTCCTCATAGGCCTTCATGATCGCGCGCCATTTCTTCAGGTCCAGCGCGAAACTGTCCGAGGTGGTCTCGGCCAGACGCGCCTCGGCGCGCGGGCCCATGACCACGATCCCGGCGGACGGCGAGGCGCTCCAACCCTTTTGCGGGGCGGAAACCAGCACGTCGACACCGAGCGCTTTCATATCGACCCAGGCCGCGCCCGAGGCGATGCAATCAAGCACCATCAGCGCGCCGATATCATGCGCCGCATCGGCCAGCGCCTTGATATAGTCGTCGGGCAGGATCATCCCGGCCGAGGTTTCCACATGCGGCGCGAAGACAGCCTGCGGGGCTTCGGCGCGGATCTTGGCGGTGACCTCGGCGATCGGGGCCGGGGCATAGGCCGCCTGCGGGCCATTGCCACCGGGGCGGGCCATCATCACCTCGGTGCCGTCGTTCAGATCGCCCGCGTCAAAGATCGCGCTCCAGCGGAACGAGAACAGCCCGTTGCGTACGACAAGGCATTTGCCCCGCGCGAACTGGCGGGCAACCGATTCCATCGCGAAGGTGCCGCCACCGGGCACCAGCGCCACAGCAGTGCCGTTGTAGACCTCTTTCAGCATGCCCGAGATGTCACGCATGACACCCTGAAAACGCTGGGACATATGGTTCAGGGACCGGTCGGTGAAGACGACCGAGAATTCCTCGAGTCCGCCTTGGTCGATGGCATCATGAAGCGCGGGCATCGGGTTCTCCGTGTTTGATTTGCGCGCCAACTTAGGCCGGGCGGCCCCCCGGCGCAACGTGGCGCGTCACGGCGTCGCGGCGATCAGCGCAGCGACCGTGACAAGACGGAAGCCGCGAGCGCGCAGCCCGTCGATGATCCCGGGCAGGGCTGCGCGGGTGGCGGTGCGGTCGGGGGCCATCGCGTGCAGGCGCAGGATCGAGCCGGGCCGAGCCGCGTCGAGTGCCGCGCGCACGATGCGTTCAGCGCCGGCGTTGGGGTCCTGATCGGGGGCAATATCCCACATCACGGTCGTGCGGCCCTGTTGGGCCAGCACCCACGGCAGCACAAACAGGCGTCGTCCCTGCGGCGGGCGAAACAGGATCGGCCCGGTAAATCCGGCGGCCCGGATCGCGGCATCGGTGCGGGCCAGCGTGTCTTCGACAAAGGCCGGTCGCACCAGCAGCAGGGGGGTGTCGCCAAAGGACTGGTTGCCCAGTTCATGGCCCGCCGCAACCAGCGTCGCGGCCAGGTGCGGGTGCGCGACAACCGCGCGTCCGGTGACAAAGAAAGTCGCCCGTACTCCGCGCCCGGACAGGATGCCGAGCAGGGCCTCGGTCTGGCCGGGTTGTGGCCCGCCGTCGAAGGTCAGGGCGATCAGCGGTTGCGCGGTCTCGACGCGGGCAATCACCGTCCCGAACAGCTGAAAGTTGCGCGCCTGCGACAAGAACCAGAGCGCGGCGGCGCCCAGCGTCAGGATCACGATCAGGGCAAGCAGGCGTCGCATCCGTGCAGCCTGCGCCCCGGGGGCAGGCTCAGTCCAGCCTAGAGCGCGGGGATGAGCGCCCAGCCGCCGAGGCCGATCAGCATCAGCGCCGAGAGCCGCGCAACGACGCGACCGAACCCTGCGGGCAGGCGGCTGCGAGTCAGCGCCACACCGCCCGACAGGATCGCCCACCACATCAGCGACCCAAGGAACACACCGGTCACGGCCAACGCCGCGCTGCTGGCGCTGGCGTCTTCGGCCAGCCCCAGCCCGGCGAACATCGCCACAAAGGACAGGATCGTTGCCGGATTGGCGATGGTCAGCGCATAGGTCGCCGCCGCGGTGGTGATCAGGGTGCGGGCATTGGCTGTGGCGGGCGTTGCTTGGCCGCCACCACTCAGCCAGCCGCGTATCCCCAGGCCGATCAGCAACAGGCCGCCAAGGATGCGCACCCAGCCCGCGCCACCATCCAGCACACTGGCCAGAGCGGCAAAGCCGAAAGCGGCGAAGGCGGCGTAGGTCGCATCGGCCAGCGCGGTGCCGACGCCCCCGGCAAACCCGGCGGCGAAGCCCATTTGCAGCGTGCGCGCGATGCATAGCGCGCCAATGGGGCCGAGCGGGATGGCCACGGCGAAGCCCAAAAGAATCGCTTTGAAGAACAACATGCTTCAGCCCGCGCAGGGCGGCACAAAGACCCCCGGCACCGGGGAGGACAGCGCCAGCACCGTTTGCGAGCGACCCAGAAATCCCTGCTGTTTCAGTCCCGCCAGAAACGTCTCAAGATCGGCCAGCGACCCTGTGCGCATCTTGACCAGATAGGACCACTCACCAGTGACATGATGGCACTCCTCGATCTGCGGATCGGCGGCGGCATGGGCGCGGAAAGCGGCCTCGTCGGCGCGCTCGGACAGGGCGATCCAGACAAAGGCGAGGATGGGCAGATCCAGCGCCTGCGCCTCAACCGCGACGGTGAACCGCTGGATCGCACCACTGGCCACAAGGCGGCGCAGACGTTCGTTCACGGCCGAGGGCGACAGGCCAACATGCGCGCCGATATCCGAAAGCGCGCGGCGGGCATCTTGGCTCAGAAGGCTGATGATTGTGCGGTCAATGTCATCCATGACCGCAATATTTGTTGAGAGGCTGGCGATTCGCAAGGTAAATTCATGGCTGGGTCAGCTTGGAGCGTCACGCTAGGGAAAGCCCGCACCTTCAAGGCACCCGATCAGCCGGTCTGCTGGCGCGCGACCTCTTCGAAGGCATCAATGCAGGCTTTGACAATCCGTGAGGGGCGGGTCTGCGGCGCGGTCAACAACAGCGTGCGGAAGTGGATCGCGGGCACAAAGGGGCGCAGTTCGATCTGGGTGCCGCGATACAGCTCGGCGGTGAGCGGATTGACAAAGCCGCAGCCGATCCCCGCCGCGATCATCGCACACACGGTCGAGGAATAGGGCGTCTCGAACACGATCCGCGGTGTCGATCCGGCGGCGCGCAGGATCGCGTCGGCCTCTTGCCGGGTGGTGTCTTCTGCGGCCAGCGCAACGAATTCCTGCCCGTCCAGATCCTTTGGCGTGATCGACTCCAACGCGCACAGCGGGTGCCCCTTGGGCAGACCAACCATCGCGCATTTGGTCACGAAGGACCGCGCATCGACGCCGCTCAGGTCGATTTCGTCGGCAGCAAGGCCAAAGTCGAATTGCCCGGCCACAACCAGATCACGCACAACGGACGACATATGCGTCTGCATGGTGATCGCGACCTCGGGGTACGCGCGGTGAAAGGCGGCCAGCGCCAGCGGCGCGATGGTGGTGCTATAGGCTGACAGGCAGGCGATGCGAATCTCGCCCGCGCCGAAATCGCGGATCCGCGCGGCAGCAGAGTTGAGCCGCGACAGGCCGATGAAGCAGGCTTCGACCTCTCGGTGCAGCATCTGCCCTTCGGCGGTGGGAACCATGCGGCCCTTGATCCGCTCGAACAGCGCAAAGCCGATGCTGCGCTCAAGCTCGATGATCGCCTTGGACGCGGCAGGTTGCGAGATGCGCAGCAGATCGGCGGCCCGTGACACCGTGCCGGCGGTCATGATGGTGTGGAAAATCTCGATCTGTCGTTGGTTCACGGCAAGGAATCCATAACCTGAGAGAATGGAGTAATCAGATCTTAGTATTGGACGGAATAGATCGCAACGCCGTAAAACCGGGGCTATGAAGACGAGTCCCGAGGATGCCATGCACGACCAGACGCTTTGCGTGACCCCGCCTGAGGCCGATATGACTGGCTTTGACACGCTGGCGGTGCCGGTCTACCGCGCCAGCACGATCCCCTTCGCCGATGCCGAGGGCTATCAGAACCGCCGCCTGCGCGGGCCGGATGGCTACAGCTATGGGCTGGGCGGTACGCCGACCACGCGGTCGCTGGAAGGCCAGATCACCGCGCTGGAAGGCGGCGCGCGGACCGTGCTGGTGCCGTCGGGGCAGGCCGGGATTTCGGTGGCAATGCTGACCTTGGTTCAGGCGGGGCAGAAGATCCTGATGCCCGACACGATCTATCCCCCCGCGCGTGATTTTGCCCGTCAGGATCTGGCGCGGATGGGGATCGTGACTGACTTCTACGATCCCGGTTCGCTGGATGATCTGCGGGCGCGGCTCGACGACCAGACGCGACTGGTGTGGCTGGAATCGCCCGGCTCGACCACGATGGAATTGCAGGATTTCGCCGCCATTGCCGATCTGGCGCATGCGCATGGCGCGCTGGTGGGCTGCGACAATACATGGGCGACGCCGCTCAATTTCAAACCCATCGCCCATGGTGCCGATCTGGTGGTCGAGGCGCTGACCAAGTATTTCTCGGGCCATTCCGATGTGCTGATGGGCTCGATCACCACCGCGTCGGTCGAGATGGGCCACCAGTTGCGCCGGTCGCTGGGGCGTTTGGGCATCGGCGTGTCGCCGGATGATTGCTCGCTGGTGCTGCGCGGTATGCAGACGATGAGCATTCGCATGCAGCATGCCTCGGCGGTTGCCCTGCGGGTGGCGCAGTGGATGCAGACCCGCGCCGCCGTGACGCATGTCCTGCACCCCGCGCTGCCCGACTGCCCGGGCCACGCGCTGTGGAAACGCGATTTCACCGGCTCAAGCGCCGTGTTCAGCATCGTCCTGACCGCCGAGGCGGAAGCGCGGCTGATGCGGGCGCTGGATACGTTGGACCATTTCGTGATCGGTGCCTCATGGGGCGGCACACGCAGCCTGCTGGCGCCGATGAACATCTCCGGGGACCGCAGCCTGCCGCGTGCAGGCGCACCCGAAACCTATCTGCGCGTCAGTATCGGGCTCGAAAATGAAGCCGATCTGATGGCGGACCTCGAGCGGTTGTTCGCAGCACTCGAAGAAACAGCGCGTGACGCTGAATAAAAACAAACCTGGCCGACAGCCAACCCCCCTCCCAACAGACAGGACGTCCAGATGACCCAGACCCGACGCAACTTTCTTGCCGCCACCCTGTGCAGCGCCGCGCTTGCCAGCGGATTTGCCGCGCCTGCCATGGCCGATACTGCCCTGACCGAGCGCCTGTCTTCGGACACGCTGGTCATCGGCATTCACAACCGTGCGCCCTGGGGCTTTCGCGGCACCGACGGCGAGGCCACCGGCTATCACCCTGATCTGGTGCGGGCCGCCTTCTCGCATCTGGGTGTCGAGAACATTGAATTCGTTATCTCGGATTTCGGCGCGCTGATCCCCGGCCTCAGCGCCAACCGTTTCGACATGATCGCCTCGGGGATCGCCATCACGCCTGAGCGGTGCGAGCAGGTAATCTTCAGCGAGCCGGATCTGTCCATCGGCGACGGGCTGCTGGTCGAGCAGGGCAACCCGCATAACATCCACTCCTACGCCGATTTCGTCCAGAACCCGGATCTGATACTGGCCGGGGGCCGGGGCACGCTGAACTCGCGCAACGCGATGGAAGCCGGCGTACCCGAGGATCAGATGCTGCAACTGCCCGAAACCAACGATCTGGTCTCGGCGCTGCTGGCCGGACGGGCACAGGCGGCGACGCTGTCGTCGCCCTCGGTGATCTCGCTTCTGGCTGATCCCAACCTGGCCGAGCGCGGACTCGAGCGCGCTGAGCCGTTTGAGGGCCTGATGCGGGCTGACGGCACCCCGGCGGCGATGTATACCGCCATCGCCTTCCGGCCCGAGGATACCGCGCTGCGCGACGCCTATAACGCGCAGCTGTCCGTCATGATCGAGGACGGAACGCTGGAAGAAATCATGGGCCGCTATGGCTTCGGCCCGGCTGAAATGCCGCCGTCGCGGACCACGGCTGATATCTGCGCCGCCAACTGACGTCGTCGTTGAAGGACAGGCTTCGTGACCTTCCCAAACATCCTTGCGGGCATCTTTGAGGGGTTCGGCGTCACCGCTACCGTGACGTTCTACGGCATGCTCTACGCCGTGCCCTTCGCCTTTGGCGCTGGCATCCTGCAGCACTTCACGCGCGGGTGGGCCCGGCTTGCCGTTACCGCCGTGATCGAGTTCTGGCGCTCGTCGCCGGTGATCATCACCTTGTTTGTGATGTATTACACGCTGCCCAGCTTCGGCCTCACCCTGTCGGGGATGACGGTCGGGGCGATGGCGCTGGGGCTCAACATCGGTGGCTATGGCAGCCAGGCCGTGCGGGCAGCCCTGCAATCGCTCGACAAGGGACAAGTTGAGGCCGGGCTCGCGCTCGGCCTCAGGCGCTGGGAGGTGCTGGGGCTGGTTGAGCTGCCGCAGGCCTTCACCGCCATGCTGCCCAGCTTCGTCAACCAGTTCATCCAGCTCGTCAAAGGGACTGCGCTGGTGTCGCTGATCACCCTGACCGACATGACCTTTCGCGCCAAAGAGCTGTCGCAGCTGAGCTATGACCCGGTTGGCACCTATACCGGCCTGCTCGTGGCCTATTTCATCGTCTGTTATCCCGCGACCATTCTGGGACGGATGCTGGAGCGGCGGGTCTCAACGCCCGCAAGGGGGCTTCATGACCTTTGATGTCGATTTCGCACTCTCGACACTGCCCTTCATTCTCAAGGGCTTGTTCACCACGCTTTGGGTCACGGTGGCCAGCGCGCTCGGCGCGTCGATCCTGGGGTTCGTGTTCGAGGTATTGCGCCGCACCAGCCGCGTGATGGGGCTGCTCATGCGCTTTGTCATCGACGCGATCCGCTCGACTCCGGTACTGGTGCAGCTCTATTTCTTGTACTTCGTGTTGCCGTTCTGGGGCGTCGTGCTGCCTGCGCTGGTCGTCGGCGTGATCGGATTGAGCGTCTATTACAGCGGCTATCTGGCCGAAGTGTTCAAGGCCGGGATTGATGCCATCCCGCGCGGGCAGACCGAGGCGGCCAAGGCCATCGGCCTGACCCGGCTCGATGTCATCGCCTTTGTCATCGCCCCGCAGATGCTGCGCAACATCGCGGCACCGATGGGCAACTACTTTGTGTCGATCCTCAAGGCGACGCCGTATCTGGCGGTCATCGCGGTGCCCGAGATGCTGGGCTCGGCGCTGGATATCGGCTCGCGAACCTTCCGCTATGCCGAACCCATGCTGGTGGTCGGCGCGATCTTCCTGGTGCTGGCCGTCGCGATCGGGCAGGGCGTCCGGTGGCTGGAACTGCGCCTGCTCGCCTCGGCCAAACGCTGAGCGCCGCGTATTGAAAGTGAGAGCAATGACCGAAACTGTGATCCCCGCCGTCTCGCTGCAGGGCGTGACCAAGAAATACGGGACGTTTCAGGCGCTGACCAACGTCTCGCTCACCGTCGCCAAGGGCGAGCGCGTGGTGATCTGCGGGCCATCGGGGTCGGGCAAGTCCACGCTGATCCGCTGCATCAACCAGCTTGAGCGGCACGACGGGGGCAAGATCATCGTCGACGGGGCCGAGATCGGCGCGCACGGCACCCGCCTGCCGGAACTGCGGCGCGAGGTCGGGATGGTGTTCCAGCACTTCAACCTGTTCCCGCACCTGACCGTGTTGCGCAACTGCACGCTGGCGCTGACCCGTGCCCGCAAGATGCCGCGCGCCAAGGCCGAAGAGATCGCGCATCATTACCTTGCGCGCGTGCGCATCCCCGAGCAGGCTGACAAGTTTCCCAGCCAGTTGTCAGGCGGCCAGCAGCAGCGCGTCGCCATCGCGCGGGCGCTGTGCATGAACCCGCAGGTGATCCTGTTCGACGAGCCGACCTCGGCGCTGGATCCCGAAATGATCAAGGAAGTGCTCGATGTCATGATCGACCTTGCGCAGGGTCAGATGACGATGATCTGCGTGACGCATGAGATGGGCTTTGCGCGCAAGGTGGCTGACCGGGTGGTGTTCATGGACCGGGGCGAGATCGTCGAAGCCGCGCCGCCCGAAGACTTCTTCAACTCCCCGCAGAACGAGCGGACGCGCTTGTTTCTCGGGCAAATCCTGTGAAAGGCGCGGCGATGGACAAGAGCATGGTCTGGTGTGGACTGGATTTCGACGCCGAAGGCAAGGACAGCGATTTCCTGCGCATTCCGCATTCGGTCGACACCTCGGCCTATGGCTGGATCGGCGTCCCGGTGGTGCGCATCAAGAACGGCGAGGGGCCGACCGCCTTGCTCTGCGCAGGCAACCATGGCGATGAGTACGAGGGACAGGTCGCGCTTAACCGTCTGGCCCGCGCGATCGACGCGGCGGATGTCACGGGCCGGGTGATCATCCTGCCCCCGCTCAACGCCCCGGCCGTGCGCGCCGGACGCCGTGTCTCGCCCCTCGACGAGGGCAACCTGAACCGCGCCTTTCCCGGGCGCGCTGCGGGGACGCCGACCGAGATGCTGGCGCATTACATCTCGACTGAACTTTTTGCGCGTGCCGATCTGGTCATCGACCTGCATTCGGGCGGGCGTTCGCTGAACTATGTGCATTGCGGGTTGGGACACTACGGCAAGGCACCCGAGACCGATGCAGCCATCCGCAAGCTGCTTGAGGTCTTCAGTGCTCCCTGGAGCATCTTGACGCAAGGCGGTGGTGGCGGGGGGGCGACAACCCTCTACGCCGCTGCCGCCGAGCGCGGGATACCGGCGATCACCTGCGAACTGGGGGGCGGTGCCACGCTGGACCCCGAAGGCACACGCCACGCCGAAGAAGGCACGCGCCGCGTTCTGGCGGCCTACGGGATCTGGCAGGGCGCTGACGTTCCGCCGCGCGCCGAGACGCGTTTTGCGCGGACCTTGCCGCGCGATCTGTCGATCTACGCCCGCCACGCCGGTCTGTTCGAGCCGCACGCAGCGCCGGGCGACGCGGTCAGCAAAGGCCAGAGTGCGGGCCTGCTCTATCACATCGATCAGGTGCTGACCCCGCCGACCGAACTGCGGTTCGCCGCGGAAGGCATCGTCTCATGCCGCCGGGCGCTGACGCTGGCGGGACTGGGCGATTGTCTGTTCAATCTGGCGGAAACGATCTGACGGCAGCGACGCCGAGACGTGGCGCGTGTCACCGGCATAAACGCGGGCGTGACGGGCGGCATTGCGCGGATCGCTGAGGCGGCCGGGGGAAGCCTGACGGTCTGTGCTTAGGGGCCTCTGGCGCGCCAATTGTCCACGCGCGGTCCATGGTGTCACGAAAGCCATGAACGGTGCCGGGCGGCTTTCGGCCCAAGGCAAACAGTCAAGCAATAGCGAGCGGGTGGTTGTTCTTGCCTGGGAAACAGAGATGGTTTGCCAGAGGCAATATCTGTTGATTTTTACAGACCAACGGTCGCAACAGAGTTTTCGGTTTTAATAGCTGTGACCTAAACGCCGCACAAGCCGTTGTTTTCTCATGACAAGCCAGCAGGCTCTTTTCCTTTTTCCTTTAATTGTGGAAATTGCCGCTGCTTGAGAACCCCCGGTGTAAACAGCCTCACCGGTAAGATGTCGGCTTTCGGGAAGATCCGAAGACGCGTATTCGCGTCTTTCCGTCGCAAGCAACTGGCTAAATGGATGCAGCGCAGTCGAAGGACTGTGTCACCCATGGGGTATGTTGCTTGTTCTTCATGCCCCAGACTTAAGGGGAAGAAGATGAACGGACGAAGTTTTCTCAAACACATCGCGATGGCTTTGGTGGTGCTGTGTTGCACCAGTGCTTTTATCCAGAAAGCCCATGCCCAAGACACCAGGCGACCACGCGTCGTGTCGATTACACGGTATGATCCTTTAGAGGAACGTGTCGATGCAAAAAGCGAATTGATGTGGGAAATAACCTTTTCCGAACCGGTGACAGACGTCAATCTCTCAACGGATTTTGGCATATATCACTCAAGCGGCCTTCCATTTCGCTCTGCCTTAGCAACGACAGAAACCGAAGTGTCTTCATCTGTCTATCGTTTGGGACTTACATTCGATGTTGGCGCGAGTGATGGTACGGGCACTGTAAGCTTAGGGTTATTCTCCACAGCGACCATCTACGATCTTGCGGGTAATGCCATGACCATTTTTTCAGTGATCGGCACGAGTGAGGGCTACCGCATTGACAATATGGGCCCGACGCTGTCGATCACCTCGTCGTCCAGCCAGCCGACCAACAATTCCGTGGTCCCGCTGACATTCACCTTTTCCGAAACCGCGACCGGGTTCGACGTAAGCGACCTGACCCTGGTTTCAGGCACCGGCTCCTTTTCGAATTTCAGCGGCAGCGGCAATACCTATACTGCCGATCTGACCCTCAGCTCCACAGGAGCGTTTCAGGTCTCCGTTGCCGATGCGGCAGCCGCCGATCAGCTCGGCAATCTGGGCACAGGCGCGACATTCAGCGGCACGCGGGATGTGACAGCGCCGAGCGCTGTGATCTCCGCGATCCCCACTGAGGTGAATGGCCCTTTCAATGTGACCGTGACCTTCAACGAGGACATGACCGGATTTGCACTTGGCGATTTCACCGTTGTGAACGGCACGGCGTCGAACCTTCAGACCGTCTCGGCACAGGTCTACTCTGCCACGATCACGCCCGACGCCGACGGCACGGTCTCCGTGTCCGTGGCTGCAAGCGCTGCCACGGATGCGGCGGGCAATGGCAACACCGTGTCCAACACGGTGAGCACCACGGCGGATGTGACCCGCCCGACGGTGACGCTCGATGTGCCAACCGGGCCTGTGAATGCGCCCTTCACGCTGACGATGACCTTATCCGAACAGGTGAGCGCGATCGCTTTGGGCAACATTTCGGTCAGCAATGGCGCGGCCTCGAACTTGCAACAAACCAGCACGACCACTTTCACGGCGACGATCACCCCCACCGCAGACGGCACGGTGACGGTCAATTTCCCTGCGAACCTCGTGACGGACCTTGCCGGTCTTGGCAACGAGGCGGCGACGGCGGCGACCATCACTGCCGACCTGACCGCCCCGACGCCGACGGTAAGCCTGACCGCCAACGCACCGGGCGACCCCTATACCGCCACGATCAGCTTCGATGAGGATGTGACGGGCTTCGCGCTCGACGACATCACCGTGACGAACGGCGTTGCCTCGAACTTGCAAACCGTCTCTGCACGGCTCTATTCGGCCTCGATCACGCCATCGGCCGACGGCACGATGACCGTGTCGGTGGCCGCGGGCGTCGCCAGCGATGCGGCGGGCAATAGCAACATCGCCTCCAACACAGCAAGCACCACGGCGGATGTGACCCGCCCGACGGTGACGCTGGCTATGCCCTCGGGTCTGGTGAACGCGGCCTTCACGCTGACAATGACCTTCTCCGAAGAGGTAGCCGGGCTCGAGCTTGGGGACATCAGCGTCACCAACGGCACGGCGTCCGATCTGCAACAGACGAGCGCCACGCTCTACACCGCCACGATCACACCCACCGCAGACGGGGCCGTGACGGTCAACTTTGCCGAGAACGTCGTGACGGACCTCGCCGGGCTGGGCAACACGGCCGCGACGGCTGTGACCAACACCGCCGACCTGACCGCCCCGACGCCGACGGTCAGCCTAACCGCCAACGCGCCGGGCGACCCCTATACCGCCACGATCAGCTTTGATGAGGATGTGACGGGCTTCGCGCTTGGCGACATCACCGTGACGAACGGCGTTGCCTCGAACTTGCAAACCGTCTCTGCACGGCTCTATTCGGCCTCGATCACGCCATCGGCCGACGGCATGATGACCGTGTCGGTGGGCGCGGCTGTCGCCAGCGATGCGGCGGGCAACGAGAGCATTGCCTCGAACACGGCAAGCACCACGGCGGATGTGACCCGCCCGACGGTGACGCTGGATATGCCCTCGGGTCTGGTGAACGCGGCCTTCACGCTGACAATGACCTTCTCCGAAGAGGTGGCCGGGCTCGAGCTTGGGGACATCAGCGTCACCAACGGCACGGCGTCCGATCTGCAACAGACGAGCGCCACGCTCTACACCGCCACGATCACACCCACCGCAGACGGAGCCGTGACGGTCAACTTTGCCGAGAACGTCGTGACGGACCTTGCCGGGCTGGGCAACACGGCGGCGACGGCTGTGACCAACACCGCCGACCTGACCGCCCCGACGCCGACGCTTACCGCAACGCCGGGCTTTCCCGGAACGCCTTATACGGTGACGATCAGCTTTGATGAGGATGTGACCGGCCTGGCGCTGGGGGATTTCGCCACCACGAATGTGGATCTTTCCAACTTGTCGGGCACGGGCGACAGCTACACGCTTCAGGCAACGGGCACCGATTTCGCGCAGTCGGTCCAGCTACTTGCCGGCACGGTTCTCGACGCGGCGGGCAATGGAAATCTCGCGTCGAACACCATTGTCGTGGTGCCTGATGGCAGTACGCCGGGTTTGACGATAGCGGGCGTCCCGGACAGGATCACCCGCGGCCAGACCTTCGATGTGACCTTTACCTTCAGCGAGACTGTTATCGGGTTCGAGGCGTCGGATATTTCCCTCACCAACGCGTCGATGGGGACGCTGAGGGGAAGTGGCGCGGTCTATTCTGCGACCCTCACGCCGAATGATCGCGGCAACGTCACCGTGGCGGTTGCAGACGGTGCGGCCCGCGACATCACGGGGGAGCCGTCTGTCGGGGCCACGGCTGTCGCGCAGCTCGACACATCGGCCGAGCAAAGCGAAGCGGTCGCGCATTTCTTGCAAGGACGCGCGCGCAGCCTGATCCAGAACCAACCGGACGTCGCGCGTTTTGTCACAGGGGAGCACTCGGGCAGTGCCTCTGTCAGTGTCACGCGTGCGGGCGGAAACTTCACCCTGAGCTCGCGTGGGAACGGACCGCTGTGGCTGGCCGTTTCCGGTTCGTGGTCCGAAAGCGATAGCGAAGAATTGCGCTATGGCCTCGCGTCCCTTGGCTATCACAGGCAGCTGTCTTCTGGAGCAATCGTCGGCGCGATGCTGCAATATGACTTCGCGCAACAAGAGGACGCGCGGGGGACCACGGTCGAAGGGACGGGCTGGCTTGTCGGCCCCTATTTCGCTGCCCAGATCGGCGATCATCCGTTCTTTGTCGATGGGCGGCTTTTGTTCGGACAGACGGACAACGACATCACCCTGTCCACCGGACAGAGCGGCCGCTTCTCGGGTGACCGTCTGTTGGCCACCTTGGGGGCGCAGGGGCGCATCGCGACGGAAAGGGGATGGACCCTTATCCCCAATCTGACGCTGAGCCATGTCAGCGACGCGCAAAATGCCTATGTCAGCGCCGGTACGGTTGTTCCTGAGCAAAGGGTGACCCTGACCGAGCTTGCACTCGGAATGGATTTCGAAGTTCCGATCCTTGTGTCCCAAGGCGATCTGCTGCTCGATTTCGGGGTCTCGGGGATCTACAGCCGCACCGAGGGCAGCGGGGCTGCCAGTGCCTATATTACGCAAGAAGAAGGCCATCGCCTGCGCCTGGATTTCGGTCTGAGCTATGACAACGGGCAGGGGCTTCGCTCCTCCGGCGCTGCCTTTGTCGAGGGTTTGGGCCGCGATGCCGACGTCTCCGGCTACGGCCTGTCTTTCGAGGTCGCCCTCACCTTCTGACCGTGAATGCGCCGAAACATGGAAATACAACGCCCGCTGACCCCTGGTTGGCGGGCGTTCTGTTTCGGGTGGTGCTCAGGTGTCTGATCCCAGGGTTTGATGGTGCGATCCTTTCGCCAAGACCTCGGGCGGCGAGGCTACTGCCGCAGGATCGCGGGGCTTTCGACGCTCACTCCGTCTCGAACTGAGGGAAGCGCAGTTCGACACGCACCACTTGCTGCCGTGTCGTCCGTGTCAGCGAAACCCCTATCGCCTTGGCGAGAGCCGCGACGATGGACAAGCCCAGCCCGACGCCCGAGGAGCCGTCGCCGCGACTGAAACGGGTCTCGGGAAGAAGGATGCTGTCTGCGGGGTTTTCAATGGTCAGTACACAGGAAGGCGTGAGGAGCAGGCGCACCTCGCCGGTGCCGTGCTCGAGCGCATTCTCTATCAGGTTGCGCAGCAGGATCGCCAGCGCGTCGGCATCGGCGGCGACCATCAGGCTCTCGAGGTCCGCATCGTCGAAGTGGATCGGGTGGGGGCTCGACGGGCGCAACTCGTCGATCAGCAACCGCAGGATGCGCACCAGATCCGTCGGGCCGCGGCCAATTCCGACGCCCGCTTCGAGCCGCGCAAGTTGCAGCAGCCGCTCTACCCGTCTGGTCAGCGCATCGACCGTCACCACGGCAGCCACCGCATCGGGATCAGCCGACAGCTCCAGCCGGCTGCGAAGGGCGGCAAGCGGGGTGCGCAGTTCGTGCGAGGCATTGGCGACGAAATCGCGCTCGGACCGGCGCAGCTCTTCGATCCGGGCCAGATAGGCGTCGAAGGTCTCGGCAAGTGGGATCAGTTCCTGCGGCAAGCCCGCGGCGCCGAGCGGCGAGAAGTCATCCGGGCGACGCACCGCCACCGCGACGGCCAGTTTGGCGACCGGGCGCGTGGCATCGGTCACGATGCGACGAAGGCCCCATAGCAGCAGTGCGACCAGCGGAAGGGTCAGAACCAGCAGCGCAGAGGCGGCTTCCATCACCTCTTCGCGCCGCCATGTGGTGGTATGAGCGGCCTCTATTACCGCGCCTTCGGCGGTTCGGCGCAGGATGCGCCAGCCCGGCGCATCCTGATAGCCGTCGACGGTGGACGATGGCCAGGGGGCCGGGGCGGGGGGCACCAGTGGTGAAAGAATGCGCAGCACGCGCTCACCGTCGCTGGTCTCGACCCCCAGACTGCGGGGAATAACCCCGTCCTGCGTGCTGTCAAGAAACAGCAGCGTGGCCTCGACAAGGACGTTCAACTCCTGGTCGAACATTTCGTTCATTTCATGGTTCAACGCCATGATCGAAAGCGTGATGGTGGCAAGCCAGCCCGCGATGACCAGACCCAGAACGCGCCCGCTCAGACGCCGGTTCAAGGACCAGGGCGTCGTCATGGCAGCACATAGCCGAGACCGCGCCGTGTCTCGATGAGGCCTGCCCCCAGCTTCTGCCGCAGGCGCGATACATAGACTTCGACGGCGTTGCCTTCGACGGCGGCATCGAAGGTATAGAGGGCCTCTTCCAGCGTGGATTTGCTGAGCACCCGCCCACGGGCGCCGATGAACGTATCGAACAGCGCCCATTCGCGGGCGGTCAGGCGGATCTCGGCGCCGTCGCGCCAGAGGCGCGCGGCCGCGCGGTCGACCTCAAGTTCGGCCACCTGCATCCGTGTTTCCGGCAGGCCCTGTCCGCGGCGGGCATGAGCGCGGATGCGGGCGGACAATTCGCGCAGGTCGTAGGGTTTGACGACGTAATCATCCGCACCCGCATCCAGTCCTGCGATCCGGTCGCTGATCTGGTCAAGCGCGGTGGCAATGATGACCGGTGTGCGGTCGCCCGCTGCGCGCCACGCTTTCAGCAGCGAAAGGCCGGACCCGTCGGGCAGGCCGAGGTCGAGAATGACGCAGGCAAAATCTGCCCCGTCGCGCGCAGCGCGGGCTGTCGCAGCATCGGGCGCATGATCCACGGCGTGGCCCTCGCCCTGCAGGAACCGCAGGACGGACCGGGCCAGATCGTCACTGTCTTCGACAAGCAGGAGTCGCATGGCCCTGCATAGCGCGCCCAAGCCGAGCCGGCGACAGAATTAATTGCAAAGGGCCGGGTCTGTAAGCTTGTCGAAAGTTTGGCTTGCTAGGACCGCCGTGTTGGCCGTGGCCGGGATCCGGCCAGGGATGATCCGATGATGCCTCCCCGGCGGCCAGTCCTCACAGTGCGAAAGTAGTCCACCCCATGACAGAAACCTCCGTCCAGCCCCCGAAGCTGTTCCTGACCCGGCCCGTGATCGGGCAGACACTGCTCACCGTCCTTGTTGCCAGCTATATCATGGTGATGCTGAACGCCGGGTTCTGGTCGCGGCTGTCGCAGATATTCCCTGACTCGCTCTGGCAGGAAGCCCTGTTCGGGGCGGCCATCTGGGCGCTGACGGTCCTGACGCTCGAGCTGCTGGGGCCCTGGCGGTTGCAACAGCCGGTGGCGGCGCTGTTGATCGTGATCGCGGCCTCGGCCAACTACTATGAGCAGTCTTTCGGTGTGCTGATCGACCGCGAGATGGTGCGCAACATTTTCGAGACGACGGTGGCAGAGTCGCGGCATCTGGTGACCTCGGGCATGGTGGTGCAGATCGCCCTTACCGGGGTGCTGCCGGCCTTGCTGGTGTTTTGGCCAAGGGTGCGCAGACTTGCGTGGTGGCATCACCTCTGGCGCTGGCCAGTGGCTGTGATCGTGTCTTTCGCGCTGATGTTGGGCGCCCTGTTTGCCGACTACAAAGCCTTCTCGGCGGTGTTGCGCGAGCACCATGACCTTATGACGGCGTATCTGCCGGGAGCCCCGATCATCGCCGCACTGCGCTATGGCCGCGAGCAATGGAGCACCGCCGATCCGGTTGCCCGCCCGCTTGGCACGGATGCGCACCCGGGACCGGCGCTGGCGGCGGCAGACGAGCCAGTGCTGCTGGTGATTTTCGCCGGTGAAACCCTGCGGGCGCAGAACTTCGGTCTGAACGGCTATGCGCGTGACACGACGCCGGGGTTGCGTGAGCGTGGCGTGATCAATTTCAGCGACATGACGTCCTGTGGCACCTCGACTGCTGTGTCGCTGCCGTGCATGTTCTCGCGGCTGACGCAGGCCGAATATTCCCGTTCCAGCTTTCTGCAAGAGGAAAATCTGCTTGATGTTCTGGGGCATGCGGGGCTGGCCGTGGAATGGTATGACAACAATACCGGCGACCAGCGGATCGCCGCGCGCGCTGGCTGGCAGCGGGTGGATGCCGCGCTGGCACCCGAGGCCTGTACCGGCGAATGTACAGATGAGGTCTTTTTGCCGCTGATCGAGGACCGACTGGCCACGATCACGCAGGACACGGTTCTTGTCTTGCACATGATCGGCAGCCATGGCCCGGCCTATCACCTGCGCTATCCGCCCGAACGGGCCGTTTTCCAGCCGTCCTGCGAGACCTCGCAGTTTTCAGACTGTGCCGTCGCCGAGATCGTGAACGCCTACGACAACTCGGTTCTGGAAACCGATTTCGTTCTGTCGCGCGCCATCGACCTGATGGCAGCCTCGAACAGGGTTCTGCCGGCGATGATCTTCCTGTCGGACCACGGCGAGTCGCTGGGCGAAAATGGCCTCTACCTGCACGCCGCCCCCGGCTTCATGGCACCGGCTGAGCAAACCCATGTGCCCATGGTGATGTGGTTGGGCGACGATTTCCGCACAGCCATGGCGCTGGACCCTGTCTGCCTGTCCGAAGCAGCGAACCAGCCGGTCAGTCAGGACAACCTGTTTCACACCGTGCTGGGGTTGCTGGACGTCACAACCTCGGTTCGTGACCCCGGACTCGACTTGGCCGGGCCGTGCCGCCGCGCGGAGGTCAGCGGATGACCGCACCGCTTCGCGATACACCCCGCGCCGTGACGCCTGCGCGAGGCGGGTTGCTCCATGTGCTCGACGCGGCCAGCTATTCCCTGGCCGGGCTGCGTCGGCTGTGGGGCGAAACCGCCGCCCGGCTTGAGATCGGCGGGGCTGGGATCGTCGCCATCGCCTTCGTGTGGTTCGGGGTGCAGCCGTGGCACTGGCTGGTCGCGGTCGGGCTTTTCGCCGCGATCCTCGCGACAGAGGCGATCAACACCGCGATTGAGGTGCTGACCGACCGTCTCTCGCCCGAATGGTCGCAGATGGCCAAAGACGCCAAGGATCTCGGCTCGCTCGCGGTCGGGCTCATGCTGCTGGTGGCCGCAGCCTTCGTCGGGTTGGTGTTGACGGGGTTGGTGTGACACGGGCGCGCTTAAGCCCGCCGTCACCCCGAAGATCATTGCCGCCGCCGCGGTGGCCGCCATGGCCAGCGCGCCCCGAAAGGTGACGCGGATGGCACCCTTTGCCCGGTTCGCACCGCTGACAGAAGGCCAGAGGCCACCCAGCACCGACGCTTTGGCGCGTCGGCTTGTCGGGGATGAAGACCCGACAGCACTCGCCTTGGGACCAAGATGCGGTCTTATCGAAGCGAGTGCTCTTGACGGGCGAAAGTCGATGAAATACCAGCACGACGTACTGTGCGGGCGTTGTGTAATGGTAAGACCTCAGCCTTCCAAGCTGATGACGCGGGTTCGATTCCCGCCGCCCGCTCCAGATTTTCCGCCCAGATCTCAGCCGATGGACGCATACAGCGCGTAGTCTGCCGACAGCCGCGATTGTGCACGGGCACGCAAAGCATCGGGCAGGGCACCGTCGCCCTTGGGTGAGACGTTCACCTCGGGCAGTTCGATGGCGAAATCCAGAAGCTCTTCCAGATACGCGACAAACCCGCCGATCGCTTCATAGCGAAACAGCCGGTCAACGCCGCAGGCGCTTCCGTCATCGCCCCTCAGAAACGCCGATTGGCAGCCCACATCGGCGACCACGCTGCGCGGGGTGTCGAGATGCCCCTCGATGAAGTCGGCAAAGCTCATGCCCATCGTCGAGCCCGGCAGCTCGAACATATCCTCGCGCTGGCGTACCCGGTACCACGAGCCCAGCCAGTCGATCGGCTCGCGCATCAGCGCCACGGCTGTGAAGTCCTGACCCGACAGCTCGCGCAGATAGGGCCGCAGGAACCGCTGCCAGTTGCGCGCATCGCTGTGCTTGAGCGCGCCGGGTTGCATCACCGACAGCGATGCGAGCGGTGCCAGCGCGGTTTCGATCGCCGTGGACCCGGTTTTTGGCGTGGCCAGGATCACCAGGCGCTGTTCCCAGAAGACAAGCATCGCGCGCCCTTTCCCCGACGGTTTGAACGGTTTCTTAACTAAACTGGCAAAAATAGGGAATGCGACAAAGAAAGCTTGAAATGTTCTCTCTATGTCCGCATATAGATGAGAACATTGACGGAACAAACGCTGTATTGTGGCCCCGGGCGGGCTGTGAAATAAGGGGCTAAACCATGGCAACCGCGAGCCTTCTCGACATGCAGGACAAGCGTTCACAGGATAAGCAGAAAGCACTCGACTCGGCATTGGCCCAGATCGAACGTCAGTTCGGTAAGGGGTCGATCATGCGTCTCGGGGCCGATAACCCTGTGGCCGAGATTGAGTCGACCTCGACCGGCTCGCTCGGTCTGGATATCGCGCTGGGGATCGGTGGACTGCCCAAGGGGCGGATCATCGAAATCTATGGGCCGGAAAGCTCAGGTAAAACGACTCTGACCCTGCATGTGATTGCAGAGGAACAGAAAAAAGGCGGCGTCTGCGCCTTTGTCGATGCCGAGCACGCGCTTGATCCGCAATATGCCAAGCGTCTGGGCGTCAATCTGGACGAGCTGCTGATCTCGCAGCCTGACACGGGCGAGCAGGGGTTGGAGATCGTCGATACGCTGGTGCGTTCGGGCGCGGTGTCGTTGGTGGTGGTCGACTCGGTCGCTGCCCTCACCCCGAAGTCCGAGCTTGAGGGCGACATGGGCGACTCCAGTGTGGGCGTTCACGCCCGCCTGATGAGCCAGGCCATGCGCAAACTGACCGGTTCGATCAGCCGGTCGAACTGTATGGTCATCTTCATTAACCAGATTCGCATGAAGATCGGCGTCATGTTCGGCTCGCCCGAAACGACGACCGGCGGCAACGCGCTGAAATTCTACGCCTCGGTTCGTCTGGACATCCGCCGCATCGGCTCGGTCAAGGACCGTGACGAAATCGTCGGCAACCAGACCCGCGTGAAAGTGGTGAAGAACAAGGTTGCGCCGCCGTTCAAGCAGGTTGAATTCGACATCATGTATGGCGACGGGATCTCGAAAACCGGCGAGCTGATCGACATTGGCGTCAAGGCGGGCGTCGTAGAGAAGTCCGGCTCGTGGTATTCCTACGGCGATGAACGGATCGGGCAGGGGCGTGAGAATGCCAAGGGCTATCTCAAGGCCAACCCGACCATCGCGATGGAGATTGAAGACAAGATCCGCGCCGCCAACGGTCTGGATTTCCACGTCGGTGAAGAAGAAGGCCCCGTGCTCGACGATTAAGGAACGGTTTGGATGAGCGATCAGGCGACCCGCGCCGAACTTGATGCCGCAATCCCGCATATCATGGCCGCGCCAAAGGACGGCGCGGCCATTGAACAATTGTGCCTGCGCCCCGGCTATGGGGCCCGTCAGTTCGTCGACCAGATTGCGCTGACCGTTGCCGGGGGGATCCCGGGCGAACGATGGTCGACTGCCCCTTGGTTGCGCTTGCCCGATGGCAGCCCGCATCCGGGCATTCAGGTCTGTATCCTGCAACGCCGCGTGCTCGATCTTGTCTGGCGTGACCGCAGGGCCACACCACATCCGGGCGATACGTTCATCGTCGATATGGACCTGTCCGAGGCCAATCTGCCGACCGGGACGGTGTTGCAGGTTGGGACAGCGCAGCTGCGTGTGTCCGACGTGTTCAATGATGCCTGCGTCAAATGGAAGACCCGCTACGGTGCCCCGGCCAAAGACTGGGTCACCGCGCCGGGCAACCCGGCTTTGCGGCTGCGGGGCGTCTTGTGCAGCATCACGCAGGACGGTGTGATTCGATCCGGCGACAGGCTGCGCAAAGGCTGAGACGGCTCAGGTCACTGCCTTGAGCCGTTCTATCAATTGCCCGATCTCGCCGACATCCGCGTTGGCAAAGGCGATTCGCATCTCACCGGCACCTTCGCTTTGTGTATCGGGCCGGAACATCGTGCCCGGAAGCATGAGAACGCCGACCTCTGCCAGCAACCGTTTGGCAACAGCGGTTGAATCGGTTTCAAACGGGTGGCGCGCGTAGCCGAAATAAGCGCCGCAGCCCAGCAGTTCCCACCCTGGAACCTGCGCGAAACCGTCCAGCATGGCGCGGCGCCGCCGCAAAATTTCCAGCCGCTCACCGGCCAGCCAGCTTTCAAGGTTCTCCAGCCCCCAAAGCGCCGCCATTTGCCCGGGGCCTGATACGCAAATCGTCACTGTATCGAGAAATTTCTCGATCTCGGCCAGACGCGCGGGCGACGCGGCGATCGCCCCGACGCGGTGGCCGGTCAGGCGATAGGCTTTGGAGAAACTGTAAAGATGAATGAAATTCCGGTCCCAGTCAGGGTTCTGGAACAGCCGATGTGGCGGCCCGTCTTGGGTGTGGAAGTCGCGGTAGGTCTCATCGACGATCAAGGCGATGCCATGGCGTTCGGCCAGGTCAGCAAATGCGTCCAGCGTCTCTGCGGAATACTCGACGCCGCCGGGATTGTTGGGCGTCACCAGAGTGATCGCTTTGGTGCGGGGCGTTATCAGGGCGGCGCAACGGTCCGGATCGGGCAGCAGATCCGAGCCCGTGGGCAGCGGAACAGCCGTTACACCGTTCATGCTCAGCCACATAACATGGTTAAAGTACCACGGTGTAGGCAGAATGACTTCGTCACCCGGCCCGGCGAGCGTGGCAATCACCGCGCAAAATGCCTGGTTGCAACCCGATGTCAGCGCCACCTGATCGCCCCGCACGACGCCAGCGTACAACCCAGCCGTCCGCGCCGCCAACCTCTCTCGCAAGGCGGCGTTGCCCAAAACTGGACCGTAGAGATGGATCTCTGGGTCTTGCTCGATTGCCCGCGCCATCGCTGCGCGCAGCTCTGCGGTCGGCGGTTCGACCGGGGCCGCTTGCGACAGGTTGAGCAGGGGATAGTCCAAGGGCAATGTGGTCTGGCTCAACCACCGGCGCGCTTCGGGTACCGGCGGGGCAAAGGTCGTGGCGAAGGCGGGGTTCAGGGGCAGGGACATGGCGTGCTCGCGTTTGATCGTGGTCAGAGTGCCGCATGCCGCCATGATCGGCAAGGTGGCGGGCCTTGCCATCCGTGCGACACTGCCGCATGCACGATCGGTAATCAAAAACCCCTGAGGCCCCATGACACCTGCCGCGCGCGAGGCTGCCGCTATTGAACTTCTGGACCGCTGGCTGGCCGGGCTCCCTGTTGAGCAGGCGCTCACCCTGTGGGCGCGGGCCAGCCGGTTCGCGGGTTCCGGTGATCGCGAGGCCGTGCGCGATCTGGTGTTTCAGGCGGTGCGGCGGCGACGGTCGGCAGCGGCTCTAGGTGGCGCCGAGACGGGGCGCGCGCTGCTGCTCGGCCTCGCCCGCGAGGCCGGGATCCGGCCAGAAGGCTGGACCGGCGTCGGTCACGCTCCAGCCGACCTAAGCGAAGCCGAGGCCCGCCTACTGGACGCACCTCTGCCTGTTCTGACCCGATCCGCCGCGCTCGACTGTCCGGATTGGCTGCTCGACCATTTTGACGCCGCACTGCAGGGGCAGACCGACGTTATTCTGTCACGGATGCGCGACCGCGCTCCGGTTTTTCTCCGCGTCAACACGGCACGGACAAGCCGTGACGCTGTGATCAGCGAACTCGCCGCGCTGGGGATCGAAGCGCGACCGCACCCGTTGGCGACCACGGCGCTCGAGGTCACCGCAAACCCCCGTCGTTTGCGCAACTCTGACGCGCTGATCGAAGGGCGGGTCGAGATGCAGGACGCAGCCAGCCAGGCCATTGCGCTCGACTTTGCCGCCCATGCCCGCGGCCCGGTGCTGGACTATTGCGCCGGGGGCGGGGGCAAGGCACTGGCGCTCGCCGCCGAAGGCTTCTCCGTTTCGGCGTATGATATTGATCCCCGTCGCATGGCCGACCTGCCAGCACGCGCCAAACGTGCAGGTGCAGCTGTCAAGGTTCTTTCCGGCCCGCCCACTGGGACGTGGTCCGCCATTTTTGCGGACGCCCCCTGTTCCGGCTCGGGCAGCTGGCGGCGTGCGCCCGAAGCGAAATGGGCCTTCACCCCTGCGCGGCTGGCCGAGTTGAAGTCAATACAGGACACGATCTTGCGCCAATGCGCGGACCTCACGGCGCCAGGCGGTTTGGTTGGATATGCGACCTGTTCGATGTTGCGCGACGAAAATGAAGATCGGGTTAAAGCGTTTTTGGAAAACCGGCCCGACTGGCGCTGCATTCTCGAGCGGCGCTTGTCGCCCTTGGACGGGGGCGATGGCTTTTATCTGGCGGTGTTGCGCAAGAGCTCTGCCAGCTAAACCTATGCGCGAAACCTGTTTCACGGTAATAAGGTCCTCTTGTTAATCATGCCTTAATGCCTTGGAGCCACAACGGGGTCATGCCCAGTCCCGTGCGCCATTCCGATTCGCAGATCCTCAACAACCATTTAGTGGTGTCAGAGGTGAAAGCACGCGGCGGTTTTGCTGCACTACTCAAGAGCGTTGCCGGCGCCGCGAATCGGATACTGGTCGCTGCTTTCGGGGGCGCTCTCATCGCGGCAGGGGCCGCTGTGTCTGGCTTCGGGGCGGCAGCACTTGTCATTGCCAGCGTCTCAGGAACCCTTGTGATACTGGCTTTTGCGGCGGCGCTGTCCCGTCTGCTGTATGAGAGGCGCGATTCAGTCCTAAGCGCTTCACTCCTGCAAGCGGCGGAGTTTGATCCTGATCCGTTGGTCATAACCACGCTCAACGGTGCACCACGGGCGGCCAATCCAGCCGCAAGAGAGGAGACGGATCCGGTACGGATCCTGGGTGCCTGGTGTGTTGAGGCCGCGTCGGTGGTCGCCGCACTCCTCGCAGAGGTTGAAGCGACAGGCGGCGTCACGCGTGAATTCTGGCGTCAAAAGAAGGGTCTAAGGCTTTCCGTTCATCGTCTGGACGCCGCTGGGGACCTGGTCGCCTGGCGTTTTTCCGCGCTCAATCGCGGCGGGGGCAGATATATTGAAGACTTGGGCATGCCGGTGATTACCCGCGATACCGAGGGCGTGCGCGCAAACGCGGCGACACGCAGTCTGATCGATCCTGGTGCGGAAACCGCGCAGGTCCTGGAGGCTGTCGAAGCCGCCCGCGACGCTGGCGAGCAAATGCCTTTGGCGCTCACGTTGCACAATGGCCATTGTGTGCGCGCCTTGCCGGTCGGTGGACGGGATGGGTTGCTTGACGTGGTCTTGATGCCAGCTTGGCGCGTGTTGCAAGAAGGTGAAGGGGCGGCGGCGTCAAATTTCGAAGAAATTCCAGTCGCTCTCATGCAGATCGACCCTGAGGGTCGCATTGGCGAAACAAACCGGCACGCGCGCGCCCTGCTGGGGGTGGCAGAGGGAGACCGACGTTTTTTCTGGGAGGTTGTCGAAGGGTTGGGGCGTCCGGTTGCCGATTGGCTTGAAGATGCGCGCAACGGTCGAACACTTGGACGCCCCGAGGTTTTGCGAGCGCCTTTGACGGGGCAGGACACTTTCGTCCAGATTATTCTGCGTCGTGCTACGGCGCCGGAGATGCAGGGGGCGCTGGTTGCCGTTGTTTCGGATGCAACCGAACTCAAGTCGCTTGAGGCGCGCTTTGTTCAAAGCCAGAAAATGCAGGCAATCGGGCAACTTGCCGGTGGCGTCGCCCATGATTTCAATAATTTGCTAACCGCGATCTCGGGTCATTGCGATCTGCTGTTGCTGAACCGGGATCGTTTTGATCCTGACTATAATGATCTGTTGCAGATCCACCAGAATGCCAACCGCGCTGCCGCTTTGGTGCGCCAGCTTCTTGCCTTCTCACGCAAGCAAACAATGAAATCCGAAGTCCTGCGCCTTGAAAGCCTTTTGGAGGATCTGACCCATCTGCTCACCCGGCTGGTCGGCGAACGCATCACCGTGTCCCTGAGCCACGACCCCGACGTTGGCGCGATTCGCGCGGATCGGCGGCAATTGGAACAGGTGATCATGAATTTGGTGGTTAATGCGCGTGACGCGATGCCGATGGGAGGAACGATACGGATTGAGACACAGTCTCTGCGCCTGCGCGAAGAGCGCGAATTGGGGCGCGCTCGCATTTCACCGGGGACGTATGCTCTTATCCGCGTGATTGATCAGGGTCTCGGCATACCGGACGATATTATTGACAAGATCTTTGAGCCATTCTTCACGACCAAAAAACTTGGTGAGGGGACAGGGCTGGGCCTGTCCACAGCTTATGGTATTGTCAAGCAAATGGGCGGTTACATTTTTGCGGATAGTTTTGAGGGTGCGGGGACTGTGTTCACCCTCTATTTCGGTATCGCGGCCGGCGTCGAAGCCCGTGACCCGGTTCAGCCAGGCCGGATGAGCACCACCCACACCAGCAAAGATGCTGCGCGTGCGTTTACCTCGCCGGTCACACTGACGGCAAAATTGGGCGGTTTTGACCAGCCCGCCGCACCGTTTACGACGATTCACCCGTCGCCGCAGTTGGCAGCCGCCCATACCGGTGATGCATGGCCGGTGGTCGCCTCGCGGGGCGCGTCAGTTCTTCTGGTCGAAGATGAAGCCCCCGTACGCGCCTTCGCCGCGCGCGCGCTGCGGCTGCAGGGTTACCAGGTGTTCGAGGCGCAAGATGGTGAACAAGCTCTGGAATTCCTGGCTGAATCCACGATCCGCGTCGACATATTCGTCACCGACGTCATCATGCCCGGCATCGACGGTCCTGGCTGGGTCGCCGAGGCGCTGGTCTCGCGCCCCGGGACACCGGTGGTCTTTGTCTCGGGGCACACTGCGGATACTTTCAGCGCGGCGCTGAACCGTACGCCGCGCGCGGTATTTCTGGGTAAACCCTTTTCGCTCAAGGATCTTACCGACACCATCGCCCAACAACTCGATCCACCCGGTGTCGCGGCGCGGGCATGAGCGGTCGCCCGTGGTGCTTGCAACGCAAGGGCGGGGTGTTAGGAAGGTCCGGAACCCGACCTGAACCCGAGGCTGACCTTGATCGATACTCTCGCCGCGCGCATCCGTCAGACCATCGACGCAAAGACCAAACCGCAGGGATCGCTGGGGCAAATCGAAACCCTCGCCGAAACCATTGCGTTGTTACAAGAAACCACCGAGCCTAAGATGCGCAGCTGTACGCTTGTCATCTTTGCTGCGGATCACGGCATCGCGCTCGAAGGTGTCTCAGCCTTCCCTCAGGTCGTCACTGGCCAGATGGTACTGAACTTCCTTTCCGGCGGTGCGGCAGCGAATGTGTTTGCCACGGTGAACGGCGTGATGCTCAAGGTCGTGGACGCCGGCGTCGCGGGCGCGCCGATTTCACATCCCCAGCTTATTGACCGACGCCTTGGCGCCGGTACCGCCAGCTTTTTGACGGCCCCCGCGATGAACGCGGCGCAGGCGCAGCTGGCGCTGGACCATGGGGCCGCCTGCGCGCGCGAAGCCGAGGGTGACGCGCTCGCTTTTGGCGAGATGGGCATTGCCAACACGGCGACGGCCAGCGCGTTGGCGCATAAGCTGACCGGATTGCCGCTCGCGGATTTGATCGGCCGTGGAACCGGACTGGACGATGCGGGCGTTCAGCGCAAACTTGCCATCCTGACCGAGGCCGTCGCGCGGACCGGTGCGCTGACACCCCAAGAGGCGATGACCGAATACGGCGGGTTTGAGATCAACATGATCGCCGGTGCGATGCTGGAAACCGCGCGCCAGCGCCGGGTGGTGATCGTGGATGGCTTCATCGCCACCGCTGCAGCACTTCTGGCGACCAGGCTCGAACCCGAGTCGCGCCGTGCCATGGTCTTCGCGCATCACTCGCATGAAGCTGGCCATACCGCTTTGCTCAACCTGCTCGACGCCAAGCCCTTGCTGGCGCTGGACATGCGGTTGGGAGAGGGTACCGGCGCATTGCTGGCTTGGCCTTTGCTCAAAGCCGCGGCGGCGATGATGACCGATATGGCCAGTTTTGAGGCCGCCGGGGTCTCGAACAAGGACTGAGCGATGCGAGGCGCGCGCGCAGCTCTGGCATTTCTGACGCGGCTCCCTGCGGGCGCGCTTGAGAGTGCCGATTTCGCCCGCGCGCCGGGCTGGTTTGCGGCTATAGGCCTGTTGATCGGTGGTCTCACGGCGGTGATCTGGTGGTTGGCGGCGCTGGTCTGGCCGCCTGTCATTGCCGCAATCATCGCGGTCGCGGCGGGATTGTTGCTGACCGGGGCGCTGCATGAGGACGGGCTGGCCGATACGTTCGACGGTCTCGGTTCGGGCTGTCCGCGTGAGCGCGCGCTCGAAATTATGCGCGACAGCCGGATCGGCAGCTACGGCACCCTGGCGTTGGGACTGGCGCTTGCGGCTCGCGTGGCGGCGCTCGCCGCGCTGGGGCCGTTTGCGCCCGTCGCCTTGATCGCGGGGCAGAGCCTCAGTCGTGCGGGCATGGCCATGATGCTGCGCGCCGGGCCCTATGTGCGTGCCGCAGGGGCGGGCACCGGAATGACCGGACCGCTGGGCGCGACCCGCTGGCCGCTGTTCGCAGCGCTGCTCGCGGCGACCGTGCTGACGGGCGCGACGCTCGGCTGGGCGCTGGTTCCGGCGCTGGGCGGTTTGATCGCCGCGCAAGGGTTGATGCGCGCCTGGGCCGTCAAGCGGCTGGGCGGACTCACCGGTGACGTGCTGGGCGCGGCGCAGGTGCTGGGTGACTTGGGCTTTTTGTTGGGAGTTTTAGCATGGCGTTAATACTTTTGCGTCACACTCGACCGGAACGGGCCGAGGGAACCTGCTATGGACGCACCGACATGCAACTGGACGACAGCTTTGCGGCCGAGGCCGCGCGCATCGCCGCGGAGTTGCCTGATGTAACGCGCATTCTGTCCTCGCCCCTGTCGCGCTGCCACCGACTTGCGCAAGCCGTGGCGCAAAGCCGCGACCTGCCGGTGGAACTGGATGAACGTCTGATCGAGATGGATTTCGGTGCGTGGGAGAACACGCCCTGGGATGCCATCCCGCGTGATCAACTCGACGACTGGATGCGTGATTTTCTGGGCGCGCGGCCACATGGGGGGGAATCGGTGCAGCAACTCTACGACCGCGTTACTGCGGCGCTGAGTGATGCGGCTCAGGGCCCCGGGCCTGCCTTGGTCGTCACGCATGCGGGGGTTATCAAGGCAGCGAAGACGGCGCGCGGCGATGAAAATGGCTGGCAAAGCGACATTGCTTTTGGCGGCTGGGTACAGGTGGACTGGGCATGAGCACGGTGCTGGTGCTGGGCGGCGCGCGTTCGGGCAAAAGTGCCCTAGCCGAGCGCCTGACGCTCGCAGCAGGTGCCGCGCCGCTCTACATCGCCACGGGGCAGGCGTGGGATGATGAGATGCGCCAGCGCATCGCCGACCACCGCCAACAACGGGACGGGCAGGGCTGGACGACCTGTGAAGCCCCCCTCGCGCTGGCTGACGCCCTTGCCGCCGCCCCTGACGACCAGCCTGTCCTGATCGACTGCCTGACGCTCTGGCTCACCAATCTGATGCTGGGCGAGCACCCCATTGACCCCGCCACGCAGACGTTGCGCGATACCCTCGCCGCCCGTCCGGGCCTGACGGTTCTTGTCGCGAATGAAGTCGGCCTTGGCATCGTGCCTGATAACGCGCTCGCCCGTCGCTTCCGCGACGCGGCGGGACGGCTCAACCAACAGATCGCGGCCCAGGCCGACACCGTGGTTTTCACCGCCGCTGGCCTGCCGATGATCCTGAAGGGGCACCTCCCGCCCGCGTGACCCGCGCCTCTCTTGCGCGGCGCGGACGGGCAGGCGATAACCCCTGCATGGCCAAGGCATCCCCCCAATTCACCTGCACGGAATGCGGCGCGCTCCATACCAAATGGAGCGGGCGCTGCGACGCCTGTGGCGCGTGGAATTCCATCGTTGAAGAAGCACCGCTGAACGCCGGTCCCAAGGGCCCGGTGGCGCGCGGCCGCTCGATCCAGCTGAGCACGCTGACCACGCAAGAGGCACCGCCCCCCCGCACCCTGTCCGGCGTGGCCGAATTCGACCGCGTGCTGGGCGGCGGTCTGGTCAAGGCATCTGCCATCCTCGTTGGCGGCGATCCGGGCATCGGCAAATCAACCCTGCTGTTGCAGGCCGTCGCAGCCTTCGCACGCAACGGTTTGAACACGCTCTATATTTCCGGCGAAGAAGCCGCCGCTCAGGTTCGCATGCGCGCGCAACGACTTGGCTTGGGCGATGCGCCGGTGCGGCTGGGCGCTGAAACCAACCTGCGCGACATCCTGACCACGCTCGACACCGAGCGCCCCGATCTGGTGATCATCGACTCGATCCAGACCATGTGGCTGGACAACATCGGCTCTGCCCCAGGCAGCGTTTCGCAGCTGCGCGCGGCGGCGCATGAGTTGGTCACGCTGGCCAAACAGCGCGGCGTGTCGGTGATTCTGGTCGGCCATGTCACCAAGGATGGCCAGATCGCCGGTCCCCGCGTGATCGAGCATATGGTCGACTGTGTGCTCTATTTCGAGGGCGAGCGCGGCCACCAGTTCCGCATCCTGCGCGCCGTCAAGAACCGCTTCGGCCCGGCTGATGAGATCGGCGTGTTCGAGATGACCGGCGCGGGGCTGGCCGAGGTGCCAAACCCTTCGGCCCTGTTCCTGTCCGAGCGCGGCAAACCCGCCCCCGGTTCGGTGGTTTTCGCCGGGATCGAAGGCACGCGCCCGATGCTGACCGAAATTCAGGCCCTCGTCGCGCCGTCCCCCTTGTCCAACCCACGGCGTACGGTGGTCGGACTGGACAGCGGGCGGCTGTCGACGATTCTGGCCGTGCTCGAGGCCCGCTGCGGCATCCCTTTCGCCGGGCTCGACGTCTTTCTCAACGTCGCCGGGGGGATGCGCGTCAGCGAACCCGCGGCGGATCTGGCGGTCGCTGCCGCACTTTTAAGTGCGCGGGAAGACATCGCACTGCCCGCAGACACTGTCGTCTTTGGGGAAATCTCTCTGTCGGGCGCGTTGCGGCCGGTAAGCCAGACAGAAAACAGGTTGAAAGAAGCCGCAAAACTTGGTTTCACCACGGCCATGCTACCCAAAGGTGGTAAAGCAGGGCCCAAGGTCGGCGTTCAGCTGCGCGAGATGACGGATCTCACGGGTTTTGTCGGCGAAGTTTTCGGCGCGGGATAGTGCCAAGGAGCGGATTTCTATGGATTCCTTTACTCTGGTCGACGCCGCAGTCGCGCTGGTCATCATTGTCTCGGCCATCCTCGCCTATTCGCGGGGGCTGGTGCGGGAGTTGCTGGCAATCGCGGGCTGGATCGTTGCTGCCGTGGTCGCCTTTGTCATGGCCCCCACGTTCGAGCCCTTGGTCCGCGAGATCCCCTATATCGGCAATATTCTGGGCGACAGTTGCGAGCTGACAATCATTGCGGCGTTTGCCGGGGTCTTTGCGATCATGCTGGTGCTGGTGGCGCTGTTCACGCCGCTGTTCTCCAGCCTAATCCGCAATTCGGCGCTCGGGGGGCTTGATCAGGGCCTGGGGTTCTTCTTCGGTGTGTTGCGCGGCATTCTGCTGATCGCTGTCGCGCTGATCGTCTTCCAGAACGCCGTGCCGCCGGGGACTGTGCCGATGGTCGACAACGCGCGCTCGGTTGCGCTGTTCGCTCAGGTTCAGGCCGCGATCACCGATACGCTGCCCGCCGATGCGCCCAACTGGATCGTTCAGCGCTATGAAGAGCTGACCGCCAGCTGCACGGCCACGACGGGCACCTGATCCCTTGATCGACCCTCAGTTTCGCGCCGAGCTGAACGAGAGGCTGTTCACCTGCTATATCGGGGGGCGCTGGACGGCGCCCCTTGGCACACGTGCCGTGCCGGTTCACCCGTTCGACGGCGGCCGCATGGGCACAATCGCTTGCGCCGAGCAGGGCGATATCGCACGCGCGGTCGCGGGTTTGCGCGGGCCGCTGCCCGAAAGGGCCGCGCTTGAGGAAGCCTATGCCGGCAGCGCCTATCTCTTGCGGGCGCTGCGCCGCGAGGAAGGGTACGCCGACGCTGTCGCGCCCCCGCGCATGCCGGTAACCTTACCGCCCGGTGACGGGCCGCTGATTGTGCTCAGTGCCGCCGCGACCGCCTTTGCGCGGATCGTCGGGGTGTTGCTTGCCGGGGCCGGGCGCGGGGTGATCTGGAAACCCGCGCCGCGTGCTGCCGCGTCCGCCCATCTGCTCATGCGGGCGCTGGGGCCGGTATCGGGGATGCGGCTGGCGATGGTGCAGGGCGATCACGCCACCGGCGCGCTGTTGGCGGGGCAGGGCGGGCTGGTGTGGCTGTCGCGCGCACCGTGCCCCTTGGTGGTTAACGACCCGGCCACAGCGCCACTCCGCCAGTGATCCCCGCGTCCAGCGCGCCCAGAGCCGCCTCATCCTTGCGGTCGTAGTCGAAGCTTGAGAGCAGCCGTTGCACAGCCGCGATCCGGGCACGGTATTTGTCGTCGCCGCGGATCACGGTCCAGGGAGCAAAGCTGAAATCCGAGCGCGCGAAGGTCTCGCCGATTGCCTTGGTATAGGCGTCCCATTTTTCCAGCCCGTTCACGTCAATCGACGACAGCTTCCATTGCTTGAGCGGGTGCTTTTCACGCTCCAGCATACGGCGGAGCTGTTCGGCCTGACCGACGTTGAACCACAGTTTGATCAGCTGGATGCCGTCATCGACCAGAGCCTTCTCGAAGCCCGGCAACTGGTCAAAGAAATGGGCGCGTTGCTCAGGGGTGCAGAAGCCAAAGACCTGTTCGACCACGGCACGGTTGTACCAACTGCGGTCCAGCAGCGCGATTTCTCCGGCGGCGGGCAGATGGGCGATATAGCGCTGAAAGTACCATTGTGTGCGCTCGCGGTCGGTCGGTTTGGGCAGGGCGACGGTCTTCGCACCACGCGGGTTGAGGTTCTCGCGCACCCGCTTGATCGCGCCGGACTTGCCCGCCGTATCGCGCCCCTCGAAGACCACGACGATGCGCTGGCCGGACGACTCGACCCAGCGCTGAAATTTGACCAGCTCGACCTGCAGGTCTTTCATCCGCGCTTCGTAGTCGTCCTTTTTCATCCAGCGGTCATAGGGGAAGTCGTCGATCAGGATGTCGCGCTTGGCACCCTCTTCAATCGCCTTGCGCACCGCCTTGGGGGCGCCATTCTTGAAATACTCGGAAATCGCGCCGTCGAAAGGCAGGTCCATGGGGAGGCTCCAGTGTTTTGCGCAGGCTAGGCTGGCGGGGCGGGAGACGACAAGCGGAATTCTGTTTATAGATGTCAGGCATTATAATGACTGACATTAAGTGTGGGCAAGTTTGATTAGTCTAAGTCCGTCGCCGGCATGCTGGGAAACAAGGTGGAGGTTTCCGACGCCAAAGCGCGGAAACCTGAACTATACGCTGCTTTCAGGTTGCAACGTGTTGAAAATAAATAATGCCTGACAATACGCATGGCCGCAACTTCCGCTGATACAAAACCGCGCGCATGGGTATCCGGCGGGCTGCACCGGTTCGCGCCCTGCTTAACGTCACTCTGTCACGACCTCTTGCCAACCGCCTCGCCACGCAGCACTCTTTACCCATGCCGACACCGATTTCAGACCTGCGCAACCTTGGCCCCGCGAGCGAAGAGAGCTTCGCCCGCGCCGGGATCCATGACGCCGAAACGCTGCGCGACCTTGGCGCTGATGCGGCCTATGCCCTTTTGCTCAAATCCGGCGAGCGGCCGCATTTCATCGTTTACTACGTGTTGCACATGGCCCTGCAGGGTCGGCCGTGGAATGATTGCAAGGGCGCGGAAAAGGACGCGCTGCGTCTGCGCTTTGATGGGCTGAAAGCCGCGCATAAGGCACAAGGGGGGATTGAGGGAATCGAGGCGATCCTTGATGAGATCGGCGTGATCGACCCTGCCGGACCCCGGCGTAAACGACGGAGCGGATGACAGTGCCGATGATGAAGACAACCCTGGCCTTGCTCGTGGTGCTGGCGCTGGCTGCCTGCGGTGGCGGGCGCCCGGATGACATTGACGTGCCCAGCCGCCTGTTCCCCGGAGAGACGCCGCAAATGCGCGTGCTCATCGTGCGGGCGTCGCGGGATCTGGAGATCCCCGAGGCGCTGCTGCACCGCGTCATCCAGCGCGAAAGCGACTACCGCGCCGATGCCCGCAACGGGCCGTATTACGGGCTGATGCAGATCCTGCCACAGACCGCCCGGACCATGGGCTTTCGTGGCGAGCCGCGCGAGTTGCTCGATCCCGAGGTGAACCTGCGCTACGCCGGGCGCTATCTGCGCGGCGCGTGGCTGGTGTCGGATGGCGATATGGATGAGGCGGTGATGCATTACGCGCGCGGCTATTATTACGACGCCCGCGACCGCTGCCTGCTGGTCGAGACCGGACTGGCCACGCGCGAAACCAACCGTCGCTGCCGGTAAGCGCCTGAACGCGCGCATAGAAAAAGGGCGGGGAAATTCCCCGCCCTCAATCGTTCATCAAGCGGTGGCTCAGCCGACCAGCTCTAGACCCGAGAAGAAATACGCGATTTCCTGCGCGGCGGTTTCCGGCGCGTCCGAACCGTGGACCGAGTTCTCGCCGACCGACAGCGCGAAATCGGCGCGGATGGTGCCTTCGTCGGCTTGCGCCGGGTTGGTTGCGCCCATCACTTCGCGGTTCTTGGCAATGGCGCCTTCGCCTTCCAGAACCTGCACGACGACCGGAGCCGACGCCATGAATTCACACAGTTCGCCATAGAAGGGGCGCTCTTTGTGCACTTCATAGAACTGGCCAGCCTGCGCCGGGGTCAGGTGAATGCGCTTTTGCGCGACGATCCGCAGGCCCGCATCCTCGAACTTGGCGTTGATCTTGCCGGTCAGGTTGCGGTTGGTGGCGTCGGGCTTGATGATCGACAGCGTGCGTTCGATAGCCATGTGACTCTCTCTCGATGTGCGACAAAGGCCCCATGCCCGTGCCGCCGGTTAAATCCCGTGCGCGTCTACCATGGGTCGCCGGGCTTGAAAACCCGCGACGGGTGGGCGTTGTGGCTCACAGGTCGTCAAATCCTCCGGCCCGGTCCAGCCAGATCGCGATGATCCCCGCCACCAGCGCTGCCAGCGCCGAGCCGAGAATCAGCGACAGCAGCATGATGGGCGTGCTGCTGCGCTCTACCGCCATCAAGGTGATCCACGTCAGCGCCGCGCCGCCCGACACCGCCAGCGCGCCCGCAAGGCTGGCCGCCGTCCCGGCCAGATCGGGCCGCACCGAGATTGC
This sequence comes from Pararhodobacter zhoushanensis, assembly GCF_003990445.1. Taxonomy (GTDB): domain Bacteria; phylum Pseudomonadota; class Alphaproteobacteria; order Rhodobacterales; family Rhodobacteraceae; genus Pararhodobacter; species Pararhodobacter zhoushanensis. The sequence continues at coordinate 563,388 of NZ_REEZ01000001.1, read as the reverse complement.
GCCGGTGTTGGCATTGGCCATGGTCAGGCCATTGCCGATCCCCACGGTCATGGTGAATCCGAACAACAAGAACGGGCTGGAATAGCCCATGAGGAAGGCCAGCAGACCCATGCTCAACCCCACCGCCGGGATCAGCCGCCCGACCAGGATCAGCCGGTGGATGCCCAGCCGGGGCGCCAGCCGTGCCGTCGCCAGCGCGCCCAGCAGGAACCCCCCGGTGATCGAGCCGATCCCGGCCCCGATCCACGCCGGCGACAGGTTCCACAGCCGGGTGGCCACGAACGGCGCGCCTGCGATGAACACATAGAACGCCCCGACCGAGAACGCCTGACACATCGCATAGCTCCAGAACCGGCCCGAGCGCAGCAGGGAGGTGTAATCCGACAGGCGCAGCGGGCGCGGCCCGGTTTTCAGCGTCTCGCCCAGATCGACCCAGACCAGCGCCAGCGCCATCGCCCCCAGCGCGGCATAGAGCGCGAAAATCGCCCGCCAGCCGATCACCGTATCCAGAATGCCGCCCACCGTCGGCCCCAGCATCGGCGCCAGCGCCATCGACGCGCCGATCACGCCCATCTTGCTGGCCGCCTCGCGGGCCGGGAACTGGTCGCGGATGATCGCCGCCCCCAGCACCGTGCTGGTGATGATCACCGCCTGTGCCATGCGGAAAACCAAAAACAACATTTCGTCCTGCGCCAGCACGCAACCGACCGAGGCCACCATATACAGCGCCACCGCGAACAGCATCACCGGGCGGCGGCCAAGCCGGTCGCTGATCGGTCCCATGATCAGTTGCAGCACGGCCGAGACGATCATGTAGCCCGAGACGGCCAGCGCCATGCTGCTTTCCGTTGCGCCCAGATCGACGATCATGCGGGGCAGCGAGGGCAGGAACATGTTCAGGCTGAGAACGGCCATCCCGGTCAGCAAGATCAGGGTGGTCAGATGGGGCGGTGTTCGCGTGTGCATGGATACCTCGGCTGTGTGCGCCATCCAAAGGCGGGCCGGCGGGGAAATGCAACCCGTTCAAGAATTTCTGCATCCGCAAAGGCCCCCGCTGGCGTGTGTCGCGCCCTTCTGCTAAGCGGCGCAGCATGTTGACCATAAATGACCTCAGTTACTCTGTTGACGGACGCCCGCTGCTTGTGGGCGCGTCGGCGCGCATTCCGACCGGCCACAAAGTTGGCCTCGTGGGCCGCAACGGTTCGGGCAAAACCACGCTGTTTCGCCTGATCCGGGGCGAGCTGGTGCTTGAGGGCGGCTCGATCAGCCTGCCGTCCCGCGCCCGCATCGGTGGGGTCGCGCAAGAGGTGCCGTCATCCTCGACCAGCCTGCTGGACACGGTGCTTGAGGCGGATGTCGAGCGCGCTTCGCTTATGTCCGAGGCGGAAACCGCCACCGACGCGCATCGCATTGCCGAGATACAGGCGCGTCTGGCCGATATTGATGCGTGGTCGGCTGAGGGGCGGGCGAGCACGATTTTGAAAGGTCTGGGATTTACGGCTGAGGAAATGCTCATGCCCTGCTCGGATTTCTCGGGCGGCTGGCGCATGCGCGTGGCGCTGGCAGGGGTGCTCTTTGCCCAGCCTGACCTTCTGCTGCTCGACGAGCCGACCAACTATCTCGATCTTGAGGGGGCGCTCTGGCTTGAGGCCTATCTCGCCAAGTATCCGCACACGGTCATCGTCATCAGCCACGACCGCGGCCTGCTGAACCGCGCGGTCGGGGCGATTCTGCACCTCGAAGACAAGAAGCTGACGCTTTACACCGGTGGCTATGACACCTTCGCCAAGACCCGCGCCGAACAGCGCGCGGTGCTGGCGGCTGAGTCCAAGAAGCAAGACGTGCGCCGCGCGCATCTGCAAAGCTTCGTGGACCGCTTCAAGGCCAAGGCGTCGAAAGCCCGTCAGGCCCAGTCGCGCGTCAAGATGCTGGAAAAGATGACGCCGATCACCGCGCCGGCCGAGGCGGCGAAGCACGTCTTCACCTTCCCAGCGCCCGAAGAACTCTCGCCCCCGATCATCAACATGGAGGGCGTATCGGTCGGCTATGGCGACACGATCATCCTGCGCCGTCTGGGGCTGCGCATTGATCAGGACGACCGCATCGCCTTGCTGGGCCGCAACGGTGAGGGCAAGTCAACGCTGTCCAAGCTGCTCGCCGGCAAGCTGGAGCCGCGCGGCGGCAGCTATACGCAGTCCAACAAACTGCGCGTCGGCTATTTCGCGCAGCATCAGGTGGACGAGCTGTTCCTTGATGAGACCCCGGTGCAGCACCTGCGCCGCATCCGTCCCAATGAGGGCGAGCCGCGTCTGCGCGCGCGTCTGGCCGGGTTCGGCCTGATGGCCGATCAGGCCGAGACGGTGGTGGGCCGCTTGTCGGGTGGGCAGAAAGCCCGCCTGTCGCTGCTGCTTGCGACCATCGAAGCGCCGCATATGCTGATCCTGGATGAGCCGACCAACCACCTTGATATCGAGAGCCGCGAGGCGCTGGTCGAGGCGCTGACCGCCTATAGCGGCGCGGTCATTCTGGTCAGCCACGACATGCACCTTCTGTCGCTGGTCGCGGACCGTCTGTGGCTGGTCAAGGACGGCGCGGTCGAGCCGTATCTCGAAGACCTCGACGCCTACCGCGCGCTGTTGCTGGGCGAGGGGTCGGAGAAGCCCAAGGCCGAGAAACCGGCCAAGCCCAAGGCCACGCGCGAGCAGGTTTCGGCGCTGAAATCCGAGCTGCGCAAATGCGAGCAGCGGGTCGCCAAGCTGGAAGAGATGCGTGAGAAGCTGGCCAAGAAGCTGGCCGACCCGCAGCTTTATGAAGACGGGCGCAAAGGCGATCTGGACGTCTGGAACCGCAAATATGCCGAAGTCATGGACGCCGTTGACCGCGCCGAAGCTTTGTGGATGAAAGCCGTGGAAGCGGTTGAAAACGCTGGTAAGTAAACGTCAGACTTTTAAGGTCTGACGTTTAATTACCTGCCGCTGCGACTGCGTGGCAAGGCGGCGTATCCAGATACGGCCCCGGTGCCGCCAGAAGCGCGAGAGCGGCTTGTGGCGCGGTGCTCTGCGGCGGCAGACAATTGTCTGACATAAAGGATTCCAGCGCGCCGGTGGTCTCTGGTCGGTCGGTGCCGTCCATCAGGCCCGGCTGATACCCGCGCAACGTCAACGCCACTTGCACGGCTTGAAGATCGCCTGCGGAAAGCGCCGCGTTGCGCGTCTCGTCACCGGCTTGCGCGGGCGACAACCACCCCAGCTGTTCGACCCGCTGCAACACGCCGTCGCGGAACTCGACCGCGCGCAGTTCAGCCCCGACAATCGCGCAGGCGCGGCAACCATCGGTCAAGTTCTCCATCAGCACAAAGCGCTGCAGGCCACCCGATTCACGATGCCCGGTGACGCGAAGCCGCGAGTCGCCAAAGGCCTGCGGATGGGCGGCCCGCAGGGCCCGCGATTGCGGGTCGTCGGGGTTTTCGGCGGTCAGCGTCTGCGGCAGCAGCGCGCCCCGTGCGCCGTTCACGAAGACCGGCTGCACATTGGTATTGGCGCGGAAGGGGAATTCGACCTCGGCCAGATCGACCACGCCCAGTTCAACAAAATCGGTGGCCACCCCCGGTTCGCCAATCCGCGGATCGTTGGCAAGGCGCTGCGCGAAGCGCAGGCCACCCGACGGCACGCCCGCCGCATCGAGACAGGCCCACAACGCGTCGGTGATCCCGTCGTGCTGACAGCCACCGGCAGCACCCGCCGGGGCGATGTCGAGACGGCTCAGCACGGGCTCGGTCTGCGCTGCCAGTGGAACGGAAAACAACAACGTTGCGACGGCTGCGGGCAGAAATGTATGGGGCATGAGAGCTCGAATAATCTTCGCGTAAGTCTTACCATATGGAGCTATGCTGCACTGCGTCAAATCACAGCGGCGTTGACTTTGACGCGCGGACACGGAAGCCTCTCACCATGCTTGATCTCGCGTTTCTCACCTCGGCCTTTGTGACCCTGTTCGTGATCATTGATCCGATCGGGCTGGCCCCGCTGTTCATCCCGCTGACCGCAGGCATGACCGCGCAGAATCGCCGCGCCGTGGGTCTGCGGGCCTGCCTTATCGCGGCCGCCTTGCTGACGCTCTTCGGGCTGGCGGGCGAAAGCATCCTGACGACCATCGGCATCACCATGCCCGCATTCCAGATCTCGGGCGGGGTGCTGTTGTTCCTGACCGCCCTGGACATGCTGTTCGACCGCCGCCAGCCGCGGCGAGAAGGGCACGCGTCGCAGGACGCGCCCGACCCGTCGGTGTTCCCGCTGGCGATGCCCTTGATCGCGGGGCCGGGGGCGATGACGTCGATGATCTTGTTGATGAACCAGACCACCGGCTGGGGCGGGGCGGCGGCGCTGCTGGGCGTGATGCTGGCCGTCGTCGGCTCGGCCTTTGTCTTTTTCCTGCTCGCCCCGCCGATCGAGCGCCTGCTGGGCCGTACCGGCGAGATGGTGATCACCCGCCTGCTGGGCATGCTGCTGGCGGCGCTGTCGGTGCAGTTTATCCTGAACGGCGCACGGGCGGCGGGGATCGTCTGACGCAGGCGTGACAGCCGGTATCCCTTGGCGCAGGCCCTTCGCGGGCCTACATTGAGCGAACCCCAAGGACATATGGATGCCCAGTTTCGAGCAACTCAGTGATGATCAGATCGCCCGGCTCGTCTATCTGACGATCCTTGGCGCGGTTCTGATCAGCTACATGCTGGTGGCCACACGCGGACGCATCCTGACCGTGGTGCGTCACCTTCTGCTCTGGGCGCTGATCTTCACCGGAGCGGTGGCGGCCTATGGGCTGTGGGACAACTTTCAATACACCACCGCAGCCGTGCAATCCGCCGATGGCGAGGGGCTGATCCTGCGCCGCAGCCATGACGGGCAGTATCACCTGACGCTCGACATCACCGGCCCGGATGGTCGCGTGCAACCGGTGCGTTTCATCATCGACACCGGCGCGACCGAGATGGTCCTTACCCAGCAGGACGCCGCCAAGCTGGGCTTCGACGCCGACGATCTGCGCTATCTGGGCACGGCCAGCACCGCCAATGGCATCACGCGCACGGCGCAGGTCACCTTGTCGCAAGTCACGCTGGAGGGGCACACCGCCCGGCAGGTGCGCGCGCTGGTCAATGAGGGCGCGCTGCATGCGTCCTTGCTGGGCATGGGGTATCTTGAGCGGTTCTCGCGCATCGAAATCATGCGCGACCGGCTCAGCATCACCTTTTAGGCCGCGACGGTCTTGGCCTTCTCGCAGCGCGCCTGCGACGCCCCGCGCGCAATCGAATCCAGCGCCAGGATCGATTCCAGACCCTCATTGCATTCCACCAGCTCGCCCACGGTCAGCGGGTCCAGCGTGGCATAGAAAGCCTCGACCGCGTTGGTCAGATGGCCGGCCATCCGGCACACGCCTTTGAGCGGGCAGGTGTTGTCCTTGGCCATGCATTCGATGAACGGCAGATCGGATTCGAAGGTGCGAAACACCGCCCCCACGCTGATCTCGCGCGCTGGCCGGGCCAGCATGAAACCGCCATGGCGACCGCGCAGCGTGGTGATATAGCCCGATTGCCCCAGTTGATTGACCACCTGCGCCAGATGGTTCTCTGAACCATTGATGACAGCGGCGACATCGCTTTTGCGCACGATCCGGTCCGGATTGACCGCGCAAACCATCAGCGTACGCAGGGCGAGGTTGGTTCGGGTTGTCAGGCGCATGGGCTCTCCGGGATACTGGGGGCACTGATTGATACGGGGCAGGGTCACGTTTTTTTGGCGCCATTACCTTGATTGAGATCAAATGCGCCCACGATTGGCGGTGCCGCACCTCGACCTGTTTGTGCGAGGGGGCCGCCGGGCGAAACGACGGTTGGCGCAGCCCGCGACGGGGGCGCGGCGGTTGCCGAAAAATCCTGCTCAGCGGGCCGAAGGGGCGATCTTTTCTTTCGCCTGTGAAGCGTCTAGGCTCGCCCGGAACAAGACCGGAATCCCCGCATATGCGCTCGACCATCCTGATTGCCGTCGTCTCGATGCTGGGCTGCACGATGCTTGTCGCGGGCACCTCGTTGATCGCCAAGGCGTTGGGTAGCGGGGCGCTCGGCACGGTGATCCATCCGCTGATGGTCAGTCAGGCGCGCTTTGTCTTCGGGTTTCTGGCCGTCGCCGTGGTCCTGTCCCTGCGCCTTGCCTCGGGACGCAAGGCCTGGGCACAAGGCCCTGACACGCCCAAACCCAACTGGACCCGCCACGCGGTGCGCACCCTGCTGGGCTGGACCGGCGGCGGGCTGATGTTCGCGGCGGCGGCGCAATTGCCGCTGGCCGATGTGAACGCGCTCAGCTTTACCAGTCCCGTCGCCACGATGTTCTTCGCCATGCTCCTCTTGGGTGAGCGGGTCGGTCCGTGGCGCTGGGGTGCTGCGGTGATCGCCATGCTGGGGGCGTTGGTGCTGCTTCGGCCCGGCGCGGGGGTGATCCAGCCCGCCGCGCTGCTGGCGGTGGGGGCGGCGGTCGCGATGGGGATCGAGGCCATCGTGATCAAGCGGCTGGCGACCTCGGAACCACCGGGGCGCACCATGCTGATCAACAACGCCATGGGCGCGGTGCTGTCCTCGGTTGTTGCGCTGACGGTCTTTGTCTGGCCGCAAGGCGCGACGGTCTGGGCCGGGCTGATCGGCATGGGCGTCGTCATGGTCACGGCCCAAATTCTGCTTCTGGGCGCAAACCGGCTGGTGGATGCCAGCTTTGTCGCCCCGTTCTTCTATCTCACCCTCGTCTGGGCGGCACTCTATGACATCGCGTTTTTCGGCGTCTGGCCCGATGCCGTCAGCCTGACGGGTGCATCGATCGTCATCGCGGGGGGGCTGGTGATGACATGGCGCGAGGTGCTGAATTCGCGCCGCGCGGCCGTTTCCGCCTCGGTCACGGTGCAGGCGCTGCGCTGATTGTCTTGCGCGTGCAGGGCCAGAGTGCTAGGGCAATCGCATGACAACGCTGCGCACCCTCATTTGCTGCTGCATTACCCGCTGACCGCAAGGTCGCGCGGGGCGCTGTCTTTCCCCACCCGGAAGGTCTGTCGCTAACCCCGCGCATGGGGTGTATTTGGCATGAGATCAGCACGGGAAAGGGACAGGAAATGACCGCGATCCGGCTTTACAACACGCGCTCGCGCTCGAAAGAGGGGTTCACCCCGTTCGATCCGCTCGATGTGCGGCTGTATGTCTGTGGCCCCACGGTCTATGACCGCGCGCATCTGGGCAATGCACGGCCGGTGGTGGTGTTCGACACGCTGTTCCGGCTGCTGCGCCACGTCTATGGCGATGGCCACGTCCGGTATGTGCGCAACTTCACCGACGTCGATGACAAGATCAACGCCACCGCGCTGGCCCGGCACGAGGCGGGGGCCAAAGGCACGCTAGAGGAACTGATCCACCAGCGGACCGAGGAAACAATCGGCTGGTATCACGCCGACATGGACGCGCTGGGCGCGCTGCGCCCGACGTTCGAGCCGCGCGCGACCGAGTATATCGGCGCAATGATCGCGATGATTCAAGGGCTTGTCGACAAGGGCCACGCCTATGAGGTCGAAGGCCATGTCCTGTTCGATGTGCGCTCGTATCCGGACTATGGCCGCCTCTCGGGCCGCTCGGTCGATGACATGATCGCCGGTGCCCGGGTCGAGGTCGCGCCCTACAAGCGCGACGCGATGGATTTCGTGCTGTGGAAACCCTCGGACGCCTCGCTGCCGGGGTGGGAGTCGCCTTGGGGCCGGGGCCGTCCCGGCTGGCATATCGAGTGCTCGGCGATGAGCTTCGAGCTGCTGGGCGCATCCTTCGACATCCACGGCGGCGGCATCGACCTGCAATTCCCCCACCACGAGAACGAGATCGCCCAAAGCTGCTGCGCGCATCCGGGGTCCGACTTTGCGCGGGTCTGGATGCATAACGAGATGCTGCTGGTCGAAGGCAAGAAGATGTCCAAATCTCTGGGCAATTTCTTCACCGTGCGCGAGCTGCTGGAACAGGGCTATCCCGGTGAGGTGATCCGCTTCGTGATGCTATCGACGCATTACCGCAAACCGATGGACTGGACCGCCGAGAAAGCGCGCGAGGCCGAGGCCGTGCTGCGCCACTGGCGCAGCCTGACGGCAGGGGCCGAGCCGTTGGGGCCGGACGTCGAGGTGGTTGACGCATTGGCCGACGACCTGAACGGCGCCGGTGCGATGGCCCGGCTGCACGCGCTGGCCAAAGCCATCGCCAGCAATCCGCAGAAGGATTGTTTTTACGAAAAGGGCGTTCTGCTCGCCTCGGCGCAGCTGCTCGGGCTGTTGGAACCGGGTATGGGCGATTGGGCTGAGGGCGTTGATCTGGCCCCGCTGGCCACGAAACTAACCGCGCTGCGCGAGGCGGCGATGGCGAGCAAGGATTTCGCGCCGGTCGATGCGCTGAAGGCGGCGCTGATCGAAGCCGGGGTTGAAGTGCGCATGTCGAAGGCGGGCGTCGAGCTGGTGCCGGGGCCGGGATTCGATGCGGCCAAACTGGGGGCGCTGCTGTGAGCGGCGCGCGGGTTTCGGTGTCGGAACCGGGGGTTTCACACCCCCGGACCCCCGTGGCGTATTTCGGGCAAGATGAAGCGCGCGGGTTAAGAAAAGGTAAACGGGGGGCGGTATGTCGTTGAATTCGCACGAGGCAGGCGCGCGTCCCATCGGGGGACAGCGCGAGCGGCTCTATCTGTATGACACCACGCTGCGCGACGGGCAGCAGACGCAGGGCGTGCAGTTTTCCACCCCCGAGAAGGTCGCGATCGCCAAGGCGCTGGATGGTTTGGGCGTCGATTATATCGAAGGCGGCTGGCCAGGCGCGAACCCGACCGACAGTGAGTTCTTCGAGGCGCGGCCGCAGACCAGGGCGGTTTTCACCGCCTTTGGGATGACCAAGCGGGTCGGGCGTTCGGCGGCGAATGACGAGGTGCTGGCCGGGGTGATGAACGCGGGCACGCCGGCGGTGTGTCTGGTCGGAAAGACGCATGATTTCCATGTGACGACCGCGCTGGGCGTTGCGCTTGAGGAGAACATCGAGGCGATCCGCGAGTCCGTGGCGCATATGGTGGCGCAGGGTCGCGAGGCGCTGTTCGACGCCGAGCATTTCTTTGACGGCTACAAGGCGAACCCGGACTACGCGCTGGCCTGCGTGATGGCGGCCTATGAGGCAGGGGCGCGCTGGGTGGTGTTGTGCGACACCAACGGCGGGACGCTGGCCGGTGAGGTGAGCGCGATCGTGCGGGCGGTGATCGCGGCGGGGATACCGGGCGATCATCTCGGCATCCATTGCCATGATGACACCGGCAGCGCCGTGGCGGCCTCGCTGGCCGCGGTCGATGCCGGGGTGCGCCAGATTCAGGGCACGCTGAACGGGCTGGGCGAGCGCTGCGGGAATGCCAACCTGACCAGCCTGATCCCGACGCTGCTGCTCAAGGAACCCTATGCCAGCCGCTATGAGACGGGGATCACCCGTGAGGCTATGGCGGGGCTGGTGAAGATCTCGCGCACGCTGGACGATATCCTGAACCGGGTTCCGCTGCGCTCGGCGCCTTATGTGGGCGCTTCGGCCTTTGCGCATAAGGCCGGGCTGCATGCCAGTGCGATCCTGAAAGACCCGACCACCTATGAGCATATCGAGCCCGCGCTGGTCGGCAACACGCGGGTGATCCCGATGTCGAACCAGGCCGGGCAGTCGAACCTGCGGGCGCGGCTGCAATCGGCGGGGATCGAGATCGACAAGGGCGACGACCGGCTGACGCGCATTCTGGACGCGGTCAAGGCGCGCGAGGATCAGGGCTATGCCTATGACAGCGCGCAGGCCAGCTTCGAGCTGCTGGCGCGTGCAGAACTGGGGCTGTTGCCGAGCTTCTTTGAAATCAAGCGCTACCGGGTCACCGTCGAGCGTCGCAAGAACCGATATGATCAGATGGTCAGCGCCTCGGAGGCCGTGGTGGTGGTGAAGATCGGCGATCACAAGGTGCTGTCGGTCAGCGAAAGCGTTGACGAGACCAGCACCGATCGTGGCCCGGTCAACGCGCTTTACAAGGCGCTGAGCAAGGATCTTGGACCGTATCAGGCTACGATTGACGATATGAAGCTGGTCGACTTCAAGGTGCGCATCACGCAGGGCGGGATAGAAGCCGTGACGCGGGTGATCATTGACAGCGAGGACGGGCAGGGGCGGCGCTGGTCGACGGTGGGGGTGAGCGCCAACATCGTCGATGCGTCGTTCAGCGCGCTGCTGGATGCGATTACGTGGAAGCTGGTCCGCGACGGGATTGAGCCGGTAATGTAACCTTGACGGGACATCTTGCTGCCGTTATGTAACCCTTGGGTTACTTGATGGAGGTGGCGCGATGCGGCCCGAAACGATTGCGGCGATACGGACGACGGCGCTGGGTCTGACCGGCTTGGGCTGTCTGGCCTATGGTCTGGCTGCTCTGGTGCTTGGGCGACCCGATCCCGTGGCGTGGTACTGGCCATCGGTGCTGGGGCTGTTGGCGGCGGCGGTGATCTCCGTGGCCTTCATGGCGGCGGGCCGCGCTGCCGCCACGGCCTCGAAGGACGAGCTGTACCGGTTGGTCTGGCAGCGCGCGTCGGCGCAGGCCTATTGGGTATCACTGGCGATCTTTGCGCTGTTTGCGGTACTGGGCGCAACGGGACAGGTGGTCTGGCCTGCCGCGGTTGCGGCGATGGGATGCCTGATGTCGACCGCGTTCCTGTTCCTCTTCGTGCTGCATGATCTGAGGATGCGATGAGCCTGATCGTCCATCTGGCCGAATACCGCCGCCGCGCGGGCCTGACGCAGGCGCAGCTGGCGCAGGAGGCGGGGGTCAGCCGCAAGACCATCAACACAATCGAGAACCGGGTGTTTGTGCCCTCGACCACGCTGGCACTGACCTTGGCGAAGGTGCTGGCGGTCAGCGTGCATGACCTGTTCGCATTGGAGGAAGAATGACTGTGCTCGGAAAAATTGCCGTCTCTGTTGCGCTTGGTGTCACGATTACAGGCGCGCTCGCGCTGGGATTGATTGCCAGTGACCGCCCCGTGCAGGATCTACGCGCCGAAACTGGCGGGCTGGACTTCAGCGTCTTGCAGGGTGCTGAGGTGCCAGAGTTGCAAAGCTACCGGGCGCGGGACGGGGCGGTGTTGGGGTTCCGGCGCTGGGACGCCGGGCAAGAGGGCGCGCCGCTGATCGTTGCCGTGCATGGCTCGGGCTGGCATGGCGCACAGTTTGCTGGGCTGGGGGCGGCGCTGGCCACACAGGGGTTTGACGTGATCGCGCCGGACCTGCGCGGGCACGGACCCGCGCCGCAGCGACGGGGCGATGTCGACTATATCGGCCAGTTCGAGGATGATCTGGCCGATCTGATCACGCTTGAGGCCGCGCCGGGGCAGGAGGTGATCCTGCTTGGCCATTCCTCGGGCGGTGGGCTGGTCATCCGCTTTGCGGGCGGCGCGCACCGAGGGCTGATCGGCCGCGCCATCTTGCTTTCTCCCTTCGTGCAATACGACGCCCCCACCGCGCGGCCCGAGTCGGGCGGATGGGCACGGGTGATGACGCGGCGGGTCATCGGACTGACGATGCTCAACGCGGTGCATATCCGCGCGCTGAACGCGTTGCCGGTGATCCAGTTTCGCTTTCCTTCCAGCGTGTTGGATGGCCCGCAGGGGCAGACGGCCACGCGCGCCTATTCGTATCGCCTCAACGCCAGCTTTGCGCCGCGTCGCAACTGGCAAGCGGATGTGGCCGCGCTGCCGCCCTTCTTGCTGATCGCGGGCGCGCCGGATGAGGCCTTCCGCGCCGAGGCCTATGAGCCCACCTTCCGCGCGATTACAGACCGAGGGCAATATGCGCTGACCGGGGCCACGCATCTCTCGGTGGTGGATGATCCCGAAACCGCGCAACGGATCGTCGCCTTCCTGCAAGGCAGCTAACGCGCGGGGCTGGTGAAACGCCCGCCGTCGCGCTATGCGGCGGGCATGACACCTGATGCCATCAATGCCTGCGCTGCTCTGGTTGACCGGGGCGATCCGGACCGCTTTCTGGCCGCGATGGCCGCACCTGTGGTCCAGCGTGGCCCGCTGTTCGTGCTCTATGCCTTCAATCTGGAACTGGCCCGCGCCCCGTGGGTCACACGCGAAGCGATCATCGCGCAGATGCGGCTGCAGTTCTGGCGCGATGTGGTGGCGCTTGAGGAACCCAAGGCGCATGAGGTCGCAGACCCCCTGCAGGTTCTGATCCGCGACGGGCTGCCGGTTGGGCCGCTCAACGCCATGATCGACGCGCGCGAGGCCGAGATCGGCACCTCGGCCCCGTTCGAGGATGAACCGGCACTGTGGCGCTATCTCGACGGCACGGCGGGCGCGCTGATGCAGGCCTCGGTTCAGGTGCTGGGCGGTCCGCAAAGCGATGCCGCGCGCAGTCTGGGGACCGCGCAGGGGTTGGCCAATTACCTGCTGGCAATCCCCGCGCTGGAGGCGGCAGGCCGTCACCCTCTGCCCGACGGTCGCCCCGAGAGCCTTGTCTCCCTTGCCCGGCAGGCGCGGGCACGGTTGAAGGCTGCACGTCCTGCGCTGCGCCAGTTGCCGCGCGCGGCGCTGTTGGCCGCATGGCGCGCCGATGCCTTGCTCGCGCAGGTCGAAAAGGCCCCGCAGACGGTTGCGCAAGGGTTGCTTGGGCAGTCCGAATTCGCCCGAAGGGGCAGCTTGCTGATGCGGAAACTGTCCGGCTTCTGAGCCAAGCCTCCATTGAACGGTTGACGCGTCTTGGCCCTGAGTTTACCTCAGAATTAGTTCTGTCCATTTGGTTATTTTTTTTGGCCAATGTCTCTGTTGCGTGGCTAAACTGTCTACAGCAATTTTGAGGAGACAAAGATGATCGGTCATGGCGTGCCGGGACTCGATATTCGGCAAGACCATGAGTTTGTCGCAACAGCTGCCGCGGTTTTCGCGGCGCTGACGATTGGGCTGGACGCATGGTGGCCGGTCAGCTTGCGGCTAACCGGTCAAGGCGGGCATATGCATCTTGAGCCCGAGCTCGGTGCAAAACTGACGGAACTGGGCCCCGGAGGGTCGGGCGTGATCTGGGGCGTGGTCGACGCCATTGACCCGGACCGCAGGATTTACATTCAGGGCTGGTTCGGTGTGCGCGGTGTCGTTGCCGGGCGCGTGCATTTCGATCTTGAACCCAGCCCAAGCGGCTGCCGCCTGAAGCTGGTGCATCAGGCCATTGGTCCGGTGCCCGAAGATCAGAACACCCGCTATCGCAAGATGTGGCGCGAAATTCTGGACGGGGCGCTGCGGCGCTATCTGACGGGAACTGCGGTCTGAGCATGGCTGTGCTTGCGCCTGACGCGCTTGCCGCCCTGATCGACGCGCGGCAGGCGGCGTCGGGCGGGCGGTTGATCGTAGCCCTTGCCGGGGCGCCAGCCAGCGGGAAGTCGACGCTGGTCGACGATCTTGCGCAAGAGCTGGGCACGCGGGCTGCTGTGCTGCCGATGGATGGCTATCACCTTGATAACGCTGTACTAGAGGCGCGCGGGCACCGCGACCGCAAAGGTGCACCCTGGACCTTTGACGTCGGGGGACTGGCGCGCGATCTGGCGCGGGTGCGGGCCGATGATGCCCCGGTTCTGGTGCCGGTGTTCGACCGCGCGCTGGATCTCTCGCGAGGCTCGGCCCGCGAGATCACCCCGGACGTGCGCATCGTGCTGGTCGAAGGCAATTACCTGTTGCTCAATGATCCGCCCTGGGCGGCGCTGGCCGGATTTTGGGATCTGACGGTGATGCTCGACGTGCCACTGTCCGTGCTGGAAGCCCGGCTCATCCAGCGCTGGGAGGGGCGTGCCGCCGCGGCGGACTGGATCCGGCTGAACGACCTGCCCAACGCGCGTATCGTGATCGAACGGTCGCGGCCGGCGGATGTGGTGATCGGCGGCTAAACGGCGCTTGCAGGCCGCAGGTCACGGCGTTTTCCGGCCCCGAGAGATTCCTTGACGTCACGGGCGACGGGCTGCGCTTTTGTGGTGGAACCCCCCGCTTTATTCATGTTAGCGCCCATAAGGTAAGGGTTCGCTTTGACGCATCTTTTCCAGCGTCTGTTGATGGGTTCGCCGCGGCTCGGCCTTTGATTTGTTGCGCGCGCCTTTGACCTGTGATCGCCTCTGGATCTGACATTCAGCGGCGTTGTGTGATCGCGTAAGCCCTTGAAAAGGGGCGGTAGCCATCCGTTTTTCCGTCCGGTTTCATCCTTCGATGCTGGGAGCAGCGCTATTCACTTGCACCATATCGCCTATGTCAGCCGATCGCTGGCACCGTTGGACGCATTGATGCTGGATGATATCCTCGATGCGTCGGTGCGTAATAATGAGCGTGACGGGATTACGGGTGTGCTCATGTACCATGATCAATTGTTTTTTCAGGTTCTGGAAGGTGGCAGGCAGGTTGTCGAGCTCTGTTACGAGCGTATCAAGAACGATCTGCGCCACAGCGGTGTCTCGCTGATCTGGAGCCATGTGGTTAAAGCGCGCGTCTTTGCGGAATGGGCAATGGGCTATGCGGGACCGGAAGAGATCGGCGCATACTCGGATGACAGTTTTCATTCCCTTGCCGACATTCTGCTCGGCAAAGACACTGTGCCTGCCAGCGAATGCGTCGCGCTCAGTCTTGCCCGGTTGATGTACAAAGACTTCAAGGACTGCGGCTGAGACCGCAACGGCGTCAGGTCTCGCTGAGAAACCGTGCCGCCAGTGGCAGGGCGGCGGCCCCCAGCGCGCGCGCATCGGGGCCGAGCGTGCCTTCGATCAGGCGCGGGGCGGTGATGCCGGGGGCGGGCAGGGCTTTCAGCGCCGCCTCGGTCGCGACCAGCAGGCGTGTCCGCAATGCCGCGGGCATCCAGCCGTCGATCACCATCGCGTCGATATCCAGCAGGGCTGTGGCCGTCAGTGCCACTTGCGCCAGCCCCTGCGCGGCGTCGGCCAGCCAGTCAGAGACCAGCGCTTCGGGCACGTCCCAAGCGTCGGGCGATGCCCAGAGCAGGTCTGGCGACAGGCCGTGACCCTGCAGGCGCTGCTCAAGGCCGACCGTCGAGGCGAGGTCGATCAGTTGGCGCGGCTGCCCCGCCCGGTCGAGGACGGTGAGCGATCCCAGCGCACCGGCATTGCCCTGCGGCCCGCTGCGCAACCGCCCGTCCAATGCCAGCCCGCCACCGGCAAAGAAGCCGACATAGGCATAAGCGATGTCGGCGGGCAGGGCGGTCTTGCCGAAGACCAGCTCGGCCTCGCAGGCGGCGCTGGCGTCGTTCTCCAGAAATACCGGATAGGGCAGGGTGGCCGAAAGATCGTGGCGCAGATCGGCCGTGCGCCAGGCCTCCATCGCCTGTTCCGAGCCGCCCGGCCAGTCCCACAGCCGGAACGGACAGGCGATGCCCAGCCCGGCAAGGCGCGGTTGCAGCGCGGCGGGCAGCTGGGCGATCAGCTCATCGGCGGCGAGTTGGGCAAATCGCAGGGCGGCGTCGGGCGTCGGCCAGTCGTGGCGACGCAGGCGGCGACCCCGGATCTGGCCGGTGAAATCAACCAGCAGCATCTCGTTCGAGCGACGGCCGATCTTGAGGCCCAGAAAGAACGCGCCATCCGGGTTCAGCGCCATCGGGACCGAGGGCTGACCCACCCGCCCGCGTTGCGGCTCGCCTCGGGTCAGCAGCCCTTCGGCTTCCAGATCGCGCAGGATGACCGACGCGGTCTGTGCCGACAGCCCGCTGAGCCGCGCCAGCGCCGCGCCGGGTTGCGGACCGTGGCGGCGCAGCAGGGTCAGCAGCAAACGGCCATTGGACTGGCGCATGCTGGTGGCGTTGGTCGCGTGAGAGGTGTTCATTGGCGGGTCTCCTGTCGCTGACCATGCGAAGGGGGCGGGGGGCTGTCAATAGATAAGTCAGAGTGATTTATTTATTGACAGACTCACCCGTTTCCCGCGAAGACAAAGCATCAAACCGGGGAGGGGACCAGATGATCCTGTGTTGCGGCGAGGCGCTGATTGACATGTTGCCCGTGGACGGCGGCGCTTTTGCGCCCCACGCGGGCGGGGCCGTGTTCAACACCGCGATCGCGCTGGGGCGGCTTGGCGCGCCGACCGGGTTCTTTTCAGGGCTCAGCGCTGATTTCATGGGCGATATCCTGCGCGCAAAGCTGGCCGAGGCGCGGGTGGATACCAGCCTGAGCGTCACGGCGGATCGGCCCTGTACGCTGGCTTTCGTGCAATTGGTCGACGGGCAGGCGCGTTATGCGTTTTATGACGAAGGGACGGCAGGGCGGCTGCTGAGCGTTGCCGACCTGCCGAACGTGACCGCTCAGGCGCTGTTCTTTGGCGGCATCTCGCTGGTGGTCGAGCCTTGTGGCGCGACCTACGAAGCGCTGATGCAGCGCGAGGCGGGCAAGCGCGTGCTGATGATCGACCCCAACATCCGCCCCGGTTTCGTGCGCGACGAGGCGGCCTATCGGGCGCGGCTGGGTCGGATGCTGGCGATGGCCGATATCGTCAAGCTGTCGCTTGAGGATCTGGACTGGCTGGCCCCACAAGGGCGCGAGTCCTTTGTGCAGGGGTTGCTGGACGGCGGCACGGCGCTGGTGCTGCTGACCGATGGCAGCGTCGGCGCGACGGCGATCACGCCAACGCTTCGGGTGTTCGAGCCCGCGCGCAAAGTGAGCGTGGTGGACACGGTCGGGGCGGGGGATACGTTCAACGCGGGTGTGCTCGACAGCCTTCAAAAAGCCAGCGCGCTGAGTCGCGAACGACTCAAGGATCTGGACGAGCAGACGATTCGTGACGCTTTGCGGCGTGGAGCGGCAGCGGCGGCGGTTACTGTCAGCCGGGCGGGGGCAAACCCGCCCTGGCCCTCGGAATTGATGGATTAACAAGGAGTTAGACGCAGCGGCCCGCGGGGCGGCTGCGTTTGGGCGCACGATCGCCTTGGGGTCTGTTACGGAACTGTCATGAAGCCGTGACAGAAGCGTCATGTATCGGGCGTACCCGGTGCACAGCCTCAAGAGTAGGGGCTGGACCCCGAACCGATCCAGGAGCAATTCCATGTTCGCCAAGACCACGAGCCGTATCGCGATTGTCGCCGCCACCGGCGCCCTGCTGGCCGCCGCGCCGCTGGCCGCGCAGACCCGCACCAACATTCAGGTCGCCGGTTCGTCAACCGTGCTGCCCTTCGCCTCGATCGTCGCCGAAGAATTCGGCCAGATCTTCCCGGAATTCGAAACCCCCGTCGTCGCGTCGGGTGGTTCGTCGGGCGGCCTGCGCCAGTTCTGCACCGGCGTTGGTGAGAGCACCATCGACATCGCCAACGCCTCGCGTGCGATCAAGTCGTCGGAAATCGAAACCTGCGCCGCCAACGGCGTGACCGACATCCGCGAAATCCGCATTGGCTATGACGGCATCGTCTTTGCCTCGGCTGCCGACGGCGACGCCTTCGCGCTCGAGCCGCGCGACGTGTACATGGCCATCGCTGCCACCATGCCCGAGGGCGTTGCCCAGCCGACCATGTGGGACGAAATCAACCCCGAGCTGCCGCACCAGCGCATCGTGATGGCGATCCCCGCCTCGAACCACGGCACGCGCGAAGTGTTTGAAGAGAAAGTCATCTTCCCGGGCTGTGAAGCCGTTCTGGGCGAAGACACCGACCACGAAGTCTGCGGCGCCCTGCGTCAGGACAACGTGATCGAAATCGCCGGTGACTACACCGAAACGCTGGCCCGTCTGGCCTCGGACCGTGACACCGTCGGCGTGTTCGGCCTGTCGTTCTACGAGCAGAACCGTGACACCCTGCGCGTCGCCACCATGAGCGGCGTCACCCCGTCGCTGGAAACCGTTGCCTCGGGCGAATACCCCGTGTCGCGCCCGCTGTTCTTCTACGTGAAGGGCGAGCACATCGGCGTCATCCCCGGCATCACCGAATACGTCGAGTTCTTCCTGTCGGACGCGATGACCGGTGCTGGCGGTCGTCTGGAAGAAGCCGGTCTGATCCCGATGCCCGACGCCGAGCGCGCTGCCGTTCTGGAAGCCTACACCAACGGCGTGTCGGTCGGTCAATAACCTGCCCTGATCCCATGTGGCGCCCCGATCCCCGGGGCGCCATGTCCTTGTCTCAAAGATGAAGCCGCGCGCATGACCAGCGTCCTGATCGCCGCCCTTGTTCTGGCCATGATGGCCTTCGCCTACCGGCAAGGGTATTCGCGCAGCCGCGTGTTGGCCGGGCAGTCCCGCCTGCACTCGCGGCCGCAGTACCACGGAGCTTTGCTGGCCCTCTGGGCTGTCGTTCCCTTCCTTCTCATTCTCGCGCTCTGGGGCCTGACCTCGGGGCAGGCGCAGGAATGGTATCTGGCCAGCCTGATGCCCTCGGATATCGCTGCGGGCTCAGACTATGCCTCAGCCGCCGCCCGGTTGCGCAACATTGCCTCGGGCTTTGGCGTCGCCGGTGACATGGCCGACTGGGAGCGTACCGCTGGCGAAAGCCTTGGCCGGTTCAATACCATCCTGAAACTCTCGGCCGTCGCGCTGGGTGCGCTTCTGGGCATCGCCGGTCTGGTGATGGCCCGCGCGCGTCTCTCGGCCCGGCTGCGCGCGCGCAACCATGTCGAAGCCGCCATCAAGGCGCTGCTGATCTTCTGCTCGATCGTGGCCATCCTGACCACGCTGGGCATTGTCATCTCGCTGGTCACCGAGACCGTGCGCTTCTTCACCTATGTGTCGCCGATCGACTTCTTCTTCGGCACCGTCTGGAACCCCGGCTATTCCACCACCTCGAATGAGGCGAGCGGCTCGTACGGCATGCTGCCGCTGCTGTTGGGCACCGTGATGATCTCAGGCATCGCCATGCTGGTGGCCCTGCCCATCGGTCTGATGAGCGCGATCTGGCTGACGCAATACGCCAAGCCACGCGTGCGCAACATGATCAAGCCGGTGATCGAGGTTCTGGCCGGGATCCCGACCATCGTTTACGGCTTCTTCGCCCTGGTGACCGTCGGTCCGGCCCTGTCGGGTCTGGGCGATGTCATCGGCCTAAGTATCAACGCCACCTCGGCGCTGACCGCCGGTATCGTCATGGGGATCATGATCATCCCCTTCATCAGCTCGCTGTCGGACGACATCATCCGGCAGGTGCCGCGCACCATGCGCGACGGCTCGCTGGGGCTGGGGGCGACGAAATCCGAAACCATCCGCATGGTCATCGTGCCCGCCGCCCTGCCGGGGATCGTCGGCGCCATCCTGCTGGCTGTCAGCCGCGCGATTGGCGAGACGATGATCGTGGTACTGGCCGCCGGGAACGCGCCGATCCTGCGCTTCAACCCGGCCGAGCCGACCTCGACCTTCACCGTGACGATCGTCACCGCCCTGACGGGTGATGCCGATTTCGCCTCGCCGCAGTCGCTGGTCGCCTTTGCGCTGGGCCTCACCCTCTTTGTCATCACCCTGATGCTGAACATCGGCGCGCTTGTCATCGTTCGGAAATACCGGGAGCAATACGAATGACCAGTGTCGAGACTGAATTCGACGCCAACACCCGTCGCCGTGCGCAGGTCCGCCAGTCGCTGACCCGCCGCAACCGCGCCGAGACCCGCTTTCGCCTGCTGGGGCTGGGCTCGGTGCTGGCGGCCATGGCCTTTGTCGCCGTGCTCTTTGGCAACATCCTGTCCAACGGTCTGCCCGCTTTCTGGCAGTATAACCTGCAGACCGAGGTCTACTTTGATCCCGACGTGATCAACGTCCCGGCCCCGCCGGTGCAGGAAGCCGGTCAGTCCGACGCTGACTATCAGGCGGCTTCGCTCGCCTGGCAGCGCCGGTTGGCGATGGTCAACTGGAACCGGCTGATCACAGCGTCGATTGCGCAGGCCATGCAGGGCGTAGATGTCGAGATCGACGACCGTTCGGCCCTGTCCATCGTCGACACCGGCACCCGCTTCGTGCTGCGCGACATGGTGCTGGCGAACCCGGATCTGATCGGCCAGACGCGCGACGTGAGCATGCTGCTCTCGGCGGATGGCGACAACTGGTCCAAGGGCAAGCTCAGCCGCGACCTGCCCGACGCGCGCCAGCAACTGACCCGACCGGCCCGCGACGCGATTGACGCGCTGACGGCGACCGGGGCGATCCACCCGGCGTTTGCCTGGCATATCTTCACCAATGTTGACAGCCGCTCGTCACCGGCAAGCGCCGGTCTGGCCGGGGCCTTTGTCGGCTCGCTATATATGATGCTGGTGGTGATCCTGCTGTCGGTGCCGATTGGCGTGTCGAGCGCGATCTATCTTGAGGAATTCGCGCCCAAGAACCGCATCACCGACCTGATCGAGGTGAACATCAACAACCTTGCCGCCGTGCCCTCCATCGTGTTCGGCCTGCTCGGGGCGGCGGTGTTCATCAACATCTTCCACCTGCCGCTCTCGGCCCCGCTGGTCGGCGGTCTGGTGCTGACGCTGATGACCCTGCCGACGATCATCATCGCCACCCGCTCCAGCCTGCGCGCCGTGCCGCCCTCGCTGCGGCAGGCGGCGCTGGGGATCGGCGCCTCGCGGATGCAAATGGTGTTCCACCATGTGCTGCCGGTGACCTTTCCGGGCATCCTGACCGCCTCGATCCTCGGCGTGGCACAGGCGCTGGGCGAAACCGCGCCGCTCTTGCTGATCGGCATGAACGCCTTTGTCGCCAACATCCCGGCAACGCCGCTGGAGCAATCGGCAGCACTGCCGGTGCAGATCTACCTCTGGCAGGGCAACGAGAACCGCAACTTCTTTGAAGAACGCACCTTTGCTGCGATCATCGTGCTTCTGGCGCTGATGATCCTTCTGAACGCTCTGGCGATCTGGCTGCGCAGCCGCCTTGAAAGGAAAGCATGACATGAACGCCACTTCCGAACCCCGGCCCATGGCCACAAGCCACCGCATCGTCCCCAGCGCACCGGCGTCGGCGGGCGAGCGCGCCAGCCGGATCTCGGCCCGCGATGTGACGGTGCATTACGGCCCGAAACAGGCGATTTTTGACGTGTCCATCGACGTGCCCGAACGCTCGGTGACGGCCTTCATCGGCCCGTCGGGCTGCGGCAAGTCGACCTTCCTGCGCTGCTTCAACCGGATGAACGACACGATCGAGGGCTGCCGCGTCGGCGGCACGATCACCATTGATGGCGAGGACATCTACGATCCCTCGCTCGACGTGGTCGAGCTGCGCGCCCGTGTGGGGATGGTGTTCCAGAAGCCGAACCCGTTCCCCAAATCGATCTATGACAACATCGCCTACGGCCCACGTATCCACGGGCTGGTGAAAAGCAAGGCCGAGACGGACGCGCTGGTCGAATCTTCGCTGAAAAAGGCAGGGCTGTGGAAAGAGGTGTCCGACCGCCTCGACGCACCGGGAACCGGGCTGTCGGGCGGCCAGCAGCAGCGCCTGTGCATCGCGCGCACGATTGCGACGGGGCCGGAAGTGATCCTGATGGATGAGCCTTGCTCGGCGCTGGACCCGATCGCCACGGCGATTGTCGAGGATCTGATCCACGAACTCAAAGAGCAGTACACGATCATTATCGTGACCCATTCGATGCAACAGGCCGCGCGGGTCAGCCAGAAGACGGCGTTCTTCCACCTGGGCAAGCTGATCGAGTACGGCGACACCGAACAGATCTTCGTCAACCCGCGCGACAAACAGACCGAGGCCTATATCACCGGGCGTATCGGCTGACGGCAACGGGGAAGGGGGGCTTTCAGCCCTCCTCTTCGCTTTCAGCGAATTCACCCCCCGAGGATATTTGAAGAGCAAAGAAAGCGCGGTTAACCAAATGTTAACGCCCCTCTTTGCTCTCTAAATATCCCGGGGGGCGGGCCGGAACGGCCCGGTGGGGGGCAGCGCCCCCCGCGCGGCGCGAAGGGGCTCGATGCCCCTTCGCGCCGCCACTCCGTTACCGCCAATGTGCCATCGGCAGGCCTGCGACCGGGCTGCGGAACGCCGGAATGCGGGTGCCGCGCAGCGAGCCGATGTAGAGGGTTTGCAGGTCAGCGCCGCCGAAGGTGACCGAGGCGAACCACGGCGCGATCTGGCCCCCGCAAGCGAGCATGTGGTTGGGCGTGACGGCGTCGCGCTCGAAGGCTTCATAGAGCGCCGCCGACGGGCCGGGGTTGTCATCGTCCAGGATCACCCGGAAATCCCCTTGCGGGGTGATCGCAAAGATCCGGTCGGACATCACATGTGTCCCCCAGAGGTTGCCGAAGCTGTCAAAGGCGATCCCGTCGATGAACCCGCCGGTATCCGAGGGCCCGAAAACCTCGCGTTCGAGCACCGTCGCACCCTCACCGATGCGCAGGCGGGTCACGCGGCGGCCCGAGGTCTCGACGACGTAGAGCCATTCCTCAGCCGCATCGAAGCGGATCTCGTTGGTGAACATGAACCCGTCCGCCACGATCCGCGCGCCGTCATTGTCCAGCACTGCTACGTAGCCGTCGCTCAGCTTTGGACTGATCGCGGCCATCCAGTTGGTGATCCGGGTCGAGATCGTCAGCCAGATCCGCCCCTTGCTGTCGCGCAGCACGAAATTGACCTTGCCAATGGCGGTGCCGTCGATCGTGTCCAGCACCACCGTCGTGCGCCCGTCGCGGGTCATGCGTTCCAGCCGGTCGGTGCCGAAATTCGAGATCAGGATCGAGCCGTCCACATCGAAGGCCAGACCGTTGGGCAGGGTGCCCTGGGTGAAGCGATCCGCCTCGTCCAGCGTGCCGCCGAAGCGTTGGTCCAGCGATTGCGCCACCAGCGCCTGCGTGCCGTCGGGCCGGATATGCACCACCCCGCCGCGCGCATCGGCGGACCAGAGCGAGCCGTCGGGCTCGGCCAGAATGCACTCGGGCCGTTGCAGATCTTCGCCGACGTACCACAGATCCTGCGCGGTGACGGTGAAGCCATCAATCGGGTTGCTCATCACGTCACCCTTTGCCCTTCGCCATATCGACGAATTTCTGCGTTTGCTCCCAGGCGGCCTGCACCGACTTGTGGATCGGTTGCGCCTGCAACGCCTCCCAGGCGGCAGCGACGTCATCGACATCGGGGGCGTCGCCCAAAGCAAGGCCCGGCGTTTCCTCGATCCGCGCCACGGCAAAGACACCGGCACCCGCCGTCAGGATGGTTTTCGTCGGCGCGCCCTCGCTGACCAGAAACAGCGCGGCGGGCGAGACTTTTTCCGGCCCCAATGCCTCGGCTGCGCCCGCGGGCAGCAGCGCTTCGGTCATCTGCGTCATCGCGGCGGGGGCAAGGGCGTTCACCCGGATGCCGCTTTTCTCGCCCTCGATCGCCAGCGTGTTCATCAGCCCGACAAGGGCCAGCTTGGCGCTGGAATAGTTGGCCTGACCGAAATTGCCATATAGGCCCGAGGACGAGGTGGTCATCAGCACCCGCCCATACCCTTGAGCGCGCATGATCTCCCAGACCGCCTGCGTGCAGACCCACGCCCCGCGCAGATGCACGTCGATCACCGCCTCGAAGAACTCGGTGGGCGTCTTGGCAAAGCTCTTGTCGCGCAGGATGCCGGCGTTGTTGATCAGGATGTCGATGCGGCCCCATTGCGCCATGATCCGCGCCACCATGTCCTGAACGGCGTCGGCATCGCTGACCGAGGCCGCGCTGGCCATCGCCTCGCCCCCGGCGGCGCGGATCTCGTCGACCACGGCCTGCGCGTTGCCCACGTCGTTAACCACGACTTTGGCGCCGCGCGCGGCCAGCGCCAGCGCATGGGCGCGGCCCAAGCCTCCACCGGCGCCGGTGACGATGGCAACGCGGGTGTCGAAACGGATCGGGTCAGACATCTACCCAGCCTCCTTGAGTTTTCAGCCGGTGGCGGATCGGATTGCTCCGCCCCAGCGTCTGTTCGATGAAACACCCCTTCTTAGCGGCCTCGATCAGGGCTGCAACCTCGGCTTGTGTATTGGGGCTTTCCATCAGCACATCGATCTCAAAGCTCTTGGGCGCGGTCTCGTAAACGCGGCCCTTGGCTTGCCAGTCCCACTGCACGCGGGTTTCGACCTTGAGGTCGCTCAGCGTCACGCCCATGCGTTTTGCGAAAGCGCGGATCTGGGTCATGATGCAGCCGGTCAGCCCGCCGACGAACAGCGCCAGAGGCGGGGGCGCGCTGGCGTCGCCCCCGTGGAACGAACCCTCATCGGTGGCCATTTCCCATGGCCCTTCGGCGAAGGGATGCACCATGGTGACGCTCAGATCGTTGCGCATCTTGCCCGAGGCGGTGCCTGTGGCGTCGAACTGGACGATTGCCTTTTCCATGCTCACTCCATGATCGCGACGGCGCGGACGAACCCGGCCGAGGCGCGTTTGATCTTGAACGGAAAGCAGGACACCTTGAAGCCGGTGGCAGGCAACTGGTCCAGATTGGCCAGCTTTTCCATGTGGCAATAGCCGATCTCCATCGAGGCTCGGTGCCCCTCCCAGATGATCGCCGGGTCGTGGCTTTCGGCGTAGCGCTGCGCGGTGTGGTAGAAGGGCGCGTCCCAGCTCCACGCGTCGGTGCCGGTCACGCGCACGCCACGTTCCAGCAGGTACATCGTTGCCGCTTTGCCCATGCCGCAGCCTTTGAGCAGGAAATCCGGCTGACCATAGGCCGCGCCCGCCGAGGTGTTGATCACCACGATTTCCAGCGGGCTGAGCGTATGGTTGATGCGTTTAAGTTCGGCCTCCACATCCTCGGGTGTGACCACATACCCATCGGCGAAATGGCGGAAATCCAGCTTTACGCCGGGCTGAAAGCACCATTCCAGCGGCACTTCGTCGATGGTGATCGACGGGCGGCCCCCCGGCACCAGCGCACGGTCCATGGTCGAATGGTGGTGATAGGGCGCGTCCAGATGGGTGCCGTTATGGGTGCTGACCACCAGCGTTTCGACCGCCCAGCCATCGCCGTCAGGCAGGTCAGCCGCCGTCATGCCGGGGAAGAAATCGGTCATCTGCGCCTGCGTCTCGCGGTGGTTCATGTAGTTGATCTGCGGCAGCATCGGCGGCGGGTCCGAGGCAATGCCGGATTCAAGCGCGACGGAAAGGTCGATGATCTGCATACAGGCTCCTTACAGCAGTCCGGTGGACATAGGGGGGAAGACGATCAGCGCCAGCAGCACCAGCACCATGATCGCGGCAAAGGGCAGCGCGCCTTTGAAGACATCGCCCAAGGGGATCGTGGGATCATCCAGCGCGCCTTTGATGACAAAGACCGACAGGCCGAGGGGCGGCGTGAGCAGCCCGATCTCGACCGCCAGCACGGTGACGATGCCGAACCAGATCAGGTCAATGTGCATGGCCTGCGCGATGGGAAGGACCAGCGGCAGGGTGATCATCATGATCGACGAGCTGTCCAGAATGGTGCCCAGCACGATCAGGATGGCGCAGAAGATCAGCACGAAACCGACGGTGCCCAGCTCCAGCGCGATGGCCCATTCGGTGACGGCGGCGGGCAGGCCGCTGAGCGACAGAAAGCGCGAATACATCGTGGCGGCGATGATCAGAAAGCAGATCGAGGCGGTGATATGCCCGGTCTCCAGCGTCACCTGCCACAACACGCGTGGCCCGATCCGGCGTTTGACACCGGCGATGATGATCGCGCCGAGGGCACCGATGGCCCCGGCCTCGGTCGGGGTGAAGATGCCGCCATAGATGCCGCCCAGCACCAGCGCGATCAGCGCGGCGATGGGGAAGAGTTTGGATAAGGTATCGCCCAGCAGCGAGCCTTCGTGCGCACTGGCCGGGGCCGGGCGCGGGGTGCCGGTGAAGCGGGGCCAATAGCGCACCATCAGCGCGATGCCGAGGCAATAGGCGACGGCCAGCACCAGACCCGGCCCGATGCCCGCCAGAAACAGCAGGCCGACCGATTGCTCGGCCAGAATGCCGTAGAGGATCAGCAGCAGCGACGGCGGGATCAGCATGCCCAGCACGGATGAGCCCGCCACCACCCCGGTGGCAAAGCGCGCGGAATAGCCGATGCGCATCATCTCGGGCACGGCGACCTTGGTGAAGACGGCGGCCGAGGCGATGGAAATCCCGGTAATCGCCGCAAAAATCGCATTCGCGCCGACCGTCGCCATGCCCAGCCCGCCCTTGAGCCGACCCAGCGCGCGATTGGCGACGTCAAAGGTATCGCGGCCAATGTCGGCGCGGCTTACGACCAGCCCCATCAGCACGAACAGCGGCACGACGCCGAACAGGTAGCTTGAAATGCTCTCGCGCGTGGCCAGCGACATCATGCGGGCGGCGTATTGCGCATTGTCGCGCAGCACCCAGATGCCGACGAACGAGGTCAGCGCCAGCGCGATGGACACATGCATGCCCAGCCAGATCAGGCCCAGAATACCGGCCAGCGACCACAGACCAATCTCGACGCCGCTCATGCGGGAACTCCTTTGACGGCCCGGATCGCCAGCACCAGCGCGCGCAGGCCAAAGACCAGCGCCATCATCGCTGCCCCCAGCAGCACGATGCCATGCACCGGCCAGATCGGTGCCAGAAACTGGCCGACTGTACCGACCATCTCATTCCGCCCGTAAGAGCGCAGGAACAGCGGATAAAACGCCGAAACCATTGTGCAAAGCAGTACCGCGCCCGCCAGATGCAACACCGCGTCAAAGGCTTCAGCCAGACGCGGGTTGTTTCGGTGGAGCGCCCCCAGCAGCGCGTCCGAGCGCGTCAGTTTGCCCTGTGCGGTGGTGTTGGCAATCTGCAGGAACACGATGGCGAGAATGGACATGGCGACCATCTCGGGCACCCCGGCGATGGGGTGGCCAAAGAAGAACCGCCCGACCACATCGGCGGCGATCAGCAGCATCACGGCCAGGATCATCAACGTGCCCAGAACGGAGAGCAGCGCGGTGATCCGGTCGATTAGGCGGGAAAAGGCGTCCAGCGGAGCGATGCCCGTGGAAAGCTGGTCGAGCGAGGCCATGGCAGGGGCTCCGTCAGAGGGAAAGGGCCGGGGGAAAGCACCCCCGGCCCGCAGGGATCAGCGCCCCGATCAGCGCATCGACCAGTCGCGGCCAAGATCGGCCCCGGCGGCTTGCAGCGTGGCGACATAGGCGTTCAGCACTTCGGTCGCGGGCAGGCCCGCCGCATCCGTCGCAGCAGCCCAGGTGCCAGCCACGTCGGGCAGAGCGGCGGCCCAGCGCGCGCGTTCTTCCGGGGCCAGCGTGTGCAGGTGCTCGGCATCCGGTGCGATGGCGGCCATGGCAGCCGTCACGCGGGCGCTTTGCTCTTCCAGATAGCCAGCCTGATAGGCCGCAGCCCCGGCGCGCAGCGCGTTCTGGACGACTTCCGGCTGATCGGCGAACCACGTCTGGTTGGCAACGATGCCACCGGCCGATTGCGCGCCAAAGTCGGTCACGGTCACATAGGGCGCGACCTCTTGCAGACGGGCAGGGGCGGCGGCGGTGGCGAACACGATCACCCCGTCAAACACCCCGGTCTGCAGATCGTTGTAATAGGTCGTCAGGTTGCCCGCCACACCAACCGCGCCGGTGCCTTCCAGCCAGTTGACCGCCGGCCCGGGCGCCGCGATGCGGTGACCGGCCAGATCGTCGATCGAGGTGACCGGGAAGTTGGTCATCAGGATGTAGTTGTCCAGCGCAAAGCCGCCGCCGAGGTATTCGGTATCATAGGTATGCCAGCTCTCGCCCATCGCCGGGATGGTGTCATAAAGCACTTCCATCGCGCTCATCACCATCTGCGCGCTGGAGGGGCCAAAGGGCGTGTTGTAGGTGACGTTCTGCAACGGCAGCTGGTTGGG
The DNA here is from genome assembly GCF_003990445.1 of Pararhodobacter zhoushanensis. GTDB lineage: Bacteria > Pseudomonadota > Alphaproteobacteria > Rhodobacterales > Rhodobacteraceae > Pararhodobacter > Pararhodobacter zhoushanensis. The sequence continues at coordinate 535,529 of NZ_REEZ01000001.1, read as the reverse complement.
CATGAACACCGTCGGCACGCTGCCGATCTCGGCCAGACCGTTCTCGATGGCTTCCAGCTCGCCGCCGACGCCGGCCAGCGTGCCGCCATACGCTTCGGTCCAGTTGATCGAATAGCCCGAGCCTTCAAGCGCTGCATCCACGGCGGGGATGAAGGATTCCGTCAGGTGCTTGACCCACAGAAAGATCGGCGGGTGGCCGTTGACGATGGTGATGTCGATGGTCTCGTCAGCCATTGCAGGAAGCGCCAGACCGGCGCTCAGTGCGGTTGCCAGTGCGGTGCCTGTCAAAAGGCGGCGGATGGTCAATGTCATGGTCTCTCCTCCTCGGTTGGTCGTTGCCGGATCCTCCCCGGACCCGGATTTCCGTGCGTTTTCGTTGGGCTAGTCGCCGGTTTGCGCCATCGCGCGGATACCCGCCGCGTTAAAGCGAACCGCTCCGGCGATGACCTCCTCCAGATCGTCATCGGCCAGCGCCCCGTCCGACAGGGCCTGCACGCGGCCTGTCGGAGCCATCAGCGTGATGCCGATGGAGATCGTGTTCAGATACCCGCGCACCGCGCCTGCGCGGCCCAGTCCGGGCACCGCAGCGGCCAGTTCGGCCACAAAGAGCCGCGCGATGTCGTCATAATAGGCCCCGATGATCCGCTGCGAGCGCGCATCGGTCCCGGTCGCTGCATGGCCCAGCAGGCGGGCATAGGATGCGCCGCCGCCTACCGGGTTGCGGCCCATCGTGATCGTCGGGCGCAGCAGGGCATCCAGCACCATTTCCAGCGTTACGTCGCCCGCCGCATGCAACTGCGCCAGCCGGGCGCGGCGCGCGTCGTTGATCGCCCCCGAGCGCCGGGCGATCACCGCTTCATATAGCGCTTCTTTCGAGCCGAAGTAGTAGTGGATCAGCGCCGCATTGGCCTGTGCACACAGGCCGATGGCACGGGTGGTGGCGCCATGAAAGCCGTTCTCGGCAAAGACGATCTCGGCGGCATCCAGGATCGATTCCTGCGCCAGACTCCGGTCCTGTCGCTGCTCAACGGGTCGCGTCACAACCGACTCCCCCCGGTTAATTAATCGCCTGATTAAATTGCGGCGCGCACGGCCATTCTGTCAATGGGAAACTTTGCATTCTGCAATGCAGCAAAGTTCAGTTTACGTGTTCGAACTGCAAAACCGTTCCGCCCAGTTGCCGTAAGGCTCTGGTACGGCAGCTGAAAACGAGGATCTGAAGATCGGCCGCCTGCGCATGCAGGGCGTTGAACATCGCTTCCATCCGCGTGTCATCGGTGAACACCAGTGCGTCGTCCAGGATCACCGGCGCATGTTGGCCGCTGCGCGCCAGCAGCCGGGCAAAGGCCAGCCGGACCAGCAGCGAAATCTGCTCGCGCGTGCCACCAGACAGGGTGCCAATCGACTCAACCCGCCCGTCGCGCAGCAATTCGACCGGCAAAAGGCTGTCGCCGTCGAAACTCAGCTCGGCACCTGGCCAGAGCAGGCGCAGCATCGGGCGCAGTTCGGTCAGCACCGGCTCGAAATAGCGGTCGCGCGCGGCGGATTGCGCCGCCTCCAGCGCACCGATCAGACAGCGCAGCACGGCGACCTCACGCTCATGCGCGTCGCGGGTGGCCTGTGCGGCGCTCAGGCGGGCGGTGGCATCGGCGAGATCTTCCTCGACCCCTTCGCCCGACAGGTGCGCGACGGTCGCGTCCAGCCCGGCGAGGGCGGTGTTCAGGGTGTTGATCGCGTCATCCGCCGCCTTCACCACGCTCTGCGCCCGATTGAGCGCGGCGCGGCTGAGGGTCAGATCGGGGGCCTCGGCGGCAAGGGCTTGGTGGGCTTGAGACGCGGTTTGGCGCTGGGTCTCGGCTTGCGCGAGGGCCTCATTCAGCGATTCGGCGTCGGGCTTTTCGGTCAGATCGGCACGCGCGTCGGACAGGCGCTGGCTGAGCGACCCAAGGTCGTGGCGCGCGCCCAAAGCGGCCTCGCGCGCGGTGTCGAAGCCGGGGCGCAGGCGGGCGGTTTCCAGCTCGGCAGCGGTCTCGGCGGTGCGGGCGCGCTCGACGGCGTCGGTCGCGGTGGGCAGATCGGGGGCCTCGGGCAGCGCTTGCGGGGCGAGGCGGGCCAGCGCGCCGCGCAGCGAGTCGATGCCTTCGGGGGCGAGTCGTTTGAGGGCTTCCTGCGCCTCTTTCAGCCGTTGCGCGGCTTCGACTCGTGCGCGCGCCGCGCGCCGCGCCGCCTCGGGTGCATCGGTTCCGGCCTGCGCCAGCGCGCGTGCCAGATCGTCTTGCGCACCGGCCAGCCGGTCGGGCGCATCTCCTGCGCCGGGGGCGATGTGCAGCGTGCCGAGGCCGGGCAGGTCGAGCGTAACGGCCTGCGTGATCGCATGGGGGCTGGCGTCAAGCGGGGTGCCGTCCAGCGTGACAGCGGGCGCACCGGGGCGGGGGGTGAAGGTCAGATGAGGCGCTGCCGCCTGTGCCAGCCCTTCGGCGATGGCGAGGGCTTTGGCCGCGTCCTCAAGGGCTTGCAGCTGGCGCGCGTCGGGACCGGTTGCTGCAGCCTCGCGCAAGGCGGGCAGGGTGGCGGCGAGGGTTTCGGCCTGTGCCAGCGTTTCCGCCAGCTGCGCGTGGCGCTCTACCTCGGCCCGGCGGGCTTCGATCTTGAGCGCGGCTTGCATCTGCGCTTCTGCCTCGCGCAGGGTTTTGCGGGCTGCGGTGTGGGTTTCGGTGGCTTTCGTCAGCGCGGTTTGCGCCTCGGTCGCGCGGGCGTCGGCAGCCTCGGCGGCGGCTTGCGCGGCGGTGCTTTGCACGGTGAGCGTCTCAATCGCCTGCACAGTGCGCGCCCGGTTGTCGATCTCGCGCCGGGCCGCCTGCAGTGCCAGATCGGCGGCCTTGAGCGCAGCCTCGGCGGCCTGCAATTGGCTGGCGTGACGGTCGGCGGCTTTGAAGGCGGCATCGGCCTGCGTCAGCCGTTCGGTGCGGGTCTTGACCTCAACCGGGTCGGTTAGCTCGGCCAGCTCCCGCCGCTTGCCGCGCCGCTCGCCCAAGGCCGCGCGCAGCTTCGATGCCTTGTCATTCAACTCACTGACACGGGTTTCCAGCACGGCCACGGCCTTGAGCGCGGTATCCAGCGGTCCGCCCGCCTTGGCCCCGCGCAACGTCACCAGCCGGTCAAGCTCTTCGCGCGCTCGGGCCAACGCCCGGTCCATCCGCTTGCCGCCAGTCAGCGCCGCGATTTCCCCGGTGACCGAAGTCAGCAGATCCTGCCGCGTCTTTACCGCAGCCTTGTCGGTGTCGTCGAGCGCCGTCACACCTTGGCGCACCCACAGCAGGCCAGCAGGTCCGCCGTCAGCTGGGGACTGGGTGAGGGCGGCGATCTGCGCCTCGGCCTCGTCCGATTTGGCGACAAGCTGGCCGCCGCGCCAGACCTCGGCATAGGGGCCACGGCCCCAGCGTTTGCGCAGGGTCAGCGGGCCGCGCGCGTCTTCCAGCGTGACCTCGATCTCGGGATTGCCGCCGACATCGGGGCGCAGGGATTTGATCTTGGCCGAGCGGTGGGGGATGAAAAACGCCGCATGGATCGCGTCGAACAGCGTGGATTTGCCGCTTTCATTGGGGGCCGAGAGCAGGTTAACGCCATCGCCGATGCCCGCCACGCGCACCGGGCTGGTGAACTGGCGCACGTCGTTCAGGGTGACCGAGCGCAGCTTCATGCGCCCTCGCTCAGATAGGCGTAGAGGCGGTTGAGCGCGCCTGCGGCGATGCGGCGGTCATCCTCAGCGCGGGCGGGGTCGCGGGCCTGGGCGGCCAGCGCCTCGGCGGCGACCCGCAAAGCGCCGCCGTGGTCGAGCGCGTCCAGATCGGCGGCGTCGATTTCGGTGTCGAGGGTGGCGGTGTCCAGCGCGAAGAAGGCGAATTCGGGGGCGGCGGCCTCAGCCGCATCGCGCAGCGCCTGCTGCTCGGCCAGCGTGGCACGACCCTGCGCGCGCAGGCGCAGGAGGTGGTCGCGGCGACCGGCACCCGAAGGGGGGAGGAGCGCCGACAGGGCAGCGGCGGCGTCCTGACCGGGGACCAGCGACAGCGGTTGCTCGGTCCAGTCGAACTGGCCGGTCTCTACCCGTTCGATCTGCGGAACAGCCCCGGCGAAGGCGGTGACGGCGAGACAGGCCCCGCGCCCTGCATGGCGGAATTCCTCGAACTCGGGCGTGCCGGCATAGGCGGTGCGCGGGCCGACGGTCATCTGCCCGTGCCAGTCGCCCAGCGCCAGATAGGCCAACCCGGCGGTGGCGGCGCGGTCGGGGGGGATGATGCCCTCGTCGCTGGCATCTTCCGAGAAGGTCTGCACGCCGCCATGGGCCAGCCCGATCCTGAGCGTGCCCTCAGCCGTGGCGGCGGCAGGCATCCAGTCGGTCAGGTCGCGCCCGGCGTGGCGGCGGGGCAGGGGGGCAGGCAGCAGGGTGACGCCGGGGGACAGCTCAACCGGCGCGGCTTGGGTCAGGGGCTGCACATTGGGTGGCGCGATGCGGGCGATGTTGTCCCACAACGCCTCGGCCGCGAGCGAATCGTGGTTACCGGGCAAGAGCCACCAGCGCAGCGCCGGGTCCGCGCCCATCGCCAGCAGCGCCTGCCGCCATGTCGGGTCCGCCGGGGTTTCGCTGTCGAATGTGTCGCCCGCCAGCAGGATGTCGCGCGCGCCGTGATCGCGCGCCGCCTGCGCCAGACGGGCGATGATCTGGTGCCGCGCTTCGATCAGACGACCGCGCACGCCGTCGGGCAGGCTGCCGAAACGGCGCCCGAGATGCAGGTCGGCAGAGTGCAGGAAGCGGAACCCGTCGGTCATATCCCGCGCAAGGTGAGCGAAAACTGCATCGGCGGCAAGGTGCCGATCCACTCACGCTGCCGTGATTCTGTGGGGTCATCGGCGGATCTTCGCTTTGTCAGACGCTTAAAACATGCACTCGCCGCTCAGATTTGCCGCTTGGAAGGGCAATAGGCGCTCAAAAAGACGGCGATCCCGGCCTGACATCCTGCCGTCGCGTAAAACCGCGCCACTTTCGCCGCGACGCGGCAATAGCGTGTCCTTGGGCGCATTGACGCCCAACGGAACGCAACTCCGCCCTGCCGGGCGCGACCGTCGCGCCGCAGGGAGAAAAAAGATGGACAGGGGATTATGAAAAAATTGCTGCTTTCGACCGCGCTCTGCGCGAGTTTCGCCACGGGCGCTTTCGCGCAAGAAGGCGAGCCGATCCGCGTTGGTATCCTGCACTCTCTGTCGGGCACGATGGCGATCTCGGAAACCACCCTGCGCGACGCGATGCTGATGCTGATCGAGCAGCAAAACGAAGCCGGTGGCCTGCTGGGCCGTCCGCTGGAAGCCGTGGTTGTGGACCCTGCCTCGGACTGGCCGCGCTTTGCGGAACTGGCCCGTGAGCTGATCGCCGGTGACGGTGTCGCGGCGGTGTTCGGCTGCTGGACCTCGGTCTCGCGCAAATCGGTGCTGCCGGTCTTTGAAGAGCTGAACTCGATCCTGTTCTATCCGGTCCAGTACGAAGGTCAGGAATCGCAACGCAACGTGTTCTACACCGGTGCCGCCCCCAACCAGCAGGCGATCCCCGCCGTTGACTATCTGCTGGCCGAGGGTGTCGAGCGTTTCTACCTTGCCGGGACCGACTATGTGTACCCGCGCACCACGAACCAGATCCTTGAGGCCTATCTGCTGGCGCAGGGCGTCGCGCAGGAAGACATCATCGTCAACTACACGCCCTTTGGTCATTCCGACTGGCAGACCATCGTGGCCGAAATCGCCGCGTTTGGCTCGACCGGCCGTCAGGCTGCCGTTGTGTCCACGATCAACGGCGACGCCAACGTGCCGTTCTACAACGAGCTGGCCGCGCAGGGCATCTCGGCCGAAGACATCCCTGTCATCGCCTTCTCGGTGGGTGAGGAAGAACTGGCCGGTATCGACACCGCGCCGCTGGTCGGCCACCTGGCCGCCTGGAACTACTTCATGTCGGTCGACACGCCCGAGAATGACGCCTTCATAGACGCCTGGCATACCTATATCGGCAGCGACGAGCGCGTGACCAACGACCCGATGGAAGCCCACTATATCGGCTTCAACATGTGGGTTGATGCCGTTGAAGCGGCAGGCACCACCGACGCCGACGCCGTGATCGACGCGCTGGTTGGCGTGGCGGTTCCGAACCTGACGGGCGGTCTGTCCTCGATGGGGGCAAACCACCACATCACCAAGCCGGTGCTGATCGGCGAGATCCAGGATGACGGCCAGTTCGAAGTTGTCTGGGAAACCTCGGGTCTGGTTCTGGGCGACGAATGGTCCGACTTCCTGCCCGAATCGGCTCCGCTGATCTCGGATTGGCGCGCGCCGCTGTCGTGCGGCAACTTCAACGTCGAAACCGGAACTTGCGGCGGCTCTGAATGAGCCATCGCCGGGGGGCGCCCCTTCCTGCCCCCCGATTTTTCTGACGCGCGCGGCGGCAGTGCCGCGCGCACCCCTCACAGAACCCGCGACCTGACATCCGCGTCCCCCCGGAGAACCCATGCTCCTGCGCCTGATGACGCTGTGCCTCGCGCTGCTGCTTCCCAGCCTCGCGTCTGCCCAGACCCTCGACGAGCTCGTGGGGCAATTGCCCGACGGAAATTACAACGACCGCGCCGCTTTGGTCACCCGGATCGCTGCCACCGGCGACCCGCGTGCCGCCAGCGTGCTGGACGCGCTGCTTGAGGGCGAGCTGGAGCAGCGCACTGCCGATGGGCGCATCGTGCGCGTCACCGGCTCGCGCAACAATGAGACGGCTGTGGATGTGCTGACCGGCGAAGAGCTGGGCACCGTTGCGCGGCGTTCCACCGAATCCATCCGCGTCAACAACAGCCTGCGCCGCCAGATCCGCACTGCGCTGGGCGTGCTGACCCTGCGTGATCCCGATCCCGCGCGCCGTCTGGCCGCTGCCGAGGCCGCGCTGCGCAGCCCCGACGCCGATCAGCTCGACCCGTTGACCGAGGCGTTGGAGGCCGAGCAGAACAGCACCATCCGCACCGCGCTTGAGCGCGCCCGCGCGGCCACGCTGCTGGGCACCGACGCGCCAATTGACGCGCGCCTCGCCGCTATCATCACGCTGGCCGATGCGCCCGCGATGACCGTGCAATCTGCCCTGAACGCGCACCGCGCCGATGCCGATCCGCAGATCGCTGCTGCGGTCGCTGCGGCTATTGCCGCAGCAGAGCGCCGTCAGGCTGTGTGGTCGCAGGCGCAGAACCTGTGGTTCGGGCTGTCGCTGGGATCAGTCCTGCTGCTGGCGGCGATTGGTCTGGCGATTACCTTTGGTGTGATGGGGGTGATCAATCTGGCGCATGGCGAGCTGGTTATGCTGGGCGCCTATACCACCTATGCCGTGCAGCAGGTGTTTCGCGCCTATGCGCCCGATATGCTGGGCTGGTCGCTGGCCGTCGCCGTGCCGGTCGCGTTCCTGCTGGTGGGGGCCGTGGGTGTCGCCATTGAGCGCGGCATCGTGCGCCATCTCTACGGGCGGCCGCTGGAAACGCTGCTGGCGACATGGGGCGTCAGCCTGATCCTGCAACAGCTGGTGCGCACGCTCTTTGGCCCGACCAACCGCGAGGTCGGCACGCCGGACTGGATGTCGGGCGCGTTCCAGCTGGGCGAGATGACCGTAACATGGTCGCGCGTGTCCATCGTGGTGTTTGCGCTGTTCGTGTTCTTCGGCCTGTTGCTGCTGATGCGCTATTCAGCCTTTGGCCTGCAGATGCGCGCCGTTACCCAAAACCGCCCGATGGCCGCCAATCTTGGCATCCGCACCGGCTATGTGGACGCGCTGACCTTCGGTCTGGGCGCAGGCATCGCCGGGCTGGCCGGTGTCGCGCTCAGCCAGATCGACAACGTCTCGCCCAACCTGGGCCAAAGCTACATCATCGACAGCTTTCTGGTCGTGGTGTTTGGCGGGGTCGGCAACCTGTGGGGCACCTTCGCGGCTGCGCTCAGCCTTGGCATCGCCAACAAGTTCCTCGAGCCCTGGGCCGGGGCCGTGCTGGGCAAGATCCTGATCCTGATCTTCATCATTCTCTTCATCCAGAAGCGTCCGCGCGGGTTGTTCCCGCAGCGTGGCCGCGCGGCCGAGGGCTGATCCCATGAAAGCAAGCATGACCCGTCTGATCGACCTGCGCCTCGGCCTGTTTCTGGCCGCGCTGTTCGCCGTCACCGTGCTGGCGCCGCTGGCCACCACGCTGTCGTCGTCCTCTCCCTTCAACCTGCCCAGCTATCTGATCCCGCTGATGGGCAAATACCTGTGCTATGCGTTGCTCGCTGTCGCACTGGACCTCTGCTGGGGGTACGCGGGCATTCTGTCACTGGGGCACGGCGCGTTCTTTGCGCTGGGCGGCTATGCGATGGGCATGCACCTGATGCGCGAGATCGGCGCGCGCGGCGTCTATGCCAACCCCGAACTGCCCGATTTCATGGTGTTTCTCAGCTATGACCACCTGCCGTGGTTCTGGTGGGGCTTTGGCAACTTCGGCTTTGCCGCCGTGATGGCGCTGGCCGTGCCGGGGCTGCTGGCCTTCGTCTTTGGCTGGTTCGCCTTCCGCAGCCGGGTGTCGGGCGTGTATCTGTCGATCATCACCCAGGCGCTGACCTTCGCGTTGCTGCTGGCCTTTTTCCGCAACGAGATGGGCTTTGGCGGCAACAACGGCCTCACCGATTTCCGCGACGTGCTGGGCTTCTCGCTCTCGGCCCCCTCGACCCGCATCGCGCTGTTCGTGCTGACCGCGATCTGCCTTGCCGCCTGCATCCTGATCGCCCGCGCGATCACCATTTCCAAGGCGGGCAAGGTGCTGGTCGCCGTGCGCGACGCCGAAAGCCGCACGCGGTTTCTGGGCTACCGGGTGGAAAGCTATTCGGTCTTTGTCTTCACCATCTCGGCCATGATGGCGGGTCTGGCGGGGGCGCTCTATGTGCCGCAGGTCGGCATCATCAACCCCAGCGAATTTGCCCCCGCCAACTCGATCGAGATTGTCGTCTGGGTCGCCTTGGGCGGTCGCGGGACGCTGGTCGGGGCAGCCATCGGCGCGCTGGTCGTGGTGGCGCTGAAAAGCTGGCTCACCGCGACCTTCCCTGACCTGTGGCTGTTCGCGCTGGGCGGGCTGTTCATTCTGGTGACACTGGCGCTGCCGAACGGGCTGCTGGGTCTGCTCGACCGCTTCCGCCGTGCCAAACCCGCCCCCAAGGAGGTCCCCGCATGACCGCGCAACTCTATCTGGATGGCGTGACCCGCAGTTTCGACGGATTCAAGGCGATCAACAATCTGGCGCTGTCGGTCGACAAGGGCGAGCTGCGCGCGGTGATCGGCCCCAATGGCGCGGGCAAGACCACGATGATGGACATCATCACCGGCAAAACCCGCCCCGATGGCGGCGAGGTACTGTGGAACATGGACACCGACCTGACCCGTCTGGACGAGGCGCGCGTCGCCCGGCTGGGCATCGGGCGCAAGTTTCAGAAGCCTACGGTGTTTGAGACCCACACGGTCGAGGACAACATCCGCCTGTCGCTGAAAGCGCCGCGCGGGGTGTTTGCTTCGCTGTTCCACCGCTCGACCAAGGCGGAAGAGACGCGGGTGACCGAACTGATGGACCAGATCCGCCTGACCCATCTGCGGTTTGAGGATGCGGCCAATCTGAGCCACGGTCAGAAGCAATGGCTGGAAATCGGCATGCTGTTGGCGCAGGAGCCGCAGCTGTTGCTGGTGGATGAGCCCGCCGCCGGCATGACCGACGCCGAAACGATGGAAACCGCCGAGCTGCTCAAATCCATCGCCGGAGAGCGCACGGTGATCGTGGTCGAGCATGACATGGACTTTGTCCGCGCGCTCGATTGCCGGGTGACGGTGCTGCATCAGGGCTCGGTTCTGGCCGAAGGGTCGCTCGACTATGTGTCGGGTCGTGATGACGTCATCGAAGTGTATCTGGGGCGCTGAGCATGTTGGAAATTACCGATCTCACGCTGCATTACGGCGCGGCGCAGGCCCTCAAAGGCATCTCGCTGACCGCGCAGGAGGGGCAGATCACCACCGTTCTGGGTCGCAACGGGGTGGGGAAAACCTCGCTCATGCGGGCCATTGTCGGGCGGCATCCGGCCTCGGGCGGGAAAATCCTGTGGAATGGCGAGGAGATCAACAAGCTCTCGCCCCCCGAACGCGCCAAGCGCGGCATCGCCTATGTCCCGCAGGGCCGCGAGATTTTCCCGCTGCTGACGGTCCGCGAGAACCTCGAAGCCGCCTTCGCCACCCTGCCGCGCGGCTCGCGCAAGGTGCCCGACGCGGTGTTCGAGCTGTTCCCGGTCCTGTTGCAGATGATGAACCGCCGGGGCGGGGATCTGTCGGGCGGACAGCAGCAACAGCTGGCGATTGGCCGCGCAATGGTTATGCAGCCGCGCCTGTTGGTGCTGGACGAGCCGACCGAGGGTATCCAGCCGTCGATCATCAAGGACATCGGCCGCGCGATTGAGTATCTGCGCGATCAGTTCGGCATGGCGGTGGTGCTGGTCGAGCAATATTTCGACTTTGCCCGCGCGCTGGCCGACCGCTTTGCCGTGCTCGACCGGGGCGAGCTGGTCATGTCCGGCACCAGCGCCGATATCGACGCGAACGAGGTCGAGCTGCGGCGTTGGCTGACGGTGTGATCACGCGGGCTGCGTGCTCCAGTCATAGAGCTGCGCGATGATCGCCCCCAGCGCCTGACCGCGCGGGGTGAGCGCATACGCCACCCGACGGCGCGCGTCCTGCTTGGGCGTGCGGCTGATCAGGCCTTCGGCCTCGAACACCCTGAGTTGCTCGGTCAGCACCTTGCGGCTGATGCCGCCAAGGGCGCGTGACAGCTCGAGAAAATGCATCTCACCGCCGGTCAGGCAATGCAGCAGGGTGGGGCCGTGCTTGCCACCCAGCAGGCGCAGCGTCTCGGCCACCGGGCAGACGCCGGTCACCGGATCGGCCCAGGGGCCGGGGGTATGTGCGGTCATCGTGAACCCTCCGGTTCCCAAAAAGTGCCCAATTGCGGGGTTGCGGTGTGGATGCGATCAGCCGGACCACAACACCATAATAGGCGGGTTCCTTGATGACGCAAACCTCTGTGCACCGGCTGGCGATGCTCCCTTTCGGCATGCTGAACGCGTTCCTGCTTGTCCGTCAGGGCAGGGCGATGCTGGTCGACACCGGCCTGCCGGGCGCACAGCCCCGGATCGAGCGGGCCTTGCGCGCGCAGGGGTTGGGCTGGTCGGATCTGGCGCTGATCGTGCTGACCCACGCCCATATCGACCACGCCGGGTCTGCCGCGCAACTCCAGCGCCACACAAAAGCGCCGCTGATCCTGCACCGGGATGAGCTGGCCTATGCGCAGGGCGCGAAGCCGCTGCTCAAGCCCTCGGGGCCGTTCGGCTGGCTGTTCCACAAGACCGGCGCGATCGAGCGTCCCTTCGAGCCGGTCACGCCCGACCGGCTGATGACCGCCGAGACGCTGGATCTGGCCGAGTATGGCTTCTCCGCGCATCTGGTCCACACGCCCGGCCACACGCCGGGGTCACTGTCGGTGGTGCTGGACGGGGGGCGGGTGATTGCTGGTGACTTGCTGGCCTCGGGCATCCTGCTGGGCGGGATCGCGTTGCGCGGGCGGCCCAAATCCCCGCCGTTCGAGGAAGACAGCGCCGCCGTCGCCGCCTCGCTGCACCGCCTTCTGGCAATGGGCTGCGAGACCTTCTACCTCGGCCACGGCGGACCCTTGCCCGCCGTGGCGGTGCGCCGCCATATCGACCGGCTGCAGCGCTGAGGTCAACCCGTCGGCCCCCTGTCGAATACCCTCAGGCCCGCGTCCAGCCGGTCCCAGTCCAGCCCGCGCGACCCGTAGGTGACGAAACCGGGCGCGAAACGCTCGGGCGCGTCCAGACTACCCGGGTGGATCGCGGTGATCCCGGGATTGGCGGCGAAGGTGACGTGGGTGGGGATGCCACAGACCGGACAGAAGGCGTGGTGCTTGTCTGTGCCGCTGTCACCCTTGAGGCTCCAGACCCGGACCTCACCCGTCAGCGTGACGGCATCCGGCCCGGCGAACACCAGATACGACGCGTGTCCCGTTCCGCTGCGCTTCCGGCAGTGGGTGCATTGGCAATGCAGTTGCGCGACCGGTCGGCCCACCGCCTGATAGCGCACCGCGCCACAGCCACAGCCGCCGATATAGACGTCGTCCGACATTCGCCTTCCTCCCGATAAAGGTTACAGATCAAAGCCCTGTCCGGTTTCGAGCAAGGATTTCAGGCTGGACAGCACCATCGGCCAGCCCTTGCTGATCCCGGCAAGCATGCCGCTGCCCGGTTGCAGATCGGTATGGGTGACCGTCAGCTTGACGCCATCCAGCGCAGGCTCGATGTCAAAGGCGACGATGCAGGTGTGGTCGGGGTCATGCTGCTGGCTCTCATTCGACCAGTTCAGGACCAGCCGTTTCGGCGGGTCGTTTTCCAGCACCGTGCCCACCAGATCGACCACATTGGCATCGCTGGCGCGCACATGTTTCCACGTCGAGCCGGGCTGCCAGTCGTCCGAGACATTGGCGTGGCCCCAATAGCGCAGCGCGATCTCGGGTTTGATGATCGCCTCGAACACCTGCTCGGGCGTGGCGCGGATATAGGTGACATAGATGAAGCTGGCGGATTTGTCGGTCATGGCTGGTCGCTTTCAAGCTGGGTTTTGAGGTCGTGCAAAAGGCTCAAGCGGCCTTCCTCGAACTTGCGGATCCAGCGCTCATAGACCTCGTACAGCGGGATCGGATTGATAAAGTGCAGTTTCTCCCGGCCCTTACGGGTCGTGCTGAGCAGGTTGGCATCCTCCAGCAGGCCCAGATGCTGGGTTACCGACTGGCGGGTCATTTCCAGCGCTGCGCAGAGTTGGCTCAGCGTCTGGCCGTTGTGATCACACAGGCTGTCCAGCAGCTTGCGGCGGCTGGGGTCGGCCAGTGTTTTGAAAACCTTGTCGTCGTCCATCGGGCCTCGTTTCTCTTGCGACTCAATTAAGCAGGTAAATGCCTGCCTGTCAAGAAAGGCAGGTGAATACCTGCATGATGGGTTGCGGACCCCTGTGACTTTCCCGCTGGCCTGTGCTTTTGTGCCCGCAACAACAGGAGGCTGACATGCGGCAGATCTGGCGCGGGGCGCGGGTGTTTGACGGCTGGTCGTTGCACGACCGCTGCGCGCTGGTGGTCGAGGGCGGGCGCGTTGTGGCGCTGGCCGAGGACACGGGCGCGGGCGTTGATCTGGGCGGCGGGATACTAGCACCCGGGTTCATCGACCTGCAGGTCAATGGCGGCGGCGGCGCGCTGCTGGGGCAGGGCGACCCGGATAAGGCCTTGGCGCTGATGTGCGCGGCACACGGGCGGCTGGGGACGGCGGGGCTGATGCCGACGCTGATCACCGCCGACCGCGCGGTGACCGCAGACGTGCTGGGGGCGGGTATCCGGGCGGCGAAGGTGGGCTTGCCGGGGTTTCTGGGCCTGCATCTGGAGGGCCCGCATCTGGACCCGCGCCGCAAGGGCGCGCACGACGCCCGCCTGATCCGCCCGATGGAGGACGCCGACCTCGCGCAGCTGTGCGCCGCCGCCCGCGCGTTGCCGGTGCTGATGGTCACGCTGGCCCCCGAGAGCGCTACGCCCGCGCAGATTGCCGCGCTGGCGGCGGCGGGGTTGCTGGTGAGCCTGGGCCACAGCGATTGCACCGAGGCGCAGGCGCACGAAGCGCAGGAGGCGGGCGCGCGCGTCGTGACCCATCTTTTCAATGCCATGTCGCCGCTCGGCCACCGCGCCCCCGGCCTGACCGGCGCGGCGCTTGAGGGCACGGCGCTGGTCGGCATCATCCCCGATGGCGTGCATGTCGCGCGCACGCCGTTCCGGCTGGCGGTGCAGACGGCGGGCGAGCGGCTGTTTGCGGTGACCGACAGCATGGCGGTGGCGGGAACGGACGACGACCGCTTCACGCTGAATGGCCGCACCATTCTGCGACAGGACGGGCGGCTGACGCTGGAAGATGGCACGCTGGCCGGGGCCGATGTCAGCTTTCCACAGGCGCTGGCGTGGATGACCGGGCAAGCCGGGATCGCGTTGGAAACCGCGCTGGCGATGATGACCCGCCGCCCGGCTCAGGTGCTGGGCCTGACCGACCGGGGCGTGCTGACCGAGGGCGCGCACGCCGATCTGGTGCACCTGAGCGACGCGGGTGCGCTGCTCGGTGTCTGGCGCGGCGGCGTGAGGGTGTAGAAAAAGGGCCGGGGAAATCTCCCCGGCCCTTACTGCTTCAGACCGCCTTCTTCAGCGTCTCGACCAGATCGGTCTTTTCCCACGAGAACCCGCCATCCGCCTCAGGCTCGCGCCCGAAATGGCCGTAAGCCGAGGTGCGCGCATAGATCGGCTTGTTCAGCCCCAGATGCGTGCGGATGCCGCGCGGGGTCAGGTCCATGCTGCGGGCCACGATCCGCTCGATTTCCTCATCCGGCATCACGCCCGTGCCATGCGTGTCGACATAGATCGACAGCGGTTTGGCCACACCGATGGCATAGGATATCTGCAAGGTGCAGCGTTTGGCCATGCCCGAGGCGACGATGTTCTTAGCCAGATAGCGCGCGGCATAGGCGGCAGAGCGGTCCACCTTTGTCGGATCCTTGCCTGAGAACGCGCCGCCGCCATGCGGGGCAGCGCCACCATAGGTGTCGACGATGATCTTGCGCCCGGTCAGGCCCGCGTCACCGTCCGGCCCGCCGATCACGAAAGTGCCGGTCGGGTTGACCCACCATTCGGTTTTCTCGGAAATCCAGCCCGAGGGCAGAACCTCACGGATGTAAGGTTCGACGATGGCGCGGATGTCGTCCGAGGTCTGGCTTTCCAGCGCGTGCTGGGTCGAGAGCACGATGGAAGTCACCTCGACCGGCTTGCCACCCTCATAGCGCAGCGAGATCTGCGATTTGGCGTCAGGGCGCAGCGTCGGCTCTTGCCCCGATTTGCGCACTTCGGTCAGGCGGCGCAGGATCGCGTGGGCGTACTGGATCGGGGCGGGCATCAGCTCGGGCGTTTCATCCACGGCATAGCCGAACATGATGCCCTGATCGCCCGCGCCGTCGCGGTCAACGCCCTGCGCGATATGCGCCGATTGTTCGTGCAGGAAGTTCAGGACGTGCAGGGTGTTCCAGTGGAAGTGCTCTTGCTCATAGCCGATGTCCTTGATGCAATCGCGCGCGATCTGCGGAATGCGGCCCATGTAGTCCTTCAGACGCTCGGGGTCGGACAGACCAACCTCACCGCCGATGACCACCATCGACGAGGTGGCGAAGGTCTCGCAGGCGACGCGGGCGTTGGCTTCTTCGGCGAGAAAGGCGTCAAGGATGGCATCCGAGATCCGGTCGCAGACCTTGTCAGGATGCCCCTCGGAAACGGATTCCGAGGTGAAAATATAGTTCTGTCGGCTCATGGGCGAGTGCTCCGTTAGGGTTCAGCCGTCACGCCAGGAAGCCGTTGTGACGGGATTATTAAGGCGCTAGCGCGTTGTGTCTGGCAGGTCAATCAGCTTGTCGGCTTAATTGGATGCGTTTCAGACCCCATGCCAGCATCGCCAACATCGCCAAACCCAGCGCGATATGCCACGGCAGGTCACCCCATCGCACATAGGGTGTCGGGGGCAGTGCGCCCGGAAGCACAGCGTCCAGCGCGCCCATCTGGTCCAGCGGCAGGGATGCCGTCACCCGCCCACGCGCATCGACAAAGGCCGAGATCCCAGTGTTGGCGGCGCGCACCAGCGGCAGGCCGGTCTCGATGGCCCGCAGCCGCGCTTGCGCGAAGTGCTGGTAGGGGCCGATGCTGGTGCCGAACCACGCGTCATTGGTGGCTTGCAGGATCCATCCGGGGCGCTGATCGGTGCGCAGGTCGCGGGGAAACACGGCCTCGTAGCAGATCAGCGGCAGCGCCATGCCTGCAGGGCCAAGGTCCAGCAGGGCCGGGCCGGGGCCGGGGGTGTAGCCCGACAGCGCCTGAGCGGCGAGGCCACCCCAGCCGTTGCGCGCGGCGTAGTCGCCCAAAAGCGGGATGTATTCACCGAAGGGCACGAGGTGGTGCTTGTCATACACGGCACCGACCGTGCCGTCGGCGGCGAGCACTGCCAGCGAATTGTAATAGCGCTGTACGCCCTCGGCATCGGTTTCGCGCCGCTGGATACCCATGATGAGGGGCACGCGTGCCGCTTCCGCTGCCATCTCAAGCCCGTCGCCGGAGCGGTCCAGAAAGAAGGGCGCGGCGGTTTCGGGCCAGATGACCAGATCGGGCGGGGTATCGGAGGGGGCGGCGCTCAGATCGAGATGGCGCTGATAAAAGCCGCGCACCAGATCGTGCTGCCATTTCAGATCCTGCGGGACGTTTGCCTGTACCAAACGCAAGGTCACGCCCGGCCCTTCAGGCAGGGGCTGCGCCAGCCGCGCCGTGCCCGCTAGCCAGACGCCGAGCAGCGCGACAGCTGCGACAGCCGCCACGACGCCCCCGCGCAACCAGCGGCGTTGTTTGAGGCGGAGTGCAACGGTTGCCAGAGCGGCGGACAGACCCAGCGTCAGCGCGCTGAGCAGCAACGCCCCGCCATAGGCGGCGATCTGATCCGGCGGCGTGCCGATCCAGATGTGCCCGCTCAAGGCCCAGGGGAAGCCCGTCAGAATCACTCCGCGCGCGTCCTCAAACGCCAGCAGCGCCAGTGCCAGCAGCCAGATCCGCGCCACGGGGCGGCGGGTGGCCCAGGCGACCAGCAGCGCCGGAACCGCCCAGAACAGCGCCATCCCCAGCGCCATCAGCGCCAGAGCAAACGGGGCCATCCACGCGGTGACGGCCGCGTCGACCAGAAACGGATCGATGATCCACGCCATCACCGGCGCGAAATGCGCAAGACCGGCGATCAGCGCGCGCGCGAACGCCGCGCGCGGCCGCGGTGCGCGGGCCACCAGCCACAGCATCCCCGCCATCCCGAGCAGCGTCAGCGGCCACAAGCCCCACGGCGCCTGACCGGGCGCGGCCAGCGCGCCGCACAGGGCGGCGGCAAGCCACGGGATCAGGCGCAGGCGGGCAGGGGTCATGTCAGGCGGTTTCGGTGCCGGTTTCGGCAGCTTCCACCACGGCACCCGTGCCGTTACCCTTGCGCCGCAGGCGCAGCCGCTTGACGCGGCGCGGGTCGGCTTCGAGCACTTCGATCTCGTGCCCTTTGGGATGCTCGATCACCTCGCCGCGCGCGGGAACCCGACCCAGCAGCACAAAGACCAGCCCGCCGATGGTGTCCATATCCTCGTCGGTGACGTCGGTGCGCAGATCGATCTGCAGCGCCTCTTCCAGATCGTCGATCAGCGCGCGGGCCTGAACCAGCCAGACGCCCGGCGATTCCTCGGTCCACAGGTTTTCGTCCTCGGTGTCGTGCTCGTCGTCGATCTGGCCGACGACCTGTTCGAGCAGATCCTCGATCGTCACCAAGCCGTCCACGCCACCGTATTCGTCGATCACCAGCGCCATATGCGTGCGCTCGGTCTGCATTTTCTGCAGCAAGACGACCAGTGGCATCGAGGGGGGCACGAACAACAGCGGGCGCAGCATGGACGCAATGTCCAGATCGCCCTCGCTCAGATTGAACCCGCGTTGCAGGACAACATCCTTGAGCAGCAGCAGACCCATCGGCTTGTCGAGCGTCTCGCTATAGACCGGCAGACGCGAGAAGCCCGACTCGCGGAACACCTCGATCAGCTCATCGCGGTCAATGTCGACGGAAATTGAAACGATCTCGGCCTTGGGCACCGACACATCGGCAACGCGCAGGCGCCGCAGATTGGCAAGTCCCGGCAGAACCTGCCGCATCGAGGCGCTGAGCGCCGTCTCGGCTTCGTTCTGGGCGTCGTGCGGGGTCAGGGCGTCGAACAGGCGACCGAACAGGCCGCGTTGTTGTTGATTGCCGTCCGGACTCTGGTCGGGGTCATCGGCAGGATCCGCCGATGGCGTCGAACCGGAAGTGATATCGCTCATGGGTCCTTTCCAGGATCGTTTCAGTCCACCGCCGTCACGCCGAGTGGCGTGGCGTCGTGGTCGTCTGCATATGGGTCCGCGATGCCCATCTGCGCAAGGACCAACACTTCGGTTTTCTCCATCAGAAGCGCGTCTTCGTCAGTTTCGTGATCGAATCCCAACAGATGCAGCGTCGAATGGACGATGAGGTGTGTCACATGGTCGGCGAATCGCTTGCCCTGTTCCTCGGCCTCACGCGCGCAGGTCTCATAGGCCAGCGCGATATCGCCAAGCGCTTCAGGGTCATCCGGGGTGCCGGTTTCAGGCTCATCAGGGGTGCTGCCGAGCGTTTCCGGCGACAGATCCCACGCAGGCCAGGACAGCACATTGGTCGGCTTGTCCTTGGCGCGAAACTGGCCGTTCAGGCCCTTGATGCGCGCGTCGTTGCAGGCCAGCAGACTGACCTCGAAACACGCAGGGTCATGGCCCAGATGCACCAGCGTCGCGTCAATGGCAGCGCGCGCCAGAGGGTCCAGATCCCCCCAGCGCGGCTCTTCATCGTTGATATCCAGAGAGACGCTCATACCTGTGCGGGCGACTGCCTGTCATAGGCCTCGACGATGCGGGCAACCAGCGGGTGGCGCACGACATCGACCGAAGTGAAGTAGTTGAAGCTGATACCCTTGACCCCGTTGAGCACCCGCTCGGCCGAGACCAGCCCCGATTGCATCCCGCGCGGCAGATCGACCTGCGTGCGGTCGCCGGTGATCGCCATGCGCGAGCCTTCGCCCAGACGGGTCAGGAACATCTTCATCTGCAACTCGGTCGCGTTCTGCGCCTCGTCCAGCACCACGAAGGCATTGGACAGGGTGCGGCCGCGCATGAAGGCGAGCGGCGCGATCTCTATGCGCTTTTCCTCCATCAGTTTGGCCAGCATCTTGGCGGGCAGGAAATCACCCAGCGCGTCATAGAGCGGCTGCATGTAGGGATCGACCTTTTCCTTCATGTCGCCGGGCAGATAGCCCAGTTTTTCGCCCGCCTCGACAGCAGGGCGCGACAGGATGATCCTGTTCACATGTCCTTCAATCAGAAAGTTCACCGCCGCCGCGACCGCGATATAGGTCTTGCCGGTGCCCGCCGGACCGATGCCGAAGTTCAGTTCGGTATCAAAGAGCGAGCGGGCATAGTCCTGCTGCGCCTTGGTGCGGGGTGCCACGTTCTTCTTGCGGGTGCGGATCTCAACCTGCCCGGTGCGGAACATTTCCAGCTGGTGCTCGCCGCGTTCGCCGGCGGACAGGCGCACCGCGCCGTCAACATCGCCCATTTCCACAGGGTTCCCTCCTTTGAGCCGGTCATAGAGCGATCTCAGTGTCTCGGCCGCGCGGGTGCGCGCCTCGACCTCGCCCATGATATGCAACTGATTTCCCCGGTGGATGATCTGGACGCCCAACTCGGTTTCCAGCTTGACCAGATTGCGGTCATATTCACCGCAAAGGTCGACCATCAATCGGTTGTCGGCGAATTCCAGCAGTGTCTGCATCGTATCACCGGCGGTGGGCGGGGGGGTCAGCGCGCTGATGCCCAAATGGCTCTCCTGCTTCAAAACGGGGCCCCGAGGGGATAGCCCCATGCTGCCGCGCGCGTGCCTTTCTCGCAAGCAAAGATCGTGTGACAGTCGCTCAATAGGCGAGATGCGGCTAATTGTTGTGCTTTTGCCATGGTGACTTGCAATATCTGGTCCGGAAATGCGGAACGGCCCCACCGGGGGCCGCACCGTTCTTGACAGGGTGATGGCAGACTCAGGTGCCGCGGCGATAGCGGCCCACGGCGATGGTCGGCGGGGCGATGCCCGAGCAGACCGGGTTGCCATACTGGTCCAGACGCGCGGACATATAGCCCTCGATGCCTTCGTCGATGATCCAGTGATCACAGCCATGCGGGTCGACCCAGATACCGGCGTCGCGCATGTTCGACAGATGGTTCGGCACGCCCAGTTCGCGGTCCGAGGTGTTGTCGGCGGTGTTGATCTCAAAGAACCCGGCTTCGCGGTTCTGGTTGCCGCCCGGAGCGGTGCTGACACAGGCCGACAGCGCAACGGCGCTGAGGCCAAGCAGGACGAGTTTCGTGGTTTTCATGATGTTTCCCCCGACCTTACTGCACGCACAGAACTTCGACGCGGCGGTTTTGCTGCATGCCCGCTGCCGAGTTGTTCGAGGCGACCGGATACATCGGACCAAAGCCGCGCACCGTCGACACGCGCCCGCCATTGGCGATGGCGACGTTGGCGACGACACGCGCACGGTTTTCCGATAGCGCCATGTTGTATTCGAACCCGCCGCGCGGATCGGTGTGACCGTAGACCACAAAGGCCGTGTCATTGCGCGACCGGAAGAACGCGGCCAGACGCTCTGCCGCACCCGAGCGCAGCGTATAGCTGCCGGTGGCGAACAGCGTGTCGGTGCTTTCCGACAGGCACACATTGGTGCGGTGGCAGACCGGGCGCCCGTCAGGCGTGCGATTCGGGGTCATATAGCCTTCGATCCCGTTGTCGATCACCCAGTGTTCGCAACCGTCCGGGTCGATCCAGATCGTTGGCACATACCGCTCGCCGACAATCGTGCGCTGGCGCTGCGCCGCTGCGTCGGTGGCCGTCAGGCTGATCAGCAGCAGTGCCATGGCAGCAGCACCGGCGATCAGCCGTACAGCGTTGGAAACTGACTTAACCACAGTCATTATCCTTTTAATTGTTAAACCCCCTGGCAAGACCCGCCGCCATCAAGATGTTCCGAGCAGAGAAACATCGGACGAGATAAGTGCCTACCACTTCGGAAACATTAGCAAATCGCAGCCGGTTTGGAAGACCGATTCCCCCAAACCGTGCCGAATCCTTGTCATCGACGTGCAACAAGGCACCACCTGTTCCGCTTTTGCGCGGCTCGCACCCAAAATATGGGTCATATCGGGGCAGGGGTCAGAGCGCCTCGCCAGCCAGCGAGTTGGTCGAACTGGCAGTGATTCTGACGCGTTGCAGCGTTCCGGGCTCTGCCTGCGACCCGCCGGGCTGGCCCGTGACATGCACCGCGTGCAGGTATTCGGTCTTGCCGACCATCTGGCCGGGCATGCGTCCGGGCTTCTCGAACAGCACGGAAACCTCGCGCCCGACCATCGCTTCCTGCGCCGCGCGCTGTTGCTCGGTGATCAGCGATTGCAGCGTATGCAGCCGCGCGTCGAGCACGCTATCGGGCAGCACCGGCCGCTCGGCGGCGGGGGTGCCGGGGCGGGCGGAGTATTTGAAGCTGAAGGCCGAGTGATAGCCGACCTCACGCACCAGTTTCAGCGTGTCCTCGAAATCCTGATCCGTCTCGCCGGGGAAGCCGACGATAAAGTCGCCCGACAATGCCAGATCGGGGCGCACCGCGCGCAGCCGGTCGAGCAGCCGCAGGTAATCCGCCGCCGTGTGCTTGCGGTTCATCGCCTTCAGGATCGCATCCGAGCCCGACTGCACCGGCAGGTGCAGATAGGGCATCAGCTTGTCCAGATCACCATGCGCGGCGATCAGATCATCGGTCATGTCGTTGGGGTGCGAGGTGGTATAGCGGATGCGCCACAGATCGGGGATCTCGGCCAGTTCGCGCACCAGCCGCGCCAGTGTCCAGGTTTTCCCGTCGGTCCCGGCACCGTGGTAGCCGTTGACGTTCTGGCCCAGCAGCGTGATCTCGCGCACGCCCCGATCCACCAGATCGCGCGCCTCGCGCAGCAGGCGCTCGGCCGGGCGGCTGACCTCGGAGCCACGGGTATAGGGAACAACGCAGAAGGCGCAGAACTTGTCGCAACCCTCCTGCACGGTCAGGAACGCGGTCGGCCCACGCCGGGCGCGCGGGCCCTTGGGCAGATGCTCGAATTTGTCTTCCTGCGGGAAATCGGTGTCGACGGGGCGGGCGCCGCCGCGCATGGCGATCTCCATCTCGGGCAGGCGGTGATAGGTTTGCGGTCCGACCACCAGATCGACCACCGGCGCACGGCGCAGGATCTCTTCACCCTCGGCCTGCGCGACGCAACCGGCGATGCCGATGCGCAGGTCCGGGTTCAGATCCTTGAGCGGGCGCAGGCGGCCCAGCTCGGAATAGACCTTCTCCGCCGCCTTTTCGCGGATATGGCAGGTGTTGAGCAGGATCATGTCCGCATCATCGGCCCGGTCAGTCGTCACATAGCCGTTCACGCCCAGCGCTTCGGCCATGCGTTCGCTGTCATAGACGTTCATCTGGCAACCATAGGTCTTGATGAACAGCTTGCGGGGCTGGGTCATTGTTCGATCCTGTTGAGGGCCTTTGAGGGCTAGCGCGTCAGATAGACCAGAAGCGGCTGTGCTTCAACGGGCAGGGGCGCTTAAGCAAACGGCGCCCCAAGGGGCGCCGGTCTGTCAGATCTGGAGGCGGGTAGCGGGAGCCGAACCTGAGCGTTTAGCTTGGGAAGCCTAGCTGATAATCTTGTAACTATATGAAAATAATTAGCTATCGTTATGTCTTCGGGGTTTCCTTGGGACTTATGTCCAGGTGCGGCGTTCCCAATTGAGCTGCAGCGTCTCGTTGCAATGTTCGATTCGGCCCATGATGGACGTTGGCGTCTGTTACGGCCAACGGCCACCTTAAGCGCCTTCGCCTCAGTCCGGCGCGATCCTGTCTACTCGGCGTCGGGCCGAACCTGATAGCGCATGGCGACGGCAAGGCGGTTCCAGAGGTTCATCAGCCCGATCAGCATCGTAAGATCGGCAATCTCCTTGGCGTCGAACAGATCGACAAGAGGGGAGTAGGCGTCGTCTGCGGCGCGGCTCTCGCTGATCTTGGTCACGGCATCGGCCCAGCGGAGCGCGGCCTGTTCCCGCTCGGTCCAGACGCCGGCCTCGTCCCAGCCGGCGAGCAAAAAGAGCTTGCGCTCCGACACGCCGGCCTTGATCGCCGCCTGGCTATGCATATCGAGGCAGAACGCGCATCCGTTGATTTGCGATATGCGCACTTTCACCAGTTCGATCAGTGGCTTGCCGAGAGATGAGCTATAAAGCTTTTGATCGACTGCGGCGATTGCCTTGTAGACCTCAGGGGAAACCTCTTGAGGCGAAATCCGGCTCGTTCCGGTCATTTTCCTGCTCCTCTAGTTTTGAGGCCCGACTATAGAATCTGCGGGGGAACGTCAAAGCCGGCACTGTCCACGCAGCGCAATTCGGTGCAGCTTCTACAAACCGGCCATCGCTGGCATCGTGCGCCTTGCTCTGGCGCGACAAGGTAAGGGGGGCAGGACGAAGCGGACGCTGTCCCTTAATTGAGCAAGGTCCGCTTCGAGTGCCTTAGAATTTGTTGATCGAGTTCCCGCCATCCGCGATCATTGCGGTCCCGGTCACGAAGGACGCATGATCGGAAAGCAGGAAGAGAGCCGCCTGCGCGATCTCGGATGGATCAGCCATACGCTTCAGTGCGTGGAAACCCCGCACGACCTCGTGAAACCCGGCATCCTCTCCAGCCATCGGCGTCATGGTGCCTCCGGGCAGGAGCGCGTTGACGCGGATGTTCTGGGCCCCATGTTCCGCTGCCAGAACCTGAGTCATGCCGATCAGGCCCGCCTTTGCCGCGGCATAAGCGCCCATGCCAGGCAGACCGATCGTGTGCCCGACGAAAGACGACGTGAAGACAATCGAGCCGCCGCCGCGTTTGCGCATCGCCGGTATCTGATGCTTTGCCGCATAGAATCCGCTGTTGAGATTCACGGCCATCACTTTGTGCCAGTTGCTCTCATCCATGTCGGGGATCGGCCCGACGTCTCCTGTTGTGCCAGCATTGTTGAACGCACCATCCAGGCCACCGAAGCGCTCTTCGGCGCGTTTTACCAACTCTTCTGCATAGCCGTTCTCTTCAACGTCCCCTACGATGAAATCCGCTTCGCCACCGGCAGCCGAAATCTCGTCGACGATTGTCTCAAGCAGTTCGGCACGGCGCGCACCGAGGACCAGTCGCGCGCCCTGCGCCGCGAAAATTCTCGCAGCCGAGGCACCGATGCCGCTGCTTGCGCCGGTAATAATGATTGTCTTGCCTTCCAGAAGCATTTCCGTCTCCGTCTGATGATGTCTCGGGAACTGCATAGGCAATGGCTCGCTACTCACTCGACCCGATTCTTGCGCAAACGCCCGCGTTTGAGGGTGAGATGAGGTATTCGCGTACTGTGAGGGATTCGGGAGGTTGGGCGACACGCCGCGCGGGTCATGCATGTCGCCTATCGGCTCGAAGTGGTCGTGGAGCGCTCGGGTAGCCCGCGCGCTTGGTCACTTGGCGCGCGCGTCGCTCCCGGCCCTTGGCAGAGCCTTCTGTTCGCCGCAGCGAATGACCTGCTCGGGCCGACGGGAGCCTGTCGATACGGCGCAAGAAGGTCACCCAAGTTTACTCGAAAACCGCTACCCGCGCGCCGTTCAACGGCTGTCGGGTGATACATATGCGTCCTGACTGATGTGCTGTCGCCGGTGACATGAGGGCAGAAAAAAGGGCCATGCACCTGAGATGCATGGCCCCGGACTTGATGACACGTCGTTCCCGCGCTTATTCGCTTCCGCGCAGACCCGGGATCAGTGTTTCGAGCAATGGCCCACCGAGCGAGACGCAAGCCCCGTTCAGCGTCAGGCCGGACCGGCAGGGCTCATCCGGGTTGTCGTGTGGCGCTGTCGGTGTCGGGGCAGGCACCGGCGCAGGTGCCACGACACGGCGGCAGCCTTCGCCCCCCACCAGCTCGGTCCCACGCGGGCACGAACAACTGGTGGCATTACGACGGGTCATGCCGTCATAGCGACAGGCACAACTCTCGCCCTGTGCGACGGTCGTCGCGCGGTTGCACTGCAACGCTGGCGCGGGCATGCGCGGCAGCGAGATCTGGGTGCAAGCCGGTTCCGTTGGCGGTGCCAGCCCCAGCGCGCTCAAGAGCGCCGGTTCGAGCTCGCGGCTGAGCGGCACGCCCAACCGCGCCTGCATCTGCGCCAGAGCGCCATAGGTCCGGCGCCCCGTGAAGCCGTCCACCGGCCCGGCGTCATAGCCGCGCTGGTTCAGGCTGTTCTGCACCATCGCAATACGCTGGCGCTGATTGTCGGGCGCGCCAAGCTGCGCGCAGACCTGCATCTGACCGCCATTGGGCCGACCGGGCACCACCAGCGACAGGTCGATCCGGTAAACGTGACGCGGCTCCCACGATACCTGAGGGATCGAACAGGTCACCGCGTTGTCGACGGGACCAGCGCAGGCTGCACCTTCGCCCGAGACCAGATGTGCGGCGTTGATGCCCGGTGCTCCGAACGTCTCAAGCAGAGCGATTGGGCCGCTGTAGGGTTGCGCGCCGGTGTTTTCGACCCGCACCCCGACCACACAGTCATAGACCTGACGATCCCGGTCCGCGTGGCAGCTGCCGATCTGCTCGGGCGTCAGCAGCAGCTCGGCGGAAGTGGGCAGCGCCTCGGGCTCGTGCAAGACGTCGATTTCGGCGCAAGCCGACGGTGCATCGACGTAATTGCTCAGGCTGTCGAGACGGACGGTAGCGCAGTTGCGCAAGGTGCGACCGGCGGCAAGCGGGCCAAGCTCAGCCGTCCACTCGAATGTCATGGTGCCACCGGCGGCATTCATCACATCGCCGGAAACCGAGCAGATACCAGCGCCATGGGCAAGACCATAGGGATAGTCATTGCAGGTCCAGCCGTTCGCGCCGGTGAGATTGCTGAACGGGCCGACGATCGGCACCACCGGATCATTTGCCGCCCAGGGCGAATAGCCCAACTGATCGATCAGATGCAGGCTGTTGGCCGAGGTCAGGTTGTGCCCCGTCACCGAGATGGTGCATCGCATCTGCGAGGTTTGCGCCCCGGCAGCGACGACGATGGGGTCGCATGTTTTCGATACCTCGATCTGCGGGGTCGGCGGAACGACCAAGCCTCCGCCGCCCAGAGTGCCGATGTTACCGCCAAAAACCGGACCCGAAGGGACAGCCGGATCAACAATGACGGGGTTGGCGACGCTGCCGATGGTGCCGCCGGGGGCGACAATCGGGCCCGTCGGATCGACCACCACAGCGGGGTCATTCAGGATCGGGTCGAGCGGTGAGTGGTTGAACAGAATGGGCACGCATTGGCGGTTATTCGCGCCTGCCGGTGCATGCAGGCTGGGGTTCGACAGATCCGCGTAGACGCAGTTCTGCGCTTGCGCGCCGTTCAGCGTCCGCCCGGCAGGCCCGGTGAAATCAGCGCTATAGGGGATCGTTACGCTGCCTCCCTGAGCGGTGATGAAATCGGTGGTCAGCGTGCAGGCGCTGCCAATCCCATTCGCGACGCCATACCCGCCACACGCCAGGTTCCACGAGGCCGAGGGCGTAAAAGCTCCCTGCCAGACGGATTGCGTGGCGGACGACGTGATTTCGTCGCGAACTTGCACCAGCTGTCCGCCGGGCAGGTTGCTGCCGGACACGATGATCGCGCAGGCGACATGCCACGCTCCAGGCGTACCCTGCACCGCAGGCTCGCAGGTCTTGATGATCGACAGTTCGGGGTCAAGACGCACGGGCGTGGGCAAGATTTCCACACAATCCGACGCTTGCGCAGCGCTGATGTCGACCACTGGCGCATCGCCCAAGGTCACACCAACGCAGTTTTCCGCCCCGCTGATGCTTGCCGGTCCGCCATAGAGTACAAAATCGACGAAAACTGTCGAGCTGCCTGCCGCATGCGGGAATTGTGCGCCTGAAATCGCGCAAACGGGAAGATTGGTTTGAGGCTGACCCGGCGCCGTATAGGGCGCCTGCGAGCACTGCCACGGGTCCGCCGAGGAGAGCGTTGCAAGCGTGCCGTTCATCGAGTTGGGACCATAGCTCAGCTCTTCGGTCAGCCACAACGGCGCGGTAAACGGCACACCGTTTGTGGTGACGGTCAGCGCGCAGCGCATTTGCTGCGTCCACATCGTCCGCGACAGAATTTGCCGATCACCGATCGCCTCGCAGGTCTTGGTGACATCAATCACCGGTTCGCGTGGGGTGTCACCGGGCTTGATCTCGGTCTGCACGCAGTAGTCACCGGTGTCGATCTGAGGGTCAGTCCCGGTGCCGAGACCGCTGACGCAATTGGTCCACAGGATGCTGCGATTGGCGTTTGTCGCGGTGGCAAACATTTGCACCGACATCGATTCCGCGCTGGAGGCAGTTGCCCCATCGATCTGACACTGCAGCACATCGGTGCCGATGCCGGTACAGGGTCGCGACGCCGACACGAAAGACGCGGTGCCATTGGTGATCTGACTGGCGTTCTCGGTCAGGGTAAAGCTGCCGTCGAAGGGCGCGGGGTTCAGAACGACATTGACCTCACAGTCCCACAGGAAGCCGTTGACACCCGCAACCTGACCCGCACGCGGGGCATCACAGGTTTTCCAGGTGTACGCATCTTCCAGCACCGGCAGGGGCGGGGTGGGCGCGGGCACATCGATGAACACGCAGCCGTCGGGCAGCCCGGCAGGCCATCCAGTGCCATCGGGGTTGCGCATCGTACCGGAAGCGCTGCGCTGGTTGCCGGGCATCAGCGTGTCTTCAATGCTCAGGATCGGGCAATTCATCACCTGCGTCGGTGCCTGATCGGTGCTGAAATCGAAGGTCATGTCGATGACCGAGCTGCCACCCGCGTTGAAAAGGTCCAGCGTGCTCAGTTGGCACACGCCCATCGTTCCCGTCCCGCCGGTGTTGGGGACGTCCTGACAGCTCCACGGCTGGGCAGAGGTGATGTTGGTCATCGGGCCCACGACGGTCGCTACGGCGGGTGGCCGTGCGGCGAACATGTCGATGAGCGAGACGTAGCCGTTGGCAGGCAGGTTGCTGCCAGTCACGGTGATTTGGCACGTCAGCGACATCACGCCGGAGTCGGTCGCAACCACCGGATCGCAGGTTTTCACCACGTCATGACGGGCCGACCAGCTGGCCTGAACGCAATTCCCCGGGACCGACACGGTCGAATCGTTCAACACATAGCTGCCGCTGGTGCAGTTTCGCAGTGACTCTGAACGCTCAGCCGTTTCGCTGGTGACAAATACCTCGAACAGCAGGGTCTCCGTACCCGTTGGGTCGAATTGCGCACCGTCAATTGTGCAAGAACTCACCGCCGAGCAATCAAAATTGCCCGATTGCGCGCTGCTGGAGAGGATCTCGCCGGTGACCGTGGCAGGCAGGCTCAACAGATCATTCACCGTCAAGCTGCCGGCAAACGGCGCCTGGGGCACGGTGACGTCGACTGAGCAGCGCCAGGTTTGTCCTAAAACGCCATTCTGAACACTTGCCTCAAGCGCTTCGCAGGACTTTGTCAGGGAGATATCGCTGGGGTTGAAGGGCGGCACGAAGGGGGCAAGATCAGGGACCATTACCGCTCCGATATTCGGCTCTGCCCCACAATCATCCATCGAAACAAATGTGACCGAGGCATTATCGACGTTGCCGTCGCCCGAAACACGCGCGGCAAAAGCATACGTTTGCCCTGCGACGACGTTCGCTGAATTGGTAGGCAAGACCACCCAAGAATGGGTGCGTGACGGCGTGCTGGGGAGCATTTCAGTCGTGGCGACCGCGTCGAACGCGGTACTGAACGCTATGAAATCCTGCGCGACGGCGCTCTCTTCAAGTAAATACTCACCGCGCACCGGGGCTGTGAGCGGGTTCGAAATTGGACCAACGATGCCCAGCGCAACCGGCGCACTGCGGTCGGCTCGGTTCGAAAATGCCGCCGATCCCTGAACCGGGCCTGAGCATTGCGGTGTGAAATACTGCCACAAGAGCATTTTGCGGCCACCGCCAGAGTCGTCGACATAATGCATGGCCGATCCGGCAGGACCACCGTCGGCATCGCTCTCGGGGCCTTGGATGCCGTAATCCCCACCCCCTGGTCCATCGACCTGAACGAGGTTACCCGAGTTCCAGGCGACAAAGTCACCAAACCAATCGCCACCCGATTCCCACGCTGGAATATCAAAGGATCGATGATCGCCAAATCCGATATCGCCTGAGGCTTCAAAATCACCGTTGGACAGCAGATTTTGCGAAAACGCTGGGGCTGCGGCCAATGAAGTGGCCGCCGCCAAAATGGGCAAAAAACGCACAGCATATCCTTAAATTATGTTTGCAGAACGCCGCATTCCTGCGATGGGCATTCTTTGATAGGCAATAACAGCCCACTGATACGCCGCGACACTAACGCACAAAACGTCAATTAAAAGCCGAAAGTGGAAAAAAGTCTTTCTGGGGTCAGGGCCGATTAATGCAAGGATGACCAAGCTTCGCAAAGAAACCGTTCATTCGCATCGCTGCCGTTGGCGTCAGCGCAGCGAATGGCCGCTTCATGACTTTTGTGACGCAAAGGCGTGTCAGCTCGCTCCCACCAGTTCACGACGGTTGGCTGAGGCGAGGAATGACGAACGGTTCATGCCCCTCGCTTTTGCTGTCTGATCGATCGCTTGTAACAGCCCGCGCTCAATCGGGATGTTGACGCGCTGCACGGCGGTGTCGGCGGGGATGTCTGGCACAGGAAGCAGATCTGCCCCGGCTTTACGTTTTCTGGAAACTTCAGGGCGGGCCCGGATCTCTGAAAGTGATGCCGGCTGTCCGGACGGCATGTCCTCGAACCAAAGATCGAGCGCTTCGGCGGCGGCAGCGGAGATCTCATCCCAGCTGTCGGCCGCGGCGAAGCAGCCAGGAAGGTCAGGGAAGGTCAGGCCAAACGCGCTGCCTTCGTTATGATGAACGATCGCGGTGTCGTCGCGCATGTCCAAGCGCGCAAGTTTATGCGGCGGAGGGGCGACAGGGTTGCCGGGCTAAAGAAGTCCGGCCTGCTGCTTTTGCCGGTTCCCAGCGATTGGTCTTTTTCCGGGTGGGGCAGGATCACAGTTCGAACGCCTTACCGACGTTTGAAGTCGGCGCCTAATGCGCGATGTGCGCTAAAGCGTGTACTTTGGGTCGCTCGATCTGAGATGCGTGGATCGCAGGTGTTCGACGTTGATGCTCAACACTCGAATGAGTGTGAGGAACAACTGCGGACGGTCTTCGGGATTTTCTTCGGAACTCTTCGGGAAACTCTGGCCGATTCTGGTAGAAGTTGTCCGAAAGTTCTCTTTTGTGGCTGCATCCAGCGGGGCCGGATGAAGCCTGTAAGGCTTTGACTAAGCTGACAAATGTTCGGAAAATATTGGAGCGGGTAGCGGGAATCGAACCCGCGCGTTCAGCTTGGGAAGCTGACAGGCTACCATTACATCATACCCGCGCTGATCGGGGGAATAGCGGCAGGGCGATGGGGCGTCAAGTGGCCCCGGTTCGCTCGCGTCTCGTGCTGCCGTTCCCCCGGTCGCGTTTGTTCCTCAGAACGGAATTTCGTCGTCCATGTCCGAGGCGCCGCCGCCAAAGCCGCCGCCCGAGGACCGGCCGCCGCCACCGCCACTGCCGCCCGACGAACCGCCGCCGTAGCCACCGCCACCGCCCATCGGATCGTCATAGCCGCGCCCACCGCCGCCGCCCGAACCGCCGTCATTGCGGCCATCGAGCAGGGTCAGTTCGCTGCGGAACGGACGCAGCACGACCTCGGTCGAATAGCGGTCCTGACCCGACTGGTCCTGCCATTTGCGGGTTTCCAGCTGGCCCTCGATATACACTTTCGAGCCTTTGCGCAGATACTGCTCGGCGATCTTGCCCAGCGGTTCGCTGAAAATCGCCACCGAATGCCATTCGGTGCGCTCTTTGCGCTCACCCGAGGCCTTGTCGCGCCACGTCTCGCTGGTCGCGATCCGCAGGTTCACAACTTTGCCGCCGTTCTGAAAGCTGCGCACCTCAGGGTCGCGGCCCAGATTGCCGATCAGAATGACTTTATTGACCGATCCCGCCATATTCAGCGCCCCTTGTTCTTGTTCCGAATCTGTTGACCGCTTGGGTACACCACATGAACTTGGTTGCGAAAGGGTTATCCGTGTCCGCGGAGCCTGCGCGCGCTCCCGCTCAGACCCCGGACGCCCCGCTTGGCGCATAAGCGATTCGGGCGTATAGTCCGCGCCACTTGGGGACAGGATTGGGGCGGATGATGCTCAGAACGCTGCTGGTGGCAGGCCTGATGGTCAGTGCAACGATGGCGGATGCCAGCGGGTTGCGGCTGGGTGGCGGCTCTGCGGCGCCGACGTCGCGGACCGAGGCGTTCCGCTCGCAAACCCGCCTGATGGACACCCGAATGTCACGGCAATATTCGGCGGCGGTTCCTGAAAACGCCGCCCCGGCAGTGGTCTACAATGGCGCGTACCGGGGCGAGTATATCGCGCTGGCCCGTGCCGCAGCACAGCGCCACAACGTGCCCGAAGAGCTGTTCCTGCGGCTGGTGCATCAGGAAAGTGGCTGGAACCCCAATGCAACCTCGCCCGTCGGTGCGCATGGTCTGGCGCAGTTGATGCCGGAAACGGCGGCACTGCTGGGCGTGAATATCAACGATCCGCGCCAGAACCTTGAGGGCGGCGCGCGCTATCTGCGTCTGATGTACGAGCGTTTCGGCGACTGGCGGCTGGCGCTGGCGGCCTATAACGCGGGGCCCGGCGCGGTCGAGCGGCATAACGGCGTGCCGCCCTTCGCCGAGACAACGCAATACGTCAGCATCATTCTGGGCGCGGGCTGAGGACGACCAGCCCCGTCGGACACACAAAAGCCGCGCCTGTTTTGGGGCGCGGCTTTTGTCTTGCATACACGGCGCACTTATACCCGGGGAACGACAGGCCCCGCCGGTTTCTTGCGGAACGCCGACGGGGTGACCCCGGCGGTTTTCTGGAAGGCGCGGGTGAAGTAACCCGGCGAGTTGAAGCCAAGCATCTCGGCCACGTCCTTGACCGGCAGCCGCGTTTCGGCCAGCAGGCGGCGGGCCTCGAACAGGATGCGGTCCTCAAGCAGCTGATGCGCACCCTTGCCGCAGGCCCCCCGGCACACGCGGGTCAGATGTGTCGGCGTAACGCCAAGCGCCTCGGCATAATCGGCGACGGCCCGGTTCGAGCGGAAATCGCGTTCCAGCAGCGAGGCATAGCGCGCCACCAGCTGCTGCGAGGCCGCAGGGCGGTGCGGCATCGTCTCGAACGCCTTTTCGCGTTCCAGCTGGCGGTCAAGCCAGACGCCCAGCAAGCCCAGATGATGCTGCGCAGCTTTCAGCGAGCCCGAGCGCGCGCTTTCCAGTTCGCGCTGGATCGCCTCAAGCGTGGCGATCAGCTCTTTTTGTGAGATCGGATCGCGGGGGCGCAGGAACTGCGGCGTGGCGGGCAGGTCGAGACCGTGGTTGCGGCCAAAGAACACCACTGTGCCTTGCACGCGCGGCGCGATCTCGAACCCGTGCATGACGCCGGGCGGAATGAAGGCCGCGTTGTTCGGGCCATAGGCGCGGGTGGTGCCGGCGACGGTGATGCGGCCCTGACCTTGCGTGAACCAGAGCAGCACCGGTTCGCGCAAAGAGCGCATCGCCTCAACGCGCCAACGCCCACCGGCGGCCAGACGCGAAATGGGCGTCAACCTCAGTTGCGAAGGGGTATCGGGTATGATTGTCATAATTCTTCCGTGGCAGCGGTGCCCCAGCGTAGGGAGCGTCACAGCCACTCTGGAAGGAGAATCACGGTCAAAGCTGGGCGGATTTGTGAATCGACTCACAGGCGTTGCAGTTTGGTGACTCTGGATAAGTCAGGGGATAACCACCGCGTTCCAGTTCTTCATGCGGTTGCGAAACCAGCTGCGCTGGCGTTTCGCGTATTGCCGTGTGGCTAATGTGGCGGAATCCCGCGCATTCTCTAACGACATGTGGTTTTGCAGATGGGCGATCAATTCGGGCGCGCCGATGGCTCTTGTCCACAACGGGGCCGAAGGTGTGCCTGCGTCGGCGGGCCAATGCGGCAATGCGGCCTGTGCCTCGATCAGCGCGCCGGTTGCCAGCATGGCGTCGAACCGGGTGCCGATTCGGTCGTTCAGCCAGTCGATTCGGGGGGTCAGCACCAGCCCGGTGGCCTGTGATAGCGGCAAGAGCGGCGCGCCGGTCTGGTCTTGCCATGCCGCCAACCCCTTGCCGGTGGCGCGCAAAACTTCCCAGGCGCGCTGCACGCGGGCCGGGTTGCGCTGGTCGAGGCGGGCGGCGGTCTGCGGATCCAGATCGGCCAGCAGCGTCGCAAGCCCGTCGTCGCGCAGGATCGCGTCCGCTTCGGCGCGGATCGCGGGCGGGGTGGGCGGGATCTCGGCCAGCCCCTCGGTCAGCGCGGTGAAATAGAGGCCGGTCCCGCCCACGATCACCGGGTTCGCGGCCAGCAGCGGCGCCACCTCGCGCAGCCAGTGGCCGACGGAATAGTCAGCGTCGCGCGCCACATGGCCATAGAGCAGATGCGGCACCATTGCCTCGTCGCGCGCATCGGGCCGGGCGGTCAGCACCCGCCAGCTGTCATGAACCTGCAACGCATCCGCGTTGATCACCGCGCGCCCCTGCGCCTGCGCGATGCGCAGCGCCAGCGCCGACTTGCCGCTGGCGGTGGGGCCGGCGATCAGCACGGGGCGGGACGGGTCGGGCAGGGGCAGCTCGGCGAACATGCGCGCTCTTCGTGCAATTGGGGGCGATCAGGCGTTGAACCTGCCGGGGTTTTCCGACATTTTGCAGCCGAATGAAACCACCCCCGATTGCCGCCCGCTGCCAGCGCCCGTGCCACCACCCGCACCCGGCCCGCATCGCGCCGCAAGGAAAGGCTCCGATGATCGACCAGTCCCCCTCGTATCGCCGCGTAATGTTGAAGATTTCGGGTGAAGCCCTGATGGGGGACCAAGGATACGGTCTGCATCCGCCAACCGTTGCGCGCATCGCGCAAGAGGTGAAGTCGGTGCATGACATGGGCGTTGAGATCTGCATGGTCATCGGCGGCGGCAACATCTTTCGCGGGCTTGCAGGCTCGGCGCAGGGGATGGAACGCACCACGGCCGACTATATGGGCATGCTGGCGACCGTGATGAACGCGCTGGCCATGCAGTCGGCGCTGGAAGGTGTCGGCATCTTCACCCGCGTGATCAGCGCCATTCCGATGGATCAGGTCTGCGAACCCTACATCCGCCGCCGCGCCGTGCGTCACCTTGAGAAAGGCCGCGTCTGCATCTTTGCAGCAGGCACCGGCAACCCGTATTTCACCACCGACACCGCCGCGACCCTGCGCGCCAGCGAGATGGGCTGCGAAGGGGTGTTCAAGGGCACCAAGGTCGATGGCGTCTACGACAAGGACCCCAACAAATTCGCCGACGCCAAGCGGTATGACACGGTGTCCTACGACGAGGCGCTGGAAAAGAACCTCGGCGTGATGGATGCAACCGCGATCGCACTGGCCCGCGATAACCAGTTGCCGATCATCGTCTTCTCGCTGGACGCTTCGGGCGGGTTCCGCTCGATCCTGAACGGCGAAGGGACGTATACCCGCGTACAGGGCTGATTTTGCCGTGTCGGAGAAGGTTGACGCTGCGATACTTCGGGCCGCTTCAGAGGTTCTGGACGTCGCGCCGGAACGGCTGAGCCCGCACTCTCGGTTCTCTCAGCTCAAGGCTGGCCCCCATGACCGGACGCTGATCCTCGAGCGGGCGGCTTTGGAGGTCGGGGTCAACCTGCATCCGATTTTCGAGACGATGCCTTACTATTCCGTTCGGTTTAACGGGATCACAATGGCCTCCTTGCGCTGGTTGTCGGGGATTTCCCCGTCAGCTAAGCACTTGCTCGCACGCTCGACACTGCAACCAGTCGACGACACGCTGGGCTCGATGGCCGCGTCGTTGCAGCAGGGGCGCTATGTCGACAGCGGTCTGCGCTGTGCGCCAATGCATCCGCCCAACAGCCCGTGGCGCAGTCTGCGCTGGGCTTTGGTGCCGCTGGCGATCGTGGTCATTCTGCTTGCGGTAACGACAGTACACACGATGGTGTTTGTCATGCCGGAGGGGACGCAGCCGCTGCCGTGGTGGTTCTTCTATGGCCGGATGATCGGCGTGGCCTGGGTGTATCAAACGCGAATAGAGCTGTTTTTGGCGATCTGGTATGGGCACTTGATCGTGCCCGGCCTTATTGCGCTGTACCGTGAATCCCGTAAGGCCGCACAACGCCGGTCGATGTAGCGCCCACCCCTCTATACCCAGAGGCGGCCTTGGCTTATAGAAACCCAAAGACGACGTGCTTCGGACCTGACGGTCGCAGGCGAGAAAAGGAAAACTACCATCATGTCCGACGAAATCGACATCGACATCGACGACCTCAGCCGCCGGATGGACGGCGCGATTTCCTCTCTGCGGGTTGAATTCGCCAGTTTGCGCACCGGGCGGGCCTCGGGCTCGATGCTGGAGCCTATTCAGGTCGACGCTTATGGCCAGATGACCCCGATCAACCAGCTGGGCACCGTCAACGTGCCCGAACCGCGTATGGTCACCATTAACGTCTGGGACAAGGCGATGGTGAACAAGGTTGAAAAGGCGATCCGCGAAAGCGGGCTGGGCATCAACCCGCAGCTCAACGGCACGATCATCATGCTGCCGATCCCCGAGCTGAACGAGGAACGCCGCCGCGAGCTGACTAAGGTTGCCGGTCACTACGCCGAAAGTGCGCGCGTCGCCGTGCGCAACGTGCGCCGCGACGGGATGGACCAGATCAAGAAGGCCAAGGCCGCCGGCATGTCCGAAGATGACCAGAAGCTCTGGGAATCCGAGGTGCAGGAGCTGACCAACACGCATATCTCGCTGGTCGACAAGGCGCTTGAGGCCAAACAAGAAGAGATCATGCAGGTCTGACGACACCTGGCTGTCGCGCTATTGTGCCGTCTGTTTCACGCTCGGAGTACTCATGTCTAATGCGCCCGCCACGCCTCGCCATGTGGCCATCATCATGGATGGGAATGGCCGCTGGGCGACGAGCAAGGGCTGGCCGCGTCTTGTCGGCCATCGCAAGGGCAGTGAGCGCGTCAAGGAGATCGTGCGCGCCGCGCCCGATCTGGGTATCCGGTATCTGACCGTCTACGCCTTTTCGACCGAGAACTGGAAACGCTCGACCGAGGAAGTGCTCGGGCTGATGAAGCTGTTCGGGCGCTACATCCAGCGCGAGGCCGAGGCGCTGTCGCGTGAAAACGTGCGCATGTGCTTTATTGGCGACCGCAGCCGTCTGGACAAGAAGCTGCAAGACCTGATGGGGTGGATCGAGCAGCGGACCATGGCGAACGACCGGCTGACCGTAACCGTTGCCATCAACTATGGCGGCCGGGACGAGCTGATCCGCGCTGCCCGCAAGCTGGCGCTGCGCGTCGCGGCGGGTGAAATCACCGCCGATCAGATCGACGAGGCGGCGCTGGACGGCGCCTTGGATACCGCGCATCTGCCCGACCCGGATCTGGTCATCCGCACCTCGGGCGAGACGCGGGTGTCCAACTTCCTGCTCTGGCAGGCGGCGTATTCAGAATATGAATTCACCCCGGTGCTGTGGCCCGATTTCACCCCTGAGGTGATGGCCGAGATCCTTGGTCGCTTTGGCACCCGCGACCGGCGTTTCGGCGGGGTTAAATAATGGCGAATTTTGGCGATCTGCGCGCTCGCGTGCTCTCGGGTATCGTGATGGCTGTGGTCGGTGTCGCCGCGATCTGGCTGGGTGGCTATACCTTCGGCGTGCTGGCCGTGGTGCTTGCCGGTCTGATGGGCTGGGAGTTGCACAAGATGATGGTCCCCGACGCGCCCGAAGGCCGCGCCGAGGCGACCGGCGTGGTTGCCGCCATACTGGTCGGTGTCTTCACCGTCTGGCAGGGCGGCTGGTTCGCACTGGCCGGGCTGGCACTGGGCGCGGTGGCGATGGCGTGGAAGATGCCGCGCGACCGGGTGATCTTTGGCCTTTATTTCGCGCTGATCCTGTGGGCCGCGCATGGGCTGATCGTGCTGCGTGAAGGTTACGGGCTGATCTTCGTGCTCTGGCTGGTCTGTGTGGTCATCGCGTCCGATGTCGCGGGCTATTTCGCCGGGCGGGTGATCGGCGGGCCGAAGTTCTGGCCGCGCGTCAGCCCCAAGAAAACATGGTCCGGCACCGTGGCGGGCTGGCTGCTGGCCGCTGGCGTCGGCGCGGGCTTTGTGGTCTGGGGCGGAATGCCGGGCGAAGTGATCGCACTGTCGTCGTTGCTCGCCTTCGCCGGGCAACTGGGCGACATCGCCGAGAGCGCCATCAAGCGTCGCATGAAGGTCAAGGATTCCTCGAACTTGATCCCCGGCCATGGCGGTGTACTCGACCGCTTTGACGCGATGATTGCCGTCGCCGCGCTGGCACTGGTTCTGGCCTATCTGGGCGCGTTCAGTGGTCACATCGTGCCCGGACTTCCGGGCTGATGCGCAAGGTTTCGGTCTTTGGCGCGACGGGATCTGTCGGGGTCAGCACGCTGGATCTGCTGGGCCGCCGGAATGACATCGCGGTGGTGGCGCTGACCGGCGGGCGCAACGTGGCGCTGTTGGCAAGGCAGGCCATTGCCCACAAGGCCGAGCTGGCCGTCACCGCCTTTGACGACTGTTACGAGCCGCTCAAGGCGGCGCTTGCGGGCACCGGCATCCGCGTTGCTGCCGGGACGCAGGCCGTGGTTGAGGCCGCGCATCGTCCCGCCGACTGGATGATGTCAGCCATTGTCGGCGCTGCCGGGCTTGCGCCGGGCTTTGCCGCGCTGGCGCAGGGGCGCACCGTTGCGCTGGCCAACAAGGAATCGCTGGTCACCGCCGGGCCGCTGCTGCTGGCCGAAGCCCGCAGCCATGGCGCGACGATCCTGCCGGTGGATAGCGAACACTCGGCGGTGTTTCAGGCGCTGGCCGGTGAGGATATTGCCGCCGTTGAGACCGTCACCCTGACCGCCTCGGGCGGGGGGCTGCGTGACTGGCCGATGGAACGCCTTGCGCATGCGACGCCCGACGACGCGGGCAAGCACCCCAACTGGGACATGGGCCAGCGCATCACCATCGACAGCGCGTCGATGTTCAACAAGGCGATGGAGGTGATC
Organism: Pararhodobacter zhoushanensis; assembly: GCF_003990445.1. Lineage (GTDB taxonomy): Bacteria > Pseudomonadota > Alphaproteobacteria > Rhodobacterales > Rhodobacteraceae > Pararhodobacter > Pararhodobacter zhoushanensis. The sequence goes on along the minus strand of NZ_REEZ01000001.1, from coordinate 497,407 downwards.
GAGGCGCACGAGTTCTTCGGCCTCGCCCCTGACCAGATCGCCGTGCTGATCCATCCGCAATCGCTGGTCCACGCGCTTGTCGCCTTCCGCGACGGCGCGGTGATGGGCCATCTGGGCGCGCCTGATATGCGCCATCCGATCGGCTATGCGCTCAACTGGCCACAGCGCGGCGACCTGCCGGTGGCGCGGCTGAACCTTGCGCAAGCCGGGCGGCTCGATTTCGCCGAGCCGGACCTGACCCGCTATCCGGCGCTGGCGCTGGCGTGGCAGGTCATGCGCACCGGCGGCGCGGCGGGGGCGGTGTTCAACGCCGCCAAGGAAATCGCGCTTGATCATTTCATTGCCCGCAAGATCGGGTTTCTCGACATGGCCCCGCTGGTTGAGGACACGCTCAGTGCCTTCGCCGCGCGGGCGGATATCACGCAAACCCCGCGTAGTTTGGCCGAGGTTCTGGCCATCGACACCGAGGCGCGCGCTCTGGCAGGCGAGGCCGCGCAGGCCCGTCACCGGGCCGCGCCAGCGTAACAAAGGAAGTCCCCATGGGTCTGCTGCCCGAATTCGGCAACCTCTTCTTCACGCTTGCTGCCTTCATCGTGGCGCTGTCGATCATCGTGACGGTGCATGAATACGGCCATTATATCGTCGGCCGCTGGTCGGGCATTCATGCCGAGGTGTTCAGTCTGGGCTTTGGTCCGGTGCTGTTCAGCCGCACCGACAAGCGCGGCACGCAATGGCAGGTCGCGGCGCTGCCCTTTGGCGGTTACGTCAAGTTTCTGGGCGACGCCAACGCGGCCTCGGCGGGTGCCGATGATGAGGTGATGTCACATCTCGACGCCAAGGAACGGCGGCGCACGATGCATGGCGCACCGCTCTGGGCACGGGCGGCGACAATCTTCGCAGGCCCGGCGTTCAACTTCATCTTCTCGATCCTGATCTTCACCGCGTTTCTGGCCGTGCAGGGCCTGCCCGACAAAACCCCGCGCGTCGGCCCGCTGTTCGCGATGCCGGGGCTGGTTGAGTTGCAAGAAGGCGACATGATCACCGCCATCGAAGGCCAGCCGACCCCGGAACTGACGGATTTCTACCGCGTCGGAAGCGACATCGCACCGGCTGAAACCGTGCTCTACACGGTCGAGCGCGACGGCCAGACGCTGACCGTGCAAGGCCCGCACCCGATCCCCGCCCGCGCGGCGGGTATCGCGCTGAACTCGGCGGCCCGCGATGCGTCGATGCAGACCGGCGATGTCGTGTTGTCGGTGAACGAAACCCCGGTCTGGGCGTTTTCGCAACTGCCGCCGCTGGTGTCTGATGGCGCGGGCGCACCGGTCGCGTTGCAGGTCTGGCGCGGTGGCAGCGAGCTTGACCTCAGCCTGACGCCGCGCCGCACCGACTTGCCGCTGCCTGACGGCGGGTTTGAAACCCGCTGGTTGATCGGGCTGCAAAGCGGGACGTTCTTTGAACATCCGACCCGCTCGGTCGGTGTGGTCGAGGCCGTGCCGCTGGCGGTCGCCCAGATCGGCGAGATCGTGACGAATTCGATCTCCGGTCTCTACCATATGATCACCGGGGCAATCAGCACCTGCAACCTGTCGGGGCCGGTCGGCATCGCCACCACCTCGGGCGAGATGGCGTCTGATGGCGCGGCCAGCTTCATCTGGTTCATTGCAGTGCTGTCGACCGCTGTGGGCCTGCTCAACCTGTTCCCGATCCCGATTCTGGACGGCGGGCATCTGGTGTTCCACGCCTATGAAGCGCTGGTCGGCCGTCCGCCCAATGAGCGGGTGATGGGGTATCTGATGAGCTTTGGTCTGGTCCTTTTGGGGGCGATGATGCTGTTTGCCCTGGGCAATGATCTGTTCTGCTGACGGTGTCGCGGCGGCGCCACGGTGCCGCCGCATTTACGCCATCTTTCAGCGGAAGATGGGCAGTTCCAGAGACATCGGAGGCTGCCATGCATCTCGTCCTTCCTGCCGCGCAAGGCCTGCGCACCCTGTATGCGCTGTCATCCGAACGGCTGTGGTTCTCGCTGGCTGTCGTCGCCGGCTTGGTGCTCGCCGCGGAACTGGCTGAGCTGATCTTGCTCCTCAACGCCCCGATGATCGAGCCGCTCGCCTTCTGAGCCGATTCTCTGATCCAGACGCACGCCCGCTCAGCCCTTTGGCCGAGCGGGATTTTTTTGTCTGAATGCCCCTTGCGCACCGAATCCTGTGGCCGTCATCGGCACGGAAACGGCGATAGCGGTACATTGAATCCCCATATGCTGCGAAACTGCCCTTCGGGTGACGCAACGCTTTGACAAGCAAGCCTCGCGTCGCTAGCAAGAGGAAAACAAAGTGCGGTAATAAACGGGGCTTGGAAATGCGCGTTTCTCACGTGGACATTTCTGCACGCGCCCTCACTCGGGCTACTCGCCCGGTGCGAGGTCTTGCAGCAGTTCTTCTATTTTCTTCAATGATTTCGGCTGGTGTTGGCACCAGCGCCGGAGCGCAGACCTATCAGTTCTCGACCATTCAGGTCGATGGCAACGCCCTGATCGATGACGATACCATTGTCTCGTTCGCCAGAATCGTTCGCAACCGCAGCATGAGTGCCGCGGAACTGAACGCGGCCTATCAGCGCGTCGCCGGGACCGGGTTCTTCCGTCAGGTCGATTTTACCCCGTCGGGCAACCGGCTGGTGATCAACGTTCAGGAATATCCGCTGATCGGTCAGGTCGCGTTCGAAGGCAACCGCCGCCTCGACGATGACCGTCTGCGCCCTGTGGTGACCTCGCGGTCGGGCGGCGTCTATTCGCCTGCCACCGCCGAAGCCGACGCCAACGCTATTGCCGAGGCATATGCCGACGCTGGCCGTCTGTCGGCACGGGTGACCCCGCGCCTGATCGAGCGCGCCGGTGGGCGTGTGGATCTGGCGTTCGAGATTGAAGAGGGCGCGGTCGTCGAGATCGAGCGCATCTCTTTCGTCGGCAACCGCTCGTTCAGCCCCCGCCGTCTGCGCAACGCCGTTGCCTCGGCTCAGGCTGGGCGTCTGTCGACCTTCTTCCGCGCCGACAACTACAACGAAGCCCGCGTCGCCAGCGACCGCCAGTCGCTGCAGGACTTCTACCTGTCGCGCGGCTATCTGGACGTGCAGGTGCTGTCGGGTGTGACCGAACTGGCGCGTGAGCGCGACGGCGCTTATGTCACCTTCACCATTCGTGAGGGCCAGCAGTACCGTGTCGGCAACGTCCGCGTCGTGTCTGAAATCGGCGGCATCGATCCGGCGGCGTATCAGGCTGGTCTCACCGACCGCACGGGCGTCCTGTTCACCCCGACCATTCTGGAGAACATGATCCAGCAGGCGGAAGAGGTGGGCTACGAATCCGGCCAGCGCTTCGTGCGCGCCGAACCGCGCCTGACCCGCGATGAGCGTACCGGCACCATCGACGTGGAACTGGCGCTGGTTCGCGGTGACCGCGTGTTCATCGAACGCATCGACATTCAGGGCAACGTGACCACGCAGGACCGCGTGATCCGCCGCCAGTTCGACGTTGCCGAAGGCGACCCGCTGAACCCGCGTGAGATCCGCGAAGCCGCGGCGCGCATCCGGGCACTGGGGTATTTCTCGGATGTGCAGGTCAACCCGACGCCGGGCTCCAACCCCGAGCAGGCCGTGGTCGACGTGCGGGTTGACGAAACCACCACCGGCTCGTTGGGCTTTGGCCTGAGCTATGGTGCCAGCGATGGCATCGGCGGCAACATCACCTACAACGAGACCAACTTCCTCGGCCGTGGGCAGGCGCTGAACCTGACGTTCTCGACCGTATCGAACGCGCAAAGCCTGTCGATGTCGCTGACCGAGCCCGCGCTGCTGGGCCGCAATCTGGCGCTGGGGCTCAGCCTTGGTCTGTCCACGACGACGTCGAACGGGTCGAGCACCCAGTTCGGCACCCGCGTGGTGCAGTTCTCGCCCTCTCTGACCTTCCCGGTCAGCGAATATGGTCGTCTGGGCGTGCGCATGTCGCTGTCGTCGAACGAGATCACGGTAAACCCAATCCCGACCCCTGCGACCGACGATACCGTCGCAACCCGCATCCGCCGCGATGCCGGTCGTGCCATAACCTCGTCCGTTGGCTACACCTATTCGTTCGACACGCGCAGAAACGGCGCCGATCCTGATCGGGGCTTCGTGTTCCGCTTCAGTCAGGATATCGCCGGCTTGGGCGGTGATCGTCGCTGGCTGCGCAGCACCCTGATGACCGGCTATGAGCGCCGCATCGCCAATGGTGATGTGACTCTGCGGGCCGAGTTCGAGGCGGGTGCGGTGTTCCACGAATCTGGCGCCAGCCGGGTCAATGAACGCTTCGTGCTGACTTCCGAGCAGTTCCGTGGCTTTGACTCCTACGGCATGGGCCCTGTGGCCTACAGCGCCAATGGCACCCGCAACGGTCTGGGCGGCAACTTCTTCGCCGTCGCCCGGTTCGAGGCCGAGTTCCCGCTGGGCCTGCCGCAGGAATACAACATGCACGGCGGCTTGTTCCTGGACGTCGGTTCGGTCTGGGGCGTGGATGAGCTTTACGCATCGGCCTGTACCCCCGGTGCCGAAACGAACTGTGCCTATAGCGACCGCGCCCTGCGCGCCGCTGCCGGCTTCTCGCTCTTCTGGGGTTCGCCCCTTGGGCCGCTGCGCTTCAACTTTGCGGTGCCGCTCATGGAAGAAGAATACGACCGGTCGCGTCGCTTCGATCTGTCGCTGGCTACCCGGTTCTGATGAACCGTTTGTCGATGATCCTGATTGCGGGGGTGCTCTTGGGCGCCCCCGTCTTCGCATCGGCGCAGTCCGCGCCGCCGCTGGCCCCCGATCCGTTGACCGGCATCTCGCCGGTGCCGTTCCGCGTGCTCGATCAGGACCGGCTTTTGCGCGGCTCGCGTCTGGGGCAGCAGATCCTTGCCGGTATCCGCCGTGCCGAACAGGCGCTTGAGGCCGAGAACCAGCAGATCGCCGACCAGCTCGCCGCCGAGGAAAGCGCCCTGACCGAGGCGCGCTCGACGCTGACACCCGAAGAATTCCGCACCCGTGCCGATGTTTTTGACACACGGGTCGAGCAGATCCGCGAAGAACGCGCGCAAGCCAGTCAGGCGCTTACCCGCCATTCGGAAACCGAAGCGCAGCGGTTTTTCGACACTGCCTTGCCGATTCTGGTGGAGATGATGAACGATCAGGGCGTGCTTGGTCTGCTCAAGCCCGACGCCGTGATCCTTGGCTCGGACTGGCTGGACATCACCGACGCGGCGATTGCCCGCCTTGATGCGTCACCGATCGACGCAGGCGACGCCCCGGCGCCCGCCACGCCCGACGACGCCACGCCGACGCCCGCGCCCTGAGCGTTGCCCAACGCCTTGTCGGCGCGGGGTTTCGTTGGTACGTCTTGAGCAGCGGGCGCGCGCGCCCACCCCGATTTCCAGCGGAGACACCCGATGCCCGATACCGCCCAAGCCCGCGACTGGTCCACCACGACCGAGGCCGATCTGTCGCTGATCATGCGCATCATTCCGCATCGCTATCCGTTTCTGCTGATCGACAAGGTGCGCGACATCAAGACCGGTGAAGAAGCCACCGGCGTCAAGAACGTCACTTTCAACGAGCCGCATTTTCAGGGCCATTTCCCCGGTGCGCCGATCATGCCCGGTGTGATGATCATCGAAGCGCTGGCGCAGACCTCGGCGGTGCTGGTCGGCCTGACGCTGGATCTGGTCGACAAAGAGCCGCTGGTCTATTTCATGTCCATCGACAAGGCCAAGTTCCGCCGCAAGGTGGTGCCCGGCGATGTGGTGGACCTGCACGTCAAGGTTCTTCGCGGATCGTCGAAGATCTGGAAATTCCAGGGCACGGCCACCGTGAACGGCGAAATGGCTGCCGAGGCCGAGTTCATGGCGATGATCGACCTGTCGGCCCGGGGCTGACCGATGTCTGTTGACGCCACAGCGCAGATCCACCCTTCGGCCGTCGTCGAAGAGGGGGCAGTGATCGGCCCTGAGTGCCAGATCGGCCCGTTTTCCGTGATCGGGCCCGAAGTTACGCTGGGCCGGGGTGTGGTGGTGAAGTCGCACGCCGTGCTCACCGGCTGGACCGAAATCGGCGACGGGTGCACCATCTATCCTTTCGCCACCGTTGGCGAAACGCCGCAAGACCTGAAGTTCAAAGGCGAACGCACGCGGCTGGTCATCGGCCAGCGCACCCGCATCCGCGAGGGTGCGACGCTGAACACCGGCACCGAGGGTGGTGGCGGCATCACCCGCGTGGGCGATGATTGCCTGATCATGACCGGTGCCCATGTCGGTCATGACTCGCAGATCGGCAACCGCGTGATTCTGGTGAACAACGTCGCTGTCGCCGGCCACTGCGTGCTGGGCGATGACGTGATCATCGGCGGCTTGTCGGGCGTGCACCAATGGGTCCGCATCGGCAAAGGCGCGATCATCGGCGCGGTGACCATGGTGACCAATGACGTGATGCCGCACGGGCTGGTGCAGGGGCCGCGCGGCGATCTGGAGGGGCTGAATCTTGTCGGTCTGAAACGCCGGGGCGTCGAGCGGTCCGAGATCACCGCCCTGCGCGCCGCGTACCAGATGCTGGCGCAGGGCGAAGGCACCTTCATGGACCGCGCCCGCCGTCTGGCCGACGAGACCGAAAGCAGCCATGTGCGCGAGATCACCGATTTCATCCTCGCGGCCTCGGACCGGTCGTTCCTGACCCCGAAATGAGCCGCATCGCGTTGATTGCCGGGGCAGGGGCCTTGCCTGCCGAACTGGCCGCCTTGCTCGACGCCCCGCTGATCTGCGCCCCCGCCGGGGTGCAACCGCAGGGACTGGCCGTGGATATGGTCTTCAATTTTGAGCGTCTCTCGCCTTTCCTGCGCGCGCTTGGCGATCAGGGGATCGACAGCGTCGCGCTGGTAGGTGCCATCCACCGTCCCCGCCTGGACCCCGCGCTGTTCGACCGTGAGACGGCCATGCTGGTCCCGCAATTGCTCGCCGCGATGAAGGGGGGCGATGATAGCGCGCTGCGCTGGATTATCGCCCTGATCGAAGAGTACGACCTGCAGGTGAAGGGCTTGGCCGAACTCGCACCATCCTTGCTCGCCGCTGAAGGGGTGCTCACCCAACGGGCGCCCTTGGACAGTGAACGCAGTGACGCCGCGCGCGGCCACGCCATCCTCGATGCGCTGGCACCTCAGGATGTGGGGCAGGGCTGCGTTGTGGCCGATGGTCTTTGTCTGGCCGTTGAGGCTCTGTATGGCACCGACGCCATGCTCGGTGATGTTGCGCGCCACCGGGCCGAGCGTACGCCGCAGCAAGGGGGCGTCTTCGTCAAACGCGCCAAGCTGGGGCAGGATCTGCGCGCCGATCTGCCCGCCATTGGCCCCGAGACCATTGCCGCAGCGCAGGCGGCTGGCCTGACGGCCATCGCCCTGCAGGCCGGGCGGGTGGTCGTTCTGAACCGCCCCGCCGTGCTGGCCGCCGCCGAGGCCGCGCAGATCGCCATCTGGGCCGCGCCATGAAGCTGTTCCTCATCGCAGGCGAACCTTCGGGCGATGCGCTCGGCGCGGCCTTGATTGGCGGCCTGCGTCAGTTGGTGCCCGACCTGACACTTGCGGGCGTCGGCGGGCCACTGATGCAGGCGCAGGGCCTGCAAAGCCTCTTCCCGATGGAAGAGCTTTCGGTCATGGGGCTGGCCGAGGTGCTGCCGAAATACTTCCCCCTCAAACGCCGCATCCGTGAGACCGCGCAAGCCATCGCCGATCATGCCCCCGATGCCGTGATCACCATAGACAGCCCTGATTTCTGCCTGCGTGTGCTGGCCATCGCCAAGCCGCTGAATCCTGCGCTCAAGACCATCCACTATGTGGCCCCCTCGGTCTGGGCGTGGCGGCCCAAACGCGCGACGAAGATGGCGCGCTGGGTGGATCATGTGCTGGCACTTCTGCCGTTCGAGCCGCCCTATATGCAGGCCGCCGGGATGAGCTGCGACTTCACCGGCCACCCCGTCACCACCGAACCCGTGGCAACGACGGCCGAGGCCGCAGAGTTCCGCACCACCCACGGCATCGCCGCCGATGCGCCGCTGTTGCTTGTGCTGCCCGGTTCGCGCAAAGGCGAGGTTGAGCGTCTTGGACCGCTCTTTGGGGCGACACTCGAACAGCTACATCAGCCCGGCCTGCGCGTTGTGATCCCCAGTGTCGCCGCCCGTGCCGATCAGGTGCGCGCGCTGGTCGCCGATTGGCCCGGCGACCCGCTGGTGCTGGACGCCGCCAGCACGCCGCTCGCGACCAAACGGGCAGCGTTCCGCGCCGCCGATGCCGCTTTGGCCGCGTCTGGCACGGTGTCGCTGGAACTGGCAGCGGCAGGCACGCCGATGGTGATCGCGTACCGGATGAATGCGCTCAGTCAGGCGATCATTACGCGGATGCTCAGGATCGACACGGTCACATTGGTTAATCTGGTCAGCGACACCCGCGCCGTGCCCGAATTCATCGGCCCGCGCTGCGATCCCGCGCGCATAGCGCCTGCCGTTCAGGCCCTGCTCAACCCCGGCCCCGCGCGCGACGCGCAAGTGGCCGCGATGGAGCTGACCATGACGCGCCTTGGTCGCGGTGGCGAGTCCCCGGGTTTGCGTGCTGCGCGGTCCGTTTTAAGTATTCTTGACGCAGGGTAAACTAGCGTCGGTCCGGCTTTGAGGCGTCACCTCGGCTTAGGCATAAACTCCTGAACCCGCAGTGATCGAGATTAACAGGTTAAATATTGATACGCGCGCGCTGAGTACGGCGAGTCGGATTTACCGCAATGCCATTTGGGTCCGAATCACTGGCCTGACAGGTTAACCGGCCAAAGCCGACTAATCTTACAATGCAAGATTAGTTAATCAATTAATTCCAGATACTGTATACGGGTTTAGGACTGATACGCCTTTTCCAGGCGGGCTGGAAAAAATTAATATCCGCGCCAGATCCATCCACCGCCGAAGACCCGGCTACCATCGGGCGCGTAGAACACGCAGGCTTGCCCCGGGCTGACACCATCCTCTGGCGTCAGCAACTCAACCATAGCGGTAGTCGGACCGGTTGGTCGCAGCACCGCTTCCGCGGGTGGTTTCGTCGACCGGATGCGCACGCGCATCGGCCATTCCGCCCGGCTCTCAAACGGGGTGTCGCCCAGCCAGTTGATCTCGCGGACCGGAACCGACTGAGTCGCCAGCGCCTCTTTCGGGCCGACAACCACCTGTCGGCTGTCCGCTTTCAGCGCCACGACATAGAGCGGATCGGCCAATCCGCCGATGCCAAGGCCCCGGCGCTGACCGATCGTGTAGTGGATCACACCGCGATGGGTTCCCAACACGCGGCCCTCCAGATCGACGATCTCACCGGGGTCGGCGGCACCGGGGCGCAGCTTCTCGATGACGGCCGCATAGTTGCCGTTGGGCACAAAGCAGATGTCCTGGCTGTCCGGCTTGTCAGCCACCGCCAGACCGTATTTGGCCGCCAGCGCGCGCGTTTCGGCCTTCGACGCCAGATGGCCCAGCGGGAAACGCAGGTAGTCCAGCTGCTCTTGCGTCGTCGAGAACAAGAAATACGACTGGTCGCGCGCGGCATCGGCAGCCATGTGCAATTCAGCCCGCAAGGGGCCCTGATGGCGCTGGATATAGTGGCCGGTGGCCATACAATCGGCGTCCAGATCCCGCGCCGTGCCCAGCAAGTCCTTGAATTTGACGCGTTCATTGCACCGGATGCACGGAACCGGCGTGGCACCGGCCAGATAGGCATCCGCGAATTCTTCCATCACGGCTTCGCGGAAGGTGTTCTCATAGTCCAGCACGTAATGCGGAAAATTGAGCATTTCGGCCACGCGGCGCGCGTCATGAATGTCACGCCCGGCGCAGCAGGCCCCGGCCTTGGCCAGCGCCGCGCCGTGGTCATACAGTTGCAGCGTCACGCCGATCACGTCATAGCCCTGCATCTTCAGTTCGGCGGCCACCACCGAACTGTCGACGCCACCTGACATGGCGACAACCACCCGCGTTTCCGACGGCGGTTTGGCAAAGCCCAGCGAGTTCACGTCCATATCGCGAGCCATCTTGGTCTCGTTTCATTGTGCAAGGGTTAACAAGGGTTGCGCGACATATAGTAAAATGCGCGACACTCTCAACCCCTGTGGCCCATTCGCCTCAACGGCTCCTTAAGCCTAACGCGCCACGCTCGGCAACGGGATGAAGGAAAGGGGTGAAAGCCAATGTATCTGAAACGGATTGACGGCCTGCGAGCGGTGACTTTGCCGGATGGCACTATTCTCAGCCGGGCGGATCTTCCGCCACCTGCAACGCGGCGCTGGGTGGCCAGCCGGAAAGCGATTGTGGTCAGGGCAGTCGCCCATGGGTTGATTCAGCGGGGTGAGGCGATCGAGCGATATGGCCTGTCCGAAGAAGAATTCGATACCTGGGTCAGCGCCATCGCGACGCATGGCGTCGACGGTCTGAAGGTCACGGCGATACAAAAGTATAGACAACTTTAGATGGTATCTGCTTTCCTAAAGCAACCAGTAACCGTGCGTTAACGATTGTTCTGCATGGTTTACAGATTAATAGGTAAAAGCGGAGTCCTGAACCATGCGTGTCCTGCTTGTTGAAGATGATCCGACGACGTCCCGTAGCATCGAACTGATGCTGTCTCATGCCAACTTCAACGTCTATTGCACGGACCTTGGTGAAGAGGCGGTCGAGCTTGGTAAACTCTACGACTATGACTTGATTCTGCTGGATCTGAACCTGCCGGACATGGCGGGGCTCGATGTCTTGCGGCAAATCCGGCTGGCGCGGATCAACACGCCGATCCTGATTCTGACCGGTGAGGACAGCACGGATACCAAGCTCAAGGGTTTCGGCCACGGGGCCGATGACTTCATGACAAAGCCCTTCCATCGCGATGAGCTTGTCGCCCGCATTCACGCAATCATCCGCCGCAGTCAGGGGCACGCCCAGGCGATTATCCATACCGGGCGGATTTCGGTGAACCTTGACGCAAAAACGGTCGAGGTTGATGGAATGGCTGTGCATCTGACCGGTAAAGAATACCAGATGCTGGAACTTTTGAGCCTGCGCAAAGGCACGACGCTGACCAAGGAGATGTTCCTGAACCATCTCTATGGCGGCATGGATGAGCCTGAGTTGAAGATCATCGACGTTTTCATCTGCAAGCTGCGCAAGAAGCTGACCGAAGCAACCGGCGGCGACAACCACATCGAAACCGTCTGGGGCCGCGGCTATGTCTTGCGCGACCCGGTCCACAAAAGCGAAAAGACCCCTCGCGCCGTAAGCGCGTGATGCGCCCGCACACGGCGTGTGCTTAGGCGCTGGAAAATCCCCCGCCGCCCCCCTATCACAGGGAGAGCAGACAGGAGGGGGACATGCCGCAAGAGCGTCCAGTTGAGGATCTGACCGAGGCGGACGCCAAGGCCGAACTTGACCGCTTGGCCAAAGCGATAGCGGCTGCGGATCAGGCGTATCACCAGAACGATGCGCCAGACATCACCGACGCCGAGTATGACGCGCTCAAACGCCGAAACCGGGCCATCGAGTCCCGCTTTCCAGAGTTGAAGCGCGATGACAGCCCGTCCGATAGCGTGGGTGCTGCCCCGGCAGACGGGTTTGGGAAGATCCGGCATGAAATCCGAATGTTGTCCTTGGGGAATGCCTTTGACGATTCCGATGTTACCGATTTTGATGCCCGTATTCGCCGGTATCTCGGCCTGCCCGGTGATGCGCCGCTGACTTACACGGCTGAGCCCAAGATTGACGGTCTGTCCTTGTCGTTGCGTTATGAAGCTGGCGTGTTGGTTTACGCAGCGACCCGTGGCGACGGCGAAACCGGTGAGGACGTCACCGCAAACGCCCGCACCATCGCGCAAATCCCCCAGAAGTTGACCGGAGCGCCCGCCGTGCTCGAGGTGCGCGGCGAGGTGTACATGACCCACGCCGCCTTCGCAGATCTTAATGCTAACGGCCCCAGAACCTTTGCCAATCCCCGCAATGCCGCTGCCGGATCGCTTCGCCAACTCGATGCAGAAATCACACGAGCCCGTCCGTTAAGCTTTTTTGCCTATGCCTGGGGGGTGGTGTCCGAACCTCTGGCCGCAACGCAGTTCGAAGCCCTCGAACGCCTCGCGTCGTTTGGTTTCAGCGTCAATCCCCTGACCCGGCTCTGCCTAAGCCCGGCCGATCTGCTGACGCACTACCGCCGTATTGAAGGGGATCGGCCCGATTTGGGCTATGACATCGACGGTGTCGTCTACAAGGTTAACGACCTTGCCTTGCAAGCGCGTCTTGGCTTCCGCGCGACCACGCCCCGTTGGGCCATCGCCCACAAATTCCCCGCGGAAACCGCCTGGACCCGACTCGAAGCGATCGATATTCAGGTTGGTCGCACCGGTGCGCTCAGCCCTGTCGCGCGCCTTGCGCCCGTCAATGTTGGCGGCGTTCTGGTGTCTAATGCCACGCTGCACAATGAAGACTACATCGCCGGGCGTGACTCGCAGGGCGAACCGATCCGCGGCGGCCGCGACATTCGCGTCGGTGATTGGGTGCAAGTATATCGCGCCGGCGACGTCATTCCCAAGATCGCGGACGTCGATCTCACGCGCCGGCCGGCCGATTCAACCCCCTATGTGTTTGAGACGACATGTCCACAATGCGGCTCGGCAGCGGTTCGCGAACCGGGCGATTCTACGCATCGCTGCACGGGGGGGCTGATTTGCCCCGCGCAAGCTGTTGAAAAATTGAAGCATTTCGTCAGCCGCAATGCATTCGATATCGACGGTCTGGGTGCCAAACAGATCGAGATGTTCTTTGCCGATGACGTGCTGTCGATACGGGAGCCGGCGGACATTTTCACGCTTGCCCGCCGGGACAGCAGCAATCTCGGCAAGCTGAAAAACCGCGACGGGTTCGGTGAGCGCTCGGCGACCAAACTCTTCGCTGCGATCGAAGAGCGTCGCACTATTCCGCTGGCCCGTTTGCTCTTTGGGCTCGGTATTCGCCATCTGGGTGAGGTTGCCGCTGCCGATCTGGCCCGGCATTTCGGCAGTTGGGATGCGCTGATTTCCACGGTCGACCGTGCCTCGCCAGCTGCCGAGCGCGCGGTCGCGGCGGATAGCGCCGAGCTGGTCGAGCGCGCACGTGCTGCTGATGAAGGGCGGCGTGCCGAGCTGAAGAAAACGCGCGATGCGATCTGGGATGACCCGCCTTTGCCCGACGGGGCCCGCACTGCTTGGGATGACCTCATCGGGATCGAAGGGGTGGGCTCGGTCTTGGCGGTGTCACTTGTGACCACGCTCAGTCAACCTGGCGAACGTCGATCGATCAACCGGCTGATCGCAGAGTTAACCGAAATTCAACCCCCGGAAGCCCGCGCGACCCAGAGTCCGGTCGCAGGCAAGACCGTGGTCTTTACCGGCACGCTCACCCGCATGACGCGCGCCGAGGCCAAAGCCCGGGCGGAAGCGTTGGGGGCCAAGGTCGCAGGCTCGGTGTCGGCCAAGACAGATATTCTGGTCGCAGGCGAAGCCGCCGGGTCCAAAGCAACCAAGGCCGAGGCACTGGGGATCACGGTGATGGATGAGGACGCCTGGCTTGCGCTGATCGGCGGATGACCGGACGGCCGGAAATCCTGTTTCCGTTGTTCGGCGATCTTGAAGGGCTTGACGGGATCGGTCCCAAAACAGCGCGCCTTTTCAAAGGACTGTCTGTTGAGACCCCGCGCGATCTGTTGTTCGTTTTGCCGCATTCCGGCATTGATCGTCGCCTGCGAAACAGCGTGCGGGATGTTGAGCCGCCCGAGGTTGCGACTGTTGAGGTCGAAATCGGCAATCATCTTCCGCCGCGCCAGCGGGGACGGCCGTACCGGATCATCGTGCAGGATGCGCTGCAGGAGTTCCAGTTGGTCTACTTTCATGGCAAAGGCGACTATCTGCAGAACCTGCTGCCGACGGGTCAACGCCGGATCATTTCGGGCCGGGTCGAGACCTTTGACGGCGTTTATCAAATGTCTCATCCTGACCATGTGTTGCGCCTGGAGGAGGCCGATACGCTTCCTGACTGGGAGCCGGTCTATCCGCTGACCGCCGGGGTTACGCAGCGGCTGATGTTCAAGGCGATGGCGAGCGCTTTGACGCGCGCGCCGGGGCTGTCGGAATGGATAGATCCCGCTCTGAAGGCGCGGATGGGATGGCACGATTGGCGCAGCGCGCTGCATGCCGCGCATGCCCCCGGGTCCGGAGCCGACCTCGCCCCCAGCGCCGCCCCGCGGCAACGGTTGGCCTATGATGAACTCTTTGCGCACCAGTTGACGCTGGCCATTGCGCGCGCGACGCGCCGCCGCGTCGACGGTGCTGTGACTCAAGGGGGCGGCCATCTGGTTAGCCGTGTCATGGCCTCGCTTCCCTATGAGCCGACATCCGCGCAACGCCGCGCCATTGGCGAGATAACAGCGGACATGGCAACCCCTCAACGGATGAACCGATTGCTGCAAGGCGATGTTGGTGCAGGCAAGACGCTGGTCGCTATGGCTGCCTTGCTCACGGCGGTCGAGGCTGGCGGGCAGGGTGCCTTGATGGCCCCGACCGAAATTCTGGCGCGGCAACATGTCGAGGCACTTGCCCCCCTTGCCGCTGCCGCCGGCGTGCGGGTCGAGCTGCTTACCGGCCGCGACAAGGGGCGTGAGCGGGCGCGCAAACTGGGCGCCCTGGCGGGCGGACAGATCGATGTACTGATCGGCACGCATGCGCTCTTTCAGCGGGATGTTACCTTTCATGACCTGCGGCTGGCCGTGATCGACGAGCAGCACCGGTTCGGTGTCGCGCAACGGATGGCGTTGGGGGAGAAGGGTGCCGCGGTCGATATTCTGGTGATGACGGCGACACCAATCCCTCGTTCGCTCGCACTGGCGCAATACGGCGACATGGATCTTTCGCTGCTCGATGAGAAACCGCCGGGACGGCTGCCCATCGTGACCTCGCTGGCGTCGACAGAACGGCTGGCTGAAGTGGTTGGGCACCTGCGCCGGGCTGTGTCGGACGGCAAGCAAGCCTATTGGGTCTGCCCTTTGGTCGAAGAGAGCGAATCCGTGAACCTGACGGCCGCGCAGGCGCGGTTCGAGCAATTGCGCGCGCAGCTTGGCGAGACTGTAGGGTTGATCCATGGTCAGCTACCGCCTGCAGAGAAAGACGCGGCGATGGCGCGTTTTGTCGCGGGCGAGTCGCGGGTTCTGGTCGCGACCACGGTGATCGAGGTCGGCGTCAATGTGCCCGCCGCTACCATTATGGTGATTGAGCGGGCAGAGAGCTTCGGCTTGGCCCAGTTGCATCAGTTGCGCGGGCGTGTCGGGCGCGGGGCGGGCGCGTCGACTTGCCTGTTGCTCTATGATCCGCCGCTCGGTGAGACGGCGGCGCGGCGGCTCAAGCTGATGCGTGACACCGAAGACGGTTTCAAGATCAGCGATGAAGACCTTGCGATCCGGGGTGCCGGCGACGTGATCGGCACGGCGCAATCCGGGCTGCCAAGGTTTCGTGTGGCCGATCTCGAGCGGCAGGCGCCGTTGATGCAAATTGCGCAGACGGATGCGCGCAAGCTTTTGCATGACGACCCGTCATTGCAGTCGCCCCGGGGTAAAGCGGCGCGCGTTTTGCTGTGGCTGATGGAACAGGAGAAGGCGATTCGGTTGATGCAAATTGGGTGATCTCTTTTTGTTCTCATTTGGTTCTTGCTTTTATCGCCCGAAAATGAGAACAAAGCGTTAACAGAACAGGAGATACGCCATGCGCCGCATCCTTCGCCAACTTCATGATCCGCGTGATGAACGCGTCGCCATGCTCACCGACGCGGTGGGGGCCATCGCACTGTTCGTTCTGCTGGCCGCTGCACTCTATATGCCGTTGATTGCCTGACGTTTTTGCCACTGCCTTGCGGTCTGGAGCAGTGCCACCTGTCCCGGCACTCTGACCCAACCAGACACGCCACTTGCCGCCGCACTCTCGTGCGGCGGTTTTTTTACGTTTTCTTAAGGCGACTCAGATCAGGATGAGGCTTGGCGGGCAGCTTCGGCGGTGGCTTGCACGGCCAATAGGATAGAGGCATGGCGATTCTTGAAGTCGCGCGCGGGCAGCAGGGCCTCGTATCCATCAAACGGCGCGCCTGGAACAGGGCCGTCCGTCTTGAGCATTGCTTCGAGGTCGCGCGCAGCGGCTTCAAGCTCTACTGCGCTGCGGCCGATCACCGCGGCGCCCAACACGGCGGCCGATGCCTGGCCAAGGGCACAGGCCTTGACCTCTTGCGCGAAGCGCGAGACGCGGCCGTCGGTTACATCCAGGTCGACGGTCACCGTCGATCCGCACAGCGGCGAGCGCTTTTTGACGCTGGCTTGCGGTGCTTCAAGCCGGCCCAGATGCGGGATATCGGCAGCAAGCGCGAGAATTCGCGTCGAATACAGCTTGATCAGATCGGAGGTTTCGGACACTTCAAGGCTCCTCTTCGCGAAAGGATATAAGCCATGGCCTTCGATCCGCAATCCCTGCTCTACGATGATAAGGGTCTCCTTCCCGTCGTCGCGCAAGACCATGCCTCGGGTGAGGTGCTCATGGTGGCCTGGATGAATGCTGAGGCGGTTGCGCGCACAATGTCGACGGGGAAGGTGACCTATTGGTCGCGGTCCCGGCAGGCGTTTTGGGTCAAAGGTGAAAGCTCTGGTCACGTGCAGCGGCTGGTCGATTTGCGGGTGGATTGCGACCGTGACTGCCTGCTTGTGTTGGTCGAGCAGACCGGGCCTGCGTGCCACACCAACCGGCGGACATGTTTCTACACAGCCGTGCGCGGTGAGGAAGAGATCGAGTTGATGAAGCCCGAGGTCTGACGCTCGCAAGGACTGGCCGCACGTGGGCAGCCATAACGGTGCGAAGTACCGCCGACAGGGCGTGTGGATGACGCGGTTTGCGCTTTCGGGCCGGGCTAAACCCGCCGAGCCAGTCCAACGAGGGCGCGGATGTCTTCCGGTGTTGCCCCCTCGGCACGATAAAGTCCAAGCGCCTGCGAGTCGTCGCGTTTGGCCAGCCGTTTTCCAGTGGCGTCGCGGATCAGGCGATGGTGATGGTAGGCGGGCGTTGGCAGGCCCAGAAGGCGCTGCAACACGACGTGAATGGCCGTCGCATCGAAAAGGTCGTCGCCACGTGTCACCAAGCTGACCCCCTGCGCCGCGTCATCGACGGTGACGGCCAGATGATACGATGTGCCGATGTCGCGGCGCGCGAGGACAATGTCGCCAACTCCAGCGATCAGCGCCTCAGGATCAAAGAGGTGCGGCCCCGTATGAAGCGGGCCCAATTCGTCGAACCCGAGGTCGCGAATGCGCGCGACGGCCCGCGCCATGTTCAGACGGATCGCTGCGTCGGGGGCGGGACGACCAGCGTCGCGGCATATGCCCGGGTATACGGGGCCATCCGGACCGACCAGAGGCAAGCCTTCTTGCGGGGCGGAGAGGGCTGCGCGAATATCCCCGCGCGTACAGGTGCAATGATACGTGACACCGAGGGACTCGAGCCGCGCGAGGGCCGCAGCATAGGCAGCGCTGCGCCGGGATTGGTGCAGGACGGGCTGCGGCCACTCGATCCCGAGCCAATGGAGATCTTCGTAAATCGCCTGCTCAAAACCCACTTTGCACCGCGCGGAATCGATGTCTTCAATCCTGAGCAGACAGTGCCCGCCAACAGCACGGGCATTGTCAAAGGCGGTCAAAGCGGAAAAGGCGTGGCCCAGATGCAGCGGCCCGGTGGGCGACGGTGCAAAGCGGGTGATCAGCCCAGCCACGCCGTGAAGGCCTCTTTGGCGCGGTCGGTATAGGCCTTGTAGCGGTCCTTGCGGCCCCGGCGGCCGCCGCGGATGTCGTCAATCGGCGTGAACAGACCAAAATTCACGTTCATCGGTTGGAAGGTCTTGGCTTCGGCGTCGCCGGTGATATGCGCGATCAGCGCGCCCATTGCAGTGACGCGGGGCGGGGCGGACAGCGTCCGGCCCTGAATCTCAGCCGCCGCAAGCCGACCGGCAACCAACCCCATCGAAGCCGATTCGACATAGCCCTCAACACCGGTGATCTGCCCGGCGAAGCGCAGATTGGGCCGCGAACGCAGGCGCATCTGATCGTCCAGCAGGGTCGGCGAATTGATGAAGGTGTTGCGATGAATGCCGCCCAGACGCGCAAAGCTGGCGTCCTGCAGGCCGGGGATCATGCGGAAGACCTCGGTCTGCGCGCCGTATTTCATCTTGGTCTGGAAGCCGACGATATTATACAGCGTTCCCAAGGCGTTATCTCGTCGCAGCTGAACCACGGCATAGGGCTTGTTCAGCGGGTCATGCGCATTGGTCAGGCCGACCGGCTTCATCGGGCCGTGGCGCAAGGTCTCACGGCCGCGTTCGGCCATGACTTCGATGGGCAGGCAGCCGTCGAAATAGCCAGCCGTCTCGCCCTCATGGAACTCGGTCTTGTCGGCAGCGAGGAGCGCGTCGATGAAGGCCTCATATTGCGGCTTGGTCATCGGGCAGTTGAGATAGGCTTTCTGCTCTTCCTCGGTCTCGCCCTTGTCATAGCGCGATTGCAGCCAAGCAGTGTCCAGATCGATGCTCTCATAATGCACGATCGGAGCGATGGCGTCGAAAAAGGCCAGCGCTTCGGCGCCGGTTTCGACGCGAATCGCCTGGGCCAGCGCGTCCGATGTCAACGGGCCGGTGGCAAAGATCCAGTGGCCCGACTCCGGCAAGGCATTGATTTCGCCCGCATGCGTGGTGATCAGCGGATGCGCCAGCAACCGCTCGGTCACCGCTTGGGCAAAGGCGTCGCGGTCGACGGCCAATGCGCCACCGGCGGGAAGGGCGTGCTGGTCGGCCATTTCCATGATCAACCCGCCCGCCGCGCGCATTTCCCAATGCAGCAGGCCGACGGCATTCTGTTCGTCATCGTCCGAGCGGAACGAGTTCGAGCAGACCATTTCGGCGAAGTTGCCGGTCTGGTGTGCGAAGGTGCCCACATGGGGGCGCATTTCATGCAAAACGACGGGCACGCCCGCTTGCGCGGCCTGCCAGGCGGCTTCGGATCCGGCCATTCCGCCGCCGACGATGTGGAGTGCTTCGGTCATGGTGCTGACATAGCCGCGAGGCCGGGCAAAGAAAAGGGGCGGCCCCAAGAGCCGCCCCGATTGTCCGTGTGCCATGTCGGCTCAGACGGTCGCGGGCTTGCGTCCCAGCATCGCGTCGATCGACCAGGCGCCGGGGCCGGTGACCCAGAGCAGCAGGAAACCGCCGGCCAGACCGAGGTTTTTCATGAAGCTGGTCATCTGCATCTGATCGGCCGGGTCAAAGTGGAACATCGCACCGGCGACCACACAGAACGCAGCCAGCGCCAGCGCAGCCGGGCGGGTGAAAAGACCGAACAAAATGGCCAGACCGCCCAGAACTTCCAGCGCGATCACCGGCCAGATCAGGAAACCGGGAACGCCGCCCGATTGCATATAGGCGGCCATGCCTTCAGCGTTGGGGATCTTGGCGAAGCCAGAGACGATAAACAGAACCGACAGCAGAATGCGGGCAACGAGGAGGGGCAGGGCGGTCATGGGGGCAAACCTTTCAGGGGTGCGAGTTGATCTGCCCCCTACATAGACTGCGCCCCGGGTTTCGCGCTATTCGGCGCAACCCAACAGATGTTCTGCGCTGGCGCACAGAAGTCAGATCAGCGCCATCCGCTCCACCCGCTCACGATCGGGGAAGGGGCGGTAGAGCCCAAACTCTGCCCGCGCGATGAATTGGTGCATCTTGTCATAGCGCTGCCACGCCTCATCATCACCGCGCCCCAGATAGCGAAAGGCCGCGTCCAGCTGGGCGAGATCCTCAACCTCGATCTCCAGCAGGAAATCGGCGCCGCCGTCCCCGGCAAGGTTCAGTTTGCGCCGCATCAGCCGCCAGCCCATGATCCGCCCGGCGTCGCGCAGCAGGGTCATCCAGGCGTCGAGCGCATGGGCGAAAGCCAGCGCGCGCGCGTCGGATTTCAGATCAATCATGCAGTGATAAACGTTCATGGCCGGGCCCCTCTCAGGTACCCGGCCATGCTACGCGCAAGAGGCTGAAGAAAGCGTTACGCTTCGGCCTCATCCTCGCTCTGTTCAACCACGCGGGCGACCGAGACGACCTCTTCGCCCGGCGCGGTCTTGAACACGCGCACACCACCGGCGCTGCGTGAGCGGAAGCTGATCTGACCCACCGGCGTGCGGATCGACTGGCCGGTCGAGGTGGCCAGCATGATCTGGTCGGTCGGATCGACCGGGAAGCTGGCAATCAGCGACCCGCCGCGCATCGCCTTGTCCATCGCCATGACGCCCTGGCCCCCGCGACCGCGCACCGGATAATCGTGGCTTGAGGACAGTTTACCCGCGCCGCCACTGGTGACGGTCAGGATCAGATCCTCAAGCGCTGACATCTCGGCGTAGCGCTCGGTGCTCAGTTGCCCGGCCTCGACCGCTTCTTCCTCATCGGCCTCGCCCTCATCGGGGGCACCGGCCATCAGGCGGCGTTGCTTGAGATAAGCGGCGCGTTCTTCGGCGCTGGCGTCGAAGTGGCGGATGACCGACATCGACACGACCTTGTCGCCCTCCGCCAGCCGGATCCCGCGCACCCCGGTCGAATCGCGGCCCTTGAAGACGCGCACGTCGATGGTCGGGAAGCGGATCGCGCGGCCCAGAGCCGTGACCAGCATCACGTCGTCCTGCTCGTCGGCGATGCGGGCGTTCACCAGCAAAACACCCTCAGGCAGTTTCATCGCGATCTTGCCGTTACGCATGACATTGGTGAAGTCGCTCAAGGCGTTACGCCGCACATCGCCCGCGCTGGTGGCAAAGACGATCTGCAGGTTCTGCCAGTCTTCCTCGGCCGCATCGACAGGCATGATGGCCGCAATCGACACACCAACGGGGATTGGCAGAATGTTGACGATCGCCTTGCCGCGCGCGTTGCGCCCGGACAGGGGCAGGCGCCAGCACTTGAGCTTGTAGACCATGCCGTCGGTGGTGAAGAACAACAGATGGGTGTGCGTGTTGGCCACGAACAGCGTGGTGACCAGATCGTCCTCTTTGGTCGACATGGACGACAGACCCTTGCCGCCGCGATTTTGCGCGCGGAATTCGGCCAGCGGCGTGCGCTTGATATAGCCGCCCGAGGTCACGGTGACGACCATGTCCTCACGCTCGATCAGATCCTCGTCGTCCAGATCGCCCGCCCAGTCGATGATCTCGGTCCGGCGCGGCACCGCAAAGAGCGTGCGCACCTCGTCGAGTTCCTCAACGATGATCGCCATGATCCGCGCGCGTGAGCGCAGAATATCTAGGTAATCCTTGATCTTGCCGGCCAGCTCTTCCAGCTCGTCGGTGACTTCCTTGACCCCGATTGCCGTCAGGCGCTGCAGGCGCAGTTCCAGAATGGCGCGGGCCTGCACTTCGGACAGGTTATAGGTGCCGTCCTCGTTCATCGTGTGGCTGGGATCGTCGATCAGCTTGATGTAATCGGCGATGTCATGCGCGGGCCAGCGCCGCGTCATCAGCTTTTCGCGCGCATCCGCCGGATCGGCCGAGCCGCGAATGGTCGCGACCACCTCATCGACGTTGGACACCGCCACGGCCAGACCGCACAGGATGTGGCTGCGCTCGCGCGCCTTGTTCAGCTCGAACGCGGTGCGGCGGGTGACGATCTCTTCGCGGAAGCCGACGAAATGGTGCAGGAAATCGCGCAGGGTCAGCTGCTCGGGACGGCCACCGTTCAGCGCCAGCATGTTGCAGCCGAAGGTAGTCTGCATCGGCGTGAAGCGGAACAGCTGGTTCAGCACCACATCCGCCGTCGCGTCGCGCTTGAGTTCCACCACCACGCGCACGCCGATCCGGTCGGATTCGTCGGCGACATGGCTGATGCCTTCGATGCGCTTGTCGCGTACCGCTTCGGCAATCTTTTCAACCATTTGCGCCTTGTTCACCTGATAGGGAACCTCGTCGATGACGATGGCGAAACGGTCTTTGCGGATCTCTTCGATATGCGTCTTGGCCCGGATAAGCACCGAGCCGCGCCCCTCGATATAGGCCTTGCGCGCCCCCGCCCGGCCCATGATCAGCGCCCCGGTCGGAAAATCCGGGGCCGGGATATACTGCATCAGCTCTTCACTGGTCAGATCGGGGTTCTCGATCAGCGCCTTGGTCGCGTCGATCACTTCGCCCAGATTGTGCGGCGGGATGTTGGTCGCCATGCCGACGGCGATACCGCCCGCACCATTGACCAGCATGTTGGGGAAACGCGCGGGCAGAACCGTCGGCTCGCGGTCCTTGCCGTCATAGTTGTCCTGAAAATCGACCGTGTCCTTGTCGATATCGGCCAGCAGATAGTTCGCCGTCTTGTCCATGCGCACTTCGGTATAGCGCATGGCCGCGGCCTTATCGCCGTCCATCGAGCCAAAGTTGCCCTGACCGTCCAGCAAAGGCAGCGACATCGAGAACGGCTGCGCCATGCGCACCAGCGCGTCATAGATCGCGCTGTCGCCGTGGGGGTGGTATTTCCCCATCGTGTCGCCAACCGGCCGCGCCGATTTGCGATAGGATTTGTCGAAGGTGTTGTTGGTCTCGTGCATCGCGAACAGGATGCGCCGGTGGACCGGCTTCAGCCCGTCGCGCAGATCGGGGATCGCGCGGCTGACGATCACGCTCATCGCGTAATCCAGATAGGCCGTGCGCATTTCCTGCACGATCGAGACGCCCGGGGATACGGGTTTCAGGTCGGTCTCTTCGGGGGGTTGCGTGTCGTCGCTCAAAGCCTGCCTCGCGCGCGAATTTACTCAAGATCTTGTTGTCGTTCTTATAGCCGAACCCTACCCGCAGGCGCAATGCCGCCGGGCTTGTACACCGCGCTGACCGGC
This sequence comes from Pararhodobacter zhoushanensis, assembly GCF_003990445.1. Taxonomy (GTDB): domain Bacteria; phylum Pseudomonadota; class Alphaproteobacteria; order Rhodobacterales; family Rhodobacteraceae; genus Pararhodobacter; species Pararhodobacter zhoushanensis. The sequence continues at coordinate 474,399 of NZ_REEZ01000001.1, read as the reverse complement.
GACAAACCTTCAGCGCCCTGCTACATTGCCCGCTCAACCGGAGGAGTAACCATGACCCGTGCCCTGATCTGTGCCGCCATCCTTGGCCTTTCCACCCCTGCGCTGGCTGAACCCGTCAACATCACGCCCGATATGGCCTCGGTCATGGTGCAAACCGATGCCGGACCGGCCGAGATCGCCCGCGTTCAGGATAATGACAATATGGTAAACGGCGAATGGGCCCGCACCTCGCGCCCCTGTCCGAATTTCTGCATCCAGCCGATGAGCCCGGCTGAGGGCGTCACCACCGTTGGCGAGCTTGAGGTCATCGCTGCGCTGCAAGACCCTGACGTCGTTGTGGTCGACAGCCGCGTGCGCGCCGATTATCTGGGCGGCACCATCCCCGGTGCGGTGCACATTCCCTATACCGAGATGACCGACCGGCTGGATGAAGTCGGCTGCGAGGTCGATTTCGACGGTTTCCAATGCGATGACCCGTCGCAGGTGCTGCTCTTTTGCAACGGCCCGTGGTGCGGTCAATCCCCCACCGCCATCCGCCGCATGATTGAGGCCGGCTTCCCCGCCGATCACATTCACTATTACCGCGGCGGTATGCAGGTCTGGCGGATGCTCGGCCTTTCCGTGCTGGTTCCTGCCAACTGATCTTGGGCCAGCGGGCTTCGCGCCCTACATAAAGAGTAAGCGGCGCCTGCTGTCGGGCGCCCCTTTGCCGGAGAGACCCTCATGTACGCCAAAATCCTGATCCCCGTCGCTTATGAACCCGGCTATGACATCGGCCGCGAGCTGCAGGTCGCTCGTGCCTTGGCCAAGCCGCATGGCGCGCAGGTCATACTGGCGCATGTGATGGAAAAAACGCCGTTTTATGCCATCGACTATATGCCGCAGGGCTGGCGCGAGGAACTGCACGATGCCATCCTCGCCGATCTGGCGCAGCACGCCGCCACGGTGCCTGGCGGCTCTGTCGCCGTGCTTGAGGGCGAGCCGGGCCGCACCCTGCTCGACCACGCGCAGGCCGAGGGCGTCGACTGCATCATCCTCGCCGCCCACCGCTCGGAGCCCGCGTTGATTGGCTCCACGGCAACCTGGATCGCGCGGAACGCGACCTGCGCGGTGCATTTGATTCGTTAACGCAGCCGCAGAAGCGTGGCGCAGAGCGCCAGCGCTTCGCGGGGGATGTGACGCAGGCGCTGCCGTGGGCCGATCTGGTGCCACGGCGGTGCCGCGGTGGTGATCCGCATCCCGAGTTGCCGCGCAATCAACCGCGCACGGGGCAGGTGGTAGGGGTCGCTGACCACCACGACGTCCGAGATCCCAAGCGCCCGCAGGATCTGCTGCGCATTAACCAGATTTTCCCGGGTGCTGGTCGATTGATCTTCCAGCAGCACCGCCGTTTCGGGCACGCCGGCCTCAAGGCAGAGCCGCGCCATCACCGCCGCCTCGCTCGGCCGATGCCGCCCGACACCGCCACAGCCCAAAATCGCCGCGACCCGCCCGTCGTGGTAAAGCCCAACCGCGCAGTCAACCCGTCTGCGCAGGGTGGGTGACGGCTCGCTTCCCGCCCAAACCGCCGCGCCGAGAACAACCGCGACGCGACTCACCGTAGGGTGCGCAGTCATTGCGCACCGTCACCGCACCAACCGCGCGCAGCCGTCACCGCTTGCGCTTCCCCGGTTTCCCAAACGACCCAGCCTTGCCGCCCGTCGAGCGCCCGCGCTGTTTCACCGCGCCCTCGACGGCCTCGTCCACCGCCGATTGCCGCGCCAGCGGGTCGTCGGCAATCGCCAGTTCCACGGCTTCCAGCCGCTTGACCTCATCGCGCAGCCGCGCCGCTTCCTCGAACTCCAGATTCTCGGCCGCCTTGCGCATCGCCGTGCGCAGCGCGTCCAGATGCGCGGCCAGATTGGCGCCGACCATCGGTTTGTCGACCTTGGCAGTGACGCGCGACTGATCTGTGTCGCCTTGCCACAACCCGGCCAGCACGTCGTCGACGTTCTTTTTCACCGTCTGCGGCGTGATGCCATGCTCGGTGTTATACGCCATCTGCTTGGCGCGGCGGCGGTTGGTTTCATCCATTGCGCGCTGCATCGACCCGGTGACGCGGTCGGCATACATGATCACCCGCCCGTCGACGTTGCGCGCGGCGCGGCCAATCGTCTGAATGAGCGAGGTTTCCGAGCGCAAGAAACCCTCTTTATCCGCATCCAGAATCGCCACCAGCCCGCATTCGGGAATATCCAAACCCTCGCGCAGCAGGTTGATGCCGACCAGAACGTCGAACGCCCCCAGCCGCAAATCGCGCAGGATTTCAATGCGTTCTATGGTGTCGATGTCCGAGTGCATATAGCGCACGCGGATGCCCTGTTCGTGCAGGTATTCCGTCAAATCCTCGGCCATGCGCTTGGTCAGCGTCGTTGCCAGCACACGCATGCCCGCCGCCGCCACCCGGCGCACCTCATCCAGCAGATCGTCCACCTGCATCGACACCGGCCGGATCTCGATCACCGGGTCCAGCAGGCCGGTGGGGCGGATGACCTGCTCGGCGAACACGCCGCCCGCCTGCTCCATTTCCCAGGCCGAAGGGGTCGCCGACACGAATACCGACTGCGGGCGCATCGCGTCCCATTCCTCGAACTTGAGCGGGCGGTTGTCCATGCAGCTGGGCAGGCGGAACCCGTGTTCCGCCAGCACCGACTTGCGCCGAAAGTCACCCTTATACATGCCGCCGATCTGAGGCACACTGACGTGGGATTCATCCGCGAAAACAATGGCGTTGTCGGGGATGAATTCGAACAGCGTGGGCGGTGGCTCGCCGGGGGCGCGGCCGGTCAGATACCGCGAGTAGTTCTCGATCCCGTTGCAGACGCCTGTCGCCTCCAGCATCTCAAGGTCGAAGTTGGTTCGTTGCTCCAGCCGCTGCGCTTCCAGCAGTTTGCCGCTCTCGTTCATCTGTTTCAACGTCTGGAACAGCTCGGCCTTGATGCCCTTGATCGCCTGCTGCATCGTCGGGCGCGGCGTGACGTAGTGGCTGTTGGCATAGATGCGGATCTTGTCGAAGCTGTCGGTCTTTTTCCCGGTCAGCGGGTCGAATTCGGTGATGCCCTCCAGCTCTTCGCCAAAGAACGACAACCGCCACGCGCGGTCATCAAGGTGGGCTGGCCACACCTCGATCACATCGCCGCGAACGCGGAACGCGCCGCGCGAAAAGGCCGCGTCGTTGCGCCGGTATTGCTGCGAGACCAGCTCGGAAATCACCACGCGCGGATCATAGAGGTCGCCCACCACCAGATCCTGCGACATGGCCGAGTAGGTCTCGACCGAGCCGATACCGTAGATACAGCTGACCGAGGCGACGATGATCACATCGTCGCGTTCCAGCAGCGCCCGGGTCGCCGAGTGGCGCATCCGGTCGATGGCTTCGTTGATCTGGCTCTCCTTCTCGATATAGGTGTCCGTGCGCGCGACATAGGCCTCGGGTTGGTAGTAATCGTAATAGCTTACGAAATACTCAACGGCGTTATCGGGGAAGAAGCCCTTGAATTCCCCATACAATTGCGCAGCCAGCGTCTTGTTCGGGGCCAGAATGATCGCCGGGCGCTGGGTTTCTTCGATGATTTTCGCCATCGTGAAGGTCTTGCCGGTGCCCGTGGCCCCCAGCAGCACCTGATTCTGCTCGCCGTCGCGCACACCGCGTGACAGCTCGGCAATGGCCGTCGGCTGGTCGCCGGCGGGTTCAAACGGGGTCGACAGGACGAATCGCTTGCCGCCTTCCAGCTTTTCGCGCTTGGGCACGGCGGCGAGGGGCATCTCGTTCAGCACGTCGGGGCGGTTGTTGTGCATCGGGCTCTCCGCACGGACTCGAAAGGGGATTGATCCCTACAATTGTGCCTATTTTGTTCTTCTGCAAGGGCAGGGGCATGATAGGATGGCAGCAACGGGTCAACAAAGGGGGAATCCCCTTGTCACAGCGGGTCGAATTTCGGATAAAGCCCCAGCACTTCACGGAGACCAGCCCATGCGCGCCCGCATCTATCGCCCCTCTCGCAATGCCATGCAATCGGGCATGGCCCGGACCAAAGCCTGGGTGCTGGACTTCGCCGCGAGCGAAGCGCGGGTGAAAGATCCGCTGATGGGGTGGACCGGGTCCAGTGATACGCAAAGCCAGGTCAAACTGCGCTTCGCCACGCAGGCCGAGGCTGAGGCCTACGCCAAGGCGCAGGGCATTGACTATGTCGTGCAGCAGCCCAAGGAACGCGCCGCGAATATCCGCAACGGCGGCTACGGCGAGAATTTCGCGACCAACCGCAAACAGGTCTGGACGCACTGAGACTGGCGGCTAAAGGCCCTCAGAACCGAAAACCCGCGCCAGAAGCGCGGGTTTTGTCGTTTCAGCGCATCAGCACCACCGGCACCTTGCACGAGCGCACCATTTCCGTCGTGGTCGAGCCGATGATCAGGCTGCGGATGCGCGAATGGCCATACGCACCCATCACCAGCATGCCGAACCCGGCTTCATCGACATAGCCGCCAAGCGCCTTGTCCGGCTGACCGGCCAGCACTCGCGTCTCGGCCATGATCCCCGCCGAGCGCAGCATCGCCTTGGCGTCGCTCAACCCCTTCGTGACCTCAGCCGTTTCGCTGCCGACCGTTACCACCTCGACGCTCAACCTCTTGAAAAGGGGCGAGCGGGCGATGTGATCGACGGCTTTCATCGCCGACGCGCCGCCATCATAGGCCACCAGCACCTTGTCGATCGGCCGGAACGCCCGCGAGGCCACCATCACCGGCTTGTGCGAGGCGCGCACGATGCGCTCCATATTCGAGCCCAGATGCCCCTTGGCGAAATCCGCCGCCTCGCCGCGCTTGCCGATGACGATGACGCGGGCCTGTGCCTCGACCTCGCTCACCGCCTCGATCAGATCGCCGTGGCGCAGGCGGGTCGTGACCTCGACCGAGCCCTGCGCGGCGACCAGCGCGCGCGCATCATCCAGAATTTCGCGCCCGCGGTGGCTGATCAGCTTGGCGCGCTGCTCGTCCAGCGCGGCCAGCTCGGCCAGCAGCGCCGAGCGCGCGCCCAGCCGGATCGAGCCGGACAGGTCCTGCGTCCCCGGTGCCTCGCGCCGTCCCAGCACATGCAGCAACTCGACCGGCGCGCCGGTGCGTCCGGCGATCCATGCCGCGTGTTCGCAGACCGAGGCGGCGTAGATCGAGCCATCCACCAGCGCGATGATCTTGTCCATCGGTGCTTCGCTCATCACATCCTCCTCAATGCGCGCCCAGCGCGTCCATCGCGCCGGGCTTGTCCTGCAGGGACAGCTTGTCCATCAGCGTCTCGGACGCCGCGTTCATGCCGACAATCTCGACCTCGGCCCCGTCACGGCGGAACTTGAGCACGGCCATGTCCAGCGCCTGCACGCTGGAAATATCCCAGATATGCGCAAGGCTGACGTCGATGGTCACCCGGTCCAGCGCTTCCTTGAAGTCAAAGGCGTTCATCAGATCTTCAACCGAACCATAGAACAATTGTCCCTCGACCACATAGGTCCGGCTGCGCCCGTCGCTGCTGGCCGTTGAGGTGACGCGGAACAGCTGCGCGATTTTGCCAGCAAAGAAGATACCCGACAGCAGCACGCCGACCAGCACGCCGATGGCAAGGTTATGCGTCCAGACCACCACCACGACCGTCGCCAGCATCACCAGCGAGGACGAGCGCGGATGGGTGCGCAGGGATCGGATCGAGGACCACGAGAACGTCCCGACCGACACCATGATCATGATCGCCACCAGCGCGGGCATCGGGATCTTGGCAACCAGATCGCCCAGAAACACCACCAGAATCAGCAGCACGACCCCCGCCGTGGCCGAGGACAACCGTCCCCGCCCGCCGGATTTCACGTTGATCATCGACTGGCCGATCATCGCGCAACCCGCCATGCCGCCAATGAACCCGGTGGCGGTATTGGCCAGACCCTGACCGATGCACTCCTGATCGCGGCTGGTTTTGGTGTCGGTCAGCTCGTCCACAAGGTTCTGCGTCATCAGGCTTTCGAGCAGCCCCACGACGGCCACGGCCAGCGAATAGGGCAGGATGATCAGCAGCGTGTCCAGCGTCAGCGGGATCTGCGGCAGCGCGAAGACCGGCAGCGTATCGGGCAGCGCGCCCATATCGCCGACGCTGCGCACGTCCCAGCCGAAATAGACGGTGAGCGAGGTGATCACCACAATCGTCACCAGCGGCGAGGGGATCGCCTTGGTCAGCAACGGAAACAGGTAAATGATCGCCAGCGACGCCGCGACCAGCACATAGGTCAGCCATGTGACCGAGGCCGGGTTCAACTCAGGCAGTTGCGCCATGAAGATCAGGATCGCCAGCGCGTTCACAAAGCCGGTCATCACCGATTTGGACACATAGCGCATCACAAAACCCAGCTTGAGCAGCCCCATGGCGATCTGCAGCAGACCAGCCAGAACAGTCGCGGCCAACAGGTATTCCAGCCCGTAATCGCGCACCAGCCCGACCATCAGCACCGCCGTGGCAGCAGTCGCCGCCGAGATCATGCCGGGCCGCCCGCCGGTGATTGCCGTGATCAGCGCGATGGAGAAGCTGGCATAAAGCCCGACCTTGGGGTCCACGCCTGCGATCAGCGAAAAGGCGATGGCTTCGGGGATCAGCGCCAGAGCCACGACAAGGCCGGACAACAGATCCCGCCGCGAGTTTCCGAACCATTGCGCGCGGTATGCGTCGAGCGAGATCATGCACGTCTCCTTTAGGGGCGCTGGCCTGATAGGCGCAGCCTTGCGGGAATGGCAACCCGCGCAGGCGGGGCAGCAGAGGTGGTCGGGCGTCACGGCCCGCAGTGTGGGCGGGCTTCAGGCCTTCGCCAAACAAAAAGGCCGGACCAAAGCATGGTCCGGCCTTTTCGTATGGAGCGGGCGAAGAGATTCGAACTCTCGACCCTAACCTTGGCAAGGTTATGCTCTACCCCTGAGCTACGCCCGCTCGATGGCCGCGAATTAGCACCGGGCGCGGCCGGGCGCAAGCGCTTCTGTCACGCTTTTAGCGTGAAACGATCAATGAGTGCCTGACCCACCGCCAGATCGCCCGACGCCTGAATGCGACCATCCGCAACCATGGTCGCCAGCGGCTTGCGGCCATAGATCACCGCCGACATCTCGTTGCCGGTGCCCTTGAGGATGATATCCCCCTCGGCGGCACCGACGCTGGCGGTCAGCCCATGCGGTCCGGCCTCGGCGACAAAGCTTTCATCGCCCATCACGAATCCGGCGTGCAGCCGTTTGGGCGCGGGGATGTAGAAGGCGAAGAGCGAAAACATCAGCGCCGTCGGGCTGATGAACTTGCGCGGATCATAGCCCGGCTGGCGCATGCCCCACCGGCACAGCGCGTCCAGAATGCCGCGCGTGCCTTCGCCCGCAGCGGTCAGCGCATAAGTGTGGCCCAGTGACGGCGGCGGCAGGTCACGGCGTTCGAGCAGGCCGGCAGCTTCCAGACCCTCCAGCCGTTGGGTCAGCACATTGGTGGCGATACCCGGCAGTCCCGACTTGATGGTGCTGAAGCGCTTTGGCCCCAGCATCAACTCGCGCAGGACCAGAATCGCCCAGCGGTCACCGATAAGATCCAGCGCGTGGGCGGCGAGGCAGCCCTCATTGTAGGATTTGCGCGCCATTGGGGTCTCCTGTCTTGCACTCGTACGGGTTCTCGGTTGCTCGTTAAAAAGACACGCCCGGACCACTGGGCGCTTGGTAGGGGTAGGGCGCAGGGCCCTGCGCGCCCCGGTGCTGATAAGGCTTGACCGGGCCTGATCGGCGAAATCTTGCAGTTCCATCGACTCGCCAAACAGTTGAAGCACGACAAAAGCGCCTAGGGAAGCTTTTGTTCACATGTGCATGTCTGGCAGCGAATCACGTATAGGATGGTTTGTAGCGCCGCCGGGCGCTGGGCTTCCAGTCGACAGAAGTGTTGATTTCGCCTTCTCGCCAGTGACGCTACGGCAAATTTTCGCGCGTTTACCGGGGCGTGCGTCCCGCTGGCAGAGGGTTGGTCGCCTGTGACGCAGCGTCCGGCAGGCGCTCATCGCCGTCGCGCGGCACGATCTGGGCCAGCATGGCCTCGAACGGCAGCACGGCGTCATTGACCCTGCGCGTCGGGTCATTGAACCCCAGCGTCGCGTAGCCATGCACGGACGACCACACCAGCCCCTCAAGCACGGGATCGGGCACGCCCCCCGAAAACGGCAGGCAGCCGATGCGCAGCGTGCCGTAAGCCCGGTCCGATTCGCGCACCAGATCGGGGTCGGTCGTATCCAGATCGGGGCAGCCGAACATGATGTGGAACAGACCGGACCGGCTTTTGGCAAAGTCGAGATACCCGTCGCTGATTGCCAGCAGCCGGGCGAAGGGGCGGTCCGGAGCCTCGGCCAGCCGGGTCAGCATCGCCTCGGCAAAGATCGCGAAGGCACGCGCGGCGATGGCGGTGCGCAGCCCGGACAACCCCTTGAAATGATGCGCCGGGGCGGCGTGAGACACGCCCGCCCGCGCAGCGGCGCGGCGCAGGGTCAGACCGTCGGGGCCGTCTTCGATCAGCAGGGCGAGCCCGGCCTCGATCAAACGGTCACGCAGAGAGTCGGGGGAAGTCGCAGCAGTGTCCATCATCCTCTCCCTATGCGCTGCGTGGTTTACACTGTCAAGTTTTCACCTTGACAGTGTAAAGTCCGTGCCTATTCTGGCCCTATCTTTACACTGTCAACCTGAGGTTCCCATGCTCCTGACACTCCCTCGCTGGTATTCGTGGTTTTTCTGGATCGGGGCGCTGTCTGTCGGTCTGATCTCGCTGCGGACCCTGGTTCTGCCGCTTGACGTGGTGATGCCCGCCATGGCGCATTACCTCGCTGATGTGCCGCTGGGCTTGCAGGCGCATATCATCGCTGCGCCCCTCGCGTTGATCCTCGCGCCCTTCCAGCTGTGGCACAGCCTGCGCGCGCGCCGTCCGGCGCTGCACCGCTGGACCGGGCGCGTCTATGGGCTGGCCGTGCTGGTCGCGGCCATCGGCTCGCTGGTCATGGTGCCGCATTTCACCGGCTCGACCTTTGCCGCCCTGGGCTTTGCCACGCTGGCGGTGCTGTGGATCGGCTTCACCGCGCTGGGCATCGCCAGGGCCCGCGCCGGAGACCTGAACGCCCACCGCCGCTGGATGCTGCGCTCGGTCGCGCTGACCTTTGCGGCGGTAACGCTGCGGCTGATCATGGCGCCGCTGATGGCGATGGGCTGGGAACTGAATGACACATATCTGATCACCGCCTGGGGCAGTTGGTTGCTCAATCTGGCAGTGCTGGAACTCTGGCAGGCCCGTCGCCTGCAACACGCCTGAGGGCGGTAAAAACAAAAACGGCGACCGAAAGGTCGCCGTTTTTGTTTACTGGAGCGGGCGAAGAGATTCGAACTCTCGACCCTAACCTTGGCAAGGTTATGCTCTACCCCTGAGCTACGCCCGCTCTCTGTGAGGGGTGATTTAGGGGAAGCGCGAACGGGCCGCAAGAGGGAAAAAGCACGCACGCAACGCTTTTTCTGTCGCCGCCAGATCGTCCCCGCTGGTGCTCCTGTCGTCAAAGCGTTGTCAGAAAGCCGTATGCTTTCCGCGTCTTACACAAAATCCGCAAAACCGCCGCCCAGACCGTGCTTGCCACGGGCCGGGCAGGGGCCTATGGCCGAAGCAACCCCAACCGACAGGAACCCCGATGACCGACGCCGCCCTGAGTGCCCGCGCCAACAACGAATGTGAATTTTGCGGCGCGAGCGGCGATCTTGCTGCGCTATCCTTTGCCCCCGGCGGCGATGTCCTGCTCTGCCCGGTCTGTCGCGGCGAGGCTGATCCTGACAGCCCGGCGCATTGGCAGTGCCTGCAAGGCGCGGCCTGGTCGGCCGAGCCGGACGTGCAGTTCGCGGTCTATCGCAAACTTGCCAGTCTTGATGAAAGCTGGGCGACCGAGTTGCGCGACACGATGGTTTTGTCCGACGACGCGCAGGCCTGGGCCGATGCACCCGTGGCGATCGAGCACCGCGATGCCAATGGCGTTCTGCTTGAGCGGGGCGACACGGTCGTCTTGCTCAAGGATCTGCCGGTCAAAGGGTCAAGCATGATCGCCAAACGCGGCACCGCTGTGCGCAGCATCGCCTTGGTGCCTGACAACGCAGGCCAGATCGAGGGCAAGGTTGACGGCCAACGCATCGTGATCCTGACAGAGTTCGTGAAAAAACGCTGAACGCGGAACCGAAATCGTTGTGGTGAGTTTTCCTTGCAAGCCGCGAGAAAAACTCTTGCGACACCTGACGATAAGGAGAATGCCATGAACAGCGACCAAGTCGAAGGCAAGTGGAAGCAACTCAAAGGTGAGGCCAAAGTCCAGTGGGGCAAGCTGACCGACGACGATCTCGACGTCGTGGCAGGCCACAAGGACAAGCTGGCCGGCAAGATCCAGGAACGCTACGGCAAATCCAAGGAAGAAGCCGAGGCCGAGGTCGACCGCTTCTGGGCCAAGTAATCCACTTGTCCTGACACCGATGAAGAAGGGGGCGCTGATGCGCCCCCTTTTGTCATTCCAGCTCGATCAGCAGATCATGCGCTTCGATCTGTCCGCCCGCCTGCACATGCACCGCCTTGACCTTCGCGTCGCGGTCGGCATGCAGGCCGGTCTCCATCTTCATCGCCTCGATGGTCAGCAGCAGATCGCCCGATTTCACCGCCTGACCCACGCTGACCGCGACCGATGCCACCGAGCCCGGCATCGGTGCGCCAATGTGGTCGGCGTTGCCGTCCTGCGCCTTGGGCCGCACCGCCTGCGTCGCCTTCACCTTGCGGTTCGGCACACGGATGGTGCGCGGCTGGCCGTTCAACTCGAAGAACACTTTGACGTCGCCGTCTTCGCCAGTCTCACCCACGGCCACCAGCCGGATTTCCAGAGTCTTGCCGGGGTCGATCTCGGCGCTGATCTGGTCGCCCGGCTCCATGCCGTAGAAGAAGTTCCACGTCGGCAGCGCGCGCACCGGACCATAGACGCGGTGGCGGCCCATATAGTCCAGGAACACCTTGGGATACATCAGGTAGCCGTTCAGATCCTCGTCGTCGATCTTGTAGCCTTCCAGCTCCTTGATGACCTGCGCGCGGACCTCTTCGACATCGACGGGGGCCAGATGCAGGCCCGGCCGGTCGGTCGAGGGCTTTTCGCCCTTGAGCACCTTGGCGGTGATGCCTTCGGGCCAGCCGCCTTCAGGCTGACCGAGATTGCCCTTGAGCATGTCCACGACCGACTCAGGAAACGACATATCCCGCGCCGGATCTTCGACATTGGCGCGGCTCAGTCCTTGCGTCACCATCATCAGCGCCATGTCACCCACGACCTTGGACGATGGCGTCACCTTGACGATATCGCCAAAGATCTGGTTCGCATCGGCATAGGCGCGCGCCACTTCCGGCCAGCGCTCTTCCAGCCCCAATGAGCGCGCCTGCGCCTTGAGGTTGGTGAACTGCCCGCCCGGCATCTCGTGCAGATAGACCTCGGAAGAGGGTGCCTGCTGCCCCGTCTCGAACGCGCCATACTGCGCGCGGACCTGCTCCCAATAGTCGGAAATCTCGCGCACCAGACCCATGTTCAGCCCGGTGTCGCGCTCGGTGTGGCGCAGCGCCTCGATCACCGAGCCCATGGTCGGCTGGCTGGTGTTGCCGCTGAACGCATCCATCGCCGCATCGACCGCATCCACCCCGGCATCGCTGGCCGCCAGAATGGTGGCGATCGCCGCGCCCGAGGTATCATGCGTGTGGAAGTGGATCGGCAGATCCACCGCGTCTTTCAGTGCCGAGAACAGCACCCGCGCGGACGGCGCTTTCAGCACCCCGGCCATATCCTTGACGCCCAGCACATGCGCACCGGCAGCTTCAAGCTCTTTGGCCATTTTCACATAGTAATCAACGGTGTACTTGCGCTGACCCGGGTCCAGCATATCGCCGGTATAGCAGATCGTGCCCTCGCAGATCCGCCCCGTTTCGATCACCGCATCCATCGCGACGCGCATGTTTTCGACCCAGTTCAGGCTGTCGAACACGCGGAACACGTCCACGCCGGTCTCAGCCGCCTGCTTGACGAAGCCCTGCACCACATTGTCGGGATAGTTGGTGTAACCCACCCCGTTCGAGGCGCGCAGCAGCATCTGCGTGAGCAGGTTGGGCATCGCCGCGCGCAGATCGCGCAGACGCTGCCACGGGCATTCCTGCAAGAAGCGGTAGGCCACATCAAACGTCGCCCCGCCCCAGCATTCGACCGAGAACAGCGTCGGCAGGTTGGCGGCATAGGCCGGGGCCACGCGGATCATGTCGATCGAGCGCATCCGCGTCGCCAGCAGCGACTGATGCGCGTCGCGCATTGTCGTGTCGGTGATCAGCAGGCGCTTTTGCTCTTTCATCCAGCGCGCCACAGCCTCGGCACCCTTTTCCTCAAGCAGCGTCTTGGTGCCCGGCGCGGGCAGGGCGCGCAGCGCGGGCGGCACCGGCGAGCGCGGCTGCGCGGCAGGCTTGGCGCGGCCTGCGGTCTCGGTATGGCCGTTGACGGTGATGTCGGCCAGATAGGTCAGGATCTTGGTCGCCCGGTCGCGGCGCTTCTTGAACTGGAACAGCTCGGGCGTGGTGTCGATGAATTTGGTCGTCGCCTTGTCGGCCAGAAACACGGGGTGTTTCAGCAGGTTCTCGACAAAGGCGATGTTGGTGGAAACGCCCCGGATCCGGAATTCGCGCAGCGCCCGGTCCATGCGCGCGATCGCCTCGGTCGGCGTCGGCGCCCAGGCGGTGACCTTGACCAGCAGGCTGTCATAGAAGCGCGTGATCACCCCGCCCGCATAGGCCGTGCCGCCGTCCAGACGAATGCCCATACCCGTCGCGCTGCGATAGGCGGTCAGGCGGCCATAGTCGGGGATGAAGTTGTTGAGCGGGTCTTCGGTGGTGATCCGGCATTGCAGCGCATTGCCCGACAGCGTGACATCGGCCTGACTGGGGGTGCCCGTCGCCTCGGCCAGCGTCGCGCCCTCGGCGATGCGGATCTGCGCTTTCACGATGTCGATGCCGGTGACTTCCTCGGTCACCGTATGCTCGACCTGAACGCGCGGGTTCACCTCGATGAAATAGAAGTTGTTCGAGTCCATATCCATCAGGAACTCGACCGTGCCTGCGTTCTGATAGCCGACCGATTGACCGATCTTCAGCGCCAGCCCGCAAACCTCGGCGCGCTGTTCGTCGGTCAGATAGGGGGCCGGAGCCCGCTCGACGACCTTCTGATTGCGCCGCTGTACGGTGCAGTCGCGCTCATACAGATGGTACAGCGCTCCATGCGTGTCGCCCAGCAGCTGCACCTCGACGTGGCGCGCGCGCAGGATCATCTTTTCCAGATAGCCTTCGCCGTTGCCAAAGGCCGCCTCGGCCTCGCGTCGACCCTCGCGCACCTTGGTTTCCAGCTCGTCAGGGCCCATAATGGGACGCATCCCGCGCCCGCCGCCGCCGTGGCTGGCCTTGAGCATCAACGGATAGCCCACCGCCTCGGCCATGGCGCGGACCGCTTCCATGTCATCGCCCAACAGCTCGGTCGCGGGGATCACCGGCACATCCGCCGCAATCGCCACCCGCCGCGCGCTGGCCTTGTCGCCAAGCGCGCGCATGGTGTCGGCAAGCGGGCCGATAAAGGTGATGCCCGCCTCGACACAGGCGTCGATCAGCGCGGGGTTCTCGCTGAGCAGGCCATAGCCGGGGTGAATCGCGTCCGCGCCGGCTTTCTTGGCCACGCGGATAATCTCAGGGATCGACAGATAGGCGGCGACCGGGCCCATGCCCTCACCGATGCGGTAGGCCTCGTCCGCCTTGAAGCGGTGCAGGCCCAGCTTGTCCTCTTCGGCATAGACGGCAACCGTCTTCTTGCCCAGTTCGTTCGCTGCTCGCATGACGCGGATAGCGATCTCGCCGCGATTCGCGATCAGAATCTTCTTGAAGCCGGACATGCCAACCCTCCCCTTTAGATCGGTCAGATACTTAGGCCAATTTCTGCGGTGCGGCGCAGTGAAATGCAAGGGAAGTTAAGGCGGGCGTCCGACTATCGGCTCACTCGGCCATCTGTGCGGCACCGTCGGCATCGTAAATTTGCACCAGTTGGCACTCCAGAAGATAAGAGCGCGTGCTGCGGTCGCACAGGGCTTCGGCCACCGCCTGACCCGCCTCGGCCGAGGGCAGGCCGCAGATCACCTCGTGCCAGTGCAGGCCCTCCTGATGCTGCAGGAACACGTCGATCGACCAGCCCGCGGGGTAGCACCAGTTGGTCTGAAGACAATCCTCGGCCAGCGCGCCGCCGTCGACGCATTGCGCCGTCGCGGCGGCAAAGGCTTCTTCCGGCGTCGCGCCCATGCCCATGCCCCAGCTCAGCTCGGGCGCCTGAACAAAGGCGATGCCGCCGGGGCCGTCTTGGGCGTGCAAGGGCAGGGCGGCGAGCGAGAGGGCGAGGGTCAGGGACAACAGGCGCATGGGGGCTCCTTTGGCGATGCCGCCCCAGCCTAACCCGACACGCGTCGTGGACCAACAACGCTTTTGGCCTTGGGCCAAAGGCGGTCACTGGGCCAGAATGCGGTTGATCATCATCTGGTTCGCGCGCGAGAATTCCAGCGGGCACGCGAAGGGCACGCCTTGGGTTGCCGAAACCTCGAACGCCTCGATCATCCGCTGATAGTGATCGACCGGCTCATAGCGCTCGATCCGCGTCTCGTCATAGCCGCGCTTGATCAACAGATGCGCCGGACCGGCGACCGAGGCGTTGAACGGGAAGGGCACCTCGATCACCCCTTCGGTGCCGTGAAACACCATGCCTTGCCGCGCCCCCATGCGAATGCCGCAATAGAACGACAGGGTGAAATCGTCGAAATCCGCCCACACGCGGCCAAAGACATCGATGCCGTTCTCGCGCCGCAGATCGGCGCGGACCGAGACCGGCTCGGCCCCGGTGGCATAGCGGGTGGTGGCGCAGGGATAGACCCCGATGTCATACATCGCCCCGCCGCCGGTCTCGGGCCGGTTGCGGATATTGGCCGGATCGGGGTTGTTGAAGGCAAAGGCCGCGTCGACATGCTGCAACCGGCCAATCGCGCCGTCGGCCAAGAGCTGGCGCACGCGGTGCCATTGCGGATGATGGCAGACCATGAAGCCCTCGGCACACAGCAGCCCCGAGGCATCGCGCGCCGCGATCAGCGGATCGATCTGCGCCGCCTCCAGCGCCAGGGGCTTTTCGCACAACACATGCTTGCCCGCCGCCAGCGCCTTCAGGCTCCACTCGACATGCAGATGGTTGGGCAGCGGGATATAGACCGCATCAATCGCGGGATCGGCCAGCAGGGCCTCGTAGCTGCTGTGCAGCGTCAACCCGGGCTGCAAGGCCCGGAAGGGGGCTGCCTTTTCTTCGGAACTGGTCGCCAGCGCGGCAAATTCCGCCCCACGGGCGCGCTGGATCGCCGGTGCCAGATTGGTCTGCGCGATCTTCGCCGCGCCCAGAATTCCCCACCGCATCGCCGTCTCCCCGTTCGCGCTAACAGGCCCCTTCATGCCAAAAGACATCAAAAAAGGCGAGGGAAAACCCCCCGCCTTAATCTTAACGAGCCGTTAAGCGCCAACTTTATGCCCCAAATATCCACGGGGGGTTTCCAAAGGGGGAGCGTGCTCCCCCTTTGGGCGGGGGTGCGGGGGCGGCAGCCCCCGCCGCCTCAGGTGTCGCTCTTGGCTTTGCGTTTGCGCTCATGCGGATCCAGATAGCGCTTGCGCAGGCGGATCGACTTGGGCGTCACTTCGACCAGTTCGTCATCGTCGATATAGGCAATCGACTGCTCCAGCGACATGATCACCGGCGTCGTCAGACGCACGGCTTCATCGGTGCCGGACGCGCGCACGTTGGTCAGCTGCTTGCCCTTCAGCGGGTTCACTTCCAGATCGTTGTCGCGCGAATGCTCACCGATGATCATCCCGGTGTACACGGCTTCCTGCGCACCGATGAAGAACTTGCCGCGATCTTCCAGTTTCCACAGCGCATAGGACACCGACACGCCGTTCTCCATCGAGATCAGCACGCCCTGACGACGACCCTGGATCTGCCCTTTATAGGGCGCCCACGAGTGGAACAGGCGGTTCAGAACCCCCGTGCCGCGCGTGTCGGTCATGAACTCGCCCTGATAGCCGATCAGACCGCGCGACGGCACATGCGCCACGATGCGGGTCTTGCCGACACCGGCGGGTTTCATCTCGGTCAGATCGCCCTTGCGCGGGCCGGTCAGCTTTTCGATCACCGCGCCCGAGTATTCGTCATCCACGTCGATGACGACTTCCTCGATCGGCTCGTGCCGCACGCCGTCGATGTCCTGATAGATCACCCGCGGACGGCTGATCGACAGCTCGAAACCCTCGCGACGCATGTTCTCGATCAGAACACCCATCTGCAATTCGCCACGTCCCGACACGACGAAGGCATCGCCACCCGGCGTGTCCTCGATCTTGATCGCGACGTTGGATTCGGCTTCCTTCATCAGACGCTCGCGGATGACGCGCGACTGCACTTTGGAACCGTCACGGCCCGCCAGCGGCGAATCGTTGATGCCGAAGGTAACCGAGATGGTCGGCGGATCGATCGGCTGGGCAGGCAGCGGGGTGTCCAGCGACAGATCGCACAGCGTATCGGCCACGGTGGCCTTGGTCATGCCGGCGATCGAGACGATATCGCCGGCGATGGCCTCGTCGATGGGCTGCTGGCCCAGACCCCGGAACGCCAGGATCTTGGTCACGCGGAACTGCTCGATCTTCTCGCCGGTGCGCGACAGCGCCTTCAGCGTCTCGCCCACTTTCAGCGTGCCCTCTTCGACACGTCCGGTCAGGATGCGCCCGATGAACGGGTCGGCGCCCAGCGTGGTGGCCAACATGCGGAAGGGGGCGGCGGCCTGAGCAACCTGCTTGGGGGCCTCGACATGGCGCATGACCATCTCGAACAGCGCCGTCATGTCCTTGCGCGGACCGTCCAGTTCCTCATCGGCCCAGCCATTGATGCCTGAGGCATAAAGTACCGGGAAATCAAGCTGCTCGTCGCTCGCGCCAAGGTTGGCGAACAGATCGAACACCTCGTTCAGGGCGCGGTCGGGCTCGGCGGCGGGCTTGTCGACCTTGTTGAGCACCACGATGGGCTTCAGGCCCAGCGCCAGCGCTTTCGAGGTCACGAATTTGGTCTGCGGCATCGGCCCTTCGGCCGCGTCCACCAGCAGGCAGACACCGTCCACCATGCTCAGGATCCGCTCGACTTCACCGCCGAAATCGGCGTGGCCGGGCGTGTCGACGATGTTGATGCGCGAGCCTTTCCATTCCACCGAGGTGGCTTTGGCAAGGATGGTGATCCCGCGCTCGCGTTCCAGATCGTTGGAGTCCATCGCGCGTTCGGTCGTGGCCTGACCTTCGCGATAGACACCGGATTGTTTCAAGAGCTCGTCGACCAGCGTGGTCTTGCCGTGGTCGACGTGAGCGATAATCGCAATGTTGCGAAGGTCCATAAAGCTGTCCTGTTTGCTGCGCTGCCGCGCATACACGAGGTTTGTGACTTTGGCGAGTCAGGTTACGACTCAGGTGACGACATACCAGTCACGGCGGTGATTGAAGGCAATCACCCCGTTCAGCACCAAAGCCCCCAGAAGCGACCACATAACCCGGTCAACGGGAAGAAGCCACAGGGCCAGCGCGAACAGAATGACGTCGTGGATCGCCTGAGTCCAGCCCGCCCTGAACCCCCAACGATCCTGCACGATCAGCGCCATGATCGACACGCCGCCCAGACTGCCCGAATGCCGGAACAACCCCAGCAGCCCGACGCCCGCGCTGATGCCGAACAAAAGGGCGGCAGCGGCGGGATGGATGGAGTCGATGTGCAACACCGGCTTGAGCGCCTCGGCCAGCACCGAAACCAGCGTAACGGTGCCAAGGCTCTTGGCGCAAAACACCGGCCCGCGCGCAACCCATGCCAGCGCGAAGAACGGGATGTTGAGCGCGAAGAACACAAGCGAGAAATTCCAGCCGGTCACATAGGCCAGAATCAGCGCCGTGCCCGCCGTCCCGCCCGTCACCAGCCCGGCGGCGCGCAGCAGATGAATGCCCAGCGCGGCCTGCACCGAGGCAATCACCAGACCCTGCAGGTCTTCGGTGGGGGTGTAGTGGTGGGGGGATGGTGGGTCAGTAATCATGACCTAAATATGCCGCTTCGCAGCATGCGCGTCCAATGCTCTCTGGGAAGGGTTGGCATGCGTCCCGCGAATGCCGGGGCCTGTGCCCCCGGGAACCGCCACGGGGCGCCGGATCGGGCAGGGTAGGGTCATCGCAACCCCTTATCGGAGCGCCCACCATGACCCGCCTTACCACCCTCACGCTGATCCTCGCCCTGCCGCTCATCGCCAGCCCCGCCGCCGCGCAACGCCGCCTCTGTGTGACCAGCACGATCGGCACCGGCCCCGACGCCTGGAGCCTGCGCACCTGCTACCCCATCGACCGCCCGCACATCCTGCCGCGGCGCTGAGCGCGCTGTTCCGCCGGGAACTGCCGAAACTCCCAAAATGCTGCACCATTATCCCCACGCAACCCGCCACCGGAGCCCCCCATGACCCACCTCATCGCCCGCTTCGCCCTCGCCGCTGTCCTCGCTCTGGCCAGCCAGACCGCACCCCACAGCGCCCACGCCAACGCCCCGGCCTTTGTTGCCGACGCGCTGGGTGACAGCGTGCAGGAGCTGCGCTTCTGCCGCCCCGGCGAGCGCCCCACGCGCCCCGGTCAATGCCTGATCCGTGGCCTGCAACGCCCGCTGCGCTGACGCCCGCGTTAGTCTGGGCGCGCTTGTCTGAGACCCGGCGCCGCGCTAATCATCGTGGCATGATCGCTCAAGCCCATGTCTTCATCGCCACCTCACTGGACGGCTACATCGCCGATGCCTCAGGCAGCGTCGACTGGCTCGCCACGCTCCCGGCAATCGAGGGTGAAGATCACGGCTACGCGGCCTTCATGGCCGGCGTGGACGCGCTCTTGATGGGAGCTGGCACCTACCGCTCGGTGCTGGGCTTTGACGACTGGCCCTATGAAAAGCCGGTGGTCGTGCTGTCGACCAGCCTGACGCAGGACGACGTGCCCGCCGCTCTGCACGGCAAAGTCCGCATCATGGGCCTGACCCCCGGCGCGGCGCTTGAAGCGCTGGGCGCCGAAGGCGTGAAGCGGGTCTATATTGACGGCGGAAAACTGATCACCAGCGCGTTGCAGGACGGGCTGGTGCAGCGCCTGACCGTCACCCGTGTCCCGGTGCTGCTGGGACGCGGATTGCCGCTCTTTGGCGATACCGGACGGCTGAGCCTGACGCATGTCGAAACCCGCTACTGGGCGAACGGTTTCGTGCAATCGACGTATGAGCTGGCCTCGCCCACAACGGTCGGCTGAGGCTACGACGCCCGGCGTCGCAGCCTCGTCCCTTTTCAGAAAAGTCTTGGGCCGTGTCAGAACCGCGCGGTGAAATCGTCGATGATCAGCTGACGCAGTTCCAGCCCTTCGACGGTCTCGAAGGCCAGATCCTGCGTGCCCAGATAAGCCGCCTGATTGGTCGCGGTCCAGCCGTTGACCGCCAGCCGGTACGTCCGGGCAGGGTCGATGTCCATCTCGGCGACATGCACGTAATCGCCGGTGCGCTGATCCAGCGATTGCGCGGCGAACTGGTTGCCCAGCGCCAGCATCCCGGCCAGCTGCGCGCCGGAGATCTCGGCCACCGCCACGGGGCCACCAAAGCGCAGATAGGCAGCCAGATCGTAGCGGGTCAGCGGCCCGGCAGCCAGCGGCGCACCAAAGGTGGTATGGCCCAGCATCGCCACATCCGCTTCGGTCGCCAGCCGCAAGGCCTCGGTCGCCAGCAGGATCGAGGCGTGCAGGTCATAGGGCTGCGGCAGCACGGCGATCACCTCGCTGTCCTCGGCGGTCAGATGCTCGGCCTTCAGCGCCTCGATCTGCGCGGCAAGCTCGGCATCGCCGCCGCTGGCGGCTACGTCTTGCGCGCTGTAGCGGGCCGAGACCGCGCCGCCGCTCTTGCTCAGCTCGATCATGCCGATCCGCGTGCCCCAGCTGCCGCCATGGGCGTAATGGACATTGGGCAGCGCGTAGTCGCACAGCAAATGGTCATGCGCGCCCTGCACCAGCGTGCCATCGGGCAGGGTGTCGAGGAACGTCTTGTCGGCCATCAGCCCGGCATGGCTGAGGATCATCGCCTGATCGGCCCCGCCCGCCACGCCCGGCAGGGCGTCGGCGACGAATTGCGCGGTGTCGAGGAAGGTGAAGGCACTGCGCGCCGGCTCGCGGTAGACGAAAGGATTGGTCGCAGCCAGACCCAGCAGCGACAGCTCGATCCCGCCCAGACCCAGATGCGCGGCATAGGGGGCCACGAAGCGTTCGGTGCGATTGTCGATCAGGTTCGAGATCACCTGCGCCCCGGCCCGGTCGGCGCGGGCGGTGAAGCTGGCGATGTCGTCCAGAATCGCCGTCTCATGGTTGCCGATGTTGATCACCACCGGCATCTCGGCGCAGAGCGCCTCGATGAAGGCCCAGTCGGCGGCAGCGCCCGAGCGCAGGCAGACCACGTTGCCCCGCTCAAAAATATCGCCGTTGATCAG
Organism: Pararhodobacter zhoushanensis; assembly: GCF_003990445.1. Taxonomy (GTDB): domain Bacteria; phylum Pseudomonadota; class Alphaproteobacteria; order Rhodobacterales; family Rhodobacteraceae; genus Pararhodobacter; species Pararhodobacter zhoushanensis. The sequence goes on along the minus strand of NZ_REEZ01000001.1, from coordinate 453,654 downwards.
CAGCGCCGCCGGGCGGTTGGCCTGCGCGCGCAGGCTCCGCAGCTGGTCGAGCATCGCGGGCAGACGGGCATAGGGCGCGTGCAGATCGGCGATGGTGAAAAGCACGGCATCGGCGCTGCTCTGCGCGCGGGCGGCAACGGGAGCGGCCAGCACAGCGGCAGTGGCGGCAACGCCGCGCAGCACGAAGCGGCGGTCAACGGAGAGGGTGAAGCGATCCATGGGGGTCTCCTGAAGGGAATCAGCGACTGACGACATGCACCCGGTTTGTGGCAGCTGTGTAATCCAGGCCGCTTTATGTTACGTCACCCCCCTCAGGTTGCAACATAGCGATCGCGCCGGTGGTTGATGGCGATCACCCCGTTGACCACCAGCGCCCCCAGCGCCGACCAGGCAACCAGCCGCCAGTCGGGCAGGATGAACAGCGCGACGGCGAAGAGCACGGCGTCAAAGCCCAGCTGCACCCAGCCCGCGCGCAGGCCCCAGCGCTCCTGTATCGACAGCGCAACGATGCCGATTCCGCCCAGACTGGCCCCGTGGCGGAACAGCGCCAGCAGGGCGGTGCCCGACACCATGCCAAACAGGATCGCGCCGACAGCGACGTTCAGTGTGTCAAAGCGAATCCAGTCAGGCGCGGCCAGATTGAGCGCCGACATGATCGCCACGGCAGCGAAGGTCTTGAGGGTGAAGGTCAGGCCAAAACGGCGATAGCCGATGAGGTAGAAGGGGATGTTGATCACGAAGAACACCAGACCAAAGGCCCAGCCGGTCGCGTAAGAGATCAGCACCGCCAGCCCGGCCGTCTGCCCGGTGATCAGACCCAGATGGGTGAGGATGGTGATGCCAAACGCCGCCATCGCCGCGCCGTAAGCGATGCCTTGCGCGTCCTCGAGGGCGGAATGGTGGGACGGGTCGGTCATCGGCACGGTCCTTTCAATGCGGTCCGTTCAATGGGGGGCCGTGTTGGAAAACAGGTTGATCACCAGAATCCCGGCCATGATCAAGCCGATCCCGGCAATCGCGGGCGTATCCAGCCGCTGGCCGAACGCCACATAGCCGATCAGCGCGATGAAGCAGATGCCCAGCCCCGACCAGATCGCATAGGCGATGCCAACCGGCACGGTTTTGAGCACGATCGCCAGCAGCCAGAACGACAGCGCATAGGCGACGACGACGATCAGCGACGGCCCGAGGCGCGAAAAGCCCTCGCTGGCCTTGAGGGCGGTGGTGCCGACGGTTTCAAACGCGATGGCGGCGGCGAGAAGGAACCAGTGCATGAGCGGGCCTTGGGTTGTTGCGCGGGATGTGTCGCAGGTTCGGGCGGATTGAGGAAGGGGGGGCGGCGCTCGGCCCCCGTTGAGGGGGCCTCGCGCCGCGTGGGTTGCCACCCACACCCGCCCGGGAGGATTTTCCATCCTCCCGGACCCTCCTGGAGGATATTTTCAGCATAAAGTTGGCGGGACGCGGTGCGCGCGTTCATTCATTGTATACCATTGCACACAGACCTTGACGCAGGCGCGGTTTTGCGTCAGAGAGCGGCCAGAGAACGGTGGCAGCCGCCGCCGTCCGATTCCCACGCGCCCGGTGACTGGCCGCGCAGGCCGCCCCGGTGCATCGCTCGCAGAGGACGCACGCATGGCCACGACCACAACCCCCGATATCATCTACACCAAGGTGGACGAAGCCCCCGAACTGGCCCGCATCTCGCTGGAGCCGATCATCCGGTCTTTCGCCAGTGCCGCCGGCATTTCGGTGGAAACCCGTGACATCTCTGTTGCGGGCCGCGTTCTGTCGCTGTTCCCCGAGCGCCTGACCGAAGCGCAGCGCGTCTCGGACGATCTGGCCTGGCTGGGTGAGCTGGTGAAGACGCCGGAAGCGAACGTGATCAAGCTGCCGAACATCTCGGCTTCGATGCCGCAGCTGAACGCCGCCATCAAAGAGCTGCAGTCCAAGGGCTATGACATCCCCGACTATCCCGAAGAGGCCACGACCGACGAAGAAAAGTCGATCAAGGCGCGCTACGATGCCGTCAAGGGCTCGGCGGTGAACCCGGTGCTGCGCGAGGGCAACTCGGACCGGCGCTCGGCCAAGGCGGTCAAGGCCTATGCCAAGGCCAACCCGCACCGCATGGGCACTTGGACCGCGGCGTCGAAAACCCATGTCTCGTCGATGCCGGGCAATGATTTCTACGCCAACGAGCTGTCGGCGACCATCACCGCCGCGCAGGCCGGGGCAGCGAAGATCGTCTTCACCGGGTCGGATGGCACGCAGACCGTGCTGAAAGACAAGGTGACTTATACCGAGGGCGAAGTCGTCGATGCGACCTTCCTGTCGGCCAAAGCCTTGCGCGCCTTCATCAAGGCGCAGATCAAGGCGACCGAGCCGGGCGTGCTGTTCTCGGTGCACCTGAAAGCGACGATGATGAAGGTCTCGGACCCGATCATCTTTGGCCATTTCGTCAGCGTCTATCTGGAAGACTTCATCGCCAAGCATGGCGCGGAACTGGACGCGCTGGGCTGGAACCCCAACTCGGGCATCGGCGATCTGGACAAGCGCATCGCGGGCAATGCCACGCTGGAAGCGGATCTGAAAGCCGCGATGGCTGCGCAGCCGCCGATGTATATGGTGAACTCGGACAAGGGGATCACCAACCTGCACGTGTCCTCGGACGTGATCATCGACGCCTCGATGCCTGCCGTGATCAAGGCGGGCGGCAAGGGCTGGGGCCCGGATGGCGCAGAGGCTGACGTCAACTGCTGCATCCCCGACAACGCCTATGCCAGCGTCTATGACGAGACGATCAAGTACTTCAAGGAAACCGGCACGCTGGACGTCACCACCTGTGGTGCGGTCTCCAACGTCGGCCTGATGGCGCAGAAGGCCGAAGAATACGGCTCGCACCCGACCACCTTCGAGATCCCCGGCAACGGCACGGTCGCGATCGTGCTGGCCTCGGGTGAGGTGCTGCATTCGCAGGCGGTCGAGAAGGGCGACATCTGGCGCTCGTCCACCGCCAAGAAAGCGCCGATCCTCGACTGGATCCAGCTGGGCATCGCCCGCGCCAAGGCCACCGGCGCTGCCGCTTTCTGGCTGGACAAGAACCGTGCCCATGACGCCGAGCTGATCAAATACGTCGTGCCCGCGCTGAAAGCCGCTGGCATCGACATCCCGATCATGGCTCCGCGCGAAGCCACCCGTTTCAGCTTTGAGACGATGCGCGCCGGCAAGGACTGCGTGACCATCACCGGCAACGTGCTGCGCGACTACCTGACCGACCTGTTCCCCATTCTGGAACTGGGCACTTCGGCCAAGATGCTGTCGATCGTCAAGCTGATGCAGGGCGGCGGCATGTTCGAGACCGGCGCCGGTGGCACCGCGCCCAAGCACGTCCAGCAGGTTTATGAAGAAAACCACCTGCGCTGGGACAGCCTTGGTGAGTTCTGCGCGCTGGGCGAGAGCTTCAACTTCCTGGCCGAGGCCAAGGGCATGCCCAAAGCCGCCGTGCTGGGCGCTGCGGTCGACTATGCGACGCAGCAGGTGCTCGACAACGCCAAGTCGCCGCGCGGCCGCGTGGGGCAGGACGACAACCGCACCTCGCATTACTACTTCGCCCGCTACTGGGCCGAGGCGCTGGCGGCACAGACGGACGACGCCGAGCTGGCCGCCCACTTCGCCCCCATCGCCAAGGCGCTGGTCGAGGGTGAGGACAAGATCGTCGCCGAACTGCACAGCGTCGAAGGCGCGCCCGCGGATCTGGGCGGCTACTACCTGCTCGACCCGGCCAAGGTCACCGCAACCATGCGCCCCTCGGCCACGCTGAACGCGATTATTGGCTGAGGCGGGGCTTTTGCGACAGGAAAGGGGGCGGTCCCGCGGGGCCGCCCTTTTTCGCGTGGTGGTGAGAACGTCGTATGCAACAGGCCCCTGACCGTGTTTCCGCAGGGGGCCTCTGCCAGCGCTGCGCTTCTGGGCATGCACTTTGACTGTCCGAAAGCGAGTACCGGTAAAATCTGGCCGTTTGCTGCGCTTCAAATGGGTGGCCGCTTCGCGGACCTTCCGGACTTTCGCTGCGTCTACACGCTCCCAACTGCTTTTTTCCAAGGCGTATTTGGGGAGGGGGGTAAGCCGACTGTCGGCAGTGCAGCATGACAATCGCGGCTAGACCGCGAAAGCACGCCTTCGTATGCGCCTCGGCTACTGCTTGATCAATTTTAGGATCGATCCGGATACCATGGCCTTGACCTCAGAGGGCAGAGGCTGCCCCGTCATGGTCCGGTGCGCCCAAAGTCCATCTGCGGCAATCCGCGCCAGGAAATGTGTCAGGCCTACAGGATCATCCGACTGTGGAACCGGTGGTGCCCAACGGTCGATTACGTCGGACCAAACCTGAGCCAAACGCTCATCTCCGGCGCTTTCCAGCATCATCAGCAGTTCGGCCCGAGTTGCATCCCGACTACAGCTTTGCACATAAGCTCTGTAGCGGTCGACGGGCAGGTCCGAGTCCGGCGTCAGGCTTCGCAGTTGCGCCTCCCATTGCCGGGCCAGATGCTGGTGGGTGGCCAGGATCAGCTCTTCGCGGGAGGAAAAGTGATAGATGATCCCGCCCCGGGTGATCCCCGTTTCCGCCGCCACTGCGTCGAAGGTGATGGCGGTGACGCCGTCTCTCTCGATTAGCCGCACCACCCCATCGAGGATCTTTTCACGGTTGCTCTCTCTCATTTTGATGACCTCAATGCGGAAAGTGTGACGATTGCGAACCCGGCCCATAGGACCGCAGCAGCACACCGGTGAACAGCGCGCCCAGTGCGATGACGCCTGCGACGACATACATCACCATCAGGAAAGCGCGGTCAAACGCCATTGATGCGGCTTGTTTCAGCACAGTGCCCTCAGGCCCCATTGTCTCGACGATTGACAGCGCATCGGACAAGCTGTCACGGGCCGCTGCAGGAATGCCCTCCGGCAGGATAATGCCCAGTGAATAGACCGCCGCCATTAAGCTGCCCAGCAGTGCAACGGCAATCAAGCTGCCGAACTCAAACGAGACCTCCTCAACTGAGGCGGCCATCCCGGCATTCTGCACCGGCGCATTACCGACGATGGCGGTCGAGGCTACGGACATGGTCGCCCCGACCCCGGCACCGGCCAGTGCCGATCCGGCGATCAGCCAACTGAGGCCGTGGCTGATCCCCAAGGTGGAGATCAGGACGCCGACGGTCGCCACCGCAAGCCCGCCGGAGATCAGTCTGAGCAGTCCGATCCGGTGCAGGAAGGCGCCGCCGAGCATCGCGGTGGGCAGCGAGCCAATGGCTGCCAATGAGACCAGAATCCCCGACTGCATGGGCGTGAAGCCGGCCACAAGCTGGAAGCGCTGGGTGATCGCTAGTTGCATCCCGGCAAAGGCGAACATGGCAAAGGCCGCCGCAAGAGTGCCCGCAAGGAAGGCGGGGTTGCGAAACAGAGCGAAGTTCAACAGCGGGTCTGCTAGCCGGGATTGTCGGCGTGTGAACAGGACACTGGCGATCAGGCCGATGACGGCTGCCGAGGTCGGGGTCGCCCAGGATTGCCCGGCATGGGCGGTTTCCTTGATGGCGATCACAAGTGCTGCCAGTGCCACCAGCGCCAGGACGGACGAGATGAAATCCCATCTTCGCGACCTGTCGGGAGCGACCTTCGGCGCCACGATTAGCGTCGAGATGAACGCCAGGATCACGACCGGCACGTTCACCAGAAAGACCGACCCCCACCAGAATTGCGACAGCAGGAAGCCCGAGATGATCGGCCCCAAGGCGATGCCGATCACCGAGATCGAACCCCAGATCGCGATGGCGACATTGCGCTCTCGCTCGTCGATGAAGCTGACGCGCAACAGCGCCAGCGTGGCGGGCATCATCGCCGAGGCGCCGACCGCAAGGAAGGCACGAGCAGCAATCAGGACATTGGCCGTGGGTGCAAAGGCTGCGACCAGTGAGGCGACGCCGAACGCGACGAGGCCGAGCAGAAACATGAGCCGATGTCCAAACCGGTCACCGAGCGTGCCCGCTCCAAGCAGCAGTCCGGCCATGACCAGCGGATAGGCGTTGATGATCCATAGGCCTTGGGTCTGGCTCGCCCCCAATTCTCGGGTCAGGGTCGGCAGGGCAGTGTAGAGGATGGAATTGTCTAGGGTGATAAGAAGCAAGCCCGCTGCCACGGTCACCAAAACTGCCCATCTGTTCCGGGGGGATTCAGTCATCTCTTATACACCTTATGTAACAACCAAACTTTACTATCATGTTTGTATAGTTTGACAAGGGTTATATGATTTGAGTCATCCGAGCCTGCATCTCTTGAACATGATCGAGACGCTCCTGCCTCTCGTTCCTTGTCCAAGCTCTTGCCGGGCGACAAAGTCTGGCACGTACCGCAAGCCCTATGACCAGCGCCGAGTAATTGCCGCACTTCAGGCCAAACGGGAAATTCGGCGAATGCCGCCGCGCAGCGTGAAGCTGGTTCGAACGGAGGGTAAGGCCTGGTCGCACCGAGGCCCGCCTAGCTGCACATGCAAACCCGCTCTGGCGCGCCGCGGGTGGTTTGGTCTGATAGCGGCCATCCACGACAGCGCGCGTAGGCAATCGCTTGGGTGTCGTCGAACTGGACCATCGGCTGAACTCTCCCGCTCCTTTGGTCTTCACCCCCGGAACCATCGTTAGGCCCCACGCCCCCGCCGTGCTAGCGTCCCCGATGCGCGGCCATGTCCCATGGTGGCACCGAAAAGGATACGCCCATGCGACTCTCCCTCGTGCCAGCCTTTGCCATTGCCCTGTTCCTGCCCCTTGCCGCCACGGCCGAAGGCACCGACACCTTCAACGAAGGTGCCTGCCAGCAGACCTGCGAGGTCTACCGGGACTGCGCCCATGACGCCCTGCAAGCCATCTATAACGGGACGTTTCAGGGCGAGTGCCGGGACTACAACAGTTGCGGCACCCGTGTTGAGCAATGCCGCGCCGCCAGCGGAACCTGCGAACAGACCTGCGCCGACCCGCGCAACTGACAGCGTCCTTTGCCATCAGACCGCCCCCGGTCCGTCATCGCCCTGTCACACCCGGCTTTCACACCTCGCGCAGTTTGGTCTACGCTGACCACGTTGCTCGCAGGTGCCCTATGCTCCAGAAACTCATCCTCAAGCGCCTGACGAAGCGGTTGCGGCAGGTCTACAGCGACCTCGACACGCCGCCCGTTCTGGACATGGCGCGCTATTTCCCGGCGCATACGGCGCTGGCCGCCCTCTATCCTGCGCTGCGGGCCGAGGCGCTGGCGGTCTATGCCGCCAACCCCGATATGCCGCGCTTTCATGACATCACCGCCACGCAGACGCGGATCTCGGCCGGGGATGGCAAGAACTGGCGGATGTTCATGGTGAAAGCCTACCGCCATCTCATCGCCGCCAACGCCGCGCAAACCCCGGTGCTGGCCGGTTTCCTGCGTGACCACCCCGAGGTGACCACCGCCACGCTGTCCTACCTCGACCCCGGCAAGCATATCCCGCCGCATCGCGGCCCGTTTCGCGGCGTGCTGCGTTATCATCTGTGCCTGTACGCGCCCGATTGCGGCAGTGACGCCGCCCCGTGGCTGAAAGTGGACGGCACCCGCGTACCCTATGCCGAGGGGCAGGCGCTGCTCTGGGACGATACCTTCACCCATGAGGTGCTCAACCCCGGCCCCAACCCGCGCATTGCGCTGCTGCTCGATATCCGCCGCCCGGTGCGCCGCTGGCGGCACCGCGCGGCGTTTCGCTGGGTGATGGCGGCGGGCTGGGTGCAGGCGCGGCTGTTAGAGCGGCGGATGTCGACAAAGGCTTGAACCTGCCGCGCGCCTCGTGTCCCTTAGGGCAAACCTGAGAGGACGCCATGGGAAAACTCACCCTTCTGACCCTGTTCGCGCTGACCCGCCTGCCGGAACCCGCCGCTGCCCTGTGGCTGACGGGACGGCGCAAAACCGTCGACGGGCGGCGCATCGATGCCAAGGCGCAGGTGCTGGGTGAGCTGTTCAACTCGGTCCGGGTGCCCGGCGTGACACCGACGCTGGCCGAGAGCCGCCAGTCGCTCAGCATTCTGGCCGACAAGTTCGACCTGCCATCCCCGCCGCAAGTCGCCAAGCGCGACATCACCATGCCCGGCGGTGACGGCGCGCGGCCCGCGCGCGTCTATGACACCCAGCCCGACGCCACCAACCGCCCGACGCTGCTCTATATCCACGGCGGCGGCTGGGTGCAGGGCAGTATCGACACGCATGACGGCCTGTGCGGCCAGATCGCTCTCGAGGCCGGGATCAGGGTGATCTCGCTCGACTACCGCCTTGCGCCGGAACATAAGTTCCCTGCCGGGCCGGATGATGTCCTTGCCGCTTACCGCGCGCTCATCGACGATCCGCAAACTTACGGCGTCGATCCCGCCCGCCTCGCTGTCGGCGGTGACAGCGCCGGGGGCAACCTGACCGCCGCACTGATGCATGACCTCGCCACCGCCGGTCTGCCGCTGCCCAAAGCGCAGGTGCTGATTTACCCGGCTGTCGATTTCCGCATGAACAGCCGCTCGATGCAGGTGCTCAAGGACGCTTATGTCCTGCCCGCCGACCGGGTGGACTGGTACATCGAGCAATACCTGCCCGCAGGACAGGACCGCAGCGACCCGCGCGTGGCGCCGCTGACCTCGGACCGGCTGACGGGCCAGCCGCAGGCGCTGATCCTCCACGGCGGCCATGACCCGCTGTGGGATGACGCGACCTATTACAGCGACGCGCTCAAGGCCGTGGGCGTGCCGGTGACGCTGCTGCCGTTCCCCGGCCAGATCCACGCCTTTATGTCCACCCGCCGCGCCATCCCGCAGGGCGTGCAGGCGACCACGGCGATCAGCGACTGGCTCAGGGCGAAACTCTAGGCCGGGACATAGCTGAGACAGACGTACTCCTCGGCGATGGTCTCGGTTGAGACCAGCCGCAGGCGCGGCAGGGGACCGCTGAAGAACGGCGTGCCCTGTCCCAGCACGACCGGGTGCAGATAGAGGCGATACAGGTCGATCAGCCCCAGCGCCCCAAGGCTCGCCGCCAGCGTCGGCCCGGCCACCTCGATCTCGCCCTCGACACGGGCTTTCAGCGCCCGGACCTCAGCTTCGACGTCATCGCCCAGCAGCGTGGCATTCGGCCCGACCGAGGTCAGACTGCGCGACACCACCCATTTGGGCTGCCGCCGCCACGCCACCGCAAACTCCTGCTCGGCATCACCCCAACCGGGCTGCTCAGCGTCCCAATAGGCCATCAGCTCGTACAGGGTACGCCCGTACAGGCTGCCCGCCTGACCCTTGGCCTGTTCGATGAAATGGCGAAACAGCGGGGGGCTGGGGGCAAATTCCGTGTAATCGACAAAGCCATCGAGCGAGACATTCATGCCAAAAACCAGCGTCGCCATCCGAGGCCTCCGTGACAGGGCTGCCAGCTCAGGCTAGCCCCCTTCGGCGCAGCTATCAACCGACGCCGCCCGCCCCGCTTGCCTTCTCGCGCCCGGCGTCGCAGGATCGCCCAAACCGGAGATTAACATGCGCAATACCCACCCCATCGACACCGCCATCGACACCCACCGCGACGACCTGACCGGCATGGCCGACCGGGTCTGGGGCACGCCCGAGCTGCTCTATCAGGAAAAAGCCTCGTGCGCCGAGCATACCGCGATGCTGAAAGCCAAGGGCTTTCGCGTGACCGAAAACGTCGCGGGCATCCCCACCGCCGTGATGGGCGAGGCAGGGCAGGGCGGTCCGGTGATCGCGATCCTTGGCGAATACGACGCGTTGCCCGGCCTCAGTCAGGTCGCCGGACTGGCCGAGCCGCAAGAACTGGTCAAGGGCGGCAACGGCCACGGCTGCGGGCACAACCTGTTGGGTTCTGCCGCGCTGCTCGCCGCCTGCGCGGTCAAGGACTGGCTGGAGCAAACCGGCACCAAGGGCCGCGTGCGCTACTACGGCTGCCCGGCGGAAGAGGGCGGAGCGGCCAAGACCTTCATGGTCCGCGATGGAGCCTTCGAGGGCACCGATGCCGCGATCACCTGGCACCCCGACAGCATGACCCGCGTCGCCGATCCCTGGTCGCTGGCCAACACGCGCATCGACTTCACCTTCCACGGCCGCGCCAGTCACGCCGCCATGTCACCGCATCTTGGCCGCTCGGCGCTGGACGCGGTGGAACTGATGTCCGTCGGCGTCAACTACATGCGCGAGCACATGGTGCAGGATGCGCGCATCCATTACGCCTATCTCGACGCGGGCGGCAGCGCGCCCAATGTGGTGCAATCCAAAGCCAAGGTGCGCTACTCGATCCGCGCGCTCAAGACCTCCGAGATGCTGGCACTGGTCGAGCGGGTCAAGGACATCGCCAAAGGGGCGGCGCTGATGACCGGCACCACGGTCGAGGCCAAGGTCTATTCCGCCGTCTCGGCCATGCTGGAAAACCTGACCATGGACCGCACAATGCAGCGCGTGCTGGATGCCATCGGCGGTGTGCCTTTTGATGACGCCGACCAGCCCTATGCCGCGCAAATTCAGGCGACGCTCACGCCCGAGGACATCGCGCTGCCTTACCGTATCGTGGCGATGAAACCGCGCGCCGACACGCCGCTGTCCGACTGGATCGTGCCGCTGCGACCGGGGGGCGAGATCATGACCGGCTCGACCGATGTGGCCGACGTCAGCCACGCCGTGCCGCTCACGCAGGTGCAGGTCGCCACCATGGCCATCGGCACGCCGCTGCATTCGTGGCAGGCGACGGCGCAGGGCAAAAGCCCCGCTGCGCACAAGGGCATGACCCACGCCGCCACCGCCATGGCCCGCTGCGCGCAGCTGTTGATCAGCGAGCCCGACACATTGGCCGCCGCCAAGGCCGAACACGCCGAGCATCAGGCGCAAGACCCCTACGTCTGCCCGATGCCCGAGGAGGTGAAGGCGCCGGTGTAAACCGCGCGTCTCAGCTCTGGCGCTTTTGAACCAGCAAGTTGTCCAGCATGCTCAGGACAATTTGGTTGTGTTGATTGATCAGCGTTTGCCGCGTGATCACAATGCCCCGCTGCGGGTTCGACGCCGATAGACGCTTGCTTTCGACATCAAGGATCAGCGTTACGGTGTCGTTCGCGTAGGCATGGGTATTGAACCGCACGTCGTCATACCCGAAGGACGCGATGATCGCCGGGGGTCGGTCCAGACCGTGGATCAGCCGGTTGCGCAGGGCCAGTAAATACGCTTCCGTGGCACGTATTTTATCGTGATTAACGCTTGAGATACGCTTGATCCCGAGCGCGCTGTCACCCCATGATTTTGCAAAAGCCTCAACTTCGGCTCGGCTGATACTCTGGCTGGCACCACGGATCCGAGAGGGGCATTCGATGTCGTCAAAATAAATTAAATCCACACATACACCTGAAACTGTCACCGCAATAAACACAGTGATTTAGTCCAGAGTTAGTTGCAAAAATCAAGTGTTGGGTTCCGATCAGCGACGGACCAGCGACTGAAGGCTGCGCAGCGCTCGCTTTGGGCGGTGTCGGTCCGGGACACTCAGCAGGTCTGGCCTTTTGCGCGCCATTGATGGCGCACAAATGAGCAGGTTCGCTGCCGCCTGATCCCGCGTTTATAGCGCCGGGGCAGGGTTGCGAAAAGGTTAATTTCTGTCGCTAAGTCCCTGTTTTGCATGCATCCGCCTGCCTGTCCCATCGTGGGACATCTCATCCCAGCCCCGGCACGCTGATCCCGAAGAACCCCGCCAGCAGCACAAAATTCAGACCCAGCACCACGACCGATCCCAAAACCGCCAGCCCGCGCATCAAAGGGCCGGTCACATGCTCGCCCATCAGATCGCGCCGTCCGGTAAAGATCACCAGCGCCACCATCGGCACCGGCAGGGCGATGGACAGCACCACCTGTGAGAGCACCAAAGCCTCGGTCGCATTGACCCCCATCGCCACGATGGCGAAGGCCGGGGCCATCGTCACCACCCGGCGCAGCCAGATCGGAACATGGATGCGCAAGAAGCCCTGCATGATCATCTGCCCGGCCATCGTCCCCACCACCGAGGACGAGATCCCCGAGGCGATCAGCGACACCAGAAACGCCCCCGCTGCCGCCGCGCCCAGCAGCGGGGTCAGCATGTGATAGGCGGTCTCGATCTCGGCCACCTCGGCGTGGCCCTGATGGAAGGCCGAGGCGGCCATGATCACCATCGCCATGTTGACCATCCCGGCCACTGCCAGCGCGACGATCACCTCGATGTTCGAGAAACGCACCAGCCTGCGGCGCTCGCCCGCCGTCGGGTTCGTCGCCCGCGCCTGCGTCAACCCCGAGTGCAGATAGATCGCGTGCGGCATCACCGTCGCCCCGATGATCCCCACCGCAATAGTCAGCGCCGCCGTGTCGGGCAGACCCGGCGTGACCAGCCCGGTCAGCGCGCCGCCCCAGTCGACGGGCGCAATGAGCATCTCGGCGAGATAGCACAGCCCGATGATCGCGACGAAGGTGCCGATCACCAGCTCCATCGGTCGAAAGCCGCGCTGCTCGACCATCAGGATCGCGTAGGTGATCACCGCCGTCGCGATCATCCCCTGCATCAGCGGCAGACCGAACAGCAGCGCCAACCCGATCGCGCCGCCCAGAAACTCGGCCAGATCCGTGGCCATAGCGGCCACTTCGCTGATCCCCCACATCACCCATACCACCGGGCGCGGGAAATGATCGCGGCACAGCTCGGCCAGGTTCTTGCCGGTGACGATGCCCAGCCGGGCCGAGAGCGCCTGAAACAGCATGGCAATCAGGTTCGCCATCAGCACGACCCACAGCAGCATATAACCGTAGCCCGCGCCGGCCTGAATGTTGGTCGCATAGTTGCCGGGGTCGATATAGGCGACCGAGGCGATCACGGCGGGGCCAACGAAGGACAACAGCGCGCGCGGTCCGCGTCGCCGTCCGGCAAGCGCTTCGGTCATGGTTGAGCGGGTACGGTCGGTCAGGCTGGCCGTGTTGCGGGGCTGGGAAGTGGGCTGCACGGGACGACTCCGGGGTGTTTGCGCGGAATGTAGCCAAGGCTACACTACTTGCAAGTGGCAAATTAATGGAGACGGCTTTGCATTCACGCCGCCTCGTCGATAGAATGGGTAAGGGTTCGCGACAGGGCGGCCCACAATGACGGACCCCGACACAGTGCCAGAGCCCGCCCCCGAGACCCTTCCAGACAGTGCCGAAACCTCGGACCGCTTCGCGCAGGCGCGCACCGCGCAATCGGTGGCCTTGCTGGAGGATTACGTCGAGCTGATCGGCGATCTGATCGCCGAGCATGGCGAGGCCCGCATCACCGATCTCGCGCAGCGCATGGGCGTGACGCATCCGACGGTCACCAAGGCCGTGGCGCGGCTGCGGCGTGAGGGGCTGGTGATCTCGCGGCCCTATCGGGGGGTGTTCCTGACCGACTCAGGCGCGGCGATGGCCGACAAGGTGCGCGCGCGCCACCGCACGGTGGTGTCGCTGCTGGTCGCGCTGGGCGTCCCGCCCGAGACGGCAGAACTGGACGCCGAGGGCATGGAACACCATGTTTCCGAGGTCACGTTGCAGGCTTTCGAGGCTTATCTGGCCCGTCAGGGCTGATTGACCACTCTCTATAGCCTGCGGCCCTTTCCTTTCCCCCAAACCCATGCCATAGGGCCGTGCCAAGCGACGACTCCCCCTGCCACAGGAGCATTCCATGCAGATTCGCGAGGCTCTCACCTTTGATGATGTCCTTCTGGTCCCCGCGGCCTCTTCCGTTTTGCCCTCGACGGCGGACGTTTCAACCCATGTGACCAAGTCGATCCGGCTGAACATTCCGCTGCTGTCGTCGGCGATGGATACCGTGACCGAGGCCTCGATGGCCATCGCCATGGCACAAGCCGGCGGCATGGGGGTCGTGCACCGCAACCTCGATCTGGAAGCGCAGGCCGAGGCCGTTCGCCGGGTGAAGCGCTTTGAATCGGGCATGGTCTATAACCCGATCACCCTGACGCCCGAGGCGACGCTGGCCGATGCCCGCGCACTGGGCGAGCGGTACAAGGTCACTGGCTTTCCGGTGGTCGACAAGGCCGGGCGCGTCGTGGGGATCGTCACCAACCGCGACATGCGCTTTGTCACCGATCCCAAGACGCCCGTGCATGCGATGATGACGGCGGATAATCTGGTGCTGCTGCAGGAGCCGGCGAACCGCGAGGACGCGCGCGACCTGATGCACGCCCGCCGGATCGAGAAGCTGCTGGTGGTGGACGCAGAGGGCCGCCTGAAGGGGCTGCTGACGCTGAAGGACACCGAACAGGCGGTGTTGCACCCGATGGCCTGCAAGGACGAACTGGGCCGCCTGCGCGTGGCGGCGGCCTCGACAGTGGGCGACGCCGGGTTCGAGCGCTCGGCCGCCCTGATCGACGCGGGCGTGGACCTGCTGGTCATCGACACGGCGCACGGGCATTCGGCCTCGGTCGCGGAAGCGGTAGAGCGGGTCAAGGCCCTGTCGAATGCGGTGCAGGTCGTGGCGGGCAACGTCGCGACGGCGGAAGCCACCAAAGCGCTGATCGGGGCGGGCGCGGATGCGGTGAAGGTCGGCATCGGCCCGGGCTCGATCTGCACGACGCGGATCGTGGCGGGTGTGGGCGTGCCGCAGCTGACGGCGATCATGGACGCAGCCTCGGCGGCGGGCGACGTGCCGATCATCGCGGATGGTGGCATCAAGTTCTCGGGCGACTTCGCCAAGGCGATCGCGGCCGGGGCCAGCTGTGCCATGGTCGGCTCGGCGATCGCCGGAACGGACGAGGCGCCGGGCGAAGTGATCCTGTATCAGGGCCGTTCGTACAAATCCTACCGCGGCATGGGTTCGCTGGGGGCGATGGCGCGCGGGTCGGCGGACCGATATTTCCAGAAGGATGCGGCCTCGGACAAGCTGGTGCCTGAGGGGATCGAAGGCCAGGTGCCCTACAAGGGGCCGGTGTCGACGGTCATCCATCAGATGGTCGGCGGCTTGCGCGCGGCGATGGGCTATACCGGCAACGCCACGGTGCCCGAGATGCGCAAGGGCTGCAATTTCGTGAAGATCACCGGCGCGGGCCTGAGCGAAAGCCATGTCCACGACGTGCAGATCACCCGCGAGTCGCCCAACTACCGGCTGGGCGGCTGAGGCCTTGACCTTGGCGCGCGGCGGGGCTTGAAGGCGCCGCCGGGCTGAGGCAGGCTTGCGGCGGGCGCTACACCGCCCGCATGCCCCAGACCCGGAGACCGCCGATGCAGCGCCAGCACCCGCACCTCGACGATGACGAGGACCCCGGTTTCGAGCCCGGCACCCGCGAGCTGATCCCGCGGATCCTGTGGATTGTGGTGATCACCATGATGATCAGCGGCGCGCAATCGGTGCTGCTGGCCGTGGCTGTGCTGCAGGTGGTGATCATGATCGCCAACCGCGGACGCCCGAACGAGGAGCTTGGGGATTTCGGCTCGATGGTCGGCGCTTGGGTCGCGAAGGCGGCGCGCTATCAATCGGCGGCGAGCGATCAGAAGCCCTGGCCCTGGACTCCGATGGGATCGTAGAGGGGGGCGGCGCTCGGGGGCATCGAGCCCCCTCGCGCCGCATGGGGCCAGCCCCACACCCCGTTCAAGGGGGACGCACGCGCCCCCCCTTGAAAATCCCCCCGTGGATATTTGACGAGCAAAGAGAGGGCACGTGGTTAACGAACCCTTATCATCTGTCCTTAAATATCCTGGGGGGTGAATTGGCCGTCAGGCCAAGAGGGGGGCAACGCCCCCTTTTCGGTCGCCCGAGGCACGAGGGCGAAACCGCTCAGCCATTGCCGCGCAAAAACAGCCCCGCGCCTTCGGCTGCCGCCCGCAGCGCCTTGGCCTTGTTCACCGATTCCTGCCATTCGGACTCAGGGTCGCTGTCATAGACCACGCCGCCGCCAGCCTGGGTGTACATCACCCCGTCCTTGACCACCGCCGTGCGCAGCGCGATGCAGAAGTCCATTTCGCCATTCGCCGCGAAATAGCCGATGCCGCCGCCATAGACGCCGCGTTTTTCCGGTTCCAGCTCGTCGATGATCTGCATGGCGCGGATCTTGGGGGCGCCCGACACCGTGCCTGCAGGCAGGCCTGCCAGCAGGGCTGACAGCGCGTCCTGATCGTCGCGGATCTCGCCGACGACGTTCGAGACGATGTGCATCACATGACTGTAACGCTCGATGATGAATTTCTCGGTCGGGTGCACGGTGCCGATCTTGGCCACGCGGCCCACATCGTTGCGGCCCAGGTCAAGCAGCATCAGGTGCTCGGCCAGCTCTTTTTGGTCCGCCAGCAGATCCAGTTCCAGCGCCTTGTCCTGCTCGGGCGTGGTACCACGCGGGCGGGTGCCGGCGATGGGGCGAATGGTGACCTCGCCGTCGCGCAGCCGCACGAGGATCTCGGGCGAGGCGCCGACAATGTGGAAGCTGCCGAGGTCGAAATAGACCATGAAGGGTGACGGGTTCATCCTGCGCAGCGAGCGGTAGAGCGCGAAGGGCGGCAGCGGGAAGTCCTGCGCCCAACGCTGCGAGGGCACGACCTGAAAGATGTCTCCGGCGCGGATGTAATCCTTGGCCTTGTCGACCGCCGCCTTGTAGCCGTCCTTGGTGAAGTTCGAGACCGCCTCGCCGACCTGCGCCATATCTCCCAGCGCGCGCCCGGTGCCCATCGCCTCGCGCTCGAGGTCGCGCAACGCGTCCATCACCCGCTCGGCCGCCTGTGCATAGGCGGCGCGGGCCGAGAGCCCGTTGCCGACCCAGGCGGGCGAGACCACCGTCACCTCGCCCTTGACCCCGTCCAGCACCGCCACGATCGAGGGGCGCATCAGCACCGCGTCGGGCAGGTTCAGCGGGTCGGGGTTGTTTTGCGGCAGATCCTCGACCAGACGGATCATGTCATAGCCCAGATAGCCAAAGAGGCCCGAGGCAACCGGTGGCAGATCCTCGGGCATCGCGATGCGGCTCTCGGCCAGCAGCCCGCGCAGGGCATCGAGCGGGTGTCCGGGCAGGTCGACAAACGCCTCGTCGTCAAACCGGGCATCGCGGTTCAGGCGGCTGGCGCCGCCCCGGCACTGCCAGATCAGATCGGGCTTGGTGCCGATGATCGAATAGCGCCCGCGCACCTCGCCGCCGGTGACCGATTCCAGCATGAAGCTGTCTTTGCGGTTGCCGACGATCTTGAGCATCAGCGAGACCGGCGTGTCGAGGTCGGCGGCCAGGCGGGCATAAACCACCTGGTTTTCACCGCGCGCCCATCCGGCTTCGAAATCGGCGAAACCGGGGGTCAGCAGGGCGGAATGGGTCACGGCTGGAAACCTTTGCAGCGGGACGGTCTGGGACGGTCAGATCAGGGGAAGGTGGCGTGTACCGCGTCGATGGCAGGCTGGTTCAGGGTGATCCCGGCCTCGGCCTGCAGCGCGCGGGCGAAGTAGGTGAACACATCCTGTGCCAGCGCCTGACCGATCTGCTCGTTGATCGCGCCGGTCAGCTGCTCGGTCTGCTCATCGGCGCTGTCGGGCGCTTCGGTCTCACCGACGTAGACCAACAGCAGCCGCCCCTCGGCCACCGACATCACGGGCGTGTTGGTATCGCTGGTCATGATGGTTTCCAGCATGGTGGCGGGAACCTGCGTCAGCCGGTCCAGACGGGTGATGTTCTCGAACACTTCGGGTGACAGGTCGCGCGTCTCGCCAAAGGTTTCCGGGCCTTCGGCAACCAGATCGGCGCTGAGCGTCTGGCCCATGCTTTGCAGGGCCGCATCGACAGCGGCGACACGGGCACCGGCAGCGACGGCTTCGCGCACGTCTTCAATCGGACGCGGGGTCGGCGGGGTGACCGAATCGAGCCGGATCGCAAACAGACCGCCATCCGACAGGCCGGCCAGTTCGGGGAAGTCATCGGCGCTGACGGCAGCGGCAGCCGTGCCGAATTCCGAATAGGCTGCGATGCCTTCGTTCGAGTCGCGGTTCCAGTCGATGGTGCCCAGCTGCATCGGGGTTTCCTCGGCCAGCTGTTCCAGCGTTGCGCCGCCCGCCAGAAGATCGTCAAAGCCTTCCTGCTGGTCCTGGATCGCCCGGCGCGCGCCATCGCCTGCCAGTTCGGCACGCAGCTCGTCGCGCGCGTCCTCATAGGGGGTTTCCTGGGCGTTCAGGATCGCGTTCATGCGAAACAGGGCTGGCCCGAGGTTCGAGGGCAGGGGGCCGACAACGGTGCCCGCATCGACCAGGCCGAAGACCGCAGCGCCGGCAGCGCCCAGTTGCGCCTCGCTCACATCGCCCATATCGGCGTCTTCCAGCGACAGGCCGCGCTCTTCGACCAGCGCGTCGAAGGTCATCTCGCCGGAATCAAGGCGCGCCTTGGCGGCCTGTGCTTCGTCATCCGAGCCAAAGACCAGACGCTCGACGAGGCGGCGTTCAGGCTGCACAAATTCGTCGATGCGCTGCTCGTAAAGGGCGCGGATCGAGTCCTCATCGACCTCGACCGTGTCGAGCACCATTTCCGGCGTGAGCCAGGCGTAGGTAATCGAGCGGGTTTCGGGGGCGGTGAAATCGGCGATATTGGCCGCGTAATAGGCGATGATCGCGGGCTCGTCAGGGTCCGCGACAGGCGCGGGCAGATTGGACTCGGTCAGCGTGAACAGCGTGAAATTGTGGCGCATGGCGTAAAAGCCAAGGAGCGCGCTGCGCAGGTTGTCGGGGGTTTCGACCCCGGCGGCTGTGGCCGCCTGCAAGATGCCGCGCGCGGCGTCGCGACGGACTTCCTCTTCGAATTCGGCCGGGGACTGGCCAACGTTTTGCAGGGCAAAACGGTAGGCATCCATGTCAAAATTGCCGGTCGGGCCCTGAAAGGCGCGGATCCCGACAACGGTGCGCTGGACGTTTTCGTCGCCAACCGAGATGCCGATGCGCGCCGCTTCGTTCTCCAGTGCCGCCTGTGTGATCAGTTGCGCCCGGACCTGTTGGTCAATGCCGACTTGCTGGGCGAAGGCGATGGTGACCGGCTGGCCGATTTGCTGTTCGACCGCGCGCATCTCGCTTTGCAGGGCGCGGGCATAGGCCTGCGTGCTGATCTGGCGGTCACCGACGCTGCCGATCGAGGTGACGCGGCTGCCAAGGAAACTGTCAATGCCAAAGCCACCCAACCCCGCAATCAGCAGGATCATCATCCCCCAGGCAAGGATGGATTGGGCGCTATTTTTCTTGGCCATCTCAGGGGCTCCGACTGTCAGGACTGGCCCTGTGTAGGGGCGAAAGCGCACAGGGGCAAGCGGGTTGCGCGGGGGTGATCGGGGGCTCCCGCCCGTCGGGCGCAGCATCACAGATGCTGCCCCTCCCGTTGGGCCGGGCGCCGCGCAAGCGCGGCGCGGGAAGGGGGGCCTTGCCCCCCTCTTCGGCTGCCGCCGAATTCACCCCCCAGGATATTTGGAGACAGATGATAAGGCTTCGTTAACCCTGTTTCATTTTCTGTCTTAAAATATCCACGGGAGGAGTCCAGAGGAGGGGGTGCGGGGGGCGAGCAGCCCCCCGCTTTTACGCAACCGCGTCGGGCAGCGGTCGGGGTGCGCCCGTAAGACTGCGCCAGCCGTCGTACTGCGACTGGAACACCCGCCCGTTCAGCTCCGCCAGCAGATGTGACTTGCGCAGGCGGTCCATAACCGGGCCTTTGACCTCACTCAGGTGCAGTCCGACGCCCAGATCCTTGAGCCGCCGGTTGATCGATTCCAGGCTTTCCAGCGCCGAGTAGTCGATCTCGTTCACGGCCGAGCACATCAGGATCACATGTTTGATCGCGCAGCCCTGGGTGACGCGGTCCTGGATCAGATCTTCAAGGAAGCGCGCGTTGACGAAATACAGGCTCTCGTCCACGCGCAGGCTGAGGATGCTGGGAAGGGTTTCAACCGTGTGGCGGTTGATGTTGCGGAAATGTTGGGTGCCCGGAACCAGACCCACCTCGGCAACATGCGGCCGCGAGGTCTTGTAAAGATGCAGGCCGATCGACAGAATCACCCCGGCAGATACACCGGTCTCAACCCCGAAGCCCAACGTCAGCAGGATCGTCGCGGCCACGGCAAAGAAGTCGGCGCGCGAGTAGCCCCATGTTTTCTTCAGGATCGAGAAATCCACCAGCGACAGCACCGCGACGATGATCGTTGCTGCCAGCGTCGCTTTGGGCAGGAAGAACACCAGCGGTGTCAGCGCCACCGCCGCGATGGCCAGGCCCACGGCGGTATAGGCCCCTGCGGCGGGCGTCTCGGCCCCGGCGTCGAAGTTGACGACAGAGCGGGCGAAGCCGCCGGTGACCGGGTAGCCGCCGGTAAACGCCGCGCCGATATTGGCCGCGCCCAGACCGATCAGTTCCTGATCCGGGTTGATGCGTTGGCGTTTCTTGGCCGCCAGCGTCTGCGCGACCGAGATCGATTCGACAAAGCCGATGATCGAGATCAGCAGGGCAGGGATCAGCAATTGCTTGAGCAGTTCGGGCGAAAACGACGGCATCGTCAGGGGCGGCAGGCTTTGCGGGACCGCGCCCACGACCGCCACCCCGTGATCCGCCAGCCCCAGCCCCCAGGTCAGCACCGTCGTCAGCACGACGGCTGCGACCGGCCCGGCCTTGGTCAGAACGTCAGCCATCTTAGGCCCCAGCCCGGCAGCGCGCAGCCGGGGTTTGAGCCCTTTACGCACCCAGAACAGGAACCCCGTCGCCGACACGCCAATCGCCAACGTGGCCGGATTGGTGTCGCCCAGATGTGCAACCAGCGTCTCGATCACCTCGATCAACGTGTCGCCGCCAGCGGCAACGCCTAGAATATGCTTGAGCTGGCTGGCGGCGATCAGGATGCCCGAGGCCGTGATGAAACCGGCAATCACCGGATGCGACAGGAAATTCGCCAGAAACCCCAGCTTGAACACACCCATCGCCAGCAAGAACACACCCGACAAAAACGCAAGCGTCAGGGCTGCGAGGGCGTAACCCATGGTCCCGCTCTGCGCCACCTGCCCAACCGCGGCGGCGGTCATCAGCGACACCACGGCGACCGGTCCGACGGCCAGCGCGCGCGAGGTGCCGAAGATCGCATAAAGCACGATTGGCGCGATCGAGGCATAGATACCGGCTTCAGGCGGCAAACCCGCCAGCAGCGCATAGGCCAGCGATTGCGGGATCAGCATGATCGTCACGATCACCGCCGCAATCATATCATTGGAGAAATTCTCGCGGTTATAGCTGCGGCCCCATTCAAGAACCGGGATGTATTTGGCAAGGGTCATGGTCTTGTCTTTCAGGGTCAAAGGCACCGGGCGCCATCCGTCGCCACCGTGGCAAATCGTTGAGCTTAGTTCGCCAGCTGGAATTTGCCGACAATCCTCGCGCTGACGGTGCGCCCAAAGGCGGCGTTCACGGCGACGATGCCGAGCCCGCCGCAGCAGGGAAACGTTGGATTTGAGGTAACGGGTCTGCGGCTGCGCTTCAGTGAGTTTGTCACAGAGGGGCGGGAAAACATATCTAAAAAATAAAATATGTTTATGGATGCCGGTAAATCAGGGCGTATCGGGGGGCTGCTCGCCGCCGTCGCCAGAAGGGGGAGCACGCTCCCCCTTCCGGACTTCTCGCGTGGATATTTTCAGGCAGAAAATGCCGCGAAGGGGTTGTTAAGGTTAACGCGGTCAGGCGCGTGGGAAGACCCGGCCGTCGAGGAGCTTGCGCGCCGTGCGCAGCGTGCCCGCACCCGTCACGGTACCCTCTGCATCCGTTTCGATCAGCACTTCGGCGGCGCCGGTCGGATGCTCGATGTGATAGCGCCCGTCGCCCGGGATCGCAGCCAGTCTGGCCGCCGGGCTGCCTTCAAGCGTGCAGGCCGTCGCCACGCTGACGGCGGCAAAAACCCCGATCGAGGCATGGCAGCGATGGGGAATGAAGCTGCGGGTATTGATCGCGCCGCCGTTTGTGGCTGGCGAGACCAGTGTCATCTTGGGCACGGATTTCTCGGTGACATCGCCCAGATTCATCATCGGGCCGACCTGCAGGCGGATCTTTTCCAGCCGCTCTTTCAGCGCCGTATTCGCCTCCAGCTCCTCGCGGCTTTCCTGCCCGGTCACGCCGAAATCCGAGGCCGCCATGATCACACAAGGCATGCCGTTGTCGATCAGGGTGCAGTCCACCCCATCAACGACATCAACCACGTTCCCCGAAGGCAACAGCGCCCCGCACATCGACCCGGCAATGTTCTGGAACATCAGCGGGATCGGCGCATGGCCGCCCGGCACCCCGTCAATCTGCGCGGTTCCGGCATAGGTTACCCGCCCGCCCGGGGTCTGCACCACGGCCTTGGCTACCTCACCGGTGTTGAGCATATGGATGCGCACCGGCGTCTCCTCGCCCGCCACCACCACCAGCCCGCGTTCGATCGCCGCCGGTCCGACGCCCGACAGGATATTCCCGCAGGCCTGCGCGCCCGAGACCAGCGCCTGATCCACGAAGACCTGCAAGAAAAGATAATCCACATCCGCATCGTCGCGGGTCGAGGGCGACAGGATCGCAACTTTCGAGGTCAGCGGGTCCGCCCCGCCGATCCCGTCGATCTGGCGCGCATCGGGTGAACCCATCACCCGCAACAACAGATCATCGCGCGCCGCGTCATTCCTGGGCAGATCCGAGGCCAGAAAATACGCCCCCTTCGAGGTCCCGCCCCGCATCCACAGGCAAGGGATACCGTCAATCGCTGGATCGCTCATCATCTGTCCTCAAATATCCACGGGTGGAGTCCAGAGGAGGGGGCGTGCCCCCTCCTCTGGGCAGGGGGTCCGGGGGGCAGCAGCCCCCCGGCTTTCCCCGCTCAGATATACTTCAGGCCTTTCTCGGCCAGCCGCTCGCGCATCGAATAGATGTCCAGCCCCAGCTCGCCCGCCGCCAGTTTCAGCCGCTTGGCTTCCTCGGCATCCAGACGCTTCTGGGCGGCGGCCTGCACCGCTGCCGCGTCGGCGCGCGGCACGATGACCACGCCGTCGTCATCGGCAATCACCACATCGCCCGGATTGACCAGCGCGCCCGCGCAGACGATCGGGATGTTCACCGAGCCCAGCGTTTCCTTGACCGTGCCCTGCGACGACACCGCCGTCGACCACACGCCAAACCCCATCGACCGCAGATCGCGCGTGTCGCGGACGCCCGCGTCGATGATCAGCGCGCGGCACCCCCGTGCCAGCGCCGAGGTCGCCAGCAGATCGCCGAAATACCCCATGTCGCAGGGCGAGGTCGGTGCCAGCACCATCACATCGCCCTCTTGCAGCTGCTCGATGGCGACGTGGATCATCCAGTTATCGCCGGGCGCTGCCGAAATCGTCACCGCCGATCCGGCGATGCTCAGATCCTGCTGGATGGGGCGCATCTTGCAGCCCATCAGGCCGGTACGCCCCTGTGCTTCGTGAACGGTGGCGACCCCGGCCTTGCCGAGGGCTTCGATGATTGCCTTGTCGGCACGCTCGATGTTCTGAACGACTACAGCCATGATCAGCCTCTTTCGTGAATATTCAGTCGGGGGCGCCGGTGATCGGCACCCCCGGGATCCTGTGGCGCGGGCTTGCATCCGCGCCGCAGGAGGCTCAAAGCTCGTCGACCGTGCGCGGGAAGATCGACTCAAACCCTTCAGCGTATTTGCAATCGCGCCCGCCGGACATGCCGCCCGAGTTGCGCTTGAAGTGGTTGGCGCGCTGCTGGGCGACACGGGTGTAGAAGTCCCACAGGTGGACCTGACCGTTCATGGCCTCCATCGCTGCGCGTTTCTTGTCCCAGACCGACGTGATGTCGAGGAACACGTCCGGCTTCCAGCCCATCTGCTCGGTCTGGTGCGGCTCGAACAGGTAGACCTGCGGCGCGCCAAGGACTTTCTCGCCGGGGTTATGGCCCCAGGCCTGCGCAGTGGCGCGGCATTCAAGCACGATCTGCGTGGTCTGCATGTGGTCCGAGTTATACGGATCCCATTTCGAGTGCGACATGATGAAGGACGGCTGCACCGCGCGCATCACATCGACCAGCTTGAAGCGGGTCTCGCGGGTGAAATCCATCGGGTAGTCGCCCAGATCGAACTCGACCAGATCATGCACACCCAGCGCTTTGGCAGCGGCTTCGGCCTCGGCCTTGCGGATGTCCTTGACCTCTTGCAGCGATTTGCCTTCTTTCCACAGCTTGGCGCTTTCGCCGCGCTCGCCATACGACAGGCAGGCGACGGTGACGTTATAGCCCAGCTCGGCGTGCAGGGCGATCGCGCCGCCGCAGCGCCAGACGAAATCGGCGGCATGGGCGCTGACGATGAGCGCGGTTTTCTTCGGTGTCATGATGGGTCCTCCAAATCTGCGCGCAGAGTGCGGAAAACCCGGCGTAAACGCAAATCGGAAAGCTGTGCGCAGGTATAAGGCGGTGCTATAGTCCCTGCCGAAGAGCAGGGGCTGACCCAGAGGAAAGAATGAACGGAAAACTGGCATTTGTCGGGTTTGGTGAAGCGGGACAGGCCTTTGCGGGAAGCCTGTCGCGGGGCGGGCTTGAGCGGGTCGCGGGCTATGACGTGAACCGTGAGCGGGCTGCCGCGATGCGCGCACTCGAGGTGATGCCGGGCGACCGGGCGCTGGCTTTGGCCGGTGCCGGGGCGGTGTGGTGTCTGGTGACGGCGGACCGCGCTGCCGCAGCGGCTGAGGACTGCGTGCCGCATCTGGCCCCCGGTACGCTGTGGTTTGACGGCAATTCCTGCTCGCCCGGCACCAAGACGCAGGCCGCCGCGCTGATCGAGGCGGGGCAGGGGCGGTATGTCGATGTGGCAATCATGGCGCCGGTTCATCCGCTGCGCGCCAGGGTGCCGCTGTTGCTGGCCGGGCCCTGGGCCGAGGAAGCCGCCGGGCAGCTGCGCAGTCTGGGGATGAACCCGACGGTGGTGGGCGACACGGTGGGGCAGGCCTCGACGATCAAGATGCTGCGCTCGGTGATGATCAAGGGGATCGAGGCGCTGACCGCCGAATGCGTGCTAGGCGCGCGCAAGGCGGGGGTTGAGGAGCGGGTGCTGGCCTCGTTGCAGGCGTCCGATCCGGGCTTCGACTGGACCGCGCGCAGTGCCTATAACTTCGAGCGCATGGCGGTGCATGGACAGCGGCGTGCTTCGGAAATGCGTGAAGTTGCCAAGACGCTGCGCGAGCTGGATCTGCCCGACCGCATGGCCGCCGCGACAGCGCAATGGCAAGATCAGATTGGCAGTTTGAAGGTGGCGATGGACAGGGACGACCTTGGCCCGCGCGCCGATGCGTTGCTGGCCGCGCTGAAACCATGACCCCCAGCCTGCGCCATTTGCGGGTGTTTCTGGCCGTGCTTGACTGCGGCACGATCACCGGCGCGGCGCGGGCGTGCAACATTTCGCAACCTGCGGCCTCGCAGGCCATCGCGCGGCTGGAACGCGAGGCGGGCATGGCGCTGATCCATCACGCGCGCGATGCGTCCGGTCCCACGGATGCCGGGCGCGCCTTTGGCCTGCGGGTGCGGCGCGCGCTGGCGCGGCTCGATGCGTCGCTGGCGGTGGTGGCCCCGCGTCTGGTGCTGACCGCCACGCGCTCGCAACTCGGCGCGCTGATCGCCGTGCGCGACGCCGAGAATTTTACCTTTGCCGCCCAGCGTCTTGGCCTGTCGCAGCCCAGCGTCCACCGCGCGGTGACGCAGCTTGAGTCCGAAGCGGGGCGGCCACTGTTCCAGCGCACCGGCAAACGGATGCAGCCGACCCGTGCGGCGCAGATGTTGGCCGATGCGGCGCGGTTGTGTTTTTCGGAACTGGAGCAGGCCGCCGCGGAATTGGCCGATCTGGCCGGGCATGAAGCCGGGCAGATCGTCATTGGCGCGTTGCCGCTGTCACGCTCGATTGTGCTGCCGCGCGCGATTGCCGAGTTCCGTCTTTTGCGCCCGACCATGCCGCTGCGCATTCTGGACGGGCCGTATACGGACATGCTGGCAGGTCTGCGGCGCGGCGAGATCGATATGATCGTCGGCGCGTTGCGCGAGCCTTTGCCGGTGCCCGAGGTGGTGCAGACACCGCTGTTCACCGACGATCTGGTGTTGGTGGTGCGACCGGGCCATCCGCTGCTTCAGGGCGGAGAGCCGAGCCTTGACCAGCTCGCGCGGTATCCGTGGATCGTTCCGCGCCCCGGTACGCCTTCGCGCGCATCGTTCGAGCGGTATCTGGCCGAATTCGGGCCGCGGCGGCTGGCGATGATCGAGTGCAGCTCGCTGGTCTTGCTGCGCGAGCTGCTGATCCTGAGCGATCACATCGGTTGCCTCAGCCGGATGCAGGCGGGGGCCGAGATCGCGCTGGGGGCGCTGAGGCCGCTCGATGTGACCTTGCCGGAAACCGCGCGGTCCATCGGGCTGACCACGCGCGAGGACTGGTTGCCCACCGCGGCGCAGGCTCAACTGGTCGAGATCCTGCACCGGGTGGGCGCCAGCCTTTAGGCGACGGGGGCTTGTGCCGTGGCGATGTGCATCGCCAACTGGGCTGAGGCGCTGGCCATGAAGTGCTTGGCCTCGGGCGTGTCGGCGATCCGCGTGGACAGCCACGCCTGCACCGCCACCCAGCCCGCACGCAACACGCTGTCGGCCATCCACGCCTGACGGCTGCGGTCGGGTTCGGCCATCGCGTCGTCCATGAACGCCGCGAATTGCTCGATCACCGCTGCCTGCGCCGGGTGATCGGCGCACTCAACGCGGGCGCGGGTCAGGAAGCTTTGCAGCGCCTTGCCGCCATCGCCCAGCGTCTGACGCAGGAAGAAATCCTGCCCCTGCATGCCGGTCGTGCCCTCATAGATCGCGAACACGCGGCTGTCGCGCAGCGACTGTTCCAGCGTGTAATCCTTGGTAAACCCGGCGCCGCCCAGCACCATGATCGCCTTGCCCGCGGTGTCGAAGGACAGCTCGGCGCCGAAGTTCTTGACCAAAGGCAGCATCCACGCGGTGAAGCGGGCGAGGTCTTCATCCTCGGCGCTCAGATCGGCGGCGGTGGCGGCTTCGAGCAGGGCCAGACGGTAGATGTCGATCGCGCTTTTCATCGCGATCAGCTGGCGGCGCACATCGGGGTGCTCGATAATCGCGACTGGCGGTTCCTTGGGGTTGCCGCCTTGGCGGCGGTCGGCGGCGTGGGTCGCGGCCACGTCATAGCATTTGAGCGCGGTGCCCAGACCCTGACAGGCAACGGTCAGGCGCATGTGGCGGATCATGGTGAACAGCTGCGGCAGACCGCGCCCTTCCTCACCGATCAACCGCGCGCGCGCGCCGTCGAATTGCAGCGCGCAGGTGGGAGAGCCGTGCAGGCCCATCTTTTCCTCGAGCCGCTCGCAGGTGACGCCGGGGCCGCGCTCGACCAGAAACAGGCTCAGGCCGCGCGTGCCCGGCGCGTCTCCGGTGCGCGCCAGCAGGCAGTGCCCGATACGCTCGCGAATGTCGTGATCGCCAAAGCTGATCCAGATCTTCTGGCCGCTGACCGACCAGCCATCGGCGTCCTTGACGGCCTTGGTACGGATTCGGCCCACGTCCGAGCCTGCGCCCGGTTCGGAAATGCAGATCGTTGCGCAGCGCTCACCGGCAACCAGCGCGGGCACCCAGTCATCGCGCAGCGACGGCTCGGCCCATTCGGCCAGCAGCAGCGCGGCCGAGCGGGTGCCGCCCACAGCCATCATGAAGGCAGGGCAGGCGCGCTCGAACAGCGGGTTGGCGGCGGCGAACATGGTCAGCGGCATACCCATGCCACCGAAGTCCTCGGGCTGTTCCAGACCCAGCCAGCCGCCCTCGACCAGCGCGTCAAAGGCGGGGTGATAGACAGCGGGGACACGCACAGAGCCTGCGTCAAACACCGCGCCCTCGCGGTCGGCGGGGATGTCGAGCGGGGCGATAGCGCCTTCGGCCATCTTGGCGGCTTCGGTCAGGATCGACTCGAGCGTTTCATCGTCGATGGGCCCGCGAACGCGGGCCCAGTTCGGTGTCACGGTGAGCGCCGCCATCATTGCGGACGCGTCATGTCTGTAAGTCACATCAACCTCGGCAGGAACAGGATCAGAGAGGGGAAGGCGATGACGATGAACACCACCACGATGTCAGCCGCCAGGAAGGGCACAACGCCTTTGAAGATCTGCGAAACGGTCGCGTATTGGCTGGCGACATTTCGGATGACAAAGACGTTCATCCCCACAGGGGGCGTTATCATGCCGATCTCAAGCAGCTTGACGAGCAGCACGCCGAACCAGATCAGGTCGATACCCTCGGCCCGGAAGATGGGCAGCAATACCGGCAGGGTGACCATCATCGCGCCGAAGGGTTCCATGAACATGCCAAGGATCAGGTAGATCACCACGACGCTGATCATCAGCTGAACATAGCTCAGCTCGGCACCGCTGACCCAGTTCGAGATATAGCTCGACAGCCCGGTGAGGCCCAGAAAGCGCGTGAACATCGCGGCACCAACGCCGATGATGAACAGCGAGGACGAGGTTTGCAGCGTCTCGATCATCGAGGTCTTGAAGATCTGCCAGTTCATCCGCTTGGTGCCGACACCGATCAACAGCGACCCCAGCGCCCCCACGGCACCCGCCTCGGTGGCGGTGAACAGGCCCGAAAACAGCCCGCCGAAGACGATGAACATCAGCAACAGGATCGGCCAGATGTTGAGCAGGGCCTTGCGGGTGTCCAGCCCGTCGGCATCCAGCGGCCGGGGCGGTGCGATGTCGGGGCGCAGCCAGCAGGTCAGCAGGACGATGATGGAATAGGACACCGCCGTGACCAGACCGATGGTGATGCCCCCGACGAAGACCTTGGTGATCGAGGTTTCGGCGAAGACGCCATAGACGATCATCAGAATCGACGGCGGGATCAGCGCGCCGATGGTGCCACCCGCCGCAATCGCGCCCGAGGCGAAGCTGGGCGAATAGCCCGATTTCACCATCTCGGGGATGGCGATGCGGCCCATGGCGGCAGCGGTGGCCAGCGACGAGCCGCAGACGGCGGCGAAGCCCGAGCAGGCGAAGATCGAGCTGATCGCCAGCGCACCGGGCACCCGGCGCAGCACGGCCTTGGCGGCCTCGAACAGGCCCGCTGTGAGCCCGGCGTGGTATGAGATGAAGCCCATCAGCAGGAACATCGGCACCGCTGAGAGGGTCCAGTTCGAGATGAACGAGAAGGGGGTGTTCGAGATGATGCCGATCGCCGGGGTCAGGCCCAGCATCCAGGCGACACCGCCAAACGAGACGCCGATCAGCGCGATGGCGACGGGCACGCGCAGGGCCAGCAGCACAAAGAGCACCGCGATGCCTGTAAAGCCGATGGTGATACTCATACGCGCGGATCCTTCAGCGGCGAGAAGAGGCGAAGCAGGGTGACCAGACCGGCAAGTCCGAAGCCCAGCGGGGGCAGCCAGTAGGCGGGCCATGTCAGCACGCGGGTGCTGTTGGCCATCAGGTAGCTGCCGCGGGCGGTGTTGGTCAGCGCGACCTTGAACGTGACCCAGGCGAGGATGAGGTAGACGATGGTCGAGATCAGCGCGACCATGCGGTCCGAAAAGCGCAGCACGCCGGGGCTCATGAAGCCTTCAAGCACCTCGACCTGCACCATGCCGCCCGACCGTTCGACCCAGGCCAGCGGAATAAAGGCCAGCGCGACCATGTAATAATTGGTGACGATCTCGAATGTCGCGGGGATCGGCGCGTTCATCAGGTTTCGCATTGTGATGTCGATGGCGACATGGGCCATCAGGGACAGAGTGGCCACGGCGCCGATGATGGCGAGCATGGCCAGCAGACTGTCTTCAATCCGTTCTAGGCGTTGCATGGTTCCTCCCCGGAAACCGGCCGCAGGGTAAAAGGCATGCCGCCGGGGAAGTTCCCCGGCGGCATGGTTTTTGCGGATTACTGGCCGTAGGTCGCGTAGTCGACGTTGGCCCAGACGGCCTCGTTCACACGCTCAGCCATGGCCACCGGGTCGTTGTTGACCTCTTCGGCAACAGCTGCCCAGTTGCTGTACAGCTCCTGGAAGCGCGCGATGCGCTCTTCGGCGTCGGCAATGCCGTAGCGTTCGGTCGAGATCTGCGCGGCGCTGGCCGCTTCGGTCGCGACGAAGTCCTGCACCGCAGCAACGAACTCGTCGTCCGCTTGATACAGCTCGATCCCGGCTTCACGCGCTGCAGCTTCGGCCTCTTCGGGCATCGAACGGCCCCAACGGTCGGTGAAATCGGCGTTGGCGCGGTTGGCAGCCCGGGCCATCGCGGCACGGTCCTCGACCGACAGGCTTTCCCAGGTCAGGCCCGAGGTCATGAAGTTCGACGTTGCCTGATACAGACCCAGCGGCACGAAGGTGACAT
The DNA here is from genome assembly GCF_003990445.1 of Pararhodobacter zhoushanensis. GTDB lineage: Bacteria > Pseudomonadota > Alphaproteobacteria > Rhodobacterales > Rhodobacteraceae > Pararhodobacter > Pararhodobacter zhoushanensis. The sequence continues at coordinate 423,220 of NZ_REEZ01000001.1, read as the reverse complement.
GGGTGATCACGTCGACCAGACGGAACGAGATCAGGTCAGCGATCGACGCCATCGAGCCGTCGACAACACCCTGGCTGATGGCCTCAAACGTGTCGTTCACCGAGATCTGAGCCGGGACAGCGCCGAAATGCTCGGCGAAACGGGCCCAGGGCGAGCCGCCCGAGCGCAGACGCATGCCTTCCAGATCTGCGATCGAGTGCACCGGACGGGTCGACAGGATCTCGTAGACGTCCGACGCGCCCGAGCCCAGATAGACAAAGCCGAAGTCGTGCAGCTCTTGCTGGCACGGCTCGCATTCGACGATGAACTGGGTCATCGCGGCCGCGGCAGCCTGACTGTTGCCCGAGGTCAGCGACAGCTCACCGGCCAGCGCCATGTAGGGCAGTTCTGCCGGGAAGTAGAGCGGCAGGAAGTTACCGACTTCGGCAACCTGGCTCTGCAGCGCGTCCTTCATCTGGCCCAGATTGACCACTTCCGGGCCCAGCATCGTGGTGCCCAGACGGCCCTCGGATTCTTCGGGCAGATACTGCGCGAAGTTGGTGTAGAGCACACCGTTGGCCGGGTGCGCCGGCGGGGCCGCCGGTGCGATCCGCAGCACGCGGTCTTGCGCCGCTGCACTGAAGGCAAGTACCGAAGCTGCAATTGTGAGTCCGGCGAGTTTCGACAGTTTCATCTTGGTCTCCTCCCAAAGACGCCCTTTGTAATGCTCAGAGATTCAGCAGTCTCATGGCATTCTCTTTCAGGATGAGGGGGCGTACCTCGTCCCGAAATTCCGCTTTCTCGAAGTCGGCCAGCCAACGGTCCGGCGTGATCGCCGGCCAGTCCGAGCCGAACAGCATTTTCTTGCGCAGCATGGTATTGGCGTATTGCACCAGAATCTTGGGGAAATACTTGGGCGACCAGCCGCTGAGGTCGATGTAGACATTGGGCTTGTGGGTCGCCACCGACAGCGCCTCTTCCTGCCAGGGGAAGGACGGGTGCGCGAGAATGATCTTCAGATCGGGGAAATCAACCGCCACATCGTCCAGATACATCGGGTTCGAGTATTTCAGCCGCATGCCCATGCCGCCGCGCATCCCCGAACCGACCCCGGTCTGGCCGGTGTGGAACAGCGCAATCGCGCCTTCGTCCTGAATGGCCTCATAGAGGTCATAGGCCATACGGTCGTTGGGATAGAAGCCCTGGAACGTCGGGTGGAACTTGAACCCCTTGATGCCGAAATCGCGCACCAGACGGCGGGCTTCGCGCACACCCATCTTGCCCTTGTGCGGATCAATCGAGGCGAAGGGGATCAGAATGTCGTCGTTGGCCGCCGCGATCTCGGCGACTTCCTCGTTGTGATAGCGGCGAAAGCCCGTCTCGCGCTCGGCATCGACCGGAAAGATCACGGCCGCAATCTTGCGCTCGCGGTAATAGGCGGCGGTGTCCTGAATGGTCGGCAGCATGCCCTCGGCGCCAGCCGGGTTCTTGAAGTAGTTCGCCATGCCCGTCTGAAATTCATTATACCCGTCGTCACGGCAGGTATCGCAGGGCTCTTCGGCGTGCGTGTGAATGTCGATGGCGATGATATCGTCGAGATTCAGGGGCATTCAGGGGCCTCTTTGAAGGTAAGTTTGCCAAGCAGGCCGAGCAGTTGCTCGACTTCTTGTGGCGTCAGGCCGATACGTTCGGCGGCGTGTACGGCGAGAAAGCTCGCGCGGTAAGTATCCAGATGGGTCTGCCCGGCTGCCGTCAGCGAGAGCAGAACCGAACGGCGATCCTCAGCCGGGACCGTCCGCTTGATATAGCCTGCGCGCACCAGCCGTTGCACCAGCTTGGTGGTATGCGCAGGCTTGATGTTCAGCGTGCGCGCCAGCGTTCCCTGCTTGAGCCCCGGGTTCAGACCCAGAACCCAGATCACCGTGAATTCGCCGGGGCGCACATCGCTGTCGGCAAACTCGCGAAAGAACTGATCGTAAGCGCGGGTCTGTGACATGCGCAGCATGAAACCCACAGAGCCGCGCAGATCACCCAGCTCGACGATTTCTTCGTCGACGGTGGCAGGGAAGGGGGCGTTCATCGCGCCCGGTCCTTATTCGCCGGGGCGGGCGACTTTGCCCACCTTTTTGGACAGGAAGGCGTTCAGGCGTTCTTCGGCCTCAGGCGAGGTCGCGGTGAACGACGCGATGAAGCTTTCGACGAACAGCCCGTCATCGGTGCCCATGTCGTTGATTCGCGGCAGGGCGTTGATGATCGCATAGGTCGAGATCGGCGCGTTGGTTGCGGCATGCCTGGCCAGCTCGATTGCCTTTGCCAGCGCTTCGCCTGCGTCCACGACATAGTTGACAATGCCCCAACGCTCGGCGGTGACCGGATCGACCGAGCGGCCCGTCAGCATCAGATCGGTCATCCGCGACACGCCCATCAGGCGCGCCGAACGCACCGAGGCCCCGCCGCCGACGAAGATGCCACGCTGGCCTTCGGGCAGCGCAAAGAACGCGGTCTGGTCGGCAACACGAACGTGCACGGACGACGCCAGTTCAAGCCCGCCGCCGACAACCGCGCCATGCAGCGCCGCGAACCACGGCAGCTTGCCGCGCTGGATGCGGCCGAAGACTTCGTGCCAGCGGCGCGAACCGTGGACGCCCTCGAACGGGGTTTTCTTGACGTGCTCGGCCAGATCGAGCCCGGCGCAGAAATGCGGGCCGTGACCGTGGATCACGGCGGCTTTGGCGTTGGCTTCAACGTCGGTGATGACGTCGTTCAGCTCTTCGATGAAGGCGTCGGAAATTGCATTGCGCTTTTGCGGACGATTCAATCCCACAACCGCGACATCGCCGTTATACTCAAGTGTGAGGTAATCCATAGTTTGGCCCTGTCGCTGTCTGAAAAGCGAACCGCCCCTCCCGGTCGATTCCTGCGGAAGTATCCCCGCAAAAAGTATCCGTGTAAACAATAATTCGCTATCCGCGGAAAATGTATCCGAGTATACATTTTGCCACGGAGGACCCTACCATGACAGAATCACCGCTTCGCTCGGTTGAGCTATGGAATCCCGACGTCGACTGGGAGCGCCGCGATGACGGCTCGATCCTGGTCTGGCAAAACGGCAAGCTCGGCGATTATCCCGCACGCCTGTCCGACCGCATCAAGCATTGGGCCAAAGAGCGCCCCGACACCCCCTGGATGGCCGAGCGCGACGCTGACGGTGTCTGGCAGCGTGTCACCTTTGGTCAGCTTCTGACGCATATCCGCTCCATCGGGCAGGCCCTGCTGGACATGGGCCTGTCGACCGACCGGCCGCTTGTCATTCTCTCGGGCAATTCGACCCAGCACGCGCTGATCGCGCTGGGTGCGCAATACGCGGGCATCCCGTCGGCGGCGATTGCCCCCGCCTATTCACTGGTCGCCGGCGAGTTCGGCAAGCTTGACGCCGTACGCGACCAGATCACGCCGGGCGCGGTCTTCGTGCAGGATACCGGCCCCTTTGGCCGGGCGATCGAGGCGGTATTCGGCGATCTGCCGGTGCTGGGTGTTTCGGGCGAAGGCCTTGCGATGAGCTGGGACGCGCTGCTTGCCACCCCGGCGACGGACGCGGTGGACAAGGCCAATGCGGCCACCGGCCCCGATACGATTGCGAAATTCCTGTTCACCTCGGGCACCACGGGGTCGCCCAAGGCGGTGATCCAGACCCAGCGCATGATGTGCGTGAACATGGAGCAGATGACCGATTGCTACACCTATCTGCGCACCGAGCCGCCGGTCATCCTGGACTGGTCGCCATGGAACCACGTTGCGGGCGGGAACCTGTGCTTCAACACTGCCATCTATAACGGCGGTACGTTCCACATCGACGGCGGCCGCCCGACGCGTGAGATGATGGCCAACACGATCCGCGATATCCGCGAGATCAAGCCGAACTGGTACTGGAACGTCCCCTTCGGCTACGAGATGCTGGTCGAAGCGATGGATGCTGACCCGTCGCTGGCCGATGCGTTCTTCAAGAACCTCAAGCTGAAGTACTACGCCGGTGCGGCGATGGCCCAGCACACCTGGGATGCGCTGGAACGGCTGGCAGAAAAGTCCACCGGCGAGCGCGTGCTGCTGGCCACCGGGCTTGGCTCGACCGAAACCGCACCGTTTGCGCTGTTCAACACCGATCCTGAGGCCCCTGCCGGCTGCATCGGTGTGCCAGCAAAAGAGATCATCCTGAAGCTGGTTCCGGTTGAGGGCAAATGGGAGGCCCGCGTCAAAGGGCCGAACGTGACCCCGGGCTATTGGCGCAACGAAAAGCTGACGGCCGAAGCCTTTGACGACGAGGGCTTTTACTGTCTGGGCGACGCGCTGAAATTCGTGGACGAGCAAGACCCGTCCAAGGGCTTCTTCTTCGACGGGCGCGTGGCTGAGAACTTCAAGCTGTCCACCGGAACCTGGGTCGGCGTCGGCGCGCTGCGCGCCAAGCTGACCGATGCGCTGGGCGGGTTGATGCGCGACGCGGTGATCGTGGGCGAGGGTGAGGATTACCTCGGCGCGCTGCTGGTCCCGTTCCGCCCGGCCATCGAGAAACTGGTGCCGGGGGGCGAGGGCATGTCCGACGCCGAACTCTGCCGCCATCCGGTACTGACCGAGGCACTGGCCGAGAAGCTGGCAGCCTATAACGCCACCGCCACCGGCTCGTCGCTGCGCGTGCTGCGGGTGATCGTGATGGATGAGGCGCTGAACATGGATCGCGGCGAAGTGACCGACAAAGGCTCGGTCAACCAGCGCGCGGTGCGCGCCAACCGCGCCGAGCTGGTTGCCGACATCTATGCAGGCAGCAAGCGCGTTATTCTGGGCAAGAAGGGCTGAGCGATGCAGATTGACGGATGTTCGGTTCTGGTCACGGGCGCAGGCTCGGGGCTGGGCGAAGCAACGGCCCGCATGCTGGCCGCGCGCGGCGCCAAGGTCGCGATCCTGGACCGCGATCTGGCCAAAGCGCAGGCCGTGGCCGGTGAGATTGGCGGGATTGCGGTCGGCGGGGATGTGACCTCGGAAGAGGATGTGAACGCGGCGCTGGATGCGGCGACCTCGACGCATGGCATTCCCCGGATCGTGGTGAACTGTGCGGGCATCGGCACTGCCGGGCGCGTGCTCGGCCGTGACGGGCCGCTGGCGCTGGAGATGTTCCAGCGCACGATCAACGTGAACCTCGTCGGTACGTTCAACGTGATGCGTCTGTCGGCCGCCCGCATGGCGCAGGCCGAGCCGCTTGAGGATGGCGAACGCGGTGTGGTGATCAACACCGCGTCCGTTGCGGCGTTTGACGGACAGATCGGGCAGGCGGCCTATGCGGCCTCCAAGGGCGGCATCGTTGCCATGTCGCTGCCGGTCGCACGCGAACTGGCGCGGGTCGGTGTGCGCGTCAACGTGGTGGCGCCGGGGATTTTCCTGACCCCGCTGCTCTATACCTTGCCCGAAGAGGCGCAAAAGGCGCTGGCGGCGGACATTCCCTTTCCGCAGCGGCTGGGTGATCCGGCGGAGTTCGCTGACACCGTCTGTTTCATGGCCACCAATCGCTACATCAACGGCGAATGCGTGCGGCTGGACGGATCGGCGCGGCTGAAAGCGAAGTAAACCGCGCAAAGCGGCGCGCCGGTGGCCAGACCCGGGAGGGTTTTCCACCCTCCCGGACCCTCCCGGAGGATACTTTCAGACAGAAAATGCGGCGCGGTTAACGAAAGCTTAACGCGCCTCTTTGCTCTTCAAATATCCTCGGGGGGTGAATTCGCTGCAAGCGAAGAGGGGGGCTGAAGGCCCCCCTGTTGCGTTGACGGGCGTCGCGGCAACGTGGGGTTTGCGTGTCGCGGCGAAATGTATACATTTACTGTATACATGGGAGGGTTCATGTCCGAATCGAAAAGCGTCAACCTGACCAAGCGGGCGACCTACGAGTTGCGCCAGCGCATCATACACGGCGGATTGCCGGGTGGCACGCGGCTTTACGAGGTTGCTCTGTCCGAAGAGTTGCAGATCTCGCGCACACCGGTGCGGGAGGCGATGTCGCGGCTGGCCGAAGAGGGGTTGCTCGAGCGCGCGCCGGGGGGCGGGTTTCAGGTACGTTCGTTCAGCCTGCGCGATGTGACCGATGCCATCGAGCTGCGCGGTGTTCTTGAGGGCACCGCAGCGCGGCTGGCGGCGGAGCAGGGGGTTGAGCCTGCGCAACTGGTGGCGATCAAGGCATTGCTCGACAGGCTGGACGGCTGCTTTGCGCCGGGCGGTGCCACGGGGCGCGAACAGATCGATTTTGACGCCTATAGCGAGTTGAATGCGCTGTTTCACCAGCGTCTTTCGGAATTATGCGCCAGTCCCGTCATCCTGCGCGAGCTGGAACGCGTTGTGTCGCTTCCTTTCGCGTCACCCTCGGCCTTTGTGCTGGGGCAGGCGGATGCTGCACGCTCGAACCGTTCGCTGGCGTTGGCGCAGGCGCAGCACCGCGCGCTGGTGCAGGCGATCGAGCAGCGCGAAGGGGCGCGGGCCGAGTTCATCGCGCGCGAACACGCCCGGATCGCGCGCGGCAATCTTGAGGCCAGCTTCGTTTCGGACCCGCAGGCGCCGGAATGCGTGCCGGGCATGGCGCTGATCATTCGCTGACAGCCGGCGATGCATACACGGTTTGTGTAAAATCGGCCGAAACTGGCCGGTGAGGGGCGAATTTACTTGCATCCAGCCCTCCTTCTAAGCATGTTGTATACATTCTTGCCTTGGGAGGAGAATCGAAATGGTTGCAACCAGCCTTGAAGCCCTGATCGCACAAAACAATGGTGACCCCGTCACCATGCTGCGCAATTCGAAAATTGGCATGTATGTCTATCCGGTCGTCGCACCGGAATTCAGCAACTGGCGTGTAGAACAGGAAGCCTGGCGCAAGTCGGCCGTGCTGTTCGACCAGTCGCACCACATGGACGAGCTGATCGTCGAGGGCCCGCAGGCCACCGAGTTCCTGGCTCACCACGGGATCAACGCATTCCACAACTTCGGCCTGAACCGTGCCAAGCACTACGTTCCGGTCACCCCCGCTGGTCACGTGATCGGCGACCACATCATTTTCCGCGAGCGCGAAGACAAGTACATTCTGGTGGGCCGCGCGCCGACCTCGAACTGGCTGATGTTCTGCGCTTCGTACGGCAACTGGAACGTGCGCATCCGTTATGACCCGCGCTCGAACAGCCGCCCCGAAGGTGAGCGCGTTCTGCGTGAGCATTACCGCTTCCAGATCCAGGGCCCTGACGCCGGTGCGATCTTTGAGAAGATGAACGGCGGCCCGATCCCGGACATCAAGTTCTTCCACGTCGAGTGGATCAACATCGGTTCCAAAAAGGTGCAGGCGCTGCGTCACGGCATGTCCGGCGCGCCGGGTCTGGAAATCTGGGGTCCGTACAAGGACAAGGATTACATCCACTCGACCGTCATGCAGGCTGCACGCGACGCCGGTGTGAACCTGGTTCAGTGCGGTAGCCGTGCCTATTCGACCAACACGCTGGAATCCGGCTGGATTCCGTCGCCGCTGCCGGGCATCTACACCGGTGATGGCATGACCAAAGCCTACCGTGAATGGCTGGGCGCTGACATGTACGAGTCGGCGGGTGCCATCGGTGGTTCGTTCGTGTCGGACAACATCGAAGACTACTACGTCAACCCGTTCGAAGTTGGCTATGACTTCTACATCGGCTGGAAAAAAGACGACTTCATCGGCAAGGCCGCTCTGGAGAAAATCAAGGCCGAAGGTCCGAAGCGCAAGAAAGTCACGTTCGAGTGGAACCGTGACGATGTGCTGAAAGTCATCGCCTCGTCCTTCGAGCAGGGCACGCCCTACAAGTGGATCGACTTCCCGCAGCCGAACTACGCGTCGTCCTCGGCCGACCGCGTCGAGCGCGATGGCAAGATGGTCGGTATGTCGATGTTCAACGGCTACTCGTTCAACGAGCGGTGCCTGCTGAGCCTCGGCGTGGTGAGCACCGATGTCGAAATCGGCGACGTGCTGACCCTGAAATGGGGTGAGCCCGAGACCACCGGCAAGACCTCGACCGAAGCCCACAAGCAAGCCGAGATCCGCGTTCGTGTCTCGCCGACGCCGTATGCGGCTGAAGCGCGCACCTCGTACGCCGACAGCTGGCGGACCCGCACCAACGGGTGATACGATCTCTGGGCGGCGCCGGTGCAAACCGTGCGCCGCCTGGACCTTCGGGCCCGGGCCTGTTGGATGATTATAGCCGCTCCTTATGATGGGATCAGCGAAATCCATTTTAACGCGCGGTGTTCTTGGTCATAGTAGGTCCGGTCGAATGTAAACGATCCGGGGCATCGCGCCCCGAACCTTGGGAGGACTACCATGCTCAATTTCACAACCCTTCGCGCCGCTGGCGCGGTGGCTGCCACCGCTGCTGTTCTGGCAGCGCCCGCAGGTGCCACGACGCTGCGCTTCGCCCACTGGGTGCCGCCGCAGCACACGCTGACCGCCTCGACCATCCAGCCGCTGATTGATGCCACTGCCGCCTCGGGCCTGGAAATCCAGGTGTACCCCGGTGGTGAGCTGGGCGCCGGTCCGCTGGAGCAATATGTGCGTGCCGTGACCGGTGCTGCGGATATCGTCTGGGGGCTGCAAGGCTACACCTCGACCCAATTCCCCCGCACCATGATCTCCGAGCTGCCGGGCGCGCTGCCCGAAGGCATGCACGGCTACGACATGCTGTGGAACGCCTATGACGCGGGCGAGCTGGCCAACGAGTTCCCGGGCACCGTGCCGCTGGCGCTGTGGCTGTCCGAGCCCAACGTGTTCATCATGCGCGACCACGACATCCGCACCCCGGCTGATCTGGCCGGTCTGAAGATCCGTGTGTCGGGGTCGGCTGCTGCCGCTGCTGTTGAATCGCTGGGCGCAACGCCGGTGCAGATGCCGGCGGGCGAGATCTACAACTCGCTGCAAACCGGCCTGATCGACGGCGTGATCACCGGGGCGTCGGCCATTGGCGATTTCCGTCTGGATGAAGTTGCCAACAGCTACACGCTGGGCGCACCGCTGGGTCACATCTCGTTCTACGTGGTGATGAACCAGGGCGCCTATGACAGCCTGTCGGACGAAGAGCGTACGGCGCTGGACTCGATTGCCGGTCGCGAGCTGTCGGCCTCGGCTGAAGCTGGCTGGTATGCCCGCGCTGATCAGGTGATCGGCCAGATCACCGATGCCGGTGACAACACCGTCTACACGCTGACCCCGGAAGAAGCCGCTGCCTTCAGCGACCTGACCTTCCCGGTGCGTGATGCGGTCGTCGCCTCGATCGACGGCGGCGAGGAAGTCCTGCACACCATGCAGGGCATGTAACGTGCTTCGTACCCTCGATACGTTTGCGGGCAGGGTTATCGCCCTGGCCGCAGTCCTCGGCACCCTCGGCCTTTTGGCCGAGGTTGTCGTGATCCTGATCGACGTGATCGGGCGCTATTTCGGCTCGCCGCTGCGCGGCGCGCAAGACGTGACGCAAATGGCCATGGTGGTGCTGGTGTTCGGCGGCATGGCGTTGTGCGACCGTCAGGGCGGCCATATTGCCGTAGATCTGTTCGAGCGGTCCTTCCCCAACTGGCTGAACAAGCTGACCGATATCGTGGCGGCCGTGCTGGGCGCTCTGGTCTTTGGCCTGATCGCCTGGAACATGTGGAAGTCGGCTTCGATCTCGCAGATGCTGAACCTGTCGACCAATATCATCAATCTGCCCAAGGACTGGTTCCAGTATTACGTGGTTGTATGCTCGGTGATCACCGCTGCGGGCATGACGCTGCGCGCCGTCTACCTGAGCCTTGGCGGTTCGGTAACGCGACCGGAAGGTTATAATTCATGAGCGATTTCGGTATCGGCGTCACCGGGGTGGTCATTCTTTTCGCCCTGCTCGCCCTGCGCGTGCCCGTCGCCTTTGCGATGTTCGCGGTCGGATTTGTCGGGATTGCCATCCTTAACAGCCTCAACGCCGCTATGGTGTCGATGGCATCGGAAAGCTTCACGCTGGCCTCGTCGCCTGAACTGGTCGTGGTGCCGCTGTTCATCCTGATGGGCAACGTCGCGACCGAGACGGGGATGAGCCGCAAACTCTATGACGCGGCCTATGCGATGATCGGCTCGGTGCGCGGCGGTCTGGCCTCGGCCACGATCATCGGCTGCGGCGGGTTTGCCGCGCTGTCGGGCTCGTCGGTGGCCTCGGCGCTGACCATGGGCAAGGTCTCGCTCGGTGAGATGGAGCGGTTTGGTTACGACCCGCGCCTGAGCACTGGCGCTGTGGCTGCCGGCGGTACGCTGGGCATCCTGATCCCGCCGTCGACCGGCTTCGTGATCTACGCGATCCTGACGCAGGAATCTATCGGACGGCTGTTTCTGGCCGGGGTGTTCCCGGGCCTGCTGCTGCTGCTGATGTTTGTGCTGACCGCCACCATCCTGTGCTGGATCAACCCGGCCATGGGTCCGGCGGGTCCGCGTACCTCGGTGAACGAGAAACTGCGTGCGATGATGGGCGCGCTGCCGATCCTCAGCGTGATCGTGCTGACCATTGGCGGTATCTACACCGGCATCTTCTCGCCCGTCGAAGCCTCGGCTGTCGGTGCGGGTCTGATCATCATCATCGGCCTTCTGGCCCGGACGCTGACGCTCAACGCCTTCTGGACGGCGGCGAAAAGCTCGGTCACCACGACGGCCACGGTCATGCTGATCCTGATCGCCGCGCATATGATCAACCCGTTCCTTGCGCTCAGCCATATCCCGCAGGAACTGGGCCAGTTCCTTACCGAACTGAGCCTGCCGCCGATGGTGATTCTGGCGCTGATCCTGTGCTGCTACCTCATTCTGGGGTGCTTCCTGGAAGGTTTCGCCATGCTCGTGCTGACCATGCCGATCTTCTTCCCGATCATCCAGCAACTGGGCTTTGACCCGATCTGGTTTGGTGTGCTGGTCGTGCTGACGCTGGAGATGGGCCTGATCTCGCCCCCGGTCGGGGTCAACGTGTTCATCGTGAAATCGGTGGCACCCCATGTGCCGCTGGGCACGATCTTCCGCGGGGTCATGCCGTTCTGGTTTGCGATGATCATCACGCTGATCCTGCTGGTGGTCTTCCCGCAGATCTCGCTTCTCTTGCCTAACACGATGATCAACTGACCATGACAACGACGCTTCTGATCCCCGGCCTTTTGTGTGACGCCTATTGCTGGGAGCCGGTTCTTGAACGGCTCCCGGCGCAGGTGGCCGATCTGTCCACGCAGGACAGTCTCACCGATATGGCGCGGGATCTGCTGGCGCAGAACCCCGGCCCCCTGCGGGTGGCCGGGCATTCGATGGGCGCCCGTGTCGCGATCGAGATGACGCGGCTGGCGCCCGAGCGGATCGAGAAGCTGGCGCTGCTGGACACCGGCATCCATCCGCTGAAACCCGGCGAGCCTGCGAGCCGCGCCGAGATCGTGAAATTCGCCTATGACCACGGCATGCAGGCGCTGGCAGAGCGCTGGCTGCCGCCGATGGTCTGGACAGGCAACCAGACGAATGCAGCCCTGATGGCGGATCTGACCGCCATGGTGCTGCGCATGAACCCCGACCTGCACGCCCGCCAGATCAAGGCGTTGGTCGAGCGGCCGGATGCCACCGCGGCAATGGCGCAGATCACCTGCCCGGTGCTGCTGATGGTCGGCCGGTACGACCAATGGTCGCCGGTCGCGCAGCATGAGGACATGCTGGCGCTGTTGCCGGATGCACAGTTGGACATCATCGAAGACGCGGGCCATTTCGCTCCGGTCGAGCGGCCCGATGCGGTCGCGGACCGGCTGGTCCCCTTCCTGCGCGACTGACGGAGGGCGCTCATGTTTTTTCTTATGGAATGCCAACACTTCCCGGCCAAGGATTCCGAGCGGGACCGGCTGCGTGCGCAGCACCGCGACTGGGTTGCCTCGGGCGGCGAGGGGCTGTGCTCGGTGCTGATCGGCTCGGCTCTGTGGGCCGATGACGGCAGCGCGCTGGGGCATTGGGGCATCCTTGAGGCCGAGACGCCGCAGGCCGCCCGCAGCTTTGCTGAAGGCGATCCTTTTGCCCGCGAGGGCGTGGTTTCGGCCATCGATATCACCCGGCTGGCGGATGGCTTCAAAGCCGACCGTATCAGCCCCCGCATGACCACCTGACACTGGAGGACCCTGTCATGGCTCTGTTCAACCTGCGCGCCAACAAAGGCGCTGCCGACAAGCCCGAGCTGAAGACCGGCGCGCTGTCGGCGCTGCTTGAGGGCACCTCGATCGAGGTGATGCCGCGCACCGCTGCCAAGATCGAAAGCTTCGCCGAAATCCTGCCCGCCGGCACCCGCGTCTATGTCGCGCATCTGGACGGCACGCCGATCGACGAGATGGTCGAGACGGTCAAGCGGATCACCGATGAGGGCTTCCCGGTGATGCCTCACGTCCCCGCCCGCATCATCGACAGCCGCGCCACGCTGGAAACCTGGCTGAAACGCTACCGCAACGAGGCCGGTGCCGAACAGGCGCTGGTGCTGGCGGGCGGCGTGCCGACGGTGGCGGGTGAGTTCACCTCGTCCATCGACCTTTTGAAAACCGGGCTGTTTGACGAGCTGGGCTTCAAGCGCCTGCACGTCGCCGGGCACCCCGAGGGCAACAAGGACATCGACCCCAAGGGCGGCACGGCTGTCGTCGATGAGGCGATGCTGTGGAAGCAGAACTTCTCGAAGAACACCGACGCCGAGATGGCCATCGCCACGCAATTCGCCTTCGAGAGCGGCCCGATCATCGCCTGGGCTGAGCGTCTGCAAGCCATGGGCGTCACCCTGCCGATCCATCTGGGCGTCGCCGGTCCGACCAAGCTGCAAACCCTGATCAAATTCGCCATCGCCTGCGGTGTCGGCCCGTCGCTGAGCGTGCTGCAGAAGCGCGCGATGGATCTGACCAAGCTGCTGGTGCCGTTTGCACCGACCGAGATGCTGGCGGAGATCGCGGCCTACAAGACCTCGCATCCTGACAGCCTGCTGGAGCATGTGCACCTGTTCCCGCTGGGCGGGATCAAGACCTCGGCGACCTGGTTGAGCGAGCACAAGTAAACAGAAGCGGGGGGCTGCGCGCCCCCCGCACCCCTGCGCCAAAGGGGGGAGCACGCTCCCCCCTTTGGAAACCCCCCGTGGATATTTAGAGACAGAAAATGGGTCAGCAGGCGGAGAGCCTGGGGAGCCAGTCGAGCGAGGCGTCGGTCGGGCCGGTGGGTTTGTACTCGGCGCCGATGGGGCCGGGCCAGTTGAGCCGGGGTAGAAGCGTCGCGTAGTCGACACTGCCGTGATCGGGCGTGCCACGGTCGGGGACGGCGGCGATCTGGATATGGCCGATCAGCGGGCGCAGGGTGTCGAAGCGGTCGAAGACCTCGGGCTCGGTGCGGCCGACATGGTAACAGTCGAACATCAGTTTCAGGTTGGGGCGGTGGAGCGTTTTCAGCGTGTCGACCGCCTGGGCGATGGTGTTGAGGTGGTAGCCGGGCACGTCCCAGCGGTTGATCGCCTCGATCAGCAGGGTCATGCCGGGCGGCGCGCTGTCGCAGGCATAAGCGAGGTTGGCGTGGTAGGTCGCGTCGTCGCCGTGTTTGCCGGCCATGACGTGCACGGCGCGGGTGTCGGTGGCTAGCGCGTAGGCGAAGGCTTCATCGATGGCGGCGCGGGCCTCGGTTTCCCGGCCCTTCAGGGCAAGAAGCCCGAAGTCGCCGGGTCCACCGGGGCGGGTGTTAAGGCTCATCATCCGAAGGCCGGTCTCAACGAGCGCGGCGCGGGTCTCGGTGGCGGGGATGGCATAGGGGAAGTGGCACTCGACCGCTGCGAAGCCTGCGGCCTTGGCGGCGCGGATCGCGTCGGGCAGGGGGCGGTCGGTCCACAGGAAGCCGAGATTGGCCGAGAACGCCCTCACAGCGTGACGATGTGGTTGTCCCAGGCGCGCGGGCGCAGGCCCAGCGGCCGGGCGTGGCCTTGCGTGACGCGCAGGACACCGCCGCCGCCATCGGTGGTCAAGAACCCGCCGGGGCAGGGCGCAAGGCCGCAGATGTCAGCGCGGGGGGTGGCACCAAGGAACGCGCCGCTGGTGTCGAAACGGTGCAACCGGCCGCCGCGGGGAGAGGTGATCGCTACCTCACCGCCGGTGAAGGCGCAGGAGCCGGCGTAGCCCTGCATCAGGGCCTGCTCGGCGTGCGGGGCTGAGGCGAGGAGGGGCGCGTCGCCGCGACGGTGCAGGCCGAGGAGCGGGACGACCTGTGCCGGGTCGCCCTCCCATTGCATCGCGAAGGCGAGGGTGCCGTCCTCATAGCCAAGGTGGCGGATCGAGGCGAAATGCAGGGCAGGGTCCAGCGTAACCTGCTCGGAAATGGTGCCTGCGTCGATGTAGCTCAGCGAGGGGGCCATATCGGGCAGGTTCAGCTTGGTGCGGTCGCTGGGGTCGGTGGCAATGCCGCCATTGGCGACGGCGAAAACGTCGCCGGGCAGGCGCAGTACCTCATGCGGGCCGATGCCGCCGGTCTCGATTTGTCCGAGACGGCGATAACCGGCGTCCCAAATGCCCAGAAAGCCCTGACTGTCGGACGCGCGCTGCTCGGTGGTGTAGAGCATGCTGCCATCCTCGGTAAAGGCACCGTGGCCGTTGAACTGCATCCCCTCGGGCGGGGTCAGCTGGCGCAGCAGGCTGCCGGTCGCGCAGTCGAGCACCAGCGCAAAGGCACCGGGGCGGCGGGCGAAGACCACGGCCTGAGGCCGGTGCGGATGCCCGGCCCCGGCATGGCCGCGCGAGGGTAGGGGAAGGCGGAAGGTGTCCGCGCCATCTTCGGCGATGCCAAAGAGTGCATAAGCGCCGTCGCTTTCGCGCGCGCAGGCCAGCCAGCGGGGCCCGCCCGCATCGGCCCAGCTGGGTTTGGGCGCGGCGACGGCCACCAGCCCGGCGAGGAAAGCGCGGCGGCTGGTCATGGCTCAGTCTCCGTCCGCCGAGTTGAAGCCGGGCGCGATGCCCATCGTCTCGCCGATGTCGACGATCAGCACATCGCCAATGGTGCGCACCCGGCCTTGCAGTGATTCCAGCCGAAGCCGGGCTTGCGGATCGGTGATGTCCTGAAACGCCGGATCTGCGATCGTGCCGGCGAAATATTTCGCCGTGTCAAATGCTTGGTCGACTGCCTCAAGCGGTTGGCCTGCCAGCGCGGTGGCCATCTGGTGCAAAGCTTCCAGCGACAGGGTCACGTTGCGCATGCTGCGGTTCGCGCGCCATGTCTCGGCCCGTTGCGGGCGCGGGTGGTCCAGTGTGCCCATCGGGCGGCCAAGGCGCTGGTCGGCGATGAACTCGATCCCGCCGTGCAACTGGGTGAAGAGCGCGCGCTCGGCCTCTTGCGGCGAGAGGTAGACGCCGTTGTCGGTCGCCCCGGCATTACGCAACTCAGGCGCGAATTTCTGGTTCCAGGCGGCGTTCACGGCTTCGGCCTGATTGGCCAGATCCTGCGCCATGACCGTCACCAGCGTGCAGGAATAGCTGCCCGCCGCATAGTCGTTGAACTGCGGATCGTAGAGCATGGTTTCCAGCGCATAAAGCCCGCGCGCGGCGGCCGAGACCTCGGTAAAGGCCTCGGCGTCGGTACCCATCGTGTCCTCATCGGCGATCAGCCGGGCCAGTGTGCGCCGCCCGCTGCTGCGGTCGTCGGGCCAGTAGGCCATGCTGAGCGTCGCCTGCTCCTGCGGTCCCATGCGCAGATGGCTGATGCCCATCCAGGCGTCAAAGGCATTGTTCCACGCGGGGGGCAGCGCGTCGGGCAGGCAATTGTCGGCGGCGGCGCTGGCCAGATCCTGCGTGGCGCTGGCGAAGGCGGCCTCGCCGGGCAGGATGTGGGTGTCGATCACGGCGTTGACATCGGCCAGCGCGGGGGCGGCGGCGAAACACAGGGCGAAGGCTAGGCTGTGGCGCATCAGAGGGACTCCAGAAAGCGCAGCAAGGCCGCGCGGTCATCAGGGGCGAGGGCGACCACGGCATCGCGGGCTGTCTGCGCCTCGCCACCGTGCCAGAGCACGGCTTCCAGAAGAGACCGCGCACGCCCGTCGTGCAGGAACTGGGTATGCCCGCTGACCCGCTCGGTCAAGCCGATCCCCCACAAGGGGGCAGTGCGCCATTCGGTGCCGGTCGCGCGGGCTTCGGGACGGTGGTCGGCCAGAGCCTCGCCCATGTCGTGCAGCAGAAGGTCGGTGTAGGGCCAGATCAACTGGAAGCTTTGCTCAGGCCGGTCGGGCAGGCGGGCGGTGACAAAGGCGGGCTGGTGGCAGCTCGCGCACCCCAACTGGTGAAAGATCGCGCGGCCGCGCAGCACTTCCGCGTCATCCACGTCACGCCGGGCGGGGACGCCCAGATTGCGGGCGTAGTAGGTGACCAGATCGAGCGCTTCCTGACTGACCTCGACGCCGCCCTGCTCGGGGTCCGCGCCGTCGATGGCCATGCGGCAGACGGTTTGCGCCGCTGTGCAGTCGCCGGCGCTGTCGGGGAACAGCGGCGTCGACAGACCCATGTCGCCCGAGAACGCGGCGGCACTTTGCTGCATCACTGTGGGCGCGCCGGCCTTGTGGCCGAAACGGCCCAGCATGGGCGCGTTGAATTCAGGCGACCAGACGATGTTGGGGCGGCCCGAGATGCCGTCGCCATCGGCATCGTCGGGGTCGGCGTGGGCGAGGATGTCGGTGACTGGGATCGCTTCGAGCAGACCGAGGCCGAGCATCTGGGGGGCGACGCGGGGGCTGAGCAGGGCGTCGTCGCCCAAGGGGCCAAAGGCCAGATCCTCGGCCCGCCAGCTGGGACGCCGCAGCGAAGCGGTTTCGCCCCCGGCCAGTGCAACCGGGATTTCCTCCCAATCCACGGCCAGCCGGTATTCGGCCTGCTGGCCCTGCAGCGCGAAGTCCTGCATCTGCGCACCGTAAACCGGGTGCGGCAGGGTGGCGATGTAGTCGGCGATACCGGCGGGGCCAGCCGTGCCCTCGGGCGCGGGGACCGAGACGCGCAGGAACATCGAGATCGCGTTATCGTCGCCGGGGCCGGGCGGATGGCCGCGCCCGTCGAGCAAATGGCAGGTCTGGCAGCCGCGCGCGTTGTAGAGCGGACCCAGACCATCCGACGCAATCGTTGACGAAGGGGCCGAGACCCAGAGCCGGGTGAACAGCCCGTTGCCCAGACGAAAATCCATCTGGTCTTCAAAGCTCATGTTCGCCGACGGTTGCGAGAAAGCGTCATTGCCCGTGCGCGCCCGCACCGTCGCGGCACCGCCCGAGCGCAGCTCAAAGCGCTGCGGCAGGGTTGGATCGCTGGGCGGCGCTGTCACCAGAGCGACGCGCCGGGCTTCGGCTGGGGTGCGGGGGGTGGCGTTCAGGTGCAGGTCGGTCAGATCCTGCGCGGCCAAGGGAGCAGCGAGTGGCAGGGCTGTGAGCAGCCCTGCCAGCAGGCGGGCCTTACTCGGCCTCATCCATCGGCGCGGCGTTGAGCAGCGCATAGCGTTCGTCTCCGAGGCGGTCATAGAGCGCCAGCTGGGTTTCGAGGAAATCGATATGGCCTTCCTCGTCGACCAGCAGCGCCTGAAACAGCTCCATCGTGCCGAAGTCATTCACCGACTGGCAATAGGCGCGGGCCTCGCGGTAAAGCGCTACGGCTTCCTCTTCAGCCGCCAGATCGGCGGTCAGGGTTTCGCGCGGGCTTTCGCCGATGCGCAGCGAGTCGAGCTTTTGCAGGTTGGGATGGCCGCCCAGAAAGATGATCCGCGCGATCAGCTTGTCGGCGTGTTGCATCTCTTCGATGCTTTCCTCACGGCTTTTCTTGGCCATGCGGGCCAGGCCCCAGTCTTCCTGCAGACGGAAATGCAGCCAGTACTGGCTGACCGCCGTCAGTTCCGAGCGCAGGGCCTTGTTGAGATACTCGATGACCTTTGTATCACCCTTCATCGTCAGTCCTCCTGTTGGGCCGCGCGGCGCAAACCGCGCAGCTGACTGGGAACTTCCGTATTCGGATTTCCCCTCAGGGTCGAGAGGAAGGTCTTCATGCAACCACCACAATCGGCGGATTTACCCAAGGCGCGGTACACTTTGCCGGGCGTGATGATCGTCAGCGGGTCCGAGGCCCGCATCCAGTCCACGGCGGCATGGATGTCCCGGTCGGTGATGCCGGTGCAGGAACAGACGATCATCGCAAAGGCCCTCAGTGCTTGCTCTAAACGGGTTTACTCGAAAACGGCGCCGGGGTTGTCGAGGCTGTCCGAGCCTTCGATCGCCACACCGTCCAGATTGAGCGCGACAATGACACGCTCGATGTCACGGGTCTGCGCGACCAGCGCATCCACCGCTCCCATGATCACAGTCTCGCCGGTCTCGTTGCCGGGCGCGAGCATCATGTCATAGGTCATGCCGCCCTCGGCCGTGTCGACCATGGTTTGCAGCGCGGCGACCGAGGCATCCAGACCCGCGCTCAGCGCCTGATCCAGCGCCGGATCGGTTTGCGCGACCAGATCGCTCAGGCTGGGGCCGTCGACAACGCTGCCATCTGTGCGGGTATAGCTGCCGGTATAGACGTTCCGGATGCCCAGCCCGTCGTAGTAGTGGCTGTAATGTGTGTTGTCCGAGAAGCAGTCATGCTCTTCCTCGGGGTCGTTCAGCATCAGGCCCAGACGGATACGCTCGCCGGCCAGCTCGCCGTAAGACAGGCTGCCCATACCGGTCAGGATCGCCGCAAGGCCGGCGGTCTCATTGGCGGTGACCGCTTCGCGCGCTGCGCCGCCATCGGTCCAGTTGGCGGCCATTTCCTCAAGATCGGTGATCAGCAGCCCGGTTGCAGCGCGCAGATAGGCCGCGCGGCGGTCGCAGTTGCCATTGGTGCAGTCGTCGCCCTGCGCATAATCGGTCCAGGGGCGTTCGCCCGCGCCAGCGTCGGTGCCGTGCAGATCCTGACCCCAGAGCAGGAATTCGATGGCGTGATAGCCGGTGGCGACGTTGGCCTCGACCGCGTCGGCCTCTTGCAGCACGTCTTGCAGCAGGGTCGCGTCGATCACCGAGGCATCAATCGTCTCGCCCGAGAGGGTCAGACTGGGATTGGCGATCACATTGAGCTGCGCGGCGGGGTTGTCGTCACCACCGATATAGCTGCGCGCGACATAGTCGATCAGGCCCTCGTCCAGAGGCCAGGCGTTCACACGGCCCTCCCAGTCGTCGACGATCGGGTTGCCAAAGCGGTAGGCCTCGGTCTGCTGATAGGGCACGCGCGCAGCAATCCACGCAGCGCGGGCGTTCTCCAGCCCGGCTTCGGACGGGGCGGCCAGAAAGGCGGCAATCGCTTCGGACAGGTTCTGCGCGCTGTTCAATGAGTCGCTGTAGGCGGCTTCGGCGATGTCTGAATAGGTGGTCAGCACCTCGGCAGGCGTCACGGCGTTCGCGGCCATGGGGAACGTCAGGGCGGCGGTCAGGGCAAAGGTCGAAATATGGCGCATGAATCCTCGGGCTGGCTGGGCGCCGGGGATGGGAACGGCGCTTGAAAATCAGGCCGGGCTTGTCCGTGTCAGGGTGGCACAGCTTGGCTTGGCTGAGCGCAATCTGCGTCCGGCCAGCCTGAATGTCAATCCTGATATCTTTACTTGGAATAAGCGCGGGGCCGCGCGGCGGGCTATTTCCCCGCCAGCAACAGCGCCATATGCCGCATCGCCAGCGCGTAACCATGCACGCCGAACCCGGCCATCACGGCATCCGCGCGGGCACTGACATAGGAATGGTGGCGAAAGGCCTCGCGCTTGTGGACCTGGCTGATATGCACCTCGATCACCGGCCCCTCAAAGGTCATCAGCGCATCGAAAACCGCGACCGAGGTATGGGTCAGCGCAGCCGGATTGATGATGATCCCGGCCGCTGTTTCGCGCGCCTCGTGGATCCAGTCGATGATCTGCCCCTCCCAGTTCGACTGGCGCAGCACCGACTCAAGACCGGCCTCATGGGCAATGGCGGCACAGGCGGCGGCGACATCATCCAGCGTCTCGCGGCCGTAGATCTCGGGCTGGCGCTTGCCCAGCAGGTTCAGGTTGGGGCCGTTCAGGATATGGATGGTGCGGGTCATCGGATCTGCTCACAAAACTGTTTGCACAGCTTACCGATTGGGCAGGGGCTGCGCCAGCCCGTTGGCGCTGCGCTGTTTCCTGCCGAGCGGCCACGCGCACAGGGTTGTGTTTTCCAAACCGCTAGGTCTGTCACCGCAGGCGCGCTACCCTGTGTCATCGCCCCTGACCGGGGCGCGCACCACCGGGGGGCCCATGCGGACCATTGCCAGCTTTATCGCCCTCAATCGCTTCGGTCTGGGGGCTGCACCGGGTGAGGCCGACGCAATCGGCGATGACCCGCGCGGCTGGCTGAGCGCGCAGATTCAGCCAAGCGCGCCCTTGCCCGAGGCGCTGCGCGGCTTTCGCAGTTCGGAAGCGATCATCAACGGCATTCTGAGCGCCCGTCTGGAGAGCCCGGAGGCCCAGCAGCGAGAGCGCCGCCGCGCGCAAGAGCAGGATTTCGACGCCGAGATGCTGGCCCGCGCCAGCCAGATGATCACCACGCGCGCCCCGCTGGCCGAGCGTCTGGTGCTGTTCTGGTCGAACCATTTCACCGTGTCCTCGGCACGTCGTCAGATCGCCCCTGCAATCCCGTCCTTCGAGCGCGAGGCTATTCGCCCGCATGTCTTTGGCCGCTTTGCCGATATGCTCCTGACTGTCGTCCAGCACCCCAGTATGCTGGTTTATCTGGATAATACCTATTCCATCGGCCCCGGATCGCCGGCGGGCCTGCGCCATTTGCAGCGCAATCCCACCAGAACGACGCTGAACGAGAACCTCGCGCGGGAGGTGCTGGAGCTGCACACTCTGGGCGTTCACGGTGGCTATACGCAGGCCGATGTCATCCAGTTCGCGCTGGCCCTGACCGGCTGGACGCATGGCGGCGTGCGGCGCGGGGACCGGCCGCGGCACGGTGGTTTCCAGTTCATCCAGCGCCATCACGAGCCGGGCGACAAAACCGTTCTCGGCCAGCGCTATGCCGAGGGCGGTGTGGACGAGGGGGTGCAGATCCTCAACGCTCTGGCCCGGCACCCGGCCACGGCACACCATCTTGCGACCAAGCTGGTCCGTCATTTCGTCGCCGACGATCCGCCAGAGGCGGCCGTCGAGCAGATTGCGCGGGTCTATCTGGAGACCGACGGCGATCTGGGCCGCGTCATGCAGGCGGTGATTGACCTCGACGCGGCATGGGCGGATCCGCTGGCCAAGGTCAAACCGCACTACGACTATGTCATCGCCGTGCACCGCGCCGCGGGGCAGGGCGCGCCGCACCGGCGCGACATCGTCCAGCCCCTGCGGTTGCTGGCGCATTTGCCCTTCACTGCGCCGTCGCCGCAAGGCTGGGGCGACCGTGCGGCGGACTGGATCGGGCCTGAGGCGCTGATGATCCGGCTCGAATGGGTCAACCGCTTCACCTCGCGCCTGCCCGGCGGCGTCAACCCGCGCGCGGTGATGGAGCAAAGCATCGGTGCCGTGGCGCGCGATGTGACGCAGACATGGGTCTACCGTGCGCCCTCGGCGGATGCGGCGCTGACGCTGTTGTTCGGCAGCCCCGAGTTTCAGAGGAGATGAGCATGCTCACCCGCCGCCGCTTTCTGCATCTGACCGGCGCGTCGCTGGCCGCCTCGCTTGCGGCATCGCGTGTCGCCTTTGCCTCGGCCCCGACTGATAACCGCTTTGTCTTTGTCTTCCTGCGCGGCGGGCTCGACGGGCTGCACGCGCTCGCGCCCTTTGCCGACACCGACTATCAGCGCCTGCGCCCCTCGTTGGGGCTGAAGGCGGATCAGGTGCACAGTCTGGACGGCTACTTTGGCCTGCATCACGGTTTGGGTGCGCTGATGCCGCTGTGGCAGGCAGGCGAAATGGCCCTGATCCCCGCAGCGACCACGCGCTACCGCGACCGCTCGCATTTCGACGGCCAGAACCTGCTGGAGAATGGCACCGGGCAGCCCTTTGGCGCTGGCGATGGCTGGTTGAACCGGGCGATTGCCGGGCTGAACGGCGGCGATCAGCGGTTGGGCCTGTCACTGGGCCCCTCGGTGCCGCTGATCTTGCAGGGGCAGGCGCGGGTGCAGGCGTGGTCGAACGAGCAATTGCCGGATCTGGATGAGGATTTCCTCGCGCGGCTTGCCATCGTCTATCGGGGCGATCCGCTGTTCGCGATGGCGCTGGGCGAAGCCACGGGCGCGCCTGAGCCGGATATGGGCGGCGCCAGCGAGACCGGGAATTTCCAGATCGCCGCGCATGCGGCGGCGGACCTGCTGGCACAAGAACACGGCCCGCGCATCGCGGTGATGGAACTGGGCGGCTGGGACACGCACGTCAATCAGGGCGGGCGCCTGACTGGCCTGCTGGGGCGGCTGTCCGCCGGGTTGATGACGCTCCACGCCGGGCTGGGGCCCGAGTGGTCGCGCACGGTCGTCATGGTTGCGTCGGAATTCGGGCGCACAGCGGCCGAGAACGGCAACGCCGGCACCGATCACGGCACAGGCGGGCTGGCGCTGTTGGCCGGGGGCGCGGTCAACGGCGGGCGTATTCTGGGGGCGTGGCCGGGGCTTTCCAACCGGGCGCTGTTCGAAGAACGCGACGTGCTGGCGGTGAATTCCTACGAGGGGATCTTCAAGGCAATCCTGACCGGGCATCTGGGGCTGGACCCCGCTTATGCCGAGCGGGTGGTCTTTCCGGGCAGCACCGATCTGTCCCCGATGGACGGCCTCTTGCGCGGATAAGGAAATGGGGACCGAGCCTGCGCCCGGTCCCCGTTGTCTTAGTGGATCTGCTGCTCGTCAGGGCGTTTGTCCCCGGCCAGCACCTTGCCCAGCAGCCAGCGCAACCGGTCCTTGAGGCCCTCAAGCACCGAGAACACCGAGGGCACGAACAACAGCGACAGCGCGGTGGAGAGCAACAGCCCGCCGATCACCGCCACAGCCATCGGCGCGCGGAACTCGCCGCCCGTGGCGCTGCCCAGTGCCGAGGGCACCATGCCTGCCGCCATGGCAATGGTCGTCATCACGATGGGACGCGCCCGCTTGTGGCCTGCGTCGATCATCGCGGCGGCGCGGTCCTTGCCTTCGGCCACGCTGGTCAGGGCGAACTCGACCAACATGATCGCGTTCTTGGTGACGATCCCCATCAGCATCAGAAAGCCGATCACCACTGACAGACCGATGCCCGAGCCATAGATATACAGCGCAAAGATCGCGCCGCCGATGGCCAGAGGCAGCGACAGCATGATGGTCAGCGGCGTGACGAAGCTGTTGAACAGCAAGACCAGCACCACATAGACCAGCATCAGCCCGGCGCCCATCGCCAGCGCAAAGCTGGAGAAGATCTCGTTCATGGTTTCCACATCGCCCGAGGCCTGCAGCTCAGCCCCCTCGGGCATGTTGCTGGCTGCGGGCAGCGCGTTGATCGCCTCTGACGCCGGTCCCAGATAGACACCGGGCGCAAGGTCGGCCTGAATCGTGACGCGGTAGCGGCGGTCATACCGCTCGATGATGCTGACACCCGAGGCCAGCTGCACATCCGCCACCGCCGACAGCGGCACCATGGTGCCCGAGCTTGACGGGATGCGGAACCCGGCCAGCCGCGAGATGTCGCTGCGCGCCGCTTCGTTCAGGCGTACGCGGATCGGGATGCGTTCCTCACCGGCGTCGAACTGCGCCAGATTGGCGTCGATGTCGCCAATCGTCGCCACCCGGACCGCCGCGGCCAGCGTCGATGCCGTTACACCCATTTCCGCCGCCCGCTCGGGGTTGGGCGTGATCTGGATCTCGGGCCGCCGAAGCGCGGCTTCGGACGAGACGCCACGCAGCTCGGGCAGGCTGCGCATTTCGTGCAGCAGGTCGGTGGCGGCCTGCGCGACGGCGGTCTGGGTATCGGCCAGCACGTTGATCGAAATGTCGCGCTGCCCTTCTTCGCCCAGCACGAAGACGCGCAGGTCGGGCAGATCGGCGAGATGGGCCGCGATATCGGCGTTGACCTCGGTCCACGAACGCTCGCGCTCGGATTTGTCGCCGTAGTTCACCTGCAGGCTGAGCGAGGTTGCCGACGAGCCGTTGACAAAGACGCGCTGAATCTCCGGCACTTCGAAAACCCGCTCGCTGACCACCTGCGCGGTGCGGCGGGCTTCGGGCAGGGTGGTGCCCGGCGGCAATTCAACCGTAACGACCGAGCGGCCGGTATCCGAGGGCGGCACAAATTCCTGCGGCAGCAGGGTCGCGGAATAGATCGACCCGGCAAACAGCATCAGACCAAACAGCAAGGTGATCGTGCGGTTGCGCAGCGTCCAGCGCAGGACGCGCATATAGGCGCGCATGATGAAGCCGTCCTTGACCTCGTGCACGACGGCTTTGCTCTTCATGAAATAGGCAGCAAACAGCGGCGTGATCAGCCGCGCCACGGCCAGTGAGAACAACACAGCCACGGCCACAGTCAGCCCGAACTGCTTGAAGAACTCGCCCGCGATGCCGCCCATGAAGCTGACCGGCGCGAAGACCGCCACGATGGTCAGCGAGATCGCGACCACCGTGGTTCCGATCTCGGTGGCCGCTTCGATGGCGGCCTCATAGGCGGATTTGCCCATGTGGATGTGTCGGTCGATATTCTCGATCTCGACAATGGCGTCGTCGACAAGGATGCCGACCACCAGTGTGATCCCCAGCAGGCTGATGGTGTTGAGCGAAAAGCCCAGCAGATCCATGACGATAAACGTCGGAATGGCTGACAGCGGCAGTGCCACGAAGGCCACCACCGTCGCGCGCCAGTTGCGCAGGAACAAGAAGACCACGATGATCGCCAGCAGCGCACCCTCGTAGAGCGTCTCCATCGCGGAATCGAAGTTGGCCTCGGTATAGATCGTCGCGTCGTCGATCAGCGAAAATTCGGTGTCGGGGTACTGGGTGCGCAGCTCGTCAAGCCGGGCTTCCGCGTTCTCTGCGGCCAGCAGATCGCTGGCCCCTGTGGCGCGGTAGACGCCAAAAGCCACCACCGGACGCCCGTTATACAGCGCAAAGCTGCTCGCCTCGGACGCGCCATCGGTGACGGTGCCCAGCTGGTTCAGCGGCACGGTCTGGCCGGTGGGCAGCCGGATCGGCGTTGCCGCCAGTTGTTCCAGCGTCGGGGCCGACCCCAGCGCGCGGATCACGTACTCCGAGCCGAAAAGATCGCCCTGACCGCCGCCCTGATCCAGATTGGTCTGTGCCAGTTGCTGACTGATGGAACTGGCGCTCAGGTTCAGCGCCACCAGCCGGTCAGGGTCCAGATCGACGCGGATCTCGCGCTCGGCCCCGCCCAGACGCGTCACGCTGCCAACGCCCGCCGCCCCTTGCAGGGCGCGGGCCACCACGTCATCGACAAAGCTCGACAGCTCTTCGATGCTGCGCGTCTGGTCGGCAACGGCGAAGGTCAGGATCGGACGGCCGGTGAAGTCCAGCCGCTGCACCACCGGATCGCTGGTGGTGTCGGGCATCTGGTCGCGGGCCGAGGTGACGGCATCCTTGACGTCATTCAGGGCACGGTCGGTGTTCGTGCCCATCTCGAACTGGATCACCAGCTCGGCCACACCGTCGCGGGCGGTGGCCTCGATATGGCGCAGCCCGGCGATGTCGCTGACCTCATCCTCGATCGGCTGGATCACCTGACTGGCGATTTCCGAGGGGGCCGTGCCCGGTGCCGCGACGCCGATGGTGATTACCGGCAGGTCGACGTTGGGCATCTCGGTGACCGGCAAGCGGCCAAAGCTGACCAAACCGGCGATGCACAGCACGACAAACAGCGCGATCGGCGGCACGGGCTGCCGGATCGACCATGTGGAAAGGTTCATTCTGCGGCCCCTTCACGCACCGGGCGGATCACGTCGCCATCGCCAAAAAAGGCCCCGGCCCGCGCGACAACCTCATCGCCCTCGACCAGCCCGTCCGTGACCTCTTGCCAACCATCCCACGCGATGCCGGTCTGGATCATGCGGCGCTCAAGCGTGTCGTTGGCCCCCAGACGCAGCACGAAACTGCCCTCCACATCGCGCAAAACCGAAGCGACGGGAACTGCCAGCCCGGTGCGATCAGCCACCACGATGCGTCCGCCGACGTACAGGCCGGGACGCAGGCCGGTCGTGTCATCCAGCGAAATGCGCACCTCGCCCAAGCGGGTGGTCGGGCTGACCACCGGGGCGATCAGGCGGACATGGCCCGTGACCGGTGCCAGCCCTGCAATGTTCAGGGTCGCCGGATCGTCGGGGTGCAAGAGTACCAGCTCGGTCTCGATCACTTCGGCGGCGACCTCGACCACACCATCCTCGATCAACCGATAGATCGGCTCGCCGCCGGTTGCGGCAATCGCGCCGATCTGACCGTTGCGGTCCGAGACGATGCCAGCCACGGGCGCGGTGATTTCGGCGTTCTCGAAATCCAGCTGCGCCACTTCCAGCGACGCCTGCGCCTGTTGCAGCGCCGCCCCTGCGGCCTGCACGCCGTCGCGCGCCGATTGCGCATTGGCCTGTGCGCTCAGCTGCGCGGCCAGAGCCTCATCCAGTGCCGATTGCGTCGCGGTCCCGCTTGAGCGCAGCGCGCGCGCGCGTTCGAGCACCTGATTGGCTTGCTGAAGCTGGGCTTCGCTGGAGTTGACCTGGCTTCGGGCCTGTCCTTGCGCCGCTTCCGCATTGGCCAGCGCCGCTTCGGCCTGACGCACGCGCAGTGCCAGCGTGCGGTCGTCTATGCGCGCCAACACCTCACCGGCTTCGACATGATCGCCGATATCGGCATTCAGTTCGGTGATTGCGTAGCCGCCCGCGTGCGGCGAGACCAGCACCTCGCTGCGGGCGATCAAGGAACCCGACACCGGCACCACCTGCTGCAACGGATGCACCGCGGCCGTGGCGACGGTTACCGAGGGCGCCGGGCGCGGTTCGACCGACGCCTCTTGCGCCATCAGGGGCAGGGGCGCCATCAGCAAACCCAAGGCGGCGGCGGCCGTCCGGATAAGAGAGGAAGGGGCAGCGTGCATCCGGATCTCCGTCAATGGGCCAAGCGGCACCATGATTTGTTCAATTTTAACTGAACGCAGGTAGGGGTGCAGGGCCCCTGCGTCAAGGAGCGTTCAGTCTTGAATGACCTTTGGTGGCGTTTAAGATAGCAGGGGTTCATGGAAGATACGATGACAACGCATATTTTGACCACACGCGCCAATTTTATCGACTTTATGGGTCATGCTCTTGAAGGCAATGGCATGCCGCCGATTGCCGGGCGTATTCTGGGTCTGCTGATCTTTGACGGCGAACCGCGCTCGTTCAGCGATCTGGCAACCGAGCTGGGGGTCAGCCGGGGCAGCATCAGCGCCAATGCGCGCGCGTTGGTTCAGCGCGGATCAATCATCAAGGTGAACATGCCCGGAGACCGGCAGGACTATTTCCAGCTGGCCGACGAGTCATTCTGTGTGCTGTTGCAGACCATCGCAACCCGCATGCGCAGCACGTCGCAGGCCGTGCAGGGCTTTGCCAGCGAGTTGCCAGACGACGCCACGCCGCACAAGCGGCTCGACGGGCTGGCGGTGTTCTTCACGGCAATGGCCGACGGAATAGAAAACGCAGCCAAGACGCTCAATCAGCGCTGCTAGGCTGCGCTGTCCACGTCAGCCGACGACTGGCGCGGTTCTCTTGACGCGGGCACCCGCTGGGATCGTCGGCGGGGCCGCATTCAGCTTTTCGATGGCAAACCCCGCGGCGGCCTTGTAGCCGGCCATGAACCCACTGCGCTCGTCGGGTGAAATCACCGCATCGATATCATCGAACTCGCCGCCGCAGCGTTCATCCACCATGTTCAGCAAGCCAAACGGCCCGGCCCCCCGATTGCGCAGGATCACGGCTGAGATCGGGCCGCAGAGTTGCTGATCGAACGCGGCAAGCGCTTGCGTGGTCAAGCCGTTTGCAACCATGCTCGCGCCCAGAATGCGCGCGTCCACAATCGCCTGACTGGCCCCGTTCGAGCCCGTGGGATACATCGCATGCGCCGCGTCGCCGATCAGCAACACATTGCCATCGCGCCAGGTGTCCACCGGGTCACGGTCGATCATCGGGTTTTCATAGGCAATGCTGCCCGCCCGGATCAGCGCCGGTACGTCCAGCCAGTCATAGGTCCAGCCATCGAAGTGATGGGCGAAATCCTCGATCGCAACTTCACGGAACCAGCCGGTATTTTCGCGCGCCGAGGGGTCGTCATAGGTGACCTCGGCGATCCAGTTGATATCGGCCATGCCATCGGCATCGGGGTGCGAAATCGGATAGATCACCATGCGGTGTTTGTGCGTACCAAGGCCGACAAAACTGCTGCCCGTGCGGATCGGCTTGGCGCGCGTCACGCCGCGCCACATCACCGCGCCGCCCCAGTGGATCGGCGGCTGATTGGGGTGCATCTGCGCGCGGATGGCGGAATGGATGCCGTCCGCGCCAATCAGGAACGCCCCGGTTTCTTCGCGCCCATCGTCGAACAGGGCGGTCACGCTGTCATCGGCATTCTGGCGGTAGCCGGTCACCCGGCGGCCCAGTTGCACCGCATCGGCGCCCAACCGGTCGCAGACCGTCTGGTAAAGCAGCATGTGCAGCGCGCCGCGATGCGCGGCGTATTGCGGCCAGTTGTAGCCTGCCAGTTCACCGCGCGGTTCGGCATAGATGTCGTTGCCATTCAGCCCGACCAGCGCCCATTCGCGCGCCGGAACGCCGACGGAATCCAGAACCTCAGGCCCAAAGCCCAGATCATACAGTTCGCGCACCGCGTTGGGCTGCAGGTTGATCCCCACGCCCAGAGGTTTGAGCGCGCGCACGGATTCGAAGACCACACAGTCGACGCCGATCTGATGCAGCGTCAACGCTGTGACCAGACCGCCGATACCGCCCCCGGCAATCATCACCTTTTGCGTCATCCCTGTATCCCCCTGAATGATCCGCGCGCGTTTTCGCAAGAAAACGCCGCCGGAGCAACAGGGCGCGCGCGGCTTTTGGCGGCGTTGCAGGCTTGCTCAGGCAATCGAGGCCCGGGCGCCGGGCGCGATGATCGGCGGTGTCTTGTTCAACTGGTCAGCCGCAAACCCGGTGATGGCCACGAAGCGCGCCAGATACCGCGCGCGTTCGGCGGTGGGGCAGACCTCTTCGATATCGTCAAAGGACCCGCCGCAACGGGCGTCGATGATGCTGAACAGCTCGAAAGGCCCCTCGGCGCGGTTGCTTTCCACCACCGCTGAAATCGGTGCGCACAGCTTGTCATCATAGAGATCGAGCGCCCATTCCGTGAGACCATGTTCGACAATGCTGGCACCCAGCACACGGGCGTCGATGATACCCTGGCTTGCGCTGTTGGCACCTGTGGGAAACATCGGATGGGCAGCGGCACCCAGCAGCACGACGCGGCCATCGCGCCAAGTGGGGACTGGATCACGGTCCCGCATCGGCGTTTCGAAGGCGACCTCGGCGGTGCGGATCAACGTGCCAGCGTCGAGCCAATCCTTGCAAAAGCCAGCAAAGTGTTTTGCAATTTCAATGGGCTGGACAGGGTTAAACAAGGCTCCGTCCGGACGCACCGTTTGTTCGCCACGCACCAGATGCGCGATCCAGCAGATCTTGGCCAACCCTTCCCTGCCCGGATGCGAGATGGGGAAAAAGACGAGCCGCTTGTCTTTCGTGCCGACTGCTATCGCGCTTGAGCCTGTGCGCATCGGACGCGCACGCGTCACACCCCGCCAGAGCACACCTTCGGCCCGGTTGATGGGGGGCTGATCAGGGTACATCTGGGCGCGCACGCCCGAATGGATCCCGTCTGCTGCTACCAGAATCGCGCCCCTTTCTTCTCGGCCGTCAGCAAACAGTGCCGTCACACCGTCACGAGTCTGCCGGTAGCCTGTGATGCGCGCGCCCAGAACCACACAATGCGTGCCAAGGCGCTGCATCGCGATTCTATAGAGCATGGCATGGAGCATGCCGCGATCGACCGAGAATTGCGGCCAGTGAAACCCGGCATGGATGCCGCGCTGCTCACTGCTGATGTCCTTGCCATTCAGGCTGACCATGGCCCATTCCCTGAGCGGCAAGCCGACAGAGTTCAGGTGCGCCCCGGCGATCCCCAGATCGTAAAGCTCTCTCACCGCATTGGGCTGCAGGTTGATGCCAACGCCTGCGCGCTGCATCTCGGGCGCCGCTTCGTACACAGTACATGCGACCCCGATCTGGCGCAGCGTCAGGGCAGTAACCAGCCCGGCAATTCCGGCCCCTGCAATGATGACCCGTGTCATGCTCCCTCCGGTCTATGGTGACCGCAGGTTATCGGGCAGGTGTCAACGCAAGGTGAACGGCAAGGGGTCCATATTCCGGCCAGCGGGTCATTTCCATCGTGCCGGTCAGGCGCAGATCACGGGTTTTCTGCACGATTTGGAGCAGCACTTCGGCCAGCAGCACCCGCGCCAGCGGCGAGCCGGGGCACATATGTGGGCCACGGCCAAAAGTGACCAGATCGGGCTCGACCCGGTCCAGCCGGTAGCTGTGCGGATCGGGAAAGACATCCTCGTCCCGGTTGCCCGAGGTGAAGACCACGGCCAGCGGATCGCCCTCTTTGACCAGCTTGCCGCCCAGCTCGACGTCGCGCGTCGCCGTGCGGGCAAAGCCACGATAGGGGGTGTAGAGGCGCAGCAGTTCTTCCAGCGCAACCGGCACCAGGTCGGGGTTTGCGGTCAGTTCCGCGTGGTGCTCGGAGTGACGGGCAAGGTGCACGGCCATCGAGCCGATGAAGGTGGTCGGCGCGATGATGCCGACCAGCAGGAACTGCCGCAGCGCGCCGAGGATCTTGTCATCGGGGAGCGCCGCACCGTCAACCCGGACGGCCAGCAGGTTTGACACCGGGTCCAGATCGGGGTCTTGCGGGTTGGCCTTGCGGTCCTCGATCAGCCGCGCGGCGATGTTGTAAAGCGCATCCGAGCGTTCGCGCAGCAGGTCGAAATCCTGCCGTTGCAGCGCCATGTTGAACTCGGCACCGACGATGCGGATCTCTGCCGCTTCATCGGGCGCAAGGCGGAAGAACTCGGCCAGCAGCGCGATCGGCAGGGTGAACGAGAAATCGGCGCAGATATCGCCGCCGCCTGCCGCGACGAACGGGTCGAAATGCTCGGCCACCATCGCAGCGATCACCGGCTTCCACTCCTCGATCCGCCGGGGGCTGAGAAAGCGCAAAATGGCGTTGCGGTAGGGGATGTTACCCGGCGGGTCCAGATGCAGCGGCGGGCGGCGCTGGGTGGTGGCGACGCGGGGCACCACGTTCTGCACGGTGGTGGTAAAGGTCTGCCATTCGGTCAGCACGCGGCAGATGTCGGCGTGTTTGGTCACCGCCCAGAAACCGCCCATTTCATCGGCCCAGGCGACCGGACAATGCCCGCGCAGCTCGGCAAACAGGGCGTGCGGGCTGTCGAAATCCTCGACCTCGGGGACGGTGAAATCGGCGGGGTGGGTCATGATGCGAACCTCAGATCCAGATGGGTGACGCCGTATTCCGTCCAGCGTGCCCAGCGGGTGTTGTCGCCCAACGTGAAGGCGGGCAGGGCGGCCAGCACGTCGAGCGTGATACGGGCCTGCAGCTTGGCGACGGCTTGGCCGAGGCAGATATGCGGGCCGATGCCGAAGGCGAGGTGGCGGTTGGGGCTGCGGTCTTCGATGAAGTCCATCGGTGCGTCGAATACCTCGGGGTCGCGGTTGGCGCTGAGGTAGTTCAGCGCGACCGGGCAGCCCTGCGGGATGGTGACGCCGCGCAGTTCGGTGTCTTCGGTCGCGACGCGCACCAGCGCCTGATTGGGCGAATAGCAGCGCAGCATCTCTTCGATCAGCAGGCGGCGGTCGGCGGTGCCGTCGCGCAGGCGGGCCTGCAGGTCGGTGTCGCGCGCCAGATGCCACGCCATCGAGCACAGGAAGTTGCGCGGCACGACATGCCCGCCGATCAGCATCAGGCGGACCATGCCCGCCAGTTCCTCGAAACTATACGGCCCGCCTTCGGGCGCAAAGGCCATCAACCCGCTGACGATGTCGGTCTCGGGATCGCGCGGTTTGGCGACGCGGTCCTTGACCAGTGCAATGGCGAATCCGTCAATCGCCTGGCTGATGCGGCCCGCGGCGGGCATGTCGAGGCCCTGCACCGCGGCGACGTAATCATGGCCCAGACGGCCCAGCTCCTCGGCCTCGTCAAGATCCATGCCGGCCAGAATGCACAGGCTGCCCACGGTGAAGGGCGCGGCGAAGCCGGTGCCGAATTCCGGAGCCTCGGCGGTTTGCAGCGCCTCGGCCAGTTGCTCGGCCAGTGCCCGCGTCGGTGCTTCAATCGCCCGGATGCGGTTTTCCTTGAAGAACAGGTTCAGCCCCTTGCGATAGCGCATCGCCTCGGGGGGGTCTTTTTGCAACGGCAGGCGAGGCAGACCCTTGCGCGGGCTGGCCGGGATCACCGTCTGCACGGTCGCAGTGAAGCGTGCGTAGTCCTTGGACGCCATGACCACATCGTCATACTTGGTCAGCGTATAGAACCCGCCCCAGTTCTGCGATCCGGCGACCGGGCAGCGCTCGCGCAGATCGAGCAGCGCGGCTTGCGGATCGGCCTGCACGTCGGCCGAGGTCGGGTCCCAGTCATGCGGGATCATCGGGCGAACACCGTCGTCGGCAGCCATAGCGATATCTCCGGTATGTAGGTGACAAGGATCAGGAACACCGCCATCGCAGCCACGAAGGGCAGCACGCCGCGGATCGCCTCGCTGAGCGGGGCTTTGGCGATGGAGGAGAGCACGAACAGGTTCAGGCCAATCGGCGGCGTGAGGAACGCGATCTCCATGTTCACGATCAGGATGATGCCGAAATGGATCGGGTCGATGCCAAGGGCGGGCAGCAGCGGCAGTACGATGGGGGTGACGATCAGCAGCACCGCCACGGCATCAAGGAACATGCCCATGAT
Source organism: Pararhodobacter zhoushanensis (assembly GCF_003990445.1). Taxonomy (GTDB): domain Bacteria; phylum Pseudomonadota; class Alphaproteobacteria; order Rhodobacterales; family Rhodobacteraceae; genus Pararhodobacter; species Pararhodobacter zhoushanensis. The sequence goes on along the minus strand of NZ_REEZ01000001.1, from coordinate 390,160 downwards.
AAGCATGATCACGTTCAGCGCGATGAGGAATTGCCACGGTGACAGGCCGGTTGCGGCGGCCCAGCGGACCAGCGCCGTGGGGATGCCGCTGCCGGTGATCCAATGGGCGAAGAGCATGGCGAACATGACGATGAAGGTCACGGCCGAGGCGGCTTTCATCGCCTCGGCGGTCATCCCGAAAATGTCGCGCCAGGTCACCTCGCGGTAGACCAGCACCGCGATCAGGACCGAGGCGATCGCGGCAACCCCGGCGGATTCGGTGACGGTGGTGATGCCGGTATAGATGCCGACAAAGACCGAGATCGGGATGAACAGCGCGGGCAGGGCGCGCAGGTTGCGGCGGACGAACTCGGCCCCCGACACGCGGGTGCCCGAGGCATAGCCTTTCTTGCGCGAGATGATCATCACCACGACCGCAAGGATCACCGCCTGAATGAGGCCCGGGATCACCCCTGCAAGGAACAGGCGCGGGACCGAGACTTCGGCGATCAGGCCATAGAGGATCATCGACAGCGACGGCGGGATCAGGATGCCCAGCGTGCCCGAGGCGCCGACAGTGCCCAGCGCGAAGGGGCGGTCATAGCCGCGCGCCATCATGGCGGGGATCAGGAAGGTGCCCATCGCCATCGCGGTGACCACGGACGAGCCGCTGATCGCCGCGAACAGCGTCGTTGCCAGCACGCAGACCAGCCCCAAGCCGCCACGGAAATGGCCGACCCAGGCCTCGGCGGCGTCGATGATGATGCGGGCGATACCGCCGCGCTGCATGAAGGTGGCGGCCATGACGAAGAACGGCACGGCAAGAAACGTCGTCGAGTTGATGCCCGAGATCGACGTCATCGCCGCGTCCATCAGCGGACGTCCCTCGAACGACAGCATGACCAGTGCCGACACGCCCAAAGCCACGAAGATCGGCGCGCCCAGTGCCATCAGCACCAGCAGCCCGCCCAGACCAAGGATCGCTTCCATTATTCGACCTTTCCGGGCAGCGCTTCAGCAGCAGTGGTGATCCCGCGTCCGACAATCGCCAGCAGAACGATGCGCAGGGCCATCAGACCCATGCCGACAGGCAGCGCCAGAAACAGTGTCCATGCTTGTGGTGTCCGCAGACTGGATGCCGAACGGTCATCGAGCATTTTCGAGAATTCAAAGGCTTCCCAGCCAAACCAGAACATCGCGGCACAGAACGCCAGTGTCAGCGCGCCGGTGAACAATACCGCCGCGCGGCGCAGATGCGGGGGCAGGCCGGTCACCAGAATTTCGGTGTTGATGTGACGGCCTTCTGCCGCCAGCACGCTGCCCCCCAGCGCGGTGGCCCAGACGATGAAATAGAGCGCAACCTCGTCGGCCCAGTCGACCGCATGCTGCGGGGCCAGAACCCGCAGCGCGGCGCCGCCCATGAAGGTGAACAGCGCGCACAGCACCAATGTGCCGATCAGCACGGTTTCGATCCGTGACCAGATCGAGAGTAATCGCTCAAGCATCTCAGACTCCGCGGGGAAGGGTGGTCAGGCGGGGCGGCCGCCTGACCGACGTGTCACTGGCTGTGCAACGCTGCCGCGACGCGACCAACGAAATCGGCGTTCATCCCTGAGGCGTCGACGATCGCGGGCTGAAGATCCATCATCTGCGTGCGCATCGCAGCGATCATCTCGTCGGACGGATCGGCATAGGTGATGCCGTTTTCCTCATTCGTGGCGCGGGCATGCTCCAGCTCTTCGGCCGAGGCGTCACGCGCCCAGCCGACGACCTGCGCCCATGCCTGATTGATCACGCCGCGCTGTTCTTCGGTCATGGCGTCCAGCGTGCGGGCCGAGACGAGGGGGATATAGACCCCCCAGCCCGCGTTATCGTTGAAGGCATAGCGAATGCCCGCCTCCCACAGACGCCCGCCTGAGATGGTCAGATCGGTGACCGACCCCAGCCCCTGAATCTGGCCCTGCGTCAGTTGCAGTACGATCTCGGTGCGCGGGGTGGCTACGCCGTTGATGCCCATCGCGCTCATGATCTGCACCACGACCGGGCTGGGCGGGGTGGCGACGGTGCGGCCCGCCAGATCCTCATAGCTGGCCGCGGGTTCGGTGGTGTAGGCGGTGTTGTTGGGGGCGAATTCGAAATGCCCGCCTTCGGGCACCACGATACCGCGCTGGGCGACCATGCCCCACAGCTCGGCCCCCAGCGGGCCATCCAGCACCGCGCGGATGTCATCGCGGGTGGCGCCAAAGAACATCGGCAGGGTGATCACGCTCAGGTTCGGCTCAAGCCGGCTCAGCGTCGGGCTGGCCTGAATTGACAGATCCAGCGCGCCCGAGGCCAGTGCCCGGATCGCATCGGCCGAGTTATAGAGCTGACCGGCCGGGAACACCTCGACCGTGATGTCGCCGCCCGACAGCTCGGCAATCGCCGCCGCCCAATGCTCGGCCGCCTGATTGCGCACATGGCCCGGCGGGGTTTCCACCGACAGCCGCAACTCAAGCGCCTGCGCGCCCGAGGCGATCATCAGTGCGGCGGTCAGAGCGCCGCTCAGTTTGAAAAGCTTAGTCATGGTGAATCCTCCTCCCAGTGGATTGCGATGAAGTCGTCAGCCAGCCCCCAGAACGGGGGCAGGCCGGTCGGTGCCCGGTCCGCCCTCGCGGAACCGGAACCCGGCGTTCAGAACGCGCTGCGTACCGCCATCTGGGGCAGGCAGCGTCAGAAACAGATCGCGCTGGGCGAGATGCGGCATGGCCACGGCTTGGCCCACATCCTGCACCCGCGCGGCGGGGACACCGACAGCCCGCAACGCATCCTCCCAGTGCGCTGCGGGCTGGGTCGCCAGCGCCGCCGCCAGCCTCGCGGCAAGCGCGTCGGCATGGGCGGCACGGGCGGTTCGGGTGGCATAGGCGGGATCGTCCAGCAGATCGGCCAGCCCCAGCACAGCAAGCAGCTTGGCGACATGCCAGTCCTCGACCGCGCCGATGGTGATCTCGCCGTCAGCGCAGGCGAAAGTGTCCGAGGTCGGCGCGCGGCTGAAGCCCCGGTTGCCGGTGCGCAGGGGTTCCTCGCCGGTCATCAGCAGCGGGTTGACCACCGACAGCAGCATGACCAGCGCCGCATCCAGCATCGCTACGTCAATCTCTTGCCCCGCCACAAGCCCGCGCTCGCGCTGCAGCAGCGCCGTCTGGATGGCAAAGGCGGCAAGCAGCCCGGTGAAGGTGTCGACCAGCGGAAAGCCGATGCGCAGGGCGGGATCGCCGGGCAGGCCGCTCAGCTGCATGACGCCTGACAGGCTCTGGATGATCTGATCCATCGCCGCGACATCGGCCATCGGCCCGGACTGGCCAAAGCCCGACACCGCGCACCAGATCAGATGCGGATATTTCGCCCGCATTTCGGCAGGCCCCAGACCGAGACGGGCCATCACGCCGGGACGGAAATTCTCGACCACCACATCGCTTTGCGCGATGATGGCTTCGGCCTTAGCGCGGCCCTCTTCGGTCTTGAGATCCAGCACGACCGAGGTCTTGCCGATGTTGATCCCGCCAAAGGCCGGGGCCATGCCGCGCTGCGCCGGGTCCAACGTGTAATTGCGCAGGGCATCGCCGCGCGGCGGCTCGATTTTGACCACCTCGGCACCGTTGAGGGCCAGAAAATGCGTGGCCAGCGGACCGGCCACGACATGGCTGAAATCCGCGACCCTGAGTCCGGTCAACGCGCGTTGTGCCATGAATGGCCCTCCCTTGTAGTTCATTCAATGAACTAATTGAGAGTCTGTCAACGCTCTTTTCGCGCCCGCTCGATCCCATCCATCACCAACGCCCGCGCTTTGTCGCCATCCCACGCCCGTGCATCGACCATATCGGCCTCGATTGTCACGGTTTTGACCCCGGCTTGCTCCAGCGCCCGCGCGATGAACCGTGTGCCATAGCCCGAGGGCCGGTCGCTTTCCGGCACGATGATCACCGCCAGATCAATCCGCGCACGTAGTGCTTCCTTGACGTGCCATGCACCGGCCCAGGGGGGCTGGTGCAGGTGTTCGTTCAGGTCGATGACCCGCGCGGCCAGCGCGCGCATCGGATCACCATGATCGGTGCGCAGATAGCCGTCAGCCGCAAAGGGAAGGTACATCGACCACGCGAACACGGCGCCAAGCGCTTCGAACGCCTGATAAAATCCAGTGTCGAACCACAGTCCCGCGCCTATCCACATCATGCGGACCTGCTCGTCCTCAACCACCGCTGCCCCCTCGGCGATGCGCGCCGCCACCGCGTCGCGGAACCGCTCGGCATGGGCCAGCGCCCAGTCGCTGCCGCGGTGCCATTGCGGGATCATCACGTTGGGGATCATTTCCGAGATGCGGATCGGGCAGCGCGGCGCTTCGGCGATCATCTGCGCGGCCTCGTCGAACAGGCGTTCCTGCCGGTCAATCCGCGCCATCAACCCCGCCAGCGCGCCGTCCGGCGTGCGCCGCCCGGCTACCTCCTCGGCCAGCGCGGTCAGATCCTCGATCTCGGCCACCATCAGGTCCAGCCGGTCGCCGCCGGTGCCTTTTTCCCATCCGTCACGCAACATGTCCCACCAGTCGGGTGCCGGGTCGGGATGCCCCGGCGCGCTGAGAATGCGCAGCGGAGCGCCGGTCAGGCGCGCCCATTCGGCAAAGATCAGCGGGTGGTCATCGGCACTGGCCCGCGCGCAGAGCAAACCCGGAGCAGGCAGGCCGCCCCACGGCTGCATCTCGGGCCGGCCATCCATCGCCGCAAAGAGCGGAAGGGCCGAGTATTTGGCCAGCCGCCCGTGAAACCCGGCGGCCTCGGACGCGGCCAGATGCGCTGCGCTCAGCTTCTTGGCCGCGATGACCGAAGACCACCACTGGTTGACCACCACCGGCATCCCCAGTGCATGAAACACCTCCATCGGCGTATCGGCATTGGCAAAGGCATAGGGCTCACCCGCTGCCAGCCGCGCGCGCAAACCCTTGGCCCAGTCGCGCTGATAGGCGGCGGCCTCGGCGGTACAATCCAGAGCGCGTGTCATCGCAGAACTTTCGGTAAATCAGGGCGTTGGGGCCAGGGAGAGAGGAAGCCAAGGTCGACAAACCGGATCCCCATCTTGGCACAGAGCCGCAAGAGCGCGGGTTTGCGCCAACCATGCAGATCGTCGTTCGGGTCGACCTGCCAGACCAGCACCGAGACCCTGCGCCGTGTGAGCAGGTCGCCGACATCATCGCGCGGCGCATCCGGCCCCTGCAGGTCAAGAACCAGTGCCCCCTGCCGGTCCAGCCATGCGTGCAACTCGCGTCCGCCGAGGGGGGCGCCGGCCAAAGCGAAACGGGGGCCGGCAGTACGGTCGCTCGCAGGCGCTTGAACCGGCGCGGTGCTTACTGGCTCGCCGCAGGCCCGCGCGCGCAACCGCCGCCGGAACGCCTCGCCGCCGGTGATCTGCGCTGCGGCCTGCATCGCCTCAAGCACGGCCAGAGGTCCGGCGCGGTCGACCGGTGTCTCGCGCGGCAAACGCGCCAGCGCCTGTGTGAGTTGCGCATCCTGCCGCGCGTCAAAGACCTGCGCCGCCGGGCCTGCGCTGACAGCGCGGTTCCAAAGATGCAGGGGCGGCCCCGCTGGCAGCAGGCCTTGCCGTCGCAGTTCCGTGGCATAGCGATAGGCATGCAGCGCCCCGGCTCCCTGTCGCCAGACGACAATCGCGGCGGCCTCATCGAAGGCCCGCGCTTCCATCCCCAGCAGGAAGCCGCGAACATAGGGGTCGAGGAAGGGTTCGAGCAGCGCGTCGATGCGGCTGCCGGGGGCGGGTTCCTGAAAAAGCCGGGTTATATCGCGCACGGCCAGTCCGGCGAGCACCGGGTCCGACAGGGGCACGCCGTGACCAAATAGCAGAACTGAAGCGCTCACGGTTCCTCCGAAGGCCGGTAAAGTTTATTTTATGAACTAAATGAGGCGCCGGTCAAGCGTGTCGAGCTGCGGCCCCTTGCCTTGGCCTCGCGCGCCGGGCAGGTTGGCGTGATGAGTGATCCCGTCCAGCCCGCCCCTCAGGAAGACCGCGCGTTCCGGTTCAAATCCGGCGCCGTCATCTGCGCCGGATGGCTGGCCGAGGATCTGCCGTTTCTCACCCGCAGCCTGCGCTATCTGCTGCGCCCGCAAGGCGAAGGTCTGCGCCACGATTTCGCCCTCGAGGCGGGGGATATCGGGGTGCTGGCGGTGCTGGACGCCAATCCCGGTGTGACCCAGAACGATCTTGCCGCATCGCTGGTGCTCAAGAAATCCGCCGTGACGCGGGTGGTGCAACGGCTCGAAACCCGCGGTTTCCTGACGCGCGAACGCAGCGCCACGGACCGACGCGCCAACTTGTTAACCTTAACCGCAGAGGGGACGCGCTGCGCCCGCGCGGTACAGGAAGCGACGCGCCTGCGCCATGCCGACTGGTTCACCGGCATCACCCCGCAAGAGCGCGCGGTGTTCTTCGATGTGCTGTACCGTCTTGTCGACCGGCTTGCCGAAACCCATGACGGCGATCTGCCCGAAGGGCGCGACGACGAATAAGCGCCGCATCATCTGTCCCTAAATATCCACGGGGGTTTCCAAAGGGGGCCCGTGGGCCCCCTTTGGCGAGGGGGGCTCGGGGGGGCGAGCAGCCCCCCCGATCTGCCCGGTCAATCCAGAGTCCGCCGGAACCGCAACAGCGCCATCAGCGCAAAGACCAGCACAAACGCCGTCAGCGCCGCCAGCGAATCCGCCACTGTCGCCGCATCCGCGCCCTTCAGCATCACCGACCGGATCAGCCGCAGGAAATGCGTCAGCGGAAAGATCTCGCCCAGCCACTGCGCCCACTGCGGCATCCCGCGATAGGGGAACATGAAGCCCGACAGCATCAGCGACGGCAGAAAAAAGAAAAACGTCACCTGCATCGCCTGCATCTGGGTGCGCGACACGGTCGAAATGACATAGCCGAGGATCACCAGCGCCAGCACGAACAGCAGCACGCCGCCCAGGATCAGCGCCAGCGAGCCGATCAGCGGCACGCCAAAGATCACCCTTGCTGCCAGTAGCACGACAACCACCTGCACCGCACCGACGACCAGATAGGGCAGCACCTTACCCAGCATGATCTCCAGCGGCGTCGCGGGCATCGACAGCAGGTTCTCCATCGTGCCGCGCTCGGTCTCACGGGTCAGCGCCATCGAGGTCATCATCACCATGGTCAGTTGCAAGATCACCCCCAGCAGCGCCGGGACGATGTTGTATTGCGTGATGCCTTCGGGGTTATAGCGCCGGTGCACGACGATCTCTACGGCGGGTTGCGGCGGGGTCACCCCCGCCTCGCGCGCCAGCGCCGAGGCGGCGACCGTGGACAGCGTCGAGATCGCGCCCGAGGCCACGGACGGGTCGGTTGCGTCCGCCTCGATCAGGATCTGTGCCGGGTCGCCGCGCTCGATCCGGCGGCCGAAATCTGACGGCACCGTCACCACGAAGGACACATCCCCGCGCGCGATCATCCGCTCGGCCGCGTCCGCCGTCGCGTCGGGGGCGATGAAGCGGTAATACCCCGTCAGCTCCAGCGCCGAGACCATCGAACGGGTGAAACGGTCCTGCGTCGGGGCCACCAGGGCTGCGGGCAATTCGCGCGGGTCGGTGTTGATCGCGAAGCCAAACAGCAGCAGTTGCACCAGCGGCACCGCCAGCATCATCGCAAAAGTCAGCCGGTCGCGGCGCATCTGGATGCTCTCCTTGACCAGCAGCGCGCGCAGGCGGGTGGGGGAGAAAAGCCGCCTCATGCCATGTTATCCGTGGCTTGGCCCATCAGCTGGATGAACACGTCTTCCAGCGAGGTCTCGGATGCCTCCGCCCGGCAGCCCGTGGCTTCGGCCACAATGGCCACCGTCGCGCGCAGTGCGGCACCATCGCGGCCCACCACATGCAGCGTATTGCCGAACGGGGCGACCTGATCCACTCCCGAGGCCCCGCGCAATTGCTGCGCCGCCTCGGCCACGCGCGGCCCGGTCAGCACCATCGTGGTCAACGCCGCATCGCGCACGACCTCGCCCACCGTGCCCTGCGCGATCAGCTTGCCATAGCTGATATAGGCGATGCGGTGGCAGCGCTCGGCCTCGTCCATGTAATGCGTTGAGACCAGCACGGTCAGACCGCCCACCGCCAGCCGGTGAATTTCGTCCCAGAATTCCCGCCGTGCCTTGGGGTCGACGCCCGCCGTCGGCTCGTCCAGCATCAACAAATCGGGCTTGTGCATCACGCAAGCCGCCAGCGCCAGCCGCTGTTTCCAGCCGCCAGACAGTGACCCGGCCAGCTGCCCCTTGCGCGTGGTCAGCCCCAGATCGGCCAGCGTATCGCGCACCACCGCGCGCGCGGGTTTCATCCCGTAGAGACCGGCCACAAAGCGCAGGTTTTCTTCAATCGTCAGATCCTCGTAGAACGAGAATTTCTGCGTCATATACCCCACACGCCGCTTGATCGCGTTGCGCTGGCGCAGGATGTCGAGGCCCAGCACCTGACCCTTGCCCTCATCAGGCTCCAGCAACCCGCACATCATGCGGATCGTCGTCGTCTTGCCCGAGCCGTTGGGGCCCAGAAACCCCAGGATCTCGCCCTTGGCGACTTCAAGCGTCACATCATCCACGACCGTGCGCGTGCCGAACCGCTTGGTCAGGCCGGTCACGCTGATCGCAGGGTCGCTCATTCCGACGCACCCGGCAGCGCGACATCGACGATCTGGCCGGGGCTGAGGGTGCTGCCCTCGGTTGGCGCTGCCTCGACCAGATAGACCAGCGTCTGACGGTTTTGCAGCGAGTAGATCACCGGCGGGGTAAATTCGGGTCCGTCCGAAATATAGGTGATGCGCGCCTGCGCGTCGGCGGCGCAGCCGTCGCAATGGACGTCCAGCAGATCGCCGACCGCGATGCGGGCAAAGGATTCCTCGGGCACATAAAGCCGCAGCTTGACCGCGCCGTCGCCAAGGACCGACAGCACCGGGGCTGACGGCCCGGCGATCTCTCCGGGCTGGCGGATCACGTCGACCACGGTGACCGGCTGCGGCAGGGTGAGCTGCCGCTGCTCCAACGCCCACCGCGCCTGATCGCGCGAAGCTTCCGCCGCGCGCACACTCGCATCCGCTTGCGCGATGGCCTGCGGTCGGGCGGGCAGGCGGGCGACGGCCAGTTGCGCCTCGATCTGGGCGACTGCCGCCTCGGCCACCTCAACGCTTGTCTGGGCGTCCTCAAGCTGCGCATCCGTCGCGACACCGCGTTCCGCCAGACTGGTAAAGCGTCCGCTGCGCCGCAATGCCTCGTCGCGCTGGGCCTGAGCCGAGGCGAGGTTGGCCTCGATCACGTTCAGCTCCTCGGGCCGCGCGCCCTGAGCAAGATTGCTCTGCGTCGCCTGTGCGCCTGCCAGATTGGCCTCGGCCAGCGCCAGCGCGATCTCGGCGTCTCGGGTCTCCATCTGCACCAGCAACGCCCCCGCTTCGACCCGGTCGCCGCGCACCACCAGCACTTGATCGACCTGCGCGACCTGCACCGGGGCGACCAGTGTATAGACCCCCTCGACATAGCCGGTGGCAAAGGGCGACGGCGGGGCACACAGGGTAAAGAGCGTGGCAGCGAGCGGGAGGGTGCAGAGAAAACTCATGGGCGCGCCTTTCGGTGTTGCATGATCCTTTCCCACGCATGGCGGGCTGGCAAGAGTGCAGTGAGAGCGCCGCACGCGGCCAATCAGCGCGTCGGGCAGTGCATCGGCCGTGTCAATGTCGACATTCCGACCGCCACAGGTTGTGCTGATGCTTGCGCCGCAGGGGGCAAAGCGTTTACCCCTTGGGGTCAGGAGGAAACACCCATGCGCGTTGACGTTCTGGGGTTGCAGGCGTTCATCGCCATTGCCGATCACGGCTCGTTTCAGGCCGCTGCCAAGGCGCTGAACCTGTCGCAAACGGCGCTCAGCCACCGCATCGCCAAGATCGAGGCCGATCTGGGCCTGTCGCTGTTCGTGCGCACCACGCGCAAGCTGGCGCTGACCCACGAAGGGCTGGCGCTGCTGCCACGCGCGCGCCGCGCCATCGTCGATCTGGAAAAGGCGATGAGCGAACTCAAACAGCTGGGAGAGCTGCGCCGGCAAGAGGTGACGCTGGGCTGCATCCCGTCGCTGGCAACCTCGGTGCTGGCCGAGGTGCTCACCGCCTATGCCGAGCAAATGCCGCAGGTCCGGGTGCGGGTTCACGACGGCTATGCCCGCGTCATCGCCGCGCAAGTCAATGGCGGAGAAGTGGAATTTGGCCTGGCTGTGCGCATGGGCACGCATTACGAGCTGGACTTCAAACCCATCGTTACCGAGCGTTTCGTCGCTGTCTGCCGGGTCGACCACCCGCTGGCCGGGCACACATCGGTCAGCTGGGACGAGTTGAAAGATCACCGCCTGATCGGCAATACGGTGATCAATCAGGCGCTGCGCATGTCGGCGCACCAGCCGTACTGGGACTATGAGGTCGAGACGATCTCGACCGCCGTGAGCTTCGTCAAGCAGGGGCTGGGCGTGACCTTGCTGCCTGCGTTCGAGCAGTACCAGCCGGGGTATCGCGAGCTGCGCAAACTGCCGGTTACAGGACCGGAAGTGACCCGGCAGGTCTGCTTCATGACCCGGCCCGATATGCCGCTGTCCAAAGCCTCGCAGGTTTTGATGGCAAGCATCGAGACGCATCTGAAGGGCTTGGCCGAGCGCGAGAATTCCGCCGCTCACCCGTGATCATCAACAGCCCTGACGGGCGATTGATGCATCTTGCTCATATATTATCCCATTCTTCGCGTTTGTCTTTTTGTATACATGGCGCGACCATCCACCCCGGGAACAAGGGAGGATGGCGTGACGATCTTAGCGTCGATCAGCGCGAGCGGGCAGGGGTCAGGCAAAGACCGGCGCGAAGCGCTCTTGCCACAGGCTGACGATCGGCTGCAGGTCGTCGGGCTGTCCGTCATAGATCAGCGTCTCGGCGCCGAAACTGACCCAGGGTTGCGCGCTGCTGGTCCAGATATGCGCCGAGGGGCGCAGCCAGCTGGTGTCGTCCAGCGTGCCGCCGCGCAAATGGCACAGCGCCGTGCCGGGCCGCGCGTTGAAAATGCGCCCGCCGCAGTCGGGGCAGCAGACCATCTCGGATTTCGTGCCCCGGTCGGTGTCGCGCAGGCGGGTTTGTGTCGGGCCCTCAAGATGCAGGTCGGCGCGGGTCACGCGCATCGACAGGCCAAAGGCGCTGCCCGACTGGCGCTGGCACAGGCTGCAATGGCAGGCGAACAGCGCCAGCGGCGCACTGGTCAGCGTATAGCGCAGCGCGCCACAGGCGCAGCCGCCGTGCAGGGGCAGGGAAACGGAAGGGCGGGGCATGGCATGTCCTTGGTCAAACTGGGGTGACCGCCATCAGAACAGCCGCGATGACGCAGGGCAATAGGTAAAATAAACAAAGACTTATCATCCGATTCCGCACCGGGAGGGGCGTGGTTTCGGGTGCGCGATACGACCACAACAATGACAATCAGGGAGGGACGACCATGCTTTTGAAGACCACACAGGCCGCGCTTTTCGGCGCCGCCGCCGCGCTTGCGCTGAGTGCCGCCAACCCGGCGCTGGCGCAGGTGATCGACCTTGAGGGGCGCACCGTGACCATCGTGCACAACGCCTCGCCCGGCGGCTCGACGGGACTGACCGCGCAGCTGGTCGCGGATGCCTGGACGCATACCATGGCGGGCGAGCCGACGATCATCGTGCAATCGGTCGAGGGTGGCGCGCTGTCGCGGGGCATCCTGCAGGTGATGAACGCGCGGCCCGACGGGCGCACGCTGGGCTGGCTGGCATGGCAGGGCTCGACCCGCATTCTGGACCCCGAGGATCGCCAGATCGCGTTTCAGGACTTTGGCCTGATCGGCGGGGCGGGGGGTGCGACCTTCGTGCTGCACGCTTCGGTCAATCCCGAGATCGGCCTGTCCACCGGCGACGATCTGCCATCGGTTGAGCATTTCACCTTCGGCGGGTTCTCGGCGCGCTCGGCGGCCTCGATCCGCACGGCGGGGGTGATGGATATGCTGGGGGTGGATTATACCTTCGTGTCCGGTTTTGCCGGCGACACGCCGCTGGAAGCCGCCCGCCAGCGCGGCGAGATCGACGGGTTCCCGGTGACCGGTGTCTATTATAACCGCACGCTGGTGCCGGGGCCGATTGCAGACGGCACCGACGTACCGATCTTCTATTTCACTGGCCCCAATGAGGACGGCACCGGGCTGGCGGTCGATCCGCTGATCGACGGGGTCGAGCCGTTCGACGTCTGGTACACCCGGGTGCGCGGCGAGGCACCTTCAGGCCCGATCTGGGACATGATCCAGTACCACGGACGGGTGACTGATCCGATCAACTGGCTGGTCGTCGCCCCTCCGGGTACGCCCGAGGAGCATCTGCAAATGCTGCGCGAAAGCTTCGCCGCCGCCACGCAAGACCCGACCTTCCTGGCCGAGGCCGAGCGCGTTCTGGGGCAGGTGCCACAGATTTCCTACTATGAGGACGTGCAGGCCATTGTGGACGAGATCGCGGCCACGCCCGAAGACATGCGCCAGCTGATGCGCGACTACATCGCGGCGATGGAGCACTGACCCGGCGCGGACCGGGCGCTGACGCGCGCCCGGTCCCGCCTCGGTGTCGAGGGAAGTCATGGAACAATTCTTCGCGGGCCTCGGCCTTGTGCTGCAGGGCACGACGTTTCTGTATCTGATGGGCGGCGTGCTGCTGGGCCTGTGGTTTGGCGCGATACCGGGTCTGGGCGGTGTCACCGCGATGATCCTTGTGCTGCCGTTCACCTTCGGCATGGAACCGGCGGCGGCCTTTGCGCTGCTTCTGGGGGCGCTGGCGGTCTCGACGACCTCGGACACAATCAGCTCGGTCATGCTGGGCATTCCGGGCACCATCGCCTCACAGGCGACGGTGATCGACGGGCACCAGATGGCCAAGCAGGGCAGGGTGCTGACCGCCTTTGGCGCGGCCTTCACCGTGTCGGCGATCGGCGGGGTGATCGGCGGGCTGGCGCTGGCGCTGAGCTTGCCGATCATGACATGGCTGGTGCTGACCTTCGGCGCGCCCGAGTTCTTCGTGCTGTCGCTGATCGGTCTGGTGATGGTCGGCGGCGTCAGTGGCAATGCCATCGGCAAGGGCATCTGCGCCGGGGCGCTGGGCCTGTTGATCTCGCAGATCGGCTATCCGGTGGCCAGTTCCGAGCCGCGCTACTGGTTCAACTCGATGTTCCTGATCGACGGGCTGCCGCTGGTGCCGGTGGTGATCGGCCTCTTCGGCATCCCCGAGATGATGCAGCTGGCGACATCCGGCAAATCCCTCGCCACCCGCAACTATGCGCAATCCGAGGGCGACAGCCTGATGGCCGGGGTGCGCGCCGCCTTCGCCCATCGCTGGCTGGCGCTGCGCTGTTCGGTCATGGGCACCTATATCGGTATGTTGCCGGGGCTTGGTGCTTCCGTGGTGGACTGGCTGGCCTATGGCCATGCGGTGCAAAGCGCCAAGGACGACCGCAGCCAGTTCGGCAAAGGCGACGTGCGCGGCGTGATCGCGCCCGAGGCCGCGAACAACGCCACCCTCGGCGGCTCGCTGATCCCGACGCTGTCCTTCGGCATCCCCGGCAGCGGCGCGATGGCGATCATGATGGGGGCAATGACCATTCATGGGCTGGTCCCCGGTCCGGCCATGTTGAACGAAAACCTGTCGCTGACCTTCAGCATGGTGTGGAGCGTGATCCTCGCCAATATCGTCGGCGCGGTGGCCTTGATGCTGTGGTCCAAGCAGGTCTCGCGCGCCGCCTTCATCAACGGCAATCTGGTGGTGCCTGCGGTGTTCGTGTTTCTGGTCATGGGCTCGTTCATTGGCCAGCCTGACATCCGCACGCTGATTGCCCTGCTGTGCATCGGTTTCGCGGGCTTTGCGCTGCGCGCCGCCGGATGGCCGCGCCCGCCGCTGATCCTGGGCTTCGTGCTGGGGCCGGTGATGGAGAACTCGCTGGCGATCACCGCACAGGCGTATACTTGGGGCGAGGTGCTGGCCCGGCCGACGATCATCATCCTTGGCCTGCTGCTGGTCGGTGTGTTCTTCGCGGCGTCCCGCACCATCGCCAAGCGCCGCAACGATTTCCAGATCGAGCTGAGCGAACGCAGCAAGGGCAGCCTGACCCTGTCGCTGGGGCTGGCACTGGGAAGCGTGGCGCTGTTCGTCTGGGCCTATCTGCAAGCGACCGAGTGGAGCTTTCTGAGCCGCGTGTTCCCGATGGCGATAGCCTCGGTTGGGGCGCTGACCGCGCTGTGCATCGTCGTTGCCGATGTTCGCGCGCTGAACCGCTATGTGCCGGTGGACGGGGGCGACACGCTGCGCGGGTTCTGGCACCGCCATGCAAGGGAACTGGCCGTGTTTGCCATGTTCGCGCTGGCCGTCGCCATGGCCCCTGTTGTGGGTCTTGCCGCAGCGATGGTCGGCTTCACTGCGCTCTATTTGCTGGCCTGGGGGCGGTTCACGCTGCTCACGGCACTGATCTACGCCGCCGCCGTAGGGACGTTCCTGTATGTGGTCTATCACCGCATGCTGCACGTTCCCTTCCTGCCGCCGTTCTTCCTGAGCTGAAGGGAAACCCTGATGACTAACGACACCCTGACGCCGCCGGACGCGCCATCGCGGCTGTGGCGCATCGACTGCGACGTGCATCCGCGTCTGCCGCGCATGGCCGATCTGGCCCCACATGCGCCGCGTTACTGGGCGCAGATGTTCGACTATCGCAACATCGACCGGCAAGAGCTGATGACCTATCCGGTCTCGACCCTGCCGTTCCGGCCCAAAGACCCGGCCGACGTGGCCGATGCCGCCGGGCTGGCGCGGGCGCATCTGGACCCGCTGGCGCTGGATGCCGCGATCCTGAACGTGCTGTCGGGCGCGCAGGCGGCCTATGACCCGTACCTGTCAACGGCGCTGTGCGAGGCGACGAACCGCTGGCTCGCCGCCGACTGGCTGGACCGCGATCCGCGATTGCGCGCCTCGGCGCTGGTGCCGTTCCAGAACCCCGAGGCCGCGGTGGATGAGATCGAGCGTCTGGCGCAGGACAAGCGCTTTGTGCAGATCCTTGCGGTGCTGGGCGGCGAGAAGCCGCTCGGACGGCGCGAATACTGGCCGATCTACAAGGCCGCCGCCGCGCATGGCTTTGCGCTGGGCCTGCATCCCGGCGGCACCAACCGCCACGCACCGACGCAATCGGGCTTTCTGGCCACCCGCGTCGAAGAGGTGTCGCTGCATCCACAGACCTACGCCAGTCAGGTCGCCAGTCTGGTGGCCGAGGGTGTGTTCCAGACCATCCCCGACCTGCGCGTCGTGCTGATGGAGAGCGGGATTTCGTGGCTGCCCGGTCTCATGTGGCGCATGTCCAAGGACTGGAAGGGCGCGCGGATCGAGGTGCCGTGGCTGGAAGAGCCGCCCTATGACATCATCGCCCGCCATTTCCGCTTGACCACCCAGCCCTTCGACGGCCCGCTCGACAGCGTTTCCGCCGCCAAGGTGCTGGACCAGCTGCCCGACCCGTCGATGCTGCTGTGGTCCAGCGATTTCCCCCACCGCCATTCAGGCGACGGGATGCCCCATGGTCTGCCCGATGCGCTGCACGGTGCGGTGCGCGGTGCCCATGCCCTTGCCACCTATCCCAGACTGGAGCTGTCCGATGTCTGACACGTTTACCAAGGATCTGACCGGCGCCACGCCCCCGGCGCGCACACAGCAGCCCGTGGTGGATTGCGACATTCATCCGGCCTATCGCTCACCCGACGAGATGGCCTCGTACCTGCCGCTACGCTGGCAGCGCCATGTTGCCGATTTCGGATTGCACTCGCCGTCACCCCTGATCGGCGCGCTGCCTTATCCGCGTCTGGCGCATGGGATGCGGCAAGACAGCTATCCGCCGGTCGGGGGGCCTCCGGCCTCGGATCTGGCGTTTCTGCAAGAGCAATTGCTCGATCCGCTCAACATCACCCACGGCATCCTGCAACCGCTCAGCGGCGGGCATGGGGTGCTGAACCATGCGCTGGGCGAGGCGCTGTGCGCGGGCACCAATGACTGGCAGATCGAGCGCTGGATGGACCCCGATCCGCGCCTCAAAGGCTCGATCGCGGTGATGCAGGAAGACGCGCCCGCCGCCTTGCGTGAGATCGAGGCGCGCGCCAAGGACAAGCGCTTCGTGCAGATTTCGGTCACGCCGCGCACCGCCGAGCCTGCCGGTCATCGCCGCTATTGGCCAATCTATGAGGCGGCGCAGGCGCTGGGCCTGCCGATCAGCCTGCACTCGGCGGCCTTCGGGGCGCGGGCGAATACCGGGGCGGGCTGGACCTCGTTCTATATCGAGGAACATTTTGCGTTCTCGCACGCCGCACAGCACACGCTGGTCAGCCTGATTTTCTCGGGCGTGTTCGATGCCTTCCCCAAGCTGAAGGTGGTTCTGGTCGAGGGCGGCTTCGCGTGGCTGCCACCGACCGTCTGGCGGATGGAGCGTGAGTTTGACCGCTATCGCGGCGAGGTGCCCGACCTCAAGCGCCGCCCGGCCGAGTATGTGCGCGATCACATCTGGCTGACCACCCAACCGGTCGAGGAACCGACGCGTTCGAGCCAGCTCAGTGACCTGATCGACTGGGTGGGGGTGGACCGGCTGCTCTTCTCAACCGACTACCCGCATTGGGATTTCGATCACCCCGATTTCGCCTTCCGCGTCCCGCTGCCGCCTGAGGACCGCGCGAAGCTGATGCATGACAACGCGGTCGGTGTTTTCGGCCTGACCTGACCGACCCTTTAGGAGTGACTGCATGACGGACCACGTCGTCTGCCGGCTGGATGAAGTCCCGGCCGGTGCCTCAAAACGCGTCTCGATCAACGGGCGCGCGATTGCCATCTTCAACGTCGCGGGCACGTTGTCCGCCATCGGTGACCGCTGCCCACATGAAGGGGCCTCACTGTGCCTTGGCCGCGTCACCGGCGTGGTGCGCGCTGATGGGCCGGGCAACTACCGGCTGGAACGCGAGGGCGAGCTGGTGCGCTGCCCGTGGCACGGGTGGGAGTTCGATCTGAAGACCGGCAAGTCCTATTGTGATCCGACGCGGCTGAAAGTGCGCACCTTTGACGTGCAGGTGAAACCCGGCGAAACGCTGGCCGAGGGGCCCTATACCATCGACGTTTTTGACGTGGCGGTGCGGGATGACTACGTGGTGGTGTCGCTGTAGCTTTGGTTAAAGCGTGAACTCGGGGCCGGTGTAGCGGGTCGGCACCGGTATGGTGCCCTCGGCGATCCGGGTGGCGATCTGCGCCATCTCCTCGGCCACCGCCGCGGGGACATCGGGGGCGAGGGTCAGCGAGACAGCCCCTTGCGCCAGACCCAGAGGCACGACCTCCGCCGGAACGCGGCCCGCCAGCATGTCGGCAATCGCCTGCTCGACGCCCAGATCTATCTGCGCCACGGCAGAGCCGACGAACACCGCCGGGTCCACCGCGCACCAGTCGGTCGCATTGCCGATCTGCCGCATGCCCGAGGCGCGGCAGGCGTCACTCGCCCCGTCGCGCGCGGCGTTGAGCATGGTGAACAACACACCCGCCCCCGCCGAGGCCTGCGCGCGTGCCCAGCTCTCGGTCACCGTGCTGTCATCCTGCGAGCCGCAAAAGCCGGTGAGCACAGGCATCTCTGGCGCCAGGTGCCTGACGCCCGCGACGAACGCCGCGCGCCCTTTCAGGCCCGGCGTGACCCGGTGGCCCGACAGATGCGCGACGGTGCCGGTCCTGGTCATCCGCGCCGCCAGACACCCGGCCAGAAACGCCGATTGTTCCTGCAGCACGTCATAGCTGGCCAGATTGGTCGCTGTGACCTCGCCTTGAACGATAGCGAAGCGGCGGTCGGGGTAGAGGCTGGCGATCTGCGGCGTGATCTGGTTGCCCTGACCGCCGATGAACACCACGCCGTCCGACTCGGCGGCGGCAAAGTTCAGCGCTTCGAGCATATCCGCCAGATCGAAGGGCACGCCGCTGACGATCTCGATCTGCGCACCGGGCAGGGCACGGGCGCGCTCGGCCCCTGCCAAAGCACGGCTGTTGAAGCCGTTGTCATGCAGCGTTCCGACGAAAAAAGCGATGATCTTCAAAGGTCTCTCCTAGCCCAACATCCGGGCGCGGTTTTCCATCGAGGGCAAAAAGAAACGATCGAATACCGCAGTTGGTTCCGGCTGTAGAGGATAATCCTTTGCCTCGGCAATCAATTTTGCGATCTCGCGCAGTCGGTCGTCGTCGACATCGCCCAGGCCCGCTTGCGCGGCCGCATCGCCCATTTCCAGCGCCAGCGTGCCGATCAGCCGCGCGCGGTTCGCCGCGCGGTCCAGCGCCGGATTGCGCCGGGCGACGGCGTCGATGGCCGCGTCGATGTCGGCCACGGTATCCGCCAGCCCCCGGCTGATCGCGCGGCACAGGCCTGCGACCGCCTGCGGATGGGCCGCGCGAAATGGCCGGCTGACCATCAACGCGCCGCCGTAAAACGCAGGCGCGTGGTCGATCCATGTCAGGTGATGCAGGGCTGTGGCCACGTCGACCCCGGCCTCGATCCCTTGCGCGTTCAGGGTGTTCACAAAGCCAAAGATGCCGTCCCACTGCCCGGCCAACATCTGCGGCACCATCCTTGTGTGTGGCGCGTCCGAGAAGGTGACGCTCACGCTGTCCGGGTCCAGCCCGGTCGCCCGGCAGAACTCAGGAAACAGCAACCACGCGGCGTCTTGAGGGTGCGAGACCAGCCGCGCGCCCGCCAGATCGGCAGGGGCTTTGATCGGCCCCGCCGCATCCACGGCGATGGAATAGGGCGGGCGGTTGTGGATCGCCATGACGGCGATGGGGGTTTCCTGCTCCGCTGCCTGCAGGCGCACCAGCTCATTGAGATCGCCGTATCCTGCGTCAAACCCGCCGGTAACCATGTCACCCACCGCACGGGCGAGCGAGGTGCCCTCGGTGAAGCTGACCTCAAGCCCCTCATCCGTGAAATAGCCATTGTCCGCAGCAAGGAAGAACCACGCCTGCGGGCCGGAATAGAAGGTGTTGAGCAAAAAACGCACAGGGAGCAGACCCCCCTGTGCGCGCAGACCGTCGCCGATCATCAGTTGCCGTTCACGTTGGCGGCTTCGATGAGCGGGCGCCAGACCTCGATGGTGGTGCCGACAAAGCCGGTGAACTCGTCCGAGGTCATCACGGTATGGGTGATGCCCCATTGTGCCAGCTGGTCGATGACCGGCTGCATCCCCATGATTTCCTCGATCGTGTCGTGGATCGTCTCCACCATCGCCGGGTCCATGCCCGCCGGGCCGCTCAGGCCGGTCCAGTTTTCGACCACGACGTCATAGCCCAGTTCTCGGAACGTCGGGATTTCGGGGAACAGCGGCGAGCGGGTGGGCGAGGCCAGCGCGATGGGCAGGGTCTCACCCTCGGTGATCAGATCGCGGTTCTGGGCGAGCATGTCATAGTAGCTTTCCAGCACCCCGGCGCGGAAGTCCTGAATGGCGGGGGCGCTGCCCTGATAGGGGACGTGGATCGTCTCGATCCCCAGCGCCTGATCGACGGCCTGACCGAGGATATGCGTGATCGAGCCGACACCGGACGAGCCATAGGTGATGCCCTCGGCATTGGCGCGCTCGATGAACTGATCGAGCGTGGTGATGCCCATCGACGGCTGCACGAAGAGCGCGGGCGTCGAGGCACCCAGATAGGCGATATGCGTAAAGCTGGTCAGCGGGTCATAGGGCAGGCTTTCGAACTGCGTCGGTGCGATGGTGAAGGGCGCGTTGTTGCCCAGGATCAGCGTCGTGCCATCGGGGGCCTGCTGCGCGACATAGTCGGCGGCGACCGTGCCGCCTGCGCCGGGGCGGTTGTCGACCACGGCGCGCTGGCCGTATTCGCTTTCCAGATACTGCGCCAGAATACGTGCGATCAGGTCGCTGGTGCCGCCCGGCGGGAAGGTGACGACGATGCGCACGGGCGCGTCGCTCCAGGCGCCGGCATCGGCATAAGCGGCGGTCGAGGCCAGCAGCGAGGCGCTGAGCGTGAGGGCAGTGAGGAGACGGGATTTCATCGGTGGCAGCCTTTCAGAGAGGGGGAAGGGGGGGATCAGGACACGCGCAACGCCGCACGGCTGCGCGCTTTGGCGCGCAGGGCCGAGACGATGCTGTAAACCAGCAACAGGATGGTAACGATGATCAGGGTTCCGCTGATCGGGCGGGTCAGGAACACGGTCGCATCGCCGCGTGAGAGCAGCATGGCGCGGCGCAGCTGTTCCTCCATCATCGGGCCCAGCACGAAGCCGATCAGCAGCGGCGCGGGCTCGAAACGAAAGAGCCGCATGAGGTAGCCCGCATAGCCGAAGATCAGCGTCAGCCAGATGTCGAAGACATTGTTGTTGAGCGAATAGATCCCCATGCAGATCAGCACGATGATCGTGGGGTACATATAGCGGTAGGGGATCTGCAGCAGGCGGACCCACAACCCGATCAGCGGGATGTTGAGGACGAGGAGCAACAGGTTGCCGATCAGAAAGCTGGCGACCAGACCCCAGAACAGATCGGCGTGGTCCACCAGCAGACGGGGCCCCGGCACGATGCCGTGGATCATCAGCGCGCCGATGACCAGCGCCATGCTGGCACTGCCGGGCACGCCCAGCGTCAGGGTGGGGATAAAGGCGGTCTGCGTGGCCGAGTTGTTGGCGGATTCAGGCACCGCGACGCCCTCGATGGCGCCTTTGCCGAACATGTCGCGGTTGCGCGAGACTTTCTTCTCAACCGCATAAGCCACTGCCGACGCCACGGTCTGCCCGGTGCCCGGCAGCGCGCCAAAGAAGCTGCCAATCGCCCCGCCGCGCAGGATCGGGCCGAATATCGCCTTGCATTCAGCGCGGCTGGGGTAGAATTTCTTATAGTCGATGTCGGTCTGATGCGCCCCGCTGGCATTGGCGCGGATCGACACGATCAGCTCACCCACACCAAACAGCCCCATCGCCACGATCACCAGACTGACCCCGTCGCGCAGCTCCGGCACGCCCATGGTGAAACGCTCGGCCCCGGTGGTGATGTCCACGCCGATGGTGCCCAGCATCAGCCCGGCGACGACCATGGCGATGCCTTTAATGGGGCTGCCGTTGGAGACCGCTGAGGCTGCCACCAGCCCCAGCAGGATCACCGCGAAATACTCGGTCGGGCCAAAATTGAGCGCCAGCGCGGCCAACCCCGGTGCCAGCACCGCCATGACCACCATGCCGATCATCCCGCCGCCAAACGAGGCAATCGCGCTGGTGAAGAGCGCAATCCCGGCGCGGCCTTCCCGCGCCATCGGGTAGCCGTCGATGCAGGTGATGGACGAGGACGGCGTGCCCGGAATGTTCATCAGGATTGAGGCGATAGAACCGCCATATTCCGCGCCGTAATACACCCCCGCGATCATCACCAGCGCCGAGGTCGGCTCCAGATAGAAGGTCAGTGGCAGGATCATCGAGATCGCCGCCATCGAGCCGATGCCCGGCAGCACGCCGATAAACGTGCCCAGAAACACGCCGATAAAGCAGTAAAGCAGGTTCTCAGGCTGCATTGCCACCATCAGCCCGTGACCAAAGCCGGTGAGAATATCCAT
This sequence comes from Pararhodobacter zhoushanensis, assembly GCF_003990445.1. Taxonomy (GTDB): domain Bacteria; phylum Pseudomonadota; class Alphaproteobacteria; order Rhodobacterales; family Rhodobacteraceae; genus Pararhodobacter; species Pararhodobacter zhoushanensis. Next base: position 368,465 of record NZ_REEZ01000001.1, on the reverse strand, counting down.
AGCTCAGAACCCCTTGAACGCGCGGAACGGCAGGTCGAGGATGCCGATGAAAAGCCCCCAGCAGCCCAGAGCGACGACCAGCCCCAGCAGCAGCTTGCCCGTCAGGCGCAGGCTGGGATCGGGTAGGCTGGCCGTGAACACGGTCAGCAACACGCTGGGCACCAGACCCACACGTTCGACCGTCACGGCAAAGACCGCGAGCGCCGCGCCGATGGCCGCGAACGAGATCCAGTCGGGCCGCTCGGCATCCGACGTGTCGCGCAGATCCATCGCGATCACCGCCACCGACAGCGCCCCCAGCGCAAAGCCGGTCAGCACCGGGAACGCCCCGGTTCCCAGACGGCGCGGCGAGCCGACGCCCAGCCGCAGCCCGCCAATGACAAAGATCAGGCTCAGCGCCAGCAGCGCGATGCCGCCCAGTGCGCCAAGCCACGCATGCGGCAGGCGCGCGGTGTCATCAGACCGGCGCAAACGCAGCAGGAAGTCTTTCATCGCCCAGCCTCTCTCGTCGGGGGTCGCGAGTCGGGTCATGGTGTCACCGCGATACTGGCGGCAGGCCCGGCCTCTGAGAGTCGAGCCAACCGCGCGAGGACGACCGACACAACTTCACCCAGCGCGCGGGCGCGTTCTTCGTGGGGGGTGTTTTTCAGTCTGCCCTCGAACTGGGCAATTACGGCGTCCATGTCCGAAACCGCGTGCAGCGCGATGATGAAAGGAAAGCCGAAGCGCGTATTGTAGAGGCGGTTCAGGTCTGCCAGCCGGATCGCAAACGCCGCCGAGGGCCGCGCGAGGCTCAGGCGGCCCTGTTCGCGCTGCGAGGCTTCGGTCATCTCGTCAGGCGCGCTGGGCGCCAGTTCGGGATGCGCACGCAGCAAGCGCAGGGACTCGGGCTCGTTCAACCCCAGGATTGCGGCGTTGAGCGCCGCACCCAGTGCCGCCCGGTCGGCAAAGGGCCGCCGGGTTACGATCCGCTCGGCCAGCCAGGGCGACCGCTCGATCACCGGGGCAAGCATTTCAAGCGCTTGCGCGGTATCCGCCCGGTTCAGGGCATCGATTGACAGGCGGGGGCCAGTGGTGTCGGGCATCGGGTCTGTTCCTTGGTTGCGCAAACCCTAGCCAAGAAAACCATTGCTCTCTATTTCAATCAAGGTCACGCTGCATACGCAAAAAGAGAACGCACTATGCCCCTGCACCTGCTGCCCCGCTCGCTGCACTATCTCGAAACCGTGGCGCGCATGGGCTCGGTTCAGGCCGCGTCACGCGCGCTGGGCATCGCCGCCTCGGCCATCGACCGGCAGATCATCACCCTTGAGGAAGCCTGTGGCGCCCCGCTGTTCGAGCGTCACCCGCGCGGCATGCGTCTGACCACGGCGGGGGAAAGCGTCATCCTGATGGCGCGGCGCTGGCGGGCGGATGAGGACCGTCTGGAAGCCGAACTGCGCGAGATGCGCGGCCTGCAGCATGGCACGGTGCGGCTGGCGGCGATGGACAGTCTGGCCAACTCGATCCTGCCGGTGTTGATCGACCGGATGGCGCAGGATCATCCGCGTATCCATCTGGCCATCGACATCATGACCCCCAAGCAAGCCGCGCAAGAGCTGGACAACGGCACGATTGATCTGGCCATCGCGTTCAATCTGCCCAATGACCGCACCCGGCACGTCCTGTGGTCCGCACCCTTGCCCTTTGGCTGCGTGGTGGGGGCAGGGCATCCGCTCTGGGGGCAGGCCAGCATTGCGCTCAAGGACGCCGCCCAGTACCCCATCGCCGCGCAAAGCCGGGTGCTGCCGTCGCGCGAGTATCTGGACCGGCGCTATGGCTGGCTGTTTGACCCGGTGGAACCGGCGCTGGTGACCAATTCACTGCAATTGCTCAAGCAGGTGGTCAGGCAGGGGCGGTTGATGGCGATCTCATCCCAGTTGGACACGCTGGCCGAGATCGAGGCGGGCGAGCTAAGCTTTATCCGCCTGACTGACGCCGCGCTGAAACCGCAGTCGATCGGCGTTGTCGTCGACGCCCGCCGCATGCTGCCCCGCGCCGCCCGGCTGGTCGGTGAGACACTGGCCGAGGTGGTGGGCGCGCGACTGGCCCGCGTCACCGCCCCCGCCGCCTGATCACCCCGCCGCGCGCAGGGCGACAGGCACACCGTTAAAGGCCGCGTTGCCGCTGATCGGATCGACGCGGGCATCGTCGGTCAGGTCGTTGATCGACACGGTGCCCAAGGCTCCCGCGACGCTCAGCCCTGTGCCCGATTGCCCCCATCCTTGTGGGATCGAGACGACACCAGGGGCCATCGCGTCGGTGATCTCGGCGTTCAGGGTCAGCTGGCCGGTGCGCGACGACACCACCACCGCCGTCTCGTCGGCAATGCCCAGCTTCATGGCATCGTCGGGGTGGATCTGCACCGTGCAGCGGTTGCGGCCCTTGACCAGGCGCGGGCTGTTCTGCGTCCAGCTGTTGTGGCTGCGGGTCTGGCGGCGGCCGATCATCACGAAGGGATGCGCGGCGTCCGAGCCAGGGGCGAAGGCCAGCAGGCGCGGCAGGTCATCAAGGAACGCCCGCGGGGCGAGGTGGATACGCTCGTCCGGCGTCTCCAACCGCTCGGCCACATTCGGGGTCAGCGGCCCAAGGTCTACGCAGCCGGGCGTTTCCAGCAGCCTTTCCACACTGACCGTCCCTCCATGCGGACCCGTTGCAAGGAAATGCGCCAGCAGCGCCTCGGGGTCCGGTCCCAGCTCATTCGCCCCGGTCAGGGCGGCGGTCAGACGGCGGAGGATCTCGGATTCCGTCGGATTGCCATGCGGCGGCGGGAAAATCCCGTGCGCATAGCCCGCCGTGTTGCGCACGGCAAAGCTGTGGAACACCATGTCATAGACCGGCTCTTCCAGCGCCACGGTGCCGGGCAGGATCAGGTCGGCATGTTCGGTCGTGGCGTTGTGGTGGATGTCGATGGCGACCATGAAGTCGAGCTTTTCCAGCGCCTTGCCGATCCGTCGGCCATTAGGTGCGGTCAGCACGGGGTTGCCCGCAATCGCCACCAGCGCGCGGATCTGGCCCGCGCCGGGGGTTTCCATCTCTTCGGCCATGACTGACACCGGGAACTCGCCGTTGTAAAGCGGCAGGCCGGAAACGCGCGAGCGTTTCTCGGGGTAGCTGCGGGTGCGGCCCTTGCGGCTGGTCATCGCCACGTAATCGACAGCGGGCGTGGTGAACATCGCGCCGCCGATGGTGTCGAAATTCCCGGTGATCAGGTTGAGCACATTGGATGCCCACTGGCACAGGCTGCCGAAGCTTTGGGTCGAGGCGCCCATCCGCGCATAGCAGACCGCGCGCTTGGCGGCGGCGAAGTCGCGGGCCAGATCGCGGATGACCGGCGCGGGGATGCCTGTGCGCTCGGCGGCCATCTCGGCGGTGAACGGCTCAACCGCGACGCGCAGCGCCTCCAGCCCCACGATGATCGGGGCCAGATGGCCCAGATCCTCGGCCCCGGTCGCCAGAATCTCCCGGATCAGGGCGATCATCAGGAAAGCGTCGGTCTCGGGTCTGATGAAGTGATGCTCCCCCGCGCGCTCGGCCGTCTCGGTCCGGCGCGGGTCGATCACCACGGCGCGCCCACCACGCATCCGCAGCCCATCCAGCCGCTTGCCATAGCCCGGCGCGGTCATCAGCGAGCCGTTCGAGATCACCGGATTGGCGCCGATGATCACGATCATATCGGTGCGGTCGATGTCGGGGATCGGGATCAGCATCGGGTGACCCATCATGTGGATCGAGGCGACGTGATGCGGGATCTGATCCGCCGTGGCCGAGGAATAGCGGTTGGTCGTGCCCAAGGCGCGCACCAGCGGCGGGATGGTCATCAGGTTGCCGAACTTATGCGCGTTGGGATTGCCCAGATACACCCCCACCGCATCCGCCCCATGCGCCGCCTGAACGGCGCGCAGGCGGGTGGCGGCGATCTCGAATGCCTCCTCCCAGCCAATATCGCGCCACTGGCCGTTTTCCTTGAGCCGGGGTCGGGTGATGCGGTCGGGATCGGTGCGGAAATCCTGCAGGGCGACGGCCTTGGGGCACAGGAAGCCTTCGGACAAAGGATCGTCAGGGTCGCCCTTGATCGACAGAACCTTGTCCGTTTCATGGGTGATGATCAGGCCGCACATGGCCTCGCAGATGTTGCAGGTGCGTTTGTGGATGTGCGTCGTCATGGCCTGACCCTCCCAGAACAAGCAATGAGCGAAGGCTAGGGGCTGGCCCGGCCCAAGGCAAACGCTTTGCGCGGGGGTGCCGCTGCGGCAACCCGGCCCGCGCCCGTCAGCGCGCGTAGCGCTCGGCGGTCAGCCCGTCGAACGAGATGTCCGGCGTCTTGCCCAGCACCACATCCGCCACCGCCCGGCCCGAGCCGCAGGCCATCGTCCAGCCCAGCGTGCCATGACCGGTGTTGAGGAACAGGTTGTCATACCGCGATGGCCCCAGAACCGGCGTGCCATCGGGGGTCATCGGGCGCAGGCCCGTCCAACCCTCGGCCTTGCTCAGATCGCCGCCCTTGGGGAACAGATCGCTGATCACATGGCGCACCGTATCGGTGGCATGTGGCCCCAAGCGGCTGGAATAGCCGGCAATTTCCGCCGTGCCCGCCACGCGGATACGGTCGCCCAGCCGGGTGATCGCCACCTTGTGCGTCTCGTCCATGATCGTTGACTGCGGCGCAAAGGCGTCATCGGTGACCGGCAGGGTGACCGAGTAGCCCTTGACCGGGTAGACCGGCAGCTTGACCCCGATGGGGTTGAGCACCTTCGGCCCAAAGCTACCCAAGGCGCACACATAGGCGTCGCCGGTGATACGCCCGGCAACCTCGGTATCCACGCCCGCGACCCGGCCGTTTTCGATGGCGATGCCTTTGATCGACTGGCCGTACTGGAACTCGACCCCCAGCTCGGCGCATTTCTCGGCCAGCGCCATGGTGAACAACCGGCAATCGCCGGTGCGGTCGGCGGTCAGGCGCAGCCCACCGACGAATTTGCTGCGCACCTCGGCCAGCGCCGGTTCCACGGCGATGCACGCGTCGCGGCCCAGCACTTCGTAGGGGCTGTCGTATTCGGCCAAGATCTCCTGATCCGCCTTCGAGCCCTTCATCTGCTTGGCGGTGCGGAACAGCTGCAACGTGCCCTGCGCGCGTCCGTCGTATTCGATGCCGGTTTCGGCGATCAGGTCTGGCATCACGTCGCGCGAATAGTTCGAGATCCGCACCATCCGGCCCTTGTTGACGCGGTAGGCCTCGTCATTGCAGTTGCGGATCATGTTCAGACCCCACAGCCACATCGTCGGGCTGATCAGCGGCCAGATGAACAGCGGGCGGCGTTTCATGAACAGCCATTTCACCGCTTTCATCGGGATACCCGGCGCGGCCCAGGGCGAGGTCATGCCGTAACTCAGTTCGCCCGCGTTGGCGTAGCTGGTTTCCAGCCCCGGTCCCAACTGGCGGTCGAGCACCGTCATCTCGGCCCCGCCCTTGGCGAGATACCAGGCCGTGGTGACGCCGATGACACCGGCCCCCATGACGACGACTTTCATGCCCTGCTGTCCTTTTGCGCGACGTGCTCGGACAAGCCTTGCGCAGGTATGCGCGCATTGCAAGGAAAGAAGGGGGCGGCGGGTCGGGCGATGCTGCGCTGCCGCATTTCACGGCAGCGCAGGGGCCGGTCAGCTGACGCGGATCACGCGCTTGCCGAAATTCTCGCCGCGCAGCAGGCCGATGAAGGCCTCAGGTGCGTTTTCCAGACCGTCGATGATCTCTTCGCGGTACTTGACCTTGCCGTCCTTGATCCAGCCCGTCATCGCCTTGGCGAATTCGGGATAGAGATGGCCGAAATTGTCAAAGATGATAAAGCCTTGCACCCGCAGCTTCTTGCGCAGCACATTGCCCATCAGCCAGTTCATCCGGTCGGGGCCGTCGGGCAGGCTGGTGGCGTTGTATTGCGAGACCAGCCCGCAAATCGGCACCCGTGCAAAGGCGTTGAGCAGGGGGATCACCGCGTCGAGCACCTTGCCACCGACATTCTCGAAATAGATGTCGATCCCGGCGGGGCAGGCTTGTTTCAGCTGCGCGGCGAGATCATCGGATTTATGGTCAAGGCACGCGTCAAAGCCCAGTTCCTCCACCGCATAGGCGCATTTCTCGGGGCCGCCGGCGATGCCGATCACCTGCAAGCCCATGAGTTTACCGATCTGTCCCACCGTCGCGCCCACCGGCCCGGTCGCCGCCGCAACCACCAGCGTTTCGCCTGCTTTCGGCGTGCCGATCTGCGTCAGGCCAGCCCATGCGGTGAAGCCGGGCATGCCCATGATGCCCAAGGCCCAGGAGGGATGCTCAGGCGTTTTGCCAAGGTTGGTCACGCCCGTACCATCCGACAGCGCGTAATCCTGCCAGCCGTTGCCGGAAAGGACCAGATCGCCGGTGGCAAAGCCGTCGATATCCGAGCTGACAACCTCGGCCACCGTGCCACCAACCATCACACCGCCGACCTCAACGGGCGCGGCGTAAGAGGGGGCGTCGCTCATCCGTCCGCGCATGTAGGGATCAAGCGAGAGGTAACGCGTGCGCAGCAGCATCTGGCCTTTGCCGGGCTGTGGGATCGGGGCCTCCGTCAGACGCAGGGTCTGTGCGGTTGGCTCGCCCTTGGGGCGTTCGGCCAGAACGAGCTGGCGGTTGGTGGTGTCGGTTTGGGTCATGGTCGTCTCTTCCCTCAATCGGTGCCGTGTTGAGATCAAGGTAAGGACTTCGCCACCAGATAACAGGGGCGCGCTTGCCGAACGCCGCGCCCAGTCCGATCAGCAGGAAGGTTCCGGCAACGATCGAGCCGAAGCCAAGTGTCAGCGGACGCGTCGGCAGCCCGACCACGGCCATGGCGCGTCCCCCGATCGCGTGCCGCTTTCGGGATCAGGCCTGCCGGGTGGCGTTTCGGTGATCCAGCGTCACCAGCCCCAGCACCAAGGCCAGGGCGATCAGCACGGTGATGTTGAGCACAGCCCAGCTGCTCAGCGCAAACAGCACGCCTGCGAACAGCGAGGCGGCGGCGACAAAGGCGAAGATCAGGAAATCGGCCAGCCCCTGCAACGCCACAGACCCCGCCGCTGCCGAGGCGCGGGCGATCATCACCGTCGAGCCGGTATAGGCAAAGTTCCAGCCAACGCCCAGAAACACCAGCGTTGTCCAGAAATTCCAGCGCGCCTCGCCTGACAGCGCAAAGACCGCACCAATCACCACCAGAACGATCCCCGCCACCATCACCGGCCTGTAGCCATGGCGGTCAATGATCCGTCCGGTGAAAAAGCTCGGCCCGAACATCGCCAGAATGTGCCACTGGATGCCAAGCGCCGCGTCGCCCGCTGTAAAGCCGCAGGCGATCATCGCCAGCGGGGCGGCGGTCATCGTGAAGGTCATCGAGCCATAGGCGAAGGCCCCGCAGACCACCGCGATCATATAGGCGCGGGTCAGTGGCGGCAGGTTGAAACGCCCGGTATGCGTGGCGCGTGAGGCGGCTGTGCGCTCGGGCATCGGTGGAAGGCGCAGGCCGATCAGGAAGGGCAGCGTGCCCGCTGCCAGCATCGCCTGACCCAGAAACGCCGCCACATACGGCGCGCCGATGATCATGTCGTTGGAATGAATGGCGATCTGAGGGCCCAGAATGGCCGAGCCGATTCCGCCCAGTAACACCATCGACACTGCACGGGCGCGGTACTCCGGCGCGACCGCCTGTTGCGCGGCAAAGCGGTAGCTTTGCACGCAGGCGATGTTCAGCCCGAACATCAGCGCCCCAAAGCAGAACAGGCCAAACGAGCCGATGAACACCCCCAAAGCACAGAGCAACGCGCCGCAGACCGCGACCAGCGAGCCGAGGATGTAGATCGGCTTGCGGCCAAAGCGCTGGAACAGCATCGCGGCGGGAAGGGTGGCGATACAGGTGCCGACCATAAACATCGAGACCGGCAGCGTCACCAGATAGGGAGAGGGTGCCAGCATCGCACCGATCAGCCCGCCCAGCGAAACCATGATCGGAGGCAAGGCCCCGGCCAGCGCCTGCCCGATCATCAGCAGGTAAAGGTTCGCTGAAGGGCGGTGCGGGGCGGTGTCTATGGCTGTCATGTGGCATCCTGGCTGCGTCAATCCGGCGGTGACGTGCGAGTCGTCCGCTCAAACCGCCTATCATAAAAGCCGGATAGCCGCATCAAATTGATGCACAGGTGCAGTAATGGCGCGCAGTACGCAGGATGATGGCGAGCCCAACAGCCGCCCGCGTTGCCGCAGCCGCGCAGGCCGTTGTCGGCTCAGTGAACTTGCGGCCTCATCCGGCGGGCGAACCATGCGGCCAGCCCGGGCGTGCCTGCAGGGAGCTTGCGCAAGCCGGGCTCGCCGCGTTTGGCTTCCAGATCGAACGGGGGAAAGGGGGTGCTACTCATCGGTGCTCTCCAAATGTTTGGCCAGTTGTTGGCCTGAGGTTTGGAGAGAAAACGCAGGTCAGGCCGGTCAGGTTTCCGCGCGCGCCGTGAAGCCCATTCTTTGGGCGGAAACCCGCCGCGTTAGGTCTCGCTTATCTCGTATTCGCGCGCGATGTCGGCGGTCATCTGCCCCCAGACGCTCGCCTTGGTGCGTGCTTGATGCGCCTCGAAGGACGGGCGATCGACAAAGCGCTCATCCACGCTCCAGATCATCGAACCCTGATGATCTACCTCGAATTCAAGGCAGCCGGGTTCGGTGCGGCTCAAGCGGATATGCTCGGGCAAGTACTCGCGCACAAGGGCGGCTTGCTCGTCGGTGGCACAGATCAGTTTGCCGGTCAGTCGGATTGCCATGTCGTCACGTCCTGTCATCGAAGCGTCACTGAAACGTTGCGCTTCCGTGACGCGCGAGGGCTAGCGCACGCTCAGTCACTTCTCAAGGGAGAATTCCATGCCCGCCCGCCTCTTGGCCTCGACCGCGCTGCTCGCCGTGGTGGCCGTGCCTGCCGTCGCTCAGCAGATGAACTTCAACCGGATCGCGTCTTTCGCGGTTGCCCTGAACCTGCCTGAGGCCGAGGAAACCTCGTCCGAAATCATCGCCGCCACGGCAGATGGCCTGACGCTGGTCTATACTGACAGCCCCGCCGGTTCGCTGGGTTTTGTCGACATCACCGACCCCGCGCAGCCGCTCCCCTTGGGCGCGCTGGCGCTGGACGGCGAGCCGACCTCGGTCGGGATCGCGGGTGCGGTGGCCTATGTCGCGGTGAACACCTCGGCCAGCTATGTCGAGACCGGCGGCGCGCTGCTGAGCGTCGATGTCGCCACCCGCGCGATCACCGACAGTTGTGATCTGGGCGGGCAGCCGGACTCGGTCGCCATTGCGCCGGACGCCAGCTTCCTTGCCGTCGCGATCGAGAACGAGCGTGACGAAGATCTGGGCGACGGCGGCTTGCCGCAGATGCCCGGCGGCTGGGTCGCGATCCTGCCGATGACCGACGGTGCCGTGGACTGCGCCGCGATGATCCGCGCGGATGTGACTGGGCTGGCCGAGATCGGCGCGGAAGATCCCGAGCCGGAATTCGTCGCGATCAACGACGCGGGCGAGATTGCCCTGACGCTGCAAGAAAACAACCACATCGTCATCATGGACCGTACCGGCGCCGTGCTGTCGCATTTCAGCGCGGGCGAGGCGACGGCCGAGAATGTCGATACCGCCAAGGACGGCCAACTGGTCTTTGATCAGACGATCACCCGCCTGCGCGAACCCGACGAGATCGCCTGGGTTGACGCCGACCACGTCGCCATCGCGAACGAGGGCGACTGGAACGGCGGCAGCCGTAGCTGGACGATCTTTGATCGCGACGGCGGGGTGACGTATGGGAGCGGCTCCAGCCTTGAGCATGCGATCATCGAGATCGGCCACTACCCTGAGGGCCGTTCAGGCAAGAAGGGCACCGAGCTGGAAGCCATCGCGGCGGGGACGTTCAACGGCACGCCGATGATCTTTGTCGGCTCCGAGCGTGGCAGCGTGATCGGCGTCTATGACGTGACCGACCCCGCCGCGCCGGTGCTGCGCCAGTTGCTGCCCTCAGGCATCGCGCCCGAAGGCGTGCTGCCGATCCCGTCGCGCAACCTGCTGGTCACCGCGAATGAGGCCGATCTGGGTCAGGACGGCGCCGCCCGCTCGCATGTGATGATCTACGCGCTGCAGGACGCGCCTGCGGCCTATCCGCAGCTGACCTCGGCCGGAGCCGACGAACTGATCGGATGGGGCGCGATCTCGGGCATGGTCGCGTCGGACGACGGGATGCTCTATGCCGTCAACGACAGCGCCTATGGCGCGCAGCCGACGATCTTCGTGATCGACCCCGCGCAACAGCCCGCCCACATCACCCGCGCGATCCGTGTGACCCGCGACGGCGAAGCGGCGCAGCATCTGGATCTGGAAGGCATCACGCTGGACGGGCAGGGCGGTTTCTGGCTGGCCAGCGAGGGTCGCACCGACCGCGATGTGCCGCATGCGCTGGTTCACGTCGGTGCCGATGGCGCGATCCTGGAAGAGGTTACGCTGCCCGAGGCCTTACTGACCCACGAGACCCGCTTCGGGTTCGAGGGCGTCACCCTGATCGACGGAACGCTCTGGATGGCCGTTCAGCGCGAATGGGGCGACGATCCGGCGGGCTTGGTCAAGCTGGTCGCCTATACCCCGGCAACTGGCGACTGGGGCGCCGTTCACTACCCGCTCACGACGCCCGCGCGCGGCTGGGTGGGGTTGAGCGAAATTACTGTCCATGGAGACTATGTCTATGTTGTCGAACGCGACAACCAGCTGGGCGCCAATGCCGCGATCAAGCAGGTGATGCGCATCCCGCTGTCGCAACTGGTCGCCGCGCCTCTGGGCAGCGAACTGCCAGTGGTGACGCCTGAGCTGGTGGTGGATCTGCTGCCGCATCTGACCGCGACCGGCGGCTATGTGCTCGACAAGGTCGAAAGTCTGGCCATCGCGGCCGATGGCACGATGTGGACCGCCACCGACAACGACGGCGTTGACGATCATTCGGGCGAGACAATGTTCTTCGCGCTCCCGCCGATGTAAGCGCCTGACCCTAAACGAAAAGCCCCCGCGATTGCGGGGGCTTTTTGCGTTGGTCATTCCAGTTCGATCGTGCCCGGCGGCTTCGAGGTGCAATCATAGAACACCCGGTTGATGCCCTGCACCTCGTTGATGATCCGGGTCGAGGTTTCGCCCAGAAACTCATGCGTGAACGGGTAGTAATCGGCGGTCATTCCGTCGACCGAGGTCACCGCCCGCAGCGCCAACGCAAAGTCATAGGTGCGCCCATCGCCCATCACGCCGACCGTGCGCATGGGCAGGATCGCAGCGAAAGCCTGCCAGATGTCGTCATAGAGGCCGTGCTTGCGGATCTGGTCGATATAGATCGCGTCCGCCTTGCGCAGGATGTCCAGCTTTTCGCGGGTGATCTCGCCGGGGCAGCGGATCGCCAGACCCGGACCGGGGAAGGGGTGACGCCCGATGAACGAGGCGGGCAGGCCCAGCTCGGTTCCCAGCGCGCGGACCTCGTCCTTGAACAGCTCGCGCAGCGGTTCGACCAGTTTCAAGCCCATCTTCTCAGGCAGGCCGCCGACGTTGTGATGCGACTTGATCGTGACCGAGGGGCCGCCGGAAAACGACACCGATTCAATGACGTCGGGGTAGAGCGTGCCTTGCGCCAGAAACTCGGCACCCTCGATCTCATTGGCGTATTTCTGGAACACGTCGATGAACAGCTTGCCGATGGTCTTGCGCTTGACCTCAGGGTCGGAAACCCCTTCGAGCGCGTTCAGGAACAGATCGGATTCGTCGGCGTGGATCAGGTTCAGGTTGTAATTCTCGCGGAACATCGCGACGACCTGCTCGGCCTCATTGAGCCGCAACATGCCGTGGTCCACGAACACGCAGGTCAGCTGATCGCCGATGGCCTCGTGCAGCAGAATGCCGGTAACCGAGCTGTCCACGCCACCCGACAGCGCGCAGATCACCTTCTTGTCGCCGACCTCATCGCGGATCTTCTGGATCATCTCTTCGCGGTAGGCACCCATCGTCCAGTCGCCGGTGAACCCGGCCAGCTTGACGAAATTCGCATAAAGCGTCGCGCCGTTGGGCGTGTGATGGACCTCAGGGTGGAACTGCACGGCGTAGAAGCGGCGCTCCAGATCGGCGGTCATCGCGAAAGGCGCACCCGACGAGGTGCCATAGACGTCAAAGCCCGGCGCCAGCTTGGCGACGTGGTCGCCGTGGCTCATCCAGACCTGCTCGCGCCCGTTGGGGTCCAGGAACCAGCCGTTGAAGAGGTCGGTCTTCAGTTCGGTCGGCTTGACATAGGCGCGGCCGAATTCGGCGGTGTGGCTTTGCCCCGCTTCGACGATCCCGCCCAGATCCTGCATCATGACCTGCTGGCCATAGCAGATGCCCAGTATCGGCACGCCCATCGTATAGGCGCTTTGCGGCGGACGCGGAGAGCCCTCACGCGTCACCGAATCGGGGCCTCCCGAGAAGATGATCGCTTTCGGCGCGAACTCGGCCAGGAAGGCGTCGGTCACCTTCTGGTACGGGTGGATTTCGCAATAGACATTCAGCTCGCGCAGGCGGCGCGCAATCAGCTGCGTCACCTGGCTGCCGAAATCGATGATGAGGAGGCGGTCATGGCTGTGCTGGGTCATGGAAAGCCTTTAGGCAAGCCGCCCGACCGACGCAAGGGGGCGCGCGCGCGTTCGGCATTGTGGGCGGATCTGGTGGGGCTTATGAGCGCAGAAAACAAGCTCTCCTCGGGCCGTTCAGCCAGATCCGCGCGCGTCGCAAGGGCTAAGCGGTGCTGGGCTTGCCGCAGCGGGCGCGCTATGCGTCGCTGACGCGAAACCCCAAACGAAAGAGTCCGCCTTATGAGCACCGCCCCCGCAACCTGGAGAATCATCCTTGCCGCGATTCTCGATTTCTTCACCATCTTCGCCGTCGGCGGCTATGTCATTGCCAAGCTGACCGGTAACGTGACCGAGAGCGGCTTCAGCCTGTCTGGCATGCCCGCGGTCATGCTCTTTGCCGTGATGATCGGCTATTTCGTCGCGGGTCATTACCTTGGCGGCACGCTCTGGCAGAGGATCCTGCGCGCCCGTCGCTGAGAGCGGCGCGCCACCAATGTCGCCTTTCGCCCCCAAAGGGCGCTTCCGGCTGATCCCTCGGCGGGGCTTGGCCCTATTTCTCAGCCCCAGATCCATTTTTTCGGAGCCAGAGCGATGAATGAAGTCAGGGGCGAGCGTCGGACCCGAGGCGGCGGCGGAGCCGCACGGCGGGCCGAGCGGACAGCGGTGTCCATCGAGACCGCCAAATTCATCGAGCGCAAGATCCCCAACTTCGAGATCCTTAACGAAGAGGCGCTCGAGATCATCGAGTATAACGCCGACACCGTGCTTGAGGAAATCGGCGTCAACTTCGTCGACAACCCCGGCGCACTGGCGCTGTGGCGCGAAGCCGGGGCCGATGTGCAGGGTGAACGCGTGCGCATCCCCCGGGGTCTGGCCCGCGAATTGTGCAAGACAGCACCTTCGCGCTTCACCCAGCACGCCCGCAATCCTGAGCGCAATGTCGAGATCGGCGGCAAGTCGCTGGTGCTCGCACCGGTCTATGGCCCGCCCTTCGTGCGGGACCTCGAAGGCGGCCGGCGCTATGCCACGATCGCGGATTTCCGCAATTTCGTGAAGCTGGGCTATATGTCCAAGTGGCTGCACCACTCGGGCGGCACGGTCTGCGAGCCGACCGACATCGCGGTGAACAAGCGCCATCTGGACATGCTGCAGGCGCATATGACGCTGTCCGACAAGCCCTATATGGGCTCGGTGACGGAGCCCGTGCGCGCCGAGGATTCGGTGGCGATGTCCAAGATCCTGTTCGGCAACGACTTCGTCGACCAGAACGCAGTGATGACCTCGCTGATCAACATCAACTCGCCGCTGACCTTTGATGGCGTGATGATGGGGGCGCTTGAGGTCTATGCACGCGCCAATCAGGCGGCGATCATCTCGCCGTTTATCGTTGGCGGCGCGATGGCGCCGGTGACGGTGGCGGGCACGCTGACGCAGGTTCTGGCCGAGGTGCTGGCGGGCGTGGCGTATAGCCAGCTGATCCGCAAGGGTGCGCCGGTGATCTTCGGGGCCTTTGTGACCTCGATCGACATGAACTCGGGCGCGCCGACCTTCGGCACGCCGGAAGCGGCGCATATCACCTATGGTGCGGGGCAACTGGCCCGCCGTCTGGGGCTGCCGTACCGGTCGGGCGGGTCGTTCTGCGGCTCGAAGCTGCCCGACGCGCAGGCGGCCTATGAAACGGCGAACACGCTGAACATGGCGCTCTTGTCGGGCGTCAACTTCATGCTGCACGCCTGCGGCTGGCTTGAGGGTGGGTTGGTTTCGTCGTACGAGAAATTTGTGCTGGATGCGGACCAGCTGGGCGCACTGCATCACATCGCCAAGGGCGTGTCGATGGATGACAACGGGCAGGCCATGGACGCGATCCGCGAAGTGGGGCCGGGCGGTCACTATCTGGGCTGCCAGCACACGCAGAACAACTTCAAGACCGCCTTCTGGCGCTCGGATGTGCTGGACTACAAACCGTATGAGACCTGGGAAGACGAAGGCGGGCGCGATTCCGCGACGCTGGCCAATGTGCGGGTGAAAAAGCAGCTGCGCGACTATCAGGAACCCTCGCTGGACCCCGCGATCGCCGAAGCGCTGCAGGCTTATGTCGACCAGCGCAAGGCGAGTGAGCCAGACGCCTTCGGCTAAGCGCGCGTGTCGGGTGGGCTGCTCGCCCCCCCGACCCCCCCTCGCCAAAGGGGACCCACGGGCCCCCTTTGGAAACCCCCGTGGATATTTAGAGACAGATGATAATCAAGGTTAACAAAGCCTTATCATCTGTCCTTAAATATCCTGGGGGGTGAATGCGGCGCATGCCGCAGAGGGGGGCAAGGCCCCCCTTACTGTGCCGCGTCTCACACGGGCAGGATCGTGGTCGATTTGATCTCTTCCATCGACAAAAGCGCGGTGACGTTGTGGATTTTCACGTCTCTGATCAGCGCCTGATAGAAGGCATCATAGGCGCGGGCGTTGGTCACGCGGACCTTGAGGATATAGTCGATATCCCCCGCCAGCCGGTGCGCCTCCATCACCTCGGGCCGGGCACGGACGGAGCCGAGGAAGCGGTCTTGCCATTCAGGGTCATGATCCGCCGTGCGCACCAGCACGAAAAAGCAGGCCTCGAGCCCCAGCGCTTCGGGATCCAGCAGAACGGTCTGCCGACCGATCACGCCTTGCTCACGCATCTTGCGGATGCGGTTCCACACCGGGGTCTTGGACGAGCCGACCTTGCGGGCGATGTCGTCGAGCGATTGGCTCGCGTCTTCTTGCAGTTCCATCAGGATCTTGCGGTCGAGCGGGTCGAGATCGGGTCGGGTCATGGGCGCATCTCCGGTTCGCCCGACAGGTGTACCCTCGCGGCAACCCTGCGTCCAGCAGGAGCCCCCCTTGCGGGCCGCGCAGACATGACGTTTCAGTAACGCCAAACCCAAGCGGAGGCCGCCATGGATGGGACATTCGACTATGTGATTGTGGGCTCGGGCTCTTCGGGTTCAGTGTTGGCGGCGCGACTGGCCGACGCCGGGCGGCGCGTGCTGGTGCTGGAAGCCGGGGTCAGTGACCGGCGGTTTTATGTCCATATGCCGTTGGGTTACGGCAAACTCTTCTATGATCCTGCCGTTAACTGGGGCTACCGGACCGAGCCAGACCCCGGCCTGAACAATCAGCGCGACTACTGGCCGCGCGGCAAAGTGGTGGGCGGGTCGTCGTCGATCAACGCGATGGTCTGGATACGCGGGCATTCCAGTGATTACGATGACTGGCAGGCGGCGACGGGATCGTCCGCCTGGGGCTGGGAGGCGGCGCGCGCAGCGTATTGCGCGATCGAGGACAATGCCGACGGTGCCGACCATTGGCGCGGGCAGGGCGGGCCTTTGTCGATCCGTTCCAGCCGGGATGCTGCGCATCCGCTGGTCGCGCCCTATATTGCAGCCTGCGAGGCAGCCGGGCTGCCGCACAATGCCGACTTCAACGGCGAGAGTCAGGAGGGCAGCGGCACGTATCAGCTGACCATCAAGGACGGCCGGCGCAATTCGGTCGCGCGGGCTTTCCTGCGGCCGGCGCTCAAGTCGGGGCGCGTCGCGCTGCGCACCAAGGCGCAGGTGACGCGGGTGATGTTCGAGGGCAAGCGTGCCGTGGGCGTCGAATACCGCTGGAAGGGCGCGCTGCATCAGGCGCGGGCCGGAGAGGTGATCCTGTCGGGCGGCGCGATCAACACGCCACAGCTCTTGATGCTGTCGGGCATCGGCCCGGCGGCGGATCTGCGCGCACAGGGCATCGCGGTGCTGCACGATCAGCCCAATGCCGGCGCGCATCTGAATGACCATCAGGGCATCAATTATACCTACCGCATGACCGTGCCGACGATGAATGACATCTTGCGCCCATGGTGGGGCAAGGCGTTGGTCGGCATGCGCTATCTTCTGACGCGGGGCGGCCCGCTGTCGGTGTCGATCAACCACGGCGGCGGTTTCTTTCGTACAGATCCATCACTCGTCCGCCCGAACATGCAGCTCTATTTTCAGGCATTCTCAACCCTCATGCCGCGTGAGGGTGAGCGCCCGATCCTCAGCCCCGATCCGTTTCCGGGCCTGAGCATCGGGTTGTCGAACTGCCGCCCCACCAGCCGGGGACGGATCGAGCTGGCGTCGAGCGATCCCTTTGCCGCGCCGCGCATCATCGCCAATGCGTTCTCGACCGAGCAGGACGTGGCCGAGATGCTGGCGGCGGTCAAATTCATCCGCCATATCGCGGCGCAAAAGCCCATCGCCGATCTGATCGCCGAGGAATTGCGACCCGGTCCTCAGATCACCAGTGACGCGGCGTTGATCGATGACTTCCGTCAGCGCTCGGGCACGGTCTATCACCCCAGTTGCACGGCGCGGATGGGCGCGGATCCGGCGACCAGCGTCGTGGATGCCGATCTGAAGGTCCGTGGCGTCGAAGGCCTGCGTGTCTGCGATGCCTCGGCGTTTCCGACGCTGATCGGCGGCAATACCAACGCACCCGCGATCCTGATGGGCTGGCTGGGGGCTGAGCGTATTCTGGCAGGTTGATGCGTTAACTTGATCCGTATCATATCCGCCTGCCTGCGGCTCGGGCATGCTGGGATCTTCATCAAGGGTGGAGCAGGCGCATGACGGTTTTGGTGAAGGATAAGACATTCGTGCCGGACGACTGGCACGCAGGCTACGTGCCCTTGGCGGCACTGACGGATTGGCCGGATGGGGTGGGGGTTGATCTGTCGTCGCCGGAGCTGGGCGCACGGGACTGGGCACGGCTGGCAATGCTGCTTCCCCGCCTTGAGTTGGTACGCATCCGGTTACGGCATTTCGGTGATCTGGCGGCACTGGATCTGGCGCATGCGATCCGGGCGGCAGGGTATGACGGGCGGCTCAGGGCGCATGGCGCGGTGCTGGCGCGGGCTTACACGCTGATCCGCTGTTCAGGGTTCAGCGAGGTTGAGCTGGACCATGCCCAGGCGAGCCGCCAGCCTGCCGAACACTGGCGGCTGGACAGCGCGTGGCAACCGATACCACGGCGCGGAATCTGGGTGCCGTCGCAGCCCGCAGCGCTGCGTCGCGACGACGCAGAGCATCGCTGAACGCCGCGTCCGGGCTTTCGTTTTTGCGCAATCCGGCCTATGAGCGCCACAGACCCTTACAAGAGGCCGCAGCATGTCCGACGCCGCTCCCGCCCCGCAGATCAAGACCTTGCCCGATGCGCAGACCGTGACGGCGGTGACGCATTGGACCGATGCGCTGTTCTCCTTCCGCTGCACGCGGCCGCGCAGCCTGCGGTTCCGCTCGGGTGAATTCGTGATGATCGGGCTGATGGGCGAGAACGGTAAACCCTTGCTGCGGGCCTATTCCATTGCGTCGCCCAGCTGGGATGACGAGCTGGAGTTCTATTCGATCAAGGTGCCCGACGGGCCGCTGACCTCGAAACTGCAGCACATCGAGGTGGGGCAAGAGATCATCCTGCGACCCAAGCCGGTCGGCACGCTGGTGCATGACGCGCTATTGCCGGGCAAGCGTGTGTGGTTCCTGGCAACGGGAACCGGGCTGGCCCCGTTCGCCTCGCTGATGCGCGACCCGGAAACCTATGAGAAATTCGAGCAGGTGGTGATGATGCACACCTGCCGCACGGTGGAAGAGCTGGAATACGGCCGTCAGCTGGTCGAAAGCCTGAAGGACGATCCGCTGATCGGTGAAATGGTCGAGGGCAAGCTGCTCTACTACCCGACCACCACGCGGGAAGACTTCCACCATCAGGGCCGGATCACCGACAACCTGACCTCGGGCAAGGTGTTTGCCGATCTGGGCATCCCGCCGATGGACGCCGCGCATGACCGCGCGATGGTCTGCGGCTCGCTGGCGTTCAACGTCGATGTGAAGGCGGTGCTTGAGGGCTTCGGTCTGGGGGAGGGCGCGAACAGCGATCCCAAGGAATACGTGGTCGAAAAGGCCTTTGTGGGCGAGGGCGTCTGACAGCGGGGCAGGGATGAAAACCGAGCGGCAGAAGATGGAGGCGGGGGACTGGTACACCTGCCTCGATGATGAGCTGGAGGCGCTGCGTGTTGTCGCACGCTCGGCAGTACATCAGCACAACACGTTGCCGCCGGACGAGCGCGGTCCCATCGGGCCGAAGCTGGCGGCGCTGATCACCGCCCGAAACGCGATCATCGAGGCACCGTTTCACTGCGCCTACGGGATCAACATCCACCTTGGCGATCAGGTGTTTCTGAACGCGGGCTGCACCATTCTGGACACGGCAAAAGTGACGATCGGCGATCAGTGCCAGCTGGGGCCGAATGTGCAGATCTACTGCGCCGAGCACCATCAGGACCCGGTCAAACGCAATGTCGAGGGGCTGGAGGTGGCGCACCCCGTGACCTTAGGCAATCGCGTCTGGATCGGCGGCGGCGCGATCATTCTGGCGGGCGTGACGATTGGCGACGGGGCTGTGGTGGGCGCGGGCAGTGTGGTGACGCGCAATGTTGCCCCCGGTGCGGTCGTGGTCGGCAACCCGGCGCGGGTGATCGAGCGCAAGGGCTGACGCCCTTACATCACCCGCAGCCCCAGCTGACCCAGCAGATCGGCGGCCTGCGCCTTCGAGATCAGCGCGCCCTTGAACCGGCGCGCATCGGTCAGCTTGACGCCGCCCAGATCGGCCCCGCGCAGATCGGCATCCTCGAACCGGCAATCGACCAGATGCGCATCGCGCAGCGAGCATTCGTCCAGCACCGCTTCGCGAAAGTCGCAGGCGCGCATGTCGGCATCGCTGAAATCGACCCGCGTCAGGGTCTTTTTGCGAAACGACAGCTTCGGCAGCACGGCCAGCACCAGCAACACGTCTTCCAACGCGAGCCCGATGGCCTGCACATCGGTCAGATCGGCACCGGTCATCTTGCAGCGGCTGATCTTGACGTCGGTAAGGGTCGTGCCCCGGAAGTTGGCGTTGCTGAAATCGCCGCCTTCGATACTGCCATCCAGCAGATCGGCGCCGACAAAGCTGGAGCCCGCCGCCCGGCACCCGGCAAACCGCGCGCCTTCCAGCCGCGCGCCGTTGAACACGGTGCCCTTGAGCGTACAGCGCTCGAATTCCCAGCCGGTCAGGTCGAGGCCAGCCAGATCCATCCCGTCCAGATCGCAACTGGTCAGCGTGACCGGCTCGCCGTCGCGGCTCAGGCGTTCAAGATCGGCGCGTGTCGGGGTGACATCGGTAAGGGAGCGCATTCTCAGTACAATCCGCCCGCGCTGAGCGTACCGAAATCCGAGGTCGCCGGTACGGGGATCTGGCCCTGATCCACCGGGATCTCGGTGCCGTCCTCGGTCACCAACAGGTCGTTGACAGCGTCGGGTTCAAACACCGGCAGGGACATGCCCATGGCAAACCCGCCGTCGATCAGCGCGTCGATGCCGAAGACCGGCTCTTCGCCATCGCGGAAATACTCGGCCACCACGTCGCCGCCCGATCCGTCGGGCACCCGTTCGCCGGTATGGCGGTCGATCGAGATGAAATGACCACCCGGCGGCACGGCGAAGCGGCCACCGCCGTATTCCTGAATGGCCTGCGTCATGAATTCCTGAAACACCGGCGCGCACAGCCCGCCGCCCGAGGCCCGACGGCCCAGCGACCGGGGCCGGTCAAAACCGATGTAGCAACCCGCCACCATGGTCGAGGTATAGCCGACAAACCACACATCGCGCGCGTCGTTGGTGGTGCCGGTCTTGCCTGCCACCGGCACCGGCAGGCGGATCGCGCCCGACGCCGTGCCGCGCTGCACGACGCCCTGCAGCATCGAGGTCAGTTGATAGGCGGTGATCGGGTCCATCACCCGTTGACGCTGCGAAGCGATCCACGGGGCCTGACCGGCGGGCAGATCCGGCTCGGCGCATTCCACGCAGCGGCGCTGGTCGTGGCGATAGACAGTGCGGCCCCAGCGGTCCTGCACCCGGTCCACCAGCGTCGGCTCCACGCGCTCGCCGCCATTGGCGAACATCGCATAGGCGGCGACAACCCGGAACAACGTGGTTTCCTGCGCGCCCAGCGAGTTGGCGAGGAAGGGTTGCAAGCTGTCATAAACGCCGAACCGCTCGGCATAGCCTGCGACCACATCCATGCCGACCTCTTGCGCCAGCCGGACGGTCATCAGGTTGCGCGATTGCTCGATCCCGGTGCGCATCGGCGTTGGGCCAAGGTAATCGTGACCGGCGTTGTTGGGCCGCCAGATGCCTTCGCCGGTGTCGATCTCGATGGGGGCGTCGATGATGATCGTGGCGGGGGTAAAGCCCGAATCCAGCGCCGCGGCATAGACAAAGGGCTTGAACGACGAGCCGGGTTGACGCATCGCCTGTGTCGCGCGGTTGAAGCCCGAAACCTGATAGCTGAACCCGCCCTGCATGGCGATCACCCGCCCGGTGTTCACGTCCATCGCCATGAACGCCCCCTGAGCTTCGGGGATCTGGCGCAGGGACCAGCGCTGGAAGCTGCCGTCGCTGTTCGACGTCACGGCGCGCACATAGACCACGTCGCCGACGTTCAGCGTATCGGCCAGTGAGCCCGGCAGCCAGTCAATGTCGGGCCGGTCGATCTGGCCGATCTCGGGGATGCCTTCGATGCCGACACGGGCGCGGTCGGGGGTGACGTCCAGCACCACCGCGGGGTGCCACGGGTTGTCCAGCGTGATGTCGCGGGCCAGCCGGGTTTCCGCCAGCGCGGTGCGCCAGCTGTCCTCATCCGCCAGTGCATCGCTGTCCAGCGCGATGCCGGTGCCGCGCCATTCGCCTTGGCCCCGGTCGTAGTCTTCAAGCGCGCGCTGCAGGGCATGCGCGGCGGTGACCTGCAGGCCGGGGTTCACCGTGGCGCGGATGGTCAGGCCACCAGTAAAGAATTCCTCTTCACCAAAGGTCGTCGACAGTTGGCGGCGGATCTCGTCAGAAAAGTAATCGCGCTCGGGAAGGCTTTCGCGGAAGGACGGGATGTCGCCGCCTTGTACCGACAACAACGGGCGCGCTTGCGCGGCTTCGGCCTCGTCGGTGGTGATATAGCCGTTTTCGGCCATCTGCCCCAGAATCCAGTTGCGCCGCGCCGTGACGCGCTCACGGGCGCGGACCGGGTGGTATTCGGACGGGGCCTGCGGCAGCGAGGCGAGGAAGGCCATTTCCTCAAGCGACAGCTCTTCGAGGGTCTTGTTGAAATAGGTCTGCGCGGCAGCGGCCACACCGAACGAGTTCTGGCCGAGGAAAATCTCGTTGAGATACAGCTCAAGGATCTCGTCCTTGCTCAGCGATTGCTCGACCCGCCACGCCAGAATGATCTCGCGGATTTTCCGCTCGCCCGTGCGGTCCGAGGACAGCAGGAAGTTCTTCATCACCTGCTGGGTGATGGTCGAGGCCCCACGCAGATTGCGCCCGCGTGAGATCACGGCATCGCGGAACGCCGCGACGATGGCCAGCGGGTCAAAGCCCGAATGCTCGTAGAAATTGCGATCTTCGGCCGAGATGAACGCATCGCGCAGCAAGGGCGGGATGTCTTCGATGGGGGTGAAAAGGCGCCGTTCGCGGGCGAATTCGTCCATCATCTGCCCTTCACCCGCGTAAATCCGCGAGATCATCGGCGGTGAGTAATTCGCCAGCTGCTCGGTCGAGGGCAGATCATGCGTATAGACCCAGATCACCCCGCCCACCGTCAGTGCACCAAACACCATGCTCAGCAGCAAAAAGCTGAACAGGCCGCCGAAGAAGGACAGAATGGCTCGGGTCACTGGCAGCTCCGGCAGGGGTAGGATCAGGTCTTTGGCCCCGTCTATACACTCAAGTGTCAGGGGTCAAAACCTGCCGACGCTACAGGGGCAGGAAATCGCGTAGAGGTGATGCCGTCAGCGCAACCGCAGGGCCTGCTGGGCCACCTCGGCCTCGACCCAGGCGTCCAGCCCGCCGACCAGAGCCTGTTCCATGCTGGTGCGCCACGCACGATCGCGCAGCCGTTCGCGGTCGCGGTCCGAGGACAGAAACCCGATCTCCAACAGCGCCGAGGGCACCGAAGGGGATTTGAGCACCGAAAACGCCGCCTGTTGCCACGGGTGCCGATGCATACGCAGATCCGCGCCGCGGATCGCGCCAACCAGCGCGCGGGCCAGCCGGTCGGTGGCCGGGCCGGTTTCGGCGCGCGCGAGGTCCATAAGGACCGAGGCAACGGCGTCATCGGTCCCGGTCAGATCAACCCCGCCGCCCAGCATGTCGTCGCGGTCATGACGCTCTGCCAACGCGGCCCCGGCGGCATCGGTGGCGGATTGGGCCAGCGTGTAGAGCGTGGCACCGACGGCCTGACCATCCTCCAGCGCATCGGCGTGCAGGGACAAGAACACATCGGCCTGTGTGGAATGCGCTACCGTGATGCGGCCTTCAAGCGAGATGAAAGTGTCGTTGTCACGGGTCAGCACGACCTCATAGCGCCCGGTGCGGCGCAGGGCCTCGGCCAGTTCGCGCGCGAAGGTCAGGGTGATCGAGGCTTCGGTCACGCCCTCATGGATCGCGCCGGGATCGACGCCGCCATGTCCGGGGTCGAGCACCACGCGGGTAGGGCGCTGGCCCAGCGGCAACCGATCGGTCGCCGCGCGCAAAACATTCGGACCCGGTGCGCCATCGGTCGCGGCCAAAGCCGAGGCCTGCGCAGCAAAGCTGGTGTCTGACAGCGGCGACAGCGCAATCGACAGAACGGCCGCGCCGGTTTCCTGATCGGTGGCGAGACCGGCTTGCGCAAACCCCATCGGGCGGTTCAGTTCGATCACCAGCCGCGACCAGCCGCCGCCAGCATTGCCGACGCGCAGCGCCACAGCCTCGCCGAGCAGCGGCACGGAGGCAGGTTCGAATCCCGTCCAGTCCAGCGTGCGGAAATCGACGATGGCGCGCGGCGGGTCACTCATCAGTCGGGTGCGCCACGGCACGGCCTGAGTCATAGGGATCGACAGCGACAGGCTGCGCCAGCCGGCCTCAAGCGTCACGGCCCCGTCCAGACGTGCCAATCCGCCCAGTTCCTGCGCCGGGGCAGGCAGGGCAAGCGCCATGCACAGCGCCCAGACGAAAGCCACGGGCACCAGAAAACCCGCCCGCAATCGTCGCCAACCCTGCGCCATGCCCGCTCTCCTGTCGTTTTCCCGTTCCTAACGCGAAAGCCCCGTCGGGGGAATCCCCTGCCGAGAGACAGCGACGGCGGACGCTTCACGATTGGGTCAGCCTTAACGCGGCCCTGCGATTGGGGGCTTGATCCTGACTGTCCCGACGCTCAAAGTGCCGCAACCTCGCACAATGGAGCCTTTCCGCATGGTCCGCCAGCCGCTTATCGCCGCAACTCTTGCCGCCCTGACCTTCGCCTCGCCGGTTCTGGCGCAATCGACTGCGATGCAGATGAGCGACAGCGAGCGCTCGGCTTTCCGTGCGGAAGTGCGCGCCTATCTGATGGAAAACCCCGAAGTGATCTTCGAGGCTGTCTCCGAATTCGAGCGCCGCAATCAGGCGCAGCAGGGCGAAATGGATCTGGCGCTGGTCGAGATCAACGCCGAGGCGATCTTTGACGATGGTCATTCCTGGGCCACCGGCAACCTTGATGGCGACATCACGCTGGTGGAATTCATGGACTACCGCTGCGGCTTTTGCCGCCGCGCGCAGCCAGAGGTTCTGTCCATGCTGGAAGCTGATGGCAACATTCGCCTGATCATCAAGGAATTGCCGATTCTGGGGCCGGATTCGGAAATCATGAGCCGCTTTGCCGTCGCCGTGCAGCAACTTGCCGGGGATGAAGCCTACGGTGCCGTGCATGACGCGCTGATGGCGTGGGAAGGCAGCGTGACGCCCGACGATCTGCGCTCGATCGCCGCCGATATCGGCTTTGATGCCGAGCCTGCGCTGGCAGCGATGAACAGCCCCGAGGTCAATCAGGTGCTCAACGAGAACCGCGCGCTGGCGCAACGCCTGCAGATCAGCGGCACGCCGACCTTCGTCATGGGAGATGGCACGGGCGGCGAGCTGCTGCGCGGCTACATGCCTGCCGCCGAGATGTCCAACGTCGTGACCCGCCTTCGCGGCTGACCCCGCGACATCGGGTATACCCCGCGCAATTCCGGGCACCCAATGGGTGCCCGTTTTGCGCGAATGACACCGCAGGGCGGGCTTCGGGGCATAATTCGATTGCACAATCCGCGTGCAGTTCGCACAGTGCCGATGTCGGCACTGCATTTTTCGTGATCCGGGCAGGGGCCGGCCTTTAGGTCCGGTGATTCCTGTGTCTTTCCGCCGTCTTTCACCAGGTTTGCATTTGACCGATTGCCGCTTCCTCACTCGCTTTCTGGGCCGTACCGCACCGCGCTTTGCCGCCGTGCTGGGGCTGGTCCTGGCGGCGCAGGCCGTTCCTGCCACGACTCCGCCGCCGCTCGACGGCGCAACCGATGCCGTCTTCACGCAGGCGCTCGACGCCTGGCTGGCCGATGACGAGGCCAGCGCACTGCCGGCATTCTCGCGTCTTGCGGTCGAGGGCAACACAGCCGCGCGCATCCTGCTGGGGGTGATCGACAAATCCCCCGCGCTGCAAGGGCCGTTCCTGGCCCAAATGCCGCGCCACCAGCGTATCAGCCTGCTGCGCCTGCCCGGCGGCATGTCTGGGCAAAGCTGGCTGCGTGCAACGCCCGACGTGCCTTTGGCCGACGCCTGGGTCGCCTTGTTGAATGTGCGCAGCGGTTCTGACCTTGTGCTGCGATTCGAAGAACTGGGCGAAGACCGCGCCGCGCGCGAGGCGCTGATGGTGCTGTCGGCGCGCGGTCATCCCGATCTGGCGCAGCTTGATCCGCAAAGCGTGCCGCAGGACATGCTCTATCTGCTCTGGCGTCGAGCCGGCGCTGCGCGGCAGACCGAGGTCGCCTCTTTCGTGCCAGCCGGCCATCCGCAATGGCTGATGATGGGCGAGACGCTGGAGGAGGGGGTCTTGCAACGCTGGCTGGAAACCAGCGATGCGGCGGCGCCCTTGTCGTCTCTGTGCCGCAGCATCTGCGCACAGTCGGTCGGCAGCTGTGTCAGTGCGGCCTATGACGCCTTGGGCAGCCATGATGCGCTGATGACGCTGGGCACACCGGCCGCCGCGCTGGTT
Source organism: Pararhodobacter zhoushanensis (assembly GCF_003990445.1). GTDB lineage: Bacteria > Pseudomonadota > Alphaproteobacteria > Rhodobacterales > Rhodobacteraceae > Pararhodobacter > Pararhodobacter zhoushanensis. The sequence continues at coordinate 342,641 of NZ_REEZ01000001.1, read as the reverse complement.
GATCAGACACGCTTCGTGGACAGCGCGCGTGGGCATGCCTCGGTGTTGCGCCGGATCATGCTGGGAACGCCGATGCGCGGCCGGCGCGTGTTGCTGGCGCGGGTGAGCGAACGCTCTGAATGTCTGGGCAATGCGCTGTCGACCGATGATCTGCGCTATCGCCCGCAGATTCCCGGTGTTTCGCCCGTACCGCTGAATGCACCCGAAGGCGGCTGAGCGGTGAATTGAAAACGCCGCCCACAAAAAGGGGCGGCGTTTTGAGGTCTTTGGCAAAAGAGCTGATCAGCGCGGGGCGATCATCATCACCATCTGACGGCCTTCCAGCCGCGGGAAGTTCTCGATCTTGCCGATCTCGTTCACATCCGCCGCAACCCGGTTGAGCAATTCCATGCCCAGCTGCTGGTGCGCCATTTCGCGACCGCGGAAGCGCAGCGTCACCTTGACCTTATCGCCTTCGCCGAGGAACTTCTCGACCGAGCGCATCTTGACGTCATAGTCATGCGTGTCGGTGCCCGGACGGAACTTGATTTCCTTGATCTCGATGATCTTTTGCTTCTTGCGTGCTTCGGCCTCACGCTTTTGCTGTTCGTACTTGAACTTGCCGAAATCCATGATCTTGCAAACCGGCGGCGCCGCGTTCGGCGAGATCTCAACCAGATCCAGACCCAGTTCCTGGGCCATCTGCATCGCCCGTGCGGGCGTCACCACCCCGACGTTTTCGCCTTCCGCACCAATCAGGCGGATCTCAGGCGCGCGGATCCGGTCATTGACGCGGGGTCCGGTGTCGCGGCTGGGCGGGGCATTGTGGGGTCTGCGGGCTATGGTTGAATTCCTTCTATGATCTATCGGGCCGCAAAATAGCCCTGCAGAGGCTCAGTTGCAAGAGGTGGTGCGCGTGATTGGTCCTGCAAACGTGGCAGAAATCTGCCCGTCGGGATTGCGTTTGCGGCACGGCAATGCCACATCATCTGTGAAGTGCGTTTTTGAGGATTAGTCATGAAAAAGCTCCTGATCGTTGCCGCGATCGTTCTGGCGGCCGGACTGGGTATCTGGGTTTCGCGTGAGCGGCCGCAGCCGCAACCCGCACCCGAGCCTGCCGCTGCGCCCGTCGCACCGGTTGAGCCTGTCGCACCGCCGCCGGCCGAGGCCGAAGAGCCGACCGCGCTCGAAACGGCAACGCAGGCGGTTCAGGACGCAATGGAAGAGGCGGCTGAGACCGGCGCCGATGCAACCGAAACCGCGGCCGAGGCCGTGGATGCGGCGACCGACGCGGTCAGCGAGGCCGTCTCGGACGCCGTGCAGAACGCCACCGGCATCGGCCAGGAAGCCAGCGACGCCGTCGGCGATGCGGTCAGCCAGGCAACTGAGCGTCTGCGCGATTCGGTGACCGACACCGCTCCGGCCGCTGACGCACCGGTCGTCGAAGCCGCGCCAGTGACCGAGACTGCGCCCGTGACCGAGGCGGCTCCTGCCGCTGAACCCGAAGCCGCAGCTCCCGAAGCTGCTGCCCCGGCGCAAGACGTCGCGCCCGCTGCTGAAACCGCCCCGGCACCCGCTGCTGAGCCGCAAGCCGCAGCCCCCGCCGCCGCACCTGAAGCTGCCGCCGCGCCGGAAGCGTCGGTCGAAGCCGAGGCCGCTGTCGAGGCAGAGGCGACGCCGCCGCTGGAGACGCTCTTCACCGCTGAAGGCTTCGACTATGATCAGGCCATCGCCGCGATCAACGCGTCCGATATGAGCGCGCTGCGCAAAGCCACCGCCCGTCGGGCGCTGGAAGGCGCGCGCGACAACCCCGAACTGCTGGGCGCTGCGCTGACGCAGGTGCGCGGTCTGCTGGGTCTCTGACCCAACCCTTTGCAGAGACTACAGGAACGGGCGGTGACCTTGGTCGCCGCCCGTTTTCCGTCGCGGGCGCGGTTTATCGCGGTGGCAGATCCGCGAACGCGGGCAAACCCTCGGGCAGGACGTGCCAGGGGGCTTTCTGCGCGGTGTAGATCGCAAAGCCCGGCCCTGACCAATCCTGCGCCCGGTCCAGCGTGCCGATCTTGACAATCACCGCCCGCTGACCGGGCCGCTGCGTGCTTACCTGCGTCCCGCAGGCGAGGCAAAAGGCGCGGGTCACGGCGTCGGCCTTGTCGGGATGGGTGAACACGGCGGGCTGGCCGCGCGTCCAGACAAAGCGCTCTGGTGCGACCAGTCCGAAGGCATTCGGCCCCCCGCCCGAGGCATGCTGGCAGGCACGGCAAAAGCACAGGCCTCCGCGCGGCATCTCGCCTTCGATCGAATAGCGCAACGCGCCACAATAACACCCACCCTCGATGGCCATGACTTTCCCTACCCAATCTGATACCGATTTCCGAACTCAGATTAGGCCAGGATAAGTCCGAATGGCAAACTCAGCTTCCTCTGCCCGCCGCGCCCCGGTGCCGGTCGAGCGCTGCGGCGCTGCCCGCGCGCTGGACGTCATCGGCGACCGCTGGACGCTGCTGATCCTGCGCGAGGCTTTCTATGGCGTGACCCGTTTTGACGACATGCGTGCCGATATGGGCATCCCGCGCTCGGTGCTGACCCAGCGGTTGGCGCGGTTGGTCGAGCACGGCTTGCTGACCCGCGTTCCCTACCGCGATGAGGGCGCGCGCGCCCGCAGCGGTTATGCCCTGACCGCGCAGGGCAGGGCGCTGGCCCCGGTGATTCTGGCGCTGATGCGCTGGGGCGACGCGCATCTGGCCCCCGATGGCCCGGCGCTGGCGGTAACCGACCGCGCCGGTCGGCCGCTCAAGGTGGCGCTGGTCGCGGGCGACACGCCCGAGGTCGCGCTGCGCGACGTGGTGCTGACGCCGCTGGTGTGATCTTCGTAACGTCACCCTTGCGCCGCGCCGCGCCGCCCGCTCAACTGACGGGCAGAGGAGAGCCGCCATGATCACCCTGCACCATGCGCCACAATCGCGCAGTTTCCGCATCCTGTGGTTCCTGCACGAGGCCGGTCTGGACCACGAGGTCCGCTATCACAGCTTTGCCGGCAAGGCGCTGCGTGATCCGGCGTTTCTGGCGCTCTCGCCCGCCGGACGCGTTCCGGCGGTGGAAGTCGATGGTGGCGCGCTGTTCGAATCCGGCGCGATTCTGGAGTACCTGTGCGAGACCCGCGCACCCGCTCTGGGCCGCGCACCCGGCTCGCCTGAGCGTGGCAAGTATCTGGAATGGCTGCATTACGGCGAGACCATCGCGCAGCATCTGGCGCAGCTGACCTTCCATCATATCGCCCTGCGCCCTGCCGACCGCAGCCCCGTTGTGCAAAAGCTCGAAGCCCTGCGCCTGCGCCGCGTGCTTGAGGGCGTTGAGACCGCCCTGCATGGCGAGTATCTGCTCGATGGCTTCTCGGCGGCGGATATCATGGTCGGATCTTCGGCCATGATCGGCGCGCGTTTCGTCCGGCTTGACGGCTTGCCGCGCGTTCAGGACTGGATCGCCCGGCTGAAAGCTCGCCCGGCCTTCAGCGCAGCCGAGGCGGTCGATGGCACGGCAGAGCTCTATCTCAAGGAGTATTACGGTGACTGAGACGGTCGAGATTTTCGAGGTCGGCCCGCGTGACGGGTTGCAGAACGAAAAACGCCTGATCCCGACGGCGGAAAAGATCGCGCTGGTCGATCTGCTGAGCCGCGCCGGGTTCCGCCGGATCGAGGTCGCCAGTTTCGTCTCGCCCAAATGGGTGCCCCAGATGGCCGACAGCGCCGAGGTGCTGGCGGGGATCACCCGCGCGCCCGGCATTTCCTACGCCGCGCTCACGCCGAACCTGCGCGGTTATGAGGGGGCCAAGGCGGCCCGCGCCGATGAGATCGCGGTGTTTGCCTCGGCCTCCGAGGGTTTCTCGAAAGCCAATCTCAACTGCTCCATTGCCGAGTCCATCGAGCGTTTCCTGCCCATCGTTGAAGCCGCCCAAGCCGATGGTATCCCGGTGCGCGGCTATATCTCTTGCGTCACCGATTGCCCCTTCGACGGCCCGACCCCACCGGGTGCTGTGGCCGCTCTGGCCGAGCGTCTGATCGCGCTCGGCTGCTATGAGGTCAGTCTGGGCGACACGATCGGCAAGGCGACGCCCGAGACATTGAGCGCAATGTTGACTGCCGTCACCGGCGCGGTCTCCGCCGCGCAGCTGGCGGGCCACTACCACGACACCGGCGGGCGCGCCTGCGACAACATCGAGGCCAGCCTCGGCTTCGGCCTGCGGGTCTTCGACGCCGCCGTGGGCGGTCTGGGCGGTTGCCCCTATGCGCCCGGGGCGCAGGGCAATGTCGCGACCGAGGCCGCGCTCGACCGCTTGCATTCCCTGGGATTCTCCACCGGCCTCGACCGCGCGCTGATCCTCAGTGCCGCCGAGTTGGCCCGCAGCATGAGGGCCGCGTTATGAGCTTCGACACCATCACCCTGAACACCGACCCCCGCGGCGTCGCCACGCTGACCCTGAACCGCCCCGACAAGCACAACGCGATGTCCGCGCCGATGATCGACGAACTGGCGCAGGCTGCGGCGCAGCTGGGTGCCGATGACGCCGTGCGCGTGGTGGTGCTTACCGGGGCAGGGGCCAGCTTTTGCGCCGGGGGCGATCTGGGCTGGATGAAAGAGCAGATGGCAGCTTCCAGCGCCGAACGTGCGGCGGGGGCCGCGCGGCTTGCAGGGATGCTCGGCGCGCTCAACACGCTGCCCAAGCCGCTGATCGGGCGCATTCAAGGCCCGGCGTATGGCGGTGGCATCGGCATGATGTCGGTCTGCGATGTGGCGATCGGGGCGAACACCGGGCGCTTTGGCCTGACCGAGACCCGGCTCGGGCTGATCCCGGCGACCATCGGCCCCTATGTGCTGGCGCGCATGGGCGAAGCCATGGCGCGGCGGGTGTTCATGTCCGCCCGCCTCTTTGGCGCGGACGAGGCGGTGACGCTGGGTCTGCTGGCCCGCGCGGTTGCGCCCGACGATCTGGATGCGGCGGTCGAAGCCGAGGTCGCGCCCTATCTCGCCTGCGCTCCGGGAGCCGTCGCCGAAGCCAAAGCCCTGACGCTGCGGCTGGGCGGCGCGATCACGCAAGCCGACATTGACCATTCCATCGGCGCGCTGGTCGCGCGGTGGGAAAGTGACGAGGCCGGGCAGGGCATCGACGCGTTCTTCGCCAAACGCAAGGCGCCCTGGGCGGGGTGAACGGCGCTTGAGGGGCGTAGAACCCCGGAAATCTAGGTCAAATTGCTCACAACCTTCGCTGCGCCGCCGCATCTCGATAGCTGCGGCGTGGCGTCGCGCCTGCGCAGGCATGAGGACGCCGACCAGCTTGTCGATGCAGCCCCCCGTGCACCACATCCGTCATCGGGCAAGCAGGTTCCCTTGTCGCGCCAACCTCCTGCAATTCCTCACCGCCTTTCAATCCAGCGCCCGTTGTGCCTTTCACCTTGCCACAAATACGCCGGGGGTGAGGCCGTCAGGCCGAGGGGGCTGGCCCCCTGCGCGTGGAACACGCGCCGCGGTGCCGGGGGCTCGATGCCCCCGGCACCGCGGCCCTGCTCCTGCGGACACCCCCGGTATGAGTCGTCCTGCCAGCCCTCCGATGCCTGAGATTGCCGCACAGCAGCGAAGCCGGACAAAAAAATTCTTAACCGTTTGCAGACAGGCGTGGAAAACCTTGAAAACAGACACCTGTTCACCGGTGCCCTCGGTTGACCCGCGCGGCGGGCGGGAGTAAACGGGCCATGAGCCAACTTGAGCAGCGCCCGGGGCACCGTGCGCCAAAGGAGCCAGCCTTGGACGACCTTCTCCGAGATTATCTCCCCATCGTCATCTTTCTCGTGATTTCCATCGGACTGGGCCTCATTCTGATGCTCTCGGCCATGGTGATCGCCGTTCGCAATCCCGACCCTGAAAAAGTGTCGGCTTATGAGTGCGGCTTTAACGCGTTTGACGATGCGCGGATGAAATTCGACGTACGGTTCTACCTCGTGTCGATCTTGTTCATCATTTTTGACCTCGAAATCGCGTTCCTGTTCCCCTGGGCCGTTGCCTTTGCGGATATGAGCATGGTCGCCTTCTGGTCGATGATGGTGTTCCTGGGCGTGCTGACCATCGGCTTTGCCTATGAGTGGAAGAAGGGAGCTCTCGAATGGGAGTGATGACCGGAGCCAACACCGCCGGTGCCGACCGCGAGGTCGCGACGCAGGCGCTGAACGCCGAGCTGCAGGACAAGGGTTTCCTGCTGACCACCACCGCCGATATCATCAACTGGGCGCGCAACGGCTCGCTGCACTGGATGACCTTCGGTCTGGCCTGCTGCGCCGTCGAGATGATGCACACCTCGATGCCGCGCTATGACCTTGAGCGTTTCGGCACCGCACCGCGCGCCAGCCCGCGCCAGTCGGATCTGATGATCGTGGCCGGCACCCTGACCAACAAGATGGCCCCGGCTCTGCGTAAGGTCTATGACCAGATGCCAGAGCCGCGCTATGTCATCTCGATGGGGTCATGCGCCAATGGCGGCGGCTATTATCACTATTCGTACTCGGTGGTGCGTGGCTGTGATCGTATCGTTCCCGTGGACATCTACGTCCCCGGCTGCCCGCCGACCGCTGAAGCCCTGCTCTACGGCATCCTGCAGCTGCAGCGGAAAATCCGCCGCACCGGCACCCTGATCCGCTGAGGGAGACACCCATGTCCGACGCACAAGACCAGGCGCTGCAAGAGCTGGGCGACTATATCGCAACCAAGCAGGCCGACGCGGTGATCGGGTCCGAGGTCGCCTTCGGCGAGCTGACCCTGACGGTGACCGCCGCCGCGCTGCCCGCGTTGGTGCGGTTCCTCAAGACCGACGTCACCTGCAAGTTCTCGTCGCTGGTTGACATTACCGCCGTCGACTACCCCGCCCGCCGGGCGCGGTTCGACGTGGTTTACCACTTCCTGTCGATGTACCGGAACCAGCGCATTCGTCTGCGCGCGCAGGTGCGCGACGATGAGATGGTGCCGTCGATCGTGCTCGAGCACCCCTCGGCCAATTGGTTCGAACGCGAAGTGTTCGACATGTTCGGCATCCTGTTCTCGGGCCACCCCGATCTGCGGCGCATTCTGACCGACTACGGTTTCCGCGGCCACCCGCTGCGCAAGGATTTCCCGACGACCGGTTATGTCGAGGTTCGTTACGACGAAGCCGCCAAGCGGGTCGTTTATGAGCCTGTCAAACTGGTGCAGGACTACCGTCAGTTCGACTTCATGTCGCCCTGGGAGGGCGCGAAGTACATTCTGCCGGGCGACGAAAGGGCCAAGTGATGGACGCGTCCGCCCCGAACATGCTGCGCTGGCCAACAGGAGTTTCGCTCCTGATGGGTGTTGGCGCGCAGAAATCGGGAACGACCTGGCTGCATCAAACGCTTTCCCGGCATCCGAACTGCCGAGCGTTTCCGATCAAGGAAGTGCATTATTTCGACACGGTTACCAACCTGACGCGGGCTGGCTATGTGTTGATGTTCAAGCGCCTGAAGGCGTTGAGCGCGCGCGGCGATGCCGCAGGCGAGGTGGCCAAGGTGTCGCGGCTGGTGGATCTGGTTGAAAAGCCGGGCGGCAATGATCAAGGCTACATCGATCTGATGACCGAAGGGCTTGCGCCCGGGTCGGTCGCTCTGGATATCACGCCTGCCTATGGGATGCTGGATGACGCGGGTTTCGCCCGTGCTGCCAGTCTGGGGGCCACGCGCTTTTTGTTCATTCTGCGTGAGCCAGTCGCGCGCTTCTGGTCCGGTGTTCGCATGATGGCCAAACTTACCGGCGACGCGGCTGACCCGGTCGAGATCGCTGCGCGTGAGATTGCCGATGAGGCCCTCTCGGCCAGTGGCGGGCCGCGGCTTGAGGCGATGGTGGCACGCGGCGATTATGCGACCACGCTGGATCGCCTTCAGCGGCATGTCCCGGCCCATCGGCGGCTGGTCGTGTTCTTTGAAGATCTCTTTACCCAGGCCACGCTGGATCGGATCTGCGCGTTTCTGGGTCTCTCACCGATGCCTCTGACGGATACGTCTCCCCGTCTGGAAGGCGTCAGTGCCACCCTGCGCCCCGATCAGATCGAGCGCGCAACAGAATTTTTCCGCCCCCAGTACGAGGCCGTATGCGCGGCACTCGGTGATGCGGTTCCAGCGGCCTGGCACGAGCGTTTCGCGCGTGGGTCGGTGGCAGCGTGAAGGGGATGTTGATTATGCGACGGAGGTTGCAGCGATGATGGACGGATCCAAAGGCTTTACGGACGCCCAGACGGGCGAACAGAAGATCCGCAACTTCAACATCAACTTCGGGCCTCAGCACCCGGCGGCACACGGCGTGCTGCGTCTGGTGCTGGAGTTGGACGGTGAGATCGTCGAGCGGTGCGACCCGCATATCGGCCTGCTGCATCGCGGCACCGAGAAGCTGATGGAAAGCCGCACCTATCTGCAGAACCTGCCGTATTTCGACCGGCTCGACTATGTCGCGCCGATGAACCAGGAACACGCCTGGTGTCTGGCGATCGAGCGGCTGACCGGCACTGTCGTGCCGCGCCGCGCCTCGCTGATCCGCGTGCTGTATTCGGAAATCGGCCGGGTGCTGAACCACCTGCTCAACGTCACCACGCAGGCCATGGACGTCGGCGCGCTGACCCCGCCGCTGTGGGGCTTTGTCGAGCGTGAGAAGCTCTGCATCTTCTACGAGCGCGCCTCGGGCGCCCGGTTCCACGCCGCCTATTTCCGCCCCGGCGGCGTCCATCAGGACCTGCCGCCCGCGCTGATCGACGATATCGAGGCCTGGGCCGAGGCGTTCCCGGCCGTTCTGGCCGACATTGATGGTCTCCTGACCGAGAACCGCATCTTCAAACAGCGCAACGCCGATATTGGCGTGATCACCGAAGAAGAGATCCAGCAATGGGGCTATTCCGGTGTGATGGTGCGCGGTTCGGGTCTGGCCTGGGATCTGCGTCGTTCGCAGCCCTATGAATGCTACGACGAGTTCGACTTCCAGATCCCCATCGGCAAGAACGGCGATTGCTATGATCGCTATCTGGTCCGCATGGAAGAGATGCGCCAGTCGGTGTCGATCATCCGTCAGGCCATCGCCAAACTGCGCGCGCCCGAAGGGCAGGGCGAGGTTCTGGCGCGGGGCAAGATCACCCCGCCGTCGCGTGGCGATATGAAGACCTCGATGGAATCGCTGATCCATCACTTCAAACTCTACACCGAAGGGTTCCACGTTCCCGCCGGTGAGGTTTACGCCGCTGTCGAGGCTCCCAAGGGTGAGTTCGGCGTCTATCTGGTCGCCGACGGCACCAACAAACCTTACCGCGCCAAGCTGCGCGCGCCGGGCTTCCTGCATCTGCAGTCGATGGACCACGTTGCTTCGGGGCACCTGCTGGCTGACGTTGCCGCGATCATCGGCACCATGGATATCGTGTTCGGTGAGGTTGATCGGTGAAGATCGCGGCTCCGACCCTGATCCTGTCTTTGCTGGCAGCGCCTGCGCTGGCCTTCACGCCCGAACGTGCGGCGCTGATGGTGGATGCCATTCGCACCAATGAGTGTGCCATGGCCAGTGATCAGGCCGAGGCAGCTTTGGGTCCGCTGGGTCTGGACGCGGTCGAGGTTCAGGCCTTTGTCGATACGCTCTACGGGGCCGGTCTGGTGTCGATCTCGGCCGATATGTCGGTGCTGAGCCTGCAGCCGATCCTGTGCAACGCGGGTGAAGATGCCTCGCTGGCGATGATCACGCAGGCGTTCGAAGCGCAAGAAACCAGCATCGAGGTCTGGCGCCCCGAGTTCGATCCTGCGCGCGGTGCCGAACTGATCGCGACCCTGCGCGGAATTGACTGCGTGCTGACCGAAGACGCCGCGCAAGACGTTCTGCCGCCGCTGGGTTTCACGCCGATTGAGACGCGCGACATCGTGGCGGTGCTGGTCGATAGTGATATGGCCAGCGTCACTGAAGACGGCACCGAGCTGCGCCTGAGCGAGGCCACCTGCGCCGCCGATCCTGCGACCGACGCCCCGGCACTGGCCGCGCTGCTCGCCGCATGGGACGAAACACATCCGGCCCCTGGGGTCGTCATCGAAGAACGGGCCAGCGAATGAGCCAGTCCGTCAGCCTTACGTCCGCCATGGCGGGCAGCATACCCCCGGCCCATGGCCGGTGCCAGTCAGGAGCGCTTTGATGCTACGTCGTCTGCATCACGAACAGCCCGCGAGTTTTGCTTTCACGCCCGCCAACATGGAATGGGCGCAGGGCCAGATCAGCAAATACCCTGAGGGGCGTCAGGCCTCGGCGATCATTCCGCTGCTGTGGCGTGCCCAGGAGCAGGAGGGGTGGCTGACCCGTCCGGCGATCGAGACCGTCGCGGACATGCTGGGCATGGCCTATATCCGCGCTCTTGAGGTTGCGACCTTCTACTTCATGTTCCAGCTGGTCCCGACCGGCTCGGTTGCGCATGTGCAGGTCTGCGGCACGCTGTCGTGCATGATCTGCGGGGCCGAGGATCTGATCGGCGTCTGCAAAGACAAGATCGCCACGTCCGCTCACGCGCTGTCGGCGGATGGCAAGTTCTCGTGGGAAGAGGTGGAATGCCTTGGGTCCTGTGCCAACGCGCCCATGGTGCAGATTGGCAAGGATTATTACGAGGATCTGACGGCCGAGAAACTGTCGTGGATTCTGGATGAAATGGCCGCTGGGCGAGTTCCGACGCCGGGCCCGCAGAACGGTCGCTTCACGTCCGAGCCGCTTTCGGGGCTGACCAGCCTGAATGAGGGCGAGCGGACCGAGTATCACAACGGTTCGGTGGCGCTGGCGGTTGAGCTGGGCGATACGATCAAGCGGATCGACGGCACCGAAGTGCCGATCCTGACGCCATGGCTGGACCGCAGCGACAAGCCGGTGAAAACGACCCGCGCCGATGGCAAGCCGGTCTCGCCGCGTCTGGGCAAGGCGCCGGCGGAAACCAAGCAGCCGATCCCGGCGGAGAAAGCTGGTCAGATCCCGGCTCAGCCCGAGGCTGCGGCGGCTGCCGTTCAGCCGGCGGCGACCGAGATCGCCGAAGCCGATCAAACCCGCCCCGCCGCGCTGGAAGGCGCGCGCGACGGCAAGGCGGATGATCTGAAGAAAATCAAGGGCATCGGCCCGAAACTGGAAACCCTGTGCAACAGCATGGGCTTTTACCACTTCGACCAGATTGCCGCCTGGACACCGCAGGAAATCGCCTGGGTGGACAGCAACCTCGAAGGCTTCAAGGGCCGCGTGACCCGTGACGAATGGGTTTCGCAAGCCAAGCAGCTGGCCGAAGGTGGTGAGACGGAATTTTCCAAGCGCGTCGACAAGGGCGACGTGTACTGAGGGACTGACAGAGCGGTATGCAGCACAACGCGGATCAGATACGGCAAGGGCGCGTGATCGCGCTGGTGATTGTGATCACCGCCCTGGTTTGGGTTGGCGCGCTGGCGCTGGGGGACTCGCTGGGCTGGACCCAACGGACCCTTGCCTTCTTCGATCTGGCAGCACTTGCCGGGTTCACGATGGCGCTGTGGTTGTTATACGGGCTCTGGCGGTCACGCCGGACGAACAAGGCCCCCGAGGCGAAGGATTGAGCGATGCTGAAGGATCAAGACCGGATCTTTACCAACATCTACGGCATGTACGACCGTTCGCTGAAAGGCGCGCAGGCGCGTGGCCATTGGGACGGGACCAAGGACATCATCGGCAAGGGCCGCGACTGGATTGTGACCGAGATGAAAGCCTCGGGCCTGCGCGGTCGCGGGGGCGCGGGCTTTCCGACCGGTCTGAAGTGGTCCTTCATGCCCAAGGAAAGCGACGGTCGTCCGGCCTATCTGGTCGTGAACGCTGACGAATCCGAGCCGGGCACCTGCAAGGACCGCGAGATCATGCGCCATGATCCGCATACCCTGATCGAGGGTTGTCTGATCGCCTCCTTCGCGATGAACGCGCATGCCTGCTACATCTACATCCGCGGCGAATACATCCGCGAGCGTGAGGCCCTTCAAGCCGCGATTGACGAGGCCTATGATGCCGGTCTGGTCGGCAAGAACGCCTGCGGCTCGGGCTGGGATTTCGACATCTACCTGCACCACGGCGCCGGGGCCTATATCTGCGGCGAAGAAACCGCGCTGCTGGAGTCGCTGGAAGGCCGCAAGGGCATGCCGCGCATGAAGCCGCCGTTCCCGGCGGGCGCGGGCCTCTATGGCTGCCCGACCACGGTGAACAACGTCGAGTCGATTGCCGTTGTGCCGACCATCCTGCGCCGGGGCGGCGCGTGGTTCGCGGGCTTTGGCCGTCCGAACAACGCGGGCACCAAGCTCTTCGCGATCTCGGGCCATGTGAACAACCCCTGCGTCGTCGAAGAAGCGATGTCGATCAGCTTTGAAGAACTGATCGAGAAGCATTGCGGCGGCATTCGCGGCGGCTGGGACAACCTGCTGGCGGTGATCCCCGGCGGCTCGTCCGTGCCGCTGGTGCGCGGCGAAAAGATGCGCGACGCGATCATGGACTTCGACTATCTGCGCAACGATCTGGGCTCGGGACTGGGCACCGCTGCGGTGATCGTGATGGATAAATCCACCGACATCATCAAGGCGATCTGGCGTCTGTCGGCGTTCTACAAGCACGAAAGCTGCGGCCAGTGTACGCCCTGCCGTGAAGGCACCGGCTGGATGATGCGCGTCATGGACCGTCTGGTCAAAGGCGAGGCCGAGCTGGAAGAGATCGACATGCTGTGGGACGTGACCAAGCAGGTCGAAGGCCATACGATTTGCGCGCTCGGCGATGCCGCTGCGTGGCCGATCCAGGGCCTGATCCGCAACTTCCGCGACGTGATCGAAGATCGCGTACGTTCGCAGAAAACCGGCCGGGTTTCGGCCGTGGCCGCCGAGTAAGATCATGACGCACACCGCTTTCCCTGCTCACATCGCTCAGGACCGCCTTTCGGCGGCTCTGACGGCGTGCGCGGGCCTCGCGGGTGTGATCACGCGTGTTCCCATGACTGTGCTATCTCTCTCGCGCGCACTCCTGCGCGTAAGGGAAGGATCACTCATGTCGATCAAACACGCTGCTTTTGGTGCGGTCGTCGCGGCCACTTTGGGGATTGCCGCCCCGGTTCAGGCGACCTCACAGGAAGAGATCAACGCAACGCTGCAGGCGGATCCGCAAATCTGGCGCGATCTGTTCTCGCTGGCCGTGGCCGATGAGATCCGCAAGAACTGCGAGACGATTGAGGCGCGAACCCTGCGGGCGACGGGGTTTGTGCTGGGCCTGTACAATGAGGCGCGCTCGCGCGGGTATTCGCGTCAGGAAATCCGCGCCTTCCAGACCGCCGATTCGACCGAAACGCGCATGCGCGCCGAGGTTATGGCGTATTTCGCCGAACACGGGGTGCGCGAGGGCGCACCGGACACCTATTGCGCGCTCGGCCTGTCCGAGATCGCTGCCGGCAGTCAGGCCGGTGAACTTCTGAGAGCAAGGTAAGCCATGTCAGATCTCCGCAAGATCATCATCGATGGCCGCGAGGTCGAGGTTCATCCCGCGATGACCCTCATCCAGGCGTGTGAAGTGGCCGGCGTCGAAGTGCCGCGCTTCTGCTACCACGAGCGCCTGTCGATTGCGGGGAACTGCCGCATGTGTCTGGTCGAGGTCGTCGGCGGCCCGCCCAAGCCCGCCGCGTCCTGCGCGATGCAGGTCAAGGATCTGCGTCCCGGGCCGGAAGGCCAGCCGCCGGTGGTGAAAACCAACTCGCCGATGGTCAAGAAGGCCCGCGAAGGCGTGATGGAGTTTCTGCTGATCAACCACCCGCTGGATTGCCCGATCTGCGATCAGGGCGGCGAGTGCGATCTGCAGGATCAGGCCATGGCTTATGGCGTTGATTTCAGCCGTTTCCGCGAGCCCAAGCGCGCGTCCGAAGATCTGGATCTGGGCCCGCTGGTCGAAACCCACATGACGCGCTGCATCAGTTGCACGCGCTGTGTGCGCTTCACCACCGAGGTCGCGGGCATCACGCAGATGGGTCAGACCGGGCGCGGTGAAGATGCCGAGATCACCAGCTATCTGAACCAGACGCTGGATTCGAACCTGCAGGGCAACATCATCGACCTGTGCCCGGTGGGCGCTTTGGTGTCCAAACCCTACGCCTTCACCGCCCGCCCGTGGGAACTGACCAAAACCGAATCCATCGACGTGATGGATGCGCTGGGGTCCAACATCCGCGTTGACACCAAGGGCCGCGAAGTGATGCGCATCCTGCCGCGCAACCATGACGGCGTTAACGAAGAGTGGATTTCGGACAAGACGCGCTTCGTCTGGGACGGGCTGAAACGCCAGCGTCTGGACACGCCGTATATCCGTGAAAACGGCAAACTGCGCAAAGCGGGCTGGGATGAGGCGCTGAAATTGGTGGGTGCCAAGCTGAAGGGTGCCACGAAAGTGGCGGGCCTGATCGGTGATCTGGTGTCGACCGAGGCGGCCTATTCGCTCAAAACGCTGGTCGAAGGCCTTGGCGGTTCGGTGGAAGCCCGCGTTGACGGCAGCCGTGTTCCAGCGGGCAACCGTTCGGCCTATGTGGGCAATGCGACGATCGAGGACATCGATTCCGCCAAGATGATCCTGCTGATAGGCACCAACCCGCGCGAAGAAGCGCCGGTGCTGAACGCGCGTATCCGCAAGGCGTGGCTCAACGGTGCCAAGGTTGCGCGGATCGGCCAGCCGGCGGACCTGACCTATGACGTCAGCGAGATCGGCACCGACCGCGCTGCTTTGGCAAAACTGGCTGCGATGGATCACAGCGAGAAGCACGGCGTGCCGGGCGTGATGATCATCGGGCAGGGCGCCCTGAATGAAGCCGATGGCCTTGCCGTTCTGGGCACCTGCATGAAAATGGCCGACGCCGCGCAGTCGAAGCTGATGGTCCTGCACACCGCCGCCAGCCGCGTTGGCGCGCTGGATATCGGCGCTGTGACCGAGGGCGGGCTGCAAGCCGCGACCGACGGCGCGGATGTCGTCTATAATCTGGGCGCGGATGAGCTGGACATCGATGCCGGTCCCTTCGTGATCTATCAGGGCAGCCACGGCGACCGCGGGGCGCACCGCGCCGACGTGATCCTGCCGGGTGCTGCGTATACCGAAGAGAACGGGATCTTCGTCAACACAGAAGGTCGTCCGCAACTGGCGCTTCGCGCCGGGTTTGCGCCGGGTGAGGCCAAGGAAAACTGGGCCATCCTGCGCGCCCTGTCGGCTGAGGTCGGCACGGTGCTGCCGTGGGACAGCCTTGGCGCGCTGCGCAGCCATCTGGTTGCCGCCGTGCCGCATCTCGAGATGATCGACGAGGTGCCGGAGAACGACTGGCAGCCGCTGGAAGCGGGCAAGCTGGGCGATGCCAGCTTCCGCCCGGCGGTCAAGGATTTCTACCTGTCCAATCCGATTGCGCGCGCCTCTGGCCTGATGGCCGAGCTGAGCGCATCGGCGGCGGCGCGCAAAGCGCAGCCGATGGCGGCGGAGTAACGCATGACGCTTGGCGCTCCCTTCACGCTCTCCCTGGCGCTGGTCCTGATCGGACTGGCGGGATGCGGCACTGCCGCACCGCAGCCGGGTGACGCGGTGCTGGGTGCGCCGGAAGACGCCGTTTACCGGGGCGTGCAAACGCAGCTGCTGGACGGTGATCTGGTCCATTTCGTGGTGGCGATGGAGGGTGCACGCGATACCCAGGATCCCATCGTCTATGCCCGCTGTGCGGCAGCGCAATACGCGCTGATCCGTGGCTATGGCTTTGCGCGACACGTGCGCACCACGGTGAACAACGAGGGTGCTCTGTGGCAGGCGGATGCGGTGTATACCGTGTCACCGTCGCTGCCACGGGGATTTCGGACAATCGACGCCGAAGTGACGGTGGCCGATTGTATCGAGCAGGGAATACCGACGGTCTGAGGACAACACATGGCTGACTTCTTTACCACAAACTACTTCGGGATTTTCCTGCTGATCGTCGGGCAGGTCCTTTTGGTCATTGTGCCGCTTCTGGTGGCACTGGCGTTCCTGATGTACGCTGACCGCAAGATCTGGGCCGCCGTCCAGATGCGCAAAGGGCCCAACATCGTTGGTCCCTTCGGCCTGCTGCAAAGCTTCGCCGACTTCATCAAGTATATCGTCAAGGAAGTGATCTTCCCCGCCGGGGCCGACCGCATCGTGTTCCTGCTGGCACCGATGGTGTCGCTGGTCATGGCGCTGATCGCCTGGGCGGTGATCCCGTTCTCTGAAGGTCTGGTCGTTGCCAACATCAACGTCGCGATCCTGTACATCTTCGCCGTCTCCTCGCTTGAGGTGTATGGCGTGATCATGGGCGGCTGGGCGTCGAACTCGAAATACCCGTTCCTGGGCTCGCTGCGGTCCGCGGCGCAGATGATCAGCTACGAGGTGTCGATCGGTCTGATCATCATCGGGGTGATCATCTCGACCGGGTCGATGAACCTGACCGATATCGTGCATGCACAGCAAGGCGACTACGGACTGCTGAACTGGTACTTCATCCCGCATTTCCCGATGATGTTCCTGTTCCTGATCTCGGCGCTGGCGGAAACCAACCGCCCGCCGTTCGATCTACCCGAAGCGGAATCCGAGCTGGTGGCTGGCTATCAGGTGGAATACTCGTCCACGCCGTTCCTGCTGTTCATGATCGGCGAACTGGTTGCGGTCGTGCTGATGTGCGCGCTGATCTCGCTTCTGTTCTTCGGCGGCTGGCTGTCCCCGATCCCGGGTCTGCCCGATGGCATCTGGTGGATGGTCATCAAGATGCTGCTGGCGTTCTTCGTGTTCTCGATGGTCAAGGCTATCGTGCCGCGCTACCGCTACGACCAACTAATGCGCATTGGCTGGAAGGTCTTCCTGCCGATGTCGCTGGGCTGGGTCGTGATCGTGGCGTTCCTGGCGAAATTTGAAGTGCTTGGCGGCTTCTGGGCTCGCTGGGCGATTGGGGGCTGATATGAGCCAGATCGATTATACCCGCGCCGTAAAATACTTCCTGCTGGCGGACTTCTTCAAAGGGTTCGGGCTGGGGCTGAAGTATTTCTTCCGGCCCAAGGACACGCTCAACTACCCGCATGAAAAGGGGCCGCTCAGCCCGCGTTTCCGCGGTGAGCATGCGCTGCGCCGGTATCCCAACGGTGAAGAGCGCTGCATCGCGTGCAAATTGTGCGAAGCGATCTGCCCCGCGCAGGCAATCACCATCGACGCGGAACCCCGTGACGACGGCAGCCGCCGCACCACGCGCTACGATATCGACATGACGAAATGCATCTACTGCGGCTTCTGCCAGGAGGCTTGCCCGGTCGATGCCATTGTCGAAGGCCCGAACTTCGAATTCGCCACGGAAACCCGCGAAGAGCTGTTCTATGACAAGGACAAGCTGCTCTCGAACGGCGACCGCTGGGAAGCCGAGATCGCCCGCAACCTGGAACTGGACGCGCCCTACCGATGACCGCTGACCTGCAACAGTCTGACGCCTACGCGCGTGGCAAGGCCTATACCGAGGCGACGAACCCCGGTATGGAAACGGCCCTGCGCGCGCGTTATGACGCGCTGTTGCCGGGGCTGGCCCGCGATCTGGTCGAGCTGAACGGGCGCACCTATACGCGCGGCGTTCTGGACGACAAAACGCGGGAGCTGGCCACCATTTCAGCGCTGACAGCCTTGGGCGCGCAGACCCGCCCGCAGCTGAAGATCCACGTTGCTGCCTGCCGCAAGCTGGGAGCCTCGCGCGAGGAAATCGCCGAAGTCATTTATCAAATGGCGCTTTATGGCGGGATGCCTGCCATGTTCAACGCGCTCAACGCGGCCATCGAGGTTTTCGACGCCGAAGGGGAGGGCGTGGCATGACCGAAGCGTACAACAAGATGCTGCAGCAGATGATGGAAAGCTCGCAAGAGATGCTGCGTGCTTTCAACCCGGCGCTGGAACAGTTCAAGGTTCCGGGCTTGGACAAGTTGATGCCCACCATGTCCAAGGACATGATGGAAATGTGGTTCGGGCGCACCTTCAACCGGGAAGGGCTGGACGCCAAGACGCGGCTTCTGGTGACCGTTGCGGCGCTGACCGTGCTGGGTGCACAGGCCGAGCCGCAGCTGAAGACAACCGTGCGCCACGCGATGGAAGCCGGGGCGACACAACGCGAGATCGCCGAAGTGATCTGGCAAATGAGCATGTTCGGCGGCTTGCCCGCCATGCAGAAGGCGCTGGAAATTGCCCAGAGCGTCTTTGCAGAGACCGAGGAGAAGAACGCATGAGCGTTGCCGATTTTGCCTTCTACGCCTTCGCCATTGTGGCGGTTGTGGCGGCTTTGCTGGTCGTGGTGGCCCGCAACCCGGTACACTCGGTCCTGTGGCTGATCCTGACCTTCCTCTCGGCAGCCGGGTTGTTCGTGCTGATGGGGGCTGAATTCCTCGCCATGCTGCTGATGATCGTCTACGTCGGCGCGGTGATGGTGCTGTTCCTGTTTGTGGTGATGATGCTCGACATCGACTTTGCCGAGCTCAAAGCCGAAATGGCGCGCTATTTCCCGCTCGCCTCGGTCGTTGGGATCGTCATCCTGATGCAGCTGGCGCTGCTCTTCGGGGCCTGGACCTCGGCCGAGGGCGCCGATGGCATGCGTCTGGCGGTGACGCCGGATCTGGCTCAGGTCGACAACGCCCGCGCGTTGGGCCTGTTGATCTTCGATCAGTATTTCCTGGCGTTCCAGTTGTCCGGTCTGGTCCTGCTGGTTGCCATGATCGGTGCGATCGTGCTGACCCTGCGCCACCGCACGGACGTCAAACGCCAGAACGTGTTGCACCAGATGTGGCGCGACCCGGCCAAGGCGATGGAACTCAAGGATGTCAAACCGGGCCAAGGCCTGAACTGACATCCACCAGACGATACCGGGGCCCCCTGCGGAGCCTTGGATAAAAAGATAACGAGGGACCAAATGGTGGGACTTGAGCATTACCTGACAGTGGCGGCAGCGCTGTTCGTGATCGGGATTTTCGGGATCTTCCTGAACCGGAAGAACATCATCGTCATCTTGATGTCGATCGAACTGATCCTGCTGTCGGTGAACATCAACCTGGTGGCGTTCTCCAGCCATCTGGGGGATCTGGTGGGGCAGGTTTTCACCATGTTCGTGCTTACCGTCGCCGCCGCCGAGGCTGCGATCGGTCTTGCGATCCTGGTCACCTTCTTCCGTAACCGCGGCACGATCGACGTCGAAGACGTCAACGTGATGAAAGGCTGAGTGTGATGGCGACGACGCTTCTCTTTGCTCCTCTGGTGGGCGCGATCATCTGCGGCCTGTTCTGGCGGATGATTGGCGAAAAGACGGGGATGGTGATTGCCACGGCGCTTCTGTTCCTGTCGGCGCTGCTCTCGTGGATCCTGTTTCTCAGCTTTGACGGGCACGACACCTCGATTCAGGTGTTGCGCTTCATCGACTCGGGCTCGCTGGTTGGCGGCTGGGGCATCCGGCTTGACCGGCTGACCACGGTGATGCTGATCGTGGTGACCACGGTCTCTGCGCTCGTGCACCTCTATTCGTTCGGCTACATGGCCCATGATGAAAACTGGACGCATGACGAAAGCTACCGCGCCCGGTTCTTCGCGTATCTCTCGCTTTTCACCTTCGCCATGCTGATGCTGGTGACCGCCGACAACCTGATCCAGATCTTCTTTGGCTGGGAAGGCGTGGGTCTTGCCTCGTATCTGCTGATCGGGTTCTATTGGAAAAAGCAGTCGGCCTCGGCCGCTGCGATGAAGGCCTTCATCGTCAACCGCGTGGGTGACTTTGGCTTCATCATCGGCATCATGATGCTGTATTTCCTTGCGGACTCGGTCCAGTTCGACGACATCTTCCATCAGGCCGAGGCTCTGTCTCAGCAGTCGATCCACTTCCTGGGCACCGACTGGAACGCGCTGAACACCGCCTGTTTCTTCCTGTTCATCGGTGCGATGGGTAAATCGGCGCAGCTGTTCCTGCACACCTGGCTGCCCGACGCGATGGAAGGCCCGACGCCCGTGTCGGCGCTGATCCACGCCGCGACCATGGTGACGGCGGGCGTGTTCCTGATCTGCCGCATGTCGCCGCTGATGGAGTATGCCAACGACACCCGGACGTTCATCGTGCTCATCGGCTCGGCCACCGCGTTCTTTGCGGCGACCGTGGGTCTGGTGCAGAACGACATCAAGCGCGTGATCGCCTATTCGACCTGTTCGCAGCTGGGCTATATGTTCGTGGCGGCGGGTGTGGGCGTCTATTCGGTCGCCATGTTCCACCTTCTGACGCACGCGTTCTTCAAGGCAATGCTGTTCCTTGGCGCCGGCTCGGTCATCCACGGGATGCACCACGAGCAGGACATGCGGAACTATGGCGGTCTGCGTAAAAAGCTGCCCTACACCTTCTACGCGATGATGATCGGCACGCTGGCGATCACCGGCGTCGGCATTCCCTTTACCCATATCGGCTTTGCTGGCTTCGTGTCGAAAGACGCGATCATCGAAAGCGCGATGGGCGGCGGGGCGACCTATGCCTATGTGGCGCTGGTTGTGGCGGCGGCGATGACCTCGTTCTACTCGTGGCGCCTGATTTTCATGACCTTCTACGGCACGCCGCGCGGCGATCATCACACGCATGACCACGCGCATGAAAGCCCGCTGACCATGGTGATCCCGCTGGGCATCCTGGCCATCGGCGCGGTTTTCGCCGGGATGATCTGGTACGAGCCGTTCTTTGGCTCGCACGAGGCGATCCATGAGTTCTTCGGCCATTCCATCGCCATGCTGGACACCAACGAGACCCTGCACAACGCGCATGAGAACCTGAGCGCGCTTACCAAGCTCGCGCCGTTCCTGGCGATGCTGGTGGGCTTCGTGCTGGCGTATATCTTCTACATCTGGAAGCCCGAGTCCCCGGCCAAACTGGCCGCGAACCAGCCGATCCTGTACCGCTTCCTGCTCAACAAGTGGTACTTCGATGAGATCTACAATTTCATCTTCATCAAACCGACGCTGGCCATCGGCCGATTCCTGTGGAAGCGCGGCGACGGCAATACCATCGACGGGTTCCTCAACGGGCTGACCATGGGCGTGATGCCGATGCTCAACCGCGTCTATGCCCGCGTCCAGTCCGGCTATATCTACACCTACGCCTTCGCCATGGTTATCGGCATCGCGGTGTTGGTCACTTACGTTACGCTCTCCGGAGGGGCGCACTGATGCTGAACCTGCTGTCCATCATCACTTTCCTTCCTGCGATTGCGGCGCTGATCGGGGCTGTCTTTCTGCATGGCGAGGATGAGAACACCCAGCGGCAAGCCAAGCTGCTGGCGCTGTTCGCCACCGGCGCGACGTTCCTGATCTCGCTGATCCTGCTGTTCGAGTTCAATCCTGCGGATACGGGCTTTCAGTTCGTCGAGCAACGCGACTGGATCCTGGGCCTGAAATACAGCCTTGGCGTTGACGGGATCTCGGTCCTGTTCGTCATGCTGACGACCTTCCTGATGCCGATCACCATCGGTGCCTGCTGGGGCGTCAAGACGCGCGTCAAGGAATACATGATCGCCTTCCTGCTGCTCGAAACGCTGATGATCGGCGTCTTTGTGTCGCTGGATCTGGTCCTGTTCTACCTGTTCTTCGAGGCGGGCCTGATCCCGATGTTCCTGATCATCGGCATCTGGGGCGGTCAGAACCGCATCTATGCGGCGTTCAAGTTCTTCCTCTACACCTTCATCGGCTCGGTGCTGATGCTGGTCGCGATGATCTACATGTACCTGCAAGCGGGCACGACGGATATTCCGACGCTTCTGGCGTTCGAATTTGACGCCGGGCCGATCTCGCTGCTGGGCTGGCAGATTGCTGGCGGCGCGCAGACGCTGATGTTCCTGGCATTCTTTGCCTCGTTCGCTGTGAAGATGCCGATGTGGCCGGTCCACACCTGGTTGCCCGATGCGCACGTTCAGGCACCGACGGCAGGTTCGGTCGTGCTGGCGGCGGTGCTGTTGAAGATGGGCGGGTACGGCTTCCTGCGCTTCTCGCTGCCGATGTTCCCGGTTGCCTCTGATCTGCTGGCACCGCTGGTGCTGTGGATGTCGGCGATTGCCATCGTCTATGCCTCGCTGGTCGCCTTGGTGCAGTCGGACATGAAGAAGCTGGTCGCCTATTCCTCGGTGGCGCATATGGGCTTTGTGACCATGGGCATCTTTGCCGCCAACCAGCAGGGCCTTGATGGCGCGATCTTCCAGATGATCAGCCACGGCTTTGTCTCTGGCGCTCTCTTCCTGGCGGTCGGCGTGGTCTATGACCGCATCCACACCCGCGACATCGACGCTTACGGTGGTCTGGTGAACCG
Organism: Pararhodobacter zhoushanensis; assembly: GCF_003990445.1. Taxonomy (GTDB): domain Bacteria; phylum Pseudomonadota; class Alphaproteobacteria; order Rhodobacterales; family Rhodobacteraceae; genus Pararhodobacter; species Pararhodobacter zhoushanensis. Next base: position 320,254 of record NZ_REEZ01000001.1, on the reverse strand, counting down.
GATGCCGGTGTATGCGGCCGTGTTCATGCTGTTTTCGATGGCCAACGTCGGCCTGCCGGGGACGTCGGGCTTTGTCGGTGAGTTCCTGACGTTCATGGCCGTGTTCCAGGTCAACACCTGGGTTGCTGCCGTGGCGGCGACCGGGGTGATCTTCTCGGCTTGCTACGGTCTGTGGCTCTATCGCCGGGTGGTCTTTGGTCAGCTGGTCAAGGACAGCCTGAAACAGATCACCGATCTGGACATGCGTGAAAAGCTCATGTTCGCGCCGCTGGTGGCGATGACCCTGCTTCTGGGTGTCTATCCGTCGCTGATCACTGATCTGATCGGTCCGTCGACCTCGGCGCTCGTCACCCAATACAACGCTGCGAACGGTATCGATCCCGCCGCCCGCGTGGTGGTTCACACCCCCACCGACGCAGCCAATGAGGCCGCGTCGCACGCGGCCCCCAGTCACTGAAAGGCCCGCTCCGATGACCTCGGTTGATCTTTCGATCGCGCTGCCCGAAATCCTGCTGTCGCTCTGGGCGATGGTGGCGCTGATGGCGGGCGCTTACTTTGGCAAGGACCGGCTGGCGCAGGCTCTGACCTGGGCGACGGTGGCTGTGTTCATCCTGCTCGCCGTGCTGATCGGCGTGCAGGAACCTGTCTCGCAGAGCGCCTTCGGCGGCCTGTTCGTCGAGGATGCCTTTGCCCGCTTCGCCAAGATGGCCATTCTGCTGGCCGCCGCGGCGGTGCTGGTGATGGGCATGGACTATCTCGAACGCACCAAGATGATGAAGTTCGAGTATCCGATCCTTGTTTCGCTGGCGACGGTCGGGATGATGGTCATGGTCTCGGCGCAGGATCTGATCACGCTCTACATGGGGCTGGAACTGCAATCGCTGGCGCTTTACGTCCTCGCCGCCTTCCGCCGCGACAGCGCCAAGGCGACCGAGGCCGGTCTGAAATACTTCGTGCTGGGCGCGCTGGCCTCGGGCCTGCTGCTCTATGGCGCGTCGCTGGTGTACGGCTACTCGGGCACCACCCGGTTTGAGGGGATCGCCAGCGTCGTGCACGGCGATCACCTGCCGGTTGGTCTGCTGATGGGGCTGGCCTTCATGCTGGCAGGCCTTGCTTTCAAGATCTCGGCGGTGCCGTTCCACATGTGGACGCCCGACGTGTATGAGGGCTCGCCCACGCCGGTCACCGCCTTCTTCGCCACAGCACCCAAGGTTGCGGCGATGGGGCTGCTGGCGCGTTTGGTGTTCGACGGCTTTGGACAAGCGCCGGGCGACTGGGGTCAGATCCTCGGCTTCCTTGCTGGTGCGTCGATGGTGGTCGGTGCGATCGGTGCGCTGGGTCAGCGCAACCTGAAGCGCCTGATGGCCTATTCGTCGATCTCGCATATGGGCTTTGCCCTGCTGGGCCTGACTGCCGGGACCGAGGCGGGCGTCAAGGCGACGCTGCTCTATATGGCGATCTACGTCACCATGTCGGTCGGCGTCTTTGCCTTCATGCTCACCATGCGCCGTGAAGGTCGCCCGGTGCAGAGCATCGACGATCTGAACCTGTTGTCCAAAGCCCAGCCGGTACAGGCACTGGCGCTGCTGGTGTTGATGTTCTCGCTGGCGGGCGTGCCGCCGTTGATCGGCTTCTGGGCCAAGTTCGCCGTGCTCGCTGCGGTGATCGGTTCCGGCTATGTCGTGCTGGCGGTGATCGGTGTGATCGCCTCGGTGATCGGCGCGTTCTACTACCTGCGGATCGTGTATTTCATGTACTTCGGTACCGAAATCGACCCGCTGGACGACGACGGTGCCCCGGCTCAACGCTGGCTGACGCTGGCCGCCGCTGCGGTCACCGTGCTGGGCGTGATCAATCTGTTCGGGATCGAGGGCGCGGCCGCCGTCGCGGCGCAGGCGCTTGTCAACTAACCCGGACTGGCCGCAGGGCCATGATCGGCTGGTGCTGTCCGAGACGGACAGCACCATGGCCGAGGCCCTGCGCCGACTGCCTGACCTCAAAGCTCCGACATGGATCCTCGCCCTGCGTCAGACCGCCGGGCGCGGGCGACGGGGCAGGGCGTGGGTTGACCCCTCGGGGAACTTTGCCGCGACGCTCATCCAACGCCTTGACGAACCACCACAACAACTGGCGCTGCGCTCCTTCGTGGCCGCACTGGCGCTGCACGAGGCGCTGATCGGGCTGACCGGGCTTGAGGCGGGCTTTGCGCTGAAGTGGCCCAATGACGTGCTGCTCAATGGCGGCAAGCTCTCGGGCATTCTGCTGGAAAGCCCGGGGCAGGGCGTGCTGTCGCTGGGCATCGGCGTGAACCTGCGCGCCTCGCCCCCGACGGACCCTGCGGCCGCCTTTCCCCCGGTCAATCTGCGCACGGAAACCGGCCTGACCGTGCAGCCCGAAGCCTTGCTCGATCACCTTGCCCCTGCCTTCGCCACGTGGGACCAGCGCCTGCGGACCTACGGGTTTGAGCCGATCCGCACCGCTTTCCTGCAATGTGTCACGCGGCTGGGCCAGACCCTCATCGCGCGCACGATGACCGAAGAGGTGCAGGGCACTTTCGAGACCATCGACGCCACCGGCGCGCTGGTGCTGCGCACCGCGCAAGGTCCGCGCGCCATCCCCGCCGCCGACATCTTCTTTCCCTGATCGCTGAGGATTGCCATGCTGCTCTGCATTGACTGCGGCAACACCAATACCGTCTTCTCCGTCTGGAACGGCTACGATTTCCTCGCCACATGGCGCACGGCGACCGATCACCGGCAGACGGCCGACCAGTACTACGTCTGGCTCTCAACCCTGATGAACCTCGGCAAGATCGACGCCGACATCACCGAGGTGATCATCTCCTCGACCGTACCCCGCGTGGTGTTCAACCTGCGTGTCCTGTGTGACCGCTATTTCGGCTGCCGCCCGATTGTCGTGGGCAAGCCTGACTGCCAGCTGCCGGTCCCGCCCCGCGTGGATCAGGGCACGACCGTCGGTCCTGACCGTCTGGTCAACACGGTCGCCGGGTTTGACCGTCACGGCGGCGACCTGATCCTTGTGGATTTCGGCACCGCGACCACCTTCGACGTGGTCGACACTGACGGGGCCTATATCGGCGGGGCCATCGCGCCGGGGGTAAATACCTCGCTTGAAGCGCTGCACAGCACCGCTGCGGCGCTTCCGCACGTCGATGTCACCCGCCCACAAAGCGCGATTGGCACGAATACGGTTGCCTGTATGCAGTCTGGCATCTACTGGGGGTATGTCGGCCTGGTCGAAGGCATTGTGCGCCAGATCAGGATCGAGCGTGAACGGCCGATGCGCGTGATCGCGACCGGCGGTCTGGCACCGCTCTTTGACCAAGGAACCGAGATCTTCGACTCGGTCGAGGACGATCTGACGTTGCATGGCCTCGTGCTCATCAACCGATACAACAGGGAATTGACGACCGCATGACGACCAGAGACCGTTTGATCTATTTGCCGCTGGGTGGCGCCGGAGAAGTGGGCATGAACGCCTATGTCTACGGCTATGGCCCCAAGAACAATGAGCGGTTGATCCTGGTCGATATCGGGGTAACCTTTCCGGACATGGACGGCACGCCCGGCATTGATCTGATCACCGCTGACATCAGCTGGCTGGAAAAGCGCCGCGACCGTCTGGACGGGATCTTCATCACCCACGCGCATGAAGACCATGTCGGCGGGCTGGGGCATCTCTACAGCCGCCTGAAAGCACCGGTCTATGCGCGCGATTTCACCGCGCGGATCGCGGCCAAGAAGATGATGGAGGCGGGGCAGCCCGTCGACAAGATCATCACACTGGGCAAAGGTGAGGTGGTTGAGCTGGGGCCGTTCAAGGTCTCGTTCCTGCCCATCGCGCACTCTCTGCCCGAAGCCTCGTCGATGCTGATCGAAACGCCGGCAGGCCGTCTGCTGCACACAGGCGATTTCAAGCTGGACATGGCGCCGGGCGTCGGCGATCCCTTCGACGAAGACCTGTACCGGTCGCTCGGCGACAAGGGCGTCGATGTGATGGTGTCGGATTCGACCAACATCTTCTCGCCGCATCCGGGCCGCTCGGAAAGCTCGCTGCCGCAGGCGATCACCGATCTGGTCAAGGGCGCGCCCGGGCTGGTGGTGGCGACGACCTTCGCGTCCAACGTGGCGCGCGTCCGCACGCTGGCCAAGGCCGCGCGCGCTGCCGGGCGCACAGTGTGCCTGCTGGGCCGCGCGATGCAGACCATGGTGCGCACCGCGACCGAGGCCAAGCTGCTGCACGACTTCCCGCTGGTGGTCAGCGCCGAAGAGGCCAACGAGATCCCGCGCGAAAACCTGATGCTGATCGTCACCGGCAGTCAGGGTGAACGTCGCGCTGCCTCGGCGCAACTGGCGCGCGGCTCGTATCTGGGCTTCTCGCTGAAAGAGGGGGATCTGTTCCTCTTCTCGTCGATGACCATTCCGGGCAATGAGCGCGACGTGCTGCGCATCGTCAACGCGCTGTCGGAAAAGGGCGTTGATGTCGCGGATAACAGCCAAGGCATTTACCACGTCTCGGGCCATGCCAACCGGCCTGACCTTGAGCGCATGCACGAGCTGGTGCGCCCCAATGTGCTGATCCCGATGCACGGCGAACACCGCCATTTGCGTCAGCACGCGATGCTGGCCCAGAAACGCGGCATGATTTCGGTAATTGCGCCCAACGGCACGATGCTGGACCTGACCGGGCCTGAGCCCAAGGTGGTCGAGCATGTCGATACCGGGCGGCTCTATATTGACGGATCGGCGATCTATGGCGCGATGGACGGCGTGGTGCGTGAGCGCATCAAGATGGCGCTCAACGGCATGGTGCTGATCACGCTGGTGATCGACGAAGACGGGCAGCCGCTGGGCGATCCTTGGGCCGATTGTTCGGGTCTGGCCCGGCAGGGACGCTCGAATCGGGCCTTGTCCGAGGTTATCGAGGACGAGCTGGCCGAAGAGCTGGAGCGCACGGGCCGCAAGGTTCTGGCCTCGGACGACCGGTTGACCGAAGTGATCCGCCGCCGCGTCCGCAACTGCTGCGTCGATGAGATCGGCAAGAAACCCGAAGTGATGGTTGTCATCAGCCGCCTGTCCGACGCGTAAGATAAAGCGGCGAATGGCAAGGGTTTTTTAACACCGGCCTGCGATCTTGCAGCACGTGCAGGAAATCAGGCCATGACCCTTTTAGACCGCGATCCGGTGCTGCGGCGCAAACTGTCGCCGCGCACCCCGCCCGCCGAGGCTGAAACCCCCGTGGTTCTCGGCCCTGCGCCGACGCTGGTGCGGGCCTTTGGTCACGCGGTGTCCTCGGGCGCGCCGCTGGTCGCCGAACAGGGCGAGGTGCATCGCAAATCTGCCACGCTGGCCGAGTTGCTCGATGGCATCGCGCCAGAGGCCTTTGTCACCTTGCTGGGCCCCACCAGCGCCGGGCCTGCGCTGGCGCTGATCGATCTGGACGGGTTCATCACGTTGATCGAGGCGATGACCATCGGTCGTCTCGGTGCAAAGCAGCCGGGGCCGCGCCGGCCGACCACCACAGACGCTGCCTTGTTGTCCGAAGTGATCGATACCACGCTGATCGCGCTGGGGCCGGATGATCCCTTATCCGCCTTGCGCTGCGCGCGCCCGGTGCCTGACCACCGGCTCTTGCCGATCCTGCTGGATGAAACCGACTATGATCTGGTCGCCCTGACGGCAACGCTGATCTCGGGCAATGTCACGCGACCCCTGCGGCTGATGCTGGCGCTGCCCCATTCCCCGGAAGTCGACCCGGTCGAGGCCGAGGCATTGGGCGCGGAAGCGGTCAAGGATTGGTCCAACGCGCTGGAAGAGGCAGTGTTGCGCGCCCCTGCGGCGCTGCGCGCTGAACTGGGCCGGGTCACGCTGCCTCTGGCTGAGGTGTTGCGGTTGGGGGTCGGCAGCGCGCTGGAGTTGCCGCTCTCCAATCTGGAAGAGGTGCGCCTGGTCGCGCTGGACGGTGTACCTCAAGCCATTGGCAGGCTGGGCCAGACGCGGGGCATGCGCGCGATACGTCTAACCGGATGGCCGGGGGGGATGCAGCAACACAGCATGATCGACGCCGCTCCGCCTGTCCGCGCCAGCGCGGTACCAGACGGGGGATTTTCCCCGCCTGCCGCACTGTCCTTGCCCCCCGATGCGGCAGAAGAAGAACTCATGGCATTCCCAGCAATGGCGCCGATGGCTGCGCTCAATCTGGGAGAGGCGGACGAATGAACGCGGTGGAGTGCTCAGCGCAGGGTAGGGATCGGTCCGGTGGTGCGGCCTTCGGTGAACTGGCGCATCACCGGATCATCGGTGGTCAACGCCTCTGCGGTGGTCCCTTGCCAGTAGAATCGCCCCTCATGCAGCATCGCTACCCTGTCCGCCACATCGCGCAGGGTGCGCATGTCATGGGTGATGGTCAGGGCTGTCGCGCCCATTTCTGTGACGATTTCGCGGATCAGGGCGTTGATCACCGCCGACATGATCGGGTCCAGCCCCGCCGTCGGCTCGTCAAAGAACAGCACCGGCGGATCGCCCGCGATGGCCCGCGCCAGACCGACGCGCTTTTGCATCCCGCCCGACAGCTCGGCCGGGAACAGATCGGCCGTGCCCTTGTCCAAGCCAACGCGCGCCAATTTCTCGATCGCCAGCGCCTTGGCCTCGGGCGCGCGCAGGCGTCCCGGCCCGCGCATCAGACGAAACGCGATGTTTTGCCAGACGGGGATCGAATCAAACAGCGCGGCCCCCTGAAACAGCATGCCGACATGCGCCGCCAAGACTTGCGGTCGCGGATTGCGCAGGCCCGCAACCTCGACCGATCCGCTGTCGGGGCGTTCCAGTCCCAGCAGGCATTTCAGCAGCACCGACTTGCCGGTGCCCGAACCGCCGATGACCACCAGACTTTCGCCCTTGGGCACATCAAACGACACGCCGCGCAGAACCTGCTTGGCGCCGAAACCTTTGAAAAGAGTGTCAGCGCTGATCATGAGGTGAAGAACGCCTCGGTCAACAGGTAGTTTGAGGCAAGGATCAGCACCGATGCCAGCACCACCGCCGATTTCGTCGCCTCACCCACACCCTGCGCGCCGCGGCCTGAGGTCATGCCGAAATAGCAGCCAGACAGGGCAACCAGAAACCCGAACACGGCACCTTTTACCAGGCCCGAGCCTATGTCCCAAAATTCAAGAAAATCGAGCGTATTGGCCAGATAGGTCGGACCATCAAAGCCCAGTCGGGTCACGCCAACCGCATAACCGCCCAGAATACCGATGGAATCGCCGACGGCCACCAGAACCGGCATCGCAAGCGTCGCTGCCAGCAGGCGTGGAACAGTCAGGTATTGCATCGGCTCAACAGCCAGGGTGCGCAAGGCGTCTATCTGCTCTGAGACTTTCATTGTGCCGATCTCGGCCGCAATGGAAGACGCCACGCGCGCCGCCACCATCAACCCGCCCAGCACGGGTCCCAATTCGCGCACCATGCCGATGGCGGTGATCGACGGAACAGCGAATTCAGCGCCATAACGCGCGGAACCTGCAAAGATCTGCAACGCCAGCGCGGCACCGGTAAAGAGCGCGGTCATGCCGACAACGGGCAGTGAGAGCCAGCCGATCTGGATCAGTTGAACACCCAGTTCGCGCAGATGAAACGGCCGGCGAAGCATCCAGCCGACCGCCTGCCCGGCGAAGCCGACAAAGCGACCCAGGGCACCCAGCATCCCGGCAAAACTCCGGCCCGTCGCCCCCAACAACGCAGCTGCGGTCATGCCCCGTGGCCCACATAGCGACGCCGATAGCGCCCGCCCAGCGAGGTAAGGATCTCATAGCCGATGGTTCCGGCGACCTCGGCCAGCGCGTCGACAGTCTGGTGCGCGCCCAGCATGTCGAGTGCGTCAGGCTCAACCGCCAGATCGGTCACGTCGCAGGTGATCAGGTCCATCGACACGCGCCCGACAACCGGGCAGGGCGTGTCACCGGCCCACAGTGTCGCTTTGCCCGACAGCGCGCGCAGCAGCCCGTCGGCATAGCCCGCCGCAACCGTGGCAATGCGCGAGGGGCGCGTGGCAACCCATGTGCCGGAATAGCCGACAGCCTCTCCGGGTTCGACATCACGGACCTGAATGATCGGCAGCGACAGCGTGGCGACCGGGTAGGCATCGTCATACGGCGCGCCGCCGTAAAGCCCGATGCCCGGACGCGTTATGTCGAAATGATAGTCGCGGCCCAGCAGGATGCCACCGGTCGCCGCCAGCGAGCGCGGCGCGTCGATGCCGCTTGTCATGCGGGTAAAGGTCTCAAGTTGCTCGGCGTTCATCACATGCAGCCGGTCGTCGGCGCAGGCAAGGTGCGACATGATCAGTTGGGGACCGGCCTGCAAGACCATGGGGCGCACGGCGGCCCATTCAGCGGGCTCCATCCCCAGACGGTTCATGCCGCTGTCAAGCTGAACGCCGAACGGGTGTCCGGCCAAGGCCTCGGCATGGCGCACCATCTGCTCGGCCGAGTTGATCAGCGGGATCAGGTTCAGGTTGCGCAGGCTCTGCGTGTCGCCCGCCATATGCCCCGAGAACACGAAGATCCGCGGACCTGTGCCGAGCGCCTTGCGCAGCGTCGCCCCTTCTTCGGCCAGCGCGACGAAGAAGGTGCGCGCACCCGCTTCGGCCAGACGCTGCGCCACCGGGCCGATGCCAAGGCCATAGGCATCGGCTTTCACCGTCGCCCCGGTTTCGGTTTCGGACAGGCGCGACAGCGCCTGCCAATTGGCGGCGATCGCGTCGAGATCGATGGTCAAACGTGCGGCTGTCATGCCCGTTGGTTTCCCGTTCCGGCCCGCTCAAGTCAAGCGCGAAAGCAGGCCCGGCACAGTTCCGCCGAGCTTGTCTTAAACTCGCCCAAAAGTGACCCGATTTTTCATTGAACCTCTTGAGGTCAAGGCACGACCCATAGATGTACACCGTGCGATTCGAACCCGGATCGTGCAGCACCCAAGGACAGGCAAATGTCGACCACCGCTCGTAAATCCGCCCCTCAGCCGGCACCCAAGCAACCGCGCCCGACGACGCGCTTCACGGACTGGGCGATGATCTGAGCGTCACCAGATAAGCCCCGATCGCTGCGCGATCCTGGGCCGAAATCCGGCTGGTGTTCGCAATGACCCCAGCCATTTCACCTCCGGCCGTATCAAATTCGGGGGTGAAGCCTGTCTCAAGATAGGCGGTGATGTCGAAAGCGCTCCAGCCTTGGGGTGGCAGCGCAGGGATCCGGCCCTGGCCCACGGGATTGGGCGCTCCGGCCAGCCAGTTTGCGCGGTCCAGTCCCCCAAGCGCGTCGCGCGGGGTGTGGCATTCGCCGCAATGGCCCAAAGCCTCGACCAGATAGTGACCGCGGGATTCCACCGGATCCGTGGGGACGGGGCGCACGAAATCAGTGTTGAAATTCAGCAGCTTCCACATGCCGACCGCCCGGCGCATCGAGAAGGGAAAACTCACGTCATGCGCGCGTGACGGTGTCGGATCGGCGGGCAGCGTCTGCCAGAACGCCCACAGATCGGCGACATCGCCCGGCGTGGCGTGGGTATAGGTCGTGTAAGGGAAGGCGGGATAGTAGTGCTCACCCTCGGGCGAGACACCTTCGGTGAGGGCTGTGGCGAATTCGGTCAGCGTCCAGGTGCCGATGCCCTGTTGCGGGTCCATCGAGATGTTGGGGGCGTAAAAGGTGCCAAAGGGTGTGGCAAATTCGCGCCCGCCGCCAAGCACCAGACGCGCCTCGGTCAGCGCATCGAACCCCACACCGGGGCCGGTATGGCAACTGGCACAGCCGCCCTGCCAGAAAACCGCCTCGCCGCGCGCTGCGTCAGCGTCATGGGCGGTGAGCGCTGCCAAAGTTTCCTCTGGCAGCGCCGATGGCCGGGTCAGGACCCAAAAAACGCCTCCACCAAGAGCGGCGAGGACGATGGCGCCTTGTACCAGCCGTTTCATCATCAGCTTATTGCGGCTGACGGAAGGACTGGTGGCAGCCGCCGCAAGCGCTGCCCAAGGGACCCATCGCGCCCTGGAGCGACGCCAGATCGGTGCCGGCGGCGTTCATCATGGTTTCGGTCGCGGTTTGCAGCGCCATGAAGTCCTCGCCAAAGCCTGCCATATCATCCCAGATCGCGGGCAGGGCGCGGGTGCCTTCGATGCTCATGCTGTCGGTGCCTTCGGGCCACATCCGGGCCGAGCCCGAGCGTGCCAGATGATACAGGCTGGTTGCCGCCGAGCTGGCCGCGTCTGCGTCATAGGGCATGCGCGCCTGCGCCATCGCGCCCAGCACGCCGAGGTTATAGGCGTAAAGATCCATCAACGACTGACGCGCGTGGACATTGGGGTCGACCTCTTGGGCCGAGGCGAGGCTGGGGAATGCGAAGGCGGCGGCAAGAGCCAGTGCGGCGAAACGGCTGGTCATTGGAAAACTCCCTGGAGTGAAATCTGGGTCGTGTGGCATCGTGAAGGATACGCATGAAATGCGCAATGCTGCGGTCGCGAATGCGTGATCGATGCGCACTCTGTGCACAGAGTCTGTGACCTGGCGCACAGTCAGTCAGCACGACAGGCAGCGCTCAGACCGGTTTCGACTGATCCAGATCCCGGAGCAAATCGTCCATCAGCGCCACCACCATCGTCAGCGGGTGCATGTTCTCGGCGTGAATTCTGGCGGCTCCGGCCAGAAACGGGGCGCGGAAAGCCGGGTCTTGTGCCGCCGTCACAGCCTGTGCCATCTCGACGGCGCTGGCCACTTCAAGCGCGCCGCCTTCGGCGTGCAGGCGCCCGTAGACATGCGCAAAGTCGCCGATCTGCGGGCCGTGCAGCACCATGACCCCCAGCGCGATGGCTTCGAACGGGTTGTGGCCGGTCAACACCATGCCCTCAACAGGCATTGAACTGCCGGTGTAAGCGACCGGCGTCAAACGATACCAAAGGCCCATTTCGCCAATGGTATCAGCGATATAGACCACGGTTTCCGGCGTGATCTGTTCGCCGCGTGACCGCCGGGCGATTGCCGTTGCCGGAAACAGAGCGCGCGCGGCGGCCTCGGTCTTGTCGGCTTCGGCCTTCTGGCGCGGCGCGATCAGCATCAACAGATCCGCCACCTGCGCGACCGCCAAAGCCTGCGCCTGCATCAACAGCGGCTCTTCCGCCGATTTGGTCGACGCCGCCAGCCACACAGGCCGCGTGCCGATCGCCGCCTGCATTGTCGCGCGTTCCTCAAGCTTGTCGGGCAGTGGGTCACTGGCCGCCTTGAGCACACCCATCAGGTGCATTTTCTCTGCCGGTGCGCCCAGATCCTTGAACCGCTCCAGCGAAACCGCGTCCTGCACCAGAATCTGATCGAACATATTCATCAGATAGCCGTTCGTCGCGGCAGCCTTGCGCCGCCGGTTATAACGCCGTTCGGTCACATGGGTGTTGAGCAGCACCATCGGCAGGCCGGCGCGCTTGGCCTGCATCAGCATCACCGGCCACATATCGGCCTCGGCCACGATCAGCGCGTCGGGTTGCCAATGCGCCATGAACCGCCGCACCGCGCCGGGGTAATCGGCGGGGGCATATTGGTGCATCACCCGCTCGGGCAGACCCCGCTGTGCCAGCGCCTGCGCCGAGGCTACGGTGTGCGTGGTCAGCAAAATGCTCAGCTCAGGGTGCGCTTTGGTCAGCCGGTCCAGCAGCGTCACCAGGGATTGCGCCTCACCGACCGAGACGGCGTGGAACCACAGCAGTCGTCCGGTCGGCCGGGGCAGGGTGAAATACCCGCGCTTTTCACTTACGCGCTCCGCGTCCTCACGCCCTTTGCGCTGGCGCAGCCAGAGCACAGTGCGCCAGAACGGGGCCGAGACGGCGGCAAAGCCAAGATACAGGCGCAAAAGCAACGGCATGGAGCAAAGACCCTTTCGCCCGATTGACTAGCGCCCGGGCGGCGGGGTGGCAAGGGTTGCGCCTTAACGCCCGCGCCAGACCGGATCGCGCTTTTCGGTAAAGGCGATCTGCCCTTCCTTGAGATCCTCTGACCCATAGAGCCGGTCGACGGTGGGAAACTTGCGCCCGGTGATCCGGTCCAGTGCTTCCTGAAAACGCATCGCTTCGGCCTCGCGCACGACCTCCTTGATCGCGGCATACACCAGCGGCGGGCCGCTTTCCAACAGCCGCGCCAACTCCCACGCTTTATCAAGCAATTGATCCGGCGCGCAAATCTCGCGGATCAGGCCCCATTGCTTTGCTTCTTGGACGTCAAACCAGCGCCCGGTGAGCAAAAGGTCCATCGCCACATGATAGGGAATGCGCTTGGGCAGCTTGATCGAGGCCGCATCGGCCACCGTGCCCGAGCGGATCTCGGGCAGCGCGAAGCTGGCCGTTTCGGACGCAAGGATCAGATCACAGCTCAGCGCCAGTTCCAGCCCGCCACCACAGCAGATCCCGTTCACCGCAGCAATCACCGGCTTGTTCAGATCGGGGAGCTCCTGCAAGCCGCCGAAGCCACCCACGCCGTAATCCCCGTCCACCGCGTCGCCCCCGGCAGCGGCTTTCAGATCCCAGCCGGGGCAAAAGAACTTGTCACCCTCGGCGCGCAAGATCGCGACACGGAGCGCCTCGTCGTCGCGAAAATCCGCGAAGACGCCCCCCATGATCCGGCTGGTGGCCAGATCAATCGCGTTGGCCTTGGGGCGGTCGAGGGTTACTTCCAGAATGCCCCCCTCGCGGCGGGTTTTGATCGGGCCCGTGGTCAAGTCTTTCATGCATCCCTCCAGATGACGGCATCGGCGGCGACAGCGCCGTTTGTTTTCACGATCAAGGGGTTGACCTCAATCTCGTGCAAGCTGGCGTCGGCCTGCATCATCGCCTGCATGCCCAGAACGGCTGTGATCACAGCCTCGGTATCCGCCCGGGGCCGCCCGCGCCAGCCGTCGAGCAAAGGCCAGAGCTTCAGGCGATGCAACGCTGCGTCAATGTCCGCGTCGGTGACCGGCGCGATCAGCGTCACCGTATCGGCGATCAACTCTGCCGTCACGCCGCCAAGCCCCAGCGTCAGCGTGGCCCCGTAAACCGGATCGCGGCGCAGGCCAATGAGCAGCTCGGCCACGCCGCCCTGGACCATCTCTTCCAACAAGTAACCTTCCGCGCCCGGCATCTCTGCCTCGGTGTACGGGTTGGTTACGCCCAGACGTACCGCCCCGGCCTCGGTTTTGTGTGCAAAGCCAAGGCCTTTCAGAGCGAAGGGCACACACAGGCTCGACGTGTCCAGCGCCGACAGCGTCGCCGCCGTCACCCCCTTGGGCACCGCCACGCCGGCCCTTGCGAGCGCGGCCTTCGCTGCCGCTTCGTCCAGCATCCGCGCGCGACCGGTTGGCGTCACGGACCACGGCCGCCACCCGATCTGTCCGGCAGGGACTTGCAGGGCAGCGAGCGCCTCAAGCGCCGTCTCCAGCCCCATCAACGGCACGACACCTCGGTCGATCATCGCGACTGCACGCGTTTCGTCGAAATTCTCGGGCAGCGAAGCGACCGGAAAAGCCGGTTTCCCCGTCGCCGCCTGCGCCGCTTCAATCGCGGCTATTGCAGGTTCGAAGCTGCACGGGTCGCAGCGGTCTGGTCGGGGCGGATCAATGAGGAAGAGGCCGGCGTCGTAACCGTCAAGCATGGCGGTGAAAACCTCGGTGGTCTTCGGCCCGTCCCCCCAGATGAAAGTATGGTAATCCAACGGGTTGGCGAGCGTCACCAAAGGGCCAAGCACCGCGCCCATGCGGGCCTTTTGTCCCGCGCTTGGTGGCTCGAACGCGATCCCCGCTTTGGCACCCAGATCCGCGACCAGCCCGGCCTCTCCGCCCGAGCAGGACAAAGAGCACAGGCGTGTGCCCAAACCGGGGCCGTGGACGTGCAGGATCTTGAGCGCTTCGATCAGCGCCCCCAAGGTGGAAACCTCGGCAACCCCGGTCTGACGCAGATAGGCAGCGCTCGCGGCACCGCTCCCGGCGAGCGCTGCCGTGTGGCTGGTCGCGGCGGCGCGCGAGGCCTCGGTCTTGCCCGATTTCACCGCAACGATCCCCTTGCCCGCCGCCCGCGCCGCCTCGGCCAGCGCGGCAAAGCCAGCGGTATCGTCGAAGCCCTCAACATAAAGCCCCAGCGCCGTGACCCGTGGGTCCCCCAGTACCGCCGCCGCCAACTCAGCCAGCCCGACCTGAGCGGCATTCCCCAGGCAGGCGACATAGGCCACAGCCAATCCGCGCGCCTGCATGGTGAGGTTGATCACGATATTCGACGACTGGCTGATCAGCGCCACACCGCGCTCAACCCGGCGTCCGCCATGCTGATCGGGCCACAGGAGCGCGCCGTCGAGATAGTTGATGATGCCGTAGCAATTCGGCCCGAGAATCGGCATCGCTCCTGCCGCTGCGACAAGTGCCGCTTGCAGAGCGGCATCGCCGGTTTCTTCCCAACCGCTGGCAAAGCAGATCGCACCGCCAGCGCCCATGGCCGACAGGTCTGCGACCACATCAAGCGTCGCGTGACGGTTCACGCCGACGAAAACGGCATCCGGCGCCTGCGGCAACTCTGCCAGCGACCGCAAGCAGGGAACGCCCGCAATTGCGTCGCGTGTCGGGTGGACCGGCCAGACCGGCCCGTCGAAGCCCATCTTGGCGCATTGCGTGATGACATTCGCCGCCCATCCGGCGCCAAGCACGGCGATGGAGCGCGGTCTGAGCAGGCGCGACAGATCTCTCATCCCCGACACCAGCGCGGATAGGCATCCGGGCAGGGGGGCCGTCTGCCCCCCTCTTGGCCGATGGCCAATTCACCCCCCGAGGATATTTCCGGACAGATGATATCGCGGCGTTGTCGCCCGGTCCCCAGCCAAGGGGACCGGGAAACATCACCTGCCGCGGTCATCGGCATCCCTGCCTGTACCGCCCCGCTATCATAGGGACAAAAAGTAAACATTTCGTTCCATCATCTGTCTGAAAATATCCACGGGGGGTTACCAAAGGGGGGCGCGTGCGTCCTCCTTTGGCGAGGGGGTTCGGGGGGCGAGGAGCCCCCCGATCTTCAGCCGCCGACCGAGCGCAACAGTTCTCGTGAAATGATATGCCTTTGGATTTCGCTGGTGCCTTCCCAGATCCGCTCGACCCGCGCATCGCGCCAGATCCGCTCCAGGGGCAGCTCGTCCATCAGCCCCATGCCACCGTGGATCTGGATCGCTTCGTCGGCAATCATCGCCAGCGCCTCGGTGGCCTTGAGCTTGGCCATCGCCATATCGGCATCGGTCACGCTGCCTTGATCAAATTTCCATCCGGCTTCGAGCGTCAGCAATTGCGCGGCCTTCAGTTCGAGCGCCATGTCGGCCAACTTGAAAGAGACGCCCTGGAATTTGCCAATCTGCTGGCCAAACTGCTTGCGCTCGGCGGCCCAGCTCAGCGCGTGGCCCAGTGCGCGGTCGGCGCGGCCGAGACAGGTGGCAGCGACCTGCAGGCGGGTGGCGCCGAGCCATTGGTTGGCGACATCAAAGCCGTGATGAACCTCCCCCAAGACATTCTCGGCAGGAACGCGGCAGGCATCGAACTCCAGCACCGCGTTGGAATAGCCGCGATGCGAGACGTTGCGGTACCCGTCGCGAACGGTGAATCCCGGCGTGCCCTTGTCGACGAAGAAGGCCGTGATGCGTTTCTTGCGCCCGCGCGCGGTCTCCTCTTCTCCGGTTGCCATGAAGGCGATGGTGAAACCCGCGATATCGGCGTGGCTGATGAAATGCTTGGTGCCGTTGAGCACCCAGTCGCCGCCGTCCTGCCGCGCCGAAGCGGTCATTCCACGCAGATCAGAACCCGCACCGGGTTCCGTCATCGCCAGGCAATCCCAGGTTTCGCCCCGAATGCAGGGCGTGAGGTACTTTTCACGCTGCCCGGGCGTTCCGGCCAGCAGGATGTTGGACGGGCGCGCAACACAGGTCCAATGCAGCGCATAATTCGCCCGGCCGAGCTCTCGCTCGTAGAGCAGCCAGCTGAGCGTATCGAGGCCGGCGCCGCCGATGTCCTCTGGCATGTTCGCCGCGTAAAGCCCTGCGTCCATGGCCTTTTTCTGGATCTCGCGGATCAGCTCAATCGGCAAATGACCCGTCCGCTCGACCAGCGCTTCGTGTGGATATAGTTCGTTTTCGACGAAGGCGCGCGTCGTCTCAACGATCATCCGCTGCTCGTCTGACAGTCCGAAATCCATCAGCTTTTCCTCTGTCCGACATGGCGGCCTGCGGTTTCCGGGCGCGGCAGCGCGGCGTGTGCTTCGGCCAGCGGACGCAGGCGCGCCAGAACCTCGGGCCTGGCCGAGCAGGATTTCCCGGCGGCCATATCGACATGCAGCAGCATTTGCTCGATCGAGGCGACCAGCGTCTCGCCGCGCTCGATACGGATGAAAAGATGCAGCCGTTTGTCGTCCGCCCCCAGCACCTGCACCGAGCCGGTCAGCCGGTCACCGAGCTTGGCTTCGCCCGCATGCATGATGTGGCTTTCGGCGGTATAGTAACTGAAGCCGCCCGCAACATAGTCCATATCGGCGCCGATATGTCGAAGGAAAGCGTCGCAAGTCTCTGACGAAGCGAACAAATATCGGCTTTCGGTCATATGACCGTTGTAATCGATCCAACCCGGCAGCACCTGCATATGGGCCAGCACCAACGGCACTGCGCTGTCAGGCGTCGGGTCCGGTGCGGTCACGCGGCGGCGGGCGTCATGCTCCAGCAGCACCTTTCCCGCGCCCCAGTTGCTGTCTTTCAGCACGCGCAGAAAGCCGATCAGGTTGCGGTCGCGGATGCGTTCCAGCTCGCGGATCGTGTGGTGGCCGGATTGCGCATCAGACTGACCGGCGATCAGATCGACAAGTTCGTCGGTAAATTCAGGCACATCCATCAGCTTGGTCCAGGGCCAGCTCAGGCAGGGGCCGAACTGCGCCATGAAGTGCTTCATGCCCGCCTCGCCCCCGGCGACGCGGTAGGTCTCGAACAGCCCCATTTGTCCCCAGCGCAGGCCAAAGCCCATACGGATGGCTTCGTCGATTTCCTCGGTGGTGGCGACGCCGTCCTTGACCAGCCAGAGCGCCTCGCGCCAGACGGCTTCGAGGAAGCGGTCGGCGATATGGGCGTCGATCTCTTTGCGGATATGCAGCGGGAACATCCCGATCTCGCGCAGGATTTCTTTCGCCTCCTCAATGCGTTGCGGATCGTTCTTTGGCGACGGGACGATCTCGGCCAGTGGGAGCAGATAGACAGGGTTGAACGGATGTGCGACGAAGATCACCGCCGGATTTGCGGAGTTCTCCTGCAATTCCGAGGGCTTGAAGCCGGACGTTGAAGAGCCGAGCAGCGCATCGGGCGCCGCCTGTTGGATATGCGCAAAGACCCGGTGTTTCAGATCCAGCCGTTCGGAAACAGATTCCTGAATATAGTCAGCGCTTTGCACGGCGTCCGTTAGCGTTTCGGCAAATGTCAGACTTCCCTCGGCGGGCATCGGCACATCGGCGAGCGCCGGCAGCGCAGCGCGGGCGTTGGCCAGCACCTCGCCGATCTTGCGCGGCGCTTCCGGGTCGGGGTCGAACACCGCGACGTCCCAGCCCGAAAGCAGGAAGCGTGCGGCCCAACCGCCGCCGATAACGCCCCCGCCGATGATTGCTGCCTTGCGTGCCATATCCGTCCCCTCAGCGTGCCAGCGGCGCGCGTTTTTCCAAGTTCAGCCGGGTGCGCACCTCGGCCGGTGTGATCACACGCGCGCCCATGCCCTCGATCACGCCAACGGCGCGCTTGACCAGTTGCGCGTTGGTCGCCAGCACGCCCTTGTCCAACCACAGGTTGTCCTCGAGCCCGACACGCACATTGCCGCCCGCCAGAACCGAGGCCGCGACATAGGCCATCTGGTTGCGCCCAAGTGCGAATGCGGACCAGTGCCAGTCGGCGGGGACGTTATTCACCATTGCCAGAAAGGTGTTCAGGTCATCCGGCGCACCCCACGGAACGCCCATGCACAGCTGCACCAGAACCGGGTCTTTGATGATGCCCTCGGCAACCAGTTGCTTGGCGAACCAAAGATGCCCAGTATCAAAGGCTTCGATCTCGATCTGCACGCCCGAGGCGGTCATCCGCGCGGCCATGTCGCGCAACATGCCGGGGGTGTTGACCATGACGTAATCGGCCTCGGCGAAGTTCATGGTGCCGCAATCGAGGGTGCAGATTTCCGGGCGGCACTCGACCACATGTGCTACGCGCTCTTCGGCGCCGGCCATGTCCGAGCGTTGCGACATGCGGTTCATCGTCTCGGTGCCGTCGAACAAAAGGTCGCCGCCCATGCCCGCCGTCAGGTTCAGCACCACATCGGTGCCCGAATCGCGGATGCGCTCGGTCACCTCGCGGTAGAGCACCGGATCGCGTGAGGGGGCACCGCTCTCGGGGTCGCGGACGTGACAATGCACCACCGCAGCACCCGCCTTGGCGGCGTCGATGGCGCTGTCGGCGATCTGTTGTGGCGAGCGGGGCACGTGCGGGCTGCGGTCCTGCGTTCCGCCCGAGCCGGTCACGGCACAGGTGATAAAGACCTCACGGTTCATGGTCAGCGGCATGGTAAACTCCCTTGTTGCGGTCAGCGTAACAGGCTTGCGGCGCAAGACTTGGCGATTTACGAAATGGATATGGCCATTCCCGCAACGATTTTTGCCCCCTCGACAGAGCCGCTCGACATCGCGGTGCTGGTTTTGCCGCGCGCCTCGATCCTTGAGGTGGCCTCGGTGCTCGACCCGTTGCGCGCCGCCAACCGGCATTTGGGACGCGAGGGGTTTCGCTGGCGTGTGATCACACCCGACGGCCAACCCGCGCCGCTGACCTGTGGGATTGAGTTGCCGGCGCGCGGAGGCTTGGCGGCAGCGGACGGGGCAGATGTGCTTATCGTCATCGCCGGGTATTCGCAGGCCGAGGTTGTTACGCGGGGGTTGCTGGCCGGGCTACGGCGCGCGGCGGGACGGTTCCGCGCGGTCGGTGGGGTCGATGCGGGGCCTTGGGTGCTGGCGCGGGCGGGGTTGCTGGACGGGCACCGGGCGACGGTTCATTGGGAGGATCTTGAGGATTTTTCTACTGCCTTCCCGGCAGTTGAGGTGGTGCCGGACCGCTTCGTGCTCTCGCGCAACCGCTTTACGGCGGGCGGTGCGGTTCCAGCCGCCGACTTGATGCTGCACCTGATCGGCACACGCTGCGGTGCCGGGGTGGCGGGGAGGGTCGCGGACTCGTTCCTGTTCGAGACCCGCGCCGATGGTGCAAGACCGCAACGGCCCGGGCTGCTGCCCGGTGCGCGTGACCCACGCCTGTCGGCGGCGCTGACGCTGATGAGCCAGCATCTGGACGAGCCGCTGTCGCTGGAGGCTGTGGCGGCGGCGCAGGGCGTCGGCCTGCGGCGGCTGGAGCAGCTGTTTCGCGATGGGTTGGGGCAGGGGCCGGGGGCCGCCTATCTGGAGCTGCGCCTGCAGGCGGCGCGGCGGATGATGGCGGATACGACGCATCCGATTCAGGACATCGCGCTCAGGACTGGCTTTGCCGATCGGTCGAGTTTCTCGCGGGCGTTTCGTCGGCGGTTCGGCGTGGCGCCGAGGGCGGCGCGGGCCGGGCGTTAGGCGAGGGTGAACAGGAAAGGGCGCGAGGATAACTCCTCACGCCCTTCAATTCAGAGACGGAAATCAATTCACTAACAGTAAGTTAATGGCATGGATAAATGACAGACAATTAAATGTCTGTCATTCAATCCAGCGCCACCAGAGCATGCCGCTTGCGGCCCGCCGTCAGTTTCAACGGTTCCGCCAGATCTTCGGCCTTGATCATCAGACCGGCATCCGACAGCGCCTCGTCATTGAGCCTTGCGCCACCCTCGGTGATCAACCGCTTGGCGTCCTTGCCTGACTTGGCCAAGCCTGCGCGCACGAAAAGCTGCGCGATGGACACGCCTTCGGCGGCCTCCTCGGCGCTCAGCACCACACGCGGCAGATCGTCGCCGGTGCCGCCCTGCTCGAACACTGCGCGGGCGGTGGCCTCGGCGGCAGCGGCCGCCTCGGCACCATGGCACAGGGCCGTCACTTCATTCGCCAGGATCACCTTGGCCGCGTTGACCTCGGACCCCTCAAGCGCACCCAGACGGTCGCACTCGTCCACCGGCAATTCGGTGTAGAGCTTGAGGAACCGTCCGACATCGGCGTCGGTAGTGTTGCGCCAGAACTGCCAGAACTCGTAGGGCGACAGCATGTCACCGTTAAGCCAGACCGCGCCGCCTTGGCTTTTGCCCATTTTGCGGCCGTCCGAGGTTGTCAGAAGCGGCGTCGTCAGGCCAAAGATCTGCGCATCCTGAACCCGACGGGTCAGGTCGATGCCGTTGACGATATTGCCCCATTGGTCCGAGCCGCCCATCTGCAACAAGCAGCCGTAGCGGCGGTGGATTTCAAGGAAGTCATAAGCTTGCAGGATCATGTAGTTGAATTCGAGGAAGCTGAGCGACTGCTCGCGGTCGATCCGCGACTTCACGCTTTCAAAGGACAACATCCGGTTGACGCTGAAATGCCGCCCGATATCGCGCAGGAATTCCAAGTAGTTCAGGTGATCCAGCCATTCTGCATTGTTCAGCATGATCGCGTCGGCAGGCGCGTCGCCATAGTCGAGATACTTGGCGAATACTTGCTTCATGCTGGCGATATTGGCGTCGATGGCTTCAGTGGTCAGCAGCGGGCGCTCATCGGCGCGAAACGACGGGTCACCCACTTTGGTGGTGCCGCCGCCCATCAAGGTGATCGGCTTGTGCCCGGTCTTTTGCAGCCAGCGCAGCAGCATGATGTTCAGCAGATGGCCGACATGCAGCGACTGTGCTGTCGCGTCGTAGCCGATATAGGCTGGCACCACACCGGCCATCAGCCGGTCATCGAGGGTCTGCAAATCGGTGCAATCGGCCAGAAAGCCGCGCTCGATGATGATACGCAGAAATTCGGATTTGGGTTGGTGGCTCATTTCGCTTGTCCTCGGCGCGCGGGTCGGGCTGTCTATAGCGCGAAGGCCGCACGAAGGGAAAGCCATGTTGAAAGCCGGAGTGCAACGCGTGCTGGGCACGATGTCGGGAACCTCGCTGGACGGGGTGGATGCGGCGGTGCTGCTGACCGACGGGGTCGAGATCGCGGGGTTCGGCGAAAGTGCCTACCGGGCCTACACCGCGCCGGAGCGCGCAGTGCTGCGCGCGGCGCTGGGGTGCTGGCCGGGGGATCCGCGGGTCGAGGCCGCGGCCGAGGTAGTCGAGACGGCGCATGCCGAGCTGCTCGCGGGCTTTGAGGCCGTCGATATGGTGGGCTTTCATGGCCAGACGCTGGCGCATGAGCCGGGCGGGCGCGGCACGCATCAGGCGGGCTCGGGGCAGGTGCTGGCGCAGGTGCTGGGCTGGCCGGTGGTCTGGGATTTCCGCTCGTCCGATGTGCGGCTGGGCGGGCAGGGCGCGCCGCTTGCGCCGTTCTATCACCACGCGCTCGCCCGGTATCTGGGCCTGCGCGCGCCGGTGGTGTTTCTCAACATCGGGGGGGTGGCGAATGTGACCTGGGTGGACCCGACGGTCGTTGCGCCGGAACAGGGCTGCGTGGCCTTTGACTGCGGGCCGGGGAACGCACCGATGGATGACTATTGCGCGCAGCATCTGGGCGTGGCGCGCGATGAGGACGGCGCATTGGCTGCGCAGGGGACGCCGCAAGGCGCGCTGCTGGACCGTTTCGCCGAGCACGGTTTCTTCCGGCGTATCCCGCCCAAATCGCTGGACCGTGCAGCGCCTGTCCCCGATGTGTCGGGCCTCAGCGCCCAGGACGCGCTCGCAACCCTCGCCGCTGCCTGCGCGACCGGGGTGGCGCTGGCGTTCGAGCATTTCCCGAAAGCACCGGAGAAAGTGCTGGTCTGCGGCGGCGGGCGGCACAACGCGACGCTGATGGCGATGATCGCGGCGGGCTGTGATTGTCCGGTCATGGCGATTGAGGCTGTCAATCTGGACGGCGACATGATCGAGGCGCAGGCTTTCGCCTTTCTTGCCGCACGCGTGGCGCGGGGGCTGCCGACCTCGGGGCCGATGACGACCGGTGTGGCTGCGCCCGTTGGCGGCGGGATACTGAGCAAGCCTTAGCCGATAGCGCAACAGAAAGGGGGGCCGTCTGCCCCCCTCTTCGGCTAAAGCCGAATTCACCCCCCGAGGATATTTTCAGACAGAAAATGCGCGGTTAACGGAATGTTAACGCCCCTATTTTCTGTCTTTAAATATCCCGGGGGCGGGCCGGTACGGCCCGGCGGGGGCAGCGCCCCCGGACGGGGCTCGGCCCCCTCGAAGGGGGGCCGAGCCCCGCACCTGCCGGCTCAATGCCCGTGCGCGATCTCGTGGCCGGCGCGGCGCAGGATTTGCACTGACGAAGACAGAAACAGCCCAGCCATCCCGACCGCGACCACCAGATCCGGCCAGCCCGAGTTCAGCGTGGTTACCGCGACCGCCGCCCGAGGCACCGTCGAAATCATGGGAATGGTCGTGGGGCATTCTCTTTCTTCCAGCTTCTCGGGGCCTGAGTCGCGGCCTGGGTCTTGCGGAACATCTCAAGTCGCTGGAGGAGCAAGGAGGAATTTTTTATCGCTGACCACACCATCGGCGAGGCCGCGCGCGTCAGCGGCATCAAGGTTAACACCATCCGGTTCCACGAGGGGCGCGGGCTGCTGCCCGAAGCCCCCCGCACCGAGGGCAACCGCCGCCTGTACGACCGCACCGCCATCGACCGGCTCAGTTTCATCCGCCACGCCCGCGATCTGGGTTTTGCGCTTGAGGACATCGCCGAGCTGCTCGCCCCGCAGGGTCAGCCCGGGGCCTCGTGCGCCCCTGCTGATTCCCTTGCGCGTCGTCACCTTGCCGCGGTCGAGGCGCGCATCAGGGCGCTGGAAGCGCTCAAGGCCACGCTGACCCAAATGGCCACCGCCTGCGACGGTGCGTATATTGCCCAGTGTCAGGTCATCGAGAGCCTGTCGGGTCACGCCCATTGCCAGAGTGATCACCGACTGGGGCGCGAGGCCGCAATCGGAGCGCAAGCGTCGGATTGAGGCTTGTCTTCGCGCTCTGGACAGGGTTGTCTGGAGCCTGAGACAAGGGGTTCGGTGATGCGCTACAGCGGTTTTCGCGTCTTTACGCAGGGTCTGTCCGGTAACCGGGGCTGGCGGCCTGCCTGGCGGCGGCCGGAGCCGAAACCGGCCTATGATATCATCATCATCGGCGGTGGCGGGCACGGGCTGTCGACGGCGTATTATCTGGCCAAGAAGCACGGGCTGAAGAACATCGCCGTGCTGGAAAAGGGCTATCTGGGCAGTGGCAACATTGGCCGCAACACGACGATTGTGCGCGCCAATTACTTCCTGCCCGGCAACAGCGAATTCTACAGCCATTCCCTGAAGCTGTGGGAAGGGCTGGAGGGAGAGCTGAACTATAATGTCATGCATTCGCAGCGTGGGTTGATCAACCTGTTCCATTCGGACGGCCAGCGCGACGCTTTCGCGCGGCGGGGCAATGCGATGCTGGCGCAGGGCGATGACGCGATCCTGCTCGACCGCGAGGGGGTGCGCGAAAAGCTGCCCTATCTGGACTTCGAGCAGACGCGCTATCCGATCTACGGCGGGCTTTACCACCCGCGCGGCGGCTCGGCCCGGCATGATGCCGTCGCATGGGGCTATGCGCGCGGGGCGGATCAGTTGGGCGTCGATCTGATCCAGAACTGCGAAGTGACCGGCATCGACATCGAGAACGGCAAAGTCACCGGCGTGCAGACCACGCGCGGCGCGATCAAGGCCAAGAAGGTGGCGATGGTTGCCGCAGGGCGGTCCAGTCAGGTGGCGGCGATGGCGGGCATGCGCCTGCCGATCGAGAGCCATGTGTTGCAGGCCTTTGTGACCGAAGGCCTCAAGCCCGTCATCGACCACGTTGTCAGCTTCGGCATGGGGCATTTCTATATCAGCCAGTCCGACAAGGGCGGTCTCGTCTTTGGCGGCGATCTGGATTTTTACGCCTCCTACGCCGCGCGGGGCAATCTGCCGATGGTCGAGCATGTGATGGAGGCCGGCATGACCCTGATGCCGATGATCGGGCGCGCCAGGGTTCTGCGCTCGTGGGGCGGGATCATGGACATGTCGCCCGATGGGTCGCCGATCATCGACAAGACGCATATCGACGGGCTCTACGTCAATTGTGGCTGGAATTACGGGGGGTTCAAGGCGGTGCCTGCCTCAGGCTGGTGCCTTGCGCATCTCATGGCAACCGACGCACCGCATCCGGTGGCGGCAAGGTTCAGGCTGGACCGGTTCCGCACCGGCAGGGGATTGATGGATGAAGAAGGCACAGGCTCGCAGCACAACCTGCATTGAGCGGGCGCTGGCCACCGGGGTTGCCCTGATGCTGGCCGGAACCGCCATTGCCCAGGCGCCCCAACAGGGGTGCTTTGTGCGCAGCTATGATGCGGCGCATCTGCAGGCGCATCCCGAGCATGGCGTGGCGGCGCTGCGCCTGTGGTTTTATTCCGAGACCAACGACCGCCCGTCGCCCGCCGCGATCATCGAGGCGCAGATGGCCGATCAGGGGCAGGGCGCACGCGACGGGGTAGGTGGTCAGACGCTGACGCAGGACGCGCTGTGCGAGGCGTCGGGGGATTGTTTCGTCGAATGCGACGGCGGGCATTTCGAGGCGCAAAGCCTTGCGGACGGCCGGGTGCAGATCGAGACGTCTTCGTTTGCCATCGGTGACGCGGATTCCTGCGGCGGCAGCTCGGATCTGGCCGAACAAAGCGGTACGCCGACAACCTATGTGCTGAACCCGGCCCCGACCGCCGCCTGCGAAACCCTTGCCCAGATCCACCCGCTGCCCGGTCCCGGCTGCTATGGCATCGACTATTCCGACCGGGGCCATGGGCAGGGCCTGCTGGCGCTGCGCCTGCTCTTGCGCGCGCCGCAGCCCGGTTTCACCTATCCGGTGGCCGAAGGCAGCATTGCCGTGCGCCTGCCCGATGCCGCGCGCGCCCGTGAGGCTGGACTGGCCGGGGTCAGGGTTTCTTTGCCGGTGGTCTGCTCGGCGCGCGACGGCGCGTGTCACTCAAGCCCCGGTGACGGATCGCTGGCTGTGGTGCCCATGGGGCAGGGGCTGGCGCTGTCGACGGCGCGGTTTCTGGTGTACGGGCCCGACTCGGAAACCTTCGACATCGCCGACCCAACGCAAGAACGCACGCGCCACCAGCTGCGGCTGATGCCCGATGATGCGTGCCGGGGGATGGAATGAGCCCCTCTCCCACGATCCCCAAACACGTAAGGCCCGCCCCATCGCGCGGCCTGCAGGAGTAACCCATGCGCATCCCCTGTCCCTGTTGCGGCCCGCGTGACCGGCGTGAGTTCACCTATTACGGTGCCTCCGACTATCTTGACCGTCCCGCCGAGGGCGCGGACCTTGAGGCATGGGACAACTACCTGCATCTACGCGACAACCCCGCCGGGGTAACGCGTGATCTGTGGTATCATGACCCCTGTCAGGCGTGGCTGGAAGTGACGCGCAACACCGTCACGCATGAGATCCTGTCGGCGCATCCCGTCAGCGAGGTGTCGGCATGACCAACGCGCACCGCATCCCCGGCAAGGGCCTGCTCATCGACCGGTCGCGCCCGGTGCGCTTTGCCTTCGACGGGCGCGAGGTCGAGGGGTTTCAGGGCGACACCCTGGCCTCGGCGCTCTTGGCCAACGGGACGCGCCTCATGGGGCGCAGCTTCAAGTACCACCGCCCGCGCGGCGCGATGACGGCGGGCAGCGAAGATCCGTCCTCGCTGGTGGAAATCCTTGACGGCGCACAACAAACGCCCAATGTCCGCGCGACCGTGCAAGAGATTTACGAGGGGATGCAGGCGCGCAGCCAGAACCATGTCGGCCCGCTGAATTTCGACCTGCTGGCGTTGAATGACCTGCTCGCGCCCTTCTTCAGCGCCGGGTTCTATTACAAGACTTTCATGTGGCCGCGCGCCTTCTGGGAAAAGCTCTACGAGCCGCTGATCCGCCGCGCCGCCGGGCTGGGGCGGTTGTCAGGGCTGCACGACGAGAGCATCTATGAAAAGGCCTGGGCGCATTGCGATCTGTTGGTGATCGGTGCCGGGCCTGCCGGGCTGATGGCCGCGCTGAGTGCCGCACGGGCTGGGGCGGATGTGATCGTTGTGGAAGAGGACGTGCGCCTTGGCGGCCGTCTGCTGGCCGATCAGCCGATGGTCGGCGGCATGGCCGGGCCGGTCTGGGCCGAGTGGGCGGCGGATGAACTCGCGTCCCTGCCCAACGTCCGGGTGATGACCCGCACCACCGTGACCGGCGCGTATGACGACGGCACCTATGGCGCTTTGGAACGCGTAGGCCTGCACCGCGCGCCGTCGGACACGCTGCCGCGCGAGTGTTTCTGGCGCATCGTCGCCAAGCGCGCGATCCTGACCACGGGCGCGCTGGAGCGTCCGATTGCTCACCCCGATAACGACCGGCCCGGTGTCATGCTGGCCTCGGGCGTCACGGCGCATCTGGCAAAATGGGGGGTGAATCCGGGCCGCGTGGTGGTGTTCTCGAACAACGATTCCGGGCTGCAGACTGCGCGCAACCTCACCGCGCAAGGCGTTGAAATTGCCGCCTATGTCGATCCACGTCCCGTATCGGTGCTTGAGGACTTCCCGGTCTACGCGAACGCGCAGGTCACCGGCACGCGCGGCCGTCTGGGCCTGCGCGACGTGGCGATCCGTCACGCGGGCGGCACCTCGATGATCGAGGCGCGCACGCTGGCGCTGGCCGGGGGCTGGAACCCGACGCTGCATCTGGCCTGCCACCGCAACGGGCGGCCAACGTGGGATGATAGCATCGCCGCCTTTGTGCCAACACCGGGCATGGTGCCGGGCCTGAGCGTCGCCGGGGCCGCGCGAGGCCGCTTCTCGACCGCCGCCTGTCTGGCTGACGGCGCTGCTGTTGCCGCCGAGGCACTCAGCGATCTGGGTCTGACCGCACGCCCCGCCGACGTGCCCGACGCCGAGGATACACCCTACGCCATCGCCCCCTTCTGGGCGGTCGAGGCGGGCGGGCGCGCGTGGCTCGATTTCGCCAATGACGTGACCACCAAGGACGTGAAACTGGCCGCGCAGGAAGGCTATTCCAGCGTCGAGCACATGAAACGCTACACGACGCAGGGCATGGCGCCGGATCAGGGGAAATCGTCGAACGTCGCAGCACTTGCAGTGCTGGCCGAGGCGACCGGACAGGGCATCCCCGCCACCGGCACCACCACCTATCGCCCGCCCTATGTGCCGATCTCGATTGCGGCGCTGGGGGCCGGGGGCCGGGCCGAGGGCTTCGCGCCCCAGCGCTTGCTGACCTCGGACGCGCAGACCCGCAGCATGGGTGCGCCGATGATCGAGGCGGGGCTGTGGTATCGCCCCAGCTATTTCCCGCAAGGTGGCGAGACCTCATGGCGCGCCGCCTGCGACCGGGAGGTCGGGCAAGTGCGCAACGCGGTCGGGGTCTGCGATGTCTCGACCCTGGGCAAGATAGACGTACAAGGCCCTGACGCCGCACGTTTTCTCGATTTCATCTATACCAACACCATGTCCACCTTGCCGCTGGGCCGCGTCCGCTATGGCCTGATGCTGCGCGAGGACGGGTTTGTCATGGATGACGGCACCTGCGCGCGCATCGGCGATCAGCAGTTTGTGGTGACAACCACCACTGCCGGGGCCGGTCAGGTGATGCGGCACATGGATTTCATCCATCAGGCTTTTTGCGCGGGATGGGACGTGCGCATGGTCTCGGTCACCGAAGGTTGGGCGCAATTCGCTGTTGCCGGGCCCAAGGCGCGCGATCTGCTCGCGGCATTGGGCATCACGGCCGATCTGCCGTTCATGGGTTGCGCCGACATCGCGCTGGGCGGTGTGCAGGCGCGGCTGTTCCGCATCTCGTTCTCGGGCGAGGAGGGGTACGAGATCGCCGTGCCCACACGCTACGGTGCCGCACTGTTTGCGCAGTTGGTCAGTGCCGCCGAAGCCTTGGGCGGCTGCGCTTACGGGATGGAGGCGCTCAACGTCCTGCGCGTCGAAAAGGGCTTTATCACCCACGCCGAAATCCACGGTCGGGTGACCGCCGGGGATGTGGGGCTGGGCAAGATGGTGTCCGCCAAGAAGGACTGTATCGGCAAGGGCGCCAGCCTGCGGCCCGGTCTTGTCGAAGAGGGGCGCGAGCAGCTGGTCGGGCTGATGCCGGTCAATCAGGGCGAAGTGCTCAGCGCCGGGGCGCATTTGTACAACGAAAGTGACCCTGCGAAACGCGAGCATAATCAGGGCTATGTCACCTCGGTCGCGCCCTCGCCGACGCTGGGGTGCTGGCTGGGCATCGGTTTTCTGAAGAACGGTCGGGCACGGCATGGCGAGGTGATCCGCCTCGTCGACGGGTTGCGCGGGTTGTCGGTGCTGGTCGAGGTCTGCAATCCGGTGTTTTTTGATCCTGACGGAGGACGGATGCGTGGCTGATCTGATCTCTCAACCGGCCCTGACGGGCCTGCCTGTCACCTTGGGGCGCGCCACAGTGGCGGCGCTGGATCCCGGCCGCGTCACCTCGATCGCGCCCTATCCGGGCCGTGATCTGTCCACAGCACTTGCCCCATTGCGCTTTCCGGCCCCCGGTGAGGTGGTCAGCAACGGCAGCATCCGTCTGGTCTGGGCCGGGCGCGAGATGGCGTTCCTGCTGGGTGCGCCCGCGCCGGATCTGACCGGGCTGGCGGCGGTCACGGATCAAAGCGACGGGTGGGTCTGGGTCTCCCTTGAGGGTGACGATGCCGCCGCTGTGCTGGCCCGGCTCTCCCCGCTGGACCTGCGCCCCGCCAGCTTCGCTCCCGGAACTGCCGCGCGCTCGACGCTCAACCATCTGCCCGCGCTGATCATCCGCACCAGCGAGACGCGTTTCGAGCTGGCCAGTTTCCGCTCCATGGCTGGCACACTCAAAGAAGAGCTCCACCACGCGATGCAGGCCGTCGCCGCCCGGGCTGCGCTTTAGACCGCCTCGGCGGGCGCGGTAACCACCCGTGTTTGCCACTGCGCGCAGCGCGCCATCAGCGGCGCGGGCAGGGGCTGGTCAGTGAACACGCTGTCCAGCACCGCCAGCGAATCGATCCGTGCCGGGGCGGTGCGGCTCAACTTGCTTTCATCGGTCACCAGCCACGCCTTGCGCGCCTGCGCGATCAGCGTGCGGCTGACACCGACCTCATGGATGTCGTAGTCGAGCATGTCGCCCGCGGCATCCAGAGCCGAGCAGCCGATCACGGCGATATCCACCTTGAACTGCCGGATCGCGGCTTCGGTCAGGGGCCCGGTCAGGCCGCCATCCGACCGGCGCAGCGTGCCGCCCGTGACGATCACCTGACATTGCGGGTTCTCCGCCAGGATATTGGCGACGTTCATGTTATTCGTCACCACCATCAGCCCGGCATGGCGGCGCAGTTCGCGCGCGACGGCCTCGGTCGTGGTGCCGATGGCAAGGAAGATCGACGCGCCCTCGGGGATCTCGTCGGCGCAGGCGCGGGCAATGGCGCGCTTTTCTTCGGCATGCAGCGCCGCGCGCTCCTGATAGCCGATATTCACCGTGCCCGAGCGCAGGATCGCGCCGCCATGCACGCGCTCCAGTTTGCCGGCATCGTCCAGCTCGGCCAGATCGCGGCGGATGGTTTGCGCCGTGACGCCAAAATGCTGCGCCAGCTCGTCCACCGTCACGCGCCCCTCGCTGCGGGCGCGTTCAAGGATCTCTGGCAAACGAAAACCCTGGGCCATGATTCGGCTCCTTTTGGCGCGATTTTCGGCGTTGGGCGCGCCGGTGGCAAGCAAGAGTGCGCGTTTCCGCGCTAACTTCCCCATCGTTCCTTGAGAAAATCGTTACAAAGCGCATATATTCGCGTGAAAACGAAAACCTTCGCGCACAGGCACCCCATGATTCGCTCCCAGACTCCGTCCGACAGCCCCGATGTGCTGGACCTCGTCGTCATTGGCGGGGGGATTAACGGCTGCGGCATCGCGCGCGACGCGGCGGGGCGGGGTCTCAGCGTCCTGCTGGCCGAGCAGGGGGATCTGGCGGGCGCAACCTCGTCGGCGTCGACCAAGCTGTTCCACGGCGGGCTGCGGTATCTGGAGTATTTCGAGTTCCGTCTGGTGCGCGAGGCACTGATCGAGCGCGAGGTGCTGTTGCGCGCCATGCCCCATATCGCCTGGCCGATGCGCTTTGTGCTGCCGTATCACAAGGCGATGCGCTTTGACGCCGAAACGCCGACCTCGCGCCTGCTGGGTTGGGTAATGCCCTGGATGAAGGGCCGCCGCCCGGCGTGGCTGATCCGGCTGGGGCTGTTCCTGTATGACCATCTGGGCGGTCGCAAGATCCTGCCGGGCACGGAAAAGCTGGACCTGCAGCACGTGCCCGAGGGCGGTCCGCTTAAGGAAATCTTCAGGACTGCCTATGAATACTCGGATTGCTGGGTGCAGGATTCGCGGCTGGTGGCCTTAAACGCGCGCGATGCGGCTGCGCGCGGGGTTGAGGTGCTGACGCGGACCAAAGTGACAGAAGCACGGGTAGAGGAGGGGGTCTGGACCGTTACGCTTAGCACTGGCCGCACAGTGAAAGCCCGCGCGCTGGTCAATGCTGCCGGACCGTGGGCCGGGGATGTGATCAAGGGTGTCATGCACCGTAACACCAAGGACCATGTCCGCCTGGTGCGCGGCTCGCATATCGTGACGGCCAAGTTGTTCGACCATGACAAGGCGTATTTCTTTCAGGGCAAGGACGGGCGCATCATCTTTGCGATCCCGTATGAGCAGGAGTTCACGCTGATCGGCACCACCGACGCCGAGCATTCCGACCCCGACGTCAAACCCCGCTGCACCGAGGAAGAGCGCGATTATCTCTGCGCCTTTGCCTCGGAGTACTTCAAGCGACCGGTCTCGCCTGAGGATGTCGTCTGGACTTATTCCGGCGTCCGCCCGCTTTATGACGATGGCGCGCGCAGTGCCACGGCAGCGACGCGGGACTATGTGCTGGTGCTCGACACCGGGGCCGGTGCGCCGGTGCTTAACGTCTTTGGTGGCAAGATCACCACCTATCGGCGGCTGGCGGAATCGGCGCTTGAGAAGCTGGGCGCGCATCTGCCGATGTCGGGCGACTGGACGGCGGGCGTGCCGCTGCCGGGCGGGGATTTCCCGGTCGACGGCGTGGCCGACCTGATCGCCGATCTGCGCGCGCGGCATCTGTTTCTGACCGCGCCCTGGGCGAAACGTCTGGTGCGCAGCTACGGGACCGAGGCGGCAGAGCTGTTGCACGGCGCTGAAAACGCCGCGGATCTGGGCGAGGATTTCGGCGCCACGCTCACCGCGCGCGAGGTGGACTGGCTGATCGCCAAGGAATGGGCGCGCAGCGCTGAAGACATCCTGTGGCGGCGCACCAAACTGGGTTTGCACCTGGACGAAGGCCAGGTTGCCCTGCTGGAAGCCTATGTCAGCGCGCATCTCGCTGTGTCTTGACGCGATTTTCACGGTCATAACCGTTTCCCTTGGCCGAAACCCGCGCTAGGGTGCGCGCAAATCGCAAAGGAGACCGGCATGGCCGAGTACAAGGACCCCGAGAACACCATCCTGATGGAGCTGAAGACCGGCACCGTCGTGATCGAGCTGCTGCCGGAAATCGCCCCCAAGCACGCCGAGCGGATGAAGGAACTGGCGCGCGCCGGGGCCTATGACAACGTGGTTTTCCACCGCGTTATCGACGGCTTCATGGCCCAGACCGGCGACGTCGCCAATGGTAATGCCGAGAAAGACTTCAACCTGCGCCGCGCTGGCACGGGTGCGTCCGAGCTGCCGGATCTGCCGGCGGAATTCTCGGGCATCCCGCATGACCGCGGCACGCTGGGCGCCGCGCGCTCGCAGAACCCGAACTCGGCCAACAGCCAGTTCTTCATCAACTTCAAGGACAACCATTTCCTGAACCGCCAGTACACGGTCTATGGCCGCGTCGTGTCGGGGATGGAGCATGTGGACCAGATCGTGCGCGGCGAGCCGCCTGCGACCCCCGACCGCATGATCAGCGTGAAAGTGGCCGCCGATGCTGCGTCGTAATCTGCTGGCTGCGGCAGCCCTTGCGCTGCTGCCCTTCGGCGCTCTGGCGAGCGATGCGCCCGCCGACGCGCCGCAACTGGTGATCGAAGTCGCGGGCCAGGCCAACGGCACGATTCGCATCGCGCTGCGCCCCGATCTGGCGCCGCTGCATGTCGAGCGGGTGATGGCGCTGGCCGAAGAGGGGGCTTACGATGGCGTCGTCTTTCACCGCGTGATCGACGGCTTCATGGCGCAGACCGGCGATGTGCAGTTCGGTCGCGCCGGTGCGGATACCGCGCGCGCGGGCATGGGCGGCTCGGAGCTGCCCGACCTGCCCGCCGAGTTCAGCGATGAGCCCTTTGAGGCTGGTGTGATGGGCATGGCCCGCTCGCGCAGCCCCAACTCGGCCAACAGCCAGTTCTTCCTGATGTTCGACGCGGCCCCGCATCTTAACGGTCAATACACCGTTCTGGGGCAGGTTATCGAAGGCATGGATGTCCTCGACGCGATCAAGCGCGGCGAAGGCCCGAACGGCGCCATGATCGGCGCGCCGGACGTGATGGTCTCGGTCAGCGTCGTCCCCTAAGGCGGCGGTCAGCATCATGGGGCAGGGCGGGGCAAATCCCGCCCGCCCCGTCCCGCCGCAGTGCAGCGGGGCTTTATTTCCCCGGCGAACTGCGTCATATGTCGGGGCAATCCAAGAACCGGGGACCTGCCCATGAATTTCCTGCTTCGCATCCTGACATGGTGGAACGGCCAGACCGTTGGCACCCAGCTTTTTACCTGGCGCAAAGGCGTCAAGGTCGGTGAGGACGCGCAGGGCAACCTGTTCTACAAGACCCGTGACGGCAAGCGCCGCTGGGTGATCTACAACGGAGAGATCGAGGCAAGCCGCATCGACCCCGAATGGCACGGCTGGCTGCACGGCACCTGGGACCAGACGCCCGCTGAGCGCCCGCTGGTTCACAAAACCTGGGAAAAACCGCACCACGCCAACTTTACCGGCACTGCGGCGGCCTATGCGCCTGCGGGCTCGCTGCGTCAGGCTGTCCCGGCTGACCGGCGTGATTACGAAGCCTGGCAGCCGGAATAAATGGCTTACCGCCTTTGGGAGATTGCGCTGGGTGCTGTCGTCATGGCCGCTGCCGTGGTGTTCGTCGTCTTCGCGCTGTCCGCCACGGGCACCCGCCTGTCCGAATCGCAGGGCTACGCGCTGACCGCGACTTTCCGCTCGGCTGAGGGGGTGCGTCCGGGAACGGATGTGCGTCTGGCCGGGGTCAAGATCGGCACCGTCTCGTCGCTGAGTTTGGACCCGCAGAGCTTTCGCGCGCAATTGTCGGTCACCATCAACAACGGCATCGACCTGCCGCGCGATTCGACGATCCAGATTGCGTCCGAGGGTATCCTTGGCGGCACCTTCGTCGAGATTCTGCCGGGCGGCGACATGGACAATCTTGCCGCCGGCGACCAGTTTCAGGACACGCAAAGCGCTGTCAGTCTGGTCACATTGTTGCTGCGCGCCTTCACCGGTTCCGATGCGTCGGCGGTTGCAGAATGATCCGCATCGCCGCCGCTCTTGCTCTGTCCCTTGCCGCATTGCCGGTCAGCGCGCAACAGGTCGACTGGCGCACGCTGGGCGAGGCACTGCACGACACCCGGCCGCAGGGCCCTGAGATGTCCTCGGGCACGCAGGCCGTGCTCAGGGCGCTGGACAAAGTGTCGGGCGATGTCGAGGATCTGCCGGTCGACGTGGGCGCGACCACCAGCTATGGCCGCCTGACCATCGCGCTGACCGCCTGCCGTTTTCCGACCGAAAACCCGGCCTCGGACGCCTTCGCGTTCCTGCAGATCACCGACAACATTGGCGCGGAATCGGTGTTTCGGGGCTGGATGATCGCCTCCAGCCCCGCGCTCAACGCGCTCGATCACCCGCGCTATGACGTCTGGGTGCTCAGCTGCTCGTAAACGGCGCGCAGGCTTTGGCCAGCCACGCCCTGGCGTTGTCACTGACCAGCGGGGCAATCTCGGCCAGGACACGCGCGTGATAGGCGTTGAGCCAGCTCACTTCGTCCTCTGACAGCGTGCCCGCAGCGATCAGCCGCGTGTCGATCGGGCAGAGCGTGATCGTCTCGAAATCGAGCATCCGGCGGTTGTCCCCCAGTGCCGGGGCCTCTTGCACCACCACCAGGTTTTCGATGCGGATACCCCAACCCCCGGCGCGGTAATAGCCCGGCTCGTTGGACAGGATCATCCCCGGCTCAAGCGGCAGCAGCGAGGTCCGCGACAGCCGCACCGGCCCCTCGTGCACACTCAGCGCCGCGCCGACGCCATGCCCGGTGCCGTGGTCGTAATCCAGCCCCGCCAGCCACAGCGGATAGCGGGCCAGCGCGTCCAGATGACCGCCCGCCACGCCGCGCGGAAAGCGCGCGCGGCTGACGGCGATCATGCCTTGCAAAACGCGGGTGTAGGCCTCTTTGCGGTCCTCGGCTACCGCCGGGCCTACGGGCAGGGTGCGGGTGATGTCGGTGGTACCGTCGGGATACTGGCCGCCCGAGTCGAGCAAGAACAGATCGCCGTTTTGCAGACGGCGGTTGGTGTCTTCGGTCACGCGGTAGTGGATGACGGCGGCGTTGGGGCCGGTGGATGAGATCGTATCAAAGCTCAGATCGCCCAATTCGCCCGTCGCGGCCCGAAAGCCCTCAAGTGCCTTCGCCATGTCGATTTCGGTCAGGGTTTCAAGGTCTTGCGAATCGTACCAGGCCAGAAACTCGACCATCGCCGCGCCGTCCCGGCGGTGGGCTGCGCGCATCCCGTCCAGCTCGGCGGCATTCTTGACCGCCTTGGCCATCAGGCACGGGTCTGCCCCAGCCACCCCATGCGCCAGCGCGCGCTGCACGGCCACGGGTGCTGTCGCAGCATCATAGCGGGTCGCGCCGTTCAGCGCCTTCAGGGCGGTTTCAAAGCTTTCAGGCGCGTGCCGGGTGACGCCCGCTTCTTCGGGGATATGCGAAACTTTGCCCGCCTCGACAAACAGATCCAGCCGCGCGTCATCATGCAGGATCGCGAAACCCTGCACGACGGGATTGCGGATGATGTCCGAGCCGCGCCAGTTCATCAGCCAGGCGATGGAATCGGCCAGCGTGATCACCGTTGCCCCCACGCCCGCGCGTTTGAGCTCCGCCGCCAGCGTCGCCCGCTTTTGCGCCGCCGTGACCCCGGCCAGCGCCAAGGGATGCTCGCGCACCGTCCCCGAAGTACCCGCAGGCCGATCCGACCAGACCGCATCCAGCGGGTTGTCGTCCGCCGCGCGCAGGGTGATGCCGGTGCCGCTCAGCCCGGCCTCGATCTTGGCGATCTCGTCGGGGGTGTGCAGCCACGGATCGAAGCCGATCACCGCCCCCTCGGCGGCATGCCCGCGCAGCCAGTCGGCGGCGCTGGTTTCGGGCCAGTCAACGGGGGTGAAATCGCTCAACGCCACCTGATCGCGCACCTGCAGCCGGTAGCGCCCGTCGATGAACACGCCCGCCACATCCGGCAGCACCACGCAAAACCCGGCCGAGCCGGTGAACCCGGTCAGCCATGCCAGCCGCTCGTCCTGCGCGCTGACGTACTCGCCCTGATGCGCATCCGAGCGCGGGACCAGAAACCCCGCCAACCCGCGCGCCGCCAGTTCGGCGCGCAACGCGGCCAGACGGGGCGGGCCGTCAGAGGGGCGGGTCGAGGCGGTGAAGGATTGGAACATGGGGCAACTCGCTGTCATTTGCGGCCACCATGGCATTGCCGCAAGGCACTGGCAACCAAAGCAGAACCGCCACAAAAGGGATCGCCTTATCGCATGCCGGTGTTACCTTGCCCACCTGACCTGTCGCCAGAAAGGGACACCAGCATGTCCGCAGCCGTCACCGTGTTCACGCGGCAGTATTTCCACGGCACGCGGGCCGATCTGGCCCCCGGTGATGTGATCAGCGTGGGCTACAGGTCGAATTTCACAACGGGCAGCGCGCTGTCCTGGGTCTATTGTACCGGGACGCTGGACGCGGCGATCTGGGCGGCGGAGCTGGCCACCGGCGAGGGGGCCGGGCGGATCTATGTCGTGGAACCCACCGGGCCGGTCGAGGATGATCCCAACGTCACCGACAAGAAATTCGCGGGCAATCCGACGCAATCCTACCGCTCGCGCGATCCGCTGCGGGTGGTGGCCGAGGTCGTGCGCTGGCAGGGGCACCCGCCCGAGCAGGTGCAGCAGATGAAAGACGGGTTGGCGCGCCTGCGTGCGCAGGGCGCCCAAATCATCGACTGACGCGCAGACTGACTCGGGCAGGCGTTACCGCCGCCCGACGTTCGCCATGCCCATCACCCGGGCCCGCGCGCGCGGGTCGCTGTCGAACAGCGCCGCCAGTTGCTCGGTCATCGCGCCCGCCAGTTGCTCGACATCGGTGATCGTCACCGCGCGTTCGTAGTAGCGGGTCACGTCATGGCCGATGCCGATGGCCAGCAGCTCGACGGCCTTGCGCTTTTCGATCATCTCGATCACGTCGCGCAGGTGTTTTTCCAGGAAATTGGCCGAGTTGACCGACAGGGTCGAATCGTCCACCGGCGCGCCGTCCGAGATCACCATCAGGATCTTGCGCTGCTCGCGCCGACCTGTCATCCGCCGGTGCGCCCATTCCAGCGCCTCGCCGTCGATGTTCTCTTTCAGCAAACCCTCTTTCATCATCAGGCCCAGATTGTCGCGCACCCGCCGCCACGGCGCATCGGCGCCCTTGTAGACGATGTGGCGCAGATCGTTCAGTCGACCGGGGCTTTGCTTGCGGCCTTCGGCGAGCCATTTCTCGCGGCTCTGGCCGCCCTTCCACGCGCGGGTGGTAAAGCCGAGGATCTCGACCTTGACCTGACAGCGCTCCAGCGTGCGGGCCAGAACATCGGCGCAGATGGCGGCGATCGAGATCGGACGACCCCGCATCGAGCCTGAGTTATCCAGAAGCAGCGTCACAACCGTGTCGCGGAAATCGGTGTCTTTTTCCCACTTGAAGCTGAGCGGCGTGGTCGGGTTGGCAACGACACGGGCCAGACGACCGGCATCGAGGATACCTTCCTCTTTGTCGAATTCCCATGAGCGGTTCTGCTGTGCCTGCAAGCGGCGTTGCAGCTTGTTGGCCAGACGGCTCACCGCGCCCTTGAGCGGCTCAAGCTGCTGGTCCAGATAGGCGCGCAGGCGCTCCAGCTCGGCGGGCTCGGCCAGTTCTTCGGCAAGAACCTCTTCGTCGAACTGCGAGGTGAAGACGGTGTAATTGGGATCGGCGTCCGAGTAGGGCGCGGGTGCCGGCGGCTCGGGCGGAGCCTCGGCCTGCGGCATCTCGGTTTCCTCGGACATTTCGTCCTCGGCCTGATCGTCCATCACCGTTTCGGTTTCGGCGGATTCCTCGCGCGGGCCTTCGTCCGATTGCTCGGTCTCGTCCTGCTGCTGGTCGTCGTCGCCCTGCGAATCCGGGTTTTCGGGGGCCTCTTCGGACTGATCCTCGGTGCCCTCTTCGTCATCGCCCATGTCGTCGGGATCGTCGCCCAGCTGATCGCCATAGCCCAGATCGCTGATCACCTGACGCGCCAGCTTGGCGAATTGCGACTGGTCGCGCAGCGCCTTGTCCAGACCTTCCAGCGTGCCGCTGGCCTGTTCTTCAAAGAACGGACGCCACATGTCGGCGACGGTGTTCGCGCCCTTGGGCAGCGGACGGCCCGAGGCCATCTCGCGGATCAGATACCCTGCCGCAACCGACAGCGGGGCCTCGGCCTGGCTGCGGATCTGTGAATAGCCTTTGCGATCCGCCTCATAGCCGATGCGCGCGTCGATGTTCGACGCGGTGCCGGGCATGTATTGCGCGCCGACGGCCTCGCAACGGGCGGTTTCCATCGCCTCATAGAGATCACGCGCCATCTGGCCTTGGGGCAGATAGCGGTTGTGCACGCCCTCATCGTGATAGCGCCGTTTCATGGCGAAACTGTCCGCCGTACCGCGCGCCAACAGGACCTCATCGCGGGTCATGCGACGGGTCACCTGCGGCAGGCGCATGGTCTCTTTGGTCATCCCCGGAGGATCAACCGTGAAGCTGACCGCAAGGTCGGCGTCATCGGCCAGAACGCGCGTCGCTTCGGTCAGCGCCTTCTTGAAGGGATCGGCGGGGTTATCTGAGGGTTTTTGCATGGGTCAGCGTCGGCCGTTCATTTGTCGTGAGGGGCGCACGCAAGCCTTGCTGGCCATCGCGCAGGTCTCTTTGCAACAGGTAAACCACCCTCGCCGGGTCGGGGCAAGGGGAACCACGGCCCGCAGCGTGGCGTCAGTCGAAAAGCCTGCTGCAGACGGGCGGCACGAAGTCTTCGGTCAGCGCACTCAGCGCGATCGCCCGGCTGCTGCTGGTCCCGGCTTCGATCACCTCGGCGCGGCCTTCGCCCGGGCCGTAAGTCAGCGTGTAGCGGCCGGTCAACAGGTTGACCGAGCAAGTGCCGTAGTGGTCGAGGTCAATCCGGTCGTGGAACGTGTAGTCATAGCCCGCGACCTTCCACATCCCGTCGCGCCAGGCCACGGTGATGTGCTGGTCCCACGGGGTTCGCCCGATGGCGGTCTGCGTGGAGCGGATCGCGAAGCTGGTGGCGCTGCGGGCCTCAAGCCGGGGCGTCTGCCCGGCCATGGGTCCGGCCCAGATCACCCCGTCGAGCCGCAACACCGGCTCGAGCCCGGTCATCTCGTTGCCCTCATAAAGCACCAGATCCGCCATTCCCTCATCGCGCAAGAACAGGATGGCCGCATCGGCGCTTTGATTGGCGTTCCAGTCGCCCGACAGCACCGAAACGATCCGCGATTCCGCCTGAGCAGGCAGGGCCGAGCCAAGGCAGATCAGGGCCGCAAACCCCTGCAGATACGGAGAAATTTCGTGTTTCATGAGGCTATTGTGCCACCGACGGCTGCGCCTTGGCAAGTCCTTGCCAAGCGTTTCACGCAGTTGCGCACACTGCATGTGCGGCATTGCGGGAATGACAAATGCTGCGTCATGCACATCTTAGGCACAGCAAACAACACAGTGCCAGGAGACTTCCAATGACCAGCAAACCCCGCATCGGCGTTATCATCAGCTCGACCCGCGACTCGCGCTTCGCCGACAAGCCCGCCCAGTGGATCCTTGAAAAAGCCAAGGCGAAAGACTGGGACGTCGAGCTGGTTGACATCAAGGATTTCGATCTGCCGTTCTTCAACGAGCCTGCCTCGAACGCCTGGATGCCCTCGTCGGATCCGGCGGCGATCAAATGGCAGGAAAAGATCGCCACGTTTGACGGCTTCATCTTTGTGCTGGCCGAATACAACCACTCGATCACCGGCGCTCTGAAGAACGCGCTGGATCAGGCTTACGTCGAATGGAACCGCAAAGCCTTTGGTGTTGTCGGTTACGGTGGCGTTGGTGCCGCCCGTGCCGCCGAACACCTGCGCACCATCGGTGTCGAGCTGCAAATGGCGTCGACGCGGTCGGGCGTGTACATCGGCGGTGGCGACTTCATCGCGATCCACCCGCTGGGTCAGCAAAACAAGCCGATGTCGGAGATCGAAGGTTCGATCGGCCCGTCGGCTGGTGCGATGCTGGACGAGCTGGACTGGTGGACCCGCGCCACGATGGCTGCCCGGGGCTGAGGCCTTGTTGGTGGGGTGAAACCCCACCCTACCAGAGCGCCTGCGTAGGGTGGGGTTCAACCCCACCTGTACAAAGACGGCTGTCGGCGCGGCCTGAGCGACGACCCTTCACGCTACCTCGTGAAGAACGGCGGTCCCTTCGGGGGCCGCCCTTTTTGTGTCGGGTCCCGTCAAGCGTCTGAAACCAACACTGCGGACACGAAAAAACGCCCCGCAGGGCGTTTTTCCAATCTCGGGGCAGGCGCCGGGGTCTTAGCCCAGGGCGATGCTCGCCGCGCTCTCGGGCAGTTCTTCGCCAAAGCACCGCTGATAGAACTCGGCGACCGTCTGGCGCTCAAGCTCGTCGCATTTGTTCAGGAAGGTCAGGCGGAATGCATAGCCGGTGTTGCGGAAGATCCGGGCGTTTTCTGCCCAGTTGATCACAGTACGCGGCGACATCACGGTCGACAGCTGGCCTTTCATGAACGCCGTGCGCGTCAGATCCGCAACGGTCACCATCTGGCTGATTTCCTGACGGCCCTTGGCGGTGTTGTAATGCGGGTTCTTGGCCAGCACGATGTTGGTCTCGGCATCATGCGACAGATAGTTCAGCGTCGCGACCAGCGACCAGCGGTCCATCTGGGCCTGGTTGATCTGCTGGGTGCCGTGATACAGGCCGGTCGTATCGCCCAGACCGACGGTGTTGGCCGTGGCGAACAGGCGGAAGGACGGGTGCGGGGTGATGATCTCGTTCTGATCGAGCAGCGTCAGCTTGCCGTCATGCTCCAGAACCCGCTGGATCACGAACATCACGTCCGCGCGGCCCGCGTCGTATTCGTCGAACACGATGGCGCAGGGGTTGCGCAGCGCCCAGGGCAGGATGCCCTCGTGGAATTCGGTGACCTGCTTGCCGTCGCGCAGCTTGATCGCATCCTTGCCGATCAGGTCGATCCGGCTGATGTGGCTGTCGAGGTTGACGCGCACCGTCGGCCAGTTCAGGCGGGCGGCGACCTGTTCGATATGGGTCGATTTGCCCGTGCCGTGATAGCCTTGGATCATCACGCGGCGGTTATAGGCAAAACCGGCCAGAATCGCCATCGTGGTGTCGGGGTCGAATTTATAGGTCGGGTCAAAGTCGGGCACGCGGTCGGTGGCCTCGGCAAAACCCTTGACCTTCATCTCGGTGTCGATCCCGAAGACCTCGCTGACAGAGATTTCCTCGGTGGGTTTCGCAATGGTATCGAGCATGGGGCCGCCTTTTATCCGTATCGCAGCCCGCACGCGCGCGCCGTTCGGGGTTTTGTGGAGCATTCCGCCAGCCTGCGCAAGGGGGCGCTGGGTCACGCAACGGCACGTCAGTCGTGCGGTGCAGCAAAGAATGCCGCCGTACCCTTGTCCCCGGCGGCACGCGCCCCTAGCGTCGCGCCCGTCCGTCCCCCTGAGTCGCTGCCATGACCTATATCCTTGCGACCCTGCCGGTTTTGGCGCTGATTCTGGCGGGCTATTTGCTGGTTCGGCTTGACGTGATCCCGCGCGCGCAGTGGCAGGGCATCGATACGCTGGCCTTCCGGCTGCTGATCCCGGCAATGCTGATCCGCGCGATTGCCCTGTCGGATCTGTCGCGCGTCACCCATGGTCCCTTTGTGCCCGCGCTTCTGATCACGCTGGCCTTGCTGGCCGCGCTGGTGCTGGCGCTCAAGGCCCTGTCACCGGGGATGAGCGCGCCGGTTTTCACCACGCTTTTTCAGGCCGCGACGCGCTGGAACGCCTTTATTGCCCTCACCGCCGCCGAACAGCTGGCCGGACCCGAAGGACAGCTGTGGCTCGCCGTGGCGATGGCGGTCACCGTCCCGGTTATCAACGTGGTCAATATCGGTGTGCTCAGCCTGTGGGGGACCGGCAGCTCTGGTCCCGTCGCGGTTTTGTCGATGATCGTCAGAAACCCGCTGATGCAGGCATGTCTGATCGGACTGGCGCTGAATCTCTCGGGCCTGCCGATGCCTGAGGTTCTGATGACAACCCTGGACCTAGTCGGGCGCGCGGCGCTGGCCGTCGGGCTGCTGGCTGTCGGGGCAGGTCTGATGCCGGCGCGGCTGTTTCAGGCCTCGGCCCCGATGGTGACCGGCATCCTGCTGCGCCCGGTGGTGGCGCCGGCGCTTTTTGTCGGCGTGGCGCTGGTGCTGGGGCTTGAGCCATCGGCGGTGCTGGCGGGCGCACTGGTCTTTGTCGTTCCTGCCGCCTCGAACGGGTATATTCTGGCCCGCAAGATGGGCGGTGACGCCGAGCTTTATGCCGCGATCCTCACCTGGCAGACGCTACTGGGTGTGGCGCTGATCCCTGTGCTGGCGATCGTGGTGGGGGCCTTGGTCTGACGGGTTGCGGCGGCGCAGCACCGCCGCTACGCTTCCGCGCAAAACAGGAGCCAACATGAGCGGACTTCTCGCGCTTCTCGACGACGTGGCGGGTATTGCCAAAGTGGCGGCAGCCCAGATCGACGACATCGCCGGAGCCGCCGCCAAGGCTGGCGCCAAGGCCGCCGGTGCGGTGATCGACGATGCCGCGGTCACGCCGAACTACGTGCAGGGATTCGCCCCCGCCCGCGAATTGCCCATCGTCGGCAAGATCGCTCTGGGCTCGATCCGCAACAAGCTGTTGATCCTGTTGCCCGCCGCCATGCTGATGTCGGCCTTTGCACCGTGGCTGATCACGCCACTCCTGATGCTGGGGGGCTCGTATCTGTGCTTTGAGGGGGCAGAGAAAATCTGGCACCTGTTCCGGCCCCACACCCCGCACGCCGATGGCAAGGTGCTCAACGGCGATGCCCAACATCTTGAAAGCGAGAAAGTCGCCGGGGCAATCAAGACCGACTTTATCCTCTCGGCCGAGATCATGACCATCATCCTTTCGGCCTTGCCACAGGATCAGGGCATCTGGGTGCAGGGCGCGGCGCTGGGACTGGCGGCGGTGGGGATCACGGTCGTGGTTTATGGTGGTGTTGCACTGATCGTTAAGGCCGATGACGTCGGTCTGTGGCTGGCGCGCGAGGGGCATTTTTCGCTGACCCGTGGGCTGGGC
This sequence comes from Pararhodobacter zhoushanensis, assembly GCF_003990445.1. GTDB lineage: Bacteria > Pseudomonadota > Alphaproteobacteria > Rhodobacterales > Rhodobacteraceae > Pararhodobacter > Pararhodobacter zhoushanensis. The sequence continues at coordinate 277,320 of NZ_REEZ01000001.1, read as the reverse complement.
CGTGGCGTCGTGCGGGTGATGCCGGGGTTCATGAAAACGCTGACCATTGTCGGCACGGCGGCAATGATCTGGGTCGGCGGCTCGATTGTCGTTCATGGGCTGTACGAACTGGTCTGGCCGCTGCCCTATGAATGGATCCACCATCAGGCCGTGGCGGCTGCGGCGCTGGTCGGCAGTGTGTCCGGTTTCGTCGAATGGGCGGTGACCGCGTTCTTCGATGGTATCGTGGGACTGGGCTACGGGCTCTTGCTGATCCCCGTGGCGACATGGGTGATCAATCCGGTGCTGAACGCGTTCAGCCGGGACAAACCCGCGCATTGAACGTTTGCCTTGGCCCCCGCGCGTATGCTTGAGTGCGCGCACCTTTGGGGGAAGGACAACGCCGATGTGCTGGACGATGGGTGTCTCCGCGGCCATGGTCGCGCTTGGCGGAACCGCCACGGTGGTCTCGGCCCGGCGCAAGGATCCTCTCGCGATCCCGGTGACGCTTGGGTACTTCACGCTGATGGAAGCGCTACAGGTCGCGGGCTATGCAGTGATCGACCAATGTTCGTCGCCGGTGAACCAGACGGTGACTTTGCTGTCCGTGCTTCACATCGTCTTCCAGCCCTTGTTCATCAACGCCTTTGCCATGACGCTGGTGTCCAAACCCGTCGGGCGCGGCATGCGCTCGCTGGTGTTTTCGCTTTGCGCGGCGTCGTCGGTGCTGATGATCCTGCAACTCTACCCGTTCGACTGGGCGGGCAGCTGCGCGCCCGGCTCCAATCTGTGCGCGGCGCAGCTGTGCACGGTGAGCGGCGACTGGCATCAGGCGTGGGACGTACCGTTCAACGGGCTGATGGTGCCACTTGAGCAATCGTTGGGCCTGAAATGGGGCTTTCCAAGCTATATTGTCGTCACCTTTGCGCTTCCGCTGCTCTATGGCGCGTGGCGGCTGGTGCTATTTCACGCGCTGGCCGGGCCGATCGCGGCCGGGTTGCTCACCACCAATCCCAATGAGATCCCGGCCATCTGGTGCCTGTTCTCGATCGCCATCGTGCTGATTGGCCTCAGCCCCTTTATCCGCCGCCAGTTCACCGCGCCGCCGCCGTCGCCTGCGTGAGACGGGGCAGGGGGGCCGTCTGCCCCCCTCGGCCCGTGCCGGGCCTCACCCCCCGAGGATATTTGCCGACAGAAAATGCGCGGTTAACGAAGGCTTAACCGCGCCTCTTTGCGCCTTTGCCACGCGTCCTGACGCTTCACAGGGGTTGCCCACCGCTGCTGTGCGGTGTTCTGTGGCACCAATCTGGGAGAGGAGCCTGTATGAAAGCCGCTGTTTGCCGAGCCTTTGGCGAAAAACTGACCATCGAAGAGGTCGCGCTGCGTGCCCCCGGGCCGGGCGAGGTGCAGGTCACCGTCGAGGCCGTCGCCATCTGTCATTCCGACATCGGCTTTCTGGACGGGCTCTGGGCCAGCCAGTTGCCCGCGGTTTACGGCCACGAGGCGGCAGGGCGCATTGCCGCGCTGGGGGACGGGGTGCAGGGCCTTGCGGTGGGCGATGCTGTCGTTGTGTCGATGATCCGCGCCTGCGGTCAGTGCCGCGCCTGCCGGACCGGCAAGCCGTTCCTGTGTGCCACGGGCTATAACCGGGGCAACGGTGTGCTGAGCCTGCCCGATGGCACCGTGGTCGAGCAGGGCCTGTCCACCGCCGGTTTTGCCGAAGCCTGTGTCGTGCACGCCAGTCAGGTCGCCAAAGTGCCCGACGATCTGCCGATGCAGCTGGGCGCTCTGCTGGCCTGCGGGGTGATCACCGGCACCGGGGCGGTGATCAACACCGCGCAGGTCGCGCCCGGCGACAATGTCGTGGTGATCGGCGCGGGCGGTGTGGGGCTCAACGCGCTGCAGGGCGCGAAGCTGGCGGGTGCCAACAAGATCATCGCCATCGATCTGGCCGAGGAAAAGCTTGCCGCAGCCCTGGAGTTCGGGGCCACCGACACGCTGCGCGCTGATATGAAAGGCCTGCGCCGGGCGGTCATGGGCCTGACGGACGGCTATGGTGCGGATCACGTTTTTGTCGCCGTGGGCGCGATTGCCGCCTATGCGCAAGCGCCCTCGCTGGCGTGCAAGGGCGGGCAGGTGGTAATGGTCGGCATGCCGCCGTCGGGCGCGAAGATGGAGGTCGAGCCGGTCATCGTTGCCGCCACTGCGCAGACTCTGAAAGGCAGTTTCATGGGGGCGACCGTCGTGCAGCGCGACATTCCCTATCTGGTCGAGATGTGGCGGCAGGGCCGGTTGAAACTGGAAGAGCTGGTGACGCAGACCTATGCCTTCGATCAGATCAACGAGGCCATTGCGGACGCCCGCCAAGGCCATGTCCGGCGCAATGTGATCCTTATGGACCGTTGATGTCAGTCGTCCAGCGCGCCGTCCCAGCCATAGCCGACGAAGGGCACTTCGTCGGCGCCCAGCCGCCGGTACAGCGCGCGGGCGGCGGTGTTGTCTGGCTCGGTGCCCAGCCAGATCCCCTTGCAGCCAAGGCGGCGGGCATGGTCGATCAGTGCCTGCGTCACCGCCGTCGCATAGCCGCGGCGCAACACAGCGTCGCGGGTGCCGACCTCGTTGATGAACAACGATGGTGCCTTGTCAGGGTGCAGCAGGACTGTGCCCGACGCAAAGCTGACGATCTCCCCGTCGAGCAGGCCGACAACGATGTGGTGCAGCGGATCGCCGAGGAACGCTGCACTTTGCTTGGGGTCAACGGCATTGTCGAACAGCCCCGGCGGCGTTGCCAGAAGCAGGGGCAGGTCGGCAGGCTCCAGACGTTTCACGAAAAGTTCCGTCACGGCATTTCCCCGATTGCGCAGAGGTGAGGGCATGAAGCTAACAGACCTTGAGACCTTCGTCATTGGCACCCCGCCCCCCGGCTGGGGTGGGCGTTATTGGCTGATCGTCAAGCTGACCACCGACAACGGGATCACCGGCTATGGCGAGGTCTATGCCGCCTCGGTCGGTCCCAAGGCGATGGTGGCGGTGATCGAGGATGTCTTCGAGCGCCACATGCAGGGCGAAAACCCTGAGAGCATCGAGAAGATGTTCCGGCGCGCGTATTCCTCGGGCTTTACCCAGCGCCCGGATCTGACGGTGATGGGCGCGTTTTCGGGGTTGGAGATCGCCTGCTGGGATCTGATCGGCAAGGCACTGGACCGTCCGGTTCATGCGCTTCTGGGCGGGTTTCTGAACGAACGGCTGCGCGCCTATACCTATCTCTATCCGCTCGACGGGATGGATGCCGCCGCCTTCTGGTCCTCACCCGAGATGCAGGCGGAATCGGCGATTGCGGCCGTCAATCAGGGCTTTACAGCGATCAAATTCGACCCCGCCGGGCCGTACACCATCCATGGCGGCCACCAGCCGGCGCTCTATGACATCGATCTGAGCGTGCGGATGTGCGCCGCGATCCGCAAAGCGGTGGGCAACCGGGCGGATCTGCTGTTTGGTACGCACGGGCAATTCACCCCCGCAGGCGCGATCCGGCTGGGGCAGGCGCTGGAACCCTACAGCCCGCTCTGGTACGAAGAACCGATCCCGCCCGACAACCTGCTCGATTTTGCGCAGGTGGCGCAGGCGGTGCGCATCCCGCTGGCCACGGGCGAGCGGCTGACGACCAAGGCCGAGTTCGGCACGCTTTTGCGCAGTGGCGGGGCGTCGATCCTGCAACCGGCGCTGGGCCGGTCGGGGGGCATTCTTGAGACAAAGAAGATCGCCGCCATGGCCGAGGCCTTTGGCGCGCAGGTCGCACCGCATCTCTATGCCGGGCCGGTCGAATGGGCGGCGAATGTGCAACTGGGCGCGACGCTGCCCAACCTCCTGCTGGTCGAGACGATCCAGACCGGCGGTACCTTCCATCTGCCGCTGATCTGCCACTCGCTGCGGGTCGAGGAGGGCTATATCCCGGTCCCGACCGCCCCCGGTCTGGGTATCGAGTTTGACGAAGATCTGGCCCGCGCGCACCCCTACACCGGCCGCGATCTGCACCTTCAGGTGCAGGAAGCACCGTGCAATTACGCGGCGGAAAACGCCTTCACGGGCGGTGCGCCGCGCGAGTAAAAAACAGGCCCCCCGGCAAAACCGGCCTGCGTGCAAGGGTGAAGTTTCCGCGATGGCACCGGAATTCGGGTTGAAAAACTGGACCCGTCGCGTTTGGATAAGGACGGGTCGCATTTGGAGCGGCGTGTGTCGCACTCCTGAGGCGCCATGACGGCAAGGATGGAGCAGGCACAGAACCGCCGCCCGCAAGATGATAACAAACAGGGAGACTGTTATGAATTTTTCCAAGGAAGCCGTTTCTGATCGTATCCATCCCGCCGCCAAGATGTACGCGCGCGAATGTCAGGACGGCAAACTGAGCCGTCGCGAGTTTCTGACGCGGACGACCGCGCTGGGTGTCGCCTCGGTCACCGCTTATGGCCTGCTGGGTCTGGCCGCGCCTGAGGCTGTCGCGCAAGAGACCCCCGTCATGGGCGGCACGCTGCGCATGCAGATGATCATCAAAGCACAGCGCGATCCGCGCACCTGGGACTGGTCCGAGCACGCCAACGCGGTCCGCGGCTGGCTGGAATACCTGGTCGAGTACCAGCGCGACGGCTCGCTCAAGCCCGTGCTGATGGAAAGCTGGGAAGCCTCGGACGACGCCACCACCTACACGCTGCACATCCGTCAGGGCGTCAAGTGGAACAACGGTGACGACTTCACCGCCGCCGACGTCGCCCACAACATCGCCGCCTGGTGCGACACCAGCGTTGAAGGCAACTCGATGGCCACCCGTATGGGCGCGCTGGTCGAGGATGGTCAGCTGCGCGAAGGCGGGGTCGAGGTCGTCGACGATTACACGCTGCGCCTGAACCTCGCGACCGCCGACATCGCGCTGATCGTGTCGATGGCAGACTACCCGGCCGTGATGATGCACCCCTCGTTCGAGGGTGACGATGTTGTCGCCAACCCGATCGGCACCGGGCCCTATCTGCCGGTCAGCTATGAGCCGGGCATCGGCTGCGTTGTCGAGCGCAACACCGATCACACGTGGTGGAATGAGGGCAATGGCGCCTATCTGGACCGTATCGAGTTCGTCGATCTGGGCACCGACCCGGCGGCTTGGGTTGCGGCAGCAGAAGCGGGCGAGATCGACCTGAACTATCAGGCGCAGGGCGACATCATCGATATCTTCGATGCCATCGGCTACCCGCGCTCGGAAGCAGTCACCGCCTCCACCATCACCGTGCGCTTCAACCAGGACAGCGAGCCGTACGACAACCTCGCCGTACGTCGCGCGCTGCAAAAGGCCGTCAACAACGCCGTGGTGCTTGAGCTGGGCTACAGCGATCTGGGCACCGTGGCTGAAAACCACCATGTCTGCCCGATCCACCCCGAATATGCCGAACTGCCGCCGCTGGTTGTCGATCCGGCTGCCGCTGCTGCCGAAATCGCCGAAGCGGGCTTTGCCGATTACGAGTTCGAGCTGATCTCGGTGGATGAACCGTGGCAGGCCGAAACCTGCGATGCCGTCGCCGCTCAGATCCGCGACGCGGGCATCAACATCAAGCGGACCATCCTGCCGGGTGCGACTTTCTGGAACGACTGGACCAAGTATCCGTTCTCGGCGACCGAGTGGAACATGCGTCCGCTGGGTGTGCAGATCCTCAACCTGGCCTACAAGACCGGCGTTCCGTGGAACGAGGCTGCCTTCTCGAACGAAGAGTTCGACACGCTGCTCGATCAGGCCAACGGCATTGCCGACGCCGATGCGCGCCGCGAGGTCATGCACCGTCTGGAAGAGATCATGCAGGAAGAAGGCGTGCTCATTCAGCCCTACTGGCGCTCGATCTTCCGCAACGTGGCCGAGAACGTCCACGGGGCAGAAATGCACCCGACCTTCGTTGTGGACTATGTCCACTACTGGAAGTCGTAAGACACCGGGGCAGGGCGCGTTCATCACGCGCCCTGCGTCTTTCTAAGCCCGTCCCCTCCCGGAATCCTTCGCCGCAGCGGCGCAAGGGGCTGCATTTCGCACCCTGACGCTGCCCGCCACAGGAGTCGCCATGCTGCTGTTTCTTACCCGGCGTATCGGCCTGATGTTGATCACGGCGTTGTGCCTGACCTTCATCGTCTTCGCGCTCACCAACATGCCCGCCAAGCTGAAAACGCTGGCCAAGACGCAGGCGGGCGGTCGCCTGACCGACGCCGAGGTCGTCAGCTGGATCAACGAGAATGGCTACGGCACGCCGATGCTGACGCGCTACGGCGAATGGTTGGGCGTGGTGCCGGGCTGGGTGCGCGAGGAAGACGGCGTTGTTGTCCGCGGGCGCTGCGTTGATCTGACCAACGATCCGGGCAGGGCCGGTGAACGCTGCGGGCTGCTGCAAGGCGACTGGGGCTATTCCACCCGCTTTCAGGACAATGTCGGCACCGTGCTGAGCGCAAGGCTTGGGGCAACCGGCCTGTTGATGATGTGGGTGCTCATCGTGATGGTGCCCATGGCGCTGATCACCGGCGTGCTGGCCGGCATGCGCGAGGGGTCGCGCACCGACCGGACGCTCTCGACCTTCGCCATCGCCTCAACCGCCACCCCCGAATATGTCTCCGGCGTGGTGTTCATCGCGCTGCTGGCCTCGTCCACCGTCGGCATCTCGCCGATCCTTGCCGAGTGGGGCTGGATCGACGGGCGCGTGCTGTTTCAGGGCAACGCCCGCTCGGCGATCGAGGGGATCACACTGTCGAACTTCACCCTGCCGGTGCTCACCGTCGCGCTTTACGGCATGGGTTACGTCGCCCGCATCACCCGTGCCTCGATGACCGAGGTGATGACCCAGCAATACATCCGCACCGCGCGCCTCAAGGGCGTGGGGTTTGCCAGCATCGTCATGCGCCACGCCCTGCGCAACGCGCTGATCGCGCCGTTTACCGTGATCATGCTGCAGATCCCGTGGCTGCTGAACGGGGTGGTGATCACCGAGGTGCTGTTCAGCTACCCCGGTTTTGGCTGGACCCTCTATGAAGCCGCCGTGAACAACGACATCGAACTGCTGCTGGCGTCTTCGGTCGTCGCCGTGGTGGTCGTGCTGGTGACGCAGCTGATCTCGGACATCGGCTATGTCTACCTCAATCCCCGCATCCGGATTTCGTAAGGAGCCATGTCGATGGACCCCCTAAGCTGGCTCCAGATCTTCGCCCGCCTCGCCCAGCAACTGCTGCCGGTGTGGATCGCCCTCGTTCTCACCTTCGGCTTGTCGATCCGCTACCGGCGGCGGCTGGGCCTCTATGGCAAGCTGTTTGACTCGACCGTCGGCATGATCGGCTTCGGCATCGTGCTGTTCTGGGTGTTCAGCGCGATCTTCGCCGACCTGATCATCACCCATGACGCGCTCAGCCAGGTCAGCCGTATGCGCAACGCGGTACCCGGCTCGCCGCTGCCCGATCCCGGCGATCTTTACCCCTACTACCTGCTCGGCGGCGACAGCCTCGCCCGCGACGTGTTCTCGCGGGTGATCATGGGCGCGCGTGAGGTGCTGCGCATCGCCCCCTTCGCCGCGATGATCTCGTTCATGATCGGCATCACGCTGGGCTTGCCTGCCGGGTATTTCGGCGGCAAGCTGGACACGGGGCTGACCTTTCTGGCCAACCTCGTGCTGGCCTTCCCGGTGATCTTGCTGTTCTTCCTGCTTGTCGCGCCCGAGATTCAGGAAACCATCATCCCGCTGATCATGGCCGGCGTGCTGTTTATTGCGCCGATCTTGTTCCTCACGGTGTTGCTGAACGCGCGTTTCTTCACCCAGCCGCAGAAGCGAAATCTCTATGTCGGCGGCGTGCTGCTGATTGGCGCCTGGGCCTATATCGGCCTTGTGTTCAACGCTGATCCGACCGGCATCTGGTCGATGTCGCCCAACCTCTTGAACGTCTTCGTCGCCGTGGTCTTCGTCAACGCGCCCACCGTGTTCCGTATCGTGCGCGGCATCACGCTGGACATCAAGACGCGCGACTACGTCGCCGCCGCCCAGACGCGGGGCGAGGGGCCGTGGTACATCATGTTGTGGGAGATCCTGCCCAACGCCCGCGGCCCGCTGATCGTCGATTTCTGCCTGCGCATCGGCTACACCACCATCCTTTTGGGCACGCTCGGTTTCTTCGGCCTCGGCGTAAGCCCCGAAAGCCCGGACTGGGGCTCGACCATCAACGCCGGTCGCCGCCTGCTGACCGTCTACCCGCACCCGGCACTGGTCCCGGCGCTGGCGCTGATGAGCCTCGTGCTGGGCCTCAACCTGCTCGCCGACGGGTTGCGCGAAGAAAGCCTGCGGGACTGATGCGCCGCGCTCGCTCCATCATCTGTCTGAAAATATCCCACGGGGGTCCGGGGGTGTGAAACCCCCGGTCCGTCAGTCGCCACAGGAGCCACCGATGACCAACTGGGACCCGTCGCAGCCGATCCTCGAGATCAAGAATCTCTCGATCTCGTTCTTCACCCGCTTGCGGGAAATTCCGGCGGTGATGGATTTCTCCTGCACCGTCATGCCCGGCGAGGCGATGGGCCTTGTCGGTGAATCCGGCTGCGGCAAATCCACCGTCGCGCTGGCGGTGATGCGCGATCTGGGCGTCAACGGGCGCATTGTTGGCGGCTCGATCACCTTTAAGGGCCGCGATCTGACCAAGATGAGTCAAAACGAGCTGCGCAAGCTGCGCGGCTCCGAGATCGCGATGATCTATCAGGAACCCATGGCCTCGCTGAACCCGGCGATGAAGATCGGCGCGCAGCTGGCCGAGGTGCCGATCATCCACCAGAACATGCCCAAGGCCGAGGCCTGGGCACTGGCGCGCAAGGTCGTCGCCGATGTGCGCCTGCCAGACCCTGACCGCATCCTGAACGCCTATCCGCACCAGCTCTCGGGCGGTCAGCAACAGCGCATCGTCATCGCCATGGCGCTGATGTCCAAGCCAGCGCTGCTGATTCTGGACGAGCCGACCACCGCGCTCGACGTGACGGTCGAGGCCGGGATCGTCGATCTGGTGAACGTGCTGGCCGAAGAATACGGCACCTCGATGCTGTTCATCTCGCATAACCTCGGGCTGGTGATGGAGGTTTGCGACCGCCTGACGGTGATGTATTCGGGCGAGGCGGTGGAAACCGGCGACATCAAGGATGTCTTCGACGTGATGCGCCACCCCTATACGCAGGCGCTGTTCCGCTCGATCCCGTTGCCAAGTGCCAACAAATCCGAACGCCCGCTGCGCGCCATTCCCGGCAATTTCCCGCTGCCGCACGAGCGCCCGCAGGGCTGCAACTTTGGCCCGCGCTGCGACTATTTCGAGGACGGGCGCTGCAACGCCACCGAGATCGCCATGATCCCCGTCGCAGGCGACAGCCGACACGCCAGCCGCTGCCTGAAGTTCGATGAAATCGACTGGGACGCAGCGCTGTCGGTCGGCAAGCAATACGCGCCGTCGCCGATCGGGGATGTGGTGCTGCGCATGGATGACGTGCGCAAATATTACGAGATCGCGGCCTCGTCGATGTTCTCCAGCGGCGACACCAAGGTGGTGAAGGCGAACGAGACACTCAGCTTCGACGCGCGCGAGGGCGAGACGCTGGCGATTGTGGGCGAATCCGGCTGCGGCAAGTCGACCTTTGCCAAGGTGCTCATGGGCTTGGAAACCGCGACCTCGGGCAACATCATGCTGTTCGATGAGAACGTGCAATCCACCCCGATCCAGTCGCGCAACACCGACACGGTGTCCTCGCTGCAAATGGTGTTCCAGAACCCGTTCGACACGCTCAACCCCTCGATGACCGTGGGCCGCCAGATCGTGCGGGCGCTGGAAATCTTCGGCGTCGGCAAGACGGATGCCGAACGCCAGACCCGGATGCTGGAACTGCTCGATCTGGTCAAACTGCCGCGCGAATTTGCCACGCGCATGCCGCGCCAGCTGTCAGGCGGTCAGAAGCAACGCGTCGGCATCGCCCGCGCCTTCGCCGGCAATGCCAAGGTGGTCATCGCCGACGAGCCGGTCTCGGCGCTCGACGTCTCGGTACAGGCGGCGGTGACGCAACTGTTGATGGACATTCAGCGCGAGCATGGCACCACGCTGCTGTTCATCTCGCATGACCTCAGCATTGTGCGCTATCTCAGCGACCGGGTGCTGGTGATGTATCTGGGCCATGTGGTCGAACTGGGCACCACCGATCAGGTCTTTGCCCCGCCCTATCACCCCTATACCGAGGCGCTGCTCTCAGCGGTGCCCATCGCCGACACCAAGATCGTCAAGAAACGCATCGTGCTGGAAGGTGACATCCCCTCGGCCGTCAACCCGCCGCCGGGCTGCCCGTTCCAGACCCGTTGCCGCTGGAAATCTCAGGTGCCGGGCAACCTGTGCGACACCGAGATGCCACCGATGCGCGATCTGGGGGGCGGTCATCAGGTCAAATGCCACCTCAGCGCCCAGATCCTTGCGGATATGGAGCCCGTGTTCAAAGTGGCGGCTGAATAAGCCGGACCGCAAGCCTCAGGGCTTGCGGAACGTCATGTAATGGGGCGTGCGGCCTTCGCGCAGGGCTTTTTGCTCGTACCGGGTCGAAAACCAGTCCGCCCAGGCGGTCCGGCTGTCGGAGACCAGCTCGAAACCGGCCAACGGCACTTCTTCAAGCGTCTGACGCGCGTAGTCTGCAATATCGGTGGCCACCCGGAACTCGGCACCGGGTTTGCAGGCGGCAAACAGCGGCACAAGATGGTCCTGGGTCACAAAGCGGCGACGGTGATGGCGCGCTTTGGGCCAAGGGTCGGGATAGTTCAGAAAGACCTTGTCGAGCGTCGCATCGGGCATCACGTCGAACAGATCGCGCGCGTCGCCGGGATGCAGCAGCAGGTTGGGGCAGGGGCGGTTGCGCAGCAGCCCCAGCGCCATGGCGACGCCGTTGACGAACGGCTCGCACCCAATCAGGCGGACCTTCGGATAGGCCGCAGCCATATGCACCATATGCTCGCCGCCGCCAAAGCCGATTTCCAGCCAGATCGGCCCGTCACCGGGCAGCGCCTGTGCCATGTCCAGCGGGCTGCGCTCGGGGTTCTCGTCTATCGACACGCCGCGCAGGCGCAAGTCGGTGAGATCCTCGGACAGATAGCTTCGCTGCGCCGGGCGCAGGGTTTTGCCGTGCACCCGGCCATAGAAATTGCGATGCGTGCGCAGCGCGGCAAGCGCGGGGTGCGGCGGCAGGTCGGGTTTCTTGGGCTGGTCACTCATGCGCGGGCGAATAGCGCGCCTGCGGCTGGCTGGCAAGCCTCAGGCGCGCTGGATCAGAAACAAGCCCAAACCCATGAAGCCAAGGCCCGCAGCCCGGGCAAGGGTGATCGGGCGCAGGATGGCACCGAACAGACCGAACTGATCGATGGCCGCTGCGCTGATCACCTGTCCCAGCAACACAAAGAACACCGCATTGCCCACACCGAACCGGGGCGCCACGAAGGTAACGGACAGCACGTAAAAGCACACGAAAAGCCCGGCCAGAAACAGGTGCCACGGCTGGCCGGGCAGGCTGGCAAAGCCGCTTTGGCCGCCGGTGACCAGCATCACGACCAGAGCCCCCAGCATCGCCACGCAAAACAACACCACCGCCGCTGCGGTCGGCGAGGCAAGCCGCGCACCCAGCTGCGCGTTCAGCGCAGCAAGGACGGGGATGCCGATCCCAGCGGCGAGCATGATCGCGGCATAGCGCAGGGTGTCGGGCATGGGAGTCACCTTATGATGTCAGCAGCGGCCAGACTGGCGCAGCGCCAACGGCGAGGCAAGAGCGCTCAGCGCCCGACCGCCGCGCGCCAGTGGCGGCGGCAGAGCGAGACATAGGTTTCGTTTCCGCCGATCTGTACCTGCGCGCCCTCGCGCAAGGGCTGGCCGTCGGCGCCTTGTCGGATCACCATCGTCGCCTTCTTGCCGCAATGGCAGATCGTGCGGACTTCGCGCATCTCGTCCGCCAGCGCCAGCAGCGCGGCCGAACCGGGGAACAGCTCACCGCGGAAATCGACCCGCAGACCGTAGCCCATGATCGGCACGTCCAGATCGTCAACGGCGCGGGCCAGTTGCCAGACCTGTTCGTGCGAGAGAAACTGCGCCTCGTCGATGAACACGCAGGCGATGGGGCCTTGGGCGATGCGCGCCTCGATCTTGGCGAAAAGGTCTTCGCCGGGGGCGAAGGTATCGGCTTGCTCGCCGATGCCGATGCGCGAGGCGATGCGGCCATCCCCCGCGCGGTTATCGAACTGCGCGGTGATCAGATAAGTCTGCATCCCACGTTCGCGGTAGTTATGCGACGCCTGCAACAGGATCGTCGATTTACCGGCGTTCATGGTCGAATAGTGAAAATAGAGCTTGGCCATCGTCGCGGTTTAGCGCGCGGCACGCGGGCTGAAAAGCCCGTTTGCACCCTCGTCCGCAGGCGGGTTGAGAACCGTCGCCCGGGACGAGGGGCCTTGCCTCAGCCGGTTCAGCTGACGGCGACAACCTCGACCGCGAAGGTCAGGTCTTTGCCCGCGAGCGGGTGATTGGCGTCGAGCACGACCTGCTCGTCATCGGCCTCGATCACGACGACCGGAATCACCTGGCCCTGGGCCGACTGCATCTGCAGCTGGGTGCCCGGATCGGTCGGGATATGGTCGGGGATCTGAGCGCGCGGGACGGCCTGCCGGGCGTTGGCGTCATGCTCGCCATACGCCTGGTTCGCCGGAATGGTGACGGTTTTCTTGTCGCCCACGGCCATGCCGTCAATCGCGGCATCGAGACCGGGAATGATCTGACCCGACCCCAGCGTGAAGCTGAGCGGCTCGCGGCCTTCCGAGCTGTCGAACACGGTGCCGTCGGACAGGGTGCCGGTGTAATGGAACTGAACGGTGTCACCCGCCTTTGACTGGGTCATGAAATCTCCTGAGATCGGAGTGAATGGCGGAGGCGCCCTTGGCGCGGTTTCTCCGGTTGAGGCCTGAGTTTAACAGCCTCGTTCCCAGAGTAAAACCCTGGGGCCCGCGTTGCGCCGCGGCGGAGGAAAGCTTGTAAGGAAACCAAGGGGCTAAGGTGGAATTTCATAGCCGCCCCGTACAAGGACACCGGCCGCTTCGGCGGCGAAACCGCTCACCACGACCCGGATCATTCGCCCGCGCGCGCATGCTGCAACCTTGCCTTGCACGACGCGCCACAATGGTCGCGCCTTACGGCGCAGATCGCCTGAAAGAGGAGGGCTGGGCTGGGAACCGGGACGCCGCCAGTCGACAGAGAGTTCAGCAAAAAAGGGATAGTTAAAATGAATACGTGCTTAAGATTGTCCTAATGTGATCGGATTCGGCGCGCTTGGCTTCACCCATTCGGGCTAAATCCCTCGCCATACTGGGCGAAATGAGGCAATCTGACCCAGTTAACGCAAGAATTGTTGCAAAATGCGGGGCAGGGCCAGTGAGAGATCAGAACGAGGACGACGCCCTCGACGCTGAACGGGCGCGGCTGATTGGCAGCATCTATGACGTCGTGCTCTCGCCCGAGCATTACGACAGCTTCATGACCGACTGGTCCGATTTCGTCGACAAACTGGCGCGCCGATTGGGCGAGTTGCATGTCACCGACGGCCCGTCGGCCCGCCAGTTGCAAGACCCGGTGATCGAGGCGCATTTCCGCCGCGCCTTCGCGCTGTTCGAGCGCATGGGGCGCGGCGAGCCCAGCGAGCCTTTGGGCGGCCACCGCGCGCCGCTGGTCCGGCTGGGGCGCGGCGGCGTGGTGTTGTCGGCGCAAGAGGACGCGGCGCAGCTGTTTGGCGACACACTCTCGTTGGCCACAATCCGTGCTGCACTCGAACCTGACAGCGCCGCGCGGCTGACCACGCTGCTGGCGGCCTTTGACCGGGCTCCGGCATCGGGGCGCTTTGCGGTGCTGTCGCTGTCCGAACCGCCAGAGACCGGCGCGGGTACCTTGCCGGGCGGGGGGCTGGTCTCGGTGGTGACGACGCGCGATCCGGCGGGACAGGATTTCGTGGTCGAGCTGCGGGCCATGAGCATCGGCTGGAGTGCGCCACTGGCCAGCGTGCTGGTCGAAACCTTCCACCTGACCCCGCGCGAAACCGAACTGGTGCGCGAACTCACCCGTGGCGGCGATTTGCCCGCTGTGGCGCTGCGCATCGGGCGCTCGCTCAACACCCTGCGCGCGCAGTTGAAATCGGTCTTTGCCAAGACCCGCACCAATGCGCAGTCCGAGCTGATGCGCCTGATCGCCGCGATGGTGCTGCACGGTGCCGAAGACAGCCGTGCCGAGGCTGCCGTTGGCGATGGCACCGAAGTCGCGGTGGATCTGGGCGACGGGCGGATCATGCCGGTCGCTGTGCTGGGGCCAGAAGACGGGCTGCCGGTGGTTTTCCTTCACGGTATGCTCGAAGGGCTGGCCGCGCTGCACCGCCTTGGCCCGGCGCTGCATGCGGCGGGTCTGCGGCTCTATGCGCCGATGCGGCCCAATTTCGGCATTTCCTACCCCGCGACCCGCATCCGTGAAGCCCCGGATCATTTTGCCCGCGATCTGGGTCTGGCGCTTGGCGTGCTGGGCCTGTCACGGGTGGTGGTGATCGGCCATATGGCGGGGGCGATCTATGCGTACGGCGCCGCTGCGCGGCTGGCTCAGCAGGTCGCCGGGGTGGTCTGTGTGGCGGGCTGTGTGCCCATCGTCACAATCGAGCAATTCGCCCAGATGACCCCGCGCCAGCGCGCAGTCGCCTATACCGCCCGCTTTGCGCCCGCGCTGTTGCCCGCCGTGCTGCGGGCCGGGATCGCCCAGATCGACAGCCATAACGCCCAGAACTTCATGACACCGCTCTACCCCAAGGGCACCCGCGATCGCGAGGTCGTCGAGCGCGAGGGCATCGCCGAGGCCTTGCTCGAGGGCTACCGCTTCACCGTGGCGCAGGGGCAAAAGGCGTTTCAGATCGACGCCTGGCATGTGACGCGGGACTGGTCGGCGCTGGTTGCTGCGTCCGATTGTCCGGTCGCGCTGATCCACGGCGGTGCAGATCCGGTGGTCCGGTTAGAGAGCGTGCGGCACTTCGCCCAGCGACAGGCCCGGGTGCACCTGCACGAGATCGACGGCGAGGGTCAGCTTTTGCTCTACAGCCAGCCCAGCGTCGTCCTTGCCGAGATCCGCGCCTTTGCCGAACGCTGCCTGGCCTAGCCCGCAGCCTTCACTGTCGTGTGTGAGGCTTTCGGCCGCGCAGCCATTGCCGCGGCGGGGTTGCGCCCTATACTCGGCTAAGTCCCAGCAAAGAACGTCCCATGCCGCACCGTCCAGAGCTGATTGTCGGCTCCTACAATATCCACAAGGCCGTGGGCACCGATCGCCGCCTTGATCCGCATCGCGTGATCTCGGTCATTCGCGAAATGGCGCCCGACCTGATCGCCTTGCAAGAGGTCGACAAGCGCTTTGGCGACCGTCGCGGGATTTTGGATCTGGATGAGCTTTACGCCCAGACCGGGCTGCAACCCGTCCGCCTGAGCCTGCGCAAAAGCGAGTTGGCGCATGGCTGGCACGGCAATCTGATCCTGTTCAAGAATGCCGAGCTTGAGGACGTGCGCACCATCGATCTGCCGGGCATGGAGCCGCGCGGGGCCATTGTCGCCGACCTGAGCTTTGCCGGGCAGCCGATCCGCATCATCGCCGCGCATCTGGGGCTGCTCAAGGGCTCGCGCCTGTTGCAGGCGCGCAGGCTGGCCGACGAGATCAGCCCCGACCGCCCGACGCTGATGATGGGCGATCTGAATGAATGGCGGCGTGGGCCGGGTTGTTCGCTGATGCCGTTGAAAACCGGTCTGGACGCGGTGGCCCGCGCCTCGACCGTCGCCAGCTTTCCCTCGGCCCGCCCGATGCTGGCACTGGACCGCATCATCGGCTGCACGCGGGCCGAAGTGGTCGACCTGTCACCGCATACCTCGGCGCTGTCGCGCATGGCCTCTGACCACCTGCCCATCCGGGCGCGCATCCGATTGGGCACATAATGCACTGGCAATCTTGGATCGTGATCGCGCTGCTGGTGGCCGGGGCGGGGGCGTTGATGACGCTCTGGGCCACCGGCCGCTTTGCCAAACGCAAGCGCGGCAAGGCCACGCATGTGCTGCCCGCCGGGTCGGACACCCGGCTCGATGCACTGATGGAACCGCTGGAACGCGCGCATCCGGGGCTGACGGGCGCGCGACTTGTGCCGGTCGACAAGGACGCGCTGACCCTGCGGCTGGCGCTGGCGCACAGCGCCGAGCGCAGCCTCGATCTGATGTATTACATCTGGGAGGATGACCTGAGCGGCCGTCTGCTAGCGCAGGCGGTGCTGGACGCGGCGGATCGCGGCGTGCGGGTACGGATGCTGTTTGACGACGTCAACACGCTCAACCGCGACCCGACCTACCGCGCGCTCGACCGCCATCCGCGGATCGAGGTCCGGCTCTTCAATCCGATCCGCAACCGCGACCGGGGCGTGCTGCGCGGGCTGGAAATCCTGTTCAACCTGATGCCTTACAACCGACGTATGCACAACAAGATGTGGCTGGCGGATCAACGACTTGCCATCTCGGGCGGACGCAATGTGGGCGATGCCTATTTCGGTCTGCAACGGGGCTGGGACACCGATTACGACGACCTCGACATGCTGCTGTCGGGGGCCGTTCTGCGTGACATGGGCGCGCTCTATGACCGATTCTGGAACTCCGGCCTCTCGCTGCCGGTGCGTCGGCTCTGGCTGGGAAAATCCACCCGGCTCAAGCGCTTTCGCCGCAACCTGAACCGGATTTTGGCGAAGAAACCCAGCCAGGAGCGGATCGAAAAGCTTGACCTGCCGCTCGCCGATCATGCCGAAGAAGTGCTCAACGTCGAGACCCTGCGTTGGAGCGACGGGCTGTCGTTTATCGGCGACCCGCCCGAAAAGACGCTGGGCACCCGCCGCAATGGCTGGATGGCCAGCGAATTGATGCCGCTTCTGCAATCGGCCAAGCGCGAACTGCGCATCATGACGCCGTATTTCGTGCCCGGAGGGCCGGGGCTCAAGGCGCTGGTCGATCTGCAGAAATCCGGCGTGCAGATCGAGATCATCACCAACGGTTTGCGCCGCACCGACAGCGTGTTGGTCTACGGGGCCTATCGCTGGTATCGTCCGCGCTTGCTGGCCGCCGGGATCAAGCTGGTCGAGGCCGCAACCCCCGGCGCGCCCGACACGATGGTGCACGCCAAGACCTTTATCGTCGATGGCCAGCGCGCCTTTGTCGGCTCGTTCAACTTCGATCTGCGCTCGGCGTTTCTGAACACCGAGCTGGGGATGTTGTTTGACGATCCGGGGTTGATCGAGGATCTGACCGCGCTGTTCGAAGAAGCCTGCACGCCCGACAAAGCCTGGCGTCTGTCAATGGACGGCCGCTTTATCCGCTGGCAGCGCGGCGACGAGAGCACCCATACGGAACCGGGCACCACAGCGTGGAAACGCGTGCTGACCTTTGCCATCGGCCACCTGCCGATCCACCGCTTCCTATGACCAGAAGGCCCCGTCCACGCTGTCAGGGTTAACGGGCGCAAAGGCGGCGTCGGCCTGTGCCGGTGCGATCAGCGCCTCGGCGAGCAGCTGACGATAGCGCGCGCGGGGGATCTCGGTGCCGCCCAAACTGGCCAGATGCGGTGTCAGATACTGCGTGTCCATCAACTGAAACCCGCCGCGCTGCAACCGCGCCACCAGCTCGGCCAGCGCCAGTTTCGAGCCATCAGTCACCCGCGACACCATGCTCTCGGCAAAGAACGCACCGCCGATCGCCAGCCCGTAGACGCCCCCGGCCAGTGACCCGTCCGGGCTGCGAACCTCGACCGAATGGGCCAGTCCCATCGCGTGCAGCTCATTGAAAACCCGGAAAATCTCGTCGTTGATCCAGGTGACTTCACGGTCAGCACAGGCGCGCATCACGCCGCCGAAATCGCTGTCGCAGGAAAAGCGGAACCCACCCCGCCGCCGCGACCGCTGCAAGCTGCGCGAGGCGCGGAACCGGTCCAAGGGCAACACACCCCGCTGACGCGGTTCGAACCAGTGAATGGTGGGATCGTCGGCGGTCTCGGCCATCGGAAAGGCCCCGCCCGCATAGGCCCTGACGATCAACTCCGGCGTCAACCGCATCGCGCCCCTATTTTCTGTCTAAAAATATCCACGGGGGGATCCCCAAGGGGGGCGCGTGCGCCCCCCTTGGGCGAGGGGGTCCGGGGGGCGAGCAGCCCCCCGGTTCCCGGTCACCCCAGCTCTTCGGCCAGAAACTTCTCCAGCCAGTGGATGTTGTACTCGCCGGTCACGACGGCTTCATTCTCAAGCAGCGCAAAGAACAGCGGGATCGTCGTGTCGATACCGTCAATGATCAGCTCACCCAAGGCCCGCTTGAGCCGCGCGATCGCCTCGGGCCGGTCGCGGCCGTGGACGATCAGCTTGCCGATCAGGCTGTCGTAATAGGGCGGGATGCGGTAGCCGCCATAGAGCGCCGAATCCATCCGCACGCCCAGCCCGCCGGGTGCGTGGAAGGTGTTCACCAGACCGGGGCAGGGTGAGAAGTTCGGCAGTTTCTCGGCGTTGATGCGCACTTCGATGGCATGGCCGTTGAGCACCAGCTCATCTTGCGTGAACGACAGGCCCATGCCCGAGGCAACACGGATCTGCTCGCGCACAAGATCGACGCCGAAGATCGCTTCGGTCACCGGGTGCTCGACCTGCAGACGGGTGTTCATCTCGATGAAATAGAACTCGCCGTCCTCGTACAGAAACTCGATGGTGCCCGCGCCCGAGTATTTCATCGCGCCGATGGCATTGGCGCAGATCGCACCGATCTCAGCACGCTGCTCGGGCGTGATCGACGGGCCGGGGGCCTCTTCCAGCACCTTCTGGTGGCGGCGCTGCAGCGAGCAGTCGCGTTCGCCCAGATGGACCGCGTTGCCTTTGCCGTCGCCGAACACCTGAATCTCGATGTGACGCGGCTTTTGCAGATATTTCTCGATATAGACTTCGTCGTTGCCGAAGGCCGCTTTGGATTCCGAACGCGCGGTGCGAAAGGCGACTTCCAGCTCGGGCTCGGATTTCGCCACCTTCATGCCGCGCCCGCCACCGCCGGCGGTCGCCTTGATGATCACCGGATAGCCCATGGCGCCCGCGACCTTCTTGGCCGTCTCGACATCCGGCACGCCGCCCTCGGATCCCGGCACCACCGGGATACCCAGCGCCTTGGCGGTTTCCTTGGCGGTGATCTTGTCGCCCATCATGCGGATATGCGCCGCGCTGGGACCGATGAAGGTCAGGTCATGATCTTCGACCATCTGCACGAAACTGGCGTTTTCCGACAGGAAGCCATAGCCCGGATGGATCGCCTGCGCGCCCGAGATTTCACAGGCCGAGATGATCGCGGCCATGTGCAGATAGCTGTCAACCGAGGGGGCGGGTCCGATGCAGATCGCCTCGTCGGCCATGCGCACATGCATGGCGTCCGAATCGGCGGTCGAATGCACGGCAACCGACTGGATGCCCATCTCGCGACAGGCCCGGATGACCCGCAGCGCGATCTCGCCGCGGTTCGCGATGAGGATTTTGTCGAACATGGACCTGCCTTATTCGATGATCATCAGGGGGGCGCCGTATTCGACCGGCGTCCCGTCGGAAACGAGGATGCGCTTGACCGTGCCCGACGTCGGCGCCGGAATATGGTTCATCGTTTTCATCGCTTCGATGATCAGCAGCGTATCACCGGCGCTGACCTGCTGGCCGACGCTGACAAAGGGAGCGGCACCCGGCTCGGCGGCCAGATAGCAGGTGCCGACCATCGGCGAGGCCACGGCGCCCGGATGCTCGGACGGATCGGACGACGCGGTGGTGGCGGCGGCGCTTGCCGGCGCGGCTGCCGCAGGGGCGGCGGCGGTCGGTGCGGGGGCGTAATTGACCGGCGCGGCCTGAACGACCGGCGCGTGCTTGGCGACTTTCACGTTGAGCGTGTCGTTTTCACCGTACTCGCGCTTGACCGAAATCTCGGTCAGCTCGTTGGTGTTCAGAAGCTCGGCGAGTGCCTGAATGAAGGCCACGTCGGCCGTGATGTGATCTTTGCTCATGGACATCCTCGTTGGGGAAGAAGGCTTGCGCCCCGGCCCCGATGCTTGTCTGGCTGCGTGTCTGGCGCGTCATGCGCTTTGCCGCGGCGTTATACGTCAGGCCCCTGCGTCTGAAAAGTGCCATTCGCCCCGGTGTCTGTCGGGGCGCTTTTCCCGCGCGTTGGGCCGGTGCATGGTGTAACAGGTTTAAGAGGGAGGCAAGGGATATGCCCAAATCGGCGCTCTCAGGCACGCGTATCCGCGCATTGCGCACGGCTCGGCGGCTCGGCCAGGCCGATCTCGCGCGCATGGCCGGTGTGTCGCCCTCCTATCTCAACCTTATCGAGCACAACCGCCGCCGCGCCAGTCCCCGCATCATCGAGGCCATCGCCGGGGCGCTGCAAATCCCGCCCGAGGCCTTGGACGAACGCGCCGGAGATGCCCAGGTCGAGGCCTTGCGCGCCGCGGCTGCCCGCGCGCAGCCTGCGTCTGTCACCGGCACCGCGCCCGAGATTGACCGCGCCGAAGAGCTGACCGGCCGCTTTCCCGGCTGGGCCGCGCTGATCACCCAGCTGCACACCGCGACCGAAACGCAGGACCGCACGATCGAACGGCTTTCGGACCGTATGGCGCATGACCCCAACCTGTCCGAGGCGCTGCACGAGATCGTCTCGGCGGTGACGGCGGTGCAGTCCACAGCGGCGATTCTGGCGGAATCCGAGGATCTTGAGCCAGAATGGCGCGCCCGTTTTCACCGCAATATCCATCAGGATTCGGTCCGGCTGGCCAATGCGGCCGAGGCCTTGGTGGCATTTCTGGATACCTCGGGCGAAGAGACCGGCCTTGCCGCCCCGCAGGAAGAGCTGGAAAGCTGGCTCGAGCATCAGGGCTTTCACGTCGCCGCCATCGAGCAGCCCGCCGGTCCCGACTGGAATGCCCTGACCAGCGGGCAGGCCGAGCTGGCCTCTGCCGCCGCGCGCACTTTGGCCGTCAGCTGGCTGGAACGCGCCCGCGTTGATGCGCAGGCGCTGCCCTTGGCGCGACTGATGCCGGTGTTGACGGCGATGCTGGGCGGCGGCGGGGTCTTTGCGCCCGAGGTTCTGGCGCGCCAGTTCGGCGTCAGTCTGGCGCAGCTGTTCCGCCGCCTTGCCACGCTGCCGGCCGCGCCGGGTGTCCCTCGGTTTGGCTTGGCGGTCTGCGATGGTTCGGGAACGCTGACCTTCCGGCGCCCGGTCGACGGCTTCCAGTTGCCCCGGTTTGGCGGGGCCTGTCCGCTCTGGCCGCTGTATGAAGCGCTGGGGCAGCCCGACCGCCCGGTGCGGGCGCTCGTCGAGTTTGCCGGACGCCCGCCGGCGCGCTTTGTCGCTCATGCCATCGCCGGGGCACGCGATCCGCTGCGCTTTGAACCGCCGCATGTGTGGGAAGCCAGCATGCTGGTGACGCCCGCTTTGGTTGCGACGATGTCGGGGGATACCACCACGCCGCGTGGCGTCGGGACCAGTTGCCGGGTCTGCCCGCGCATGGACTGCCCGGCACGGCGCGAGCCGTCGATTGTCGCCGGGTAAGTCCTTCGACCCGTTGAGGCATGCTTTGACAGAGATGTGATAAGACGCAATAGTCTGTGCCAGACGCTGTCCGGGGAGGGCGGCGCAGGCGACAGCACCGGGGGAGGACCACGGCATGGAGCACGATGGCACCGCACCCTCGGGGACTGCGGCGGTGACGGGCCCCGGCAGCCCGGGCGCTGGCGGCGGTCGTTCGGTGCTGGTGGTCGAGGATGAGCCGAACATCTCGGAAGCGATTCGCTATATCCTTAAACGGGATGGCTGGTCGGTAACGCTGGTCGACAGCGGGGCCGAGGCTTTGGATTTCGTCACAACAGCGCGCCCGTCGGTGATGATATTGGACGTCATGCTGCCTGGCGTCAGCGGTTTCGATATTCTGCACGCCCTGCGCAGTCGGCCCGAGACCGAGGATCTGCCAGTCATCGTGCTGACCGCCAAAGGCTCGGTTGCCGTTCGCGATACGGCGCTGCAGGCCGGGGCCTCGCGGTTCATGGCCAAGCCTTTCGCCAATGCCGAGTTATTGGCTGCCGTGCGCCAGCTTGCCGGGCTATGATCGCCCGATGAAAGCGCCCCGAGCCCCCCTGTTTCTGGAACGCAAGACCTATCGCCGCCGTCGCCTGATGGACGCGGCGCGCATTTTGCCGGTGGTCGGGCTGGTGATGATCCTGTTGCCGGTGCTCTGGTCCAGCAGCGAAGGCGGCATCGGTACAGCGGGTGAGACGGTCTATCTTTTCGTGCTGTGGATCGGGCTGATCCTTGCCGCCGGGTTGCTCTCGCGCCCGCTGCGTGCGGCGCTTCGGCGCGAAACCACGCCCCCCGCCGCCGAGGCCGGAGGCGACAGGGACGGCGTGTCATGACCCTGAACATTCTGATCCCCGCGGCGCTGGGGTACGTCGTCTTTTTGTTCGTCATCGCCTCGCTGGCCGAGCGCCGGGCGGAAAGCCTGCGCGCCTCGGGCCGCAAACCGCGCTTTCTGCGCTCGCCGCTGATCTACACGCTGTCGCTGTCGGTCTATTGCACGGCGTGGACGTTTTACGGCGCGGTTGGTTACGCGGCGCGGTCGGGGTTGGAATTCGTCACCATCTACCTGGGGCCGACGCTGGTTTTCGTCGGCTGGTGGTGGCTCTTGCGCAAGCTGGTGCGGATCGGCAAGGCGCAGCGGGTGACGTCGATCGCCGACCTGATCTCGTCGCGCTACGGCAAGTCTAACGCAGTGGGGGTGATCGTCACCATTCTGGCCGTCGTCGCCACCACGCCCTATATCGCGCTGCAGCTGCAATCCATCGCGCTGGCCTTTGGCGCCTTTGCCGCCGACCAGCCGCTGGCCCCGCGCCAGCTGGCGCTGTGGGTGGCGGTGGGGCTGGCGCTGTTCACCATTCTGTTCGGCACGCGCAATCTGGATGCCAACGAGCAGCACCACGGCGTTGTCACCGCCATCGCGGTCGAGGCGGTGGTCAAACTTGTGGCCTTGCTGGCCGTGGGGATCTGGGTGGTCTGGGGGCTGGCCGATGGGCCCGCCGACATCATGGCGCGCATCAGCGAGGCCGAACGCCCCGAATGGGAAATCCAGCCGGGCCGCTGGCTGGGGCTGACCTTTCTGGCCGGGGTGGCAGTGATGACCCTGCCGCGCATGTTTCAGGTGCTGGTGGTCGAGAATGCCGACGAAAGCCATGTCGGCGTCGCCAGCTGGGCCTTTCCGCTCTATCTGATGGCGATGAGCCTGTTCGTGCTGCCCATCGCGGTAGCCGGGCTGACCTATTTGCCACCGGGGATGAACCCGGACCTGTTCGTGCTGACCCTGCCGCACGCACTGGGGCAGGACGCGCTGGC
This sequence comes from Pararhodobacter zhoushanensis, assembly GCF_003990445.1. Classification (GTDB taxonomy): domain Bacteria; phylum Pseudomonadota; class Alphaproteobacteria; order Rhodobacterales; family Rhodobacteraceae; genus Pararhodobacter; species Pararhodobacter zhoushanensis. Next base: position 253,807 of record NZ_REEZ01000001.1, on the reverse strand, counting down.
GATGCTGGCGTTTCTGGGTGGGTTTTCGGCAGCAACCTCGATGGTGATCGTCGCGGCGCTGGCGCTGGCGACGATGGTATCGAACCATATCGTCGTGCCGCTGTGGCTGAGCACGCGCAGGCGCGCGCCATGGCCGGTGCCCGAGGCTGGCGACATGCGCGGGCTGGTGCTGAACGCGCGGCGGCTGTCGATCGGGGTCATTCTGGGGCTGGGGTATCTGTATTTTGCCGTCTCGGGCGGCTCGCGCGCGCTGGCGGCGATCGGATTGATCTCGTTTGCCGGAATGGCGCAGGTGTTTCCGGCGCTGATGGGAGCGTTGTACTGGCGCGGTGCCAGCCGTCTGGGCGCTGTGGCGGGGCTGGTCGTTGGCGCGCTGGCCTGGCTCTATACGCTGTTTCTGCCGTCCTTTGGGCCGGGCGTGATGATGAGCGCGGATCTGATGGCGCAGGGGCCGCTGGGCATCAACTGGCTGCGCCCCCACGCGCTGTTCGGTGTCGAGGGGATGGACCCGCTGCTGCACGCGCTGTTCTGGTCGCTGGCACTGAACGCGGTGGCCTTTATCGCAGGCTCGCTGCTCAGCTTTCCCAGCCCCGTCGAGCGCGTGCAATCGGCGCAGTTCGTCAATGTCTTCGACTATAGCCGCGGCGAGGATCGCCCCAGCGCCCGCGGTTGGTCGCGCGAGGCCGCCGAGAACGAGGCTGAGGATCTGCTGGCGATGTCACAGCGCATCCTTGGCGGGGCCGATGCGCAGGGGTTCTTTCAGGCCGAGGCGCGTGCGCAGGGCAAAGGCGGCTTCCTGCCCGATCCCACGCCTGATTTTCTGGACCGGCTGGAGCGCGAACTGGCAGGCTCGGTCGGCGCGGCGACGGGCCACGCGATGATCGCGCAGATCGTCGGCGGGCGGCTGGTGACCGTGGATGACCTGATGGCGGTGGCATCCGAGACCGCGCAGATCATGGAGCATTCCGCCCAGCTGGAAGCCAAGTCCGAGGAACTGGCCCGCACCGCCCGCCAGCTGCGCGAGGCCAACGAGATGCTGCAGAAGCTCTCGGTGCAAAAGGACAGCTTTCTCAGCCAGATCAGCCACGAGCTGCGCACGCCGATGACCTCGATCCGGGCGTTTTCGGAAATCCTGATGGACGACGAAGTCAGCCCCGACGAGATCTCTCGCTACGCGCGTATCATCCATGACGAAAGCATCCGTCTGACCCGGTTGCTAGATGATCTGCTGGATCTGAGTGTGCTGGAGCACGGGCAGGTCAATCTGGATATCCAGAGCGAACGGTTGAGCGTTCTGCTCGACCGGGCACTGATGGCGTCGAATTCGGTGCAGCCGCAGCGGGTGTTCACCATCCGCCGCCAGACGGTTGACGAGGACATCGCCCTGCGCACCGACATCGGGCGGCTGACGCAGGTGTTCATCAACGTGCTGTCCAATGCCCGCAAGTATTGCGATGCCACCCAGCCCGAGATCCGCATCACCACGCGTCAGCGCGGCGGGCGGGTCACGGTGGAGTTTGTGGATAACGGCTCTGGCATTCCGAAGAAAAGCCAGATGCTGATCTTCGAAAAATTCGCCCGGCTGACCGATACACACCAGGCTGGCGGTGCCGGGCTGGGTCTGGCGATCTGCCGCGAGATCATGCAGAATCTGGGCGGCGAGATCGCCTATCTGCCGGGGCAGGGCGGCGCGGCGTTCCGGGTCAGCTTTCCGGCAGTGTTGCAGGCCCGGCCCAGCCGCGCCGCCCGGTGAGGTCTTTTGGTGCGGGGGGTTGCTGTTAGTGCCGGGGGGCTGCCGCCCCCCGGGCCCCCTGCTTCAAGGGGGACGCACGCGCCCCCCTTGAAAATCCCCCCGTGGATATTTTGAGAGCAAAGAAACGCGCGGTTTTTGGTTTCAGTCCTTGAATTGAAGGGCGTAGAGGCGGGCGTAGGTGCCGCCATTGGCCAGCAGGGTTTCGTGATCGCCTTCCTCGACGACGCGCCCGGCCTCCATCACCACGATCTTGTCGGCGTGGCGGATGGTCGAGAGGCGGTGCGCGATGACCAGCGTTGTGCGGTTGGCGCTGAGCTTGTCGAGCGCCTGCTGCACCAGCGCTTCCGAGCGGGCGTCGAGGGCCGAGGTCGCCTCGTCCAGCAGCAGGATCGGGGATTCGCGCAGCAGGGCGCGCGCGATGGTCACGCGCTGGCGCTGGCCGCCCGACAGCGCCGAGCCGCGCGGTCCGACGCGGGTGTCGAGCCCATCGCTGAGCGAGGGCAGGAATTCGTCGACATGCGCGGCCGAGAGGGCCTCGGCCAAGCGTGCTTCAGAGACATCGCTGGCCCCCATCAACACGTTATCGCGCAGCGTTTCGTCAAACAGGGCGCTGTCTTGTGCGACGACGCTGAACAGATCGCGCAACCCGCGCAGGTCGGTGCGCGTCACATCCGCGCCGCCGACACTGACTCGCCCGGCCTGCGCATCGGCCAGCCGGGTGACCAGCGTGAAGACCGTGGTTTTGCCCGCTCCGGACGGGCCGACCAGTGCCGTGGTCTTGCCCGGCTCGGCGGTGAAGCTGAGGCCGCGCAACACCGGTTCGCCGTCATAAGCAAAGGTGACATCGTCAAAGCGGATCTCTTCGGTGCCCGGGGCGGGAAGCGGATCAAGCGGTCCCTCGGGTTGGGCGATGCGCGGCTTTTCGTTGAGCAGCCGGTAGATGCGCTCGAGCGAGGCCAGCACGTTCTGCCACGTCCCGGCCAGCGCCCCCAGACGGCGCAACGGATCAAACAGGAAGGCGATGGCCGAGAAGAAGGTCATGAATTCGCCCACAGTGCGCTCTCCGGCGACGATCTGGCCACCCGCCAGCACCAACACCAGCGCAAAGCCCAGAGCGGCCACCAGATCCGACATCGAGCCCATCGCCGCCTGACCGCCGGCCACGCGCACGCGCGCCTTGACGAAGCGCGACAGCACCTGACTGAGGCGGGTGGTTTCCTGCTCTTCCAGACCAGCACGCTGGATCGTGACGACACCGTGGAAGATTTCATCCAGCCGGGTCGAGGCCGCCGCCGAGGCATCCCGCGCGCGGATGCCCATCTTGCGCACCGCGCGTTGCAGGATTGCGGCGGGCAGCACCAGAAGCGGGACACCGACCAGAGCGACGACCGTCCAGAGCCAGTCGGTCCAGAGCGCCACCGCCAACAAGGCCAGGATCGAGATCGAGTCGCGCGCGACGCCGGGGATGAGCCTGTCAAAGATCGCCGCCACCTCGACCGTGTCACCGCGCACCCGGTCAATCAGATGGCCCGGTGGATGCGTGTGGTGGAACCCCTGATCCAGCGTCATCAGATGGCTGGTCAGCTTGGATTGCAGGCCGGTCACCACCTTCTCGGAGACATAGGCCATGACTGTGCGATAGGTGAACGACGTGATGGCGCGCACCACGAATGTCGCGCCGAACGCCAGGGCCACCCACAGCACCATATCCGCCCGACCCGCGACCAGCACATCGTCGAACATTGGCTTGAGCAGCGCGCTGAGCACGCCCGTCATGGCACCGTCGATCACCATGCACAGCGCGCCCAGCAGCAGCCAGGGGATCCAGCGGCGCGCATAGCCGTTCCAGAACCAGCGCGCCAGCACGCGATCATGGGCGCGGGAGACGGTAGGGGCGTCGGACTCAGGGGTAGAGCGCATGGCGGCAGGCCTGTTGGGGATCGCGCGGGTCTATACCGCGGATTGTGGCGCAGGGAAACCGGGCATGCGGAACCGCGAGCGCGCGCAGGGGTTTGCTCCTTGGTAGAAAATCGGTCAGGTTGGCCGCTTGTCGCCGGTTCAGGATCGCGAGAGGGGCACCAATGGACAGCCAACAGATGATGATCCTAGCCGTGCTGGGCCTGACCGTGGCGGGTTTTCTATGGGGCCGCTTTCGCCATGATGCCGTCGCGCTGGCGGCACTGGTCGCCTGTGTGCTGACCGGGCTGGTGCCGGTCGAGACCGCCTTTGCCGGGTTCGGCCATCCCGCCGTGGTCACGGTGGCCTGCGTGCTGATCCTCAGCCGGGCGTTGCAGCATACCGGGGCCGTCGACGCGCTGGCGCGGCGGGTGTTGCCGGCGCAGGCGGGGCAGGTCCCTGCCGTGGCGGCGCTGATGGGTCTGGGCGCGGGCTTGTCGGCGTTCATGAATAACGTGGGTGCGATGGCGCTGCTCATGCCGCTGGCGGTGCAGCTGGCAGGGCGGCTCAAGCTGCCGCCGGGACAGGTGCTGATGCCGCTGGCCTTTGGCACCATCCTCGGTGGCATGGTTACGCTGGTCGGGACGCCGCCGAACCTGATCGTCGCCGGCTTCCGACCTGACTCGACGTTTCGGATGTTCGACTTCACCTGGGTCGGCCTGCCGGTGGCCGCCATCGGCATTGCCTTCGTGGCGCTGATCGGCTGGCGGCTGGTACCGGCGCGTAACCCCGGCGGCGAGGCACCGTTTGAAACCGGCGCCTACCTGACCGAGTTGCGCATTCCGGAGGACAGCAAGGCCGTTGGCCTGACCCTGCGCGGGTTTGAGGATGCGCTCGACGGGCTGGACATCGAAGTGCTGGCGCTGGTGCGCGGCACGACGCGGCAGAACAACCCGCATCGGGGGCGCAAGATCAAGGCGGGGGATCTGTTGATCGTCGAGGCCGAGGCGAAAGCGCTGACCGAGAGCGCTGCCCAGCACGGCATCGCGCTGGACGGGTTGTCGGCGTTTGAGGAGGAAGAGGACGACGACGAGATCGTCCTGCGTGAATTTGCCCTGCTGCCCGGCTCGGCGCTGATCGGGCGCTCGGCGCGGCAACTCCAGCCCCGCTCGCGCTGGGGGGTGTCGCTGCTGGCAATCTCGCGCGAGGGACAGCGGCCGCGTGGACGGCTGGGCAGCCTGATGCTGAAATCGGGCGATCTGCTCTTGCTGCGCGGCACACCCGCGCTGCTGGCCGAATTCGCGCGCGACATGAACTGCGTGCCGCTTGATACCGCGCCTGTGTCGGTGCCCGACAAGGGCAAGGCCATCGCGGCGGCGGGGATCATGACGGTGGCGATCCTTGCCTCGGCGGTCGGTCTGGTGCCGGCGGCGGTGGCGTTCGCGGCGGGGGTGCTGGCGACGATGCTGACCCGGACCCTGCCGCTTCGTGAGGTCTATACGGCGCTGGACGGGCCGGTGATCGTGCTGCTGGCCGCGCTGATCCCGGTGGCGGGGGCGATGCAGGCGACCGGGGCGGCGGATCTGCTGGCGGGCGGGTTGGTCGACGGGCTGGCGCAGGGCAACACGGTGGCGGCGCTGGTGGTGGTGCTGGTGGTGACGATGGTGCTGTCGGACGTGATGAACAACGCGGCGACGGCGGCGGTGATGGCCCCCATCGCGCTGGGCATCGCGGCGCAACTGGGCGCGAGCGCCGACGGGTTCCTGATGGCGGTGGCGATCGGGGCGAGCTGCGCCTTCCTGACGCCGATCGGGCACCAGAACAACACGCTGATCCTGGGTCCGGGCGGGTTCCGCTTTGGCGACTACTGGCGGTTGGGACTGGCGCTGGAGGTGGTGATCGTGGCGGTCTCGGTGCCGATGATCCTGTGGGTCTGGGGGGTGTGAGGGGTCCGTCTGGCGGGGGTGTCCCACGATGGGACAGGTATTCGGGGTGAGCGAATTCAAGGGGTTGGGTGGGGGTGTTAGGGTTTTGGTAAGGGGTGTCCTCTGGTTTGGGCGGGGTCAGGGGGTGGGGTGTAGTCGGCAGGGTTTGAGCGCCAACGGAAGATCTCTGATTCGAAGCTATCATCGTCGAGACGATATGAAGGCCAATGTTCGGGCGTGACCACGCCATATGGGAGCGTGACGGAGGAATCGCCGAAGCAATGTTCAAGGGATTCAACTGGGATTTCAGAAAGTGAAAAATCCCCAGAACGAAGAATAGTGTTCCCGAGCAATGCTCCGTGAAGATCGGTATTTTGGTTCACTTGAACAAACGAAAGGTCTGCGTCACGCAGGTCGGTCATGTTTGCCGTCAAACCTTCTAGTCTCGCACTGAGAAAATCCGCACCTACCAAAATCGCAGTAGATAAATTCGCAAATTCCATTCTCACTGCCTCGAAGGAAGATGAGTATCCCTTTGAATCGCCTAGATCAGAACCTTCCAAGCGCGACCAGTTAAGGAACGCGCATTCCATGTTGGCTGAGCTGAATATGGCGGACTCAAGGCGAGCTTGAGAGATACTGGACCCATTTAGATGTGCTTTGTGAAGTAGTGCACCGATAATCTCGGCATGGTCCAGCGTTGCGCCTTCCATCGTTGCTTGCTGAAGTGAAGCTCCATTGAGTTTTGCTTCAAGAAAGTTCGCACATTCCAGCCGAGCGTGACTAAGATTCGCGCCGTGCAAGAGCGAACGCCAAAAGTCGGCCCCTTCCAATCGAGCCCCTTCAAACAGCGCGCCAGAGAACATCGAGTCGGATCGGTCTGAGCGCATAGCACTGAAGTCAGCACATTGCAGGTTGGTTTCGCGAAGGTCGATACGGTACCCGGAATAAGCCTCGATATTCGCCCTCCATGCATCTAGCCGTTCTTCGAAATCCCTGAGATTGTCTATGGATAATGCCGCTTCTCTTGGATGATCGTTTAAACGTGGGCAAGGGATATCAAAAGGCCAGATAGTGTCATGATTGGGAGGCTTGGGCCAGGACGCTTCGACTAAGCGCTGTTCGGCAGTGCGTCGACCCAGAACGCGCATGGCTTTCTGAATGTCTTCGCGCGGTTCCCGAAGAGTTTCGGTAACCCACTTTTCAATTTTACCCATTTGTTCGTCTCCTCCGAAGCGTTCACGACAACGATCCGAGTGCATTAGCTGTTCAATAGTCGTGGAGTGACGATTCAATGGTTTCCATGCTCCAAATGGATGATCCTGCGCTGTGTTGGCTGGCGAATTCTCACGCACATAGGCGCAGAGGACCTCCATCACCCGAACATGATCGCGGCCTTTGTCATGGGTGGTGCTGTCTTGCGCGATGCGTTCGAGGGAGAGGATCGCGCCGATGCGAACTTCGAGGTTGGGGGTTGTGCGCTCAACTGCAACCGGAGTTCCGTCGTCGGCAATGTGGTATTCCTTGACCGTCTTTTCCGCCCCCAGCATCTCGACCGCTTTGGCGATGCGGTCGGTCATGTGGCCTTCTTTCTGGTAGCGGACGGTCTGGTGTTTCAGCACCGTGCCCCAGATCAGAAAGGGCGCGCCGAGGAGGGCGGCGATCAGCGCGCCTGCGCCGAGGTTTGGGCCTGCGCCGCCTGTTTCGGTTACGCGGAACGTGTGGAGGAGCACGGTGAACGCTGCGCCCACAGCGCCGAGAAACAGGAGTGTGCCGAGGATCACCATCGCGGCGAGCAAGGCGTTTGCGTCGGGGTTGGCGAAAGGCCAGCGGCTGGCGACGGGCTTCGACAGAAGCGGTAGCGCGGCCCAGATCAGGAGCACGAACAGCGCCAAGGCGAGTGCGATGACGGCCCATACGGGCACAGCGAGGGTTGTGGAGACGGAGAAGGGATCAGGCATACGCAACACTCACCAAGGGGGTGCGGGGAGGGTGCCTCAGGGGTGGGGGTTTGGGAAGGGGGATGTGCCGGGGCGCCGCCTCTGGCTTTTGGGGCAAGGTGGCGCGGTCAGAGGGCGGAGCCGTTCGGGCCTTGCGAGGGCGGGCCGCAGAGCTAAGGGGTCAGGCCGAGGGTTTGGCCGGGGGCACATAGGTGTCGGGGTCGGCCCGAAACCGGCGCCATTCGTCGCGGAAGCTGGGGGTGACGTCGGTCTGGCTGTCCCAGAGCGTCCAGTCGGGCCATGTCGCGGGCCGGGCCAGAGCCTCGGGCAGGATGACCGAGCGGTCGGCGAAGCTGTGGGCGGCCTGATCGGCAGACAGGCCGGTGGTTGACAGATCCATGCCGCGCAGTGCTGCGCCGTGGAGGTCGGCGGCGTTGAGGTCGGTGTGCTGATCGAGCCGAGCGCGGGTGAGGTCGGCACCGTGCAGCTGCGCTTCCTGCAGGCTTGCGCCTTCGAGGCGGGCCTGGGTGAGGGTTGCGCCCTGCAACTGCGCATGAGCGAGGCAGGCGGCTTCAAGGCGGGCTTGGCGCAGGTCAGCCTGTGGCATCTGCACATAAAGCAGGTCGGCCCCTTCAAGCCGCGCCTGCCGGAGTGTTGCGCCGTGCAGGCGGGCGCGGGTCAGGGTCGCGCCTTCGAGCCGGGCCTGACTGAGGTCGGCATCCTTTAGCGCGGCGTGGCTGAGGTCCGCGCCTTGCAGCGAGGCGTGACGCAGATCCGCGCCCGGTAGTTGCGCTGCGGTGAGGGTGGCACCCTGTAACTGGGCGTTGGCGAGCCTGGCACCCGCCAGGTACGTCCCGGAGAAGTTTGCCCCTTCCAACCGGGTTTGCGTCAGGATCGCACCCTCCATGCGCGCCTTGTCGAAGCGGGCGCCGCGGAAATTGTCGCCGGAGAGGTCGGCGGCTTGCAGATTGGTGGCGCGCAGGTCGAGCCGGTAGCCCGCGTCGCTACGGACGGCTTTGAGCCAGAGGTCGAGGGTGTCCTTGAAGACCGCGACCTCGGACCGGGTCAGCGGGCGGTCGCGCGGAGGGGCGGGCAGAGCGGGGCAGTTGCGGGTGAAGGGGTCGTCGGTGTTGGCATCGGGGGTGCCGGGCCAGGCGGCCTCGACCCGCAACTGGGCGGGGGAGCGGCGACCGAGGATCCTGAGCGCGACGGCGATATCCTGACGGGGCGCGGGAGCGGGGGGTGAGGCAAGGTCAGGGGCGGTGGTTTCAGGACCCGGGCTTGCGCTGCCGGGGCGCGCGTCTGCGGCCCCGGCGGTCTCGCGGATATAGGCGCACAGGAGTTCCATCACGCGGACATGATCGCGGCCGTTGTCGTGCTCGGTGCTGTCTTGCGCGATGCGTTCGAGCGTGAGGAGCGCGGCGATGCGGGTGTGGAGATCGGGGCGGAGAGGATGGGCCTGTGGCGGGTGGTTTGCGCTGTCGGGGGCCGGGGGCGGGATGGCTTGCGTGGCGCCCGGTCGTTCGGCCGCTTTTGCGATGCGGTCACTCATCTGGCTATCCGCCATGCGGCGATCCGGGTGGCGTTTCAGTCGCATGAACAGGATGGCAACACTGGTCGCCAGCGCCATCAAGACGGCGATGAGCAGCCAGACCGGCACCGGGACGGTTGAGGACAGCGAAAACGGATCGGGCATGCGCAACACTCGACAAGGGGGCGCAAAGGGTGGCGACCGGTGCGCGACAGGCATTGCACCGGTCGGACAGGCGTCAGGCGTCGCAGTCGGGGTAGCGGATCACGTCGCCGGGTCGGTCGATGATGACGGTGCCGTCGGCGCGCAGTCGGTCGAAGGCGGTGTCGATGGGCCGGAAATAGGGGCCGTCGCGGCTGAGGGTCTCGTCGGCGGTGACGCCGAGCTGGGCACCGAGGGACTCGGCCAGGATGCGTTCGCCGCCGTTCAGCGGCAGCTCGCAGCCGTGTTCGGCGAAGCCGGCGCGGATGAGGGGGATCATCGTCTCGGGCGGGATGGTCGAGGGGGCAATGGGCGTGCGCGACAGGTCGGCCATGCCGCCGGGGCTGCGCGGCGCAGAGGGCGCGTGCGGGGATTGCGGGGTCTTGGGCGACAGTTGCGCCTGGGCAATGCCGGTGGAAAGGGCAAGGACGGTGAGGGCGATAACGGAGCGATGAAACATGGGATGGGTCCAAATCAGGGCGATAAAAGGGGAGCGTCGGTCAAGCGCCGGGGCCTGTCAATCGCCTGATGCGTGTGCTGACGGCTTGGTGATGGCTTTGGTGCCGCGCTGCTTGCCGGTTGCGCGGCAATCGCCTAGACAAGCGCGAACCGTTCCTTCCAAAGGTGAACCATGCGCCTGAGCCGCTATTTCCTGCCCGTCCTCAAGGAAAACCCCTCGGAGGCGCAGATCGTCAGCCACCGGCTGATGCTGCGCGCGGGGATGATCAAGCAGCAGGCGGCGGGGATTTATTCCTGGCTGCCGATGGGCTTCAAGGTCTTGAAGCGTATCGAGCAGATCGTCCACGAGGAGCAGGTGCGCGCCGGGCATATTCCGCTGCTCATGCCGACGCTGCAATCGGCGGATCTGTGGCGCGAATCCGGGCGCTATGATGCCTACGGTCCCGAGATGCTGCGCATCAAGGACCGGCATGATCGCGAGATGCTCTATGGACCGACGAATGAGGAGATGATCACCGACATCTTCCGGTCGCATGTGGGCAGCTACAAGGATCTGCCGCTGACGCTGTACCACATCCAGTGGAAATTCCGCGACGAGGTCCGGCCCCGGTTCGGCGTGATGCGCGGGCGCGAGTTCCTGATGAAGGACGGCTATAACTTCGATGTCGACAAGGACGCCGCCCTGCATGCCTATAACCGCCATATGGTCAGCTATCTGCGCACCTATGAGCGGATGGGCCTGACGGCGATCCCGATGCGCGCGGACAGCGGACCGATTGGCGGCGATGACACGCATGAATTCCTTGTGCTGGCGCAGACGGGTGAGTCCGAGGTGTTCTTTGACGACCGCGTGACCACGCTGACGCTGGGCGACCGGGCGGTCGATTATGACGACCGTGAGGCCGTGGCGGCGGTGTGCGAGGAGTTCACCACGCTTTATGCGCGCACCGACGAGACCCATGACGCAGGCCTGTTCGAGGCGATCCCCGAGGAGCACCGCAAGGTGGCCCGGGGTATCGAGGTGGGGCAGATCTTTTACTTCGGCACCAAGTATTCCGAGCCGATGGGCGCTGTCGTGGTCAATGACAAGGGCGAGCGGGTGCCGGTGCATATGGGCTCGCACGGGATCGGCGTCAGCCGCTTGCTGGGCGCGATCATCGAGGCCAGCCATGACGATAAGGGCATCATCTGGCCCGAAGGCGTGACGCCATTCCATGCCGGGATCGTCAACTTGAAGCAGGGCGACGAGGCGGCGGATGCGGCCTGCGAGGCGCTGTACAAGGCGCTGGCCGGGGTCGGTCTGGAAGCGCTCTATGATGACCGCAACGACCGGGCGGGGGCGAAGTTTGCGACGATGGATCTGATCGGTCTGCCGTGGCGCATCACCGTAGGCCCGCGCGGGTTGGCCAAGGGCGTGGTCGAGCTGACCTCGCGCCGCACGGGCGAGAGCGAAGAGATGACGCCGGAAGCGGCGGTGGCCCGGCTGGTCGAGATCTACGCGCCGCATCGGTGAGCGGGTGCGGCGCGCGGCCCCCATCGAGGGGGCCGCGCGCCGGCGCCTGTCGGCGCAGGGGGGCTATGCGCCCCCCTCGGGCGCTGGCGCGCCCTTCACCCCCTGCAGAGTATTTCTGACAAGATGAGGGGGCGCCGTTCCCGGATCGGGTCAGGGGCGTATTTGGGGCAAGATGAAGGGGCGGCGGGCGATGGCCGAAGGTGTGGCGATCCCGAAGGTTGACTGGGCGGCTCTGATAGCGGGCGATCCGGTGCAGCGCGATGAGGTACGGCGCGGGGCCTGTGAGGTCGGGTTTCTGACGCTGGTGAACACGCCGATTGAGGCCGGGCAGGTGCGCGCGGTGCTGGCGACGTATCGGGCGTTCTTTGCGCAGCCTTTGGCGGTGAAGGCGGCGGTGGATATGGCGCGGACCGGGGCCAACCGGGGCTGGGGCGGGCCGGGGTCCGAGCAGGTCGATCCGGCGGCGAACCCGGATTACAAGGAAGTCTTCGATCTGGGGTTCGCGGTGGCGGGATCAGCGCTGGCTGTGCATGCGCCCAATCTTTGGCCGGAGCGGCCTGAAGGGTTTCGCGCCACGCTTGAGGGGTATTACGCCGCAGCGCGGGCGCTGTCGCTGCACGTGCTGGGCGCGATAGCCGGGGCGATTGGTGAAGACCCGCACTGGTTTGACGGCGCTTTCGATCAGCCGATGGCGTTGTTGCGGGGGAATTTCTATCCGCAGCGGCCGGGTTGGGCAGGCGAGAAGGATTTCGGCATCGCCGCGCACACCGACTATGGGTGCCTGACGCTGCTGGTCACCGACGGCGTGCCGGGGCTCGAGGTGCAGCGGCGCGACGGTGGATGGCTGGGGGTGGTGGCCGAGCCGGGCGAATTTGTCATCAATTTTGGTGAAATGCTGGAGATGTGGTCAGGCGGGCGCATCAGGGCGACGCCGCACCGGGTTGTCGGCAGCGCGCAGGCGCGCATTTCCGTGCCGCTGTTCTTCAACCCCAGTCCTGAGGTGAACGTGGCACCCTTGGGAACAAGCGGCGTGCTGCGGGCAGTCGATCACCTGCAGCGGCGGTTTGACGAGACCTACGTGCATTTGCAAAAACGCTGACCGCGCGCCCATAGGGCGCTGCCCTGACGCCCCGCGTCAGGAAGCGGCAGCTGGGGCGACCTCGGGCTGGGGTGGCACCGGTGTGACCTCGGCGCTCTCAGGCGGATAGCGTTGCTCATAGACGCGGCAAAGAATGCCGATGCTGAGAACGACCGGCAGGGAGGTGACGATAAACGCCACGACCGAAAACGCGAAGGGGATCAGTGTAACAAAGGCCATTTCGGCGACAACGTTGCGAAAGTCTGGTGTGTCCCGTGGCGTAAAAACGACCGTCAGGATCGCCGGGAGTGGGATGATGACGAACGCCACCACCGGAAACGAGTGAGCGACGGCCCTGACCAGATACGCGAATAACGACGGCTTGAACGCTCTTGCCTTACTTTGCACGCTCAGGGTGTGGACCGAGAGGATGGCTACGTCGTTGTGAAATCACCAAACCCAGGTTTGAGGACACGGATCTGTGATCGATGCGCCACAGGCGGGGAGGCTGCCGACGTGGTGAGATATGCTCAGGTGGACGGCGTCTCGCGCAGGAAAGCGCGGCAGAGGATGGCGACTTTCAGGACCCCGATCAGGGCGACGGTTGCCATTGTCATAGCCGCAACGATCACCATCTGCGCAGACGGGGCGCGGTGGTTGAGCTATGACAGGACATCGTCGGTGAGCATCGGTTCTGGCCCGAAGACGGGCTAAGACCACGACATGGCGGGCAGGAACGCGACACCAAGCCCGAGCGGAAATACCAGAAGCTGAAACGCAATCCGATACCATGTCGAGCGCGCCGCTTTCAGTGCTTTGAGTGGGGAAAAGGGCAGGCCGAGGGCTGCACCCGGCAGCAGCGTGCCAAAGGCGGCGAGCACCGGCCAGAGCGTCACCACACAGATCATGGCCGTGAGGGCGGATTCAACCGGTCGTCGCAACACCATCCATCTTATCCTGTTTGAGCAGTCGTTCGAGTGCCTCTGCCGGGGTTTGCCAGCCGAGTGTCTTGCGTGGCCGCGTGTTCAGCGCATGGGCCACGGCGTTCAGCTCGTCCGCACCGTGCCGGCTAAGGTCCGTTCCCTTGGGAAAGTATTGGCGGAGCAAACCATTAGTGTTCTCGTTGCTGCCGCGCTGCCAAGGACTTTGCGGATCGCAGAAGTAGACGTCGAGACCTGTTTCGATCCGGGGCTGGGCGTGTTGTGCCATCTCGGCGCCCTGGTCCCACGTCAGTGATCTGCGCAGGTGTGCCGGCAGTTCCATGATGGTGTCCGCGATTGCGTCGCGAACGGCTTCAGCGCCATGACCGGCAAGAGCCGGGCCGTTCTTGATGGATTTGGTCTTTCCATGCCCCTCCATCCGCGGCAGATGCAGCAGCATCGTGAAGCGCGTGGTTCGTTCGACCAGGGTGCCGATCGCCGAGCTGCCGAGACCGAGAATGAGATCGCCTTCCCAGTGGCACGGCGCCGCCCTGTCGCCGACGTCCGCCGGGCGATCACTGATCATCAGCGCATCCCCGACCAATGACTTGCCTCGGTTCCGAGCCCGTTCCCGAGGGAGACGCAGTGCCCGGCCCGAGCGCAGGCAGGCGGAGAGCTCCCGCTTAAGGGCACCGCGCCCCTGAACGTAGAGAGCCTGATAAATCGCTTCATGGCTGATACGCATGGTCGGATCCTCGGGGAAGTCCACCTTCAGGCGCTGCGCAATCTGTTCCGGGCTCCAGGCCGAGGACCAGCGTCGGCTTTGCCGGTGAACCGCCCGCCGTTTCTTCCATACCACGACAGGGCCGTCGAAAGCGATGCCGTCCGACGTGGCGATCACACCCGCGAGCCGGTCCTGCACGTAGTCACGCAGGGCGGGATTGTTTGCGAGCTTGCTGGCCTTCGGGCGTCGCGCTGCACGGTCCGCATGCCACTGCGCTGTGATGGCGCGGTAGTCGAAGTCCCCGCCGCGGGTCGCGGAGTTACGCCTGATCTCACGGGAGATCGTGCTGGGTGAACGCCCCAGCTTGCGGGCAATGGCACGCACTCCGGTCCTCCTCGCGCATTCCAGAGCTATTTCCTCGCGCTCGGCAAAAGAAAGACTGCGGTTCGTCGGCCGAGGTGAAGAAGGGGCCAGATGTGTGGGGGGCATTCCGCCAGAACTCCGAAACCAACGGCTTCCGACAGGCGCAGAAACACCGGCTTCGACACCGGCCTCTTCACTGGAGAGACCTGCCGCGATCCCCCGCCAAAACCGACACAGATTCTCACGCTGCCAGACAGGCGGCCGTCCTGGCGAGGATAATTTGTCCCGAGTTGACCGTTCCGATTTCCGTCTTCCCGTCGTCATCTACACCTCCAAAATTGGGGTGTTGCGACGACCGGTTGAATCCGCCGAGCGCTCCGGAGTCTGAGCGATGGGCCGGATCACGCGGCCTCACAGTATCGGTCAGGGAGAGGGCAGCAAGATAGCAAGACAGCCGAGCAGCGCCGCAACCAGAAGGAAGCGCAGGCGGCTTAGTCCGGGGCGGGAAGTGCTCCCGCCAGTGGCCTGCGCGAGGCGTCGCCAGTGTCCTGGCCCCAGGAGGAGCAAGGTAGAGAAAGGCGGCGGTGAGAAGCAAGGTGCCGATGAACGCGGGTGAGAGCAAGGTGATCACGACAAAGCCCACGATCAGCGGCAGGCAGTCGCGGACGCTTTGAGCAAGGTAGAGGGCGATGTTCTGGTGCACAGGCGGCCCTTGCTTTCAACCGAGAGGTGATGACCGGGCTCGATCGCGTCAGGCGCGAAGGGCTTGGGCAATTTCTGCTCCGTTGGTGCGTGGGGATCAGCGGAACACGCTCAGGATTTCCTCCAGCGGTTTCTTGATCTTGGCCACGGCGGGGACGGTGGCATCCTCGGCCGGATAGCCGACGGGCAGGATCATCACCGGCTTTTCCGAGGCTGGCCGCCCGCATAGATTGTTGAGGAATTTCATCGGGTTGGGCGTGTGCTCCAGACACACCAACCCCGCGTGGTGCAGGGCGGCGATCAGGAAGCCGGTGGCGATGCCGACGCTTTCGGGGACGTAGTAATTCTTGAACCGCGCGCCGCCGGGCCGTTCGCCCCAGCGTTGCGCGAAGATGACGATCAGCCAGGGCGCGTCGGTCAGATGCGGCTTGGAGGCGCCGGTGCCGATCGGCTCGAGCGCGGCCAGCCATTCATCGCCCGCGCCGCCGGCGTAGAAGGCGCGCTCTTCGTCCTCGGCGGCGGCGCGGATGCGGGCTTTCATCGCCGGATCGGCGATGGCGACAAAATGCCAGGGCTGGTGGTTGGCCCCCGAAGGCGCGCTGCCGGCGGCGGCGATACAGGCCGCGATGACCGCCTCGGGGACCGGGCGGGCGCTGTAGTCGCGCACCGAATGGCGCTTGCGCAGGTAGGTGAGGAAGGCCTGCGCCTGCGTCAGGGCGAGCGCATCCGTCGTCTGGACGCGGTCCGGCAGCGGGACGGGCTGGTACTGGGGCGTTTCACTGTCGGACATGGGCACCTCCTGAGATCTCTTGCGTAGCAGCGGGGTGCAGGGTGGTCCAGCGGTGTCGTCTTAACCTTCGGGCAAGGGTTCTGTGCGCAGACTGGGCAGGCAAACCGGGTGCCACCGATGCCACACAGAAAGGAAGGTCGCCTGGACATGAACGCATAAGAGGCTGGTCGGCGCCGTTCCCGCGGCTGTGGATTGACGCGCGGGGTGGTGGGCGGTAGGGGTCCATCTCGCACACCCATCCGCCCGGTCGGGGATCCGATACCCATGCCCACCCCCTTACTCCTGATCCTCACAGCCGCCGGTTTTGGTGCCTCGCCGCTGTTGATCGCGCTTGCCGTCGCCTATTTCCCGCCCTGGACCTTGGCGGCGCTGCGCTCGGCTTTCGCGCTGCCGTTGCTGCTGATCGCGGCCGGGGTCTTTGGCAGCGGGCTGCGCCTGTCGCGGCATGATCTGCTGACCGCTCTGGTCGGCGGTGTATTGGTGGTGTCGATCCCGTTCGTGAGCATGGCGGCGGGGATGCAGTATATCCCCACCGGCATGGGGGGCATGCTCTATGCCACCATGCCGCTGTTCACGCTGGCGCTGGCAGCGTTCTTTCTGGCGGATGAGCCCGCGACACTGGAGCAGGAAATCCGTATCGGCATCGGTATGGTTGGCGTCGTGCTGATCTCGATCCCGGCGATCCTGTCGGGCGGTCTGGCCGAGGCGGGACTGGGCACGCTGCTGACGCTGATCTCGCCGCTGAGCTATGCGGCGGGCAACGTGTGGTTCCGTCGGCGTGAAAAGATGTCGCCGATGGTCCTGTCGGCGGGAATGTTCGCGGTGGGCGTGGTGACGGTCTGGCCCGTGGCACTGCTGGTCGACGGGGCGGTGCAGGTCACGCCCTCGCCCTATGTTCTTTTGGTGCTGCTGGCACTGGTGGTTCTGGCGACGGTCGCGCCAAACCTGCTCAATTACGCGCTGGTCCGCCGTGCAGGGGCGAACCGGGCGGCCTTGGCGATGTTCCTGATGCCAGCGTTCAGCGTGGTGTTCGGGATGATATTTCTGGGCGAAAGACTGCCGGTTCTCGCTTTTGGCGGTCTGGCGCTGGTCATTGCTGCATCGACTGCGCCAGTGCCGGGCTTTGTCCGCCGACTTGCCAGAAAGCGCCGCTCAGCGGGTAACGCGTCCCGGGGCGGCGGGCGGGGGCGCGGCCGCGGTCGTGGCCGGGGCCAGCGGGTCGGGGGTGTGCCGTTGTCGCCCGAAGAACGCGCGGAATTCCGGGCGCGGCGCGAGGCGCGGCAGGCCGCGCGCGCGCTGGCCCCGGTTGACGAGTGATCAGCGCAGCCGCAACCCGCCTTCACGCTCGAGGAATGCGATCACGGCCTCGATGCCGATCCCGTTGCGCACCTGCGCCATGACATAGGGCCGCTGGCCGCGAGCACGTTGGGTGTCGGCCTCGAGCTGTGCCAGATCAACCCCGACATAGGGCGCCAGATCGGTCTTGTTGACCACCAGCAGGTCGGATTTTGTCAGGCCGGGGCCACGCTTGCGCGGAATGTCCTGCCCGGCGGCGGTGTCGATGACATAGATCGAGAGATCCGCCAGCTCGGGCGAAAACGTCGCCGCCAGATTGTCGCCACCGCTCTCGATCAGGATCAGGTCCAGACCGGGGATCTCAAGGCTCAGCTCAGCCACGGCGGCCAGATTGATCGAGGCATCCTCGCGGATCGCGGTATGCGGGCAACCGCCGGTTTCGACGCCCTTGATGCGCGCCTCGGGCAGGACCTGCGCACGGACCAGATAATCGGCGTCCTCGCGCGTGTAGATGTCGTTGGTGATCACCGCCATCGAGCAGCGGCTGGCCAGTGCGCGGGCCAGTTGCTCGGTCAGCGAGGTCTTGCCGCAGCCGACGGGGCCGCCGATTCCCACCCTGAGGGGGCCATTCATGCTCATGTTCGAAAGATCCTGACGTCTTGGGTTTCGTGTTCAAAGGCGGCAAGGTCGGCAGCCAGCGCCGCCCCGCCGAGGTCATCAAGCGTTGCCGTGGCCGCACTGGCAGCAAGGCTGCCCAGCACCGGTGCCAGATTGGCCAGAACCGCCTGTCCTGCGGTCTGGCCCAGCGGCACATGGCGTACGGCGATGGTGGTCAGGTTGCCTGCAAAGCCTTGCAAGAACAAGGCAATAACTGTCGCGGGCGGCAAGGATAGCGCCTGCGCGGCCTCACCCAGCGCTATCGGGAGCGCACGCGCGGGCAAGTTGCGACCGGTGATGCCCGCAACGGTCCGGGCAAGCGCTGTACCCTGATCCAGCGTTTCACGCAGACGCTCGGCCGATGGTGCAAGGGCACGGGCAAGAACGTCGAGCGCATCAAGGTCTGTCCCGGGCCTGAGCGCGTGCGCCAGTAACACCGCGTCCTGCCACCCCGCGCCATACAGCAAAATGCCGGTCAGCCAGTCTTCAAGTGTGGCGGCGTCGCGGATCGTGCCCTCGGCGACCACCCGTTCGAGCCCGTGGGAATAGGCAAAGGCCCCTGTCGGAAAGGCGGGGGAGAGCCATTGCATCAAGGTCAGCAGATCCGTGTCAGCCATCGAGCCGTTTGGCGACCTCGTTCACGTTCCCCAGCGCCACCAGCCGGATCTCGCGCGTCAGGCGCAAGGTCGGTTTCAGGCCGAAAAACACTGATCCGATGATGAACAGCCAGGTGCCGGTTTGCGTGGTTTGGGGGCTCAGAAACAGGATCGAGCCGACGATGAACAACCCCGCGGCCAGGAAATCAACCATTGTATAGGCGATTTCATAGGCGGCCCAAAGGCGCTCGTGCTCTGGCGAGAGACTGCGGTTGGCGGGGTGGAACAGTTTCATCTGGTGGCCTCCTCCCCATGATGATGCCCATGGTCATCATGCCCATGGTGATGATGTCCATGGGTATGATCGCCATGCGTATGGTGTTCTGCCGGACCATGGTCATGGCCCATCGTGCGTCCGGTGCCATAGGCCCCGGATTCCGGAGCGAAAGGGCGTGAGGCGCGGGTGATCTGCGCGCCAAGACCGGTGAGCATTTTCTCGAGCACATGGTCTTCGCGGATCAACAGATGATCGTCGTGAATTTCGCACGGTGTGTGCCGGTTGCCGATGTGCCAGCACAGGCGGGCAAGCGGCCCGGTGATCACAAGGACAGATTCCTCGGCGGGGACGATCTGAATGCTGCGTCCGTCTTCCAGTTCGAAACCCCAATAGGCGTCGAGATTGGTGACGTTGGGCAGGTCGACCAGAAAGCTTTCGCCCTGCACCGTCGTCAACCGTTTGCGGCGCATCAGACGGGCGTCGTAATCCAGCACCACGCGGTCATCGGCCTGCGCAGGTTCTTGGGTCAACAGTCGGACGGCGGGGGGCAGGTCATTCATCAGGGAATCCTCGTAAACGGTCCGTTTACCCTCGCAGGGCTAGAGTGTGGGTGCAAGCAATGGAGGCGCCCATGCGCAGCGAGTCGCAGGCTGATGAACTGACTTTGGTCCGCGAAAGGATTGACGCGCTGCGGTCGCGTGAACGCGATCTGTGTTCGGCTCTGATCGCCGGCGGTGAGGACGTTCGTCTGGGACAATGGAGCCGGGTCGAGGTGGTGGAGCGACGCGTGCGAATCTTTGACCACAATCTGTTGCCGCAGGTTCTGCGCGAAGACCCGCTGTTCTGGCGCGATCGCGTGCTGACCGAGGTGCACTGCGACCGACTGGGCGCGGGGCTGATGGGGGCCGATGATGCGGCGTTGATTGGAATGTCCCTGTGGAATTAAGGGATTGGCGCGTCAAAGCGGCGCGTTTGGCAGGCAGGTTACCAAAGCTGTAACTGCCAACGCACGCCTGGGCGCTGGAAGGCGCTCGGGCGCGGTACAAGAATTCTGTGCCGGGTGGCGTGCTCAAAATGCAGGCCAAAAACCAGCGGCGCGGCGCGCCCGAAGGCGACGCCGTCCGCGCAATGGCATGGGGGCCTGCGGGGCGCGCCTGTGCGCTCAGCGCGCGGCCCCGAAAAGAGCGGGGCCGCGTGCTGGGTCAGAAGCCGATGCGATCGCGGAAGACGTATTGCACGATACGGTCGCGGCTGGTGCCGAGGTCGGCCAGTTGCGCGTCGGTCATCATTTGCAGGCGTTCGATCTCGTCGCGGCGCGAGCGGGCTTCAAGATAGGCGTTGAAGCCCTGGCCGAGCGTGGCGAAAAAGGCGTCGATCTGGGCGCGGATGCGCGGGGTGAAGTCGGTGCTGGTAATGAAAGCCATTTGGAAACCTCGTGTGAAGAGTTCTCTCCCTTGAGACGAAGATAGGGCATTGATGCTGACATAACCACTGCCGGTTGGGCATGCGTGCTTTGCAGGTGCAGCATGGCTCATGCCGGGGGCGTGATGGCGAATTGGTTCGGGAATTCAAAGGGGAGAGGTAAAGCTCTTCACAGTTCATCGGCGTGACGACAGCGCGCGCCATCGCGAAGGCACCGGATTTGCTGCAATGCAGCATAATCTTGGCGTGGTCGCGGGAAACGGAAAAGGCGGGGCGGGTTTTACCCCACGCCGCCCTCATTCAACGTCACGCTTGCGTTCAGAACAGGAAGTAGCGCTGCGCCAGTGGCAGTTCGGAGGCGGGCTCGCAGGTGAGGAGTTCACCGTCGGCGCGGACCTCGTAGGTCTCGGGGTCGACCTCGATGCTGGGGGTGGCGAAGTTGAGCTTCATGTCGGATTTAGTCACCCCCCGGCAACCCTGCACCGCGACCAGCGACTTGCGCAGACCCAGCGCTTCGCCAATGCCCGCGTCCAGCCCGGCCTGACTGACGAAAGTCACGGCCGAACGCTCGACCGCGCGGCCCAGTGCGCCGAACATCGGGCGCGAATAGACCGGCTGCGGCGTGGGGATCGAGGCGTTGGGATCGCCCATCTGCGCCATGGCGATGGAGCCGCCGATCAGCACCATTTCCGGCTTGGCGCCGAAAAACGCCGGCGACCAGAGCACCAGATCGGCGCGTTTGCCGGATTCGATGGAGCCGATTTCATCGGCCATGCCATGCACGATGGCCGGGTTGATGGTGTATTTGGCGATGTAGCGGCGGGCGCGCAGGTTATCGTTTTCGCCGGTTTCCTCGGCCAGCCGCCCGCGTTGTTGCTTCATCTTCGAGGCGGTCTGCCAGGTGCGGGTGATCACCTCGCCGACGCGGCCCATGGCCTGACTGTCTGAGGAAATGATCGAAAACGCGCCCATGTCGTGCAGGATATCCTCAGCCGCGATGGTTTCGCGCCGGATGCGGGATTCGGCGAAGGCGACATCCTCGGGCACCTTGCGCGACAGGTGGTGGCAGACCATCAGCATGTCGAGATGCTCTTCGATCGTGTTGATCGTGTAGGGCATCGTCGGGTTGGTCGAGGACGGGATGACATTCTGCGACGACACGACCTTGATGATGTCGGGGGCATGGCCGCCGCCCGCGCCCTCGGTGTGGAAGGCGTGGATGGTGCGGCCCTTGATGGCGTCGAGGGTGTTTTCGACGAAACCGGATTCGTTAAGTGTGTCGGTGTGGATCATCACCTGCACGTCCATCTGGTCAGCGACGGTCAGGCAGCAGTCGATGGCGGCGGGGGTGGTGCCCCAGTCTTCGTGCAATTTCAACGCACAAGCGCCCGCCGTGACCATTTCGACCAGCGCGTCGGGCTGGCTGGCGTTACCCTTGCCGGCAAGGCCGATGTTCATCGGCAAGCCGTCGATGGCCTGCAGCATGCGCCCGATATGCCAGGGGCCGGGGGTGCAGGTGGTGGCCAGCGTGCCATGCGCCGGGCCGGTGCCGCCGCCGAGCAAGGTGGTCAGACCGGAATGCAAAGCGTCCTCGACCTGTTGCGGGCAGATGAAATGGATATGGGCGTCGAAACCGCCTGCGGTCAGGATCTTGCCTTCGCCCGCGATGATCTCGGTTCCCGGGCCGATGATGACATCGACGCCGGGCTGAGTATCAGGGTTACCCGCCTTGCCGATCACCGCGATGCGCCCGTCGCGCAGGCCGACATCAGCCTTGTAGATGCCGGTATAGTCGAGGATCAGCGCGTTGGTGATAACAGTGTCCATGGACCCCATCGCGCGGGTGATCTGGCTTTGGCCCATCCCGTCGCGGATCACCTTGCCGCCGCCGAACTTCACCTCGTCGCCGTAGAGGGTCAGGTCACGCTCGACCTCGATGATGATCTCGGTATCGCCAAGGCGCACGCGGTCGCCGGTGGTCGGGCCGAACATGTCGGCGTATTGGGCGCGGGAGATGGCGTAGGGCATGAAGGCTCCTTTCAGACGACCCAGAGGCCGTGCGATTTGTGCCAGTCCTCGATCGAGGTGTCGGGATAGCGGGGGAATTCAGCGTCTTGGCGCCCGGCGTTGACTGGCACCCAGTCGGGTTTGGCGTCGAGCATCAGGTGGGTCAGGACAGGCGCGGGCGGCAGCGGCGTATCGATTGCGCTGGCGAGCGGGTGGATGAGGTCCGGCCAGGTGGGATCATAGAGCCACAGGTGGCTGCCGCAGCGCGAACAGAAGTGGCGCTCGGCGGTGGAGTGGCGGGTGGTGCCATCTTCGGTGATCGTGGCGCGGTAGATTGCCAGCGTCTCGCGGTTCTCGACCACCAGACTGTCGGCGCGGGCGGCGAGGTTGATCGCGTAACCCCCGCCGCCGGTGGTCTTGCGGCACACCGAGCAATAGCACAGCTGGTAGGGCACCGGCGTGTGGCTGGTCATGCGAAAGCGCACGGCCCCGCAGTGACAGCTGCCTGAGAGGAGGGTGCCGCTCATCGCTCAACCCGGCCCGCGCCGTGACAGGCTGCGGGCATTCGAGCGGGTGCGCTTGGCGTAGGGTTTGAGGGCTGCGGTGGCCACAGCGAGCGGCGGTTTGGACTGGGTGAGGGCGGTGTGAATGGCGGCGCTCGATTCGGTGAAAGCGGCCATTTTCTCGGACACCATGCGCGCGGTTTCACCGTCGCGCAGGTTCCAGCCGCCCATCATGCCCAGCGTGCGCATGGCCACGACTTGCTGCGCCTGCATCATCATGGTGCCGGTTTGCAGGGCAAGGCGCAGGGCGTCAAACGCGAAGGCGGCCATCACAGCGCACCCATGACTTTGGCATTGAAGCCATAGACGGTGCGGTTGCCCTGATAGGGGATCAGGTTGACCTCGCGCGTTTGCCCCGGCTCGAAGCGCACGGCGGTGCCGGCGGGGATGTCGAGCCGCTGGCCGCGCGCGGCCTCGCGATCAAAGCTGAGGCCGGGGTTGGTTTCGGCGAAGTGGTAGTGCGAGCCGACCTGCACCGGGCGGTCGCCGGTATTGGCGACCGTGAGCGTGGTGACGGGGGCGTCGGGATTGAGGATGATGTCGCCGGGGGCGGCGAAAATCTCTCCGGGGATCATGGCGTGTCCTTACACAAGAGCCAGCGCAAGACCCGCCACAGCGGCGGCCCCGCCCAGCGAGCGCGTGGTCAGAGCAGAAAGGCTGCGACCCATCGCGATGCCAGCTGCATGTAGCGCGGCGGTGGCCAAAGCAAAGCCCGCCGCGTAAAGCGCCATGCCGGTCGCCGGGCCTTCAGCCCCATGCGCCCAGCCATGGGCCAGACCGAAGACGGCGATCATCGGCAGGGTTGCGGCCAGCGGCAGGCGGGTGGCGAGCGCGGCCAGCACGCCGAGGATGACGATAGAGGCCAGAATCATCGGCTCGACCGCGGGCACGGTGACGCCGACAAAGCCCAAAGCACCGCCCGCCAGCATCGCGCCGACAAAAGCCAGCGGCATCGCCCAGAGCGCGCGGCCCCCGGTCTGCGCGGCCAGCAGGCCCACCGCGAGCATCGCCAGCACGTGATCCAGCCCGCCCAGCGGGTGCGCGGCGCCGTAAGCGAAGGTGCCAAGGTCATGGGTGCCGTGGGCCAGCGCCAGCGTGGGCGAGAGCAGCAGCATCAGGGCGAGGGGGAGTGCGCGCATGGGGAACCTCTTAGCGGATCGGGTGGTGAACGGTGACGAGTTTGGTGCCGTCGGGGAATGTCGCCTCGACCTGCACGGAATGGATCATCTCGGGGATGCCGGACATGCATTGCTCGGCGGTGATCACATGCGCGCCGGTTTCCATCAGCTCGGCCACCGGGCGGCCGTCGCGGGCGCCTTCGACAACGAAATCGGTGATCAGCGCGATGGCCTCGGGGTGGTTGAGCTTGACGCCGCGCGCCAGCCGTCCGCGCGCGACCATCGCGGCGAGGCTGATCAGCAGCTTGTCCTTTTCGCGGGGGGTAAGGTTCATGCCTGTCTCCTAGATCTGCCAGACGCGGGGCAGGCTGCCAGTGTTAGCAGGTCGCAACACGGATACCAGCCGTGCGATCTGCCGTCTGAGCGGCCAGCCATCGGCGGCGATCAGCCGCAGCGTCAGTTTTCCGTCGAATGCCGAGGCCGCGCCGCGCACGCCGGGCTCATTGAGGGTGGCGCGCACCGGACCCAGCGCATCCTCGGCCCCCTGCGCGACCAGCGCGATCGAGGCGAAGGCGCGCGCGCCCTGCAGCGTGGCGGGGCCGGTCAGGGTGCCGCCGTGCATTTTCAGCGGCTCGACCAGTACGGGTTTACCTGCGCGCAGGATCTCACGCCGGTCGGTCAGGGTGAAATCGCGGACTGTCTCGCCCATGGCGGCGCGGCCCAGCACGATGGCTTCCAGCAGCAGACACTCGGCCTGCGGGCCCAGGCTGATGCGGGTGTGGCGGCGCAGGGCTGAGCGGTCGAAGAGGATGGTCTCCTGTGGCAGCCAGTCGAGCCTGCCATGGGTGATGTCGAGCGCGACGCTCATCTGCGCCGTGCCGTCGCTGGCGCGGTAGGCGCGTTCGGCGGTTTGGGTGGTGGCGGTGGTGTCGCTGTCGGTTTGCAGGGCAAAGGACAGCCGATCGCCGCCGGTCAACCCGCCGGATGTATTGAGAAAAACCACCTCTGGCCGCGGGCCGGTCAGCGGAATCGCCTTGGCCGAGCCTTGGGTATAGAGCCGCTTGAGCCGCCCGCCCGCCATCACGACCTCGGCCGAGCCGCGCGTGCGCTGGTGAAGGGTCGGGGCTTGGGCGTTCATGGGGTCTCCGTTCACGCTAGCTCAAGCGTGTGCGGCGGTCGGGTTCAAGACGGGACGCATGGCGGGCGTTTGCTGCTTTGGCGGGCGTCGCGTTGATGCCTATGTCTTGGGCGTTTCGCTCAAATTCCGGGCGGAACAGGAAGCGATGCCGACACAGATCGCGCTTTCGCCGGATGCGGATTTTTGCCAGCATGTCGGGGAGTTTGCGGGGCCTTTTTCGCCCCAGACGATGAGGACGCTCGATGCAGCCAAATGCCCGCTGGGCCTTCGCCCGCTACTGCGCCATTGCGCATCATTACCCGCAGCCCGGGCGGATCTTTCCGCCGTTCAGCGCCAGGATTGACGACCTGCGGGGCGTGATTGAGCGCTATGACGGCTTCATTCTGGACGCGTTTGGCGTTTTGAATGTTGGCGAGGGGGTCTTGCCGCAAGCGGTGGCGCGGATCGCGCAGATGCGGGCTGCAGGTAAGCGGGTGGTGGTGCTGACCAACGGCGCCTCGGCCACGCGGGACGAGGCGCTGGCGAAGTACCACAAGTGGGGCTTTGATTTCACCGCAGATGAGGTGATCGCCAGCCGCGATCTGGCCGGGGAGGCATTGAAAGGGCGCGGCGGCGTCTGGGCGGCGATTGCGCCAGAAGGGGCCGCGTTCGACGATCTGCCGGGCGATCTGCGCGCGCTGGATGCGGGGTTGCTGGACAGCGCGGACGGGTTCTTGTTCCTTGGCTCGCAGGGCTGGGATGACGCCAAACAGGCGGCACTGGTGGCGGCGCTGAAGGCGCGGCCCCGCCCGGTGATCTGCGCCAACCCTGATGTTGTCGCCCCGCGTGAGGGCGGGTTCACCTGGGAGCCGGGGCATTATGCAGTGGATCTGCCGGTGCCGGTCGAATTCTACGGCAAGCCGTTTGGCGGGGCGTTCGAGGCGGCGCTCAGGGCGCTGGACCTGCCGGCCAAGCGCGTGGCGATGGTCGGCGACTCGCTGCATACCGACATTCTGGGCGGGCGCGCGGCGGGGTGTTTCACCGTGCTCATCCAGTCGCACGGGTTCTTCAAGGGCGTCGACCCCAAGGCGTTCATCGCCGCCAGCGGGCTGGTGCCGGATTTCATTGCGATGGAAACATGACGCACAAGCCGTTGAAACCGAATGAGGAAGTAACCGACGCCGTGCTGGCCGCGGATGCCACGTTGGGTTTCATCGGGAAGGTCGAGACACCCTACAAGACGCTCCGTGATTGCCCAAAGCGTGTCGGGCCTGACGGGCCGGAGTGCGCGGTGGTGCTGAACCCGCCGTGGGACCGGGCGTTGCAGGGGATCGACGATTTCGAATGGATCGAGCTGTTCTTGTGGTTCCACAAGGCGCGCCGCGATCTGCTGATCATCGAGCCGAACCACGGCAACGGCCCGCGCGGCGTGTTCTCGCTGCGCTCGCCCGTGCGGCCCAATCCGATTGCGGTGACGACGGTTAAGCTGGTCGCGCGGCAGGGGAACCGGCTGATCGTGCGCGGGTTGGAAGCGCTTGATGGCACGCCCCTGCTTGATCTCAAGCCGGGGCGTTGTCCGTTGGCGTAGTTATTCGGCCTGCGGTGCGGGCGTACGGCCCGACAGCGGGATTTCGCGCAGGATCAGCGCGACGATCAGACCCATCACACCGAAGGCCGCAACAACCCAGTAAATCGGGGCGATGGCGTCGACGATATGCGTGGCGATGCCAGCGCGGATCGCCGGGTCGAGCTGCGCCAGCGCCTGCGGGCCCATCTCGGCCGAGAAGTTCAGCCCGCCTGCCTGAGCGGCCAGTCGAGCGGTCATCATCGCGCCGAACATGGCGACCGCCAGTGAGCCACCGATCTGGCGGAACATGACGCCCGACGAGGTCGCCGTGCCCAGTTGCGCGCGCGGCACGGCGTTCTGCACGGCGGTGGTCAGCACCGGGAAGCACAGGCCCATACCAAAGCCGAACAGCACGATCATGCCCGAGAAGCCCCAGGTCGACGTGTCCACCGAGATCTGCGACAACAGCACGCCGCCAATGGCAAGGATGGTCATGCCGACAATCGGCAGGATCCGGTAGCGCCCGCTGCGGCGCATATAGGTGCCCGCGACCGTGGTGGCGGCGACGATGCCCAGCGTCATCGGGGCCAGCAGGAGGCCTGAGATCATCGGGCTCACACCGCGCGCGACTTGCAGATACAGCGGCAGGAACGTCACCGCCCCCAGCATCGCCGCGCCGGTGAGGAAGCTCAGCATCGAGGTGGTGGTGAAGACGTTCAGCTTGAACAGCTCAAGCGGCAGGATCGGTTCGACCGCGCGGCGCTCGATCAGGATGAACGCCACCAGCGCCACCAGCGACAAAGCGCCCAGTCCGTAGGTCTCAAGCGAATCCCAGGGCAGGGTATTGCCCCCCAGCGCGGTCATCAGCGTCACCGACGCCAGCGTGAGCGACAGCGCCGCAGCGCCCGCCCAGTCGATCTTGTGCTTCTTGGTGGCGGTATGCGCCGGGAAGCTCATGGCAAAGCCGATCACGGCCAGAATGCCCAGCGGCACGTTGATCAGGAAGATCCAGTGCCAGCTGAACTGCTCGACGAAATAGCCGCCGATCAGCGGCCCGACCATGGACGAGATCGAGAAGACAGCCGCGAACATGCCTTGGATCTTGCCGCGTTCCTTGGCGGTGAGCACGTCGCCCACCACCGACAGCGCCAGCACGAACAAACCGCCGCCGCCGAGACCCTGAATGGCGCGCGAGACGATGAGGAACGTCATGTTGCCCGCCAGCCCGCAGAGCAACGAGCCGATCAGGAACAGCCCGACCGAAACAAAGACCATAATCCGGCGGCCATAAAGGTCGCCCAGTTTGCCATAAAGCGGCGCTGCCACGGTCGAGGCCAGGATATAGGCGGTGACGACCCAGCTGAGGTGTTCGAGCCCGCCCAGATCCGAGACAATGGTGGGCAGGGCTGTCGATACGATGGTCTGATCAAGCGCTGCGAGCAGCAAAAGCGTGGCGACAGACGCGATGACCAGCCGGACCGACCGGACAGCGGTGGGGGTGACGTCTTGAGGCGTGGGGGAGGATGTCATGTTGAAAATACCGAACCTGGAATGCGGAACCGTCTGGCGGTGCGCGGCACGCGACACATAGTCCCGTGCGCCCGACTCGATCAAGAGAATGCAGGAATTTAATTTGTGAAGTTTTGTGTAGGTGCAGGCGCTCTGCACCCTGCGCAGCGGGCCGCGCGGCTACGCCGGCGTCTGCACGTCCTGCTCCACAGCCTCGCGGGCAAAAATGCCGGTCAGTGCCGCGTTGTTGTCGACCAGGTCAAGGAGCGTATAGCGATCGAGCGCACCATAGAAGGCACCGAGCGCCTCGCACAGCATGCCCTTGAGGCGACAGGCCCCGGCAAGCGGGCAGGTGTTCCGCTTGAGGTCCATGCATTCTGCGAAGGGCAGCTCGGCCTCGAACAGGCGGATCACCGTGCCGACGCCGATCTCGTCCGCCGGTCTGGCCAGCGCGATACCGCCCCCGCGGCCCTGGGTTGTCGTCAGAAAGCCTTCGCTTTCCAGCTGATTGACCACCTGCGCAACGTGGTGAAAAGAAGCATTACAGGCACTTGCCACGTCGGCGGTGCGCAAGCTGACCGGGAACTGCGTGGCGCAATGCATCAAGGTGCGCATCGCAAGATTGGTTCTAAGGGTCAAACGCATACAAACTAGCCCTGCACGACGCGCAAATCTGCGCTTTGAATGCGGCTTTCTTAGCGTCTGATCGTGCAGCGGCCTTGATTCAGATCAAACAAGGCCGCGCTCCGGCATGATTTGCGTTTTCAGGAAAAGACGCGGGTTTGCGGCTCGATCGGGCGATAGGCGGCGTCCAGAAGGGGCGCCGTGCGAGGGGCGTCGCTTGCGGGCTGCGTCAGCGAAATGACCGGCAGGGCCAGTCCCGCGCCCGACGGGGCGGTGACATGCCGGGCTGTGATGGGCGCGGCGGGGACAAGACCGGTGTCGCGGGCAAGAGCGGCGCTGCCAGCGAGTTGGGCGGTAAGGATCAGGGCGGCAAGGGCGGTGCGATACATGGGGTGGCTCCGTGGGGTGTTGGGGTGGTTATGAGATCACCTTAGCGCCGGGCTGGCTGCGCCTCAGTTCCCGGGGGAACAGCGAGCAGCGGCCGGATGCAAAAAAGGGCCCCCGAAGGGGCCCGCCGTTGCAAAGGTCTTGGGGGTCAATAGCGGCGGTACGCGGTGCCCTGCGCCGGGGCGTGATAGGCCGGGGCTTGATAGGCGGGCGCCTGATAGCTGCAATGCGCATTGCTTTCAGCGATATAGCTGCCCGAGAGCCAGCCGTACTGCCCCTGCCATTCGGCCCGGACCCAGCCGCTCTGCCATTCATAGGTCTGGATCACCGCGCATCGCGGCAGGGTGGCGATGACAGCGTAATAGCTGCTCGGCCCGTCGCGAAAGTTGACGCCGGCGGTGGTCCAGGCGTCAGAGGCAGAGGCCGCGGCAGGGATCAGGGTGAGGGCGGCGGCGATGAAGGCGTGGCGGATCATGGGCTTGGTTCCTTGTGCGGGTTGCGGCGTTGGTGCCGATGGGACCAACCTAACGGGCACAGGCTGTGCGCTCAGTTCCCGGGGGAACACTACAGTCAGGACAGGGTAAAAACCTCAACCGGCCCGAAACCGCGCAGCTCATGCAGGCCAAGGGCGCGCAAAGGCTGCGTGCTTTGCGCCGCCGCGGCGGGGCCGATGATCACGGCGGGCCCCAGCGCCTTGCCCGCCGCCTCCAGCCGCGCAGCAAGGTTAACGCAGGCACCATGCGCGGTGTAGTCGATGCGCGCGCCCGAGCCGACATCGCCCAGAATCGCCGCGCCGGTCTCGATACCGATGCGGGTTCGGCCCAGACCGAGGCTGGCGCGCAAGGCCTCGGTCTGGGCGACGATCTCGGCGGCGGCCTGAAGGGCTGCGTCTACATGGCCGGGCTGGTCCAGCGGCGCGTTGAAAAGCGCGTGGACCGCATCGCCGACGATTTTGTCGATCATCCCGCCATGGCGCAAAATCACCGCGCAGACTACGGTGAAGTAGCGGTCGAGGGCGTCGATCAGGGCTTCAGGCTCCATCGTGACGGTGGCGGCGGTAAAGCCTTCAAGATCGGTGAAAAGCGCGGTCACAAGGCGCCGTTCACCGCGCAGACGCAGCAGGCCGGGGTCATTGGCCAAGCGCGCAACGACGACCGCAGGCAGCAGCTGGCCCATACGTTCGCGCAGGGCGCGCTCGGCCCGGGCAGTGAGCGCAGCTTGCAGCAGGATCGCGGCCGTGGCGGAAAAAAGCACGCCTAGGGCGGGCATTAACGGATCATAAAGACGATTGGTGGCAAGATAAGTCGTCGTCGCGGTCCCGGTCCAGACCAGCGCAAGGGTGAGCGCAAGGGCAACCCCGGCCAGCGGGGCAAGGCGCGGCAGCATGCCGGCAAGGATGAGGCCGGCAAGGGCGAGGGCGGCTGCCTCGACCCAGGGCGCGTTGGCGGGGCGCCAGGGGAGCTGGTCGGCGATCAGGTCGGCGGTCAGATCGGCGGCGATCTGGACGGACGGATAAAGGGGGCCCATGGCAGTGGGGCGCAACCCGCCGCGTTGCGGCACGGAGGAACCGACGATGACCACGCGGTCGGCAAGGTCGGGAACTGGACCGCTGAGCAGGGCGGCCGCGTCGAGCGTGCGCGCTGCGCGCATCGCGGCGGGGCGGGGACGCAAACGCAGCGTGCCGTCCCTGTCCAGAGGCACGGCACGCGGGCCAAGATGCAGGCTCAGCGCGCCACTGGCATCGGCTGCGAGAACCACGGCTGAGGGCGCGCGAACGCGCCGGGCCAGCTCTACCGGGAGCGACGGCCAGGCAAGGGTCGCAACGGTGACGGCGGCGGGAACACGGCGCACGCGGGCTTCGGTGTCGCCGGGCAAAGACAGGCTGGCAAGGGTCACCGGGTCGGACAAAAAGGTTTCACAGGGGGCTTCCGCCCCCGGCGCGCTCCACAGCCGCGTGCCGGCATCGCCGCCAAGGGCCAGCGCGGGGGCGGGGCCGGGCAGGGCCTCGGACTGGTTGGCGAGCAGGAAGCCAAGGACGGTTGCGCTGCGGCTGAGCGTGGCGGTCAGCGCCAGATTGGCCGCGTTTGGCGCGCAATCGTCTGCAAAAACCACGTCCCAACCGACGACGCGCGGTGACGCCTCGGCCAACCGCGCTGCCAGCCGGGCTGAGGACGCGCGCGACCACGGCGCGCCGGTGTCATCAGCACGCGGGATATCGATGACGGTGACGCCTGTGGTTGGCGGCGCAGGGACCAGTACAAGCAGGGCATCCAATGCCCGCTCTTGCCATCGAACCAGCGGTGCGGGTTGCCACGCGATCAGCGCCGCAAGCGCCAGGCAAAGCCCCAGCGCGACCCTTCCGGCCAGCGGACGGCGTGGGGTCTCAGCCATCCGATCCGGCCTCGGCCCGCAGCCCGGTAACATGGCACCGCCAGCTGCGTCCGTCATCGATGATCAGCCCTTCGTCGCGGAAATCCTGCAAGACGCGGTTCACCTTGGGCCGGGTCGCGCCCAGTACGGCGGCCAGCTCTCCTTGTGACAGGCCCAGCGAAAGCCCGGCCTGATCAGGGATATCGGCCCCGTGCAGCTGTTCGAGCGTGATCAACAAGAAGCGCGCGACCCGGCCACGAAGCTGATAAAGGGCAATGGATTCAAGCTGCAACGTGGTGCTGCGCAGCATACTGGACAGATGCGCCAGCGCCGAGCGGTAAAACCCTGTATCGGCCTGAGCCAGCGTGTGAAACGCACTGCGGTCCAGAACAAAGCCGCTGACAGCGCCCACGGCCGTGGCATCGGCCGAGCGTGGGGCGTTGTCGAACAGCGCCATCTCCCCCAGAATTTCGCCCGGTTCAGAGTGTCGCAACACCAACTCGCGCCCACCCGGCGTCACCAGCGAGATCCGCACTCGCCCGCTTTCGAGCGCGACCAGCCAATCGCCGGGGTCATGGCGTTGAAAAAGCAGCTCCCCAGGGCCCCAATGGCGCGCGCGCGCTGTTGCGGCGACGGCATCAAGCGCCTCCGGGGACAACCCCGAAAAGAGCGCGAAGGATTTCCAGAACCCGCGATTGCGCATGCCGCCCCCTTTGGTGCGGCGATGGTGCCGCAGGCGGCATCCGGCGTAAAGCCCTCAGGCGGTGTCAGTCGCGCGACAGGCCGAGGCTGGCGAAGGCCTCGTCGATGCGCGCCTCGCCCCAAGGAGTGACCTCGGACGGGACGCCGGCGGACATCGTGCATCCTTCGCCCGCATTCAGCAGGCGGGTCACGCCGGCATTCGACACGCTGACCTGTCCGCGCTGGACGAAAACCGCATAATCGCCGCGCGACCAACCGACGAAAAACCGCGTGCCGCGCACGCCGATCTCACCGAACGCGGTGACAAAGCGTGCGTCCAGCGCTGGCAAATCGTCAGGCCGGTCAAAAACCATGGCGCCGCCGACCCGTATAGTGCCGCCGATTTCGGACAGGAAACTGGCCAGTTCGATGTGGCTATTGGTGCCCAGTGCAATCCGCGTGCGCGCGTCGAGCAACAGCAACGCCAGCCCGCTGTCACCCGTCGCCGCTGTGTCACCTTCGTGCAACGCGAGGCCCGGCGCCAAGGGCAGCCTTAGACCATCGCGGATCAGATCGCCGGGACCGGTGGTTTCCAGCACCTCGCCCAGTCGCGACGGGGTGCTGGTAAAGGCAGGGCTGGCCAGCGGCAGGCTGGCCGCAGTCAAGAGAAGCATACGGCGGGAAAAAACAGTCATGAGGCGCCTCGATTCAACAAATGTTAAGAAATGTGGCGTTCAACTAGCATGTGCGGGCGCGAGCATGACGTTCCCAGCGGAACCCGTCAAAGGGGTTCGATCAGAAGTGCGCGGAAATCGTTGACATTGGTCAGGGTCGGACCAGTGACAACCTGCGCACCCACGCGGGCGAAGAAACTGTGGGCGTCATTCTGGGCCAAGGCGTCCTCGGCTGCGGCGCGCTGGCCGTTCAAGGTGTCGGGGCTTATCACGGCCCCGGCGACCTCGGCTGCGCCATCGACGCCGTCGGTGTCACAGGCTAGGGCGTAGATACCGGGTGCGCCGTTGAGGGCAAGAGCCAAGGCAAGGCAGAACTCGGCGTTGGGTCCGCCGATGCCATCACCGCGCCGCGTGACCGTCAACTCGCCGCCCGAGAGCAGGACCAACGGCGCGTCGCCTGGGGTGAGCGTCGTTTGCAAGGCAAGGGCTTGGGCCGCCATCGCGCGCGCAACGTCGCGCGCTTCCCCTTCGAGCGCGTCGCCAAGGTGACGCGTCTGACATCCGTGAGCGGTCGCCAGTTCGGCGGCGGCGGCAAGTGATTGCGCAGGGGCTGCGTAGATCCGGTTTTCTACCCGCGACAGGCGCGTGTCGCCGGGGGGGATCACACCGGTCGGGCGATTGAGGGCGTCTGTCACCGAGAGCGGGACGCCAACTTCCCAGCGCGCCAGCACGGCGCGGGCGTCGTCGGGTGTGGATGCATCGCCCACGGTTGGACCCGAACCGATAAAGGCCGGATCATCGCCGGGGACATCAGAGATCATCAGTGCCAACAGGTGGGCAGGATAGGCCGCCGCCGCCAGCTGGCCACCTTTGACCCGGCTCAGGTGTTTGCGCAGCGTGTTCATCTTGTCAATCGGCGCACCAGAAGCGAGGAGGGCGCTGTTAACCGCCTTCTTCTCGTCCAGCGTTATGCCGTCACAGGGAGCAATCAGCAGCGCCGACGCCCCGCCTGAAATCAGGGCGAGCACAAAATCTTCCTCGCCCAGCCCATCCAGAAGGTCGAGCATCCGGATCGTCGCGTCGGCGCCAGCCTGATCCGGCACCGGATGCGCAGCCTCAACAATTTCAATGCCCTGACAGGGGCGGGCATAGCCGTAGCGGGTGATCACCAGACCTTCGCACGGACCCCATTCGGCCTCGACCGCCTCGGCCATCCGCGCGCTGGCCTTACCCGCACCGACCACCACAACCCGACCGGTGGGTTTGGGCGGGAGATGGGCAGCGAGCGAGCGCATCGGATCGGCAACCTCGACCGCCCGATCAAACAGGGCGCGCAGCAGCGGGACAGGGGACAGGGGCATCGCGACTCCTCTTTTCACCATAATGGCGCGCGCGGGGCACGAGGGAAAGGGCCCGGCTTGCGCTGACGGCGCGCGCTTCATCCGCCTTTCGCTGTCGGGCGAAGAATGGCAGGCTCGGCAAGGCTTGGTGATTGAAGGGAAATACCATGATCCGTCATACTGTCTTGACTAAGTTCAAACCAGAAATGGACGATGAACGTGTGGCGGCTCTATATGCGCAGCTCTCTGCTCTGGTCGACAGTTTGCCCGGTGCTCATAACTTTGTCGGTGGTCGATCAGAAAGCCCGGAGGCATTGGAAAGAGGATATCTGCATGGATTTTTCATCGATTTTAACAGTTGGGCCGATCTGAAAGCCTATGCCGAACACCCTGAGCATCTGGCTACCGCCGCCCGCTTAGTTAACAGTGCGATTGGCGGCATCGACGGTGTTCTTGTCTTTGATTTACCCGCATGATCAATGGTTTGCGAAGGACTTTGGCGTCGTGGCCGCGGCAGGTTATTCCGAAAATCCGTAACCATTATTTTTTAAGCTGATATTAAGATTTGAGTCGCACACTGATAATTGCGACGGAAGGAGGGTGTAGCTTTTGAGCAGGGTCGTACTGGTTACTGGCGGCGTGCAGAGCCTGTTGGACCTTAACGCAACCTACCCTGCTATCCTGACTGCGCAGGATTGGGACCGGTTGGCTGACGGTGTGCGTGGTGAGGTTGACCTCAATGGGCGATGTTTGGGCCTGGCAGGATACAGGTCGATGTTGGGGGGGTGATTTCCGCGTTAACCCGGGCATACGTTTTGTTGTGACCCAAGATGTGTCCAATCCGCCATCTATCGCCGGGCGCTAACATTTTTACTGCGCAGCGACGGGCGTCCTGTTTGGCCTGCCGGTTCAGGGTAAACATGTGCAATGTGATATGACGGAGTTTTAGACGCTCGCTGACGGAAGAAGTCGCGGGGAGCGGCAGGTGATCGATACGGCAGCGATGGCGGCGCAGAACTGAGTTTTTCACGGCTGTGGATGGCTTGTCCAATCCTCGCCGGTGACCCAGTCGCAGAAGGCGGCGACAGATTTCAGGCGGCGGTGAGCGCGCGGAACGACGAGGTAGAAGCCGGGGATCTGGGCTGCGGGCATGGTGCGCAGGGCATCGGGCCCGAATGGAGCAATGAGACTGCCGGTCGCCAGATCTTCAAGCGCGTCGATGGTGGAGACAAGGCCGACACCAAGGCCCGCCAGCGTGGCACGGCGCATGGTGGCGGCGTCCTGAAAGCGGATGTCGGCGGGTTTGCTGCGGGCGTCGACGCCCAGATGGGTCAGCACGTTGGACCAGAGGTCGGTCGAGAGGACGGGGTGCAGAAGCGGCAGGTCGAGCAGATCGGCGGGAGTGGAGAGGCGCGCAGCCAATGCGGGAATGCAGCAAAGGATCTTGGGGTCGCGCATCAACAATACGGGCTCGTATTTGCGCCAGTTGCCAAAGCCCCACTGGATTGCCACATCGACGTCGTCGGCGATGAAGTCGGGCAGATCGACCATGGTGGTCAGGCGGAGATCGGCGTCGGGGACGATGGCGCGGAAGCGGGCGATGCGGTCGAGCAGGAAGCGGGTGGCGAAATAGGGGCTGGCGTTAACGTTGATGCGGGTGCGCTGGGTGGTTTTGGTGACGCGGCGCACGCCCTCTTCAAACTCGTTGAACCCGGCCTGAACATAGTGGGAAAGCAGGATGGCCTGTTCGTTAGGCTCAATAGCGCGGCCCTTGCGATCGAACAGCGGGGTGCCGAGCGTGTCTTCCAGCAGTTTAATCTGCTGGCTGACGGCCTGCGGCGAGACGCGCAGCTCGTCCGCCGCGCCGCGAAAGCTTTTGTGCCGCGCGACGACGTGGAACACGCGCAAGGCGTTCAGGGGCGGCAGGCGGGCGTCTCGGCTCATCGGCAGGTGCGCATCAGATCACCGCTTTTTCCAGGAACGGGCGGTTTTCCACGATGCGCTCATAGCCGACTTGCGTGAAGTCGAGGCTGCGGTAGGCACCATAGGTGATCAGCTCGGAGACGGCGCGGCCAACGGCGGGGGATTGCTGCAGGCCGTGGCCCGAGAAGCCATTGGCGAACAGGAAGTTGGTGACCTCAGGATGGCGGCCGACGATCAGGTTGTGGTCAAGGGTGTTGTAATCGTAATGGCCGGCCCATTGGTTGATCACCTTCATTGCCTCGAAAGCCTCGGAGCGTTCGGCCAGCGCGGGCCAGATGATGTCCTCGAATTCCTCGTAGCGCGGGGTGAAATCGTCGAAATCGACGGCGGGGTCGTCAACCGGCACGGCGCCGGACAGGAAGTAGCGCCCCTCAGGGCGGATAAACACGCCCGAGGTGTCGATCATCAACGGCAAACGCCCCCCGGTGACGCGGGCCGACCCTTCCGGCGTTTTCGCGCAATCGAGAACAAAGAGTGTGCGCTTGCGCGGTTCGACCGGGACATCCAGCCCGGCCATGCGCGCGGTCAGCCCGGCGCGGGGGCCAGAGGCGTTTACCACGATACCCGCCTTGACCACCGCGCCGGATTTCAGCGTGACGCTGCTGACGGTGCTGCCGTCGCGACCGATCGCTGTCACCTCGTCATGGACCAGCTCGGCCCCCTGCGCGCGGGCCTTGGCGCGAAAGCCGTTCATCAGGCCAGTGTTGTTGAACCAGCCCTCACCCGAGCGGCCATAAGAGGCCAGCACGATGTCCTCGACGCGCAGATGCGGGAAGGCATCGGCCAGCTCGGCCTGCGACCAGAGCACCGTGTCGGCCCCGCAGGCGCGCTGAACGGCGTGGTTTTCGCGCAGGATCTGCGCCTGCGCGTCGGTACTGGCCAGAAACAGATAGCCGGATTCGTGAAAGTTCAGGTCGGGCCGGTCGTCGCCGACCTGCATCGCCTCGGCAAAACCCCGGATGAAACTCAGCCCGAACTGGCTGATCTGCACGTTGATCGGATTGGAGAACTGGGTGCGGATCGACGACGCCGACAGCGCCGTCGAGGCCTGGGCGAAACGTGGGTCGCGTTCGACCACCAGCACCGAGCCGGTGAAATCGGGGTTGGCGGTCAGGAAATACGCCACCGATGCGCCGATCACCGCGCCGCCTACGATCACCACGTCATAGCTGTCTTTCATTTCGAAGGCTCGTCGTCAGGGTGCGGGAAATCGACATAGGCGCCGCCGAGGCAGCGGGTCGCGGGCGCGTCGGGGTCCTGCACCGGCACGGTCGCTTCGATCCGGGCGCGGTGGGGTTCGGCGGACTCCTGAGGGCGGTAGCCGAGGTGATTGGCCAGCCGGTTGTCGGTGACCTTGACCTTGTTGTCGGACATGCCGAACACGACCGTGTGGCCCACGCGCGGGGCGGTCAGCGCGTCGGTGACCAAACGCACGCAGTCGTTGTAGGTCAGGAAGGACCACAGGTGGCGCCGGTCGGCAGGCTCGGGGAACGAGGAGAAGATCCGCACCATGACGCTCTCGATGCCGAACTTGTCCCAGTAGAGGCTGCCGAGATCCTCAACGAAGCATTTGGACAGTCCGTAGAGCGTGTCGGGGCGGTGGGGCGAGCGGGCGTCGATGTGGCTTTCCATCTGGTGAAAGCCGATGGCATGCACGGATGAGGCATAGACAACGCGGCTGATGCCGTGTTTCCGCGCGCCCTCATAAATATGGTACGAGCCGCGGATCGAACTGTCGAGCACCTCTTGCCACGGTTTCTCAACTGGTGCGCCGCCGAAATGCATAATCATGTCAACGCCTTCGCAGGCGGCGATGACTGCATCCATATCAGCGAGGTCACAGGTGACCATCTCCTCATTGGGCTGCAGGTCACTGACGGTGACGCGGTCGAGCAGGCGCAGCCTGCGGGCCAGCGGGGCAAGGCCGCGGCGCAGCTCTCGGCCCAGATTGCCAGCCGCGCCGGTGATCAGAAGGGTGTCAAAACGCGGGTTGGTCATGGGTTTTCCTTACAGTTTGATGGTGCCTTGGTGCGCCTGCGGGGCAGGCGCGGTCAAGGTGGGTCAGTCTTTGGGTGCGGTGACGTAGCCCTTCGAGAGATCGTCAGCGCGGGCGGCGGGCGCGCGCTGCGCAGGATCGCCAAAGCCGCCGCCGCCGGGCAGGGTCAGCATCAGGCGGCGACCGGCGGGGACGTGCTGCCAGCCCTTCGGTTTCAGCCTTGTGCCATCGTCGAGCGCCACACCGCCGGGCGCGCCGGGGCTGCCGCCATCGCGCCCCTCGGCTGCGTGGTTCACGCGGTCGAACATGGCCGAGAAGTCGAACTCGTGCCCCGGCATCGGCGCGATCTCGATCCGCTGGCCCAGGCCGCCGCGATACTGGCCGTCGCCGCCGCTGTCGGGGCGCAATTCCTTGCGCCAGACGACGATGGGACCGGTCTGTTCGGTGGCCTCGACCGGCATGGTCATCACGCCCGAGGGGAAAGCGGTCGCGCCCAGCCCGTCAAGTCCCGGTCGCGCCCCCATGCCGCCCGAGTTGAACATCAGGATCTCGGCCTTGCGGCCCTGCGTGCCCGCGACCGGACGGGCCGAGATATGCAGGTTCCACAGCGCGCCCGCGCCTTGGGCGAGGATCTGTCCGGGCAGCGCCTGCGCTAGCGCGTTCAGGATCAGGTCAGGCACCATATGGCCGATGACATGGCGCAGGCTGACCGGGGCGGGGCGTTGCGCGTTGAGGATATTCTCGGGCGAGGCGATGGTGACCAGATCGAGCGAGGCCCAGTTGTTCGGGATATCGGGGGCCACGACGCATTTCAGCGCATAGCTGGCATAGGCTTTGGTGTAGATCAGCGGAACGTTGATGCCCCAGCGGCTGGGCGCATCGGTGCCGGTGAAATCCACATGCACGCCGTCCGGGCGCAAGCTGACAGTCGATGCAAGTGTGACGGGCGCGTCGTAGCCGTCGGTGGTCAGCGTGCTGGACCATGTGCCCGAGGGCAGGGTGGCAAGCCGCTCCAGCATGGCGGTGCGGGTGCGGGTGAAGATGAACTCGGCGAGCGTGTCGAGCGAGTCTAGCCCGATCTCCTGCATCATGTCGATCAGGCGGCGGTGGCCGACATCGTTGCAGGCGGCAAGCGAATAGAAGTCGCCAACCACCTGATTGGGCTCACGAACATTGGCGCGGAGCAGGCGAATCAGGGTGCTGTTGACCTGACCCTTTTCAGCGAATTTCATGATCGGGATCTGGATGCCTTCCTCATACACCGACTTCCCGTCGGCCCCGAATCCGCGCCCGCCCACATCGACGACATGCGCGGTGCAGGCGAAGAACCCGACCAGCCGGTCGCCCAGAAACGAGGGCGAGACCATGGTGATGTCGTGCAGATGCCCGGTGCCCTTCCACGGGTCGTTGGTGACATAGGTGTCGCCGGGGAACATGTCCTCGCGCGGGATTTCGGCCAGAAAATTGCCCACCGCCTCGGCCATGGTGTTGACGTGGCCGGGGGTGCCGGTGACGGCTTGGGCCAGCATCCGGCCCTGCGGGTCATAGACGCCCGCCGACAGATCGCCCGCCTCGCGTACCGAGGTGGAAAAGGCGGTGCGGATAAGGGTCATCGCCTGCTCTTCCACCACGGAAATCAGGCGGTTCCACATGACTTGCAGGCGGATCTCAGTGATGGCGGTCATGCGGTGGCCTCTTTGCGGATGAGCAGCAGGCTGCCGTCGTCTTGCATCACCACATCGAAGGGCGAGGTGACGACGGTCGAGGTTTCGCGCTCGCTGATCACGGCAGGGCCAGAGACACGGTCGCCGGGGGTGAGCGTGTCGCGGGCGATGAGCGCGGTCTGTAGCGCGACACCCTGTGCGGGGTCAAAGACCGGGCGGTGTTGCGTGGCCATGTGGTCACGTTGGCCGGTGGTCAGCGCGGTGCTTTCAGGCGCGGCGCGCTGGTCTTCGGCTTTGACCGAGAGGGTGACGATTTCGATGTCCAGCCCGTCCAGCCCGTCGATGGCGCGGCCAAAGAAGCGCGCGTAAGCCTCGCGGAAGCTGGTGGCGAGCAGGGTGGCATCCTGCGCCGTAAAGGCGCGGTCAGGCAGCGGCACGGGGATCTCCCAGCCTTGCCCGGCGTAGCGCATGTAGCCCGTAACCGCGCGCGTGATCACGCCGTTCGAGCCGGTGCGCACGAAGCCCTCGGCGGTGGTTTTCAACCCGTCGAGCACGGCGTTCAGGCTGGGTGCATCGAAGCGCGACAGGGGCAGGACGCGCGACGCCAGCGCCTCGTACCCGAAGGGCGCTTTTAGGAACCCGATGGCCGAGCCGACGCCCGCGCCCTGCGGGATCAGGCAGCGGTCAATGCCCAGTTTTTCGCATAGACGGGCGGCGTGCAGCGGCGCGGCACCGCCAAAAGCGACCATTACGTTGTCGGCGATGTTCTTGCCGTTCTCGACGGCATGGACGCGGGCGGCGTTGGCCATGTTCTCGTCCACCACCTCGCAAATGCCGAAGGCGGCGGCAGTGGGGTCGAGGGACAGGCGCGTGCCGACATCCTGCGCGATCGCGGTTTGCGCCGCGTCCAGTGACAGGG
This sequence comes from Pararhodobacter zhoushanensis, assembly GCF_003990445.1. GTDB lineage: Bacteria > Pseudomonadota > Alphaproteobacteria > Rhodobacterales > Rhodobacteraceae > Pararhodobacter > Pararhodobacter zhoushanensis. Next base: position 213,245 of record NZ_REEZ01000001.1, on the reverse strand, counting down.
CGATCTTGCCGCCAGCGAAATTGTCGGGGTCCAGCTTGCCCAGCACCAGATCGGCATCGGTGATCGCCGGATGCGTGCCGCCGCGCTGATAGCAGGCGGGGCCGGGTTCCGAGCCCGCGGATTCCGGGCCGGTTTGGATGCGGCCCATCGCATCGACCCAGGCCAGCGACCCGCCGCCTGCGCCGATCTCGATCATCTCGATTACCGGGATCGAAATGGGCATGCCCGAGCCCTTGGCGAAGCGGGTCGAGCGCGCGACTTCGAAGCTGCGGGCGGTCTTGGGGGCGAAGTTTTCGATCAGGCAGATCTTGGCCGTGGTGCCGCCCATGTCATAGCTGACGACCTTCTCCAGCCCAAAGCGCTGCGCGACATCGGCGGCGAAGATCGCACCGCCGGCAGGGCCGGATTCGATCAGGCGGACGGGGAATTGTGCAGCGGTTTCGACCGAGATCAGGCCGCCGCCCGAGTGGATCATGAACACGGGACACGTCGCGCCCATGTCCTTGAGGCGGATCTGCAGGCGGGCGAGGTAATCGGCCATCTGCGGGCGGACATAGGCGTTGGCGCAGACGGTGTTGAACCGCTCGAACTCGCGCATCTGCGGTGAAACTTCGCAAGAGATCGAAATAGGCAGGTCCAGCACCCGCGACAGGATTTCGCGCGCGCGTTCTTCATGCGCAGGGTTGACGTAGGAATGCAGAAAGCCAATCGCCACCGCGCCAAAATCCTGCGATTTGATGGTCTTGGCGATGGTTTCCAGTGCCACCTCATCCAGCGGCGCCAACTCTTGCCCCTGCGCGCCGATGCGGCCTGCGACGGGGAAGCGATCCTCACGCGGGACCAGCGGGCGGGGCAGCACAAGGTTCAGATCGTATTGATCGAAGCGGTTTTCGGTCCGCATTTCGATCACGTCGCGGAACCCTTCGGTGGTCACAAACGCCGTGCGCGCGCCGCGCCGCTCGATCAGCGCATTGGTGGCCAACGTCGTGCCGTGGATGACCAGATCGAGGTCGGCAGGGGTCAGTCCTGCGTCGGCCAGAACGATCTCGATCCCGTCCAGAATCGCCTGTTCGGGCGCGGCATAGGTGGTCAGCAGCTTGGTTGAATAGAGCGCGCCGCTATGTTCCAGCGCGATATCGGTGAAGGTGCCGCCGATATCGGCACCAAGGCGAATGGCAGTCATGATTTTCCTTGGGCGGCAAGGGCTGCGGCGCGCATCTGGCTGAGGGTCTGGCGCGGGGTCAGCGCCTCGGGCGAGATGTCGAGGTCGAGCACCGCGCCGGTTTTCGACGCGAGCGCGCGCTCAAACGCGGCGGGGAAATCGGCGGTGGTGGCGACGCGCTCGCCGTGGAAGCCGTAAGCGCGGGCGAGGGCGGCGAAGTCGGGGTTGATCATCGTCGTGCCCGATACGCGGGCCGGGTAGTGGCGTTCCTGATGCGCACGGATGGTGCCGTAGATGCCGTTGTTGACGATCAGTACGATGGGCTGCGCGCCGTATTGCGCGGCGGTGGCGAGTTCCTGACAGTTCATCTGGAAATCGCCGTCACCGGCGAAGCAGACCACGGTGCGCTCTGGGTAGGCCACCTTGGCGGCGATGGCGGCGGGCAGGCCGTAGCCCATCGCCCCGGACTGTGGCCCGAGCATCCGGGCATTTGGTCCGTATTTCAGGAACTTGTTGGGCCAGACGGTAAAATTGCCCGCGCCATTGGTGGTGATGAAATCCTCGGGCAGCACGTCGCGCAGATAGGCGCTGACGGCGACCATATCGACCGGTGAGGGCTGGGCGGGGGCGTCAAAACTGGCCTCATAGGCCGCGCGGGCGTCGGCGCGCCAGTCGGCCCAGCCGCCTTGCACCGGGTGCAGCGCCTGGGCAAAGGCGTTGTGACCAGCGTGGATGCCGAGTGCGGGTTGATACACCTTACCGATCTCGCGGTCCGAGGCATGGACGTGGATCACCTTTTGCGTTGGCATCGGCACGCTGAGCAGGGTGTAGGCGTCGGTGGTCATCTCGCCAAAGCGGATGTTCAGCGCGAGGATCACATCGGCGTTCTGGATCAGGCCGCGCACATGCGGCGGCATGCCGACGCCCGCCTCACCGACAAAGGCGGGCGAGTGGTTGTCGACCTGATCCTGATAGCGGAAGGCGGCGACGACGGGGATGTCCGAGGTCTGCGCGAACTCCTGCAGCGCGGCGCGACCTGCATCGGTCCAGCTGGTGCCGCCGAGCAGGATCAGCGGGCGCTGTGCCCCGGCGAGCAGGGCCTGCGCCTGCGCCACGGCTTCGGCGGTGGGCGCGGGGGCGGTCATTACGGGCGCATGGGTCAGCGCGGGGAAATCGGCGGGGCCTGAGAGCATATCTTCGGGCAGGGCGATGACCACCGGGCCGGGGCGGCCGGTGGTGGCGGTGATCCAGGCGCGCGAGAGGATCTCGGGGATGCGGGCGGCGTCGTCGATCTCGACCGCCCATTTAGCCATGGTGCCAAAGACAGCGCGGTAGTCCAGCTCTTGGAACGCCTCGCGCCCGCGCATGTCGGTGCCGACCTGACCGACGAACAGCAGCATCGGCACGCTGTCTTGCATCGCAGTGTGCACACCGATGGAGGCATTCGTCGCGCCCGGTCCGCGCGTCACCATGCAGATACCGGGCTGGCCGGTCAGCTTGCCCCAAGCGGCGGCCATGAAAGCGGCACCCCCCTCATTACGGCAGTTGATGAAGTCGAGGGCCCCGCCGGTGTCGTGCAGGGCGTCGAGCATGGCCAGATAGCTTTCTCCGGGCACGCCGAAGGCCTTGCGCGCACCCAGTGCCACCAGACATTCGACCAGAAGCTGTCCACCATGTTTCATATCGGTTCTCATCCCCTGAAGCGTTGCAACCGATCCTGCCGCTGTCTTGGGGCAAGGACCATCAAGAAAACAGCTGGATCGGCAAGAAAGACTTGTCAATCGTCCTGCGCGGGAAAGCGACCGGCGGAGAGACGCCCAGTGGGAAACCAGCGCTGGACCCGGCGGCGGGATGAGTGCGTTGTACCGCTGATCAGGTGGCCGGGCTGACGATGTCGGACGGGCCGCTCCCATGAACAGGAATAGACCCATGAAACGCATTGTGATTGCCGGTGTTGCCGTGGTCAGCACCTTTGCCTTTGTTCCCACCGCTTCGGCAGACAGGGGTGGTCATTCTGGCTATGCGCGCTGCGACTATGGTGCGCGCGGTTGCCCCAGCCGCGGCGAACGCGGCCACGGTCGCCATGACGAGCGTCACGGCGGGCGGCATGCGGACCGTCATGACCGGCGCGACGGTTACTATGACCGCGACCGCTACGACCGCCATGATCGGCACGCGCGTGTCGGTGGCTATGGGCATCGCGGCCAACGCTTTGAGTGGCGCGAAGGCTATCGGTTTGGCCCCGCGCCACGCGGGCGCGAGTACCAGATCGTCAACAATCAGGTGGTGCTGGTCGACAGCGAAACGATGCAGATTCTGGCGATTGTCGGACTGCTCAGCGATATCCTGAACTGATCAGAAAGACGCGTCCTGACCGCGACCCTCAGCGACCGCGCGGTCCAGCACATGCTGGGCCGCGGCCAGATCCTGCGCCACGACTCCCAATGAGCGATACGCGGTGATCGCCTGCGCCGAGCTGCGACCGGGGGCACCGTTCAGAACGCTGCCGATCTCGGATTTGAGATCGCTTTCGGTGAAAGCGCCCGCTTTCAGCCCCTCGACGATCTCACCGGCCTGCGCCAGCAGCGAGGGGCGGTAGTCGAAGAAATACTCACAGCGCGTGACGACATCGGCATCCACCTCGCGCTTCGAGGCGACCGAGGAACCGACGATGTTCACATGTTGGCCGGGCTCCAGCCACGCCCCCTGCAACACCGGGGTGGCCGAGTTTGTGACCGTGCAGATGATGTCGGCCCCTTTGATCCCGGTTTGCACGTCGGTGCCATGCGTGATCACCAGCGCCGGATAGGCGTGGCCGGCGTGGACGGCCATCGCCGCCGCCTTTTCGGCGCGGCGGCCGACGATGTGGACATGGGCAATCGGGCGCACGGCCAGCATGGCGGCAAGGTGATGTTCGGCTTGCTCGCCCGTGCCGATAATCGTCAGGCGCTCGGCATCCGGCCGGGCCAGCGCGCGGGTGGCAACGGCGCTGGCGGCGGCGGTGCGGATCGCGGTCAGAAGGCCTGCGTCCATCATCGCCACCGCGCCGCCGGTCTCGGCCTCGAACAGCACGACCGCGCCGCGATGGCCTGAGAGGCCCTTGTCAGGGTTGCCGGGGAACAGGCTGACCAGCTTGACGCCGTAACAGCTGGGCTCGGCCAGCGAGCCCGACATCACCCCCATCATATTCGCCCCGCCGACCGGCACGACATGCCGCAGCGGCAGTTGCGCGGTGCCGTCCGAGACGCCGCGCATGGTGGTGTCGATCACGTCGATCGCCTCGGCCATGGGCAGCAGCTCTGCGACATCGGCGTTGGAAAGAATCTTCATGCTTCAAAAACCCCGTCGTTTTCAGCCCATTCGCCGCCCATGGGGACCCGCCCAAGGCGCGAGAGCAGCAGGTTCGCGTAGGTTTCATTGCGGACCAGATAGGGGAAATGCCCGCCCCACAGGAAGCGATAGGAATGGCCCGGCGCGTTGCGTTCGCGCACGGCGGCGCGCATCGGTGCCGGGATGAGCGGATCATCCAGCGACTCGATGGTGGTTGCCGTATCGGCGGTGTTGGTCAGCGGCGGCAGCACCGGGCCGGTTTTCAGCGCGTCCAGACGCGCGCGCATTTCCATTTCGGGGATGCGGCCCGCGGCTTCGGCCAGCAGGAAGTCGATCACCTCGCGCTGGTCGGGATGGGCGTCGGCCCATGCGCTCAGGCCCATGGCGAAGCCACGGCGCAGCTCGTCGATGGGGGCCGCCCACAGGTCCGAGGAATAGGGCGGACGCTCACCGATCCCGGCAAGCGAATGCAGGGTGTTGGCGGCGAACAGGTGGCGCACGCGCTCGGGATAGGTGGCCGCGAAATACTGCGCGACGAAGCCGCCCAGCGACGAGCCGAGCAGCGACACCTTGGCCACGCCGAGCTGATCGAGCAGGGTGATCAGGCTGGCCGCCCAGTCTACCACGCCCCCGCTTTCAGGATACGACACCGCCAGCACGCGCATATGCGCGGCCATGGGTTCGATCACCTTGAAGAACACATCCGCGCGGCCCAGCGTGCCGGGCATGAACAAGAACACATCGCCCGTGCCGCCGGTGTCGATCAAGCCCCAGCTGCGCCCGTCCAGCGTCAGCGTGGTTTCGGGATGGCGCGCCAGAAAGGCGTCGCGTTCGGCCATCAGCGTGTTGCTCATGCGAAGGGGTTCTCCACCTTGGGCCAGTAGTTCAGCGCGCGTTTCTTGTACGGAATCGCGGTGAAATCCGGTGTGATTGCGCCCGGAGGGGCGACGGGGATGATGGTGCTGGCGATGGGCGCAAAGCCCGCGCGGTAATGGTTCGAGGACTTGACCACAACATGCCGCTTCTTCGCAACCTCAATCCCCAGTTGTGTAAACGCCTCGGGGTGGAAGGTCTGTGTGCGCACATCATTGACGGCAAGGTCGATGTTGTCGCTGGGATCGGGCGTGCCCGCATCGATGCTCAGCCAGACGGTGGTGCCCAGCTCAACCGGCAGCGAACCGAAGCGCTGGGTAAGGCCCTTGGCGATGCGCTTGACGGTAACGGTCAGGTCAAGCGGGTCGCCCGACATCGGCCCGGTCTTGCCGCCAAGGCGGACGGGCAGGGTGGCGCCTTCGCCGGCGTCCTCGGCCAGCCGCACCAGTTGCGGGTCCCAGTACAGGCCCGAGACCACCGAGGTCAGCCCGCGCTCCAGCATGGCGCGCAGCATGAAGGTGCTGTCACCGGGCGCGCCGCCGCCGGGGTTGTCGGACATATCGGCCAGCACGATGGGGCCCTGGTTGTGGCCTGCGGCAAGGTCCAGCGCGGCATCGATGCTCAGGACTTCCTGGAAGATCGCCTCTTTCTCGGCCCAGAGCTTTTCGCCCAGCTCGCGCGCCGTTTTCTCGGCCAGCGCCGGGTCGCCATCGGTGATCGCCAGCGCCCGCGCGCCGGTACGCTCATGATCGCCCCACGGAAAGCCATGGGCCAGCGACAGCGAGAGCACGCCCGGCTCGGATTCACGTGCCGTCATCGCGTCGACATAGGCGCGCATCGGACCTTCGGGCGTCGGCATCGCCATGATGATGCGGCAGTCATAGTCGCGCATCACCGGGTTGGTCTTGCCCTCAGCCGCATCGGCCAGCAAGGCGAACAGCTCAGCCCCGCGCTCCAGAATGTCGATATGCGGGTATTCCTTGAAGCAGATCAGCGCGGTGGCTTGGGTGAGCATGGCGTCGGTCAGGTGGCAATGCGGGTCCAGCGAGCCGCCGATCTTGGCATTAGGGGCAATGGCACGGATATGGGTGATCAGGTCGCCTTCGCAATCATCGTAGCCATCGGCAATCATCGCGCCATGCAGCTGCAGCAGGACAATGTCCACCGGCATCGCGGCTTTCAGATCGCGCAGGATCTCGTCGCGGAAATCCTCGTACACCTTGCGCAGGGTCAGACCGGCGGGCTGGGCAAAGGCGGCGAGGCTCTCGACAACCTCCCAGCCGCGTTTCTCGGCCTCGGTCCGCCACAGGTTGATGGCGCCGGTCCAGTATTTCGGCGCGCTTTTGGTGGCGTCGCCGTGGTGGATCATGCCCTCTTCAAAGCCCGACAAGGCGGTGGGCAGGGGCGAGAAGCTGTTGGTCTCGGTGGCAAGGCAGGCAATGAAGGTCTTCATGGGGTCTTTCCGTCGCGCAGCTCAAGCGCGGGGTCGGTCTGACCCGTCGCTGAAAGCGCCAGTTTTGCGGCCAGATGGATCAGGATCAGCGCGAAGGCCACGGGAACGGCTGCGGTGAACCAGATCATCGGGATGGGGATCATTTCGGCGGTGCGGCCCAGCGAGCGGCCCAGAAACCCGCGCGCGGGGTTCATGCCGGGGCCATAGATCGAGAACCACAGGATCGGCACGGCAAAGAGCAGGACGCCCGCGCCGCGCAGCACGGTCCAGAGCGCGCCCAGCTTGCCGCGCAACAGCACGGCCTGTGGGAAGAGCGTGGGGTCAGCCCCGGCGCGAAACGCGACCGAGGCCCCCAGCATACCGGCCCAGACCATCGCCCGGCGGGCGAGTTCTTCGGTCCAGACCGGCGGGGCCGAGAGGAAATAACGCGCGATGACCTGCCAGCTTGCGGCATAGACCATCGTCAGCACCGCCAGCACCGCGCCGACAATCGCCACGGCATTGAGGGTGGATGACACCCGGTCCAGTCCACGGGCAGTTTTCGTCAGCATCGCGCGCGCTCCTGTTACTCGGTGATGGCGGCTTGCCAGGCGGCAAGCTCGTCAGCGTTGACGATGGTGGTGTAGGTGACAGCCGAGGCATCCTGGAATTCGGCGCGCGCCTCGGGGGTCAGTTCGGTGATGGTCACGCCCGCCGCTTCCAGCTGCGCATGCACGCCGGTCTGGGTGCTGAGCCATTCACGGTTCGCCTCGGTCGCCGCCGCAATCGCGCCGTCAACGGTGGTGCGCTCTTCGTCGGACAGGCCTTCGTACCAGTCTTCCGAGATGATCGCGCTGCGCATCGAGGTGATGATGTCGGCGGGGGTGTAATAGTGCAGGAACTCGGTGTGCCCGAAGAGCAGCGGCACAAAGGCCGGGTTCACATAGCCATCGGCCACGCCGGTCTGCAGCGCGTTGGGCACTTCGGCCCAGCTGACGATGGTGCCGGTGGTGCCCCATGCCTGAAACAGGTCAATCTGCGCCTGATCGAGCGCGCGCATGCGCAGGTCGGCCATATCGGCCATCGTGGCAATCGGGTGGCGGGTGTTGAAGAGGCCCGCCGCCGGTCCGACGGTCACGACGCTGGCAATGCGCACGCCTGCCGGCGTGATACCCTCATTGATGCGCGCCAGCATGCCGTTGTCATAGAGCGCGTGGTCGATCTGCTCGATGCCCGAGAAGAAATAGGGCAGGCGCAGCCCGTTGATCATCGTGTCAATCGACGATGCGATGCCCAGCGGGGCCATGGCCACCTCGACCAGCCCCTGCGTGACCTGATCAAAGACCTCGTCGTCACCGCCCAGAGCGCCGCGCTGGTATTCCTCGGCCTCCATGCCATGCTCATTGAGGTAGGTGGCGAAGGCATGCGCCCAGACATAGGTGCCCGAGCCGTCCAGATCGGCGGGGCTGTCGAGAGCGACCTTGATCTGCGCCTGAGCAGCGCCCGAGGCGGTGATGAGCGCGATCACGCTCGCGGCTTTCAGCAGGTGTTTCAGTGTCATTAGAGCCTCCATGTTGTTTTTTGTCGTGGTCTTGCGTGGTTCAGTTGCCCATCAATCCCATCATGCGCGGCAGGAAGAGGGTCAGGTCCGGCAGCCAGACCAGCAGGCCCAGCACCAGAATTTCAGCGGCGAGAAAGGGCAGCACCGCGCGTGCCAGCCGCCAGTAGTTCAGCCCCGTCACGGTCGAGACCACCAACAGGCAGCCGCCGAGCGGGGGAGAGATCAGGCCGATGGACAGATTGAAGCACAAAACAATGCCCAGATGAACCGGATCGGCCCCTTGTGCGATGGCCACCGGGGCCAGCAGCGGCACCAGCAGCGCCAGTGCTACGGGAATATCCAGCACCATCCCCGCCAGCAGGAAGATCACGTTCAGCAGGATCAGGTACTGCAGCGGGCCAAGGCCCAGCTCGGTCACGCTGGCGGCGATGGCTTCGGGCAGGCGTTCCAGTGCGCCCAGATAGCCCAGTGCGGACACCGCCGCGATCAACATGAAGATCGAGCCCGACAGCATCGCCGTGCGTTTCAGGGCTTCCCACAGGGTGGCGATCCCGAAGCGTTCGTAGAAGAACCCGGCCAGCGTGGCGGCGAAGACGGCGACAGCGGCGGCTTCGGTCGGGGTCATCCAGCCAAAGACGATGCCGCCGACGATGATCACCGGGATCGACAGGGCGGGCAGGGCGCGCAGCAGGGTGGGGAAGAAGGGGGGCAGTTCCGCGCGGCTCAGCCGCGGGTGACCGTCACGCCAGGCGAAAAACGCATTCAGCAGCATCAGCGCGCCGGCCAGCAACAGGCCGGGGACGATACCGGCGATAAACAGCGCGGTGACCGAAGTGCCCATGAGCGCGCCGTAGAAGATCATGATGATCGACGGCGGTACGATCGGCCCGATGATCGACGAGGCGGCGGTGATCGCGCCTGCATAGGGCAGCTTGTAGCCCTGCTCGGTCATAGCGGGCACCAGCGTGTTGGACACCGCCGCACTGTCGGCCACAGCCGAGCCCGAGATCCCCGCGAAAAACACCGACGTCAGCACGTTCACATGCCCCAGCCCGCCCGGCATCCGTCCGACAATCGCCATCGCCAGCCGGATCAGCACCCGCGTCACGCCGCCCCGGTTCATCACTTCCCCGGCCAGAATGAACAGCGGCATCGCCATGAGCGCGAAAACGTCGATCTTGGAGAAGATCTGCTGCGGCAGGATCGCCAGATAGCGCGTGTTGTCGGTGGCCCAGAAGGTCAGCACCGTCGCCCCGCCGATCACATAGGCAATGGCGAGGCCCGAGGCGAGCAACACGGCACCGATCAGGGGGATGATGTACATCATGCGGCAAGCGCCTTGCGAAGGGGAGAGAGGGCCTGAGCGGTCACGCCCTCGGCGGTGATGTCGTCGGGGATCGGCTGGCCCAACACCAGCGCGGCGGCGGTGCGCGCCAGCGCCGGGGCGCTCTGGATGCCATAGCCACCCTGACCTGCCAGCCAGAAGAAGCCCGGTGCGCTGGGCGCGAACCCGGCGACGGGGGCCTTGTCGGCGACGAACGAGCGCAGACCGGCCCATTTATGCTCGATCCGGCGGACGGGCAGGTCAAAGGCGGTCTGAATGCGGTCGATACAGATGGCGACGTCCAGCTCTTCGGGCTGCGCGTCGCAGGGGGGCGAGGGGGTCTCGTCCGCGGGCGAGAGCAGCAGTTTTCCGGCATCGGGGCGCAGGTAGAATTGCTCGGCGATGTCCACCGCCATCGGCCAGTGCTCGACAGCGCACCCGGCGGGCGGCGATACCAGCACGGCGGTGCGCCGCTTGGGCGTCAGGCCAATCGTGCCCGCACCCGCCATGCCGCCCAGCACATCAGCCCAGGCCCCGGCTGCGTTGATCACCATCTCGGCGCGGATCTCGCCTTGCGGTGTCTCGATCCGCCAACCCTGACCGTCACGCGACAGGCCCGTCACCTCGGCCTTCATCCGCGCCTCGCCCGTCGTGCCCAACTGGCGCAGGTAGTGGCGGTGCAGCGCTTCGACATCAATGTCGGCGCCGCTCTGGTCCAGCAGCACACCGCCCAGATAGTCGTCCTGAAGGATCGGCAACAGGGCCCGCGCGGCGTCGGGCGAGATCAGGCTGACCGACGTGCCCAGTTCGGCCTGCATCGCCTCCAGCTCGGCCTGTTGGTCGGGACGGGCCAGAAACAGCACGTCGCGCTGGCGCAGCAGCGGGTGCGGACGCTCAGGGGTAGGCGGCGCGTTGAACGCGGCAATCGAGGCGCGGGTCAGTGCGCGGATCACCGCCGGGCCATAGGTCGGCGCGAACAGCGCCGCCGAGCGTCCGGTGGTGTGATACCCGGGTTGGGATTCGCGTTCCAGAAGCAGAACATCCTGCCCCGCCAGCGCCAGTTCAGCCGCGACCGAAGCCCCCGCCATGCCGCCGCCAATCACCACGATTCCCCGCGTTTGTGCCGTCACCATTGTCCAACTTTCCTTGCTTTGGTCAGGACGCTAGCATGAATTTGCGTATAGGAAAGAGAAAATTTTCCGATACGAAAAATGATTTGCGCGGCGGCGGGAAGCGCTTATGATTGCGGCATGTCGACCCGTATCCAGTCAATCAGTCCCGACTCTCCTGACACCCAGCGTGCCGATTTCGGCCGTCGCCTGCACGCGCTTCGGCGCGACCGGGGGTGGACCTTGAGCGAGCTTTCCGAGCGCTCGGGGCTGGCCGTTTCCACCATTTCCAAGGCCGAACGCGGGCTGATGTCGCTGACCTATGACCGCATGCTGCAACTCGCGCGTGGCATCGGCGTCGATATGTCCGAGTTCTTCTCGGCCGAGGGCACCTCTTTTGCCAAAGGCAGTTTCGCCGTGGCCCCCAAGGGCACGTTCCAGCGGCAGGAAACGCCCAATTACGTCTATGAAATGCTGTTCCCCGAGATCCGCAACAAGGCGATGGTGCCGATGATGGGCTCGCTCAAAGCGCATGATCTGGTGGATTTCGAGGATTTCGTGCGCCATCCGGGGCAGGAATTCCTGCTGGTGCTGGAGGGCGCGGTGACGGTGTTTGCCGAGGGCAAGGCCCCGGTCACGCTCCGGCAGGGCGACAGTCTCTATTTCGACAGCGCGCGGGGGCATCTGTATGCCTCGGCAGGGGCCGTCGATGCGCGAATTCTGGTCGTGTGCACCGAGCTGAGCACCGACGCCGATGGTCAGGCCGTCGCGCGCTAAGCTGTGACTGGCACTGCGCGCGCGGGTCGGTTACCAAACCGGCATGCACCCGAACCGATCCCTTTTTACCTGTGTCGCGCTGCTGGGTCTGGCCCCCGTGGCCGCCGTGGCGCACCCGCACGAGTTCATCGACACCACGCTGACCCTGCGATTCGATGCGGGCGGGGATCTGGCGGCGGTGGGGTTTGTCTGGGCATGGGATGATTTCACCTCGATGCTGATTCTCGCCGATCAGGGGATGGACGGCGACGGTGACGGGGTGCTCAGCGACGCGGAAACGGCGGCGCTGACGGACCTCTATTCCCACTGGCCGCCGGAATTCGACGGCCATTTCTATCTGCACAAGGGCGCGGATACGGTGGCCTTGGCCGGGCCGCAAGGCGTTCAGGCGGCGTATCGCGACGGGCAACTGATCGTGTCGTTCGAGCGGGCTTTGGTTGCGCCGGTGGCCGCCGACAGCCTGACGCTGCAGGTCTACGATCCCAGCTATTACAGCTTTTACGCCCTGACCGGAGCGCCGGTGATCGAGGGGCGCAGCGATTGTCGGATCGCCACGCAGGCCCCCGACGTCGAGGCGGCGCAGCAGCTCTATGAGCAGGCGATGGGCAGTCTGACCGAGGCCGATCTGATGTCAGGCGCGAATGAACCGCAGGTCGGCGGCGCCTTTGCCGATACCGTGAGCATCACATGCGCCGCACAGCCCTGATTGCCCTGATCCTTGTCGCGGTTCTGGCCGTGGTTCTGGTTGCCTCGGGCGCGACCGACTGGCTGGCGGGCCGCGCGATTGTCTGGCAGCGCGAGGCACAGGATGCGTTGGCGGGTGCCCTGCGCGCCCTGCGGGCGGGCCAGCCGGGCGCGGTCACCGGCTTTCTGGCGTTGTGTTTCGCGCATGGGTTTTTGCACGCGGTCGGGCCGGGGCATGGCAAGGCGGTGATGGCGGCATACGGCGCGGCCTCGGGCGCGTCGTTGCGCTGGCTGGCTCTGATCGCGGCGCTGTCGAGCCTGTCGCAAGCGGCGGTGGCGGTGCTGGCGGTCTACGCCGGGGTCTGGCTGCTGGGCGGCGCGCGCGACCGGGTCGAGGGGCTGGCGGCGTTCATCGAGCCTGCCTCTTTCGCGGTGATCGGCCTGCTGGGGCTGATGCTGGTCTGGCGCGGGCTGCGGCGGCTGCGCGCGCCGGTGCACCCCCATCACCACCATCATGACGCGCATTGCGGCCATTCCCACGGCCCCGACCCTCAGGCGGTGCTGGCCGCGCAAAGCTGGCGCGAGGCGGCGGTGCTGATCGTCGGCATCGCACTCAGACCCTGCACCAGCGCGCTGTTCCTGCTGATCCTGACCTGGCGGCTGGATCTGGACGCTATGGGGATCATCGGCGCGTTCGTGATGGGGCTGGGCACGATGATGGTGACGCTGTTCGCGGCGCTGTCCTCGGCGCTGATGCGGCGCGGCGTTGTGCTGGCGCTGCCGCAGGGGCGCGGGATCGGGCAGGCACTGACCGTCTTCGAGCTCGCCATCGGCGCGGCGGTGGCGCTGCTGGCGGGACTGGCACTGCTGCGGTTGCTGTGACGCGAATCAGAGGGGTCTCGCCCGCGGCGCCAGGTGGCCAACGGGCGAGCAACACTTAGCGCAAGCCGAAAAAGCTCAGGATAAACAAGACAACGACGACAAGGCCGACGATATAAATGACTCGGTTCATAGCAGCCCTCTGCGATCTGACATTGGCCGTTGGTGACCAACAGGGGGCTATGTAGCGTGCGAACAGTGTTCGGCGACCGCGCAGCCAGGTTTTATTGATCCCGTCGGCGCTGATCAGCGCAGTCCGAGCATCCGGTGCAGTAGGACGACAAGCTGCTGCGCGTCCTCGGGCGTTAAGTTTTTGGCAAGACCTGCCTGATACGCCGGAGTCAGCGCGGCGGCTTGGGCAACCATCGCGCGGCCCTCGGGGGTCAGGTACAGACCAAAGGCGCGCCGGTCGTCGGACGACCGGATGCGTTCGAGCAACCCTTTGCGCTCGCTGCGCTTGGCCAGATCGCTGAAGGTGTTGGCGTCAAAGCCGACGGCCTCGGCCAGTTCTGTCTGGCTGGAGCCGGGCTTGCGGTTGATGGCAAACAGCAGCGCCAGCTGGCGTGAAGTAACTTCAAGGCCGGGATAGGCGGCGGGAAAGGCGGATTCGGCGGCAAAATGCGCCCGACGCAGCAGATGCGACAGAAGTTCATGAACTTCAAACGGAACGGGGATGCGCGCATCGCCGGGGGCGGGTTTGACAGGCGGGGCGGTCATTGGCGGGGCCGTCCTAAAATTACGCGGTTCTTACCGGGATAAGCGACACAAGGGCCTTGAACAATGGGCTGTCAGGATCGGTCAGATCCAGCGCGGCATCAAAATGATCGCGGTCCGGCAGTTCCATCAGCCTCGCGTTGCGCCAGACCTGCTGCAGCGCGCGGGACTGGGTGGCAAAGCCGCTGGGCTCATCGCTCCCCCAGGCGAGAATCGCGCGGCAGCCCTGCGCAAGCGGATAAGACAAAGGGCTGAGAGCGGCGATATCCGCCGGTGCCAGCCCCAGCCACGCCTGCACGAAACTGCGCGCGATGGGCGACAGATCAAACAGGCCGCTGATCGGCACGCCGCCGGCAAGGGCGTCTTCGGGCAGACCGAAATCCGCCTGCCAGCCGGCGACCATCAGCATCGCCGCCAGATGCCCGCCAGCCGAGCTGCCGGTGACGATCATGCGATTGCGGTCAATGCCAAGAGCCTGCGCATTGTGCCACAGATAGGCGAGCGCTGCGCGGCACTGGCGGGTGATCTCGACCAGCGAGGTGTCAGGGGCCAGCGCGTAGTCGAGCGTGGCAAAGCTGATGCCCGCGGGAACCAGTCCGAGGGCGGGAAAGCGCGACTCGGCCCGCGACAGGGCGCGCCAGTAACCGCCGTGGATATACACCACCAGCGGCGTGCCCGGGCCGGCCGGGAACAGGTCCAGACACTGGCCGCTGGCCGGATCATAGCACAGACCGGCCTGCACCGGCAGCGTTGCCAGTGCCCGATCCGAGGCGTCGCGATACGCCGCCATGCGCTGCGCGAATACGGTCGGGCCGACATACGCGACCGGGTTATAGGCGGCGTTCAGTGCGTCGCCATCAAGGCTGGCATCGAGGTTGGGCAGGGCCTTCATGCAAAGCTCAACCCCGGTTGCGACACCCGCGCGGCCCGCAGCATCGAGCCGACCTGTGCCGCCAGCATCTCGGTGCCCGAGACGCCGACGACCGGCTGAACCTTGCGCGACTGGTGCAGCGAGCCGTCCTTGCCCACCGCGCGGACCTCGGCGATGGCAACGGTGAGCGACGGGTCGGCGATCAGCACGGCGCGGCATCGGTCCAGCCCCACGGTGGCCAGCGCGCAGGTGGTCATCGTGTTGACGTTGCGGGGAAATTTCGCCGCAATGCCCCGGACCGGGCCGTCATAGACGACCGTTTGCGTGGTGATCCGGGTGGGGTCGATATCGGTGTCGGCGAAGTCGATATTGGCCGGGTTCTTGCGGAACGTGATGGTCACCTCCTGCCACATCTCGCGCACCTCGACGAGGTTATCGAGCCCGATCAGCGCCCCATGCGGGATGATGATCCGCCGACCTTGCGCCTTGGCTAGCGCGACCAGCCGCGCTTCGGTTGCGGCATCGGCGAAGGCGTTGACCGACAACGGCAGGTAATCCGCCGCGCGCAGGATGGCCTCGCCGTGGGTCACGCTGACGGCGGGGTGGGCGCATTCGACGACCAGATCGGGCTGGCGGCTTGCCAGCTCGTCCAGATCGTCCAGCGGCAGGTCGGCAGGCAGCCCGGCCAGCTTGGTCCTGTCACGGTTCCACACGAAAGCCAGCTCAAGGTTCCACTCGGGCGTGTCGCGGATCAGGCGGCACAGTTCGCGACCGATAAACCCGTAACCGGCTACCCCGATCCGGGTTTTCTGCGAGGGGGTCATACATCTTTCCTTAATATTGCGGGGGCAGACTTACAGCCCGGCCCCCGAGACTTTGCGACCAATCAGCACCGGCCAGCCGATGGTGAGCAGAACGAACAGGCCCGTGACCAGTTTCAGGTCCGACGGGTTCAGACCCAGCGCCAGCGCGAGCGAGGCAAGCTGGTAATAGACGACGGCCCCCACGACCGGAGCCGCGATCTGGCGCAGCAGGGTGCGGCGTCCGGTGATCGCCTCGCCGATGATGACCGAGGCGAGTCCGTTCACCAGCATGCCCACACCCATGCCGACATCGGCATAGCCCTGCGATTGCGCCATCAACGCTCCGGCCAGCGCGCTGATGCCTGAGGCGAGGCCGAGGCCCCCGGCGGTATAGAGCACCAGATTGACCCCCAGCGCCGGGGCCAGCTGCGGGTTCGCGCCGATACCGCGCAGGCCCAGCCCCATGTCGGTTTGCAAAACCCACCAGAGCGCCAGCACCAGCGCGACGGCCAGCGTGGCGGCGACGGTGATCTGCAACGGCAGGCTGCGCAGGATCTCGGGGCTGATCCAGTCGTAGAGTGTCTCGATGCCAAAGATCGGTGCGTTCGGGCGGCCCAGGATCCGCAGGTTGATGCTCCAAAGCATCGTTACGGTCAGGATACCGGCGAGCAGCGAATGGACCTTGAATTTCAGGTGGATCATCGCTGTGGTTGCCCCGGCAAGGAAGCCCGCGGCCACCGCGCAAGCTGTGGCGATGAGCGGGTGTGCCCCGGCGCTGAGCAGCGCGGCGGCGACGGCGGCACCCAGCGGGAAAACCCCCTCGGACGACAGGTCAGGGACCGAGAGGATGCGGAACGGGATCATGATCGCCAGCGCGATCAGCGCATAGGTCAGACCCTGCACCAGCGTGACGGGGACGAGGTTCCAAAAGAGGTGAAGAATATCCATGTGGTCCCTCTATGCGCGCAGCAATTGGTCGTCGCTGGCGCCAAAGCGCTGGACCAGCGCCTCGATGGTCAGGCCGGCCTTGGCCTGCGCATCCAGATCCAGCCGCACCTGACCCGCATTCAGCGCCAGTAGACGGTTCCCGGTGTCGAGGGCGTGCTGCATGTTGTGGGTGATCATCAGCGTGGTCAGCCCACCCTCGTCGACGATGCGGCGGGTCGCCTGCATGACCAGCTCGGCAGTGCCGGGGTCGAGCGCGGCGGTGTGCTCATCGAGCAGCAACAACCGGGGCTTTTGCATCGCGGCCATCAGCAGCGCCAGAACCTGCCGCTGCCCGCCCGATAGCTTGCCCGCCAGCACGCCCATCCGCGTTTCCAGCCCCAGTCCGAAGGGGGCAAGCAGATCAGCAAACCGCTGGCGGTTGCCGCGTCCCAGCGCCAGCCGGAACCCGCGCCGCAGGCCGCGCCGCTGTGCGAGGGCCAGGTTTTCCTCGATCGACAGGGCGGGGGCCGTGCCCAGCATCGGGTCCTGAAACACCCGGCCGATGAAACCCGCGCGGCGGTGGACGGGCAGGTCGGTGACGTCCTGCGCGCCAAACAACACGCGCCCGCTGTCAGGCTGCAACGCGCCCGAGATGGCGTTGAGCATGGTGCTCTTGCCCGCGCCATTCGAGCCGATGACGACGGCGAAATCGCCCTCATTCATGCGCAGGTTCAACCCATCCAGCGCGACCCTTTCATCCGGGGTGCCCGGATGAAAGGTCAGCCGCAGCGCGTCGAGGGTCAGGGCGGGGCGGGCGTCAGTCGACGACACAGTCGCACCCGGTCAGCGCCTCGGGCAGGGTCAGGCCAAGCGCGGTCATTTGACGCTGGCTGATGCGGATCAGGTGATCCTCAGGTGCCGGAACTGCGATGGCAATGGTGGCGGGGTCTTCACCGCCGAGGATGCGCGCGGCCAGTTCACCCGCGCGTTCGCCGATACGGTAGAAATCGACGGCAAAGGTCGCCAGCGCCAACGCATCGCCAACCGACTGGGTGTTCGAGCTGAACACCGGCATCGATATCCGCCCGGCCGCCGAAGCAATCGCCGGGCTGGCGGGTTGCAGCAGGCTGGAGGCCGGAACGAACAGCGCATCCACCCGTCCCTGCGCCGAGGTCACACGCTGCGGGATGTCATTGGCGTTATCAACGCCGATCAGCAGCACCTCGACGCCCTGCTCTGGCGCAAGGGTTTGCAGGCGGGTGGCAAAGGCGGTGTCGCTGTCATCGCCGGGGTTGTAGAGCACGCCCAGCCGGGTCATGCCGGGCACCAGTGATTGCATGAAGGCGACCGTCGCCGCCAGATCGGGGATGTTGGACACGCCGGTCAGCAGAGGGGCACCCGCGTCCCAGGAGTCGACCAGCCCCGCCTGAACCGGGTCGGTGACGGGTGCAAAGACGATGGGAAAATCGCGGTTGGCAAGGATCTGGCGCGCCGATTGCGCCATCGGCGTGGTGATCGTCAGCATCAGATCCGGGTCGGCAGCGGCCAGACGGTTCAGGAACTGCGGTACCAGCGACCGGTCGAAGTTGACGTTGCCCTCGTCATAAACCGGCGCATAGCCTGCAGCGTCGAGCGAGGCTTTGAACCCGTCCGAGACCTGCTGAAGCGATGGATGCGGCCCGAACAAGGCGATGGCGATGCGTGGTGCGGTTGTCTGGGCCAGAACCGGCGTTGTCAGCGCGGCGGCGACGGCCAGCCCGGTGACCACCGTGCGAAGTTTAGCGAACATGGCGTTCTCCCTGCGATGTTGTTTTTATACTACGTGCTCGTAGTAAATTGCGGGGCAGGGCGTTTTGTCAACAACGAAGGCGGCAGGGGCTGGCGGAAGCAGGGCAATTTGCCCCGGCTACCGCGTGCCTGCCTAAAACTTGGACATCCGGTGAAGGGGCTCAGCCCTGAAGGCGCAACAACAGCGCAACCCCGGCCCAGGCGCAGAACCCGGTCAGCATCGTGCCCCACAGCGTGTCGGTGGCGACCATCGCCCATGACCAGTCTTTCATGATCGACATCGAGGTGAACTCGTACGTGCCATAGGCCATCGCGCCGATTACCGCACCTTGCAGCAGTGCGCGCAGGGGGTCGGCATCGCGCAGGGCAGGGGCCGAGACGAGGAACACCAGACCTGCCACATAGGCCAGATAGAACAGCCCCGCCGGTGCCAGCATCGGGCTGTCGCGCATCGTCGCGCCCAGATGGCGGACAAACAGCGGTTTCATCACCAACGTTAGCATCAGCGCGTCGATGGCAAGAAACAGGAGGGCGGTGATGGCGTAGAGGATCATGGCGGGCTCCGGGATTGGGTGCGCGGGCACAGGTAGCGCGGTGTTTCGCCAAGGCGAGGGGGCCTTGACCATTGCATAACCCGGCCTCGGGCGGCATCACTGTCGTCTTGCAACAGGTGAGCCGGTCTGTGTCTGCCCTGAAGATCTCAAATTCCGACGCCAGAGCCCTGTGGCTTCGCGCGCATGGTCTGACCGCGCCACCGGCAGGGGCGTGTGATACGCTGGGGCTGATCCGCGCGCTGGGGTTTGTCCAGCTGGACACCATCCAGATCGTGTCGCGCGCGCATCACCATATCCTGTGGAGCCGCAACCCGCGCTATCGCGAGCCATTGCTCGACGGGTTGCTTGCCAAAGACCGGCAGGTGTTCGAGCATTTCACCCATGATGCCTCGGTCCTGCCGATGGAATTTCTGCCGCTGTGGCAACGCCAGTTCCGGCGGATGAAGGCCAAGGTCGAGCGTTCGTCGTGGTATGGCGGCGCGTTGGAGCCTGAGCTTCTGGCGCTGGTCAAGCGGCGCATTGCGGATGAAGGCCCGCTGTCGACGCGCGATTTCGACACCAAGCTGGAGGGGCCCAAGGAGATGTGGCGCCGCCCGCCGCATAAAAAGGTGCTGGATTACCTGTGGTATGCGGGCGAACTGGCGACCTCGCACCGGGACGGGTTCATCAAATATTATGATCTGGCTGACAGGGTGTTTCCAGCAGAGCTGAGAAACGCGCAGCTGTCCGATAAGGCGCAGATCGACGGGCTGTGCCGCGCGGCACTGGACCGCATCGGCTTTGGGACGCTGGGCGAGATCCGCAAATTCTGGGACGCAACCGATCCAGCAGAGGTTGCAGCCTGGGCAGAGCGGGACAGCACCGCGCTGATCCCGGTTGAGGTTCAGGGTGCCGATGGCAGCTGGACCAAGGCCTGGGGCTGCGCGGATATTGAGGAACGGCTGACGGCGCTTTCGGCTCCGGGCGGGCGGCTGCGCATTCTCAGTCCGTTCGACCCGGCGATCCGGGACCGCGCACGGCTGAAACGCCTGTTCGGGTTCGACTATACGGTTGAGCTGTTTTTGCCGGCGGCCAAGCGGCAATGGGGCTATTACGTGTACCCGGTGCTTGAGGGCAGTCGCTTTGTCGGCCGGATCGAGGCCAAGGCGGACCGCGCGGCGGGGGTGTTGAGCGTGCTCAAACGCTGGGACGAACCGGGTGTCCGGGCATCGAGGGCGCGCGCCGAAAAGCTCGAGGCCGAGCTTGCGCGCTTTGCCCGGCTGGCAGGGGTTGGGCAGGTCGTCTGGGAGTGCCCGCGCTAACCCGGCTCATCGGCGCAGGCGGTTCACTTGTTTGCGGTGCAGGCTGGGGCTGACCCCGGTTTCGGCGCGGAACGCTCGGGTAAAGGCGGCGGCGTCCGAATAGCCCAGCTTTTGCGCGATATCGAGGATGGAGAACTCGGTATCCTCAAGTTGCCGCATCGCAACCGCGATTTTCTTGGCGCGCAAGAGTTCACGAAAGCTCACCCCTTCGGCACTCAGCTTGCGGCGCAATGTGTGCTCCGTCGTGCCCAGCCTGAACGCGACATCGGCCACCGTCACCGGGTCCGCGCCGACGGTTTTGGCCAGAACCGCGTCGACCTGATCGGTGACGCGGCTGGGCCGGTCCTTGGTGGGGCGGATCATCGTCAGATAATGGCGCAGCAGGCTGGCGAGCCTCGGGTCATGCCGCCGCGCCTTCAACGTCAGATCCTGCGGGCGCATGATAAGTGAATTTCTCGCTTGCTCGAAATACACCGGGCATCCGAAATGGCGCTCATAGCTTGATAGCGGGGCAAGCCGTGCATGCTCGAATGTCAGCTCGACCGGCGCATAGGGCGTGCCCAGAAACAGGCAGATCAACTGGTGCATATAAGCCAGCGAGAACTCGGCATCCTGACGCCGTGAGGTCAGGGTCTGATCGACGATGAAATAGCTCATCATCGGGGTGGGGGCGCGGATAAAATCCAGAAAAGTCGCGCCCTGAATGGCGAACACCGTGCGCACGAATTCGTCGATGGCGGTGCCCAGATCCGGAGCGCCCAGAAACAGGTAGCCCGGTGCGCCGGCCAGATCCGGCCCCATCCGGCGCGACAGTTTCAGACCGAGCGTGGGCTGGCGCTGGTGGTCGGCGAGGCTCTCGAAAATCTCCAGATAGGCGGCAAGCGGGATCGCCCCGTCTTCACCGTCGATGTCGGCATCGCTGAGCCCGTAGCCGCCCAGCAACCCGAGGCGCACCGCATCGGTGAGGGCGCATTCGTCGAAGATCTGGCGCAGCACGGTGCCGCGGATTTCGGCGCGGGGCCGGGCGGTTTCAGGGCGCATGCGGGTATGGCTGTTCAAAAATGTATGTTTTCTGTTCGAAACTATCAGGAAGGCGCGGACGCGCGGTGTCAAGCTTTGTGAAAATCAAAACCCGGCTACGGGCAAACAGGGACACTGCAGCATGACGAAAGACCGCTTTTTCACCGTTGCCATCGTCGATACGAACGGGCTTTTGCGCGGGCAGAAGTTCCGCGGCGCCGATCTGCCGGGCGTGTTGGCGCATGGCATCGGCATGTCGCCGGTGCAGCTGGCGCTGGATCCGACGGATGACATCATGGCGATGCCCGGCGTGACCGACGACAGCGCCGATTTCCACGACAGCGAGCTGGCGGTCGATGCGGCCAGCCTGCGGCACATCCCCTTCGAGCGGGATGAGGATTCGGCGTTGTATCTGGCCGAGTTCACCGGCGAGGCCGCCGGGCTCTGCCCGCGCAGCCTGCTGCGCCGGGTTCTGGCGCGGGCCAAGGCGATGGGGCTGTCCACCAAGGCCGGGATCGAGCTGGAATTTACCCTGTTTGACGAAACGCCGCGCAGCCTGAAGGCCAAGGGCTATGAGGAACTGCTCACCGCCACGGCGCATCCCAGCCACGATCTGATCATCTATCAGGCCGCGCAATCCGCCTTCTACGCCGGGGTTGCCGATTTCTGCGAACCGCTGAAAATCAGCCTGCAGAAGATGCACGAAGAGATCGGCGGCGGCTTCATGGAGGCCTGCATTGGCGCGATCCCGGCGCTGGAGGCTGCGGATGAAGCCGTCTTGCTGCGCAACTTCCTGCGCGTGTTTGCCATGCGGCAGGACCAGACCGTGTGTTTCATGCCCCGCTGGTCCGAGGATGTGGACAGCCAGTCCTCGCATATCCATATTTCACTGCTTGATGAGGCGGGCCAGTCCCTGTTCTGGGACGCCGATGCGCCGGATCATCTGTCGCCCGCGTTCCGCTATTTTCTGGGCGGGCTGCAGGAATATCTGCCCGGCCTGATGCTGCTCTTTGCCCCGACCGTGAACAGCTGGCGGCGCTTTGCCGAGGGCACTTTTGCGCCGCCCGCGTTCTCGTGGGGGATCGAAAACCGCACGACCGCGTTCCGCGTTGTCGGGGCGCGGCCCTCGACTCTCAGGGTCGAGAACCGTCTGCCCTGCGCCGATGCCAACCCGCATCTGGCAATGGCGGCCACGCTGGCTGCCGGTCTGGCGGGGATCGCGGGCAAGGTCGAGCCGACCGCGCCGACCATGGGCAACGGCTATGTGCCCGGCGTGGCCAAGGGGCAGGCATTGCCCGACGGGATGGCGGCGGCGATCGATGCGCTGGAGGGGTCGGCGCTGGCCTCCGACTGGCTGGGTGAGCGGTTCGTGCGCGCCTATTGCGCCACCCGTCGCGATCAGCTGGCCAAACTCGCGGGCAAGTCCCTGATCGACGAACGCCGCCGCTTTTTCGAGTTGGGGTGAGCCATGCGTTTAGGATTGATTGAATGCGGGACGCAAAGGCCGGATTGGTCAGATTTCGGCGCGTTCGGCGCGTGGTTTCCGCCCTTGCTGCATCTGGCCGGTGCAGCGCCCGAGTATCGCGTCTGGAACGCGGTTGAGGGGCAGCTTCCCACCGATCCGGCGGCCTGTGACGCCTATCTGCTCACCGGCAGCCCGGCCTCGGCCTATGACGACGCGCCGTGGCAGCAGGCATTGACCGGGTTTCTGCGGCAGGTTGCCGGGCAGGTGCCTCTTATCGGTATCTGCTACGGCCACCAGCATTTGCACCATGTTCTGGGCGGGCAGGTGACCGAGGGGGCGGCCTGGGGTGTCGGGATTCATCATTACGACGTCACGGCGCTGCCCGTCTGGCTGCCCGATGCTGTGGCGAGCGACAGCGCGCAAGGCTTTGACCTGATTGCCTTGCACAAGGATCAGGTCACCCGCCTTGCCCCCGACACGCAGGTTCTGGCGCAAAGCCCGTTCTGCCCGGCGGCGGTGACGCAGATCGGCGATACGATCCTGACCTTTCAGGCGCATCCCGAGATGGACCCGGCTTTTGCCGCCACCGTTTACGCCTATGAGCGCGACCGCATCGGCGCGGCCCAGACCGACGCTGCCACCGCCAGCCTGACCCAGCTGCGCAATCCCGCTTTGGCGGCGCGCTGGATCATGGCCTTTCTGACCCACACCCTCGCCAAAAGCGGAGCCTCGCAATGACCCTCTCGACCGTACGCCCCACCACGCAGGTTGATCTGTCCAACGCGGGCAACTGGCAGACCGGCGTCCCGCGCGCCGAGTTCGCCCGCCTGCGCCGCGAAGCGCCGGTGGCATGGAACCCGCGCAACGACGGGCACAAGGGGTTCTGGGCCGTCACCCGCTACGACGACATCGTGCTGGTGTCGAAAGACACCGAAACCTATTCGTCGCGCAACGGCGTGATCTCGCTTGATGATTTCGACGATGCGCAGAATGATGCGCGGCGGACGCTGTTGGAAATGGACCCGCCGCAGCATGGCAAGATGCGCCTGCTGACCATGCCGGGCTTTACCCGGCGCGGGGTTGGCGGGCTGGAAGAGGATGTGCGCGCGCGCATCGGGGCCTTGCTCGACCGGCTGGTCGGGGCGGGCAGCTTTGAGGCGGTGACGACGCTGACCAAAGAGGTGCCGATCCTGACCTTGTGCTCACTGCTGGGCATCCCGGCCGAGCGCAAGGACGACCTGATCCGCTGGTCCGATCTGCTGATCGGCTCGGATGATCCCGATTTTATTGACCCGATCTTTGAGCGCTATTCGGCCGAGGAACGGCGGATGCTGCCCTTTGGGCACCCGGCCTCGCTTCTGGCGTTCGAGATGGGCCGGGAACTGGCCGCCGACCGCCGCGCCAACCCGCGTGAGGATGTGATCACCATGCTGGTGCAGGCGCAGGTCGATGGCAAGCCGATCAGCGAAGATGATTATCTCAATTATTTCCTGATGTTGGTTGTCGCCGGGAACGAGACGACGCGCCACACCATGTCCCACAGCCTGAACGCGCTGGCGCAGAACCCGGGGGAATGGGCGCGTTTTCGTGAAGGCGGGATCAAGAGCCAGACGGCAACGGATGAATGCGTCCGCTGGGCGACGCCGGTGCATTTCGTGCGCCGGATCACCACGCGGGCGACCGAGCTGGGCGGCGTTCAGATCGACAAGGGCGAGAAGGTCGCGATGTATTATGCCTCGGGCAACCGGGATGAGGCGTATTTCGACGCGCCCGATGAGTTCCGTCTGGACCGCAGCCCCAATCCGCACATGGCCTTTGGCAAAGGCGGGCCGCATTTCTGTCTGGGCAATTACGTGGCGCAATTGCAGGTGCGGGTGCTGCTTGAGGAAATGGCCAAGCGGGTGGCGACGATCCGCACCCAGTCGGGGCCGAACCTGTTGCGCAGCAACCATGTGCATGGCGTCAAATCGCTGGATCTTGAGCTGACGGCGCTGTGAAGGCTGCGGTTTTCCTTGGCGACTCTCGGTTCTCTTGCAGGCGACAGCGCGGCCGGTGAGCGGGTGTTACCTGCGACGCTGAGGGGTGCCAAACCACCGATTGCCGCGGCGCGGGTGCTCACCATCGCGCTACCGGTTGCGTGTAGGGGCTACACGACGAACCGTTGATGGTGTATACAACCCCTGAGACCCGCCCGAGTGGCGGCTCAAGGGGGGAGAGATGACGATACGACCTGACGTGCCGAGCGCACTGTCGGCACCCTTGTCACAAGCGCTGCGCAGATTGCGCGTTCTTGCTTTGGTGCGTACTCGCAGCGAAAAGCCGACTTTACGGTGTGTTATCAGAAGGATGTCACGTCTCCTTACCCTAGGCGGCGTGCCGATCGGGTGGTGTGTTTCCACCCTTGGCTGCACCCGATTCCCTGACATTGCTGACGTTTCTCTGCCCGCATGGCGTGAGGCATTTCGCATACAGCGTCTGGTTCGGCCCATAGAGCAAGAATCATGTATACAATGACGCCAAGTAATCGCAGTCTCACTGATATTGGGCATCACGCCCCTTTGTATGCGTTGCCCCCTGCTTTTCGTCACGACCGCTGACCCTTCGAGGAACAAGATACGATGCCCAACTATGTCGTTTGCAAGCTGACCGATATTCCACAAGGCGAGGCGCGCAGGTTCTCGGCAGGTAAACGCGATGTGGCGATTTTCAACGTGCAGGGCACCCTGCACGCCATCGCCGACCGCTGTCCGCATGAGGGGGCGAGCCTGTGCAAGGG
Organism: Pararhodobacter zhoushanensis; assembly: GCF_003990445.1. GTDB lineage: Bacteria > Pseudomonadota > Alphaproteobacteria > Rhodobacterales > Rhodobacteraceae > Pararhodobacter > Pararhodobacter zhoushanensis. The sequence goes on along the minus strand of NZ_REEZ01000001.1, from coordinate 187,895 downwards.
CAAGATCACCGGGCTGGTCGATTCGGATGGTCCCGGCGACTACCGCATGGAACGGCGCGGTGAGCTGGTGCGTTGCCCTTGGCATGGCTGGGAGTTCGATATCCTGACCGGAAAGTCCTATTGCGACCCCAACCGTCTCAAGGTGCGCAGCTATGACGTCAAGGTCAGCCCCGGTTCGGATCTGGCCGAGGGGCCTTACCAGATCGAAGTCTACGATGTGTCCGTGCAGGACGAATACGTGATCGTGACGCTGTGAGCGGCCACGCGAAAGGAGATGTTTGAATGAGCGACACCCTGACCAAGCCCCGCGCGATCACCACGGCAGGCGCCATCGACACTGATGTGCATCCGCCGCTGCCGCGTCAGGCCGATCTGCTGCCCTATGTCGACGACTACTGGAAAGAGACCTTTCAGTCGCGCGACATCGACGTGCTCGAACTGATGAGCGCGCCCGAACGCACCAAGCCCTACCGCCGCCCCGATTGGGTGGGCGAGGGGGACGCGCTGGTGGCGATGCAGAAGAACCTGCTCGACCCGCTGGAACTGGGCCATGCGATCCTGAACGTGGTCTCAGGGGCGCATGCGCTCTTTGACCCGTATCTGGCGCAGGCCGTGTGCCGGGCGACGAATGACTGGCTGGCCGATACCTGGCTTGATCGCGACAGCCGTTTGCGCGGCTCGATGCTGGTGCCGTTCCAGAACGTCCCCGCCGCCGTGGCCGAGATCGAGCGGCTGGCATCCGACAAGCGCTTCGTCCAGATCCTGACGCTGGCGGCGGGCGAGCTGCCCTTGGGCCGCCAAACCTACTGGCCGATTTTCGAAGCGGCCGAGAAGCACGGCCTGCCCATCGGCATCCACGCCGGCAGCATGCTGCGCCATGCGCCCAGCCACTCGGGCTATCATTCCTTTCTGATCGAAGATCACATTGCGATGACGCAGGGCTTTGCCACGCAGATCGCCAGCATGATCGCCGAAGGGGTGTTTGCGAAATATCCCGACCTCAAAGTCGTCGCCATCGAATCCGGTGTGTCGTGGATCCCGCCTTTGATGTGGCGCATGTCAAAAGACTGGCGCGGTACGCGGATCGAGGTGCCATGGGTCAAGGACAGCCCCGCCGCGCTGATCCGCCGTCATGTGCGCGTAACCTCGCAACCTTTTGACGGCCCCGAAGATCCCGCCGAGGTAGAAAAGATGCTCTCGCATCTGCTCTCGGATGATATGCTGCTGTTCTCCAGCGATTACCCCCACTGGCACTATGAGGGGCTCGACGTGTTGCCCCACGGCGTGCCGGACGCGCTCCTGCAAAAGGCCATGCGCAGCAATGCGCTGGCCACGTACCCCCGTCTTGGAGGCTGACATGGAAGCAACTGAACTCGACCGCGAAACCACGGCCCCCAAGCGTCTGGGCGTCGTGGATTGTGACATCCACCCGGCCTTTTCCAACCCGCAGGAACTGGGCAGCTACCTGCCGCAGCGCTGGCGTGATCACATCCGCGACTATGCGCTGCGCACGCCGAACCCGTTTCTGGGCGCGATGATCTATCCGCGGATGACCCCCGGCAACGGCATGCGCCGCGACAGCTGGCCGCCCAACGGAGGGCCGCCCGCCTCGGATCTGGCGTTCCTGCGTGAGCAGTTGCTGGATCAGTGCAACATCGACCACGGCGTTTTGCAGCCGCTGGCCGCTGGCGCTGTTACCAACAATCAGGATCTGGGTGCGGCGCTGTGCATCGGCATCAACGACTGGCAGATCGACAAATTCGCCGGACCCGAGCCGCGCCTGCGCGCCTCGATCTGTGTGGCGCAAGAGGATGCGGCGGAATCGGTGGCCGAGATTGACCGCCGCGCGCATGACCGGCGCTTTGTGCAGATCTCGATCCCGCCGCGCACCATCGAGCCGATTGGTCGTCGCCGCTATTGGCCGATCTTCGAGGCTGCCGAGCATTACGGCCTGCCCATCGGCCTGCACACCGGAGCTTTCGGACAGCGACCGAACACGCCGTCGGGCTGGTCGTCGTTCTATCTGGAAGAGCATTACGCCGCCTCGAACAGCCTGCAAACGGTCATCGTGTCGATGATCATGGAGGGCGTATTCGAGCGCTTTCCCAAGCTGAAGATCGTCGTCGTCGAGGGAGGCTTTTCGTGGGTGCCCTCGCTGGCCTGGCGGATGGACCGCGAGTGGAAGCGGATGGGTGCCGAGGTGCCGCAAGTCAAACGCAAACCCAGCGAGTATCTGCGCGATCACTTCTGGTTCACCACGCAGCCGATCGAAGAGCCCGAAGAGAATCGCCATCTCGACGATATCGTGCGGTGGATCGGGGCGGACCGGTTGATGTTCTCGACCGATTATCCGCATTGGGATTTCGACGATCCACGCTTTGCTTTCCGCACGCCGCTGGACCCGGCGGACCGGGCAAAGATCTTTCGCGATAACGCAATGCAGCTGTTCCGATTGGACCAGTAATCAGCGCCGGGCAGGGCCCGGCGTGATCAAAATGTATACAGGTGCCGTGGAAACGGGCACGCCACAGCCGCTCGCCGGGATGGGGAGCGGCCTGTGGGTGTTTGAGCCTGCGTAGGCTTCGGTTGGCGCGGATCTGCCGATTTATTAATAAATATAAGCATTTACGCGGCGTTCTAGTAGCGACAACGGCTATTTTCACTGTCAGCACAGTCGCTTCCCTGCTTCGTTTAATTATCAACGCCAAAGGTGCAATAAAGATATTGCTTAGGGGTGTTGGCTGTGTTTGCATACACGTGGAGAGACGGCGCAGAGGGGGCGACAGGGCGGATACTTTGGCCCATAGCCTGGACAACTTTGCGCCGGAAGCGTGGGCGAGAGCCCGCACGGGAGGTAACGGATGTCCGTAACTGAGGCGCAGCGGCCTGAGGTCGCAACCGGCATGTCAGCCGGCGCTGGTGCGCTGTTGAGCGTCGACGGCCTGAAGCTGGATTTGCGCGATGAAAGCGGCTGGGTCCGCGTGCTTGACGACGTGTCCTTTCAGATACGCCCGCGCGAAACGCTGGGTGTCGTCGGTGAAAGTGGCTGCGGCAAGTCGATGACCGCGCTGTCGATCATGCAGCTTTTGCCGCCGCGCTATGCGCGCACCGAAGGGCGCATCCAGTTCGGCGACCGCGACCTGCTGACCCTGTCGCGCCGCCAGATGAGCCGCATCCGGGGTCGCAACATCTCGATGATCTTTCAGGAACCGATGAGCGCGCTGGACCCGGTGTTCACCGTCGGCGCGCAGATCGTCGAAACCGTGCTCTGCCATTTCAAGGTCTCGCGCCGCGAGGCTGAAGAGCGTGCAATCGATGCGCTCGACAGTGTCGGCATCGCCGCCCCGCGCGAAATCGCGCAGCTTTACCCGATGAGCCTGTCGGGCGGCATGCGCCAGCGGGTGATGATCGCCATGGCGCTGGTGTGCGAGCCTGAACTGCTGATCGCCGATGAGCCGACCACCGCGCTGGATGTGACCATTCAGGCGCAGATCATGGATCTGCTGCTCAAGCTGTCCCAGCAAAAGGGCACGGCGATCATGTTCATCACGCATAATCTGGCGCTGGTGTCGCAAAACTGCGACCGGATGATCACCATGTACGGCGGTCAGGTGATCGAGGGCGGGCCTGTTGCCGATGTCCTCGCCACGCCGCGCCATCCCTATACCACCGGCCTGCTGCATTCGGTGCCCGAAGCCGGCCGCGCGCGCGGCACGCTGAACGCTATTCCGGGCCGCGTGCCCTCGCTGCGCGCCATGCCGCCGGGCTGCCGGTTCGAGCCGCGCTGCCCGCATGCAGCGCCTGTCTGCCGCCAGCCGGTCGGTATCGAGCAAACCGGCGACCGCCAGATCCGCTGCCATCGCTGGCAAGAGCTGACCCAGCAGCAGGCTGTCTCGCAATGACCACGCAAGCCTCCAACGCCGTCGACGTTCAGAACATGACCGTCACCTTTGGCCGCAGCCGCACGTTGGTGCGGGCCGTGGACGGGGTGTCGTTCACCGTCGCGCCCGGTGAGATCTTTGGCATCATTGGCGAATCCGGTTCGGGCAAGTCGACCTTGGGCCGGGCTGCTGTCGGCATGATCACGCCTTCGGGCGGTGAGGTGCGCCACGGTGACGTTGATCCCTTTGCGCTGAACCGCAAAGCGCTGAACGTCCACCGGCGCAAGTATCAGATCATCGCGCAGGATCCCAACGCGGCCTTCAACCCGCGTATGACGATCCTCGAAAGCGTCATGGAGCCGATGTACATCGCGGGCATCGGCAACCGGGCTGAGCGGCGTGCGCGGGCGCTGGAGATGCTCGACACCGTCGCGCTGTCGCCCGAACTGAGCAACCGTTACCCGCATGAGCTGTCCGGCGGCCAGAAGCAGCGCGCCAATATCGCGCGGGCGCTGGTGCTGGACCCTGAAGTGCTAGTCTGCGACGAGGTGGTCGCGGCGCTGGATGTGTCGATTCAGGCGGACATGCTGAACCTGTTTTGGAAACTCCAGCAGGACTTCAACCTGACCTATCTGTTCATCAGCCACGATCTGAATGTCGTCAGTCACATCAGCGACCGCGTTGCGGTGATGTATTTCGGCAAGATCATGGAAATCGGCCCGGCCGAGGCGGTGATGAACCGCCCGCTGCATCCATATTCCGAGGCGCTGCGCTCGGCCGAGCCTGAGATCATCGCCGATCAGGCCAAAGCCCGCGAGCGGATCATCCTGCAAGGCGAGATCCCCAGCGCGCTCAACCCGCCCTCGGGGTGCCGGTTCCATACCCGCTGCCCGCGCGCGGCGGACCGGTGTTCGACCGATGAACCCGTCCAGCGCGAACTGGTGCCGGGCCGGTTCGTCGCCTGCCATTTTGCCGAAGAGATGCTGGCACGTTTCGCGGAGGGAGGTGCAGCAATGCGCCGCGAGACCGTCAGCTGAAGTCAACACGTCGCGGCGCGTCATGGCCGCAAACAGGGAGAGAGAACCATGCATAAAGTGATCTTCGATACCAGCCTTCGCCCGACCCGCCGGTCCATCCTGATGGGGGCCGCTGCCGCTGCCGGGGCAGGAATGATGCTGCCGGGCGGTGCCTTCGCGCAAGAGGCGACGCCGCAACGCGGTGGTACGCTGCGGGTTTCGATGCCGTATAACCCGGCCTCGCTGGACCCGATCACCGGCCGCAATCTGCCGGATTTCAACACGCTCTACGCGCTCTATGACGCGCTGATCGGCTTTGACGACGAGACGCTCGAATTGCAGCCGATGCTGGCGAAAAGCTGGGATTGGGCGGATCCGAGCACGCTGGTTCTGGACCTGCAGGACGGTGTGATGTTCCATGACGATACGCCCTTCAACGCCGAGGCGGTCGTGTTCAACCTGCGTCGCGGGCTGGACTATGCACGCTCGAACGTGAAATCCGACCTCGCCGGCGTTCAGGAGATCGAGGCAACCGGCCCGCTTCAGGTCACGATCCGTCTTGAAGCCCCCAACGCCGCGCTGCCCGCCATCCTGTCGAACCGCGCGGGCTGCATGGTGTCGCCTGCATCCGTGCAGGCAGCCGAGGACGGCAATATCGACCGGGCGCCGGTCGGTGCCGGACCGTTCCGCTTCATCGAATGGCGCGACAATGACCTGATCCGTCTTGAGCGCAACGAGAGCTATTGGCAGGGACCGGAACTGCCGTATCTCGACGGGCTTGAGCTGCGCATCATCAACGAGCTGAACACGGCGGCGCGTACCGTCACCTCGGGTCAGGCCGATGTGGCGCTGCAACTGGCAGCCCAGCAGATCATGGTCGCGCGCCGCAGCGACAACATCATCGCCACGGCGACGACGTCGATGACCTATTACACCGCCTTCTTCAACTATGCCCGGGGCCCTCTGGCGGATCTGAAAGTCCGTCAGGCGATGAACTACGCGCTGAACCGTGCTGATCTGCAGCAGGTGCTGCTGATGGGTCTGGGTGAGGCGACCTGCTCGGTCTTCCCGCGCGAGTTCTGGGCATCGGGCCCCGACGCCGCCGATTACTACCCCTACGACCCCGAACGCGCGCGCGCCTTGTTGGCCGAAGCGGGGTATCCCGACGGCGTCGAAATCGCCACGCTGTCCTGGCCCGACCAGGCGGCGATGCAACGCACCGAGATCATCGGCAACCAGCTCGCTCAGGTCGGAATCCGGCTGAACGTCACGCCGGTGCAGCCCGCACAGGCGATTCAGGTCTTCATGATCGACCAGCAGGGCGACATGCTGCTCTCGCCGACCGGCGGCAACCCGGATCCGTCCCTTGCCTTCGACCGGCAATTCTCGGCCACCGCGTTGCGCAACGCGGGCAAGATCGAGCTTGACGGTTACCGCGAGCTGCTTGAAGCGACGATGTCGACCTATGACTTCGACGAGCGCCAGCAGAAGCTGTTCGAACTCGAAATGTTCGTCGTCGAAAATGCCCTGCATCTGCCGCAGTACATGTCGGCGGGGATGTCGATCCAGACTCCGCAGGTGAAGGACTTCACCTTCGGCATTCTGGCGGCACCGCGCTTCCACACTGTCTGGCTCGATCAGGCCTGAGCACGGCAGTAGGGGAGGGACGCCATGCACGGCGTAGGCAAAATGGTACTGCGGCGGCTGGCTCAGCTGATCCCGGTGATGATCATCGCGACCTTCGTGGTGTTCGCGCTGGTGTTTCTGATGCCGGGCGATCCCGCAGTCACGCTGGCTGGCGAGTTCGCAACCGAGGCGCGGATCAACGAGATCCGCGCGCTCTACGGCTTCGATCAGCCGTTCTGGGTGCAATACGGGCACTGGTTGTGGAACGCGCTGCACTTCGATTTAGGCCGTTCGCTGTTCTCGAATGAAGAGGTCAGCCGCCTGATCAGCATGCGCCTTCCCCATACGCTGCTCTTGGTTTTCTACGCGCTGTTTCTGGGTGCGATTACCGGGATCCCCTTGGGGATTCTGGCCGCGACCCGGCAGGGCACGCGGCTGGACAAGGCGATTACCAGCCTCGCGTCGCTGGGCGTCGCGGTGCCGAACTTCTGGCTCGGTATCATCCTTGTTTCCGCTCTGGCCCTTGACTGGAGACTGTTCCCGGCAACCGGGGCGGTTTCGATCTTTGAAGACCCGCTGGGCGCGATCTATTACGCCACGCTTCCGGCACTGGCGTTGTCGACCAACGTCACGGCGGTGCTGACGCGGCAAGTGCGCTCGGCCCTGCTCGAGGTGCTCAGCTCGCAGTTCATCCGCACGCTGCGTGCCAAGGGGCTCAGACCGGCGGCGGTGCTCTGGCGGCATGGTTTGCGCAACGTGGCAGCGACGATGCTGACCATCGCGGGCTTGCAGTTCAACCTGCTGTTCTCGTCGGCGGTGATCGTCGAGTCGGTGTTTGCCGTGCCCGGTGTCGGCTCGCTGATCAGCTATTCCGCCCTGAACAAGGACTTCCCCGTCGTGCAGGGCGTGGCGCTGGTGTTGGTGGTGCTGGTGATCTTCGTCAACCTGCTGGTGGATGTTCTCAATTCGATCCTCGATCCCAGAGTGGCGGCTTCGACATGACAGATGCAACGGTAACGACCCCCGTACCGGCAGGCCCGGCGCGGTTCTCGGTCTGGCGCTGGATGCGCAGCGATATGCGCGCGGCGCTTGCATTGACCTATCTCATCATTCTGGTGTTGGGGGCTGTGCTGGCGCCGTTTCTGGCGCCGTATTCGCCGACCGACCAGAACATCATGAACATGCTCGCCGATCCGTCGGGTGAGCATTGGCTGGGCACCGACGATCTGGGTCGCGATACGCTGTCGCGGCTGATGTATGGCGCGGGCAATGCGCTCTATGCCAGCGGGCTGGCGGTGGGCATCGCCGTGTTGATCGGCGTGCCGGTCGGTGTGTTCATCGGCTTTGTCGGCGGCTGGATCGATGAGGCGGTCAGCCGTGTGATCGACGCCATTCTGGCCTTTCCGCCGATCGTGCTGGCCGTTGCGATCACCGGCGCGCTGGGGATCGGGCTGACCAACGCCATGCTCGCCGTCGGCTTCGCCTTTGCTCCGTATCTGGCGCGCACGATGCGGGCACAGACGCTGGTGGTGAAAAGCGCGCTCTATGTCGATGCGGCGGTGGGTTTCGGGGCCTCGCGGTTCCACCTGATCCGCAAGCACATCCTGCCCAACGCGATCCAGCCGGTTATCGTCGAGGTGACGCTGCTACTGGCCGTGGCACTGCTGGCCGAGGCGGGGCTGAGCTTCCTGTCATTGGGCGTTCAGGCACCCGAGGCCAGCTGGGGCGGCATGCTGGCGCGGGCCTATTCTTATATCGAAATCGCCCCGACCCAGATGTACGCGCCGGGCTTTGCCATCCTCTTCACCGCGCTGGCCTTCAACGCATTGGGCGAGTCGATCCGCGTCTTGCTGGACCCGACGGTCAAGAAGATCTGATCACGCGCCCCGGCACCGGCCCCCGGCAGCACCCGCGAACGCGGCGTGCCGGGGGCTGACGTGGTGCTTATGCGTTCCAGTCCGGCGACAGGCCCGGCGGACTGACGATCCGGCCATCGCGACGCGAGAGGCTGGCAATCGTCGCCATGTCAGCGTCGCTGAGGGCGAAATCGAAGATGTCGATATTCTCGGGCACCCGCGCGGGCGTCGCGGTCTTCGACAGCACAATGAACCCTTGTTGCACCATCCAGCGCAAACCGACCTGCGCCGCCGTCTTGCCAAAGCGCGCCCCGATCTCGCCCAGCACAGACTCGTGCGGCACCGCGCCATTGGCCATGGCGTAATAGCCGGTCAGGCTGGTGCCGGTTTGTTGCGCCAGTGTCACCATGGCGGATTGATCGAGGTAGGGATGCATCTCGATCTGGTTGGTGATGATCGGTGCCGCGCTCAACGCAACCGCGTCGCGCAGTTGCGCACGGTTGTAGTTGCTCACGCCGATAAAGCGCGTCTTGCCCGCGGCCTGCGCCGCGTTCAGCCAGTCGATCTGTTGCGCCACCGGCACCGCGTCGCCGGGCCAATGGGCAAGCAGCAGATCCACCTGCGCGACGCCCAGCTTCTCCAGACTTTCATCAACCGAGGCCAGAAACCTGTCGTCGCTATAGTTCGAGACCCAGACCTTGGTGGTCAGAAACAGCGTGTCGCGCTGCGCCCCGGCGGCGGCAAGCGCCCGGCCAAGGCCAGCCTCGTTTTCATAGATCTGCGCGGTGTCGAAATGCCGGAAACCGGCCTCCAATGCGGCAGGGATGACGGCTTCGACCTCGGCTTCGGACATGCGAAACACGCCAAACCCCAGTGCGGGGATCTTTGCGCCATGGGCGGTGACAGACTGCATCGTGTTCTCCGGTATGGTGGTCCCCCCTCTATACGCCGAAGTTATGCCTTTGATAATCGCACGCATGGCAGGGCGGGATCAGCCGATCTTCAGCGCGGCGATGCGCCCGCCTTCCAATGCGAAGGTAAAGGTCAGGACCGCCGGGCTGCCGGGAAAATCACCGGTGACCCGCGCCTGCACCACCGCTTCGCCGTCAGCCTCGCGCAGCGAGAGGGGCTCGGCATGGTGGCGGTACTTGGCCTTTGACGCCAGCCACCAGCGGCGGATTTCCTCAGGCCCGCGGTGTTGGTTGCCCTCGTCATGGACGACAGCTCCGTCGGTAAAAGCTGCGGCAAAGGCAACGCCATCCTGCGGCGGTTGGGCGGTGAAATAGGTCTGGATCGAAGCGGGAAGCTGCATGGGTCTGTCCTTTCTGTGCTGTGGGAAAGATAGGGCTCGACGGTCGGCCCGATAATCGGGATAAATCGGCATCAGGTGGTGACGGGATCGGGATAATGGCCGAGACGGGGCTGAAAGGGTTTGAGGCGGTGCTGAGCATCGCGCGGCACGGATCTTTTCGCGCGGCGGCGCTGGAGCTGGGCTTGTCGACCACGGCCCTGTCGCACACGATCGGGCGGCTGGAGGCCAGTCTGGGCGTGCGTTTGTTCAACCGGACCACCCGCAGCGTGTCGCTCAGCGGGGCCGGTCGGGCGTTTGTCGAACGGATCACCCCGGCGCTGGCCGAGATCCACGCGGCCATGGACACCGCCCGTTCACAGCGCGACATCCCAGCGGGGATGTTGCGCATCAATGCGTCGGTTCAGGCGGGTCGCGAGATCGCACCAACGGTCCTGGCCTTCTTGCGGCAGTATCCGCGGATGCAGGTCGATCTGGTGACCGAAGGGCGGCTGGTCGACATCGTGGCCGAGGGGTTCGATCTGGGCATCCGCCCCGCCGATCTGGTGCCGCGCGACATGATCGCGCTGCCGTTGCCAACCCCGCAGCGGTTTGCGGTGGTGGTGTCGCCGCACTGGCTGTTGACCCACCCCACGCCGACCAATCCGGCCGAGCTGCCGCTTGGCGAATGCCTGCGCGTGCGGTTGCCGAACGGCGCAGTCTTGCGCTGGCCATTTGAGAAAGACGGCGAGCACGCGCAGATCGACGCCAAGGGCCGGCTGACCGTGGACGAGGCCGCCATCGCCCGTGCAGCCGTTCTTGACGGGTCGGGCATCGGCTTTTTCATCGAGCAGGATGTCGCTGCGGATATCGCCTCTGGTCGGCTGATCCGTCTGCTCGAAGACTGGACGCCACCGCGCCCGGCTTTCAGCCTGTATTACCCCGGTCGTCGCCACCCGTCGGCAGGCTTTGCGGCGTTCCTTGCGATGGTGCGGGGGCTTGGCAGCAAACAGCCACCGCTCGGGTAAGCGGTGGCTGTTCAATCCGTTCGTCGCGCCACCGCAGCAGAGCGGGACGTGCGCCGCCCCTACGAGCGTGTCGGCAGCGAGAAGCGGTACGTGACCCCAAGGCCGATCGAGTAATTCTCAAACGTGTTGGTATGCGATCCGACATACTGACCCAGCGACACCGCCGCGCCCAACTGGCTGTACAGCGACAGGCGCTCGTTGAGATGGTAGCTCACGCCAACGGCGGGATAGAGCAACGCGCCGACCTCGTGCGCGGCATCGACGCCAACATCATTCAACCCATACATCAGCTGCGCGTAGGCCTGAAGCCGACCATTCGCATAGGCGTTGCTCTGCCAGCCGACGCCCACAAAGCCCTCGGCGTAACCGGCATAGCCCCGGAATGCCGTCGTCGCGGCCGCAATCTGTCCGGCGATGTACCAGTGATCGTTGAGCGCATAGTCAGCCTGCACGGCGATCATGCTGATGCCATCGCTCTCGCGGCCATTGTAGGTGATGCTCGACGTCGTGCGACCAAAGACGTTCAGGCGAATGCCGCGCAGGCTGTAGTCCAGCCCGTTGGGCGCGCTGCGCGCTTGGCTCTCCGAATGCGACAGGTGATAGTTCAGGCCCAGACCCAGCGTCCAGTTGCGCGAGGTTCCCATCGGTGCATAGAGGTACCCGGCAGAGACCGTCGCACCGACGCCGTTGCCCCACAGGTATTCGAGCATGGCCTTGGGGTAGATGATGAAGCCGGGGCCGGTATCGACGGTATCGGTCACCCAGCCGCTGCTGCCCAGACCGATCTGGCCATAGAGATTGACGTTCGGCGACAGCGCCACCCGCGTGCCGATGCCGCCATGGGCCTGATTGTACCAATGCAGGCCGGTGACGCCGATATCGACGGCAAAGAACGAATAAAGGTTCGGGCTGTGGAAGTGGGTGAACTGGGTCGAGGCAACGCCGATATCCCCGGTATAGCTGCCCGTCGGGTTGATCTGCGCGAAGTTGTTGAACTGAAGCGAGAGGATGTTCTCATGCGCGGGTGCGTCGAAATCCGCCGAGCTGACCACCGATCCCGCGTCCCCGTAAGAGCCGACCGAGAACGAGAACGGGCGTTGCACGAAGAAATTGATCGTCGAGTCGTTGATCGGCGAGCCGGCGATGGCGACCCGCGCATAGTTCACGCCGAAGCTGAGGTTGCGATAGGTGTAGCCCAGGCCAACATAGGCCCGGCTGTAAAGCCCGTCGCCCGACAGGCTCTGGATCCCGGCCACGCTGGCGCCGCCCGCCGCCGCGCCAACCGAAATACCGGCGTTGGCGAACCAGTTTCCGGCAATCTGGCGCTGGATGTGAAGGGTCGCATCCGCCCCGAAGAAGCCGCCGTAATCGCCGCGCGCGAGGGGCGCAAAAGCCCCGACGCCGTAATACAGCCAGTCATTCGCGCGCTGCATGTAGTGCACGCCAAACAGATCGAACGCGCCGCCGTTCGACAGTGTGATCGTGCTGTAATCCAGCATGATCATCCCCGAAACGTCCCGCATCGCCGGGCGTCCGGCAGAGGTGTCTGTATAACCCGTCTGCGCCAAGGCGGGCAGGGCTGTGGCAGCCATCCCGGCCATCGCCGCGCCCAGAACCGCTGCTCGAGCTGTCACGGGACGCAGGGGCGTTGTGGTTTCTTTTCTGCTGCGTGCGGCAAAACTGCCCACGAGTCGAGATAAAGCACTCATTGAAAACGTTCCCGGAGTTCCGTTGCAGTCCAAGACAGGTTCAGCCCAAACCTGTTGGGGCAAACGCTACTATGACGGGAACGTGATTCCTTGGGCTTTTTTGGCTTGGGACGAGAGAAGTCCTGCACTGCGGCAAACTTGCACACCATATGGTCCCGATCGCGTCCGCAGCCACCATAGTTGCGGTGATCCCGGTCGTGCGCAGCCCGTGTCCTGGGTGATCAATCCGTCAGCAGCGCTTGTTGCACCGCGTCATCCCATCCCAGATACCACACGCCATCCGCCTCGATGACCGGACGCGTCATCAGCTTGGGCTGGGCGGCAATCTGGGCCTCGGCCTCGGAGTTCTTCAGCCATGCGCTGAGCCCGCGGTAGTCGCTGGATTTGCGATCAACCAGCCGGTCGCCAAACTCGGCAATCAAGGCGGCCAGTTCCGTTTCGGTCAAAGGCTCTGCCCGGATATCGCGGAAATCGACCGTTTTACCCGTCGACTCCAGCGCTTTGCGGGCATTTTGGCATGTGGCGCAGGTGTTCAGTCCATAGATCATCATGCCGTGCTCTCCCGTGGTGCTCTCTGGCATCACGGGTGTACCGGACCCGATGCGCCGACGCAAATCCTGCGCATCGCCGGTTCAGTCGCGCCAGAACGGCTTGGTGGCCTCGATATAGGCGTCGTCGCGGGAAAGCCCGATATCCTTCAACAGATGCGGCTCAAGGCGATGAAGCGCTTTGCGCGTGCGCCGGTGGCGGTCCCATTTGGTCATCACAACAGCCAGGACGATCAGCGCGCGTGCTGCCGAGGGCAGGCCGGCCTGATTGTTCAGGAGCGCAAGTTGAGCGGCGTGAAGTGAACGTGACATGGGGTCATCCCTTGCGTATTGTGTTGACACAATCTTCGAAATCAGTACGATCATTTGATACAAAAGAAGCGGGGCGGGCGCTACAAAATGATTGTACCTGACACAATTTGGCAGCCCGAGGGGCCGATCACCGGAAAAGCCAAGTACAAAGCGCTGGCGCAGGCGCTGCGTGAAGGCATCGCATCGGGGCAGCTGACACCGGGGATGAAGCTGCCGCCGGTGCGTGACCTTGCCTACCGGGTGCAGGTCACGCCGGGCACCGTCGCGCGGGCGTATACGCTGCTCACCGAAGAGGGGCGGCTTCAGGCGGAGGTCGGGCGCGGCACCTTTGTTGCGGCGGGACGCGCGGTTAAAAGCGAGGGCGTCACCGCTTTGGTCAATCTGCCCGTCGATACGGTGGTGGATTTCCGCAGCAGCCGGGTGCCGGATGTAGGGCAGGGGCGGATCATCGACGCGGCGCTGATCAAGCTCGCGGAAAGCCATCGGCGGCGCCACATCAACTACCCGACCGCCGAAACCGATCTTGAGGCCCGCACCGCCGTGACCGCGTGGGTCGATCAGCAACGCCTGGGAGGTGCCGGGCCAGAGGATATCGTCCTGGGCAACGGCGCGCAGAATTGTTGCCTGCTGACGCTTCAGGCGGAACTCAGCGGTCACAACCCGATCATCATGACCGAGGAGCTGGGCTATCCCGGCACCCGCCACGCCGCGCGCCTGCTCCGCGCGCAGACTGTCGGGCTGCCGATGGATGACGAGGGTATTCTGCCCGAAGCCTTCAAGCAGGCCTGCCGCACGCATGGCGGCCGTATCCTGCTGACGGCGGCTGAAGTGCACAGCCCCACCACCATCCGCACCAGCCTGCGGCGCAAACAGGAGATCGCCGAGATTGCCCGGCAACTGGATGTCACCATCATCGAGGATGATTGCCACACCACCGCCCCCAGTGACATTCCCAGCTATCGGTCGATGTTGCCGGAACAAAGCTATTTCGTGTCGTCGCTGACCAAATCTGTCAGCGGAGCCTTGCGGTTTGGCTATGCCATCGCCCCGGTCGGACGGGAAAAGGACTTGCGGCAAGTCGCGCAAAGCTCGTTCTACGGGGTGGCGCAGCCCATACTGGATCTGTGCCACGCGCTGATTACCAGCGGCGCGGCGCAGGGCATCCGGGACCGGGTGATCGAGGCGACGGCAAAGCGCACCCGTTTGGCGGTCAATGCGCTGGGGGCCTGGGATCTGCGGTGGCGCGAGGATGCGCCCTTTGTCTATCTCAATATGCCGCAGGGATGGCGCGCCTCGCGGTTCGCCATGGCCTGCGAGAAGCGCGACATCCTGATCAAGCCCGCCGATGAATTCGCCCTGCCCAATTGCAGCGCGCCGAATGCCGTGCGTCTGTCGGTCAATACCTGCGCCTCTGACGAGCTCTTTCTCAAGGCGCTGGATGACATGAACGCGTTGCTGGCCAATCCCAGTTCGCCGGTCGATGGGTGAGGGGCGCGCCTGACCCGGCTCTGGACTACATCCCCGACAGCGAATTGATCAGCGTGGCCACCGACCGGTCCGCCGAGGCATCCGGCACGAACAGATCGCGCGCCAGTGCCGAGCCGGGCGAGACAGTGTAGCGATCGAAGTCGGTGACACCCTCGGCGCGCAGAACCTCTTCATCGATAAAGAACATCCCCGTCGATGCGCGCGCGTCCCGCGTCAGGATCGCATGCGCCGCGTCCGCCATGATTTGCGGCGTCCGGCTGACCGAGGCCAGCGCCGCACCGCCCAGCAGGTTGCGCACGGCGGCGGTGTCGATGGCTGTCATCGGCCAGAGCGCGTTGACCGCGATCCCTGCGGGTGCGAGTTCCGCGCTCAGCCCCAGCACGCATAGCGACATGCCGAATTTCGACAGCGTATAGGCCGGGTGATCCTTGAACCACTTGCCCTGCAGGTCCAGCGGCGGCGAGAGCACCAGAATATGCGGGTTGGCCGATTTCCTCAGATGCGGCAGACACAGCTTGGACACCATGAACGTCGCCCGCGTGTTGACCTGCTGCATCAGGTCGAACCGCTTCATGCTGATATCCTGCGTGCCCGACAGGTTGATCGCGCTGGCGTTGTTGACGCAAATGTCGATGCCACCGAACCGCTCGACCGTTTGCTGCACCGCCTGCGCGACCATCGCCTCGTCGCGGACATCGCACACAAGCGGCAGCGCCTTGCCGCCCGCTTCCTCGATAGCCTCGGCCGCGTCATAGATCGTGCCGGGCAGGGTGGGCTGCGCTGTCACCGTCTTGGCGGCGATGGCAACATTGGCCCCATCGCGCGCGGCAGCCAGCGCAATCGCAAGCCCGATCCCGCGCGACCCGCCGGTGATGAAGAGCGTCTTGTCAGCCAGTGATCGGTCCTGCGTCATAGCGGTCTCCAGTTTTCTTTTCGTGGGGCGTCGGGCACAGGCCGGTCGGGGTTGGCCCGCGCCCGTGGATCAGGCGGTAATCGGCGTGGTGACGGCTCCCAGCCCTTGAACCTCGACCCGCACCACGTCGCCGGGTTTGAGGTAGCGTTGCGGTTTCATCCCCATGCCGACCCCGGCAGGCGTGCCGGTGATGATCAGATCGCCCGGGTTCAGCGTCATCTGGCGCGAGACACAGGCGATGATCTCGGGCACGGTAAAGATGAAATCGGCGGTGTTTCCGTCTTGCACCCGTTCCCCGTTCACGTCGCAGGTCACCTGCCAGCCCTCGGCAGGGTTGCCTGCCTCGTCCGCGCTGACGATAGCACCCACCGGGCCTGAGCGGTCGATATTCTTGCCCAGCGTCCATTGCGCGGTTTCCAGCTGCAAGGCGCGGTTGCTCAGATCGTTGAACGTGCAATAGCCAAACACGGACTCCAGCGCCGAGGCGGCATCGGCGGCCCTCGTCTTTTGCCCGATCACCACGCCCATCTCCGCCTCCCAGTCATAGGCTTGGCCGGACACCGGCGACGGCTCGCCATCCGCGATCAGGGTCTCGGTCCAGCGGCTGAAGACGACGGGTGTGGTCGGGATCGCCATGCCCGCTTCCTCGGCATGCGCGCGGTAGTTCAGACCGATGCAGATCACCTTGCCGGTGCGCGGGATTGCCGGGCAGAGGGTGGCGGCGGACAGTGGGACAGGCGCTGCGCTTTCGGTGGCCTTGGCAGGGTCGTCCCAAAAGTCTGCGATCGGTCCCAGTGGCACGATCATGTCACCCTCGATACGGCCGATCTGGACGCCTGTGTCTGTCTTGAATCCGGTGATCTTCATACTGTGTTCCTTTCGTCAGCGGTCAATTCAGACCTTCATGCGATCCGTCGTTAATCTGCAGGTTCTGACCGGAAAGGAAAGATGGCTGAACGCAACATGCTGTTGCGCCGACGTCGGAAAACGGACGGCGCGGCGTTGGCGATGACAAGGCCCGTCCTTGCGGCTGTCACGTCACGACTGCTGACCTGTCGGCAGTTTGGCACTGCACCTGTGCTGCTGGATGGATGGGGGGGAGATCCCTTCGATCCCTTGGCGCTGAACCCATTATTCGGCTTGCGACCTCCATGCCGGCGTTATTCACGCTCCCGAACTGATGGGGGCATGATGAGCTATCTCTTTCCGGCTGAGCGACGAGCAGAGGGCCGGCTGCGGCCGCTCTTTCAAAAGAGCCACAGTAAGCCGTGGGTGGATGATCGATGTGAGCAGGCGAAGGTCATGCGTTCGATTAAGCCTGCGCAAGTATTTCAAGGTTCACCGCACGGCTTTGAGCCCGCGGTTGAAAAAGCGAGGCGTGGCAGCCTGATCGGGCGGCCGTTACCGACGCGAACGGCCGCCCGATCATGGTCGGCAAGCTCAAGGACTGGCACCCCGTTGCTACAGGTGCCCGAGGTCTTTCTGTCCGCCGTCGCCCTCGCGGCAGCTGTCATGTTCTGGCTTTGAAAGTTAACGAGTTTGGCGGCTAAGGGGACTTCATGCTCAGCAGCCCATGGAGGCCCTGCGCCAATGCCGCGGTAATCAGCCGGTCTGAGAAGCCTGGCACGCTCGGCGTCGGGGCATAGGATCCTGAAAAGACCCGCGCACCGTCGCGGACCTTGAGCAAGGCGTCGCGCAGGCTTCGCGCCATCGCCTCCGGTAGATCTTGTGTCGTGGCGTATCGGTCAGCGATGAAACGCGGCTCGCGACGCATTATGGCAAGGGTCGGCTGTTTCTCGTTGGCGACGCGGCCCATATCCGTGCACCCATGGGGGGCAGGGACTGAATGTCGGCCTGCAGGATGCAATGAATCTGGGCTGGAAGCTGGCGGCCGTGATCCGAGAGAAAGCACCCGCAAGCCTGCTGGACACCTATGAAAACGAGCGCCGCCCGATTGGCGAACGTCTGTTCGTCAACACGCTCGCCCAGGTCGCTCTGGTATCGCGGCTGGACACGCGCGAATACTCCTGCTGTGCCGGTATGGATGCTGCACTCATCAGGCCCGTTGGCTATATTGCCTCGGTGGGTCGGAGGGCGCAGCCATGATGCTCGATCTTAGCGAATATCCATTGGTGAGGGTCCTGGAACGCAACACGACCACGCGTCAGATCGAACGTCTTCTCGATCGTGAAGAGCGCTTCGTCATCATGATGACGAGGCCTTCGGAACGAAACAGCGCCGACACACTTGAGAACCGCAGGTCACGGTCCAAGTTCTTCAAGCCACTTTGGCACATAATGAAAAAGGCCCCGCGAGGGACCTGCTTTCGGCTTTGCAATGTGCAAGTGGCGGAAGCGGTGGGATTCGAACCCACGGTACGGTTCCCCGTACGCTAGTTTTCAAGACTAGAGCCTTAAACCACTCGGCCACACTTCCGTTCTACGCCTCTTAGCCGGGCAGCGCGCGGTCTGCAAGATCACCCTGTCGCAATGCGCGGGCGGCCCGAAGCGGTGACGCGCAGGCGGATTTCGACAAGCAGGGGCTGGCCTTCGATCTCGGCCCCGATGTCTTCGCGGGTGGTTTGCACGCGGGGATCGGGGACGCCGGCGGCTTGGGCGCGGGCGCGCGATTGGGCGGTCAGATCCCCTGTCAGTGCCTCGACGGCGGCCTCGACGGTGGTGTAGCGGGCAGGGCCGTCCGACAGATGGGCAAGGAACGCGCCGGGTCCGGGCACGGTCACCTGACCCTCGGCGTGCATCGAGACCTGACCGACCACAGCGCCCAACGCATTGGCGACACCGGCGAATTCCGGCACGACCATGTCGCAGCCCAGTCGCTCACCGACTGCGCCGTAATAGCATCCGGCCGAAGCGCCCAAGCCAATCACCGGGACACCCAGCCGCGCCTCGAGCCGGACAAGGCTGGGTGCGCGGCTCAGCGCGGCCTCAGTCAGCGGGTGGCGGGCGAGGGTTTCTGGCGGCAGGGGCCAGTCGCGGGGATCTTCGGCGAAAGCGGCTTCCAGCAGGCACTCGACCGTCTGCCGGGTCAGCTGATCGACGATCTGTTGTGCCATCGCCGCCGCATCCGCCGCCAGCCGTTCGCCGTTGCCGGTGCGTCGCCGGGCCAGCAGGGTCAGCGCCTTATGCGCCGCAGCACCGTCCCAGCCGCTTTGTCGTCCCAGCACATGCGCGGCGTCTGACGGGGTTGGCCCGGCCAGCATCACATGCCCGGCCTGTACCAGCCGCATCAGCGCCGGGCCCTCAAGGCGGGTGCGGATCAGCGCAGACACCCGCTGCGGACCGTCAAGCAGCCGTTCGGCCACCGCGGCATCGCGGACAGACAGGCCGGCGGGCAGGGTGGTGAACAGGGGGAGCGCCAGCCGCCATGTTTCCTCGGGCGACGGATCGCGGCCCAACGCTTCATCCAGCATCCGGTGCACCAGATCCGGGTGTTGCGCGGCGGCCAGCGACATGGGCATCACGCGGCGGGGGCCGAGGGTCAGACCGCCCTCCAACCCCTCGCGGATCTGCACGGCGCTGTCGCCGCCCAGCCCGGTGGTGCGCATCGCCACGGCTTCGACCATCGTGCGCCAGCCGCCGACACGCGCGCCCTGCGGGTCAATGGACGGCTTGCCGTCGCGCAGCAGGCACACATCGGTGGTGGTGCCGCCGATGTCCGACACCAGCGCATCCTTCAGCCCGGTCAGCCAGGCCGCCCCGGCAATCGACGCGGCCGGGCCGCTGAGAATCGTCTCGATGGGCCGCTCGCGCACCAGCGCGGCTGAGACCAGCGCGCCGTCACCGCGCACCACCATCAGCGGCGCGGTGATGCCCAGCCGAGCCAGATGCCCCTCGCAACTGGCAATCAGCCGGTCGATCATCGCTACCAGCCGCGCGTTCAACAGCGCGGTCAGCGCGCGTTTGGGGCCGTTCAACCCGGCACTGAGCTCGTGCGAGCAGGTCACCGGCAGGCCGGTCAGGGCGCGGATCAAGGTGCGGGCGGCGATCTCATGCGCGGGGTTGCGGGTGGCGAACTGGGCGGCGACGGCGATGGCGCTGATGCCTTTGGGCAGCGCGGAGAGTGCCTGTTCCAGCGCGGCCAGATCCAGCGGCGCGGCTTCGCCGCCGGCATGGGAATGGCCACCGGCCAGCGCAATGAGGGGATCTTCGCCCAAAGCCTCGGTCAGCCCGGCGCGGGCACGGTCGCCGCCATCGAAACCGATCAGCACCAGCGCGGCCCTTGCGCCTTGCCCCTCGACCAGCGCATTGGTGGCCAGCGTGGTGGACAGCGCCACCATCGCCACATCGGCGGGGGTAAGATCCGTCGCCTGCGCCAGCACCGCGTCAATCGCGCCGCCGATGCCCTGCGCCAGATCCGGGCGCGAGGTCAGCGCCTTGGCATGCGCGCGGATCGCCTGCGCCGTGTCGTCCAGAAGGACGGCATCGGTATAGGTTCCGCCCGTATCGACCCCAAGCAAGATTGCCATGCGTGCCTCCGCTGCCCTGAAACCCGCTTAGGGCCGGACGCAGACAAAGAAAAGGGGGCGCGTATCAGCCCGCGACCGCCAGTGTCAGTGCCCGCGTCAGGGTTTCGCGGCGGAAGGGCTTGGCGACGTGCCCGGTAAAGCCCGCAGCCAGATATTCGTCGATCTGGTGCTGCATCGCATTGGCGGTCACGGCCAGCGCCGGAACCGGCACGATCCCGGCCTCGGCCTCGCGCATGCGGATCGCCGCCAGCGCACCGGTGCCGTCCAGACCGGGCATCGAGATGTCGAGCAGGATCACATCAAAGGCGCCCGGCAGGAACTTGTCGCAGGCATCCTGACCGTCTTCGGCCAGCGTGACGCTGATGCCCATAGCCCCCAGCATGGATTCCAGAATGCGGCGGTTGGTGTGGTTGTCATCGGCGACAAGCATGCGCATCCCGGTAAAGTCGATGCCGGGTTGCTGACTGGCACCACCCCCCATGGCGACACCGCCGACATGCAGAACGGCGCCCGCCTTGTCATCGTCGGACAGCCGCGGGGCAGGGACCGTCATCACCAGATGCGTGCCTTGTCCCGCCACACTGTCCAGCGTGATCGAGCCGCCCATCAGCACCGCCAGCTTGCGCGTGATCGACAGGCCCAGCCCGGTGCCGCCATAGCGCCGCGCGGTCGAAGTTTCGGCCTGCTCGAATTCCTCGAACACTTTGGCCGTCTGCTCGGGCGACATGCCGATGCCGGTGTCGCGCACTTCGAAGCGCAGCGAGTCCTTCGCGACCGGATCAGGCCGGACACTGACGTCAATGCTGCCGGATTCGGTGAATTTCAGCGCGTTGCCGACCAGATTGTTGAGCACTTGCAACAGTCGATTGGCATCGCCCATGCGCGGTGCCTGGCAGTCGGGGTCGACATGGATGCGCAGCGCCAGCCCCCCGGCTTCGGCCCGGGGCAGGAACAGCGCGCGGACCCGGCCCAGCAGCTCGGTTGGGCTGAAGGGTTGATGCTCGATCATCATCTTGCCCGCTTCGATCTTCGCCAGATCGAGGATGTCGTTGAGGATCGCCAGCAGCCCCTCGCCGGAATCGCGAATGGTGTTGATCATGTCACGCTGATAGGGCGCGACCTCGGTTTCGCCCAGAAGCTCGGCCATGCCCAGCACGCCGGTCAGCGGGGTGCGCAACTCGTGGCTCATGTTGGCCAGGAAGCGTGATTTGGCGTGGCTCGCAGCCTCGGCCTTTTCGGTGGCGGCGATCAGCGCGCTGACATTGGTGCCGACACCGCGATAGCCCGCATACTGGCCCGCAGCGTTGAAGAAGGGCGCGCCGCTGATGCGCAGCCAGATCGGATCGGCGTTGCGGCCGGGGCGCAGGCGAAACAGGAAATCGGTCAGCTTCTCGCGGGCCATGACGTTGCGCGCCAGCCGCTCCCAATCGCCCAAGGCACTGTCGGAATCGGGCGTGACCCCCAGCTCTTCCAGCCCGCGATTGAGAATGCGGTCGACGGGAATGCCCGTCGTGCGCTCGAACCCGGCGGTCAGGTGGGTGATCTTGCGACCCGGCGCGACCTCCCAGAACCATTCATCGCTGGCCTCGGCAATATCGGAATAGCGCTGCTCGGATTCGCGCCGCGCTTCGAGCGCCTCTTCCAGCCGCAGTTTGGCATCGGCCAGCGCAGCCTCGCGCATCTTGCGCTCGGTGATGTCGATATGGATGCCGGTTTCTTCGGCGGGCACACCCGGCGATGTCCAGCGTTGCACCCGTATGTGCGACATTACCCAGACCCAGCGCCCGTCGCGGTGACGAATGCGGAATTCGTGGCCGACATTGGCGGTGTCCGCCCCGTAGATGCTGGAGACGCCACTGCGCAACTGCGGCAGGTCGTCGGGATGGACCAGTGCATCGAACTTGTCGCGCGTCCAGGGCACCAATTCGTCCAGATGATAGCCGATCATCGCGGCGTATTGCTCGTCGATGACGACGCGACCGGTTTCGCAATCAAGCTGCCATGTCGCAACCGAGGACGATTCCAGAATTGCCCGCAGCCGCTCTTCGGCGTGGCGGCGGCCGGTCATGTCGAAGCCCAAACCGCTGATGCGCAACGGATTACCTTCGTGGTCGCGCGCGCTGATCCGTCCACGGACCAGCACATGCACCCAATGGCCGTTGGCGTGGCGCAGGCGAACCTCCAGCTCGACCGCGTCGCGGGTCCCGTTGATCACCGCGCGCAGGTGTTCGCGCATCATGTCGTTGTCGTCGGGGTGGAATGGGGCAACCCAGTTCTCACGGGTCAGCACATGGTCGAACGGGCCGCTCCATCCCAGCATCGAGCGCCAGTGCTCGTTGATGGTGGTCTCGCTCCGCAGCAGATCCAGATCCCAGGTGCCGACACCGGCGCCGACAATGATGTCGTTCATCCGCTGCTCGGCTTCCTTCATCGCCGTGACATCGACCCGCAGACTGACGCGCCCGCCTTCGGGCGTCTGGCGTTCGAACACACGGACATAGCGTCCGTCTTTGAGCAGCAACTCCATGCGGTTATAGGGCAAGCGGTGCTTTTCCATCCGCTCGGCCAGCCACGCGTCTTCGTTCCCGACCGCATCGGGGAACTCGCCATGATACAGGCCGGCCCGGATCACGTCTTCAAAACGCACACCGGGTTTGAGCATGGCGGCGGTGCGCGGCGTCGATTGGCGATACCGCTCGTTGCACAGCACCAGCCGGTCGTCAGCATCGTAATAGGAGAATCCGTCCTGCAGCGATTCAATCGCAGCGTGCAGCCGGTCATGAGATTGCCGCCCCTGCGCGATGGTGCGTTCGAGATCGGCCTCATGGCGCTTGAGCGCGGTGATGTCGTTCTCGATGATCAGAAAGCCCTGTGGCATCCCCGCGCGATCCTGCATCGGCTGGACGGTGACATCCACCCAATAGGGTGCGCCCTTGCGGTCGTGGCGCAGCAAATCGGTGGTGTAGGTGACACGCGCCCGCATCGCATCGCGGATGCGGTCCATGGTCGCCTCGTCCGCCAGAGGATCAAGGAAGGTCGACACCGAACCGCCGCGCAACTCCTCCAGTGCCCACCCCGAACGCTTCTCCATCGCCGGATTGGCCCAGATGACGTTGAGATCCTCGTCCAGCACCATGACAAGATTGGTCATGCTGCGCGAGATTTCGATCAGCATCGCGTTCTCGGCTTCACGCTGATGATCTTCGGTGACGTCGCGGATGCGGAAGACGTAACCGTACTGGCCGCTGCCCTTGGTCCGGTGCGAAATAATCGTGTCATACCAGCGCGTCTTGTCGGCATGGTCGATCGAATAGCGGGGCACCGCTGCGGTCCCCTCGACCCGCGCCCGCGCCATCCCATCGCGCTGCAATTTGGCGACGGCGGCAGGAACACTGTCCTCCAGTGCCTGCCCCAGTGTCGATGAGGGCGAAATCTCCAGAAGCTCGGGAGAGCCGCAGTGAAAATCGATGCAGGTGCCGTCGGCATCCATCTCGAGCACCAGTTCCGGCGTCGCCGCGAGGGTCGCGCGCAGCCGCTCCAGCGTCGAGGCCTGCTCGCTGCGCGAGGCCTGAAGCTCGCACTCCGTCCGCCGCCGACCCAAAGCGGCCAGGATGCCATCGGCCAGCGACTGGATCAGCCACAAGTCGCGCGTCGAGCCACAGCTGGGCTGGTGGATATAGTCGAGCGCAATCAGCCCGCTCAACGTAGCGTCTTGCAGCATCGGAATGACCACCGACGAGCGAATGCCACGCGCCTCAAGCGCCGTGCGCAACGGCCCTGTCGGCAGAGAGCCAACGTCCTGCAAGGCCATGGCTTCGCCCGCCGCAAAGGCGTCAGGGTCACGCACCAGGCATTCCAGCGGCACGACAGCGCCGTCCTGCAGCGGGCCGTGACTGGCGCACCAGCCGGTGCCTTGGGGCTGGTACAACACGCCGCAATCGGCACGCGCCATCACGCAAAGGCGCTGCAAGATCTGGGTGATTGTTGCATCAAGGTCGCCCGGACTGCTACGCAAAAGCTGCCCCAGAGCGTCAATGACCAGCTCTTGGGCAGTGTCAGCGGAGCGGTGAGAAGGGCTCGATTGCCGAGAGCCATCGTCCATCGGGTACTTTTCCAAAGGCGAACACGTTAAACGAGCATAGCAGGGTCTCAGGCAGCTTACATCTTGAATTTGCCTGTTTCTGTGACTCTTGCGTAAAGGCGTCACAACGGCCACGCTGGGGCGGCAAGTTTGAGGTCCGCATGACAGCCATCCCGCCGCTCCACGCAGCACCGCCGGCACCGGCCGACGCCGAGGCCCGCCGCGCCATTGCGCCGGTGATCTGCTATCCGACGCAGGCTTTATCGCAACCGCCGCTGGCGCTGTACGCGCAGGCGCGCGCGCAGGCCCGCCCGGTTTCGCAGTGCCTTGTACCCGCCCGCGACGCGGCGGCGTTCCGGGTTCCAGCCGGCGGGTTCTTTCGCATCACCTGCACCGGCGAGCCCCAGGTGGGCGATCTGAACCTGTTCAACGCCACCAACCCGCTTGAGCGTTTCTACTCAGGCAAAACCCGCGCTCTGCAGGGTACCCACCTGAAGGTCGGCGACAGGATGTGGTCCGGCTTTCCCTTCCTGCGCCCGATGGCAACACTCGTCGAGGATACGCTGGGCTGGTACGGCGTCGATGCGTTCGGTGGCAGGGTGCATGACGTGATCGGCACCCGCTGCGATCCCTATACCCATTGGCAGCTGTCGGGGGGTGATCAGTATCACCATTGCTGCCATTCAAACCTGACCCGGGCACTGGCCGCCGAGGGACTCCAGGACGCCGAAGCGCTGGTGCATGATGTGCTTAACGTCTTCATGTGCACGGGGTTTACGCCCGATACGGGACAGTATTTCATGAAAGCCAGCCCGGTGCGCCCCGGCGATTATCTGGAGTTCTTCGCCGAGATCGATCTGCTGGGGGTGCTTTCGGCCTGTCCGGGCGGTGATTGCGGGGCCGAGCATTCCTCGGACACCGCCGCGTGCCATCCGCTGTTGGTCGACGTCTTCGCGACGCCGCCGCAGGCGCTGGCCGACTGGACGCCGCCGGAGCCAAATGGCTACGACCGCAGCCACGGAACATAGGCGGGGTTTCGCCCTCGGCCCCTGTCGGCTGTCGCCGCCGCGCCCTCACGCGACCGGGCAGGGGGGCCTTGCCCCCCTCTTGGCCTGACGGCCAATTCACCCCCCAGGATATTTAAAGACAGATGATAAGACTTCGGTAACCCTGCTTCATTTTCTGTCTGAAAATATCCACGGGGGGATTTTGAAGGGGGGCGCGTGCGCCCCCCTTCAAGCGGGTTTGGGCGGCAGCCCATGCGGCGCGAAGGGGCTCGATGCCCCCGAGCGCCGCAGTTGCAGGCTCACCGAATGTCGCGAAAGCAGCGGAAGCCGAGGTGATAATTCGCATGGCTCGAGCGCGACAGCACCCGCGTGCCATGCCAGAACGGGGCGCGCCAGCGGGCCCAGTGCTCATGCGCGCGAACCTGATCCCAGATGAACCACGACCCCTTCATCTCGGTCACGCCCAGCGTGGTCGACCCGCGCGAGGCCATCTGATCCTCGGCCAGCGGCAGGTTCATGTGTTCGGCGGCGTTGCCATCGATGTCATAGACCCCCAGCGGCGAGTGGCATTGTGGAAAGCTGCCCGCCGGATAGGTGTTCGACCCGCAGCCCGAGAACGAGCCCCCATTGCAGCCCGGCGTCTTGGAGCTTCCCGTCGCGCAGACGCCCGAGCGCCATTGGCCGATCGAGAAGACGTTCGACTGGTTGGCGTAATGCCGGTTGTGCCAGGCGCGCATCGCCTGCTGGCTGCCCAGCTGGAACTGGTAGTCCGGCGGCAGAAGCTGGCCGGCGGCAGCGCCTTCCCATTCATGCGCATCGCCAATGCGCGCGCCTTCGGCGGCGCACAAGGCAACCACCTGATCGGCGCGCACCCATGTCACGGGATAGGCCAGCGGCACGTTGGGATATTCAAACATGAAGGCGCAGACGCGGGCGTCTTCGGGCGTCTCTGTCTCGGGGTTGTAGAGCGGCACCTCATAGGGGTGGCCGCAGATCCGCTCAAACCGGGCGTTGCGATACGCGCGGCGCACCGAGTCCACGGTGCCACCCTGCCGCTGCGCGGCCTGCTCGGGCGTCATCGGGTGGCGGGTCACGGCCGGGTTGCCCTGACCCATGATGTTGGACTGCGCGAAGATCGCGCGGATGCGGTCCAACGTCGCGCCGGACAGCCCGCGCCACTGCTGCATCTCGGCGAACATCGTTTCGTTATTCTGCGCCAGACTTTGCGCAGAGGCCATCACGGGCGTCAGGGCAAGACCCAGAGCCAGTGCCAGTTTGACCAGCGGTTTCATAGCGTTGTCCCTCTCAGCGGCGGAGCAGGTAGAAGAAGTCGCGGTTGTCTGAAAACTCGATGAAGCGGCCCATCGGCGTGCCATCGCGGTGGCGCGAGTCGCTTTCGGCCATGCGGCGGTCCAGATGCACGATCGAGAAGTCCTCGGACCCCGGTTCGCGCGGGTAGATCGCCGAATAGGTCAGGTCGAGCGAGTTCATGTCGAGCAGCATCGCCATGTCGCAGTGATAGGCCTGAAACACCCGGGTCATGGCCGAGGGGGTCGCCGACATGAACACCGCATAGATCAGGAACTGCCGGTCATCGACCGTGCGCATGCACACGCCCGAGCGCAGGGTGCGCAGTTGCGCCTCGGCGCTGCCCGACCAGTTGCCGCCCATCCAGCTACGGACCTGACTGCCCGGAACGCCCACGCCGTCAGCGTTGCGCTCGACCAGCGGCGTGCCGTTCTGGCGGGCAAAGCGGATATGGGGCAGCATGAAATCCAGCTGCTCGGACCAGATGTCCATATGCACCGTGCCGTCCTGCAGCACATAGAGCGTCGCCAGACCCGGCTGAAGGCGCGACAGCACCACGCCATTCACCACGAAACCATAATGGTGGCCGTGGTTGGTATAGGCGTAATCCGTCAGCCGCCACGCGCCGTGGTCGCGTTTGAAGCCCCCGGCGAAGATCCCGGCCAGTCGGTCCATGAACACCGGGTTCATCATGCCGGTCATCTGCAGCGGCTCGACCGTGCCAAAGCCATCCGGCCCGGGCAGGTTATAGTCGCGGCCTGCGCCGGAAGGGCGGGGCGACCAGTCGACCTCGGGGTGCGAGGTGCCGATCTCGTAGCGCAGATCGAAGCGCGACATGTCGAAGGCCCACATATGCACGTCCGAGCGGTTCTCGACCCCGTCCATCCCGTTCGCCCCCGGTACCGCCAGCACGTCCTGGCTGACCATGCCGGGCTGCACGACGCTGGCGTAGATGCCCGGCGCGTTCTGCACGGCGTACCAGGCCCCCGCCTCCATCTGCGTGCTTTCGGCACCGACCAGATCGACCCGCAGGTTCGAGCGCATCACCGGATGCGAGCGCAAGTCGGCCTGACCCAGCGCGTTGACCACCGAGCCGGCTTCGGCCGCATCCATGGTCTGCGCGGTGGTGAGATAGGCGTCCTCATACAGCGTGTCCTTGATCACGTTGATCAGGCTCTCGCCAAAAGGTACGTAATCGCGCAGGAATTCGGTCACAGCCTCACGCGTCGTGCGGCTGCCCGAGCCGCGGTTGCGCAAGAACATCCGCTGTTCGCAGATCGGCGAATAGGGAAGACCGCTGTCGCGTGCGGTTTGCAGATCCCCCTCCCAGGGAGCGCAGGTCACAGTGCCCGCTTCGCTTTCGATCACCAGCGCGCGCCCGTCCGTGGCCAGCGAGACCGTGAACAGCTCGGGCGCGGCGTTCTCCAGATGCCACGAGCGCGCATTGCGGCCCTCGCCGGTTTCCAGCACGAACCACGCGTTCACATAGGGGTTCAGCGAGGTCAGGCGTAGCGGCGTGCCATCGGCGGCAATGCCGGTCAGTTCGGCGCGGAAGGGTTGAAATTCGACAACGGTGCGACGGTAATCTTCGCGGAAATCGGCAAATTGCGCGGCGCGGGTTGCGGCGGGTGCATACCAGGGGGCCATCGTGTCGGCCGCAGCAGGCAGAATCGTGGCCCCCAAGCCCAGCGCCGCAACGGTTGCAGCAGCGCCCAGGCGGGCCAGGAAGTCTGTCGTGATCAATGTATTGCTCCTGAAAATCGGGTTTCCCCGCACAGGGCAGGGCATATTTTTGCCACGTTGCAACAATCCGCCGATTCAGGCAACAGGGCCGCCCCAACTGTGATGCAGTCTCAACACATGGTGATCGCAGGGGACTTGACGGCAAGAAGCAGCCGAGGCGTTTCAAGGGTTTGCATACAAAGGTATGCCGATTGATTTTCCCGCGCGCTCTGGCTAAGAGGGCGCAAACCCATGCAGGAGAGTGCCGCCATGACCGCCACCCGCACCGAGACCGACAGCTTCGGTCCGCTGGAAGTTCCCGCCGACAAATACTGGGGCGCGCAGACCCAGCGCTCGATCCTGAACTTTCCGATCGGCTGGGAGCGTCAGCCGGTTCCGATCATCCGCGCTTTGGGCGTGGTGAAAAAGGCCTGCGCGATGGCCAACAAGGAACTGGGCACGATGGACGCCCGCATCGCCGACACGATCATCGAGGCCGCTGGCGAAGTGATCGACGGCAAGTTCGACGACAACTTCCCGTTGGTCGTCTGGCAGACCGGCTCGGGCACCCAGTCGAACATGAACGCCAACGAGGTCATCTCGAACCGCGCGATCGAGATGCTGGGCGGCGAGATGGGCTCGAAAAAGCCCGTCCACCCGAATGACCATTGCAACATGGGGCAGTCCTCGAACGACACCTTCCCGACCGCGATGCATGTCGCCATCGCCATGCAGGCGCGCGATGTGCTGCTGCCGGGGCTGCACAAACTGCACGACGCGCTGGCTGCCAAGTCCGAAGAGTTCAAGGATATCATCAAGATCGGCCGCACCCACACGCAGGATGCGACCCCTCTGACGCTGGGTCAGGAATTCGGTGGCTATACCCATCAGGTCAAGAAGGGCATCGAGCGGGTCGAAGCCTGCCTTGGTGACATCTATGAGCTGGCGCAGGGCGGCACGGCGGTCGGCACCGGGCTGAACACGCAAAAGGGCTGGGCCGAGATGGTCGCCCGGAATATGGCGCAGATCACGGATCTGCCCTTCGTCACCGCCCCCAACAAGTTCGAGGCGCTGGCCGCCCATGACGCGATGGTCATGTTCTCGGGCGCGCTGAAAACCGTTGCCGCCTCGCTGTTCAAGATCGCCAACGACATGCGCCTTCTGGGCTCGGGCCCGCGCTCGGGTCTGGGCGAATTGATCCTGCCGGAGAACGAGCCCGGCTCATCGATCATGCCGGGCAAGGTGAACCCGACGCAGGCCGAGGCGCTGACCATGGTCTGCGCGCATGTGATGGGCAATGACGCGGCGGTCGGTTTTGCCGGCAGCCAAGGCCATTTCGAGCTGAACGTCTATAACCCGATGATGAGCTACAACGTGCTGCAATCCATGCAGTTGCTGGGCGACTCGGCGTCGGCCTTCACCGACAATATGGTGGTGGGCACGCAGGCCAATATCGCGCGCATCGACAAGCTGATGAAGGAATCGCTGATGCTGGTGACGGCACTGGCGCCGACCATCGGCTATGACAACGCCACCAAAGTCGCCAAGACCGCGCACAAGAACGGCACCACGCTGAAAGAGGAAGCCATCGCTCTGGGCTTCGTCGATGCCGAAACCTTCGACCGGATCGTCCGGCCCGAGGATATGATCGGCCCCAAGGGCTGATCTGACGCGAATGACAGCGAAGGGCGGTCCATGGGGCCGCCCTTTTTGCGTCGCCGGGAACCCGGGGGCCTGTCCCGGCGTTTGACATTCACCGGGGCTGCGGCAACATGACCCCCGCAGTGTGGAGAGACCGATCATGCAGTGGCGCGGCAAGAGAACCAGCAGCAACATCGAAGACCGTCGCCGCTCAGGCGGTGGACGCCGTTCGGGCGGGTTGCCGGGCATCCGTATCGGCGGCGGCGGTGGTCGACGCGGCGGTGGGCTGGGCATTGGTGCCACGATCATCGTCCTGCTGATCGGCGCTTATTTCGGTGTGGACGTGTCGGGCCTGGTCGGTGGTTCGGGAAGCGGTCCGGTCGCCAGCGCGCCGCAACAAAGCGGCCCCAACACCATTGACGACGATCAGGAGGCCTTTGTCGCCACCATTCTGGCCGAGACCGAACAGGTATGGACCGGGATCTTCCAGAGCTCGGGCCAGCGCTATACGCCGACGACGCTGGTGCTGTATCAAGGCGGCACGACCTCGGCCTGCGGCATGGCGCAATCGGCGATGGGGCCATTCTATTGCCCCGGTGACCGCAAGGTGTATCTGGACACCGATTTCTTCCGCGTCATGGAGCAGCAGCTGAACGCGGGCGGCGAATTCGCCAATGCCTATGTCATCGCCCATGAGGTCGCGCATCACGTCCAAAACCTGACCGGCATACTGGGTCAGGTCAACGCCCAGCGCGAACGCGCCAGCGAGCGCGAGTCGAACGCGCTGTCGGTGCGCATCGAATTGCAGGCCGACTGCTACGCTGGGGTCTGGGCGCATAACGCCGCCGACCGACTGGCGGTGACCGAGGCTGACATACGGCAGGCGCTGGCCACAGCCGCGCGCATCGGCGACGACGCGCTGCAACGGGCAGCGGGCGGGCGCGTGGTGCCTGACAGCTTCACGCATGGCACCTCCGAGCAGCGCCAGAACTGGTTCTTTGCCGGCTACCGCGCGGGCGACCCGGCGCAATGTGACACCTTCCGCGCGGCGAGCCTTTAATGGCCAAGGTGATCAACCTGCGCACCCGCCGCAAACAGGCCGCGCGCGACGAGGGCAGGGCGCAGGGTGCGGTCTCGGCGGCCAAGCACGGGGTGAGCAAGGCGCAGGCCTCACTTGAGGCGGCGCGGACTGAGAAGGCGCGGCGCGAACTGGACGGGCATCAGCGCGAGCAGGAGTAGCGGCGTTCCGGTGGTGGACGGGCAAGGGGGCCTTCAGCCCCCTCTTCGGCTAACGCCGAATTCACCCCCGAGGATATTTTCAGAGCAAAGAGGGGCGTTAAGGGTTTGTTAACCACGCCGTCCTTGGGGTCAGTCGATGTCGATCAGCGCGCCACCTACACGCGCGGTGTTCTCGCAGGCTTCATGCGCCTTCCAACCCTCGGCCATCGGCACGTGCATTGCGACCGGGTGCTGCAGCGCTCCCGCGGCCAACCAGCGGGTGATGTCGGCGAGCGCGGCGGACCGCGCGACTGGCGGCAGCACATAGACCAGGATCATCCGCAGTGTCTGGCTTGCGAACATCATCGGATAAAACGGCAAGGCGGGTTCCGGCACCGCCATCGAGCCATAGGTGGCAACCGTGCCATTCTCGCGCAGAACCTGTCGGGTAATGGGCAGGTTGCCGCCAAACTCGACCTCGACGATCCGGTCCACGCCACCGCCACTGGCCGCAAGGATCTGCGCGGCGGCGTCCGGGTCGCGGTAGTTGATCACCGCATCCGCCCCCATCGCCCGCGCGTGCCCGGCCTTTGCCGCCGAGCAGGTCGCGATGACCCGCCCGGCTCCACCGAGCCGCGCCATCTGTACGGCATAGGCTCCAACCGCGCCCGCACCGCCGGTCACCAGCACGTCCTGCCCGGTGATCGGTCCATCGGCAAACAGCGCGCGGTGCGCTGTCATGCCGGGGATGCCCATCATTGCCCCGGCGGCGTCTGCCGCGGTGTCGGGCAAGGGGACGGCCTGCGCGGCGGGCAGGGCGACATACTGGGCAGCGGTGCCGAAAGGGCGGCGAAAGGCGGCGTTCCACAGCCAGACGCGCTGGCCGATCCGCGCAGCATCGACCCCGTCGCCCACAGCCTCGACAACGCCGGCGCCATCCGAATGCGGGATGATCAGCGCAAAAGGCGCCGGTCCGCGCGTACCCGCGCGGGTCTTGGCGTCCGACGGGTTGGCCGAGGACACGCGGACCCGCACCAGCACCTCACCGGGGCCCGGCGCGGGCCGGGGCAGGGTGCGCAGGGTCAACACCTCCTGCGCGGGGCCGGTTCGGTCATAGGCAAGCGCGGTCATTTCGGTCATCGGGGGGCCTTTCATCGGTCCTGGCGCAGCGCGGGCGCGGCGCGGTGGTTGGTGCAGTCGGTCACGGCACTCAGATCGCGCCCCGGGATCAGGCGGGTCAGCAGCGCGCGCCCCGCGGCCCCGCGCGGATCAGTGCCCGGACGGACCAGCAGCGGATCTGTGCCGTCAAACGCCATCTGCAGCGGCAGATAGCCAGCACCGCCAACCTGCGGGCCCTGGACCCCGGCGCAGAGATCCAGCCAGACCAGTGGCGCGGTTGCCTGCTCCAGCGCCGTCTGGGCCGAGATGAAATTGCCGGTCGAATAGACCACCGGAACGACGCCCACCGGCCCGTCGAGCATTTCCCACGGCTGCGGCACATGCGGATGCGTGCCGATCACCGCCATCGCCCCGGCCTGTACCAGCGCGCGGGCAAGACTGCGCTGCTGAGCGTCCGGCTGCAATGTGTACTCTTGCCCCCAATGCGGGAACACCATCACCCCGGCACCGCGCGCGACCTCTGCCCGCACCGTGGCCAGCAACCCGGCCCGGTCGTCGTAACAGCGCGGCACCTGACCGCGCGGATCGGGAAGGCCGTTGGTGGAAAAGCTGCACCCGATCAGTGCGACCACGCCCACCGGCGTGCGCAACCGCAGCGGTTGCCAGCGCGCCTCGCCGCCGCGAACCGACCCGACATGCGCCATGCCACCCGCATCCAGTGCATCCAGCGTCGCCTCCAGTCCCGCCGGACCCCGGTCCAGCGCGTGGTTGTTCGCCGTCGTCACGATGTCGATCCCGGCCTCACGCAACGCCGTAATCAGGATGGGGTGATAGTTGAACACCGGATACTCGGTATAAACCTCGTCATCAAACACCGGCCCCGGATCAGCCACGCGCCGTCCGCCGCGCGCGAAACCAGCGGCGACCGGCCCCTCCAGATTGGCGATCGCCAGATCGGCTCCCTGCAACAGTGGCACCGCCGCGGTCCAAAGCGTATCGAATCCGCGCGCATACCCGCGCCAGGCCAAAGCCTGATGCACCAACACATCGCCGATAATCGCCAGACTGACATGCGCACGGCCCGAACAGGTATTCACCGCAGGCAGCGTGCGCGGCGCACAGACCTGCGCGCCAACGGGCGAGGCAAGGCACAAAAAGAGGGCGAGAACACGCATCCCCGAACTGGACCATCTCGCCCCAAATCCGTCAACCGCGTCCATCATCTGTCCCTAAATATCCACGGGGGTTTCCAAAGGGGGAGCGTGCTCCCCCTTTGGCGAGGGGGCCCGGGGGGCGAGAAGCCCCCCGTTTCTCCGCAAACAGTGGGACGAGCAGCCCCGCGCTAAACCCGGTGCAGATAAAGCTCGTACTCCAGCTCGGGGATTGCCCGCGCAACCCGCGTATATTCCGCCGCCTTCACGGCGGTGAAGGTCCGGTGCATCTCGTCCCCCAGCGCGTCCTTCAGGAACGCCGATCCCTTCGCCGCCTCGATGGCGCTGCGCCAGTCGCGCGGGATGCCGCCCGCGTGGTGGTCATAGCCGTTGCCGGTCGTCTCGGCCCCCGGCTCAATCCGCTGCTCGATCCCCCGCCGGATCCCCGCCAGCACCGTCGCCGCAACCAGATAGGGGTTCGCGTCCACCCCGGCAGGCCGATGCTCGATACGCCTTGCCTTGCCATCGCCTGCCGGAATGCGCAGCGCGACGGATCGGTTGTTGACCCCCCAGGTCGGCGCGACGGGCGCATAGGACTGGTTGGCGAACCGACGCCACGAGTTGGCATGCGGGGCAAAGATCAGCATCGACTCGCCCATGGTTTGCAACAGCCCGCCGATCGCGTGGCGGATCGTGTCCGTCCAGCCCGCGCCGGGGGCCTCGGTGAACACGTTGCGCCCGGTTTCGTCGCGCAGCGACACATGCAGATGCATGCCCGATCCCGCATAATCCTCCATCGGCTTGGCCATGAAACAGGCCACCACCCCATGGCTGCGCGCCTGCGCACGCACGATGCGTTTCAGGCGCACCAGATCATCCGCAGCACTCAGCGGATCGTCGCGGTAGTGCAGGGTCAGCTCGTATTGCCCCGGCGCGTATTCCGAGATCAGCGTCTCGGCCACGATCCCGGCCAGCGCCGCCCCGGCATAGATGTCATCAAACAAGGGCTGCATGCCGATCAACTGATCGACCGAATACACTTCGGTCCGCGTCGAGCGCCGCCCGTCCACCACATCACGCGCAGGCTGCACGCGGCCCTGACCGTCGCGCTCGGGCGCAAGCAGGAAGAACTCCAGCTCGAACGCCGCCGACGCCTGCAAGCCCATCGCCGCCAGAGCCTCGACCTGCCGCTTGAGCGCATGGCGGGGGTCCGACAGCATCGGCGTGCCGTCCAGATGATACTGGCCCAGAAACAGCTCTCCCCGCGCCGGGTCTGTGCCGTGCTGCGCTTTCAGCGTCCCGGGCACCGGCCAGGCGCGCAGATCGCCGTCGCCAGCTTCCCAGATCAGGCCGGTTTCCTCGACGTCCTCGCCGACAATATCCAGCCCCAGAATCGAAATCGGCAAATGCCGTCCGCCCTCATAGATCGCCATCAACTCATGCCGACGAATGATCTTGCCGCGTGCAATGCCATTGGAATCGTGGAGCAGGATATCGAAGGCCTGCACTTCGGGGTGAGCATCGAGAAAGGCTTGCGCCTCGGCAGGGGTGGCGCCCGAGGGGCAGGTCTGGGTCATGTGGTCAACTCGCTGAGGATTTCGTCAAAACCGGCAATCAGCCGGTCGATCTGCCGCTGTTTGGTGACCGGCGAGACCAGCATCATATTGTGAAACGGCGCGATCAGGCAGCCGCGGTTAAGCAGACCCAGATGCAGCGCCGCCTCCAGCTGCGGCGCATGGGCGGCAGCGGCGTCCGAGCCATTGCGCAGCGGGCCCGGCGCACAGATGAACTCAACCCGCGCGCCGACCCGCGCCACATGCCAGGGCAGGGCGTGGTGCGCGATGACACCACTCAGCCCGCGCGCCAGACGCCCTGCACCGGCCTCCATCGCCGCATAGGCCTCGGGCGTCATCACCTCGGCCAGGGTCGCCTCCAGCGCGGCGAATTGCAGCGGGTTGCCCGACAGGGTCGTGCCCATGCCCGAATGGCCCGACGGGCGCGCGGCATCATAGGCGGTGAAGGCCTCGGCCACGGCCTCGGTCATGCCCCAGACCGCCGTCGCCACACCGCCCGCCACGCATTTGCCGACGACGAACAGGTCAGGCACCAGCCCGTGTACGCGACTATAGCCGCCAAGGCCCGAGGATTGCGTGTGTGTTTCGTCGATGATCAGCAGCGTGCCGTAACGCTGGGTGAGCGACCTGAGCCCGCGGTGAAATCCGGGCGCGGGCAACACCATGCAGGAGTTGGTCATCACGGGCTCTGTCAGAACCGCCGCCACCTCGCCACTGGCAAGGGCCGCCTCAACGGCGTCAAGATCGTTGAACTCGACGCACACCGCCTCGGCCGAGATGTCGAACACCTGACCGACCAGACCGGGCCGCGCCACCGTTCGGCCACCCTCAAGCGCCACCATCGTGTCCTGCAACGTGCCGTGATAGCAGCCGTTGAAAACCAACACCTTGCGCCGCCCGGTCACCGCCCGCGCCACGCGCAAGGCGTTGCGGTTGGCATCCGTCGCCGTGGTGGCGATCTGCCAGACCAATGGGCCAAAACGCTCGCACAACAACCGCCCGGCGCGCAAGGCGGCCTTGGAGGGAAGCATATACGTCAAGCCCCGGCGCGCCTGCCGCCGGATAGCCCGCGCGACCGGGGCAGGCGCGTGCCCGAACATCGATCCGGTATCGCCCAGACAGAAATCGTCGATCTCGAACCCGTCCGCATCGGTGAGCCGCGCCTTTTCGGCCCGCTTGACGACCAACGGAAAAGGCGAGGGCCAGTCCCGCATCCAGTGCATCGGCACGCCCCCAAGCCATGCCTGCGCCCCCTGATCCAGCAAGCGCCGGGTCTTTGGCCGCACACGCGCAAATCGCGCGCTCTCGCGGTCCCTGAACGCATCGAGACGCTCCGGGCATACGCCATGGACTGGCATCTGGGGATCTGGGAACATAATGCACTCCGGCTCGGAAAATTTGATCATATTACGGCGCGCGAAACTTGCAATGGTCTCCTTGCTCCAGATGTGCGGCGCGGTTGAGACCGGGTCAGGGGGGCTAGCCCCCCTCTGCGCGCAAGCGCGCATTCACCCCCCCAGGATATTTCCAGCATAAAGTTGGGAGTTAAGCTTTCGTTAACCGCCAACTTTATGCGCCAAATATCCTCCGGGGGATCCAAGGGGGTGGAAAACCCCCTTGGCCTAGAGTGCCGCCTGGACCCGGTGTCCGGGGGCATAGACCAACCGCACCCAGGTGATCGGCACCTCACCGCGGGTTTCGCGGTCGAGCGCCAGCAGCGCGTCGCCTTCTTTGCAGCCCAGTGCGCGGGCCAGTTCCGCTGTCGCTGGCACCGCGTGGAACGCCAGTGTCCCTTCGGCAAAGCTGACGTTGCCGACCAGCCATTCATTGGCGCTGAGTGTCTCGAAGCTCACATCCCCGACCACCGCCGGGTTCAGCCAGCGGTCTTCGAGGCAAAAGCCCGCGCCATCCGCCGTGTGCAGCGCTGTGACATGGCGCAGCGGGCCGTCGCCCATTGCGGCGCGGACCTCGGCCGGAGCGTCCTCCACGATGTCCCCCAGCAACCGGTAGCCGGGCACCTGACCGCGTGCCTCGATATCCTGACGGATGATCGCGATGCTGAAGGTCGCCTTGCGCACCGGCGTCAGCGGCACGCGTGTGCCCCCCTTGCGGCGGCGTTCGAGCAGCCCGGCCTCCGCCAGATCGCGCAGCGCGCGGTTTACCGTGGCGCGCGCGCAGCCCAGTTCCTCGGCCAGCGCCGCCTCGTCGGGGATGCGGTCGCCCGGGGCCCAGAGGCGCGCGCGGATGCGCCGCAGCGCCTCGTCGCGCACCTCTTGCCAGCCGGTTCCACCGCTCATCACACCGCCTTCAACCGCCGCAACACCGCCCGGTAGCCCGTCTCGATCTCTGCCCGCGCCACATGCCGCCCGGCTTGAACCACATGCCGCCCGCCAGACCACACGTCCCGCACTGCCCGGTCGTCGCCCGCAAAGATCCACGCATCGAGCAGCGCATCGCCCGCGCGTCCCTCAAGGTCAACCCCGCCCGTGTCCAGCGCCAGCAGATCCGCCAGCGCGCCCTCGCGCAGCGCCCCCGCATCGCGCCCTGCCGCCTGCGCTCCCCCTTGCGCCGCGCCCTCCAGCAACACCCGCCCGGTCGAGTGTTCCGCCGTCGCCAGCGCCGCCCGTGTATGGTCGCGCAGGCGTTGCGAATGGTCCAGAACGCGCAGCTCCTCATTCAGCGTGATGCGGATGTTGCTGTCCGAGCCGATGCCGAAGCGCCCGCCCGCCTGACCCCAGGCCACGCCGTCAAAGATCCCGTCGCCCAGCGAACTTTCGGTGATCGGGCACAGCCCCGCCACAGCGCCGGTCGCCGCCAGCGCCACAGTCTCGGCCCGCTGCATCTGCGTACAATGGATCAGGCACCAGCGCGCATCGACCTGCGCATTGCCCAGTAACCATTCCACTGGCCGCGCGCCATGAAACGCTTGAACTTCCTCGACTTCGGCGATCTGCTCGGCCAGATGCATGTGCAGCGGCGCGCCGGGGCGCAGCTGTACGCAGCCCGCCAGTTGCTCGGGCGTCACCGCGCGCAACGAATGCGGCGCGATGCCCAGAACCGCGTCGCCGGGCAGGGCGCGCAGCGCCGCCTCGGCCCCCTCGATCAGCCGCGCGAACCCGTCCAGATCATTGCCAAACCGCACCTGACCCGGCCCCAGCGCGCGCCCGTCGCAGCCGCCCTGACTGTAGAGCACGGGCAGCAGCGTCAGCCCGATCCCGGTCTGCTGCGCGGCGGCCACGATGCGCGCCGCCATCTCGGCCCGCTCGGCATAGGCCACGCCACCGGGGGCATGGTGCAGATAGTGGAATTCAACCGAGGCGCCATAGCCCGCCTCCAGCATCTCCATCTGCACAAGGGCGGTGATCGCCTGCACGTCGTCCGGTGTCAGCTGGTCCAGAAACCGGAACATCAACTGTCGCCATGTCCAGAAACTGTCGTGCGCCGAAGGCCCGCGCCGCTCGGTCATCCCCGCCATGGCGCGCTGAAAGGCGTGCGAGTGCAGGTTGGCTGGCGCTGGCAGCAGCGCGCCCAGCCGTTGGTGGCCGGGCGCCGGGGCCACGCCGGTCTCGATCCGCGCGATGCGGGGGCCGTCCAGCGTGACGGCGACGTCGCGCGCCCAGCCTGTGCTCAGAAGCGCCTGTTCGGCCCAAAGTCGGCTCATGCGGATTCTCCGTTGACGGCGTTATTAAGTATATACATATTATCCGCATCCCTGACGGAGTCGCAAGATGGAATCGCCAGACCTGATCCTCACCAACGCCCGCCTCGCCCCCGGCTTTGATGACCCGCGCGGTGCTGTGGCGATCGGTGGCGGGCGCATTCTGTATGCGGGGCCCGAGGCCGGACTGACGCTGGACGGCCCGCGCCGTGACCTTGGCGGGCGGCTGGTGACGCCCGGCCTGATCGACTGCCACACCCATCTGGTCCATGGCGGCGACCGCGCGCGCGAATTCGCTCTGCGGCTTGAGGGGGCCAGCTATGAGGCGATTGCGCGGGCAGGGGGCGGCATCGTCTCCACCGTTTCCGCGACCCGCACGGCCAGCGAGGATGCGCTTTATGCACAGGCCGAACCGCGCCTGAAGGCGCTGCTGGCTGAAGGGGTGACAACTGTGGAAATCAAGTCCGGTTACGGGCTTGATACTGATACAGAACTGAAAATGTTGCGCGTTGCCAGAGCGTTGGGTGACCGCCTGCCGGTCCGCGTGCTCACTACGTTCCTCGGCGCTCATGCTTTGCCGGAAAGCCATAAGGAAAAGCCAGACGTTTATTTGTCTGACATATGTATCCCCGCTTTGCGCGCCGCTCATGCCCAGGGCCTCGTCGATGCCGTCGACGGCTTTTGCGAGGGTATCGCCTTCACCCCGGAACAAATCGCCCGCGTATTTGATGTCGCGCTTGAACTCGGCCTGCCCGTCAAACTCCACGCCGAGCAGCTATCCCACCTCGGCGGCACCGCGCTCGCCGCGCGTTACAAGGCGCTCAGCGCCGATCATGTCGAATACGCCACCGATGCCGACGCCCGCCTGATGGCGGCCTCGGGCACCGTCGCCGTCCTGCTCCCCGGTGCCTTTTACACCCTGCGTGAAACCCAAGTGCCGCCCGTCGCCGCCTTCCGCGCCCACGGCGTCCCGATGGCCGTCGCCACCGACGCCAACCCCGGCACCTCGCCGCTGACCTCGCTGCTGATGGCGATGAACATGGCCTGTACGCTGTTCCGCCTGACCACCGACGAGGCCCTGCGCGGGACCACCGAACACGCCGCCCGCGCGCTGGGGCTTGCCGATACCGGCCGCCTCAAACCAGGCCTGCGCGCCGATCTGGCCGTCTGGGACGTCCGCGATCCGGCTGAACTGGCCTACCGCATCGGCTTCAACCCGCTTCACACCCGTTTTCTGGAAGGCCGCGAATGCTGACCCTGACCCCCGGCGCCACCACGCTCGCCCAGCTCGAAACCCTGTTCCGCCAAGGCCTTCCCGCCCGCCTGTCCGACGACTGCCGCGCGCCCGTTGCCGCCGCCCACGCGCAGATTCAAGCCGCCGCGCAAGGTGAGGCTGCGGTTTACGGCGTCAACACCGGCTTTGGCAAACTCGCCTCGGTCAAGATCGCCGCGCGCGACACCGCCACCTTGCAGCGCAACCTGATCCTCAGCCATTGCTGCGGCGTGGGCGAGCCGCTTGATCCCGCCACAACCCGCCTGATGATGGCGCTCAAGCTGCTCAGCCTTGGCCGTGGCGCCTCGGGTGTCCGCTGGGAGGTCATCGCGCAAATCGAAGCGCTGCTGGCCCACGGCATCACGCCCGTCGTCCCGTCGCAAGGCTCGGTCGGCGCGTCGGGCGACCTCGCGCCGCTCGCGCATATGACCGCCGTGATGATCGGCGCGGGCGAGGCGCTGGTGGGTGGCCAGCGCATGAACGCCGCGCAAGCCCTTGAAAGGGCAGGGATCGCGCCACTGACCCTTGGCCCGAAAGAGGGACTCGCCCTGATCAACGGCACGCAATTCTCCACCGCGTTGGCGCTGACCGGCCTCTTTGACGCCTGGCGTCTCGCGCGCGGCGCGCTGCTCACCGGCTGTTTGTCGACCGACGCGATCATGGGCTCGACCGCGCCGCTGCAAGAGGCGATCCACGCTCTGCGCGGCCACCGCGGCCAGATCGAGGTTGCCGCCACGATGCGCGCTCTGATGGCCGGCTCGGTGATCCGCGAAAGCCACCGCGACGGCGACACCCGCGTGCAGGACCCGTACTGCATCCGCTGCCAGCCGCAGGTTCTGGGTGCGTCCATCGATCTGCTGCGCTTCGCCGCGACCACGCTTGAGACCGAAGCCAACGCCGTCACCGACAACCCCATCGTCACACCAGAGGGCATTCTGTCCGGTGGTAACTTCCACGCCGAACCCGTTGCTTTCGCTGCCGATATCATCGCTCTGGCTCTGGCCGAGATTGGCGCGATTGCTCAGCGCCGCGTCGCGCTGATGGTGGACCCGACGCTCAGCCACGACCTGCCGCCCTTCCTGACGCCCGAACCGGGCCTGAACTCGGGCTACATGATCGCCGAAGTGACCACCGCCGCTTTGATGAGTGAAAACAAGCACCTTGCGAACCCTTGTTCAACCGATTCCACCCCTACTTCGGCCAATCAGGAGGACCACGTCAGCATGGCCGCCCATGGTGCACGGCGGCTGGGCCGGATGACCGCGAACCTGTCAGTTATTCTGGGGGTCGAGGCGCTGTGTGCCGCGCAAGGCATCCACTACCGCGCCCCCCTGACCACCGCGCCGCGCCTCGCTCAAGCAATCGACGCCCTGCGCACCCATGTCCCGCCACTGGCCGCCGACCGCTACCTCGCGCCAGAGATCGAGACCGCCGCGTCCCTGATCCGCACCGACGCATTGGCGCAGGCCGCCGGGCTGGAGTTTGAACTGTGAGCCCGGTCGAGGTTTTTGAAGGCGACAGCCCGCTGATCCTTGGCCTGCCGCACACCGGCACCGATCTGCCGCCTGAGATCTTCGCAAAGCTGACACCGCGCGGTCAGCTGCTGGCCGACACGGATTGGCATATTCATACGCTCTATGAAGGGCTTATACCCGGCGCCACCACCGTGCGCGCCACCTTCCACCGCTATGTCATCGACGCCAACCGCCCACCCGACGGCGAAAGCCTGTACCCCGGCCAGAACACCACCGGGCTGGTGCCGCTGACCGATTTCGACGGCGAGCCACTGTGGATTTCAGCGCCGGATTCCGCCGAAATCGATGCGCGCCGACGGGCGTATCATGGCCCGTATCACGCGGCGCTGGCAGCGCAGGTGGAACGGGTCAAGGCGCTGCATGGGATGGCGATCTTGTATGACTGCCACTCGATCCGCTCGCGCATCCCATTCCTGTTTGACGGCGTGCTGCCAGACTTCAACATCGGCACCGTGGGTGGCACCTCCTGCGATCCGATGATCGAGTCTCTGGTTGCGGATCATTGCATTGAAGCAATGGGTTACACCTCAATCCTCAATGGCCGCTTCAAGGGTGGCTGGACCACGCGCCACTACGGCCAGCCTGCGCAGGGCGTTCATGCGATCCAGATGGAACTGGCCCAGTCCACCCATCTTACGACCGAAACGCCGCCCTTTGCCTATGACCCCGCCAAGGCCGAGGCCCTGCGCCGCCACCTGCGCGCGATCCTTGGCGATCTTGTCGCTCTCGCTCCCAAACTTCGCGCCGCAACGCGCTGAACTTACGAGGTTTCCCTATGACCAACCCCCGCCACAACACCCGCGACATCTTTGCCCCGACCGGCCCCGAGATCACCGCCAAATCATGGCAGACCGAGGCCGCGATGCGGATGTTGATGAACAACCTGCACCCGGACGTGGCCGAGAACCCGCATGAGCTGGTGGTTTATGGCGGGATCGGGCGGGCGGCACGGACGTGGAAGGATTTCGATCAGATCGTCAGCAGCCTGAAAACGCTCGAGAATGACCAGACCCTGCTGGTGCAGTCCGGCAAGCCGGTCGGCGTGTTCCAGACCCATGCGGACGCGCCGCGCGTGCTGATCGCCAACTCGAACCTCGTGCCGCATTGGGCGACCTGGGACCATTTCAATGCCCTCGATAAGAAGGGGTTGATGATGTATGGCCAGATGACCGCCGGATCGTGGATTTACATTGGAACCCAAGGCATTGTGCAGGGAACTTACGAGACCTTTGCCGAGGCCGGACGCCAGCATTTCGGCGGCGATCTGACCGGCAAATGGATCCTGACCGCCGGGCTGGGCGGCATGGGCGGCGCGCAACCACTGGCGGCAGTGATGGCCGGGGCCTGCTGTCTGGCGGTGGAATGCGACGAGACCCGCGCCGATTTCCGCATCCGCACGCGCTATTGCGACGCCAAGGCGCATACGCTGGACGAAGCGCTGGCGCTGATTGCCGGCTGGACCGCCAAGGGTGAGGCAAAATCGGTCGCCCTGATCGGCAATGCCGCCGATGTCTTCCCCGAGCTGGTGCGGCGGATGAAAGCGGGCGAGGTGCGGCCGGATATCGTTACCGATCAGACCTCGGCCCACGATCCTGTCCATGGATACCTTCCGCAGGGCTGGAGCGTGGCCGAGTGGCGCGCAAAGCAGGAAAGCGACCCCAAGGCAGTGGAACGCGCGGCACGGGCGAGCATGAAACTGCAGGTCGCGGCGATGGTGGATTTCTGGAATGCCGGCGTTCCGACGCTGGATTATGGCAACAATATCCGTCAGGTAGCATTGGATGAGGGGCTTGAGGACGCCTTTGCTTTCCCGGGTTTCGTCCCCGCCTATATCCGCCCGTTGTTCTGCAAGGGCATCGGGCCGTTCCGCTGGGTGGCGCTGTCGGGCGACCCCGAGGATATCGCCAAGACCGATGCCAAGATGAAGGAACTCTTTCCCGACAACACCCATCTGCACCGCTGGCTGGACATGGCCGCCGACCGGATCGCGTTTCAGGGCCTGCCCGCACGGATCTGCTGGATCGGGCTGGGGGACCGGCACCGGGCGGGCCTCGCGTTCAACGAGATGGTGCGCAAGGGCGAGCTGA
Source organism: Pararhodobacter zhoushanensis (assembly GCF_003990445.1). Classification (GTDB taxonomy): domain Bacteria; phylum Pseudomonadota; class Alphaproteobacteria; order Rhodobacterales; family Rhodobacteraceae; genus Pararhodobacter; species Pararhodobacter zhoushanensis. The sequence goes on along the minus strand of NZ_REEZ01000001.1, from coordinate 144,370 downwards.
AAGCGCCGGTGGTGATCGGGCGGGACCATCTGGACAGTGGCTCGGTCGCGTCGCCCAACCGCGAGACCGAGGCGATGCAGGACGGCTCGGACGCGGTGTCGGACTGGCCGCTGCTGAACGCGCTGCTCAACACCGCCTCGGGTGCGACCTGGGTGTCGCTGCATCATGGCGGCGGGGTCGGCATGGGGTTCTCGCAGCACTCGGGCATGGTGATCGTGTGCGACGGGACGGCGGATGCCGACCGGCGGCTGGCGCGGGTGTTGTGGAACGATCCGGCGACCGGGGTGATGCGGCACGCGGATGCGGGGTATGAGATCGCGCTGGATTGCGCGCGGGAGCATCAGTTGGAGTTGCCGGGGATCTTGTGAGGGCAGGTGCGGGGGGCTGCCGCCCCCCGGGCCCCCTGCTTCAAGGAGGGTACACGTACCCTCCTTGAAAATCCTCCCGTGGATATTTTCGGACAGAAAATGCGCTAAAGCGTGACGACGACATTGCCGCGTTTGTGGCCGGTTGAGGCGAGCTGGTGCGCCTGTTGGATGTCGGTCAGCGGTAGGGTTGTGATCGGTGGCCGGTAGCCTTGGGCGTGGTAGGCCAGCGCGCGCGTGAGGGCGGCGGGGGATTCCTTTGTGACGCCTGCGAGAAGCTGGTGCGTTCCGCGCCGTGGACGCAGGTTCGCGCCGAGCTGGCCCTTCAGGTCTGCGGTGATCAGGGCAAAGCGGCCACCATCGGCCAGCAGCGGTTTGGCGCGGGAATAGGGCAGGGTGCCTGCCACATCGAGTATCACGTCATAGGGGCCATCGGGCAGCGGGCGGGCATAATCGGCGGTGAGGTCGGCGCCGTAGCTACGCACGAAATCGTGGTTGGCGGGGGAGCAGACGGCGGTAACCTGCGCGCCCTCGTGCTTGGCCAACCAGACGGCGGCGATGCCGACAGCACCGCTGGCACCGTTGATCAGCACGCGGTCCCCGGGTTGCAGCTTTGCCTGATCGAGGAGGAAATCGGCGGCGGTGAGCAGGCCGAAGAAATACCCGGCGGCCTCTTCGGGCGTCAGCGTTTCGGGGCGGCTGGTCAGCCGGCCGTCTGCGGGCACGGCGCAATACTCGGCCCCCGCGCTCAGGCGCATGCCCGGCGTGATGCCCATCACCGCATCGCCTATTGACCAGCCGGTGACACCGTCGCCCACAGCCGCCACGACACCGGCAAACTCACGCCCCTGGATGGGTCGGCGCGGGCGGGTCAGGCCGAAGATCAGCCGCATCAACAGGCCCATGCCGCGGGGTACGTCAAGACCGCGGATGCGGGCATCACCGCGGGTGACGCCAAAGGCGGCGGTCTCGATCAGCAGCTGCCCCGGTCCGGCCACCGGGCGCGGCAGGGTTTCGATCGCCATGACCTCGGGCCCGCCATAGCGGCGGGCGGTGGCGGCGCGCATGGTTTCAGTCGACATAGGTAAACACCTCCTCCAGTGGGCGCTCAAAGGCGCGCGCGATGCGAAACGCCAGATCCAGCGTGGGCGCGTATTTGCCCGCCTCAAGCGCGTGGATCGTCTGGCGGGTGACGCCGACGCGCTCGGCCAGTGCCTTTTGCGTCATCTCGCCCGCGTCGAAGCGCAGGCGGCGAATGGTATTGGTGATTTGCGCCACGCTTCAGTCCCCCAGCCCGTAGCGAAGCAGTTTGGCGGCATTGCCGCTCAGATCGCCCAGGGCGAAGGCGCCCAGCATCAGGTTCAGCGCCAGAAAGGCGCTTGCCCCCCAGGCCAGAGCCGCAAGCGCCGCGACGAAACCGGCCGAGATGACAATCGCCGTCACCTTCCAGCCCCAGCCGGTAATCATGCGGTCCCGCTCGTCGACCAGATCGTCGAATTTGGCGCGGGTGGTGGCGTGATAGGCGACGGCCAGCAGGACGGTAACCACGATGCTGACCGCGATGGAGGCGGGGATCATCCACAGGACCTGACGCGCCCACTGGGTTAACCCCTCGGGGCCGTCGAAGGCGCCGGCGGCGTGGCGGGTGGTGATCAGCCAGGCGAAGAGCGCCACCACGATCAGGGACGAGACGAGTTCAGCGATAATGCTGCGTTGGGTGAAGGACATGGGAGCGCCTTTGGTGTCGAATCAATGCGACTTTAAGTACTATCTGGCGTACATAATGTAAAGTGAAGCGTACACAACACAGCCGTGATCCCGTCCCCCCTTGACCAGACCGGGCTTTCAACCGACTTTGCGCACGCCTTGCGCAGAGCCCTGCGCCCCCTCGCCGGAAATCCCGTCTCATGAGTGCCAAGACCCCGCCCTTCGCCGCCTTCGAATGGACGATCGCCTGGCGCTATCTGCGCGCCCGCCGGGCCGAGGGCGGTGTCAGTGTGATGACCGTGATCTCGCTGGTCGGGGTCGCGCTGGCGGTGTTTGCGCTGATCGCGACGCTCGCGGTGCGCTCGGGCTTCCGGTCGGAATTTGTCGACACGATCCTGGGCTCGAACGCCCATGCGACGGTGTATTATTCGACCAGCGTGACCGAGAACGGCCAGACCAGCCGCACCATCGACGACTTCGCCGATCTGGCCGAGCGGCTGGCGGCGGTGCCCGGCGTCATCGGCACGGCGCCTCTGGTCAAGGGGCAGGTCATGGCCACCAACGATGGCCGCAACGCGGGGGTCGAGGTATTCGGCATCCGCTATGACGACTTGCTGGCCATCCCCCGGATCGCCCATTCCGACCGCGCGCGCGGCGACATCACCCGCTTTGACGAGGGTATCGCCATTGGTGAGGGTGTCGCGCGCGAGCTGCAGGCGTCGGTCGGCGACCGCATCCGCATCATCTCGCCCGAGGGGGCGCGCACGGCGTTTGGCACCTCGCCGCGGGTGAATGCCTATGAGGTGGTCTATATCTTCAGCGCCGGGCGCTATGATATTGATCGCACACGGGTTTATCTGCCTTTCACCGAAGCCCAGAGCTTTTTCAACCGCGACGGCGTGGCGGATGAGATCGAGGTGATGCTGGAGCGTCCCGAGAACGTCGAGGAGATGGTCTATCCGCTGATGCAGGCCGCAGGCCCGCGTGCGATGGTCTGGACGTGGCGCGACAGCGCCGGGTCGTTCCTGCGCGCGCTGGATATCGAGGATAATGTGATGTTCATCATCCTGTCCATTCTGGTGCTGATCGCTGCAATGAACATCATTTCCGGGCTGATCATGCTGGTGAAGAACAAGGGCCGCGACATCGGCATCCTGCGCACGATGGGGCTGTCCGAAGGCTCGATCCTGCGGGTGTTTTTCCTGTGCGGCTCGCTGGTGGGTGTGGTTGGCACCGGCATTGGCGTGATCGCCGGGTGTCTGTTTGCGCTCTATATTGATCCGATCTTTGGTTTCGTGAATTACCTTTCGGGCGGCGGTGTCTGGGATGCGTCGATCCGGGGGATCTATGCGCTGCCGGCGGAGCTGAGGCTGGTCGATGTGCTCAAGGCGGTGTCGCTGTCGCTGGGTCTGTCCTTTATTGTCACCATCTTCCCGGCCCGTCGCGCGGCACGGATGAACCCGGTCGAGGCGCTGCGCTATGAGTGAGACAACGCTGGTCCTCGACGGGATCTCGAAAAGTTACAAAGGCACTGTGGGCGGGCCGGTGACGGTGCTCAAGGAAGCCTCGATCACGCTGAAGCGCGGCGAGGTGGTGGCGCTGGTCGCGCCTTCGGGGGCGGGGAAATCGACGCTGCTGCATATCGCGGGGCTGCTGGACACCTGCGATGCCGGGCGGGTGGTGATCAATGGCACCGATTTGACCAAGCTGGGCGACAACGCCCGCACGGCGGCGCGGCGGCAGCAGGTCGGGTTCATCTATCAGTTCCACCATCTGCTCCCCGAATTCACCGCCGCCGAGAACATCATCCTGCCGCAGCTGGCCAATGGTGTGCCCAAGGCCCAAGCCCGCGACCGCGCCGCCGACCTTCTGGCCCGCGTTGGCCTGTCACCGCGCGCAGGGCACCGGCCCGCGCAGATGTCTGGCGGCGAGCAGCAGCGCGTGGCCTTCTGCCGGGCGATGGCCAACCAGCCCAGCGTTCTGCTGGCCGATGAACCGACAGGTAATCTGGATCCTGACACCTCGGACCAGGTGTTCAGCGTGTTGATGGAGCTTGTGCGCGACACCGGGCTGTCGGCGCTGATCGCCACGCATAACCTGCAACTGGCTGCCAAAATGGACCGCGTTCTGCGGCTGGATGCAGGCAGAATTGTCACGGCGCAGGCGTAGTTAAGCGAAAAACCGCCTGAAATCTTGACTCATCCCCCTGTGATTACCGAACTGGACCCAGGCGCTGCCACGCCGTCTTGAGTTCCAGTCTTCAACCGGGGGGTTGATATGAAGTTAATTTTGCAGGCCGTTTTCGCGGCCAGTGTCTTTTTCGCGCCGATTTCCGCCAAAGCCGAAGCCATCGTTGCCCGCGTCAGCGTCGAGGCGCAAACGATGCATGTCTATATCGACGGCATGCTGCGCTATGAATGGCCGGTGTCCACGGCGCGGTCGGGCAAGTACACACCGCGTGGCGAATGGACGCCGCAATGGCTGTCGCGCTGGCACCGCTCGTCGCTCTACAACAACGCGCCGATGCCCTACGCCATCTTCTACAGCGGCGACTATGCCATCCACGCCACCGACGCCGTCAGCCGTCTGGGCCGCCCGGCCAGCGCTGGCTGCGTGCGCCTGCATCCCGACAACGCATCGTTGCTGTTTGCGATGGTGCAGGAGCAGGGGATGGAGAACATGCGCGTGGTCGTCGTGGACTGAGGTTTGAGCCTCGATTGCAACAGGCCCGCGTCCCTGATCTCGGGCCTGATCTGGGGCCCGATCTGGGGTTCGCCTTTTTGCTCTACCCAAGGTTTCGCGGTTTCCCTATAGTCCAAGTGGATTTGCTGACACCCACCCCGAGGGAGAGTTCATGCGCTGCCCGTTCTGCGGAAACGTCGATACCCAGGTCAAAGACTCCCGTCCCGCCGAGGACCATGTGTCAATCCGCAGGCGGCGGTTTTGCCCGGCCTGTGGCGGACGCTTCACCACGTATGAGCGCGTGCAACTGCGCGATCTGGTGGTGGTGAAATCCTCGGGCAAGCGCGAACCGTTTGATCGTGACAAGCTGGAACGCTCGATCCGCATCGCGATGCAGAAGCGGCCGATTGAGCCGGAACGCACCGAGCAGATGATATCCGGCATCGTGCGACGGCTGGAAAGCATGGGCGATACCGACATCCCCAGCCGGGTGATCGGCGAGATCGTCATGGAGACGTTGGCGCGTATCGACACCGTGTCCTACGTGCGCTTTGCCAGCGTCTACAAGAATTTCCAGGCGGCGGATGATTTTGACAAGTTCGTTTCGGAACTGCGTCCGCCGATCCTGAACGAGGATTGAGGGGCAAGGGGGGCCTTCTGCCCCCCTCTTCGGCTGACGCCGAATTCACCCCCCGAGCGTATTTTGAGCAAGATGAAGAGGCGCGGTTATGAGCGAGACCGATCGCAGATTCATGCGTATGGCCCTGTCGCTGGCGGCGCGCGGGCTGGGCACTGTCTGGCCCAATCCGGCGGTGGGTTGCGTGATCGTCAAGGACGGGATCGTCTTGGGGCGTGGCTGGACGCAGCCCGGCGGGCGGCCGCATGCCGAAGTGCGCGCGCTGATGCAGGCAGGGGGCGCGGCGCAAGGGGCGACGGTCTATGTGACGCTTGAGCCCTGCGCGCATCACGGGGTGACTCCGCCCTGTGCCGAGGCGCTGATTGCCGCCGGGGTGGCGCGGGTGGTGAGTGCCTTGACCGACCCGGACCCGCGCGTGGCGGGGCGCGGCCATGCGATGCTGCGTGCAGCCGGGATAGGGGTGACCGAGGGTGTGGAAGAGGCGGCAGCACGGCAGGCGAATGCCGGGTTTCTGAGCCGGGTGACGCAGGGCCGCCCGGTGGTGACGCTGAAGCTGGCGCTGACGCTGGATGCGCGGATCGCCACGGTGACCGGCGTCTCGCGCTGGATTACCGGGCCCGAGGCGCGTCGGCGAGTGCATCTGATGCGCGCCAATCACGATGCGGTGCTGGTCGGCGCGGGGACGGCGCGTGCGGACGACCCCGACTTGCGCATCCGCGATCTGGGCATCGAGCGCCAACCGGTGCGGGTGATTGCGGACAGCCGTCTGGGCCTGTCGCCCGACAGCCGTCTGGGGCGCAGCGCCGCCGACAGCCCGGTCTGGATCCTGCATGGCCCGCAAGTGCCCATCGGCGCGCGCGCGGCATGGGTCGAGCGGGGGGCCGACCTGATCGTCTGCCAGATCGATGCGATGGGCCGGATCGACATCACCGATGCGCTGACCCAACTGGGCGCGCGCGGGCTGACGCGGGTGCTGTGCGAAGGCGGGGGCGGTCTGGCGGCATCTTTGGTGCGCGCAGGGCTTGTGGACGAGCTGGCGGTGTTCAGCGCGGGCCGGCTGTTTGGCGCGGATGGCACGGCGGGGCTGGCCTCACTTGGCGTCACCCAGATCGGTGCCGCCGAGTGGAAACTGCTCAAATCCGAGCCCGTAGGGGACGATTTGCTGCACCAATGGCGCCGGGTTGAGCCCGTCGTCTGACCGCGCGGCCGTTGAAAACGTTAACCTTTTGTTAACTCATTCCCAAAAGCGCCCAAGTCGGCGCAAACTTGTGCCACACTGGCCGGTCAAGGATACGGCATGGGAGTGTTACAGGATGTTGAATTTTCCATCCGTTGGTACCAGATATGTTTGTGAACGGGATCGCCCGCACCCATCCCTAGGGGCAACACGGGCGACTGAAACGAGTTGAGGTCAGGTATGACGAACCCAATCAAAGCCTACGCAGTCCTGCCGCTGCGCGATATGGTCGTGTTTCCGCACATGATCGTGCCGCTGTTTGTCGGTCGCGACAAGTCGGTGCGCGCGCTGGAAACCGTGATGCGCGATGACCAGCAGATCCTGCTGGTGGCCCAGCGTGATCACGCCGCTGAAGATCCGGGCGCGGATGGCATGTATGAGGTTGGCGTTCTGGCCAATGTCCTGCAACTGCTCAAGCTGCCCGATGGCACGGTCAAAGTGCTGGTCGAGGGGAAAACCCGCGTCAAGATCGGCAGCTTCGTCGAGAATGAAAACCATTTCGAGGCCGAGGCCGAGGTGCTTGAGGACGCTTTGGGCGACGCCGATGTTGTCGAGGCGCTGACCCGCGCGGTGTCCGACGATTTCGAGCGTTACGCCAAGATCAAGCGCAACATCCCTGAAGAAGCGCTGACCGCCATCTCGGATGCCGGCGAGCCTGCCCGTCTGGCCGATCTGGCCGCCGGTCATCTGGGCGTCGAAGTTCCGCGCAAGCAGGAACTGCTGGAAACGCTCACCGTCGCCGAGCGGCTGGAAAAGATCTATGGGCTGATGGAGGGCGAGATTTCCGTCCTTCAGGTCGAGCGCAAGATCAAGAGCCGCGTGAAATCGCAGATGGAGCGCACCCAGCGCGAATATTATCTGAATGAGCAGATGAAGGCCATTCAGAAGGAGCTGGGCGAGGGCGAGGATGGCGCGAACGAACTGACCGAGCTGGAAGACCGCATCAAGACCACCAAGTTCTCGAAAGAGGCGCGCGAAAAGGCCGAGGCCGAGCTCAAAAAGCTTAAGTCGATGTCGCCGATGTCGGCGGAAGCCACGGTTGTGCGCAACTATCTGGACTGGCTGCTGGCCCTGCCATGGGGTGTGAAAAGCCGCGTCAAGAAAGACCTGAACCGGGCGCAGATGGTGCTCGATCAGGACCACTACAGCCTTGAGAAGGTCAAGGAGCGCATCGTCGAGTATCTCGCCGTGCAGTCGCGCTCGGCCAAGCTGAAGGGGCCGATCCTGTGCCTCGTCGGGCCTCCGGGCGTGGGGAAAACCTCGCTCGGTCGGTCGGTGGCGAAAGCCACGGGGCGCGAATTCATCCGCATCAGCCTCGGCGGCGTGCGTGACGAATCCGAGATCCGCGGCCACCGTCGCACCTATATCGGTTCGATGCCCGGCAAGATCATTCAGGCGCTGAAGAAGGCGAAAACGACCAACCCGCTGATCCTGCTCGATGAAATCGACAAGATGGGGCAGGATTTCCGCGGCGATCCGGCCAGCGCGATGCTCGAGGTGCTCGACCCCGAACAGAACGCGACCTTCACCGACCACTATCTTGAGGTCGAGTATGACCTGAGCGACGTGATGTTCATCACCACGGCGAACAGCTACAACATGCCCGGGCCGCTTCTGGATCGGATGGAGATCATCCCGCTCTCGGGCTACACCGAGGACGAGAAGGCCGAAATCGCCCGCCGTCACCTGATGCCCAAGGCGATCAAGAATCACGGGCTGCGCAAATCCGAACTCAGCGTGTCCGATGACGCGCTGACGGCGATCCTGCGCCACTATACCCGCGAGGCCGGGGTGCGGAACTTTGAGCGTGAGCTGAGCAAGATCGCGCGCAAGGCCGTCACCCGGATCGTGCGCAAGCAAGAGAAAACGGTCGAAGTCACGGCTGAGAACCTGTCGGACTATCTGGGCGTCGAGCGGCACCGCTATGGCCTGGCCGAGAAAACCGATCAGGTCGGCGTGGTTACCGGGCTGGCCTGGACGCAGGTGGGCGGCGATCTGTTGCAGATCGAAGCGCTCAAGCTGCCGGGCAAGGGCCGGATGAAAACGACCGGGAAACTGGGCGATGTGATGAAGGAATCCATCGACGCGGCGTCCAGCTATGTGCGCTCGATCAGCCCGCAGATCGGCGTCAAACCGACGATGTTCGAATCGATGGACATCCACGTCCACGTCCCGGACGGCGCCACGCCCAAGGACGGACCCTCGGCGGGTCTGGCCATGGTCACGGCCATCGTCTCGGTGCTGACCGGCATCCCGGTGCGCAAGGACATCGCCATGACCGGCGAGGTCACGCTGCGCGGCAACGCCAGCGCTATCGGCGGCTTGAAGGAAAAGCTGCTGGCGGCGCTGCGGGGCGGCATCACCAAGGTGCTGATCCCGATCGAGAACGCGAAAGATCTGCCCGAGATCCCCGACAACGTGAAAGCGGGTCTGGAAATCGTGCCGGTCAGCCACGTCAGCGAAGTGCTGCAGCACGCCCTGGTGCGTCAGCCCGAGCCGATCGAGTGGGATGAAGCCGCCGAGGAAGCAGCCCAGGCCGACCGCATGGCGCATGCCCGCGCCCACGGCAGCGGTGCTACCGCGCATTGAGCTGACCAGAACTCTGGGAATGCCCGCCTCCGCGACGTCGGGGGCGGGCTTTTTCATGCGCCGCGCTGCCCGCCACCGGGCCGCGCGGCGTTGGTTGCAGCAGGCTCTCTGATGTCAGGACAATTTGGTGACCCAACCCGTGAAAACCCTCTTGAGCCTGCCCGCGTGAGCAGCTAAAGACGCGCACGGGGGCGATTAGCTCAGCGGTAGAGCGCTTCGTTCACATCGAAGATGTCAGGGGTTCAAATCCCTTATCGCCCACCATTCCCCTTCTTTGTTTTACCTGCTCAGCCTGCGGGCGCTTGCCGCGCGGGGTAGGGTGCGCTTCAGCGCACCAATCTCGCCAAGGTGCGCTGAAGCGCACCCTACCGCCGCGAAACCGGCAGCCCCTTTTGATGACCTCTTGCACGCTGCGTGATGCGCGCTACGCTCGGCGCAAACACAGCAAAAGGGCAGGGTCATGGTCACGATTTACGGGGTGCTGCGGTCACGGGCGACGCGGCCCATCTGGCTGATGAAAGAACTGGGCGAAGCCTTCGAGCACGTCCCGGTCATTCAGGCGTACCGCCTGTCCGACCCGCAGGCGGCTGATGCGCCCTTCAACACCGCCTCGCCGGCGTTTCTGGCGATCAACCCGCAAAGCCAGATCCCGGCGATGACCGATGGCGATCTTGTGCTGACCGAATCCATGGCCATCGCGCTCTATCTGGCGCGCAAATACGGTGGGCCGCTGGCCCCGGCCTCGCTGGCGGAAGAGGGTGAGGCGTTGCAATGGGGCTTTGCCGCGATCTCGGCGATCGAAGGCCCCGCGCTCGACATCCTCTATACCTACGCTGCCAAGGAGCAGGAAACGGCAGAAGGGCAGGCCAAACTTGCAGCGCTGTGTCAAGCACTGGCGCGACCGATGGCCCGGCTCAACACGCATCTCTCGGCCCATCCCTATCTCATCGGCGACCGCTTCACCGTGGCCGATATCATGGTGGCCGAATGCGTGCGCTACGTGCAGCCGCACGGTCCGGCCATGGCACCCTATCAAGCGGTGCAGACATGGATCGACCGCCTGCATGCCCGCCCGGCCTTTGCGCAGATGATGGCCGAGCGCAACGCCGAGCCGATGTAGCCCTCCTCATAAGCCCGCCTGAAACCCGTCGATCAATTTGCCGATGGCCTGCCAGTCCGGGGCCGGGCGGGTGAATTCGTGGTTTGTGGCGATCTCTTCATAGCGGATCGCTGCCGACAGCGTGACCTGAGGCAGTCGCGTCGGCGTGCCATAGACATCCTGCTGGCCCTGCACGATCAATGTGGGCGTTTGCAGCGTGGCAAGATGCTGGTAGCGATGCGGCTCGTCGGGGCGGTTGGGGTTCTTGAACGGATAGCCCAGCACGATAATGCCGCTGATCAGCCCCGGCACATCCGCCGCCAGCTGCGTCGCCGCCACCCCGCCCGAGGAACGCCCGACCACCACCGCGCGCCGTCCCGGATGCGACAGGATCTCGGCCTTCAGCGCCGCGATGCGTTGCGGCAGGGTGAACCAGCGCCCCGGCGCCTCCCGCCGCGCGACAAGATCGGCGAATGGCACAAGCTCGACGGGGCGCAGCGCGACAAAGGCGTCTTCGATATACTGGTCGGCAGGAAAACTATCGCCCATCATGCTGTAAAACAACACCGCCTCGCTCACATCCGCTCTCCGCTCCGGGCCCCCGGCCCCAGTTTGCGCATCACCGCCCCGGCTGTCCATCGCACACGTGCAAGCGGGCCACGATCAGCCGTGGTCACGCGCCCGCGTTCCCCCTATACCTTGCGCCCCCATCAAGCGAATGGTCTATTGGGCGGCAACTCATCAAGACCAAGAATCGAGCAGTGCAATGACCGATTTCCTCTCGGGCCAGCCCGAAACCTATGACGCCTCCTCGATCGAGGTGCTCGAAGGGCTCGAACCCGTCCGTAAACGCCCCGGCATGTATATCGGCGGCACGGACGAACGCGCGCTGCACCACCTCGTGGCCGAGATCCTCGACAACTCGATGGACGAGGCCGTCGCCGGCCACGCCAACCGGATCGAGGTCGAACTCCACGCCGACTACTCGCTCACCGTGCGCGACAACGGGCGCGGGATGCCCTTTGACCCGCACCCCAAATTCCCCGGCAAATCGGCGCTCGAGGTGATCTTGTGCACCCTGCACGCGGGCGGCAAATTCTCGGGTAAGGCCTATGAGACCTCGGGCGGCTTGCACGGCGTCGGCGCTTCCGTGGTCAACGCCCTCAGCGACGTGATGATCGTGCAGGTCGCCCGCGACCGCAAACTGGTCGAGCAGCGTTTCTCGCGCGGCATCCCGCAAGGCCCGGTGGTCGAGATCGGCTCGGCCCCCAACCGGCGCGGCACCACCACCACCTTCCACCCTGACGAGCAGATCTTCGGCCAGCTGCGCTTCCGCCCCTCGCGCCTGCTCAAGATGGTGCGCTCCAAGGCGTATCTGTTCAGCGGCGTCGAAATCCGCTGGAAATCCGCCATCGAGGATGGCGACACGCCGATGGAAGCCATCTTCCACTTCCCCGGCGGACTGGCCGATTACCTGAACGAACAGCTCGGCAAAGACGTCACCTATGCCGACAAACCCTTCGCCGGGAAGGTCGGCTTTCAGGAGAAATTCGGCGTCCCCGGCTCGGTCGAATGGGCGATCAACTGGACGCCGGCCCGCGACGGTTTCGTGCAGAGCTACTGTAACACCGTGCCGACGCCCGAGGGCGGCACGCATGAGGCTGGCTTCTGGGCCGCCATCCTCAAGGGCGTGCGCGCTTACGGCGAGCTGGTCGGCAACCGCAAGGCCAAGGACATCACCCGCGAGGATATGGCAGCGGGCGGCTGCGCGCTGGTCTCGACCTTTATCCGCGAGCCGGAATTCGTGGGGCAGACCAAAGACCGCCTCGCCACGACCGAGGCCGCACGTCTGGTCGAGGGCGCAGTGCGCGACCATTTCGACAACTGGCTGGCCGGTGATCCCAAATCGGCGGGCGCGATCCTTGATTACCTGATCCTGCGCGCCGAGGAACGCCTGCGCCGCCGTCAGGAAAAGGAAACCCAGCGCAAGACCGCCACCAAGAAACTGCGCCTGCCCGGCAAGCTGGTCGATTGCTCGGCCACCAACCGCGAAGGGACAGAGCTGTTCATCGTCGAGGGCGACTCGGCCGGTGGCTCGGCCAAAATGGCCCGCGACCGCAAGAAACAGGCGCTGCTGCCCCTGCGCGGCAAGATCCTCAACGTGCTCGGCGCCGCGTCCGGCAAGATGGGCGCCAATGCCGAGATCAACGATCTGTGTCAGGCGCTCGGGGTGTCTATGGGCACCAAGTTCCGCGTCGATGATCTGCGCTATGACAAGATCATCATCATGACCGACGCCGATGTCGACGGTGCCCATATCGCGGCGCTGTTGATGACCTTTTTCTTCACCCAGATGCGCCCGATGATCGACCACGGCCACCTGTATCTGGCCTGCCCACCGCTGTTCCGCCTGACGCAAGGGGCCAAGCGCGTCTATTGTCTGGACGAGGCCGAGAAAGAGGAATGGCTGGCCAAGGGTCTGGGCGGCAAGGGGAAAATCGACGTGTCCCGCTTCAAGGGTCTGGGCGAGATGGACGCCAAGGATCTGAAAGACACAACGATGAACCCGGAATCGCGCAAGCTGATCCGCGTGTCGATTGACGAGGATATTCCGGGCGAAACGGGCGATCTGGTCGAGCGGCTGATGGGCAAAAAGCCGGAACTGCGGTTCCAGTATATTAGTGAGAACGCGCGGTTTGTTGAGGATGTGGATGTGTGACGTGGTGCGTAGGGTGGGGTTTAACCCCACCCCCTGCCACACCGCCAAGCCACCCATAGGGTGCGCATTCATTGTGCACCGAGCCCCGCCCTGTCATGGTGCGCAATGAAGGCGCGCTCTACTTGTAACACGCTTTGATCTGCCGACCCATGTGCCCCAACCCGCGCCGGTCTCCCGTAGGGCGGGGTTCACCCCGCCATGTCGGCGTCGGGTGGTGGGGTGAAACCCCACCCTACATCCAGCCCATTCGGTTTTTCTTAACTCCTCCCTGCCACCCTCGGGCTAACCACCCTTGAGGGCCCCATGCGCCTTGTCCTGCTGTTCATCTTTCTGGCGACGCCGCTCTACGCCGACCCTTGCGCCGATCATTTCCGCGCCGGGCTGCGGGTGGCCCGTCCGCTCGACGTCTGGCTGGCCGAAACCGAAGCGACGCTTTACGCCGGTCTCGACTGGGTGACCCGCGCCCGGGTTATGGAGCGGCTGGAAGCCCGCTCGGCCGTCACCAGCGCCTGTCAGGAGGTTGCCACCCTGCGCCGCGATCTGCGCGTCGCGCAGGATCGCCTCATCGCCGCGCAGCGCAGTTTTCAGCTGGCGTCGGCGCTTTGTTGGGACGTCAACCGCGCCCGCGCGCAGGGCAATCTGGCGTCGCTGGATGACCACGCCACCGCCCTGCGGGATCTGGCCGGGTACATCGCATCGCTCGACGACCGATGTCCCGGCTGATCCAACCCGGCGACAACCGTTACCACAAGGTTAACGAGACGTGCTAACGGGTTGAAAACACGCAACCCGCCGCTCTGTCCCATCAGGGGACATCACCGTGGCACGATGGTTTTCCCCACCGGCCACAGCGCGAACCCGGCCAGCTTCAGATGCGCCCAGGCGAAGGGCAGCCCGATGATCGTCACCGCCATCAGCACCGCCGAGATCAGATGCCCCAGCGCCAGCCACCACCCGGCCAGCACCAGCCACAGCAGGTTGCCCAGCGTCCCGAAGGCGCCCGTGCCGATATCCGGTCCCGACACCTCGGTCCGGTCGACCGCCTGCATGCCGAAGGGCAGCAGGCAATACCCGGCCATCACCACGGCAGAGCGGGCCCAGGGCAGCCCCACAATACTGATCGCCATCAGCAGCGCTGCGAACAACCAGCCAACGGCCATCCACACGCCACCAAAGACAAGCCACAGAACATTCAGGATCAAACTCATGCCGGGTCTCCTTTCTCATCACATGGGGACGCCGCCGCGCCGTTCAAGCCATCTTGACCCCGACACGGCCCCGCGCTAGCCCCCGCGCATGGCACCCGCACCCCTTTTGCAACTCTCCGGGATCTCGCTAACTTTCGGCGGCAATCCCTTGTTCGACAACCTCGATCTGGTGATCCAGCCGGGCGACCGTCTGGCGCTGGTCGGCCGTAACGGGTCGGGCAAATCGACGCTGATGAAGATCATGGCCGGGCTGGCCGAAGCCGACAAAGGCATCCGCGTGCTCACGCCCGGAACGACCGTCGGCTATATGGAGCAGGACCCCGATTTCAAAGGCTTCGCGACGCTGGGCGATTACGCGCTGTCGCAGCTGGACCCGTCCGAAAGCTACAAGATCGAGATCGCCGCCGAGGGGCTGGGCTTTGATCCCGATGTCGCGGTCGAGACCGCCTCGGGCGGTGAACGCCGCCGCGCCGCGCTGGCCAAGCTGCTGGCTGAAGCACCCGAGCTGATGCTGTTGGATGAGCCGACCAACCACCTCGATATTCAGGCGATCGGCTGGCTGGAAGAACGCCTGCGCGAAACCCGCGCGGCCTTTGTGATGATCAGCCACGACCGCGCCTTCCTGAATGCGCTCAGCCGGGCGATGCTCTGGGTGGATCGCGGGCAGGTGCGCCGGCTGGAGCAGGGGTTCGCCGCGTTCGAGGACTGGCGCGACAAGACCTGGATGGAAGAAGACGACGCCCGCCACAAGCTGGATCGCAAGATCAAGCACGAGGCGAAATGGGCGGTCGAGGGCATCAGCGCGCGGCGCAAACGCAATCAGGGCCGGGTGCGCGCGCTGCAGGAGCTGCGCTCGGAACGCTCCAGCCAGATCCGCCGTCAGGGCACTGCCGCGATGGCTCTGGATGCCGGGCAGCAGTCGGGCAAACTGGTGGCCGAGGCGGTGGGCATCTCGAAGACCTTCGACGGTGTGCCGATCCTCAAGGATTTCAGCCTGAAGGTGCTGCGCGGCGACCGGGTGGCCTTTGTCGGCCCCAATGGCGCGGGCAAAACGACGCTGCTCAAGATGCTGACCGGTGAGATGGAGCCTGATGAGGGCACGATCCGGCTGGGCACCAATCTGGATATGGCGCTGTTCGACCAGACCCGCGCGCGGGTCGATACCGAGATGACACTGTGGGAAAACCTGACCGGCGATCCTGAGATGCGGGTCAGCGGGCAGGCCGACCAGGTGATGGTGCGCGGCGTGCCCAAGCATGTCGTGGGCTATCTCAAGGAATTCCTGTTTGACGAAGCACAGGCCCGTGCCCCGGTGCGCAGCCTGTCGGGCGGTGAGCGGGCGCGTTTGCTGCTGGCCAAGATCATGGCGCGCGAGAGCAACCTGCTGGTGCTCGACGAGCCGACCAACGATCTGGACGTCGAAACGCTGGATCTGCTGCAAGATATCCTGGGCGAATATCCGGGCACCGTGCTGCTGGTCAGTCACGACCGTGATTTCATCGACCGGGTGGCGACGACGACGCTGGCCTTTGAGGGGCAGGGCAAGGTTGTCGCCTATGCCGGGGGCTGGTCGGATTACCGGGCTCAAAAGGCGCTGACCGAGCCGAAGCCGGTGGCAGACAAAGGCGCTTCCAAGCAAGCGGGGAAGGCTGGTCAGAAACCGGCCAAGGCCACGGCGGCACCGGTCAAGGGGCTGACGTTTTCCGAGAAGAAGCGCCTGGAAGCGCTGCCCAAGGACATCGCGCGGCTTGAGGCCGAGATCGGCAAGCTGACCGAGCTGTTGTCAGACGCCGCGATCTACACGCGTGAGCCGGTCAAGGCCTCCAAGGCCAGCCAGATGCTGACCGAGCGTCAGACAGCTCTGGGCAAGGCCGAGCAGGAATGGCTGGCGCTGGCCGAGCGGGATGAGGGTTAAGGCGCTGGTTTGTGCCATCTTCGGCGCACCAGCACCCAACCCAGCAGCACCGTCACGGCGAGGGATGCCATCAGGCCCGAGGCGTTGGTCAACGCCTCGCCAATTTCGGTGATCGAACCACCGGCCAGATACCCGACACCGACATAAACCAGCACCCAGACGCATTCTCCTGCGATCCCGGCGGCGGTGAAGTGGAGCCATGTCATCCCTGCGCCCCCGGCCAACAGGTTGACATAGGGCCCCAGAACGCTGAACAGCCAGCGCGACAGGAACACCGCCACCGCGCCACGGCGGTTGATCGAAAGCCGGGCGCGTTCGAGTACGGCTGCGCGGGTGTGATTCTGGTTCAGCCAGACTGCGGTGCGTTGATAGCCGACCCGCCCCAACTGATAGCCGGTCTGATCGCCCAGAATTGCGCCAATGAGTGCGGCGCTGGCGGCGGGGAGCAGGTCTAGATCGCCCGACGCGGCAAAGGCGCCGGCGGCGAGCATCATCATCGAGGAGGGCACCGGCACCGCCAGACAGGACAGGAAGGTCACGATGGCCAGCGCCGTGGCGCCCCAGTCCGCGACCTGCGCGAGCATCCACTCAGTCATGTCCATGCTCACGATACGCATGGATACCATCCTGAATCCGCGCGATCAGCACCGACAACGGGATGCCCTCGTCCCGCGCGATCATCTCAAGGCTGCGGCGCGGGCGGTTGTTGGCGGTCACCCCGGCAGCCTCCATCATCACCGCGCGCGGGACGTCCCACGAGCGGCCGACATAGCCCAGGGGCATCCAGCCTTCCATCGTCTGGTCGATGTGGGCGGGGTTGGTCCAATAGAAGGCGTTGAGCGCCAGCCGCGCGCCAAAGAACAGCGTCAACCCCAGCGCCAGCACGAAAGCACCACGCAGCAGCCAGCGGATCTTGGGGTGTTGCTTGGGCATTGGGGCCTTAAGGTTGGGCGGTGTCCCGGGGGATCAGCCGGATAAAGGGCACACCCCAGGGGCGCGCGACGGTGAGCATCTCAAAATCGAACAGGGCGAGTTCGGGTTTCACGCGCTCATCCAGAAACGAGGCCTCAAGATAGTGGCGAATGGTGTCGCTGTCCCAGTCCTCGGCCCCTTCGGGGACGCGCAGATACTCATACGAGGACAACAGGGTGAATCCGTCGGTATAACTGTCGCGTAGAAGCCGACCGTGATGCAGGGCGTCCAGACTTTGGGCGTCGCCGGCAAAGACAAAGCCGTGGCGGACGGGAAAATCGAAGGTGAAGTTGATCATCCCGTCGCCGAATTCCATCACCTGCGGGTTGGGCTCTTGTGCGCGGACCGCGGCCTCGATCTGACCGCGCGCCAGCCAGAAGTCGCGTTGCGCGGGGCGCAGGGGATCGGTGGCGAGCGTGGAGGCCCAGAGGCTGGCGTGCAGCAGCGTCAGACCGCCAAGCACCGTGGCAACCAGAGCGCGCGCGCCGCGTCCGCGCAGACGGCGGGCGGCGGGGGCGAGCAGGATTGCGGCACCGGCGCTCATCACCGCCATCGACAGGGCGTAGTACCACGTCGCCTGATGCCAGTAGTTGACGTTGACGAAATTATAGAGCGCTTTCAGAAGGATGCCGATGCAGATCCCGGCCATCACCGGCGCCCAGGGCTGAGTGTGGTAGCGCTTGAGCACGGCGCATAGAAACCCGGCGGTAAAGAGCGCGGGGATCACCAGCTCGACCACCCGGAAGGCCCCGCCCAGCAGGCCCGCGCGGTCGGCGGTGTAACTGGTCAGCGCCTCGCGCAGGTCGATAAACGGGGTGAAGAAGGTCGCCAGCGTGACCCATGCATTCTGCAACAGCGCGCCCTCTCCCTTGGCCGCACCGCTGACCGGGGCGAGCATGCCCGTGGTCCAGACCGACCAGCCCACGTAGAGCGCGACCGCGATGGCCGTGGGCGCGACAAGGAGTGCGGCGTCGGTGATGCGGCGGGCAAAGGGGCGACCGGGCCAGAAGGTGACACACAGGGCGACGCCGGCGGGCACGAAAACCTCATCCAGCCGGGTCAGGACCAGCGCGGCGATGACCAGTCCGAGGGTCAGCGGGTGGGTCGTCTGACGTGCGACCAGCCAAAGCAGCATGCCCGAGATCAGAAAGGCCAGCCCCGCCTCCATCCCGTCAAAGAACCCCCAGACCGGCAGATTGTGCAGGGTCTGGCCGATGGTCAGGTAATAGACCCCGGGCACCGTCAGCAGCGCCAGCAGCCAAGAGCCGGTGAAGCGCTGGATCGCCGCCCCCAGCGCCAGAACGCCGCCCAATGTGCAGACAATGGCGCTCCACGCCACAAGGGTCATCGCGCCCAGTGGGTCGCCGGTCAACGCGGTGGCGAGGCGTACCCAGACCTGCCAGGCCGGGTGAAACCCGTTGGTCGGGCGCAAGCCGTCAAAGCTCATCGCCAGTCCCTGCGAGGCCTCGCCGATGCCCAGATAGAGATACGCGTCGCCGGCCAGAAACCAGAAGGGGGCCATCGCCCCCATGGTCCACGCAACAACCAGCGCGGGCATCAGCGTGGTAAACGACGCAAAGGCAAGAAAGCTGATGGCACGCATAACGAGGCCTTTGCAGTTTGGCAGGCTGGAATGGGGCAGGGTGCGGCCGTCGGACGCTCGCCGCATTGAATTAACCAGATGCAGGCCCTGCCGAAAACCCCGTATGGCTGCGGCAGTTACGCCAATTGTTTCAACATCTGACAAAGGCCGGAGGTTCAGGAAACATTCTGGACAGGTGACGGAATTGCGGGCAGCATCGCGACATTCCTGGGTCTGTGCGATGCTGGCGATCTTTTGTGATCATTGGGCCGCCGGACCATGGCAGGAGAGAATTAACGCGATTGGAGGATCAAATGATCAAACGTTTCAAACTGTTTATTGCCGCGGCCATCGCCGCCACGACGCTGGGCGGTATTGCTACCACGGCCACGGCGCAAAACTATTCGCTGGCACCGTCCTATGGCAGCGCCACGCTGAACGCAGGATTCCTGCCCGATCCGCGCTCGGTCCGGGTGCGCGCCGGGGGGGATTATCATTTCGGCGGCAGCGGCGGTTGCCCGGGGGGCGGCTGGTTCGCCAATGCGCCCGATTTCCGCCTGCACTACCGTGCCGGGGGGTATCCGCTGACCATTTATGTCAGCGCGCCGGGCGACACGATGTTGCTGATCAATGATCCCTCGGCCACCTGGTTCTGCAACGACGACTACAACGGGCTTGACCCGCTGATCCGCTTTTCGAACCCGCGTTCGGGCCAGTATGACATCTGGGCGGGGACCTATAACCGCTCGCGCGTGCGCAACACGATGATCTATATCAGCGAGCGCTGATCGCTGGAAAGCAATGCGAAAGGCCGGGCGATTGCCCGGCCTTTTTGCTTGCAGATAAGGGGCTTAGCCCAATATCGAGAGGATACGCTCGGCTTCAGCCGCGCAAGGCGTCAGCGCGCTGGTATCCTCGCCAGGGAAAAACCGGGCGCGGGTGGCGGTGGGCATCGGCGCTGGCGTGTCGATGATCACGCGCGGCGCACCTTTGGCGGCCAGACCGGCGTTCTCAGCGGCCCATGCGCGGGCAAAGGCGATCTGCGCGGCCTTTGAGGCGCCATAGGCGGCGAAAAACTTGGTAACGCCGTCGCCGTCATGCCAGCTGGGATCGTCAAAGAACAGCGCCGTGCCACGTGGGCTGGGACGCAAAAGCGGCTCGATCAGCGGGATTAGCGCGCCGGTGGCCCGGACGGTGACGTTGATCGTCTTGTCCCAATCCTTTGCCGCGACATGCCCGGCGGGCGACAGCGGCGGGACATGGACGGCGCAATGCGCCCACAGATCGACCTTGCCCCAGCGCTCGTAGATCGACAGGCAGATCTGGCGCATCGCGTCGTCATTGGTGATGTCGACGGGCACAAGCGTGGCACTGCCGCCCTTGGCCTTGATGCGGTCGTCCAGCTCTTCGAGCGCGCCGGTGGTGCGGGCGAGGGCGACGATATGCCAGCCGCGCGCCCCCAGCGCCTCGGCGAGAGCTGCGCCCAGACCGCGCGACGCGCCGGTGATCAGCGCAATCGGGGCCTCAGGGGCGGCGGTTGATTCGGGTGTGTCAGGGTTCTGGCTCATGCTGCGCTCATGCCATCGCGTCCCGCGCCATGCAAGGCGGCGATGGGACGCGCCCGCGACGGGGTGCTGCAGGGCGCGGATTCGCGCCCGGTCCTGATTGCGAAGTTTTGAAATTAGCAGACGCCGGGGTTTGCAAAGTCAACGCGCAGTAAAGTTGCCGAGGGCGCGCGCGCCGCTTGACCCGACCGCGCCGACACCGGATAAACACGTCAACTTGGACCGACGAACAGGGAGACCCTCATGGCCCAGCAAACTCTACTTCAGGCCTCTTTTGGCACGCAATCGCTGCTCA
Organism: Pararhodobacter zhoushanensis; assembly: GCF_003990445.1. Taxonomy (GTDB): domain Bacteria; phylum Pseudomonadota; class Alphaproteobacteria; order Rhodobacterales; family Rhodobacteraceae; genus Pararhodobacter; species Pararhodobacter zhoushanensis. Next base: position 123,798 of record NZ_REEZ01000001.1, on the reverse strand, counting down.
CCAAACTGCTCGCCGTTGTCGGCGGCTCTGCGGTGGTCGCTCTGGGCGCGCAGGTCAGCGTACCGATGCTGCCGGTTCCGATGACCCTGCAAACGCTCGCCGTGCTCATGGTCGGTCTGGTCGCGGGCTCGCGTCTGGGCGCGGCGGCGGTGCTGACCTATCTGGCCGAGGGTGCCATGGGGCTGCCGGTGTTCTCGAACGGTGCTGCGGGTGCGGCCTATCTGTTCGGGCCTACCGGTGGCTTCCTGATCGGCTTTGTTGCCATGGCCTATGCCGCTGGCCTGCTGGCCGAGCGGGGCGTGGCGCGCGGCTTCCTTGGCACGGCTCTGGGTGTCGCGGCGATCTCGGCGCTGCTGTATGTGCCGGGCCTGATCTGGCTGACCGCTGTGACCCCGCTGGATCTGGGCGGCGCTGTGTCGCGCGGGATGCTGCCGTTTCTGGCCGGTGATCTGGTCAAGTCGGTGATCGCGGCGCTGATCGTCACGGGTGCCTGGACCACGCTGCGCGCCCGTCGCGGCTAAGCTGCCCCCGACTGCCTGAAAAACAGCCCCCGGACGCCGCGCGCGTCCGGGGGTTTTTGCATGTCTTGCGGGGGGCTTGGCCGCGTGTCATCAACTGGGGAAGAAAAGGAGATTGCCCATGTCCGATACCCCTTCGCTGGTTCGTCGCACGCCCTGGCCCGCCAGCGCCTCGCGCCCGGTGGTCACGCCGCTGCAGCCCTCGGTGGTCTATGCCTCGCCCGATCCCGACACGCTGGATGCGCAATACGCGGGCACCAATCCGGGCTTTACCTATGCGCGCGAAGGACACCCCAACGCGCAGGTGCTGGCCGAGAAGATTGACATGCTGGAAGGGGCCGAGGGCGGGTTGATCACCGGTTCGGGCATGGCGGCGGTGACGGCAGCGCTGATGGGTGTGCTGAAGGCGGGCGATCACGTGCTGGGGGGCGATCAGCTTTACGGCCGCTCGCTGCGGCTGATGGGGCAGGATCTGAACCGCTTTGGCATCGCCACCTCGCTGGCCGATTCGACCGATGCGCGCGCCTTTGCCGCGGCGATCCGGCCCGAGACGAAGATGATCCTGCTCGAAGTCGTCTCGAACCCGACGCTGCGGGTGGCGGATATCGAGGGCATCGCCGCTGTCGCGCGCGAAAAGGGCGTGTTGCTGGCGATCGACAACACCTTCACCACGCCGCGCGGCTTCCGCCCGTTCGAGCATGGCGCGGATATCGTCATCCATTCGGTGACCAAGATCCTGTCCGGGCACTCGGACGCGACGCTGGGCTATACGGCGACCAAAGACCCAGCGCTGCGCAAGGCGATCTATGATTTCGCCGTGACCACGGGGATGACGCCCAGCCCCTTCGATTGCTGGCTGGCCGAGCGCGGGCTCTATTCATTCGAGCTGCGCTATGACCGGGCCGAGGCGAATGCCGCGGCGCTGGCCGATCATCTGGCGACGCTGCCGGGGGTGAAGAAAGTGCTGTATCCGACGCGCTCGGACCACCCGGACCAGAACCGCGCGGTGTCGCTGCTGGGCGAGCGCGGCGGCCATATGGTGAGTTTCGTGATCGAGGGCGACCGCGCTCAGGCGAACGCGCTGACCCGTGGTGCACCCGATCTGGCCTTTGCGCCGACGCTGGGCGACATCGGCACCACGCTGTCGCATCCGGCGTCGTCCTCGCACCGGGCTTTGGCGCCTGAAGCACGGGCCGCGCTGGGGATCACGGAAGGGTTCTTCCGGGTGTCGGTGGGGATCGAGGATATCGGGCTGTTGAAGAGCGAGTTCTCTAAAGCGGTGGCGGCGTCACAGGCGGTGTGAGCCTGTAGGTGCGTTTACTATTAGTGCGGGGGGCTGCCGCCCCCCGGGCCCCCTGCTTCAAGGGGGACGCACGCGCCCCCCTTGAAAATCCCCCCGTGGATATTTTTAGACAGATGATAAGAAAAAGGCGCGCCGGACGAGGACGCGCCTTTTGGGTTTGGTGTCTCGCGGGTGGGTCAGTCGGCGAGGGCGAGAAGCTGGCGGTTCGAGATGGTGCCTTCGGCGCTGACCAGCCCGGCAAGGCGGCTGTCCGAGAGCAGATCGCGCAGGTCCACGGCGCGGCCGTTGACATAGGCGCGGCGGGCGACCAGCCGGATGCCGTGGCTGTAATCGGCGTATTGCGCGCCGTGGACGGTGCTGAGCGGCTGGATCGCCTGACCGTTGCGGCGGTGCCAGCCGTAGATGGCGACGCGACCGGGATGCGATTGCAGGCGGTTGGTCAGCACGAGGTCCTTCTTGTGACCCGAAACCAGTTGACCGAGATGGCCACCCGCCTGACGGCGCTGGCCTTCGACTGTGGCGTTGTGGCGCAGGAAGTAGTTGGTCGAGGCCATCTGACCGTTCGGCTCCATCGGTGCGGGGCTGAGGTGGATCGCGGCTTGCTGGTAGATCGCGTCGACCATGCGGGTCGTCGGCAGCACCATGTCGAACCGTTCTGCCACCCGCATTGCGGCGGGCAGGCCCAGTGGCACGCGGACGAAATCGCTGTCCGAGCCGACGGCGAGGTAGTCGGGCGTGACGCAGATGGTGACGCGGGTGGGCTGACCGCTCGCGCCGGTGCCGTTGAAAGTCACGGGCACCAGATCACGAAGGAAGTCAGGAATATTGCCCGCGAGAACCTCGGAGATCACCGCGTTGTCACGCTCGCCACCGCCGCTGCCGGTCAGGCGGCCGATCACGCTGCTGCCGTCACCGGCATTGCGTGCACGGCGAGGGATGGCGCGCGTGAGGTTGCTTTCGCAGCGGTCGGATTGTCCGGCGATGGCCGAAGTCAGCGGTGGCACCGAGAGCGACGGGGCAGGCGCCTGCGCGCGCGGCGCTGTCGGTTGCGGCGTATCGAGCGAGGCGCTGGCGAGACGGGTAACGGCCTCAGGGCGCGGTTGTGGCAGGCGCGAGCGGATCAGGCTGGTTGTGTCGCCGCCGAGGCTGGCCAGAACGATCTGACCGGGCGCGGCCTGGGTTTGGGCGGGCGCTGTGTCGGCCACCTGAGGCGTGAAGGGCCGCGCGCGCGGCGTGGGCGAATGGGTGGGGGCGCGCAGGGCCGCGAGTTGCTGGGCGTCGAGCGGCGGCTCGTCGGTGGCCACCGCGTCAGGCTGCGGGACAACTTGCGGGCGGGGCGGCGGTACCGCGCGAGGTGCCCGCAAAATAATTTGTGCCGGGGCGGGAACCGGAACGCTGGTGGTGCGTTCCCCTCGTGTCAGCAAGCTGCCTTCCGGCGCAGCGACGACCTCGGGGGCTGCGGTTTCCGAGGCGTCAGCTGCCGGAGCGGCGGGTATCGGAGGTCGCGCCGCTTGAGGCGTGCGGCGGGGAAAGACCGCCTCATCCGCGTAGTCATGCGCGGCGAAGCCTGTCACCTGCGGCGAATTCAGCGACGCCAGCCACACCTGTGGTGCAGGGCTGCCAGACGCGGCGGGTTGAGCGCCTGCGGACCGTGGCACGTCGCTTGCCGCTGCAAGCGTTGCTTGCGGCGCCGGTTGCCAGAGCATCTGGGCGCTGACCGCCACCAGGGCGAGCGCGCTCAACCCCGTAGCAACCAGCGTCAACGGCCGAGCAGCCGCGTTCAGGCGCATCTTTGCGGTGCGCAATTCTTGTGTGTCCCTCGTCATACTTATCCACATACCGGCGATTGTCTTAACCGGCAATGAAGGCATCTTGGATGTCGCGACGGATCGGCGGCGCCTTGCCGACCTGCGCAGCACCTGCGCGAAGGGTAACACGGGACTCGCGGTATGGGTGCGAAAATCTCCAGCGCGATTTCAGGCGGCATGCCACGCTCTCGCCCGGTTCCGCCCCGCCCGAGGCGTGGCGCATCCCGGGAGCGATATCATGGTCAAGGTGTTGATGTGGCTTGCAGTCGTAGCCCTCGGCATGGTGGGTGCGCCAGCGATTTTGCGGGCGCGGACGGACGCGCATTTTCTGGAAATCGAGGCGGCACCCTTTCACGCCTGCGGGCGTGTCGCCGATGGCGCGGTTTTGTGCTGGGGAGCGAATGTTCAGGGCCAGCTTGGCTCGGGCAGGGCGAGAGGCTGGCGTTTTGCGCGTCGGGTGCACGGGATCTTGTCGCCAGTGAGGGCTATCGGCGCGGGTGAGTCGCACAGCTGCGCTATCGCGGCGCTGGGGCGGCTGCGGTACTGGGGGCGGAAAGCCGAGGGCCAGTTGGGGGGGGCACGACAACCGCCTCGAGCGAGCCGATGCCGGAGCTGACGCCCTGACGGGCGTCAGTGCTGCTCAGAGGCTGGTCTTTTTGAACAGCGCCTCGGGCAGCAGGCGGATGATGGTCATCACCAGCCGCCAGATGCCGCGCACATAGATCACGTTGCGGCCCTTGTCCTGTGCGGTCCAGATCGCGCGGGCCACCTCGTCGGGCTGGGCGGTCAGGCGGGGGTTCAGGTCCATGCCCTCGGTCATCCGGGTCGCAACGAAGCCCGGCTTGACGGTGATCACCTGCACCCTGGTGCGCGACAGACGGTTGCGCAACCCGCTGAGGAAGGCGGTGAACCCCGCCTTGGCCGAGCCATAGACATAATTCGACGCGCGCCCCCGGTCGCCTGCGACCGAGGAAATGCCGACCAGCGTGCCGGAATTGCGCTCGGCAAAGCGGTCGGCCAGCAGGCTGAGGATCAGCGACGGGCCTTCATAGTTCGAGCGCATCACCAGCGCAGCGGCCTGCGGGTCACGCTCGCTTTCGGCTTGGTCGCCCATGAAGCCCACGGCGCAGATCACCGTGTCGGGCAGGATGGGCAGGGCCTCGATGAACCCGGCAAAGCTGGCGGTGTCGAGCACGTCAAAGGCGTGGCAGGTCACCGGGACGCCGTGGCGCAGGTGCAGGTCGGTGGCGTCGGCTTCAAGGCTGGCGGCGTCGCGGGCGGCGAGTTGCACGGCGTAGCCTTGCCTGGCGTAGTGCTGCGCGCAGGCGCGGGCGATGTCCGAGCGGGCACCGAGGATCAGAACGCTGCTCATAGTCCCAGCCTTTCGCTTTGGGCCGAGGCGAAGGCCTGCGTTAGCCCCTGTTGACGGCGCATCTCGGCGAAGGCCTGCCAGCGCGGATCGGTGCGGCGCAGGGTGTCGGCGCTCATCCGGCTGTCTTTCGCCAGATAGAAGCGCCCGCCGTGATCGGCGGTGATACGGTCAAGTTCGGGCATCAGGTCGAGGCTCCGGCGGGTCAGGGGGAAATCGAGGGCGAGCGTGTAGCCCTCCATCGGAAAGGACAGGCGGCTGTCTTGCGGGCCAAAGCGCTTGAGGACAGCCAGAAACGAGCCGGCCCCGGTGCGGGTGATCGCGTTCAGGATCGCGCGCAGCCCTTCGGCGTGGCTTTCGAGCGGCACGACGCATTGGAACTGCATGAAACCCTTGCGGCCATAGATGCGGTTCCAGTTACGGATCGCGTCGAGCGGATAGAAGAACGAGTCGAGGCCCACGATGCTGGTCGGTGGCGTGCGCTTGCCCTTGAAATAGTAAAGCTCGTTGAAGGCGCGGATCGACCACGGGTTCAGCGCAAAGCCGGGGAAGTCGAACGGCACGCTCAGATTGCGGTGCAGGGCGGTGTCCAAAGGGCGCGGGCGTGCGAGGGGGGGGAGTTCATCGCGCGTTGCATGCTCACCGTTCATCACGATCGAGCGGCCCATCTTCGCGCCGGTCGCCGCGCAGTCGATCCACGCCATGCTGTAGGTTGCGTCGTAGGTTTGCTCGAAGGCAGCCAGCGCCTCATCCAGATTGCGGGTCGCGATGGTGGTCTGGCGGATCCAGCCGCTTTCGACCTTCTTGAGCCGGATCGCGGCGCGCAGAATGATGCCGGTCAGGCCCATGCCGCCCAGCGTCCAGCGAAACAGATCGGCGTTGTCGTTGCGCGAGCAGCGGGTGACGCTGCCATCGGCGCCCATCAGGTCGAACCAGTCGACGAAGACGCCGAAAGATCCCTCGGAATGGTGGTTCTTGCCATGCACATCGGCGGCAATCGCGCCGCCCAATGAGACGAACTTCGTCCCCGGCGTCACGCTGAGAAACCAGCCGCGCGGCAGGAAGGCGTCCATGATCTCGCCCAGCGTCACGCCGGATTCCGCGACCAGCTCACCCGTCGCGTCATCGAAAGCGATCATGTGGTTAAGGTGCCGGGTCGAGACAGCATGCGCCCCGATCGCCGGATCGCCATACGCCCGGCCCGACCCGCGCGCGATCACCGGGCCATCGCCGAGCAACGCCGCGACGCCCTGCGCGTCGCGCGGGGTGCTCAGACGGGTTTCCTGATGCGGGTAACGGCCCCAGCCTGACAGATCCATCACACGCCCTCGGCCAGCGGGGGGGTGAAAACGAACCGCTTGTCCAGCTGATACTTGACCATGTAGCCGACGGCCAGCCCCAGAACCGCGCCAATCTCGCGCGCGGTATGGGTGCCGCCGATCTGCCAGAACAGCGTCTCGCTGCCCCAGAAGATCGCCGTCGTCACCAGCCCCATCACCGTATAGAGCGCGAATTTGCGGGAATTGGCTTTCACGCCCGTCTCAGGGTCCAGAAAGATCCACCGCTTATCCAGCGCATATTTCACCACCAGCCCCAACGCGGTGCCGACCAGCACCGCCAGCGCGAACAGCGCGGGCGTCTCGCCCAATTGCAAGACCAGCCGCTGCGCGCCCAGATTGGCCAGCGTGGCGACAACGGCGAAGCCGCTGTATCGGACGACAAGCGTCCAGCCGGTTGGGGTCTGGCTCACAGCACTTTCGCTCCGACAAAGAGGCAGGCGATGATGAGCACCACCAGCTGGCTGGCCGGGTCGCGCATGGCATAGACCACCGGGTCATCGTCCATCTGCCCGCGCTGCGCCACCAGTACCATGCGCGCGATCCAGTACAGCATTACCAGACAGGCCGCCCACAGCATCAGCGGGTGGTGGTAAAGCGTCAGCGTCGCGGGCTCATTCAGATAGAGCATCAGCACCAGCACGGCGACAAACCCCGAGGCCGTGGCCATCTGCGTGATCACCGGCAGATCGCCCACGCGGTAGCCGCGACCGGCGGCCTGATCGACTCCCCGTTGAGCCATGTCGACCAGCTCGGCCTGTCGTTTGACGGCGGCGAGCGAGAAGAACAAAAACGCCGAGAACGCCAGCAGCCAGACCGACAGCTCGATCCCGGTTGCGGCACCGCCTGCAACGACGCGCATCGTGTAAAGACTGGCAAGTGCCGCGATATCGAGGATCGGCTTGCGCTTGAACCACAGCGAATAGGCGATGGTCAGGCCGTAATACCCGGCCATCACCAGCATGAAGATCGGCGGCAACAGCGCCGCCACGGCGATGCCGATCACCAGCAGCAACGGCACCATTGCCATCCCCGCTTTCAGCGGCAGCGCGCCCGAGGCCAGCGGTCGGTTGCGCTTGCGCGGGTGGGCGCGGTCCGAACCGATGTCGAGCAGGTCGTTGAGCAGATAGACCGACGAGGCCATCAGGCTGAACGCGATAACCGCCAGAATGGTCTGCCCCAGCGCCAGAAGGTTGAAATCATGCGCGGCCACCATCGGGAAAAACACCAGCGCATTCTTGGCCCATTGGTGCGGCCGCATCGCGCGGAACGCTGCGGGCAACAGCGAGTGTCTTGGCGCCAGATGACGGGTGCCGGGCCGCAGCGCCTCGACCTTGGTGCGCAGGCTGGCGTCCGCCCCGACCGTGACCGCGCCCGAGGCTTGCGACCAGACCGCCAGATCGGCGGTGCTGTCGCCCGCGTAGATGAAGGCCCCGCTGCCGAACCGTTCGCACAAGAAGGCGGCCTTGGCCGGGCCCTTGAGATTTGTTTCGCCGTTCGAGCCATGCACCTCATCAAACAGCGTGAGGTGGTCGGCAATCGCATCGGCGATGGACTGATCCGCCGCCGTCACCAGCGCCGTGCGCCCGCCGGATGCGCGCCAGTCGCGGATTTCGTCCAGAACTTCAGGAGTATAGGGCAGGGTTGCAGGATCAGGCATCCCCAGTGCCGCCAGCCGCGCTTTCAGCGCCGCTTTGCCGTGCAACAGGCCCGCCACCGCCCGCATCGGCGTGCGCCAATCGCGCGAGAACGCCGACCAGAAGGTCTCGTACAGCATATCCGAGCGGATCAGCGTTCCATCCAGATCAACGACCAGAACGGGCCGGGTGTCTGTGACCTGATCCATATGTGCAACCGACCCTGTAACCATGCCTACGCGCCTTACTGTGGTGAAAATGGCATGTCAGGCGAATGCGGCGCAAGGGGGGCTGCGGCGGGCCAAGTTCAGGGCGGTCCCGGGCCGGGCGGGGGCTTTCGGGGCGAGTCGCTTGGGGGTGTACTCTACCTTGCGAGCTGACCCCTTCCGATCTGGTCAAGAATGATGGCGGGAGCCCTTTGAACTCTTAGACCGCCATTGTCGCAGCCGGTGCCGAGACCTGTTCTCCGCATCCGGGGTATTAACATTATGAGTGTTCTCTGAATTCGGGGGATCGCGGCTTTAATCGTGCCGGATACATCCTAAATCCGTTACGTGACGTCTGGGAAGGTGCGGCGTTTGAGCGAAGCTTGCGATCCCCATTGCTGCCGCGGCCTGTGGGGAATCTGGCGTCGTGTCGTGCAAGCAATCTGTGGGTTGGGAGCGGGTGCGCTTGCCAAGTGCCGGAGTAGTAGAAACTTTCTTGCCGCGTGATCGGGTGTCAAAGCCCGGGAGGATGCGCGGCAGAGGGGGTATCTCTCTTTTAGCGCGAAATTTGGTCGATTTAATTTAATGTGTCTGAAGTCGCATGAGGGGAAGTCGCGTTTAGGTTGGAAAAGGCAACGCGATTCCCGTTAGGAGCTCACCGGATCGCCCCGATTTTTCAGCATTTGCCCGGAAAAGTCGCTGGCACTTGCCTCTTTGCTTTGCTACGTTGCCTAACGCTCGTTTTCACGTTCACTGAAGGGCACTCTTTTGCGCACAGTCATCCTACATTACCACCTCTTCAAGAATGCAGGCACGTCGGTCGACAGCATCTTTCAGGCGAATTTCGGTGAACGTTGGGTTACGCGTGAATTTCCGGCAATGGCCGGCAATAACACGAGCTTGGTAAAGGCGTGGATTGAAGAGACGCCGGAGGCTGTCGTTTTCTCCTCCCACACTGCCGCGGGTCCGCTGCCGCAGATCCCTGGCGTACAGATCATTCCGATCCTGTTTCTGCGTGATCCGATTGCGCGCATAGAATCCGCCTATGCGTTTGAGCGGGTGCAACAGGCCGAAACCTGGGGCGCCGAGCTTGCGCGCACGCATGATCTTGGTGGCTATGTTGATGCCCGTCTGTCGCGTCTTGGTGACCGGCAATGCCGCAATTTTCAGGCGGAACGATTGGCGGCCTTTTTCCCCGGACCGGAAAGCGAAGTCGAGCGCGCGACCAAGGCGTTGGCCATGCTGAACCAGACCGGGGTGGTGGGAATCGTCGAAGACTTTGACACGTCCGTTGCGCGGATCAATGCGCGGTTGCAGGGACTGTTCCCTCAATTTCAGGGGGTTAGCGCCCACAAGAACGTCACGTCGAAAGAGAAGAACGCGATCAGTCCCGCGCTGCGCACCCAACTCAATTCGGCCAACGCCGACGATTTCAGGTTGCTTAGGACCGCGAAAGAGATGATCGCCGCCTGACCCGGTTGGCGGGTCGTCAGGCCCGCCCATCCCCTGCAACGCGCCTTTTGGCCAGCAGATCGCGCATGATGATCCCGGCTTCATTCATTTCGGCGCTTTGGCTGTAGAGCCTGCCTGACAACAGCTCGGCTATATCGGCCTGACGGTCGTAATGAGCGAGTTTAAGAAAGGCGAGCGGGAACTCCCAAAACGTATCGATCAGCGTTTTTACGCGCGCTTGTGCCCGCGAAACAATATCAGCGTAGGTGTGAATGGGGTGCATCCTGTCGACGCTCCGGGCGGTCAGATAGCCGTCGATGGCGCCCGCAGCCAAACTTGCCTCCTGCACTGAATTGGAAACGCCAAATGAGAAGATGGGATCGGTGAATTGATGCGCATCGCCAATACACAGGTATCCGTCACCGGCGAAATCGTCGATGTGATACGAGTAGTTCGACGTTGACCATGTTTCGGATACCGGCTGCGCTTCGCGCAGGCGCTCGGAAAGCTCGGGGTGAAGGGACGCGAGCTGCTCGGTCAAATATTCCTGCACCGACTGACCCGATTCTTTGAACAGCGCGCCCGGCGTCACGACGCCGATGCTGGTGACCGTGCTGCTGATCGGGATGAACCAAGCCCACAGGTGCCGCGCGGCATAGAAGATATGGGTGGCCCCATCGTCTGGAGCGGCGTCGCGGCGGGCCCCTTCAAACTGGCCGTAAAACGCGACCTGCTTTTCGTACCCGCCCCGGTGTCGCGCACCGCACACGCCCGAACGGCTGAGGAACGTCTGCAACCCCGACGCATCGGCGACGAAATCCGCTGTCAGATCGCTGTCTTCTCCGGTTTCGTCCCGCAGGCGCAGGCCGCTGATCCGGCCATCTCGGCGCAGGACGCCCCGGGCCTCGGCCCGGATCAGTTCTGCGCCCTCGGCAAGAGCGCCGTTCAGCAACAGGCTGTCGAACTCGGGGCGTCTGACTTGCCAGGTTTGGCCGGGGATGATCACACCATCCTCACCCAGCCGCTGCACGGGAACCCGGAAGCGGTTGAGTTTGTTGGGGCCATGGACGGTGACTGCGCGTTTGACAGGAAACCCTGCGGCGTCCATCGCGTCGCCAAAGCCCATCTCGCGCAGCACGATCGCGCATTCGCCGGTCAGCGATTCACCGATGTGTTCGCGCGGAAACGTCGCTTTCTCGACCAGCACCACGCGGTAGCCCAAGCGGCGCAGCCGAACGGCAAGTGTTGCGCCGCCCGGACCGGCCCCAACGATGGCCACCGTTTTTACGGGGCGAGCACAGGTCACGGCGTCATCCGGCCTGAAGGCGGTCGAGCATCTGGACAATGCTGCCGACTGTTGCAAAATTCTCGCCGATCACGTCTTCAAGCGGGATGGTGATCCCCAGATCGCTCTCAACCGCCATCGTCAGATCCATGATCTTGAGCGAGTCCAGAACGCCGCTGGCCAGCAGCTCTGATGTGTCGGTCAATTCGGTGACTGAAAGGTCCGTTTCGGCCGCCAGCCAAGCGGCAAGATAGTCCCGGTTTGCAGCAGGCATAGGTATTTTTTAATCCCGTTGAAGGTGGTCTGTGGCAAGTTGGCGTATCGCATTGCGGTCTATCTTGCCGGAAGATGTGAACCGAAAGCTAGGGACGATAAAAATGGTATCCGGCAGGGCGTGTCGCGGCAAATGCTTCGTCAGGCTGGCTTTTATCGCCTTTGGGCTGATGGTGTCATCACGGAGGATCGCGCAGAGCACAAGCTTGGGCCTCTGCGGATCCGTTTCGATCAGCACGGCGCAGGCTGCTTGCACCAGCCCGGTGGCGAGGGCTTTCGCCTCGACCTCGGTCAGTTCCAGACGGTGGCCGCGGATCTTCACCTGTTGGTCGCGTCGCCCCAGAAATGTAAGGCTGCCATCGGCGGCAAAGCGCCCGAAATCCCCGGTGCGATAGCTCTCATCTGCGCCAGCGACGCGCGCGTCTTGCGTGGCCTGAGGCCGGTTCCAGTAGCCCAGCATGACGCTGGGTCCGTGAACACAGATCTCGCCCTCGGTTCCGCCGGGCAGTGCGACGCCGTCGGGATCGCAGATGGTGATTTGGCTGTGCGCACAGGGCAGGCCGATGGGCGTTGTCGGCAGGCTTGGGTCAACGGTTCCGGCGATGTGGCAACTGATGACATTGGTTTCTGTCGGGCCGTAGAGATTGGCGATCCTTGTGTCGGGCAATGCTGCTTTCAGGCTGGTCAGCAGCGCGGTCGGCAAGACTTCTCCGGCCGAGAGCAGCCAGCGCAGATCCGCGCCGACGCCACCGCTGAAGGCCTTCAGCGTGGTCATCATGGTCAGGACGGTGGGCACGGTATAGGCAATCGTGATGCGCTTTTCGTGCAGGGCTTTGGCAATGGCGCCGGGAAAGCGGGTTTCGACCTCGCCGAGCAGGTGCACCGACGCGCCGATCATCTGGCTTCCCAGCAGATCCAGCGTCGCGAGGTCAAAATGAAACGGCGCGATGCTGAGAAACCGGTCGGCGCGGGTCAGGGCGAAATGCTCGACCGCCCAGTGCAGGAAGGTCGTCACATTGCGATAGGACAGCACGACGCCTTTGGGCGTGCCGGTCGATCCCGATGTCGGCAGGATAAGCGCCGCCGTGTCGACGGGCCGGTCAAAGCACCCGAGGGGCCGGGTGCTGTGGGGCAGGGTGGCGGGATCGTCTGGCGTGACGGCGATCAGGCGGAAGGTCCGGGGCAGATCGGCGCGGCGCTCGTCTGTGGTGATCACCAGAGCGGGGGTGAGATCGTTCAGCAGGTCGGTCGTCCGTGCCGCCGGGGCGTGAAAGTCACACGGGACAGCGATGACACCGGCGGCCAGACAGGCCAGCAGCGCGGCGGCTGCGGTCGGGCCTTTGGGCAACAGCACCGCAACCCGGTCACCGTGTGTCAGCCCGGCGTCGGACAGCCAGCTGGCAAGCCCGGTAACCTTGTCATGCAAGGCGCTCTGGTCGATCTGACCGCCTGTCCAGCTGAGCGCCGTGGTGGCGGGGTCCGGTTGGCGCTGCAGATACTGCCCGATGCAGGTCTCGTCCGGGGTCATTTGCGCGTCAGCCTCGCGCCGATGGCATTGAGCTGCACAAAGGTCGAACCCGAGGCGCTGAGCGTGCCCATGACATCGGCAAGACTCGAGGCGATCCCCAGCGTGTCCAGCCAACCAGCCCCGGCCATCACCTCTTGCAGCGTGCGCGCGGCCGAGACGATGGCACGGCTGACCACCAGCTTGCTCGCGGCCGGGTGGAAGATCGGGTCTTCCCCCTGATCAAGCGCCGAGGCGCTGCGGTAGAGCGTCCATCGCGCGCTTTCCAGCGACGCGCGAACCTCGGCGAGGCTGTGCAGAACTGCCTGATGCCCCAGAACGCTGCCCTTTGAATCACGTCGGGCTGCCAGATGGCCGGTGACCGCGACCAGATCGCGGTCGGCGGCGCCCAGAAACCCGGCCAGAATACAGCTGCGCTCCCATTGCATGGCGGACAGGATGACGGGCAGGGCGCGCCCTTTTCCCCCCAGATACGCGGTCGGAGGAAGGCGCACAGCATCGAAGGTGACGCGCCCCATCGGCGCGTCGCGCAGGCCCAGAGATCCGGTTACCGGCGCTACCGATACGCCGGGCGTGTCGCGGGGCACGCAGAGCGCGGCATTGTTGAGGGCCGAGCGCGGACCTGTCTGGCGCGCGCTGACGATGAAGAGATCGGCCATCGGTGCGTTCGAGACCAGCGTCTTGACGCCGTTCAGGATCAGCGTGTCTCCATCCTCGGTGATCGTGCAGTCCAGATCGGCAAGGTCAGAGCCGCCCTCGGGCTCGGTCAAGGCCAGTGCCCCGACCGCGTCGCCCCGCGCAAGCCGGGGCAACCAGTGCTGCTGATCCACCGCACTGGCGTGATTGGCCACGACCATCGCACAGCCGAACAGATGCGCACCCATGGCGAACAGCGCCGAGCGTGACACACCGGCGCGCCCCAGCGCCTCGACCACCAGAACCGTGGTGAGCGCGTCGAAACCCGCGCCGCCTGCCGCTGTGGGCAGGCAGTACCCCACCCAACCGTTTTCCCCGGCCGCTTGCCAGAAGGCCCGTTCGGCCGGGCGCAGCGCGGCATCGAAGGCCAGCGCCTGCGCGCGCGCATGTGCCACGGCGTCGCTCTGTGCGGGTGTCTGGCCGAAATCCATAGTCAGGCCATTCCTTGTGGCGGTGTGTGGCGCGGAGCGTTTGAGAACGGGATCAGGTTGCCCAGTTGGATCATCTCTGGTTCCCGGCGCCACCAGTCTTCAAGATAGGTGGTATAGCGCTGAACCATCGTCGAGACAGCCTCTTTGCGATCAAGCTCTTTGGGGATGTCGCCCAGTTCCTTACCAAAGCGGATGATCAGTTTGCCGCTTTCATCCACGCTGCTGTAGGCCGTGATCAGGGTGTCTGCATGGGTATAGGCCAGATGGGCAAACCCGTCTGAAATCATGCATTCGCGGGTCAGAAAGCGACGCTTCGGACCGGAGTTTGTCTGGGCATCCGGCAGGATATTGACGATCCCGGGTTTCTTGAGAAACCGCGCTGCCTGAATGGTCACACCGGCGGCAAGTCTATCCGCGAGCGCTGCAATCTCCAGGTCGGGGTGCTTCAGAAGCACGAGATTGGGAAAGCCGCGCGTGACAGCGACAGTCAAGACGCGGAGCGAGGCCCGCAGCAATGTCTGGACGATGGACCAGGCATGTCCCACGTGGGCATTGACCATGACGATCCGCGCGCCGCTGTCCAGGGCATCGCGCACAAGATCCAGCCCCTGCACGTCGACATGCTGCCCAAAGACCGGGTCGGGCAAAGCGCCGATCCGCAAGGCGTACCATAGCTGAAACATCTCGCTTGTCAGGGTCTGGCAGAAAGCGGCGTGTTGCGGCGATACGTCTGCCTTCGGCGCGATCTCTGGGAGCAAGCGGTGAAAGAGCGGCATGTCAGCTTGCAACATGCCCTTTGTTGCCTGAACGGTGGGCGCAGCGTGGGTTTTTTCGCGGATCGTTGACAAAACCACGTCCATGGGCTGGGTCATGATGTCGCCGATTTCGTGTCGCGTTAAACCATGCTTCATGAACAATCCCTGATTTTGGTTGATGCTGGACAACCGCGAAATTTCTGCTTCGGAATTTGGTTTGAGCTGCTCCGCAAGGGGTTTACGCTTGGTCGCAGGATGGGGTTGTGTGTCAAAGAAGCCGGTAGCGGGATCGAGCGTCGAAAGTTTCGGGTGCGGCAGGCGGCCTTCCTGATGCCCGAGCAAAATGAAATGGGCGAACGTGTTCAAGACGGCCTCGCTGACGTCCGGGTTCGATGCACGGTAGAAGCGGGTTGAAAACCCCGGGTGAGGGTCCAGCCCAGCGGCTTCACCATCGGTGACAAAGTGATCAAGCAGGTCGTAGACATTGGCGTCATCGGACAATTGCGCGCGGTAATGTTCGGCGTCGAAATAGGGGCTGATCAGGGCTCCCAACTGGTTCGGATGAAGGCCGGTTGCAAGGACGTTCTCGGCGAGTCCGGGCGCACGGTTGGCGGTATGGCGGGTGCGCGGCAAAACTGTCTCGACCGCGAGGTTGCCGCCCGCAGTAACGAAATGGACGAGCGGGTTGACGCGCGTGTTTGCCAGATCCGGGTGGCGACGGAAATAGGCGGTGGCGGAGAAACGCGGACTGGGATCGCGCGCTTCGATCCAGCCGTGCTGACAATAATGCAGCAGTGGATCCATACCCGACGCGGCGACATCCGGGTTCGCCCGCAGGTAAAACTCTGCGTCAAACTGTTCGCGGATAAGGGCCATATTCTGTTGAAGTTTGCTGACCCCGCCGTCTTTCTTTGGCTTTGGCTGCGGGTCAGGACGCAGCTTTCGTCCCTCGGCCTGTCCGTGCCGGACATAGTGGACCAGGGGATTTATCTGTGCGGTGGCAACATCAGGATTGGCGCTGAAATACCCTTCGGTTGAAAATTCCGCTGAGGGGTCGCGGTTCTCCTGCCATCCTGTGTCGAGGTAATGTTCAATGGGGTCCAAACCGGCTGCGCGCACATCCGGATACGTCGACAAATAAAACGCTTCGTCGAAAAAAGGGCTATCAGCCAGTATTTTCGCTGCCGATTCTTTCGTCGCTGCCACAGGTTTCCCCCAGAGCTTGCAGGTATCGTGTGCGGAGCACCGGCATCAACGTTGACACCTGTTTTATATCACGGTTTATCAGCCACAGCCCTGATCGCAATGGAAAGTCTGCCATGTCTCGTCTGATCCTCCACGTGGGGACCCACAAGACCGGAACATCGTCGGTTCAGCGCGTTCTGTACGACAATCGGGCGCAACTGGCGGGGTTGGGTGTGGTGTATCCGGACCCTTTTTACGGCGTCGAACATCACGCCATGATCGGAAAACTGACCGAGCTGGCCCCTGCCTATCTTCCCCCGAAAGGGCGTCTGTCCCTGTGGGAGGCGATGGCGGACCAGTATGCCGGAACCGACGCTTCGGTCATCATCAGCAGCGAGTTGCTCTCTGTTGCCGCCAACGCTGAGGAAGATTTTGTTGCACAGATTGCACAGGTGGCACGGCGTTTTGACGACGTTGTGGTTGTGTGCTTTTACCGAAATCAGGTGTCTTTCGTGCAGGCTTCCTATCTGGAAGTGATAAAAAAGCGCGCAGGCCACCCCATCATTGATACGGTCGCCGTAGCGCTCCGTAACGCCGATTTTCGGGGAGCATTCTATCATAATCGCGCAACTCACGCCGCGTTGAAGCGCAGTTTCGGCACACAAGCGATGCGACCGCTGAGCTATGACACTGTATCGGTCACGCCGACCGGCGTTCTGGATGCGATTCTGGCGTTGACCGGGCGCCCGGTTCGCGCCGCTCAGCTTGACAGGCTGGAGGGATTGAACTCGAACCGGTCGCCCGATCCCTTGGCAACCTATGTTGCCCGGCAGGTGTCGGATGTGCCGAATATCCCGCAGTCGGTCATCGATCTGGCGCAGAAAGCTCTGGATCGGCATTTCGGTGCAGGACGCGCCACGACCTTGCTGACACGGGCGGAAATTGTCTCACTGACCAAAAAATTTAGCGCCGACAATGAGTTGATGAATGCGGACCTTCGTCACGATGGCCACGAGCCGCTTGTGTTGCCGTTCCCCGATTGGTCTGATCGTATCCACCGTGACGATCTGCATGCCGGCTACTGGCTCGAGCTGGCGCGCGTGATGGCGCTGGCACTTGCGTGATGGCAGTATGCGGCGTTTTTGGCGTGGTGGGGACTGGTCGACCTTTGGTGCGGGTGCATGCGTAATGTGGCGGTTATGACTGCAGATCAACGGATCTCGTTGGCAACCTCTGCCCAAGTCCCGCCGCCGCGCGCCGAAACGGTGCGGGGCGAATGGTATGCGGATGGCTGGACGTCACCCTTTCTCTGTCTTGTTTTCCCTGAAGTTCCGGCCAGCCACACGCGTTTGCACCTCAGAGCATTCAGGCCGGCCGTATCGCCGGATTTCGCGCTTCGGCAGGACATTGTGGTGCGCTCGGGCGCCGAGTTCCTGACCGAGTTTACCTTTTCGCGTCTGACGTCTCAGGTTTTGACTCTGAGCATCCCGTTACCGCCGCGCGATTCAACTGGCCCGTTGCCGATTTCCCTGCGTGTCTCGCGTCCCCTGATCCCGGTGCTCCCGGACAAAAGGTCGCTTGGCGTTGTTTTGCTTGACCTCTATCCTGTGTGCCATGACTGATTTTCTTCCCCATATTTCGCAAATTGAAGCCCGGCTCGGTCTGGGCGAGACCGAAAGCTTGCAGACCGTCGACCGTGTTGTGGTTGACGGGGCGTTCTTGCGCTTTCTTCTCGAGCGGATCGCCGAAGGGTTCGCGCTGGATGCGCGCGCCTATCGCAAAGAACATGGCCTGAGCACGGGCGCGGATTGGGATGGCCTAGCGTCGGCATCCGAACACTTTGCTGCGACCGGATTTCTGGCTGGTCTTTCGGCGACTCCGCGCAATTTTGACGAAGACTGGTATCTGAGCACCTATCCCGATGTACGCGCTGCGATTCAGGAGGGCGGCTATGAGGACGGCTTGGCGCATTATCTGGCCGTTGGCCGCAGCGAATGGCGCTTGCCAAATCCGGCGGTGTCGGAAGCTGTGCACGACTGGCGTCGCATCCTGCGCGCAGTCAGGGAAGACGCGGTCCACGTCGCACCAGCGAAAGACGCCCCCGGAGTAGACGACGGGGCATCGTGACCGAACTGGCGAAACCGCACCGCGCGGCACTTGAAGCCTGGCTTGCCTGCGGGCTGATAGCGCCGCAGGCAGCGCAGCGCGCTGTCGGCGCGCCGATTTACTATGTCGATGAATTCATCGACCTTTTCCCGCAAGTGCCGGCAGACCGGCGGGCCCTGCTGTTTCCGCTGATCGAGCCCGAGCATTACGCGCGGCTCTATGGCGTGACCGGAGCCATGGAGCAGTTGGAGGATTTTCTGACGGCGGGTCCGTTGGCGCGCAAATGGCCGCATCCGCTGGTCCGCCTCGATTTCGCGCTGGCGCTCCGTCCTGACCTTGCTGCTGAAATGCGCACTGCCGCCGGATTGTTTGCATTGATTGGCGACGGTGTCGTGGCCCTCAGCCCGTGGCTGTCGGCCGATCCCCGGCGCGCCTTGGCCCAGTTGTGCGACCAGCAGCTTGATGCGAGCAGCGCGGCATGGATCGACCCGCATTTCCTGCGCCGCCAGTACGGCGATTGTGTCGGCAGCGACTGGGACGCGATCCTGCACTATGCCTCGCTCGGTGATGCGCGCGGGGATTGGCCATCGGCCAGCTTCAATGCCCATGTCTGGGCCGAAGACGCGGCGCTCACCGGACCGTTGCCCTTGCAGCCTTTCGCGCATTTTCTGTGGCAAGGACGGATTGCCGGCTTCCCCCAGTTGGCGCCTTTCTTGGGCAGCGGTCTGGCAGGCAGCGCGATGCTGGTCGATGCTGACCGTCACAGCCTGCCATCAGACCGCCGCTTTTTTCAGGTCACAGCGCAGTCCGGTGACGCAGCGGGTGGCGCGCAGACCCGGCCCACGCTGGCCGTCGCGCTGCATATCTTTTACCTTGATGTCTCGGAAGCGATCCTGCTGCGTCTGGCGCGATCTGACTGGCCGATGGCGCTGTATGTCACCACCTCTGCCGCGCTGGAAGGCACGGTGCGCGCGCGTCTCGACGCGACCGGTTTGCCCTATGCGCTGTCTGTCGTCGAAAACCGGGGGCGCGATGTCGCGCCGTTCCTGAACGTCCTGCCGCGGATCGTCGAGGATGGGCATCCGTTTGTGCTCAAGCTGCACACCAAGAAATCCACCCACCGACTGGATGGCGTTCATTGGGCCACACATTTGTTTGACGCGCTCACCAGTCCCGACAGCCTTGAGGCTGCGATCACTGCGCTGATGAGCGCGCCCGATATCGGGTTTGTCGGGCCTTCCGGCCATGTGCTGCCGGTCGGGGATTTCATCGGCCCCAATGACGCGCAGGTCGGCAGGTTGCTTCAGCGGCTCGGGTTGCGGCTGGACAGGTGCCGGTTGCAGGGGCATTTCGTGGCGGGAACCATGCTGCTGGCCCGCGTGTCGGCGCTGGCGCCCCTGATGTCGCTGGGTCTGCAGGTCGAGGATTTTGAGCGCGAAGAAGGTCAGCTCGACGGCACGCTTGCGCATGCGGTCGAGCGTATCCTCGCTGTGTCCGGCTGGTGTGTCGGGCAAAAGCTGCTGGTGCAGGGTGGAGGGGCCGAGAACCTGAAGAACCGGTCACGGTTCTATGGCCCCCCGGGATAAGGTGATCGGGGCGTTTGGCGTCCCTTGCATCAGTGATCACCCCTGATGGCCAGTGCCGCAACCGGTGCCAGCACGATGGTCACCGAGCCGCACGGGCCCGCGATCAGTTCCCTGACAGCAGGCCCGAGAAAGGCGAACCCGCCTTCAGTCCAGCGAGCGGTACATATCGACTGCCTCGAAGGCAGCGCGCATCAGGCGGCGGCCGCGCTCGAACGAGAAATTGCGCCGCGCCAGATCAATCCCGTTCTTGCGGATCTTCTCCCACAAGAGGTCATCGTCGGTCAGCTGGGTGATCTTTGCGACCCATTCCTGCGGTGTCTCGGCGATCAGGCAATCCACGCCATCGCGCAGGCCGATCCCTTCGGCCGCGACGGGTGAGAGCACGGTGGGAATGCCCGCCGCCAGCGCGTTCAGGACTTTTCCCTTGATGCCGGCCCCCGACAACAAGGGCGCGACAAAGATACGGTGGCTGTCGTAGGCGTCCTCAATCGCTTCGATATACCCGATTGGCCGGATTGTGGGCGACTCCAGCTTGCGCATGTCATCGCCCATCCGCGAGCCATAGACCGATAGCACGATATCCGGCCTATTGGCAGAAAGCAGGCTCATGACCGACTGTGCAAACCAGGTCAGCCCTTCGACGTTGGGATGATGCGCAAAACTGCCCAGGAAGGAAACGCCTGTGCGCCCCTCGCGTCCTGGGGTTGTGTCGGGGACGTCCAGTACCCAAGGGCATTTGCTCAGCTTGATCGACCCTTCGGACATGGCCTGAATGATCGACATTTCGGTGTCATTATACGAGACGACCAGATCGACGCTGCCCATCGCGTTGAACTCGTCGATCCGCACGCTGCGGGCTTCCTGAATGTGGCCTTCGTTGTTCGCCGACAACCCCCGGCGCAACAGCCGCAGATAGTGCAGGTCAGCACCATTCATGATCACCTTGGCGTTGGGCGCACGCTCGCGGATGGTTTTGATCATCGTGTTCACCACATGGTAGCGGGTGATATAGACCAGATCGAACTCATGCGCGCGCTGTTCCAGAAAGCTTTGCGGTGTCGCATGGAAGGGTGCGGTGATCACCTCGACGCCGGACTTTTCCAGATCGGTGGTGTAGCGGCCCATGTAGGCAAGGTTCTCGGGCATGAAGGTGACCTTGTAGCCCAAGGACTGCACCAGCCGGATTTCCTGCAACGCCGCATAGCTGCCCGCATCGCGGTCGGGCGATGGTGTGGTATAGTCGATGAACAGCACACGCCCGACGATGCCGCGATCCTTCTCAAGATCGGGCGCGGTGCCTACCGGGCTGAACCCGGCGCAGGCGCGGGCCCAGCGTTGCTTGAACTTGGGGCGGTTTATGTCCTGAAAGCGCTTGAAGCCGGTCGATGGATCGGTGCCGCTGGACATGCCTTCGTAATGATACACTTCGGACGCCGGGACATACCATGTGGTATAGCCCGCATCGCGGACCTTGAAGGCGAAATCCGTGTCCTCGAAATACATCGGTTCAAGGTAGCTGCTCAGACCGCCGACCTCATCCCAGATCGCCTTGGTGGTCATCATCGAAGCGCCCGACAGATAGTCGGCCTGACGCGCATAGCTGAAGCGCGGATCGGCCGGGTTCTGAAGACGCCCATAATTCCACGGGTCGCCCGTACCCCAGATGATCCCGCCCGCATCTTGCAGGCGTCCGTCCGGGTAGAGCAGCTTGGATCCGACAAGCCCGACATTCTTGAACCGTGCGAACCCGTCGATCAGTTCATCCAGCCAGCCGACCGTCGGCTCGGTATCGTTGTTCAACAAGACGACATACGTGCCTTTGGCCGCAGCGGCCCCGGCGTTGCACGCGCCGATAAAGCGTTTGGGTGCGGTGTTGTGGATCACCGTGATGCCCGAGACGATACTCTCCAACTGTGCCGTTTCATCGGTCGATCCATCATCGACCACGATCACTTCGAACGAGGCCTTGTTATGCGCCAGCAGCAGGGCGCACAGACAGGCATAGGTCACCTCGACCTTGTTATGCGCCGGGATCACCACGGAAACGTCAGGGTTGCTCACCTTGGGAAAGGACAGGGGCTTGATCTTGAGCGCGGCATAGCCTGCTTCCAGAGCGTCAATCGCCTGTGTCAGCTGCTGGAGCACCTTGCCCGATGCGCCGGCTTCGCAATGCGCACGCAGGCCCCTGAAGCGCTGCGGGCTTTGCACAAACAGGTCCGGCTGGTAGGGCGCGCGGCTTTCACGGCGCAGGTGGTCGACCGTGGTCAGTTGCTTGGGGGCAAGGAACCAGCTGTGCCACAGCGTCTGCACACCCATCTCGTCGCGAAGCTCGATCTTGCGGTGGGTGCCGTTCAGGAACTGGCCGGGAATGCGCACACTGTTCTCGCCCTGCGCAAGGTCAGTGCAAAGCGCGAAGGTGCCGTCAATGTAAATCGCGCTTCGGAACAGGGTGTTGCTTGAGAATTCAAGCACATGGCCCCAATCGGCGGTGAGTTTCACATCGATGGGAGACGGGGCGATCAGCTCGAATTTCTGTGCGTCGATGATCAGCGATACCGCTGACCCCGCGTCGCGCGCCGACAGGGGCAGGGTGCTGACATGCCAGATCGGGTTCGCCACATCGTTCAGGAAATACACGTAGGGATGCAGTCTGGATCCCACGCTACCGACGACCGACACCCGGGGTTCGGCGATGAAAAACACCGTGCCGTCGCCAACGTGGTCAACGAAAGGCTCTCTTTCCAGATAAAGCGAAATATGCGTTTCGCCGCGCTCTGCCGGGAAATCTATGCTGACGCTCTGGTAGCCGCCGGGCTGCGAGCCACCCTCGAACCGAGCGTCATAAGGGATCTTGAGCAGCCGCGTCGTCTTGCCCTGCGCATCGGCAATCACCAGGCCCAGATGACCTGCACCGCGATGCAGCGCTAACTTGGCATCAAAGCGGAACGTCTCGCCGGGGGCCGTCAGTCGCAGCGTGCCGGTCAGCGGAATGCGGCGGTTGTCAGCGATGCCGCTGGCGCCAATGCGATAGGTCGTCCAGCCATCGACCTGCCATTCGTCCAGCCCATCCTTTTGCGTCGGCCAGCCGTTGGGATCTGCCTGGATCGGAAAGTTGACGGGCGGCAGGTCGCGCAGCGCGACCGAGGATTGGCGTTCCAGCTCATAGGCCACGCCATTGGCGTCGATATGAACGGCCTTGCCTTCAAGATCGCTGTTCGAGCAGACATAGACCCGGCCGTCCATCAAGGCGAAGCCGCTGATCTCGACGGGGTTGGACAGGTGCTGCGAGCCGGCGGGGGGCGTTTCGAAAAAGACCCGTGGGCGAAGGCGGGGTTCGTCCGACGGGGCAGGGCCGCTGTCGCCCTCCCCGGCGGTTTGCGCGGCGTCGTCGCGGCGTTGGGCGAGCCGCGCGCGTGCCTCGGTCAGCCAGAGCCTCTCGTCATCCGTGAGCTGGGCGATGAACAGATCCGCGCCATACTCGGCAAGTTCGTCGTCATAGCCGCGACCCGGTGCATGCTCGATCTTCACCGTGGTGTCGCGCAGAACGCTCAACCCCTGCGTGCGGCAATACGAGATGGCGGCCCAATCAATGCCCCAGCCGAATTTGTTCTCGTGGAAATCCAGGTTGTGCAGCCGCGCCAGCACCGGCGGTGTCAGCGCCAGCACCACGCCGTCGGTCTGTTCGACCGACAGCAAGCCGGTGTCGCCAACGCTGCCTTCGCCGACCAGCGTGCTCGGCCAGGGGGTGTTGTCCAGATCAGGCGCCCACAGGCCAAGGTCTTCGTTGGTTTCAAGCGCCAGTCGCAGGCGGGCAACCAGCGCGGGCCAGTCGTGATAGGCCGCATCGGCATGGATCACCAGCAAGGCATGCTCGGCGGGGTTGAGAATGATGGACTGTTCGAACTTGAGACCGAAATACCAGTCATGCGAGACGCGGTGCCAATCGCCCGCACCGGTTTCACGCCGGTTGCTGGCATTTGAATAGATCACCGAAAGCTTGTCGACCACGCCGTCGAGGGCGTCGGCAATGCCCGCTGCCTGGGCGCCGAGGCCATCCCAGCTGATGATGGCCGCATGAATCCGTAGGGTTGCTGTCACGATCGGTATCGCCTTCAAGCATGTAGGGTCACATCGGTTTTCCAACCGGATGCAGGGGGGATAACAGAACCACAAAACTCGCGGCAAAGTTGTCTTACTGGCCAGCGCCTGTATAGGGGGTCCTATGGGCTTAGGCTTGAACAAACGACGCTGGTCGCGCTTCTTGTTTTGCATTTCCTTTCTTGAGATGCAAATAAGTTACCTCATTTTTTTATCGCCAAAATAAGCTTGTTATTCGCAGTTTGAACAGCTTGCGCGTCACCGCCGGGATATAGCGCGGTATTGTTGCGCCTTTCACGACAGGAAGGCGGAGAACTGGACGCACTGAATTGGCGTGGCTACACTTAAACGCGAGTTGTCCCTGAACCGGCAACACAGGAAAGCGGTAATCAGATGAGACAGTCTATCATGGCGTCCTGCGTTGCTTTGTTGCTTGGCGCGGGTTTCGCCAGCGCCCAAGTCCGGCCTGATGTGGATCTGGCTGCGATCCGCGACATCGCGCAGGAACAGATGGACCAGCACGAGCTAAACGCGCTGCTCCTTCAGGTCCGTATCGGGGGCGAGGTGCAGCTGACGCTGGCGCTGGGGCAGGCGATGACCGGTGTGCCCGTAACCGCCGACGCCCGGTTTCGCAACGGAGCGGTGGCGCTGGCCTATGTCGCGGCGGTGATGCTGCGGCTCGCCGAAGACGGGGTGATCGATCTGGATGCACCGGTCGCACGCTGGTTGCCTGAACTGCCCGACAGCGACACCGTAACCCTGCGGATGCTGGCGAACATGACCTCAGGCTATCCCGACCATGTCGCGAATGAAGAAGCGTTCGTTGCGCCCTTCCTTGCCGATCCTTTCGCGGCGTGGAGCCCGCAAGCGCTGATCGATGTCAGCCTGTCCACGCCACGCCTCTTCGCGCCCGGGACAAACTGGGACTATTCACACACAGACTATGTCATTCTGGGGCAGGTGCTTGAAGCCGCGACCGGCCAGCCCTTGCACGAGGTGATGGCGCGCTATGTCCTGACCCCGCTCGCGTTGACCGGGACCGCCGGTTTTGACACCGCCCAGATCCCCGCGCCGGTCCTGCACGGGTTCACCGCAGAGCGCGGCGTGTGGGAGGATGCGACGTTCTGGAACCCGTCGTGGACCCTGCCCAGCGGTGCCATTCAGGTCACCACCATTTCGGACATGGCGCGCAGTTTTGACGGGATCGTCGGCCATGACGGGTTTCTGACGCCGGCGTCGCGCCAACAGATGATCGAACCGTCGCTCATCGGCTTTGGGTCGCCGTTGCCCGGCTGTCCGACCTGTCACCAGATGACCGAGAGTTTCAGCTACGGGCTGGGCGCGATGTTGCAGGGCGACTGGGTGTTCCAGACGCCGTCCTTTGGCGGTTATGCGGCCTCGGTCGGCACCTTGCCTGACGAACATGCGCCGCAAGGCCGGATCACCATTGCCGCGGTGGTTACCCATACCGCGGCCTCGTTCGAGGACTGGAGCGCGGCTACGCCGAACTGGGCGGATCAGACCGTGCGACGGATCGGGGAGTTGCTCAGCCCCCGGAACCCGCCACCGATGCGCTGAACGTGCTACCCTAACCGCTGAATGAGGAACCTCGATGCTGCATATTTCCAAGCCGGGCCGGTCGCGTCCCCTTGCGGTGTCAGCAGCCGTTCTGCTGGCGATGAGCCTGCCGCTACAGGCGCAAACCCCGCAGCAGGCCACCGGTTCGCCCGCGCAGTATTCTGCGGTGCCGGTTTCATCGGCGCAGATAGATCACGCGGTTGCAAATCTCGATGCTCTGGCCGCTGATATTCTCGAACGCAGCGGGATTCCGGGACTGGCGGTTGCCGTGGTGCGCGATGGCGTGACTGTCTATGCGCGCGGCTTCGGGCTGCGGCGGATCGATGCGGATCTGCCCGTTGACGCCGACACCGCCTTTCTGCTGGCCTCACTATCGAAACCGATCGGTGCGACGGTGGTTGCCACGCAGGTCAGTGCCGGGGTGGTTGAGTGGGACACGCCGCTGGTTGATCTGCTGCCGTGGTTCTCGCTTTCCGATGAGTGGGTGACGCGGCACCTCACCATCGGCGATCTGTATGCGCATCGCTCGGGCTTGCCGGATCATGCGGGCGACGAACTTGAGGATCTCGGCTATGCGCGCCGTCAGGTACTTGAGCGGCTGGCCCTGCTGCCGCTGGCACCGTTCCGCGCGAGCTATGCCTACACCAACTTCGGCATGACCGCCGCTGCTGAGGGGGTTGCCGTCGCGGCCGGTACCGACTGGGCCAGCCTGTCGCGCCGCGCGCTTTACGAGCCGCTGGGCATGACCGCGACCAGTTCGCTGAATGCCGAGTTCATGGCCCGCGCCAACCGCGCCTCAAGCCATGTGCCGGTTGAGGGTGGCTATGCCGTCGCCGATCTGCGCCAGCCCGACGCCCAATCGCCCGCCGGGGGCGTCAGTTCCAGCGTCAACGATGTCGCGCGCTGGATGGCCCTGATCCTTGAAGGCGGCGCGCCGCTCATTGCCGCCGACGCGCTGCTGCCCGCTGTGTCCCCACAGGCGATCGCGTCACCGCCGGGGACGATGGACGCGCGCGGCGGAACCTATGGCTATGGCTTCAATGTCGGGGTGCAGCCCTCGGGCCGGGTGATGCTCAGCCACTCGGGCGCTTTCGCGCTGGGGGCAGGGACCACGGTGTCGATGATCCCGTCGCTGGGCGTGGGGATTGTCGTGCTGACCAATGCCTCGCCGCTGGGCGCGGCTGAGGCGATCAGCGCAACCTTCATGGACGAGGTCCAGTTCGGCCATTCGACGCGCGACTGGTTCGCGGCGTATCGCCCGATGATCTCGGCCCTGATGGCGCCGGTCGGGCATCTGGTCGGGGCCGAGCGACCAGAGACTGCCGCGCCGCCGCGTGCGACTGCGGCCTATGTGGGCACCTATCAGAACGCCTATTTCGGGCCGGCTGAGGTGATCGAACAGGATGGCGGCCTGGCGCTGGTCCTTGGTCCGAATCGTCAGATCGAGCTGCTGACGCCCTGGGATGGCGATGCCTTCACCTATTTGCCGTACAGCGAGAATGCTTCGGACGGGTCTGTATCCGAGGTGGGTTTCGCCGCATTCACCGATGAGCAGGCGCAAGAGATGCGCATCGAGCATCTTGATGAATTCGGCTTGGGCACGTTCCGCCGCTGAGGGTTTCTCAATCCGGTGCCGAAGCGTCGGCGAGGCGCTTACAGTGCCAGATCGAACAACAGCGCCTGCCCGTCGCTTTGCCATTCCAGCGCGGGCAGGGTGTCCCGCGTGACCTGAAGGCCATCGCCCTCGACCAGTTTCTCGCCCTGCATCAGGGCTGATCCCGCGACCATTTGCACAAAGAACTGGCGGTTTTTCCCGTCTGGAAATGTCGTCACCGCCCCGGCCTGCGCCGAGACAATAGACACCCGTGTGTCCGACCACAGATGCAGCGGGGCTGCACCCTCAACCCCGCTGGCCAGAAGCTGCCAAGTGGCATCACCCTGCGGCAGCACCGCGTTCTGATAGCGCGGCGCGCCACCGGTGCGGTCGGGGATCAGCCAGATCTGCAGCAGATGCACGGTCTGAGTATCCGAGGCGTTCTTTTCGGAATGCGCGATGCCGCTGCCTGCCTGCATCAACTGCACCTCGCCCGGTGTGATCACCGCCGCGTTGCCCAGACTGTCCTCATGCCGCAGCGCGCCGTTGAGCACGATGGTCAGGATATCCATCTCGGCATGGTCATGACGACCAAAACCCGCGCCCGGGATGATCCAGTCCTCATTGATCACGCGCAGCGCGCCAAAGCCCATGCGCATCGGATCGCGAAACCCGCCGAACGAGAAGCTGTGGAAACTGTCCAGCCAGCCCCTCTGCGTACGGCCCCGGTTCATGCGGTCGTGGATCAGGATGCTCATCTCAGTGCTCGCGTTGCAAAAGGGCTGCGACGGCGGTGAACTCCTCTGGCCGGACCTCGTGCCCGCCGTCCTGCAGCACCATCGTCAGCTCGGCATCTTGCCGCTGGTAATAAGCGGCGAGCGCCTCGGTCAGTGGCAGCGGGCAGATCGGATCGCGGCGGCCGCCAGTGATCAGCACGCGGCGACCGGCAAGGCCCGGTTGATCCGCCGGGGTCCAGGGGATCAACGGATGCAAAAGGGCGATCCGGTCGAAGAGGTCGGGGTGTTCGAAGGACACCGACGCCAGAATGTTCGCGCCGTTCGAATAGCCCAGGGCATAGACAGGCGCATCGGGATGCTCGGCCTGGTGCGCTGCAATGAACGCGGCCATCTGCGCGCTGCGCTGCGCGAGGTCGGCCATGTCATAGACGCCTTCGCCGGTGCGCTTGAAGAAGCGGTTCGCGCCGTGCTCGGACACGTCCCCGCGCGGCGCGACAAGACCCGCGTCCGGCAGGATCTGCCGGACCAGCCCGGCAAACTGGTGCTCATCGCCGCCGGTGCCATGAAAGGCAAACACTAGCGGTGCGCCCTTGGCGGGGGGCGTGATCAGGGCGTGATAGGTGGACAGGCTCATGACGGGTCTCCAGTCAGCGGAAGGCGTCGGGCCGGGGATGGCCCGACGCTGTGGCGCACTTAGTCGGTGATCGGCGGCAGGAAGTCTTCGATCCGCGCCCGCAGGGCCTCGTGCTGGGTCGGCAGCTTCAGCGCCGTGCCCAGATTGGCCAGATCCTCGTCCCGGTCAAAGCCCGGCTCGGCGGTGGCCACCTCGAACAGCACGCCGCCGGGGGTGCGGAAATAGATCGCCCAGAAATAGTCGCGGTCGATGACCGGGGTGACCTGATAGCCGGTGTCCATCAGCGCCTTGCGCACCTCAAGTTGCGCCGCGCGATCCTTGACCGAAAAGGCCAGATGGTGCACCGACCCCGCGCCTTGCTGGCCACGGGCCAGACCGGGCTGCACGTCGATGTCGACAAAATCCGCGCCATTACCACCGCTGACCCCGTAGCGCGTGACGCTGCCGTCGCTCTCAAGCTTGTCATAGCCCATGAAGCGCAGCAGTTCCGCCGTCGCATCGCCGTCGCGCAGCCGCAGGTTGACCCCCTGGAACCCGCGCAGGGCTTCGGCATTGCTCACGCCAGCGCCGGTCCAGCCTTCGCGGTTGTCGTTGTCGGTCTCGATCAGGGCAAAGCCGTCGCCATCGGGGCCGGTGAAGCTGAGGCGTTTTTCGCCAAAGCGCGTGCTCTCGGACAGGCCGCTGACAGACTGGGCCGTCAGCCGTTCCTGCCAGTAACCCAGCGAGCCTTTGGGCACCGAGAAATGCGTCTCGCCAACCTCACCCGTGCCCAGCACCGCTTTGCCGATGCCGCGGAACGGGAAGTAGGTCATCACCGAACCGGGCGTGCCTTTTTCGTCGCCATAGTACAGGTGATAGGTTTCCGGGCTGTCAAAGTTCACCGTTTTCTTGACGCGGCGCAGGCCCAGCGTCTTGGTGAAGAAGTCGTTGTTTTGTTGCGCATTCGAGGCAATCGAGGTGACGTGGTGCAGGCCATTGATCGGCAGGGACATGATCGTATCTCCTTTCGGCCATCGAAGGCCGTGATGGTGTTGGGGCTAAGATGGGGTCAAAAGAGCTGGCTGAGAATGGGAATAAAGTTGACTTGTCTATTCCAATTTCTGCAATAATCGGGCCATGAGCCTCCAGAACGCCATCGAGATCTTCCTTGCCGTGGCCGAGCATCGCAGCTTTGTCTCGGCCGCCCGCCATCTGGCGATGACCCCGCCCGCCGTGACCCGCGCGGTCAGCGCGCTCGAGGACCAGCTCGGCGTGCAGCTGCTCTTGCGCACCACACGCCAAGTCTCGCTCACCTCCGCCGGGGCGGCTTATGCCGCGCGGGTGGCACCGCTGATCAAAGGGTTGGCCGAGGCCGCCGCCGAATTGCACGAGGGCCAGGGACAGGCCGCCGGGCTGATCCGTGTCAACGCGCCGATGTCGATGGGCGAGCGGGTGCTGCCCGATGTGATCTCGCAGTTCCGCACGCTGTTCCCGCAGGTCTCGCTGGCATTGACGCTGACCGACCGGCACATCGACATCGTATCGGAGAACGTCGATCTGGCGATCCGCATCTCGACCCAGCCCAAGGACAAGCTGACCATCTGGCGCAAGATCACCGAGGTGCGCCGCTGCTTTGTCGCCTCGCCGCAGTATCTGTCCCGGTTCGGTACACCCGAAAGTGTCGATGACCTGAGCGGCCATTGCCTGCTGTCTTATGATGCCGAGGCCGGGCCCGAGACATGGGATCTGACAAACGGCCCCAAGCGGCGGCGGGTTGTGGCGGGGGATGTGCTGTCGTCCAACAACGGCGATCTGATCGCGAAGCTGGCGGCAAACGGTGAGGGGATCGCCATGCTGCCGCAGTTCATTATCGACGAGCCGCTGAAATCCGGCGCACTCGTGCAGGTGTTGCACGACTGGCAGCCGCCGCAACTGTGGTTGACGCTGTACTACCCGCCTTATGACAAGCTGCCGATGCGGCTGGTGACGTTCTCGGATTTCTTCGAGCGCTATGTGACCGAGGCGCGTCCGGTTTGAGCTGCGCCGCCTCTGCCACCGCCGTCGCTTGCGTGCTATCGGGGAAGGGCGGTGGTTGCCCTTGCCGCAAGAGGCGCACGCGTCGAGCGGCGGACACAAGGGCGCAGGTGTAGCGCGATGATCCAGCCGAGCAACGACCCGCCGCCCAGACCGCCCCGGTTGCCTGCCGTGGTCTGGTGGGGGCTGGGGCTGGCGGTTTGCGTGGCGCTCAGCGTCGGCGGTCACGGGCTGTTGCTGTGGCTCGCCGCGGTGCTGGACCTGTCGCCTGAGAGGGTAGGCGCGATGATGGATGGCCGGCTCTTTGTGATCGTCCTTGCGCTCTACATTCTGCTGCTGGCGATCCCGTTTGTGCCCAGCACCGAGCTGGGGCTGTTTCTGCTGGCGGTCTTCGGGGCCAAGGCGGCGCTGCCGGTGTATGGCGCGACGGTTGCAGCGCTGATCCTCAGTTTCCTCATCGGGCGCGCGGTGCCGGTGGCGCGACTGGTCGCCGGGTTGCGGGCGATGGGGTTGCACCGCGCGGCGGCGCTGCTTGCGTCTGGCAGCCCGCTCACGGCGCTGGACGCGCCGTCAGGCGGGCCGAGAACCGTGCTTTCCCGCGTCTTGCGCTATCGCTGCGTCGCGCTGGGGCTGTTGTTCAACACCCCCGGCAATTCGCTGATTGGCGGGGGTGGTGGTATCGCGCTGGCAGTCGGGACCAGCCGGTTGCTCAGTGTCGCGCAATTCGTCGCAACGGTGCTGATTGCCGTTGCGCCGATCCCCGTGCTGGTGCTGATCGCGGCAGGCGTGGTTGACTGACCCGGTTCGGCAGGGCCGGTTTCGCCAAGAAAATCCTGTCGTCACGGGCACCCATGAGATCAAGCGCGGCATCACAGGGATTTCAGCACCCGACACGCGGATTGTCACACCGACCGCCTATATGAAGAGCAGCACCGCCCGGCCTTGGGGCAGCCCTTGCAGGCAACGCGAGCGTGGGCAACCCTACCTGGAGCGCAAGCTCTATCGTTTCGATTTTCGCGCGTATATGTTTTGCGGATATCGCGTCCCTATCGGCCCGCTGCACGGCCCGAACTGTTGGAGATCACCGACGCCTCTGCCCATCCCGCTCTTCTCGGCCTGCCGACCCCAGCCGCGTCCGGCTCTCTCGCCAAAAGCGGGCAGGGCAGGTGGCAAACTGGTGACGCCTTCAGGTCTGGTGGCCGCCATGTCGGCGGACGAGTTTTTCCCGGCGATACAGGTGGTCGCCCAGCTGGCCCTTGGCTCAGGCGGGGTCGTACGCGACCACTGCAGCCTCCGAACCCCCCTCATGAAAATGGAGCAAGACTATGAACCTCAAGGATAAAGTCTGTATCGTCACCGGTGGCGCCAGTGGCATCGGCAAACGCATCGCCGAGCGCTATGTCGCCGACGGCGCCTGGGTGGCCATCGCTGACCTCAAGCTGGAAGCCGCGCAGGCAACGGCCGACGAGCTGACCGCGAAAGGTCCGGGCAAAGCCATGGCCGTCGCGATGAATGTGACCGATGAGAAGATGGTCAACGACGGCGTTGCCGCCGTGGTCGCTGCATGGGGCGGGGTCGATGTGCTGGTCTCGAACGCCGGCATCCAGATCGTTCACCCGTTGCAGGATTTCCCATTCGAGGATTGGAAAAAGCTGCTCTCGATCCATCTGGACGGGGCATTCCTGACGTCGAAAGCCGTGCTGCCGCATATGTACAAGGCCGGGTCGGGGTCGATCATCTTCATGGGTTCGGTCCACTCGAAAGAGGCTTCGGAACTCAAATCCGCCTATGTGACGGCCAAGCACGGGTTGATGGGGCTGTCCAAGGTCATCGCCAAAGAGGGTGGCAAGAAGGGCGTACGCTCGAACGTGATCTGCCCGGGCTTCGTCAAGACGCCGCTGGTGGAAAAACAGATCCCCGAGCAGGCGCGCGATCTGGGGATTTCAGAGGAGGAAGTGGTCAGCAAGGTCATGCTCGGCGGCACGGTTGATACCGAATTCACCACCGTTGCGGATGTCGCAGAAATCGCCTGGCTCTTTGCGGCTTTCCCGACCAATGCGCTGACCGGCCAGTCGCTGAACGTCAGCCACGGCTGGTCGATGACCTGAGCCTTTGCGATCTGTCAGGCGGCGGTTTCGCCGCCTGACTGGGGCCAAGTCACGCCACCCGCGCGCCGTTCACCCAGGTGCCACGCACGGCGGCAGCGGTGCCAAAGCGGTGGACGCGGATCAGGTCCGCCCGCATGCCCGCCGCCAGTCGGCCCCGGTCCGACAGGCCCGTCGCCTGCGCCGGACGGGACGTCACCGTGGCAATTCCCCGCGCCATGTCGCCCCACAGATCCCCCAGCATCAAGGCACTGCTCAGCAGCGCCGAGGGGACGTAGTCCGACGAGACCACATCAAGAAATCCAGCCACGGCAAGGTCTTGCGCGGCGACATTACCGGAATGCGAGCCACCCCGGATCAGGTTCGGTGCCCCCATCATCACCGCGATCCCTTGCGCTGCACAGGCCTTGGCGGCGGCTTGGGTCGTCGGAAACTCGGCAATCGCTGCACCATGGCGGGCCGAGGCCACGACCTGCTCGACCGTGGTATCGTCGTGGCTGGCCAGCGTCGCGTTCAGCAGCCGTGCCGTCGCCACCGTAGCCTCTTCATGCGCACCGCGCACGCGGTTGCCCAAGGCGGTCTGCACGTCGACATGGGCGAGGAACTCGTCCTCGGTCAGCCCGTACTTGCCGCGCAGATAGCGGCGCAGTTGCGCAAGATCGGCGAACTGGCGCTGGCCCGGCGTATGGTCCATCAGGCTGACGATGCCGACCGCGTCCTCGGGTCCGAACTTGGCCAGCTCGTCGATCAGCGTTTCCGAGCAGACCTCAGCGCGCAGATGGATCAGGTGGTTCACCCGCAGCATCCCGGCCTTGCGCGCGGCCAGAATTTCATCCGCCATCCCGCGCGCGTATTCCCGCGCCCCGCGATCGCGCGACACCAGCGAGCCGACGCGCAGCGCGTCGAACACCGTGGTGATGCCGACGCCCGCAAGTTCGGCATCATGCGCGATGATCGCCGGACCATGCGGCCAGTCCACACCAGGGCGCGGCTGGATATGGCGTTCCAGATTGTCGGTATGCAGCTCGATCAGGCCGGGCATCAGCAGATCGCCCTCGCAGTCAAGCGCGCCCGCCGGAACGCCCGCCCCGCTATCGATGCGCGCAATCAGCCCGTTCTCGACGGTGAGCGACCCGCGCTCTACGCGGTCGGGCAGCACAAGGGTCGCATTGGCAAAGATCGTGGTCATTGGGTATCCTGAGGCAAGGTTAGGGCAGTGAGATGAACGAAGATCGTCACGGAACCGTGACACGACGCGGGCAAGGTGGACGCATGAAACGTTATGCTCTGTATTACGCGCCCGACACCGGGCCCTTTGCCGATGCCGCTGCACAATGGCTGGGTCGCGACGCGGCGACCGGGCGAGCCGTGGCGCAACCGGATGCGATGCTCCCGGCGCTGACGCTCAGCGCCCGGCGTTATGGGTTCCATGGCACGCTCAAGGCACCGTTCCGGCTGGCCGAAGGCGTGTCCGAGGACGATCTGATCGCCGCTGTCGAGATTTTCGCGGCAGGCCGCAGTTCCGTTGTGGTTGACGGGCTGCGCGTGGCCTCGCTGGACGGGTTTCTGGCCCTGATCCCCGAGGGCGACACAACCGCGCTGGACGATTTCGCCGCCAAAGTCGTGACGCGCTTCGAGCGGTTGCGCGCGCCCTTGACCGAGGCCGAGGTCGCGCGGCGCAAGCCCGAGCGGCTCAGCGCGCGCCAGCGCGCCTTGCTGGAAACCTACGGCTACCCCTATGTTCTGGACCAGTTTCGCTTTCACATGACGCTGACCGACCGGCTGGATGCCGGACAGACGGCGGTCCTGCAACCGATGGCCAAGGCGCTGTTCGAGCCGCTGTTGCCGCGCCCGTTTGCTTTCAAGGCATTGAGCGTGTTTGGCGAGGCCGAGGATGGCAGTTTTCATCAGCTCCTCCGCGCCAGACTGGGCTGAAGCGCGGCCTTGAGCCGGGCGATGCCCGCGGCGGGCGTTGTGTCATTGACGATCTCGATCACCGGCAGATGCGGCGGCAAGGGGGCAACATCGCGCGCCAGACGCTCGGCGATCTGCGCGGCGCTCTCGCGTCCGCGTCCGGCAAGACGGGTCGCCAGCACCGCGACGGGGGCGGTGACCACGATCACCTGCAACGCGGGAAACGCCGCCGCCGCCTGCTCCAGCGCAGCGCGCGAGCCGTTGAAGACCACGTCGCGCCCGGCCTCTAGCGGGGCCAGTTCCGCCGCCGGAATACCGTAAGCCAACCCATGCGCGCGCCACGTCAACGCGAACGCCCCCTCTGCTTCGCGGCGGTCGAACTCAACGGCGTCGACGCCTTCGAACGGCTCGCCCCCGGCGGCGGACGGGCGGGTGATCACCCGGCGCACCCAATGCGGACCCGTCCCGCCACAGACGCCCGCCAGCAAAGTGTCCTTGCCCGCGCCCGAGGGGCCGACGACGGCGAACAGACGCCCCCTCATGGCGCGACGGCGAAGCTGGTCACGTCGACCTCGCGGTCGCAGACCTGCGCGCGCGCCGACTCGTCGTGAAAGATCCCCAGAATGGCCGCGCCGCGCGCCTTGGCCTCGGCGATCAGCGACAGGACCACCGCGCGGTTGCTGCCATCCAGACTGGCCGTCGGTTCGTCCAGCAACAGCGCGGGCCAATGGTGCACGAAGCCACGCGCGATGTTGACCCTCTGCTGTTCGCCGCCTGAAAACGTCGTCGGGGACAGCGACCACAGGCGTTCGGGGATGTTCACCCGCGTCAGGATCTCTGCCGCGCGTTCGCGGGCCTCGGCCTCGTAGATGCCCAGCGCCAGCAGCGGCTCGGCCACCACCTCCAGCGTCGGCACGCGGGGCACGACGCGCAGGAACTGGCTGACATAGCCCAGCGTGGCGCGGCGCAGCGCGATGATCGCGCGAGGCTCGGCGCCCGAGACGTGCACATCGCCCACCCGGATCAACCCGCCATCAGTGCGGTAATTGCCCCAGATCATCCGCATCAGTGTGGACTTGCCCGCACCCGAGGCCCCGATCAGCGCCACGCATTCCCCCGGCGCTACTGACAGGGAGGCACCCGCCATCACCTGCAACACGGCGCCGCCCTGTGTGTGCAGCGTGAATCTCTTTTCGACGTCCTGAACCGCGATCATGCGTCGCCCTTTCATCTTGCCTTAAATACGCCCTTGCTCGGCCGCAGCCCGGCACCCGGTTTCAGACCTGCAGCACCGAGCTGACCAGCAGTTGCGTGTAGGGGTGTTGCGGATCGTCGAGTACCTGATCGGTCAGCCCCTGTTCCACAATCCGTCCGTCCTTCATCACCACCAACCGGTCCGCCAGCAGGCGCACCACGGCCAGATCATGCGTGACAATCACCGCACTCAGCCCCATCCGGCGCACCAGCCCGCGCAGCAGGTCCAGTAGGCGTGCCTGCACGCTGACGTCCAGACCCCCGGTCGGCTCGTCCATGAACACCAGCCTTGGCCCGGTCACCAGATTGCGGGCGATCTGCAACCGTTGCTGCATCCCGCCCGAGAACTGGCGGGGCTTGTCGTCAATCCGGTCGGCGTTGATCTCGACGCGGCCCAACCATTCGGTCGCCTGATCGCGGATCTGGCCGTAATGGCGCGCACCCACTGCCATCAGGCGTTCACCGACATTGCCGCCGGCGCTGACCCCCATGCGCAAGCCGTCGCGCGGGTTCTGGTGGACAAAGGCCCAGTCGGTGCGCGCCAGCATCCGGCGCTCGGGTTCGCTCATCGCCAGCACATCCCGCGGGCCGTCAGCGGTGGTGTCAAAGATCACATGGCCGGTGTCAGGGGTCAGATGCCCGGCCAGACAGCCCAGCAGGGTGGATTTGCCCGAGCCGGATTCGCCCACGATCCCCATGACCTCGCCGGGCCACAGATCGAAGGACACATCCGCGCAGCCGATCCGCGCACCGTAGGATTTGCCGATGCCGTCAACGGTCAGAAGCGGGGTAGCGCTCATGCTGCATCCTCCTGCGGGGCCAACCGGCCACGGTAGCCAGCGTCACGGCGGGTTTCGCAATGGTCTGTATCCGAGCACACGAACATCCGACCGCCGTGATCATCGGTGATCACCTCGTCCAGATAGGTCGTGTCATCCGCGCACAGATCGCAGGCGTGCGGGGCTTTGCTGGCCTCGAACGGGTAATCCTCGAAATCGAGACTGACGATCTGCGTAAAGGGCGGGATCGCGTAGATCCGCTGTTCACGGCCCGCGCCGAACAGTTGCAGCGCGGGGGTATTGGACAGTTTGGGGTTGTCGAATTTCGGGATCGGGGAAGGGTCCATGATATAGCGCCCCTCGACCTTGACCGGATAGGCGTACGAGGTCGCGATCGCGCCGTTGCGGGCGATGTCCTCGTAGAGTTTGACATGCATCAGACCGTAATCCTCAAGCGCGTGCATGCGCCGCGTTTCGGTCTCGCGCGGTTCCAGAAAGCGGAGGGGTTCGGGGATCGGCACTTGGTAGACAAGGATCTGCCCGTCGCTCAGCGCCGCCTCGGGGATGCGGTGGCGGGTCTGGATGATCGTTGCCTCGGCCGTATGGGTGCTGGTCGCAACCCCCGCCGTGCGCTCGAAAAACTTGCGGATCGACACGGCATTGGTGGTGTCGTCCGCGCCCTGGTCGATGACTTTCAGCGTGTCGTCGGGCGTCAGGCATGCCGCCGTCACCTGCACACCGCCGGTGCCCCAGCCGTAGGGCATCGGCATCTCGCGGCTGGCAAAGGGCACCTGATAGCCCGGCACGGCGACGCCTTTGAGGATCGCGCGGCGGATCATCCGTTTGGTCTGCTCGTCGAGATAGGCAAAGTTGTAATCGCTCATTCTGCGGCCTCCTGCGCGCCGGCGCGCAAGCGGCGCACCAGCTCAAGCTCGGATTGGAAGTCGACGTAATGGGGCAGCTTGATATGCTCCAGAAATCCCGTCGCCTGAATGTTGTCGGCATGCATCAGCACGAATTCGGCGTCCTGTACCGGCGCGCCGGTGTTGTCCTCGCCCAGCTCTTCCCAGCGCAGCGCACGGTCCACGAGGCTCATGGAAATCGCCTTGCGCTCGGACTGGCCAAAGACCAGCCCATAGCCGCGGGTGAACTGCGGCGCCTTGGTTTTCGAGCCGGTGAACTGGTTGACCGTCTCGCATTCGGTGACGGTGATCTCGCCGATCTCGACGGCGAAGCCCAGTTCGGGGATCTCCATCTCGACCGCGACCTCGCCGATGCGCAATTCCCCGACGAAAGGATGCGTGCGCCCGTAGCCGCGCTGGCTGGAATAGGCGAGCGACAGGATGAATCCCTCGTCGCCTCGCGTCAGCGCTTGCAGGCGCAGGGCGCGGTCGGCGGGCAGTTCCATCGGTTCGCGGGTCAGATCGCGCGGGGTGGCGTCGCTGTCCGGTTCGGCCTCGATCAGGCCTTCGCGGTCCAGAAAACCGGTGACGCGCGGCACAGGGCCAAGCGGTTCGGCTTGTGGTGCGCGCGGGGCCTCACCCTCAGCGGCCAGCGCGAAGTCGATCAGCCGGTGGGTGTAGTCGAAGGTCGGTCCCAGAACCTGCCCGCCGGGCAGATCCTTGTAGGTCGCCGAGACCCGCCGCACTGCCGCCATCGCGCCGGTATCGACCGGGTTCGAGTGGCCCAGCCGGGGCAGGGTGGTGCGGTAAGCGCGGATCAGGAAGATCGCCTCGATCAGATCCCCGCGCGCCTGTTTGATCGCCAGCGCCGCCAGATCGGGGTCATAGAGCGAGCCCTCGGC
Source organism: Pararhodobacter zhoushanensis (assembly GCF_003990445.1). GTDB lineage: Bacteria > Pseudomonadota > Alphaproteobacteria > Rhodobacterales > Rhodobacteraceae > Pararhodobacter > Pararhodobacter zhoushanensis. The sequence goes on along the minus strand of NZ_REEZ01000001.1, from coordinate 85,816 downwards.
CATAACCCGGTTGACCGCCAGAGTCATCTGCTCGCGGATCTGCGCAACGCTGAGTTCGGGGACCGCAGGGTCGCCCCGGCGCTCTTCGGCCAGCAGCGCATGGGCGTTGTCGATGGCGCGCTCGCCACCCTTGACGGCGACATACATCAGCGGCCCTCCACGATGGTGCTGCGCGGCAGACCGGCAAGCTGGTCGCCGCAGCAAAAGAGCGTATCGAAGCCCAGCGGGAAAAGCGCCCGGTTGGCGCGGAAGGCGCCGGTTTCGGGCAGGGATAGTTGCGCGCTGCCGTCGATGCCGGGGCCGCGCAGGGTGGTGCCTTCAGCGGTGAGGTGGTCACTCTCGACGATGAGCGTTGCTGCCCGGTCGGGGTATTCCGGTGTGCCGATGGCGAAACGGGTGACCGGGGTCAGCGCCTGCCACGTGCCAATCGCGAACATTGCCGCCTCAGCGGCCACAAGGGGCGCGCCGGTTTGAAAGGTGATCCAGTCTCGCAGGGCCGGGCAATCATGCGCGCCGGCCAGATGCACGGGCGTCGTGCCATCCAGCAGCACCAGTGCGACAACACCCGCGGCGGGCGACATCGGCGCAGGCGGGGTCGCGCCCGAGAGCGTGACGATTTCACCGGGCTGCGACAGCGCGCGCAACACGGCGCGGAAACCATGGGCGGCTTGCACCGGTGCATCGGTGAAACTGCCGGTCATGGCTTCGGCATTCATGGACAGCGCTGTCATCAGTCGTCTCCTCGCACCATGGTGAAAAATTCGACCTTCGTCGCGGCGGCCTTGCGGGCGCGGGTTTCGCGCCGCGCGGTTTCCTCGGCGGCGAGAGGCGACAGCACGGCGCGGGTCAGGGCCTCGGCGTCCTGCGTTTGCAGCAGCGCGTCGAGCACGGCGGCGCGGCGGGCATGCGCCTTGTCACGACCCTGCACATGCGCGTGGCCGACGGTGCCGCAGGGAAGCTGGACCGAGCAGCGGGTGATCGTCACCTCGCCCAGATTGAACGGTGCGCCGGTGCCGCCTTGCCGCCCGCGCACCATCACCGCGCCGGTTTCGGGACCGCGCAGCAGGGTGCTGTCGGGCATGTCGGGAAAGACGGCGGCCAGACGGTTGGGGCGGGCGCGGGCCAGCAGGCCCATGGCGGCTTTTCTGTCGAAGGGTGTGCGTGTGGACATCTTGCCAACTTGTCTAGATAACTATACAACTAGACTTGTTCTAGCTTTCCATCGTCCCAAGGTCACGTGAAATTTCGATGACAGACCGCGATCAACCCCTGTGGAGCCGCATCGCCGACATGCTCGGGCAAGAGATTGCCGCAGGCCTGGCCCCCGGTGCGAAACTGCCGACCGAGGCGCAACTGGCCGAGCGTTTCGGCGTCAACCGTCACACCGTCCGCCGTGCGATTGCTGATTTGGCCGAACGCGGCACGGTCTATGCGCGGCGCGGGGCGGGGGTGTTTGTGGCGGCCAAGCCGACCGAATACCCTCTCACCCGCCGCATGCGTTTTCACCGCGCGCTGTCGGCAACGGGCCGCGTTCCGGGGCGCAAGGTGCTCAGCGTGCAGGCCTTTGCGGCGAGTGAGGATGAGGCAGCGGCGCTGCACCTTGCTGCCGGGGATGAGGTGCTCAGGGTCGAAGGGCTTACGCTGTCCGACGGCGTGGTCATTGGCCATTTCCGCTCGGCCTTTCCGCAGGCGCGCTTGCCCGGGATGGCGGCGGCAATCGGCTCGGGGCTGGGCGTGACGGAGTCGCTTCAGGCCTGCGGGGTGCCCGACTACACCCGCGCCTGGACAAAGATCACCGCCAGCGCTGCGGATGCCTTGCTGGCCGGGCATTTGCAACTGCGCCGGGGCGATCCGGTGATCAGGGCCGAGTCGCTCAATCTGGGGCCTGACGGGACACCGGTCGAATATGGTCTGGCGCATTTCGCCGGCGAACGGGTGACGTTGAGCGTTATCCCCGACTGACCGTCACCGCGCTGTCATCGGCGCGCGGGATAGAGGGCGCGACCACTGGAGACCGCTATGCCCTTGCTTCCCCCGATCCGCCTGACGGGCGCCCGCGTCCTGAACGACGCCATCCTGCACGACGCCCCGCTGACACTGGCCGACGGCCACATCACCGACGGCCCCGCGCGCGCGGTCGATCTGAGCGGCTTTCTGCTTCTGCCCGGCATCGTCGATCTGCACGGCGACGGGTTCGAGCGTCACCTGACACCCCGGCCCGCCGCACCGTTCGACAAGGCCCGCGCCCTGCGCTCGGTAGCGGCCGAGCTGGCGGCGAATGGCGTGACCACCGCCTGGCTGGCGCAAAGCTGGAGCTGGGAGGGCGGTTTTCGCAGCGCCGACGCGACCGAGGCGTTGTTGCAGGCGGTGGACGCCATGCGCGCCGATCTGATTGCCGATATCCGCGTGCAGATCCGGCTGGAAACGCATGTCGTGGACGAGCATCCCCGTCTGTTGGCTGCGGTGAAACGCTACGGCGTGGACTACGTGGTGTTCAACAACCACCTCGCCGAAGCGCTTGAGATGGCCCAACAAAAGCCCCAACGCTTTGCCGGATGGGCCGCGCAGCAGGGCCGCCACCCGCGCGAGTTGCTGACGATTGTCGAGCAGGCGCAACTCAGGGACGCGCAGGTGCCGCAGGCGCTGTGCGAACTGGCGGCGCGTCTGGGGGATGAGGGTGTGACAATGGGCTCGCATGATGACGGCGACGCGGCGGTCCGTGGGTTCTTCCGTAGTATCGGTGCACCGATTGCCGAGTTTCCAACCACGGTTGCGGCAGCCAGATCCGCGCGCAAGGCTGGCGAACCAGTGCTGATGGGCGCGCCCAATGTGGTGCGCGGTGGCAGCCAGTCGGGCAATATCGCCGCAGAAGGGCTGATTGCGGACGGGCTGTGTGACGCGCTGGTGTCGGACTATTACTACCCGGCGCTGTCGCAGGCGGCGTGGTCATTGGCCGACAAGCGTACATTGGGATTTGGCGCTGCCTGGGAGATGATCTCGACCCGACCGGCAGCGATCCTTGGGCTGACGGATCGCGGACGGCTTGCGGCTGGGCAGCGCGCCGATCTGGTTGTGATGAACCCCGACACGCAAAGCGTCGAGGCGACGATTTCGGGCGGGCGACTTGCCTTCGCGCAGGGCAGGGCCGGTCGGCAGCTTCTCTCGGCCGGTGCCGCCTAGCCGCTGTGTTTTTCAAGGAAGGCTTCGGCGGGCAGGCTGCGGAAGTCGCTGAGCGCGGCGCGCAAGGCCTCATGCGGCCAGTCCCACCACGCCAGTTCCAGCAGCCGGTCGATTACCGGCTGCGCGAACCGCGCCCGCAACGGCGTGGCTGAAACGCCCGCAACGATCACGAAGGGCGGCACGTCTTTGGTGACCACAGCGCCCGACGCTACAATCGCGCCGATGCCGACTGTCACCTCGGGCTTGATGATCGCGCCGTGACCGATCCAGCAGTCGTGGCCCAAGCTGCAACGCCGGGCGGCGCGGCGCTCGAAGAAAGCGCCATCGTCAGGGGTGTCGTCCCAATAGTCAGCCGAGCGATAGAGGAAATGGTGTTGCGCCGCGTTTTGCAGCGGGTGATCGGTGGGGCCGATCCGGGTGAAGGCGGCGATATTGGCGAATTTGCCGACGGTGCAGTTGGCGATATCGGCATAGCGGTCGCAATAGGCATAATCGCCAAACGCGCTGTTGGTCACCCGACTGCCGCGCCCGACCTCGCAATAGGCCCCAAAGGTCGCGTTGCTGATTTCGCACTCAGGATGGAGGAACGGTTCGGTGGGCGACAATCTGGGCATTGTGTGTCTCGATTTTGGGTTTAACGACCGCTGCCGTCGCCTTTGATCAACCGGCGGCGCAGCCAGCCCGACAGGGCGTCCATGGCAAACACCATCAGCACGATCAGGATGATGTAATAGGTCACCTTCTCCCAATCCGCCGTGGTCTGGATCGCTTGCGTCAGCAGCAGGCCGATCCCGCCACCGACGATGGCACCGATGATGGTGGCCGAGCGGGTGTTGGATTCGAACATATAGAGCACCTGGCTCAGCAGCACGGGCAACACCTGCGGGATCACACCGAAACGGTAGCGCTGGATGACATTGGCGCCGGTCGAGCGGATACCCTCGATCTGCTTGTCATCCACGTTTTCAAGCGCTTCCGAGAAGAGTTTGCCGAAGCTGCCGGTATCCGTGGTCAGGATCGCCAAGGCGCCGGTCATCGGTCCGGGGCCAAAGGCGCGCGACAGGATGATGGTGAAGATCAACCCGTCAACGCCGCGCACAAAGTCGAAGATCCGGCGCATGACGAAGCGGATGGCGCGCGAGGGCGCGAAATTGCCCGCGGCAAGAAACGCCAGCGGCAGTGCGATCATCGCCGCGCCAAAGGTCCCGAGGAAGGCCATCAGGATCGTCTCGCCCAGCGCCCAGACCACGTCGCCATGCCGCCAGATGGTGTTGTTCCAGATGTTCGACACCATCAGTGAGACGTTGCTCTGTGCGGGATCAAGACGCTCTCCGACCAGCACGGTAGAGGCAACCTGACCCCAGCTCATCCCCCAGTACGGGCTGGCGAGGTCGAAGAAGAACAGCTCCCACCCCGGAAAATAGCGCAGGGTTTCGGTGCGCGAGCGGGTCACCGACAGACGCCCGGCGGGGGTGGTAATCGCGACACGCGTGGACGAGGCGTTGATGAAATCGGGGACTTCAGGCGTTGGCAGGTCCAGATGGATGCCATTGTCCGACGTGATGCGGATCACGCCATAGCCCGGATAGTCATAGCTGACCACCGGCCCGTCATAGGTCACCGAATGGCCCTGCGGCAGGTCGATCTGGACGGTGTCACCGTCGACCTGCACCCAGTCGGGGCGCTGGTTGGCGGCGAAGGTCATACGGCGCGACCCTTCTATGGACACCGACATCTCGCCACTGCGGTTGTCGCGGGTGACGTGGACCTTATGGGCAACCGCATCGCTCATCAGGATCGCCGCGTTGTCGAGCCGGGCACGCGAGGCAAGGCCGGGCAGATCGAAAGCGAAGAAGACATAGGTCAGATAGACGAGGATCAGCGCCGGAACGGCGAAAGACCGGATACGTTTGCCGCGAAACCGGGCAAGAAGATCGCTTTGCATCGCTGCGGTGGCGGCCATGTCAGGCGTCTCCATAGGTGAGGCGGTGGCGGATCACGCCGGACAGCTGGTCGAAGATCACGATGGTCGCGAAAAGGACGATGAAGATGCCGGCTGCCTCATCGAGTTTACCCTGACCAAAGGTCATCGCATTCTTCAGCTCATAGCCGATCCCGCCCGCACCGACGAAGCCAAGGATGGCCGAGGCGCGGATGTTGATCTCGAAGCGCAGCAGCGCGTAGCTGAAATAGTTCGGGGCGACCTGAGGGATCACCCCCAGCATCATCCGCTGAACCCAGCCCGCGCCGACCGAGGCGAGGCCTTCGACCGGCTTGAGGTCAGCGTTCTCGTTCACCTCGGAAAACAACTTTCCCGTCGCGCCTGCCGTGTGCAGGGCGATGGCGATGGCGGCGGGGACCGGACCTGCGCCCAGCACAAAGATCAGCACCAGCGCAATCACGATCTCGGGCACGGCGCGCAGCACGTCCGAGGTCCGGCGAAACACCACGATCAGCCGTGGCCAGGCGGCCAGCCCGCGGGTCGAGGCCAGTGCCAGCAGCCCGCCAAACAGCGTGCCGATCAGCGTGGACACCGCCGCGATGTTGATCGTCTCGATCAGCGGGGGCAGGGCGTCCCAGATATGGCCGGGCAGATTGCCCGCCTTGGCGATCGCCTCGTCGACGATATCGGCGGGAAAGTCGAAAATATGGGTGATACCGTTCAGGAAATCACCGGCGTTCCGCGCCTGCGCGATCTGAAAGCCCGAGACCATCAGCGCCACAAAAAGGATCGTCAACAGGCCCGAATACAGCCGTCGACGCTGAACTTGGGCGAGATAGGCGTGTCGCAGATCGGCTGTACCGCGCGCGCCGGTGGCGAGGAATGTCATGCAGGATTTCCAATAAAAAGCGGGCCCGCGCTGGACGCGGGCCCCTTTGTGTCTACCGGCTCAGTTCATCTGTGCGCGGCGAACTTCGATGATGGTCTCATAGGCGTCGTGCGAGATCGGCGAGAAGCCCGCAGTGTCGCCAGCCGCGACGCCATAGGCGCAGGTCGGATCGTTGGCATACAGGTTTTCAACCAGCGCGGTAACCGTGTCACGCACGTCCTGCGGCAGCGAGCTGCGGACCACGACCGGACCTTCGGGGATCGGGCGCGAGCGCCAGATTTCGACCAGATCGTTCATGTCGACCAGACCGGCATCGACCGCGCGACGCAGCGCGCCCGAGTTGTAGCCGTCTTCCCACGCGCCCAGACCATCGGCCCAGGTCACACCCGCATCGACACTGCCGTTGTTGACCGCGATGATGGTCTGCTCATGGCCGCCGGTGAACACGACTTCACCAAAATAAGCGCCGTTTTCCATCGAATGCCCGGTGACCTGCGGGATCTCGACCGACGGGATCAGGAAGCCCGAGGTCGAGTTGGGATCGCCAAAGCCAAAGCGGCGGCCCTGCAGATCATCCAGCGACGTGATGCCGCTGTCAGCGCGGGCAAAGCCGATGGAGAAATACGAGTATGACCCATCGAGGTTGGTCTTGACCAGCACCGGCTCGACAGCGTCGGGGTCGGCCAGATAGACGGCGGCATAACCCGACGCGCCCAGGATCGCCAGATCGAGGTTGCCGCCCAGCAGGCCCTGAATCACGCCGTTGTAGTCGGCCGGTGCGAACAGCGTGGTCGGTACGCCCAGCGCTTCCTCGACATAGGTGCGCAGGCATTCGTTATTGGCCAGACGGTCCTGAGCGTTCTCGCCACCCAGCAGGCCAATTCTGAATTCGGTGATTTCCTGAGCCTGGGCAACGCCGGTCAGGGCGGTGGTCAGAGCCAGAGCGGCAGCAAGCGTCTTCATCGGTTTTCTCCGTTGCGACATGAGGCCCGAATGGGCCGGAAAAGGGGGTAATGGTTACTGCGCGGCCATCGGCAGGACGTGCAGATGCGCGACCTTGTCGGCGGGCAGGGACGTGGACGTCGCGTCCTCGTTGAAGCTTTCATCCGCGCCGTAGATTTCGCGCGCGGCGTCTGTGGTCAGATCGGCGGGCACACCGTCAAACACGATCCGCCCGTCACGCAGCCCGATCACCCGGTCGCAGTAGCGCCGCGCGGTGTCGAGCGTGTGCAGGTTGGCGATGACCATGCGGCCATCTTCGGTATTGATCCGCTTGAGCGTGTCCATGACCATCTGGGCATTCATCGGATCGAGGCTGGCGATCGGCTCGTCAGCCAGAATGATCTTGGGGTCCTGCATCAGCGCGCGGGCGATGGCGACGCGCTGCTGCTGGCCGCCGGACAGGGCTTCGGCGCGCTTGGGGGCCTGCTCGGCGATGCCGAGCCGGTCCAGAATATCCAGCGCCTGTACGATGTCGGCGCGCGACCACATGTTGAAGATCGTGGTCAGGGTCGACCGGCTGTTGAGCTTGCCGTGCAGCACGTTCGACGCCACGTCCATGCGCGGCACCAGATTGAACTGCTGAAAGATCATCGCGCACTGGCTTTGCCACGCGCGGGCCGCAGCTCCGTTCAGCGCAAGGATGTCGGTGCCGTCGACGAGGATCTGTCCCGCACTCGCCGTGGTCAGCCGGTTCATCATGCGCAGGAAGGTGGATTTCCCGGCCCCCGAGCGCCCGATGATGCCAATGAACTGCGCGCCGTCCACGCGGAAGCTGATGTTGTCCACGGCCTTACGTTGACCAAAGACCCGAGAGACATTGCGAACTTCAAGCATCAACCGCACCCATCTGTGTGTTGCGGGACAGATGCAGGGCTTCGACGACAGAAGGGTGACTGATTTGAATCAGTTCGGTGAAAGGCGCGGTCGGGGGCCAAACAACGCCGCTTTGGCAGGGCGTTTTGGTCATCTATAGAATCCGCAAATGGTTAACATTAGAAAGATCAATTTCTCAAATGCCCTCGGCGCCCCTATCCACACAAGACAGAGTGCCAGCACCGATGTGCGTCGGGATGCTGTGCTTTGATGTCTGACGGGGCCCGCTGGGATGGCCTTGGGCGATATCGCAGCCAGCGTTGCAGTCCTGCTGCGGCCATCCTTGGGAGGGGAATACAGAATGAAACTGGGGATCATGGGCGTTGCTGCCCTGCTTGTGGCGCATGTAGCAGGGATGCTGGATCTGGTGGCGCTGCCTGTCTGGGTCGGCGCATTGCGCGACCGATTCGGGTTTTCGCTGCAACAGGCCGGTGCTTTGCCGACGCTGTTCCTGCTGGGGGCCGTGCTGGCTTCGGTCCTGTTCGCCGCGCGGGTAAACCGTCTCAGCCATAAGCTGGTCGCCACTCTGGGCTTTGCGGTTGCGGCAGCGGCCTTTCTTGCGGCCTCGACGCAGACCGGTTTTGGCGTGCTGGCCGTGCTACACGTCGTCGCCGGGGTTGCGGTGGGCTCGGGCCTGTCGATGGTCCACGGGGCCATCGGGCGCTCGCAGAACCCGCACCGTCTGTTTGCCATGGCCGGGATCTGCCTTGGCATCTTTGCGGTGGTGTTTCTGGGCGCCGTCCCGCAACTGCTGATCGCCTTTGGCGGCGCGGCAATGTTCGTGTGCTTTGGGGCGCTGATGGCGGTGGCTGCGGTTACCAGCCTGCTGTTTTTCCCCAAGACCGACCTTGTCGAGATGCCGTCGCAACTGCCGCCCCTGTCACGGCCGGTCTGGTTCCTGATCTTCGGGATCAGCCTGATGACCTTCAATCAGGCAATGGTCTTCTCGTTTGTCGAGGTCATTGGCGGTGTCCGCGGTTTTCCCGTCGAAAGCGTGCTGGCGGTGCTGATCGCGATGGGTCTGGTCAATCTGGTCTTTCCGGCCCCGCTGGCGATCTTCCTTGAAAAGCGCGTCTCGGCCTACCGGGTAGTGCTGGTCGGACCGATGGTTCAGGCAGCGCTGGCGCTGGTGGTGACCATGGTGACGGTTCTGCCGGTCTGGGCACCGTCTGCCGCGGTTTTCGTCGCGGTGCAGATTTTCACCCACACCTTCGCCTTTGGCCTGCTGGCGCGCATTGACCGGACCGGTCGCGCCGTGTCGGCGACGCCGGCCATGCTGATGATCGGCGCGGCACTGGGGCCGTTCATCGGTGGCGCGCTCAGCCAGAACTTCGGCTTCCCGGCACTGGGCATTGCGGCTGTGGTCGTTGCGGCGGTATCGTGCTTCTTCTTTGCCCAATCCAAGGCCCGCACATGACAGAATTTCCAGCAATCCACCGCGTCGTGACAGGGCATGACGCGGAGGGGCGGGCGGTGATCTCGCAAAACGGGCCTTTGCCCACGGTGATCCCGCTGGCCTCTATCCCCGGCACCGTCTTTCACGAGGTCTGGGCCACGCTGCAAACGCCGGCGCCGGTCGGAAACGAGGCCGATCCGACGCTCGGCCCGCTCACCCTGCCGCCGCCTGCGAACGGCACGCGCATCCGTTTCGTCGATATCCCGCCCGACACCGAGGACTTTCTGCAAACCGGCGCCGCCAAGATGGGTGCCGCGTTCTCCGAAATCGGCGACAAGGGCGCGTCTACGGTCACGGCGACAAGCCCGCATCCGCTGATGCACCGCACTGAATCGGTGGATTATGGCATCGTGATCTCGGGCGAGATGACCCTCGTTCTGGATGAGGGCGAGGTGGCGCTGAAGCCCGGCTCGGTGGTCATCCAGCGCGGGACCAATCATGCCTGGGCGAACAGATCGGGGGCGATGTGCCGCATGCTGTTTGTGCTCATTGATGGCACGTTTGCGCCCGAGATCGCCCTGACCGCGCAGGCTGATTGACCCGGAATGATGGATCTCTTTGACCTGACAGGAAAGATTGCTCTGGTGACCGGTGCTACCGGCGGGCTTGGCGCGGCGCTGGTCGACGCGCTGTCGCAGGCGGGTGCTCATGTGGTGATCTCGGATCTCGACCCTGAGCGCTGCGACAGCGCGGCCGAGTCCCTGCGTCAGCGGGGCGGATCGGCCACCGCCCTCGCCGCCGACATGGGACAGGCGGACAGCCGGGCGACGTTGGTTGCAGCCCTTGACCGTACGGGTCTGCGCCCCGATGTGCTGGTCTGCAACGCGGGGCTGCAAGGGCCTGCCGGGCCCATCGCTGCGGTTACCGATGCCGAGGTGGACGCGGTGTTCGAGGTCAATCTGCGCGCCGCGATGGATCTGACCGCGCAGCTGATCCCGACGATGGCCGAACGCGGTGGCGGCAGTGTGGTGCTGATGGCCTCGATCGCCGGCCTGCGCGGCAACAAGGCGATCGGGCTGTATGGCCTGTCCAAAGCCGCACTGGCCCAACTGGCGCGCAATCTTGCGGTGGAATGGGGGCCGTCGAACGTCCGTGTCAACGCCGTGGCGCCGGGCGTGATCCGCACACCTTTTGCGGAAACGCTGATGGAAAACGCGGCCTTCATAGAGCGTCGCCTAAGCCTGACACCGCTGCGCCGCGTCGGCGAGCCGGACGAGATCGCCGGCGTGGTGGTGATGCTTGCCAGCCGTTCGGGCGGGTTCATCACCGGGCAAACGCTGGTAGTCGATGGCGGGACGACCCTGTCGGACGGAAATCTGTGATGCGGGTGCTGATTACCGGCGCGGGCGGGTTCATCGGGCAGGCGCTGGCGCGGGCGGTGGCGGACCACCGCCCGGATCTGTCGCAGCTGGTCCTGACCGATCAACACATCACCAAGGGTCCGCAGGGAGCAGCGCTGCAACCGGGGGATCTGACTGATCCGGGGTTCGTGGACGCGCTTCTGGCACCCGGTTTCGATCTGGTGTTCCACCTTGCCAGCCTGCCCGGTGCCAAGGCCGAAAGCGAGCCTGACCTCGGCCACCGCATCAATCTGCTGGCCCCGATTGCACTGGCGCGCGGGGTCGCGCAGCGCAAACCCGGCGCGCGCTTCGTGTTTGCCTCGTCGATTGCGGTCTACGGCGCCTTGCGTGAAACGGTGACGCCCGCTACGCCCTGCGACCCCGCGCTGAGTTATGGTGCGCACAAGCGGATGACCGAGGTACTGCTGGCAGATCTCACCCGGCGAGGCGATCTGAACGCGGTCAGTCTGCGGTTGCCGGGCGTCGTTGCGCGGCCTGCGACCGAGACCGGCCATGGCTCGGCCTTCATGAGCCTGCTGTTCCACAAGATTGCCGCAGGGCAGGGCTATGACTGCCCTGTGCCCGAAACTGCCCGCTGCTGGTGGCTGTCGCGTCCGGCCTGTGTCGAAGCGTTCTTGCACGCCAGCACGCTGGACGGGGATGCGGTGATCCAGCCGCCGGTGCTGCACCTGACCACCGGCGCGGTGGCGCAGGCGGTGGCCGAGGTCACCGGTCAGACCAGCCGCGTCACCTGGGGCGACGACGCCCGTCTGACCGGACTGTTCGGCGCCCTGCCTGAGCTGGACGCATCCCCCGCGCTCAAAGCCGGGTTTCGCGCGGATGCGGATGTGCGCGCGCTTGTGCGCAACGCGCTGGCCTGAGGGCTCAGTTCACGCGAACGGCGGTCATCGCCCAAGGCGCGAAGTCGCGCATCACCTGCCCGACGGCGGCATCGAAGGCGTCCACCAGCACCGGCGTGTCGCTCGATGCGGCGGGCACGCTGGCGGTAAAGGTCCGCGAGGCGACGATGCCCAGATCACGCTCGCGCACGATGCGGGCGATCAGGCGGACCTCAACGGTGGCACTGTTGGCATCGGGGGCCAGATCAGCCTGAAAATCCACCAGCTCGCTGACGATGGCGAAATCGCCACTGGCACCCAGCGGGCGGCGACCGACGTAGCGCAGCCCCTGCGTGGCATCCAGCGCCCGCAGCATCAGGGTTTGCACCATCACCGGCGTCGGCTCGCTCCAGCGCACATCGGCGAGGTATTGCGCCTGCAAGGGGCTGGGGCGCACCATGATCCGATCAGTGGCCAGCGCGCCGCCCGAGGTTGGCAGCTCGATCACCACATCGCGTTGCAGCGCCCGTCCGGTTGTGACGGGCAGATCGGCAGGGACGCGCAGTTCATAGACATCCAGCGCCGCCGTGGCGCCATTGATCGCGGATATCGCCCCGCAGCCCGAGAGCAGGGGCAGGCCGACGGCCAGCAAAACTGTCCTGATGGAAGAGGCATAGGTCATTCGAGTCTTACCTTCTGAAGGTCGGGACGTCCTGGTCCAGAAAGAACCGGGCCGGCGAGCGCGAGATCTGCTGCGTAAGCTGGTCGATGTTGTCTATCAGTTCGCGCGTCTCCTGGGCCAGACGCGTATAAAGCGGCAGGCCCGTCGTCGTGAATTCGCGGACACCGGGGGCCGAGGAATCCACGAGCCGCTGAACCTGCGCGAAGGTGTCCGCCGCCGATTGTCCGGCAGCGCGCAGGTTGGCCGAGATCCCCGGCAGATCCGCCGAAACCTGACCGACGGCCTGATTGACCCCCTCGACCGTCGCGCGCAGTTCCGTCATCAGCCCGTCGATATCCTCGTTCAGGAAACGGTCGGCGCCGGTGAAGGTGCTTTCGGCGGCGGCAAGGGTGCGCTCGCCCACGGCCAGTGCGCTGTTGATGGCGCTCAGGGTCTGGTTGGCGTCGCTGAAGGTGGTGGTGATCTGTGTCAGCGTGGCGCGCGCGTCGGTCACGACGCCGCCGACACCGTCCGCCGCCGTCGTCAGCGTCGTGCCCAGATCGGCGATCACCGTGCGGGCGTTCTCGACCGCCGCCTGAACATTGGCGATGGTTGCGGGCAACTGGGTCTGCGTTACGGCGTTGACCGAGCGGATGGTCTGCGTGGCCTCGGCCACGGCGACCCGTGTTTCGGCAAGGAGCGGCGCGGCGTCGCTTTCGATCAATCCGTCGATGCGCGTGGCGACATCGGTGACCGAGCCTGCGGTTGTTTCCAGCCCGGCCATCAGGGTCTCGGCCCGGGTGAACAGCGCCTGAAGCTCCTCCAGCCGCGCGGTCGCCGTCTGGCCGGTGGTGTCGAAGGTGGTCATCAGCCTGTCGGCGTCGGCACTCAGCGTCGCAAGTTGCGTGTTCAGATCGGCCAGGGTGCTGCGAACGGTGGTGGTGACCGGGGTCAGATCTTCGGTGATATAGCGCTCGGCCTCGGCGACGGCGGCTTCGATCGACACAACAGCAACGGTGCCGTTGTCCACCAGAACCGTCGAGCGCGCGGCCAGCGTGGTGATGGATTCCAACGTCTCGTCCGCCGTTGAGAGAACCCCGGTCAGACTGGTGGTGAGCGTATCGAGCGTGGTGTTGAACCGGTTGATTTGCTGCGCAAATTCGTCAACCGTTCCGGCGACGCCAGAGAAGCCTTGCAACGCGGTGGACAAGCCTTCGGATGCTGTTTCGGCATTCGTCAGGATCGCCTGAATGCGCTGCTGGTTGTCGTCGCTCAACAGCGCGCTGATTCCCTGCACCACGCGCAGCGTTTCGTTGACCAGTTGAGGTCCGTCCTCGGACAGGGTTTGCAGGATCGAGCGCCCGGCGGTGATCTCGGGCACCGACTGGCGCGCCGTGGGAACCAGCAAGGGCTCGGTCGAGGTGCCCGCGCTGATGCCCACGTAGGACACGCCGGTCACACCCTGCGATTCGATGGTGGCCACACTGTCGGTGCGTACCGGGGTGTCGGCGGCGATCTCCAGTCGTACAGTGATGCTGCCATCGTTGTCCGGCGACAGGCGCACAGCGACGACCTGTCCCACGGGCAACCCGCTGAAGCGCACGTCAGACGCGTTGCTCAACCCCGAGACCGAGTCAAAGCGCACGTCGTAATAGGCGAACTGGCGATCCAGCTCGACCTGCGCGAACCAGATAAAGAACCCCAGAAGCCCGACAATTCCGGCGATGGTGAACAGGCCGATAAGAACGTAATTGGCTTTCGTTTCCACTTAGTCGCCCTTCCCGGCAGTCTGGCTCTCGGCGTGATCCAGCGCGGCGCGTGCGCGCGGACCGTGAAAATAGCTGTGCACCCACGGATGATCGACGCTGAGCATCTCTTGCATCGTGCCGGTGACCAGAACCTTGCGTTCAGCCAGAACGGCGATCCTGTCGCAGATAGCATGTAGCGTATCCAGATCGTGAGTCACGAGGAATACCGTCAAGCCCAGCGATCGGCTGAGGCCCTTGATCAGCTGATCGAAATCTGCGGCACCAATCGGGTCAAGCCCCGCTGTGGGCTCGTCAAGAAACACGATATCGGGGTCCAGCGCCAAGGCCCGCGCCAGACCGGCCCGCTTGCGCATGCCGCCTGACAGCTCGGACGGGTATTTGTCGCCCGCCAGATAAGGCAGGCCGACCATCGAGATCTTCAGATCGGCCAAAGCCCGCACGGTTTCGCGCGACAGACCCGGCACGCTGCGCATCGGCACCTCGACGTTTTCGCGCACGGTCAGTGACGAGAACAGCGCGCCGTCCTGAAACATCACGCCCCAGCGTGCCTCGATGGCTTTGCGCTGGTCTTCGGTCGCCGTGCTCAGGTCGGTGCCCAGCACGGTGATGGTGCCGGCAGCGGGCTCCTGCAACCCGGCGATGGTGCGCAGCAGTACCGATTTCCCGGTGCCGGAACCGCCCACCACGCCCAGGATCTCGCCGCGCCAGACATCAAGGTCCAGATTGTCATGCACCAGATGCGTGCCGAACTGGTTGCGCACGCCGCGCACCGTGATCACCGCATCCGAGGGGGTGTCAGTCATCGTCAGAACCCGATCTGTGCGAAGAAGATGGAAAACGCGGCATCGGCGACGATCACCGAGAAGATTGCCATCACCACGGCCTTTGAGGTCATTTGCCCCAGCGATTCCGCGTTGCTTTGCACCTGCATGCCCGACCGGCAGCCAATCACGCCGATGATCAGCGCAAAGACCGGGGCCTTGATCACGCCAGCCAGAAAGTGGCTGACATCGGTGCCTTCGACCAGTCTGGTCTGGAACATGGCAGGCGAGATGCCCAGCTCGACCCATGCCATCAGCGCGCCGCCGAACAGCCCGGCGATATCGGCGATCAGGCCAAGGATCGGCAGCATCAGCAGCAGCGCCAGAATGCGCGGCACAAACAGCGTCATCGCCGGGTCCAGCCCCAGCGTACGCATCGCGTCGATCTCTTCGCGCATCTTCATCGAGCCGATCGCGGCGGTGAAGGCAGAGGCCGTCCGCCCCGCCACGATGATCGAGGTCAGCAAGATGCCCAGCTCGCGCAGGATGGACACGGCGATCAGGTCGACGACGAACACTTCAGCCCCGAATTGCCGCAGCTGCGAGGCGCCTTGAAACGCCAGAACCACCCCGATCAGAAACGCCATCAGTGCCACGATGGGCACGGCCTTGAGCCCGACTTCTTCGCAATGATGCACCAGTGCTGTCAGGCGGAATTCACGCGGGTGGCGGAAGGCGCGGGCAAGCCGCGCCAGAAACATGCCGAAATACCCCAGCAGGCTGAGCAGCAGGCTGACGGCGCCAACCACCGCCGCGCCGATACCCGCAACCAGATCGGCGATCGTCTTGCGCTCATCGCTCGCGGCCTCGGGGTGTGGCATCGCTTTTTCGACGCTGTCGAGAAAGCTCTGGGCTTCGGGCGCAAGGCCGCGAACCTCGAACCCGGCACCGCGCGCGGTGATCTTTTCCCTGAGCGTCGTCACCAGCCATGCACCGGCTGTGTCCAGCCGCGTGACCTGCGTCAGATCGAGCGACACATCCGGCCCTTCGGGAAGGTTGGCGAGCTGCGCCTGGACCGCGCTGAGCGAATAGATCGTGACCTGCCCGCGGATTGCCACCGTGGTGGACGCAGGCTCGGCGACGACAGTAATCTCAGGGGCAAGGTCTGGCGGCACCGTCATGAACTCCGTTCAAGCGCATTCCGCTTGAAGTTACAAGGATAGCGCGGCTGATCTGATAGAACAGAGCCCGGCGAGAGAGTAAAGCCAGGCTGCACCACGCCTTGGACAGATTGTGATCGCCGTGCCTGCAACTGCGGCATTGTGTGAGGGGCAACTTGTCGGCACCATAGGCGAAAATGAAAAAAATGGTGGGCAGAGTGATGCAGATGAATAGACGCCTCTTTGGTCTGGGGCTGGGCAGCCTTGGTCTGGCGGCGTGCTCGCGGTCGGTGACAGCGCGCATGAGTACCGCGGCACCCGAGGGGTTGCCTGACGACCTGCTGCCCGCGTCCAACCGGGCCTATGACGCCTGGGTGGTGTCGTTCCGCGAGCGGGCGATGGGGCAGGGGATCACCAGCGCCACCCTGAACACGGCGTTTCGGGGTGCGGGCTTTTTGCCCGGCGTGGTGACGCGCGATCAGAACCAGACCGAGTTCCGCCGCACACTTGAGGATTACCTCTCTATTGCAGCCTCGGATGAACGGGTCGAGAAAGGCCGCGCTGCCTATGCCCGGCATCGTCGGACGCTGTTTGCGATCGAAGAGAATACCGGCGTCGATGCCAAGATCGTCACGGCAATCTGGGGGCTGGAAAGCTATTACGGCGAACGCCAGGGGCTGATCCCGGTGATCTCCGCCACCTCGACGCTGGCGTTTGAAGGCCGTCGCGGGCGGTATTTCGAGCGCGAGCTTATCGCCGCGCTCAGGATCGTGCAGAACGGCGACATTCAGGCCAGCCGGATGACCGGCAGCTGGGCGGGCGCCATGGGGCACACGCAGTGCATGCCCACAGTGTTTCAGGAATACGCCGTCGATTTCACCGGCGACGGGCGGCGCGACATCTGGTCCGAGGATCCCTCGGACGCCTTGGCGACGACAGCGGCCTATCTGGAACGTCACGGCTGGGTCCGGGGGATGAGCTGGGGGCGCGAGCTGGTCAGTGGGTCGCCCACTGGCACGGTGATCCAGCCGCAGGCGGGCGGGCCGCAGTTCGACACCACGCGCAACTTCCGGGTCATCAAGCGCTATAACCCGTCCGACGCCTACGCGCTGGGGGTCGGGCATCTGGCTGACCGGATCGGCGGGGCCGGGCCGCTGCGTGGCACATTCCCGCCCGATGCGAATGGCTTGACCAAAAACGACCGCATCGCCCTGCAAGAGCGCCTCACGGCGCGCGGGTTCGACACGCAGGGCGCGGACGGCGTGATCGGGTCGAACACCGAAAGCGCGATCAGCGCCTATCAGGCGAGCCGTGGCTTGCCGGTCACCGGAACCCCGTCACAAGCGCTGCTGCAAAGCCTGCGCTGAGGGGAGAAAACCACAGCGGGACAACACCCCGCCTGCCAACCAGAAGGGAATGACCATGCGCCTTGTCTCAGCCAGTTTCCTGCTACTCTGCGGCTCGGCCTTGGCTGCCCATGCCCAGCAAGCCGCCGACACCGTGGCCCCGGAAGCAGCGACCTCTGCCGGGGTCTGGGCGCTTGGCGAGGCGTCACAGGCTGCGCTTGCAACGCGGGATGCTGGGCTGCCGGTGACAGCCGAGCACTGGATGGTCGCCGTCGCCAATCCGCTGGCGGCCGAGGCTGGCGCAGGCGTATTGGCCGCAGGCGGCACCGCCGCCGATGCGATGGTTGCGGTGCAGACGGTGCTCGGGCTGGTCGAGCCGCAAAGCTCAGGGCTGGGCGGCGGCGCGTTTCTGGTCTGGTATGACGCGCAAACCGGCGCGCTGACCACGCTCGACGGGCGCGAACGCGCGCCGCTGGCCGCCGATACGAGGCTGTTCCAGGTCGACGGCGCGGCGATGGGGTTCTGGGATGCGGTGGTCGGCGGGCGCTCGGTCGGGGTGCCGGGCACGCCAGCGCTGATGCAGATGGCGCATGACCGGTGGGGGAGGGCCGACTGGTCGGATCTGTTCACGCCCGCGATCACGCTGGCCGAGGACGGCTTTGCCGTCTCGCCGCGCATGGCCGAGTCGATTGCCGCCGATTCCGAGCGCCTGTCGCGCTTTGCCCCGACGGCTGATTATTTCCTGCCCGGCGGCGAGCCGCTCATGGCCGGCGCGATACTGACCAACCCCGCCTATGCCGAAACCCTGCGCGCGATAGCGGTGGGCGGCGCTGCCGTCTTCTACCAAGGCGACATCGCGCAAGGTATTGTGGACACGGTCCAGAACGCGCCGGGCAATCCGGGTCGGCTGGCGATGATCGACCTCGCCGCCTATGAGGCTGTCGAGCGGCCTGCCGTCTGCGCTGCGTATCGCGCCTATGAGGTTTGCGGCATGGGGCCACCCTCGTCGGGGGCGCTGACCGTTGGGCAGATCCTCGGGCAACTCAGCCATTTCGACCTGGCCACGATGGGGCCGGGCGATCCGCAGACATGGCGGCTGATCGGCGATGCCTCGCGGCAGGCCTTCGCGGACCGCGAACGCTATATGGCTGATCCCGATTATGTGCCGGTGCCGACCGCGGGCCTTGTCGATCCCGCCTATCTGTCGTCGCGGGCCGAGGCCTTGCGCGGTGATCGGGCACTGGAGAGCGTCGAGGCCGGGATGCCGGTGTTCGAGCATGCACTCAACTGGGCAGATAACGTGCCGATCGAGATGCCCGCGACCAGCCATATTTCCATCGTCGATGCCTATGGCAACGCGCTGTCGATGACGACCACCATCGAGAACGGCTTCGGCTCTCGCCTGATGGCGCCGGGCGGGTTTTTGCTCAACAACGAGCTGACGGATTTCTCGTTCCGCAGCCATGAGAATGGCGTGCCGATTGCCAACCGGGTCGAGCCGGGCAAGCGGCCCCGGTCGTCCATGTCGCCAACCATCGTGATGCAGGACGGCGCGCCGGTTCTGGTCATCGGCTCGCCCGGCGGCAGCCAGATCATCGGCTATGTCGCGCAGGCGATCATCGCGCATCTCGACTGGGGGATGAATGCGCAAGAGGCCGTCGATATGGCGCATGCGGTGAACCGCTTTGGCCGCTACGATCTGGAAGAAGGTACCGTCGCGGCAGATTTTGCCGAGTCTTTGACGGCGCTTGGCTATGAGGTGCGCGTCGGGGATCTGAACTCGGGCCTGCACGCGATTCAGATCACGCCAGAGGGTCTGTCAGGTGGGGCCGACCGCCGCCGCGAGGGGATCGCCCTGGGGGGCTGAGGCTGATCGACGGCGGCAGGGATTTCAGTTCAGCGTGCGCGACATGTCTGGCTGCCCGATGTCTATCCGCATGAAATTGCTTAGATAAAGCTCGTCTCACGGCGCTCGCTTCGCGATCCTGCCGCGATGGCACGTGGCGGATTGACAACCCTCAGGCCTTTGGCGCAGGTTGGGCGCACTCACCCGGGGGGTCTCGACAAGAGGCTGAGATACTGATCGTGCCGCAAGGCGCAGCGCAGTGACCCGATGAACCTGATCCAGTTCATACTGGCGTAGGGATGGTGCACCGGCTGCGCGGCTCTTGCCGATACGTCACAGGCGTATTCCGCTCAGCCTTTCTCCATTCGACGCGGAACTGGGTCTCCAACGCTTTGAGCACTGGAGGCTCTGACCGATGAAAGACCTTACCCCCCGCGTGACCACGGGTCCGCTGCCCGCGTCGCGCCGCGTCTGGCACGCGGGCGTTCTGCACCCGCAGATCCGCGTTCCGATGCGCGAGATCGACCTGCACCCCAGCGCGGGCGAACCGCCCGTGACGGTCTATGACAGCTCGGGCCCCTACACCGACCCGGCAGTCGAGATCGCGATTGACGGTGGCCTTCCGCGTATCCGCGAAGCTTGGATTGCCGGGCGTGGCGATACCGAAAGCTATGACGGCCGTCATGTCAGGCCCGAAGATAACGGCCTCGCCGAAGGCGCGCGGCTGGTGCCCGAGTTCCCCGTCCGCCATGAACCGCGCCGGGCGAGCGGGGGCCGTGCCGTTACCCAGATCGCCTATGCCCGCGCCGGGATCGTCACGCCCGAAATGGAGTTCGTCGCGATCCGCGAAAACATGGGCCGCACGGCGGCCAAGCAAGCGCTGCTGCGCGACGGCGAGAGTTTCGGCGCTGACATCCCCGATTTCATCACGCCCGAGTTTGTGCGCGATGAGGTGGCGCGGGGCCGGGCGATCATCCCGGCCAACATCAACCACCCCGAGGCCGAGCCGATGGCCATCGGGCGCAATTTTCTGGTCAAGATCAACGCCAATATCGGCAACTCGGCAGTGACCTCGTCGATGGAGGAGGAGGTCGAGAAGATGGTCTGGGCGACCCGCTGGGGGGCCGATACCGTCATGGACCTGTCGACGGGCCGCAACATCCACAACATCCGCGACTGGATCTTGCGCAACAGCCCTGTGCCCATCGGCACCGTGCCGCTCTATCAGGCGCTGGAAAAGGTGAACGGGATTGCCGAGGATCTGACGTGGGAGGTCTACCGCGACACGCTGATCGAGCAGGCCGAGCAGGGGGTGGATTACTTCACCATCCACGCCGGTGTTCGCCTGCACATGATCCCGATGACGGTGAACCGGGTGACGGGGATCGTCAGCCGGGGCGGGTCGATCATGGCGAAATGGTGCCTGCATCACCACCGCGAGAGCTTCCTGTACGAGCATTTCGACGAGATCTGCGACATCGCGCGGGCCTATGATGTGTCGTTCAGCCTGGGCGACGGGCTGCGTCCCGGCTCCATCGCCGACGCCAACGATGAGGCGCAATTCGCCGAGCTGGAGACGCTGGGCGAACTGACGCAGATTGCCTGGGCCAAGGATTGTCAGGTGATGATCGAAGGGCCGGGCCATGTGCCGATGCACAAGATCAAGGCGAATATGGACAAGCAACTTGCGGTCTGCGGCGAGGCACCGTTCTACACCCTCGGGCCGCTGACCACCGATATCGCGCCGGGCTATGATCATATCACCAGCGGCATCGGCGCGGCGATGATCGGATGGTTCGGCTGCGCAATGCTGTGCTACGTCACGCCCAAGGAGCATCTGGGCCTGCCCGACCGCGACGACGTGAAGGTCGGCGTGATCACCTACAAGATCGCCGCCCACGCCGCCGATCTGGCCAAGGGCCACCCGGCGGCGCAGATCCGCGATGGCGCGCTGAGCCGCGCGCGGTTCGAGTTCCGCTGGGAGGATCAGTTCAACCTGTCGCTCGATCCCGACACCGCGCGCTCGATGCATGATGAGACCCTGCCGAAGGAAGCGCACAAGGTTGCGCATTTCTGCTCGATGTGCGGGCCCAAGTTCTGCTCGATGCGCATCTCTCACGACATCCGCGCCGAGGCGCAAAAGGAAGGCATGGCCAAGATGGCCGAGAAATTCCGCGCAGGCGGGGATCTGTACATGCCGCTGGAGGACACGAAATGAGCCAGTCACCCGGAACCCTGCTTGCCGCCCTGCGCGCCGAGCCGCCGCTGGTGCAATGCATCACCAACTATGTCGCGATGAACATCGCTGCCAATGTGCTGCTGGCGGCGGGGGCCTCGCCGGCGATGGTCTCGGACGCCGAAGAGGCGGGCGAGTTCGCACAGATCGCGGGGGCGCTGACGGTGAACATCGGCACGCTGTCGGGGCCGTTTGTCGACGGGATGCGCGCCGCAATTGCGGGGGCACAGCAGGCCGGTCGGCCCTGGGTGCTGGACCCGGTCGCCTGTCAGACCACCGCCCTGCGCCGCCGGGTTGCCGCCGAGCTGGTGGCGCTGAGGCCGACGATCATCCGCGGCAATGCCTCGGAAATCCTGTCGCTGGCTGGTGAGGCCAGCCGGGGGCAGGGCGTCGATGGCCGCGATGCCGTCGCCGCCGCCGAGGACGGTGCGAGATGGCTTGCGCAGCGCACCGGCGGTGTGGTGGCGGTCACGGGCGCGGTGGACTTTGTGACGGACGGCAGTCGTGCGGTTCGCATCGAAGGCGGCTCGCCGTGGATGCCGATGAACACCGCGCTGGGGTGTTCGCTGACCGGCTTGTGCGGGGCCTATGCGGCACTGGCAGCCGATCCGTTCGACGCGACCGTCGCGGCGCTGGCCCATTTCGCCGTCGCCGGGCAGCGGGCGCACCCGGGCGCGCAGGGGCCGGGCAGTTTTGCGCCCCGGTTCCTCGATGCGCTGCATGCGGTGACTCCCGAGGCGCTGGACGCCGAGGCGGTGATCCACAGCGCCGAGGATGTCGCGGCGTGAAGGATTTCGATCTCTCGCTCTATCTCGTGCTCGATCCCGGGCTTTGCGCCGGGATCGGCATGGTCGAAACTGCCCGCCGTGCCGTGGCGGGCGGGGTCACGATGGTGCAGCTGCGCGACAAAGACGCCGATACGGCGGCGATGATCGCGACCGGGCGTGCGTTGCAGGCGGCGCTGGCGGGCACCGGCGCGCGGCTGATCATCAACGATGATGTCGCCGCAGCGGTGGCGCTGGGGGCGGATGGGCTGCACATCGGGCAGGGCGATATGTCGGTGGCCGAGGCGCGGGCGCGTGTCGGGGCCGGGGCGATCCTTGGACTGTCGGTCGAGACGCCCGCGCTGGCGAAGGCGGCTGACCCCGCGCTGGTGGATTACATCGGCGCGGGGCCGGTCTTTGCCACGCCGACCAAGACCGACCACAAGCAGCCCGTCGGCTTTGACGGGCTGGCGGCGCAGGTCGCTGCCAGCCGGGTGCCCGCCGTGGCCATCGGCGGACTGAAAGCGGCGCATGTCGCGCAGGTGGTTGCGGCGGGTGCGCAGGGGCTGGCTGTGGTCTCGGCCATTTGCGGGCAGCCTGATCCTGAGGCGGCGGCGCGGGCGCTCGCGCAGGCGCGGCGGTCAGTCTGAGGGCCAGCGTTCCGCCGCTTCCCTGCTGCGCCACTCTCAGAACGCGGTGACCAAAAGCTTGATCGCAAGGATCGCAAGCAGGCCCAGGATCACGCGATCAAAGACTTCCTTGGGCAGATGCCGCACCAGCCGGGCGCCCAGTGGCATCGCCGCGGTCAGCGGGATCAGCGCGGCGGCCGAAAGCAGCGCGCGCTCGGGCGTCAGGAACCCGTAGCCGATCAGCATCGGGATCTGCACCACGCCCAGACCGATGAAGAACGCCGAAACGGTGGGAATAAAGGCCGCACGATCCAGCTTCATCGCGCTCAGAAACGTGACCGATGCCGGAGCGGACAGGCCCGACGCCGTTTGCAGCATCCCGGCGATGAAACCGACCGGCGGAGCCAGTTTCACGGCCTTGGGGTAGGGCAGAACCCAATGCGGGCGCAGCAGACGAAAACCGATGTAGAGAAGGACGGCACCCGCGACACCGAGCGGCAGCAGATCCGTGGGTGCATTGGCCAGAACCCATGTGCCACAGGCCGCGCCCACCATGCCAGCCAGCGTGAAGGGCACAACAAAGCGCAACGGCAAAAGCGTCTTGCGATAGGCCCATGCCTGCCAGATGTTGGGCAGGATGTTCGGGATCGAGAAGATCACGATGGCGAAGCGCACATCGAAATAGATCGCCAGCAACGGCACCGCGATGATCGGTGCGCCGACGCCGGTCGCGCCTTTGAGAATACCGCCCAGCGCGAAGCCGATAGCGATGACGGTAATGGTTTCAATCAGTTCCAGTGTCATGAAGGCTCGCTGCTATGCCCTGCGGCACGGGTGAGAATCCGGGTGGCATCCGTGGCATCGGTGCCCGACCAGGCGACATAGTGATCCGGTCGCACGAGCACCAGCGGCGCTTCATAGCGCGCGCCCGCCGCGCCGGCGTGGGGTTGGTGGACAAGGGTCAGCGGGATGCCCGCCGCGTCGGCGGCCCGGCGAAAGGCCTGAGTCGCCTCGTCCGGGGCCCCCAGCGCCAACAGCGTGAAGCCGCGGCCCAATGTGTCGAAAACCGCGCGGCCATCGTCCAGCGTTGCCGGTGCAAGGTGATGCCCGCCCCGGGTGGCGAACTGATGCGTACCGCGCGCGTCCGGGTGTCCCGGCTCGCCGGTCACGAGGGGCGAGCCCTGATAATTCGGCGCGAAAGACATCACTTCGCTCGATCCCTCGTTACGGCTGTCCCACGCCTTGCGGAAAGCCGCCTCGCCCTGCTCTTCGGGGCTGTGGGCGTTGAGGAAATCGCGGTCTTCGCGGATGAAACGCTCGATGAAATGCTCGGCAGTGCCCTTGAAAACCGGCTGGCGTTCCGCGCTGTAGCTGTCGAGCAACGCGTCCCCGGCCCAGCCTTCAAGCGCGGCGGACAGTTTCCAGCCCAGGTTGCGCGCGTCTTCCAGCCCGGTATTGACCCCGTAGCCGCCATAAGGCGGGTGCGAATGGCAGGCGTCGCCCGCGATGAAAACCCGTCCTGCACGGTAGGTGTCTGCCAGCGCGATGCGCAGATCCCAAAAGCCGATATGCTCGAACTCGACGCCAATCGGCGCGCCGACCGCCTGTTCGAGATAGGCCTTGAAGTCGAAATTCTCGCGCGTCGTGCCCGCCGGGACCGGCGCATGGAAAAACCACGTCGTGCCCAGATCGACCCGGCCAAAAAACAGCCAATAGCCTTCAAGCGCGCGGTCCAGCACGCAATAGAACTGTTTGCCGGGATAGCGTTTGAGGTGGTCATGCAGGTCGGTCGATTTGAACACCAGCAGGACCATCAGTTTGTCATGCTCCGAGCTGGTCTGCGGGATGCCCACAGCCTCGCGGATCGCCGAACGTGCACCGTCGCATCCAACCACGTAGCGCCCCGCTACTGTGGCGGGGTTGCCTTGGGCATCGGTGAGCGTGACCGTCGCACTCTCGGCGTTTTGCGCGACATCCCGGGCGGTCCAGCCAAGCGCTATGTCCACGCCCGGCAACTCAGCGGCACGGGCGCGCAGGACGGCTTCGGTCTGGTACTGCGGCAGGCGTTCATTGGCGGCGTTGTAATAGGGCGCGACCAGATCTCGCTGCAGCCAGTCGTAGTGATACCCCGACAACAGCGTGCGATACGAGGTCATGCCGCCAATCGCATAGCCCTGCGGAACAGTGCGGGCCGCTCGGATCGCGGCCTCGCATCCCCAGGACTGAAAATGCTCCATGGTCCGCTGTGTCAGGTTCTGGCCGCGGGGCACCTTATGGAGTGTCGCGTGGCGCTCGATCAGGGCGACCGAGTGGCCGCGTTGTCCCAGTTCGATGGCAAGCCCGGTACCGACCGGGCCGCCGCCGACAATCACGACGTCATAGGTTTTTGAGAAATCAATCATGGCTTAGTCCTGTCTCAGAGTTTCAGACCCAGAAGCGCCACGGCGTTGTCCTGAAACAGTTTGCGGCGCAGTGCATCGCTGATCTCCATGTCTTCGATGATGCGGATGGTCTCGCGGATATACATTGGCCCGCCTTCGGGATCGAACGGCGCATCCGAGGCAAACAGCACCCGATCCTCGCCAAAGAACGAAATCGCGTGCTCGATTGCCTGACGTGAGCCGAAGGTGGCGGTGTCGGCGTGGAACTCTTTGAAATAGTCCAGATGCGGGCGTTTGAGGGATGTCAGCACCGGCTTGAGATCGCGGTCCGTGGTGCGTGCGCCCATCTGATCCCAGCCCGGCCCGACGCGGCCTTCGAAATAGGGCACCATGCCGCCTGCGTGATGGGTGATGACTTTCAGGCCCGGGAAGCGGTCGAAGAACCCCGAAAACACCATGCGCGCCATCGCGGCCGAGGTTTCATACGGCCAGCCAAAGGTCCACCAGATCTCGTATTCCGAGCGCGTCTCGTTCTTGTAGTCCGAGAACCCCATGCCGCGCGCGGGATGCAGCCAGACCGGCTTGCCCGCCGTGGCCATGTAGTCAAAGAACGGGGCGTATTGCGCCAGATCCACCGGGTCACCGGCGATGTTGGTGAAGATCTGCATGCCGACAGCGCCCAGATCTTCGATGGCGCGGCGGCATTCGTCGATGCAGGCGTCCATGTTGTTCATCGGCGCGGTGCCGATAAAGCCGGGAAAGCGGTCGGGGTATTTCAGGCACAGCTCGGCCATCGCGTCCGAACCGATCCGGCTCAGCTCGAGCGCCTTTTGCGGGCCTGCCAGCAGCTCCAGCGGCGGCGAGGCCAGCGACAGGATCTGCACGTAATCGGGCCCGAACATATCCATGACCGCGAAGCGGCGGTCGAGATTGGTCATCATCGGAACCTGACCCGAGCGGTTGGTGATGTCGCTCATCGTGCCGATGTGATCGATCAACGCCTCGTAGAAGGGTGTGGGCCAGATATGGTTGAAGACGTCGATCTTTTTCATGGTCGCTCCGTATCGGACGTTGGTCTCAGTCATTGGCCGCCCGGCGCGGGGGATCCTGATCCGTGCGCCGCTGGCCCAGATCGGCGGACAAGGCCGCAGCATGGCGCATGATGTCCGAGGCGATCGCATCCAGCCGCTCAGGCGTCACTTCTTGCCCGGCGATTGTGACTGTCAGCGCCGCAATCGGCGCTTGCCCTGCGTCAAAGACCGGCGCCGAGACGCCGATCACGCCGGGTGTGACCTCGCCATGTGCGGTGGCAAACCCGGCGCGGCGCACCCGGCGCAGTGAGGCCAGCACCTCGTCCGTGGTGCGGCCCAGACCGACGCTCGACATTTCGGCCAGATTTTCCTCGACCATCGTTTGCAGTTGGCGGATTGGCAGCCATGCCATGATCGCCCGGCTGATCGCGCCCCGGGCCAAAGGCATCGGCCGTCCGCGCGGATACGAGGACAGCGGATGCGGGGTCGAACACTCAGAGGCGACGCAGAGCAATTTGCTGCCATACCAGCGCACCAGAAGCGCCGAGCAGGGGTAGGCCTGCGTCAGGGACTGCAGAATGGACTGCCCGGACGCAACCAACGGATCGGATTTGCGCATCAGATAATCGAGCTCGACCATGCGCGGACCCAGCGTGAACCCTGCACCGGGTTGCGAGATCAGCAGCCCGGATTCGCGCAAGGACTTGAGGTAGCGATAGAGCGTCGGGCGCGAATAGCCCAAGGCGGCCATCAGATCCTCAGGCGTCCATTCAAGACGATCCTCGGTGAACAGATCGAGGATCGCAAGAATGCGGTCGGCGCTGTTGGTGCCGCTCATGCTGCCCCCCCGGCGGCCAGCCGTTTGCGTTTGATGATCTCGAAGGTCATCACCGCGATCCCGCCGGCGACGCCGAGCAGATCGGAAACCTCAGCCCCCGGGAACGCCCCTGCCGGGATCAGCGCGAGCAAGCCGAAGGCGGCAAACAACCCGCGCATCGCCCCCGACAGCCGCCGGGCGAAGAACCCGGCGAACGCGGCCGAGATCAGCCAGACGCCCATCACGGCGGTGATGATCGCAATGGCGATATCGACCGGCGCGCCGATCATGATCAGCGTCGGCGAGAACACGAACAACACCGGGATGACATAGGCCGACCAGCCAAACCGCATCGCCGCCCAGCCGGTCGCCATCGCTGGCGCGCGCGCAATCGAGGCTGCCGCAAAAGCGGCAAGCGCGATGGGCGGCGTGATCATCGACATCATGCCGAAATAAAGCACGTAAAGATGCGCGGCGATCGGTTCGATGCCAACCTGCACCAGCGCGGGCGCAACCAGCGCGGCAAGCAACACATAGACGCCCAAAGTCGGCAGGCCCATGCCCAGAATGATGCAGACGATGGCCGACAGTGCCAGCAACGCGATCACCGACCCGCCACCGACCTGCACCAGCAGATAGGTCAGGTTGAAAGACAACCCGGTCACGTTGAGCGCGCCGATCACAAGCCCCGAGGCGGCAGAGATCAGGATGATCTCGACCACCGCGTGCCCGGTCGAGGCCAGCGTGCCGATCAGCGCGCCGATCTTTGGCCGCTCGCCCTGATAGCCAAAAATCAGCGCCGTGAGCATGAGCGACAGCGCGCCAAGCAGCGCCGCTTTCTCTGGCTGCCAGCGCATCACGAACAGCGCATAGATCAGTACGGCAAAGGCAAAGACGAAGTGCAGGCCAAAGATCACGCCCTTGCCCGAGGGCAGAGCGTCCTTGGGCACCGGGGCGATGTTCAGGCGCGCGGCCTCAAGATCGGCCTGAATGAACAGGGCGACGTAATACAGGATCGCCGGGACAAGGGCGGCGACGACGATGGTCGAATAGGGCACCGACAGGAACTCGGCCATCAGAAAGGCCGAAGCCCCCATCACCGGCGGCATCAGCTGCCCGCCGGTCGAGGCGACAGCTTCGATCGCGGCGGCCTTGTGCGCCGGATAGCCATCCTTCTTGATCATCGGGATGGTGATCACGCCGGTCCCCACCACATTGGCCACCGCCGATCCCGAGATCGAGCCGAAGAGCCCCGAGGCCAGAACGGCGATCTTCATCGAGCCGCCGCGAAACCGGCCCATGCCGAGCATCGCCGCATCGGTGAAAAATCGGGTGCCGCCGGTCGTCGCCAGCAACGAGCCGAACAGGATGAACGTGATCACCACGGTCGCAGCGACGGAAATGGGCAACCCAAGGATACCATTGGAATCAAACGCCATATACCCGGCCAGCAAATCCCAGGGCTGGGCCCGGCCCTGCAGGCGTCCGGGGATGTAATTGCCGAACATCGCATAGATCAGGAAGGCGGCGATGATGATCACCAGCGCCCAGCCCGTCGCCCGGCGCAACGCTTCCAGCACCAGAAGCGTGACGATCAGACCCGGCAGCCAGACCGCCATGGGGCGGCTGAAGATCTGAAGCACCAGTTGCGGGTAGTTGATGGTGATATAGAGCATCGTCGCCATGGCCAGAACCGCCAGCGCCAGATCATGCCAGGGCAGGGTGATGCGTTGTGACGTGCGGCGCGCAGGATAGCTCAGGAAGGCCAGCGGCAATGCCATCGACAGGATCAGCGCAAAGAATTGCTGCGGGTAATAGCTGACACCCAGATAGCGCGGCACGTTCAGCGCCCAGGCGCAGGCGATGAGGATCAGCAGAGCGGCCAGCCCGTTGGCCACAGGACGCCAGAGCTGGGGAGAGAGGCCGCGAACGGCCCCTCCGGTACTGGTTTCGGACATCTGCCGCCCTCAGTTCAGGCCGGCTTCGGTGAAGAACCGAAGCGCACCCGGGTGGAACGGAACCACGCCGGGATCACCGTGCATGCTTTCAGGGTCGAAGGCGCCGAACGGCGGGAACACGGCGATCATATCGTCGCGCCCTTCGTACATCGCCCGGGCCATGGCGTAGACCACATCATCGGACACGCTGGCATTGGTAAAGACCACCTGCGGGAACGAGATATAGACGCCGTCCTCAAGCACACCGGGCGCGGACCCGGCGGCCATCGTCACAAAGGACGCCGTGGGCCAGAAAGCCCGCGCTGCCGCGAGGCCGGCCTCGGAGGAATCCGTCACGGTCAGGGCGCGCAAGCCGCCGACGGCCGCATCAGCCTCGCGAACCTTGCCAGCGCCATGGGCAAAGATGAAGCCAACGGCGTCACCCGAAATGAAGGCATCGGCACCGGCAACCACCGATGCGACGTTCACGCCGGTCATCTCGTCCCGCGTCATCCCGGCGGTTGCATAGATCGCATCAAGCTGCGGCAGGATCGTGTTCTGGGCGGTGTAGCCATCCGTCATCGGCTGTCCGCGCAGGTCTTCAAGCGTCATGATGCCACTGTCCGCCCGCACGAAGATCGCTTCGTTGAGCGGCATCAGCATGCCGACGATCCTGAGGTTGGGGTTCTGCACACCGTTCCACCAGGCCTCGCCTGAGAAAGCGTAATTGACCTCTTGCAGGTTGGCGACTCCGAATTCGATCCCGCCCGAGTTCAGATAGGGAATGAACTGGTTGGGGCTGGTGGCGGGCTGGATGGTGGTGTTGAGCCCGGAATTGTTGGCCGCGTTCGCGACGGCGGTGCCAATGTTGTAAAACAGCGACCCCGGATTCGAGGTGGCGATACCGACGGTTTGGCCGGACGCCGCCGTTGCAGCCAGTCCAAGGCCCAAGCCTGCCGCGATGAGTGTTCTGAGCATGTCTTCCTCCCTAGTGTTTTCGTTGACCGAGAATTCGGCAAGAATCTCCCCCTGTGAGACTGGAAGACTACCGGTGTTGGCCTTTTAGGCAAGCTTGAATCCCTCTCGCGCAAGAGAGGATGCGCGATCGGTGATGCTTTGTTCCGGTTTATGCTGCGACCTTCCCACTGGAGGCACCTCGATTTTACCCAACAAGCGAGGTGTGGCGGGAGTTTTGCTGAAATGCTTGGGATCGAAAATCTTGATAAATGAGATTAACGGGGAATCGTAGGCTGCCCCAAAATCACCAGCCTCGTCTCGGCATGAGCTCTGCCCCACGGGTCTGGCGCTTCCCGCGCCGGAAGTGGCGAAAGTGCGCAGATCTAATCCGTCACAAACGGCACGATCCTGGCGGTGAAGATCCCCGGCACCGTGCGTCTTTCACGTACGGCCAGTGCCGCTCCCCGCTCGCTCCCTCGTCTCCTCTAACCTTAACCAGCGACGTGCAGCGGGTGAGACGCTGGGCGGTCACCCGAAAGGAGCGTCGAAAAAGCGTTCAGAAAGAAGGGTGTCGCGGGCGTCGTCTGGGGCCAAGAGCATCGGCAAACCCTCGCTGATCTGACGAAGGCTCCACAGGTGGACACGCAAGGATACACCACTGCTGGTGTCGCCAAGGCGTTCAATTCACACAAGGAATGAGTTGGCTGGGGCGGTAGGATTCGAACCTACGGTACACGGTACCAAAAACCGATGCCTTACCACTTGGCCACGCCCCAACTGCGGCGGTATTTACCCAACAGGCATGGGGGCCGCAAGAGGGGCTTGGGAAAAAAATGTGACAGTTTGTGCGACGGCGCGGGCGTCGCGCTGCGCGGCCCTGAGAAACTTGGAAAAGAACGCGGCTCGGGGGCACAAATTTTTTGCTATGGGGCGACAAAGACGGGGGCATTCACCCCGGCCAACCCGCTGAAAAGCGCCAATACAGACCCTCGGCCCACCCGAATCTCTCACCTCGGCAGCGGCTGGCGTTCCCTTTGCCCGCCGCCTGCTGTCGCGCGACTGTTCAGTCAGGCCTGCGCGGTGTACGAGGGCGCGATTATGGGAGACGGTGGCTATGTGGGATGTGATCGTACTGGGCGCAGGGGCCGCGGGCCTTATGTGCGCCATCGAAGCAGGGCGTCGCGGGCGCCGCGTGCTGGTGCTGGATCACGCCAAGGCACCGGGCGAGAAGATCCGCATCTCGGGCGGTGGCCGGTGCAATTTCACCAACCTGCAGATCGCGCCCGAGCGTTTCCTGTCACAAAACCCGCGCTTTGCGCTGTCCGCCCTGCGCCGCTACACCCAGCGCGATTTCATCGCGCGCATCGACCGGGCGGGAATCGCCTGGCATGAGAAGACGCTGGGGCAGCTGTTCTGTGACGGATCGGCGCGGCAGGTGGTGGACATGCTGCTGCGCGATCTGGCCGAGGCGGGGGGCGAACTGCGGCTGGGTGTCTCGGTCAGGGCGGTGCGGCCGGGGTTCGAGGTTGAGACGGATCAGGGCGTGCTGAAGGCTGCGTCTGTGGTCGTGGCAACGGGCGGCAAGTCGATCCCCAAGATGGGGGCCTCCGGCATGGGCTATCAGATCGCCGAGGCCTTCGGCCTGCCGGTGATCGAGCCGCGTCCGGGTCTGGTGCCGCTGACCTTCACCGATGCGCAGCTCGACGGGATGAAGGCGCTGGCGGGGGTGAGCGTGCAGGCGCGGGTCGGGGTGAAGGGCGCGAAAATCGTCTTTGAAGAGGGGATGCTGTTCACCCACCGGGGCCTGTCGGGCCCGTCGATCCTGCAAATCTCAAGCTATTGGCGCGAGGGGCAGGAGATCACCGTCGATCTGGCCTTGGGCCGCGATCTGGGGGCCGAGGCGCAGGCGGCACGGGCTGAGCGCGGCGCGCGTGAGCTGGCGAATGCGCTGGATCTGCCTGACAAGCTGGCGCGCGCGATCACCGAGCGGGCCGGGCTGTCGGGCAAGCTGGCCATCCAATCCAAAGCCGCGCTGCAACGTCTGAGCGACGCGACCCACCGCTGGCATCTGACCCCGGCGGGCACCGAGGGCTGGCGCACCGCCGAGGTCACGCTGGGCGGCGTGGACACCACGGCGCTGGATGCCAAGACGATGCAGGCGCGCGCCGTGCCCGGCCTTTATTTCATCGGCGAGGTGGTCGATGTGACCGGCTGGCTCGGCGGGTATAATTTCCAATGGGCGTGGTCCTCGGGCTGGGCGGCGGGGCAGGCGGTCTGAGAGGCGCTTTGCCGCGGCGCGCTTGCTTGCACGGCGGCGCGGGCGGCTGTAAGCGGGCAGGATGAAGGTGAACACGATGAAAGAGCTGTCGACCGAGCTGGGGCAGGTGCCTCTGGTGGTCCTCACCCGCCCGCAAATGGGCGAGAACATCGGCGCTGCGGCGCGGGCGATGCTGAACTTCGGTCTGGAACACATGCGCCTTGTCGCGCCGCGCGATGGCTGGCCGAACCCGGCCGCCACAGCGATGGCCTCGGGCGCCAGCGTGGTGCTGGACCACGCCGGGGTCTTCGGCGATGTCGGCGCGGCCGTGGCGGATTGCGATTACGTCTATGCCACCACCGCGCGCAGCCGCGGGCTGGTCAAGCCGGTGCTCACGCCCGAAACCGCGATGGCCGAAGCCCGCGCGATGATCGCGGCGGGCAAGCGGGTGGCGGTGCTGTTCGGGCCGGAACGCGCCGGGCTTGAGAACGACGATGTCGCCCATGCCAACGCGATCATCACCGTGCCGGTAAACCCCGGTTTCTATTCGCTCAATCTGGCGCAATGCGTGTTGCTGACGGCCTATGAGTGGATGCGTCAGGGCACCGATGTGCCCGGTATGCGGCTGGATCTGGCCGGAACCGATCTGGCCAGCGCGATCGAGCTGGAAAAGCTGGGCGACCATTTCGAGGAAAAGCTCGAAGCGGCCAATTTCTTTCACCCGCCGGAAAAAGCGCCTTTCATGAAGATGAACCTGCGCAACATGCTGGGGCGCTGGGGCATGACCCGGTCCGAAGCCCAGACGTTGCACGGGATCTTGCGGCAACTGGTGCGCGGGCGCTCTTGAAGCCCTGAGGCCCCGGTCCTAATTTGGCGCGAACCAAGGAGCCTGCGCATGGCGAAACGCCCCATTTTCGAGGAAACCGCCGCCCCGGCTCAGGCCGCGACGCCCGCGCGCCGGGCGGGGATCGAAGCCCCCAAAGGCGCGCGCCGCGCGATCCAGATCTGGCTGGGCCTGCTGTTCGTCATGGTGCTGGCGATGATCACCGTCGGCGGCATGACCCGGCTGACGGACTCTGGGTTGTCGATCACCGAATGGCGGCCTTTGTCCGGTGCACTGCCGCCGATGTCACAGGCAGACTGGCAGTCGGAATTCGACCTGTATCAGCAGATCGACCAGTTCCACCTGCTCAACGCCGAGATGACGCTGGGCGAGTTCAAGCAGATCTACTGGTGGGAATGGTCGCACCGCCAGCTGGGCCGCGCGGTCGGGTTGGTCTGGGCGGTGGGTTTCCTGTTCTTCTGGGCAACCCGCCGCATTCCCAGCGGCTGGACCGGGCGGCTGATCCTGCCCGGCGCGCTGGGGGGCGTGCAGGGCGCGATTGGCTGGTGGATGGTGTCCTCGGGCATCACGCAGGGGGAAGGGGTGATCTCGGTCGCCTCGTACCGTCTGGCACTGCATCTGGGACTGGCCTTTGTCATCCTCGGCGTGATCGCGTGGTACACGCTGCTTCTGGGCCGACCCGAGGCGCAGCTGCTGCAAGCCCGCCGGGCGCGCGAGGGGCGGTTGTTCTCGATGGCCACAGGGTTGATGCATTTCGCCTTCCTGCAGATCCTG
Organism: Pararhodobacter zhoushanensis; assembly: GCF_003990445.1. Lineage (GTDB taxonomy): Bacteria > Pseudomonadota > Alphaproteobacteria > Rhodobacterales > Rhodobacteraceae > Pararhodobacter > Pararhodobacter zhoushanensis. Next base: position 52,125 of record NZ_REEZ01000001.1, on the reverse strand, counting down.
CTGGGCGCGCTGGTTGCCGGGATCGACGCCGGGCGCGGCTATACCGACTGGCCGTTGATGGCGGGCGGTATTTTCCCACCCGGCATGTGGGATCTGACACCGGTCTGGCGCAACCTCTTTGAGAATGACGGCACGGTGCAGTTCATCCACCGCGTCTCGGGCTATATCGTCGCATTCTATGGGGTGTTCGTCTGGACGCGCGGTCGTCGCAGCTCATACGCTGACACGCGCAAGGCCTTCCATATGGTCATGGGCGCGCTGGCACTGCAGATCGTGCTGGGCATCGTCACGGTGATGCACGGTGCGCCGCTGGAACTGGGCATCGCGCATCAGCTGATGGCCGTGCTTCTCTGGGTGCTGATCATCCGCGCCCGTTATCTGGCCCAGTATCCGCTGGGTCGCACCATCCGGGGGGCCGCATGAGCGCTTTCGACAACATCGCCGCGCATGAGCGCACCAGCTGGTCGCTGGCGCAAGTCATGGGCCGTCTGGGCTGGGATCAGGAAACTGTCATGCCGCGCGGCGCTGCCGAGCAGCGTGGCGAGGAAATGGCGGCGCTGGAGGAAGTGCTGCATGCCCGCCGCACCGACCCGCAGCTGGGCGAATGGCTGGCCGACGCCGTCGCCCCCGACGCCAAGGGCGAAGCTCTGCTGCGCCACGTCCGCCGCTCTTACGGGCGCAACACCCGCGTACCGGCCAAACTGGCGTCCGAGCTGGCGCGTGTGACCTCGGTCGCGCAGGGCACCTGGGCCGAGGCCCGCGCCAAGGACGACGTCGCGCATTTCCTGCCGACGCTGGAACGGGTGATCGCGCTCAAGCGCGAGGAAGCCGCCGCACTGGCGCAAAACGGCGATCTCTACGATTCGCTCCTGGCGGATTACGAGCCCGGCATTACCGGCGACGAAATCGGCGCCATGTTCGCCCGGATGCGCCCGCGTCTGGTCGCACTGCGCGAAAAGGTGCTGGGGGCGGCGTATCAACCCAAGCCGCTGACCGGCAGCTTTGGCCGCGAGGGCCAGTTGCGCCTGAGCACCAAGCTTGCCGAGATCTACGGCTATGATTTCGCCCATGGTCGTATCGATATGGCCGTGCACCCGTTCTCGTCGGGGTCGGGCGGCGATGTCCGCATCACCACGCGGGTGGCCGAGAATGACCCGTTCAACTGCCTCTATTCGACCATCCACGAGGTCGGCCACGCCTGCTACGAGCAGAACATCGACCCCGCGTACCGCTATTCGCCGCTGGGCGAGGGGGTCTCGATGGGCGTGCACGAGAGCCAGAGCCGGATCTATGAAAACCAGCTGGGGCGCTCAAAGGCGCTGACCGGCTGGCTGCACACCCAGATGAGCGCCGAATTCGGCGATCTGGGCATGGACCCGACGGCGTTTTACGGGGCGGTTAACCGAGTGCAGCCGGGCTATATCCGCACCGAGTCCGATGAGGTTCAGTACAATCTGCACATCATGATGCGCTTCGATCTGGAACGCGCGCTGATCGCGGGCGACCTGACGCCCGGCGATCTGGAAGCGGCGTGGAACGACCGCTTCGTGGCCGACTTCGGCGTGGCCGTGGACCGGCCGTCGCACGGCATGCTGCAGGATGTGCACTGGTCGGTTGGGCTGTTTGGCTATTTCCCCACCTATGCGCTGGGGAACGTCTATGCCGGCTGCCTGATGAAAGCCCTGCGCAACGATCTGCCCGACATTGATGCAGCACTGGCCGCCGGTCAACCGACCGTCGCTACCGCCTGGCTGCGCGAGAAGCTGCAACAACACGGCGGCCTGCGCGAGCCGCGCGATACCATCACGCAGGCCTGTGGGTTCGAGCCGGACGAGGGGCCGCTGCTGGACTATCTGGAAGAAAAATTCGGCGCGATCTACGGTGTGTAACGCGGCGGGGCCAGCCCCGCACCCCGCTTAAGGGGGGCATGCCCCCCTTAAGGATCCCCGTGGATATTTAGCAGAGCAAAGAGGGGGCTTAACGAAAGGTTAACGCGCCTCTTTGCTCCTGAAATATCCCGGGGGGTGAATTCGCTGAAAGCGAAGAGGGGGGCTGGCCCCCCTGCCTCAGTAGCCCGCAGGCGCGACGAGGGTCTTGAGCGCCGCCAAAGGATCGTCCTGGCCCCAGATCTCATCGCCGATGGCAAAGAAATCGGTGATCGGCGTCAGGGTTTCGACCAGGGCCTGCGTCAGCGCGCCTTCGGCGACGACCGGCACTTCGATCACTTCCGACCACCACGAGAACAGCTCGATATCCGCCACGCCGCCGGTGCCCAGCCCGGTCTCGCCCATCGGCCCGAAGGCGACGTAATCCGCCCCGGCCTCGGCCGCCGTCAGCCCGTCATGGCGTGAGGTGCCGCAGGCGGTGCCGATGATCGCGTCGTCGCCCAGCGTCTTGCGCAGTTTGCGCAGGTCGCGCGCGCCTTGCGGCAGGTGCACGCCATCCAGCCCCAGCCTTTCGGCCAGCACCACATGCCGCTCGATCACCAGCGCGATGTCGCGCGCATGGGCCACTTCGCGCAGCGCATCCGCGGCGCGCGAGATCGCATCCTCGTCCTGACCGGCCATCGCCAGACGCAGGCAAGCGACCTCGACCCCGTCGAGCACCCGTGCGAGGCGCGGTGCAAAGACGTCGGGATCAAACGCGGCGGGCGTGATCAGGTAGAGCTGCGGGCGTTCGGGGGTGGTGTCGGACATCGGGGAAACCTCGGGCAATTCGGCCCTCAATAGACGCGCCCGGCGAGGCGCGCAATGCTCCTCGGCCGGGCGGTTCCGTTTCGGCGGCTCTCAGTTGCCGGCGCTGGTCATCTTGCGGGTCTCGATGACATGCTCCAGCCAGCCCAGCTTCATTTCCGGCACCGAGGACAGCAACAGGTCGGTGTAGTCATCGAACGGCGGTGCCAGCACGTCGCTTTTCGGCCCGTAGCGCTGCACACGGCCCTGGTACATCACTGCGATGCTGTCAGCGATGGCGCGGACCGTGGCGATGTCATGGGTGATGAACAGATACGCCACCCCCTCACGCTTTTGCAGATCGAGCAGCAGCTTGAGGATCCCATCCGCCACCAGCGGGTCCAGCGCCGAGGTGACCTCGTCGCAGATGATCAGCTTCGGCTTGGCCGCCAGCGCGCGCGCGATGCACACGCGTTGCTTCTGACCGCCTGACAGCTCGGCCGGATAGCGGTCGCCAAAACCCTTGCCCAGCTCGATGGCATCGAGCAGCTCCTGCACGCGCTGATCGCGCGCCTTGCCACGCAGGCCGAAGTAGAACTCCAGCGGCCGCCCGATGATCGCCGCGACCGTCTGGCGCGGGTTCATGGCCACATCGGCCATCTGGTAGATCATCTGCAACTCACGCAACTCCTCGCGCGAACGGTTTTTCAGCGCCGGGGGCAGGGCTTTACCCTCGAACAAGATCTCGCCCTTGCGCGGTGGCAAGAGGCCGGTGATCACCCGCGCCATGGTCGACTTGCCCGACCCTGACTCGCCCACCAACGCCAGCGTCTGGCCCGGATGGACCTCGACAGAGACATCGCTGAGCACGTCCTTGCCGATCAGCCCATAGCGGGCGCTGACGTTCTGCACCGTCAGCAGCGGCGCGGGGCTGGGCAGCTTTTCCTTGTGGTCAATCGAGCGGACCGAGATCAGCGCCTTGGTGTAGTCTTCGCGCGGCGCTTCGATGATCTGTTGGACGGTGCCATGCTCAACCATCTTGCCCTGACGCAGCACCATGATCTCATCGGACACCTGCGCCACCACCGCCAGATCATGCGTGATATAGAGCGCCGCCACACCCGTTTCGGCAATTGCCGTCTTGATCGCGGCCAGCACGTCGATCTGCGTGGTCACATCCAGTGCCGTTGTCGGCTCGTCGAAGATCACCAGATCCGGCTTGGGGCAGAGCGCCATCGCCGTCATCGCCCGTTGCAGCTGCCCGCCCGAGACTTGATGCGGGTAGCGGCGGCCAAAGGATTCAGGGTCAGGCAGGGACAGGGTGCGGAACAGATCGACGGCGCGCGCCTCGGCCTCGGATTGCGACATCAGGCCGTGGTGCAGCGTGGCCTCGATGACCTGCTCCATCAACCGCTTGGCCGGATTGAAAGCGGCGGCGGCGGATTGCGCGACATAGGTGACCTCGCGCCCGCGCAGACTGCGCAGGGTTCCGGCCCCGGCACCGCGGATCTGGCGACCGTTGAGCACGATCTCACCACCCGACAGCCGGATACCACCGCGCCCGTAGGCCAGCGCGGCCAGCCCGATGGTGGATTTCCCCGCCCCGGATTCGCCGATCAGCCCCATCACCTTGCCGCGTTCCAGCGCCAGCGAGACGTCATCGACGATCACCGCGTTGCGGGGTTTTTCGCCCGGCGCGTAGACCGTCGCTTCGATGCGCAGGTTCTTGATCTCTAAGAGAGTGTCAGCCACCACGGCCTCCCTTCAGGCTGGTGGTGCGGTTGAGCGCCCAGTCAGCCACCAGATTGACCGAGATCGACAAGGTGACGATGGCAATCGCGGGGATCAGTGCCGCCGGAATGCCATAGACGATGCCTTCACGGTTTTCCTTGACGATGCCGCCCCAGTCCGCTGACGGCGGCTGGATGCCCAGGCCAAGGAACGAGAGGGTCGAGATAAAGAGAATGGCGAAGATGAAGCGCAGGCCCAGTTCGGCGACCAGCGGCGACAGGGCGTTGGGCAGGATCTCGCGGAAGATCACCCAGCGCTGGCCTTCACCGCGCAGGCGCGCGGCCTCGACAAAGTCCATCACGTTGATGTCCACCGCCACGGCCCGCGACAGGCGGAAGACGCGAGTCGAGTCGAGCAGGCCCATGACAAGGATCAGCACGGGCAGGGTGACGGGCATCACCGACAGTACCACCAGCGCGAAGATCAGCGTCGGGATCGACATGACCAGATCGTTCAGGCGCGACATCACCTGATCGGTCACGCCGCCATAAACGGCTGCCGTAAAGCCCAGGATCGAGCCCAGCGTGAACGACACCGCCGTCGCCATGGTGGCGACGAAGATCGTCGTCTGCCCGCCATAGATCATGCGGGTCAGCAGGTCGCGGCCCAGATTGTCGGTGCCCAGCCAGAACTGGCTTGAGGCCGGCTCCCAGACATCGCCGACGATCTGCGACATGCCGTAGGGTGCGATCCAGGGCGCGAAGATCGCGGCCAGAAAATACAGCCCGGTGATGAATAGCCCCAGAAGGGCGGAAAGCGGAATGCCCTTCATTTAGGATGCCTCAATCTTGGGTTGGACAGGATCGACACGATGTCGGCGGTCAGGTTCAGGCCGATGTAGATGGTCGCAAAGATCAGCCCGCAGGCCTGTACCACCGGCACATCGCGTTTGGACACATGGTCGACCAGATACTGGCCCATGCCGGGATAGACAAAGACCACCTCGATCACCACGACGCCGACCACCAGATAGGCAAGGTTGATCATCACCACGTTGACGATGGGCGCGATGGCGTTCGGCATGGCGTGGCGGGCGATCAGGGTCAGGCGGCGCAGGCCCTTCAGCTCGGCGGTTTCGATATAGGCCGACTGCATGACGTTCAGAATCGCCGCGCGGGTCATGCGCATCATATGCGCCAGAACCACCAGCGTGAGCACCATGGCGGGCAGGGCGACGGCGTTCAGCTTTTGCCAGAACGACATCGAGCTGTTGATGTTGGACACCGAGGGGAACCAGCCCAGCTTGACCGCGAAGATATACATCAACACATAGCCTAGCAGGAATTCGGGCAGCGAGATCGTGGTCAGCGTGATCGCCGAGATCAGCCGGTCAGGCCAGCGATCGCGGTAGCGCACGGCGACAAGGCCAAGCAGGATCGCCAGCGGGACCGAGATCACGGCGGCGACAGAGGCAAGGAAGAGGGTGTTGCCCATGCGTTGACCGATCGAGTCCGCGATATCGCGTCCGTTCGACAGGGCGACACCAAGGTCGCCGTGCAACGCATTGTAAAGCCATTCAAAATATCGGATATAGGCGGGCCGGTCGAGGCCCATCTCTGCGCGCATATTGGTCAGGGCTTGCTCGGTCGCCCCTTGCCCAAGGATCGCTTGAGCCACGTCTCCGGGCAGGATCTGCGTACCGATAAAGATCAGCACCGACGCTGCCAGAAGAAGCAGGAGACCCAGCGCAAGGCGCTGGATCACCACTTTGAGGATCGGATGCATCGGCGCTTACGTCGCCGACCACATCATGATGGGGGCTCGCCCGGCCATCAGCTCGGCCGAGGGGTTCGACTCCCAGCCGGCGATCTGGTCGTTATGCGCGTCGATGAAATCGTTGAACATCGGTGCGATCAGGCCACCGTCGTCACGCACCATCGTGCCCATTTCGCTGTAGATCGCCTTGCGGCGCGTCTGGTCCAGCTCACCGCGTGCTTCGATCAGCAGGCTGTCGAAACGCTCGTTGAAGAAGCGGGTATCGTTCCAGTCGGCGTTCGACAGATAGGCGGTCGAATACATCTGGTCCTGCACCGGACGGCCACCCCAGTACGAGGCGCTGAACGGTTGCACGTTCCAGGTTTCCGACCAATAGCCATCACCCGGCTCGCGGATGATCTCCAGCTCGATCCCGGCGGCAGCGGCGCTTTCCTGAAACAGCTGGGCGGCGTCGATGGCGCCCGGGAAGGCGACTTCCGAGGTGCGCAGCTGGATGGGACCGGAATGGCCCGAACGCTCATAGTGGAAGCGCGCCTGATCCGGATCATAGGTGCGCTGCGGGATGGTGTCATCGAACAGCGGGTAGGCGGCGTTGATCGGCATGTCGTTCCCGACCGAGCCATAGCCGCGCAGAATCCGCTCAACCATGTCTTCGCGGTCGATGGCCAGTTTCAGCGCCATGCGCAGGTCGTGGTTGTCAAAGGGCGCGGTGTTGCAATGCATGATGAACACATAGTGCCCGCGCCCGGCGGTGGATTGCACCGACACGTTCGGCGCGCGCGCCAGCAGACCGGCAACCCGCGGCTCGACGCGGTTGATCAGCTGGACCTGACCCGACTGCAGGGCCGAGTTCCGCGCCGTCGCGTCGTTGATCACCAGGATCTCGATGCTGTCGAAATGGCCGACGCTGGGATCCCAGTGGTTGGCGAATTTTTCCATGACGTGACGCACGCCCGGCTCGTTCTCGGCCCATTTGTACGGGCCGGTGAAGATACCGGCGTTCGGATCGTCAAAGCCGCCATTGGGCTGAATTACCAGGTGATAATCGGCCAGCAGGTAAGGAAGGTCAGCGTTCGGCGTGGTGGTTTGCAGAACGACCCAGTCGCCCTCGACCGCGATGGACGACACGCCCCGCATGATCCCCAGCGCACCCGACTGCGAATCCTCGTTCGAGTGGCGGCGCAGGGTTTGCGCGACATCCTCGGCGGTCAGGGTCTGGCCGTTGTGGAACTCGACCCCGCTGCGGATCTTGAAGCGCCAGGTCTGCGCGTCAGCCGAAGCTTCCCATTCTTCGGCCAGCTTGGGCACCAGGTTGCCCTGCGGGTCGATGATCAGCATCGTCTCGCCGGTGCAATAGGCGTAGGTGAACGGCACCTGGCTGGCGGCTTGTGCCGGGTCCAGCGAGTTGGTGCTTTCACCGCCCTGCATGCCCATCACCAGACGGCCACCGCTGCGCGGTCCCTGGGCCAGAACGGCCTTGGACAAAAGCCCGGTGGCAGCGGTGCTGGCCACGCCGAGCGCGGCGGCGCGCCCGAGAAAGGCGCGGCGGTCCAGTTTGCCACGGGCAGCGCGCGCAAGCAGATAGCGGAATTCGTCGTTCATCGGTTTCTCCCTGAGAAGGCTTCGCTGTGGAAGCGCATCGTGTTGAACACCATTAGTGGCGCCCGATTTTTGTTGACTGATAAATCAATAACAGCGGATTTGCGAAGCAATCAACGATTATGTTGCCGGTAACTGTAACAATCATACGTGGGTACGCGCAACACGCGTACTAAAATTTCTTTCGATGATTTCCGGTACTTCCGAGCCGTCCTTGATGTAAGCGGTGACCGTCGCGTGCAAGATCAGCGCCTCGGCGTCGCATGTCTGAGTCGCCTTCACCTCGGTTTGCACGCTCCACGTGTCGCGCTGGAAGCGTTGAGTCCAGACGACCTCGGCACGTGCGGCCAAGGGATTGTCGGGGTGAGTCTCCCATGTTTCGACCATCGTGTCATGGGTACACAGCCCGTGGTCGGGGTTTTTGGATTCCCCGCTGTCAGCGCTGACGATCAACCGTTCAACACCGCTCAGCAGGTCAATCTCGCGCCGTCGCGTGTCGCGGCCGGGTGTGAGGGGGAGCAGCCTTGAAGCGGGTACGGCTTCGGGGTCGGCAAAGGTCCAGCCCGGTGCCGCGCCGGTATAGTGCGGCAGGTCGAGCGCGCCTGCGGTGAGGTGCAATGCAACCTTTGCGGGTGAGGGCCAGACGAACGGCCAGTAGCTGTTGGACAGCGCCAGCCGCAAGCGGTGGCCGGGCGCGAGGTCATAGGCGCATTGATCCAGCGTCAATGTGACGGTGATCGCCTCGCCGGGAACCAGCGGTTCGGGCGGATCGCAGCGGTGGTGCAGGTTCAGCATGCCATGCGCGATTCGCGTCGACGAGCCATCCGGCGCGACATCACACAACCGCGCGACCAGAAAACCAAAGGGCTGATCGGCGCTGAGCGTCACCGTCAGACGCGGCGCACCCAGCAGCCGCAGGCCCTCGGGGCAGGCTTGCTCGAAGCACACCGACAGCGCGTCATCGGCGCGCTGATCGCCGGGCATCTCGGCGTTCAGGCCCATGGGGAAGAACTCACCCGAGGTGATCCCCAACGTCTGCGGCGTGGCAATCGTCACATCGGGTGCCCCGTCGCCGCCAAGCACACTGCCAGCCCCCAAGGGCAGCGTCAGAGGCTCAACGTCAGGCGAGGGCAGGCTCGCCGCAACCCAATATCCGGGCCGTTCGGCCGCCGAGGGATCGGGCGGCGCGCTGGTCAGCATATAGGCGCGGTAATTGGGCCAGCTCTCGGCCCCGTTCTCAATGCCCTTCAGCCAGCAATCCCACCAGCTCTTCATTTCGGTCAGGAAGCCTATGCGCGGCGCGGGCACGGCAGTATGCGGATACTGGTGGACCCAAGGGCCGACGATCGCTTTGCCCATCGCAATGTTTTCAACCAGATGCGCGGGGGCGTTCATGTAGTTGTCGTTCCAGCCACCCACCGTCAGCACGGCGGCTTTCATGCGGGTGTAATCCTCGCAGACCGAGCCGTGCTTCCAATAGTCGTCGCGCGCCTGATGGCTGGACCAAAGTTCCGTCAGATGCGGCAACGTGGCAAGACGCTGGCGGAAATCCTCGCGCCAGTCCGCCCGCAACAGCGGGTCGGCGGGGCGCGCGGCGTAGGACAGCATCAAAGAGCCCCAGCCGAAATTCTCACCCAGAAGGCAGCCACCCTTGTAGTGGATGTCATCGGCAAAGCGGTCCACGGTGGCGCACACGCTGACCACGGCCTTCAGCGCAGGCGGGTTCAGGAAGGCGGTCTGCAGGCAATTGAACCCGCCCCAGCTTTTGCCCATCATCCCGACCGCGCCGCTGCACCAGTCCTGCGCCGCTATCCAGGCGATCACGTCGCAGGCGTCTTGCAGTTCCTGCGCCGAATATTCGTCGTCGAAAACGCCTTCGCTATCGCCGTTGCCGCGAATGTCCACCCGCAGGCAGGCATAACCCTGCGCCGCCATCCACGGGTGGATTGTCTCATCGCGCGGCAGCGTGTTGTCGCGTTTGCGGTAGGGGATGTATTCCAGAACAGCGGGAACGGCTGGTCCGCTCGCCGGTCGCCAGAGCCGGGCGGACAGGCGCGTGCCATCGGGCAGGGGGATGATAAGGTCGTCTTGGTCGATAAGGTCCACAAAGTTCTCTCGATTGGCGTGTGATGAGGCGACGCTACTCTGCGCTGCAATGCTTGGCAAATTGCGACGCGTGTGATGGCGGAACACGACAGCTTGGCCTTGCCAAGCGCAGTTTCGCGTCGATTATTGCGGAGAAACAAGGCGGGGGCGATGATGGACGATCTGTTGGACAAAAGCGCGTTGGCGCAAGCGGCGGCGCTGGAGTCGCGCGCGGTTTCGGCCGAGGAGCTGATGCAGGCGACGCTGGCGCGGATTGCCAAGCGCAACCCTGCGGTCAACGCCATCGTCAGTCTGCGCGACGAAGACGCGCTGCTGGCCGAAGCGCGCGCTGCCGACAAAGCGCCGCGCACGGGCTGGATGCACGGGCTGCCGATGGCGGTCAAGGATCTGGCCAATGTCGCCGGACTGCCGACCAGCATGGGCTCGCCGATCATGGCGGGGCAGGTGGCGCGCAAGGATGATCTGCTCGTCACGCGGATGCGCGCAGCGGGCGCGGTGTTCATCGGCAAGACCAACACGCCGGAGTTCGGTCTGGGCTCGCACACCTTCAATCCGGTGCATGGTGCGACTGGCAACGCCTATGACCCGACGCGCAGCGCCGGGGGGTCGTCAGGCGGGGCGGCGGTGGCGCTGGCGTGCAACATGGTCGCGGTCGCCGATGGCTCGGACATGATGGGCAGCCTGCGCAACCCTGCGGGCTGGAACAATGTCTATGGCTTCCGGCCCAGCTGGGGCCGGGTGCCGGATGAGGCGCAAGGCGACACGTTCCTGCACCCGCTTGCCACCAACGGACCGATGGCGCGCAACCCGCGCGATCTGGCGGCGCTGCTCGAGGTGCAGTCGGGTCCGGTGGCGGGGCGCCCCTTCACGTTGCCCAAGGAACCCTATCTGTCACGCATCGACGCCGACATGCGCGGGCGTCGCGTGGCGTGGCTGGGCGACTGGGGCGGGGCCTATCCGATGGAGGCGGGGGTGCTGGAAACCTGCGAGGCCGCGCTCGAACGCTTTGACGCCATGGGCGTGACGGTCGAAGCCATCCCGGCCCCTTTTGACGCGCGCAAGCTCTGGAAATCCTGGCTGGATCTGCGGGCTTTTGCCAATGCCAACCGACTGGGACCACTCTATGGCAACCCCGTCTGGCGCAAGCAGCTGAAAGCGACGGCGATCTGGGAGATCGAGACCGGCCATTCCCTGACCCTTGATGCGGTGCAGGCGGCCAGTCTGGCGCGCTCGGAATGGTACGCGCGGGCGGCTGAGCTGTTCGACAGGTTTGACGCCCTGATCTTGCCGACAGCGCAGGTCTGGCCCTTCCCGCTTGAGGTCGAATATCCGACGGAAATCGCCGGGCATCCCATGGAAACCTATCATCGCTGGATGGAGGTGGTGATCCCCGCCTCGCTGATCGGGCTGCCTGCGCTGGCGGTTCCGGCGGGATTCGGGACTGCGGGGCTGCCGATGGGGCTGCAACTGATCGGTCGGCACGGCAATGACCTTGCGCTGCTGCAACTGGCCGAAGCCTGGCATCAAACCAAGCCGCAAGAGCGAGCGTTAACCTATTAATATTAAAGGGCTATCGAATGTGCCGGGCTTGGAGATGGCGCATTCTGCCATAGTTTTGACCCAATCCGTCGTTAAGCCATAACGACATCCCTTGCTGGAGGTCATCATGGTCCGTCACGCCTATCGCTTCCTGTCGGATGAGACGGGCGCTGTGACGGTGGACTGGGTGGTGCTGGCGGCGATATCGGCGGGGTTTGGCATCATGGTGTTCACAACATTGGGCAGCGGCGCCAATGACGTCGCTGCCACGATGGAAACCTCGTTCACCGCGATGGAAGTCGCGCCGTTGCAAGAGCTGGGCTATTCGCAATAGCCTCAGCCAACCACTTTCCAATGCACGTCAAAGCCCGGTTCGAACACGGTGACCGGACCGGCCCCGGTCTGGATCTTGGCCGGAAAGCGCACCGGCTCGGCCTGCTTTTCCAGCGTGATCGTCGTGGCATTGCGCGGCAGGCCGTAGAAATCCGCGCCGTGGTGCGCGGTGAAGCCTTCCAGCCTGTCCAGCGCGCCCTCACGCTCGAACACCTGCGCCAGCAGCGGCATCGTGTTGGTCGCGGTGAAACATCCGGCGGCGCAGCACTCGCATTCCTTGCGGTCGTCGCTGTGCGGGGCCGAGTCGGTGCCCAAAAAGAACCGCGCATCGCCCGAGATTGCCGCCTCGACCAGCGCCTGACGATGCAGTTCGCGCTTGGCGACCGGCAGGCAGAAGTAATGCGGGCGCATGCCGCCCACCAGCAGGTTGTTGCGGTTGATGATCAGGTGATGCGTGGTGATCGTAGCACCCAAGCCCTTGGGGTTTGCGCGCACATAGTCCACGGCGTCCTTGGTCGTCACATGCTCCATGATCACCCGCAGGCCCGGATTGGCCCGGCGGACCGGATCGAGCACGCGGTCGATGAACACCGCCTCGCGGTCAAAGATGTCGATTTCGGCGTCGGTGACTTCACCGTGCAGGCACAGCGGCACGCCCGCCTCGGCCATCGCATCAAACACCGGGCGCACCTTGTCAAAGTCCCGCACGCCCGAGGCCGAGTTGGTCGTCGCCCCGGCGGGGTACAGTTTGACCGCCGCGATGATGCCCGCCTTGTGCGCGGCGACAACATCAGCCGGATCGGTGGTCTCGGTCAGATAGAGCGTCATCAGGGGCGTGAAATCCGCCCCCGGCAGCGCCGCAGCGATCCGCTCGCGGTAGGCCGCAGCTTGCGCGCCCGTCACAACCGGCGGCACCAGATTGGGCATGATGATCGCACGGGCGAAATCGCGCGCGGTCTCGGGCGCGATCCCGGCCAACATGGCGCCGTCGCGCAGGTGCAGGTGGAAATCGTCGGGGCGGGTGAGGGTAAGGCGGGTCATACCGCCCCCATAGCGCGCCGACGCAGGGCTGTGAAGAGGGTTAGCGCTGCGCCGCTTCGACCTTGGCCAGCGCCTGTTTGAGTTGCGGGTGATCAACCCTCTTGTTCGCCGCCCGCAAGGCGCGCAGCAAAAGCGCGGGCCGCTTCAGCGTCTGCAACCGCCCGATCAGCCGACCCAGGTAATGCGGGTTATCGCGCCGCGCGCGCCACAGGGAATAGAAGCGCTGCGGGGTCAGCGTGCCGTCACAGGCTGCGTCAAGCAGCGGGCGCAGGACGTTGATGCGCGCCAGTTCTGCCTGCGGATCCCGCCCGATATTGCGCGCGCGCAGGCGTGAAACATGAGCACCCTTGAACAGGGCTGCATGGACCGCGTCGACCTGCTGGATCGGATCATAAACAATGAACACGCGCTCGCAGCCCTCGGACATGTCAGGGGCGTAGCCAAAGCGCGTGTTGAAATCAAAGCGCCGCGCGCGCAGGAACCGGCGGTCCCACTCGGCCACGTCGGTGTCCAGCGTCGCCTGCGGGGCCAGCGCCAGAACGGTGCAGCCCGGTGCCGCGACTGAGAACGCCGCCGCGCCATAGCCCCCCATGCCCGCGCCGTAAAATACCACGCGGTCGAAATCCTCAAAGAACGCGTCGTCAATCAGCCGGTCGACATAGCCGTAAAGATTGGCGTCGCGGAACCATGTCTCGTCATGCGCCAGGATTGTCAGCGATGACCAGCCGCGCGGGGCTGCGATCTGGTAGCCCAGAGGCATCTGCCCGCCGCCCGCCTGACGCACGCCCGACAGGGTTTCAAAGCTGACCAGCAGCACGCCGCCCAGATCCGAGAAGAACGCCGAATGCTTGTCACCCAAAGGCGAGAAGTATCCCGCCTCTTCGCCAATTTCCTCCAGGATCGACAGCCAGTCGGCGTCGGTCTCGGCCTCACTGGCGTCGAACATCTCGATTGTGTCGTTACTCATGGACCCTCGTCACACTACGGGATGACCGTCACTGGTTTACCACGGTTACACCAAGGCCGCGTGGCGGAAAACCGGACAGGCAAAGGCATCCTTGTGGTTTTTGATGCTCTCGGCGGAAACGGTCCGAGCGCTTTGATGCCAATAAGGAAACAAAGCGACAGCGACAGCCGGGCTTGCAGGATGGCGACACGCACCCTAGCGTCGAAACCTGAGTTTGTGCGGTTACAGGAATCCCCATGAAGTTCGACGAAATTCCCGGCTGGTTCATGCCGATTGATCAGGCCGCGTTCAGCTGGATCTTGCAGCATCAGAACAAGGTGCAATCAGAGGGCAGTCTGGTCGAACTGGGCGTGTTCATGGGGAAAAGCGCCGTGTTGATCGGCAATCATCGGCGCGACGCCGAGGTGTTCACCTGCGTCGATCTGTTCGAGGATATTGCAACCTCGGATCAGGCGGATCCGGGTGAAAGGCAGTTCTTCACCAACCAAGGTCAGACGCAGGCTGCTTTCGAGCGCAATTATCTGGCGTTTCACCGCGTTCTGCCACGCGTGGTGCGGGGGCCGACGGCTGTGCTGACGCGCTATGTCGCCCCGCAGACCGCGCGCTTTGTCCACGCTGACGCGGGTCAAACCTATGAGCTGCTGCGCCAGGATATCGCCTCGGCCCGGACGGTTTTGCGACAGGACGGCGTGGTCGCGTTCGGCGATTACCGCAAGCCCGCGACAATCGGCACGGCAGCAGCGGTATGGGAGGCAATTCTGAACGATGGTCTCAAGCCGATCGCCCATACGGATTTCAAGCTCTACGCAACCTGGGGGGATCCGGCACCGTATCAGGCGGACCTGATTGCCCGCGCGGCCGAGGCGGGCTGGTGCACGACACAACAGGGCGTGAAAATCCGCGGCATGCCGATGGTCTATTTGCACCGTAAAGCCTGAGCCTTAACCAGTTTGGGTGTAGGGCGGCCCGGCGATTCGGCGCATCTTGTGGTTTTCCGGGCCTTTTGTGGGCCGATTTCCACCAGGAGTGTTTGATGCGCGCGTTTTGTTTTGCCCTGGCGCTGGTGGTAGCCAGCCTGACCGCCCCTTCCTCACGCGCCGAGCTGATCTCTAACCCTCCGGCAGCCGGCGCGACCCCGGCCTATGCTGCCGCGTATGAGGTCTTCGTCGACGGGCGCTACGCTGAAGCCTTGCGGATGCTGCTGCCTCTGGCTGAAGCGGGCGATGCAATGGCGCAGAACATGATCGGCGTCGCCTATGACGACGGGCTGGGGGTCGCTGCCGATCCACTGGCCGCGCGGCGCTGGTTCGAGCGCGCTATGGCGCAGGGCAACGCCCGCGCGCAGATGAATCTGGCTCAGATGCTGCGCGACGGACGGCCAGGTGTGGCGATCAACTTCGCCATGGCGCGCCAGCTGTTTGAAGAGTCGGCGGAGCGTGGCTATGGCCCGGCGCTTTCTGCTCTGGGCAGGATGTGGCAAAACGGCGAGGGCGGCGCTGCGGATCTGACGCGGGCACTGGCGCTCTATGAAGAGGGCCGCGCTGCGGGCGATCCCTGGGGGGCGGAATATCTGGGGCATCTGTATTACAGCGGCGAGGGCGTCGCCGCTGATCCGGTCCACGCCCGCGCGCTGTTTGCCGAGGCGTCAGAGCGCGGTCTGGCGCAATCAACCAACAATCTGGCCTACATGATCGAACGCGGGATGGGCGGGCCGTCGGATCTGGTCGAGGCCGAGCGGCTCTACCGTCAAGCCATCGACGGCGATTATGCCCGCGCCGGGATCAACATGGCATGGATGCTCTATGAGAATGCTGGCACCCGCGAACGCGCTGTCGAAGCCTCGGGGTATTGCATCTGGGCGATGGATCACGGCGACGCGTTGGATCGCGCCGCCTGGGCCGATGATTGCATGACCATCGGCAAAGCTGCCGCGCAGCTCAGGTAAAGCGGACCTTGCCGATATAGGGCAGGTTGCGGTTGCGCTGCGCGTAGTCGATGCCATAGCCGACGACGAATTCATCGGGAATCTCGAACCCGGTCCAGGTGGCTTTCATGTCCACCTCACGGCGCGACGGCTTGTCGAGCAGCGCGCAGATTTCCAGCCGCCGGGGTTCCCGGCTGAGCAGCAGTTTCTGGACATGGTGCAGGGTAAAGCCGGTGTCGACGATATCCTCGACCACCAGCACATCGCGCCCGCCGATTTCGCCGCGCAGATCCTTGAGGATGCGCACCTCGCGGCTTGACTGCATCGAGTTGCCGTAAGAGCTGGCCTCAAGGAAATCCACCTCAACCGGCAGGTCGATCTCGCGAACGAGGTCGGCAATGAAGACGAAAGACCCGCGCAGCAAACCAACGACGACCAGTTTGTCGGTGCCCTTGAACGCGGTGGTGATCTCTTCGGCGAGTTGCTCGACACGGGCTGCGATCCGCTTGGCCGAGATCATCTGATCGATCACGTAAGGCTGCTGGGGCATTGGTCTCTCGGGTTTTGGGGGTTGAAAACTCGGACCCACTCTAGGAAAAGGCGCCCGCATATGCCAGAGGTGCCGCATGCCCAAACACAGTGAAAACCGTGTTCTGCCTTACTCGGCGGTTCAGATCTATGATCTGGTCGCCGATGTTGCGCGTTACCCCGAGTTCCTGCCCTGGACCGCCGCCGCCCGCATCCGTTCGCGCGACCCGCTGCCTGAGCGGGGCGAGGGTGCTGAGGTGATGGAGGCAGATCTGGTGATCAGCTTCAAGGTCTTCCGTGAAAAGTTCGGCTCGCGTGTGGTGCTGCTGCCCGCTGAACGGCGCATTGAGACCGATTATATCGACGGGCCGTTCAAGTATTTGCATTCCTACTGGGTGGTCGAGCCCGAGGGTGACGGCTGCCGCGTGCGCTTCGAAGTCGATTTCGAGTTCCGCAATGCCATGCTGCAGCGGATCATCGGACTGGTGTTCGACGAAGCCATGCGCCGTGTCGTTGGCGCGTTTGAGGCGCGCGCGCACAAGCTTTACGGCTGAACCTGCCTCCATCCCGAGGTTGAGAGCGCTGGTTTGCGCCCGTGGACGCATGGCGATGAGGCGTCTCAGGTGGCAGAGTTGTGGCGAGCCGAACCCAAGCGGCTTGCCCAAGGGAACTGCCATGCACGCCCTTTTCAAGCCCGCCACATTCGCGTTGATCCTGGCCACAAGCTTTGCCCTGCCATTCCCCGTGCAGGCGTGGAGCTGGCCGGCTTTCTTGGATCGCAGCGTTGACGCCGAGACGCGCACGCGCATCGTGGCGGGTCTTGAGACCCAAGGGTATCATGTCTTTACCGTTGAACGGGAACGCGGTGGCTACGAGGTCAAGGCCGAACGCGAAGGCCGTTTGTGGGAGCTGCGGCTGAACGCCGACCTGGCCGTGACCCGCAGCGCTCTGGACGACTGAGATGGAAACCCACCGCGTCTGGGGCCCTGTCGTGCGTCTGCTCCATTGGGCGCTGGCGCTCAGCTTTCTGGCCGATGCCGCGCTGATCGACCGGCACAGCCCGCTGCACCGCTGGGTCGGTTACGGCATCGTTGCGCTGGTGCTCTTGCGATTGCTCTGGGGGTTTGTCGGCCCCCGCCACGCCCGTTTTGCCGACTTTCCCCCGGACCTGACCGCCACCGTCGCGCAAATCCGCGAGCTTGCGCTGGGGCGCCGGGTGCGGCATCTCGGCCACTCGCCGCTGGGTGCGCTGATGGTCTATAACCTGCTGGCGGTGATGCTGCTGTTGGGCCTGACCGGCTGGATCCTGACCTTGTCCGAGTCCACGCTGGGCCATGATCCTGAATGGGCGGAAGAGCTGCACGCGTTGCTCTTTGGCTGGGCGCTGATCAGTGTGCTTGTCCATGTCGCTGCGGTTGTGTTTCTATCGCTGCGAACCCGCGTCACCCTGATCCGGGCCATGATAACAGGGCGCAAGACCTTCCTTGATGAGTAAAATGCAGGCTTTTCCGACCGCTTCGCCGCGTCTGGTGCGCGCCATCGTCCTGCTGATTGCCCTGCAGGCGGCCTGTGCGGTGTTCTTTGCGCTGGATGTGATCGACGATCTGTCGGTTTATGGCCGGTTGGGGCTGGGGACGATTACCCTGCACCTGTGGGTCGAAGCCGCCGCCAGCCTCGCGCTTGTCGTCGCCATCGTGCTCGAGGTCCGGCTGCTGCTGTGGCTGCTGCGGCGGCAGGCCTTGATCGAGCACGACCTGCGGCTTGCCAACTCGGCGGTGCAAGAAGTGGTGCTCGAGCATTTCGAGCTGTGGCGGTTGACCGGGGCCGAACAGGACGTCGCGATGTTCATGGTCAAGGGCCAGTCGATTGCCGAGATCGCGGCGCTGCGCGGCTCGTCCGAGGCGACGGTGAAAAGCCATCTCAACGCGATCTACCGAAAATCGGGCACCAGCGGGCGCCCGGATTTGTTGGCGTTGATCCTAGACAGCCTGATGGGGCGTGAGCCCGACCCGGCTGCCGAGGGGACAATCAAGACGTGATATCGTAAGCCCGCTCGCCGTGGACCATGATGTCCAGACCGCTTGTCTCGGTCTCGGCATCGACGCGCAGCGGCGTGACCAGCCCGACCAGCTTGACCAGCGCGAAGGACACAACCACCGTCCAGACCCCGACAATCGCCAGCGCGCCCAACTGTGCGGCCCATGTGCCGTGACCGAGCACCGCGATCATGATCGTGCCAAAGATCCCGCCGACACCGTGGACGGCGAAGACGTCCAGCGTGTCATCCAGTTTCAGCCGGTTGCGCAGCAGATTGACCGCTTCCTGACACAGGATGCCCGCCACGCCGCCAATCACCAGCGCCGCCACCGGCCCGACATAGCCAGAGGCCGGGGTGATCGACGCCAGACCCGCAATCGTCCCGGTGACCAGACCGACCATCGAGGTGCGGCCAAACTTGATGCGCTCCCACAGACCCCAGGTCAGCGACGCCGCCGCCGCCGACAGATGCGTCACCGTGATCGCCATCGCCGCCTGACCGTTCGCCGCCAGCGCCGAGCCGCCGTTGAAGCCGAACCAGCCGACCCACAGCATCGCCGCCCCCATCATCACCATGCCCGGCTGATGCGGCGGGGTGGTGCGGTTCAAGCGTGGACCCAGTGCCAGCGCGATCACCAGCGCGGCCAGACCGGCGGTTTCGTGCACCACGATCCCGCCCGCGAAGTCGCGCGTACCGATCGCGCCGAAGATCCCGCCATCCGACAGGAAACCGCCGCCCCAGATCCAGTGAACGACCGGCGCGTAGACCAGCAGCATCCACAGGGCCGAGAAGACCAACACAAACCCGTAGCCGATGCGCTCGACATAGGCACCGACGATCAGCGCCGGCGTGATGATCGCGAAGGTCATCTGGAACGTGAAGAACAACACTTCGGGCACGGTGCCGCTTAGGCTGTCGGCGTCGACGCCGTTCAGGAACATCTTGCTCAGTCCACCCCACAGCGCATTCCCTTCGCCAAAGGCGATGGAATAGCCAAAGGCCAGCCAGAGCACCGACATCAGGCAGGCCAGCGAGAAGACATGCATGAACACGCTGAGCACGTTGCGGGCCCGGACCAGCCCGCCGTAAAACAGCGCCAGCGCGGGCAGGGTCATGAACAGCACAAGGGCTGTTGCGGTGATCAGAAAGGCAGTGTCGGCAGCGTTCATGGGGTTCCTCCGTGTCCTTGCTGCTCGTCAGAGCGTCAAAAGACTGGGCGGAAAAGCGCCATTCAGGCTGACAAGCGCAATTAATGCACTCAAAGCGCAAACTGCGGGCCAATGGATCGAATATTGACCCGCTTTGCTTGGATAATAAGCGAAACTGAAACGCTAGATGGCGCTCATGAGCAAGCGCAAGGCATGCTCGACCGACGCCTGCCGCACATTTGCGCGCCCCAGCGGGCCAAAGTCGACAGTCTCAACCCGGCAGCTGCCGTTTTTCCGGGCAATCCCGAAACAGACACGCCCCTCGGGCTTGAAGTCAGAACCGCCCGGTCCCGCAATCCCGGTGATCGACACGGCCAGATCGACGGGCGCATGGGCCAGCACACCCATTGCCATCTCGCGCGCGACCGCTTCGCTGACCGCGCCATGGGCATCCAGCGTCTCGGCCTTCACGCCCAGCATCTCGCGCTTGGCAGTGTTGGAGTAGGTGACAAAGCCGCGCTCGACCACATCCGAGGAGCCGGCAATATCCGTCAGCGCCCCGGCAACCAGCCCACCCGTGCAGCTTTCAGCCGTCGCAAGGGTCAGCCCGGCGGCGCGGGCGGCGGCGAGTACCTGCTCGGCCAGCGCGCTCACATCAAGAACCCATGCGCGACGCCTGCGGCGATAACCACGGCGACACCGGCAAAAAGCCCGGCCAGCAGGTCATCGAGCATCACGCCCATCCAGTCCGACCGTCGATCCGCGCGACCAATGATCCACGGCTTCCAGATGTCGAACAGGCGGAAGAACACGAAAGCGGCGACCCAGCCGGGGTAGGGCATCCAGTCGTCCCACCCGCGCCACCAGAAGGCGACGGCAGGGAAAAGAAGGGCGATCCACTGACCGGCGACCTCATCGATCACGATCTCGGACGGGTCCGCGCCGGGCCGGTCGCGCAGCTCGGCGTGGCACGACCAGAACCCGGCCAAAATCGCGGCGACGGTCGCGACGGCGAGCACAGGGGCACCCAGATACCGGTCGATGATCAGCCCGACGGCCAGCGCGCCCGCTGATCCCCATGTGCCGGGGGCAGGGCGCAGCAGGCCAAGGCCGAAGCCGATGGAAGTCAGGCGGGCAAGGGTCATGATTTCACCAGAGTTGCGGTGGCAATAGAGGCAATGCCTTCTTCGCGACCGGTAAAGCCCAGCCGTTCCGAGGTTGTGGCCTTGACCGAGACGCGCTCGACCTCGATCTGCATGATCTCGGCCAGCATCGCGCGCATGGCGTCGGCGTGCGGCCCGATCTTGGGCCGTTCACAGATCAGCGTGACATCGCAATTGCTGATCGCAAAGCCCTTGGCGCGGGCCAGATCGGCGGCGTGGCGCAAGAAAATATGGCTTTCGGCGCTTTTCCACTGCGGGTCGGACGGCGGGAAGTGGCGGCCAATATCCCCCTCGGCCATGGCCCCATACAGCGCATCGGTCAGGGCGTGCATGCCGACATCGGCATCCGAATGACCAAGCAGGGCTTTGTCATGGGGCACCTTGATCCCGCAAATCCAGCAATGATCGCCCTCAGTGAACGCGTGCACATCAAAACCGTTGCCGAGGCGAATGTCCATTGTCTGACTTTCAGTTGTCTGGTGGGCGATCAAGATCTGTTCGGCGCGCTGGAAATCAGCGGGATAGGTGAGCTTGATATTTGTCTCACTCCCCTGCGTGATCCACACGTCCATCCCGGCGGCCTGCGCGATAGCGACGTCATCAGCAGCTTCATCCGGGTGGGCGCGGTAGGCGGCCAGCAACGCCGGAAAGTCGAAGCCTTGCGGCGTTTGCGCCCGGTACAACCCGCCCCGAGCCTGCGTTCCGGCCACCTTGCCCGCCGCGCCGCGCCACAAGGCGTCGGTCACGGGCAGGGCCGGCGCGGCAGCGGGATGGGTTTTGAGGGCCTCAAGCACAGCGTCGATCTGCGCTACCTCAACCAAAGGCCGCGCGCCGTCATGGATCAGCACCCGCGCCGGGGCATCGGTAGCGAGCATCTCGAGCGCCGCGCGCACCGACTCGGTTCGTGTGGCACCGCCATTGACCAGTTGCAGGCCGAAAGACTCGGCACGCGCGTGGTCATCGGGGTGGATCACCAGAAGTATCCGCTCCAACCCCGCCGCGCGAAACGCGGCAACGGTATGCGCCAGCACCGGCTGACCGGCCAGATCGCGCCATTGTTTGGGCAAATCACCGCCCATCCGGCTGCCGCGACCGGCGGCGACCAGAATAACGGCTGTATCAAAGGACATCGGGCTGACAAAGGACATGCCACCGGATTAGGCGAAGGTGTATGGCGCTGCAAGGCCAAGTCACGGCGCCGCTGCGCGAATAACGCTCAATTTATGAGCGATTGGAGTTGATAGATGCATACTAAAGACGCGAAAGATGAAAGACTGGGCAAATCTGTAGGCACTTGCCTTTCCGACCAGCCAATCTGCGCGCTATATGAGCACGAAATCTCTGCCGCACAGGGGCCTATGAAATCTGCCGCTTTCCCTGTTGACCTGCATCCGCCCGTTGTTCTGGCGCCCATGTCGGGAATTACTGACCTGCCATTCCGGCAGGCGGTCGCCGGATTCGGCGCGGGGCTGCTGGTGAGCGAGATGATTGCCTCGGGTGAAATGGTCACGGCCCGGCCGTCGCGCCGGGCAGCCTCGCGGGCGCGGGCAGAGGTGGATGACCGAATTCCAACGGCCGTACAACTGGCCGGTCGCACGCCCGAGGCCATGGCCGAAGCCGCGCGGATCGCCGAAGGGCAGGGCGCGCCGCTGATCGATATCAATATGGGGTGCCCGGCGAAGAAGGTTGTCGGTGGTGCCGCAGGCTCGGCGCTGATGCGCGAGCCGGATCTGGCGCTGTCGCTGATCGACGCGGTTGTTGGCGCGGTCTCGGTTCCGGTGACGCTGAAGATGCGGCTGGGATGGGACAGCGACTGCCTGAACGCAGCGTCCATCGCCGCGCGGGCCGAGGCAGCAGGCGTTCAGATGATCACCATCCACGGCCGCACCCGCGCGCAATTCTACACCGGAAAGGCCGACTGGCAGGCGATCCGCGCGGTCACCGAGGCGACAAGCGTGCCGGTGATCGTCAATGGCGACATCGACGGCCCCGCCGCCGCCCGCCGCGCGCTGGCGCAATCGGGGGCGGCCGGGATCATGGTAGGACGCGCCGCACAGGGCCGTCCGTGGCTTTTGGCGCAGATCGGGGCCGCTCTCTATGGCACGCCCGCGCCCGAGGTGCCGCAGGGCGCCGCGCTGGTTGAGCTGGTGGCGACGCATTACGACGCGATGTTGAGCTTTTACGGACGCGATCTGGGCATCCGCATCGCGCGCAAACATCTGGGCTGGTACATCGACGCGGCGCAGGGCCCGGCAGAGCTGCGGGCGCGGCTGATGCGTGAAAGCGACCCGGCTGCGGTGATCGCGGCGCTGCCCGATGCGCTCGCCCCAACAAAGGCCGCAGCATGACGACACACCCCGCTCAAGTACCGGTCCCGGGGGCGATCTTTTCGGCCTTGCCGATTCCCGCCTTCATGACCGGTTTGCGCGACGGGGACGAGGTCATCCTCGACTGCAATCCGGCAGCCGAGCAGTTTCTGTCGGCATCGGCCCCCATCCTGCGCGGGGCTGTAGCCACCGACCGGCTCTATATCGACGCCCCGATGGAAGAGGCGATGGCCCGCGCCCGCCACAACCGCGCGCCGATTTTCATCAACGATTGCGATGTCTCGACCAGCGAGAAGCCGTCGGTTCTGTGCACCATCCAGATCGCGCCGATGAACGACCCGGCGGACACGCTGCTCTTGCTGATCACCCCGCGCGATATTGCCGGGCGGCTGGGGCGCACGCGGGTGGTAAAGGCGGCGGCGAAATCGGCCATCGGCATGTCCGAGATGCTGGCGCATGAGATCAAGAACCCGCTGGCCGGTATTGCCGGGGCCGCACAGCTGCTGTCGATGGGGCTGAACGCCGCGGACCGGGAACTGACCGACCTGATCGTGGCCGAGACCCGGCGGATCGTAAAGCTGCTCGATCAGGTCGAGCAATTCGGCGATCAGCGCCCGCCGGATCGCAAGCCGATCAACATCCATGACGTGCTCGAACGCGCCCGCCGGTCGGCGACGGTCAGCTTTGGCGCGCATATGCAACTGAGCGATGACTACGACCCATCGCTGCCCGATGTCTGGGCCGATCCGGACCAGTTGCAACAGGTGTTTCTGAACCTGATCAAGAACGCCTCTGAAGCCCAACCACAGGGCGGCAAGATCCGCATCCATACCTATTTCGAGCGCGGCCTGCAGGTTGCAGGCCATGACGAGCGGCGCGTTGCCTTGCCGCTTCATGTTGAAATCATTGACGATGGCCCCGGTTTGCCCGCGGCCATCGCCGAGAATATTTTCGAGCCTTTCGTATCGGGCCGTGAGAACGGCACCGGGCTGGGGCTGGCGTTGGTCTCAAAGATCATCGCCGCGCATGAGGGCTGGATCGAGGTCAAGTCGCGCCCCGGCCAGACCATCTTTCGGGTGTCGCTGCCAATGGCCCCCACCACAACCAAGGAGACCCGCTGATGGATGGAACCGTCCTCGTCGCTGATGACGACCGCACGATCCGCACCGTGCTGACCCAGGCGCTGACGCGCGCCGGGTGCCGGGTTCACGCCACGTCCAGCCTGACCACGCTGCTGCGATGGGTCGAAGAGGGCAAAGGCGATCTGGTGGTGACCGATGTGATGATGCCGGATGGCAACGGCATCGAAATGTTGCCGCGCATCAAGACCCTGCGGCCGGGGCTGCCGGTCATCGTGATCTCGGCGCAAAACACCATCATGACCGCCATTCAGGCGACCGAGGCCGAGGCGTGGGATTACCTGCCCAAGCCGTTCGATCTGCCCGATCTGCTGTCGCGGGCGGGCAAGGCGATGGAAAGTTCGCGGCGCGGGGTACGGGCCCCGGCGCCGTCACAGACCCCGGCACCGATTTCCCTGCCCGAGCCGTCGGCCGCCGAAGACCTGCCGTTGGTCGGGCGGACGCCGTCGATGCAGGCGCTGTACCGGCTGGTCGCGCGGGTGATGAACGCCGAACTTCCGGCGCTGATCACCGGCGAATCCGGCACCGGCAAGTCGCTGATTGCACGGGCGCTGCATGACTTCTCAGATCGCCGGGCGCAGCCGTTCGTGCTGGCCTCGGCGCAGGATTTCGGCACGGATCAGGGCAGCTCGGGCGCGGCGCTGATGGCGCGCGCACGCGGTGGCTCGCTGGTCATCGATGGGCTGGGCGATCTGGACGGTCCGGCGCAGGCGCGTCTGGTGCGTCTGCTCGATGCGCTGCCTGCCGACGGCCCGCGCATCATCGCCATTGCCGATGGCAGCCTGACCGGCGCGCTGGAGTCGGGCCAGTTCCGCCATGACCTTTACTACCGGCTGTCCGGCGTGACGCTGCATGTGCCACCCCTGCGCGAACGGATCGAAGATATTCCGCTGCTGGCCGAGCATTTCCTCGCCCGCGCCGCCCGAGAAGGCGGCAACCCGCGCCGTCTGTCGGCCTCGGCGCTGGAACTGGTGCGCCAGTACCGCTGGCCCGGCAACGTGCGCCAGCTCGAAAACGTGATCCGTCGGCTGGTGATCACCGGGCAAGAGCCTGATATCACCCGGGCCGAGATGGAATCGGCGCTGAACGCCCATCCCGCCACCTCGCCAGCCGGCGAATCGACCGAAGCGGGGACCTTGGCCGAGTCTGTAGCCCGTCATGTACGCCGCTACTTCGAGTTGCACGGTGCCGATCTGCCGCCACCGGGGGTCTACCAGCGCATCCTGCGCGAAGTCGAAGCGCCGCTGATTGATATCGCCCTGGAATACACGGGCGGAAATCAGGCACGCTGTGCTGATTTGCTGGGTATCAACAGAAACACGCTTCGAAAGAAGACAAACGAACTGGATATTCGCGTGACACGGCGGCGCAAATTGATGTAGTCAGGCAACAGGGCGTGGCCTAAGTGCCGCACCTGTTGACCTTATACCGCGTTGTTGCCGCCCGTGTTGCCTGAATCTCGTCCATGAGCCCGTCTGACAGCCCTGTTGGCGTGACTGCGCCCGCGGCCGAGCATGTCTTGCCGCGCCGCAGTCTGTTTCAGCGGCGGCTTCAGGCTGGCGGGACGCTTGTTCTGGTTGTGCTGGCACCCATCCTCGTCGTGGCGACGACACTGGTGTTGGGTCCGTTCTCCTTCGTGCAGAACCTGCCATCGCTGCGGCTCGTGCTGGTCGCGGACCTGTTCTACATTCTGATCGTGGCGGGGCTGGTGCTTTTGCGCATCAGCTGGATGATCGGCGCGCGGCGTTCGCGGTCTGCAGGGTCGCGGTTGCACCTGCGCTTGTCCGCCTTCTTTGCGCTGATTGCGTTGCTGCCAGCCATCACCGTCGCAGTCTTTGCCGTGGTGACGATCAATCTGGGGCTCGAGGGCTGGTTTTCTGACCGGGTGCGCAATGTGGTCGGCAATTCGCTGTCTGCCGCCGAGGCCTATCAGGCCGAGCAGGAGCGCAACCTGACCGAGGATGCGCAGGCCGTCGCAAACCTGCTCGAAAGCGCCCGCCGCGCCAGCCCGGCGCTGTCCGAAGGCGATACGCGCCAGTTGCTCAGTCAGGCGCAGGCTGCCATTCAGCGCGGGCTGCGGGTGGCGTTCATCATCGATTTTCAGGGCACGCTCCGGCTGCGCGGCGAACGATCGTATCTTTTTGATTTCATTCAACCCGATCGCGCGGACCTGGCGCAGGCCGCCGGGGGGCAACTGACGCTGATCAAGGACTGGCCCAACAGCGAGTTCCGCGCGCTGGTGCCGCTGACCGGGTATCCGAACCGGCTGCTTTATGTTGCGCGGGCAGTGGATGGCGAAATCCTCAGCTTGCTGGACGAAACGCAACAGACCATCCAGCTTTATAACCAGCTCGAGGCCGAGCGCGGCACGGTGCTGTTCAATTTCGCGCTGCTCTATATCGGCTTTGCGCTGATCCTGATTCTGGCCGCTGTCTGGCTAGGGATGTGGTTCGCCGAAGGTCTGTCGCGCCCTATCGGGCGGCTGGCGGGGGCTGCCGAGCGGGTCGGGGATGGCGATCTGGACGTGCAGGTGCCCGAACAGCGCGGCGAAGATGAGATCGCCACCATGGGCCGGGTGTTCAACCAGATGATCCGCCAACTCAAGGGCCAGCGCGAAACGCTGCTGACCAATACCCGCCAGATCGAAGAGCGCCGCCGGTTGTTTGATTCCGTGCTGGGCTCGGTCACAGCCGGGGTGATCGGCCTGACCGCCGACGGGCGCGTCGATTTCGTCAACCGCGCCGCCGAGACGCTGACCAAGATTTCCGCCGACGGAGTCGCGCATCAGTCGCTGGTCGAGGTCGTGCCCGAGTTCGGCCCGCTGCTCTCACGCCTGCAAGGCGGCGAGGGGCGCATGGTCGGCGGGCGGGTACAGGACGAGGTCCGCATCAGCCGCAACGGGCGGCTGGAAAGCCTGCTGGTCCGGCTGGCAGAGCGGCGCAACGCCAGTGGCGAGCTTGAGGGCTATGTGGTTGCCTTTGACGATGTGACCGAGCTGGTCTCGGCCCAGCGGATGGCTGCATGGGGCGACGTCGCGCGCCGCATCGCGCATGAGATCAAGAACCCGCTGACCCCGATCCAGCTGTCAGCCGAGCGCATCAAGCGGAAATTCGGCAAGATGTTGCAGGACGAGGATGCGGCATCGCTTGGCCAGCTCAGCGATGTTATCGTGCGCCAAACCAATGACTTGCGGCGTATTGTTGATGAGTTCTCGCGCTTTGCCCGTATGCCGGAACCGGACCGCCGTCCGACCGATCTGGTGCAACTGCTGCGCGATGCGACGATGCTGCAAGAGGCCGGGCAGGAAAGCGTTGAATTCGATGTGCAGCTGCCGACCGAGCCGCTGATCGTTGAAATCGACCCTACCATGATCACGCAGGCGATGACCAATTTGCTCAAGAACGCGGGCGAAGCCATTGAAGGGCTTATCGAAGCCGGGCGCGCGCCCGACGGCTTTCAACCCCAGATCCACGTGTCGATGGCGGTCAGCCCCGAGCGCGCGACCATCGAGATTGCCGACAATGGTGTGGGCTTGCCGGAAGATCGCGCGCGGTTGTTTGAACCCTATGTGACGACGCGCGAGCGGGGCACCGGGCTGGGCCTGCCCATCGTCAAGAAGATCATCGAAGAACACGGCGGTACACTCGTGCTGCGCGATGCACCCGCCATGGCGGGCTGCACGCACAGCGGTGCGCTGGCTGAAATCCGGTTGCCGGTCTTGCGCTCTGCGCGCGGCAACCATGCTGACACAGGAGCCGAAACATGAGCGACATCCTTATCGTGGACGACGAACGCGATATTCGCGAGCTGGTCGCCGAGATCCTGCGTGACGAAGGCTATTCGACCCGCGTCGCCGCCAATTCGGATGATGCGATGGCTGCGGTGGTCAGTGACCCGCCGATGCTGATGATCCTCGATCTGTGGTTGCGGGATTCCAAGCTGGACGGCATCGGTATTCTGATGTCGGTCAAGCGCGAGTATCCGTCAATTCCGGTGGTCATCATCTCGGGCCACGGCAACATCGAAATCGCGGTCGAGGCGATTAAGAAAGGGGCCTATGACTTTGTCGAAAAGCCCTTCAACACCGATCAGTTGCTGGTGGTGATCGGCCGCGCGATGGAAACCTCGCGGCTGCGGCGCGAGAACACCAAACTGCGCAAGCGCGACACCGGCCCGACCGAGATGATCGGACAGTCGGCAGCGATGAAGTTCCTGCGCGCGCAACTGGGCAAGGTCACGCGGTCGAACGGGCGGGTGATGCTGACCGGGCCGTCGGGCAGCGGCAAAGAGGTCGCGGCGCGGTATATCCACGCGCAATCCAACCGCGCCGATGCGCCGTTTGTCACCGTCTCGTGCGCGTCGATTGAGCCGGACAAGATGGAAACAGTCCTCTTTGGTCAGGAAAGCGGCGCGCGGGGGATCATTCCGGGTCTGCTGGAACAGGCGAATGGCGGGGTGCTATACCTTGACGAAGTGGCCGATATGCCGCTGGGAACGCAGTCGAAAATCCTGCGTGTGCTGGTCGAGCAGACCTTCACCCGCGTCGACGGCGCGGACCGGGTGCGCGTCGATCTGCGGGTGATTTCCTCGACCACGCGCGACCTGCGCGCCGAGATCGCGGCGGGGACGTTCCGTCAGGAGCTGTATGACCGGCTCAATGTCGTGCCGATCCAGGTGCCCGCGCTCACCGACCGGCGCGAGGATATCCCCGTTCTGGCCCGCCATTTCGTCGAGCTGTTGCACCAGACGCAGGGCTTGCCCAAGCGCGAGCTGTCCGAGGATGCCGAAACTCAGCTGCAATCGATGAACTGGCCGGGCAACATCCGCCAGTTGCGCAACGTGATCGAGCGCGCGCTTATTCTGGGTGACGGCCAGGAGGCGATTGAAGCGCGCGATCTGATCGCGGAATCGGCCGATCCCGAGGAAGAGGGGCGCGTCGTCCTGGGCGGCGGTCTGGCGGCCTTGCCGCTGCGCGAGGCGCGCGAGTTGTTCGAGCGCGAATATCTTTTGACGCAGATCAACCGCTTTGGCGGCAACATCTCGCGTACCGCCGCGTTTGTCGGTATGGAACGCTCGGCGCTGCATCGTAAACTGAAATCGCTGGGGGTGAACACCGCAGCGCTTTCAGGCGGACGCGGCGGGCGCGACGACTGACGACATAGGGATTAACGGGCGATGAAAATCATCATCTGCGGCGCGGGGCAGGTTGGCTGGCAGATCGCCCGCCATCTTGCGGGCGAGGCGAACGATGTCTCGATTGTCGACAATAACGCAGCGCTTGTGCGCCGCGCGACGGATACGCTTGAGGTTCAGGGGGTTGTCGGCTTTGCCTCGCACCCCGATGTGCTGGAACAGGCGGGCGCGCGTGAGGCCGATATGATCATCGCCGCCACGCATTCCGACGAGGTGAACATGGTCACCTGTCAGGTGGCGCATTCGGTGTTCAATGTGACGCGCAAGATCGCGCGGTTGCGGGCGCAGAGCTATCTTGAGCCGCGCTACACCGAGTTGTTTCGCCGCGATCACATGCCCATCGACGTGGTCATCAACCCTGAACGCGAGGTCTCGCGCGCCGCTTTGCGGCGGCTGGCGGCACCCTCGACCTTTGACATTCAGGACTTTCTGGACGGCAGCGTGCGCATGGCGGGGATCTCACTGGATGCCGACTGCCCGGTGCTGAACACGCCCCTGCGGCAGCTGACCGAGCTGTTCTCAAGCCTGCGCGCCATTGTCGTCGGCGTGCGGCGCGGCGGCAAGCTGTTCGCGCCCGAGCCGGGGGATCAGTTGTTTGACGGCGATCAGATTTATGTGGTTTCCGAAAGCAGCGATCTGGCACGCACGCTGGCGATCTTTGGCAAGCCGCTGGCCAAGCAGGAACGCATCGTCATCGTCGGCGCGGGCAATGTCGGTCTGGGCGTTGCCCGGGCGCTGGAAACCCAGCGTGACCGCGTGCGCGTCAAGGTGATCGAGCGGGACCGCGCCCGCGCCGAGGTGGCTGCCGACGCGCTCGAGCGCACGATTGTGCTGCACGGTGACGGGATGGACAGCGAGCTGCTGACCGAAGCGGCGATTGAAAGCGCCGATGCGGTGCTGGCCGTGACGGATGACGACAAGACCAACCTTCTGGCCTGCGTGCGGGCCAAGGCGATGGGGTCCAAGATGACCATCGCGCTGGTGAACGACCCGTCGCTGGTGCCGTTGATGGACCACCTGGGCATCGACGCGCATATCAACCCGCGCGCCACGACCGTGTCGTCGATCCTGCGGCATGTGCGTCTGGGGCGCGTCAGTTCGATCTACACCATTGGCGACGGCGAGGCCGAGGTGATCGAGGCACAGGTGCTGTCCACCTCGCCGCTGGCCGGCCGGACCATCGGCGCGATCGGTTTCCCTGAGGGGGCGCTGGTCGGTGCGGTCAAGAAGAACGGCGAGTTCGTCAAACCGACCGGCACGACCGAGCTGCAAGAGGGCGACCAGCTGGTCATCTTTGCGCTGCGCAACGATGTGCCGGTGATCGAGCGCCTGCTGCAGGTGGCGGTGGAGTACTTCTGACATGCCCGAGCGCCTGACACGGGTGCCGCCGCTGGTCGCGCTGATCGCTATCGCCGGGGCGCTGATGATGGTGCCGGCGGGCAAGGCGGTGGCCGATGGCAACGCCAGTCTGGCGCGGATCTTCTTTTACTGGGGGCTGTTGTGTCTGCTGCTGGCCGGGTTCGTGGCCATTGCCATGGCGGGTCAAACCCGCCGCAGCAGCGTCCCCGGCGGCCCGTTTCCGCTGCTGGCGGCGATCTATATCCTGCTCCCCGCCGTCATGGCGCTGCCGCTGGCGGATGCCTTGCCGCAACTGCGCTATGTCGATGCGTGGTTCGAGATGATCTCAAGCTTTACCACAACCGGGGCCTCGATGCTCGACCTGCCCAGGCGGGTACCCAATGCGGTGCATCTATGGCGCGGCATGGCGGGCTGGCTGGGCGGGCTGTTCATCCTGTCGGCGGCCACGGCACTGCTGGCCCCGCTGCGGCTGGGCGGCTACGAGATGATCCGCCGCAACCCGATGAAGATCCCGCGCAGCGGGGCAGCGGCAGGCAGTGGCATGCGTCTGCGTGCGCATACGATGATCCTGCTGCCCGCCTTCGCCGGGCTGACACTGGCGCTGTGGATGCTGTTGACGATGATGGGCGTTCCGGGCTTTGACGCGTTGATGCAGGCGATGGCGACGCTGTCGACCTCGGGCGTGCTCCCGCGTGAGACGCTGGGCAACATCGGCCTTGGCGCCGAGGTGGCGATCTTTGCCTTTCTGTGTCTGGCGCTCAGCCGCCGGTTCCTGCCCGGCCATGGCGCACGAACCCGTGCGCTGCACCGCGACCCGGAGATCCTGACCGCCGTTGTGCTGATCTCGCTGATGACGCTGTTTGTCGTGGCCCGGCACTGGGCCGGCGCGTTCGAGACGCGCGAGGGCGAGAACCTGCCCGCCATGGGCCGCGCGGCCTGGGGCGCGGCGTTCACCTCGCTGTCGTTCCTGACCACAACCGGGTTCGTCAATCAGGACTGGATCGCCAGCCGCGTCTGGTCCGGCCTGACGCCGCCGGGCCTGATCCTGATGAGCATGGCACTGCTC
Source organism: Pararhodobacter zhoushanensis (assembly GCF_003990445.1). Taxonomy (GTDB): domain Bacteria; phylum Pseudomonadota; class Alphaproteobacteria; order Rhodobacterales; family Rhodobacteraceae; genus Pararhodobacter; species Pararhodobacter zhoushanensis. The sequence goes on along the minus strand of NZ_REEZ01000001.1, from coordinate 20,476 downwards.
GGCGGTGGTGTCGCCACCACGGCGGGTGGGATCAAGCTGTTGCGGCTCTATTCGCTGGGCCGCCTCGGCCGGTTCGAGCTGATGCGGATGATCTACCCGTCAATGGTGGTGGGCGGGAACGAGTATGACCGTTTTCTCGCCACCACCGCCGCGCGTTCGGCCTGGCTGTTTTCGATGGTTTTCGCGCTGACCTCGGTCGTGGTGGTGGCCTTGCTGCTCTTCAGCGGCATGAGTCTGGAAACCGCGATGATCTTTGGTGTCGCCGCGCTGACCAACACCGGGCAATTGGTTCAGGTCGCAGGCGATCTGCCGCTTTATTGGGTTCTTCTGAGCGATCCTGCGCGTGTTGTCTTGGCACTTGCCATGATTCTTGGCAGGCTCGAAATTCTTGTTTTGCTGGCTGCGATCCTTGACCGATCGCGGCGCAATTGATCAAAGCACGCCTGACGACTCATGTCAGTGATGCGATTCGCCGTGTAATCCGCTGAAAAGGCGCTCTTTCGGGCTGGAAACTTGCGGAGCCTCCCTTCATACTGCTGCGCGCAGGGGGAGACTACGCCAGCATATGGCTGCGTGGGCCGATAACAAAAGGCAAAGAAAATGGCCGTAGACAAACAGAATTTGCAGGACGCTTTTCTCAACCATGTTCGCAAGAACAAGGTTCCAGTAACGATTTTCCTGATCAACGGGGTCAAGCTGTTGGGCGTGATCACGTGGTTTGACAACTTCTGCGTGCTTCTGCGCCGTGAAGGGCAGAGCCAATTGGTCTATAAACATGCCATTTCGACCATCATGCCGGGTCAGCCGATCTCGCTCTATAACGGTGAGGATTAAGGCCCGTCTGGGCCGCCTATCGTGACCATTGACGTAAGCGAACTGGACGGAGACGGCGGAACCCGGCGCCAAAAGGCGCTGGTGCTGCATCCTGATATCCGGGGCAACGATGCCTCGCGCAGTGCCGAGGCCTTGCTGGCCGAAGGGCTGGCGCTGGCGATGGCCCTGCCGGGAATTGACGTTGTGCGTGGCCAGATCGTGCGGCTGCCCAAGGCATTGCCGGGGCGGTTGTTCGGGTCGGGCAAGGTCGAAGAGCTGAAGGCGCAGATCGAGGCTGACGAGATCGAGCTGGTTCTGGTCGATGGCCGGGTCACGCCGGTGCAGCAGCGCAATCTGGAAAAGGACTGGGGCGTCAAGCTTCTGGACCGCACCGGGTTGATCCTGGAGATTTTCGCCGACCGCGCGCGCACCCGTGAGGGTGTGCTGCAGGTCGAGCTGGCGGCGCTGAGCTATCAGCGCACGCGGCTGGTGCGCGCCTGGACCCACCTTGAGCGTCAGCGCGGCGGTTTGGGGTTTGTCGGTGGCCCCGGCGAGACGCAGATCGAGGCGGACCGCCGCGCGATCGACGTGCAGATGGTGCGCTTGCGCCGGCAGCTGGACAAGGTTGTGCGTACGCGTGAGCTTCACCGCGCCGCGCGGCGTCGGGTGCCGTATCCCGTCGTGGCACTGGTGGGCTATACCAACGCCGGAAAATCCACGCTGTTCAACCACTTGACCGGCGCGGATGTGATGGCGAAGGACATGCTTTTCGCCACGCTGGACCCGACCATGCGCGCGGTCACGCTGCCCGGCGGGCTGTCGGTGATCCTGTCTGATACGGTGGGCTTCATCTCGGAACTGCCGACCCAGCTGGTCGCGGCCTTCCGCGCCACGCTGGAAGAGGTGCTTGAGGCCGATCTTATCCTGCATGTGCGCGACATTTCGCATCCCGACACCGAAGCGCAGGCCGCGGATGTCGAGTCGATCCTGTCCGACCTTGGCGTCGGCAAGGACGTGCCGCGCATCGACGTGTGGAACAAGATCGACCTGCTGCCCGCTGAAGACCCGCTGCAAACCGTCGCCGCGCGTACGGATAACGTGATCGCGGTGTCAGCGCTGACCGGGCAGGGGCTGGATGATCTGATCGCGGCAATGGGCCAGTCGCTGGGCGACGAGCGCCGGGTCGAGACCGTCGCGATCGGCCATAGCGAAGGCAAGGCGCGCGCCTGGGCCTATGCCGAGGGCATCGTACAGAGTGAAGAGGGCACTGATGAGGGGCCCGTCCTGACGGTGTCGTGGTCGGCCAAGCAAAAGCGGCGCTTCGAGTCGATGCTCACGGCGGTGGTTGCCCCGCCGGATGACGAGAGCTGAGCAGCGCGTCACTCGTCTTCATCGTCATCCTCGCGCAGGGTGATTTCCCCGTCTTCGACCAGCGTGCGCACCGCGTTGACCACCGCCGACAGCGCCGCCTCTGCCTCTTTCGGTTTGATCTTGCCGCGGTTTTCAACCTCATCGCGCAGGGTCGAGGCCATGCGTTGCGACATGTTCGACAGCATGAAGGTCGCCGCCTGACCATTCGGGCTGTCGGGCGCGGCCAGCGAGGCGGCCAGCGCGATGATCAGGTCGTTTTGCGGCAGCTCGCGCAGCACTTTGGGGACGTCACGGGGGTTGAGCCGCTCGGCGAGATTGGCAAAGGTAAAGATCGCCCGTCTGACGCCTTCGGCGAAATCCACGTCTTCCTCGGTCAATCCGTCCAGCAAGGTGTCGCGGACCTGCGCGGTGGTGTTGTTCAGGATCGCCCCGACGCGCGAGGCCGGCGCCGCCGGGAAAGCGCGGGTCGGGCGGTTGTCCAACTCACCGGCGATGGAATAGCCGATGCGCGCCACCATCGGCGGCGCGATCCCTTCGGTCAGCGACACCGCATAGGCCACCCGCCGCGCCCGTTCGCCGGGCAGTCTGCCCAGCACCTCGGCTGCGCGTTTGACCGGCAGTTTGGACAGCACCACCGCCGCCACCTCGGCGCTTTCAGGCTCCAGCACGGCGATCAGCGTATTGGTATCGGCCTGCAACACCCGTTCCCACGGATCCGTGCCATCGCGGGCCATCTGGCGCAGGCGCGCACTGGCCCCGTGGCTCAGCTTGCCATCCAGCGCCTTGAGCGCGCCGCCCAGACCGCCGGGAAAACTGAGACCGACCTGCTCGACCGTTTCGATAAACTCACTGATCACGGCGCTGAGCGTATCGCGGTCGACCAGCCGCATTTCGCCCAGCGTTTCGGTCAGCTTGGTTTGCATGTCTTCAGGCAGGGTCGAGAGTTTCACATCCGCCCCTTCAGCCAGCAGCAGTCGCACCAGGATGGCGGCCTTTTGCTGGCCGGTCAGCGCCCGGATGCTGCGACCCGAGGGCGCGGTGCCCCGCGCTGCGGGCATGGCAGGCACATCATCATCAAGTGCGGCAGCGGCAAGCGCGAGGGGTGACAGGGCGGGCAGGTCCATGGGCATAAGCGATTCCGTTTCTGGATGCGCTCACACTGCCCTGACTCGGTTAATCGACGGATAATGTCGCAGGCCGTGCCGGGAAAAATAGGTCGGTTGATCCAGATCAAGGATCGATGCACCTGCAAGGGTTTAGACAACAGGTGAAGGGTTGGCCCCGAGCCTAACCTTCATCTCCCGTTTCCTGGGCGCACCTCTCTGCACCCGGAACACTAATCGCCGCGAGACCTCCCTCTCGCGGCGTTCTTTTATTCGGTCTCTTACTCCGCAGCTTCCTTTGCCGCCGCCTCAAGCTGCGCTGCGCGGGCTTCGACCAGCTCGACGATATGCTCGATCATACGGTCGTTGGACAGCTTATGGTCCTGCTTGCCCGCCATATAGATCATGCCAGACCCGGCACCGCCGCCGGTAAAGCCGATGTCGGTCATCAGCGCCTCTCCGGGGCCGTTGACCACGCAGCCGATGATCGACAGGCTCATCGGGGTCTTGATATGCGACAGCCGGTCCTCAAGGGCCTCGACGGTCTTGATCACGTCAAAGCCTTGCCGCGCGCAGCTGGGGCACGAGATGATCTGCACACCGCGCGTGCGCAGGCCCAGAGATTTGAGGATCTCGTAGCCGACCTTGACCTCTTCAACCGGATCCGCCGAGAGCGAGACGCGGATCGTGTCACCGATCCCGGCCCAGAGCAGGTTGCCCATGCCCACGGCAGATTTCACGGCACCCGAGACGAAGCCGCCCGCTTCGGTGATGCCCAGATGGATCGGCGCATCCGTTGCGTCGGCCAGTTGCTGATAGGCAGCGGCGGCCAGAAACACATCCGAAGCCTTCACGCTGATCTTGAACTCGTGAAAATCGTTGTCCTGCAACAACTTGATATGATCCATGCCGCTTTCGACCATCGCGTCGGGGCAGGGTTCGCCATATTTGTCGAGCAGATGCTTTTCCAGCGACCCGGCATTCACACCGATGCGGATCGAACAGCCGTGATCGCGCGCGGCTTTGATCACCTCCCGCACCCGCTCGGAAGAGCCGATGTTGCCGGGGTTGATGCGCAGGCAGGCGGCACCGGCCTGCGCGGCCTCGATGGCGCGTTTATAGTGGAAGTGGATGTCCGCGACGATCGGCACCGGGCTTTCGCGGGTAATTTCACGCAGCGCGCGGGTACTGGATTCGTCAGGGGTGGAGACGCGCACGATGTCGGCGCCCGCCTCGGCTGCGGCGATGATCTGCGCCAGCGTCGCCTTGACGTCCGAGCTGTCGGTGTTGGTCATCGTTTGCACCGAGATCGGCGAGTCGCCCCCCACGGGGACAGTGCCCACCATGATCTTGCGCGACACGCGCCGCTCAATATTGCGCCAGGGACGGATCGGGTTCAGCGACATGGGGATTTCCGGGCCTTGATCAGTTCGCCCCAGACATAAGCCCGGGGCAGGCTAAGGGCAATGCGGCGGACAGCAAAAGGCCCGCGCGGGGCGGGCCAGTTGGGCTATTGGTCGGTCAGCTGGGCGACAAAGACCGCAAGGTCCTGATCACGTCCGATATCGGCGACCTGATAGTTTTCGCGCAGCGCGGCGACATCGAGCGGCACGTTACGCACCACCTGCGCACCGGGGGCCGAGGGGCCATACGCCTGACCGTTGATCAGGAAATAGACCGAGCCCGAGTTGCCCGCATGCAAGGTCGGCGGCTGTTCGGTCTGCGGGATCGTATAGCGTTCGCCGGCATCCAGAATCCGCTCGAAGATCACCGAGCCGTCAGCCCCGCGCACGCGCAGCCATGAGGGGCGCACGGCCAGCAGTTCAACCGTATCCGGCCCGGCACCCACAACCTGCGGCGCGGCGGCATCGTCCGACAGTGCCAGCATCACGGCTGCATCGGTCGAGGCGTTGCTTTGCTGCGGCTGGGCCGCTTCAGGAACAATCGATGCAATGGGTCCATCACGCGGCACCAGAACCGGCACGTCCAGTGCCGGAGCGCGGGCGATACGGACCAGACCTTCGGCCCCGATGGTGGGGCTTTCGGGTGCTTGCGAGCGGGGCGCGGTGCCGGCACCCAGAAGCGGGTCGGTTTCATTGGCTGCCAAAGCGCCGCCCGGGCTGCGCATCTCGGCGCCCAAGGGGTTGATATCGCTGGCAACGTTGGGAACCATGTCTGCCGGAGCAACCTGCACGCGCTGCACTTCTTTCAGCACGGTCCAGCCCGCATAGCCCAGACCCAGAATCAGTGCCAGCAACACGCTGACCGATCCCAGCGCACCGGGTTCGATCCTGCGCCAGAAGGGCTCGGGATCCGGCAGAATGCCAACGCCCTTCAGCGCGCCCGAGCGATACTCGGGCCGTTCGATCTTGGCGACCTTGGGTGTGGCATTGGCGAAACCGGACATGCCGTGCGCGACCTGAAAGCCATGCTCGACGCAGAAGCGCTCATAGACCCATTCGGGTTCCATGCCGAGATACCGTGCGTAAGACCGCACGAAACCGGCAATAAAACTAGGGGTTTCAAAGGCTTGGAGGTCACCGTTCTCGATGGCCGCGATATAGGTCGCGCGGATGTGCAGCTCTCGCTGAACGTCCAGCAGCGATTTTCCCAGCGTGGCACGCTCGCCTCGCAGGATATCCCCCAATCGCAGTTCGAAATCGTCGAACCCGCGCTGGCTGACCTCAGGCTGAGCCGGAGGCTGTTCCTTACGCCAAATCATCTGCCCTGTCCCTGCTTACCGCCTGCTCGCCTCGGGTCGTTTTGGGCGCGGCACGCGTGGCGTCGGGATGAACGCACGCGAGTCGCACCGTAACGACCTCTTGATCACAGTCTTAGCAGATCGCGAGAAGCATTTGAAGCATAAGGCGTTGTTACGCCGACAACTCAGCGCGATTCAGCGCACAGTGCGACCAGAGCCGGTCCATCGCCTTCACAAGCGCGTCAATTTCCTTGGGATCGTGAACCGGCGACGGGGTGAAGCGCAAACGCTCGGTCCCGCGGGGCACGGTGGGGAAATTGATGGGCTGAACATAGACGCCGAAGTCTTCCAGCAGCATGTCCGACAGCATCTTGCAATGGACCGGGTTGCCGACATGGACGGGGACGATATGGCTGCCGTGATCGATGATCGGCAGACCCATGCCCTTGAGCCGGTTTTTCAGGATGCGGGCATGCAGTTGCTGCGCGTCGCGCAGATGCTGGCCTTCTGCGGTCTTGAGCAGGGCAATCGACGCTGCGCAACCGGCCGCAATCGCGGGCGGCAGCGACGTGGTGAAGATGAAGCCCGGCGCGTAAGAGCGTACAGCGTCTACCATTTTTGCCGATGCAGCGATGTAGCCGCCCATCACGCCAAAGGCTTTCGCCATCGTGCCGTTGATGATGTCGATGCGGTGCATCAGCCCGTCACGCTCGGCCACGCCGCCACCGCGGGGGCCGTACATGCCGACGGCGTGAACCTCATCAAGATAGGTCAGCGCGTTGAACTCGTCCGCCAGATCGCAGATCGCCTCGATCGGGCCAAAGTCGCCGTCCATCGAATAGATCGACTCGAAGGCGATCAGCTTGGGGGCCTTGGGATCATCGGCTTCCAGTAGGGCGCGCAGGTGCGCGGTGTCGTTGTGACGGAAGATGCGCTTTTCCCCGCCGTTGCGACGCACGCCTTCGATCATCGACGCATGGTTGAGCGCATCGGAATAGATGATCAGGCCGGGGAAGAGTTTGTGCAGGGTGCTCAGCGTCGCATCGTTGGCGATATAGGCCGAGGTGAAGACCAGCGCGGCTTCTTTCTGGTGCAGGTCGGAAATCTCGGCCTCAAGGCGGTTGTGGTACACCGTGGTGCCCGAGATATTGCGCGTGCCGCCCGAACCGGCGCCGGTCGCATCAATCGCCTCATGCATCGCTTCCAGAACGGCGGGGTGCTGCCCCATACCCAGATAATCGTTGCCGCACCAGACGGTTATGTCCTTCTCCGTGCCATCGCGTTTCGTCCACACAGCGTGTGGGAAATGACCCTTCTTGCGCTCGATATCGATAAAGGTCCGGTAGCGGCCTTCATCATGAAGACGTTGGAGGGCGGAATCGAGGGCTGCGTCGTAGGTCAAGGGTCTTCTCCTGGCGTCCTGCTGGGCACGATTTTCAGGGCCCAGATGTAAAGCTGGACGTTCTTTGCATGTTTGAATGCGCTAAAAACATGACCTGGATCAATTCTAAAAAGTGTCGCAGGCCGCTGCGCAGGCTACTTTTTTAGTCAATCGGCAATAACGACGGCGCAATCGGAAACTTCGGTGTCTGCCTGACAGGCCGCGACGGCCTCAGCGGGCGCACTGTTCCCGCGACCGATTCCCCACTGACCCGAGGCCAGCGACACCGCAAAGGCCCGCGATCCGCGTGCCCGGCGGTAGTCGTCGTCGAACGCCGTTGTCGCATCCGCCGACAGCATCAGATCGCGCGCTTCCCATCCCTCAGGCCGGACCTCCATTGCCAGCTGGCAGGGGCGTCCCCCGTCGCGCCGGGCGTTGCAGCCGCTGAACGCGGCCTCGCGGGCGGCGTCGGGCGAATGGTAATTGGCAGCCAGCACCGTCGGTTCAGCCATGATGCCAGCATCCGGTGCAAAAGCAATGGCGGCATAGTATTTCTGGGTTTGCGCAACCGTGGTCAGCACAGTGACTTCCTGCTCGCTCAGCCCCGTCACGTCATAGCGCAGCACTTCGACACGGTCGGCGGGGTACAACTGGCTGCGGGCCGAGGCAGCATCCAGCGGATCGGCGGCGGCTGGCAGGGCAACGGAGGCACACAGTGCGCTGGTCGCAAGCAGGGCAAGGGCGGGACGGAAATGCATGGTCAACTCCACAGCGCGTCTGAGAACACCCCTGTCTAGCGGATTTGTTGCGCCGGTGCAGCCCCTTACGCGGGGCTTTGCCAACACACGTTCGGTTGAACACGGCGTCCCCGCGCGCAAGCTGGACTTATCCGCGCTGCCGGGACTAGGTTGACGCATAACCATTAGGAAAATGTGATGACTTCTGACGCCGTGACTCCTGTCCTTGCCCATGTCGATGCTCAACTGGACGCCTCGGTTGAGCGTCTGATGGGGCTGCTGCGTGTGCCCTCGATCTCGACCGACCCGGCCTTCAAGGCGGACTGCGACAAGGCCGCTGACTGGCTGGTCGAAGAATTGGCCGAACTGGGCTTTGACGCTGCCAAACACACCACGCCCGGCCATCCCATGGTCGTTGCCCATGATGACGAGGGCGAGGGTATCCACGTTCTGTTCTATGGTCACTACGACGTGCAACCCGTTGATCCGCTTAACCTTTGGAACCGGGAACCGTTCGACCCCGCTATCGAGGAAACGCCCAAGGGCAAGGTGATCCGCGGTCGTGGCGCTGCCGATGACAAGGGCCAGCTGATGACCTTCGTCGAAGCCTGCCGCGCGTGGCGCGCGGTGCATGATGAACTGCCGATCAAGGTGTCGATGTTCTTTGAGGGCGAAGAGGAAAGCGGCTCGCCGTCGCTGGTGCCGTATCTCAAGGCCCATGCAGACGATCTGAAGGCCGACATCGCGCTGATCTGTGACACCGGCATGTTCGACCCCGAGACCCCGGCGATCACCACCGCGCTGCGCGGTCTCGCCAAGCTGGAGCTGGTGATCACCGGGCCGAACAAAGACCTGCATTCGGGCATGTTCGGCGGCGCGGCGCGCAATCCGGCGCATGTGCTGTCGCGGGTGCTGGCCGATCTGCACGACGAAGACGGTGCTTGCACGCTTGAGGGATTTTATGACGGCGTGCCCGAACTGAGCAACGCCCAGCGCGCGCAGTGGGACAATCTGGGCTTTGATGCCGAAGCTTTCCTCGGCAGCGTCGGTCTGTCGGTCCCGGCGGGTGAAAAAGGCCGCTCGGCGCTGGAAATGATCTGGTCGCGGCCAACCTGCGAAGTGAACGGCATGACCTCGGGCTACACTGGTGCCGGGTTCAAGACGGTGCTGCCGTCGAAAGCCTCGGCCAAGGTCAGCTTCCGTCTGGTCGGCACGCAGGATCCGCAGGCCGTGCTGGCCGCGTTCAAGGCCCATGTCGCGGCGCGGATGCCTGCTGATTGCAGCTTTGAGCTGCTCGACACCGAGGGCAGCTCGGCCACCACGATGCCGATCGAAAACCCAGCCTTCGAGGCAGCGCGGCAGGCGTTGTCCGACGAATGGCCGCGCCCGGCGGCGTTTATCGGCTGTGGCGGCTCGATCCCGGTTGCGGGACATTTCCAGACCATTCTGGGGATGGATTCGATGCTGATCGGCTTTGGCAATGACGATGACCAGATCCACTCGCCGAACGAGAAATACGACCTGACCGCGTTCCATAAGGGGATCCGCAGTTGGGTCCGGGTCCTGGACGCGCTGTCGCGCGTCTGATCAGCGCCGTGTGTGGCGGCAGGCGGCGGTGGTGAGGATCACCCAGACGCCTGCCGCCCCAAAGGCCAGCGCCACCCCGAGCGGCAGCCCCGGGTTCATCAGCACCAGTGCCACCGGCAAGCTGAACGCCAGCGCGCTCCACACCGTTGCCAGCAAGGGGTGACACCGGGCCGCGGGCAGCACCAGCGCGACGGTCAGCGAGCCGAGGATGCCGATAAGCATGCCAAGCGGCTGACCCTGAGCGGGCAGCACCGAGACGATTCCGGCGAGCACCGCCAGAACCAGCAGGGCCGCCGCGCCAAGGCCGGCGGTGGCGGGTGACAGGGGCGTCGGGCGCGCGCGCGATGAGGTTTGGGGATTTTCCATGGCCATGTGTCGTGGCGCAGAGCGGCGGCGTTCAAAGAAAGGGGCGCCGCGTCGCGCCTTGACCCTTGCGAAGGCGCGCGGCAGGGTCCGGCGTTCCTTGCTCCTGACCTGAACGGCCCTTTTATGCAGCGCGTCCATCAATCCCCCACCGATCCCGAGTTCGTCCAGAATCCCTATCCTTTCTATGACCGGGCGCGCGCCGCCGGGTCGGTGGTGTACTGGGACGAGTATGGACTTCCCTGCGTGTTTGGCCATGCGGCAGCCAATGCCATTCTGCGCGACCGCCGTTTCGGGCGTGAGATCCCGGCCGACAAACAGCGTCCGATCGCCGAACACACGGCACCGTTCTACGCGGTCGAGGCGCATTCGATGCTGGAACTGGAGCCGCCGCGGCACAGCCGCTTGCGCTCGCTGGTGCTGCGCGCCTTCACCTCGCGCCGGATCGAGGGGATGGGTGATGAGGTCGAGGCACTGGCGCGGTCGCTGGCGGAAAAGCTGCCCGAGGGGCCGTTCGATCTGTTGAGCCACTTTGCCGAAGTGATTCCCGTCGTGATCATCGCCCGGATGCTGGGCGTGCCCGAAGAGATGAAAGACCAGCTGCTGGGCTGGTCCCATGCGATGGTAGGCATGTATCAGGCCGGGCGCACCCGCGCCATGGAAGAGGCCGCCGCGACAGCCAGTGCCGAGTTCTCGCAATTCCTGCGCGATTATGTCGAGACGCGGCGACGCGCCCCGCGCGAGGATCTGATCACCTCGCTGATTGCGGCAGAAGAGCAGGGCGAGAAACTGTCGACCGATGAGCTGATCTCGACCTGTATCCTGCTGCTGAACGCGGGGCATGAGGCGACGGTGCATGGCATCGGCAATGGCGTGAAGGCGTTGCTGGAGCACGGCGGCCCGCGGGACTGGTTATCTGCCGCCAAGATCGACGGCACGGTTGACGAAATGCTGCGCTTCGATCCGCCGCTGCACATGTTCACCCGCTGGGCCTATGAGCGCATCGAGGTCATGGGCCATGTGTTTGAACCGGGCGATGAGGTCGGGGTGATGCTGGCGGCGGCCAATCGCGATCCGGGGATGTGGGACGCGCCCGGGCGCTTCGATCCTGCGCGTCCGGCCAAGCCGCATCTGGCCTTCGGTGTCGGGCTGCATTTCTGCGTTGGTGCGCCGTTGGCGCGGCTGGAGATGGCGCGGGCTCTGCCGGTCTTGTTCGAGGTTTGCCCGAAGCTGCGGCTTGTGGGTAAACCGGCGTATGCGGGCACGTATCATTTCCACGGGCTGACCCGTTTGCTGGTCGAGAGGTAGGGGCGCGCGGCGGGGGCATCGAGCCCCCGCCGCGCGCGCGGGTTGCCACCCGCACCCGCCCGGGGGACGCAGCCTGCGTCCCCCGGACCCCCTTGGCGTGCCCCCGTCTGCAGCCGGGTTTTGGCCGGAAACGGTGGGTTTGAGTATTTGGAACAAGGTGAGGGGCTCAGGGGCGTTTCGCGCGCCAGTCGGTCCAGGCCTCGGGCGTATCAAGATCCGTCGTGGCGTGGTGTGCGGGAAGTGCTATCAGCTGCGGCGGGTGGGCGTTCAGGACGGAGCGCGCGCCCTCATCGCCGGTGAGCTTGCCCAGAAGCGGCAGCAGGTTGGCAGGAAAGACCACCGGGTGGCCGGGCGTGCCGTCTTGTGCGGTAGCGCGCGCGGGTCGCATGCCATCATAAGACGCGATGAGGCGCGCGAAATCCTTCGATGTGAGTTCGGGCATGTCGGCGGGGCAGACCAGCAGCGGTTGATCCTGTGCCCAGTCAGCGGCGGCGCGCAAGCTGGCGCTCATGCCTTGCGCCGCGTCGGGCACCGGGATCACGGTGACGGACAAACCATCAAGCACCCTGTGCCGGGCTGTGTCGTCGCAGGGAAGTGTCACGCCGACTGGTCCCGCCCCGGTTGCCAGCAGCGCCAATACCTGACGGCGCAGGAGGGGCAGGCCGTCGACCTCTTGCAGCAGCTTGTCCGCGCCGCGCATCCGCCGCGATGCGCCTGCCGCCAGCAGAACCAGTTTCATCGCGCCGTGCAGGTGCCGGACCATTGCGCGGCGCGGTTGACGTGGCCGACCAGGATCAGGTTCGAGGAATGCACCGCCGTCCCATCCGAACCGATGTTGGTAAGCGTCGATTGCGCGCGGTCATAGGCGACGAGCACGCCCTCATCGGTCTGATGAACCGCCATCGGCTCGCTATAGGTGTCGCCTTCATAGCGGGCGCTGTCGCCGTCCACGACCAGGGCGAAGTCGAGTGACGTCTGGATGCAGGCCGCGTCCGAGGTGCTGCACTCTGTGGTGAAGGCGCAGTCATAGGTCAGCGGACCTGAGTCCGCGAGGGCAGGCAGGGCGAGGGGCAAAAAGGCGGCGGCAAGCAGGAATTTCATGAGGACTCGCAGGTTAACCAGAACACCTGGCTCTGCTCGAAACTCTGACCGTCTTGGGTGGCAAAGACAACACCCGTGTCCGCGCCGGTAAAGCGCAGTTGATACACCGTGTCATTGGCGCGAAAGGCAGCGGTCCGCAGGCCGGTGTCATAGCGGGCCTGCGATGTGGCACCCGCGAGGATGATCGACAGGCGCTCATCCTCTTCAAGCACCATGGTGAAGCTGGTGTCGGCGTAAAGGCACGCCTCACCAACCCGGCACGATTGGGTAAGGTCGCAGGTGAAATGCACGGGCCCGTCAATCGCCGAGGCGGGGGCGGCACAGACGAGAAGGGCGGCGGCAAGGGCGGCGGGGCGGTGCATGGATCTCTCCTGTGACAACGGCCTTGGCCGGGCAACGCGCGGTTGCCACGGGCTTCGGACGGGGTGAGGATGATCGCAAACAGCAAAGAAATCGTATACGCGGGCCTGGCCCGTTGAGCCTGGCCCGGTGACCGGCCCCGCCGCGATCATGTGCGGTAGGGCCGGCTCAGTCCCAAAGTCACTCCAGATCGTCGAGATCGAGTTCATCCTCGAGCCCGGGTTCGCCATCGGCCTCATCATCAAGGCCATGCGTGCCGCGTTCGCGGTAAGGTGTGGTGCCATATTGCGCGCGGTAGCATTTGGAGAAATGCGAGGGCGAGGCAAAGCCGCAGGCCAGCGCCACGTTGATCACGCTCAGCTCGGTCTGCATCAACAGGTTGCGCGCGCGGGCGAGACGCAGTTCCATATAGTAGCGCTTGGGCGAGCGGTTGAGATAGCGCCGGAACAGCCGTTCGAGCTGGCGGGTGGACATGCCCACTTCTTCGGCCAGATCGGCGGGGGACACGGGTTCCTCGATCGACTGCTCCATGCGCTCGATCACCCGGCTCAAGCGCGGGTGGCGCACGCCGATCCGTGTGGGGATCGACAGGCGCTGAATATCGCGGTCGGTGCGGATCGAGGTATAGATCAACTGATCGGCCACGGCATTGGCCAGATCCTTGCCGTGATCATCGGCGATCATCGTCAACACAAGGTCGATGGATGCCGTGCCACCCGCCGCCGTCAGACGGTTGCCATCGATCACGAAGACCGATTTGGTCAGATCGGTGTCGGTGAATTCTTCAAGGAAACCATCGCGATTTTCCCAATGAATCGTCGCGCGGCGGTTTTCGAGCAGCCCGGCCTCGGCCAGCGTGTGCGCGCCGGTGCACAGCCCGCCAATGACCGAGCCTTTGCGGGCCACCTTTCGCAACCAGTTGACCACCGGCTGTGTGGTGTTGGCGCGGATATCGACGCCGCCGCAGACGATCACCACATCATCGCGGCCCATGTCGGGCAAGGGCCCTTCAACGCGCAGGACGGTGCCGTTGGAGCAGGCAACATCGCGGCCGGTCTCGCTGACCATTGTCCAGCGATAGAGGGGTTGGCCGCTCATCCGGTTGGCGATGCGCAACGGTTCGATCGCTGCCGAGAACGACAGCAACGTGAATTGATTGAGCAGCACGAAGACGAACTGACGCTGGCGCAGCGGTGCGGGTTGCGCACGGGCGGCGGCAGGGGCGGTGACGGTGGCAGGTGAGCGCCCGGTGCGAAGACCCGGCTTTGCAGCCGGGGCAGACGGGGGGCGCGAAGGGGAAAAGTCGCTCATTCAGGCTTTCCGGTGAAGAGGCGCCACGGTCGGGATGCGACACATGGCCGTCGCAATCCAATCAGGAAAGCGAAACCACTGCAAGAACCCACGAAACAGCACGCGCGGCCTTATGCGTATTTGCATCGCGTTTAGACGCAGTGTAAGAGCGCTGATACCGCTGACAGGGGGTATTTTCCCTGTGACCGTTACCAGCGGTGCATCGACGGAGGATACGATGACAGAAGCCTGGAGCAAGTCGGCCTGGCGCGCCAAAGAGCGCATCCAGATGCCCGATTACCCCGACACGACCGCCCTGAACGCGGCCGAGGCGCAACTGGCCAATTTTCCGCCGCTGGTCTTTGCCGGAGAAGCGCGCGCTCTGAAGCGCCAGCTCGGTGAAGCCGCGCAGGGGCGGGCCTTTTTGCTGCAAGGGGGCGATTGCGCCGAGAGCTTTGCCGAATTCAGCGCCGATGCGATCCGCGACACCTTCAAGGTGATGCTGCAAATGGCAATGGTGCTGACTTACGGCGCCAAGGTGCCGGTGATCAAGGTTGGCCGCATGGCCGGTCAGTTCGCCAAGCCGCGTTCGGCCCCGATGGAGAGTGTCGGCGGCGTCGAGCTGCCCAGCTATCGCGGCGATATCATCAACGGGTTCGATTTCACGCCTGAGGCGCGTCTGCCCGATCCCTCACGGATGCTGCAGGCCTATACGCAGGCTGCGGCCTCGCTCAACCTGCTGCGCGCGTTTTCCAAAGGCGGTTTCGCCGATATTCACCGGGTGCACGCCTGGACGCTGGGCTTCACCCGGGGCGAGGATGCCGAGCGCTACAAGGCGCTTGGCGACCGGATTTCGGATGCGCTGGACTTCATGACGGCGGCGGGGATCACCTCGGACACCACGGCGGCGATGAGCACGGTGGATTTCTACACCTCGCACGAAGCCTTGTTGCTGGAATACGAAGAAGCGCTGTGCCGCATCGATTCGACCACCGGACTGCCGGTGGCGGGCTCGGGTCACATGATCTGGATCGGCGACCGCACGCGGCAGCCGGACGGCGCGCATGTCGATTTCGCGCGCGGTGTGCAGAATCCGGTCGGGTTGAAATGCGGCCCGTCGCTGTCGGCGGAAGACCTCAAAGTGCTGATGGCCAAGCTGAACCCGGAAAATGAGCCGGGCCGGCTGACGCTGATCGCGCGCTTTGGCGCGGGCAAGGCGGGCGAGCATCTGCCGCGGCTGATCAAGGCGGTGAAGGACGAGGGCGCGAATGTGCTCTGGACCTGCGATCCGATGCACGGCAACACGATCAAATCGCCGTCGGGCTACAAAACCCGGCCCTTCGACCGCGTCTTGCAGGAAGTGCGCGAGTTCTTCGCGGTGCACAGCGCCGAGGGGACGATTCCGGGCGGTGTGCATTTCGAGATGACTGGCAAGGACGTGACCGAATGCACCGGTGGCCTGCGGGCGGTATCGGACGAGGATCTGTCGAGCCGCTATCACACGGCCTGCGATCCGCGTCTGAATGCGTCGCAATCGCTGGAACTGGCGTTTTTGGTAGCCGAAGAGCTGTCGCAGCGTCGCAAGGATCTGGCGCGCAAAGCGGTGTGAACAGGGCGCGCGCCGAGGGGGCATCGAGCCCCCTCGGCACGCATCGGGGGCGCTGCCCCCACGCGCGTGCCGCGCTCCCCCGGGATATTCAAGGCATAAAGTTGGGGCGGCGGGCGGTCGGGCTTGCCGCCCTTTTTGCGTCAGGCCTTGCCGCCTTTGATGACGATCAGGCTGGGTTTCTGACCAACAGGAACGCGGGCGGGTGTGCTATCGCGCTGTGTGCGCATCGGCTCGGTCAGGCGAAAGCGGCGCGGCGCACGGCCGGTGGGGCCGCGGGTTTCGAGCACGCCGAGGATACGGGTAATGCGGTTTTCGGTGTCGGTCAGTGGCAGTAGCGCGAGCATCCCGTCGAGCGCGGGCTGCGCCAGTCTGGCATCAGCGCGCAGGGGCAAAAGTGCACGGGCGCCCTGACCGACCTGCAAGAGCGCTTCGGCCAGTTCATCACGGGCAGTGGCCGCAAAGAAGACGCTGAGCGGCATGCCGCGGGGTTCCATGCCCAGAAGGTCGTTGAGCTGCTGGCCGGCAAGGCGCAGCCGGGCAACACGCGGCGCGACCAGTTCGGCGACGAACATCACATCCAGACAATGCGCCAGCGGGCGGGGGTCGATTTCGGACCGGGCGGGGGCGATGCGGCCGTCGCGCAGCGACTCCCAGTGGGTTTGCACGGCGCGAACAGTGGGAAAGTCCGGCGCGGTTTCGCGGGTGGCGAAGGGCAAGCGCAGGATCCTGCCGCGTTGCGGGGGGATGGTATCGGACAAGGCGTCAGACATGGTGTCTCCGGGGCTACAGGCAACACGGGGCCGGACGGGCAGGGGCAGTGCGCCGTTGTTTCGGGAACCGCAGGTGTTAACCTTTGATTGAGAAGTCTTACTGATGCCTTAATGTAGCCTCATTCTCTTCAAAACAGGACGAATTTTAGGAAAATGGTTAAGTCGATGACGGGCTTTGCCGCCCAAACGGGCGATATCGCAACCGAAACGGGTATTTACGCCTGCCAATGGGATCTGCGCAGCGTCAACGGGCGCGGGCTGGATCTGCGGTTTCGAGTGCCCGACTGGCTGGATGGTCTGGAGGCTGCGCTGCGAAAACGGCTGGGGAACCGGCTGAATCGGGGCAATGTGAGTCTCACGCTGAAACTGACCCGAAGCGACTCAGGGGCGTCCATGCGCGTCAACGCCGCCGCGCTGGATGCGGCTGTCGCGCTGGTGATCGCGGCCGAAACACAGGCTGAGCGACAAGGGCTGCGGCTGGCCCCGATAACGGCGGCGGATCTGCTGGCGATCAAGGGCGTGGTGGATAGCGGGCCCGAACAGGTCGACCCGGCGCCGCTGGTCGCGGCGCTGGTCGAGCGGGCCGGGCCTTTGATCGACGCGTTTGAGGCCGCGCGCGCCGCAGAAGGCGCGGCGCTGGCGGCGATCCTTGGCGGACAGGTCGCGGCAATCTCCGATCTCACCGAGCAAGCCCGTGCAGCCGTCGAGGCGCGCCGCCCCGATCAGGTTTCCGGGCTGAAGGCGGCGCTCGCCCGCCTGACCGAAGCAGCGCCCACGCTGGAGCCGGGCCGTCTGGAGCAGGAACTGGCGCTGATCGCCGTCAAGACCGATGTGACCGAAGAACTGGACCGGCTGGCCGCCCATGTCGACGCGGCCAAAGCGCTGCTGGCCTCGGATCAGCCGGTGGGCCGCAAGCTGGATTTCCTGATGCAGGAATTCAACCGCGAGGCCAACACCTTGTGTTCCAAGGCACAAAGCGCCGAGCTGACCCGGATCGGGCTTGACCTCAAGACCGTCATCGACCAGATGCGCGAGCAGGTTCAGAACGTGGAGTAGGCGCATGGCGCGGCGTGGTCTCTTGATTATCCTGTCCTCACCCTCGGGTGCGGGCAAATCGACGCTGGCACGGCGGCTGATGCAGTGGGATCCAACGCTGAGCTTTTCGGTTAGCGCCACCACCCGCGCGCCGCGTCCCGGTGAGACCGACGGCGTTGAGTACTATTTCCGCTCAAAACCCGACTTCACCGCCATGGTCGATGGCGGCGAAATGCTGGAACATGCCGAGGTCTTTGGCAACTATTACGGCACCCCCAAAGGCCCGGTCGAGGCCGCGATGAAAGACGGGCGCGATACGCTGTTTGACATCGACTGGCAGGGTGGCCAGCAGGTGCGCAACTCGTCGCTTGGCAAGGATGTGGTGTCGATTTTCATCCTGCCGCCCTCGATCGCTGATCTGGAATCGCGGTTGCGCAGCCGGGCGCAGGACAGCGACGACGTGATCGCGGGCCGTATGGCGAAAAGCCGTGACGAGATCAGCCATTGGGCGGAATACGATTACGTCGTGGTGAACCACGATGTCGAACAGGCCGAGGCCGAGTTGCGAACCATCCTGCAGGCCGAGCGCATGCGCCGCGACCGACAGCCCGGTCTGAGCGACTTCGTGCGGGGCCTGAACCGCGAATTCGAAACCCGCAGCTTTGGAGACCGCCAATGATCTACGCCCTGGGCGACCTGATCCCTGAGATTGATGCACAGGCCTGGGTGGCGCCGGATGCCAATGTCATCGGCAAGGTGCGGCTGCTTGCAGGCGCGTCGGTCTGGTTCACTGCCACACTGCGCGGGGATAACGAGTGGATCGACATTGGTGAGGGCTCGAACGTGCAGGAGGGCTGCACGCTGCACACCGACATGGGCTATCCGCTGAGCATCGGGCGCGGCTGCACCATCGGCCATAACGTGATCCTGCACGGCTGCACCATTGGCGACTATTCCCTGATCGGCATGGGCGCGACGATCCTGAACGGCGCGAAGATCGGCAAGAACTGCCTGATCGGTGCCGGTGCGCTGATCACCGAGGGCAAAGAGATCCCCGATGGCAGTCTGGTGATGGGCTCGCCGGGCAAAGTCGTGCGCGAACTGGATGCCGCGGCGATCCAGCGCTTGCAGATGTCCGGCGTGCATTATCAAGAGAACGCACGCCGGTATCGCGACGGGCTCAAAGCCCTGTAACCGCCTCAGGCGCGGCGCACGCAGCCTGCATACAGGGTCGAGGTGTTTGGCCCATCGGACAGGATGGCGTGCACTTCGAGATAGCCCTGCGACTGCAGGCAGCTGTTCATGGCGCCGACCATCTGGCGATAGATGTTTGTTGCGTCCCCCGTGCGGGTGCCGTGGCGGATGCACAGATGACCCGAAGTGCAGGTCGTGGTCTGCGCGCGCTCCTGCGCAAAGACCCGGTTCAGATCATTCCGGTCGCTGGTACATTCCAGCGTCACCGCATCGGCTGAGGTCATGCGCAGGCGGATGAACCCACCCGATGAGCGACAGTTGGCATCCTGTGTGGCGTAGCAGGTGATCGCGCCGGGGCCGCAATTGTCGAGTGCGGCAGCTTCACCCGGGCCGCTGCCGCCACCACCGCCGCGGCTTTGGGCGAGGGCGGTAGGCGTCAGGCTGGGCAGCACGAACAATGCAAGGGCGACGCATTTGGGCAGGGTCGAGAAGACCGACATGGGGGCAGCTCCTTCTGGAATGATGCCCATGGGTCGCGCCACCCGCCCGCAGCGTTCAAACAGCCCGTTGCGCTCAGCCGTCTCGCGCTTGCAGATCGCGCAGCACCGCCAGCCGGATCGCCGTCGCCAGCCCGGTATCGCCGCGCGCCTCGTCGATTTCGGCGGCCAGCTCGTTGAAGCCCTTGTCCTGCGTGCGGGCCAGCGCGCGGAACGCGTCCCAGAACTCGGGCTCCAGCGAGACCGAGGTCCGGTGGCCGTGCAAGGTCAGCGAGTGCTTTTGCGGGCGGCTCATGCGCCGCGCAGCATCGGGAACCAGTCCTCGCGCAACCGCTGGCCCGGTTGCATGTCATGGCCGGGGTAGGGCGGCGAGGTGCGCCCCGGGCGCTCGACATAGCGCGCATCGTCGCCCACCAGCCGCAGCGAAAACGCCCGGCGGCGGTTCTGGGTGGTGTTTCCGCGAGAGCCGTGAAGGGTCAGAAAGTTGAACGCCACGGCATCCCCCGGCTCCAGCGCCCATTCCAGCACCTTCATGCCCTCGGCATCGGGGTCGGGGACCGGCATATAGGCGTCTTCATCGGGATAGAAGCTTGTCTCGGCCAGCCAGCGCGTCGGCAGCACAGGCTTCGGCCACAGATGCGAGCCGGCAACGCAGCGCAGCGTGGCGTCGGTCACCGGGTCGAGCGGCGACCAGAAGCTGACGGTCTGCTGACCCTCAACAAAGTAGTAGGGCCCGTCCTGATGCCACGGCGTCGGTTTCGAGGTGCCCGGTTCCTTGACCAGCACATGATCGTGGAACATTTGCACCGATTGCGAGCGCATCAGCTGCGCGGCGACATCGGCGGCGGGCGAGTGGCGGATCGCGTCGGCGAATTCCGGAATGCGTTCCCAGTTACAGTAGTCGTCAAAGAATCGCCCGCCTTCGCCGGGTTTGAGGTTCTCGGCAGCATAAGGGCCCGGTTCGTCCATGTTGCGTGCGATCCCGGCGCGCAGGGGTTCGACCCAATCGGCCCAGAGCCCGCGAATAACGACCGCGCCGTCGCGCTGGTAGGCCTCGACATCGGCTTCGGTGACAAGCGGGTGGGACATGGCGCGGCTCCTGAGCGTTGATTGCGGGCAGACTGAGCGGAGGCGCGGGGGGAAGTCAATCACCCGCAACCTGCGCGCGGGTTTGGCGCAGGGTAGGGTGCGCTTCAGCGCACCGGGGGCGGCTGGGTGATTCGGCGGCACGGCGCGCTTGGCCCCCCATCCCCTTT